>NZ_QOIL01000001.1:0-552772 GCF_003323745.1 Sphaerisporangium album
AGGTCGAGGTGGCGAAGATCCAGGACGCGATCACGCGGGTGTTCGACCTGCGCCCGGCCGCGATCATCCGTGACCTGGACCTGCTGCGCCCGATCTACTCCCAGACCGCCGCCTACGGCCACTTCGGGCGCGAGGAGCCCAACTTCTCCTGGGAGCGCACCGACCGCGCCGAGGAACTCCGCCAGGCCCTCGGCCTCTGACCGAAGATCCACAAAGGTTGCGGCCCACCACCCCGGGCCGCAACCCTCCCTAGCCCGACCCCGCAACCTTCCCTTGCCCGGGCCGCGATGCTGCCTTGCCCGGACCGCGACCCTGCGTTGTCCGGGCCGGCGACTGCGCTTTGCCCCAGGCCCGCGATGCTGCCTTGCCCGGGGCTGCACAACCCCGCGACGTTGCCTTGTCCGGTTCCGCAACTCAGCCTTGCTGATCGAGGCCTGTCGCGATCCGGTGATGCGGCGCTGGACCAGGTTCCACGTCCAGGACGAGCCCGCCCGGCCTGGCGACGCTGCCGACGCCTTTCGCGATGTGACCGAAGCCGCGCCCGTCTCACCTCGTCCGACACCGCCGCCACGCGTCCTCCGGCCCAGCGTCGCCTCCGTATTGACGGTTTCGGTCGCCATACCGGAACTGCTCGAAGTGCCGCATACAGGGCGCCGGAACAGGAATACCTGCATGACCGCGAAGAGGGAAACACGGCCTGCGGTCATCAGACAAGGACCACGGGGCCGGGCGATCTCCGTACAAGGCGCCGGGATCTCCGTCGTCCCTTCTCACCGACGCGGCGCCTGAAGTCACACGCACGTGGACGGGAGGGGAGCCGCCCCCGCCAGGGGGAGACGCGAGCGGTGCGGGCGGTTCTCGGCGTAGGGTGTGCTGCTCGTGGAGATCGATGATGGCGCCTCGCGGGATGGCCGGACGGGGGCTAGGGGAGGTCGCTGCTCCGGCCCGTGTCCGCCTCGCCCCAACACCGGCCGTACGGGTGAATCGGGGTGCTTCGTCGTGGGTGTGCGCAGGCTTCCTGTGGCGGGAGACGCGCTGTCCTTCGGCGCGCTGACCAGGCGATAGTGTGTTCGATATGAGGCTTCTTCGCTCGTCCGGTCAGGCTCTGAGGCCGAGCGGCGAGGGACGTGAAGTCGTCGAGGGCCGGACAGCGGCGGTGGTGCGGCGGGGGCGCGAAGGGATGTTCGGGACCAGGTGAGCACGGGGGTACGGGTCACGAGGGACGCCGACGACGAGAGTCGCGTGGCGGCCGGTGGCGAGGCTCGCGTGGCCGCCGAGGACGGTGCTGATGTGGCGGCCGGTGGTGGGGCTCGTGTGACGGCCGTGGACGGTGCTGCTGTGGCGGCCGGCGACACTGTTCGTGCCGGGGCCGGTGGCGGTGTTCGTGTGGCCGCCGAGGACGGGGCTCCCGTGGCCGCTGAGGACGTCGGGGCTTTGTTGCCGCTCGCCGCCGTGGGGGGGCAGGGCGCGGACGCTGCCGCCGGACGTGCGGCGCCCAAGGGGGCCCCGGTGCCCGCGGCGGAGCTTCCGGTCGCCCGGGTCCTGGTGGACACTCCGCTGGCGCACCTTGACCGTCCGTTCGACTATCTCGTCCCCGAGGCGATGGCGGACGACGCGGTGCCGGGCTGCCGGGTGAGGGTCCGTTTCGCCGGCAAGCTGGTCGACGGCTTCGTGCTGGAGCGCACCGCGAGCACCGAACACGAGGGCAGGCTCACGCCCCTGGAACGCGTCGTGTCCCCGGAGCCGGTGCTCACCCCGCAGATCGCCGCTCTCTGCCGCGCCGTGGCCGACCGCTACGCGGGCACCATGTCCGACGTCGTGCGTCTGGCCATCCCCCCGCGCCACGCCAAGGTGGAAGCCGAGCGGCCCGACCCCGGGGACGTGGTGGCGGGTTCGAGTGGGGGAGTCGACGCGGGAGAGGCCGCGACCTCGGCCATTGGTGAGCCGGACGTGCTGCCTGGCTTGTGGGGGGAGTATCCGGCGGGGGCCGCGTTCGTAGCGGCGTTGGCTGAGGGGAAGGCTGCTCGGGCTGTTTGGAGTGCACTGCCGGGGATCCGGGAGGGCGGTGTGCCCACGTGGCCCGAGGGGATCGCTCTGGCCGTCCTCGCCGCCGTGCGCGGGGGCAAGGGCGCACTGGTCGTCGTGCCGGACGGCAAGGACGTCACGCTGGTGGACGCGGCCCTGCGCCGGGTGCTGGGGGAGGGCGCTCATGTTGCGCTCACCGCCGGCCTAGGCCCCGCGGAGCGCTACCGCCGATGGCTGAAGGTGCTGCGCGGCGAGGTGCGCGTGGTCGCGGGCACCCGTGCCGCCACGTTCGCGCCCGTCCACGACCTCGGCCTCGTGGTGATCTGGGACGATGGGGACGACCTGCACGCCGAGCGCCTCGCGCCCTACCCGCACACGCGGGAGGTCCTCGCCCTGCGCGCGCACCAGACCGGCGCGGCCATGCTGGTCGCCGGCCATGCCCGTACGGCCGAGGCGACGCGGCTTGTGGCGACGGGCTGGGCGCGCCCGATCGGCCCCGCGAGGGAGACCGTGAGGCGTTTCGCGCCACGAGTGCGCCCGGCAGGCGATGACGTCGAGCTGGCCAGGGACGCGGCGGCGCGGGCGGCCCGCCTGCCCAGCGTCGCGTGGGCGGCCCTCAGGCACGGCCTGGAGAGCGGGCCGGTGCTGATCCAGGTGCCGCGCCGCGGCTACCTGCCCGCGTTGGCCTGCCAGGTCTGCCGCACCCCGGCTCGGTGCACCCAGTCGCCGCCCCTCGCGGGCGACCCCGCCCCCGTGCCGGGCGCCCCCGGCAGACGCCGCCGCCTGGAGTCCGCCGCCCGTTCGTCCGTGGGCGATCCAGGTGCGCGCACGAGCCCCGCCGCACGCCAGGGTGCTCCCGACCTCGCGGCTAGCCGGTACGAGGCGGACGGCGCGGCTCTCGGGCGCCTCGGAAGACCGGCCGACCTTGGTGCGCAAGGCGGGCAGTCTCGTGGAGAGGAACCTTCTCGGGGAGGCGTGCCCCCTCACGCAGACGCATCCCATGGTGGCGGAGCCTCCCAGCATGGCGGTGCGTCCGGCGGTGCGTCCGGCGGTGGTGGGGCGACCCAGGGGGGTGGTGCACTTCGCGGTGGCGGAACAGTCCCCGGAGGCGCAGTACCCCGCGGTGGCGTGGTGCCGCCAGCCGGTGGAGTTCCCCCCGGTGGAGTTCCCCCCCGCGAGGTTCCTCGGGGTGGCGAAGCGTCCCATCAAGGAACGTCGCCAGGAACGCGTCCCTCGGGGGCGTTCGGTGAGACGGTCGCCGAGGGGGCGGAGTCCGGATGGTGGACGGCGCCTGTTCTTCCCGTGGAGACGGCCGGGCCTGAGGGCTCCCGGGACGTCGGGTCTGAGGGCTTCCGGGAGGCCGCGGGTGAAGGCTCCCGGGACGTCGGGCGTGAGGGGGTCCGGGGGGAAGCGGGCAGCGGCGGTGCGCATGAGGTGCTGTGGGCGCAGGCGCCGTTGTGCGGCGGGCCGTTGGCGTTGCGCGGGGGGCATGCCGCTCCCTACTGCCGGTGGTGCGGCAGGATCGCCGGGACCTGGCGGTGTCAGGTGTGCGGCAGCAACCGCATGCGGGCCGTGGTGATCGGCGCCCGCCGTACGGCGGAGGAGCTGGGCCGCGCCTTCCCCTCAGTCCCGGTGAGGACGTCGGGCCGTGACTCGGTCCTCGCCACCGTCGGCTCCTCGCGGGCCCTGGTCGTGGCCACCCCCGGCGCCGAGCCGGTCCCGGAGGGCGGGTACGCGGCGGCCGTCCTGCTGGACGGCTGGGCCATGCTGGGCCGCCCCGACCTGCGGGCCGCCGAGGAGACCCTGCGGCGCTGGATGAACGCGGCGGCGATGCTGCGTCCCGGCGCCGAGCTGGTCGTCCTCGCAGACTCGGCGCTGCCGGTCGTGCAGGCGCTGCTGCGCTGGGATCCGGTGACCCACGCCGAGCGCGAGCTGGCCGAACGTGCGGCGCTGGGCTTCCCGCCCGCCGTCCGCATGGCCACGCTGACCGGCCCGCCGGCGGCCGTCAGGGAGATGGCGACCGGCCTCGGCCTCCCCGAGGGCGCGCAGATCCTGGGCCCCGTCCCCGTCGAGGGGCCGCGAGGACGGCCCCCTCAGACCCCCGCGGAGGCGGAGGAGCGGCTGATGGTACGGGTGCCGCGCGGGGCCGAGGCCGCGCTGGCGAAGGCGCTCAAGGGAGCGGCGGGGGTGAGGGCCGCGCGCAAGGCTCCTGACCTGGTCCGAGTCTGTATGGACCCGATGGATCTGGTCTGACCCCAGCTCGCCGATTCGCGGGCCTGAAAGTAAGCCGTTAGTTTCTCCCTGTGTCGATCGAATGGGTGAACGCGGCCATCGAGGACTTCCGGGCGTGGGGGCGCTCGAACGGGGTGGTGGTGGATGCCGACGAGGTGCGGCTCCTGTGCGACTACGCCAGCGACTACCTGGACGTGGGCGAGCTGGCCGACTTCACTCCCGTCACGTTCGAGCAGCTCCTGCTCGACATCTATCCGCGCAAGGTCATCGCGCCCCCCGAGAGCGCGGCCGAGACCGTCGCCGCGGCGCGCACACTGGTCGACTTCCTGCTGCAGAGCGGGGAGATCGGCACCAAGATGGCGGGGCGCATGCGCGCCAAGATCGACGAGATCGCCCCGGACATGCCGGCGGCGCTGGCCGACACGACGAAGTTCGGTATGGCCAAGAGCATGTTCGGGGCGATGGGCGCCGACGCGCTGGAGGCCGGCACTCCGTACGCCGCCAGAGACGATCTCACCGCCGGGCCGCGCCGCCCGGCGGCCGTCGGCGCCGGTGAGGTGTGCGACTGCCCGGGGTGCGCCCCTCTGCCTCCGGTACGCCTGGCGCCGCCTCAGGAGGTCGCTCAGGCCGTCCGGGAGGCCGGTCTGCTCCACGACGCCCACCGGGTCCTGTCGTGGATGGTGGACGGCGGCCATGCCCCCACCCTGAAGGGACGGCTGCGCGCCAGGGACGCCGCGCTGGCCGCCCGCGAGCTGGGCGTCGCCGCGCCCGCGCTGGCCTGGGAGGTCGCGCTCGCCGTCGGCCTGGCGGAGGCGTCCGGGCGGACGGTGTCGGCGCCGAGGGGGCCAGGGCCGCTGTCCACGCGCGGCGACGAGGAGGTGCTGGACCTGTGGGCGGGCACGGTGGCCTTCCTCACGGGCGCCTCGGAGGCCGACGTCACGGGCTTCGCTCCGGTCGACCGCGAGCTGTACGCCGTGCACGACATGCTGTACCGGCTTCACGAGCCGCTGGCGGTCGTGGCGCTGCGCGAGTACCTGGAGGAGGTGTCGGCCGAGGACGACGAGCCGGACGCGGGCGGCCTGGAGGCGGCGCTGGGCGTCCTGGCCCGGTGCGGCACCCTCGCCTACGAGCACGACGCCGTGACGCTGACCCCGCACGGCCGGTGGGGGCTGCGCGAGGTGTACTCCCGCATGGGCCTGGTGGCGCCGGTCGCCGCCGACCCGGCCGAGGGGGACGCCGAGGCCCTGATCGCCTCGCTGGTGGCAGGGGTCCCCGCCGGGCAGGCCGAGCGCGACATCGCCGCCTGGCTCGGCCGGCGTCCGCCCGAGGAGGCGGCCCGCGAGATCCTGGCCGCCGCCCGGGGGACGGCGGCCGGCACGCGGGGCGTCGCCGTGACGCTCGTCGACAGGCTCGGCGCCGAGGCCGCGCCCGCCGTCCGCGAGGTCCTGGACGACCCGGAGCTGCGCCCGCACGCGCTCATGTGGCTGGCGTCCCACGGCCTGACCGCGCCCGCCCTGACGCCCGAGGAGGCGCTGTGGGCCGGCGTGGACGCGCTTGCGTTCGTCCTGCCCCGGGAGGGCGACGACCCGGACGAGATCGCGGGCGACCTCGCGGCGGCGGCGCCGTCCGCCCAGGTCATCGACGAGATGTGGCAGGTCGACCACCCGGACGTCGCCGAGGTGCTGGACCTGCTCGGGCGTCACCTGGCGGACAGGAATCTCGCGAAGGCCGCCCGCAAGGCCGCGTTCAAGGCCCGCTCGCGCGGCATCCACTGAGGGTCGGGACCGGCCGGCGGGGAGGGCGGGACGGTGATCGCACGGTGATCAAGGCGAACGTCCGGAGACCGTCTTCGGGTGTGGCTGGTGTGGAGTAAGTTGCCTGAATGGCCAACAGCGGGAACGGCGGCGTCTTCGATCTTGGAGAGCTGCGTAACCTCATCGACGAGCTGGGAAGTGTGTCCGGCGAGGAGCGCGAGGCGCTGCTCGCCGAGATGGCGGGCGAGAACGACGAGTGCGACTGCGACGACTGCGAGAGCGAGGTGCTGAGCTTCCCTCCGGTCGAGCTCGCGCCCCCCGCCGAGCTCGCGGGCGCGGTCGCGTCCGTCCCCTTGGTGCGCGACGCGCGGCGGCTGGCCGCGTGGACGGGCGCCCGCGAGGTCACGGCCGAGGGTCTCCTGCCGGAGGGCGACGCCCGTGAGGCGTCCGGCGAGCTCGGCCTGACGCTCGACCGGCTGCGCCTGGTGTGGATCGTCGCCGTCAACGGCGGCCTGCTGCGCGTCACCCGCGCGGGCGCGTCCCCGGGTGAGGAGCCGTCCGACCTGATGAAGTTCTGGGACGGCGTGGTCATGGACGTCCTCGACCGCACCGAGGAGGGCCTGACGGGCTCGGCGGTGGCCGACGAGCACCTGACCGAGATGCTCGCCACGATCTACGCCACCACCGACGGCATCACCTACGCCGGCCTGATCGAGGGCATGCTGCAGGCCCACGAGATCGGCTGCGAGGCCCGCGCGCACGAGATGCGGCGGCTGCGCGAGACGCTCCCCGCCGAGCTGGACGTCGCGCTCGACCTGCTCCAGTACTGCGGCCTGTTCGAGCGTGGCGCCGAGAGCGTCCGGCTCACCCCGCTCGGGGTCTGGGCCGTCCGGCAGGACCTGCTGCGCGAGGGCCATGACGCGCCGCTGCTGTCGGAGATCGCCGGGTTCGCCGAGCTGAGCGCCTCCGAGCTGGTGGACGCCATGCTGACCGGCGAGGCCCCGTCCAGCGCCCCGGCGCTGTGGGCCGAGCGCCGCGTCCCCGAGGACGCCGCCCGCGAGCTGATCAAGGTCGCGGCCTCGGGCACGGCCGGGCAGCGCGGGGTGATCGGCACCGTCCTCGCCGAGATGGGCCCGGAGGCCGAGCCCGCGCTGCGCGAGGCCCTCGCCGAGCCCGCGATGTGGCGGCACGCGGCGGTCTGGCTGGCCGTCCGCGACCTGGAGGCGCCCGTCCTGACCGAGGAGGACGGCACCTGGCTGGCCGTCGACACCCTGGCCACGCTGCTGCACATCGCCGACGTCCCGGAGGCGATGGGCGAGTTCGAGGAGCTGGAGGCCGGTGAGGAGCTGCTGCGCCTGGTGGAGGACATCAGCCGCAGCAGCCACCCCGACGCCATCGCCGTCCTCGAGCTGCTCGGCGCCAACCACCCGGACGCGACGGTCGCCAAGGCGGCGCGCAAGGCCGCGATGAAGGCCCGCTCGCGCTGAGCCCTCGCCGGGCGCGGCCCGCCCGTGACGTCGCAGACCGGCGGTCCGCGGCGAGCCATAAACTAGGGTGACCCTCAATCGTGATGTGAACGGAGTCGTCCGTGGCAATTCAGTCGATCCGCCTGTTCGGCGATCCGGTGCTGCGCACCCCGGCGGAGCCGGTCGTGGATTTCGACAAGGAGCTGCGCAAACTCGTCAAGGACCTCACCGACACGATGATGGACGCCCCGGGCGCCGGGCTCGCCGCGCCGCAGATCGGCGTCAGCCTGCGCGTGTTCACGTACTACATCGACGAGCAGCTCGGCCACCTGATCAATCCCAGCCTGGACCTCTCGGACGAGAAGGACGAGGAAGGCGAGGAGGGGTGCCTGTCGTTCCCCGGCCTGACCTTCCCGACGCCGCGCGCGATCCGCGCCGTGGCCAAGGGGTTCGACATGCACGGTGAGCCGATCACCATCGAGGGCACCGACCTGATGGCCCGGTGCGTGCAGCACGAGACCGACCACCTCGACGGCGTCCTGTTCATCGACCGCATGGACCCCAAGCAGCGCAAGCTGGCGATGAAGGCGATCCGTGAGGCCGAGTGGAGCGGCCTCGCCGCGCCGGCCGTGAAGTTCTCGCCGCACGCCACTCAAGGGAAGGCCCTCTAGCATCGTGCGCCTCGTCTTCGCCGGAACCCCGGAAACCGCGCTGCCGTCGCTGCGGGCGCTGCTCGACTCGCCCCGCCACGAGGTGGTCGCCGTGGTGACCCGCCCGGACGCCCACTCAGGGCGGGGGCGCAAGGTCCACGCGAGTCCGGTCGCCGAGCTCGCGGAGTCCGCCGGCATCGAGGTGCTGCGGCCGGCCAAGGCGGGCGACCCGGAGTTCCTCGCCCGGCTGAGGGCCATCGCGCCCGACTGCTGCCCGGTGGTGGCGTACGGCGCGCTGCTGCCGCAGGCGGCGCTGGACATTCCCAAGCACGGGTGGATCAACCTGCACTTCTCGCTGCTGCCCGCGTGGCGCGGCGCGGCCCCGGTGCAGCACGCCGTGCTGCACGGCGACGAGATCACCGGCGCGGCGACGTTCCAGATCGTCAAGGAGCTCGACGCGGGGCCGGTGTACGGCGTCGTGACGGAGCAGATCCGGCCCGCCGACACCACCGGCGAGTTGCTGGCCCGCCTCGCCGAGTCCGGGGCCGGGCTGCTCGCGGCCACGCTCGACGGCGTGGAGGACGGCGAGCTGGAGGCCCGCCCGCAGCCCTCCGACGGCGTCAGCTACGCGCCGAAGATCGACGTCGCGGACGCGCGGGTCGACTGGACGGCTCCGGCGATGCGCGTCGACCGGCTGGTCCGCGCCTGCACCCCCGCCCCGGGGGCGTGGGCGGAGTTCCGCGGCGAGCGCCTCAAGCTCGGCCCCGTCGCCCCCGTGCCGGAGGGGGAGGAGCCGATCCCGGGCGCCGGCGCCCTGGCCCCGGGTGAGATCGCCGCCGCCAAGAACACCGTCCTGGTGGGCACCGCGACCCGCCCGGTGCGGCTGGGCGACGTCCAGCCCGAAGGCAAGCGGCGGATGACCGCGGGGGAGTGGGCACGCGGCGTGCGGCTCACTCCGGACGACCGGCTCGGCTGACCCCGCGATGGGGAGCCGCGACGCGTGCCACCGCCGGGCGAACTGGGCGGATATTACGGATATGTACGACATGATCGAGGCGACGGGCCTGATGATCGAGACGACGGGCCTGACGGCGGGAGACGCGTGACACGGGATGACGGCGGCTCGGGCCGCGCGGCCGGGCGAGGCAGGCCGGGCAGGCCCGCGGGCAGGTCCAAGCCGGTCCGCGACGAGCCGCGCAACACGGCGTACGACCTGCTGCGCGCCGTGGACGAGCGCGACGCGTACGCCAACCTGCTCATGCCCACCCTGCTGCGCGAACGCGGGCTGACCGGCCGCGACGCCGCGCTGGCCACCGAGCTGGCCTACGGCACCCTGCGCGGTCTCGGCACCTACGACGAGATCATCGCCGTGTGCAGCGACCGCCCGCCCGAGGACATCGACCCGCCGCTGCTCGACGCCATCCGCCTCGGCGTCCACCAGCTGCTCAAGACCCGCATTCCCCCGCACGCCGCCGTCAGCGCGACCGTCGATCTCGTACGGCTGCGCGTCGGCACGGGCGCGTCCAAGTTCGCCAACGCCATCCTGCGCAAGGTCGCCACGCGTGACTACGACCGGTGGCTGCCCATCGTCGCCCCCGACCCGGACGAGGACCTCATCGGCCACCTCGCCGTCGCGCACAGCCACCCCCGTTGGATCACCTCGGCGCTGCGCGACGCCGTCGGCGGCGACCCCGAGGAGACCGCCGCGCTGCTGGCCGCCGACAACGAGCGCCCCGGCGTCACGCTGATCGCCTGGCCGGGCCGCAGCACGGTCGGCGAGCTGGTCGAGGCCGGGGCCGTCCCCGCCCGCTACTCGCCGTACGCGGCCTACCTGCCCGAGGGCGACCCCGCGTCCGTTCCCGCCGTCGCCGAGGGCCGCGCGGCCGTCCAGGACGAGGCGAGCCAGCTCGTGGCCCTGGCGCTCACGCGGGTGCCCCTGGACGGCGATGACCGCCTATGGCTGGACATGTGCGCGGGTCCGGGTGGCAAGGCGGGGCTGCTCGACGCGCTCGCCCTCCAGGAGGACCGCCACCTGCTGGCCTCCGACCAGCGCTTCCACCGCGCCCGCCTGGTCTGGCGGGCGACGCGCAAGGCGGGGGTCATCTCGGCGGACGGCACCGAGCCCGCCTGGCGCGAGGGCGCGTTCGACCGCGTGCTGGTCGACGCGCCGTGCACGGGGCTGGGCGCGCTGCGCCGCCGTCCCGAGGCGCGCTGGCGGCGGGATCCGGGCAGCGTGCCCGAGCTCGGCGCCCTCCAGCGCCGGCTGCTCGGCTCGGCGCTGACGTCCACGCGCCGGGGCGGGGTGGTGGCGTACGTGACGTGCTCGCCGCACCTGGCCGAGACCCGCGCGGTGGTCGACGACGTCGTGAAGCGGCGCGGCGACGTCGAGGTGCTCGACGCGCGCGACTACCTGGACGAGGTCGACTCCCTCGGCGAGGGTCCGTACGCGCAGTTCTGGCCGCACCGGCACGGCACCGACGCGATGTTCCTCGCCCTGCTGCGCCGGGCCTCCTGAGTCGCGTGGTGGCACTGCGGGGGACCTCCTCGCCGGGGCGTGCGTTCTCATCGCGGCGGTTCGACCGATGACTGCTTTCTAACAAACCGGTCAAGTAACTCTTACGCGCCTAGTCGGCAAATATCCCGAATTATTACATCATCGCGAGTCCCAGATCGGGACTCGCGATGATTGATGTTCAGGGAGAACGATGCACATCACCCCCCGTCGCATGGCCCTGCTCTCATCCCTGCTGCTCCTGCCCGTGATGCTGGTCACCCCATCGGCATCCGTGGCGGCCGTCTCGAACCCCTGTCTCGCCCCGGCGTCCACCCACGGCGACGTCGCCGCCCGGCCCCAGCACGGGCAGCACGACCCCAACGAGATCAGCGTCGCCCGCGCGGACCAGATCGACAAGGCGATGCTCGACGCACTCGCGGCGAAGGGTCTCAAGCCGCGTGGCACGGCCGGCACGGCCGCCATCGCCCCGGTCACCGTCAACGTCTACTGGCACACGATCACCAACGGGAGCCAGGGACAGGTCTCCACGGCCACCATCAACAGCCAGATCACCGTTCTGAACAACACCTACGCGGCCCGGGTCGGCGGCAGTGCCACCCCGTTCTCGTTCCGGCTGGTCTCGACCGACACCACCAACAACGCGACCTGGTTCGTCGGCAACGACGGCAACGGCATGAAGAGGGCGCTGCGCAAGGGCGGTAAGGCCGACCTGAACTGGTACTCGGTCGGTTTCACCAACGGCCTGCTCGGCTATGCCACGTTCCCCAGCGACTACGCCGCCAACCCCCTCCTGGACGGCGTGGTGATCGACTACCGCAGCCTGCCCGGTGGGTCCTACAGCGCCTACAACCTCGGCTACACCGGCACCCACGAGGTAGGCCACTGGTTCGGCCTCTACCACACCTTCCAGGGCGGCTGTAACGGCCAGGGTGACTACGTCGCCGACACCCCCGCCGAGAAGAGCGCCGCATACGGGTGCCCCACCGGCCGTGACACCTGCACCGGCAATGCTGGCGTCGACCCCATCCACAACTACATGGACTACTCCGACGACCGCTGCATGTTCGAGTTCACCGCCGGGCAGTCCACCCGCATGCAGGACATGTGGACCGCCTTCCGCGCCTGACCCGCGCCTGATCCGTGCCTGACCCACGCCTGACGAGGGCCTGATTCATTCACGCCTGACCCACGACGGCGGCCGCCCGCGCGGCCGCCGTCCGCCATCTCGCGCACCCGCCCCCGGCACTACGCTGTCCTCTCGTCAGCATGCCGGACCTTCGTCGGGCGTACGCGGCGTGGACGCGGCTTCGACCGGTGGCGCGAGGCCCCGGCCGGGGAGGAGACGAGAGGGCGCCATGTCATACCCGGAGCGGTTGTACTTCGCCGAGGACGGCGAGGCCGGCGGGACGTTCCGGCCCAAAGGCCACGAACCCGAGCTGAGGATCGGCGAGGGCGGCACGGTGGTCAGCTACCTTGCCACAGGTGCGACCACGGGCGGGTTGTTCGGGCTCTACCGCTGGGACATGGGTCCGCGGCCGAGCGGGCCGAGCGCGCATTACCACCGCACGATGGCCGAGTCGTTCTTCGTCTTCTCCGGGACGGTCCGCCTGTACGACGGGGCGGCCTGGGTCGAGGCCACGCCGGGTGACTTCCTGCACGTCCCGCCGGGCGGAATCCACGCGTTCCGCAACGAGTCCGGCGAGCCAGCCTCGCTGCTGCTGCACTTCGCCCCGGGCGCGCCGCGTGAGGCGTACTTCGAGGAGCTGGCCGAGATCGCCGCGACCGGTCGCACGCTCACGCCGGAGGAGTGGACGGAGCTGTACCTGCGTCACGACCAGTACATGGTCTGACCTCGCCGAAGGCGCCCGCGACCTGCGATCGCCCGCCGAGGAGCACGGCTTCCGCCCCGGCCGGGGGCGCCACATGGAGGAGGTCGTCCTCGACGGCGAGGACTTGGGAACGGCCGCCGATAGCCGAGTGGTACAGAACGACTTCTGGGACACATGTTCCTCACCCGAGCGCGGCCGGCCGATCCTTTGTCCTTTCAGTAGTGACTCGTACACTCTCCGTTACATTCGAGGCGGGCACCCGAGCCCCGCCTGGTCTGATTCGGAGGTCGTCATGACGATCGGAACAGCGGTCCGGCGTGGGCGCACTCTCGCCCGCGCGGCCGCGGGCAGGTGCACCCTCGCGATCGCGGGCGGGCTCGTCGCCGTCCTGGGCGCGGCCACGGCCGCCCCCGCCGCCGCCGCGGCCCCGCCCCGCATCGGCGTCCTGAAGAGCGACGGCAACGCGCTGGTCAAGGAGGGGGGCCTCTCCACGAACTGGGTCCTCGAACACGACGACGTCAAGCAGGTCGTCCTCGCGGGCGACCGCATCGGCGTCCTGACCGGCGGCGGCACGGCGCTGGTGAAGGAGGGCGGCCTGTCCACGAACTGGGTCACCGAGTACACCGGGGTCAAGCAGCTCGCGCTGTCCGGCGACCGCATCGGCGTGCTGACCGGCGACGGCAGGGCGCTGGTGAAGGAGGGCGGCCTGTCGGCGTCCTGGGTCCTGGAGAACACCGGGGTCAAGCAGATCGTGCTCGCGGGTAAGCGCATCGGCGTGCTGAAGAGCGACGGCACCGCTCTGGTCAAGGAAGGCGGCCTTTCGGCCACCTGGGTCACCGAGAACACCCGCGTGCGGCAGATCGCCCTCTCCGGCAACCGCATCGGCGTGCTGAAGGGCAACGGCACGGCGCTGGTCAAGCAGGGCGGCCTGTCGGCCACCTGGGTCACCCAGAACATCGGCGTCCTCGAACTCGCGCTGTCCGGCAACCGCATCGGCGTCCTGAAGGACGACGGCAAGGCCCTGGTGAAGGAGGGCGGTCTCTCCGCGACCTGGGTGCTGGAGAACGACAACGTCATCCAGATCGCCCTCGCCGGCAACCGGATCGGCGTGCTGAAGGGCGACGGCAAGGCCCTGGTGAAGGAGGGCGGTCTCTCCGCGACCTGGGTGCTGGAGAACGACAACGTCATCCAGCTCGCCCTGTCCACCGGGAGCGACTAGACCTCTGGCCCCCGGCATCCGCTCCGGCCCGCGCGGACTCGATCCGCGCGGGCCGGGCGCGCGCCCGCACGCCCGGCGGTACGCTCCACGGCCCTGCGTCCCGGCGATCCGGCCCCCCGTCCCCGCCCCGCGTCCCGGCCCCGCGTCCCCGCGTCCCGGCGATCCGGGGCCGCGTTTTCGGCCGGGGGTAGGGGGTTTCGGTCGATCCGCCCCTAGGAAGATGTAGTGGTGACCCCTGCCACCACACCGCGCATCGCCGACATGGCCCCCGAGCACGCCGCCGAGGTGCTGGAGATCTACCGGCTCGGCATCGACGAGGGCCAGGCCACCTTCGAGACCAGTGCCCCCGGCTGGCGGCACTTCGACGCCGCCAGGCTGCCCGCGCACCGCCACGTCGCCCTGGACGAGACCGGGCGGGTGCTCGGCTGGGTCGCCGCGTCCCAGGTCTCCGGCCGCCCCGCCTACGCGGGCGTGGTCGAGCACTCGATCTACGTCCACCCCGGCGCCCGCGGACGCGGCGTCGGCAGGTCCCTGCTTGACGCGCTGATCGCCTCGACCGAGGCCGCCGGAATCTGGACGATCCAGTCCGGGATCTTCCCCGAGAACACCGCCAGCCTCGCCCTGCACGCCCGCGCCGGCTTCCGTGTGATCGGCACCCGCGAACGCATCGGCCGCCACCACGGCGTCTGGCGCGACGTCGTCCTGATCGAACGCCGCAGCCCGCTCGTCTTCTGACCTGCCCGGGGCCGGCGACGGTCCGTAACCACATCTCCAGCGTCATCACCAACACCGGCGCCCACAACAGGATGGACGCGGTTCGCATGGCCGTCGAGTCCGGCCGGATCGAGAGCCTGCGCCACGGCTGACCCCCGGGCCCGCCGGGGGCCGTGGAGTCAACTCCAGTAGTCGCGGCGGGGGAGCCTCACCCACCGGCCGGGCGGACCGGCGACGGGGCTCGCGTCGGACGGCCGCAGCCCGGCGGCGGCGCAGCAGTAGGCGACGGCGTGGCCCCGGTACAGGTAGGCGGCGAGAATCTCCTCCGCCGTCAGGTGCCCGCCGGCGTCCCCGCCACCGGGATGCGTGTCGGAATCCACGACCACGCCGTCCCGGGCGACCGCTCCCTGGTTCCCGCTCTTGGGATTGGCGAACATGCTGTAGCAGACGGTCCCAATGGACACCCGCTTGGTGACACCGGGCGTGGAGGGCATGTATCCCCAAGGCTGGGTGATGACACACCCGCCGGGAACGTCGGTGACCCCGACGATCATCAGACTGCCGCCGGTGCCGTCCTCGGTGTCGTCCATGGCGGACCACGGATCCTCGATGAGCGCCTCGACGTCGGCCTCGTCGGCCGGCGTGGCGTCCAGGCGCCGGACCGTCTTGGCGGCGGTGACGCCCGCCACGCAGGCCAGCCCGAGGCCCTCGTCGTCCAGCCCACCCAGGGCCGCGACAAGTCGCCGCGCCTCCGCCGAGGCCGCGGCCTCGGCCTCGGACAGGCCGGGCTCCCCCGGAGGGACCGGGAAGAGGCCGGGCGTGGGACCGGCCAGGGCCAGCCGCCCGGGAGACCACCCCGCCATCATCGGCCGCCAGGGGTCCGCGCCGGCCGCCGCCAGGGCGCGGGCGTTGTCCGCGCGGTCGGCGAAGACGGCTGACCACAGCGCGGTACGGTCGTCGTACTCGGCGTCGACGTCGTCCACGCGACCGGCCAGCTCGGCCACTACCTCGGGCGATCCCCACTCGGCCGCGAAGTGCAGCGGCCTCCCGCCGAGGGCGCCCAGGTGGTGGACCCCGGAATTCGGGTCGGCGCCGGCGTTCAGCCGGGCACGGATCAGATCGAGATCGCCCCAGTCGTACCCGGCGACACCGGCCCACCCGGCGCCCACGGAAGCGGCCATGACACTCCTCAAAGATCGGCGGCGAATGGCGCAATCATGCCGTATCCAACCATTCGTAGCGCCGCGGAGGTACTCCGTCCCGGCCCCCACAGGGCAGGGGCCGGGACGAGAGGTCAGCTCATCGTCCTGACCAGGAACTCGTTGTTGTTGCCGACTCTGTTGCGCGAATAGAAGATGCGGAGCCAGTACAGTCCGTGCTTGTTGTTGTGCAGCGCCAGCACGGGGCGGACGGAGTAATGACCGGCGGCCTTCCAGGCGCCCTGCTGGGTGCTGGCGAACGGGAATTCATCACATTCCAGTCCCGCATCGGTGTAGTGCTGCGTCCCTCGGTGCTGGGGGTTCATCTCCCAGTAGTACCGGTCGCATTCGCCCTTGGTCAGGATGCCGTCGATCCTCCTCTCCCAGGAGAACACCTTGCGGTTCTCGTCCCTCCATGCCTTGTCGGTGGTGCGCTTCAGCGGCAGTCCCTCCACCGTGCCCCGGGGTTTGTCGGCATTGCCGGGAATGGTCTTTTTCTGGCGGTTCCCTGCCGCGTCCAGGAGGTACGGCCAGGTGTCCTTGTTCCTGAGTGGATCCAGGGCCGTCGCGATGTGGTCGATCACTTGGTCCATGGGTTTCCCGGCGGCGGCCGCCTTGCTCTTCGACATCTCAAAGACCGGGGTGGCCTCACGGAACACGCAGGCGCCGGTGTGCACGCCGTAAGTGCTGTCGCTCGCCGCCGCCACCCTGCCCCCCGAGGCGCTGTCCGTGCTGTCGAGCTTGCCAAAGGTCAGTTCGTCACAGCGGACGGTGGGAGCGAAGTAGTGACGGCTTCCGCCGCACACCCGCGCCGTCCCGACCACCTTGCCGGCGTCGAGGCCGAGGTCGTCGAAGCAGCCGGTGTTCCATAGCGGGATGGCGGCCTCGTCCCAGGTCTCGTCGTCCACCTCGTCGCCGAACTCGTCCCACTCGTTCAGGGTGTTGTAGAGCCGGGGACGCATGGTGCAGGTGTTGACGCGGTCGCCGTCGAGACTGTCGGAGACGAACCGGAAGGTGTCGTCGCCGTCGGCCTTGAACTTGGCGATGGTGTCGCGGAAGGTCCAGATGTTCTCGGCGTACTGCTGCCAGCCCTTCGCCCTCATCTCGGCGAGTGTGGCGGGGGTCAGCCTGCAGGTGGAGCCGCTCTCGCCGTCGGAACTGATCACCAGGCCGATGCGGTAGTCGTCGAGGTCCGCGGCCGGGATCACATCGTCGTCGTCGTAGGCCACGATGTTCCCCAGGCGGGTGAACAGCGAGACGGTCTGCGGGGTGACCCCGCTCCCGTCCACCACGGCCGAGCCGTCGGCGGTCCCGAGGTAGGTGTGGTATACCGTCGTCGCCTCGACCACGTAACCGTCCTCGACTTGAGGCCGGTAGTTGTCGCCCTGCTTGACGTACTCCCCGACGCCGATGAACTTGCTCCAGCAGGAGCTGTACCGGTTGACCACCGACCAGCCGAAGCTGGCGTACGGCGTTCCTCCGTTCCTCCGCGCCGCCGTGCACTGTTCGAGGGTGATGTGCTTGTAGTCGAAGCCGGACGCCGCGGCGGCGGCCGACCGCGCGGTCCGCGCCGTGGGCTTGGCCCGGCCGCGACCGTCCGGGCTTCGCAGCGAAGAGGGGCCGTGCGCCCGTGTCTTGTTCGTCCCGGCGCCGGCCCGCGTGGCGGCGAGCCCCGCCGCCGGGACGAGTGTCACCTCATCGAAGTGGATCGTGGCCGCGCCCGAGACGTAGATGACGGCGTGGACGGCCGTCGTCGGCGCGCTCACGGCGGCCGACACCCGCTGCCACACCCCCAGGTTCTGCTGGATGGCGAAGGGGGCGTACCCGAGGTAGTCGTAGCTCTCGTCGTACCACTCGATGCCGAACTCGAAGCCCTCGACGGAGGTGGCGACGGGGTAGAACCAGCCCGACAAGTGGTAGGCGGTGCCCGGGGAGACCTCGACTTCCTCGGCGGCGGCCCCCCACGTCCCCTCCAGCGGGACGAACCTGGCCGAGGCGATCCCCTCGTGCGCCCGCGTGGTCGATCGGGTGAGCTCGTCCTCGAGGTAGTAGGAGTACCAGGGGTCGATCTCGGTTTCGAAGTACGGGTTGGGGTTCACCGGCTGAGCCGCGGCAGGGACCGTGGTGAATGTCCACGTGTGCGGAGTCTGGACGTTGCCAGCCGCGTCGGCGGCCGCGCTGACCGTCACGGTGTAGGTGACGCCGCCCGTGAGCGGTGCCGACGGAGTGAAGGCGGCGGTGCTCCCGTTCGTGGCGACGGTGCCCGCGACGCTCGCGCCCTGGCCGTTCGCGACGGCGATCCGTACGCCGGTCACCGGCTCGCTGAAGGTGACCGTCACCACCGTGTCCGCGGGGACGCCCGTCGCGTTCGCCTGCGGCGAGGTCGCGACGACGGCCGGAGGCGTGGTGTCGACGGTCGGCGTCGGGGTGGGCGTGGGAGGCGGATCGGAGGTCGTCGACGTGGTGAACGACCACGAATGGGGGGTCATGACGTTGTCCCACAGGTCGATGCCGCCGCCGACGGTCGCGGTGTAGGCGACGCCGGTGCGCAGGGGCTCGGCGGGGGTGAAGGTGAGCGTCGTGCCGCCGTACTCGGGCTCGTCGGCGGCGCCGGCCACCACACCGCCGTCGGGGTCGGTCACGGTGACCACCGCACCCCGGACCGTCTCGCTGAACGTCACGGTGACGGCGGTGCCCACGTGCACGCCGGTGGCGCCGTCGGCCGGGGCCGTTCCGGTGACGATAGGCAGGGTGCCGTCTCCGATGTCCGGGTCGAGGGGCGGCGCGTCGGTCTCTCCTTCCAGGGGAAGGAGTTGGTCCATGCTCGTGTCGGACCGCGTGTACCGCTGGTCGGCCAGCGCGTCGAGTTGCGCGGTGGTGATCGCGGTGTGCTCGGGGGTGGCCGGGAGGACCTCCTGCATGGCCACTGCCTGCTGGTAGGTCGGGAACGACGCCGGTTGCGTGTCGGACGTGAAGGCGACCCGCACCCTCTCGGATAGCTGGTACTCGATGTAGAGCACCGGGGCGATGCCGTCGGACCCGGTGTACTCGGCCGAGCGGAACTGCCGCCAGTTCGGCCCGGTGCCCTCGTTGGCCGCCCGCAACTGGAATCCGTAGTTGGGCGCGCTGCCACTGAGCCAGGACCGCACGATGGGCTCGACGGAGTAGTACAACTCGCCCGTTCCGTACAGGCCCGAGCTCGGGGAACAGTTGGCGGTGCCGTACGCGGCGGTGTTGGTCTCCTGTCCCGTGCTGGTCGCGGCGGGGCGTCCCCCCCAGGTGATGGTGGCGGGGGACCAGTCAGACGTGACGCGCCGCGCGTAGATCGCACCGACGTTCAGCCCGCACTGGTGGGACTGGTAGTTCCACATCCGCAGGTCGGCGTTGAGGATGGTCGAGTAACGCAGTTCCTTGCTGATGTTGAACTTCAGGTACGAGTGCCAGATCTCCGAAGCGTTGCTGGAGGTGCCCGCCCTCAGCCAGTTGGCCGCCGGAGCGCCGGCCGGGTACTGGACGCTGGAGACCAGCGTGTCCACCGGCACGCCCGCGCCGTACCAGATACTGGAGATCGACACTGTGACCGGGTAGGCGGTGTCCCGCGAGGCCAGGAACCCGGCATCGGGCTCCACGACCAGCGCCTGCCGGCCGTCATCCCGGACGACCTTCGCCTTCACCGTGCCGGTATGACCGAGTTCGGGACTCTGCTCGACCAAGGCGTCTTCGGCGATCATGTGAACCGGGGAGGCGGCGGGCTTGCCGTCCTTGCCGTGCAGTTGCGGCGCGCCGCCGGGGGCCGCGCCGAAGTCCATCCCCGCGGGGAGGGTGAACGGGAGCTTCACCGAGACCGGCCCCGACGGGCGCTCACGGATGACGACGCGCTGGACGTACCCGTCGGCTAGGGCACTGACCGACAGGTCGACCCCCGGAGAGATCGCGTCACGGTAGACGGCGGTGTTCCCCGAGATGGTCGGTCTGGGGAGTTTCCCGTTCAGTCCCGTCGTGACCGTACCGTGCTCGCCGTCGGCCGTCACCAGGGTCTTCGTGCCCCCCACGCTGAGCTTGAGCGGGGTTCTCACGGTCTTCGGAACCCATGCGCCGTCCTTCGCCACCAGAGCGGTGTCGATGGGGTCCCAGCCGCCGCGGCGGTTCTTCGTCTGGATCGGGGACAGTGAGATCTCGGTCTGCAGATGGGTGCCGTCCTCGCTGGCCCACACCTTGGCGTGTTCGGTGAACTTCGACGGGATCTCCACTCGCCGGCCCGTCCGCCTGGCCTCGGCCTTGGCGGCCTCGACGCCCTTGTCCACCACGACCGTCCCCCCTGGGAGAGGACGAGGGGACGACGTTGAGGGTGAGGGGGTGGGCTCATGCGCCCACGAGGGCACGGCGACGAGGCTCGTGATCACGAGGCTCGCCAGGCCCGCCGCCGCCATCTGGGCGAGGCGGGGCCACCGCCGTACGCGGGTCGGGGGGTGCGTTAAGCCTTCCAGGCCCTTCTCTGGTGCCACCGGATGGTCACTCCTGTCGTGACGTGAGCGGCCCTCACACGGAGTCACAGACCACTCATTTGTGTCATTTCGGACAAATCTATCAGTAAAGATCAACATCGAAAAGATTGACTTTGCCGGTACGGGCATATAGCGTTTTCCGCTATTTTGCGGGGTTTTGTTCGTGCCGCATCGCCCAGTGTGCGGGGTGCCGCCGGGCTATTCGGGGCGTCATTCGCGATCGTCGCCGGGGCAAAAGCGCGGTCCATTTATGGTTGCCCGAATAAGGTAATAAGTGGCAAAGCGATAAATGTTCCGGCGCGTGAGGAGTTCGCTTTCGCGGCGGCGGGCGAACCGCGGGCCGTGGCCCCAACGCCACTCGGGGTGTGCCGGGCGGTGAGGGAGGGCGGATGGGTTCTAGACTGCGGCATCATGGCCGTACAGATCTCACCCAGCATCCTCACCGCCGACTTCGCACGGCTCGCCGACGTCGCCGCCGAGGTGGGGGCCGCTGCCGACTGGCTGCATGTCGACGTCATGGACAACCACTTCGTGCCCAACCTCACGATCGGGCTGCCCGTGGTCGAGTCCCTGCTGAAGGCGACGGAGCTGCCGCTCGACTGCCACCTCATGATCGAGAACCCGGACCGCTGGGCGCCCGCGTACGCCGAGGCGGGGGCGGGCAGCGTCACGATCCACGCCGAGGCGGCCAAGGCCCCGGTCCGGACGCTGCGCGAGATCCGCAGGGCGGGGGCCCGCGCGGGGTTCGCGCTCAACCCGGGCTCGGCCGTCCAGCCGTACGAGGACCTGCTCCCCGAGATCGACATGCTGCTGGTGATGACGGTGGAGCCGGGGTTCGGCGGTCAGCCGTTCCTCGACATCATGCTTCCCAAGATCCGCAAGGCGCGTGAGCTGATCGACAAGCACGGCGGCGAGATCTGGCTCCAGGTCGACGGCGGTGTCTCGGCCAAGACCATCGAACGCTGCGCCGAGGCCGGCGCGGACGTCTTCGTCGCCGGCAACGCCGTCTACGGCTCCGACGACCCCGCCCAGGCCGTCCGCTCCCTCCGCGCCCAGGCCGAACGCGCCACCTCCACCTGACCCTGTTGGCGGGGAATGACAGCGCCCGCCTCCGTGCGTCGCGCGGAGATGTGCGTCCTGTCTCAGCTGGAACCGAGGCAGCCTCATCGATCACGAGGCATCTTGTGGCTGTTGATGCATCCTGGCGATTCCACGCGGCTCGGTGAGCTGGTCCACCGAGCATGAGGTGGCTGCGACGTACCTGACCCGATCAGGAGGGACCGCAGACATCCCATCTGCCTAACCTGTCACGTCATGTCCGACTGGTTGCTTCTGCAGGGCCCTCCTCAGGGAAGGTTGCGGAAGACGCCTGAAGCTTTGCCGATCACTCCGGTGGCCAGGAGCGGGCCGCCGGGGACGGCCGACAGCGAGGTCAGTTCACCGCCGGACGGAACCCTGGTCCAGTGGCCGGAGGGGGCACGGTGGGCGAGGGCGGAGTCGTCACCGTTGATGTCGGTGGAGCCGAGAAACCAGTGGCCGCCCCTGCCGTCGGGGACGGGTGGGAGGTCACGGACCATGCGTCCGGCCTTCGCGGAGGTGTCCTCGCTGCGCCAGCCGGAACCGGTCTGGGAGAGCAGGAACGACGACGCCCCGATCTCCCCCGTGATCCAGATGCCGGCCGGGTCGGCGGTGATGGCGGTCAGCCGAGGACCGGGCTCGGGCGGGAAATCGTCCGACGGGGGCGGAGCCTTGGGCAGCGCCGCGGTCAAGTCGACTCGGGTCCAGACCTTGCCGTCGAAGTGGTGCACCCAGGGGGATTCGCCGTCGAGGGCCCAGATGTCGGAGGCGGAGCGGGCGCTGACTCGGAAGGCGGAAAAGGAGACGCTCTGTTCCGACCAGGTGGCGCCGTTGTAGTGCCAGGCCTTGTAGTCGCCCAAGACCCACACGTCGTTGTCAGCGGTGACGGCGAGGCACGTACCGGGCAGCTTCTGGGCGATCGCCCAGGTGTGTCCGTCCCAGCGCAGGACGGAGGTGCCGCTCTCGTCGCCGGCCAGTGCCCACACGTTGGAGGAGGCGGACGCGGCGACCGAACCGATGTTGCCGCGTTTCACTGGGAAGTCGCTTTTCGTCCAGCGGTCGCCGTCCCAGTGGAAGACCGTGGGGCGGTGCGGGCCGTCGACCACCGGCAGCCAGGCGCCGATGCCGAGGATGTCCCAGCCGACGGCCCAGGCGTCGTGCTCGCCGGTGGCGATGACCTGTCCATAGGTGACCGACGGCTGGGCGGCCACCAGTTTCCAGCGGTCGTTGCCGACGTCCCGAGGGGCCGTCAACCAGAGCCAGAGGCCAGGGGCGGCTGCGACCGCCGCGACGGCGGCTGCCCACCCGAGCCACCGCCCGGTGGTGGCCGGCTTCAAGAACATGATCGAAGCGTATAAAGGCCGCCAGAGCGGCGCATGAGTACTCGTACTCACCTGGATGACCGTAGGGCCGAGAGCGATGTTGCGCTGCCGGCCCGAGGCGCGCAGGCGGGCGTGCAGTCGCTGGGCGGTGAGCTTGGCGGCTGCGGTGGAGGCATCTTGGAGCTGTGATGGATCCTGGCGATGACACGCGGCTCGGCGAGCTGGTCCGAGTTGTGCCCGAACACAGGGAGATGGACGCGGATGCGTTGCGAGAGGCGGGGTGTGATCGGGCATGAGATTCCTCATCGTCGGTGGCAGTGGTTTTCTGGGCGGCGAACTCGCTCGGCAGTGTTCGGTGGCCGAGCATGAGGTGGCTGCGACCTACCTGACCCGATCAGGAGAGACCTCAGGTGTCGAGTGGTTGCCGCTCGATGTGCGCCGGCGAGAGGACGTCGACGCGCTGATCGGCACGTTTCGGCCAGAGGTGGTCATCAACGCCGCGTACCGGCAGACGGATTGGGCGACCACGGCGACTGGAGCTGTGAACGTGGCTCTCGCCGCCGCTGCGGCAGGTGGGCGCCTGGTCCACGTGTCCAGCGACGCGGTCTTCTCCGGTGCCGCGATTCGCTATGACGAGACGTGCGTCCCTGACCCGATCACCCCGTACGGTGCGGCCAAGGCCGCTGCCGAGACGGCGGTGAACGCGATCGCGCCGACCGCGGTGATAGCCCGGACCTCCCTGATCGTCGGTGATGGCGGTGACTCTGCGCACGAGGCGCTGGTGCGTTCACTGGCCACCGGCAGGGCGAGAGGAATGCTGTTCACCGACGAGGTGCGATGTCCCGTGCATGTCTTCGATCTCGCCGCGGCGCTCCTCGAACTCGCCGCGTCCGAGTATCACGGCGTCCACCATGTTGCTGGAACCGATGCGGTGAGCCGATACGAGCTGGGGCGGCTCATCGCCCGGCGTGATGGACTCGACGCGGACCGGCTGCCATCAGGTCGGAGGGCGGACACCAACGTGCCCCGCCCGATGGATGTGCGCTTGGAGTCGGCGATGACCCAGCGGCGGCTTCGGACCAGGTTGCGTGGCGCGCGGCAGTTTCTCGGGTGAGGTTCACCCGATCGCGACCTTCTCGCCTTGCGACGCCACGGCGCCCTCCTCGTCCCGGCCGCGACGCCACTGGCTCATGGCCGTGCCTGGGACGGGGAACGGATCGAGGCGCAGGTGGTTGCGCGGGCGGGTTCGGTGAGGTGGAACCAGACGCTGGTGTTGCCGGTCGTGCGCTGGAATCCCCAGCGGGCCGCGAGGGCGTCCACCATCGCGAGGCCTCGGCCCGAAATCCTATTTCGAGCAGGCATCCCGGCGTCGGCCGGGATGCCTTCCTCGGAGTTCCGTCCGGCATCCAGGTGGTCCGAATTCGGACGCCCGCCGGTGCGCCCGGTCACGTCAGGGCGGGGGCCGGGTGGCCTCAGCCGTTGCGCAGTTGCTCGACGAGGGTCGTCCGGACATCGCAGTTGCGGAGCGCGAACGAGTCGGCCAGGGCGATCAGCTCGTCGTCGCTCAGCCCGCGGAACAGCTTGGCGTACTCGTAGGCCAGGGGCTGGGCGACCGCGAGGTTCAGGATGAGCGTGCGGACCCAGTCGAAACGGCCCCACGGGTACGGATCGAAGTCGGGGAACTCACGCGCGATCATGTCCTGGAACGGCTTGGTCACCTCGATGATCCCGTTCCCGTCGCTGCCCCAGTTGTCGGCGCCCAGGCGGTTCTTCTTCGCCACGAAGTCCCCGAAGCGCTTCAGGTACGGGGAGTCGGGCCTCACCATGGCCACACCCTGCCGTCCGAGATCCTTGTACATCCAGCTCGACCAGCTCACCCCGTCGCGGCGGTAGATCTCGAGCTGGTCCTCGAGGACCTGCCGGCGCATGGCGTCCCTGCGCTCGTCGCCGGTGTAGATCGGCGCGAACTCTCCCACCCAGACCGGCGTCCCGGTCCGGCGGCTGTACTCGGTGCGCTTGAGGTACTTCTCCTCCAGCGCCGCCTTGTCCCAGTACTTGCCGTCGGTGACTCCGGGGTAGTCGCCGCCGTTGCCCATGCCCGGGGCGGCGTAGTCGTGGCAGACGTAGACGGTGTTGTCCCACTCCTTGTCGAAGACGTCGAACTCGGTCGAGTAGGTGTTGCCGTCGAGGAACAGGATGTGGCGGTCGTCGATCGCGCGGATGGCGTCGACCAGGCGGGTGTAGAAGGGCCCGACGACCTTGCGCGACTCGTCCGCGGGCTCGTTGATCGGGTTGTAGCCCGCCACCCAGGGGTTGTCCTTGTAGTGCTCGGCGATGCGCTCCCAGATCGCCACCACGCGGTCCTGGAAGTGGGGGTGGTCGAAGAACGCCGGCCGGTGGGTCGGGTTGTCGGAGTGCCAGTGATGGTTCTGGGACCCCGGCAGCGCGTGAAGGTCGACGACCGAGTAGATCCCATGCCGCGCGCACGCCTCGATGGCCCGGTCGAGGTGGCGGAAGCCGTCCTCCTTGAACTCGAACGGCCTGGCGTCGTCCTCGAAGTGGCGGTAGTTGACGGGGAACCGCACGCAGTTCATGCCCATGCCGGCCAGCAGCTTCGCGTCGTCCTCGTCGAAGAACGCGGTCAGCAGCCGCTCGAAGAACAACTCGTACTTCTCCTCGCCCAAGACCTCGCGGACCGTGTCGCGCATCAGTGACTCGTTGCCGGAGTAGCCGGTGATGAAGTTCTCCATGTTCAGCCAGCCACCCACGGCGACGCCCCGGAGGCGTACGACGGTGCCCGTCTGGTCGACGAATTCGCGGCCTGCCGTGCGGAGGAAGGCCGTGTTGTTCGACGTCATGTGCTTTGTTCCTCAAATCTGGAAAGCGCGGTGGATCATGGGGTGGTCTCGGGTGTAGGGCTACTTCAGCGCGCCGGCCGCCAGGCCCCTCTCGAAGAGGCGCTGCAGGCACAGGTAGGCCACGATCTCGGGGATCGCGGTGATGACCGCGCTGGCCAGGACCTTGGTCTGGTCGTTGCTGAACTGGCTGACGAAGAACTGCGGCAGCAGCGTGATCGTCTGCTTGGCCGGGTCCTGGATGAGCACCAGCGGCAGCAGGTAGTCGTTCCAGGAACCGATCAGCGTCAGGACGACGATCGCCGCCGCGATGGGGCGTGTCATCGGCACGACGATGTAGCGGAACGCCATGAAGATGTTGGCGCCGTCGACCCGCGCCGCGTCGAAGAGCGAGTCGGGGACGCCGTCGACGAACTTGCGGGCCAGCAGGACGGCGAAGGGGATCTGCAGCGCGGCCAGCGGCAACACCACCGCCCAGTACGTGTCGTACACGCCGAGGCTGAGGGTCGTCGCGAACAGCGGGGTGAGCAGCACGACCTCGGGCAGCGTGAGGGCGGCAAGGATCATCCAGAAATAGATCTCCTTGCCGCGGATGTGCAGCTTGGAGAACCCGAAGGCGGCGAACATGGTGAGGACGTAGACGATCAGGATGGTCGAGGCGGAGACGATGACGCTGTTCCTGAAGAACGTCCCTACGGCGCCGACGGCGAAGACGGCCTGGTAGTTGCCGACTCCCTCACCCGCAAGCGATCCCTGGACCATGACCACCAGCGGGAACAGGTAGGGGATGATCATCAGGGTCACGAGGATCTGAAGCAGCAGCTTGGTCGACAGCCGGCGCGCCTCAAACACTGGATTCACCGTCCTTACGGTTGGCGCGGGCCGCGACGGTGATCGCGCCGAGCAACGCCAGGATGAGCAGCAGGATCGACAGGGCCGCCCCGTAGCCGACGTGGGCCGACGGGATGCTGATCCGGTAGATGTAGGTCCCGAGGAACTCGGTGCTGTAGTTCGGGCCGCCGATGGTCACCAGATACGGAACGTCGAAGGTCTTCAGCGCACCGATCACGCCCAGCATCGCCAGGGCCACCGTCGTGCCCCGCACGCCGGGCCAGACGATGTTCATCAGGACGCGGAGGTTGCTCGCCCCGTCGGTGCGGGCGGCCTCGAGCGTCTCGGGGTCGATCTGCCCCATCGCGGCGTAGTAGAGGACGAACGTGAGGCCGGTGAACTGCCAGACCGTGATGAACATGACCACCGGCATCGCGGTGGCCGACTGGGCCAGCCAGGGCTGGGACAGGAAGCCGAGACCGATGTGGTCCAGAGCCCAGTTCAGCTGGCCGTCCGCGGCGAACATCTGCCGGAACACCGGCGCCATGGTCGCCGGCGCGAGCACCACCGGCGTGAAGACGAGCACCTTGTAGACGGCGCCGAGCCGCACCTTCGAGTGCAGCAGCGCCGCGAACACGAACCCGATGGCGGTCTGCACGGTGAACGTCACGATGAAGAAGACCACCGTGTGCCAGATGGCCCTCCAGAAGATGGGGTCCTGGATGATCGCCGTGTAGTTGGCGGCCCCGACCGACGTGGGAGTCGGGCTGGTGCCGTCCCAGTCGAGCGTCGAGAGGTAGCCGGTCTCGACGATGCAGTAATAGATCAGTCCGACGACGAAGACGAACGCCGGCAAGATCCACGGCAGGCCCGAGGGCCTCCCGCCCCTGTTTCTGGGGTTGCCCGGAACAGGGGCGGGCGATGGACGGCGCGCCTCGATCTTCGGCGAGGTTGTGGAAGTCATGGATCTCCCTGCGCGGGTGGGATGAGACGGGCCGTCAGCGGCTCTACTTCAGCTTCTCGGCGGCGCTCTGCAGGGTCGCGGCGGCCTGCTCGGGCGTGGCCTGCCCCGCCGCCACCGTGGTCGACGCCACGCCGATGGCGGTCTGCAGGTCGGCGCTCACCGTCGCGAGGCGCGGCTCGGCCGACTTGCCCGCGTCGCTGATCAGCTTCTCCAGCGCCGGCTGCTGCGCCGTCGGGTTGACCAGCTTGATCGAGGTCCAGTCCGGCTGAACGCTGGTCAGGGCCGGGATGTCGTTGAGGATGTCGCCGACCGCCTGCTGTCCCGCCTGCGACGTTCCGAGCCAGGTCGCGAAGGTGGTGGCGGCGGCGATGGACTTGGACTTCTTGTTCACGGCCAGGCCGAAGTCCGCATCACCGTAGAGCGACCCGACATTGCCGGTGCCGGCCACGTCGGGGAACGCGATCGGCAACTGGGTGAACGGCTTGGGGTTCGCGACGCCCGCGCCGGAGATGGCGGCCGTGCTGCCCTCCACGGTGGAGTACTGCATGTACCAGGTGCCCATCATGACCATCGCGGCCTTGCCCGACATGAAGTCGTTGTTGGCGTCCGGGTACTGCTGCACGCCCAGTGCCCCATCCTGCATGATCTTGTCGTCGAACAGCTTCTTCCAGATGGTCAGCGCCTGGACGATCGTCGGGTCGGTCCACGGGACCTTCTTGTCCAGGGCCCGCGCCCACACGCCCGGCTCGATGTTGTTGCTGATCGCCTGCAGGGTGTCCTCGTTGAAGGCCGTCTGGGCGGCGCCCTGCACGAAGCACTTGACGCCGTGGGTCTTGAAGGCCGCGCAGACGCTCTTCCACTCGTCGTAGGTGGCCGGCGGCTTCAGGCCGTACTTGTCGAACAGGTCCTGGTTGACCCAGACCGATCCGGCGTAGTTGGAGCCGACCGACAGCGCGGCGAGCTTGCCGTCCTTGGTAAGGCTGGACACCCCGATCGGGGCCAGCTTGGACTTCCAGTCCGCGCCGAGCGACTTCTCGACGGCGGGGGTGAGGTCGATGGCGTTCACGCCGTAGATGTCGACGGAACCGTTGGCGGCCCCCGGCGCGACGTCGAAGACGTCCGGGCCGACCGACGAGGCCAGGGCGGGGCGGATCGCCGCGTCGTAGCCGTCGATGGTCAGCTTCTTGTAGGTGACCTTGATGTTCGGATAGGCCTTGTTGAACGCCTTGATGTACGCCTCGGCGGGGGCCGCGTCAGGCGTCCACCCCCACCAGGTGATGGTGCCCGAGTCGGCAGAGCCCTTGTCCGTGGTCTCGGTCGTGGCTCCGCCGGCGCATCCGGCGAGCGCCAGCACCGCGGCCGTGAACACGGCTGCGGCTCCGGGGAGACGGCGCTTCCAGATTCGCGAGGATCCCAGCATGTGATCTCTCCTTGCACGTGAC
Source organism: Sphaerisporangium album (assembly GCF_003323745.1). Classification (GTDB taxonomy): domain Bacteria; phylum Actinomycetota; class Actinomycetes; order Streptosporangiales; family Streptosporangiaceae; genus Sphaerisporangium; species Sphaerisporangium album. Next base: position 28,600 of record NZ_QOIL01000001.1, read on the forward strand.
TCGCACGCACTGGTCGTGTCGACGCCGCGCGTCCTCCGCTGAAGGGGGACGACCGCGACGGTCCGTGCTCACGCAAGAGCACGGGGTCCGCTCGCACGTGGCGACGAGGTCGGCACGGGGCGCGGAAAGGAACGTGCGTCCTCCTGCGGCCGGGGTTGCCGATCGTCGAAAGTTGCACGGTTGCGGAAACCGAAAGTTTCGGAAAGTCTTCTGGTGAGAGAGAAACACCGGGTCGGCGACAGTGTCAATAACCACGGCCGAATTTGTTTCCGTTCAGTTACGTTGGAGGTGTCCCGCGGCCGCCGGCGGGAGTGCCCGCCTCTGGAGGGGACGGTCACATCGAGATCGTCGGTGTGACGTCCCGCAGGTCATTGCCGGGCCCCTGCACGGCGTAGACGGTCCAGGACGCCGTGCGGGCCGGTGCCTCCGCGTGCCGACAGGCCACGTTACAGCCCAAAATCGGACAATTCGGTATTAATGCCGTGAGCAGCCTACCCGCCGCAGGCGCCAGCGAGCCCGCTACCAGCGGTGCTACCGTTGTAGAAACTTTCGACAACACTGACTCAGCGCGTGAAGAGGTGTCGTGGCGACCGAGCAGCGGACGAGGACGCAGAAGCGGGCGGCGGGGGCTCCCCGGGGTGCCGACGCCGACCGGGTGACCATCGCGATGGTCGCGCGGGCGGCGGGCGTGTCCGCCCCGACGGTGAGCAAGGTGCTCAACGGCCGGGAAGCCGTCGGCCCCGAGACCCGCCGCCGGGTCCAGGACGCCTTGGTCTCGACGGGCTACCAGCGCAGGGCCAGATCCGACGCGGGCAAGGTCGGCGTGGTCGACTTCGTGATCACCGAGCTGGACACGGCCTGGGCCTGTGAGCTGCTGAGAGGTGCGGAGCAGGAGGCCTACCGGCTGGGCGCGAGCCTCATCCTGACCGTGACCCACGATCGGCAGGCTCAGCCGCGCGAGTGGCTCAAGACGCTGGCCTCCCGGCCGACCGACGGCGTGGTCCTCGTGGTCACCAACACCCGGCAGGTGTCCCCGGAGAAGCTGCGCCCGATCGACACCCCCTTCGTCGTCATCGACCAGGTCGGCGGGTACGACCGCGACGTCCCGACCATCGGCGCCACCAACTGGGCGGGCGGTTTCGCCGCCACAGAACATCTCGCCGAGCTGGGCCATCGCCGCATCGGCGTGATCACGGGGCCCGAGGACGTCCGGTGCAGTCTCGAGCGCCTGGACGGGTACCGCGCCGCTCTCGGGCGCGCGGGGCTGCCGCTGGACGAGAGCCTGGTGCGACAGGGTGACTTCTACTCCGAGGGCGGCAGGCGGGCCGCCGCCGAGCTGCTCGACCTGCCCGAACCGCCCACGGCGATCTTCGCAGGCTCCGACCAGCAGGCGGCCGGGGTGTACGACGCGGCCCGCGCCAGGGGCCTGCGCATTCCCGAGGACCTCAGCGTCGTCGGGTTCGACGACACCGAGGTGTGCGAGTGGATGTGGCCGCGGCTGACCACCATCAGGCAGCCGCTCGCACAGATGGCCGTGCTGGCCATCCGCAACGTGCTCGAGACGACGCATTCCCCCGGTGAGCAGCCGTTACGTCTCGAACTGTCGACCAGCCTGGTGGTCAGGCAGAGCACCGCGCCGTACCAGCCTGCGGCCCGGAGCTCACGCGCCCGGGGCTGACACGCCGGCGCCGGCGGGCGGCCGGCAGGCCCGCGCGGCGTCGCGGACGTCGACGTGGCCCCACTCCCGGATGGTGTCGTCCCGGCGGAAGAGATTCCCGCGGGCCGAGTGGGGCGAAAGTTTATAGAAAGTTTCCTGCGGCACTCCGCCCTGGCCGGTGTCGGCCGCAGGCGTCCCCCCTCCAGCGTGGTCGCGAGCCGTGGCCACGGGGGAACGGCCGCGATCCACCGCACTGATCATGCCGCTCGCCAGGGAGAACGCTTCGCCTTCTCGGCGACCGAGGGCGTTCGCCCGGACTCGGACGCGCCTGCGACAGCCGGAGCCGCGGAACGGGAATGATCAGCACTTCGGTCTCCTGACAAGCAAAGATGTCGCTATGTCAGCTTTTCGACCCTTGACGTTCCTCGACACACCGTTCTACGTTGTCGCTGCGGACCTTAAGTTTCAAATACTTTCCGAAAGTTTTCGGCGCCCTATCTCGCGCATCCCCGCCGTGGTGCCCGGACAACCGGCCGACGCCCGGCGTTGAAAGGAACCATCGTTGCCTCTCGTGCAGATCGACCTTGAACGTTCCCTCGCCGAACGGCTGGGCCGGCAGATCAGTGACGGGGTCCACCAGGCCCTGGTGGACGGCCTGGGGATGGACCCGACCGACAAGTTCCAGATCTTCCGCACGCACGCGCCCGAAGAAATCGTCTTCGACCCGGGCTACAACGGCGTGGACCGGCGGCAGCTGGTCGGCATCCAGATCCTGATGGTGCACATGTACGACGTGACCACCAAGTACGCGATGTTCGACCAGATCGCCACGCGGCTGGAGGAGATCGGCATCCGGCCCGAGGATCTGCTGATCAGCGTCGTGGAGAACGGCTTCGAGGACTGGTACGCCGGTAAGTCGCGCAGCTGATCGCCCACCCCACGAACCCAAGATACATCCAAGATCCGGAGTCCTGCAGTGAAGGTTCTCTACATCGGCGGCACCGGCACGATCAGCTCGGCCGCCGTCGCCGAGTCGGTGCGTCAGGGCCAGGACGTCCACGTCCTGAACCGTGGCCGCACCGCCGGCCGCCGGCCTCTCCCCGCCGGGGTCACGACGATCGAAGCCGACGTCCAGGACCCGGAGTCGGTGCGCCGGGCCCTCGACGGCACGACATTCGACAGCGTGGTCAACTTCCTCAGCTTCGGCGCCGAGGACGCCGCTGCCGCCGTCGAGCTGCTGGAAGGCCGTACGGGCCAGTACGTCCACATCAGCAGCGCCTCGGTCTACCACAAGCCGGTACGGCAGGTGCCGTTCGTCGAGTCGACCACCCGGCGCAACCCCTACCTGGGTTACGCCCGGGAGAAGATCGCCGCCGAGGACGTCCTGCACCGGGCCTACGAGGAGCGCGACTTCCCCGTCACCATCGTGCGGCCCTCGCACACCTACGACGACGCCCACCCGCCGCTGCCCGGCGACTGGACCGCGTGGGACCGGATCGCTCGCGGCGACGAGCTGGTCGTGCCCGGTGACGGCACCAGCCTGTGGACCCTGACGCACGCGCGGGACTTCGCGGTGGGGCTCGTCGGCCTGATCGGCAACTGGCAGGCCCTGGGGGAGGACTTCCACATCACCTCCAACGAGGCGCTGACGTGGGAGGAGATCTACGAGATCATCGGGCGCACCGCGGGGACGCCGGCCCGGCTCCTGCACCTGCCCGCGGAGCTCATCCGGGTCGTCGCCCCCGACTGGTTCTGGTCAGACCTCATCGTCGGCGACCTCATGCACAGCGCGGTGTTCGACAACACCAAGATCAAGCGGTTCGTCCCGGCGTTCCAGCCGACGATCACCTGGTCGGTCGGGGCCCGGCGGCTGCAGGAATGGCGCACCGCCCACCCCGGGGAGGCCCGCCCCGACGCCGAGACGGACGCGGTCCTGGGCCGGCTGGTCGAGGGGTACCGGGCCGCCGCGGCGGCGCTGGCGCCGTGATGCCGGGCACCGGAGCCGGCCTGGCGGCGGAGCCCTGGCTGGACGTCTCCGGCGTCCACTGCGAGGGCGTCGTGTGGGACGACGCCGCGGGCCGGTTGCGGTTCGTCGACATCCCCCGCGGGCGGGTTTTCGACGCCGGCGTGGACGCCGGGAGCGCCGACGTCGGCTGGTTCGACCTGCCGGCGCCGGTCACGGCCGTGCATCCCACGACCGAGCCCGGGACCCTCGTCGTCGCGGACGGCGACGGCGTGGCCCTGGCCACGCGCGACGGGGTGACCGAACGGCTCGCCGCCCCGCTGGCCGGCCGGCCGGAGATCCGCATGAACGACGCGGGCGTCGATCCCGCCGGGCGATATTTCGCCGGCAGCATGGCGTACGACCTCGCGCCGGGCGCGGGCCGCCTGTACCGCCTCGACGCCGACCGATCTCTGCACACCGTGCTGACCGGCGTCACGATCGGCAACGGGGTGGACTGGTCGCCCGACACCACCCTGTGCTACTTCGTGGACAGCCCCCTTCGCCGCGTCGACGTGTTCGACTACGACGTGACGACGGGTGCCCTCTCCGACCGGCGCGTGTTCGCGGACACCTCCGCCATCCCCGGGATGCCCGACGGGCTCACGGTCGACGCCGAGGGCGCCGTGTGGGTGGCCTTCTGGGGAGGCTCGCGCGTCTGCCGCTTCGGCCCGGACGGCCTGGTCGAGCGCACCATCGGCCTGCCGGTGTCCCAGGTGACGTCGTGCTGTTTCGCCGGGCCCGATCTGGACCGGCTCGTCATCAGCACCTCCACCGAGGAACTCTCCCCCGACGACCTGCGGCGTCAGCCCACGGCAGGCATGATCTTCCGGGCCGAGCCCGGATGCCGTGGCCGCCGCACGACCGAATTCGTGATCTGACATGGCCGATGACCACACGCACAACGGGCCGCCCGACCCGGCCGAGCGCCGCGCGTTCGGCCGCACCGGCCTCACGGTGACCCCCGTCTGCATCGGGACCAGCCCCCTGGCGAGCATGCCCGCGCTGTACGGCTACGCGGTCGGCCAGGACAGGGCTGAGGCGACGGTCGAGGCCGTGCTCGACGGGCCGTTCAACTTCCTCGACACGTCGAACAACTACGGCGGCGGCAGCGCCGAGCTGCGCATCGGCGCCGTCCTGCGCCGCCGCGGCGGGATCCCCGACGGGTTCGTCCTCGCCACCAAGGCCGACGCCGACCCCGGCACCGGCGACTTCTCCGGCGAGCGCGTGCGACGCTCGGTCGAGGAGAGCCTCGAACGGCTCGGCGTCGACCACGTGCCGATGATGTACCTGCACGACCCGGAGTACCACGTCACCTTCGAGGAGGCGATGGCCCGGGGCGGACCGGTCGAGGCGCTGGTCGCGCTCCGCGACGCCGGCGTCGTCGGCCACCTCGGGATCGCCGGCGGCCCCGTGGAGCTGATGCGGCGGTTCGTCCGGACCGGCGTGTTCGAGGCGGTGATCAACCACAACCGCTGGACCCTGGTGAACCGTGAGGCCGGTCCGCTGCTCGACGAGGCCGTCGCGCGGGGGGTCGCCTTCGTCAACGGCGCGCCGTACGGCGGGGGCATGCTGGTCAAGGGCCCGGACGCCCAGCCTCGCTACGCCTACCGGGACACCGACGAGTCCGTCAGGGACGCGGTCCGGTCGATGCGGCGGGTGTGCGCCGCCCACGACGTGCCCCTGGCCGCCGCCGCGCTGCAGTTCTCGCTGCGCGACCCCCGGGTGACGTCGACCATCGTCGGCGTCTCGGAACCCGCGCGGATCAAGACCACCCTCGATCTCGCCACCACCCCGATCGCCCCCGAGCTGTGGGACGAGCTCGACCGGTACACGCCGTCGTCCGGCGGGTGGCTGGACTGATGCGGCCGACGGCCGTACGAGCGATTCCAACGACAAACGGAGAAGACCGTGGCTTTGAGCACTGACACCCCGGCGGAGGCGTGGAGGGACGCCGGCGTCCCCGACGAGGACCGAGTCGAGGCGCTGATGGCCAGGATGAGCCTGGCCGAAAAGGTCGCGCAGCTCTACGGCGTCTGGGTGGGCATCGACAACAGCGACGGGGAGATGGCCCCGCACCAGCACGAGTTCACGTCACTGCCGGTCGGGTGGGACGAGCTCGTCCAGAACGGCATCGGCCAGCTGACCCGGCCGTTCGGCACCGCGCCCGTCGACGTCCTGACCGGGGCGACCACGCTCGCCAACGCCCAGCGCGCGATCGCCGCGGCGGGACGATGGGGCGTGCCCGCGCTGGTGCACGAGGAGTGCCTGACCGGCCTCGCCGCCTGGAAGGCCACCGTCTACCCGTCACCGTTGTGCTGGGGTGCCGGTTTCGACCCGGACCTGGTCGAGCGGATGGGGGCGCAGATCGGCGCCACCATGCGGCGTCTCGGGATCCACCAGGGCCTCGCCCCGGTCATGGACGTCGCCCGCGACCTGCGATGGGGCCGCGTCGAGGAGACCATCGGCGAGGACCCCGTCCTCGTCGGCACGATCGGCAGCGCGTACGTCCGCGGCGTTCAGTCTGCGGGTGTGATCGCCACCCTGAAGCATTTCGTCGGCTACTCGGCCTCCAAGGCGGGCCGGAACCTGGCCCCCGTGTCGGTGGGCCGGCGGGAGATCGCCGACGTGCTGCTGCCTCCGTTCGAGATGGCGCTGCGGGCCGGGGCCGACTCGGTGATGAACTCCTACGCGGACATCGACGGCGTCCCGGTCGCGGCCGACCCCGCCCTGCTCACCGATCTGCTACGCGACACCTATGGTTTCACCGGCACCGTCGTGGCCGACTATTTCTCCGTCGCCTTCCTCCAGACCCTGCACAACGTGGCCGAGTCCCCCGGCGACGCGGCCAGGCTGGCGCTGACGGCCGGGATCGACGTGGAACTGCCCACGGTCAACGCCTACGGCCCGCCGCTGATCGAGGCGATCGGCCGCGGCGAGGTCGACGTCGCCCTCGTCGACCGCGCGCTGCGCCGCGTGCTGCTACAGAAGGTCCGGCTGGGCCTGCTCGACGAGGGATGGGCGCCCGAGCCCGCCGTCCTGGAGGAGACCGGCGACGCCGTGCTGGACGGCGAGTCCCAGCGCGCCCTCGCGGGCGAACTGGCCCGCCGTTCCGTCGTCCTGCTCAGCAACACCGGCTCGCTGCCGCTGGCGGCGGGCCTGCGCCTGGCCGTGGTCGGGCCCCGGGCCGACACGCCGCAGGCCATGATGGGCTGTTACTCGTTCCCGATGCACGTCGGCGTGCACCACCCCGACGTGCCCATCGGCATCGAGATACCGACCCTGGCCGAGGCGCTGCGCGCCGACCCCGCCGGCTATGACGTGCGCTACGAGCAGGGTGTTCCCGTTCTCGGCGGCGACGACGAGGGCATCGCTGCGGCCGTCGCCGCGGCGGCGGCCGCCGACGTCTGCGTGGCCGTGCTCGGCGACCAGGCGGGCCTGTTCGGGCGCGGCACCTCCGGGGAGGGCTGCGACGCCGCGAGCCTGCGCCTGCCCGGGCGGCAGGAGGAGCTGCTGGAGGCCGTGCTGGCCACGGGCGTCCCGGTCGTCCTGGTGCTGCTGGTCGGCCGGCCGTACGAGCTGGCCCGGCAGATCGACCGTCTCGCGGCCGTCGTGTGCGGGTTCTTCCCCGGCGAGGAGGGCGCGCGGGCTCTGGCCGACGTGCTGTCCGGCCGGGCCGATCCGGCGGGACGGCTCCCGGTGAGCTTTCCCGGCGACGGCGGCAACCAGCCCTCCACCTACCTGGCCGCGCCGCTGGGCGGGCGCAGCGAGGTGAGCTCGGTGGACCCCACTCCGCTGTTCCCGTTCGGCCACGGACTGTCGTACACCCCGATCACGTGGAAGGGCGTAACCGCCGACGCCGAGGCCACGTGGCCGACCGACGGCACCTTCGACGTGCGGGTGACGCTCCACAACGGCGCGGCCGGCCCGGTTTCCGACGTCGTGCAGGTCTACCTCCACGACCCGGTCGCCGAGGTCGCCCGCCCGGTGCAGTCGCTGCTGACGGCCCATCGGGTCGATCTGCAGCCGGGGGAGACGCGCGAGGTCACGATCACGCTGCACGCCGACCAGACCTCCTACACCGGAGCGTCCGGACGGAGGCTGGTCGACCCGGGCGCGGTGGAGTTGCGGGTCGGCGCGTCGAGCAGGGACATCCGGGAGACCATCTCCGTCTCCATGACCGGGCCGCGGCGCCATGTCGGTTTCGACCGGGTCATGGCGGCGACCGTCACGTCCGCGGACGCCGAGGGCTGACAGCGGTCCGCGGCGCCGGCCATCGGCGCCAGGAGACGGCGAGGGCGGCCCGGGAGATCCCGGGCCGCCCTCGCCACTCGTGTCACTCGCCGGGGTAGCGAAGGCCGATCTGCGCCCGCACCTCGTCCATCGTGCCCATGATCTGGCAGGACTCGTCGAGCGGCATCACGGGGCTCTCCAGCAGGCCCTCGCGGACGCACCGCGCGACCTCCTCGGTCTGGAACCGCAGCCCGTTGCCCGTCACGGGGAAGTCGTAACGCTCCACCGCCCCGGTCCGCTCGGTCAAGGTGAACGACTTCGGGGTGAACCACATGAAGTCGACGTCGATGCGCGCGTCCGTGCCGGAGATCGACGCCTGGTTGGGCAGCCACGCCTCCATCGAGGTCGCGATCACCGCCTGCCTGCCCTGCTCGTACTGGAGCACGACGGCGGTCTGCCCGTCCACCCCGGTGTCGCCGAACTGCGCGGTCCCGTGCACGTTCGAGGGGTCGCCCAGCACCATGGACGCGAACGACACCGGGTAGACCCCGAGGTCCAGGAGCGCGCCGCCGCCCAGGTGCGGTCGAACATCCGGTGGGCCGGGTCCTTCTCGAACCAGACGCCGAGCTCGGCGTTGACCTGACGGACATCGCCGAGACGCCCCTGGGCGAGCAGCTCGCGGACGCGGACCATGTGCGGCAGGAAGCGCGTCCACATCGCCTCCATCTGGAACACCCCGTTCGAGCGGGCCAGCTTCACCAGCTCCTCGGCCTGTGCGCGGTTGACGGTGAACGGCTTCTCCACCAGTACGGCCTTGCCCGCCTCGATGGCGGCGACGGCGACGTCCCGATGCGCGCTGTGCGGCACCGCCACGTAGACGGCGTCGATGTCGCCGGCCGCGAGCAGCTCGTCGTGGTCGCCGTGGAAGCGGGCGGCGCCGGTCTTGGCGGCGAACGCCTCGGCCCGCCGCGCGGAGCGGGAGCCGACGGCCACCAGCTCGCCATGGCCCGACAGCCGCAGGTCGTCGGCGAACATGCCCGCGATGCCGCCGGTGCCGATGATCGCCCAGCGGAGCGGCGTGGACGCCTCGGATGGTGTCGTCATCGCGGCGATGTCCCTTTCGTCGAGTCCGTTGCCATCCGGGCCGGCTCGCGGACCGAAGTGAGGACGCCGTCGACTCGGCGGACGAGCCCGGTGGAGGCGGCCGGGGCGTCGCGAAGTTCGTCCGGCAGCAGTTCCTGCGGGACGTTCTGCAGGCTGATCGGGCGCAGCCAGCGGCGGATCGCCGTGGTGCCGACGCTGGTGTGCAGCGCGCTGGTGGTCGCGGGGTACGGCCCGCCGTGGTGCATGCCCCAGGCCACCGCCACACCGGTCGGGAATCCGTTCCACACCACACGGCCGACCGTGCCGGACAGCTGCGCGAGAAGCCGGGCCGACAGGCCGCCGTCCGCCGCGTCCGCGTGGACCGTCCCGGTGAGAGCCGGGCCGAAGGTCTCGAGGAGCCGGAGGAGATGCTCCTCGGAGGTGTACTCGACGGTCACCAGGACCGGCCCGAAGCACTCCTCGATCAGCGCGCCCGTCACGGCGCCGGCGTCCGCGTGCAGCAACATCGGCGCGCCGGTCCAGCCGCCGCCCCCGCCGGTCTCCTTCCCGCCGGCGAGCATCCGGACGCCGTCCATGCCGCGCAGGGTGTCCGCGCCGCGGCGGTAGGCGTCGGCCGTCCGCTCGCTGAGCATGAAGCCGGCGGACATGGCGTCGACGTGCTCCGCCAGCGAGCGGCGGATCGCCTCGCCGTGCACGCCGGCGGGGAGCAGTGCCATGCCCGGCTTCGTGCAGAACTGCCCGACACCGAGCGTGAAGGAGGCCGCGAGCCCCGCGGCGATCTTTTCGCCGCGCGACGCGGCGGCCTCGGGGCACACGACGAGCGTGTTGAGCGCGCCCAGCTCGCCGTAGAAGGGGATCGGCGACGGCCGGGACGACGCGACGTCGAACAACGCGCGCCCGGCGCCGAGGGAGCCGGTGAACCCGACGGCCTGGACGGCCGGATGCCCGACCAGGCCGACGCCCGCCTCTCGCCCCCAGACCAGGGTGACCACATCCGGGGTGACACCGGCCGCCCTGGCGCCCGCGGCGAGCGCGTCGTGGCTGAGCACCGACGTCGCCGGGTGCGCCCCGTGCACCTTGGCGATCACCGGGCAGCCCGCGCTCAGGGCCGAGGCCGTGTCGCCGCCGGGCACGGAGAAGGCGAACGGGAAGTTGCTCGCCCCGAACACCGCGACAGGTCCGAGCGGGACCAGCATCCGGCGCAGGTCCGGGCGTGGTCCCATCGGGGTTTCCCCCGCGTGGTCGATGGTCGCCTCCAGATAGGCGCCGTCCTGCGCCACGTCGGCGAACAGGTCGAGCTGGTAGCACGTCCTGGTCAGCTCGCCGTTCAGCCGCTGCTCTCCCAGGGCGGTCTCACGGTCGGCCACGGCGACCAGGCCGGCCCGGCGTTCCGCCAGCGAGCGCGCCATCGATCGGAGCAGCCGGGCGCGTCCCGCGCGCCCCAGCGCGGCGAGCTCCCGCGCGGCCACGGCCGCTCGCGCGCAGAGGTCGTCCAGATCGGCGGGCGACGTCTCGGCGCCGATCCGCTCGACCTCACGACCCGTCCTCGGATCGACGCTGGCGAAACCGCGGATGTCCTCGATCATGACCGGGCCCCTTCGAACGGCTTCTCGTCACGCGTGCCCCGCCGCACGACCGTGTTGCGCAACACCCCGACGCCCTCGATGCCGATCTCGACCGTGTCGCCGTCCGCGAGCGTGAACGGTGCCGGCGGAACGAGGCACGTGCCGGTCGACAGGACGACCCCGTCCGGGTGGACGTCGCCGCGCATCAGGTACGACACCAGCTCGTCGAGGCGCCGGTGCAGCCGCGCGGTGCTCGTCCGGCCGCTCCACTCCCGCTCGCCGTCCCTGCGGATCGTCATCTCGATCGTGAGGTCGTACGGATCTTCGATCTCCCAGACCGGCCTGATCCAGGGGCCGAGGCCGCAGGCGCCGAAATAGATCTTGGCCTGGGGCAGGTAGAGGGGGTTCTCCCCTTCGATGCTGCGTGAGGACATGTCGTTGCACACCGTGTAGCCGACGATCTCCCCGAAGCGGTTCACCACCAGCGCCAGCTCGGGCTCCGGCACGTCCACCACCGAGTCGGCGCGGACGCCCAGGCTTCCGTCCGGGCCGACGACCCGCCACGGGACCGACTTGAAGAACAGCTCCGGCCGCTCGGCGTCGTAGACCAGCTCGTAGACGGTCGCGGCGCGCTCGCTCTCCTCGACTCTCGCCTCACGCGAAGTCTCGTAGGTGACGCCCGCCGCCCACACCTCGGTCGTGCCGTCGACCGGCGCGAGGAGATCGACCTCCGCGAGGGGCACCCGGTCTCCGAGCGCGCCGCCGGTCAGCCGCTCCCGCAGGCCCGCGAGCGGCGACGCCCAGAGCTCGGCGAGTGACCGCACACCCGCGAACTCGGCGACGCCGTCCTCGTCATGTAGTCCCACCCGCGGCTTCGCGGAATCTCGCACGCGGTATCTGACGATGTTCACGGTCACTCCTTGGTGTTCGCTCTTCGCGCACGGGCGTCAGTGCGAGTCGCGCGGGACCGCGCCTCCGCGGGCGCCCCGCAGGAACCCGAAGTCCGCACCGTCCTCGGCCTGCAGGACGTGCTCGCGGTACAGCCACCGGTATCCGCCTGCCTCGTCCACGGCGGGCGGGCTCCACTCGGCGCGCCGCCGGTCGAGCTCCTCGTCGTCCACGTGCAACGTCAACCGCCTGGCCGGCACGTCGAGCTCGATGCGGTCGCCGGTTCGCACCAGAGCCAGCGGGCCGCCGACGGCCGCCTCGGGCGAGACGTGCAGCACGACCGTGCCGAACCCGGTGCCGCTCATCCGCCCGTCGCTGATGCGCACCATGTCACTGACGCCCTCGCGCAGCAGCTTCGCGGGCAGTGGCACGTTGGCCACCTCGGGCATACCCGGGTACCCCTTCGGCCCGGCCCCCCGGATGACCAGCACGTCGTCCGGCGTGACGTCGAGCTCCTCGTCGTCGCACACCGCGTGGTAGGCCTCGGGCGAGTCGAACACCAGCGCCCTGCCCTCGTGGTGCATCAGGGACGGCGACGCGGCCGACTGCTTGATCACCGCGCCGTTCGGGCAGAGATTGCCGCGCAGGATCGCGGTGCCGGTGCCGGACGGCAGCAGCGGATCGGCCAGCGGGCGGATCACCTCGGTGTTCCAGCATTCCGCGCCCGCGACGTTCTGCCCGACGGCGCGGCCGGTGACGGTGACGGCATCCGAGTGGAGCAGGCCCGCCTCGTCGAGCAGGCGCATGACGACCGGCAGGCCGCCCGCGTAGCAGAAGTCCTCCATCAGGAACCGGCCTGACGGCATGAGGTCGACGATGGTCGGCACGTCCCGCACGAGGGCGTCGAAGTCGTCGAGGGACAGGTCGACGCCGAGTCGTCCCGCCAGCGCGGTCAGGTGGATGATCGCGTTGGTGGACCCGCCGATGGCGGCGTTGGTCCTGATCGCGTTCTCGAACGCCTCGCGGGTGAGGATCGTGCTCGGGCGCAGGTCCTGCTCGACCATGTCCACGATCCGCCGCCCGGCCTCCTGCGCGACCTCCATACGGCGCATGTCGACGGCGGGCCACGTCGCCGAGCCGGGAAGCTGCATGCCGAGCGCCTCGGCCATGCAGGCCATCGTCGAGGCGGTGCCCATCGTCATGCAGTGCCCGTTCGAACGCGCCATGCAGCCCTCGGCGGCGTAGCCCTCCTCCGCGGTCATCCGTCCGGCCTTGATCTCGGCCTCGAACTTCCACACGTGGGTGCCCGAACCGACGTCGCGGCCCTGGAACTTGCCGTTGAGCATCGGCCCGCCGGTCACCATCACGGCCGGGAGGTCGACGCTGGCCGCGCCCATGAGCAGCCCCGGCGTCGTCTTGTCGCAACCGGACAGCAGGACCACGCCGTCCAGCGGGTTGGCCCGGATGAGCTCCTCGGCCGTCATGGCGAGCAGGTTGCGGTACAACATCGCCGTCGGGCGCATCAGCGTCTCGCCGGTGGCCAGGACGGGGAACACCAGCGGGAAACCGCCGGCCTGCCAGACGCCGCGCTTGACCGCGTCCGCCACCCGGTCCAGATGCGAGTTGCACGGCGCGAGCTCCGACCAGGTGCTCGCGATGCCGATGACGGGACGGCCGTCGAAGACCTCCGGCCCGAACCCCTGGTTGCGCATCCAGGACCGGTACAGCATGCCGGAACGCCCCTCCGCGGCGAACCAGTGCGCGCTGCGCCGTGTGGGCCCTGTCATGTCGTTCACATCCATCCCCCGTCGACGATCCACTTCTGGCCGGTGCACATGGCGCTGTCGTCGGCCGCCAGCCACAACACCATCCGCGCGACGTCGGCCGGCATGATGTTGTCCTTCAGCGACTGGACCTGGCCGAGTTTCGCCAGCGTCTCGGGTGTGACGAGCTGCGCGAGCTGCCGCTCGGTGAAGACCCAGCCCGGTATGAGGCAGTTGACGCGGATACGGTCCGGGCCGAGCTCGCGGGCCAGCGTACGGGTGAGGCCCTCGATGCCGGCTTTGGCCGTCACATAGGCAGGCATCCCGACGAAGTCGGCGTGCGCGCTGATCGAGCCCAGGTTGATGATCGAACCTCCGCCGAGCGCGCGCATGCCGGGCGCCACCGCCTGGATCGCGAAGAAGTGGTGCTTCAGGTTCACCGCGATCGCGTTGTCCCAGTAGGCCTCGTCCACCGCCCGCGTGTCGTGGCGCTCGTCGTTGGCGGCGTTGTTCACGAGGATCGAGATGGGCCCGAGCGCGTTCCCCACCTCCGTGATCGCCGCACGCAACCGTGCGACGTCGCGGACGTCGGTCTCGACGAACAGCGGCTTCGGGCAGTCCGTACGGCTGAGCCGGTCGAGCAGCCGCTCCGCGCCCGCGGCGTCGATGTCGGCGAAGCCGACCCGGACACCCTGCGCGGCCAGCGCGGAGACGAACTCCGAGCCCAGGCCGGTCGAGCCGCCGCTGACGAAGGCGACCCGGTCGCGCAGGCTCGGATAGACGGCGTAGCGGAGCTCGTCTCGTGTGACGGTCACTGCGACTCCCAGGGCAGGACGATGCCCCGCCCGACCGAACCGTTGGTCAGGTCGGCGAAGGCCTCGTTGATGTGGTCCAGCGGATACCGCCGGCCGATGAGCGCGTCCAGCGGCAGGCGTCCGGCGAGATAGAGGTCGAACAGCCGGGGCAGGTCGATGAGCGGGTTGGCCGAGCCGTACAGGCTGCCGACCACCCGCTTCTCTCGCTGCACGAGCACGTTGAGGGGCACGTCGAACGTCGTGCCGACCGCGCCCAGGCCGACCGCCACGAGCGTTCCGCCCGGGCGCAGCACGTCGATCGCCGTCTCGAGCGTGGCGGGGCGGCCGATCGCCTCGATCGCCCACTCCATGCCGCCGGGGCGGATCGCCCGCAGGGCCTGGGCGACGTCCTCCTCGGACGCGTCGACGGTGTGCGTGGCGCCCAGTTTCGCCGCCATCGCCAGGCGCTCGGGCACGACGTCGACGACGACGATCGGATTCGCGCCTTCGAGGACCGCTCCGAGGACGCCCGACAGCCCGACGCCGCCCGCACCGAAGATCACGATGCCGTCGCCCGCGCACCTGCCCACGACGTTCAGCACGGCGCCGACGCCGGTGACGACGGCGCATCCCGCGATCGCGGCGATCTCGGGCGGCACCTCCGCCGGTACGGGCACCAGGGCGCGCTCGGAGACGACGCAGTATTCGGCGAAGCAGGAGACGCCGAGCAGGTGATGGACCCGTTCCCCGTCGGAACGCAGGCGCGTGGTCCCGTCGAGAAGGCCGCCCGAGCTCGCCTGGATGCCGGCCGCCTCGCACAGCGCGGGCCGTCCGACGAGGCAGTAGCGGCACTGCCCGCATCGGGGCCGCCACATCAGGCCGACGCGGTCGCCCGGCGAGAACCGGGTGACGCCCGGCCCGACGGCCTCCACCACACCGGCGCCCTCGTGCCCGGGGACGACCGGCAGCGGGCACCGCAGGTCCCCGGCGAGATAGTGCTGGTCGCTGTGGCAGACGCCGGCCGCCTCGACCCGGACGAGGACCTCTTCCGCGTGTGGCTCGTCGAGCTCCAGGCCGCTGATGACAAGGGGTGTACCGATGCGTTCCAGCAGCGCGGCTCTCATGCGACCCATCCGTCCCCGACCGCCGTCGCCGCACCCGCCGGACCAGGCACTTCGCCCTCGCCGGCGGCCTTCGCTCAGGCCATGAACTCGATCGCTGCCACGCTAGGTGTTTCGAACATATGTCGTCAACAGTTTCGGAAACATTCGGCCGATCCGGCGATGCGGAGTGGCATATCCGAGCACTCCCGTCGCCTGCACACGTCGGGACGAAGGGCGTAGCCATGGCCGTTGACATGGGACTACATCACTCGTCAGCTGTGGCCGAAAGTCTCGAAACTCACTAGGAAACGATCGTAAACGCGACGTCGTCGCCGCGCTGGTCGCGGGCGGGCACACGCGTCTCGGTCACGTCACTACGCGTGCTCACCGCCACCCACTGCGACCGCTGCGGCATCCCGGTGGCGCCTCACGAATGGTGACTGCCAGGCCCGAGATCTGGACCTGGAGCGGCTGATGGTTCCGGGGCGCGTGCCGGTTCGTGTCGATGAGCGTCTTCTCGTCTTGTTCGACGGGGAACGGGTCCTGGTCCGGGACGAGGCGGGAGCGGGCGAGGAACCGGGGACGGTCGTGCGGTACACCCGGGCCGAGTGGTGTGCCTTCGTGGAAGGGGTGCGCCACGAGGGGGAGTTCGGGCTCGATTGGCTCCTTGGGCGACCTTCTTCCACAGAGACGCGCTGACCGCTCCGGAGCGGGTGTGCCGGAGCCCGGGTTTCGGCGTCATGGCCGTACGGACCCCCCGGGCATCGCCGCCGCTCGACTGCGAGGACTCAGGCCGGTACGGGAGGCAGGCCGGACCCGGCTCGGCTGAACCGCGGGTCGCCGCCGAGTACGACATCGCCTATGAGCGGGCAGCCGCCTGATCACGGGCGTCCGCTCGCGGGCGCCGGCTCGTGCCGAGCGGTGCGGGTGTCACTCCTCGATGTCGATGGCCACGGGGCGGCGGGCGGACGCGAGGGCGGCCGTCACCGGGAGCGGCCTCACCCGGCCGTCATGGGGCGCTCACGTGCTCTGGCCCAGCGTGACCGGCGCCAGCCACAGCCCGACGATCGCGTCCACCAGCCCGGTCGCGGCGTCGTGCCAGCTCGCGCGGGGTGTGGGGGCGCCCTCGGCGAGGGCGCGCTCACGCTCGGCGTACATCTGCACCATCAGCAGACGGGCCATGTCCCCGCGCTCGGCGCGCACCTCGGCCGGCAGGTCGGGAAGGCAGCGGTGCAGCCCGTCGATGACCTGGAGCAGCGACGGCGAGGTGAGGGACTCGTCCACCATGATCGCGCGGAGCGTGGGGTCGGTCATCACCTGGGCGCCGAAGCGGGCGTACCAGGTGGGGTTGCCCAGGGCGGCCAGATGCTCGGCGCTCGGGCGCACCAGGCAGGCCACCCAGTCCCGCACGTCCCGGCTGTCGCCGATCTCGGCCAGCATCCGCAGGCGCACCCGCTCGATCCGCTCGGCGTGTTTGCGGACGATGGCGCGCACCAGATCGGCCTTGGTGCCGAAGTGGTAGCCGACCGCGGCGTTGTTCCCCTGCCCTGCGGCCTCGCTGACCTGTCGGTTGGACACGGCGAGCACCCCGTGCTCGGCGAACAGCCGCTCGGCCGCCGCCAGGATCGACTCCCGCGTCGCGCCGACCCGCTCGGCCCGGGCGGTCCTGGCCATGGTCATCACCGTACCTGCCCGAGGCGCGCGTGCGCCCCGGCGCCGAAGGCCGGCCCGCCGTCACCCTGACCCACCGCGTCCTCCTTTGAGCAATCTCGCAGTTGATGGCCAGTTAACTTGGGCTGCTAATTTAAGTCAAGCGACTGATTTAAAATCCACCCAAGTCGTGCGCGCCCACATCTTCCAAGACGGAGGACTTCGCCATGCCCCATGTCCCTGCCGAACCCGCCGGGGCATCCTCCCCGCCGAGGGCGACCACCGTCGTGGTGGTGCTCGCCCTCGCCGGGATCACCGTCTCGCTGATGCAGACGCTGGTCATCCCGCTGATCCCCCAGCTCCCGCACCTCCTGAACGCCTCGGCGTCCGACACGGCCTGGGCGATCACCGCCACGCTGCTCGCGGCCGCGGTCGCGACGCCGGTGGTGGGACGGCTCGGCGACATGTACGGCAAGCGGCGGATGCTCCTGACCAGCCTCGTCCTGCTCGTGGCCGGTTCGGTCGTCGCCGCCCTCAGCGGCACGCTGGCGCCCATGGTCGTCGGACGCGCTCTCCAGGGGCTGGCGGCCGGTGTCATCCCGCTGGGCATCAGCATCATGCGCGACGAACTGCCGCCCGAACGGCTCGGCGCGGCGACCGCGCTGATGAGCGCCTCACTGGGCGTGGGCGGCGCGCTCGGACTGCCCGCGGCGGCCCTCATGGCCGAGCACGCCGACTGGCACGTGCTGTTCTGGACCTCGGCGGGTATCGGCGCGCTCGCCGCCGTGCTCGTGCTGGCGCTGGTGCCGGAGTCCGCCGTCCGCAGCGGAGGACGCTTCGACCTGGTGGGCGCGGCCGGGCTGTCGGCCGGGCTGGTCTGCCTCCTGCTGGTGATCTCCAAGGGCGCCGACTGGGGCTGGACGAGCGCCCTCACCGGGGGCCTGGCCGTCGCCTCGGTGGTGGCGCTGGTGCTGTGGGGATGGTTCGAGCTGCGCACCGGGCAGCCGCTGGTCGACCTGCGGACCACCGCGCGCCGTCAGGTGCTGTTCACGAACCTCGCGTCCGCCGTGTTCGGGTTCTCGATGTTCGCGATGTCCCTGGTGTTCCCGCAACTGCTGCAGCTCCCCGAGGCCACCGGTTACGGGCTGGGACAGAGCATGCTGGCCGTCGGCCTGGTGATGGGCCCCTCCGGGCTGGTGATGATGGCCGCGGCACCGCTGTCCGCGCGGATCTCCAAGGCCAGGGGGCCCAAGGTGACGCTGATGCTCGGCGCCCTCGTGGTCGCCGCCGGTTACGGCGTGGGCGTCGGCCTGATGTCAGCCATCTGGCACCTCGTGCTCGTCTCCGCCGTGATCGGGGCCGGCATCGGCCTCGCGTACGGGGCGATGCCCGCGCTCGTCATGGCGGCCGTGCCCGTGTCCGAGACGGCCGCCGCCAACAGCCTCAACACGCTGAGCCGGTCCATCGGCACCTCGATCTCCAGCGCGGTGTCCGGCGTCGTCCTGGCCCAGATGACCATCACGCTCGGCTCCGTCACCGTCCCGTCCCAGAACGGCTTCCGCGTGGTCATGGCCATCGGCGCGGGCGCCGCCCTCGTCGCCATCGCCTTCGCGGCCTTCCTGCCCGGCCGGCGCCCGGCCTCCGCCGCGCCCCCCGCGCGCACCGTTCCCGCGGTGCCCGCAGAAGCGACCCCGTGAAACGGCGCGGGGACGAGCCCGCCGGCTCGTCCCCGCACCACCGTCGTGGACGGTTGACCGCGGAGCCGGGCCGTCGTTCGCCCGTCACGCCGAGCCCGGGTGGTGGTCCTGGGTGACGCGGCAGGCCAGGTGGAGGGCGAGGCGGTCGTCCGGGTTGTTCAGGTCCACGGTGAGCAGCTCCTCGATGCGGCGCAGCCGGGCGGCGACGGTGTTGCGGTGGACGCCCAGGATCGCCGCGGTGTCGGCGGCCGACCCTCCGGCGTCCAGGTAGGCCGACAGCGTCGCGGTCAGCTCGCCGGGCTGGGACTCCAGCGGCCCGAGCAGGCGGGTCGCGGTGGGGGCGAAGGTCTCGGTGCTCGCCCAGGCGACCAGGAGCTGCGCCAGCCCCAGCCGGTCGATGTGCACCAGGCGGCCGGTCTGCGGGCGGCCGCGGGCGAGCCTGGCCGCGTCCCACGCCTCGGCGAGGCTCCGGGTGAGCCCGCTCGCGTCGAGGTAGCCGCGTCCCACGCCGATGGCGCAGTCGAACCGGCCGGCGAGGCGGTGCCGCACCCGTTGCAGGGCGGCGAGCAGGTCGCGGCTGGCGTCCTGGTCCGGTTCGGTCCGGCCGGTCGTCCACGCCGACCAGCCGTCGCCGCGTTCCACCACGATCGCGTCGATGCGCTCGGCCGCGATGGCGGCGGCGACCGCGTCGCTGTGCCCGAGCAGGTCGACCTGCCCGAGCGCGGCCAGGTGGAACGCCACGTGCCAGCCGTCCAGGCGCCAGCCGATCTCGGCCGCGCGCTGCTGCCGCGCGTCGCCCCCGCCGAGCCGTCCTTCGAGCAGGTCGCCGAACAGGCCGGCGCGCAGGCGGGCGTCGCGCTCCAGGACGACCCGGCGGGTGGCCTGCCAGCGCTGGACGGCGAGCGTCCCCGCCTGGAGCACGTCCCGGGCGCCGCGCGCCCAGGTGGCGGGGGCGGGTCCGAGGGCCGCGGCCAGCCACAGGCCGGCGGTTCCGCTGGTCGCGCCCGGAACCGGGACGACCACGGTCGTCCCGCCGTCCACGGTGAGGATCTGCGCCACCATGGCGTGCGGGTCGAAGCCGGGCGGCGGCTCGAAGGACGCGCCGATCGGGGTGCCGTCCGGGCCGAAGACCGCCACCGGCCGCTCCAGGATCGCCGCGAGGGCCCGGGCGACGTCCTGCGGGCTCAGCAGGCCACGCGTGAGCGCGCGGTGCGCGCGGCGCAGGCGGTCGGCCGCGTCCACGGCGGGGGAGTGCACGAGCGCCACCGCCGCCCCCGCCCAGCGCAGGGGCGCCGTGCCGATGCCCAGGATGGGCAGGTGGAGGTGACGCGCGAGGCGGCGGCTGCCGTCCAGGACCGTCTCGCCGCCCGGCCCCGGCACCGGAAGCGCCAGCGCGGCGGCCCGCTGGTCGCGCAGCCGGCGGATCACGGCGTCCAGCCGCCAGCTGCTGAGGTAGCCGGCGGGGACGGCCGGGCAGACGGCGATCTCGCCGGTCCTGACGAGGCCGGTCTCGGCGGGGTCGATCAGCGTCACCCCGGTGACGGGCCGGTCGAGGTCGTCGTCCCCGGAGAGCGGCGTGGCGGCGGCCAGCAGGGGGTGGCCGATCAGCTCGCGCAGGGTCGGTGCGGCGTCGGTCATGTCCCCACCTTGGCGGCAACGCCGTGTTCTCGCAGGTGGGCGACCCTCATGGCGCCGATCTCGCGCCGGTCGCCGTGATCGCGTCCTGCGGGGACGGTCATGGTCTCACCCTGCGACGGCGGTCGTGAGGCCGCCTCGCGATGGTCGTGATGGCCGCGCCGGGGACTGGTCATCATGGCCGCGCCGGGGAATGGTCGCATGGTCCCGTCTCGGAACGGCCGTGGTCCAGGGGCGGGGCGACGGGGTCGGTGTCCAGGCCGAAGGCGCGCGGCGCGACGGCGTGCAGGACCTCCGGCCGCCACCAGAACGGCGGGCCGGGCAGGTGCAGTGCGACGACCTCGGCGCCGCCGCGCACGGTGTCGCAGGAGACGGGAAGCCCTCCGGCGCGGTCGAGGACGCACAGGATGTCCGGCGTGGAGGCGACGGGCAGGCCGTCGACCAGGGCGAGCAGGTACTCGTTCTCCATCTCCAGCCGGACGAGCGTGCCCCCGCGGTCCGCCCGGATGATCACCGACCCGCGCCCGAACCCCGTCGCGGCCCGGTGGCGGACGACCTCGACGACCCGCCCGGTGACCAGGACGCGGGCGCCGAGGGACGCGGCCATCTCGCGCGCGTCGGCGGTGCGGGTCCACGCGGCGTGGCGGGCCCCGAGGCGAAGGGCGCGGCTCAGCGACCCGACGATGGCCAGGCTGTGCAGCCGCGCCACCGGAATCGGCCGCAGCGCGATCGCCGCCCAGCCGCCGAACTCGCTCAGCGCGGCCCGGACGACGCGCTCGGCGGCCGGCGCCGACAGACCGTCCAGCACCAGGAGCCGGCCGCCGGCGTCGCCGATGGCCAGTGGGGTGAGAGGCTCGCCGAGCGCCGCCGCGGACATCTGGTCGAGCCGCGGCAGCGCACGGCCCTGGAGGTCGGCGTCGACCACCGGGAGGCCCAGCTCGGCCGCGGCGGCGAACACGATGACGCCGTTGACCCCTCCCGCCTCGATGGACATCAGCCCGGCCGGCCGGATCCCGGTGCGGCCGGCGACCGCCGCGAGCACGTGCGCCCACTCGCCGCCGGAGGGCAGCCTCTCGGTGAACACCGACACCGCGCCGACGATCCCGACCGGCACGACGTGGCCCTCGCCGAGCTCGTCCCCGCTCAGCAGGGAGACCCGGCCGCCGCCGAGGACGCGCAGCAGCAGCCGGGCCGCCGCGTCGGTCTGCCCGCCGCCGCCGGAGCCGAGCAGCGTGGCGCCGCGCGCGAGGTGGCCGATGTCGGCCTCGCCGAGGTGATGGATGGGCACCTGCTCAGGGTGACACGTGCTCAGAAGGAGACGGACTCAGGGGGACACGTGCTCAGGGGGACGCGACTCAGGGCGACACGAGGTCCTCCACGGGGCGGAAGTCGATGTCGAGGCCGAAGGCGCGTGGGCCGAAGACCGCGAGGGCCTCCGGGGTGCGCATCAGGGCGGGCGTGCTGATGCCGACGACGACGGCCCGCTGCCCGTACCGCAGCCCCTCGGTGGTGATCGGCTCCCCGGAGTCGGCGTCGAGCACGCAGATCAGATCGGGGACCACGCACCGCACCCGCCCGTCCGCCCGCGCGACCAGGTGCTCGTTCTGGAAGGTCAGCTCCAGCTCGCCGGGCCCCTGGAAGGCGGCGAGCCGGGCGTGCCCGCGGGCGAAACCGGCCACCGTGCGCCGCTCGACGTCCACGACCTTGCCGCGGAACAGCACCCTCACCTTGTCGTACAGGGTGCCTTCCATCGCGGCGGCGAGCGCCTGGACCGGGTCGCGGTGCTCCTCGCGCGCCTCGCGCAGCGCGCGGCCGATGCGCAGCCCGAGGCCGAGGGTGTTCGGGACGGCCGTGCGCTTGACGTCCGCGCCGCTCATCGCGTACTCGGCGATGTGCGCGACGCCGCCCATCCGGATGGTGATCCCCCGGGCGAGCCATTCCATACGCGCGTTGTCGGCGCCGGTGTCGATGATGACGGTCTCGCCGTTCTCGCCGCCGATCGCGAGCGGCGAACCCGGCACCCCGTACACCGAGAAGGTCTCCATCTGGAGCTCCGGGAACGCGCGGCCCATCCCGTCCGCGTCCACGACCGGCAGCCCGGTGCGGGCCGCGACCAGGAGCGGCATCATCGAGTTGATCCCGCCGCACTCGATGGGCATGGTCGCGTCCGCCCGCCGCCCGAGGCGCTCCTCCAGCGCCCGCAGGGCGGCCACGGCCTCGCCGCCGCCGGGGATCTTCTCCACCATCACGGTCGGCGCGCCCATCTGCGCGACCGGGATGACCAGGTCGTCGTCGCCGAGCTCGCCGGGGTCGAGCAGCGTGATCGTCCCGGACCCGGTGAGCATGGCCCGCTCGACGAGCAGCCGCCCGACGTACGGGTCGCCGCCGCCGCCGGTGCCGAGCAGGGCCGCCCCGCGGGCGAGGTCGGCCAGGTCGTGCCGGGTGATGGTACGGCTCACGCGCGGGCTCCCGATTCGACGTGGCCGGCGTGGGGGTGGCCCGCGGGTCCGGTGGGGACGCGGACGGTGTCGTGCTCGTAGCCGAAGTACCGCGGGCCGACCAGCTCCAGCCCTTCGGCGGTGTGCCAGCGCGGGTCGCACGGGGCCGCGAGCACCCGCACCCGCTGGCCGTAGCGCAGGGACTCGGTGGTGACGGCGGCGCCGGTCTCGGCGTCCAGCACGCAGATCAGGTCAGGGACGGTGGCCACCACCTCGCCGTCGCGGACGGCCACCAGGTGCTCGTTCTGGAACCGCAGCAGCAGCTCGCCGTGCCGGCCGTCGAATCCCTCCAGCACCGCCTCGCCGCGGGCGAACCCGCCCTCGGTGCGGCGGACGACGTCGACGACCTTGCCGCCGAACAGCTCCACGCCGCCCAGCAGGCTCGTGACGGCCGCGACCGGGTCGCGGTGCGCGGCCCGCGCCTCGCGCGCGACGCGGCCGAGCTCCGCGCACAGCGAGAGGGTGCCCGGGACGAGCGCCTCGCGCGCCTGCGTCCCGGTCATCGGGTACAGGCCGATCATCGCCGCGCAGCCCATGTCGATCGTGGCCGACCGGGCGAGCCGTTCGGCCCACTTGTTGTCCACCGTGTCGAAGATGCCGCGGTTGCCCTTCTCGTCGGCTATGGACATCGGGGTGGCGCCGAGCCCGTACAGGGTCGGCATGACCATCTGCAGCTCGGGGAAGGCGCGGCCCATCCCGTCGGCG
The DNA here is from genome assembly GCF_003323745.1 of Sphaerisporangium album. Taxonomy (GTDB): domain Bacteria; phylum Actinomycetota; class Actinomycetes; order Streptosporangiales; family Streptosporangiaceae; genus Sphaerisporangium; species Sphaerisporangium album. The sequence goes on from NZ_QOIL01000001.1 coordinate 51,894, forward strand.
TCGACCACGGGGAGCCCGAGCCCGGCGGCGGCGACGACCGGTACCAGCGCGTTGACGCCGCCCGCCTCGGCGCAGATCAGATGCGTCGGCCGCCGTCCGAGATAGGCGGCGACGGCCTGGACGGCGAGGGCCGCCTGCTCGACGGCCGGCACCTTCTCCAGCATGACGGTGGGGGCGCCCATCATGGCGACCACCACGGCGACCGCGTCGTCCGGGACCTCGCCGAGCGGGACCAGCGGGACCGGGCCTCCCGCGCGGATCGCGGCCCGCGCGAGCAGGCGGCCGATGTGCGGGTCCCCTCCGCCGCCGGTGCCGAGGACGGCCGCGCCGGCCGCCAGGTCGTCCAGGTCGGGTTCGGTGATGAGCCGCTCAGCCACGGCCGCCCTCCAGTTGCAGGTCCCCGACCGCCTTGACGCGGATGCGGGTGGCGTTCCCCGGCAGGTAGGCGAGCGGCACCTCGTCCACCTCGACGACCCGCACGCTGCCCGGCTTGGCCCCTGCGGCGATCGCCTTGTCCACCGCCTCCTGCTTGGCGTCGTCCAGCACGGCCTGCCGCCGGCCGGGCTCGACGGGGAAGATGCGGTCGACCTCCCCGCCGATCTGCGCGATGGCGGCGCCGATGGCGTTGGCGACGGCGAAGTGCTCGGGCCGGTGCACGGGGCCGGACTCGAACTCGTCCGGAAGCAGGATCGACCCGCCCCCGACCACGACCACGGGCAGCGGGTCGGGGGAGGTGCGGACGCGCTCGATGGCGTCGGCGATGTCGGAGGCGATCCGCCGCAGTGCCGCCTCGGCCAGCGACCGGTCCAGGTCCCGGACCAGGCCCGGGTCGCCGATCGCGGCGCGGCCGGCGGCCACCGCGACGTCGGTGGCGGTGAGCGTGGAGCCCCCGAACACCCGGGCCTCCTCGGCGAGGCGGTACCCGACGGAGTCGGGCCCCACCGTCACGTCCCCCTGCCCGCCCCGGACGCGGCTGCCGCCGCCGATGCCGAGGCTGAGCACGTCGGGCATCCGGAAGTTGGTGCGGATGCCCGCCACGCTGACCTCCGTGGTGGCCTCACGGGGGAAGCCGTGCCGCAGGACGCCGATGTCGCTGGTCGTGCCGCCCACGTCGACCACCGCGCACGTCTGCGCCCCGGACAGGAACGCCGCGCCGCGCATGGAGTTGGTCGGGCCGGAGGCGAAGGTGGCCACCGGGTAGCGGCGGGCGAAGTCGACGTCCATCAGCGTGCCGTCGTTCTGGCTGAGGTAGAGCGGCGCGTGGATGCCGGCGCCTTCGAGCGACCCCACCAGCCCGTCCACGATGCGGGTGGCGAGTTCGCGCAGCGAGGCGTTGATGATGGTCGCGTTCTCCCGCTCCAGCAGGCCGATCCGGCCGATCTCCGAGGAGAGCGAGACGGCGAGGCCGGGAAGCTCGCCGGTGAGGATGTCGGCGGCACGCTGCTCGAACTCGGCGTTCACCGGGGAGAAGACGCTGGAGATGGCCACGCTGCGGATGCCGTGCCGGTGCAGCTCCCCGGCCACCTGGCGGATCTCGTCCTCGCGCGGCTCGGAGATGCGGCGCCCGTCGAACTCGTGCCCGCCGTGGCACAGGTAGGCCCGGCCCGCGATGGCCTCCACCAGCCGCTCCGGCCAGTCGACCATGGGCGGCAGCGACGCGGTGGCGGGCAGCCCGAGGCGCACGGCGGCGGTCGGCGCCAGCCGGTCGGCCTCGACGAGGGCGTTGATGAAGTGCGTGGTGCCGATCATGACCGCGTACACCGCGGCCGGGTCGAAGGCCCGCTGGGTCTGCAGCGCGGCCAGCGCGGTGTTGATGCCGCTGGTCACGTCGCGCGTGGTCGCGGTCTTGACGGCGGCGAGCACGCTCTGCCCGTCCATGAGCACGGCGTCGGTGTTGGTGCCCCCGACGTCGATTCCGATGCGCATTCCCGTTCCTTTCAGAGGGCCCGCGGCTCAGGCGGCGGACGGCGCGGACACGCCGGTGGGAGCCCCGTCGGCGGTCTCGGTGCGTGCGACGCCGTAGCCCCTGACCAGGCCGAGGCGGCCCGCGACGGCGTACAGCACGAAGGCGACGACGAGTGAGTTGATGCTGGGCAGGCCCCAGGTCACGAACTTTCCGACGAGTGCGGCGGCGAGCCATATCACCAAGGTCGCCGGCACCCAGCGCGGCGCCAGCTCCGGCACCCCGCCCGACGCCCGGGTGGCGTCCAGCTCCCGGCGCCAGGTCCGGACCACGAAGTACTCGGCGACCATGATCCCGGCGATCGGCGGGAAGGCGACGCCGAGGACGATGAGGAAGTCGGTGAAGCCGCCGAGGATGCCCGCGGCGGCCAGGACGCTGCCCACCACGCCGATGACCAGGGTGACCAGGGCGCGGTTGACCTGCCGGCCGAAGACGGTGCCCACGAAGTTCACCAGGCCGAGCCCGGAGGAGTACAGGTTCCAGTCGTTGATCTTCAGGGTGCCGACGATGATGACCAGGACCCCGACCCAGCCGACGGTGGAGGTGACGATCGTGATGATGTCGGCGGACTTGACCGCGTGCGCGAGCAGCACGCCGATCAGGCCGATCACGTACTCGCCGAGCGTGATGCCGAGCAGGGTCTGCTTCACCACGTCGCCGACCGACCGGTTGTACCGGGTCATGTCCGGGGTGATCACCGCGCCGACGATGAACCCGCCGGCGACCAGCGTCGTGCCCTGGAGCAGCGTCAGCGACGGCCCGGCGGGGGCCGTGGCGGCCAGCTCCGACAGGGAGTGCCGGGACATCTCCGTGCCGACCGACCAGGCGACCAGCAGGATGAAGGCCGGCACGGTGAGGTACGCGGTCCAGGCCATCGAATGGAAGCCCTTGACCACGATGGCCGTCACCGCGAGCCCGAACAGGAGCGACCACGCCCACACCGGCAGGGCGGGCATCAGCTGGTGCAGGCCCTCGGCCGACACCGCCGACTGGATGCCGAACCACCCCACCAGGCTGATCCCGATGGCGAGGCCGATCAGCGCGGAACCCGCCTGGCCGAAGCCGCACCACCGGGCGAGGGTGGAGGTCGTCAGGCCCTCGCGCATGCCGATGACGCCGAGCGCGATGGCCACCAGCTCCAGGATCACCGCGCCGAAGGTGATCGCCCAGAAGGCGTTCCAGAAGCTCATGCCGAACCCGAGGGTCGCGCCGAGCAGGAACTGGCTGAGGGCGGAGATCTGCCCGAACCGCTGGACGGCGACGGACACCCACGAGTAGCGGGCGCGGGCGGGGACCCGGGTTATGGCGTAGTCGTCGGTGCCTAGAGAAGATGCCATGGTTGCCTCCGGGGGGCGGAGCGAGGTGTGCCAGGGGGCCTGACCACACGCGTGGTGGTCCGAGGGTAGGAACCGGCCACGTCCTCGTCACGATGCGATCGGCATACTCGGACACCTCCGGGTGTGCATCATGCACGGTGACCCGGTCGGTGGCTCTGCGTCGCCGACGCGTCTCGCTCAGCGGTTCTCTCTTCTTACATCACCGGAAGGTGGATTTGTCCAGCGTGATGCGTGGGCGGAGGCGGGCCCACGAGGTCAACATGAGTGCGGGGGACGAGCCGACCGGCCCGTCCCCCGCACGTTCGTCTCGCGACGGCTAACCGCGCAACTGGGCGATCAGCGCCTTCGCGTCCCGTACCAGGACGTCCCGGGCCGCCGGATCGGTGACCTTGCCCGGATCCGCCGCCAGGTCGGCGAACTTCTCCAGTTTCTCGATCGCCTTGCCGGTCCGGCCGCGGTCCGCCTCCTTCTTGGCGTTCGCGAGCTGGTCGGCGAGCGAACCACTGCTCACCTTCCCGGCCGCCGTGAATGACTTCAGGAGCCCGTCCAGGTCGGCGAACGACGTCGTGACCTCGAAGGCGACGCTCTGCTCGGTCGTGCGGCCGGCCTTGTCCTTCGCGGTGACCTTCAGCGTGTGCGCGCCGAGCGGCAGCGTCCACAGCGGCACCGCCTGGCCGGAGGTGACCGCGCGGCCGTCGATGTCCGCCGTCACGCCCGCCACGCCCGACACCGCGTCGGTCGCCGAGAAGACGGGGGTGATCGACGCCGAGTCGCCGTACTTCTTCGCTTCCACGCCGCTCACCGACAGCACCGGGGCGGTCTTGTCGATCTTCACCGTGACGGTGCCGACCGGCGAGACGTTGCCGCCGTTGTCGGTGGCGCGGTAGCGCACCTCGGTGGTGCCCTCGGTGCTCAGCGTGATCGGGTTGTTGGCGTTCAGCCAGGTCGCGCCGCCGTTGATCGAGTACTGCCGGCTCGACACCGTGCCGTTGTCGGTCGCGGTGACCGTCAGCGTCACGTTGCCGGTGTACCAGCCGTTCTCGCCGCCGGGCTGCGCCGGGTTCAGCGTCGCCGTCACGGTCGGCGGCGTCTTGTCGGCGACGCCGTCGCCCACGAAGGTGAACGCGTCCACGTCGACCCCGCCGGTGGAGGTGACGTACAGCTTGCCGCTGCCCGCGGGCAGGTTCGCCAGCGCGGTGGTGACCGTCTGCCAGCCGGAGCCGGCGGGCACGCTGACGGTCGCGAACGGCTGCGCGGTCGCGGAGTTCCAGCGCAGGGACAGCGTCCCCTCACCGGAGGCCACGGTCTTCACCGAGGTGATGCCGGCGAAGTTGACCGGGTCGTAGGCGATCCAGTCGCCCGCGTCGAACGAGGTGATCTTGTTCAGGCCGGACGCCGTGTCGTCCGCCGTCTTGGTGACGCCGCTGGAGGCGTCGGCGTGCTCGGCCTGCATCAGCTTGGGGTTGAGGACCACCGTGGCGTCACCGAGCGCGCCGGGGATGCCGTTGGCGCCGTTGTCCCGGTAGCTGACCACGACGACACCGAAGATGTTCTCGGTCACGCCGTGCTCGGGGGCGTCCGCGGGGGTCACCCAGCCGATGGTGCAGCCGGTTCCGGTGCTGGTCGGGTGGGCGTGGTTGTCGTGGCCGAGGCCGAACGACCACTGCACCCGGCCGCAGACGGGGTTGTTGCCGTCCTCCTCGTCGGTCACCTTGACCTGGAACGGCACCGCGTTGCCCCAGTCGATGAAGCCGCCGTCGCCCGGCGTCGCGATCTCGACCTTGGGCGCGGTGTTGCCCACGGTGATCTCGACGGACGTCAGCCCGAACTTGCCCTGCGCGTCGGTGACCCGCAGCCGGGCGTTGTACTGCCCGAGCTTGTCGTAGGTGTGCGAGGCGGTCACGCCCGAGGCGTCGAAGGTCCCGTCGCCGTCGAAGTCCCACTCGTACTCCAGGTCGCCGGGCTCGGTGTCCCGGGAGGCCGCACCGCTGAACTGGACGGTGAGCGGGGCCGCGCTGCTGGACCGCTTGTCGGTGGAGATCTTCGCCTGCGGGGTCTTGTTGCCCGGGGTGTAGTCGATGCGGTACAGGCCCGCCTCGGGGTTCTCGCGGAAGAAGCCGTTGCCGTAGTCCAGCACGTACAGCGAGCCGTCCGGGCCGAACTCGATGTCCATCGGGCTGTCGGTGATCGGCATCGCCATCGTCCGCAGCTCGCTGTTCGGCAGGAAGTTCTCGATCGCGGTCACGGGCCCGTTGGCGTCCGGCATCGTGAACGCGGCGAGGTAGTCCTGGGAGAACTCCGCGAAGAAGTACTTCTTGTCCCAGTACGCGGGGAACTTCGTGGGCGAGGGGTTCTCCGCGTCGTAGTGGTAGACCGGTCCGCCCATCGGGCCCTGACCGTTCTGCCGCGTGTCGAAGTCGGTGAGCCCGGCCCACTCCGCGGGCTGGTGGGTGTTGTTGTCCCCGTAGTAGAGGGTCGCGGGGAACGCGGGCGGCACCGTGGCGAGACCGGTGTTCCACCGGGAGGTGTTCTTCGCCCCCGCCGCGCAGTCGAACCACTCACGCGGCTTGGACGTGGCGTAGTCCCACTCGTTGTAGTTGAAGTTGTGCCCGGTGCAGTACGGCCAGCCGGCGTTGACCGGCTTGCCGATCGGGACGGCGTTCCACTCGACGTACCCCATCGGGCCGCGGGCCGGGTCCGGGGCGCCGGCGTCCGGCCCGTAGTCGCCCCACGAGACCGTGCCGTTGACGGAGTCCACGTCCATGCGGAACGGGTTGCGCACGCCCATCGCGAAGATCTCGGGACGGGTCTTGGCGGTTCCCGGCGGGAAGAGGTTACCGTCGGGGACGGTGTACGAGCCGTTCTCAGCGACCTTGATGCGCAGGATCTTGCCGCGCAGGTCGTTGGTGTTGCCCGCGCCGCGCCGCGAGTCGAAGCCGGGGTTCATGCCGGGCGCGTCGTTGTTGGGGGCCATGCCGTTCGCGCCCGGCGTGCTGGCCGGGGTGTTGTCACCGGTCGCGAGGTAGAGGTTGCCCTGGTCGTCCCAGTCGAAGTCGCCCGCGACGTGGCAGCACTGCCCGCGCTGCGTCTCGACCTTGATGATGACCTGCTCGGTCGACAGGTCCAGGGAGTCGCCGGTCCACTTGAACCGGGAGAGCTGGTTATAGCCCTTCCACTGGTTCCAGTACGACTCGTCGGCCCCTGCGGGCAGCGAGTTCGGCGCGGAGCCGATGGGGGTGGACGGGGGATAGGGCGCCGTCATGGTCCTCGGCGCGTAGTAGACGTAGACCCACTTGTTCTGGGCGAAGCCGGGGTCGATGCCGATCGTCTGCAGGCCGTCCTCGGAGTTGTTGTAGACCGGGATGGTGTTGACGATCTTGGTGATGCCGGTCGCGGGATCGGTCAGCCGGACGTCGCCGGTGCGCGCGGTGTGCAGCACGCGCCTGTCGGGCAGCACGGCGAGGTCGATCGGCTCGCCGACGCTCTTGGTGAGGGTGATCTTCTCGTAGCTCGACCACTCGGTCGCGGGGTCGTGACCCGGATGGGCCGAGGCGGGCACCGCGGGTGCCACGAGCGGGAGCACCAGGGCGGCCAGGACGCCGCCGAGCAGGGTTTGGCTAAACTTCAACGTCTGCGCCTCTTCTTCGGGGGGCTCAGGCAAAGGCGGGCCGCCACGTGCGCCGCTGCGAGGATCACGTGGCGGTCCGTCCGAATGGCGGGGCTCTCAGCCCCGTAGGGCCGCCATGTTGGTGTAGCTCAGGGCGGCGTACTGCAGGGACCGGGCCGGGTCGGCCGTGCCGCCGGGCGCGTTGTCCTGCTCGTACATCGGGTTGTGGGAGCCCTTGGCGCCCACGCCGCGGAAGAACGCCGCGTAGTCGATGTCACCGGTCCCGAACGGCACCATGTCGTAGCCGTTGCCGGTCGCGGTGTTGGACTTCCCGTCCTTGGCGTGGAACAGCGGGAAGCGCTTGGTGTTCGGCCGGACGACCGACAGCGGGTCGAAGACGTCGGTCTGGACCGAGCCGTCGGGCGCGGTGTACGTACGGTGCTTGTACTGGGCGACGTGCGCCCAGAAGATGTCCATCTCCAGATAGACGACCTTGGGGTCGCTGATCGTGAGGAAGTACTCCAGACGGCGGATGCCCGAGGAGCGGGTGGGGCGGCCCAGCGCGTCCAGCGGGCCGCTGTCGAGCAGGAAGCTGTACGCGACGTCGTGGTTGTGCGTGTACAGCTTGATCCCGGCGTCGCTGGCGATCGCGCCCAGGGCGTTCCACTTCTCTGCGGCCTTGTCCCAGTCGGCCTTGTAGGCGCTGCCCGTGGGGTCGTTGCCGGTCCCCATGTGGTCCATGCCCAGGATGTTGGCGATCTCCAGGTGCTGCTTGAACCGGTCCAGGTCCGGCTGGGTGAAGGGCCAGGAGCCGGGGATGAAGCCGTGGTTGCCCTGCGCCCGCAGGCCGTTGTCGTCCAGCCAGCCGCGCAGCACCCGGGCTCCCGCGACGCTCTCGAGGCTGGCGCCGCCCTCGGAGTTCGCGTGCTGGCCGTACCCGGCGAACTCGACCTGCTGGTAGCCGATGCGGCCGAGCTCTTCGAACACCCGCCGGAACCCGGAGGGCAGGGGGGTGGAGTTCGGGTCGCGTGAGATCGCGTCCCGGACGGTGTAGAGGATGATGCCGCGCCTCGGCGGCGGAATCAGGACGCCGTTCGGGCCGGTCGCCGCACGGACGGCCGACGCGGGCCCGCCCACGGCCGTCACTGCCGCCGCCGCGGTGATGCCGGTCGTGGCCGCGAGGAACTGGCGCCGGTTCAGGCCGAGCCTCCGGCGCAGCGCGCCGCCGATCTCGATCTCTTCTTCGTATGCACTCATTGCGTTGTACTCCCGCCTTACGCGTGGGTAGTGATCTCGCTCGTCCCCCGAGTGCGTGTGTGGTGCCGGACTCCTTTCCGCCGCGGAACCGGGGGTCCCGCGGTGCTCACCACTCCGCGGCGCCCGGCCCCGGACGAGCCGTCCCTCGGCTCACTCCGAACCCTTGGTACTGTGCGGAGAACTTGGCGAGGAAGTTACGCGGCTTTTGCCGGATTTGGAAGCACTTTCGCCCTAACAATTTGAACTTTCTATCAGCAAAGAACAAAGGCGTGCTTTCGTGCCTCATGTCCGTTTTGTCTGTATTTGTGCTGCAATGGGAAGATTCTGTGGTTGGCGCGAGAAGGGTTTCCGCCCGCGGCCATCCCCTGGCCGGCTGTAGCGGTGAAGTGGGCGCGGCCCACGTCTCTCGGCACCCGCATCGCCCACCCCTGCACCCGCGTCGGCCATCCCCCTGCCTGCGGGCGGCCGTCCCTCGCCCTCCCCACGCCGAGGCGCTGGCCCGCCGCCGCAGAGGGGAGTCGCTCGTGGAGACCCAGCCCTACGTGCCGGGCCGAACATGGTGGCAGGTGGCGCTTCGGGCGTGCTCGTGCACTTCGACGAGGACGGACTCCTCGAAGTGGCGTTGAAAGCGACGCGGCTCTGACCCCCGTTGAGCGAGAACCTATCCGGAACCTCTGCATTTTCAGCGAAAGTCCCGCCCGAAACTCGGCCTGGTTCCTGGACGACCGACAGTGAGGATGTAGGTGAGCGCCTCCCGGCATATCGGTTCACGCCCGGCATATTCGTTGACGTCGGCGGAGAGCGGGCCTGCGGCTACGTGCGCTCTGTAACGATCTGTACGGGCCTGCTGTCGAAAAGCGCATTGACAACCATGCTGACCCTCATCACCATGTATGCGTTTGCAGCTCGACGTTGACGACCCGACCGGCCAGGTGAGCCGCGAGCGCTACCTTCCCTACGGAAAACGCCGAGGTGCCGACGACCTTCCCTTCGCCGACCGCGGCGGCGTCTCGGGGCGCTTTGAATGGATTCTGGAATTCCGAAACGGAAAATGGCTTGTCACTCACCAGATGTTCGTGAAGCACGGCACCATCAACGGGAAACCAATCAAACCATGAACGATGTCGTGAGATTTACGATTCCGGCCGACTTCATATCCTCGAGAATCGCCCTCACCACCGAGGAGCTGGTGTGCGGATACAGAAAGGGCTGGCTTTCGCCGGCGGCGCTCGCCGAACTCGCCGGGGACTTGTCGGCAGACCTGCCTGACCTGCCGGCCGAGGAGGAGCTGCTGTATCTCCTGCCGAGCGAAATCGAGGAGAAGGTGAGGACGGCCGTCTTAGCGCGCGACGACGTGGACTGTGCCGATCCGGAGATCGGCAAGGTCTGGGGGTACCTGGCGCTCGCGCGGCTCAACGAGCGCCGGGACACGATCTCAGGCTTCTGGGACGTCATCGCGATGATCTGGTCAGATCTCGGTTATCCAGACGAAATGGAACCGTTCATCTACCACATGCCCCCGCCTCCGGGTGAGGAGTTCGGCGAGCCGGCCATGCTGCGGCGACTGGAGTCCTACCTGGCGGACCGGACGAGGTGGTACAGGGCACGCGGGGGTTCTTCGCCCGAATGACGTCGGCTCGATGAGCAGAACCGGCCAGGCCGCCGATGACGCGACCTGGCCGGCGCGCCGCTTAACGCAGGTCTGGGTGGGGCAGCCGAGGCCGCCGGTGGCGTGGAGGTTCTGGCCGGTTATCCAGCGGGCGCCGGGGCCCGCCAGGAAGGCGGCCACGTCGGCCACGTCGGAGGGGTGGACTGCTGGGCCGGGCGCCGGCACACCGACGCTGACGGCATGAGGAGAGCGGCGGATCAGGCGAGGCCGCCGGTGGCGTGGAGGTTTTGGCCGGTTATCCAGCGGGCGTCGGGGCCGGCGAGGAAGGCGACCACGTCGGCCACGTCGGACGGCTGACCCAGGCGGCGTAGGGGGGTGATGGCCGCGACGGTCGTCAGGGCCTCCTCGGGGTTGGTGCGGCGCAGGAGGTCGGTGTCGGTGGCGCCGGGGGAGACGGTGTTCACGGTGATGCCGCGGGAGCCGAGTTCGACGGCGGCCACGGCGGTGAGTTGCTCGAGGGCGCCCTTGCTCGCGGCGTACGGGGCGATGCCGGGGGCGGGGCGGACGGTGTTCAGCGTCGAGATGTTGATGATTCTCCCGCCGTCGGGCATGTGCCGGGCCGCGTGGCGGGTGGTGAGGAAGACGGATTTGGCGTTGACCGTCATGGCGCGGTCGTAGAGGTCCTCGTCCAGGTCGGCGATCGGCGTCGGGGTGAAGCTCATCGCGGCGTTGTTGACGATGATGTCCACGGGGCCCAGGCGTTCCTCGGCGAGTTCCATCAGGCGCTCGGCGGCGCCCGGGTCGGCCAGGTCGGTCTGGACGGCGTGCGCGGCGCCGCCCGCCGCCTTCACCGTCTCCTCCACCTCGGCCGCGGCCTCGGCGTCGCTCGCGTAGCTGAACACGACCTCCGCGCCGTCGCGGGCGAGCCGCTCGACGATCGCCCTGCCGATGCCCCGGGACCCTCCGGTGACCACGGCCTTCTTCCCCTGGAGCCGGGGTGCTGTCATCGCGGCCTCCCTGCCGTCGATCGGGCTGGACCTTCTGGGTCGAACCTATGCCGTCGCGATCATCCGCGCGCGGTGGATCAGGCGAGGGCGGGTCCCGGACTCGGGCGAGGACGGCCCGGGACTCAGGCGAGGGCGGGGTCGAGGACGATGTCCTGGCCGTGGGTGGTGGGGGCCTCGGGGAAGTGGCAGGCGGTCAGGTGGCCCTCGTGGTTGCCCTCCAGGCGGACCAGCGGGGGTTCCTCGGTGGTGCACCTGTCCTGGGCCTTCCAGCAGCGGGTGCGGAACCGGCAGCCGGACGGCGGGTCGATGGGGGAGGGGACGTCGCCGGCGAGGCGGATGCGCTCGACCGGCTCGGTGCCGTCCTCGGGGAGCGCGACCTCGGGGACGGCGGACAGCAGGGCGTGCGTGTACGGGTGGCGCGGGCGTTCGTAGATCGACGTCCGGTCGCCCACCTCGACGATCTTGCCGAGGTACATCACCGCGACACGCTGCGAGAAGTGCCGCACCACCGCGAGGTCGTGCGCGATGAACAGGAACGCGATGCCGAGGTCCCGCTGGAGCTGCTGCAGCAGGTTGATCACCTGCGCCTGGATCGACACGTCCAGCGCGGACACCGGCTCGTCGGCGACGATGAGCTTGGGCTCCAGGGCGAGCGCGCGGGCGACGCCGATCCGCTGGCGCTGGCCGCCGGAGAACTCGTGCGGGAACCGGTTGTAGTGCTCGGGGTTGAGCCCGACGATCTCCAGCAGCTCGCGGACGCGCTTCTGCCGCCCGCCCGGCGGCTCGATGTCGTTGACCTCCATGGGGCCGCTGATGATCGTGCCCACAGTGTGCCGGGGGTTCAGCGACGAGTACGGGTCCTGGAAGATCATCTGGATCTCGGACCGGATGGGCCTGAGGTCGCGGCGGCTCGCGTGCGCGATGTCCTTGCCGTTGTACACGATGCTTCCGGACGTCGGCTCCAGCAGCCGCGCCACCAGGCGCCCGGTGGTGGACTTGCCGCAGCCGGACTCGCCCACCAGGCCGAGGGTCTCTCCCGCGCCGACGGTGAGGTCGATGCCGTCCACGGCGTGCACACGCCCGATCTGGCGCTTGAAGACCAGCCCGCCGAGGACGGGGAAGTGCTTGGTCAGGCCGGACAGCTCCAGCAGGGTCTCGGTCACAGGAGTTCCTTGATCTTGCCGTCGAAGATTTCCCGCTTCTGGGCGAGCGTCAGATAGCAGGCGTCGCGGTGCCCCTCGGCGGGGGACAGCTCGGGCCGCTCGGTGGCGCACACGTCGGACCCCACGAGCTGACGGTGGTCGCACCGGGGGTGGAAGGGGCAGCCGGGCGGAGGGCTCAGCAGGCTCGGGGGGGTGCCGCGCACGGGCAGCAGCGGGAGGTCCACGTTGGAGGAGAGCTTCGGCATCGAGCCGAGCAGCCCCCAGGTGTACGGGTGGCGGGGCTCGCGCAGCACCTCGTGCGTGGTGCCCTGCTCGACGGCCCGGCCCGCGTACATCACGAGCACGTTGTGCGCGGTGTTGGCCACGACGCCGAGGTCGTGGGTGATGAGGATGATGGACGTGCCGAACTGCTGCTGCAGATCCTTCAGCAGGTCCAGGATCTGCGCCTGAACGGTGACGTCCAGCGCCGTCGTCGGCTCGTCGGCGATGATCAGGTCGGGGTCGCAGACCAGCGCCATGGCGATCATGACGCGCTGGCGCATGCCGCCGGAGAACTGGTGCGGGTAGTCGTCCACCCGGGTCCTGGCGTGCGGGATGCCCACGCGTTCCAGCATCTCGACGGCCCGCGCCCGCGCCTCGGCCCGGCTCGCGCCCTTGTGCTTGCGGTACACCTCGGAGATCTGGCGTCCGACGGTGTGGTACGGCGACAGGGAGGTCAGCGGGTCCTGGAAGATCATCGCGATGCGGTTGCCACGCAGCTTCTCCATCGTGGAGCGGGACGCGCGCAGCAGGTCCTGGTCCTCCAGCCAGATCTCCCCGCCCAGCTTGGTCTGCGTGGGGTCGTGCAGGCCCAGGATCGCCAGGTTCGACACCGACTTGCCCGAACCGGACTCGCCGACGATGCCGAGCGTGGTGCCCTTCTGGAGGTCGAACGAGAGCGCGTCGACCGCGTGGACGACGCCGTCCTCGGTGGAGAACTCGACCGACAGGTCGCGGACCGACAGGAACGTCCCGGGACCACGCGGTGTCGCCGGCTCGCGGTCCCAGGTCACGGTGGTCACTCGCTGCTCCTTCGGGTCGTACGGTGTGCGCGCATGCCGGTCAGCCGAGCCTGACACGGGGGTCGATCACGGCGTAGAGCATGTCGACGACGATGTTGAGGATGACGATCGCGAAGGCCCCCACCAGGGTGACGCCGAGCAGCATCGGCAGGTCGGTGTTCTGCACGGCCCGCACGGCGAGCTCGCCGATGCCGTGCAGGGTGAACGTCTGCTCGGTGATGATCGCCCCGCCGAGGAGGGTGGCGAGGTCGACGCCGAAGATGGTCACGATGGGGATCATGGCGCCGCGCCAGGCGAACCTGAGGAAGACCGTGCGGCTCGACATGCCCTTGGCCCGGGCCGTGCGCACGTAGTCCTCGGCGAGCTGCTCGACCATCACCGAACGCGTCATGCGCGTGTAGTTCGCGGTGAAGATGATCGACAGCACGAACCAGGGGATCAGCAGGTGGACGAACCACCCGAGCGGGTCCTCGGTGAACGGGATGTAGGACGGGCGGGGCAGCAGCCCCATGCTGTCCACGACGAAGAAGACCACCAGCGGCCCGACGAAGTAGATCTGCAAAGACGCGCCGATCACCGACGACGTGCTCGCGATCTTGTCGAGCGGCTTTCCCTGCTGCCAGGCGGCGATCATGCCGGTGACGATGCCGAACGACAGGATCACCACCGCCGCGCCCAGGGTGACCGAGACGGTCACCGGGAAGCGGTCGAGGATCGCGGCGAAGACGGGCTCCTGGGTGGCGAAGGAGTACCCGAGGCAGGGGGCGGCGCACGCGCCGAACTGGACGAGGTCGCGGCCGGTGAAGATGCCCGTCAGCCAGTGCCAGTACTGCACGAACAGCGGGTCGTCCATGCCGAGGTTGTGCCGGATCAGTTCCAGGTTCGTGGGGGAGCAGATCTTCCCGCAGAACGCGCGCGCGGGGTCGCGGGGGATCGCGTAGAAGAGGAAGAACGTGACGGCACTGATGATCAGCATGATCACGGCGGCGCCGATGAGTCGGCGTACGAAGAACCGGAACATGACCTCGGGCTTCTTTTCTTGCCGGCGGAAATTGAGGGCCTGCGGGAGGCGCCGCCGCCCGGACGCGTGCCCGGGCGGCGGCGCCGACGGCTACTTGACGTAGACGTTGAGCGGGGACTGCTCACCCTGGATGGGGTCGAACTCCACCCCGCCCAGGCCCGAGCCGTACAGACCGAAGTAGGTCTGGTAGTACTCGGGGACGATGGGCGCCTGCTCCATGATCTTCTTGTCGATGGCCGCCCACGCCTTGCCCGCCTCGGCCGCGTCGGTGACCTTGTTCGCGGCGTCGATCGCGGCGTCGATCGCCGGGTCGCTGAAGTGGCTGTAGTTGGAGGCGTTGTCGGCGATCAGCCGGCCGTCGAACAGCGGCTGGATCGCGGTCGAGCCGGTGGGCCAGTCGGCCGCCCAGCCGCCCCAGTAGATGTCGTACTTGTTGTCCACCGGGCCGATCGCGTCGTAGAAGGTCGCCGGGTTGAGCGGCTTGGCCACCACGTTGAAGCCGGCCTTGGTCAGCGCGTCCTTGACCGCGACGGTGATCTTCTCCTGCGTCGGCGTCTGGTTGTAGGCGTAGACGACCGTCGGGTTCGGCTGCCCGGCCTCCTTCAGCAGCGCCTTGGCGGCCTCGGGGTCGCCGTTCGGCTTGGCCAGCATGCCGTACAGGTCGAATGCCTCGTACCCGAGGACGGTCGGGCTCATGACGGTGGTGGCGATCTTGCCGGTGTTGACCTCGCCGCCGGAGATGAGCTGGAGCTGCTTGGACGGCCACGCCTTGATGATCGCCTGGCGGACCTTCACGTTCGTCAGCCGCTTGTTGTTGAGGTTGTAGAACGTGGTGAACGGCGTCAGCCCCTGGATGGACCGCTTCATCACCTCGGCGTTGCCCAGCACCTCCTGCACGCGCTCGGCCGCGACGGCGTTGTGGAACGTCATCGCCGTCTTGTCCGCGCCCGTGTCGGCGAGGAAGCGCTCGGTGGAGTTCTGCGACTGGACGCCGAACTCCATGTGCCACTTGTCGGGGTAGGCGTTGCGGATCGGGTCCGTCTTCGGGTCCCAGTGCGGGTTGCGCTCCAGGTCCATGGACTTGTCGGTCACATGGCTGACGATCTGGTACGGCCCGGAGGAGAAGGGCTTCTTGTCGTACTTCTCCTTGGTGTCCTGCGCCTTCGGCACGGCTCCGTAGCCGGTCATGGCCAGGGTGAAGTTCAGGTCCGGGTGCGGGTCCTGCAGGTGGAAGACCACGGTCTTGTCGTCGGGCGTCTCGACCGCGTCCAGCGACTTGCCGTTGTACGGGCCCTCGTACGCCTTGCGGTAGTCACCCTTGACGAGCCACTGCTGCAGGTAGGTCGGCCCCTCGGTGATGAAGGGGGCGTAGAGGCGCTCGACGCTGTACTTGATGTCGCCCGAGGTGATCGGGGTGCCGTCCTGCCACTTCAGGCCGTCCTTCAGCGTGAACGTCCACGTCTTGCCGCCGTCGGTGGTGGTGCCGGTGTCGGTGGCGAGGTCGCCGACCAGCTTGATGCCGTCGGCGCCCTTGCGGTAGCCGGTGAGCTGCCGGGTGAACAGCAAGGACGCGGTCTGGTTGTAGTTGAGGTACACGCGGCCCGGGTCGAGGTGGGAGAAGTCGTCACGGTCGATCATGTTCACCGTGCCGCCGGGCTTGGCGCCCTCGACGGGGGTCGCGGGACCGGTGGAGTCCGCCGCGGTGCCCACGGTGATCGAGCTGACGGCCTTGTTCTCCAGGGGCTTGGTCGGCGTGGCCGCGCCGCCGCTTCCCGTCGCGGCCGGTCCGCCGCCTCCGCCCTTGGCGCACCCGGCCAGCGCGAGGGCCCCGGCCGTGAGGATCGCCGCCGCCGCGGTGGCCCGCCTGCGTGAGACTTTCATATCGCCCTTCCTGATCATTACAAGCCGCCCCTGGGAGGCAGGTCGGCGGAGAGGAGAGTGGTGCGGCTCATCGCCGGGTCTTGGGGTCGAAGGCGTCCCTGAGGGAGTCCCCGAGCAGGTTGAACGCGACGACGAAGATCACCATGGAGACGCCGGGGAACACGAGGTAGGTGATGTCCTGGTGGTAGACGTTGGAGCCCACCAGGAACATGCGGCCCCAGTCCGGGGTCGGCTCGGTCATGCCGACGCCGAGGAAGCCCAGGCCCGCCTCCGCGCCGACGTACAACGGCAGCGCGAGGGTGGACTGGATGATGATGGGCGTCCAGAGGTTGGGCAGCAGTTCCTTGAAGATGATCCGCCGGGGGGAGGCGCCGGTGACCTTGGCCGCCTCGATGAACTCGCGCTCGCGCAGCGAGAGCACCTGGGAGCGCAGCAGGCGCGAGATCGTCGCCCAGCCGAGGACGGTGAGCACCACGCAGATCGAGACGTAGCGCAGCCACACCGGCGTCTCCTCGTCGGGGGAGACGAACGCGGCCTCGACCACCGGCAGGAACACGATGAGGAACAGCTGTGACGGGAACGCCAGCAGCGTGTCGATGATCCGGCCGATGACGTAGTCGGTCTTGCCGCCGGCGTACCCCGACCAGATGCCCATGACGACGCCGATGAACGTCGTGACGATCGTGACGATGATCGCGATGGACAGCGAGGTGCGGATGCCGTACACGAGCTGCATGAACACGTCGCGGCCCAGCCCCGGCTCCAGGCCGAACCAGAAGTCCCCGCTCACGCCGCCGTTGGGGGCGATGGGGTAGCCGTACGGGTTGAGCAGGCCGGGGACGTTCTGCCCGTAGGTCGTGTACGGGTCCTTGCCGTACAACCACGAGATGACCGGCGCCAGGAGCGCCACCAGGAAGTAGAACGCCACGATGCAGGCGGACACGACGCCGGTGCGGTCACGGCGGAATCGCCGCCACATGAGCTGGGCCGGGGAGCGTCCCACCAGGGCGGAGCCGCCCGCCTCGGCGGCCGGGGACGGGGCGCGGCCGACGCTGTCGCCGTCGCCCGCCCCGGTCCCGGTCGTGGCCTGTGAGGGGAGTGTCATTGTGCGGGTGCCACCAGAGATCGATCGCGGTAAATCGTGACTTGAAGGAACCTTGGCAATTTATTACCTGCCGGTCAATGTCCGGGACGCATCCTTTACACGATTTCGCCGTTCGTTGTGCAATGTCAATCAGGTTGTGTCCGCTCACGTCTTGACCTGCGCCGATGAGCTAGGACACACTGCGCATTACACGCAATTTCAAGTGTCACGATTTCGTGACACAAGCAAGACGTGGACATGACGATATCAGCGGATTAGCCCCCGTCCCCCGTCAAATCAGTCCAAGTCGCGGTGATCGGCTCGGCCCGCCTGGCGCTCCCGTCAGGGGCAACCCCAGCAAGCAATCGCTTGGTGATGTAGGGGTGCCGAGGGTTACGCCCTCTTTGCGTGGCATGGCACACTGAGAGGCAGAGCAGCGTGCTCCGGGGTCGGTGAAATTCCGAACCGGCGGTGACAGTCCGCGACCCGGCCGAGTCCATCGGCCGGTGGACCCGGTGGAATTCCGGGACCGACGGTGAAAGTCCGGATGGGAGGAAGCGCGCGCGTCCGGCGACCCGTCGCCGGGCATCTGTGTGGTGTGCTCGCGCGCCGCACCCGTTCACCCCGGGGCCCGCAGTGGCAGTCGTAGCCGCTGGCGAGGAGGGGGACGGGGTGCGCCGACAGGACGTCACCACGCGCGTGGGCCCGCGCGCCGTTCACGGGCTCCGTGCCTCCTTTCCTCACCTGATCCCCCCGTGTCCGCGCGCCCCTCGCGCGCGACGCGGCGGAAGACGCCGCGCCCCTTCCGGGTTGCTTCCTCTCGCAGGATCTGATCGGCCCGAGCTCCGGCTGCTCCCGGCCGCACGCACAAGGAGCGTTGATGTTCACTGGAATCGTTGAGGAGCTCGGCGAGCTCACCGGCGTGGAGACGCTGCCCGACGCGGCGCGTCTCACGATCCGGGGCGAGGTCGTCGCCGACGGCGCCCGGCACGGCGAGTCCATCGCCGTCAACGGCGTCTGCCTGACCGTCGTGGACGCCGGCGAGGACGCCTTCACCGCCGACGTGATGAAGGAGACGCTCGACCGCAGCTCGCTCGGTTCCCTCACCCCGGGGACGCGCGTGAACCTGGAGCGCGCCGTGCGCGCGGACCAGCGGCTCGGCGGCCACATCGTCCAGGGCCACGTCGACGGCACCGGCACGGTGCTCGCGCGCGAGCCCGCCGAGCACTGGGAGGTCGTGCGGGTCTCGCTGCCGCCGGAGCTGGCCCGCTACGTGGTCGAGAAGGGCTCCATCGCGGTCGACGGCGTCAGCCTCACCGTCGTGGACGTCGGGGAGGCCGAGTTCTCGGTCAGCCTCATCCCGACCACGCTGGAGCTCACCACCCTCGGTTTCAAACGGCCGGGAGACCCGGTCAACCTCGAGGTGGACGTGATCGCCAAGTACGTCGAGAAGCTCGTCGGCGCGCACACCGCGGGGCGGGCCTCGTGAACTGGACCCAGGCGGGTTTCGAGGTGCTGGGCCAGCACGTCCTGTGGATCGACCTGGCCGGCAACGCCGGCGCGCTCGCGACCGTGTGGCTGGCGATCCGGCGCACCATCTGGACCTGGCCGGTGCAGTTCGCCTCTTCCGTCCTGCTGCTGGTCGCGTCGCTGCAGGCTCACATCACCGGCAACGCGCTGAAGCAGGCGATGTTCGGCGCGCTCGCCGTCTACGGCTGGGTCAGGTGGGTGCGCGGCACCCGGAACGGCGAGACGCTGCCCGTGCGGCCCGGCACCCTGCGCGAGCGCCTCGTGCTGATCGCCGTCATGGTCGCGGCCACCGGCCTGGTCGCCTGGTTCTTCACGGCCACCGGCTGGTCCTGGGCGCCGTGGCCGGACGCCTACATCTTCGTCGGCAGCGCCATCGCGACCTACGCCCAGGGCAGGGCGCTGATCGACTTCTGGTGGATCTGGGTGGCCGTCGACCTGGTCGGCGTGCCCCTGGCCTTCACGTCCGGGCTGTACGTGTCCGCCGTGGTCTACGGGATCTTCTTCGTCATGGTTCTGCTCGGGGTCCGCGCGTGGCGGCAGCAGTACGACAACCGCCGCCTGGAGGTGGCCACAGCATGAGCTCCGGTATGAACACCGGTATGAACACCGGCACGAGCGACATCAAGCTCGACCCGATCGAGCGGGCGATCGAGGACATCCGCGCCGGCAGGCCGGTCGTCGTGGTGGACGACGAGAACCGCGAGAACGAGGGCGACATCATCTTCGCCGCCTCCAAGGCGACCCCCGAGCTGCTGGCCTTCACGATCCGCTACACCAGCGGCGTGATCTGCGTCCCCATGCTGGGCGAGCACCTGGACCGGCTGGGCCTGCCCCTGATGGTCCAGCAGAACCGCGAGCGGCTGCGCACGGCCTACACGATCAGCGTGGACGCCCGCGACGGCGTCACCACGGGCATCTCGGCCGCCGACCGGGCGAGGACGATCCGCACGCTCGCCGACTCGGCGACCGAGCCGTTCGAGCTGGTGCGGCCCGGCCACATCTTCCCCCTGCGCTACCGCGCGGGCGGGGTGCTGGCCCGCAGGGGCCACACCGAGGCGTCGGTCGACCTGGCGCGGCTGGCCGGGCTCACCCCGGCGGGCGTGCTCGCCGAGGTCGTGAACGACGACGGCACGATGGCGCGCCTGCCCGAGCTGCGCCGGTTCGCCGACGAGCACGACCTGGCGCTCGTCTCGATCGAGCAGCTCGTGGAGCACCGGCGGCGCACCGAGAAGGTCGTCTCCCGGGTGGCCGCCACCGACATCCCCAACAAGTACGGCATCTGGCGCGCGTACGGCTACGCCAGCGGCATCGACGGCGGCGAGCACGTCGCCCTCGTCTACGGCGACCTCGGCGACGGCGAGAACGTGCTGGTCCGCGCGCACTCCGAATGCCTGACCGGAGACGTGCTCGGCTCGCTGCGCTGCGACTGCGGCGTGCAGCTCGACCACGCCATGCGGGCGGTCGCCGCCGAGGGCAGGGGCGTCATCGTCTACCTGCGCGGGCACGAGGGGCGCGGCATCGGGCTGCTGGCCAAGCTGAAGGCCTACAGCCTCCAGGACAACGGCAGCGACACCGTGGACGCCAACCTGGAGCTGGGCCTGCCGGTGGACGCCCGGGAGTTCTCCAACGCCGGCCAGATGCTCGCCGACCTCGGGGTCAAGTCGGTGCGGGTGCTCACCAACAACCCCGCCAAGGTGCGCGGCCTGGACGGATACGGCATCAAGGTCGTCGGGCGCGAGCCCATGCCGGTGTCCGTCAACGAGTACAACGTCAAATACCTCACGGCCAAGCGCGACCGGCTCGGCCACCAGATCGAAGGAGTCCGATGAGCGGGGAAGGGCGGCCCGCCGCCGAGGCCGTGCGCGCCGAGGGCCTCACCGTGGGCATCGTCGCCGCCCGGTGGCACGAGCGGATCACCGACCAGCTCGTGGCCCGCGCCGAGCGGGCGGCCGACGACTGCGGCGCGGCCCGCGTGACGGTCCGGGTCGCGGGCTCCCTGGAGGTGCCCGTCGTGGCCCAGGCCATGGCCCGGCGGCACGACGCCGTGGTGGCGCTCGGTGTGGTCATCCGGGGCGAGACGGCGCACTTCCAGTACGTATGCGATTCGGTCACATCAGGACTGACCAGGGTGTCGCTGGACGAGTCGACTCCGGTGGGCAACGGCGTCCTGACATGTGACAACCTTGATCAAGCCATAGACCGGGCCGGTCTGCCCGGCAGTCATGAGGACAAGGGGTACGAGGCCACGGTCGCGGCGATCGAGACCGCGCTGGTCCTGCGTGACCTGAAAGGATGAGACGTTGCCCCGCCGATCCGCCCGCGGTGCCCGCCGTGCCTGAGCCCGACCTGCCGCCGCCGTCACTGCCGATGATCTGGCGGCCCCGCCGCGCCCGCGTCATGGCGTACGCCGCCGCCACGGTCATGGTCGTGGGCTCGGTCGTGCTCGCGGTGGTGCTGCCGCCGCCGTTCAAGCTGCCCGACAAGATCGGCCTGGTGCTGTTCGGGTGCCTGGTCGGGTTCATCCTGCACCTGCTCGGACGCCTGCGGGTCGAGGCCGACGAGCACGGCATCACGGTCGTGAACGCCGTCCGCGTCCACCGCTACGAGTGGCCGGAGGTGCTGGGCGTCACGCTGGCGGAGGGCGAGCCCTGGCCCAGGCTGGACCTGGCCGACGGGTCCAGCGTGGGCGCCATGGGCATCCAGGGAACGGAGAAGGGCCGCTCACGCCGCGCGGTGGCGGAGCTGCGAGCGCTGATCCACAAGTACGGCGAGGCACCCGACCACAGCCCCTGACACGTCCCGAACGCGCCCGAACCGCCGTGCCGGAGGCGCGGCCATCAACACGGTCAGGCGTCGTCGGGGGGGAGGGGAGGGTAGCGGCTCTTGCGGCGGGACTCGGCGGTCGCCTGCTCGTCGAGCTGGCGAGCCAGGTCGTCCAGATCGTCGGCGCCGAGCAGGTTGGACACGCCGAACCGGGCGGCGGTGGTGGACCAGGGATTTCGCCGGTAGGCGACCCATCCGCCGTAAAAGTCAAGGATCTCCCACGTTCTGCCGTGGCGCTGCCGCACCTCGGCGAACGTCAGGCGCTTCACGGTCGCCATGAGGCTTCGCGGGTGACAGTCACGATGACAGCTTCCCTTCGCCGGTAACCCTAGTCAACATCGTGCTTACAGAACGTGAGGGTCGCGTTCAAGTGTCATTCGGCGCCCGAGGGCCCGTGGATGACTCAACGAAGCGATTCAGGCACATTCCGTCGGGTCCCCGTGCGGGAACGGCTGTCCAGTACCGGCAACACGAAGGATTGGGCCCCCGGGACGGGCCCCCGCCTCCGGAGGTGTCCAGGGGTCGGCATGCCGCCGCCTCCGGGGACCGGCTGCCCGGGGACGGCGAAGGACGCCCGCGTCAGGGCAAGAGGGCGCCGGCACTCATCGCGACGAATGTCCGCGCACAGGCAGCGCGCGAGGACAGCCCTCAGGCCGCGCGACCGGAGGGGGCTCCATGGGCGCTGTCCAGCACGCCTCGGCGGCGTAGTTCGGGCAGCACGCCCTCGCCGAACCAGTAGGCCTCCTCCAGGTGGGGGTAGCCGGACAGGACGAACTCGGTCAGGCCGTGGGCGGCGTACTCCTCGATCAGGTCGGCCACCTCGGAGTGGCTGCCGACCAGCGCCGTGCCCGCGCCACCGCGCACCAGCCCGACACCCGCCCACAGCCCCGGGTGGATCTCCAGGTCGTGGACGCCGCCGCCGTCGCGCCGGAAGCCCTCGTGCAGGGCCAGCATGCGCTTCTGGCCGACGGAGTCGCTGCGCGCCAGCGTCCGCTGCGCGGTGCGGACGTCCTCGGGGTCGAGCGCCGACAGCAGGCGTCCGGCCTCGGCCCACGCCTCCTCGGAGGTGTCCCGGGTGATGACATGCAGCCGGATGCCGAACCTGAGCGTCCGCCCCTCCTCGGCGGCCAGGCCCCGCACCCAGGCGATCTTCTCGGCCACCTGCGCGGGCGGCTCACCCCAGGTCAGGTACGTCTGGACGTGCCTGGCCGCGACCCGGCCCGCCGCCGCCGACGAGCCCCCGAAGTACAGTTCGGGCGCCGGCGACGGCGCCTCGGCCACGGTCGCGCCCTCCACCTGGTAGTGGGCGCCGGTGAAGTCGTACGGCGTGCCGCTCCACGCGCCGCGCACGACGGACAGGAACTCGTCGGTGCGGGCGTACCGCTCGTCCTTGGACAGGTGGTCGCCGAAGCGGCGTTGCTCGGCGCCCTCCCCGCCGGTAACGACGTTGAGCAGCAGCCGGCCGCCGGAGATCCGCTGGTAGGTCGCGGCCATCTGCGCGGCCAGCGTGGGGGAGACGAAGCCGGGGCGGAACGCGACGAGGAACTTCAGCGTCCTGGTCTGCTGGGTGAGCGCGGCGGTGACCAGCCAGGCGTCCTCGCACCAGGTGCCGGTCGGGGTCAGCACGGCCTCGAAGCCGAGCTGCTCCGCCGACCGGGCGATCTGGCCGAGGTAGTCGATGGACGGCGGGCGGAAGGGGGCGGCGGCGGCCTTGCCGTGGCCGCGCTGGAGGCCGTGACCACCGCCGACGATCGACCGGCTGTCCCCGGAGGTGGGCAGGAACCAGTGGAACCTCAGGCTCATGGTCGGGCGCCCTTCTCGGCGATGTCGTTCAACCGGCGGTCGGTGTGGTCGGCGGCGCGGCCGGGGTTCAGGGTGCGGCCCGGCTCGGCGAGCTCGCCGTCCACCCTGCGGATCCCCGCGACGGCGCCGGGCGGACCGGCGGTCGTGGCAGGGGCGCGTGCCGCCTGAACGTCCAGTGCGGGTGAGGGCATGGCGGGACCTCGCGGGGAGGGTGTGACGTGCGGCGTCGCGTCACATGATTGTCGCCAATACCTACCAAGTCAATATGTATACGGATGCCTCAAGCCGCGCGGATCAAGACCCGCGTCCGCGGCCGCCGATGACGCGTAATCTGATGGGGTGGTGAACAGGGCACTCCGGGCGGCCGACATCCCCACCCCGGGCGCGCTCGCCGAGCTTCTCGACGCGCACGCCTACCTGGCCGGCGAGGGGCTCGCGACGGCGTGCTTCCTCGCGCTGAAGATGGGCAGGCCGCTGTTCCTCGAAGGCGAGGCCGGGGTCGGCAAGACCGAGCTGGCCAAGACCCTCGCCGCCGTCCTCGGCGCCCCGCTGATCCGCCTGCAGTGCTACGAGGGCCTGGACGCCGCGCAGGCCCTCTACGACTGGGACTTCGCCCGGCAGCTCCTCCACCTCAAGGCCGCCGAGGCCACGGGGGCCACCGGCGCCGCCGAGGCCGGCCGTCTGGAGGGCGAGCTGTACGATCGCCGGTTCCTCATCGCCCGGCCCCTGCTCCGGGCGCTGGAGACCCAGCCCAGCGTGCTCCTCGTGGACGAGATCGACCGCGCCGACGACGAGTTCGAGGCGTTCCTGCTGGAGGTCCTGTCCGACTTCACCATCTCCATCCCCGAGCTCGGCACCGTGCGCGCGGCCACGCCGCCCGTGGTCGTCGTCACCTCGAACCGCACCCGGGACGTGCACGACGCGCTCAAGCGGCGCTGCCTCTACCACTGGCTGGAGCACCCGTCGTTCGAGCGGGAGGTCGCGATCCTGAGGCGGCGGCTGCCCGCCTGCACCGAGGCGCTCGCCTCCCAGGTCGCGGCCGCCGCCGGGCGCCTGCGCGCCGCCGGCCTGGTCAAGCCGCCCGGCATCGCCGAGACCCTCGACTGGGCCGAGGCCCTGCTCACGCTCGGCGCCCGCGACCTGGACCCGGGCCTGGCCGCCGCCACCCTCGGCGCCCTGCTGAAGTACCGCGAGGACCAGCAGGCGGTGCTGGCGAACGGGCTGCTGCGCCATGGCTGACCCGCCGGCGCGACCTGACGGCCTGGTCGCCACGCTGACCACGCTGACCGGCTTCGCGCGCACGCTGCGGGCCGCCGGGGTCGCGGCCGACCACGAGCGCACCCAGAACATGCTGCGCGCCGCCGCGCACCTGGACGTCACCGACCGCTCGGCCGTCTACTGGGCCGGCCGCCTCACCATGTGCGCGGGCCCGGGCGACCTGCCCCGCTACGACCGCTGCTTCGCCGCCTACTTCGGCGGCGAACGGCCCCGCCCCGGCCGCGCCACCCCGCCCATGGTCACCGTCGTGCGCCACACCCTCGCCCCGGACGCCACCGGCGACGGCGACGCCGCCGGGCACGAGGCGCTCGCCGCCACCGCCAGCGCGGTCGAGGTGCTCCGGCACCGTGACGTCGCCCGCCTGAGCGCCGCCGAGCTCGCCGAGATCCACCGCATGCTCGCGCTCCTGCGCGCGCGCAGGGAGCCGCGCCGCTCACGCCGGTTCGCGCCGTCCCACCGGGGCAGGCTCGATCCCCGCCGCACCATGCGCGAGGCCCTGCGCAGGGGCGGCGAGGTCTCCCGCCTGCGCCGCAGGTCCCGCCGGGTGCGGCCCCGCCGCGTCGTGCTGCTGGTCGACGTCAGCGGGTCCATGGCCCCGTACGCCGACACGCTGCTGCGCCTGGCCCACGCCCTGGTGCGCTGCGAGCCGCGCGCCACCGAGGTCTTCAGCGTCGGCACCCGGCTCACCCGGATCACCGCCGAGCTGCGCCACCGCGACCCGGGGACGGCCATGCGCGAGGTGTCGGCCGCCGTCCCCGACTGGAGCGGCGGCACCCGGCTCGGCGACGAGCTCAAGCGGTTCCTGGACCGGGGGTCGGGCGCGAGGGGCGCGATCGTCGTGATCGCCTCGGACGGCTGGGAGCGCGGCGACCCCTCCCTGCTCGGACGGCAGATGGCCCGGCTGTCGCGGCTGGCCTACCGCGTGGTGTGGGTGAACCCGCACAAGGGGCGGGAGGGCTACCAGCCGCTGACCGGCGGCATGCGCGCCGCCCTGCCGCACGTCGGCGCGTTCGTCGCCGGGCACAGCCTGGCCGCCTTCGAGGAGCTCGCGGAAAGGCTGTCCCATGCGTGACGTGCTGTCGCAGATCGTGCGGTGGTGGGAGGCCGGCGAGCGGTTCGGGCTGGCCACCGTGGTGAACACCTTCCGCAGCGCGCCGAGGCCGCCCGGCGCGTCCATGGCCGTGCTCGGCGAGGAGGCCGTCGGCAGCGTGTCCGGCGGGTGCGTGGAGGGAGCGGTGTACGAGCTCGCCCACGAGGTCGTCGCCGGCGGACGGCCCGTGCTGCGACGGTACGGGGTGAGCGACGACGACGCCTTCTCCGTCGGCCTCACCTGCGGCGGCATCATCGACGTGCTCGTGGAGCCGGTGTCCGCCGAGGACTTCCCCGAGCTCGGCGAGATCGCCGCGTCCGTCCGCCGCCAGGAGCCGGTGGCCGTCGCGACCATCCTGTCCGGACCGGGGCGCGCCGGGGCGCGGCGGGTGGTGTGGCCGGACCGCGCGTCCGGGTCGCTCGGCTCGGCCAGGCTCGACGCCGCGGCGGACGACGACGCGCGCGGCATGCTCGCCCAGGGCCTGACGGGCGTGCGCAGGTACGGGCCCGAGGGCGAGCGGCGGCTGGACGACCTGGAGGTGTTCGTCCACTCCTTCGCCCCGCCGCCGCGCATGCTGGTCTTCGGGGCCATCGACTTCGCCGCCGCCGTCGCCAGGATCGGCAAGTTCCTCGGCTACCACGTCGTCGTGTGCGACGCCCGGCCGGTGTTCGCCACCGTCAAGCGCTTCCCCGAGGCCGACGAGGTGATCGTCAAGTGGCCGCACGACTACCTGTCGGCCGCCCACGTGGACGAGCGCACGGTCGTCTGCGTGCTCACCCACGACCCGAAGTTCGACGTGCCGCTGCTGGAGGTCGCCCTGCGCACGCCCGCCGGATACGTCGGCGCGATGGGGTCGCGGCGCACCCACGACGACCGGCTGGCACGGCTGCGCGAGGCGGGCCTGACCGAGGAGGAGCTGGCCCGGCTGCGCTCCCCGATCGGCCTGGACCTCGGCGCGCGCACGCCCGAGGAGACGGCCGTCTCGATCGCCGCCGAGCTGATCCAGCTCCGCTGGGGCGGCTCGGGCCGCGCGCTGACCGAGACCAGCGGGCGCATCCACGGAGCGTCCGGCCCCGAAGGCGTGCGCCGCGCCCGGGCGGTCGCGGGAGACGACGCCGGCGCGGGCGAGGGGGCCGAAGGCGTCGCGGGCGAGGGAACGTGAACGAGCCCGCCGCCACGCGGTGCGCCGGGCTGCTGCTCGCGGCCGGCGCGGGCGCGCGGCTCGGCACGCCCAAGGCGGCGCTGGAGTTCCAGGGCGAGCGGCTGGCCGACCGGGGCGTGCGCCTGCTCCGCGACGGCGGCTGCCATCCGGTGGTCGTGGTCATCGGCGCGGTGACCGTGCGGGTCCGCGGCGCGGTGACCGTGCGCAACCCCTCCTGGGCGACCGGCATGGGCTCGTCCCTGCGTACGGGGCTGGACGCGCTGCCGCTCACGGCCGAGGCGGTCGTGGTGGCCCTGGCCGACCAGCCGCTCATCCGTCCCGGAGCCGTGCGCCGGCTGATCGAGGCGTGGGCGCGCGGCGCGGCGGTCGCGGTCGCCACCTACGGCGGCGCGCCGCGCAACCCGGTGCTGATCGGCAGGGAGCACTTCGGCGAGGTCGGCAGGCTCGCGGCCGGGGACGCCGGGGCCCGCCCGTTCCTCCGGGCGCATCCCGATCTGGTCACGCTCGTGCCCTGCGACGACGTGGGCGATCCGGCCGACATCGACACGCCCGGTGATCTCGCCCGCCTCTCCGGCGCGGCGGACACCGACCGGCCCCGCCCCGGCGGGGCGTCGTCGAGTCCGTCCTAGGGGACGACCGGGCCCTGCGGCGGGCCGCGGGTGGGGTGGCGCGGGTCGTTGATCCGGATACGACGCCGCCGAACCGCTGCCGATGCCGCCGTCCACATCCATGGCGGTGTCGGCGGCCGCGGCGCGACAAGGGAGTGGACACTGATCCAGACCCGGCGTCCGGTCAGTACCCCTCGGGCCCGGCGAGACCGGGCTCGGCGCCGCCGATCGGCTCCGGCTCCTCGAACACCAGCAGTGTGCGCGTGGAGAGCACCCCGGGGATGCCCTGGATGTTGTCGAGCACCAGCCGCCTCAGGGCGGCGTTGTCCGCGGCCCGCACGAGCAGGATCACGTCGAACTCGCCGCCCACCAGGGCCATGTGCACGACCCCCGGCAACGTGCGCAGGCGTTCGCGGATCTCCCGCCAGTCCGGCTGCGTGAGGTTCAGCGTGATGTACGCCGAGGTCGAGAGGCCACGCGCGACCGGGTCGACCCGTGCGGTGAAGCCCCGGACCACCCCGGTCTCCCGCAGGCGCGACAGCCTCGCGTAGGCGTTCGCCCGGGAGATGTGCAGGGTCTCGGCCAGCGTGCGCACGGCGATCCGGCCGTCGCGCACCAGCTCTTCGATGATGCGGTGGTCGGTGCTGTCCAGGGCGTCTGCCACCTGTCTCCTCGTCCCCCTCTGCGAGTCATCAAATATGGACGTTTGGCTCTGGAAATGTGCCGCAGCGTGGACATCTTCTCAAATACCTGCCCAATATGGAAAACGTTCGGCCCCTCGCCCACAATCGCTGCATGACACCTGACCACGACCATCTGCTCCCCTCGGCTCGGCCGGTCGTGCTGATCGACTCCGGCGGCCGCCCCGTCGAGTCCGCGGGGTACGCCCTGCCCCCGGACGATCATCTGGTCAAGGCGTACGAAGCCCTCGTCGTGGGGCGCCGCGTCAACGACCAGGCCTACGCCCTGGTCCGCCAGGGCAGGCTCGCGGTGTACCCCTCGTCACACGGGCAGGAGGCCTGCCAGGTCGCGGCGGCCCATGTCCTCCAGGACGGCGACTGGCTGTTCCCCACCTACCGCGACACCGTGGCGGCCGTGGCACGCGGCGTGGACCCCGTCGAGGCGCTCGTGCTGCTCAAGGGCGACTGGCACTCCGGCTACGACCCGCACGCGCACCACGTCGCCCCTCAGGCGACGCCGCTGGCGACGCAACTGCCGCATGCCGTCGGCGTCGCGCACGCCGCCCGGCTGCGAGGTGAGCCGACGGTGGTGATGGCGCTGTGCGGGGACGGCGCGACGAGCGAAGGCGACTTCCACGAGGCGCTGAACTTCGCGGCGGTGTTCCGGACACCTGTTGTCTTCTTCGTGCAGAACAACGAGTACGCCATCTCGGTACCGCTCGCCAGGCAGAGCGTCGCGCCGTCGCTGGCGCACAAGGGGATCGGCTACGGCGTCCCGGGCGAGCGGGTCGACGGCAACGACGTGGCCGCGCTGCTCGCCGTGCTCGGCGGGGCGGTGGCGCGTGCGCGGGCGGGGGAGGGACCTCAGCTCGTCGAGGCGCACACATACCGCATGCACGCCCACACCAACGCCGACGACGCGACGCGGTACCGGCAGGACGAGGAGGTCCAGGCATGGGTGGGGCGGGACCCCCTCACCCGCCTGGACGCGTTCCTCGGCGGACGCGGCCTCCTCACGGATCAGATGCGGGAGAGCTGCGCCGGGAAGGCCGAGCGAATCGCGGCGGCCATGCGGGCCGGCCTGGCCAAGGACGTACGCCCGGACCCGTCCGAGCTCTTCGCCCACGTCTACTCCGCGCCGACGCCCCAGCTCCTGGAGCAGGCCGCTCTCGTCGCCGATGAGCTGAGCAGAGAGGAAGGACACTGAGGTGACCCGGATCGCGACGACCCCGCACGGGAAGCTCTCGATGGCGCAGGCGCTGAACCGTGCCCTGCGCGACGCGATGGCCGAGGACGAGTCGGTCCTCGTCTTCGGTGAGGACGTCGGGCCGCTCGGGGGTGTCTTCCGCATCACCGACGGTCTCACCGAGACCTTCGGCGCGAATCGCTGCTTCGACACGCCCCTCGCCGAGTCCGGGATCATGGGCATGGCGGTGGGCCTGGCCATGAACGGCATGCGCCCCGTGGTCGAGATGCAGTTCGACGCCTTCGCCTATCCCGCGTTCGAGCAGGTGGTGAGCCACGTCGCGAAGATGCGCAATCGCACCCGGGGGCGCGTCACCCTGCCGATGGTCATCCGCATCCCGTACGCCGGCGGCATCGGCGGCGTCGAGCACCACTGCGACTCCTCGGAGTCCTACTACGCGCACACGCCCGGTCTGCACGTGGTGGCCCCGGCCACCGTCGCGGACGCCTACACGCTCCTGCGCGAGGCCATCGCCTCGCCCGACCCCGTCGTGTTCCTGGAGCCGAAGAAGCTCTACTGGAGCAAGGAGGAGGTCGAGATCCCGGCCGGCGGCCCCGGGATCGGCCGGGCCGTCGTCCGTCGCGAGGGCGCCGACGCGACGCTCATCGCCTACGGCCCCTCGGTGCCGGTGGCGATGGCGGCGGCGGAGATCGCGGCACAAGAGGGGCGCGGGCTCCAGGTGGTCGACGTCCGCTCGATCGTCCCGTTCGACGACGAGACCGTGTGCCGGGCGGTGCGGTCGACCGGACGGGCCGTCGTCGTGGCGGAGGCGAGCGGCTTCGCCAGCGTCTCCTCCGAGATCGTCGCGCGGGTGACCGAGCGCTGCTTCCACTCCCTGGCCGCGCCCATCCGCCGCGTGGCCGGTTTCGACATCCCCTACCCGCCACCGAAGCTGGAGCACTACCACCTTCCCGGCGTGGACCGGGTGCTGGACGCCGTCGACGACCTGCAGTGGGAGGACGCGTGAGCGAGCGGACCTTCCTGCTTCCCGACCTCGGCGAGGGCCTGACAGAGGCCGAGATCGTGCGCTGGCTCGTGGCCGAGGGTGACGAGGTCGCGATCGACCAGGCGGTCGTCGAGGTCGAGACCGCCAAGTCCATCGTCGAGGTGCCGAGCCCGTTCGCCGGAACGGTCTCGCGGCTGCACGGGGCCGAGGGCGAGACCCGCGAGGTGGGCAAGCCCCTCATCTCCGTCACCGCACAGGCGGGGCCGCGGGCCGGGTCCGCCGCCGCGGAGTCCACGGCCCTCCCCGCGGCGGAGACCTACCGCGAGGAGGAGAAGGCCGGGTCGGGCAACGTGCTCATCGGATACGGCACGCCCGCGCCGGGCTCGTCCGCGCGACGTCGCCGGCCGCGGGCCTCGGCGCCCGCCTCCAGGAGCGGCGCACCGGCCCCGGCCGCACCCCCTGTGGCCGCCGCGTCCGCGCCGGCTCACCTCGCCCCGCTGGTCCTGTCCCCCCTGGTACGGCAGCTCGCGCGGAGCAACGGCATCGACCTGCGGGAGGTACGGGGCACGGGAGGCGGCGGCCTGATCACGCGCGGCGACGTGCAGGGCGCCGTCCGCCACGGGGAGGGCGCCGTCGGCCACATGCCGGTCGCGGCGGTCACGACGCCCTCGGCGGGACCGGCCCCGGCCTCGGAGCGCCGGACCCCGCTGAACGGTTTCCGCAAGGCCGTCTCGGCGTCTCTTTCCCGAAGCCGGTCGGAGATCCCCGAAGCCACCGTCTGGGTCGACGTCGACGCGACGGCGCTGGTGGAGCTGCGGGAGAGGGCGCGCACCGCGGACCATCCGGGGCCCGGGCTGCTGGCCTACCTGGCCCGTTTCGTCGTCGCGGCCCTGAAGCTGTACCCCGTGTTCAACGCGCGCCTCGACACCGAGCGCCAGGAGATCGTCGAGTACGACCGCATCGACCTGGGGCTGGCGGTCCAGACCGAGCGAGGCCTTGTCGTGCCCGCGGTGCTCGGTGCCGAGCGCTTGTCGACCGCGCGGCTCGACGCCGAGATCCGCGGCCTCACACGCCGGGCCCGGGAAGGCCGGGCCTCGCGCGAGGAGCTGACCGCGGGCACCTTCACCCTGAACAACTACGGCGGGTTCAACGTCGACGGCAGCGCCGCGATCATCAACCACCCGCAGGTGGCCATCCTCGGGTTCGGGCGCATCATCGACCGGCCGTGGGTGGTCGACGGCGAGATCCGGATCCGCAAGATCACCCAGATGTCCTTCGTGTTCGACCACCGGGTCTGTGACGGCGGCACCGCGGCGGGGTTCATGCGTGCCGTGGCGGATGCCGTCGAGAACCCCGCCTCCGCGATCGAGAGGCTGTGAGCTCCCCGTCCGCCCCACCCCCTCTCGACAGGAGCGGTCGTGAGCCGCACGACGACCACCGGCCGACCGGCGGTCTCGCGGGGGCTTGACATCGTGCCGCGGGCCTGGCCACCATGCGGACCGAACATTCGGTTTGAAGGATGCGATATGACTCCTGCCTACCTCGTCGACGGCTGCCGGACGCCGATCGGCTCCTATGGAGGCGCGCTGAGCGCCGTCCGTCCGGATGACCTCGCCGCGCATGTGCTGCGCGTCATCGCCGCACGCCACCAGGGCATCGACTGGTCGGAGCTCGACGACGTGATCCTTGGTTGCGCGAACCAGGCAGGGGAGGACAACCGCAACGTCGCGCGCATGGCGGTGCTGCTCGCGGGCCTGCCCGTCGAGGTCCCCGGCACCACCGTGAACCGGCTGTGCGGCTCCGGTGCGGACGCGGTCGCGATGGCCGCCCGTGCCGTGTCCAGCGGCCAGGCGGACCTCGTGGTGGCCGGCGGCGTGGAGAGCATGAGCCGGGCGCCGTACGTGATGTCGAAGTCGGCCAAGCCGTTCGGCCGGGACGCGCAGATGGCCGACACCACCCTGGGCTGGCGTTTCGTCAACCCGGCGCTCGAGTCCGCCTACGGCGTGGACACCATGGGAGAGACGGCGGAGAACGTCGCGGAGAGGTTCGGCGTCAGCCGTGAGGACCAGGACGCCTTCGCGTTCCGCTCCCAGCGGCGCGCGGCCGGGGCGCGGCGGCGCGGACGCCTCGGCCTGGAGACGGTCCCGCTGAGCGTTCCCCGGCCACGCGCCGAGGCGGTGGTCGTCGAGGCCGACGAGCATCCCCGCGAGATCACGCTGGAGAAGCTCGCGAGCCTGCGGCCGGTGTTCCGCGAGGGCGGCTCGGTGACCGCGGGCAACTCCTCGGGCATCAACGACGGGGCGGCCGCCCTTCTCATCGCCTCCGAGGCCGCTGTCGAGCGCCACGGCCTGCGGCCGCTCGCGCGCGTGGCCGGGGCCGCCGTGGCGGGTGTCGAGCCTCGCTACATGGGGATCGGCCCGGTGCCCGCGACGCGCCGCCTGCTCGGGCGCCTCGGCCTCGGGGTGGGCGACCTGGACCTGGTCGAGCTCAACGAGGCCTTCGCGGCCCAGGCGCTGGCCGTGCTGCGCGAGCTCGGGCTGCCCGCCGGCGGCGACCTGGTGAACCCGAACGGCGGCGCGATCGCCCTGGGGCACCCGCTGGGCATGAGCGGCGCGCGCCTCGCGCTGAGCGCCGCTGTCGAACTGGGGGAACGGGATGCGCGGCGTGCCCTGGTGACCATGTGCATCGGTGTGGGCCAGGGCATCGCCCTCCTGCTGGAGCGCGCCTGAGGGAGCGGCCCGGCACGTCCGCCCCCGGGCCCGCCCGGGGGTTCACCCCCGACCGGCGCCGGTGCCGATGCCGTCGAAGATCATCGCGGTGATGCGGTCGGACAGGACGTCGGCCGTGAGGTCCCTGCTCGGGCGGTACCACTCGATGAGCGAGTTGATCAGCCCGAACATGAGCCGGGCGGTGGTGGCCGCGTCGACGTCGGGGCGGATGTCGCCCTCGTCGATGGCCTTCTGCACCAGCCCGGCCACCACCTTGTCGAAGCCGCGCCGTTGCTCCATCGCCCAGCGTTCCGTCTCGGTGTTGCCGTGCACCCGCAGCAGCAGGGTGACGTAGGGGAGCCGGTCGGCGAGCACCTGAACGTCGCGCCGGATGAGGTACCGCAGCCGGTCGACGGCCCGGCCGGTGAGCGCGCCGTCCTCCCGCGTGGTGGCCAGAAGGGGGTCCAGCGCCCGCCCGAGTGCGATGCGGAGCAACTGCTCCTTGCTCTCGATGTGGTGGTAGATCGAGGACTTCGACAGGCCGGACGCCTTGGCCAGGTGCTCGATGCTCGTGCCGTCGTACCCGCGCTCGGTGAAGACCGAGACCGCGACCGCGAGCAGCCTGTCGAGGTCGTAGCGCGGGCGGGGCTCGCCGGAGGGAAGGAGGTGACCGCGGCGAGCGGCGGGCTTCGTCGTCACGGGGTTCATCCTCCCACCCGACGGCCCGTCACCCGGCGGGGGTGTGCCGGCGCCGCTCGATCACATGGAAGCGTCCGACGGAGTGCCCGCCGGCGGCGGGGGAGAGCTTGGTGGGCGCGGGGAGACTCGATAGCCTTGGCTGCGAGCCGGTGGAACATCATTCGGTTCGCCGCCTAACGGGAGGACTGCGGATGCGCGTCGGCATGGCACTCAACTACGCCGGAGGCTTCAAGGAGACCGTGGCCGAGCTGGGCGACTACGAGAGCGCCGGGCTGGACATCGTCTTCGTCGCCGAGGCCTACACCTTCGACGCCGTGAGCCAGATGGGCTACATCGCCGCCCGCACCGAGCGCCTGCAGATCGCCTCGGGCATCCTGCCGATCTACTCCCGCACCCCCTCCCTGCTCGCCATGACCGCCGCCGGCATGGACTACGTCTCCGACGGCCGTTTCGTGCTCGGCCTCGGTGCCTCGGGGCCGCAGGTCATCGAGGGCTTCCACGGCGTGCCGTACACCGCGCCGCTCGGCCGCACCCGCGAGGTGATCGAGATCTGCCGCAAGGTGTGGCGGCGCGAGCGGCTCACCTACGAGGGCGCCCACTACACCCTGCCGCTTCCCCCCGGCAGCGGCACCGGCCTCGGCAAGCCCCTCAAGCTGATCAACCACCCTGTCCGCCCGCGCATCCCCATCGTGATCGCCGCGATCGGCCCGAAGAACGTCGAGCTGACCGCCGAGCTGGCCGAGGGCTGGGAGCCGATCTTCTACGTGCCCGAGAAGGCCGCCGACGTCTGGGGCTCCTCGCTGGCGGCGGGCAAGGCCAGGCGGGACGCGGAGCTCGGCGAGCTGGACGTCATCGCCCAGGCCACGCTCGCCATCGGCGACGATGCCGGCGACCTGCTGGACCTCGGCCGTCCGATGGCCGCGCTCTACATCGGCGGCATGGGCGCCAAGGGCAGGAACTTCTACAACGACCTGGCCCGGCGCTACGGGTACGAGAAGGAGGCCGAGCTCATCCAGGACCTGTACCTGGAGGGCAGGAAGGACGAGGCGGCCGCGCACGTCCCGAGGGAGCTGCTGGAGAAGATGTCCCTGGTCGGTCCCGAGGGATTCGTCCGGGACCGCATCGCGGCGCTGAAGGAGTCGGGCGTCACCACGATCAACGTGGCCCCGGTCGCCCCGAGCCACGCCGAGCGCCTCAAGCTCGTCGAGAAGGTCAAGGAGCTGGCGGACGGCTGACGCCCCGGGCTTGGGCACGGCCTGGCGTAAGGGATTCCGGGCCCGGGCGGGGCAGGCCGTACAGTCGGAAACATGACCACCGTTCACGAATCGCGGCGCGCGGCGCTCGCCGCCCTGCTCGCCGAGCACGACGCCCGCGCGATGCTGGTCACCCGCGCGGTCAACGTGCGCTACCTCACCGGCCTGGTCAGCTCGAACGCCGCCGTGCTGGTGCGGGACGACGGGCCCCCGGTGCTCGCCACCGACTCCCGCTACACCGAGAAGGCGCGCGGCGTGTGCGACGGCGTCGAGGTCATCGAGCGCCGCGACGTCACCTCCGCGCTGGTCCGGCTCGCCGACCGGCCCGGCGTCGAGGCCCACGACATGTCCGTCGCCGAGTACCGGCGCCTCGGCGGCGACCTGCCGCTCCTCGGACGGCTCGTCGAGCGGCTGCGGGTGGTCAAGGACGAGTCGGAGATCGCGGCGCTGCGCACGGCCTGCGAGCTGACCGACCGGGCGTTCGCCGGCGTCGTGGCCACGATCGCGCCCGGCATGACCGAACGGCAGGTCGCCCGCGCCCTGGAGGCGCGCATGGCGGAGCTCGGGGCGGACGGCCCCGCGTTCGACACCATCGTGGCGAGCGGGCCCAACGGCGCGGTCCCGCACCACTCGCCGGGCGGGCGTCCCATCGAGCGCGGCGACCTGGTGACGATGGACTTCGGCGCCCTGTACGACGGGTACCACGCCGACATGACCCGCACCGTCGCCGTGGGCGCCCCGAGCGGCTGGCAGCGCGAGCTGTACGACCTGGTCCTGGCCGCCCAGCGGGCCGGGCGGCACGCGCTCGCCCCCGGGGCCGGCACCGACGAGGTCGACGCGGCCGCGCGCACGCTGATCGAGGAGGCCGGGCACGGCGAGCACTTCGGGCACGGCCTGGGGCACGGAGTCGGCCTGGAGATCCACGAGGACCCGTTCCTGCGTTCCGCGGGTGCCGGTAGACTTGAGGATCGAGTTCCGATCACCGTCGAGCCCGGCGTCTATCTGCCGGGCAGGGGCGGCGTCCGGATCGAGGACACTCTCGTCACGCGTGCCGGCGGCCCGGAACTCCTCACCCGCACGACCAAGGAGCTGCTGGTCCTGTGAACGGGCAGGATCGTGGCCGAGCTCGGCGTGACCATGACGACGCAGGAGATTACGAGTGGCGACGACCAACGACCTCAAGACCGGACTGGTGCTCAAGCTCGACGGTGGCGAGCTGTGGAGCGTGGTGGAATTCCAGCACGTCAAGCCCGGCAAGGGCGGCGCCTTCGTCCGCACCAAGCTGAAGAACGTGCTCTCTGGCAAGGTCGTCGACAAGACCTTCAACGCCGGCGTGAAGGTCGAGGTGGCCAACGTCGACAAGCGCGAGATGCAGTTCTCCTACCTTGACGGCGAGGAGTTCGTCTTCATGGACACCGAGACCTACGACATGCTCAACGTGCCGCGGGCGACGGTCGGCGACGCCGCCAACTACCTCCTGGAGAACACCCTCGCCACCGTGGCGATCAACGAGGGCAACGTCCTCTACATCGACCTTCCCGCGGCCGTCGAGCTGACGATCGCCCAGACCGAGCCGGGTCTGCAGGGCGACCGCTCCACCGGCGGCACCAAGCCCGCCACGCTGGAGACCGGCGCCGAGATCAAGGTCCCGCTCTTCATCACCACGGGCGAGAAGGTCAAGGTCGACACGCGCACCGGCGAGTACCTCGGCCGGGCCTGAGGTGTCCGCTCGGGGAAAGGCGCGCAGACGCGCACTGGACATCCTGTTCGAGGCCGAGCTGCGGGACGAGCCCGCGGCCAAGGTCCTCGCCGAACGGGTCGAGCGGGCGGAACCGCCGGTCAACGAGTACACCTCGGCGCTGGTCGAGGGCGTCGACCGGCACCGGCCCCGCATCGACGAGCTGATCTCCACCTACTCCGAGGGCTGGACCCTCGACCGCATGCCCGCAGTGGACCGCAACCTGCTGCGCGCCGGCACCTACGAGCTGCTGTGGGTGCCGGACGTCCCGGAGGCCGTGGTCATCAGCGAGTGGGTGCACCTCGCCTCCGAGCTGTCGACCGACGAGTCTCCCCAGTTCGTCAACGGCCTGCTGGCGCGGTTCAAGCAGCTCAAGCCCTCCCTCGCCCTGTAGGGGCGCCGGGGTTCCCGGCGGCCCTGGCGGTGCCGCGCCCGGTGAGGGCGGCCGGGACGGGTGGCGCGCGGCCGCGGCCGCGGTACCGCGTAGGCTGGGCCCGACCGACGTCCTCGGGCGTCCCGACCGTCCTCGCTAGGAGGCGAGCTGAACGTGCGCACCGAAGGCGCCACACGCCAGGCGGCCACCACTCCGGCGGTGCGCACCGCCGTGGTCTGGGACGCGCTGCGGGCCGCCCTGGCCGAGCGGGCGGGCGCGACCGGGCGCGAGCGGCTCGACATCGTCGACGCGGGGGGCGGCACCGGAGGGTTCGCCGTCCCGCTGGCCGGTCTCGGCCACGCCGTCACGGTGGTCGACCCGAGCCCCGACTCGCTGGCGGCCCTGGAGCGGCGGGCCGCCGAGGCGGGCGTGACCGTCACGGGCATCCAGGGCGACGCCGCCGACCTGCGCGAGCTGCTGCCGGCGGGAAGCGCCGACCTGGTGCTGTGCCACAGCGTGCTGGAGTACGTCGAGGACCCCGCGGGCGCGCTGGCGGCCGTCGCGGGCCTGCTGCGGCCGGGCGGGGTGATCAGCGTGCTGGCGGCCAACCCGGTGGCGACGGCGATCCACCGCTCGCTCACCGGCCACTTCGACGAGGCCCGCCAGGCACTGTCGGACCCCTCGGGCCGCTGGGGCGACCACGACCCGACGCCGCGCCGGTTCAGCGGCGAGGCGCTCGCCGGGCTGCTGTCGGCGGCCGGGTTCGCGCCGGGCGAGGCCAGGGGCGTGCGCGTCTTCGCCGACCTGGTGCCGGGCCGCCTGCTGGACGGCGAGCCGGGGGCCGCGCGGGCGCTGGTCGCGCTGGAACAGGCCGCCGCGGCGCATCCCGTCCTGCGCGACATCGCCACCCAGCTCCACCTGTTCGGCCACCGGTGACCCGCCGCGCGGCCTGCCGGGCTCGCTGGTAGAACGCGCGTTCGGTTAGGATTGCCCTGTGTCGCGCAAGCAGGTTCTGCGGCCCGAGCCGGGGCGGGGGCACGACCCGGCCCACGACCGGGCGACGGCGCCGCCGGCCGACGACACCGGATGCCCGATCCTGCACGTCGACATGGACGCGTTCTTCGCCAGCGTCGAGCTGCTGGAGCGTCCCGAGCTCAAGGGCACCCCGGTGATCATCGGCGCGACGGGCGCCCGCGGGGTCGTGCTCAGCGCCACCTACGAGGCCAGGCGGTTCGGCGTCCATTCGGCGATGCCCATGACGCGCGCCCGCCGCCTCTGCCCGCGGGCCGTGGTCATCCCGCCGAGCCACGGCAAGTACTCCGAGGTCTCCAAGAGCGTGATGGAGATCTTCCACGCGATCACGCCCGAGGTCGAGCCGATCTCCTCCGACGAGGCGTTCCTGGACGTGGGCGGGGCGCTGCGCAGGCTGGGGCCGCCCGCCGCGATCGCCGCGATGATCCGCGCGCAGGTCGCAGAGCGCCACGGCATCACCTGCTCGGTCGGCGTGGCGAGCAGCAAGTTCGTGGCCAAGCTCGCCTCCCGCCACTGCAAGCCCGACGGCCTTCTGGTGGTCCCGGCCGACGGGGTGGTGGAGTTCCTCCACCCGCTGCCCGTCGCGGCCCTGTGGGGCGTGGGGGAGCGTACGGAGCAGGCTCTGGTGCGGCTCGGCATCCGGACGGTCGGCGACCTGGCGCACGTGCCGCCGGCGACGCTGCGGCGGGAGTTCGGGGCCGTGGGCGAGCACCTCGCCGCCCTCGCCTGGGGCCGCGACGACCGCCGCGTCACCCCGCACGCCCCCGACAAGAGCATCGGCGCCGAAGAGACCTTCTCCCACGACGTGGACGACCCGGAGGCGATCCGCCGCGAGTTGCTCCGGCTGTCGGAGCGCGTCGCCGCGCGGCTGCGCGCGGGCGGTCACATCGGGCGCACGGTGAGTGTCAAGCTGCGCCGCGCCGACTTCACGACGATCACCCGATCGCGCACGCTCCGTGAACCGACAGATGTGGCGAAAGAGATATATGCCACTGCTTGCGAGCTGTT
Source organism: Sphaerisporangium album (assembly GCF_003323745.1). Classification (GTDB taxonomy): domain Bacteria; phylum Actinomycetota; class Actinomycetes; order Streptosporangiales; family Streptosporangiaceae; genus Sphaerisporangium; species Sphaerisporangium album. Next base: position 90,861 of record NZ_QOIL01000001.1, read on the forward strand.
CGCGGCGGCCGGGCTGGAGCGCGTGCGGCTCCGATTGGTCGGCGTCCGGGTCGAGAACCTCCGTCCGGCGGCCGCGGCGACGCGTCAGCTGGGCCTGGGAGAACGCGAAACCGGCTGGCGGGAGGCCGAAATGGCCATGGACAAGGCGGCCAGAAGGTTCGGCCCGGAGGCCGTCCGCCCGGCCTCGCTCGTACGCCCTCCGTTCGATGGAATGGATCTATGACGTCACCTCCGGTTTGGTCTACGTTGGACGTTTTCTTTCGCCTACGTCTACAGCCTCGTATTCTGGGGATAACCGACCGCGAGGTCCGGACACCCTGTGGTGCCCGTTGCCGTCTTCCCCGTCAAGGGGCCGTCCTTGGGAGGCGCCGTGCCGCTGTCTGAGCACGAGCAGCGCCTGCTCGACCAGATCGAGCAGGCCCTCTACAGCGAGGACCCGAAGTGGGCCAACACCGTTCGGATCAGTGATCCACGCAACCACTACAAACGCCGCCTCGTGAAAGCCTCCATCGGCTTCGTCCTGGGTGTCGTGCTGTTGATGGTCGGCGTCGTGGCACCGCTCATCCCCCTCGGTGTGGGCGGCTTCGTGGTGATGCTCGCCGCGTGTCTTTGGGGTCTGTCGAGCTGGAAACGCATGAACGGGTTCGGCGGTGACGCCCGGCAGCAGGGAGCCCCCGGCCAGCCCGAGCGGCGCCGTGCCGCCCGCCCCGGGTTCATGGAGCGCATGGAGGAACGCTGGCGCCGCAGGAGCGACGAGCGCTGAGGCGCCGGCTCCACGCGGCGGGCGAGACGGCGGCCTCACCGGGGACCACGCCCTCACCTCCGCCTTCGGCACGCCCCCCGACGCACGTCCCGGGACAACGAACGGACCCGGCGGCTCGACCTCTCGGCAGGACCTCACGTGTGCGGCTCGTCATGCCGTTGAACTCCGGTGCGTGGACGGGGACACCCCGTGCGCGCATTCGCGTGTGAACGGGACAGGACGCGAAAAGGCCCGGACCGTGACCCCTGGAGGAACTCCAGAGATCACGGCCCGGGCCTCGTCACGCCCGGCGCGGGGCCGGCCTCAGCGGCGCGACCCCGTGAGCACGCGGGGCTCCTCTGCGGGCTCCGCGGGCCCCTCCGCCCGGTCGCGGCGCGGCCACAGCCGGATGTTCTCCAGCCGGTCGAACCCGTCCAGCATGCTCTCGCCCGCCCGCCGCAGCCTCAGCAGCGTCGAGGCGGGCAGCAGCGTGGCCCGCAGCCGCCGTCCCCGGGACACCACGGCCCGCAGCGCCCGGCGCGCGACCCGCAGGTCGCCCTTCAGCGAGGGGATCTCGCCCGGCGTGCGCGCGTACCGCAGCCGCTCTTCGGCCCAGGCGATCCGGGTGACCGCCGCCGCGGCCTCGGCGTCCAGCTCGTGCCGTTCGACCAGGCGCCGCGCCAGCGCGCGGGGCGTCTCGCTGAGCTCGTGGCCCAGCCCCAGGTCGTGCAGCGTGTCGATCAGCTCGCGCCACGTGCCGTGCACCGCCCGCCCAAGGCGGACCGCGGTGACCTCGGCCGAGCCCGCCCGCGCGTCCGTGACCTCGGCCGGGACCGCGTGCGCCCAGACCCGGCCGCGCCGGTGGCGCGCCACCACGCGCCCGAGGGCGGGGACCAGCCCGATGAGCAGCAGGACCAGCAGGCCGATGCCGATCTTGGCGGCCACGGGCGTCCCGGTGTCGACGACGACCGGGGTGCTCGGCAGGTTCGCGTCGGGGTCGCGGGGGGCTCGCGAGGGGTTGAGGGGGTCGGACAGGCCGGTCGAGTCCGGCCCGGGCGTCGGCCCCGCGCTCGGGCCCTGCGTGCCGGTGACCTCCACGGGCGGGCGCGAGTAGTCCGGGACCTGGGCCGTGGCCTGGCCGAGACCGCCCGACGGGGTCGGCTCGAAGCGCAGCCACCCCACGCCCTGGAAGTACAGCTCTGGCCAGGCGTGCAGGTCGTGCGTGCGCACTCGCCAGACCCCGTCCAGGAACGTGCCGCCGGTGTAGCCGATCGCCACCCGGGCGGGGATCCGCAGCGTGCGGGCCATCACCGCCATGGCGGCGGCGAACTGCTCGCAGTAGCCGGTCTTGTTGCTCAGGAACTCCAGCAGCGCCTGGCTGCCGTTGCCCTGCGTCTGCAGGCTGTAGGTGAACCCGCCCGACGAGGTGAACCAGTTCTGGAGCTTGACCGCCGCCTGGTACGGGGTGTCGGTGCCGGAGACGAGCCGCTCGCTCAGGAACCGGATCTGCGGGGGCAGGTCGGCGGGCAGGTCGAGGTAGCGCGCCGCCACGTCCTCCACGGGGTCGCCCCTGAGCTCGCCCAGCAGCTCGGGGGTCGGCGTGGGCTCGCGCTGGCCGACCTCGTAGTCCTGCCCGCCGGCGGTGTCGTGCGTGGAGAAGACCATGAGCGTCGTCTCGTCGGCGCGCCAGTCGCCGTCCACCCGCACCGTGTTCGCCGGGTAGGGCAGCGGCAGGAAGCTGAGGTTCTCCACCGCGTCGCTCACCTGGAGCCGGGTGGTGACCTCCTTCACCGGGACGTCGGGGGACAGGCCGGGCGGCGGCGGCAGCGGGCCCTCCGCCACGCTGTTCTGCGGGCGGCCCTTCGGCTGCGACATCGTCCACCGGTCGCCGTCGAAGGTGTCCAGCGAGTACATCCGCAGGTAGCGGGGGACGTTGTCGCTGTTGCCGTAGGTCAGGACGGTGTCGTTGCCGTTGCGCGTGAGCTGGCCGCGCAGGCTCGCGATCGGGTCGGGGATCGTGATCGTGTTGCCGCCCTCGCCGTTGCCCGAGCCCACCCCGAACCCGAACAGCGGGTTCGGCGCGAGGGTGGGCACGAGGGCGGGCAGCCCGACGGCCAGGGCGATGGCCGCGACGCCGATGCGCTTGCCCGACAGCGAGATCGGCGTGTTCTCGCCACGCCCGGAGGCGCCCGCCGTGCCCGCGCCGCGCGTCCGGCGCACGAGGACGGCGCGTCCCCAGGTGCTGAGACGCTCGCGCCCGTCGGCCGCGAGCAGCCCCACGAACCCGAGCGCGCCCAGGATGAACGCCGGCCACCCCAGCGGGTCGGTCATCACCGCCGCCGGCACGGTGAACAGGGCCAGCAGCGGCAGGCCCGCGAGCGCGGCGCGGCGCAGGCGGACGGCCAGCAGGTCCACCAGCACGGCGATGAGGCCGACGCCGCCCGCGGTGAGCAGGGTGATGCCCGGGTTGGACGGCACGGGCGCGGCGTACCGCTGGATGTCGGCGAACCCCTCGCCGAGCAGGCCCGCCAGCGCGACCAGGGTGTCGGTGGTCGGGACCAGCCACCCCCAGGCGGCCTCGGGGGCGAAGACCACGGCGAGGTAGAGGCCCAGCCCGACGAGTTCGAGCGGCGGGCCGAGCCAGCGCGGCACCCCGGGGCGCGTCGTCAGGACGGAGACGACGGCGACCACGAGGACCGCCCCCATCCCCGTCCAGAACCACGCGCCCTCGCGGAACAGCGGGTACAGGGTCAGCGCCACCGCGGCCGTGGCCAGCCCCGCCATGATCGGGAGTCTCATGCCGCGTCTCCTGACGTGATCGTGCCGTCCGCCCCGGCGAACCGGCTGTTCTGGGCGGCCTCCTGCCAGACGGCGGCCGGCGAGGTGCCCGCGGGCAGCCGCACGACCCGCCACCCCGAGCCGGCGAGCACGGCCCGCGCCAGCTCGTACGCCTCGTTCTCCTCCGTGTGGTGCGCCGGGGTCTGCTGCCAGCTCCGCACGTCCAGCATCACGGCCACGCCGGTGACGCCGCCGTGGCGCAGGCGGGCCAGCGCGCGCGCCTCCTCGGCGTCCAGGTCACCGAGGACGGCGACGATGAGCCCGTCCCCGCCGCCCTGGCGCAGCGCCGATACGCCCGACTCCAGCGAGCGCGCGGTGCTCTGGCGCACGACCGCCAGCGCGTCCAGCAGGCCCTGGCCGGCTCCGGCGTCGGCGAGGGGCTGGGCGCCCTGGTCGGTGACCAGCCGCAGGCCGAGCCCGTCCCGGGCCAGGTGCACCCCGATCGACGCGGCGGCCGAGACCGCCACCTCGAACGACGACCTCGGGCCCTCGCCGCGGTGGGCGTGCCTGCGGGTGTCCAGCAGCAGGGCGCCCCTGCTCTGCCACTGCTGCTCCTCGCGGCGCACCATCAGCTCGCCGTAGCGGGCGGTGGAGCGCCAGTGGACCCGCCGCAGGTCGTCGCCCTGGCGGTACTCGCGCGGGCCGACGTCGTCGTCCCCGGCCGCGGCCACGCTGGCGGTACGGCTGTCGCCGCCGCCGGTCCACTCGCCCGACAGGCGCACCTGGGGGAGCGGCACGACCTCCGGCACCACCATCAGCGTGTCGGTGGCCGCGAACGCGCGGGTCAGCTCGACCAGCCCGAACGGGTCGGCGATGCGCACCGACAGCGGGCCGATCGGGAACCGGCCGCGCAGGTCCGAGCGCACCTTGTAGTCGATCTCCCGGACGCCGCGCGACTCCACCCGGTCCAGCACGAACCGGGGGCGGGTGCCGACGGCGTAGGGGACGGTGTCCTCCACCAGCAGCAGGCCGGTGGGCAGCCGGGTGACGTTCTCCAGCCGCAGCGTCACGGTGCTGTCGGTGCCGACCGCGACCCTGCCGGGGTACAGCCTTCTTGCGCAGCTCAGCCGGTAGCGGGTGCGCGCCACCACCATCGCCGCGAGCAGGGGCAGGGCGATGATGAGGATGCTCACCCGCAGCAGGTCGTGCTCCCCGAGCGCGACGGCGCACAGCAGCGCCGCCACGCCGGAGGCGAGGAACGAGCGGCCGCGCGAGGTGAGCGCCCTGAGACCGGCGATCACCGCGCCGGTCCCGCGCCGTCGGCCCCCCCTTCCCGGCTCTCGGGCACGGGGACGCGGCGGACGAGGTCGGCAATGACCTGCTCGGGACGCCGGCGCTGGCCCTGCGCCTCCAGGCTCGGCAGGAGGCGGTGGGCGAGCACGGGGACGGCGAGGTCCTGCAGGTCGTCGGGGATGACGTAGTCGCGGCCCGCCAGGGCGGCGTGCGCGCGGGCCGCCCGCACCAGGTGGAGGGTGGCGCGCGGGGACGCGCCGAGCCGCAGGTCGGGGGACCGGCGGGTGGCGGTCACCATGTCGATGGCGTACTTCTTGATGGGCTGGGAGACGTACACGGCCCGGACCGCGTCGATCAGCGCCCGCACCTCGGCGGTCGTGGCGACGGGCTCCAGCTTGTCGAGCGGGGAGGACGCGCCGTGGACGTCCAGCATCTCCAGCTCGGCGGCGGGCTCGGGGTAGCCCATGGCGATCCGCGCCGTGAAGCGGTCGCGCTGCGCCTCGGGGAGGGGGTAGGTGCCCTCCATCTCGATGGGGTTCTGGGTCGCGATGACCATGAAGGGGGTGTCGAGGCGGTAGGTCGTGCCGTCCACGGTGACCTGGTGCTCCTCCATGCACTCCAGCAGGGCCGACTGGGTCTTGGGGGACGCGCGGTTGATCTCGTCACCCACGACGATGTTGGCGAAGACGGGACCGGGCTTGAACTCGAACTCCCGGGTCTGCTGGTTGAAGGCGCTCACGCCCGTGATGTCGCTGGGAAGCAGGTCGGGGGTGAACTGGACGCGGCGCACCGGGCAGTCGATCGACCGGGCGAGGGCCTTGGCCAGCATCGTCTTGCCGACGCCGGGCACGTCCTCGATCAGCAGGTGCCCCTCCGCCAGCAGCACGGTTAGGGTGAGGCGGACGACGTCGCGCTTGCCCTCGATCACCGACTCGATCGCCTCGCCGATCCGGTGCGCGGTCGCGACCAGACCTCCCAGCTCCTGTCCGACATCGTGGGTTATTCCCACCGGGCCTCCATGAGGGTGCGGCAGCCCACGCGGGATGGTATTGCGGGGGCTTTGCGATTCCTTCTTCATTCTGCGTACCGACACTATGATGCTGCGGGTTCCCGGGCGACTTTCCGCCATATTCCCGGGTGAACTGCCCCAAGTGTTCTGACCGGGGGTCGCGTTGCCGTCCCGCCGGTGTCCGAATCCCGTGACAATCGCGCGGGCCGGAGCACGCCCGCCCCCCACATTCCCCCACCTCGGGCCGTCCCGCTCCCCGATCCCCGGCGGTGACGGCGCCGGCCGCGCCGGAGGGGTGTCAAGGGGACGATTCCGACACGCCGTGCGCGCGTGCGCGGGCTCAGTGCCCTCCACTGCGCTCCACCCCTTCTGAGCTGCGGAAACGTCGACCGATCGGCGTCCAGGACTTGTTTGGATCAGTTGACGGTGGGGAGAAGTGGAGTATGGTGGTGCGCAGTGGAGGGGCTGGGGCCATGGCGCCGGTCGTTCCATGTGGCACGGGAGGTGAGGCCGGTGTTCCTCGGCACTCATCACCCGCGTCTGGACGAGAAAGGACGACTGTTCCTGCCGGCGAAGTACCGTGAGGAGCTGGCGGAGGGTCTTGTGATCACCAAGGGCCAGGAGCGGTGCCTCTACGTGTTTCCCGTGGAGGAGTTCCAGCGCATCACCGAGGCGCTGCGTACCGCGCCTGTGACAGCCAAGGCCGTCCGCGATTACAGTCGTGTCTTCTTCGCCAGTGCTTCCGACGAGACGCCCGACAAGCAGGGGCGGATCACCATTCCCCAGAGCCTGCGCGAGTACGCGGGCCTTCGCCGGGACTGCGCCGTCATCGGCGCCAACACCCGGCTGGAGATCTGGGACGCCGCGGCCTGGGAGACCTACCTGGCCGCCCAAGAGCAGGCGTTCTCCGAGCTGTCGGAGGAGGTGCTGCCAGGGGTCCTATGACAACGGTCGACTCGTCGGTGAAAGACGTCGTTCGGCGAGGTCTCCACCCGCTCCCGAGGTGCAGGGCAGGTCCCGGGCACCACGGCGCGGCCGTCAGCTGATGCACCTTCCCCGGTGTCAGATGGCGGCGCGTCGACTGGGGACGCGGATGGGGACCTGGCCGGGCGAGCCGTTACCGGGGTGGGTGAATCCTCCGGCGAGAAGACGGCAAGGCCGCACATCCGCGAGCAGGGGCGCGTCCACGGGGTTCTTGGACACACCCATGGCGGCAGAGGGGGTTTGATCATGCATGTCGGGAATCACGGCGAGCCGGGCGGTCACGTGCCGGTGATGCTCCGCCGTGTGCTCGAACTGCTGGCTCCGGCGCTGGACGCGCCCGGCGCCGTGCTGGTCGACGCCAACCTGGGCCTGGGCGGGCACGCCGAGGCCCTCCTCGCCGCGCACCCGGACCTTCACCTCATCGGCATCGACCGGGACCCCGTCGCCGTCGAGCGGTCCACCGAGCGCCTCGCGCCCTACGCCGCCCGCACCACGCTGGTGCGGGCCGTCTCCGACGAGCTCGCCGAGGTGCTGGCGCGCGAGGGCCGTACGCGGGTGAACGGGGTGCTGTTCGACCTCGGCGTCTCCTCCCCGCAGCTCGACGAGGCCGGGCGCGGGTTCGCGTACTCCTACGACGCCCCGCTCGACATGCGCATGGACACCGAGCAGGAGCTCACCGCCCACGTCGTGGTCAACACCTACTCCGAGGGGGAGCTGACCCGCATCCTGCGCGACTACGGCGAGGAGCGCTTCGCGTCCCGCGTCGCGCGTCTCATCGCCAGGGAGCGGGCGGCCGAGCCCATCGCGTCGACCAAGCGGCTGGCCGAGATCGTCCGAGAGGCGATCCCCGCCGCGACCCGTCGCACCGGGGGCAACCCCGCGAAGAGAACGTTCCAGGCACTGCGCATCGAGGTGAACGGGGAGCTGACCGCCTTCGAGCGGGCGCTCCCGCAGGCGCTCGACGCGCTGGTGGTCGGAGGGCGGGTGGTCGTGCTGTCGTACCACTCGCTGGAGGACCGCCTGAGCAAGCACATCATCGCCGAGCGGGTCAAGGACACCAGCCCTCCGGGGCTGCCCGTCCCCCTGCCGGCCCACCAGCCGAGATTCCGCTCGGTGACCAGAGGGGCGGAGGTTCCAGACGAGGACGAGCTCGCGCGCAACCCGCGCGCGGCCTCGGCCAGATTGCGGGCCGCAGAGAGAATCCGGGAGCCGGAATGAGCATTGACGAGGAGTACACCACTACCGGCGGCACCACGGCGACCGCGGTCGGCGAGAGGCCCGTGCGCGGGCCGCGCGCCGCCGGGGGCGTGGCCGCGCCGCCGCGGCCGGGCCGCGTCCCGCGTAGGCCCGCTCCGGCGCGCCCGGGACGTGCCACCCGTCCCGCGCCCGCCACCGGTCCCGTGCCGGCCGTCGGCGCCGCGCCCGCCGCGCGCCGTCCGTCCGCCGCGCGTCACGCGCCGCGCGCTCCGTTCGTGCTGCTCGTCGTCGGGCTGCTCTGCGGCGGCCTGGTGTCGCTGCTGCTGCTCAACACCGTGCTCACGCAGGACTCCTTCCGCGTGCAGGACCTGCGCGAGAGCACCCGTGAGCTGCACGACCAGAAGCAGGACCTGTACAAGAAGTTCCTGACCGGCTCTCAGCCCGGGACGATCGCCGACAACGCCCGGAAAGGCGGCGTCAAGCCGGACACCAGCGCGCCCGAGATCTTGACCGTCCCCGGCGCGCAGCCGTCGCGGGCGGGGGTCGCGGTTCCGTGAGAGAAGGCGGCGGCCGCCCCCCGGGACCGGGGCGCGGCGGTCCCGGCGGGTCCGGGGCCGGGCGCGGTGGCCGCGGTGGCTCCGGGGGGAGCCGGGGCGGTCCCGGGCGCGGCTCGCCGGGCGGTCCCGGGCGTCCCGACGACACGGGGCGGCTCGAGGGCGACGGCCGCCCAGGGCGGTCCGGCCGCCAGGACGGCGGCGGCCGCCCGGGCGCGCAGGGTGGCCCCGGCGGCCCGGCACGTCAGGGGGGCCAGGGGCGTTCCGGCGGCCAGGGCGGGCAGGGACGCTCCGGTGGATCCGGCCGTCCCGAGGACGACGGCCGTCAGGGACCCGGTGAGGGCAGGCGTCCCGCGCGGCCCGGCACGACGGGCTCCGGGAACGCCGAGGCCACGGTTCCGTCGCCGCGCCGCGTGCTCGGCCAGGGCCCGCGCCGCCCCCCGGGCGAGCCTCCGCGCGGCGGCCCCGGCGGCGAGCCTCGCCGCCGGGGGCCGGACGGCGATCCGCGTCGCAGGGGTCCGGGTGGCGAGGGGCCGAGGCGCGTCCCGCCCGGCGGCCCGCAGGGGCCGTGGAGCCAGGCGCCCTGGCGTTCGTGGGCGCCGCGTCCCATGGCGCCGCTGCGCCTCGGCAACCCGGCACGGCGCATCAACTTCGCCCTGATGGGCATGGCCGTCGTGCTGTCGCTGTACGCCGGGCGGCTCGTCCAGCTCCAGGGGCTCGACTCCAAGGTGTTCCAGGCCAAGGCCGCCTCGAACAGAGTGCGGCCGGAGCCGCTGCCCGCCCGCCGCGGGTCCATCACCGACGTCAACGGCCACGAGCTCGCCGTCACCGTCGAGGCCCGCAATATCGTCGCGGACCCGTCCAAGGTGCCGGCCGAGCAGCGCGAGCAGGTCGCCGCCCTCCTCGCGCCCTACCTCGGCGTCCCCAAGGAGGACATCGCCGCCAAGCTGGCCCTCGCCAGGATCCGTTACACGCTGCTCGCCCGCGACGTCCCGATCGGCGTCGCCAAGGCCGTCCTGGAACTGAAGATCGGCGGCAAGAAGATCCCCGGCCTGTCCGCGGTCCCGCAGTACCAGCGGCTCTACCCCGGGGACGACCTGGCCGGCGGCGTGGTGGGCTTCGTCGGCGACGAGGGCGGCGGGCTGACCGGCATCGAGCAGACCTACGACAAGCTCCTCGGCGGCAAGGACGGCCGCCAGACGATCGAGATGGGCGCCGCCGGCCAGCGCATCCCCATGACCCGCAGCACGCGGGTGGAGCCGATCGCCGGGCGCGGCGTGCGGCTGACCATCGACCGCGACGTCCAGTGGGCCGCGCAGCAGGCGATCGCCCGGCAGGTCAAGGAGTCCGGGGCCCGCAGCGGCAGCGTCATCGTCATGGACGTGCGCACCGGCCAGGTGCTCGCCATGGCCAACGCGCCCGAGGTGAACCTGAACAAGTGGGAGTCCCTGCCGCCCGCCGACCTGGGCAACCGGTCGGTGTCGGAGATCTTCGAGCCCGGCAGCACCAACAAGGTCATCACGGCCGCCGCCGCCCTGGAGGCCGGGGCGGTGCGGCCCGAGACGGTGTTCGAGGTCAAGGACAAGTACCAGTGCGCCGACCGGCTGCTCAGCGACGCCCACCCGCACGGCCCCGAGCACCTGACCTTCACCGGCATCATCGCCGAGTCCAGCAACGTCGGGACCTTGATGGCCGCCGAGAGGGTCGGCGACCAGGCGTTGTACAACATGCTGAGGAACTTCGGCTTCGGCGCCAAGACCGGCGGCGGCTTCTACGGCGAGGAGGCCGGGCTGCTGCCCAGGCGCGAGACCTGGTCGGGCAGCCAGCGCTGCACGATCGCCTTCGGGCAGGGCGTGTCGGTGACGGCCCTGCAGATGGCCAGCGTCTACCAGACGATCGCCAACGGCGGGGTGCGGATCACCCCGCAGATCGTCGCGGGCACCGTCGACCAGCACGACAGGCTGGTCCCGGCGAGCCCCGGCAAGCGGACCCGCGTGATCAGCCGGCGCACGGCCGGCGACATCTCGCGGATGCTGGAGGCCGCGGTGAACGCCGACGGCAGCACCGGGTCGCTGGCGGCCATCAAGGGATACCGGGTGGCGGGTAAAACCGGGACCGCGATGCGATACGACGAGAACTGCCGAGGGTATTGCGGTTATACCGCTACCTTTGTGGGGTTCACTCCCGCCGACGCGCCGCGTCTGGTGGCCCTGGCCGTCGTACAGGCGCCCGAGAAGGGCCATTTCGGCGGGGAAATCGCCGCGCCCGTGTTCAAGGAAGTCATGACGTTCGCGTTGAAGACCCGCAAGATCCCGCCTACCGGCACGACCGCCCCGTCGGTGCGCTTGAGCACCGACGGGTGACGGGGAAGGTACGCTCACGCCCGTGCGTCCCCCGTCCATGCGTCCCGCGGCCGGTCAGGTCCGCCCCCTCTCAGGGCTGGCGGCCATGCTCGGCGCGCCCTCGGCCGGCCCGCGAGCGCCGCTCGCCGCCGTCACCGGCATCACCATCGACTCCCGCCAGGTGCGGCAGGGCGACCTGTACGTCGCGCTGCCCGGCGCCAGCGTCCACGGCGCCGCCTTCGCCCGCGCCGCCGCCGAGGCCGGGGCCGCCGCGGTCCTGACCGACCGCGCGGGCGAGCGCGACGCCGTCGCCTCCGGCCTGCCCGTGCTCGTCGTCCCCGACCCCCGGGCGGTGCTCGGCCGGGTCGCCGCGTGGGTGTACGAGCGCCCCGCCGAGGGGCTGCTGCTGCTCGGCGTCACCGGCACCAGCGGCAAGTCGACCACCACCTACCTGCTGGAGGGCGGGCTGCGGGCCGCCGGGCACCGCACCGGCCTGGTCGGCGGCGTCGAGATCCAGGTCGGCGACCTGCGCTTCACGCCCACGCTGACGACCCCCGAGGCGAGCGACCTGCAGGCCCTGTTCGCGCTCATGCGCGAGCAGGGCGTCACGGCGGCGGCCATGGAGGTGTCCAGCCACGCCCTGGCCCTCGGGCGGGTGGACGGCGCGCACTACGACGTCGCGCTGTTCACGAACCTGTCCCAGGACCACCTGGACTTCCACCGCGACCTCGACGACTACTTCATGACCAAGGTCCGGCTGTTCACGCCCGAGCTGGCGCGCGCCGGTGTCGTCAACATCGACGACCCGCACGGCCGCGAGCTCGTGGGGCTGTCCAAGATCCCGGTCACGACGTTCTCCGCCGCGGGCGCCGCCGAGGCCGACTGGGTGGCCCGGGACGTCCGCTTGGGCGCCGACGGCAGCACCTTCCGCGTGATCGGCCCCGGCGGCGTCGAGGCCGACGTGTCGGTGGCGCTGCCCGGCCCGTTCAACGTCGCCAACACCCTCGGCGCGCTGGTCACCCTCGTGGAGGCCGGCGTGCCGCTCCAGGTGGCCGTGCACGGCGTCGGGACCGTCACCGGCGTCCCCGGCCGCATGGAGCGCGTGCCGGGCGCTCCCGGCTTCCAGGCGATCGTCGACTACTCGCACAAGCCGGGCGCCGTCGAGTCGGTGCTGGGGGCGCTGCGCGAGGTGACCTCGGGCAGCCTGATCATCGTCCTCGGCTGCGGCGGCGACCGCGACCGGGGCAAGCGCGCGCTGATGGGCGAGGCCGCGGCGCGGCTCGCCGACGTGGCGATCCTCACGAGCGACAACCCCCGCTCGGAGGACCCGCTGCGCATCCTCGGCGAGATGCTGCAGGGCGTCCTGAGCGTGCCCGAGCGGGACCGCGCCCATGTGATCATGGAGCCGGACCGCGCCTGCGCGATCGACCTCGCGATCGGCCGCGCGCGGCCGGGTGACGTGGTGGTCGTGGCGGGCAAGGGCCACGAGCAGGGTCAGTACGTCGCCGGTGAGGTGCTGCCGTTCGACGACAGGCAGGTGGTCGCGGAGGCGATCGGCAGACGTGAGCGAACGTGACCGGGGGCGTTGTGCGAGGCTGAGGCGCGAGGCGTCCCGGGCCCGCCGGCCCGGGCGCGACGCCGGCCCCCCGCGTAGGCACGAACAAGCTTGTATGGAGAGTAGGGATAACGAATGATCCCGTTGCCGCTGGCAAGGATCGCCGAGATGACCTCGGGTGCCCTCACGGGCATGGCCGATCCCCGCGCCGTGGTCCGCGGGCCGGTTCTGATCGACTCGCGCGCCGCCGGGCCCGGCTCGCTGTTCGCCGCGATCAAAGGAGAGCGGGCGGACGGGCACGACTTCGCCGCCCAGGCCTGCGAGGCCGGCGCGGTCGCCGTCCTGGCGAGCAGGCCCGTGGACGCGCCGTCGGTGATCGTCGCCGACGTCGTCGCCGCGCTGGCGCGGCTCGCGGCCGGGGTGGTCGCCGAGCTGCCGCGCGCGACCGTCATCGGGATCACCGGGTCGGCGGGCAAGACCACCACCAAGGACCTTCTGGGCGGCCTCACCGCGCTGATCGGCCCCACCGTCGCCCCGATCGGCTCCTACAACAACGAGATCGGCCACCCTCTCACCGTCCTGCGCGCCGACGAGGACACCCGCTTCCTCGTGCTGGAGCTGAGCGCCCGCGAGATGGGCCACATCGCCTACCTGGCCGGCATCGCCCCGCCGAAGATCGGCGTCGTGCTGAACGTCGGCAGCGCGCACCTGGGCGTGTTCGGCGGGCGTGAGCAGATCGCCAGGGCCAAGGGCGAGCTGGTCGAGGCGCTGCCCGCGGGCGGCGTCGCCGTGCTCAACGCCGACGACCCCAACGTCGCCGCCATGGCCGGGCGCACGCAGGCGCGGGTCCGCTGGTTCGGCCGCTCGGCCGAGGCGGAGGTCCGTGCCGTGGACGAGGCGCTGGACGAGCGCGGCAGGGCGGGCTTCACGCTCCTCACCCCCTCCGGCAGCGCCGACGTCCGCCTGCGCCTGTACGGCGCCCACGCGGTCGAGAACGCCCTGGGCGCCGCCGCGGCCGCCTACGAGCTGGGCCTGCCCGTGGCGACCATCGCCGAGCAGCTCTCGCGCGCCGAGCCGCGCAGCCGCTGGCGCATGGAGGTCACCGAGCGGCCCGACGGCGTGACCGTGATCAACGACGCCTACAACGCCAACCCCGAGTCCATGCGCGCCGCCTTCGGGGCCCTCGGCAGGCTCGGCGAGAACCGCCGCCGGTTCGCCGTGGTCGCCTCCCTGCGCGAGCTCGGCGACGACGCCGACGCGCTCAACGAGGAGGTCGGCCGTATCGCCGCCGAGGCCGGGCTGACCGGGCTGTGGGTGGTGGGGGAGCATCCCTGGCCGGTCCTCGCGGGCGCCAAGGGGGCGCCCGCCGTCCACGTCCCCGGCCCCGCCGAGGCCGCCGCCGAGCTGGCAGGACTGCTCCGGCCCGGGGACGTCGTCCTGGTCAAGGGCCCGCGCGCCGCCGGCCTGGAACGGGTCGCCGAGACGCTCCTGCGGGCCTCCGAGGCTTCCCAGGGCGCTCAGGAAGGCGCGGGGGGTGAGGCCCGATGAGGGACATCCTCGTCGCCGCGGGCGTGGCGCTGATCCTGTCCATGCTCGGCACCCCGCTGGCGATCAGGCTCTTCAGCCGCAGGGGCTACGGCCAGAACATCCGCGAGGAGGGGCCGTCCGGCCACCACGAGAAGCGCGGCACCCCCACCATGGGCGGCACCGTCTTCGTGATCGCCGCGCTGATCGGCTTCGCCTGCTCCCACCTCGCCACCTTCACCCCGCCGACCGCGTCGGCGATGCTCGTGCTCTTCCTCATGACGGGCCTGGCGACGGTCGGCTTCCTCGACGACTTCATCAAGATCTACAAGCAGCGCAGCCTCGGCCTGCGCAGCGGCGCCAAGGCCCTCGGCCAGCTCGTCGTCGGCGCGGTCTTCGCCGTGCTGGTCGTCCGGTTCCCCAACGCCTACTCGATCACCCCCGCCGAGACGCGCGTGTCCTTCCTGCGCGACTTCGGGCCGTCGATCGGCATCGTGGTGTTCACGATCTGGGTCCTCATCATGATCGTGGGCTTCTCGAACGCGGTGAACCTCACCGACGGCCTTGACGGTCTCGCCAGCGGCGCGACCGGCGTGGTGCTGGCCGCCTATGTGCTCATCGGCAACTGGCAGCTGCGCAACAGCTGCCTCAACCAGCTCGGCCCCAACTGCTACTGGGTGCGCGACCCGCTGGACCTGGCGGTGGTCGCGGCGGCCGTCCTCGGGGCGCTGGTCGGCTTCCTGTGGTGGAACGCCCCCCCGGCGAAGATCTTCATGGGCGACACCGGCTCGCTGGCGCTCGGCGGCGTGCTCGCCGGGCTGGCGATCACCACCCGCACGCAGATCCTGCTGTTCATCCTCGCGGGCCTGTGCTGCATCATCACCGCCTCGGTGATCATCCAGGTGGGCTTCTTCAAGATGACCGGCAAACGCGTCTTCCGCATGGCCCCCCTCCAGCACCACTTCGAGCTGGCGGGCTGGGCCGAGACCACCATCGTCGTCCGCTTCTGGCTGATCGCCGTCCTGTGCGCCGCCGCGGGCCTCGGTCTCTTCTACGTCGAATGGATGCCGAAGGCCTGAGCCGGGCGGAGAGAGTGCGATGCACGTAATTGCGGGGCTCGGAGTCTCGGGGGTCGCGGCCGCGCGGAGTCTCGCGCGGGCGGGGCACCAGGTCGTCGTGGTCGAGGGACGGGACGGCGAGCGGCAGCGCGCCGCGGCGGCCGAGCTGGCCACCCTCGGCGTGGAGGTGCGGTTCGGCGGCGGGCTGCCGCCGGAGACCTCGCTGGTCGTCACCTCGCCGGGCTGGCGGCCCGGCCACCCGCTGCTGGTGGAGGCCGCGGCCAGGGGCGTCGAGGTCATCGGCGAGGTCGAGCTGGCCTGGCGGCGGCGGCCCCCGGGCGCCGCCCCCTGGCTGGCCCTGACCGGCACCAACGGCAAGACCACCGCCGTGCGCATGCTGACCTCGATGCTGGTGGCGGCCGGGTACGACGCCGTGGCCGTGGGCAACGTCGGCACGCCCATCGTCGAGGCCGTCGAGAAGCCCTACGACGTGCTGGCCGTCGAGCTGTCCAGCTTCCAGCTCCACTGGTCCTCGACCCTGGCCCCCGCCGCCGCGGCCGTGCTGAACGTCGCCGAGGACCACCTCGACTGGCACGGGTCGATGGAGGAGTACGCCCGCGCCAAGGGCCGCGTCTTCGAGCGCGCCGGGGTGGTCGTCTACAACGCCGACGACCCGCTGACGGCCCGCCTGGCGGCGCCGTACGCGGGGGCGGTGGGGTTCACCCTGGAGGTGCCCGCGCGCGGCCGCCTCGGCGTCGTGGAGGACCTGCTCGTGGACCGCGCCTTCGTCGGCGACCCCGCCGGGACCGCCGAGGAGCTCGCGACGCTGGCCGACGTCCGCCCGTTCGCGCCGCACAACGTCGCCAACGCCCTGGCCGCGGCGGCGCTGGCCCGCGCCTACGGGGTGCCGGCCGAGGCCGTCCGCCAGGGCCTGCTCGGGTACGTGCCGGACCCGCACCGCGTCGCGCACGTCGCGCGCGTGGCCGAGGTCGACTACGTGGACGACTCCAAGGCCACCAACCCGCACGCCGCCGCCGCGTCCCTGGCCGCCTACCCCTCGATCGTGTGGGTCGCGGGGGGCCTGCTGAAGGGCGCCGACGTCGACGACCTCGTGCGGCGCGCGGCGGGGCGTCTGCGCGGGGCCGTGCTCCTCGGCGCCGACCGGGGGCGAATTCGCGAGGCTCTGACGCGACACGCGGGGAATGTTCCCGTTACCGAGGTCGAGGGGCAAGACACTGGGGTCATGGACCGTGTCGTCACCGAAGCCGCCCGGCTGGCCTCCCCCGGGGACACCGTGCTGCTGGCGCCCGCCGGGGCCTCCCTGGACATGTTCGCCGACTACGGCGCCCGCGGGGACGCGTTCGCGCGCGCCGTGCGCCGTATGGCCGGCTCGTGACCACCGAGACGACGGGGACCGCCGGCACCGGCACCGAGACCACCGTGGCGACGGACCCGCGGGCCGGGGCCGCGCGCGCGCACGGCCGGCGCCGCGACCGGCTGTCGGCCCTCGGCGAGCTGCTGAACCGCCCCCTGACGTCGTACTACCTGGTGCTCGCCTGCAGCGGGCTGCTGCTGGCGCTCGGGCTGATGATGGTGCTGTCGGCCTCCAGCGTCGAGGCGTTGCAGAAGACCGGCAACCCGTTCTACTGGTTCATCAAGCAGTCGCTGTCGGTCGGCATCGGCCTGCCGGTGATGTGGGCGTGCTCACGGCTGCCCCAGCGGTTCTTCCGCCTCGCCGGCTACCCTCTCATGGCGATCTCGATCATCGGGCTCATCATGGTGATCTTCATCGGCGAGTCCGAGCTTGGCGCCCAGCGGTGGATCTACATCGGCGGGCTCACCATCCAGCCGTCCGAGCCCGCCAAGCTCGGCCTGGTGCTGTGGGGCGCCGACCTGCTCGCCCGCAAGGCCAAGGGCGGGCTGATCGAGTGGCGCCAGCTGCTGATCCCGCTCATGCCCGGCACCGCGATCCTCGCCGTGCTGGTCCTGCTGGGAAGCGACCTCGGCACCACGCTGGTGCTCATGCTGGTCTTCCTGGCCCTGCTGTGGGTGGTCGGCGCGCCGCTGCGGCTGTTCGGCGGCATCATGGCCGTCGCCGCCGTGGCCACCGTCATCATGATCAGCGTCGAGGGCTACCGCTCCGCCCGCATCACCGGCTGGCTGGACGTCTGGGGCAATGCCGAGACCTCGGGGTACCAGGCCGCCCAGGGGCAGATCGCCCTGGGGTCCGGCGGCTGGTTCGGCCTCGGCCTCGGCAGCAGCCGCCAGAAGTGGAACTGGGTGCCGCACGCCGAGAGCGACTTCATCTTCTCCATCATCGGCGAGGAGCTCGGCCTGATGGGCACGCTGGTCGTGGTGGCCCTGTTCGGGCTGCTCGGGTACGCGGGCCTGCGCGTGGCCACCCGGGTGAAGGACCCGTTCATCCGCCTTTCGGCCTCCGCCGCCGTCGCCTGGATCGGCGGGCAGGCGATCGTCAACATCGGCGCGGTCATCGGCGCGTTGCCCATCACGGGCATTCCGCTGCCTTTGGTGTCGTACGGTGGTTCGGCACTGTTGCCCACGCTGGCCGCGCTTGGCATGTTGTTGTCGTTCGCCAAACGAGAACCGGGCGCGGCCGCCGCCCTGGCGGCGCGTGGCCCCGGCCCGGTGGCGCGGGCTCTAAGCTGGCTTGGCCTGGGTCGTCCGGCGGCGAGGGGACGCCGTCCGGGGCGTCTCCGGCCGACATCGAGGCATGTGGAGTGAAAGGACCGACATGAGGGTGGTCCTCGCGGGCGGCGGTACCGCCGGCCATATCGAACCGGCCCTGGCGCTCGCCGACGCGTTGCGCAGGCACGACCCCTCCATCGGGGTCACCTGCCTCGGCACCGAGCGCGGGCTGGAGACGAGGCTGGTCCCCGCGCGGGGGTACGAGCTGGCGCTGGTGCCCGCGGTCCCGCTGCCGCGCGCGATCACGCCGCAGCTGCTGACCGTGCCGGGAAGGCTGGCCGGGGCGATCAACGCCGCCGCCGGCATCCTGGACCGCGTCCAGGCCGACGTGCTGGTGGGTTTCGGAGGGTACGTCGCCACGCCCGCCTATCTCGGCGCCCGGCGCCGGGGCGTGCCGATCGTCGTGCACGAGGCCAACCCGAGGCCCGGGCTCGCCAACCGGCTCGGCGCCCGGCTCACCGAACACGTCTTCACGGGTCACCCGGACGCGTCGCTGCCGCACGCCGAGTACGTCGGCATCCCGCTGCGGCGCGACATCGTGGCCCTGGACCGGCTGTCCATGGGCGACAAGGCGCGGTCCTACTTCGGGCTCGAGAGCGACCGGCCGACGCTGCTGGTGTTCGGAGGCTCGCAGGGCGCCCGCGCGCTCAACGAGGCCGCCCTCGCCGCCGCCCCGGCCCTGCGCCAGGCGGGCGTCCAGGTCGTCCACGTGGTGGGCCCCAAGAACGAGATCATCGAGGAGCCCCCGCCCGGCGACCCGCAGTACGTCGTGCTGCCCTACATCGACCGCATGGACCTGGCCTACGCCGCCGCCGATTTCGTGCTGTGCCGCAGCGGCGCCATGACCTGCGCCGAGCTGACGGCCGTGGGCCTGCCCGCCGCGTACGTGCCGCTGCCGCACGGCAACGGCGAGCAGAGGCTCAACGCCGCGCCGATCGTCGAGGCCGGGGGCGGCATCATGGTCGACAACGCCGACCTGACCACCGAGTGGATCATCCGCAACGTGCTGCCCATCCTGCGCGACCCCGAGCTGGTCGTCGCCATGTCGGCCGCCGCGTCGCGCATGGGCCGCAAGGACGCCGACATGGTGCTCGCCCAGAAGGTCCTCGCCGTCGTCGCCGCGGGAGGCCGCCGATGAGCCTGGTCAAGCTGGTCGCCCCGGTCGCCGCCGAGGAGCTCGGCCGCGTCCACTTCATCGGCATCGGCGGGGCGGGCATGTCGGGCATCGCCCGCATCCTGCTCAAGCGGGGCGTGAAGGTCTCCGGCAGCGACGCGCGCAGCTCCGCGATGGTCACCGAGCTGCGCGACCTCGGCGCCATCGTCCACGTCGGCCACGCCGCGTCCCACATCAAGAACATCGACACCGTCGTGGTGTCCACCGCGATCCGCGACTCCAATCCCGAGCTCGGCGAGGCGCTGCGCCAGGGGCTGCGCGTGATCCCGAGGGCGGCCGCGCTGGCGGCGGTGATGGTCGGGCGCACCGGCATCGCCGTCGCGGGCACCCACGGCAAGACCACCACCACCTCGATGCTCACGGTCGCCCTGCAGAAGTGCGGCCGCGACCCGTCGTACTGCGTGGGTGGCCAGCTCGTCACGACCGGCCTCGGCGCCGACGAGGGCGCGGGCGACGTGTTCGTGGCCGAGGCCGACGAGAGCGACGGCTCGTTCCTGATGCTGGCTCCGGAGGTCGCCGTCGTGACCAACGTCGAGCCCGACCACCTGGACAACTACGGCGACCCGCAGGCCGTGTACGACGGCTTCGCCCGCTTCGTCGAGCGCATCGGCTCCACGCTGGTGCTCTGCGCCGACGACCCGGGGGCGGCGGCGCTGGTGTCGCCGGCCCGTGCCCGGGGCCTGCGGGTGCGCACTTACGGCGAGTCCGAGGGCGCCGACCTGCGCGTCGAGGGCATCGTGCCCGACGGCTTCGGCGTCGCGTTCCGCGTCCAGGGCGAGCGCGAGGTCAGGCTGTCGGTGCCCGGCCGCCACAACGCCCTGAACGCCACGGCCGCGCTGGCCGTGGCCGAGGAGCTCGGCGTTCCGTTCGACGAGTTCCGCGAGGGTCTCGCCGCGTTCACCGGGGCCAAGCGCCGCTTCGAGGCCAAGGGCGAGGCGGCCGGGGTCGCGGTCTTCGACAGCTACGCCCACCACCCGACCGAGCTCGCCGCCGACCTGCGCGCCGCGCGCGACGTCGTCGCGTCGTTCTCCGGCCCCTCCGGGCGGGTCATCGCGGTGTTCCAGCCGCACCTCTACTCGCGCACGCGCTTCTTCGCCGACGAGTTCGGCGCGGCGCTCGCGCTGGCCGACGAGGCCGTCGTCCTGGACGTCTACGGCGCCCGCGAGGATCCGGAGCCCGGGGTCTCCGGCGCGCTGGTGGCGGGCAAGGTGCCGCTGCCGGCCGAGCGGGTGGTCTACGCGCCGGACCGCGCCGCGGTGCCCGGGCTGGTCGCGGACCGGGCGCGCCCGGGCGACGTCGTGCTCACCATGGGCGCCGGTGACGTCACCGAGCTCGGCCCCCACATCGTCGCAGAGCTCGCCGCGCGGTGAGCCGCCGGGCCTGGCGCACGGCCTTCGCCGTACTGCTCTCGTGCGGGGTGGTGGGGGCGGCGGCGTGGCTGGTGTTCTTCTCGCCCGTCCTCGGCGTTCGCCACATCGCGGTCTCCGGCAACGCCGTGGTCCCCGACGAGGAGGTCCGCCGGGCCGCCGCGGTGCCCGACCGCCTGCCGATGGCCACGGTCGACCTGGACGCGGTCCGGGGCAGGATCGCCGCGCTGCGCCGCGTCGAGTCGGTGAGCGTCGAGCGCAACTGGCCGGACACGCTGAAGGTCCGGGTGGTCGAGCGCAGGCCCGTGGCGGTCGTCCCCTCGGGCGGCGCGTCCGCGGTGGTCGACCGGCACGGCGTGGTGGTCGAGACCACGGCCTCCGCCCCGTTCGGGCTGCCCTCGCTGCACGTCGACCGCTTCGCCGTGGGGGACCCGGCCACGATGGCGGCGCTCAAGGTGGTCGCCGGGCTTCCGGGCGATCTGGCGCGCCTGGTGGGCACCGTCCGCGCGACATCCGCCGACGATGTCTCGCTCCGGTTGTCCGACGGCCGTACGATCATGTGGGGTGGGGCCGAACGCACCCGGGACAAGGCACGCGTCGCGCTCACGCTGCTGCAACGCCCCGCCGACCGTTATGACGTGAGTTCTCCGGACGTCGTGACGGTGAAGTGAGAGGTCCCGCCGCCGGGCGGGAACCGGCGGGAGCGAAAGGGACAGGCGGCAACACGCCGGGCGAGCTTGCGGCGCGGTGAGTTGACCCTGGGGGATGGGCAACCCTACTGTCCGTATCATTCCTCAGGTTGACATAACTCTAAATCTCAACTTGAGGGTGAGAGTTAAACAAGAAGGTCCGGCACCGATTCGGGCCTCACGTAATGCAAGTAAACGAGCGGAAAGGCCCCTCGTCGTGGCAGCACCGCAGAACTACCTCGCGGTCATCAAGGTCGTCGGCATCGGCGGCGGCGGAGTGAACGCCGTGAACCGGATGATCGAGGAGGGACTCAAGGGCGTCGAGTTCATCGCCATCAACACCGACGCCCAGGCGCTGCTGATGAGTGACGCCGACGTCAAGCTGGACGTGGGGCGCGAGCTCACCCGCGGTCTCGGCGCGGGAGCCAATCCCGAGGTCGGCCGCAAGGCCGCCGAGGACCACCGCGAGGAGATCGAGGAGGTCCTCAAGGGGGCCGACATGGTCTTCGTCACGGCGGGCGAGGGCGGCGGCACCGGCACCGGCGGCGCGCCCGTGGTGGCGAACATCGCCCGCTCGCTCGGGGCGCTCACCATCGGCGTGGTCACCCGTCCCTTCAGCTTCGAGGGGCGGCGCAGGGCGATGCAGGCCGAGGCCGGCATCGAGACCCTGCGCGACGAGGTCGACACGCTGATCGTCATCCCGAACGACCGCCTGCTGTCGATCTCCGATCGCCAGGTCAGCGTGCTGGACGCGTTCAAGGCGGCCGACCAGGTCCTGCTGTCCGGTGTCCAGGGCATCACCGACCTGATCACCACCCCGGGCCTGATCAACCTCGACTTCGCGGACGTGAAGTCCGTCATGTCCGGGGCCGGTTCGGCGCTCATGGGCATCGGCCACGCCCGCGGCGACGACCGATCGGTGGCCGCGGCCGAGATGGCCGTCTCCAGCCCCCTGCTGGAGGCCAGCATCGACGGCGCGCACGGCGTGCTGCTCTCCATCGCCGGCGGGTCGGACCTCGGCCTGTTCGAGATCAACGAGGCGGCCCAGCTCGTGTCCAACGCCGCGGCGATCGACGCCAACATCATCTTCGGCACGGTGATCGACGACGCGCTCGGTGACGAGGTCCGCGTCACGGTGATCGCGGCCGGGTTCGACGAGCCCGCCCCCGAGAAGCCGGCGGCACAGCCCATGGCGCGCACTCAGGCGCCCTCGCGCCCGCCCGCGCCCGCGCAGCCCGCCCCGGCACCGGCCGGACGCGCCGCCACGCCGCCTGCGCCGGCGCAGCGGGCCGAGCAGCCGCGGGTCGAGCGTCCCGCGCCGGTCCGTCCCCTGCCGGCCGCGCACCCCGCGCCCGCGTCGCACGGTCAGCCCTCGGCGGCCACGCACTCGTCGCACCAGCAGCACCAGGCCGCCCCGGCGCCGGTCACGCCCGTGCCCGAGCCCGCTCCGGCCTCCGACCCCGCGCCCTCCCCGGTGACCCCGTTCGCGCGGGACGCCGCGGCGGATCCCGCGCCGCAGGCCGAGCACCAGGGCCCGGTGTCCATCCCGAGGCCGGCGCCCGAGCCGCCCACCCCCATCACCTCCCGCGTCTCCGAGCCCGCCCGGCGCCGTCCGGTGGTCTTCGAGGAGCAGGAAGAAGAACTGGACGTTCCCGACTTCCTGAAGTGAGCGGCGGCACGCGCCCGCCCCGTACGGGGGCGCCGGCGCGTGCCGGCCGCGCGGGCGGCGGGCCGCGGGCCGTCCGAGGGCGCCGGGGAGCGCCGCGCGCGCGGAGCCCGTACGCTGGTCCCGGCCACTCGCATGCTCCCGAAGACCGAAGTGACGCGGACCCCCACGTGAACGACACCCTGAAGACGCGACGCGACGAGATCGCGGCGGGCCTCGCCGAGGTCGAGCGCCGGATCTCCGAGGCCTGCGAGGCCGCCGGTCGCGCGCGCCGCGAGGTCACGCTCGTGGCGGTCACCAAGACCTATCCCGCCTCCGATGTGGGCATTCTCACCGAGCTCGGCGTCCGCGACGTCGCCGAGAACCGTGACCAGGAGGCCGCGCCCAAGGCGGCCGAATGCTCCGGGCTGCCGCTGACCTGGCACTTCGTCGGCCAGCTCCAGACCAACAAGGCCAGGTCCGTGGTCTCCTACGCCCACGTGATCCACTCGGTGGACCGGCTCCGCCTGGCCGAGGCGCTCTCCCGGGAGGCGGTCAAGGCCGGGCGTGAGGTGGTCTGCCTGGTCCAGGTCGCGCTCGACGACGACCCGGCCAGGGGCGGGGTCGCCCCGGCGGGCATACCGCCGCTGGCGGACGCGATCGCGGAGGCGCCGGGACTCGTCCTCGGCGGGGTCATGGCCGTCGCCCCGCTCGGCGCCGATCCCGGCCCCGCGTTCGCGCGGCTGCGGGAGCTCTCGTCCGCGCTGAGAGGCGACCATCCGGGCGCCACGGTCATTTCGGCGGGGATGAGCGCCGATCTGGCGGACGCGATCGCACACGGAGCGACACACGTGCGTGTCGGTACGGCGTTGCTCGGCCGCCGGAAGCCCTTCGTCAGGTAATGTCCCCCCGAGTGGACCTTGATGTCCATCTATCCGAGCAGAGGTCGACAGCGGTGCCTTAGGTTGCTGGGTACGGCGACCATGAGCAGGAGGACGACGTAGCGATGGCCGGCGCGATGCGCAAGATGGCGGTCTACCTCGGTCTCGTGGAGGACGACCGCTACCCGGATTATGGTACTTACGCCGACGACGATGATTACCCTGACGATTACGTCGACCGGCGGCGGGGCGACGAGCGTGGGCTTGGAACGCCCCAAGACGGCCCGGAGGAAGTCGAGGCGGCCGTCCCGGCACCCAGGGCGGGGGCCGCGGTCGCCGAGCGGCGTACGACCGATCTGGCGCGGATCACCACTCTTCATCCGCGCACGTACAACGAGGCGCGCACGATCGGCGAGCACTTCCGCGAGGGCACTCCCGTCATCATGAACTTGACCGAAATGGTCGACAGCGACGCGAAGCGGCTTGTTGATTTCGCGGCAGGTCTGGTCTTTGGCCTACATGGAAGCATTGAACGTGTTACCAACAAGGTGTTCCTGTTGTCCCCAGCCAATGTCGAGGTGACCGCCGAGGACAAGGCCCGAATCGCGGAACGCGGGTTCTTCAACCAGAGCTAGAGTTCCACCATGAACAGTTCACGGCCGTACGCGGCCAGCACGACAGGCTTGGCCCATCGGGGCCGCCCCGACCGAGGCAGGCAGTGCGGAACGGAGGCAGGTCGCGACCGTGGGAGTTGTTAAGGAGATCGTGGTCGCGGTCCTGTCGATCTATCTCGTGCTGCTGATCGGCAGAATGATCTTTGAGACGGTTCAGGCGTTCGCCCGTTCCTGGCACCCTCGCGGTGTGGTCCTGGTGCTCGCGGAGGCCACGTACACGGCCACCGATCCGCCTCTCAAGTTCCTCCGCCGTTTCATTCCGCCCCTCCGGTTGGGTACGGTGGCCTTTGACCTAAGCTTCACAGTGCTGTTCATTGTGGTCTTGGTCATGATCCAAATCGTGTCCGCGCTTTGATCGGGTACCGTCCTCCGGACAGACTCCGAGCGCGCCAAGGAGACCGAAATGCCGCTGACGCCCGCTGATGTGCGGAACAAGCAGTTCAGTACGACCCGGCTCAGGCCCGGGTACGACGAGGAGGAAGTCGACGCCTTCCTCGACGAGGTCGAGGCCGAGCTCGACCGCCTCATCGGGGAGAACGAGGAGCTTCGCGCGAAGCTGACCGAGTGCCTGCGGGGCAAGGTGCCGGGTGGCATGGGCATGAGCATGGCGCCGGCCCCCGTGGCGGAGCCCAAGCCCGAGATGATGATGCCGCCGCAGCCGGAGCCCATGAAGCCGCCGGAGCCGATCAGGCCCGAGCCGGTGCCCGTCGGCATGGGGATGCCCCCCGCCGAGGACAACATGGACACCGCGGCCCGCGTGCTCGCCCTCGCGCAGCAGACCGCCGACCAGGCCATCGCCGACGCCCGCCGCGAGGCGGACGAGACCGTCACCCGCGCCCGCCGCGAGGCCGACGAGATCCTCGGCAAGGCCCGCCGCCAGGCCGAGCAGATCATCGGCGACGCGCGCGCCCGCGCCGAGACGCTGGAGCGCGACGCCCAGGAGCGCCACCGCCAGGCCATGGGCTCGCTGGTGCAGACCCGCGACGAGCTGGAGCGCAAGGTCGACGAGCTGCGCAGCTTCGAGCGTGAGTACCGCAGCAGGCTCAAGCTGTACCTGGAGAACCAGCTCGCCGAGCTCAACGTCTCGGCCGAGGGCAGCGGCGCGTTCCCCATCGTGGGCGCACAGGTGGGCGGCGCCCCCGCCATGTCCCACGCCGTCCCCCAGGGTGGTCAGCCGCAGATCCCCGGCGGCCAGAACAACCCGTTCGGTCCCGAGTCCGCACAGCACTCCGGCGCCTTCCAGGGCGTGGACGGCCCTCACAACGATCGCCGTTAAAGTAACGGGTCAGCCTTCGCCGGCCCGTGACTGGGAGCACCTGTGATCTACCTCAGCGCCATTCTGGTCGTCCTCGCCTTCGGCCTCCTGGTCGCGGGCGTTGTGACCGGAACAGCGGTCCTGGTCATGTGGTCGATCGTGGTCAGCGTGCTGTCCGCGGTCTTCCTGATGATCGGGGCCCTGCTGCGACGCCATGAGCTCTTCCCCTCCGGTGGCGTGCCGGCGGCGACGCCGCCGATGTCCCCGGCCGGAGCCGGTGTCGCCGGTGGCCTGATGGCCCATCCCGGGGCGGTGGCCTCCCCCATGGCCCCGCCGCGAGGGGCCTCTTCGCCTGTCGTCCGCCCGATGGCGGCGCCGCACCTGACGCACCCGGCGGCCACGCACGTGGCCCACCCGGGGTCAGCGTCGCCCTCGCCGCGGACGTTCCCCGCGACCGTGCCGGTGGGCGTCCCGGCAGTCGCGGGCGCGGGAGGCGGGCTCGCTCCCGACGCGATCGTCCTGGTCGTCCCCGGACGCAAGCGGTTCCACCTGTCCGGCTGCCGCCAGCTCGCCGGGCGTGAGACCGAGGAACTCACCTACGAGGAGGCCCGCGAAGAGGGCTTCTCCGCCTGCACCACCTGCTTCCCCGAAGGCGCCAAAGCCTCCTCCGCCGAAACCGGCGCCCACCCGGCGCTCGGCCAGGCCCCCCGCACCACCGGCCAGATCCCGCGCGCCACGCCCGGCCAGACCTCTCAACCGGCCCTCGAACAGGCCGCGGACCCTCTGCCCGGGCAATCCCTCGGCTCACCTTCGGACCAGGCGGCCCTCCCCGGCCTCGCCGCACGGCGGGCCCCCGGCGCCACGCCGGCCGCCACCACCCAGTCCAGATCCCCGGCCGAGCCGCGCTCCACGTCGCGCCCGGACAGGCCGCAGGCCGCGGGTGGCCCGTCGCGCGAGGACAGGCCGGGCACCGCGCCGAAGCCCGAGCCCGGTGGCTACCGCTCCGACGAGACCCGGCCCGTGCCATCCCTGCCCGCCTCCGCCCTGCGCCCGGGCACCGGCAAGGACGCCGCCACGTCCGGCGGCCCCGGCGACCCGGCACCGGCCGACGAAGAGAAGACCGACGGGCCCGCGCGCAAGCCCACCGACGGGCCCGCGCGAAAGTCCGGGGAGCGCCCCGCCTCCACCCCGGAGCCGAAGAGCCTCGCGTCCGACCCCAAGAGCGCCGCCTCCGCGTCCGAACCCAAGAGCGCCGCCTCCGCGTCCGAGCCGAGGAGCGCCGCCTCCGCGTCCGAACCCAAGAGCCCCGCCTCCTCGGCCGCGCCCAAGGCCGCCCAGCCCCTGATCTCCTTCAAGGCGCCGGAGGTACCGGAGGCGTCCACGCCGTTCCAGGCGTTCAAGCGCCCGGAGGGGTCCACCCCCACGTCACCCCGCCCCACGGGTGACTCCAGGCGTCCGTCCGACGCCCCCAAGGCTCCCGTAGGCGACGAAGCACCCAAGAAGCCCACGCGGGACGACGAGGACGACGACCCGGTGGTCGTGGTCGCCGCCACCTCGACCCCCGCTCCCCGCAAGCCCGCCACTCCCGGCACCGGCGCGGAGACCGGCTCCGACGCCAAGCCCACCGCCCCGGGCGCCGTCGGCGGCGAGACCAAGTCCGGAGCAAGGCCCGCTCCCCGCCCCGCCGCCGACGAGTCCAAGGAGGCCGCGGGGAAGACCGCCGGCAAGGAGACCACCGCTCACGCCGGCGACGCCGAGGATTCCGGTGATTCCGGTGAGGAGAAGGCCGGACCCTCCGGGGGTGAGGCCCGCTCCCGCACCGTCAAGGTCATCCCCGGCACCCGCCGCTACCACAGCTCCGCGTGCCCCCTGATCAAGGGCTCCGACCCGGACACCCTGGACACGCTGTCCCAGTCCGAAGCCGAAGCGAAGGGCCTCACCCACTGCGCGGTCTGCGAGAACAGCTGAACCCGACCTACGGCCCCAACGTGCACGGCTTCGTCGCCCTCCCGGCGACGGTCACCCGCCGTTGACTGCCCTGGCGGGATTCATCGGGGCAGGACGCCCCTGACGCCCGGGGAGGCGTCCGCGGTGAGAGTCACGGCCGGAGGTCTGGTCCAGGCGTCTGCGTAACGGGCGGCCGTTGATTGTCCGTTCTTGCCGTACGGGTCCGGGCGTCGGGGCGGGGGAGTGGCCGCCGGCGGCGGAGGATCGCAACATGCGCGAAGTGAGACCCGTCCTCGCCGGGCTGGTGGCCGGCGCCGTGATCCTGCCGTCGTGGTACGCCCCTGCCCGGGCCGCCACCGCTCCCGCTCGGGCCGTTGCCGCCCATCCCCGGGCATCCACCGTTCCCGCCCCCGCCGTTGCCGCTCCCGTGCGGGCGGCCGCGGGGCTCGTTCGGACCGTCGCCGGGCGAGGTGCCGCCGAGGTGGGAGAGGAGGGTCAGGAGTGTCCGGCGGAGGCGGTGTGCGGGCGGGTGCGGGTGCCGCTGGATCGGGAGTACCCGGCGGCGGGGACGACGAGCGTGGCGTTCCGGCTGGTGTACCGGCGGGACCGGTCGCGTCCGGCGGAGGGGACGGTCCTCCCCAACCCCGGCGGCCCGGGCATCGCGGTGATCGGCCGCCGTGACTACGCCGGCAAGTACCGCGACCTGCTGGAGACGCACGACCTGCTGCTGGTCGACCCCAGGGGCGTCGGCGAGTCGGATCGGCTGACCTGCCGGGCCGCCGGCTGGCCCGACCTGCACGCCTCACGCGCGCGGGCGGTCGCGGCGGCCGCCGCCTGCGGCCGGGAGATCGGCCCGCGGCGCCGGTACTACACCACGGCCGCCATCGCCGACGACATCGACGACGTCCGCGCCCGCCTCGGGATCGACCGTCTCGACCTGCTCGGCCAGTCCTACGGCACCCACCTCATGACCGTCTACGCGGCGCGGCACCCGCGGCACGTCCGCTCGATCGTCCTGTCCGCCGCCTACCCGCCCGGCTTCGACCTGCTCGGCCGCCCGTCGGCGCGGGCGATGCGCAGGGCGGTCCGCCTGCTCTGTCACCGCTCGGGCGGCGCGTGCGACGGGGGACAGGTGCTGGACGACCTGGCGGTGATGGCCGCGCGCCTGGACGGACGGCCCCTGCGGTACGGCCGCGACGGCGTCCTGGACGAGACCGCCCTCGCCAGCACCGTCTACAAGCTCGCCTCCGGCCACGCCGAGCTGTTCGGCCGGCTACCGGCGGCCCTGCGCGCGGTGGTGCACGGGGACATCGGCCCACTGAGGGAGCTTGCCGAGCGGGTCCGCCCGATCAGCGGGTTCTCCGGCGGCGGCGCGTTCAGCATGCCGATGTTCGTCACCGTCTCCTGCAACGACAACCCGGTGCTGTGGGACCGGCGCGCGTCCCTGGACCTGCGGGCCCGGCAGTACGCGGCCGCGCTCGCGCGTCTGGATCCCCGGGACTACAGGCCGTTCCGGCCGTCCGCCTGGATCGACGGCATCGCCGACCTGGGCGACCTGTGCATCGCCTGGCCGGGCCGCCGCGCGGAGCCCCGGCCGCGCCTCGGCCGCCTGCCGGACGTGCCCGTCCTCGTCCTGTCCGGCGAACTCGACACCGGCACGCCGACCGAGGAGGGACTGCTGGCGGCCCGGCCGTACCGGCACGCCCGGCTGGTCGAGGTGCCGAGCGCCGGTCACGTCGCCGAGCAGGACGGCAGGGCCGCGACCTGCGTGATCTCCCTGGAGACCCGGTTCATCCGCCGGGGGCGTCTCTCCGGGACGGACTGCCTGCGCCGCATCCCGCCGGTGCCCGTGGAGGCGGCGGCCCATCCCCTGACGTGACGGCCCATCCCTGACGACGAGGGCTGACCGTGCGCAGTGAAACTTTCACGGCGGGTTGACGGGTGCGGGCGCTACCCCGCACGATCATGGGGCCCTGGTCGGGAGGGCGTTGCCGCTGTCACCGTCCATGCCGAGGTGTGCCGATGCCCGAATCCCTGTCCCGAGTCGCGTCCGCCGTCCTGCTGGCGCTCGCCGCCCTGAGCGCGCCGCCCGCGCACGCCGACGACGTCACCCCGGTCGCGGTGACCGTCAACGCCCGTGCGGCGCTCGCCACCGTCCCCGCGACCGGCATCGGCGCCAACCATGCCATCTGGGACGCCAACCTGGGCACCGACCAGACCGCCGACCTGCTCAAGGACGCGGGCGTGAAGCTGCTGCGCTATCCCGGCGGCTCCTACTCCGACATCTACCACTGGGCCGACCACACCGCTCCCGGCGGCTACGTGGCCCCCGGCACCGACTTCGACACCTTCATGCGCGGGGTGCGGCGCACCGGGGCCCAGCCGATGGTGACCGCGAACTACGGCACCGGCTCCGCCGACGAGGCCGCGGCCTGGGTTCGCCAGGCCAACGTCGTGAAGGGCTACGGGGTCAAGCTCTGGGAGATCGGCAACGAGAACTACGGCAACGGCCACTACGGCAACGGATGGGAGGCGGACGACCACGCCGACAAGAGCCCGGCCCAGTACGCGCGCGAGGTCGTCGCCTACGCCGACGCGATGAAGGCGGTCGACCCGACCATCAAGATCGGCGCGGTGCTCACCACCCCGGCCAACTGGCCGGACGGGCTGGTCACCGCCGGCGACGACGGCACCTGGAACAAGGTCGTCCTGTCGAACGCCGGATCGAAGATCGACTTCGTGATCCTGCACTGGTACCCCGGCGCCCTGGACCGGACGGGGCACGTGGAGGACATGATCCACCTCGCCCGCCGGCAGATCGCCACGTACGCCGGGCCCGGGTCCGAGCGCATCGGGATCGCGATGACCGAGTTCAACACCGGCTCCAGCAGCAACGGCACCAACACCCAGCCCGGCGCGCTCGCCGCCGCCGACGCCTACGCGACCCTGCTGGCGGGCGGGGTGTTCACGGTCGACTGGTGGAACGTCCACAACGGCATCGGCGCCGTCACGCAGGTCGAGGGGCACACCGACTACGGCGACTTCGGCCTGCTGTCGTCCGCCGGCTGCACCTCCGACGGCAGCGTCTGCGAGCCGCCGCTGAACACGCCCTTCGCGCCCTACTACGCGCTCCAGATGATGAGCAGGTTCGCCCGCCCCGGCGACCAGTTCGTCCGGGCCGGCACCGACCAGCCGAAGGTGGTGGCGCACGCCGTCCGCCGCCCGGACGGAGACCTGGCGGTCCTGCTGATCAACACCTCGTCCGGCACGTCGTATCCGGTCACGATCGGCTACGCCGGCTTCAGCCCGGCCTCCGGCGCGCCCGCCCTGCTGACCCACACCAACGGCGCCACGAGCATCACCTCCTCGACCGGCGGAACCGCCACCAGCCAGACGCTGCCGCCGCTGTCGCTCACCACGGTCGTCCTGCACCCGGCCACCGCCCAGACGGGCCTGCCGGGCGCGCCCGGGCAGCCGGTGGCGGCGAACGTCACGGACAAGGCGGCGACGATCTCGTGGCCCGCCGCCGCGCCCGGTCGTCGCGCGATCGCGAAGTACGAGGTCCACCGGCAGGTGGGGGCCGTGAGCGAGCAGCTCGGCGAGACCGCCGGCACCTCCCTCACCGTCGGCAACCTCAGGCCGGGCACCCGCTACACGGTGAACGTGATCGCCCGGGACGCCGGCGGCGGCGTCTCGTGGGCCTCCCCGCCGCTGACCTTCACCACCGGCACGCCCGCGTCCAGCTCCTGCACCGTACGGCTGACCGACCAGAACGACTGGGGCAACGGCTACGTCGGCGCCATCGACATCACCAACAACGGCGCGCCGATCAACGGCTGGACCCTGAACTTCAGCTGGCCGCGGACCTGGCAGAGCCTGAGCGGCGGCTGGGGCGCCGTCTGGACGCAGACCGGCTCCGACATCAAGATCGTCAACGACCCCGCCAACCCGTCCCTGCCCACCGGCGCGACCGCCACGGTCGGCTACGTCGGCAACTACACCGGCCCGAACGTCCTCCCGGCCGTCTTCACCCTCAACGGCACCGTCTGCAGAACCGAGTAGCCGGCACCTCAACGGCCGGGCCCGCCAGGGCCCGGCGCAGTGCTCCGCGAGCGCACGAATCTACTTCGTAAAGGACGGGCCCTGTAGCCATGCTTACAGGGCCCGTCCCGTCATATGACGTTGTGCGCTTGTAGGACCGGATGGCCCCAGAGTTACTCCAGGGCCTTTCGTTCGCCCGGCGGCCTAGAACGTCAGGTTCCCGCCCGCCGTGTCAGGTGGTGGCGCGGGCGAGCTGGAACCGCAGGCCGAGATCCTGGTCATGATGGGCGGGCAGGTCGTGGGACGGGGAGCCCTCGGTCATGGTGACCGCGAGCACCTCGTCGGCGACCTTGGCGCCGTCGGCGCGCAGGGCCTCGGCCAGGTCGCCGGAGGCCGTCCACCACAGGTCGATGCGGTCGGTGATGGACAGGCCGCTGGACTTGCGGGCGTCCTGGACCAGCCGGATCACGTCCCGGACGAGCCCGGCCCGCGACAGCTCGGGGGTGACCGTCAGGTCCAGGGCGACGGTCTCGCCGCTGCCCGACCCGGCGGCGCCGGTCTCGACGGCCCACCCGGCCCTGGGCTGCTCGGTGACGATCACGTCGTCCGCCCCGAGCTCGACCTCCGCGCCGTTCACGCTTACGGTGGCCGTCCGCCCGGCCCGGATCAGCGCGGCCAGCGCCGCGGGGTCGGCGGCGGTGATGGCCGCCGCGACGTCCTTGGTGCCGCTGCCGAAGCGCTTGCCGAGGGCCCGGAAGTTGGGCTTGACCGTGAAGGACACCAGGTCGGCGGAGAACGCCGACAGGTCCTCCAGCGCCTGGACGTTGAGCTCGTCGGCGATCAGCTCGCGCAGCGACTCCGGCAGGGACGCCCACCGCGCGCTGCCCACCAGCGCCCGCCCGAGGGGCTGGCGGGTCTTGACGCCGCTGCCCGCGCGCGCGGCCCTGCCCAGCTCGACCAGCCGCCGTACCAGCGCCATCTGTTCCGACAGCGCCGGGTCCAGCAGGGCCTGGTTCACCTCCGGCCAGGTGGCCAGGTGCACCGAGGAGGGCGCCTCGGGGGCGCGCAGCACGTCCCAGAGGTAGTCGGTGAGGAACGGCACCATCGGCGCGAGCAGCCGGGTCACCGTCTCCAGCGACTCGTACAGCGTGGCGAACGCCGAGACGTCGCCGGACCAGAACCGGCGGCGCGAGCGGCGGACGTACCAGTTGGACAGGTCGTCGAGGTAGTCGGTGAGCAGCCGCCCGGCGCGCGCGGTGTCGAAGGCCTCCAGCGCCTCGGTGACGTCGGCGACGGCGCGGTTGAGCTCCGACAGCGCCCACCGGTCGATCAGCGGGCGGTCGGCGGGCGCCGGGGCCTCGGCCAGCCGGGACGGCGACCAGGACTCGGCGTTGGCGTACAGGGTGAAGAAGGACGTCGTGTTCCAGTAGGTCAGCAGGACCTTCCTGACGATCTCCTCCAGCGCGGCGTGCCCGACCCGGCGCGGCGCCCACGGCGAGCCGGAGGCGGCCATGAACCAGCGCAGCGCGTCGGCGCCGTGCTGCTCCATCAGCGGGATCGGCTCCAGCACGTTGCCGAGGTGCTTGCTCATCTTGCGGCCGTCCTCGGCGAGGATCAGGCCGAGGCAGAGCACGTTCTCGTACGAGGACCGGTCGAACACCAGCGTGCCGACGGCCATCAGCGAGTAGAACCAGCCGCGGGTCTGGTCCAGGGCCTCGCAGATGAACTGGCCGGGGTAGGACTGCTCGAAGACGTCCTTGTTGACGTGCGGCGCGCCCCACTGCGCGAACGGCATGGACCCGGAGTCGTACCAGGCGTCGATCACGTCCGGCACGCGGCGGGCCTCGGCGCCGCAGTCGGGGCAGGGGAAGGCGACGTCGTCCACGAACGGCCGGTGCGGGTCGAGGGCCGACAGGTCGCGCCCGGCGTGCTCGCCGAGCTCCTTCAGCGAGCCGACGCAGGTGACGTGCGACTCGTCGGCCGTGCAGACCCACAGCGGCAGCGGCGTGCCCCAGTACCTTGACCGCGACAGCGCCCAGTCGACGTTGTTGCGCAGCCACTCGCCGTAGCGGCCCTCCTTGATCGTGGCCGGGAACCAGTTCGTCCGCTCGTTCTCGGCGAGCAGCCGGTCCTTGATCGCGGTGGTGCGGATGTACCACGAGGGGAGCGCGTAGTAGAGCAGCGCGGTGTGGCAGCGCCAGCAGTGCGGGTAGCTGTGGTCGAAGTGGGTGCCACGGAACAGCAGGCCCCGGGCGCGCAGGTCCTCGGTCAGGCCCTCGTCGGCGTCCTTGAAGAACTTCCCGCCGACCTGCGGGACGCCCGGCAGGAAGCGCCCGTCGGGGCCGATCGGGTTGACCACCGGCAGGCCGTACCGCTTGCAGGTCGTCATGTCGTCCGCGCCGAACGCGGGGGCCTGGTGGACGAGGCCGGTGCCGTCCTCGACCGTGACGTAGTCGGCGAGCACGACGTAGTGGGCGCCGGGGATGTCGACCAGGTCGAACGGCCGGGAGTACGGCGTGTGCTCCAGCTCGGCGCCCGGGACGCGCTCGGTGACCGTCCAGCCCTCGCCGAGGGCGGCGTCCACCAGCGGCTCGGCGACGATCACCGGCTTCTCGCCCTCACGGGACGCCACGACGTAGGTCACGTCGGGGTGGACGGCGACGGCGGTGTTGGACACCAGCGTCCAGGGCGTGGTGGTCCAGATGAGCAGGTCGGAGCCCTCGAAGCGGCCGGAGGTCACCGGCATCCGCACGTACACCGACGGGCTGGAGACGGTCTCGTACCCGCCGGGCTGCCCGAGCTCGTGGTCGGACAGGCCGGTGCCGCAGCGCGGGCAGTACGGCGTGATGCGGAAGTCGCGGAACAGCAGGCCCTTGTCCCAGATGACCTTCAGCGACCACCAGACGGCCTCGACGTACGAGGGGTCCATCGTCCGGTACGCCTGGGACATGTCGACCCAGTAGCCCATGCGCTCGGTCATCGCCTCGAACGCGTCGACGTGGCGCTCCACCGACTCGCGGCAGCGCTGGTTGAACTCGGCGATGCCGTACGCCTCGATCTCGGGCTTGCCGGACAGGCCGAGCTCGCGCTCGACGGCGACCTCGACGGGCAGGCCGTGGCAGTCCCAGCCGGCCTTGCGGGCGACGTGGTAGCCGCGCATCGACTTGTAGCGCGGGAAGACGTCCTTGAAGACGCGGGCCTCGACGTGGTGGACGCCGGGCATGCCGTTGGCGGTGGGCGGACCCTCGAAGAACACCCAGGACGGGCCGCCGGCGTTCTGCTCCAGCGAGCGCTCGAACACCTTGCCGTCACGCCAGCGGTCGAGCACCTCGGCCTCGAAGGCGGGCAGGTCGGCCTGCGGCGGGAGGGACCGGAAGTACGGTGAGGACGAAGCTGACATCGTAGGGGTGGACCTCCACGCGAGTGATTTCTCCATGGCGTGGAGGGACGAGGCCGGGAGCCCCGCGGTACCACCCTCCTTGACCCCTTCCGAGAATCTCCCGAAAAGAGGCCCACTCTTGTCTGCGCTGCCGGTTCTACTGGGCTCCGCCCGGCGCTGGGCCGGTCCGGGCCGTTCTTCCGGCGGCTCCGGGGTGATCTTCCCTCCGGCTCTCGCCCCGGGCTCGCACCGTCCCCGGGTCGCTCCTGCGAGGTGGGCACGGAGGTACTCGTCCCATCGACGCCTTGCAAACTAAAACGATATCCCACCCCAGGCAGAGGACGGACCCATTTATGAGGCTGGCGATCAGGGTACGGCCGGGCGCCGCCCGCGAATCCGTCGGCGGCGCCTACGGCGAGGGCGCGGTCGTGGTGAAGGTGAA
This sequence comes from Sphaerisporangium album, assembly GCF_003323745.1. GTDB lineage: Bacteria > Actinomycetota > Actinomycetes > Streptosporangiales > Streptosporangiaceae > Sphaerisporangium > Sphaerisporangium album. The sequence continues at coordinate 126,097 of NZ_QOIL01000001.1, forward strand.
CGCCCGCGCGGTCGACGGCCGGGCCACCGAGGCGGCGCTGCGGGCGGTCGCCGAGGCCTTCGGCGTGCGCCGCTCCGATGTGCGTCTGGTAACCGGAGCGACAAGCAGGGATAAGGTCGTGGAGATCCTCGGCAACGACCAGGAATTGACCGAAAGGGCCACGGCGTTACGGATGGCGTAAGCCAAGCCTGAGCCGTCTCGGCGCATAACGCGAGGTCGGGAGCCACTTCCGACGACCGGAAGGGCTTCACCAACCTCGCGAGTGACTAACTGGGTGACTACGCTCCCGCAGAGTCCTGCGGGAAGATCCGATCCATTGCCTCAGCACCTTCGAGCAGCATTGGCCGGATCTGCTTCCGGTAGACCTTCTCCGTGATCGCGGACCCATTGTGCCCGACCAGGCGAGAGATGTTCTCCAAGGGGACACCCGAGTCGGAGAGCAGAGAGACGAAGCTGTGGCGCATCTCCCGCGGTGTCCACTTCTTGGGGTCGAGCCCGGCCGCCGAGAGGATCCGCCGGAAGTCCCGCCGGACGTTGGCCGCGTCGAGCGGGGTGCCGGCGCTGCTCGTGAACACCAGCTTGCTGTCCGGCCAGGCTTCGCCGGCGGCTTTGCGGGCGGCGGCTTGCCGCTCCTGGTGGGCCGAGAGCGCGCGAACGCAGCGCTGCGGAAGGGCCAGCGTCCGGCGGGACTTCCGCGTCTTGGTATCGCCTCCCGCTCGTACAGAGCGCCAGACCATGATGGATGGAGGGACCGGCGGGTCATCGTCGGGCTTGCCTACCAGGTCCACGAGGGGCCAGACGAGCGCGCGGAGCTCTTCGGTGCGGGCGCCGATCAGCAGCGAGAGCACGATGTACGCCTCCAGGGGCGTGCCTTCCGCTGACTTCAGGACGGCCTCAGCCTGCATCAGGGTGAAGGCTTTCGACGGGCGCCCCGCGAGACCGGTGGGCACATCGCAGAGTGCGACGACGTTCCGTTTCACTTTGTCGCGCGCCTGCGCCATCCGCACCGCTCGATTCAGGATGGAATGGCACCTACGAAGTGCCTCCGTGCTGAGCGCGGTGGATTTCTCTTTCAGCCACTTGTCCACATCTTCGGCGGAAAGCTCTTTCAGCTTTCGCGCTCCGAGGGATGGGATGATGTGATTATCGGCCAGAGACGTATAGGTCCTGAGGCTACTCGGGGACTTGTCGCTCAGGCCGTATGTGAGCCAGTACCTCACGGCATCGGCCACGGTGTAGCCCTTCGACGCGACGATGAGGCCGTCTTCGTGGTCGCGTACGAGCTTCTTGAGCTTGGCTCGCGCCTTGGTCTTGTCCTTGTCGCTGGCCTTTCTGACGATTCGCTTTCCGGCAGGCGTGTAGCCCACCGTTATGGACGCGATCCAGCGATTGCGGGACTCGTCCCAGTGAAGGCCGCCGTCTCCGCGGCTCCTGCGCTTGATCATTTGGTGGTTCTCCGATTGAGATTCTCGGTGGGGTGCGGCTCCGACGCCGCTTTGGTCGGTGAGGCCGGGGCCGCTTTGAAGGTGGGTCAGGGAAGCCGTACTTCGGCGTAGATCCGAACGTTGCGGGTGGTGCCGCGGCAGGGGTAGGGCGCGGAGATCTCGATGACGTCGAAGGTGGTGGCGATGATGTCGGCGGCCTGGGTGACTTCGTCGGGCAGGCCAGTGATGCGGATCTTCATGGGTCCTCCATGGTTTTCGGTCGCGGGATGGAAGGGTTTGGGGCTGGGGTGGGGGGCTTGGTGCGGTGCGGCTCTGGCGTTGAGGGCTGAAACATCTCCGCATCTCCGCATCTCCGCAAAAGTGCCTTTGAGCTGGGAAGACGGTTGCGGAGATAGCTGCGGGGTTCCGGTGTCCATCTCCGCAACCGGGGGTTCATCTCCGCAGAAAGTGCGGAGATGCGGAGATGAACTCTGGGGAGGGAAGTTCATCTCCGCAGATGTTTGCGCTGGTAAGACGGGGTGTTGCGGCGTTGCGGAGATGCGGAGATGTTTCAGCGGTTCTCCGACCGGGTCAGGCATGGTGCTCGACCCAGAAGACGTTTCGGTCTCCCCGGTCGTTCTTGGCCGCGCGGATCACGTAGTCGCCGCGCCACCGTCCGGTCTGCCCGGTCAGCAGGCGGCCCAGGGCCAGCGCGTTGGGCAGGCGCCCGGACGGGGTGGTGATGAACTGGCCGTCCCACCGGTCGTGTTCCTCACCGGCGGACCCTTGGCCGACCCAGACCGGTTCACCCGAGCGGCGTAGCTCGGCGGCGGTCATGCGGTCTTGGCCGTGCAGGTCGTGCCAGCAGGCCAGGAAGCCGCGCCAGCGGGTTTCGTCCTCGTCGATGTCGCGGATGCCGGCGGCGTTGGCCAGGAACCCGTCGATGTGGTGGTGGGCGAGGAACCCGCCCAGGGATTGGGCCCAGGGGGTGAACTGGCGCATGGACAGCCCGGCCGCGCGGGGCGCGCCCGCAGCGGTCCAGTCCAGGACCAGGACCAGCAGGTGCCACAGCACGGTGTGCTGGTTGGCCGGGACGGTGATCCACTGGTCAAGGTGCGGGATGCCGAACCGGCTCTGGTCGCGCTGTTCGGGCCGGGGCATGTCGGGGTCAAGGTGGACGCGGACGGTGCGGGAGGCCATGTCTCCGCCGACCTGGAGGTTGTTGCCGGTGGCCATCCACAGCCGGTCGTTGACGGTGGCGATGTTGCGCGAGGCGCCGAGCTGGCGGTCCGACCACACCCCGGCCGTGACCAGCAGGGCGAGGTTTGCGGAGTCGATGACGGTTCCTTCGGCCAGGTTGTCCCACACCACCACGCCGACCTGTTCGGCCATGACCGCGGTGATGCTCTTGCGCAGTTCCTCTTCGGTGTAGGCCCAGGGCATGACCCGCTGGCCGTAGAGCATGCCCGGCCCGCCGGTCAGGATCGACTTGCCCGAGGCGGGCATGGTGGCGTCGATCAGCGCGAACGGGGTGAGGCTGCGGGTGTAGTGCCGCAGGATCGGTGTCGCGAGCAGGGCGATGTAGTTGGCACGGTCGGCCGGTGTGGCCCAGGGGAAGTCCCGCAGGAACCGGTTGAGCAGGAAGTCCCGCGCGGCGTGCACCTGCTCGGCCGTGGGCCGGTCGGGGACCGGCGGCAGCGCGACCTTGGCCGCGAGGTACAGGCCTGTGGCGGCGTCGTACCCGGGGGCCTGGAGCAGGGTGCCGTCCCGGCGCAGTACCGGCGCGCCGATCACCCCGCGCAGCGCGGGCACGGTGGGCCAGGTCTTGCCGGCCAGCACCGAGGCCAGGATGTCCCGGGGCGGGGTGACCTCCTCCTCGTAGAGATCAACCTCCTTGCCCTTGCCTTCCTTGCGGGAGCGCAGCCGGTAGACGTAGGCGTGCTCGGCCAGCAGCCCGGCCAGGGTGGCCGGAGTGATCGTGCTCGCGGTGACCGGCAGGGGCGAGTCCTCGTCGGCGGCCGGGCTGGCCTGCCCGCCTGAGATGGTCTCCATGTGCACCAGTGCGCCGCCCGACACGTAGGTGTCGGGCAGCAACTGGTCGGCCAGGGCGGCCTTGAGCACCCGGATCGTTTCGGGCCCGGAGCCCACGTGCACGTGCTTGGTGCTGGTCACGCGGCCACCTGGCGGGGTCGCTTGGCTCCGGCGCGCAGGCCGGATGCGATGGTACGGTGCGCCTCCCCGGCGCCCTGCCCGACCTGCGCGGCGGCGTCGGCGAGCCAGGCGGTCACCTCGGCCTCGGCCAGCGCGCCGCCGGCCACCAGCTGGCCGAGCGCGATCGACGCGTGGTACAGGGCGTTGTTGTGGCCGTCCGGGGGCGAACCGGTGACGCGCGCCAGCTCGGCGACCACGGCCGCGCGCAGGTAGGCGCCGTGCCGGTCGGTGGCCACCGGCACCGCCACCGGCTTCTGTGGCGGACGGGGGGCCGGGCGTAGCCGCTCGGCGAGCCATCCCGGCAGCGGGGCCGGGACGGCGCGGTGCAGCACCTGGTAGGTGCCGGTGCCGTCAGGGAGGTCGACGTGGCTGCCGGGGCCGACGACGTACCCGCCGCGGGCGCGGGTGTCGACCTTCCAGCCCAGGCCGTTGCCGTCCTCGCCGCGGGTGTTGCCCAACTCCACCCCGGCCGGGGCCGCGTAGTACAGGTGGCAGCCGCCGAGCCGGGTCCGGACCTGGAAGGTCTCCAGCGGCACCAGGTGCCCGGCACGCTGGCAGACCAGGGCGAACACGTCGGCGCCGCCGGTCACGCCGGGCAGGTCCCATTCGGGCGGGGGCTGGTCGCCGGACTTGGCAACGTCCAGGTCGACCACGACCAGCTCGGACGGACCGCAGGCGATGCCGATGTTGAAGGGGTGGCGCCTCCACCAGCGGTGGATCACGTCGGGGTCGGTGGTGGCCTTGCGGGTCCAGCTCCACCCCTCCAATGGGACCTTGTCCCTGGGGGCGAGCGGGAAGACGTGCCAGCCGCGCGCGGCGGCGGCTAGCGCGTAGCTGGTGAGGTCAGTCCTCGGCATCGGTGGTGTTCTCCTTGGGACGTCGCAGGCCGTGGAACGGTGTGAGCGCTGGTCAGATGAGGGCCCCGATGGGCAGGGTGGCGATCAGGACGGCCAGGGCTGCGTACATGAGGCAGGCTGCGGTGCGCAGCCGCCGGTACTTGGCCATGGCGATGGTCGACAGGCGGATAACGTCGGAGGCGCGTCGGCGTGGGGCGTCGGCGTCGTCGGCGAGCACGGCCAGGAACTGGCCGACGTCGCATCCGGCGTGGGCGGTGAATCCGGTTCCCTGCCTGGGGCGTGGTAGCGCGGGCAGGATGACGCCGAGCAGGACCGCGACGGAGGCGGCCAGCAGCACCACCGTGGCCCACAGCCCGGCCTGGACCGGCAGGGGCAGGTGCGCGGCGGCGGTGGTGCCGACGGCCAGGGCGGCCAGCAGCGAGAACGCGGTGCCGGCGAAGGCGAGCAGCGTGCCCGCCTTGCCGTCGCAGCGGGCCAGCTCGGCGCGCACGGCGGCGGCCTCGACGTCGAGCGTGGCCACGACAGCGGCCGCCGCGAGGTCGGGGAGAGTCGTCATGATGGGAGGTACCTCCTGGTCTCGCTGTTTGTTGGATCGGGGATGGTGCGGGCGCGTCCGGCGTGGACGTTCTTGGCGGAAGGCCACGCCGGTACGCGCCCGTCGTGCTCGGGGGGACGGTCAGGCGAGTAGCTCGGCGAGCATCGCCGCGGGGGCGCGGAAGGCCGGTTATCGCGCTCGTGCCGCCTGGCGCACGTAGGGCGAGCGGTCCGTGGTGCGCAGCCGGATGCGGGTGTCCTCGGGGCAGCGGGGGTTCATGGCCGCGTTCTGGCGGATCTGCACCGGCTGCCGGTAGTGGGTGAGCGCGGTGAGCGTGGCGGGCGGGCAGGCCGGGTTGACCGCCAGGCGCGCGCGCACTCGCGGTTCGGGGTCGGTGGCCAGCCACGCGGCCACGACCGGCGGGAGCGCGGGGTTGCCGGCGGCGCCGAGCCGGACGTCGAGGCAGTCGTCGCGCATCAGCGCCGTCAAGGCCGGTTCGGGAGCGGCCGGGTTTTGCGCGACGCAGGCGCGGACCAGCGGCTCGGGGTCGGCCGCCAGGACGGTCAGGACGCCGGGGCCGGCCATCGCCGACTGGGCGGCGCGGCAGCGTACCCCGGGCGCCTGGTCGCGGGCGGCTGCCTGGACCATCTGCTGGGTGAGGTTCGGGTTGAACATGGCGCCCATGCGCTGCCAGTCGCTGCCCAGTACCGCGAGGGTCTCCAGGTGCTCCTGCGGCAGCGCGGGGTTGCCGGTGGCGGCCTTGCTGATGATGGCGTACGGGCTGTAGGCCAGATCGAGCAGCACGTCCGCGGGCGTGGCCCGGTTCTTGGCGACGTAGGTGCGCACGGTGATGAACCGGCTTTCGGCCAGGACGCGCAGGGTGTGCTCGTCGGTGCCGGCCGTGGCCAAAAGCGCCTCGGCCAGCGACCGCAGGTGCTCGGCGAACGTCTGCTCGCCATCCCCGAGCAGTTCCTGCGGGTCGCGGTCGCGCGCGGTCTGCTCCTCGGCCCCGCGGGCGAAGCTGGCCAGCTTTTCGGCCACGGGGGAGGCCACCAGCAGCACCGTGAGGTAGTCGAGGTTGTCGATGGTGTACGGGCCGGGCCAGTCGAAATGCGGAAGGAACCGTCGAAGGGTCATGATGGGGGTTACCTCCTGATCTGGTGGATCGGGGATGGTGCGGGCGCGTCCGGCGTGGACGTTCTTGGCGGAGTGGCGACGCCGGTACGCGCCCGTCGTGCTCGGGGGACGGTCAGGCGAGTAGCTCGGCGAGCATCGCCTGGTGCGCGGCGAACACGGTGCCGCCGAGGGCGGCGAGGTGGTCGACGAGCTGCTCGTAGGTGTCGGAGGGGATCCATTCGGCGCGGTCGGCGTCGTCGGCGCCGGTCAGCGTGGGGAACTGGTCGCGGGGCCGGGTGCCCATGTGGGCGCGGACGGGCACGGTGACCATCCATGCCTCGTCCGAGGCGCGCGGGTCGGGGACGACGCGGGCCGGGAGCGCGATCAGAATGGCGTCGTTCTCCCCCAGGGCGAGCCCGGTCTCCTCGGCGAGCTCGCGGATCGCGGCGTGGGTGGGCTCCTCGCCGGTGTCGACCTTGCCGCCGGGCAGGGCGCATCCGTGGCCGTCTCCGCGCCAGATCATGGCGATGTACCGGTGGCCGTCCTGGTCGTGGAGGGTGGCGATGGCGTCGGCGCAGACCTGCTCTCCCCAGTGCCCGAGCTCGTTACGTCCGTAGCGGATGCCGGTCGGCGCGCAGGGGTTGAGCGGGCGGCCGGCCACGACCTGGAACGGCACCAGGGCGGCGGCCTGCCGGGCCTCCCAGTCGATCTGCGAGGGGTCGGTGATCGGGTCGGCCCATCCCTCGGTGACGCCCCGGCTCAGCACGTCGGGGTCGGTGTGGGTCACGGGCTGGTCGTCTGCGTGGTGGGCCAGCGTGAGGAGAGGCTTGTCGACGTCGCGGTGTTCGACGGTGACGTCGATGCCGAGCAGGGCCAGCTCGTTGGCCAACGCTTCGGTCAGGGCTACCGAGCGGTGGCGGCCGCCGGCGCATCCGATGGCCACGCGCACCAGGTGTTGGGGGCGGCCCGTGGCGTCGTGCAGCATGTCGGCGGTCATCGTGGTCAGGTTGCGCACCAGACCACGCGCGCCCGGAGTGATCATCACGTGCAGGTACACGTCCGCGGCCAGGCCGGTCTTGTCGCGCATGGCCGCGTCGTGGTGCGGGTTGCGCAGGTACCGGCGCGCGTCGATGGTCAGTTCGGCCTCGGGGGCCGGGGCGTGGCCGTAGCCGAACGAGGTGACCGTGACCGCCTTGGCGGCCGCCGTCGTCGCCGTGGCCGTGGCGGTGGAGCTGGGGGCGGTGGAGTTGAGGGCCATGAGGTTCCTCTCCTGACGGTGGGGGCGGGGGAGCCGGTCCGCTCCTCCGGGCACCCGCCCGGCCCCTTGGAGAAAGGGCAGGGCCGGGCGGGCACCCGCAACAGCGACGGGCCGAGGGGCCGGGGTCAGACGTTCCACTCGTGCGTGGCCGGGGCGTCGCCGGCCCGGCCGGTGCTGAGGTAGTGGTGGAGCCTTTCGACCCCGGCCAGGAACTCCTCCGCGGTCGGGGGCAGGGTGTGGCGGTGGGTGAGGTGGGCGGCCGTCACGTTCCTGTGGTGGCGCTGGATGGCCTCGGTGCGTGCCTCGATGTCGCGCAGGCCATCGGCGGCCTCGGCCCACCGGGCCAGCGGGTCGACGGCCCGCAGGACCTTGCCGGCGTCGGCGAGGTCGGCTGGGACCAGGAGGACGGCGGCGGTGCTCAGCACCGCGCGGCGTAGCTGGTCGCAGGCGTAGGCCGCCCGGCCCGAGATGGGCGTGGTCGGCGTGGTCGGCGTGGTCGGCGTGGTCGGTGTGGTCATTGCGGTTCTCCCTTGGTTGCGGTGAGTGATGGCGAATGGTGATGGCGGCAGGCGGTGGGCGGTGCCGGGGAGGGCGAAGGCGTGGGGGTCGTGGGGGTGTGCGGGTGCTCCGGGGAGGGGGGGTCCGGGGCGTTCCGAGGCTCTCGGGAGGGGGGCTGGTTCGCCCCGCACACCCCGCACACCCCGCCGTTTGAGCTGGTCAGGCGGGTGTGTGGGGTACACGTGGGGGGTCGTGCATGGTGTGGGGGGTACACGTGTACCCCCCACGGTCAGGCGGTGGCCCAGTTGGCGACCTCGCGCGGCACGTCGATCTCGCCTCGGGCGATACGCTGCGCAACCGCGACGAGGTCGCCGCGCTCGTAGCCGCGGCCGCGCTGGCCGCCCCGGGAGAACGGGTTGGGCAGCGGAGCGACGCCCAGGGGGCGCAGCAGCGCGGCCAGGGCCAGGACGTCGCCGCGCTCGCCGTCGTGGTCGACGGCGAGGATGCCGAGCGCGGCGGCCAGCTCCTCGCTGTGCAGCCGGGTCGTGCGCGCGGCGTCGAACACCTCCAGGGCGCGGCGCAGGATCTGGGGGACGGGACGGGCTGGGGCGGCGGGGAGCTGGTCGAGCTGGGGACGCTGCGCGGCGCCGTGCCCGTCGCCGGGCGCGGTGGTCTGCTCGGCGTGCAGGCGGCGGGGACGGGGCGGGTCGGGCCAGGCCGCCGCCCGCGAGACGCGCTCCCCGCTGGCGGCCGCGGCGCGGTTGCGGAGCAGCTCGTGCGGGGCGGGCCAGGCCGAGGCCGACCCGGTGACCTGGGCGACCGGCGCAGCAGGCCGGGGCACCGGGTGCGCGGCGCGAGGCTGGCTGTAGGGCTGACGGCGCATCGGCACCACGGGGGCGATCTCGGCGCCCTGGCCGCCGTGCTCCTGGCCATGCTGGTAGCCGTCGAAGTCCTCGTCTTGGTCGCCGAGGTCGGCGAACGCGGCGCGCATCCGCTGGTAGCGGGTGGCGTAGGCGTGGCCGGCGACACGGGCGCTGGCCTCGTCCAGCTCGGGGCGGCGGCGGCTGATCTCCAGTGAGGCGGCGACGATCTGGGCGGGGTTGATCTCGGCGACCTTCAGCGCCCGCGGGGTGGTGGTGCCGTCGCGGCCGAACGCGCACCCGGGGCCGGCCAGCTCCTCGGGGTCGATCGCCCGGTACATCTGCGCGGTCATGCCGAACAGGTAGGTCAGCTCGGCGGGGTCGGAGACCAGCATGCCGACCGCCCACGCGCACTGGGTGATCACGTCCCGGGAGATCAGCCCCTGGGTCGCCCGCAGGCTGGACAGCACGACGTTGACGCCCTCGTTGCGGGCGATCCGGATGACCTCCTCCAGGCCGTCGCGCAGCTTGCCCTTGGGACTCTTTGGCTGGTGGCGGGGGTTCATCACCTCGGCGCCCTCGTCCAGCATGATCAGGATCTCGGGCAGGGCGGAGGACACCGGCAGCAGGTTGCTGTTGGCCTGGATCTTCAGCTTGCGGTAGGAGCGCTTGCGGTCCTTGGCGATGCGGATCGCGGCGTCCACCATGACCTGCGCGTCCTCGATGGTGCAGGCGGCCCAGTCGATCGCCGGGCGGCCGGTCTGGCCCTCCAGCCAGGCGTGCAGCCACGGCTGGGACATGCCGCCGCCGTTGAGGTCGATGTGCCAGACCAGGGTGTCCACCGCCCGGCCGTTCTCGCCGGTCACCACGTGCAGCAGGTTCGTCTTACCCGAGCCCTTCTGCCCGACGATGAGCCCCGAATGCTGGCGCAGCTCAGCTTGGGCGGGGGCGCCGTCCTTGTGGAACCCGTAGGTCATCGGCTCGTTGACCGACCGGGGCGACAGCTCCCCGGAGTACGGGATGGACTCGTGCAGCCGGTTCTTGGTCGCGACCTTGAGCAGGAACTCCCCGCGATGGGCACCGGGGAGCACTTCGACGCCGCACCCGGCCGGGAGCTGGGCGTCGGTGGCCAGCGCGTCGGCGCGCATGGCGACAAGGCTTCGGGTCGGGGTCTGCCCGCCCGCCCCCTGCAGGGGCAGCAGGCAGGTCAGAGTGAGTCCGCCGCCGCCGGGCCAGTGCTTGACGTCGGTGACCTCGATCCGGGCCTTGCAGACCCGGAAGAACCGGGCCTGCCACTGCTCGGCGATGACCGCGTCCCGGCGCAGCAGCACACCCGTGCGCGTCTGGCCGCCGGCCACCGAGGGCCGGGGCCGGGTGCGGTGGGCCAGGGAGTGGAACACCACCGACCCCAGCGCCCCGACCCCGAGCGTGAGCATGCTCTCCCGGGTCCACGGGGTCGAAGCGGTCAGGCCCCAGGTCAGCCAGCCGCCCGCCCCGGCCCAGCAGCCCAGCCGGTAGAACAGCGCCGAGGGGGCGAGGTTGCGCTTGTGGGCCTGCACGATCGCTCCGGCGCATCCCACGGTGGCCGCCGCGACCGGCCAGAACGGCGCGACGTCGGCCACATCGCCGAACGCGGCCGCCGCGGCCAGGGCCAGCGTGCCCATACCGGCGGCGCTGACCGGGCCGCGCGGGGCGAGCGACCAGTCCAGCCGCCCGGCCCCCGATGTCGAGGTCTTCTTGCTGTGCTTGGCGGTGGTCACCGTGGGATGTCCCTTCTGGATGTGCGGGTGGATCAGGAGCGCGCGCCGGGCCGGGTCAGCCGACGTTCCACTTCTCCTCGCCGGTACGCGGCGCCTCGTGGCGGGCCATGTCGGCCTCGTGCACGGTGCGGAAGTGCGGGCCTACCTGCTCAGCGATCTCGACCAGCGAGATCAGCCCCGTGTAGAGCTGGCCCAGCAGCTCGATCACGCTGGGGTCGATCGGGTACTCGCTCTCCCACCGGGTGGTGATCGTGCGGATGGCCAGCGCGACGTTGGCCGGGACCTCGCCGAGCATGTCCATGTGCATGGCCACCTCGGTCATCTCGTCGGTGCCGTAGGACGCGGCGGCCGCGTGCATCTCGGCCGACAGCGTCACCAGCGGAAACCCAGAGCTGCTGGACTCGGACATACGTGATCTCCTTGGTTGGTCCGACGACCGGGGCCGGGGCTGTCCCGGGCGGCCGGCGGGGGTGGATGCATCGGCCGTGCCGGTCTGCTCCGGCTCGGCGCTCTTGCGGATGAACAGCAGTTCCTGGCCGCACTCGCAGGTCAGGGCGCGGGCGGTTTCCCCGGCGGCGAGCGTGACCGTGTGCGTGGCGCCGCACCGGGCGCACGTGGCGCTCACCGTGGTACCGGAAGGGGTGGCCTCGGGAGCGGCGTCCGGGGCGGCCGTCTGCGAGCTGGTCTCCTGGCCGGTCTGCGTCTCGGCCTCGCGGCGGGCCTTGCGCTCGGCCAGACGGCGCCGGATCGGGCCGCTCAGCCACGCCACCAGCGCCACCAGCTCGGCGACCAGCCGCACCCGGCCCCGCCCCCACGCCTTGCGGGACGCCGCGCGGGACGCCTTCCAGCCCTTGGCGCCGGCGGCCGCCCGCCAGCTCGCCGACGCCCGGCCGCCGGTCACCCGGTCGGCTAGCGCGGCCGCGCGCCGCCCGGTGGCGCGGGCGGCCTTGCCGGTCCAGCTCGCGCCTTTCCCGGCCGCCCACTTGGCCGCCCGCCCGGTACGGGCCCCGGCCCGGCCCACAGCGTGCGCGGCCCGCACCGCCGGACCGCCCGCGCGCCGTCTCCCGCCGCTGGTCGCACGCGGCACGCCCCCACCTCCACGAGTACGGGACCGGCCTCCACCGCCGCCCCCAGAGCCTGATGAGCGGCCGGACGAACCACGACCGCGGGAACCACCACCGCCGCCCAGGGCCGAGGCCAGACGGCCGAACGCCCGCCGCGCCCCGCCACCAGCACCGCCGCCGCCACGGCCGCCGCCCGGCGTGCCCAGACGCGACCCGGTACGCCCGGCCCGGCCGCCCCCGCCAGTGCCCGGCCGGCGGCCACCGGCCGACCCGCCGCCACCCGCGTGGCCGCCACGGCCGCCGCCCATCAGCGAGCCCAACCGCGGCCACGACGACGAACCGCCCAGCCCGGACGCGCTCCCGCCTCCGGACCGGCCTTCACGCCCCTCGCGGCCCCGGCGGAACCGGGTATAGGCCGCCCCACCGGCAGCGGCGGCACCGGCGGCCAGGCCCCACGGCCCCGCCACCTCGAACAACCCGTAACCGCCCAGCCCGGTGGCCAGCACCCCGGCGGCCAGCAACTGCCCGGCCGCGATCCCCGGCCGCTCCTGCTCCTCGTCCTGGTCGCCCTCGTCCTCTTCGCCGTCCTCCTCGGCAGGCAGGCGGGGGTCGGGCGCCTCCTGGAGCAGCTCGGCGTCCTCGCCCTCGGGCACGTCGACCGGAACGGCCGGGGTGGCGGCATCGCCGGGGCCAGCGGTCGCGGTATCGGTCCGGGTGCCGGTCGTGGTGTCGGTCTCGGTGGTCATGGCATCGCTCCGCAGTCGAACAGCGGCTCCTGTAGCTCGCACACCTCGCACGGCTCCCACACGCGGCGGTCGTGGCGCCCGGGGTCGTTGCACTGCTTCGCTGCCGGGACCTTCGGCAGGCCCGCCACGTGCTCGTTCAGGTCCCACTCGGCCAGACGCCGCGCCGGGTGTTCCTGGCCGGTCGCCCCGCACGTGCAGGCCAGGCGGTAGAACCGGTGGCCGGTCTCGTCCCTGTGGCGCTCGATGGCCGGGAGGTGCCGGACGACGGCGGGCGTCATACCGCCACCTCCCGGCCCCGGTCCTCAGTCGCGCCCTGGTCCCCGGTCGCCTCGTTGCGGACCTTGGAGACCCAGCCGATCGACCAGCCGGTCTTGTCCGCCAGGTCGCGCACGCTCGCACCGGGGGTGTTCACAACGAGGCTGCGCGCCTCGGCCTCCAGTAGCCGCGGGGCGTTCACCGCGGGCGTCTTGCGGGTGTTCGCCAAAGCGTTCACGCCGCCGCGCGCAGCGTTCAGGGCCTGACGTTCGCGGCGTTCACGGGCGAGCGCCTCAGCCCGTTCACGGGCCTGCCGCTCCTGTTGTTCACGCGCCTGACGTTCACGCTCGGCGTGCTCGCGCTGCTCGCGTTCACGGCGCTCCCGCTCAGCCTGTTCGGCCTGCTGGCGCTCGGCCCGCTGCTGGCGCTCCCGCTCCTGCCTGCGCTCCTCCCGTTCGGCCTCCTCGCGGCGCAGGGCGGCCTCGGCCTCGCGCTGCTCACGGGCCGTGCGTGCCTCGTGCTCGCGCCGCTGCTGCTCCAAGGTGGCGGCGTGTTCACGGGCTTCACGCTCACGCCGCTCGGCCCGCTCCTGCTCGCGTTCACGCTCGGCACGCTCGCGCTGTTCACGCTCACGCTCGGCCCGTTCACGGGCCTCACGCTCGGCCCGCTCGTGAACACGCTGCCGCTCGGCCTCCGCCTGCTGTTCACGCTCGATCCGATCCAGCGCCCTGGCGATGGCCCGCCGATAGGCCAAACCGGCCTCAGCGGTCACGATCAACAGCAACGGGGCGACCGCGTGGACAGCGACCCCGGCAAGATCCTTCTTCCACGCCGACTCGCCGACGTTCAGCGCCACCGTGAACAGGCCGGTGAGCCAGCGCAGCACCACCGGCCAGGCCCCGCCGCTGCCCCCGAGCCGGGACACCGTCGAGTCCAGCCGGATCACGATCACCACGGCCGCGTCGACGACGACCGGCAGGATCGGCGCCGTCCAGTCCCACCCATCCGGGGTGACCCGCACGACAAGCGGCGTCACCGTCAAGACGCTGAACAAGATGGCGCCCGCGGTGATGGCCCACGTGCCGACGTTCAGCGTCCTCTCGGCCGCCACGATCTGCTTCTGCGACAAGGGCGCCTTCATCGGCCGGCCTCAGTCCTGCGCGAGAACCAGCGACGGCGGGGCTGCTCGCGCACCGCGGCGGCCAGCTCCCGCACGGCGGCGGCGACGTCAACCAGCCAGGTACGGACCCCGGCGAGGGTGATACCGATGCCGGCCAGCTCGTCGCGCACCTCGGTCAGCTCCTGACGGGGCTCGGCCGCCCGCTCCATCTGGTCGCGAATCTCGGCCAGCGTCCGGAGCGCCTGGCTGGCCTCGTAGCCGTATTCCCTGCTCATCAGGCACCGCCCTCCCCGGCCTCGCGCTCCAGCAGCGCGACGTAGTCGCGGATGGCGGTGGCGGGGATGAGCCGGGCGCGGCCCTCGCGGACCGAGCGCAGCCGCCCCGAGCGCAGCAGCTCGTAGATGACGCTGCGGCCCAGCCCGAGAACCTTCATCGCGTCCGGGATGCGGTAGAGCTGGATGTCGTCGGCGATTTTGGTGACGACGAACGCGGTCGCCATGATGGATGTACCTCCGTTGGTGGGGGCGCGGCCCCGACGCTGCTTTGGTCGGTGAGGTCGGGGCCGCTTGAACTTCCGGTGGTGCTGGAGCAGGCGCTCCGGGCACCCGTCCGGCCGGGGCAGACCGGATGGGCACCCGCAACAACAGCTCGCGGTCAGATCCGGCCAAGGCGCTCTTGCTCGTCCAGCCACGCCTCTTCGCGCTGGTGGATGCGCTCGCGCGCCTCGTTCATCGCCGTGCACAGCGCCTCCACCGGCCCCACGCCCTGCGCGCGTAGCTCGGCCTGACGCTCGCGGTAGATCTCCAGATCGCTCTCGCCGCCCATCTCAGATCCCCCCGGCACTCGGGGTGTAGGGCGCGCAGCGCGGGCACACGTGCGGCATCGCGGTCAGCGGCACGCCCGGCAGGGCGAACATCTCGACCTGGCAACCGGAGCACGCCACCCGCTCACCGAGCGTCCCGGCGAGCTCGGGGCCGTCCAGGGCGGCCAGTTCGTCGGCGTCCACGGCGGTCCACACGTCCACCGCGACGCCGTGCAAGGCGCCCCGCGCGTGCAGGGATCCGCCCTTCTCGCGCGGGATCCAGCGGCGCAGGATCACCGGGACGCCCAGCAGCGCGGCGTAGACGCTCAACGCCTTCAGCCGGGCGGCCAGATCGCCGGAGTAGTGGCTGATCTGCCCCGCTAGGTCGCCGGGGCTGATCGCGTACACGTTCCATTGGACCGGCGGCAGATCGCCCCGCTCCAGCAGGTCCACCAGCAGCCGCGCCGCGGCAAGCTGCCCGGTCGCGTCCATGACGGCGGCGCTCATCGGCCACCACCAGCCGCGGCAATGCGATAGGTGAAGGGCATGGTTGGGCTCCTTTGCAGAGAGGGAGGTGGGCGGAGCGGCTGCTCCGGGCACCCGCCCGAACCCCGAGAGAACCGAGGACCGGGCGAGCACCCGCAACAGCGGCGCTACCGGCGCGGCGGCCGGGACGCCGCAGGGGGAATCCGCACCGGCCCCGGAAGCGCCGGCGGCCTGTCCTTGCCGGACTTGCCGGACTGCTGGGACTCCGACAGCGCGACCAGGTCGAGGGCGTAGCCCTGCACATCCCGGCGTGTCACCGGCGGCCGCCCTTGCGGTCGTGGTCGTGGTTGATCGGGTCGGAGCTGACCGCACCGCACGAACAGGTGTGCAGCGGGCGCGTCGGGCCGGAGTTCGCGCCCGCCGGCCACTGCTGACCGCGGGCGGTCTGCTGGGTCTGCTTGGCGTCGCTCATCGGGTCGCCTGCCCCGCCTGCTGGCCCTTCTTGGCCTGCTGCTTGTCGTACTCGTCGCGGACGTTGCGGCCCGGGTTGGTGCCGGGCCACCCCGAGGGACGCTCACCGTCGGGCCAACCCGCGTGGAGGGGGATGTGGTCAACCGTCGTCTGTCGTGCCATCCTGGGAACTCCTTGTTTGAAGACCTGGGGCGACGTCTTGGTCGATGGGCGCCCCAGGTCAAGGGACAGGGATCGATTGATCAGGCCCTGGCGGGCAGCCACCCGCCGGGGCCTTCTTTGCGCCTCCTCAACTGGTGCGCACCAGTAGTAGAGCAACTGGTGCGCACCAGTGTCAAGCGCTTCTGGATGTTGGCGTTTCCTTGCGTACTCAAGTGAACGTCTATGGACCCACTCCAGGCCATGCACAAGCAGTGCATCGACCCTGCATTTGTGATGCACTTGCCATGTAGGCATGCAGGTGGAGGACCGAACCCGGGGAGATCCGTAGTGGTTATCGATCTTTGGACGGGGCGAAAGGCGGGCGTTCTTAGAGCGGCCCTACGGCTGAGCGTTGAGGCGTTTGCGCATCATCTGGGTATCGCGGTTCGGACGGTGGCAAAGTGGGATGCGGAGCCCGAAATCATTCCGCAACCGTCCATGCAGCAACTATTAGACGTCGCACTTGAAAAAGCGCCGGAGACGGTGAAGGCTCGATTCGGACTGCTAATGGAGGCAGGGGCAAAGCAGTCAAGCGACGTGCAGCGTCCCGAACCGCGAGAGGTGATGATGGCTGCTGCGCAAGAGTCGGCGGAAGATGCGGCATTGAGGGCTGTACGGTGCGACGTCGATTCCATCAATGACCTTCACGACCGAGTCGTCAGTGTGGCCCGTGCCTACTCGTCTCGGCCGCCCATGACCGTGTTCGCTGATGCGCGAGCAACGCGCGATCTCACTCGCTCCCTGGTGGAGCAGACGCGCCGGCCCTCCGAGTTGATTGACCTCTACTTTGTAATGGGCAAGACCAATGCCTTGATGGCGTCTATCGCCTTTGATCTAGGTAACTGGCAGGCTGCGGGAACGCTGGCGAACTCCGCCACCACGTACGCTGATCTCGCCGGACATAGGTCATTGCAGGCATGGGCTCTCGGTTTGCAGGGCACTCTGGCGTTCTGGCGTGAAGAGCCAACACGCTCGCTTAACTTCATCGCCCGTGGACTCGCAGTCGCTCCTGAGGGGGCCTCGCGGTATCGATTGCGGTACATCGCTAGCCGTGCTCATGCAGTCAACGGCGACGCCGGAGCGGCGGCTGAGGTGCTAGCGGCGGCGGAACGGGATCGAGAGGCAGCTCAAAAATACCCCGATGAACTGCACGATGAGATTCGTGGAGAGTTCACGTTTGATGATGCTCGTGCGGCCGCGTGCGCGGCCGCCGCGTGGCTTCATCTCGGGGATGGGAAGCAAGCGGCTCGTCACGCCCAGCTGGCGCTTGACGCCTACGCTGTGGTCCCAGAAGCGCAGCGTCCCTTCTCTCCGGTTACGGGAGCCCGGATTGACTTGGCGGCAGCTCAACTGCTGTTGAGGGACCGAGACGCGGCCGAGGATGAGCTGAGCACGGTTTTTGCCCTTCCATCCGTGCTACGCAATGCCTCCCTGACTGGCCGAATCGGGAGAGTTAAGTCTCTGCTGGATGCCCCACGATGGAGAACGGACCCCGGTGCCAAGGAATTGGCTGATCGAATCACTGATTGGCTAGGGGATACGGCATCCAGGCCAGAATCAGTTGAAGGGGTCATCTAGTCAAAGCTGCGAGAATCGCCTGCTCTCGGCTGAGATCCAGGCCAATCTCGCTAGAGCGAACGTTTATTTGAGCCATGGGGGAGTTGAGCAGCCATTCCCAGGTGTCCTGAATGGTCCTGCTCAACGGTCGGCATGTCAGGCCGTGCGCGAGAGCGCTACTGGAGTCCACTTGCCACACGCCGGGGAATGTGCGCCAAAGTGGTAGCTCGGACCATTGGCGCACTCCACTCCTGAGCAGAATGTCATCTGGCACCCATACGAATTCCGGCTCGGCCTCTGTGGCCTTGGCGCAAAAGTTTAGAAATCCGCCGAACGTCTCGCCGTCGACGGGAGCTGTGACATTGAAGGCTCCAGAGGTGCCCTCGGTAATACAACGGAGAGCGAACAGTGCGACGTCTCTGACATCAACCGGCTGAATCGTTCGCTCCGGCTTCCCCGGCGCTAGCGTGCGGCCTCCCTGGGCGATACGTCGCAACCACCATGGAAGCCTGCCGACGTACTCGTGTGGTCCTAGTACGACGCCGGGCCGGAGCACGGTAGTGCGCTCGTCGCCAAGGCTGATACGCACGGCCATTTCACAGCCGGACTTCTGATAGCCGTATCTGGTTGGACCGTCCTCGACGTCTACGCCGTAATTCTCGTCCGCGTCCGGAGGGCATTCCAGCAGAGACGATTCCGTTGTGAGCGGCTTAATCGGCCAGTCAGCGTAAACGCTCACCGAGGACATGAACAGGTAGCGACTGGTGAGGGGGGCAAGGGTACGGGTAACGCTCAACACGTTTCGGGGCACGTAGCCGGAGGTGTCAATCACCGCGTCCCATGACCCGGATTGCGTCAGTCTCACGACGTCTTTCGGCGCGTAGCGGTCGCCGCGAATCGCGGTTACTCCGCTTACGTCTTCACCAGTATGGCCGCGATTGAAAGTTGTAACCTCGAAACCTTGGGCGATTGCCTCGGCAGCTATAGCACGGCCGATGAAGGCAGTACCGCCGAGAATGAGCAGCCGCGTCATTTCGTCTCGTCGTTCGCAGCGTTGGCGAAGTATCCGCGGCCATGTTCGCTGCGAACGATCCCCTCAGCGGCCAGCTTCATCAGGACTAGCCGCACGGTCGTGCGGCCGGCCTCAAGCTCTGCTGCAAGGGTGCGTTCGGAGGGGAGCCGACCGCCCGGGCCCAGGTCTCCTGACGTGATCAGCTCTCGTATCGAGCGCTCGACGCGCTCTGTCACTTCCCCCATGCTCGACGGGACTCCTCGACTGAGTGCGTGGTGGTGCGCACCACTGTAGTGCGGCCGCAGTGCCGGGTGACGCGATGCCCTCCTGGGGAGGCGCTCTGGCCGTGAGGGCTGCCCCGGGCATGGAAGGAGCGTCGACAGGGGACACATATGTGGTGGATCGGCAAGCGTGACGTACGTCTCAGGTATGGAGCACTTCCGGTTTGCGGAGATCTCTGGAGTGACTACCTGGGTGACAACGACCCCGGACCTAGCCGCACGCTGGCGAACTTTGGCGTACAGCGCACCAGGTCGCGCGGGAAAGGCCACGCTGACCAGGTAGATCCAGGATTACGGATGGCGTAAACGGTCGGCGCGTCGTTTGTTCTTCCGAAATGGCCGACCTATGCTTCCCGCACTGTTCATCTGGTCGATCGGCGAGGAGACCTTCATGGCGGGTATGACGCGGGCGGCCAAGACCGCCACCGAGACGAGCGGCGACGCCGTATGGACCGATCGGGAACTGTCGGAGGTGCGCGCCCGCCTGCACGGGGAGACCGAGGAGCTCGGCGCCGAGGTCGCCAGGGCCGAGTCACAGATCGCCTCCGGCGACATCAGCGACAGCGCCGGGGACGACCAGGCGGACGCGGGCGCCAAGACCTATGAGCGCGAACGTGAGATCGCCCTTACCCTGAATGCGCGCGACCTCATCGCGCAGAACGAGCGGGCGATCGCCCGCATCGACGCGGGAACATACGGAGTGTGCGAATCGTGCCACAAGCCGATCGGCAAGGAGCGCCTGCAGGCGTTCCCGAGGGCGACGCTGTGCGTGTCGTGCAAGCAGCGGGAGGAGCGCCGCTGAACACCCCGCCGGACGCCTCGGGCCGCCCTCCCGGTGGCCCCGGGCCCGCGCGCGCCCGGCGGATCGGCGGCCTCGTCGTCGTCGCGGTCCTCGTCTACGTGCTCGACCTGATCAGCAAGACCATCGTGGTACGGGAGCTGGAGGGCAAGGACCCGCTCCGCCTGGTCGGCGACCTGCTCCAGCTCCGCGTCATCCGCAACTCGGGGGCGGCGTTCAGCATCGGCACCGGCATGACGGTCGTCTTCACCGTCATCGCCCTCGGCGTGGTGATCGCGATCCTCCGCACGGCGCGGCGGCTGCGCAGCGTCCCGTGGGCGATCACCCTCGGCCTGCTGCTCGGCGGCGCCCTCGGCAACCTCACCGACCGCCTCTTCCGCGCTCCCGCCCCCCTGCAGGGACACGTCGTCGACTGGATCGAGGCGTTCCCCGGGCGCTTCCCCGTCTTCAACGTCGCCGACTCCGCGATCGTCTGCGGCGGCATCCTCGCCGTGCTGCTCGCCTGGCGAGGGCACCAGCTCGACGGGTCCCGCGCGGGCGACGGGCCCGCGGCCCCCGCCGAGGACGCCGCCACCGAGCCCTCCCAGGAATCCCCGGAGCGGGGAGGCGAGCGGCATGGGTGAGCAGCGCAGTCTCCCGGTGCCCGACGGGCTGGAGGGCGAGCGCCTCGACGCCGCGCTGGCCCGCCTCTTCGGCTTCTCGCGCACCCTGGCCGCCGAGCTGATCTCCGCGGGGGACGTCCAGGTCGACGGCGCTCCCGCCGCCAAGTCCGACCGCGTGCACGCCGGCGCGTGGCTGGACGTCGTGATCCCCCCGCCGCCCACCACGCCGATGCCCGTCGCCGAGCCCGTCCCCGGCATGCGCGTCCTGTACGAGGACGACGACATCGTCGTGGTGAACAAGCCGATCGGCGTGGCGGCGCACCCTACGGTGGGCTGGACCGGCCCGACCGTCATCGGCGGCCTGCTGGGCGCCGGGCACAGGGTCGCCACCAGCGGCGCGGCCGAGCGGCAGGGCATCGTCCACCGCCTGGACGCCAACACGACCGGCGTCATGGTCGTGGCCAAGAGCGAGGTCGCCTACTCGCGGCTGAAGCGGGCCTTCAAGGAGCGCACGGTCGAGAAGCGCTACCACGCGCTGGTCCAGGGGCACCCTGACCCGCTGCGCGGCACCATCGACGCGCCCATCGACCGGCATCCGGCGGGGGACGGCAGGTTCGCCGTGGTCGCCGGCGGCAAGCCGTCGATCACCCACTACGACACGATCGAGGCGTTCCGGGCGGCGTCGCTGCTGGACATCAGGCTGGAGACCGGTCGCACCCACCAGATCCGCGTCCACATGGCGGCCACCCGCCACCCCTGTGTGGGCGACCTCGCCTACGGCGCCGATCCGACGCTCGCGGCCCGCCTCGGCGTGACCCGCCAGTGGCTGCACGCGGTCTCGCTCGCCTTCGACCACCCGGTCACCGGCGAGTGGGTGACCTTCACCAGCGACTACCCCGCCGAGCTGGCCCGCGCCCTCGACGTGGTCCGCGCGGAGTCCTGACCGGCGGCGGCCCCGAGGGCCGTCTCACACCCGGCCTCACACCCCGGGCAGCGGGACGTTCCCGCCATCGTGGCGGTCGCTCAGCGCGCCCTGGTCGTTCTGATCGCCGGAACCGTCGTGCGGCGCGCCGATGCCGTCACCGGGCGGCACGGTGTTCTGGCCGCCCTGGTCGGTGTCGCGCTGGTCGCCCGCGTCGTTGCCGTCGCCCTGGTCGTCGGAGGTGCCCGACTCCTTGGTCTTGGTGGGCTTCGGCTTCGGCGTGGGGTCGCCGGTGGGGCGGTCCTTGTTCTTGTCCTTCTTCTTGTTCCTGTCCTTGTCCTTGTTCTCGTCCGGCTTGCCGGTCCCGTCCTGGCTGGGCTCGGGGGACGAGCGCCGCGGCTGGGGCACCGGGTTCACCTGCCGGGGCGAGGTGTTCTCCGGGGTCCGGCGGGTCACCGGCTCGGCCGTGGTCGGCTCGGCCGTCGGCGTGACGGAGACGGTCACCCGCACCGTGGGGGAGACCATCGGGGTCAGGTTCGTCCCCTCCGACCTGGCCGTCACCCAGGCCAGCCCCCCCGCGACCAGGCCCACCGCCAGGACCAGCGAGGTGACCCCCGCGACCGCGATGCCGCGCCCGCCCGAACCCGGCTGCCGCCCTTTCCGAGGCACAGGGGCCGTCATCGGAGGGACGGGGGTGGCGGGATGGGTGTCGGACGCGGGCCTGGGCGCCGGGACGGGCACGGCGGCGGGCGCCGTCGGCTCGGGGTGGATGCCCGCCGCGACCATGCGCAGGCTCCGCTCCGCCGCCTCGGCGGTGAGCCGCCGCGCCGGGTCCTTCTGGAGCAGGCCGGCGAGGACGGGGGCCATCGGGCCCGCCAGCCGCATCGCCGCGGGCGGGTCGTGCATCACGGCGCCCAGCGTCGCCAGGGGGTTGCCGCGCTGGAAGGGCGAGCGGCCCTCCACCGCGACGTACAGTGTCACGCCGAGCGACCACAGGTCGGAGGCGCGGGTGGCCTGCCCGCCCGCCGCCCGTTCCGGGGCGATGAACGCGGGCGTGCCGATCAGCGTGCCGGTGCGGGTCACGGGGGAGTCGTCGTCGAGCATGGCGATGCCGAAGTCCGTCAGCACCGCGCGCCCGTCGCGCTTGTCCAGCAGGACGTTGTCGGGCTTGACGTCGCGGTGCAGCACCCCGGCGTCGTGCGCGGCGCGCAGCGCGGCCAGCACCTCCAGGCCGATCGTCGCCGCGCGGGCCGGGGGGAGCGGCCCCTGGTCGCGGACGACCGCGCCGAGGGTGTCGGAGGGGACCAACTGGAGGACGATCCACGGGTGGCCGTTCTCCTCGAAGACGTCGTAGACGGTGGCGACGCCCGCGTGGCTGACCCGTCCCGCGGCCCGCGCCTCCCTGAAGGTCCGCGCGGTGAAGATCTCGCGCTCGGGGCCGGTCAGCTCCGGCGGCGCGATCAGTTCCTTGACGGCGATGTCGCGGCCGAGTATCTCGTCGCGGGCCCGCCAGACGGTGCCCATTCCGCCGCGTCCGATCGGCTCCAGCAGACGGTACCTGCCTGCCACGACTCGGTCTGTGACCTGGGAGGATTCCGGCATAATCGCCGAGCTACCCGAAAAAGCCGGGCACATGCCCTCGGAGTCAAGTAGGTCGGAAACTCCTCGCAAACGTATCAAAATAGGCAGATTGTGCTGCCCATTGCCCGTCCGGGGTGTGCAGGTAGATCGCGAAGTGCCGCCCGTCGGCCGAGGTGAACGCGCGATCCCGGACGTGGGCCCGGCCCGAGTCCATCTGCCAGGTGAACTCCCAGTCGGCCGCCGGCCGCCCCTTGTACGTGAGCGACCGTAACCAGACCAGCCGGTAGCCGGGCAGCCGGCCCTCGGCCAGCGACTGCCTCTCGACCGTGCGCAGCGCCGTCAGCGGATCGCCGTCGGCCCAGCGGGTCAGGTCGACCAGCAGGTAGCTCCCCGAGCCGGGAGGCCGGTACCAGACGCGGGCCGGCTCGCGGTCGACCTCCTTCCAGCCGGGCGGGAGCGCGATGGTGAACCCCAGGCGGTCGGGCTGGGTGCGCCACCCGCGCGGCACGCCCGTCCGGGTGGGCGACGGCGACGCGGCCGACGGCTCGGCGGAGGTGGCCGACGGCTCGGCGGTCGGCGGCTCCGGGCCCGTGGGCACGCCCGCCGAGGCCGTCAGGGTCGGCGCGTTGGGCGGGTCCGGCGTGGCGCCGTCCACGAGCCTGGCGAAGCCGTACCACCCGGCGGCGACCACCACGAGCGTCAAAGGGACGGCGACGAGCACCCCGGCCAGGCCCGGCCGGCGCCGCGGCTTCGGCACGGGAGCGGACGGGCTCGTGGACCACGGGATCGGCATCTCGGGCGAGGTGGCCGCCGGCGCGCCCGCGGGCTCGGCGCGCCGGCGCGCCTGCCTGCCCCCGCGCGGCGCCTCGCCCGCCGCCACCCGGCCCAGGGCCTCGGCGGTGTCCGCGGCGGACATGCGCCGGGCCGGGTCCTTGCGCAGCAGGCCGTCGAGCACCGGCGCGAGCGGCCCGGCGTGGCGGGCGGGCTCCGGCTCGTCGTGGAGGACGGCGGCCATCGTCGGCACGGGCGCGCCCCGGTCGAACGGCGGCCTGCCCTCCACGGCGGCGTACAGCGTCGCGCCGAGGGACCACAGGTCCGACTCCGGCACCGCGGGAAGGCCCCGCAGGCGCTCCGGCGGCAGGAAGGCGGGGGTGCCCGTCAGGCCGCCGGTGGTGGTCAGCGCGGTCTCCATGGGCATCGTGGCGATGCCGAAGTCGGTCAGCACGACCCGGCCGGCGTCGGTGAGCAGGACGTTCTCCGGCTTCACGTCACGGTGGAGCACCCCGGCGGCGTGCGCGGCGCGCAGGGCCCCGAGCACCTGGACGCCGATCTCGGCGACCCGGCGCGGAGGCTGCGGCCCCTCCTCGCGCAGCACCTGGCCGAGCGAGCGGGACCGCACGAGCTGCATGACGATCCAGGGCCGGCCGTCCTCCTCGATGACGTCGTGCACCACGACCACCGACGGATGGTCGAGCCGCCCCGCCGCCCGCGCCTCGCGGATGGTGCGCATGTTGAACGCCGCGCGCTCCTGCTCGCTCACCGCGTGGTGCAGGACCTCCTTGACCGCCACCGGCCGGTCCAGCAGCTCGTCGTGGGCGCGCCAGACCACCCCCATGCCGCCCTGGCCGATGGGCTCCAGGAGCCGGTACCGTCCCGCCACCCGCCGCCGCGTCTCCGCCGTCACCTCGCCCCCTTCGCTTCGGTTTCCGATCGTCCCACAGTGTGCGGGGCCGGGACACCCGGCGAGGGCGCGCCGGTCGTACTCGGAGGGCGTGCGGTTCGAGCGGATCAGGCGCGAAGGGCTGAGCGTGTGAGGGACGCCGGCGCGATCGTCACCGGGGGCCGGGCGTCACGGGCCTGACCCCCGGCACTCCCCGAGCCGCCGGACGTCCGGGGAACGGCGCGGCGGCGTCCGTCACTTGGCGGGCTTGAAGGTGGCCGCGAGGGTCTCGAAGAGCTTCTTCTTCTGCTTCCAGTCCTTGTCGTCGGTCTTGTACAGCAGCGCGTAGCCGTTGTTCTTGTCGGTGACGAAGCCGCGGTCGATCACATGGGACCGGAACCGGCTGTCGCCGAAGGTGAACTCCCAGTCGGCCGCGGTCTGCCAGTACCCCTTGACCTCCCGGATCGCGACGAGCCTGTAGCCGGGGAAGTTCCGGCTCATGCCCGGCACGTCGCGGTGCCAGACCTTCAGCGCGTCCTTCTCCGGGCTGGAGGTGTGGTGGACCTCCAGGTAGGTGTGCGAGTCCCCGCGGAAGCGGACCAGGCCGTTGCCCCTGCCGTCCTCGCTCCACCCCTTCGGCAGCGCGACGGAGAACCCGCTGGAATGCTTGTACTTACGCCAGCCTTCCGGGACGTCACCCGGGCCGATCTCGGTCGGCTTGGGGCTCGAGGACGGCTTCGGCGACTTGCTGGGCGTCGCCGCCGGGGAGGACGCCGGCGTCGAGGGCTCTCCGGACGGCGAGGATGTCGCGCTGGAGGGCGGGCCGGTGGCCGGGGAAGTGGCGTCGCCTCCGGACGCCGACGCGCCCGCTCCGGGCGACCGGGGGTCGGAGGCGTCGCGCGCGCCCAGCCACAGCGCGACCCCGGCGACGACCAGCACGATGGGGATGATCACCAGGGCGAGGCGCGGTATCGGCAGTGACCGCCGGGGGTGGCTCCCCGCCTCGCCGGGCGGAGGCCCGACGGTCGTCGGCGAGACGCGCGAGGTCTCCCAGAAGCCGGAGAAGGCCGAGGACTCGGGAGCCTCCGCGGAGACGGCCACGGGGCGCTCGGCGGCGAGGGGGCCCGGCGCCGCGGGGGCCTCCTGCCGGGTGTCCCCGTACGGACGCCGCCGCGTCTCCTGTCGCGTCTCGGGCTCGACGTGGCCCTCCTGCCGGAGCGTCCGCGCCGGGTGCCGCACGTCCTCGGCGTCGCCCGCCCGCGCCTGCGCGGGAACGGTGGGCTTGACCGGCTGGACGGGCGCGATCCTCGCGGAGGCGTTCCCGGAACCCGCCTCGGTCGCCTGGGACGACGCCGGGGTCGTGCTCTCCGGCGGTCCCTCGCCGGACTCGTCGTCCTCGTCCGGCGTCTCCTGCGCCGGGGCGGGCACCTCGGCGTGCGCCGCCTCCTCGTAGGCCTTCGCGTCCTCCTCTACGGGGGCGACCTCCGAGCCGTCCTCCGCCTCCTGAGGCACGCCGGCCGCCTCGGACGAGCCGTCCGCGGGCACGTCGCCGCCGGGTGCGTTCGGGGCCGGCACGGGGGCCTTGAGGGACTGCGGGGGCGTGGAGACCCCGGTGGCAGGGATGAAGGACGCGGCCTCCTCGGCCGAAGTGGAGGCCGGAGGCGGGACCGCCGCCGGGGATGCCTCCTCGGCCGGAAGGGGGACCGCGCCCTCGGGCCGGGGCCGCTTGCGCGGGGGGCTCGTCGCGGGGATCGGATGCGGGGCGGCGGGCAGCGTCTGCATGCTGGACCGCGGCGTGGCGGAGCGGTCCTCGGCGATGGCACGCAGCATGCGCTCGGCCTGGTCGAAGGTCAGGCGGCGCTGCGGGTTCTTTTCCAGCAGGCCCATCAGCACGGCGCCGAGCCGCCCGGCGCGCGGCGCGGGCTCGGGCTCGTCGTTCAGCACGGCGTGCATCGTGGCCATCGCCATGCCCTTGTCGTGCGGTGGGCGTCCCTCGACGGCGGCGTACAGCGTGGCGCCGAGCGACCACAGGTCCGACTCGCGCTGGGCCGGGTACCCGCGCAGCCGTTCGGGCGCGATGAAGGCGGGCGTGCCGACGAGACCCGTGCGGGTCATCGTGGTGTCGGTCTCCATGCGGGCGATGCCGAAGTCCGTCAGCACGACGCGGCCGTCGTCGGTGAGCAGGACGTTCTCGGGCTTGACGTCGCGGTGGAGCACCCCGGCGGCGTGCGCGGTGCGCAGGGCCTCCAGCAGGCGCAGCCCGATCTCGGCCACCATGCGGGCCGGCAGCGGCCCCTCCTCGCGCAGCACCTGGCCGAGGGACCGGCTGTCGACGAGTTGCATGACGATCCAGGGGCGGCCGTTCTCCTCGATGACGTCGTGCACCACGACGACGTTCGGATGGCTGAGCCTGCCGGCCGCGCGGGCCTCGCGCAGCGTGCGGCGGTTGAGCTCGGCGACCTCGTCGTCATCGGGGTCGCCGGGGTAGCGGACTTCCTTCACCGCCACGACCCGGTCGAGCAGCTCGTCGTGGGCGCGCCAGACGACGCCCATGCCACCGCGGCCGATCGGTTCCAAGAGCTGGTAGCGGTCGGCTACGCGGCGTCCCTGCTGCCGTCCACCCGGCCGTGCTTCCGACATCACCCGCCGCTACCCCCTTTCAGGCGACTGAATCGTCCCATAGCGGTGCGCACGTGCAAACGCGGATCCAGCGAAAGCGTCCGGTATCTGAGATATCGTGTCCGCCTGGTGGCCGTCGCTGCTAACCTCGATGCCGTGACTTGCCGTTTCGTGTTTACGAGGCCGGTTTCGGGAGAGCCGGTCGCCGTCGACATGATCTAGCGACCAACCGGAGCCGGCACAGGCGGAGACGGCGGCGTCTTCGCCTTCCGTCGTTTCAGACCCCCGCCGGCTCGCGGACATCGACGCGGCCGGCGCCCAGCCAGGGAGCCGACATGTCATCGACCGGGCAGCCGGGTACGCGCGCCGTGCGCATCGGAAGCCTCATCGTGGGGGAAGGTCCCGCCGTGGTGTTCGCGGGGCGTCCGAGTCCCGCGCCGCAGGCGGACGGGCGCGTGGACGCGCCGCCGGACGGGTGCCGCGTGAGCCTCGCCCGCCTGCGCCCCGAGGACCGCCACGACGCGGTGGCCGCCGCCCGGGCCGTGTGGGACGGCCCGCTGCTCGTCGAGCCCGGGTCCGCGGACGATCTGCCCGCCGTCGCGGCGCACGCCGACGGCGTGATCGTTTCGGCCGGAGACGCCGGAGACGCCGGAGACGCCGGAGACAAGGCTCTCGTACGGACGGCCGCGCGCCTGGGCCTGCCCCTGGTCGTGCGGCGCGGCCCGGCGTCCGTCGATGAGTGGCTGGCCGCCGCGGCGGCGTGCCTGGACGCGGGCGCGGCCGGGGTGGTGCTCTGCGAGGACGGCGTGCGGGCGGCGGACGGCCACCTGTCCGTCGATCTGGGACTGGCCCGCGCGGCCCGCGAGCGCGGAGGGCATCCCGTCCTCGTCTCGCCCGGGGACGACGCCGGGCTCGCGGCGGCCGTGGTGGCGGCGGGCGCGGACGGCCTGTGGCTGGACGAGGACGCCCCCGCCGGGCACGCCGAGGCGGCGCGCGAGGCCGTCGTAGTGGTCGGCGCGCTCGTCCGCGAGGAGCGCCCCGCCGGCATTCCCGCGGCCCGTGGGGCGATCGACCGGGCCGACGCGGCGCTCGCCGTGATCCTCGAACGCCGGGCCGCCCTGGCCGGGGTCGTGCAACGTCTGAAGCCCGTCGGCGGGTTCGCCGGGCGCGATCTCGAACGCGAGCGGCGGATCGTCGCCGCGATGGCCCGCCGTGCGCCCCGCCTGGGCGAGGCACGGCTGGCGCCGATCATGAAGGCGGTGATCGAAAGCGGTCTCCACCTGGCCGAGGAGGCGAGGTCCGCTTCGGGGGAGAATGGCCGGGAGCACTCGCCGGAGGACCGCCCGGCGGGCACGGCCGGCGCGCAGGCGCTCGCCGGCGGGCGCCAGGATCACGATTGAGACCGCGGGGCCCGGTGTGCTCCGGGAGGCGGCGGCGACGGCGTAGGCTCTGATCCGCCGCACCGGATCGAGGGGAGAGGGACGGCCCGCATGGCTGATTCGTTTGTGCATCTGCACGTTCACACCGAGTACTCCATGCTCGACGGAGCGGCGCGCCTGAAGCAGATGTTCAAACAGGTCGGCGATCTGGGCATGCCCGCCATCGCGATCACCGACCACGGCAACATGCACGGCGCCTACGACTTCTACAAGCAGGCGACCGGCGCCGGCATCAAGCCGATCCTCGGCATCGAGGCCTACGTCGCGCCCGAGTCGCGGCTGCACAAGAAGCCCGTCCTGTGGGGCGAGCCGCACCAGAAGAGCGACGACGTCTCGGCGGGTGGCTACTACACCCACATGACCATCTGGGCGCGCAACGCCAGGGGCCTCGGCAACCTGATGAAGCTCTCCTCGCGCGCCTACACCGAGGGCTTCGTGCGCAAGTGGGCGCGCATGGACGCGGAGCTGCTCGCCGAGCACTCCGAGGGCCTCATGGCCACCACGGGCTGCCCGTCGGGCGAGGTGCAGACGCGCCTGCGCCTCGGCCAGTACGACCAGGCGGTCGCGGCGGCGGCCCGCTATCAGGAGCTCTTCGGCAAGGAGAACTACTTCCTGGAGATCATGGACCACGGGCTCGACATCGAGCGCCGCGTCCGCGACGGGCTCACCCGCATCTCCAAGGAGCTCGGCATCCCGCCGCTGGTCACCAACGACTCGCACTACACCTACGAGTCCGACTCCAAGTCCCACGACGCGCTCCTGTGCATCCAGACGGGCAAGCAGCTCTCCGACCCCGACCGGTTCCGGTTCGACGGCAGCGGCTACTACATCAAAACGGCCGACGAGATGCGCGCGGTCGACTCCTCCGAGCTGTGGGCCGAGGGCTGCCGCAACACGCTGCTGGTCGCCGAGCGGGTCGACCCGGAGGGCATGTTCGGCTTCAAGAACCTGATGCCGACCTACCCGGTGCCCGACGGCCACACCGAAGAGAGCTGGTTCCGCGAGGAGATCGCCCGGGGCATGGCGCGCCGCTTCCCCGACGGCGTCGACGAGGAGCACCAGCGCCAGATCGAGTATGAGATGTCCGTCATCCTCCAGATGGGCTTCCCCTCGTACTTCCTCGTCGTCGCCGACTTCATCATGTGGGCGAAGAACAACGGCATCCGCGTCGGCCCCGGCCGTGGATCGGCCGCGGGCTCGCTGGCGGCGTACGCGCTCGGCATCACCGACCTCGACCCGCTCCCGCACGGCCTGATCTTCGAGCGGTTCCTGAACCCCGACCGCGTCTCCATGCCGGACGTCGACATCGACTTCGACGAACGCCGGCGGGCCGACGTGATCCGCTACGTCACCGAGAAGTACGGCGCCGACAAGGTCGCCATGATCGCCACCTTCGGCACCATCAAGGCGAAAGCGGCCATCAAGGACGCCGCCCGCGTCCTCGGCTATCCGTACGCCCTCGGCGACAAGGTGTCCAAGGCGTTCCCGCCCGCGGTGATGGGCAAGGACATCCCGCTGTCCGGCATCTTCGAGAGCGACCACCCGCGCTACAACGAGGCCGGCGAGCTGCGCAAGCTGTACGAGGAGGACGTCGACGTCAAGGCGGCGATCGACCTCGGCAGGGGCCTCGAGGGGCTGATCCGGCAGACCGGCGTCCACGCCGCCGGCGTCATCATGTCGTCGGAGGTGCTGACCGACTACATCCCGATCATGCGCCGCGACTCCGACGGCGCGATCATCACGCAGTTCGACTACCCGACCTGCGAGACGCTCGGCCTGCTGAAGATGGACTTCCTGGGCCTGCGCAACCTCACGATCATCGACGACTGCCTGAAGATGATCGAGTCCAACACCGGGTCCATGATCGACCTGCTCCGGCTTCCGCTGGACGACCCGAAGACGTACGAGCTGCTCGGGCGGGGCGACACCCTGGGAGTGTTCCAGCTCGATGGCGGCGGCATGCGCTCGCTGCTGCGGCTGATGAAGCCCGACAACTTCGAGGACATCTCCGCCGTCGGCGCGCTGTACCGGCCCGGCCCCATGGGCGCGAACTCCCACACCAACTACGCGCTGCGCAAGAACGGCCAGCAGGAGATCGCGCCCATCCACGAGGAGTTCCGCGAGTCCCTGGCCGAGATCCTGGGCACCACCTACGGCCTGATCGTCTACCAGGAGCAGGTCATGGCCATCGCGCAGAAGGTCGCCGGGTTCTCGCTCGGCAAAGCGGACCTTCTGCGCCGCGCGATGGGCAAGAAGAAGAAGGCCGAGCTGGACAAACAGTTCGAGTCCTTCGAGAAGGGCATGAAGGACAACGGCTACTCGGCCGCGGCGGTCAAGACGCTGTGGGACATCCTGCTCCCCTTCTCCGACTACGCCTTCAACAAGGCGCACAGCGCCGCGTACGGCCTGGTCTCCTACTGGACCGCCTACCTCAAGGCCAACTACCCGGCCGAGTACATGGCCGCCCTGCTCACCTCGGTCAAGGACGACAAGGACAAGTCGGCCCTCTACCTCAACGAGTGCCGCCGCATGGGCATCAAGGTGCTCCTGCCGGACGTCAACGACTCCGACTTCGACTTCACGCCGCGCGGCACCGACATCCGCTTCGGCCTGTCGGCGATCCGCAACGTCGGCGGCAACGTCGTCGACGGCATCATCTCCGCGCGCCGCGAGAAGGGCCGCTTCGCCGACTTCAAGGACTTCCTGCGCAAGGTGCCCGCGCTGGTCTGCAACAAGCGGGTCATCGAGTCGCTGATCAAGGCGGGCGCGTTCGACTCGCTCGGCCACGTCCGCAAGGGCCTGGTAATGGTGCACGAGCAGGCCGTCGACGCGATCATCGACATCAAGAAGAACGAGGCCATCGGCCAGGACTCGCTGTTCGGCGCGATCGAGGGCGCCGAGGACCAGACGTTCGACGTGCAGATCCCGGCGGGGGAGTGGGACAAGTCCACCCTGCTGGTGTTCGAGCGCGAGATGCTCGGCCTGTACGTCTCCGACCACCCGCTGTTCGGCGTCGAGCACATCCTGTCCGCCGGGGCCGACTGCTCGATCGCGGCCCTCCAGGACGAACAGCGCCCGGACGGCCAGGTGGTCACGGTCGGCGGCATCCTCACCGGCCTCCAGCGCAAGGTCACCAAGAAGGGCGACACCTGGGTCCTCACCACCCTGGAGGACCTGGAAGGCGCCATCGAGGTCATGATCTTCCCGTCGGCCTACCAGCTCTGCGCGACCGTCCTCGCCGAGGACGCGATCGTCTTCGTCAAGGGCAGGCTCGACAAGCGCGAGGACGTCGCGAAGATCGTCGCGATGGAGGTCACCCAGCCCGACCTCACCCAGGAGGCCGGCGGCCCGCTCGTGGTCAGCCTCGCCCTCACCCGCTGCACGCCCCCCGTGATCGCCGGCCTGAAGGAGGTCCTCACCACCCACCGAGGCACCACCGAGGTGCACCTCCAGCTGCACAACGGCCCCAAGACCACCATCATGCGCCTGGACGACCGCCTCCGGGTCACCCCGTCCCCGGCCCTGATGGGCGACCTGAAACAACTCCTCGGCCCCGCCTGCGTGGGCGCCTGACGGGTGCGGTCCGGCCGGCGGGCGATTCTGTCGGTGGCGGCGGCTAGCGTGTTCGGGACACAGGAGCCCGGCGCGAGCCAAGGGGAGATCATGACCACACTGGAGAGTCGGCCGAACACGGCCCTGCTCGTCGTCGACGTGCAGAAGGGCGTCGTCGCGCAGGCGTACGAGCGTGACGTGGTCGTCGCGAACATCGGTGCCCTCGTCGAGAAGGCTCGGGCGGAAGGGGTCCCCGTCGTCTGGGTGCAGCACTCGGACGAGCACCTGGTGCGGGGCGGCGACGAGTGGCGGATCACCCCCGAGCTGAGGCCGGGCGACGCCGAGCCACTGGTCGAGAAGAACTACGGCGACTCCTTCGAGGACACGACCCTGGAGACCGTGCTGTCGGGCCTCGGCGTCGGGCGGCTCATCGTGGTCGGCGCGGAGACGGACGCGTGCGTCCGCTCCACGCTCCACGGCGCGCTCGTCCGGGGGTACGACGCGACCCTGGTCAGCGACGCCCACACAACGAACGACCAGACGGAATGGGGCGCGCCCCCGCCGGACCAGGTCATCGCCCACACGAACCTGTACTGGACCTACCAGACGGCTCCCGGCCGCACGGCCGGCACGGTCGAGACCAAGAACGTCGACTTCCGCGTCACGTCCTGAAGCGAGCGGTCATCGACCGCGCCCCCGAGCCCGAACGAGACGGAGTCGCTGCCCGGAGCGATTGTGCGTATCACCGGCTACCCGGGATCCGGTCGCGCTGTTTCGGCGGCAACACACAGAACTCATGACCATCGGGATCGGCCATGACCACCCAGTCGGCCTCGCCCTGGCCGATGTCGATGCGTGTCGCCCCGAGGGAGACCAGACGGTCGACCTCCGCCTGCTGATCACCATGGGCGGGGGGAGCGAGGTCGAAATGCAGCCGGTACTTGCCGGTCTTCGGCCTCAGCGGCGGACCACCCCAGGTGATCTTCGGACCGCCGTGCGGCGAGCGGATCGCGGTCTCCTGGTCCTGATCCCAGACCAGCGGCCAGCCCAGCGCTTCGCTCCAGAAGTACCCGGCCTCCTGTGAACCGTCGCCCGCGAGCGCTCCGATGAATCCGCAGTCGGCCAGGAAGTTGTTGCCCGGCTCGATGACGCAGAACTCGTTGTCTTCGGGATCTGCGAGCACGACATGACGCTCCTCCGGGCGTTGACCGATGTCGATGTGCCGGGCGCCGAGTTCGAGCGACCTCGCCACCGTTCGCCGCTGGTCTTCGAGGGACGTGCTCGTCAGATCGAAGTGCATCTGGTTCTGGCCGACCTTCTGCTCATGAGTCTGAAGAAACCGGATCCGAAACCCGGTGTCATCGCTCGGCAGGAGCGCGATGCCGTCTTGGGAATTGTCGGCCATCTCCCAGCCCAGGACGCCGGCCCAGAAACGCGCGAGACGGAGCGGGTCGTTCGCATCGAAGCAGAGCGCGTGGAGGTGACTGGTCATTCCGCTCCGCACCTCCGATCTTCCGGCTCAAAGCCGCGGACAGGGCACCCTTCGCGCCCATGGACAAAGAACGCTAGGCGGTCGGGGACCCGTCACGCAAAGGAATTAGTCAGAGGCGACATTCGCACGCGCGATCGTGTGCGTGTCACCGGCCGAGACCTGTCGGCGAACGCCACCGGCGAGAAAGATCTCGCCGGTGGCAGGGTGGGCGTACGCGAATGGTGGCGCCTCTTCTACAACTTGCGGATCGAGATGGCGTTGTTGCCGAGGCCGCCCGACC
This sequence comes from Sphaerisporangium album, assembly GCF_003323745.1. Classification (GTDB taxonomy): domain Bacteria; phylum Actinomycetota; class Actinomycetes; order Streptosporangiales; family Streptosporangiaceae; genus Sphaerisporangium; species Sphaerisporangium album. The sequence continues at coordinate 159,557 of NZ_QOIL01000001.1, forward strand.
GCGGGTAGATGCACAGGTAGGACTGGACGACGGCGACGGTGGTCCAGCCCGGCGGGGACGACTGGAGGCCGCAGATGATCGCGGTGGATCCCGAGGGGCGCCCGTTGAGGTTGGTCAGCGTGTGCTGGTCGTTGAAGATGCCGTTGGGCGTCTTCGTCATCTCACAGGAGAACGAGTACGAGAACGAGGTGGCGTAGAAGCCGGCGGGGGGCGGGGTGATGCAGGCGGTCACCGTACCGCCCGAGGGAGTGTCGGTGACGTCCTTGATGGTCTTGGCGTTGTAGTAGACGGAGCCCGGCGTGCCGCAGGTGTACCAGTCGAAGTACGCGGTCTGCACCCAGCCGGTGGGTGTCGTGGCGCTCTGGCAGACGGTCTGGCTCACGCCGAGCAGACGCGCCGGAGACGCTTGGGCGGCGGTCGCCGCCGTCGCCGAGACGGCCAGGAAGGCGGCCACCCCCAGGACGAATGTGGTCGGCAGTCTCATGTGCCACTCCTCGTGGAATCGGGCAGCAGAGAGGTCAGGTTTCCGGGCCTGGGAACCTGACCGATCGCGATCGCCTGAATGATGGCAGTGCCCGCGGCACGCGAGAACGGCCGTCCCGGACCCAACGCGCATTCCTCTGGGGCCATGCGACGCCCGGACGTAGGGGTTGCGCTTTATGGCCCGTCACCTGCGCGGATACGGTCATCGAGCATCGGCTCCCGGCAGGCGAGCCGGCCGCGTGGCTGCGGCCGGGCACGTTGCTCCCGGCCGGTCGGCCGGACGCGGACCCGAACCCCGGCCGGCGATTCACGACCTTCGCGGGCCGGAAGCGTAAACCAAAAGCAGGGGCATGCGCGTCATTCTTCAGGAACGAATGTTCAGTCATCCTTTCCGTACGTGCCGGGCGAAGGGTGCACTCGGCCCGGAGGGTTCGAGACGATCACTTTCGCCATTGTCGATCGCGCGCGCTCGATTTCTCACCACCGGGCCGGGTGGCGGCGGAAGAAACGTTGACGAGGCCGGGGCCGATACCCAAGGGATATCCGAGGGGGGATTCACATGGCCATCGAGCTGGCGATCGCTCTGGGGGTCATCGTGGCGCGGACGGCCGTCGCCGAGCTGATCCGCGGCGTTCACATGAGCAATGACGACTGGGCGGGTGTGGCGGGCCAGGTGGTGGACGCGCTCGTCACCACCGCGACCGGGCAGCAGTCCGGATTCCAGCAGATGGGCCAGAGACTGGACCAGTTCGGGCACCAGATCGACCAGCTCGGGCGGCGGATCGACGCCCTTCCCGCCCGGGAGTTCGACAATCACATGGCAGCGGGCCGCAGATATGTGCGCGATTTCCCCGACTTGTGGCGCACCCCGCAGGACCGCCGCGAGCTGATCCGCGACGCCCGCCACGAATTCGTCCGCGCCTTCGGCGTCGCCGAGCGAATGAAGGACGCCCACCGGCAGGCGGTGGCCGACGTCGCGATCGCCGGCTGCTGGTTATGGGTGCCCTCGCTGAACGACGTGACCAAGACCGTGGGGGCGGCCCGCCGGATCCTGGAAAAGGAGATCCTTTTCGGCACGGCCCCCCTCGCGGCCTCGTACAAGGACGTGCTTTCCCTGTGCAAGGCGCTGGGGGAACGGCCGGCCTCGACGGGCGTTCCCATCATTCCCAGAAGCGGGCAGGCGCCGACCCCCGGGGCGCGTCTCGCCGTCCCGGCGGTCCAGGGGCACTGGATCGGCTGCGTGGACGTCGAGGTGAACGTGGAGGCCGTGACGTCCCCGAGCCCGCCCGCCGCCACCCCGCCCGCCCGGCGCCCCGGCGAAGAGTTCGGCCTGCCGGCGACCATGTTCCCACGTACGCGTCGCCCGGCTCTACCGCCCGAGCGGTTGCTGCCCCGGACGCCCGGTCGGCGTCCGCTCTGGGGGACGGCGTCCGGCGGGACGGTGAAGTTCCACGTCCGCAACAACAGCGCCGGGTGGATCTCCGTGTCACTGACGCAGGCCGCGGTGATCGTCGAGCTTCCCGTGAACAACACCTTGCCCGGCGAGAACCGGGTGGGCCCCGGCAAGACCGGTACGTTCGCGCTGACGCGCCCGAGCCTCGCGACGCCGGGCCAGGCCATCCCGGCGAAGCCCCGGGTGGGTTTCGTCCTCCCGCGCCCACCCCGGCAGGCCGCCCCCGGCACGCCCGCGCTCGGCCGCCAGACCCCCAACCCGGCACTTCCGGCGATCCGCCGAACACCCGCGCGCAAACCCCAGGCCCCGATCATCCCATTCCCGCCCGTCAACCCATTCGGAAACCGCTGACCTCATGACGAGGGCCCGCGCCTCGCCGGCAGGGCCGCCGTTGGGCGTCGTGGCGGGGACGGGCGGCCCGCCGCGTGTGCGGCGAGCATGCCGGCGGCCGAGCAGATCTGCCAGGGGTGCGGGACGGCCTGGCCAGGGTCCACGGTCAGATGGCGGAGCCCTTGACACTCCCGACGAACCGGGCCGACGCGTGTGGCCCGAGGTCTCAATCCGGAACGGTCGGCACAAGCTAGGCACGACAAGCTTTGGACAAGCCGGCGTGGCTAGCGTGCACCGTAGCCAAGTCGGGAGTCGCCATGCCCTCTTCAGTGTCAGCCGGTCCGCGAATTCGTTCGGGCAGGAGAGACGGCGGCTCTTTCCAAATAGCATGCGGAGTATTGATCGCGTTGAGTGGCGCGCTGACAGCCTTCGTCTTCAACGCGATCTATGCGGAGGGCTGGATTGATCTGGAGGTTTACCGGGAAGGTGGAGCGGCGGTACTGCGGCATACCTCTGTCTATAACTTGATCGTAGGTGAAAATTGGCTGAAGTTCACCTATTCGCCGTTCGCGGCGATGCTGTTCACGCCTTTCGCCTTGGTTGGAATGGAGACTGCCGTCGCCCTCTGGGTGCTGATCTCCATACTCGCCCTTGAGGTCGTAATATGGATTCTCGTCGGCCGTACCGCAGTGAAGCGCCGTGGTCGCCGGGCAACTCACACGTTGGTGGGTGTTATCGCGATACTTCCCTTGTACCCGGTGGCGCTAACGCTGTGGAACGGGCAAGTAGGTATTATTCTGCTACTGGTGATAATTGTAGATCTGACGCACGGCAAAGAAAAGTGGCGTGGCCTGGGAACAGGCATTGCCGCCGGTATCAAACTCACCCCGCTGATATTCATCCCCTATCTTCTCGTCACGCGTCGTTTCCGGGCCGCCCTGATGGCCGGCCTTGGTTTTCTCGGCACAGTGATCCTTGGATTTCTGGTGCTGCCGGCCGATTCGCGTGACTACTGGGGTGGTGCGTTTTTCGACACGCAACGGGTGGTCACCGGGCAGGGCGCGGATTCTTTCAATCAATCGCTTCGCGGCGTGCTTATGATCATGCCCGGCTCTTGGCCCACCGTGCCTCTCTGGCTCGCCCTGTGCGCGGTGGTCGGCACGGGTGGACTACTGGTCGCCGCATGGACCGCGAAGAAGGTGGGCGAGCTCGCCGGAATCACCGTCTGCGCCATCGTGGGGCTGCTTGTCTCACCCGTTTCTTGGCCGCACCATTGGGTCTGGTGCATACCGCTCCTGGTGCTCTGGGCACAGCGCGCTCAGCGCGTAGACGCTACGCTTGAGAAGGCGGGCGTGGGGTTCTTGTGGTTAATCTTTCTACTGCCTGGATATATCACCCTGGCGACGGTTCAAATATATCCATCCCACGCCGGAACGTGGCTGATGTTGCTGATGGGTAGTTATGTGCTCAGCGGATTGTCGACGTTGCTGGCGCTTGCGATCTATTTTGGCCGGAGCGATTGGCGGCAAAGAAGGCGCGGGTCAGGCGACGATCTTCCGTTTTCTGTCGTCGCGGGATAGCTGCTGGGCATGGCGCTCCGCTTTTGTCCGTGGCGGGCGATCGAGGCGGTGATCCTCGCCCGCAACCGGCGAGGAGACGCCTTCAACTGATCACACCAGACATCTGACCTGCGACTTCAGGATGAAACGATCTCAGTGTGGTGAGGCTGGAGACGGTGAGGGTCGCCTCCGCGCCGACCCTCGATCGTGGCGCGGCCGTCATACCAGGGCCGCCGCGGTGCCGGGTGTCGCGTCGCGGAGGCGGGCGGCGTCCTGGCTGGGTGGTGCGCCGAACTGGCGGCGGTATTCGCGGCTGAATTGGGAGGGGCTGTCGTAGCCGACGCGGCGGCTGATTCCGGTGACGTCGTTGGGGGCGGTGGCGAGCAGGAGCCGGGCCTGCTGTAGCCGGATCTGTTTCTGGAACTGGATCGGGCTCATCGCGGTGACCGCCTGGAAGTTGCGGTAGAAGGCGGACACGCTCATACCGGACAGTCGCGCCACCTCCTCCACGCGGAAAGACCGCATGTAGTGGTCGCGGATCCACCGGACCCCGCGGGCGATGTGGCTGAGGCCGCTGTCGGCCAGGCCGAGCTGGCGGACGACGGCGCCTTGTTCTCCGGTGATGAGCCGCCAGAGGATCTCGCGTTTGATCAGGGGCGCGAGCACGTTGATGTCGCGTGGCCGGTCGAGCAGGCGTACCAGTCTGATCACCGCGTCGAGGAGCTCGGCGGAGGCGGTGCTGACCGCGAGGCCCGAAGGTGCGCCTCCGGCGGCGGGGGAGAGGTCTCCGGGGGCCGCCTCCAGCAGCACCTCGGCGACCGCGGCCGGGTGCAGGGTCAGGCCGACGCCGAGTGCCGGCCGCTCAGGGTCGGCCTCGGTGAAATGGCCGGTGATCGGCAGGTCCACGGAGGCGATGAGGTACTGCCCGGCGTGGTACTCGTACACGCGGTCGCCCAACGCGATCCGTTTCGCGCCCTGGGCGATGAGCGCCAGCAGCGTGCCGGACATCGACGGCGACGGCGGAGCCCGCCGCTCGACCTTCGAGATCAGGACACCGTCGATGGCGGTGGTCGTGTCGGGCCGGGCGTGGCGCGCGAGTAAGGAGCGCAGCTCGTCAAGGTTCATGAACCGAGTGAAGCACGAACCGATACTCGCTGCAACGATAGGATCAGGCAAGTGGCCAGTAGCATCGGTCTAACGTTTCCGCTGGTAGTGGTGTTTTCATGGGTTTGTCGATATCTCAGGAGCGCACGACCGCTCCACGAATGAGGAGATAGCCCCCATGGCCGTCAACCACGGTTTCCACGCCACCATGACCGCGCAGCCCGGCAAGGGTGACGAACTGGTCGAGTTCCTGCTCGACGCGCCGTCCCTGTCGAGCGAGGACTGTGTCGTCTTCCTGGTCGGCCGCTCGGCCGGCGACCCGGACACCGTCCACGTCACCGAGGGCTGGACCAGCCAGGAGGCCCACGCCAGGTTCTTCGCCTCCGAGCAGGCGCAGGCACTGGTCGCGAAGCTGCAGCCGCTGCTCGCCGGCGACTCCCAGTACACCGACGAGGTGCCCGTCGGCGGCAAGGCCGCCTTCTGAAACCCCGGCCGACCCAGCGAAAGGACAACGCCATGGCACCGGCACGCCCCGAAATCGACCCCGAGCTGCGCGCACTGCTCGACGACCTCCCTCTCATGTCCGAGCTCAGCCCCGAGGCGGTCGAGCAGATGCGCCGGCTCCCGTCGGCACCGCTCGACGCCTTGCTCGTCGGCCGCGCGGTCGACCGCAGGGAGCTCACGATCCCCACCCCGGACGGTGCACGGCTCCCGATGTCGATCTTCAGCCCCGGCGGGGCCGATCGCTCCACGGCGGCGCCGTGCGTCTACTGGATCCACGGTGGCGGCATGGTCATGGGTGATCGCTTCTCGCAGATCGACATCCCGCTGGAGTGGCTCGACCTTCTCGGCGCCGTCGTCGTCTCGGTGGACTACCGGCTGGCGCCTGAGGTCACCGGGACGACCCTCGTCGACGACTGCTACCAGGGCCTTCTCTGGGTCGCCGGGCACGCCGGCGAACTGGGCGTCGACCCCGCCCGCATCGTGGTCGCGGGCGCCAGCGCCGGCGGTGGCCTCGCCGCCGGAGTGACCCTGATGGCACGCGACCGCGGCACCCCGGTGATCGCCGCCCAGATGCTGATCTGCCCCATGCTCGACCATCGCAACGTCACCACCTCCAGCCGGCAGTACTCCGGCGGCCCGGGTGTCTGGACCCGCGAGATGAACGAGTACGGATGGCGGTCGGTGCTCGGCGATCTCGCCGGCGAGGACGTGCCCGTCTACGTCTCACCGGCGGCGGCCGGTGACCTGTCGGGCCTGCCGACCACCTACATCGACGCGGGCTCGGCCGAGGTCTTCCGCGACGAGGACGTCGACTACGCCACCAGGATCTGGGCGGCCGGCGGGCAGGCGGAACTGCATGTCTGGGCGGGGGGCTTCCACGGATTCGACGCGCTGTATCCGGAGGTGAGGATCTCGGCCGCGGCGCGCCGGACCCGTAAGGACTGGCTCGCCCGCGTCCTGAACCCCGCCTCCGGCACGCAGGCGCCGCCGCCGTCCGCGGTCGTACCGGAGCAGGCGATCAACTCGCCGCGTTGAGCGCGCGAGCGGCCGGCCGCCCCAGCGACGGTCAGCCGCGGGACGGGTGTGCCGGACGTCGGAGTCCGGCACACCCCGTGTCCGGAAGGGGCACGGTCACGGCGTGGCGGTGTGTGCTCAGGTCGGGCCGGGCAGGGCCGCGACTCGTCAAGAGGCCCGGCCTCGATTGCTCCATTCAATCAAAGTTACCGGCGATAAGAGAATCGTTTAAGGGCCGGAGAGCATCGTTCTGTCATTCGCGCACGTCGGAATGGCGGGATGGAAGAACTGAAATCCCACGGAGCACAGATCGGCTCCACGAACGAACAGGCAGGAAGATAATGCAGGTCGCCATTGTCACCGGTGCCAGCTCCGGTATCGGCCAGAGCGCCGCCATCCAGATCGCCAGGCGCGGGACGGGAGTGATCCTGACCTACCAGAACAACGAGGCCGGAGCGCTGGACACGGTCGCGATGATCGAGAAGGACGGCGGCACGGCCGTCGCGCTGCCGCTGGCCGTTGGCCGCTCGGAGACGTTTCCGGCCTTCCGCGAGTCCGTCGTCGCGGTGCTGCGCGACATCTGGCAGCGGGACACGTTCGACTTCCTGGTCAACAATGCCGGATTCGGCCAGATGGCGATGTTCGACGACACGACCGAGGAAATGTTCGACACGCTCATGCGGGTGCTGCTCAAAGGGCCGTATTTCCTGACCCAGACCCTGCTGCCGTTGCTGGCCGACGGCGGCGCGATCGTCAACACCACGAGCAACGCGGCCCTGCCCTCCGGCTTGGAACCCGGCTACTCGGCCTATGGCGCCATGAAAGGCGGCCTGGTCGTGCTGACCCGCTACATGGCCAAGGAATTCAGCGTACGTGGTATCCGCGTCAACTCCATCTCTCCCGGGTCCACCCGCACCCGCATCGCCGACAACGCGTTCGAACGCTTTCCCGAAGTGATCCCCGCGATGGCGGCCAGGACCGCCCTCGGCCGACTCGGCGAACCCGACGACATCGGCATGGTGATCGCGGCACTGCTGGCCGAGGAATGCCGCTGGATCACCGCGCAGGACATCGAAGTCTCCGGCGGCTACAACCTTTAGCCGGCCGACTTCGATCCGCAGGTCAGACCGTGCCCGGTCCCGCGAGCCGTGCCTCGGGGACCGCTGATCTTCCCTCAGGGGTAGGGAAGGCCGGGGCCGAGGGGGGTTTCGGCGGCCGGGCGGGCTGACGGAACCGGTTCCTTGAGTTCGATGAAAAGGGTTTCGGTGTCGCCGATGTTCTCGCCGGCGTGCTCCTGCGCGTCGAGCCAGCGTGCCTGCCCTGCCGCCAGTTCGACGTCGACCTGCCGGTCACCGGAGGTGAGGCGGCGGGTGAAGGACGCCAGCGTGACCATGACGCTGTCGGGATGCCGGTGGGGTGTGGTCCTGTTCCCGGGCCGCAACTGCGCGCCTCGCTACGGCTGTCGCTGGAACCGGACGCCGATCAACCGATGCTGCGCGGCGGGCGGGCCATCGGCTGGATCGAGGAGGCCCTCGCCCCGCTCTCCCGCACCCACCCGGGCCTGGACATCCGCGCTCTCGCCGTGGCCATACGGTCGGCCACCGGCATCGAGTCACTGATCTGGCTCACCGACATCGCCGGCCTCACCCGCCGCCAGGCGGTCGAGACCATGCGCTGGTCGGCGCGTGCGCTGCTCACCGCGGCCCTGAACGAACACCGCGCCACGGCCTGACACCACGGTTCCCTGTCCCGGTCCGGGCGACGGCCCCACGGCCTGGGCTGCGGTGATGGGGTCATGCCCCAGGGCGTCGGGCGGCGTCGAGATGGTTTCCGGAATCATTCCGGAAACCATCGTCGCCGTCGTCGTGCTTGCCGGCCGTCATCTCGACCTCGAACCAGACCGTTCGGCCGGCCGGGTCCTGGGTCCAGCCCCACGTTGAGGACAGCTCGCGGACCAGCCACAGGCCGCGCCCGCTTTCGCTGAGGGGGTCCACCTGAGCCGGGATCTGGGGAATGGTGCCGGGCGAGCCGTCGTCGGTCACGTCGACGCGTACCTTCTCGCCGTCGTCGTACACCTTCAACTTGACCGTTCCGCCGGTGACGCGGCCGGAGTTCGAGTGCTTCACGGCGTTGGCGACGAGTTCGCCGACCAGCAGTTCGATGTCGTCCGTTTCCCGGCGCCCGGCGGTCAGGAGCAGGCCGCGTACATAGGCCCGTGCGAGGGTGACCGAACTGCTCCTTCCGAGAAGTTCGACGGAGCCGAGAGGGTCCGTGGGCCTCACTGCGCGACCTCCCAGATGCGGTCGGCCGCCTCGTCCGCCGGTGCCGCCACTCTCTGGTCCCGGCCTCGCCCCCAGGTGAAGGTCCACGTTCCCCTGCGTGCGAGGGCCATGACCCTCAGCGGGCTCCCGGTCCGGGGGAGCAGCAGAACCGGGTCCGACTTCAGCGGCAGGTCCACCACCGCGCGCAGCCCCCGCTTGTTGAGGCTCCACGCGAGCCGGACCAGATGGCGGTACTGCTCCTCCCTCACCGTCCGAGAAGCCTGTGCGGTGCTCGCGGATGAGCCCCCATTCGTGCTGGAGCGGCGGCGGGATGGGTTCTCGCCTTTCATTCGAACTCCATTCGCTGTGGCGAAGCCGATTGTCCGAATTGCGGATCTCGGTCCAATTTTTATGCCTGGAGTTCCAGGCATAAGCCCAGGTTGGGCGTACGTGCCGGAAATTGCACCGCAACGCGGAGCGATACGTGATTAGACTGCCTGCGTGGCACGGTGTTTTGCGGACAGATCTCCAGTCCGTGGAAGGTCAAAGAATGTCCGGCGCTTGGACTATTGAGGGCTGAGTAGGGCATGTAGCGCCCGCTCGCCGAAATGTCCTGCCCGCTGTCGGGGAGGAAGCATGAGAGATGGGGAGATGCCCGAGCCCGAGTCGCCGGGAGCGCGGTTCGGGGCCGAACTGCGTCGGCTGCGCGAGGAGGCCGGGCTGTCCCAGGAGGCGGTGGCGACGCGGTTGCAGGTCACCCAAACTCACGTGTCCCGCTTGGAGAAGGGGAAGCGGACGCCGCAACCGGGTCAGGCCGAGATTCTGGATCGGCTCTTCGGGCTGACCGACAAGGAGTATTTCGTAGGGCTGCGCCAGCGGATAACCGCACGTCCGAGCGGGCCTGGCTGGTATCTGCGCTGGGTCGAGGAGATAGAGCCGGAGGCCACGGTTCTGCGGAGCTGGGATCCGCTCCTCATTCCGGGCTTGCTGCAGACCGAGGCGTACGCCCGGGTCATCATGTCGGGGGCGGCGTGTACGACCCCTGACGACGTCGTCAGCCGAGTCGAGACCCGTATGCAGAGGAAGGGCATCCTGGACCGCGAGAGACCGCCGACGATCTGGGCTCTCGTAGACGACTGGGTGCTACGCAGGCCCATAGGCGGCGAAGCGGTTATGCGAGAGCAACTGGACTACCTGCTGGAGATGTCCGGACGACATAACATCAGCGTCCAGCTCGTGCCCGGAGAAGCATGTTGCACGGCGGGACTGACATCGGGCTTCGTGCTCGCGCAGCTTCCCGATGGAGCTGTGGTCGTGTCCGTGGAGTCCGCAGGCAGGGGCGAGGTAAGTGTGGATCGCGAGCTAGTGGCCCATGTATGGGGCGCGTATGAGAAAATTCGGGCCGAAGCGTATCCGACCGGCATATCCCTCAAGATGATTAAGGACGCACGAGATCGATGGAATCCATCAAGCTGAAAATCGACATGTCCAAGGCCGAATGGCGTAAGTCGCGTAGATCGGGTGCAGAGGGCGGGAACTGCGTCGAGACTGCGCGTAACCTCCCGGGCCTGGTGGCGGTGCGGGACAGCAAGGTCCCAAGTGGGCCTGTTCTGGTCTTCGCGGCCGATGAATGGAATGAGTTCCTCAGCAGCGTGAAGAGCTACGGCATCTGAGCCTGGGTCCGCGCTCGCGTCTTCCTCGGCGCGACGTGGAAATCCTTTTCATCGGCGCCTGGACGGCTCCGCCCGGCGGCGATCGTAAGGATGCGAGATCGGCGAGCCCCGAGCCGCGCCGGGCGTGGGGTCACCAGCCGTCGCGGTGGCGGGGGCGATGCCAGGGATGGCGAGGCTGGTCGTCCAGGTAGTCCTGGTACCACGGGCGGTGGCGCGGAGTGCGGTCGTCGTACAGGTCGCGGTCGTCGTACGGGTCCCAGCGGTACCAGCGGGGGGTGTCGTGCATGTGGCGCCAGCGTGGGCGGGGGCCGCGGCCGCGGCGGTCTTCGCCGTCCTCGGGGTATGGGGCGCCGTCGTCGTAGTACTCGCCGCGGCCGTCGTCGCGGCGTTTGCGGGGGTCGGCGGCGGCCAGGTCCTCGGGTTTCAGGCCGGGGGTGGTGCCGCCGCCGAATCGGCTCGTGTTCGGCGGGGTGAACGAGGTCGCGGGGACGTCGCGCAGGGCCTCGCCCATGGACTGGACCCAGATCGGGCCGGGCAGCGTCGCGCCCTGGACGCCGCCGTACGATCGGCCGCCGATCTCCACGCCGTCCAGCGGATGCTTGTAGGCGCCTCGGATGTCGCCGAGGCTGACGGCGGCGGCGAGGTCGGGGGTGTACCCGGCGAACCAGGCCGAGGTGTACCCGTTGTTCGTCCCGGTCTTGCCCGCCGCCGGGCGGCCGATGCCCTGGCCCTTCATCGTGCCCCGGGTGAAGACCCCGGACAGGATGTGGTTGACCGCGTCGGCGACCTCCTCCTCGACGGCGGGCGAGCAGCTCGGCGCGACGGACGTGCGCCGGCCGCGCCGCTCGGTGATCTCCAGGATGGCCATCGGCCGGCAGTAGCGCCCGCGCGCCCCGAAGGCGGCGAACGCGCTCGCGACGGTCACCGGGTCCATCTCGTTGACCCCTAGGGTGAAGGTGGGCACCTCCTTGAGCGGCTTGCCGTCCGCGCGCACGATGCCGAGCGACCGCGCGGTGCGCACCACGTCGCACAGGCCGACCTCGCGCTCCAGCATCATGTAGAAGATGTTCACCGACTGCCAGGTGCCGGTGGCCAGGCTGTGCGGGCCGCCGCGGCCCTCGCCGCCGGCGTTGTGGATGACGGTGCCCGGCGCGTTGACCCGCTTGCCCGAGCAGTCGCGGTACCCGGAGGACGGGACGAAGCTGCCGGGCGTGTCGAAGCCCTGGTCGAACCGCCAGCCCTTGGCCAGCGCGGTGGCCAGCGTGAACACCTTGAACGTCGACCCGGCCTGGAACCCCTGCCCGCCGCCGTGCGCGGTGTCGGCGGGCAGGTTGAAGGTCGTCTTCGGGCCGTCGGCGACGTCGCCGGGGTTGACGCCGTACTTCTTGCTCGCCGCCAGCGCGCGGATGCGCCCGGTCCCGGGCTCCACCATGGCCTCGGCGGCGACCTCGTGGTCCTTGGGGTTCACGTAGGCGGCGATGGCCTGCTCGGCGGCCCGCTGCGCCGTGCGGTCAAGCGTCGTCTTGATGACGAGCCCGTCGCGGTACAGGCGGCGCTCGCGCTCGGCCCTGGTCTGGCCGAAGGCCGGGTTGGCGGTGACGTCCCGCTGGACGTACAGGCAGAAGTACGGGAAGTCGCTCTCCGAGCAGCCCCCGGGCTCGGGCCGCATGCTCAGCGCGAGCGGCTCGGCCTTGGCGGCCTCGGCCTGGGCGCGCGGCACCACGCCGAGCTGCGTCATGCGGTCGAGGACGAGCCCGCGCCGCTCCAGCAGCGCCTCCTGGTGCTCGGGCCCGAGGGTGGGGTCGGTGCGGTACGGCGTGCGCACGGCCCCCGCCAGGGTCGCGGCCTGCGCCAGCGTCAGCGCGGACGCCGAGGTGCCGAAGAACCGCTGCGCCGCGGCCTCCACGCCGAACGCGCCGCCGCCGAAGTAGGCGATGTTGAGGTAGCGCAGCAGGATCTGGTCCTTGGTGTACTTGCGCTCCAGCCCCATGGCGTACCGCAGCTCCTGGAGCTTCCTGCGGACGCTCGGCGCGCGGGCCAGGTCGCGCTCGCCCTCGGAGCGGGCGTTCTGCAGCAGGATGTTCTTGACGAGCTGCTGGGTCAGCGAGGACCCGCCCTGGCGGATGCTGCCCGCCCGCGCGTTGGCGATCAGCGCGCGCACCGTGCCCTTCAGATCCAGCCCGGCGTGCTCGTAGAACCGCGCGTCCTCGATGGCGACGATCGCCTTCTGCATCATCGGCGCGATCCTGGCCAGGTCCACCGACTGCCGGTTCTGCACGTAGAACTGGGCGAACTGCTTGCCGTCCTTGTCCAGCAGGCGGGTGCGCTCGGGCAGCGGGATCTCGCGCAGCATCGCCGGGACCTCGAAGAAGTCGTGCGCGGCGTCCCGCGTGAGGACGCCCGCGCCGCCGACGGCCGGGAGCGCGATCGCCGCGACCAGCAGCCCGCCGACCACGCCCGCGAGGCCCAGGGTGGCGACGGCGACGGGCACCGCCGACTCACGCCGGCGGTGCCGTACGGGCTCGCCGCCCGGTGGGCGGCTGCCGTCGGATCCCGAGGTCACGGGGATAGAAGTACGACCGCGGGAACGTCCGCAAACGCCCTCGCCGGAAAGCTTTACGCTTCCCGGCTGATCTTCAGTCCAAGTGAGGTGAACTGGTCGAAAACGCGATGATAACCGCGCTCGATGTGGTTGACACCGCGCAGCGTCGAGGTGCCCTCGGCCACCGCGGCGGCGAGCACCGCCGAGAACCCGGCCCGGATGTCGGGCAGGGTGACGTCCGCGCCGCGCAGCTTGGACACGCCCCGGACGACCGCCGAGTGCTTGGCGTTGGTGTCGTGGTAGCGGCACGCGGGCCCGCCCAGGCACACGTCGAAGATCTCGATCTCGCAGCCCATCTTCTGCAGCGCCGGCACGTACACCAGCCGGTTCTCGAAGACGGTCTCGTGCAGCACCGACATGCCCTCGGCCTGCGTGAACAGCACCATCAGCGGGGTCTGCCAGTCGGTCATGAACCCGGGGTGGGTGTCGGTCTGGACGGCGGCGGCGCGCAGGCCGCCGGGCGCGGAGGCGGTCAGCCAGTCGTCGGTGATGTCGAACTGCGCGCCCATGCGGGCCAGGGTGGTGATCGCGGTCACCAGCCGGTCCTGCGGGCAGCCGTGCACGCGCACCTCGCCCCCGGTGATCAGACCGGCCACCAGGTACGAGAACGCCTCTATACGGTCGCCCGCCAGCCACGTCGAGGCGCCGCGCAGCCTCTCGACGCCCTCGATGACGATGCGGCGGTCCGGGCTGAGCTCGATGCGCGCGCCCATGCGCTGCAGGAACAGCGCCAGCTCGACCACCTCGGGCTCGGTGGCCGCTCCCTTGATGACCGTCTTGCCCTCGGCGAGCACCGCGGACAGCAGGATCGTCTCGGTCGCGCCCACGCTGGGGTAGGGCAGCTCGATGCGCGCGCCGCGCAGCCGGCTCGCCTTGGCGAAGATGCCCGTGTCGCGCACCTCGACCTCCGCGCCGAGCGCGCGCAGCGCCTCGACGTGGAAGTTGACCGGACGCCGCCCGATGGGGTCGCCGCCGACCAGCGGCACGTACGCCTCGCCCGCCAGATGAAGCAGCGGGCCGAGCATCAGGATCGGGATGCGGTTGAGGCCGGTGAACGCCTCGGGCACCCGGGGGCGGATCTCGGGGCCGCGCTCCAGGGTTATCTCACGCTGGTCGATGTCGACCTCGATGCCGAGGGCCGACAGCATCGCCGCGGTGATGCCGACCTCGCCCACCTCGGGGGCGTTGTGCAGCGTGCTCGGCCCGATGCCCAGCATGGCCGCGACCATGTGCTTGGACACCGCGTTCTTCGATCCCCGTACTTCGACGTCCCCCCGCAGAGGTCCGCTCGGTTCGATCAGCCATACCTCTTCGCTCACGGGGGACAGCCTAACCATGCGGGCCCGCGTGGCCGAAGGTGCGGGGGCGACCCGCGTGGGTAACATATGCGGATCCGCCGGTGGTCCAGGGGCGCGAGACGGGACGAGGTGATCGGGTGCGGCACGTGCGCGATTTCGGACTGACCGTCGTCGTCCTCGCCGCGATGGGCGTCGCCGCCGGGTTCGCCTGGTCGGCCCTGTCGCCGCGCACGCCGTACGTGATCACCAGGACGGGTCCGGTGCTCACCGACCCGACCACCCAGTCGCTGATCGCGGCCGACGGCTGGTTCGCCGTGATCACGGCGTCGGCCGGGCTGGTCTGCGGCATCGTCGCCTACCTGGCGTCGCGCGAGGGCCGTCCGGTGGCGCTGCTCGCGGGGCTGGCGGCGGGCGGCCTGCTGGCCGGGTTCCTGACGCTCAGCGTCGGCATGTCGCTCGGCGGCCCGACGATCCGCGCGGCCTCGGCCGCGGCGGCGGCCGTCGGATCGACGGTGGACGTCCTCACCGTCACCGCCTCCGGCGTGTTACTGAGCTGGCCGCTGGTGGCCGTGGCGGTCTTCGGCATCATGGAGTCCGTCGACGGCTACCGCGAGTCGCCCCTGCGCAAGCCGTACGCCGGCGAGCCGCACGACGCCGGGGCCTAGCGCGGGTTGACCGTGGTCACGCCCCTCAGAGGGACGCCTTGAGACCCGAGCCGCAGAGCGGCGCCACGACCGGCCCCTCGGCGACCAGAGGGGAGCCTTCGGCGCGGAGCCGCCGCACGGCCGCGTAGGACACCGCGCCGGTGGGCTCAACCCACAGGCCCCGGGCGGCGAGCGCGGCGTGCGCCTCGGCGATCTCTTCCTCGCCGACGGTCACGAACGCGCCGCCGGTGTCCGCGACGGCCTCCAGGATGCGCGAACCCCTGGCCGGGTCGGCGATGGCGATGCCCTCGGCGATGGTGCCGCCCGGCCGCACCGCCTCCGGCTCCTTGGCGCCCGCAGCCCAGGCGGCGGCCAGCGGCGCGCACCGCTCCGCTTGGACGGCGACGATGCGCGGCACGCGGTCGATCACGCCGGCGGCGCGCAGCCCGGCGAAGCCGCGGTGCGCGCCGAGCACGAGGGTGCCGTTGCCCGCGGGCAGCACGAGCGTCTCGGGCACGACGCCGCCGAGCTGCTCGAAGATCTCCAGCGAGTAGGTCTTGGTGCCCTCGTGGAAGTAGGGGTTGTACACATGGCTGGCGTAGAACGCGCCGGTCTCCTCCACGCGGGCGATGGCGGCGGCGGCCGTGTCCTCGCGCGAGCCCTCGACCACGACGACCTCGGCGCCGTGTCCCCTGATCTGGCGCAGCTTCTTCTCGCTGGTCCCGGCGGGGACGAAGATCTCCGCGGGGACGCCCGCGCGCGCCGCGTAGGCGGCCACGGCGGTCCCGGCGTTGCCGCTGCTGTCGGCCACCAGCCGGGTCGCGCCGAGCGCCCGGGCGAGCGCCACGAGCACGACGGCGCCCCGGTCCTTGAAGGAGCCGGTGGGGGAGGCGTACTCCACCTTGAGGTACAGCGCCCCGTCCTCCTCGACCAGCGGGGTGCCGCCCTCGCCGAGGGAGACCTCCCGCCAGGGCACGTCGCCGCCGTCCAGGTAGCGCCACAGGGACGGCACCTCGGCGGGCGCCGGCCACCGGACCGGGGTGAGCGGCAGGTCCAGCAGCCCGCCGCAGTCGCACCGCCAGCGGCCGGCCGTCGGAAGGTGCGACCGTCCGCAGCGGCATTCGTAGGGAGTCAGCATGAGACCTCGCTAGAACAATGGTCACTACTTCACCTGCGCACGTCCACGATCATGCTCACGGTGAAGAACACGAACAGCGCGACGGCGCTCACGATCACCAGGGCCGTGCCGGACAGGACGCCCGCCGTCATCGCCGGCACGGTGAGCGCCAGCGCGGCGACGACCGCCGCGGCGATCTTCCAGTCGTCCCCGATGATGAAGTCGTACCAGAACATTGCGAAGCCCTTGAGGAACTTCATCGGGCCATCTCCTCTCCGAGCGCCCGGACCGGGGTGGGGCGCTTCAGCCTGGGCAACACGATGACGAGGACGCGGGAGAGCAGGAGCCAGCCGGCCAGCAGGACCAGGATCGCCAGGTCGCCGCCGGGCCACTCCAGGCTCTCGTGGCCGATGCCGAACACGCCCAGGCCCTCGACGGCCCAGTAGGTGCCGAACGAGGCCAGGAGCAGGCCCACGCCGTACTTGAGGGTGTTCTCCGGGATCATCGACAGCGGGCGGTGCAGCGCCGCGCCGAGCAGGAGCACGATGGCTCCGGCCGCGACCGCCCCCCACACCGCGGCGGGCACGTCGCCGGCGCTGAGGCCGAAGGTGATGACGATGAAGACCACCTCGACGCCCTCCAGGAAGACGCCCTTGAACGAGACGACGAAGGCGAAGGAGTCGATGCCGAAGCGCCGGCGGGAGTGCGCGGCCTTGGCGGCGGCGGTCTGGCCTGCGTACTCCTCGGTCTCGTCGTGCATCGCCTTGAGGCCGCTGGAGCGGAGGGTGGCCTTGCGCAGCCACTGCAGGCCGAAGATCAGCAGCAGGGTGCCGACGGTGAGCTGGAGCGCGGCCTGCGGGAGCCAGGTGCTCAGCGCGTAGCCGGCCGCCATGGTGAAGGCGGCCAGGGCCACCAGCGCGGCGGCGGTGCCCGCGAGGGCGGATCGCCAGCTACGGGTGAATCCCATGGCCAGCACGATGGTCAGTGCCTCGACGAACTCGACGAACGAGGCGAGGAAGGTGGAGCCGACCAGACCCAGGGTCGTCCCTTGCACCGGATGACCTCCCTTGCGCATGTAGCAATTGTTTCATTGAAACGATAGTTATTTTGTTCTCGGGATGTCAACGGCTGATAATCTGGGCCGGTGGCGAAGGAACCCGAGATCGGGCGGCGCTGGCTCCTGCTGATCTACCGTGTGCCGTCCCAGTCCTCGAAGGCGCGCGTCGCCGTCTGGCGTGATCTCAAGCGGCTCGGCGCGCTCTACCTCCAGCAGGCCGTCTGCGTGCTGCCCGACCGTGACGATCTGCGGGCGGCCCTGGAGCGGGTGTGCGAGCGCATCGCCGAGTTGGAAGGTTCCAGCCACTTCTTCGTCCTCGACAACGTGGACGACCGCGAGCAGGAGCGGATCGTCGACGGCTTCCGCGCCAACTCCGCCAAGGAGTACGAGGAGATCGTCGAGGAGTGCGAGACGAAGTTCTTCAAGGAGATCGAGTTCGAGCGCTTCCGCGAGAACTACACGTTCGAGGAGGCCGAGGAGATCCGGCAGGATCTCGAGAAGCTGCGCCGCTGGCTGCGCAAGGTCGAGGGCCGCGACTGGATCGGCGTGCCCAGCCGCGACAAGGCCCGGGAGCGGGTCGCCGAGTGCGAGCGGCTCCTGGAGGAGTTCGAGGCCGACGTCGCGGAGCGCGTCGGCGAGGCGGGCTGAGGCCCGGCTCCGGCCGTGGGCTGAGGCCCGGCCGGGAAGCCGGGCCTGGCCCCCGGCGTCAGAGAGGCGGGCGGACGCCGCCGTGGCCGGTGGCCCGCTCGAAGGCGTGGGCGACGCGCAGCACCGTGAGGTCCGCCCACGGCCGTCCGATGATCTGCACGCCCACCGGCAGCCCCTCCGGGGTGAACCCGCAGGGCACCGACGCCGCGGGGGCGTGCAGGACGCTGATCCAGTACGCCGAGCGCATCCACGCCAGGTAGTCCGGCATCCGCGTGCCCGCCACCTCGGTGACGTACGGCTGGTCGACGGGGAACGGCGGCACCTGGCTCACGGGGGCGACCAGCACGTCATAGCCGTCGAAGAACGCGTTCACGCGCTGGAACAGGGCGCTGCGCAGCTGTTCGGCGCGGGCGAGGCCGGCGGCCGTGACCGCGCGGCCCTGCTCGACGTTCCAGGCGACGTTGGGGCCGACCATGTCGGCGGGCAGGCCGCCGAAGGCGTTCAGGTAGTGCCAGGCGCGCAGGGTGCGGAAGGCCTCCTCGGCGGAGGACAGGTCCAGGTCGACCTGCTCGACCTTGGCGCCGAGCCCGGCCAGCACCTCGGGGGCGCGCGCCGTGACGGCCGCCGTCCGCGGGTCCACGGGGAGGCCGCCGAGGTCGGGGCTGAAGGCGACCCGCAGCCCGGACACGTCGGGGTCCAGGGGGGCGGCGAACGCCGAGCCGTCCTCGCGGATGGCGAACGGCGAGGTGGGCGCGAAGCCGGAGATGACGCTCATGAGCAGCGCGGCGTCGCCCACCGTGCGCGCCATGGGTCCCGCGACGCCGAGCGTGAACCACGCCGAGGTGGGGGAGGCGTCCGGCACCCGGCCGGGGGTGGGGCGCAGGCCGACCACGTTGCAGAAGGACGCGGGGTTGCGCAGCGACCCGCCCATGTCCGAGCCGTCGGCCAGCGGCACCAGGCCCGAGGCCAGGGCGGCGGCGGCCCCTCCGCTGCTGCCTCCCGCGCTGCGGGACAGGTCGTAGGGGTTGCGCGTCGCGCCGAACACCTCGTTGACGGTGTGCGAGCCGGTGCCGAACTCGGGCGTGTTGGTCTTGCCGACCATCACCGCGCCCGCCGCCCGCGCGCGCCGCACCACCAGGGCGTCCGCGGCGGGCACGTGGTCGGCGAACAGCCGCGAGCCGTACGTCGTGCGGACGCCGGCGGTGTCGGTCAGGTCCTTGTAGGCGATGGGCAGGCCGTGCAGCGGGCCGTGCCAGTGGCCGCGGGCGGCGTCCTCGTCCAGCTGGCGGGCCTGGGCGAGCGCCAGGTCGGCGGTCAGCGTGACGATCGCGTTGACCTCGCGGCCCACCTCGTCGATCCGCCGTAGGTGCGCCTCGGCCAGCTCGGTGGCGCTGATCTGCCTGGATCGCAGCAGCTCGCGCATTTCGAGCGCGGAGAGGTAGAACAACTCGGTCGATTCGCCCATCTTGGCCCCTCAGCTCGTCCTCGCCTCATTCTGATCGCCCTGCCCACGCCAGTCTGTCGGCGGGGCGGCCGCGCGGGCGATGGCAAGACCTGATCAACCGGTGGTTCAGGACGGCTTGGCGATGGGGGCGGTCGCCGCCCGGGTGAGGCGGACCAGCTCGGCGGGCGCGGTCTCGATCTGCAGGCCACGGCGGCCGGCCGAGAAGTAGATCGTCTCGAACTCCAGCGCCGAGGAGTCGACCACGGTGGGCAGGGCCTTGCGCTGCCCGAGCGGGCTGATGCCGCCCACGACGTAGCCGGTGACCCGCTCGACCTTGGCGGCGTCGGCCATCGCCGCGCGCTTGCCGCCCAGGGCGGCGGCGAACGCCTTCAGGTCCAGCTTGCCCGAGACCGGGACGACGGCGACGGCGAGCCCGGACTCGACCTCGGCCACGAGGGTCTTGAAGATGCGGTCGTAGGACACGCCGAGCGCGTCGGCGGCCTCCTCGCCGTACGCCTGGGCGTTCGGGTCGTGGTCGTAGGGGTGGAGGCTGAAGGCGGCGCCCGCCTGGGTCAGGGCGACGGTCGCGGGAGTGCCCTGGCCTCCCTTGCTCTTCGTCTTGCTCACGGCCCTCAGCTTAACGCGAAGTTAAAATCTACAATGTAAAGGCGCCGTCCGAATGGCGGACCAAGACCGGATCGGGGCGTCGCCCTCCGTAGACTGGACCGGTGATATCCCGTATCGACCTGCGCGGGTCCCTTCCGGAGAACCTGCGCGACGTGCTGCCCCGCGCCGAGCTCGACGTCGAGGCCGCCCTGGAGAAGGTGCGGCCCCTGTGCGAGGACGTGCGCCATAGGGGCCTCGCGGCCGTGCGGGAGCTGACGGCCCGCTTCGACGGCGTCGAGCTGGAGTCCACCCGCGTGCCGGCCGAGGCGATCGCCGGGGCGGCCGCCGGGCTCGGCCCCGCCGTGCGCGCCGCCCTGGAGGAGTCGATCCGCCGCGCCCGGCTGGTCCACCGCGACCAGCGCCGCACGGACGTGACCACGCAGGTCGTGCCGGGCGGGACGGTCACCGAGCGCTGGGTACCCGTCGACAGGGTGGGCCTGTACGTGCCCGGGGGGCGCGCGGTGTACCCCTCCAGCGTCGTCATGAACGTCGTGCCCGCCCAGGAGGCCGGGGTGCCGTCCCTGGCGGTGACGTCCCCGCCGCAGGCCGAGTTCGGCGGCCTGCCCCACCCGACCATCCTCGCGGCGTGCGCGCTGCTCGGCGTCGACGAGGTCTACGCCGTGGGCGGCGCCCAGGCCGTGGCGATGTTCGCCTACGGCACCGAGGAATGCGCGCCGGTCAACATGGTCACCGGTCCCGGCAACATCTGGGTCGCCGCCGCCAAGCGCCTGCTCAAGGGCCGCATCGGCATCGACTCCGAGGCCGGCCCGACCGAGATCGCCGTCCTGGCCGACGACACCGCCGACCCGGCCCACGTCGCGGCCGACCTGATCAGCCAGGCCGAGCACGACGTGATCGCCGCCGCGGTGCTCGTGACCACCAGCGAGAAGCTCGCCGAGGCCGTCGAGAAGGAACTGCCCGGCCAGGTCGCCGCCACGCGCCACTCCGAGCGCATCGCCGAGGCCCTGGCGGGCCGCCAGTCGGGCATCGTGCTCGTCTCCGGCCTGGAGGACGGGCTGAGGGTCGTCGACGCCTACGCCGCCGAGCACCTGGAGATCCAGACCGCCGGCGCGCGCGAGGTCGCCGCCCGGGTGCGCAATGCGGGCGCGGTCTTCGTCGGCCCCTACTCCCCGGTGTCGCTCGGCGACTACCTCGCCGGGTCCAACCACGTGCTGCCGACCGGCGGCTGCGCCTGCCACTCCTCGGGGCTGTCGGTGCAGACGTTCCTGCGCGGCGTCCACGTCGTGGACTACACCCGCGAGGCGCTGGCCGAGGCCGCCGCGCACGTGTACGCGCTGTCGGAGGCCGAGGACCTCCCCGCCCACGGCGCCGCCGTCCGGGCCAGGTTCGGCGGGGGCACGCGATGACCGCGGAAAGGGCGTCGGACGGAGCGGCCCGAAGGGTCACGCTGGCCGACCTGCCGATCCGCGACGACCTGCGCGGGCGCTCGGCGTACGGCGCGCCGCAGATCGACGTGCCGGTGCGGCTGAACACCAACGAGAACCCCTACCCGCCGTCGCCCGGCCTGGTCGCCGACCTCGCCGAGGCCGTGCGGCGCGACGCCGCCGAGCTCAACCGCTACCCCGACCGCGACGCCGTCGCGCTGCGCGAGGACCTCGCGGCCTACCTCGGCCACGGGCTGGGCGTCGAGCGGGTGTGGGCCGCCAACGGGTCCAACGAGGTGCTCCAGCAGATCCTGCAGGCGTTCGGCGGGCCGGGCCGCTCCGCCATGGGGTTCGAGCCGTCCTACTCCATGCACCCGATCATCACGACCGGCGCCGCCACCCGGTGGATCTCCGGCGCGCGGGAGGACGACTTCGGCATCGACCCCGGCAAGGCCGTGGCCGCCGTCGAGGAGCACCGTCCCGACATCGTGTTCCTGACCAGCCCGAACAACCCCACCGGCACGGCGCTGCCGCTGGAGGTCATCCGGCGGGTGGCCGAGGCCGCGCCCGGCATGGTCATCGTGGACGAGGCGTACTTCGAGTTCGCCCGCACCGGCACGCCGAGCGCGCTCGGCCTGCTGCCGGGCAACCCCCGGCTGATCGTCACCCGCACGATGTCCAAGGCGTTCGCCATGGCCGGCACCCGGCTCGGCTACCTCGCCGCCGACCCTGCCGTGATCGAGGCGCTGCTGCTGGTGCGCCTGCCCTACCACCTGTCCACGCTGACGCAGGCGGCGGCGCGGGTCGCGCTCGCGCACCGCGGCGAGCTGCTCGGCACGGTCGACCGGCTGCGCGCCGAGCGCGACGCGTGCGTGCGGTGGCTGCGCGGGCAGGGCCTGTCGGTGGCCGACTCCGACGCCAACTTCGTGCTGTTCGGGCGTTTCCCCGACCGGCGGGCGGTGTGGCAGGGGCTGCTGGAGCGGGGCGTGCTGATCCGCGAGGTCGGGCCGCCGCAGTGGCTGCGCGTCTCGGTCGGCACCTCCGGCGAGATGGCGGCGTTCCGCGAGGCGATGGCGGCCGTGCTGGCGGAGCTCCCGGCGTCCGCGGCCTCCTCCGGGCCCGGTTCGCCCGCCGGCTCTTCCCGATCAACCCCCGCGGCCGGAACGTCCGGACGTGACGACCTGGAGGCGATCCTGTGACCAGTCCCGCCGTACGCGAGCCGAGGCCGCGCACCGGCCGCGTGGAGCGTACGACCAAGGAGACCTCGGTGCTGGTGGAGGTCGACCTCGACGGCACCGGCCGGGTCGAGGTGGCCACCGGCGTCGGCTTCTTCGACCACATGCTCGCCCAGCTCGGCAAGCACGGCCTGTTCGACCTGACCGTCAAGACCGACGGCGACTTGCACATCGACTCCCACCACACCATCGAGGACACCGCGCTCGCGCTGGGCGCCGCCTTCCGCGAGGCGCTTGGCGACAAGTCCGGCATCCGGCGGTTCGGCAGCGCGTCCTGCCCGCTGGACGAGGCGCTGGCCGAGGTCACCGTCGACCTGTCCGGCCGTCCCTACCTCGTGCACTCCGAGCCCGAGGGCATGGCCCCGATGATCGGCCCTGAGTACGACACCACCCTCACCCGGCACATCCTGGAGTCGTTCGTCGCCCAGGCCGCGGTGTGCCTGCACGTCCGCGTGCCGTACGGGCGCAACGCCCACCACATCGTCGAGGCGCAGTTCAAGGCGCTGGCCCGCGCGCTGCGCGAGGCCACCGAGCGCGACCCCCGCGCGACGGGGGTGCCCAGCACCAAGGGCGTGTTGTGACCTCCAACTGGACCGCCATCGCCATGATCTTCGTCGGTCTCTTCCTGATCGGCGGGGCGTACTCCTTCGCCCGGCAGGGCATCAAGGTGGGCGCCGTCCTGGTCGGCGCCGGCGCCGTTCTGGCTCTCGTCGCGGGGGTGTTGTGGTGGTGAACGTCGTCGTCCTGGACTACGGCTCGGGCAACCTGCGCTCGGCCGAGCGCGCGCTGGCCCGCGCCGGAGCGGACGTGACCGTGACGGCCGACGCCGACGCCGCGCTCGCGGCCGACGGGCTGGTCGTGCCGGGCGTCGGCGCGTTCTCCGCCTGCATGGACGGCCTCAAGGCGGTGCGCGGCGACCAGATCATCGGCCGCCGCCTGGCCGGGGGGCGTCCCGTGCTGGGCATCTGCGTCGGCATGCAGATCCTTTTCGCCGAGGGCGTCGAGCACGGCGAGCGCGCCGAGGGCTGCGGCGAGTGGCCCGGCGTCGTCGAGCGGCTGGACGCGCCCGTCCTGCCCCATATGGGCTGGAACACCGTGCAGGCGCCCGAGGGCTCGGTGCTGTTCGCCGGGCTGGACCCCGCGACGCGCTTCTACTTCGTGCACTCCTACGGCGTGCGCAAGTGGGAGCTGGAGGCCGGCCCCGGGTTCGCCCCGCCGCTGGTCACCTGGGCCGAGCACGGCGTGCCGTTCGTCGCGGCCGTCGAGAACGGCCCGCTGTCGGCCACGCAGTTCCACCCGGAGAAGTCCGGGGACGCCGGGGCCGCGCTGCTGAAGAACTGGCTGGGCACGCTGTGAGCCCGCTCGGCACGGCCTTACCGGGCGGGTACGGCCCGCGCGCCGTGGCCCGTACCCTCGGTTAGGGGGCCGCGTGAGCAAGGAGCGTGCCCGCCGCCGCGCCGAGCGGGAGGCCGAGCAGGCCCGGCAGGCCGCAGCCCGCGCCGAGCGCGAGGCCAGGCTCGCCCGGCGGCGTGAGCGCTGGAACCGCCTGACGGGGGTCGTCCCCCGTCCGATCCGGGTGGCCCGCCAGGGCGGCCTGATCGCCCGGCGCCACCGCGCGCAGAACGCCGTCGTGGCCGTGCTGTTCGTGCTCGTGCAGGCCCTGGCCTGGATCCTGCTCGACGGGTGGGCCGCCCGGGTGGGCGTCCTGGTGTTGTCCCTTCTGCTCGTCCCTGTGCTCGTCACCGTCGTATTCGACCGGAGGTCGTGAACAATGTCGCTGGTTCTGCTGCCCGCCGTGGACGTCGCCGACGGCCAGGCCGTCCGCCTGGTCCAGGGAGAGGCGGGTACGGAGACCTCCTATGGCGATCCGCTCGCCGCCGCGCTCGCCTGGCAGAGCGCGGGCGCCGAGTGGATCCATCTGGTCGACCTCGACGCCGCCTTCGGCCGGGGCTCCAACCGCGAGCTGCTGGCCTCGGTCGTGGGCGCGCTGGACGTGCGGGTGGAGCTGTCGGGCGGCATCCGCGACGACGCCTCGCTTGAGGCCGCGCTCGCCACGGGGTGCCGCCGGGTCAACATCGGGACCGCCGCCCTGGAGAACCCCGCCTGGTGTTCCAAGGTGATCGCCGAGCACGGCGACCGCGTGGCCGTCGGCCTGGACGTGCGCGGCACCACGCTCGCCGCCCGGGGCTGGACGCAGGAGGGCGGCGACCTGTGGGAGGTGCTGGACCGGCTGGAGTCCGACGGCTGCCCCCGCTACGTGGTCACCGACGTGACCAAGGACGGCACGCTGCGCGGGCCGAACCTGGACCTGCTGCGCGAGGTGTGCGCCCGCACCGACAAGCCGGTGATCGCCAGCGGCGGCGTCTCGTCCCTGGACGACCTGCGCGCGCTGTCCACGCTGGTCCCCGACGGGGTCGAGGGCGCCATCGTCGGCAAGGCGCTGTACGCGCAGGCGTTCACGCTGGAAGAGGCCCTCGCGGCGGTGCGGTCGTGACCCCCCGCCTGAACGGCCCGGGGGAGGGGCCGTCGTCGTGAGCGTCGCCGTGCGCGTGATCCCCTGCCTGGACGTGGACGCGGGGCGGGTGGTCAAGGGCGTCAACTTCGAGAACCTGCGGGACGCGGGCGACCCCGTCGAGCTGGCCCGGCGCTACGACGCCGAGGGCGCCGACGAGCTCACGTTCCTGGACATCACCGCCTCCTCGGGCGACCGGCAGACCATGTTCGACGTGGTCCGCCGCACAGCCGAGCAGGTCTTCATCCCGCTGACCGTCGGCGGGGGGGTGCGCTCGGTGGACGACGTCGACCGCCTGCTGCGCGCGGGCGCGGACAAGGTGTCGCTGAACACCGCCGCCATCGCCCGGCCCGAGCTGCTCACCGAGGCGTCGCGCCGGTTCGGCGCGCAGTGCGTCGTGCTGTCGGTCGACGCGCGGCGCGTGGTGGACGGCCCGCCGACGCCCTCGGGGTTCGAGGTGACGACGCACGGCGGGCGCCGCGGCACGGGCATCGACGCGGTCGAGTGGGCACGCCGCGGCCAGGACCTGGGCGTCGGCGAGATCCTGTTGAACTCCATGGACGGCGACGGCACCAAGGACGGCTACGACCTGGAGATGATCCGGGCCGTGCGCGCGGCCGTCACCGTCCCGGTCATCGCGAGCGGGGGCGCGGGGGCGCTGGAGGACTTCCCGCCGGCGGTGGAGGCGGGCGCGGACGCGGTGCTGGCCGCCAGCGTCTTCCACTTCGGCCAGCTCACGATCGGCGACGTCAAGGGGACGCTGCGCGAGGCGGGGCACCCCGTCCGCTAGGGATCCGGGTGGCCGGGAAGAAGTCCGCTCCCGGCCTTGATCCCCGCCCGGCCCGGCAGGCATTGAGCGGGGGCAGCCGAGCAGAGTCAGCCGAGCAGGCGCGTGAAGAACAGCGCGAGCTGGGAGGCGCCGGAGCTGACGCCGTTGAAGATGCCCTTCACGGCGGTCGCGGCCTCGGCGGGCCGGGAGTACATGTAGAAGACCACGAAGGCAACGGCAAGGTACAAGAGCACCTTTTTGGTCTTCATCGGTTGCCTCCCGCGGGTCCGGTGACGAGGTCCTACCCGGGGGCCGAAAGGCCTGATCTCCGCAATCGGTCATGGAACGACCCCACAGTGATCATAACTGCGGCATGTCCGCTGTGGCCTAAAACCGGTTATTCGCGGGTGCCTATTGCCGCGCCTCAGGCGTGGCGGTGCCTATGGCCGCGCTCCGCTCGGCGGTTCGGGGCGCCTTGGAGTCGGAGCCCCGAACGGGTCAGGCGCCGAGTTGGGCGGCGTTCAGGCGGGCGATGGACATGGGGTCGCCCTCGCAGGTGACGCGGGCGTGGGCCTGGCGGCCGAAGGCGTACATCAGCAGTTCGGCCGGGTCGCCGGTGACGACCACGTGGGGCTCGGCCATCTTGGCCCCGGCCCGGCGGCCGTCGGTGTGGCGCAGCACCACACCGACCGGTGCGCGGCGGAACATGAACCGGCCGCCGCTCGCGAGCCGCTTCCACACGGTCTCGGACAGATCGTCCGGCAGCTCGCGCGGCTCCCAGCCCGGCTGGGCCCGTCGCACGTCCTCGTGGTGGACCAGGAACTCCAGCGTGTTGACCGTGTTGTCCAGCCCGGGGATGAAGCCGTACGGCGTCCACTTGGGCGGGCCCTGGCGCACGGCGTCCACCACCTCCCGATAGCTCCTGCCGGACTTGATGCGGTCCTGAACGGACGCGGTGTACCCGGCCAGGGCGGGGATGGCGATGCCGCCCGCCGCGTCGAGCCGCCGCTCGCGGAGCACGAGGTGGGCGGCGAGGTCGGCGGTGGTCCAGCCCTCGCACAGGGTGGGCGCGTCGGGACCCAGGTCGTCGAGGAGGTCACAGAGGGCGGCGCGCTCGGCGCGTGCGTGCGTCACCCTGGTCACCCTACTCATCGGCGTGTGCGGCCGGTCGGGCGCGGGAGGGGGGAATAAACAGGTTGCCGCGGATGATAGGGATTTAGTCAGGCATCTCCCAACGCCTCCCCGTGAAAGCCCCCCGTCTTCCCCAAGGCGGGCCCCCGTTCGAGAGGACCCCCGGCGTGCCGAGCGAGCGCGACTCCACCCCGACCGTCATGCGCCAGGGCTTCCGTGTCCTCGGCCACGCCATCAGGACGGAGCCGCGCGTGTTCGCGGGCGCTGTGCTCGCCAGCTGCGTCTACGGGATCATGACGGTCGGCTCGTCGTGGGCGCTCGGCCTGGCCACGGAGAACGCCGTGCTCCCCGCCTTCCGCGACGGCAAGGCGAGCACCGGGGCGCTGCTCACCGCCGCCCTGCTGATCGTCGGCGTGGCCGTCCTGAAGGCGGCGGGCGTGATCGGGCGCAGGCTGCTCGCGGGCATCATGCAGTACCGCATGCAGGCTTATTCGCGGCGCGCCGTCACCCGCCAGTACCTGCGGCTTCCCCTCGCCTGGCACCATCGCCACCCCACCGGCCAGCTGCTGTCGAACGCCAGCTCCGACGTCGAGGCCGCGTGGGCCCCGCTC
The DNA here is from genome assembly GCF_003323745.1 of Sphaerisporangium album. Lineage (GTDB taxonomy): Bacteria > Actinomycetota > Actinomycetes > Streptosporangiales > Streptosporangiaceae > Sphaerisporangium > Sphaerisporangium album. Next base: position 187,057 of record NZ_QOIL01000001.1, read on the forward strand.
GCGCCGCTGCCCATGGCCGTCGGCGTGGTGGTCATGCTGGTCACCGCCGCGGTCGCGATCCTGCTGGTGGACCCGCTGCTCGCCGTGGTCGGCTTCCTGATCTTCCCGGCCATCGCCGTGCTGAACTTCGTGTACCAGCGCCGGCTGTCGCCGCTGATGATGCGCTCACAGCAGCTTCGCGCCGAGGTCAGCGAGATCGCGCACGAGAGCTTCGACGGCGCGCTGGTCGTCAAGACGCTGGGCAGGGAGGACACCGAGGCCGCCCGCTTCCAGGCCAGGGCCGACCGGCTCAGGGACGCCAACATCGCCGTGGGACGGGTGCGCGGCCTGTTCGACCCCCTGCTGGAGGCGCTGCCCACGCTGGGCGTGCTGGCCGTGCTGCTGTTCGGGTCGGTCCGGCTCCAGGCGGGCGGGGTGTCCCCGGGCGAGCTGATCCAGGTGTCCTACCTGTTCACGCTGCTGGCCTTCCCGGTCCGCGCGCTCGGCTGGGTGCTGGCAGAGCTGCCCCGCAGCGTCTCGGGCTGGACGCGGGTGCGCGCCGTGCTGGACGCCACCGGCTCGATGGAGTACGGCCGCGAGCGTCTGCCCGAGACCGGCCCGGCCCGGGTGGAGGTGCGCGACCTGACCTACGGCTACACCCCCGGCGCGCCGGTGCTGTCCGGGATCGGCTTCGACGTGCGGCCCGGCCGCACGGTCGCGATCGTCGGGCCCACAGGGTCGGGCAAGTCCACGCTCACCCAGCTCCTGGTCCGGCTGGTCGACCCCGACGAGGGCGCGGTCCGCATCGACGGCGTCGACCTGCGCGACCTCGCGGCGGGGCGGCTGAGCTCCGCCGTCTCGCTGGTGCCGCAGCAGACGTTCCTGTTCGACGACACCGTCCGCGGCAACCTGACGCTCGGCGAGGACGGCGTGCACGCCGTGCCGGACGAGAAGATCTGGGCGGCGCTGCGCCTGGCCCAGGCCGAGGGGTTCGTCAGCGCGCTGCCCAAGGGCATCGACACGCGGGTCGGCGAGCGCGGCGCGACCCTGTCGGGCGGCCAGCGGCAGCGGCTCGCGCTGGCCAGGGCACTGGTGCGCGACCCGCGGCTGCTGATCCTGGACGACGCCACCTCCAGCGTGGACGCGCAGGTCGAGGGCAGGATCCTGTTCGGCCTGCGTGAGGGCTCGCCGGAGTCGACGGTGATCGTGGTCGCCTACCGGATGGCGACGATCGCGCTGGCGGACGAGGTGGTCTACCTCGAACACGGCCGGGTCGCCGACCGCGGCACCCACCACGAGCTCCTCGGCCGCTGCCAGGGATACCGCAACCTGGTGACGGCCTACGAACGCGAGGAAGCCGAGCGCACGGCGCTGGACGCCGGTGAGGAGATCGTCGCATGACGCTGTCGGTGAACGAGCGCTCGGCGCTGTCGACGTTCCGGCGCGGGTTCGCGCTGTCGCCGGAGTTCAAGGTCGGGCTGCCGGTGACGCTGACGCTGGCCGTGTTCGCCACGCTCGGCAAGATCATCGTGCCCATCGCGATTCAGCAGGTCATCGACCGCGGTCTGAGGGGCGCGACGCCTGACCTGCCGTTCATCAGGAACGCCGTCGCGCTGTGCGCCGTCGCCGTGGTGCTGACCGCGGTGTGCGGCTACCTGATGAACGTCCGGCTCTACCGGTCGACCGAGTCCGGCCTTGCCTCGCTCAGGGGCAAGGGCTTTCGGCACGTCCACGACCTGTCGGTGCTCACGCAGAACACGGAGCGGCGCGGTGCGCTGGTGTCCCGGGTCACCAGCGACGTCGACCAGATCAGCACGTTCATGCAGTGGGGCGGCCTCATGGTCATCGTCTCGCTGGGTCAGCTGCTCATCGCCAGCGTGCTGATGGCCGTCTACTCCTGGCAGCTGGCCCTGCTCGTCTGGGCCTGCTTCGTGCCGCTGCTGATCGTGCTGCCGCGGTTCCAGCGCTGGGTGGCCCGCGCCTACACCGGCGTCCGCGAACGCACCGGGGACATGCTGGCCGCGGTCAGCGAGACGGTGGTCGGCAGCGCGGTGATCCGCGCGTACGGCTCGGAGGAGCGCACCGCCCGGCGGATCGACGCGGCGGTCGACGCCCACCGGAAGGCCCAGACCCGGGCGCAGAAGATCGTCGCGACCACGTTCCCGATCACCGAGCTGGCGGGCGCGGTCGCCATCGCCGGCGTGGTCGTGCTCGGCGTCCACCTCGGCGTCGGCGGCACGATCTCGGCGGGCAAGCTCATCGCCTTCCTGTTCCTGATCACGCTGTTCATCAGCCCGCTGCAGACCGCCACCGAAGTGCTCAACGACGCGCAGAACGCCATCGCCGGCTGGCGCCGCGTCCTCGGCGTCCTCGACACGCCGGCGGACGTGGCCGACCCGGGCGAGGCGGGCGTCGTCCTGCCGCGCGGCGCGATCACCGTCACCTTCCAGAACGTCGGCTTCGCCTACCCCGGCGGCCCGCCCGTGCTGCACGACGTGAGCGTCGAGATCACGCCCCGCACGCGCGTCGCTGTGGTCGGCGAGACCGGGTCGGGCAAGACCACGTTCGCCAAGCTGCTCACCCGCCTCATGGACCCGACCGGCGGGCGCGTCCTGGTCGACGGCGTGGACCTGCGCAAGGTGCGCTTCTCGTCGCTGCGCGAGCGCATCGTCATGGTGCCGCAGGACGGGTTCCTGTTCGATGGCTCGCTGGCCGACAACATCCGCTACGGACGTCCCTCGGCCACGGACGCCGAGATCACGCTCGCCCTTACCGAGCTGGGCCTCACCGACTGGCTGGAGGGCCTGCCCGCGGGCCTGGGGACGCCGGTGGGCCAGCGCGGCGAGTCGCTGTCGGCGGGGGAGCGCCAGCTCGTCGCCCTGGCGCGGGCCTACCTCGCCGACCCCGACCTGCTGCTGCTCGACGAGGCGACCTCCGCCGTCGACCCGGCCACCGAGGTCCGGATCGCCCGCGCGCTGGACGGGGTCACGCGCGGCCGCACGGCCGTGTCGATCGCCCACCGCCTGTCCACCGCCGAGGCGGCCGACGAGGTGCTGGTGTTCGAGCACGGCCGCGTCGTGCAGCACGGCTCGCACGAGGAGCTGCTGCGCCACGACGGCGTGTACGCCGACCTCTACGCGTCCTGGACCTCCGGCGCCCGCACGTCCTGACCCCGTCCCCCTCGGGCCGGGAGGTCCTTCTCGAAGACGAGGTGGTGCAGCGTCTCGACGGGGACGGACAGGTCGTGCAGCGGCCGGTACCCGGCGCGCAGGTACAGCCCGGCGGCCTCCGGCTGGCGGGGTCCGGTGGTGAGGTACACGCGCCGGTAGCCCTGGCGGGCCGCCTCCTCCTCAAGGGCCCGCACGACCAGCCGTCCGAGTCCCCGCCTGCGCTGGCCGGAGTCGGTCCAGATCCGCTTGAGCTCGGCCGTGACGGCGTCGAGGCGGCGGAACGCGCCCCCGGCCACCGTCCGGCCGCGCTCCACCAGGATCAGGAACGCGCCTCCCGGCGGGGCGAACTCGGCGTCCGGGTAGCGGCCGAGCTCGTCGTTCGGCCCGTACCGGGTGCGGTACTCCAGGTCGAGCCCGGCCAGCAGCGGCGCGGCGGCGGGGTCGCTCACCCTGACCTGGCGGATCTCGATCGTTTCCGGATACGCGGACGGCACGGTCGGCCGGGTGGGCGCGGTCGGTTCGGCGGTCATGCGATGGACGCTCATTTCTTCTGGCGCGGCAGGCCCGGAGGGTTGACCTGCGAGGACGGGATGGCCTCGTTCGACAGCCCCCAGCGCTTGAGCACCTCGGCGTACTTCCCGTTGCGGATGACGGTGTTCAGCGCGTCGGAGACCGGCTGCGCGAGCCCGTTGCCCTTCTGGGTCATGGCGGCGATGAGACCCTGGAGCGACTCACCGGCGCCGGACAACGTCCCGACGATCCTGGTGTCCCCGCTCACGGCCGCATGGTACGCCGAGGTGGGGTTCGGGCCGAAGTAGGCGTCGATGCGGCCGGATTTCAGGGCCAGGTAGTAGTCGGCGGGCCGCTGGTAGTACTGCACCTCGATCGGGGCGAGGCCGGCCTTCTTGTTGCGCTCGTCCCAGTCCAGCAGGATCTTCTCCTGGTTGGTGCCCGCGCCGACCGCGACCTTCAGCCCCGCGATGTCCGGCGGCTGCGCGATCTTCGTGATCTTCCCGTCCGCGGCGACCTCCCAGGCGAGCTGGTCGACGCGGTAGGTCGCGAAGTCGTAGATGTCCTTGCGCTCCTCGGTGACGGTGATGTTGGAGAACCCGACGTCGTCCTTGCCCGACTTCACCGACAGGAAGAGGTTCTCCCACGAGGTGCGGTCCAGCCGCAGCTTCAGGCCGAGCACGTCGGCGACGAGCTGGGCGACGTCGGCCTCCACGCCGATCACGGTGCTGTCGTCGTCGGCGAGGAAGGACAGCGGCGGGATGCCGTCCCCGGTGATCCCCACGACCAGCTCGCCGCGGGTCCGGACGGCCTCGGGCACCTTCGCGGCGATGTCCGCCGCCTTCTCGGCGCGCACGCGGTTCTGCTCGGGGCTGGTGTCGATCGTGAGGGTGGTAGCGGCCGCCGCCGGGGCCGCGGCCTCGGCGCGGGTGCCGTCGCCGGTGGCCGCTCCGGATCCGCAGGCGGTCAGCAGGAGCAGCGGGAGCAGGCCGAGGGCGGCGGGCCGCAGGGCGCGAGGGAGCGGGCGCAGAGCCAGGGAGGGCATTTCACTGGTCCTTTTCGGGGGTTGTCAGAGCACTTTGCTGAGGAATGCGCGGGTGCGCTCGTGCCGGGGGGCGTCCAGCACCTGGCCGGGCGTCCCCTGCTCGACGACGCGGCCCGCGTCCATGAAGACCACGGTGTCGGCGACCTCGCGGGCGAACCCGACTTCGTGGGTGACGACGATCATCGTGGTGCCGCTGCGCGCCAGGTCCTTCATGACGTCCAGCACCTCGCCGACCAGCTCGGGGTCCAGCGCGGAGGTCGGCTCGTCGAACAGCACGACCTTGGGCTCCAGGGCGAGCGCGCGCGCGATGGCGACGCGCTGCTGCTGGCCCCCGGACAGGCGCCGGGGGTATTCGTCGATCTTGTCGGCGAGTCCCACGCGGTCGAGCAGCCGCGCGGCCAGCTCCTCCACATCGGCCCGCGGACGGCGCTGCGCCGACAGCGGCGCCTCGGTGACGTTCTGGCGGACGGTGAGGTGCGGGAAGAGGTTGAAGTTCTGGAACACGAACCCGATCCGGGCGCGCCTGCGCAGGATCTCCCGCTCGGGCAGCTCGTGCAGGCGGTTCCCGGCGCGGCGGTACCCGACCAGCTCGCCGTCGATGAGGACGGAGCCGCGGTCCACCTTCTCCAGGTGGTTGACGCTGCGCAGCAGGGTGGACTTGCCCGACCCCGAGGGGCCGATGATCACGGTGACCTCGCCGGGGCCGACCCGGAGGTTCACGTCGTTCAGGACCTCCAGCGCGCCGAACCGCTTGTGCACGCCGCGCAGCTCCACCATCGGCCGGGTCATCGCGTCCCGCCGATCCCCGGCGTACCCGACGCGGCGCGCGCGGCGAGGATCCGGCGCAGGCGCGCGAGCGGGGTATCGGGCAGCCGCCTGCTGGCCCCCTTGGCGTAGTGGCGCTCCAGGTAGTACTGCCCGATCGACAGCACCGTGGTCAGGATGAGATACCAGATCGCCGCGACCAGCAGCAGCGCGATCACCCGCCCGCTGCGGTTGTAGATGACCTGCGCCTGGTAGAACAGCTCGGGCAGCGCCATGATGTAGACGACCGAGGTGCCCTTGACCAGGCCGATGATCTCGTTGCCCGCCGTCGGGACGATCGCCCGCATGGCCTGCGGCAGCACGATCCTGAAGGTCTGGCGGGTCCGGGGTATCCCGAGCGCGGCGGCGGCCTCCAGCTGGCCAGGGTCCACCGACAGGAACCCGGCCCGCACGATCTCTGCGGCGTAGGCGCCCTGGTGCAGGGCGAGGCCGATCGCGGCGGCGGTGACCGGCCCGATCAGGTCCATCGTGCCGATCGAGAAGAACGACGGGCCGAACGGCACGCCGAACGAGATCTGCTTGTACAGCAGGGCGAGGTTGTACCAGAACAGCAGCTGCAGGATCAGCGGCACCGAGCGGAACAGCCAGGTGTAGCCCCAGGCGACCGAGCTGAGCAGCGGGTTGCGCGACAGCCGCATGAGGGCGACCACCGTGCCGATCACGAAGCCGAGCACGATGCCGAGCGCCGTCAACTGCAGCGTGAACGCCACCGCCCGCAGGATCGAGGGCGCGAACAGGTACTCGCCCACGACCGGCCACTCCCACGCGGGGTTGGTGATCAGGGCGCTGGCGGCCATCGCCAGCAGGACGAGCACGGCGACCGCCGACACCAGGCGCCAGGGGTGACGCGCGGTGACGACCTTGAGCGCTTCGCCGTCCGTCCCGGCCGGCGCCGCCGCGGTCGGGACGGTGGCGGACGGCGGTTCCGGCGGAGGCGCGGGCGGAGCGGGTCGCGTCGCCGGCGACATGGTCTCGGGGCGTGCCGCCGCGGGTGGCACGGTTTCGGGGGGTATGGCCATGATCTGGTTCGGCTCCGGTGTCAGAGTGCGGTAGTCGGCGGCGGGCCGTGGGCGGGCATGAGGGCCTCGCGACGGGAGGGCGGGAGGAGCCCCGGGCGCGGAGACGGCGGCACGCCGTCGTGTGTCACCTCAGCGGTGACAGGAGGAGGACCACACGCGGCACAGATCGATGTGCCCGCGAATCACCAGTCGGAGCTCGGCCTGCATGTGTCCACTCCAACACAGACCACGATTCCCGTCAAGACCTACTTGTTTAGTAGGTTTTATTCGGGCGAAAACGGGCGCCGCGCCGACGTCCGTCCCTTCAGGACCGCCGTGAGGGGGTGAGCACCCCGCAGATGCGCGTGACGGCGGTGGTCAGCTCCTCGACCGGGGCGATGCGCTCGGCCCACGGCCACCAGAACCACCAGGCGCCCTCGCCCTGGGCGGCGAACACGACCTCCGACAGCGTCGGGACGACCGTGCTGACCACGATGAGCTGCGGGATGCCTCCGCTGGTCTCGCCGACCCGCGCGTGCAGGCCGCGGGCTTGGAGCGAATCACCGAGCGCCTGCAGGTGCGCGACGGCCGTGACGGCCGTCGCGGCGCTCGCGACCTGTCCGATGCTCGACATGGAGCCTCCCTCTGTCACTCGGGATGGGCGTAGAGCCGGGGCACGTACTTCTCGCGCAGCGTCGCGTAGTGGTCCGCCAGCCGGACGGCCGCCGTGGCGGGGGAGACCGCGAAGGTCCGCAGGGCGCCGCCCCTGCGGCTCGGATGCGGGCTCGTCCACCAGATGATGCGGCCGTCGACCCGGGCGAGCAGCCCCTGCCACAGAGAGACGGCGGCCTGGCCGTCCTCCAGGTAGTAGATGTAGGCGGGGATCCCGCGGCGGGCGAGCGTCGCCTGGAGCTCCTCGGCGATCCGCCGGACCTCCGCCGAGGGACGCCTGCAGACCAGCGCGGCCGCTTCGACATGGAGGGCGGGCACGAGGTGACTCCTCACCGGCGCGGCGGCCCGCGCCTGGCTCGTCCTTGGGGGGCTGCGATGCGGGCCGGGGCCCGCGCCGCGACTGAGGTCGTCCGGAGTTCGGAACAGAGTTCGATGCGAGGCTAGGCTGCGGGCGCTCCGGAGATCAACGATGTTGCTTCATGTTCCTCCTAATTCGCCGGCTGCCGCGTTGATGAGGTCGCGGGCCGCCTGACCATAGACGGCGGCGTCGGCGAGGGTGGCGAAGGCCCTTTCGTACAACGCCACATCGGTGGGGGTCTTGATGCGGTACTGGCCCGGGATGGTATCGACGCGCACCTGATTATCGTCATATATCCAGAAATTTTCGGGCGGCATCAACGACGGGCGCCCGCGCGCAGGAATCACGCCGAAGCTGAGTTGCGGCATGTTGATCGTCAGGTCCACCAGGCGCGCGAGCTGCGCGGCCATCTCCTCGGGGCCGCACACCGGCGTGCGCAGCGCCTGCTCCCCGACGATGAACATGAACCGCTTGCCGCCCGCGCCGAGCACCTCCTGGTGCCGCAGGCGGACGCCGACCGCCGCCTCGAGGTCGTCGGGAATGCCGCGGAACTCGATGACGGTGCGCAGGTGGGCGCGGGCGTACCCGGCGGTCTGCAGCAGGCCCGGCACCGCGGAGTGCTGGAACACCCGGAACTGCTGGGTCTCGCGGTAGAGCGGCTGGAAGGACTCCTGGACGTGCCGCAGTCCGGTGGCCTCGAGCCGGCGCCACTCGGTGTACATGGAGTCGATGTTGCGCACGGCCGCGATCAGGTCGACGACGTACTCCTCGGCGTCGCAGACCCGGCACCACACCCGGATGTCGTTCTCGTTGGGCATCTGCGCCGCGTGCTCGATCTTCGACACCTTGGAGTAGTGCCAGCCCGCCTGGGACGCCAGCGTCCGCCCGGTCAGGCTGGCTTCGTTGCGTATTTCCCGGAGCCGTGCGGCGAGTATTCCCTTCGCCTCCGTTATGCGCGATGAGGGCATATGGGGCACCTCTTGGGATGCGTGTGTTGGCTGACAACCCAGACCGTAGCGTGAGGTTTTCCGCTTATCCCCATATGTTGCGCGATGTTGCTTGGAGCGGCTGGGGTCAGTGCGTGCTCGCGGTGCCCGAGAGGCGCTGCGCCAGATAGATCGGGACCACGGACAGCACGATCAGCGCCGCCGCCACGACGTTGACCACCGGCGCCTGGTTGGGCCGGAACAGGTTCTCGAAGATCCAGATCGGCAGCGTCCTCACCCCCGCCCCGGCCGTGAACGTGGTCACGATGATCTCGTCGAACGACAGCGCGAACGCCAGCAGCCCGCCCGCCAGCAGCGCCGAGCGCATCATCGGGAACGTCACCAGGCGGAAGGTCGTGAAGGTGTCCGCCCCGAGGTCGGCGGAGGCCTCCTCGGCGCCGGCGCCCATGCGCCGCAGCCGCGCCAGCACGTTGTTGTGCACGGTCACCACGCAGAACGTCGCATGGCCGACGATCACCGTGAACAGTCCGAGGCCGACGCCGAACGGCTCAAGGATCGTGCGGAACGCGTTGTTGAGCGCGATGCCGGTGACGATGCCCGGCAGCGCGATCGGCAGCACGATGAGCAGCGAGACCGTGTCGCGCCCGAAGAACCGGTAGCGCTGCACCGCGAACGCCGCCATCGTGCCGAGCACCAGCGCGATCGCGGTCGCGCCGAGGCCCGCCTGCACCGACGTCCACAGCGCGTCGCGCACGCCCGCCGAGTTCCAGGCGGCGCCCCACCAGCGGGTGGTGAACCCGGCGGGCGGCCAGGCGAAGGTGCGGTCGGAGTTGAAGCTGTTCAGCAGCACGACGCCGAGCGGCACGTAGATCACGCCGAGGCCGAGCACCAGGGCGAGGCGCAGCGCCAGCCGCGCCGGGCGGGACAGGTTCACGAGGGCCTCCCAGGGCGGGCGGGAACGATCGCCGGGGTCAAAGGTTGTCCAGGGCTCCGGTGCGGCGCACCGCCGCCAGGTACACGAGCATGATCAGGACGGGGATCGCCGCCACGGCCGCCGCGAACGGCAGGTTGCCCGCGGCGCCGATGTTGTCGTACACGACGTTGCCGATGAGCTGGCTCCTACCGCCGACGATCTTGACCGCGATGTAGTCGCCGAGCGACAGCGAGAACGTGAACACCGAGCCCGCGACCACGGCGGGGAACGTCAGCGGCCACACCACCGTGCGGAACGTCCGCGGACCCCGCGCGCCGAGGTCGCCCGCCGCGTCCAGCAGCGAGTTCGGCAGGCGCTCCAGCCCCGCGTAGATCGGCAGGATCATGTACGGCAGCCACAGGTACGCCAGGGTCGCGATCGTCGCCGGCAGCCCGTACCCCCAGCCGAGCAGGCCGTCGGACGACAGCATCACCCGCCAGGCGTACGCCTTGACCAGGTAGGACGCCCACAGCGGGGTCAGCACCGCGATGACCAGCCACCGCTGGGCGCGCGGCGAGGCCAGCTTGGCCATCGCGAACGCCATCGGGAAGGCGATGACCACGTCGATCAGCGTCACGGCCACGGCCACGCCGAGCGAGCGCAGCGCGACCGTCCGGTAGACGTCGACGGTGAGCACGTCCTGGAAGTTGGCCCACGTGAACGTCCTCACCAACTCGCCGGTGAAGGAGTCGGTGGACCAGAACGCGGTCACCAGCAGCGCGGCCAGCGCGCCCAGATAGGCGACGCCCAGCCAGGCGAGCGGCGCCGACAGCAGGAGCGCCAGCCGCGCCCCCGCGTGCCGGTGCAGCCCGGCGGCGAGCCCGCGGCGCAGGCCCGCCCGCCGGGGAGTCCCCGGCGGGGACGCGGCGGCGGTGCTCAACCCTTGATCTCCGTCCAGGCCCGGGTCCACTCCGCGTAGTCCTTGCACTTGACGTCCGTGCGGCCGTCCAGGCACTGGGCGATCGGCGTGGTCCAGAAGTGGACCTTCTCGAAGTAGGCCTCGTCGGTGGCGTGGAAGGTGTCACAGAACTTCTTGTCGGACGTCTGCGCGCACGCCTCCTTGTTGGAGGGCGCCTCGCCGAACCATTCGGCGACCTGGGCGTTCGCCTTCGGCGAGATGATCCAGTCCAGCCACTTGTAGGCGCAGTTCGGGTGCTTGGCCTCGGCGGCGACCATCCAGGTGTCCGACCAGCCGGTGGCGCCCTCCTTGGGCAGGACCGCCTCGACGGGCGCCTTGTCGGCCTGCACCAGGTTGGCGATGACCTGCCAGGTCGTGCCCGCCACGGTGTCGCCGCTCTTGAACGCCTGCACCGCCTTGGTGTAGTCCGACCAGTACTCGCCGATGTTCTGCTTCTGCTGCTTCAGCAGGTCGACCGCCGCCTGGAACTGCGTGTCGTCGAGCGCGTAGGGGTCCTTGATGCCGAGGTCGGGCTTGGTCGCCATGAGGTACAGCGCCGCGTCCGCGATGTAGATGGGGGAGTCGTACGCCGTCAGCTTTCCCTTGTACGGCGACGCCGGGTCGAACACCACTCCCCAGGAGTCCGGCGCCGGGGTGACCTTGTCGGTGCGCCACATGAGCAGGTTGGCGCCCCGGCCGTGCGGCACGCCGTAGGCGACTCCGTTGACGGAGTTCCACGGCTTCATCTTCAGGCCGTCGAAGACGTTCGCGTAGTTCGGCACCAGATCGGTGTTGACCGGCGCCACCGTGCCCGAGGCGATCAGGCGCAGCGAGGCGTCGCCCGAGGCGGACACGGCGTCGTACTCGCCGGTCTTCATCAGGTTGAACATCTCGTCGGAGGTGCCGGCGGTCTTGGTGTTGACCTTGCAGCCGGAGGCCTGCTCGAACGGGTGCACCCAGTCGACCTTGGGGTCGTTGGAGCCGTCCTCGGCGTACCCGGCCCAGGCGACCAGGTTGACCTGGCCCTCGGCCGCCCCGAGGCTCGCCGGGGCCGAGAGCCTGGGCGGGGTGAATCCGCTCTGGCCGGGGGCGGCGGTGGCGCCGGTCGAGCCGCCGGTCGAGCCGCCACCGCAGGCGGCGGCCGCCAGCGCCAGCGCGGCCGTGACGATCACGAGTCGCGTGCTCCGCATGAGTACTCCTTTGTTCATGGCCGCGCCTTCGGCGCGGCGGTTCTGGGTGCCCTCGAGTCGCACGGAACGGCCTCTCATGAGGCGACGGAGAACTCGTGGCGCCGGTCCCAGACGAGGCGGACGCGGGTCTCGCGCAGGCCGGTCACGTCCATGGACGAGACCTGGAGGTTCTGCTGCAGGACGACGATCCGGGGCCCGGCGTCGAGGTCGACGACAAAGCGGGTCGCCGCGCCCGCGTACACCACCTCGGCGATCCGGCCGGTGGCGCTGTGGTCGCCGTCCCCCACGGGCGCGTCCAGGTCGAGCACCAGACGCAGCTTCTCCGGGCGCACGCTGAAGGTGCCCGGCCTGCCGAGCACGGCCTCGGCCGCCTCGCCGGAGATCAGGTTGGACGTGCCGACGAAGCCGGCGACGAACACGGTCGAGGGGCGCTCGTAGACCTCGGCGGGCGTGCCCACCTGCTCGATCCGGCCCTGGTCGAAGACGGCGACGCGGTCGCTCATCGTCAGCGCCTCCTCCTGGTCGTGGGTGACGAACAGGAAGGTGATGCCGACCCGGCGCTGGAGCTCCTTCAGCTCGACCTGCATCTCCTCGCGCAGCTTGAGGTCCAGGGCGCCGAGCGGCTCGTCCAGCAGCAGCACCCGCGGCCGGTTGACCAGGGCGCGGGCCAGGGCGACGCGCTGACGCTGCCCTCCCGACAGCTGGGCGGGCCTGCGCTGCTCGAACCCCGCGAGCCGCACCGACCGCAGGGCCTCGGCCGCGCGCTCGCGCCGCTCGGCCCTCGGGACCTTCTTCACCCGCAGGCCGTACTCCACGTTCTCCCGCACGCTCATGTGCGGGAACAGCGCGTAGTCCTGGAAGACGGTGTTGACGTCGCGCTCGAACGGCGCCAGGCGGGTCACGTCGCGCCCGCCGAGCTCGACCGTGCCCGCGGTGGGGGTCTCGAAGCCCGCGATCATGCGCAGGACGGTGGTCTTGCCCGACCCCGACGGGCCGAGCATGGCGAAGAACTCGCCGTCGGCGATGTCGAGGTCGACGCCGGCGACGGCTTCGACGGGGCCGAAGCTCTTGCGCAGGCCGCGCAGCCGTACCGCCACGTTCTGATCTGGCATGACGCAAAACATATGGGGTTAAATGTTTCACGCCGATGCACGAACAGATATCACTGTGATAAACCACCGCGAACCGCACGAATCACTTCGAAGGGAGAGCGGGCGGGCATGAACACCGCTCTGCGGGCCGTGTTCTCCCCGGTCGACAGCACGGCCCGGGTGGACGCCGTCGTGCGCCGCCTCGAAGGCGCCATCGCCCTCGGGCTGCTGGCCGACGGCGAGCAACTCCCCAGCGAGGCCGAGCTCGCCGGGCGGCTCGGCGTCTCCACCGTCACCCTGCGCGAGGCGCTGACGGCCCTGCGGCGGCGCCGGCTCGTCGAGACCCGCCGCGGCAGGGGAGGCGGCAGCTTCGTCCGCGTGCCCCCCGACCCTTACGACGGCGAGTTCGAGGCCCGGCTGCGCGCGTTCTCCGCCGGCGAGCTGCGCGACCTCGGCGACCACTACGCCGCCATCGCCGGCGCGGCCGCCCGCCTCGCGGCGCGGCGCTCCCTGCCCGAGGACCTCGCGCCGCTGTGGCGGTCGATCGGCGAGATGGCCGCCGCGCCCGGCTCCCGGCGCGGACGGGTCGAGGGCCGCTTCCACATCGAGGTGGCCGCCGCCTCGCAGTCGGCGCGCCTCACCCAGGAGGAGATCCGGTTACAGGCCGACATCGGACCGCTGCTGTGGCTTCCGCGCTCGGGCGTCACCAGGCACGATGAGGTGGTGGCAGAGCACCGCGCCATCGCCGAGGCCGTCCAGCGGGGCGACGCGGACCAGGCGCGCGAGCTGGCCGAGCGGCACGTGCTCGACGCCGTCGAGCACCTCATCGAGCTGCGGCTCCTAGAGACGTGAACGGGTTCCACGAGATCGACGCCGGCAACGACACCAGAGCCCCCCGGGCCGACGCGGCCGGGGACGAGGCGGGGGCGGCCGTCGACCGGGCGCGCCTCGCCGTCAGTGACGCCGCCGACGGCGTCTTCCGCGCGCTGGACGAGGTCCGCGCGGCCGCCGCCGAGTGCGTCGCGCGGGCGCGGCTCCGTGGACGCGACCCGGTGAGGGCCGACCTGGCGGCGCTGCGGCCCCTGCTGTCCGGGCATCTCGGCGCGCTCATCGCGGGCATCGGCTTCATCGCCGCCCCCGCCCTGCTCGCCGACGCGCCCTGGTACCTCGAATGGTGGCAGGACAGGCCCGGCGGCGCCCCCGTCCAGCTGCTGCGCGACCTCGACCCCGCCAGCAGCGCGTTCTACGACTACACCCACTGGGACTGGTTCGCCGGTCCGCGCTCGGGAGCGGAGCGCACCGTCTGCGGCCCCTACGTCGACTACCTGTGCACCGACGAGTACGGCCTCACGCTGGCGGTCCCCGTCCTGGTGAACGGCGCCTTCGTCGGGGTGGCGGCGGCCGACGTCCTGGTGCGGTCGCTGGAGGGGACGCTGGCCCCCGTGCTGAGGGGGATCGGCGCGCCCGCGCTGCTGGTCAACGCCTCCGGGCGTGTCGTGGCGTCCACCACGGCCCGGTGGCCGGCCGGTTCGGTGTACCGGGGCGAGGCGGGGTTTCGCGCATACCCGTGCGGTGACCTGCCCCTGCGGCTGGTTGCGGCAGAATTGCACCATGCCTCTTGATCCGAAGATCGCGGACCGTCTCAAGCGCGATCCCGGCGGCCTGGTGCCCGCGGTCGTCCAGCAGCACGACACCGGCGAGGTGCTCATGCTGGCCTGGATGGACGACGAGGCGCTGCACCGCACGCTGACCACCGGCCGCGCCACCTACTGGTCGCGCAGCCGCCGCTCGTACTGGGTGAAGGGCGAGACCTCCGGCCACGTCCAGTGGGTCAGGCACGTCGCCCTCGACTGCGACGGCGACACGATCCTGCTCAAGGTCGACCAGGTCGGGGCGGCCTGCCACACCGGCGACCGCACCTGCTTCGACGCCGACGTCCTGCCGGTCTCGCCATGAGCCCCGTCAGCCCTGTGAGCCCTGTGAGCGCGGGCCGCGCGAACGCCGTCCCGGTGCCCGCGGGCGCGGCGCGATGACCGCCACCCGCGCCCCCGAGGCGTCCCCGGAGGGCAGGGCCCGGCGGGGGCTGCTCGCCTGGCTGGTCCTCGGCGTGGCGGGGGCCGTCCTCGCGCTGGCCTCCTCCGGACGCACCTGGGCCACGATCACCCTCGGCGGAGGTGCCGGGGCGGCCCGTACGCCGCCCGTGCCGCTCACCGGCGGCGAGATCGCGCCCGTCCTGAGCCCGCTGGCCCTCGCCGCGCTCGCCGCCGTGGTCGCCGTGCTCGCGACCCGGGGGCCGTGGCGCGGGCTGGTGGGCGCCGTCCTCGGCCTGATCGGCCTCGCGCTGGCCGGGGCGGTGGCGGGCGGGGCGGCGTCCTCCTCGCGGCTGGTGTCGCTGGCCGAGGAGCGCACCACGGTGACCGGCGCGGACGTCGCCGCCGTCGCGCACGCCTGGGCGTGGCCCGTGGCCGCGGCGGCCGGGGGAGTCATGCTGCTGGCGGCGGGCGTCCTCGCCGTCGCGCGGGGGGCGCGGTGGCCGGGCATGTCCGAGCGCTACGACAGGCCGGGCGGCGCCTCCGGGGAGGATGGCCGTCCCGCGGCCGGGCGGGAGGGCCGCGCCGGGCGGTCCGCCGAGCGGTCGCTGTGGGACGCGCTCGACCGCGGCGTCGACCCGACCGACGGCGACGCCGATGGGCGCGATCGACGGGTTTAGTGAAGATCTGCCCACAATGTCGAAGTTCGCTCCTGCGGCGCCCTCCACGTCGCTATGCTGCCGCCGCACGATGCGCGCCGAAAGGCTCACAGGGGGTAAGGGCATGGGCCACGGGGCCCGCCGGGTGATCCCGGGGGACACGGCCCGCGCCGGAACCAGGCGCACGGGGGAGGACGGGAGGGCTCGGCGCCCGGTCGTCCGACCTTGCTCGGGTGGGCCGCCCCGTCTCGGGCGGGGCCGCTCGCGTTCATCGGCACCGGATCGGCCAGTACGGCCGGCTACCAGGCCAGGCCCGCGTCAGCAAGGAGATCATCGATGAGTTACGGCCAGCAGGGCGGCGGCTACGACGCTCCGCCTCCGGGGGGGTACGGCGGCCAGCCCCCGGGCGGCGGGTACGGCGGCCAGCCTCCGGGCGGGTACGGTCCCGGCGGGTACGGCCAGCAGCCCTACGCCCCCGAGCCGCCGAACAACCAGCTGCTCCCCGCGATCCTCACCACCTTGTTCTGCTGTGGCCCGTTCAGCCTCCCCGCGATCTTCTTCGCGGGCAAGGTCAACGGCAAGTACGAGGCCGGTGACTACCAGGGCGCGCTGGAGGCCTCCGCGCAGGCCAAGAAATGGTGGATGATCTCGCTGTTCGTCGGGCTCGGCGTGTGGGTGCTCTACCTGATCCTCTCGTTCACGATCGGGCTGAGCTTCTTCCAGGCCATCCAGAACGGCGCCCAGTACGGATGAACGCGCGCGAGGCGCACGCCGGGCGGCGCGGCGCCGGGGGAGCGCGGGCCCTGCTCGCGCCCCTCGGCGCCGCGGCGCTCACGGGGGCCGTCGTCGCCTACGTCGGAACGGTGGACCCCAACCGGCCGGGCCACTATCCGACGTGCCCGTTCCTGTTCGTCACCGGGCTGTACTGCCCGGGGTGCGGCTCGCTGCGCGCCATCCACGCCATGGCGCACGGCGACCTGCCGGCGGCGCTCGGCCTCAACCCGCTCGCCGTGGTCACCGTCCCGTTCCTGCTCTTCTGGTGGGGACGGTGGGCCCTCCGCGCCTGGCGGGGACGGCCGGCGCGCACCCGGGTCGCCCGGCCGGCGTACATCTGGGCGTTCCTCGCGATCGTCATCGTCTACTGGATCGTGAGGAACCTGCCGTTCGGCGCCTTCCTCGCGCCGTGAGCCCCGGACTCCGCGCCACGACGCCCCCAGAGTCGCCACCCTGTGGCGAGCCGACGGCGGTAAGCCCGATACCATCGGCAGGGCAAGGTCGGGAGAGGAAGGCGGCCTCCGGGGTGATCGGCCGCGATCGGCCGGTCAGGGGGGCCGGGCCTCCTCTGCCCGCGGCGCAGTCGACCGGAGGGGACCCTGATCGGGTGAGCGAGCCAAGCGAGGAGATCAAGTGAGCGTGCTCGACGAGATCCTGGACGGCGTACGGGCCGACCTCGCCGATCGCCAGCGGGAAGTGCCACTGGCCGACCTGCAGGAGCGCGCGCAGCGCGCCCCGGCCAGTAAGGACGCCTACGCCGCGCTCGGCGGCGACAAGGTGTCGGTGATCGCGGAGGTCAAGCGGTCCAGCCCCTCCAAGGGCGCCCTGGCCGCCATCGCCGACCCCGCCGCCCTCGCCGGCGACTACGAGGCGGGCGGCGCCCACGTCATCAGCGTCCTCACCGAGCGCCGGCGCTTCGGCGGCAGCCTGGAGGACCTCGCGGCGGTCCGCGCCGCGGTCGACATCCCCATCCTCCGCAAGGACTTCGTGGTCACCTCCTACCAGCTGTGGGAGGCGCGCGCCCACGGCGCCGACCTCGCCCTGCTGATCGTGGCCGCCCTCGATCAGAACGCTTTGGTCTCATTGATCGAACGCGCCGAGTCGATCGGCCTCGCGCCCCTCGTCGAGGTGCATACTGAGGAGGAGCTCGACCGGGCTCTGGACGCCGGTGCGCGCATCATCGGCGTCAACGCGCGGGACCTCAAGACCCTGGAGGTCGACCGCGACGTCTTCGCCAGGCTGGCTCCCAAGATCCCGGACGGCGTGATCAAGATCGCCGAGTCCGGCGTCCGCGGCCCGCACGACCTGCTGGCGTACGCCCGCGCCGGCGCCGACGCCGTCCTCGTGGGCGAGAGCCTCGTCACCGGCAAGGACCCGCGCGCCGCCGTGGTCGACCTGGTCACCGCGGGGGCGCACCCCGCATCGCGATTCGACAACCCACCCGAGAGGCAGCAGTGAGCACAGAGGGCACCCTGATCACCGCCGCCGACCTCGCCGGCGGCGGCGTGGCCGGTAACGATCCCGACGTCCACGGCCGGTTCGGGGTGTTCGGTGGCCGGTTCGTGCCCGAGGCGCTGATCCCGGCCCTGGACGAGGTCGCCAAGGCCTACCAGGACGCCAAGGCCGACGTCGCCTTCCTGCGCGAGTTCGACCACCTGCTGCGCACCTACGCCGGGCGGCCCACCGCCGTCACCGAGGTCCGCAGGTTCGGCGAGGTCGCCGGCGGCGCCCGCGTCCTGCTCAAGCGCGAGGACCTCACGCACACCGGCGCCCACAAGATCAACAATGTGCTCGGGCAGGCCCTGCTCACCCGGCGCCTCGGCAAGACCCGCGTGATCGCCGAGACCGGCGCCGGGCAGCACGGCGTCGCCACCGCGACCGCCTGCGCGCTGCTCGGCCTCGAATGCGTCATCTACATGGGCGAGGTCGACTGCGAGCGCCAGGCGCTCAACGTCGCCCGCATGAAGCTGCTCGGCGCCCGGGTCGTCCCCGTCGCCAACGGCAGCCGCACGCTCAAGGACGCCATCAACGAGGCCTTCCGCGACTGGGTCACCAACGTCGACACCACGCACTACCTGTTCGGCACGGTCGCCGGGCCGCACCCCTTCCCCGAGATCGTCCGCGACTTCGCCCGCATCATCGGCGTCGAGGCCCGCCGCCAGGTCCTGGAGCTCACCGGCCGGCTTCCCGACGCGGTCGCGGCGGCCGTGGGCGGCGGCTCCAACGCCATCGGCATCTTCCACGCCTTCATCGGCGACCCGGGCGTCGCCCTGCACGGCTACGAGGCGGGCGGGCACGGCCTGGCGTCCGGCGAGCACGCCCTCACCCTCACCGAGGGCTCGATCGGCGTCCTGCACGGTGCCCGCACGTACGTCCTGCAGGACGACGAGGGCCAGACCATCGAGTCCCACTCGATCTCCGCGGGCCTGGACTACCCCGGCGTCGGCCCGGAGCACGCCTGGCTGAAGGACACCGGCCGCGCCACCTACCACGGCGTCACCGACGACGAGGCCATGGAGGCCTTCTCCCTGCTCGCCCGCACCGAGGGCATCATCCCGGCGATCGAGTCGGCGCACGCGCTCGCCGGCACGATCAAGCTCGGCCGCGAGCTCGGCCCCGAGGCCACCATCCTGGTCAACCTCTCGGGCCGCGGCGACAAGGACATGGGCACCGCCATGAAGTATTTCAACCTGTAGGCCCCAAGAACCTGTGAGCGGGACTCCCTGACATGACGACTCTTCAGACGGTGTTCGAGAAGGCGCGGGCCGACAAGCGGGCCGCCCTGATCGGGTACCTGCCGGCCGGCTTCCCCACCAAGGACGGCGCCGTCGCCGCCGCGACCGCGATGGTGGAGGCCGGTTGCGACGTCATCGAGATCGGCCTGCCCTACTCCGATCCGCTCATGGACGGTCCCACGATCCAGGCCGCGGTCCACCAGGCGCTCACCGGCGGGACCCGCATCGCCGACGTCATGCGCACCGTCGAGGGCGTGGCCAAGACCGGCGCCGCCGTGCTGGTCATGACCT
Organism: Sphaerisporangium album; assembly: GCF_003323745.1. GTDB lineage: Bacteria > Actinomycetota > Actinomycetes > Streptosporangiales > Streptosporangiaceae > Sphaerisporangium > Sphaerisporangium album. The sequence continues at coordinate 206,202 of NZ_QOIL01000001.1, forward strand.
ACTGGAACCCGATCGACCGCTACGGCGCCGAGCGCTTCGCCCGCGACCTCGCCGGCGCCGGCGGCGCCGGCACCATCACCCCCGACCTCACGCCCGAGGAGGCCGCGCCCTGGCGCCGCTTCAGCGCCGAGGCCGGCATCGACACCGTCTTCCTGGTCGCCCCCAGCTCCACGGGCGAGCGCATCCAGGCCGTGGCCGAGTGCTGCACCGGCTTCGTCTACGCCGCCTCGCTGATGGGCGTCACCGGCGCGCGTGAGAGCGTGGGCGTGGCCGCCGAGGGCCTGGTCAAGCGCACCCGCGCCCACACCGACCTGCCCGTGTGCGTGGGCCTCGGCGTCGGCACCGGGGCGCAGGCCGCCGAGGTCGCCGGGTACGCCGACGGCGTGATCGTCGGGTCGGCGTTCATCCGCCGCCTCCTCGACGCCCCCGACGAGGCCACGGGGCTGGCGTCGGTGCGCGAGCTCGCCGCCGAGCTCGCCGCGGGCGTGCGCGCCTGATCTTCGCGCTTCGCTCCTATTTCACCCGTTTTCCGAGGTCAGCGACCTCTTCTCCGGCGCGCCGGGCGATGCTTACCGGGCGCTTATCGGCGTCATGATGGGCTTGGTGGCCGGTACCCTTCGGCGTGAAGCCGGTACCGGGCCGGTCCCCGGCGTGCCATGCCCGCCGTTCCCCGACCGGCTTCACCAGGGGCAGAGAAGACGATGACTTGCCGAGCTCAGAGAGGTCGCGCCGATGAGGTGGCTTTACGTACATCCAGCGGTACCCTGGGTGACGACCGTCGCCCGGCTCGTGGTCGCCGGCGTGCTCATCGCCGCCGGATGGCTCAAGATCGGCACGCCCGGCCTGTCCATCCAGGCGGTGAAGGCGTACGAGCTGCTGCCGGAGTCGGTCGCGACCGCGGTGGGCTACGGCCTGCCGATCATCGAGATCGTCGTCGGGGTGTTGCTGGTCGTCGGTCTGCTCACGCGCTGGGCGGGCGTCGTCTCCGCGCTGCTCATGCTGGCCTTCGTGGTCGGCATCGCGTCGGCGTGGGCGCGGGGCCTGCGCATCGACTGCGGCTGCTTCGGCGGCGGCGGCCGGCTCGGCGCCGGGCAGGATCCGAACTACCTGTGGGAGATCCTTCGCGACGCCGGGCTGTTCCTGCTCGGCGCCTGGATCGCCTGGCTGCCCCCGGGCCGCTTCTCGCTCGACTCGGCTCTCGGGCTCGTCCCGGCCGCGGGCGGCGGGGAGCCCGAGGGCGGAGAGCCCGGAATGAGCCCGGCCTGAGGCCGGATTGAGGGAGGACTTCTGATGGGTAAGGCCGCGCGGGAAGTCTCCGCCCGCGAGCGGATCAAGACGCAGCGCGAGCAGGAGGCGAGGCAGCAGCAGCGCCGCCGCCTCGCCACCGTCGTCGCCGTGGTCGTCGTGGTGCTCACGATCGTCGGCGGCGGGTGGTGGTACGTCCAGTCCGGCAAGTCGGAGACCCTGACCGGCGCGCTGGCGCCGATCACCATCCAGCAGGACGGTTCGGTCGTCATGGCCAAGCCCGGCGTCACCAAGCCGGTCCTGGACATCTACGAGGACTTCCAGTGCCCGGCGTGCCAGGCGTTCGAGCAGTTCAGCTCGGCCACGGTGAAGAACATGGCCGCCGCGGGCCAGGTCAAGGTCGTCTACCACCCGATCAACATCTTCGGGCAGGAGCCCGCGCTGGGGAACACCATGCGCGCCTCCTCGGCCGCGCGCTGCGTCACCAACGGCGAGCAGTGGATCGCCTTCCACGACCGGCTGTTCAAGGAGCAGCCGCCGGAGACGAAGGCCGGCTTCTCGCTCGACGACCTGGTCAAGTGGGGCAAGGAGGCCGGGGTCACCGACCCGGGCTTCGAGTCCTGCGTGCGCGGTCAGAAGAACGCCGAGGCCCAGGCCACCTACAGCAAGCGGATCCTGGACGCGAAGCTCGTCCCGGAGGGCACGCCGACGGTGCGGCTCGACGGCAAGGTGGTCGACAACAAGGTCGCGTTCAGCCCGGCTTCACTGCGCCAGACCATCCTTGATGCCGCGAAGTAGGCACGGAACCGGTAACGTCACCTGACATGCCCCTGGCCTCCATTCCCAGCCCGCCCGAAGGGGTCTGGTACCTCGGACCGATCCCTCTGCGGGCCTACGCTTTCTGCATCGTGCTCGGCGTCATCGCCGCCGTCTGGATCGGCGAGCGCCGCTGGCGTGCCCGCGGCGGCGAGCCGGGCACGATCACCGACCTCGCCGTCTGGGCCGTCCCGTTCGGCCTGGTCGGCGGCCGGTTGTACCACGTCATCACCGACTGGCAGCTCTACTTCGGTGCGGACGCGCCCAACCGGCCCATCGACGCCCTGTACATCTGGCACGGCGGCCTCGGCATCTGGGGCGCCATCGCGCTCGGCGCCCTCGGCGTGTGGATCGCCTGCCGCAGGCGCGGCATCTCGCTGTCGGCGGTCGCCGACGCCGTCGCCCCCGGCATCGCGGTGGCGCAGGCCATCGGCCGCTGGGGCAACTACTTCAACCAGGAGCTGTTCGGCGGTCCCACCGACCTGCCGTGGGGCCTGGAGATCGACCCGGGCCGCGACGGCACGGTCGCGGGTGTGTCCACCTACCACCCGACGTTCCTGTACGAGTCGCTGTGGAACCTGCTCCTCGCGGGCGCGCTGATCCTGCTGGGCCGGCGGTTCACGCTACGGCACGGCCGGTTGTTCGCGCTGTACGTCGCGGGCTACACCTTCGGCCGGTTCTGGGTCGAGAGCCTGCGGGTCGACCCCGCGCACCACGTCCTCGGCATGCGGCTCAACCAGTGGACCGCCCTGGTGCTGTTCGCCGGCGCGCTGCTCTACTTCTGGCTGACCAGGGACAAGACCACCGAAGAGATCGTGGTCCCGCATTCCGCCGCCGGTCTCTCCGCCGACCCCGCGCACGGCGCCGACCAGGCCGACCCGCACGAGACGGCCGCGGCCGACCCGGCACACGAGGCCGGCCAGGCGGACGGGGACGAGATCGCCCGCGATCCGGTTCCGTCCGGCGCGGACGGCGACGCCGGGGAGACCGCCGACGAGGCCCGGCCCGCCAAGACCGAGCCCGGCAAGACGGAGCCGGACAAGGTGGAGGCCGCCAAGGCCCAGGAGGCGGCGCCCGCCGCCAAGACCGAGGCCGGCCAGGCGCCGGCGGCGTCGGACTCGGAGGCGAATTCGCGATGACTCTAGGCCGCTCCTCGGGGGGAGCCGGCGGCCTGTGAGCGCCCGCAGTAAGAGACGTCGCTCCTCGTTCGAGGTCCCCGCCCTGACCGAGCGCGGGCTGACGCAGCGGCAGCAGCGCGTGCTGATCGTCATCGGCACGGTGCTGGCCGTGCTGGCGGGCGGTTTCGGGCTGACGCTCGTCGTCAGCACGGTCGGCATCCGCGATCAGGCGCCCGAGCCGAGCTCGGGTGACCTGATCGGCCTGCCGCACCCCGACGATTACCAGGCGTGGACGTCGCCCAAGCTGTTCGCCCCCATCGGGAGCCGCCAGGCCGACGTCGGCCCGCTGAAGGCCGAGGAGGTCTTCGGGGCCAAGACGCTGAAGAGCGGCCCCCTCACGCTGAGGCTCCTGGACCGGCGCCTCGACGACGTCTGCGCGCCGGTCGTCTGGGGCGGCAGCGTGCTGGCCGAGCTCGGCAAGACCGGCTGCACCCAGGCCGTCCGCGGCGTCTACCTCAGCGCCGACCGCCGGTACATCGCGCAGTACACCCTGTTCAACCTGGCGAGCTCGGAGGCCGCCGACGGGTTGGTGCAGGCCATGTCGACGCTGTATCGAGGTGGCGGGTGGGTGCGTCCGCTGGAGTCCAAGACGGCGGTGTTCTCGGGTGACGGGTACACCGAGGGCAGCGGGCACGCCATGGGCCACTACGCCGGGTTCGTCTGGGTCGGCCGGGTCGACGGCCGCGATCCGCAGCCGAAGGACGACTTCGTGTCCCTGACCCTCGCCGCCCGGGGCGCAGAGAAGGCGATCTACCACCGCGTCGTCTCCGTCGGCGGGCCGCCACCCCTCCCGGCCGGGTAGGGTCGGCTGCCGTGCCAAGCCGTACGCTGATCGTCGTCGCGGTCGCCGGCGTGCTCGCCGCCGCCGGCGCGGGCCTGTACGTGACCACCCGGCCGGAGGCCGGCCCGACCCCCGCGTTCTTCCGAGGCGAGCCGACGTCCGCCCTGTACGCGCCCATCGCGACCCGCCGGCTGGACCCGCGCCCGCTGACCGGGCAGGAGGTCTTCGGGACCTCGCCCCGCGTGACCGCGCAGGGCGTGACCATGGAACGCGGCCAGGTCACGGTCTCGGACGACTGCGCCGAGGCGCTATGGGGGAGCGAGGTGAAGGCCGCGGCCTCGGGGTGCGCCCGGGTGGTGCGCGGCGGCTTCGCCGGCGCGGGCGGCGGGGTGGCCGGCGAGTACGCCGTGTTCGACATGGCCGACGGCGCCTCCGCCGACCGCCTCGTGGCGGCGCTCGACCCCCGGCGCGGCGGCGGTTTCCTGCGGCCCGCGCCCGGCCGGCAGGCGTTCGACGCCGCCCGCAGCCGCGCCGAGGTGCGCGCCCTCGGCCACTTCGTCGTCGTCAACTGGGTCGGCCCTGTCGGGAACCGGGTCGGCCCTGTCGGGGACGTAGGCGGCGCCGACCTGACCTTCCCGCAGCTCGCGCTGGACGGGCTGGGCGCGTTCGCGCAGGCACGGGTCCTGGCTGCGGGCTGAGCGGGCTCCCGGCGTCCTTGACCCGATCCTGACCGGCTCCGGGGTGTTTGAGGACGTGGCGATCTGGAATAAACGACGAGGCGTGAACCGTTCTGTGTTCGCGGCCTGGGACGTACGGCTGTGTACACCCAGAGGTGGGCACTCCGATGGTGAATGTTCGCGATCCCAACCTGGCGGGCACTATTCCGGCAGGGTGAGGTAGTCTCTACACACCTAACAGCAGCAGGGCCAACGTCGTCCCTCTTGCCTGCACTCGCCAATCCAGACGAAGCAGACGAAGACGACGGGAGGGATTCAATGCCTGCTGCCCGCCTCGGTCTCCCCGAGCCCCAGGGCCTGTACCACCCTTCGCACGAGCATGACGCCTGTGGTGTCGCCATGGTGGCCGACGTGAACGGCCGCCGCACGCACGACATCGTCGCGAAGGCGCTGACGGCACTGTGCAATCTCGATCACCGAGGAGCCAAGGGTAGTGAACCGGACACCGGGGACGGTGCCGGCATCCTGACGCAGTTGCCCGACGCGTTCCTCCGCGTCTCGGTGGACTTCCCCCTTCCCCCGGCCGGCTCCTACGCCGCCGGCATCGCCTTCCTGCCGGTGGACGCGCAGGCCCGCGCGATCGCCACCGGGATGATCGAGGAGATCGCCGCCGAGGAGGGCCTCACGGTTCTCGGGTGGCGCGAGCTCCCCGTCGACGCCTCCCACCCGGGCCCGAGCGCCCGCGCCGTCATGCCCGCGTTCCTGCAGCTCTTCGTCTCCTCGCCGGGCGGCGAGACCGGCCTGGAGCTCGACCGGCTGGCCTTCTGCCTGCGCAAGCGGGCCGAGCACGAGGTGGACGTCTACTTCCCCTCGCTGTCGTCGCGGACGATCGTCTACAAGGGCATGCTGACGACCCCGCAGCTCGGCGAGTTCTTCCCGGACCTGACCGACGAGCGCTTCGAGAGCGCGATCGCGCTGGTGCACTCGCGGTTCTCCACCAACACCTTCCCGTCGTGGCCGCTGGCGCACCCTTACCGGTACGTCGCCCACAACGGTGAGATCAACACCGTCAAGGGCAACCGCAACTGGATGCGGGCCCGCGAGGCGATGCTGAACAGCGAGCTGATCCCCGGCGACCTCGCGCGGCTCTTCCCGATCTGCGACCCGGACGGCTCGGACACCGCGTCCTTCGACGAGTGCCTGGAACTGCTGCACCTCGGCGGCAGGAGCCTGCCGCACGCCGTGCTGATGATGATCCCCGAGGCGTGGGAGAACCACGCCGAGATGGACCCGGCGCGGCGCGCGTTCTACGAGTACCACTCCACCTCGATGGAGGCGTGGGACGGCCCGGCGTCGATCACCTTCAGCGATGGCACGCTGGTCGGCGCGGTGCTGGACCGCAACGGCCTGCGCCCGGGACGCTACTGGGTGACCGAGGACGGCCTGGTGGTGCTCGCCTCCGAGGCCGGCGTGCTCGACATCGAGCCGTCGCGGGTGGTCCGCAAGGGCCGCCTGCAGCCCGGCAAGATGTTCCTCGTCGACACCTCCCTCGGCAAGATCATCGAGGACGACGAGATCAAGGCCGAGCTGGCCGCCGCCGAGCCGTACGCCGACTGGCTGCACGCCGGTCTCGTCCGGTTCGAGGAGCTGCCCGAGCGCCAGCGCCCGATCGTCACCCACGAGGCCCTGGTGAAGCGCCAGCAGACCTTCGGGTACACCGAGGAGGAGCTGCGGATCATCCTGGCGCCGATGGCGAAGGCGGGCGCCGAGCCGATCGGCTCGATGGGCACCGACTCGCCGGTGGCGGTGCTGAGCGAGAAGCCGAGGCTGCTGTTCGACTACTTCAGCCAGCTCTTCGCCCAGGTCACCAACCCGCCGCTCGACGCGATCCGCGAAGAGCTGGTCACCTCGCTGCAGACGACGATCGGCCCCGAGGCCAACCTGCTCGCGCCGGGACCCGCGTCCTGCCGCAGGCTCGTGCTGCCCTATCCGGTGATCGACAACGACGAGCTCGCGAAGATCATCCACATCAACGACGAGGGCGCGCTGCCGGGCTTCCAGCCGCACGTCGTCTCCGGCCTGTTCGAGGTCTCCGGCGGCGGCGAGGGGCTGCTGCACCGCCTGGAGGAGATCTGCGCCGAGGTCTCCGCGGCCATCGCCGGCGGCGCCCGCATCATCGTGCTGTCCGACCGCGGCTCCGACGCGCGCATGGCGCCGATCCCGTCGCTGATGCTGACCGGCGCGGTGCACCACCACCTGATCCACGAGAGGTCGCGGACGCGCGTCGGCCTGGTCGTCGAGACCGGAGAGGCCCGCGAGTGCCACCACATGGCGCTGCTGATCGGGTACGGCGCCTCCGCGGTCAACCCGTACCTCGCGATCGAGACCGTCGAGGACATGATCGCCTCCGGGACGCTCGCGCTCGACCCGCGCGTGGCCGTCCGCAACCTGATCAAGGCGTACGGCAAGGGCGTCCTGAAGATCATGTCCAAGATGGGCGTGTCCACGGTCGCGTCCTACACCGGCGCGCAGATCTTCGAGGCGCTGGGCCTCGGCCAGGACGTCGTGGACGCCTGCTTCGCCGGCACCACCTCCCGGCTCGGCGGCGTCGGCTTCGACGTGCTGGCCCGCGAGGCGGCGCTGCGCCACCGGCGCGCCTACCCGCGCGCCGAGAACGCCCACCGCCGGCTGGAGGTCGGCGGCGAGTACCAGTGGCGCCGCGAGGGCGAGCCTCACCTGTTCAGCCCGGAGACGGTCTTCCGCCTCCAGCACGCGACGCGCACCCGCCGCTACGAGATCTTCAAGCAGTACACCGATCTGGTGGACGGCCAGGCCGAGAAGCTCATGACGCTGCGCGGCCTGTTCAAGCTGCGCGAGGGCCTGCGCCCGGCCGTGCCGATCGAGGAGGTCGAGCCGGTCGAGAGCATCGTGCGGCGCTTCTCCACCGGCGCGATGTCCTACGGGTCGATCTCGCGGGAGGCGCACGAGACCATCGCGATCGCCATGAACCGGCTGGGCGCCAAGTCCAACACCGGCGAGGGCGGCGAGGACCCGGAGCGGCTGCACGACCCCGCGCGCCGCAGCGCGATCAAGCAGGTGGCCTCCGGCCGCTTCGGCGTCACCAGCGAGTACCTGGTCAACGCCACGGACCTGCAGATCAAGATGGCGCAGGGCGCCAAGCCCGGCGAGGGCGGCCAGCTTCCCGGCCACAAGGTGTACCCGTGGATCGCCAAGACCCGGCACTCCACGCCCGGCGTCGGCCTCATCTCGCCGCCGCCGCACCACGACATCTACTCGATCGAGGACCTCGCCCAGCTCATCCACGACCTGAAGAACTCCAACCCCGAGGCGCGCGTCCACGTCAAGCTGGTCGCCGAGGTCGGGGTCGGCACGGTCGCGGCGGGCGTCAGCAAGGCCCACGCCGACGTCGTGCTCATCTCGGGCCACGACGGCGGCACCGGCGCCTCGCCGCTGACCTCGATCAAGCACGCGGGGGCGCCCTGGGAGCTCGGCCTGGCCGAGACCCAGCAGACCCTGCTGCTCAACGGCCTGCGCGACCGCATCGTCGTCCAGGCGGACGGCCAGCTCAAGACCGGCAGGGACGTCATCGTCGCCGCGCTGCTCGGGGCCGAGGAGTTCGGCTTCGCGACCGCGCCGCTGGTGGTGTCCGGCTGCGTCATGATGCGCGTCTGCCACCTGGACACCTGCCCGGTCGGCGTCGCGACGCAGAACCCCGAGCTGCGCAGGCGGTTCAGCGGCAAGCCGGAGTTCGTGGTCAACTTCTTCGAGTTCGTGGCCCAGGAGGTGCGCGAGTACCTCGCCGCGCTCGGTTTCCGCTCGATCGACGAGGCCGTCGGCCACGCCGAGTACCTGGACACCACGGCCGCCGAGGACCACTGGAAGGCGGCGGGCCTGGACCTGTCGCCGATCCTGCACGTGCCCTCGCTTCCCGAGGGCACGCCGCTGCGGCACACCGTCGCACAGGACCACGGCCTGGACAAGGCGCTGGACAACACGCTGATCCAGCTCGCCGAGGGCGCGCTGAAGTTCGGCGACCGGGTGACGCTGGAGCTGCCGATCCGCAACGTCAACCGCACGGTCGGCACCATGCTCGGCAACCAGGTGACCAAGCGGTACGGCGGCGAGGGCCTGCCGGACAACACGATCGATGTGAGCTTCACCGGCTCGGCGGGCAACTCCTTCGGCGCCTTCGTGCCGAGGGGCGTCACGCTGCGGCTGACCGGCGACGCCAACGACTACCTGGCCAAGGGCCTGTCGGGCGGCCGTGTCACCGTGCGGCCGCACCCGGACGCGCCGTTCAGCGCCGAGACGCAGGTCATCGCCGGGAACGTCGGCCTGTACGGCGCGACCTCCGGTGAGGTGTTCATCCGGGGCGTGGTGGGCGAGCGGTTCTGCGTCCGCAACTCCGGTGCGACCGCGGTCGTCGAGGGCGTGGGCGACCACGGCTGCGAGTACATGACGGGCGGCCGCGCGATCGTGCTCGGCCCGACCGGCCGCAACTTCGCCGCGGGCATGTCGGGCGGCATCGCCTACGTGCTGGACCTGAACCAGGCGCGGGTCAACCGCGAGATGGTCGAGATCGAGCAGCTCACCGAGGCCGACTCGGAGTTCCTGCGCGAGATCGTCGAGCGCCACCTCGCCGAGACGGGCTCCACCGTCGCCAAGGCGCTGCTGGACGACTGGGACGGCACGCTGACCCGCTTCGGCAAGATCATGCCGATCGACTACAAGAGGGTGCTCAAGGCCGCCGAGACCGCGCGGGCCGAGGGCCGGGACATCGACGAGGCGGTCATGGCCGCCGTGCACGGTTAGAGGGGGGTTCCACCGAATGGCCGACCCGAAGGGTTTCCTGACGCACGCCCGTGAGCTGCCGGCGCGCCGCCCGGTCGACGTGCGCATCCGCGACTGGCGCGAGGTCTACGAGGACTTCCCCAAGCCCGCGCTGACCGCGCAGGCCGCGCGGTGCATGGACTGCGGCATCCCGTTCTGTCACAACGGCTGCCCGCTCGGGAACCTCATCCCCGAGTGGAACGACCTGGTGTACCGCGACGACTGGCGTGAGGCGATCGAGCGGCTGCACGCCACCAACAACTTCCCGGAGTTCACCGGGCGGTTGTGCCCCGCGCCGTGCGAGGCGGCGTGCGTGCTCGGCATCAACTCCGACCCGGTGGCGATCAAGCGCGTCGAGGTCGAGATCATCGACCGCGCCTTCGCCGAGGGCTGGGTGACCCCGCGGCCGCCGGCGTCCAAGACCGGCAAGAGGGTGGCCGTGGTCGGCTCCGGCCCCGCGGGCCTGGCCGCCGCCCAGCAGCTCACCCGCGCCGGGCACGACGTCGTGGTGTTCGAGCGGGCCGACCGCGTCGGCGGGCTGCTGCGCTACGGCATCCCCGAGTTCAAGATGGAGAAGCGCCACGTCGACCGGCGCCTGGCGCAGATGCGCGCCGAGGGCACCGAGTTCCGCGCCGGGGTCAACGTCGGCGTGGACGTCACGGTCGCGCGGCTGCGCGAGGAGTTCGACGCGATCGTGCTGGCGGGCGGTGCCACGGCGTGGCGCGACCTGCCGGTGGCGGGGCGGGAGCTCGCGGGCGTGTACCAGGCGATGGAGTACCTGCCGCCGGCCAACAAGGCGCAGGAGGGCGACTACCCGCGGTCCCCGATCTCCGCCGAGGGCAAGCACGTCGTGGTGATCGGCGGCGGCGACACCGGCGCCGACTGCATCGGCACGGCGGTGCGCCAGGGCGCGGCCTCGATCACCCAGCTGGAGATCATGCCGAGGCCGCCGGCCCAGCGGCCGGACGCCCAGCCGTGGCCGACCTACCCGATGTTGTTCAAGATGGAGAGCGCCCACGAGGAGCTCGAGGCCGGGACCGGCGCGCGGGTGTACGCGGTGTCCACGACCGAGTTCGTCGGCGACGAGCAGGGCCGGGTGAAGGCCCTGCGCCTGGTGGACGTCGAGGGCCCGGCGGGAGGCTTCAAGCCCATCCCGGGCTCGGAGCGCGAGATCCCCGCCGAGCTGGTCACGCTGGCGATGGGCTTCGTGGGGCCGGAGAAGGGCCCTCTGCTCGACGACCTCGCCGCGCTCGCCGGCGAGCCGGAGGCGTTCTTCGACGCCCGTGGCAACGTGGCGCGGGACAAGGGGTACATGTCCGGCGTCGACGGCGTCTTCGTCGCCGGAGACATGGGCCGGGGGCAGTCGCTCATCGTCTGGGCGATCGCGGAGGGCCGCTCGGCGGCCGCGTCCGTCGACCGCTACCTGACCGGGCAGACGGCCCTTCCCGAGGCGATCCCGCCGACGGCCCGGCCGCTGGTCTGACCTGCGAGGACGGCGCTTCGCTCATCGAAGCGCCGTCCTTTTTGTACGTTTTTATGCTTGCCTCATATAGCTTGTTGTTACATGTGTATAGATCGGGTCGTACGCCGGAGGAATCTGTCGACAAGTTGCTTTGGTCCTCGATCCCCTGAAAGATGCTGCCTCGTCATACGCGAGGCATGAGGAGAGGGTCAGATGACGCGGGGGTACGGACGCCTGAAAGGCGCTGTCGTTTCGGCCACGGTGGGCGCGCTCGCCGTCGGCTCTCTCCTGACGGGCGCCGGTCCCGCCGGCGCCGCGTCCGTCCGCGAGGCGACGTCGGACTTCCTGGTCTTCTACGCGCCCGGCGCCAGGGACGACGCGCTCGGCGCGATCAGGGCCGCGGGAGGCACGGCGGGCGCCGTCGACGCCAAGCTCGGCTACGTCGTCGCCCGGGGCGCGGGAACCGCGTTCGCCGAGCGGCTCGGCTCCTCCCGGTCGGTCGTCGGCGTGACGAGCGACCGCCGGATCGGCGCGGCCACCGCTCTGACCTCCGCGTCCACGCGCGCCGCGGCCGCCACGGCCGAAGGCGTCACCGAGACCACGTCGGCGAGCACCGCGCTGGCGAGCACCGCGTCCAAGGGCGGCGCGGACCCGCTGTCGTCCCGGCAGTGGGACATGAAGATGATCGGCGCGACCGCCTCCGGCTCCTACGCCAAGGCCCGCGGCAGCAAGAAGGTCCTGGTCGGCATCATCGACACCGGCGTGGACGGCAACCACCCGGACATCGCCCCGAACTTCAACCGCGCGCTCAGCCGCAACTTCGTCACCGACCGCCCGAACGACTCCAATGGCAAGAAGCTCGACGGGCCGTGCGAGGTCAAGAGCTGCAAGGACCCGGTCGACGCGGACGACGACGGCCACGGCACCCACGTCGCCAGCACGATCGGCTCGCCGCTCAACGGCATCGGGGTCGCGGGGGTCGCGCCCGGCGTGTCGCTGGTCAACATCCGCGCCGGCACGGACTCGGGCTTCTTCTTCCTCAAGCCGGTCCTGGACGCGCTCACCTACGCGGGCGACGCGGGCATCGACGTGGTCAACATGAGCTTCTACGTCGACCCGTGGACGTTCAACTGCGCCCACAACCCGTCGGACTCCCGGGCCGAGCAGCTCCAGCAGCAGGGCATCATCACCGGCGTCCAGCGCGCGCTCGACTACGCCCGCGGCCACGGCGTCACGCTCATCAGCGCCCTCGGCAACGGCGCCACCGACCTCGGCCGCCCGACCGTGGACAAGGACAGCCCCGGCTACCCGCTCAACAGCGAGCGCGACCGCAAGATCGACAACTCCTGCCTCAACGTCCCGGCCGAGTCCCGCGGCGTCGTGTCCATCTCCGCGCTCGGCCCGAGCGGGGGCAAGGCCTGGTACTCCGACTACGGCGTGGAGCAGACCGACCTGTCCGCCCCCGGCGGCGACCCCTCCGACGAGGGTACGTCCCTGAAGGGTACGGCCCGCGAGATCCTCGCCGCGGCCCCGGAGAAGGTGCTGCGCAGGCAGAACCTGATCGACGCCTCGGGCAGGCCCAAGAGCTCGCAGGTGGTACGCGACTGCCACAACGGGAAGTGCGCCTACTACCAGTACCTGTCGGGCACCTCGATGGCCTCGCCGCACGCCGCGGGCGTCGCCGCGATCCTGATCAGCCGCTTCGGCAAGCCGGGCAAGGGCGGCCTGGCCCTCAGCCCCGCCACGGTGGAGAAGCTGCTGTACGCCACGGCCACTCCGAAGGCGTGCCCCGCGTCCGGCTCCACGAAGTACTCCGTCAGCGAGGACACGCACGTCTGCGCCGGCCCCCGCGACAAGAACGGCTTCTACGGGCGCGGCGTCGTCAGCGCCTCGCGCGCCGCGACCACCAAGGGCTGACCTGTTCGGGCGCCTCACGAGCGCCCCGAACCGCCGGGCCGAAGGCTCGGCCACAGGCATGACACCTCCCTCCCGGGCGGCACGGCTCACGGCCGTCCGGGACCAGCGCGCCGGATCGCCGGGCGGCCCCCCTCGCCGCCCGGCGGCAACTATCCTGTGATGCGCACGGACACCATTGACGGACCACCCGGGCCCGGCCGCCGCCGTCGCGGCCTCCATCCCGGAGCCCCTCGTGACAGGGGCTCCCTCCCGCGACGCGGAACACCGGGGCCCTTATGGCGATCCCATGTCACCTGGATTTCGCCAGGGGCTGTGGACTTCGTCATCGCCAAGTGGTCTGTACCAATTAGGGTAGGACTTGTGAGTCGTCGAGCAAAGATCGTGTGCACACTGGGGCCGGCCACCTCCTCTCCGGAGCGCCTGCGCGAACTGATCGCGGCGGGAATGAACGTCGCCCGGTTCAACCTCAGTCATGGGAGCCATGAGCTCCACAAAGAGATTCACGGGCGGGTGAGGGAGGCCGCCGCCGAGCTCGGCAAGGCCGTAGGAGTCCTGGCCGACCTGCAGGGGCCGAAGATCCGGGTCGGCCGCTTCGCCGAGGGTCCGGTCCGCCTGGGCTTCGGCGACGTCTTCACGATCACGACCGAGGACGTCCCCGGCGACCGCGCGCTGGTCTCCACCACCTACGAGGGGCTGCCCGCCGACGTCAATCCGGGTGACAAGATCCTGGTCGACGACGGGCGCCTGGTCCTGGAGGCCACGGCCGTCGAGGGCCCGCGCGTCGTCACCAAGGTCGTCGTCGGCGGCATGATCTCCGACAACAAGGGCCTCAACCTGCCCGGCGTCGCCGTGTCCGCCCCCGCCCTCACCGAGAAGGACGAGGAAGACCTGCGCTGGGCGCTGCGCACGGGCTTCGACATGATCGCCCTCTCCTTCGTCCGCAGCCCGGACGACGCCGCCCTGGTCCGGCAGATCATGGACGAGGAGGGCGTGCACCTGCCGCTGCTCGCCAAGATCGAGAAGCCGCAGGCCGTCGACCTCCTGGAGGAGATCGTCGACGCCTTCGACGGCATCATGGTCGCCCGCGGCGACCTCGGCGTCGAGCTGCCGCTGGAGCAGGTCCCGATCGTCCAGCGCCGCGCCATCGCCCTGGCGCGCGAGAAGGCCCACCCGGTCATCGTCGCCACCCAGATGCTCGACTCGATGATGACCGCGCCCCGGCCCACCCGCGCCGAGGCCTCCGACGTCGCCTACGCCGTCATGGACGGCGCCGACGCGGTCATGCTCTCGGGCGAGACGTCGGTCGGCAGCCACCCGATCGAGGCCGTCGCCACCATGGACCGCATCGCCTCCGCCGCCGAGGCCGAGACGCTGCAGTCCACCCACACCTTCGACCGCCTTCCCGAGACCACCGGCGGGGCCATCGCCCGCGCCGCGGCCGAGGTCGGCGCGATCGTCGGCGCCAAGGCCCTGTGCGCGTTCACGATGTCGGGCGAGACCGCGCGCCGCCTGGCCCGCTACCGCTCGCCGATCCCGCTGCTGGCCTTCACCTCCGCGCCGGAGGTTCGCGGCCAGCTCGCGCTGACCTGGGGCGTCGAGACCTTCGAGGTGCCCTTCGTCCACCACACCGACGACATGGTGCGCCAGGTCGAGTCGGCCCTGCTCTCGCTCGGCCGCTGCGAGAAGGGCGACAAGGTCGTCATCGTCGCCGGCTCGCCTCCCGGCAACCACGGCTCGACCAACGCCCTGCGGGTGCACACCATCGGCTCGGCGGTCTCCAGCGCCGGCACCTGAGCGCGTACGGCGCGAGCGCGCGTGACGGTCGCGTAGGGGCCCGAGCGCGCGTACGGCCCGCCGGAAGGTTCCGGCGGGCCGTACGCGGACGATCTCGCGACAGAAACGATCTCGCTATGGACGGGAGCGACTCGACGGGTCGCTCCCGTCGTGCTCGGGTGCCCGTTTCAGTGCCCCGAGTGGGATTCGAACCCACACTTGATGGATTTTGAGGCCATTGACTCTGCCGTTGGTCTATCGGGGCGCCGTGAGGCTCGTGCCCCTAATCTAGCGGACGTAGGTACTCTCTTGGTCGTGAGTACGCAGCGGCGAGTGGTGATCGCGGAAGACGAGGCACTGATCCGCCTCGACCTCAAGGAGATGCTGGAAGAGGAGGGCTATGCCGTCGTCGGCGAGGCCGGAGACGGTGAGTCGGCCATCAAGTTCGCCTTGGAGCAACGCCCCGATCTGGTGATCCTGGACGTGAAGATGCCGATCCTGGACGGCATCTCGGCCGCCGAGCGCATCGTGTCCGAGCGCGTGGCCCCGTGCCTGATCCTGACGGCGTTCTCCCAGCGCGACCTGGTCGAGCGGGCCAGGGACGCCGGGGCCATGGCCTACCTGGTCAAGCCGTTCACCAAGTCCGACCTGGTGCCGGCCATCGAGATGGCCGTGAGCCGCCACGTCGAGATCACGGCGCTCGAGAAGGAGGTCACCACCCTCGGCGAGCGACTGGAGACCCGCAAGCTCGTCGAGCGCGCCAAGGGCCTGCTGATGGCCCAGCACGGCTGGACCGAGCCGCAGGCCTTCCGCTGGATCCAGAAGGCGTCCATGGACCGCCGCCTGAGCATGCGCCAGGTCGCCCAGGCCGTGGTCACCGACGCCGAGGCCGAGCCCAAGGAGTCCTGAGTCCTGCCGAGGGCCCTGCGCGACGCGGGGCCTTCCAGGGCTTCGGTGCCCTACGCCGCGCCGATCCGCTTCACGAAGTGAACCCCCGGCATGTCCGTGATCGACCTGCCGATGATCTCGATGGCCCGGCGGTCCGACAGCCTGACGTAGAACGACTCGGTCATCTCGTCCAGGGTGAGAACGCCGTCGTCCGCAGGGGCCTCGGATCCGTCCGGACCGGGCGCGGCGTAGTGCCGGCGGACCTTCTCCGTGTGGGCGCGGTCCTCGAAGTAGATCTTCTCGACACCGTCGATGCCCCAGAGCCGGTCGACGATGTCCTGTTTCTGTGCCTCCGTCGCCGACGGGTCGTTGACGCCGGTGCAGAGCAGCCCCGGGCCATGCGCGCAGAGTTCGATCTCGACATCGGCCTTGTCCTCCCAGAAGCCGGGAGCTTTCAGGCTGACATGGTTCACGCCGGGGATGGATCGCGCCCGTTCAGCCACGCGGGCGTAGTCCTCCAGGCGTCCCAACGTCCCGTGGAGGCTCACCGGGTAGTAGACCAAGTACGGAGTCTCCTTGAGAACGCGCGATGTCCAGATACCCGTGTCCCGCTCAAGGGACTGGACGCCCGTGTCCCGCCTAACGGACGGCACGTCCAACCGGATGGTGGCGACCCCTGGTATGGCCCGCAGCGCGGCGGTCACGGCGGGCAGGTCCTTCGCCGCCTCGTTGACCGTCGGTGAGCAGTCGTGAAACGGGACTTGGCAGAGGGTCACGACAAACCCTGTGGGCTCGGGCCACGGGCCGTCAGGGGGAGGGAGCGGCCTGAGGGACAGCTCGCGCAGGTACAGGCCACCCGCACCGGACGCGCACAGCAGCACGACGGCGGCCAGGCACACGGCCAGCGGGCGGCGATGCGCCCGGGCCCACAGGCTCAGCCGGGAAGGCGGGTCGTACCCGTGCGACAGTTCCTCGGTCATCGGTTCGGCGGACGTGTCCATACCGCCCACCTTCGCGATCTTCCGTCCCTCCGGCAACCGCTTCCGGAAGGCCGCGTGCGTCCGGCTCGCACGTGGTCGCGTACAGGCTGTGTCAGAATGGCCGCGCCCGCCGTGTCAAGATCGGCGCGCCTGTACTGTAGGTGATCTCCGGAGCCGGTTCCGCGAGGAGCGCGCCATTGCCTCATCGCCCATGTGACCTTTACTTTTCGAGTCGATCGCCGAAGAGGACCGGTGTGATAACGAAGCGGTAACGTGATGTGTCTCTGTACCGACCTGTGACTTGAGCTGGGTGTAATGCCGTCAACGAGCCCTGGCCAGATCGCCAGGGTGGCTCTGTGAACCCGATCCCGACACGGGATCAGGCGAAAGGAAGGCAACCTTGCGGCCCAAGATTGCTCGCCTCGGGGGCGTGCTCGCCGTCGGTGTGGCACTTACCGTTGGTCTCGCCGCGTGTGGCGGCGATTCGGGGTCGGGTTCGGGGGGTGACAGCTCCGCCGCCGCGCCGTCCACCCTCAAGATCGGCTTTATGGGCGACCTGTCGGGTGAGAACTCCGGCATCGTCATTCCGCCGAGCAACGGCGCCCAGCTTGCCGTCGACGAGTACAACGCCACCAACCCCAAGGTCAAGGTGGAGATGATCAAGTACGACAGCCGCGCGGACGCGACGACGGCTGTCTCTCTTGCGCAGACGGCGATCAAGACCGACAAGATCGTCGCCTTGGTCGGTCCGGCTTTCTCCGGTGAGTCCAAGCAGGCCGTCCCCGTGCTGGAGGAGGCGAAGATCCCGAACATCTCCGCCTCGGCCACCAACGTCGACCTGGCCAAGAACGGGTGGAAGTACTGGCACCGCGTCGTCCCGAACGACGGCGTGCAGGGCCCGGCCATCGCCGACTTCATCGCCGGGGCCGCGGCCGCCAAGAACGTCTTCGTGGTCGACGACAAGTCCGAGTACGGCAAGGGCATCGGCGACGCGGTCCGCGGTCAGCTCAAGACCAAGGGCGCCACGGTGACGGACGACGCGCTCGACCCCGCCGCCACCGACTACTCCTCGACCGTCAACAAGATCGCCTCCGCCAAGCCGGACGCCATCTTCTTCGGCGGCTACTACGCCGGCGCCGGCAAGCTGCTCAAGCAGCTGCGTGACAAGGGCGTGACGGCGAAGTTCTTCTCCGGCGACGGGTCGCTGGACAAGGGCATCATCGAGAGCGCGGGTGCCCCGCAGGCCGAGGGCGCGCTCATCGGCTGCCCCTGCCGCATCCCGACCTCGGCCGAGACCGACGAGAAGGTCAAGAAGTTCGCCGCCGACTACAAGGCGAAGTTCGGCGCCGACCCGCTGATCTACGCCACCGAGGGCTACGACGCGATGACGGCCTTCCTCAAGGCGATCGGGGGCGGCGCGACCACCGCCGACGCGATCAACGAGGCGGTCGGCAAGTCGGACTTCGATGGCATCTCCAAGCACATCAAGTTCGACCCGACCGGTGAGCCCTCCGCGAAGTCGATCTACATGTACCAGGTCAAGGGTGGCCAGATCGGCCTGCTCGGCGACACGACGACGGCCACGCTCGGCTGACGGATTCAAGTTACCGGCCAGGTAGTGAGGGGGCGGGAACGCCACGGCGGACCCGCCCCCGTCCCTTCCCACGTGAAGGCTCCCCTGAAAGCGATAATCCGTGTTCGATAACCTCCTCGGCTCGTTCTGGCCGTACACGATCGACGGCCTCATCCTGGGCGCGATCTACGGCCTCGTCGCCCTCGGCTACACGATGGTCTACGGCGTCCTGCGCCTCATCAACTTCGCGCACTCCGAGATCTTCATGATCGGCACCATGGCGTCGGCGTTCGTCGTCATGACCCTCGGCATCACGCAGCCGCTGACGGGCTTCGCGCTGATCGGCGGTCTGCTGCTGATGGTGCTCGCGGGTGGGGCCGCCTCCGCCGGCTCCGCCATGCTGCTGGAGCGCATCGCCTACCGCCCGCTGCGCAAGCGTGGCGCGTCCCGCCTGGCCGCGCTCATCTCGGCGATCGGCGCCTCGCTCTTCCTGCAGGAGCTCTTCGCCCTGTTGATCATCCCGCACGTGTTCAACCGTCCTCAGCAGGGCCGCAACCAGATGGGTGTGGCTCGCATCATGGACAAGGAGACCCTGTTCACGCTCGGCGGCGCCCAGGTCCGGGTCGACCAGGTCCTGATCTTCGTGGCGGCGATCGGCATGATGGTCCTGCTCGACCTGCTGGTGAACCGCACGAAGATCGGCCGTGGCATCCGGGCGACCTCCCAGGACCCCCAGACCGCGGTCCTGATGGGCGTCGACATCGACAAGATCGTGCGGGTGACGTTCCTGATCGGCGGCCTGATGGCCGGCGTCGCGGGGGCGTTGTTCATCCTGCAGTTCGAGGTCACCAAGTTCTCCATCGGCTTCCTCCTCGGCATCAAGGCGTTCACGGCCGCGGTGCTCGGGGGCATCGGCAACCTACGTGGAGCGCTGCTCGGCGGCCTGTTCCTCGGTCTCATCGAGAACTACGGCGCCGCCGTCTTCGGCTCGGGATGGAAGGATGTCATCGCGTTCACGGTTCTCGTCCTGGTCCTGATGTTCCGGCCCACCGGCATCCTCGGCGAATCTCTCCAGCAGGCGCGCGCATGAGCACGAACACCACGATCTCCCACCGCAGGAACGCCGTCGGGGCGTTCATCGAGAACGTCCGCGACCGGTGGGCCACCGCTCCTGGCTGGCAGCGCTGGACCGTGTACATCCTGCTGTTCGTCATCGCGCTGCTGCTCCCGTCGGACTCCATCGGGCAGTTCATGTCGCCCTACAGCGACTGGGCCAGCGTCCTGTTCTTCCCCATCGGCACCTACGTGGTGCTCGCGATCGGCCTCAACGTGGTCGTCGGCCAGGCCGGCCTGCTGGACCTCGGGTACGTCGCGTTCTTCGCCATCGGCGGGTACACGATGGCGATGTTCGGGACCAAGCTCGGCCTGAACTTCTGGGAGATCCTGATCGTCGGCGTCCTGCTGTCGGCGGTGTCCGGGGTCGTGCTCGGAGGGCCGACGCTGCGCCTGCGGGGTGACTACCTCGCGATCGTCACGCTCGGATTCGGCGAGATCGTCCGGCAGACCGCCGAGAACACCGACTCGATCGGTGGTCCCCGCGGCATCGCCGGCATCCCGCACCCGCCGAGCATCGACGGTGTCCAGATCTTCGGGGTGGACATCTTCCACTACGGCGTGCTCGATCCGCGGCCGTACTATTACCTGCTGGTCGTCGTCGCCACCGCGATCATCATCTTCGTGAAGCGCTGGGAGAAGAGCCGCGTCGGCCGCGCGTGGGCCGCGATCCGCGAGGACGAGGACGCCGCCGAGGTCATGGGCGTGCCGACCTTCAAGTTCAAGCTGCTGGCCTTCGCGATCGGCGCCTCGATCGGCGGTGCCATGGGCGTGGTCTGGGCCGGCAAGACCATCTCGATCAACCCGAACGACTTCCTGTTCATGCTGTCCGCGACCATTCTCGCGGCGGTCGTGCTCGGCGGCTCGGGCAACATCCCCGGCGTCATCCTGGGCGCGTTCCTCGTCGCGTGGCTGCCCGAGCGGTTCCGCGGCCTGTCCGAGTACCGCATCCTGGTCTTCGGCGCCGCGCTGGTCGCGTTGATGATCTTCCGTCCGGAGGGGCTGCTGCCCTCGCGCAGACGCAAGGCGGAGCTGGCCGAGGGCACGGGAGGAATGGGAAGCATGGGGGCCGAGGTCCCGGGTCCTGAGACCCAGGCCGCGGCCGAGGGAGCAGCCAAATGAGCGAACCGCGCCCGCTTCTGCAGTTGCAGAGCGTCAAGATGCAGTTCGGCGGCGTCGTCGCGCTGCGCGAGGTGGACCTGACGATCGACGAGGGCGAGATCTTCGCGCTCATCGGCCCGAACGGAGCCGGGAAGACGACGGTCTTCAACGTCGTCACCGGCGTCTACCGGCCGACGTCCGGCATGGTGGTGTTCGACGGCGACCGCATCGACGGCATGAAGCGGTTCAAGGTCACCAAGCGCGGCATCGCCCGCACGTTCCAGAACATCCGCCTGTTCCACAACATGTCGGCGCTGGAGAACGTGATGGTCGGGGCCGACGCCCACCACCGGGCGGGAATGTTCAGCGCGGCGCTCGGTCTCCCGTGGCACCGCAACGAGGAGCGCGACGGCAAGGCCCTCGCCATGGAGCTGCTGGAGTTCGTGGGCATCCCGCACCGCGCCGAGGAGACCGCCAAGAACCTCCCCTACGGCGACCAGCGGAGGCTGGAGATCGCCCGCGCGCTCGCCACCAAGCCCAAGCTGCTGCTTCTGGACGAGCCCGCGGCGGGCATGAACCCGTCGGAGAAGGAGTCGCTCCAGGTCCTGATCCGCAGGATCCGCGACGCCGGGCGCACGGTCCTGCTCATCGAGCACGACATGGCCCTGGTGATGGGCATCAGCGACCGCATCGCGGTGCTCGACTTCGGGCAGAAGATCGCCGACGGTCTTCCGGCCGAGGTGCAGAACGACCCGCGGGTCATCGAGGCGTACTTGGGGGCTCCCGCAGATGCTTCTTGAAGTCAAGGACATGCGCGTCCACTACGGCAAGATCGAGGCCATCAAGGGCATCTCGCTGGAGGTGGCCGAGGGCGAGATCGTCACGCTGATCGGTGCCAACGGGGCCGGCAAGACCACGACGCTGAAGACGATCTCGGGCCTGCGGGCGCTGACATCGGGCACCGTCACCTTCGACGGCAAGGACATCACCAAGATGCCCGGGCACAAGCGGGTGCTCGCCGGCATCGGCCAGTCCCCGGAGGGCCGGGGGGTGTTCCCCGGGATGACGGTCACCGAGAACCTCCTCATGGGCGCCTACACCCGCAGCGGTGACCTCACGAAGGACCTCGACGAGGTCTTCGAGCTGTTCCCGCGCCTGGCCGAGCGCAGGACGCAGGCCGGCGGCACGATGTCGGGCGGTGAGCAGCAGATGGTCGCCATCGGGCGGGCGCTGATGAGCAAGCCCAAGGTGCTGCTGCTGGACGAGCCCTCGATGGGCCTGGCCCCGATGCTGGTCGCCCAGATCTTCTCGATCATCAAGGAGATCAACGACCGGGGCACGACCGTCCTCCTGGTGGAGCAGAACGCCCAGCAGGCGCTTCAGCTCGCCCATCGGGCGTATGTCCTGGAGACCGGCAAGGTCGTCAAGTCCGCGCCGGCGGCCGAGCTTCTCGACGACCCGCAGGTGCGCGCGGCGTACCTCGGGGGTGAGTTCGGCCAGGCCGAGTCGGGCAGGAGCTGAGCGGGGCGGCCGCGGCGGTACCTGACCCCGGCACGCATCGCAGGCGTGCCGTGCGGGGACCCGCCGCGGCCACCGCCGCGCGCTCACGCGGGACCTGAGGGCACTCGGCCCGGAGCGGCGTGCCGGAGGCGTCAGCGCAGTGTCACGTCGACGCCCTTGGACGGGCCGATGGCGCCCAGCGGCGGGTCGGCGAAGAAGCGGATCTTGGTGATCCTCGCGTCCTTGGGGACGTCGTACCAGAGGTCGAACTCCATGCGGACGAAGCTGCCCACGGGCAGCTCGTCGGGCTGCCGCTTGATCGCCTGCGCGAAGTTGTCGATGTGGAAGGTGCGTCCGTCCGCCGCGACCAGCAATTGCTGTTTGGCGTCGAACTTCTGGTTCGTCCGGTCGGTGCTCTCGATGAGGACGCGCACCCGGGCGTACTGCCCTTTGGCGTTCCACTCGGCGTGGCTGCCGAACATGCTCGGCATGCCGTCCTGGAAGGACAGGACACGGAACCGCATCTGGCCGTCGACGACCGGTGCCGCGTTGACGAC
This sequence comes from Sphaerisporangium album, assembly GCF_003323745.1. Classification (GTDB taxonomy): domain Bacteria; phylum Actinomycetota; class Actinomycetes; order Streptosporangiales; family Streptosporangiaceae; genus Sphaerisporangium; species Sphaerisporangium album. Next base: position 228,614 of record NZ_QOIL01000001.1, read on the forward strand.
CTTCTCGTCCGGGCGCGCCGTCTGCGGAGGGATCACGTACGTGGGAGAGGGGGTCGCGACCGGCTTGGCGGGCGTGTCGGAGCAGCTCGTGACCAGGAAGGCGACAAGGGCCGTGGGGATCAGCACGGCGGAGGATGCCCGCACGTTCGCACTGTAGGCCCGCCACGGAGGTGGGAGCGCCAGGATGTGACAGGTGTTGTGCGATCGTTTCATTCCGGTAATACCCCTGGTGACCAGGTGCGGGACCATGGCCAGGGTTACGGTAAGTTAACTTAACTCCGACAAACAGCTAAAGAGGAGGACGTTGTGGTCTTTTGGTCCAGGCGTCGCCGTATTACCTCAATCGGGGCGGTCGCCGTGGGCGCCGCATGTCTTCTCTCGGCCTGTGGTGGCGGGTCCGGCTCGGACACGAGCGCGAGCAGCGGCGCGAGCGCGCCCGCCGGTGGCACCTCGGCCTCGGCGATCAAGCTGATCACCCCGGGCAAGCTCACCACCTGCACGAACCTGCCGTACGAGCCCTTCCAGTTCAAGGATGGCGCCAAGGTGGTGGGCTTCGACGTCGACATCGTGGACCTCGCGGCCAAGAAGCTCGGTGTGACGCAGGAGATCGTGGACATCGACTTCGCGGTGATCAAGAGCGGCGCCGCGATGAACGCCGGCAAGTGCGACGTCGCCGCGGCCGGCATGACGATCACCGACGAGCGCAAGAAGAACATCCTGTTCTCCGACCCGTACTTCGACGCGACGCAGGCGCTGCTCGCCAAGAAGGGCACGGGCGTCAAGTCGCTCGACGACGTGAAGGCCAAGAACCTCAAGCTGGGCGCGCAGGCCTCCACCACCGGCCTCGACTACGTCAAGGGCAAGGGGCTCAACCCGACCGAGTTCGCCGACTCCCCGAAGGAGCTGCTCGGCCTGCAGTCGGGCCAGGCCGACGTGATCGTCCAGGACCTGCCGGTCGTGCTGACCTGGCTGAAGAAGCCGGAGATCGCCGACAAGTTCGAGCTGGTCGCCAGCCTCGACACCGGCGAGCAGTACGGCATCGGCATGAAGCTCGGCAACGACGCGCTCGCCAAGGTGATCAACGAGGAGATCGCCAAGGCGAAGTCGGACGGCACCTACGAGCAGATCTACGTCAAGTGGTTCGGCAAGAAGCCCGGCGAGCTTGGAGCCTCCTGAGTCCATGACCGATCAGTCCATGGCGGCCGGTCCCGCCGGTCCTGCCGGGCCCGTGCCCGGCAGGGCCCGGATGAGCCCCCGCAAGCGGCAGCGCATCAGCCGCGGCGTCCAGTACGTCGTACTGGTCGCCGCGGTGGTCGCCATCGCCTTCGTCACCAACTGGGAGGGGCTCGCCCAGAACTTCGCCAAGATGGACGTGGCGAAGCAGGCGTTCCCCGACGTGTTCACGGTCGCGCTCAAGAACACGATCATCTACTCCGTCGGCGGCTTCGTCTTCGGTTCGCTGGGCGGCCTGCTGCTCGCCCTGATGCGCATGTCCTCCGTCCGGCCCTACCGCTGGATCGCGACGGTGTACATCGAGGTCTTCCGCGGCCTGCCCGCTCTGTTGATCTTCCTTCTCATCCTGTTCCTGCCGCTCGCGCTGCCCGGCTTCGAGGTGCCCGGCGGCACCTACGGCCAGGGCATCCTCGGCCTCACGATCGTCAGCGCCGCCTACATGGCCGAGACGCTGCGGGCGGGCCTGCAGGCCGTCCCGAAGGGCCAGGCCGAGGCGGCGCGCTCGCTCGGCATGTCCCACACGCGGTCCATGGTCTCGGTGGTCATCCCGCAGGCCCTGCGCATCGTGATCCCGCCGACGACCAACCAGTTCGTCGCGCTGCTCAAGGACTCCTCGCTCGTGCTGTTCCTCGGCGTGAGCGGTGAGTACGTCGAGCTGACCAAGTTCGGCAACGACCTCGCGTCGACGACGGCGAACGCCACTCCGATCATGGTGGTCGGCCTGACGTACCTGCTCGTCACGATCCCGCTGGGGTACCTGGCGGGCCGCCTCGAAAAGCGTCAGGCGAAGGGACGGTGAGCCCGATGACGCACGCGGTCGAGATCAAGGACCTGCACAAGTCGTTCGGTTCCCTGGAGGTGCTCAAGGGCGTCGACTTCACCGTGGACGAGGGCCAGGTGGTCTGCGTCATCGGCCCCTCGGGCTCGGGCAAGTCGACCTTGCTGCGCTGCGTGAACCTGCTGGAACAGCCCACCAAGGGCAAGGTCACGGTCGGCGGCGTCGAGCTCACCGACCCCGACGTCGACATCGACGCCGCCCGGCGCAGGCTCGGCATGGTGTTCCAGTCGTTCAACCTGTTCCCGCACATGACGGTGCTGCAGAACGTCATGATCGCCCAGCGCCGCGTGCTCAAGCGCGGCAAGCAGGAGGCGGAGCGGATCGCCCGGGAGAACCTGGACAAGGTGGGCGTCGGCGCGAAGTGCGACGCCTACCCGCCGCAACTGTCCGGCGGCCAGCAGCAGCGCGTGGCCATCGCCCGCGCCCTCGCCATGGACCCCGCGCTGATGCTCTTCGACGAGCCGACGTCCGCGCTGGACCCCGAACTGGTCGGCGACGTCCTGTCGGTGATGCGCAAGCTCGCGCAGGACGGCATGACGATGCTGGTGGTCACCCACGAGATGAGCTTCGCGCGGGAGGTGGCCGACCGCGTGGTGTTCATGGACGGCGGGGTGATCGTCGAGGAGGGCCCGCCCGGTCAGGTGATCGGCGACCCGCAGCACGCGCGCACCCGCACGTTCCTGCGGCGCGTGCTCGACCCGACGTACTCCGGCGATGACGACACCAGCGAGACGGCGGACGCGGACGGCGGGAGGGCGGCGACGCCCGGGAGCGCCGGAGGCTGAGCCGCGCGCCGGCGGGCCCCAGGAACGACATCTACCGACACGACCCCCGCCGGCATCGCCGCCGCGGGGGTCGTCTCGCGAGAACCGCCCGGCGCATGGGCGCGCTCCCGGCCGGTCGGCGCGAGGAGCCCGCGGGTGATCTTTGGGGCCATGTAGGGCTTCCCCGGCCGCACACGTTGTCTACTCGATCACCCACGGGCTCTGGTGTCACAACGCTAGCGAGCCCGGACGCCCGCGTGCAAAGAGAGTGGCAAATCGTGCCCCGATACGGGGCAGATTTCACGGCGTGTCACTGAGCATGCACGTAAGCCGGGACGTGCACACGAGCCGTCCCTCGTCGTCGGTGATCGAGATGTCGTACGTCGCCAGGCTGCGCCCGCCGTGCAGCCGCGTGGCCACCCCCGTCACATGCCCGGACCGCGCGGAGCGGTGGTGGGTCGCGTTGATCTCGATTCCCACGGCCACCCGGCCGGGCCCGGCGTGCAGCATCGCGCCGGTGGAGCCGATCGTCTCGGCCAGGGCGCACGAGGCGCCCCCGTGCAGCAGTCCGTACGGCTGGGTGTTGCCCTTGACCGGCATGCGCGCCACGACCCGCTCCGCCGTGGCCTCGAGGAACTCGATGCCCATGCTCTCGGCCAGCGTCCCGCTGTAGTCGCCTCCGTGAAGGGCGGCGAGCCGGGTCAGGTCCTCGGGATCCGGCATGGGGTCCGGCATGGGATTCGGCATGGTCAAGGCAAGCCCTCCAGTCGCCATCGGGGGATGTTCTGTCGTACATGGAGACTAGGCTGCGGGTGTGCCGAAGAAGGAACCGACCCCCACACGTCCCTGCCTGCTCCTGCTCGACGGGCATTCACTGGCGTACCGGGCGTTCTACGCGCTCAAGGAAGCCAACCTCATGACGACCGAGGGCCAGCACACCGAGGCGGTGTACGGCTTCACCTCGATGCTCATCAACGTCCTGCGCGACGAGAAGCCGACCCACGTCGTCGTGTGCTTCGACCGGTCGGAGCCCACCTTCCGGCACGAGGCGTACGAGCACTACAAGGCCAACCGCCAGGAGACCCCGGAGGACTTCCGCGGCCAGGTGAGCCTGATCTTCGAGGTGCTCGACGCGCTGCGCATCCCCTACCTCTCGCTCGCCGGCTACGAGGCCGACGACCTGATCGCCACGCTCGCCCACCGCGCCTCCGGGCAGGGCATGAACGTGCTGATCGTCACCGGTGACCGCGACGCGCTGCAGCTCGTCGACGACCGCGTCACGCTGCTGATGACCCGCCGCGGCATCAGCGACATGACCCGCTTCGACCCCGCCGCCGTCGTCGAGAAGTACGGCCTGACCCCGCGGCAGTACCCCGACTTCGCGGCGCTGCGCGGCGACCCGAGCGACAACCTGCCGAGCATCCCCAGCGTGGGCGAGAAGACCGCCACCAAGTGGATCCAGGAGTTCGGCTCGCTCACCGAGCTGGTCGACCGCGTCGACGAGGTCAAGGGCAAGGTCGGCGACAAGCTGCGCGAGCACCTCGGCCAGGTCATCCACAACCGCCAGCTCACCGAGCTGCGGCGCGACGTCCCGCTGGAGGCCGACGTCGAGGCCCTGAAGATGGGCCAGTGGGACCGCGACGAGATCCACAAGCTCTTCGACACCCTGCAGTTCCGGGTCCTGCGCGACCGGCTCTACCAGAGCATCGGCACCGCCGAGCCCGAGGCCGAGGAGGGCTTCGACGTCGAGGTCGTGACGCTCGGCCCCGGCCAGGTCGAGGCCTGGCTGGCCGCGATGCCGCAGGGCCGGGCCGGGCTCGCCGTCAAGGGCTCCTACGGCGGCGGCACCGGCAGGCTGGACGGCCTGGCGGTCGCCGCCCCCGCCGACGCCGAGGGGCACCCCCGCGCGGCCTACATCGACCTCACCGGGCTGACCCCCGCCGACGAGGGCGCGCTCGGCAGGTGGCTCGCCGACGAGTCCGCCCCGAAGGCGTTGCACGACGCCAAGGGCCCGCTGCTCGCCCTGTGGGCCCAGGGGTTCGACATGCGCGGCCTGACGTGCGACACCGCCCTGGCCGCCTACCTCGCCATGCCCGGCCAGCGGTCCTTCCCGCTCGACGACCTGGTGTTGCGCTACCTGCACCGCGAGCTGCGCGCCGAGGCCGACACCGGTGGCCAGGCCGCCCTGTTCGACGACCCCGAGGAGAACGCCGGCCAGGAGCTCGCCGTCCGCGCCCAGGCCGTCCAGGAGCTCGCCGACGCGTTGGAGGCCCACCTGGAGCCCCGGGGTGGCGCCCGGCTGATGCGCGAGGTCGAGCTGCCGCTGGTGCGCGTGCTCGCCGAGCTGGAGCGGGCCGGCATCGCCGCCGACCACGCCTACTTCACCGGGCTGGAGGCCGAGTTCGGCGCCGCGGTCAAGCAGGCGGTCGAGGAGGCCCACCGGGTCGTCGGCGAGCAGTTCAACCTCGGCTCGCCCAAGCAGCTCCAGGAGATCCTCTTCGTCAAGCTCGGCCTGCCGAAGACGAAGAAGATCAAGACCGGCTACACGACCGACGCGGACGCGCTGGCGACGCTCGCGACCCAGACCGACAACGAGCTGCCCACCATCCTGCTGCGCCACCGCGACCAGACCAAGCTGCGCGTCACCGTCGAGGGCCTGATCAAGGAGGTCGCCGACGACGGGCGCATCCACACCACCTACAACCAGATCATCGCGGCCACCGGGCGGCTGTCGTCGGAGAAGCCCAACCTGCAGAACATCCCGATCCGCACGGCCGAGGGGCGGCGCATCCGCCAGGGCTTCGTCGTGGGGCAGGGGTACGAGAGCCTGCTCACCGCCGACTACAGCCAGATCGAGCTGCGCATCATGGCCCACCTCTCAGGCGACGAGGCGCTGATCGCCGCGTTCGAGTCGGGGCACGACTTCCACCAGGCCACCGCCTCGCGCGTGTTCGGCATCCCGCCGGAGCAGGTCGGTGGCGAGCTGCGCGCCCGCATCAAGGCGATGAACTACGGCCTGGCGTACGGCCTGTCCGACTTCGGGCTCTCCGGCCAGCTCAACATCCCGGTCGCCGAGGCGCGCGCGCTGAAGAACGAGTACTTCGAGGAGTTCGGCGGCGTCCGCGACTACCTGGAGTCGCTCGTCGCCCAGGCCCGCCACGACGGGTACACCGAGACCATCCTCGGCCGCCGCCGCTACCTGCCCGACCTCACCAGCGACAACCGGCAGCGCCGCGAGATGGCCGAGCGCATGGCGCTCAACGCCCCCATCCAGGGGTCGGCCGCCGACATCATCAAGGTCGCGATGCTGCACGTCCAGCGTGCCCTTGAGGACGGCGAGCTGCGCTCGCGCATGCTGCTGCAGGTCCACGACGAGCTCGTCTTCGAGGTCGCGCCGGGCGAGCTGGAGACGCTGCGCGAGCTGGTCGTCTCCCAGATGTGCGCGGCGTACGAGCTGCGCGTCCCGCTGGACGTCTCGGTGGGCGTCGGCCGCACCTGGCAGGACGCCGGCCACTGACGGGCCCCGGCGGGTCAGTCCGCCGGGGACAGGGCGGGGGAGTGGCGGCCGGTGATCGTCTGGTCCAGGGCGGCGGCCTCCACCTCCAGCAGGCTCGTCTCGTGGCGTTCGGCCTCGTGCGCCGCGTGCCCGCCCCGCAGGCCGAACAGGCGTTTGGTCAGCAGAATGTACGCCACCGCCGTCAGGTTGATCAGCAGGACGACGATCCTGAGCCACGTGACCTTCTCGACGATCTCGTAGATCTCGATCGGGACGAACAGCGACGTCGCCACCACGGCGAAGTACTCGCCCCAGCGCTTCAGCAGCCACAGGCCGAAGCCCTCGGCCATCAGCAGCGCTCCGAACACCAGCAGTCCGGCAACGATCCACGTCAGCGTCCGGGTCTCGGCGGCCAGCACCGTGCGCAGCGTGTGCACCACGCCCGACTCCTCCAGGTTCCACCCGAGCTTGTCGGCGAGCGGCTGCAGCAGCGGCAGGTCCTCGTCGAAGGCGAGGCTGATGGCGTCCTGGTGGGCGCGGAACCGCCAGATGCCGAACGCCGCGGCGAGCACGAGCAGCCCCTTGCCCCAGCGGAACACCGCCAGCAGGCGCAGGATGGTCGCGTCCCGCAGCGCCTTGCCGCGCAGGACGATGGGGGCGTCCTCGGCCGGCCCGGAGCCGTGCGGCGCGCCCAGGGTGAAGTCGCCGCACCGCAGGCAGCGCCAGGCCTCCCCGAGCGCCGTCTCGGCCCTCAGACGCTCGCGAAGCGCCTCCTCGGCGGGGGCGTAGGTGACATGGCCGTGTCGGCCACAGGCGCGCAGGCTCCAGTTCACCATCAGATTTCAGCACATGCGAGACGTGTACGCTGGCTCCGGACGAGGCCGAACGTGCTGTCCTGGCAGAAAAACGACCTGCCGCCGATCCAGGAGATAACTAGTGCGCCCCACGCCCGGCCTGACGTCCGTCATCGCCATCGTGAACGTCGGTGTGATGATCGTCGCGGCCGTGGTGCTGCTGGTGCGCCCCTTCGGAGGCGACGACGGCGACGTCCCGGCCCCCGAGCACCTCGCCGGGCCCGCCGCCTCGCCCGCCGCGCCTCCGTCCCCCGCCCGTCCCCGGGCGACCCCGGAGTCGGCGCGCCAGGCCGGGGCCAACGAGCTCGGCATGATCCCGGTGCTGATGTACCACCGCATCCTCGACAAGCGCCTCGCCGCGATCGACCGCACGCCCGGCCAGTTGCGGCGTGAGCTGGAGAGACTCGCCGGCAGCGGCTACGTGCCGATCACCGCGGCGGAGTACGCCAAGGGCGCCGTCGACGTCCCGGCGGGCGCGCACCCGGTGGTGCTCACCTTCGACGATGGCCATCCCTCGCACTTCGCCCTCGGCTCCGACGGCCTGCCCGAGCCGGACACCGCCGTGCGGATCATCCTGGAGGTCGCGGCGAGGTTCCCGGGGTTCCGGCCGGTGGCCACCTTCTGGATCAACAAGAACCCCTTCGGCCTGCGCGACCACGGGCGGCAGGCGGCGGCGGTCCGGTGGCTGGTGGGGCACGGCTTCGAGGTCGCCAACCACACCTTCGCCCACCCCGACCTTCACCGGCTGACCGCCAAGAAGGTGAGCGAGTCGATCGTCCGCCAGCAGCGGCTGCTGGACTCCCTGGGAGCCCCCCGCACGCCCACGTTCGCCCTGCCGTACGGCAGCCGGCCGAAGAAGCGCTCGGGCGCGCGCGAGGGGAAGTGGGACGGCACCGCGTACGACTTCGACGCGGTCTTCCTGGCCGGGGCCCAACCGTCGATTTCGCCGTACGCGAAGGACTTCGACCGCTATAACATCCCAAGGATCCAGTCGAACGGTAAAAAGGGGGAGTGCCGCAAGTGGTGCTCCGAGTACTGGCTGGGATGGCTCGACAGGCACCCGGACAGGCGGTACACCTCTGACGGTGATCTCACACGCGTCTCCATGCCCCGTCGATTTCAGGGTAAGATCCAGGCAAAGCTTCGCGGGGTGGCGATCCCTTACTAGGGGTTGGCGGGGTTGTGCGGGTGGGCGCCGGATTGACCACGCCCGCGTACTCTCATATGCTGATCGCTGCGCTGTGGGCTCGCGTGCCTCGGACGGAGCGGGCTCGCTGCTCGGTCATGTCGACCACGGGTCATCCGACCATCCTCGGCTTGAACGATAAAGGGCCTGCCGCGCGTCCGCCACATCGACACCTGTCCGCGTTCGGAGCAATTCCACACATGACGAGCAGCACCGAGGCCACCTCGAACACCCCGCAGGTAGCGGTCAACGACATCGGTTCCGAGGAGGCCTTCCTCGCCGCGATCGACGAGACCATCAAGTACTTCAACGACGGCGACATCGTCGAAGGCACCGTCGTCAAGGTCGATCGAGACGAGGTCTTGCTCGACATCGGCTACAAGACCGAGGGCGTCATCCCCTCGCGTGAGCTCTCGATCAAGCACGATGTCGACCCGGCCGAGGTCGTCGAGGTCGGGGAGCACGTCGAGGCGCTTGTTCTCCAGAAGGAGGACAAGGAAGGCCGTCTCATCCTGTCCAAGAAGCGCGCGCAGTACGAGCGCGCCTGGGGCACGATCGAGAAGATCAAGGACGAGGACGGCATCGTCACCGGCACGGTCATCGAGGTCGTCAAGGGTGGTCTCATCCTCGACATCGGCCTGCGCGGCTTCCTCCCTGCGTCTCTGGTCGAGATGCGGCGGGTCCGCGACCTGCAGCCGTACGTCGGGCGCGAGCTCGAGGCGAAGATCATAGAGCTGGACAAGAACCGCAACAACGTGGTCCTGTCCCGCCGCGCCTGGCTCGAGCAGACCCAGTCCGAGGTCCGCCAGACCTTCCTCAACACCCTCCAGAAGGGGCAGGTCCGCAAGGGCGTCGTCTCTTCGATCGTCAACTTCGGCGCCTTCGTCGACCTCGGCGGTGTGGACGGTCTGGTCCACGTCTCCGAGCTCTCCTGGAAGCACATCGACCATCCCTCCGAGGTCGTCGAGGTCGGCCAGGAGGTCACGGTCGAGGTGCTGGACGTCGACATGGAGCGCGAGCGGGTCTCCCTGTCGCTCAAGGCGACGCAGGAGGACCCCTGGCAGCAGTTCGCCCGCACGCACCAGATCGGCCAGGTCGTCCCCGGCCGGGTCACCAAGCTGGTGCCGTTCGGTGCGTTCGTCCGCGTCGAGGAGGGCATCGAGGGCCTGGTCCACATCTCCGAGCTGGCCGAGCGCCACGTCGAGATCCCGGAGCAGGTCGTCCAGGTCGGCGACGAGATCTTCGTCAAGATCATCGACATCGACCTCGACCGCCGTCGCATCTCGCTGTCGCTGAAGCAGGCGAACGAGGGCGCGATCGGCGCCGACGTCGAGTTCGACCCCACGCTGTACGGCATGGCGGCCACCTACGACGACCAGGGCAACTACATCTACCCCGACGGTTTCGACCCCGAGACCGGCGAGTGGCTGGAAGGCTTCGAGAAGCAGCGCGAGGAGTGGGAGCGGCAGTACGCCGAGGCCCAGACCCGCTTCGAGGCCCACAAGTCGCAGGTCGAGAAGGCTCGTCAGGAAGAGGCTCAGGCGGCGGGCGCGTCCACCTACACCGGTGAGACGGCTCCGGCGTCGAGCGGTGGCGGCGCGGCCCCGGCCGCGGGCGCCCTGGCGTCCGACGAGGCCCTGGCGGCGCTCCGCGAGAAGCTCGCGGGCGGCCAGAGCTGACGCTCCGAGCACCACGAGGAAGGGCCCTGCCGATCCGGTGGGGCCCTTCCCCGTTTCCGCCCTAAGGTGGGCGGGTGACGCGGATCGAGCGGGCCCTGCCCGAGGACGCCGGAGAGATCCTCACCCTCCAGCGCGCCGCCTACGTGACCGAGGCACAGCTCTACGGAGACCCGTTCATCGCCCCGCTGGTGGAGTCGCTGGACCAGATGCGCGCGACGATCGTCGCCTCGACCGTCCTGAAGGCCCTCGGCGGCGACCGCATCGTGGGCGCGGTGCGCGGGCGGCTCGCCGGCCGCACCGGCGTCATCGGGCGGCTGGTGGTGGCCCCCGACCACCAGCGCCGGGGCCTGGGTACGGCCCTGATGGGCGAGATCGAGCGCGGGCTCGGCGACCAGGCGGAGGCGTTCGGCCTGTTCACCGGCCACCTCTCGGAGGGCAACCTGCGCCTGTGCCGCCGGCTCGGCTACCGCGAGACGCGGCGCGAGCGCGTCCACGAGCACCTCACCCTGGTCCACATGAGGAAGCCCGCCTAGCGGCCCCCTCGGCAGGCCCCGGCCGCCCGCGTTGGCTACCCTTCCGTGCATGCTGAAGATCGGGCTGACGGGTGGGATCGGATCCGGGAAGAGCGAGGTGTCCCGGCGCCTGGCGGACCATGGCGCGGTGGTCATCGACGCCGACAAGATCGCGCGGGAGGTCGTCGAGCCGGGGACGAGCGGCCTGGCCCTCGTCGTCGAGACCTTCGGCCCGGGCGTGCTCCGCGAGGACGGCACGCTCAACCGGGAGAAACTCGGCCAGATCGTGTTTCCCGACCCCGAGAAGCTCAAGCGGCTCAACGCGATCGTCCACCCGAGGGTGGGGGAGCGCATGGCCGAGCTGCAACGGCGGGCCCCGTCGGACGCCGTCGTGGTCTACGACGTGCCGCTGCTGGCCGAGAACGGCCTGGCGCCGATGTACGACCTGGTGATCGTGGTGGACGCCTCCGACGAGGTGCGCCTGGAGCGCCTGGTCACCCTGCGCGGCATGTCGCGGGAGGACGCCCTGGCGCGCGTCCGGGCCCAGGCGTCCCGGGAGGACCGGCTGAAGATCGCCGACATCGTCGTGACCAACGAGGGCGGCCTGGACGATCTGGACGCCCGCGTCGCCGAGGTGTGGCACCAGCTCCAGGCCCGCCGCGACCGCCCCGCCTGACGCTCGGGGGGCGGGCTCAGAACTCGGCGTCGAGCGGGATCTGCCGCACGCCCGGAAGGTAGGGGTCCAGTTCGCCGGGGTCGAACCTGCACATGCCGATCACGAACCAGAACTGGCCGGCGACGTCCCCCTCGGTCTTGTACCGGCCGTCGGGGCTGAACGCCGCCCAGCCCTCGGGCAGGCCGAGCAGCGTGGCCCGCCGGACGGGCGTCTCGCCGGTGAGGTCCCAGAGGATGACCACGCCGTCGTCCCCCGCGCTGGCCAGCCGGTCGCCCGAGGGGCTGAAGGCGAGCGAGCCGATCCGGCGGGTGTGGCCCACGAGCGTGTGCAGGTGGGCGCCGGACTCGGTGTCCCACAGCCGGACGACCAGATCGTCCCCGCCGGTGGCGAGCCGGCGGCCGTCGGGGCTGAAGTCCAGCGTCCACAGGCGCCCGGTGTGCCGCCGCAACGTGTGCAGCAGATCGGCCGACCAGGGCCCGCCCTCGGGGCCGAGCCGCCAGACGCGGGCCGTCCCGTCGTTGCTCGCGCTCGCGAGCAGCCTGCCCGTCGGGTCGAACCGCACGGCGTACACACGGTCGGAGTGCCCGTCCAGGGTGGCCAGGCGCATGCCCGTCCCGGCGTCCCACAGCCGCACCATGCGGTCGTCGCAGCCGGTGGCGATGGTGGCGCCGCCGGGGCTGAAGTCGATCGAGCGCACGCGACCCCGGTGCTCGGCGAGGCTGCCGACCTCCCGGCCGGAGGTGCGGTACCAGAGGCGGACGCTGTCGTCGTCGTTGGCCGTGGCCAGGATCTCGCCGTCGGGGCTGAACGCCTCTGCCCAGACGTGGTCGGTCTCGACGTCCAGCTCGCGCTCGAAGGCGGAGGAGGAGAGGTTCCACAGGTAGACCCCGCCGTCGTTGCTGGCGGTGGCCAGCAGGGGACCGGCCGGGCTGAAGATCGCCGAGATGAGGCGGTCGGCCGAGCCGGTGAGCTCGCGCAGGCGTCGCCCGGTGCGCGGATCCCACAGCCGGACGTAGCCGTCGTTGCCGCAGGTGGCGAGCATGGTGCCGTCGGCGCTGAACCGCACGGCCGTGATGCGGCGGCCGTGGCCGCGCAGCGTGTGCCGGCACTGGCCGCTGTCGGGGTCCCACAGCCGGGCGGTGCCGTCGTTGCTCGCCGTGGCCAGCTGGCGGCCGTCGGGGCGGAACGCGAACGGCCACACCGACCCCCGGTGCCCGGCCAGCTCGGCACGCCGGCGGCCGGTCTCCGGGTCCCACACGCGCACGACGCCGTCGCTGTCGCCGGTGGCCAGCACGCCGCCGTCCGGGGAGAAGAGCACCTGGTAGACCGCGCCGGAGTGCCCCTGGAGCACGTTGACGGCCTGCCCGCGGCGGGGGTCCCACAGCCGTACCCCGCCCGAGGTGTCGCCGGAGGCCAGCAGGTCGCCCGACGGGTGGAAGTCCAGGGCGTACACCCGGCCCGTGTGGCCGCGCAGGTCGTGCAGCGGCTCGCCGGTGAGCGGGTCCCAGACGCGCACGACCCCGGTGTGGTCCCCGGCGGCCAGCATGCGGCCGTCCGGGCTGAGCACCAGCCGGTACACCGTGCCGCGGTGGCCGGTCAGCGCGTGGACGAGGGAGCCGGTGGCGAGGTCCCAGACGCGGATCGCGCCCCCGGCGTCGCCGGTGACGAGCCTGCCGGGCAGGAAGACCACGGTGTAGATCGGCGCGGTGTGGCCGGGGAGCGCGGCGACGTGCGCGCCGGTGAGGGCGGACCACACGTTCATCACCCCGTCGGCCCCGCCCGCCGCGATCAGGTCCCCGGCCGGGTCGGCCACGACCGGCCAGACCCCCTCGGAGTGTCCGGCGCGCACATGGCGCATCTCCCCGGTGAGGGGATCCCAGACGCGCACGGCGCCGTCGGCCGCGCCGGTCACCAGCACGCCAGGGGCGTACGCCACCGAGTACACCCGCCCGCGGTGGCCGTGCAGGGTGCGCAGCGGCGCGCCGGTGACGGTGTCGCAGATGAGCACGCCGCCGTCCTCGCTGCCGAGGGCGAGCAGGCCGCCGTCGGGGCTGTAGGCGACGGGACTGGGAAGGCGGCTGCTCTGGTAGTGGTACCCGTAGGGCACGCCGATCTGCGGCGGCGCGAGCTCGGGGGTCACCGGGTGGCCGGGGACGATCGCCGCGCCGTGCAGCGCGGGGTCGGAGGCCAGGGCGGGGGAGGCGGTGACGTCGATGAGGGCCGCGCGGCTCCACCGGCCGCCCTCGACGGCGGCGTCGCGCAGGTCGGCGCGCGAGAGGCGGGCGCGGCTGAGGTCGGCGCCGCGCAGGTCGGCCCCGGCCAGGACGGCCTCGTCGAGCCGGGCGCCGGTGAGGCGCGCGTCGCGCAGGACCGCCCGGGACAGGTTGGTGCCGACGAGCCGGGCGTCGGTCAGGTCCGCCCCGGTGAGGTCGACGCCGGCGAAGTGACGGTAGGACAGGTCCTCGCCGCTCAGGCGCGCGCCGCGCAGGTCCGTCCGCGCGGGGGTGCGCAGACGGGTGGTGATCTTGATGGCGTTGGCCCGCGCGGTGTCGTCCGCGTCGGGGTCGCTGAGGGTGGCGCCCGCCCACGCCTGAAGCGGGGCGGTGTCGGCGAGGTCGCACAGGAAGTCGACGATCAGCGCCGACAGGGGCCGCCGCGACAGGTTCTCGTCCAGGGTGCCGGCCAGGTGGCGGGCGACCAGCCACTCCATCACCGAGGCGTGGATGAAGCCGAACAGCCCCTCGTCGGTGCGGACGAGCAGGCCGCCGGTGCCCATGGCGTGGGCGGTCTGGCCGGCCGACAGGCGGCTGCCGGCCAGATCGGCCAGCGTCTCGGCGACCTCGGCCAGGTCGTCGGGCTGAAGGTAAGCCTCGCCGCTCTCCCACAGGCGCAACGCCAGGGTCGTCGCCGCCCGCCACAGCTCCTCGGCGGTCAGGCCGCCCGGTGCCCCGGGAACGTGGGTGCGCAGCTCCTCGAACCGCAGCCAGTGGTCGAGGATCTCGGCGTACAGCCCGGCCGCGCTGAGCGTGTCGCCCGCCTGGGCCGCCGCGCGCAGGCGGTCGTCGGGCAGGTCGGCGATGAAGCCGAGCATGCGCGGGTTCTGGGCCAGCCCGAGCAGGTCGGAGATCCCGGTGATCATGCTCATGCGCTCGTCGGCCTCGTCCGCGTCCCCGCCGTACCGGTTGAGCAGGTACGCCCTGACCTGGGCGGGGGTGAACTCCTCCACGCTGAGCACCCGCCGCTGCGGTAGGGTGCCGACCCGCTCGCCGAGCGCCGTCAGCACCTGGGCGTGCGACTTGAAGTGCTGCGTGCGGCTCGCCACCACGATCTTGGCCTTGTCCTCGGCCGCCTGGAGCAGCGTGTCGAGGTGGTCGGCGGCGCGTTCGTACGTGACCCGGGTGACCAGCTCGTCGAAGCCGTCGAACAGCAGGACGATGCGGCCCTGGCGCAGCATGTAGTGGAACGCCTTGAGGTCGATCAGCTCCTCGCCGTGGTTGGCGAGGTGGGCCGCCACCAGGCCGTCCACCGAGTGCGCCTTGTCCAGGGCGCGCAGCTCGATGAAGATCGGGGTCAGGTGGGGGAGCTCGGCGGGGATCCTGCGCGCCACCTCGCGCAGCGCGAACGTCTTACCGCGCCCGAAGTCGCCGAGCAGCAGCACGAACCTGCCGTGGTCGGCCGCCAGCAGCCGCATCAGCTCGCCGACCAGGTCGTCGCGCACCCCCGCGACCGCGCGGTCGACGTCACGGAACCGCTGCGGGACGTACAGCGCCGGCGGGTAGCGGCGGTCGTCCCGCAGCCGGGCGCTCTGCTCGGCGACGTGCTCGGACAGGTCGAGCAGCCCCTGGAACTCGGTGAAGCTGCGCAGGCGCACGCCCAGGCGCAGCGCGTCGTCGCGGACCTGCCGGGACGGGGCCGGTCCCTGGTACACCAGCTCGGAGCCGTGCTCCAGCCCGGCCGCGTGGACGTGCCGCAGGAAGGACGTGACGTCCTCGCCGGTCGGCGTCCCGGCGTGGGCCCCGATGAGCTGCTGGCGGACGAAGCCGTCCTCGGCGAGCGTGACGAGCAGGTGGGGCGGGTCGCCCGCCACCTTGCGGATGCGCGCCCGCTCGCTGCGCGTCTCGCACACCTCGGCGATCCTGTCGAGCAGCAGGCCGGCCGGGCCGGCCTCGCGGGCCGGCTCGCCGCCGGTGTCCGGCGGGGCCTCCAGCGGGTTCAGCGCGGCCTGCGGGGTGGCGGACGGGGGAAACGTCCCCCGCACCGCGCGCCGGTCGTACGAGAGCTCCTGGGGCGGGGAGAGGGCGGACCGGTCGCGTGCCCAGCGGCGCAGCCCCGCCGGGCCCACCTCGATGATCTGGTGGCGTCCCGGCGCCAGGGACGGCACGCACGGAACCTCGCCGATCCAGCCCACCTCGTCGGGGCCGCCGCCGTGCACCAGCAGGTTGAGCCGCGGCCCGAGCAGCTCGGCGAGCGTCTCGGCGTCGCGCAGCGCGGCCGGGGCATGGCCGAGGACGCCCACGCGCAGCCAGCCGGTCTCCTCGAAGGGACGCAGGCGCTCGGCGAACCACGCGGCCTGGGCCTGGCCGAGCCAGCCGTGGGAGTCCTCCTCGCGGTGGCTCATCGCCATCGTGGAGTTCAGCCCTGCCGCGACGACCCGCAGCTCCGGCTCGGCGAACAGGCTCCACGGCTGGGCGCTGTCGAAGTCGAGGTCGGTGAGCCCCTGGTAGACGTCCTTGAACAAGCCGGAGAAGTGGCGCCACTTCGGCCAGTACGGCGGCTGGGGCGCCACGTCGTCGGCCTCGCAGGTGGCGAAGTAGGCGCGGCTGGCGGCCTTGGTGACGTCGCGCGGCCCCGGGACGATCACCACGCGGCGGGGTTCGAGCCCGAGCAGCACGCGCAGGCCGGTGAGGAACGCCAGCGCCTCGCCGTACTCTCGGATGCTGCCGGACTCGGTGATGTCGCCGGTGACCAGCAGCAGGTCGGGACGGGGCACGCCCGCGTCCGCCAGCCGGGTCAGATCGGCCCAGATGCTCGACTGCAACTCCCCTGCGCCGAGCGGCTCGTCCGCCTCGGCCAGGCCGCGGCCGAAGCGGGGTCCCGCGACGTGCAGCAGCGTGATCGCCTCGCGCTCGCCCCGCCCGGGGCCGCCGGAGGGGAACGCGGGCGGCGTCACGGGGGTCCTGCGCGCCGCGGGGACGCCTCCCGGGTCGGCGCGCGGCGGCGCCTCCGTCCGCGCCTCCGTCCGGGCCACGCCCCCCCTGGTGCCGTCGCGCACGACGGTGCCCGGGATCGTCCTGGCGGGGACGGCGGGGAAGCCGGGCTGCTCGGCGGGCTTGGCCCGTCCCGCCAGCGTGTGGCGGATGCGGCTGAGCAGCAGCGACCTGGCCTCGGCGGCGTCGGAGACCCCCACCATGTCGACCCAGGTGATCGTGGACAGCAGGCCCTCCAGCGGGCAGTCCTCGATGCGGATCGTCACCAGTCGATTGCCGGGGTTGTCCGGGTCGGCGCGGAACGCGGTCAGCCATTCCTGCCGCCCGAACCGCGAGCCCAGGTAGTTGCGCGACAGGACGGCGACGATCAGCCCGGCCTCGCTGACCCCGCGGTCCATGAAGTCCACGAAGTTCGTGCCCGGCACGAAGTCCCAGGCCTGGAGCATGGTGCGGTAGCCCGCGGCCTCCAGCTGCCAGGCGATCCAGGACGCCCAGCGCTCGTCGGCGGGCGAGTAGCTCACGAAGATGTCGATCCGCGTGCCGTCCCGGTCGTCCACGTCGCACCCCTCGCCTGATCCGTCGCCGCGCCGCCTTCGGCCGCGCACCCGGTCATCCGCCCGCACCGGCTCCGCGCACGGCTCCTCCGCCATCGCCGCAGCCGGTCCTCCACCCTGGGGGGCTCCGCGTACGGCCGTCCTACCCTGACCGGCTCCGCGTACGGCCCTCCGCCGAGGTGCCGGTCACGGCCCGGCGCCCGCCGACCGGCCCGTGTGCCCGGCCGGTGAGGCTGTGGTGACGCCCTCCCTCGTGTGACGACCACGCCGGCGCGCGGGTTCACCGGCGTCATTATCTCCTTTGCGGCCGGGGCTTTCGAGGACTTGGATCATTCGGGCGATGTTGGATCGGTGTGGGATCATGGCGCGCGTGAAGTGGCGGCCGAGTGTCCTCGACGGGGTCAGGATCGGCGTGCTCGCCGCGGGCCTGCTGTGCGTGGCCACCGGCCTGCTGCCCGCCGGCGAGGCGTCCGACAACGTCCGGCGCATCGGGCCGTTGCTGCTGTTCCTGGCCGCGGTGATCGTCCTGGCCGAGCTGACCAAGGAGGCGAACGTCTTCGACGTGCTCGCCGGGCGGCTGGCGATCATCGGCCGCGGCAACTACGCCGCACTGTTCGTGCTTTGTACGGCATTCGCGTCATTTGTCACGATATTTCTGAATCTCGATACGACGGCGGTGCTGCTGACCCCCGTCATGCTCGCCCTGGCGCCCCGCGCCCGCATCACCCCGCTGCCGCTCGCCATGACCACCATCTGGCTGGCCAACACCGCGAGCCTGCTGCTGCCGGTCTCGAACCTCACCAACCTGCTCGCCATGGGCCGGGTCGGGCTGTCCACCCGGGACTTCGCCGGGCGCATGTGGGCCCCGCAGGTGGCCTCCATCGCGGTGACCATGCTCCTGCTCTGGGTCTTCTACTGGCGGCGCGGCGAACGCGGCGAGGACAGGTACGTCCCGCCGCCACCCGCGGCCGTGGGGGACCCGGTGCTGTTCGGGGTCGCCGCCGGGGCCTGCCTGCTGTTCATCGCGGCCATCCTCGCCGGCGTCCAGATCGGCGCCGCCGCAGCCGTGGCCGCGGTGATCGTCATCGCCGCCTTCGCCTGGCGCGACCGGTCCAAGCTGACCTGGGCGCTGTTCCCGTGGCAGCTCCTGGTCTTCGTGACCGGCCTGTTCCTGGTGGTCCCCACGCTCAGCCGCTACGGCCTGGGCGACCTGATGCGCGGGCTCATCGGCGACGGCGGCGACGCCCTCGGCGACTACCGGGCCGCCGCCGCCGGGGCCGGGCTGTCCAACGTCGTCAACAACCTGCCCGCCTACGCCGCGGGCGAGGCGGTCGTCCCCGCCGGCGACCACCGCCAGCTGCTGTCCCTGCTCATCGGCACCAACGTCGGGCCCGTCATCACCCCGTGGGCGTCGCTGGCCACGCTTTTGTGGTTCGAGTGGTGCCGCCGCCGCGGGGTCAGGGTGCCGATACTCAAGTTCGTCCTGACGGGGGTCTGCCTGGCCGTCACCGGGCTCGCCGCCACGATCGGCGCACTGCTCCTGACGTCCTGACCGTCTCGGGGCCCGTACCGCTCAGCGGGTGGCGGCGGCGACCAGGCCGAGCAGGTCGTCCACCAGCGCGGGATGCGCGGCGACGAAGCTGCGCCGCTCCGCCGGCAGGCCGGTGCGCCCGTCGAAGCGCGCCCCGTCGAAGCCGCGCACGGTCAGCCCCGCCTCCTGCGCGATCAGCAGGCCGCCCGGCAGGTCGACCGCCTCGGCGCGGTAGCCGACCACCGCGTCGATGTCCCCCCGCGCCAGCATCACCCAGCCCAGCATCGGCGCCCAGAGCTGGAGCACCCGCCGCGCGTGGACGTCCAGCGCCGCCTTCAGCGCGCGCAGCGCGGGGTCGTCGCGCGCCACGCCGTGCCCCTGCGTCCAGGCGAGCACCGGCCCGCGCGGGTCGTCGTCGTAGCGCGGGCAGGCCAGCGGTCCCTTCGGCCCCGACGCGCCCGCCCCCCTGATCGCCGACCAGGTGCGCCGCCCCACCGGGTCGTGGACGACGCCGAGCAGCGGCAGGCCCTCGTGGCACAGGGCGACCCCGACGACGTACAGGGGCAGCCCGAGCGCGACGTTGCTGGTGCCGTCCAGCGGGTCCACCAGCCACGTCCACTCGCCGTCAGGATCGCCCGACACGCCCGACTCCTCGGCGATCACCCGGTGACCGGGGAAGGCGCCCTGGAGGCGTTCGAGCAGCAGCTTCTCGGCCGCCATGTCCAGGTCGGTGACGATGTCCCCCCCGGCCTTGGCGCGGACCTCCAGCACGCCCGAGACCCGCTCCCTGAGCAGGTCTCCCGCCGCCTCCACGGCCGCCACCGCCACCCGGCGGGCGTGATCGAGATCCATCGGAGCCTCCTAGGGTCCGGGCCGGCCGGCGCCGGCCTGGGCTGGTTCGGCGCTAGGTTCGCGCCAGGTGGTCCGCCGCCAGCCGGGCGGCCCGGGCGGTCTCCTCATCGTCGCAGCGTTCCCGCGTCACGCGGTGCCGCCGCGTGCCGAGCGGGCCCAGGGACAGGTCCGCCGCGCCGGGGCGCCCGTCGCCCAGCGCGATCGTCGCGGTGTCGATGCCCTCGGGGATCACGCTGCGGTGGAAGACGCCCGCGGGCAGCGTGTAGACCTCCCCCGTGCGGTACACCCCCGCGGCGCCCTCGGTATAGGTGACCGTGCGGCGGGTGGGGTGGATGTCGTCCACGCCGCCTGAGCTGACCACCTCCAGCACCCGGTGGGTCGCCCCCGCCTCGCGGTCGGTCACGCCGACCAGCACGTTGCGCACCTGGCCGTACAGCACGTAGCTCACCAGATCCCAGCTGTGGCAGTGGACCTCGGAGGTGGTGTTGTCCGCGCTCGGCAGGTCTCCCGACCACAGGTGGACGCAGACGCCGCGCGCGCCGCCGCGCTCCACGGGCAGGCAGACGAAGCCGAGCGGATGGCGTACCGCCCTGATCGGGGAACGTCCCGCGGCGACGTCCTCCAGCAGGCGCAGCGCCCGGCGCGGGGTCTCCTTGGAGACGACACCCGAGGTCAGCTCGTCGTGCAGCTCCCGGTACCTCATATCGAATACGGATTCTTCGCGCGGATGGCCTTGCGGATGATCTCGACGACGTCGCGGTCCCCGTACGACTTCGGCAGGCCGAGGCCGAGCACCTCGAACAGCTTGCGCGTCTCGTCGACGGTGGGCTCGTCGCTGAGGACGGCGGCCTTCGCCGCCTCGATGGGGACGCGCCGCGTCTGGTCGAGGCTGGACATCAGCTCGGTGGCGCAGTGGTCGTAGTAGAAGCTGCCCCGCCTGCTCATCAGCGCGCGGTTCGGGTCCTCGACCGTGATGATGACGAAGCCCGCCGACAGGTCCCAGCGGAACGTCGTCATCGTGGACGACAGCCCGAGATCGATGTCCAGCAGGCTGAACCGCTGGCGGTGCCAGCACGACGCCAGGATCGTCGCGTACGACTCCTTGCGGGTGCGGTCCACCGTCCAGTACTCGCCGGTGCCGTCGGGGGCCTCCGACACCGACCGGCGGAAGCGCACGTACGCCTCGCACACGCCGAGGTGGGTCGGGTCGATGATCTCCAGCCGCATGAGCAGCGCCCTTCGCTCCCTGCGGGCGGCGACGACCAGGTCGGGCAGCGTCACCGCGCGCACGTACGTGCCCGTGCCGCCCTTGAAGCTCCAGCGGTCGGTGGCGCGGCGGGCCTCGGCGTGGGCCTCGGCGATCTCGTCGGCCCCGTTGAGCACCTGGACGGCCTGCAGGTCGTCCAGGACGCGGCGGGCGCTCTCGACGACGGCCTCCAGCCGGTCCAGGCGGTCCAGGCGCGCGGGGAGGTCGGCGAGCGCGCCCGAGGTGGTGCGGAAGTTCTCCTTGATCGTCTCTTCCATGGGCTCCTGGCGCCAGCGGTCGCGCAGGATCGCGGCGGTCAGCAGGCCGAGCACCAGCAGCGTCACGCCGTTGATCAGGTCGCTCTTGTCCTGCCCCAGGACGCGGTCACCCGAGGCCAGGCCGAGGAAGGCGATGAAGACGGCCAGCAGCAGAGCGATGACGCCGTCGGCGTTCTTGCCCAGCCACCCTACGAATTTCCCCATGCGCCCCACAGCGCCCGCCCCGCCTCGACGATCAGTCAGCCCCGCCGCCATGGTAACGACATGGTCAAAGAGTGGGCCAGTATCGCGCGGGATAGCCGGTGTTGGCGGGCGTTCCGCCGCACTGGCCGTGCCCGGCCGCGGGGCAGGCCGGGAGCCCTGGGTGAGCGCCACCGGAAATGTCGGTGGCCCGGCGTAGGTTATGGAGGTGTGAGGCCGGTAACAGATTTGCAGCGCAGGGTGGCGCCCTTCGAGGTCGTCACCGACATGTCCCCCTCCGGTGACCAGCCGACGGCGATCGCCGAGCTGGAGCGCCGGGTCAAGGGCGGGGAGAAGGACAACGTCCTGCTCGGCGCCACGGGCACCGGCAAGACGGCGACGGTGGCGTGGCTCATCGAGCGGCTGCAGCGGCCGGCTCTGGTGATGCAGCCCAACAAGACGCTCGCGGCCCAGTTCGCCAACGAGCTGCGCGAGATGCTGCCCAACAACGCCGTCGAATACTTCGTCTCCTACTACGACTACTACCAGCCCGAGGCGTACGTCCCGCAGACCGACACCTACATCGAGAAAGACTCCTCGATCAACGACGAGGTCGACCGGCTGCGCCACTCGGCGACCAACTCGCTGCTGACGCGCCGCGACACCGTCGTGGTCGCCTCGGTGTCCTGCATCTACGGCCTCGGCACGCCGCAGGAGTACGTCGACCGCATGGTCCGGCTCAAGGTCGGGCAGGAGGTCGAGCGCGACCGGCTCCTGCGCCGCCTGGTCGACATGCAGTACGCGCGCAACGACCTGTCGTTCACCCGCGGCACCTTCCGCGTGCGCGGCGACACGATCGAGGTCATCCCGCAGTACGAAGAGCTCGCCGTCCGCATCGAGATGTTCGGCGACGAGATCGAGAAGCTCTCCACGCTCCACCCGCTCACCGGCGAGGTCATCACCGAAGACCAGGAGCTGTACATCTTCCCGGCCTCCCACTACGTCGCCGGCCCCGAGCGCATGGAGCGCGCGATCGGCGACATCGAGGCGGAGCTCGCCACCACGCTCGCCACCATGGAGAAGCAGGGCAAGCTGCTGGAGGCGCAGCGGCTGCGCATGCGCACCACCTACGACATCGAGATGATGCGCCAGGTCGGCACCTGCTCCGGCATCGAGAACTACTCGCGGCACATCGACGGCCGCGGGCCCGGCACCGCGCCCAACACCCTGCTCGACTACTTCCCCGAGGACTTCCTGCTCGTCCTCGACGAGTCCCACCAGACCGTCCCGCAGATCGGCGCGATGTACGAAGGCGACGCCTCGCGCAAGCGCACCCTCGTCGACCACGGCTTCCGCCTGCCCTCGGCGATGGACAACCGGCCGCTCAAGTGGGAGGAGTTCCTCGACCGCATCGGCCAGACCGTCTACCTGTCGGCGACGCCGGGGCCGTACGAGCTCGGCCGCAGCAAGGGCGACGTGGTCGAGCAGGTGATCCGCCCGACCGGCCTGGTCGACCCCGAGGTCATCGTCAAGCAGACCAAGGGCCAGATCGACGATCTCGTCCACGAGATCCGCGAGCGCGCCGACAGGGACGAGCGCGTCCTGGTCACCACCCTGACCAAGAAGATGGCCGAGGACCTCACCGACTACCTGCTGGAGCTCGGCATCCGCGTCCGCTACCTCCACAGCGAGGTCGACACGCTGCGCCGCATCGAGCTGCTGCGCGAGCTGCGCATGGGCGAGTACGACGTCCTGGTCGGCATCAACCTGCTCCGCGAGGGCCTCGACCTGCCCGAGGTCTCCCTGGTGGCCATCCTCGACGCCGACAAGGAGGGCTTCCTGCGCAGCGAGACCTCGCTGATCCAGACGATCGGCCGGGCGGCCCGTAACGTCTCGGGCCAGGTCCACATGTACGCCGACCGCGTCACCCCGTCCATGGAGCGCGCGATCGACGAGACCAACCGGCGCCGGGCCAAGCAGGTCGCCTACAACAAGGCCAACGGCATCGATCCGAAGCCGCTGCGCAAGAAGATCGCCGACATCCTGGACTCCCTGGCCCGCGAGGACGCCGACACCGACCGCCTGCTCGGCGCGGGCCGCCAGCAGAGCCGCGGCAAGGCCCCGGTCCCCGGCATGGCCGCCGCCCGCCAGGCCGGCCAGCACGCCAAGACCATCGCGGGCGAGATGCCCCGCGCCCAGCTGGAGTCCCTGGTCCAGTCCCTGACCGAACAAATGCACACGGCCGCCGCCGACCTCCAGTTCGAGGTGGCCGCCCGCCTCAGAGACGAGATCAAGGAACTCAAACGCGAACTGAGAGACATGCGCGAAGCCGGCGTCCACTGACCCCACGGGCTGGCGGTCCCCTCGCCTCCCAAGCGAGGGGACCACCAGCCCGGCACGCACAAGCCTCACACCAATCTGCGTAGCGAGGGACCTAGCCGATCAGCTTGTGCAGGTTGAGGTCGATGTCCACCTTGAAGCCGATGTCGGTGCGCAGGTGGCCGCGGTGGATGCCGGTGGGGACGTACGCTTTGACGGCAGGGTCCAGCTCATAGGTGTAGGCCAAGGCGGCGCGCTCCTCGAGTTCGATGCGCCGGTGATCTCCTTCCTGCCGACGATCAGACCTCGCGCGACACTCCCATCCTGCCACGCTGCGTAGTCTCGCCGTGACGGCCGGGCGTTCTAGGAAGGCTGGGACGCCTGGGAGAGGCGTTGGGCTTTGCGTGCCTTGCGGCGGCGGATCGTTCGGATGGCGAAGAAGGCGGGGATGGCGAGGATGATCAGGCCGACGATCACCAGAGCGGGGAAGAAGATCGCCACCAGGCTCATGCCCAGGGAGCCGGCGTCCTCGACGGTGCTGACGACGGGGGCGCCGACGCCCGCCGTCGAGACGTTCACCACAGGGCGGGCCGAGGCCTTCATGATGTGGACCGCGAGGGCCACGGCGATGCCGATGACCCAGCTCACCCAGGGGTTCTGCGTCATCCAGGCCGAGTGGTCGAACTGGGAGGCCGCCTGTGTGGCGCTGAAGACGACGCCGCCCGCCGCGGGGCGCACGGCCGTCTGGATCATGTCGTTGACGTGGTCCACGACGGGGACCTTGTCGAGCACGACCTCGGCCAGCAGCAGGACGGCGATCACGGCGAGGACCCAGCCGTTGGTCAGCCAGGCGTAGTCCTGCGGCAGTCGCACCGCGTCGGTGAAGTTGGCCAGGAGGCCGACCACGAGCAGCGGGATGTACGCGTTGAGCCCCGCCGCCGTCGACAGGCCGAGCCCGGTCAGCGCCGCCAGCATTCGCACCCTCCACCAGATGTGATCTTCCGACAAGAGAGAGAACGAAGGATCAGATGCCCCACGTTCCCGCGGTCAACCGCGCCGGGGCGGAGGGCGTGTCAGGCGCCGGGGCGGAGGGCTCTCAGCGGGCCGGGGTCGGCTTTGAGCGGGGGGTGCCAGCCCATGTCGGGGGTGTGGCGACGGACGATCTTGGCGGGGACCCCGGCGATGACGCAGTGGTCGGGGAAGTCGCCGTTCACGACGGAGCCGGCCGCGACCACGGACTGCCGGCCGATGCGCGTGCCGGGCAGGATGATGGCGCCCGTGCCGAGCCAGGAGCCGGACCCGATGACCACAGGCTTGTTGCGCGGCCACTGCCGCCCGATGGGCGTCTCCGGGTCGTCGTACACGTGGTTCTGGTCGGTGATGTAGACGTACGGCCCGGCGAAGACGTCGTCGCCGATGTCGATGGACTGGTGGCCCACGATGTGGCTGCCCCGCCCGATCGAGCAGCCGCCGCCGATGCGGACGATCGAGTGCGGGCCGAGGTCGACCCCCGGCCCCATGCCCGCGGAGATGGAGACGCGCTCGCCGATCAGCGTGTGGTCGCCGATCTCGATCCACGCCTCGCCGAAGATCGCCCCGGGAGGAAACGAGAGACACGCGCCCTCGCCGAGCCGGCGGAACCGATACCCGGCGGGGGTGCCGGGGGTGATGGTGCCGGAATCCCGTACGGCGGCCCACGCGCGGTGGATGAGGCCGCCGAAGATCCGACGTACAGCACTACGGGGTGACATATCCGGAAAAGTTACCGCTTGGTTAGCATGCAGGGAACGGACGCCCGGGTGATGTTCGGGCACTTCGCAAGCGTGCTTTGATATTCTGAGAGCCCGTGGACACGCGGTCGCCCGTCGGGACGGCCACGCTCACGACCGACCACGGGAGAACCTCCTTGCGCAGCGCCGCAAACACCAAGCATCTGTTCGTCACGGGAGGCGTCGCCTCCAGTCTCGGTAAAGGGCTAACCGCCTCGAGTCTGGGGCGTCTGCTGAAGCTTCGCGGCCTGCGGGTCACCATGCAGAAGCTGGACCCCTACCTCAACGTCGACCCCGGAACGATGAACCCGTTCCAGCACGGTGAGGTGTTCGTCACAGACGACGGCGCCGAGACCGACCTCGACGTAGGCCACTACGAGCGATTCCTCGACACCGAGCTGCACGGCTCGGCCAACGTCACCACCGGCCAGGTGTACTCGAACGTGATCGCCAAGGAGCGCCGCGGCGAGTACCTCGGCGACACCGTCCAGGTGATCCCCCACATCACCAACGAGATCAAGGACCGCATCCGCGGCATGGCCGGCCCGGACGTCGACGTGGTGATCACCGAAGTCGGCGGCACCGTGGGCGACATCGAGTCGCTTCCGTTCCTGGAGGCCGTGCGCCAGGTCCGCCACGAGGTCGGCCGGGACAACGTCTTCTTCCTGCACGTCTCGCTCCTGCCGTACATCGGGCCGAGCGGCGAGCTGAAGACCAAGCCCACCCAGCACTCCGTCGCGGCACTGCGCAGCATCGGCATCCAGCCGGACGCGATCGTCTGCCGCTCCGACCGGCCCATCACCACCTCGCTCAAGCGCAAGATCAGCCTGATGTGCGACGTGGACGAGGACGCGGTCGTGTCGGCCGTGGACGCGCCGAGCATCTACGACATCCCCAAGGTGCTCCACTCCGAGGGCCTGGACGCCTACGTCATCCGCCGCCTCGGCCTGCCGTTCCGTGACGTCGACTGGCACGAATGGGACCAGCTCCTGCGCCGGGTGCACCGCCCCGCCAAGGAGGTCACGGTCGCGCTGGTCGGCAAGTACATCGACCTGCCCGACGCCTACCTGTCGGTCACCGAGGCGCTGCGCGCGGGCGGCTTCGCGTGCGACGCGCGGGTCAACATCCGCTGGGTCAAGAGCGACGACTGCGAGACCCCCGAGGGCGCCGAGCGCGAGCTGGACGGCGTGGACGGCGTGCTGATCCCCGGAGGGTTCGGCGTGCGGGGCATCGAGGGCAAGGTCGGGGCGATCCGGCACGCCCGCGAGCGGCTGATCCCGCTGCTCGGGCTGTGCCTCGGCATGCAGTGCATGGTCATCGAGGCGGCCCGCAACCTCGCGGGCATCGAGGACGCCAACAGCGCCGAGTTCGACCAGGAGACCCCGCACCCGGTGATCTCCACGATGGCCGACCAGCAGGACGTCGTGGCCGGCGAGCGCGACATGGGCGGCACCATGCGGCTGGGCCTGTACCCGGCCAAGCTCGCCGAGGGGTCCATCGTCCGCGGCCTGTACGGCACGGCCGTCGCCGACGAGCGCCACCGCCACCGCTACGAGGTCGGCAACGCCTACCGTGAGCCGCTGGAGCGGGTCGGCATGGTGTTCTCGGGGCTGTCGCCCGACGGCCGTCTGGTCGAGTACGCCGAGCTGGACGCCGAGACGCACCCGTTCTTCGTGGGCACCCAGGCGCACCCGGAGTTCCGCTCGCGCCCGACGCGCCCGCATCCGCTGTTCCGCGGCCTGATCGAGGCGGCTTTGACGTACGCCGACGTGCGCGAGAGGGTCACCAAGGTCGGCCGCACCGCATGAGCGGCGGCGACCCCCGGCCCGGCGGCACACGGGCGCGGGACATCAAGCCGGGCATCGAGCAGGGCATCGCGTGGCGCAGCACGTGGGTCGCCACGCGGGACATCGACACGGGCGGAACTCGATCATGGGGGATGGGAACGTGAGCGCAGCGGCTGCGGACGGCGCAGGAGACCGCGAGGCGGCAGGGTCCTCGGCGGGGCCGACCGCCGAGGACGTGCGGGACGTCCCGGCGTCCTGGGAGGTCGTGGAGTCGACGGAGCACTTCAGGGCCCGGGTGATCTCCGTGCGCACCGACCGGGTGCGCATGCCCGGAGACCAGGTCGCCGACCGCGACTACATCGTGCACCCCGGGTCGGTGGCCGTGGTCGCCCTCGACGAGCAGGACCGGGTGCTGCTGCTGCGGCAGTACCGCCACCCCGTGCGGCGGCTGCTGTGGGAGCTGCCGGCGGGCATCCGCGACGTCCAGGGCGAGCCGCTGGTCGACTGCGCCGCCCGGGAGCTGGCCGAGGAGGCCGGCTACCGCGCCAAGACGTGGCACACCCTGATCGACATCTACACCTCGCCCGGCTGCAGCGACGAGCGCATCCGCATCTTCCTCGCCCGTGACCTGGAGGCGATCCCCGAGGAGGAGAACGGGTTCGTCCGCATGCACGAGGAGGTCGACATGCCGGTCGTCTGGGTGCCGCTGGCCGATGCGGTCAACCGGGCACTGACCGGAATGATCCACAACGCACCGGCCGTCGCGGGTATTCTCGCCGCGTACGCCGCTTTGCCGGACGGCTTCGCCGCCCTGCGTCCCGCCGACGCTGAGGAGGCCTGACAGGAGGTTCCGTCCTGCGCCCTTACGCCGACCCCGAGGCCGTGATCGCCGGTTACCTCGCCCACCTGGCGGCGGAGCGCGGGCTCGCGGCCAACACCCTCGCCTCCTACCGGCGTGACCTACGGCGCTATCTGGACCACCTGCGCTCGCGCGGCCGCGCGTCCGTCTCCGAGGTGGACGAGGCGGACGTGCTGGCCTTCCTCACCGCGCTGCGGGAGGGCGACGGGGACCACCCCGCCCTGGGGGCCGGCTCGGCCGCCAGGGCCGTCTCGGCGGTGCGCGGCCTGCACCGGTTCGCGGTGCGCGAGGGGTTCGCGGCCCACGACCCCGCGCGCGGCGTGCACCCGCCGAGCAGGCTGCGCCACCTGCCGAAGGCGATCGGCGTGGCCGAGGTCGAGCGGCTGATCGCGGCCGCCGGGCCGGACGACGGGCCGCTGGCCCAGCGCAACCGCGCCCTGCTGGAGGTCCTGTACGGCACGGGCGCGCGGATCTCCGAGGCCGTCGGGCTGGCCGTGGAGGACGTCGAGGCCGGGCACGTGCTGCTGCGCGGCAAGGGCGGCCGGGCGCGGGTCGTCCCGCTCGGCAGGTTCGCGGGGGAGGCCCTGCGCGCCTATCTGCACCGGGCCCGTCCTCTGATCTGCCCGCCGGGACGCGACACGCCGGCGCTGTTCCTGAACGCCCGGGGTGGCCGCCTCACCCGCCAGGGGGCCTGGGAGGTCCTGCGGTCGGCGGCGGAGCGGGCCGGACTGGACGGCGTGTCCCCGCACATGTTGCGTCATTCGTTCGCAACTCACCTCCTTGACGGAGGAGCGGACGTTAGGGTTGTCCAGGAACTGCTCGGCCACGCCTCGGTGACGACCACCCAGGTCTACACCTTGGTCGGGGTCGACAGGCTGAGAGAGGCGTACGCGGCGGCCCGTCCGGGGGCTCGGCAGCCAACTTCATAGCTCCAGGGCGCGTCGCCTTGCCGCATACGTGCCGACCCCATAGTGTCCGTCCGGACGGTCCGGTTCGGGGCCGTCAGGGAGGTTCAACTGGTGACGACCACAGACGCTTCAATCCGGGAGATCGCCGGCGCCCCCGGCGCAGTCGAAGGTTCCTGGGGCGACACCAGGAACGAGGGGCTCCTGGGACCCACCGGGCGTCCGCGTCCCGTCTTCCCGGACCCTGTCCCGCCGACCACGCACGGTCCCGCGCGGGTCGTGGCGATGGTCAACCAGAAGGGCGGGGTCGGCAAGACCACCACGACGATCAACCTCGGCGCCTCGCTCGCCGAGTGCGGCCAGCGTGTGCTGCTCGTCGACTTCGACCCCCAGGGCGCCCTGTCGGTCGGGCTGGGCATCGACCCGCGCCCGCTGGAGGCCACGGTCTACGACCTGATCATGGAAGAGCCCGACGTCACCGCCGAGGACGTCCTCCTGGCCACCAGCGTCGAGGGCATGGACCTGCTGCCCAGCAACATC
Organism: Sphaerisporangium album; assembly: GCF_003323745.1. Taxonomy (GTDB): domain Bacteria; phylum Actinomycetota; class Actinomycetes; order Streptosporangiales; family Streptosporangiaceae; genus Sphaerisporangium; species Sphaerisporangium album. The sequence continues at coordinate 257,879 of NZ_QOIL01000001.1, forward strand.
TTCCTGTCCGGCGCCGAGATCCGGCTCGTCAACGAGGTCGCCCGCGAGTACGCGCTGGGCCGGGCCCTGGAGCCGCTGCTCCCGCACTACGACATCTGCCTCATCGACTGCCAGCCGTCGCTCGGCCTGCTCGCCGTCAACGCGCTGACCTGCGCCCACAGCGTGATGGTGCCGCTGGAGTGCGAGTTCTTCGCGCTGCGCGGCGTCGCCCTGCTGATGGAGTCGATCACCAAGGTCCAGGAGCGGCTCAACAAGGACCTGGAGATCGACGGCATCCTCGCCACGATGTACGACCCGCGCACGTTGCACGCGCGGGAGGTCCTGTCGACGATCATGCAGGGTTTCGGGGACAAGGTCTTCCACACGGTGATCAACCGGACCGTCCGGTTCCCTGACGCCACCCTCGCCGGCGAGCCGATCACCCAGTTCGACCCCGCCTCCATGGGCGCGACCGCCTACCGCGAGCTGGCCCGCGAGGTCCTCTCCCGCTGGTCCCAGGACGCCTGAGCGCTGCGCGTAGAGGCCCCGAGAGGCCTTCGCGGCGACATGCGTGACCGTCCGATCGCGTGACGTGCGCGGCGGCCCGGGTGCGGGACAATGGAACGGTGACCGAACAGCCCGCGACCGGCCAGGCCGACAGGCCCGACGCCTTCCAGGTGCACCTGGATGTCTTCGAGGGTCCGTTCGACCTGCTGCTCGGGCTGATCGCCAAGCACAAGCTGGACATCACCGAGGTGTCCCTGCACCAGGTGACCGACGAGTTCATCGCCCACATCCGCTCGCGCGGCCCCGAGTGGGATCTGGACCAGGCCAGCCACTTCCTGCTGGTGGCCGCCACCCTGCTCGACCTGAAGGCCGCGAGGCTCCTGCCCACCGGCGAGGTCGAGGACGAGGAGGACCTGGCGCTGCTGGAGGCCCGCGACCTGCTGTTCGCCCGCCTTCTGCAGTACCGGGCTTACAAGGAGGTCGCGAAGGTCTTCGCCGGCTACATGGCCGAGGAGGCCCTGCGCTTCCCCCGGGTGGTCCCGATGGAGGCCCGCTTCGCCGGCCTGCTGCCCGAGCTGGTGCTCGGCGTCGGCCCGGAGCGGCTCGCCAAGATCGCCATGCGGGCCTTCACGCCCAAGCTGCCGCCCTCGGTCTCGACGGCGCACATCTATCAACCGGTCGCCAACGTCCGCGAGCAAGCGGCTATCCTGGTCGCACGGCTCCGGCGCGTGCGCAGGGCGACGTTCCGGGCTCTGACCGCCGACTGCGCGGGCACGTTCGAGGTCATCGCGCGCTTCCTCGCCATCCTGGAGCTGTTCCGGGAGGCCGCGGTCTCCTTCGAGCAGATCGAACCGCTCGGAGATCTGCACGTGATGTGGACGGGCACCGACGACGGGGACATCGCGGTGGCCGACGACTACGACGAGGGCGCTCCGCCTGCGGAGGGCACGGAAGGCCATGACGGCGGGCCGCGCGACCAGCGCGCCGGCCGGGAGAGCGAAGATGCAGCCGATGAATCCTGAGGGCGCCGAGCGCGTCCAGGACCACGAGGACGACCAGGACCCCGCGCACGACGCGAAGTCCGGGCCGGGCCTGCGCGCGGCCCTGGAGGCGATCCTGCTCGTCGTCGACGAGCCGGTGGCCGAGGTGACGCTCGCGCAGGTGCTGGAACGCCCCTCGCGTGAGGTCGCCGAGACCCTGCGGGAGCTGGCGGCGGAATACACCCGCGACGGCCGTGGTTTCGATCTTCGAGAGGTGGCCGGAGGCTGGCGTTTCTACACGCGCGCCGACTGCGCCGCCCACGTGGAGCGTTTCGTCCGTGACGGCCAGCAGACGCGGCTGACGCAGGCCGCTCTGGAGACCCTCGCGGTCGTGGCCTACCGCCAGCCGGTGAACCGCGCCCGCGTCGCCGCCATCAGAGGCGTCAACAGCGACGGTGTCATGCGCACGCTGGTGGCGCGCGGCCTCGTGGAAGAGGCCGGCACCGATCCCGAGAGCCAGGCGGTCCTGTACCGCACGAGCTCGTACTTCCTGGAGAGGCTGGGGTTGCGGAGTCTCGACGAGCTCCCCGCGATCGCCCCGTTCCTCCCCGACGACGTGGAAACCTTAGAGGAGCAACAGAAGTGAACAACAGGCGTGGTACCCCGTCCGGTGATGGACGCGGTCGAGGACGCGGCGACGCCGCCCCCGGGGCCCGGGGAGGTGCCGGCTCGCGTGGCGGCTCCGGCGCCCCTCGCGGAGGATCTTCCCGGGGAGGCGCCCGGGGCGGGTTCCGGGGCGCGGGCGACCGCCGAGACGCCTTCCGCTCGGACGAGCGGCGCGGCACCGGCGACCGGGGTGCTCCCAGAGGGGGACGCGGCGCGGCCGGGTCCTCCCGTGACGACGACCGCGACTTCCGCTCGCGCGACGACTCCCGGTCCTCCGAGGGCGGCCCGCGCGGCGGGTCGTCCGGGTTCGGCGGGTCGCGTGGCGGTTCTTCGGGGTACGGGGGCTCGCGGGGCGGGTCGTCCTACGGGGGCTCGCGTGGCGGGTCGTCGGGGTTCGGCGGGTCCCGTGGTGGTTCGTCCTCCTACGGCGGCGCACGGGGAGGTTCCCCGGGCGCGTCCCGCAGCCGGTACGGCAGGCCGGACGAGGGGCGCGGCCCCTCCATCCGCGCGGGCCGGGGCGGCTCGTCCGACGACCGCCGTCCGGGCTCCTACGGCGACGACCGCAGGGGCGGGTTCCGCGCGGACCGCGAGGGTTCCTCCGGCGGGTACCGCGGTGGTCGCGAGGGCGCGTCCGGTGACCGCCGCGGCGGGTTCCGCGGCGCTCGCGAGGGCTCGTCCCGCGAGGGACGCGGCGGCTACGGCGGCGACCGCGGTGAAAGCCGTGGCGGCTATGGCGGCGACCGCGGTGAAAGCCGTGGCGGGTATGGCGGCGACCGCGGCGAGAGCCGGAGGTTCGGCGGGGCGCGGGAATCGTCCTACGGCGGGCGCCCGGCGTTCCGCGGCCGGGACGACCAGCGCGCGCCCTTCCGCGCGGACCGGGCAGTCTCGGGCGAGCGGTACGGCCGCGACGAGACCGGCCGCGGCGGGCCCGTCCGCGACCGCTCAGAGTTCCGCTCAGAGTCCCGCTCAGGGTCGCGTCACGAGGACGCGCCCCGCGGCGGCTCCGGCGGGCGTTACGAGCGCGGCGACCGGCGCGACGAGGTGCAGACCATCGGAAGCCCCCCCGGCGGCTCACGCGGGCGGTACGGCCGCTCGGAGCAGGGCCGCGGCGGCGCGGCCGCCGGGCGTACGGGCTCGGCGAGGACGGGCGCGGGAGCGGGCAGGACGGGTGCCGGAGCGCGGCGCCCCGGCGCGGGCGGCGACGGCCCGGCGCGCGGGGGCCAGGGCCGCGGCGGCCGTCCGCAGGCGCCCCGGGCCGGGCGCGGCGGCGTGTTCAAGACCGCGCGCCAGCCGCTGCGCGACCCCGACTTCTTCCCGTCCGACTACACCGACGAGCGCGACACCACCGAGGTGCCGGACGGCGTGCGGCTGCAGAAGGTCCTCGCCGCCGCGGGCGTCGCGGCCCGGCGCACCTGCGAGGAGATGATCGGCGAGGGTCGCGTCACCGTGGACGGCCAGGTCGTGCGCCGCTTCGGCGCCCGCGTGGATCCGGCCAAGCAGGTGATCCACGTCGATGGCAAGCGCATCCCGACCGCCCCCGACCAGGTCTACTTCGCGATCAACAAGCCCATCGGCGTCATCAGCACGATGTCCGACCCCGAGGGCCGCCCGTCCCTGGCCGACTACGTGGCCGACCGCACCGAGCGGCTCTTCCACGTCGGCCGGCTGGACACCGAGACGGAGGGCCTGATCATCCTCACCAACGACGGCGAGCTGGCCCACCGGCTGACGCACCCGAGCTTCGGAGTGCAGAAGAAGTACTGGGCGAAGGTGCCCGGCCCGATCGCGCGCGATCTCGGCAAACGGCTGAAGAACGGCGTCGAGCTGGAGGACGGCCTCGTCAAGGCGGACGAGTTCAAGATCGTCCAGGAGCACGGCCAGCAGGCGCTGGTGGAGGTCGTCCTGCACGAGGGCCGCAAGCACGTCGTGCGGCGCATGCTGGAGGCCGAGGGGCACCCCGTGATCGACCTGGCCCGCATCGAGTTCGGGCCGGTCAAGCTCGGGCGGCTCAAGCCGGGCACGATGCGCGCGCTCACGCTCAAGGAGGTCGGCGACCTTTACGCGGTCGTGGGACTGTAACCTGTCGGAAAGACGAAGCCGGTCCGGACACGCCGCGGTACGCCCGGCGTGCTCGGCCGGGCTCAGGCATATGTGGACACCATGGCATGCCAGGGGTGTGTCCTGTGCCGGGGCCTGGCCGGGGCTCGCCCGGGCCGCCGGGCGGTGGTTCGTGAAGGGGAATGACATGGTGCGTGCGGTCCGGGGCGCCGTCCAGATCGACGCCGACACCCGGGAGGCGGTTCTGGCCGGGGTGACCGAGCTGGTCACCGAGGTCATGGAGCGCAACCGGCTGACCACCGACGACGTGATCAGCGTGATCTTCACCTCGACCCCCGACCTCACCTCCGAGTTCCCCGCCCTCGCGGCGCGCAAGCTCGGCTTCCACGACGTCCCGCTGATCTGCGCCAGTGAGATCGACGTGCCGGGGGCGCTGCCCCGCGTGGTGCGCCTGATGGCCCACGTGGAGACGGACAGGCCCCGCCAGGAGATCCAGCACGTCTATCTCAAGGGCGCGACCGCGTTGAGGATGGACATCGCCCAGTGAGCCACCAGCCCAGGGCCGTCGAGACCGTGCTGATCGTCGGTACGGGCCTGATCGGCACGTCCGTCGCCCTCGCGCTGAGGGAACACGGGCTCACCGTCCTGCTCGCCGACCAGAACCCGGGGTTCGTGCGGCTGGCGAGCGAGCTCGGCGCGGGGGTCGAGTGGACCCCCGGCGGGCCTCCGGCCGACCTCGCGGTGATCGCGGTGCCGCCGCAGTTCGTGGCCGAGTGGCTGCTGGACCTGCAGAAGACCGGCGCCGCGCGCTTCTACACCGACGTGGCGAGCGTCAAGGCCCTGCCGATCGCGCAGGCCGCCCAGCGCGGCTGCGACCTGACCACCTTCGTGGCCGGCCACCCGCTGGCCGGTCGTGAGCGCTCGGGCCCGGCCGCGGCGCGGGCCGACATCTTCCTCGGCCGCCCGTGGGCGTACTGCCCGGGGCCCGAGGCGTCGGACGAGGCCGTTCGGGCCGTGCTGGAGCTGATCGAGCTGTGCGGGGCCAACCCCGTGCGGGTCGACCCGGCCGCGCACGACGAGGCGGTCGCCCTGGTGTCCCACGCTCCGCACGTCGCCGCCTCGGCGGTGGCGGCGCGCCTGGCCGAGGCGTCGGAGACGGCGCTCGGCCTCGCCGGGCCGGGGGTACGCGACGTGACCCGCGTGGCCGGGGGCGATCCGCGGTTGTGGACGGTCATCCTGTCGGGAAACGCCCGCCCGGTGGCCGAGGTGCTGGAGGCCGTGGCGGCCGACCTGAACACGGCGGCGGCGGCCCTGCGCGCCGTCTCGGCGCAGGAAGCCCCGGAGAGCACAGGCGACCCGGACGGCGCGGCGATCGGCCGGGTCACCGAGCTGCTGGAGCGCGGCAACACCGGCCAGAGCAGGATCCCGGGCAAGCACGGCGGCCCCCCGCGCTCGTACGCGGTGGTCCAGGTGCTGGTCGGAGACCGTCCCGGCGAGCTGGCCCGCCTGTTCCAGGCGGCCAAGGACGCCGGGGTCAACATCGAGGACGTCCGCCTGGAGCACGCTCCAGGGCTGCCGCTGGGAGCCGCCGAGCTGTCCGTGCAGCCCGAGGCGGCCGGGGTTCTCGCCGACGCCCTGCGCGCGCACGGCTGGCACGTGCCCTGAGCCGTTGATGCCAGGGTCGGGGCAGATTCCCGGTACCCTCTTTGCGGACAACTCAATCGGGAGGGCGGAGGGAGATGCCGTGACCGCACTGGTCGTCGCCATGGACGGTCCTTCGGGGTCGGGCAAGTCGAGTGCGTCGCGCGGGGTGGCGCGCGCGCTGGGGCTTCGCTATCTCGACACCGGGGCGATGTACCGCGCGATCACCTGGTGGATGCTGGAGCACGGCGTCGACGTCGGCGACCCGCAGGCCGTGGCCGCACGCGCGGACGCCGCGAGGCTCGCCATCACCACCGACCCGGAGGCCCCGGGCGTCACGGTGGACGGGCGGGACGTGTCCGCCGAGATCCGCACCCAGGAGGTCACCTCCGCCGTCTCCGCCGTGAGCGCCGTACCGCAGGTCCGCGCCCGGCTCGTCGCCGAGCAGCGGGCGATCATCGGCGACGGCGACATCGTCGTGGAGGGCCGTGACATCGGCTCGGTCGTGGCCCCCGGCGCGGCGGTCAAGGTCTACCTGACCGCGAGTCCCGAGGCCCGCGCGCGGCGCCGCACGGCCGAGCTCACCGGCACCACGCTGGAGGCCCAGCGCGTGGCCATGGCCCGCCGCGACACCCTGGACTCCACCCGCAAGGCCGACCCGCTCGTGATGGCGGCCGACGCGATCGAACTGGACACCACGGAGCTGAACCTCGAAGAGGTCATCGCCGAGGTGCTGAGACTTGTGAAGGAGCGCACCTGACGCGGTGACGCCGCGCGGGCCCGGCGAGTGCCGCCGTCCGCGCCGAGCCGCCGGTGGGTGCGCATTGATAGGAAACGGACGTGACGTGACGGGGGAATACGGCGACGAGGGCGGCTGGATCGAGGCGCACCTCGCCGAATTCGAGGAAGACGGCGTGTCCCCGGAGACCGAGCCGGATTCCGGCCCGCTGCCGGTGGTCGCCGTGGTGGGCCGCCCCAACGTGGGCAAGTCCACGCTGGTCAACCGCATCATCGGCCGCCGCGAGGCGGTGGTCGAGGACGTGCCCGGCGTTACCCGTGACCGCGTGACCTACGAGGGCGTGTGGCGTGGCCGGCGGTTCACGCTGGTCGACACCGGCGGCTGGGATCCGGACGCGACCGGCATGGCGCTGCGCATCGCCGAGCAGGCGCAGGTCGCGGTGGAGCTGGCCGACGTGATCCTCTTCGTCGTGGACGCGACGGTCGGGGTGACCGACGCCGACGAGGCCGTCTCGGGGGTGCTGCGGCGCTCCGGCAAGCCGATCGTGCTGGCCGCGAACAAGGTCGACGACCAGCGGCAGGAGCTGGAGGCGTCGGCGCTGTGGTCGCTGGGCCTCGGCGAGCCGCAGCCGGTCTCGGCGCTGCACGGCCGCTCCAGCGGCGACCTGCTCGACGTCCTGCTCGACGTGATGCCCGAGGCGCCGCCGCAGCGGTTCGGCGCCGAGCGCGGCCCGCGCCGGGTGGCGCTGGTCGGCAAGCCCAACGTCGGCAAGTCCTCGCTGCTCAACAAGCTCGCCGGTGAGGAGCGCGTGCTGGTCGACCCGATGGCGGGCACCACCCGCGACCCGGTCGACGAGCTGATCGAGCTGGGCGGCAAGACCTGGCGGTTCGTGGACACGGCGGGCATCCGCCGCCGCGAGCGCCAGCTCCAGGGCGCCGACTTCTACGCGGGCATGCGCACCAAGGCCGCGCTGGAGCGCTCGGAGGTCGCGATCGTCCTGATCGACGCCTCCGACGTCCTCACCGAGCAGGACCTGCGCATCATCAGCATGGTGATCGAGTCCGGCCGGGCCATGGTGGTGGCGTTCAACAAGTGGGACCTCGTCGACGAGGACCGCCGCTACTACCTGGAGAAGGAGATCGACCGCCAGCTCGTCCGGGTGCCGTGGGCGCTGCGGGTGAACATCTCGGCCAAGACCGGGCGGCACATGGACCGGCTGGTCCCCGCGATCGAGCGCGCCATAGATTCGTGGACGACCCGCGTCCCCACCGCGCAGCTCAACACCTTCCTGTCGGAGCTGCTGGCGGCGACTCCGCCGCCGGTGCGCAGCGGCAAGCAGCCGAAGATCCTCTTCGCCACGCAGGCGTCCACGGAGCCGCCGAAGTTCGTGCTGTTCACCTCGGGCTTCCTGGAGGAGACCTACCGCCGCTTCCTGGAGCGCCGCATCCGCGAGGAGTTCGGCTTCGCCGGCTCCCCGGTCGAGATCACCATGAAGATCCGCGAGAAGCGCGGCGCGCCCAAGAAGAAGTGACCCCCCGCCGCCCCTGGTGATGCCCGGGGCGGCGGTCCGGCACGGTCCGGCGCGTCCGCCGGGGCGGTCGGGTGCGGTCCGCCAGGGCGGTCACGCGTGGTCGGCCGGGGCGGTCAGGCGTGGTCCTGCGGGGCTCGTCCGGCGCGTCCGGGCAGGGCCAGGGCCGTGAGGGCGCCGGCGGCGCAGACGATCGCCGTCAGCAGGAAGATCTCGGTGTACTCCTGGTGCAGGGCGGCGGTCACCTTCGCCGTGTACTCGGCCAGGCGGCGGGCGTACTCGGCGGGTTCCACCCCGAACGGCAGCGGCGTGTCCAGGTGGGCGGTCAACGACTGGAAGCGGTGGAAACCCCAGGCCGAGAGGGCCGCCACGCCGAGCAGCATGCCCATCATGCGGGCGACGACCACCGAGGCCGAGGCCAGCCCGTGCCGGTCGGCCGGGGTGACCCGCAGGACGGCCGAGGACGCCGGCGCGATCACCAGCCCGAGGCCCAGGCCCGCGACCACGAGGTCCACGTCCACCCGCGCGAGCCCGAGCGGGTATTGGGCGCCGGCGAGCGCGACCGGCCACCGCGAGATCAGCGCGTACCCGGCGGCGGCCAGGACCATCCCCGCCACGGCGACGGCCCGCTCGCCGAACCGGCGCACCAGCAGGCCGCCCGCGAACGCCGTGACGGCGAGGGCGACCAGGAACCGCGACAGCACCAGCGCCCCGCCCACCGCGTCCTTCCCGAGCAGGGTCTGCGCGGTGAGCTGCACGTCCACGAGCGTCACCAGGAGCGCCGCGCCGGCCAGGAAGCTGGTCGCGAGCGTGCCCGCGAAGGGCGCGCGGCGCACGCCGGTCAGGTCCAGCAGCCGGGCGGGGGAGCGCGCCTCCCACAGGACGAACGCCACGGCCGCCACCAGGCCCGCGCCGATGGCGGGCGGCCCCCACGGGGGCAGCACGGCCTTGTCCGGCTCGGGGTTGTAGAGGCCGGCCACCAGCAGGCCGAGGGCCAGGCCCAGCAGCAGCCCGCCCACGACGTCGATCCGCACGCGGGGGCCGGTGCGGGGGGCGGGCGGCGGCACGGTGCGCTGAACGGCCACCGCTGCGAGCGCGGCCAGCGGGATGTTGACCCAGAAGATGCCGCGCCACCCCACCAGCGCCGCGACCCCGGCGCCGTACAGCGGGCCGAGGACGCTGCCGAGCTCCTGCGCCGCGCCGACGGCCCCGAGGGCGATCGGGCGGCCGCGCTCGTCCCACAGGTCGCCGACCAGGGCCATCGTGATGGGCAGCAGCGCGCCCCCGGCGATGCCCTGGAGCGTGCGGCCCGCCGTGAGCAGCGGGATCGACCCGGCGAGTGCCGTCACCGCGGACCCGGCCGCGAAGCCCGCCAGGCACGCGTGGACGAGCGGCCTGCGCCCGTACCGGTCGGAGAGCCGGCCGAGCAGGGGCATGGCGGCGACGTAGCCGAGCAGGAAGCCGGTGACGATCGGGGTGGCGCGCTCCAGCCGGTTGAGCGGCACCCCGGCGTCCGTGGCGATGTCGACCAGGACGGTCACCACGACGTAGGCGTCCAGGGCGGCCAGCAGCACCGCGGTCCCCCCGACGCCGAGGGCCACGCGGCGGCGGGCGGCGGAGGAGCCCGGCGCGTCCGGGGTCGGGTCCGGGCCCTCGTCGGGCGGCTTCGAATGCGGGGCCGCCGGACGTGAGGCCGGGTGCGGGGCCTCGCCCGGGGACGGCGCGGCGTCCGGGGTCTGACGGGAGGAACCGGTCATGGGTGGCTACTTCGCCGGGGTGGTGATCGTGACCGGCGCGTCGTAGTCGTCCAGCGTGACCAGGACCGTCCCGGCGTTCGCCCCGCTCCCGAGGGGAAGGCTCGCCTTCACCAGTCGGCCGGTGGCCTTGTCGACCCACACCCGCCCGTCCACCTCCTGGTTCACGCCCGGGACCAGCGTCGTGACCATCTGCCTGGGCAGGTGGACCGCCACCCGGTAGGCGTCCGCGCCGCCGACCTTCTCCTCGGCCTCGGTCTTCGCCCCGGTCGCGCCGGACAGCAGCCCGGGGACGCCCTTGGCCGGGTCCAGGATCGCCGACGGGTCGTAGATCGCCGCGAGCTGCTCGCGCGTCATGGTCTGGTACCCGCCGGTGGGGCCCTTGAAGTAGACGGTGTCGCCCGCCAGCACGAAGGCCAGCTCCTGCAGTGTGCCGAGCACCTCGACCCGGACCGTGCCCTGGGCGTCGCCCTCCCGGGTCAGGGAGCCCTCGGCGTGCCGGACCGGCACGGGCGGCCTGCCCTCGGTCGCGATCGTGAAGGCCACGGTCTTGACCGCCCGCATCGTCTCGGCCGACTTCTTCATCAGGTCGGACCCGCCGGGCAGGGCGCCACCGCCCGGCGACGAGGAGCACGCGGCGGCCAGGCACAGCGCCACGAGCGCCGGGGCGAGCTTCCGCCCGAGGGTGCGCCCGCGCGGCGCGTACGGCCCGGGGCCCAGGCGAGGGATCTGAGAGAAGAGCGACCGTATCGACACAGCCCGGATGCTAGCCACCATTGCCCGGGTGGCAGCGCCGTTCGCGGGTATCGGTTCGGGATCGCTCCCCGGCCGGCCCCGCTAGGCGCGCTCCTCGGCGCGCAGCTTCAGCAGGTGCTCGACGACCGGGGCGTAGGCTGCTTCCAGGGCTCCGATCAGCTCGGGGGCGAGGCGATCGATGAAGTGGTAGCGGACGTTGGCCACGTGCGTGGGCGCCACGCGCTGGATCGTGTCCCACCCGTGCTCGGTCAGCACCGCGAACGTGCCGCGCCGGTCGTCCGCGCAGCTCTCTCTGCTCACCAGCAGCGACGCCTCCATGCGGGCGATCTGGTGGGACAGGCGGCTGCGGGACTGGATCGTCGCCTCGGCGAGGTCGCTCATGCGCATACGATGACCAGGGCTCTCGGAGAGGTTGACCAGGATCTCGTAGTCGTTGATCGACAGCCCGAACTCCTGGAGCTCGCGGTCGAGCCGGTGCTCGAGGAGCTTGTGCGCGGACAGGTGGGCACGCCAGGCACGTTGCTCCCCGCTGCTCAGCCAGTGGGGGTCGAGTTCATCGGATTCCGCCGTGCTCATGGAGGTGAATCTATCTCTCTTCGGACTCCCCGCGACCAGGTGCGGTGGTGAAATGCGGTGCTCACGCGAGTCCGCGTAATGAAACAAAGTTTCCCGTGCCGGACCGATAGCCGTGGCCGGTGCCGGGAAGGAGCGGCGAGATGAGTGACAAGCCGGAGCGGAGTGAGACCAGGGAGAGCTTCCTCACCGTCCTCGTGGCCGCCGGGGTCAACCTGGCGATCGCGGTGGCGAAGCTGGTGGCCGGTCTCCTCAGCGGGTCCTCGGCGATGCTCTCGGAGGCGGCGCACTCGGCCGCCGACACCGTCACCGAGATCCTCCTGCTGATCTCTGTACGGCGCTCGGAGCACCCCGCGGACCGCCTGCACCCGTTCGGGTACGGCAAGGCGGGGTTCTTCTGGGCCCTGATGGCCGCCGGCGCGACGCTGGTCATCGGGGCCGGGTTCTCGATCACGCACGGCGTGCAGACCGTCAGGCACGGCGAGGAACTGGGCGATCTGGGCGTCTCGTTCATCGTCCTCGCGATCTCCTTCGTCCTGGAGGGCATCTCCTTCTTCCGGGCCCTGCACCAGGTGCGCCGGGAGGCGCGCCGCATCAGCGTGACCCCGCAGCGGTACGTCTCCCAGACCGCCGACACGGCCGTGAAGGCCGTCGTGTTCGAGGACGCCGCCGCGCTGGTGGGCATCATGATCGCCGCGCTCGGGCTCGTCGGGGCGCAGATCACCGGCTCGCCGCTGTGGGACGGCCTGGCCTCGGTGGCGATCGGCCTGCTGCTGCTCGGCGTCGCGCTGCATCTGATCCGCGCCAACGCCTCGCTGCTGATCGGCCAGGCCGCCTCGCCGCGGCTGCAGAGCGCGATCTACGAGGAGCTGATCTCGCGTCCGGAGGTCAGCGACGTGGTGGAGTTGCTGACCATGATGCTCGGCCCCAACGACGTGCTGGTCGCCGCGAAGATCGACTTCGTGGACGAGTGCACGGGAGGGCGGCTGGAAGAGGTGTCCGACCAGATAGAGAACAGCCTGGTCGAGCGGTTCCCCCAGATCAGCCACGTGTTCCTCGACCCCACCCCCGGACACCGCGCCGCGGCCCCCTCCCGCCCGGGGCCGGAGGGCGGGTCACCCGGCCCTTGCTGACCCCCCGCGCGGTGACCTCAGCCTTCGGCGAGCGAGGCCATCCAGGACTCGATCTCGTCCGGACGGCGGGGCAGCGCCGAGGACATCAGGCGGGCGCCGTCCTCGGTGATCAGCAGGTCGTCCTCGACGCGCACGCCGATGCCGCGCAGCTCCGGCGGCAGCGTCAGGTCGTCGGGCTGCAGGTACAGGCCCGGCTCCACCGTGAGCACCTGGCCCGCCTCCAGCACGCCGTCCAGGTACTGCGAGGCGCGGGCCCTGGCGCAGTCGTGCACGTCCAGGCCGAGCATGTGCCCGCTGCTGCACAGCGTGTAGCGCCGGTGCAGGTCGCCCTCCGCGGAGGACAGCACGCCCCAGTCCCGCAGCCCCTCGGCGATCACGGCCATCGCGGCCCGGTGGAAGTCGCGGAAGCGTGCCCCCGGCCGCAGGGCGGCGATGCCCGCGCTCTGCGCCTCGTACACCAGCTCGTACACCTGCCGCTGGACGGGGCCGAACCGCCCCGACAGCGGCAGCGTGCGGGTGAGGTCGGCGGTGTAGAGGGCGTCGGTCTCCACGCCCGCGTCGAGCAGCAGCAGGTCGGAGGGGTTCAGGCGGCCGTCGTTGCGGATCCAGTGCAGCACGCAGGCGTGCGCGCCCGACGCCGCGATCGTCTCGTAGCCGGTCGCGTTGCCCTCCAGCCGGGCGCGCAGCCCGAAGACTCCCTCCACGTAGCGCTCGCCGCGCGGGTGCGTCAGGGCCTGGGGAAGCGCGCGCACGACGTCCTCGAAGCCGCGGACGGAGGCGTCGACGGCGCGCTGGAGCTCGGCGATCTCCCATTCGTCCTTGAGCAGGCGCATCTCCGACAGGAACGCGGCCAGCTCGGCGTCGCCCTCGTGCTCGGCCACGCGCGCGTCCACGGACGCGTCCACGCCGCGCAGCACCCGGGCGGGGCCGGTCAGCGCCTCGGGCAGCCGGTCGAGGTGCGCGCACTCGATCTGGTGGAGCGCCTCGGCCTCGTCGAGGGTGGGACGCGCGCCGACCCAGAACTCCCCGTACCTGCGGTCGCGGTAGAACTCCTGCCCGGCCGTGCCCTCGGCGGAGCGGGGGGAGCGGGGGCGGGTGAACAGCGTGGCCTGGCCCGACGGCGCGATGACGAGCACGTCGTCCGGCTCCTGCCCGCCGGTGAGGTAGGCGTACGCGCTGTGCGGGCGGAAGCGGTGGTCGCAGTCGTTGCTGCGTACCTTGAGCGTCCCCGAGGGGACGACGAGCCGTTCGCCGGGGAACCGCTGGACGAGCGCGGCGCGCCGCTTGGCCGTGTACGCCGCCTGCGGCAGCGGCGTGAGGCCGGCGCGGCCGGTGTCCTCCCAGCCGGTGGTCATGAACGCGGCCAGGGCGTCGGAGACGGGCAGGTCGTGGCTGCCGGTGTTCAGCTGCTCGCTCATTGCGGTCCTCGCGGGAGACAGTGGTGTGTGGCATGGTACTCACCGCCCCGGGGCTTCGGCCCGTCCGGAAATAGGCCCCCCGGCTTTACCGCGCGGAGCGCTTAACGATGACGTCAGGTGGGGAAGTCAGAGGTACTCTCCGGGTTCCCCGCATCACGAGGTGGTGTCGATGCTCATCAGCGCGATCCTGCGGCGAAAGGGAAGCACGGTGGCGACCGTCCGCCCGCAGGCCACGGTAACGGAACTGCTCTCCATCCTCTCCGACCACAACATCGGCGCCGCCGTCGTGTCCGAGGACGGCATGGCGATCCTCGGCATCGCCTCCGAGCGCGACGTCGTCCGGCGCCTCCACCAGCGGGGCCCCGTCGTCCTCACCGAGCCGGTCTCCTCGATCATGACCACCCCCGTCCGCACCTGCGAGCCGGACGCCGACGCCGGCGACCTGCGCCAGATCATGACCGACCACCGCATCCGCCACGTCCCCGTGGTCACCGACGGCCGCCTCGCCGGCATCGTCAGCATCGGCGACGTCGTCAAGAGCGCCATCGAAGATCTGGAGGCCGAGAAGGCCTACCTGGTCGACTACCTGCACGGGTGAGCGTGCCGGGCCGGTGAAGACCGCCTACATCGTCGGAATCTCGGTCCCCGCCGCCGAGTTCCGCGCACGTCTGGCCGAGATCCCGGGCGCCGTCCTGGTCCGGGAACTCCCTTCTTCGCGCGTCGTCGTCGTCCTTCCCGGCGGCACGCCCGCCAAGACGCTCGCCTCCCTCCCCGGCGTGACCTCCCTCAGGGAGGACCGCCCGGAGCGGCTTTCGCGCCCGGACGCCCGCGATCGGCCCTGACCCGCCGTCCTCCGGCACCCGCTCAGAGCCGGCCGTGCTCAGGGTGAGGCACGGTCGCGTGCCTCACCCTGAGCCCGTCGGGCGTTACCTGCTGTAGTTCTTCCCGGGGGCCTTACCAGGGATCGGCCTGGCGACGAGAGCGACGGGGATGAAGAAGCAGATCTGGCTGATCGCCAGGATGAGCGTCCACAGCGCCTTGTCGTCGTAGTGGGCGGATGCCTTGGCGTAGAGCTCGTCGGGGACGCGCTCCCCGAACGGGTTCGGGGTGAGGACGGCCTCCACGAGCTCCAGTGCGACCCGTTCGGCGCCGGTGAAGTAGGGGGCGTCCTGCCAGGACGCTACGGCGGTGATGCGCTCCTCTGTCTCCCCGGCCTTACGGAGGCCGCCGGTCTGCCGGACGGTGTGGTAGGTGCTGCCGACGATCTGCCCGGCGCGGAGCTGCACCAGGCCGATGGTGGTGTGCGGAATCGAACCGTTCAGCGTGGCCTTGGACATGGCTCCGGCGACTTCCGCCATCTCGGGGAAGAACTGGAGGGGGTCGGGCAGACGCGACTGGAGGTGGTCCTGCTCGGTCGTTGTGGGTGTGGACATCGCGAGGTCTTCCCTTCTGATCGTTGCGAGCTCGGCGACCTGGCGGGGCGGCCTTCCACCACCACGTGGCCGGCCGCGGGGACGAGCACGCGTTCGGACGCGTGTCTCGACGGTGATCCGCATGTCGGCCGGGGTCGCTGAGCTTTCCTGCGTGCTGGATGGTGTCTCGGTAGTCCGACGACGCGACCGCTGGAAATGTGAGGCGACGCGCCGACGTCACATTTCGAGGTGTCGTCTCGTCGGTCTGGTGAGGGTAGACGCGCCCAAGGGAGCCGACGAGACCATGACCACCCCATCCGTGCCAGGAGACGGCCGGTCCGATCCGGGCCTGAGCGTGATCATGAGGGAGCGGCGTCAGCTGATGAATCTCGCGTACCGGCTTCTCGGTTCTGTGGCCGATGCGGAGGATGTGGTGCAGGAAACCTATGCCCGCTGGTATGCGATGTCCCCTGAGCAGCAGGAAGGCATTGAATCGCCGGGGGCGTGGCTGACGAGGGTCGCCGGTCGTATCTGCCTCGATGTGCTCGGTTCGGCGCGGGCGCGGCGGGAGCGCTACGTGGGGGAGTGGATCCCCGAGCCGGTGCCGGAGCGTGCGGAGTGGGTGGAGGGGCGGCCGGGCGGCATGGCGGTGGACCCGGCCGAGCGGGTGACCCTCGACGAGTCGGTGAGCATGGCATTCCTGGTCGTCCTGGAATCGATGACCCCGGCCGAGCGTGTCGCGTTCGTCCTGCACGATGTCTTCCGTTATTCGTTCGCCGAGGTGGCCGAGATCGTCGGCCGTACCCCGGCGGCATGCCGCCGACTGGCCTCCTCGGCCCGCCGCCGCATCCACGCCTCGCAGGCTCCCGCGACCCCGGCGGTCCAGCGGGCGGGCATCGTCCGGGACTTCAAGAAGGCGTGGGAGGCCAAGGACATCGACGCCCTCATCGGCCTCCTCGCCCCCGACGCCACGGCGACCGCCGACGGCGGCGGCCTGGTCAGCGCCGTGCTCCACCCGATCGAAGGCGCCGAGCAGATCGCGCGCTACACCGTCGAGATCGCCGGCAGGGCGCCCTACCTGACGATGCTGGAGCGTACGGTCAACGGTCAGCCCGGTCTGGTGGCCCAGCAGGACGGCGTCACCGTGATGGTGATCGCCTTCGACATCGCAGGCGACCGGATCAAGCGCATCTGGGCGGTACGCAACCCCGAGAAGCTCCGGCCGTGGACGGTTGGGTAACAGCACCGTTCCGCCGGTCGCGTGGGCGGTTGAATCACGACCGCTCGTCAACGGAGTGGGAAATGAACAGCCGCCCCGGCATCGTGTGAACGATGCGCGGGACGGCCGCGGGCGATCGCGCGCCCTACGCGGTGCGGCGGCGGAGGGTGGCGGCGGCGAGGGTGAGGGTCACGATGACGCAGCCGATGATGATCGCGAGGTCGCGCCAGAGGGTGCCGGTGGCCGAGGCCCGCGTGCCGACCTCCTGGAGGGCCTCGACGGCGTACGTCATCGGCAGCACGTTGCTGATCGCCTCCAGCCAGCCCGCCATCTGACCCCGGGGGACGAACAGGCCGCACAGGAGGATCTGAGGGACCACCACGATCGGCATGAACTGCACGGCCTGGAACTCGGTGCGGGAGAACGCGCTGCACAGCAGGCCCAGCGCGACGCCGAGCACCGCGTTGGCGATCGCGATGAGGATCACCAGGCCGACCCCGCCCCGGGTGTCCAGGCCGAGCAGCCAGTAGGCGACGGAGGAGGCGATCGAGGCCTGGACGGCGGCGGCGACGCCGAACGCGAGCCCGTAGGCGAACAGCAGGTCCAGTTTGCCCATCGGCGTGGTGAGCAGCCGCTCCAGCGTGCCCGTGGTGCGCTCGCGCAGCATCGCGATGCTGGTGATGAGGAACATGATCGTGAACGGGAAGACGCCGAGCATGACCAGGCCGATGTGGTCGAAGATGCCGGGCACGTCCTCGAACATGTAGTAGATCAGGGCGAGCAGCAGGACGGGCACGACGACCAGGAGCGCCACGGTCCGCCTGTCGTGGCGTAGCTGACGCAGGATGCGCGCCGTGGTGGCGCCCAGGATGCGAAGGTTCATGACACCACCTGCTCGGCGCGGATCAGGTGGAGGAAGGCAGCCTCCAGGTCCGCGGTGCCGGTCCCGGCCAGGATCGCGTCCGGCGCGTCGTCGGCGATGAGCCGTCCCTCGCGGATGAGCAGCAGCCGGTCGCAGCGGCTGGCCTCGTCCATCACGTGGCTGGAGACCAGGACGGTGGTGCCCTGGGCGGCCATCGCCCGGAAGCGCCGCCACAGGTCGTCGCGCAGGACGGGATCCTGTCCGACGGTCGGCTCGTCGAGGATCAGCACCGTCGGCCGGGCGACCAGGGCGCAGGCCAGCGACGCGCGGGCGCGCTGCCCACCCGACAGGTCGCCGACGAGCTGCCCGGCGGCGTCGGCGAGACCCACGTCGGCCACGGCGGCGTCCGCGTCCGCCGATGTGACGTCCTTGTAGAGCGAGGCGAAGTACCGGGCGTTCTCGCGGACCGTCAGGTCGGCGTAGACGCTGGGCGCCTGGGTCAGATACCCGATCATGCCGCGCAGCGGGGCGGACCCGGCCAGCATGCCGAGCACGGTGACCGTGCCCGACTTCACCACCTGGACGCCCACGATGGCGCGCATGAGGGTGGTCTTCCCGCTGCCGCTCGGGCCGAGCAGCCCGGTGACGCTGCCGCGCGGGATGGAACAGCTCAAACTGTGCAGAACGCGGCGCCTGCCACGTTCGACCACGAGATCACGAACCTCGATCGCGGGTTCCATAGGTACCACGGACTCCCTGGCCGACAAACTCAACGAGTGATGAAATCAAGGTAGTTGAGATCACGAGGGCCGACAAGGGGGGTGAGCGAGAACGGAAGAACGCCCCGCCGGGAGCCGGGCGGGGCGTTCGGGGCTAGCCCGTGATCGGGGCCGGTCAGCGCGGAGACTCGGCTCCGGCCACCGGCTCGGCGGCCGCGACGGACACCGGCTCCCCGGACGCCACGGTGGCCGGCCGCCCGGACGCGGACTGCCCGGCCACCGGCCGCCCGGACGTGGTCGCGAAGGACGCCGGCTGCCCGGACGCGACAGCCGCCGCCGACACGGCGATCCGGGGTGCTTTGCGGTGCTTGCGCAGCACCTTGAGCAGGCGGTCCGGCCGGAGCAGGCCCTCGGGACGGTCGAGCAGGCCGGTGACGCGGACGAACGCCGACGAGAGGGACGGGTCGACGGCCGCCGCCGCGTGCAGCCGGGGAAGGTAGGTGTTCACCAGGCGGACCTTCGGCGAACGGCGGCCGCGCACGCCGGGGAAGGCGAGGTCGGTGCCCGTGGCGATGCCCCACGGGACGTCCACCACCTTGGCGACGGCCTTGAAGTACGCCTTCCAGGCCGGCGCGCGCCCCCCGGACAGCAGCCGGCGCAGCGTGGCGGCCTCCAGGGCGGCGACCGTCATCCCCTGGCCGTAGATCGGGTTGAACCCGCAGACCGCGTCGCCGAGGACCAGCAGCCCGTCCGGGAAGCGCGACAGCCGTTCGTAGCGCCGCCGCACGTTGGCCGGGTACTGGATGGCCACCGGGTCGGTGAGCGGCTCGCCGTCCACGATCAGCCGGTGGACGTCGTCGAAGGGGAGGCTCCCGGCGAACGCGAGGAAGCCGTCGTGGTCGGTCGGCGGGTGGTCGCCGAGCAGCCCGGCCAGTGTGACCAGGAACCGCCCGTCCTCCTGCGCGGCCACGGCGGCGGCGCGGGGGTGCTCGGGGGTCCAGTTGGCCAGGATGAGCCGGTCGCCGCGCAGCGCGTCCGGCGGGAGGCGGTACGCGCGCGACGAGTACCCCACCCCGATGTGGATCTTGTCGACCCTCGGCGGCCGATACCCCAGCTTCTCCAGCCACACCGGCGTGCGCGAGCCCCGCCCGGAGGCGTCGACCACCAGATCGGCGGGGATGCCGCGCAGCTCGCCGCCCGGCCCGCGCATGGTCACCCCGTTGACGGTCCGGCGGTCGGCGGTGGTGGTCAGCCCCGCGATGTCGTGACCGTCGCACAGCCGCAGGCCCGGCAGCGCCAGCACGCGCGCCCGCACATGGGCTTCGAGCAGAGGACGGCTCGGGAACAGCACCGGCTGGCCGATGTCGACGCGGCTGATCCGGTGGCCCGACAGCAGCCAGCGGATCCCGCCCAGCAGGTCCCCGGCGGGCGCGCCCGCGGCGACCACCTCGGCGGTCAGCCCCGGGAACAGCTCGTCCAGCACCTGCCCGCCCCGGGCGAGCAGCGCGTGCACGTGGTGCCCCTGCGGCACGCCCCGCCGCTGCGCGGCCCCGCGCGGCAGCACGTCCCGTTCCACGATCGTCACCTTGTCGTAGAACTCGGCCAGCACCCGCGCGGCCAGCAACCCGGCCATGCTGCCCCCGAGCACGACCGCCCGCGTCCCCGCCATCCGCGCCACTGTCCGGCCCCCATCGTCCGACGCCCGCCGTGGCTTCAGCATCCGCCGCGGACGGGCCCCGGACATCTCCGAGCGTGCTGTGCGGCCGGAGGCGCCCGGACACGCGGACGGGGCCGGTGGGATGCCGGCCCCGTCGTTGTGGACAGCGGGTTTACGCGGTCGTGTCCTTACTGGACGGTGATCTTGTCGACCTCGACCGTGACGCCCTTCACCTCAGGTGTGGACGTCGCCGTCGTCACCGAGCCGACGCCGGACGTCACGCCCTTCACCTTCAGCGTGTACGTCAGCTTGCCGCCGGGCGCGCCCGGGGTGCTGCTGACGCGGTAGTCCTCGACCGGAGGCCCGGAGATCTGGCCGCCGGCCGTGCCCTCGGCGTTCTCGGCGCCCACGGTCAGCCCGTAGGACGGCCCGGGGTCGCCGGGGAGGTTGGACGGGTCGTAGGAGTAGGTGATGTCCTCCGAGCCGTTGACGCCGATCCACTGCTGGAAGACCTTCAGCCCGGTCTGGCCGAACAGGTGGACGCGCCACTCCAGGACGAGCCAGGTGTCGACGCCGTCGGTCAGGGTGCCGGCGAAGATGCCCGGCGCGCCCGTGCCGTCCAGGTCGGTCCAGTAGGACGCCAGCTCGTTGTTCGGCGCGGCGGGGTCCGGCAGCGTCTGCGGCACGTAGTCCACATCGGCCGAGCCGGAGCTGCCGCCGGGGATGCTGTAGCCGTTGGAGACGACGCCGATGCGGTTGTAGGTCCTGCCCGCGTAGACGAAGCCCGGGACGTTGAAGTTGATCGCTTCCTCGTCGCCGATCGGGGTCGGGGTGATGCCGAACAGGTCGAGCGGCAGGTAGCCCGCGGGGCCGGTGCCGGGGGCGATGCCGGGCTTGTCGGGCTGGCGTCCGGCGAGCGCGGCCTTGGCCGTGGCGATCTGGCTGCCGACCTTGGTCGCGCCGGTCACGCTGTTGATCCGCAGCTTGGAGTCCAGCGTGGTCAGCGCGCTGACCTCGGTGTCCTTCAGCGTGGTGTTCTCGACGGTGACCGTGCAGGTGGACTCGCCGGTGTTCTTGGCGATGGTGGCCGGCGTGCAGGTCTGGTCGACCGGGACCGCGCCCTCCTGACGGTAGAAGGCCACCGGCAGGTGCAGGTTACGGCTGCCGCCGACCTGCTTCAGGTTGACCTGGCCGAAGTACTGACCGTCGGGAAGGTCGGGAGCGGCGATCAGGACGGTGAGGTCCTGCGACTTGCCGGGCTTGACGCTGAACAGCGGGGGCAGCACCGTCACGGAGGCGCCGCTCGGGGCGGTGCCGGTGGCCGTGTAGGTGAGCGTCTTGCCGGTGACGTTCTTGACCGTCCGCTTGGCCGTGATCGCGCCCGGCATGATCGGCGCGTTCACCGACGGCACGTTCAGGTCGATCCGGTTGAGCGGGTCGGCGGCGGAGGCCGCGTAGTTGGCGGCGGTCTCGTCCAGCGTCAGGCCCGGGTCGCCGGCCTTGGTGAGGTCGATGCGGCCGCCGCCGTAGTCGAACGGGTCGGCCGGGGTGACCCGGTCCTCCTTGGTGACCGACGTCTTGGCGGTGGTCTCCAGGGCGGACTTGACCTGGCCCGGCGTCCAGTCGGGGTGCAGCGCGAACAGCAGCGCGCCGGCCCCGGCCACGTGCGGCGAGGACATCGAGGTGCCCGCGATGGCCTGGAACAGGTTGCCGGCAGGGCCTTCGGCGGGTGACTCGGGCGTGGGCGTGCCACCGGCGAGGATGTGCAGGCCGGGCGCGGTCACGTCCGGCTTGAGGAAGTCGCCGCCCGGTCCCCGTGAGGAGAACGAGGTCATGGCGTCGCCCTGCCAGGTGGTCTTGGTGCCCTGGGTGAACTTCGCGGTGGCCCCGGGGTTGGCGGCCAGGAAGTTCAGCAGGGTCGTGCTGTCCGGCTGATCGACGTGGACGGCCGGCAGCCAGTGGTTGTCTGTCATCACGTCGAGCGGCGTCGCGTTGTACATGATCATGCCGGCCGCGCCGCCCTGCTTGACGGTGAAGCCCTTCATGACACGGTTGGGGCCGCGCTGGCAGACGACGATCTTCCCGGCGAACAGGCCCGCCGGAGGCGTTTTCACGCACAGCGGGTCGGAGTACGGCGGGGCCGCGGCCGACACGACGGGAAGCGGCGAGCTGATGCCCGCCGTGATCGAGGCGCCCGAGACCGTGGCGGTCGCGCCGCCCGCGCCGGTCAGCGTCACGGTCGACCGGTAGGTCCGGGTCTGCGTGGAGGCGGCGACGGTGGTCACCCAGGGGCTGTGGTGGTCGGTGGTCGCCGCGCCGGGGCCGGAGTTGCCCGCGGAGGCCGAGACGAACACGCCGGCCGC
Organism: Sphaerisporangium album; assembly: GCF_003323745.1. Classification (GTDB taxonomy): domain Bacteria; phylum Actinomycetota; class Actinomycetes; order Streptosporangiales; family Streptosporangiaceae; genus Sphaerisporangium; species Sphaerisporangium album. The sequence goes on from NZ_QOIL01000001.1 coordinate 279,843, forward strand.
GTACGCGTCGAGGAACGCCAGCTCCACCGGGTCGCTGTACGGGTCGCTACCACCGGAGATCGAGAAGTTGATCACCCGGACGCCGTCGAGGATGGCCCGTCCCACGGCCGCGGCCGAGTCCGACGGGAAGCAGCCCTCGGCGCCGCAGATCTTGTAGACCGACACGGCCGCGGCGGGCGCGATGCCGTGGATCGGTCCCCGGCTGATGCCGAGCGGGTTGGCGTCGGCGACCGGGCCGCCCGCGGACGTCGTCGCGGTGTGCGTGCCGTGGCCGTTGGAGTCACGGGCGCTGTCCGGGTACACCTCGCCGCCGAAGACGGCGTTGTAGGTGTCCAGGAACGGCCTGCCGCCGATCAGCTTGTTGTTGCAGACGAAGACGTCGGTGGCCGGCGTCAGCGGGTTGTCGCCGAAGTTGCAGACGCGCGGGGTGCCGTCCTTGGTCGGCGGGGGAGCGGGCAGGGTGCCCGGGTCCTTGAATGACGGGTGCTCGGGCCAGACGCCGGAGTCCAGGTTTCCGTAGATCACGCCCTTGCCGGAGGACGGGCTGCCGCCGAGCTGGTTGTAGATCGTGGGAGCGCCGATGAACTCGGGGCTGGAGTCGGTCAGCGGCTGCTGGAGCTTGTCCTCCTGCACCGCCGCGACGCCGGGGAGCTTCAGCAGCTCGACGGCCTTGTTGGCGGGCACCTTCACGGCGATGCCGCCGTAGACGGTCCGCAGCCTCTGCCCGGCCTTGGCGCCTGGGACGCTCTTGCCGAGGGCGCTGACGAAGGCGTTCTCGACGTCCTCGATGTGCTTCTCGTACTTCTTGGCGGCGTCGCTCTTGATGTCCAGGCTCTTGCCGGTGACCTGCGGGCTGGTGCCCTTGAGGCCGTCGACGCCGCCCTTGTAGGCGGCCAGCGAGTCGTAGTCGAGCTTGACGACCACGTTGACCGGCGCGCTGCCGGTCGCCTTGAACAGCGCGGTGTCGCTCTTGGCCAGCTTGCCGCTGGGGGACTTGGCCCCCTGGACCCGGTCGACGACGGTGAGGGGGGTTGCCTTCCACTTAGCGGTGGACGCCGTCGCCGGACCCGGGGTGGGGGTCGCGGACGCCGGGACCGCGGGGCTGATCGCGCCGATGAGGACGAGACCCGCTCCGACCGCCACGGCACGGCGTGTTCGCGATAAGAGGAGAGGCAGGGGATTGCTTGGCACGGCACCTCCATGAGGACCACTGGGACCTGCCGTCCAAAGGGCATGGAGAAGCCGCGCCGCCCGCATGAGGACATGGCGAGGGACTTCACCCTCCCCGTTGGGCGACATGTGCCTGGACGCCCGAGCTCGGGCGAACCAAACACAGGGGGAGTCTAAATGCCTGCCTGATATCCGCCTAGATCGATATACAGACTGATCTGCAGCAATATATGACCAAAAGTGGACACATTCCGGTTAGAAGGTGTGGTCGGCGCAGTTGGAAGAACGTTCCATTCCCCGGGACGTACAATCGGCGCGTGAAGCTGAAGCTGGATCTCCACGACATCTACAACCGGGGCGCCGAGATCGACCGGGCCCTGCACGGGATCATCCAGGAGGCGATCCGGAAGAAGGCCACCGAGGTCGAGATCATCCCGGGCAAGGGGTCGGGCCAGCTCAAGAAGAAGGTCCTGCGCTTCCTGGACCAGAAGGAGATCAAGGCCCTTTACCACCGCATCGACAAGGACGCCAAGAACCACGGCCGCCTGTTCGTCTACTTCCGCTGGAAGTGAGCTCCTGTCGGGTTCGCCGGTCGCGGCGGGTTTCTGATACCGGACACGGGTGACAGGTGTGGCCGATGCCCCCCCTCGGCGGTAAATAGCGCGCAAAGTATGCTGGGGCGTACGCATGATCGCCTGCCCCTGAGGAGTGGTGATGGCGGAGAGCCCGGACGTCCTGGAGATCACATCCGAGGCGGAGCTGCGCGCGCTGCTCGGCGAGCCCCTGCCGAGAGCCCTCACCAAGGAGCGCGTCCTGCTGCACGAGCGGGACAAGGAGTGGCTCGCGGCCTCCCCGTTCTGCCTCATGGCGACGTCCGGCGCCGACGGCGCCTGCGACGTCTCGCCCAAGGGCGACCCTCCCGGGTTCACCCACGTCATCGACGACGCCACGATCGCGATCCCGGACCGCCCGGGGAACCGCCGGGTGGACGGCTTCGCCAACATCCTCGCCAACCCCCACGTCGGGCTGCTGTACCTCGTTCCCGGGCGCACCGAGACGCTGCGCGTCAACGGCCGGGCGAGGCTCGTCCGCGAGGCGCCGTTCTTCGACGAGATGATCGTCAAGGGGCACCGGCCCAGGCTCGCCCTCGTCGTCGACATCGAGCAGATCTTCTTCCACTGCGGCAAGGCGTTCCTGCGCTCGGCGCTGTGGAGGCCGGAAACATGGGAGCCGGACGCGCTGCCGTCGCACGCGCGCATCGTGAAGAGCGTCCAGCAGACCGAGGAGACGCTGGAAGAACTGGAGAAGTACTACGGCCCGGAGTACGCGGCCAAGCTCTACCGCGCCTGAGGGCCGCGCCGTCGCGGCGCCGTCGAGAGCCCTGTCAACGGCCTGGGCCGGGGCCGGTCATCGGCCCGCGCGCGGACGGCCGGTCGTGAACTCGGCCGCGATCGATCACGGCTCATTGGGCGAGGAAGCGGTCGATCATGCGCAGGGCCGGGTCCGTGCACTGCTCGGCGAGGAGGAGTGCGGCGAGGCCAAAGGCGTTCATGCGTTCGATCGCTTCCTCATCACGAGCATAACCCCTGGTCATCACCCCGGGCTCGCCGCCGAGGGCCGCCCGTGACGGTCGCCGCCCGTTTCGCCGGGCTCCGCGAGGATCGCGGCGAGCAGGCCGGGGAAGCGGCTCTCCAGGTCTTCCCTGCGCAGGCTCACGTACCGCTGCCGGCCGGAGGGGACGTTGCGGATCACGCCCGCCTCTCGCAGCGTCTTGAGCTGGTGGGACAGGGTGGACTTGGGGATCTCGCCGCCGGCGGGCTGGCAGTTGGCGACCTCCAGTGGACCCTCGGCCAGCCGTCGTACCAGCGCTAGCCGCGCGGGGTCGCTCAGGGCGAACAGCACGTCGGTCACCACCATTTCGGCGGGTTCGGGATGTGCCAGCTCGCGCGAGGAAGACATCACGGTTCGATAATAGTTGAACAGTACGCCCGGGTCGGCGTAGTCTCCAACTGTTCGAAACTTTTGGAACAGTCAGGGGATCGCGATGCGAATCACAGAAGACGGGGCCACAGTGGCCGAGACCGCTTCGCCGCACACGACAGCCGGTTCGCGGCGCACCATGGGCGATTCGCGGCACACGACACACGGTTCGTCGCACGCCACGGGCGATTCGGGGGGCGATGGGGACGATCCGCGCGCCAGACCCCGAACCGCCTGTGCCTCACCTGAAACCGGAGGCAGGCCGCCGGATCCCGCGCGGACCGGGCCGGGTGACGCGGCGGCGACCCTCCCCGCCCGCGAGGGAGGACGTCCGCCGTGGCGCATGTCGCGCAGGGCGGGATTCTGGCTCTTCGCAGGCGCGCTGCTGGCCTTCATGGCCGCCGCCAGCGCCCCCTCGCCGCTCTACGTCGTCTACCAGGCGCGATGGGGCTTCTCCGCCGCCACGCTCACCGCCGTCTTCGCCGTTTACGCGCTCGCCCTGCTGTGCGCGCTGCTGACCGTCGGAGGGCTCTCCGACTTCGTCGGACGCAGGCCCGTCCTCGTCGGCGCGCTGCTGGCCGAGGCCGTCGCCATGGCGGTCTTCCTGACGGCCGACGGGGCCGCGCATCTGCTCCTCGCCCGGGTGTTGCAGGGACTCGCCACCGGCGCCGCGGCCGGAGCCATCAGCGCCGGGCTCGTGGACCTCCAGCCCGCTCCCGGATCCCGCCTCGGATCCCTGCTCAACAGCGTGGCCCCGACCGCAGGCCTCGCCGCGGGGGCCCTCGGCACCGGGCTTCTCGTGCAGTACGCGCCCGCCCCGACCGCTCTGGTGTTCGCCCTGCTCACCGTGGTCTTCCTGCTCCTGGCCTGCGCCGTCGCCTTCCTCCCCGACACGGTCGCGCCCCGGCCGGGCGCGTTCGCCTCGCTGCGCCCGAAGGTGTCGGTGCCCACCGGCGCACGCGGAGCCTTCCTCGCGGCGCTGCCGTGCCTGGTCGCGACCTGGGCGCTCGGCGGCCTGTACCTCTCGCTCGGACCGTCGCTCATGGCGGGCGTCCTGCACGTCACCGACCACTTCGTCGGCGGCCTGGTCGTGACCGCCCTCACGGGCGCGGGCGCGGTGGCCTCGGTCGTCGTCCGCGATCTGCCCCCGCGCCGCGTGATGATCATCGGCTCGGCGACCCTCGCGACCGGCATCGCCGTGTCCCTGACCGCGCTCGCCGTGTCCTCGGTGCCCATCTTCTTCGCCGGCACGCTCATCGCCGGGTCCGGCTTCGGCGCGGCCTTCCTCGGCGCCTTCCGCTCGCTGGCGACGCTCGCGGCCCCGTCCGAGCGCGCGGAACTGTTCGCCGCCGTGTACGTCGTCAGCTACCTGGCCTTCAGCGTCCCCGCCGTCCTGGCGGGCGAGGCCGTCCCGCTCTTCGGCCTGGAGGCCACCGCCCTCACGTACGGCTTCCTGATCATCGCCCTCGCCCTCGTCTCCACGGCGACCGTCATCACCCGCCGCCGCCCGTCCCCCGTGACCCCTTCGCCGGTCGCGGAGGGATGAAGCGGGTAGGGCGTAGAGGGAGGGCGTTCGCCGTCCCAAGGGAGGCGGGTGGAGGTCATGTGGGGGAATCGGTCGGGGAGTGAGCCCCGGACGGCGCGGAGCGCGCTCGGCATGCGGGCCGTGCTCTCGGGGGTGGCGTTGCCGGTCGCACTCGCCGCGACCGCGCTCTTCGTCTTCCTCGGGGTGAGCACCGGGCTGGGGATCTGGTTCGTCGAAGCGGTCGTGACCGGCGTCGTCGTGGTGATCGCGGCCGTCGACCTGGTGGTGATCAGGCGCAGAGCCCGCCGGAGCCCCTCGGGTGAACGGGCGACCCGCTCACGCTGAGCTCCGACGGGCGCCGCCGTCACGACAGGGCGGGAGGCGGGGCGCTGCCGTTGAAGAAGGGATTCTCGGGGAGCCGCTCGGGGGTGACGAGCAGGCGGACCACTCCGGCCTTCACCTGCCAGGCGTTCCACACCGTCCAGTCTCCGCCGACCGTCCGCGCGGGCAGCGGTTCGAACGAGAGGCCGCCCGTCTTCCCGTCCACCTTGACGAGGCTGAACACGGCGGTCAGGTTCCGCCCGCGGACCTGCGCCAGGACGTCGTCCACCGGGCGGCCCTTCCTCAGCTTCACCCCGGCGAGCATCTCACCGGGGGCCGTCGCGGCCTCGAAGTTCGCGTACTCCTCGCCCGGTCTGGCCTCGCGTCCCAGCCGGACCAGGACGTCGCCGGGGAAGCCCACGGGGATCCGCAGCACCATGACGCAGCCGGCGTCCCGCCCCGGGCGGCAGTTCTTGGGGAGCGTTTCCATGGTGAGGGCGACGCCGTCCACCAGCGGGCCGGACGGACCGGCCTCCACCTTGGGACCGGTGCCCGGGGGGCTGTGGTCCGCGATCACCATCCCGAGGATCTTCCCCACGGCCGTCGGGGAGACGGGCACCGGGCGCAGGTCGATGTCCAGGCCGACGGCCCGGAACGCCTCGGTGTACATCCTGTACTCGGCGAACGGGTCCTTGATCCGGGCGACGTACTGGTCGCCGTCCCGCGCGATGTCGACGGCCGAGTTGGCGTAGCCGGCCGCGCTTCCCCCGCCCAGCAGACCGGGACCGGCGACGACACCGGCGGTGAGCAGCCCGGCGGCGGCCGCGCCCGCGGCCAGCCGGATCCGCCACGGCCGGCGTGAGGCCGGTGCGGCGGCGGTCTCCGTACCGGTCGCCGCCGGGAGCGCCGGCGCCTGGCCGCGGCGGGCCGGCGCGATGACCGCCCCCTCCGTACCGGTGGCCGCCGCGAGCACCTCGCCCCGGCCGGGTGACGCGCTGACCGGCGCGGATGTGATCGACGCGAGCAGCGTCCGCGCCCCCGCGGTGGACGCCCGGCCCGCCAGCTCACGGTCGCGGACGCGGGCCAGCCCGCTCAGCAACTCGTCGGTGTTCCTCATATCGACCTCCCCAGCGGGACCCGCGCGGCCCGGCTCATCGGCATGTGCTCGACCCCGGCGTCGGCGAGCCCGCGTGAGAACCGCTTGCGGGCGCGGTGCAGCCGGATGCGTACGGCGTTGCGCGAGCAGCCGAGGACGCGCGCGATCTGCCCGGCGTCCAGGCCCTCCCACGCGACGAGCGACAGCAGCTCGCGGTCCTCGTCGGACAGATGCCGGAAGACGCGGGCTATCGCCGCGAACTCCATCCGCTCCTCGGACGGAGCCGTCCTGGCGTAGAGGTCGGCGACGTCCTCGCGCAGCGCCGCCTGGTGGACGTGGCGCCGAATCGTCCCGCGCCGATGGTTGGCCAGCACGTTGCGCGCCACGCCGTACAGCCAGAGCCTGGCCTGCTCACCCGGAGGCAGGTCGTCCAGCTTCCGCCACGCGATCTCGAATGTCTCGGCCACCACGTCCGCCGCGTCCTCGGGGGAGTCACAGCGGCGCGTCGCGTAGCCGAGGATCGGTTCATAGGTATCGAGATAGACCTTCTCGAACAGCATCTTCCGGTCATCACCCACAGGCGATCCCCATGGCGAGCCTCCTAGCTGAAGGGGTCGACGGACACCCCTTCATGTCGAAGGCCCCCGGATCATTTCACCGGATCTCCCCCGATGCCGGGCGCGCGTGACAGGCGGCCCCGCCTTCACCGTTCAGGTCAGGGACGCGCGCGGCATGGCATCTCGGCCGAGCGGTTCTCGTGCTGGTCGATCACCGGCAGGACGCGCGGGTCCGGATGCGGCGCCGGACGTCCGGCAAGGTCGTCCTGCGTCCGTGAGGCACGGGTGTCACAGGCCGTACTCCTCCAGGAGGTGGAGCCAGAACTCGCTCACGGACGGGAACACCGGGACGGCGTGCCAGAGCCGGTCTAGCGGGATCTGCGAGGTCACCGCGATGGTGGCCGCGTGGAGGTGGTCGAGGACCGCGGGACCGGCCAACGTGACGCCGAGGAGCACGCGGCGGTCCTCGTCGACGATCATCTTGACGCGGCCGGTGTAGTCGTCGGCCTGGAGGTAGGCGCCGGGGACCCCTGCCAGGTCGACCTCGACGACGCGTACCGGGAACCCCTCGGCGCGCGCCTGGGACTCGGTGCGGCCGACCGCGCAGACCTGCGGGTCGGTGAAGATGACCTGGGGCGCGCCCAGGTGGTCGGCGACGTCGCGCAGCGCCGGCAGGTCGTCGGGGAGGCCCTGGGCTCGGGCGGCGATCACGTCGCCGCAGATCCGGGCCTGGTACTTGCCCATGTGTGTGAGCAGGTCGAGCCCGTTGACGTCCCCGACCGCGTACAGCCAGCCCTCGGGGACGGCCGTCGCCCGCATGCTCGCGTCCACATCGATCGGGCCCTCCCCCTCCAGGCCGATCGTGTCCAGGCCTATGTCGCCAACGCCCACCCGGCGGCCGGTGGCGACGAGGATCTCGTCCGCCTCCACGCGCGAGCCGTCCTCGAGGTGGACGGTCACCGGGCCGTCCGGCAGCGGGCGCTCGACGCGGGCGGGGGAGGCGCCGAAGCGCACGTCGATGCCCGACCGCCGCAGCGACTCGGCCAGAAGGTCGCCGGCGAACGGCTCCATCCGGGACAGTAGCCGCCGGTCCCGCACGAGCATCGTCGTCTCCTGGGCGCCGAGGGAGTGCAGCGCCTGGGACATCTCACAGGCGACGGCGCCGCCGCCGATCACGACCAGCCGCTTCGGCACCTGCTGGACGGCGGTCGCCTCCCGGTTCGTCCACGGTTCCGCCTCGCGCAGGCCGGGCACGGCGGGGATCAACGGGTCGCTCCCGGTCGCGAGCACGACGGCGTGCCGCGCCCGCAGCGTACGGGTGCCGCCGTCCGGCGTCGTCACCTCGACACTCAGCGGCCCCGCCAGGCGTCCCCGCCCCCGGACGAACGTCGCCGGGAGGTTCTCGATCCAGCTCACCTGGCCGGCGTCGTCGAGCCCGGACACGGCCTGGTCGCGGCGGGCCAGCACCGCGGCGGTGTCGATCGGGCCGCGCAGCTCCAGCCCCGGCAGGCGCTCCACCTCGTGCGCCAGCTCCATCGGCCGCAGCAGCGCCTTGCTCGGGATGCACGCGTAATAGGCGCACTCGCCGCCGGCCAGGCGTTCCTCGACCACGGCCGCCGTCAGGCCGCCTCGTACGGCGCGTTTGGCGGCGGTCTCCCCGACCGGTCCCGCCCCTATCACGATCACGTCGAAGACGCCCTCGCCGTCAATCATGGAACTCGCCCCCCGTCGTCCCAGGTCAGTCATGCCCCGTACGAGGCGGATGCTCGCATCGGTCCTCGATCAGGGGACCAGGCGGGGGCGGGGGAGCGCGCCATTCGGCGATGCTTCATGCCGTGCGGGGGGAGATGCGACTTCCAGGCTTTGGTCAGAGTTTGCGGTAGATTCTCGCGTCCTCGGCGGCGTCCAGGACGTCCTGGAGGGTGCCGCCGATGCCGGCCTGGACGGCGGCGGCGATGGCGCCCTCGACGAAGGGGACGTCGGCGATGGCCACCTGGCCCGGGACCTCGAGGAGGCGGGCGGTCAGGACCGAGCCGCCCATGTCGGGGATGAGCACCACGCCCACGCCCCGGTCGACCTTCTGGATCGCGGCGGTCACCTTGTCGGGGCTGGTACCGAGGCCACCGTCGTCCGTGCCGCCCGCGGGGACCACCTGGACGTCCGGCCCGGCGATCTGCACGGCCAGGGCCGCGGCGGAGGTCGCCAGCGCGTCGCTGTGCGAGATGAGGACGACGCCGACCAGGGGCTGCGGAATGGTGGTCATCGCCGGAGGTCTCCCATGGTTCTGCGCTGGACGGTCGGTTCTGCGCTGGACGTTTCGTTCTTGCACTGGACGTTGTGTCTGCGCTGGTCCAGCGATCCTGCGCTGGACGGGGGCCGCGCGCCGGATGTGCGGGCTCGTGTGTGGATTCGCGCCGGAGATACCCCGTGATCCCATGTCGAACCCTTGCGCGGGCCTGAGCTCGGAGGACCGTGCGGGACCGCTGCACAGCCCGCGGTGGAATCATCCTACGGCCTCGCCGCCGGGGCTTTCCGGTCATCCGCCGGCGGCGTCCCGGAGGGCGGCGAGGATGAGGACGGTCGACGCGGCCCCCGGGTCCTCGTGGCCGATGCTGCGTTCGCCCAGGTAGCTGGCTCGGCCCTTGCGGGCCTGGAGCGGGATCGTCGCCCGCGCGCCCTCGCGGGCGGCGGTGAGGGCGGCGTCCAGGGCATCCTCGGTCTTCGTCCCGTTCTGTACGGCCCGCCTGAGCGCGCCGGCCGCCGGGGCGAGGGCGTCGAGCAGGGTCTTGTCGCCTTCGGTCGCACCACCGAGCTTGCGTACCCCCGCCACGGCGGCTTCCAGGGCGGTGGCGAGGTCGGACGGGGTGACGTCGGGGGCGGAACCGAGGACGGACCCCATCTGGCGGAAGGCGGTCCCGTACAGCGGGCCGGACGCGCCGCCGACCTTGCGGATGAGCGTGGTGCCCGTGAGCGTGAGCGCCTTTCCGGGGCTGTCGGGAGGGGCGGCGGCGAGGGCTTCGCGGACGGCGGTGAAGCCGCGGTCGAGGTTGGCGCCGTGGTCGGCGTCGCCGATCGCGGCGTCGAGCGCGGTCAGGTGCTCGCGGTTCTCGGCGACGGCCTTCGCGATCCCCTCGATCCATGTGGTGAAGAAACGGGTGTCCATGTGGCTCCTCGTGGCTCATGGAAGCGGAGGCGGTCGGCGTCGGCGAGGCGGTGGGCGGTCCCCGCCCGCGAGGCGGCGGGCGTTCGGCCTCGGGGAGGGGAGGCGGCCTGGCGTCAGCGGCCCCAGCGGAGGGCGGGCGTCTCCACGGGGGCGTCCCAGAGGCGGGTCAGGTCGTCGGTCAGGCGGCACACGGTGACCGAGAAGCCCCGCATCTCCAGGCTCGTGACGTAGTTACCGACCAGGGAGCGCGCCGGCGTGGCACCCTTCTCGCGCAGATAGGCCGCGACCTCGGCGAACACGATGTAAAGCTCGGCGAGCGGCGTGCCGCCCATGCCGTTGACCATCACCAGGCAGTCCCCGGACAGCGGCATGTCGGTGTGCACCGCGTCCATGGCGACGCGGGCCAGCTCGCGGGCGGGCGCGATGGGGGCGCGCGTACGGCCTGGCTCGCCGTGGATGCCGATGCCGAGCTCGACCTCGGAGGGGCCCAGCTCGAACGTCGGCCTGCCCGCGGCGGGGACCGTGCAGGGGCTGAGCGCCACGCCGAACGACCGGCTGCGCGCGTTGACCTCCTCGCCGGTCTTCGCGACCTCGGCCAGGGACGCCCCGGTCTCGGCCAGCGCTCCGGCGATCTTTTCGACGAAGACGGTCGCGCCCGTGCCGCGGCGGCCGGCCGTGTACAGGGAGTCCTTGACGGCGACGTCGTCGTTGACGAGCACGGACGCCACCTCGACGCCCTCCTCGGCGCACAGCTCGGCGGCCATCTCGAAGTTCAGCACGTCGCCGGTGTAGTTCTTGACGATGTGCAGCACCCCGGCACCGCCGTCGACGCCCTTGGTGGCCTCGATGATCTGGTCGGGCACGGGGGAGGTGAAGACCTCGCCGGGGCAGGCCGCGTCGAGCATGCCGTACCCGACGAACCCGCCGTGAAGAGGCTCGTGACCGGAACCCCCGCCGGACACCAGGCCCACCTTGCCCGGGGACGGCGCCGAGCGGCGGAAGATCACCTTGTTCTCCAGGTCCACCCGGAGGCCCGGATGCGCCTCCGCCATTCCGGCGAGCGCCTCGGTCACCACGTGCTCCGGATCGTTGATGAGCTTTTTCATCGGCCCGTCCTAACTGCGGTCGGCGGTCCCTCGGCCAATCTCTCCCTCCGCGGGGAGCGTTGGCAAGTGGGCCCGGCGTCCCCCGCGTCCGATTCGTCACGCGAGGTGGTGGCGGCGCGCCCGGCGGGGAGGGAGGATCTATCACGAACGACCCGAGAACATGAGGGGCACAGATGTCGGTGTTGAGCAGTCTCGTCGAGAGCATCCGGAGCGGCGCGATCGAGGTGATCGACCTGACGGCGCCGCTGAGTTCCGAGACGCCGATACTCATGCTGCCCGAGCCGTTCGGGAACACCGTCCCGTTCCGGCTCACCGAGATCAGCCGGTACGACGACCGCGGCCCCGCCTGGTACTGGAACGACATCACCACCGGCGAGCACACCGGCACCCACTTCGACGCGCCGGTCCACTGGGTGACCGGGCGCGACGGCGAGGACGTCTCCCAGGTTCCGCCCTCCCGGCTGATCGGCCCCGCCGTCGTCCTCGACTTCGCGGGTCACGCGGCCGCCGATCCCGACTTCCTGCTTCAGATCCAGCACGTCAAGGAGTGGGAGAAGGCCAACGGCCCGCTGCCGGAGGGCGGATGGCTGCTGTACCGCACCGGGTGGGACGCGCGGTCCGGCGACCAGGCGAGCTTCCTCAACGCCGACGAGACCGGGCCGCATACCCCGGGCATCTCCGTGGAATGCGCCCAGTGGCTGGCCGAGGAGACCCCGATCGCCGGGCTCGGCGTCGAGACGGTCGGCACCGACGCCGGGGCCGCGCACTCCTTCGACCCGGCCTTCCCCTGCCACTCCTTCCTGCTCGGCTCCGGGAAGTACGGCCTCACACAGCTCCGCAACCTGGACAGGCTTCCCGTGACCGGCGCGGTCGTGCTGGCGCCCCCGCTGCCCATCGTCGGCGGCTCCGGCAGCCCGGTCCGCGTGCTGGCCCTCGTCGAGCGATGATCGTCGCGCAGGCCGTCGGCGCCGTCCTGGCCCGGCTCGGCGTGACGACGGCGTTCGGCGTGGTCGGCAGCGGCAACTTCCACGTCACGAACGCACTGGTGGAGAACGGCGTGCGTTACGTCGCCGCGCGTCACGAGGGCGGCGCGGCCACCATGGCGGACGCGTACGCCCGGGTCAGCGGCACGGTCGGCGTGCTCACCGTCCACCAGGGCCCCGGCCTGACCAACGCGATGACCGGGATCACCGAGGCGGCCAAGAGCCGGACGCCGCTTCTGGTGCTGGCCGCCGAGTCGCTGGAGCCGCGCTCAAACTTCCACATCGACCAGTTCGCGCTGGCCGAGGCGGTGGGCGCGGTGCCCATGCGCGTGACGTCGGCCGAGGACGCCGTCGCCGAGACGGTCCGGGCCTTCCGCACGGCCGCGGGCGAGCGGCGCACCGTCCTGCTGAACCTTCCCCTGGGGGTGCAGGGGCGGCCGATTGGGCCGCTCGGCGGTGAGACGCTCGCCATCCCGGCGTCCCCGGCGCGGGAGGCGGACCTGGAGTCCTCGCCCTCTCCTGAGCGGGCCGCCGAACTGGCCAAGGCGCTGGCGGGAGCCCGCCGTCCCGTCTTCGTGGCCGGTCGCGGGGCCAGGCACGCGCGGCGCGAGCTGGAGTCCCTGGCTGACCGCACGGGCGCGCTGCTCGCCACCTCGGCGGTCGCGCGCGGGTTGTTCGCCGGCAACCCCTGGAACCTCGACGTCAGCGGAGGGTTCGCCTCGCCGCTCGCCGCCGAGCTCATCCGCGAGGCGGACCTGCTCGTCGGGTGGGGGTGCGCGCTGAACATGTGGACCACGCGCCACGGCACGCTCGTCGGCCCGTCCGCCACCGTCGCCCAGGTCGACCTCGACACCGGAGCCCTCGGCGCGCACCTGCGCGTCGACATCGGGGTGGTGGGCGACGTCGCCGCCACGGCGCGCGCGGTGACCGAGCTCATCGGGGGGCACGAACCGCCCCTGGCGGGACACGAACGGCGCAGTGAGGCCCTGGCGCAGAGGATCGCCCGCGAGATCTCGTGGCGGGACGTGCCTTACACCGACGAGTCCGGCGGCGGGCGTGTCGACCCGAGGACGTTGTCGATCGCCCTGGACGACTTGCTGCCGAGGGAGCGGATCGTCGGCGTCGATTCCGGAAACTTCATGGGATATCCCGCCATGTTCATGTCGGTGCCCGACGAGAACGGCCTCTGCTTCACCCAGGCGTTCCAGTCGGTCGGGCTCGGCCTGGCCACGGCGATCGGCGCGGCCCTCGCGCGGCCGGACCGGCTGCCCGTCGCGGCCCTCGGGGACGGCGGCGCGCTCATGGGCGTCTCGGAACTGGAGACCGTCGTGCGCCTGGGCCTGCCCATGGTCATCGTGATCTACGACGACGAGGCGTACGGCGCCGAGGTGCATCATTTCGGGCCGGACGGGCATCCGCTCGATCAGGTGCGCTTCCCGCCGGCCGACTTCGCCGCGATCGGGCGCGGGTTCGGCTGCGAGGCGGTCACCGTGCGCGATCCCGGCGACCTCGGGCCGGTGACGGAGTGGCTGGACGGGCCGCGCGACCGTCCGCTGCTCCTCCACGCCAAGGTCACGGTCGGCCAGGGGGCCTGGTGGCTTGAGGAGGCTTTCCGGGGACACTGACCGTTGTCGGCCCGTTCGCACTGGTCCGGGATGGTTCACCACGTTGCCGGCCTTGGCGGGCTGTGGATTACCGGCGGGGCTGTGGATAACCGGGTCCGGAGGGCGGCGCCCGGTCGGGCGTGACGTAGCGTTACCTCATGGAACGAATGAGTGACAGTGAATGGCGGCGGTTCGTGCTGGAGGGCACGCGGACGGGGAAGGTCGGGGTCACCCGGGCCGACGGCCGCCCGCACGTCACACCCGTATGGATCACGCTGGACGGTGACGATCTGATCTTCACCACCAGCGCCACCGGGCAGAAGGCCAAGAGCATCCGCCGCGATCCCCGGGTGGCCGTGTGCGTGGACGACGAGCGGCCGCCGTACGCCTTCGTCATGATCGAAGGCACGGCGACCCTCTCTGACGACCTCGGCGAGTTACTGAAGTGGGCCACCGTCGTCGGCGGCCGCTACATGGGCCCCGACCGCGCCGAGGAGTACGGCGCACGCAACGGCGTGCCGGGGGAGGTCGTGGTACGGGTCCGGATCGGCAAGGTGATCGCGTTCAGGGACATCGCCGTCTGATCGCGGGGGTTGCCGCGGGCATCGCCGTGTGAACGCCGAGGACGGTTACGGACACAGGCGGGGAACGCCGACGACGGCCATGGGTGTCGCCGTGTGAGCGGGGGCGTCGGCCGACGGGGTTCCTTAGCGGGCGAGGCGACGGCCGGGTACGTGTGCCGGCCTCGCCGCCTTCTCCGGCACGGTGGTCGCCGTGACCCACGACCGCTGGTTTCGACCGCTACGAGAGCGCCGCGCCGGTGGAGGAGTGGCCGCATCCGTGAACCGGCGCGCACGAGCCAGGTCACGGGCGTTCGGTCTCCAGCTGGACGGTGTCCTCGACGGTCATCTGGCGGCTCGTCCTGAGCGCCGGGTCGACCGGGCGCAGGTAGGTCTGCTTCACACCGGGCACCCGGTCCTCGACGACGAAGGTCGCCTTGGTGCGCACCGGCGAGCCGGGGACCTGAACCTGGGGCACCACGCGGAAGTCGGCCGTGAGCAGCTCATGGTCGATCTTGGTGAGCACATAGCCGCGCTGGTTGTTGTAGAACTTCAGGTGCGGGTTGATCTGCAGGAACGGGTGGGTGGCGGGGTCGGAGTCGGCGCCGTCGCCGCCCGTGCTGATCGAGGTGGCGACCAGCTCGGACCCGACCGTCCGGCTGCCGGGGTCGTCGTAGTCGAGCTTCAGGTCGCCCGCCCAGTGCGCGTGCACGTCCCCGGTGAGGACGACGGCGTTGCGCACCTCGGCGTCCACCCAGCCCTGCGTGATCCGCTGCCGGGAGGCGACGTAGCCGTCCCAGGCGTCCATGCTGGTCACCTTGGCCGGGCCGGGGTTGTTGTCGCGCTGGCCGAAGAAGACCTGCTGGCCGATGATGTCCCACTGGGCGCGGGACTGGCGGAACCCGTCGAGCAGCCACCGCTCCTGCTCGTCCCCGGTGATCGAGCGGGCCGGGTCGGAGGCCGCCGGGCAGTCACGGTAGCCGTCGCCGCAGCCTTGGTCGTCGCGGAACTGACGGGTGTCCAGCATGTGGAACGTCGCCAGGCGGCCCCACCGGATCCGCCGGTAGAGCTGCATGTCGATGCCGCGCGGGACGGAGGTCCGGCGCAGCGGCATGTTCTCGTAGTACGCGCGGAAGGCGGCCTCGCGGCGGGCGAGGAAGTTCGGCTGCGGGATGTCGGGCCGCTCGGGGACCTCGTCGGCCCAGTTGTTGTCCACCTCGTGGTCGTCCCAGACGACCAGCCACGGCGCGGCGGCGTGCGCGGCCTGCAGGTCGAGGTCGGCCTTGTACTGGGCGTGCCGCTGCCGGTACCCGGCCAGCGTCTCGGTCTCCGGCCCCTCGTGGTCGCGGACGTTGCCGCCGGGGATCGTGTAGGTGTCCTTGGTGTACTCGTACTGGTAGTCGCCGAGGTGCAGAACGAGGTCGGGGTGGTCCTCGGCCAGGCGCCGGTAGGAGGTGAAGTAGCCGTGCTCGTACTGCGCGCAGGAGACGAACGCCATGGTCAGCGGCCCGCCGAGCGTCAGCGGATGCGGCGCGGTCCTGGCCCGTCCGGTCGGCGAGAGGTAGGAGCCGAGCCGGAAGCGGTACCAGTACTCCCTGCCGGGCTGCAGTCCCTCGACCTCGACGTGGACGCTGTGCCCCCACTCCGGGCCCGCGATCTCGACGCCCGCGCGCACGACGTGGCGGCAGTGCTCGTCGGCGTACACCTGCCACAGCACGGCGAACCGGTGGGACGGCATGCCGCCCATGCCGTCCTCGGCCAGCGGCTGCGGGGCCAGGCGCGTCCAGATGACGAAGCCGCCGGGGGCGGGGTCGCCCGAGGCCACCCCGAGCGTGAACGGGTCGGCGCGCAGGCCGCGGGAGGCGAGGCTCTGCGCCGTCTCGGCCGCGGGGGTGGGCTCGGCGAGCGCCGTGGTGGCGGGGACGGCGGCGACCGCCCCTGCGGCCAGTCCGGTGACCAGGAAGGATCGTCGATCGAGGTGCGGCACGGAGGACTCCCATGGTGATCAAGGGCAGCGACATCCGTAGCCTTACCGACGATCATGACCGGTCAGTTAACGCAGACCGTCATCAAAGGGGCATAGTTCCCCATTGTCCGTCCCATGCGACAGAGGGGACGTTCCCCGTTTTCTTCCTCCTGGCCGAAAGTGACGGCAAAGGCTCTACTCGGAGTAGCCCAGCTTCGTGAGGCTCGGCTGCTGCCAGCCGCTCTGCGGGATGTCGCCCCGGAACGGCGGCGTGACGACCGGCGGCACGAACGTCTCCTTGATCGCGCGGGCGTTGACCCAGCGGACCAGGTTGAAGATCGAGCCCGCCTTGTCGTTGGTGCCCGACGACCTGGCCCCGCCGAACGGCTGCTGGCCGACGACCGCGCCCGTGGGCTTGTCGTTGACGTAGAAGTTGCCCGCCGCGAAGCGCAGCCGCTCGGTCGCCGACGTGATCGCGTACCGGTCCTGGGCGATGATCGAGCCGGTCAGCGCGTACGGCGACACGCCCTCCAGCTGGTCCAGCACGGTGTCGTAGTGCCCGTCGTCGTACACGTGCACCGCGAGGATCGGCCCGAAGTACTCCTTGACGAAGATCTCGTCCTCGGGGTCGGAGCCGACCAGGACGGTCGGCCGCACGAAGTAGCCGGTGGAGTCGTCGTAGGAGCCGGTGAGCACCTCGACCGAGCCGGTGACCCGGGCGCGGTCGATGGCGTCCCTGTTCTTGGCGAACGAGCGCGCGTCGATGACGGCGCCCATGAACGTCGACAGGTCGGCGGCGACGTCGCCCACCGTGAGCGACTCGGCGGTCGCCACGAAGTCGTCGCGGATCGCCGACCAGATCGAGCGCGGGACGTAGGCGCGCGAGGCGGCCGAGCACTTCTGGCCCTGGTACTCGAACGCGCCGCGGATCAGCGCTGTGGTCAGGACGGCCGGGTCGGCGGAGGGGTGGGCGAGCACGAAGTCCTTGCCGCCGGTCTCACCGACGAGGCGGGGGTAGCTCCGGTAGCCGGCGATGTTGGCGCCGACGGTCCCCCACAGGTGCTGGAAGGTCGCGGTCGAGCCGGTGAAGTGGATGCCGGCCAGGTGCGGGTCGGTCAGCGCCGCCTCGGAGACGGCCGCGCCGTTGCCGGTGACCATGTTGATGACGCCCGGCGGCAGCCCGGCCTCCTCGAGCAGGCGCATCGTGAAGTGCGCGGCGAGCTGCTGCGTCGGCGACGGCTTCCATACGACGACATTTCCCATCAAAGCCGCAGAAGTCGGCAGATTCCCGGCGATTGCGGTGAAGTTGAACGGCGTGATCGCCAGCACGAAGCCTTCCAGCGGCCGGTACTCCATGCGGTTCCACACGCCCGGCGACGAGCTCGGCTGCTCGGTGAGCAACTGACGCGCGAACGCGACGTTGAAGCGCAGGAAGTCGATCAGCT
Source organism: Sphaerisporangium album (assembly GCF_003323745.1). GTDB lineage: Bacteria > Actinomycetota > Actinomycetes > Streptosporangiales > Streptosporangiaceae > Sphaerisporangium > Sphaerisporangium album. The sequence goes on from NZ_QOIL01000001.1 coordinate 297,319, forward strand.
CGCACGCGGCGTCGATCTCGGCCTGCTGCGCCGTCTTCGACTGCCCGAGGATCGTCGCGGCGTTGAGCGTCGCCCGCCACGGCCCCGCCAGCAGGTCGGCCGCCTTCAGGAAGATCGCCGCGCGCTCCTCGAACGGCAGCGCCCGCCACGCCGGGGCCGCCTTCAGCGCCGCGTCCACGGCGGCCCGCACGTCGGCGGCCGAGGCGTCGGCCGTGCGCCCGAGCACGTGCGCGTGGTTGTGCGGCTGCACCACGTCGATCAGGGCGCCGGAGGCCATGCGCCGCTCGCCCCCGATCGTCATCGTCAGATCGATCGCCGGGCCCGAGAGCTCCTTCACACGGCTCTCCAGGGCCGCCCGATCGGCGCTGCCGGGGGCATAGCCGCGGACCGGCTCGTTGGCCGGGACGGGGACGTTGGTGACGGCATCCATGGAAGACCTCACTTGGAGCGGAGTGAACGCAGGAAGAAGGCGACGTTGGCCGGGCGCTCGGCGAGGCGGCGCATGAAGTACCCGTACCAGTCGTCGCCGTAGGGCACGTAGACGCGGACCGCGGAGCCGGCGACGGCCAGCGCCTCCTGCTTGTCGGTCCTGATCCCGTAGAGCATCTGGTACTCGAAGGAGTCGCGGTCACGGCCGTGGCGGTCGGCGAGCAGCTCGGTGATCGAGATGAGCCGGTCGTCGTGCGTGGCGACCATGGGGTAACCCTTCCCCTCCATGAGGATGCGCAGGCACCGCACGAACGCCTTGTCCACCTCGGACTTCTTCTGGTGGGCCACCGAGGCCGGCTCGGCGTACGCGCCCTTGACCAGGCGGACGCGCGAGCCCTCGTACGCGAGGTCGCGCAGGTCGCCCTCGCTGCGCAGCAGGTACGCCTGGACGGCGACGCCGGTGGCGGGGAAGTCCTCACGCAGGGCGCGCAGGATCGACAGCGTGGAGTCGACCGTGGTGTGGTCCTCCATGTCCAGGGTCACGGTCGTGCCGGCGTCGCGGGCGGCGGCGCAGATCTCCCGCGCGTGGTCCAGGGCCATGGCGTGGTCCAGACGCTGACCCACCGCCGACAGCTTGACCGACACCTCGGCGCGCTCGCCGAGCCCGAGCGGGCGCAGCGCGTCGAGCATCGCGACGTACGCCTTGACGGTGCCGGACGCGGCGCGCGCGTCCGTGGTCTCCTCGCCCAGGTGGTCGAGGGTGACCGAGAGGCGGGCGTCGGTGAGGCGCCGCACGGCGGACAGCGCGTCCCCGGCGTCCTCGCCCGCGACGAACCGGTCCACCACGTGCCGGGTGACCGGGAAACCCGAGACGGTGCGGCGCGCGAGAGGACTCCGTGAGATCGCCAGAAGCAGGGAACCGAGCATGTAAACCACCCTAATTCCGCAGTTCAGCGGCTTCCATGGACATCCGCCACGCCCGGCGTCTACCCCGTTCATACACATGTATGACAATGTTCAGGTGGACCTGCAGGAAATCGTCGACGAGATCGCGCGCGTCCTGGACGCCTCCGCGACGCTGGAGGACCGCTCGCTCCAGATGCTCGCCTACGCGGCGCAGAGCGGCGACATCGACGCCGTGCGCCGCGAGTCGATCCTGCGCCGCCGCGCCACCGACGAGGTCCGCGCGTACTTCGAGGGCTACGGCATCGCCTCGGCCGCCGGCCCGGTCCGCATCCCCGCCGACGAGGGCCTCGGCGTCCTCGCCCGCGTCTGCGTCCCCTTGCGCCACCGCGGCGTCACCTACGGCTACCTGTGGCTGCTCGACTCCGGCGTGCTCGGCGACGAACGCCTGGCGCAGGTCACGCCCATGGTGGACCGCGCCGCCGCCGCCCTGGCCCGCGAGGCCCGCAGCCGCCAGGACCTCGGGGAGCGCCTGCGCGACCTGCTGTCGGCCGACCCCGAGCTGCGCGCCTCCGCACGGCTCGACCCCGCGGGCCCGGTCGCCGCGATCGCCGTCCAGAGCGCGCCCGGCCAGGTGGCGCCGCTGTGGACGTTGCCCCGTGGCGTCCTCGCCGACCCCGGCGACCCGCTCACCGCCGTCCTGGCCCCCGCCGCCCAGGCCGAGGCCGTCGCGTCCCGGGTGCTCGGCATGTACGGCACGGCCGCCGGCATAGGAGGCGTCAGGGACGACCCCGGCGAGGCGTGGCGGAGCTGGCGCGAGGCCACCCTCGCCCTGCGCGTCGCCCAGCGGGTGCCGAGGTTCGCGCCCGTCGCCCGCTGGGACGGCCTCGGCGTCCATCGCCTGCTGGCCCGGCTGCCCGGCACGGAGCTCGCCGACCTCGCGGCGGAGGCGGCGGCGCTGGACGGCGAGCTGGCGCGCACCGTGGAGACCTACCTCGACCGCGGCGGGCACGTCGGCGAGACCGCCGCCCGGCTCGGCGTGCACCGCCAGACTCTGTACTACCGGCTGGCCAAGGCCGAGCGGGTCACGGGCCTCGACCTCGCCGACGGCGAGGACCGGCTCGTCCTGCATCTCGGGCTCAAGGCGGCCGAACTGCTCGCGGGACCCGCCCCGCGCGGGCTCAGGGCGCCCGGTAGATCTTGACCCAGTCGACGAACATCGACACCGTCGCCGGGGTGGTCGAGTCCCGGCACGGCGACCACTGGTTGCAGACCACGTCGTTCTGCAGGGTGAGGTGCATCGGCCGCCCCGGCGGGACGTTCGGCCCGGTGTAGTCCCACGTCTTCCTGCCGTCCAGCCAGAACGTCAGCCGCCCCGGCAGCCAGTCGACGGCCACCGTGTGCCACTGGGTGAAGTCCGCGCGCATGAGGCTCTGCGCCTGCCGGGACTCGCCGCGGTGGATGAAGATGCCGCCGGTCTGCCGCGTCGCGTCGATCACCTCGGCGAAGTCGACCTCGGTGTACTCGGGGCTCTGGCTGTCCGGCCACAGCAGCGTGACCAGCGAGTACCCGCGCCCCGGCTCGCCGCGGAACCTGACCTCCCAGCGGCCGTAGGTCTGCGCCAGGTGGCCGGCGACGCCGCCGGAGAGGTCCTTGCCGCCGTAGAAGCCGCCGGTCATGTGCAGCATGCCGTCGTGGACGGTCGTCGCCTGGGAGGTGCGCGGGTTCACCGCGGCGTCGGGGGAGTGGTAGACGTCCCACTTGCCCCGGTCGACCTGCGTGCCGTCGAAGTTCTCCACGAAGACCGGCGCGCCCCACTCGGGGTCGGGCTGGGCGGACACGCGGCCCCCCGCCGTGGGGACGGCGCTCGGCGCGGCCGGTGGGTCGTCCCGGGGGGAGACGCTCGCGCTGGGCGGAGCCGTCCGGTCTCCGGACCAGGGGCCGCCGGGCGGCGGGGCCGGCGTCTCGACCCCGCGGGGAGGCGCGGAGCCGGTGGGCGTGCCGCCGTACCTGCGGTCGTACACGGGAGGCGGGGGCCCGTCCAGGGCGTTCCCGCCCGGGCGGCCCGCCGAGCCACCGCCCGCGGCGGTGGGGCCGGTCACCGGCGGGGCGTGGGGCGGGTAGCGGGGGAGCGACGCCGTGGGCGTGGGGGAGGTGGTGCGGGCGACGGGCGGCCGCGATTCCCGGGAATGCTTCGGGCCCTGCTCTCCCGGGACCGGGCAGAGCGCCAACGTCGTCGCCGCTACGATCATGTATGCGCTACGAATCGACATGCGCCCATGAAACCAAGCATCTCCCTGTGATCCCAGCGTTATAGCGAATTCGCGTCTCCGTAGGATCCGGGGTATTCACCTTGTAACAGGCAGGCCGCACACTTGGCCTTGTGTCGGATTTCGAGGTACTTGTTCTGGGCTCCGGCCCCGGCGGCCAGAAGGCGGCCATCGCGGCGGCCAAGCTCGAACGCAAGGTGGCCATCGTCGAGCGGCGGGACATGATCGGCGGGGTGTGCATCAACACCGGCACGATCCCCTCCAAGACGATGCGCGAGGCCGTCCTCTACCTCACGGGCCTCAACCAGCGGGAGATGTACGGGCAGAGCTACCGGCTGAAGGAGGACGTCACCGTCGCCGACCTCACCATGCGCACCGCGCACGTGGTGGGACGCGAGATCGACGTGATCAGGAGCCAGCTCTCCCGCAACCACGTCCACATGCTGCTCGGCTGCGGCCGCTTCCTCGACCCGCACACCATCGAGGTCGCCGACGAGAACGGCAAGACCACCAAGGTCACCGCCGACAAGATCATCATCGCCACCGGCACCCGGCCCGCCCGCCCCGACAGCGTCGACTTCGACGACCGCACGATCATCGACTCCGACGGGATGATCCGGCTGGAGCGCGTGCCCGACTCGATGGTGGTCGTCGGCGCCGGGGTCATCGGCATCGAGTACGCCTCCATGTTCGCCGCGCTCGGCACCAAGGTCACCGTGGTCGAGCGGCGCGAGCGCATGCTGGAGTTCTGCGACCTGGAGGTCGTGGAGGCGCTGAAGTACCATCTGCGCGACCTCGCGGTGACCTTCCGCTTCGGCGAGACCGTCGCCGCCGTCGAGCGCCGGGCGCGCGGCTGCGTCACCGTGCTGGAGAGCGGCAAGAAGATCCCGGCGGAGACGGTCCTGTACTCGGCGGGGCGCAACGGGGTCACCGAGGGGCTCGACCTCGCAGCCGCCGGCCTGTCCGCCGACGGGCGGGGCCGCATCGCGGTCGACGAGCACTACCGCACGTCCGTGCCGCACATCTACGCGGTCGGGGACGTCATCGGCTTCCCCGCGCTGGCCGCCACCTCGATGGAGCAGGGGCGCATCGCGGGCCACCACGCCTGCGACGAGCCGCTGGGCGGCATGTCCCACCTCCAGCCGATCGGCATCTACACCGTCCCGGAGATCAGCTTCATCGGCAAGACCGAGGACGAGCTGACCAAGTCGCTGATCCCCTTCGAGGTGGGGGTGTCCCGGTACCGGGAGCTGGCGCGCGGGCAGATCATCGGCGACACCTACGGCATGCTGAAGCTCCTGGTCTCCCCGGAGGACCGCGCGCTGCTCGGAGTGCACGTCTTCGGCACGGGCGCCACCGAGCTGCTGCACATCGGGCAGGCGGTGATGGGCTGCGGGGGGACGGTCGACTATCTGGTGGACGCGGTGTTCAACTATCCGACGCTGGCCGAGTCCTACAAGGTGGCGGCGCTGGACGCGATGAACAAGATCCGCAGGATGGCGCGGTTCGCCGACTGACGTTCGTTTCGGCGGGCCCCAAAGGCGCGGCCGACATTTCGTGAAATGTCGGCCGTTACCAGCTTCGTAATAAAGGCCCCATATGCTCCGCGATCATGCGCCGCATCCTCTCCCTCCTCAGCGCGTACATCCTCCTCACCGCCTGCGCCACGGAGCCGCCCCCCGAGGTCCCCATGGGTGTGGGCGGGTGGACGACGCCGCCGGCCCTCTCACCGTCCCCCTCCCCGCCACCGCCCTCGCCGACGCCGGCCCCGAGGGTGGTGCTGCCGGACCGGGTCATCCCGCCACGGGGCCGCGACGCCGCCGTCAAGAGCCCGCTCTACACCGCGCCGCGGCTGGCGAAGGCGAAATGCCCGCTTCCGGCGATCAGGGCGGGCAGCCTGGCCTCGGGAAAGCGCTACGGGGCGGCCGTCTCCGCGTGTCTGGACGGCATCTGGGCGCGCGGGTTCGAGAAGTCCGGGCTGTACTTCAAACCGCCCCTGCGGCGGTTCGTACCGCACCGGGTGAAGGATCCGGAGTGCGGGAAGATGCCGCGCAAGGGCGCCGCCGGTACCTATTGCGGCGGCGCCCTGACGTACTACGTCCTCCTGAAACCGTCGGATCTGTCCCCCTCGGAGGCGGCCTGGGTGGCCGAGGTCACCGCCCACGAGTACGCCCACCACATCCAGGAAATGCTGAACATCCTCGACTACGACGGCCAGGCCGAGTACGACGCCCGTACCACGGAGGCCAAGAACGCCCTGAGCAGGCGGCTGGAGCTCCAGGCCGAGTGCCTGGCGGGCGTGGCGCTCAAGGCCATGGGCCGGGCCGTCCCGCCGCTCTGGGAGTTCCGGACCCTCTACCAAGGCACGCTCGACGCCCAGTGGGTGCGCGACCACGGGACCCTGTCCACGCAACTGCGCTGGTTCGAGCGAGGCTACCGCGCGGGCGGCCCCAAGGCGTGCGACACCTGGAAAGCCCCCGCCCGGGACGTCACCTGACCCGGGACCGGACGCCATGGGGACACGGCCGGGTGCCGCGCGGGCCGTCGCCGATATCGAGGGGCGTCCTGCCGGGCTCCTGCGGCGGACTCCGTTCATGGCCGCGAGCCCGAATGGCCGACCATGCTGTGGCACGCCGCCGGGCGCACGCTCGCCTGGGGCCGGATCGAGACGCGGACGGGTCAGGCGTACGCGGCGGCCACGCCGATGACGACCAGCACGAGCGACGCGGCCGCGACGACCACGCCGAGCCTGCCCGCGACGCGGCGTCCCCGCCTGACGCCGAGCGCGAACATCGCCGTGTACGGCAGCCCCGCGTACACCAGGGGCGTGAGGCCGATGACCGCGAACTGCGCCAGGACCCCGGCGGTCCCGGTGCGCACCACGCGGCCGGAGCCGACGTCCAGCCGTCCGCGGAAGCTCTGGCCGGCCCGTGAGTCCGGCGACGCCTGGACGATCTTGGTCTTCAGCGCGTCGTCGTCGGGGACGAACCGGCCCTTGCAGTCGTACCGTCCCTCGCCGAGCGCCTGGCAGGAGATGACGGTCAGGCGGCCCGGGGCCCCCGCCCTGCCGGTGGCGAGCATCAGGTCGTGGGTGGAGAAGAGCACGGGCGTCAGGCCCAGGACCACCCAGCAGACCAGAAGGATGTACATGCCTACCGCCCCGGGAGTACGGCCCCTCCCCATCGCCCAGCCGGACGCGCTCGAATGTGTCATGGAGCCCATGCTGGCGAGCCGGACTTGGAAGCGGCTTGCCCCCGGCTGGTCGTGAGGCCGGTGGACCGCCGGGGGAGATGCCAGGACAGGTGCCGAGGCGTGATCCAGGGGCGGCTCGTGCCGGATGTCGGCGTCGGCCTCGGTCCGCGGTGCCCGGCCTTGATGAACGCGTAACGCATCGGTTACGCTTCCCGGGTGGACGAGGTGGCCGGAGCCATCGCGGATCCGGTGCGGCGGCGGATCCTCGTGATGCTGCGCGACGGGCGGCTCTCAGCCGGAGAGATCGCCGAGCGCTTCGAGATCAGCAGGCCCGCCGTGAGTCGTCACCTGCGTGTGCTCAGGGAAAGCGGACTGGTCCGCGATGACCTGGCCGGCAGACGCCGGCTCTACCGGCTCGACACCGGGAGGTTCGCCGAACTCGCCGAGTGGCTCGGGCAGTTCGTCCCGGCCTCCGGCTGGGAGCACCGCCTCGACGCGCTTGAGACAGAGGTCTACAGAACCCGCCGCGAACGCCGCGTGCGCGACACGGCGGACCAGGCGAAGGAGAACTCGGCATGAGCCGTCCGCCCACCGGCCGACTGTTCCGCACCGACGGCGGCAGCGATCTCGTCCTCAGCCGGACGTTCCGCGCGCCGGTCGAGGACGTCTGGGCCAGCGTCACCGAGCCCGAGCGCACGGCCCGCTGGTTCGGCCCCTGGGAAGGCGACGCCGCGCCCGGCGCGACGATCAAGGTCCGGATGGTCCACGAGGACCAGGAGCCGTGGATCGAGGTCCGCGTCGACGCCTGCGACCCGCCGCGGCGGCTGGCCGTGTCGATGACCGACGGGCACGGGGCCTGGCGTATGGAGCTGCTGTTGTCGGAGGCCGGCGGTGTGACGGAGCTGCGGCTCGTCCACCACCTCGCCACCGAGGACGGCATCGGCGAGGTCGGCCCCGGCTGGGAGTACTACCTCGACATGCTCACCGCCGCCCGCGACGGCTCGCCCGCGCCCGACTTCGGCGACTACTACCCCGCGCTGAAGCCCTACTTCGACGGCCTGCCCGCGCGGGCGTAGGCGCGACCGTCCGGAAACGGCGAAGCCCGTGCCCTTTCGGGGGCACGGGCTTTCGGCGGGTCCGGGGGAGCGGAGCCCCGGAGGTCAGGCGGCCTCGGCCTCTTCCAGCTCGACGGGACGGGCACGGCCGGTCACGTTCTCGTACACGCGGACCAGCTCGCGGCCGATGCGCTCCATCGAGTAGCGCGACCCGGCGCGGTCGGCGCCGGCGAAGCCCAGGGCCGTCCGGCGGGTGAGGTCGCCGAGCAGGGCGCGGGTGCGGCGGGCCAGCGCCGCCGGGTCCTGCGGGCGGACCAGCAGGCCGGTGACGCCGTCGACCACCGAGTCGAGGTGCGCGCCGACGCCCGAGGCGATCACCGGGACGCCGCAGGCCATCGCCTCCAGGGCCACCTTGCCGTTGGGGGCGGCGGCGGGCAGCGTGAGCACGATGTCGGCGCCGCGCATCAGCTTGGCCATGCCGGTGTGCGGGACGTGGCCGAGCAGGGTGACGCGGTCCTCGACGCCGAGCTCCTTGGCCAGCAGCGTCAGCCGCTCCAGGTCGCGCTCGGCCTCGGGGGCGTCCGGCCGGGGACCTCCGGCGATCAGCAGGTCAGCGCCCGGGATGCCGTCCAGAGCCCGGATCGCGATGTCCGCGCCGCCGCCCGGCCTGATGTGGCCGACATGCAGCAGGCGGGCCCGGTCGCCGCGCGCCGCCGACGGTCCCTGGCGGCGGAAGCGCTCGACGTCCACGCCGTGGGGGACGACCGCGATGTTCCTTCGCGGCACGCCCAGCCGGATCAGGTCGCCGGCCTCGCCCGCGCAGACGGCCACGACCGCGTTGGCCCGCCGTCCGATCGCGCGCTCCAGCCGGGCCCGCGCCGCCTGGTCGCGCTCGCCGGAGCGGGTCCTGATCGAGCTCTTTCCGTGGAAGGTCTGGACGATCGGCACGTTGAGGCCGTCGACCGCCGCCACGGCCGCGAGGCCGCCCGACAGGGAGTGGGCGTGGATCACGTCGGGGCGGTCCTTGCCCCAGCGCTCCCGCAGGCGGGCGCTGAAGTCGGAGATGTGCGGCATCACGGCGTTCTCTGCGAGCCGCAGCGCGGGGCCCGCCTCCAGGTATTCGATCGTCACGCCGGTCGCGACCTTCGCGCGCGGCTTGCGGTCGGCGGAGTCGCGGCGCGTGTAGACGGTTACCCGGTGGGAAGAGCTGAGCTCACGGGCGATGGCCAGAAGGTCGGAGGAAAGTTCGTGCACAGAGACGATGGCGATTTTCACGGCACACCTCAGGGAAGCCGGACCTCGACGGGCCCGCGAACGTACTGAGTTGTGCCTGCGTCTTAGGCACCAAATCTGTGTCTCAGTGTACCGATGTCCGTAAAGACGCAAACCCCTTCGGGCAAAAAATTCCTGGAAAGCCCGCCCATCGATCTTGCAAAGCTTGGCCTGCGGACGCCGAACCCGCAGGTCAGGGCGCAGGTAGTCCGTAAACCGGACTGTCACCTGAACAACTCAGCGGGCGCGCCGCAGCACCAGGACCGTCGTCTCGTCCAGGACCTGCCCGCCGGAGAACGCCTGGTGGTCCTCCTCCACGGCCTTGACCACCGCCGACGCCGGCTGCCCCGTGCACCGGGCCAGCACCTCCGTCAGCCGGCCCTCCCCGTACGCCAGCTCGGCCTGCCCCGACCTGCCGCGCGAGCCCGCCAGCCCGTCGGAGTACAGCACCAGCGTGTCGCCGAGCGCCAGGCCGACCTCTTCGGCCGGGATCTCGGCGCCGGTGTCGATGCCGAGCGGCATGCCACCGCCGGAGGTGTAGGTCACCTCGCCGTCGCCCTTCAGCACGGCGGGCGGATGGTTGCCCGCCGACGCCAGCCTGACGCGCCCGCCCCGCCGTCCCGGCGTGACGAAACCCACCGCCACCATGACGAACATGCCCGTGTCCTGCACGACGACGGCGTCGTTCAGCCGCGCGAGCACCGCCGCCGGGTCGTCCTCCCAGACGCTGAGCGTGCGCAGGCCGCCGCGCACCATCGCGGTGACCGACGCGGCCTCCTCGCCCTGGCCCACGACGCCGCCGACGGCGAAGCCCCAGCCGTCCTTCACCCGGAAGACGTCGTAGAACTCGCCGCCGATCGCGCGCGGCCCGGCGCCGGTGTGGTAGGCCGCCGACGTGTCGTACCCGGGGATCTCGGGCAGCGTGCGCGGCAGCACGCCGGTCTGCAGCGTGTCGGCCGCCTGCGACCTGTCCTGGAACGTGCGCTGCGCGCGCAGGGCCAGCCCGATGTGGGCTCCGGCGTCCTCCATCAGCGCGAGGTCGGCCAGGCCGAACGTGGGCCGCTCGCGCAGCCTCAGCAGCGTCAGGACGCCCTGGACCTCCTCGCCCGCGCTGATCGGCACGCTGAGCACCGAGCCCGCCCGCGTCGCCTGCAGGACCGGCGCGCCGTCCGGGAGGGCGCCGAGCAGCGAGTCGTCCTCGACCATCTCGTGCACCACGCCGCCGCCCGTCTCCAGCACGTGGGAGATCAGCGGCGCCGCGGTGGGCACGAGACGCTCCAGGGTGCGCACCAGGCGCGCCACCGGCTGGTTGGTGGGCCCGAGCACCAGCGCCCGCCGGGCCACGCCGTCGCGCACGACGTCGGCGAACACCCAGTCGGCGGTGTGCGTCGCCAGCAGACGGCCGGAGCGGATGAGCGCCACCGGCTGGCTGAGGCTCTCCTCGTCCAGCAGGAGGCGGGTGAGCTGCGACAACAGCTCCTGACGGCGGGCCGACGCCATGATCATCGGCTCGTCGGGCGCGGCCTCCGGCTCCTGGTCGCGGCCCGGCTCCGGCGTGCGCGCCTCCACGGGCAGCGCCACCGCGGCGATCATCTCCTGCGGCTCGCCGGCCATGCGGAGCTGGGTCAGCACGAGCTGCACGTTGTGCGCGCGTCCCTGGTGGGCCAGCCGCGTGGGGAACGCCGCCGTCTCGCCGGTGTGGAGCACGGACGTCAGGTGCGAGCGGAACGCCGCCCGCCGGGACACGTCCACCAGCAGCGGGAACGCGCGGCCGGTCAGATAGCCGTCGGGGCTGCCGAGCAGGCGGGAGGCCTCGGCGTTCACCCGCCGCACCGTTCCCGCCGAGTCCAGGACGATCACGGGCACCGGCATCGCCCGGTAGAGCGTGCGCAGCAGCTTGAGCTCGCGGTTGGCGCCGTCCTTGCCGCCGCCGCCCGGCCTGCGGCGGGACTTGCCCAGCTCGCCGAGCGCCCCCCGCAGCAGGTCACGGGCGGTGTCCAGCTCGACGAGCGCCGCGTCCAGCGTCGGCCCCGGGTCGGCGGGGTAGGCCGAACGGGCCTGGCGCAGCGACGATATGCGGGCCGTCAGGCCGCTGAGCGCCTGTTCGAGCGCGGGCAGGTCGGTGGCGTCGGTCAAGTGAGGTCCTTCGTGTGCCAAGGGGCGCGGGCGTTCCCTGCTAGACGGTACGTCAAGAAGGCGCCGTGCGACCAAGAGCATCTCACGCGGGGAATTAACCTGGGCGTTCAGGGAAGCGGAGGATCTCGATGGAGACGATGCGCATGTTCAGCCCCGCCCTCGCCCGGGACCTCGCGGCGCTCGGCCGCGTCAACGAGGGCACCTCGATCGAGAGCGTCCTGCGGGGCATCACCGGAGCCGTGGCGGTCGGGGTGCCGGGATGCGCCGGCGGCGCGGCCGAGTTGCGGCGCGACGAGCGGCTCATGTTCTCGGCCTCCCACAGCGACCTGATCGCCCTGGTCGACCGTGAGCAGGCCCTGGGCGAGGGTCCGTCGCTGGAGGCGCTGGCGACCCGCAGGAGTGTCCTGGTGCCCGACGTGCTGCTCGACACGCGCTGGCCGAGGTACGCCGCCACCGCCGTCCGGCACGGCGTGCGGGCGACGCTCGTGCTGCCGATCGCGATCGAGGACGCCACGCTGGTGCTCGGCCTGTACGCGGTGCGCCCGGGGGCGTTCACGGGCGGCTCGGCCGACCCGCTGGCCGCCCTGCTCACCGAGCACCTCACCGTGGCCCTGGCCAACATCTCCGAGTACGACGAGGTGCTGACCGACGCCGCGCAGCTGCAGGAGGCGCTCGCGGGGCGGTCGGTGATCGACCAGGCCAAGGGCATCATCATGCATGCCAGCGGATGCTCGGCCGAGGCGGCCTTCGACGAGCTGCGCCGCCTGTCGCAGCACCACCAGGTCAAGGTCGCGGACCTGGCGCGGCTGCTGGTCAGCGAGCACCAGAGCAAGCACGGCGGCGCGGCCCCGTCCTGACGGCGCCGCCGGCGACCGGCCTCAGCTCTGGAAGGCGGTCAGCGCCTCCTCCAGCGTGTCGTACAGCGGCAGCCGCTGCGCCAGCCCCGTGACCCACATCACCTTGGAGTTGGAGTACTGCACCCCGACCAGGGCGAAGTGGCCCTGCGCCGCCATCGTGCGCTGCCAGTGGTGCACGATCAGGCCGAGCGCCCGCGAGTCCATGAACGTGACGCCCGCGAGATCGAGCACCAGGTCGGGCCCGTGCTCGTCGGCGATCTCGGCCAGGCGGTCGGTGAACTGCTGGCGGGTGGTCGCGTCGAGGATGCCGCCCACCCGCACCACCGGCACGCCCTCGGCAACAGCCGAAGTAAGGGTCAGGGCCGATTCGGCCCTATCTGGAACGGTCACCACGCGCCTCCTCGCCGCTTCCTGGCGCATGGCGCCAACCCCATCGCGGGGTCATTCGCAACATTACTGTTGCCCAGGGGGTAGCAATACTCTTGATTTCTGGGGAATACTGGAGCCGAGGTCCAGCAGAGGGCCTCGTCTCGACCGTGGTACGCGAGGCGAGTCGGCTCTGCATGGGTTCAGCCGGTTCTCGCCTCGCTTGCAAGGCATACGAGGGAGCAGCAATGGCTGCCGAAGACCGCATCTTCCCCCAGACCGACGTCACCGCCGAAGACCTCCTGCGTGAGCTCGCCGAGCCCGGCACCACCGAGGAGCGCGGAGCGCGGCTGCGCGAGTTGATAGTCGAGATGCATCTTCCCATGGCGCGGGAGATCGCCCGCCGCTACCGCCACCGTGGCGAGCCCATGGAAGACCTGCTCCAGGCCGCGTACGTCGGCCTGATGAAGGCGATCAACGGGTTCGACGCCGAGCTCGGGCACAGCTTCAGAGGCTATGCCATGGTCACGATGACCGGCGAAGTCAAGCGGCACTTCCGCGACCGCACCTGGGCCGTACGGGTTCCGCGCCTCTACCAGGAGCGCCGCTCCGAGCTCAACCGGCTCGTCGCCGACTTCACCCAGGAGCTCGGACGCTTCCCCACTGTCGCCGAGCTGGCCGAGAAGATGGGCATCTCCGAGGAGGACATGCTCCTCACGATGGACGCCTCGGCCGCGTACAGCACCCTGTCGCTGGACGCCCCGATGGGCGCCGACGACGACGCCGCCGCGCTCGGGGACGTGATCCCCGACGATGACGACGAGCTGGCCACGCTGGTCGACCGCGAGGCGATGAAGCCGCTGATCGACCGGCTGCCCGACCGCGAGCGCAACATCCTGCTCCTGCGTTACTACGGCAACATGACGCAGGCCGAGATCGCCGCCGAGTTCGGCATCTCCCAGATGCACGTCTCGCGCATCCTCCGTAAGGTGCTGGACCAGCTCCGTTCGCAACTCGTCGGCGCAAGCTGATTAGGCGGCCCTTCCGAGGGCACACAAACCCGCGGAACAGGGCTTACGCGAGGGGGCACCACCTTCGCGAAGCGGTATCCCGGGGTATCTTCGTCGGAGTACGGCGCGGATGCCCCGGGCGTCGGGTGACCTAGGCTGATCGCTCTTGGAGGCGGTTATCGGGTGAACGAGGACGATATTCCTCCTCCCCGCTTCCTCGCGGACGGAAGCGGGGGGTCGTTGCTCCCGGGGGGCGTGACCGTCCGGGAGCTGACCTTCTGCGTCGCGGACCTTCCCGAGGTACGGGACTTCGCGGCGCTCCAGGCCCGCAGGGCGGGCATGGCGGAGGAGGATATCGGCGACTACCTCGTCGCCGTCAACGAGGTCGCCACCAACGCCGTCACACACGGCTCGGCCAAGGCACGGCTGCGCGTGTGGTGCGAAGGTGGCGACCTGTTCATCGACGTCCACGACACCGGGCACTGGATCATCGAGGACCAGCCCGGCATGGTCGCGCCGCACGACTACTCCACGAGCGGCATGGGCCTGTGGGTGGCGCGGAGGCTCACCAAGGAGCTGATCCTCCGCACGGGCTTGAGTGGGACAAGCCTGACAATGCGCTTCCAAATCTGACAAATCCCTCTACGTTGTGCTCGGACGGGGTACGTCCAGGAGCATGTGGCAGCGAACTCCACGCATTCTCATCGTGGGCGGCGGCCACGTCGGCATGTTCGCCGCCCTGCGCCTCCAGCGCCGCCTGCGCCGCGGCGAGGCCCGCGTCACCGTCGCCGACCTCGACTCCTACATGACCTACCAGCCCTTCCTGCCGGAAGCGGCTGCGGGGAACATCGAACCCCGGCACGTCGTCGTCTTCCTGCGCCGCGTACTGCCGAGCTGCGAGGTCCTCAGCGGCCGCGTTGAGCACGTCTACCTCGCCTCGCGAACCGCCCTGTTCCAGCCGGCCGCCGGGCCCGCGCGGGCGCTGGAGTACGACTACCTCGTGTTCGCGCCCGGCTCGATCTCCCGCACCCTGCCCATCCCGGGCCTCGCCCGGTGCGGCATCGGCTTCAAGACCCTGGAAGAGGCCATCCACCTGCGCAATCACGTCATCGCCCAGCTCGACCTCGCCGTCTCCACCACCGACGAGCGGGTACGGCGGCGGGCGCTCACCTTCGTCTTCGTGGGCGGCGGCTACGCGGGCGTCGAGGCCCTGGCCGAGCTGGAGGACATGGCGGCCGACGCCTGCCGCTACTTCCCCGGCATCGCGCGGCGGGACATGCGCTGGACGCTGGTCGAGGCCACCGACCGCATCCTGCCCGAGGTGGGCCCCGAGATGGGGGAGTGGACCGCCCAGCAGCTGCGCGGGCAGGGCATCGAGGTACGCCTCCGCACCATGCTCAGGTCCACCGTCGACCACCACGTCATCCTCAGCGACGGCGAGGAGTTCGACGCCGGCACCCTCGTGTGGACCGCCGGCGTCAAACCCCACCCGTTGTGCGCGAGCGGCGACCTGCCGCTGGACGACAAGGGCCGGGTCAAGGTCGACGCGTGCCTCACCGTCGAGGGCACCCGGTTCGCCTTCGCCGCGGGCGACTGCGCCGCCGTCCCCGACCTCACCCGGCCCGGGCAGACCACCCCGCCAAACGCCCAGCACGCCGTGCGGCAGGCCGCCCGGCTCGCCGACAACCTCGTCGCCACCCTGCGCCACGAGCCGCGCCGGCCGTACGCGCACCGCAGCGTCGGGTCGGTGGCGAGCCTCGGGCGGTACCGGGGGGTCGCCAACGTCTACGGGCACCGCCTGCGCGGGTTCCCCGCCTGGCTGCTGCACCGGGTCTACCACCTGTCGAAGGTGCCGACCCTCGACAAGAAGTCGCGCATCCTGGCCGACTGGACCATGGGCTTCTTCTTCCGGCGGGAGATCGTCCCGCTGGGCGCCATGCAGGACCCGCGGCAGGAGTTCGAGTACGCCGCCCGCACGGCCCGCCAGGAGGCCGCCGAGCGCGTCCTGGCCCAGCCGGGAACCAGGACCAGCTGAGGAACGCCTCCCGGACCCCGGACGGCGGAGGCGGTCGCATATGGGCGGGACGCAGATGAAACCGGCGCATACGAAAGGGCGCCGCCCAGGAACATAGACGGCGCCCTTTCTCCAAGGCCGCGCCACCCCAGGCCCGGAGGGGCGTACGCGGCGCCTTGCACCGCCGGGGCACGTGCGGGGGCCTCCGTCTCGGGAGGCCCGGCGTGCCCGGCGGTGGCTCAGCCGTTCGGGGGAGCCCCGCTGATCATCGAGAGCGTCGAGGCGGGCTCGCGTTCCAGCGCCACGTCCCCGAGGGAGACGATCCCCACGGGCCGGCCGTCCTCGACGACCGGCACCCTGCGGATCGCCTTCTCCCGCATGAGCCGGACGACCTCGTCGGCGTCCTCCTCCGGACGGACCGTGACCGGCTCCGAGGTGCACAGAGTGCCGAGGGGCGTCGAGTCGGCGTCCCGGGCCTCCGCGACGGCGCGGATCACGATGTCGCGGTCGGTCACCACCCCGAAGAGCCGGTCGTCCTTGAGGACCAGCACGTCCCCGATGGCCTGGTCGCGCATCAGGCGGGCGGCCTTGGACACCGCCGCGTCGGCGGGCAGGCAGACCGGCCGGTGCGTCATGACGTCCCGTACCTTCAGGTTCATCCTCGACACCCCCTTGCTCCCAGGTGCTCCATCAGGGCCGTGGCCCGGCGGACCTCCGGGGCCGTGCGGATCCGCCAGGCGGTCCGCACGGCCGGTCCGGTCCACGTCTCAGCGGTTCGGTGCTTCAGCGGCGGGTGCGGCGGTAGCCCCCGCGCCAGGAGCCGACGCTGGACGTCCCGATCCCGGCCTGGTGCAGCGCCAGCAGGCACAGCCCGAGCGCGATCAGCGCGGTGGTCGAGATCCCGATGCTCGAACCGATGAGGGCCAGCAGGAAGGCGAGCCCGAAGACGATCGCCGCGACGATGGCAAGCATGGGTTACCTCGCTTCGTGACGGGCCGGGGAACCCCCGTGCCCTGCGGTGGTGTAGGAGAGCCCCACGAGCTCGTCCAGCAGGGAGCGGTACTCGCGCAGGGCGAGCCGCAGCTGCTCGGTGTCGCCCTGGTCGCTGTTCTTCCAGCGGTCGACCAGGCCCTGCCTGCGCGCGGTGAGCGTGGCCACGGCCTCCTCGACCAGCTCGTCGGCGCGCTGGACGGCGTCCCGCGGGTCGTCCACGAATCCGGCCTGCACCTCGCGCCACCGCTGCTGGAAGTCCTCGCTCCCCGCGCCGGTGTCCTCGGAGGCATGGTCGGCATCGTGGTCGTTCCTCGTCAGGACGGGGCCGGGCTCGACCTCGGGGCCGCCGGTCGTCAGGCCGTCGGCGCCCGCCCCCTCCCCCTCGACGGGGTAGACGATCAGGTCCGACGACTCCGGCGGCTGGGCGTACTGCCCGGTCGGCACGAAGTCCAGGACGGGGTCCGGCGTATGCCGGGGCTCCGCCTCCAGCGGCGGCTCGTGGACGGGCAGGGAATCGGGGTCCCGCAGCGCGTCGTCCTGGTCCGCGGGCCGCCGGTCGGCGGCGTCCCGCGACTCGGCCGGGTCGGCGAGCTCGGTCCCGGGGGCGGCCGCGTGCGCGGGGTCGGGCGCCCCCGCCACACCGCCCGCGCGAGGCTCGTCCAGCGCCTTTCCCGGACGGTCGTAAACGGCGGTGTCCAGCTGACGCCCGTCGTCGTCCCGATCGTCCATCGAACCCTGCCCGGCGCGATCGTGGGCGGCGAGATCGTCTCCCGTCCGCTCGTTCAGGTCGGTGTGGTCATATCCACCGCGCGGGTCGTCTCCGGCGTCCGCGGCAGAGGCCCGGTCGTCCAGCGGGCGCCCGGTCTCCGGGTCGCGGAGCGGCTCGTCTGCGGCGGTGGTGTCTCGGCGATAGGGTTCCATCGCTGGTCAGCCTCCCTGGGCGTTACGGTTGGCGGTACGGCCTTCGGCCCGTCGAGCCGCGGCGTCCACGGTCTCCTGATCACGCGCGGGGGCGACGCGAGTGTCCGCGTGCTCCCGGCGCTCGCGCTCCTCACGCGCGGCGACGTCCAGCCCGTCCCCCCGGGCGGTGCCGTCGATTCGTCCTTCCCGCGCGGCGGCGTCCACGCGGTCATCGGCGTCGAGCCGGCCATCGGTGGTGCCGTCCAGCCGGTCGTCGCGGCGGGCGGCGTCCCTACGGTCTCCGGCCCGGCCGCCGGTCGTGTCCTCCAGCAGCTCCTCGAACAGGGCGCGGTAGTGCACCATGGCCTGGCGCAGCTCCTCGGTCGAGGCCTCCTGCCGCGCCGCGCGGCTGCTGATCTCGTGGGCCTTGCGGTAGTGGTCCAGCGTCGGCCCGTGGGCGACGGACAGGTCGGACACCTGCTGCTCGAACCCCTCGGTCGGGTACCCGCGGTCCGCCATGACGGCGGTCACCAGGTGGTCCGCCTCGGTGACGGCGAAGCCGGGAGCGTCCACGAAGCGCTCCTGGACCTCCGTCCACTTCTTGGCGTAGGTGGAGCGGGTCTCCGGGGCAAGCGGCCTGATGTCCAGCTCGGCGTGGCGCTGCTCCCTTTCGCGCAGTTCCTGCTCCGCCTCACGACGGCTCTCGCGCTCGCGCAGCGTGCGCTCGTATTCTGGGCCGAAGCGTTCTTGGAGCCGGCGCCTGCGCTGCTGCTGCGCCACGAGGTAGCCGACGGCCAGGATCGCCACCACCACGGCTACAACGACGGCCACCCAGGTGATGGTCATGTCTGCCTCCGGGTTTGTCTGCGTTTGTAACCCCCCGACTGCCCACGACAAGCCCCCCAAAACAGCTCCAACCCTCACCCCCGCGCCGTCACCTCCGAAAACCCCTACCTGGCCGCACCCGACAACGGATGAGATCTGCACACCTCGCCCCGCGACCACCTTCAGGGCATGGAGGCCGCCACGCACGCGGGCACCACGCCCCTCGTCCCGGGAGGGGACCCGGGCCACCCGGACCGCCCTATCTACGAAGGCCCAGAGCTTACGAACTCACTGAGCATCGGAAGGCTTGGTGGTCGTCCCGCTGCCGGACTCTCCCAGGGCTCGCAACGCCTCGTTGAGCACGGCCTCGATATGGGACGTCCCCTCCACAGGCCGCTCGTAAAACCCGTCTTCATAGCTGTAGCCCACGTCCAGGCCGCTCTCAGCGAGCCTCCGCGCCCACCTGAGCGCCGTATTGACCTTCGCCTGCGGAACGTGGGCGCCCTGCGCGATGGCCGACAGGTTCCGGAGGTTGGTCGCCGGCCCGGTCTGGTTGTGCACCCGGTTCAGCTTCCACGGAAGCGCCCGCCCGTGATCGAGCATCGGCTTGGCCAGTCCGGCCGTCCGCTTCGCCTGCAGGATGCCCGACTCCGTCACCCCGAAGTGCGCGGCCAACTCGGCGTTCGACCGCCCCGTGGCGACGAGCCGCCGCAACTCCTCACGATCTATGTGAGCCTTCCGCCCCATACGCCCATCCCGCCCTCTCCACGCCCGCGACGTTCCCCCGCCCCCATGATCCCGCTCAAGCCAGGCCTCCACCATCCCGCACCCCCAGCCCCACAAGCCATCCGAAGCCCCGCCCCCACCGCCTCGCGTACGCACGACCCCTAGATCTGCGCTAAGGTTGTTCTCGCTCGCCAAGGCGAGCAACGGGACGTAGCGCAGCTTGGTAGCGCACTTGACTGGGGGTCAAGGGGTCGCAGGTTCAAATCCTGTCGTCCCGACCAGGTAGTGCCTGGTCGGCAAGGGTGTCACGAGATCACGTGGCACCCTTTCTCGTTCCCCGGGGTGACCGACCTCCGACGTCCGCGCGGCGGCCCGGCTCCAGTCAAATGCGGCTGATCCCTGGATCGCATGGAACATCCGCCGTACAAATCATGATCTTTCCGATAGGAAGGCGTCGTGACTAACGATCAACGGCATGGCAGTCGATGGCAGGGCCGCTCGCGTATGACCCGTCCAGTAGAGATCCTTGTGCGCGCCCTGGCGGTCGGAGCGGGATTCGGCGCGGCAACGTCCCTCGTGAACGCTCTCTCCAACAGCTACGCCGACCTTGAAAGCCGTGCCTATACCACCAGCGGGTGGTCAATCGCGGAAATCATGAGCGTGCTGCTCGACTCCGGCTGGGCTTGGGCGGGTTTGGCCGTCGCAGTGGGGTGGCTGGTCACACACGCCGGGGAGAGCCGTCCCACAGCACTGGCGCAAGGCGGTGCTGCCGCTGGTGCACTGGCCCTGCTTGCGGCCACAGCCGCCTACAGCATCGTGGACACCATCCGAAGCGGCGGGCAGTTCCCCTGGTACGAGTCCGAACCGCCCCTGTGGTGGGTCGCCGGTGTCGTCTTCGGAGCGCCCTTGGGTGCCGTTGGTGCATGCGTCAAGCGATCCGGAGCGATCGGTTTGCTCGCGAGATTGACCGTGCCGGTCGGCGCCGCCGTACAGATGGTCGTGCTCCCGCCCGGCAGGAACGAGGTGATCGAGACCATAGGGAAGACGATCGTATGGACGGCGGCTGCCGCGAGTATCGGCTTCATCGTCGTTCGCTTCCTCCTCGTGGAGCGACGTCGGCGCTCTCTGGCAGCTGCGGAGTCGCCGTAAAAGGAGTGGAGCGCGTCCGCAACTCTTCGCCCCAGACGACGAAGCGGCCCACCCCGAAGGGACGGGCCGCCCTGATGACATAGAGAAAATGGTCCGCACGGCGGCCCGCGGTGCGGTTCCGCCCTTCGTGGGGGTATGGGTGGCGGGAGTGGTCAGCCGGCGGCGTGATCGGTTCGGGCGCGGGTCTGGGCGAGCCGGTAGGAGTCGGTGCCGGTCTCGAGGATGGTCCCGCCGAAAGTGAGGCGGTCGACGATAGCGGCGCAAAGGCGTGGGTCGGTGAAGGTCTTGGCCCAGCCGCTGAAGGCTTCGTTGGAGGCGATGGCCAGGCTGTTCTTCTCCTCGCGCTCGGTCAGCACCTGAAACAGCAGTTCGGCGCCGCGTCGGTCCAGTTCCATGTAGCCGAGCTCGTCGATGCGGAGGAGGTCGACGCGGCCGTAGCGGGCGATGGTCTTGTTGAGCTGCTCTGCTCACCGGTGCGCGGTGCCGCTGTA
Source organism: Sphaerisporangium album (assembly GCF_003323745.1). Lineage (GTDB taxonomy): Bacteria > Actinomycetota > Actinomycetes > Streptosporangiales > Streptosporangiaceae > Sphaerisporangium > Sphaerisporangium album. The sequence goes on from NZ_QOIL01000001.1 coordinate 317,907, forward strand.
GTACAGCGTGACGGTGCCGTACGCCTGGCCGGCCTTCGCGCCCTTCGTCAGGGGATAGGTGGCCACCTTGGGGTACGAATGTCCGCAGGAGCCCTGGGGTAGGGCCTGCGCGGGACCGGCGGACACCAACGTGAGGGCGGCCGCCGTGGCTAAGGTCATAGCGGCCGCGAGCCATCGAGTGATCTTCAAGATTCTCGCCTGACTGTCCAGGAGAGGGTTGCCGGCCATCCCTGACGAGCACGTTCGGGCGGTCACGCCAGCATGGCCGCCTTTGGAGGAAGACGCGCGCTGCGGGTATTGGAGTCGTCCGGGGCGGAGACCGGGGGGTAGTTCCGGCGTCCGGTGAGTTCGTGACCTCCTCCGGTCTTCGCTGACCGCGGCCGGGTCAGGGGTGTGGCCGTGCCGTGCCCAGCACGTGGCCGAAACGGCGGAAGCCGAAGTGCCGGATGTCGCCGATGGCGAACCCCGCCCGTTCGATGGAGGCGATGACGTCGCGGGCGAGGTGGCAGCCGCCGGACAGACGAGACCAAAGGGGCGTGACCACCTGCTCGGCCGCGGCGACGAGAGGGCTGGCCGACCGCTGGTGCTCACAGAACCGCAGGGAGCCTCCGGGGCGCAGGATCCGGCGTATCTCCGCGAGCGTGGCCGCCGGGCTGGGCACCTGGCAGAGCACCAGCGAGCAGACCACGGCGTCACAGGACGAGTCCGCCATCGGAAGCCTTTCCGGGACGCCGTCGAGGACCCTTACCGCTACGGGCGCTCGCGCCGCGACCGCCTCGGCGGCCGCGCGCAGGAAAGGGTCCGTGTCGACCAGGATGATCTCGTCCACGGTGTCCGGGTAGCAAGTGATCTTGACACCGTCGCCCGCGCCGATCTCCAGTACGCGCCCGGCCAGGCCGGTCATCAGCTGGGCTCGTTGCGGAGTGGGGCGCACGGAGCCGTCGCCCCGTCTGCCGACCGGACGGGGATGGTGGAACTGCTCCATCCCCAGTCCGACCCCCGCCCCGCCGCGGGTGGCCGCGCCGCGCTCGATGTTCCGCACTGCCATGTCCCCTCCCGGGGTTCGTCTCCTACTGTCGGGCACGGCCGGTCGGGGGGCAGGTGGAATCCATACGCGGCCGGACGGGAACCGCTCGGATTCCTTCAGGAAAGGCGGCTTCAAGCCCATCAAACTGCGCGTTAGCGGGGGAAAATCAGCGTCGATACGACATCCATACGGGAAAACGACGCGTCTTGACACGTCCCATATGCCGCCCGTCCGCGCGGCGGACCACACAGTGGCCGGTGTGGTCCGAGTGGTCAGAAGGGGCCACGCCGCGGTGCGGGCCGGCTCGATGTACGGGGTCGCCTGGAAATCAGCCGCTGGACGTCTCGTGTCGTGGCACGGGTCGCTCGAACGGGTAATCGATAAGCAGGAGCTGCCTGGCACGGTACGCCGATCGGCGTCAGCGGTGGACGGCGTCCGAGGTGTCCTCTTCGTGCAGGAAGCCGCCGGACTGGTGGTGCCACAGGCGGGCGTACGCCCCTTGGGCCTGAAGGAGTTCGCGGTGGTCGCCCTGTTCCACGATGCGCCCCTGGTCGAGGACGACCAGGCGGTCCATACGGACGACCGTGCTCAGCCGGTGCGCGACCACGAGCGCGGTACGGTCGCGCATCAGGGCCCACAGGGCTTCCTGGACGAGGATCTCGCTTTCGGAGTCCAGCGCGCTCGTGGCCTCGTCCAGCAGGAGGATCGGCGCGTCGCGCAAGATGGCGCGGGCGAGGGCGACGCGCTGCCGCTGGCCGCCGGAGAGTTTGACGCCGCGCTCCCCGACCAGCGTGTCGAAGCCGTGCGGCAGAGCCTCGGCGAACTCCGTGACGTGCGCCGCCCGCGCGGCCTGGCGGATCTCGGCGTCGGTGGCGCCCGGCCGGGCGAAGGCGATGTTGTCGCGCAACGACCGGTGGAACATCGCGGGCTCCTGGGGGACGTACGCGATCAGGCTGCGCAGGTCGGCCTGGCGGAGCGAGGCGATGTCCTGTCCGCCGATCAGGATCCGGCCGCCCTGGATGTCCATGAGGCGGAGCAGCAGCCGGGTGAGGGTGGTCTTGCCGCTCCCGGACCGGCCGACCAGGCCGATCTTGGTACCGGCGGAGATGTACAGGTCCAGGCCGTCGAACAGGAGCGGATTGCCGGCGTGCGCGAACGCCACCCGCTCGAACCGGACGCCGGCGTCGACGGGGCGCAGAGGTAGCGGGTCGTCCGGGTCTGCCACGCCCGGCGGCGTGAGGAGAAGCTCGGTGAACTGGGCGGACTCGGTGAGCACGCTCTCCATGCGGCGGTAGATCTGGTTGAACTCGAACATGATGTTGATGGCGTTCGAGTAGTAGGTGAACGTCACCACGATCGCCTCCAAACCCAGGCCACCGCGGAGCGCGACGGCGAGGAGCAGGCCGACGGTGCTGGTGAGGACCGACAGCGGTGCGACGATGGTGTCCACCCGGAGGTTGCTGTAGTCCCAGGAACGCAGCGTCAGCCTGCGCTGCTCGGCGAGCCGGACCCGGTGCTCGGCCTCCTCGCGACCCTCCGCGGCGAACGCGCGGACCGTATCCATGTTGGCCAGCACGTCGGCGACGTGCCCGGACACCCGTACCTTGGCGGCCTCACGCTGGTCCACGAGCCTCTGGCGACGGCGGATGAGCGGGACGGCGAGGAAGCCGGTGACGACGATGAGGCCCACCAGCACGAACACCAGCAGCGGGTGATACCGCCACAGCACCACCGAGGCGAACCCCAGCGGCACCACCTTGGCGAGGATCGAGAACGTGAGCGTGTCCGTGAAACCCTCGAACCCGCCGGAGAAGCTCAGCACCCGCTTGGTGAGCGAACCGGCGAAGTTGTCGTGGAAGAACGCGGCGTCCTTGGCCAGCAACTCGCCCATGCCCGTCGCGGCGAGCCGCTCCATGCCCCGGGCCTCCGTACGGTTCACGAAGTGCAGAGCCAACCGCCACAGCACCTCGCCCGTGAGCAGCAGCGCACCGAAGCCGAGCACGTACGGCATGAGCGCGGTGACGGTGTCGTCCCCGCCATCGGAGAGACGCCCGACGAGCCCGCCGACCGCCAGCGGCGCCAGGTAGAACAGGCAGATGTTCCCCAACGCCGGCAAGGTCAGCGCGGGCACCGCGACCCGCCACTGATTCAGTAACTCCCCGCTGTAGTACCGCAGCGTCAGCAGCACGGCCGACCTTCGCGCGGAGGGTTCGTCTCCGGGGGAACCGAGTAATCCGAGCACAGCCACCCGCCCCTCTGAATACCCACGGCCATGGCCATGGTGACGCAGAGTGGGCGGTAGGAGCCAACGATTTTCCGGCCCGGCGACCGGGATACCCGTTGGGGCCCGCAACACCAAGGGCAGTGGTGTCCGGTGCTCCACCAGGCCGGAGTCGGCGGCGAGCACGCCGAGACGAGGCCGAGGAACTTGTACGGCGAGCACGCGAAGAAGTCGGCGCCCAGCGCCGCGATGTCGACCAGGCTGTGCGGGGTCAGGAGGACCCCGTCCTCCGGGCGGTCCTGGGCGGACTCGGTGGGAGCGGGCCGCTCGGCGGGCTGCGCCAGGCCACGCCGTTAGGAGGTTCGACTCGGCGGACGCGAACTCGGCCCGGGAACCATCGGCTATCGGGACAACCGGCGGTGGTGGGAGCCCCTCAAGGCCGGTCCGGGCGGGCACGTGCCGCAGCCCGCCGGCGGTACACCGCCATGAGCGGGCCCGGCCGCCCGCGGCCGCTCAGCTGTCCGTCCGCCGCAGCCCGTCGCGGAACTGCATGAGCATGCGGGCCGCCCGCTTGGGGTCGGCGTTCTCCGTCACCCAGCCGATCGCGGCGGCCGCCGTGAACAGGTCCTCGGGGTCCACGTCGGCGCGCACCTGGCGGGCCTCCTGGGCTCTGACGAGCAGGCGTGTGGCGGCACTGATCATCGCCGTGGAGGTGGCGTGCAGCTCCGACTCCTCCGAGTGCAGCGCCGTCAGCACCGATCGGGGCAGCCCGCACCAGGTGGCCGAGCGTGCCGAGAACCGCTCGAGCCACGCGGTCAGCGCGTCTATCGGCGACTCCGCGTCGAGCGACTCGTCCGCGGCCGCCCGCAGGCTCTCCAGGCCGTCGCGGAGCGCGGCCTCCAGCAATGCCTCACGTGTCGGGAAGTGTCGGTACAACAGCACGTGGATGGCTTTGGCGAGTCGACCGACCCCGCGTGGGCTGACGCGGACTTTGTGCAGGACGCGCCGGTACTTGAGCTGGGCGTCGGCGCGTTCGCCGGGCCCGCGAAGCCGGGCATGAGCCCGGTTGGCGTCCTTCTGCGAGTCGGGTTTGTTCTTGCCCTTGACCCTGCCGGCTAACTGGGTTCAGACAGCGAGGGTCTGGTCGAGGTACCGGTGCGGTTAAGGGGGTGTCCGTTCCACCAGGCATCTAGTCGGGTGAGGTTGAGAGCAGTAGCTGAGATGACGTGTTCGAGTTGGACCTTGCGGAGTCCGCCGATACCGATCCGCCCGGTCCGGCGCCTCCAGAACCTGTTCCACCCAGCCGGGCGCTGCAGTCGCGAGGGCTTCCAAAGCGGCCCGCACACATTCCAGCCAGCTCCACCCGGTTCAGGTCCCGCACCGTAACCAGCAGGGGTCGCCCTTGTACGGCGTGATCTACCGCTCCGGCCGCGCCGAACTCGACGTCGTCTTCCGGCCGACGAGGCGTGATCGGGCCGTCATTCGCCTCCCACCGGAACGGGAGCAGACCCGGTAGTTCCGCGGTCATCGCTGGGCTGCCGAGGAGATGACGCGGGGATGGCGTTGTCGATGAGGACGGCGGCGATGGCGGCGGCGGTGGGGAAGGCGTCGGCGTTGAGAACCCGGGTCCGGGCCGCGGCGCCGTCGATGAGGAGCGCGAGCTGCTCGCCGAGCTGTTCAGGCTCGGCGGCGCCGGCTTCCCGGGCGGTGTCGGCGAGCCGCGCGGCGACGGCTTTCTTGTAGTCGCGCGCGTACTGGGATGCGGGGTGCTGGGGGTCGTGGAGTTCGACGGCGGCGCCGATGTAGGGGCACAGGGGGGTGGCGGGAGGGATGTCGAAGGCGGCGAGGAGCCGTTCGCGGGGCGTGAGGTCGGTGCGGTCGAACACGCCGGACAGAACGGAGGGGTCGAACCGGCGCAGGTACTCGGCGACGAGTTCGTCCTTGCCGGTGAAGTGCTGGTAGGCCGTGCGCTTGGACACCTGGGCCGCCGCGCAAAGCTGGTCCATGCCGGTGCGGTTGATGCCCTGCTCGCGGAACAGCTGCTGGGACGCGCTGAGGATGCGCTCGCGGGCGCCCCGGCCGCGGCGGCGGCCCTGGGGGCCCTTCTCGAGCTCCGTCATGGGCCCATGTTACCCCAACTGGGTAACGACCGGTGTACATAGTTTGCGCCCCGGCGGCCCGCGCCGTACCGTAAGCACACAGAGCGGTGTACATAACATCGTCGTCCCAGGTGCGTACGGCACCACCGACCCAAAGGAGCGACCATGGGAAAGCTTGACGGCAAGGTAGCGGTCATCACTGGCGGCACTACCGGCATGGCGCTGGCCGGCGCGAAGCTGTTCGTCGACGAAGGAGCGCGCGTCTTCATCACCGGCCGCCGCCAGGACGCCCTGGACGAGGCCGTGAAGCAGATCGGCCGCAACGTCACCGGCGTCCAGGGCGACGCCGCCGACCTGGACGACCTGGACCGCCTGTACGACACCGTCAAGCGGGAGAAGGGCAGCCTCGACGTACTGTGGGCCAGCGCCGGCGGCGGCGAGCCCGCCCCGCTCGGTGAGATCACCGAGGCCCAGTTCGACACCTGGTTCGGGCTCAACGCCCGGGGCACCCTGTTCACCGTCCAGAAGGCCCTCCCGCTCTTCAACGACGGCGGCTCCATCCTCATGACCGGCTCCAACGCCTCCCTCGGCGCCTTCCCCGGCTGGAGCCTCTACGCCGGCAGCAAGGTCGTCCAGCAGGCCTGGGCCCGCGTCTGGCTCAACGAACTGCGCGACCGCAAGATCCGGGTCAACGTCCTGACCCCCGGCCAGGTCGCCACCGCCAAACAGGAAGAACTGTTCGACGAGGCCACCAAGGCCGCATTCGAGTCCCTCATCCCCCGCGGAAAGATGGGCCGCCCCGAAGAAATCGCCACCGTCGCCCTATTCCTCGCCTCCGACGACTCCAGCTACGTCAACGGCCTGGAACTGGTCACCGACGGCGGCACCACCGCCATCTGAACCACACACCAGGAATGCCGCGGGCACGCCCACAACAACCCAATCTACCGGCGGAAGACGACGAGCCGGAGGTGCCGGGAAAGGCGCGGCAGTTGGCCCAGAAACGTCACGGCCGACGCCCTGCGCCTGACCCAGCACGAACGAGACAGAGCGACACCTTGAGAACAGGAAAAGAGGACACCTCATGAGCAGCATCACCCTCATCGGTACGGGCAACATGGCCCGTACCATCGGCACGCTCGCGGTGGCGGGCGGCAACACCGTCGAGGTCATGGGACGCGATCAGTCCAAGGCTGATGACCTGGCGAAGGCTCTGGGCGGCGGCACGACGACGGGCAAGTGGGGCGCCGTCCCGGCCGGGGACTTCGTCATCACGGCCCTGTTGTACGACGGTGTCGTTCCGGTCGTCGCCGAGTACGGAGACGCCCTCGCGGGCAAGGTCATCGTCGACATCAGCAACCCCTTCAACGCCACGTTCGACGGACTGGCCCACAGCGAGGAGACCTCGATCGCGCAGGAAGTCACCAAGGTGGCCCCGGCCAGCGCCAGCGTGGTGAAGGCATTCAACACCATCTTTCGTAATGTCCTGGAGAAGGGCCGGCCCAACGTCTTCATCGCTGGCGACAATGCGCAGGCCAAGGCGGGCGTGGCGGCATTCATCCAGAGCCTCGGGCTGCGCTCGCTCGACGTGGGCGGCCTGAAAATGGCGCACTGGCTGGAAGGAGTGGGCGTGGTCACGGTGGGCCTTGCCGGCAACGGGGTCGGCCACTGGGACTTCGCCCTCGGCGTCGACGAATTTACCGGCTGAGCCCCCGGGGCCGAGCAGTCGGCGAACAGGGAGCCGTGCGCCCTGACAATGGTTGATGGAGCACCGACTCGCTGATGTCGGATATCAATGAGCCTTTTCATCCTCAGTAGATCGGGTTCTCGGCGTATCACCTACGGCCCGGCCGAGATCGGAGACAAGGGACAGGTCGGCTCGCCGTCCGTGCTGGTGGCCATGGCCGGTCAAGCGCGGGCACCGCGACTCGCCACCGGTTCAGTAGCTCCCCGCTGTAGTACCGCAGCCTCGGCAGCACGGCCGAGCTTCGCGCACCTCTGAACACCCACGGCCATGGCCATGGCGACGCGGAGTGGGGTAGGAGCCAACCATTGTCCGGCGCGGATATCAGTCGAAAGCTCCGTTCGTCGCATGGAACCATGTGCGCATGAAGAGCGGCACGAGATGGCTTCGGCGGCTCGTCGGAGGTGAGGACGTCTCCGATGACGCGACGGTGGACTTCATCCAGGGGCTCGTGCGCGCGAGCGCCCGAGGTGGCCGTGCAGCCCTCGACGACCTCGCCGGAGCCTTGTTCGGTGTCGTTTCCGACGCACACCTCGCCGAGCGCGTTCTCGACGTCCTGACCGAAGCGGGGCCGGGACTCTGGATCCCGCTCGATTCGGCGATGCGTCCCCCGATGTACGGCTCCCGCGACCCGCGCATCATGCCGGCGCCCGCCGTGCGCCGCATGAGAACCCCGCTCGCGGTCGCGCTGGCCGCCTGCAGCCGCGATGGTCGCGAGCGCGAGGAAGCGGTCGGGCATCCGCTCATGACCACGGACGAACGGCTGTTTCCGCTGCTGGCGGTCCGAACCGCGGACTGGGCCGACGCCGTGCGGAGCCAGGCCCTGCGGCTCCTGTCGGAGGTGGTCGCCCGGCCCGGAGGGGCGGCCCTGCGGACGGTCGTCCCGGTGGCGGTGAGGCTGGGAGATCGGCGACGCGGGCGTCCCGCCATCGAACTGGTACGCCAGGCCCTGCTCCGCGCCGACGACGACACGCTGAGCGCCGCACGGCGATGCGAGGACCTGCGCGGGCGGCGATTCGCCTTCGAGGTTTCGCTGCAGGGCGGACGGATGGACGAGCGGCGGCTCGCCGCGGCGGCGCGTCGGGAGCCCGACATCGTCTCCCGTACCCGATGCGCCGAGGCGCTGGCCGCGCGGGCGATCGCCGGCAACCGGCCCGAGCTCATGGAGGAACTCCTGGACGTCACTTCGGCGCGGGTCCGCGTCGAAGCGCTCACCGCCCTGGTACGGCTGGGCCGCACCGACTTCGGGCCGCGGTTCCTGGGAGACGACGCCTCCATGATGCGCCTGACCGCGCAGTGGGCGGTCCGCCGGGCGGGCGGTGACCCGGCCGAGCTCTACCGGCGGTACCTGGCGGCCCCTGCCGGCCGGGATTCGCGTGGGCTCCTGGCCGGACTCGGTGACTGCGGCACGCGCGCCCACGCCGACCTGGTTCTTCCCTTCGTTCGTGACCCGAGACCGCGCGTCCGGGCGGAGGCGGTGCGCACGCTTCGCCGTCTGGGCGCGCGGGTCGACGTCGCCGAGATGCTGGAGGATCCCGCCCCCGTGGTGGTCCGCGACGTGGTCAAGACCCTGCGGGCCTCGGGACCGGGCGTGCCGGTCGAGCGGCTGTGGGCGCTGCTCGGTGAAGCCCATCCCCGTCATGTACGGCAGGCCGCTCATCGGCTGCTCGCCGACCACGGTGGCTGGACCCGGGTCAGGGCGGACCTGCTCCTCGCCGTGGACCCCGACGACGCTCTGAGCCTGAGTGCCCGCACCGATCTGGACCTGTGGTGCTCACGTGAACTGCCGGGCGCCTATCCGGCCTGCCCGGCCGGGCTCCTGGGCGAGCTGGAGGACCTGTTGTCCGCGGCGGAGCGGGCGGTGGGCGCGCGGAACGCTCGCCTGCTGCGCTGGGTGATCAGGGCCGGCGGATGACGCGGTCCGCGGGAGTCTTGGACATGCATCTGACCGTGGCCACCAACGGCTGCTATCGCCTGCATCCGGTGGAGTGGGACATCGGCGCGCGCCGCGCACTGCCTCGAACACAAGCTGGAGGCCGGGCACGCACATTCCGGTCGACTGGAGTGAGGCCGCCTTCCTGCGCTGACGCCGTGACCACACCGCCGAAGCGGGGCCGGGCACCCGGCGAGAGCCCCGTATGCCGGGCCCGAACGATTGGGGATCCTTGATGACGCCGAAGACCCGAGGAGAGGGTTCATGACGACGCGGCCGAGCCGTGCGACGACCTTCGCGGCGCCGGCGGCGCTGGCGTTCGCGTCCCTGCTGAATCACCTGCTGTGGCTGGGCTGGCACCGGCCGAAGATCCTTCAGCCGGACGGTGGCCAGACGGGGCCGTACGAGCCCTGGCAGATCGCGGGCCTGGTCATCGTGCTGGCCGCGTTGGGCGTGGCCGCCGGCCTGTCCAGGCGTCCCGTGCTCTCCACCGTCGTCGTCGCGGGCGTCACCTGGCTGGCATGGACGGCCGACGCCGCCACCTCCGACGACAGCGGCCTGTGGGCGGTGGGCGCGCTGCTCATGCTGCCCGCGCTGTTCCTCGGGGTCGGCCTGGTCGCCTGGGCGACCGCGAAGGTCCGAGCCCGAAGGCCAGGAGAGCGGACGTGAGGGCGCGTGCCTGAGATCAGGATGAAGTACATCGGTCGGCGGCGGGCGTGTCGGCGGGCCGCTTGAGGAGGGTCACCCCCCTGCGATCGGGACTTCACGTCGTGACGGCCCCACAGCCAAGCGAATTCCGCATCCACCCGGTCCGCTCTCGTCGGTGAAGGCCACCCGTGACACTCCCCGGGGCCCGCCCCAGGCTGACCGGACGCGCGGAATCTCCGGCGACGCCGGCGAGCACAGGGCGCCCTTCGCCCGTGGCGCCTGACCATGGCTAGGCCGGGGCCCTGCCCGCTTACGCTTGGGAGAGAGGCCGTCCATCGCGGCGGCCGGCTCACCGGGGACCCGCGTGGGGCTCCCGGTGTCGCTCCGGGGGAGGGAGATGTCCGACTCGCTGGACCGGCGACTGGACGCCATCGCGCGTCACCCGTTCCGTGCGAAGTTCCACCTTCGTGGCCGCGACCGGGTGACGGCCGAGCTCAAAGGACCGGCGACGATCCGCTGGCACGCGCGCGACCTGATCGCCAGGCGCCTGGCGCCGGCCGAGCCGTACAAGGACGGCAGGCAGACGCCCTACCGGGGCCACCCGGTGTTCGTCGCCCAGCACGCGACCGCCACCTGCTGCCGCACCTGCCTGCGACGCTGGCACGACATCCCGCAGGGCCGGGAGCTGACGCCCGAGGAGCGGGCGTACGTCGTGGACGTCATCTGCCGCTGGATCGAGCGCGAGATCGAGTCACCCGCCCGGTGACCGCGGTCGCGGGGTGGATCCGTGCGGGGTGGACGCCACGGCGCAGGGCGAGGCGGCCGCAGGCGCGGGAGCCGCGCGGCCGGGGGCCGGATTGTCGGTGGCCGCTGCGAGGATCGTCGCCATGACCGAGCCCACCTCCGAGCCGACATCCGCGCCCACCCTCGCGCCCACCCTCGCGCTCACTTCCGCGATCACCGGCTACTGGGACGCCGCCGCGGCGGCGTTCGACGAAGAGCCCGACCACGGCCTGCGGGGGCAGCGCACGCGCGCGGCGTGGGATCGCCTCCTGCGTGCCTGGGCGCCGCCTGCTCCGGCCGACGTCCTCGATGTCGGCTGCGGAACCGGCTCGCTGTCCGTGCTGCTGGCCACGGCCGGCCACCGGGTGACCGGGGTGGACCTGGCACCGCGGATGATCGAGCAGGCCAGGGCGAAGCTGGCGGTCGCCGAACTGACCGGCCGTTTCCTGGTCGGCGACGCCGCCGCTCCGCCCACCGGCGGGGAACGGTTCGACCTGCTGCTGTGCCGCCACCTGGTGTGGACGCTGCCTGATCCCCAGGCGGCGCTGCGCGCGTGGGTGGACCGGCTCCGCCCGGCCGGGCGGCTGGTGCTGATCGAGGGACGCTGGCGTGAGCCCGGGCAGGACGGGCCGGCCTACGTGGCGGGAGCCGAATCGCTGCCCTGGAGCGGCGGCGTCCGCGCCGGCGATCTGGCGTCCGCAGTGAGGCCGCTCGTCGCCGGCCTGCGCGTCGAACCACTCGGTGGCGATGCCGATCTGTGGGGCGGCCCGGTGGACGACGAGCGCTATGCGCTGATCGCTCACGTTTAGCGGGCTGAGGCGGGGCGGTCACGGGGCCCGCCGGCGGCTCCGGCGGTCCTGGATGTGGTCGTCCCGCCGGTCGGTGGGGTGGGAGGACCACCGGAGGAGGAAGCGCAGGGCCTCGTGGGAGGCGGGCGGAGTGGTGGGGGCCGTGGCGTGCGGGTCGTCCTCATGCCGCGCTTCAGCGATCACCCACCAAGGCCGAGCTGAGGCCGCACACAGCGGTGATCAGATTCTCGCCCAGCCGGCGCCAGGACCGCTCGGCGGCGGCCGGGTCCACGCGCCCATGCGCCAGATCGGCTTCGAGCTCGGCGCTCATGTGCACGATGAGCTGCCGGATCATGGCCCCGTGCCGCTCGGACAGCTCAGGATCGTGGTACCGGCCCTGCAGGAGGCGGATCTCCTCCAGACGCCGGAACGAGGGCGTGTTCAGGTGCGCCTGGATGGCGTACTCGCGCAGGGAGGGTTCCACGACCGTCTGGGCGAGGAAGCGCCCGTACCAGGAGGGTGTGCCCAGTTCGATGTGGTGCTCGATGGTCGGCGCGATGACGCACGCGATCCATTCCCGGCGGGTGACCCTGCCCGGCGGATCCAGGGCGGCCACCATCGCGATTCGATGCTTCTCGATCGCGGCCGCGTGCCGCGCCAGGATCGCCTGGATGAGCTCGTCCCGGGAGGTGAAGTGGTACTGCACCGCGGACTTGTTGCGTTGTCCCGCCGCCTCGCCGATCTTCCTGACCGAGACGTTCGCGAACCCGTGCTCGGCGTACAGCCGCTCGGCGGTGGCCATGATCTTGTCCCTGGCGGGCGACGATCGGGAAGGCGGCGTGGTCGCCGCCGCGGAGAGAGTCATTCCGCACCGACCTTCATGACCGCTCCCTGGTCTCGTCCTCGTTCGCTCCGGTTCACGAAGGTCGTCCGGAGAAGTCCACGATTGTCACGTGGACGGTCGCCGGGCCAGGGTACCCAGAACGACCTCAATCTCCATCCTAGTCAGCGACCGGCCCGGGACCGGCGCGCGGAAACGGCTGCGGGGAACGATTCCCGGGCCCCGTACGCGCGAGGTGACGGCACGCGTACCGCGCCGTCACCTCCTTCACGCGCGAGCCACCCAGAAGCTCACCAGGTGGTCACCACGTGACCCACACGTCCTGCAGCCCGCCGGACATCCCGCCGGTGCGCAGCCGAAGCTCCTGGGGAGAGTCCCGCAGGTTCAGGGTCGGCAGCCGTCGCGCCAGGCTGCCCAGCACGACCTGGAGCTCTAGCCGGGCCAGCGGCTGCCCGAGGCAGAAGTGCGGCCCCGCGCCGAACGTGAGGTGCTGGTTGTACTCCCTGCGCGGGTCGAACCGGTCCGGGTCGGGGAACTTGCGCGGGTCCCGGTTGGCGCTGGGCAGGTTGGGGATCAACGTCGTCCCCGCGGGCACATGGGTGTCCGCGAGTTCGACGTCCTCGGTGGCGAACCTCGGTATACCGCCGATCACGGCGAGCGTGGTGTCCAGGCGCAGGACCTCTTCCACGGTGCCGGGGATCAGCATCGGATCGTCGATCACGGCTTCGAAGCGCTCCCGCTCCGCCAGGAGCATCGCCGCCATGATCGCGATCATGTTGGACGTCGTCTCGTGGCCAGCGAGCAGGATCCCCCGCACGGTGGCGATGAGCTCGTCCTGGCTGAGTCGGCCGTCGTCGGTGTCGGTGATCGTGATCAGCTCGCTGAGCAGGTCGTCTCCGGGATCGGCGCGTTTCCGGTCGACCAGGTCTGAAACGTACCCGTTGAAATCGCGGTATGCCTGGTCCACGTCCTCCTGGCTGTAGCGCGTCAGCGTGAGCATGACGCTGGACCAGTGCGCGAACCTGTCCTGGTCCTCGCTCGGCGCGCCGACCAGCGCGCAGATGACGCGCACCGGCAGCGGAAGCCCGAGCTGGGACGAGAGGTTCGCGGGGGAGCCCTTGGCGATCATGGCGTCCAGCAGGTCGTCGGTCATCTGCTGGACCCGGGGGCGCCACGTCTCCATCTTCCGGATCGTGAAGGAGCGGCTGAGCAGCCGCCGCCACCGCTGGTGGCCGGACCCCTCGGTCATGTTCTGGGTGCCCGTCCTGCGGCGGTTGAACAGGCCGCCGTCCTCGGTCGTGGCTATCCGCGCGGCGCCCTCCCTGGCGAGGTCGCGGGTGAACCGCGGGTCCGAGATCACCGTGCGGGCGTCGTCGTACCGCGTGACCACCGTGGCGACGTCGCCGCTGGGTAGCCGTACGTGCGCGACCGGGCACCTCTCGCGTAGTTCCGCCAGCTCCGGCGGCGGTTCCAACGCCGTTGCGCGGTCGAAGGGGAAGTCGGGGATCGCGTCGGCAGTCATCGTGTCCCTCCAGCTCGAAGACCGGGCGCTCTCACTGTAAGGCGGTCGCCTTACTGGCGCAATGTCCGCAGTCAGAGGCGGGAGGGCCGGACGAGAACGTCCTGGACGGGGACGCCGGATGGATTCATCGGTGGCGGCGGTGTTCAGGCGCGGGAAGATCAAGGAATGGCCAGATTCCGCCCGGCACCGTGATGCGGTGGACACGGACGGGAAGGGATATCAGAAGCGCGATTGGAGCTGCCGGGCAGGTCACGCCGGTGACGCTCATGCGGCGCGATGACGGAGGAACCCGCCCCGGCGGCGACCCGGGCCGAGGGGGCGAGCACATATGAGCCAGGAGTGGGTGATCATCCTGCGCGCGCTGTGCGGCGGCCTGCTCGTCACGGTCTTCGCCCTGATCGGCGAGATGGTGAGCCCGAAGCGGTTCGCCGGCATCTTCGCCGCGGGCCCGGCCGTCGCCCTGGCGGGGATGACCGTGACCTGGGCGTTCCTGGGGAGCCGGGCGGTCGCGGAGTCCGCGCTGGGGATGATCGTCGGGGCGGTCGCGCTGGTCGCGTTCTGCGCGACGGCGGCGCCCCTCGTGGAACGCCTGGGCGCCATCGCCGGGTCGGTGGTCGCGATGGCGGTATGGGCGGCCGTCGCCGCGATCGGCTGGTTGCTGATCAGATGAGCGCCTCGGCCCCGATCCGCGTCGACCCTTCCAAGCTGCGCCATATCGCGCTCCGCGCCCTGGCACTGCGCTTCGCCTTCGGCGCGGCCGTCTCGGTGGTCGCCGGCCTGGTCGGCGGCCGCTGGGGGCCGGTCGCGGGCGGAATCTTCCTCGCCTTCCCGGCCGTCCTCGCGGCCACGCTGACGCTGATCGAGACCGAGGAGCGCGACCGGATCCTGGCCGCCCAGGACGCCCGTGGCGCCGTGCTGGGCGCGATCGGCATGATCGCTTTCGCCCTGTGCGTGTGGGCGCTCGCCCCGCGGGTCTCCGCGATCGCCGCGCTGGGCGTCGCGACCGTGGTGTGGGCGGTCGTCGCCACTGCCCTGTATCGGCTCACCTGGGGCAGCCGCCAGGGCCGCCGACTTCCGTGACCGTACGGCCGCGCCTCGCCGAGACCGGGTTCCCCGCCCCGGACACGATGGAACCGCGCCGCTGGGAATCGAGCGGGATCGACTCGATTCCATCAGTGTCGGTACTCGGGGCCGGCATCGAAATCGAGGAGGTCAGGCGGCGCGGGGGAGCACCAGCTCCGCGAACACCGCCCGGTGATCGGTGGCCGGCAGCGTGTGCACGGCGAAGGTGCGGACGCCCACCCCGGGACCGGCGAGGACGTGGTCGATCGTCACGGGCGGGATGCCGAAGCCGTTGAAGTGCCACGGCCGGTACGGCCAGGTGGTCACGAACCCGTCGCCCGTCGCGTCGGCGGCGTCCGCGTACCCCTCGCCGAGCAGCTCGCGCACCGCCGTGTGATCCAGGGTGGCGTTGAAGTCGCCGGCCAGGATGCGCGGGGTCCGGCCCGGAGGCGGGAGCGCCGCCAGGCCGTCCGCCCAGCACCGGAACCTGTCCGCGCGGCTCGGCGCGCACGGGTGCACGGACACGACCCCGACCGGCCCCGCGCCCGGCACGTCCACGGTCGCCGCCGCCTGGCCGAAGCCGCCGACCTCGATGGCCTGCCCCGGGGTGACGGGGTGCCGGGCGTAGATCGCGGACCCGCCGACCCCGGGCCGCGGGCGCTCCGTCTTGTACGGGAGCAACCGCGCCAGCCCGGCTTTCTCCAGGGCGGACGCGGCGCCGGGCGTCAGTTCCTGAACGGTCAGGACATCGGGCTGAAGCTTCCGTACGAGGTCGACCAGGGCGGTCGCGGGGACAGAGCCCATCAGCAGGTTCGACGACAGGACCCGAAGCGGCGGCCCGTCCGCCGCCGTCTCCCCGGCCGGCAGCGCCCGGGGCAGGACCCAGGCGGCGAGTGACGCGGTGGCCGCCAGACTCACGGCCAGCGCCGTCCATCGGCGCGACGCCAGCGCGACGAGCGGGGCGACGGCCGAGGCCAGGGCGGCGTACGGCGTGAACGCGACGAGTTGCACCCAGCGAAAGTGCACGTCCGCCGGAACCGGACGCAGTACGGCCCAGACCGCGAACGGCGTCACGACGACCCAGACCAGCACGTCCACCCACCGCCGCCTGCGGCGCCCCGCGGGGACGACCCGTGAATCCGGGCGCGTGTCGACCGTCACCTTTCGATCCCCTCATCGTGGCCGACCCGCCGGGCCGACAGCGTCGAGCATCTCAAGCCCTGAACGGACAGATCTCAGATGGGATCAGGCGGAATGCCGAAACATCCGCCCTGTAGATCAGGATCCCCGCGCCAGATCCTACGTCCGCACCCGGACCCGCGCGGGCCCCCTGGAGAACAGGCGATGAAGGGGGACACGGTGGCGAGCGGGCCGGGGCCGGGATGGCCGGCGTTCCGGCGCTCGCCGTGGTCCGCGTCGTGGACGGTCAGAGCTCCTCGCGCAGGTGGTTGGCGCGTTCGATGACCTGCATGAGGACGTTGCGGGCGGTGGCGAGGTCGGCGGGGTCGATCGCCGAGTAGAGGGTCGTCGTGGTCGGTCCGACCGCCTCGGCGAGCTCGGCGTTGAGGGCCTCGCCCGCGGGAGTCAGACGGGGGGAGTCCTCGGTGACCAGGCCTCGCGCCTGCAGGCCCTTCAGCAGTTCGGCGGCGTCGGCCACGTCCAGGGCCAGTTGCGGCTGGCCGGCCATGAAGTCGGCGAACGCCTGCGCCGACTCCATGGGCCCGCGCGAGGCGAGCACGCGCAGGGCGATCCACTGCTCGCTGGTGTTGCCGGTCCTGGCGAGGACGGCGTCGAGCAGCGCTCGGACCGCTCCTTGCGCCTCGCCGATGTCCTGACCGGTCAAGGTGGGGGCTGGGGGCATGGGTTCACTCCTGCTTTCGTGTGGTCTGGCCTGGGTCCCCTGCCGAGGAGGGCGCGCAGCGTGCGGACGAGCTCGCGGTTCTCCGTGCCCGCGGTCCCTCCGATCGGCGCGGTGAGGTCGTCGTGCAACGTGTGGACGATCTCCATGGCCTGGCGGACGACCTCGGCCCCCTGCTCGGTCAGCGTGAGCTGCACGGCGCGAGGGTCGGCGGGGTGGACGCCCCTGCCGACGAGGCCGGCCTTTTCGAGCGCGCGCACGAGCTTGGAGACGTAGATCGCCTCCAGGCCCGCGAAGTCGGCCAGCTCGCGCTGGCTCGGCTGCGCGCCTTTGAGCGACAGGCCGTACAGCGAGGCGAGCAGCGAATACTGCGCGTGCGTCAGCCCGACGGGCGCGACGGCGCGATCGACCGCGGCCCGCCACTTGGTGGTGACCCGCCAGAGCAGATACCCGGTCAGCACGTCGTCGGAAGATCGCGTCACGCCTATAATGTACATGGCTACTATTTCCATGGCAACCATCCTCTGAGGTGGAAGCCTCTCCCACGGAGCACGCCGGTTCCTTCTCGACGGCAACGGCCGTTTCCTGTTGCCTGAAAGCAGGAAACGGGAAACGCCCGGATCGCCTTGTCCGCTCGACGTGGGCTGACGCACTCTTCTCTCAAGAGTGACTCACGGCTGTTCGGGCGGACGGTGACGGAGGTCCGCGTGGTCGAGCAGCCGAATCGGTTCGGGGAAGAGCTCCGGAGACGCCGTCTCGCCGCCGGACTCACGCTTACACAACTGGCCGGCCTGGTGCATTACAGCAAG
Organism: Sphaerisporangium album; assembly: GCF_003323745.1. Taxonomy (GTDB): domain Bacteria; phylum Actinomycetota; class Actinomycetes; order Streptosporangiales; family Streptosporangiaceae; genus Sphaerisporangium; species Sphaerisporangium album. The sequence continues at coordinate 335,242 of NZ_QOIL01000001.1, forward strand.
GGCCAGTTGAGCAAGGTCGAGCGGGGCCTCAAGCCGCCCAGCCGCGAACTGGCCACTCACTGCGACGCGAAGCTCGACGCCAAAGGTGCTCTCACGGCCCTGGCACGCGCGAGCCTGCCCGGAACCGAAGCCGAAGCCGCGGAGACGAGCACCGGTGATGAGGAGGTGTGGCTCATGCAGTTGTCCCCCGACGGGCAGAGCTGGTTCCGGACCGTGGGCCGGCGGCAGGTGGTCGTCGCGGGCGCCGCCTCGATGGCCGCTATGAGCATCGGCAGACCGGGTGCGTCGTCCACCGCCGACGGCGAAAGGTTCCTGGAGGCGTCCCGATCGCTCTTCGACGAGTACCGGCGGCTCGGCCAGACCGGAAGTCCCGGCTTCCTGATGCCCGCCCTCATCGCGCAGACGCATGTGCTGCGCGAACTCTCCGCGCACGCCGGCTCGCGCGTCCGCCGCGACCTGCTGAAGATGGGCTCCCGGTACGCCGAGTACGTCGGCTGGCTGGCGCAGGAGGCGGGCGACGAGAGGGCCGCTTTGTGGTGGACGCGACGCGCCGTCGAACTCGCGGCGGCCGGTGGTGACGGCGACCTGGCCGCTTACGGGCTGGTACGGCGCGCGCTGGTCACGCTCTACCGGGGAGAGGCCGAGCAGACCGTGGAGCTGGCCCGGCGGGCGCAGAGCGGTACGGTGCCGCCGCGCATCCATGGGCTGGCCGCCCAGCGCGAGGCCCAGGGGCACGCCCTAGCGGGGGACTACGACGCCTCCATGCGGGGCCTGGACCGGGCCCGGACGCTGCTCGCGCGGCACACGCCCGACGCCGGCTCCCCCGTCATCGGCAGCACCAATCTGCCGGACTCGGTCGCGATGGTGACCGGTTGGTGCCTGCACGACCTCGGGCGCTGCCGGGAGGCCGCGGAGATCCTGGACGCCCAGCTCGCGCAGGTGCCGTCCCACGCGACGCGCACCCAGGTCCGGTACGGCGTGCGGCGGGCGCTCGCCTACGCCGCGGCCGGGGAGATCGACCACGCGTGCGAGCTGGCCGAACGGCTGCTCGGCGACGCGATCATCGTGAGCTCGGCGACCGTCGGCGCTGACCTCCGCAGCCTCGCCCGCACCCTGGCCCGCCACCCGCGCAACCCCGCGGTCCGCTCCCTGGCCCCCCGGCTCGCCACAGCCCTGCACGTCATCGCCCCGTAAAGATCATCTCGCTCACATTCCTCGGACGAAGGGAGCTTTCGGCATGCACGAAATCTTCATCAACTATCGCACCGGCGACGGGGACAAGACGGCCGCAGTGCTGGATCGGGAACTGTCGCATCGCTTCGGGGAGGAGCACGTCTTCCGTGCGTCGAAATCCATAAGAGCCGGTCGGGCGTACGCCGAAGAATTGATCAACGGTGTGCGGTCCAGCGCCGTCGTGCTGGTGGTCATCGGGCAGGGTTGGTCCGCGCATCCCGCCCTGCACGACGAGAACGACTGGGTACGCAGGGAGATCCTCGAGGCGTACGCGAGTGGGACGCGTGTCATTCCGATCATCGAAGGCAGGAAGAACGACCGTCTGTGCGTCGCGGACCTGCCTGCCGAGTTGGCGCGGATCGCGGAGGTCCAGTCGTTGCGGCTCGACCTGCAGAAGGGCTCCGTCGATCTGGTGCACATCGGAGACGAGCTCACCGATTACGTTCCCGCTCTGAAGAAGGCCGATCGCCGTCGCCGGGAAGCCGCTGAGCCCGGGACGGTGAACAACACGGCCGGCGACGTGCACGGCCCGGCGATGCAGTCCAGGGACATCACCGGCGACGTGTCGGGCGAGAAGAACGTCATCACCGGCACTCAAGGGCCGGTTCACACCGGAAAGGGCGACATCAATCAGAACACCACCCGCCACGAGACCACTAACAACCACGACAACCGCACCTACGACCACCGCACCGACAACTCCCGGCACTACGGGACGAACAACGTCTCCGGCGAGAACCAGGGCGGAATACACCAGCGCTTCGACTTCTCGGGCGATGACGAGGACTGACGCGCGATGAACGACCGGTTCAACACGCAGATGTTCAACCCCCGGGGCACAAACGTGCATGCCGGGGAGGGCGACCAGTACATCGACCAGAACATTACTATGTACACACTGGCCGCGGACTTCAGGGGCAGGAGACCTCGTGATGTCGCCGTCGACGAACTGCTGTGGCTGAAGCGACGCTTCGTCCCCCCCTCGGGATTCGCCAAGGCGGATGCCATCCTGCGTTCCACCGGAACCGTCCTGCTGGACGGGCCGCCCGGCAGTGGCCGGAGCGCCGCCGCGAAGATGCTCCTGGACGGGCTGCGGTCGGGCACCGAGGCGCTGCACGAGCTGCCGTTGCAGGACGGCGCGCCCCGCCTGAATCCCCAGCAGGACGTCGGCGACGGAGATCTGCTGTGGCTCGACCTCTCGGACATTACCGAGCAGCTTTGGGTCGAGGTGCATGGCGAACTCTCCTCGTTGCGTCACACCGTTCTGCGGCGGGGAGCGCGGCTGGTGGTCGTGCTCCTGCACCACAGGGCCGAGCGGCTCCGGGGGGAACTGGGCGAATTCCGCGCTGACATCGCACGGCCGTCCGCTCTGGACGTGGTTCGGCTTCACCTGAGGCACGCCGGTCTCTCGGCGGAGGAGTTCCGGCGGCCGACCCCGGAACTGGACGGATTCCTCGCTGCGAGCCGCTCGATGCGGGAGATCGAGGAATTCGCCGGATTCGTGAGTCGCGCGCGGGCCGAGAACCGGCAAGGAGGGTTTCCGGCCTGGTGCGCGCTGGCCCGCGGCGCCATGAGCGATCAGAGCAAAGACGTCGCCATGCTCTTCGGGAACCTCGGCAAGGGACCGCAGCGGGCGTTGCTTCTCGCCACGGCGCTGTTGTCGGGTGCCCACGCCGATCAGGTGGCCGAGGCCGCCACCACCCTCCTGGACCTGGTCGAGTACTCGCGGGACGATTCCCCTCTGGAACGTGCGGATCTGGCCACGCGGTTCAGAGAGATCCGCGCTGTGACCGATGCCGACAGAAACGTGCGCTTCAAGGTGCTCGGATTCGACGCCGCGGTCCGCACCCATTTCTGGACTCACATGCCGGAGTTGCGCGAGCATCTGCGGGCCTGGGTCGGAAGGACCGTTGAGTCCGCCGGCCTCGGAGACAGGGACCGAGACCTTCTCATCAAGCGGTTCGCCGACCAGTGCCTGCCACTCGGATACAGAGACAGCCTGGTCACGCTGGTGAAGGGGTTGACCTCCCAGCCCGCGACCAACGTCCGCCTGCGGGCGGCCTCCCAGGCGTTGAAGCACGGCCTCGAACATCCGGAACAAGGGCGGTTCTTCCGCAGGACGATCTACGACTGGTCACAACAGCCGAACCTGTCGCCTGGGTTCACCAAGGTGCTGGTGGCGATGTGCGCGGAGGTCATGTCGGTCCGGCATCCGGCGCAGGCGCTCGTCCGGCTCCATCACCTGGCGAGGCGGGAGCGCCGGACCACGGATGCGCGGGAGGCGCTCGTCCGGCTGGGGCGCGAGGGGGACACCCGGCTCCGGCGCCTGTTGCTGGAGCGGCTGGCCACTCCTGCTGCCGACGGGCAGATCCGGGCCGCCGACGTGGAGCTGTTCCTGGAGGTCGGCAACCCGGTGATGGTGAGCGAGTCGCAGAGGCCGGCCCTTCCGCTCATCGCCGACGCCGCCGTCCAGGACCTGCTGGCCATCGGGTGGGGTGTCGTCTTCGAGCGGCGCTCGCACGAGGAGTGGGCCCCCTTCGCGCGATCCTGGCTCAGTGCGGCGTCCGACGAGGTGCGGCATCGCGACCGGCTCCTCGACGTGCTGATCACCCCGGAGCGGCCGGACGAGGTTCTGTCTCGTCTCTTCGTGATCGCCCGCGACCTGCCCTCCACCGAGTCCGGCGAGATCACCACGCCCGGCGAGCGGGATCACCGCGCCTTCACCGAGTACGTCCTCCACAAGATCGATGCCGCTCAGGGCATCCCGGCCGCGTGAGGTGTCGCCATGACGATGAATCGAGAAGAACGCGCTGCGAATCACGGCCGCAGGACGGTGGCCGTCTACTTCCTCCTCTTCTGCGGCCTGATCGTCGCGGGCCTGCTGCTGTTCGCGCCCCTGCCCGTCTGGACGAGGGTGGCCGTCGGCCTGTCGCTCGCGGCCGTGGGGATCCTGTTCGCGCGGGCCGGCGGCGGACGCCGATCGTACGCGCCGCCTCTTCCGCTTCCGGAACCGTACGTGCCGGTGCCCCGTCCGGAGCCGCAGGAGCGGCAGGTCATGCGGATCCGGCTCCCGAGCGCGGAGGACGATTACGACTTCCTGTTCTCCGCGACGGTGCGCTGGACCCCGATCGGGGTGGTGGACAATCCGTCGATGGTCGGCCTGGCCGGTCTCGCCGTCGAGGCGATTCTGGACCGTGCCCGCAGCGTCACCGAGAAGCGGGATCCGGCCAGGGCGTCACTCGTGCAGCACGAGTTGAACGGAATTCTCGGCAGGATGCAGCCGGACCGCGAGCGGTACCTGAACGCGATGGCTGATTCGGTCACGCTCGCCCTTTCCGACTCCGACCAGGAACGCCTCGACCGGCTCGCCGGGATACGCAAGGAGAAGGCGGTCTGGGAGCACGAGAGAAAGCACGAGCAGAGCAAACGCGACTACCTCGGCGAGGATGTGCTGAAGGACCCCGGGAGCGCCGTCGTCTGGTATCTCGCCAGGAACGACGATCAGGTCGAGAGGGCGGTCAAGGACATCGGCCTTCTCGCCCAGCTCTCCTCCGCGGCGAACAACGCGGACGTGCCCGAGCGTTTCCAGCATCTCGTGCCGTTCCCCGTTCCCGTCCCGGCCGGGTCGGCGGCGCACGCGGGGGATGGCGAGGCGAACGGCCGCCCGTCGTCGGCAGCGGACCATTTCGCGGCGTTCCTGCGCGCGGCCGGCTTCACGGAGGAGGATCCGAAGCGTGTCCTGTACGTCCAGCGGAACGTCTTGTTCCTCTCCAAGCAGGGCAAAGGTGAAGTGGCGGACGACCTGGCCCGCCGGTTCGACGTTCCGTCCCCGGCTCCCGGCGACCCCCGCTTCCCGCGTCCTGGCGAGCCCCCGTTCCCGCCGCCGCCGGACGATCTCTATCCGCCGCCCGACGGTCCCGAGGACGATCCGGGGCACGGCCCGCAGGACGAGCCAGGTCTCTGAGCGTCGCCGCCGGGGTACGGGCGGGCCTGTCGGAGATCGGAAAGCGGCGGTTTCGTACCTCTTCGTTGTGGGAGCATGGCGGGGTTCAGGTCCCGGGCGATATGAGGAAGGGCGATGGCGAGCCGGAACGTGGGGAGGCCGTCCAGGCAGCTCAATCCTCTGTGGATCATCTCGCTCTTCCTCGGGATCGCCGAGGTCACCATGGGCATCGCCGCCACGCAGGCGCAGGGGTGGGTCCAGGGATTGTTCGCCGCCTTCTCCATCGTGTTCCCGATGGGGGTGGCGGGGGCGTTCTTCGCCATCCTGTGGAAGAAGCCGTACGTCCTGTACTCGCCGGAGGACTTCGGGGGGCGGTCGAGCGTGACCGACTTCGTCGCGGCGTTGTCGTCCCGCGCCGACCGCAACATGAAGGACGTCGAGCACCTGGTGCGCTCGGCGGTGAGCGCGGCGTTGCCCATCTCCTCCAACGTGGACAGGCTGAGCGTCGCCGACCGCGCGGTCGACGTCGCCAGGCACGAGATGCGGGAGCGCTGGATCGAGGTCGACCTGGGAAGGATCAACCCCTTTCTCAAGGATTATCCGTTCCGGGTGCCCTACGAGTCGGTCCCGACCGTCGAGGACCTTCTCGGCCAGGTCTACTTCGCCCTGTCGGATCGCGTGGGCGTCTACTCCTACGGTGAGGAATGGGTGCTCCAGGACTCCGCCGGCGAGAAGCCGTACGTCGACGCGGGACGGGACTGGGCGCAGGCGAACCTCGGGACCTCGGACGACACGCGCGCGCTCGACGACCTCGGGATACGTCAGGGCGCGCGCCTCGTCGCCGTCCCGGTACGCCGCTAGCCGGGCGGGAGACGGGCCGGGACCGCGGGGGTCAGCGGGTGTTGACGCGCAGCGAGACGATCTGGCCCGTGGAAGCCGGCCGGACCGGCGGTCACCTCCAAGGAGATCGCCGCCCGGCTCGTCCTCAGCTCGCGCACGGCCGGCGCCCATCTGCCCGACACCTTCAGCGAACTCGGCATCACCTCACGCAGGCGACCGCGCGACCTGGACCGGTGGGCCGCGAACTGCTCACAGGCCGTCCGCGAGGGCCTTGGCGGCGAGTTCGCGGCACTCGGTCAGCGTCCGGGTGGCGAGGGCGGCGCGGACGGCCGGGACGCACACCGCCGCCATCGACAGGCTCGTCACGCCGAGGCCCGCGAGGACGGGGGCGAGCCTGGGATCGCCCGCCGCCTCGCCGCAGACGCCCACCGGCTTGCCCGCCGCACGCCCGGCCTCCGCGCAGCGGCCGATGAGCTCCAGCAGCGCGGGCTGCCAGGGGTCCAGCAGGTCGGCCAGGCCCGGGTGCTGGCGGTCGGCGGCCAGGGTGTACTGGCTCAGGTCGTTTGTGCCGATGCTGAGGAAGTCCACCTCGCGCAGTAGCCGGTCGGCGTGCAGCGCGGCGGCGGGCACTTCGACCATGACGCCGACGCGCGCGATGCCCCTGGCCCGGGCGCGGGCCGCGAACTCGGCGGCCTCGCCGGCCGTGGTGACCATGGGCGCCATGACCCAGGGCTCGGCGCCGGTCGCGTCGGCGGCCCGCGCGATCGCCTCCAACTGGGTGTCGAGCACTCCGGGCAGCAGCCGGGAGACCCGCAGCCCCCGTACGCCGAGCGCGGGGTTGGGCTCCTGCGGCAGGCCGAGGAAGGGCAGCGGCTTGTCGGTGCCGGCGTCCAGCGTCCTGACCACCACCAGCGGCGCCCGGGAGAAGACCTCGCTGTAGGCGGTGACCTGCTCCTCCAGTGAGGGCTCGGTCCTGCGGCCGAGGAACAGGAACTCGGTGCGGAACAGGCCGACCCCCTCGGCGCCGTCGGCGAGGTCGCGCGCGGAACCGATGTTGAGCAGCAGCTTGACCGGGTGGCCGTCGGAGGTGCGGCCGGGTCCCTCGCCTCGCGCCAGCTCGGCCCGCTCCCGCGCGTCCGCCGCCCGTACCCGCTCGGCGTCGGCGCCGCTCAGGCCGATGGCGATCTCTCCGGTGGCGCCGTCGACGCTGACGAGCGTGCCGTCGTCCAGCGACAGCGCGCCCGCGCAGCCGACGACGGCGGGCAGCCCGCGTCCGCGCGCGAGGATCGCGGTGTGGCTGGTCGGGCCGCCCTTCTCGGTGACCAGGGCCAGGACGGAGGCGTCCAGCCCGGCGGTGTCGGCGGGGGAGAGGTCCTCGGCGACGAGCACGAACGGGTGCCCGGGCGCGGGGACGCCGGGCGGGGGCAGGCCGAGCGCCGCCGCGACCGCGCGGTTGCGCAGGTCGTCGAGGTCGGCGGCCCGCTCCGCGAAGTACCCGCCCGCCTCCACCAGCGCCCGGCGGTGTACGGCGAAGGCGGCGTCGAGCGCGTGCGCGGCGTCCATGCCCGCGCGGCAGTTGTCCTCGACGCCGTCCCCGAGCATCGGATCGCGCGCCATCATCGCCTGGGCCTCCAGGATGTCGGCCGCCTCCGGGTCGCCCGCCGAGGCGGCGCGCCGTTCGAGATCCTCGGCGACCGCCTCAAGCGCGTGGGCGGCGGCCGCGGCCTCGGCGCCCGGGTCGGTCGCCGGGCGCGGCTGGGGCAGGGCGGGCGGGCCGGCCATCCGGATCACCGGTCCCGCGGTGCGCCCCGGGCTCACCCCGAGGCCGCGCAGCGCCTCACCCATCGACGGCTTCCCCGGCGTCCAGGTCGCGGGACAGCAGCTTGACCAGCGTGTCGAGGGCCTCCTCGGCGCCGGGGCCGTCGGCGTCCAGGGTGACCTGGGTGCCGTGCACGGCGCCGAGGCTGAGCACGCCGAGCATGCTGGAGGCGGGGACCGGCTTGCCCTCGCCGACGCGGATCCGCACCCGCACCCCCTGGCGCGCGGCCTCCTGGACGAAGATCTTGGCGGGCCTGGCGTGCAGCCCGCTCGACGAGGCGACGGCCACTGTCCTTTCGGGCATGGTTCGTCCTTCCTGCTCAGGGTTCGATGGTGACCTTGATCGCCTCGCCGCGGCTGACGAGGCCGATGGCGTCCAGGACGCCGGGCAGCGGGAGGCGGTGGGTGATCAGGTCGGCGACGGGCACGGCGTTCTCGGCGATGAGGCTCAGGGCGCGGGCGTTGTGCGCGGGGCTGGAGCCGTTGGCGCCGACGATGGTCAGCTCGCGGTAGTGCACGAGGTTGGAGTCGAGCTGGATGATCGGATTGTCCTTGGGCAGGCCGCCGAAGAAGCTGATCCGCCCCTGCCGGGCCGCCATCTCGACGGCCTGCTGCTGGGCGGCGCCCGAGGCGGCGGCGGTGATGACGACGTCGGCGCCCCGGCCGCCGGTGAGCTTGACGACCTGGTCGACGGCGTCGCCGCTGATCACCTCGTCGGGGTGGACGAGGCCGGCGGCCATCTCCAGCCGCTCGGGGTTCACGTCGACCAGGAACACCCGGGACGCGCCGCGCGCCCGCGCCAGCCGGACGTGCAGGCAGCCGATCGGGCCCGCGCCCATGACGACGACGTCGTCGCCCGCACCGACCCGGGCCAGCTCCTGGCCGTTGAGCACGCAGGCGAGCGGCTCGGCCACCGACGCCTCGGCGAAGCCCACGCCGTCGGGGATCCGGTTGACGCCGTCCACGGCGATCACCTTGGCGGGGATGATCATGTACTCGGCGAAGCCGCCGTCGTAGTGGTAGCCCATCGACTCCTGATTGGGGCAGACGGTCATGCGCCCCCTGCGGCACTCCTCGCAGGTCCCGCACGGGATGGCGGCGATCACCTGGACGCGCTCGCCCGTTCCCACGACCTCGCCGGCGATCTCGTGGCCCATCACCCGGGGCGGCCGGATGTGGTGGTGGCCGAACTTGTAGATCTTGGCGTCGGTGCCGCAGGTCGAGCAGTTCCGCACCCGGATCTTCAGCTCCCCGGGCCCGGCCTCGGGCTCGGGGGCGTCCTCGACGCGGATGTCGCCGGGGGCGTGGAAACGGGCGACCTTCACAGAAGCTCCTTCATCACGGTTTCTACCTCCGTCGCTTCGCGGAGGTTTCTGGCGCGGTCGGGGTCGAGCAGGACGTCGGCCAGCGCGGCGAGCAGCGCCACGTGGCCGTTCCCTTTGGCGGCGATGCCGACGCACAGGCCGACCCGCTCGCCGTCCCAGTCGACGCCCTCGGGGAAGCGCACCACGCACACGGCGTCGCGCAGCACGTCCTGCTTGGCCTTCGCGGTCCCGTGCGGGATCGCGACGCCCTCCCCGACATACGTGGAGATCGAGCGCTCGCGTTCGAGCATCGACGCGATGTACGGCTCGGTGATCGCGCCCACGGCCAGCAGCAGCTCCCCGCACTGGCGGATCGCGTCGTCGCGGCCGGCGGCGCGGGCGTCGAGCACCACGGCGCGCGGTTCCAGGGGGAGCGGCGCGGCGTCAGGCATCGACCGTGCCGCCGTTCTTGATCGTGGACACGAGCTTGGTCACGGCGGGGTCGCCGATGAAGATCTGGAAGGTGACCAGAGGGACGCCCGGCGCCACGGCCCTGGCCCGCGCGGCCAGCCCGGTGTGGCAGACCACCAGGTCGGCGTCCTTGGGGATCTCGTTCACGGGCGTGTGCTCGACCGCGACCCCGGTGCTCTTGAGCTGCTTGCGGAGCTGGGTGGCCAGCATGACGCTGCTACCCATTCCCGCGTCGCAGGCCACGACGAGCTTGTGGATGTCCTTGCTTTCGATGGCGGCCATCTCTATGCCTCCTTGGGAACCGTGGGGACGCTGGAGGTGCGGGTCTGGGTCTCGGCGACGGGCCGCGTCTCGCCCTCGGGGACCGTCCCGGCGGGCGCCGCGCCGGCGTCCTCGGCGGGTTCCTTCTCGCCGCGGCCGAAGCCCAGCAGGGCCGAGGCGACCGCGAAGGAGACGGCGGAGGCGATGATGATGCCGGCGAGGACGCCGAACCAGCCGCCCTTGGGGGTGACCGCGAGGTAGGCGAAGATGCTGCCCGGCGACGGCGTGGCGACCAGCCCGGCCCCGGTGATCATGAAGGTGAACACGCCCGCCGCGCCGCCCGCCATGACGGCGAGGATCAGCCGCGGCTTCATCAGGACGTACGGGAAGTAGATCTCGTGGATGCCGCCGAAGAAGTGGATGATGATCGCGGCCGGGGTGCTCGGGCGCAGCGCGCGCGGCCCGAAGAAGAAGTAGGCGAGCAGCAGGCCGAGGCCCGGGCCGGGGTTGGACTCCAGCATGAACAGGATGGACTGGCCCTGCTTGACCGCCTCCGCCACGCCGAGCGGGCCGAGGACGCCGTGGTTGATGGCGTTGTTCAGGAACAGCACCTTGGCGGGCTCGATCAGGACCGAGGCCAGGGGGAGCAGGCTGTGGTTGATCAGCCATTCCACGCCGTCGCCCGCGGCGGTGGTGAAGGCCTGGACGATCGGCCCGATGCCCCACACGCCCACGATGGCCATCGCACCGCCCACGATGCCCGCGGTGAAGTTGTCGACCAGCATCTCGAAGCCGGACTTCGTGCGGTCCTCGGTGAAGCGGTCGACGTGCTTGAGGATGAACGCGGCGAGCGGGCCGACGATCATCGCGCCGAGGAACATCGGGATGTCGGCCCCGACGACAACGCCCATGGTGGCCACCGCGCCGACGACCGCGCCGCGCTGGCCGTGGACCATGCGGCCGCCGGTGTAGCCGATCAGGATCGGCAGGAGGGTCGAGATGATGGGCCCGACCAGCTCGGCCAGCGCCTTGTTGGGCAGCCAGCCCGTGGGGATGAACAGCGCGGTGATCAGTCCCCAGGCGATGAACGCGCCGATGTTGGGCATGATCATGCCGGCCAAGTGGCCGCCGAGTCGCTGGATGGTGGCCTTGACCCCGGTGCCGTAGACCGGAGGGGTATAGGTGTCGGCCATGGGTCGTGCTCCCTCTTGAAGGATGGTGGATCGTACGTCAGGAGTGGGGGTGGAGGCGACGGGTGGGGTCGGGAGGCACGAGGCGGATGCCGTCGCGGGTGATGTCGGAGGGGCGGGGCATCCGGCTGCCCGGGAGCGCCACCGCGGCGGCGGCCCAGGCCAGGCCCTCAACAAGCGCTTGTTCCCCGCGCGCGCCGGCGGCGAGGAAGCCGGCCAGCAGGGAGTCGCCGGCGCCGACCGCGCTGCGCGGCTCGGCGACCTCGGCCTCGCCGTACCGGACGCCGTCGTCGTCGACCAGCAGCGCGCCGTCGGCGCCGAGGCTCGCCAGCACCGTGCGCGCCCCGGCGGCGCGGAGCTTCCCGGCCGCCTTGATGGCGTCGCCGACGCAGGCGATGGCCATGCCCGTGGCCTCGGCGAGCTCCTCCAGGTTCGGCTTGATCAGGGCGGGGGCCGCGCTCAGGGACTCGACCAGCGCGGGGCCGCTGGTGTCGACCGCGACGTTGATGCCCGCCGCCGTGAACCTGCGGCACAGCCCGGCGTACACGTCGGCGGGGACCTCGGGCGGCAGGCTGCCGGAGGCGACCACCCAGTCGGCCGAGCGCGCCGCGCCGAGCACCGCGTCCGCGATCGTGTCCAGCTCGGCGGCCGACAGCGTGGCGCCCGGTTCGTTGATCTTGGTGATGGTGCCGTCGGGCTCGGCCAGCGTGACGTTCGACCGCGTCGGGCCCTTCACGGCCACGGTCACCATGTCCAGGCCCTCCAGGGCGAGCAGGCGGACGAGCTGCCTGCCCTCGTCCCCGCCGTAGGGGACGACCGCGCACGAGGTCACCGCGTTGGCCAGCAGGGCGCGCGAGACGTTGACGCCCTTGCCGCCGGGGTCGAGCCTGGCCGCGGCGGCCCTGATGACGGTGCCCCTGGCGAGCGCGCCGACCTCGATCGTGCGGTCCAGGCTCGGGTTGAGGGTCAGGGTGAGGATCACGCGCGCACCACCTCGGGGCCGGCGGCGGACAGCTCGGCGGCGGCCATCGGATCCAGGCCGCTGTCGGTGATGATCAGGTCGACCTCCGACAGGGACGCGAAGCCGGCCAGGTAGGTGTTGCCGAACTTGGTGTGGTCGGCCAGCAGCACGACGCGCTCGGACGCCTTCACCATCGCGCGCTTGATCGCCGCCTCGGCCGGGTCGGGGGTGGTGAGCCCCTTGGCCGCCGAGCACCCGTTCGCCGCCATGAAGGCCACGTCCACGTGCAGGTGGGCCAGCGGTTGCAGGGCCCAGTCGTCCACCGTGGCGAGCGTGCGGCCGCGCACCCGGCCGCCCAGCATGACGACGTGCAGGTTCGGCCGCGAGGCCAGCACCGTGGCGAGCGGGGGAGAGTTCACGACCACGGTGAGCTCGCGGTCGGCGGGCAGGATCTGGACCAGGCGGCCGGTGGTGGAGCCCGCGTCGATGATCACCGAGCCGTCCTCGGGCAGCTCGGCGAGCGCGGCCTTGGCGATGCGCTCCTTCTCGGCGGTCAGCACCTCGTCCCGGGTGGCGAGCGGGGGCTCGAACCCGAGCCGCTCCACCGGGATCGCGCCGCCGTGCACCCGCCGCAGCACGCCCGCGCGCTCCAGTGCGGTGAGGTCGCGGCGGATCGTCTCTGTGGTGACGTCGAACTCCTCGGCGAGGGACACCACGTCCACCCTGCCGGCCGTCCTCGCCCTGCGGAGGACCTCCTGCTGCCGCTCCTCGGCATACATGATGTTGCTTCACCGCCGTTTTGTGTGTTGGTTGTCCTGTGTTTACACCCGTTTCTATGGGATGGCAAGAGTCTCACAGGGTGGGCGCACATGCTGTGACCATTGCGTGTTACGCGCCGGGGCCGTACCTCTCCGGGGGCCTCGTGGACGGGCGCGGGGGTGCGGGACGACGGGCTCTCGCCTGGTGCCGCCGGGGTAGGGGAAATGCCCGCTATGTCGCCTATATCCCGCCCGTGAGTGACAAAAAAGATTTATGGTCACGGGGTACTTCCGCTCCCGTCGCGCGCGGGCCGCGAGTCCGCGCAGGTCGCGGGCTTTCCCCGGCGATTACGGCGCCTCAATCGCCGGGCGCGTAAGGGCGTAATGGCCGTAACGACCGGCCCGATCGCACAATTCGGCCGGTCTTCGCCGGCGCGGCCCCCTCTACCTGCGTGAACGCATGGAAAAGGGCGCCGGAACGCGCCGTCCCCAGGGGTGGAATAGGATCGCGGGCCGTATGGTTCTGGGATATCGCCGCCCCGCCCGATAAGACGGGGAGGGCGCCAAGAACAAAGATGTGGCCGCGAAATCGGCCGGGAATACGAGAAGGACTCCCAGGGTTTCAGGCCACATCAAGACGCAAGGCTCCGAGGCCCGGCAAGAGGATCGCCGAATGGCATTCGAATTGTCCGCCCGATCTCGCGTGACGCCCGGCGCGATACCGGGAGCAGGCGAGACGGCCGAGCTCCCACAGGGCTCGTGAAAGCCTCGTCGACGCCTGCGGAAACGCCGTCCCCGCCCGCCTGACCCGGGCCGGGCCGGATGCCCGCCGTACGCGGACCCGCCCCGCGTCCCCCCTGACCACCGAAGCCGAGAAAGGAGCACGCGGCCGCGGAGCCGTCCCCGACCAGCCCGCCGCCATCGATCGACGGCCGGACGAATCCGGCCGCTCGCGCCGCCCCCGCGAAAACGGGCCGGGCGAGAAGAAAGCGTTCCGGGGGCGTACCAGAACGACCCCCGACCGGCGCCATGGAAAGGCCGCACGCGGCCGCCCACCCGCGCCGACCATTACCAGACCCGTCACCGGTTTCGACTTACGCCATGGGCGGCGGCGAATTCCGCCGTGCCCATGAACGGGAGACACAAAGATGCCGAGCACAACGCAAGACGACGTCAGCACCTCTTTATTACTGGCCTCGGTGCAGGCCACTCTGGATTCGGCGCAGGAATCCATGGACGCGGTCCGCGCGATGCTCTCGCCCGGACGTGGAATCGTCGGCTCCGAGGAGGCGGCCCTCAGCGCCGCGATCCGGACGGTGCCGCGCTGGCACTTCGCCATGCTGAACGACCTGGAGCGCAACGACGCCTTCGAGGTGGCGATCGAGCGCGTGCTTCCCCCGGGCGCCCACGTGCTGGACATCGGCGCCGGCACCGGCCTGCTGTCGATGATGGTCGCGCGGGCCGGGGCCGCCTCGGTCACCACGTGCGAGCAGAACCCGATGCTCGCCGAGATCACCCGCCAGATCGTCGCCCAGCACGGCCTGTCGGATGTGATCAACGTCGTGTCCAAGCGGTCCACGGACCTGGTGGTGGGCGTGGACCTGCCCCGGCGGGCCGACCTCATCGTCTCCGAGATCGTCGACTGCGGCCTGATCGGCGAGGGCGTGCTGCCGACCGTCGAGCACGCCCGCGAGCATCTGCTGGCCCCCGGAGGCCTGCTGCTGCCCGAGTCGGCGCGCCTGTACGGGGCGCTGCTGGACAGCGTCGCCGTCGACCGGCTCAACCGCGTGGACTACGCGGCCGGCTTCGACGTCAGCCTGCTCAACGGCCTCTCCACCCGCGGCCACTTCCCCGTCCGCCTGCCCACCTGGCCGCACACGCTGCTCTCGCCCGAGGTCGAGTTGTACTCCTTCGACTTCGCGGCGGGCCCGATGGCCGACGGGTCGGCCGAGGTCGACATCCCCGTGACCGAGACGGGCGAGGCGCACGGCCTCGCGGTCTGGTTCGACCTCTCGCTCGGCGGCGGCGTCAGGCTCCGCAACTCCCCGGACAACCTCGCCTCGCACTGGATGCAGGCGTTCGTGCCGTTCGCCGAGCCCGTCGCGCTCACCAAGGGCGACCGCGCGCACCTTCGCCTCGCCTGGCAGGACTGCCGGCTCTCGGCCTCCAAGATCAGCATCTCGACCACCATGAAGGGACAGAAATGAGCTTCACCCCGCACCACACGCCGTTCGAGCTGGACCCGGCGCAGCTTCGTGAGCTCGCCCTGGACTTCGCCAGCAACCCCATCTACCTCGACAACAAGGAGTGGGAGAACGAGGACAACCCCTACCACCGGCAGCTGCGGCCGCAGATCATCAAGTACCTGGACTTCAGCAAGCCGCTGCCCGCCGGCGAGATCCTCGACTACTCCGCGCTGGCCGCCAACCGCCTGCTCGCGACCATCTACGAGGCCGACCTGATGTTCCTGCCCAAGAAGGGCATGACCGACTCGACGTGGGCCGGCTTCAAGAACTTCTACAGCTCCACCAACCGGGCGCGCGGCGAGATGATCCGCCCGTACCTGGAGAAGCACGTGTTCGGCTTCCTCGACGACATCGAGGTCAGCGGCGACTGGACCAAGGAGAGCCTGGCCGCCTACCTCGGCCGCATCCAGGGCCAGGCGACCGAGCCCTCGGCGAGCGAGAAGGCGATCCGCGAGTCCAGCGACCCCAAGCGCGCCGCCCGCAACTGGCTCATCCAGTTCGCGCCGGACTTCCTGTCCGAGGCCTCGCCGATGATCCGCAACGTCATGGGCTACTACGGGCCCGTGCAGTCGGAGTGGTTCAAGATCGTGATCGACGAGTACGGCTACGGCGTCCACGGCACCAAGCACAGCACGCTGTTCGAGAACACGCTGGCCTCGGTCGGGCTCAGCGCGGACCTGCACCGCTACTGGCAGTACTACCTGACCAGCAGCCTCATGATGAGCAACTACTTCCACTACCTCGGCAAGAACCACGAGCTGTTCTTCCGCTACCTCGGCGCCCTGTACTACACCGAGACGACGCTGGTGGACTTCTGCCGGCGCGCCGCGGACCTGCTCACCGACGTCTTCGGCGACGACGCGGACGTCAAGTACTTCACCGAGCACGTGCACATCGACGTCCACCACGGGCGGATGGCCCTGGAGAAGCTGATCATGCCGATCGTCGACCAGTGCGGCGAGTCGGTCATCCCCGAGATCGTGCGCGGCTTCGAGGAGTTCCAGGCCATCGCCCAGATCGCCGACGACGACTTCGCCGAGCAGGTGCGCTGGATGGACGCCGGCCCGCGGAACAAGGTGCTGCACGCGCCGGTCTGGGCGAAGATCGAGAGCGGCGAGGTCGAGGCGCCGGTGGCGCACATCGTCGAGCCGCGCGGCGAGCTGTCCAACACCCACCAGCACGACGGCGACGAGCTGTGCCACATCGTGTCCGGCACGATGAGGTTCGTCAGCGGCTACGACTCCCACCAGATCCTGGAGGCCGGCGAGGGCACCGTGATCTGGAGGAACCGCCTGCACGGAGCGATCATCGACTCCGAGGAGTGCGTGTACGAGATCCACTCGGTCGGGGACTACCGCGCATGCTTGTCGTGAACTTCGCCGTCGAAGGCGCCCACAACTGCGTCGAGGTCGACGGGGTGCCCTACGTCTACGCGCGCACGGCCAAGGGATCGTTCGTGATGCCGGCGCTGTGTCCCCACCGGGGCGGCCCGCTCAACCTGGCCGAGGTGGACGCGACGGGCGGCCGGGCCGTGTGCCCCTGGCACGAGCGGGCGACCTCGATCACCCGGCTGCGCAGGAAGGGCATCCCGGCCGTGCGCCGCGGGAACACGGTCACCGCCGTGCTCCCGGTGCCCGCGGACTCCGAGGTGACGACCACCCACCGGCCGATGTCGCCCGCGTTCTGCGGCGGCAGGGCGGCCTGAGCCCCACCGCGCGGCCCGCCGGAGGGTCCGGTGCCCCACCTGACCCTCCGGGCGGGCCCCCACCCGAGCGACCCGAGACAACCGAGCAACCCGAGACACCCAGACTCCGAGGAGACCTGACATGGCCTACGCGTCCGGCATCGAGGCATTCGTCGACAAGGTGAACGCCACCCTGCCCCCCGACTTCTACACCTATCCCGTTGAGCGCCAGCGCGCCCTGTACGACTCGCTGGCCGCGGCCCTGCCCATCCCGGTGCCGGACGGCGTCACCTGGCGGGACGCCACGGCCGAGCACGACGGCCGTGAGGTGCGGCTGCGGATCTACGAGCCGGCCCGCCGCGAGGGCGACGGCGTCGTCTTCTACGTCCGCGGCGGGGGCTTCGTCATCGGCTCGCTGACCAGCCACCACAGCCTGGTCGCCGAGATCGCCCACAGGACCGGGCTGGTGACGATCGCGCTGGACTTCGGCATGGCCCCCGAGAACCCCTTCCCGGGCCCGGTCGAGGACTGCTACGCCGGGCTGAGCGCGGTGCTCGCCGACCCGTCCCGGTTCGGCCTGTCCGTCGACCCGGCCAAGGCCGTCGTCGCGGGCGAGAGCTCCGGGGCGAACATGGCCGTGATCCTGTCGATGATGGCGCGCGACCGCGGCACCCCGGCGCTCGCCGGCCAGGCGCTGATCAGCCCGGTGCTGGACTTCACCCGGTGGCGGCACGGCGGCGAGGACGCGCCGCTGCTCTCCGGCGGCGAGATGGAGTTCTACACCGCCTGCTACTGCCCCGAGCCGGAGCGGGCCGCCGACCCGTACGTCTCCCCGCTGCTGGAGGGCAAGTTCCACGAGCTGCCCCCGGCGTACGTCGTCGGGTGCGAGCTGGACTCGCTGCGCGTCGACGCCGAGAAGTACGTCGAGCTGCTGCGCGCGGAGGGCACCCCGGCCAAGTACGTCATGGAGGCCGGCATGGTGCACGCCCCGGTGCGCGCCCGGGGGATGAGCGAGCCCGCGGCGGACATGGTGCGCCGGTTCTGCGCGGCCGCCGCCGCCCTGGCCGGTGGGGAGGGGGAGTCCCGTGGCTGAGCAGGCCCACCCGACCGGCCCCGTGGTCGTCGTCGACCCGTACTCCTCGGGCGCGCTGTTCGCCGCCGCGTTCGCCCAGCGCGGCGTCGAGGTGGTCGCCGTGCTCACCGCCGAGCGCCCGCCCGACGCGTACGCCGCCTCGTACCGGCCGCAGGACCACCGTCGCAAGATCGTCTTCGGCGGGGACCTGGACGCGCTCGCGAGCGAGCTGCGGGCGCTGGACCCGCGCTGCGTGATCGCGGGCGGCGAGTCCGGCGTCGAGCTCGCCGAGCGCCTGGCGCCGCTGGTCACCCCCGGCCGCGCCAACGTGCCCGAGCTCGCCGCCGCGCGGCGGGACAAGTGGAGGATGGCCGAGGCGGTGGCGGCGGCGGGGCTCGCGGTGATCCCGCAGATCTGCACCGACGACCCCGCCGAGGTCGAGCGGTGGCTCGCCCGCGAGGGCCTGGAGGGGCGGGACCTGGTCGTCAAGCCGCCGATGAGCGCCAGCACCGACGGCGTCGTGAAGGTCGCCGGCGGCGTGGGCTGGGCCGAGGTGTTCGCCCGGGGCCTCGGCCGGGTCAACCAGTTCGGAAACGTGGACGACCGGCTGCTGGTACAGAAGTTCCTCACCGGCACCGAGTACGTCGTGGACACCTTCACCGACGGCGGACGGCACGGCCTGGTGGACGTGTGCCGCTACCAGAAGGTGGACAACGGGCCGCACATGGCCGTCTACGACACCATGCGCTGGGTGCCCGAGGACGACCCGGCCGTCCCCGCGCTCGCCGAGTACGCGCGCGGCGTGCTGGACGCGGTCGGCATGCGGTTCGGCTCCGCGCACATCGAGATCATGAACACCGGCGACGGCCCGGTGCTGATCGAGCTCGGCGCGCGGGCGCACGGCGGCGGGCAGCCGCGGTTCAACCGGGTCGCGACCGGCGACAGCCAGATCGACCGCACGGTGCGCGCCCTGGTGGGCGGCGAGGTCCCGCTCGGGTACCGGCTGGAGCGCCACCAGATGTGCGTCTTCCACATCGCGCGGGCCTCCGGGACCGTGCGCGACGTGTCCGCGCTGGAGGCGGTCAAGGACCTGCCGAGCCACCACTTCTCGGTGATGAACCTGGCCGAGGGCGACCACGTCGAGGCGACCAGGAGCCTGGTGGACAGCCTGGACTTCGGGTTCGCCATCCTGTCCCACCCCGACCCCGAGCAGGTCGAACGGGACTACAAGGTGATCCGCGAGCTGGAGCGCGGACTGGTGATCGACCCGGCGGCCGCCTGACGGCGATCACCTTCGCCCCCCGAAGGGACCGGTGTTCCTCTTGACGCACGAACCGCAAGACCGGAAAGACCCGAAGACGACCACTGCGATGACCGGCACGGACGAGGTCCGTCCGGCGAGGGAGCGGGAGATGGGACTGGACGCCGAGTCCGGCAAGCCGTTGCTCTTACTGATAGGCAGCAGCTCCAAGCGCAACAGGGAGTTCATCCTGCGGTCGGTCGCCCCGCGCTACCGGCTGTGGCTGCTGCAACCGGCGGAGGTGTCCTGGGAGGCGCCGTACGTCGCCGGCAACACCGTCGTGGACAACACCGACGCGGTCAAGCTCGTCGAGGCGGCCCGCGAGGTCGCCGCCCGTCACGACGTCGCGGGCGTGTTCTGCTACGACGAGGGCCTGGTGTGGCCCGCCGCCTTCGTGAGCCAGGCGCTCGGCCTGCCCGGCAACCCGCCGGAGGTCATCGCGGCCTGCCGTGACAAGAACGCCACCCGCGTCGCCCTGGACGAGGCCGGCGTGCCGCAGCCGATCTCCATCGGCGTCGCGTCGCTGGACGAGGCGCTGGCCGCCGCCGACAAGATCGGCTACCCGGTGGTGCTCAAGCCGCGCGGCCTCGCGGGCAGCATGGGCGTCAAGCTGGCCGCCGGCCCCGGCGAGGTCACCGCCGCCTACGCCGCCGCCACCGCCGTGTCCTACCCCGGGGTCCCGGTGTACGAGGTGTCCGTCCTGGTCGAGGAGTACGTGGACGGCCCGGAGATCAGCGTCGACGCCGTGTTCTACGGCGGCAACTGCGTGCCGCTGGCCCTCGCGCGCAAGCGGGTCGGCTTCGCGCCGTTCTTCGAGGAGGTCGGCCACCTCGTCGACGCCGCCGACCCGCTGCTGACCGACCCCGAGCTGGTGGACGCGCTGCGCCGCGCCCACGAGGCGCTGGGCTTCCACACCGGCGTGACGCACACCGAGTTCCGGCTCGGCCCGCGCGGCCCGCGCCTGCTGGAGGTCAACGCCCGCCTCGGCGGCGACATGATCCCCTACCTCGGCCACCTCGCCACCGGCGTCGACCTCGCGTTGGCCGCCGCGGACGTGGCCGCGGGCCGCGAGCCCGACACCGCGTTCACGCACCGCAAGGTCGCCACGGTCGCGTTCCTCTACCCCGAGCGGGACCTGACGGTCGAGACCGTGACCGTCCACGAGGACCGGCTCACCCCGCCGGTGCACAGCGCCGAGGTCCTCGCCGACCCGGGCGCGGTGCTGCGCCTGCCCCCGCGCGGCTACATCGCCCGATACGGCCGGATCATCACCCTGGCCGACACCCCCGAGGAGGCCCAGGTGGACACTGCGGGCATCATCGAGATCACCGGCCGCCCCCTGGAGGCCACGCCCGCGGAGGTCGCGGCCCGATGAGCGCAGAGCACCCGTCCGTCGTCCAGACGGTTCGCGAGATGTCGCGGCCGGTGTGGCTGCTGCTCACCGGCATGCTGGTCAACCGGCTGGGCAACTTCCTGCAGATCTACCTGGTCCTCTACCTGACCGACAAGGGGTTCGCGGCGTACGGCGCGGGCCTCGCCCTCGGCGCCTACGGCGTCGGCTCGGTGGCCGGCGTGCTCGCCGGCGGCACCGTCTCGGACCGGTTCGGCTACCGGTGGACGATCGTGGCGTCCATGGCGGGCGCGGGGGCGCTGACGACGCTCATCGTCGTCCTGCCCAGCCTGCCGCTGATCGTTGTGGTGGCGGCCGTCGTCGGCGCGCTCGGGCAGGCCTACCGCCCGGCGTCCTCGGCGATGCTGGTCGAGCTGACCCCGGAGCGGCAGCACGTCATGGTCTTCGCCGTGTACCGGCTGGCGTTCAACCTCGGCACCACGGCCGGGCCACTGCTCGGCGCGCTGCTGATCACCTACTCCTACGACCTGATGTTCTACGTCGACGCGGTGACGTCCGTCCTGTTCGCCGTCTTCGCGCTCACCCTGCCGCACACGGTGGCGGGCAAGGACGCCGCGGCGGACGGCGCGGGCCGCGGGTCGTACCTCGGCGTGCTGGCGGACCGCCGGTTCACGCTGTTCATGCTGGCGCTGTTCCTGAACGCCGTTGTCTACATCCAGCACGTCTCCGTGCTGCCGTTGCAGGTCACCGCGGACGGGAACACGCCCGAGCTGTACGCGGCGCTGCTGTCGCTGAACGCCGTCGTCGTCATCGCGCTGGAGCTGCCGCTGACCAAGTTCGTGCAGCGGATGCCCGCGAAGCTGGCCGTGGCGGTCGGCGTCGGGCTGGTCGGCGTCGGGATGAACCTCTACGTCGCCGGGCCCGCGGTCGCGATGTTCGTGGTGGCGACGCTCGTGTGGACGCTCGGCGAGATCGTCGGCACCCCCACCGTGTCCGCCTACCCCGGGCAGGTCGCCCCTCCGGGGATGCGCGGGCGGTACATCGCCGCGGCGGCGATGCCCATGCAGATCGGCTACGCGGCCGGGCCGGTGATCGGCGTCACGCTGTGGACGCTGTGGCCGGACGGCGTCTGGTGGGGGTCCGGCGTCATCACGGTCTTCGCCGTGGTGGCCGCCCTCGCCGGGATGACCCGCCCCGCGACGGCCCCGGCCGTGACGGACGGGGAACCGGCGGTCACCGAGTCGCCGATCGCGGAGGCGCCGCTGGACGCGGGCGCGCCCCGGGCCGAGGAGGACCTGGCGGCTAGCCCCGGGGGCCGGTGATGCGCAGGTCACCGCGCGTCGTGAGCACGAAGACCTGCCAGTTGTAGTACGTGTAATAGGCGCGCGGGTCGCGCCGCATCATCCGGGCGTAGCGCTGTACGGCGTCCACGTACCGCCGGTCGTGGTTGTAGGCGTACAGCGCGCGCCGGTAGTCCCGGGGCGCGCCGGACGCGCGCAGATAGTTGGCGGCCCCGAGGACGGCGTCGCGCGGGTCGTGCACGTCGCCGCCCAGGCCGTACGCCCTCCAGGTCGCGGGCATGAACTGCATCGGGCCCTGCGCGCCCGCCGAGCTCGGCGACCTGAGGCGGCCGAACTTGGTCTCCACGAACATGACCGCCGCGAGCACCTCCCAGCCGACCCCGAACCTGCGCTCGCCCTCCCGCAGGTGGCCGCGCAGCTTCTCGGCGTCCGGCGGCTCCTGGGTGCGGAACCTGCCGGGCGTGGAGGTCGGCCGGGTCAGCGAGAACAGGCTGCGGGCCGCCTCCGCGTCGTCCCGGGCGCGGGCGGCCAGGCGGGAGGGCAGGCGCTCGACGACCCGGCGGGCCAGCTCGGGTCGGTGCCCCATGAGGCGGTACACGCGCTGCTGGTACAGCGACAGCAGCACGACCGGCTCGGGCGGCTCGCCGTCGGCCTTCCGGTCCTCGCCGAGCCAGGCGTCCACGGCCCGCCCGAGCGCGGCGTCGGTCCGCACGAGCGCCTCCGCCAGGCGCTCCGGGTCGGTGGGGACGGCGGCGTCCGGCGCGGGCAGGGCGTCTCCGTGCGCGGACGGCCGCGGCGTCCCCGGGGGAGGGGAACCGTCATCGGGGCCCACGGTCTCGGACGCTCCGGTCTCGGACGCTCCGGGCTCCGAGGACGTGGACGGCGGGGCGGGGGACGCGGCCGGTCGTGTCGCGGGCGTCACCGGCTCGGTGGCCGGGCTCGCGCAGCCGGTCATCAGCACGCCGGTCATCAGCAGACCCGCCAGCCGCGGCCCGGCCCACCGGGCGCCCGGGTCCGCCTGACGGCCTTGCGGCGGGGCCGCGCCGAGAGGATCCGTTCGCGCGTTCACGCCGGAGCCGTTTCCCCGCGATGCCACGTCGATACCTCCGGGAAGCGCCACGCGCCCGACCCTACCCCCCGCCACCTCGCCGCCGGGGGAGGAAAGGCCCGGCCGGCGCGGGGGGAGTCGCACCCGGCGGAGGACTCCCGGCGTGTGGCGGTCAGCGCAGGACCGGCGTCGACCAGCGGCGCCTGGCCGCCCGGCCCTCGTTCGTAGCCGTCCCGCCCTGTGGCGGTCAGCGCAGGAACGCGTTGACCAGCACCGTGAGCAGCACCGACAGGACGACCGAGATGATGATCATCGTCAGGCATCCCGCCGCCCCGCCCAGCGGGCGGATCTTGAAATTACGCTCCATACGGCCCCGCGCTCCGCTCCGTGCTCGCGCGGTGACCTACCCGGCCGTTCCCTCCCCAATCGCGTGGTCGCCGGCGCCCGTCCGGGGTAGGGCACCGGCATGGGGACGACACGCGTGCCGCGCCCGATCATGTACCAGGCGTGGTCGGATCTGACGTTCATCCACTGGCGGTACCCCGCCGCGGCCGTCCAGCGCCTGCTGCCCCGCGGTCTCACGGCCGAGGAGTTCGACGGCGACGCCTGGGTCGGCCTCGTGCCGTTCGCGATGGAGGGCCTGCGTGTGCCCGGGGTGCCGCCGCCGCCCGGGTCGTCCTGGTTTCCCGAGACGAACGTGCGCACCTACGTGCGGGACGCGCGCGGCCGCTCCGGCCTGTGGTTCCTGTCGCTGGACGCCGGCTACCTGCCCGCCGTGGTCGGCGGCCGGGCCGGCTACCGGCTGCCGTACTTCTGGTCGGACATGTCCGTGCGCGCGGACGGCGACCGCTACGTCTACCGGTCCCGCCGCCGCGTGCCGGGGCCGGCGGGGGCGCGGTGCGACGCCGACGTGGAGCTCGGCCCTCCGCTGGCCGGGCGCGACGGGCTCGCGGAGTTCCTCACCGAGCGGTACCGCCTGTTCACCGTCGTCGCGGGCGGCCTCGCCTCCGCGCGGGTGGAGCACCGCCCCTGGCCCCTGCGCCACGCCCGCCTCACCCACCTCGACGAGGACGTCGTGCGCGCCGCGGGCCTCCCCGCCCCCGCGCAGGAGCCGCTCGTGCACGCCTCGGCGGGGGTGCGTGTCCGGATCGGCATGTGGAGCCGGAGATGATCCCTCCCACCGGCCCCTCGCCCGCCGGCCGCCGGGGTCGGAGCCGTTCACGGTGGCTCCACAGGGACGCGCCGAGCTGACCGGTCGGTGCCCGCTCTGTCGCTGATTGCGCAGAAACGCTGTGGAGTGCGCAGTGGCGCGCCGCGCGCCGCAGGTGTCCCCTTCACGGCGAACACGCCGCTAACCACGGGGTGAGCGCCCGCCGTCCCTCCCGCTCCTAGCGTTTCCGTAGCCGGTCGGAGCCGGAGCGGACGACAGAGAGGGCAGGTCATGCGGGGGCGAACGGCGGAACGCGGATGACGGCGACGACGCGGCGAGGCGGGCCGCCCGCCGCCGTGCTCATACTCGCCGCCACCCTCACCGTCGCGGCCTCCGGCTGCTCGGACGGTGACGCCCGCGGCGGGGAGGCGGTGACGGCGGCCAAGCCTCCGGGCGCCCAGGCCGAGCCGAACGGCGGGGCCGGGAAAGCGGCCGGTAACGAGGCCGGTAAGGCCGAGACCAAGGCGGGCGGAGCCGGGAAAACCGTCACGGACGTCTACGCCAACGACCGGCCCGGCATGCTCAGCCCTGAGGTCGCGAAGTTCCCCTCGCGGGTGTACGTGCCGAACAGCGAGAGCGGCACCGTCAGCGTGATCGACCCGAAGACCTACAAGGTGATCCGGGAGTTCCCGGTGGGCCGGCGCCCGCAGCACGTCGTCCCGTCCTGGGACCTGAAGACCCTCTGGGTGAACAACAACGACGGCAACACCCTCACCCCGATCGACCCGGTGAGCGGCAGGCCGGGCAAGCCGATCCCCGTCGAGGACCCCTACAACCTTTACTTCACCCCGGACGGCACGTCGGCGCTGGTGATGGCCGAGCGGCTGAACCGCCTGGACTTCCGCGACCCGCGCACCTTCAAACTGCGCGGCTCGATGGACATGCCGTGCCGGGGCATCAACCACGCCGACTTCACCGTGGACGGCTCCATCTTCCTGGCGAGCTGCGAGTTCTCCGGCCATCTCGTGGCCGTCGACTGGGTGGCGCGCAAGGTGCGCAAGGTGGTGCACCTCCCGGCCCACCACGACGGGGCGGCCCACAGCATGCCGCAGGACGTCAAGCTGTCACCCGACGGGCGGACGTTCTACGTCGCCGACATGGCGATGGGCGGCATCTGGCTGGTCGACGCCGAGAAGTTCCGCGTCGACCGGTTCGTCAGAACGGGCGCGGGCGCGCACGGGCTCTACGTCAGCCGCGACTCCCGCAGCCTCTACGTCTCCAACCGCGGCGCGGGGTCGGTGTCGGTGGTGTCGTTCGCCAAGCGCAGGCCCGTCGACATCTGGCGCATCCCGGGCGGGGGCTCCCCGGACATGGGCGGGGTCTCGGCGGACGGCCGCCAGCTGTGGCTGGCCGGGCGCTACAACGGCGAGGTCTACGTCTTCGACACCGGCGACGGGCGCGTCGTGCGCAAGATCAAGGTCGGCGCCGGGCCGCACGGGCTGGCGGTCTACCCGCAGCCGGGGCTCCACTCGCTCGGCCACACCGGAGTGTTCCGCTGACCCGTCGCCGGGACGGGCGCGGTGGCGGCCGTCCCCGATGATCCGTCCCCGATGATCTGCACTGTTCATCACGACGTAGGAAAGGCATCCGAAAGGTGTGAAATGCTAAAAGTATGGATTCGGGGCAGTCTGACTTCATGCATGCGCACCTGCCGACCAGCGAACTGCTCGACCGGACCCCCGGCCTCTGGGTCGACGCGGGCGACGACGACGATCCCGTCCTGTTCTACGCCGACGGGCGGCCGGTCGACACCTGGCGCGAGCACTACCCCTACACCGAGCGCATGTCGCGCCCCGAGTACGACCAGACCAAGCGGCTGCTCCAGATCGAGCTGCTGAAGCTCCAGTACTGGCTCAAGGACACCGGCGGGCGCCTGGTGATCCTTTTCGAGGGCCGCGACGCCGCCGGCAAGGGCGGGACGATCAAGCGGTTCATGGAGCACCTCAACCCCCGCGGCGCGAGCGTCGTGGCGCTGGAGAAGCCGAGCGAGCGCGAGCGCACGCAGTGGTACTTCCAGCGGTACATCGCCCACCTGCCCGCCGCCGGGGAGATCGCCCTGTTCGACCGGTCGTGGTACAACCGCGCCGGGGTCGAGCGGGTGATGGGTTTCTGCTCGCCCGAGGACTACCAGGAGTTCATGCTCCAGGCGCCGCTGTTCGAGCGCATGCTCGTCCGCGACGGCATCCGCCTGGTCAAGCTGTGGTTCTCGGTCACCCGGCGCGAGCAGCGCACGCGGTTCATCATCCGCCAGGTGGACCCGGTGCGGCAGTGGAAGCTCTCCCCGATGGACCTGCAGTCGCTCGACAAGTGGAACGACTACACCCGGGCGAAGGAGGACATGTTCCTCAACACCGACACCGAGGACGCGCCCTGGACGGTCATCAAGAGCAACGACAAGAAGCGCGGCCGCATCGAGGCCATGCGCCATGTCCTCAGCCTGTTCGACTACGACAACAAGGACCACGACGTGGTGGGCACCCCTGACCCGCTGATCGTGCGGTCGGCGTCGGACATCGTGGAGGAGGACGTCTCCGACGCCGACGACGACGGGCACATCAGCCTGCCGCCTCCGTCGCGGTCCTGAGGTGCGCACAGACCCGTTCGTCCAGAGGTGAGGAAAATATCCCCTCTGAGTACGTGAGCTCCCCGCGCGGTGAGGCAGGACCACCCCGTGGCGACCGGGTTCCTACCTTTTGGCGACATCTCCGACGATGATCGCGGCGTCCTTAACACGAGGGTGCGAGCAGATCACTCATCGGGGGTCGCATGACTTCATCACCGTACGGCAGGGCGGGAGCGGACAGTGACCGTGTGCTCCACCTCGCGGGGGATCCGGACGCCGTGGCGCGCGCCCGGCGGCTGGTGTCCTCCGCGCTCGGCGCGCAACATCCGCTCCACGACGACTGTGTGCTGCTGACCAGCGAGATCGCCACCAACGCCGTGGTGCACTCCGACTCGGGGGACGGCGGGACGTTCACGCTGAGCGTGTCCTACTCCGCCGAGTGGGTGCGGATCGCCGTCCAGGACGCGGGCTCGCTCGACCCGCCCTTCGGCTGGCGCCCGTCCTCGCCCCTCGACACCGGGGGCCGCGGACTGCTGCTGCTGGAGGCCCTGGCGCACCGCTGGGGCTTCATCCGGGAGGCGGGGACGAACAACGTGTGGTTCGAGATGCACGTCGACCTGCTGAGCTCCGCTCCCGTCACTCCCGGCAACTCCACCAAGTCCCTGAGGGTCGCCCGCTGACCGCGGCCCTCGGGGGCCTCCCCCGGTCACGGCACGTCGAGGCGGCACAGGCCCTCGGCCAGCACCTTGGTCGTCAGGCGGGTGCGGCTGTCGCAGCCCAGCTTGGCGAAGATGTGCTCCAGGTGCGTGGTCACCGTACGGACGCTGAGCACCAGCGCCGCGGCGATCTGCGGGTTGGAGTCGCCGAAGGCCACCCTGGTCAGCACCTCGACCTCCCGGGCGGTCAGGTCGTAGGGCAGGGAACACGGCCGCTCGGCGATCACCGCGCCCTGGATCGCGCCGTGGAAGCCCACCCCGGCCCTGTGCACCCGCACCTCCCGCCACTGGCCCGTCGAGTCCGGCCACAGCCCGCGCCGCGACAGCTCGCGCGAGTCGATGAAGTCCCTGGCCAGGTCCGCCATCGCCGGCTCGCGCTCGATGGCCTCCGACCCCGGCCACCCGGCCACCGCCCGGCGCCGCCCGCCGCGCTCGAAGGCGACGGCGTGGAAGCCCGGCGGCAGGCCGAACGGGTCGATCACGCAGCGGGTGACGTCCGTGACGTGCGCGAGCGTGCTCGCCACCGCGCCGAGCACCGTCCCGGTCTCCGGCGGTAGCGCGCGGCGCGCGTTCACGTGCAGCAGCCCGGTGTAGCGGGCCTCGCCCACGTCGCCGACGAACAGCGGCGCGGTCAGGCCCGAGCGCCAGCCGTACGGCTCCAGGTGCCTGCGGTAGTAGAGCTCCGTCCCGGGCGAGCCCATGGGCAGCGGGACGCGGGAGGCCATGGCGCGGCGGTAGGGGTCCAGGCGGGCGTACTCCTCGGCGGCGTCCTCGTCCACGCGGGCGTACCCGGAGGACACCAGGCTGCGATGGCGCCCGGTGGCGGGGTCGTAGGCGACGAACTCGTACGCCTCCACCGGAATGATCTTGCGCAGCGCCGTCATGGCGCCGTGCGCCCCCGATCCGCCGGCAACCTGGAACCCCACCTCGGCGAACGCATGGAGGTGGCGCGCGCTCAGGGTGATGCTATCCATTGACCCTCCGCGATCAGCTTGCCGGACAGAGATCGTTGGGGGAATACGTAAACCTTCCGATGTAGAGCCTTGCCCGCCTATTTAGCCTCTCCGGCATCACGCCGGAGCGACGGAGAGGCAGAGGAACAGTGACGGTCCTGAACAAGGCGCGGGGTGCCGCCGTCATGCTCGCGGCGGCGCTCGCGCTCGGCGCCTGCGGCGGTTCCAGCGGGAGTTCCAGCGGTGACCAGGCAGGACAGGGAGGTCAGGGCGGTCCGAAGCAGTTCTCCGTCGCCCTCAACGAGCCCGACCACCTCATGCCCGGCAACACCTCCAGCAGCTACTCGATCACGGTCCTGCAGGCGCTGTTCGACACGCTGGTCGTGCTGGATCCGAGCGGGCAGCCCCAGATGCGGGCCGCCGAGTCGGTCACCAGCCAGGACCAGCAGACCTGGACGATCAAGATCAAGCCGGGGCAGAAGTTCCACAACGGCGAGCCGGTCACGGCCGAGAGCTTCGCCGACGCGTGGAACGCCACCGCGTACGGCCCGAACGCCTGGACCAACAACTACTACTTCACCAACATCGAGGGGTACGCCGACCTCAACCCCGAGGCCGAGGGCGCCAAGCCCGCCACCGACAAGATGAGCGGCCTGAAGGTCGTCGACCCGAACACGCTCGAAGTGCACCTGACCGAGCCGTTCAGCCAGTTCCCGATCACGCTCGCCTACACCGGCTTCGCGCCGATGCCCAAGGCCGCGTTCACCGACCTCAAGGCATACGACCAGGCGCCGATCGGCAACGGCCCGTTCGCCCTCGACGGGGCCTGGGCGCACAACCGGCAGATCAAGGTGAAGAAGTTCGCCGGGTACGCGGGCGCGCGCGCCGCCAAGGCGGACGCCGTCCTGTTCAAGATCTACGCCAGCCGCGACACCGCGTACACCGACCTGCGGGCCGGAAACGTGGACCTGCTCCAGACCATCCCGCCCGCCAGCGCGAGCGAGGCCAAGAAGCTGCTCGGCGACCGGTTCGTCCCGACGGCCAGCGGCACGATGGACTACCTCGGCTTCCCGGTGTTCGACAAGCGGTTCCAGAAGCCGGAGCTGCGCAGGGCGATCTCGATGGCCATCGACCGGCAGGCGATCGTGGACGCCGTCTACAGCGGCGCGTTCAAGCCGATGTCCTCGCTGGTCGCGCCGCTCGTCCCCGGGTACCGCGAGACGGCCTGCGGCGAGGCGTGCGTGTACGACCCGGCGAAGGCCAAGGCGCTGTACGACCAGGCGGGCGGGTTCACCGGCACGCTGAACCTCTACTTCTCCAACGCCGACCCCAGCTACGAGCAGTGGATGCAGGCCGTGGCCAACCAGCTCAAGGAGAACCTCGGCATCGCCGACATCCAGTTCCGCAAGATCCCGGCCGCCGACTACCTCTCCACGCTGAGGGAGAAGAAGGAGGACGGGCCGTACCGCAACAACTGGGTCATGGACTACCCGAGCCCGCAGAACTACCTGCAGAGCATGTGGGGCGAGGGCAACCGGATGGGCTGGGAGAACAAGGAGTTCAACGACCTGATCGCCAAGGCCAACGCGGCGGCGAGCATGGAGGCGAGCGTCCCGCTCTACCAGCAGGCCGAGGACATCGCGCTGCGCGAGATGCCGATGATCCCGCTGTGGAACTGGCAGGACCAGGCGGGCTACTCCGGCAAGATCGGTGACGTGAAGATCGACGCCTACAGCCCCAACCTCGACGCGATCACGGTCAAGTAGGAATGCGCACCACGAGGACCCCGCGCCCGGCCCCGCGCCGGCCGGGGCCCTCCCATGCCCGCACCGGGACGGCCGGGCCGTACCGCGATACCGGGTCGCACGGCGGGCTCGCCGGGGCGCATGACGAAGTGGCCGGGCACGGCGGGGGAGCCGGATCGTGCGGCCAGGCCGGGCCGTGCGGCGGGGGAGCGCGTCCGTGAGGTATGCCGTCGTCCGCCTGCTCCAGGCCGTCCCCGTCTTCGTGGCCACCACCTTCCTCATCTACACGATGGTGTGGTCCCTGCCCGGCGACCCGATCCTCGCCCTCGCCGGGGACAAGCCGCTGCCCGAGAACGTCCTCCAGGCGCTGCGCGAGCACTACCACCTCAACGACCCGCTGATCGTCCAGTACGGCCTCTACATGGCCGGCGTCTTCCTGCGCGGCGACCTCGGAGAGACGTTCACCGGGCAGCCGGTCAGCGAGCTGCTCCAGGATCGCTGGGGGGTGACCGCGCAGCTCGCCCTCACCGCGTGGGTCTTCGAGCTGGTCGTCGGCATCGGCCTCGGCGTGCTCGCCGGGCTGCGCCGCGGCAGGCTCGCCGACACCGCCGTGCTGGCCGGGACGACGTTCGTCATCGCCGTGCCGGTCTTCGTCGTCGGCTACACCGCCCAGATCGTCCTCGGCCTGAACCTCGGCCTGTTCCCGACCGCCGGCACCGACCAGGGCTGGCCGCTGAGCTACCTCCTGCCCGGCATGGTCCTCGGCTCCTTCGGCCTCGCCTACGTCGCCCGGCTGACCAGGACCAGCGTGGTCGAGAACCTGCGCGCCGACTACGTGCGCACGGCCGCCGCCAAGGGCATGCGCCGGACGCGGATCATCGGCAGGCACACGCTGCGCAACTCACTCATCCCGGTCGTCACCTACCTCGGCGTCGACTTCGGCAACCTCATGGCGGGCGCGGTCGTCACCGAGGGCATCTTCAACCTGCCCGGCATCGGCCAGCAGGTCTTCCAGTCCATCCAGCTGCAGGAGGGGCCCGTCGTGGTGGGCGTCACCACCCTGCTGGTGATGATCTTCATCCTGGCCAACCTGCTCGTCGACCTGCTGTACGGCGTGCTCGACCCGAGGATCCGCCGTGGTTGACCTGAAGGCCTCCGCCGAGACGGCCGCCCCCGGCCCGAGGCCCGCGCGCGAGGTGCGCGGTTCGCTCTGGTACGACGCCTGGCTCGACCTGCGGCGCCGCGTCCTGTTCTGGATCTCGGCGGTCATCCTCCTGCTCGCCTGCGCCATGGCCGCCTTCCCCTCGCTGTTCGCTCGCCTCGGCCCGAACGAGGGCTGCCGGCTGCGCATGTCCAAGAAGGGCCCGGACGCGACCGCCCTGTTCGGGTACGACCTGCAGGGGTGCGACTACTGGTCGCAGATCGTCCACGGCACCCGCGCGTCCGTGCTCATCGGCGTGGCCGTCACGGTCTTCGCCCTGTTCATCGCCGTCGTCCTCGGCCTCGTCGGCGGCTACTACGGCGGCGTCCTGGACGCGATCATCTCCCGGGTGACCGACGTGTTCTTCGGCATCCCCTTCGTCCTCGGTTCGACGGTGGTGCTGGTCGCCTTCCCGGGGCACGGCATCTGGGCCATGACGATCGTGCTGGTCCTGCTCGGCTGGACGACCATGACCCGGCTGATGCGCGGCCAGGTGATCGCCGTGCGCGACTCCGACTACGTCCAGGCGGCCCGAGCGCTGGGCGCGAGCGACCGGCGCATCATGCTCAAGCACATCCTGCCGAACTCCGTCGCCCCGGTGTTCGTGGTCGCGATGCTCAACATCGGCAACGTCATCTCCGGCGAGGCCACCCTGGACTACCTGGGCGTCGGCCTCCAGTACCCCGACGTGTCCTGGGGCCTGCAACTCAACGTCGCCCAGACCTTCTTCTCCGAGTACCCCCACCTGCTGGTCTTCCCGGCCCTGTTCCTCACCGCCACCGTCCTGAGCTTCCTCATGCTCGGCGACGTCGTCCGCGACGCCCTGGACCCCAAACTCCGCTGACCCCCGTCACCTCGACGCGGTAGCGCGTCACCGTCCGCGCGGTCGCGAGCCCGGGGGCGTCCGAGCCGCCTGCGCCACGCTTTTCTCGACGCTGTCGAGGAGGCCGTGCAGGTTCGCCAGGTCCTTCTGGTCGAGGCCGCCGAAGATCTGCCGGAGCACGCGCTCTCCGGCGGCGGTGCCCGCGGCGAGGGCCGCCGATCCTTCGGCGGTGAGCAGGACGAGCCTGGCCCTGCGGTCGTCGGGATGGGGCTCCCGCTTCACGAGTCCCTCGTGCTCCAGAGCCTCGACGGCCTGGGACACCGAGCGCGCGGCGAACCCCAGCTCGGACGCCAGGGCCGCCTGGCTGAGCGGCCCCGCGCGATCCAGCACCTGGAGCACCTTCGTGCGCGCCAGGGACAGGCCACCGGCGGTCATGTGATCGTCGACCGCCTTGCGCACCGCATAGGCCACGGACAGGTAGCGCATCCCGGCATCTTCGGGCGCCATCCGATCACCCACGGCTTCGTCCCCCCGGTCGGCGTCATTTTGTGAGGTACCTCAGCGATGCTACGTTAATGAGGTACCTCATGAAAAGCCGAGAGGAAGCACACTGTGGACAGCCGACCCGTAGTGATCATCACCGGCGCCACCCACGGCCTCGGGCGGCTCGTCGCGCTCGACCTCGCGCGACAGGGAGTCCACCTGGGGATCGTCGCCCGCAGCCAAGCCAAGATCGACCGGTTGCGCGGGGAGATCGACGCCATCGCCCCCGGCACGCCGGTAGACGCGTACCTGGTCGATCTGTCCTCACTCCGAGACGTGCGCCGGATCGGACGCGAGATCAGCGCACGGCACGAGCGCATCTCCGTGCTGGTCAACAACGCCGGCGTGCACGCGTTCTCCCAGCGGGTCACGCCCGAGGGCTTCGCGGAGATGGTCGCGGTGAACTACCTCGCGCCCTGGGTGCTCACCGACACGCTGCGCGACACGCTCGTGGCCTCGCGGCCCGCGCGTGTCGTCACCGTCGCCTCCGAGGCCGCGCGACACTCCGGCGGCATCACCCCGGCGCGCGACCTCATCCTCACCGACGACTACACGCGCCGGGAGTCGTCCACGCTCTACGGCCGGTCGAAGCTGATGGACATCATGTTCAGCCAGGAGCTCGCGCGGCGGCTGGAGGGCACCGGCGTGACCGCGAACTGCTGCGACCCCGGCTTCAACACCACCGGGCTCGGACGCGAATTGCCCTTCGCGGGGGCGCTGGAGAAGATCCTCACAACCCTCCGGATCGGGGATCCACGCCGAGGCGCCCGGATCATCACCCGCCTGGCGACCGACCCGGCCTTCGCCGGCACCACAGGCGGCTACTTCTCCGCCAAGAACGCCGAACCCCTGGAATGCCCGCCGCCAGGCCGCGACGCGGCCGTCCAGCGCGACCTGTGGGAGACCACGGCCACCCTGCTCGACGACATCCTCACCGCCAAGACCTGACACTCCCTCAGGGCAGGTCATCCGGGGCCGGTATCGGGTGCGCCGCCGGCACGATCATGGAGCGCCCTCGCCGGCGGGCGAGCAGCAGCCGTCCGCGCAGCCGTCGGTGTCGGAGCCGGTGGCGTCGCCGGCCCGCGTGGTGGTGGGGACGGCGCAGCAGGCGTTCCCGCGCCAGGCTTCGCGGCCTTCCTTGACCGCCACCGCGGCGATGACCAGTGCGGCCACCGGGTCGGCCCAGGACCAGCCGAAGAGGCTGTTGACCGCCAGCCCGGCCAGCAGGACCGCCGACAGGTAGGTGCACAGCAGGGTCTGCTTGGAGTCGGCCACCGCCGAGGCGGAGCCGAGTTCGCGGCCGGCGCGGCGCTGGGCGGCCGACAACAGCGGCATGATGATCAGGCTGAGGGCGGCCAGGGTCAGGCCCGGGGTGGAGTGCCCGGCCTCGACCGCGCTGGCCAGGGCACGGACGGCGTCGACGGTGACGTAGGCGGCCAGGGCGAAGAAGGAGAGCGCGATGAGGCGCAGCGCGGACTTCTCGCGGCGCTCGTGGTCGGTGGCGGAGAACTGCCAGGCCACGGCGGCCGCCGAGGCCACCTCCACCACCGAGTCCAGCCCGAATCCGATCAGCGCCGCGGAGGAGGCCAGGGCGCCGGCGGTGATGGCGACGATGGACTCGGCCACGTTGTAGGTGATGGTGGCG
The DNA here is from genome assembly GCF_003323745.1 of Sphaerisporangium album. GTDB lineage: Bacteria > Actinomycetota > Actinomycetes > Streptosporangiales > Streptosporangiaceae > Sphaerisporangium > Sphaerisporangium album. The sequence continues at coordinate 369,422 of NZ_QOIL01000001.1, forward strand.
GCCACGAGCAGCCGGATCCGTCGGCGGAGGATCGCACGCCGCTCCGCCGACGAGTCGTGGACGCTGGCCAGAGGGACCGTGGCCATCAGCAGCAGTCCTTCTCGTCGGCGTCGGCACAGGTGCGGTCGGAGGCCACCGCGACCACCGCGGAGCGCAGGTCGTCCAGCGCGTGACCGAGCCGCTCGTCGGCGAGTTCGTACCGGGCGCGGCGGCCGACCGGGACGGCCACCACCAGGCCGCAGTCGCGCAGGCAGGCCAGGTGGTTGGACAGCCGGGTGCGCGATATGCCGAGTGACTCCGCAAGCTCGGCGGGATGCGCCGGAGCCTGGCGGAGCATCACCAGGATCCGGCAGCGGATCGGATCGGCCAGCGCGCGGCCGAACCGGGCGAGGACCTCGATCTCCGAAGCGATCGTCAACATGTCCCCAAAGTACATGGAGTCCTGAATTCAGGAAATCCTGAACTATGTTGGTCGGCCGTCATGCGGGGGAGGGGCAGTCGAGCGCCGCGTATGTGGCCATAGATTGAAATCGTGACGCGGGAGAAGGTCGATCTCACCGGGGACAAGGAGACGCTGCTCGCCACGCTCTACGGGCGCGCCGCGCACAGCCGGTCCGCCGACCCCGTGCTGCGCGACCCGCTCGCCGAGCAGGCCGTCGACCGCCTCGACTACGACTTCGGCAAGCTCAGGATGCGTTCCGTCGACGCGCTCAGCGTGGCGATCCGCGTCAAGACCATCGACCGCCTCACCGCCGCCCACCTCGCCGAGACGCCGGACGCGACCGTGATCCACCTGGCCTGCGGCCTGGACACCCGCGTCTACCGTCTCGACCCGCCCCCCACCGTCCGCTGGTTCGACATCGACTTCCCCGACGTCATCGAGCTGCGCGAGCACCTCTTCCCGCCCCGGCCCGGCTACACGATGATCGGCCTGCCCGCCACCGACCCGGCCTGGCTCGACCGGGTCCCGGCGGACGCCCCCGTGCTCGTCGTCGCCGAGGGCCTGACGATGTACCTCACCGCGAGCGAGGTGCACGACCTGCTGAGCGGCATCACCGCCAGGTTCCCCTCCGGCGAGATCATGTTCGACGCGCTGAGCCGCCTCGCCGTCAAGCTCGGCTGCCTGGAACCGGCGATCCGCGCGACCGGAGCCACCCTGCGCTGGGGAATCGACGACCCCGCCGAGCTGGCCGCGTCCGTGCCCCGGCTGCGGCTGGAGGACCAGCTCTTCTACTCGGACGTCCCGGAGGTGTCCAAGCTCCCCGCCGGTTACCGCGCGGCGCTGGCCATCATGAACCGCATCTACTTCCTGCGCCGCATCGGCAGCATCATCCGGTACCGGTTCTGATCACCAATGGTTCGTGCCGGCCACGGTGCGTCCGTCCATCTCGAACATCTGCAGGAGCAGGCTGACCGTGAGGTCGACGTCCACCGGCCGCAACCGGAGGCTCGGCACCCCGCCGGAGGGGAACGCGACCAGAATCGTCGGCCCGCAGCGCCCGCGCTCGACGGTGACGACCGCGCTTCGCGGATCGCCCGGCGCGCTGACGCGCATCTCCGGGCTCTGGAAGGTCGTCACGCCCATCTCCTTCGGGAAGCGCAGCGTGAGGCCGATCCTGCGGACGACGAGCGTGCGCATCCCGTGGGCGCGCAGGTGTCGGCCGAGCAGGCTCAGCATGCCCGCGAACCTCTCCTCGGCGGTCGCGGCCAGCGGCAGCCGCTGAAGTCCGCCCGCTGTACGGTCGCGCTCGTCGCCGTCCTGGAGGGGGACGTGGACGTACGGATTGATTGGCAGGCGGCTCGTCATGCCGGGCTCCCCGTAGCGTCCTCCTCGGGGGTGCCGCCCGCCCGCTCGTCCGCCGTCACCGGGCCCAGCACGGTGATGATCTTCTGGACGGCGCGGCCGACGTCGTGCGCGGGGCCGAGGCGCTCGTTCCAGCTCCACCAGAACGAGAGCGATCCCGTCGCGTCCCGCCGGACGGTGATCCGCTCGGTCAGGGCCGGAGCCGCGAGCGAGATCACCCGCAGGAACGGAAGGGCGTAGCCGCGCACCACGCGGGCGGAGTACCGCTGCGGGTCGATCGCGCGGGCGAGGGTGTCGAGGTGCTCGACGTCATCGGGCAAGGGGTAGCTCACCAGGAGTCCCAACCTTTCGAACTGGGCTTCAAGAAACCGTTGCGCGGACCTCCACGATGGCTGAAGATGGTTGCCGAAAGTAAGGGAACGGTCACGACGGGTGCTCTTGTCGAGCTTCGACCAACCCTGAAGCCCTCCGTAGACACTCAGGTGTCCCCGAAGGGTTTTGTAGACCTGTAGAGAACCGGAGGACGGCTAGATGACGTTGGTTCACAGCTCGGACCCGAACGGCAGCCCTCTCTCTCGACGACGGCTGAATCCTGACCCCGTAGCGGCGGCTGAAATCTGACCCCTCCGTGTCTATTGTTACTGGTCGTTGCTGGTGTCTGCTGCTGGGACACGGCCCAGGTCTCGGTTCTTCAGTCGGTAGCTGTCTCCCTTCATGCTGATGACTTCGGCATGGTGGACGAGTCGGTCGATCATGGCGGCGGCGACCACGTCGTCGCCGAACACCTCGCCCCAGCGTCCGAAGGGTTTGTTGCTGGTGACGACCAGGCTGGCCCGTTCGTAGCGGCTGGAGACGAGCTGGAAGAACAGGTTGGCGGCTTGGGGTTCGAAGGGGATGTAGCCGACCTCGTCCACGATCAGCACCGGGATGCGTGACAACTTGGTCAGTTCGGTTTGCAGGGTGCCGGCGGCGTGGGCGTCGGCCAGGCGGGCGACCCAGCCGGCGGCGGTGGCGAAGGCGACACGGTGTCCGGCTTGGCAGGCGCGGATGCCCAGGCCGACCGACAGGTGGGTCTTGCCGGTGCCGGGCGGGCCGAGGAAGACCACGTTCTCGCGTGCGGTGACGAAGTCCAGGGTGCCCAGGTGGGCGATGACCTCGCGTTTGAGAGAGCGCTGGTGGTCGAAGTCGAAGTCCTCCAGGGCTTTGCGGGCGGGGAAACGCGCCATTCGGATGCGGGCCTCGCCGCCGTGGGATTCACGGGCGGCGACCTCGCGTTGCAGGCAGGCGGCCAGGAACTCCTCATGGCTCCACCCCTGGGTGCGGGCGCGCTCGGCCAGCCGGTCGATGGCCGCGGCCAGGGAGGGTGCTTTGAGCACCCGGGTCAGGTAGGCCAGTTCAGAGCCGATGGCACGGCCGCCGCCGCTGATAGTGGTGGTGTCGACCATCACGCGACCCCCTCGATATCGCACAGCACGTCGTAGTCGCTCAGCCGTCGCAGTTCCACGGCGGCCTCTGCCGGGTGCGCGCGCTGGGCGCAAGTGGCTCGCATCATCGCGGCGGCATGCTGGTGGGCCGGGTCGGTGATGGTCTGGTGCGGCGCCCAGCACCGCTGATGGCAGGCCACCTGCTGCCCGCCGCAGGTCACGGTGACATGGTCCAGGTCGGCGACCACCTCCACCAACCGGCCGATCGCCGAGGGATGCACCGAGTAGTCACACGAGGCGATGCGCACATAGTGGTCGCGTCCCAGCCGAGTCGCACTACGCCAGCCGACGATCGGAGCGACCGGCGGCAACGCCAGCATCGCCTCCAGGTCGGCCGTGAGCCGGTCGATGGGCCGGCAGGCGATCCGCCGATGATGGCGCCGGTTCGCCAGGCCCAGCCAGTCGGCCAGCTGAGCGTTGAAGTCCTGCGGCGAGGTGAACGACCGTCCCGGCAGAAACGAGGTCTCCAAATAGCCGTTGGCCCGCTCGACCAGTCCTTTGGCCTCAGGATCTCCGGGCTTGCACTGCAGGATGCGCACCCCGAGTGTTCCGCGGAAGGCGGTGGCCTGACTGGTGAGCTGCGGCCGTCCGGCCTTCCACTGGCCGACCGCCGATTCGTTGTCCCACACCAGCGTCTTGGGCACCCGGCCAAGCGCCGACAGCAACGCCCAGTGCCCGGCGAACAGGTCCCCGGCGGTGCGTGAGGGCAGCATCCGGGCCATGAGCCAGCGGGAGTAACCGCTGACCATCACCAAAACCGGCGGGCTGGTCGCCTGTTGCCCGACACCCAGTGGCACCTTCACCGCCGGGAACCACAGATCGCACTGGACCAGCTCGCCCGCCTGATAGGTCGTCCTGGACGCCGGATCGACCGGCTTGAACGCCGGCCGCAGCATCCGCACCCGGTCCTTGAGCACCGTAAGCGACCGGTTCCAACCGATCCGCTCAGCGATCACCGTCGCCGGCATGTCCGGAAACTCGGCCAGCAACGCCCGGATCTGCGGGTCGACCGCATCCACGATCGATCCCTTGCCCGGCCGCTGGTACTTCGGTGGCGTCTCGGCTACCAACGCTCGCTTGACGGTGTTCTTCGAGATGCCCATCCGCCGCGCGATCGCCTTGATCGGCATCCGCTCAGCACGATGCAGCCGGCGGATCTCCGCCCAGTCCTCCACCTTGATCACCCTCCAGAGTTACTGAAGGGGGTCCGTTTTCGGCCGTCGTCAGGGGGTCAACATTCACACGTCGTCGACACTCTCGCGTTCTTCGCCGCAGAGCTACGCCGCCTCCGAGAAGAAGCCGGTCTGACCCAGGAACAACTCGGCACTCTGATCAACTACTCGTCGGCGCAGGTCAGCGCCGTAGAGAACATCAGACGCAACCCAAAGAAGGACTTCGCCGAGGGCTGTGACCAGGCTCTCCAGACGGACGGCTACTTCGGACGCCTGTGGCCTCTGGTCCGCCGCGCTGTTCACCGCCCTGCTGTTCGCTCGTACTTTGAGGCGGAACGCGTGGCGACGTCCATCAAGAACTTTGAGCCCTTCAATGTGCCCGGCCTGCTGCAAACTCCCGGATATGTCCAGGCGCTGATGCAGGTGGCAGGGCTGGAGGACTTCGACGATCGTGTTGAAGCAAAGATTTCGGAGCGATTGGATCGGCAGACGATACTTCAGGGGAAGACTTCGCCAGGGTTCTTCGCGGTCGTCGATGAGGCTGTACTGCAGCGACCAGTTGGTGGCAAGGCGGTCATGCGAGAGCAGTTGGAGCATCTGATCAAGATGGCCGCACGGCCACGAATCATTATTCAGGTAGTTCCGGCCACCGTGGGTGCGTACCCAGGGGTGAACGGCCCCGTTGCTTTGCTGTCCCTCCCGGGTCTTTCAGAGGTTGGTTACATTGAGAACGTGCTCGGTGGGCAGATCATCGACGTTCCTGATGATGTAGCGAAGCTCGCCTATACCTTCGATACGGTGCGAGCCGAGGCGCTGTCCCAGAAGTCATCGATCGACCTGATCAGAAGGGTGTTGGAAAAGTGGGCGTGACACTTCCTCTCTGGCGTAAGTCCAGCCACAGCGGCACTGAAGGAAACTGTGTCGAGGTGGCGTTGATATGGCGGAAGTCCAGCCATAGCGGCGGTGAAAACGAGTGCGTCGAAGTCATGGCTGGCTGGGACAAGTCCAGCTACAGCGGTAGTGGAGGCAACTGTGTCGAAGCAGCCGTGATGGGGTCGGACCAAGCGACGGCACCCCACAAGACAGAGCCCGGTCGGTTCATCGTGATGCGCGACAGTAAGAACCCCGATGGGCCCTGGCTCTATGTCCCTCCTGCCGCATGGGATGCGTTCCGCCTTGGCTTACGGGCCGGGCAGCTCGACAGCCGTCGATGAAGCTGGAACCCATCAGGTCTCGGCGCAGGCCCTGAGAGGGGCGGGTCCGGCGTCATGAAAGTTGACGGAGGTGGATGCGCTCTCCGTCGTGGTCGAGGATGGCCAGGACCTCGGCGGGGCCGCCGCGAGCTCCGAAGGCGTGGGGGATCATGGTCGAGAACTCCGCCGCCTGGCCGGCCTCGACGAGGATGGTCCGCTCTCCCAGCAGCAGGACGATCGTTCCCGACAGGACCACGAACCAGTCCTTTCCGGGATGGACCTTCATCTCATCGGCGCTGCGCCGAGGCTCGGGCCTCGTGACGCGCATCTTGGCCACGGTCAGACCGGGCTCCCGGCTCAACACCCAGGCGATCATCCCACGCGCCTCGTCCCGCTGCGGCCTGATCACCACGTCGTCGTCGGAGACGGACTCCACCAACTGGTCGAGGGTGGTTCCGAGGGCGCGGGCGAGCGTGGTGAGCTGGTCGAGGCTGATCCGCCGGTGGCCCGTCTCGATACGGCTCAGGGTGGAGGGACTCAGGTAGCAGCGCCCGGCCAGATCGTCGAGCGACCAGCCCCGGGCCAAACGGAGCCCTCTGATGCGCATGCGGACCAGACCGTCCAGATCACCGTCTTGCGTCATACGCAAGATGCTATGTCAATGGCGCAAGGTGCACGTAGCGTTGAGGCATGCGAAGCCATCACCACGATCATGACGACCAGCACGAGCACGGCCGCGAGCACGGGCACGGGCACGGGCATCAGCACGGGCACCACGCCGCGGCCGGGAACGGCGAGGCGGCCATGGCCGAGATCCTCGACCTCGACGCCGAGGTCATGCACGCGTACATGTCCGAGGTGACCGCCTGGATCGGCGAGCTCACCGCCGACGCGCCCCCGCGCCGGATCCTCGACCTGGGGAGCGGAACCGGCACCGGCACGTTCGCCCTGCTCCGGCGGTTCGGGCGGGCAGACGCGGTCGCCCTGGACGTCTCCTCCGACATGCTGCGCCACCTCGCCGAAAGGGCCCGGGAGCTGGGCCTGGCCGACCGGATTCGTACCGTTCAGGCGGACCTGGACGCGGAGTGGCCCGCCCTCGACCCCGTCGACCTGGTCTGGGCGTCCTCGTCCCTGCACCACATGGCCGATCCCGATCGCGTCCTCGCCGACGTCTTCGCGACGCTCCGTCCCGGAGGGCTCCTGGTCGTGGCCGAGATGGAGTCGTTCCCGCGTTTCCTCCCCGACGACCTCGGCATCGGCCGGCCCGGACTCGAAGCGCGCTGCAAGGCCGTCCTGGACGAACGGCGGATCGCCGTGCACCCGCACTTCGGCTCCGACTGGGGCTCGCGCCTGACCAAGGCGGGCTTCGCCATCGAGGACGAGCGGACCTCCGCCATCGAGTTGACGCCGCCCCTTCCCCCGGCGACCGGCCGTTACGCCCAGGCGAGCCTGCGGCGCCTGCGGTCCGGCCTGGACGGCGTGCTGAGCGCCGACGACCTCGCCACGCTCGACGTCCTCCTCGACGGCGACGGACCCGCGAGCCTCCTGCGGCGCGACGACCTCACCGTCCGCACCACGAGGACGGTCTGGGCGGCCCGGAGGCCGTGAGCACCTCCTACGGTCTGGGCGCCACGAGGCGCCCGTGGGCACCTCCTGACGTGGACGGCCTTCCCTGCCTCGTCCAGGCTCACGCGGGCGCACCGGCCGTCTCCAGGTCGCCCGGGACTCACGCGGGCGAACCGGCCGTCTCGGGCCGGTGGTCCCGGTGCCGCCGGCGGAGCAGGGCCAGCAGGGACGCGCCCGCCAGGTACACGGCGAGCGCGGCCGGGGGCAGGCCGGTCGGACCGTGATAGGCCGGTCCGGCCAGGGCGACGGCGAGGAGGGCGGCGACGACGGCGGCGGCGCCGAGGACGGTGAGCACGGCGGCCACCGGCGCTCGCGCGGCGGGCGAGGCGGCGGCCACCGGCGCTCGCGCGCCCGGTGAGGCGCCGAGTGGTTCCCCGCGTCGCTCGGCGCGGCCGAACACCGCGACCAGCGCCGCGAGGATCACGGCCAGGCACAGCAGCCAGGGGATCCGCAGCAGCACCCAGGGGAGCGACCCCGGCTCGGGCTGGGGCATCACGCCCGTCCCGTACAGGGCCAGGGCGCCGATGATGAGGGCGGTCATGTGCCAGAGGAACAGCGTCATGATCACGGAGTTGACCGCGACCACCGTCGTCCACGGGCCGGGCCGCCGCAGCCACCGGTTCCCCAGGTCCCGTAGGCACAACGCGACGCCCGTCTGTGCGGTCGCGAGGGCGAGCAGGGCCAGGGTGGGCGGCGCGGTGTTCTGTATCGCTTCTCCCGGGAACCCGACCATGCTGACCGGGTAGGGGCCGGCCACCGTCAGCGCCACGAGGGCGCCCGCTCCGAGCACCGCCATCGGCGCGGCGACCAGAGGTCTGGCGGGAAGGCGGCCGTCCTGCCAGGCGAAGCCGAGCTGGTGGACGGCCAGCCATGCCAGCAGGTAGTTCGCCTGGCCCACGTACGGGACGTCGAGCGCGAGCCGCGTCAGATCACCCGCGCCGACCAGGGCCGCGAGGACGACCGGCACGGCCAGACCCGCGCGGCGGTGCAGCGCGTACATGGCCGGGGCGAGCACGACCACGGCGATGTAGACGACCAGGAACCACAGCGGGATCAACGCCAGCCAGACCCCGAGGCCGATCAGGGACGGGCCGACGCCCGCGAGCCGCGCGGCCAGCGCGACCGCCGCGAGCGTGCACAGCAGGACGGTGGTCGGGCGGACGAGGCGGGCGGTCCTGCCGAGCACCCAGGCGGTGGCGACGCCGCCGCGCCGCAGGTGCGAGGTGAGGGACGCGGCGTTGGCGTACCCGCCGACCAGGAAGAACAGGGGCATGACCTGGAAGACCCACGTCAGCGGGCGCGTCCAGGGCACGGTCTCCAGCACGGTGCGCCCGGCGAACCCTCCGGGGCCGTGGGTGATCGAGACGACGAGCCAGTGGCCGGTGACGACCGCCGTGATGGCGAACGCCCGGACGAGGTCGACGTAGCGGTCCCGCCGCGCGGGCGTCCGCTGCGCCGCCTGCCGTATCCGCGCGACCGGTGACCCGCCCGGTCTGCGCGCCCGCCACGCCGTCCGTCGTGCACCCGGGGTCGCGCCGGGTTCCCTGGTGTCGCCCTCCGCCATGGCCGGACATTCCTTTCCGCTCCCTTAACGTCCTATCAAGAGAGCTCCGGGCGGTTGAACCGCGCGGATACTCAATGGCACCTGGTGTCTGCCACCTAGTGGCAGGGCGTACACGTACTTGGCCCGGCCGGGCCGCCATCAGCGGCCGGCTCGGTCGTCCGACGCCGGCGCGTCTCGATCGGGTCCGGCCGGCGTGAACGATCACGGCCGACACTGGACCAGGTTTGGCCGTTTTATGAGACCTGTGCTGTTCACCTTGCGCTGGGATACTTCCGGCATTCTGGGCGCGTGCGATGAGGTGATGGGGTGTCCGGGGAGCGGCTGGCCGAGCTGCTTTTGGAGGTCAAGGCGCGTAGCGGCCGCACCTACGAGGCGTTGAGCCGTCGCACGGGCATGAGCCGGTCCACGGTGCACCGTTACTGCCGCGGCGAAATCGTTCCCGACACCTTCGGGCCGCTGGAGCGGATCGCGAGAGCGAGCGGCGCCGGCCAAGGGGAAGTGGACGAGTTGTACCGGCGCTGGACCCAGGCCGTGGCGGCCGGGGCCACGGGCGCGACCACCGGCAGGGACACGGCGGGCGCAGCGGACATGCCGGGCGTGCCGGGCGTGGCCGGCGCGGTGAGTGCGGTGAGCACGGCGAGTCTGGGGAACGCGCCGGCGTTCGACGACCTCGGGAAGGGGGTCGTGGGGCCGGACGAGAACCGGGTGCACGCCGACCGGGAAAGCGCTCCCGATGCCGCGCGGCGCGACGTGGCGTCCCCGCCTTCCGGGCACGCGTGGGTACGCCGGAGGCCGGCCGTCATGGCGAGCGTGTTGACGGTGCTGTGCCTCGCGCTCCTGAAGGCCGGTACCCCGGCGGCGTCCTGGACTCCGAGCCCGCCCGCCCAGTGGATCAGCGGCCCCGCCTGGAGCAGCTTTCCCGCTCCCGTGCCACGCACCCTGTTCGGCGTCACCATGAACAGCTCCACCGGCACCATGCCGGGCTTCCGGGTCGGCGCGGTGCGGCTCTGGGACAGCGAGACCCGCTGGGCGCAACTCCAGCCGGCACGAGGCGAGTTCGACTGGCCTGTGCTCGACCGTCTCGTCGCGGGGGGCGAGAGCGCCGGGCTGCCCGTCCTGTTCGTGCTGGGAGGGACGCCCGCGTGGGCCAGTCCCACGGGCCCCGCGGCGCCCTACCCCGACGGATCCCGGGCCGCGCCGCCCGACGACCTGGCCGACTGGGACGCCTTCGTGCGCGCTCTGGTGAAGCGGTACCGCGGGCGCATCGAGGCCTACGAGCTGTGGGTGCTCGCGAACGATCGGCGGTTCTACGCCGGCAGCGTCGAGAGGCTGGTCGAGATGACCCGGCGGGCGAGCGGGATCATCCGGGCGGCCGACCCCAGGGCGACGGTGGTCTGCCCCGGGATGGGGCAGTTGTGGACGCCCGAGGGGCAACGCGTGCTGCGGCGGTTCGCGGAGCTCGGAGGGTACGGGCACTGCGATGTCGCGAGCGTCAAGCTGTACCAGCGCACGGCCTCCGATCCGCCGGAAAGCGTGCTCCAACTGGTGACCACCATCGATCGGGTGCTGCACGAGGCGGGCGTCCAGCCGCCCGTGTGGAACACGGGTACCACCTACACGATCCCGCTGGAGCGCCCGCTCGATGCCACCAGGGCCCGCGACTACGCCGTGCGCTTCTTCCTCACCGGGCTGTACGCGCGGCAGTACAACGTGGAGCGCATGTACTTCTACAACTGGGGCGGAACCAAGATCCCCATCGTGCTGCAGGCCGACGGAGGCGCGCCCACCCGTGCCGCGCTCGCGGTGGAGCGGCTGGAACGGTGGCTCGCCCACGCCAAGAGCCGGTCGTGCGGCCACGGCCTGGCGATCTCCCTTCCGGAGAACGTCTGGCAGTGCGAGTTCACCATCACCGAACCCGGCGGCGCGCGCACCGCCGTGATCCGGTGGGCCATCACCGGGACGGCCGACACCACCGCCGGTCCGAAAGCCCAGACGGTGCGTCGGCTCGACGGCGGCGCCACCGCCGTGCGGCCCGGCGACACCGTGACAGTGACGGAGGAGCCCATCCTCATCGAGGACCGCCCGTAGCCGACGCCGGTCAACCGGACGGCGGGACTCGGCGCGGTACCGGCGGACGGCGACGCCGTGCCGGTACCGCTTGACCGGTCGTGTCAGCGCCCGGTTCCATCGACCGCGCCTCGCGGTGAGAGCCTCACGCGTGCCGATTCGGGGATCCGGCACCGGTTCCAGGTAGACCCCGTGTACCTCACCGGTCGTGCCGGTCACCCGTTCATGGCGGCAGAACCGGTCAGCAGCTCGAGGTGCTCTGGTGTGTCACCACGGCTCGCTGGTTGTTGGCCACCTTTATCCAGATTCCGCTCAGTCCACGGCGATCGTAGATGCGGTCGCCCTGGCTCGGGCCTGGGAAGGTGAACATCGACACGGCGTAGCACCAGCCGCCGTCGACGCGGAAGGTGTCCCAGTCCTGGTTGGCCGGGCTGTTCTCGCCCGCGAAGATCCACTTGAACTCTTGGCTGACGCCGTCGGAGGTGCAGTTCCACATGAGGCTGTCGTCCTTGGGCGTGTTGTCGCCCCAGCACCAGTTGCGTCCGATCCGCACGCTGGTCTGCGACCGGTTCCATGTCTCGGAACAGCCCAGGAAACACTGGCCGAGGACGGTGACGGGCGGGTCGGTGGCCGCCGGGGCGTCCTTGCCGCCCTGCGGCGGCTGCGGCTTGTCGCCCAGGGGCACGGTGGCGGTGGTGGCCGGATCGGCGCCGGGTTCCGCGGTCGCGACTCCCGGTAGCGCTGACGACAGGCCGAGCATCAGTGTCAGGACCGTCAGGATCCGTCTTGTTCTCATCGGGCTTCCCTTCGTTGCGGGTGGCCTGGGACGGGCGAGCGGCGCCAGCGTCTCACCAGGAAACCGAGCGTCAAAGGGGGAAACGGCCATCTGGGACGCTGGGAAATCTCGTCCCGTACAGCCTGCGATGATCCGGGAAAGTGGGACGGGGAAGGCGGCCGGTCCATGGCGACGCCGGCCGCGTTTCGGTGGTACGTCCGGCTTTCAGCTCCGCACAGCGGAGCGCTGGCCCACGCGGGGCCGAGGTTCTTCGGTCAGGTGGCCTTCGTAGGCCAGCAGGCGGCCGATGAACGGCAGGGTGACCTGTACCCTGACGTGGAATCTGGGTGGGCGCCGGGGGCGGTCTTCCGGGGCGATCCAGGCGTACGCGGCCACCCGCGGGGCCAGTGGGGCGGGCAGCCTGACCTCCCGGTGTCCCGCCCGCAGCACGGCATCCTCCTGGATCACCTCGACGGTCCCGGCTGAGGCGATCGTGCGGGTGCGGATCTCCAGCGGGCCGTGCCGCTCCCAGCCCCGTTCCCCCGCCCTGGTCTGCACGGTGACCAGCTCGCGCGCGCCCACGTGCCGCACCCACCGCTCCCGGATGGGACGGTCGGCGGGCCCCGCGGTCCGGACGACGCGCACGCGCGCCGGCACCGCCGTACACGTGGCGGGAAGGCGGAGCAGCGCGCAGGCGATCCTCCCGAGCAGGCCGGGCCCGCGCCGTACCGCGAGCACGCCGGTCCCGCCGACCGTCTCGTCGCCCAGGTGAAACCGATACATCCACCCGTACGCCTCGTCTCGTGCCACCACACCCCCGCCGGAGGTCGTTCCCCCGATATCCGGCCGCCTACCCCTGCCACCCCGACCCGTCGAGAGTCCGCCTACCCGGGCGTCTTCCGGCGCAGCCCGCCGTCCACCAGGTGGTCCGTGGTGATTTTTGGGGGTGTCCATGCTCGGGCGAAGGTTTGGCCAGGGGAAGGGGGGTGGTGATGGCGGAGGTTTGGGTGGTTGCGGTGCATCGTATGGGGGGGGCGGGGGCGGCTGTGCGGCGATAATTGAAGGGTCGCCCGCGGGCCGGGGCTCTGTTCGCGAGAGAGTGTCCGGCACCGCCTGGTCGGCGACGTGACGTCGTGCCGCCGCCGGGTCGTTCGGCGGCATCTTCCTGCGGCCGGTCGGCCGTGTGCCGGCCCCTGCCTGACGGCCGCCCTCAGGCGCGGCGAACGCATGGAACAGGGGGACAGGCATATGCGCACTCGTCTTCTCGCCCTTCCGGTCGTGGCGGCTCTGTCGCTCGCGACCGTCACCACGGCGGCGCGTGGCTCCGTCCAGGACCTCTCGCCCGGGTCCGTCCGGGGCTCGGTCGCGTCGGCGTCCGTGCGGGGGGTGGTCGCATCGGTGCCCGCCACCGGCTTCGTCGCGCCGGTGTCCGTGCGGGACTCGGTGACGCCCGCCTCCGTGCAGGCGTCGCCGCTGTCGTCCGTCCGACGGACGACGGCCGCGCCGGTGGGGCCGGCGTGTAAGTCGCTGCCCTCGTCGGGGCGGGGGAGTCTCGCCGACCTCGGGAGGCTCCGGGTCGACACGGCGGCCGCGCACGAGCCGGACCTGTCGACGTTCTACTCGGCGATCGAGGCCGCCGGGCTGACCGGCAAGCTGAACTCGGCCAAGGACATCACCGTGTTCGCGCCCACCAACGAGGCGTTCGACAAGCTCGGCAAGAGGAAGCTCGGCAAGCTCCAGAAGGACAAGGCCGCCCTCACCAAGATCCTCACCTATCACGTCGTGCAGGGGCGCAAGACCCCGGCGGACCTCAAGAAGGGTGATTTCACCACGCTGGAGGGCGGCAAGCTCACCACCAAGGGCTCAGGCGACAAGATCAAGGTCGACGGCGCCAAGGTCCTGTGCGGGGACATCCAGACCCGCAACGCCAACCTCTACCTCGTCGACTCGGTCCTCACGCCCAAGGGCTGACCCTCTCGTCGAACGTCATCCGGGCGCGCTTGCCGCACCTCGGCGGGGCGTTCGGGTTGAACGCCCCGCCGCGGCGATGGCCGGGCCCTCAGGGTTGTGAGGGTGGGGGCGAGGCCGGGGGTGTGGAAGGCGGCGTGTCGGCGACCACGAAGATGTAGGCGCGGGAGGGGCTCGCAATGCCTCGGGCGTCCACGCTTTGCACGGTCAGGGTGTTCGTGTCGGCCGTGTCCGGTGTCACGGTGGCCGTCGCCGTGCCGTCCTGGCCGGTCGGCACTGTCACCACGCTCCCGGAGTTCAGTCGGTACCGGTAGCCGGCGATGTCCTTGGCGCCGTTGGGGGCGAAGGTGAACTCCCCAGGCACGCCGACGCCGCCGGCGGGCAGGCCCGGGGGGTAGGCCGTCGAGGAGACGGCGGGTGCGGGGTAGCTGGACGGCCTGAATCTGTAGACCGTGTTCGGGCTCCGGTTGCCTCCGCGGTCGAAGGCGGTGACCGTCAGCGTCATCGGCACGGGGATGGTCGGGGTGAACGTCACGGTGGCCGTCCCGTCGGCCCCCGCCGGGACGGAGCCGTAAACAGACCCCAAGGAGAAACGGTATTCGTAGCGGACGACGTCGGAGGGGTCACCGGGAGTGAGTGTGAACTCGCCGGGTGTTCCGATCGGGGCGCCGGTCGCGTTCTGCGGGTAGACGGCCGAGGATACCGTCGGTTGTCCCGGAGGGGTGGTGTCGACCGTGAAAGTCTGCCACGGGCTCCACTCGCCTATGTCGGTGAGGAGGTCGATATCACCCGCCGGCTGGTACTGGTCCTCGGCCCGTACGCGCCAGACGTAGGTGTTTCCGTCGGTGAGCTGCCCGGCCGGGACGCAGACGCGCGGGGCGTCGCCGAGGTAGGTGAAAGCGGTGACGGCTTCGCCGAGGGTGTCCCCGCCAGGCGTCGCCGCCCACTGGAATCGCCCGCGAATCTGCTGCCAGCCATTGTCGTCGTCGGTAAGTCTGGCGCTGAACCCGGGGGTCGTCGTCCTGACGTATCCACCGTCGCCGACGGGGGCTCCGAGATCGCCGTAGCACTCATCGGGTCCGGAGGCGTTCCAGGCATTCGGCTCGGACGGCACGTCGGGGGCCGTGTTGTAGTCCATCTGCAGCCATGGGACGCGAAGGCGCCCGAAGTACGGGTGGTTCGTCATGTCGCTCTCGAACACGCGGAGTTCGCCCGGATGTCTCTCGTCGGCGGAACGCAGGCCGAAGGTGAGGTACCGGTCTCCTCGTGCGGCGGCCTCGGTGACCAGGTCCGTCGTCCGCCAGGCGATGAAACAGCCGCCGTACTGGTCGGAGGTGATGGCGCCGTCGATTTTGCCCAGCCATTTCGGCTGGTGCCGCCAGGTCGTCTCGGGGGTGATCTCACCGGTGACCCACAGCTCGACACCCGTGTCACAGGGGCCGCTGTTCAGATAGGTCTGGAAAAAGCCCGCCAGGATATGCTTGCCGGCCACCTTGGAGGTGTCCATGCGGAAGAAGGACCGGTAGCGCCCCGCGCCCCGCGGCCCCTTCCCGACCGGCGCGTCCTCCGAACTGTTCCAGTACGACGTTCTGGGATTCTTGGACGACACGTACGTCCACGCGGTCTTCTCGCCGCCGGTGGGGGTCGCCGCCTGGGCCGTGCCCGGCGTCGCGATTAGGGCCGCCGTGACGGCCAGTGCGGTGAACAACGAAATCAGGCGCGCGCCTCGAAGGCGCCGAACGTGCGGCTTCACGAACCATCCCCAATGGTCGATCGCTGTGGTCGAATCCGGAGGTCCCGGCCTTCGACGTGTCACGAAGCCGGTCTCCGACAATCAGCGAAGCAACCCCGTTCGTCCGCCGATGATCTCGACGCTACCAGGCGGGTTGGGAATCCGCGCGAACGATTCCGTCGCGGTATAGGCGTGTGCCGGATGACGGGGCCGGGAACCATTTCCGCCGGGGCGGATAAAGCGATTGACAACCGCGTGGGCCAGATAGCGCACCGGCCGCGTATTCGTCAACCCCAGAGCGCCCCGCGCGATTTCTGGGGTCGTTTGGCACCACGCGCACAGGTGGACGAGCATGGCGTACGTCGGTATGACGCCGGGGGCCGTTCGCTTCGGATCACTAGGAGGGCCGGTGGAAACACCGCCGATCGTGTCACGCGACGAGTGGCTGACCGCTCGTAAGGAGCTGCTGGCGAAGGAGAAGGAGGCGACCCGCGCCCGTGACGCGGTCGCCGCCCAGCGGCGCGCGCTGCCCATGGTCGAGGTCGACAAGGACTACGTCTTCGAGGGCCCGGACGGCAAGGCCCGCCTCATCGACCTTTTCGAGGGCCGCCGCCAGCTCATGACCTACCACTTCATGTGGATGCACGACAGCGACGTGGGCTGCACGAGCTGCTCGTTCCTGGTCGACAACGTGGGTGACGTCCGGCACCTGAACAGCGCCGACACCACGCTGGCGCTGGTCTCGCGCGCCCCGATCGCCAGCATCGAGCGGTTCCGGCAGCGCATGGGGTGGACGCTGCCGTTCTACTCCTCCCGCGACAACGACTTCAACTACGACTTCCACGTCACCGCGGACGAGGACATCGTCGCACCGTCCCAGTACAACTACATGGACAAGGCGACGCTGGAGGCCAAGGGCATCGGCTTCTTCGTCGGCAAGGGCCAGGACGCGCACGGGCTGAGCGTCTTCCTGCGCGACGGCAACCGCGTCTTCCACACGTACTCGACGTACGGGCGCGGGCCGGACCTGCTGCTGACGACCTACAACTACCTGGACCTGACGCCGCTCGGCCGGCAGCGGTACGTCAACGAGTTCCCGCACCACGACACCTACGAGGCCGGCGCCCCGGCCGAGCACTGCCACTGACGCTGATTTTGGGCGAATCTCCCCCCGCCTGCCCGCGCATGCCGTCCGGGCAGGCGGCGATGGGGGACGTTTGTCGCATGTCTTCCCTGGCATGGGGACCGGGGACGCGGGCTCGGCGATAATTGAGAGGGTCGCCGACGCAAAGGGGACCGGCATGCGAACCCGTCTTTCCGTCCTTCCGGTAGTGGCCGCCCTGTCGTTCACGGCTCTCACCTACGGCGCCGCCGCGCACGCGGCCCCGTCGCCGTCACCGTCGCCGGTGGGGTCCGGCTGCGGGGCGCTGCCGAAGTCCGGCCCCGGCAGCCTCTCCGAGATCGCGAACGAGCCGCTGGTCACCGCCGCCTCGCACATCCCGCAGTTGTCCACCCTGGTCTCCGCCGTGAAGAAGGCCGGGCTGGAGGACGCCGCGAACTCGGCCAAGGACATCACGGTGTTCGCGCCGACGAACGACGCCTTCGCCAAGATCCCCAAGGACCAGTTCGACAAGATCGCCGCCGACAAGCGGGCCCTGGCCAGGCTGCTCGGCCACCACATCGTCGAGGGACGCAAGTCGCCCGCCGACTTCAAGAACGGCGGCTTCACCACCCTTGAGGGCAGCAGGGTCACCACGAGCGTCTCCGACGACACCTACAAGGTGGGCGACGCCAAGGTCGTCTGCGGCAACATCCAGACGCGGAACGCGACGCTCTACATCATCGACTCGGTGCTCAAGCCGCGCGGGTAGCGGGCGGGTGACCCCGAGGGGGGTAGGTGTGCCACTATGCCTACCCCCGCAGAGCGAGCGGCGTCAGGCCGGCGCGGTCAGCAGCCGGTCCAGGACGCGGACGCCGAACTCCAGGCCGGCGACCGGGACGCGCTCGTCCACGCCGTGGAACATCCCGAAGTAGTCCAGCGAGGGGTCCAGCAGCAGCGGCGCGAAGCCGTACCCCCGGATGCCCAGCGTGGCGAAGGACTTGGCGTCGGTGCCCCCGGTCATGACGTACGGAACCGGGCGGCCCGCCGGATCCTCGGCGACCAGGGCCGCGCACAGCTCGTCGAACAGCCCCGAGGTGGGGGAGGCCACGCCGTCCCCGAAGCTGACGAACTCGCGGGTGATCTTCGGTCCGAGCAGCTTGTCGACCGTCTCCAGGAACTCGTCCCGGAAGCCGGGCAGGAACCGCCCGTCCACGTGGCCCTCGGCCGTGCCGGGGATGACGTTGACCTTGTACCCGGCGTCCAGCATGGTCGGGTTGGCCGAGTTGCGGATCACGCCCTTGAACAGCGTGCCCGCCCTGCCGAGTCGCTCGACCTCCTCGTCCAGCCGGTCCAGGTCGATCGTCGTCCCGAGCGCCCGGCCGAGGTTGTCGATGAGCGAGGCCACGGCGGGCGTCAGCCGCACGGGCCAGCGGTGGTCGGCCAGCCGCGCCAGGGCCCGGCACAGCTCGGCGACCGGGTTGTCCACCGGCGGCTTGGACCCGTGCCCGGCCACGCCGTGCGCCGTCACCTTCATCCACGCCGTGCCCCGCTCGCCCACCGCCACGGGGTAGACGCGGGCGTCGCCGGAGCCGACCTGGACGCTGAAGCCGCCCGACTCGCTGATGGCCTCGGTGCAGCCCTCGAACAGGTCGCGGTGGCGGGTCACGGCGTAGCCCGCGCCGTACTCGCCGGTGGCCTCCTCGTCGGCGAGGAACGCCAGGACGATGTCGCGCCGGGGTTTTCGCCCGGTGCGGGCCCATTCGCGCACCAGCGTCAGCGTCATGGACAGCGTGCCTTTCATGTCCACCGCGCCGCGCCCGTTGACGCACCCGCCGTCGATCTCACCCGAGAAGGGGTGCAGCCTCCACTCGGACGGGTCGGCGGGGACCACGTCCAGGTGGCCGTGGATGAGCAGCGCCTCGGGGTCGTCCCCCGGGATCCGCGCCACCACGCTCGTGCGGCGGGGCGCCGACTCGAAGACGACGGGCTCGATGCCCGCCTCCGAGAGCAGCCCCGCGACGTACTCGGCGGCCACGCGCTCTCCCGAGCCGTCCGGCGTGCCGTCGTTGGTCGTGTCGATCCTGAGCAGGTCCGAGCAGATGCCCGCTACCTCTGTCACTTTGGTCCTTTCAGCGTCAGCGGCGGCACCTCGGGGGTGGGGAAGCCGAAGATGAGCCCGTAGAACGCGAGCTCGGCCTCAAGCGCCGCGACGATGGTTTCCTCTCGTCTCCAGCCGTGCTGTTCCCCCGGAAACGTCAGGTACGCCCACCGGCCGCCGTGCTCCTGAAGCGCGGCGACGAATCGTTCGGCCTGGCCGGGGTCGACGATGGCGTCTTCCAGGCCATGCATCATAAGCGCGGGTCCGGACGCCTGGGCGGCGTGCAGGGTGGGCGAGCGGTCCAGGTAGCGCTGCCGGGTCTCGGGCAGCGGGCCGATCAGGCCGTCCAGGTACCGGGACTCGAAGTCGTGCGTCTCCCGGGCCCAGCCTTCCGGGTCGGTGATCGCGTAGTGGGCGACGCAGCCGCGGAAGACGTCGCTGTGCACGAGCGCGGCGACCGACGTCCAGCCGCCCGCGCTGCCCCCGCGGATGGCGACGCGCCCGGGATCGGCGAGCCCGGCCCCGATCAGCCCCCGGGCGACGGTCTCGCTGTCGCGCACGTCCACGACGCCCCAGTTGTGCCGCAGGCGCTCACGGTACTCCCGGCCGTACCCGGTCGAGCCGCCGTAGTTCACCTCGGCGACGCCGATGCCCCTGCTGGTGAAGTAGGCGATCTCCAGGTCGAACACCAGCGGGCTGACGCCGGTCGGCCCGCCGTGCACGAACATCACGTACGGGGACGGGACGCCGTCCCGCGCGCCCCGGGGAGGGTAGACGTGCGCGTGCACGCCGTCGAACACCATGGGCAGCGGCGCGGGCAGCACCTCGGGGTCGGGAAGCTCCTTGGCGGGGGACAGCACCTCGCACGCCCCGCTCTCCAGGTCCACCCGGACGACCTCGAACGGCTTGTACGGGGTCGCCGCCACGCCGACCACGCGCGCGCCGTCCGGCGAGGCCGAGATGGTGGGCGCCCAGTAGGTGTACTCCTCGGCGACGTCGGTCATCTCCCCGGTCTGCGGGTCGAGCACCCCGAGCCGCTTGCCGTCGGCCGTGCCGTACGTGGCGACGATCTTGTCCCCGGCGAGGGTGAACCAGCGGTAGCCGAGCTTCCAGGCCGCGTCGCCGAACTCCTGCGGCATGGGGGTGAGGTTGCGGGGCTCGCCGCCGTCCAGCGGGACCAGGTGGATGTTCCACCAGCCGGTCGGGTCGGTGACCGCGTAGAGCGCGTCGTCGTCGCGCCACTCGAACTGCGCCACGGCCTCCTCGTGCCCGCCCGCGACGACGCGGTACGTCCCGGCGGTACCGTCGTCGCGCAGGGGGGCCACGCACAGGAAGGTGCCGTCCCAGGGCATGTTGGGGTGGTCGTAGCCGATCCAGGCGATCTGCCGCCCGCCGGGGGACACGCGGGGGTTGAACAGGAAGTGCTGCGCCGTCGCGACCACCCGGACCGGGCCGCCGCCGAGCGGCACCGCCACCAGGTCGCGCCGGTCCTCGGTCTCCCGGACGCACCACACCTCGTCGCCGTGGACGATCAGGTCCGCGTACCGCGACGGCCCCTCCGGGGTGAGCGGCACGGGCTCGCCGCCGGGGTCGAGGCGGTACAGCCGCTGGTCGTCCCAGTTCGTGAACACCAGCCCGCCGCCGGGCAGCGCCCGCCAGGAGCGGCCGCCGTACTCGATCACCCGGTTGCGCGCGTTCCAGCCCGGCGGCAGCACGTCGCCCACCCGGCCGTCCGGGGTGCGCCGCACCACGCACCGCCGCCCGCCCTCGGCCGGGCGCGGCTCGTCCCACCAGACCTCCTCACCGCCCGGGGCGGGCACGATGTCGGCCCAGGACGGGCGGTCGTCCACGCGTGCGACGTCGGCTGCAGTGATGGGAGACTCGATCACCAGGTGCCCTCTGAGGATGGGAGCGGAAACGGAAGCGGGACATCGAACGGGTGGATGACATGGACGATTCCCCCGCTGCCGGCCGCGCGTAACCAGACGTGCTCGAATGCGGCCCGCGGATAGGTTCTCTTGACCGTGTCGTCGGAGGGCGCCGCCGGATCGTTGGCGATCACGTCGCCCTCGGGGGTGAAGCCGGTCACCACCATGAGGTGGCCGCCCGTGGAGTACCCCGCCCCGGGGAGCTCGCGTTCCTTGAACGACTGCGAGGTGATCACCGGGACGCCGGCGCGGATGAAGCGTTCCAGCTCGGCCAGCGAGCGCAGCCGGGTGACGAACCCGTCCATCCCGTACCGACCGGCGTACGCCACCGCGAACGGCCAGTTCCCCGTCCCCTGGTAGCTGTGGTCGTACATGTCGCGGGCCGCGTGGTCCACGGCCGGGCACGGGTCGGCGGGGTCCACGAAGGCCAGCTCCTCCGGGGCCGGCCCCGCGCCCCAGTACTGGAGCACCATCGCCACCGAGGCGGGGCTGCACCAGGAGTCCCCGCCGCCGCCCCACTCGGGGTAGTGGCCGGCGTGCAGCCACTGCGAGCGCGGCGGCACGTCCAGCTCGGCGCCGCGGGCCTCCCCGGGCGCGCTGACCGGCACCCCGGCCCGCGCGGGCGGCGCCGAGGCCATCACCCCGGCCGCGCGCACCCGCGCGCCCGCCCCGTACAGGGTGATCCGCAGCCGGTAGGACCGCACGGGACGGGCAGCGACGAAGGTGTCGACCGCGACGTCGCCGTCCTCGTCGCCCTGGCCGGGCAGCGAGGTGCGGTGGATGTCGTCCCCGCCCTCGGCCCAGCGGCCCATGTCGTACCACTTGGTCAGCCCGCCGGTCACCGTGCGCGCCCGCAGCTCCACGCGCAGCCACGAGCCCTTGGGCGCCGCCGCCGTCCAGGAGGGCACCAGCTCGGTGGCCGGGAAGCCGATCTCGTGCTCCTCGGAGGTCCATCGCGTGTACGGCCAGGCGGTGGTGTCGCCGCCGAACGGGTCGAGGTAGCCGGTCACGCCGCTCTCCGAGGGGATCACTGCGGTCCATCGGTGGAGGGCGACACGGCTGAGTCCGGCGGGCGATGGGGTGACCACCTTGCCGATTGTGGTTTCGGGGTTCACCCGGCACATCGGATGGTTTACGTATCGTCCGGCCCGCCCCCGCGGCCGGGCGGGGCCGCCGCGCCCGCGTGGACCTGCCGGTATCGACCCAGGTCAGGATGGGTATCGTCAGTCTCATGCACGATCTCGCAGACGTGCGGGTCCTCGTCTACCGGCGTTTCGCCGAGCGGGGAGAGCCGCCGCGGCCCGAGGAGGTCGCCGCCGAGCTCGGCATCGGGACGCCCGAGGCGCTCGAGGCGCTCCGCGCGCTGCACGACGCCCACCTGCTCGTGCTGGACGACGACCGGCGGCGGATCGTCATGGCCCACCCCTGGTCGGCGGTGCCGCTCGGATTCGTCGTGGCCGGCACGCGGGTCAAGTGGTGGGGCGGCTGCGCCTGGGACTCGTTCGCGATCCCCGCGCTGGTCGGCGAGCCGTGCCTGGTCGCCACCCACTGCCCCGGTTGCGGCCGCGCCCTGGCGCTGGACGTCTGCCCCGACGAGCCGCCGACGGCGGACCTGGTGGCCCACTTCCTGGTGCCGATCCCGCGCATGTGGGACGACGTGATGTTCGCCTGCGGGCACCAGGCGCTGTTCTGCTCCGAGGAGCACGTCGGGCGGTGGCTGCGCGAGACCCGCAATCCCCGGGGCGTGATCCTCGACCTGCGCACTCTGTGGCTGCTCGCCACCCGGTGGTACGCCGGCCGCCTCACCCGCGAGTACCGCCGCCGCAGCCCGGACGAGGCGCGGGCGCTGTTCGGGGAGCTCGGCCTTTCCGGCCCCTTCTGGGGCGGCGAGGCGCCGGAGCCCGAGCCGGCCGTCGAGCGGGGGCTGGCGCGCACCGAGCCGGCCCTGCTGACCCGGTCCGGCCCGGCGGCGTCCGCGTGGAAGGCGGCCGGGGCCGGGCCGGCGTCGGACGTATAGCGGTCCGGGAGCGCGTCAGAGGTAGAGGCCGGTCGTCTCCGCGGGCGAGGCCGGGACCGCGCCCGCCCGTCCGGAGCGCAGCGCGAACAGCTCCGCCAGCGTCGCCCCCGCCGGGCCGACCCCCTCCGAGGAGCCCAGCCACTCGACCGCCTCGGCGTACGGCAGGCGGCCCGCCTCGACCTGGGCCAGGCAGCGGCCCGGGCGGACCACCGCCGGGTGCAGCCGGGACAGCTCCTCGTTGGTGGTCACGGCCACCAGCACGTCCCTTCCCTGCCCGAGCAGCCCGTCGGTGAGGTTCAGCAGGCGCGACAGCCCCTGCCCTGTGGCCTCCTTCGCCTCGGCGCGGATGAGCTCGTCGCAGTCCTCCAGCACCAGCAGACGCCAGCGGTGGCCGTCGTCGTCGGAGTCGTACCCGACGGCGACCTCCATCAGGTAGCCGGGGTCGGCGAACAGCCGCTCGGGGTCGAGCACGCAGTCGACCTGGCACCATTCGGCCCATTCGCGGGCCAGGGCCCGCAGCGCGGTGGTCTTGCCCGTGCCCGGGGGCCCGTGCAACAGGAGCAGCCGCCCGTCGACCTCGGACGGCGTCACGCGCATCAGGCCCTCCAGTCCCTTGCGCGCCGCCTTGGAATAGTTGGCCTGGATCGCCGGCCACAGCGGCGCGCTGATGGGGCGCTCGGTGCGGCGGGGCCCGCGGGCGCCCGTCCACCAGAACCCCATGTCGACGTGGCCGCTGTCCTGCGGCATCGGCTCGACCGCGTCCTTGGTGGCCTCCTCCAGCACCGAGCGGGCGAGCTCGTCGCTGACGGCCGTCACGGTGATGATGGCGGCGCGGTTGCTGAACCGGACCGCCCGGAGCGTCCACCCGTCCCCGCACGCCAGGCGCGAGTCGCGGCCGTCCTGCTCGCGCGCGGAGCGGGTCAGTCGGGCCTGGGCCGGCATGAGCGCCGCGTCGGGGCGCACCCGTTCCAGGCTGGCGGAACGCGCGTAGGGCTGGTTCCCGTTGGCGAACGGGGACAGTGCCAGCGCGTCGATGACATCGATCGGCGAGTCGCCGTCGTCAAGCCACACCCGCATGGGCAGGGCTTCCGCGGCGGGGAAACGGACCTCCTCCACAATGGACATATATTCATAATTCAGCCGATTGTGCGGGAAGTCCAAGCATTTTCGCGCAGAGTTACAAAACGAGTCGGTATCGAGAAACCCCGGATCGCCGAACCCCCCATGTGGGCATCAGCATGCGGATAGGGTTGGCAAGATGCGGATTCCGCTCACCGCGCGCCGCGAAGCCGAGGTTCGGGCGCAGGGTGGGAAGACGGGTCCGCGCGCCGGTCCGGAAAGCGCTCGTTCCCCCTGGAGTTGTTCGTGGCCATCGACATCGTGACGCGCAGAGACTGGGGCGCCCGTGCCCCCCGAGGTTCCTATTCCACTCTGACCTCCACAAAAGGCGTCAAAGTCCACTACACGGGTGGCAGGGTGGAACCGGCGATCTTGGAGGACCACGACCGCTGCGTCGCCATGGTGAAGTCCATCCAGAACTTCCACATGGACGGCAACGGCTGGATCGACATCGGCTACAGCATGATCGCCTGTGGTCACCGCAAGGTCTTCGTCGGGCGGGGCCCCAAGCACCTGCCCGCCGCCAACGGGCCCGACCTCAACAGCGGCCACTACGCCGTCCTCGCCCTCGTCGGCAACGCGGGCCTGGTCCAGCCCAACGACGAGATGCTCCACGGCGTCCTGGACGCGATCGCCTACCTCCGCGAGACCGGCGGCGCGGGCCGGGAGATCAAGGGCCACCGCGACGGCTACTCCACCGACTGCCCCGGCGACCGCCTGTACGCGTGGGTGAAGAAGGGCGCGCCCCGGCCCGGCGGCGGGCAGACGCCCCCCGACCCCGAGCCGGGAGACCACCCGAGGTTCCCCGGCCGCCTGCTGAAGTACCCGCCGGTCATGCGCGGCGACGATGTCCGCACGTGGCAGGCGCAGATGAAGAAGCGCGGCGCGAACATCGACGCGGACGGCGCCTACGGCCCCGCCTCGAAGGCCGCTTGTCTCGCCTTCCAGCGGCAGCAGGGCCTGGACGCCGACGGCGTCGTCGGCAAGCTCACCTGGGACGCCGCCTGGGAGGCCCCGCTCTCCTGACCGGCGCGGGCGGTGCTGCGCCCGGACGGCTGACAGGCCCCGCTCACCAGAGACCCTCCCGGCCGCCGCCACCCGGGTCACGCAGAGCGACCCCGATCGCGCGGAGGGGTCCCCGGCGTCCCGTCCCGGACGGCGAATCGCTTACGATCCGGGACATGAGGGTGCAGCCTGAGGAGTTCCGTCCGGCCGCCGGGTTCCCTCCCGCCACGCGGGACGACTGGCGGCGGCTCGCCGTGGGCGTGCTGCGCGGATCGGGCGTGGAGGCGGGCTCGCCCGAGGAGGCCCTGGCCTCCCTGTCGTTCACCACCTACGACGGCGTGACGATCGCGCCGCTGTACGACGCCGCCGACCTGCCCGGGGACGCCGGGCTCCCCGGATTCGCCCCGTACGTCAGGGGCTCCCGGGCCGCCGGCGCCGCGCCGGGGGGCTGGGACGTACGCCAGCGCCACGCCCACCCCGACCCGGCCGCCACCCGCGAGGCCGCGCTGGCGGACCTGGAGAACGGCGTCACCTCGCTGTGGCTGGTGCTCGGCGAGGACGGCCTGGACCCGGCCGCCCTGCCCCAGGCCCTGGACGGTGTCCACCTCGACCTCGCCCCCGTCGTGCTCGACGCCGGAGCCCGCACGCAGGAGGCCGCCGACGCCTACCTGCGGCTGGCCGCCGGGCTCGGCGTCGCCCCCGCGGGCGGCAACCTCGGCGCCGACCCCCTCGGCCTGCGCGCCCGCACCGGCGTCCGGGCTCCCCTCACCGAACCGGCCGCGCTGGCCGCCCTCGCCCGCCGCGCCGCCGAGTTCCCCGGGCTCCGGGCGCTCACCGTCGACGCCACCCCGTACCACGACGCGGGCGGCGGCGACGCCGAGGAACTCGGCTGCTCGATCGCCACCGGGGTCGCCTACCTGCGGGCGCTCACCGACGCCGGCCTCACGATCGAGGAGGCGTTCGGCCAGATCGAGTTCCGCTACGCCGCCACCGCCGACCAGTTCCTCACGATGGCGAAGTTCCGCGCGGCCCGGCGGCTGTGGGCGCGGGTCGCCGAGGCGTGCGGCGTTCCCGGGCACGGCGGGCAGGTCCAGCACGCGGTCACCTCCTCGGCGATGATGACCGCCCGGGACCCCTGGGTGAACATGCTGCGCACGACGCTCGCCTGCTTCGGCGCGGGCACCGGCGGAGCGCAGGCCGTCACCGTCCAGCCGTTCGACGCCCGGCTCGGGCTGCCCGACGCCTTCGCCCGGCGCGTCGCCCGCAACACCCACGCCCTGCTGGTCGAGGAGGCCGGCGTGGCGCACGTCCTGGACCCGGCGGGCGGCTCCTGGTACGTCGAGCGGCTCACCGCCGACCTCGCCGAGGCGGCCTGGCAGTGGTTCCAGGACATCGAGCGCGCCGGGGGAGCCGCGGCGGCCCTGGACCGGCTCGTCCCCGAGCGCCTCGCCGCCACCTGGGCGCGCCGGTCCCGCGACATCGCCCATCGCACCTACCCGATCACCGGCGTCAGCGAGTTCCCCGACCCGCGGGAGCGGCGCCTGGTGAGGCCCCCCGCGCCCGAGCCCGCCGGGGGAGGCCTGCCCCGCGTGCGCTACGCGGGCGCGTACGAGGACCTGCGCGACCGCGCCGACCGCGCCGCCGGCGCCGAGGCCCGGCCCGCGGTGTTCCTGGCGACCATCGGCCCGGTCGCGGCCCACACCGCGCGGGCCTCCTTCGCCGCCAACCTCTTCCAGGCGGGCGGCCTCGCCACCGTCGCGAGCGGCCCCGGCACCGACCCCGCCGCCATCGCCGAGGCGTTCCGCCGCAGCGGCACGTCCGTCGCCTGCTTGTGTTCCAGTGACAAGCTGTACGCCGAGCACGCCGTCCCCGTCGCCGCCGCGCTGAGGGAGGCGGGCGCGAAGAGCGTCTGGCTGGCGGGCAAGGGACGCTACGACGGCGTGGACGCCGTCCTGCACGCCGGGTGCGACGCCCTGGACGTGCTGCACGCCACCTTCGACGACCTGGGAGTGGCCCCATGATCCCCGACTTCACGGGAGTTCCGCTGACCGGCGGCGAACCGGGGCACGCCGGCCCGGCCGCGTGGGCGCGCGCCGTCGAGGAGCAGACCGGCAAGGACCCGGGCGACCTGGTGTGGGACACGCCCGAGGGCATCGGCGTCAAGCCGCTCTACACCGCCGAGGACCTCGACGGGCTCGACTTCCTGTCCACCTACCCCGGCGTCGCCCCCTACCTGCGCGGCCCGTACCCGACGATGTACGTCACCCAGCCGTGGACGGTCCGCCAGTACGCCGGGTTCTCCACCGCCGAGCAGTCCAACGCCTTCTACCGGCGCAACCTCGCCGCCGGGCAGAAGGGTCTCTCGGTGGCGTTCGACCTCGCCACCCACCGCGGCTACGACTCCGACCACCCGCGCGTGGCCGGCGACGTCGGCATGGCGGGCGTGGCGATCGACTCGATCTACGACATGCGGCGGCTCTTCGACGGCATCCCGCTCGACCGCATGAGCGTGTCCATGACCATGAACGGCGCCGTGCTGCCCGTGCTGGCGCTGTACATCGTGGCGGCCGAGGAGCAGGGGGTGGCGCCCGAGCGGCTCACCGGGACCATCCAGAACGACA
Source organism: Sphaerisporangium album (assembly GCF_003323745.1). GTDB lineage: Bacteria > Actinomycetota > Actinomycetes > Streptosporangiales > Streptosporangiaceae > Sphaerisporangium > Sphaerisporangium album. The sequence goes on from NZ_QOIL01000001.1 coordinate 396,697, forward strand.
TCCTCAAAGAGTTCATGGTCCGCAACACCTACATCTACCCGCCCGGCCCGTCCATGCGGATCATCTCGGACATCTTCGCCTACACCTCCCAGCGGATGCCGAAGTTCAACTCCATCTCGATCTCCGGCTACCACATCCAGGAGGCCGGGGCGACGTGCGACCTGGAGCTGGCGTACACGCTCGCCGACGGCGTCGAATACCTGCGCGCCGGGGTGGCCGCCGGCCTCGACATCGACGCGTTCGCGCCGCGCCTGTCGTTCTTCTGGTGCGTCGGCATGAACTTCTTCATGGAGGTCGCCAAGCTGCGCGCCGCCCGCCTGCTGTGGGCCGGGCTCGTGAAGGGGTTCGGCGCCGAGAACCCCAAGTCGCTGTCGCTGCGCACCCACTGCCAGACCTCCGGCTGGTCGCTCACCGCCCAGGACGTGTTCAACAACGTCGTGCGCACCTGCGTGGAGGCGATGGCGGCCACCCAGGGGCACACCCAGTCGCTGCACACCAACGCCCTGGACGAGGCGCTCGCCCTGCCCACCGACTTCTCCGCGCGCATCGCCCGCAACACCCAGCTACTGCTCCAGCAGGAGTCGGGCACCTGCCGGGTGATCGACCCCTGGGGCGGCAGCGCCTACGTCGAGCGGCTGACCCACGAGCTCGCGCGCCGCGCCCACGGGCACATCCAGGAGGTCGAGGCGGCGGGCGGCATGGCCAAGGCCATCGACGCGGGCCTGCCCAAGCTGCGCATCGAGGAGGCCGCCGCCCGCACCCAGGCGCGCATCGACTCCGGCCGGCAGCCGGTGATCGGCGTCAACAAGTACCGCACCGGGTCCGACGAGGACATCGAGGTGCTCAAGGTCGACAACACGGCCGTGCGCGCCGAGCAGATCGAGAAGCTGCGCCGGCTGCGCGAGGAGCGCGACGAGCGGGCCTGCCGGGACGCGCTCGCCGCCCTCACCCGGGGGGCCGCCGGCGACGGCAACCTGCTCGCCCTGGCCGTGGAGGCCGCCCGCGCCAAGGCGACCGTCGGCGAGATCTCCGACGCCCTGGAGGAGGTCTTCGGGCGGCACGCCGGGCAGGTCCGTACCATCTCGGGGGTGTACCGCGAGGAGGCCGGCGACGCCGCCGGGGTCGAGAAGGTCAGGGCGGCCAGCGCCGCCTTCGCGCGCGACGAGGGCCGCAGGCCGCGCATCCTCGTCGCCAAGATCGGCCAGGACGGCCACGACCGCGGCCAGAAGGTGATCGCCACCGCCTTCGCCGACCTCGGGTTCGACGTCGACGTCGGCCCGCTGTTCCAGACGCCCGCCGAGGTCGCCCGCCAGGCCGTCGAGGCCGACGCGCACATCGTCGGCGTGTCGTCCCTGGCCGCCGGGCACCTGGCGCTGGTGCCCGAGCTGCGCGACCGGCTGGCCGAGCAGGGGCGCGACGACATCATGATCGTCGTGGGCGGGGTCATCCCGCCGGGCGACTTCGCGGCGCTGCGCGAGGCCGGGGCGTCCGCGATCTTCCCGCCCGGCACGGTGATCGCCGACGCGGCCCTCGGCCTGCTGCGCGACCTGTCCGCCCGGCTGGGCCATGCCCGCGCTTGAGTCGTACGTCCAGGGGGTGCGCGAGGGCTCCATCGGCTGGATCGCGCGGGCGATCACCCTGGTCGAGTCCACCCGGGCCGACCACAGGGACCTGGCCCAGCGGCTGCTCGTCGAGCTGACCCCCCTGTCCGGCAAGGCCAGGCGGGTCGGCGTCACCGGCGTGCCCGGCGTCGGCAAGTCGACCTTCATCGACGCGCTCGGCGTCCACCTGACCGGGCAGGGCCTGCGGGTCGCCGTGCTCGCCGTGGACCCCTCCTCGACGCGCACCGGCGGCAGCATCCTCGGCGACAAGACCCGCATGGCACGCCTGTCGGCCGACCCGAACGCCTTCATCCGGCCCTCGCCCACCTCCGGCACGCTCGGCGGCGTCACCAAGGCCACCCGCGAGGCGATGGTCGTCGTCGAGGCGGCGGGTTTCGACGTCGTCCTGGTCGAGACCGTCGGCGTCGGGCAGTCCGAGACCGCCGTCGCCGACATGGTCGACACGTTCCTGCTGCTCACGCTCGCGCGGACGGGCGACCAGCTCCAGGGCATCAAGAAGGGCGTGCTGGAGCTGGCCGACGTGATCGCGGTCAACAAGGCCGACGGCCCGCACGAGATGGACGCGCGCAAGGCCGCCAGGGAGCTCGCGGGCGCGCTGCGGCTGCTGCGCGGGGGCGGCGGCACGTGGGACACCCCGGTGCTGACCTGCAGCGGCCTGGAGGGGGCCGGGCTGCCCGAGCTGTGGGCCACGATCGTGCGCCACCAGGACCAGCTCGAGTCCTCCGGGGGCCTCGCGGCCAAGCGCCGCCGCCAGCAGGTCGGCTGGACGTGGACGCTGGTGCGCGAGCGCCTGCTCGCCCGCCTGCTCGACCACCCCGAGGTCGCGGCGCTCGGCGCGGAGGTCGAGCGCGAGGTGCTGGAGGGCACCCTCACGCCGTCCCTGGCCGCGGACCGCCTGCTGGCCGCCTTCTCACGGCCGCCGTCCTAGCCGAGCCCGGGGCGGCCTGGCGCCCCGGCCGGTCCGCGGTGGCCCCGGCGCGGTGGCGGGCCCCGTGGCGGCCGGCGGGCGAGGCGATGCCCGCCTCGTCATGACTTATTCGCCTGGGGACAGACGGCCACCCGAGGTGGAGAAAACTCCTCCGGCTCCGGCCTTCCGGCCACCGGGACGATGCGAAGGTGTCACCATGGCGACACACTCGGTTACCGGAGGTGCGCATGAGCAGTGATCCGATGCTGTCTGAGGCCGTCGCCAGGGCGCTCGGCGGCGGCCGGGCGGCGCAGGCGGGGTGCCGTCCCGGGCACGGAGAGGCTCCTCTCGTGTACACCAGGGTGATCGGTCTGTGCCGCCTGGTGGGGGAGGAGCGCGTCTTCCGCGCGGCCTTCAGCCGCTCGCGGTCCCCCGTGGACGACGCGGCCGGCGGCACGGTGAGTGGTACGGCGAGTGGCACGGTGAGCGGCACGGCCGGGGGCACCGTGAACGGCGGTCCTCCTCCGGGGGACGGGGACGCCGGGGGGTGCTGTGAGGGCGACGAGCGGTGCGTCTGGGTGCTGGAACTGGACGTGGACGAGGTGATCCGCGACGCCCTCGACGACGACGCGCCCGTCTCCCGCGCGCCCGTGGCCCCGCGTGTCTGACCTGGAAGTTCTGTGCTCCTCGGGGGTTGCGTGCTCCTCTTGGCGTGAGCGGGCCGGCGGGTGTGGCGGGACGGCCGGCGTCGCCCGCGGCCGGGGGAGCGGTGGTTCGTGAGCTGTCGTCCAAGGTCATATAGGATTGCGGCCATGAGCATGCCCGCCGGAGAGCGGCTGGGGTTCGACATCAAGCGGGTCGAGCAGGAGCTCATGGCGGCCAAGAACGAGGCGGTCAGGACGGCCCGCCTGACGGTCCCGCAGTACGCCGCGCTGTTCGCCCTGTCCGACAGCCCAGGCATATCCTCGGCCGCACTCGGCCGGGCCTGCATGGTCACGCCCCAGGCGATGACCGTCGTGATCAGGAACCTGGAGGAACGCGGCCTCGTGCGGCGCACCCGGCACCGCTGGCACCGCAACGTCCTGGAGACCCACCTCACCGACGCCGGCCGGGCCGCGCTGCGGGCCGCCGACGAGCGGGCGGTGGCGATCGAGCGGCGCATCTTCGAGGAGTTCACCCCCGAGGAGCGCGAGACGCTGCGCGCCCTGCTGGCACGCTGCTCCAAGGCGATCAAGGCGCGGGGCGGGTCCGCGGCGGCGCCGTGGTGAACCGGATCTTCACCGTCGAGGAGGCACGGGCGCTCATGCCGGCCCTCCTCGGGCACGCGAGCGACCTGATCGCGATCCGCGCCGACCTGGCCGAGATCGGCCACGACCTGGGGAGCACGGGGCGCTCGCGGCTCGGGGGCATCCCCGAGGCCAAGGCCCTGGAGGCGCGCGTCGCCGAGATCCTCGGCTGGTTCGGCGAGCAGGGCATCGAGGTCAAGGGCGTCGCGCCGCTGCTGGTCGACTTCCCCGCCGTCCTGTCCGGCGTGTCGGTGCGCCTGTGCTGGATCGAGGGCGAGACCGCTCTCGGCTGGTACCACCGCAGCGAGCTCGGCTTCCCCGGCCGCCGCCCCCTTCCCTAGACCGTCCCGGCGGTTCTCGGCCGGCGGCGCCGCGCCGACCCGCCGCATCGTCTCCCGGGGACCGGCTCGCCGGGGCCGGTCACGCGCGGTGGGCTCGCCACGCGCGGCGCGCCCCTCCCCGCACTCTTCCTCGGCCCTCCCGGAGGCGCGTCCCGGGACCGGGTTCCCCCACCGCCGGACGGCGTCCGGAGAGGCGTGGGCTCACGTGCGTGAATCGAGGCCGGTCATGGGACTGCACGAGGTTCCAGTGGGCACTAACCACTGCATGTGGAACGCCATCACCGAGCGCACGTCGATCAGGAAGCGGCTCGGCACCCTGGACAAACGCCTGTTCAAGGCGGTGGCGGACGCGCACCTGCCCGGCTTCGACCACGTGCTGCCCCGGCTTTCGCGCGCGGCGGACAACTCGCTGCTGTGGGCGGTCGTCGCGGGCGGGCTGGCGCTCACCGGGCGCAGGCGGATGCGCAGGGCGGCCACGCGCGGCCTGCTCGCGATCAGCCTGGCGAGCCCCGTGGTCAACCTGCTCGGCAAGCAGGCGTTCGCGCGGACGCGGCCGTCCATCGTCGACTTCCCGCTGGCCAGGCTCGGCAAGATCCCGAGCTCGCACTCGTTCCCCTCCGGCCATTCGGCCTCCGCCGTCGCGTTCGCCACCGCCGTGGCGATGGAGGCGCCCGCCCGGGTCGCCGTGCCGGTCGCGGTGACGGCCGGGGCCGTCTGCTTCTCCCGCGTGTACACCGGCGTCCACTACCCCGGCGACGTGCTCGCCGGCATGGCGCTCGGGCTGACCGCCGCCGTGGTGACCAAGCGCCTGTGGCCCGGCCAGACCGTGATCGGCGAGGCCCGCGTCGCCGCCACCGCCCCGCTGATCGACCTCGACCCCGACGGCGAGGGAGTGGTCGCCGTGGTCAACGAGGCGGCCGGACGCGACCCCGGCACGGCCGCCGCCGTCGCCAAGGTGCTGCCCAAGGCCGAGGTCGTCGAGGTCCAGCCGGGCGAGGACCTCATGAGGCGGCTGCGCGAGGCCGCCGGGCGGGCCCGCGTGCTGGCCGTCGCGGGCGGCGACGGGACCATGAACTGCGGCGCGCAGGTCGCGATCGAGCACGGCCTGCCGCTGCTGCCCATCCCGGCGGGCACCTTCGACCACTTCGCCCGCACGCTCGGCCTGGAGACGATCCAGGAGGCGGTGGCCGCCTACCGCGCCGGGCACGTCGTGTCGGTGGACGTCGGCGAGGTCGCGGGGAAGGTCTTCCTGAACACGGCCAGCCTCGGCATCTACCCGCTCGTCGTCGACCGCCGCGAGGACTGGGAGAAGAGGATCGGCAAGTGGCCCGCGCTGGTGCTGGCCATGGCGGACGTCCTGATGCACGACCGCCGTCCGGAAGAGCTGGTCGTGGACGGAGTGCGGCGCCGGGTCTGGCTCCTGTTCGCGGGCAACTGCGCCTACGAGTCGCGCGGCGTCGCGCCCACGCGCAGGAACCGGCTGGAGGACGGCGTGCTGGACGTCCGGCTGCTCACCGCGGCCTCGCGGCTGCCGCGGCTGCGCGCCATGGCGAGCACGATCCTCGGCGGCGTCGGGCTGTCGCGCCACTACTTCCAGTGGCGGGCCGACACCGTCCACGTCTCATCGCCGGACCAGGCGACGCGGGAGGCCAACGAGAGGCGCGCGGGCCTTGCGCACCGGGCGCGCCGGGCACTCGGAGGCGCGGCCACGGGCCGGCCGGAGCGCGGCGCGGGCGGCCGCGCGAAGGCGAGGGAGGGCGTCCGGCCCGCCGGGGTCCTGCGCGACCTGGCGGCGGGACCCGCCGGGGCCGCCGAGGAGTCCAAGGGCCCCAAGGACGCGGTGCGGCTGGCGCGGGACGGGGAGACGTTCACCGCGACCGGGCCGCTCGTCTTCAGCAAGCGGCCGCGTTCCCTCCTGGTTTTCCGCCCTATCGAATGACCTGCCCGTTTTGCCGTAGTGCGGAGCTGACATATCGCCTTGACGCGTGATCCGGGCGTCCTCGATCATCTTGGGATGAGCGCCTCCCGGCGGACCCCCGCCGCGCTTGCCATGACCTTCTCCCTGAGCTCCGTGGCCGTCCTGGCCGCCTGCACGCCGGGACCGGCGACGGCCCCGGCGGGCTCGTCAGGCTCCTCCGAGGCCACGGCTCCGGCGGGCGGCGGCTCGGCGAGCCCCACGGTGGACGTCTCCGCGACCTACCGCACGACCCTGGCGACCGCGGCCGGGCCGCTGAGGACCGCCCTGGACGGGCTCGCCAAGTCGCGCTCGATGAAGTCGCTGGACCAGCGGCTCGAACGCGCCCAGAACGCCGCGAGCGACGCGGTGGAAGGGCTCTCGGCGGCCACGCCGCCCCCCGACGTCACCGCCGAGCACACCGACTACCTGGCGGCGCTGCGCGGGCTGGAAGGCGACCTCGGCACCCTGCGCGACGGCGTCGCCGGGCACGATCTGTGCGCGCCCTCGGCCGTCCTCGCCCGGCTCGGGAAGGCGGGCGGGTTCGGCGAGGTCAGGTCGGCGGGCGGGGACCTCGCCGCCAAGGGCGACTACCCGGCCGACGTCGCGAAGCTCAGGACGCCCAAGGAGCGGTCGCGGCGGCTGGCCAACGGCGCGTTCGTCCGCAGGGGCCCGCAGGGCGGCCTCGGACGCCTGACCGTGAAGAACGGCGGGCGGTTCGACACCGTGCTCAGCGTGGTGCGCGGCAAGAGCGCGGTGACCCGCTTCTACATTCGCAAGAACAAGAGCGTCACGGTCACGGGCGTGCCCGACGGCACCTACAAGGTCTACTACACCAGCGGCGCGGACTGGGAGAACGGCTCGCGCCTCTTCACGCGCGACTGCGTGTTCAAGCGGTTCGACAAGCCACTGTCGTTCCGGACGGTGCGCGGCACGACCATGATCAGGCGCACGATCTGGACGATCAGCCTTCAGTCCGTGCTCGGGGGGAACGCGACGAGCTCCGAGGTGGACCCGGACGAGTTCCCCCGCTGACGCCCGCCCCGCCGGCGCCGCCCCCCGAACCGCCGTGCCGCAGGCGCGGCCATGAGCGGAGTTCGGGGCGCGGCGGTGCTTTGGAGCGGTTGCGGGCAAGGGTGAGGGACGATCCCTTGCCCGCAACCGTGGAAGAACGCCCACTCTCAGGCGCCCCGAACCGCCGAGCGGAGCGAGGCCATGGGCACAGCCGTCAGCTCGAGAAGAGCATGCCCACCCAGCTGCGCTGGTGGTGGCCCCGGTGCCCGCCGTGGTGGGGGGCTCCCCAGGCCGGGGCGCCGTGCGCCGGGGGCGGCGGGGCGTACTGCTGCTGCGCCCACTGGCTCTCGACCCGGGAGAGGGTCTCCAGCTCTCCGTAGTCCAGGAAAATGCCGCGGCAGTTGTCACACTGCTCGATGTGGACGCCGTTGCGGTCAAAGGTCCGCATGGTACCGCTGCACTTCGGGCAACGCATCGAGACGATCTCCTTCAGAACTGGCCCTGAGACGACCCTACTGCGCGGCGGCGGTGCGCGTGATCCTTCCGCAGGAGGAGACCAGGGCCCGCTCGACCTCGTCGAGGGGACGGCCCTCCGTGCCCGCCGCCGCCACAGCGGTGGCCGCCAATTGCACCGTCAACGCGCGGGCGGGCACGTCCAGTTCCCGCCACGGATCCCCGGTGGGGACGGCCGATCCGCCCGCGGCGAGGTAGGCGCCGAGGAAGCGTTCCCAGGCGGCCGGGTCCAGCAGGCCCGTTGCGTACCAGGCGGCGGGCCGGGCCAGATCCCACGCGGCGACGCCCGCGCCGAGGTCGTCCACGTCGATCAGCAGCCATTCGCCCTGGTAGCGGATGATCTGCCCGAGATGCCAGTCGCCGTGCGTGAGCCACGCCCGCGGCGGCCCGCCGCCGTCCGGGGACCGGGGGCTCGGGACGGTCACGGGCGGGGCCGCGCCCTCGCGGGCGGTCCCCGCGTCCATGCGCTCCGTCCTCGCGACCGTGCCCTCCCGCGCCGTCCGCACCTCCCGGGGCAGCGTCCCGAAGGCCTCGCGGATCACCGCGACCGGAGCCGCGTACGCGGCGTCCAGGCCGTCCAGGAGCGCGACGGCGCGGACCACCCGCGCGGGGCCGCCCGCCGGGGGCAGGGCCAGGCCGTCCACGGGGGCGGCGTGCAGGCGGGCGAGCAGCTCGGCGGCGGGCTCCCACGGCGCGGCGCCGGGGTCGCGCGGGTCCACGGGCTCGCCCGCGGGCCACACGGTGACCGGGCGGCCGTCGACGTGCCCGACCTCGGCCGACGCCGGGGGCAGCAGCACTCCCGGCAGCCCGGCGGCCAGGCGCAGGCGCGCGGCCAGCGCCGTCTCGTCGGTCTCGGGCGGGTGCGCCTTGACCACGACGTCGCCGGCGCGGACGACCGTCACCCGCGTGTTCTTCAGCAATGTCCAGGACCCCTCGCCGGCGACGCGCGCGAGGCGCCGCGCCAGAACGGGGGCCGACGCGTCCTCGTCCCGCACCGTCACCGGTCCAATCTACGGCGGCGTCCAGGTCCTAAGGTGATCTCATGGAGATTGGCTTCGGGGTACCTGTGTCGGGCCCGTGGGCGACGCCGGCGAACATGGCCCGGGTCGCCCGCCGGGCGCAGGAGCTCGGCTACGCGTCGCTGTGGACGTTCCAGCGGCTCCTCTACCCGGTGGGCCATCCGATGGGCCCGGTCTACCGCGCCGTGCAGGATCCGATCGTCACGCTGTCGTACCTGGCGGGGATCACCGAGGGCATCCGGCTCGGGCTCGCGGTGGTGAACCTGCCGTTCTACTCGCCGGCCCTGCTCGCCAAGCAGCTCGCGACGTTGCAGGACCTCTCGGAAGGGCGGCTGGACGCCGGGTTCGGGCTGGGGTGGCTGCCGGAGGAGTTCATCGCCTCGGGCGTCCCCATGGAGGGCCGGGGGCGCAGGGCGGTGGAGTACCTGCAGGTGCTGCGGCGGCTCTGGACCGACGAGGTCATCTCGCACAAGGGCGAGTTCTACGAGATCCCGCCGTCCCATCAGGACCCGAAGCCGCGCCCGGCGCCCCCGCCGGTGCTGCTCGGCGGGACGGCCGAGGTCGCGCTGCGCCGCGCGGGGGAGCTGGCCGACGGCTGGATCAGCTCCAGCCGAGCGGACCTGTCGACCATCCACGAGCAGATCTACATTGTAAAGGACGCCGCTCGTAACGCCGGGCGCGACCCGGAGGCGCTGAGGTTCGTCTGCCGGGGCGTCACCAAGGTCAGGGAGGCGGGCCTGCCCGACCGGCCGCGGCTGACCGGCTCGCTCGAGGAGATCCGCGCGGACGTCGAGGCGCTGGCGTCCACGGGCCTCACCGAGCTGTTCCACGACCTGAACTTCGACCCCGAGATCTCCGCCCCCGACGCCGACCCGGACGAATCGATGCGCCGCGCCGAGGAGGCCCTGACGGCCCTGGCGCCCTAGCCGCCCGGCCCGGCGTCCGGGGACGTCTCGGCGGCCGGGCCCCGCCGGGGCGCCTCACGTTCAGATCAGGTCCCAGGGGTTCCTCTCGTAGGCGTCCTGGAGCGTCTTCATCAGCGGGTAGTCGACGGTGAAGCGCCGCCGGCCCACCCGCTCGACCGACATGACGCCCCAGGAGTTGGTGAGGAACGCCGACCGCAGCGCGGGCAGGTCCCCCAGGCGCACGACCTGGCGGCGGGCCGGGACGCCCATCTGGGCCAGCCCCCGCTCGACGAGCGTCATCGTGATCCCGCGCAGCATGGGCGCGTCGGGCCAGACGATCGACTCGCCGTCCGAGAAGCCGATGTTGGTGATCGCGCCCTCGGCTATGGTGCCGTCGGGCGCCACCAGCAGGGCCTCGTCGTAGCCGGCCCGCTCGGCCATGCGCAGGTAGTACGTCTGGCCGAAGCCGCCCACGTGCTTGATGTGCGGCACCGGGCGCTGGTAGGGGGCGGGCCAGACGTTGCGCGGCGGGTTCGGCGGGTCCTGCGGCGGCCGGACGGTGACCATGACGCACGGCTCGACCTCGCCCCAGGTGGGCAGGTCGCGGCCGAAGATGTATACGCGGACGGAGGCGTCGCGGACGTCGCCCCTCAGGGCGTGCCGGACGCGGGCGCGCACCAGCTCGCCGTCCAGCTCGCGGCCGAACAGCTCCTGGGTGGCGGTGTCCAGCCGGTCCAGGTGCAGGCCGAGCCCCCTGACCCTGCGGTCGCGCACCTGCATGGCGGTGAAGTGCCCGTAGTTGCGCAGGGCCGGATGCCGAAGATCCTCGACGGTGGCGGGGGCCCCGTTGATCTCGATTCGCTCCACCTTCACGGACTCTAGCCGGAGGGACCCGAATCCGGCAGGGCGCCCTGGTCGTGATGGGCGCGGACGGATGCGGAGTGGGTGACGACCGTGGTGAGGCACCTGTCATCCTGGATTCGTATGGAAAGTGGTGAAAGTGACCCCCGAAACTCAGGAGAACGGTGAACGAGCGCAAGCCGATAGAGAGCTGGTTGTCCGATATGGACGGTGTGCTCGTCCATGAGGGAAGCCCGGTGCCGGGTGCGGATGAGTTCATCCGGAAGCTGCGCGACGTGGGGAAGCGGTTCCTCGTCCTGACGAACAACTCGATCTACACCCCTCGCGACCTTTCGGTGCGCCTGCGCGGCGCCGGCCTGGAGGTGCCCCCCGAGTCGATCTGGACGTCGGCGCTGGCCACCGCGAAGTTCCTCGGCGACCAGCGGCCGGGGGGTTCGGCGTACGTGATCGGCGAGGCGGGGCTGACCACGGCGTTGCACGAGGTGGGGTACGTCCTCACCGACACCGCCCCCGACTACGTGGTGCTCGGTGAGACCCGCACCTACAGCTTCACGGCGATCACCCGGGCGATCCGGCTCATCGACGCGGGCAGTCGCTTCATCGCGACCAACCCCGACCCGATCGGGCCGTCCGCCGAGGGGTCGCTGCCGGCCTGCGGCGCGGTCGCGGCGATGATCACCAAGGCCACGGGTGTCGAGCCGTATTTCGTGGGCAAGCCGAACCCGATGATGATGCGCAGCGCGCTGAACGCGATCGACGGGCACAGCGAGACGACGGCGATGATCGGCGACCGCATGGACACCGACGTCGTCGCGGGCATGGAGGCCGGCCTGCACACGATCCTGGTCCTGACCGGGGTGACGTCCAAGGACCAGATCGACCGTTACCCGTTCCGGCCCTCGCGGGTGGTGGACTCGGTGGCGGATCTCATCGACCTGGTCGAATAGCTGACCTGACCTGGCAGGTACAGGGGGGAGTATGGCGAGATGACCGATGTATATCTGGAGATCGGCCCCAAGAAGGTCTTCGCCTGCGCCTACGACTGGCCGGGATGGTGCCGCGTCGGCAGGAACGAGGAGGACGCGCTGGAGACGCTGACGCGGTACGTGCCGCGCTACCGGGAGATCGCCGCGCGGGCCCGCATGCCGTTCGAACCGGACGCCTTCACCGTGGTCGAGCGGACGCCCGGGGACAGGACCACCGACTTCGGGGCCCCGGCGGCCATTCCGGACATCGACCTGCGGCCGGTCGACGCGGCGGTGGCCGAGCGCGACGTGGCGCTGATCCGGGCCTCCTGGGAGCTCTTCGACGAGGTCACCGCGAATTCCCCCGAGGAACTGCGCAAAGGGCCCCGGGGCGGTGGCAGGGACCGCGACAAGATGGCGTCCCACGTGGTGGAGGCCGAGCGGGCGTACGCGCGCAAGATCGGCGTCCGGCACCGCCCGTTCGGCCTGCTCGACCGCGCCGCGCGGGCCGCGATGCGCGACGAGATCGCCGAGGTCCTGAGCAAGCCGTCCGACGGCTCCCCGGTCGTCCCCAGCGGCTGGCCGGCCCGCTACGCGGCCCGCCGCATCGCCTGGCACGTGATCGACCACATCTGGGAGATGCAAGATCGCGCTTGACTGTGCCTATGGCCGCGCCTCCGGCACGGCGGTTCGGGACGCCTGAGAGTCGGTGTTCTTCCACGGTCGCGGGCAAGGGATCGTCCCTCACCCTCCCCCGCGACCGCTCCAGAACACCGCCGCGCCCCGAACGTGCCTATGGCCGCGCCTCCGGCGCGGCGGTTCGGGAAGGGGGCTGTCGTCAGGCGTCGTCGGTGCGGCGGAGGCGTTTGAGGGCGGAGCGGTGGCGTTTGGCGGTCAGGCGGCGTTCGACGGCGCCTCGGGATGGTTTGGTCGCACGCCGGTTCTTCGGCGGGGGAGCGATGGCCTGGGCGAGCGCGTGCGCCAGGCGGGCCTTGGCGGCCTCGCGGTTGCGCAGCTGCGAGCGGTACTCCGAGGCGCTGATCGTGAGGACGCCGTCGACGAGCCGGGGGGCGAGCCGTTCCAGGGCGCGGGCCTTCAGCGGTGGGGGAAGGGCCGTGGTGGCCGCCACGTCGAAGCTCAGCTCGACGCGGCTGTCGGTGGTGTTGACGCCCTGGCCGCCCGGCCCGGACGAACGCGAGAAACGCCAGCCGAGCTCGGCCTCCGGGATGGAGACAGAGCCGCCGACGAGGAGCGGACCAGGCATTGCACCAGCGTAACCGGACACTCCCGTCACTGATCAACCCATTTGTCCGTGCGCGGCGCGACGGCCGGTGACGGAGGCCGGACGGAGGCCGGGCGCGCCTGGTCCTTTCCCACAGGCGAGTGTGTCCTGCCGAAGTCGCGCATCGGCTTGTGGTGATCACGACGGTCGGGCACAGTGTGCATGTTCCTGAGCAGGCGTCAGCCGTACCCGGCGAGGGCGGGCGACCAACCGTGGGAGGACCGTGCGGTGGCGGCGATCGTGGGGGTTCACGGCATCGGCAAGTACAAGTACTTCCAGGCGGCGGGCACGGCCAAGGGCGCGGCCGACACCATGCGCGCGAAATGGGACCGCTACCTGCACGCCGGGCTGACCGGCGGCGCCCCCTACACCGGGCAGTCCTACGTCAGCGAGGTCGCCTACTACGCGCACCTGCTGCGCAAGGAGACCCCGGCCGCCACCAAGAGCGACCTGCGGAAGATGGACGCCGAGTCCCAGCTCGTCCTCGCCGCGTGGATGAAGCAGATGGGCCAGGTCGGCGACTTCGCGGGCGAGAGGCTCACGGGGCTGATCCACCGCTTCGCCGAATGGCTGCTGACGCGGCTCGGGCCGCACGCCAAGGACTTCGCCGAGGACTTCTGCCCCGAGGTCGCCGCCTACCTCGCGAGCGCGGACGCCGCCGCCCGGGTGCGGGCGCGCGACGCCGTGGCCGAGACGATCCGCCGCAACCGCCCCCAGGTCGTCATCGCCCACTCGCTGGGCAGCGTCGTGACGTACGAGGCGCTGTGGGCTTACCAGGACCTGTCCGTCGAGCTGCTGATCACCCTCGGCAGCCCGCTCGGCATGCGCGGGGTGATCTTCGAGCGGCTCCAGCCCCTGCCGCAGGGCGGGCGGGGCCGGTGCCCCCGAGGAGTGCGCCGTTGGATCAACATCGCCGACAAGGACGACATCGCCGCCATTCCGGGCGCGCTGAAGGGCACGTTCGACGGCGTCACCCTGGACGAGAGGGTGAACATCGACTGGGCCGACTTCCACACCGTGCGCAACTACCTCGGCTGCGGCGCGGTGAACGAGCACCTGGAACCGTTCCTCAAAGGCTGACGTTCGGTAATATCGCGATCATGAAATGGGTGCTCTTCGACTACGGGGAAGTGCTGAGCCACGCTCAGCCCGAGGACGACCGCGTGCGGCTGGCCGAGGCGGCGGGCGTCGACTTCGACCGTTTCTGGCAGGGGTACTGGGAGCACCGGCTGGAGTTCGACCGAGGAGTGCTCTCGCCCGGCGCGTACTGGTCGGAGGTCCTCGGCCGCCGCATGCGCGACCCCGAGGTCGAGCGCCTGGTGCGGCTCGACGTCGAGAGCTGGAGCCACATCAACGAGGACACCGTGGCGATCATCGAGGAGCTGCGCGCGTCGGGGACGCGGGTCGCGCTGCTGTCCAACGCGCCCGTGTGCCTGGCCGACCGCATCGAGCTGATGCCCTGGGTCACGACCATGAACGCCCGTTTCTACAGCGGCCACCTGGGCCTGGTGAAGCCCGACGCCGAGATCTACCTGCGCGTGGCGGCGCAGCTGGGCGCCCGCCCGTCGGAGTTCGTGTTCGTCGACGACCGCCTGGTGAACGTCGCCGGCGCCGAGTCGGCGGGCATGTCCGCCATCCACTTCCGCGGCGCCGCCTCCCTCCGCGACGCCCTCAGAGCGGCGACGGGCGCCCCCGACGCACCGTGAACCCCGCCTCCAAAGCGCCCCGACCCCGCCGTGCCGGAGGCTCGGTGATGGGCACGAGTATCGGTCGTTCCTTTTTTGGGCATATGGATGACGACCGAAACAACGGAGGCGGGTCATGGCAGTCACCGGTATCTTCAGCGCGGTCATCGTCGGTCTGGTGATCGGCGTGATCGCGCGGCTTCTCATCCCAGGGCGGCAGAACATCCCGCTCTGGCTGACGATCGTCATCGGTATCGTGGCGGCCCTCATCGGCACCGCCATCGCCGGCGCGCTCGGCGTCGCCGCGACCCGGGGCATCGACTGGCTGGAGCTGATCCTGCAGATCGTCCTCGCCATCGTCGGAGTCCTCATCGCGACCAGCCTGTACGGCAGGGGCCGCAGCAAGGTGACCTGACCGGCGCCCGCCCGGTCCGCGCGGCGAAACTTCGCCCGGGATCCCGGAAGTCGTCGCCTCGGCGTCGGCGGGTGTTCAATCACGGTGGGTAACTCGCCCGCCTGTGCGGCAGTTGTTCATGCGGCCGACATCGGACACTTGCCCGCAGGTCAGGCGTGCGGTCTGCACTTAGGGTGTGGAGCAGAACCCGTCACGAAGAGTATTCCTGATGGCCGCGGCGGCGGGGGCCGGTGGCCTACTGGTGCCCGCGTCCGCCGCCGCGTCCGGACCGCCTGAGGCCGCCTCGTGGACCGCCTCCACACGGGCCGGCCGCCTCGCGCCGGACCCGTTCACGCTCGGCATCGCCTCCGGGGACCCGGCCCCGGACGGCTTCGTGCTCTGGACGCGCCTGGCCCCCGACCCGCTGGCCCCCGACGGCCACGGCGGCATGCCGTCCCGGGACGTGGAGGTCGCCTGGCAGGTCTCCGAGGACGAGCGCTTCCGCCGGGTCGTGCGCGGTGGCACGGCGACCGCGCGCCCCGGCTCGGCGCACGCCGTGCACGTCGAGGTCGAGGGTCTCCGGCCCGGCCGCGAGTACTTCTACCGCTTCCGGGCGAACGGCCACCTCTCGCCCGCGGGGCGGACGCGCACCACGCCGGACCGGGCCACCACGTCCGGGTCCTTCACCTTCGCGGCGGTGTCCTGCGCCCAGTACGAGCACGGCTACTACACCGCCTACCGCCGGATGGCCGAGCAGCACCCCGACCTGGTGGTCCACCTCGGCGACTACATCTACGAGTACTCCGGCGGCGTCTACACGGCCGCGCAGGGCAACGTGCGCCGTCACGCGGGCGGCAAGCTGCAGACCCTGGCCGACTACCGCGTGCGGCACGCCCAGTACAAGACCGACGGCGACCTGCAACTGGCCCACCAGGGCAGCCCGTGGCTGGTCATCTTCGACGACCACGAGGTCGAGAACAACTGGGCCGGCGACGTCCCCGGCACGCTCGTGCCCGGCTTCGAGGCGCGCAAGGCGGCGGGGTTCCAGGCGTACTACGAGCACATGCCGCTGCGCGCCTCGTCCGTCGCGCGCGGCAGGCAGGTGAAGATCAACCGGCGGGTCGCGTGGGGCTCGCTGGCCACCTTCCACCTGCTCGACACGCGCCAGTTCCGCGACGACCAGCCGTGCGGCGACGGCATGCGGTCCGGCTGCGACGAGCGGCTCGGCCAGGAGCGGGTCATGATGGGCGACGACCAGATGAAGTGGCTCGCCTCGGGGCTCGGCGCCTCCCCGGCGACGTGGAACCTGATCGCCCAGCAGGTCGTGGTCGGGCAGCGCGACTACCACCTCGGCCCCGGCCGGGAGCTCAACGTGGACGCCTGGGACGGCTACCCGGCCGACCGCGACCGCCTGCTGCGCACCCTGGCCACCGCGGCGTCCGGCGACCCGGTCGTGCTCACCGGGGACGCCCACGTGGCCTCGGCCTCCGACCTCACGGCCGACTTCGACGACCCCGGCGCCGAGCGGGTCGGCGTCGAGCTGGTCAGCACCTCGATCTCCAGCGACGGCGACGGCTACCACGACCCGGCCCGCGACGCCGCCCTGCTGGACGAGAACCCGTCCCTGAAGTTCCTCAACGAGCGCCGCGGCTACATCATGTGCACCGCGACCCCCGAGCAGCTCACCGCGGACTTCAGGACCCTCGACTACATCAGCCGCAAGGGCGCCCCCGCCAGGACGGCCGCCACCTTCACCGTCCCCGCGGGCGAGCGCACCCTCACCTGAGGGCCCGGCTCCACGCCGACGGGCCGCCCACCGGAGATCCGGTGGGCGGCCCGTTCCATATCGCGGGGGCTAGGAGACGGCGAAGCCGAAGAGGCCCTTCGCGCCGCCGGTGAGCGTGCGGGCGCCTCCCGTGCGCAGGCCCGCGTAGGAGCCGATGCGGACCGAGGAGGGGATCACGGTGACGCGGGCGGCGCCGGGGGAGCCGACGACCAGGCGGGAGCCGGTGATCGCGAGCGAGGAGCCGAACAGGTCGCCCGGGTGGCCCGCCCGGCCGCTGACGAAGACGTGGTGGTTGGCCGTGAGGCCGCCGCTGCGGGTGCCGGCCAGGACGAGCACCTGGCCCGCGCCGGGCAGGCCGATGGCGAGCTCGGCGTCGCCGTCGCCGTTGAGGTCGCCCGCCGCGAGCGCGGAGCCGAGGCGGTCGGTGTTCAGGCTCCTGCCCTTGATGCCCTTGGTCTTGCGCGACCAGAACTCGCTGCCGATCGCGGTCAGCCCCCGCCGCGTGCCGTACAGCACGTGGACGGCGCCGTTGCCGTACATCGGCCCGTCCTGCAGGGAGTCCAGCCCCTCGCCGGGGACCCCGACGGCGAGGTCGTCGCGGCCGTCGTGGTCGAAGTCGCCGGACGCCAGCGCCGCTCCCAGGTTGTCCCACTTCTCGGCCTCGCCGGCCATGCCGGGGCTGTTCTGGGTGTAGACGCCCGCCTGCCGGGCCCGCAGATCGGCGATCGTCACCGCGCCCGCGCCGGAGGTGGTGCCGATGTTCTCCCCGGGTGCGCCGATCGCCAGCTCGGCCCGGCCGTCGCCGTCGAAGTCCCCGGCGGCGAGGGCGGCGCCGAACTGGTCGGTCTCCGTGTGCTCCTGGGCGACCCAGGGCGTCGCCTGGGTGATCAGCGTGCCCTTGCCGGGCATCGCGCGCCCGTTCAGGCCGAACACGCCGACGCCGCCACCCTCCTCGAGGCCGGGGATGCCGACGGCCAGCTCGTCGTCGCCGTCGCCGTCGAGGTCCGCGGCGGCCAGCGCCGCGCCGAAGCGGTCGGTGTCGCGGGTGCGGCCGAGGCGGGTCACCTCCAGCGTCCCGGCGGGGACGAGGCCGCGCGCCGTGCCGCGCAGCAGGTGCACGATGCCGTTGCCGTCGGCCCCGTCGGGGACCGGGGTGCCCGCGAACTCCTCGGACGCGCCGATCGCGAGGTCGGCGCAGCCGTCGCCGTCGAAGTCCCCGGTGACGACCGCCGAGCCGAAGGAGTCGCCGCGCTCGGGGGTGTCGCCCACGCCGCCGGAGCCCTGGGCGAGGACGGCGGTCTTCTTCCCGTTCCGGTAGAGCGTCACGGTCCCGGCCCGCGCCTGGCCGTCCACCGTGTCGTACGGCGCGGCGACGGCGAGGTCGGGGGCGCCGCACGCCGCCCCGGCGCGGGCGGACGTGGCCGGCGCCGTGGCCACGACGGGCAGGATGGGCACGGCGGGCCCCATGCGCGTGCCGGACACGGACCCGCGGGTCACGGCGGACGCGGCGGAGGCCGGGACGGGGGCGTGGAGGCCCGCGGCGGCGAGGGCGGCCGTGGCGAGAAGGCAGGAGGCGCGCGAGGCTCTCATACTCCGGATCGTCTCCTTCGATCCGGACATCCGTCCCACCGCAGTATGAAGTTCCCGCGTCGGGCACCTGAACGCGTCCTACCACCCGGACCTACCCGGCGGCACCCGCTCCACCTGGGTCTATCCCGGCATATGCGACCGGCCGGGAGGTGCCGGGCTCACACGGGCGCCGGCAGGGCGAAGGCGACCGCCTTCCCGGCCCCCGCGCCCGACGACATCGTGGTGGGGTACGCGTAGCAGTGCCCGTCCGACAGCTTGTGCGCCAGCAGCAGCCCGCGCCCGCTCTCGGCGAACGAGAGGCCCGTCTCCGGCCCGGCCGGCGTGGTGTGCAGGCGGGCCAGGAGGTCCGGGATCTCGCCCAGCTCCCGCTCGCCGTCGACCATCTCGCACCACACGGGGATGCCGCTCAGGCAGTGGATGCGCAGCTCGTAGGGCCCCCGCGCGTGCTTCTCGGAGTTGGCCGCGAGCTCGGCGACGATGATCTCGGCGTCGCCGATCCCCTCCTCGGGCACGCCCGCACGCGCCAGCGTGTCGCGGACGGCCCGGCGTGCGGCACGGGACGCCGATCCCGGCCGCAGGGCCGTGACGAGGACCCGGAAGGCGTCGCGGCAGGAATTCCGCGGGCCGTCGCCGGCCCGCCGCTCCTCCTCCAGGACCCCGGTGCGATGGAGAGCCTCCTTGTGCACGGACTGCTCGGCGCGCATGAGCTGAATCACTCCCTGTGATCTCGACGTGTGAGATGGGCGGAGGAAGCGCGCGGTGATCCCCCCGGGGTATGGATTCGATGGTGGGCGAACCTTGCACGCGGTGGTAAGCCGTCCCACCGATACCCATCCCGTATCTGACCGCGATCGGCCGAACCGATCAGCCCGCACGATCGGTCCTCTCATTCGCCCCTCCCGCACCCCCCGCGAGCTGGTTAATTGGGAGGTCAGCTCACTTGACTGTCGAAAGGTCGGCATGAACGTCACTCATGCGAGCGACCAGGCGATCAGCTTCACCGTCTGGGAGCGGCCCCAAATGCGGCAAGCCCTCGCAATGCGGGACATCGCCACCGTATACCTCTTACTGCAGCGCGTCGGAGTCTCCCAGCGCCGTATCGCCGCGCTGACGGGGCAGTCACAGTCCGAGATCAGCGAGATCCTCAACGGGCGGCAGGTGATGGCCTACGACGTCCTGGTGCGCATCGCGGACGGCCTCGCCATCCCGCGCGGCTACATGGGGCTCGCCTACGACGACTCCTCGCGCGGCGTGGTCGCGGTCGCCTCGGCCGGAGAGGAGGACGACGCCGACGAGGACGAGCAGGTGCGCCGCCTGCTCGCGCACGCCGCCCAGGTCACCATCGGCGCGGCGGTCGCGCGCACGGACGACTGGGCGCTGCCGCTGGCCCGCATCGACACCCCCGTCCCCGGGCGGATCGGCGAGACCGAGGTCGCCCAGGTCGAGTCCGTCACCAGCGCCCTGCGCACGCTCGACTACCGCTACGGCGGCGGCGTCTGCCGGGACGCGGTGGTCGCGCAGCTCGCCTGGTCGCAGCGCCTGCTCCGCGCCTCCTGCTCGGAGGAGGTCGGCCGGCGGCTGCACCGGGCCCTGGCCGACCAGCACAACCTGGCGGGATGGACGTCCTTCGACATCGGCCTGCACGGCCACGCGCGCCGCCACCTGTCCCGGGCGCTGGAACAGGCCAAGCACGCGGGCGACCCCTCGCTCGCGGCGAACATCCTGTACCGCATGGGCCGGGTCCACCTGCACCTGTGGCGCATCGAGGACGCGCTGCGGTTCTTCCAGCTCGGCCAGATCTGCGCCCAGGACGCCAGCTGCGAGCTGACCGTCGCCATGCTGTGCGCGAACGAGGCGTGGGCGTACGGCCTGCTCGGGGACCGCAAGCTCGCGCTGAAGTCGCTCGACCGGGCCCATGACGAGTTCAACCGCGCCGACCGCACAACCGCGCCGTGCTGGGTCCAGTTCTTCGGCGAGGCCGATCTGAAGGCCGCGGCCGGCATGATGCACTCGGCGCTCGCCGACCGGCACGCCGGGCATCTGGCCAAGGCGGCCGAGCTGCTGTCCGGCAGCGTGCGCGAACGCAGCGAGACCTACGCGCGAAGTAAGGTCTTCGAGCTGATCGCCCTGGCCACGGTCCAGTTGCTCCTCGGCGACGTCGAGAACGGCGTGGACAACGGCAACAAGGCCGTCACGCTGGTCACGCAGATCAGGTCGATCAGGACCGTCGACCGCCTGGAGCCCCTGCAGCACGCCTCGCAGGGACTGTCGCGCGACTCCGGGGTCCGCGACCTGTGCCAGCGCATCCTGGACGTGCGGGCCCTATGAGCGTCGCGACGATCGACCCGTCGGAGGGTCTCACCCGGGAGAACCTGCGGTCGCTGCTGAAGGCCGTGTGCGGCGGCGTGGGGCTGGACCCCACCGGCGCCGAGCTGATCAAGTTCACCAACAACGCCGTGTTCCGGCTGCGCGAGGACCCGGTGGTCGTCCGCGTCGCCGGGTCCACCGCCGCCCGTGAGCGCGTGGACACCGTCGTGCGGGTCGCCCGATGGCTGGAGAGCCACAGCTTCCCGGCGGTGCGGCTGCTGCCCGACATCGCGCAGCCCATCCGCCTGAA
This sequence comes from Sphaerisporangium album, assembly GCF_003323745.1. GTDB lineage: Bacteria > Actinomycetota > Actinomycetes > Streptosporangiales > Streptosporangiaceae > Sphaerisporangium > Sphaerisporangium album. The sequence goes on from NZ_QOIL01000001.1 coordinate 417,438, forward strand.
CGGCCAGGTGGTGACCCTGTGGGCGCAGGTCCCCGACGTCGGCCCCCGCCCGGACGGCGCCCACCTCGCCGCGCTGCTGCGCCGCCTGCACCGGCTGCCCCGCCCGCCCGGAGGGCTGCCGGCGTGGTCGCCGATGGAGGAGGTCCGCCAGCGGCTCGCCGAGCCCGAGGACCTCGGCGCCGCCGACCACGCCTTCCTCGTCGCCGAGTGCGACGAGATCGAGGAGGCGCTGGCCGGGCTGCGGTTCGTGCTGCCGCCGGGGGCCATCCACGGCGACGCGTTCCTCGGCAACCTCATCGCCGGGCGCCGCGGCCCGGTGCTGTGCGACTTCGACGGCACGACCATCGGCCCGCGCGAGTGGGACCTGACGCCCGTGGCGGTGGGCCGCCTGCGCCTGGACTACCCCGGCGACGACCACGCCCTCCTGGCCAAGCACTACGGCATGGACGTCATGGAGTGGGACGGCTTTCCCGTGCTGCGCCGCCTGCGGGAGCTGAAGCTGGTCACCAGCGTGCTGCCCATCCTGCGCAGCAACCCGGCCGTGCGCGCGCAGTGGGAGCACCGCATGCGCACGTACAAGGCCCGCGACCTGACCGCCCGGTGGCAGCCGTACAGCTGACCGCCCCCGAGAGGCCCGTCCCGGCCGTGCGTCTCGCGCCGACGCGCGGCCCCCGCCCTCGCGGGCGTGCCAGGATGAGACCGTGACAACGGCGATGGAGACGGGCATCGACCTCGCGGACCTCGCGTTCTGGCGCAGGCCGCCGCACGAGCGCGAGCGCGACTTCGCGCGGCTGCGCGCGCTGGACCGTCCGGTGTTCTTCGCCGAGCGCCGGGTGCCGCTGCTGCGCTCGGGCGCGGGCTTCCACGCGCTGGTGCGCCACGCCGACGTGGTCGAGGCCAGCCGCAACGCCAAGGTCTTCTCCAGCGAGCCGGCCGTGACCAACCCCGAGCCGCCGGGCTGGGTGAAGCACGTCTTCGGCGACTCGATGGTCAACCTGGACGACCCCCGGCACGCGCGCCTGCGCCGCATCGTCTCGCGCGCGTTCTCGCCCAAGATGCTCGCCCGGCTGGACTCGGGCATCCAGAAGGCCGCCGAGCGCATCGTGGACGACGTCGTGGAGCAGGGGCCCCGGGACTTCGTCGCGCAGGTCGCCGCCCGGCTGCCCATCAACGTCATCTGCGACATGATGGGCGTCCCCGACGGCATCCGCGCCCGGGTGCACGCGCACGTGGACGTCTCCACCGCCTACACGGGGGTGCGCATGAGCCTGCCGCGCACGGTGGCGATGGCGGGCCGCAACATGGCGGCGCTCTTCGCCCTCCAGCGGCTGGTGATGCGGCTGGGACGCGAGCGCGCGCGCGAGCCCGCCGACGACCTGGTCTCGGCCCTGGTGAACGCCAACGTCGACGGCGAGCGGCTGACGCCGAAGGAACTCGGCTCTTTCTTCACGCTGCTGCTGGTCGCGGGCAACGAGACCGCGCGCAACACGATGGCGCACGGGCTCAAGCTGCTCACCGACAACCCCGGCGAGCGCGAGCGCCTGGCGGGCGACTTCGAGGCCCACATCGGCGGGGCCATCGAGGAGACCGTCCGGTACGTCTCGCCCATCATGCAGTTCCGGCGCACGGTCACCGAGCCGTACGAGATGCGCGGGGTGCGGTTCGCGCCCGGCGACAAGGTGGTGCTGTTCTACGGCTCGGCCAACCGCGACGAGGAGGTCTTCCCGGACGCCGGCCGCTTCGACATCACCCGCAGGCCCAACCCGCACGTCGGGTTCGGCGGCCCCGGGCCGCACTTCTGCCTCGGCGCCAACCTCGCGCGCCAGGAGATCAAGATCATGTACCGGGAGCTGTTCACCCGGCTGCCCGGCATCAGGTCCGTCGGCGAGCCCGAGCTGCTGCTGTCCAACTTCGACAACAGCGTCCGCGCGCAGGGCTTCGCCTTCTAGCGCGACGGACGGCGGGCGCGAACGGCCGGGCCGCTCGCCGGGCGGTCCGGCTCCGCAGGTTAATGTCCGGTTCGTGGACATCGAAGACTTCAGCCTGGACCCGGCCGTCGCGCACCTCAACCACGGCTCCTTCGGCGCGGCGCCCACCGCCGTGCACGACCGGCAGGACGAGCTGCGCCGCGAGGCCGAGCGCGACCCCGACGTGTTCTTCGCCACCGTCCTGGACCGCATCGCCAAGGCCAGGGACGAGGTCGCCGCGTTCCTGGGCGCCGCCCCCGAGGGCCTCTCGTTCGTGCACAACGTCACCGAGGGCGTGGCGATCGCGCTGAACAGCGTGCCGCTCGCGCCGGGCGACGAGATCCTCATCGGCGACCACGTCTACGGCGCGGTCGAGATCGCCGCGCGCCGCAGGGCGGAGCGCACGGGCGCCGAGGTGGTCAAGGTGACGCTCCCCGGCGGCTCCGACGGCGACTGGACGGGTGCCGACGCGGCCGCGGCGTTCCTCGGCGCCGTCACCCCCCGGACGAAGGTCGCCGTCTTCGACCAGATCACCTCCAACACCGCGCGGCTGCTGCCGGCGCGCGACCTGGTGGAGGCGCTGCGCGCCCGCGGCGTCGTCACGATCGTGGACGCCGCGCACGCGCCCGGCATGCTCGATGTGGACGTCAGCGAGATCGGCGCCGACTTCTGGACCGGCAACCTGCACAAATGGGCGTTCGCCCCCCGCTCGTCGGGCGTGCTCGCGGTGGACCCGGCGTGGCGCGAGCGGGTGGAGCCGCTCATCCCCTCCTTCTACCTGGGCGACGGCTTCCCGAGGAGCCTCGAGTTCCAGGGCACCCGCGACTACACGGCCTGGCTCGCCGCGCCGTACGGCATCCGGCTGCTGGACGGGCTCGGCGCGAACGCCGTGCGCTCCCGCAACGCCGCGCTGGCCGCGCGCGGGCAGGAGATCGTCGCGGCGGGCACGGGCCTGCGGCCGTGGCGGGCGGACCCGGAGCTGTCCATGCGCGTCCTGCGCCTGCCCGAGGGCGTCGCCGTCACCCACCCCCGGGCGGAGGCGCTGTCGGCCGAGATCTTCCGGCGGTTCCAGGTCAGGGCCGGGGTGAAACCGTGGCCCGGCGCGGGCCTGGTGCGCCTGTCCGCGCAGGTCTACAACACCGAGCGGGACTTCGAGCGCCTCGCGGATGGTCTGCGGCGGATCCTCACCTGACGACCTCGACCGGCCCGCAGGGACTGGGCCGCAAGGACTGGGCCGCCCGGTGATCGGGCGGACGGGCCGCCGAGCCCCGGGTCACTCCTCGATGGCCCCGCCGACCGCGCGCAGGTGGTCGCGGAAGGTCAGGGACGGCTGCCCCGAGCGCGCCTGGAGGTAGGCGCCGAACCCGACCTGCTCGCGCAGGGACACGCCCAGGCGGATCCGGTCGGCCTGCCGCCGCTCGGCGTCGCGGATCGTCTCGGCGAGCGGGAACAGGTCCCCGGCCGCGGCGGCCGGGATGAGCAGCACGCCGTCGTCGTCGGCCAGGGCCACGTCCTCACGGCTCACCGTCCACTCGCCCACCATGGCCGCCTCCAGCGCGCCCGGCGGCCGTTCGTCCAGCCGCAGCGGGCCGGTCGGGATCGCGCCCAGGCTGAACACCGGCAGCCCGATCGCCCGGATGTCGGCGGTGTCGCGGTGCAGGCCCCAGACGACGATGCCCGCCAGCCCGGCGGCCCGCGCCTCCAGGACCACCAGGTCGCCGACGCAGGCCTCGTCTGTCCGCCCGCCGTTGTCGACCACCAGCACGTCGCCGGGCGCGGCCCGCTCGAACGCCTCCAGGAAGACGTCGACGCTGCCGGCGTGCACCGCGGGCGCCACGCGGCCGGCCAGGCGCCCGCCCGGCGCCACGGCGGTCAGCGACGCGCAGCGCACCGGCACGCGGGCGCGGATGCACGCGTCGGCCAGATGGGCGGTGGTCAGCGTCGCGAACCGCCGCTGAAGCTCCTCGTGGTCCATGCCATCTCCCGTCGTCTCATGCGGTGTCTCTGGAAGCGCGGCGCCCCGGGAGGCCGTGCCGCGTGGAACCCGCCCCGGAGGGGCGGCGTCTCAGATGGCGTTGATGAGGGCCGGGGCGCGCTCGGCGCGGCTGAGCGCCCGCAGCACGTTCACCGGCCCGTGGCGGCGGACCGCCAGGCGCGACAGCAGGCCGATCACGGTGTCGACGGCGCCCGGGTCCAGCGGGGGCGTCGGGACGCCGACGCTGACCGCCAGGTCGTCGGAGTGCACCGCCAGCTCCATCATGCGGGTGACCAGCAGGTCGTCGAGCGTCAGCGACCACGGCCCTCACAGCGGGAGGCGCACCGGCCGGTCCGGCGCCACCCCCGGCAGGGTGCCGGCCAGCTCCTTGACGACGGCGTCCACCCGCGCCGTCAGCGCCGCGGGGCCCTGCGCCGCGACCTCCTCGCCGCCGTCGCGGATCCGCACGTTGAACTCGTCGTCAACGGGGGCGCCGTTCCACTTGGCGCGGTCGTAGTGGTCCAGCAGGGAGATGGTCCGCTCCCGCGCCTCCGGCCCGGCGAGGATCGGCGGCAGGGCGAGCACCTGATAGGCGAGGTGCCCGGCGAGCCCGCTCACACGGAACTCCGGCAGTGCGCTCGGCGCGTCCCAGGCCGCGGCCACGGCCGGCTCGCGGAGCAGCCCCGCCGCCGAGCGGGCCGTGGCCAGGAAGTCGTCTCTGATACCGGTCATCCCGCACTCTCCTCGTGTGCCTCGTCCCTGACCCGGTCGCGACGCCGGGGACGTCGGCGGCGCCGGGCCACGTCGACCGGCCCGGACGAACCGAACCGGGCCGGCGATGCCCGTGCCGTGACCCTGGTTTCCGGACCCCTGACATCCCCCGGCCCCGAGAAGGCTCATGCTACGCCCGATCTTCGGCCTGCCCGGCGGCGCGGCGCCCCCACGGCCCCCCGGGACGGGCCGGCCGTCCCACGCGGTTCGCATACACGCGGCTGACATCCCCATCACCAGCGCTATGCGATCATTCTGCTACTTGTAGTGATCAGTCATGGATGTCACGGGGCGGTGCGCGGGAAGGCCACGCTGGGCGGCGTGGCTGGCCGTGCTGGTCGGGATCGTCACCCTGGCGCACCTGTGGGCGCACGCCACCGCCCCGCACCACCGTCCCGCCCCGCCGGGCGTGCTGGTGGTGGACTCGTGCGCGGATCACCCGGCGCACGACCACCGTGACCGGTCGGCCCATCCCGAGGCGTTCATGCTGCCCGGCTGGGACTGCGCGGTCAGCGTCCAGACGCCGCTCGCGCTCGTCCCGCCCAGCGCGGCCGGGGAACCCGTCCGCGTCACCCCGCCGGGGACCTCCAGCCGCGCCCCGCCCCGCGACCACCGCGGGCGGGCCGTGTCGACCCACACGCTCGAGATCTGCCGCCGCTGATGGCCCGGCGAGCCGCTGTCCTTCCCGGCAGCGGGCTCGTTCGCCGTGCCGATCCATCAGCGACGCCGGCACGACGCCGTGCCGGAGAGAGCGTGCGTCAATCATGTCGATCCTGTCATCCGCCATCTCGGCTCCCAGCCTGTCCCATCTGGTGGGCAACACCCCGGTCTGCCGGATCTCCGAACCGTTCGCCACCGGTGGGCGGGGGTTCTGGGCCAAGCTGGAAGGCGCCAACCCCGGCGGCCTCAAAGACCGTGCCGCCCTGCACATCGTCGAACGCGCCCGGATGGGCGGCGAGCTGGCCCCCGGAGCGATGATCGTCGAATCCACCTCCGGGACGTTCGGGCTGGGGCTCGCGCTGGCCGCCATCGCCCACGGCCACCCGCTCACCGTGGTGTCCGACCCCGGCATGGAACCCATCGTCCACGGGCTGCTGGCCGCCTACGGCGCCCGCGTGGACACCGTCACCGTCCCGCATCCGACCGGCGGATGGCAGCGCGCCCGGCTGGAGCGGGTGCGGCGGCTGCTCGCCGCCCACCCCGGCGCCTACTGTCCCCGCCAGTACGACAACCCCGACAACGTCGACGCCTACGCCCCCCTGGCCGGCGAGCTGATCAACCAGATCGGCCGCGTGGACGTGCTGGTGTGCAGCGTCGGCACGGGCGGGCACTCGGCCGGTGTCACCCGGGTGCTGCGCCGCCTCTACCCCGACATGACGGTGGCCGGCGTCGACTCGGTCGGCTCCACCATCTTCGGGCAGCCCGCGCGGCCCCGGCTGATGCGCGGCCTGGGCAGCAGCATCCGCCCGGCGAACGTCGCCCACGACCTGTTCGACGAGGTGCACTGGGTCGCGCCGCACGAGGCGGTGTGGGCCTGCCGCACCCTGGCCGCCACCCACTACACCACCGGCGGCTGGAGCGTCGGGGCCGTCACCGTCGTGGCCTCCTGGTACGCCCGCACCCTGCCGCCCGAGGCGCGGATCGTCGCGGTGTTCCCCGACGGCCCGGCTCGCTACCACACCACCATCTACGACGACGCGTACTGCCGCGGGCACGGTCTTCTCGGCCGTCCGCCCGCCGCCGAGCCCGACGAGATCAAGCATCCCGCCGAGGCCGAGGTCACCCGCTGGACCCGATGCGCGATGGCGGTGAGCGCCTGATGTGGCGGCGCCTGCGCTCCTTCGACCGCAGCGTCCGGCTGCTCATGCTGAACCAGCTCGCCATCAACGTCGGCTTCTACATGCTGATGCCGTACCTGGCCGGGCATCTGTCCACCGGCCTCGGCATGGCCGCCTGGACCGTCGGGCTCGTGCTGGGCGTGCGCAATCTGTCCCAGCAGGGCCTGTTCCTGCTCGGAGGCACGCTGGCCGACCGGCTCGGCTACAAACCCGTCATCGTCGCCGGCTGCCTGCTGCGCACCGCCGGGTTCGCGCTGCTCGCCTTCGTCGACACCCTGCCCGCGCTGCTGGCGGCCTCGGCGATGACCGGGTTCGCCGGAGCGTTGTTCAACCCGGCGGTCCGCGCCTACCTCGCCCACGACGCGGGCGAGCGCCGTCTGGAGGCGTTCGCCCTGTTCAACGTCTTCTACCAGGCGGGCATCCTCGCCGGCCCGCTCATCGGGCTGGCACTGGTCGGCGTGGACTTCCGGCTGGTGTGCCTGGTCGCCGCGGCCGTCTTCGCCCTGCTGACCGTGCTGCAGCTCTTCGCCCTGCCCGTGTGCCGCACGGCCACCCCGTCCACGCGCGGCGTGCTGCGCGACTGGCGCACGGTCGCGGGCAACCGGCCGTTCGTGCTGTTCGCGCTGGCCATGGCCGGATCCTACGTGCTGTCGTTCCAGATCTACCTCGCCCTGCCGCTGGCACTGGGAAGCACCGGCGCGGTCGGGCTCGTGTTCGTGGTCTCCGGGGTCGTGGCCGTCGCCGGGCAACTGCGCGTCACCGACTGGGCCCGGCGGCGGTGGACCGCGCCGCAGGCGATGACCCGCGGCCTGGCGCTCATGGCGGCGGCCTTCGTCCCCATGGTCCTGCACGCCGCGGCATGGCCCCAATCGGCTCCGCTCCGGCTGGGCGCCGTACTGACCTGCACCGTGGTGCTCACCGTGGCGACCACGCTGACCTACCCCTTCGAGATGGATACGGTGGTCGCCTTGTCGGGCGACCGGCTGGTCGCCACCCACTACGGCCTCTACAACACCGTCGCCGGAATCGGTATCACCCTGGGCAACCTGCTCACCGGCGCCCTGCTCGGCGCCGCGCCTCGCGCGCTGCCGTGGCTGGTGCTGTCGGCACTCGGGCTGGCGTGCGCGGTCGCCGTGGAAACGCTGAACCGCCGCGGACCGGCCGGCCCGACGCGGTTCCCGGCACGACGTCCCGTACTGAAGGGGGCGCCCCGGGCTGGTTAGGCGTGTCCGGACCGCACGGGGCACGGCGAACGCCACGCCGACGCCGCGTCGAATGCCGCCGCCGACCGGGGATTCCACCCAGACTGGAAGCGGGTCCGCACCCGGGGTGCGAGATCAGCCGGATGGCCGCTGACGCGCGTGGAGAGTTCGATGGTCCTGTCCCGACGAGAGATGATCGCGCGACTGGGCGCGCTGGCGTCGGGCCCGCCCATGAGCGCGATGACCGTGCGGGAGGGCCCGCCGGCGGGGCGCCCGGCCGTCCCGGAGGCGCCGGTCGTCCCCGCCGGTGTGGCGCCCGGACGGCTCGCCGAGGACGAGCGCTTCTGGGCGGGGGTCGCCGCCCGCTTCCGGGTGAGCGCCGAGTTCGTCAATCTGGAGAACGGTTATTACGGGATCATGCCCGAGCCGGTGCGGCGGGCCTACCACCGCAACGTCGACCTGCTGAACGAGAACAGCTCCCGCCTGCTGCGCACCACCTACAAGGCCCGGGCCGACGGGATCCGGCGGCGCGTCGCCGAGGTCGTGGGCGCCTCCGCCGACGAGATCGCCCTGACCCGCGGCGGCACCGAGGCCCTGCAGACGCTGATCGGCGGCTACAACCGCCTGCGTCCGGGTGACGCCGTCATGTACGCCGACCTGGACTACCACAGCGCCCAGTACGCCATGAACTGGCTGAGCGACCGGCGGGGCGTGCGCGTCGAGCGTGTCGTCATCCCCGAACCGGCGACCCGCCAGGCGGTGCTCGACACCTACGAGCGCGCGCTGGACGAGCACCCCAAGGTGCGGTTGCTGCTGCTCAGCCACATGAACAACCGCACCGGCCTGGTCGTGCCGGTCCGCGAGATCGTCGCCATGGCCCGCCACCGGGGCGTGGACGTGATCGTCGACGCCGCCCACTCCTGGGGCCAGCTCCACTTCACGGTCGACGACCTCGACGCCGACTTCGCGGTGTTCTCCCTGCACAAGTGGATGGGCGCGCCCCTGGGGTCGGGCTTCGCCTACATCCGGAAGCACCGCCTGGCCGACGTCGACGCGGCCTTCGCCGACGAGACCTATCCGGCCGGTGACATCCGCTCCCGGGTGCATTCGGGCACCATGGACGTCGCGCCGATCCTCACCGTCGGGGCCGCCCTGGACTTCCACGGCGCGCTGGGGGCCGCAGCCAAACAGGCCCGCCTGCGATACCTGCGCGACCGCTGGGTCCGCCAGGTGCGCGACATCAAGGGCATGCAGATCCTCACCCCCGACGAGCCGGGCATGTACGGCGCGATCACGTCCTTCCGCCTGGCCGGGCGGACCAGCGCGGCCGACAACCTCGCCATCGCCGACCATCTGATGGACAAGCACCGCATCTTCACCGTGCAGCGCGGCGGCGTGACGGCGGGTGGCTGCGTGCGCGTCACCCCCGCTCTGTTCACCACGGCCGACCACGTCGACCGCCTCGCCGCCGCGCTGCACGACCTCCCTCCGGCCCTGCGCCGGCGCGCCTGACACCGCCGGACCGTTCCCGGACGCGCTGAACCGGAATCCGCTCAGCCGCGTCGACCACACCGTGAAGCGAAGGTCGTCCTGACTCCGGCGCGGTGGCGGGCGGCGTCCGCGCCGGCCGTATCACGGGCGGCCGGGGGGCCGTGCGAGCGGGACGATGCGTGTAGAAAGGGGACGGGAGTCCACACGGCCGGGCGCCCGGACGGTCTTCCGCCCAGGGGTCCGGGGCTCTCACCCCCGCAGGGCGCTTCGCGGCGCCCGACACCCGAAGGAGCACCAGTGCCCGCGCACTTCTCGTTGACGGAGACCGAGGACGCGGTGAACCGCCGCCTCGGGTCTATGCCGATCAGCCGCGAGGCACTGGTCGCCGTGTCCAACCTGCATCGCGCCGCCGCGGCGGTTCGCCAGCACCTGGAGAACTCCGCGCTGCGGGTCGCCGCCCTGACGTGGAGCGCGTTCGTCGTGCTCTGGGTGGTGTGGATCTGGGAGGAGATCGAGACACGGCACGTCGCGGCCGAGGCGGGCATCTCCAAGGGCACGCTGACCGGCATCATCAAGACCCTGGAGTCGCGCGGCCTGGTGCGGCGGCGTCAGCACCCCGACGACGGCAGGCTGGCGCTGCTGCGCCTGACCCCCGAGGGACTGGCGCTGATGGAGCGGCTGTTCCCCGCGTTCAACGAGGAGGAAGCGTTCGTCGTCGAGGCGCTGGACGGGGAGGAGTCGGCGCGCCTGGCCGACACCCTCCGCCGGATCGTCACGCACCTGGAGGAACACGGCGAGGACCGCCGCGCCCACCTGCGCGCCAAGACCCCGCTGCCCCCGCGCAGGGGCGGCCGCCGCCGTACGACGACCTGAGCCGGCGTGCGGCCCGGCCCACCGCACGAGCCCGGCGGCCCGCGCCGTGAGGTACACGGGCGTGGCCGCCGGGCGCGGACGCCCGGGGACGGCTACCCGCGCGGGGTGGTGATCGTCGCGGGGCGGGATGCCGGGCCCCGATTGCCGGCGGCGTCGCGGCCGCGCACGGTGAAGGCGTAGCGGCGGCCGGGGGAGAGGCCGGTGACGGTGGTCCTGGTGGCCGTGGTGGTGGTGACCACCGTGCCGTCGGCCCCCGTGCGGGTCAGCTCGTAGCCGGTGACCGCGACGTTGTCGGTGGCGGGCTTCCAGCTGAGCGTGACGCTCCGGGGGCCGGGACGGCCGGCCGACGGGGTGCCGGGGGCGGTGGGCGGCACGGTGTCGAGGACGACGAGCTCGGTGATCGAGTTGGCCGGGAAAGTCGTCGAGATCGTGCTCGCGCTCCTACCCGTGGGGGCGGGCCGGACGGGCAGGTCGGGGGCGCGGACGATCTTCGTCAGGTCGGCGCCGTCGTAGCGGTGGACCTGGGCGGTGCCGCCGGGGACCCGGCCCGTGATCGCGACCGGGGCCGCCAGGTCCTCGCCGGTCTTGTTGATCACCATCAGCGTCAGCGCGCCGTCGGCGCTCCGCGTCGCGCCGTACACCGCGAGCCGGGACTGGTCCGTGCTGGACGAGAGCACCGAGGTGTCGCCGAACCTGCCGCCCTGCCCGTCGTAGTTCAGGTACATGCGGAAGGCGTACGCGCCGGGGTCGGTGGCGGCGGGCGGGCTCCACAGGGTGGCGAGGTCGGCGCCCTCGCGGCCGAAGATGCCGAGGGCGTCCGCCTGCGCCAGGGCCCCGTTGAGCGAGCCCATGGCGCCGAAGCTGTACTCCGTGACCGCCACCTTGGTGCCCGGATAGTTCCGGGCGACCATGTCCTTCATGCGGGGGATGAGGTACACCGGCTGCCCGATCCAGCTCTCGTCGGTGTACGTGCGGTCCCACAGCGTGCGGGTCTGGCGCAGCCGCAGCGCCTGCGTCGCGGCGTCGCCCGGATCGCCGGAGAACACCCCGGGGGCCTGCGGATACCAGTGGTTGTCGTAATAGTCGAGGATGCGCGTGCCGTGCTCCTGCTCGTAGGCGCGCATCTGCGCCAGGTACCACTCCCCGAACGGGACGCCGCCGTGCGCGGCCCGGTCCGGCGGGTCGCCCCAGCAGCCCTCGATCGAGCACCGCTGCTGGTCGGAGCCCGACAGGGTGAGCGAGTTCCAGCCCCAGCCGACCGGCCCAAGGGTGGCGGCGCCGGGGTCGGCCGCCTTGACCGCGCCCGCGATGGCGTACGTCCTGTCGCGCATCTCGTCGTAGCCGGGTCCGGCGGGGTGCACGTCGCGGTGGGTGGAGAACCAGATGTCCGGCTCGTTGTCGAGGTTGTAGAACCGGACGCCGCCGCGCGCCGCGTCGCCGTACTTCTCGCGCAGGTGGCCGAGCCAGCCGGTCACGTAGGCGGGCCCGGCCTCGACGCTGGTCTCGTGCGGGTCGTTGCCGGTGATCTGGGTGCCGTCGGGACGGACGCCGTTGCCGCAGTCGGGGTTCCACGGGTCGGTGGACTGCTGGGGACCGTACCTGGCCACGCTGAAGCCGCACGCCTTGGCCCGCTCCTTCGGCGCCCAGCCGATCAGCGGGAGGGTCAGGATCGTGGCGGTGCCCGTGCGCCGGTCCTGGTCGACGAACCGGTCGGTCTCCGAGCCGTCCGGCAGCGCGCCGGGGTCGGGGTTGTCGCCGGGGATGTTCTCGAAGTACCAGTCGCTCGCCCGGTTGGTGGTGTCGAGCAGGTAGTTGTACCGGGTGGTCGCGTTGCCGCCCCATCTGCGCACGGGCAGGCGCAGTTCCTTCGCCAGTGACTCGCCGGCGAAGTTCATCCCGTACACCAGCGGGCTGATGGGGTGCGTGGGCGCGGTCAGGTCGACCGACAGGCCCGGCGCCTCGGCGGCGGAGGCGAGGGCGGCCCCGCTCATCCCGCCGGCGCCCGTCGTGCCGGTGGCCAGCACGAGTGCGGCGAGCAGGACGAGGGGGGCGGGGCGCGATCGGATTCGGGGCATGGCGGGTGGCCTCCTCAGGACGCGTTTCCGCCGAGGATGATCCGGTGCGGGGTGGCAGGGGTCCAGCGCGAGGCCGCCGTGTGGCGGGTATCAGCAGGTCAGAGGGCACGCGGAGCTGAAAGTTTCACCTCGGGGGCCGGTCCGGGGTAGCCGTACTCATGGAGCCAGGGTCGTTTTACAGGAAACCTTCGCCCATGGAGACCCCGGAGGGCCACACCCGCCGCGCGGTCAGCCCGTCAGCTCGGCCACGGCCGCCGCGAACACCTCGTGGTGCCGCGCGACGTCGGCCTCGGTCGTGGCGGGGCACATCAGCGCCATGTTGTGGAAGGGAGTGAGCAGCACGCCGCGGTTGGCCAGGTAGACGTGCAGGTAGTCGTCCAGATCCGGGTCGCCGGCCGCGTTCGACTCCCCGCCGTTCCTCGGCGCCGGGCTGGTGAAGCGGTACTCCGCGCGGGCCCCGAGCCGCGTGACCGACCACGGCAGCGCGTGCCGGTCGATGACCTCCTGGACGCCGTCGGCGAAGCGGGCGGCCAGCGCGCTCATCGCGGCGAAGGCGTCGTCGGTGAGGACGTGCTCAAGGGTGGCCCGCATGGCCGCGACCGACAGCGCGTTGCCGGCGAGCGTGCCCCCGACGCCGCCCATGTCGACCAGGTCGAGCCCGCTCATGCCCTCCACGCGCGCCGCGACCTCGGCCGACAGCCCGTACCCGCCGCTCGGGACGCCGCCGCCGATCGCCTTGCCGATCGTCACGATGTCGGGGTCGAGCCCCCAGGCGCCGGTGCAGCCGCCGGGCCCGGCCGAGAACGTGTGCGTCTCGTCGTTGATCAGCAGGGTGCCGTGCCGCCGGGTCAGCTCCCGCACGCCGTCGAGGTAGCCGGGCTCGGGCAGCACGATGCCGATGTTGGTCAGCGCGGGCTCCATCAGGACGGCGGCGACGTCGCCGAAGGCCAGCTCGCGCTCCAGGGAGGGAAGGTCGTTGAACTCCACCACGCGGCCGGTCACGGTGGGGTCGACGGGGGCGCCGACGTTGCCCTCACGGGAAACCGCCGCGCCGTCCGCGCCCACCACGAGCAGCACCTCATCGACGCTGCCGTGGTAGCAGTAGCTGTTGACGAGGATCTTCGGCCGCCCGGTGACCGCCCGGGCCAGGCGGATCGCCCAGCGGTTGGCGTCGGTGGCGGTGAGCGAGAAGCTCCAGAACGGGACGCCGAAGCGCCGCCCGAGCTCGGCGCCGACCCACGCGGCGTCCTCGGTGGGCATCATGACGGTGGCGCCGCCGAGCCGTGAGAAGCGCTCGGCCACCGCGTCCACCGTGGCCTTCGGCGAGTGGCCGGCCATCGCGCCGGTGTCGCCGAGGCACAGGTCGACGTACTCGTGGCCGTCCAGGTCGGTGACCCGCGCGCCGCGCGCCTCGGCCAGGTAGAGCGGGAAGCCGGCGGCGGTCTTGTTCATCCAGGTCATCGGCACGCCGCCGAACAGGTGGGCGCGTGCGCGCTCGTAGGCCGCCGCCGAGAGGGGGTTGCGCGCCCGGAACGCGCCCCGCTCGCGGTCGAGCAGTTCCGCCAGGCGGGCACGGTCGATCATGGCTGCCACCTCAGAAACCGTCGTGTAGGTCCGTCGTGATGACGGATTCCGACGTCAAAGTACCGGATCGCGGCGGATATGACGATAGGTGGCGGCAATCGCCCGCCCGTCCCGCGGCGGATCGCCCGCCGCGCTGGGGACGGATCACCCGCCGGTCCGCTCCCGGGTCCCGTCCACGGGACGGCCCGCCTCCAGGGGCGGGGCGCCCAGCTCGCAGGCCGCCTTGCGCTCGGGTTCCCGCTCCGGGGCGCGCAGGACGTTCGACCGGATCGTCAGATACGTCAGCAGCGCGGCCAGGACCATCATCGCCGCGCTGACCAGCATGGCCGTGTGGAATCCCGTGGTGAACGCGGTGGCGGACGTGTAGGCGGCGCCGGTGAGCCCGACCAGCGGCGGGATCGCCGCGACGGCTAGCAGGCTGCCGGTGCGGGCGACCGCGTTGTTGACCCCGCTGGCCACCCCGGCGTACCGCTCGTCGGCCGTGGCCAGCACCGTCGCGGTGAGCGGCGCGACCGCGGCCGCCAGGCCGAGGCCGAACAGCGTCACGGCGGGCAGCACGTCCCGCAGGTACGTCGCGTCCGGGCCGACCCTGCTCATCAGCAGCAGCCCCGCCGCGCACAGCAGGATGCCGACGGTCATCGGCAGGCGGGGGCCGACGCGCTTGGCCAGCTCGCCCGCCCTCGGCGACAGCAGCAGCATCAGCACCATCACCGGGAGCATCGAGGTCCCGGCGGCGACGGGGGAGAAGCCGGCCGCCACCTGGAGCTCCACGATGAGCAGGAAGGTGACCACGCCCAGCGCGGCGTACATGATCAGGGTGACGATGTTGACCGCGGTGAACTCGCGGTTGGCGAACACCCGCACCGGCACCAGCGCGGACACCGTGCCGCCGTGCGAGCGGCGCGTCTCCACCAGCACGAACGCCACCCCGAGCGCGACGCCGGCCGTGGCGGCGAGCGGCGGCACGGCCCCGTCGCGCTCGATGAGCCCGTAGGTGATCCCGGCCAGCGCCAGGGCGGCGAGGACGGCGCCGAGCACGTCGAAGCGCCCGGTGGCCATCTCGTCCCGGGTCTCGGGGACGTGGCGCGCGGCGACCAGGACGACCAGCGCGGCGAGGGGCAGGTTGATCAGGAAGACCCAGCGCCAGCCCGCCGTCTCCACGAGCCAGCCTCCTAGCAGCGGGCCGACCGCGCCCGCCACCCCGCCGAGCCCGGACCAGGCGCCCACGGCGCGGGGCCGGTCGTCACGGGCGAACGACGCCTGGATGATCGCCAGGGAGCCGGGGGTCAGCAGCGCCCCGCCGATGCCCTGGAGGGCGCGGGCGAGGACGAGCGTCTCGATGTTGGGCGCGAGGCCGCACAGGGCCGAGGCCAGGGCGAACCAGACGACTCCGATGACGAAGATCTTCCGCCGCCCGTACCGGTCGCCGAGGGAGCCTCCGAGGAGGATCAGCCCGGCCAGTGTGAGGGTGTAGGCGTTCACCGTCCACTGGAGCCCGGACATCGAGGCGCCCAGATCCTTGCCCAGGGCGGGCAGGGCGACGTTGACGACGGTGCTGTCGAGCATGGCCATGCCGGAGCCGAGGACGGTGGTGAGCAGGACCCACCGGCCCTGGGGGGAGTTCATGCGGATGCCGCCTTTGTCCATGCAGACCATCATGCTGGACAAATGGGGTGTTCTTGTCGTCCGGTCACCCTGGCGGGGCGTTCTCCGTCAAGGGCGGGCGTCGTCCCGCGGGGCACCGGCCGGCCCGGCCTTCCAGGCCCCGCGGGGGCTCGGGATGAACTCGGGCCCCCGGAGCGTTACGAGCGGACGCAACACCCGGGATCGCCCCCAGCGGCCCGCCGCGGACACCACGTCCGGCCGGTGGGACCGCCGCCGGTCCCGGTCCCCGGAGAGAGCCGCCTCACGCGCGGGAACGGCCCGCGGCTCGGCCAATACAGGCCGCCGAGCTGCGGGAACCCGAACGAAGGAGCGATCTGCCGAGGCGTGTCCATGCGAGCTGATTACAGGATTACGATCGCTGGCAGCGAACACGCGCAGGCTCGGGAACAATCGAGGGCTCTCATTAATTGAGTCGATGTAACTCAACCCTTGGAGTTCGCATGAGTCAGAGCTTG
Source organism: Sphaerisporangium album (assembly GCF_003323745.1). Lineage (GTDB taxonomy): Bacteria > Actinomycetota > Actinomycetes > Streptosporangiales > Streptosporangiaceae > Sphaerisporangium > Sphaerisporangium album. Next base: position 433,334 of record NZ_QOIL01000001.1, read on the forward strand.
ATCCTCCCGGTTCTGCCGCTCGACGACGAGGTCGTCCTCCCCGGCATGGTCGTCCCCCTCGACCTGTCCGACACCGAGGTGCGGGCCGCCATCGACGCCGCCCGGGCGTCCTCCACGTCCCCGAGCAAGCCGCGGGTGCTCCTCGTGCCCCGGATCGACGGCAAGTACGGCGCCGTGGGCGTCACCGCGGTCGTCGAGCAGATCGGAAGGCTTCCCGGCGGCGAGCCCGCCGCCGTTGTCCGTGGTGTGGAGCGCGTGCGCGTCGGCTCCGGCACCACCGGACCGGGCGCCGCCCTCTGGGTGGAGTCCACCCCCATGGAGACGGTCCCCGCGGACGGACGCACCGAAGAGTCCGCCAAGGAATACAAGGCGCTGGCCACCACGATCCTGCAGAAGCGCGGGGCGTGGCAGGTCGTGGACGCCGTGAACCAGATCGAGGACGTCTCCGTCCTCGCCGACAGCTCCGGCTACGCGCCCTGGCTGACCACCGCCCAGAAGGTCGAGCTGCTGGAGAACCCCGACCCGTCCGAGCGCCTGGTCAAGCTCGTCGGCTGGGCCCGCGAGCACCTGGCCGAGCTGGACGTCGCCGAGACGATCCGCAAGGACGTCCAGGAGGGCATGGAGAAGCAGCAGCGCGAGTTCCTGCTGCGCCAGCAGCTCGCCGCCGTCCGCAAGGAGCTGTCGGAGCTCAACGGCGAGGCCGCCTCCGAGGAGGAGGACTACCGCGCCCGCGTCGAGGCCGCCGACCTGCCCGAGAAGGTCCGCGAGGCCGCCCTCAAGGAGGTCGACAAGCTGGAGCGGACCTCCGACCAGTCGCCCGAGAGCGGCTGGATCCGCACCTGGCTGGACACCGTCCTCGACATCCCCTGGAACACCCGCACCGAGGACTCCTACGACATCGCCGCCGCCCGCGCCGTGCTCGACGCCGACCACACCGGGCTGGACGACGTCAAGGACCGCATCATCGAGTACCTCGCCGTGCGCAAGCGCCGCGCCGACCAGGGCCTCGGCGTCGTCGGGGGCCGCCGCAGCGGCGCCGTCCTGGCGCTGGCCGGTCCTCCCGGAGTCGGCAAGACCTCGCTCGGCGAGTCCGTGGCCCGCGCCATGGGCAGGAAGTTCGTCCGCGTCGCCCTCGGCGGCGTCCGCGACGAGGCCGAGATCCGCGGCCACCGGCGCACCTACGTCGGCGCGCTGCCCGGCCGCGTCGTGCGGGCCATCCGCGAGGCCGGCAGCATGAACCCGGTCGTCCTGCTGGACGAGGTCGACAAGGTCGGCGCCGACTACCGCGGCGACCCGACGGCCGCGCTGCTGGAGGTCCTGGACCCGGCGCAGAACCACACCTTCCGCGACCACTACCTGGAGGTCGAGCTCGACCTGTCGGACGTGCTCTTCCTCGCGACCGCCAACGTGCTGGAGGCGATCCCCGGCCCGCTGCTCGACCGCATGGAGATCGTGACGCTCGACGGCTACACCGAGGACGAGAAGGTCGCCATCGCCCGCGACCACCTGCTGCCGCGCCAGCTCGACAAGGCCGGCCTGACCTCCTCCGAGGTCACGGTGGACGAGGACGCCCTGCGCAGGCTCGCCGGCGAGTACACCCGCGAGGCCGGCGTGCGCTCGCTGGAGCGGGCGATCGCCCGGGTGCTGCGCAAGGTCACGGCGAAGGCCGCCCTGGAGGAGTCCGCGCTGCCGGTCAACGTCGGTGCCGACGACCTCGTGGGCTACCTCGGCAGGCCGCGCCACGTGCCGGAGTCGTCGCTGCCGGAGTCCTCGCAGCGCACCGCCGTCGCGGGCGTCGCGACCGGGCTCGCGGTGACCGGCGCGGGCGGCGACGTCCTGTACGTCGAGGCGTCGCTGGCCGACCCGGAGACCGGCTCCACGGCCGTCACGCTCACCGGCCAGCTCGGCGACGTGATGAAGGAGTCGGCCCAGATCGCCCTGTCCTACCTGCGCTCGCGCGGCGCCGAGCTGGAGCTGCCGGTCGGGTCGCTGAAGGACCGCTCCGTGCACATCCACGTCCCGGCGGGCGCGATCCCCAAGGACGGGCCGTCCGCGGGCGTCACGATGACCACCGCCCTGGCCTCGCTGCTGTCCGGCCGCCCCGTGCGGTCCGACGTCGCGATGACCGGCGAGGTCTCGCTCACCGGCCGGGTGCTCCCGATCGGCGGGGTCAAGCAGAAGCTGCTCGCCGCCCACCGGGCGGGCATCACCACGGTGCTCATCCCGGCCCGCAACGAGCCCGACCTCGACGACGTGCCCGAGGCGGTGCGCGACGAGCTGACCGTCCACGCGGTCAGCGACGTGCGCGAGGTGCTGGAGATCGCGCTGACCCCGGCCACGGTGGCCGAGCGCGCCGGCGTCTGATCCAGCCGCCGGCCGGCGGCCCGGTACGGCTCATCGTGGGGCGGACCACCCGGAAGGGGGTCCGCCCCCACGCGTTTTCCCGGCCCAGGGACGGCGAGCGGGCGTCAGGGGCAGCCGTAAAGGCCGCGGACGGCGGCCAGGTCCGCCTGGCTGAAACCCTTTCTCTGGCCGATCGCGACGGGGAGCGCCGGCACCAGCGTGTCCTGCCCGTTCCTGCTGAAGAATTTCCTCCCGTAGAGCATCACGGAATCGTAGTCCAGCGTTCCGAAGAGCCGGTTCTGCGGAAGGTCGAGTTTCCGGAACTGCGACTCGTACCCGGAGATGACGTTCTCCAGGTGAACGGTCACCGCGCCGTCGCGATCGGATCGCGAATGCTCGTGATAGAAGCCCAGCGCGTGCATGAGCTCGTGAATGGCGATGCCCTTGTGCTCGCATCCCGGGCCTATCGAAAGCTCCTGCCCGACGGCTCCCGCCCGGCCCACGTAGGAATAGCAGCCGTTGCCCTGGACGATGTTCAGATAGCTCTCCTCGGTCGTGCGCGGGACGAAACGCACGCAGGTCCGGGTGTGGAAGTCCTTCATCGCCTCCTCGACCGCGGTACGGGCCGCGGCCGGGAGTTGCGGGGACAGCACGAAGGGCACCTTGCGGTCCGGCCACAGCGCGCCCGCCTGCGTGGTGGCCGTCCCGGCGTCCGCCACGCGGCAGTCGCGCGACCTCGCCGGGACCTCGGCGAAGGGGACGGGAACTCCGTCGGGCGTGGGCGGGGGCACGTCCGTGACCTTGGGGAACATCCCGGGGAGGCGGATCTTCCCGGACGCGGCGTCACCGGGCGTCCCGATGACGATGTCGCCCTCGGTCACGGCGTACCCGTCGATGTCGACGTACCCGACCGTGTACGGCTGGCCGGACACATCGGGAATGGTGATTGAAAGTGGCGGATGTTCGGTCTGCTGCTGCCACACCGCGTCGAACGGGTCGTCCTCGGCGGACGCGGTGGGGACGCCCGTCGCCAGGCCGGACAGCGCGATCGCCAATATCACGAATATTCGCATGAAATTCCCCCCGAAAGGCGCCCGTAAGGGTTAACGGGCGGTCGCGCGTGAACCTACCCGGCGGCCATCCCGAATTCCACGAGCCCGTTGCGCGATGACCGCTCCGTGACGGGAGCCGGTCGTCTCGTTTCCCTCGCACGGGCGACCGGCGCGATACGATTTTTCGACATTTCCCCGGCATGGAGCCGGCCGTGAATCCCCGGCCGGATTTCACGAGCCCGGCGGGGGGCACGCGTGCGGGGCCGCCGCGCCGCGGGCCCGCCCGGCCGATACACCGGGGCCCGCGCACCCCTCGGCGCGCGCTCCGGTGGCCTTCAGGGAACGTCCAGTCAGGGCTTAGGCAGCTCTTATCGCCCGTTTGTCATCCTTGATTTACCGGTCCGAAGCCGGCCGTCGCCGAATGGCGGCGAGTGCGGATGACTGTGGGGGAGAGATGAGCACCGAAGACCCGCGTGAGCAGACAACCGAAAACACCACTCCGGTTGAGATGCCGGGTTCGCGGGGGTGGAGCCAGTTCGGCAGCACGCCGCCCGAGGCGGGCGGCTACCGGCGGACCTGGATCGGCGGGGAGACCCCGCCCGTGACGCCCGCCGCCCCCGTTCGGACCGGCGACGCCGCCTGGTGGACCACCGGGCGCAAGGCGATCGCCGGCCTCGCCCTGGCCGCCGTGGCCGTCGGGGGCGGGGCCGCGGGGGCCTTCGTCGCCACCGCGTCCGCGTCGGGCGGCCAGTCCGTGATCACCAGCCCGATCACCCGGCCCGCCTCCGACTCCACCGTGACCACCGTGGCCGACGTCGCCAAGGCCGTGCAGCCGTCGGTCGTGTCCATCATGGTGAGCGGCCAGGCCGGGCAGGCGGAGGGCTCGGGCGTGATCCTCTCGGAGGACGGCCTGATCCTCACCAACAACCACGTGGTGGCGGGCGTCGGGCAGGGAAGCCAGGTCCAGGTGAAGTTCAGCGACGGCAAGAGCGCCGCCGCCACCATCGTGGGCACCGACCCGGCGACCGACCTCGCCGTCGTGCGGGCGCAGGGCGTCTCCGGGCTGACCAAGGCCACCCTCGGGGACAGCGACAAGCTGCGCGTCGGCGACGCCGTCCTCGCCATCGGCAGCCCCCTCGGACTGGAGGGGTCGGTGACGGCGGGCATCGTCAGCGCGCTCGACCGCACGCTGTCCGTCGGCGGCCAGTCCCAGCAGCGGCCGCAGCTTCCCCCCGGCTGGGGACCCGGCGGCGGGACGCAGCAGCAGTCGCAGGACACCGGCACGACCATCGGCGGCGCCATCCAGACCGACGCGGCCATCAACCCGGGCAACTCCGGCGGCGCGCTGGTCAACGCCACCGGCCAGGTGGTCGGCATCAACAGCGCCATCGCGACCAACGGCGGCGACGGCAACATCGGCGTCGGCTTCGCGATCCCGATCAACACCGCCTCCCAGGTCGCCGACCAGATCATCAAGACCGGCAAGGCGACCCACGCCTTCCTCGGCGTCAACCTCGCCGACGCGACCGGCGACGCCCAGGGTGCGGTCATCGGCTCGGTGCAGCCCGGCAGCCCCGCCGAGCAGGCGGGCCTCAAGGCCGGCGACCTGATCACCAAGCTGGACGGCAAGCCGGTCGCCGGGGCCGAGACCGTGGTCGGCGCCATCCGCGGCTACCGGCCGGGCACCAAGGTGACGCTGACCTACGTGCGCAACGGATCCACCGGCACCGTGACGGTGACGCTCACCGAGAAGACCGTCGCGAGCTGACCACCGGCCCCTCGGAGGGGGTAGGGGCGGGGAACGCGCCGCCGGGACCACCACGGTTCCGGCGGCGCCGCCGCGTCCGGGCGGCCACCGCGCGACAACGACGCGGCGGCTCTGGGTGCCGCATCTCCGAGGCCGCGACGATCGGACGGTGCCGGCATCCGCGGGGCGTTCCGGCGCATCGCCTTTCCCCGGCCCGCAACGCCGCCTTGGTCCGGTTCCGCTCGACGCGGCCTACGACGTCCACTGCCGTGAACGAGAACTCCCGCGTCCGGGCACGATCCTCAGGCCATCTCCTCCACCACCCGGTCGAGGCGGATCGGCAGCACCCGGTGGCGAAGTCCGGTGGCGTGCCACACGGCGTTGGCAATCGCGGCCGCGGTGCCGACGGTGCCGATCTCGCCGGCGCCCTTGACGCCCGACGGCTCGTCCGGCTCGTACTCCGGCACGAAGTCCGCCTCGATGTCGGGCACGTCGGCGTGCGCGGGGATGTGGTAGCCGGCGAAGTCCGCGTTCACCTGCCGGCCGGAGACCGGGTCCCGGACACCCTCCTCGTGCAGTGCCATGCCCAACCCCATGATCATGCCGCCGATGACCTGGCTGCGGGCCAGCAGCGGATTGACGACCCGGCCGATGGCGAACATCCCGAGCAGCCGCCGGGTCCGCACCTCACCAGTGGCCGGATCCACGGTGACCTCCGCGAAGATCGCGCTGTAGGCGTGCACTTCCCTGACGAACCGGCCGGTGAAGAGCTCCGCGGTGTCGACGGTGACGGTCACGGGTCGCGTCGGGTCATGCGGCTGCTCACGCAGTCGGGTCGCGGCTTCGTTGATCGCCCAGGCCCAGGACGGGGTTCCCCGCGAGCCGCTGGCCGACCACGCGGGACCGAGGTCGCTGTCGGCGATCCGGATCCGGATCCTCTCGGTGCCGACACGCAGCGCCTCGGCGGCGATCGCGACCAGCGCGGTTCGCGAGCCCGTGCCGATGTCGGAGGCGGCGATCCGCACGGTGTAGGACCCGTCCGTTTCCGCGGTGATCGAGGCCGTTGAGGGAAAGGCACTGGAGCCGAAGGCCGTGGCGGCAAGGCCCGTGCCGACGAGCAGGTGGCCCTCCCGCCGCCTCCGCGGTCGGGGATCACGGCTGTGCCAGCCGAAACGGCGAGCGCCTTCACGCAGGCAGGCGGCGAGGTTGCGGCTGCCGTACGGCAGTCCGGACACCGGGCCGACGGCTGGTTCGTTGCGTAGTCGCAGTTCCAGTGGGTCGATGCCGAGCCGCTCGGCCAGTTCGTCCATGGCGGATTCAAGTGCGAACGAGCCGGGTGTGAGGCCGGGGCCGCGCATGGGGCCGGGCGGCGTGAGGTCGAGGGGCACCGCGGTGATTCGGGTGCGGATCGCGCGCGTGGCGTAGAGCACCTTGCTTCCCTCGGGACAGTTCTCGACCCATTCGGCCAGCGGCGAGATCTCGAACGCCGCCTGATGGTCGATCGCCCGCAGCGACCCGTCGGTGTCGGCGCCGAGCCGAACCCGCTGCTCGGTGGCCGGCCGCATGCCGATCATCAGGAACACCTGCCGTCGGGTCAAGGTGACGCGCACTGGCCGGCCGAAGGCCATGCTGCCCATCGTGGCAAGGATCAGCTGGGGACCGAGGAGGCCCTTAGAGCCGAACCCGCCGCCGACGTGCTCGGATCGGACCCGGACCTGGTCCAGTTCCAGGGAGAACAGGCTCGCCAGCGTGCGCGCCACGTCGAACGCGCCCTGGTTGGAGTCGAAGGCCTGCAGGCGCCCGCCGTCCCACCACGCGGTGGCGGCGTGCGGTTCCATGGCGCTGCAGTGCTCCTCGGGCGTGAAGTAGCGTTCGTCGACGACCACTGGGGACGACGCGAGTTCCGCGTCCACATCGCCGACGTTGGCGTCCTCACCCAGAACCGTGAGGGCCGCACGGCCGGCCGGATGGTCGGCGGTGAACGTCGTGTCGTGCGGGTGCGCGTCACAGGTGACCGCCAGCGCGTCGGCGGCCGCCTGCGCCTCGTGCGGCGTCTGCGCCACCACGAGCGCCACGGCCCGACCCGCGTGCGGAATCGAGTCGGACTGCAACAGTTGCATGCTGCCGTCCGGGCCGAAGAACCCGGATGCCTGCGGATCGAGCCGGGGCGCGTTCCGGTGGTCGAGCACCCCCAGCACGCCCGGCATGGTCAGGACCGCCGAGGCGTCGATGTCGCGGATGCGCCCACGGGCCACCGGGGACGTGACGACCACGCCGAAGGCAAGGTCGTGCATCGGGTGGTCGGCGGCGTAGCGGGCGCGACCGGAGACCTTTTCCGGTCCCTCCAGCCGTGGCCGCGACGTCCCGACGGCGTCCGTGATCACATCGGCCGGCGCGTTCATGCGGTGCTCTCCATCATCGTTCGGCGAGTTCGGTCAGCACGGCGACGATGAGGTTCCGTGCCAGCGTCACCTTGTACCCGTTGTCACGCAACGGTTTCGCGGCGGCCAACTCTGCCTCCGCGGCGTCCCGGAGCCCGGCGCCGGTGAACGGCTCGCCATGAAGGGCGGCCTCGGCGACCCGCGCCCGCCACGGCCTCGAGGCGACACCGCCCAGGGCGATCCCCACGCGCCCGACCAGACCGTCGTGCAACTCCAGGGCGGCCGCGACGGACACGGTGGCGAAGGCGTAGGACGCGCGCTCGCGGACCTTGCGGTACCGCGACCGCGGGCAGGCCGCCGACTTCGGCAGGCTCACCGCGGTGATCAATGCGCCGGGCGGCAGTGCGGTCTCCCGGTGGGGTGTGTCGCCCACCGGCAGGTAGAACTCCGACAACGGAATTTCCGCTGGGCCGTCGAGGGTTTCGTAGTGCACGACGGCGTCGAACGCCGCCAGCGCGACGGCCATGTCCGAGGGATGGGTGGCCACACAGTGCCGAGACCAGTCGAAAATGGCGTGGTTGTGGTGTTCCCCCGGGAGCGCGGGACAACCGCTGCCGGGCAGGCGCTTGTTGCACGGCTCGGACGGATCGGCGAAGTAGGCGCAACGGGTGCGCTGCAAGAGGTTTCCGCCGACCGTGGCCATGTTCCGCAGCTGGCCGGACGCACCGGCCAGCACCGCCTGGCTCAACGCCGGATACCGGCGTCGCACCTCGGGATGGGCTGCGGCGTCGCTGTTGCTCGTCGTCGCGCCGATGGCCAACCCGCCGTCCGGCGCCTCACGCACGCCGGAGAGCGGCAGGAACCGCACGTCCACCAGTTGCGAGGGCGCCTCGATCTCGTCCTTCATGAGGTCGACCAGGTTGGTGCCGCCGCCCAGGTACCGCGCTCCGGTGTCGTTCGCGGTGAGCGCCAGGGCCTCCTGGACGTGTTTCACGCGCCGATAGCCGAATTCCTTCATCGTGTCACCGCCTGTTGGTCGGCCGTTTCGAGCACCGCGCGCACGATCGACGGATACGCGCCGCAGCGGCAGAGGTTGCCGCTCATCCGCTCGCGCACCTCGACGGCGTCCAGCTCCTGCGCCGAGGCATCGGCCGACACGTCGACGGTGGCGGCGCTCGGCCAGCCCGCCGCGTGTTCGGCCAGCATCCCGACGGCCGAGCAGAGCTGCCCGGAAGTGCAGTAGCCGCACTGGAAACCGTCGAGCTGGATGAACGCCCGTTGCAGCGGCCGCAGTTCGCCGTCGGGCGCGAGGCCTTCGACGGTGGTGATCTCCGTGCCCTCGGCGGCTACGGCGAGCGTCAGGCAGGAGACCACTCGTCGGCCGTCGAGCAGCACGGTGCAGGCCCCGCACTGGCCGCGATCGCACCCCTTCTTCGACCCCGTGAGGTCGAGCGCGTCCCGTAGTGCGTCGAGCAACGTCGTGCGATTGTCGACGTTCAACCCGTGGGTCACGTCATTGACGCGCAACGAAATGTCAGAGCGTCCGTCGTCGTTCATCGCCTTCCCCTTCCCGCCAGCTGACTGAGGGCAGGTTCATGCAACCAGTTCGATCACCGGCGGGGCTTGCACAAAGGTCGCGGATCACTGCCCGATCCTCTTCACCCCGGATGTGCGGGGCGGTGTCGTCGTCATGATCTTGGCCCGTCGGCGAATTACAGAGATGTGATACGACACGCCCCCGCTCCACCTGGAACCAAGGTCCAGGGTTGCCATGTACATGATCCTCATGAGCAGACGCGTACCTTCGCCACGACGCGCAAGCGGACCACCCAAGGAGGCCTGAGGCGCTGTGGCGACTCAGTGGCGGCCGGAGGTCAGGGCCTCCGACTCCCACAGGTCGCGGTAGTAGCCGGGGACGGACACCAGCTCCTCGTGGCGCCCGCGCTGCGCCACCCGTCCCTCCGCCAGGACGACGATCTCGTCCACGTCCTCCAGGCCGCGCAGGCGGTGGGTCACCAGCACCGTCGTGCGCCCGTGGGTCACGTCCAGCAGGTCGGCCATCAGCGCGTCGGCCGTGGTCTCGTCCAGGGACTCGGCGGGCTCGTCCAGCAGCAGCACCTCGGGGTCGCGCAGCAGCGCCCGGGCGAGCGCCAGCCGCTGGAGCTGGCCGCCCGAAACGGTGCGGCCGTCCTCGCCGAGCGTCACGTCCCAGCCGGTCCGCTCGACGAACGCGTCCAGGCGGGCGCGGCGCACGGCCGCCGCCAGCTCCTCCTCGCCCGCCTCCGGCCCGGCCAGGCGCAGGTTGTCGCGCAGCGAGGCGCGGAAGACGTACGGGTCCTGGGTGAGGCCGGTGATCCTCGCCCGGACGTCGTCGGGGGACAGGTCGCGGACGTCCACGCCGTTCAGGGCGATGCTCCCCGAGGAGAAGTCGGTGACCCGCATCAGCGCCGCCAGCAGCGTGCTCTTGCCCGCGCCGCTCGGGCCCACCACGGCCACCCGCCGGCCCGGCGTCAGCGTCAGCGACACGCCGTCGAGCGCCGGAGCCCGGTCCGCGGTGTGCCGGACGACCAGGTCCTCGACCTGGACCGTCAGCGGACCCTCGGGCGGGGCGGCCGGGGTGGCGGGCTCGGTGACGGCGGGCGGCGTGGCGCGGATCTCCCGCAGCCGGCGCAGCGCCGCCGTGACCTCGGCCAGCCGCTCGCCCGCCGCGGCCAGCGGCAGGACCGGCTCGAACGACACCAGGGCGGTGAGCGCGAGGACGGCCGTCGGCACCTGGCCGAGGCCGGCGCGCGAGGCGGTCAGGACGATCGCCGCGACGGTCAGGCCCTGCACCAGCGTGCCGGCGGCGAGCGCCGCCGCGTTCGCCAGCGACCGGCGGCGTTCGAGCGCCGCGAGCCGCTCGTCGGCCCGCGCCGAGGCGGCCAGCGCGCGCTCGCCCGCGCCGTAGGCGGCGAGGTCGGCGGCGCCGTGCACCAGGTCGGCCACCCGGGCGGCGAGCTCGGCCCGCGCCGGCGCCAGCCGCGCCGACCAGCGCCGCGCGGCGGCGTTCGTCCCGGCGGGCAGCGCCACCCCCGCCACGGCCAGGCCCGCCAGCAGCAGGAGCGCGGCGGCGGGCAGCAGGAAGGCGGCCAGCGTCACGGCGGCGGCCGCGGTGACCGCCCCCGCGATCGCGGGCAGCAGGCAGCGGACGAGCAGGTCCTGGACGGCGTCGGTGTCGTCCACCATGCGGCTCAGCAGGTCGGCGCCCCGGTGCCCGAGCGGCCCCGAGGGCGCCAGGGACTCGTACAGGCGCTCGCGGGTGGCCGCCTGGGCGCGCAGCGCGACGTCGTGGCCGGCCAGACGCTCGCCGTAGCGGAACAGGCCCCGGGTGGTCGCGAACGCGCGCACGGCGACGATCGCCACGCTCAGGGCCGCGAGTTCCGGCTGCTGCGCGGCCCGCGTGATCAGCCACGCGGCCGACGCGATGAGCCCGAGCGCCGCCAGCTCGGCCGCGGCCCCGGCCGCCGCGGCGGCCACCAGCCGCCCGCGCCCCTTGCTCGCCGCAGGAGCGGTGGGAGCGGCGTCCGGGCCCGTCGGAGTCGAATACATCTGCCTCGTCACTCTCCTGCCAGGGCGGCGGGTACGCGGGTGACGGCCCGGTCGGAGACGATCCGGCCGCCCTCGACGCGGACGACGCGGTCCGCCAGGTCGAGCATCGCCGGGCGGTGCGCGACGATGATCGCGGTGCGGCCCTCGGCGAGCGTCCGGGTGGCCTCGACGATCGCGGCCTCGCTGCGGCCGTCCAGGCGCGCGGTGGGCTCGTCCAGCAGCAGGACCTCGGCCTCGGGGCGGCAGAACGCGCGGGCGAGCGCCAGGCGCTGCCGCTGGCCCGCCGACAGGTCCGCCCCGCGCTCGCCGATCACGGTCGCGTACCCCTCCGGAAGGGCGTCCACGAACTCCCCGGCCCGCGCCGCGACGGCGGCCGCGCGGACCTCCTCGGGGGACGCCGCCGAGCCCAGCGCGATGTTGGCGGCCACGGTGCCGGCGAACAGGTGGGGGCGCTGCGGCACGAACGCCAGCCGCGCGCGCCACAGGTCCGGGTCGACGCCGGCGAGGTCGACGCCTCCGACGAGCACCCGGCCCTCGGACGGCGTCACGAAGCCGAGCAGCAGGTGAAGGAGCGTGCTCTTGCCCGCACCGCTCTCCCCGGCCAGCGCCACCCGCTCGCCCGGCGCGATCACCAGCGAGACGTCCGCGAGCGCGGCGTCCTCGCGGCCGGGGTACCGGACGGTGACCCCTTCCAGCCGGATCTCCGGCACCCCGGGCGGCACGACGGACCGCGCGGCGGCGGTCACGGCCCCGGCCTCGGTGCCGGACAGGACGGCGAAGGCGTCGTCGGCGGCGGCGACCCCCTCCATGGCGGCATGGAACTTCGTGCCCATCGCGCGCAGCGGGAGGTACGCCTCTGGCGCGAGCAGCAGGACCAGCAGGGCGACGCGCAGGTCCAGCGAGCCGGACAGCAGCCGCAGCCCGACGGGCACGGCCACCAGCGCGAGCGACAGGGACGCCACCAGCTCCAGGACCAGCGAGGACAGGAAGGCGACGCGCAGCGTCCGCATCGTGGCGGACCGGTGGGCGTCGGCGACCTGCCGGATCACCGTCGCCTGGTAGCGCGCCCGCCCGAAGGCGCGCAGCGTCGGAAGGCCGCGCACCACGTCCAGGAAGTGGCCCCCGAGCTGGGACAGCGCCCTCCACTGCCGGTCGGTGACCTCCTTGGTGCGCCACCCGACCAGCGCGCCGAAGACGGGGATCAGCGGCAGCGTCAGCAGGACGATGACCGCGGTGCCGAGGTCGGCGGCGAACAGCCGGACCAGCACGGCGACGGGCACCACGCCCGCGACGGCGACCGCGGGCAGGTAGCCGGTGACGTACGGGTCCAGGGCGTCCAGGCCGCGCCCGGCGAGCGTGACGAGCTCACCCGAGCGGCGCGCGGTGAGCCGGGCGGGACCGAGCCCGCCGAGCCGTGCCAGCAGCCGGTGCCGCAGCACCGATTTCAGCGCCGTGGCGGTGCGCCCGGCGGCGGCGCCCTGGACCAGGCCGAACAGCGCCCGCGCCGCGACGACCAAGGCCAGCGGGATCAGCGCCGCGGTCGTGAGCGCCCCCGACAGCACGCCGGACAGCAGCTCGGCCTGCGCCAGCACCAGCAGCCCGGCGAGCACGGCCGCCGCCACGCACGCGAACAGGTGGACGCGGACCGCCTGCTCGGTCCGCGCCAGGCGCAGAAGGTCTCGGTGCATCGGTTCCCTAGAAGAACGACGGGATACGGGCGGCGACGCCGGTGGACCCGAGGGGGCCGAACGTCCTCCATACCCATACTTGCGCTCCCACGAGGATGGGTGTGACCGGAAGGGCCATGACACTGAGCACATTCAGCGTCGCCGGTGACGCCGTGTGGTCGAGCAGTGACGATGCGAGGGCGGCCATCGGGACCGCGGCGGGCAGGGCGGCCACGACGGCCGTGAGCAGCAGCCGCCGTCCCGTGCGGGCCGCCTCGGCCCTGCCGGACAGGCGCCAGGCCACGAACGAGCGGGCGTGGAAGGCGAAGGCGGCGGCGACCACGGCCCCGTACAGCAGGCCCACCAGGTCGAACGGCTGAGCGGGCAGGCCCCTGACCAGCGAGGCCAGGGCGACGCCCCACGACAGCGCGAGGCCCCAGGAGCCCGCGCAGAGCACCGCGTCCCAGAAGCCCCGCCAGGTGTCGCCGTCGAGCCTGCGGCGGAACCACAGGCCCGCGTCCCGCAGGATCCAGGACACCAGCAGCGCGACCACGACCGGGTACATGCCACTGAGGACCGTGCCCTCCAGGGCGGGGAAGGCGCCGAACAGCGTCCCGGCCAGCGCCACCAGCCAGACCTCGTTGGCGAGCACGTACGGGGCGATCGCCGCCACGAGGCGGTCGCGGTGCCGGGCCCGGGTGCCCGGCTCGCCGGCGCGCTCGCCCGCGCGGGCCAGCCAGGGAAGCGTCATGCCGACGCCGATGTCGAAGCCTTCCAGCGCGAAATAGCCGACCAGCAGCACGGCCAGGACCGCGAGCCAGATGATCTCCATGGGGGGAGCTCCTCGAAGGGGGTCAGGGGGAGGCGGCGGTCACAGGGCGAGCGCCGGCGCGGGGGCGGGGTCGGCGGGTTCGGCCGCGCCGAGGGCGACCCGCTCCGGGCCGCGGCGCACGGCCCGCGCGATCAGCAGGTAGTCGACCAGGGCGAGCAGCCCGAGCACGCCGGCGAAGGCGATGAACGAGAACGTCACCATGCCCGTGGTCAGGCCGGGGGAGATCGCGTCGGCCACGCGCAGGCGGCCGAACACCACCCATGGCTGGCGGCCGATCTCGCGGGCGAGCCAGCCCATGATCGCGGCGACGAAGGGCAGCGGCGTCATGAGCATGAGCAGCGGGTGCAGCCAGCGGGAGCGGGCGAGCACGTCCCGGATCAGCAGCGGCAGCATGCCGAACATCACGACGAAGTGGACGAGCTGGCCGATGGTCATCATGGTGACGAGGGCGGTGTCGGTGACGGGGGTCTCGAACTTGTTCGGCTGGATGTCGTTGACGAAGCCGAACTGGGCGTACCCGAACCCGACCGCGAGCGTGGCGCCGACGAACCCCCACACCACGCCGGTGCGCAGTGAGCGGCGGAAGAACTCCTGGTCGGCGGTGCGCCGGAAGAGGTGGTAGGCGCTGGCCCCGATGATCACGAAGCTGCCCGTGAAGAGCCCGGCGCCGATGACGTGCGGGAACGCCATGACGAGGCTGGGGTTGGTGAGCAGCGCGCCGAAGTCGGTCAGGGCCAGGTGGTCGCCCCGCTGGACGGTGCCGGCCGGGTGCTGGAGGAAGGAGTTGGCCACCATGATCCAGAAGGCGCTCGCGTAGGCGGTGAGCGTCACCAGCCAGATGCACGCCAGGTGGAGCTTCTTCGGCAGGCGGTTCCAGCCGAAGATCCACAGCCCGAGGAAGGTGGATTCCAGGAAGAAGGCCACCAGCGTCTCGATCGCCAGCGGGGCGCCGAACACGTCCCCGGCGTAGTGGGACAGCCCGCTCCAGGTGAGGCCGAACTGGAACTCCATCACCAGGCCGGTGAACACGCCCAGCGCGTAGTTGATCACGTAGATCTGGCCCCAGAACCGCGTCATGCGCTCGAACACCGGCCTGCCGGTGATGACGTGGCGCGTCTGCATGATCGCCACGAGGGGGGCCAGGCCGAGCGTCAGCACGACGAACAGGAAGTGCAGGCTTCCCGTCACCGCGAACTGCGTCCGTGCCAGGTCGAGCACGTTCATGGTCACCCTCTTCTAGTTGTGCCTGTCTACATATAGAGAGCCTACATGTAGACTGCCTACATGAAGCACGTGGATAGGGTTTCCGGATGAACACCGACGCGCTGCGCGGTCACATGGACGCCTTGCTCCTGTCCGTCCTGGAACACGAGCCGCTGCACGGGTACGCGATCATCGAGGCGTTGCAGGTCCGCAGCGGGGGCGCGCTCAGCGTGCCCACCGGCACCGTCTATCCCGCGCTGCGCCGGCTGGAGCGCCTGGGCTACCTCACCAGCGAGTGGGCGACCGTCGGCGGCCGCAAACGCCGCACCTACCGCCTCACGGGGGCCGGCCACACCGCGCTGGCGGGGGAGCGCTCGGCCTGGCGCCAGTTCACCGACGCCATCGGCGGCGTCCTCGCCCCGCGGTCCACAGAGGGGCCCGCCCGCTGACGGGCCCCGCCGCGATCAGTTCGCCGTCTCCGGCCCCCTCGCCGGCGTCGTCCGGCGGGAGACGATCAGGCAGCGCGTCGCGCTGAACAGCAGCGAGCCTGCGACGGCGTAGCTGAAGAGGCAGGCGAACAGGCCCGCGGGGAAGAGGTCCGCGTCCAGCAGCATGGTCCCGCGTCCCAGCGTCAGCGCGGCCGACATGCCGATCACCATCGGGACCTGGATCCACAGCAGGACGCCCAGGGCCCTGGTGACGATCTTGGGGTCGCGGTGCCGGAGCGGGCCGCGCACCAGCGTCAGCAGCGCCAGCGCGCCGAGGACGCCCATGCCGAACTGGAACCAGTCGAGGAAGTGGGCGAGCGGGGAGAACCACACGGGCCTGACCGGCGTCCACGGGTTCTGCGGGTAGACCCGCCAGATCACGCTCCAGACGATCGTGGACAGCGGGACGCTCACGAACAGCACGGCGGCCGTCCTGCGGCCCTGGCAGGCGGCCAGCTCCTCCTGGTAGCCGGGGGCGATCTCGGTGATCGTGCCGAACTCGGCGACCGCCAGGCGCTCCGCCTCGCCCCGGTCCATGCCCTCGGCGCGGTAGGCGTCGGCGGTGTCGGCCAGGCTGTCGCGCGCCTCGGCGACCATGTCCCGCCGGACTCGAAGCGGCCCGCGCAGCGTGCGGGCGAGCGTCGTCACGTAGTCGTCGATGACACTCGCGCTCGCCATGTGCTCCCCAGGGACGGCCGTGATGAAATGCGCCCCCATTGTGGCCCGAAGCCGGTCCGGTCCGGAATCCGGGGAATCCCTGACACATCCCTGGTGACCGCTCGTGGTACCGGGGACGCCCGTCCGCGGGGACGGTCAGCCGGCGCCCCTCGTGAGGGGGTGGACGACCGGCAGCGGGGTGGTGGAGCGGTGGGCGGCGGGGGTCGGCTGCGGGTGTCCGGCCGGGCGGCGCGAGGAGTGCGCGGCCGCCGTCCAGAACAGGACCACGGCGGTCACCGCGGCCACCAGCGCCATCCATCCGAGCGTGCGGCCGAGGCGCAACCCGTACCCGCAGGCCAGCCAGTACAGCGACAGCAGCATCTTCACGCGGCCCGGGGGGCTCGCCAGCCGGCGCATCTCCATGGCGCCGAACGCGAAGTCGGCCGACGTCCGCTCGTCGTCCACGGCGGGGCGCAGCCGCTCGTAGAGCGTGGCGAGGCGGCCGGGGTCCAGCGGCTGCTCGCCGCGCAGCGACCAGCCGCGCCACGCCTGCTCGTCGGCGAGGACGCGGCGGCGCGTCCACCAGCGGACGGGCGGCCAGCGGAGCTCCAGGCGCACGCCGGCCGGGGTGCGGGCGAACAGGCAGTCCGACAGGTGCAGGCCCTCCGGGTTGCGCAGCCGGCCGAGGGCGCACGCGCGCAGGTCCGCGCCGGTCAGGGTGAGCGCGCCCGCGTCCAGGCGGTCCAGGGAGACCACCCGCATCCGCCCGGCGTGCCGGGTCAGGGCCGAGGGGCCCGCCAGCGTCGCGTCCCGCAGGTCGACGTCGGCGTCGGACAGGCGCGCGGTGAACCGCCCCGCGAGGCCGGCGGCGCGCATGTCGACGCGGCAGCCTCCGGCGTCGAGGTGGAGCGCCGCCGAGGCGCGGATCTCCGGTAAGGACAGCCGGCGCCCGACCCGCATCGGCCCGAGGTAGGCGGTGCTGTGGAAGCGCGCCCCCTCGAACCCGGCGGTGCCCGCGCACGTGGCGGCGCGGAACGACAGGGCCCGGCGGAAGCGCGTCCCGCGGAAGATGGCGTCCCCGTCGAAGGTGACCCCGTCGAAGGCGGCGAAGCCGTGGAACTCCGCGCCGCGGAACGAGGCGTCCCTGCCGAACCGCGCGTCGCCGAACAGGGCGTCGCTGCCGACGCGGACCTGGTCGAACGCGCCGTGCCCGCGCACCCGCGCGCCGTGCATCGAGAACTCCCGGGAGAAGCGGACCTCGCGGAAGGAGACGTTGCGCGTGAAGCGGGTGTCGAAGAACGAGGCGAGCCGGTCGAAGCGCGCGTGGTCGAACGTCGCGTCGCCCGCGAAGACGACCTCGCCGAAGCGCGCGGGGCCGGTGAAGAGGGCGCGGTCGAAGCGCGCCCGGCCGAGGCGGCGGTCGACGCCGTCGAGGACGCGCGTCAGCAGATCCTCGTCGAGGGTCGTGCCGCGCAGGTCGAGGCCCTGGCCGGGGACGAGCCCGCGCAGGACGTCCTCCACCTCGGCCGGGGCGAGGTGGGCCAGGCACCGCCCGTACGGCTCGCGGGCGACTCCCACGCATTCGGGCGAGGTGTCGCACGTCCGCCAGCCGACGTCGAGCGGGACGATCTTCAGCGGGGATGTCATGGCAAAGTCATACCCAATGTCGGGCAACGGGTAGCTAAATCGTGATGGAAAGGTGACACAGTGTTGCGGCGGTGATTGTTACGGCAGGTCCGCCAAGGTCAGACCACGCCAAGGCTACTGCCGGTCACTCGACATCTAGTGTCAAGATTCACCCTTTTCACCTTCTATATAGCTCTAGTACAAGATGAGGGGGCTTGGCACCTTTACGCTCCGGGACTATGCGTGCTCTATCCCGGGCGATCGCCGCCCTAGCCGCCGCCGGCGTGGCCATCGCCGGTGTCGCCACCCTCGCCTCGTCCCCGGCCTCCGCGGAGCCGGGGACCGTTGTGATCAGCCAGGTCTACGGAGGGGGCGGCAACTCCGGCGCCCCGCTCACCAACGACTTCGTGGAACTGTTCAACCGCAGTGGCTCGGCCGTCTCCCTCGACGGCTGGTCGCTGCAATACGCCAGTGCCACCGGGACCGGCAACTTCGCGTCCAACAAGCTCAACCTCGCGGGCTCGCTGGCGCCCGGCCAGTACCACCTGGTGCAGCTCGCCGCCGGCACGACGCCGTCCGGCCCCCTGCCCACGCCCGACACCACGGGCACCCTCAACCTGAGCGGCACGGCCGGCAAGGTCGCGCTGGTCCGCTCGCCCGACGGCCTGGCCTGCAACGGCGGCTCGGCGGTCTGCACCGCCGACCAGCTCGCGCTCATCGCCGACCTTGTCGGATACGGCACCGCCAACTTCTCCGAGGGCACGCCCGCCCCGGCGCTGACCAACGCCACCGCGGGCCTGCGCGGCGACCACGGCTGCGCCGACACCGACGTGAACTCCGCCGACTTCACCACCGGCGCGCCCGCGCCCCGCAACTCGGCGACCACGCCGGCCCCCTGCGGCGGGGACCCCACGCCGACGCCTTCCGACAGCCCCACCCCCACGGTGTCCCCGACGCCGACCCCGACCGTGACGCCCACCGTCACCCCGACCCCGACCCCGACCCCGACGCCCACGCCGACCCCGACCCCGACGCCGACTCCCACGGGTGACCCGTGCGAGCTCCCGGCGACCCACCAGATCGCCGAGGTCCAGGGGAGCGGCGCCGCCAGCCCGATCACGGGCACCGCCGTGCGCGTCGAGGGCATCGTCACCGGCGGTTTCCAGGGCACCGGCAGGCTCGGCGGCCTCTACATCCAAGACCCGACCCCCGACGCCGACCCCGCGACCTCGGACGCGGTGTTCGTGCTCACCACCAAGCCGGCCAAGGTCGGCGACCGCGTCCTGGTCAGCGGCACCGTCGCCGAGTTCAACGGCCTCACCGAGCTGACCACGGTCTCGGCCGTGGACGTCTGCGGCACCGGCACGATCAAGCCCGCGAAGGTGAAGCTCCCGATCGCCGAGGGCGCCACCTACGAGCCGCTGGAGGGCGTGCTCGTCACGATCCCCGAGAAGCTCACCGTCTCCGAGGTCTACAACCTCGGCCGCTTCGGCGAGATCACGCTGTCCTCCGAGGGGCGCCTGTTCCAGGCGACCGACCGTCCCGGCGTCGACGCGGCCCTGAACACCCGCCGCTCGATCCTGCTGGACGACGGCTCCAACGTGCAGAACCCGCCGGCGCTGCCGTACCACACCGCGGGCTCCAACACCGTCCGCGTGGGTGACACGACCACGGCGCTCACCGGCATCCTGACCTACGGCTTCAACGTCTACCGCGTCGAGCCGACCCAGCCGGTCGCCTTCCAGGCGGACAACCCCCGCCCGGCCAAGCCCGAGAAGATCACGGGCAACGTCAAGGTGGCGAGCCTGAACACCCTCAACTGGTTCACCACGCTGAACAAGCGCGGCGCGAACACCACCGAGGAGCGCGACCGCCAGCTCGCCAAGCTGGTCTCCACGCTCAGGGGCCTGAACCCGGACGTCGCCGGCCTCATGGAGGTCGAGAACAACGGCTACACCGCGCTGAACACGCTGATCGACGCCCTCAACGCCGAGGTCGGCGCCGGCACCTACAAGGGCATCATCGCCCCCTACACGGGCACCGACGAGATCCAGGTCGCGCTGATCTACAAGCCCGCGGTCGTCAAGCCGGTGGGCTTCCCGGCCTCCTCCAACGACCCGGTGTTCCGCCGTCCGCCGCTGATCCAGCAGTTCAAGCGGGCCAAGGGCAACGACCCCACGTCCTTCACGATGATCGTCAACCACTACAAGTCCAAGGGCTGTGACGGCGCCACCGGGCCGGACGCGGACCAGGGCGACGGCCAGAGCTGCTTCAACGCCGAGCGCGTGCGCCAGGCGGAGGCCACGCTCGGCCTCATCGACACCTACAACCTGCCCAACCCGGTCGTGCTCGGAGACCTCAACGCCTACGGCGAGGAGGACCCGATCCACACTCTGGAGGCCGGCAAGCTGGTCAGCGTCAGCAAGAAGTTCATCCCCAAGAACGACCGCTACAGCTACGTCTTCAGCGGCCTTTCGGGTGAGCTCGACCACGTGATGGTCGGCAGGCAGCTCGCCAAGATGGTCACCGGCGCCACGATCTGGCACATCAACGCCGACGAGGGCCGGTTCATGGACTACAACACCGAGTTCAACCCGCCCGGCCTCTACTCGCCCGAGGCCTTCCGCTCCTCCGACCACGACCCGCTGCTGTTCGGGCTCAGCCTGTAGGACCTAAGCCGTCCTGTTCATGGACGCTGAGATCTTGATGCGAGCCTCTGCGGGCTGACCGGCCCGCAGAGGCTCGTTGCGTTACGGGCTCTCTGCGCCCACGCAGTGTCCTGGACACGGTCTTCGGCCCGGCCGGCGGGACCGGCAGTGGCGAGACCGCTATGCGGAGCAAAGCGACCCCGGGGGGCGCCTGAAGCCCGGCCGAGGCCGGGCGGAGCTACGGTGTTCCGCCCGACCTTGGGGTTGATTGGTTCAGTTGGGTCGGGCTATGGGCAGTTGCCGATATCGCTTTCCGAGGAGGCCAGGACGACGTTGGTCTTGGCCAGGCCGAGGGCGTCGACGGTGATATGAACGGCGTTGACGGTCAGGCCATTGTCGGGGGTGGTGAATGGGGTCTGCTCGTTGAGGACGAGCTTGACGACGCCGACGTTGACCGTGGTGTTGGGTTGGATATTGGTGGGTTCTGCGATGACCACCGTGTTGCCGACCTTGAGGAAGGCGATCGTGGTGGTTCCGGTGGATCCAGCGCAGGTGGTGGTGGAGCTGGAGTTGATGGTCTTGACGCTGATCACCGGGATGCCGGTGATCCCGATGGTGGTGTCGTCGATGGAGGCGGTGGCCACGGATTTGCCGGGGAATTCGGTGGTGGCGACCTGGGCGCACAGGGCGTGCGCGCTGATCAGTCCGCTGAGGGTGGCGGTGCAGGGCACCGAGGTGGTAGTGGTCGAGGTGGTGGAGATGTGGCCGGTGTCGGGGGTGGGTGCGATGTTGACCAGTTGGATGCCGGCCAGGCGGGCGTCGGCGGTCAGGCCGTAGGCCCGTCCGGTCAGCCGCTGCGGCGTGACGGTGACTTGTTCGGCGCTGCACGGTGAGGTGACGGAGTTGTTGTTGGCGTCGCCGCTGTAGGTGGCGGCCCACCGGTAGGTGCCGGCCGCGCCGATGGTCACGTTGCCGGATGCGGCGGTGCCGCTGCCGGACAGCGTGTCGGTGCGGGTGGCGATCGGCGTCGCGCAGGTGGTGTCGCCGGGGCCGTACAGCTTGAATGTGACGGTACCGGTGGGGTGGAACCCGCCGGAGATGGTGGCGGTGTCGGACACTTCGCCGCCGGCCGGCTCGGACCCCGATGGGGTGGTGGCGATGCCCGGGGTGGCCTTGATGACCACGACCTCTTCATCGCCGCACGCGGAGGTGACCGGGTTGTTGCGGTCATCGCCGCTGTAGGAGGCCACCCACCGGTAGGTACCCACCCCGCCCGCGGCGATATTCCCGGACGCGGCGGTGCCGCTGCCCGACACCGTCCCGGTACGAGTCGCGATGGGGTTCGCACAGCCGGTGTCACCGGGCCCGAACAGCTGGAACGTGACGGTGCCCGTCGGGTGGTACCCGCCGGACAGGGTCGCTGTATCAGAGACGTTCCCGCCCGCGGGCACCGTGCCCGATGGCGTCGTGGCGATCGATGGGGTCGCCTTCGGGACGTGTTCGGTGATCGTTTCAGTGAAGCCTGGTGACAGGACGCCGTTGAGCAGGAAGTCCACCTTGCAGGTAATGGTGCTCGCCGGTACGGCCCCGGCACCGACGGAGACGGTCTCAGTGAAGGTGGCAGCATCGCCGCTGGTCACCGTCCGGCTGCCCGGGGTCAAGGACACCGACAGGTTCGGGTCGCAGTCGCGCAGCTGGGGGGTGACCGTGACCGGCAGGTTGTGCAGAGCCGCCAGGATGGTGTCGCTGACCTCCGAGGGGTTGACGCCGGAGAACAGCCGTCCACCCGTGGCGTTGGTGATCGCGGTCGCTTGCCCGGTCACGTCCAGCCCGCCCAGGTCGAACGCGAGCACGGTGATGTCGGCTGCCCGCAGGGCGCTGATCGCATCGGCCAGCGTATGGCCGTTGCTGGGGTCATGGCTGACGGCGTCCCCGATCAGCAACACGATCCGAGAGCTGTTCGGCCGAAAGTTGACCGCCCCGGACGCGACCTGGAACAGACCGTTGATGCCGTCCTCGGGGATGTCGCCGCCGCCCGTCGCGACCAGCGAGTTGAGACCGTTGGTGACGTCGGTCTGGTTGGCGGTGAGGTTCTGCGCCACCCGGAACGACGTCGCGTCCGCAGACACGTCCCTGTACTCGGCAACCGCGAACTGCGCGTCCGGCTGCGCCGAAGCGATGTTGGACAAGATGGTGTTCGCATTGGTCCGCACGTTCGAGATGACCCCGCCCATGCTCCCTGTTGTGTCGATCAGGAAGGTGATATCCGGCTTGGGCGGGATCGCCGGAGTGGACACGGTCTTGGCGATCGTCGTCGATCCGCCCGGGGCCAGGTTCAGCGTCACGTCCGCCGGGGTGACCCCGGGCGCGGCGGAAGCCGTCCCTACCCCGGCCACCAGCATTGCACCGGCCACCACCACGCACACGGCGGCTCGTAATCTTCGCGTCATTCTCACGGTGTCATTCCTTCTGGTGTGGCGTTATGCCACAACGAATTCGAGATCGCTGGCCGTGCAGAATTTCTACGATTGCGCCACCCAGGACGCCCTCTCCTCACGTGTTGGCGCGAGTGGATACCAAATCGCATTGCTTGACAACCTCGATGACCTTTTCAGCGACAGCCGCTGACCAACGAGGCGGGGTGTGGCCACGGTCACATGGTGACTGGTCGGCGAATAGATGTAAATAGGACACTTACTGCAAGTTCCCGACTGGCCGCAGTCGGCCACTCCTTGCCGATGAGAGGCGCCCGCGACAAGCGATCCTTGCCGAGATCTTTAGGTATGCCCGATGAAATGAGTGATCCGCGGTTTGCCGCTTCAAAAAGGGTGGCCATTTCCAGTCCTCCGGACCGTCTGAATTGCGGTTATGAGCATCGCCGCAGAGTCGACCGACGGCCTCCCACGCCCATTCGGCATCGGTCAGATCCGACGAATACGACGGCTTCCGGCCATGGCACCGGCACCGGGCACAACCGCTGGCCTCCAAAGCCGCGGGCGTGTGAACAGGCACCACGGGCTCCTGGCTGACGAGTTGCGTAGACAACACCTCAGCTACCAGGAGCCCGCTCCCGTCCGTGGGTGATCACTCAAAGACGACCTCAACCAGAGCATCCCCGGCCCCGGCTCCAGCGACCAAACCCTTTATCAGCAGGCTCTTAGAGACCTCCCGGCAAGCGGGTGACTTCCCCAACCCCGTCTGCCGGGACCTGGCCGCCCGGGGGACCGCTCGGCGAGGGAGGGTGAGCGGTTCCTCGGTACACCTTCCAGGTGAAGACCACACGGCAGAGCTGAACGACGTCACCGAGTTGATGGCGAAACCTGTTTCTGCCTGAACATCCTGAATTCATGACAGTTACACTTTTGTCCATATCCGGCCACTGGACAGCTCGAAAGCCCGCCAAAATAATCGCCTCAAAGCGACATCCGTCGAAGAGAGGGTGAGAAATTGGTGGCACGTTTATCGCGGGTCCTCACGATCGCTGTGATGGCGGTCGCCGCGCTCGTGGTGCCGGGCGCCCCGGCGCACGCCACGTACGGGTCCGACAAGACGGTGAGCATCGAGGTCTGGGGGCAAGGCGTCAAGCTGTCCGGGGCGTACGGGACGATCGCGTTCGACGACGGCAACGCCAAGTACCGCTACTCGATCGCGGTGTGCTGGCAGGCCAGCTACACCCGGCCCAATCTGTACGCCTCCGTCAACGGCGGCCCGCGAACCACGTTGTCCACCAGTGGCACCCCGGTGACGATCCCCCAGTGCCTGTACACGGCCTCCCTCGTCACCGCCGAGGTGACGCCCGGCGGCACCGTCGGCAACGTGACGCTCACTGTGGACGGGGTGCGTTACAACCCCCCCTCCAGCACGTACCACACCAATTCCGCTGTCTACGACAACCCGTTCAACTGAGGGTTCTCTTGCACGTCGGCCCCCGAAGGCCCCGCCGGTCGACCGGCGGGGCCTTCGCCGTCCCCGGCCGCGCGGCGTCCATCATTTCGACCGGCATTTTCGAAAGCCGTTGTCACGGAGAGCGTCTCCGCGCTTTCGAGGCGTCGGCGTGCCGGGTTCCCCGGCGTCGTGGCTCTTTTCGAGAATGCCATGAGTTCGATGGAAATGCGGCCGGCCGTTCCTCGCCGCTTATGGTGTCGCCGATCCCTGTCAATACGGAGAGGAATGGCATGAAGATCGCCGTCGACGAGGCGGGCGACGTCACCGGCAGCAACATGCGGGCGGCGCGGCCCCCGCACCCCGGAGCTCCCTTTCATAGCGATCCGGACGGCTCTTGATCGAGTACCGGAGAGGGCGGAAGGCCTGTTGGTTTCCAGCCGGCCGTGCGTCGCCGACGGCGACCACGGCGTGCTCTGAGGACCTGGGCGATCTCGCCTGGGGGCGTACCCCGGCCGCCCGCTGAGCGCTGCCCGCTCGCACCTTCTCGTCAGGTTCTCTTTTGGGGGCGACAGCGGGGCGATGTGCGGTATTTATGCCGGTAACGGCTGATAGGTTAAGATCAACAAACGGGCACCACCTGACCGCGAGCGGGGATGGACATGGAGCAGGCGCCGCTGGGCATCGACCCTACGGTTCCGAGCGTTGCACGGATCTACGACTACCTTCTCGGCGGCAAGGACAACTTCGCCGCCGACCGCGCGGCCGCCGAAAAGATCTTCGAGCTGACGCCCAACGCCCGGGAGGGCGTCCGGGCCAACCGGCGCTTCCTGCGCCGCGCCGTCCGCTTCATGGCCGAGACCGGGGTCCGCCAGTTCCTCGACATCGGCGCGGGCCTGCCCACCCAGGAGAACGTCCACCAGGTGGCGCTGAGCCTGGCCCCGGAATCCCGGGTCGTCTACATCGACAACGACCCCATCGTGCTCACCCACGGACGGGCCCTGCTGGCGGACAACAAGCAGACCATCGTGCTCGACGGCGATCTGCGAGACCCCGGGGCGATCCTCGGCGACCCGCGGGTCACCGGGCACATCGACTTCGACCGGCCGGTCGGCCTGCTGCTGCTCGCCGTGCTCCACTTCGTTCCCGAGGACGACGTCGCCGAGCGGATCGTCAGGACGCTGCGCGACCGGCTGGCCCCCGGCAGCGCGATGGCGATCAGCCACCTTTCCTTCGGCGACCTCGACGAGGACCAGGTCCGGGAGGGCCGCGAGCTCTACGCCCGCACCTCCGCCGGCTCGGCGACCCCGCGGTCGCGCGCGCAGATCCGCCGTTTCTTCGACGACTTCGAACTCGTCGAGCCCGGCCTGGTCTCCACGGACGACTGGCGCCCCGGGCCGGACGAGCCCACCCTCCCGAAGCTCCCCGGCGTCGACGGCTTCAGCGGCGTCGGCATCCTCCGCTGACCTCCGGCGGGCACGGTCCGGTCACCGAGCCCGCTCCGAAGCGCCGCCCCCGGCCTCTCGGCGGGCGCGGCCGGCGTCCAGGGCCCGGCGGCGGTCGTCGTCCGGTAAGCCCTCTTCTCGCGGGCCCCTTAACGCACCCCAGGGACCGCCGGGCGCACCCGTAGCGGCGGAGCGTGAGGAATGAGCGGACTGGGTAGGTGGTTATGCCGATCGACACGACGAGAGACGAGACGAGGAAGCATCTGTGGCGACCATCGCGGTGACCGAGGCCAACTTCAACGAGATCGCCGACGAGGGGATCGTCCTCCTCGACTTCTGGGCCGCCTGGTGCGGGCCCTGCCGGACCTTCGGGCCGATCTTCGAAAAGGCATCCCAGAAGCACGAGGACATCACCTTCGGCAAGATTGACACCGACGTCGAGCGCGGCCTCGCGGAGGGTTTCGAGATCAGCTCGATCCCGACCGTGATGGCGATCCGCGACGGCATCGTGGTCTTCGCCCAGCCGGGCGCGTTGCCGGCGCCCGCCCTGGAAGACCTGATCAGCCAGGTGCGCGGGCTCGACATGGAGGCCATCCGCAAGGAGATCGCCAACGACATCGACTCCGGGCGGGCCGATGGCCCCGAAGACGGCCGTCGTCCGTGACCCCGAGGGACCCCGGGCCGTCCGGGGAGTCCCGGCGAGGACCTGAGGGCCCGGGCGTCCGGGCCACCGGATGATGACCCGGACAGCCGGGTCATCAGGTGAGAAGAAGGAGAGCCGGCCCCGTGGCGAGCGGGAGCCGGCTCTTGCGCGTCACGAGCCCGGTGACCGGGCTCACCCGCAGGGCCCGCCAACCGGTTTCCGGGCCGTGCGTCCGGCTGCGCTGTGCGGTCGGCTGCGCTGTGCGGTCGGCAGGGCCGTGTGGTCGGCAGGGCCGGGCGTGTCAGCTTGAGCGGTAGAGCTCGGCCACGCGGAAGGCGAGGTCGAGCGACTGGCCGCGGTTGAGGCGCGGGTCGCACGCCGTCTCGTACCGCAGCGCGAGGTCCTCCTCGACGATGGGGTGCCCCCCGCCGACGCACTCGGTGACGTCGTCGCCGGTGAACTCGATGTGGATGCCGCCCGGGTGGGTGCCGAGCGCGTGGTGCACCTCGAAGAACCCCGCCACCTCGTCCAGCACGTCGTCGAGCCTGCGGGTCTTGTGGCCGCTCGGAGCCTCGAAGGTGTTGCCGTGCATCGGGTCGCAGATCCACGCGATCTGGGCGCCGTTGGCCTGGACCTTCTCGACCAGCGGCGGCAGCGCGTCGCGCACCCGGGAGGCGCCCATGCGCGCGATGAAGGTGAGCCGGCCGGGCTCGTTGGCCGGGTTGAGCCGCTCGATGAGCGCCAGCGCGTCCTCGGGGGTCGTGGACGGGCCCAGCTTGACGCCGATCGGGTTGCGGATACGGCTGAAGAACTCGACGTGGGCGCCGTCGAGCTGGCGCGTGCGCTCGCCGATCCAGACCATGTGCGCCGACACGTCGTACGGCAGGCCGGTGCGCGAGTCGACGCGGGTCAGGGCGCGGTCGTAGTCCAGGATCAGCGCCTCGTGGGACGAGTAGAACTCGACCGTGTGGAACTCCTCGGGATCGGCGCGGCAGGCGTGCATGAACGCCAGGGCCTGGTCGATCTCGCGCGCGAGCTGCTCGTAGCGGCGGCCCGCGGGGGACTCGGCGACGAAGTCCTGGTTCCAGGCGTGCACCTGGCGCAGGTCGGCGTACCCGCCCTTGGTGAAGGCGCGGGCGAGGTTGAGCGTCACCGCCGAGGAGTGGTACGCGCGCAGCAGCCGGCCGGGATCGGGCCTGCGGGACTCGGGGGTGAAGTCGAAGCCGTTGACCATGTCGCCGCGGTAGGCGGGGAGCTCCACCCCGCCGCGCGTCTCGGTCGGCTTGGAGCGCGGCTTGGCGAACTGCCCGGCCACGCGGCCGATCTTGACGACGGGTACCCGGCCCGCGTAGGTGAGCACGATCGCCATCTGCAACAACGTCTTCAGCTTGTTGCGGACGTTGTCGGCGGTGGCGCCGGCGAAGGTCTCGGCGCAGTCACCGCCCTGCAGGACGAATGCCTCACCCCGCGCGACGGCGGCCAGGCGGTCCTTGAGCTCGTCGCACTCTCCGGCGAACACCAGAGGCGGCAAGCCCTGCAGCTCGGCGACGACGGCCTCCAGCGCGGAGGGGTCGGGCCAGTCGGGCTGCTGAGCGGCGGGGAGGTCCCGCCAGCTGTCGAGGTTGATCGGATCGGCGTTCACCCTAGAAGGCTATTGCACCGTGCGGGGTTGAACCGAGGAGGTGTCCACAGGGTGAGAAAGTCTCAAGCGCCCGGCCTGGCGGGCGCCGGGCGGGCCCCGGCATTAGGGGGTGCGTCTGGGGTTCGCACGTGCTCGGGCAGGACGCCGAGGCCGATGAACCGGCGCATGAGAGGCCCCACAATCGGCACGCTCGGGAGGTCGCGGGGGAGCGTCACCGGTCTGGGCACGCCCTTCAGTGCCGGCCGGATCAGCCGGTTCTGCACGATCCGCTGGGCGAACTGCGTGATCGCCGTCGGCGGCGTGCGGCGGCGCTGGAGCCTGCGCAGCAGCGACTCCGGTACGTGCCCGGCGCGCAGGGGACCGGCGAGCAGGTTGGCGGCGGCCACGGCGTCCTGGACGGCGAGGTTGATGCCGACGCCGAACACCGGCGACATCGCGTGGGCGGCGTCGCCGATTAGGAGCAGCCCGGGGCGGTGCCACCGGCGTAGGCGGTTGATCGCGACCCGCAGCTCGCTGACCTGGTCGAACGAGGCCAGCTCGCCGGTGCGGCCCGCGAGGAAGGGCAGCAGCTCGCCGATCGAGGAGCGCAGCGCCCCGATGCCCTGGGCCCGCAGGCGATCGAAGCCGCCCTTGGGGATGAGATAGGCGAGCTGCCAGTACGCCGAGCGGTTGATCGCCACCATCATGCGGCCCGAGGAGATGCGGCCGAACGTCGTGACCGGGTCGGTCTCCTCGCGGGGCAGCCGGAACCACACCACGTCCATGGGGGCGCCGTGCTCGACCGGGACGAGCCCGGCGGCCCTGCGCACGTCGGAGTGCCGCCCGTCGGCGCCGACGGTCAGGGCGGCGCGCAGCTCGTGCTCGCCGTCGCGGTCGCGGTAGCGCAGCCCCCGGACGGAGCCGCCCTCGCGGATCAGCCCCACCACCTCGGCCTCCATGATCAGCCGGAACGTGGGGTAGCGGCGGGCCGCCTCGGTGATCATGGTGAGGAAGTCCCACTGCGGCACGAAGGCGATGTACGGATAGCGGGAGTCGAGCCCCTTGAGGGAGACCAGCTCGATCACGCGGTCGTCCAGCCACATCTCCAGGCCGGACATCCTGCGGGGGACCATCGCGTGGAACCGCTCCGACAGCCCGAGCTCGTCGAGGACCTCCATGGTGGAGGGGTGGATCGTGTCCCCGCGGAAGTCGCGCAGGAAGTCGGCGTGCTTCTCCAGCAGCGTGACCTCGACTCCGGCGCGGGCGAGCAGTAGCGCCAGCACGGCCCCGGCGGGGCCGCCTCCGGCGATCGCACATGTCGTCGACATTTTCATCACCCGTTGAAATTATGCCACACGGCCCTGCCGCGGTGAAGCGGGGCCGGCCGTCCGGCAGGGGCCACGGGAATGCCGCGGCGGTATGGGGTGGCAGGAATAAGGGGCCGTTCGCGGGGCAGTCGGAGGGCGGCCCCCCACAGGGGCCGGCACCGAGCGACGTGGAGTTGAGGTCACATGATTGTGCTGGGCATGTTGTTGATCGTGCTCGCCGGCGCGGCCTTGGTGGCGGTGGCGACCGACGGGACCGGCGGTGTCGCGATGTCGGTCACCGTGTTCGACCGGACGCTCGAACTGAGCAAGCTGGAGCTCTTCCTGGCCGGCGCGGCGGCCGCGGCAGTCTTCCTCATCGGCCTGATGGTCCTCACCGGCGGCATGCGCCGCTCCGGCGTCCGGCGCCGGCGGCTG
This sequence comes from Sphaerisporangium album, assembly GCF_003323745.1. Classification (GTDB taxonomy): domain Bacteria; phylum Actinomycetota; class Actinomycetes; order Streptosporangiales; family Streptosporangiaceae; genus Sphaerisporangium; species Sphaerisporangium album. The sequence continues at coordinate 462,899 of NZ_QOIL01000001.1, forward strand.
CGCGAGGCCCGCGCCGAGAGCGCCCGGGTCTCCCGCCTGGAGGAGGAGAAGCGGCGGCTCGAGCAGAAGCTGGAGGCGGAGTCGGCCACGCCGGCGCCCGTCGCCCCCGTCACCGTCCCGGCTCAGGCGCCCGCGCCCGAGTCCAGCCCTGCCGGGCGGCACGCGCACGTCGACCGCGACCACGACGGCGTGGACGACCGCGACGAGATCGGCGCAGCCGACCGCGTCGGCGCGAGCACCCGGCCGGCGCGCGCCGCGACAGACGCGTCCGAGCCCTACCCGACCGACCGGCTCGTCGCGGGCGATCGCCCGCGTGACGCCCGCTGAGGTCGTCGTGGAGACGAGCACCAACCGGCCGGCCGTCCGGGGACCAGGTCCCTGGGCGGCCCTGCCGGCGCGCCGCCGCCTGTCACGGCCGCTGGGCCACCGCTGCGGGCGGCACCTGCGCCCGCGCCGCCCGGGGCACGGGTATCAGCGCTGCCTGAGGAAGTCCAGGCTCCTGGTCAGCCCCGTGGTGGCCAGGTCGCGGATGCGCGCGTAGGACTCCTCGGGGTACTGCCGGGGGCCGTCCTCGACCAGCAGGATGAGGTACAGGTACACGCGGTACAGCGCTTCGCGCGTCCGCGCCGCCGGGGTGAGCCGGAGCTTCCCGCCCGCCTCCCGGTAACCGGCCAGCAGCGGATCGTCGTCGGCCAGCTCGCCGAAGATCGTCGGGGTGACGAAGTCGGCCAGCGGGTCGCCCCAGAACGCCCTCTCGTGGTCGATGAGCGCCTGGATGCGCGGCGGCCCGTCCGCGGGCGGCGTCAGGAACACGTTGCCGGGCCACATGTCGAAGTGCACCAGCGCGGGCGCCGTGACCTCGTCCAGCGCGTGGGCGTTCGAGTAGACCGCGCCCGCGATCTCCACCAGCGTGCGGGGCAGCGGGGTTCCGTACCGCACGGCGTCGTCCAGCAGGGCGCCGTGCATGATCAGGAACGCGTCACGCCAGGTGGCGCCGGTCAGCCCGGCGTACGGATAGCCGTAGACGCCGTCGCCGGGGATCGTGTGCAGCGTGGCGAGGTGGCGTCCGAGCTCCTGGCGCAGGGCCCGCTGGTCGGCGTCGCCCAGCGAGGTCGCCTGGTTCCACGGCACCCCGTCCAGCGCCGACATGATCAGATAGTCGCCGCCCAGCTCGGGGTCGTCGAACCCCGAGTGCAGCAGGCGGGGCAGCGGAAGGCCCGTGGGCGTGGCCAGGTGGTACACCAGCGCCTCGGTGCGCAGCAGGTCGCGTTCGTAGCGCAGCATCTCCAGCCCGGGTGGCGGGCCGACCTTCAGGACCACCTGGCGGCCGTCCGCGAGGGTGAGGCGCCACACGGCGTTGGCGAACCCGTCCAGGAGCTCCTCGGCCGACCGCACCCCCGTCCCCAGCGCCCTGGCGGTGAGGGCGTCGAGTTCGTCGGGTGACAGCCTGCGCTTGGTCCTGCTCTCCATCGGTCACTTCACTTAGGGTCGTCGGGAGGATGAGGGGAGGGCCGCGACGTCCGGTCCACGGCCCGCGCGGGCATGGCGGAACGGCCGGCGGCCGGCCGATTCCCGGCCGGTGGAAGCCGGGAAGGGCGAGTCAGAGGGCGGAGATCGTCCAACCGGCTTCGTGCTTGGTCCCGGGATCGAGCACGATCAGGTCGGTGCCCGAGTTGAAGGCGTCGGGCGGGCAGGTCATCGGCTCGACGGCGATGCCCTGGTAGCCGAACCCGGTGCCGGTGCAGACCTGCACCCATGGCATGGCCGCCGCCTCCCAGGCGATCTGCACGCCGGCGCCGTCCGCGCCGCGCAGCCGGACCCGGGTGACGCCGTCGGGGCCGGCGTCCAGCCCGGTGAAGGCGTGATCGGCGACGGTGGCGCCGATCGGGCGGGGGACGCGGAAGTCGAGCGGCGTGCCCTCGACCCGCTCCAGCGTGGTGGGAAGCATGGTCTCGTCGGTGAGCAGCACGTGCCCGGCGGGCACGCCGAGCTCCCAGCCCGTCTCGGGGCCCTCGCCGGCGACCAGCCAGGGATGCGGGCCGCAGCCGTACGGGGCGGGGCGGTCGCCGACGTTCTCGGCGGTGAGCGTCGTCGTCAGGCCGTCGTGGCCGAGGGTGTGGGTCACCTGCAACGCCAGGAGGAAGGGATAGCCGGGGGAGGACTCGATGGTGTGCGTCAGCCGCAGCGACGCGTGGCCGTCCTCGGTGTGCGGCGGCCCGGCGGGCTCCCAGTCGGCGAAGGAGACCAGGCCGTGCAGCGCGTGGCCCCGCTCGGGCTCGTTGACGGGCACCTCGAGGCGCTCGCCGGCGAAGGTGTAGCGGCCGTGACCGAGGCGGTTGGGCCACGGCGCGAGCAGGGTGCCGCTGTAGAAGGGGACCGGCCCTTCTATCGGCCAGCTCGCCACGAGATCGCGGCCGCCGTACCTGAGCACCCGCAGGGCAGCGCCCATGCGGGTTATCTCGGCGTGGTATCCACCACCCTGAAGAACGTACTGAGGCACGGGGAAATCCTCTCGTCGACGGGCGAAGGCCCTGAAGCGGGCGAAACCGAGGCGGGTAGGTCCCATCATCCCCGTTGCCGGGCGGTGATCAAAATTTTGCCATGCTGTGAGCGGAGTGATTGGGAGCGCTCCCATAACGCCACAAGCTAAACGGTATCCAGGAGACGGTCAACCGATTCCGGTCCTGTCTGGGGGTGTGCCCCTGTCTGCGGAGTCCGAGGCCCCTGGGGGGGAAATCGCAGGTGGACGAGTCTCCCACCTGTCGCGACAAACCGGTCATCCGACCATCGATTCATCCTATTCTGACTGAGACGGCGGGTTTCGGACGCCGCGCTAGGGGTTTTGGAGCCTCCGCAGGCGGGGGGCATCCTTGTCAGATGTCGTCAAGTCGGGCGCGAAATCACACCATGTAATGGGAGCGCTCCCATAGACTGGGGCCCGCGCAGGGGGTTCGGGCGCGGTGGCCACCCGGCCACCGCGCCCGGGGCTACCAGGCGACGGGCAGCGTGTGCACCCCGTAGATCGCCATGTGCGTCCGCGTCGGCACCCGCTCGTCCGGCGCGGCGAGGCGCAGGCCGGGGAACCGCCGCAGCAGCGCCGGATAGGCGACGCGCATCTCCATGCGGGCGAGCTGCTGGCCCAGGCACTGGTGGATGCCGTGCCCGAACGACAGGTGCCCGGCGGCGTGCCGGGTGATGTCCAGCGTGTCGGGCTCCTCGAACCGGGCCGGGTCGCGGTTGGCGGCGGGCAGCGACAGCGTCACCGAGTCGCCCGCCCTGATGCGGTGGCCCTCGATCTCGACGTCCTCGCGGGCCGCGCGCACCGGGCCCAGGTGGACGATCGTCAGGTAGCGCAGCAGCTCCTCCACCGCGGTCGCCGCCAGGGACGGGTCCTCGCGCAACGCGGCGAGCTGGGCGGGGTTGCGCAGCAGCGTGAAGGTGCCGAGCGCGAGCATGTTCGCCGTCGTCTCGTGCCCGGCCACGAGCAGCAGCGTGGCCACGCCGGAGACCTCGTCGATCGTGAGCCCCCGATCGGCGGCCAGCTCGCTGATCAGGCCGTCGCCCGGGTCGGCGCGCCTGCGCGTCACGAGCCCGCGCAGGTAGTCCATCAGGTCGTCCAGCGCCTCACGCACCTGCTCGGGCGTGGAGTCGAGGTTCAGCATCACCGCCGAGCGCCGCTGGAACATCTCGTGGTCGGCGTACGGCACGCCGAGGAGCTCGCAGATGACCAGGGAGGGGATCGGCAGCGCGAACTCCCGCACGAGATCGGCGGGCGGGCCGGTGCGCTCCATGGCGTCCAGATGGCCGGAGGTGATCGCCTCGATCCTGGGCTCCAGCGCCTGCATGCGGTGGACGGTGAAGTGGCCCGTGAGCCGGCGCCGGAGGCGGGTGTGCTCGGGCGGGTCCTCCTGCAGGAAGAACCCCGGGAGGTCCTCCAGGAGCCGCTGGGTCGCGCGCTGGCCGATCGGCGGGTGCAGCTGCGCGGGGTCGGTGGTGAAGCGCGGGTCGGCCAGCACGGCCCGCGCGGTGGAGTATCCGGTCACCAGCCAGCCGACGTGCCCGTCGGCGTAGAGCATCGGGCGGATCGGTCCTTCCTCGCGCCACCGGCGCAGGTCGCCGGGCGGGTCGAACGGGTTCGTACGGGTGAGGGGAAGGGTGACGGGGCTCGACATGGCATGAGTCACGAGGTGCTCCTTCCATTCCTGGTAAGACCGTACAAGCCAGGAAATATCGCTGAATGAAAGGAGTTATCGGAACTCGCAAAGTTTGCGCACTTCACGGCCATGGCGCGCGCGAATGCCGGACGTCCGGCCGTCACTTCCGCGCCACGCCGACCGCGAGCCACCGACCACGAGCCACCGTCACGACGCATCCGCCATGAGATGCCGGCCGGCGGCTATGAGCCATGAGCCATGAGCCGCGAGCCGCGCGTCCCGAGCCGCGAACCGCCTGTTGCGGGCTGCGAGCCGCAGGTGTGCGGGCCGACGGTCCGTGGCGTCAGGCCCGGCCCGGAGGGGTTTTCCCGAACGTCGTCAGGGCCTCGACGAATCCGCCGATCGTCGGCGCCTCGAAGAACATCCACGCCGGGACCTCGACGCCGAGGCTCTCCTGGACGCGGGCCGCGATGCGCGTGATCGCCAGCGAGTCGCCGCCGAGGTCGAACAGGTCCGCGTCGCCGTCGATCTCGGGCACGCCCAGCACCTCGGACCAGATGCGCCTGACCTCCGCCGCGACCTTCTCGTCCACGGGACCGGCGCCCGGCGCGGCGGCGGGTCCCGTGACGGTCGCGGCCATGGATCCGGTAACGGACGCGGCCGTGGATCCCGCGACGGACGCGGCCGTGGATCCCGCGACGGGCGCGGCCGTGGATCCCGCGACGGGCGCGGCCACGGAACCCGTGACGGGCGCCGCAGTGGGGCCCGCGCCGAGCAGCTCGTCCACCGGGCGGGCGGACGGCGAGGCGTCCGCGTGGGGCCGGCGCGACGGGGACGGGGACTCGGACGCGGGCCGTGGGCGCGCGAGCGCGTCCAGGGAGGGCAGCGCCAGGCCGCCGACGGGCGCGTCGGGCGCGGCCGCGAGCCCGCCGAGCAGCTCCGCGAAACCGGTGGCGAGCGCGCCCGCCCCCTCCTCGGGCACCCGGTCGCGCCGGTGGGTGAGGGCCAGCCGGTGACCCGTGTCCGTCGGGGTCATGGTCAAGGTGAGGTCGTAGGCCGTCTCGTCGACCTCGGGGCTCCAGGCGAAGGCGCGCAGCCCGTCCCATCCGCCCGGCGGCTCGGGCGCGTCCTGCTGGATGAGCGCCACCTGGAAGATCGGATGCACGCCCGGCCGCCGCCTCCCGCCGACGGCGGACGTCAGCGTGTCGAACGGGACCTCGTGCGCGAGCGCCGCCCCGACCTCCGCCCGCGTCCGCGCCACGATCGCGCGGAAGCCCTCGGTCCCGTCGAGACACAGAGGGATCGGGACCATGTTGATGAAGCACCCCACCAGGGGCTCCAGCTCCCGGCGCGCCCGCGTACCGGTCACCGTGCCGACGGTCACGCCGGACGCGCCCGTGGCGCGGTGCAGCAGGACCGAGAAGGCCGCCAGCACGGCCACGAACGGTGTCGCCGGCCCGCCGCGCAGCGCGTCCATCGTGCCCGCCTCGACCGGGAAGGCCGAGGTGGAACTCATCCGGCCGCCCGAGTCCCGGGACGGCGCGTCACGGAGCGGGCCCGGGGCGGCCCCGGCCTCCCGGGAGGCGCGGCCCGCCTCGCCGCCGAGCAGGGGCGGTGCGTCGGCGAGGCGCTCACGCCAGTGGCCCAGCCGCTCGCCCGCGTGGGCACGGGCCCGCGTCCGCGCCCACGCCGCGTAGTCGGCGTACGTCACGGCCGGCGGCGGGGGCAGCTCCCGGCCGCTGTAGAGGGCGGCGAGGTCTCGGGCCACGACGCCGAGGGAACCGCCGTCGCACACGAGGTGGTTGACCACGAGCAGCAGCCGATGCTCGTCAGGAGCCGTCCGGTAGACGGTCAGGCGCAGCATCGGGCCGGACGCGAGGTCGAACCGCTCGCCCGCGGCGGCCGTCGCGAGCCGCAGCGCCGTCTGCTCGGCGCGCGGGTCGCCGGTGAGGTCGACCAGCGTGAGCGGCGCGTCCGGCGAGCCCAGGATCATCTGACGGGGCTCGCCGCCGGAGTTCACGAACACCGTGCGCAGCGTCTCGTGCCGCTCGGCCAGGCCGGTCAGGGCCTTGGCCAGGGCGCCGACGTCGAGCGGCCCGGACAGGCCGAGCCCGAGGGTGACGTTCGGCGCGGCGACCTGGCGGTCGGTCTGGGCGGCCAGCCAGAGCCGCCGCTGCTCGGGCGAGCATTCGAGCAGGCCCGCCTCGCGAGAGACGGCGGGGATGGCGTCGCCGCCCGCTCGCCTGCGGGCCGCGAGCAGCCGGGCGACCAGCTCCTGGCGGTGGGACGGGAGGCTCGCGGCGCCGCGCGGCTCGTCGCTCACACCGTCCCGCCGTCCTCGGCGTGCGCCGCCCGGGAGGCGGACGCCTCGTGAGAGACGGCGACGTCGGCGTCGACGGGCACCCCGGGGGAGGCGACGGCCTGCGACACGGCGGCGACCTGAGGCGGTGCGGGGATCCCGGGAGAGGGCAGGGCTTCCTGCGGGGACAGGGCCTCGGGGGAATCGGGGGCCGCCTCCGGGGCGATGGCGTTGGGGGACATGTCCGTTTCTTGCGTGGCCAGGGTCTCGGGGGAGGCCAGGGCCGCGCGCAGGGCGTCGAGGAACATCACGGCGTCGCGGCCGTTGACGACCCGGTGGTCGAAGGCCACGCCCAGGTACACCACGTCCTTGACCGTGAAGCCGCCCGCGTCGTCCGGCACGACCTCCCGTTGCGGCGCGGCCAGCGACAGCGCGCAGGCGTGCCCGGGGAAGACGATCGGGATCGCCAGCACGACGCCGGGCTCGTTGTGCAGGGTCACGACGATGTTCGCCCCGAGCAGATCCTGCTCGCGCAGGCCGCCGCGCATCGCGCTCAGCCGGAAGCCCATGAGCGCGCGGGAGACGTCCCCCAGCGAGCGCGTCGCGGCGTCCCTCACGACGGGGATGACCAGGCCCCTGCCCACGTCGAACGTCACCCCGACGTGCGGCGCCAGCGACCCGCGTACGGCCCGGCCGTCGAGGGGAGCGGCGAAGAACAGGGGGAAGCGCGCGTGGACCGACCCGACCGCCTTGACGAGCAGCTCGGGCAGGCCGACGAGCGTGCGCAGCCTCTTGGTCAGCGCGCGTCCGGCCGCCAGCGCCGCGCCGACGTCGACCTTCATGACGGTGAACGCGGGGGGGATGGTCCGGTGCGACAGCTCGACCACGGCGGCGGCGCGCTGCTGCGCGCGGGACAGCGTGATGATCTCCCCCGCCTCGCCGGCCTCGTACGGCTCCGACGAGCCGTACCCCTTGGAGGGCTCTGACGGCCGGTACGCGTCGGACCACTCGGACGACCGGTACGCGTCGGACTCCGCCGCGGGGGCCGGGGCGCCGGCGAGCGCCTCGACGTCGGACTGCCGGATGATCTTCTTGCCGAGGCCGCGCACCCGCTCGGGGCCGATGCCCAGCCGTTCCATCAGCGCCCGTGCGGGTCCGGTGATCACCGGCTCGTCGTGCCCGCCGGACCCGGGGCGCGCGTCGTGCGGGGAGGCGCCCGTCCCGGCCCCGCCGGGCTCCCCGGCACGCGCGGGGCCGGGCTCTCCCGGGCCGGACGGCTCGTGCCCGCCGCCGGCGAACAGGTTCCGTTCCCGCTCGGTGCCGAACAGCCGGGCGATCACCTGGCCGGGCTCGCACTCGCCGCCCACGAGGAGCTGGTGGCTGAGCAGGCCCTCGCCCTCGGAGACGAGCTCCTCGGTGGCCTTGGAGGTCTCCAGCACGGCCAGCGGATCGCCGGCGCGCACGTGCGCGCCGTCCTCGGCGACCCACTCCACCAGCACGTACCGGGCGTCGTTGTTGTTGAGCTTGGGGACGTGTACGTCGATCATGCGAGGGCCTCCAGGACGGCCTGGCGGATGGCGGTGTCCTGGACCAGGACGTCGCGTTCGAGGTGGAGCGCCGTCGGCACCACGTCCGGCGCGGAGCAGACCACGCTCACCGGCCGGGGAAGGGAGTCCCATAGGTGGCGGTGCAGGTGGTGGGCCACCTCGCCTCCCCAGGTGCCCCCGGCGGTGCTCTCCTCGGCGACGCAGACGTGCCGCGTCCCGCCGAGCAGCGGGAGCAGCGGCCCCGGGTCGAACGGGTACAGCCGGGCGGGCACGAGAAGCTGGCAGGTGATCTCGTCCTCCAGCAGCAGGGCGCGCATCGCGGACAGCGCGCGGTGCGCCACCCCGCCCGGCGCGATCAGGGTGCAGTCCGGCGGGCTCCCGTCGTCCAGCCGGACGCGGGCGGTGTACGGCGGCGGGCCGACGAGGTCGAAGACGAACAGGTCGTCCACCTCTCCGCCGCGGTACGTCCGCCGCGTGTAGAGGACCTTGTCCTCGAACAGCAGGCACGGCTCGCCGAGGGACAGCAGGTGGGGGAGCAGCTCGCGGGCGTCGTGGAACGGGCTCATCTCGAACACCGACAGCCCGGGGATGCCGATGAAGTGCTTCTGCAGGCTCTGGCTGTGCGTCGGGCCGTACCCCCGGCCGCCGCCCGTGGGGCAGCGCACCACCAGGGGGATCTCGACGCGCCTGCCGTACATCATGGTGGACTTGCTCGCGAAGTTGAGGAGCTGGTCGAACGCCAGCCCCGCGAAGTCGCCGAACATGATCTCGACGATCGCCTTGTCGCCGGCCAGGGCGAGGCCCGCGCCGACGCCGACGATGCCGCCCTCGCTCAGCGGCGTGGACCTCACGCGCGAGCCGTACCGCGTCGAGAGGCCCTTGGTGATCTTGAAGGCCCCGCCGTACGGGTCGACGATGTCCTCGCCGAGCACGTGGACGCTCGGGTCGTCCTCCATCACCTGGTGCAGCGCCCGGTTGAGGTTGTCGGAGATCCGCTCCGCCCGGCTCACGCGCGCCCCCGGGTGACGGCGGGACGGGCCGCGACCTCGGCGGCGACCCGCGCGACCAGCTCGCGCTGGCGGGCGTCGATCCGGGCGAACCGCTCGGGGAACGCCTCGCCGTACGCGCGGTGCCAGCCGTTGAGCTCGGCCTGGAGTCGCTCCTGCTCGGGGCGGGCGTCGTCCCCCTTGCTGTGCGGGCCGATCCTGCGGGTGACGAACTCGGCGACCAGCGGCGCGGAGGTCTGCCGGACGGCGGCGACCAGCGGGCCCATCTCGTCGCGGATGTGCGCGAGGTCGACGGTGGCGATCCGGTGGTGCCGTACGCCGAACGCCTCCGCGCGCGCGGCGATCGTGCCGGACATCTGCGCCGATGTCGGGGTGGACTGGGCGATGCCGTTGTTCTCCACGACGACGAGCAGCGGCGCCCGCCAGAGCTGCGCCATGTTCAGCGCCTCGTACACGGCGCCCTCGCCGAAGGTGCCGTCTCCGATGTAGGCGCAGGCCAGGGCGCCGGGAGTGGTCCGTTTCAGCCGCAGGGCGACCCCCACCGCGACGGGAAGGCTCTCTCCCTGCACGCCGGTGGACAGGAACCGCTCGTGGTAGATGTGCTGGCTGCCGCCGACGCCGCCGCACAGCGCCCCCTCGCGGCCCATGATCTCCGCGAGCAGCCCGTGCGGGTCCGCGTACCGGGCCAGGAAGTGCCCGTGGCCCCGGTGGTTGCTGAAGACGAAGTCCTCCTCGCGCAGCAGCGCGCTCAGCGCCACGGGGATGTGCTCCTGGCCGAGGCAGGTGTGCGTGGTCCCGTTGAGGGCGCCCTGCTCGAACAGCTTCAGCAGCGTCAGCTCGAAGTGGCGGATGAGCAGCAGCCGTTCGAGGTCCTCGTCGCCGATCTTGGCCACAGGCGGCCGGTGTGCCCGCGCGGTGTCGATCACGGTGAGGGGGCTCCTTGGTCGGGGACGGTTCCGGACGTCGGCCGGGCGGCGGCGCGGGCCGCGAGCAGGGCGGCCACCGCCGCCCGCCGCTCGGGGGTGAGCGCCTTGGCCTGGGGCCGGGCGGTGACGGGGGGCGGCCCGGCGGGCGCCAGGCCGCTCAGGTAGCGCTCGAACGCCCGCTCGTCCAGCGAGGCGACGAAGGACGCGGCGGCGTCCCGCGACCGTTCGCCGAGCTCGTGACGATGGGCGGGGTCGGCGAGCAGGCGGTCGAGCGCCGCCAGCCACGGCCCTGCGTCCTGCTGGGGGACGACCGGCACCGGGCGCGCGTGCGCCCCGGCCTCGTACGCCGTGATGCGCCGCACCGGCAGCAGGTACGGCACCCCGAGCTTGGCCTCCGACAGCCCGCCGACGTCCGAGGCCAGCACGGGGATGCCGCGCAGCATCGCCTCCACGCACGTGTACCCGAACGTCTCGTCCCACAGGGACGGCATGACGAGCACGCCCGTCCTGGCGAGGATCGTGCCGATGTCGTCGGAGGGCTCGACCAGCGTGACGTTGGGCCGGGCGCGCAGCGCGGCCAGGTCGTCCTCGGTGGCGCCCCAGGTGGGCACGGCGAGGAACGGGACGCCGGGACGGGCGTCGGCCAGCGCCAGGAAGACGGGCAGGCCCTTGTACGCGCACGGGTTGACCATGGTGACCGCGCCCCCGCCTGAGGGCGTGAACGGGCCCTCGCCGTAGACCTGAGGGTGGATCACCTCCGACTCCACCGGCCCCCACCTGCGCAGGTGCTCCTGGGCCGCGCGGCTGACCGAGACGACCCCCGCCGCGGCCCCGACCAGGCGGGTCCCGGCGGCGCTCGGGTAGAAGGCCCCGGGGCCGAACGGAAGCTGCTGCAAGGTGTGCGCCAGGTAGACCACCCGGCCGGGCGTCGCCCGCGAGGCCGCCCCGAGCATGATCAGGCCCGGGTCGTCGGACGGCACGAGCGTCCAGGTGGGGCCGAGGGCCGCGGCCACCTCGCCGACCGTCCTCGCCAGCCGCGAGGGCTCGACGACGGCGTGCGCCACCACGCCCCGGTACTCGTAGACCACCGTGTCGCCGGTCGCCGAGCGGACCTCCGCGCCGAGATCCCTCAGGTAGGACAGGTGCCGCTCCGGCGACGTGCGGCGCAGCGCGCCGGAGAGCGGGGCGACGACGTGGCAGTCGTGACCCCGGGCGGCGAGCTGCTCCATCAGGATGCGGTTGGACTTGTTGGCCCCGCCGTGGGACGGCAGGTGGAACATGTTCTGGGCGAGCAGGATCCGCATCACGGCCCCTGCCGCGCGAGCCGCCCGCGCAGCCGGTCGGCGATCATCCGCCGCTGTTCGGCGGACAGGTGGTCGAGCCGGCGGCGTATCCCGTCGGCCGGGGACTCGGCGGCGGGCTCGTCCGGCAGCGCGGCGATCAGCGAGGCCGCCGCGCCGAGCCCGCCGGCCGGGGTCCTGTCCTGCGGCGGGAGGACCGTGCCCCGTTCGAGCGCCCTGGCGAGCAGCGCGCGGACCTCCTCGGGCGTCCAGCGCCGCGCGGGCAGCCAGGACGCCAGCCCGTGGCGTTCGAGACGTTCGGCGTTGTCCGGCCGGTCGACCCCGTGGGCGAGGATGACCTGCGGCGTTCCGGCCAGCAGCGCGCGGCTCAGCGTGCCGATGCCGCCGTGGTGCACGATGGCCGCGACCCGGGGCATGACGGCACGGAAGGAAAGGCGGGGGTGCCAGCTCACGCCCGGGGGCAGCGGGTCGGGTACCAGGTCGTGGTGGCGGACGACGAGCAGCACGGGACGCCCCGACAGCCGGGCGCCCTCGACGGCGGCGTCGTAGAACTCGCGGTGCAGCATCCGCCCGGTCCCGCCCGTGACCAGCACCGGCCGCACCGGGCCGTCCAGGACGGCGGCCGCCTCCGGGGGGAGCGCCTGGTCCTCGTCGTCGGGGAGGGGGAAGCCGGTGAGCCGCACGTGCGCGGGGGAACGCGCGCCCGCCCGGTCGAACCACCCGGGCCACAGGCCGAGTTCGAGCCGGGGCGCGGCGGACCGGTCGTCCCAGCCGGAGACCGGGCCGAGGCCGACCTCCGCCCGCACGCGGGTCAGGCCGTCCGCGAGCAGGTGCCGGTAGGCGTGCATCGCGGCCCGGGTCGCCATGACCTGGATCGGCGCCACGGCGACCCACGCCGCGGGGGCGCCGAGCGCCTCGGCGGCGAAGAGCACCGACAGCGCCGAGGTGTGCCGCCCGACGAGCACCGTCTCGCCCGGCCGGTGCCGCTCGGCCAGGGCACGGAACTCCAGGACCATCTGCTCGTACAGGCCGTTGCGCTCGTAGAACTCCGGCCAGCCGAGGCCGTCCAGCAGGTCGGGGGTGTCGCTCAGCGTCCGCTCGAACTGCGCCTGGGAGTCGATGGCGACGAAGTCCAGACCGGCGCGCGCGGCCCGCTCGCGGTAGTGGGCGTGCGTGAGGAGCGTCACCGGGTGGCCGCCGGCGCGCAGCTCTTGTCCGAGCCGGACGAACGGCAGCACGTCGCCGTCGGTGCCGTGGGTCACCAGCAGCATCGTGGAAGCCGGGGCGGTGGCCATGCGGCGTCAGTCTTCCTCGGCGAAGAGGGCGAGCACGTCCTCGTCCGACATGCCGTCCAGCTCGGCCATGAGCGCGGCGATCTCGGTGTCGTCGGCGGCCTCCAGGCGTCCGTGGTCGATGGCCTTGGCGGCCTCGGCGACGGTGAAGTCGCCCCCGAACAGCCGGTCGATCGGAAGCTCGACCCCGTAGGTCTCCTGCACGCGGGCGAGGAACCTCACCATCGTCAGCGACTGACCGCCCAGCTCGAAGAAGTCGTCGTCCACCGAGCCGGGCGTGACGCCCAGCAGCTCGGCCCACATCGCGGCGACCGCGGTCTCCGTGAGTGTCACCCGGCCCTCCACATGATGCCTCGGCTTGTTCCGGACCTGCCCGGCAGGAGCGCATGCGTCGTCGGCGCGTCCGGCACAGGGGGTCGTGAGGGAGCGCTGCTGGAGCGCTCCCGAACCTTAGGGACGTGAGCGAAACAGTGTCAAGAACTATTATCTTTACAGATATAACGGACATATGGTTGACCACGGAATATGGTGGGCGGAAACGCCGAGTCTTGTGAAACATTCAGGACATCTTGACGCCGCGAGGCGGCAATCCCTAGCCTGACGGTCCGTCGGAGCGTTCCCGCCATGCCTTATCTGCTGCTCGCTTTGAACGCACGCTTGTCAAAGTGGACAAGACGGACAAGAGCCCTTTTATCCGCCTAGTCCGGCAGAGGTAATCATGCGTGAGCCGACCGAAATCATCCCCCTCTCGTTCGGCCAGGAACGCCTGTGGTTCCTCGACCAGCTCCGCCCGGGGGACTCCTCACATCACCTCTTCACGGCGGTGCGCCTGAGCGGGCCGCTCGACGCGCGCGTGCTCGAAAGCGCCCTCACGGAGGTGGTCGCGCGGCACGAACCGCTGCGCGCGCGCTTCCCCGCGCGCGACGGCGGGCCCGTCCAGGAAATCGCCGCTCCCGCGCCGTTCGCGCTGGAGTTCCGCGAGCTGGACGCCGCGGAGGTGCCCGGATACCTCGCCGAGCGGACGAACCGCCCGTTCGACCTGGCGGCCGGGCCGTTGATCCGCGCGCACGTCGCCCGGCTCGGCCCCGGCGAGCACGTCCTGTGCCTGGTCGTCCACCACATCGTCTGCGACGGGTGGTCGCTGAAGCTGCTCCTCGCCGAGGTCTCCCGGCTGTACGCGGCGTTCACGGAGGGGAAGCCGTCGCCGCTGCCGCCCCTGCCCGCGCGCTTCGCCGACTTCGCCCGCTCCCAGCGCGCGCGCGACGACGGCGGCACGCGCGGCGCGTCGTCGGGCTACTGGAGGGACCGGCTCGCGGGCGCGCCGCCGCTCGACCTGCCCACCGACCGTCCCCGCCCGGCGGTCGCCACCACCAACGGCGCCACCCTGGTCGTCCCGCTCCCGCCCGGCCTGATGGACGGCGTGCGGAGGCTCGCCGCGTCCGAGCGCTGCACGAGCTTCATGGTGCTCATGGCCGCCTACCAGGCGCTCCTCGCCCGGTACAGCGGGCAGGACGACCTGTGCGTGGGCTCGGCGATCGGCGGGCGCGACCGGCTGGAGTACGAGACCCTCGTCGGCTACTTCGCCGGAACCCTGGTCTTCCGCGGTGACCTGTCCGGCGACCCCGCGTTCGGCGAGCTGCTCCAGCGCACCCGGGCCGCCGCGGTCGGCGTCCACCGGCACCAGGACGTCCCGTTCGAGCTGCTGCTGACCGAGCTGGGCGTCGAGCGCGACCTCAGCCGCGCGCCGCTGTTCCAGACGATGCTCGTCCTCCACGACATGGGGGAGACGCGTCTGGACCTGCCCGGCGTGCGGGCCGAGGTCCTCGACGCCGGATACCACCAGGTCCACCACGACCTGGTGGTGGACGTCTTCGGCGAGGGGGACGAGCGGCGGCTGGTCTTCACCTACAACACCGACCTGTTCGAGCGGGGCACCGTCGCCGGCTACGCCTCCGCCCTGCTGTCCCTCCTCGCCGGCGCCGTCGCCGACCCCGGCGCGAGGCTGTCGGCGCTGTTCGCCGCAGTCGGGAACGACGTGGCCGCCGACGTGGGCGGGGACCTTCCGCCGGGCCACGGTGACCCGGCCGGCACGCGGGCACGGGCCCTGCCGACGCTGGTCGAGACGTTCGCGACCGCCGCCGCGCGCACGCCGGACGCGGTCGCCGTGACGCAGGGGCCGGTGGAGGTGACCTACGCCGGGCTGCGGGCGGCCGCGTCCCGCGTGGCCGGGCGGTTGCGCGCGGAGGGCGCGGGGCGCGGCACGCTGGTCGCGGTGTTCGCGGAGCGGTCCGTGGAGACGATCGCCGGCTTCCTCGGCACGCTGACGGCCGGAGCCGCCTATGTTCCCCTGGACCCGGACCACCCCGCCGAGCGGATCGCCATGGTGCTCCGGGACTCCGGCGCCACGATCGTCCTGGCCCAGGCGGGCCTGCTGGACCGCCTCCCGCCGGTCCAGGCGAAGATCGTCTCTCTGGAGCCGCTGGACCGCGCCGGCTCGCCGGACCCGCTCGGCGGTCCGCACCGCGGGGACCCGCCGCCCGAGGTCCGGGCCACCGTCCAGGAGGAACCCCGCAAGGCGGCGGAGGACGCGCCCCCGGCAGAGCCCGCGCGACCGGAGGACCCCGCGTACGTGCTCTACACCTCCGGCTCGACCGGCCGGCCCAAGGGCGTGGTGGTGTCGCACCGGGCCCTGTCCGGTTTCCTGGCGGCGATGTCCGAGCTGCTCGCCCCGGGCCCCTCGGACGTCTGGCTGGCCGTGACCTCGCCGTCCTTCGACATCAGCGGCCTGGAGATGTACCTGCCGCTGACCACCGGGGGCCGGGTGGCCGTCGCGCCCCCCGCCATCGCCCTGGACGGCGCGGCCCTCGCCGGGATGATCGAGGCGAGCGGGGTGACCCACGCGCAGCTCACCCCGTCGGGATGGCGCGTCCTGCTGGACGCCGGCTTCACCGGCCCGGACGTGACCGCCCTGGCGGGCGGGGAGGCACTTCCCCTGCCGCTCGCACAGGAGCTGCGGTCCCGGGTCCGGCGGCTGTGGAACATGTACGGCCCCACCGAGACCACCATCTGGTCCACCGCCTGGGAGGTGCCCGAACGGCCCGGCCACGTCTCCATCGGCCGCCCGATCGCCGGCACCCGGGTCCATGTGGTGGACGCCGGCCTGCGGCGCCTGCCCGCCGGCGTGCCGGGCGAGCTGGCCATCGGCGGCATCGGGGTGGCGGAGGGATACCTGGGCCGGCCGGAGCTGACCGCGAGGAAATTCGTCCCCGACCCGTACGGCCCGCCGGGCGGCCGCCTGTACCGCACCGGCGACACCGTGCGCCGGCGCCACGACGGCACGCTGGAGTTCCTCGGACGCTCCGACGACCAGGTCAAGCTGCGCGGGCACCGCATCGAGCTCGGCGAGATCGAGACGGCCCTGGCCGCCCAGCCCGGCGTCCGCCAGGCCGTGGTGGCGGTGCACCGCGAGACGCTCGTCGCCTACGTGATCGGGCGGGCGGACGCCGCCGCGCTGGCCGACCGCCTCCCCGCCTACATGCTGCCCTCGGTCTACGTCCCCATGGACGCCTTCCCGCTGACCCCCAACGGCAAGCTGGACCGCAAGGCGCTGCCCGCCCCCGAGCCCCGCGCCCGCGCCGCGGGCCGCCCGCCCGAGAGCCCGGCCGAGCGCCGCGTCGCGGCCGTCTTCGCCGAGGTGCTCGGGCATGAGCGGGGGATCGGGGCCGACGACGACTTCTTCGCCCTCGGCGGTCACTCGCTGCTGGCCACCAAGGTCGTCGCGCGCCTGGCCGGCACGCTGGGCGTGCGCGTCCCCGTGCGCGAGCTGTTCACGCACCCGACCGTGGCCGGGCTCGCCGCCGTCGCCGAACGGGCCGACGCGAGCGCCGCGCCGTACGGGCCGAGACCCGAGGGGGCGGCGGTCCCGCTGTCGGCCGCCCAGGAACGGCTGTGGTTCCTGCACCGCTTCGACCCGGCGGACACGTCGTTCAACGTCTACCTGGTCCGCCGCGTCCACGGCCCGCTCGACGCCGGAGCGCTGGACGACGCCCTCGCGGGGCTCACCGCGCGCCACGAAGGACTGCGGACCCGCTACCCGCACGACGAGGGCACGCCGCTGGCCGTCGTCGAGCCCGCCTCGCCGACGCGGTTCGAGCGGGCCGTCGCCGCCGACGAGGACGAGGCGCGGCGGCTGGTGGCCGACCGCGTCAACGCCCCCTTCGACCTCGCCGCCGCGCCCCCGTTCCGCGCCACGCTCGTGAGCCTGTCGCCGGTGGACCACGTCGTCTGCGTCGTCTCCCACCACATCGCCGCCGACGGCTGGTCGCTCACCATCCTTCTCGACGACCTGGCGGCCCTGTACGGCGCGGCGCGGCGCGGGCTGCCCCCGGACCTGCCCCCGCAGACCCTCCAGCCGGGCGACGTGGCCTACTGGCGGCGCCTGCGCGACGACCACAGCGACGGGCACGACGAGCACGACGCCGCCCTGGCGTACTGGCGCGAGCGGCTGCGCACGCTGCCCGCGCTCGACCTGCCCGCCGACCGGCCGCGCCCCGCGACCGGCGCGCGCCGTAGCGGCTCCCACCGCCTGGTGCTGCCGGGCGACCTCGCCGCCGCGCTGGAGCGGACCGGCAGGGAACACGGCGCCACGCTGTTCATGGTGCTGCTGGCCGCCTACCAGGTACTGCTGTCGCGCCACAGCGGCCAGGACGACTTCGCCGTCGGGTCGCCCACGGCGGGACGCGACCGCGTCGAGCTGGAGCGGGTCGTCGGCTACCTGACCAACACGCTGGTCCTGCGGGCCGACCTCGCGGGGGACGTCACCTTCGCCGAGTTGCTCGGCCGGGTGCGGCGGACCGTCCTGGACGCCCACACCCACCAGGAGATCCCGTTCGAGCGGCTGCTGGCCGCCCTCGGCGTGGAGCGCGACACCGGCAGGACGCCGCTCTTCCAGACCATGCTGATCCTGCACAGCCAGGAGACCCTCGCCTCCCGGCCGTTCGACGGCCTGCCGTCCGAGCCCTTCGACGCGGGCGGCGACCACGCCAAGTACGACGTCATGCTGGAGGCCTGGCGGGGCGAGGGCGACCTGACGCTGCTGTTCGGCTACGACGCGGACCTGTTCGACGCCGCGACGATCGAGAACCTCGCCGGGCGGCTGGCCGTCCTGCTCGCGGGCGTCGTGACCGGCCCGGGACTGCCCGTCTCGGCCCTTCCGATGCGCACCGCCGCCGACGACGCCCTGCTGACCCGGCTCGGCGGCGGTCCCCGCCTCGGCGACGCGCCGGTGACCGGCCGCGCGGACGCACGGGCGACCGGCCTCGGGGACGCGCCGGTGGCCGGCCACACGGGCGCGCCGGTGGCCGGCCTCGCGAGCGCGTCCCCCGCCGTTCCCGAGCTGATCGCCGACGCGGCCCGCCGCACCCCCGGCGCGGTCGCGGTGGAGTGCGGCGGCGAGAGGACCACCTACGCCGAACTGGTCGAACGCGCCCGCCGCCTGGCTTCGCCGCTGCGCGGCCACGACCTCGTCGGCGTGTGCCTCGGACGCTCGCCCGGCACCGTGGTCGCCCTGCTGGCGGCCTGGCACGCGGGCGCGGCCTATCTTCCCCTCGACCCCGAGTACCCCGCCGAGCGGCTCGCGGCCCTGGTCCGTGACGCGGGCGTCACGCTGGTCGTCA
Source organism: Sphaerisporangium album (assembly GCF_003323745.1). Taxonomy (GTDB): domain Bacteria; phylum Actinomycetota; class Actinomycetes; order Streptosporangiales; family Streptosporangiaceae; genus Sphaerisporangium; species Sphaerisporangium album. The sequence goes on from NZ_QOIL01000001.1 coordinate 481,100, forward strand.
CCGACCAGGCGCACCGGACGCGGCTCCCCGCCGTGGCGACCGTCGAGGTGGACGCCGCCGGACGGGCCATCGGCACCGGCGGGCCGGCCGTTGGAGGCGTGGCGGGGGAGCCGGCGGGCGCGGGACGGACCGGAGCGGCGGGCGACGGCGGCGCGGCCGTCCGCGACGGCGATCCGGCCCTGACCGGCGCGCCGGGCGCGGGCGGGACCCTCGGGGGCTCGGCCGCGTACGTCATCTACACCTCCGGGTCGACCGGGGCGCCGAAGGGCGTGGTGGTGGAGCACGGCGGGCTCGCGGCGCGGGTCCGGTGGATGCGGGACGCCTACGAGCTCGGCCCCGGCGACCGGGTCGTCCAGTTCGCCTCGCTCAGCTTCGACACCCACGCCGAGGAGATCTTCCCGGCCCTGGCCGCCGGGGCGACCGTGGTCATGCTGCCCGACGGCGGCGCGTCCCTGCCCGACCACCTGGCCGCGTCCTCCGCGCCGCCCGCGCCGCCCGGGTCGTCCGGGTCGTCCGCGCCGCCCGTGTCGTCCGGTGTCACCGTGCTCGACCTGCCCACCGCCTACTGGCACCGGCTCGTGGACCTGATCGACGAGATCCGGTGGCCCGAGTCGCTCCGCCTGGTGATCCTCGGCGGCGAGCAGGTCCACGGGGCCGCCGTGGCGCGGTGGCGCGCCCGGTTCGGCGACCGGGTCCGGCTGGTCAACACCTACGGCCCGACCGAGACGACGATCATCGCCACCGCCACGGACCTGGACGACGACGGCGGCGCGCGGCCTCCGCTCGGGTGGCCGATCGCCGAGACGAGCGTCCACGTCCTGGACCCACGGGGCGCGATCGTCCCGCCCGGCGTGCCCGGCGAGCTGTGCGTCGGCGGCGCGGGCGTCGCCCGGGGATACCTGGCCCGGCCCGGCCTGACCGCCGAGCGGTTCGTCCCGGACCCGTTCGGGCCGCCCGGATCGCGGTTGTACCGCACGGGCGACCGCGCCCGCGTACGGGCCGACGGGCGGCTGGAGTTCCTCGGCCGCCTGGACGCCCAGGTCAAGGTGCGCGGCTACCGCGTCGAGCCGGGCGAGGTCGAGGCGCGGCTGCTGGCCCATCCCGGCGTGGGCGAGGCCGCCGTCGTGGTCCGCGACGACACGCTCGTGGCCTTCGTCACCGGCTCCGCGTCGTTCGACGACCTGCGGCGGCACGCGGCCGAGACCCTGCCGCCGCACATGGTGCCCGGCCTCTGGACGCGCCTCGACCGCCTGCCGCTGACGACCGGCGGCAAGGTGGACCGCAGGGCCCTGCCCGACGTCGAGCGCGAGCGCGAGACGCGGTTCGTGGAGCCCAGGACCGACGCCGAGCGGCTGGTCGCCGACATCTGGGCCGAGGTGCTCGACCTGGAGCGGGTCGGCGCGCTGGACGACTTCTTCCACCTCGGCGGGCACTCGCTGCTCGCCGTGCGGGTGACGGCCCGCCTGCGGGCCGACGTCGAGGTCGACATGCCGATCCGCACGATCTTCGCCCGCCGCACGGTGGCCGAGCTGGCCGCCGCGCTGGAGGAGCTCCTCCTGGAGGAACTGGAGGGCCTCTCCGACGAGGAGGCCCTCCGCCTGCTCGAAACCGCGCCCGACTCGATGGAGGGGCTGTGACCGCGGATCTGTCGTCGGCCAAGCAGGCTCTGCTGGCCCAGCGGCTTCGCAGGCGTGCGGCGGTGACGACGATCGCCGCGCGCCCCGAGGGCACCGCCCCGCCGCTCTCGCACGCCCAGGAGCGGTTCTGGTTCCTGGAGCAGTACGTGCCCGGCACGGCGGCGTACGTCGTGCCCTTCTCCGTGCGGCTCACCGGCGAGCTGGACGAGGACTGCCTGCGCCTTGCCCTCACCGGCGTCACGGCCCGCCACGAGAGCCTGCGTACCAGGTTCGTCACCACCGGCGACGGGCGGCCGGAGGTGGTCGTGGACGCCGAGCCCCGGATCTCCCTTCGCGTCACGGAGGCCGACGGCGAGGACGGCGCCCGCGCGCTGGTCCACGAGGAGATCGTCCGCCCGTTCGACCTCGCGGAAGGCCCCCTGCTGCGGGCGCTTGTCGTACGGCTCGGCCCGCGCGACCACGTGCTGCTGCTGACCATGCACCACGCCGTGACCGACGGCTCGTCCTGCGACATCCTGATCCGCGAGATCCTCACGCTGCACGACGACCACAGGTCCGGGCGCGCGCCCGCGCTGCCCCCGCTCGCGGTCCAGTACGGCGACTACGCGATCTGGCAGCGCGCGCGCATGGGCACCCCCGCCTACGCGCGCGACGTCGCCTACTGGAAGGGGCGGCTCGCCGGCCTGTCCCCGCTGGAGCTGCCCGCGGACCTGCCGCGACCGGCGACCCAGGTGTTCGACGGCGCCGCGCACGGTTTCCCGCTGGACGCCGGGCTGGCGTCGTCGATCGTCCGGCTCGGGGACGCGCACGGGGCCACGCCGTACATGACCCTGATGGCCGCCTTCCAGGTGCTGCTCGCGCGCTACTCGGGAGCGACGGACTTCGCGGTCGGGTCGCCGATCAGCGGGCGCGGGCTGCCGGAGCTGGAGCCGGTGGTGGGCGTGTTCGTGAACACGCTGCCGCTGCGCGCCGACCTCTCGGGCGACCCGACGTTCGCGGAGCTGCTGGGCCGCTGCCGTGAGACGGCACTGGACGCCTACGCCCACCAGGAACTGCCCTTCGACCAGCTCGTGAACGAGCTGGCGGTCGAGCGGGACGTCAGCCGCTCGCCGGTCTTCCAGGTGCTCTTCGCGCTGCAGAACTACCGGGGGAAGGACGGCAGGGCGCCGGAGCCGCCGGGCTTCACGATGACGGGTTTCCCGTTCGAGACGAACGTGACGCGCTTCGACCTGGCGCTGTACGTGAACGAGACCCCCGATGGCGGCTTGTGGGGAAATTTCACCTTTAATACGGCCTTGTTCCTGCCGGAGACCGTCGCCCGGATGGCCGGCCACTTCGAGAGCCTGCTCCGCGCGGTCGTCGCCGACCCCGGCGCCCGCGTCTCGCGCGTCGAGCTTCCCTACGGCCAGGCCCTGGAGTTCGCCGCCTCCCCGGCCCCCGCACCTCCTCCGTGCGAGCTCCTGCACGAGCTCGTCACCGGCCAGGCGGGGCGCACCCCCGCCGCCACCGCCGTCGTGCACGGCGAGACCTCGCTCACCTACGCCGAGCTGGACGCGCGCTCCAACCGGCTGGCCCGGCACCTGGTGGGCCTCGGCGTGGGCCCCGGTGAGCGGGTCGCCCTCTGCCTGGAGCAGTCCACCGAGCTGGCCGTCGCCGTCGTCGGCGTGCTCAAGGCGGGCGGCGCCTACGTCCCTCTCGACCCGGAGCACCCCGAGGAGCGCCTGGCGTACGCCCTGGCCGACGCGGGCGTACGCGTCGCCATCACCACCACGAACCTGACCGACCACCTACAACCCATCCCCACCTCCCCCAGAACCACCCCCGCGAACCCACCCATCCACTCCACCCCCCTCACGGCGCCCCCACCCTCCCTCGATTCCGCCGACACTGCCTCCACGACGTCCGCGGCGTCCAGCGGATCTGTGCCCGTCCTGCCCAGACCCTTCACCCGTTCCGCTGCGGGGCCGAGCGCTCCGGCCGAGGGCCGGCTCACCACCGTGTGCCTGGACACGGGGGTGCTCGACGGTGTGGACCCCGGTCCCGTGGAGACCGCCGTGACGGGCCGCGACCTGGCCTACGTCATCTACACCTCCGGCACCACCGGCAAGCCCAAGGGCGTCGCCGTCCAGCACCGGGAGGTGCTGCTCTACCTGTCCGGCGTGCGCGACCGCTTCGCCGCGGACATGCGCCACGCCGCGTCCGCCGGCCCCCGGAACGGCGGGCCGGCCGACGCCGGGTTCGAGCCCGGCGGGTCGTTCGCGCTCCTCCAGTCGCTGGCCTTCGACTTCGGCGTGACCGTCTTCTACCTGTCGCTGATGACGGGCGGCACCCTGCACCTCATCCCGTCCCGCACGGCCGCGCCGGACCTCGCCCGCCACTTCGCCCGGACCGGCATCGACTACCTGAAGATCACCCCGTCCCACCTCGCCGCGCTGCTGGCCGAGGCGACCCCGGAGGAACTGCTGCCCCGGCGGCTACTGGTGCTCGGCGGCGAGGCCTCCCCGTGGGCGTGGGCCAAGGAACTGGCGGCCCTGGGCAGGTGCGCCGTGGTCAACCACTACGGCCCCACCGAGGCCACGGTCGGCGTCACCACCCTGCGCGTGGACCCGGCGGCCCCGGACGTGGCGCCCGCCCTGCCGATCGGCAGGCCGCTGCCCGGCGCCCGCGCGTACGTGCTGGACGAGAACCTGCGTCCGGCCCCGGTGGGCGTGCCGGGGGAGATCTACCTCGGCGGCGAGCGGCTCGCCCGCGGGTACCTCGGCCGGCCCGCGCTGACCGCCGAACGCTTCCTGCCCGACCCCTACGGCGGACCCGGCGCGCGCATGTACCGCACCGGCGACCTCGGCCGGTGGCTGCCGGACGGCGACCTCCAGTTCCTCGGCCGCCGCGACCTCCAGGTCAAGGTGCGCGGCTACCGGGTCGAGCTGGGCGAGATCGAGACCCTGCTCCAGGAGCACCCGGCCGTCGCCCACGCCGTTGTCGACCTGCGCGACCGGGGCCTGGTCGGCTACCTGGTCGCCGCCGAGCCCGCGTCCGGCGCGCGAGCGGGTGAGACTCCGGACGCGGGACGTGACGCGGCCGAGGACGTGGAGGCGGAGACGGACCAGGCAGCGGACGCCCGGCCGGGCGCGGGCGAGCTGCGGGCGTGGATCCGCGAGCGGCTGCCCGACTACATGGTCCCGGCCCGCTACGTCTGGCTGGACGCGGTGCCGCTCAAGTCCCACGGCAAGGTCGACCGCGCGGCCCTTCCCGAGCCGGACGACGAGCGGCCCGGCGAGGGGGCGGGGTACGTCCCGCCGGAGACCCCCTTGGAGGAGGCGGTCGCGGAGGTCTGGGCGAAGGTGCTCGGGCTGGGCCGCGTCGGCGCGCTGGACGACTTCTTCGACCTCGGGGGACACTCGCTGCTCGCGATGCAGGTGATCGCGCGGCTCCGCTCCATGACCGGCACGGACGGCCACCCCGTCACGATCATGGACCTGTTCAAGCATTCCACGGTGCGCGCGCTCGCCCGCCTCATGGAGCTCGGCGACGACGGTCCCCGCAAGCTGCTGCACCGGCTCACCCCCGTACGGCGCACGACCGCGAGCCTGGTCTGTGCGCCGTACGGCGGGGGGAGCGCGGTCATCTACAAGGACCTCGCGGACGCCCTGCCGAAGGAGTGGGCGCTGTACTCGATCGCGGTCCCCGGGCACGAGCTGGGGGAGTCGTCGCGTCCGGTCGACGAGGTGGCGGCCGGATGCGTCGAGGAGGTCCTCGCCACGGTGACGGACGGCCCGCTGGTCGTGTACGGGCACTGCGGGCTCGGCGTGATGCTGGCGGTGGAGATCGTGCGCCGCCTGGAGGCCGCGGGGCGCACGGTCGACGCGGTGTACCTCGGGGGCATCTTCCCGTTCGCCCGCCCGAAGGGGTTCATGTCCCGCGTGTCGGACGCGCTGGAGCGCCTGCGCAGCGACCAGGTCATGGCCAACGCGCTCACGGCGGCGGGCATGGACGTCGAGCGGGTCGACCCGGAGCAGCTGAGGCTCATCATCCGCAACCGGCGGCAGGGGACGCGCGAGGCGGAGAGGTACTTCGGCCGGCTCTTCGAGGAGCGCACGCCGCCGTTCCGGGCTCCCGTGGTCGCCGTCGTGGGCGAGCGGGATCCCGCCACCGAGTTCTACCAGGAGCGCTTCCGCGAATGGCACTGCGTGTCGGACGCGGCGGCCCTGGTGGTGCTGGACGAGGCGGGCCACTTCTTCATGAAATATCGGGCGCGGGAGCTGGCGAGGATCCTCACCGAGGTCCACCCGGCCGTCGCGACCGGCCGTACCGGGCCGTACCTCCGCCGCGAGGACTCCACCTGGTGGCTCCACGACACCTCCCCGGCCGCCTCCGCTGAGGCCGTCCACGACGAAGCCACCCCCGACAAGGCCGGCCTCGACACGGCGACTCCCGACAAAGCCCCCCTCCATCCGGCCGCCACCGAAGCGGCGGGCACCGTGTGGGGCACCCCGGAGACCGGCGGCGGGCCCCGGCCCAGCATGCGGCGGTTCGGGGTCGTGGCCGCCGGGCAGCTCCTGTCGATCACCGGGTCGGCGCTGACGGAGTTCGCGATCCCGATCTGGATCTACGTCACCACCGGGTCGCTGGTCAGCTTCGCCCTGTTCGCCGTGCTCGGCCTGGTCCCCGGCATGCTGGTCTCCCCGCTGGCCGGCGCCATCGTGGACAGGTCGGACCGCCGCCGCGTGATGCTGGCCGGAGACGTCGGCGCGGGCTGCACCCAGCTGGTCCTCGGCGCGCTCCTGTGGACCGGCAACCTCCAGATCTGGCACATCTACCCGCTGCTGGTGCTCCTGTCCGTCTCGCTCACCTTCCAGCGGGTGGCGTTCGGCTCCGCGATCCCGCAGCTCGTGCCCAAGCGCTACCTCGGCCACGCGAACGGCGTGGTGCAGATGGCCGTCGGCACCGCCCAGCTCGTCGTCCCGCTGGTCGCCGCCGGGCTGATGGCCACGATCGGCCTCTCCGGCATCCTGGTGATCGACGTGGCGAGCTACGCGGCCGCGATCCTCAGCGTGGCGCTGGTCAGGTTCCCGTCCTCGATGGCGTGGAAGCGGCGCGAGTCCGTGGTGACCGAGATGGTGAACGGCTTCCGCCACTCGTGGGGCGACCGGTCGTTCCGCTCCATGCTGCTGTTCTTCGCCGTGCTGAACATCTTCCTGTCCCCGCTGTTCCTGATGATCTCGCCGCTGGTGCTGTCGTCCGGCACGCTGGCCGACGTCGGGCGGGTGGCCTTCGCGGGCGGGCTCGGGGTGTTCCTCGGGGGCCTGGCCATGACCGTCTGGGGCGGGCCGCGAGGGAGGCGCCTGCGCGGCGTGCTGCTCGCGACCCTCGCCCTGGCGGTGTTCTGCCTGGTCACGGGCCTGCGCGACGATCTCGTCGTGATCGGGATCGGGGCGTTCGGGATGTCGTTGTGGCTGACCCTCCTCAACGGCGTCTACGCCACGATCATCCAGGTCAAGGTGCCGCAGCGCTTCCACGGGCGGGTGATCGCCCTGAACACGCTGGTCGCCTGGTCCACGCTGCCCATCGGCTTCGGCCTCGTGGCCCCGTACGGCACGGCGGTGTTCGAGCCGCTGCTGGCCCACGACGGCCCGCTCGCCGGCACCGTGGGCACGCTGATCGGCACGGGGCCGGGGCGCGGCATCGGCTTCATGTACGTCTGCTTCGCCCTCGCCATGGCCGTGACGGCGCTGGTGGCGATGCGCGTGAAGACCCTGGCCCGCTTCGACGACACCGTCCCGGACGCGCTGCCGGACGACCTGGTCGGCGTGCAGGCCCTGCGCGACCGCGCGGGAACGGGCATTACCGCCGCCGCCACGGGAGGCCACGCCGGTATGACGTGAGGCCCGCCCCCTCGCCGGGGAACGGGCCTCAGGGCGTTCGGGCCGCGGCGCGGCTCTCAGGCCGAGCCGCGCTCGACCAGATGCGTGTCGAGGATCACGACCGGCTGCTCCAGCCGCTCGCCGTTGATGCGCGCGACCAGCAACTGCGCCATCTGCCGCCCCATGTCCTCGGTGGGCTGGTGCACGCTGGTCAGCGGCGGGACGGTCTGCGCCGCGATGGCCGAGTCGTCGAAGCCGATCACCGCGACGTCGTCCGGGATCGCCCTGCCGTGCTCCTTCAGCACCCGCATCGCGCCGATCGCCATGGCGTCGGAGGCGGCGAACACAGCGTCCAGCGTGGGGTGCTGCTCCAGCAGCCGCTCCATCGCGTTCACGCCGCTGGGCTCCAGGAAGTCACCGTAGGCGACCAGCTCGGGCATGCCCGTGGCCAGCAGCGCGTCGCGGTAGCCCGCGAGGCGGTCGACGCCCACGCCCATGTCCTGCGTGCCGGCGATGGTGGCGATGCGCCGCCGTCCCTTGCCGAGCAGGTACTTGACCGCCTGCCGGGCGCCCGCCCGGTTGTCCACGTCGACGTAGCTGTACGGGGTGAACCCGACCGGCCGGCCGCCGAGGACGGTGGGCACGCCCATCTCCTCCAGCCGGCCCGGCAGCGGGTCCGCCCCGTGCAGCGAGATCAGCAGCACGCCGTCGACGTGCTGGCCGGTCAGATACAGCTCCAGCCGGTCGTGCTGGTTGCGCGACTGGGCCATGGTGAGGATGAGCTGGAGCCCGGTCTCCGACAGCGCCGAGCCGATGCCGCGGATGATGCCCGCGAAGAAGGGCTCGTCGAAGATGCGGTGCTCCGACTCCGACACGACCAGGGCGATCGTGTCGGTGCGCCTGGTGACCAGGGTGCGCGCCGCCCGGTTGGGCACGTAGCCGAGTTCGTCGATGGCCTGTTGCACGGCTTCGCGCGCCTTCTCGCTGACCTTCGGCGAGCCGTTGATGACGCGCGAGACCGTGCCGCGGCCGACCCCGGCGCGAGCGGCGACGGCCTCTAGGGTCGGTCGCGCTCCCGAGCGGCGGTCCCCGTTCATGGAAAGTGCCCCCTCCTGACGTTAGGGCCTATTCTGCCGGACCGCGAAGACCGCCTCGGCGGATCGTGCCGGCGTACCAGTGCGCGCTCGCCTTCGGTGTCCTGCGCTGGGTCGCGTAGTCGACGTACACGAGGCCGAAGCGCTTGCCGTACCCCCAGGCCCACTCGAAGTTGTCCATCAGAGACCAGGCGAAGTACCCCCTCAATGGCACTCCGGCCTCGATCGCGGCGTGGCACGCGCGCAGGTGGGCGTCGATGTAGGCCAGCCGCTCCTGGTCGTCGATCTCGCCGCCGTCGACGACGTCGTCGAACGCCGCGCCGTTCTCCGAGATGATCAGCGGGATGCCCGGGTAGTCGGTGGCGACCCGCTGGAGCACCTCGTACAGGCCGAGGTCGTCGATCTCCCAGCCCATCGAGGTGACCGGGCGGCCGCCGTTGACGAAGGACACGTGCTCGCTGCCCGGCCACGGCGACCCGGCGCCGGTCGGCGCGGCGGCGGCGGACGAGGAGCCGCCCGGGGCGCCCGACACGGTGAACCTGCTGTAGTAGTTCACCATCAGCGTGTCGAACGGGGTGGAGATGGTCTCCATGTCGCCGTCCCGGATGAAGTCGATCTCGGTGACGGCGGACAGGTCGGCCAGGACGTCCTCGGGGTAGGAGCCCTTCAGCAGCGCGTCGAGGAAGAAGCGGTTCTGCAGGCCGTCGATGCGCCGGGCGGCCTCCACGTCGGCGGGGTCGTCGGTGGCGGGGGTCACCGCGTACAGGTTGACCGAGCCGCCGATGCGCGCCCCCGCGTCCTGGGCGCGCAGGGCCTGCACCGCCAGGCCGTGGGCCAGGTTGAGGTGGTGGGCGGCCCTGATGGACGCGGCCGGGTCGCGCCGCCCGGGGGCGTGCTCGCCGGACGCGTAGCCGAGGAAGGCGGCGCACCACGGCTCGTTCACCGTGCTCCAGTTGCGCACGCGGTCGCCGAGGGCCTGGTGGACGCACGCGGCGAAGTCGGCGAAGCGCTTGGCGGTGTCCCGGGCCGGCCAGCCGCCGGCGTCCTCCAGGGCCTGCGGCAGGTCCCAGTGGTACAGGGTCAGGTACGGGTCGATGCCGTGCGCGAGCAGCTCGTCGGCCAGCCGCCGGTAGAAGTCGAGCCCGGCCTGGTTCACCTCGCCCGCGCCGTCGGGCATGATCCTCGGCCAGGACACCGAGAACCGGTAGGCGGTGAGGCCGAGCTCGGCCATCATCGCCACGTCGTCGCGGTAGCGGTGGTAGTGGTCGATGGCGACGTCGGCGTTCTCGCCGTTGAGCACGCGCCCGGGGCGCCGGACGAACGTGTCCCAGATGGAGGTGCCGCGCCCGTCGGTGGTGGTCGCCCCCTCGATCTGGTAGGCGGAGGTGGCCGCCCCCCAGACGAAGCCGGGGGGGAACGCCAGGGTGGGGGCCTCGGTGCCGGGTTGAGTCTCCTGCGTGGTCACGCCTTGACCGCACCTTCCATGAGTCCGCCGACGATCTGTCGGCCGAACGCGACGAAAACGACGATGAGCGGGAGTACTGACAGGGCCGTGCCGGTGAAGATGAGCACGTAGTCGGTGGTATGGGCCGCGGTGAGGAAGCTGATCGAGACCTGCACGGTGGGGTTCTCCGGCGTCAGGACGATCAGGGGCCACATGAACTCGTTCCAGTTGAGCATGAACGTCTGCAGCGCCAGGACCGCCATGCCCGGCCGTACGGCGGGCAGGATCACGTTCCACCAGATCCGCAGCGTGGACGCGCCGTCCACCCGGGCCGCCTCGACCAGCTCCTCGGGCACGGCCTGCTGGGTGTACTGCGTCATCATGAACACGCCGAAGCCGTTGAGCAGGTACGGCAGGATCACCGCCTTGAGCGAGCCGACCCAGCCGAGGTTCACCATCAGCTGGTAGAGCGGCACGATGCCCATCTGCTGGAGCGGCACCATCATGGTGAGCAGGATCGACCCGAGCAACAGGTTGCGCCCGCGGAAGTGCAGCCGCGCGAAGGCGAAGCCGGCGAACGTCGAGATGATCACGACGGAGACGGTCACCGTGGAGGTGACGATCAGCGAGTTGAGCAGGCCGGTGAGGAAGTGCGCGTCCTCGGTGGCCAGCACCCGCTGGATGTTCTCGCCGAGATTGCCGCCCGGCAGCAGCGGCGGCGGCACGTCCACGGCGTCGGAGTTGGTCCGTGAGGCGATGATGATCATCCAGTAGATCGGGAAGATCGACAGGATGAGCGTGAAGCCGAGGGCGACCTTGGTGAGGGGCGTGGCGCGGAAGGGGTCGCGCCGGTCGCGCCCCCTCACCGCGTGCGCAGGCCCGGCCTGCGTGAGCGCGGTCACTTGGCGCCTCCGATCCGGCGGACGAACGTGTAGTTGATCGCGACGCCGAGGAGGATCAGGACGAACAGCAGCCAGGCGGCCGCCGCCGCGTAGCCGTAGTCGAAGTTCCTGAAGCCCTGTTCGACGATGTACATCGCGATGGTCTGGAACTGGCCGGTGGTGCCGCCGTCCATGCGGTTGCTGGCGAACATGACCGGCTCGGCGAACAGGGTGAGGCCGCCGATCGTGGACACGAAGACCGTGAACATGATCGTGGGCCGGATCATCGGCAGCGTGATGCTCCAGAACTGCCTGCGGGGGGTGGCCCCGTCGATCGACGCCGCCTCGTACAGCTCCCGGGGGATGGTCTGCATGCCGGCGAGGTAGATGATCGCGTTGTAGCCGGTCCACCGCCAGTCCACCATGGTGGCGATGGCGGTCCAGGACGACCACTTCGCGCTCTGCCAGTCGATGTGCTTGTCGACGCCGAGCGCGTCGAGCAGCCAGTTGAACAGGCCGAAGTCGCGGCCGTAGAGCTGGGTGAAGACGATGGCCACGGCCACCACCGAGGTGACCAGCGGCAGCAGGACGCCGAGGCGGATGAACAGCCGCCCGCGCAGCCGCTTGTTGAGCGCGTTGGCCAGCAGCAGGGCCAGCACGAGCTGCGGGACCGTGGCCAGGACGAAGATGCCCACCGTGTTGACCACGGCGTTCCAGAAGTCCGTGTCGGCCAGGAGCTTGGTGTAGTTGTCGAGCCCGGTGAAGGACGCCTCGCCGCCGGCCAGGCCGTAGTCCTGCATCGACACCCACAGGGTGAACACCAGGGGGAACAGGCCGAAGATCGCGAACAGCAGGAAGTACGGGGAGATCAGGAAGTACGGCATCGCCTTGAGGTCCAGCCGGGACCAGAAGGAATTGGGGGGGCGCGTGTGGCGGCGGCCCGTCCGCGAGGGGGGTGGCGCCGGATCCGCCCGCTGGGTGTGGAGGTTGACGCTCATCGATAGTGCGGGGCCTCCCCGCGGCCGGGGGAGGCCGCGGGGAGGGAATCCCTCTGCTCCTTCGTTCGTCGATAGCGGTCGATGGGAGGGTCACCGGCCCGCCGGGGATCGTGCGGCGGGCCGGTGACGATCAGGGGGCGGTCAGCCCGCCGCCTTCTGGCCCGCCTCGACGAACTTCTGCCACGCGTCGGCGTAGGGCACCGAGCCCTGGTCCATGCCGGTGACGACCTGCTCCACCTCGCGCTTCACCTGGGCGTGCTTCTCACCGAGGAAGGTCGGCTGGAGCGACTTGATGGACGGCCCGAAGATCTTGCCGATCGGCGCGTTGTTGAAGTACTCGTTGGTCGCGCTCTGCAGTTCGGGGTTGTCCTGCGCCGGGATCGTGCTCGGCAGGTTGCCGCCCTCCTTGAAGGCCATGAGCTGGGCCTCGGGGCTGGTCAGGTAGCTCGCCAGCTCGGCGGCCTCCTTCGGGTGCTTGGACTGCTTGGGCACCGCGAGCCAGGAGCCGCCCCAGTTGCCGCCGCCGCCGGGCACGGTCGCGACGTCCCACTTGCCCTTGAACTCGTCGCCCGCCGTGCCGGACACGACGCCGAGCATCCACCCCGGGCAGCCCAGGGTCGCGAACTGCGACTTCACGAAGCCGGTGTTCCACGGGTCGGTGAAGTTCTGCAGCTTGGCCGTCAGCCCCGCCTGGCTGATCTTCTGGGTGAAGTCGAACGCGGTCTTGACGGCCGGGTTCTTGTCCACGATGAGCTGCTGGTCCTTGTCGAAGTAGGTCACATTGCCGTTCTTGGCGGACTCCTGCGACAGGACCACGTTGTAGATGGTGTTGACGCTGTCCACGAACTTGGCGTCCTTGACCTTGGCCTGGAAGTCCTGCCCGGCCTTGATGAAGTCGTCCCAGCCGCCGCTCCACAGCTTGGAGACCTCGTCGCGGTCGGTGGGCAGGCCGGCCTTCTTGAACAGGTCCGTGCGGTAGCAGATGCTCATGCCGCCGACGTCGGTGCCGAGGGCGAACAGCTTGCCCTCCGAGTTGATGCCGTTCTCCCACTTCCACGCCGGGAAGTCGGCCTGGCGGCTCTGCAGGCCGTACTGGCCGAGGTCGGTGAAGAACTGCGGGCGCGCCTTGGCGAGGCCCATGCCGCCCTCGTCGATGCCCACGACGTCGCCGGCGCCGGTGCCCGACTGCAGCCACTGCAGCATCTGCGGCCAGTAGACGTTCTCGAAGCTGTCGGTCAGGTTGTTGTACTTGACCTGGACGTTCGGGTGGTCGGCGTTCCACTTCTCCACGGCGGCCTTGTAGCCGAAGTTGGTGCCGCCGCCGAAGGTCTGCAGCGTGAGCGTGATCTTCTCCGCGGCGGCGGAGGACGTGCCGGCCGACCCGGCGGTGTCCCCACTGTCGCCGGACGAGCACGCTGCGGTGACGCCGAGCGCGGCCGTCATCACCGATGCGACCGCGAGCATCTTGCCGCGGCGCGCCTTGTTCGTCATTTCCGGACCCCTCTCAGGTGGTTGCCCGTATACGGGAGGTGCATCGAGGGCCGGCCCCGACAGTCGGGCCCCACGATGTGCTGGATCCCTCGGTCGTGATCCCACGAGCGTTTTCGTGGGCGATATTTGGGAGCGCTCCCACGAAGGGTCTCCGATAGGCAACGCCGACGTCAATATGCCGAAACCTAACTGTTACTCCTGGGGCCTCTGGACGCTTGGAATCAGACTTCAAGCCTGATAAGGGCCGTTCGGCATTCTGGGAGCGCTCCCACATCAAGCTGGCACAGTCCGGCGAAAATCGGCGCGGCGCGCGGCGCGCGGCAGGCCCTCCGGGGGCCGCCCCGGGGACGTGGAAGTGCCGAGAGGAGGAGGCCGTACGGCCGGCGGAGCGGGACCGCCGGCCGTACGGCCGGGGAAGGGCGCCCGCGGGGAGGCGAGGGCGCCCGTGAGGCCGGGAGGCGGCTGTGGGGCCGCCGGCGGCCCGGGAGAGGGGCGCCCCGCGTGGGAGGGGCGCCCCGGGAAGGACCCCGCGTCAGGCGGCGTAGGCGGGGTACCCGTAGCCGGCGACCTGGTAGGTCGGCCGGGTGCGGATCTCGACCTTGCCGTTGTTGGTGTTGCCCTCGACGGTCTTGATGGTGCCGTCGCCGTTGTCGTGGATCACGAAGCCCACGTGGTCGATCGCGTCCACGTCCTTGCCGCCGTTCCAGTCGAAGAAGACGACCGCGCCGGGCTTGGCCGTGTCGCCCCAGCGGCCCTGGGACTCGAACCACTTGGCGTGCGCGACCGTCCAGGCGTCGACGCCCACGGCGTGCTCCATGCCGAGCTGGCTGCCGACCCAGGAGACGAACATGTCGCACCAGGCGGCGTTGGCGTAGTCGGAGATCTTGCCGCCGTCGCGGGCCACGGTCTCCTCCGCGCGCGGGCTCTCCATGTACCAGCGGTGGAACTTCGTGCCACCGCCCAAGCTGTTCTCGGAGACGCCGACCTGGCTCTCCGCCAGCTTCAGAAGCTGCTGCGCGGACACGTGCCGCGCGCCCTCCGGGACGCCGAGCGCCTTCGACAGGCCGGCGGCCTCGGCGCCGGCGACCTTCACGACGCCGCCGTCCCGGCCGGTGTCGGCGTGGGCGTGGGCGGCCATGGTGGCGCCCGTCACGAGCTGCGCGGCCACAAGGCCGCTGAAGGCGAAGGCCTTCAAGTGGTTCTTCGGGGCATCCAGAAGCCGATGTATCAACATGGACAAGGGGAAACTCCTTCTTCCACGGCCGCCTACCGGGTTAGCTGACGGGTTCGGGCGTGGAAGTCGCCCTACGGGCGCGTCCGTGGGCGGGCGCTCCCGATTCACCCCGGGGAGAGATTGGGTCCCCGGCTCCGCGTGGACGCGGACTCGGCGGTTGCGCGCCCCGGGGGGAGAAGGGATCTCCCAGACGACCGGCCGCGCTATGCAATCTCCATGGCACTGGGAAGTCGCCCGGAAAGCGCGTTCCTCTGCCAGGAGTGCACACAGAGTAATACACCGGACAAACAGATGCAAACAGGACAAATCTCCGGTCTGCATCGGGGGTCGTGAACGGCAAGCCCGCACCGGGCGCCCCGCCGGAGGGCACACGCGCCTGGGCCCGCACCGGCTGGAACTGCGGCATTCGCCGGCCGCCGGCCTCCTGCCGGGCGGCGGGCAGGGCCGCGTTCGCCGCCGAGGGGGGTGCTGCGCCGCGCGGTGCCGCACGCCGACGGCCGGCACGACGCACACCTGCACGGGCCGGTCCGGGGAGACGTCCACGGACCGGCCCGGCGGCGGGGCGTGTGAGCGGCCGGCCCCGCTCACACGCCCCTCAGGGCGTCACGGCGCGAGAGTGAGCCGCCACTGCTGGTTGGCGCCCGATCCGCAGGCGGACTGGGCCAGCTGAGCCCCGTCCGCGGTCGAGGAGCCCGGTACCGTCAGGCACAGCCCGCTGTGCGCGGCGGTGATCCGCCAGGCCCCGCCCGTGGCCTGGGTGAACCGCCACTGCTGGTTGGCGCCCTCGTTGCAGGTCCACTGGACGAGCAGCGCGCCGTCTGCCGTCGAGGCGCCCGGGACGTCCAGGCACTTGCCGCTCAGCACCGACACCAGGGCGAAGGCGCCGTTGCCCTTGTCGACCGCCCTCCATTTCTGGTTGGCGCCGTTGTTGGCGGCCCACTGGACGATGGAGGCGTTGTCGGCGGTGGACTGCCCGAACACGTCCGCCAGCTTGCCGCTGTGGACCGCGGCGAGGGTGTAGACGCCGTTCGGCTGCACGCCGCCACCCGGAGTGCCCACGCCCTGGCCGTTCAGCGTGAACGAGTCGACGTCGAACTGGTTGTCCGCCGGGTGCTTGAACACCAGGACCAGCGGATGGCTGCCGGACAGGCCCGTGATGGTGGTCGGGGCGGTCTGCTGGTAGTTGTCCCATCCTCCGGTGTTGGGCACGCTGGTGGTGGCCAGCAGCTGCCCGGTCGGGGAGTCGGCGTGCAACTCGATCGTCCCGCCGCCGTAGGGGGAGGAGAGGCGGTAGGAGATCGAGGTGATCCCCTGGAGGCTGCCCGGCGTGAACGAGATCCAGTCGTTGTTGGAGATGTCGCCGATGCGCTTGCCGTTCTGCGCTCCGGCCTGGTCGATGACGCGCACCCCCGAGGAGCCGGTGAAGTACTCCGCCTGCTTCTGCTTCGGCTGGAGGACCAGGTTGGCGCTGCCGGTGAGCCCGCCCTTGTCGGTGTAGGTCGCGGTGAGGACGTAGTAGGTGTTGGCGTCCGCGTCGTGGCCGGACGCGGTGGTGGTCACCGTGCCGCTGCAGCCGGTGAACTGCCCGGTGTCATGGCTGTGGGTGTCGTGCCCGAGTGCCGAGACCACCTGCACCTTCGAGCAGTCGATGGTGCCGTCCTCGGGGTCGGTCACCTGGACGGTGTAGCCGACGGCGTCGCCGAACTGGATCGCCCCGCCGTTCGGCGGCGAGCCGAACCGCACCACCGGGGCGGTGTTGCCGACCACGATCGGCACGGTCGCCGAGCCCGTCTTGCCGCCCGCGTCCCTCACGGTGAGCCTGGCGGTGAAGTTCCCGTTGGCCGTGTACGTGAAGGACGGGTTGGCGGCGGTGGAGTCCGTCGTGCCGTCCGAGGTGAAGTCCCACGCGTAGGTGATCGGGTCCCCGTCGGGGTCGAAGGAGCCGGCCGAGGAGAACTGCACGGCCAGCGGGGCCCGGCCCGAGGTGGGCGTGGCGGCGGCCTTGGCGACGGGCGACCGCGAGCCGTTGACGTACTCGATGCGGTAGACGCCGTCGTCGGGGTTGGAGCCGCCGTACCCGTTGCCCCACTCGATCAGGTACATCGCGCCGTCGGGGCCGAACTTCATGTGCATCGGCGAGACGAACCCGACGCTGGACAGGAACCTGTTGATCTTCAGCACGTTCCCGCCGGCGTCCAGGCGCATCTCGGCCAGGTAGTTGCGGGCCCACTCGAAGAAGAACGGGGTGTTGTCGAAGTAGGCGGGGAACTTGGTCTCCGACGGGTTGGCCGGGTCGTAGTGGTAGAACGGGCCGCCCATGGGAGCCGCGCCGCCGCTGTTGCCCATCTCCGGCCACTCGGGCGCGCCGTGGTAGGTGTACCAGACGGTGGCGGCCCTGGCGGCGGGCAGGTTGGTGAGGCCGGTGTTGTTGGGGGAGTTGTTCACCGGGGCGGCGCAGTTGAACTTCGCGCCGGAGGTGGAGGTCGCGAAGTCGTAGTCGTTGAACGGGGTGTTGTTGCCGACGCAGTAGGGCCACCCGTAGTTGCCCGGCGACTTGACGAGGTTCCATTCGACCGTGCCCTCGGGCCCGCGACCGGCGTTGGGCCCGCCGGCGTCGGGACCGTAGTCGGCCATCGAGATCCAGCCGGTCACGGGGTCGACGGCGAACCTGAACGGGTTGCGGAAGCCCATCGCGTAGATCTCCGGCCGGGTCTGCGCGGTGCCCGGGGCGAACAGGTTGCCCGGGGGAACGGTGTAGGTGCCGTTGCTCTCGGGGTGGATCCGCAGGATCTTGCCGCGCAGGTCGTTGGTGTTGGCGCTGGTCTTCTGGGCGTCGAAGTTCGCCCGCCCGGCCCGCTCGTCGATCGGCGTGTAGCCGTCGGAGGCGAAGGGGTTGGTGTCGTCGCCGACCCCGATGTACAGGTTGCCGCCGGGGCCGAAGGCCAGGGCGCCGCCGGTGTGCCCCGGCTCGTCCACCCGGGTGGCCGGGATGCTCAGCAGCTTCTTCTCGCTGGCCAGGTCGAGCGTCTGGCCGTTGAGGGTGAACCGGGACACCTGGTTGACCGCCTGGGACCCGGCGGGGGAGTAGTTGAGGTAGACCCACCGGTTGGTCGCGAAGCCGGGGTCGAGGACCAGGCCGATGAGACCGTCCTCACCGCCGGTGTAGACGTTGAGCGAGCCGGTCGTGGTGATCGTGCCGCTCTTGGCGATGGACATCAGCTTGCCGGAGCGGGTGATGTAGTACACGGTTCCGTCGGCGGCGATGTCCAGCTGCATCGGCTGGTCGGGCGCGCTGTCGAGGGTCACCTTCTGGAAGCGGTTCCACACGGTCCCGCCGCAGTCGCCCTGGACGTTGCCCGCGGCCCACTTGATGCCGCCGAGTATGTGCGAGCGGATCCCCGCCTCCGAGTAGGCCGCGCTCTCGTGGCCCATCGCGGTCGCCCAGACGCGGCCGCCTTCGGCGTTGCGGCACCAGGAGATCGGGTGGTCGGCGCCCATCTTGCTGCCGCCCGCGTCGTAGGTGGTCTCGTCGGCGGTGACCAGGACGTGCACGTCGCCGCGCATGTTCCGGTCGAAGTTGTACCACTCCTCGGTGCGGGTCCAGCGCTCGGGAAGGCCGGTGGTCGAGGGGTGCACGCGGTCGGCCACCTTGGCGGTGCCCTGCAGGATCGAGGAGTGCGCGGTCATGTGCGCGCCGCCCATGATCAGCTGGTCCCACCACGGGAAGGTGCTGTCGATGTTCATGTCGGTGGCGTTGTGGACGGCGACGATGCCGCCACCGTTGTTGACGTACTTCTGCATCGCCTGTCGCTGGGCGTCGTTGTCCCAGACCATGCCTGAGGTCTGGAACATGATCACGACGTTGAACGTGGCGAGGTTGGCGTCGGTGAACACGCCGGAGTCCTCCGACGCGACGACCTCGAAGTTGTTGGCGGCGGCCAGGCTCTGGATCATGCTGACGCCCGCCGGGATCGAGTCGTGGCGGTAGCCGGCGGTCTTGGAGAACAGCAGGGCGCGGAACGCGGGGGCCGCCTGGGCGCCGGCGGCCGTCGTGGTGACGGGGAGGGACAACAGGAGAAGGATCGGGAGCAGGAGGGTGATCAGACGTCGCACGTATCTCTCCTTGGGGGGTGGAGGCATGCGGAGAAGGCCTGGGGGTCCCGTGCGGGGCTTCCGGCCGGCGGACGGGGGTGGGAGTGGGCCGGTGGGGTCAGAGGGACAGGAGGAGAAGGGACGGGTTCACAGGGTCCGCGGGAAGGCGAGCCCTTCGGTGGCCAGGGCGTCCTGGGTCGGGGCGAGCGGAGGCCGGATCGAGGCGGCGGTGGCGATGGTCCGCGGTGCCGGCCGCGCGAGCTCGTCGTCGGCGTGCTCGCCGGTGCCCGCGCCGGTGGCGCTCGCGGAGGCGGCCGGATCCGCGGAGGTGGACGGCTGGCCGCTGGTACCGATGATGCCGACGCGGAGTGAGGTGACCTGTGTTCGTTCGTGTTCGGTTTCCTCCATATTGCGGGATCGTAAAAGCCACTTATGCCGAGCACAAGCATAAGTCGCGCATTTCTAGCAAAACTAAGTCCCGAGTAGGCGATAGTGGCGCTGATCTGCGGGAATGCGAGACCTGGTTTCCCAGGGGCGGACTGCCCATCGGTCGATCCATAGGGGGTGGTGGAATTCAACCGGTATTTTGTGCATATTTCGGGCGATCCAAAACGAGCGGGTGTGCGGCCGTCCCGACAGCCCCGCTCACTCTCGGTTGTGATCTGTTGATCTCTGTGGGCTCGGAGGTCCGATGCGTCCGGCCGGCGGGTGGCGGCTGAGCGCCGATCCCGCCCTCCGGGCGCCGAGGCGTTTCCTGCCACCGAAGGCCGGTGTGAGGCGGAAGACCGTTCGCGCGGCGGGTGAACGGGCATGGCCGGGTGCTTGTCAGGCTCTGTTCACCGTTTGTTACCTCATGCGTCGCGTCATGCGGCTACCGTGCTTGCGTCGTGAAAGCGTCAATCCCCGGCGTGGAGAGGAACGGTCGAAGCCGCGTGCGGGAGCAGGGGTCGGCCGTCGCCTGGGTGGAGTCGCCTCTCCAGTTGCTCTGTGCGGTCGAGGCACGGTACGCCGGGGTCGCGGGGCCGGAGATGCGCGTGGTCACCCGCGCGAAGCTACCCGCGCTCAAGGTCACGCGCAGGGAGCTCGCCGCGCTCGACCTGCCGCCCGGCCTGCGGATCGAGACCGCCGAGGGCGGACGCATGCCCCGTCCGGGACGCGGCACCGCGTGGGTGCTCGGCGACGCCTTCTCGGGTCGTATGCAGCTCACCTCGCTGACCGCCGCCCCCGCCCGCATGGTGCTGGTGGACGACGGCCTCGCCACGATCCGCCTGCTGGAGCTGCTCACCTCCCGCCCGGGCACCGCGCTGCTGCGCGCCCGCGCCCGGTCCACGCCCTCGCGCCGCGTCCTCGGCACCGCCGCCGCCATACGCCTGCGCGCCGCCGCCCGGGCCGGACGCCTCACGGTGTTCACCGCTCTGCCCGTACCCGCCGACCTCGCGGCGGCCGTACGCGGCCTCGGCGCCGAGCTGGTGACCCACGACTTCGCCTGGCTGCGCTCCCAGCCCGCCGTCCGGCACCCCCGGCCCGCAGAGAACACGGTGGTGCTGGGCACCTCGCTGGTGCGCAACGGGCTGATCCACCGTGACCGGTACCTGTCCTGGCTGTTCGCCCTGAAGGGGCCGCTGGCCTACTTCCCGCACCGCCGCGAGGACCCGGGCGACCTCGCCGCCGTACGCGATCATCCCGGCGTAACCGTGTACGATGGCGGCGTTCCGGTCGAGATGACCCTGCGGGACCTGCGCCCCGGGCAGCGCGTGCTCAGCCTGCCGTCCACGGCGGTCACCTCTCTGCGCGTCCTGCTGTCGGCGCGTGGCGTCCCCGTGGAGACGGTGGACGTCCCCGACGACTGGTGGACGCCCTCCGCCTCGATCTCCCTCCGATCGCACCTCCAGATGTTCGCGCACGAAAGGGCTTCTCCTTGAGCCGGGTTCTCGCTGTGGCCGATTCCGACTCCTACCTCAAGTGGGCGGCGGGCCTGCTCGACCAGTTGCCGGCGGAATGGACCTCGACGCTCGCCGTCGTGCGCACCCCCATCGCGCCCTCCCCGGCGCAGATCTCCGCGGCGGTCAGCGGCACCAGGGCGGCCCAGGCAGAGGCCCCGGAGGTGATCTCCGCGCGGGCGCTGCGCCGCCTGGCCGAGCGTCTCAGGCCGGACGTCCTGCTCGTCGCCTGCACGGGGCCTGTCGTGGACGTGCTGGTCAGCGATGTGCTGGACGGGCTGAAGCCGCGCCCGGTCCTCGTGTCGGGACTGCCCGGCATCTCGATCCCGGCCACCGAGAAGGCGTGGCTGTTCCGGGGCGGCTGCGACCTGTTCGTCGTGCACAGCGGCAGGGAGGTCGAGGAGTTCGGCCGCATCGGCAAGGAGCTCGGGGCCGCCGGCTCGACCGCCCTGGCCCGGCTGCCGTACCTCGACGGCCTCCTGAAGTCCGCGGCCCCCGCGCACATCGTCTCGACCGAGGTCCCGCCGCACGAGCCCGCCGGCCGGCGGGTCGTGTTCGCGACGCAGGCCAAGGTGCCCAAGCGCAGGGAGGACCGCGAGAGCATCCTGCTGGCCCTGGACAGGCTGGCCGCCCGGCGCCCGGACCTGGACGTCGTGGTCAAGCTGCGGGCGCTCACCACCGAGCGTCAGACCCACAACGAGCGCTACCACTACGAGAGCCTCTGGGCGTCGCTGGAGACGGCCGGAGCGGTGCGGCCGGGCGGCGTGCGGTTCGCCGTGGGCGCCATGCACGAGCACCTCGCCGAGGCGGCCGGGTTCGTCACGGTCAGCTCGACGGCGGCGCTGGAGGCCATCGCGGGCGAGGTGCCGCTGCTGGTGCTCTCCGACTTCGGGGTGAGCGCCGAGATGATCAACCTGGTGTTCGAGGACAGCGGATGCCTGGGCACCCTGGACGACCTCGCGCAGGGCGACTTCCGGCGGCCGACGGCGGCCTGGTGCGACGCCAACTACTTCCACGACCGGGCGAGCAGCGACTGGATCGTCCGGCTCACCGCCCTGGTCGAGCAGGCCCGGACGACCGGCCTGCCCCCGGTGCGGCCCCTGCTGGACGGCCCGGCCCACGCCGCCGCCCGCCGCCGCGCCCGCCTGCGCGTCGAGCTTCCCCCGAACGTGCTGCGCGCCGGCTACCGCGCCAGCAGGCGCGTCCGCCGCTACCTGAAGGCCATCGGCTAGCCGCCCGCGACCGGACCCGAACGGCCCCCGGTTCTTCCGGGGCCGCTCGGGCCGGGGCGGGACGAGATCAGCGGGACGGGGCCTCGGCGCGGACGCCCGAGACAGATCAGCGGGACAGAGCCCGGCGCAGACGCCCGAGAGGGCTCGGCTTCTGGGACTTGGCGCCGCCGGGCAGAAGGCCGACCGAGCTGAGCCGGCGGTTCTTGAAGTACCTCGCCTCGGCGCCGTGCGTCTCGATGTAGTTCGCGGCCGCCTCGCGCAGCGCGGGGTAGTGATCGCTCTGCATGCAGAAGCCGACCGCCTGGACCAGCGCGGGCAGGTCCACCGGCGGCGGGTCGGTGATCGACCCATCCTCGGCCAGCCGGGGCACGATCGCGTCCACGATGGTGAGCGGGATCCGGTTGCTGTTCTCGTACGGCGCGAGCCGCTGCAGGACCAGCTCGCAGCCCATGCTGGCCACCGGGATGCCGAAGTACCGGTGCGCGGTCATCAGCGCGGTCGAGAAGCAGCCCACCACGAGCTCCGGCCGCAGCGCGCGGAAGCACAGCTCGGCGGGGACGGTCTCGCCGGCGACGCTCAGGTTCACGCCGAGCCCGTCGGCGACGTCGCGCAACTGCTGGGCGTGGCGGCGGCCCGCGGCCGGGTGGGGCTTGAACAGCACGTCGGTGAAGCCGCGCGCGGCGAGGGCGCGCAGCATCGAGGCGTGCAGCTCGGCCTCCTCCTCGGCGGTGACGATGTCCAGGGCCGAGAGGTACTGGCCGAGGATGACGGCCCGGCCGGACAGGCCCTCCGGCGCGGGAAGCGTGTCGAGCACGCCGGTGAACGCGGCGTCCGGCAGCGGGTCGGGCTCGACGCCGACCTCCCGGAGCAGCAGCGGCGTGAGCTCGGGAACCAGCGCCAGGTGCAGCAGGCGGGTGATGCGGCCGGAGATCTCCAGGGGCAGCGGGTCCCGCGTGGGCCCGTAGCTCATCAGCCCGTCGGAGTAGACCGTGATCGGGCAGTCGCGGATCAGCCCGGCGATCGTGCGCGCGGGCGGGACCGCGACCGACTCCACGACCAGCTCGGAGACGCCGCCCTCGAGGCCGAGCCGCGTGGCGATCATGCGCGACAGCATCGGCACCTCGATGACGCGCGCCTTCCAGTCCGACGGGTGCAGGGGCGCGATCAGCTCGTTCCAGGAGCGGATCTCGTCGAAGCGCGACCGCAGCGCGGCGAAGCCCGGCGTCTCGTCCAGGGACGGGGTGATCTCGGGGATCGCGGCGTTGTTGGACACCAGAAGGATCCTGCGGCCGTCGTGGGCGCCGAACCTCCCGGCGTCCATCGCGGCGGCGAGCGTCATCGCGCCGAAGAGCGTGGAGCTGTAGAACACCTGGGTCACGGAGGCGCTCCTTCGGGTCATCCGCGGTGGGGGAGCAGCGGGCGCAGGAGGGCGGCGCGCTCGGGTTCGAGCCCCGCCTCGTCCACCAGGCCCGGCGGCAGCGACGCGAGGACCTCGCGGGCGCGGGCGTGGAAGCGGGCCAGCAGCGGGGGCGAGAAGCGCTCGCTCAGCTCCAGGTGGTGCGCCAGCAGGGCGCAGAAGGTGCGCACGGCCTTCGGAAGCAGGTCGGGCTCGTTCTCGACCTGCTCGAAGACCAGCTCGAAGGCGTTGAAGAAGTGGAGCTGGCGCTCGTCGCCGATCTGGGTGAGCGAGTTGGACACCAGCCTGCGGTAGAACACCCCGGCGAGCGAGACCACCGCGAAGGACCGCGCCTCGCGGTGCAGCCGCCAGATCCACGGGCGGTCCTCGGCGGTGTGCAGGCTGCCGGGGAAGGCCAGCAGGTCGCCGAGCTCGCGGCGGTAGATGCCCGCCCAGGCGTACGGGTAGTCCACCATGGTCTTGGACCCGGCCGGGAGGATGCGGTCCCTGGGCTTGAGCACCACCCCGCGCCGCGCCTCGGGCGCCCGGTGGATCACCCGCTTGCGCCCCTCCACCTGGATGTGGTCCACCCGGACGAAGTCGCAGCCCAGGCCGTCGATCGCGGCCACCAGGTCGGCGAGGTACCCCCGCCCCAGCCAGTCGTCACCGTCGAGGAAGGTGACGTACCGGCCGGAGGCGAGGGACAGGCCGTTGTTGCGGGCGTCGGCGAGCCCCACGGCGGTGGAGTTGCGCAGGACGGTGAGCCCCGGCAGGTCGGCGCGGAAGTCGTCGATGATCCGCGGGGTCGCGTCCACCGAGCCGTCGTCGACGACGATGAACTCGAAGTCCGCCCGCGCGTTGAGCCGCAGCGAGGTCAGCGCGTCGGCGATGAACGGTTCGGCGTCCCGTACGGGCACCACGACGGACAGCGTGATCACGGGCGGTCCTCGGCGTGCGACACTGCTGGGCTTCTCCTGGTCCTCAGGCGGGCGCGGGCGACCGGACGGACGTGCGGTCAGGCGGTGACGCGGCGGAGACGGGCCTTGGGGGCCTCCTCGCCGGGGAACACCCGCTTGACACCGTCACCGAGGGCGGACTCGATGATGCGGATGTCGCGGACGAGGTGCTCCAGGCCGCTCGGCTCCAGCGATGCGGCGTGGTCGGACCCCCACATCGTGCGGTCGAGCGTGATGTGCCGCTCCACGGTCACCGCGCCGAGTGTAACGGCCGCGAGCGAGATCTGCAGTCCGCGCTCGTGCCCGGAATATCCGACCGGGACGCCGTACCTGTCCTGGAGGGTGATGATCGTGCGCAGGTTGGCCTCCTCCGGCGGCAGCGGGTAGGTCGAGGTGGCGTGCATCATCACGAGCTTGGACGTGCCGAGGATCTCCACGGCCGCGTCGATCTCCTCCAGCGTCGACATGCCGGTCGACAGGAAGATCGGCTTGCCGGTGGCGGCGAGCCGGCGCAGCAGCTCGTGGTCGGTGACGCTCGCCGACGCCACCTTGTGCGTGACGACGTTCATCTCCTCCAGGAAGTCCACCGACGGGACGTCCCACGGCGAGGCGAACCAGTCGATGCCGCGCTCGGCGCAGTACTTGGCGATCTGCGTGTACTCGTCGAGGCCGAACTCCACCCGGTACTTGTACTCCAGGTAGGTCATCTCGCCCCACGGCGTCTGGCGGATCTGGTCGCGCTGGTGGACCGGCACGGCGATCTCGGGGGTGCGCTTCTGGAACTTCACGGCCTGGCAGCCGGCGTCGGCGGCGACGTCGATGAGGCGGCGCGCGATGTCCAGGTCGCCGTTGTGGTTGATGCCGATCTCGCCGATCACGTACACCGGCTGCCCGGGGCCCACCAGCGACTCGCCGACGCGCACCGGCGTGCCCTTGACGCGCAGGGTGGCACGCGGCCCGGAGACGGGGGCCTCCTCGGGGGCGGGCCGGGCGTCGAGCACGCGGTCGCACAGCTCCCGGACGGCGCCCGCGCCGCCCTTGCGGGCCAGCACGACGCGGGCGGCGGCCCGTACGCGCGGGTCGACGTTCTCCACGGTCACCGGCCAGCCGACCAGCTCCATGCAGCCGAGGTCGTTGAGGTCGTTGCCGATGTAGGCGACGCGGGAGGCGTCCAGGCCCTCGACGCTCAGCCACTCGCTGAGCGCGGTCTGCTTGGAGGCCAGGCCCTGCACGACCGGGACGCCGAGCTTGCGGGCGCGGGCGGCCACCACAGGGTTGCGCTCGGTGGACAGGATCAGCACCTTGACCCCGGCCCGCTTGAGCAGGGAGACGCCGAGGCCGTCGGAGCGGCTGACGGTGACCATCTCGCGGCCGTCCTGGTCGACGTACACGCTGTCGTCGGTGTGCACGCCGTCGAAGTCGGTCACCACGGCGTCCACGTCGATCGGCCCGGGACGGTCGACGATCGGCGCGAGCGCCCGCACGATCTCCAGGTCCTCGGGGGTGTCGATCTCGACGGCGGTGCGGGAGGGCACGGGCTGGACGGCGACGGTGCCGAAGAAGCGGTGGCCGTGCTCGCGCAGCCCGGCGGTGCGGATCGCGTAGAACGCTCCGGTCTCGCGGAAGTCGGGCTCGCGGTCCTGGCGGCGGGGGCGGTGGGCCGGGTCGTGGTTGACGCCCTGCGCGCCGCCGTCGCGGACCGCCCACACGAACTCGTGGGTCGGAAGGCCCGAGAACACCACGTCGGCGGTGCCGTCCAGCACCTTGGCGACCGCGGCGTCCAGGTCGGCCGGGTCGATGAACGCGCTGGTGCACTGGACCAGGAGGACGACCTCGGGGTCGGCGTCGAGCTGGTCGAGCGTGTGCAGCAGGGCCGACTCGCTGGAGGCGGTGGAGCCGCTCAGCTCGGCGGGGCGGTGCACGACCCGGGCGCCGGCGGCCTCGGCCGCGGCGGCGATGCCCTCGTGGTCGGTGCTGACGATGACCTCGTCGATGAGCCCGGCTTCCGCGCAGGAGGCCACCGCGCGGGTGACCAGGGGCGTGCCGCCCACCTTGGCCAGGTTCTTGAGCGGGACGCCCACAGAACCTCCACGGGCGGGGACGACGGCCAGGACTCGCAAGATGACTCCCTGATGAAGGACGAGACGACGCCCGCCGGCCGGCGGGGCGCACACGGGGGATGCTCAGGCACGCTAGCCACCACCACTGCCCCGAAAGGGGTGCCTGAGCTGAACGCGTGGCGTCGCTCGTGTTAACTCTTGGAAACCGGATCTACTCGGCCGCGGGCAGCTTGAGCACGAACCGTGTCCCCTCGGGGACGTCCTCGACGTGCAGTGTCCCACCGTGGGCGATCGCGACGTCACGGGCGATGGCCAGGCCGAGGCCCGTGCCGCCCCTGTCCCTGCTGCGGGACTGGTCGACCCGGGCGAACCGCTGGAACACGCGCTCGCGGTCGGCCTCGGGGATGCGGTCGCCGTCGTTGGTGACGGTGAGCACGGCGGCGCCGCGCGCCGCGCGGACCTCCAGCCTGATCATGGTGGAGGCGTGCCGCTGGGCGTTGTCCAGCAGGTTTCCGATCACCCGGAAGAGCTGCGTGCTCACGCCGAGCACGACCACGTCGTCCTGGATGCCGGTGTTCACCGGCACGCGCCCGCGGCGCCGTTCGATCTCCTCGGCGGCCAGGCGGCCCAGGTCGACGCGCTCCTGCGCCGACGGGCCGCCCGAGCCCAGCCGGGCCATGAACAGCAGGTCGGTGATGATGGTCTGCAGCCGGTCGGTGTCGCGCAGGGCGCCGTTCACCAGCACGCCGAGGTCGGCGTGCTCGGGGTGCAGCCGCGCCTCCTCCAGCTGGGCGCGCAGGCCGGCGATGGGCGTGCGCAGCTCGTGGGAGGCGTCCGCGGCGAACCGCCGCTGCTGCTCCACCGAGTGCTCCAGGCGCGCCAGCGTGGCGTTGACGGTGCGGGCGAGGCCGGCGATCTCGTCCTCCCCGGGCGGCTCCTGCACCCGGCGCGACAGGTCGCTCACGGTGATGTCGGCCAGCTCGGCCTGGATGTTCTCGATCGTGCGCAGCCCCCGGTCGGCCCCCTTCCAGGTGATCCACCCGATCAGCGCGGCCAGGGCCGCCGTCTGCAGGGCGATGGCCGCCTCCAGCACGCGCGTGGAGATCAGCACCGGCATCCGCGCGGCGGCGTACACCACGACGGCGCCGGGGCCCGTCCCGGCCGAGAAGGCCGTCACCTGGTGGCAGCGCGCGGAGACGCCCCGGCAGGTGCTGAAGTCCGTCATGCGCTGCGGCGAGGCGGGAAGCGCGTCGCCGACCGGCGGCATGCCGCGGGCGGCCTCGGTGGACGCCAGGACGTGGCCGCCCGGCCCGACCAGCTGGATCACGTCGACGTCGGGGGAGTAGGGAGGGATCGGGTCGCGGAGCGTGCCCTCCCGGTAGGCGACGGCGGTGTGGGAGGCGGCCTCCCTGGTCTCCCGCGACAGGGACGCGGCGACCGCGTTCCTGATGACGGTGTCGGCCGCGACCGCGAGGGGGATCAGGAACACGGCCGCCAGCACGAGGGCGAGGAGGGTGACCCGCCCCCGGATCGATCGAGGCCATACGACGGCCCGGCGGAGGGACATTGGCAAAGGCTATCCGCGTGGATCTCCGTCAAGATCCCCGAGGAGGGAAAGAGGTCGCCATGTGATGGCAAACTCCCGCGGCCGCGCGCGTGCGGGGCGTGCCGGGCGGCCTACCGTCCCGCGTGCCGGATCACCGGATCCGGCCGCCGGCCGCAGCGGGGTGTTCGCCCCCGGGCCGCCGTGCGGGAGGCGCGGCCACACGCTGGGCCTCCCAGCCGGGGCGTCCCGGCCTATACGGTGAGCGGCAGCGATCATTCGATTACCGGGTGTGGATACATGACGCCGTTCTCCTGGCGGGCGGGCCTGTCGTCGCCGTTGGCCCTTGTGCTGTTCGCCGTCCCCGCGGTGGCCGTCTTGGACGCGTCCGCCGCGGAGACCGCCGGGCGGGCGCGCACGCGCGTCCAGGCGGCTCCGGACGCCGGGCCGCGCGCCGGACGGGAGCCGGCCGGTGGGGCGGTCACGCGGGCGGGCAGGGTGTACTACGTGGACGCCCGCGAGGGCGACGACGACGCGTCCGGCGCCGCCCCGGGCAAGGCCTGGCGCTCGCTCGCCAAGGCGAGCCGCGCCCGCCTGCGTCCGGGCGACGCGCTGCTGTTCAGGCGGGGCGGCGCGTGGAAGGGCACGCTGACGCTCAGGGGCGCGGGCACCGAGGCGCGGCCCATCATCGTCGGCGGCTACGGCGAGGGGGCGCGGCCGGTGATCAGCGGGCGGAAGGGCGACTGCGTGCTCGTCGAGGGCTCACGGCTGCGCGTCTCCGACCTGCGGGCCCACGACTGCGGCTGGGCCGGCTTCCGCGTCGACGGCCGTCGCAACGACCTGCGGGACGTGTACGCCGACGGCAACGTGGCGGGCGTGTGGGTGACCGAGCGCGGCGCGCACAACGTGATCCGCAACAGCCGGATCGTCGGCAACGACCGGATGAGCGTGGACGACGACGTGGCCGACAACGACTCCGGCGCGTTCGGCGTGCTGCTGAACGGCGACGACAACCACGTGATCGGCAACCTGATCGCCGGCAGCTACGCGCCGAGTCACGACTACGTGTACGACGGCGCGGCCGTGGAGGTGTACGACGGGGATCGCAACGTCATCGCCCGCAACGTCGCGCGCGACAACGAGACCTTCACCGAGCTCGGCCACGGGCCGGGCGGCACCGCCGAGGACAACCTGTTCGCGACCAACGTGGTGACCTCCTCGCACAGGCGTGGGTCGTTCCTCATCACCCGCGGCCCGGGGCACGGGGTGGGGCCGGTCGAGGGGACGGTGGCCGTCGGCAACTCGGTGTACCTCAGCGGCCGGCACACGATCGGCGTCTCCTGCGCCGACGGCTGCTCGGGCGGCATCCTGACGCTGCGCAACAACGTCATCAAGGTCGGGGGGCCGGTCGGTTTCGAGGACGGCAAGGGCGTCGACGACGCGGGCGGCGTCTACGACGGCCGGCGGGGGAGGTTCTCGCCGGGCGATCGGTCGGTCCGGGCGGACCCGAGGTTCAGGACGCGCCACGACCTGCGGCTGCGCGCCGGCTCCCCGGCGATCGGCCAGGGGGTTCCGCTCGGGCCCTCGTGGTACGGCGGCGCGGCGCTGGCCGTGGACGCGGTGGGACGGCCCATCCCACGGTCCAAGAACCCGGACGCAGGCGCGTATCAATACTGATTTGGAATTATTTCGGACATAACTTCGGAACGTCCGCGAAACCTACGTCCAGCACGCTGTGTGGCGTGGTCTCGTAGATGAAAGAAATACCAGGTCGGCCCGTATAGGGGACCGGCCGTGGATGCACGTGCGCGAACAGAGGTGGTGACGATGGTGCTGCGGGTTCGAGTCTCGCTGCCCGACCGTCCGGGTGTCCTCGGGCAGGTGGCCCGGGCCTTCGGTGTCCTCGGGGCGGACATTCTCCAGGTCACGGTGCTCGAACGGGAGGGCGGCCGGGCGATGGACGACTTCACCCTCTCCTGGCCGGGCGGGTTCGCCGCCGCCGAACTGCGCGAGCGCCTGGCGATCGTGCCCGGGGTGCGCATCGAAGGGGTGTGGCCGACCCGCGAGGTTCCCGGAGTGAGCCCCGACTACGACCTGCTGGGCCACGTCGCCTCCGACGCCGAGCGGGCGTACGTCACCCTGGTCGACGCGGTCCCCGACCTGGTGAGCGCCCAGTGGGCGGTCGCGGTCGACTCCCGGACGGGCGCGGTGGTCCACGGAAGCTGGCAGGCGCCCGGCGTGGACGAGATGCCCGACCTCACGCCGCTGCGGCCGGCGGCGTTCAGCGAGGGGCCGCTGCACCTGCTGAGCCTGCCCGTGAAGGACGCGGGCCTGCACCTGGTCGTCGCGCGCTCGGAGGGCCCCGCGTTCCACCAGGTGGAGCTGGACAAGGTCGTACGGCTGGTGGACATCGTCACCCGGCTCGCCGCCTCGACGGCGGACCGCACCGTCGCGTGAGCTTCGGTGCGCGGGGAGCGTCAGCGGCGGGGCGGGTCGATCCGGTTGCCCTCCAGGGTGAACAGCATGAGCCGGCTGAGGTCCACGGCGACCCGGCCGTGCTCCCCGGCCCGCCAGACCGGCCGCGAGCCGAGCCGCACGACCAGATCCGCCCTGCGGTGGTGACCGCTGCCGGACGGCGCGTCCTGCCGTTCGACGGGCTCGTCGCCGGTCGACATCAGGCGGCGCATCATCGAGCGGATCAGGCCGCCGCCGGCCCCGTTGCCGTTGCCGTCGCCGGTCCCCTGAGGCTTGATCAGGTCGGGCTCGGGGGCGGGCACCGCGGGGATGCCGACCTCCAGATAGGCGAGCCACTCGTGGCCGTGGTACTCCAGCGTCCTGACCCGGCCGCTGAAGAAGGGCCCGTCGGTGCCCTCGCCGACCGGCGTCAGCCCGTCCGGGCGGATGCCGACGATGATCTGGCTGCCGGTGTGCTGGGAGACGGCGTAGGCGCGCGGATCGGTCCACGGCATCGTGATCTGGTGGAGGCCGAAGTCCAGCAGGATGTACTGGTTCTGCGGGGTCCGCACGGTCGCCGACAGCAGGTTGAGCTGCTGGGAGCTCAGGAACGCCGCCACGAACGCGGTCGCGGGGTCGTTGTAGATCTGTCCGGGGGTGCCGACGTCCTGCAGGACGCCGCGGTTCATGATGGCGATGCGGTCGGCCAGCGTCAGGGCCTCCACCTGGTCGTGCGTCACGTAGATCGTCGTGACGCCCAGGGCGCGCACCAGGGACGAGATCTCCATCCGTAACTCGGTGCGCATGCCCGCGTCCAGGTTGGACAGCGGCTCGTCCATGAGGAACAGGGACGGCTGGCGGACGATGGCCCGTCCCATCGCGACCCGCTGGCGCTGGCCGCCCGAGAGCGTTCCAGGGCGGCGGTCGAGCGTCTCGTCGATGTGCAGGGCCCGGGAGAGCTCGACGACCCGCTCCCTGACCATGGCCGGGTCCGCCTTGGCGATCTCCAGCGGGAAGGACAGGTTGCCGCGGACGGTGCGGTGGGGGTACAGAGCGCCGTTCTGGAACACCATCGCGACGTCGCGGTCGCGCGGGGCGAGGTCGTTGGCGATGCGCCCGTCGAGGTAGAGGTCGCCGGAGGTGATCTCCTCCAGGCCGGCGATCATGCGGAGCAGCGTGGACTTACCACAGCCGGAAGGCCCGAGCAGGACGAGAAGTTCTCCCTCTTCCGCTCGCAGACTCATGCGATCGACCGCGAGATGCCCCCCGGGGTACACCTTTGTCACGCTGTCGAGAACGACGGTACTCATCGTCACTCGTTCCTCCCGGGCATCGAAACCCGGATCCAGCCGTCAATGTGATTGATGAGGTAGTACATCGCGTCCCGGGCCACCGTGTCCATACGTGGGGTGAGAAATCGCTCATCTGCTGGTTACTTGACCGTTGGCTGTTCTTTGACGTCAGGACAGACGCAAACGCGGCGTGTCACGGCATGAGGACGGCCATGCGCGAAGCGGGTCGCGGGGCGGGGGATCGAAGCAGTTAACGGCATCGCCGTGACGGCGATGTCACAAATTGCAGAAAGTTTCCGAAAGGTCTTTCATCTCGGTTCACATCGCTGTTACGTTCCGCGTACCCGGTGATGCCGCTCGCCTTCGGGGACGCGGGCGGCGTCCGCCGTCCCTCTGGCAATGAAGCTGAGCAAGGAGTGCACAACATGCGGCGAGGCATCTCGGTCGCGGCGGCAGCCGCGGCGCTGGCGCTGGCGGTATCCGCCTGCGGTGGCGAGGACACCCCCCAACAGTCGGCCGCTCCCGCCCCCTCCGACCCCGCCGCCGTCTCCGGAGAGGTGACGTGGTGGGACACCTCCGACGCGACCAACGAGGGTCCCGTCTTCAAAGAGCTCAAGGCCGACTTCGAGGCCAAGTACCCGAAGATCAAGGTCAACCACGTCAACGTCCCCTTCGCCGACGCGCAGAACAAGTTCAAGACCGCCGCGCAGAGCGGGTCGGGCGCACCGGACGTGCTGCGCGCCGACGTCGGCTGGGTGGCCGAGTTCGCCTCCCTCGGCTACCTCGCGCCCCTCGACGGCACCCCGGCTCTGGACCAGCCCGAGGACTTCCTGCCGAGCCCCGCCGGCAGCGGCAGGTACAACGACAAGACGTACGGCGTCCCGCAGGTCACCGACACCCTCGGCCTGCTGTACAACAAGGAGCTGCTGAAGAAGGCCGGCCACGACGCCCCGCCGAAGACCTTCGAGGAGCTCAAGACGGTCGCCCAGGACGTGAAGTCCAAGGCCGGAGCCGATGGCCTCGCCCTCAACGTCGACGCCTACTTCCTGCTGCCGTTCATCTACGGCGAGGGCGGCGACCTTCTCGACGTCACCACGAAGAAGATCACCGTCGCCTCGCCGCAGTCGGTGGCCGGCCTCAAGGTCGTCGAGGACCTCATCAAGTCGGGCGCCGCGGCCAAGCCCGCGATCCAGGACAGCTACACCAACGCGGAGACCGCCTTCAAGGAAGGCAAGGTCGCGATGATCTTCAACGGCCCGTGGTCGAACACCGACAACCTCGGCGGCAAGGTCTTCAAGGACAACCCCGACAACTTCGGCATCGCCCCCGTGCCGGCCGGCTCGGTCAAGGCGGGCGCCCCGACCGGCGGCCACGACTACACCGTCTACGCCGGCTCCAAGAACCTGGACGCCTCGTACCTGTTCGTGCGGTTCATGGACTCCGCCGAGAGCCAGGCCAAGATCGCCGGCAAGCTCGGCCTGCTGCCCACCCGCAAGTCCGCCTACGACATGCCCGAGGCCCAGGGCAACGCGATGATCGGCCGTTGGAAGGAGCCCATGACCGCCGCCGTCGAGCGTCCCTGGATCCCCGAGGCCGGCCAGCTGTTCCAGCCGCTCGTCGAGGGCTACCAGAAGCTCGCCACCGGGGGGACCACCAGCGACGCCATGGCCCAGGACGTGGCCAAGGCCTACCAGGGCCTGCTCAAGGGCTGGAGCCTGTGACCGATGACGACGCAGGTCGTTGACGGAACGGCCGCGGGCGCGACCGCCCGCGGCCGTGCCCGCGGCCCGAGGTCCCGGGGAAGGGCCGGCGGGTTCCTCTCCCGGCACTGGTACGCGTGGGCCATGTGCGCGCCGGTGGTCATCGTCACGCTCGTGCTGATCGGCTACCCCCTGGTGCGCGGCGTCTACCTGTCGCTCACCGACGCGACCGAGGCCAACATGGGCCGGACGATCGGGATGAACACCATCCCCTCGACGTACGAGTTCGTCGGGCTCTCCAACTACACCGCGATCGTCACCAGCGGCGAGTTCCTGTCCCGGCTCGCCTGGACGATCACCTGGACCGTCGTCTGCGTCGCGCTGCACTACGGCATCGGGCTCGGCCTCGCGCTGCTGCTCAACCGGCCCCTGCGCCTGCGCTCGCTGTACCGCATGCTGCTCGTGCTGCCCTGGGCCGTGCCGGCGTTCGTGTCGGCGTTCATCTGGCGGTACCTGCTCAACGGCGAGTTCGGCGTCGTCAACGCGATGCTGCGCGCGGCGGGGTTCGGCGGCCTGGACTGGCTGGACGACCCCTTCTGGGCGAAGGTGTCGGTCATCGCGGTGAACGTCTGGCTCGGCGTGCCGTTCATGATGCTCGCGCTGCTCGGCGGCCTCCAGGCCATCCCGCGCGAGTTGTACGAGGCGGCCGAGGTCGACGGCGCGACGCCCTGGCAGCGCTTCAGGCACATCACCCTGCCCGGGCTGAGGCCGGTCTCCAGCACGGTGGTGCTGCTCGGCACGATCTGGACCTTCAACCAGTTCCCGGTGATCTACCTGGTCACCCGGGGCGGGCCGGGCGGGTCCAGCGAGATCCTCGTGACCTACGCCTACCGGCAGGCGTTCGAGGGCATCCGCAACTATTCGGGCTCTGCGGCGTGGGGCGTGCTGATCCTCGTCCTGCTCGTCGTCATGGCCGTCGTCTACCGCCGGGCGCTGCGCAGGCAAGGGGAGGCGTGGTGAGCACATCCGACACCGTTGGCACGGTGGGCACAGCGGGCACCGTGGACAGGGCGATCCCGGGCGGCCGACGCGCGACCGGCGGCCGGGGCCCGCGGAGCGCGGGCGCGTCCCTGGCCCTGCACGCGACGCTGGTCGTGGCCAGCCTGGTCGCGGTCTTCCCGGTCGCCTGGCTCGTGCTGACCTCCCTCAAACCGAGGGACGCCTGGCAGTCCACCACGGTGCGGCTGTTCGACGACCCGAGCCTCGCCAACTACGCGCAGGTGCTCGGGGACACCGCGTTCCCGCGCTGGCTGTTCAACTCGCTGCTCGTCGCGGCCCTGACCACCGTGCTCGGCGTGGTGCTGTCGGCGACCACCGGGTACGCGGTCAGCCGCTTCCGGTTCCCCGGCTTCCGCTCGATCATGTGGATGCTGCTGGTCACGCAGATGTTCCCGGTGGCGATCCTCATCGTCCCCATCTACAATCTGCTCGCCGGCCTGGGGCTGATCAACCAGTTCCCCGGCCTGGTGATCGCCTACCTCACCTCCACGGTGCCGTTCTGCGCCTGGATGATGAAGGGCTACTTCGACACCGTGCCCGTCGAGATCGACGAGGCGGGGCGGGTGGACGGGCTGACGCCGTTCGGCACGTTCTGGCGCCTCATCCTCCCGTTGTCCAGGCCCGGCCTCGCGGTCGCGGCGTTCTACTCCTTCATCACCGCGTGGGCGGAGGTGGCGTACGCGACGGCGTTCATGACCGGCGACGACAAGTACACACTGGCGGTGGGCATCGGGCAGTTCGTCGGCCAGCACAAGGCCGAGTGGGGCCTGCTCACCGCGTCCTCGGTGCTGATCGCGGTGCCGGCCGCGGCGGTCTTCCTGCTCGTCCAGCGCCATCTCGTCACCGGGCTGACCGCCGGTGCCACGAAGTCGTAACACGCCCGTGGTATCTGTTCCTGACATTTCAGAGAATCGGGGATTTGCAATGACCGACGCCGTCCGCGAAGCCCGTGAAGCGCGCGCGGCCACCCGCTGGTGGCGGGACGCGGTGATCTACCAGGTCTACGTCCGCTCGTTCGCCGACGGAAACGGCGACGGCGTCGGCGACCTGCTCGGCGTCCGCAGCCGGCTCGGCTACCTCGCCGAGCTCGGCGTGGACGCCATCTGGCTCACGCCCTTCTACACCTCTCCCATGGCCGACTTCGGCTACGACGTCGCCGACTACCGCGACGTCGACCCGATCTTCGGCACGCTCGCGGACGCCAAGGCCCTCATCGAGGACGCCCACCGCCACGGGCTGAAGGTCATCACCGACGTGGTGCCCAACCACACCTCCGACCGGCACGCCTGGTTCGAGGCCGCCGTCCAGGCCGGCCCCGGCAGCCCCGAGCGGGAGCGGTACATCTTCCGCCCGGGACGCGGCGAGGAAGGGGAACTGCCCCCCAACGACTGGGAGTCGGTCTTCGGGGGACCGGCCTGGACGCGGCTGCCCGGCGACGAGTGGTACCTCCACCTGTTCGCCCCCGCCCAGCCCGACCTCAACTGGGAGAACCCGGAGGTCCACGCCGAGTTCGAGGCGATCATGCGCTTCTGGCTCGACCTCGGCGTCGACGGGTTCCGCGTCGACGTCGCCCACGGCATGGTCAAGGAGGCGGGCCTTCCGGACATCGGCTCCAGCGGCCAGGTCGAGATGCTCGGCACCGCCGTCCTGCCCTACTTCGACCAGGACGGCGTGCACGAGATCCACCGCGCCTGGCGCCGCGTCCTGGACTCCTACCCCGGTGAGCGCATCGGCGTCGCCGAGGCGTGGGCGCCGTCCCAGGAGCGCCTCGCCCGGTACGTCCGCCCGGACGAGCTGCATCAGGCCTTCAACTTCCACTTCCTGAAGACCCCGTGGGACGCGGAGATGCTGCGCGCCGTCATCGACGAGTCCCTGGCCACCGTCGCCCCCGTCGGCGCGCCCACCACCTGGGTGCTGTCCAACCACGACGTCAGGCGGCACGTCACCCGCTACGGTGGCGGCGACCTCGGCCTGCGCAGGGCCCGCGCGGCCGCGCTGCTGATGCTCGCCCTGCCCGGCTCGGCCTACGTCTACCAGGGCGAGGAGCTCGGTCTTCCCGAGGTGCTCGACCTGCCGGAGGAGGTCTGCCAGGACCCGCAGCGGCTGCGCGACCCCGAGGCCGGCCGCGACGGCTGCCGCGTCCCCATCCCGTGGGCGCACTCCGAGCCGCCGTTCGGGTTCAGCCCGCCCGGCATCGAGGACACCTGGCTGCCCGTCCCGGCGGGCTGGGGGCCGCTCAGCGTGGAGTCGCAGCTCGCCGACCCCGCCTCCACCCTGTCGCTGTACCGCGCGGCGCTGCGGCTGCGGCGCGAGCACCCGTCCCTCGGCGACGGCACGCTGACCTGGGAGGAGTCGCCCTCGGGCACCCTCGCCTTCTCCCGGGGCGAGCGGTTCGTGTGCGCCGTCAACACCTCGGCGGACGCCGTCGAGCTCCCCTCGCCCGGCCGCCTGCTCCTGTCCAGCGCCCCCGTGGCCGAGCAGGACGGCGTCGTCCGGCTCGCCGCCGATTCCTGCGCGTGGTGGGCACGCGGTGATGCGTAAAGTAGCGGCCATGCACGGTAACGCCCGGCTTTCCGACATCGCGGCCCAGGCGGGCGTGAGCGAGGCCACGGTCAGCCGCGTGCTGAACGGCAAGTCCGGCGTGTCCGCGGCCACGCGCCAGCTGGTCCTCACCGCGCTCGACCTGATGGGGTACGAACGCCCGCAGCGCCTGCGCCAGCGCAGCAACGGCCTCATCGGGCTCGTCACCCCCGAGCTGGACAACCCCATCTTCCCGGCCTTCGCCCAGGCCATCGAGAGGTCGCTCACCCAGCACGGGTACACGCCCGTGCTGTGCACCCAGAGCCCCGGCGGCGCCCCCGAGGACGAGTTCACCGAGCTGCTGCTCGAACGCGACGTCAGCGGCATCATCTTCGTCTCCGGCCTGCACGCCGACACCACCGCCCGCATGGACCGCTACACCCGGCTCACCGACCGGGGCCTGCCCATCGTGCTGGTCGACGGCTACAGCGAGCACATCGAGGCGCCGTTCATCTCGCCGGACGACCGGCTGGCGGCGCGCCTCGCCGTCCAGCACCTGGCCGACCTCGGCCACGAGCGCATCGGCCTCGCGCTCGGCCAGCGGCGCTTCGTCCCGGTCATCAGGAAGATCGAGGGCTTCACACAGGCCATGTCGCAGCTCCTCGGCGTCTCCGACTGCGAGCCGCTGATCCAGCACTCGCTGTTCTCGGTCGAGGGCGGCCAGGCCGCCGCGGGCGCGCTCCTCGGACGCGGCTGCACCGGCATCGTCTGCGCCAGCGACCTCATGGCCCTCGGCGCGATCCGCGCCGCCCGCGAGCGC
The DNA here is from genome assembly GCF_003323745.1 of Sphaerisporangium album. GTDB lineage: Bacteria > Actinomycetota > Actinomycetes > Streptosporangiales > Streptosporangiaceae > Sphaerisporangium > Sphaerisporangium album. The sequence continues at coordinate 518,804 of NZ_QOIL01000001.1, forward strand.
GGCCTGTCGGTGCCCGGCGACGTCTCGGTGGTCGGCTTCGACGACTCCCCGCTCATCGCCTTCACCGACCCGCCCCTCACCACGGTCCGCAAGCCGATCGGCGCCATGGCCACCGCCGCCGTCCAAACCCTTCTGGAGGAGATCAACGGCGCCGCGCCCAAGAACACGGAGCTGATCTTCCAGCCGGAGCTGGTGGTCCGGGGCAGCACCGGCTCCGGTCCCCGGATCAACCGCTGAGGTCCCCGCGCCGAGTGCCCGCGATCAGGCGGTTCTCAGCCGTTCGCGCAGCTCGTCGACGTCGGAGACGAACCACACGTGCCGTCCCCTGTTGCTCTCCACGACCAGGGCCCGCAGCGCGGAGCTGGCGGCAGTGTGCCGGGAGATGTCGCCGACCACGGCCATGGCGAGCCCGTATTGGACGAACTTCTGCATGACCTCCCCGGCCACGCGCGTGCTCAGGCGGAAGAACGCGTCGTCGAGCCGCCCGACGGGCACGGCCACCCACCGCGCCTGGCGCCCGAACGCATCCCCGATGACGTCCGTGGCGTCCCGCTCGCCGCGCAGCGGGGGCCCGTCGGCGGCGCACACCAGCACAGGCACGCCGTGCATGTCCACCAGTTCGTCAGGCACGGCGCTTCTCCGGGGCGCGCAGAAACTCCAGGATCCTGGACGTCTGCCCGAGCGGGAGGTGACCGGCGTCGGGTGGCCCGCCGGCGACGGCGAAGGTCTCGCCCTGACGGGTGGCGAGCCGCAGGTGCTCGCTGGGCACCGGCCAGTGCGCGAGATACGCCCGGTACCGCTCCTCGACGGCCCGCGCGCCCTCCTTGGACTTGTAGATCACTGCTTCTCCTTCACCATCACCGCGACGAGCCTGAGCAGCTCGGCGGTGTCGTCGGGGCTTCCTATAAGGATGATCTTCAGCTCGGCGCGTTCCTCGTCGTAGATCGTTTCGACGCGCAGGCGTTCGTCGTCCTCGGTGCGGCCGGCCGTCGCGGCCATCAGCATGGTGCTCAGGCGATCCATCGCCTCGCGGCCGATCGCCTCGACGCGCACGACGCTCGACGCCTCGGCCCGGCGACGCCGCCCGGCCGTCTCGGCGGCGGGCGGCGCCACCGGATACCCGGTGAACGCGTCCAGCTCCTCCCGGGGGATCCTGTACTGCTTCCCGATGCGCACCGCCTTCAGCCGCCCTTCACGGACGTAGGCGCGCACGGTCTTGACGTGCAGCCCCAGCAGATCGGCCACCTGCTGAACGGAGTACGGCGGTTGATCCACGCCAAACCTTCCCTGAAATTCCCTTACGTCAGCGAAGGTACCCTAACAGGGCCGATGAAGGGGAGATTAGGGAAGGATAAGCCTCAAATCGCACGCCGGGAGGACCGGTGAGGATACTGACATGATCGCCGCGACGCCATCTCTTGAGGGCGGGTACCTCGGTGTGGCGTTCGACCGATGACCGAGTATTGGGAGAACAGCATGAACCTTCATGAGCCCGTGCCCGCCGGTGAACCCTACGACGTGGTGGTCATCGGAGGCGCGGGGGTCGACACCACCGTCTACGTGCCCGAGCTGCCCCTGCCGTACGCCGACACCTATGCCGTGCCGCCCGTGATCGACCGCATCGGCAACACCGGCAGCGGCGTGGTCCTGGGATGTCACGCGGTCGGCATGCGCGCCGTGCTCCTCGACCTCATCGGCGACGACCCCCAGGGCGCGCTGATCCGGAACCACTTCGAGGCCCGGGGCGTCGGCTTCGCGTGGGCCGTGGTCCCCGAGGGGACGCGGCGCAGCGTCCTGCTCGTCGGCCCGGACGGCAGGCGGACCTCCCTGTTCGACCCGCGCTTCGCACCCGGCCAGCGCCTGCCCCGTGACCTCTATCTCCCCGCGATCCGCCACGCCCGCCACGTGCATCTCTCGATCACCGATTTCTCCCGCCACCTGTACCCCGACCTGCGCGACGCCGGCGTCCCGGTCTCGACCGATCTGCACGACTGGAACGGCGGCGACGACTACCACAAGGACTTCGCCCACGGCTCCGACCTGGTCTTCCTGTCGGCGACCAAGCTGGACGACCCCGCCGCCGTCATGCGAGACATCCTCACGCGCGGACGCGCGACCCTGGTCGTCTGCACGTCCGGCGCCAAGGGCTCCTACCTCCTCGCCGATCCGACCGCGCCCCCCGTCCACGTCCCCGCCGTCGAGCCCCCGGCTCCGGTGATCGACTCCAACGGCGCCGGCGACGCCTACGTCTCGGCCTTCCTCTACGGCCACCTCCAGGGCCTCCCCCCAGAAGCCTGCGCCCGCCTCGGCGCCGTAGCGGGCGCCCACGCCTGCACCACCGAAGGCACCCACGAAAACCCCATAGACGAGAAGACCCTGCTCAGCCGCCTCGACCAAAGAAACGACCCGACGACTTAGCGGCCCGGTCTCCGAAAGGTCCTCAGGCTATGAGCCCCAGCGGGCAGGGCCTTGTGCTCGCGCGCCAGGCCCGAAGTCTCCGCGAACCGGCCGGCATCGAAGGCCGGGAGACCGGCACTCGCTGATGAGCGTGCTCATGTGGTGCCGAAGTGCACCGCAGCGTGGATCTCGCTGTTAGGACGGGGCCCGGCCGGGCAGTTGGGACGCCATCGTTGCTGCCGGGGTGGCCGGGTCGAGGCCTGCTTCGGCATGCCTGAACACTAGGCAGGTCGACATGGACAGTGTGCGCACGTTGGTGCCCGCGCGGCTGGATCGGTTGCCGTGGTCGCGGTTCCACACGCGGCTGGTGGTCGCGCTCGGGGTCGCCTGGGTGCTGGACGGGATGGAGATCACGATCGCGAGCGCGATCGGGTCGGTGTTGCAGGACAAGCAGACGCTCAGCCTGTCGGCGGTCGAGGTGGGGTTCACGGCGACCGTCTACCTGATCGGGCAGGTCGCGGGCGCGCTGGTGTTCGGACGGCTGTCGGACCGGTTCGGGCGGCGCAGGCTGTTCATCCTCACGCTGGCGCTGTACCTGGCGGCCAACGGCATCACGGCCTTCTCGCCGAACCTGGCGTTCCTGTTGTTCTTCCGCTTCTTCGCGGGCGCGGGCATCGGCGGCGAGTACGCGGCGATCCACTCGGCGATCGATGAGCTGATCCCGTCGCGGTACCGGGGCCGGGTGGACCTGGCGGTGAGCGGGACGTACTGGCTGGGCGCCATCATCGGCACGGCCAGCACGTACATTCTTCTCAACCCCGACATCCTTCCCGTCGACCTCGGATGGCGCATCGGCCTGCTGATCGGCCCGGTGCTCGGGGCGATGATCTGGGTGCTGCGCCGCCACCTTCCCGAGAGCCCGCGCTGGCTGCTCATGCACGGCCGTCACGAGGAGGCCGAGCGGGCCGCCGAGTCGGTGGAACGGGCCGTCGCCGCGAGCGGGCGCGAGCTGCCGCCCGTGGACGAGGACCGGGCGATGGAGCTGCGGCCGCACGGCTCGCCGACGTACCGGGAGATCGCCCGGGTGGTGTTCCGTGAGTACCCGACCCGGACGATCCTCGGGCTGACCATGATGATCAGCCAGTCCTTCCTCTACAACGCGATCTTCTTCACGTACGTGATCGTGCTCAACACGTTCTACGGCGTCTCGCCGAGCGATTCCTCCAAGTACCTGCTGGCGTTCGCGGTGGGCAACCTGGCCGGGCCGTTCATCCTCGGGCCGCTGTTCGACACCATCGGGCGCAGGCCCATGATCTCCAGTACGTACATCGTTTCGGGCGTGCTGCTGGCGATCACCGGCTGGATGTTCCAGCAGCAGATGCTGAACGCGACCACCCAGACGATCCTGTGGTCGGTGATCTTCTTCATCGCCTCGGCGGCGGCCAGCTCCGGCTATCTGACGGTCAGCGAGCTGTTCCCGCTGGAGATCCGCGCGCTGGCGATCGCGCTGTTCTTCTCGGTGGCGCAGGCGTTCGGGGCGCTCGGCCCCACGATCTTCGGCGCGCTCATCGGCGACCAGGACCACCCCGACCCGACCCGCCTGTTCTACGGCTACCTGTTCGCCTCGGCGCTGATGGTGGCCGGCGGCCTGGTGGCGTGGTTCTTCGCGGTGAACGCCGAACGCCGCTCGCTGGAGGACCTCGCCCCGTCCCTGTCGATGCTCGACGCCCAGAAGGCCATGACCTGAGGACGGCGGCGCGGCCCGATGGCTCCGGGGGGCGGAGGCCGGCACGTGGTCCCAGGCCGGGTCATCCTGGGACCACGTGCCGTTTCGCGCGGGGACGCGGCCGGCGGCTATATGTGGCAGATGATGGCCAGGCAGCTTTTCACGGTGATGTCGTCGATGACCGGGCCGTGGTGTCCGGGGACGGTGCTGAGGAATTCGACGGTCGTGGACAGGCCGGTGGCGATGAAGGTCACCTTCTTTCGCACGTATCCCATGTCGGTGGAGCTTCTGCCGGTGACGTCGAAGGAGAAGTCCTGCGCGGGCTCGCCGCCTATTCGCACCACGCCGCTTTTCACCGCGGGCTCGCCGCCGGGATCTCCCGCGAGCCGGTAGGCGATCTCGTACTTCACCAGAGGAAGAGTGCCGAAGGTCTGCGTTATCGCGCCGGGGCCCGAGCCGTTCAGGTCGAGCGCCTGGACTCCCTCCGCCGCCTGCCAGAAACCCCTGCCGGCCAGGTCGACGCTGCCGCCGCCGACCGTCCACGCGCCGATCGCCCGCCCGGCGGCGAAGGTCCGGAAGGAGCCCGGCCCGACGGCCGGGGTCTCGAAGCCGCCGTTGAACCGGACGGTCGTCGCGTCCGCGGGCGCGCCCGTGACCGTCGCGAGGGCCGCGAGCGCCCCCACCATTCCCGTCCCCGCCCGCACCCGGCGCGCGAGCGCGCGAAAAGACCTTCTGCTGGAGTCACTGGAATCAACCGGCGCCGTCACGAACAGGGAGATTAGCGTCCGGCCCGCGCCCCTTCCGGCCCCGCGCCTTTGGGCCGCGTCAACAATTCTCCGGGGGATGTCAATATAGAGCGTCTCTCACGCCCGGAACCGCGAAAGAGCCTTCTCGGCGGGAGGTACGGGCCTGCGCGGCGCCCGGTACATACGCCTGCTGTCCGGCATCGATCGCTACGCTGGGTCACCATGTCTCGGGTCGTGCGCAGTCTGGTGCCGGCGCGGTTGGATCGGTTGCCGTGGTCGGGGTTCCACACGCGGCTGGTGGTCGCGCTGGGCGTGGCGTGGGTGCTGGACGGGATGGAGATCACGATCGCCGGGGCGGTCGGGTCGGTGCTGCAGGACCGGCGCACGCTCGGGCTGTCCTCCGTCGAGGTGGGCCTGACCGCGACCGTCTACCTGATCGGCGAGGTGGCGGGGGCGCTGGTCTTCGGGCGGCTGTCGGACCGGTTCGGGCGGCGCAGGCTGTTCATCCTCACGCTGGGGCTGTACCTGGTGGCCAACGGCATCACGGCGTTCTCGCCCAATCTGGCGTTCCTGCTGTTCTTCCGGTTCTTCGCCGGGGCGGGCATCGGCGGCGAGTACGCGGCGATCCACTCGGCGATCGACGAGCTGGTCCCCGCGCGGTACCGGGGCCGGGTGGACCTGGCGGTGAGCGGGACGTACTGGCTGGGCGCGATGATCGGCACCGCGAGCACCTATGTACTGCTAAATCCGGACATTCTTCCTGTCAATGTGGGCTGGCGCATCGGCCTGCTGATCGGCCCGGCGCTGGGCGCGGGGATCTGGGTGCTGCGCCGTCACCTTCCCGAGAGCCCGCGCTGGCTGCTCATGCACGGCCGTCACGAGGAGGCCGAGCGGACCGCGCGCGAGGTCGAGGCGGCCGTCGCCGAGGGCGGGCACCCGCTGCCGCCCGTGGACGAGGGCAGGGCGCTGGAGATCCGCCCGCACGGCGCCCCGTCCTACCGCGAGATCGCGCGGGTGCTGCTGCGGGACTACCCGGGCCGCACGGTGCTCGGCGCGACGCTGATGATCAGCCAGTCGTTCCTCTACAACGCGATCTTCTTCACGTACGTGCTCGTGCTCGGCGCGTACTACGGGGTCTCACCGCACGACGCCTCGAAGTACCTGTTCACGTTCGCGCTCGGCAACCTCGCGGGGCCGCTGGTGCTCGGGCGCCTGTTCGACACGCTGGGCCGCAGGGTGATGATCTCCAGCACGTACATCGTCTCGGGCGTGCTGCTCGCGATCACCGGCTGGCTGTTCAAGCAGGCCGCGCTGGACGCGACCACGCAGACGCTGCTGTGGTCGGTGATCTTCTTCGTGGCCTCGGCGGCGGCCAGTTCCGGCTATCTGACGGTCAGCGAGCTGTTCCCGCTGGAGATCCGCGCCCTCGTCATCGCGCTGTTCTTCTCGGTGGCGCAGGCGTTCGGGGCGCTCGGCCCGACGATCTTCGGCGCGCTGATCGGCGAGCGCGGCCACACCGACCCGTCCCGGCTGTTCTACGGCTACCTGTTCGCGGCGGCCATGATGATCGCCGCCGGACTGGTCGCCCTCGTCCTCGCGGTGGACGCCGAGCGCAGATCCCTGGAGGACGTCACCCGCCCCCTGTCCTCACGCCACCTCGCCCGGTGAGCCGCGGGAGCTCAGGCGCCGCCGCGGATCGACCGCCGGACGTGTTCGGGCCGCAGGCGGCCCGCCTCCGCCAGGTCGACGCCGGGCGCGGTGAAGATGACGTTTCTTCCCTTGGGGTAAGGGACCGGCGGCGCGGTAATTGTTAACCTTCTTAACGATTTCGCCGTTCAGGAGGTACGCATGCGCCGTGTGGTGGCACTACTCTGCCTGCTCGTCCCCCTTGTCCTGGCCGCGCCCGCCAGGGCCGCCGTCACCCCCCTCCAGATCTACGGGGCCTGGCACTGCGGCGACGACGCCTGCGTCTGGGGAGCGGTCCGCGAGGTGGCGGAGTTCGACCAGAAGAACCACTGGCTGATCGACCGCGGCGACGGCCGTCCGTCGGTCAACGTCGTCGTGCTCAGCTTCGTCCACCCCGTCAAGCTGCTGCACAGGACGACCGACGCCCAGACCCTCGACGGCGTGCCGCGCGGCATGACCCCCGAGGTCGTGTCCTACTTCAGGAGCCGCGGCATCCGGGTGATGCTCTCCATCGGCGGGATCACCTACACCGACGCGTGGAACGCGGCGCTCGCCGAGAACGCGGCCCAGTTCGGCCGCAACGCCGCCGAGGTCGCGCGCAGGCTGGGCGTCGGCATCGAGATCGACTACGAGGAGAACAGCGGGCCGGACCTCGTGGGCCTCCAGGCGTTCATCGACGCCTACCGCGCCGTGCTGCCGTACGACGCCACCGGAGGCGACCACGCGGCGCGGCTGACCATCGACCTGGCCGCGGGGGACCGGTGGCTGATCGACATCGGGAGGAAGGCCACCGCCGACTGGCTGCGCACCGGCACGCCGGTACTCGACTACGCCAACGCGATGGTGCCCGCACGCCAGCCGAGCACCTCCGGCGCGATCGCCAACTGGCAGGAGCACCTCGACGGTAAGCCGACGTACGCCCCGCCGATACCTCCCCTGGCCCCCGCCAAGTTCACCGGGGCCTTCTACATCGCCGAGGGGAGCAAGGTCCGCCCCGAATGCAATGCCTACGGTGCGTCCCTGCAGAACTCGACCGGCGGCTTCGTCCAGACGGCGGCGCCGAACGGCGCGGGGACGACGCCGGGGATGCTCGGCTACATGTTCTGGGCGGCCGAGCGGCCCTCCACCCGCGGCGTGACGACGGCGCCGCCGAACGGATGCGAGGGCGGTGTGGGCGCCGGCGCGTCCGCCTACGCGATCCCGATCCCGATGCCGGCCCTGCGGCAGAGTTGAGCACCGCTTCGCGCGGCCTGATGCCCACCTGTGGGGAATCCCCCCGCGTCTGGCGCCCTGCCGGATCCGCCGTCACGGTGCTCCTCCGGTGTCCGGGGAGCCGGTCATCGGGGGAATGCTCACCAATTGATTATTAGCAAGGTTATTTACTATCAATGCCGATCAACTTACCGTGGGGCTGCGGCGCGGGGGCAGCCGTCGGCACCCATGACCCCGGACCCAGCGGAGGCGTTCCTTGAACGTCCGTCGTCTACTCGTCATCCTCGCGGCGGCCCTCGTCCCGGTCTCCACGCTCGCGCCCGGCCTGAGCGTGGCCCCGGCGGAGGCCGCCACCGCCGTCTCCTTTACCTCGGTCGTCCCCGCACCGGTCACCGCGACCCCGGCCGCCGGGGTGACCTACGCCATCACCTCATCGACCGCCGTTCACACCGACCCGGGAGCCGAGGCCATCGGCGAACGGCTCGCGGCCCAGCTCCGCCGCTCCACGGGGTACCCGATCCCCGTGGCCCCCGCCCCCGGCGCCGGCGGGGTGTCCCTGCTGCTCTCGGGCGCGCCCGCCGGGTTGGGAGCCGAGGGATACCAGCTCGACGTGACCGCCGGTGGGATCGTCGTCCGCGCCGACCGGCCCGCGGGCCTGGCCAACGGCGTCCAGACGCTGCGCCAGCTCCTGCCCGTGACGGCCGACGCCCCGGCGGTCCAGCCGGGGCCGTGGCCGGTCCCCGGGGGCCGCATCGTGGACTACCCGAGGTTCGGCTACCGGGGCGCGATGCTGGACGTGGCGAGGCACTTCTTCCCGGTGGCCGCGGTCGAGCGCTACATCGACCAGCTCGTCCTCTACAAGATCAACTACCTGCACCTGCACCTGTCCGACGACCAGGGGTGGCGCATCGCGATCAACTCCTGGCCGAACCTCGCCACCCATGGGGGCAGCACCGCCGTGGGAGGCGGGCCGGGCGGGTACTACACCCAGGCCGACTACCGGGAGATCGTCTCCTACGCCGCCGCCCGCTTCGTCACGGTCGTCCCCGAGATCGACATGCCCGGCCACACCAACGCGGCCCTGTCCTCCTACGCGGCCCTGAACTGCGACGGCGTGGCCCCGCCGCTCTACACCGGCACCGAGGTGGGGTTCAGCTCGCTGTGCACGTCCAAGGAGCTGACCTACACCTTCATCGACCAGGTGATGGGGGAGCTCGCCGCCCTCACGCCCGGCCCCTACCTGCACATCGGCGGCGACGAGGCCGCCTCCACCGCGCCCGCCGACTACACCGCCTTCATCGACCGGGCGCAGCGGATCGTCGCCGCGCACGGCAAGGCCGTGATCGGCTGGCACGACGTGGCCAAGGCGACCCCGCTGCCCTCGACCGTCGCGCAGTTCTGGGGCACCACGACCCGGGACGACACGGTGAAGGCCGCCGCCCTGAACGGCACCAAGCTCATCATGTCCCCGGCAAACCGCACCTACCTGGACATGAAGTACAACTCCCGCACGCCCCTGGGCCAGAACTGGGCCGGTTACATCGACGTCAAAACCGCCTACGGCTGGGACCCCGGCGCCTACCTGTCCGGCGTCCCGTCCTCCGCGGTCGCCGGCGTGGAGGCCCCGCTGTGGACCGAGACCCTCACCACGAGCGCCGACCTCGACTACATGGCCTTCCCCAGGCTCCCGGCGATCGCCGAGCTCGGCTGGTCGCCGTACAGCACGCACGACTGGACGGCGTTCAAGCAGCGCCTCGGCGCCCAGGGCCCCCGCTGGCGGGTCATGGGCGTCGGCTACTACCACTCCACGCAGATCTCATGGCCGGGCGGTTCCTGATGCGCCGAATCATCGCGATCGTCGTCTCCACCCTCGTACTCATCCTCGCCGCGGGCTTCGTGGACGCCCGCGCCGCGACCGTCGCCTCCACCGAGCTGACCTCGGGCTGGGCGCTCAGGTCGGCCACCGGGCTGGCCGACACCGGCGCGGCCATCTCGCAGGTCGGCTACCCGACCCCCGGGTGGAACCCGGTCTCGCTGCCCTCCACGGTGCTGGCCGGGCTGGTGGCGAACAACGTCTACCAGAACATCTACTTCGGGCAGAACCTGAAGAACGTCCCCGACCTGACCGGGCAGAACTGGTGGTTCCGCGGCGAGTTCACCGCCTCCACCACATCCCCGGGCCAGGTCTACTGGCTGCGCTTCAAGGGCATCAGCTACCGGGCCCAAGTCTGGCTCAACGGCGTCCAGCTCGACGCCGACGCCGTGGGCTCGATGGTCGGCCACGAGTACAACGTGACCGGAGTGATCAGGCCGGGCGCGGCCAACGCGCTGGCCATCCGCGTGACACCGCCCGCCCACGACTGCAAGGACCTGTCCTTCTGCACCGTCGACTGGAACCCCGAGGCCCCCGACATGAACGCGGGCCTGTGGGGCAAGACGCTGCTGGACACCACGGGCCCGGTCGCGCTGCGCGACCCCTACGTCAAGACCGTCCTTCCGTTGCCGGCCACCGACGCGGCCGACCTGTCGGTCTACGTCGACGCGGTCAACGCGACCTCCGCCCCGGTCACCACGACGGTCAGCGGCACCATCTCCAAGGCGGGGCAGCCGAGCATCCCGGTCAGCCAGACCGTCACCCTCAACGCGGGGGAGCGCCGTGAGATCGCCTTCGCGCCCGTCCACGTCGCCAATCCGGTCCTGTGGTGGCCCTACCAGTTCGGCTCGCCGGAGCTCTACCAGCTCAGCGTGTCGGCGACGGTGGGCGGGGCGGTCTCGGACACCAAGGCCATCGACTTCGGGGTCCGCCAGTTCACCGACTACCGCACCACCGTGAACGGCACGTCCTTCGCCGGGTACAAGATCAACGGAAGGAACATCCTGTTCCGCGGCGGCGGCTACATGTGGGACATGCTCCAGCGCTGGGACGGCAAGACCAACGCGGCCCACGTGCAGTACGTCAAGGACATGGGCCTCAACACGATCCGCCTGGAGGGCACGCTCGGCAACGAGGAGCTCTACGACCTGGCCGACAAGGCCGGCGTCATGGTGATGCCCGGCTTCGTCTGCTGCAGCGCCTGGGAGAACGACAGCGGCTGGACGGCCGAGCAGGCCCAGGTCGCCGTCGCCTCCCTGGACACCCAGATGCGCGCCACCCGCGCCCACGCGAGCACCTTCCTGTGGACCTACGGCAGCGACCAGCCGCCGACGGCCGCCCACCTGACCGCGTACAAGAACGTGGCCGCCGCGTTGCACTGGCAGAACCCCACCCTGGACAACGTCGCCACCTGGTCCAACGCCAACGCCGGGATGAAGATGGACGGCCCGTACGTGTGGGAGCCGCCGGTTCTGTGGTGGGACACCACCAAGGCGGGCAGCGCCTTCGGCACCACCGGTGAGGAGGGCACCGAGTCCCCGCCGCCGCTGGAGAGCCTGCAGCGCTTCCTGTCGCCCGCCGACCAGTGGCCGATCGGCGCCGCCTGGAACTACCACGCGGGCAAGGCCGGCAGCGTCTTCGACAACACCACGCCGTTCACCACGGGACTCGACAACCGGTACGGCACGGCGACGAGCGCGGCCGACTACTCGCGCAAGGCCGAGCTGCAGAACTATGAGAACACCCGGGCGTTCTTCGAGGCGTGGAACGCCCACGAGTACACCCAGTCGTTCGGCACCATCTTCTGGATGCTCAACAGCGCCTGGCCCTCGGTCCACTGGAACCTGTACGACTACTACTTCAAACCGGGCGGCGGCTACTTCGGGGCGAAGAAGGCCAACGAGCCGGTGCACATCGCCTACGACTACGCCACCAGGAAGGTCTTCGTGGTCAACTCGACCCTCACCGCCCGCGCGGGCCTGACGGCGACGGCGACGTTGTACAACATCCCGGACCTCGCCCAGAAGTCCACCACGTCGGCGCCGGTCACGGCCGCGGCGAACGCCTCCACCGAGGTGCTGACCGTCCCCGCCGTCACGGGGCTGTCGGCGAGTTACTTCATCCGGCTGCGGCTCACGGACGCGGGCGGGGCGAAGGTCAGCGACAACCTGTACTGGTACTCGACCAGGGCGGACGCCCTCGGCAACAAGAGCAGTTGGTACCGGACGACGCCGAAGACCTACGCCGACCTCACCGGCCTGAACAGCCTGCCCGCCAACACGGCCGTGAACGCCACCGCCTCACGGACGGTGTCCGGCGGGCAGGAGAGCGTCGCGATCACCGTGACCAACACCAGCGCGACGAACCTCGCCTTCTTCTTGCGGCCCGAGGTCACGGCGGGGAACGGCGGCAACGAGGTCGTGCCCGTCACCTACACCGGCAACTACCTGTCCCTGTGGCCGGGCGAGTCGGCGACGGTCACCGCCGTCTACCAGACGGCCGATCTGGGTGGCCGGCCGCCGTACCTGCGGCTGCGGGGCTACAACATCCCCACGAGTTCCATCCCCGTCCCCTGACGGACGAGCGAGGATGGGCCCGCGGGCGCCTGGTGAGGCGGCCGCGGGCCCGGGATCCATGAACGTCGCATCGGGTCGCGGCGACCTCCATGGTCGTTCGCCCGGCGCCCGAGGGAGGAGTGGGCGCGGACGAGGTCGTGGCCAGCTTGGCAGGCTCGCCCCCGGCGATTCCAGCTACCGGGCGGTCATCTTGCCGAGTCGCACGAATACGATCGTCAGGGAGCCACCGTACCGGCTGGGGAGGGCCGGCCGCGCAGCGCGGCCGCCTCGGCGGCGAGCTTCTCGACCCGCGCGTAGTCGCCGGACGCGAGGGCGTCCGGGGGCGTGAGCCAGGTGCCGCCGACGCAGCCGACGTTGGGCAGCGCCAGGTACTCCGGGGCGTTGTCCGGGCGGATGCCGCCCGTGGGGCAGAACCGCACCTCGGGGATCGGCCCGGCGAGCGCCTTCAGGTACGCGACCCCGCCCGCGGGGCCCGCGGGGAAGAACTTCAGCTCGGTCAGGCCCCGCTCGGCGAGCGCGAGCACCTCCGAGGCGGTCGCCGCGCCCGGCAGGAACGGCAGCCCGCTGCCCTGCATCGCGTCGGCCAGTACGGGCGTGGTGCCGGGGCTGACCAGGAACTTCGCGCCCGCGTCCGCCGAGGCCCGCACGTCGGCGGGGGTCCGTACGGTGCCCGCGCCGATCATCGCCTCGGGGACCTCGGCCGCGATCCGGCCGATGGCGTCGAGGGCGGCCGGGGTGCGGAGCGTCACCTCGATGACCGGCAGGCCGCCCGCCACCAGCGCCCGCGCCAGCGGGACGGCCGTCTCCGCGTCGTCGATGACGACCACGGGGATCACGGGGGCGAGGTCGAGGATGCTCACGTGGTCGCGCTCCTTGCTTGCTGTGCCTGAGACGGGTCCGGATGGTGCGGGGCCCGGGAGGTGGACGGGCGGGCGCGGTGCGCCGTGGCGGCGGGGGACGCGTCCGGCGTCCGCTGGGCGAGCCAGGCGGCCGCGCCGGTGAGCGCGGGCTGCTCGGCGACGATCGCCGAGGTGGAGATGCCCGTCAGGTAGTCGGACAGCACCAGGTTGGCCTCGAACCGGCGGCGGAAATCGCTCGCGCGGATTCGATCGACGATCCTCGGCACGATCCCCCCTCCGAGATAGACACCGCCTCGCGCGCCCAGCGTAAGGGCGACGTTCGCCGCGAAGCTTCCCAGAAGCCCGCAGAATACGTCTACCGTACGCGCGCACAGCGAATCATCCATACGGGCCACGATCTCGGACGCGGGCAGCGGCGCGACCGGCGTGCCGTTCACCAGCGCGAGCCCGTGACGCAGCCGCGTCAGCCCGGGGCCGGACAGCAGGTGCTCGGCGTCCACGAACGCCATCCCGTCCGCCCTCAGCGCCCGCACGATCTCGTACTCCAGCTCGGTGACGGCGGGCGCCGTGACGTGGCCGCCCTCCCCGGGCACCGGGACCCAGCCGCAGCGGGCCGGGACGAGCCCGGCCACGCCCAGGCCCGTGCCCGGGCCGAGCACGGCCTTCACCATGTCGGGCGCGGGGCCGGGCCCGCCCAGGGACGCCAGCTCGGGGCCGTCCAGGTGCGGCAGGGCGAGGGCCAGCGCCTCGAAGTCGTTCAGCAGCTCCACGTGCGGGATGCCGAGCGCGGACACCGAGCCCGACCAGCCCGCGTTGGTGAGCCGGTAGCGGTCGCCGGCGATCGGCCCGGCGATGGCGAGGCTCGCGGCGGCGGGCCTCACCCCTCCGGCGTGGTCGCCGAGGTAGGCGTCCACCGCCTGGGGGAGGCCGTCGAACTCGGCCCCCGGCAGTACGACGATCTTCCCGGGCCGCCCGCCGGGCCGGGTGATCAGGCCGAACCGGGCGTTGGTGCCGCCGACGTCGGCGACCAGCCAGGGGGCCTCCGGCGTGGGAGGGCCGCCCGCGCTCACGCGCGTCCCTCCCCGGCGAGCACGAGCGCCGCGCCCGCGTCGAGGCGGTCCGTGCCGCCGCCCTCCGCGCCGCTCGGGGCGAAGATCCCGGCGCCGCGCTCGGCCGGTCCCGCCGCGCGGCGGAAGGCGGCGAACAGCTCGCGCCCGGTGCCCACCCACTCGTCGTCGCGCAGCGGACGGCCCTCGGGGGTACGGGAGGCCAGCTCGCCGTCCGGGAGCAGGACGTCCAGCGTGCCCGTGGCGGAGTCGAGCCGGATCCGGTCGCCCTCTCGCACGAGCGCGATCGGCCCGCCGTCCGCCGCCTCGGGGGACAGGTGGATCGCGGCGGGCACCTTGCCCGACGCGCCCGACATGCGCCCGTCGGTGATCAGCGCCACGCGCTGCCCCCGGTCCAGCAGCACGGCCAGCGGCGGCGTGAGCTTGTGCAGCTCGGGCATCCCGTTGGCGCTCGGCCCCTGGTAGCGGATCACCGCGACGAAGTCCTGGCCGTCCAGCTCCCCGGCCTCGAACGCGGCGAGCAGCTCGGACTGGTCGTCGAAGACCTTGGCGGGGGCCTCGATCACCTGGTGCTCGGGCTTGACGGCCGACACCTTGCTGACCGCGCGGCCGAGGTTGCCGCTGAGCATGTGGATGCCGCCGTCGGCTGAGAACGGGTCGGCGACCGGCCGCAGCACGTCCAGGTCAGCGCTGACCGGCGCCCGCTCCTCCCAGACGAGGCCGCGATCGGTGAGCGCGGGCGCGCCGCGGTAGTGGCCGAGGCCGCGGCCGGCGACGGTCAGCACGTCCTCGTGCAGCAGGCCGGAGTCCAGCAGGTCGCCCATCAGCGCCTGCATGCCGCCCGCCGCGTGGAAGTGGTTCACGTCGGCCTGGCCGTTGGGGTACATCCGGGTGAGCAGGGGCACGGCCTTGGACAGCGCGGCCAGGTCGTCCCACAGAAGCTCGACGCCCGCCGCGGCGGCGATGGCGACCAGGTGCATGGTGTGGTTGGTCGACCCGCCGGTGGCCAGCAGCGCCACGGCCGCGTTGACCAGCGCCTTCTCGTCCACCACCTCGGCGACGGGGGTGTACTCGGGGCCGTGCGCGGTGATCTCGACGGCGCGCCGGGCCGCGGACCGCGTGAGGGCGTCGCGCAGCTCGGTGCCCGGGTTGACGAAGGTGGAGCCCGGCAGGTGCAGGCCCATGACCTCCATGAGCACCTGGTTGGAGTTGGCGGTGCCGTAGAACGTGCAGGTGCCGGGGGAGTGGTAGGACTTGGCCTCGGCCTCCAGCATCTCGCCGCGCCCGATCTTTCCCTCGGCGAAGAGCTGGCGGGTGCGCGCCTTGACCTTGTTCGGGAGCCCGGACGGCATGGGCCCCGCGGGGACGAAGATCGCGGGCAGGTGGCCGAAGTGCAGCGCGCCGATGAGCAGCCCCGGCACGATCTTGTCGCAGACGCCGAGCAGCAGCGAGGCGTCGAACATGTCGTGCGACAGCGCGATCGCGGTGGCCATCGCGATGACCTCGCGGCTGTAGAGCGACAGCTCCATCCCGGCGCGGCCCTGCGTGACGCCGTCGCACATCGCGGGAACCCCGCCCGCGAACTGCGCCACCCCGCCCGCCTCGCGCACGGCCTCCTTGAGGATCGCCGGGTAGGTCTCGTACGGCTGGTGCGCCGAGAGCATGTCGTTGTACGCCGACACGATGGCCACGCCCGGACGCTCGGCGCCGCGCAGGGCCAGCTTGTCGGCGGGGGAGCAGGCGGCGAACCCGTGGGCGAGGTTCGCGCAGCCGAGCGCCGTGCGGGCGGGGCCGCGCCGCCTGGCCTCGCGCGCGGCCTCGCCGACGCGGGCGAGGTAGACGTCGCGGGTGCGGGCGCTGCGCTCGGCGAGGCGCTCGGTGACCTCCTGGACGGTGCGGTTCACGGCAGGTCCTCCTCGTGCCAGGCGCGGCCGCTGCGGCCGAGCAGTTCGCGGGCCGCGGCGGGGCCGCTGGTGCCGGCGGCGTAGGGCTCGGGGAGGGCGTCGCGCGACTCCCACGTGGCGATGATCGGGTCGATCCAGGTCCAGGCGGCCTCGACCTCGTCGCGGCGCATGAACAGCGTGGGGTTGCCGGCGAGCACGTCCGTGAGCAGCCGCTCGTACGCCTCGGGCACGCGGGCGCGGAAGGTGTCGGCGAAGCTGAGGCTGAGCGGCACCGGGCGCGGGACGACGTCGCCGGCGCCGGGCTCCTTGGCCATGATGTGCAGGTGGATGCCCTCGCTGGGCTGCAGGCGCAGCACCAGCCGGTTGGGGCTGCCGCCGGGGAAGATCGAGTGCGGGACGTCCTTGAACTGCACGACGATCTCCGAGCGGCGGTAGGGCATGCGCTTGCCGGTGCGCAGGTAGAACGGCACGCCGGCCCAGCGCCAGTTCTTCACCTCGGCGCGGATCGCGGTGAAGGTCTCCACGTGCCGTGAGGCGTCGGTGGGCGGGGTCTTGTCCGGCTCGTCCAGGTAGCCGGGGACGGCGCGCCCGTCCACCTCGCCGGCCGCGTACTGGCCGCGGACGGTGAACCGGTCGGCCTCGGTGCCGCTGATCGGCCGCAGCGCCTGGAGCACCTTGACCTTCTCGTCGCGGATCGACTCGCGGTCGTTGCGGGCGGGCGGCTCCATCGCGACCAGGCACAGCAGTTGCAGCAGGTGGTTCTGCACCATGTCGCGCAGCGCGCCCGCGTGGTCGTAGTAGCCGCGCCGCCCGGGCGTTCCCACCGACTCGGCGGCGGTGATCTGCACGTGGTCGATCCACAGGGAGTTCCAGATCGGCTCCAGGAACGCGTTGGCGAACCGCAGCACGAGCAGGTTCTGGACGGTCTCCTTGCCGAGGTAGTGGTCGATGCGGAAGATCTGGCGCTCCTCGAAGATGGCGCCGACCTCGTCGTTGATGCCGCGCGCCCCTTCAAGGTCGCGGCCGAGGGGCTTTTCGAGCACCACGCGGGAGCGGGGGGTCACCAGGCCGGCGGCGTGCGCGGCCCGGCAGAACGGGCCGAACGTCATCGGCGGGCTGGCCAGGTAGAAGATCCGGTCGACGTCCTCGCGCCCGGCCAGCATGCGGGCGAGCCGGCCCCATCCGGGGTGGGTGCGGGCGTCGCCGGCGACGTCGGCCGTGACGTGGTGCAGGCGGCCGAGGAAGCGATCCCACCCCTCGGCGTCGTCGGCGTGCAGACCGGGCCGGACGTCGGCCTCGACCTTGCCGCGGAAGTCGGCGTCGTCGAGCCCGCCGCGGGACATGGCGATGATGCGGGTCTCCGGGGCGAGCCGCCCGTCGCGGTCGCTGTGGTACAGGGCCGGGAGCAGTTTCCGCATGGAGAGGTCGCCGGTGCCGCCGAACACGACGAGGTCGGCGGCGTGCGCGGTGGGGCGCGCGGAGGTCTGCGCGGAGGCCGCTTCGGCCGCCGGGGGCGCTGTCGATGGCTCAGGCACGGGGGAATGCTCCGTCGTTCTGCCAACTAGGACAGATCGGACAGTAACCGGAACTTTGGCCGCACACAAGCATAGTTTTGCATTTTCAATTGAGGAACTTAGGAATGTTGAGTTACAAAAGGGGGTGCGATTAGACTTGGCCGATGGTTCGACGATCAGGCCCCGCGCTCGCCACGAGCGGTGAGGTGCTCCACCTCATCCGCAGCGGCGAGGCGGTGACGCGCGCCGACATCGGCAGGGTGACCGGCCTCTCGCGTCCCGCGGTGGCGCTGCGCGTCGGTGAGCTGCTGGAACACGGCCTGGTCGTCGAGGACACCGAGGGTCCCTCCACCGGCGGCCGCCCGCCCGCGCGCCTCGCGTTCAACGCCGCCGGGGGCGTCGTGCTGGTCGCCTCGCTCGGCGCCAGCCGCACCCAGGTCGCGCTGTGCGACCTCGCCGGAGCAGAGCTGGCCCGCACCGACCTGGAGATCGACGTGGAGCGCGGCCCCGGGGTCGTGCTGCCCATGCTGATGGACATCTGGGAGGACCTGCTGGAGGGCAGGCCGGTGTCCTCGGTGCGCGGCGCCGGCCTCGGCGTGCCCGCCACCGTCGAGTTCGCGGCCGGGCGCACCGAGAGCGCCCGGGTGATGGCGAGCTGGACGGGCGTGATGATCCCGCCGCTGATCTCCGCGCGCTACCCCGTCCCGGTGTTCGTGGACAATGACGTGAACGTCGTCGCGATGGGCGAGTACCGCGCGGCGTACGCACGCGAGCTGGCCGACCTGCTGTTCGTGAAGGTCTCGACGCGCATCGGCGCCGGGGTGATCGCCGGGGGCGAGATCCTGCGCGGCGCGCTCGGCGCGGCGGGCGAGATCGGCCACATCCCCGTCCGCGACGGGGGCGGCGTGCTGTGCCGTTGCGGCAACATCGACTGCGTCGACTCGGTGGCGAGCGGCACGGCGATCCTGCGCGACCTGCGGGCGCGGGGCCGCGAGGTCACCTCGCTGTCGGACGTCGTCACGCTGGTCCGCGCGGGCGACGCCGAGACGATGACGGTCGTGCGCCGGGCCGGACGCCTGCTCGGCGAGGTCGTGGCCAGCGCCGTCAACCTGCTCAACCCGTCGGTCGTGGTGCTCGGCGGCGACGTCGCCGAGAAGTTCCAGCCGCTGGTCTCCGGTGTGCGCGAGGTGGTCTACCGGCGCTCGACGGCGCTGTCCACGCGCAGCCTGCGCATCGAGCGCAGCCGGCTCGGGCCCGGCGCGGGCATCACCGGCTGCGCGCTCATGGTGATCGACCACATTCTCGCGCCCGAGGTGGTCGACGCCTCGCTCGGGGTCAGCGGCACGAGCCCATCAGGTGGCCAAGGGCTCGTTCCAGGTCACGCGGCCCGGCGGCCGGTACCGGCCAGGGGATCCGGATGAGCGCGGGCGACTCGGCGCCCGCCCGCACCGTGGCGCCGTAACGGTCCAGCTCCCACAGCCACGCGTCCGCGGCCGGCTCGCCGGTCAACGCCTCGACGGACCGGCGCAGTCGCTCGCGGTGGGCCTCGTTCACGTGGCGCAGCATGCTCTCGGCGGCCTCCATGATCGGGTCGGGCTCGGTGCCGAGGTAGTCCTCGGCGTCCAGCATGCCCGACTCGTCGCCGGTGAGGTAGATCACGAAGCCGACGTCGACGCGGAACAGGCGCGGCCCCTCGGGGCGGCCCTCCACGGCGGCGAACAGCGCCTCGTCGGGGCAGCGCCCGGCCACGGTGACGGCCGCGTCCCGCACGTCCGCGGCGGGCACCGCCTGTGCCCAGCCCTGCATCTTCAGCAGGCCGCGCGGGTGGTCCACGCCGCCGAGGCTGCGGGTCGCGGCGAGGTCCACGGTCACGACGACGTCCTCGGACGCCGGGACGCCGTGCAGCGGCTCACCCGGCTTGACCAGCAGCAACGGACGGCCGTCGCGGTCCACCCCGCCGCGCGCCGCGTGGGCCGAGCCGTTCAGTGAGACGTGGGTCGGGCAGGCGGCCGACGCGAGGCTGCGGATACGTTCGGAGATAGGGGGGACCGTCACAGGCATGGCGTGGCTCCTGGTGTCGTTCGAGTTCGCGTCGCGCGTGTAATTGAGGTTAGGCTTCCCTTACTTAGGCTTACCTAATCACAGCGAGGTCATCGTGCGCTACACAGGACCCAAGGTGCGGCTTTCCCGGCGGGCGGGGTTGCCGCTGACGCGTAAGGCCGTCCGCTACTTCGAGAAGCGGCCGTACCCGCCGGGCGAGCACG
The DNA here is from genome assembly GCF_003323745.1 of Sphaerisporangium album. Taxonomy (GTDB): domain Bacteria; phylum Actinomycetota; class Actinomycetes; order Streptosporangiales; family Streptosporangiaceae; genus Sphaerisporangium; species Sphaerisporangium album. The sequence continues at coordinate 538,629 of NZ_QOIL01000001.1, forward strand.
GCCGCTCCACCAACCGGCGCGCCGCCGGAGACTACAGCGTCCGCCGGCTGGAGAAGCAGAAGCTCCGCTGGTACTACGACGTCTCAGAGAAGCAGATGCGCCGGTACTGGGACCTGGCGCTGCGCCGGCCCGGCCGCTCCGGGGCCGAACTGCTCGCCATCCTGGAGAGCCGCCTGGCCTCCCTGGTGATGCGCGCCGGGCTGGCCCCGTCGATCTACGCGGCGCGCCAGTACGTCAACCACGGCCACATCACCGTCGACGGCCGCAAGGTCGACATCCCCAGCTACCTGGTGAAGCCGGGGCAGACCGTCGCCGTCCGGCCCAGGTCGCGGGCGATGCAGCCGTTCGTCGCGGCCGCCGAGGGCGTCTACGCCGACCAGATCACCGCGCCCTACCTGGACGTCGACCTCGGCGATCTGCGGTTCACGCTGGTCAGCAGGCCGGAGCGGCCGCAGATCCCCGTCCTGGTGGACGAGCAGCTCGTCGTCGAGCACTACTCGCGCTGAGGCGCGCCGCGCCGGTACCCCGGCGGGCGCGTCAGGCCGGCGCCAGGAACACCCACCTGCGGTACGACCAGAAGCGGAAGAGGGTCCCGAGGGCGTATCCGGCCAGGTTGGCGAGGTTGAGGCTCACCGGGTCGCGCAGCCCGAGGACGCGCTCGGTGAACGCGACGCACGCGAGCCCGGCCAGCAGGGCCAGGCCGTTCAGCACGAAGAACAGCAGGTACTCCCGGCCCACCCCGCCGCGCGCGCGGTCGTGCCAGGTCCAGTGCCGGTTCGCGAGGTAGGCGAACGTCGTCGCGGCCACCGTGCCCGCCACCTTGGCCGCCGGCGGTCCCCAGCCGAGGGCGTAGTGCAGGAGGTTGAAGCCGCCGATGTCGACCAGGGTGGCGACGACACCGACGGCCCCGAACTTCGCGACCTCGCCCGCCAGGGCGGCCCGCCGTTCGCCGAGACCGCTCACCGCGCCTCGGGCTCGGGCTCGGCGAACCGCATCGCGGGCAGCGTGCCCCGCCCGCCGAGCACCGGGCCGGAGACCGCCGGCGCGACCGTCGCGCCCACCGCGCCGGAGCGGCGGAAGTGCCGCCGCACCCACAGCGGGCCGAGCAACAGCAGCGCCAGGCCGGTCAGCGGGAACATGTTCGCGACCACCTGCTGCCACAGCGCCAGGTCCATGGGCGCGGGCGGCGCCTCCTGGATGCCGACGATCATGAACACCCGCACCGTGAAGATCGCCGTCAGCAGCGCCGTGCCGAGCGCCACCGCCACGGCCCGCCTGGTGTACGCCCAGATCGCCAGCCAGATCAGCAGCGGGATCACGTACACCCAGTGGTGCTCCCAGCTCACCGGGGAGATCAGCAGCCCGGTGATCGCCGTGGCCGAGAAGCCGAGGAAGTCGGCGCCCCTGCGGAAGGCGTACGCGGCGACGCCCAGGCCGTACGCCCCGACGACCACCATCACGACCAGCCACCACTGCGAGAACGCGTCGCTGGCCAGCACCCGCGCCAGCATGCCCGCGAGCGACTGGTTCGGCGTGTCGAAGACGCCGCCCGCGCGGGAGGAGTGGAACACCAGGCCGCCCCAGTAGGTGATCGAGTCCGCGGGACGGACCAGGAAGCCCACCGCCGCCGTGCCGAGGAACGCCAGCACCGCGTTGCGGGCCGCCCCCCAGCGGCGGGTGACCAGCAGGTAGACGATGAAGATCAGCGGGGTGACCTTGAGCCCGGCGGCGATGCCGATGCCGATGCCCTTCCAGCGGCTGTCGGGCTTACGGAAGTCCATCAGTACCAGAAGCAGCAGGAACATGTTGATCTGACCGGCGACGAGCTGCACCCGGACCGGCAGCAGCCAGGCGGTGAGGATCAGCCCGGCGATCGTCAGCACGGCCTTGACCCGGCCGTCGCGCACACCGGCGATGCCCAGCGTCATCCACACCACGGCGCCGAGCGCCATCAGCGAGACGGCGTTCCACACCAGGCTGGCCGTCGCGGCGGGCAGGAACGACAGGGGGACGAAGAACAGGATCGCGGTGAGCGGCGGGTACAGGTAGGGCATCGGGCCGTACAGCGGGCTCATCACCACCAGGTCGTACAGCGACTGGCCGTCGCGGACGGTGTGGCCGCTGGCCAGGTAGACGGTCAGGTCGACCGTCCACCGCTGGCTCCAGTACGAGTCGTGCTGGTAGACGTACGCGGCGATGAGGGCGAGTATCACGGAGGTGACCGCGACCGCGGACCAGGTGATCACCCGGAGCGGGACGCGCTTGGCGGTTGTCTGGGGGGTGGACATGGTCAACCTTTCGACGTGCCGGTGAACGACCGGCCGGAGTCCAGGCCGGGGGGTACGGGGGAGGTGCCCTGGGGGCCCGCGAGCAGGTCCTCCCAGGTGGCGACGCGGATCAGCGCGTCCTCGACGCCGAGCCGGTCGAGCACGCCGAGCGCGTCGAACTCGTCGCAGCCGTTGAGCAGCAGGCTGACCGTCCCGCCGGAGACGCCGACCTCGTCGGACGCGCGCAGGCGGTGGCCGGGCACCGGGACGGGCCCGGCGGGGTAGCGGACCAGCGTCGCGAGATCGGAGCGCGCGTACCGCCGCTCGGCCCTGCCGCGCCGCCGGGACCGGTCGCCGCCGAGCTGGTGGGCGACCACCCCCGCCAGCAGACGGGCGCTGCGCTCCCAGCGCTCGCCCGGCATGGGGGAACCCTGTTCGGACGGGCCGGCGGCGGGCCGGGTGAGCGAGGACGGACCGGCGGCCGGTCGCGCCGGTGAGGACGAGCCGCCGGCCGGTCGTGCGGGCGGGGACGGGGGGCCGGTCGGCCGCGTCGAGGCCGGCGCGCCGGCCGGGACCACGAAGATCGGGCCGCGGAAGCCCCGCCGGCGCCGCAGCTCGTGCCGGGTGGACGCCGACGGCGCGGCGACGGCCCGGTCGCGGCGGCTCCACCGGGCGAGCGGCCCGGCCAGGAGGCCCTCCAGCGCCGCCGTCAGGGAAAACCGTCCCGCCGGGGCGGGCGGGCGGCTGTCGTCGTGGACGACCTGCACCACCGGCAGCCGCCGCCCGCTGATCATCGCGACGGCGAACGCCATGCGGCTCGTGCAGTCGACGACGGCGTCGAAGCGCTCGCCCCGCCGCAGCAGGCGCAGCACCGTCCGCGGGTACATGCCGAGCGCCTCGCCGGAGCGCAGCACCTCGATGCCGTCGATGACCTCGTGGGCCGCCGCGCCGGGCGGGCGGGTGGCGGCCCAGGTCACGTGCGTGCCCCACCTCACCCAGAGCCGGGCGATCCGGTGCAGGTAGCGCTCCGCGTCCCCGGCCTGCGGGTGCCCGACGTCCCGCCGGCTCACGATCAGCACATGACGCCCGCCGAGGGGCCGATCCGCGCTCATCGCGGATCGGCCCGGTACAGGCGCAGCAGGTCGGTGAACGCGGGCACGCCGTCGTGCAGCGGCCGGAACGTCGAGCGCGCGTCGTCGGTCCACTCCACCGGGACCTCCACGATGCGGCCCCCGGCCTGGCGGATCCGCCGCAGCAGCTCGACGTCGAACGCGAACCCGCTCACGCGGCACCGGGCCAGCGCGTCCTGCACCGCATGCCGCTCGAATATCTTGAACCCGCACTGGGTGTCGTGGACGCCCGGCAGCAGCGGCCTGGCCAGCATGCGGAACACCGCGCCACCGGCCCTGCGCCGCATCGGCTGAGGGTGGACGAACCGGGCGCCCGGCGCGTGCCGGGAGGCGATGGCGGCGGCGGCGCCGTCCCGCAGCTCGGCCATCGCCCGGGTCAGCGTCCGCACCGGGGTGGACAGGTCGGCGTCCACGAACCCCACGAACCGCGAGCCGCTGCCCGCCAGGCCCCGCCGCACCGCGGCGCCCTTGCCGGGCCGGGCGCAGCCGATCGCGACCGTCTCCACCCGGCCGCCGTCCGCGGCGACCACGACGGCGGTCGTGTCGTCGGTGCTGCCGTTGTCGACCACGACGATGCGCGACCGCCACGGCCGCTCACCGAGGAACGAGGTCAGCGCGCGCAGCGTCTCCGGCAGGCGGCCCGCCTCGTTGAAGGCGGGCACGATCAGCTCCAGGTCGACGGCCGTCCTGGTGGGCGGCCTGCGCCCGGCGCGCGGGCCCGCCGTGGCGCCGGCCGGCGCGCCCGTCACGACGCACCGGCCCTTAAGGCCCCGCCCGCGGCGCCGAGCCCGGTCGCGTCGGCGACCAGCGAGCCGGCCGCCGTGGTGTGGCTGCTCTCGAACAGGCGCGGGTGCGCCCGGCGGATGCCGCCGACCACCATCTCGTACGGGACGTCGTCGAAGTCGCCGTGCGCGCGCAGGAACTCCATGTGCCGGCGGCCGTCCTCGTCGTACGGGTGGTACATGCTGTCGCTGCGGCCGTCGAACTCCAGCGGCCTGATCTTGTACAGCCTGCACAGCATCTTGTTGAACACCGGCGTCGCCTTCACCCACCTGCCCTCCAGGAACACCGTGGTGAGGCTGTGGAAGCAGAACACGTTGCCGCCCATCAGCTCCTCCAGCCGGGGGGAGGCCAGGTGGTTGCGGACGTCGCCGTAGTAGATGCGGCTCGGCACGCCGACCGAGCGGACTGCCGCCGCGTACACGATCGACTTGTGCACGCAGAAGCCCATCCCGCGCCGGATGGTGGAGCTGGCCTTGAGCCCGTCGCGGGTCAGGTCGGCGCCGTACACCTCGTAGTGGATGCCGTCGCGGACGGCGTAGTACAGCGCGCACGCCCGCTCCACGTCGCTCATCCCCGCGCCGCCGCCGGGCAGGGCCGCGCGGACGAAGTCCTGGACGATCTCGCTGTCGTGGTCGAGGAACTCGGTGACACGCAGCAGGTCGTCCCCGGGGGTGGTGTCCGTTCCCGTCGTTGGCACTGTCATCGTCGCTCTCCTCAAAGGCCGATCATGCTGGCGATGCGCTGGCGCTGGATGTCGGAGGTGCCGGAGTAGATGGTGCCGCCGACCGCGTTGCGCAGATCCTTCTCCAGGCCGTACTCGGCCGTGTAGCCGTAGCCGCCGAAGACCTGGACGGCGGCCAGCGCGGAGGTGACGTTCCCCTCGCTGGCGAGCAGCTTGCTGATGGCGATGTCCACGGTGACGTTCTCGCCGTCGCGCAGCTTGGCGGCGGTGTCGTACAGCCACTTGCGCGCGGTATCCGTGACGATCTTCATCTCGACGATCTTGTTGGCGATCGACTGGTAGGCGCCGATCGGCCTGCCGAACTGCGTGCGGGTCCGCGCGTACCCGGCGCAGCGCTCCAGGCGGTGCTGCATCTCGCCGACGTTGATGATGAAGGAGCAGAGGATCTCCCACTTCATCACGTGGTCCATGATCAGGAACCCGGCGCCCGGGGACCCGACGACGTTCGCCGCCGGCACCCGGCAGTCGTCGAAGAACAGCTCGCACAGCGGCGAGGTGCGCAGGCCCATCTTCGCGACGGGCCTGCCCACGGTGAGCCCCGGCGTGTCCCGGTCCACCAGCAGCGCCGTGATCGCGGCCGGGCTGCCGCGCCGGCCGGTGCGCGCGTAGACGACGAAGACGTCCGCCACCGGGCCGTTGCTCACGAACGACTTCGCGCCGTTCAGCACGTAGGCGTCGCCGTCCAGGACGGCCGACGTGCGCATCGCCATGACGTCCGAGCCGCCCTCCGGCTCGGTGATCGCGTGCGCGCCGATCACCGAGCCGTCGCAGACGCGCCGCAGATAGCGGTCCTTGAGCGCGGGCGAGCCGAAACGCTGCAACGGGACGCCGGTGCTCACCATGTGCGTCGAGACCGAGAAGCTCAGGCCGCCGTCCCGGCAGCCGTAGCCCAGCCCCTCCAGCACGTACATCGTGGTCAGCAGGTCCTGGCCGAGCCCTCCCCACGCGGGGTCGAACGGCAGTCCGAACAGGCCCGTCTCGCGGACGCGCGCCCAGCCCTCGACGGGGAACTCGGCGCCGGCGTCCCGTTCGACGTGCTCCTTGCTGAGCAGGTCGCCGAGCTCCTCGATGGCCGCGCGCAGCGCGCGCTGGTCCTCATTCCACACCATGATCCTCAGACTTTCGCTAGGGGTCGCCGGCCACAGGGGCCGGACCGTCACGGGGTGAACGCCATCCGGCGCCGCCGCACCGAGGTGCGGTCGATCTTCCCGGTGGACGTGCGGGGCAGCGCCTGGTCGACGATCTCGATCACGCCGGGGATCGCCGTCCTCGGCAGGCCGGCCGCGCAGTGGACGCGCAGCCGCAGGCCGTTCATGCCGGAGCCGGGCAGGCGGCGGACCACCGCGTGCAGGACGTTGCCCGCGGCCTCGTCCGGCACCGCGACCACCGCGGCCTCCAGCACCTCGGGGTGCGCGAGGACGACCCGCTCGACCTCCTGCAGGTTCGTCCGCACGCCGCGCACCTTCACCTGGTGGTCGTTGCGGCCGGTCAGGAACACCAGCCCGCGCTCGTCGCGGCGGACGAGGTCGCCGGTGCGGAAGTAGCCGTCGCGCCACCGCTCGCGGTCCAGCCTCGGCTCGGAGTACCCGCGGGACTGGAACGGCGTGGCGACCACCAGCTCGCCCGCGCCCGCGCCGGTCACCACCTCGCCCGCCTCGTCCACGATCGTGGCGTGCACGCCCTCGATCGGACGGCCGATCGGCACGACGCCGAGTTCCCGGACCTCCTCCAGCGTCACCTCGTGCAGGAAGCTGTCGTTGGTCTCGGTGCAGCCGTAGATGTTCCACATGCGGGCGTTCGGGAAGGTCGCCGCGGCCCGCTCCAGCAGCGCGAGCGGCATGACGTCCCCGGTGAACATCACCTCCCGCACGCCGGGGAACACCTGGCCCGCGCGGCTCGCGGCCTCGGTGACCAGGCGGAAGAACATGGGGACCGCCTGGATCACCTCCGGCTCGCGCGCGGCGCACAGCCCGGCGAGATAGGAGCCGTCGGCGGCACGACCGGGGTCGACCAGCTCCACGCACGCCCCCGCCGACAGCGACGCCCACACGTCCAGCAGGCACAGGTCGAAGTTCAGCGGCGCGTAGTTGAGCACGCGGGCGCCGGGCCCGATGCTGAACCTGCCCACCGCCCAGTCCATGAACCGGTCGACGCCGTCGGCGGACAGCACCACGATCTTGGGCAGTCCCGTCGACCCGGAGGTGGTCAGCAGCAGGCCGGGCTCGGCCAGGGCGTCGGCGGCAGGCGGGCCCGCCGAGGCGGCGGGGTCGAACGCGCCGCCGAGCTCGGACACCGCGCGTGCCGTCAGGCCGGACCCGTCCCCGTCGGCCTCCAGCACGTGCGTGCACCCGACCCGCACGCACAGCTCGGCCAGCGCCGTCGACCCTAGGCCCTCCGAGGGCAGCAGCACCTGCCTGCCGGCGCGGACGCAGGCGATGAGCAGGGCGATGGTCCGCGGCGACTTGCGCGCAGGCACGCAGACGGGCGCTCCTTCGGGGAGGTCCGCCTCGCCGAGCGCCGCGCGGGCGAGCTCGGACAGGCGGGCGAGCTCCCCGTAGCCGACGACGCGCTCCCCCCACGAGAGCGCGGGCGCGTCCGGCCGCGCTCTCACCTGCCGGTCGAACGCGGCCACGAAAGAACTGGATGCCATGAGAACTCCTTCCAAAGCGGAAAGCCGCCGTCGGGCGGCATGACGAAGCCCGCCGGGGGCGCCGCTCACGGCGGACGCCCGGGCGGGCTGAAGCGGGAGGACGGATCGCCGGGCGGCCCGCGGGCGGATCGTCAGGCGGCCCGCGACCGGGGGGTCAGCAGCCGTCCCGCCCCCGGGACGCCCGTCCGGACCCCCGTCAGGTCGAGCAGGCGCCACAGGCACGCCTGGTTCGAGGTGATCACCGGCACGGACAAGCGTTGCTCCAGGCTGTCGATGGCCTCCCAGGAGCGGAAGCCGCTGCCCGGGATCAGCACCCCGTCGGCGTCCGGGGGGAACGCCGCGGCCACCTGGCGGTGCACCTCCTCGGGGTCCACCTCGAAGCGGCCGCCCCGGTCGAAGAGCTGGTGCCTGCGGACGCCCTGCCAGCGGGCGCCGAGCCGGTACTGCAGCAGGCCCGCCGCCTCGAACCCGGCCTCCGCCAGGTAGCCGCGCGTGGCGGCGAAGGTCGGCGCGGTGAACCACGGCGGCACGACCACCAGCGGCCTGCGGACGCCGGTCGCCGTCAGGGCCGCGCGGATCGCCTGCCCGGCGGTGTAGACGGGGGTGCCGCCGGCGAGGGCGGTCGCCGCCGCCGCGAACCCGTCGTCGAACGCCAGCCCGCCGAAGAAGCTCGCCGAGCCGAAGCAGAAGCAGATCGCCGACAGGTCCATCTGGCCGAGCTGCACCAGCCCGCGCCGCACGTCCGGCGACTCGATCACCTCGCTCCACGGCGCGCCGGTGTACTCGGCCCCTCCGGAGGTCGGGCTCTCGAACCGGGCCGCGTGGACGGTGGTGCCGGGCGGGGCCATGCCCCACAGCTCCGCCTCGACCACCGGATCGTTGTGGATGACCAGCACCCCGAGCCGCGCGACCCACGACCACGTGTTCGGGGCGCCGCCCTCGCCGGGCCCGTTCCTGACGGGCCCGTTCACGCCTCCGCCCACGCCCGCGTTCATGAGGGGGCCTCCGCCAGGTCCGCGGCCGGGGCCGCGCTCCGGGACCGTCTCCGCGCCAGGCCCGACCAGCTCAGGACGGCGCCGAGGCCCGCGGCCGCCGCGGTGGTGGCGAACGCCCAGCCGAAGTCGCCCGCCTGCGGGTTCGGGCCGAGCACCAGGACGAGGATCGCCACGCCGAGCGCGCCGCTCATGTACTGCGCGGTCGTCATCATCGCGCTGCCGACGCCCTGGTTGCGGTCGGCGATGTCGGCGGTCCCCGCGATGAACATCGACACGTAGGTGACGCCGTGCCCGAAGCCGGTCAGCAGCAGCCCCGGCAGCAGGTTCAGCGCGTACCCGTCCCCGTGCACCTGCACGGCGAGCAGCAGCAGCCCCACCGCGTCGGCCGCGAACGCCAGCGTGAGCGCGAGGCGCACGCCGAGCGCGGCGACGATGCGCGCGGAAACCGAGTTGGCCACCGCGATCGCCACCGCCATCGGCAGGAACGCCAGCCCCGCCGCGAGCGGCCCGTATCCGCGGAGCTGCTGGACCAGCAGCGTCACGACGAAGAACTGGTTGCCGACGCTGGCCATGTAGAACGCGGTGGACCCGCACCCCACCAGCAGCGAACGCGTCCGGCGCAGCAGCGGGTCGACCAGCGGCTGAGGGCTGCGCCGCTCCTGCACGACGAACGCCACCAGCAGGACGGCGGCCGCGCCGAACCCGGCCAGCGTGCTCGCGTGCGTCCAGCCCTGCGTCGACGCCTGGGTCAGCGCCAGGGCGGCGGACAGCACGGTGCCCGTGCACAGCACCCCGCTCGGGACGTTCAGCGGCGAACGCCGGCGCGCGGCCCGGTCGCCCTCCGGCAGCAGCCGCGGCGCCGCCAGCGCGCAGACGACGGCGAGCGGCAGGTTGATGAGGAAGACCCAGCGCCACGACATCGTGGTGAGGAGCCCTCCGATGATGACGCCGGCCGCCAGGCCCGACGCGCCGACCGTTCCCCACACCGACAGCGCCTTGTTGCGCGCGGGCCCCGTGGCGAACGAGGTGTTGATCAGCGCGATCACCGCCGGTTGCAGGACGGCGGCGGCGACGCCCTGCGCGGCGCGGGCCACCAGCAGCGGCGCCGCGCCCGGGGCCAGGCCGCCCGCCAGCGAGGCGACGCCGAACAGCAGCATCGCGACGACGAACAGCGTGCGCGGCCCGAACCGGTCGGACGCCCGTCCTCCGACGATGAGGAAGCCGGCGAAGAACACGGCGTACCCGCTGACCACCCACTGCACGGAGCTCTGGCTCAGCGCGAGGTCGTGGCCGATGCTCGGCAGCGCGATGTAGACGATGGAGTAGTCGAGTGCGATCAGGAACTGTGCCACGGCGAGGACGGCGAGTGCGCCGCCCGCCGACCGGCTCCGTACGGCGGGACCGGTGGCCGATGGGGTCATGGAGATCACCTAGGTGTCGAGATCGGCAGGGGGGTCGTCGGGGATCGGTTCGAGGATCAGGTGAGGGACGGGTGGAGCGGCCGGGGGCCGAGGACGCCCGCCAGCTCCGCCGTGGAGCCCAGCACGGCGCGCGCGCCCGCGCGCCGGAGCTGCTCGGGCGTCGCCACGCCGCAGCCGACGCCGTAGCCGTCCATTCCGGCGGCGCCGGCCATTAGCATGTCGTCCACCGCGTCGCCGACCACGACGCACCGTCCGGGCGGCACGCCGAGCGCGCCGGCCGCCAGCAGGGCCAGGTCGGCGTGCGGCTTGCCCCGTTCGGTCATGCCGTGACAGGACAGCGTGTCGAAGGCGCCGAGCAGCCCGGCGGCCGTGAGCAGTTCCTCGGTGCTGGGCCTGACCTTGCTGGTGACGACGGCCAGCGCCCGTCCCTGCGCCCGCAGCGCGGCCAGGAGCTCGGGGACGCCCGGGTAGACCAGGCCGGCGGCGTGGGGGATGACCAGCTCGGTGAACAGCTCGCGGGCGCGGGCGGCGGCGCGGGTCACCTCCGGGTGGTCCTCGGGTAGGCCCAGCAGGACGGCGAACGACGCCGCGAGCGGCCTGCCGATCGTGACGCGCAGCCGCTCGCCGTCCACCTCGCGCCCGGCCTCGGCGAGGACCGCGCGCAGCACCCTCAGCATGCCGCCCGGAGTGTCGACCAGCGTGCCGTCCAGGTCGAACAGCACCGCGTCGGCGGGGACGCCGCTCACGCCGCGCTCTCCGTCGTCCGGCGCCCGGCCATGGCGGCGGCGACCTCGGCGGCGAGCGCGCTGGTGGACAGCAGCACCGACCGGTTCGCCTCCCCGGTGCGCCCGTCGGTGGCCGCGGACACCGCCTTTAGGATGTGCGGCGTCATCGACGGCCCGCTGACGCCGGCGCGCTCGGCCTCGGCCTGCTTCTCGTGGATGAGTGCGTAGATCTCCTCCGACGGCAGCGCGTCGTGCGCGGCGATCGGGTGGGTGACCAGGAAGGCGCCCCGGTTGCCCACCATCCAGTGCGCGCGGATCGCCGAGGCCAACTCCCGCAGGTCGTCCATGCGCCGCGGGTTGCGCCGCCCGCTGGACACGCTGTAGTAGGCGGGGAAGTCGTCGCAGCGGTAGCCCACCACCGGGACGCCCTGGGTCTCCAGGTATTCGAGCGTCAGGGCCGGGTCCAGCAGCGACTTGGCCCCCGCGCACACCACCGCGACGCGGTGCCGGGTGAACTCGACGAGGTCGGCGGAGATGTCGAAGGTCCGCTGCGCGTCGAAGTGGACGCCACCGATGCCGGCGACCGCGAAGACCTCGATCCCGGCGAACCCGGCGGCGACCAGCGCGGCCGAGACCGTCGTGCCGCCGTGGCCGCCGGACGCCAGGACGGGCCCGAGGTCGCGCGAGCCGACCTTGGGGATGGTGGGCGTGGTCGCGAACAGCTCGATCTCGCGCTCGGACATGCCGATGACGAAGCGCCCGTCGACGATGCCCGTGCGCGCGGGCACGGCGCCGTTCGCCCGGATCGTCTTCTCCATGCCGAGGGCGGTCTCGAGGTTCATGGGGTACTTCAGGCCCTGCACGATGCCCGAGGACTCCAGGGCCACCACGGGCATCCCCGACGCGAGGGCGTCGACGACCTCGTCGGAGATCGAGTACAGGCTCGTCCGGTCGTGAAAGGACATGGGAGGTTCCTCCGTTGACGTGCACGTGGTCGGTGGATGGGAATGTCAGGTCCCGGGGGGTCGTCGCGCCCCCGTGTGCGGCACGGCCCGCCGCCCCCCGGGAACGGCCCCGTCAGTAGTGCGAGAACTCGTCGCTGTCGAAGCTGTGCCGCTCGTCGCCCTGTAAGGGCGGGTTGAAGACGCTGATGAGCTCCATGTCGCCGCCGGGGTCGGCGATCAGGAAGTGCTCGTCGTGCTGGTCGAGCGCGTAGATCACGCCCGGCCGGATGTCGTGGACGGTCCCGTCGGAGGCGATCACCTGGCCGCTCCCGGCGATGCAGTAGCAGGCCTCAAGGTGCCTGCGGTAATGCAGCGGGGACTTCGACCCGGCGCGGACGACCGTGTGGGCGACCGTGAACCCCATGTTGTCCTTCTGGACGAGAAACCGGTAGCTCAGCCCGTTTCCCCATTCCACGCACTTCACTTCCGACCTGTCGCGAACGATCATTTCCGGTACCTTTCCTTAATAGATGTGAAGCGATTCAGACGAGGCTGCGGGTTTCGCGGACGAACCCCTCGATGGACTGCACCGAGCTGAACTGCTCGGGGGAGATGTTCGCCTCTCCGAGGGGAATGTCGTACCTGTCGCCCACCCACGCGATGAGGCGCAGCAGGCCGAGGCTGTCGACCACCCCCTTGTCCAGAAGGTCCAGATCGGCCGGCAGTTCGTCGGCGGGCACGTCGGGGGCGAAGTTCGTCACGATGAACTGCTTGATCTCGGCTTCCATGGACATGGGCCACTCCTTTCAGGGGTTCTGACGGGTGTCGGCGCCGCTGTGCCCGCGCGTCCTCGCCGAGGCGCGGCAGCGCCGGGAAGTGGTGCGCGCGGGGCGCCACCATTCCCTGGAACGGCTGGAGAACGCGTTTCTCGCGGGCGGATCGGATACCGCGTGCGCGTGGCCGGGCGAATGCCCTCCGGTACGGCGGAAGGGGGCCGGCCCGTCGGTGCGGATATTCGCGCGGCAGGCCCTTGAAAGGGGGCCGGGCGGTGATCCGGCGCCGGGCACAGCGGTGCCGTGGGAAAAGCGTGACACCCGGCGTGGCCGCGAGTCAACCTCTGCGGGAAAATTCGCTTACCAGTTTGTCCGGGCGCCTTCCCGGCCTGTTTCCGGGCATGCGAATGAGGCCCTTCTGTGCGGAAGGACCTCAGTTCACGGATGAAACGCGGCGGGTGTGGGGAAAGGCTTCGATAGCGAGATCAGGGGTTGACGCGCGCCACGAGAAGGCGTAGTTCGTCCAGGTCGTATTCGGCGCGTCCCGGGCTGCCGTATCGGGTCAGCTTCCCCCGGCTCGCCCATTTGCGGATCGTCGCCTGCGAGACCCCGGCCGCGAGGGCGGCGAGGTCGGTCGGGACGGTGCGCCGCCTCGGCCCGGGGCTCATAACGCGTCCCCGGCGGAGACCGGGTCGGCGTCCGCGACCCCGCCGAGCAGGGCCCGGTCCAGCGGCCTGCCCAGCAGCAGCCACTCCCGCGGGTGCCACACGTGACCCGCCTCGCACCTCACCTCGGACGCCTGCCCGGGGCCGCTCCCGGCGTACAGCGTCAGCGAGCAGCCCGGGTTCCCGCACGATCCCAGCTCCCGGCGGGACTCACGCCGGGGCTCCAGCGCGGCCCGCGCGGCGGCGGTCACCTCCGCGATCTCCGCGGCGAGGGAGCCCGCCGCGGGGTGCCCGAGCAGCCAGTCGAGGTGCTGGTCAAGGAAGCCGGCCAGGCGGGTGACCTGCGAGGATCGCGGTCCGGGCGTCGCGCGCTCGTCGGCCACGAGCGCGGTCCAGCAGGCCAGGAAGGCGACCACGTCCGCGCGCGCGGACACCGCGGCCTCGTTCAGGCTGATCCCCGAGGGCCGCCTGCCGCTGACCCGCTCGGTGAAGGCGCGCGGGCCGGAGGTCAGCGCCTCGGCGCACGCCTCGTGCAGGTCCGGCAACCGCAGCAGGTCACGGCGTACGGACGCGCGGCACGAGGCGCAGACCCGCAGGCCCGGCAGCGCGGGTGGACGCGCGTCGCCGGAGGCGGGACGGTGGCAGGGGGGTGCCTCACACGGGTAGTTCGTCATGCTGTTCTCCTCTTGGCGGGCCGGCGCGGCTCGTGGGCGCCGGACTGAGGGAGGGGCCGTTATTGCAGGCTCTTTCGCGTGACTTACTCGTGGACAAATCTGGGGTACACCCCTGTCAAACCGCTTTCGATCCTTTATTTACGGCCGATAAAAGTTATTCGGGCCGCCCGCAGCCGGGGTTCGAACGTGTCTGTCGCGCTTCCTGGTCGCGGGCAACGTCAAGATCAGTCCTCTGGCCGAGATCCACGTCATGAGGACGGGGAACAGGTCGGTCCGGGTCGCTATCCGGTGACCGATGTACGCGAGGCATGGGAACTGGCCTCGATGCCGGAGGTGACCGCGCCTGGTATCGAGCACCGGTTCGACGAGGATCGG
>NZ_QOIL01000001.1:552782-614839 GCF_003323745.1 Sphaerisporangium album
CGCTCGTCCATCAAGGCGGACCTCGGCGGCTGTGGGACGTCTTGGAGGAGATCCGGCACCAATGGCTGGTGGACGGAGGTCTTCCGGTCTACGGTGCTAAGACGTTGATCAGCCCCACTGGAGAGATCACGCTGTTGCGTGGACGGTGGCGGGCAAAGATCGCTTGAGCTTGGAGTACTCCCGATCTTGTAGACACTCAACCCCACTCACCCGGCCACGGCGCGACCTTCACCCTCGCCATCCCCGTTCGGCCCGGCGGGCCGTAGCGCTCGATTCCCGTTCAGCCTGGCGGACCGTAGGGCTCGATCGGGGGGTCGGCGAACGGGCCGCCGCCCCCGGCCTGGCCGACGCGGCGGCCGGCCTCCTCGGTGACGCGCAGCGCGTACAGGCCCTGCTCGGGGTCGAGCGGCACCAGGCCGTAGGCGGTGTCGACGTCGTCCTCGGTGAGGCCGAGCCGCCGCAGGGCGTCCTCCAGCGTCGCCTCCTGCGGGAGCCGTACCGTGACCAGGACCATGGCCCTCACGTTACGCGTCCCGCCGCGGCCCGGTCACCGCGCCGGGCGGCGCGCCCGTCACCGTGCCGGTCAACGGGACCGCCTCACACCTTGGCGGTTAGGGCGGTTCGGGCGGTCCGCCGCTCGAGCGACGCCAGCAGGCCCGCCGTGTCCGCGACGCCGTACCCGTAGTCGTAGTCGAACCCGACGTCGCTGCGGTCGTCGGCGGTGCGGTGGAGCAGCGTGCGGAGCTGTGCCGGGGAGATCACCGAGGCGGGCCAGCGCGTGCGGATGGCGGCCACCAGCCCGGCGGCGACCGGACAGGCCGCGGAGGTACCCGAATCGGGCGTGCCCGCCCCGAACGCGCCGGACCCCGCGAAGTGGGTGTAGGAGCAGACGTCGGGCTTGCGGTCGCTGAGCCGCCCCGGCCCCTGCGAGGAGTAGCCGACGCGCACGCCGTTGGTGTCGACCCCGCCGATCGACAGCACCTGCGGGTGGGAGTTGGCGCCGACGATCGGCCGCGCCGGGAAGGCGCACCGGCGGTCCTTGCACTCGGCCCCGCAGTTGCCCGCCGCGAACAGGATGTCGGCCCCCGCCCGCTCCAGGCTGCCCACGATGATGTTGAACGGGTGGGCGGCGTTGTCGGAGTAGTTTCCCGGCTGGCCGGGCGCCAGGTCCCACAGCGGGGAGAACGAGCCCCAGCTGTTGCTCACCACCAGCGAGCGGGTGGCGGCGGGCTGGGCGTCCAGCAGCGTGCGCAGGTGGGAGAACGCGGCGATGGCGTCGGAGAGCAGGCCGTCCATGACCGTGCCGCCCTGCCGGCGGGACAGCAGCACGGGCACGTCGATGATCGACGCGTTGGGGGCGGCGATGAGCGCGTCGAAGGCGCACATCGTGCCGTGGTCGACGGGGAACCGCCCGGCGCTCCCGGAGACGCTCGCGGGGGTCCAGCTGCGGCGCGCGTCGACCGTGAAGCTCCGGCCGAGGGCACGGGTGACGTGCGCGGAGTTGACGCCGGTGTCGCAGATCGCGAGCGCGACGCCCTCGCCGTCGTATCCCTCGGCCTGGAGTCGCGGGACGGCGAGCAGCCGCTCGACGTCCCGCCAGGTCCCGACGGGCGGGGTGCCGCCGCAGGTGAGGCTCGTCTCGATCACCGGATCGGCGTAGACGGCGACGACGCCGTTGTGGCGGCCGGGCAGCAGGGCCATGCGGGCGGCGGTCTCGTCGTCGGAGATCTCGCCCCTGACCAGCACCGACGCCTCCTCCGGGGCCATGGAGAAGTTCAGCCGCTGGTTGAGCGAGAGCGGGTCGCCCCCGCCGGCCGCGGGGTGGGGGCGGGGGAGGGCGACAGGTGTGTAGGAGTGGTCGAGCGCGACGCCGGGGAGTTCGCCGGTGACGTCCGCGGTGGTCGCGGTGAGGTCGGGGGCCGCGACGGCGGCGACGACGTCGGGCGAGGGACGGAGCTGGATCAGGACCCGCATGAGGACACCACCCTGAAGGAGCACGAGGTAGGAACGCAACAACGTTGGTGCATCGCGTTCAGCGCGTCCACCAGCAGAAATGTCATGTGCGCCGCCATATCGCCGCGAGGTACCGCGAAAGAGCGCGCCAAAATTTTTCGGGACGTTCCACTGCCGAGTCGGTCTTGTGCAAAGCCTTCCGTCAGAGGCGTCGTTTGGCTACGTTGAGACACATGATCGCCGAGGTGGACATGCCGTCACGTCCAGAGTCCGGAACGGGAGACGAGCAGTGGCTCCCGGTGCGCCCCAGGCTGGTGGTGGCCAGCGCATTCATGCTCTTCCTGGAGCTGGCGCTGATCCGCTGGACGGGCTCCAACATCGTCCACCTCAGTTACTTCACGAACTTCGTCCTGCTCGGCTCGTTCCTCGGCATCGGCCTGGGCTTCCTGCGGGTCGGCCGTAGCAAGGCCCAGCCGTACTACTCGCCGATCGTCCTGGCCCTGCTGGTCCTGGTGGTCCTGTTCTTCCCGGTGACCGTCAACCGCGAGACCGAGGGAGTGCTGTACTTCACCAGCCTGAGCACCAGCGGGCCGCCCGCGTGGGCCATCCTGCCCGTGGTGTTCCTCGCGGCGGCGATCGTCCTGATGGGCCCCGCCGAGCTGGTCGGCCGGTGCTTCCCCGAGCTGCCGCGCCTGGAGGCCTACCGCTACGACCTGATCGGCAGCCTCACCGGCATCGCCGCGTTCTCGCTGCTGTCGTTCGCCAGCGCCCCGCCCATGGTCTGGGGCGTCGTCGCCGCCGTCGCCTACGGAGTGCTGCTGCAGCCACGCAAGCTGAGCAACTACCTCCTGCTGGTCACCCTGCCCTCGCTGGTCGTGGTCGCGGCCCTCGGCTCCGAGACCCTCACCGCGGGCGCGCTGTGGTCCCCGTACTACAAGGTCACCTACAAGCGCGAGAGTTACGGCCCCGCGCCCGCCCTCACCATTTCGGTCAACGGCATCCCGCACCAGCAGGCCGTCCCCGCCGCCGCCAGGCTCCAGTACGAACGCCAGTACGCCGTCCCGTACGAGCGGGCCACGTCGGCGGGACGACTCGACGACGTGCTCATCGTCGGCGCGGGCAGCGGCACCGACGTCGCCATCGCCCTGTCCAAGGGCGCCAAGCACGTCGACGCCGTCGAGATCGACCCCAAGCTGCGCGAGCTCGGCGGCCTCTACCACCCCGACCAGCCCTACAGCGATTCGCGCGTCACCACGCACGTCACCGACGGCCGCGCCTTTCTGGAGCGCACCGACAAGAAGTACGACCTCATCCTGTTCGCGCTGCCCGACTCGCTCACCCTGGTCTCGGGGGCGAGCTCGCTGCGGCTGGAGAGCTACCTGTTCACCGAGCAGTCGATGAAGGCCGCCCACGACCACCTCAAGCCGGGCGGCGCCTTCTCGATGTACAACTACTACCGCGAGCAGTGGCTGGTCGACCGGCTCGCCTCCACCGCCCAGGCCGCGTTCGGGCACAAGCCCTGCGTGGACGAGGTCGGCGGCGGGCAGCAGGCCGTGATCACGGCCGGGGTCACCGCCGACGCGCAGCGCTGCGCGTCCGAGTGGGCGGGCGCGAAGGCCGACACGCCGCCCCCCGCGGTGGACGACCGGCCGTTCCTCTACCTGCACGGGCGCGACATCCCGTCCATCTACCTGATCACGCTCGGGCTGGTGCTGCTGGTCAGCATCGTCGCGGTGCGCGCCGTGGCCGGCCCGTTCCGGCGCATGCGGCCCTACGCCGACCTGTTCCTGCTCGGCGTCTCGTTCCTGCTGCTGGAGACCAAGAACGTCACCGGCTTCGCGCTGCTGTTCGGCACGACCTGGGTGGTCAACGCCGTCGTGTTCGCCGGCGTGCTGGTCGCCGTGCTGGCCGCGGTGGAGGTGACGCGGCGCTTCCGCACGCCGTCCCTGCCGGTGATGTACGCCATCCTGCTCGGCGGCCTCGTGCTCGCCGCGATCGTGCCCAATTCCTGGCTGCTCGGGCTACCGGTGCCACTACGGCTCGTGTGCGCGGTGGTGATCGCGTTCCTGCCGATCTTCGCGGCCAACGTCGTGTTCGCCAAACGCTTCGCCGACGCCGCCGACCCGACGATCTCCTTCGGCGCCAACCTGCTGGGGGCGATCCTCGGCGGCTGCCTCGAATACCTCAGCCTGATCATCGGCTACGAGGACCTCCTGGTCGTCGCCGGCCTCCTGTACCTGGGCGCCTTCGCCCTCCTACCCCGCACGGCACGAGCTCTGTAGTGGCTCCGGCGTGGCGGGGCCGGGCACGGGTCACCGCTGAACGGCTAGATAAGGTCTCGTGTTCTTCGGGTCGAGGGTTTCGGGCAGCAGGACCACGGTTTTCCCCGTTGCTGTGCTGATCAGGTTCATCACACCGACCACCTCGGTCAGGTCCGTACTCGACTTGATAGATCGCGGATCGCCCTGGAGGTCGATGGCATCCTCCGAATACAGGCCCGTCGTCCAGGTCTGTTGTTCTCCCACCTTGATCTCCAGGGTGTAACCGGCGTCGTGTCCTTCTGTGAACATCGCCGCAGACAGCCCGCCGGTGACTCTTTGGCCCGCGTAGGTCAGGCTTGTCACGTAGCCCGCCTCTTGCAGGCATGTGACCACTGCGGCCCAATCATCGAAGGACGTGTCGAGAACGTGAATCTCTACGAGTCCCCCGTCTTGGAGACGCACGCTCTTCAAGATGTTCTCAAGATCGAGCTCGGGCATCACTAGTCCAGGAATCCGACAAAACGACCTGCCTGTGTCCATCGTGCTCCGATGTCGGGGAGGGTGAAGTCATGGACCGGCCCGTGCTCGGGGTCGGTTCTCCCCGGGGCGATCACCCGGCGTACCAGTCCGTGGGGCACCACCCCTCCGCCGTAGGCAGGCTCGTCGCCGACGGTGTAGTAGTACTGGGTCCAGGCCCTATGGCCGCCGGTATCGGGGGGAGCCCACCGGGCGGTGAGCTGGCCGAAGGCGTCGTACTCGAAAGTTGTCCGGTACGCGGGCGAGGATCCGCCGCCGCGTGGATCCGTCATCGAGGTCAGCTGGTCGAACCGTGGGTTCTCGGGATCGGAACTGCCGTACTCGTAGGCCGTGTACTCCAGCGACTCCGATCCGTCCCCCGCGGGCGGGCCGCCAGGCGGGAACGTGTGGGGTCGGTGTGGCCGCGGGGTGTCGGCGGACGGGCTCGCGGTGGTGCCCTGCGCGAGGCCGGACGGCGTGCCGCCGCCTGAGCACGCCCAGTACGCCGGGGCGTTCCGTCGATGAAGCGCACCGCAACTGAGAATCTAGAGATCGACAAGTGGGGACTTGTACTCTCTCACCATGAGAAAACGATCTTCTGTCGTTATCGTCCCAGCCGCGCTCGCCGTAATCGTCGCTCCGGCCGCGGCCTCGGCCGCATCGGGACTTCCGGCGGCAGGGGTTTCCTCGGCCTCCTCGGCCTCCTCGGCCTCCTCGGCCTCGTCGGCTTCGCGTACCGCGATCTTCTCCTTCCGGGGCATGAACCTGAAGCTCCCCGCCGGCTGGAAGGTGCACCGCAACGGAGACAAGGTCGTGGTGGCGACCGGAAAGTGCAAGAAGCCGGAACCCTTCGCTCCGAACTGCCAGGCGTTCTGGTTGTTCGGGCCGACGGCGTACACCAATCTCCCGGTCGGGGGCGGTTCCATCACCTACACGGGCAAATACCAGTTCCACCCCTTCAGCGGCGTGATTCCCTGCCCGTTCAACGCCAAGAACAGCTGGTACCCCGCCGAAAAGGCCACCTCGACAGGTCTGCGTCAGGTCGGACGGGGCCACAAGGCGAAGTACACCGCCTGGCCCAACCAGTGCGTGACGAACAACGGTGGCCGGCGGACGGCGAGCTTCACCCAGCAGGAGTGGTTCCTGCCCAAGTCGCAGATCCTGGTGGTGGACGTCTGGAACACCCCGGGGCTGTCGAATGTGCTCAAGCGCGCCACCTGGAGTTGACCGTGAGTCGTGTGCCGGACGCCGGTTCGAGCCCGGTCAGCGAGGCTTAACCATGCCGCCGCGCCGCGGGGCAGTTCCGCGCCGTCGATGAGAACGGCTTCACCGAGGAGTACGAACCGGGGGCAGGCGCCTGCCCGGTACTGCGGCAACTCCGGCCACATGCTCGGATGGCCCGAAGGGAAGGGCCGGCCAGGGGACTCTCCCGACGATGCGTTTCGTCCGGATATGGCCACCCGGTAGTTGGTCACGATGCGGTGTCGCGGGTTAGAAGCCGCAGGCGTCGGCGAGGGTTTTGGCGGTCTGGTCGTTGGGGGTGGGGGTCTTCGAGGGGGTGGGACGGGCCGCCAGGCGGGAATGTGTCGGGGTCGGTGTGGCCGCGGGGGTGCCGGCGGACGGGCTCGCGGTGGTGCCCTGCGCGAGGCCGGACGGCGTGCCGCCGGGGGAGGCCGGGGCGGTAGGGGAGGCGGCGGTGGGGGAGGCGCTGGCGCCGGCGGCCACGGTGCGGGCGGCCGCGTTCTCCGACTGCTTGATCGCGCGGGCGGTCAGGCGGCGGATCTTCACCCAGTCGGCCGCGCCCGGCCAGATCGTGGGCGGGACGAACTGCAGGCTGGTGGTCCTGGCGTCCTTGACCTTGAGTGCCAGCGGCACCAGGTGCTCCAGCAGGTCGCGCGGGATGTCCGTGCGGAACATGTGCCGCGTCGCGCTGGCGATCTTCCCGAAGTTGGCCAGCACGACGCTGGGGGTGGCCTGGTCCAGCAGGGCGCCCATGACGCAGCGCTGGCGCGACATGCGCGAGAAGTCGTCGCTGTCGACGCGCGAGCGTCCGTACCAGAGCACGTGTTCGCCGTCGAGCCTCTGGACGCCGGCCTTGATGGTGCCCGCCGTCCCGAAGTGGCCGCCCCACTTGATGTCCTGCTCGACGCGGATCCTCAGGCCGCCGATCGCGTCGATCAGCGCGGCGAACCCGTACATGTCGACGATCGCGTAGTAGTCGATCTCGAGCCCGAGGGTGTGGCCGATGGCGCTCTTGAGCTCCTGCGGGCCCTTGCCCTTGCCGACGTGGTCCTCGGCGTACTGCCAGACCTCGTTGAGCAGGCCCTGCCCGGAGTCGCCGGTGAAGCCGTCGGGGAAGCGCGCGGCCAGCGGGTCGCCCTTGGGGAAGCGCACGTACTGCAGGTTGCGCGGCAGGCTGAACATGACCGCGTTGCCCGTCCGGACGTCGACGCTGGCGACGGTCATGCTGTCGGTCCGCACGCCCGTCCTGTTGCCGGCGGCGTCGCCGCCCACGAGGAGGAAGTTGACGCGGCGGCGGCCGTTCCAGGGGTCCTCCTGCTTGACCGGCGCCACCGAGGCGGCCGGGTCGGGGTCGGAGGGGAAGACGGCGTTGACGGTGTCCCGCGCGGTGACCATGCTGCTCGCCGTCAGTGCGAAGGGCGCCATCACGGTGACGCACAGCACGCCCACCACGACGCCGGAGACCACCTGGCCGCTCTGGGGAAGCCGTTGCGGGCCGAGAGCGACGTAGGAGGTGAGGACGAGCGTGAACCACGCCAGCGCGCCGACCCCGGCGACGACGGTCACCGCCACCAGCGTGCTGTCCTTCACGGCCAGGCCGAGGTTCGACCGTAGGACGAGGGCCAGGACGACCGCGGTCACCAGGATCAGGCCGAAGGCCCCGAGCAGGGCGAACCCGGTCCGCCGGCGCCCCGCGCGCAGGTGGGCCGCGCCCGGGACGATCGCCGACAGGCCCGTCCAGCCGATGACGGACGCGGTGCTCGGGGGCTTGGCGAAACGGGGAGGAGCCGTGGCCGCTCGCGTGGGAGCGGGTTCCTCAGGGCCGCCGGCGTCCGCCTCCTCCGTATTGTGGCCAAGCGGCGTCGTCACAAGCGCTCCCTGACTGGTTCGATTCCGGCCGCCAAGCAGGCGAAACGCCATGTCGGCCGGTTCACGGATTCCAGGATTCTAGCCCCCATATCTGGACATCACAGACGCAAGCCCAATATTCGGGAATCGGATGGTGACCAGCGCCTTAAGTCGCGATGTCGCCGCGCTGGGGCGGACCGCTACGAGGTCGTGGAGGCGGGGGCCAGCCAGGTGTTGCACTGGTAGGTCTTGAGACGCTCGTAGCCCTGGCGGAACCAGCGGCCGCTGTTGGGCGGCGAGCCGTGGTCGCGCGGGTACCCGGGCCAGTCGCCGACGTTGGAGAAGAAGTAGTACAACGCGTTGCGGCGCGCGGGCGTGATCGGGTAGCTCGCGGCGACCGACCGCATCCACAGGCCGCTGAAGCAGTTGGCCTGCAACTCGTACCTGCGGCTGAGCGCCAGCCTGCCGCTCGTCGTGCGCGAGGCGAGCGTCTTGCTCCACCACGAGTCCTCGAGGCCGGTCAGATGCTGGACGTGGTGGCCGTACTCGTGGGCGAACATGCCGGTGAAGGCCCCGTGCCAGCTCGACAGCGAGCCGTACCCGCGCTGGTTCCCCCGTCCCTGCGCCATGGCGGACGTGGAGCCGTAGATGGTGCTGTTGCGCGGGCAGTAGTACGGAACGATGCTCCCCTTGTGCGGGAAGTCCCCGCACGCGCCGCGCCCGCCCCGGGCCGTGATCGCGTAGTTCGGCGGCGAGAACGGGATGCCGACCCTGCCGAGCGCGGCGGCCCACGTCTTGTTCATGCACTTCGACGTCGCGAGGATCAGCGCCTTCAGCTGGGCGTTGTCGAAGACGTTGGTGGCCTTCGCGCGGCAGCTCGTCCTCGGCAGCGAACCCGCCTTGTAGACCGAGTTGCCGGTCAGCGTGGTGTTGAGGACGGGCCTGGTCGTGCGCGGCGTCGTGTCCGGCCGGGAGCCGGTGCTGCGCGTCGGCCGCGGCTCCACGGGAGTGTACGTGAAGGACGGGCGCGGGCCCGGCGTGTACGGCTCGTACGTCGGGATCGCCACGGGCGAGGTCGTGGTGCCGCCGCTCTTCGATCCCGCGAGCAACGCGCCGCCGATCACCAGCAGGACGAAGACGGCCGCGATCGCCCCGAGCACGCCGCCGACGATCGCCGCGCCGCTCGACCTACGCTTCGGCGGGCGCCATCCGGGCGCGCCCCAGCCCGGCGGGCCATACGGCCCTCGCGCCGGACCGGGCGGGACGTGCCCGGGCGGCGGGGGCTGCGGGAACGGCCGGCCGCCCTGCGGCGGGGGAGCCTGGGCGGGCGTCCCGTGTCCGGGGGGCGGCGCGTACGGCTGCCGGTACGGCTGGGCCGGGCCCTGCGGGGGAGGCGGCTGCGCGGGTCCCGGGTACGGCGGGCGCCCGGGAGCCTGGCCCGGATACGGCTGCCGGCCCGGGTACGGCGCGGCCGGTCCCTGTCCCGGTCCCTGTCCCGGGTTCGGCGTGCCCGGCCCCGGAAACCGGCCTGGCGGGTTCTGGCCCGGCGGTCGCCCGGGGTTCTGGCCCGGGTACGGCGACCGGCCGGGGGGAGCCTGGGGCGGGTAGCCGGGCGGCGGCCGCATCGGCCCCTGCGGCGCGTACGGCCGCCCGGGCGGAGGCGCCGGCGGCACGCCGCCCGGGGGTGGTCCGTAAGGGTGACGCCCCCCGTGCGATGGTGGTAAAGGCTCCCGTCCGTTGCCGCCCCCGTTGGTGGCCATTCCGTCCGCCCCCTCCCCGGTCGCGATGGACCGACCCGTTCTCCCCAGTCACGGGTTCCGCAATTCACACCATTTTGGGCAGAACTCTACTCATTTCTCAGCAGTCACGGATGTAGCCGTATATGGTTACATTCTGAAATCATCCAAGGTGATCTCTGCGATGTTCCGGAATCGCCGCGCCCCTCTGCCCTAGCTTCGATTCCATGAATCTGCAGCAGCTCCGTTATGTGGTCGCCACTGCGGAGCACCGCACCATGACCGACGCGGCCAGGTCGTTGTACATCGCCCAGCCCGCCCTTTCCCGCGCCATTCGCGACTTGGAACGCGAACTGGGGATGACCCTTTTCGCGCGTTCGGGCCGGGGAGTGGTCGTGACCGCGCAGGGCCGCCGCGTCGTGAAACTCGCCAAGGAAGCGCTCGAGGCCGTGTCCGAAATCGAGGCGCTGGCCACGCACACGCATTCGGGGGGCGGCGAGCTGCGCATAGCGTCGCCGCCGACCCTGGAGCCCGGCCTCGCGGGACGCCTCCTGCCCGCCTACGTCGCCGAGCATCCGGGTGTGCGGGTGCAAATCGTTCGCTCGGACGGCCGGGACGGCGTCGTGCACGCCATCCGCGAACAGCGCGCCGACCTCGGGCTGACGGACCTGCCGGTCCCGGCCGACCTGGTCAGCCACCCGCTGGAGCGCCAGGAGATCGTCCTGATCTCCCCGCCCGGCCTTGACCTGCCGGACACGGTGCCGATGATCCGCCTCAACGGCATGCGCCTCATCCTGCCCCCGCCGGGCAGCGCGCGGCGCAGGGAGTTCGACCAGCTGTTCGCCACCTACGGCGTACGGCCGATCGTCGCCGCCGAGACCGACGAGCGCGGCGCCTGGCCCTCGCTGGTGCGCACCGCCTCGGCGTCCCTGCTCTGGTACCGGGGGACCGCCGAGCAGGCCGTCAAGGCCGGGCTCGTGGTCCGCTCCCTCGACCCGCCGCTGCGCAGGGTCGTCGCGCTCGTGCACGCGCGCAGGCGCCTGCCCGCGGTGGCCCAGGACTTCCTCACCTCGGCGGAGAACGGGCGCGCGATCTAAGTCGTTTTGGAGCGTTCCCGGCAAATGGGAGCGCTTTCCGGTGGAGCCGGTCTTCCCCACGGCGATCCCGGCACCCGCATCCGTACGGCGGGCGTACGCTGGCGGCGATGCATACTTTGCGCCTGCGTGACCGCGAGTTCCGCCCAGGCGACTTCGCCGTCATGGCCGTCGTCAACCGCACTCCCGACTCCTTCTACGACCGGGGCAGGACCTACGGCTTCGACGCCGCGCTCGCCGCAGTGGACGACGCCGTCCGCGCGGGAGCCGACATCGTCGACATCGGCGGGGTCAAGGCGGGCCCGGGCGACACGGTCGACGCCGCCGAGGAGATCCGCAGGGTCGCCGATCTGGTGGCCGCCGTGCGCGACGCCCACCCCCGTCTGGTGATCAGCGTGGACACCTTCCGCGCCGAGGTCGCCGAGGTCGTGGCCCAGGCCGGCGCGGACCTGCTCAACGACACCTGGGGCGGACCCGACCCCGGCCTCGCCGACGTCGCCGCCAAGCACGGCATCGGCCTGGTGTGCGCGCACGCCGGGGGCGTCACCCCGAGGACACGGCCGCACCGCATCGCCTACGACGACGTGGTGGCCGACGTCGTCTCCCACACCGTCGGGCTGGCCGAGCGCGCCGTGCGCGCCGGGGTGCGCGAGGACGCGATCCTCATCGACCCGGCCCACGACTTCGGCAAGAACACGCGCCACTCGCTGGAGGTCGGCCGCAGGCTCGGCGAGCTGGTCGCCACGGGATGGCCCGTGCTGGTCGCCGTCTCCAACAAGGACTTCGTGGGCGAGACGCTCGGCGGCCTCGCCGTAGAGGAGCGTCACGCCGGCACGCTGGCCACGCTGGCCGTCTCCGCGTGGCAGGGGGCGCGGGTGTTCCGCGTCCACGACGCCGCCGCGGCCGTCACGGCCCTCACCGAGGTCGGCCGCCTCCGCGCCGCCCGGTAACGCCTCACGGGCGGGTTCGAAGTCTCCCGCTCGACGGTCTCGTGCTCGCCCGGCGCCGGGCGGTGGGACTGGTACGGCGAATCCGGCGCCGCTGTACGGCGGGTCACCTGGCGAACGTGTCCCCGCGCCGTCAGGCCCTTCGCCGCCTCAGCCGTACAGGAGCGACAGGAACCTGATCAGGATCGCCTCGCGGGTCGCGGCCGGCAGCGTGTCGAGCACCGTGTTGACCACCGCCATGTCGGGCCCGCCGGACCCGCCGAGGTCCACGCCGACCGAGGCGGCCAGCTCGGCGAAGGTCGCGTCGTCCAGCGCGTCCAGGTCCAGCGAGGCGAGGATATCCGCCAGCCCCTCCGGCACCTTCGCCGGCCCCCGGCGCCGTGCGGCGGCGGCCGACTCGGCGATCACCTCGAGCATCGCCTCCACGCCCTTGAGCGTGACCCCGGTGACCGTGACGTGCAGGTTCGCCGGAATCCCCGCGTACGAGAGCTGCGGCTGAAGGAACCAGCCGCGCTTGCGGGCCTCGTCCGACAGCACGAAGACGTCGACGCCGTCCTCGCCGGTGAACGCCACCAGCGACGCCTCCGGCTCGCCGAGCACGCGCAGGCCCGGGATCTCGCCGACGCCCTCGGCCAGCCGGCGCGTCGCCGCCAGCGTGTCGCGGGCCAGGCCCAGGTAGCCGTCCCGGCCGAGCGCGTTCAGCGTTGCCCAGGCGCCCGCCAGCGGGCCCGCCGACTTCGAGCTCTGCACGGTGGTGTTGATCACCGTGTACCCGGGCCAGGCGGCCGACGCGAAGTACGCGGCCCGGCGCAGCGCCGGGTCGGCGAAGAGCACCACCGAGGCGCCCTTGGGGGCGTACCCGAACTTGTGCAGGTCGCACGAGATGGACGTCACGCCCGGCACCGACAGGTCGAACGGGGGAACGGCCGCGCCCGCCTGGGCCAGCCAGGGCAGCAGCCAGCCGCCCACGCAGGCGTCGACGTGGCAGAGCACCCCCCGTTCGGCGGCCAGCGCGGCGATCTCGGCCACCGGGTCGACGACCCCCTGCGGGTAGGAGGGGGCCGAGGCCACCACCAGCACGGTCTCGGGCGTGATCGCGGCGGCGACGGCGGCCGGGTCGGCGCGGAAGGTGACCGGGTCCACGTCCACCGGCGCCACCTCGGCGCCGAGGTAGTGGGCCGCCTTGTGGAAGGCCGGGTGGGCGGTCACGGGGACCACGATCCTCGGCCTGCCCGCGACCGGGCGCGCGTCCCGGGCCGCCTTCACCGCCAGCATGATCGACTCGGTGCCGCCGCTGGTGAAGATGCCCGGAGTGTGCGGCCCGCCGCCCAGAAGCTCCGCGACGGCCCCGACGACCTGCTTCTCCATGGCGACGATGCTCGGGAACGCCGTGGGGTCGAGGGTGTTGACCTCCAGCATCTCGAAGTACGCCCGCGCGGCCGCGTCGTGCACCTCCGGCCGGCCGGTGTCGTAGACGTAGGCGGTGACCTTGCCCCCGCGCACCTCCAGGTCGTCCCGCTTCAGCAGGGCGAGCTCGGCGAGGATGTCCTCGGCGGAACGGCCGTTCTCGGGAAGCACGCGGTTCTCCCTCGCTGAGTGGATGGCGCCGCAGGCCCCTTGCGGGACGCCCCCCGGCGGACCCGGGGCGCCGCGCCGATCGGCGAGGGACATTACCACGCCCACCCCCAGATTCCGGATATCCGGGAGACCCACGGATTCCAGATATCCCGGGACATGGGCGGATGCCGGGTGCCGAGGCACAAGCGCCGCCGCCCCGAACCGAACCGGCCTATGAGGGGTCGGGGCTGAGGGGGAGGTGGATCACGGCGCGCAGGCCGGGGGAGGCGTCCTCCAGGTGGACGGAGCCGCGATGGGCGCGGACGGTCTCGCGGACGATCGCCAGCCCGAGCCCCGCGCCGCCGTCGTCGCGGCTGCGGGCCCCGTCTAGCCGGGTGAACCTGTTGAACACGCGCTCCCGGTCGGCCTCGGGGATGCCCGGCCCGTCGTCGGTCACCGTGATCACGGCCTGCGCCCGCGCGGAGCGCAGCTCGACCGAGACCTTGGCGGCCGCGTGCCGCACGGCGTTGTCGATCAGGTTGACCAGCACCCGGCTGAGGTCCATGGCGTCCCCGTCCACGACCGCGGGCTCGGCCGCCGTGACCGTGACCACGCCGCCGTCGTAGCGGCCCGCAGTCGCTCCCACCAGCTCGCCGAGGTCCACCGGCTGCCACCGGGCCGGGCGGCGGCGCTCGTCCAGGCGGGCCAGCGTCAGCAGGCCCTCGGCCAGACGGCTCAGGCGCAGCGTGTCCTCCAGGACGCCCTCGGCGGTCTCCCGCCAGTCCTGGCCGTCCGGATGGCCGAGCGCGACCTCCAGTTGCAGGCGGATGCTGGCGAGCGGGCTGCGCAGCTCGTGGGCGGCGTCGGAGATCAGCGCGCGCTGGGACGCGTCGGCGGCCTCCAGCCTGGCCAGCATGTCGTTCAGCGTCGTGGCCAGCTCGTGCACCTCGTCGCGCGCTTCTGGCACCGGCAGGCGTCGCGCGCGCGCGGCGGCGCTCACCTCGGCCGCGCCCCGGCGCAGCGCCGCGATCGGCCGCAGCGTCCTGCCGATGATCAGCCAGCTCGCCGCTCCGAGCAGCACGAGCAGCATCGGCGTGCCGATGACGAGCATGTGGATGGTCGTGGTGAGGCTGTCGGCGACGTCCTTGAACGGCCGGGCGGCGATCACCGTGCGGCCGTGGTCGGCGCGCAGGACCACCACGCGCAGCGGGCCGGGGATGCCGAAGGCGTCGCCGTCCACCATGCGGCCCCGGTCGCCGGACGACTCGCGCGCGGCCGAGCGGGGGTCGGCCAGCGGCACCAGCCGGTCGGCGCCCGGGGTGACGTGCGTGATGCGCCCCTGGGCGTCCACCACCTGGACGATCGTGCCGTCGGTGACCGCGATCGGGTCCGGCAGCCGCTCGTCGTCGGCCAGCGCGACGACCTCTCTGGCCCGCTGGTAGGCGACCGTGTCGGTGGACTGCATGAGCGCCCGGCCGAGCACGCCGACCAGCAGGCTGGCCGCCAGCGCGAGCGCCACCGCCAGGGCGGCCGAGGCCGTCGCGGTCAGCCGGAACCGCAGGCTCTGCCGCCGCCACCACGCCAGGGGCGACCGCGCGGCGCCCTGCGTGCTGTGCCCCGCCTTTGTCACCATGTCCTCGCCGGCCCCATGCCCGGCACGCGCCCCGCCGCCCACCTCGGGGCCGGTGGGCGGGGCCTCGCCGGGCGTGCGGGACAGGGACGGGTCAGCCGCCATCGCCCACCAGCCTGTAGCCCGCGCCGCGCACCGTCTGCAGGGCATTGCGCCCGAACGGGACGTCGATCTTCCTGCGTAGGTAGCCGACGTAGACCTCGACCACGTTGGGGTCGGTGTCGTAGGTGTCCCAGACGTGCTCCAGGATCTCGGTCTTGGACACGACCTCACCGGGCCTGCGCATGAGGAACTCCAGCAGCCCGAACTCGCGCGGCGTCAGCTCGATCGGGATGTCGCCCCGCGCCACCGTGCGGCCCGCGGGGTCGAGGGCGAGATCGCCCGACCGCAGCACCGACGGGCGGCGGCGGGCGCCGCGCCGCATGAGCGCGCGCAGCCGCGCGACCAGCACCACGTAGGAGAACGGCTTGGTGAGGTAGTCGTCGGCGCCGAGGTCGAGGCCGTCGGCCAGGTCGTATTCGCCGTCCTTGGCCGACAGCATCAGGATCGGCACCCAGTTCTCTTCGGCCCGCAGCCGCTTGCAGACGTTGTAGCCCGACAGCCTGGGCAGCATGATGTCGAGCACGACGACGTCGTAGTCGCCCTCTCTCGCCAGGTGCAGCCCTTCCTCGCCGTCGTGCGCGAGGTCGACGGCGAAACCCTCGGCCGTGAGCCCGCGTCTGAGCGCCGCGGCCATCCGCCTCTCGTCCTCGACGACGAGCACGCGCATTCGTACCCCCCATATGTGGTGTCCCCCCATCTTGGCCTGTCCCGCCTGAGACCCGCCTGAGAGCCCCGGCGGCGCCTCCTCGCCCCCCACCAGCGCGAACGGGCCGGCCAGGGCGGAATCTGAGAGCTCTCTCAGCCCGTCTCAGCTTCGGCTCAGGCCACGGGCGGCAGTCTGCGTGGTGTCGGATCGAAGGACTTACCGTTGAGGAGTGACATGCAGTCCACTTGGAGAAGGGCGCGCGCCGTGAGGTGGGCCGTCCCCGTGGCGGCGTTCGTCGTGGTGGGGGCCGCCGTCGGCGCGGGGCCCGTCATCGCCGCCGTGCAGGGAGACCCCGCGCTTCCCGACCGCACCGCCGCGCAACTGCTCGCCGAGGTCGCCAAGACCGCGCAGCACCAGCAGCCCCCCGCCATGTCGGGCACCGTGGTCGAGACCGCGTCGCTCGGCCTGCCCTCGCTGCCGCTGCCGTCGGGGACGAGCAGCTCGCCGCTGTCCCTGCTGTCCGGCTCGCACACGCTGAAGGTCTGGTACGGCGGCGACGGGCGGCTGCGTCTCGCCCTGCCGGGCCAGATGAGCGAGACCGACGTCATCTCCGACGGCAAGGGCTCGGCCTGGCTGTGGGAGAGCGCCACCAACACGGTCACCCGCTTCACGCTCCCCGAGGGCGTCAAGGGCGACAAGGGCAAGGAGGCCGAGGCCGCGCACACGGCGCTGCCCACGGCCACCACCCCGCAGGATCTCGCGGACCGGCTGCTGAAGGCCGCGGACGAGAGCACCGCCGTCACCGTCGAGAACGGCCAGCACATCGCGGGCCGCGCCGCCTACCAGCTCGTGCTCACCCCCAAGGACTCCACGTCCCTGGTCGACCGGGTCACCCTGGCGCTCGACGGCGAGACCTACATCCCGCTGCGCGTCCAGATCTTCGCCAAGGGCGCGGCCGAGCCGGCGTTCGAGGTCGGCTTCACCCAGGTGTCCTTCTCCGCGCCCGCGCCGGAGAACTTCGCGTTCACCCCGCCCGCCGGGGCCAAGGTCAAGGAGCAGAAGCCCGAGGCCGCGAAGCCCGGCGAGCCCTGGTCCAAGGACGGGGCGGCCGGCCACGCCGCGCCCGGCGCCGAGGCCGCCCGCGCGGGCGCGCGCACGCACGGCAGCGGCTGGGGGACCGTCGCCGAGGTGCCGTTCTCGCTCGCCGACCTGTCCAAGCAGCAGAACGGCCCGCGCGGCGGCGGCGACCCGGCCCAGATGATCGAGTCGGTGCTGAAGTCCGCCAAGCAGGTCAGCGGTACGTGGGGCAGCGGCAAGGTGATCACCACCAAGCTGGTCTCGGTCCTGCTCACCGACGACGGCAGGCTCTTCGCGGGCGCGGTCACGCCCGAGGCTCTGGTCCAGGCGGCCGGCCGCAAGTGACGACGATCACGGGGGAGGGGGCGCACGAGGCGGCGCCCCCTCGGGTGACCCATACCGAAGCCTCTCCCGGTGACTGCTCGATCGTCGCGCGCGGTCTCACCAAGCGCTTCCGCGGCGGCCAGGTCGCGGTGGACGATCTGCACCTGTCCGTGCCGCGCGGCTCGGTGTTCGGGTTCCTCGGCCCCAACGGGTCGGGCAAGACCACGACCATCCGCATGCTGCTCGGGCTGATCAGCCCCACCAGCGGCGCCTGCGAGGTGCTCGGCCGGCCGATGCCCGGCGGGCTCGCCTCCGCGCTGCCCAAGGTCGGCGCCGTCGTCGAGGGCCCGGCCTTCTACCCCTATCTCTCCGGGCAGGCCAACCTGCTGCGGTACGACGCGGCCGATCCCAAGGCCGACCCGCGGACGGCCAGGCAGAGGGTGGGCGCCGCCCTCGACCGCGTCGGCCTCGGCGCCGCCGCGGGCAAGCGGTACCGCGCCTACTCGCTGGGCATGCGGCAGCGCCTGGCCATCGCCGGCGCGCTGCTCGGGCCGCGCGAGCTGCTGGTGCTCGACGAGCCGACCAACGGCCTCGACCCGCAGGGCACCCGCGAGGTGCGCTCGCTCATCAAAGAGATCGCCTCCGACGGCACCACCGTCTTCGTCTCCTCACACCTGCTGGCCGAGGTCGAGCAGATGTGCACGGACATCGGGGTGATGCGCACCGGCCGGCTGGTCGCCCAGGGGACCATCGCCGAGCTGCGGGCCGGGCACGAGCCCCGCGTCCGCGTCGAGACCCCCCACCCGGCTCAGGCGGCGTCCGTGCTGAACCGGCTCGGGCTCGCGCGGGTGCGCACCGGCGAGGACGACGTCGAGGCCGAGCTGGGCGGCCACGCGCCGGAGGTCGTGTGCGCCGAGCTGGTCGGGGACGGCGTCGCCGTGCGCGGCTTCACGGTGGTCCGGCCCAGTCTTGAAGAGCTGTTCGTCGGCCTGACGGGAGAAGGTTTCGATGTCGACGGTTGAGACCGAAAACAGCACCTCCTCCGCGCCCACGGCCGCGGACACCCCGCCCGAGCCCGGCACAGGAACGGCGACGCGCGGTGCCGCGATCGGCGATGCCTCCGTGGCCGGAGGGGCGAGGAGCGGGGCGGTGGCCCGCGCTGCCGGGGCGGGCCACCGGGACCGGTCCGACGCGTCGCCAGGGGCGGCGCGGGCGGTGCTGCGGCTGGTGGGGTCCGAGCTGGGGCTCACTTTCCGCAGGCCGCGCAACATCGCGATGCTGATCCTGCTCGCGTGCGTGCCCGTGGTGATCGGCGTCGCGCTGAAGGCGTTCGGCTCGGACGAGGAGACGCCCGCGATCGTCACGCAGGTCGCGGGCAACGGGCTGATGCTCACGTTCCTGTCGCTGTCGATGCTGGTCCAGCTTCTGCTGCCGCTGGCCGTCGGCGTGGTCGCGGGCGACTCGATCGCCGGTGAGGCGAACGCGGGCACCCTGCGCTACCTGCTCACCGCGCCCGCCGGGCGCACCCGGCTGCTGGCGGTGAAGGCCGTCAACATCGGGGTATTCGGGCTGGCCGCCTGCGCGGTGGTCGCCGTCTCCGGCCTGATCACCGGCCTGGTCATGTTCCCCGTGGGCCCGGTCACGCTGCTGTCGGGCACGACGGTGCCGATTATGGACGGGGTGCTCCGCGTCCTGATCGTCACCGGGTACAGCGCCGTGGGCATGGCGGCGCTCGGCTTGGTCGGCCTGGCGGTGTCGACGCTCACCGAGGTGCCGATCGGCGCGGTCGCGGCGACGGTGGTCACCGTGGTGTTCTCCCAGGTCATCGGGGCGATCCCGCAGCTCGGGCCCGTGCGCCCGTATCTGCTGACCACGTGGTGGTCGTCCTTCGACGGGGCCCTGCGCGATCCGATCGCGACCGACGTGATGGGCCAGGGGTTACTCGTCTTCGCCGCGTACGCGCTGGTCTTCGGCGCGATCGCGTGGGGCCGTTTCTCCGGCCGCGACATCACGAGCTGATCGCCCACCTGGCATCCGGCCCGAGCACTCCACCCCGGCGGCCGCTCCCGGCACTGGGCGGGACGCGGGGTCCGGTGCGCCGTGACGCACCGGACCCCGGCCGTGGTCAGCCCTGCGGGGTGGATCGGCCGCGGCGGAAGCCGGCGATGCCGATCGCCGCGCCGACCACGCCGACCACGATGCCGATGCCGGCCAGCAGGCGGGCGGTTCCGTCCGAGGTGGCGTCCTCGGTGCCGGAGGCCGCGTGCGCCTGCACGGTGACGGCGGGGTCGGCCGGGGACGACGCGGGCGCCGAGGCGGAGGCGCTCGGGGAGGCCATGCCGTGCTCGTCGCCGCCGGGGGCCGGGTCGACCAGCTTGAGGGTGGGAACGGGGTGCTCGGCCTCGGAACCGTCGGCCTTCGGCTCGTCCGCCCACTTCACGACCTCGCCGCTGGAGTAGGTCTGCGTGGTCGGGAACAGAAGCCGGTCGGTGTCCGTGGGCAGGCCGCCCAGCGACACCTCGAACTCCTGGAACTGGCCCGGCTCGACCTTCCCGCCGGTCCATGTGATCTTCGTAACGGCTTCGGTGATGTCGCCGTACTTGGACGGGACCGGCTTGGGCAGCTTGCTCTGCGTGACCTCGGCCTTCCAGCCGGGAACCGGCCGCACCGAGACGAAGGGCAGCGGGTGGTCGGTGGGGAACTGGATCTCCAGCTTGGTGGTCGCCGCGTCGTCCCGCTCGTTCGGCACACGGAAGGCGACCTTGGAGAAGCTGCCCTTCTCGACGGATCCGGGCTGGATGGTGACGTGTGCGAGCGCGGGGAGGGCCAGGCCCACGGTGAGGGCGAGCGCGCCGGCGGTGACGGCGACTGCGCGGCGTGCGACGGTGGTCAGCGACATGGGGAAATCTCCACTTTGTAATGAGTAAAGCCGAATCGGGCGCGAGCGCCGCCGGACCGTCCGGGCGTGACCACCTGCCGTGATCACCCGCCGTGGCGGCCTGCCGTGGCCGCCTGAGCGGCCGGCCCACTGGAACGGCACGGCCGGGGATCGGCCGGCGATCCTGACGGAGCGGGGGCACGGCTCCCGGGCGGGCGTGCGTCCCCTGTGAACGGGCATCCCCCGGCGGAGGCGCGTTGTCCGGCGGATGTTCGTTGCCGAGGCGTGCGGGACGGGCCGGCCGCCATGGTCCGGAGCCTCGCGCGGACACGTCCGCTCGCGCGCACCTGGAGCTGTCGTCCACGGTGTGCGGCGAGGGACGTCCGCGTGGGGCGCGCGGACGGGTGGTGCGGCGGCCGTCGCCTACGCCGCCGGACGGCATGGACGGGGGCGGGCCGGGGGCGCCGGACGGGTCAGAAGGCGGCGGGAAGTGGAGGCCCGCGCCTGCGGACGCAGTGACGCAGCTCGCGCCGCACAGGGGCGGGCGCGACGTGACCGGCGGCTCCCGGGCGGGGCCGCCGGGGGGCGGGCGTGGCCCGCTCCAGCAGGGTCAGCAGGCGGCGCGCCCGGCGCACGGCGAGCGTGCCCAGGCGGCGCAGCACCGACCACAGGGCGGACTCGCCCCGGGCCAGCCACCAGCCGGCGATCAGCGTGGCGGTGAGGTGGGCGATCGCCATGCCGACGTCGGCGCCGAGGCTCTGCCCGTGCCCGAGGTGGACCCGCAGGGCCGTCCCGGCGCCCCCGGAGGCGCCGAACAGCAGGTGCAGGAACACCTGGGTGCCGACGAGGAAGCCGATGACCGTCTGCGGGGAGCGCTCGCGCCCGGCGATGAGCGTCGCCAGGGCGGTCACGGTGGCCGCTCCGCCCGCCACCGCCCACGACGCGGGACCCGACCCGCCGGCGGCGCGGTGGCCGAGCACGGCGAGCGAGACGCAGACGACCGTGAAGGCGGCCGACCGCGCGAGGCGCAGGGGGAGGCGGGCACGCATGACGCCCACATCGTGCCACGCCGGGGGGTCACCTGTCCCGCCGGGCCTCGACCCATATTCAGCGCCATAGGGGGATCCGGTCCTGGATCGTGACGTCCGCGGCCGCCAGGCGTTCATCGTGGCGGACGACGCGAGCGGCGCCGCGCGGTTCCCGTCCCGCCGGCCCGAACCAACATCTGCCGTAATAGGAGTTTTGTCGCTACTGTTGCCCGCGTTCGCAGATTGCGGGAAACGCGAGGTGGAGACCATGCGGCATTTTCTCGGCCTGCTGCTCGGTGTCGTCGTGACGGCGGTCCTCCTCGCGGGCGCCGGTTGGGCCTCGCAGGACGCGGTCCGCGGCATGGTGAGCGTGGCGGGCGGCACCGCGGTGGACCCGGTGCGCGACACCAAGGCGCTCGTCGGCATCGGCGCGATGCTCGTGGTCGGCCTCCTGTTCGGCCTGGTCGTCGCGGGCCGGGTCTCGCCCCTGGCGACCTTCGTGCCCTCCATGGCGCTGCTGGCGTGGACGGTCATCTACGCGCTGGACGTGAACCGGGCGCTCAACCTCGCACCCACCGACGCCGCGATGGACCCGATGATCGTCCAGGCGGGCAAGGGCATGCAGGACCTGCTGTCCCGGGGCGTCTTCGCGCTGCTCGGCATCGCGTTGTTCGTGCCGGTGCTCATGCCCTCCCGGTGGACGGGCCGCCGCGACGACGAGGACGATGAGTACGAGGAGGCCGCCGACAGCCCCGAGGCGTACTACTGACCCGGACCCCACCGGCCTCGGTGAGGTCGGGGGCCGTCAGCGCGGTTCCGCGGTGCGGGTGTAGAGGCGGGTGACCACGTCCTCGATCGACGTCTCCTCTGGGACGGTGGCCCGCAGCGCGTCCAGGGTGCCGTCGAAGGTGAGCCGGCCGTGGTCGATGAGCATCACCCGGCGGCAGAGCCGTTCGATGTCGCCGAGGTCGTGCGTCGTGAGCAGCACGGTCGTGCCGCGCTCGGCGTTGACCCCGCGCAGGAACTCGCGCACCGCCGCCTTGCTGACCACGTCCAGCCCGATGGTCGGCTCGTCCAGGATCAGCACCGGAGGATCATGCAGCAGGGCCGCCGCGATGTCGCCGCGCATCCGCTGCCCCAGGCTGAGCTGCCGGACGGGTTTGTCCAGGAAGGGCCCCAGTTCCAGGACGTCGGACAGCTCGGCGAGCCGTTCGCGGTGCCGCACCTGATCTACTTTGTAAAGGTGCCGGATCAGGGTGAAGCTGTCCTTGAGCGGCAGATCCCACCACAGCGTCGTCCGCTGCCCGAACACCACCCCGATGTGCCGCGCCAGCGCCGTACGACGCCGGGAGGGGTCCAGGCCCGCCACGCGGATGCGCCCGGCGCTCGGCGCGAGGATGCCCGTCAGCATCTTGATCGTCGTGGACTTGCCCGCGCCGTTGGGCCCGAGGTAGCCGACGAACTCCCCGGCCGCGATCTGGAAGGACAGGTCGCTGACGGCGTGCACCACCTCTCGTTCCCGGCGCAGCAGGCCCTTTCTGCGGGTGACCGTGAAGGAGCGGCCGGCCCCGTCGACTTCGATCATGCGGTTCAACTCCCCGTGGAACGGTAGCGGCGCAGCCCGGCCCGCCACGCCCACCCCGCCGCGCACGCGAGCGTGACCGCGGCCACCGGGCCGGCGAAGCGCAGCCAGTACGGCAGGCCGAACGGGTCGGGACGGTCGAGCACGTACAACGCCGGCTGCCAGTTGACGAAGGCCAGCGGCACGATGAACGTGACGGCCCGCACCAGCTCGCCGCCGTAGACGCTGAGCGGGTACTGCGTGAGCTGGCCGCCGCCGTAGGTGAAGGCGTTGGCGATCTCGGGCGCCTCGGTCAGCAGGAACTGCAGCGCGCCGCCGAGCGTCCACATCGCGGTGAACAGGACGATGCCGCACAGCACCATGACCGGGATCATCCACGCGCGCTGCCACGGCACGTGCAGCCGCGCCAGGGCGACGGCGAGCACGATCGCCGCCTGCAGCACGCGGCCCACCCGCTGGAAGGCGAACCGGTCCACCGCCATCTGGACGAACGGGCTGACCGGCCGGATCAGCATCGTGTCGAAGGTGCCGGCCCTCACGTGCTGGCCGAGCTTGTCGACGTTGCCGAACAGCATGTCGGCGAGCGCGAACGAGACGCCGGCCGTCCCGTAGAGGAACATGACCTCGGGCAGGCTGAACCCGCCGAGGGTTTCCGTGTGCACGAAGATGACCACGATGGCCGCCGCGTCGAGGCAGGTGACGACGAACGAGCCGATCGTGAGCATGGCCATCGAAAGGGGATATTGCGCGGCGGCGCGGACCCATGTCGCCGCCAGCAGGACGTAGCTCCTGGCCAGGCCGAGCGCCTCACCCACCCTGGATCACCACCTTGCGGCGTGCGGACCGGGTGACCAGCGCTCCGGCGGCGAGCAGGACGGCCGCCCACGTCGCCTGGAAGGCCAGGGCCTCCAGGACGTCCGTCTTGCCGAGGTAGACGTCGGCGGGCACCTGGACCATCGCCGCCCAGGGGAGCGCCCGCGTGAGCGTGCCGAACCAGCCGGGCAGCAGGATCAGCGGCAGCATCATGCCGCTGAAGAAGGTCGTCATCACCAGGGACATCTGCTGCAGGCCCCGGTCGTCGACGATCCAGCACGTGGCCATGGCCAGCAGGTAGCGCAGGCCGAAGCTGACGACGACGCCGAGGGCCGTCGAGGTGAGGAACACGGCCCAGCCGGCCGCGTGGGCCGGGGTCCTGACGCCGAACAGCGCCGCGCCGATCAGCATGGGCGGGACGCTCCTGACGATGACCAGGTAGGCGGCGCGGCCGAGGTCGTCGGCCATGGTCCAGAGCTGGAGGGAGGCGGGGCGCAGCAGGTCGAGGGCGACGTCGCCGGTGCGCACCCGGGCGGCCAGGTCGAGGCTGCCGCCGAACACCTGCATGGGCCCGATGAACGCCTGGGTGAGGAAGCAGAAGGTGACCGCGTCGGCGACGTCGTACCCGGCGAGGCCGGGTCTGGCGTGCCACAGGGCGATCAGGACGTAGGCGCGCAGAACACCGAAGATCGTGTTGGTGAACGCTCCGGCGAAGGCGGCGGCCCGGTAGACGGCGTGACGGCGGAAGCCGAACATGAAGATCGTCGCGTATAGGGGGAAGGTCGGGCACCTCCTGTTTTATGGCCTGTTCATGGCCTCGCTCCGCTCGGCGTGTTCGGGGTGCGGTGTTCCCCCGCGCCGCCCCGAACAGGTCAGGAGGCATTGTAGATGTACCCGATCCAGTTGCGCCTTCGATTAAACGGCCCCTTCCCGGACGCGGCAGCCGAAGCCCCCCGCCTGAAACGTTCGCCGCACGGCAAGAAGCTCAGGAAAGGTCGTCAAGCCCTTTCCTGGTACGTTGCGCTCACATGTCCGCGGCACCGGCCCGGGGAGAGCGGAGAGGGGGAGCGGTGGCCGACGAGTTCCAGGCCGCTTTCTGGACGGCCAAGCGGGCGATGGCGATGGCCGCCGAGGCGGCGTACAACCGGCACGGCGTGCGGGCCGGGCAGCAGTTCATCCTCCAGTGCCTGTGGGAGACCGACGGCCTCGCGCCCGGAGAGATCGCCCGCCGCCTGGAACTCGCCACGCCCACCGTCACGCGCGCGACCACCCGCATGGAGGCGGCCGGCCTGCTGCGCCGCGAGCCGCACCCCACCGACGCGCGCCTCGTCCGGCTCCAGCTCACCGAGCGCGGCAGAGAACTCGAGACCGTGATCGCCGATGAGATGACCCGCCTCAGCGAACGCGCCCTGCGCACCCTGAGCGCCACCGAGCGCGACCAACTGATCCGCTTCCTGGGCGAGATCCGCCGAAACGTCTCCTGACTCTTCGGGGGAGCGAGGCCGTCAACAGGGTCAAATCTCTTGGGAAGCACTCGACAAACCACGTAACGTCCATGTAAACCGGGATATAACGCCTGGTAGATAGGCTGCCGCGCGGATCGGGCAGGAGGGACACGTGCAGCAGGAGATCGACGTGGACGTCCATCCTGTGTACCCCATCAGCTGGCGCGCCAGCGCGTTCAACGGCCTCCTGCGCGGCACGACCAAGCCTATGTCGGCCATCCTGCTGCGCCACACCGTCGGCATGTCCGTCCTCGCGCGGATCGCCGCGCTGGGGGAGCGGCTGCCGCTGCACGCGCCGCCCGGGGTCGAGATCGTCAAGGACGGCGACGACGCCTGCGGATCGGAGTGGATCCGCGCCGGGCAGGATCTGGACGAGCGCAAGGTGCTCCTCTACTTCCACGGCGGCGCCTACTTCTTGTGCTCCCCGGCGACGCATCGGCCGATCACCTGGCGCCTGTCCACGGTCGCCCGGCGCCCGGTGTACGCCCACGACTACCGCCAGGGCCCCGTGCACACGCTCTCGGAGTCCCTCTCCGACGCCCTCGCCGCCTACGAGGGCCTGCTCGACCAGGGGTACGACTCCCGGGACATCGTGATCGCCGGTGACTCGGCGGGCGGCCACCTCACCCTCGCCACCCTCCTTGCCCTGCGCGACAAGGGGGCGCCGCTGCCCTCGGCGGCGATCTGCCTGTCGCCGTGGGCCGATCTGTCGGAGTCGCGGCGCAACGTCAACCGCTGGGTGGACCCGATCGTGCCCGCAGGCCGCGTGGACTGGCTCGCCCGCCGGTGGA
This sequence comes from Sphaerisporangium album, assembly GCF_003323745.1. Classification (GTDB taxonomy): domain Bacteria; phylum Actinomycetota; class Actinomycetes; order Streptosporangiales; family Streptosporangiaceae; genus Sphaerisporangium; species Sphaerisporangium album. Next base: position 578,313 of record NZ_QOIL01000001.1, read on the forward strand.
CGGCCGGCCTCGACCGCCGCGACCCGCTGGTCTCGCCGGTGTACGGCGACTACACGGGGCTCCCGCCGCTCATGGTGGTCACCGGCTCGACCGAGGTCCTGCGGGACGAGGGCCGCCGCGTGGCCCTCCAGGCGCGCAGGGCCGGGGTCAAGGTGACCTACGAGGAGTGGCACCGGATGCCGCACGCGTTCCCGATCCTCGCCGACGTGGTGCCCGAGGCCCGGCTGGTCTTCCGTCACATCGAGCGCTTCCTCCAGGCCGTGACCGGCACGCCCGGCGCCCCCGCGCCCCACCCGGGCCTGGACCCCGCCGCCCCGCCGGATCCGGCCCCCGGCTCGGCCGCCGCCTGAAGCCTTCCCCGGCCGCCGCCCGAAGCCTTCCCGGTCGTCGCCCGAAGCCCCTCCCGGCCCGCTCGCCGGCCGACGCCGAGGCCGCTCACCGAAACCTCATCAGTCTCTCTGATCGCAGGAGACCCTGCGACTCCTTACTTCGAGGGATCATTCGCCTTACCTCCCATGCCGCTTCGAACTAGTTGGCGCCGAACGTGCTTCGGGAGAGCCACAGTGGCCTGTGCCGTACTGCTCGACTGCTCGGAACATTTCGGAAAGAGGTCTCCTGCGGATGGCACGTGGCGGAGCGGGGATCCCGAGCGGGATGCCTCCAGGCGTTCGGCCGTTGACGGTGGGCGACCCGGTGATCATCGGGCGCTACCTTCTTCTCGGCCGTCTCGGTGCGGGCGGAATGGGCGTGGTGTACCTCGCCGAGCGCCCGGAAGGCGGCTTGGTCGCGCTCAAGACCCCGCACGGCGTCCATCTCGCCGACCCCGTGCTCCGGGCCCGGTTCACCGAGGAGGTCGAGTTCTCGCGGCGCGTCATCCCCTTCTGCACCGCCGCGGTGCTGGAGCACGGCATCGACCGCGACCGCCCCTACCTCGTCACCGAGTACATCCCCGGGCCGTCCCTGTCGCAGGTCGTCGCGGCGCGCGGCCCGCTGACGCCCGACCTGGCCTACGGTGTGGCGCTGGGCGCGGCGGCGGCGCTGGCCGCCATCCACGAGGCCGGTTTCGTCCACCGCGACCTGAAGCCGGGCAACGTCCTGCTGTCGCCCAAGGGGCCGCGCGTCATCGATTTCGGCATCGCCAGGGACGTGGACGCCGCGGTCGCGCACACGCAGGCGGGCCAGATCATGGGCAGCCCCGGCTGGGTGGCGCCCGAGCGGCTGACGGGCGGCCCCGCGATCCCCGCCTCCGACGTCTTCGCCTGGGGCTGCCTGGTGGCCTATGCCGCCACGGGCCACCACCCGTTCGGCGCCGGCGAGGCGGACGTGCTGACGCGGCGCATCCTGGTGGAGCGCCCGCGGCTGGCCTCGGTGCCCAAGCTGCTGTGGGATCCGGTCGCGGCCGCGCTGGCCAAGGAGCCGGGGGCGCGTCCCGGCGCGGCGGCGCTGCTGACGTGGCTGCTGGAGGCCGGGGGAGTGGACCGGTCCTGGGACCGCCGGGACGCGGTGGACGCGGTGATGGAGGAGATCTGGGCCCCCGTCGCCCATCCTCCGGCCCGCCCCGAGGATTCGCCGGGAGAGCCGCCCGGCGACGCGGCCGGCACGACCGGCGCGCGGGCGGCACGGCGTTCGGCCGCGCGGCGCGGCCACACCTCGCACGCGGGCTTCGCGGCCCTCGCCACCGTGTCGATCGCGGCGGTGACCGTCGTCGCGGCCGGGACCGGCGGCACGACGGTGGAGCGGCGGGCGGGCGACCCCGGGACCGTTCCGGTGGTCGTGCCGATCCAGGGCACCCGCGTGCCCGTGGAGATGCTGGACACCTCCACCCCCGTGACCGGCTCCGGGACGTCGCGGTCGCCCTACACAGGGGGGCCTGGAAGCCTGCCGCCGGGCTTGGCCGACGCGCGGACCCCGGTCGCGACCGGGCACGCCGACCCCACCGGCGGCCCCGTGGGCGGCGGCGACCCGTGGGAGACCCCGGTGCGGTCCCCCGTGCCCGAGCGCACCACGCCGCCCCCGCCTCCGCCCCCGCAGGAGAGCGACCCGCCGTGCACGAACAAGCGCGGCCAGGAACGGCCCTGCAAGCCCACCAAGGACCCTCAGCCGACGAAGTCACCGACCAAGCAGCCCACAAGGCAGCCGACGCCGACGAAGACGCCCAAGCCGACGGTCAGCATCAGCCAGGTCCCCGAGTGGGGCGACGGCGAGTCCGGGGAGCCCACCCCGCTCCCGAGCCCGTCGGTCACCGAGTCCTCCTCCGCCTGATGGAACCGCCGGGGCGATCTCATCAGCTGAGGGTCCCGGCCGCGTGAGAACCGACATTCTCGGCTGCGTGCGACGCGGCCTGACCGTGACCACGTCCGCCCCGGACGGCAGCCGGCGCAGGACGGCTCTGTGGATGCCGACAGCGAGCGGCCGTCCTTCGGTGATGATGCCGCAGCCGATGCCGATTCCCACCTGCACGAATACCGGCTGATTCGCGTCGGCGTGGGCGCCCCGGGTGCTCGGCGATTTGGTTTTGCCGAGACGTGGCCGACTTTTGCTTGACCATCGTCATAAGTCGGATCTACGATCCCGAAACATGGAGGGTATAAGTCCGCAACTTTCCGACAAACCCAAATTAGGCATCATCGGGACCGGATTCATGGGCGGCATACACGTCCGGTCGCCCCTTCTCGCCGGCGTGAATATAGTCGGCGCCGCGCTGATCCGCGAGGCCCCTCTGACCTCCGCGCGTACGGGGGGGTGGACCGCGTGCTGACCATGACGGGCATCGGCAAGAGCTTCCTCGGCGTGCGGGTGCTGTCCGATGTGGGCCTGACGGTCGCGGCGGGCGAGGTCCACGCGCTCATGGGAGAGAACGGCGCGGGCAAGTCGACCCTCATGAAGATCCTCGCCGGGGTACACGCGCCCGACGAGGGCACGATCGAGATCGACGGGCGCCCGGTGTCGTTCGGGCACCCCATCCAGGCGCAGCGGGCCGGGGTCGCGATCATCTATCAGGAGTTCAACCTCCTGCCCGAGCGCAGTGTCGCGGAGAACGTCTTCCTTGGCCGCGAACCCGCCCGCGCGGGCCTGGTCGACAGGACGGCCATGGAAACCGCCACCGAGCGGCTGCTCGCCGAGCTCGGCGAGGAGTCCTTCGGCCCCCGGGACCTGGTCAGGCGGCTGTCGATCGCCCAGCAGCAGGTCGTCGAGATCGTCAAGGCGCTCTCGCTCGACGCCAGGATCGTGGTCATGGACGAGCCGACGGCCGCGCTCGCCGAGCACGAGGTCGAGCTCCTTTACCGGCTCGTCCGGCGATTACAGGAGCGCGGCATCGCGGTCCTCTACATCTCCCACCGGTTGCGCGAGGTGTTCGACCTGGCGGACCGGGTGACGGTGCTCAAGGACGGAAAGCACGTCACGACCGTGCCGGTCTCCGAGGTCTCCACCGACGAGCTGGTCAGGTTGATGGTCGGCCGCGATCTGAGCGCCTACTACCCGCCGCGCGCCACCTCCGTGGGAGAGGTACGGCTTCGCGTGACCGGGGGCGGCAACGACAAACTGCACGACATCGACCTGGAGCTTCGCGCGGGGGAGATCGTCGGCATCGCCGGACTGCAGGGTTCGGGGCGCTCCGAGCTGGCCAAGGCGCTGTTCGGCGCGGAACCGTTCACCCGGGGCGAGATGACGCCGCGCCGCCCGCGTTCGGTGCGCGAGGGGGTGGCCGCGGGGATCGGCCTGGTCACCGAGGACCGCAAGGCCGAGGGCCTGGCCCTGCGCCAGTCGGTCCGCGACAACGCCCTGCTGGTGGCGCGCGCCCTGGGCCGCCAGGGTCGGCAGGGTCCGCAGGGGCTGCGCGAGCTGCTGGAGCGGGTACGGCTCACGCCGCCACGCGAGGACCAGGAGGTCCGCTACCTGTCCGGCGGCAACCAGCAGAAGGTCGTCCTCGCCAAGTGGATGACCGTCGCCCCCGCCGTCCTGCTGTTCGACGAGCCCACCCGCGGCGTCGACGTCGGAGCCAAGGCCGCGATCCATGACCTGATGCGCAGGCTCGCCGCCGACGGCATGGCGATCATGATGATCTCCTCCGAGCTTCCCGAGCTGATCGGCATGAGCGACCGCATCGTCGTCCTGCGCGACGGCCGCGTCGTCGGCACCCTTCCCCCAGCCCCCACAGAGGAGGCCGTCATGCGCCTGGCCGCAGGTGAGGTGACGTCGTGAGCGAGAGCGAACAGATCGGGGCCGTGCCCGCGCGCACCCCGCCTTTTTGGCGAACCCGCGGCTCGAGCCCGGCCGGAGTCGTGTTCCTGGCGCTGGCCGGGGTGATCCTGATCGGCTGGGTGCTGGTCGCGGCGCGCGGCGGGCAGTTCCTGTCGCTGGAGAACCTCGTCGGCGTGCAGCAGCGCTCGGCCGCCCTGGGGATCGTGGCGATCGGCCAGACGCTGGCGATCCTGGCGGGATCCCTCGACCTTTCCGTGGCGTACCTGATCAGCCTTTCCTCGCTGGTGGCGGCCGAGACCATGGCAGGACGCGACGGGAACATCGTGATCGCCGTCGCCGCGGTCGCCGGGATCAGCGCGGCGGTGGGACTGGTCAACGGACTGGTGATCACCAAGCTGCGCGTCCACCCGTTCATCGCCACCTTCGGCGTCGCGCTGATCATCAAGGGAGTTCTCGACCATCTCTACGACGGCCCGGCGGGCAAGGTGCCCGAGTCGTTCCAGCACCTCGGCTACGACCGGCTCGGCCCGCTCCCGGTCTCGGCGATCCTCTGGGCGGCGGTCGCCGTCGCCGCCTGGTTTCTGCTTCGGCGCACCACGCTGGGCCACCGCATCTACGCGGTGGGCGGCGACCAGGAGGTCGCGCGCCTGTCCGGGGTCAGGACCGACCGCGTCCTGATCGTCACGCACGTGCTCTGCTCGCTCTGCGCCGGGATCGCGGGTCTGCTGCTGGCGAGCAGGCTCGGCGCCGGCGCCCCCACGGTCGGCACCGACGGCGGATACGACCTGGAGTCCATCGCCGCGGTCGTCCTCGGCGGCACCGCGCTGGCCGGCGGCAGAGGCGGGGTCGGCGGCACGGTCGGCGGCGTGCTGCTGCTCGCCACCCTGGACAGCGTCTTCAACCAGATGGAGGTCAACTCCTTCTTCAAGGACGTGGTGCGAGGCGTGGTCATCGTGACCGCCGTGGCGATCTACGCCAGGCGTAAGCACGGGAGGCGGGCATGAGACGAACGCTGCCGATCTTCGGGGTGCTGGCCGTACTGCTGGTCGCCATCGCCGTCGTGAACCCCTTCTTCCTGGAGCCCGCCGGGTTCCTCGGCTTCGTCAAGCGTGCCGCGCCGTTGGTGATCCTGGCGGCCGGCCAGTACTTCGTGATCGTCTCGGGTGAGTTCGACCTGTCGGTCGGCTCGCTGGTCACCGTCGAGGTGGTCGTCGCCGCCCGTCTCATCGACGGCGACGAGTCGCTCACCTGGCCCGTGCTCGGCCTGCTGCTCGTGCTCGGGCTGCTCGTCGGGCTGGTCAACGGCGCGGTCACGACCCTGCTGAGGGTGCCGTCGTTCATCACCACGCTCGGCATGATGCTCATACTGTCCGGCGCGGTCTTCCTGTGGACGGGCGGCGCGCCGCGCGGAGCGCTCTCGCAGGGCTTTCGCGCCTTCGGCAGGGGAAGCCTCGGACCGATCCCCTGGTCGGTGCTGATTCTCCTCGCCGTGGGGGTGGCGGCCGTCCTGCTGATGCGTGCCGACTTCGGCAGGACGCTGGTCGCCACCGGCGACAACGAGCGCGCGGCGGCTCTGTCCGGAGTGCGGGTCGACCGGGCGAGGATCCTCGCCTTCGTGCTGTCCGGCCTGGCCGCCGCGGTCGCGGGCATCCTGCTCGGCGGCTTCGCGGGCGTCTCCGCCCAGGTCGGCCAGGGCCTGGAGTTCCAGGCCATCACGGCGGTCGTCCTCGGCGGCGTGGTGCTGGGCGGCGGCCGCGGTTCGGTCGTGGCCGCGATGGCCGGTGCGCTCACGCTGGAAGCACTGTTCACTCTGCTCAACCTGTACGGGATATCGGGGGCGCTGGAGTTCACCGTGCAGGGGGTCATCATCATCGCGGCCGTGGCGGCTGGAGCCCTACGGCTGCCCTTCAGGCTCAGGGCAAGCACCTGAACACCCCCCGGGAATTAGAAGGAGACCCCATGATGCGTCGTCGGCCCGTCGTGGCCATACTCGCCGCGGCAGGACTCGCGACCTTCACCGCGAGCTGCGCGAGCGACAAGCCGGCCACGTCGGCGAGCGGATCCCCCGCCGCGGCTTCCACCGCCGCGTCGGAGGCGCCCGCGGCAGGCACCGGAGAGCAGTCCAAGTTCTTCGTCCAAGCCGACTACGAAGCCCAGCTCGCCATGCGCTCGCAGACCCCCGACGGGCCGGCGGACAAGCCCTGGGAGCAGGCCATCGCGCCCCAGATGACCTCCACCGCCGAGTACAAGAAGGACGGGCCCTACGAGATCTGCTTCTCCAACGCGGCGGTCAACAACCCCTGGCGGCAGGTCGGGTGGAAGACCATGCAGGCCGAGGCGGCCATGCACAAGGAGATCAGCAAGCTCACGGCGCTCGACGCCGAGGGCAAGGACGACAAGCAGATCTCCGACATCGCGGAGCTGCAGGCCAAGGGCTGCGACGCGCTGATCATCTCGCCGAACACGACGGCGACGCTCACCCCGGCCGTCAAGGGCGCCTGCGCCAAGGTGCCGGTCATCGTCTTCGACCGCGGCGTGGAGACCGACTGCCCGGTGACGTTCATCAAGCCGATCGGCGGCTACGCGTTCGGCGCCGACGCGGCCGAGTTCCTCATCGAGAAGGTCCCCGCCGGCGGCAAGATCCTCGCGCTGCGCATCCTGCCCGGCGTGGACGTGCTGGAGACCCGCTGGTCGGCGGCGAAGGTCGCCTTCGACAAGAGCCAGGTCAAGGTCGTCGGCGTCGAGTTCACCGACGGCGACGCGGCCAAGACCAAGAGCATCGTCAGCGACTACATCCAGCGCTACGGCAAGATCGACGGCGTCTGGATGGACGCGGGCGCGACCGCGGTGGCAGCGATCGAGGCGTTCGAGGACGCAGGGCTGCCGGTGCCGCCGATCAACGGCGAGGACCAGCAGGACTTCCTCCAGAAGTGGAAGGACGGCGACCTCACCGCCGTCGCCCCCACATACCCCACCTACCAGTGGCGTACCCCGATCATCGCCGCTCTGAAGGTCCTCAAGGGCGAGGAGGTGCCCAAGCTCTGGAACCTGCCCCAGCCCAAGATCACCTCGGAGACCCTGTCGACGTACCTGCAGCCGAACATGCCGCCGCTGCACTACGCGCTGTGCGGTTGCGAGAACATGCCGGGCTTCCCCGAGAACTGGGGTGGTAAGAAGGGGTGAACATGTTCCCTGTCGGAGTGAACACCTGGGTGTGGGTGTCGCCGCTCACGGACGGCGACCTGGAACGGCTCGCGCCGAAGGTCGCCGCCTGGGGGTTCGACGTCATCGAACTGCCGGTCGAGCGGCCCGGCGACTGGGATCCGCACAGGGCCGCCGCGTTGCTGGCCGAGCACGGGCTGAAGGCGTCGGTGGTGCTGGTCATGCCGCCGGGGCGGGAGCTGGTGGCCGCCTCCGCCGAGGTGGTCGAGGAGACGCAGGACTACCTGCGGCACTGCGTCGACGTGGCCGTGGCCGTGGGCTCGCCGGTGATCGGCGGGCCCGCCTACGCCTCCGTCGGCAGGACCTGGCGGATGTCGCCCGGCGAGCGCCAGGCGATCTACACCGAGCTGCGGAAGAACCTCGCGCCCGTGGCCGGCTACGCGGGCGAGCGCGGCGTGAGGATCGCGGTCGAGCCGCTCAACCGCTACGAGACCAGCCTCCTCAACACGGTCGAGCAGGCACTGGAGGCCCTGCCCGACGGCTGCGACCTGGCGCTCGACGTCTATCACATGAACATCGAGGAGAAGGATCCGGCGCGGGCCGTACACGCCGCCGCGGGCCGGATCGCGCACGTGCAGGTCTGCGGGACCGATCGGGGCACACCGGGCGCCGACCGGTTCGACTGGCCCGCATTCACCCGAGCCCTGCGTGAAGCCGGCTACGCGGGCCCCCTCGTCATCGAGTCCTTCACCGCCCACAACCAGACGATCGCCACCGCGGCCTCCATCTGGAGGCCGCTCGCACCGAGCCAGGACGCGCTCGCCGTAGAGGGGCTCGGCTTCCTCAGAACCCTCTGACCTTCTCGCACCTTCCCAGCCCCGCCGGTCGCCGATCCTGTCTCCCCAGGGGGTCGGTTCCTGGTTCCCACTTCCCCGCCGACTCTGCCCCCCGGTCCGATCTTCCTGCGCGTTCCTCAACTCCTACGCTCCGATCCCCGGCCCCCCTTTTCCCGCGAGCTTCGGTTCTTGGCCACCGGCTCGCGGTACCTCGTTACGCGCGCGCCCGCTAGGCGGACGCGCCTCCGGCGAGGAACACCGGTTCGTCATCAAGCCCCCGGAGATTCGACATGCGTCGATTTCTTGCTGCCCTCATCCTCCCGATCCTGCTGACATTGATGGGAACAGGAACGGCACACGCCTCAGCGCTCCATGACACCTTCAGGGCGCTGCTGTTCACCAAGGCCGTGGGATACGTCCACGACTCGATTCCGGCCGGCATCCAGATGGTCAGGGAACTGGCCGCCGACAACCACTTCGCGGTCGTCCAGAGCGCCGACTCCGCCGACTTCAACGACGCCAACCTGGCCACGTTCGACGTGGTCATCATGCTGCAGAACTCCGGCATGGTCTGGGACAACGACGCGCAGCGCGAGGCGCTGCAGAAGTACGTCCGCTCCGGAAAGGGCATCGTCGGCATCCACAACACCCTGGACATGGGCGTCGAGAGCGACTTCCCCTGGTGGGACGACCTGATCAACGGCGGCGCCCACATGCCCGCACACTCGCCGGGCGTGCTCCAGGGCACCGCCAAGGTGGCCGACCGCGTCCACCCCTCCACCAGGAACCTGCCCCACCGGTGGCAGCGCGCCGAGGAGTGGTACAACTTCTCCCCGAACCCCCGCGGCAACGTGCACGTCCTGGTGACCGCGGACGAGACCACCTACAACCCCGGCGGATCCGCCATGGGGCCCGACCACCCGATCTCCTGGTGCCGCAACGCCGAGGGCGGCAAGGTCTGGGCGACCGCCATGGGCCACGACAGCGCCTCCTACAGCGAACCGCTGTTCCGCGAGCACGTGCTCGGGGGCGTCAAGTGGGCCGCCGGCGCCGAGCCCGGCGACTGCGGCGGGACGGTGAACAACAGCTTCGAGAAGGTCGTGCTCGACGACAACACCGCCGACCCGATGGAGCTGGACGTGGCCGCCGACGGCCGCGTCTTCTACATCCAGCGCAGGGGCGAGATCAAGATCTACAAGCCGGACACCCACAGCACGGTCACCGCGGCCACGCTCAACGTCTACACCGGCGGCGAAGACGGTCTGGCCGGAATGGAACTCGACCCGAATTTCCAGGACAACCACTGGATATACGTCTACTACTCGCCGGAGAACAGCACGGAGGACGTCAACCGGCTCTCCCGCTTCACGGTGGACGGTGACAGCATCGACCTGGCCACCGAGAAGAAGCTGCTCGAGGTGCCCGCCTACCGGCAGAGGACCTTCCCCGAGCCCGGCCACACCGGGGGCGCGGTGGAGTTCGGCCCCGACGGCAGCCTCTACCTCAGCACCGGCGACGACGTCCCGCCGAACCTGTCGCCCGACTGGCAGGGGTACGCGCCCCTCGACTGGCGCCCGGGGCAGCACATGCTCGACGCCGCCCGTACGGCGGGCAACACCAACGACCTGCGCGGCAAGATCCTGCGCGTCAAGCCGAAGGCCGACGGCGGCTACGACATCCCCGCGGGCAACCTCTTCCCGCCCGGCACCGCCAAGACCAGGCCCGAGATCTACGCCATGGGCTTCCGCAACCCGTTCAGGTTCACCGTCGACCAGAAGACCGGGTACGTGCACGCGGCCGACTACGGCCCCGACCGGGGCGGCCCGACGACCGATCGCGGTCCCGAGGGGCTGGTGGAGTACAACATCATCAAGAAGGCCGGCAACTACGGCTGGCCGTTCTGCCACGGCGACAACCAGCCCTACGCGCCGTACAACCCTGACACCAAGGTGGTCGGGCCGAAGTTCGACTGCGCCCACCCCGCCAACGACTCCCCGAACAACACGGGGCTGACCGAGTTGCCGCCGATCGAGCCGCCCGTCATGTGGTACGGCTACGGCACCTCGCCGAACTTCCCCGAGCTCGGCGCGGGCGGCTCGGCCCCGATGAGCGGACCGGTCTACCGCTACGACGCCGCCAGCACCTCCACGACGAAGTTCCCCCCGTACTTCGACGGGGTGAACTTCTTCTACGAGTGGTCGCGCCACTACGTCAAGGAGATCCACCTCGACGGCGAGGACAAGCTGCTGAAGATCAACAGCTTCCTGCCGAACCAGACGTTCATCAAGCCGATGGACATGACCTTCGGCCGCGACGGCTCGATGTACCTTCTGGAATGGGGCAACTCGTTCGGCGGCGGCAACAACGACTCGGGCCTCTATCGCATCGACTACTCCGCGGGTGCCCGGGCGCCGATCGCCAAGATCACCGCCTCCCGCACCAACGGGCCGGCGCCGCTCACCGTCGACTTCGACAGCGCCGGCAGCTACGACCCCGACGGCGACCCGATCGAGTTCGCCTGGGACTTCGACGGGGACGGGACCTTCGACGCCACCGGGCCCAAGGCGAGCCACGCCTACTCCTCCGCCGGGCAGGTCACCGCCCAGCTCAAGGTGACCGACGTCACGGGCAAGGAGGGGTTCGCCAACGTGTTGATCACGTCGGGCAACACCGCGCCCACGGTCACCATCGAGACGCCGCCGAACGGAAGCGTGATCGAGTTCGGCCAGAACGTGCCGTACAAGGTCAAGGTCACCGACCCCGAGGACACCACGATCGACTGCTCGAAGGTGTTCGTGAACCCGGCGCTCGGGCACGACGACCACGAGCACGAGACCGTCGAGATCCCCGGGTGCGAGGGCACGATCTCCACCAGCGACATCGGCGGCCACCCGGCGGGCGCCAACCTCTACTACGTCATCAACGCCCACTACACCGACAAGGGCGGCAACCCGCTCACCGGTTACGCCAAGACGATCCTGCAGCCCAGGCGGAAGCAGGCCGAGTACTTCACGGCGATGTCGGGAGTCCGGGTCATCGACGAGCCCGGCGCCGAAAGCGGCAAGCGCATCGGCGACGTCAGCGACAAGGACTGGATCGCCTTCACCCCGATGGACCTGAACGGGGTCACCGCCGTCAGCTACCGCCTGTCCAGCCCGTACGGTGGCGGATCGGTCGAGCTGCACGCCGACTCGCCCACCGGCGCGCTGCTGGCCACCACCCCCGTTCCCAACACGGGAGACTGGAACAACTACCAGATGACCGTGTCGACGCCGGTCAAGTCCGACGTCCGCACCAAGACGATCTACGTCGTGTTCAAGAACAGCAGGAACAACGCCTTCGACCTGGACGCCGTCCAGTTCACCGGCGAGGACATCGGCGGCGGGCTGAAGCCGGGCACCTACACGATCACCGCCCAGCACAGCGGCAAGAACGTGACGCCGGTGAGCGACGCCGACGACGCGCTGATCGTCCAGAAGAGCGGGACGCAGGGCCCCGAGCAGAAGTGGGAGGCGATGCCTCTCCCCGACGGCAGCTACCAGTTCAAGAACCTCAAGAGCGGCAAGTGCCTGGACGTGCCGGGCGGCTCGGGCGCGGCGGGCACCCAGCTCGTCCAGTGGAGCTGTCACCCCTCTACCGCCCCCGACCAGGTCAACCAGCGGTTCTTCCCCCTCGCCTCGGGCGACACCTACAAGATCACCTCGGCGGCGAGCGGCCTGTGCCTCGACATCAACAGCGGGTCCCACGAGGACGGCGGCGCGGTGATCCAGTGGAACTGCGTCAACGCCGACAACCAGAGGTTCGGGTTCACGCCGGTCGCCGAAGCCGACAAGACACCCCCGGTGACCACGGCCAAGGCGGCCGAGCCGAACGGCAAGGACGGCTGGTACACCTCAGGTCCCGTCGAGGTCTCGATGACCGCCACCGACGACGCCTCCGACGTGGCCGCCACCGAGTGGCGCCTCGACGCCGGTCCCTGGACCCCCTACACCGAGGCGGTCCTGGTCAGCGGCGACGGGACGCGCAAGCTGGAGTACCGCTCCCGCGACGGGGCGGGCAACGTCGAGGAGGCCCGCACGCTCACCCTCAAGATCGACGTCACGGCGCCGCAGACGACCGCGTCGTTCGCCGCGCCCAACGACGCCGGCTGGAACGACGGTGACGTGCCGGTGCTCCTGTCGGCGCAGGACGCCACCTCGGGGGTCGCCCGCATCGAGTACTCCCTCGACCAGGCCGGCTGGAAGGCCTACGAGGGCCGGCCCGTGGTGGTCGGCGGAGACGGCACCCACGAGGTGCGCTACCGGGCCGTCGACAACGCCGGCACCGCCGAGCAGGAGAAGGCCGCCGTCCTCAAGATCGACGGCACCCGCCCGACCCTGATGGTCTCCGGCGTCTCGGACGGAGAGGCGTACGGCGACAGCCAGGATCTGCGCATCACCTGGCAGGCCGTGGACACCACATCGGGCGTGAAGACCACGTCGGGCACCCTCGACGGGGCTTCGCTCGCGGCCGGCACGGTGCTCCCGCTCTTCACCCAGGCCCTGGCCGGTCACACGGTCGCGGTCACCGCCACCGACAACGCGGGCAACTCGCTGACGACGAACGTGCGGTTCAGCGTCACGACCTCGATGCGGGACATGCAGAGCCTGATCGACAGGTTCCACAGCACCGGCTGGCTGTCCCGGTCCGCACACAAGTCACTGACCGGCGAGCTGACCAAGGCCCGCATCGCGGAGGCGTCGGGCAAGGACGCCAAGGCCGTCCGTCACCTGGCGGCCTTCAAGAAGCTGGTGGCCGACCAGAAGCTGGTACCGAGAGCCGACGTCCGCGGGGTCCTGACCCGCGACGCCGACAAGGTGATCACGACGATCGGCTGAACCACGACCCGGGCCACCCACCCGCACCCGGGTGGGTGGCCCGGCCCTGTTCCCCTCGGTTCCCCTCGCCGGCCGCGCATCCGGGTCAACGTCCGATCACCGGCCCCTATCCTGCTGCGAGAGGTGAAGGAGGTTCGATGAGCCTGGAGAACGGCCTTGACGGCGCCACCGGTGCCGCGGTGGACATGGCCGGAGTGAGCGTGAGGGTCGTGGGGCGCACGCTTCTGGCCGAGGTGGACTGGCGGGTGGAGTTCGGCGAGCACTGGGTGATCCTTGGGCGCAACGGCGCGGGGAAGACCACGATGCTCTCGGTCGCGGCGGCCGTACGTCACCCGAGCTCGGGCGCGGCGTCCGTCCTCGGCCACCGGCTGGGACGGGTCGACCTGCGCGAGCTGCGCCGCCACATCGGCCTGGTGGCGGCTAGTCAGCGCCTCGTCGACGAGGCGCTGATGGAGGAGGAGGGCCTCACCGCGCACACGGTCGTGCTCACCGGCCACACCGGCAGCAGCGCCCCGCTGTGGGACCGCTACGGGCCGAGGGAGCACGAGAAGGCGCACGCCCTGCTCGCCGACCTCGGCTGCAAGGACCTGGCCGACCGGCCGTTCGCGGTGTGCTCGCAGGGCGAGCGGGGGCGGGTGCGCATCGCCCGCGCGCTCATGGCCGACCCGGCGATCCTGATGCTCGACGAGCCGTTCGCCGGCCTGGACCTGCCCGCCCGCGAGGACCTGATCACCGCGATCGAGGACCTCGCCCACGGCCGCCCGGCTCTGACGACGGTCCTGGTCACCCACCACCTGGAAGAGGTCCCGTCCACCACCACGCACGCCCTGCTGGTGAGCGACGCCCGCGTCCTGGCCGCAGGGCCAGTCCACGACGTCCTGACGAGCGAGAACCTCTCCCGCTGCTTCGGCCGCCCGCTCACCCTGCACCACGTGGACGGCCGCTGGTACGTCCGCGCGGCGCGCCGGGTCACCGGTGTGTAAGGCACCCGCCGGCGCGTAGGGGAGCGGCCAAGTCCGGGGAATCCGCATGTCCACGCGCCCGATCATCGCCGGTCGAGATCGCCTCCGGCATCCATTTCCGCCTCGACCGTCAGCAGATCCTCGCTGACCCCGAGCCGCCGCACATCGAAGCGATCTTGGATGAGAGCGTGCTACGGCGGACGGTGGGAGGGCGTGCCAACCTCAGAGAGCAGCTTGCCCATCTGGTCGAACTGGCTCAAAGGCCGAACATCGAGATCAGGATCCTTCCATTCGTCTCCGGCGCACATGCCAGTCATGATGGCTCGTTCAGGATCTTCGCGATGCCGGAGCCGTATCCCCAGGTCGCATATGTGGACACATCAGCAGGCGGTATCTACGTCGAGGCAGAGGGGCTGGAAAGGCTTACACTGAAGTTTGACCGCATACGGACTGATTCGCTCGACCCGGCTCAATCGACTGATTTGATCAGCGCAGTCGTCGACGAGCTCGGGTAGCCACAAGATGGAAGGCGAAATGATGACTCCCGAAAATCGTCCTCCGGTCGCATGGCACATCAGTAGCTTCAGTCCTGACGCCGGCCCCAACTGCGTCGAGGCTGGTCCCATCCTCGACGGCAGCGGCCGGATCGCCGTACGGCACAGTCGTCACCCGGACGGCCCGGTGATCGTCTACACCCGCGCGGAGTGGGACGCCTTCCTGGCGGGCGTCCGCGCTGCCGAGTTCGACTTCGAATAAATCCGAGGCCGCGTGCACGGTCGTGCTCACCGACTGAGTCTCGACCATGTGGACGGCCCCGGTACGTCCGCGCGGCGCGTACGCCTCGCTGAGCACGCGGCCTTCCCGGGCGAGGGCCGGTGACGTACGCCCGGCCGCCGCTGTTCCGCCGGGAGTGGTCCGCGTTTCGGTGGAATTCTCCGCTGGTCAAGACGCGGAAATTCTTTTTTGCCGGACGGAGTTAGGGTTCGGTGGCTCTCGCGATTAGGGCGTAATGCGGACGTGGCGCGTTCGCGGGCCTCTCTTCCGGGCTATCCCTAATGGGATCGAATTCCCGTCCGTAAGGCGGAGGTCATTGATGCCTGTCCGCAACCGCTTCGCCGAGGGCGAAACTCTCTGGTGGGGGCCGTGTGAGCTGCGGTGATGTGCATGTGAACGGGTGAATTCACGGAAAAGTCTCCCTCTCGGGGTGACTTGGGGTATGGCACTAAATTTTCTGCCCAAACTCGGTAGATACAGCCATGATGCCTTTGTTGTATACATAAGGTATGACAAATCGGATGGTGGGGGCCTGTCCGCTACGCGATCCGGTAAGGACCGCAACCCCGGTGTCGTCCGCGGACGGAGGGGACGAGCGTCGCCGCCTCCCCGATTTCCCCGGCCCGACACGGTGACGATGAAAAATGGCGCACGAAAAAGGACGGTCCTGCTGGCCGAAAGCCGTACGCTGCTGCGGATCGGGTTGAAGGAGATCGTCCAGGAGGCCGGCGACATGGCCGTGACCGGCGAGACGACCGACACGGCCGACACGATCCGCGGCATCCGGGACCTTTCCCCCGAGATCGTCGTGACGGGCCCGCTCACCGACTGCGCCGACTCGATCGCGGCCGTCCGGAAGATCGCTGCGGAGGTCTCGCCCCGGCCTCCCCGCTTCCTCGCGCTCGTCGACGCCTGGGACGCGCGCTACCTCGACACGCCCGAGCCGGAGGTCGGCGGCCTGCTGTACACCAACGCGTCGGCCGAGGAACTGCGCGCCGCGATCCGCATGCTGTCCGCCGGGTACTCCTTCCTGGCCCCCGAGGCGCACCCGAGGAGGCCGCGCCCGCCCGCGCCGTCCGGTCTCAGGCCGCCGCCCGTCTCCGACATGACCGGCAGGGAGCTGGAGGTGCTGCGCCTGCTCGCCCGCGGCTACACCAACGCCGAGACCTCTCGCTGAGCGAGAGCACGGTCAAGTCGCACGTGCAGAACGTGCTGCACAAGAAGCACCTGCGCAACCGGGCGTCCGCCGTGATCTACGCCTACGAGACCGGCCTGACGAAGGTGGGGGAGAACAACGCGGCCCTGATGCGCCGGACATATCCGGATGACGACCGCAACTAGCCGACCGGCGCGCCGGGGCCTGCGGAGGCTCAGTCCATTTCGCGGCGCATTGGTACTTTCGCAGGGTCCGGCCACTTGCCACGATGGCAAGCCATGACGTCCATACGAGACGCGGCCGGTCGGCGGCGCGGCATGATCGGCGCGGCGACCGCGATGTTCTGCGTGGGAACGTTGACGGGGGTCTCACCCGCGCTCCACGCGTACCCGGTGTACGGCGGGCAGGCCGTGCGCTACGCGGCAGGCGCGATCCTGCTGTTCGCCGTGGCCCGGGCCAGGAGGCTGCCGCCCCTGCGGCTGAGCGCCCGCGAGGTGCTCCTGGTCGTGCTGCTCGCGCTGGTCGGGCTGGCGGCGTTCAACGTGTTCATCGTCGAGTCGACCCGGTACGCCGACCCCGCGATGGTGGGCACGATCGTGGCCACCGTCCCCATCATCTTCGCGCTCGCCACGCCGCTCATGGAGGGCAGGAGGCCGACCCCGCACGTCGTGGCGGCGGCGGTCCTGGTCGCCACGGGGGCGGCCGTCACGATCGGCCTGGGCGCGGCCACGCTCGTCGGCGTGCTGCTGGCGTTCGGCGCGCTCGGCGGCGAGGTGGGGTTCTCGCTGCTGGCGATCCCGCTGCTGCCGAGGCTCGGCGCGATCCGGGTGGCGGCCTACTCGGCCACCGCCGCCGTGCCGTTGCTGCTGGTGGCGGGCTTCGTGGTGGACGGGCCCGGCATGCTGCGCGCCCCCACGCTTCCCGAGGCGTCCGCGCTGGCCTACCTGGCGGTGGTGGTGACGGCGTTCGCGTTCTTCTGCTGGTACGACGCGCTGCCCCGGCTGGGACCCGAGCGGGCGGGCCTGTTCTCCGGCTTCCTCCCGCTCGGCACCATCATCGCCGCGCTCGTGCTGGGCACAGGCCGTCCGGGCTGGCCGGAGTTCCTCGGCGCGGCCCTGGTCGTCGGGGGACTGCTGCTCGGGCTACAGCCGGCGCGCGTGCCCGTGCCGGCGGGCGCGCAGCCGGTCGAGCAGCCCGAGTAGCGGCGCCGTCATCGCCGTGGTGACCAGCGCCATGACGACCAGGGCGACGAACAGCCGGTCGCCGATCAGCCCGAGGGCGAGGCCCAGGTTCAGCACCACCAGCTCGGTCAGGCCGCGGGCGTTGAGCAGCACGCCGAGGCCGGTGGAGTCGTGCCAGCTCAGCCCGGAGGACCGGGCCATCAGCATCGGCCCGGCGAGCTTGCCCAGCATCGCGACCACGATGACCAGCAGCGCGACGCCGACCAGCTCGGCGTCGAACCCGCTGCGCCACACGTCCATGCGCAGCCCGGTGCCCACGAAGAAGAACGGCAGCAACAGCGTGCCCGCGACCATGTCGATCTGGCCGGTGAGCCGGGTGAGGAGCCCGGCCGGGCAGCACAGGCCGTAGAGGAAGGCGCCGAAGATCGCGTGGATGCCGATCGCCGAGGTCGCCGCCGCCGACAGCAGCAGCCCCGCCAGCAGCACCAGCAGCCGCAACGGCTCGCCGCGTCCTTCCAGGGCGGTGAAGATCCGCTCCAGCCAGGGACGTCCGAGCCAGACCATGGCGACGCCGTACACGATCACGAGCAGGACGGTGAGCACGGCGCGGGCGGGGGTGTCGCGGCCCGCGATCGCGGTCATGGCCGCGATCAGGCACCACGCGACCACGTCGGCGATCGCGGCGCACAGCATGCTCAGCCGGCCGAGCATCGAGCGGAGCATGTCCCGCTCGGCCAGGATGCGGGCCAGCACGGGGAACGCGGTGATCGACAGCGCGGAGCCGAGGAACATCGCGAACACCACCGGGTCGGCCCGCGGCCCCGCCCAGTCCCGGTACAGCAGGATCGCCAGCAGCGCGCCGCCGAGGAAGGGGCCCGCCACCCCGGCGTGCGCGATCGCCATGGCGATCCGTCCCTGCCCCCTGAGCGAGGTCTGGCGAGACTCCTGGCCGACGACGAACATCAGCGCGATCAGCCCGAGGTCGGCCAGGCCCTGGAGGACGGGCCGCAGCTCGGGCGCGAAGAGCCAGCCGACGGCCTCGGGGGCGAGCGCGCCGAGCACCGACGGGCCCAGGCAGATGCCCGCGAAGATCTCGCCGACGACGGGGGGCTGTCCCAGGCGGCGGGCGAGCCGTCCGAAGACCTTCGCGGCCAGGATCACCATGGCGATCGAGACGAACAGCTGCACGGTGTGGTCGATCGGCGCCGTCCCGATCGCCGGCGTCGTCCCGCCCCGCCCGGACGCGCCGCTCACCGCGACCAGCAGCCCGAGCGCGATCACGGCCGGCACCACCGCGGTGAGCACGTAGACGAGGGTGGTGAACCCGCGGCGCGGGGGCGCGGCCGGCTCGGGCGAGCGGGGGCCGGCGTCCACGGCCCCCGTGGACAGGTGGCTCATCAGGCCTCCACCAGGAGCCGGCGGTGCACCTTGCCGGTCGGCGTGCGCGGCAGCGCGGCGACGTGCCGGACGGCGTCCACGATCATGTGGCGGGGCAGCGACGCCGCGCAGTGCCGCTTGACCTCCAGCAGGTCCGGGCCCCGGTCCCCGGCCGGGACCAGGTAGGCGACCAGCCGGGCGTCGATGCCGCTCCCGGTGACGACGACGGCCGCGTCGCTCACGGCGGGATGCCCCTGGAGCACCGCCTCGATCTCGCCGATCTCCACGCGGTGCCCGCGGATCTTGACCTGGCCGTCCCGCCTGCCGAGGAACACGTATTCGCCGTCCTCCTGCAGCACGACCCGGTCGCCGGTGGCGTACGGGCCGTCCTGCGGCGGGTGGCCCCAGTAGCCCAGCATCACCGTGGGCCCGTCGACGACCAGCTCGCCCTCCTCCCCGGGCGCGGCCGGGGATCCGTCCTCGCGGACGGCCCAGACGCGGTCGCCCGAGCAGGCGCGCCCGATCGGGACGGGGGAGACGCGGCCCGGGTCCAGCGCGACGACCTCGTGGAAGGTGCACACGTTGGTCTCGGTGGGACCGTACAGGTTGAGGAAGCGCACCCCGGGCAGGTGGTCGCGTAGGCGGCGCAGGTGCGTCACCGGGTAGGGCTCGCCGGCGAACAGCAGCGCCCGCAGGTCCTCGGGACGCGCGTCGAGCAGGCCGCCGTCACGGGCCATGAGGATCAGCGCCGAGGGCACCGAGTACCACACCGTGATGCGCCGCCCGACGAGGAAGTCGACCAGCAGGCGCGGCGCGTACGCCGTCTCCTGGGGGATGAGGTGCACCGACGCCCCGGCGGTGAAGGCCACGTACAGGTCCAGGACGGACAGGTCGAAGTGGAACGGGGCGTGGTTGGCGAACCGGTCGGACGCGGTCGCGTCCAGTTCTGCCGCCGCCCAGCCCACGAAGGCGAGCGCGTTGCGATGTGACAGGCACACCCCTTTGGGTACGCCGGTGGAACCTGAGGTGTAAAGGATGTACGCGAGGTCGTCGGGGGTTGCGTCGAGTCCGGAACCGGGCCCGGCGGCGGCGTCCGCGGCGTCCGCGGCCTCGCCTCGGGGGTCCTCGGTCAGGCAGGGGACGTCCACCCCGGCGGACTCCAGCGTCCGCCGCCGCGGCCCGGTGGTGACCACGACGCGCGGCGCGCAGTCCGTGACCAGGTGGACGGCCCGCTCGGCGGGGCTGAGCGGGTCGACGGGGACGTACGCGGCGCCGAGCCGCAGCACCGCCTGCATGGCGACCACCGCGCGGGCGGACTTGTCCAGCCACAGCGCCACGCGGTCCCCCCGCCGCACCCCCAGAGCGGCCAGCGCCCGCGCGACCCGGTCGGCCCCGGCGTCCAACTCGCCGTAGGTCAGGGTCGCGTCGGGCGCGACGACGGCGGGCGCCAGGGGAGTGCGGCGCGCGCTGTCGCGCACCAGCTCGTGCAGCATCACAGTCCCAGCTCCTTGGCGATCTGTTCGAGTTGGATCTCCGACGTCCCGGAGAACACGGTCGCCGGGAGCGCGTCCCTGAGCTCGCGCTCGATCCCGCCGCCCGCGCGGACCCCGGCCCCGGCGAAGATCTGCATCGCGTCCAGCCCCGCCTGGACCGCGCCCTCGCTGACGGCGAGCTTGGCCATCGCGATGTCCAGCACGGCGTGCTCGCCCCGGTCGAGCCGCCAGCACGCCTGCCAGAGCAGCAGCCGCGCGGCCTCCAGGCGCAGCCGCAGCCGCGCGATCCGGTGGGAGACCGCCTGGTTGCCGCCGATACGGCGGCCGAACTGGCGGCGCTCCGCGGCGTGCGCGACGCAGCGCTCCAGCAGGCGCTCGGTCCGCCCGAGGTAGGCGGCGAACAGGCAGGTGCGCTCCCAGCGCATCGAGGACTGGAAGATCGCCGCGCCCTGCCCCTCCCGGCCGAGGCGGTTCGCGGCCGGGACGCGGCAGCCGTCCAGCCACACCATCGCCGCCGGGCAGCTGTCCAGCCCGACCTTGGCGAACGGCTCGCCCACAGTAAGCCCGGGGGTGTCACGGCGGACGGCGAACGCGCTCAGCCCGAGGTGGCCGAACGCGGGGTCGGTCGAGGCGTAGACGGTGAACACGTCGGCGACGGGGGCGTTGCTCACGAAGGACTTGGCCCCCGTGATCACGTAGTCGCCGCCGTCCCGCACCGCCCGCGTGGTGATCGCGGTGACGTCGGAGCCGGCGTCCTCCTCGGTGATCGCGTTGGCGCCGATCAGCTCGCCCGAGCACAGGCCGGGCAGCGTCCGTTCCCGCAGCTCCGGGGCGCCGTGCTCGGCGACGGGCATCGCGCAGGCGAACAGGTGCGCCATCGTCGCGAACACCAGGCCCATGTCCGGGCAGCCCCGGCCGAACGCCTCGACGGTGCGCGCCGTGTCCAGGAAGCCGAGCCCTCCTCCGCCGTGCGCGGCCGGGACCGAGAGGCCGGTCAGCCCGAGCCCGGCGCACCGCTCCCAGTCCTCGCGGGAAAAGAATCCCTCTTTCACGTCGGGCCATGTGCGCGTCTCGTTCCAGACCAGCTCGTAGCGCTCCCGCTGTCCGGAATCCCAGGAGAAATCCACGTCCGGAAGCTTAGGATCGGCCCGTTTCCGCTGTCCTCATCATTCCTGGGGAAGACGCGCCCCGCCGTTGTGCCCGGGGCCGGGGGGAAATGCCGTCCTGCGGAGGTGGCCCCCCTCATTTGTGCCCCCTCATAAAGTACGGGCGGTCGTCGCGGGTGGTGGCCGTCCGGCGGGGCCGAAGTTCAGCATTTGTCATGAGGACAGCGCTGACCGGGGCTTCGTAGTCTCATGCCGGTGACCGTCCCGGTGGGTCACTTGTGAGACGGGAGTTGGTGAATGGACGAGTCGGAGGTCGCCGACGTACTCCGGAAGTATCTGACCGAGCGAATCCTCGACGCGACGGATGTCGCCATAGAGCCGGACACTCCGTTACTCGAATGGGGCATTCTCAATTCGCTCACCACCACGCGGCTCGTGGGTTTCGTCAGGGAGCATTTCGGAATCGAGATCCCCACCGAGGAAATGGTGGGCCAGAACTTCAAGGACCTGCGCAGCATCGGCAGGCTCGTCGCGGGCCTCGGCGCCGCGTGACCCTGCCCGGGTGTGCCCGCGGGCGTCTCAACGAGGGGAAGACCAATCATGTCCGGTGCTGACTTCGACGTGGCCGTGATCGGGGGCGGTCCGGCGGGATCGACCGTCGCCTCCTACCTGGCGCAGGCGGGCCTGTCCTGCGCGGTGTTCGAGAGTTCGCTCTTCCCTCGGGAGCACGTGGGCGAGTCGCTGATCCCCGCGACGACTCCGGTGCTGTCGGACATCGGCGCGCTGGAGAAGGTCGAGGCGGCCGGGTTCCCCAAGAAGTACGGCGCGGCGTGGACCTCGGCCGCCGAGGCGAAGATCCCCACCCTGGGCTTCGAGCTCTCGCACGGCTTCCGGGCCGCCGAGATCGAGTTCAACGAGCGCGACCAGGCCGGCGTCTCGCAGGATTACACCTACCACGTCGACCGTGGCCTGTTCGACCTGCTGCTCCTGCAGCACGCCGAGACGCGGGGGGCCAAGGTGTACGAGGGCATCCGCGTGCGGCGCGTCGACTTCGGCGAGCCCGAGCCGCAGGTGTTCTTCTCGATGGGCGGCCGGGAGATGGACGTGCGGGCGCGCATGGTCGTCGACGCCAGCGGGCGCAACACCTTCCTCGGCCGGCAGCTCAAGCTGAAGGTCTCCGACCCGGTCTTCAACCAGTACGCCGTCCACACCTGGTTCGACGGGCTCGACCGCACGGCCCTGGCGGTGAACAAGGAGCAGGCCGACTTCATCTTCATCCACTTCCTGCCCATCACCGACACCTGGGTGTGGCAGATCCCCATCACCGACACGGTCACCAGCGTCGGGGTGGTCACCCAGAAGAAGCACTTCAGCGACGCCGGCTCCGACTGGGAGACGTTCTTCTGGAAGTGCGTCGAAAGCCGCCCCGAGCTGGCCGAGGCGCTGCGCGCGAGCAGGCGGGTCCGGCCGTTCAAACCCGAGGGCGACTACAGCTACGCGATGCGGGAGATCTGCGGCGACGGCTGGCTGATGATCGGCGACGCGGCGCGCTTCGTCGACCCGATCTTCTCCAGCGGCGTCA
This sequence comes from Sphaerisporangium album, assembly GCF_003323745.1. Lineage (GTDB taxonomy): Bacteria > Actinomycetota > Actinomycetes > Streptosporangiales > Streptosporangiaceae > Sphaerisporangium > Sphaerisporangium album. The sequence continues at coordinate 601,022 of NZ_QOIL01000001.1, forward strand.
GCGTCGCCATGAACGGGGCCAGGATCGCCTCCTACGACATCCTCGCCGCCGCCGAGAAGGGCGACTTCACCAAGCCCGCCTTCGCCGCGTACGAGGGCAAGCTCCGCAACGCCGTGAGCAACTGGTACGAGTTCATCTCCATCTACTACCGGCTGAACATCCTGTTCACGGCCTTCGTCGCGGACCCGAGATATCGCCTGGACGTCCTGAAGATGCTGCAGGGCGACGTCTACGACGGCGGTGAACCCGCCGCGCTGGTCAAGATGCGTGAGATCACCCGCCAGGTCGAGCAGAATCCCGACCACCTGTGGCACAAGCACCTCGGCACCCTGCGCGCCCCCAGCGCGGCCCCGCAGTTCTAGGACGGAAGGATCACGGTGAAGAAGTTCATCCTGACCGAGGACGAGCTCCCGCGGCAGTGGTACAACATCCTGCCCGACCTGCCCGCCCCGCTGCCGCCGTACCTGCACCCGGTGACCTACGAGCCGCTGCGGCCGGAGGACCTCGCGGCCCTGCTGCCGCAGGCCGTGATCGAGCAGGAGTTCTCGCCCGAGCGCTGGATCGACATCCCCGAGCAGGTGCGCGACATCTACCGGATGTGGCGTCCCTCGCCGCTGTGCCGGGCCGACCGGCTGGAGAAGGCGCTGGACACCCCGGCGAAGATCTACTTCAAGTTCGAGGGCGTCTCCCCGGCTGGCTCGCACAAGCCGAACACCGCCATCCCGCAGGTGTACTACAACGCCAGGGAGGGCGTGCGGCGGGTGACGACCGAGACGGGCGCGGGCCAGTGGGGCTCGGCCCTGTCCTTCGCGGGCAGCCTGTTCGACGTCGCCGTCACCGTCTACATGGTGCGGGCGTCCTACGAGCAGAAGCCCTACCGCCGCTCGCTCATGCACACCTGGGGCGCGGAGGTGTTCGCCTCGCCGAGCGAGCGCACCCAGGCGGGCCGCGACATCCTCGCCAAGGACGCCGAGTCGCCGGGCAGCCTCGGCATCGCCATCAGCGAGGCCGTCGAGGACGCGCTCGCCCACGACGACACCCGCTTCGCGCTCGGGTCGGCGATGAACCACGTCGTGCTGCACCAGACCGTCATCGGCCTGGAGGCCCGGCGCCAGTTCGAGCTGGCCGGCGACTACCCCGACGTCGTGATCGGCTGCGTCGGCGGCGGCTCCAACTTCTCGGGCCTGGCGTTCCCGTTCATGGCCGACCGGCTGTCCGGGGAGCGTCCCGGCACCCGGTTCGTGGCCGCCGAGCCGACGGCCTGCCCGACCCTCACCCGCGGCGCCTACGCCTACGACTACCCCGACGCGGCCGGGCTCGGCCCGCTGCTGCCCATGCGCACGGTCGGCCACGGCTTCATGCCCGCGCCGATCCACGCCGGTGGGCTGCGCTTCCACGGCGACGCCCCGACGATGTGCGCGCTGCACGACAAGGGGTACATCGAGGCGCGCGCCTACGAGCAGACCGAGGTGTTCGCCGAGGCCGTGCGGTTCGCCCGCCACGAGGGCTTCGTCATCGCCCCGGAGTCCGCGCACGCCCTGCGCGGCGCCGTCCAGGAGGCGCTGGCCGCCAAGGAGACGGGGGAGGAGCGCACGATCCTGTTCGGCCTGTCCGGGCACGGGCACTTCGACCTCGCCGCCTACGACTCCTACCTGGCGGGGAAGCTGGAGGACTACACGATCCCGCAGTCCCAGCTGGAGGCGGCGCTGAGCGAGCTGCCCAAGGCCGGGCGGCTCTGACGTGGCGGGCGGCTGGATCGACGTCCACCACCACGCCTACCACCCGCCGCTCGTCGCCGAGCTGCGGCGCCGCGGGGTGACGCACATGGCGCCGGGCGTCCCCCTGCCGGAGTGGACGGTCGCCGACTCGCTGCGGGTCATGGACGCGGGCGGCGTTCAGGCGGCGGTCCTGTCGATCCTGCTGCCCGACGCCGCGTACGGCCGGGGCGCGGCGTCGCTGGTCCGCCTCGCCAACGAGTGGACGGCCGGGACGGTGCGCGACCACCCCGGCAGGTTCGGCGCCCTCGCCGTCCTGCCCCTGCCGGACGTGGAGGCGAGCCTGGCCGAGATCGGCCACGCCCTGGACGTGCTCGGCATGGACGGCGTCGTGCTGCCCGCGAGCCTGGGCGACGGCCGGTACCTGGGCGACCCGGCCTTCGCCGAGGTCTTCGACGAGCTGGACCGGCGCCGGGCCGTGGTGTTCGTCCACCCGAACCCGAACTACCGGTGCTCGTGCGCGGGCGGCCCCGGGTTCGCGGCCGCAGTCCCGCCGCCGCTGGTCGACTTCGTGATGGACACCACGCGCGCGGTGGCGAACCTGATCTTCGGTGGCACGGTGGGACGCTGCCCTGGCGTCAGGTTCGTCCTCGCGCACGCGGGCGGCACCGTCCCGTACCTGGCCTGGCGGCTGGAGCTGGCCTCGACCTGGGTGCTTCCGGACGCCCGCGCGGACGTCGCCGGGGCGGTGCGCGCGTTCTACTACGAGACCGCGCAGGCCGCCTCGCCCGCGACGCTCGCCTGCCTGCGGGAGGTGACCGGCCGGGAGAACATCCTGTTCGGGACGGACTACCCGTTCATGAAGGACGAGGTCGTCACGGCCACCCTGCGGCACCTGCGGGACGTCCCCGACGTGGATTTCACCGGCAACGCGCTCGCCCTCTTCCCCCGGCTGGCGGCGCGGCTCGGACGGCTGGGCACGGGAGCCGCGGATGCCGCGCGCCTTTGAGGACTTCCGGATCGGCGACGTCTTCGACCTGGGCGCGCGCAAGGTCACCCACGAGGAGATCGTCCGGTTCGCGCGGGAGTACGACCCCCAGCCCCGCCACCTCGGCGGCGGCGACCTCATCGCCAGCGGCTGGCACGTGACCGCCATGTTCATGCGGCTCTACGCCGACGAGGTGCTGCGGCACGCCGACGCCGAGGTCTCGCCCGGCGTCGACGAGCTGCGGTGGCTCAGGCCCGTCCGGCCCGGGGACGTCCTCACCGGACGGGTGACCGTGCTCGGCGCGGCCGCCTCCCTGACCAGGCCGGACTGCGGCGTCCTGCAGCAGCGCGGCGAGTTCCTCGACCAGGAGGACCGGCCGGTCATGCGGGTCGTGCTCTACGGGCTGATGCGCCGGCGCGGGAGCTGAGCCCGTCCGCACCGGCGCGGGGCCGGACCCGTCCGCACCCGCCGGACCCGTCCGCACCCGCCGGACCCGCTCGCACCGGCGCGGGGCCGCACCCGCTCGCACCGCTGCGGGGCAGGACCCGCCGCCCACACCGGCGGGGGCCGAGCCCGTTCACACGACCACCTGGGTGGCCGGGGCGGGGCCGTGCCGTTCGAACTCCGCCCAGGCCCTGGCCAGCCGGTCGACCAGCTCGTCCAGGACCTCGGGGGCGAAGGTGAACGGCAGCCGTATGTGATTGGCGTGCCCGCCGCCGGGGTCCATCGCCCCGCCGGGCACCACGTCCACGCCGTGCCGCACCGCCACCTGGGCGAACGCCGTGGCGTCCACGCCCGGCAGCTCCACCCACAGGGCGCCCCCGCCGTCGGGACGCCGCCAGCGCCAGCCCGGCAGCCGCGCGCGCAGCAGGGCGTCGACGTGGTCGAGCTGCTCGCCGAGCTCCTTGGCCCGCGCCGCCAGGATCTCCTCCAGCCGGGGCAGCAGCCGCGCCGCGAGCGCCTGGTCGAGCACCGGGCTGGCGATGTCGGCGAGGACCTTGCGGCGGGCCAGCCGCTGCACGATCTCGGCCGGGCCGCGCACCCAGCCGATGCGCAGCCCGCCCCACACGGCCTTGGCCAGCGAGCCGAGGGAGAGCATCTCCGCGCGCGCGGGCGCGTACGCCGCCAGCGGCGCCGGGACGGCCTCCGACTCGGGGTGGTAGGTCATGTAGGCGTTGTCCTCCAGGACGGGCACCTCGTGCTCGGCGGCCAGCTCGGCGATCCGGCGCCGCCGCGTCGCCGACATGAGCAGGCCGGTCGGGTTGTGGTAGGTCGGCATGAGGTAGAGCAGGGCGGGCTTGCGTTCGCGCAGCAGGGCGGCGACCGCGCCGATCTCGGGCCCCTCGTCGTCCAGCGGGACGGTCGCGAGCCGGGCGCCCGCGGCGCGGAACACGTCCAGGCAGCCCGGCCAGTTCGGTGACTCCACCACCACCGTCGCCCCCGGCCGGACGTACAGCTCGGTCACCAGCACGAGCCCCTGGTGCGCGCCCGTCGTGACCAGGATCTCGTCCTGTGCGGTGGGCAGCCCGGCGCCGGTGAGGTGGGCCGCGATGGCCTCGCGCAGCGCGGGCAGCCCGGAGGGGTGGTAGCCGGGGCCGGCCAGCAGCTCGTCCAGGTCGTCGCGGACCAGCTCGCGCAGCGCCACAGCGAGCTCCGGCGCGGCCCCGCCCGCCGCCACCGCGATGGAGATCAGCTCGCCTGGGCCGTCGATCAGCCGCTGGAAGATCGTGACGGCGGTGCCGCCGGGGACGCGCCCGTCGGCCGTCGGAGGCCGCACCTTGACGTCCCTGGCGATCCTGGTGCCGCTGCCCTGGCGGCTCACCAGCAGGCTGCGCGCGCGCAGCTCCTCGTAGGCTGCCACGACGGTCGCCCTGCTCACGCGCAGCGTCTGCGCCAGCTTCCGCTCGGACGGCAGCCGGTCGCCGGGGAGCAGCGCGCCGTCCTCGACGGCCCCGCCGATCGCGTTCGCCAGGCGACGGTAGAGGGGGCCGCGGCCCGTCGCCCAGTCACCCAGGAGCGTGACGACATCACGTTCGGTAGAAATCCGGTCCATTCCGCCTTCTATTGGATCTGGCTAGTCCGTCCAAAGATGTCAAGGCTGGATGGCATAGGCAAGGAAGTGGACTGGAAATGACCAATCTCCTGATTCTCCTGGCCGCGGCCGCGTTCCTGGCCCTGGCCGGCCCGCGCTTCGGCGCCGACACCCGCGACGGCCGCGACTGGGCCCCCGCCGACCCCGTGCCCCCGCGCCACGAGACCGCCCCGCCCGTGACCGGCGCCGCGATCCGCACCCCGATCGGTGCCGCCCTCAGCCCCGGGGGCCGCGGCGAGGCCGCCCGGGAGCACGTCGCCCGGCGGCGGACGCCGCCCGCGCCCTCCGGCGGCCACCGGCCGAGGACGAAAAGGGCGTCGCCGGGATCCGCGACATCCTGTCCTTCGCGTCGTCCCTCACGGCGTACGCCGCGGCGTCGATCATGGCGGCGCGGACGCGGGCGGGCGGGCCCCGGTAGAAGCCCCGGCAGAACAGGACGTGGAACGCAGCGCCCGGAGGACGCCCCTCGTGTCAGGCGTCCCCGGACTCCAGGGCGAAGGCGTCGGCCACCCGTGCCGCCCCCGCGGCGACGTCGCCGGTCCCGATCAGGGTTCGCTGGCGCTCGGCGCCGGTGCCCGTGCGGTCCAGGTCCGCGAGCAGCCTGTCCACCTCGGGTTCGTCGCCCACCTCCCGCAGGGCCGGGCGGATCCGGGCCAGCATCTCCTCCAGGATCGCGCGGGCGGGCACCTGCTCGCCCGTCCTCGGGTGCACGCCGGTGCCGTTCAGGCCGTAGCGGGCGGCGGACCACAGGGCGGCCCTGAGGATCTGGTCCTCGTCCTCGGCGGGCGGCGCGTCGCCGCCCCCGGCGATCTCGGCGCAGGCGGTGCGGACCAGCGCGCGGCTCAGCGCCGCCTGCAGGACCGCCTCGTCCACGGTCGCCGCGACGTCCGCCGCGCGGAGCTCCACCGTGGGGAAGCGGGCCGAGGGCCGGGCCAGCCAGTACGGGTGGGCGGTGGCGACCAGCGCGCCGCTGCGGTGCAGCATGCCGGTGACCTGGTCGTAGTGCGCGGCGGAGGCGAAACGCGGGGGGATGTCGGTGGCGGGCCAGCGCGAGAGGGCGACGGTGCGCCAGCTTTCGTACCCGGTGTCGGCGCCCTCGCAGAAGGGGGAGTTGGCCGACAGCGCCAGCAGCGTGGGCAGCCAGGGCCGCAGGCGGTTGACGACCTCCACGGCCATCTCGCGGTCGGCCACCCCGACGTGGACGTGACAGCCGCACGTCTCCTGCTGGGTGACCAGCAGGCCGTAGAGATCGCGCATCTCGCGGTAGCGCTTCTTGTCCGACACGTCGCGGGGCGCGCGCGGGCGGCCCACCGGCGTCCCCGTCGCGACCACCCGCACCCCGGCCCGCGCCGCCGCGCGCGCCAGCCGGGCCCTGGACGACCTCAGCAGCGTGCGCAGCTCGGCCAGGGTCGTGCAGACGGGGGAGACCGACTCCATCATGGAGGCCAGCAACTCGATCTTGAACTCGGCCCCGGGAGCCTGCGAGCCGTCCGGGCCGACGAGGCCGGCCATCACCCGCGCGTTCGCGAGGACGGGGCCGCCGTCCCCCGGACCGGCGAGCAGGAACTCCTCCTCGACACCGAGCGTCCACCCGTCCCGCCCGGCGGGCCGGAGGGACTCCCCGGGTTCCGCCCGGACAGGGGGAGCGTGGCCGGTCGAGGCGGCGGGAAAGCGCTGGACTGGCGGGTCTTCCGACTCTTCATCCATCGAACGCCAGTCTAGACCGGCGCCGCCCGGCCGCCGATGGCCGTTCCAGGCCGCCGGCCGGGCTCTTCCCGAGGTTCCGGGGCCCGGACGTGCCGTGGGGGCTCGTCCGGGCGCCCGGGTGCCCGCTACGTCGATCAAGGACGGACAGAGGCTAAAGGCTGCCTTCTCGCCATGCTTTGAACTCGGCTTCCAGAGCGGATTCGTTGAGAACAGGGACTCTGGCGGCCGACGCCCAGGCATGAATGAATTCAGCGGCCTCCATCAGGTTCTCGTCGGTGATCTCCGCGTTCACGGTGAACCAAGCGATCAGGGCACCGGCTTCGGGTTGGCCGATATCGCAGCGCGGACAGAGGACGACGGTGATGACACCCATTACGGTTTCGTTGCGCGCGTTGACCAGATTGTGCGGGACTCGGGCGGACAGAATGCCGGCTCTTCCGCACCGTCCGCATTCAGGGGGGTCGGTTGACTGGACCACCTCGACGGAGCGGGGAGTAAGCGGATCTCCTGTCACGGTGCGACCAGCGCGTTTGCACCCAGCAGGACCTTGATGTCCCCCGCGAATGCCCCGTTGTTGATGTTCACCGTGTAGTCGGGTAGCGCGACAAGGCTGATTTTGCGGTTGAGGCGTTCCACGCGGAGGCGGACTGGTGTGTCGCCGGGGTGCGACGTCAGGATTCGTTTGAGTTCGTTGACCAGGTCCAGGTTCACGCGTTCTTCGCGTAGCGAGATCACGATGGGTTCGGGCCCGTCTTCCTGGACTCCGGAGATGTCAAGGAATGTGATGTCGGTGGCGTTGAACGAGACGGTGGCATCTTCGCCGTCGCCGCGTGCGCGGATCCGGCCTGTGACGGAGACGACCAGGTCGGGTGCGAGGTTGCTCCCGTACAACTGGTAAGTCTGGGGAAAGCAGGGGACCTCGATGGAGGCGTCGTGGTCCTCGATCTTGAGGATGGCCCACACGTCGCCCTTCTTGGTGACCTTCTTGTCGACGCCGGAGATGATTCCGGCGATGCGGACGTTGCCGAACCCTGCCTGGCCGTCGAGCACTTGGGCGATGGTCAGGTCGCGGTTGCGTTCCAGGATGCGTTCCGCGCCGTTGAGCGGGTGGTCGGAGACGTAGAGGCCGAGCATCTCTCGCTCGAAGGAGAGTTTGGTCTTCTTGTCCCACTCGCCCTCGGGGACCGCGATATGAAAGACATTGCCCATTTCGCTGTCGTCAGGGTCGTCGAACGCGCCGAACAGCGAGTCTTGGCCCAAGGCCTCTTTGCGCTTGACGTCGATGACCGCGTCTATGGCCTGCTCGTGGATGTGGACCAGGGCCCGGCGGGGGTGGCCGAGCCCGTCGAACGCGCCGGCTTTGATGAGCGATTCGATGGTGCGCTTGTTGCAGACGACCTGTGGCACCTTCGTGAGGAAATCATTGAAGTCGGTGTAGGCGCCCTTTGATTTGCGGGTGGTGATGACGCCGTTGATGGCGTTTTCCCCGACGTTCTGAATCGCGCCGAGCCCGAACCTGACGTCATCGCCGACGGCGCTGAAACGCAGCCCGGACTCGTTGACGTCGGGCGGCAGGACCTTCACCTTCATGCGGCGGCATTCAGCGAGGTAGAGCGCCATCCGGTCCTTGTTGGTGCCGACCGAGGTGAGAAGCGCTGCCATGTACTCGGCCGGGTAGTTGGCCTTGAGGTAGGCGGTCCAGTAGGAGACGAGTCCGTAGCCGGCGGTGTGGGACTTGTTGAATCCGTAGGAGCTGAATGGTTCCAGGACGTCCCAGACGGCCTTGGCGGCCTCCTTGGTGTACCCCTTGGCGATCATTCCGGAGGAGAAGGTGGCCCATTGCTTGTCCATCTCCTCCTTCTTCTTCTTTCCCATGGCACGGCGCAGGATGTCGGCGCCGCCGAGGGTGTATCCGGCCAGTTGCTGGGCGATGGCCATGACCTGCTCCTGGTAGACGACCAGGTGGTAGGTGGTGCCCAGGATCGGCTCAAGGGCTTCCTTGAGCGAGGGGTGAATCGGGGTGATCTCCTGCTGGCCGGCCTTGCGCAGCGCGTAGTTGGTGTGGGCGTTGGCGCCCATCGGACCAGGACGGCCCAGTGCCAGGACCGACGAGATGTCTTCGAATCGGGCCGGGGCGATGAGTTTGGTGAGGTCGCGCATCATCGAGCTGTCGAGCTGGAACACCCCCAGGGTGTCACCGCGCGCCAGTAGCTCGTATGTCTTTTGGTCGTCCAGCGACAGGGACAGCATGTCCAGGTCGATGCCGCGGTTGTCCTTGACGTTCTGGACGGCGTCACCGATGACGGTCAGGTTGCGCAGGCCGAGGAAGTCCATCTTCAGCGCGCCCATGTTCTCGCTGCTGGGCCCGTCGAATCCGGTGATGCGGGCGCCGTCGTCGGGCCGCATGAAAATCGGCATCACATCGATCAGGGGCTGGGAGGACAAGATGACCCCTGCGGCGTGCACGCCGGTGCCTCGGGTCAGCCCCTCCAGGCCGAGCGCGGTGTCGATGACCCGCTTGACGTCCTGGTCTTCCTCGTACAGCTTGCGAAGCTCGGTCGCCTCGGGGTACCGGGGGTGCTTCTCGTCGAAGATTCCGGTGAGCGGGATCTCCTTGCCCATGACAGCGGGTGGGAACGCCTTGGTGATCTTCTCGCCGATCATGAAGGGGTAGCCGAGAACGCGAGCCGCGTCCTTGACCGCCGCCTTCGATTTGATCGTCATGTAGGTGATGATCAGTGAGACGTTGTCCTCACCGTATTTCTCCGTGACGTATCGGATCATGTCGCCGCGCCTACGCTCGTCGAAGTCGAGGTCGACATCCGGCATGGAGATACGTTCGGGGTTCAGGAACCGCTCGAACAGCAGGGAGTGTTCGATGGGGTCGAGTTCGGTGATGCCGGTGACGTAGGCCACCATGGATCCGGTGGCCGATCCTCGGCCGGGGCCGATCCAGATGCCGTTGTCGCGCGCGTACTGACAGATGTCGGCGACGACGAGGAAGTAGCCGGGGAACCCCATGCCCTCGATGACGCCGAGCTCGTAGTCGATCCGTTCCATGACATCAGCGGGTACGGGGTCGCCATACCGGCGTACCGCGCCACGGTAGGCCTCCTTGCGGAGCCAGCTCATCTCGGTCTCCCCCTCGGGGACCGGGAACTTGGCGGCAAGGTCGCGGTGGGCGAACACCTCGTCATAGGGCTCGACACGCTCGGCGATCAGCAGCGTGTTCTTGCAGCCCTGGGCCCATATCTCCGAGTCGTCAAGGGCCCACATCTCCTCGGCGGAGCGTACGTAGTAGCCGTTTCCGGAGAAGCGGAAGCGGCTCGGGTCGCTGATCTGGGAGTTGGTACCGACGCAGAGCAATGCGTCGTGTGCGGTGGACTGGTCCTCGGTGACGTAGTGGGAGTCGTTGGTGACAAGCGGCGGGATGCCGAGGGTCTCGCCGATCCGCAGTAGGTCCTTGCGGACTCCCGTCTCGATCGGAATCCCGCCATGATCCATGATCTCCAGGAAGTAGTTGTCCCTTCCGAAGATCTCCTGGTACTTGGCGGCGTGTTCCAGCGCTTTGTCGTACTGGCCGAGCCGGAGCCGGGTCTGTACCGCGCCGGACGGGCAGCCTGTGGTGGCGACGATCCCTTCGTGGTACTCCGCGAACAACTCATCGTCCATGCGGGGGTACTTCTTCATGTGGCCCTGGAGGGAGGCCAGTGAAGAGATTCGGAACAGGTTGCGCAGGCCTTGGGCGTTGACCGCCCACATCGTCTTGTGCAGATAGGTGCCGCTGGCGGACACGTCGCCGCCCAGCCCGGTCCGCTCGTCAGACTTGCGCTGGTGGGGTTCTCCCCAGAACACCGGCTGCTTGTAGAAGCGCGACTCGGGACTGACATAACCCTCGATCCCGATGATCGGCTTCACCCCGGCGGCCTTCATCTTCGCCTGGAACTCGTAGGCACCGAACATGTTGCCGTGATCGCTCATCGCGATCGCGGGCATCCCCAGCTCAGCCGCTCTCGACGCCAACTTACCGATCTTCGCCGCCCCGTCCAGCATCGAGTATTCAGTGTGAACATGCAGGTGAACGAACGAATCAGCCACGGGAGACTTGACCTTTCCGCTGGGGCCGGTGGGGCGCTTGAGGCAAGCCAACTCTATCGACCGAGCACCTGTGGCCGACCACTCCCGCCTAGAAAGGCATGATCGAGAACGCGGCTGGGCCCCGCAGCCGACCGGCCGCGGGGCCCAGATGACGGCGGGGCGTCGGTCAGGTGGCGGAGTGTGTCAGGGCCACGGTGGTGGCGGTCCGCAGAGCGAAGTTGTCCTGCATCCCCTTGTCGCAGGCGGTCTCGGGGGCGATGAGGCCCTTGCGGGTGGCCTCCAGGAAGGCCGCGGTGTCGTCCGGGTCAAGGCCGAGACCGAGTCCCGGGCCCTCCAATCGCAGACTGGTGGCGGCCCTCTCGTTGGGCTGGGTCATGATGGTCTTCCTTTCTGTGAGGCCCGGTCGGATCACCGGGAGCAGGTGGCCACGGCGACGACGAGCGACTGGCCGTGCTCGACCGGAACGATCGAGTAGGTGAGCCAGCCGGGGGCGACGGCCAAGGCGCCTGGGACGGGCCTGATGAGTACCTGCCGTCCCCACGGGAGTCCGGGCATCGCGGTCAGGTCGCTGCCGGCGCGAGGGTCTGCCAGTGACAGGCAGCCCGATTCGGCGGTCGAGGGAGCGGCGGTGGCGGACAGACAGCACCAGCCGACGTACGGGGAAACGTCGGCGGCGGCGGGTACGCCGTGGCCCTCCCGCCAGCCTTGGATCCGAACGGTCACCGACGTGACCGGCGGTGCTCCGTCCATGTCGGCGGTGGCGTTGAACGTGCTCAGGAAAACCGCTTCCAACGCGGCCTGGTCCGCGACGAACAGTTCGGGGTCGAGGTCCTCGCAGATCGGACCTTTCTCGGGCAGTCGCGCGTCGGCATGGATGATTCCCCGCAGGTCGGCCTCATCCACGAACACCGTGGTACCCCAGAGGAACTGGACGGGCGCGGCGCTCAGCGGGGACAGCAGGGCCGTCATCTCATCCCCGTCCAATCCTTGTCGTAGGCCACGTTCCAGGCGATGCAGATACGGCGCCCTCCACCGGTGAGGGTGGCTTGGACCGAGTGCGGCAGCCATCCGGGGAAGGCGACCATCCGCCCAGGTGTCGGTTCGACCCGGAACACGCCCTCGGAGGCTTCCCTGGCGATCGCGGCGGGGCGCGGGTCGAGCAGTTGCAGGTAGCCCGCGTCCCCGGTCCCGCCCGCGTCGCCTGATTCGACGTAGTACACGCCAGACCAAGCCGAGTCATGGTGGGTGTGCGGGCGAAGGCTGCCGCCCTCGGCGTAGACGACGGTCCATGCCTCGGCGATCACGCCCTGGGTGACTTCTCCGGCCGCGTCGCCGAGTACCGCGGCGGTCAGCGTGGACACGGCGCCCATGATCTGGGTCTTGAACCAGTCGACGGCCGGGTGCTCCCAGCTCAGGATGTCCTGGTTGGCCTTGGTCGCTGAGATCACGCCGAAGTTGGAGGCCTCGGGGTCGGTCACGGTTCGTGTCACGATGAGATCGCGCAGAGCCTCGTTGAATTCTCCGGCGCCGGGAAGGTCGGCTATGTACAACGGGCTCTTCCATAGCGACATCGGTTTGATGCCGATGTCGCTATGGGCGGACACGGTGGTGCTACTCATGCAACCTCCTTGAGATGACGGGCGATGTCGCGGCCGAGATCGGTCAGGTCATCGGCGATCTGGTCCAGCAAGGCCAGGCACCCCGCTTGGTAGGCCGCAAGCCTCTCCAGACGGCCCTCGGGTGCGTCGCCCGCCTCGGCGTAGAGGCGGGTGAGGACAGCGGCGACGTGAGCCGCCCCCAGCACCTCAGAAGGCGATCGGTTGGCGGTTCCGGACGGCAAAGTAACCGGTCGCGCCGAAGGCAGTTCGATCCGCCACAGCTCTTCCATCAGGTAAAGCCACTGATGGGCCAGTTCGTGGGTGATCTGTTCGCGCAGTTCGAGCGGGGTGGCGAATGCGTCCTCGGCGAGAAGGACGTGTTGCGGCCACGCCCTGGACGACGCGGATATCGCGCCGTTCGGGACGTGCAGGCAGGCATAGCGGACCGGCAGCGTGGTCAAGGCTGTCCACGTTGGGATTAGAGAGCCCAGTTCCGTCAACGCTCCGTTCACCTGGTCCTTCTGGACGGGAGCCAGGGGTATGGCAGGGATCGGTTGCCCCCCGCCCAGAAGCAGAGCTCCTGAAGGCGCGAGCCAGGTCTCGAGGGCGTTATCCGTGATCCGGCCGGCCTTCCCTTGTCTTTCGGCAGTGACGTGGCGGGCTGCCGCCACCGCTGCCAGCAGCCGTTTGGCCGCGAACTCCTCATCCAGGAACGGCAGGCCGCCGAGCAGCGCCAGCGGGTCGGACAGGTCGTAGGTCAACGTCATGCGGGAGCCTCCAAGACCAGGTCGTGGCCGGTCAGCGCCGGATGGCGGTCGAGTGGATCGGCGTCCAAACCGATTACGGTGAGCCCTGTTCCGGACCGACGCCCAACCTGAAGGCAGGGCAACGGCCATGGGGCATTGGGATCGGGGATCCAGTAGCGCGTGGGTGGAGAAGGCATCACGGCGAAGACCGCTGCGTTGCAAGCCCGTCCGGCGTAGGTGTCGAACGAGAACCGATGGTGACCAATGTCGAAATCGTCGACCAGAACGACTCCTCGGGCGACGGCGGCCAGCTCGGCGTCCAACGGCCACCGAATCTCCCAATGCGCGTCCAGATAGATCAACGGCCGCTCGTGCAGGCGAGTGATCTTCTCGACTAGCCCGGGAGAATCAACGCACGACACCAGGACGTTCCGGCAGCCCGCCGCAGCCAGCCGACGACGGGTGAACTCCACGTGCTTGGCCACGATGTCGCAGCTGTAGACCGGCAGATTGGGATAACGGGCAGCCAGATAACGTGTGGTGTCCCCCAGAAAACACCCCGTCTCCAGGATGGCGTCGCATTCATAGGCGGCTAGCAGGTCATCGACCAACAAGGCCTTCGTGACATCGAACCCGAACGGACCCCCGCCGTCCGGCAAACGGATCGCACCTGCTCGCTCCACGCGATAGAAGACCTCCAGGGTCGCCTGCACATGGCCCTTCATCGAGGCACCTCTTTCGTCGTTCGGGACTGTAAAACTAACGGCGGATCTGATGATCAAGGGAGACACGCTTGATGTCCGAGACCGCTGCGGAGACGCTGTCCATGAACGAACCGACATCCAAGCCCCACCGCGCAATGTCAGATGAGCAG
>NZ_QOIL01000010.1:0-165923 GCF_003323745.1 Sphaerisporangium album
CAGGTGATGACTGGGTTGATAGGCCGGGTGTGGAAGCATCGTAAGGTGTGGAGCTGACCGGTACTAATAGGCCGAGGACTTGACCACAGAGCATGCTCGCGTCCACTGTGTGATCTCAGAGACAGCAGACCTGAGACCCGCACCATTCCACGTCTGGCGTGGTGTTGTGTGTGCTTGGTTTGTGTGTTTCGCGGGGTTACGGCGGTTTTAGCGGAAGGGAAACACCCGGTTACATTCCGAACCCGGAAGTTAAGCTTTCCAGCGCCGATGGTACTGCACCGGGGACGGTGTGGGAGAGTAGGACACCGCCGGACAATCTTTGTTTAACGCAGGAAGGCCACCCGGGCTGCCGGGTGGCCTTCCTGCGTTTCTGGCGTCTTCTCATATACCTGTGTCTTGCTTCGTGTATTGAGCTGTAGGCCGGGTTCTCGGCAGTGGCCGCGGGCCCTGGAGAAACCCGGCCTTTTTGTGTGCCATGGGCGTTTCAGGGGCAGACCGAAGTTCGGGGACGGGCGCAGGGTGGCAGAGAGGGACAAGCGCGTAGGGAGAACTTTGCTGCGCGGACCGGTGGGCTTGGGTGGCTTGCTAGGCTGGAGGTGCTGGCCACCCCACGGCGGGTGGCCATCGTCGCGTAAGACGCCGAGGGCGAGCAGCGACAGAGCGCGAACGGGCCTGTGGCTCGCGGCCGGACGGATCGTCCCCTCCGCACACGGTCGGCGCGATGAAGGAACGCGATCACAACGCAAGTGGTCAGCGAATAACTAAGGACAGAAGTGAACAGAGACAACGGACGTGAGGACTCGGGCCGTCCCGACGAAGGCGGTTACCGCTCGGGCGAGCGCTCTGGCGGGTTCCGCGGCGACCGCCCCGCGCGAAGCAGGGACGACCGCCCGGCGGAGCGTGACCGCGGAGGTGCGTCCCGGGAAGGACGTCCGGGGGACCGTCCACGCTATGGCGAGCGTCGTGAAGGCCGTCCCGCCGGCTCCTACGGGTCCCGCGATCGTGACTCTCGGGGCGCTCGTCCGTTCCAGCGCGAGGGCGGCGGCGACCGGCCGTTCGATCGTGAAGGGCGCGGCGGCCCGGCGGGCGGCCGCGGGTTCGACCGGGACAATCGCGGGGACCGTCCCGACCGCGGGGACCGTCCCGGCCGTTTCTCTGATCGTGACAGCCGCCCCTCCGACCGCGGCGAGCGGGGCGGTTACGGCGGCGAGCGTTCCTACAACCGAGATGACCGTGATCGCGGCCCAAGCCGTGGTTCGTACGGCTCGCGGGACGACCGTCCCTATCGTGAGGGAGGGCGTCCGGAGTCTCGTGAGGGAGGGCGTCCGGAGTCGCGTTACGGGGACCGGCGTGAAGGCCGCCAGGGTGGCGGCTATGGGCGGCCCCAGCGTGACGACCGCGGCGGGCGGCCGTACCGCTCGGACGACCGTGGTGGTTCCTACCGGTCGGATGATCGCGGCGCTCGTCCCTCCCAGCCCGGCGACCGTGGTGACCGTGGCGGCAGGCCCTTCCAGAGGGACGATCGGAGAGGCGGGCCGGGTCCGCGCCCGTTCAGCCGTGAGGGACGCGGTGAGAGCGAGGGGCGGCGTCCGTACAACCGCGACGAGCGCGGCGACCGGGAAGGCCGGCCGCCGTACCGCGATGACCGCGGCGCTTCGGGCGAGCGCCGCTACGGCCGTGACGACCGCGGTCCCGCCGGTGGTGGCCGCCCGTCGAACAGGGACGACCGGTACGGCCGGGAGGGCGGCCGTTCGTTCGACCGCGGGCCCCAGGGGGGTGGAGGAGACCGCTTCTCCGGCCGTGGCGACCGCGCGCCTCGTTCGTTCGACCGTGATGACCGTCCGGGACGAGGTGGGCGCTCCTTCGAGCGCGACGACCGCAGGGGCGGGGATTCGCGTCCCCCCTTCAACCGCGAGAACCGTGACACGCGCGAAGGCCGGCCGGATCGGGGCGACCGAGGCGGCTTCGGCGAGCGTCCTCCATACCGGCGCGAGGACCGCCCGCATGGCCGGGACGATCGCGGTGGGCGTCCGTTCGAGCGGGACGACCGGCGTGGCGCGGGGCCGCGTCCCTTCAGCAGGGAAGGCCGTGAGGCCCGGGACGATCGCGGCCCACGGGGCGGGCGGACGTTCGAGGGGGATCGCGGGCGGTCGTCGGGGTACCGCGACAGGGATGAGCGGGGCTCCGGTGAGTTCCGTGGCGGGCCCGCGCAGTCCGAGAGCGGCACCCGTGCCCGGTACGGCCGTGAGCGTGGCGGCCGGCCCTTCGAGCGTGAGACCGCACGGCCCGCGCGGGAGGAGCACGTCCCCATTCCGGAGCTCGCGGCCGACATCATGCCGGACGAGCTGGACAAGGAGATCCGCGACGAGCTGCGCGCGCTCCCGAACGACCTGGCGGACAAGATCGCGAGCCACCTGGTCGCCGCGGAGCGTGCCTTGGGTGACGATGATCCGGAGCTGGCCTACGAGCACGCGAAGGTCGCGCGCAGGTTCGCCGCCCGTATCGGGGTCGTGCGCGAGGCGGTCGGGCTGGCGGCATACCGCGCGGGCCAGTACGCGGAGGCCCTCAGTGACCTGCGCGCGGCACGCCGGCTGACCGGGTCGGACGAGTTCCTGCCCATCATGGCCGACTGCGAGCGCGGCCTCGGCCGCCCGGAGCGTGCCCTCGACCTGGTCCGGTCCCCCGAAGCCGAACGTCTCGACCGGGCCGGGCGCATCGAGCTGGCGATCGTCGAGTCGGGAGCCCGCCGTGACCTCGGGCAGCACGACGCCGCCGTGATCACGCTGCAGCGCCTGCCGGAGCTGCGCGTCCCGGAGCCTCGCCCGTGGTCCGCGCGCCTGACCTTCGCCTACGCGGACGCGCTCGCGCAGGCGGGCCACCTGGAGGCCGCGACCGACTGGTTCGAGCGCGCGATGGCGTTCGACGAGGACGGCGAGACTGAGGCCGCCGAGCGTTACGCGGAGCTGACCGGCGCGGTGATCGAAGACGTCGAGGAGCTTGAGGACGACGAGTCGTTCGAGGACTTCGACGACGCGGAACACGATGTCGATGACGAGGCTGGGGACCTGGACGCCCTCGACACCGATGACGACGCCGATGACGATGAGGATGGCGACGTCCTGGCCGCCGAGGCGGTCCTGGTCGACGACGCCGACGAGGATGACGACGACGAGGACATCGAGGAGAACCCGGACCTCACCCCTGCGGTGACGCAGAGGCCTGACGTCACGCCGGTGGTGGGTGCCGATGAGCCGGCGGTTGCGGTCGCGGACTCGGCGGAGCGCGGTGCGACCGGGGAGAAGCCGGTGGCCGGGGCCACGGGCGCCTCGTCCAAGGACGCCGCTGTCACGGAGGGCGTCGACGACGAGGGCGACGACATCGAGGGCGACATCCTTGGGCCCGGCGGCGGGCGCGTGCGACTGGAGCCGGGAATGGCTCCGGCGTTCATCGAGCCCGACTTCGGTGACGTGAACGCCGGGGACTCGGGCGACGACCTCGATGACGATGACGAGCCCATGGATAAGCCGGACAAGTCTGACAAGCGCAAGCCCTAGGCGCGCCAGAGGGAGGTTGGTGGGCGCCGCCTAGCGTGAAGGCGCGCGGCGCCCGCCACACATCGTTCCCACACCGCATCGTTCCTATGCATGCTCATGGAAATTCGAGCCCGGCCTCGGCGTTTAGCCGTGACCGGCCCGGAGGGGCTCAGATGGACTCGGGCTTGGCGAGATCGAGCCAGTGCATGATGCCTGCCACGTTCGAGGGCGCGCCGCTGAGCAGCTCGAAACGCTCCGCCGTCTCCGCGTCCTCGAAGGCCAGCGCGGCGTAACGCTCGCGCGTCTTGTCCCGGACCATCGCGACCGCGTGGTCGAGGTCCATGCCCGCCGCGTGCGCCTGCTTGGTGAGATCCACCCATACGCGCAGTTCCTCGGCCGACCGCTCCAGTGTCGCGGCGACGTCGGCGACCGGCCCGTAGTGGCTGAACAGCAGCCTCTGGGGGCGCAGATCGCCGAACAGCGCGACGGACCGGAGCGCGGTCTCGAGGTCGAAATCGGGCGGCGGGGTGGCGGGGCGCAGGTCGCCGGTCTCGGGAAGGTAGACGCCGGCCGCGTCGCCGACGTACAGGTCTCCGGTGGCCGAGTCGAGCAGGCCCACGTGGTGCTTGGCGTGACCGGGGGAGTAGTGACCCGCCAGTACGCGGCCGCCGCCGAGGTCGACCGAGCCGGTGTCGCCGAGGGTCCTGATGCGTGCGGCGTCGGTCGGGGCGAGTGAGCCGAAGAGACTGTCCAACTGGTCGCCCCACACCATACGGGCGCTGGCCATGAGACGCGACGGGTCCGCCAGGTGCCGCGCGCCCTTCTCGTGGACCACGATCTCGGCGGACGGGTAGTAACCGGCGATGTCGCCGACCCCTCCGGCGTGGTCCAGGTGGATGTGGGTGACCACGACCGAGGCGAGATCGTCCGGGCCCACGCCAAGAGATGTCAGGGCGTCGCGGACCACAGGCGCCGACGTGGAGGTTCCCGTCTCGACCAGGCAGGGACGGTCGCCGAGGATCAGGTAGCCGGCCGTGATCCCGGCGTATCCCGCCATCCGCGTGTCGATCTCGTAGACGTCACCGCCGAGCGGTGTCACGTTGTCCACAGGTCACTCCCTTGCAGGCCGGCGGGTTCGTGCGGGTTCGCTGACGAGCGTAGGGCACGTCCGGCATGCGATGCGGTGCCGGTTCGCCCGTTTGTTCGGCGTTCGGGCGAAATGGCGGACGTTCTCGTTGCCGCCCATCCCGTCATACCCGGGGAGCCGATCGGCATATATCCGTAATGGCGTTGCCCGGATCCGCACGCGGTTCCGTCTCGTCGTCGTCCCTTCGTGCTGGCCGGCCCCGGAGCCGCGCCGGTGCGCCGTCGGAGTTTTCCACAGAATGACGCTCGGCCCTCGTCCGGCCGTCCCGAGCCCCAAGAATGGGCCCCGATCGAGGAATCCGACGCAAGGGGGATCCGATGGAAGAGAATGTGGCGCACCGCAACGAGGTCACGCTGGTCGGGCGCGTGTCCAGGGCGCCCATCTGCAAGGAGCTGCCCAGCGGGGACCGGGTGACGAGCTGGGGCCTCGCCGTCCGGCGGCCGCGCGGTCATCCGAGCAACAAGAAGTCCGACGGCATCGCCTGCGTCGCCTTCGGATCCGAGGTGGCGGCCGTCGTGACGGAGTGGAGCGTGGACGACGTGGTCGCGGTAGAGGGAGCCCTCCACCACCGATTCTGGAGGATGCCCGGTGGCGGGTCGAGCACCTACGAGGTCGAGGTGCACCGAGCCGGAAGGCTGGAGCCGGCACGGCGTTCCCACGCGGCCGGCCCGCCCGGGCCGCCGGGCGACGACAGCCTTGGGGATCTCACGTCGCAGGCCGTCCCCTCCCATGCCGCCACGGCTCCGCTGTAAAGGAAGTCCGTGGCCTCATGGGAGTGCGGAAAGCGTGCCGGCCGGACGCCGGGCCGGCCTGTCAGCCGGTCGCGAAGGTTCGCAGGATCAACCCGGTGCGTGGCTTGGGGCCGAACGACGTCGACTTGCGCGGCACCCGTTCGCCTCCCGCCGCGATGGCGTACACGTCCTCCACGGAGAGGGGGGGCACGATCACCGCGGTGCCCGACTCCTTGCGGGCCATCCGGACGGCGAGCAGGGGGTCGTGGTGGACGATTCGGACGGTGCGCTCGTCGTCGTGCAGTCCCCAGACCTTCGGCAGGAGGAACTCCGACAAGATCGAGGTGGTGAGCGACTTCCATCGCGCCGTCCGTGACCCGGGCATCGCGTGGTCGACCTGGACGGGGTCCGGGTCGGTGAGCAGATGGCTCGGGCCGTGCCCCGCCAGGACGAAGGCCGGCCCCTCGGCCGCGGTGAGCGCGGCGAGGGCGTCCTCCAGGTGGGCGTGCTCGTGCACCTGCCAGGCACCCTTGGCACGCGCCGCCGCCTTGGCCAGGGGAAGCCCGGGGATGACGCGATGGATGGCCTTGAGGTGCGGAGGGTAGGCCGTCGAGTCGACCAGGAGGGCCAGGCCGTAGTCCCAGGGGCCGGGGCCGCGCCCTTCGGCGTGGTACTCGCGCTGGAGCGCCAGATATGTCGCGTATCGATGGTGTCCGTCGGCGATCAGGGCCTGGTGGCCGTGCAACCCGGTCGCCACGGTGCCCAGTTCGTCCGGCTCGGTCAGAGCCCACAGGCGATGGACGACGCCGTCGTCCGTACGGACGTCGACCAGAGGTGGCCGGGTCGAGGCCACGTCGTCGACGAGCGGCGCGAGGGCGCCCTTGCCGTCGTAGAGGAGGAAGATCGGTTCGAGGTTGCTCTCGGTGGTCCGCATGAGCGCGAGCCGGTCCGCGACCGTGCCGGGCATGACGTCCTCGTGCGGCAGCACGATGCCGTCCTCCGGGGCCGAGAGGGCGAGGCCGCCGATGAGGCCCCGCATCACGAGACCGGGGGCGCTCTGTTCGTACACGTAGATGGCGGGGAGGTCGTCCGCGACGAGGACGCCGGAGTCCAGCCAGGCACGCAGGGTGTCGCGCGCCTCGCCATAACGATGCTGGTCGGCGCCGGGAAGGATCAGCCGCACCACATTGTTGGAGTGGACGTCAAGAAGGGGCTGCACGTCTTCCCGCGCGATGAGGTCGTACGGTGGGGAGGTGACTGCGGCCAAATCGTCGACGGCGAATCGCACGCCGCGAAAAGGGCGTAGTACCAGTCCGTCCGGTGACGGCAGTTCAGGAATCGCCATACCGGGCATGGTGCCATAAGGCCGTCGGTCACTCAGAGACAGCCCCGACATCGTTGCGCTGACCGGCTCGTCGGAAAGCCGGAATCACAGGTCGCCCGAAGGAGGTTTCGAGGAAATGACGCAGGGACGAGGCCAGCCTGAGTCCCCCGACTACGAGCCGAGTGCTCCTGCGGGTGATGTCTACGAGTGGTTTCAGCGCGGAGTAAAGCTGTTGAAGGACGGCAGCCCGGCCGCGGCGGCGGCCATCCTCGCCCGGGCGGCCGACGCCGAGCCCGATTCCCGCAGCATCAGGGAGGCGCTCGCCCGGGCGCAATTCAATTCGCGGCGCTACGAGGACGCCGCCGACAGTTTCCGCTGGATCGTCTCGGCCAACCCCACCGAGGACTACGCGTACTTCGGCCTGGGCATGGCACTGTGGCGTACCGGCGACATGGAGGCGGCCCAGGAACCCCTGGCCATCGCGGTCGCGATGCGCCCGGATTCCCGCGACTACGTGCAGGCCCTCAAGCAGGTCCGGGCGACCCTGCGAGCAAGAGAAACCTGACCCGCGCCGCCCCCCCGCGCACCAGGACTACCCTCCCGTCCTCGATCCCCTCCGGCAGCGGCCTTTCGTGCAGGCGGGCTGTGGGCGGGGGAGCGATTGGGTGGGGGGGTGGGCTGTCGGGGTTCTTGGATCGGAAATAGTAGGGGCATGGACTCCGCTTTGATCGACATTTACGACACCCTGTTGCTCGATCTCGACGGGGTCGTGTACCTGGGGCGGCAGGCCGTGCCGGGGGCTCCGGAGGCGCTTGTCCGGGCGCGTGACGCCGGTGTGCGGCTGGCTTACGTCACCAACAACGCCTCGCGCACCCCCGCCGCCATAGCCGAGCACCTGGTCCACCTGGGGGCGCCCGCCACTCCGGACGACGTGGTGACCTCGGCGCAGGCGGCCGCGCGGTTGATCGCGGAGCGGGTGCCCGCCGGCGCGGCCGTGCTCGTGGTCGGGGGCATGGGCCTGCGCTCGGCCGTGGGGGCGCGCGGCCTTCGCCCGGTGACGACGGCCGCGGACGAGCCCGTGGCGGTGGTCCAGGGCATCTCGCCCGACCTGTCCTACGCCCTCCTCTGCGAGGGCACGCTGGCCGTACGACAGGGCGCGTGGTTCGTCGCGGCCAACGCGGACACGACCATGCCCACCAACCGCGGGGTGCTGCCGGGCAACGGGGCGATGACCCGTGTGATCGCCACCGCGACCGGCGTCGAGCCGGTGGTGGCGGGCAAACCCGAGCCTCCCCTGCACCGGGAGTCGATGCTGCGCACCGGCGCGAAGCGCCCGCTGATCGTGGGCGACCGCTTGGACACCGACATCGAGGCCGCCACGCGCGCGGGTGCCGACAGCCTGCTGGTGCTGACCGGCGTCACGGGCCCGATGGATCTGCTGACGGCGCCGCCCGAGCACCGTCCCACGCACATCGCGGCCGACCTGTCCGCCCTCCATCTGCCGCCCGCGCCGGTCACTCAGGAGGGGGACGCGTGGACCCGCGCGGGCTGGGCCGCCCGCTGGGAGGGAGATCGCCTGAGGCTGACGGGCGCGGGTGATCCGGTGGACGGCCTCCGCGCGGCGTGCGCCGCCGCCTGGGCGCGCGCGACCGGCGGGCCCGCGGACGAGGACGGCCTCAAACAGGTCGCCGAGGTCCTGAGCCTCTAGTCCGGGACTTGTGGATCGACCGTTTGAGCCCTGAGCCCGGGGTCGCCGAGGTCCTGAGTCTCCGGCGGGCCTGAGGGGCGATCGTCTGAGCGACTGAAGGCCAGGTGACGGAGGCCCTGAGCCGCGCTGTCCCCGGGCTTGATATCGATCGTCGAAGCCTCAGCTTCTCGCCCCGTCCGGGGCGTCCGCCTTCTCGGGGGCCGAGCGTGGTTCAGAGCAGCTTTCGGAGGCGGAGGAGGTCGCCGAGGCTGGCGTCGATCTTCACGCGTCCCCCGAACAGGGCACGCCCCATGTCCAGCTCGCCGTTCACCAGCGAGAGCAGGTCGTCGCTGGAGATGCGGATGCGTACCTCGGCGGGCCGCCCGTCGGGCGGGGGCACGTCGGTGAACGGTTCGAGCCCGTCCTGGTGGATCCTGCCGTAGAAGGTCACGTCCAGGTCGGTGATGCGGCAGCTCAGACTCCTGTCGACCACGTGCTTGGTACGGGTCTCGTCGTCCAGCTCGCCGAACTGCTCGGTGAGCTTGTCCAGCGCCGCCCGGCACTCATCGACGGTCGCCATGCGTCCTACCCCTTCTCATGCGCCGAAGCTCCTGACCTACGGAAGGTAGCGTTTCACTTGAGTACTACGCGAAATTCGGCGCCCTGGAGCGGCCTGGGAAGAGAAGTGCATCGCACGAGTCGTGGCTTCCGATACGGTCAGGGTCTGACGGCCGTGACACAGGCGGTCGTCCGCCTGCGCGTTGAGCACACCATCATGACCGGAATCCGCGCCGCGACCAAGAGCGACACCGCGAATGGAAGGTGTCCGGCAGTGGATTTGCCCGTGGTGGGCGCGAGCGGACGCGGGCGCGGCGCCCGGGGTGGCCGCGAGGACGGCGGCCGGGCGCGGGGGCGGGCGGTGGGACGATGATGCGGGTGGGTGGAAAGACGGATGACGGAGAGCGGCGAGACCCGGACGGAGAGCGGCGAGGCGCGGGTCTCGGCCGCTCTGACCAGGCTGGGCGCCCTCGGCGACCTTCCCGTGGGGGAGCACGTCGCGGTGTTCGAGGAAGTGCTCGGGGAGCTGGAGGCGATCCTCGCCTCGGTGGACGAGACGTCCGCCGTGCCCGGGAACGGACCTCGGTGAGAGGGGCGGCGCCGGCCGCCGTGACGTACGAGACGGCAGCCCGGCGGCGCGGGCGGGCGCGGTGAGCCGTCGTATCCGGCTGGACAGCGAGCTCGTACGCCGCGGCCTGGCCCGTTCCCGCGAGCACGCCGCCGATCTGATCACCGGGGGCCGGGTGACCGTGGGCGGCCGTACGGCGGCCAAGCCCGCCACCCAGGTCGACACCGCCTCGGCGATCGTGGTGGCCGAGGCCGCGCAGGGCCCCGACTACGTCTCACGGGGTGCCCACAAGCTGCTCGGCGCCCTGGAGGCGTTCGGCCCCGCGGGCCTGGCAGTGGCGGGTCGCCGTTGCCTGGACGCGGGCGCCTCGACCGGCGGCTTCACCGACGTGCTGCTCCGCGCGGGCGTGGCGCACGTCCTGGCGGTGGACGTCGGGTACGGTCAGCTCGCATGGTCGCTGCGCACGGACGACCGCGTCACGGTGATGGAGCGGGTCAACGTCCGCGATCTCACGCCCGAGATGGTGGGCGAGCCGCCGTCCCTGGTCGTCGGGGATCTCTCGTTCATCTCGCTGCGCCTGGTGCTGCCCGCCCTGGCCGCCTGCGCGGCCCGCGAGGCCGACTTCGTCATGCTGGTGAAGCCGCAGTTCGAGGTGGGCAAAGAACGTGTGGGGGCGGGCGGCGTCGTGCGGGATCCGGCGCTGCGGGCGGGCGCCGTGCGCGACGTCGCGGCGGCGGCGTCCGCGCTGTCCCTTGAGGTGCGCGGCGTGACGGCCAGCCCGCTGCCCGGTCCCTCGGGCAACGTCGAGTACCTCATCTGGCTCGGGAGAGGTCCCGGGCCCGCGCCGGTGGCCGATCTCGACGCCGAGATCGGCCGCGCCGTCGCGGAAGGTCCCCAGTAGTGCGCGGAGTGCCCGCCGGACGAGCGGAGTAGAGCATGGATGCCGTCAAGCGTACGGTGCTGATCACGGCCCACACCGGGCGCGAGCCGGCGGTCGAGAGCGCGCGGCGGGTGATCGAGCGTTTCCTGGAGGCGGGCTTCACGGTCCGCGTGATGGAGCCGGAGGCCGAGGAGATCGCCGCCCCCGGGGTGGACGTCGTGCCCGCGCGCCCCACGGCGGCCGAGGACGCCGAGGTGCTGATGGTGCTCGGCGGGGACGGAACCCTGCTGCGGGCCGCCGAGCTGGCCCGTCCGGCCGGTACGCCGCTGCTGGGGGTGAACCTCGGGCACGTGGGGTTCCTGGCCGAGGCCGAGATGGCCGACCTGTCGGAGGCGGTGGACCGCGTCGTGGCGCGCCGCTACACCGTCGAGGAGCGGATGACGGTCGAGGTGAACGTCCGGGCCAACGGTGAGGTGCTGGCCTCGACGTGGGCGCTGAACGAGGCGAGCGTCGAGAAGCGCGACCGCATGCTGGAGGTCGTGGCCGAGATCGACGGCCACCCGCTGTCGCGCTGGGGTTGTGACGGGGTGATCTGCGCCACTCCCACGGGTTCGACGGCCTATGCCTTCTCGGCCGGCGGCCCGGTGGTCTGGCCGGAGGTCGAGGCCCTGCTGCTGGTGCCCAACAGCGCCCACGCGCTGTTCGCCCGCCCGCTGGTGGTCTCGCCGCGCTCGGCCATCGCGCTGGAGATCCTTCCCGGGACGACGGGCGCGGTGCTGTGGTGCGACGGCCGCCGCCGGTTCGACCTGCCGCCGGGTGTGCGGGTCGAGGTGCGCCGGGCCGACCTGCCCGTGCGGCTGGCGCGGCTGCACGACGTCGACACCACGGGGGCCCCGTTCACCGACAGGCTCGTGGCCAAGTTCGATCTCCCCGTGCAGGGCTGGCGGGGCCGCGTCCGCCCGTAGTGCCCCGCACGGTCCGCGACACTCCAGGACGCCCGCCGCCCGGCTCCCGGTCCGCATGGGGTTTACGCCCTGGTCGCGCCCATGTGCGGGGGTAGTCATCGAAAACCTTGGCGATTTCCGCGTAGGATCGGCTCCGCACGGAGAGGTGACCGAGCCATGCCCCACACGGTCCGGCGAGGTGCCCGGTCGGGAGGCGGCGCGGCGATACGGCGGGAGGGACCCAGTGCGGCCACGGGTCGATGAGGTCCGGATCAAAGGGCTCGGCGTGATCGATGAGGCTGTCCTCAAGCTCTCATCGGGTCTGACCGTCGTCACGGGCGAGACCGGCGCGGGAAAGACGATGGTCGTGACCGGGCTCGGCCTGCTGTTCGGAGGCAGGGCCGACCCCGCGCGCGTCCGGCCGGGCGCCGACCGCGCGTCGGTGGAGGGCACGCTGGTCGTCGAGTCCGGCGGCCGGGTGGCCCAGCAGGTCGAGGATCTCGGCGGCACGGTCGAGGACGGCGAGCTGATCATCTCGCGCACGGTCTCGACCGAGGGCCGTTCGCGGGCGTGGCTGGGCGGGCGCTCGGTGCCGGTCGGCACGCTGACCTACCTAGCCGAGGACCTGGTCGCCGTGCACGGCCAGATGGACCAGCAGCGGCTGCTCCAGCCGGGCCGCCAGCGCGCCGCCCTGGACCGCTACGCGGGCGAGGAGCTGGTCAAGCCGCTGCGCGCCTACACCCAGGCGTACCGGAGGCACAAAGAGGTCAGCGACGTGCTCGACGAGCTGACCACCCGCGCCCGCGAGCGCGAGCAGGAGGCCGACCGCCTGCGCTTCGGCCTGGAGGAGATCGAGAAGGTCGACCCCAAGCCGGGCGAGGAGGTCGAGCTCAAGCAGGAGGAAGAGCGGCTGGCCCACGCCGACTCGCTGAAGAGCGCGGCGGTGAGCGCCCACACCGCCCTGCTCGGCGACCCCATGGCGAGCGCCCAGGGCGCGCAGGACGCCATCTCGCTGCTCGGGCACGCTCGCTCGGTGGTGGACGCCGTGCGCGGCTTCGACACGGCGCTGGCGGGCATCGGCGACCGCCTGGCCGAGGCCGGCTACCTGGTCTCGGACGTCGCCACCGAGCTCGCCGCCTACGCCGAGTCGGTCGACTCCGACCCGGCCAGGCTGGCGGCCGTGCAGGAGCGCCGGGCGCTGGTGACCGGCCTGCTCAGGAAGTACGGCGAGGACACCGCGGCCGTCCTGGCGTGGGCGGCGAACGCCGCCGCCCGGGTCTCCGAACTGGAGGGCGACGACGACCGCATCGCCGAGCTCACCCGCGAGCGCGAGGAGCTGACGGCCCGTCTGACCGAGCTGGCGGGCGATCTCACCCGCATCCGCACCTCGGCGGCCGAGCGCTTCGGCGCGGCGGTCACCGCGGAGCTTGCCGCGCTGGCGATGCCGCACGCGCGGGTGGTCGTGGTGGTCTCGCCGAGCGGTCAGTTCGGCACCGAGGGCGCCGACGACATCGAGCTGCGCATGATGTCCCATCCGGGGGCTCCGGCGCTGCCGCTCAACAAGGGCGCCTCCGGCGGCGAGCTCAGCCGGGTGATGCTGGCCATCGAGGTCGTGTTCGCCGGTGCCGATCCTGTGCCGACCTTCGTGTTCGACGAGGTCGACGCCGGGGTGGGCGGCAAGGCGGCCGTCGAGATCGGCCGCCGCCTGGCCCGCCTGGCCCGTACGGCGCAGGTCATCGTGGTGACCCACCTTCCGCAGGTGGCGGCGTTCGCCGACCAGCATCTGGTGGTCGAGAAGGCGCGGGACGGCAGCGTCGTGCGCAGTGGCGTGACGGCGCTGGACCACGAGTCCCGCGCCCGCGAGCTGTCGCGCATGCTGGCCGGTCTGGAGGACTCCGAGCTGGGCCGCGCGCATGCCGAGGAACTGCTGTCGATCGCCGCCGCGGACAAGGCGGCGGACTGACCAGGACCGCCGGACCCGCCCGTTTCGCCGGGTATGCAGTGACTCACCGCGGGCAGGGGGATCGAGTGATCGCAGGGCGGAGGTCCGCGGTCCGGGGGCAGTGACAAATCTGACACGCCACGAAGCGAGCCCATCTTGGTCTCAAGCTCTGGCAGGATGGTCCGTGATGAAGGTGCCGACCTTGAGGGTTCAGGGCCTCCGCCGCAGGAAGGCGTCAGACCTTCCCGGGGTGACGGCAGTGGCGAGGATCGATCGGCGGACCAAGACACTGACCAAGCGTCTGCGGCCCGGGGAGATCGCGATTATCGATCACGTCGACGTTGACCGGGTGAGCGCGGAGGCTCTTGTCGCGTGCGGTGTTTCGGTCGTGGTGAACGTCGCGGCCAGCATCAGCGGGCGCTATCCGAACCTCGGGCCGCAGATCCTGCTCAACGCCGGGGTCACGCTGATCGACAACGCCACGCCCGACCTGTTCGACCGCGTGCGCGACGGCGACGTCGTGCGCGTCCACGACGGCGAGGTCTACCTGGAGGACGAGCTCGTCGGCAAGGGCGAGCCGGCCACCGCCGAGAGCGTCGGCGCGGCGATGACCGAGGCGCGGGCGGGCCTGTCGATCCAGATCGAAGACTTCGCCATGAACACCATGGAGTACATCCGCCGCGAGCGGGACCTTCTGATCGACGGCGTGGGCGTGCCCGACATCCGCACCACCATGGAGGGGCGGCACGTCCTGGTCGTGGTGCGCGGGTACCACTACAAGGAGGACATCGCCACCCTCCGCCCCTACATCCGCGAGTACCGCCCCATCCTGATCGGCGTGGACGGCGGGGCCGACGCCCTGATCGAGGCCGGTTACCTGCCCGACCTCATCGTGGGCGACTTCGACTCGGTGTCCGAGCGCGCGCTGTGCTGCGGCGCCGAGCTGGTCGTGCACGCCTACCGCGACGGGCGCGCGCCGGGCCTGGAACGGGTGCAGCAGCTCGGCCAGCAGGCCGTCATCTTCCCCGCGACCGGCACGAGCGAGGACATCGCGATGCTCCTCGCCGACGACAAGGGCGCCAGCCTGATCGTGGCGGTCGGCACGCACGGGACGCTGATCGAGTTCCTGGACAAGGGCCGGTCCGGCATGGCCAGCACCTTCCTCACCCGGCTGCGCGTCGGCGGCAAGCTGGTGGAGGCGAAGGGCGTCAGCAGGCTCTACCGCAGCCGCATCTCGATCGGCTCGCTCCTGCTGCTGGTGGCCACAGCCGTCGTCACCATGAGCGTGGTGCTGTGGTTCTCTCCGATGGGCAAGGTCTGGCTGAACGGGCTTCGTGACGCCTGGAACGGTTTCGTCTTCTGGTTGGTCGGGCTCTTCTCGTGATCGATTTCCGTTACCACATCGTCTCCATCGTCGCGATCTTCCTCGCGCTCGCCATCGGCATCGTGCTCGGCAGCACCGTGCTGAACGCGCCGCTGGTCGCCTCGACGGAGAAGGTCACCGCGCAGCTTCGCGGCACCAACGCCGAGCTGTACGACCAGATCGCCCACGCGCAGACGCGCGGCGGCGCCAGCGACGCCTTCATCGCCGAGCGGCTGCCCCAGCTGGTGCAGGGCACGCTCACCGGCGAGCGCGTCGTGATCGTCGAGGCCCCGGGCGCCGACTCCAAGCTGCGTGAGCCGTTCCAGCAGGTGCTCACCGAGGCCGGCGCCGTGGTCAGCGGCCGGGTCACGCTCACCGAGAAGTACCTCAGCGCCGACCAGGCCGCCGCCGTCGACCGGCTCGCCACGGCCAGGCCCACCCCGCTGACGCTCTCCGCCGACGCCACGCTCTACGACAAGGCGGCGGCGCTGCTGGCCGGCGCCGTCGTGACGGCCGACAAGGCGCTGGCGGGCAAGGACGACCCCTCGTCCGCGGGCGTGCTCGACGGCTTGGAGAGCGACGGCATGGTCGCGCTGGAGGGCGAACCGGGCAAGCGGGCCACCCTCGCGCTGGTCATGGCCCCCGCCGCCCCGTACGAGGGCAAGGACGCCGAAGCGCAGACCGCCGCCGTCGTCGCCCTGGCCACCGCGTTGGACCAGGCGAGCGAGGGCGCCGTCGTGGCCGGGGTGGTCCCGGTGTCCACGGCCGCCGGCGTCGTCGCCGCCGTGCGCGCGGACGGCGACGCCTCCGCGAAGGTCTCCACCGTCGACAACGCCGATATGGCCTTCGGCCGGGCCGCGGTGGTCTACTCTCTGCGGGAGCAGGTGGCCGGGGACGTCGGGCAGTACGGCCTGGGTTCGGACGCCGTGGCGGCCGACCCGTCCCCCGCGGCCACCCCGACCCCCACGCCCACCTCCACGGAGGGCGCGGGCGGCTGATCTGCCCTGACGACCACGCGCCCGGCCCGCGCGCCGGATGCTCCTGACGAAGAGGGATCCGCTGTGGCCCATCGCTCCTGGCTCGGTGCCCTGGCCGGCGCCGCCCTCGGCGCCGTCGCCGCCCGCGCCGCCTACGCCGCGTTCACCCGCCGTCCCCCGATCGGCGACGAGAAGACCTGGACGCGCACCAACCACCGCGGCGAGCCGATCACGCTGCTCGAAGGCCCGGCGTTCGTGGCGGGGGCGGGGGCCGCGGCGGCCCTGGTCCCAGGCCTGCCCGGGCGGGTCCGCGCCGCGGCCGTCCTCGCCGGCGTCGGCGCCGGGGGTCTCGGCGCCTACGACGACCTGCACGGGTCGGGCGCGTCCAAGGGCTTCAGGGGGCACCTGACCGCGCTGGCCCGGGGTGAGGTGACCAGCGGGGCGGTGAAGATCCTAGGCATCGGCGCCGCGGGCCTGGCGGCCGCCTCCCTGTTGCGGCGTTCCGGCGAGGGCGGCGCGACGGCGCGGTTCGCCGACACGCTGATCGACGGCGCGCTGATCGCCGGGGCCGCCAACCTGGCCAACCTGTTCGACCTGCGCCCCGGACGCGCCATCAAGGTGGGCCTGCTGGCCGGAGGCCCGCTGGTGGCGGCGTCGCTGGCCAAGGACGCTACGGCGGGCGCCGCGCTCGCCGCCGTGCCGCTCGGCGCCGGCATCGCCCTGCTGCCCGAGGACCTCGGCGAGCGCGCCATGCTCGGCGACGCGGGCGCGAACGCCCTCGGCGCGCTGCTCGGCGTCGCCGCCGCCTCGTCGCTCGGCCGCCCCGCGCGGCTGGCCGCGCTCGGCGTGGTGGCCGGGCTGACCGCGGCCTCGGAGAAGGTCAGCTTCACGAAGGTGATCGCCGGGAACCCCGTGCTGAACCGTCTCGACATGCTGGGCCGCCGTCCCAGATGATCAAACGGGCGGGCCAGGGGGTCGCGGCGGCCGCGGTGGTGATCGGGGTCGTCACGATCCTGGCGCGCGTGGTCGGCTTCGGCAAGCAGCTCGTCCTGGCCCGCACCGTCGGCACCAACTGCCTGAGCACGGCGTACTTCACGGCCAACCAGGTGCCGAACATCGTCTTCGAGATCGTCGTGGGCGGCGCGCTCGCCGGCATGGTCGTCCCGGTGATCGCCGGCGCGTCGTCCGGCGGCGGCCAGGGCGCGGCGCGGACGCCCGAGGCACGCGCCGAGGCGGGGCGGATCGCCTCCGCCCTGCTGACGTGGGTGCTGCTGCTCCTGGTGCCCCTGGCCCTCCTCACCGCGCTGGCCGCCGGACCGGTGATGGGGCTTTTCGCCGGAAACGTCCCCGGCTGTGACGACGGGGCGGCTCTGACGGCCGTCGCCACCCGCATGCTCGTGGTGTTCGCGCCGCAGATCCCGCTGTACGGGCTGGCGGTCGTGCTGTACGGGGTGCTCCAGGCCCACCGCCGATTCGTCGGCCCGGCCGTGGCGCCGCTGGTGTCCAGCCTGGTGGTGATCGCCGCCTACCTCGCGTACGTGCCGCTGGCCGGGAACGCCGGGACCGACCTGTCCAAGCTGCCTCTGCCCGCCGAGCTGGCCCTGTCCGCCGGCACGACCCTCGGCGTCCTGGCCCTGGTGGTGACCGTGATCGGGCCGGCGTCCCGGCTCGGCCTGCCGCTGCGGCCCACGCTGCGCTTCCCCGAGGGTGTCGCGGCCCAGGTGCGCCGCCTGGCCCTCGCCGGCCTCAGCGCCCTGGTCGCGCAGCAGGTAGCCATGGCGATGGTGGTGTGGCTGGCGAACCGCCAGGTCGGTGGCGGAGCGCTTCCCGGCTACAACTACGCCTGGGCGATCTACCAGGTGCCGTACGCCGTGCTGGCCGTGCCCATCGCCACCAGCGCGTTCCCCGCCCTGTCGGCGCGCGCCGGCGATCCTGAGGGCTTCGCCGCGCTGTCCGCGCGCACCACGCGCGCCGTGCTGCTGGTGTCGGGGCTCGCGGCGGGCGCGCTGGCGGCGGTGGCGGCGCCGGTGGCCTCGGTGTTCGTGGAGGGAATGGGCGGCGAGGTCGCCCCCGCCGAGCTGGCCGGTGCCATCGCGCTGTTCGCCCCCGGCCTGGTCGGGTACGGGCTGCTCGCCCATCTCAGCCGCGTGCTGTACGCGTCCGGCGGGGGCAGGGCCGCCGCCGCGGGGACGGTGGCCGGCTGGGTGGTCGTCATGGTGGCCCAGACGGTGTTCGCGCTGGCGTTCCCCCCTGAGTGGAAGCTCGGCGGGCTCGCCCTCGGGAGCGCGGTCGGGATGACGACCGGGGGCGCTCTGCTGGTCGCCGCCGTCGCCCGCGCCCGGGGCGGCCGGGCGCTGGCCGGTGTCCCGCGCGCGGCGCTGGCCGCCGTGCTGGGCGGGGGAGCGGGCTTCCTCGCCGGTGAGCGGGTCGCCGCGGTCGTGGTCGTCCACGGGCCGGTCGCGAACGTGGGTGTGGCCGTGCTGGCCGGTGGGGTCGCGGTGGCGGTGGCCCTGGCGGTCGCGGCAGTGGTCGACCGGCGCGACCTCGCCTCGCTGGTCGTGCGGGGCCGGGGTCGCGGGGACGGCCCCGCACGGGCGACGCCGCCGGACGAGCCGCCCCCAGGCTCCGGCCCGGAGGAGGTGGCGGGCGAGCCGCTGCGAGGCACGGGGCCGGTGCGAGCAGGTGAGGCCGCGGGCGGTGGCGCCAACGGCGAGACTGGCGCGGAGACGGGCGCTGATACGCGTGAAGGTTCGTCGTCGCGGGTGGTCCGGCGAGGCGCGGACAGCCGAGCGGGCGATGGCCGTGGGCGTGAGAGGGGCGATGGGCATGGGTGACGGGCAGGGGTGGGGGCATGGCTGAGGCGGCGCCGCACGTGCTGCTGGTGCTCGGGACGAGCGCGGGCGGGGTCGGGCGGCACGTGCGCATGCTCGCCGCCGGGCTGACCGCCGAGGGTCACCAAGTGGTCGTGGCCGGGCCCGCGAGCACCGACCGGGTGTTCGGCTTCTCCGGCCTGGCCCGGTTCGCCGAGGTGCCGATCTCCGACCGGCCGCGCCCCGCGAGCGACCTGCGCGCCGTCCGCCGGCTTCGGACGCTGGCGGCGGGGGCGGACGTCGTCCACGCCCACGGACTGCGGGCCGGAGCCCTGGCGGCGCTCGCGCTGACCGGGCGGCGCGCCGGGCTGGTGGTCACGCTGCACAACGCGCTGACCGCTTCGGGGGCGACCGGCGCGATATATGGCGTGCTGGAGCGCGTCGTCGCGAAAAAGGCCGACGAGGTCCTGGTCGTCTCGCCCGACCTCGGGGAGCGCATGGCCGCCCTTGGGGCCCGGAGCGTCGCGCCCGCCGTCGTCCCGGCTCCCGCCCTCGGCCCGCCGGTCCGGACGGCCGCCGAGGTCCGCGCCGAGCTCGGCGCGGGGGAGCGCCCGATCCTGCTCACCATCGCCCGCCTGGCCCAGCAGAAGGGGCTGGAGACCCTGCTGGACGCCGCCCGCGGTCCGTACGCGGACCCCGTCCCGCTGTTCGCCGTCGCGGGGGAGGGGCCGCTGAGACGGGCGCTCCAGGCGCGGATCGACGCCGAAGGGCTGCCGGTGCGGTTGCTCGGCGACCGTGCCGACGTCGCCGACCTGCTGGGGGCGGCCGACGCACTCGTCCTGCCGAGCAGGTGGGAGGGGCAGCCGCTCAACGTGCAGGAGGCCCTGCGGGCGGGACGGCCGATCGTCGCGACCGCTGTCGGCGGGGTGCCCGGCATGGTGGGGGACGCCGCCCTGCTGGTGCCGTCCGGCGACGCGGCGGCGCTGCGGCGGGCCGTCGAGGAGTTGCTCGCCGACCCCGGACTGGCCGCGCGGCTGTCGGCCGCCGCGGCGGCGCGCCCACTGCCCGACCTGGACGCCGCCGTCCGCGCCGTCCGGAAGAGCTACGGCTCCCTGCGGGGCCGCCGGGCATGAGCGGGACCGCCGGGGCGGTTCCGGCGACTTCACTTACTACGGGTGAAGTACTGATTATGTGACGTGGATCTCTTTCGACTCCTGGGGGCGCGAAGGCGGGCGTAAGGGGGCGTTCGCGGGGGGCGAGCCTGTGACCTGCGCCATCACGGCGCCGGGAGCGGCCCTTCGTGCTGTCCGGCTCCGTCCGGGCGTGGTCGCCGCGTCTGTGATCTCGCGGCGCGCTCATGGGCTGATTAGGTAGGGCTTATGTGCTCGCCTATACTCCTCGGCGAGGGGGGGAGTATCCCTTCGCGACAGCCTCGTCATCACGGTGTGCCCCCATGGGCTAACCCGGGGCTGCCGGTCCGAGGCATCGGCGCCACGGGCGGGAGAGACCTCCGGCACTTTGACGCGGGCCGGAGGTTTTGTGTTGGACGTTTCCGTGTGGGCGTGGGCTGCCGTCATCGGCGGGCTCCTGGTGGTACTCGCCGTCGACCTCTGGATCGTGGACCGCGGTGAGCCGCGGGAATTCTCCCTGCGTCAGGCGGGTTTCTGGGTCGGCTTCTATGTCGGCCTGGCGGTGTTGTTCGGCATCGGCCTGTTCGTCGTGGAAGGCGCGGACAAGGCGGGCGAATTCTTCGCCGGCTACATCACCGAGTACAGCCTGAGCGTGGACAATCTGTTCGTCTTCTACATCATCATGGGCCGTTTCGCGGTGCCCCGGATGTACCAGCACAAGGTGCTGCTGGTCGGCGTGCTGCTCGCCCTGGTGATGCGAGGGTTCTTCATCCTCATCGGCGCCGCGGCCCTCGAGCGCTTCAGCTGGCTTTTCTACGTGTTCGGCGCCTTCCTCATCTACACGGCCGTCAACCTGCTGCGCGGCCACGACGAGGAGGAGTTCAAGGAGAACCTCCTCCTGCGCTGGGTGCGCCGTGTCTTCCCGACCACCGACGGCTTCGTGGGATCCAAGGCCATCACCCGGGTCGACGGCCGCCGCATGGTGACGCCCATGCTGATCGTCATGGTGGCCATCGGCACCACCGACCTTCTCTTCGCGCTCGACTCGATCCCGGCCATCTTCGGGCTCACCAAGGACGCCTTCATCGTCTTCACGGCCAACGCGTTCGCGCTGATGGGGCTGCGCCAGCTCTACTTCCTGCTGGGCGGTCTTCTCCAGCGGTTGGTGTACATCAGCTACGGTCTGTCGTTCATTCTGGGCTTCATCGGCGTTAAGCTCATCCTGGAGGCTTTGCACACCAGTGGCGTCTCCTGGGCGCCCGAAGTGCCGATCTCGGTGTCCCTCTCGGTGATCGGCGTCACGATGGTCGTCACCACCGTGGCAAGCCTGATCAAGGCCCGGCGGGACAAGAAGCGGTCCGGCGAGTCGACGGCACCCGCGAAGGTGTCTCAAGGGTAGCGAAACGGTGCATGACCCGATTGCTTGTCCCATATCGCTATGCGGGAGCCGCGAGCTGGGTAGCATTCGGCGATAAGTCACAATCCGGTCTCTGGCCGCAATCATCACAAAGGTTCCCTGTGTCCAACGATTCGCCCAACCACGGCCGTCGCCGCGTGCGGCTGGCTCGTGGCGTTTCCCCCTGGCTGGCCCCCACCGCCACGGCCGCCGTCATCTCGGCGGCGCTGGCCCGGCGGTCCCGCCCGTGGGTGCTCGCGGCGGCTCCGCTGGCCGCCCTGACCGGCGCCATGCTCTGGTTCTTCCGGGATCCCGAGCGTGACCTCGGTCCCGGGCTGGTGCTGAGCCCCGCCGACGGCGTGGTGCAGAGCATCGACCCCCAGCCGGACGGCCGCATCCGTGTGGCGATCTTCATGAGCCCGCTGAACGTCCACGTGAACCGCGCGCCGCTCGACGGCACGGTCACCTCGGTCCAGCACGTGGCGGGCGGGTTCCGCCCGGCGTTCAACAAGGACAGCGACCAGAACGAGCGGGTCGTCTGGCACTTCGCCACGGCCCTCGGTGACATCGAGCTGTGGCAGATCGCCGGAGCCGTCGCCCGCCGCATCGTGCCCTACGTCGGCATGGGCGCCAAGGTCTCGCGCGGCGAGCGGATCGGCCTGATCCGCTTCGGGTCGCGGGTGGACATCTACCTTCCAGAAGGGATCGCCCCCGCGGTGAGCGTGGGGCAGCGGACGACGGCAGGAGTGACTCGCATTGACCATGGCTGACGCGGGATGGTCCATGGACGACCTGGGCGAGGACGAGGAGCCGCGGGGGCCGGTCGGGAAGGCGTTCCGGCTGTCCGCCGCCGACTCGCTGTCCCTCGGCAACGCGGTCTGCGGGTTCCTGGCGGTCTGCGTGCTGGCGTGGTCGGCGATCACCCAGCTCCAGCAGTCGAAGGGCGAGTTCCAGCCCGATCCGCGCTATTTCGCCACGGCGGTGGTGCTGCTGCTGATCGGCGCCACCTGTGACCTGTTCGACGGGCTCGTCGCGCGGCGGTTCCGTGCCTCGGCCATGGGCGCCGAGCTGGACAACCTCGCCGACGTGATCAGCTTCGGGTTCGCCCCCGCCTTCATGGTGGTGGCCTGGGCGGGTTTCTCCCACAGGCTTCCCCTGTGGCTGGTGCTGTGCGCCGCCGTGTCCGTGCTGGTCGCGGGGGTCGTGCGGCTGGCGCGGTTCGCCTGCGTGAAGACCAAGAGCGGCGATTTCATGGGCCTGCCCATTCCCATGGGCGCCATGACCGTGGTGTCGATCGTGCTGCTCTTCCAGCCGTCCTACCCGACGGTGATCGGCGTCTTCGCCGTCGCGTGGCTCATGGTCAGCCGCATCGAGTACCCCAAGCCCAAGGGCAACCTGGCGGCGGTCGTGCTGGCGTGGATCATGGTCAACGTCGCCTGCCTGATCATCTGGGCGGCCGACCTCGCCGGCGGTGACCTCCTGATCCAGATCGGCGCCTGCATGCAGATCGCACTGGTGTCGGCGATCCCGCTGCGCGTGCTGATGTTCAAGCGTGAGCAGCGCAAGGAGCGCAAGGTCACCGAAAGCGTGCGCTAGCCCCCCTTTTCGCGCTCGACCGGCCCGGCACCTTCCTTCATCAGGTGCCGGGCCGGTCTCGTCTCGCGGGCGGGGGCTACCAGCCCCGGGCGCGCCACTCGGGCAGCGCGGGACGCTCGGCCCCGAGCGTGGTGTCCTTGCCGTGACCCGGGTACACCCAGGTCGTGTCGGGCAGCCGGTCGAAGACACGCTCCACCACATCGGTGTAGAGCTGGTCGAACCGGGCGGCGTCCCCCTGGGTGTTGCCGACTCCGCCCGGGAACAGCGAGTCGCCCGTGAACAGGTGACCGTCCTGGTAGAGCAGGGCGATGGAGCCGGGCGTGTGGCCGCGCAGGTGGATCACCTCGATGGTGGCCACGCCCACGCTGACGCGGGCGCCGTGTTCCACCGGGCGGGTCACCGGCACCGGCAGCTCGGGGGCGTCCAGCGGGTGGGCGATGGTCTCCGCGCCGGTCTCCTTGGCGACTTCGGCCAGCGCCATCCAGTGGTCCGGGTGCCGATGGGTGGTGATGATCTTGCTGATCGGCCGGTCGCCGATGAGCTCGAGCAGGCGGGGCGCGTCGTTGGCGGCGTCGATGAGCACGCCGTCGCCGGTCTCGCGGCACCGCAGCAGGTACGCGTTGTTCCCGAAGTCCCCGACCTCGATCTTGCTGATCGTCAGGCCGGGCAGGTCACGCACGTCGGCGGGGCCGCCGGCCGTCACGTCACCGGTGTATGTCATGGGTACTCCTCAGGAGGCGTCGGCGGGAGGCCGGGCGGCGCGGACATCGTCGGCCACTTCGGCGCCGCCGGAGGCCTCTCCGCCAGCCTAAGCCCCGTGAATTCCAGGCCCGCCGTCCGAGGGTCGCCGTCCAGGCGTCCGGTCACCCAGGCCAGGACGAGCGGGGCGTCCCCGCGCAGCTCCGGGCCCTCGCCGAGACCGGTCCAGCTGCGCCCGCCCGTGTGGATCGCGCTGATCGGACTCCCGGCGCGCGGCCACATCGCCACCGCGTCGTGCAGCTCACGCAGGACGAACGCGTCGGGCAGGTCGGCACGGGTGTAGCCCGCGCCGAGGTCGATGTGGTGGATCTCCACCTCCCGGACCCTGCGGACCAGCACGTACCAGGCGGGGTGGCCGGTACCGGTCATGCCCGCCACGGTCGCGTGCCAGGCCTGCGGGGGCATCTCGCGAAGGGCCGCGTCGAACCGGGCCGAGCTCGCGATCAGGTCGGCGTGCTGCTCGGCGGCGGCCCTTCCCGCGCCTTCGGCTATCTGTGCCTCCCGAGCCTCCGGCGTTGGGTACTGTGGTGTGAACACGCCCGTCTTGGCCCAGGTCAGCAGGTTGACATGGCTGTCCGCGTTGCGCGCGACGTGGGTGAGCACGTGGCCGCGCGTCCAGCCCGGAAGCAGGGAGGGGGCCGTGACGTCCCGATCGGGCATCGCGGCCGCGGTCGCGAGCAGCCGCTTGGTGGCGGCGTCGAGTTCGGTCCCAAGGTCGTCCAGAACGCTCATGAACACCATCATCGCGTCAGGCCCTCACGGTCGTGCGCACCCCGGGTTTCCGTCTCCTCGCGGGGCCATCTCCCGACCGGAAGAAAACTGTCGGACCCCGTCGTTAGAGTGGCGGCGACTAGTCAAAGGTGGCCCTAGCTCGGCTGCCGTGGATCATGAACGGACATGAGAGATCTGCTGTGGCCGACCGCTTGATCGTTCGTGGCGCCCGCGAACACAACCTCAAAGACGTCTCGCTCGACCTTCCGCGAGACGCTCTGATCGTCTTTACCGGGCTGTCCGGCTCGGGTAAGTCCAGCCTGGCCTTCGACACCATCTTCGCCGAGGGGCAGCGCCGCTATGTCGAGTCGCTCTCGGC
Organism: Sphaerisporangium album; assembly: GCF_003323745.1. GTDB lineage: Bacteria > Actinomycetota > Actinomycetes > Streptosporangiales > Streptosporangiaceae > Sphaerisporangium > Sphaerisporangium album. Next base: position 24,436 of record NZ_QOIL01000010.1, read on the forward strand.
GTACGCCAGGCAGTTCCTCGGGCAGATGGACAAGCCCGACGTCGACTTCATCGAGGGCCTGTCGCCGGCCGTCTCGATCGACCAGAAGTCCACCTCGCGCAACCCGCGGTCCACCGTCGGCACGATCACCGAGGTCTACGACTACCTGCGTCTGCTGTGGGCGCGCATCGGCAAGCCCCACTGCCCGGCGTGCGGCCGTCCCATCGCCCGGCAGACCCCGCAGCAGATCGTCGACCGCGTCCTGGAGTTGCCCGAGGGCACCCGTTTCCAGGTCATGGCCCCGGTGATCCGCGGCAGGAAGGGCGAGTACGCCGAGCTGTTCCGCGAGCTCCAGACCAAGGGCTTCGCACGGGCCAGGGTCGACGGCACCGTCGTCAGGCTCGAAGAGCCGCCCACCCTGAAAAAGTACGAGAAGCACGATATCGAGGTCATCGTCGACCGTCTCTCGGTCAAAGAGAGCGCGCGACGCCGGCTCACCGACTCGGTCGAGACCGCGCTCCAGCTCTCCGGCGGCACGATCACCCTCGACTTCGTCGATCTGGCCGAGGACGACCCCGGCCGCGAGCGCTTCTACTCCGAGCACCTCTACTGCCCCTACGACGACCTGTCGTTCGAGGAGCTCGAGCCTCGCTCGTTCTCCTTCAACTCGCCGTTCGGCGCCTGCCCCGACTGCACGGGCCTCGGCACCCGCATGGAGGTCGACCCCGAGCTCGTCGTCCCCGACCCCGAGAAGTCCCTCGGCGACGGCGCCATCTCCCCCTGGGCCGGCGGCCACACCAGCGACTACTTCATCCGCCTGGTCGAGGCGCTCGGGCACGCCATGGGCTTCGACCTCGACACGCCGTGGGAGCGGCTGTCCAAGCAGGCGCAGAAGGCGTTGCTGCGCGGCCACGACGAGCAGGTCCACGTCCGCTACAGCAACCGGTACGGCCGGCAGCGCTCCTACTACACGGCGTTCGAGGGCGTCATCCCGTGGGTGCAGCGGCGGCACGCCGAGGCCGAGAGTGACTCCAGCCGCGAGCGCTTCGAGGGCTTCATGCGGGAGATCCCCTGCCCCACCTGCAAGGGAGCCCGTCTCAAGCCGGTCTCGCTGGCCGTGACGGTCAGCGACCGCTCGATCGCCGAGGTGTCGTCCCTGTCGATCGGCGAGTGCGCGAAGTTCCTCGGCGGCCTCACGCTGTCCGAGCGCGACATGCACATCGCCGAACGGGTCGTCAAAGAGATCAACGCCCGGCTCGGCTTCCTGCTCGACGTCGGCCTCGACTACCTCACCCTCAACCGCGCGGCGGGCACGCTCGCCGGTGGCGAGGCCCAGCGCATCCGCCTGGCCACGCAGATCGGCTCCGGCCTCGTCGGCGTCCTCTACGTCCTGGACGAGCCGTCCATCGGCCTGCACCAGCGCGACAACCAGCGGCTGCTCGACACGCTGATCCGCCTGCGCGACATGGGCAACACCCTCATCGTCGTCGAGCACGACGAGGACACCATCGCCGCCGCCGACTGGGTGGTCGACATCGGCCCCGGCGCCGGTGAGCACGGCGGCCAGGTCGTCGTCTCCGGCACCGTCCAGGACCTGCTCGCCAGCGAGGACTCGCTGACCGGCGCCTACCTGGCCGGGCGCAGGAGCATCCAGGTGCCCGCGGTCCGGCGCAAGCGCGACCCCAAGCGCAAGCTGACCGTCAAGGGCGCCCGCGAGCACAACCTCAAGGGCGTCGACGTCGACTTCCCGCTCGGCGTGTTCACCGCGGTCACGGGGGTGTCGGGCTCGGGCAAGTCGACGCTGGTCAACGACATCCTCTACAGCGCCCTGGCGAAGGAGCTCAACGGCGCCAAGACGGTCCCCGGCAGGCACTCCCGCGTGACCGGCACCGACCTGGTCGACAAGGTGGTCCACGTCGACCAGAGCCCGATCGGCCGTACGCCGAGGTCCAACCCGGCCACCTACACCGGGGTGTTCGACCACGTCCGCAAGCTGTTCGCGCAGACCACCGAGGCCAAGGTCCGCGGCTACCTTCCCGGCCGGTTCAGCTTCAACGTCAAGGGCGGCCGCTGCGAGGCCTGCGCCGGCGACGGCACGATCAAGATCGAGATGAACTTCCTCCCGGACGTCTACGTCCCCTGTGAGGTCTGCCACGGCGCCCGGTACAACCGGGAGACCCTGGAGGTCCACTACAAGGGCAAGACGATCTCCGAGGTCCTCGACATGCCGATCGAGGAGGCCCTGGAGTTCTTCGACGCGATCCCGGCGATCAAGCGGCACCTGAAGACGCTCAACGAGGTCGGTCTCGGGTACGTCCGGCTGGGGCAGCCCGCCACCACGCTGTCGGGCGGCGAGGCCCAGCGGGTCAAGCTCTCCTCCGAGCTCCAGCGGCGCTCCACCGGCCGCACGGTGTACGTGCTGGACGAGCCCACCACCGGCCTCCACTTCGAGGACATCCGCAAGCTGCTCGGCGTGCTCGGACGCCTGGTCGACGGCGGGAACACGGTCATCGTCATCGAGCACAACCTCGACGTCATCAAGACCGCCGACTGGCTGATCGACATGGGACCCGAGGGCGGGTCCCGGGGCGGTCAGGTCCTCGCGACCGGCACTCCCGAGCAGGTCGCGCGCATCGAAGAGAGCCACACCGGCCGCTTCCTCAGCAAGATCCTCGGCAGCTGACCGCCTCCCGCGCCCGGGGGACGCGGGCCGGCGGCGCCGGGCGAGCGTGCGCCGCGGGCCGCCGTCCTCCTGGGCCTGGCGTGTACTGGCGTGTACCCGGGAATCGTCCGATCCGTCCTCGACCCCTCGTCCGCATCCTCCGTCGGGAGGGCGGTGGTTCAGTTTGGCGTTGTAGGAGTGACATTTGACTCGGGTGTTGCGCGTGATTGTTCATACTTCCTGAGTTACTTCTCGCCCATGCTGAACCAACCCGCGGCGGGAGCCGTAGCACGGGTAAGAGATCTCTAGGAAGGCGATCATGACGGACACGGAAACCACACGACGTGCGATGATGCTCGGCGCGAGCGGCGCGGGACTGGCCGTGGTGCTCACCGCGTGCAGTGGGGGCGACTCATCCGCCACGGTGGACGGCGGCTCCTCCTCGGGCCCCGCTCCGGCCTCCTCGGCGGCGGGCGACGCGACGGCCGGCGGAGACTCCGCCGGGGGCTCGGGCGGTGGTCTGGCGAAGACGAGCGACATCCCCAAGGGGGGCGGCAAGGTCTTCAAGGACCAGGGAGTCGTCATCACCCAGCCCAGCGACGGGGAGTTCAAGGCGTTCAGCGCCATCTGCACCCACCAGGGCTGCCCGGTCAACGCCGTGTCCGGCGGCACCATCAACTGTCCCTGCCATGGCAGCAAGTTCAGCATCTCGGACGGTTCGGTGACCGCCGGCCCGGCGAAGAAGCCGCTCGAAGAGAAGCAGGTCAAGGTCGACGGCGACTCGATCAGTCTCGCGTGACGTCATGGCCGTGAACTAGCCCCCAGCGGTTCGGTCGCCGGGCGGGGGTGAAGGGGGCGGTGCCCTTCACCCTCGCCCGTAGTCATGTCCGGACCGAACTTCACCGAATATGCGCGGATATATCGCTCATATCTGTATTGCGATGGTTAACCCCGGTGTTACTGCCCCGCTCTTCCCGCCGGTCTTCCGTGTGGCCGTTCTGGCGCGCGGGCGGCCGTGCACCGGGGGGCGTTCCGGTCGCGAGGGGATCGCGGGGTGGCCGCGCGGAAGTGGTGCCGCCCTTCGTCGGCGTGCCCGCGCCGATGATCGTCCGTCCTGGCCTCCGGCCCCCCGGGCGTCCGATCGCCCTATTCTGTCGGCGGGTCCGGATAGGCTTTGAGGTGTGGTGAGACCCGCGAAAAGCCCCTTGAGTTTCCGGCCCGAGCCCGGGTCGATCCCCGACTGCCCGGGGGTCTACCGGTACAGGGACGCCAATGGCCGGGTCATCTATGTCGGCAAGGCCAAAAGCCTGCGCCAGCGGCTCAACTCCTACTTCGCCGACTTCGCGAGCCTGCATCCGCGCACCCAGACGATGCTCACCACCGCCGCCGGTGTCGACTGGACGGTCGTCGGCACGGAGGTCGAGGCCCTCCAGCTCGAATACTCCTGGATCAAGGAGTTCGACCCCCGCTTCAACGTCAAATACCGCGACGACAAGTCCTATCCCTTCCTCGCCGTCACCATGGGGGAGGACTACCCGCGGGTTCAGGTGATGCGGGGCGCCAAGCGCAAGGGCACCCGATACTTCGGTCCTTATTCCCACGCCTGGGCGATTCGCGAGACCGTCGACCTGCTGCTGCGCGTGTTCCCGGTGCGCACCTGCTCGGCGGGGGTGTTCAAGCGCGCCGGCCAGATCGGCCGCCCCTGCCTTCTGGGGTACATCGACAAGTGCTCGGCCCCGTGCGTCGGGCGCGTCAGCGAGGAGGAGCACCGCCGTCTCGCCGAGGATTTCTGCGACTTCATGGCGGGCAACACCGGCCGGTTCATCAAGCGCCTGGAGCGCGAGATGCGCGAGGCCGCCTCCGCCGAGGAGTTCGAGAGGGCCGCCCGGCTGCGCGACGACATCCAGGCGTTGCAGCGGGCGCTGGAGAAGCAGGCCGTGGTGCTCGGCGAGGGCACCGACTGCGACGTGGTGGCGCTCGCCGAAGACCCGCTGGAGGCCGCCGTCCAGGTGTTCTACGTGCGCGGCGGCCGTATCCGGGGCCAGCGCGGCTGGGTGGTCGACAAGGTCGAGGAGGCCACGCCCGGCGAGCTCGTCGAGCACTTCCTGCTCCAGATGTACGGCGAGGCCGCGCCCGAGGCGGTGCCGCGTGAGGTCCTCGTACCCGACCTCCCGCCCGAGGCCGACGCGGTGGCCGAGCTCCTCAGCGAGCAGCGCGGCTCCCGGGTCGAGGTGCGGGTGCCCCGGCGCGGAGACAAGAAGACGCTCATGGAGACCGTCGAGCGCAACGCCAAGGAGTCCCTGGCCCAGCACAAGCTCCGCAGGGCGAGCGACCTCACCACCCGCAGCCGCGCCCTCCAGGAGATCGCCGACGCGCTCGACCTCGACCAGGCGCCGCTGCGCATCGAGTGCTACGACGTGTCCCACCTGCAGGGTGACGACGTCGTCGCCTCGATGGTCGTGTTCGAGGACGGCCTCGCGCGCAAGAGCGAGTACCGCCGGTTCGCGATCCGCGGCACGGCCGGGCAGGGCGACGTCGCCTCGATCTACGAGGTGATCTCGCGGCGGTTCAGGCGCCACCTGGAGGAGCGCTCCTCCGTCGGCGAGCTCGACCCCGAGCCGATCGACCCCGAGACCGGCAGGCCGCGCAGGTTCGCCTACCCGCCCAACCTGGTCGTGGTCGACGGCGGCCCGGCCCAGGTGGCGGCGGCCCGGCGCGCGCTCGACGAGCTCGGCGTGGACGACGTCGCGGTCAGCGGGCTGGCCAAGCGGCTGGAGGAGGTCTGGCTTCCGGGCGACGACCAGCCCGTGATCCTGCCCCGCAGCAGCGAAGGCCTTTATCTTCTCCAGAGGGTGCGCGATGAGGCTCACCGATTCGCCATCACCTACCATCGATCCAAACGCGCGAAGTCGCTCAAAGAGAGCGCTCTGGACGACATTCGCGGGCTCGGCGCGGCGCGTAAGCAGGCTCTGCTGAAGCGCTTCGGATCCGTCAAGCGGTTACGCGGAGCCACGGTCGACGAGATCCGCGAGGTTCCCGGCATCGGTCTTTCCACGGCCGAGGCGATCGTTGCGGCACTGAAGGGGGAGGGCACGTGAACCAGCACACGAACCGGCACGAAGACGACCACGGCACCGGGCCGTCGACGCCGGGCGCGCCGCCCGCGCCGCCGCACGGCGTCCCGGGCGTCCCGGCGTCGCCCGAGGGCGGCCAGGACGTCGTCCCGCTACCCGGCGACCAGGTCGTCCCGCTGCCGGGCGACCGGCCGGACGTGGGCGCGCCGCCGGGCGCCGCGGACGTCTCCGGGACGGCCCCTGGCGGTCATGGCGCGGTCCAGCCGCCGGGGGAGCGGCGCGCGGCGGGAGACACCGCGTTCGTCATCGTGACCGGAATGTCCGGGGCCGGCCGCAGCACGGCCGCCAAGGCCCTGGAGGACCTCGGCTGGTTCGTCATCGACAACCTGCCACCGGGCATGCTCTTCGCCATGGCCGAGGAGGCCGGGCGGGTCAAGCTCGCCACCGACAAGGTCGCCGCAGTCGTGGACGTGCGCAGCCTGGCCTTCACCACCGACCTCAACTCCGCGATCGAGGAGCTGGAGGCGCGCGGCGTCGCCGTCCGGGTGGTGTTCCTGGAGGCTAGCGACGAGGGGCTCGTGCGCCGCTTCGAGAACGTCCGGCGTCCCCACCCGCTCCAGGGCGAGGGCCGGCTGGTCGACGGCATCGCCCGGGAGCGCGGCATCCTGCGCGAGGTCCGCGCCAACGCCGACCTGGTCATCGACACGTCCTCGCTCAACGTGCACGAGCTGCGCGGGAAGATCATCTCGTTCTTCGGCGGTGAGGACCGGCCCGGTCTGCGGGTCAACGTCGTCTCCTTCGGCTTCAAGTACGGCCTCCCGGTCGACGCCGACCTCGTGGTCGACTGCCGGTTCCTGCCCAACCCTCACTGGGTGCCCGAGCTGCGCGCCATGAACGGCCTCGACACCCCCGTGCGCGACTACGTCCTCAGCCAGCCGGGCGCCAAGGAGTTCCTGGACGCCTACGAAGAGGTGCTGGGCGTCGTGGCCGCCGGCTACGTCCGCGAGGGCAAGGGATACGCCACCCTCGCCGTGGGCTGCACCGGTGGCAAGCATCGCAGCGTGGCCATGTCCGAGCAGATCGGCGCCCGGTTGCGCGAGCGGGGCATGGAAGTGCAGGTGAGCCATCGGGATGTGGGCCGCGAGTGAGCGAGGAGAGCGGGGCGTCACCGGGCACGTCCCGAGGTGAGGCCCCGGGCGGGCGCCTCGGCGACGACGCCGGGGAGGAGGGCGGCGAACGTCCCCTCCATCCGGCGTTCCCGCGCGCCCGTTGGCACGCTCTACCGCCCGCCGGGCCGGTCCCGGACGGCGCGCCCGGCCCAGGTGGGTTCTCCCCTGGTGCGGCGATTCCCTCCGGCGCGGCCGCTTCCCGGGGCCGGGCGGTCGCCTGGGGGGCCGCCGTTGCCCGTGGCGCGGCCGTTTCCGTTTCTCGCGGAGCTGTCGCGGCCTGGGGGCCTGCCGTCGCCCGTGGCGCGCGCTTCTCCGCCGGTCCCGCCCTCGGTGCCTGGAAGGGCGTGGCCGGTGCGGGCGCCTCGGGGAGCCGGTCGCCGGGTTCTGGTGAGGCCGGGGCGCCGGCCCCGATGGCGGGCGGTGGGGGCGGCGCAGGGCCGGGCCCGGTGGCGGGCGGTGAGGGTGAGGGGCGGCCTCGGCGGGGCCGTCGCTCGCAACCGAGAGGAGATCGCGTGGGCCAGGGCACGAAGGTGGTCGCGTTCGGTGGTGGGCACGGCCTGTACGCCTCTCTGTCGGCCCTGCGGCGGGTCACGAGCGAGCTGACGGCAGTGGTCACGGTCGCCGACGACGGGGGCTCCAGCGGCCGTCTGAGGCGCGAACTCGGCGTCCTTCCCCCCGGTGACCTGCGCATGGCGCTCGCGGCGCTGTGCGGGGACGACGACTGGGGCCAGACCTGGAGCAAGGTCGTCCAGCACCGCTTCCGCAGCGAGGGCGAGTTACACGGGCACGCGGTCGGGAATCTGCTCATCGTGGCGCTCTGGGAACTGCTCGACGACCCGGTGGCGGGGCTCGACTGGGTGGGCCGCCTGCTCGGAGCGCACGGCCGGGTGCTGCCCATGGCGTCGGTGCCGATCGACATCGAGGCCGAGGTCGAGCTGGACGGGCGGGTGACGGTCGTCCGCGGCCAGGTCGCCTGCGCGCTGACCCCGGGCAACGTCCAGGCGATCTCCCTGGTGCCCGCCGACCCGCCCGCCTGCCCCGAGGCCGTCCGGGCGGTGGCCGAGGCCGACTGGGTGCTGTTCGGCCCCGGCTCGTGGTTCACCAGCGTGATGCCGCACTTCAAGGTGCCCCGGCTCGCCGAGGCGCTGCACGGCACCGCCGCCCGCCGGGCGGTCGCGCTCAACCTCGCGCCGCAGCCCGGCGAGACCGACGGCTTCTCCGCGGGCAAACACCTGCAGGTGCTGCGCGAGCACGCCCCCGACCTGACGATCGACGTGGTGCTGGCCGACCACCGGGTCGCCGGGGACCGCGACGAGCTGGAGAAGGCCGCCGACGCGCTCGGCGCGCGCCTGGTGCTGGCCGACGTCGCCGCCTCCGACGGCTCGCCGAGACATGATGCACGACGGCTTGCCTTGGTCCTGGACGAGATTTTCCGTGGGAAGCGTTGATCCTGGTCAGCGAGCCCACGGGGTGCGAGAGACTTGCCGAGGGCCGATGGAGCCGCGTCGCCTGGCGGCCGCTTCCGCGTGGCGCGACGAGGCGGCTCCGACCAGGAGACGGGTCTGTATGGGGGAGGACACACGCACATGGCCATGACGGGTGTGGTGAAGGACGAGCTGAGTCGGCTCGCGGTGCTCAAGCCTTGCTGCCGCAAGGCCGAGGTGTCGACGCTGCTGCGGTTCGCGAGCGGGCTTCACCTGGTGGGCGGGCGCATCGTCATCGAGGCCGAGCTCGACACCAATGTCACCGCCCGGCGTCTGATCAAGGACATCGGCGAGGTTTTCGGGCACAAGGCCGAGGTGCTGGTGCTGGCGCCCGCCGGGCTGCGCAAGGGGTCGCGGTACGTCGTGCGGGTGTATCGCGACGGTGAGGCGCTGGCCCGCCAGACCGGCTTGATCGACAACCACGGGCGGCCGGTGCGGGGCCTGCCGCGGCAGGTGGTGTCGGGGGCCACGTGCGACGCCGAGGCGGCCTGGCGGGGCGCCTTCCTGGCCCACGGCTCGCTGACCGAGCCGGGCCGCTCGATGTCGCTGGAGGTCACCTGCCCCGGGCCCGAGGCCGCTTTGGCGCTCGTCGGCTCCGCCCGGCGGCTCAAGATCCACGCCAAGGCGCGTGAGGTGCGCGGCGTCGACCGGGTGGTGGTGAGGGACGGCGACGCGATCAGCGCGCTGCTGACCCGCCTCGGCGCCCATGACAGCGTGCTGGCCTGGGAGGAGCGCCGCATGCGCCGCGAGGTGCGCGCCACCGCCCACCGCCTGGCCAACTTCGACGACGCCAACCTGCGCAGGTCCGCGCGCGCCGCGGTGGCGGCGGGCGCGCGCGTGCAGCGCGCGCTGGAGATCCTCGGCGACGACGCGCCCGAGCACCTGGTGGTGGCCGGGCGGCTGCGCGTCGAGCACAAGCAGGCGTCCCTGGAGGAGCTCGGCCAGATCGCCGACCCGCCGCTGACCAAGGACGCCATCGCCGGCCGCATCCGCCGCCTGCTCGCGATGGCCGACAAGCGGGCGTCCGACCTGGGCATCGCCAGCACCGACGCCAACCTGACCGCCGACATGCTCGCCCCCTGACCGGTCCCACTCGGCGACCGCCAAGCTGGAGGCCCGCCGCCTCCCCACGGCCCTTGACGGCCGGACGCGGAGGGGGCGTGGCCGACCGCGGCCGCCGGATCGTCACCAGGCGAGTGGGACCGCTGTGGCTGGAGGGACGTGGGCGCATTGTGGAGATATGCGTGCTTGTCTACGCCGTGACCGATCCCGCGTGAAGGCGCGGACGGTCCATTCGGATGGGAATCGCGGGATTCCCGTGGCCTCGGCATGCGGCGCGGCGGTGCGCCCGACGATATTGATCAGGGCTTTGACCAGGGGGGACGTTATCCTTACCGAGGCCGGTGTGCGAAGGGTGGAGCCACGTGGTCTACACCAATTGGCACCCGGTAGGGTTATCTGAGGTTTCAGCCCGCCACGACGCCGGTTCGAGCCGGCGTACGACGTTCGAGGAGATCTGTTTCCGTGAGCATCCGCGTAGGCATCAACGGCTTCGGCCGTATCGGCCGCAACTTCTGGCGTGCCGTGGCGGCCAGCGGTAAGGACATCGAGGTCGTCGCCGTCAACGACCTGACCGACAACGCCACCCTTGCACACCTGCTGAAGTACGACAGCATCCTGGGCCGCCTGCCGTACGAGGTCAAGAGCTCGGCCGACGACATCACGGTCGACGGCAAGGCCATCAAGGTGTTCGCCGAGCGCGACCCCGCCAAGCTTCCGTGGGGCGACCTGGGCGTCGACGTCGTCCTCGAGTCCACCGGCCTGTTCACCGATGCCGCCAAGGCGGGGGTGCACGCCCAGAACGGCGCCAAGAAGGTGATCATCTCCGCGCCCGCCAAGGGTGAGGACATCACCATCGTCATGGGCGTCAACGACGACAAGTACGACGCGGCGTCGCACACGATCATCTCCAACGCCTCCTGCACCACCAACTGCCTGGCCCCCATGGCGAAGGTCATCAACGACACCTTCGGCATCGAGAAGGGCCTGATGACGACCATCCACGCCTACACCCAGGACCAGAACCTCCAGGACGGCCCGCACAAGGACCTGCGCCGCGCCCGCGCCGCCGCGCTGAACATCGTGCCGACCTCCACGGGCGCCGCCAAGGCCATCGGCCTGGTGCTGCCGGAGCTGAAGGGCAAGCTGGACGGCTTCGCGCTGCGCGTGCCGATCCCCACCGGCTCGGCCACCGACCTGACCGTCGACGTCGCCCGCGAGACCAGCGTCGAGGAGGTCAACGCGGCGCTGAAGGCCGCCGCCGAGGGCCCGCTGCGCGGCATCCTCAGCTACACCGAGGACGAGATCGTCTCCTCGGACATCGTGACCGACCCGTCGTCCTGCATCTTCGACTCCGGCCTGACCAAGGTCATCGGCAACCAGGTCAAGGTCGTCGGCTGGTACGACAACGAGTGGGGCTACTCCAACCGCCTCGGCGACCTCATCGAGCTGGTGGGTTCCCAGCTCTGATGCGGACCATCGACTCCCTCGACGTCAAGGGCCGGCGCGTGCTGGTGCGCGCCGACCTGAACGTCCCCCTCGACGGGGACACCATCACCGACGACGGCCGCATCCGCGCCTCGGTCCCGACGATCTCGTCGCTGGCCGGGCGCGGCGCGCGCGTCATCGTCTGCGCCCACCTCGGCCGTCCCAAGGGCAAGGTGGCGCCGGAGTTCTCCCTGGCCCCGGTGGCCGCCCGCCTGGGCGAGCTGCTCGGCGCCCCGGTGAAGTTCGCCTCCGACGTCGTCGGGGAATCGGCGCAGAGCATCGCCGAGGGCCTGGCCGACGGCGAGGTCGCCCTGCTGGAGAACCTGCGCTTCGAGCCGGGCGAGGAGTCCAAGGACGACGAGGCGCGCGGCGCGTTCGCCGACCGCCTGGCCGGCCTCGCCGAGCTGTACGTCGGCGACGGGTTCGGCGCGGTCCACCGCAAGCACGCCAGCGTCTACGACGTCCCGAAGCGGCTCCCGCACGCCGCCGGCGGCCTGATCGTGGCCGAGGTCGAGGTCCTCAAGAAGCTCACCGAGGACCCGGCGCGTCCGTACGCCGTGGTGCTCGGCGGCGCGAAGGTCTCCGACAAGCTCGGCGTGATCGCCAACCTGCTCGCCAAGGTCGATCGCCTGATCATCGGCGGCGGCATGGCGTACACCTTCCTCAAGGCCCAGGGCCACGAGGTCGGCAAGTCGCTGCTGCAGGAGGACCAGCTCGACAAGGTCCGGGGCTTCATCGCCGAGGCGGGCAAGCGCGGTGTCGAGCTCGTCCTGCCGGTGGACGTCCTCGCGGCGACAGGGTTCGCGGCGGACGCCGAGCACGAGGCGGTCGAGGCGACGGCGATCCCGTCCGACCGCGAGGGGCTCGACATCGGCCCGGAGACCCGCAAGCTGTTCGCGTCCAAGCTGTCCGACGCCGCCACGGTGTTCTGGAACGGCCCGATGGGCGTGTTCGAGTTCGACGCGTTCTCCGGCGGCACGCGCGCCGTGGCCGAGGCGCTGATCGCCGCGGACGCGTTCACCGTGGTCGGTGGTGGCGACTCCGCCGCCGCCGTGCGTAAGCTCGGTCTCCCCGAGGACGGCTTCTCCCACATCTCCACCGGTGGCGGGGCCAGCCTGGAATACCTGGAGGGCAAGACCCTGCCCGGACTCGCCGCGCTGGAGGACTGACCGACACATGAGCACCGCCCGCAAGCCGCTCATCGCCGGCAACTGGAAGATGAACCTCAACCACCTCGAGGCCATCGCGCACGTCCAGAAGCTGGCGTTCTCGCTGACCGACAAGGACTTCGACCGCGTCGAGGTGTCGGTGCTGCCCCCGTTCACCGATCTGCGCAGTGTGCAGACGCTGGTGGACGGCGACAAGCTCCGCATCGTCTACGGCGCGCAGGACCTGTCGGTCCATGACAGCGGGGCCTACACCGGGGAGATCTCCGGTTCGATGCTCGCCAAGCTCGGCTGCACGTTCGTGCTGGCCGGTCACTCCGAGCGGCGCGAGTACCACGGCGAGGACGACCACGTCGTCAACGCCAAGGTGCAGGCGGCCTACCGTCACTCGCTCACGCCCATCCTGTGCGTGGGGGAGGGCCTGGCCATCCGCCAGGCCGATGGTCACGTCGCCTACTGCCTGTCGCAGCTCGACATCGCGCTGAACGGCGTGAAGGCCGACCAGGCCAAGTCGCTGGTCATCGCCTACGAGCCGGTCTGGGCGATCGGCACCGGCGAGGTCGCCACCCCTGACGACGCGCAGGAGGTCTGCACGGCGATCCGCGCGCGACTCGCCGAGCTGTACGACGGCGAGGTGGCCGCCGCCATCCGTATCCTTTACGGTGGGTCGGTCAAGTCCGCCAACATCGCCGGCATCATGGCTCAGCCGGATGTCGACGGCGCCCTGGTCGGTGGCGCGAGCCTCGACCCGGTCGAGTTCGCCAAGATCTGCCGTTTTGGCGAATTGTCGGGCTAGCTGAGCTGTTTCGGAGGTGCGAGTTGACATTACGACGTACCCTCGAAGAGATACTTTGAATCGTCACCCGGCGAAGGTCGGGCAGGTCAGGTCGCGCTGCGGCGCGCGTAACAGGGAACAGGTCACCGGTGACTATTGGCATCTCGATCGCCCTCATCCTGTCGAGCGCTCTCATGGTGCTGCTCGTGCTGCTCCACAAGGGCAAGGGCGGAGGCCTTTCGGACCTCTTCGGCGGCGGGTTCACGTCGTCATTCGGCGGGTCCTCGGTGGTGGAGCGGAACCTCGACCGTCTCACGATCATCACCGGCACGATCTGGTTCGTCTGCATCATCGCGCTGGGCCTGATCCTCAAACCGTAAGCCGCCCGCCCGGGTCCGGGCCTGACAGTGATTCTTTCCCCCGCTTCAGGGCGGGGGCGATCTAGCGAGGAGTTCATCCGTGGGTAGTGGCAACGCGATCCGTGGTAGCCGTGTCGGCGCCGGCCCGATGGGCGAGGCCGAGCGTGGCGAGGCGGCCCCTCGAGTGCGGGTCTCGTTCTGGTGCGCCAACATGCACGAGACCCGTCCGAGTTTCGCCAGCGACGCCGCCGTCCCTGAATACTGGGACTGCCCGCGGTGCGGTCTCCCGGCCGGTCAGGACGAGTCTGCCCCGCCCGCGCCTCCGCGAAACGAGCCGTACAAGACTCACCTGGCCTACGTGAAGGAGCGGCGCAGCGACACCGACGGCGCCGCGATCCTCGCCGAGGCCCTGGAGCGGCTGCGCAGCAGCAGCCGCACCCACTGGTAGAGCCCGGCCGAGCGCCGAGCAAAAGGTGTACGCAGAAGGCCCCCGCGGACGTCGCGGGGGCCTTCTGCGACCTCGGGAGACCGGGGCGGCCGTCCAGGGACTCCAGGGACTCCAGGGACTCCAGGGACGTGGTCAGGCGGGACGCTCGTAGACGGCCTCGCCGTCGACGAACGTCATGGCGACCTGGGTGGTCCAGATGTCCTGGGGCTCCAGGGCGTACGGGTCGCGGTCCAGCACGACCAGGTCGGCGCGCATGCCCTCCTCGATGACCCCCGCCTCGTCGTCGTGGTTGATCCGGGCCGATCCCTGCGTGTACGCCGCCATGACCGTGGCGAGGTCGAGGCTCTGCCGGGGCAGGAACGGCGTCTGGGCGGTGGGGTAATCCGCGTGCACCGATCCTCCGGGCTCGGTGCGGTTGACCGCCACGTGCATCCCCTGCAGCGGGTCGGCGGACGAGACCGGCCAGTCGCTGCCCGCGCACAGCCGGGCGCCGGTCTTCACCAGGTCGGCGAACGGGTACTGCCAGCCGGAGCGCTCCTCGCCGAGGAACGGGATGCACAGCTCGTCCATCTGCATGTGGTGGGTGGCCCACAGGGGCTGAAGGTTGGCGGTCACCTCGAGCCGGGCGAAGCGCGGGATGTCGGACGGCTCGATGATCTGCACGTGCGCGATGTGGTGGCGGTTGGCCGGGGCCGACCCCTCCAGCGCGTCCAGGGCCTCGCGCACGGCCCGCTCGCCGATGGCGTGGAAGTGCACCTGGAACCCCCGCCGGTCCAGCTCGGCGACGTAGCCCTTCAGCAGCGCCGGGTCCACGTACGACAGGCCGCGCTGGTCGGGGCCGCAGTTGCAGTACGGCTCGATCACGGCGGCGGTGAAGTTCTCCGGGATGCCGTCCTGCATGATCTTGACCGACCGGGCGTGGAACCGGCCGACGGAGCGGGCGCGGCGCTCGGTCATCTCCTCGATCTGCTCGGCGCCCCGGGTGCGGTCCCACCACAGCGCGCCGACGACGTGCGCCTTCAGCCGTCCCGACTCGGCGGCGGAGATGTAGGCCGGGTACTGGTCGTCGGAGCCCGCGTACGAGCCGACGATCGCGTCCTGCCAGCCGGTGATGCCGAGGGAGAACAGGTAGGACTGGGCGTCCATCAGCGCCGCGTCGATGTCGCTCTCGGTGGGCCGCGGGGTGAGCAGGCCGACCAGGTCCATGGCTCCCTCGTGCAGGACGCCGCTCGGGGCGCCGTCGGCGTCGCGCTCGATGCGGCCGTCGGCCGGGTCGGGGGTCTCGGCGGTGATCCCGGCGATCTCCAGGGCGCGGGTGTTCACCCACGCGGCGTGGTGGTCGCGCTGGATGAGGTAGACGGGCCTGTCCAGGAAGTCGAGCTGCGTGCGGTGGGGGAGCCCGCCGGGGAAGGCGGACATGTCCCAGCCTCCGCCGTCGATCCACTTGTGGTCCGGGTGCGCGGCGGCGTAGCCGGCGATCTTCTCCAGGTAGGAGGGCAGGCCGTACACCTGTGAGATGTCGCACTTGGCCCGTTCGAGTCCGGCCTGCACCGGGTGGATGTGGGCGTCGACGAACCCGGGCGTGAGCAGCCTCCCGCCGAGGTCCACGGTCTCGTGCCCGGGACGCGCCCGCCGCAGGACCTCGTCCTCGTCGCCGACGGCGGCGATCCGCCCGTCGCGGACGAGCACCGCCTCGGCGAAGCGCGGGGTGGAGCGGCCGGCGGAGCGCGTGGCCCGGGTGAACGCGGGGCCGCCGCGGAAGAGCAGATCGGTCATCGAAGAATCCGGGGTCACCGCGGGGCGGGAACCCCTCCTCCTGCCTGTTGTGGTGATGGTGGGGTGGTGCGACTACGCCGCCTTATCCTGCTATATCCGTCGCAGGACCGCAGCGTGGCCACCGAGAACCTGGGCGGTTCGCGGCGTATCCCGCGGAAACGCCTGTTTGGCAACAAACTACGTAAACGAAACGACCGGCTCATCCATGTGTAGCAGTCTCGTAACAGTCCGGCGGCACTCTGGTCTCTGGACACCAGGGGGTTTAGATGGGCTTTTTGCGGATCCGCACCACCGTGGACGAGCGGCCGGGCCGGTTGGCCTCCCTCACCGCCGCGCTGGCGGCGAAGGGCGGCAACATCCTCGGGCTGAGCGTGCAGCCCGACACCGACGGCACCGTCGACGAGTTCGTCGCCGACATCCCGGCCTCCGCCGAAACCGTGCGGGAGGCGCTGGAGGCGGCCGGCGGGCGTCGTGTCCAGGTGGTCCCCGCGACGGCCCACGAACTGACCGACGAGCCGACGCGCGTCCTGCTGCTCGCCTCCCGCCTGCGCGCCGCGCCGTGGCGGCTGCCGGAGGTGCTGGCCGACCTGCTACGGGCCGACGACGCGCGCTGGGTGTACGGCGCGGACCTGTCCGACCTGCCGGACCCGACCCTGCTGACCGTCCCCGTGGCGCCGCGCCGGGCGATCCGCCTGCGCCGCATCGGGCTGCCGTTCACGCTCACCGAGTCCGCCCGCGCGGCGGCCCTCGTGCGCCTGGCGCAGCCGCCGGCCGAGACGATTCCCGCCGAGCGCCCCGTGACGCTCAGCGACGGCATCGAGGTGCGGGTGCGGCCGCTGACCCACCTGTACCGCGAGGCCGTCCGCGACCTGCACGACCGCTGCTCGCCCGACTCGCGCCGGTTCCGGTACTTCACCGCCATGCCGTCGCTGCCGCCGCGCATGTTCGACCGGCTCTGCGACCGCGACCGCGGGCACTCGCTCGTCGCCGGGTACGACGGCCAGGTCGTGGCCATCGCCAGCCTGCTGTTCAGCCCGGATCCGGGCATCGCCGAGATGGCCTTCCTGGTGGAGGACCGCTGGCAGGGGCGCGGCCTGGGCTCCGCGCTGGCCCGCATGCTGCTCCAGGAGGCCCGCGACCTCGGGTTCGCGGAGGTCAAGGCCGGCCTGCTCTCGGACAACGCGCGCATGCGCCGCCTGCTGCTCTCCCTCGGCGCCACCCTCGCCTACACCGACGACCCGGGGGTGCTGGAGGCACGGATCGCCGCGGGCGCGACGGCGGCCCTTCCCCGCCCGTCCTGAGCCCCCGGGACCGGCCGGCCGTGCTCCGGGGACGCTCGGGGACCGCGGATCACGGCCGACCGGCCCCGGCGAACACGGGCCGCGTCACTCGGCCTGCCGCCGTGGCCCCTCGCCCCCGTCGGACTCCGGCGCGGGCGGCACTCCGAAGGCGTCGAGCCGCCGTTCGATGCGGTCCAGGCTCGCCTGGATGCGGTCCAGGCGGGTGGCGAAGGACGGGCCGGAGGTAAGGAAGACCGAGCCCTCGCCGAGCGGCCCCAGAGGCCGGCCGGTGCGGCCCTCCGCTTCCTCGGCGAGCCGTGCCCGCAGGCCGTCCGGGTCGACGCCGTGCCGCTCCAGGACCTGCCCGGCGACGCCCGCCGGCTCGCGGAGCAGGCCGAGCAGGATGTGCTCGGTGCCGATGTAGTTGTCCCGCTGGTGCAGCGCCTCGCGCAGGGACAGTTCAAGCAGCTTCTTGGCGTACGGGGTGAACGGGATGTGCCCCATCGGAGACGCCTCCTGGCGGCCGGCGATCTCCTCGACGTCGGCCCGCGCCGCGTCCAGCGTGAGGCCCGTCTCGCGCAGGACCGTGCCGCCCAGGCCCGTGCCCTCGCCCAGCAGCCCGAGCAGGACGTGCTCCGTGCCGATGGTGCGATGACCCAGGCGCCGCGCCTCCTCCTGGGCGACGACCACGACGCGGCGGGCGGAATCGCTGAAGCGCTCGAACACGGGGGCCTCCGCGGGGGTTCGGTGGAGATCACCGGTTCCATGGGCGGACTCGGTGGCAAATTCCACTATGCGTCACCTTTCCCGCCATGGCTGCCCCTTTCGCGGAGAGGACGGAGAGGACGGCGACGCGGAGCCGGTCCGCGTCACTCGCGGCCGTAGACCACCCGGCCGGGCAGGCGGTCGTCGGCGATCCGCAGCCAGGTGCGCAGCGAGGATCTCGCTGTTGCGCGAGTCCCCGGCGCGGTAGGCGATGTCCCGGTTGGCCGTGTAGTCGCGCAGGTCGGCGTACGGCCGGATCTCCAGGACCTTGACCTCCGCCTCCACCCCGGCGGCCCGCGCGGAACGTTTCATGACTTTTGCGGGCCAGGACCATCCTGCATCCGGAGAGTGCGTCTCCGTGCAGGTCGCCGAGGGTTCTCGTGGGCGAATTCGCTTGTGGGAGGTCACCGGGGCAGGTGGACCACGATGTGCTTGCCGCCCATGGCCGTCGGTTCGACGGTGTGCACGCCGCCCGCCTCCTCGGTCAGCAGCATGACCATCCGCAGGCCCCGGCCGCCGTCGTCGTGCGGCGTCGCCAGAGCCCGGGGGAGCCGTGGGTGGGTGTCGTGCACGGCCACGGTGACCCAGCGGGCGTCGGCGGCCAGCGCGACGGTCGCGGTCGGCGATTCGGCGGCGGCGTGCTCGGCGACGTTCGTCACCAGCTCCGTCACGATCAGGCTCGCGGTGAAGACCGTCTCCTCGTCCAGGCCCCACGATTCGAGAGTCTTCACCGCCCGGTGTCGGGCGAGGGGCACCTGGTCGATCGTCGAGACCACGACGAAGACGTCACTCACACGCTCGCCTGAACACATCACGCTGCTCCTCTCGCAGGCCGTCCGCCCTTCGCGCGGGCGGTTGTCAGCGTCGGGGGAGAAGCGTCAAGCGAAAACGTCGGAGCGTCATCGTATGCTTGCTCAAAGTTAGGACGATCCGGCATGGCCGACGACCTCGGGATGGTCGTACTTTGACGCGCCCGCCGGATCTCGCGGGGTGAGGAGTGGGTGAATGGACGAGCGGCTGTGCCCGCGGTGCCGGAAGACTCTGCTGAGCCGTTACAGCCGAGATCCGGCGTGTGCTCCGTGCGCGCGGGCGAGTCGGGGCGCGCGGCCCGCCGCGCCGGCGTGGCTGTGGGATTCGGCGCCGGTACGCGAGGCGCTGGCGTCGGCGGACATGGCGGCGTTCCTGACGAGCATCCGCGCCGCGATGGGGCTGAGCCAGCTCGAACTCGCGAGCCTGGCCGGCTGGTCCCAGAGCACGGTGAACCGCATCGAAAGTGGCGAACGCAACACCTTGTACGACATCCGCGAACTCCTCCGCTTCACCGACACCATCGCCATGCCCCGCCATGCCCTCATTCCACTGCTCACGGGAAACCTTGTGGCAGATCCACCGCAAGAGGGCATAAATCCGGACATGGATATGAACCGTCGGCACTTCACCGGAGTCCTTGCCGGAAGTCTCGTGGCGGGAATGGGGTGGGGCCCTCTGCACGTGCCCGACCGCGTCGACATCGCTCATATCAAGCATCTCAGGGCCACGACCCAGCGTCTTTACGCCGACGACCAGCGAATCGGCGGCGGTCTCCTGCTCGCCCCCGCCCTGCACCAGGTGACCCGTGTACGGCGAATGCTGGACGAGGCTGACTTCAGTGAGTCGATCGGCCGTCGTCTTCTGTCCACGGCCGGAGAACTGTGCGTGTGCGCGGGCTGGCTCGCTTATGACTCGGGCGACCAGAACCTGGCGCGGCAGTTGTACGGCGAAGCCCATATGTACGCGGAGTACTCCGGTGACGAGCAGCTCCGCGTGAACGTCGCCTCCTACCTGGCGATGCAGGCCATACGGCAGGCCCGGACAAGTCCCGGGCGTGCGCGTGAGGCGCTGCATGCCGTGACCGCTGGGAAGGAGGCCGCTCGTACGTGGGCCACGCCCCGGGTGTACGCGTTGCTCGCCGTCCGGGAAGCCACGGCTCACGCCGTCATGGGCGATGAGATCGCGTGCCGCAAGGCCATCTCCACGGCGTGGCGCGAGATTGACCGGGGGGCACACCAGGACGACCCCGACTGGGCCGGGTTCGTCACCGAGAACACGTTGATCTACTTCGAGGGTCTGACGGCGATGGCGCTCGCGAAGCCGGTCATCGCCGCGGACCGTTTCCGAATCCTGCTCGCGGAGCCGTCGATAGGGGAGCGGAACCGGACTTATTACCGCTCTTGCCTGGCAAATGCCTTGCTGATCTCAGGGGCGAAGTCCGATGCCCTTTCTGAAGGGCTCCAACTGTTGCCCCTCGTCAGCGGATCACGGCGGACCTTGCAGGAATTAATGCCATTGAGAGAAGCGGCGGGGGAGTCGTCGGAGTTCGGGCAACGGTATGACGAACTCCTCGCGGCCTAGCATTGCAGCCGAAGGTCGTGACTTGCCGGTGCCGGTGCCGGTGCCGGTGCCGGTGATGGTGATGGGGCGGGTGGCCTACGGCAGCCTGGAGGCTCCCCGGCCAGGCATGGTGAAGCCCGTGGAGCGGCGGTGGCGCGTCGCGCCCGGCCTGCCGTCGATGATCACTTGCCCGCGGTCACGGCTTTGAGCTCGTCGAGTGACTCCCGGATGATCTGTGGCAGCTCTTTCTCGTTGGTTTCCTTGATCCAGCGCTCGAACGCGACCTTGAAGATGGCGATTCCCGCCTCGGCGGTCAGGCTCGCGGCCAGGTCTGTGACGCCGCGACGGCGCAGTGCGCCGGCGAGCGCCGAGGCGAGTGTCGCGAGCTTGATCAGCTCGCGCTCGCGTAGCTCCGCGTTCGCGTCGATGACGGCCTGGCGCTGCCGGGAGCGTTCGCGGCGTTCCTGGAGCAGGGCGCCGGCGCCTTCCAGGGCCGCGATCGTCGCCTCGATCGGCGTCGTGGAATCGGGCGCATCGGCGATGGCGCGCACCAGCAGATCCTCCAGCATGACCCCGCCCGCGAAGAGAACCTCGCGTTTGTCGGCGAAGTGCCGGAAGAACGTCCGCTCCGTGAGCCCCGCCCGCTTGGCGATCTCGGCCACCGTGGTCTGTTCGAACCCGCGCTCACCGTAGAGCTCCAGTGCCGCCTGCTCAAGCCGGCCACGCGCGTTCGGCTGCCATCGCCCCATGCATAGATCGTACTTGATGACAGCGCCTGACATGACTACTATGCTGATGACAGCAACTGACATCAGTCCTGGTGTGCGCTCTGTGCCCAGGACGGTCGGCTTACCCGGAGGATTTCTCATGCGCGTTTTCGTCACCGGCGCGTCCGGCTGGATCGGCTCCGCCGTCGTTCCCGAGCTCATCGGCGCGGGCCATCAGGTCATCGGGCTGGCACGCTCGGATGCCTCGGCCGCCGCCCTCGCCGCGGCGGGGGCAGAGGTACGTCGCGGCACTCTTGACGATCTCGACGGCCTGCGGAGTGCGGCGGCCGCGTCGGACGGCGTGATCCACCTGGCGTTCAAGCACGACATCGCCTTCTCGGGGGGCTTCCAAAGCGCTGCCGACGCGGATCGCCGCGCCGTCGAGGTATTCGGCGAGGCGCTCGCGGGATCTGATCGGCCGCTCGTCATCGCCTCCGGGACGCTCGGGCTCGCACCGGGGCGTGTGGCGACCGAACGCGATGGGCTTGATCCCAAGTCGGCTACGGCGCATCTGAGCGGCGGTCCGCAGACTCGGCTGGCCACTGCGCAGATGACGCTCTCCCTGGCCACCCGCGGCGTCCGCTCGTCCGTTGTGCGACTCCCCCCGACGGTGCACGGCGAAGGAGATCACGGCTTCATGGCGACCCTGGTCGGCATCGCCCGTGCCAAGGGCGTCTCCGGTTACATCGGCGACGGGCTCAGCCGCTGGCCCGCCGCGCACCGGATCGATGCCGCGCACCTCTTCCGCCTGGCGCTGGAGAACGCCCCGGCGGGATCGGTGCTGCACGCGGTCGCCGACGAGGGCGTGCGGATCCGCGCCGTCGCCGAAGTGATCGGCCGGCAGCTCGGCCTCCCGGTGGCGGCCATCTCACCGGAGGACGCGGGCGAGCACTTCGCCTGGCTGGCCGGCTTCCTCGCGGCCGACAGCCCGGCCTCCAGTGCGCTGACCCGCGAGCTGCTGGGGTGGCAGCCGACGCACCCCGGCCTCATCGACGACCTCGACAAGGGCCATTACTTTCACAACCCATCCGTATAACCCGCCAGGCCACGACGGGATCGCCACCCTTGACCCAGCTGCGCCGGTTGGGAGGCCGAAGATTCTGCGGGCCTGAGCATAGATCGCCACTATGGGAACTTCCGCCTCGCCACCGGTGATCTTACGCACACCTCCTCAGTGAACATCTTTCGCAGTGCGGCTTGATAACCGGCACCATCATCCGGATTTCAAGTGAGATGAGCCGTGGAGTGCGTTGCGCAATTTTGTGCGAGCCGGCTCTCGTCTCCCGCCTCAGAGGACCGAGGCTCGCTCGACGGGCGCATGGTTTCTCGACGTGCGAGTATCGGCAGGCGTGAAGAGCGTTGATCTTGTTTCGCCTGGCCTGCTTTCTGAGTCACATGAATCGGGCGATAATCGCGGGCTTTTCCTGATGGGCGGGAGTAGTCTCAATTCCGGTCTCCGAGCCTCGGCGGCCGACGATGGCTCCCATTCCCCATCGCATGGAGCGCGGTATGCCCGATTCGCAGGAATTGATCGAGGCGCGGCAACGTGTGGACGTGGCGCGGGCCGCCGGTGACCGTCCCGCGCTGGCGTACGCGCTGGTCGTCCTCGGCGCCCATGCGCAGAACGCGGGGCTGCTTCCGGAGGCCGTCGCCGCCACCGAGGAGGCCGTGGCCATCTACCGCGATCTCGGCGACGAGGCGCAGCTCGTGTGGGCCCTGGAGAACCTGGCCGCCCGGTATTCGTTCGCGTCGATGAATGACCAGGCGGTCGCCGCGGGACAGGAGCGGGCCGATCGCTATCGCACCTCGGGGAATCGGGCGGGCCTCGCCAATGCGCTCGTCGTGCTCGGCGCCTATCTGCAGAACGCGGGGCGTGTTCCGGAGGCGGTCGCGGTGACGGAGGAGGCCGTGGCGATCGATCGTGAGCTGGGCGATGTGAGCCAGGTGACCTGGGCCCTGGAAAACCTGGCCTCTCGGTACGCGTTCGCCGCCCGATACGAACAGGCGGTGGCCGCCACCCAGGAGAGGGTGGATCGTTTCCGAGTGGCGGGGATTCAGGCCGGTCTGGCGAGTGCGCTGGTCACTCTGGGGGCGTATCTCCAGAACGCGGGGCGTGTTTCGGACGCGGTCACGGCGACGGAGGAGGCCGTGGCGATCGGCCGCGAGCTGGGCGACGAAGCCCAATTGTCGTGGGCGCTGGAGAATCTGGCCGCCCGGTATTCGTTCGCGTCGATGAATGACAAGGCGGCCGCCGCGGGACAGGAACGCGCCGACCGGCTGAGAGCCGCCGGGAACCGGCCGGGACTGGCGAGTGCGCTGGTCACTCTGGGGGCGTATCTCCAGAACGCGGGGCGTGTTCCGGACGCGGTCGCGGCCACGGAGGAGGCCGTGGCGATCGGCCGCGAGCTGGGCGACGAAGGCCAATTGTCGTGGGCGCTGGAGAACATGGCGTCGCGTTACTCCTTCGCCGGGCGGCACGCGCAGGCGGTGGCGGCGGAGCAGGAGCGGGCCGATCGCTTCCGAGCGGCGGGGAATCGCCCCGGGCTGGCGAGTGCGCTGGTGACGCTGGGGGCGTATCTGCAGAATGCCGGACGTCTGCAGGACGCTGTCGCGGTGACCGAGGAAGCCGTCGCGATCGACCGTGATCTGGCGGACGAGGTACAGCTCCTGTGGGCCCTGGAGAATCTGACGTACCGGTATTCCGCCGCCGGGCGCGCGGAGGCCGTCCAGAGCGTGACGACCGAGATCGCCGTCCACCGGTGGCTTCCCCGGTTCGGGTACACGACCGGGCCCGAGGGCGGCGCGTACACCTTCGCGCAGGCCCTGGCCCGCTTCGAGAAGGCGTGGACGATCGGCGGCCCCCACCTGCTCTTACCCGAACGGATAGCTCTCGTCGCCGCCAAGGCCGACAGACGGTTCTGCGGCGTCCCGGACTCCCTGGACGCGGAGGGCGGCCTGCGTCCGATGAGCTACGGGGCCTCCTCCGCGGGCGGCTGGCCCCGGGGAGGCCTCACCTGGTCGTTCGACCCGTCCGGCAGCACCATGCCGCCGCAGCAGATCCAGGACCAGCTCACGGCGGCGCTGGACGCGTGGGCGCGCGTCCCGCCGGGCTTCTTCGCCTTCACCCGCGTGCCCTCCGGCGGCGACCTCACGATCCGCTTCGGCGGGTCGGACCTGAACGGGGACTTCGGGAAGCCGGGGGGTGTCAACGGGGCCGCGTACCTCCCGACCGATCCGGAAGCGGGCCGGATCATGTTCGACGTCGCCGACCCCTGGCCCCCGGGGCCGCCGCCCGGGGTGGTCCTGCACGAGATCGGCCACGCGCTCGGGCTGACCCACTCGGGCGACCCGCGCTCGATCATGTACCCGTACGCTCCGAACACCGGGATCGACACGGTTGACGAGGAGGCGCTCGGCACCATCTACGGGTGGTCGGTGCCGCAGCCGGCCGTGGGGGCGACGAGCCACCGGCCGGCGCTCGCGCGGGCGGGACGCCCGACCTTCGTCGGTGAGCCCACGGCTGACAGGCTCTACCTGGCCTGGCGCGGCTTGGGAGGTGACCGAAGGATCTATTGGTCGTCCTACGACGGGTCGGGATGGTCGCCGGCCGAGCAGATAATGGGGTACTTCAGCTCGCACGGCCCCGCCATGACGACGATCTCGGCCGGGCAGAACGGCGAGACCGCGCTCTTCATGGCGCACAACGGGGGCCTGGACGACAACGCCCTGTACTACTCCTCCCTCCAGGTGGACGCGGGCCACGTGTGGCCGGAGCGGCTGCCCGTGGAGGGCCTCTCCATCAACTCAGGCCCCGCCGTGGCGGCCTTGGGGAACCGCATCTACCTGGCGTACAAGGGCCTCGAGGACGACCAGAGGATCCACTGGTCCTACGCCGTGGTCGACGGCCTCTGGCATCCCGGCGACCCCTTGACCTGGACGCACAAGGGGCCCATCCGCGGCGTCGGCACGTCCGAGGGCCCCTTCCTGCTCAATTTCCGCAATCGGCTCCATCTGTTCTGGAAGGGCGTCGAGGGCGACACCGCCGTCTACTACAGCTCGCGCGGGCCGGACCTCGATTCGCTCTGGCAGGCGCAGCGCAAGGTCCAGTACGTGGAGGCCGAGACGTCCGGGGAGACCTGGGCGGAGATCCACTCCAACCACGGGCCGTCGGCGGCGGTGCGTGGCGACCGGGTGGTCCTGGCCTGGTGGCCGGGACCCGAGGACGTCGCCCTCTACACCTCCCGGTTCAACACCGCGGAATGGACCGGCCAGGTGCCGGTCCGCGGGTTCGGCAGCTCGGCCGGCCCCGCCGTGGGCGTGTGGGACGACAGGCTCTTCGTCGTGTCGACCGGAGCGCCCTGGTGGGTCGGGGGCGAGCGGATCTTCTACTCCCGGCTCGGCTGACGCGCGATCGTGGCCGACCGGACGCCGCCGGCGAGGCGCGACGCCCCGCCGGCCGGACGACACGCAGGGGCCGGTCAGCCCGCGCCCGGCACCGTGACGTTCTGCTCCTTGAAGTTGAAGCCGGTCTTGCTCGCGTCCTGTTGCAGGCCGTCCATGGAGGACTTGCTGGTGTCGAGGTCGCGTTCGGTGGCGGTTCCGCCCTTGAGCTTGTCGGTGAGGCTCTGGAACTTGCTGCTCACGCCCTCGACGGCCTTGCACAGCGTGGGGTTGGCCACGGCGAAGCCCTTGGCGACCTTCAGCTCGTGCAGCGCGAACGCGCCCGCGATCGCGGCCTTGAGGAACGTGCGCTTGCGCTTCTCGGCGCCCTCCTTGAAGCCGCCGGCGCGCAGGGGCTTGTAGATGTACCGGTGGAACGCGCCGAGCGCGAGGCCCGCGTGCAGGGCGAAGCGGGTCTTGGCGAAGGGCCGCGCGTTGCCGGTGGTCGGGCACGCGCCGTTGTACTCGGCGTCTCCGCCCGCCGACGTCGCCACCGCCGCCGGGCTGGAGGCCACAGCCGCCGGGCTGGTGGCCACCGCGGCTTCCGGAGTCATGGTCGCGGACTTGCCCCCGCAGCCGCCCACCAGCGTCACCGTCAGGATCGCCGCCATGGCGGGCGTCGCGATGATCCGCGCACGTCTAGCACTCCGTACAGCCACTTCTTCCCCCTTGGAACCTCACGGCGCTGATCCGCACTCCTCCTCTCCCTTTCCCTTCGTGCAAGATCCGACACTCAGCGTGATCGAGGGAAGATTCCGCCGATGTCAGGGGCGACCGGCGCGGGCGCGGAAGGCGGCGGTCTTGACCCGGTTCTGGCAGGACGTCGAGCAGAAGCGGCGGGTGCCGTTGCGGGAGGTGTCGACGTAGACCCGGTCGCAGTGGGGGGCGGTGCAGACGCCGAGCCGGTCGTACAGCTCGCCGCCGAGCACGATGGCGAGGCCGGTCGCGCAGGAGGCGGCCCAGTCCTCGCCTGGGGCCTCGCCTGAGCCGTGGAAGTGCAGGTGCCACGGCTCGCCGTCGTGCCGTTCCAGGTGCGGGCGCGCCTGCGTGCGGTCGAGCAGCCGGTTGACCTGGTGGGCCGCGGTGTCGACGTCCCCGGACTCGACGGCCTCGAAGACGACGCGCAGCTCGGCGGCGACCTCGGCGAGCCCGAGGGCCTCGGCGTCGGTGACCTCTCTGGACCGCGCGCCCCCCGCGCGCAGGGCCTCGCTCGCCGCCGTGCGTCGTGCCGGGCCCTCGGAGGGGAGGGTGTACGTCCTGCCGCGGGCCTCGCCCGGGGTCAGCGCGTTCACCAGGGATGCCGCCACCGCCACCACGGCATCGGAGTGACTGTTGAAATTCACTTGACCGGTTACATCCTTCGGTTCTACGCTGTCACTATCTAAAGGATAGACGACAGTTACCAGGAGGCTTTCATGTCCATTCTCACGCGTAACACGGCGCAGGACTGGATCACCCGCTGGGACCGCCAGCAGGAGGGCTACCTGCCCGACCGCGAGGAGCGCTTCACCGCGCTCATCGACGCCGTCGAGGCCGGCGCCGGGCGGCCCGACCCGCTCGTGCTGGACCTCGGCTGCGGCCCCGGCTCGCTCTCGGCCCGCCTGCTCGACCGGCTCCCCGGGGCCACCGTCGTGGCCGTGGACGCCGACCCGCTGCTGCTGGCCCTCGGCGGGGCCGCTCACGCCGGACGCCCCGGCCTGCGCTTCGCCGACCTCGACCTGCGCCGGCCGGGCTGGGCCGCGTCCCTCGGGCTGCCGCGCGAGGTGGACGTGGCGGTGAGCACGACGGCCCTGCACTGGCTGTCCGCCGAGGGGCTGCGCACGATGCTCGCCGAGCTGACCACCGTCCTGCGCCCCGGCGGCCTGTTCCTCAACGGCGACCACCTCGCGGTCGGCGACGTCTCCCCGGGCCTGGCGAAGCTGGAGCGCGCGGTCCACGACCGGGCGACCCGGCGCCGCTTCGCCGGCGGCATGCCCGAGGACTGGCGCCAGTGGTGGGACGCGGCCGCCGCCGACCCGGTGCTGAGCGGCCTGCGCGACGAGCGGGAGCGCAGGGTCGCGGCCGCGGACCATCACGGCTCGGAGTCCCTCGACCTGTCGATCCACGTCGCGGCGCTGCGCGAGGCGGGTTTCGGCGAGATCGGCACCCTGTGGCAGAACGGCGACAACCGCCTGCTCTGCGCCATCCACGCCTGAACTCGGGCCGAACTTGCCGGGATGTTGTCAGATTCCAGGAAATTGACTTTCGGAAGGCGTGGCAGGTGCCTAATGTCGGGCGCCATGAGCCTGGAATCGGTCAACGAGTTCATCGCCGCCCTCCCGAAGGCCGAGCTGCACGTCCACCTGGTCGGGTCGGCCTCGGTGCCCACGGTGCTGGAGCTGACCCGCCGCCACCCCGGTGGCCCGGTCCCCACCACCGAGGAGGAGCTCCGGAGGTTCTACGACTTCCGCGACTTCCGCCACTTCGCCCAGATCTACGAGGGCGTAAACGCACTCGTGCGCGAGCCCGAGGACGTCGCCACGCTGGTCACCGGCGCCGCGCGCGACCTCGCCGCGCAGAACGTCCGCTACGTCGAGCTGACCGTCACCCCGTACTCCCACCACCGCATGGGCATGCCGATGCCAGCCGTCACCGAGGCGCTGGACCTGGCGGCCCGTGAGGCCGCCGGCCTCGGCGTGCGCGTCGGGTACATCTTCGACATCCCCGGCGAGTTCGGGGTCGAGGGCGCGCGGGCGACGCTGGACCACGCGCTGTCGGAGCCCCCGCAGGCCCTCGTGGCGCTCGGGCTCGCGGGCATCGAGGAGGAGCGCCCGCCCTACCGCGACGCCTTCCGGGACGCCTTCCGCGCCGCCACGGCGGCCGGTCTGCACAGCGTGCCGCACGCGGGGGAGACCTCCGGCCCGGAGACCATCTGGGAGGTCATCGAGGGGCTCGGCGCCGAGCGCATCGGCCACGGCATCCGCTGCCTGGACGACCCCAGGCTCGTCGAGCACCTGCGCGAGACCCGGACGCCGCTGGAGGTCTGCCCGACCTCCAACGTCCGGACCCGCCAGGTGCCCGAGATCGCCGCCCACCCGCTGCCCCGCCTGCTCCAGGAGGGCCTCTACGTCACGCTCAACAGCGACGACCCGCCGATGTTCGGCACCACGCTAAACCGGGAGTACCAGGTGGCGGCCGAGGTGTTCGGCCTCGGCGCCGAGGACCTCGCCGGGCTGGCCCGCGACGCGGTGAGGGCGTCGTTCCTGGAGGAGGACGCCAAGCGGGCGATCATCGACGAGATCGACCGGGTGCCGATGCCCGCCTGACGCCGCGCCCCGGGTCAGGCGGAGGCGGGACGGCCGAGGCCCCGGGCCGGGGAGAGAGGGGACGGCCAGGTCCCCGGTCAGGGGGAGGCGGGACGGCCGAGGTCCGGCGGGATCTTGGACGCGGCGGCCCGGTCGAGCAGGAACATCGTCCGCACCCGCCCCCGCGCGCCGGCGGCCGGCACCTGGAACGTCCCGGCCCCCTGGAGGGCCAGCCGGACGGCCCCCGCCTTCTCCTCGCCCGCCGCGATCACCCAGACCTCGCGCGCCGCCTGGATCGTGGGCAGCGTCATCGTGATCCGGGTCGGCGGCGGCTTCGGCGCGCCGTGCACCGCGACGACCGGGCGCTCGTCGTACAGGGCGGGCATCTCGGGGAACAGCGAGGCCACGTGCGCGTCGGGGCCGAGGCCCAGCATCAGGATGTCGAACGACGGCACCGGCCCGTGGTCCTCGGGCCTGGACGCCTTGCGCAACTCTTCGGCGTACCGGTCGGCGGCCTCCTCGGCCGTCAGGCCGGAGTCGGGGCCGGGGACGGGGTGCACGCGCTCGGGGTCGGTGTCGACGTGGTCGAGCAGCGCGCGGCGGGCCCCGGTCTCGTTGCGCTCGGGGTCGCCGGTGGGCAGGAAGCGCTCGTCGCCCCACCAGATGTCAAGGCGGCGCCACTCCACCGCGTCGTGCGCCGCGTTGGCCGCGACCTCCGCCAGCGAGGCGATGCCGATCGTGCCTCCGGTCAGGACCAGGTGGGCCGACCCCTTGGCCGCCTGCGCGTCGGCGAGACCGGTGATCAGGCGCGCGGCGACGGCCTTGGCCAGCACCTGGGCGTCCCGGTGGACCAGGACCGTGGGAACACTCACGAGAAGAACCGTCCTTACGAAGCCGAAGATGTCCTCGGGAGACGTCCCGGCGTCCGTCCCCGTGGTCGCGGGGACGGACGCCGGGCGCGATGGTCAGGAGCCGTCGAACCCGGCGGCGACGCCCCGGATCGTCTCCTCGTACACCTCGTCGGGGTCGAGCCGCCGCAGTTCCTCGGCCAGGAGGTCGGCGGTCGGCCTGCGGGCCAGGGCCACCTGCCGGTCCGGCTGCCCGGGCCGCTTCAGGGTGGCGGTACGCGAGTCGTGCCGCTCGACGGCGACCTCGCCGTCCTGGACGCGCAGCCGCACCGCCGTGAGGCCGGGCCCCTTGGACTCGGTCACGCGGATCGGCGCGTCCAGCTTGCCCGACAGCCACACCGCCAGCAGGTGGGCGCTCGGATGGCCGGCCTCGGCCTCGACGTAGCCGTCCAGCACCTTGCCGACCGGCTGGTCGAACGCGGCGGCCAGCAGACTGCGCCAGGGCGTGATCCGTGTCCACGCCAGGTCGGTGTCGCCGGGCGTGTAGCCGTGGATGCGCGACTTGATCGCCGCCACCCCGTCGGGGGCGGAGCGGGCGTCGGTGACGCGGCGCTGGCCGTAGACGCCGACCGGGTCCTTGCCGGGGGCCTCCGGCGCCTCGCCGGGCCACCACACGACCACAGGGATGTCGGTGAGCAGCAGCGGGGCCAGCACGGAGTCCGCGTGCTCGGTGAGCTCGCCGTACAGGCGGAGCAGGACGACCTCGCCCGTCGT
This sequence comes from Sphaerisporangium album, assembly GCF_003323745.1. GTDB lineage: Bacteria > Actinomycetota > Actinomycetes > Streptosporangiales > Streptosporangiaceae > Sphaerisporangium > Sphaerisporangium album. The sequence continues at coordinate 54,403 of NZ_QOIL01000010.1, forward strand.
CAGCTCCCCGACCCGGATCTCCGCGTCCAGGCGGGTCGCCTCCTCGCGCTCTCTCGGGACGACCGCGAGGATACGGGACGGATGCTCTCGCGAGGCCTCGGACACGGCCCGGACCGCGTCGTACTGGTGGCTCTCGTCGCACACCACGACGACGGTGAGCACCATGCCGACGGCGGGCGCGCCCACCTGGTGGCGCAGCCGGGTGAGCTGCGCGGCGATCTCGGAGGCCGTGGTGCTCCCCATCAGGAAACTGGTCACAGCGCCTCCCCTGAGCCGGTGGGACGGATCACAGCGGAAATACCGGTCACAGCCGCCTCCAGACCCGCCCGTCGCGGGCCATCATCTCGTCGGCCGAGGCCGGGCCGCCCGTGCCGGCCGGGTAGCCCTCGGGCCGCCGGCCGCTCTGGGCCCAGAACTCCTCGATCGGGTCCAGGATCATCCACTGCAGCTCGACCTCGCGCTGGTGCGGGAACAGCGGCGGGTCGCCGATGAGCACGTCCAGCAGCAGCCGCTCGTAGGCCTCGGGGGACGACTCCAGGAACGCCTCGCCGTAGGCGAAGTCCATGTTGACGTCCCGGACCTCCATCGCCGTGCCCGGCACCTTCGAGCCGAAGCGCACCGTGATGCCCTCGTCCGGCTGGATGCGGATCACCAGGGCGTTCTGCCCGAGGATCTCGGTGTCGGTCTTGCTGAACGGCAGGTGCGGCGCCCGCTGGAACACCACGGCCACCTCGGTCATGCGCCTGGCGAGCCGCTTGCCGGTGCGCAGGTAGAACGGGACGCCCGCCCAGCGCCGGTTGGCGATCTCCAGCTTGACGGCCGCGTAGGTCTCGGTCCGGGAGTCCGGCGGGATGCCCTCCTCCTCCACGAACCCCTTGACCGGGACCCCGCCCTGCCATCCGGCGGTGTACTGGCCGATGGCCGTGGCCAGGTCCAGGTTCTCCGGGAGGGTGACCGCCTCCAGGACCTTCTCCTTCTCCCTGCGCAGCGCCGCCGCGCCGAACGCGGTCGGGTCCTCCATCGCCACCAGCGCCATCAGTTGCAGCAGGTGGTTCTGGATGACGTCCCTGGCCGCGCCGATGCCGTCGTAGTACCCGGCCCGCCCGCCGACGCCGATGTCCTCGGCCATCGTGATCTGCACGTGGTCGACGTAGCCGCGGTTCCAGATCGGCTCCCACAGCGTGTTGGCGAACCGCAGCGCCAGGATGTTCTGGACCGTCTCCTTGCCCAGGTAGTGGTCGATGCGGAACACCGAGTCCGGCTTGAACGCCGAGTCGACGACCGCGTTCAGCTCCTGGGCGCTCTTGAGGTCGTGCCCGAACGGCTTCTCGATCACGATGCGGCGCCAGGCGCCGGGCGGCGGCTTGTGCAGCCCGGTGCGCTTGAGCTGCTCGATGATCACCGGGAAGAACTTCGGCGGCGTCGAGGTGTAGAAGGCGTAGTTTCCGCCGGTGCCCCGGGTCTCGTCGATCTCCTTCAGCACCATCGCCAGCGCGTCGAAGGCCCCGTCGTCGTCGAACGCGCCGGGCACGAAGTGCAGGCCCTCGCAGATCTGCTTCCAGACCTCCTCGCGGAAGGGCGTGCGCGCGTGCTCCTTCACCGCGTCGTGAGTGATCTTGGCGAAGTCCTGGGCGGCCCAGTCGCGCCGCGCGAAGCCGACCAGGGAGAACCCCGGCGGGAGCAGACCCCGGTTGCCCAGGTCGTAGATCGCCGGCAGCAGCTTGCGCCGCGCCAGGTCACCCGTCACGCCGAAGATGACCAGCACGCACGGCCCGGCCACCCGCGGCAGCCGCTTGTCGCGCGGGTCGCGCAGCGGGTTGGCCTCGGCGACCTCCACGGTGGTGGAGGCGGTCGCCGCGGACTGCGCGGCGGTCACGGTGTCGTCGGCGGGGGCCGCGGGCTCCTGAACCCGCGCGGCCTCCTGCGCGGCCCGGGCGAGCACGTCCGCCGACGGGCCCCCGGCCGGATCAGCGGAACGCGCCGGGCCGTTCTCGGGGGCCACGCCTGGCTGCTCGCTGTCGTTCATCAAACCTCCCGTGCGGCGTCGAGCAGGTACCTGACGCCGGCCTTGCGATCGGTGAGGTGGAGGCGCAGGGCCGGACGCCCCCGCCCGCGCTGCGCGTCGAGGTCGCCGAGCGCCTGCGCGAGCTGCAGCCTTCCCAGGGTGTACGGCTTGCCGGGCACTTCGAGGTCCTCCTCGACGGCGCCGGTGAGCTGCAGGAAGACGCCGTTCTGCGGGCCGCCCTTGTGGTACTGCCCGGTCGAGTGCAGGTAGCGGGGACCCCAGCCGAACGTGACCGGGCGGTCGGTCCTGATCGCCAGCAGCCCCTGAAGGCTGGCCGGGTCGTGCGCGGCCCAGATGTCGGTGATCTCCTCGAACGAGGCCTCCGGCGGCACCGGCACGTCGAACGCGGCCTCGCGGTCGAGGAAGGCCAGGATCGCCAGGTAGCCCCGGTCGGGGATCTGCTCCAGCAGGTGGGTGAGCACCCCGGAAAGGTCCTTGACGTGCGCGGGGAGCTCGCCGTAGACCTCCACCGGGCCGTCGACCAGCGCCGGCGTGCCGGTGGGCAGCGGGCCGTCGCCGGACTCCCGCAGGATGCGGGCGGTGTTCTCCTTCGACTCGGCGACGTTCGGCTGGTCGAAGGGGTTGATGCCGAGCAGGCGCCCGGCGATGGCCGTGGCGTACTCCCAGACGAGGAACTGGGCGCCGAGCGGGCCGTCGACCTGGACGTCCGCCTCGGTGTCGATGCCGGCGACGATCTCGTCCTCGGCCTCGGTCGGGTCGGCGCCGACGACGGGCAGGATGCCCTTGCCCTGCTTGCCGGTGGACTCGGCGACGAGCTGCTCGATCCAGTCGGGCAGGCCGTTGATGGGGGAGAGGCCGTCCTCCAGCACGAGCTTGTCGCGCCCGGCGAGGGCGGCGGTCCCGAGCGCGGCGCCGAGCGTCAGGCCGGGGTTGGCCTCGGAGCCCTCGGCCAGCCGGGGACGCACCTCGGCGGCGTCGTCGAGCAGCCGGATGACCTCCGCCCCGGCCAGCGCGCTCGGCACCAGGCCGAACGCGGTCAGCGCGCTGTAGCGGCCGCCGACGTTCGGGTCGGCCAGGATGACGGGGTACCCGGACTCGATCGCGAGCTGCTCCAGCGGAGAGCCGGGGTCGGTGACCACGACGATGCGGTCGGCCGGGTCGATGCCGGCGTCGCGGAACGCCTTCTCGTAGACGCGGCGGTGGCTGTCGGTCTCGATCGTCGAGCCGCTCTTGCTGGACACGACGAGGATCGTGCGGTCCAGGCGGTCGGCGAGCGCGCGCCGCACCTGGCCGGGGTCGGTGGTGTCGAGCACGGTGAGCGGCACGTCGGCGGTGGCGCAGATGACCTCGGGGGCCAGGGAGGAGCCTCCCATGCCCGCCAGCACGACGTGCTCCAGGTTCTCGGCGCGGGCGCGCTCGACCAGTTTGGTGATCTCGGGCAGCAGCTCACGCGAGGTGGTGGGCAGGTCGAGCCAGCCGAGGCGCATCCGCGCCTCGCTCTCGGCCTCCGGCCCCCACAGGGTCGGGTCGCCGTTGGACAGCGCCTGGGGGACGCCCTCCTCGGCGAGCCTCCGCACGGCCTCGGAGGCCTCCGCGGCTACCGCCTCGTCACCGAACGTTACAGACATATCCATCCTTAAAGGTGTCTCCTCGCACGAGGGCGGGCCTGCCGAGGCGCCGCACGGCACTCCCGTGGGCGCCGGGTAGGCCAGGGGCCTACCCGGCGCGCCGCCGGGAACCGGGTCCGAACCGCCGGACGCTCAGCTCGCCTTCTTGAGCTCGGACTCGACGGTCCCGAGCAGCTCGTTCCACGAGGTGACGAACTTCTCGACGCCTTCGTCCTCCAGTGCCCTCACCACGTCGTCGTAGTCGATGCCGGCCTGCTTGAGCGCGGCCATGGTGTTCCACGCCTGCTCGTAGTACGGCCGGACGGTGTCGCCGTCGATGTTCCCATGATCGGCGACCGCGTCGAGCGTCTTCTCCGGCATGGTGTTGACCGTGCCGGCGGTGACGAGCTGGTCGACGTACATGGTGTCGGGGTAGTCGGGGTTCTTGACGCCGGTGGACGCCCACAGCGGCCGCTGCGGGTGCGCCCCGGCCGCCTTCAGCGCCTGCCAGCGCGGGCTGTTCATGACCTCTTCGTACGCCGCGAACGCCAGGCGGGCGTTGGCGATGGCCGCCTTGCCCTTCAGCGCGAGCGCCTCCGGCGTGCCGATCTTCTCCAGGCGCTTGTCGATCTCGGTGTCGAACCGGCTGACGAAGAAGGACGCCACCGACTCGATCTTCGACAGGTCCAGGCCCGCGGCCTTCGCCTGCTCCAGGCCGGTCAGCCAGGCGTCCATGACGGCGCGGTAGCGCTCCAGCGAGAAGATCAGCGTCACGTTCACGCTGATCCCCTCGGCGAGGGTCTGCGTGATGGCCGGCAGCCCCGGCAGCGTCGCGGGGATCTTGATGTGGACGTTCGGGCGGTCGACCAGCCACCACAGGGCCCGGGCCTCCGCCACCGTCTTCTCGGCCGTCTCGGTGGCCAGGCGCGGGTCCACCTCGATGGACACCCGGCCGTCCACGCCGCCCGTGGCGTCGAAGACCGGCCGCAGGACGTCGGCCGCCCAGCGGATGTCGAAGGTCGTGATCGCCCGGACCGCCTCGCCGACGTCCACGCCGCGCACCGCAAGGTCGCGAAGCTGGGTGTCGTAGGCGTCGCCCTTGCTCAGGGCGGAGGCGAAGATCGTGGGGTTGGAGGTGACACCGGTGACGTACTTGTCGTTGATCAGCGACTGCAGGTTGCCGGTGCGCAGGCGCTCGCGGCTGATGTCGTCCAGCCAGATTGACACGCCCGCCTCGGTGAGGCGCTTCAGGTTTTCGCTCATGACGGTGAGTCCTCTAGTTTCCGGTGGTGTGACCCTTGTCGGCCCCGGTCTTGGCGAGGCTGCCCTTGGCGGCGGTCGCCACACGTTCGGCGGTGAGGCCGAACTGCTCGTACAACGTCTTGTACGGCGCCGACGCGCCGAAGTGCTCGAGACTCACGACCTCACCCTCCTCCCCTACGAACTGCCGCCACCCGAGCGCGATTCCCGCCTCCACCGCCACCCTCGCCCTGACGGACGGAGGCAGGACCAGCTGCTTGTAGGCGTCGTCCTGCGCGTTGAACCACTCCACGCACGGCATGGAGACCACCCGGGCGGGGATGCCCTCGTCCTCCAGGATGCGGCGCGCGCCCACGGCCAGCTCGACCTCGCTGCCCGTGCCGATGATCACCACGGCCGGCTGCCCGTTCGAGGCCTCCTCCAGGATGTAGCCGCCCTTGGCGACCTTCTCGAAGTCGGACGTCCCCTCGTAGACCGGGAGGTTCTGCCGGGTCAGCGCCAGCGCCGCCGGGCGGTCGGTGTGCTCCAGGACGGCCTTCCACGCGGCCGAGGTCTCGTTGGCGTCGGCGGGCCGCACCACGTCCAGGCCCGGGATCGCGCGCAGCGCCCACAGGTGCTCCACCGGCTGGTGGGTCGGGCCGTCCTCGCCGAGGCCGATCGAGTCGTGCGTCCAGACGTAGGTCACCGGCAGCCCCATCAGGGCCGCCAGGCGCACCGCCGGGCGCATGTAGTCGCTGAAGACCAGGAAGGTGCCGCCGTAGGGCCGGGTGCCGTTGTGCAGGGCGATTCCGTTCAGGATCGAGCCCATGCCGTGCTCGCGGATGCCGAAGTGCAGCGTGCGGCCGTACCGGTTCCCGGGGAAGAGCTTGGTCTGGTACTCCTCCGGGATGAAGGACGGCTCGCCCTCCATGGTCGTGTTGTTCGATTCCGCCAGGTCGGCCGAGCCGCCCCACAGCTCCGGCAGCACCGGCGCCAGCGCGGTCAGCACGGCGCCCGACGCCTTGCGCGTCGCCACGGACTTGCCCGCCTCGAAGACCGGCAGGGCCTCCTCCCAGCCCGCCGGGAGCTTGCGCACGCTGATGCGGTCGAACAGCTCGGCGTTCTCCGGGTTCGCCGACCGCCACTGCTCGAACTTCTCGTTCCACTCCGCGTGCAGGGCCCGGCCGCGCTGGGCGACCTCGCGGGCGTGGGCGATCACGTCGTCCGGCGCGATGAAGCTCTTGGCCGGGTCCAGGCCGAGGACCTCCTTGGTCGCCGCGACCTCGTCCGCGCCGAGCGCCGACCCGTGGATCTTGCCGGTGTTCTGCTTGTTCGGCGCGGGCCAGCCGATGATCGTGCGCAGCTTGATCAGCGTCGGGCGGTCGGTCTCGGCCACCGCCGCGCGGTACGCCTCGTACAGCTTCTCGACGTTCTCGACGTACTCGCCCGTCTCGGTCCAGTCCACGCTGATCACGTGCCAGCCGTAGGCCTCGTACCGCTTGGCGACGTCCTCCGACAGCGCGATCGCGGTGTCGTCCTCGATCGAGATGTGGTTGGCGTCGTAGATGACGTTGAGGTTGCCCAGCTTCTGGTGGCCCGCGATGGAGCTCACCTCGTGGCTGATGCCCTCCTCGATGTCGCCGTCGGAGACGATGCACCAGATGCGGTGGTCGAACGGGCTCTCGCCCGGCGCCGCGCCCGGGTCGAACAGGCCCCGCTCGCGGCGCTGCGCCATCGCCATGCCGACGGCGTTGCCGATGCCCTGGCCGAGCGGGCCCGTGGTCGTCTCGACGCCGAGCGTGTGCCCGTGCTCCGGGTGCCCGGGCGTCAGGCTGCCCCACTGGCGCAGCGACGCGAGATCGTCGAGTGTCAGGCCGTAGCCGGAGAGGAAGAGCTGGATGTAAAGGGTCAGGCTGGAGTGCCCGGCGGACAGGACGAAGCGGTCGCGCCCCACCCAGGCCGGATCGGTGGGATCATGGCGTAGCACGCGCTGGAACAGCAGGTACGCGGCCGGGGCGAGGCTCATCGCGGTGCCGGGGTGGCCCGAGCCCGCCTTCTCCACCGCGTCCATGGCCAAGGCGCGTATGACGTCGACCGTGCGCCGATCGAGGTCGCTCCACTCAAGGTCTGGCACGAGTTCGCTGCTCAACTGCTCGATCTCCTATTGGCTATTGGGCGCCGGTTCGGCTCTGCGGCCCGTCCGGTCTGGTCGTTCCTCCCCACACCGGACCTTAACGGGTCGTTCCCCATACCGTAGATGCAACGTGCGTCTAACATGTGACCGGGCAATGTGGGGTTCACATCGTTAGTTCCATCCCCTCGTGAAGCGGTATGGAACGCGATCCGCGGCACGGCCTGCGGGCCCGGCCTGCGGGCCTCCCGAGGGGCCGCCCGCCGGGGTGGACGAACCTCCCCACAGGGCCACTTGCCCACGTGGCATTCGCCCCCGATGCCGGGACCGGCGACTCCCCGCACTACAGTGAGTCCTCGAAGTTCGGCTCATGCCCGCAATCACGGACCGCTCTAATCTGAGGTTACGCGTTGACCCCGCTCCCGCTGGAAGCGCCTTGACGGTGCTCACGACAAAGCCGCCGGCCGTCCCGATCGCCGGCGCCCGCCGATCGCCGCTCGCGGTCGTGCGCGCGTACGTCGCGCTGACCAAGCCACGGATCATCGAGCTGCTCCTGATCACGACGCTCCCGGTCATGTTCCTCGCCGCGCGGGGCTTCCCGCCCCTCTGGACGGCCGTGGCCACGCTGGTCTTCGGCACCCTGTCCGCGGGTAGCGCCAATGCCCTGAACTGCTACATCGACCGGGACATCGACGCGACCATGCGCCGCACCCGCCGCCGCCCGCTGGCGATGGCGACGGTCGCGCCGAGGAACGCGCTGATCTTCGGCATCGTGCTGGGGGCGCTGTCGACGCTGGGCCTGGCGCTCACCGTGAACCCCCTGGCCGCGGGGCTCTCGCTCGCCGCGATCCTCTTCTACGTCTTCGTGTACTCGATGGTGCTCAAGCGGCGCACGTCGCAGAACGTCGTGTGGGGCGGCATCGCGGGGTGCATGCCCGTCCTCATCGGCTGGGCCGGCATCACCGGGCGGGTCGACTGGGCGCCGGTGATCCTGTTCGGGGTGGTGTTCTTCTGGACGCCCCCGCACACCTGGACGCTCGCCATGCGCTACCGCGAGGACTACGCCGCCGCCGCCGTCCCCATGCTGCCGGTGGTCGCGACCGAGCGGCGCGTGGTGGTGGAGTGCATCGCCTACACCTGGGCCACCGTGATCTGCTCGCTGCTGCTGTGGCCTGTCGCCGGGACCACGCCGGTGTACGGCGCGGTCGCGGCCGTCCTCGGCGCCGTGTGCCTGTTCGAGGTCTACCGGCTGCTCGGCAGGGTCAACGCAGGCAAGACCGGCGTCGCCCTGCGTCCGATGCGCTTCTTCCACTGGTCCAACGCCTACCTGGCGTTGCTGTTCCTCGCCGTGGCGGTCGACTCCCTGCTCTGAGACCCGCACCGAGATCCATACCGAGAGCCGCGCCCGAGGATTCCTCCGCGCGGCTTTCAGCGTGTTGGAGCCCTTTCGGCCTCGGTTCGGCAGGCGGCCCAGCCCTACAGGCGATGTAGTCGCCGGGGGTGAGGGAACCGGTTCCGCGTCCATGGCGAAAAAGGATGGAACACGGCACGGGTCGAATGGGACGGCCGGGTACAACATTCCAGGGCGCACGCGTCGCGCCGCCGCACGGCCACGACCTGCGGTGAACGACATCGGATCGGGGGGCGAGACGTCCATGGCGGTGAGTCTGAACCTGAGGGCCTACGCGCATGCCAGGGATCTGGTCAAGGAGGAGCGCGTCGTCCTGGACGAACGGCGCGACTGGGACGTGCACCGGCCCACGCCCGAGCAGGAGAACCGGTTCATCGAGGAGCACGGCTACGGCGAGTACGGGCGCTGGTTCCTCGGCGTCGACGACGAGCACGGCGAGGAGACCAAGGGCCACTACAAGTTCCCCTACGGCGACTTCGACAGGCTGCACAAGTGCGCCGTCCTGTCGGCCGAGGTCCGCGCCGCCCAGTACAGCTACGACGACATCGAGGCCGCGGCGGCCCACCTGCACGGCATGCTCATCGCGCTGGGGGAATGAGGCAGCCTTCCCATGCGCCCCACCTGGCACTTCTCTTCCTCGCCGTGACCGGCGACCGGCGGCCGCAGATCATGGGGCGCCTGCGGCTGACTTCGGCCGGTCGCGGACCCCTCAGCGGCCGGAGATCAGATCGGCGAGGCGGGCGTACGCCGACGTGCGCGCCATCTGGGCGTTCTCGTGGCGGTCGGCGGCGCGGAACATCGTGTAGATCATCTGGACGCCGATCCAGCGCAGCGGCTCCGGTTCCCACTGGCGCACCTGGCGGCCCACCCAGGGCAGCGCCGTCAGTTCGGTGTCGCGGCGCAGCACCAGGTCGCGCAGCGTGCGCCCGGCCAGGTTGGTGGTCGTGACGCCGCTCCCCACATAGCCGCCCGCCCACCCCAGGCCGGTCTCGTGGTCCAGGTGGACGGTCGAGCACCAGTCGCGGGGAACGCCCAGCACGCCGCACCACGCGTGCTGGATCCTCGCGCCCGCGGTGGCCGGGAAGAGCGTCGTCAGGATCGAGCGCAGCGCCGCCACCGTCCGGGGCTGCGTGGCGCCGCGCACGTCCGTCCGCGAGCCGAAGCGGTACGGCACGCCGCGGCCGCCGATGGCGATGCGCCCATCGGCGGTCCTCTGCGCGTAGCAGTACGCGTGCGCCTGGTCACCGAGCAGCTCCTGGCCCCGCCAGCCGATGCGCTCCCACACCTCGTCCGGCAGCGGCTCGGTGACGATCATCGAGCTGTTCATGGGCAGCCACTGGCGGTGCTGGCCCTTGATGCCGGCGGTGAACCCCTCGGTCGCGCGGATCACGTAGTCGGCGGTGACCGTCCCGTTGCTGGTGACCGCCGACGCCCTGCCCTTCTCCCCGGCGCCCCTCGGACGGATCTCGGTCACCGTCGTGCCCTCGAAGATGTCGACGCCCAGGGCCTCCACGGTGCCGGCTAGGCCGCTCGCGAGCTTGGCGGGCTGGATCCGGGCGCAGTGCGGGCTGTAGATGGCCGACAGGGCGCCGGCGACGCTGATGCGCTCCTCCTGCTCCTCGCGGGTCAGCAGCCGCATGTCCTCCTCGCCGAAGCCCCAGGTGCGCAGGTCGGCGAGCTCCGCGTGCATGCGCCGGTTCTGGGCGGGGTTGGTCGCCACGTGTACCAGGCCGCCCTTGTGGACGTCGGCCTCGATGCCCTCCGCGCGGGTGACCTCGATCACCTCGTCCACGGCCGTGAACATCGCGTGCTGGAGGTCGATCATCGACTGCCGCCCGCGCGCCGCCGCGTGCCGCTCTCGCGACCCGGCGAACTCCGCCGACAGCCAGCCGCCGTTGCGTCCCGAGGCGCCGAACCCGGCGAACTCCTTTTCCAGGATCGCGATCCGCAGGTCGGGCTGGGCCTTCTTCAGGTAGTACGCCGTCCACATGCCGGTGTAGCCGCCGCCGACGATGGCCACGTCGTAGTCCCGCGACCCGGGCAGCGCGGCACGGCGAGCGGGCAGCCCGATCTGCCGGTACCAGAACGACACCCCGCCGTTCGCGAAGTCGGGGGTCAGGGGGATGCCGTTAAGTTCGCTACCACTCATGCCGTTCACAACCGTTCACGCCGTTCGTACTGATTTCTTGCTTGCCACAGGATGCCGTGTCCCCTCCCGCGGTCGCCGCGCAGGGTGCGGGGGAGCGCGCTTCCGCCCGACGGCCGCACTTGATTACGGAAGGGGCACAGGCTGCCATGTCATGCGATATAAGACATGCCAGTCAAAGACGATCGTGTGCAGAGGCGTCCCCGGCCGAGGCTTCCCGCCGTGACCGACGCGTCCCCCCGACCATGGCGGCATCCGTCCAAGATCCCCCCGAGAGGCGATGACCGAAGACGATGGCCGGACCGGGGTGGTCCAAGACGATGGCCGGAGGCCGGTGATGACGAAGGAGACGGTTCCGTCCCGGTTCTCGCGGACGAGGCTGGGAGCGGCCACCCAGGCGTTCGGGTGCGGGATGGTCGTGGTGATCGCCCTCGTGTGGGCGGTGGGCGGCGCGTTCCTGGACAATTACCTGGTCGCGCAGGCCCGCTCCTACTGCGACGCCGGCTGGGAGCCCCCGCACAAGCTGGAGCTGCTCTTCTTTCTTCCCACGCGGCTGCTCTATTTCCCCGTCGCCGCCGTGGTCTCCGGAATCGCGTCCCTGCTGTTCAACCCCCTCGCCCTCTGGTCACCCCTGGGCCGCTGGAAGACCACCAGAGCGATCTTCAGTGCCCTGGCGATCCTGGTGGCCCTGACCGGCCCCGCCCTGCTCCTGCTCCACGACTTCGCGACCCTGGGAACCCTCGACGGCTACCCGGGAGACAGCGGCCTCTGCCCCCCGGACAACGTCCCCCCTTGGTGGCCGTCCTGGCTCCCGTCCTGAAACTTCGGCGTAGCGCCGGCAGAGGCTTCGACGAATGACGGAAGTGGATTGGAACATGTGTCAGCGCCACGGCAACGGTTTCTCTGCGAAATTCATCCTTGATGAGAAGGAGACGGCGGCGCCGGAAACGGCGGACTATGTCAACACGTTCGTCACCCTGAACGATGACGGACTCGAACTGCCCGGCGTTTCGATGGAAGACGCAATGCGGGCGTTCGTCTCTCCCACGTGGACGCCGGTTTCGGTGCGCGAAGCCCGGGAGCACGCCCAACCCGAGGAAATGGTGCTGGGCGTGGCGGGTGAACTCGGTGATCGCCGGGTACGGGTCTACGCGTTTCAGGATCGATCTGGGAAAGGGCCCGTCCGAGTCTCGGCCCGGTTCCTGGACGATTGACCCCACCCTGGCACAGACGGGTTCACGCCTGGCATATTCGGGTTCACGCCCGGCATATTTGTTCACGACGGCGATGAGTCTGGTGAGTATTGGCGTCCCACGACCAAACTCCCCAGTGGGATGCCGATACCCGATCGGCAGAGAACCTTCGTGTGCGAATGCTGCGTTCGTCCGTAGAGCGGACCTGTGGTTACTCGTCTTCTATGACGATCCGTATGGGGCTCCTGACGGAAAGCGCATTGACGACCTTGTTGACCCTCATTACTCTGGGTGCGTTTGCAGTGCTTTACGGCTGCTTTATGCGTGTTCGACGTGGACCGCGGGGCGCGGTGCCACTGGTTGACGGGGTCTTTCGGAGGTTTGTCATGCGCCTTCAGCGTGTCCATGTTTGGCTGCTCACGGTTCTCGCGGTGGCGTTACTGGTTTCGTCGGTGAATGTGGTGACCGGTCTGGCCTCGCCTGCGGGTTCGTCGGATTCGTCGTCTGAGCCGGAGCGATCCGTGGAGGGGCGTGCGGTCCGGAAGGTCGCCGACGTGCACGGGGCGGAGGACTCTCCGCCGCTGGTGGAGAAGGACTTGGCGGCGGTGTTGCCGGGTGCGGGGTCGGCCGAGGCCGTGGTGGGCGCCGCTCCCGCTGTCGCGGCGGGTCTGCCGTTCTGGGTCGGCAAGGCGGACGGCGTGGCGGCGCCGGGCCGGGTGCGGGTGGAGTCCATCGGCGCCGAGGCGGTCAAGCGGGTGGGCGGGGTGGCGGTGGGCGTGCGTGTGGCGCGTGCCGATGGCGGCGTGCAGGCGGCGCGGGTGCGGGTGGGCGTCGATTACTCGACGTTTGCCGGTGCGTTCTCCGCGGGGGCCCTGTCGCGGCTGGGGTTGATCGAGATGCCGGCGTGTGTGCTGGCTGCCCGTCCGGACGCGGCGTGTGCGAAGGCGGCGCGGAACGCCCGTGTCGTGCCCAGCAGTAACGACGTCGCCGCGCGTCAGGTGGTGGCGGATTTGGATGCCGCTCCGGACGGGGTGCCGGATGCCGGGAATGTTTATGTGCTGGCGTCGGTCGCGGCGGCGGAGGATCCCGGATCGGGAACGACCAACTTCGCGGCGACGGACTTGAAGGCGGCCGGGTCGTGGCAGGTGGGGTTGTCGGGGGGCGGGTTCTCGTACTCCTACCCGATCCCGGTGCCGCCGCCGGTGGCGGGCAAGGCGCCGGAGCTGGCGCTGTCGTACTCCTCCTCGGGTGTGGACAGTCTGACCAACTACACCAACAACCAGGCCTCGGTGGCGGGCATGGGCTGGGAGCTGTCGACGGGGTTTGTGGAGCGCCGGTTCCGTGGGTGTGCCGATGACGCGGCCGAGACGACCAAGAACGCCGATCAGCGTAACTGGAAGCACCAGTGCTGGGAGTCCCCGGACGAGAACGACGGCGACTCCGCCACCACCGACTACACCACCTCGCATCTGACGCTGTCGGTGGACGGCAAGTCCTCGCAGATCGTGAAGGACCGGACCAGCGGCGGGTGGAAGACGGTCGAGGACTACGGCTGGAAGATCGACTACGTGATCGACACGCAGGCCGGCCTGGCCTCGTGGGTGGTGACCACCGCCGATGGCACCCGCTACCGGTTCGGCGCGGTGCGTGACTCCAACTGGCAGACCGCCTACGTGGGCGACGACCCCGGGGAGCCGTGCTATTCCAGCTATTCCAAGACCGGTGCGCCGGGGCTGTGCAACGCGACCTGGCGGTGGAACCTGGACCAGGAGATCGACCCGAACGGCAACGTGATCGACTACACCTACACCCGGGAGGAGAACTGGTACTGCAAGACCGTCGGCGCGCTGTGCCAGCCGGGGCCGCTGGGAGATGGGCGGGCGTTCCGGGTGGCCTACGACCGGGGCGGTTACCTGTCCCAGGTGGCCTACGGGCGTAACACCAACGTGGCCGGATCGGCGCACACCGCCAAGGTCACCTTCAACACCGTCGACCGGGGACAGCCGCCGGCCTCGGGGGTTCCGTGGGACAACGACACCCCCACCGACCTGAACTGTCCGTCAGGACCGGCCGATGTGATCACCGCGTGTGACACCCCGGGGCCGGCGTTCTACATCTCCAAGCGGCTGAACACGGTCGTGACCTCGGTGGTGAACCCCTCGGGCGGGTGGGACGAGGTGTACCGGCTGGAGGCCGGCTACAAGTGGGTCTATACCCAGGTCCTCCCGCCGCTGCCCCCGGCCGGTCCGGTGCTGTGGCTGGACACCCTGCGCCCGGTCGGCCTGGCCGGCACCGGCCCCGACATCGCACTGCCCCCGGTGGACTTCGAAGCCGTCCTGCTGGACAACCGCGCCGACTACAACGACTCCCAGGGCAAACCCCGGCTGCAGATGCCGCGCATCTCTGCGGTGTACAACGGGCTCGGCGGCCGTACCGACGTGTACTACGGCCAGGCCAACCCCTGCCCGATCCCCTCGGGGTATCCCACCACGGGGTGGGACACCAATGCCCGTGACTGTTACATGGCCACGCTGGGCAGCTACTACGACTCGGGCGGCATCCAGCGCACCAGTCGCGCGGTGTACATGAAGTGGCTGGTCACCCAGGTCGTCGACAAGGACCTGGTCGGCGGCTCCCCGGACGTGCCCACCCGGTACGAGTATCTGGGCACCCCGGCCTGGGCGCGCGCCTTCAACTACATGAAGGCCACCAGCGTGAGTGGTGTCGTCTGCACCCCGCCGGTCACCGGCTACTGCAAGATGCTGACCGAGGACTGGGACGAGTTCCGCGGCTACCAGACCGTCCGCACCATCAAGGGCGCCGGCACCAGCCCCGACGACTACACCGTCAACACGACCTCGTTCTTCCGGGGCATGTACGACGACCCCAACTCCAGCGGCACCGCCAAGGGCACCCGGATCACCGACTTCGACGGCAACGGCTACAACGACAGCCGCGTCCTCGTAGGCCGCACCTTGCAGGAACAGACGTGGCGCGCCACCACCATCAACGGCACCACCCCCGCCGCGTCGGCGGCCGCGCAACCCCGGCCCGCCGCCGGCCCCCGGGTACGGCAACAGAGCTCCCAGTCCCAGGCTGCTCCCGCCGTGGCCGGTGCCAGTCCTCAGCCCCGCGCCGCTCTCGCCGTGGCCGGTGCCGAACCGGTGGCCGCACCCGCCGGTTCCCGGGTGACCACCGCCGCGCTGGCCCCGGCCCGCGCGATCGCCCAGGGCGTCCGCCGCCTCCTCGGTAAGGCCACCTTCGCCTGCACCTACCCGACCTGGTCACGGACGGGCTTCTACGGCAAGGGCAACCGCGTCACCTGGGTCAACCACACCTGGGAGGCCAAGAACCTGAACATGGGCATCGGCGCCGAACCCGGCGTCGACCCCTCGTGGCTCGATCTCGGCGTCTGCGCGACCCCCACCCCCACGCCCACGCCCACCCGCACCCCCACGCCGACTCCCACCCCGACGCCGACCACACCACCCCCGAGCGGCCCCGCCCTCGGCGGCTACGTCGAGATCGGCTCGACCCGCTACGAGTACACCACCGTCTCCACCGGCAACGGCCCCGGTATCTACGACCCGCTGTTGATCACGACCAGCCGCCAGGTCTCACGGGAAGCGGTCACTGGCGGGTTCCGTTACACCGACCAGCGCACCACCTACGACTCCTACGGTCTCCCGACCAAGGTCAACGACTACGGCGACACCGGCACGGCCACCGACAACACCTGCACCACCACCGCCTACGCGCGCAATACGGCCAAGTGGATGCTCGACTACCCGGCCACCGTCGAACGCAGGGCTGGAGACGCCTGCACCAGTGGAACTCTGTTGGCCAGAACGGTCACTCTGTACGACGGGGCCACCAACCTGGCCGGCAATACCCCCTCAGCGGGGGACGCGACCGAGACGCGTACCTACAGTGGCGATACCGAGTACACCACGGTCACGGCCACGTTCGATCGGTACGGGAGAGACATTTCGACCACCGATGCGCGCGGAAAGATCACCAGAACCGCCTATCAGCCGGCTGTCGGATATCCGATCGACGGTGTGAAGGTGACCAACTCTGTGGAGCACACGGCTACGACGTGGTCTTCGCCATCGCACGGCCAGAATCTTAAGATCCGGGACGCAGCTGGCCACGACGTGGTGATCGACTATGACGCGCTAGGACGCACGCTGCGATATTGGACTCCCGAACAGCCGCAGAGTGGCGGCACGCCGGCCGCACGAGTGGACTACAGCATCCCCTACGACGGCAACCTGGGTCAGCCGACTTCGGCGGCCAAGAGCACGATGAACACGCTGCGGTCGGGGACCGGAGGGTCCGCGAAATGGCTGAGTACCCACACCTACATCGACGGGTTCGGGCGTCCTCGCGAAACGCAGGGAGCATCTCCTGCGGGCGGGCGCGTCGTCACCGTCACAACCTACGACACGCGAGGTCTTTCCGCGGCCCGGTCCGCGCCCGCGTATAACTCCGCCCCACCTGGGTCGGCACTGCTGAACCCGGCTCTCACTGATCTGCCCCAGTGGTCGCGATCGGCGTACGACGGCGCGGGGCAGATCGTGGCTCAGGTCAACTACAGCACCGGCAGAGAACTGAGCCGGACCACTACCCGCTATTTCGGCGACCGCATCGAGGTGCAGCCACCGGCGGGGGGAAAGACCGTTTACTACTCCGACCTCAAAGACCGGGTGACGAAGGTCGAGGAATGGGCGGACGGGGTGACGCACCACGACATGACCTACGCCTACGACGTCAATGGTCATATGACGAGGATGGTCGACGCCGCCGGGAACATCCGTACATTCACATTCGACTCGGCAGGCCGCCGGATCGCCTCGCACGACCCGGATACCGGTGACAGCCAAGACCATTACGACGCCGCTGGCCTGCTGACATGGACGTCGGACGGCAGAGGACAGAAGGTTTCGTACGACTACGATGACCTCGGCCGGAAGACCGCCGTGTGGGCGGGTGAGTCCGGCACGGGAACCAAGCTCGCGGAATGGGTCTACGACACCCTGGCGCCAGGAAAGCTCACCTCGTCGACCCGGTATGTGGGCGGTAACGCTTACAAAGAGGAGGTCACCGACTACGACATCATGGGGCGCCCGCGTGGCTCTAAGGTGACCATTCCTACGTCGGAGGACCTGCTGGCAGGAAGCTACACGTTCTCCGCCGAGTACAACACGACGGGTGCGCTCAGCGCGGTGACGATGCCCGCCGCTGGGGGGCTTCCCGCCGAGAAAGTCACGTCCACCTTCGATGATCTCGGCATGGCCAAGCGAGTGACGTCTGACCTCGGAGGCGTATTCGTCTACGTTGACGATGCCCGGTACACGCCGACGGGCCAACTCGCCGAACGGACCTACGGATCCAACGGAAAGATCAAGCGAACCATCCGGTGGGACGATTCCACAGGCTGGGTATCCCGGATCACCACGCTCACTGACGCTCAGACCAGCACTCCGAAGACCGCTCAAGACGATCAGTATTACTATGACCTGTCCGGGCAGATCACTCGAATAATGGACGCTGCCTCGGCAGTGGCGGGGAGCACACCCGGCCAATCGGAATGCTTCCTCTATGACGGACTCCGCCGGCTCGCGGAGGCGTGGACCACCACGGTCTCGTCCTGCACGGAGGGGCCGGCGGCCGCGGACGGTTTCGGTGTCGACCCTTACAAGCAGCGATACCAATACGATGCGGTCGGCAACATGACGACCCTGACGGACACGGGCCAGGCGTCGGTCTACCACTACCCAGCGTCCGGCGCGTCCAGTGTTCGTCCCAACGCGGTCACCTCCATCTCGAAGCCGGGTGGCGGTACCGACACCTACGGATACGACAACGCCGGCAATCTGACGTCACGTTCCGTGGACGGGAAGCCAGGAGTCTTCGAGTGGAATGAGCTGGGCGAGCTGAGCAAGGCCACTGTCGACGGCCAAGAGACCAGGATGATCTACGATGCAGACGGCGAGCGCCTCATCAGGCGCGATCCGAGCGGGAAGGTCACTCTCTATCTCGGTTCCATGGACGTCGAGCTGGACGGTGGTCGGCTCACCGGCAAGCGTTACTACACGACACCCGACGGAACGACCGTCGCCATGCGTATGGGCACCACTGGAGTGACCTGGCTGGCCTCGGGATTCCACGGGTCCGAGCAGCTTGCGATCAACGACTCCACCGGGCTGGTCAGCCGGGAGCGGTACCTGCCCTTCGGTGCACGCCGCGGCATCGACGACCTTCCCTTCACGGACCGTGGGTTCCTCGGAAAGGTCGAGGATGAGGCGACGGGCCTGGACTACCTGTCGGCGCGGTACTACGACCCGTCGATCGCCAAGTTTATCTCGGCCGACCCGTTGCTGGACGTCGACAAACCTCAGTGGGCAAACCCCTACAGCTACGCTGGAAACAATCCGATCGGCATTTCCGATCCCGCTGGACTCAAGCCTTGCCTGAACAACACCCCGGAGTGCGACAGTTACAATCAGTACGAATGTAAGCGTAGCCCTACTTCCTGGTGCGAGGAATACTTCAAGCGGCAGAGACTCGCCAAGCGGGCGATGGAGGAGGCCGAGCGGTGGCGCAAGGCGGTCGCCGACCTGTTAATCCGGCGTACCCAGTGCGCGGTCTATGACTGCATCGGTGTGATCGACCAGCAGTTGACGCAGCTGCTTGGATTCGATCCGTTCGAGTACTATGACGACAGCGTCATGGCGAATGTCACTCGTTTCACCCTCGACGTAGTCAAATTCGTTATGGAGGACGCGGTCAAATGTACGGAGGGTAACGCGGGCTCCTGCGCTATGTTCGCGGCCAGCTTCATACCGGGCGAAAAACTCGTGGTGGGTGGGGTGAAGCTCGCAGGAAAGGCTGGCAAGGCAGCAGAGAAGCTGGGCGGATACCTGGGCAAGTCCATCAAGTCGTGTAGTAGCTTCCCTCCCGGTGTCCTCGTGCTCATGGCCGACGGCGCCCACAAACCGATCGAGGACGTGAAACCGGGTGACGAGGTCGTCGTCTACGATCCCGAAACCGGGAAACGCGGCGTGCGGCCGGTCCTGGCGACTCCGAGCAGCCAGGGTGAGAAGTATCTATACGAGATCGTTCTCCATACCGGCCACGCAGGAGTCGCCGGCGTCACAGCGACGGACCGGCACCCCTTCTGGGTGGAGGAGCAAGGTCATTGGCTCAACGCCTCCGACCTGAGGCCCGGAATGCTACTCCGGACCGCGGAGGGGGAGACCGCCGAGGTCACCGTAGTCCGGGCGCACCACCGGGCCGACCAGCGGGTGCACAACTTGACGATCGACGGTGTTCCGACGTACTTCGTCACGGCCGGGGGCGAGGACATCCTCGTCCACAACGGTTCCTGCCTGCCCGCCCTGCGCGGATTCAACAGCGTGCGTATGACGTTCGGCAACCAGACCTTCCTGCTCGACAAGAAGGGACTGTCTCACGTACTCAAGCGACATCACCCGAAGTACTGGGATGGATCACAAAAGGCGCAGCAGACGTTCTTCGATGCCGACATGTCAATCGATGACGTAGTCAAGGCCATCGGGGCCGTCATGCGACAGAACCGGTCTATCCTTCTGCAGAAGGGGGCGAACGGGACCTACCAGATCCGCGGTAAGGTCAACGGAATCACCTACGTCCTCGGCGTCAAGAACGGACGTATAGGCCAGTTCTACCCGAAGTAAAGGTTCGTTTCATGATCAACGTTCGGAGTTTCTTCCGGACCCCTGACGGTGAGTTCGTGGCCGTGGACGAGTTCGACGGGGCATTGGACGATCTCGACTACATCGAGGGAGCCATAGAACTCGAGGTCGACGGGAAGCCGATGCTGGGCAAGGCGGAATGGGACTATGTCGACGAGTTGTGGTTCTACATCTCTGACATGGTCAGGGAGATGCGGTCCACCGGCGAGGCCATGACCGATTTTCCCGACCAGCCGATCACTCTGTCGTTCCGGCGGATCGACCGTGTCGGGCGGGTGAGGATATCGTGCGACTTCGGCGTCTCGCACGAGCGTCGCGACGCGGTCGTCCGGGAGGAGGAGTTGCTGGACGCACTCCGGCGTTCGGGAAGCCTTTTCTTCGAAAAGATGGCGATCCTGGCTCCCGGTCACAGCAAAGGCTACGCGGATGCCGTCGAACGCCTTCAAGGCTGAAGGGCTTGTCCGGCGCCGCGTGGACTTCGGGCACATCAGTCCGGCCCGGAGTACCTGTGCGCCCCGAAAGCCCGGACTCTATACGTGTCGTGACTTGGAGACGGCGCGCTGGTAGAGGGCCATTTAGCGGTCAGCCATGATCGAAGTGGTCAGTGTCCGGCACTACCGCCAGATCCGCCAGCGCGTGCAGGACCTCATCGTCGAGGGGCTGCATACTTACTATGTAGCCCGCGGCGAGAACCACGTCCTCGTCCACAATGAAGCGTGCTTCATGATGTCCTCGGCCATCGGCAAGGATCCTCTTTTCGCCAGGGAGGCGCAGCGGGCCGGTAAGGACACGACAGTGCAGCGAGAGATGGCCGCGACGTTCGACCAGCTCTCCAAGGGCAACTGCCAGCCCGGTATGGAGACCAAGTACTACAGGAGCGGTATGTAGTACGCGCGTAGCAGGAACCGCGCCCGTTTGTTCTTCAGGATCGTGGACGGGGGTATGGAGATCGTCGGGAAGGCCGGCAAGGCCGACCAGGACACAGTCATGGACAGGGTCAAGAAGTTGTATGGGCCGAGGGGATATGCCTTAGCGCGACGGTGACGGGTTCTCGGCGAGATTCGTTCTCGATGAGAATGAAATGGAGGCGCCGGAAACGGCTGATTACATCGACGTGTTCGTCACGCTGCACGATGACGGAAGCAATTGGATCGGCGTCTTCGTTTCGCTGGGCAAGCTGGAACGCCTGATGCGCCAACTCGACGGTACCGATGAGTGCTGTGGGGGCCTGTACTACTACGAGAGCGGGTTGGTCCTGCTGCGCGAGCCGGGTGTCGACGCCATGTTCGCGGCGATACAGGACATGGTCGATGAGGATGGTATTCGAAGACATCTCGTGAGGCAGGTCGAGGACGACGACGAGGACGTCTGAGTTCCGGGGCGCCGAGGAGCATCCATCGGCGTCGTCGTCCATGGCATCGTCGGTTATCGGCCCGGCGTGGTGGTGAGGCGACTGTAGAGGGTCAGGTACTTGTCGGCCATTACTGCGGGGGAGAAGCGGGTTCGGGCTTCTCGGCGGCATTCGTCGGGGTCGATTTCGTCGGTGCGGAGGAGGTATTCGGCCAGTTCCTCCTCGGTGTCGGCGAGGAAGCCCGTCCGGCCGTGGTCGATGATCTCGGGGAGGACGCCTCGGCGCAGGCCCACGGGCGGGACGCCGAGGGCCAGGGCTTCGACTACGGCGGTGCCGCCGGGTTCGTCCCATTGGATGGGGAAGAGGGCGGCGCGGGCGGAGGCGTAGAGTTCGTCGCGCTCTGAGCCGCCGACCGAGCCCGCCCAGCGGACGAGGTCGCCGTCGAGGTACGGGGTCACCTGGTCGAGGTGGTAGCGGACGTCGGGGTGGCCGTTGAGCGGGTGGTCGGGGTCCTCGGTGACGGACTGGAGCTCGGCGGCGTCGTTCAGACCGCTCACCGGGCCGGCCAGGACGAGGGGGAGGCCGAGCTTCTGGCAGATCCTGGCCGCGATGTCCTGGCCCTTGAGGGCGCAGACGCGGCCCATCACGATCAGATGCTCGCCGCGGGGGAGGGAGGGGTCCGTGCCTGCCGCCGATGTGCCTGCCCGCGTGCCGGCCGACGCGCCGGTCGAAGTGCCGGTCCTGGCGGTCGTGCCGGTCGGTGTGCCGGCCAGCGGGGTGGCCAGGTGGACGGCGCCGAGGGAGGCCGCGCGCAGTGCGGCGGGGGCGCGGCGGAGCTGGGACTCCGACACGCCGTTGACGGCGATGGAGCCGGGGAAGGCGCCGTAGAAGGCGGCGTGCTTGCGCAGGTCCCAGTGCAGGGTGTGCAGGACGGGTGGGCCGCCGAACCCGGACAACGTGGAGAGGACGGCGGGGCCGACGACCTCCAGGTGGTCGTGGACGAGGTCGATGTCGTCGCGGGAGCGCAGCTCGGCCGCCACCCGCGCCATGTGGGCGTGCGCGATGCCCATGACCTGGTTGTACGGCTTCTGTAGGTGGGTGAACTGGCCCTCGTCGAAGACGCTGATGTGCTCGTCGGCCTCCAGCGTGCTCTCGCCGACCGTGGCGAGCACGACCCGCACGCCGCGCTCGCGCAGCGCCGGCACCAGGGTGGCGACGATGTTCTCGATCCCTCCGTAGCCGGTGGGCGGCACGGGAAGCCAAGGACCGGCGTTCATGAGGACGTTCATGCGACCTCCTCTGTCGCGGACGGGACGGCGGGGAGCGCGGGCATGGGCGGGGCCAGGGGCAGGACCATGGGTGAGGTCACGGACGGCTCGGCCGGGACGGGCGGCGGGGAGGACATGGCGGGCGGGCGGGCGGTGGCGCGGGCGCCGAGGACGGAGGCGAGGGGCGGGCGTTCGGCGACGCCGACGTCGCTCAGGGTCGTGTTGCCGTCCGCGTCGAACTGGAGCAGGCCGGTGGCGGGCGGCTCGGAGGCGACGATGCGCCCCTGACGTTCGAGCCGGGACCACGCGGTCAGCATGATCTGCCCGGCCATGCGGCCGAGCGCGGCGGTGGACTGGTGGCTGTGCTCGCGGCAGCCCAGGTCGACCTGCGCCATGGCGTCGAGCCCGATGTGCTGGAGCAGGTCGACCAGGAGCCCGAACTCGACCCCGTACTCGGTGACGAAGGGGACGGCCTCCAGGACCTCGCGCCGGGCCGCGTACTCCCCGCCGAGCGGCTGGACGAACCCGGCGAGCTCGGGCCAGTAGAGGTTCAGCATCGGCCGGGCCACCAGTTCGGTGACGCGGCCGCCCGCGCCGCGCTGCGCGACCCCGTCCGGACCGGTGAGCGGCCGCTCGTAGGCGCCCTTCACGAAATGGACGTGCGGCTGGGTGAGCAGCGGGCCGAGCAGCCCGGAGATGAAGTGGGAGCCGAAGTTGCGCAGGTCGGAGTCGGCGTACACGACGATGTCGCCGGTGGAGGCGGCGAGCCCCTTCCACAGGGCCTCTCCCTTGCCCGACAACGACGGCAGGCCGGGCAGGACGTCGTCCTGGGACACGACCCGGGCGCCGGCCTCGGTGGCGCGTACGGCGGTGGCGTCGGTGCTGCGCGAGTCGACGACGATGATCTCGTCCACGAGCGGGACGTCCTCGACCAGGTCGCGGCGGATGGCCGCGACGATGCCGCCGACGGTCTCCTGCTCGTCGCGGGCGGGCAGGACGACGCTGACGGTGGTGGCTCCCTTGGCGGGGAGGAGGGTGTGGGGCGGCCAGTCGGCCGCCGCGCTGGTGTGAGGGCCGAACCAGTCCCCGACGAGGGCCGGAAGCCGTCGGGAAGGGTGGGAATGTCCATCCATGCGAGTGCCCCGATCTGTTGGCATGACGGGCGGCAAATCTGCCCCGGAAAAAGCGGTTCGAACATTGCCGTTTGCGGAGCCGCAGAGGTGGCATATGCCGCTTCGTGACCTCGATGACGCGTATCGGCATTATCGGTGCTGGAAATGTCGCGGCCCGCCATGCGGATGTCCTGTCGTGTTTCCCCGATGTAACAATTAGTGCGATCGCCGACACGGATCCGGCGAGGGCCGGGGCGCTGGCCGCCCGGTACGGATCACGGGCTTATGGCGCCCACACCGAGATGCTCGACGCGGGCGGCCTGGACGCGGTCTACGTCTGCGTGCCCCCGTTCGCCCACGGCGCGCCGGAGCTCGATGTGCTGGCCGCGAATATCCCG
The DNA here is from genome assembly GCF_003323745.1 of Sphaerisporangium album. Classification (GTDB taxonomy): domain Bacteria; phylum Actinomycetota; class Actinomycetes; order Streptosporangiales; family Streptosporangiaceae; genus Sphaerisporangium; species Sphaerisporangium album. Next base: position 78,024 of record NZ_QOIL01000010.1, read on the forward strand.
ATATTCGTGGAAAAGCCGCTCGCGCTGGACCTGGCCACCGCCGAGAAGATCGCCGCCGAGATCCGCAGGCGCGGCCTGGTGTCGGCGGTCGGCCACCACTGGCGCTACTTCGACACCGTTCGCCGGGCCGCGGAGCTCCTCGACGGCAGGCCCGTACGGCTGGCGCTCGGCCACTGGCTCGACAAGGTCCCCCCGGTGCCGTGGTGGCTGCGGCGGGACGGGTCCGGCGGGCAGGTGCTGGAGCAGGCCGTCCACGTGCTCGACCTGGCCCGCGTCCTGGTGGGCGAGGTGGACATGGTGCACGCAGTCCCCGCTACGGGTGCCGGCGACGGCGAGATCGACCGCGCGGTCGCCGCCGTGCTGCGCTTCCGCGGCGGCGCGGCGGGGGTGCTCGCCACGACGAGCCTGCTCGGGCGCAAGCTCAGGGCCGGCCTGGAGGTGCACGCCGAGGGGATCACCCTGGAGATCGGCGAGACGGCCCTGGTGGTGGACGGCGGTGGTGAGCCGGGCGCGGTGTTCGAGGACTCCGGCGACGCCAAGGTCCGCGTGGACCGGGAGTTCGTGGACGCCGTGCGCGGCGCGGACGCCGACGTGCGCGCCCCTTACGAGGAGGCCCTGCGCAGCCACCGCCTGGCGTACGCGGTCGCGCGCTCGGCCTCCGAGGGCGTCCCGGTCACGCTGGACGAGGATCGCTGACAATCCGGAAGCGGACACGAGGGCCCGGAGGATGACCGGAATGGTGGAGATCAGGACGCTCAGCGTCGACGCGCCGGGCATGGTGAGCCTGGCCGAGGAGAAGAGCCGCGCCGTGCCCGACGGCGGGTTCCGGGTCGAGACGCTGTACAGCGGCGTCTCGGCGGGCACGGAGCTGACCTACGTCAAGGGCGGCAACCCGTACCTCGGCTCCACCTGGGACGCGGAGCTCGGGCTGTTCCTGCCGGGAACCCCGTCCGTGGAGTACCCGGTGCGCGGCATCGGCTACATGCAGGTGGGGCGGGTCGCCGAGAGCAGGACGCCCGCCGTGCGCGAGGGCGCGATCCTGGCGATGGCGTACGGGCACCGCACCGGGTACGTCGCCGACCCGCTGGCCGACCGGTTCGTGGAGTTACCCGAGGGCCTGGACCCCCTGCTCGGCATCTACGTCGCCCACATGGGCCCGATCTGCGCCAACGGCCTGCTGCACGCGGCGGCCGACCTGTACGGCGCCGGGGTGCGGAGCCTCGGCGACGGCGTGCGCGGGCGGCGGGTCGCGGTGACGGGCGCGGGCGTGGTGGGCCTGCTGGTCGCGGCGTTCGCGATCGAGCACGGCGCGGCGGAGGTCGTGGTGGTCGACGAGACCGCCGGTCGGCTGCGGGCCGCCGAGGCGCTCGGCGCCGCCACGCTCGCCGTGCGCGACGACCCGGCCGTGGCGTTGAAGAGGCGATGGCGTCACGGGCACAGGGACAGGGGCGCCGACGTGGTGTTCCAGTGCCGGGGCCGGGCCCGCGCCCTCGCCCTGGCCCTGCGGCTGCTCCGGCCGCAGGGGACCGTGATCGATCTCGCCTTCTACCCCGAGGGCGCCGGCGAGGTGCGCCTGGGCGAGGAGTTCCACCACAACGGGCTCGGCGTGCGGTGCGCGCAGATCGCCAGGGTGCCGCGCGGGCTGGCCCACGCCTGGGACAGGGAGCGGCTGTCGCACGAGACCGTCGAACTGCTGCTGCGGCGCGGCCGGGTGCTACGTCAGAACATGATCACTGATGTCGTGGACTTCGCCCAGGCGCCCGGCCTGCTGCGCGACCTCGCCTCCGGGCGGCGCCAGACCCTCCAGGCGGTGCTGCGCCAGGACGTCGGTGACGAGCGCCGCTGACCAGCTGAAGTCGTGGCACCCGTGCCCTTCGAGCGTGGCGGGGTCGAAGTACTCGCGAAAGCCCGCGTGCGCCACCGCCCGCACCATGCCGTCGGCGACCAGCGCGGCGAGGTCGGGACGCCTGCGGCGCAGGCCGTGCCAGACCAGCCAGGACAGGTTGATCCAGCTCGGGCCGCGCCAGTAGCGGGCCGGGTCGAACTCGGGGGTGGCGGGCGCGAAGCTCGGCACCGTGCCGCGCCTTTCCAGCTCGAACCGGTCGAGCGCGGTGGCGGCCAGCGCGTCGGCGATCTCGTGGGGCAGGCCCGGCAGGATCAGCGGGGTCAGCCCGGCCGCGCTGCCGGACCTGATCAGGCGGCCGGTGAGCGCGTCGCGCGCGTGGAAGAGCCCGTCGGCGTACAGGTGCTCCACCATCGCGGCGGTGATCGCCGCCGCCTCGCGGTGGTGCGGCGCCGGGTCAAGCCCACAGGCGGCGGCGATCTTCGCCAGCGCCGACTCCGCCGCGCCGTAGGCGGCGTTGAACAGCGGGTCCTGCACGGCGAACGCGCCCGGGCGCCGGTAGCCGGTGTCGCGGTAGGCGCGGGCCAGCACGGTGTACCGCTCGTAGTCGCGGTCGGTGGGACGCTCGCCCGGGTCGACGTGGGCGAGGTCGCGGCGGCTGACGCCGAGCGGGTCCGGGCGTACGGCGGCCAGCGGCGCGTCCCAGGCCGGGCTGTTGTCCATGCCCGACTCCCACGGGTGGACGATCGACAGCAGCCCCTCGGCCGAGCGCCGCGCCTCGCGCAGGAACCGCTGCTGGGCGACCAGGCGCGGGTAGATCCTGCGCAGGAACGCCGGGTCCGGGTCGGCCAGGTGCACCTGCCAGGCGGCCGGCGCGTGCACCGGTGGCTGGACGATCCCGGAGGTCGCCGCGCCGCAGGGCGCGCGCACGCCCCAGAAGTCCGGGCCGGGGAAGTACGAGCCCGCCGGGACGCTCGGGTTGAACACGATGTGCGGCACCCTGCCGTCCCGCCACTGCGCGCCGAACAGGGTCAGCAGCTCCTGCCTGGCCCGGCGCGGCGCCCAGCGGGCGTTGCCGATCGCGATGAAGGCCGAGTCCCAGCTCCACTGGTGCGGGTACAGGCGGCGCGAGGGAACGGTGTAGCTGCCGTCCCAGTTGGCGACCAGCACGCGCACCGCCTCCCGGGACAGCTCCCGCGGGCCGCCCGCCCGGTCCGGCCACGCGGCCGGGCTGGAACGGTCCTGACGCGGGGCGGGCGCGAGGAGGTCGCCGCCGCGCGGGGGAGCGGCCGGGTGGGAGATCATAGGAACTTCCTGATGAAGGCGGCCGTTTCCGGCAGGGCGGTGCGGGGCTCGCCGCGCAGGCGGCATTCCAGGGCGAGGTAACCGTCGTAGCCGATCGCGTCGAGGCAGGCTAGCTGCGCGGCCCAGTCGATGTGGCCGGTGCCCGGCTGGTTGCGGTTGGACTCGCTGATCTGCATGTGCGCGAGGTACGGCGCGGCCTCGGCCAGCGAGCGGCAGGGGTCGTCCTCCTCGATGTTCATGTGGTAGGTGTCGCCGGCGACCCGGACGGAGTCCATCGCGCACAGCGCGACCGCCTCGGCCAGGGTGTTGACCATGTGGTTCTCGTACCGGTTGAGCGGCTCGATCATGATCAGCACGCCCTCGCGCGCGGCGTGCTCGCCCAGCTCGCCGAGGGCCTCGGCCAGCACCTCCCGGTCCTGCCCCGGTGAGCGCGGCGGCTCGAACGGCGGCAGCCGCCGGGAGAACTGCCCCCACGAGCCGGGCGTCATCACGCCGACCCCGCCGAGGCGCCCCATGACGGTGAGCTGGGAGCGGAGCTGGTGGATCGCGTCCCGGCGCTTGGCGGGGTCGAAGTCGCCGATGAAGTGGGACATCTCCACGCAGACCGTCGGCATGACGACGCCGTCCGCGAGCGCGCGGTCCAGTTCGCCGATGCGCGAGGCGAAGTGGAAGTCGCCCTTGCCGCGCAGCTCGATGGCATCGAACCCGGCCTCGACCGCGAAGGCGAACTTCTCCTGCAGCGTGTCCCCGGGTACCAGTTGCTCCTGCACCGCCAGCTTCATCGCGCCTCCTCGTGCGCCGGCGGGCCGGGCGTGGGCGGCCCGTGGTTCCCGGGGGGCTCCCCGAACGCGAACACCACCTGGAGCGCGTCGGCGGGATGCCGGTCCAGCAGGGCGAACGCCTCGGCCGCGTCCCGCGCGGGTGTCACGTGGCTGACAAGCGCGCCGGTGTCCACCTCGCCCCGGAGCGCCAGCTCCATGAACGTGCGCTGGAGCCGCTCGACGTCCCAGCGGTGCGACAGCCCCGCGGCGACCGCGCCGATCTGGGAGGAGACGAGCTGCACCTGGTTGTGGTGGAACTCCTCGCCGAGCCGCAGCCCGACGCCCTCACCCTGGTAGAACCCGGCGGCGACGACCCGGCCGCCCCTGCGCACCGACCGGATGGCCTCGTGCAGGGCGTGGTGGCTGCCGCTCAGCTCGATCGCGGTGTCGGCGCCGTCGAGCCGCTTGCGCACGAACTCGGCGCACGAGCCGGTCAGGACGTCGAACGTCTCGGCGGCGCCGAACCGGCGGGCCAGGGCGAGGCGGGCCGGGATGGCGTCGGCGGCGACGACCCGGGCGCCGCTGAGCACGGCGAGCCGGGTGGCCAGCAGCCCGATGACGCCCTGGCCGAAGATCGTGACCTGGTCGCCGAGGTGGACGCCGGCGGCGTGGACGGCGTTCAGGGCGATGGCCCCGACGCGGGCGAAGACACCGGTCAGCGGGTCGGCGCCTGGCGGCAGGACGTGCCCGGCGAGGCGCTCGGCGGGCAGCACCGCCTCCGCGCGGTGGCCCCAGATGCCCCAGACGAGGCTGCCGACCGGCGGGGCGGCGACGTCGGGCGCCGCCTCGACCACCTCGCCGACCTCCTGGTACCCCCAGCCCGACAGCGGGTAGGCGTGCGTGCGGCCCTCGGTGAAGAGCCGGCGCTCGGCGTCCCAGTGCCGGGTGAGGTACGGATTGGTGCCGCGGTACGCGGTGAGCTCGGTGCCGGCGGACACTCCCGAATAGATGGTGCGGACGCGCACGCATCCGGCTTCCAGACGGCCGGGCGGTTCCGGGGTGACACCGACGACGCCGGGTTCTTGAATGGTGATGGCGTGCATATCCCCATACTTATGAGTTTTGATCAAACAAAAGTCGGAGGGTTAGTCCTGCCGTTCACACGATAGTTACATCCCAGAGAGACCTAAGTCCAGGGCTTCTGTCGGAGGTAGCCAATGAAATTGGGATTTTTGACGGCCTGTCTACCGGAAAGCGATCTTTCCGACATCGCCCGTTGGGCCGCGGAGCAGGGCTTCCAGGCGCTGGAAGTGGCCGCGTGGCCCGCGCCCGATCCCAGAAATCACATCCGAGTAGATCAATTCGACGAGGCCGAATCCACCCGGGTGAAGAAGATCTTCGAGGAGACCGGCCTGACGCTCTCCTCGATCGCCTACTACGACAACAACCTGCACCCCACCCGGCGTGCCGGGATCAACGCCCACCTGCGCCGATGCGTGGACGCCGCCGCCGAGCTGGGGTGTCCGACCGTGGGCACCTTCGTCGGCCGCGACCCGGGGCTCACCGTGGACGCCAACCTCAAGCTCGCCGAGGAGGTCTTCGCGCCGGTGGTGGAGCACGCCGCCCGCCGGGGCGTGACCATCGTGATCGAGAACTGCGTGATGAAGAGCTGGCACCCGGACGGCTACCCGGGCAATCTCGCCTACTCGCCCGAGCTGTGGGAGTGGATGTTCACCCTCGGCCTCAAGCTCAACTACGACCCCTCCCACCTGGTCGGCCTCGGCATCGACCCCATCGCCGCCGTCACCCCGTACGTCGATCGGATCGCGCACGTCCAGGCCAAGGACACCCAGATCCTCCCCGGGCGGATCGACCGATACGGCTTCTACGGTCCGCTCGGCGGCGACAAGGGCTGGTACCGCTTCCGCGTCCCGGGCCTCGGCCAGGTCGACTGGGCCCGGTTGATCGACGTGCTGTACGAGGGCGGGTACGACGGGGTGATCTCCGTCGAGCACGAGGACCCCGTCTGGAGCGGCGACCCCGCAAAGGTGCGCGCGGGCCTCGGCATCGCCTACCGCACGTTGCACGGCCTCATCGTGGGGTAAAGGGCGGCTCTGAACCCCCGGGAGGAGCCCCATGCCGAGGAAGGTCCCCGCCGTCCTCTGCCTCGCCGTGCTCGCCGCCGCCCTGGCGGCCTGCGGCGGCGGCGCGGAGCCGGGCGCGTCGAACACCATCACCGTCTGGACCGAGGAGAACCTCGCCGACCGGATGGCCGTGCAGCAGGACCTCGCCGCCGGGTTCACCCGGAAGACCGGCGTCAAGGTCGAGCTGGTGGGCATCGGCGAGGACCAGTTCAGCCAGGTCCTCACCGCCGCCGCGGCCGCGGGCGACCTGCCGGACGTGATCGGCGCGGTCCCGCTGGCCGCGGTCCGCGAGCTGGACGCCAACGAGCTGCTCGACACCGAGACCCCGGCCCGGATCGTCGGCGACCTCGGGCGCGAGACCTTCTCGCCGCGGGCCCTGGAGCTGGACAGCGACGGCGGCAGGCTGCTCGCCGTGCCCAGCGACGGGTGGGCGCAGCTCATCCTCTACCGCAAGGACCTGTTCCAGAAGGCGGGGCTCGCGCCGCCCGACACCTACGAGCGGCTGGAGGCCGCCGCGAGGAGGCTGAACACCGGCGGCGTCGCCGGCATCACGCTCGCCGTCGCGCCGAAGGACTCCTTCACCGCGCAGAGCTTCGAGCACGTCGCGCTCGCCAACGGCTGCGAGCTCGCGGACGGCTCCGGGAAGACCGTGCTCGATTCCCCGCAGTGCGTGCGGGCGTTCGCCTTCTACTCGGCCCTCGTGCGGAACTACTCGGTCAAGGGCGACCAGGACGTCGACTCGACCCGGGCGACCTACTTCGCCGGCAGGGCCGCGATGACGATCTGGTCGTCGTTCATCCTTGACGAGCTGGCCGGGCTGCGCGACGACGCGCTCCCGAGCTGCGCCGAATGCCGGGCCGACAAGCGGTGGCTGGCCGCGAACACCGGCGTGGTGACCGCGCTGAAGGGCCCCGACGGCGCGCGGCCCGCGCAGTTCGGCGAGATCGTCTCGTGGGCGATCCCCTACGACGCCCGCAAGGACGCGGCGCGGCGGTTCGTCACGTACATGATGAGCGAGGGGTACGAGCGCTGGGTGGGTATGGCGCCGGAGGGCAAGGTCCCCGTCCGCACCACCCTGGCCCGGTCCTGGGACCGGCTGCCCGCCGGGGTCGACGCCAAGGAGCCCCTCGCCGCCGTCTACCCGGCCGGCCTGCTCGACGCGCTGCGCCGGAGCCCGGACACCTTCGCCCGCTGGGGCATCGCGCAGGGGCAGGGCAGGCTCGTCGGCGCCATGATGGGCGAGCTGCCGGTGCCGAGGGCGCTCGCCGGCGCGGCGGGCGGCTCGCTCACTCCGGAGGCGGCCGCGCGGCGGGCGAAGGCCGATGTCGAGACGATCAAGCGCGGGATCCGGCGATGACCGCCCCCGCCGGACCGTCCGGCCGCACGCTGCGGGAGCGCGAGGCCAGGGCAGGGCTGTTCCTGATGTCGCCCACGCTCGTGATCACGCTGGTCGTCGTGGTGGTCCCGCTGCTGTGGGCCGTCATGCTGGCCTTCCAGAACGTCCGCCTGATCAACATCAGGCGGGTGGGGCTGTTCGGCCGCTACACCCTGGAGAACTTCGCCTACGTGCTGGCCGAGCCCGGGTTCTGGTCCGCCTTGGCGAACACGCTGGTCTACACGGTCGCGGGCACCGTCCTGTCGATCGGCGTCGGGCTGGCCGCCGCGCTGGCACTGCGCGGCGCCTTCCCCGGGCGCACGCTGGTCAGGGCCTCGATCCTGATCCCGTACGTCGCCCCGGTCGTCGCCGTCGCCTTCCTGTGGCAGGTGATGCTCAGCCCGCAGTACGGCATCGTCAACACCTGGCTCGGCGAGCCGATCGCCTTCCTCAGCCAGGCCGAGGGCGCCTTCCTCGGCGTCAGGGTGCCCGTCGCGCTGCTCACGGTGATCGCCTTCGAGGCATGGCGGTACTTCCCCTTCGCCTTCCTGTTCATCCTGGCCCGGCTCCAGGCGCTGCCCCCCGAACTGGACGAGGCCGCCGTGGTGGACGGCGCCACGCCCACCCAGCGGTTCCGCCACGTCACGCTGCCGCAGCTGTGGCGGGTCATCGCGCTGCTGTCGGTGCTGCGGTTCGTGTTCACCTTCACGAAGTTCGACGACGTCTACCTGCTCACCGGCGGCGGCGCGGGCACCGAGGTGGTGGCCGTGCGCGTCTACGACTTCCTGACCGCCCGGGACGACCTCGGCGCCTCGGCCGCCCAGGCCATCGTGATGGCCGCCGTCCTGGTCGTCTTCCTGGTGGTCTACCTGAGGTCCTTCGGCGGAGCGGAGGCACGCCGATGACCGGCGCGACCCGTCCTCCCCTGACCCGGGACCGCTTGGAACGTGGCCTGCTGCGCGTGCTGAAGCCGCTGGTCATCGCCGCGCTCGTGCTGGCCACGGCCTTCCCGTTCCTCTACATGGCCATGCTGTCGGTGCGGGACGTCCAGGAGCTGATCCTCGAACCGGGCTCGCTGTGGCCGCGCCGGTTCACGCTGTCGTCCTACGCCGACGTCCTCGGCCGCCAGGGCTTCCTCACCTTCATGCGCAACAGCGCGATCGTGTCGGCCGCCTCCGTGGCCGCCACGCTGCTGATCTCGATCCCCGGCGCGTACGCCCTGGCCAGGCTGCGGTTCCGCGGCCGCCGCCAGGTGCACTTCCTGTTCCTCGCCGTCTACCTCTTCCCGGCCATCGTGCCCGCGATCCCGCTGTTCGTGCTGTTCACGATGCTCGGCCTGCGCGGCTCGCTGGGCGGTCTCGTGCTCGTCTACGTCGCCCAGACCGTCCCCGTCGCCGTCTACATGCTGCGCAACTACTTCGAGACCGTGCCCGAGAGCGTGGAGGAGGCGGCGGCGATCGACGGATGCGGCCGGATCGGTACGATCCTGCGCGTCGTGCTCCCGCTGTCCAAGCCCGCCCTCATGGCCACCGGGCTCTACGCCTTCATGATCGCGTGGAACGAGTTCCTGTTCGCGCTGCTGTTCCTGGTCGAGAAACGGGAGAGCTGGACGGTCTCCCTCGGGCTGTCACAGCTGGCGGGCGGTATCGAGGTTCCCGCGACCGTTCTCATGGCAGGATCGGTGGTGCTGACGCTGCCCATCGTGGCGGTGTTCTTCGCGAGCGAGCGGCTTCTGGCCGGGGGGCTCGCGATAGGCGCGGAGAAGGGCTAGGGGCGATGCTGACGGCGGGAGACGTCCTCCAGCTCATCCGGCGGGGCACGTGCCGCACCCGCAAGGAGCTCATCGACCACACCGGGCTGTCACGGTCCACGATCACCGACCGGGTGGACCGCCTGATCGAGTCCGGCTACATCCACGAGTCGGGCGTCGGCGCCTCCGGGGGCGGGCGCCCGCCGTCGGTGCTCGACGTCGACGCGTCGAACCACCTGCTGCTGGTGGCCGACCTCGGCGCCGGTCACGCCACCGTCGCCCTCACCGACCTCGCCGCGCGCACCCTCGCCGAGGAACACGCCGAGATGCGCATCGAGCGCGGCCCCGAGCCGGTGCTCGCCTGGGTCCGCGAGGCCTTCCAGCGGCTGCTGGCGCGGACGGGCGCCGACCCGGCGCGGGTGCGCGGCATCGGCGTCGACCTGCCCGGCACGGTCGACCCGGCGTCGGGGCGCATGATCAGGTCCTTCCTGATGCCCGGCTGGGACGACCACCCGATCAGCGAGGCCGTCCGCGGCCCGTTCGACGTGCCGATCCTCATCGAGAACGACGCCAACGCGATGGCGCTCGGCGAGTGGTGGGCGTCCTGGCGCCACCAGCCCTCGCTGCTGCTGGTCAAGGTCTCCACCGGCATCGGCGCGGGCATCGTCATCGACGGCCGCGTCCACCGGGGCATCGAGCAGGCGGCGGGCAGCATCGGGCACGTCCGGCTGAACGACCACGACGACCGGGTCTGCACCTGCGGCTCGCGGGGCTGCGTCGCTTCCCTGGCGAGCGGCCAGGCCATCGCCCGCGACCTGGGCCTCGAGTCGAGCCGGGAGGCCGTCCGGCTCGTCCAGGCGGGCGATCCGGCGGCCATCGCGCTCGCCCAGGAGGCGGGGCGCACGCTCGGGATCGTGCTCGCCACCGCGGTCAGCCTGCTCAACCCCGGCGTGCTGGTGCTGGCCGGCGACATGGCCCAGGCCGGTGAGCACTACCTCACCGGCGTCCGCGAGAGCGTGTACCGGTGCAGCCTTCCGTACACCACCAGGAACCTGAGGATCGTCCCGGGCGGGCTCGGCGACCGGGCGGGCGTGCTCGGCATGGCGGTCCTGGTAACCGAGCACGTCCTGTCGCCCGAGGCGGTGGACGCCGCCCTGCATGGCTGAGCGGGCGCTCGCCGGAACGCGGGAAAGATGGCAGGGTTCTCTGCAATGTTGGGGTGTGGGAGCCTTGTTCCGGGGGAAGACCTGAATGCTCGGGAGCCGTTCTGGGCGGGGTGGTGCGGTGATCACGGGGTGCCGGCCTGCGGATCCGGTGGGGGCGCGGCGCGCACGCCGCGTGGGCGAATACGCTCGCGGCCATGACAGGCCGTGATCCCCGCAGCGTGCTGAGGGAACGTCCGTCCGTCCGGCTGATCATTGGCCTGGTCGTGGCCGGGCTGTGCGCGATGGTGTCGTTCTCGTTCGACGTCTTCAACGGCGAGCCGGTGCAGTTCTTCATCGCGCTCGTGCTCGCGCTGGCCCCGGTGCCGCTGCTGCTGGCCGGGCTGCTCGCCCTGGACCGCCTGGAACCCGAGCCGCGCAAGGATCTCGCGTTCGCCTTCATGTGGGGCGCGGGCATCGCCGTGCTCCTCGCCGGCATCGTGAACAGCCTCAACCTGCGGTACGTCACGCTCGCCACCCAGGACCCCACGGGGGCGCGCAACCTCGTGGCCACCTTCGTCGCGCCCGTGGTCGAGGAGACGATGAAGGGGCTCGTGCTGCTCGGCCTGCTGCGCTGGCGCCGGCAGGAACTGGACGGCCCGACCGACGGCATCATCTACGCCGGGATGGTGGGCCTCGGCTTCGCGATGAGCGAGAACGTCAGCTACTACATCATGGCGCTGGACCAGCACGGCGTGCAGGGGCTCGCGGTCACCGTGGTGCTGCGCGGCATCCTGTCCCCGTTCGCCCACCCGCTGTTCACCTCGATGATCGGCATCGCGGTGGCGTACGCCGCGCAGAGCCGGGGGCCGGCGCGGGGCGGGGTCGTCTTCCTCGGATGGCTCGGCGCGATCACCCTGCACGGCATCTGGAACGGCTTCACGTCCTACGGCGGCCTGGGCGGCCTGGCGGCGGCCTACCTGCTGCTGATGGTCCTGTTCTTCGTCGAGCTCGGGGTCGTCCTGAAGGACCGCAGGCGCATCGTCGGCTTCATCCAGTACTACCTGCCGCCCTACGGCGGGCTCGGGCTGGTCACCGACATCGACGTGTTCATGCTGTCCTCCCTGCAGGGGCGCAGGCAGGCCCGGCAGTGGGCCAGGGCGCACGGCGGGCAGCGGGGGCTGAGCGCCATGCGCGACTACCAGGTCGCCGCGACCGAGCTCGGCCTGCTGCACGACCGGGGGCGGCGCGGCGTCATCTCCAGGGACGCCTTCGAGGGGCAGCGGGAAGCCCTGCTGGCCTGCATGAGCGCGGCCAAGTCCGATTTCCCCGTCCCCGCGCGGCACCAGACCACGATCGCCAAGGGCATGGCCCCGCCCGGGTACGCCCCCGGGCACGACCCGCGGCACTCGGCCTCGCCGTACCCGCCGTATCCGCCGTCAGACGGCATTCCCCGCGACCCGGCCTGACCTGTTCGCGGTCTTCGCGAGGTCCGCGGGACGGGCCGCGCGTCACCGGCGGGCCGGCCGGCTAACCGCACCCCACCTGCGTGAAGGACGGGGGAGTCTTGTCCTGTACTTTCGCGATGAATCCGGCGGTCGCCGTCGCCCCGGCCGCCAGCCGGGGGTTGGCCTCGGGCGCGTGGATCATCGCCGTCGGGCCGCTCTGCATCGGCGTGCCCTGCCACGCCTCGGTGATGGTCATCCCGAGCGGCATCGTCCACTGGACGTACCAGGCGTTGATCGGCGCGTCGCCGGTGTTCCTGATCGTCACCTCGCCGCGGAACCCGCCGGGCCAGGCGAACACGGTCTTCACGGACGCCGAGCAGGAGGCGGGCGCCGGCGTCGATGAAGGGGTCACCGGATGGGTCGACGGCACCCCCGGTGGGGAGGGCTGCTGTGACGTCGCCGTGGCCGCCGGCGGAGTCGCCCGTACGGTCTCCGAGCAGCCCGTGAGCGCCGCGACCGTGGTCAGGGCCGCCGCCAGCGCGAGCCCGTACCGGGCCGCCGTCCCCGGTCCGGCTCTTCCGATCGCCTCGGACACGGTGACGGCTGTCGTGGCTCCGCTGGGAGCGCTCCCATGCACGGTGCGGACCCTATCCCGCGTCTGACGGCGGCTCCAGAGGGGCGGGCGCGAAGATCCCGGTGGCACGGAAAGCCGCAGGTCCGCTCGGCGGCCATCTCCGGGACCGATGAAACTTTCGCGACCGGGCGGGCGGGAGCCTCAGCGGCGCGCGCCGAGGATCCGGTCCAGCGAGGTCTCCCTGGGGCCGGGGAACACCGGGGACGAGCGCAGCACCATCGCGTCCAGGAAGCCCTTGGCCGTCGCGCCGAACTCCCGGGCGGCGTAGACGGTCGTCCGGCCGGGCCAGACGGCGAAGGAATCGTCGCCGACCCCGAACGCCTCGATGCCCGCCGCCCGGCACAGCGCCACCGCGCGCGGCAGGTGGAAGTTCTGCGTCACGACGGTCAGGCGGTCGGCCCCGAACACCTCGCGGGCCCGCACACAGGAGTCCCAGGTGTCGAACCCCGCGTAGTCCAGCACCATGACCCGGTCCGGCACCCCGCGCGCGACCAGGTAGGCGCGCATCGCGGACGGCTCGTCGTACCCGGCCCTGCCGTTGTCGCCCGACAGCAGCAGCGCCCGCACCCGGCCGTCCCGGTAGAGCGCGGCGGCGAGGTCCAGCCGCGTGGCCAGCATCGGCGAGGGCACGCCGTGGAACAGCCCGGCTCCCAGCACGAGCGCCACGGGAGCGGGCGGGACGTCGCGGATCCACGCGCCGCCGGGGCCCGCCGTGACCCGGTGGCCGGCGGCGGACAGCCAGGCCCAGGTCATCGGCGCGAGCGTGAGCAGGCTGAGCGCGACGGCCGAGAGGAACAGGCGGCGTCGCGTCCGCAGCGGCCATCGTGGCCGGCGGAATCGGGGCGAATGATCGGTGTGGCCGAGCATGCTCGCTTAGACGCCGACCGCGTCCACTTCGTTCGGGGCGGGTGTGAGGGAGCCCAGCGGGCCGCGCGAGCGCATGAGGAACACCACGCGCAGGGCGGCGATCCAGACCAGCGTCGACCCGAGCACGTGCAGGCCGACCAGGAACGCGGGCACGGCGAGGAAGTACTGCACGTACCCGATCACGCCCTGGGCCAGCTCGACGCCGAGCAGCACCAGCGCGCCCCGCCGGGCCCGGCCCGGGACGTCGGTGACGTGCAGCGCGAACAGCAGCGCGAAGGTCAGGCCGAGCACCACCCACACCGTGTCGGCGTGCAGGCGCGCCATGGTCTCGATGTCGAAGTTGAAACGTGAGGCCGCCTCGTCGCCGGAGTGCGGGCCCGTGCCCGTGACGACCACGCCAGCGACCAGCAGCACGAACACCGCCGTGACCAGCACGAACCCGAGCGTGCGGATGTCGCGGTGGACGAGGCGGCGCGCGGGCGCGTCCCCCTCGCCGGAACGGGCGTAGAGCGCGAACGCGCCGGCGATCATGCCGATGGACACCAGGAAATGGACGCTGACCGTCACCGGGTTGAGCGCCGAGCGGACCACCAGGCCGCCCCACACCGCCTGGAGGGCCACCCCCGCGGGCTGGATCAGTGCCAGGCGCGTCAGCGCCCGGCGGCGGGGGACCAGCCGGAAGGCCGCGACCACGCAGCCCACCGCCACCGCGAGCACCAGGAACGACAGCAGGCGGTTGCCGAACTCGATCGCCATGTTGAGCGGCGCGTGGGCGTCGTGCGGCGCGGGGACGAAGCTGCCGGGCGTGCAGCGCGGCCAGCTCGGGCAGCCGAGCCCGGATCCGGTGAGGCGGACGGCGGCGCCGGTGACGGCGATGCCCGCGTTCGCCACCACGCTCGCCAGCGCCCACCGTCGCATCGACGCGGCGGTCGGCGACCAGGCGGAGTGGAACAACTCCAGGGCCCGGCCCCGGAGCCGTTCGGGAAGAGGCCGCCCGTCGTTACTGGAGAACTGGTCTGCTGCGGTCACGGCACACATCGTAGGTGCCGGGGGGAGTGCCTCTGATTGTGGTGTGTCCGTTACGCGACCTCCGGTCGCGCTGCGTGAGCCGCCTCCGCGCCTGTGCCTTCCGCCGTCGGTAAGGAAGGGGCTCGTTCCTCACCCTTCCGGCTGCCCCTCGCGTGGGCCGGGCGGAGATGGGCGGGTATTGATTGGGGTTGCGGCTATGTGACATATTACTGATTCGTTGAGGATTGTGGCGTTGGGGTGGGGATGACGGACGTCGTGGTGGTCGGCGCGGGGGTCGTCGGGGCGGCGTGCGCGTACTACGCCGCTCGGGCGGGGCTCTCCGTGACGGTCCTGGACCGGGGGCCGGTCGCGGCGGGGACCACCGGCGCCGGTGAGGGGAACATCCTCGTCTCCGACAAGGAACCAGGTCCCGAGCTGGAGCTCGCGCTGCTGTCGGCCCGCCTCTGGCGCGAGCTGGCCGGACTGGGCGGGTTCGAGTACGAGGCCAAGGGCGGGCTGGTCGTCGCCGAGACGTCCGAGGTGCTCGGGTCGCTCGCCGACCTCGCCGTCGCCCAGGCCGGGGCGGGCGTCGAGCACGTGCCCGTGGCCGCCGGCGAGCTGCCCGGCTACGAGCCCGACCTCACGCCGGACCTGGCCGGCGGGGTGTACTACCCGCAGGACTCCCAGGTGCAGCCCATGCTCGCCGCCGCCCGCCTCCTGAGCGGCGCCCCCGGAGCCGTCCTGCGGACCGGCGTGGAGGTCACCGGGCTGCTGCGCGACGGCGACCGGGTCACCGGGGTACGCACGAACGAGGGGGACATCCCGGCGGGCGCCGTGGTCAACGCGGCGGGCACCTGGAGCGGAGAGGTCGCCGCGCTCGCCGGGCTGGACCTGCCGATCCTGCCCCGCCGGGGCTTCATCCTGGTCACCGAGCCGCTCGGCGGACGCCTCGGGCCGCCGCTGATCAGGCACAAGGTCTACACCGCCGCGTACGTCACCGACGTGGCGAGCGACTCGGAGGGCCTGGAGACGAGTGCCGTGATCGAGGGAACGCCCTCCGGCACCGTGCTCATCGGGGCCAGCCGCGAACGCGTCGGCTTCGACCGCACGACGTCGATCCCGGTGCTGGAGGCGCTCGCCCGCCAGGCCGTCGCGCTGTTCCCCGGGCTGGCGGCCCGCCGGGTGATCAGGGCGTACTGCGGCTTCCGCCCGTACTGTCCCGACCATCTGCCCGTCATCGGGGCCGATCCGCGCGCGCCCGGCCTGTACCACGCGTGCGGCCACGAGGGCGCGGGCATCGGCCTCGCCCCGGCGACCGGCCACCTCGTCGCGGGGCTGCTCGCCGGGGCCGCCCCCACGCTGGACCTGAGCCCCTTCCGCCCGGAAAGGTTCGCCGCATGACGCGATCGCAGGAAGGCCCCCACGCGGGCCGCCTCGACGGGGCGCGGCCTGTGCCCGCCTTCGAGATCACCGTGGACGGCCGCCCGGTGCCCGCCGCGCCGGGCCAGACGATCGGCGCCGTCCTGCACGCCGCCGGGGTGGTCTCCTGGCGCACGACCCGGGTCGGCGGGCGTCCGCGCGGCCTGTTCTGCGGCATCGGGATCTGCTTCGACTGCCTGGTCACGGTGAACGGCACGCCGTCGCTGCGCGCCTGCCAGACCGAGGCCCTGCCGGGGGACCGGGTGACCACGGGATGAGCGACCGGGCCATGCCGGGATCGGGCCATGAGGGGCCGGGCACGAGGGACCTGGCCATCGTCGGGGCGGGCCCCGCCGGGATGGCGGCCGCCGTGGCCGCCTCGCGCGCGGGGCTGGACGTGGTGCTGGTCGACGCGCAGGCGCGCCTGGGCGGCCAGTACTTCCGGCACGCGCCCCCCGGCCTCCGCGCCGGGCACCCCGGCACGCCGCAGCGCGGCTTCGGCCGCTTCACCCGCCTCGCCGAGGCCCTCACCGGTGTGGACGTGCGCCTCGGGCACCGGGTCTGGGCCGTGGAGAAGGCCGTGGAGAAGAACGCGGAGAGGAACACCGCCGGGAACGCCGGGAAGGCCGCCGGGAACGATCCGGGGAACGAGGCCGACCAGAACCCCGGGAAGGACGCGGCCGCAGGGTTCATCGTCCACTGCCTGGCGGGGACGCGGGACGAGCGGCGCGTGACCCTCCGCGCCCGGCGGCTGCTGATCGCCACCGGCGCGCACGACCGCCCGCTGCCCTTCCCCGGCTGGGACCTGCCCGGCGTGCTCACCGCCGGGGGCGCGCAGGCGCTGCTCAAGGGCGACCTCGTGCCTGCCGGGCGGACGGTCGTCGTCGCCGGGACCGGCCCGTTCCTGCTGCCCGTCGCGGCGGGCCTGGCCGAGGCCGGCGCGCGCGTGGCGGGCGTGTTCGAGGCGAACGGCGGCGCCGGCCTCGCCCCGGCCCTGGCGGTCCGTCCGGGCAAGCTGGCCGAGGGCGCGGGATACCTGTGGCGCCTCGCGCGGCGCCGCGTCCCGTACGCCGTGCGTCACGCCGTGGTCGAGGCGCACGGCGGGGACCGGCTCACGCACGTCACCGTGGCCCGGCTCGGCCGCGACTGGACTCCCGGCGCGCGGCGGACGATCGCCTGCGACGCGCTGGCGGTCGGCTACGGCTTCGTCCCGCAGATCGAGCTGGCCACCCAGCTCGGCTGCGCCACCGAGGCCGGCGGTGACGGCGAGCAGGTGGTCGTGGTGGACGCCGGGATGCGCACCAGCGTGCCCGGCGTCTACGCGGCGGGCGAGCCCACCGGCGTCGGCGGCGCGGACCTGGCCGAGGCCGAGGGCTGGATCGCCGGGCGCGCCGTGGCCGCCGACCTCGGCCGCCCCGTGCGGCCCGCGCCCGCCCTGTCACGCAGGCGTGACCGCCTGGCCGCCTTCGGCCGGGCGATGCAGGACGCATATCCGGTCCGCGACGGGTGGAAGGGCTGGCTGCGCGGCGACACGCTGGTCTGCCGCTGCGAGGAGGTCCCGTACGCGCGCGTCCGGGAGGCGCTGGCGCTCGGCGCCACCGACGCGCGGTCGGTGAAGCTGCTGGCCCGTCCCGGCATGGGCTGGTGCCAGGGCCGCGTCTGCGGGTACGCCGTGGCGCGCCTGGCGGGCGAGACGTCCCCGCCGCCCCGCCGCCCGGTGGCGCACCCCGTACGGCTGGGCGACCTGGCGGGCCTCCCGGACCGGGCGGACGAGACGCAAGGCACGGCAAACGACCCCGCAGGAGAGGAAGCCCGATGACGACCCGTGAGAAGCCCTGGCACGGTGTGATGGTGGCGACGGCGCTGCCGCTGCGCGAGGACCTGAGCGTCGACGAGGACCGCTACGCCGAGCACTGCCGCCATCTGGTCGAGCAGGGATGCGACGGCGTGGTGCCCAACGGCTCGCTGGGCGAGTACCAGACGCTCACCCCCGGGGAGCGCGCCCGCGTCGTCGAGACGGCCGTCGCGGCGATCGGGGGCGACCGCGTGATGCCGGGCGTGGCGGCGTACGGCGCGGCCGAGGCGCGGCGCTGGGCCGAGCAGGCGGCAGAGGCCGGCTGCCAGGCGGTGATGCTGCTGCCGCCGAACGCCTACCGCGCCGACGAGCGGGCGGTGCTCGGCCACTACCGGGAGGTCGCCAAGGCGGGCCTGCCGATCGTCGCCTACAACAACCCGTACGACACCAGGGTGGACCTGGTCCCGTCGCTGCTGGCGGAGCTGCACGCCGAGGGCCTGATCGCAGGGGTCAAGGAGTTCACCGGCGACGTGCGCCGCCCCTACGAGATCGCGGAGCTGGCCCCGGGCCTGGACGTGCTGATCGGCTCGGACGACGTGGTGCTGGAGCTGGCCCTCTCCGGGGCGGTCGGCTGGGTCGCCGGCTTCCCGAACGCGCTGCCCGCGTCCTGCGTGGCGCTGTACCGGGCGGCGACCGAGGGCGACGTGGCGACGGCGCTGCCGTTGTACCGGGCGCTGCACCCGCTGCTGCGCTGGGACGCCAAGGTCGAGTTCGTCCAGGCGATCAAGCTGTCGATGGACGTCGCCGGCCGGTACGGCGGCCCGTGCCGCCCGCCGCGCGTCCCGCTGACCCCCGAGCACGAGGCCGCCGTCCGCGTCGCCACGGAGAAGGCGCTGGCCGGAGGGCTGAGGTGAGGAGGCGATGAGGACCAGGAAGATCTACCACGTCGTCGACTCGCACACCGAGGGCATGCCGACGCGCGTGGTGACCGGGGGAGTGGGCGTGATCCCCGGGGCGAGCATGGCCGAGCGCAGGGAGTACTTCCTGGCGCACCTCGACCACGTCCGCAAGCTGCTGATGTTCGAGCCGCACGGCCATTCGGCGATGAGCGGCGCGATCCTCCAGCCGCCCACCCGTCCCGACGCCGACTTCGGCGTGCTGTACATCGAGGTGTCCGGGTGCCTGCCGATGTGCGGCCACGGCACGATCGGCGTCGCGACCGTCCTGGTCGAGACGGGCATGGTCGAGGTCGTCGAGCCCGTCACGACCGTGCGCCTGGACACCCCGGCCGGTCTGGTCGTCGCGACGGTGCGGGTGGAGGACGGCGTGGCGGCGGCGGTGACGATCCGCAACGTGCCGTCGTTCAGCGCGGGGCTCGGCCGCACGGTCAAGGTGCCCGGGTTCGGCGAGGTGGCCTACGACCTGGCCTACGGCGGCAACTTCTACGCGATCCTGCCGATCGAGTCGGTGGGGCTGCCGTTCGACCGGGCCAGGGGGCGGGACATCCTGGACGCGGGCCTGGCGATCTCGGCGGCGATCAACGAGGCGGACGAGCCCGTGCACCCGCTGGACCCGGGAATCCGGGGCTGCCACCACGTGCAGTTCGTCGCCCCGGGCTCGGACGCGCGGCTGTCGCGGCACGCCATGGCCATCTATCCGGGCTGGTTCGACCGGTCGCCGTGCGGCACGGGGACCAGCGCCCGCATGGCGCAACTGCACGCGCGCGGCGAGCTCCCCCTGGGCGAGGACTTCGTCAACGAGTCGTTCATCGGCACGCGGTTCACCGGGCGGCTGCTGGAGGAGACCGAGGTGGCGGGGGTGCCCGCCGTCGTCCCGGCGATCACGGGCCGGGCGTGGCTGACGGGCACGGCGCAGCACTTCCTGGACCCGGCGGACCCCTTCCCGGAGGGCTTTCTGCTGTGATGTCCTGGTGGCCGTATCGTGGTCCACGACATGGACTATGGTTTTATGTAGCGGGACAGCGCTCGCCCGGCATGGAGATCGAAGAGGGGTCCACGATGGATGTTGTCGAAAGCCGTTCGCCGCAGAACCCCGCCGACCTGGTGGCGAGCGCGCCCGTGGCCGGCGCGGACGGCGTCGCCGATGCCGTGCGACGGGCACGGGCCGCGCAGGCGCGGTGGGCCGGGGCGAACGCCGCCGAGCGCGCCGCCGCGCTGACCTCCGCGGCCGAGGCCGTGGCGGGCGCCGCCGGCGAGCTCGCCGAGCTGGTGGTCCGGGAGGCCGGCAAGCCGGTCGCCGAGGCCAGGGGCGAGGTCGCGCGGTCGGCGGCGATCCTGCGCTACTACGCCCAGCAGGTCTTCGACCCGATCGGCGCCGTGCACGAGCCCTCCGGCGCCGGGCTCGCCTACACGCGCAGGCGCCCGCGTGGCGTGGCGGGCCTGATCACGCCGTGGAACTTCCCCCTGGCCATTCCGCTGTGGAAGGCGGCCCCGGCGCTGGCCTTCGGCAACGCCGTCGTCCTCAAGCCCGCCCCGCACGCCCTCGCCTGCGCCCTGCGCCTGGCCGAGCTGCTCGCCCTGCCCGAGGACCTGTTCCAGGTCGTCCCCGGCGGTCCCGAGGAGGGCGCGGCGCTCGTGGAGGCCGCCGACGTCGTCTCCTTCACCGGATCGGCGGCCGTGGGCCGCGAGGTGAGCGTGGCCGCGGTGCGCCGGGGCGTCGCCGTCCAGGCCGAGATGGGCGGCCAGAACGCCGCCATCGTCCTGCGCGACGCCAACCTGGAGGCGGCGGCCGCGCAGATCGCCGCCGCCGCGTTCGGGTACGCCGGGCAGAAGTGCACCGCGACCAAGCGGGTGATCACGGTCGGCAACGCCGCGGAGGTGCGCGAGGCGCTGGTCGCCGCCGTCGCCAAGCTCGGCGTGGGCGACCCGTCCGACCCCGGCACCGCCGTCGGGCCGCTGATCGACGAGGCCGCCCGCGACCGCGTCGTCGCGGCCGCCACCGGGGGGCGGACGCTGACCGGCGGCGCGGCGCTGGACCGCGCCGGCTGGTTCGCCGCGCCCACCCTGGTGGACGACGTCCCGGACGGGCACGTCCTGGCGTGCGACGAGGTGTTCGGCCCCATCTGCCTGGTGCAGGACGCCGGGTCGGTGGACGAGGCCGTGGCCCTGGCCAACGGCGTGCGCTACGGGCTGGTCTCCGCCGTCTACACCCGCGACCTGGACCGCGCGCTGGAGGTCTCGGCGCGGCTGGACACCGGCCTGGTGAAGGTCAACAGCCCCACCTCGGGCGTGGACTTCCACCTGCCGTTCGGCGGCGAGAAGGACTCCAGCTACGGGCCCCGCGAGCAGGGCAAGGCAGCCCAGGAGTTCTACACCTCGACCCGCACGGTCGCGCTGGCGCCTGCCGGTCACTGACCACGGTCCCCGGGGGGCGCGGCGGGTCGTCACCGGCCCCTACGGGTCCTTACCGGCCTCCTAACGGTCTGGTATCGACGTCTTGACGCGGACATGGGCCACAGGTGCAATGTCACGCACCATGTGGGACGGCGCTGTTTCGCGAGGAGAAGAGACGATGGGCAGATCGCGTATATCGGTGATCGCGGCGATGCTGGCGGCCGCGAGCCTGCTGACCGCCGGATGCGGGCAGGGCCTGCTCGACGGCGGCTCGAACTCCGGGGGAGACGAGGGACCCATCACGCTCGGGATGCTGATCCCGCAGTCCGGCAGCGAGGCCGCCATCGGACCGTACATGAAGAACGCCGCCCAGCTCGCCGTGGACGAGATCAACGGCAAGGGCGGCGTCCTCGGCCGCAAGCTGGAGCTCAAGGTCGCCGACGACGCCTGCGACGCGCAGACCGCCGTCGCGGGCGCCAACAAGCTCGTCACCGAGGGGATCAAGGTCTCGGTCGGCGGCTACTGCTCCGGGGCCACGCTGCCCACCCTGCCGGTCTTCGGCAAGGCGAACATCCCGATGATCATCCCGGCGGCGAACTCGCAGGAACTCGTCGACCAGCACCTCAAGCACGTCTTCCTGATCAACGGCACCGGCACCCAGCAGGCGACCGCGGCCATGGCCTGGATGACCAAGCAGGGCGCCACGAGCGTCGCGCTGGTGCACGACAACACCAGTTACTCCAAGGACATCGCCGTCCGCACCCAGAAGCTGCTCGACGAGGCCGGCGGTCCCGAGACGGCGATCCTGGAGGCGGTGACGCCCAAGGAGAGCGACTACAGCGCGAACATCCACAACATCCTGGCCAAGAAGCCCGACTTCGTCTACTGGACCGGCTACTTCCAGGAGGGCGGCCTGATCATCCGCCAGCTCCGCCAGGCCGGGTACAAGGGCAGCGTCATGGTCGGCGACGGCGCGGTGTCGGAGAAGCTCGCCGAGATCGCCGGGGGCGACGCCGCCGAGGGCGTGTACGCCACGATGACCCAGACCCCCGAGACGCTCCAGGGCGCCGAGGCCTGGATCGCCGCCTACAAGAAGAAGTTCAACGCCGACCCCGGGCCGTACTCCAACCAGGCCTACGACGGCGTCCGGCTGGCCGCCGAGGCGATCACCAAGGCCGGGTCCACCGACGGCGACAAGGTGATCGCCGCGCTGGAGGCCGTCGACGGCTTCCCGATGTTCTCCGGCCCGCTGAAGTTCACCGCCGACCACACCCTGTCCACCGGCGGCTTCCAGATCCTGGTCGTGAAGTCCGGAAAGTTCGCCCTGCAGGACGCGCTCAAGTGAGGCCCGGCACGTCCCGTACGGCGGCTTCCCCCGCGGTGACCACCCCATGATCCGCACGGCGGTCCCCCCGGCGGCCGGCGCCCACCCGGCGCCCGGCCGCCGCGGCCTCGAAGGAAGCACGACATGGCACAACTGATCTGGAACGGGCTGTTCGTCGGCTCGTTCTACGCGCTGGTGGCGCTCGGCTACAGCATGGTCTACGGGATCATGAAGCTGCTGAACTTCGCCCACGGCGACATCTACATGCTGGGCGCCTTCACCGGCTTCGCGATCCTCGGAGCGGTGGGCGGCGTCTCGCCGGGCATGGCGCTGCCCGTCCTGCTCGGCGTCCTGGTCGTCACGATGGGCGTCACCGGCCTGTCCGGCGTCGTGCTGGAGCGCGTCGCCTACCGGCCGCTGCGGAGCGCGCCGCGCCTGTCCCTGCTGATCACGGCGGTCGGCGCCTCCTTCGCGCTGGAGTACGGCATGCGCGCCGCCGCCGGCGCCGACCCGCGGGTCTACCCGCTCAGGCTCGGCGGCACGACCGTCGAGCTGCTCGGCGCGCGCATCACCCTCCAGCAGGTCGCGCTGATCATCGTCGCGATCGCCCTGATGGCGGGGCTGAACGTGCTGGTCACCCGCACCCGCGAGGGCCGCGCCATGCGGGCCATCGCCCTGGACCCGCGCACGGCCGCGCTGATGGGCATCAACGTCAACGCGGTGATCTCCCGCACGTTCTTCCTCGGCTCGGCGCTCGCGGGCGCGGCCGGCGTGATGGCCGGCGCCTACTACGGCAAGGTCGACTTCCTCATGGGCTTCCTCATCGGGCTCAAGGCGTTCACCTCGGCGGTCATCGGCGGCATCGGCAACATCACCGGCACCATGCTCGGCGGCCTGCTGCTCGGCCTGCTGGAGTCGTTCGGCACCTACTGGCTCGGCGGCGAGTGGCGCGACGTGTTCGCCTTCGGCGTGCTGATCCTCTTCCTGACCGTGCGGCCGACCGGCCTGCTCGGCGAGCGCGTGACGGAGCGCGTGTGACCGCGCCCGCCCCCGCCCCCGCCCCCGCCCGGCCGCGCCGCGGGACGGCGCTCGGCCGCGCCACCTCGCGGCTGTTCGACAGCAGGTGGGCGGGCCTGGCCGGGCTCGCGATCGCGGTCCTGGCCCCGTTCGTCATCGCCACGCCGTACGCTCTGTCGGTCATGACCAGCGCGGCGATCTTCGTGATGCTCGCCTCCGGGCTGAACATCGTGGTCGGCTTCTGCGGCCTGCTCGACCTCGGGTACGTCGCCTTCTTCGCCGTCGGCGCCTACACCAGCGGCGTGCTCAGCACCCGGCTCGGGCTTCCGCTGGTCGCGACCGTGCCCGCCGTGATCGCCGTCACGGTGGTCGCCGGCATCGTGATCGGCGCCCCGACCCTGCGGCTGCGCAGCGACTACCTGGCCATCGTCACGCTGGGCTTCGGCGAGATCATCCGCATCACCGCCAACAACCTGGACGTCACCGGCGGCCCCTCCGGCATCTACGGCATCCCCGGCCTGACGGGCAGCCCGGTGGTCTTCTACTACCTCGTCGTGGTGGTCGTCTCGGTCGCCGTCATCGGCGCCTCCCGGCTCGGCCGCTCCCGCCTCGGACGGGCCTGGCGGTTCGTCCGCGAGGACGAGGACGCCGCCGAGGCCATGGGCGTGCACACCTACCGCGTCAAGCTCGCCGCCTACATCGCGGGCGCCGTCTGGGGCGGCCTGGCGGGCGTGCTGTTCGCCGCGCAGCTCTCGGCCATCTCGCCGGGCAGCTTCACGTTCCTGCAGTCGGCGCTCGTGCTCATGGCCGTGGTGCTCGGCGGCATGGGCTCGACCCCGGGCGTGGTGATCGGCGCGATCGTCATCAGCCTGCTGCCCGAGGTGCTGCGCGACCTCGCGGACTACCGCTTCTTCGCCTTCGGCGTCCTGCTCATCCTCGTCATGCTGGTCCGCCCGCAGGGACTGTGGCCGCACCGCTCCCGGGAGGCGGGCTCATGACCCTGCTGTCCGTCCAGGACCTGCGCCTGTCCTTCGGCGGCCTGCTCGCCATCGACGGCCTGAGCTTCTCGGTCGGCGAGGCCGAGATCGTCTCGGTCATCGGGCCCAACGGCGCGGGCAAGACCTCGGCCTTCAACTGCGTGACCGGGTTCTACCGGCCCACCGCCGGCCGCGTCACCCTGTCGGGCAGGGACGTCACCGGCCTGCGCCCGTCCAGGATCGCGGCGCTCGGCGTGGCCCGCACGTTCCAGAACCTGCGCCTGTTCGGAGAGATGTCCGTCCTGGACAACGTCCGCGCCGGGGCGCACCTGTGGCTCGGCCAGAGCTTCCTCGACGCGCTGCTGCACACCCCGCGCTACCGGCGCACCGAGCGCGAGTGCACCGAGCAGGCCCACCATTGGCTGGACTTCGTCGGCCTGCGCGGCGACCGCTTCGGCGAGGCCCGCGCCCTGCCGTACGGCGAGCAGCGGCGGGTGGAGATCGCCCGCGCGCTGGCCCGCAAGCCCGGGTTGCTGCTGCTGGACGAGCCCGCCGCCGGGCTCAACCACGGCGAGAAGGCCGAGATGCTCGACCTGATCCGCAGGATCCGCGGCCTCGGCATCGCCACCGTGCTCATCGAGCACGACATGGGGCTGGTCATGGAGGTGTCCGAGCGGGTGGTCGTGCTCAACTTCGGTCGCGAGATCGCCGACGGCCGTCCCGAGGACGTCCGCCGCGACCCCGCCGTCATCGAGGCGTACCTGGGCAAGGACGACGAGGACGAGGCGGCCGACGAGTACCGGGGAGGCCGCGATGGCGGCGCTTGAGGTCGGCGGGCTCGACGTGCACTACGGCGGCGTGCACGCCCTGCGCGGCATGTCGCTGACCGTCGGGGAGGGCGAGATCGTCGCGCTGCTCGGCAACAACGGCGCCGGCAAGACCACCACGCTCTCGGCGATCTCCGGCCTGGTGCGGCCGAGCGCCGGGAAGATCGTCTTCGACGGCCGGGACCTCACCCGGGCCAGGCCCGAAGCGATCGTCCGCGCGGGCCTGGTGCACGTCCCCGAGGGACGCCGGGTGTTCAGCACGCTGACCGTCCATGAGAACCTGCAGATCGGCGGGTATCCGGTCCGCGACAAGGCCGAGATCCGCCGGCGCGTCGACCGCGTCTACGCGCTGCTGCCGCGCCTCGCCGAGCGCCGCGCCCAGCAGGGCGGCACGCTGTCGGGCGGCGAGCAGCAGATGCTCGCCATCGGCCGCGCGCTGGTCTCCGGCCCCCGGCTGCTGCTCCTGGACGAGCCGTCCATGGGCCTGGCGCCGCTCGTCGTCGCCTCGGTCATGGAACTGGTCCGCGAGGTCAACCTGGAAGGGGTGTCGGTCCTGCTGGTCGAGCAGAACGCCAAGGCGGCGCTGAAGATCGCCCACCGCGGGTACGTGATCGAGAGCGGCGCGTGCGTGCTCGGCGGGTCCGCGGCCGAGCTGCGCGGCGACTCCCGGGTCGTCGAGGCGTACCTGGGCGGGGTCTGACGATGGAAGGCCCGCAGGAGACGGCGATCGAGACGGTGGACTACCACACCGGCGGGGAGCCGTTCCGCGTCGTCACGGCCGGCGCGCCGGAGATCCCCGGCCGGACGGTGCTGGAGCGCAGGACCCGCGCGTCCGGCCCGGACGTCGACCGGATCCGCAGGCTGCTGTGCCACGAGCCGCGCGGCCACGCCGACATGTACGGATGCTTCCTGGTCCCCCCGGACGACGAGGGGGCCCACCTCGGCGTGCTGTTCTGGCACAAGGACGGCTACTCCACCGCCTGCGGCCACGGCACCATCGCCCTTGGCGTCCACGCCGTGGAGACGGGCCTGGTCAAGGCCGCCCCCGACGGCGACACCGACGTGGTCGTCGACGTGCCCTCCGGCCGGGTCACGGCCCGGGTGCGCCGCGCGGGCGGGACGATCGAGTCGGTGACGTTCAGGAACGTTCCCTCCCGCGTGGTCGCGCGGAACGTCCCGGTCACCGCGACCACCGGGCGCGCCGTCGTCGAGACCACGGTGGACGTCGCCTACGGCGGCGCGATCTACGCCTCGGTGCCCGCCGCGGCGTTCGGGCTCGCCGTGGAGCCCCGCCACCTCACCGACCTCATCGCCCTCGGCCGCTCCGTCAAGGCCTCGCTGGCGGGCCACCCCGCGGCCCGGCACCCCGCCGACGACCGGCTGTCGGGCGTCTACGGCGTGATCTTCCACGACGAGCTCGCCCCCGGCCGCCAGCGCAACGTCACCGTCTTCGCCGACGGCGAGGTGGACCGCTCGCCCTGCGGCTCGGGGACCGCCGCCCGGCTCGCCCTGCTCCACGCCGACGGGTTCACCGGGGAGCTGGTCCACGAGAGCGTCGTCGGCAGCGTGTTCACCGGGCGGGTCGCCGAGGTGCGCGGCGACGCCGTGATCCCCGAGATCACCGGCATGGCCTACCGCACCGGGACGCACCGCTTCACCCTCGACCCCCGCGACCCCGTCGGCCCCGGGTTCACGCTCCGATGAGCGCGCCGCCCTGCATCGACGGAGACGCCGTCCGCGGGCTCCTGCCGATGGCCCAGGCTGTTCGAGAGCGTGGGCATGGCCTGGGAGGATCTGGTCGTGGCGGCCGCCGTCACGGCGCGTGGAGGGGCAATGAGCCGGGAGGGGATGCCGGGATGACCACTGGGTCCGAGCGGAGCGGGCCGTGAGCGAGGAGGGCGGGCTCCACCTGCCGGTCATGAGCGGGCGCCAGAGCCTGCGCGAGCAGGTCGCGCAGGCCCTGAGGGACGCGCTGGTCGCCGCGGAGATGCGCCCGGGCGTCGTGTACTCGGCGCCGGTGCTGGCCGCCCAGTTCGGCGTCTCGGCCACGCCCGTGCGCGAGGCCATGCTCGACCTGGCCAAGGAGGGGCTCGTCGAGGCGGTGCGCAACAAGGGCTTCCGGGTGACCGAGCTGTCCGAGCGCGAGCTGGACGAGCTCACCGAGATCCGCGCGCTGCTGGAGGTGCCGACGGTCGCCCGCCTGGCCGACGCCGCGCGGGCGGGGGAGTTCGAGTCGCTGCGGCCGGTGGCCCTGGAGATCGTCGCCGCGGCCGAGTCCGGCGACCTTCTGGCCTACGTCAACGCGGACCTGCGCTTCCACGTGGACCTGCTCCGGCTGGCGGGCAACGCCCACCTGGTCGAGATCGCCCGCGACCTGAGGTACCGCGCCCGGCTGTACGGGCTGAAGGGCCTGTCGGAGCGGGGCGCGCTCGTCCACTCGGCCCGGGAGCACCTGGACCTCCTGGACGCGCTGGTGCGCGGCGACGCCGGGGCCGCCCGGCGCGTGATGGAGCACCATATCCAGCACGTACGAGGCATCTGGGCCGACCGCCCGGAGTGACCGGCCGGCGCGCGAGCGTCCTCCCTGGACTGCCTCCCGTCAGCGGTGATGGGTTGTGATCGGTATGGCCACGTACGGTTAACCTGTTGACTCGATAGGTAATGTGGGGAATCGTGGGTCGGCGACGGACAAGAGTCACCTGACCTCGGAGGGCCACATGAGCGTCACGGACGAACTTCTCGCCAACGCCGGGCGATACGCCGAGCGGTTCGACAAGGGGCACCTCCCGCTGCCCCCGGCCAAGGGCGTCGCCGTCCTCGCCTGCATGGACGCGCGGCTCAACGTCTACGGCCTGCTCGGTCTGTCCGAGGGCGACGCGCACGTCATCCGCAACGCCGGCGGGGTCGTCACCGCCGACGAGCGGCGCAGCCTCGCCATCAGCCAGCGCCTGCTCGGCACCCGCGAGATCATCCTGATCCACCACACCGACTGCGGCATGCTGACCTTCACCGACGACGGCTTCAAGCACGCGATCGAGGCCGAGACCGGCATCAAGCCCGACTGGGCCGCCGAGGCGTTCACCGACCTGGACGAGGACGTCGTGCAGTCGGTCAACCGCATCAGGGCCGACCCGTTCATCCCGGTCAAGGACTCCGTGCGCGGCTTCGTGTACGAGGTCGAGACCGGGCGCCTGCGCGAGGTCAAGGCCTGAGGCCGGGCCGCCGTTCCCGTCCACGCCCCGGGAGCGGCGGCCCCCGCGCCCGATCCGCGCCTCCCCGGACCCGGTGCTTCGGACGGCGCTTAAGAACGCGCTCAGGACGTGCTCAGGACGTGCGGGTGGCGCCGACCGAGGCGATGACCACGCAGCCGATCGCCGCCCACTCGCGCACGTTCAGGATCTCCCCGAGGACGAACAGGCCCACCAGCGCGGCGGCCGCCGGCTCCACGCTCATCAGGATGCCGAAGACCCGCTTCGGCATCCGGCGCAGCGCCTCCAGCTCCAGGCTGTAGGGGATGACCGACGAGAGCAGCCCGACCCCCGCCCCCAGCAGCAGCAGCTCGGGACGCAGCAGGTCGGCGCCCCCGGTGGCGATCCCGGCGGGCGCGCTCACCGCCACCGCGACGATCATCGCGAAGGACAGCCCGGTCGTTCCCGGGAACCGCTTGCCCACGGCCGCCGACAGCAGGATGTACGCCGCCCAGCACGCGCCCGCCAGCGCGGCGAAGCCGATGCCGGGCAGGCTCAGGCCGCCGCCGCCGTCCCACGGCGCCAGCAGGACGATGCCGAGCGCCGCCAGCACCACCCACAGCAGGTCGGCCCTGCGGCGGGAGGCCGCGACGGCCACGCCGAGCGGGCCGAGGAACTCGATCGTCACGCAGATGCCCATCGGCAGCCGCGCCAGGCCCTCGTAGAACGAGATGTTCATGACCCCGAGCGTGAGGCCGAAGGCCAGCCCGGCGGCCAGGTCGCGCCGCGTCAGCCCCCGCAGGCGGGGCCGGGCCACGACGCCCAGGATCAGCGCCCCGGTGGCGATGCGCAGGAACACCACGGCGGTGGGCGGGAGCGCGGTGAACAGGTCCTTGGCGAAGCCCGCGCCGATCTGCACCGACAGGATCGCCAGGAGCACCAGCCCCGGCGGGGGCACGGCCCCGGCCGCCGCCCGGGCGAGGGAGCCGGGGCGCGGGCGATCACGCGAGAACGGCCCGTCGGAGACGGACAGGGTCGGCACGGCCATGAGGGTCTTCTCGCGTTCCTCGCACCTTCTGGCGCGGTCGGGGGAGATCGGGGACGTCGCGACGCCGGACGGCCGGGGGTGTCCGCGACCTGACGGCCCGCGTCGGTGTCCTCCTAGGAATACATGCACGCCGGTCACCGCCCGCGCGCGGGGGCCGCCGCGCGCTCTCCCCGCCTCCCGGGTCACCCCGCCGAGCGGGGCCGGGCGTACCCGTGATGCCGTGGCGGGGAGACCCCGCAGTCACCGGCCGTGCGCGGGGCCGGGCGCGCGAGGTGGCCCCGCCGCGACGGGATCCGGCGGCCCCGGGGTCACTCCCAGCGGAACGTGCGGGCGGCCAGGGCCAGTGTCACCGCGGCCCACGCGAGGAGGATCAGCAGCTCACGAGCCGGCAGCCCGCCGCCCTGGGCGAGAATCGACCGCAGGCCCCCGGTCAGGGCCGTGATGGGCAGCACCTCGGCCACCACGCGCAGCGCGTGCGGGAACGACGTCACCGGCACCACCACGCCGCCGAGGCCGAGCAGCACCAGGTAGACGAGGTTCGCCGCCGCCAGCGTCGCCTCGGCGCGCAGCGTGCCGGCCATCAGCAGCGCGAGGCCGCTGAACGCCGCCGTCCCGGCGAGGACCATCACCAGGACCAGGGCGAACGCCTCCAGCGGGGCGCCGTGCGGGCGCCATCCGAGCGCGAGCGCCACGGCCGCGATGACGGCGAACTGGAGGATCTCGACGGTGATCACCGCGAGGGTCTTGGCCAGCATGAGCCCCGCGCGCGACAGCGGCGTGGCGCCGAGGCGCTTGAGCACGCCGTACCTGCGCTCGAAGCCGGTGCCGATCGCCTGGCCGGTGAAGGCCGTCGACATGATCGCCAGGGCGAGCACCCCGGGCGCGACGAAGTCGATGCGCCTGCCCGGCACCTCCAGCAGCGGGGCGGCCGAGAACCCGACGAGCACGAGCAGCGGGATGATCATGGTGAGCAGGAGCTGCTCGCCGTTGCGCAGCACCGCCCGCACCTCGGCCCCGGTCTGGGCCAGCACCATGCGGTGCAGCGGCGCCGCGCCCGGGCGCGGCGTGAAGTCCAGCGCGGCGCTCACCGGGCCCGCCCTCCGCCCGACGGGGCCGTGCGGCGCGGGACGGCCGCGCCCGGCGTGATGTCGGGGGTGATGTCCGGGGTGGTCACCGGAGCTCCCTTCCGGTCAGTTCGAGGAAGACGTCCTCCAGGGTGCGCCGCTCTACGCTGAGGTCGTCGGCGGTCACGCCCTCGGCGGCGCACCAGGCGGTGACCGTGCCGAGCAGCTCGGGCCCGACGTGCCCCTCGATGACGTAGTGGCCGCTCGGCGACTCCTTGGCGGCCGTGCCCGTGGGAAGGGCGGTCAGCAGCTCGTCCAGGTCGAGCCCCGGCCTGGCCCGGAAGCGGAGCTGGCGCTCGGCGCCCGTCAGCGTGCGCGGGCTGCCCTCGGCGACGACGGTGCCCCGGTCGATGATGACCACCTTGTCGGCGAGCTTCTCGGCCTCGTCCATGTGGTGGGTGGTCAGCACCGTGGACACCCCCCGGGCGCGCAGCTCGCCGACGACGTCCCAGCAGGCGTGCCGCGCCTGGGGGTCGAGCCCCGCGGTCGGCTCGTCCAGGAAGACCAGCTCGGGACGGCCGATGATGGCCGCGGCCAGCGACACGCGCTGCTGCTGGCCGCCCGACATGCGGCGGTAGGGGGTGCGGGCGTGCTCGGTCAGCCCCAGCCGGTCGAGCAGCGCTCCAGGGTCGAGGGGATGGGCGTGGAAGCGGGCGACCAGCCGCAGCCACTCGCCGGCCCGCATGGCCGGGGGCACGCCGCCGGCCTGGAGCATCACGCCGATGCGGGGCTTGAGCCTCGCGGCGTCGCGCGCGGGGTCGAGGCCGAGCACCCGGACGGCGCCGCCATCGGCCCTGCGGAACCCCTCGCAGATCTCGATCGTCGAGGTCTTCCCGGCGCCGTTCGGGCCCAGGATGGCCGTGACCGCACCGCGTTCGGCGCTCAGCGTCAGGCCGTCGACGGCGATCGTGCGGCCGTATCGCTTGACCAGGTCGGTGAGCGCGACGGCTGGGGAGTCCATGCTGACGAGTCTAGGGACCGCGCGGGGCGGTCCCCGCGCCGGACCGCGCCGCCCGGGCCGCGTCGCGGTAAAGGGAGGTAAAGGTTGCGGGCGCCTCCCGCCAAGGCGGCCGGTCGCCGCGCGGGGGGATCGCGCGCCGTGTGACGCTGGCCCCGTGCTCGCCCCGGCGCGCGGGGAGTCCGGGGCAGGGCGTCGACGCGTCCCGTCGAGGCCGCCACGGGCGCCGGTCCCGGTGCTCCGCGCCGGGGCCCGTCCGGAGACCGGGCGCGCAGCGTCCGCGGCAAGGGAGGTCCGCAATGCCGGCCCGTAGCGGTTACCAGCCCGGTGTGCCCTGCTGGGCGGATCTCTCCAGCCCCGACCCTCGCGCGTCGGCCGCCTTCTACGAGGAGATCTTCGGGTGGCGCGCCGGGTTCGACCCCGACCCGGAGGCGGGCGGATACGGGACGTTCCGGCAGGACGGCAAGCTCGTCGCGGGCGTCGGGCCCACGTTCGGCCCCGGCAGGCCCCCGGCCTGGAACACCTACATCGCCACCGGCGACGCCGAGTCGGTCGCCGGCAGGGTCAAGGAGGCCGGGGGGCGGGTGTCCACCGGCCCGGTCCAGGTCTTCGACGAGGGCTCCATGGCCGTGTTCGAGGATCCGGCGGGCGCCGTCTTCATGGTCTGGGAGCCCGGGCGGCACTTCGGCGCGCAGCTCGTCGGCGAGCCGGTCTCGATGTGCTGGAGCGCCCTGGACACGCGCGACCCCGAGGACGCCAAGGCGTTCTACCCGGCCGTGTTCGGCTGGGCCGGCCGCGGCGTCCCCGGCGGGGGGCACACCGAGTGGCTGGTGGACGGCAGGCCGGTCGCGGCCATGACCCCGACCGGCGGCGAGCTTCCCGGGGGAGCGCGGGCCCGCTGGCTGGTCCATTTCGCCGTGCGCGACTGCGACGCCGTCGTGGCCCTCGCGGCCGAGCGCGGCGCGACGGCGCTCCAGCGGCCCCGGGACCTGCCGCCGGGCCGGTCCGCCGTCCTCGCCGACCCCTTCGGAGCCGTCTTCGCCGTCACGGCCCTCAGGCCCGCCGGGTGAATCGAGCGAAGGTCGAGATTAGGTAAGGCTTCCCTGCGTGACGGACTGCATTCGGTCCGCGCGCGTTCACGGGTTGTGCCTCGGGAAGGAATTACGGCACACTGATGTTGTGAAAAACGTGACCGGGATGACGAACGCCGAGAAGGGCGCCGAGCGCGGTACGCGCGCGCGCGTCGCTCGGCTGATCCTGGAACACGGCCCGGTCGACGCCGCCGCGCTGGGCGAGCGGCTGGGGCTCACGCCCGCGGCGGTCCGCCGCCATCTGGACGCGCTGCTCGCCGAGGGAATGATAGAGCCTCGCACCGCACGGCCACGCGGGCAGCGGGGCCGGGGCAGGCCGGCGAAGCTGTTCGTCATCACCGACGCGGGCCGCAGCGCCTTCGAGCACGCCTATGACGGTCTCGCGGGCGGCGCGCTGCGCTTCCTGGCCGAGCGCATGGGCGAGGAGGCCGTGGCCGAGTTCGCCAGATCCCAGGTCAGCGGCCTGGTCAGGCGCCTGGAGCCGTTGATGCGCGAGGTCCCCGCCGACCAGCGGGTGCGCGTGCTGGCCGAGGCGCTGACGGCCGACGGCTACGCCGCCTCGGCCAGCACGGCCAAGTCCGGCGGCGAGCAACTGTGCCAGCACCACTGCCCGGTCGCGCACGTGGCGGCGGAGTTCCCGCAGCTCTGCGAGGCCGAGACCGAGGCGTTCGGGCATCTGCTCGGCACGCCGGTGCAGCGCCTGGCGACGATCGCCCACGGCGACGGGGTTTGCACGACCCACGTCAGCCCGCGGGCGCTGGCGTCCCAGCACACCACGCAGGGCACGCGTGACGGCTCCGACCCGACCGTCGGCAATTCGCGGAACTCGATCGATAAGAGCAAGGAGACCGGAAGGTGACTGTCACCGACCGCCCGGAGCTTGAGGGCCTCGGGAACTATAAGTTCGGCTGGGCCGATTCCGACGTGGCCGGCGCCACCGCGCGCCGAGGCCTGTCCGAGGAGGTCGTGCGCAACATCTCCGCGCTGAAGAACGAGCCGGAGTGGATGCTCGACCTTCGCCTCAAGGGCCTGCGCCTGTTCGGCAAGAAGCCTCTGCCGAGCTGGGGCTCCGACCTCACGGGCATCGACTTCGACAACATCAAGTACTTCGTCCGCTCCACCGAGAAGCAGGCCGCTTCCTGGGACGAGCTTCCCGCGGACATCAAGAACACCTACGACAAGCTCGGCATCCCCGAGGCGGAGAAGCAGCGGCTGATCGCCGGCGTCGCCGCCCAGTACGAGTCCGAGGTGGTCTACCACAAGATCCGTGAGGACCTCGAGGAGAAGGGCGTCATCTTCCTCGACACCGACACCGGCCTCAAGGAGCACCCCGAGCTCTTCAAGGAGTACTTCGGGTCGGTCATCCCGGTGGGCGACAACAAGTTCGCCTCGCTGAACAGCGCGGTGTGGTCGGGCGGCTCGTTCATCTACGTCCCGCCGAACGTCAACGTCGAGATCCCGCTCCAGGCCTACTTCCGGATCAACACCGAGAACATGGGCCAGTTCGAGCGCACGCTGATCATCGTCGACGAGGGCTCGTACGTCCACTACGTCGAGGGCTGCACGGCGCCGATCTACTCGTCCGACTCGCTGCACAGCGCGGTCGTCGAGATCATCGTGAAGAAGAACGCCCGCTGCCGGTACACGACCATCCAGAACTGGTCGAACAACGTCTACAACCTGGTCACCAAGCGCGCCGTCGCCTACGAGGGCGCCACCATGGAGTGGATCGACGGCAACATCGGCTCCAAGGTCACGATGAAGTACCCGGCGGTCTACCTCATGGGCGAGCACGCCAAGGGCGAGACCCTGAGCGTCGCCTTCGCCGGCGAGGGCCAGCACCAGGACGCGGGCGCCAAGATGGTGCACCTCGCGCCGAAGACCTCCTCGACGATCGTCTCCAAGTCGGTCGCGCGCGGCGGCGGGCGCACGTCCTACCGCGGCCTCGTCCAGATCGAGGAGGGCGCGGCGGGCTCGGCGTCCACCGTGAAGTGCGACGCGCTGCTCATCGACCAGATCAGCCGCTCGGACACCTACCCCTACGTCGACGTCCGCGAGGACGACGTCTCCATGGGGCACGAGGCCACGGTCTCCAAGGTCTCCGACGACCAGCTCTTCTACCTGATGAGCCGAGGCCTCAACGAGGACGAGGCCATGGCCATGATCGTCCGCGGCTTCGTCGAGCCGATCGCGCGCGAGCTGCCCATGGAGTACGCCCTGGAGCTCAACCGCCTGATCGAGCTGCAGATGGAAGGGGCGGTGGGCTGACCATGGGCCTGGACACCAAGCCTCTCTCCACCCTGCACGGGAAGTCCTCCTACGACCTTGAGGACTTCCCCGTGCCCACCGGGCGCGAGGAGTCCTGGCGGTTCACCCCGCTGTCGCGCCTGCGCGGCCTGCACGACGGCACCGCCCCGGTCACCGGCAGCGTCGTCGTCGAGGTGCACCCGTCCCCGGAGGTCTCCGTCGAGACCGTCGGCCGTGACGACTCCCGCGTCGGCAAGGCGTACGTGCCGGCCGACCGGGTGAGCGTCCAGGCGTTCACCTCGTTCGAGAAGGCCACCGTGATCACGGTGCCCAAGGAGGCCGTGACCTCCGAGCCCACCGTGGTCAACCTCCGCGGCGAGAGCGCGGAGGGCGCGACGTACGGCCACCTGGTGGTCGTGGTCGAGCCGCTGGCGCAGGCCGTGGTCGTCCTGGACCACCGGGGCAGCGCCGTCTACGCCGACAACGTCGAGTTCGTGGTCGGCGACGGAGCCTCGCTCAGGGTCGTCAGCCTGCAGGACTGGGCCGGCGACGCCGTGCACGTCTCGCACCACCACGCCCAGCTCGCCAAGGACGCGACGTTCAAGAGCTTCGTGGTCACCCTCGGCGGCGACCTTGTGCGCCTGTCGCCGTCGGTGTCCTACACCGGGCGCGGCGGCGACGCCGACTTGAGTGGCCTGTACTTCGCCGACGCCGGCCAGCACCTGGAGCACCGCCTGCTGGTCGACCACAGCGTGCCCGACTGCCGCAGCCACGTCGACTACCGCGGCGCGCTGCAGGGCGACGAGGCGCACGCCGTGTGGATCGGCGACGTGATCATCCGTGTCGAGGCCACCGGGACCGACACCTACGAGCTCAACCGCAACCTCATCCTCACCGACGGCGCCCGCGCCGACTCGGTGCCCAACCTGGAGATCCTCACCGGTGAGGTCGCGGGGGCGGGGCACGCCTCGGCCTCCGGCAGGCTGGACGACGAGCACACCTTCTACCTTCAGGCCCGGGGCATCCCCTACGAGGAGGCGCGCCGCCTGGTCGTGCGGGGCTACTTCGCGCAGCTGATCCAGAAGATCGAGGTGGAGGAGATCCGCGACCGGGTGCTCGCGGCCGTGGAGGCGGAGCTTGCACGATGACTTTCGAAAAGGTCTGCACCCTTTCCGACATCCCGGACGGCGGCGTCGTCGGGGTCGAGGCCGGCGGGCGGCCCGTGGCGCTGGTCCGCAGGGACGGTGAGGTCTTCGCCCTGCACGACGTCTGCTCGCACGCCGAGGTACGGCTCAGCGAGGGCGAGGTGTACGACGACACGCTGGAATGCTGGCTGCACGGCTCGTGTTTCGACATCCGCTCCGGCAAGCCGACCGGCCCTCCCGCCACCCGACCCGTCCCCGTGTACCACGTGAAGCTCGAAGGCGACGACGTGCTCGTCTCGATCGACGCGGACGGCACCGACACAGCCCAAGATCAGGAGTCCTAAGTGCCCACCCTGGAAATTCGTGACCTGCATGTCGCCGTGGAGGACAAGGAGATCCTGCGCGGCGTCGACCTGACCGTCCGGTCGGGCGAGACCCACGCCCTGATGGGGCCGAACGGCTCGGGCAAGTCGACGCTCGCCTACGCGATCGCGGGTCACCCCAAGTACACCGTCACCTCCGGCACGGTGACGCTCGACGGCGAGGACGTGCTGTCCCTGTCGGTCGACGAGCGCGCCCGCGCCGGCCTGTTCCTCGCCATGCAGTACCCCGTCGAGGTCCCGGGCGTCTCGGTGTCCAACTTCCTGCGCAGCGCCGTCACGGCCGTGCGCGGCGAGGCGCCCAAGCTGCGCCTGTTCACCAAGGAGCTCAAGGAGGGCATGGACGCCCTGTCCATCGACGCCTCCTTCGCCCAGCGCAACCTCAACGAGGGCTTCTCCGGCGGCGAGAAGAAGCGCCACGAGATCCTCCAGCTCGAACTGCTCAAGCCGAAGATCGCCGTGCTGGACGAGACCGACTCCGGTCTCGACGTCGACGCGCTGCGCGTCGTCTCCGAGGGCGTCAACCGCTTCCGGTCCACCGGCGAGACGGGCGTGCTGCTGATCACGCACTACACCCGCATCCTGCGCTACGTGAAGCCGGACTTCGTCCACGTCTTCGCGGGCGGCCGGATCGTCGAGGAGGGCGGCCCGGAGCTGGCCGACAAGCTCGAGGCCGAGGGCTACGAGCGCTACACCAAGGCGAGTGCATGACCGACAGCGTGTTCGACGTGGAGAGGATCCGGAAGGACTTCCCGATCCTCTCCCGCGAGCTGCCCGGGGGCAGGCCCCTCGTATACCTCGACTCGGGCAACTCCTCCCAGAAGCCCGCGCACGTCATCAACACGATGCGCGACCACCTGGAGCAGCACTACAGCAACGTCGGGCGGGCCCTGCACGTCCTCGGCAGCGAGTCGACCGAGGCCTACGAGGGCGCCCGTGACGCGGTGGCGGCCTTCATCGGCGCGCCGGGCCGCGACGAGGTCGTCTTCACCAAGAACGCCTCCGAGGCGCTGAACCTGGTGGCCTACGCCTTCGGCAACCCCGTGGGCACCGACGAGCGCTTCCGCCTCGGGCCCGGCGACGAGATCGTCATCTCCGAGATGGAGCACCACTCCAACATCGTGCCCTGGCAGCTGCTGGCCCAGCGCACCGGCGCCACGCTGCGCTGGTTCCCCGTCACCGACGAGGGCCGCCTGGACCTGTCCGGGCTGGACGAGCTGGTCACCGAGCGCACGAAGATCGTCTCGATCGTCCACCAGTCCAACGTCCTCGGCACGGTCAACCCCGTCGCCGACGTCCTGGCGCGGGCGCGCCGGGTGGGCGCGCTGATGATGCTCGACGCCTCCCAGTCGGTGCCCCACCGCCCGGTGGACGTCGCCGCGCTCGGCGTCGACTTCGTCGCCTTCACCGGCCACAAGATGGTCGGCCCGTCGGGCATCGGCGTGCTGTGGGGCCGCCGGGAGCTGCTGGAGGCCATGCCGCCGTTCCTCGGCGGCGGCGAGATGATCGAGGCCGTCTGGATGGACCACTCGACCTTCGCCCCGGTGCCGCACAAGTTCGAGGCCGGCACCCCGCCCATCGTCGAGGCGATCGGGCTCGGCGCGGCCGTCGAGTACCTCACCGGCGTCGGCATGGAGCAGATCCGGCGCCACGAGCACGACCTCACGGTGTACGGCCTGGAGGCGCTGGCCGAGGTCCCGGGGATGCGGATCATCGGCCCGGCCACGGCCGAGGAGCGCGGCGGCACGCTGTCGTTCACAATCCCCGGCATACACCCCCACGATGTGGGGCAGATTCTCGACGACCGGTTCGGCATCGCCGTCCGCGTCGGGCACCACTGCGCGCGGCCGCTCCACCTGCGCTTCGGAATACCGGCGACGACGCGGGCGTCTTTCTACCTGTACAACACCACGGACGAGATCGACGCGCTGGTCCGAGGGCTCCACCACGTCCAGAAGGTGTTCGGATAAGACATGATCGCCGAGTCGCTGTACCAGGAGCTGATCCTGGAGCACTACAAGCACCCGCAGGGGCGGGGGCTGCGCGAGCCGTACGACGCCGAGGTCCACCACGTGAACCCGACCTGCGGCGACGAGGTCACCATGCGGGTGAAACTGGGCGACGGCGGTAAGGTCCAGGACGTGTCCTACGACGGGCAGGGCTGCTCGATCAGCCAGGCCGCCGCGTCGGTGCTGCACGAGCTGGCCACCGGCACGACCGTCGAGGACAGCCTCGCGGTCGTGGAC
Source organism: Sphaerisporangium album (assembly GCF_003323745.1). GTDB lineage: Bacteria > Actinomycetota > Actinomycetes > Streptosporangiales > Streptosporangiaceae > Sphaerisporangium > Sphaerisporangium album. Next base: position 116,440 of record NZ_QOIL01000010.1, read on the forward strand.
GAGTTCACCCGGCTCATGCAGGGCCGGGGCCAGGTCGAGCCCGACGAGGACGTCCTCGGGGACGCGGTGGCGTTCGCCGGTGTGGCCAAGTATCCGGCCAGGGTGAAGTGCGCCCTGCTGGCCTGGATGGCGTACAAGGACGCCGTGGTGAGGAGCTCGTCGTGATCGGCAGGCGAGTCCGGGCAGACTACCGCCGCACCCCGGCCGGGGCGCGGCGAGGCGAGGAGGCGGCGTGAGCAAGCCCGTGGAGACCCCGACCGGCACCCCGGCCGGGTTCGACGGCGATACGGCCCTGGAGGACGTCATGGAGGCCCTCAAGGACGTCGTGGACCCCGAACTGGGGGTCAACGTGGTGGACCTCGGCCTGGTGTACGGGGTGAACCTCGACCCGGGCGAGCCGGGCGCGGCGCCGGTCGCCACGCTGGACATGACGCTGACCAGCGCGGCGTGCCCGCTGACCGACGTCATCGAGGAGCAGGCGCACTCGGCCCTGGACGGCATGGTCTCGGACGTGAAGATCAACTGGGTCTGGCTTCCCCCGTGGGGCCCGGACAAGATCACCGACGACGGACGCGAGCAGTTGCGCATGCTCGGCTTCAACGTCTGACCCCGGGCGGCCGCCGTGGGCCTGCCGCATCACTCTCCGCCCGGTTCGGCCCGTTCCGCGGAGGCGAGGTGGCGGGCGACGGCGTCCAGCGTGGGGAACTCCGACAGCAGCGTCGGCGGCACCCGGAAGCCGATCCGCTCTGAGAGGTCGGCCTGGATGTCGGCGACCTCCAGGGAGTCCAGCCCGTACGCCTCCACGGGGATCGAGGGGTCGATCTCGCACTCGGGCTGGTTCAGCTCAGCCGCCACACGGCGCACGAGCCACACCCGGATCTCCTCGGCCCCGTACAGGCCGTCCGCGTGGACCGGCCCGGCGGCGCGGGGCGGCGCGGGCCCGGCGGCGCGCTCGGTGATCTGGAAGAACCGGGCGGCGAGGTCGCGGGCGTAGGCGACGTTCGTCTCGATCAGCTCGAAGGCCGGCAGGGACCCCGCGTGGTAGGTCCGGTTGAGCCCCTGCGACGCCTCCAGGCGTTCCAGGACGCCGGCCGCCACGTCCTCGCACCCGAAGTGCGGCATGAACGGCCACTCGGCCACCCGCAGGACCTCCTCCAGCCGTCCGCCGGCCCGGGCCAGGTCCTCGCCCAGCCGTTCGCGCAGGGCGCCCGCGTCCACGCCGTCGCCGTAGCAGTAGGCGACGACGAGGTCCTGGCCGGCGTACCGGCTGTGGTAGGCCACGCACCGGCCGCCGGAGGTCGCCGCCGCCGCGCCGCGCCAGGGCAGCAGGAACATCCCTCCGCGTGGCAGTCCCGACACCCGGCACAGCACCGTGCGGTAGTCGACCGTCCGGACGCGGGAGGCGATGTCCCGCTCCTCGTCGGTGAGGTCCATCACCGTCCGCACCCGGTCCAGGGGGACGGTGAGCACCAGCGCGTCGGCGGTCACCTGTTCCGAGCCGGTGCGCACGGTGACCGCGTCGGGGCCGCGCTCGATCCACTCCACCCGCACGCCGGTCCGCACGTCCGGCAGTTCCTTGGCGACCCGCCGCCACAGCCGCGCGAAGCCGTCCTTCACCGTGAAGTTGCCCGCGTGCCCGCCGAGCGGCGCCCCCGAGCCGACCAGGCCGGTGAGCTCGGCGAACTTCACGAAGTAGAGCGCGGGCAGGCCGGGGTCGGTCAGCAGGCCGAAGCCGCCGCTGGTGTAGCCGGTGCCGAGCGAGCCGGCCATCGCGCCCAGGCCCTCGGCGTCCAGCCAGGAGGAGATCGGCAGGGCGAGCGCGGCGGCGCTGTGCGCGAGCCCCGGCCGGCCGGCGTCCGGGAACTCCCGCTCGCGCAGCCGCAGGTAGCGCTGGAACGCCCGGCGCCGGAAGAAGCCGGAGCCGGGCGGGGCGGCCCGCCGGTGGCCGGCGTCCAGTTCCAGCGTCGGCGTGGCGTCCTCGGTCTCGACGCCGAGCTCGGCGGCCAGCGAGTACAGCTCCGTGTACGCCGTGGTGCACACGTGCGCACCCATGTCGTACGCGCGCCCGTCTACGTACACCGACTCCGCCTTGCCGCCGACCTGGTCGGTGTTCTCCAGCACCACCACCTCGTGCCCCAGGCGGACGAGCTCGCGGGCGAGGGTCAGGCCGCTCGCGCCGGCGCCGAGCACGCAGACCCGTCGCGGCGGGCCGCCCGCGCAGGCCCCGGATCCCGCGGTGGGCGCGGGGCCTCCGCGGGTGAGGTTCCGGTCCATGCGGCGGCCTCCTTCGGTCGTCGTGGGTCTTCAACCCCGCCGGGAGGGCAGGGGCCAGGCGGGGGCCTCGCCGCGCAGGTAGGCGTCGCGGCAGGCGCCGCGCCGCACCTTCCCGCTCGTGGTCTTCAGGACCAGGCCGCGCGGGCCGAGCACGACGTCGCACGCGATGCCGCCGTGCCGCCGCCGCACGGTGGCCCGGACGGCGCGGACGACGTCCAGCGTCGCGTCCGGGCCGGGCTCGCCGCCGATCGTCTCGGCCATGACCACCACCCGTTCACCCTCCTCGTCCGTCTCCCCGGCGACGGCGAAGGCCGCCACGCCACCGGGGCGGATGAGCGGGTGGCACGCGCGGACGGAGTCCTCGATGTCCTGCGGGTAGTGGTTGTGCCCGCGAATGATGATCATGTCCTTGAGCCGCCCGGTGACGAACAGCTCGCCCTCGTACATGAACCCCAGGTCGCCGGTCCTGAGGTAGCGGCGGGGGTCCCCGTCCGCGACGGCGGCGTGGAAGGTCCGCGCGGTCTCCTCGGGCCGGTTCCAGTACCCCCGCGCCTTGGCCGCCGAGTCGGCCCAGATCTCGCCCACGCGGCCGGGCGGGCAGGGCATCGCGGTGTCCGGGTCGACGATCCGCACGCTCGCCCCGGGCTTGGTGGAGATGCCGCAGCCCCAGTAGGCCACCGTGTCGCCTGTGTCCACCGTCTCGTCCGGCCCCGCCGGCACGGCCAGTCCCCGCTCGATGGCCTCCCGGACGACGCGGAGCGGCCCGCTGCCGCCCATGGTCAGGCTGAGGGTGTGCTCGGCCATCCCGTAGGTCGGGAAGAACGCCCCGGGCGGGAACCCCGCCGGGACGAACGCCCTGAGGAACCTCTCCACAGTGGCGGGGCGGATCGGCTCGCCCGAGGAGCCGATGTGGCGCAGCGAGCCGAGGTCCCACCCGGCGCGCTGCTCGGGCGTCGTCTTGCGGACGATCAGGTCGAAGGCGAAGTTCGGTGCCGCCGTGTGCGTCGCGCGCACCCGGGAGACCACGTCGAACCACACGGCCGGCCGTTGCAGGAAGCTCAGCGGCGACAGCACGTACGTCCGCGTCGAGTGGCCGACCACGGTGTTGAGCAGGAAGCTGATCAGGCCGAGGTCGTGGAAGTGCGGCACCCAGGTGACCGCGACGGTGTCCTCGCCGAGGCCGAGGTCGTGGGCCAGGCTGAGCAGCTCGTGGTGGATGTTGCGGTGGCTGACGATCACGCCCTTGGGCGTGCCGGTGGACCCGGAGGTGTACTGCAGGAACGCCGCGTCGTCCAGGTCGGCGGGCACGTGCCAGCGCGCGCGGGGCTCGCCGTCCGCGGCCGGCTCCGGCGGGAGGTCCCCGTGGGTGGACAGCCACGGCCGCCCCGCCCGGCACAGGTCACCGGTGACCATGCGGTGGTAGTCGTCGTGGGTGAGCAGGACCGCGGCGCCGGAGTCGGTCGCGACGGCGGACAGCACCTCGGCGTCGTGACCCGGCGAGAAGGGGTTCGGCGGCGCGACCGGCACGGGGATCACCCCGGCGGCCAGGCAGCCGAGGAACGCGCCGACGAAGTCGAGGGACGGCAGGTAGACCAGCAGCGCCCGGTCCCCGGGGCGCAGGCCGCACCGGTCGAGCAGGGCGCGCACGCGCTCGGTCTCGTCCACCAGCTCGCGGACGGTCATCGACGCGGCGTCGCGGCCCTCGTCGTCGACCTGGACGAACAGCCTGCGCGCGGGCACCCGTCCGGCCAGGGCCCGCAGTGCCTCGGTCAGCGTGCGCTCGGTCGGGGCGCTCCGTGTCCTGAGCGTCACGTGATCGTTCCCCTCTCTGGAGCCTTGCGGAGAAAGGCGATTCATCGGGGGGTTTGTCCGCTTTTAGCGATGATAGGGCGGCGGTACGGGGGCTCACGGGCGCGATCGCGAGGCTGTCAGAAGTTTTCACGCCGCCTTGCCCTGGCCATTGCCCGCGACCTCGCCACCGCCGTCCGCGCGCGTGCTGATCGCGCTTCGCCGCGCGTCCGGTAGACTGAAGGACGACGATGATGAGCGGTGCTCGTGTGTCGTGACCGACACACCCGCTCAGTGCCCCAGCCGGGCACCACTGATCCCTCGCGCGGCAGCACGCCGTGCACCCCCTGGCTCGTCCTTTCGCAGAAGTGACGCGCCGCATCTCTTCGATCGAAAGGCACGACACTCGTGACCATCAGCAACGCCGCCATGCCCGCCGACGCCCCCGCCGGGGCAGGGCAGGAGGGGGCCGCGCCCGGCGCGCTTCCCCAGGCGGTGTCGGAAAACCCCGCGGGCCCGGCGGAGTTCAGCCTCCTCGGCCTGCCCAAGCCCCTGATCGCCGCGCTCGCGCGCCAGGGCATCACCAGCCCGTTCCCCATCCAGCGCGCGACCATCCCCGACATCCTGTCCGGGCGTCACGTGCTCGGCCGGGGCCAGACCGGCTCGGGCAAGACCCTGGCCTTCGGCCTGCCCACGATGACCCGCGTCGCCGGCACCAAGGCCGCGCCGGGCCGTCCCCTCGCCATCATCCTCGTGCCGACCCGCGAGCTGGCCATGCAGGTGACCGACGCCCTGGAGCCCCTCGGCCGTGGGCTGGGCCTGCGCATGAAGACCGTCGTCGGCGGCATGTCCATGGGCCGCCAGATCGAGGCCCTGCGGCGCGGCGTCGAGATCGTCGTCGCGACTCCCGGGCGGCTCACCGACCTCGTCCAGCAGGGCGAGTGCTCGCTGGCCGACGTCCGGGTCACCGTGATCGACGAGGCCGACCACATGTGCGACCTCGGCTTCTTCCCCGTGGTCAGCGCGCTGCTCAAGCAGACCCCCGCCGACGGGCAGCGCCTGCTGTTCTCGGCCACCCTCGACGGCGACGTCGACAAGCTCGTCCGCCGGTTCCTCGACGACCCGGTGACCCACTCGCTCGCCCCGGCGACCTCGCCCGTGGACACCATGGAGCACCACATGCTCCAGGTCACGCGGGACGACAAGTTCGCGGTCACCGCCGAGATCGCCGGCCGCGACGGCCGCACGATCATGTTCGTGCGCACCCAGCACGGCGTCGACCGCCTGGTGAAGCAGCTCGCCCGGGTCGGCGTCCGCGCGGGCGGCCTGCACGGCGGCAAGCGCCAGAACCAGCGCACGCGCATCCTGGCGGAGTTCCGCGAGGGCACGATCGGCGTGCTGGTGTGCACCGACGTCGCCGCGCGCGGCATCCACGTCGACGACGTCAGCCTCGTCCTGCACGTCGACCCGCCGATGGACCACAAGAGCTACCTGCACCGCGGCGGCCGCACGGCGCGCGCCGGCGAGCGCGGCACCGTGATGACGCTGGTGCTGCCGAGCGAGCGGCGCTCGGCCGAGCAGATGACCCGGCGCGCGGGCGTCGAGCCGCAGCGGCTCAAGGCCACGCCGGGCCACCCCGCGCTCGCCGAGGTGGCGGGCGCGCGGCAGCCGAGCGGCGTCGCCGTGCCGGTGTGGGAGCCGCCGGCTCCGGCCGCCAAGCAGCGCCCGCGCCGCGAGGGCGGCCAGGGCGGCGGCGACCGCCGTCCGCGCCGCTTCCACGACCGTGGACGTGAGGACGGGGAGCGCCGCGAGGGCGAGCGTCCGGGCGAGCGCCGCGAGCGCCGGTTCGACGGCGAGCGCCGTCCGGAGCGCCGCCCCGAGGGCCGGGGCGAGTTCCGGGGAGCGCCGGGCCCGCGCGGCTCGGGTCCCCGCAGCGGCCGTCAGGGCTCCCCGGAGCGCTCGGCCGGCAGAACCGGCCGCTGACAACGCGACGAGCCGCCCGGTGACGCCGGGCGGCTCGTCGGCCGGGGAAGCCTGGTGAGCTCGGGGAAGCCCGGTCGGCTCGCCGGGCCGGGCGCGTGCCCGCCCCCTTGAGACGCGCGCGGCGGACTGGGACGATGCCCGGTGCCGTCAGGCGTGGTCGGCGCAGCAGGGTGTCGGGTTCGGCACCTCGGCGGGCATGAGCCGTCCGCCCATGGCGGGCATCGTCAGCAGGACCGCACGCCCGTCCCGCCACTGCGGCCGGACGAAGTCCTGGGTCGCGACCGGTGTGCCGGAGGCCGGCTCCTCGGTCTGCGCCAGCACGGCGACCCGGTCGATCGCCGAACGTTCCAGCAACTCCGCCACACTCAGCGTCCCGGTCAGCTCGTCGTGCCCGGGGTAGACAACCAGGCGCCCGCCCGACCTGCCGGCGTGCTCGGCGGCGGCCAGCGCCGCGCCCTCCGCCAGCGCCTCGGGCCCGCTCCGGCGCTCGCCGAGCGCGACGCCCATCGTCTCGGGAACCGCGGAGAGATCCACGCCGGCGTCGCCGGCGGCCGTGAGCGACACGGAGAGGGCGACGTGCGGCAGGCCCGTCGCCGTGCGTACGAAGTGCGTGCAGCCGATGGTCCCGGCCGGAAGGCCGAGCGCCTCCACCATGTCATGGAGAAGGTGCTCGGCCTCGGGAACCGTCCGCGAGCCCGCGTCCAGTCCGAGGATCATCCGCGGGGCACGATCCAGATCGGGTTGCTGTAGAACCACAGGTCCTTCCACGGGTCGGCGTCGCCGTAGACGTCGATCGCGGGACCGGCCGGGTCGACGGACGCGCCGAGAAGGCCCGGGGCGCTGCGGTTGCCGTCGGTGCCGCGCAGGCGCACGTACACCGGCTTGGCGACCTCGCCGAGCTGGTAGGTGAAGCTGACCGTGCCCGAGTTCTTGCCGACCTCGTAGGACTTGACGACCTTCGTCGCCGGGGTCGTGAAGACGTCCTTGTCGGAGACGGGGCCGGTGACGTCGCCCTGGATGACGTCCACGCGGGCCAGGGTCGGCACGAACATCGCCCAGTTGGGCTGGTTCGCCAGCGTGATCTCGATGCAGACCTCGACCTTGGTGCCTTTGCGCACCTGCAGCGTGTCACCGAGGGTGACGCCGCGCTGGCCGCCGCGGACCTCGCGGACCCGCACGACCAGGCCGCTGATCAGGCCGCCGTGGTCCACCCAGACGCGGCCCTGGCGGATGGCGTCCATGACCGCGCCGTAGGAGAAGCTCCGCGCGCCGACGTGGGTCCGGCTGTAGTAGCCGGGCCAGAAGTCGCCGTTGCCGAGGTTGGGCGCGCCGCCGTGGACCGGGTCGTTGTACCGGCCGTTGGCGTTGAAGTCGCTGCCCGGGCCGCGCACGCTGGTGTCGCCCCAGACGGTGTGGGAGTCGGAGTTGGCGGTGATCCACCAGCTCTTGCCCTCGGCGAGGAGGCTGTCCCACAGACCGCCGACCGTCGAGGTCATCCAGTCGAAGCCGCCGAAGGTCTTGTAGCTCTCCGCCGGGTAACCGGGGAACGAGTCCGCGCTCGGGCCGCCGTCGTAGTACCCGCGCCCCGAGCCCGCGCCGTTCGGCTTGGGGATGCCCGCGGCCTGGTGGCCCGGCGCGCCCTCCATACCGACGGCGATGTCGGGCTGGGCGTCCCGCCAGCCGCGGATCTCGTGCGGGGAGTCGATGCCCTTGCGCGCGGGGTGGTTGGCGAGGAACAGCGCGTCGTCGACGCGGCGCTTCTTCACGGCCTGCGCCAGGAAGTTGAGGCCGGCGATGGCGAGGGCCTCGTTCTGGGGCGTGTTGGCGCCCGCGTTCTTGACCGAGCCGTCGAAGGAGTTCTCGAACTCCTTCAGCGTGGCGACCTCGTTGGGGCCGGGGGCCACGAAGACGGTGCCGTGCTCGGCGGCCGGGATGTTCCACTCCAGGCCCTGGAAGACCAGGGTGTCCTTGATGAGCCGGCGCGCCGCCACGATGTCGGGGTTGACCTTCTCGACGCCGATCTTGGCGTGCGCGACGCTGCCGTGGTCGGTGATGACCATCCAGTCCAGGCCGTACGCGTTGCCGTGCTGCACGTGGTCGATGACGCGGTACTGGCCGTCGCTGCTGTGCTGGGTGTGGATGTGGTGGTCACCGGCGAGCCAGTGGTACCCGTCGCGCGGCTCGTCGCCGTGGCGGGCGCGCCGCTCGGAGGAGGCCGAGGCGGCGGCCTCGCCCTGCGCCCCGAGCACGCCGGCGGCGGTGAGGCCGGCGCCGAGGAGGCCTGCGCGGCGGAACATCTGGCGCCGCGAGAGTTCGGAAGGGGAGAGCTCGGCGTCCGGGATCGTCAGGTCGACGACCGGGGCCATGTCGCCCTGGTCGTGCCCGTCCCCGTGGCCGTGCGTGTGAGAGTGATCATGAGGGTGGTCGTGCCCGTGGCCCATGTCTTGCCTTTCCATCCCGCCGGATCGATCTTGTTCCGGCTACTGAGGAACCATGGCAAAAGGCGCTTAACCGGACATGAACACTCCGGATCGGGCGAGGGTCCAATGGCTTGCGATCGAGGCACCGGGCCGCCTGACCATCGGTTTTGCGAGCCGAGTCGGGCAAGTGTCCAGGGTTTTGTGACTGGATGTCAGGACAAATCGACTTTCAAGTCGTTAGGGCATATTGACGGGTTTGTCGGACGCGTTCCAGGGGAGCGGGATCGTCGGCTCGGGCGGGGTATCCGGCATCCGTGGCACGCTCGCAGGGGCGAATGCGGCGCTCACTTCCGCTCATATCAGCAAAAGCTGTGACTTACCGATCTAAAGACTAGACGGGTCGATCAAAAGAATCTAGAGTCGCGGCCAATAGCCCCGGAGGTGCGAATCGTAACCTCCGGGAAACAGGACGGGCACGCACCTGTGCCCAAGGCGCGGCGGCGCGCGCCTTGCCTGGCTAGGCATCAGCCAGGGAAGGAGACATGAGCATGTCAACGGCGGTTCCACACCGGCGCGCGCCGATGGGCGCAGGCGCGCCCGGCCGTGCCCGATCCGGGCGCCTCCCGTGGCGCCTGGCGCGCGGTGCCAGGGCGGCCGCGGCCTCCCTGCTCGTGGCGGCGGGCACGCTGGTGGCCTCGGTGGCCGTGGCGCCCGCGGCCAACGCGGTCCCCATCAACCCCGCGGCGTTCCAGCAGGTCGCGCTGGCCAAGGGCGTGGCGGAGGTCGGCGAGCCGATGTCGCTCGCCGTCCTGCCGGACCGCTCGGTGCTGCACACGGCCCGCGACGGCACACTGCGGCGGACCGACGCCGCCGGCACGACGTCGGTGGTCGGCACGCTCCCCGTCTACACCCACGACGAGGAGGGGCTCCAGGGCGTCGGCGTCGACCCCGGCTTCGCCACCAACCGCCGTATCTACCTGTACTACGCGCCCCCCCTGTCCACCCCGGCGGGCGACGCCCCGGCGAGCGGCACCAACTGGACGGCGTGGCAGGGTGTCAACCGGCTCTCCCGGTTCACCCTCACCGCCGACTGGAAGCTCCAGGCCGGCAGCGAGGTCAAGGTCCTCGACGTGCCCACCGACCGGGGCATGTGCTGCCACGTCGGCGGCGACATGGACTTCGACGCCGCGGGCAACCTCTACCTGACCACGGGCGACGACACCAACCCCTTCGCCTCCGACGGGTACAGCCCCATCGACGAGCGCGCCGACCGCAACCCCGTCTTCGACGCGCAGCGGTCCGCCGCCAACACCAACGACCTGCGCGGCAAGGTCCTGCGCATCAAGGTGAACGACAACGGCACGTACTCGATCCCGGCCGGCAACATGTTCGCCCCCGGCACCGCGAACACGCGCCCCGAGATCTACGCCATGGGCTTCCGCAACCCGTTCCGGATGAGCGTGGACAAGGCGACCGGCGTCGTCTACCTCGGCGACTACGGCCCCGACTCCGGCACCACCTCCGCGCGCGGCCCGAGCGGGCAGGTCGAGTTCAACCGGATCACCGGCCCCGGCTTCTTCGGCTGGCCGTACTGCACCGGGACCAACACCGCCACCGAGACCTACGCCGAGTACGACTTCGCCACCGGCGCCAACGGCGCGAAGTACAACTGCGCGGGCGGCCCCGCGAACAACTCCTTCCGCAACACCGGACGGCCCACGCTCCCGGCCGCCCAGCCCGCCTGGATCCGGTACGCCGGGGACGCCGGATCGCCGCCGGAGTTCGGCGGCGGCTCCGAGTCGCCCATGGGCGGCCCCGTCTACCGCTACGACGCCGCCTCCACCTCGCCGGTGAAGTTCCCGCAGGAACTGGACGGCGTGTTCTTCGCCGGCGAGTTCGGGCGGGGCTGGATCAAGGCCGTCGAGGTCGGCCCCGGTGGCGCCCGCGGCGCGATCACCTCGGTCCCGTTCACCGGCAAGCAGGTCATGGACCAGGCGTTCGGCCCCGACGGCGCGTTGTACGTCCTGGACTACGGCACCGGGTACTTCGGCGGCGACGCCAACTCGGCGCTGTACCGCATCGAGCACATCGGCACCGGCAACCGGGCTCCGACGGCGCGGGCGAGCGCCTCCCCGACCTCCGGCAAGGCGCCGCTGACGGTGGCCTTCTCCTCCGCCGGCAGCTCCGACCCCGAGGGCGGCGCGCTGACGTACGCGTGGACGTTCGGCGACGGCGGCACCTCCACCGCCGCCAATCCCTCCCACACTTACACCGCCAACGGCACCTACACCGCCACGCTCACGGTCAGGGACCCGCAGGGGCTGACGGGATCGGCGAACGCGATCATCACGGTCGGCAACACCGCCCCGCAGGTGACGATCACCTCGCCCGGCAACGGCCAGCCGTTCACCTTCGGCGACACCGTCTCCTACGGCATCGCCGTCACCGACCCCGACGGCGGGACGATCGACTGCGCCAAGGTCACCATGACCTACCTGCTCGGCCACGACAGCCACGCGCACGCGGTGACCTCCAAGACCGGCTGCTCGGGCACGATCGCCACCACGGTCGACGGCGAGCACGCCACCGACGCCAACACCTTCGGCGTCCTTGCCGCCGAGTACACCGACGCCGGCGGCCTGAAGGGCACGGCCCAGGTCACGCTCCAGCCCAGGCACCGCCAGGCCGAGCACTACTCGTCGTCCTCCGGCGTCGACCCGATCGCCCACGCGGGCGCCGAGGGCGGCAAGACGGTGGGCAACATCGAAAGCGGCGACTGGATCGCCTTCCAGCCCTACCTGCTCTCCGGCGTCACCTCCATCACCGCGCGCGTCTCCTCGGCCGGGGTCGGCGGCACGCTGGAGGTGCGGGCCGGGTCGGCCACGGGCACCCTGCTCGGCTCGGCGACGGTGCCGGTGACCGGCGGCTGGGAGACCTTCCGCGACGTCACCGCCCCCCTGAACCCGGGCCCGTCGGGCGCCACCACGCTCTACCTGGTGTTCAAGGGCGCCGCCGGAGCGCTGTACGACCTCGACGCCTTCACCTTCGCGACCGGCGGCGCCCCGGGCGGGACCGGCCCGGTGAAGGGCCTGGCGGGCAAGTGCCTGGACGTCGCGGGCGCCTCCGCGGCCGACGGCACCAAGATCCAGCTCTACACCTGCAACGGCACGGGCGCGCAGAACTGGACGGTCAACGGCCAGACCCTGCGGGCGCTCGGCAAGTGCCTGGACGTGGCCGGCGGCGGCACCGCTAACGGCACCAAGGCGCAGCTCTACACCTGCAACGGCACGGGCGCGCAGAACTGGGCGGCGCAGAGCGACGGCACGCTCCGCAACCCCGCCTCCGGCAGATGCCTGGAGGCCGCCGGCAACAGCTCGGCCGACGGCACCCAGGTCCAGATCTACGACTGCAACGGCGGGGCGAACCAGAAGTGGACCCTGCCCTGACCGGTCGCGTCTCCTGACGGGGCGGCCCGCGCGCCGCCCCGTCGCGACCGGAGGGTCCGTCACAGGAGTGCTCACGGCACCGGAGTGCTCACGGCACCACTCAGTACGGCATCACTCAGTACAAGGAGGGAGCAAGGTGAGACACCATCTGCGCCGCGCTCTGGTCATGGTGGCGGCCATCGTCACCGCCATGGTCTGCGCCGGCACGGGTCAGGCGATGGCGGCCGACACCCCCTACAAGGTGCTCGTGTTCTCCAAGACCGCCGGATTCCGGCACGACTCGATCCCCGCGGGGATCCAGGCCGTCCGCGACCTCGGCGCGGGCAACAACTTCACCGTCGACGCGACCGAGGACGCGGCCGCGTTCACCACCGGCAACCTCGCCCAGTACGCGGCCGTGATCTTCCTGAGCACCACCGGCGACGTGCTGAACGCCGCCCAGCAGACGGCCTTCGAGTCCTACATCGCCTCGGGCAAGGGGTACGTGGGCGTCCACGCCGCCGCCGACACCGAGTACGACTGGCCGTTCTACGGCAACCTGGTGGGCGCCTGGTTCTCCTCCCACCCGGCGATCCAGCAGGCCAATGTCCGGGTGACGGACCGTGCGCACGCCGCCACCGCCACCCTGCCGGCGACCTGGACCCGCACCGACGAGTGGTACAACTACCGGACCAACCCGCGCGCCTCGGCCCGCGTGCTGGCCACCCTGGACGAGGGTTCGTACTCCGGCGGCACCATGGGTGCCGACCACCCGATTGTCTGGTGCAAGACCTACGGCGGCGGGCGCTCGTTCTACACCGGCGGCGGCCACACCATCGCCTCCTTCGCCGAGGCGCCCTTCCGGGCCCACCTGCTCGGCGGCATCCGTTACGCGGCCGGCAAGACCAAGGCCGACTGCCGTCCCGAGTCCGGCTACACCACGCTGTACAACGGGTCGACGACCGGCTGGTCCCAGGCCGGGCCCGGCGGGTTCACCAACGCCGACGGCGCCCTGACCTCCTTCGGCGGCCTCGGCATGCTGTGGTACTCGGCCAAGGAGTTCGCCTCCTACTCCCTGAAGCTCGACTGGAAGATGCCGGGCGACGACAACTCCGGCGTGTTCATCGGCTTCCCGCCCAGCGGCGACCCGTGGTCGGCGGTGAACAACGGCTACGAGATCCAGATCGACGCCACCGACACCCCCGACAGGACGACCGGCTCGGTCTACGGGTTCAAGTCCGCCGACCTCGCCGCCCGGGACGCCGCCCTCAACCCGCCCGGCGAGTGGAACACCTACGAGCTGCTGGTCGAGGGCGAGCGCGTGCAGGTCTTCCTGAACGGCACCAAGATCAACGACTTCACCAACGCCGACCCGGTCCGCAGCCTGCGCCAGGGCCACATCGGCATCCAGAACCACGGCGACGGCGACGACGTCTCGTTCCGCAACGTCCGGATCAAGGAACTCGGCGCGCCGCCGCCCACCCGGACCGGCCCGATCAGGGGCCTGGCGAACAAGTGCCTGGACGTCGCCGGCTCCGGCACCGCCGACGGCACCAAGGTGCAGCTCTACACCTGCAACGGCACCGGGGCCCAGCAGTGGACGACCGGCAACGGCCAGACGATCAGGGCGCTCGGCAAGTGCCTGGACGTCTCGGCCTCCGGCACCGCCAACGGCACCAAGGTGCAGCTCTACACCTGCAACGGCACCGGCGCGCAGAACTGGGCGCCGCAGAGCGACGGCACGGTGCGCAACCCGCAGTCCGCCAAGTGCCTGGAGATCGCCGGCAACAACTCCGCCGACGGCACCCAGGCCCAGATCTGGGACTGCGTCGCCGGGGCCGCCAACCAGAAGTGGGTGCTGCCGTAGGAAGCGGTTGATCCACCGAGCGATCTCGCGCGTACCTCCCTTGTGGGCGCGCACAGGTAGCACAAGGCATGGAGAACGTGAGGCGGGACCGCGACGCCGACCGGCCCCGTCTCCGCGCCCCGTCCGGCCCCGGGCACCACGTTCCCCGGGCGTGCCGCGGTGACGCCGACACCGCGAGCGCCCGGGTGGGTCCGGGCGGACGGGGTGATCCAGGGTTCCCCGCGTCCCGGCGCGCCCCCCGGCGCCGGGCCGCGGGGACGTCCCGGCACGCCCGGGACCCGTGACGCGATCTCGGCAGGTGAGCGCCTGACACGTCTTCCGGCGGCGGCCGACTACTCTTTGACGGGCAGGCACACCGACGTGAGAGAGATCATGAAGACCTTCGAAGAGCTGTTCGCCGAGCTGTCGGACAAGGCGCGCACCCGCCCCGCGGGGTCGGGCACCGTCGCGGCCCTGGACGCCGGTGTCCACGCCATCGGCAAGAAGGTCGTCGAGGAGGCCGCCGAGAGCTGGATGGCGGCCGAGCACGAGTCGGCCGACCGCGCCGCCGAAGAGATCTCCCAGCTCCTCTACCACGTGCAGGTCCTGATGATCGCCCGGGGCATCGGGCTCGACGAGGTCTACAAGCATCTCTAGGCCGGGTCCCTCCCGGCCTTCGCCGACCGGCCTCGTCTCTCCGATCCGAAGGAATCTCCGTAAGCCATGCTGCGCATAGCCGTACCGAACAAGGGCGTTCTCACCGAGGCCGCCCAGACCATCCTCAAGGAGGCGGGCTACCGCCCCCGCAGGGACTCGAAGGAGCTCGTCGTCGTCGACCCCGACAACGACTGCGAGCTGTTCTTCCTGCGTCCCCGCGACATCGCCGTCTACGTCGGCGAGGGCACGCTCGACGCCGGCATCACCGGCCTGGACATGCTGTTCGACTCCGGTGCCCCCGCCGAGGAGGTCATGCCGCTCGGGTTCGGCGCCTCCACCTTCCGGCTCGCCGCCAAGCCGGGCGCGTTCTCCTCGATCAAGGACCTCGAGGGCATGCGCGTGGCCACGTCCTACGCCGGCCTGCTCGGCAAGCACCTCGCCGAGGTCGGCGTCGAGGCCCGGGTGATCAAGCTGGACGGCGCGGTCGAGACCGCGATCCGCCTCGGGGTCGCCGACGCCGTGGCCGACGTCGTCGAGACCGGCACCACCCTGCGCAACGTCGGGCTGGAGGTCTTCGGCGACCCGATCGCCCACTCCCAGGCCGTGCTGATCAAGCAGGTCGGCGCCGAGGAGACCAACGGCGTCCGCCAGCTCGTCCGGCGGTTGCAGGGCGTCATCGTCGCCCGCGACTACGTCATGATCGACTACGACATCCGGGCCGAGCGCATCGACGAGGCCATCGCGATCACCCCCGGCATGGAGGGGCCCACGGTGTCGCCGCTGCACCGCGAGGGCTGGGTCGCGGTCCGCGCGATGGTCCCCCGCAAGGGCCACCAGCAGGTCATGGACCAGCTCTGGGAGATCGGCGCCAAGGCGGTCCTCGCCACGGCCATCTTCGCCTGCCGCATCTGACCCCACCGGCCCGAGCCTGCGCGCCCGCCCCGAGGGGCGGGCGCTCCTCCACCGATCGGCGCGTCCACTGCCGCCGCCGGCCGGAGGAGGGTCGCGGAGGCCTCCGGCAACTCGGTGTAGTCAGCCTGCTACGCTTCGGATACCCTTGGTCGCGGCCCCTCCGACCATGGTGGGCGTCTCTCGAGTACCCCCTCTCGAACTGGAGACACACCCATGTCAAGTGATCAGCTCAGCGTCGAGACCCGGCGTGGCGTCGACAGGCTTCTGCGGTTCTCCGGGAACGTCGGCGGGCTGAACGAGGACGACGTGCTGGCCGTCCTGCGCGAGGCGGGCATCACCACGCTGGAGTCCCTGGTCCGGCACGCCCTGGCGGTGCCGCCACCCGCCGAGCCCGAGCCCCTCGGCTCCACCGGCCTCCTCGCGCCCGTCCGGGCGGACGCCGGCCCGCCGTCCGCGCTGGTGTCGCACCGGGTGCCGCAGGTGGCCGTGGTCGTCGACGGCGTCGAGTACGACCCGGCGGACGTCACGCGCTTCGACGGCCAGGTGCTGACCTTCGTGGCCGACGGTTCCCCCGATCGCGTGCTGGCCTTCACCGACGACCGGCCGCTGCGCATGGCGATATGGGCGGCCACGGCACTCGGCCGGTCGAGCGCCGGCACCACCACGCCCGGTGAGATGCGCGCCGGCCCTCGGCCGCCCACGATCGGTGAGGTGCAGATGTTCGAGCACCACTTCTACGGCGGTGACTGGTTCTGGCTGGGCGCCAAGCGCGGCTGGCCCGACCTGACCCGGGTCAGGCACGGCTCCTGGCCCGGCTCCGACTGGAACGACACCATCAGCTCGATCGGCGCGACCAACTGCCTGGTCTTCTACTACGAGCACATCAACTACGGCGGCATCAGGCTGTACGGCACCCCGGGCATCGACATACCCGACCTGGGCCGCATCGGCTGGAACGACCGCATCTCCTCGGTCGCCAACTACGGCCCCATCGGGGGCTGACCACGGCCCCCCCGCGGAACGCCGCCGGGCCCTTGCGGGCCGAGGTCCCGGCACGGCCTTCGCCCGGTCACGCGGCGGAGCGGCCGTGCCGCGGCCCGGCTGACACGGCCGGCTGACACGGGCCTGGTGCGGCCCACCTCCGGCCAGGTGAAGATCTTCGGGCGCGCCCCCGGCGAGGCGGTGGCGGCCGGCGAGATCGGCGCCATGCTCCAGGAGGGCGCGCTGTATCCCCGAGCTGACCGTGCGCGAGCCGGCCGACTTCGTCCGCCGCCGCGCTGAGCGCCGGCCGGAACCCGCTGTCGGCGCGCGAGCGCGACGTGCTGACCGCGGCCTCGGACGGCTCCACGATCGGGGACATCGCCCGGCGGCTGCACCTGTCGGAGGGCACCGTCCGCAACTACCTGTCCGCGGCGATCCAGAAGACCCACGCCCGCAACCGCATCGAGGCCGTGCAGCGCGCCGAGGCCCAGGGCTGGCTCTGAGGACGCCGGCGCCGCGGGGACCGGGCGCCGCGCCGGTCGGGCCGGGGCGGTCAGAAGGTGATCGTCCATCCCTCCCGGGCGGCCTGTTCGGCGGTGTAGGCGACGCCGTGGACCTTCAGCCCGGCCGGGTCCAGCAGGGTGATCGCGCCGCCCTTGTTGCCGAGCCCGAACCCCTCGCCGGCGGGCACCACCAGGGTCGCGCCCGGGGCCAGCGGCCCGGGGGGCAGCGTCATGCCGTTTCCGGCGCGGTCGGCGAGTCGCCACCCGGCCAGGTCGACCGGGTCGGGCGAGGCGTTGAGCAGCGTGACGGTCTCGTGCTCGGGCGCCGGGCCGAGGGGGTTGGCCAGCGCCGCGATGATCCGCACCACTTCCTCGCCGGTGGACGGGCGGGCCGGAGTGGAGACGAGGGCGTGCCCGGTCACGTCGTCGGTGTGCCAGGCCTGGGACTGGAACGCCAGGAAGACGGCGACCCACCGCGACTCGGCGGGAAGGTGCACCAGCAGGGCGCCGTCCTGCCACACGTGGTCGTCGGCGCGGAACCGGCCGCTGTTGCCCTGGTTCATGTGCACGTCGTGCACGCCGTTGCCGGGCACGAACCCGAAGATCTTGTCCGGGGTCCTCGGCTCCGGCCCCCAGCGTTCCCCGAGGACGTACACCCCGGCGCCGGGGTCGCCGATCGCCCGCTGGACGTAGTGGTCGAGCCGGTCGGCCAGGTCGTTGTCCTCGCCGGGCAGGTCCGGCGGCAGCGGGCGCATGAGCGCCGGGTCGAACAGGTTGCCCCGGATGAAGTCCGCCGCGGCCCCGCCCGGGGCGCTGGGCAGGGACGTCCATCCGCTGCCCCCGGGCGGCAGCGCCGCGGTGAGCGGGTGGCGGAAGTCCTCCACCGCCGCGTACAGCAGCTCGGAGGGCGCCTGCTGGGACAGGACGTTCACCGCCGCCCGGTAGGCCGTGCCGGCGTCGTCCACCAGGTGGATCTGATAGTGCGGTGTGTCGCCGCCGCCCTCCCTGCGCCGGGCCACCGCCCGGCCGGCGAGCACACCATAAGACTTGAGCGGCATCGCGAACCCCTTCCAAGGGAGCGGAACGTGCCCGCGCCGCCCCCGTCGCCCCCCGCGCCCCCCGGCGCGCCAGGAGCAGGGTAACGCCGGGCAGGTCCCGCATCCATTCCCGGCGGGCCGCGACACGCGGGGCCGGGCCGGAAACGGCGCGAGAGGTCCGTCCGGCCGGACGCGGCGCCCTCGGCCGCGTCGTCAGCGGCGGCCCGGGCGCAGGTCGGCGACGTGGCGGATCAGGTCGCCGACGTGGACCACCCCCATGCACCGTCCCACCTCGTCCACCACCACCAGGTCGTCATAGACCCGCGAGCCGTCCCTGCCCGCGAGCTGCATGGCCGCGATCGCGGGCGTCGTCTTCGGCACGACGCGCGGCGCGTCGGCCAGGCGGTGGGCGGGCTTCTTGGCGTGCAGGGCGTGGCCGTAGGGCCCGGCGATGGACAGCAGGAAGCGGCTGCGCTCCACGCTGCCCCGGGGCCGCTGGTACTCGTCCACCAGGATGACGCTGGTGATCGACGGCTCGGTGCCGAGCGCGTCCACCACGTCCTCGGCCGTCGCGTCCAGCCGAAGGGTGACCGCGGGCATGAGGAACTCCTGCACCCGCGGGCCGAGGTCGATCATGGAGGGCTCGGCGGCCGGGGCCGGCACCGGCAGGGGGACGTGCACACGGCCGTGCGAGGGGCGCCAGTCGGGCGGGGCGAGCAGCGGGCCCTGGGCGAGCCTGATGCCCCAGCCGCGGAGCATGGTGAGCTGCGTCTCCTCGCGCACGCGCGGCGCCAGCACGTGGATGCCGATGCCCTTGGCCATCTGGGCGACGGCCTCCCCGAGGGCGTTGCGCCGCGGGTCGCGGGGGATGCGGTCCACCAGATCGGGGGACAGGACGGCCGCGTACGGCGAGGCGTCGGCGACGAGGTCCAGGGGCATGTGCGTGGTGCCGAGGCCGCCCAGCGCCACCAGGTAGCCGATGGTCCGCAGGCCCTCGACGCCGACCAGCAGCGCCTGGCGGTACTCGGGGGGGAAGTCGCCCGAGACGACCAGGATGACCTCGCGGGGCCGCCGGCGCGTGGCGCGCATCGCCTCGTGCAGCGGCGCCATGGCGGCGGAGCCCTCGATCACGGCGCCCGACGCCACGGTCAGGAGGAGGGGCAGCAGCGCCTCCTCGCGCGCGGCCGCGTAGGCGGCGGCCACGGCGGAGGAGATGTCCCGGGAGAACCCGGGAGGCGTGACGCCGGCGACGGCCTCGACGGCGATCACTCCGCCGGTGTCGAGGTCGACGATCGGCTGGAATGCGGCAGAGCCGCCGGAGGCCTGGCGGTGGGGGGCGTCGGCGGCGGGGAGTTCCGGGGGTGAAGCGGCCGGAGAGGTGGACCTGGGGACCGTCACACGGCGATTGTCGTGCGGTTTCAGCAGGAACTACCGCCCAGAAGGGCGAATTCACCCACATTTCCGCTCTCGTTGTAAGGGAAGTTCTTCTTTACAGGAAGTCCGGAACGATGTCACCGTTCGTGACCATGAGCGCTGCCCCGAGGGCCCTCGTCCCCCCCTCCCCGAGCCGCCCGGGGCCGCGTGGACCCGGCCCTCGGTAAGGTGTGCGGGCGGCGCCCGGGGTTCCCCCGGGCCCGGGAGGAGGAGATCGTGACGTCACGTCCCGCGGCGGGAGGCGGGCGGTGGGTGTCGGTCGTCCCCGAGCGCCTGGCGGGCTGGGCGCAGGGGTTCGCCGGACGCCACGGCCCCGTCGTGGCCGTCGCGGACGGTGACGTCGTGCGGCTGCGCGCCGAGGACGGCGCCCTGGCCGAGTGCCATGTGCCGTTCCCTCCGCTGTCCGCGCCAGGCGACCCCGAGGCGGAGGGCGGCCCCGTGGGGGACCTGGTGGCGCACGCGGCCCGGGAGCGGCGCGTCGGGGTGCTGCTCGTGCGCCTGGGCGGGTACGCGGCCGGCGTGTTCGAGGGCGAGCGCCTGGTGGTCTCCAAGGTCGGGTCCCGGCAGGTCCACGGGCGCAGCGCCGCCGGAGGCTGGTCCCAGCAGCGCTTCGCCCGGCGCAGGCAGAAGCAGGCGAGCGAGGCGCTGGGGGCGGCGGCCGAGGTCGCCGCCCGGGTGCTCGGCCCGCACGTCCCCGACCTGGACGCCGTCGTCCTCGGCGGCGACCGGCGCGCGGCCGACGCGCTGCGCGAGGACCGCAGGCTCGCCGCCGTCTTCGCGCTCGCGTCCGGGCCGTTCCTGGACGTCCCCGACCCCCGGCTGGCCGTGCTCAAGGAGACGCCCCAGAGGTTCCGGGCGGTGCGCATCCGCGTCGTCGACCCGGAGGGCTGAGCCCGGCCGGCCTCAGGTGGCGAGCGGGAGGCGCAGGACGAAACGCGCGCCGCCGGTGTCGGACTCCTCGACGTGGATGGCCCCCCCGTTTCCCCGGACGATCTCCTGCGTGATCGCCAGCCCGAGGCCGGTGCCCGGCCCGTCGCGCTCCGGGCGGACGCCAAGCCGGGTGAACCGCTCGAAGATCCGCCGCCGGTCGGCCTCCGGCACCCCCTCGCCGTCGTCGGACACCGCGAGCAGCGCGGCGCCGCCCTGCCGCCGCACCTCGACGTCCACCGTCTTGCTGGCGTAGCGCTGGGCGTTGTCCAGCACGTTGACGAGAGCCCGCCTCATCTCGGAGGGCACGGCCTCCACGATCACGCCCGAGCCGACCTTGAGGCCGACCTGGCACCGGTCCAGCCGCTCGGACACCTCCTGCCGCACGCACTCGCCGAGGTCGAACCGCTCGCGCCGCCCCGGGCGCCCCGCCCGGGTCCGCGCCAGCGCCAGCAGGTCCGTGACCATGGCCTCCAGGCGGTCGACGCACGGCAGCAGCCGGGTCGCCAGGGACGGCACGTCGGCCTGGCCGGGGTACATGAGCGCGTCCTCCAGCTCCGCCCGGAGCGCGGTGATCGGGGAACGGATCTCGTGGGAGACGTCCGAGGTGAAACGGCGCTCCTGGGAGAGCATTTCCAGGGTGACGTTGAGGTTGCGGACGAGCTCGGTGATCTCCTCGGGGTCGCGCTCCTGAGGGATGCTGCCGCCGGCGTCGCCCTCGTTGAGCGCGGCGAGTTCGGCCGAGACGGCGGCCACCCGCCGCAGCGCCTTCCTCCGGAACGCCCGGCCGGCCAGGGAGGCGGCGGTGACGGCGGCGACCGCCGGGAGGCGTGCGGCCGCCACGCAGGCGACCCGCGAGAGCGCGCCCACGCCCGAGACGCCGCCCGTGCGGCCCGCACGGGCGTCAGGGTGGTTACGCCCCCGCCTCATGTGGTCGCATGACGGCGACCGCGTGTGCCAGATGCCCACAAATGCCCCCCGTTCGCGAGGTACCGGCCGTCCCGCTCCCCGGAACCGTCCGGAGGGACCTCCTGCCTGGTCGCGACGCGGGAGACCGCGAGGGCACGGCACCTGCCTCCGCGGTGGGGCGCCAGTGTGGCAGGCTGGCGTCTCCGTTCAACAACTCTACGTCCCCGACCGGACTGACCTGCGACAACGTGGTCTGTGGGCATCCGGTGGCGGGCGGGCGGCGCGCTCGGTCTCCGGTTCCCGAGCCACTCCGCGGCGGGTGGCCCGCCCGGCGGGCACCGGGTACGGGCCTCCGGAGGGGCGCGGGCCTTACACTAGGCCTATGCGCACTCCCGATTGATCGGCGCACTCACACGGAGGCGGGCCGGGCCCGTCTCGCGGCACCCGTGCTCTTTTCCGAAAGCACGTTCCTCCAATCTCGTTCCCCGCTCTGGGAGTGTTCCCTCATCATGATCATCGCGTCCGACATCGAACTGCGCGCCGGCTCCCGTCTGCTCATCGAAGGGGCGTCCTTCCGCGTCAACCCGGGCGACCGCATCGGCCTGGTGGGCCGCAACGGCGCCGGCAAGACCACGCTGTGCAAGGTGCTCGCGGGCGAGGGCCTGCCCGCCGCCGGCACCGTCGGCACCACAGGCAGCGTCGGCTACCTTCCCCAGGATCCCCGCACGGGCGACCTCTCGGTGCTCGCCTCGGACCGCATTCTCTCCGCCCGCGGCCTGGACGAGGTGCTGCGGGAGCTGCGCGAGGCCGAGGGGGGCATGGCCTCGGCCGACGACCGCGTCCGCGACCGCGCGGTCCGCGCGTACGGCCGCCTGGAGGACCGGCTGCACGTCCTCGGCGGGTACGCGGCGGAGGCCGAGGCGGCGTCGATCGCCTCCAGCCTGGGCCTGCCCGACCGGGTGCTCAAGCAGCCCCTCGAAACCCTGTCCGGCGGTCAGCGGCGGCGGGTCGAGCTGGCCCGCATTCTCTTCAGCGGGGCGGAGACTCTCCTGCTTGACGAGCCGACAAACCACCTCGATGCAGACTCAATCGGGTGGCTTCGTGATTTTTTACGATCCCACCAGGGCGGCTTGATCATTATTAGCCACGATGTCGGGCTTCTTGAAGCGACGGTCAACCGCGTCCTGCACCTCGACGCCAACCGCTGCGTCGTCGACACCTACAACGTCGGCTGGACCGCCTATCTCGCCCAGCGCGAGAGCGACGAGCGCCGCAGGAAGAGGGAGCGCGCCAACGCCGAGCGCCAGGCGTCCCAGCTTCTCTCCCAGGCCGACCGCATGCGCGCCAAGGCGACCAAGGCCAAGGCCGCGCAGGACATGGAGCGGCGGGCCAGGCGCCTGCTGTCCGGCGTGGAGGAGGAGCGGCGTCACGACAAGGTCGCCAAGCTGCGCTTCCCCGATCCCGCCCCCTGCGGCCGCACCCCGCTGACGGCGACCGGCCTGTCGAAGTCCTACGGCTCGCTGGAGGTCTTCACCGACGTGGACGCCGCCGTGGACCGGGGCAGCCGGGTCGTCGTGCTCGGCCTCAACGGCGCCGGCAAAACCACGCTGCTGCGCATGCTGGGCGGCCTGGAGAAGCCCGACACCGGCGAGGTCCGCCCCGGTCACGGCCTCAAGCTGGGCTACTACGCCCAGGAGCACGAGACCCTGGACGGCGAGCGCACCGTGCTGGAGAACATGCGCTCCGCCGGTCCCGACGTGCCCGACGTCGGCCTGCGCAAGGTGCTCGGCTCGTTCCTGTTCTCGGGTGACGATGCCGACAAGCCCGCCTCGGTCCTGTCCGGAGGGGAGAAGACCCGCCTGGCCCTGGCCACACTGGTGCTTTCGAGCGCCAACGTCCTGCTGCTGGACGAACCTACTAACAACCTGGACCCGATCAGCCGCGATCAAGTACTTTCAGCTCTAAGGTCCTATTCTGGGGCAATTGTCCTCGTTACTCATGATGAGGGTGCCGTAGAGGCTCTGCGACCGGATAGGGTGATCTTGCTACCGGACGGAGTGGAAGACGCGTGGAGCGATGAATTTTCCGATCTTGTGGCACTTGCCTGATCTTAATTTGAGCGGGTACGGATCTTTTCCCGTGGAGTAGGTAGCCGATCCGGCTGAAATGACTGATCATGGCGTGAGTAACGCTGCGGAAGTCTGGCACTACAGGAGGTACTCGTGGCCGAGACTCTGAAGAAGGGCACCCGGGTGACCGGAGCCGACCGTGAAAAGCTGGCCGCCGACCTAAAGAAGCGCTACGCCGCGGGTGAGAGCATCCGCGCGCTGGCCGCTTCCACCGGCAGGTCGTACGGGTTCATCCACCGCATCCTCAGCGAGTCCGGCGTGACTCTGCGCGGGCGCGGCGGGGCGACCCGGGGCAAGTCGAAGCGCTAGAAGCGGCCGCCTCGGAACGCGCGACCGCAGCCGCTCGTCCTGTTCGTCCGTGGCCGTCCCGCGTCCACCGGTAGAATCCGATTCTGGAACCACCGGGGCCGGAGGCCGCGACTTCACGAACGGAGCGAGCGATGCCGGAAGCGACGGCTGGGGGGAGTGCGGCGGCGATCTCGGCGAGCGAGGGCGCCGGACCGGGCACGAACGGAACGCGGAGGCGTTCGGAGGGTGTGCGCGGCGAGGCTGACAGGGCCCTCGGCAGCGAGGAGCTCGCGGAGATCGGCATGCGCTTCGAGGTGGACGGCGAGATCGCGACGATCACATTGGACCGGCCGGACAAGCGGAACGCCCAGACGTTCGCCACCTGGTCGGCCCTGGCTCGGATCGGCAGCACGCTGCCCGGGCACGTGCGCGTCGTCGTGGTCAGAGGCGAGGGGCCGTCCTTCTCAGCGGGCATAGACCTGCGAATGTTCACTCCGGAGGGAGTGCCGGGGCAGGGCTCGTTCGCGTCCGTGGCCGCGCTCGACTCCGACGCGTTCGAAAGGCGGATCCAGGAGGCCCAGCAGGGGTTCCTGTGGTTGCGCCGGCCGGACATCGTGTCGATCGCGGCGGTTCAGGGACACGCGATCGGGGCCGGATTCCAACTGGCCCTGTCCTGCGACCTGCGGATCCTCGCCGAAGACGCCAGATTCTGCATGAAGGAGCCCGCGCTCGGGCTCGTCCCCGACCTCACCGGCACCAAGCCGCTGGTCGATATCGTGGGCGTGGCCAGAGCCGTGGAGATCTGCCTCACGGCCCGCGTCGTCGAGGCCGGGGAGGCGCTGAGGCTCGGGCTCGCCGAGCAGGTCGTCCCGCGCGAGGACCTGGAGGCGGCGACCGCGAAGCTGGCGTCCGCCCTGCTCACGACCGACAGGGCCGCCGCAGCGGCGACCAAGCGGCTGCTGAGGGGCGCGCCGCGCCGCTCGCTGGAGGAGCAGGCCGCGGCCGAGCGCGCGGAGCAGGTGGTGCGCGTGCAGACGCTGTTCGCCGCGTCCGCCGCCCCTGAGCGGTGAAGAGGAACCAGCGGGGCCCCGCCTGACCCGGGGCGCCCGGCGCCCGGACCCCCTGAGATGATCGTTCGCCGTGAGCTGATCGGGGAATGGTGCGACCGGAGCGCGTGCTTCGCCGAAGAAGAAGACGGGCGAACGGGGAGAGGACCGGCGAAACACCACGATGTCGATGCTGGGCGGGGGATACGGGCCCCAGGTGATGCGGTCCCTGCGGCGGGACAGCTCCGTGACCAAGGAGCGGTTGACGCCCGGCACCGTGCCGCGCATCGCCCGGTACGCCAGGCCCTACCGCTGGCACATCGCCGCGTTCCTGGCGCTCGTCGTGCTCGACGCGGCGATCGTGATCGCCAACCCGCTCCTGCTGAAGGCGATCATCGACCAGGGCATCGTCCCGCGCCGCACCGACATCGTCATCCGGCTGTCGGCCATGATCGCGGGGCTCGCCGTGGTGGACGCCGCGCTCGGGCTCGTGCAGCGGTGGTTCTCCTCGCGCATCGGCGAAGGCCTGATCTACGACCTGCGCACCGAGGTCTTCGACCACGTGCAGCGCATGCCGGTGGCGTTCTTCATGCGCGCCCAGACCGGCGCGCTGGTCTCCCGGCTGAACAGCGACGTCATCGGCGCCCAGCGGGCGCTGACCAGCACGCTCTCGGCCGTCGTGTCCAACGTCGTGAGCCTCGTCATGGTGCTCGGCGCGATGCTGCTGCTGTCGTGGCAGGTGACGCTGGTCGCGCTCGTCCTGCTGCCGGTCTTCGTCTTCCCCGCCCGCTGGGTGGGGCGCCGCATGTCCGGGCTGACCCGCGAGCAGATGCAGCTCGACGCCGAGATGAGCTCGGTGATGACCGAGCGGTTCAACGTCGCCGGCGCCATGGTCGCCAAGCTGTACGGGCGGCCCGGCGACGAGGCCGCGCACTTCGGCGAGCGCGCCGGGCGCGTGCGCGACGTCGGCATCACGGTCGGCATGTACGCCACGGTGTTCCGGGTGGCCCTCGGCCTGGTGGCCGCGCTGGCCACCGCCCTGGTGTACGGCGCGGGCGGCATCCTCGTGGTCGACGGCGCCTTCCCGATCGGCACGCTGGTCGCGCTCGCGGCGATGCTCATGCGCCTGTACGGGCCGCTGACCAGCCTGTCCAACGTCCACGTCGACATCATGACCGCGCTGGTCAGCTTCGACCGCGTCTTCGAGGTGCTGGACCTGCGGCCTATGGTGGCCGAGAGCCCGGACGCCCGGCCGGTGCCGGAAGGGCCGGTCACGATCGAGTTCGACGACGTCCGCTTCCAGTACCCCTCGGCCGAGGAGGTCTCGCTGGCCTCGCTGGAGTCGGTGGCCCGCCCCGACACCGGGCCGAGCCAGGAGGTGCTCAAGGGGGTGAGCTTCATCGCCGCGCCCGGGGAGCTGATCGCGCTGGTGGGGCACTCCGGCGCGGGCAAGACCACGATCACCTCGCTCGTCTCCCGGCTGTACGACGTCACCGGCGGCGCGGTGCGGGTCAACGGCGTGGACGTGCGCGAGGCCACCCTGGGCTCCCTGCGCGACACGATCGGCGTCGTGATGCAGGACGCCCACCTGTTCCACGACACCATCGGCGCCAACCTGCGGTACGCCCGGCCCGGCGCGAGCGACGAGGAGATCTGGGAGGCGCTGCACGCCGCGCAGATCGGCGAGCTGATCGAGGCGCTGCCCGAGGGCCTGGACACCGTCGTCGGCGACCGCGGCTACCGGCTCTCCGGCGGCGAGAAGCAGCGGGTCGCGCTGGCCCGGCTCCTGCTGAAGGCGCCGCACGTGGTGGTGCTGGACGAGGCCACGGCGCACCTGGACTCGGAGTCCGAGGCCGCGGTCCAGCGGGCGCTGAAGACCGCGCTGGCCGGCCGGACGTCCCTGGTGATCGCCCACCGGCTCTCGACGATCCGCGAGGCGGACACGATCCTGGTCGTCCAGGACGGCCGGGTGGTCGAGCGCGGCCGTCACGACGACCTGCTCGCCCGGGGCGGCGCCTACGCCGAGCTGTACCGCACGCAGTTCGAGCACCAGCGATGAGCGCCGGCCGGGCCCGGTTCAGGGGGCGCCGGTCAGGGGGCGCCGGTCACAGGTAGCCGAGCCGCACCAGCTCGTCCTTGGCGATCTTCTCCACCAGCGCGGCCTGCGGCGGCTCGAGCCCGGTGCGCCACGCCCCGACCCGCGGCGCCGCCGCGCCGTACAGGGCCACCGTCGAGACCCGGGACTCCACGAATTCCGAGACCGTGGCGATCGTCTCGGCGGGGGATGACGCCATGTCCTCGTACCGGACCGTGAGCAGCTGGTCGCGGGGCAGCTCCTGGCGCAGCGCGGCGCTCAGGCGGACGGCGCTGCGCCAGCGCAGCGCGCACTTGCCGGCCGCGTCCATGCGGGACCACTTGTCGCGGTGCTCGCCGGCGTTGACGCCGAGGAACGGGTTGGGGAACTCGGTCTCGTCGCTCAGCATGCCCGGGCGTGCCCACGCCATGGACGTGCGGTCGGCGAGCATGTCGGCGGCGACGTCCCTGCCGTCGCGGATGAACTGGACGAACCGCGCGTCGGGGAAGGCCTGTAGCAGTACGGGGGCGCTGTAGAGCAGGTCGGGGCTGGCGTCGCCGAACCGCACGACGGTGCCGGGGGAGGCGCACGGCCCCACCCCGGTGACGGCCCCGGCCTCCCGGCAGGCCGCCGGGCACTCGGCGCAGGCGCCGGGGACGATCTGCCAGGCCTCGGCGAGCGCGTCGCGCAGCACCCGTACCGCGCCGCCGCCCTTCCTGCGCATGATCGACGGCCGTCGCGCGAAGGCGTACACGACGTGGGCGACGGCCGCGCGGCCTATGGTGACGTGGAACCCCGGCGAGCGTTTCAGGGCACGGGCGAGCAGGTCCGCTCCGGAGTGCGGGGCGCCCAGCACGAACACCGGTCTGCGGACCTTGATGCCGTTGACCACGAGAATGTGGGGCGGGGGTCGCATAAGTGAGGACAGTCTGACACCCTTTGCGAGGTGAACGAACCGGCTACGCCCCGCCTCTCGGTGGTATATGGCGCCTGGGTAAGAGTATTCACCATGGCGGGCATATCCGCCGATTCGCGGCCTTGCGCGGCCGCCGGACCGGGTCGGGGGACGGGCCGGTGAGCGGCAGGCGCCTGTGGATCCCGTCCCGGCTGCGGCCGGGGGACAGGGTGGCGGTCGTCGCGCCCTCGGGGCCCGTCGACCCGGTCCGCCTGGCCCGCGGCCGCCAGGTGCTCACCGAGGCCGGCCTGGACGTCGTCGTCATGCCGAGGGTCATGCACCGGCGTGGGTACCTCGCGGGCTCGGACGCCGGCCGGGCGGCCGACCTGCAGGAGGCCTGGTGCGACCCGGCCTACCGCGCGGTGGTCTGCGCGCGGGGCGGGTACGGCGCCACCCGCCTGCTCGACCTGCTCGACTGGCAGGCGATGGAGGCCGCGCGTCCCAAGATCCTGCTGGGGTCCAGCGACATCACGGCCCTGCACCAGGCGTTCGCCGTCCGCCTCGGCGTGGCGAGCTGCTTCGGCCCGATGCCGGCCTGCGAGACCCTGAGCGACCCCGAGGGCCCCGACCGGGTGTCGCTCGACCACCTGTTCGCCTCGCTGTTCGAGACCGAGACGCCGGGCCCGATCGCGGGCGACCGCGTGATCGTCCCCGGCCGCGCCGAGGCCCCGCTCACCGGGGGCAACCTGGCGCTGCTCGCCTCCCTGTGCGGCACCCCGTACGCCCTGCGCGGGCAGGGGCGCGTCGTCCTGCTGGAGGACGTCGGCGAGGAGCCGTACCGCGTCGACCGCATGCTGACGCAGCTGGTCCAGGCCGGGTGCCTGGACGGCGCCGCGGGCATCGTCCTCGGCTCCTGGGTGGGCTGCGGCGACCCGATGCCGGTTCTCGTCGAGCGGCTGGCCCCGCTGGAGGTGCCCATGATCGCCGGTCTGCCGATCGGCCACGGGACACCACAGTTCACGGCCTGGATGGGAGCGGAAGCGGTTATTGATACGGAATCGTGCTCTTTGACTTGCCTGTTCCGCGACCCGGCCACGGCAATGTAGTCGCTGGTCCGGGGGATGACGGCGGTAGTTGGGAGCCTCGTGTGGGCTTGTTCAGGCGGTACCGCGACCGGCGGGGCGGCGTGCCGAAGCGCGCGAGCGAAGACGTGGACCTCGACTCACTGCTCGCGCTCGTCGCCGACGACCTGGGGTACGCCTGGGAGTTCGCCCCCGACGGCTCCGCCCTCGACCTGTCCGGGCCCCGGAGCGTCACCGTCCGCCTGACCGGGCTGCGCCGCGAGGCCGCGCGCCGTCCCCGCGAGGACTGGCCCACGCTGGTCGCCGGCCATCTGTCGCGCACCGTGGCCAGGGCCGACGACATGCCGGACGTGTGCGACCTGGCCCGCGTCCGGCCGCTGCTGCGCACGCGCGTCGTCCTGGCCGATGATCTGGAGGACGACCCGTCCCGGCTGATCGGCCGGCACATCGGCTCGGACCTGGTGGAGGTCCTCACCGTGTACGGCCGCCCGGTGCGCCCGGAGGAGGCGTTCTGCTGGCCCGTCACCCCGGCCGAGGCGCTCGACCTGGCGGCGGCCAACGTGCTCGCCGACGAGCGGCTGACCTCCGAGCGCGTCGACCTGGACGGGACGCCCGCCTGGGTCATGTCGGGCTCGCACTCCGGCGCCGCCGTGCACCTGCGCCGCATCGAGGACTACCTGCTCGTGTCCTCCGACGGCCTCATGGTCGCGCTGCCGCGCCCCGGCGAGATGATCGTCCACCCGATCGGCGGACTGTCGGTGATGCGCGCGATCGAACGCCTGTGGCTGCTCGCCCACCGTGAGTACCGCTCCCGCGACGACGGCCTCAGCCCGCACGTCTACTGGTGGAAGGACGGCCGGCTCACCCGGATCCAGGCCGAGCTGGTGGAGCAGGACGGCCTGCGCCGCCTGGTCGTCGCCCCGCCCCCCGAGTTCGCCCGGCTGCTCGCCGACCTGGCCCGGGGCAGCTAGCCGCCGGGGCGCGCCCGGCGCCGGTGCGGGCCCCTAGCCGATGTAGGCGCTGTGGCGGGACGGGGCGCCCTCGGGCTGGGACAGGGTGTGGGCGGCGTGGATCAGCGGGACGTGGCTGAACGCCTGCGGGAAGTTGCCGACCAGCCGCCCGTAGCGGGGGTCGTACTCTTCGGCCAGCAGCCCGACGTCGTTGCGCAGGGACAGCAGCCTCTCGAACAGCTCGACGGCCTCCCGCCTCCTGCCGATCATCGCCCGCGCCTCGGCCAGCCAGAAGCTGCACGCCAGGAACGCGCCCTCCCCGCCGGTGATGCCGTCCACCGAGTTGCGCTGGGCCAGCGGGTAGCGCAGCACGAACCCCTCCGGCATCAGCTCGCGCTCGACGGCCTCGATCGTGCCCACCACGCGGGGGTCGCGGGCGGGCAGGAACCCCGTCTGCGGGATCAGCAGCAGCGACGCGTCCAGCTCCCGGGAGCCGTACGACTGGGTGAAGGTGTTGCGGTCGGAGTCGAAGCCCTTCTCCATGACCTCGGAGTGGATGCGCTCGCGCAGCGCGCGCCAGCGGTCGGCCGGACCGGTCTGGCCGAACCGCTCGATCTGCCGGATCGACCGGTCGGCGGCCACCCACGCCATGACCTTGGAGTGGACGAAGTGCCGCCTCGGACCCCGCACCTCCCACAGGCCCTCGTCGGGCTCGTCCCAGTGGGACTCCAGGAAGTCCATCAGCGACCGCTGGATCGCCCAGGTGCGCGACAGGGCCGGCAGCCCCGACGCCCGCGACACGTAGAGGCAGTTGATCACCTCGCCGTAGACGTCGAGCTGGAGCTGGTCGACGGCGGCGTTGCCGATGCGCACCGGGCGGGAGTCCTCGTAGCCGTCCAGCCAGGGCAGCTCCATCTCCGGGAGCCGCCGCTCGCCCGCGACGCCGTACATGATCTGCAGGTCCTGCGGGCGGCCGGCGATGGCGCGCAGCAGCCACTCGCGCCAGTCGCGCGCCTCCTCGACGTAGCCCGCGTAGATCAGCGCGTCGAGCGTCATGGTGGCGTCGCGCAGCCAGCAGTAGCGGTAGTCCCAGTTGCGGACGCCGCCCAGGTCCTCGGGCAGGGAGGTGGTGGGCGCGGCCACGATGCCGCCGGTGGGGGCGTAGGTCAGCGCCTTGAGCGTGATCAGCGAGCGGGTCACCGCGTCATACCAGCGGGGCTCGGCGCCCGGGTCCCACCGGGACGCCCACTCGGTCCACATCGCCTCGGTCTCGGCGAGCTCGGCGATCGGGTCGATGTCGTGCGGCTTGGGGGAGTGGGAGGGGTGCCAGGTGAACACGAACGGCAGCCGGTCGCCCGCCGACATCCGGAACGTCGCCCGGTGGGCGTAGTCGCCGCCCTGGAGCGGCACCGGCGAGTGCAGCCAGGCCGAGTCGGGGCCGCCGATGGCCTGGAGCACGCCGTCGGTGCGGCGCACCCACGGCACGATTCGCCCGTAGTCGAAGCGGATGCGGATCTGCGTGGCCATCTCGACGCTGCCCGACAGGCACTCGACGATGCGCACCAGGTCGGGGTTGGCCTGCCGGGGCGGCATGAAGTCGGTCACGCGGACCGTGCCGCCCTCGGTGTCCCACTCGGTCTCGAGGATCAGCGTGTTGTGGCGGTAGCGGCGGCGCGTGCTGAGCCGGCGCCGCGGGCCCGCGGGGCCGATCCACCAGTGGCCGTTGCGCTCCTCGCCGAGCAGGGAGGAGAAGCACGCGGGGGAGTCGAAACGGGGCAGGCACAGCCAGTCGACCGAGCCGTCCCGTCCGACGAGGGCCGCCGACTGCATGTCGCCGATGATGGCGTAGTCCTCGATCCGCATGTTCGTCACGCTAGTACGCGCGGGGGCGGGCTCGCGCCGCGATCGCGGCTCCGTCCCTCAGGCGGCGCCGGGTTCCGGTCTCGGCCGGGGGCGCATCCGGGGCATGAAGAACTGCGTGAGCGGCCCGATCGTCACCGCGAACACGATGGTCCCGACGCCGACCGTCCCGCCGAGCAGCCAGCCCGCCGCGAGGACGGCGAGCTCGATGATCGTGCGCGCGGCGCGGATCGACAGCCCGAGCCGGTGCAGGCCGGTCATCAGGCCGTCCCGGGGCCCGGGGCCCATGCCGGCGCCGATGTACAGCCCGGTGGCGGCGGCGACGCACACGACGCCGGTCAGAAGGTACGCCCAGCGCAGGGCCAGGAGGTCCGGTGTGGGGGCCAGCCACAGGGTCAGGTCGGCGAACAGCCCGAGGAAGACGATGTTGCTGACGGTGCCGACGCCCGGCCGCTGCCGCAGGGGGATCCAGAAGACCATCACGATGGCGCCCACGAGGATGATCCAGGTCCCGATCGACCAGCCGGTCCGCACGGCCAGACCCTGGTGGAACACGTCCCACGGATCGTTGCCGAGCCCGGACTCGACCTGGAGGCCGATTCCCGCGCCGTAGAGCGCGAGCCCGGCGTACAGGCGCAGCAGGCGATTGGGCAGCGAGCCCAGGTGAGGGAGGGAGAGTTCGCTCATAATGGCGTTAATGGTCGATGCCGATTGGCTTGCTCATAAAGGGCCAATCAGAGAAAGTGGCCTTATGGAGCGCTATCTGAGCGGGCCGCAACTGGCCAGGCTGGTCGACCTGCCCAGCGGCGTCCGGCCGTACTACCAGGCCCTGGCGCGGGCCGTGCGCACGCTGATGCTCGACGGGCGCCTGCCCACCCGGGTGCGCATGCCGGCCGAGCGCCACCTGGCCGAGGCGCTCGGCGTCAGCCGGACCACCGTCACCGCCGCCTACGACCGGCTGCGCGAGCAGGGCTACCTGGAGAGCCGCCAGGGCGCCGGAAGCTGGACGGCGCTGCCCGGCCCCGGCGCGCTCGGCGGCGAGAACCCCTGGATGGCCGCCGACGACGACGGCCTGCTCCCGCTGCACTCCGCGGCCCCAGCCGCCACCGCCCTGCTCCCCGAGGCCATCGCCGCCGCCACCGACGCCTACCCGCGCTACGGCCTCGGCAGCGGCTACGACCCGATGGGCATCCGGCCGCTGCGCGAGGCCATCGCCGCCCGCTACGTCGCCAGGGGCCTCGCCACCCGTCCCGACCAGATCCTCGTCACGCTCGGGGCGCAGCACGGCACCCACCTGGTGATGTCCCTGCTGGCCGGGCCCGGCGACCCCGTCCTGGTCGAGTCGCCGACCTACCCGCACGCGCTGGAGGCGGCCCGCAAGCAGGGCGCCCGGCTGGTCCCCGTGGGCGTGCAGGACGAGGGCCTGAGCATGGACCTGGTGACCTCGGCCATCCGCCAGTCGTCCGCCCGCCTGGCCTACGTCATCCCCGACTTCCAGAACCCGACCGGCCTGCTGATGCCCGACGCCGACCGCGCGGCGCTGGCGGGCGCGGCGCGCCGGTACGACACGACGCTGCTGGTGGACGAGAGCTGGTCGGAGATGGCGATCGACGACGTGCCGCGCACATCCCCGGCGGCGGCCTTCGACACCGACGGCCGCGTGATCAGCGTCGGGTCGGCGTCCAAGCTGTGGTGGGGGGGCCTGCGGATCGGCTGGATCCGGGGCACGGCCGCGCTGGTGCGCCGCCTGGCGGTGCTGCGCGCCTCGGTGGACATCGCCGCCCCGCTGTTCGAGCAGCTCGTCGTGACGCACCTGTTCGAGCGCATCGAGGAGACGAGGGCCGAGCGCCGCCGCGCCCTGCGCGCCTCACGCGCGGCGCTCGCCGAGGTCCTGCGCGAGGAGGTCCCCGAGTGGCGGTTCAGGCTGCCCGCGGGCGGCGGCTCGCTGTGGGTGCGGCTGGACGCCCCCGTCGCCACCCCGCTGGCCGACGCCGCCGCGCTGCACGGCATCCGGCTCGCCCCGGGCCCCTGGTTCGGCGTCGACGGCACGCTGGAGCGTTACCTGCGCCTGCCGTACACCCTGCCGCCGGGCCCGCTCGCCGACGCGGCCCGCCGCCTGGCCTCGGCCCGGGCCCTCGGAGCGGGCGCCGTCCCCTGCCGGGCGCGCGCCGCCGCCCCGCTGACGCCCACCCTCTGAGCGTCACGAGGCCCGCACCTCGCCCATCAGCACGCGCAGCCGGTGGGAGAACCCCAGCAGCACCACCGCCGCGAGCACGGCGATGGCGGCCAGCGTGGCGAAGTAGGCCGGCTGGGACATGTACCCCAGCAGCCGCGCCGTCTGGCCCCCGATCGCGTCGCCGACCGCGAACGAGAGGTACCAGACGCCGAGCATCTGGCTCCTGAACGCGTGCGGGGCCAGCTCGGTGGTCACCGACAGGCCCACGGGGCTGAGCGAGAGCTCGCCGAACACCTGGATGAGGTACACCAGGAACAGCCACCACACCGAGATCTTCCCGAACTGCGCCAGGTGGGCCGCGTAGGCCATCACCACGAAGCTCATGGCGATCATGAACAGCCCGGCGGCGAACTTCTGCGCCGCCCCCACGCGGTCGCCGAGCCGCACCCACAGGCCCGCGAAGACCGGCACGAAGATCAGGATGAGCAGCGGGTTGAACGACTGCGTGGTGGCGGCCGTGATGGTGTGCCCGAACAGGTCGAGGTCGGTCTTGGTGGCGGCGAAGTCGTTGAGCACGGTCGGCGCCAGGTCGTAGATCATCCAGAAGACCGCGGCGGCGGCGAACAGCCAGACGTACGCCTTCATCTTCGACCGCTCGCCGGAGGTCAGGTTGTGGCTGCCGAGCAGGATGTAGGCGAAGTAGCCGACCGGGACCAGGATCGTGAGCACGGTGAGCGCGACCGTGAACCGGTCCACGGTGAGCGTGCCGGAGATCCACCACAGGCCGATCGCGAGGGCCGCGGTGGCGAGGCCGGTGACGGCGAGGGCACCGAAGCGGCGGCCCTCCTCGGGCGTGAGGCGGTGGCCCGGCTCCTCGCCGACGCCCCGCAGGTGCCGGCCGCCGATCACGTACTGGGTGAGGCCGAAGGCCATGCCCACGGCGGCGGCGCCGAAGCCGAGGTGCCAGCGGTCGTCCTTGGCCAGGTTGCTGACGACGTAGGGCGCGGCGAACGCTCCGAGGTTGATGCCCAGGTAGAAGATGGAGAAGCCCGCGTCGCGCCGCGCGTTGTCACCCTCGGGGTAGAGCTGCCCGACCATCGTCGAGATGTTCGGCTTGAGCAGCCCGGTCCCGGCGACGATCAGGGCCAGCCCCGCCCACACCAGCGCCGATCCCTCGATGGGGACGGCCATGCACAGGTGGCCGAGCATGATGACCGAGCCGCCGGCGAGCACCGCCTTGCGCGCGCCGAGCACGCGGTCGGCGATCCAGCCGCCGGGCAGCGCGAGCAGGTACACCAGCGCGCCGTAGACGCCCACCACCGCCGTCGCCGTGGTCTTGGGCAGCCCGAGGCCGCCGTCCGCCACGGTGGCGATGAGGAAGAAGTACAGGATCGCGCGCAGCCCGTAGAAGCTGAAGCGCTCCCACATCTCGGTCATGAACAGCGTGGCGATGCCGCGTGGATGACCGAAGATCGTCTTTTCCTCCGCGCGCTCGCCGGCCTCTACGGACATGCCGGTCCGCCCCCGTTTCGCTCAGGTGTCTCCCGGTCCCCCCGCGGGCCGGATGATCGCGTACATGGGCGGACGTCAGAAGGTATCCGACCAGATGTACTGACTGTCCTGAATATCCGAAAAAGTGCTCACTATACAAATATGCCCGCTTGCCGTCCGTGATCCGATCACATCCCGTGATCAAGCGGAGGCCCTCGTGCGATGCCACGATCAACAGTGCGTTTCTTCTCGCTTACGGGGACTTGTCTGGTGTGAACGCCCTGTGGTGCGATGCATGCCACCCGTGCTCATGGGCATTCTCTGGAGGCGCTACATGGCCGACCCCCGAGTCCTGGCGGAACGTTCCGAGATCGAGTCGGAGATCGCCGGGCACACCATCTGCCAACAGCTCAAGCTCACGGCCGAGCGCTTCCCCGACGCTCCGGCCTACTCCGACCCCGCCGACGGCGGCGGCTGGACGACGCTGACCTACGGCCAGGCCCGCCACCGCGTGCTCGCCATCGCCGCCGGGTTCACCGCCCTCGGCCTCGGCCCCGGCGAGGCCGTGGCGCTCATGATGGTCAACCGCAGCGAGCATGTGCTCGCCGACCTCGGCGCCGTCCACGCGGGCGGCATGGCCTGCTCGGTCTACTCGACCTTCGCGCCCGACCAGATCGCCTTCGTCGCGGGGGACGTCGGCGCCAGGATCGTCGTGCTCGGCGGCGCCGCCGACCTCGACCGCTGGCGGCCGATCCTCGGCGAGCTCCCCGGCCTGCTCAAGGTCATCGTGCTGGCGGACGCCCCCGAGGGCGAGTTGTTCATGAGCTGGGACGACTTCCTCGCGCTCGGCGAGCGCGCCCTGGCCGAGGACCCCGCCGCCGCCGAGGCGCGCGCGGACGCCGTCACCGCCGGCGACGTGCTCAGCGTGCTCTACACCTCCGGCACCACCGGCAACCCCAAGGGCGTGCCCCTCACCCACACCAACATCTTCTACGAGGTCGTGGCCACCGACCGCCTGACGCGCCTGCCCGAGCAGGGCCCGCAGATCTCCTACCTCACCTACGCCCACATCGCCGAGCGCGTGCTCAGCCTGTACCTGCCGCTGTTCAAGGTCTCCCACATCCACTTCTGCACCGACCCGGCGCAGCTCGCCACCGTCCTCGGGCAGGTCAAGCCGATGCTGTTCTTCGGCGTGCCCCGGGTCTGGGAGAAGATGACGGCCCGCCTTCAGGCGCTGCTCGCCACCCAGCCCGCCGAGCAGCAGGAGCAGGTCCGCGCAGCCATGGCCGCCGGGCTCGCCTACATCGAGGCCGCGCAGTACGGCCGCACCCCGGGCCCGGAGGTCACCGCCGCCTACGAGCGGGCCGACGCGGCCCTGCTGTCGATCATCCGCGCCATGATCGGCTTCGAGAACGCGCGCTGGCTCGCCACCGCCGCCGCGCCGATGCCGCTGGAGGTCCAGCGCTTCTTCGCCGGTCTCGGCCTGAAAGTCCTCGACGTCTACGGCATGACCGAGACCAGCGGCGCGTTCACCGCCAACAGCGACGCGGAGTTCAAGCTCGGCACGGTCGGCCGCCCCGGCCCCGGCGTCGAGGTCCGCATCGCCGAGGACGGCGAGATCATCACGCGCAGCCCCGCCAACACCGCCGGTTACCTCGACCGGCCCGAGGCCACCGCCGAGCTCATCGACGAGGACGGCTGGCTGCACACCGGCGACATCGGCTCCATCGACGAGGACGGATTCGTCAGCATCCTCGACCGCAAGAAGGAGCTGATCATCACCGCGGGAGGCGAGAACATCTCCCCGGCCAACACCGAGAACCACCTCAAGGAACACCCGCTGATCGGCCAGGCCCTCGCGTACGGCGACCGCAGGCCCTACGTCGTCGCGATCCTCACCCTGGACGGCGAGGTCGCCCCGGTCTGGGCGCGCGGGCGCGGCGTCGAGTTCACCACCCTGGCGGACCTCGCCGAGCACCCCGACGTGCTCAAGGAGGTCGAGACGGCCGTCGCCGCCGCCAACGAGAAGCTCGCCCGGGTCCAGCAGGTCAAGAGGTGGCGCCTGCTGCCCGTGGAGTGGACCGCCGAGACCGCGGAGCTCACGCCGAGCCTCAAGCTCAAGCGCCGCGTCATCCACGCCAAGTACGCCGAGGCGATCGACGCGATGTACGAGGGCTGAGCCGCACGACCCCGCGCATCCTGTGCGCGGCACTCCCTCCCGGAGGGCCGCGCACCGCCGGGAGGGTGTTTTACCGGACCGGGCGTGTGTCGGGCTCCGGCCGTTTACCGGCCGGTGCCTAGCCTCCAGCGCATGACCATGAGACGTATGCTCACCACGTCGGCGGCAGGGCTGGCCGCGCTCACGGTCCTCGCCGAGGCGCCCGCGTCCCTCGCCGGGGCCGACGTGTACGCGCCCCCGCCGTCCTCCCGCCCGGAACCCTCGCCGGTCTCGGCGGTGCCGTCCGTACCGCCGGGGCCGGCGCGGACGCCGGAGCGCCCGGTGATCCGGTCGGTGAAGGTCCGCCCGAGGAGCCCGGTGGCCCGCCCCCGGGGAGTGGTGCGTCTGGTGGTCGAGGTGCTGGCGAAGGGGGCCTCCGGGAAGAACGGGGTGACCTTGCGCCTGGAGCCCGCGCGGCGCCGGGCGGCGGCCAGGCGACACGTCCCCGCCAGGCCCCCCGCCGCCCGGAGGGGCTCCGCCGCCGGGAAGCGCCCCGCGCGGTGGGAGATGTGGCGGTTCAACCCGCCGGTGGGGCTCACGCGCTGGTACCCCTCCGGCCGGTGGCGGGTCGTCGCGACCGCCAGGAACGCCAAGGGGGCGCGGTCGACGGCGTCCTCGTCGTTCCTGTTCAAGAAGGCGACCGTCCTCACGGGGGTGCGGGTCACCCGGGTGCGCGAGCGGGCGTGGCTGGCGCGCGTGTCGGGCACGCTGATGCGCGTCGACCCGGCCGGCAGGTTCGACTACTGGTCGTTCCCCGGGCAGCGGGTCACGCTGCAGTTCAGGAAACACGGCGGGAGGACGTGGCGGACCGTCGCCAAGGCGCGCACGAATGGCGAGGGACGGTTCTCCCGGCGGGTGAGACGGGCACACGGCGTATGGCGGGCGATTTACCCGGGAACGCCGCATTACGCCCGGAGTGCCACTTCTTCGAGACATATGGCAAGAAAGTAGGACAAAGGCCGCGTGCGGTGATATGACCTGTGGAGTGCGGTGTCCATTCTGTAATCATTTTCTGGGGATTGTCTGGCAACTTTTCCTTCCCTCAAAGCGTCTATGACGTAGGCACACCCCCACTGGGATGCCTTTCTCTACGGGGAGAGGAAGTTCCAACAATGATGAAACGCATCGCTACCGCATTGGTAGCGGCCGCCATGGGCGCCTCCGCGCTCTCGGCGGCGCCGGCGCTGGCCGAAACGGCGCCGGACGACGCGGTGAGCATCGAATCCATCAAGGTGACCCCCGACCCGGTGGTCATCCGTGGACACGATGACGTCGCGGTCACGGCCACGGTGCAGACCGTGGGAGCCGAGGACGTGAAGTTCGACTTCGAGCCGACGGGACGGGGCGGCCAGCCCGACTGCAACCCCTGCCCCGGCGCCGCGAAGTCGTCCTCCGGCGACTGGAAGACGTGGGAGAAGACGATCGTTCTCGACCGGCGCGATCCGGACGGGGACTGGGTCGTCTACGTCGAGGCGACCGGCAAGGACGGCAAGGCCGTCAAGGCCAAGGCCTACTTCTCCGTCAAGCACGTCGCGGCGAAGCCGCCGTACCGCGGCCCCCGCGCGACGCGGATCGAAGGGTTCGACGCGAGCCCCGAGCCCGTCAAGAAGGGCCGCAAGCTGACCCTCGACGGCAAGCTCTCGGCGGCCCGGTGCCACAACGACTGGTGGTGGGACGGCAACGTCTTCGTCGTGGGCGGCGACCGCTGCCGTGACGACTACCGCTGGAGCAGCTGGCGCTGGCTCGGCTGGCAGGAGATCAAGGTGTACTTCCACCCGGCCCACGGTGGCAAGTGGCAGTACGTCGACACGATCGAGACCAACCCGGACGGAACCTTCTACACGAAGATCCCGGCCTACTGGTCCGGCACGTGGAAGGTCGTCTTCGAGGGTTCGCGCGGCCTGTACGGGTCGTCGGCGAGCGACTACGTGAAGGTCGTCCGCTAGCCCACGGGTCCGGACGACCGGGACGCCTGGTCCCCGCCACGCGCGGGGGCCAGGCGTTCCGTCGTCCCGGGCGTTCGCGGCGCCCACCCCGGCCTAGGACTCTCGCGCGAGCTCCAGCGCGGTCAGGTCGAGGGCGCTCAGCGTGAAGATGTTCGCGATCTGGTCGACGGGCATCCCCGCGTCACCGAGCTGCGTCATGGTGACCGCCGCCCGCAGGAACACGCGGCCGATCACCACTTCGTCCACGTCGGGCATGTCCCTGCGGAAGAAGTCCGCGAGCTGCTGCCCCACCTCGCGGTCGGCGTGCACGCGTGGGTGGTTCAGCTCGGGGCTGGCGAGGATGTCGGCCAGGTCCCTGCGCTCGTCGTCGGTGAGCTTGCTCAAAGGTGGTCGCCTCCCGCAGCGATGTTCGTCATGGGGAGACTATGCGCTGGCGACCTCCGGGTGAACGCCCCCCCGCCGTCGAAGATCGGCGGGCGGGCGTGGGGACCCGGCCGCGCGGACCACGTCAGGGGGAGACGGCTTCGACGAGCTTGCGGCGCTGCTGCACGCCCAGCCCTCCGACGCGCCGCTTCTCGTCCACGCCCGCGCGTTCCATGAGCGCGGCGGCCTTGGTCGGGCCGATGCCGGACAGCGCGCGTAGCGCCTGCGAAACCTTGATCTTCTTGGCGGTGTCGTCGTCGCGCTCGAACAACTCGGCGAGGGTGAGTTCTCCGTTCTTCAGGCGGGCGAGGAGCGCGGCGCGTGCCTGCCGGGCCTCGGTCGCCTTGACCAGGGCGGCCTGACGCTGCTCGGGGGTGAGGACGGGGAGGGCCATAGGGGGTCTCCTAGATGGTTCGTGTCCTGGGCCGTCTGATCGGCCGTTGCTGTGGTCGGGGGTGTGTTACCCCCACATCGGCTGTTAATCATGGGTTCTGCAGGTGATCGCCCGATCCCGCCCGGTTCCCACCCGTGGCCTATGTCGTACAAGTCGTGAAATTTGGGCCTTCAAACTTCCGACCTCTGGCCTGACTCTCAGTGGAGGCGCGCGACAAACCCCCCGATGCGCGCCTGAGGAGGAACAGGTGAGACGACGTCTGTTCGTCGGGTTCGCGATCCTGGCGCTGCTGCTGACCAGCGGCATCACCGGGGTCGGAGCCTCGGCGGAGCCGCCGGCGAACTACCAGTACCTGGTGGAGGGACCCAGCACGTCCCAGCAGCGGACCGCCATCGCCCAGACCGGCGCCGCCATCGACGAGGTGGCGGCGAGCTCGGTCGTGGTGACCGCCACGGCGGCCGAGATCGGCGCGATCAAGGAGCTGGGCTTCACGGTGAAACGGCTTCCCCGGCCGTTATCCCCTGTGCTGCCCCGCCCGCAGGACTTCCCGTCGGCCGACTCCGGCTACCACAACTTCGCCGAGCTGACCGCTCTGGTGAACCAGGTGGTCGCCGCCTACCCGTCCATCGCCAGGAAGTCCAGCGTCGGCACGTCCTACGGCGGCCGCGACCTGATGGCGATCAAGATCAGCGACAACGTCGCCACCGACGAGAACGAGCCGGAGGTGCTGTTCACCCACCACCAGCACGCTCGCGAGCACCTGACCGTCGAGATGGCGATCTACCTGCTCAACCTGCTCACCCAGGGCTACGGCACCGACAGCAGGATCACCAACCTCGTGAACACCCGCGAGATCTGGATCCTGCCCGACCTCAACCCCGACGGCGGCGAGTACGACATCGCCACCGGCTCCTACCGCTCCTGGCGCAAGAACCGGCAGCCGAACTCCGGCTCGTCCTACGTCGGCACCGACCTGAACCGCAACTGGGCCTACCGGTGGGGCTGCTGCGGCGGCTCCTCCGGCAGCACCTCCAGCGAGACCTACCGCGGCCCCTCCGCCGAGTCGTCCCCCGAGGTCAGGGCGGTCGCCAACTTCGTGCGCAGCCGGGTCGTCGGCGGCGTCCAGCAGATCAAGGCGAACATCGACTGGCACACCTACTCCGAGCTGATCCTGTGGCCCTACGGCTACACCACGGCCGACACCGCGGCGGGCCTGACGCAGGACGACCACGACGCGCTCGCCGCGCTCGGCCAGAACATGGCGAGCACCAACGGCTACACCCCCGAGCAGGCCAGCGACCTCTACATCACCGACGGCGACATCAACGACTGGCTGTGGGGCACGTACAAGATCTTCAGCTACACCTTCGAGATGTACCCGAGAAGTTCCTCGCCGGGCTTCTACCCGCCCGACGAGCAGATCGGCCCGCAGACCACGCGCAACAAGGAGGCGGTCCTGCGCTTCCTGGAGTACTCCGACTGCGTCTACCGCATCATCGGCAAGCAGGCCCAGTACTGCTGAACCGGCCCGGCGCGGTGACACCCCCGCCGCGTCACAGGTGAGGCCCCCGCACGGCCGCGGCCCCGACCGGGGCGGCGCGGCCGTGCGGACGGCTTTTCCGGCCCGGTCCCCGCGGGGGCACCCGCCGCGCTACGAACCCCCGCCGTCTCAAGTAAGCTTTCGTGGCCTGTAGGCATGAGAGGACCGCTCCCAAGTGCGGAGGCGCGGCTCCGGCACATTCGGGGTGAGATCCCGGGCGGAGCGGAGCGCCGAGCGCGCACCCGGCGGACGGCGAGCATGCCGCCACAGTGGAACATGGTGGGTGACCCACCATGCGCGTCCGCCCCTACCGAGGAGCCCGATCATGACCCCCGACGCCACCGAGGACACCGAAGACACCACGACCTTCGCTGACCTGGGGCTGCGGCCCGAGCTTCTGCGCGCGTTGCTGGATCTCGGGTACGAGGAGCCCACGCCCATCCAGCGCGAGGCGATCCCGCCGCTGCTGTCCGGCCACGACCTGCTCGGCCAGGCCGCGACGGGCACCGGCAAGACGGCCGCCTTCGCCCTGCCGATCCTCCAGCACATGCCGGCGGGCGGCGGCGACGGCGCGGCGCCCATGGCGCTGGTGCTGGTCCCGACGCGCGAGCTGGCCGTCCAGGTGTCGGAGGCCGTCCACCGCTACGGGCGCGACCTCGGCACCCGCGTGCTGCCCATCTACGGCGGCCAGCCGATCGGGCGGCAGCTCAGGGAGCTCCAGCGGGGCGTGGACGTCGTCGTGGCGACCCCCGGGCGCGCGCTGGACCACATCGGGCGCAAAACGCTCCGGCTCGACGCGCTGCGCATGGTCGTCCTGGACGAGGCCGACGAGATGCTCGACATGGGGTTCGCCGACGACATCGAGGCCATCCTCCAGGAGACCCCCGAGGAGCGCCAGACCGTCCTGTTCTCCGCCACGATGCCCCCGCGCATCGACTCGATCGCCCGCGCGCACCTGAAGGACCCGGTGCGCATCCAGATCGAGCGCGAGTCCACCGCCCCCGGCGAGGCCCCGCGCGTGCGCCAGAGCGCCTACGTGGTGCCGCGGGCGCACAAGCCCGCCGCGCTCGGGCGGGTGCTGGACGTCGAGGCGCCCGAGGCGACCATCGTGTTCTGCCGCACCCGCGAGGAGGTCGACCAGCTCACCGAGACCATGAACGGCCGCGGCTACCGCGCCGAGGCGCTGCACGGCGGCATGGGCCAGGAGCAGCGCGACCGCGTGATGGCGCGCCTGCGCGCCGGCACCGCCGACCTGCTGGTGGCCACCGACGTCGCGGCGCGCGGGCTGGACATCGAGCAGCTCAGCCACGTCGTCAACTACAACGTCCCCTCCGCGCCCGAGTCCTACGTCCACCGCATCGGCCGGGTCGGCCGGGCCGGTCGCGAGGGCGTCGCGATCACGCTGGCCGAGCCGCGCGAGCACCGCATGCTCAAGACCATCGAGCGGGTCACCAAGAGCCGCATCGTCGTCGAGAAGGTGCCGACGGTCGCCGACCTGCGCGCCCGGCGGCTGGAGCTGACCCGCTCGGCGCTGGAGGAGAGCATCCTGGAGGACGACCTGGAGCACTTCCGGGTCGTGGTCGACACCCTCGCCGACGAGTTCGACGTCATGGAGATCGCCATGGCGGCCGTGAAGCTGGCGCACGAGGCGAGCGGCGCCGCCGCCGACGAGGAGGAGATCCCCGAGGTCCCGCTGCGCTCCGAGCGCGAGGGCCGGGGCCGCCGCGAGCCCGCCGGGCGCGACGAGCGGCGCGGGCGCGGGCCCACCAGCGGGATGACCCGCATCTTCGTCGGCGCGGGGCGCAGCGCGGGCGTCCGGCCCCAGGACCTGGTGGGCGCGATCGCCAACGAGACGCGGCTGAGCGGGCGCGACATCGGCGCGATCGAGATCGCCGACCGGTTCTCGCTCGTGGAGGTCCCCCAGCAGGCGGCCGACGACGTGATCGCCTCGCTGCGGCAGAGCACGATCAAGGGCAGGAAGGTGACCGTGCGCCGCGAGCGGTTCCCGGCCCGCTGACCGTCCCGCCGGCCGTCCCGCGCCCTTCTCGACGGGACGTGCCCGCTGGGAAGTGCCCGCTCGGACGTGCCGCCGGGTCGTCAGGCGAGGGCGTTGACGGTGGCGGCGAAGACGGCGGGCAGGCGGCGGGCCGCCGGGACGATCAGCCGGGCGGTGCCCGGGTGCCGCCGCGCCGCCAGCAGCGCCTCGGTGAGCAGCCGGTGGCGCAGCGACAGCCGCCGCCACGCGCGCTCGTACGCCTGCGGCCGCCCGGCGCGCAGGCACTCGACCAGGGCGCGCGCCGCCAGCAGGCCCAGGGACACCCCCTCGCCGGTCAGCGCGTCCACGTACCCGGCGGCGTCGCCGACCAGCAGCACCCGCCCCGCCACCCGGGCGCGCACCCGCTGCTTCAGCGGCCCCGCGCCGCGCACGGGCGTCGCCACCGGCCCCTCCAGACGGGCCACCAGCCCGGGGAACTCCGCGAGGTGCTCGTCGTAGCGGCGGCGCTCGGAGCCGAGCACGGCCACGCCCACCAGGTCGTCGGCCACCGGGGTGACGTACGCCTCGCCGCGCGGCGCCCAGTGCACCTCGACGAAGTCCGTCCAGGGGGCGATCCGGTAGTGCCGGCGCTGCCCGTACCGCCGGGGGGCGGGGCTCGGCAGCTCCAGGCCGAGCAGGGCGCGCAGCGGCGAGTGCAGGCCGTCGGCGGCCACCAGCCAGCGGGCCCGCGTCCCGAAGGCCTCCACATGGTCCTCGTGCTGGCGCAGGGCCTCCACACGCCCGTGGACGACCTTCACCCCCACCTCGGCCGCGCGCCCGGCCAGGGCGG
This sequence comes from Sphaerisporangium album, assembly GCF_003323745.1. Classification (GTDB taxonomy): domain Bacteria; phylum Actinomycetota; class Actinomycetes; order Streptosporangiales; family Streptosporangiaceae; genus Sphaerisporangium; species Sphaerisporangium album. The sequence goes on from NZ_QOIL01000010.1 coordinate 160,873, forward strand.
CGTGCAGGGCCGTGCGGCGCACGCCGAGCCCGGGGCCGTGCCGGAACTCCGCGTGCACGCGATGACGCTCGTCGGCGTAGCGGATGCCGCGCAGCGGCCGGCCCGGCACCCGCACGCCGAGCGCGCTCAGGGCGGCGGCACCGGTGGGCATGAGACCCTCGCCGCACGCCTTGTCCACCGGCGTCGCGCGGGGCTCGACCACCACCGCCTCCATGCCGGCCAGCGCGGCGTTGATGGCGGTCGCCAGCCCGGCGGGCCCGCCGCCGGCGATGAGCACGTCGATCACGCGGCGGCCTCGCCGGTCGCCGGCGTCCTGGTCAGCGAGGCCAGGGCCGTCTCCTCGCAGCGGATGCGCACGACCATCAGCGCGGCGTTCAGCACGGTGAACACGAGCGCGGTCACCCACGCCCCGTGGATCAGCGGCAGCGCGGCGCCCTCCACGGCCACCGCCACGTAGTTGGGGTGGCGCAGCCAGCGCAGCCGGTACGGGCCGCGCGTCACCAGCGGCAGGCCGGGCACGACGATGACCTCGGTGTTCCACTGCCGTCCGAGCGCGGTGATGCACCACCAGCGCAGGGCCTGGGCGGCGACGGCCAGCGCGAGCATGGGCAGGCCCAGGGCCGGGACGAACGGGCGGTCCGCCAGCCAGGTCTCCAGCAGGCACCCGGCGAGCAGGCCGGTGTGCAGGGCCACCATCCAGGGGTAGTGGCCGCGCCCGAACACCCGGCCGCCCCTGGCCAGGCTCCAGCGGGCGTTCCCGCGGGCCACGACGAGCTCGGCGAGGCGCTCGGCGCCGACGAGCAGCACCAGCAGCACGTACCACGTTGACATGTGGCCGAATGATACGGGGACGGGGATCGACGCGGCGGCCGAAGGCGGCATCGCGTCGCTACCAGCGCAGCAGGACGAGCTCGGAGCAGAATCCCGGGCCCATCGCCATGAGGAGGCCCGGCGTCCCGGGAGGGGGTGGACGCAGGGCGAGGGTGTCGCGCAGCACGTGCAGCACCGAGGAGGACGAGAGGTTGCCGATGTCGGCCAGCGAGCGCCAGGTGAGGTCCAGCGCGCCCTCGGGCAGGTCCAGGCTCTCGGCGACGGCGTGCAGCACCTTCGGCCCGCCCGGATGGCACACCCACGCCGACACGTCCGCCGAGGTGAGCCCGTGGTCGGCGAGCAGCCCGCGCACGTCGTCGGCGAGGTAGGTGCGCACCACGTCGGGGACGCTCGTGTCGAGCACCACGCGGAAGCCGGTGTCGGAGACGTCCCAGCCCATCACGGTCTCGGAGCCGGGGTAGAGGTGGGCGCGGCTGGCGACGACCTCGGGGCCCCCGCCCTCGGAGCGGTGCGCGCCGACGGCCACCACGGCCGCCGCGCCGTCGCCGAACAGGCCGCTGGCCACGAGGTTCACCGGGGAGGCGTCGCCGCGCTGGAGGGTGAGCGAGCACAGCTCCACCGACAGCAGCACGGCCACGTGGCCGGGCCATCCGCGCAGGTAGTCGTGCAGGCGGGCGATCCCCGCCGCGCCGGCGACGCAGCCGAGCCCGAAGACCGGCACCCGCTTCACGTCGGGACGAAGGCCGAGCCTGCCCGCGAGCCGGGCGTCCACCGAGGGGGCGGCGATCCCGGTCACGGACGTGAACATGATCAGGTCGACGTCGGCGGGGGCGAGCCCGGCGGCCTCCAGCGCGGCGCCCACCGCCTCGGCGCCGAGATCGACGGCCGCCTCGACGAAGATGTCGTTGGCCGTCCCGAAGCCGTCCAGTTTCGCGTACTCCTCCAGGGGAAGCACCAGGTTGCGGTGGCCGACCTGGGCGGAGGTGTGCACCCGGTCCAGCAGCCGCCGGCTCGCCCCGGGGGGAAGGCAAACGCGCGCGAACGCGTCGGTGATCTCGGCTTGAGGGTAACGATGGGGAGGAAGAGCACCGCGGACAGCCGCAATTCGGGTCATAGGAAGTTCCCGCTTCGCCGACACTGGGAGACATCTCTGTCTTGCCCACCCGGCCCGCCCGCATACCTGGAGCGCCGGCCTGAGGATCTTTTAGTGAGGTCCGTCCGGGATCAGCGGGTTTGCCGGTTCCTCAGCCGGTTGGCGGCACGCGTACGGCCGCGAGCTGCGTCGCCTGCGCGACCAGGCGGCCCTTGCCGTCCCAGGCGTGCGCGACCTCGTCCATGAGGCCCCCGGTGACGTCGAGGGCCCGCATGCGCACGCGGAGCGGGCCCGGGGCGGGCAGCCTGCGCACGTACGCCGAGAACTGGACGGTCGGCGCCCAGCCGGGGAGCCCGAGGTCGTAGGAGACCGGGGGCACCGGGTCCAGGGCCACCAGCAGCGAGAGCGGATCCCAGTCGGAGCCGTCGGCCAGGCGCTGCCAGCCCGCGGTGACGCCCGCGCGGGACGGCGTGCCGAGCGCGAAGGCGAGGCCGGCCGGGTCCAGCCGCTGCTCGACGACCTCCATGAGCGCCACCGGGAACCCGGCTCCCGGGGCCTCCGGGGGCGTGAGGAAGCAGTCCTGCTCGTCGGGGAGCGCGGCCGGTTCGGCGTCCGACCACCACGGGTCGTCCTCGGTGAGCGTTCCCAGCGTGATCAGCGCCTCGACGCACGGCCGCCCGTCCTGGGTCAGCCGGGCGCGCGCGTGCGTCATGGTCCGCCCGGCGCGCAGCGTCTCCACGTGCACGGCGGCCGGGCCGGGGGAGGGGGACCGGAGGAAGGACCCGCTGACGGCCGTGAGGTGGGGGTGGTCCGCGCCCCCGCTCACGATGGCGGCCCGGCCGAGGATCGCGAGCAGGTAGCCGCCGTGCGGCTTGCCGCCGACCGTCCACTGCGGGTCGACCACGGCCTCGTACTCGTGCCCGCCCGGGACCTCACGCCGCGCCGAGACCGCGGTCGCCGTCTGGAAGTGCCCCATTCAAGCCCCTTTCGTCTCGCGCCAGTGTGACAGGCCGTTCTAGGCGCGCCCGCCCGCCTCCCGCCGCAGGGCCGGCTCCAGGCCCGGCTCCGGGGCGGGCTCCCGGGTGAGGGGAGCCGGAGAGGCGGCCGGAGCGCGGCGGCGCATCAGCGCGTGCATGAGGCAGCCCGCCACCAGCCCCCAGAACGCCGACCCGACGCCGAGGAACGTGGCCCCCGAGAACGTCACGACGAAGGCCACCACCGCGCCCTCGCGTCCCTCCGAGGCGGAGAACGCCCCGGTGAGGGCGCCGGCCAGCGCGCCCAGCAGGGCCAGCCCCGCCACCGCCTCGATGAGAAGCGGCGGCGAGAGCAGGACGAGCGCCGTGGCCAGGCCCGACCCCAGGCCCAGCACGATCATCGAGGCGCCCGCCGTCACCGAGGCGATCCAGCGGCGCGAGGGGTCGGGCCCGGCGTCCGGCCCGGCCGCGAGCGCGGCGGTGATCGCGGCCAGGTTCACCGCGTGCCCGCCGAGGAACGCGGCGCCGGCCGAGGCCGTCCCGGTGGCCGTGAGGACGTCCCTCAGCGGCGGGCGGTAGCCGAACCCGGCCAGCACCGCCATGCCCGGCACGTTCTGCGAGGCCATCGTCACCAGGAACAGCGGCACCCCCACACCGAAGACGGCGGGCGGGCTCCACACGGGGGCGACGACCTCCACGACCGGCCACGGGTCCAGGCCGCGCAACCCGCCCGCGGGCGTCGTGACGGCGATGGCGACGGCCGCGGCCACCAGCGCGCCGGGGACGGCCCACGTGCGGGCGAAGCGGTAGAGCAGCGCCCACACGAGGATCACCGGCCCGGCCATCGCCGGCACCTCCAGCATGGCCCGGACCGGCGTGAGGCAGAGCCCGCCGAGGACGCCCGCGAGCATGGCGGCGGCGATCGGCGCCGGGATCGCCGCGATCGTCCGGCCCAGGGCGGGGATGAGCCCCGACGCGGCGATCAGCACCCCGCAGACCACGAACGCCCCCACGGCGGCGGGGAACCCGCCGTCCAGGCCGGTCGTGGTCACCAGCAGCGCCGCGCCGGGAGTGGACCACGCGATGGTGACGGGCATGCGCCGCCGCAGGCCGAGGACGATCGCCACCACCCCCACCGCGACGCACAGGGCCATCAGCCCCGACGCGGCCTGCCGGTCGTCCGCCCCCGCGCCGCGAAGGCCCGTCAGCACGACGGTGAAGGAGCTCGCGAACCCGACCAGGGCGGCGACCACCCCGGCGACGACGGGCTGGGCGGGGGAGGATGGTTCCATAAACGGAACGCTAGCGACCGGGAGCCACGCCCGGCAAGGTAGGGCACGATAACGCCATGGACGCCCCGGACCGCCGACCCGCCCTCGACGCCGCGCCCCTGGAGATGGGACGGCGGGTGCGCCGGCTGCGCGAGGAACAGGGCATGTCGCTGTCGGAGCTGGCCCGGCGGGCGAACGTCGGCAAGGCGACCCTCTCCGGGCTGGAGAACGGCACGCGCAACCCCACGATGGAGACCCTGTGGGCCGTCACCGCCCAGCTCGGCGTGCCGGTCGCGACGATCTTCGGCCCGCCCGCCGAGCCGCTGGCCGTGCACGGGACCGCCGTCGAGGCCACGCTGCTGCAGGTCTTCGAGGAGGACCGGGTCACCTTCGAGCTCTACCGCATCCACCTGCCCGCCGGCGCGTCCCAGACCTCCCCCGCCCACCCCGGCGGTGTCACCGAGCACCTGACCGTGTTCAGCGGCGTGCTCAGCGCGGGCCCGGCGACCGGCCCGAGCCGGGCGGGCCCGGGGGAGTACCTCACCTGGCGGGCCGACGTCCCGCACACCTACGCGGCGATCGGGGCCGAGGACGTCCACGCGGGTCTGCTCATCCGCTACCCGTCCCCGCGGGGGAAGGGACGATGACGTCCGGCGGGCCCGCCCCCGCCGCGGAGGAGGAGCCGCCCGAGTCCTTCCTGGCCGCGGCCGAGGAGCTGCTCGCCGTGCCGTCCACCGCCGACCGGCCCGGCGACCTGCGGCGGGCGCTCGACCTGGTGCTCGGCTTCGTCGGCGAGGGCTTCACGGTGGAGCGGTTCTCCTCCGGCGGCAAGCCCAGCGCGCTGGTCTACCACGGCGGCGCGCGGCCCCGGTTCCGCGTGAT
>NZ_QOIL01000010.1:165933-278109 GCF_003323745.1 Sphaerisporangium album
CCGCGTGATCCTCAACGCCCACCTCGACGTCGTCCCCGCCGAGCCGCGCCAGTTCCGGCCGCGCCGCGACGGCTTTCGGCTGTACGCCAGGGGCGCGCAGGACATGAAGGTCTCGGCGCTGGTGCTGGCGAAGGTGTTCCGCGAGCGCGCGGCGCTGCTGCCGTACCCGGTCGCGCTGCAGCTCGTCACCGACGAGGAGACCGGTGGCCGCGACGGCACGCTGCACCAGCTGGAGCGGGGGGTCGCCGGCGACTTCGCGCTGATCGGCGAGCAGAGCGGCCTGCGCATCGTCACCGACTCCAAGGGGATGGTCACCGCCGACCTGCGCGCGGCCGGCCGCGGTGCCCACAGCGCCTACCCCTGGCTCGGCGACAGCGCCGTGCTGAAGCTCATACGCACCCTGGGCAACCTGCTGGCCCGCTACCCCGCCGCCACCGAGGAGGCCTGGCGCACGACCGTCAACGTCTCCCGGGTCACGACGCCGGACACCGCGCGCAACCAGGTGCCGGAGCTGGCCGAGGCGTGGCTGGACATCCGCTATCCACCCGAGGACGCCGACCTGAACGGCAGGACCGCCCGGCAGATCGCCGAGCACCTGCTGACCTTCTGCGAGCCCGGCGTCACGCCCGTCGTCGGCCATGTCGGCCCGCCGCACCACGCCCGCCGCGACAGCCCGGACGTCCTGGCGCTGTGGAGCGCCGTGCGCGCGCAGGGGTACCGGCCCGACTTCCTGCGCAAGCACGGCGCCGCCGATGGGCGGTTCTACTACGAGCGCGGCGTCGACGCCGTCATCTTCGGCATCGGCGGCGACGGCCAGCACGGCCCCGAGGAGTACGCTGACCTGACCACGGTCATGCCCTACCACCGCGCCCTGGAGGACTTCCTGTCCCGGCTGGGCCCCGGCCGCGCGGGTCCCTAGTCGCGCCGCAGGCAGCGTTCCCCTTCGGCGACGGCGAAGCCCGCGATGATGGCGGCGAGCACGCAGCAGGGGAACAGCAGGGACCACATCTCGGTCAGCCCCGCGTAGATCGCGAGCGCGACGCAGATGACGACCGCGGCGCACGCGGCCCAGAGCCACGCGCGTGGCCGCCGGAAAGGCCCCATGGGTAAGCCGTACCCGCTCGAATGAGCATGTACCACGTAAATACATGACATCAAAGCGAACGGCGGCCGATCGGCGGAGGAATCCGGCGTCCGGCGGGATCTGACGTAGTGCGGCCCGGGACCTTGGATAGTGCGCGACCTCCGTCGCGCTCCCATGTGCGCCGCGATCTCCCCCGGTTAGCGTGGTCCGAGGCTGAATGCCGCGTACAGGCGAGGTTTCGAACCGGGCGCACGTGCCTGCTCGGCACCGTCCCGCTCGGCACCGTGCCGGACGCGGCCTCCTACCGCGAGCGAGACCCCCGCACACGAAGAGAGGCAGGAGAACATGGCCGCCAGCAGACCCGCCCGCGTGGCGATCATCGAGCAGTTCCAGGCCGACGGCATCACTCATATCTTCGGGAACCCGGGAACGGTCGAGCAGGGGTTTCTGGACGAACTGCGCCGCTTTCCCGACATCCAGTACGTCCTCGCGCTCCACGAGGCCGCCGCCGTGGGCATCGCCGACGGGTGGGCCCGCTCCACCCGCAGGCCCGCGCTCGTCCAGCTCCACTACGGTGTCGGCCTGGGCAACGGCATCGGCATGTTGTACGAGGCGCTGCGCGGCCAGACCCCGATGGTCGTGATCGCCGGCGAGGCCGGGGTGGCCTACGACGGCATGGACGCGCAGGGATCGGCCGACCTGGTCGGCATGGCCAAGCTGGTCACCAAGTGGTCCACCCGCGTGGTCAACCCCAGGACCTCGCTGCGCATGCTGCGCCGCGCGTTCAAGATCGCGGCCACGCCCCCGTACGGGCCGGTGCTCGTCGTGCTGCCCGCCGACGTGATGGACGCCGAGACGGACGAGGCCGCCGTCCCCACGTCCTTCCTGGACGCCGCGAGCAGCCCCTCGCAGGACTCCATCGCGCAGGCCGCGCGGCTGCTCTCCGCGGCCCGCCACCCGATCGTGATCGCCGGCGACGGCATCCACTTCTCCGGCGCGCAGGACGCCCTGGCCCGGCTCGCCGAGACCTGGGGCGCCGAGGTGTGGGGCGCCGACTGGTCCGAGGTCAACATGGCGGCGGACCACCCCCTGTACCGGGGCGAGCTCGGCCGCATGTTCGGCACCTCCAGCCACAGGATCACCGCCGCGGCCGACGCCGTGCTCGTCTGCGGCACCTACCTCATGCCCGAGGTCTTCCCCGCGATGGACGGCGTCTTCGCCCCCGGCGCCAAGGTCGTGCACATCGACCTGGACGGCGACGCGATCGCCAAGAACTACCCCGTGGACCTCGGCCTGGTGGCCGATCCCAGGCACGCGCTCGGCCTGCTCGCCGACGCCCTCGAGGTCGAGATGACCCCGCGGGACCGCGCCGCCGCCGCGGAGCGCATGCGCGACGGCGCCGCGCACAAGGCCGAGGCCCTCGCCGAGGCCCGCGCCCGGGACCTGGACAACGCCGAGAGCCTGCCGCTGTCCACGGCCGTGTTCGCCCACGAGCTGGCCAAGCACCTGCCCGAGGACGTGATGATCTTCGACGAGGCGCTGTCCTCTTCGCCGGCCATCTCGCGGTATTTGCGCGCGAACCGGCCCGGGCACTGGCACAAGAGCCGTGGCAGGACGCTGGGCGTGGGCGTCCCCGGAGCCGTCGGCATGAAGATCGCCAACCCCGGCCGGACCGTGATCGGGTTCGCCGGGGACGGCGGCACCATGTACACCTTGCAGGCCCTGTGGACCGCCGCCCGGTACAACATCGCGGCCAAGTTCGTCATCTGCAACAACGGCCGGTACCGCACGCTGGACGACAACGTCGCCCACTACTGGGGCACACAGGGCATCGCCGAGCACCCGCTGCCCGAGATGTTCGACATCAGCTACCCCGCGATCGGCTTCAGCCAGCTCGCCGCCTCCCTCGGCGTGCGCTCCGTCCGGATCGAGAAGCCGCAGCAGGTGCGCGACGCGGTCGCCCAGGCGCTGGACTACCCGGGGCCCTTCCTCATCGACCTCGCCATCAGCCGCGACTCCTGAGGACTAAGGCAGGAGATCACGCCCCTGCCGAGATTCCCTGATCGCCGCCCCTGCGATGACGCGCGCCGGCCGCCGATCGGGCGCTGGGCGGTCCGATCGGCGGCCGGATCCGGCTCTCGTCCGGGGCGGCGGGCGGGGGTGGCGGGGGTCGCCTTGTAGCGTGGGCGCGGGGACCAGGGCGAGCCGAGCCGGGAGTGGGCGCATGCGCTGGAAGGTCAACTCGGAAGTTCCGCTCTACACCGACCAGTGGCTGGACATCCGGCTTGCCGATGTCGAGCTTCCCGACGGCTCACGTATCGGCCACAGGCTCGTCCGCATGGCCCCGGGGGCGGCGGCCGTGGTCGTGGACGACCGGCGGCACGTGCTGATGATCTGGCGGCACCGCTTCATCACCGACTCCTGGGGGTGGGAGATCCCCGGCGGCCACGTGGACGCGGGGGAGGAGCCGATCGCCGCCGCCGCGCGCGAGGTCGTCGAGGAGACGGGCTGGCGTCCCGGGCCGCTGCGCCCCATGTTGACGATGCAGCCCCTCAGCGGCATCTCCGACTGTGAACAGCACATCTTCCGCGCGGACGGTGCCGTCCGCCTCGGCCCGCCGCTGGACGGCTCGGAGGCCGAGCGCGTCGACTGGGTGCCCTTGGCCGACGTCCGCGGCCTGATCGGCAAGCGCGAGATCGTCGCCGGCTCCACGATCGCCGCCCTGCTCTACCTGCTCGGCGAGGCCTGAGCACGCCTTTCCGGACGCGCGGGCCGCCCGGCCGCGGGGCCCGCTCATCATGAACGCCCCTTGCGGTCGTCCGGCGACGTGTGCCCGCCTGCGCCGATCAAGGCCGAGGGCCGGTGGGGGACGCCGAAGCCCATACCGTATCCTGTATCCGGCTTATGCGTTCCTGTTGATCTCTAATCGTCACCACACCTGGGGCGACTCGTGCATGTTCTGCTGGTAGAGGATGATGAGCCCCTCGCAGAAGCACTGCGGGACGGTCTGGGCCGGTTCGGCTACCGGGTGGACTGGGTCGGTACCGGACGGGCCGCGCTGGCCGCCGCACCGGCCGAAATGGTACTCCTCGATCTCGGTCTCCCGGACGGGGACGGCCTGGACGTCTGCCGCACGCTGCGCGGCCGGGGCGACGTGCCGATCATCGTGATCAGCGGCCGCACCGACGAGACCGAGAGGATCGTCGGGCTGGAGATGGGCGCCGACGACTACGTCACCAAGCCGTTCGGGCTGCGCGAGGTGGTCGCCCGCATGCGCGCGGTGGCGCGGCGCGCGCGGCCCGGCGACGGATGGCCCGGCGCACCCGAGAGCGGCCAGGACGGGAACGGCGCCGGCCGCCCCGCCGTACCCGGTCTCGACCGGCACGGCAGGCTCGGCATCGACCGCCGCGCCCGCCGGGTGTACGCCGACGACCGCGAGGTCACGGTCACGCCCAAGGAGTACGACCTGCTGGCGTACCTGGCCGAGGACGACGGGGCGCTGCTGACCAGGGAGAGCATCATGCGGGCGGTGTGGGACGCCAACTGGTTCGGCCCCACCAAGACGCTGGACGCCCACGTCGGCGCGCTGCGCCGCAAGCTCGGCGAGGTGGCGCGCATCGAGACCGTGCGCGGCGTCGGCTTCCGCCTGGTCGTCACGCCCTGACCCGGGCGGGCGCCGGTGCGGACCGCTCGCCCGGGTGGCCGTCCCCCCGGTCAGTCGCCTGCCGGCATCAGGGAGGAGTGGTGGCTGACGATCAGCCACTTGCCCGCGATGCGCTCGTAGACGAAGGTGTAGCGGGCCTGCACCGTCTCCATGACGCCCTCGGCGTTCTTGAGGGAGAACTCGTAGGTGCCGCTGTTGACCGCGCTCCGGTCGCCGAGGATCTCGATGATCGACTGCTTGACCGTGGCGCGCGGCTCCTTGGCGAGGAATCCCGTGAAGTAGTCGATCATGCCCGCGCGGTCGGTCCGGACCTGCGCCGACAGGGTGGGCAGCAGGACGCCCTTCGGCGCGTACAGGTCCGCGACGCGGGCCGGGTCGCGGGTGAGCAGTGTGGCGGCCCAGGTGTCCAGCAGGGCGGCGACGCGCGCCCTGGTCGGACGGCCGGCGAACTCCGTGGCGTGCGACCCGGGCGCGGCGTGGACCGTGCCCCGCGTGCGCGCCTCGGCGCTCGCGGCGGTGCCGGCCAGCGGCGTGAGGGTCAGCAGGACGGTCAGACCGGCCAGGCCGGCACGGCGGGCGGGGGAGAGCTTCGCCCACTTCGTCGAAGACATCGGTATCCCTTGGGGGTAGGGCGCGGTGGAGGTCGTCCCCCACCCTTGATCACCACCCCCAGCGCCCGGAAAGGACAAATCCAACGGAAGTGTAATTTTTCCCCAATAACTCGCTATGCACCCCAGCCGCCCCACCGGCGAGGCCGGCCCCGACCGCCCGATGATGAGGCCCACCCGAACGCCCGCACGGGTGAGGCCCCCGCCACACCCCCCGCCCGTCCGCGCGACGACGAGGCCCGTGCCGGACAGACCTCCCGGCTCCGCGGCCGTGTGATCTCGCCGCGGCGTGGTCCCGCCCATGGCCGGGCCGGGGACCACAGGGATCCCCGGCGCCCGGCTCGGTCGTCCGTCGATCAGGACTCGCTCAGCGGTCCTTGAGGCCCTTCAGATAGGCCAGCGACGGCATGAAGAAGTACTCTCCGCCCTTCATGGTCACCGTCTGGGGTACCTGCGCCTGCGGGGCGCTGCGTTTCTCGCTGCCCCACGCCTGCGGGAACCGCACCTTGCCCTCACGCTCGCCCTGCCCGATCACCGGGTCGTGGCCGGTGCCGTCCACAGGGAAGCCGGGGCTGTCGGCCCACGCCTGCTGGGTGAACTCGAACTGCGCCTGCAAGCTTGCGTTGAACGCCATGAACAGCAGGCCGACCCCGCCCGTGGGACGGTTCTGCGGCGGCGCGTCGTCCCACGGCACGTCCGTACGCGTCCCGTACGTCTGCCCGCGCCGCGCCATCATCACCCCGAGCACCCGCTCCAGGCCGCCGTCGCGGGAGTCACGGGGGTTTGTCTTGCGGATGTGCGCGCTCACCGGGCACTTGGACCCAGGGTCGTCGCGGTAGCTGAAGTCGTTCTGCACCGCGAAGCCGTCCGAGCTGGGCCGGCCGTGAAGCCGCAGCGGGGTTCCGTTGCGGAACCGGCCCACCAGCATGGCCCCCGCCAGCGGGCGGTCGGCCCCCGTGAGCCCCAGGGCGTCCGCGAGACGCTCCTCGGCCTCCCGGAAGGCCCGGACGTTCTGCTCCAGCTTCCGGAACACCAGGTAGCTGCCGAAGTGACGCTCCGGTTTGGGCGCCAGGGGGTCGGAGACCAGGATGTGGCTCAGCGGGAAGAACGGCGTCCAGTTGACCCCACGCTCCGCGGCCACCTGGTCGGCCAGGAAGAGCGGCTGGCTACGGCCGTCGACGTACCCGAAGTGCTCGATGCCCCTGCCCTGCGCGTCGCGCAACCCGTTCCCGGTCTCCTCGCCGACCACCTTCGCCGTCTTCGGCAACAGTGCCAGCACGCGCGCCCGGGTGGCCGCGACCGGTCCGGGCGTGGCGTCGCCGATCAGCACGACCGCGTGGATCTCCTCCCGGTACGACGCCTCCCACGCGCTCACCGGAGGGTCGCTCAGGGTGTCCTTGCGGCGCTTGAGCCCAGACTTGAAGGCGTTGTCGGTGAACTTCACCGTGTCGTGGCCGAGCTTGTTGTAGCCGAGCCTGCTGATCCCGACTCCCACGTACGGCGTCCCGGGCGCCTTCGAGGCGTTGAACGCGCGCACCTCCTCGAAATGCCGCCGCGCCGACTTCATCAGCGCGGCCACCTCCCGCAGAAACCGCCGCCCCCCGGCACCATCCCCGAACTGCAGGAACAGCACCGCGAGATGCTCCCGCACGTGCGCCTGCAGGATGTTGGGCTGCAGGTTGTCGAGCATCGCCCTGGTATCGGCGTCCAACGCCGCCGAGTCCCAGACGAGCGGCTTGCCGTTGGACAGTTGCACCGGCATGGCAGTCCTTTCCCCGTGGTACCTGTTGTCGGGCCCCTCCCATACGAGTCTTTTCTCACGCCAAAGGTTCACCGCCTAGCGAAATCCACCAATCAACCGCGCTCTTCCCGAACCACACCTCAGACGCGCGCGGCGAGACTGGTACGAAGATCGCGATCCCGTCCCAGAGACACGTGACTCCCGATCGCCGGCCCAGTGCTCGGCCAGACCGGGGCCATCGGATGGCGCGGCACGCTGCTGAAGTCGCATTATGGGCGCATTCTGTGCCGTTTGATTGCCGGTAACTCGGCGGCAGCTCCACACCCAGCCGCTCTTCAAGCTCGCGGACCTCTGCTTCGGTAGCCGGGGGATACAGATCGCCGAGTGGACTGACCGCCGGGTGATCAGAACTTCTGGTCACCGGATGCCTTGCAGGGAAGCGTTCAGACCATGCGTACTGGGCACTCACGGCGAGGAAGATATCCCGATTCGAGTGGCTCCTGCATTTGCAGCACAATGCATGGGCCGCCCTCCGCGATAACCTCCAGGCGTGGGACGAACGCGGGATGACCAGGGCGTGACGCTATCGACGCTTATTATCCTCGCAGGTCACCCGGCACATATGACCACAGGAGCATAGCTCTCTTAACGAGGGTGTCGTTCATTTGGCTCTCGGAGAGGGGCGCCCCGTCGCCTGGTGTGGGCGGCGGGGCGCGTGTCCAGGCTTCAGCCTTTGTAGTTGAAGATCTGGTGCAGGGTGTGCTGGATCTCCACCAGGTCCTTCTGGTCTTCCATCACCTGGTCGATGGACTTGTACGCTTCGGGGTGCTCGTCCACCAGGGCGGCGGCGCGCTCTGCGTTCCAGGTTCGGCCGCGCATCGCTTCGGTGAGTGACTTGGCTGATAGCTCTCGCTTGGCTCGGCTGCGCGACATTCGGCGGCCGGCGCCGTGGGAGCAGGAGTTGTAGGAGTCGGGGTTCCCAAGTCCGCGGACGATGTAGGACTGGGTGCCCATCGAGCCGGGGATGACGCCCTCGTCGCCGGTGTCGGCTTTGATGGCCCCCTTGCGGGTGATCCACAGCTCCTTGCTGTTGTGCGTCTCCTGCTGGGTGAAGTTGTGGTGGCAGTTGATCGTGCGGACGCGCTGGCCCTTGCCGACGACGCGGAACAGGGCGTTGATCAGGACCTTGTCCATGCGGGCGCGTGAAGCCATGGCGTAGCGCTGGGCCCACAGCATGTCTTCGATGTAGGCGGTGAACTCCGGCGTGCTCTGGATCAGGTAGGCCAGGTCGGGGTCTTCCAGGCCGATGGCCTGCTTCTTCATGAGCTTCTTGGCGTCCACGATGTGCATCGTGGCGAGCTGGTTGCCGATGCCGCGTGAACCGGAGTGCAGCACCGTCCAGACCCGGTCACGTTCGTCGAGGCAGACCTCGACGAAGTGGTTGCCGGAGCCGAGGGTGCCGAACTGCTCGGATACCTTCTTCGCCTGCCTGGGGTTCAGGTCGGTGTGGGGGAGTCCGAGTTCGCTGAGGGTACGGTCCATGGACGGGTCGGCGTGGCCCTTGCCGACGCCGGCCGGGATGCGGTGCTCCACCATGGGCATCAACGCGGCCAGGGTGTCGGGCAGGTCGGCGGCGGTGAGCGTGGTCTCGGTCGCGACCATGCCGCACCCGATGTCCACACCCACGGCGGCCGGAATGATCGCACCCTCGGTAGGAATCACGGATCCGACTGTCGCGCCAATGCCGATATGCGCGTCCGGCATGAGCGCGACATGACCGGAAACGAAACGCAGGCGGGCGGTACGTGCCGCCTGCTCGATCGTGCCCGGGTCTATTTCGCTGGCCCACGACAGAAGGTTAGGTGCGATCTGGTTCGGCATGGTGGATCTCCTCTTTGATCGAGATCTACTCTGCCCAAGTCCTCGCCGACATCCCACTCATTATTCAACACGCCCGCGCGTAAGCATTCACGGCTTGCGCATTCCGGTGTCGCATGATCGCCGAGTGTGATCGCCCCAGGGGCGTGAGTTGTCGCTGGTGGTCACGCACCGCGGGGTCTCCGTTCGCCCCGGACGGGCTGGACGGAACCGCCCAGGCCGGAGCCATCGGCGCGGCGTGGCACAGTGGGATTCCTGCACGGTGACCGTCTCCGGTCGTACCGGCCTCGCGGTGGTCTTCTGGTGGATCGTCGGTAACGTGCTGCCCATGACAGCGTGCGTGACTTCCGGAATGCCAGGGCCCGTCCCCGGGGGCCGGGCGAAGTGAGCGACGACATCACCGGTGTCCGCCCCCGGGGGTTCTTCGCCGGGCGTACGATCGCCGGGCTCGGACGCGACATGAGGGCCGGCGTCCTGTCCGCCGCCGATCTGGTCGATCGTGCGCTCGAGTCCATAGCCGCGCTCGACGGGCCGCTCAACGCCTTCGTGACGGTCGACGCCGAAGCCGCGCGCCTGGCCGCCCGGCGGGCGGACGCCGAACGCGCGGCCGGAGTGGACCGAGGTCCCCTGCACGGGATCCCGGTCGCGGTCAAGGACATCATCGAGACCGCGGGGATGACGACCGAGATGGGCTCCGCGCACTTCGCCGGCCACGTTCCCGGCCAGGACGCCACCTGCGTGCGCCGGCTTCGCGAGGCCGGGGCGATCATCGTGGGCAAGACCACCACCCACGAGTTCGCGTACGGCCCCACCGGCGACCGATCCCGCAACGGCCCGTCGCGCAACCCGCACGACCCGGCGCGGATGACCGGAGGGTCGAGCGGCGGTAGCGCGGCGGCCGTGGCGGCGGGCATGGTCCCCCTCGCCATCGGGACCGACACCGGGGGGTCGGTGCGCATCCCGGCGGCCCTCTGCGGCGTGGTCGGCTTCAAGCCCGCGTACGGCGCCGTCCCCGTCCACGGGGTCTTCCCGCTCGCGTCCTCTCTGGACCATGTGGGAGTGCTCGCCGGTACGGCCGAGGACTGCGGGCCGGCCTTCCGCGTGCTGGCGGGGCAGGTGCCGGCCTCCGCCACACAGGTGGGCTCGCCCCGCGTGGCCCGGCTGGTCACGGACGCGCCGCCGCTCGTCGACCCGTCCGTCGCAGGCGTGGTCGAAGCCGCATTTCCGGACGCCGAGGAGGTCACGTTTCCCGGTGTCGCCGAGCTGTACCAGGTGTACGCGGCGATTCAGGGCAGTGAGGCCTACGCGGTGCACGCCGATCGGGTCGCGCGGTCGCCGCACCTGTTCGACCCCGAGGTGCTCGACCGGCTGCGCCACGCCGGTGGGATCCCCGGCTGGCGTTACGTCCGCGCGGCGGAGGCCCGCGAGTCCTTCCGCGGGCGGGTGGCGGCGCTGCTCGACCGGTACGACCTGCTGGCGCTTCCGACCGTCGCGGTCCCGGCGCCGCCGATCGGCGCGCGCGACCTCGAGGTGGGCGGCGTCCGGGTTCCGGTCCGCGACGCGCTGCTCTCCTTCACCAGCCCGTGGAACCTGGCGGGTGTGCCGGCGGTGAGCGTCCCGGCCGGGGCCGTCGGCGGCCTGCCGGTCGGCGCCCAGCTGATCTGTGCCGCCGGGCGCGAAGAGACGCTTCTCGCGTACGCCGACCGTGTGCGGGCGGTATCCTCACGCGCACCGTCCCGGCCGGCGCCTCCGCGGGGTGAGCCGCGCTGAAGCAGTTTGAACGCGATCGAATCCACGCGCGGCCCGGGGCGCGTGTGTTCTTACGGCGCCGCACCGTCTACTGTGAAACGAGTTTCACGTCCACCGCGCCCGGTGCCCGGGCCGGCGCGTCACCGGCCGGGAGTCCTGGACGGTGCCGCCACGGCGCCAGGCCAGGGCGGCCGTCGTCCGCCGGTGGCGCGACACGCAACGCTAGGAGGGCCTTCCGGTGCTCGTTGACTCGTTCGGGCGAGTGGCGACCGACCTGAGGGTCTCGCTGACCGACAGGTGCAACCTCCGCTGCTCGTACTGCATGCCCCCGGAGGGCCTCGACTGGCTGCCCAAGCCCGAACTGCTCACCGCGGACGAGATCTGCAGGCTCGTGGCGATCGGCGTCGAACGGCTGGGCATCACCGAGGTCCGCTACACCGGGGGCGAGCCGCTGCTGCGCCGCGAGCTGGTGGAGATCGTCGGGCGGGCGGCGGCGCTGCGGCCGCGTCCGCGGCTGTCGATCACCTCCAACGGCATCGGCCTGGCCCGTCTCGCCGAGCCCCTGGCCGCGGCCGGGCTCGACCGGGTCAACATCTCGCTGGACACCCTCGACCGGGACACCTTCGTCCGGCTCGCGCACCGAGACCGGCTGGAGGACGTCCTCGCGGGCCTGGCCGCCGCCGACGCCGCGGGGCTGCGCCCGGTGAAGGTCAACTCGGTGCTCATGCGCGGCGTCAACGACCACGAGACGGTCCCGCTGCTGCGCTTCTGCCTGGAGCGCGGCTACGAGCTGCGGTTCATCGAGCAGATGCCGCTGGACGCCCAGCACGGCTGGCGCCGCGAGGACATGGTGACCGCCGACGAGATCCTCGGCACGCTCACGCGGGCCTTCGCCCTGACGCCGGACGACCCGGCGGCGCGCGGCAGCGCCCCGGCCGAGGTCTTCCTGGTGGACGGCGGGCCCGCGCGGGTCGGGGTCATCGGCTCGGTGACCCGCCCGTTCTGCGGCGCCTGCGACCGGGTGCGCCTGACCGCCGACGGTCAGATCCGCAACTGCCTGTTCGCCACCGAGGAGTCCGACCTGCGCGGCGCGATGCGCGCCGGAGCCTCGGACGACGAGCTCGCCGAGCGGTGGGTGGCCGCCGTCCGCGGCAAGCGCGCGGGGCACGGCATCGACGACGCGGGCTTCCTCCAGCCGGCGCGCCCCATGTCGGCCATCGGCGGCTGACGATGCCTCCCGGAGGCCGCGCGGAGGCCGGGGATCGCGCGGACGCCGACGATCGCGAGGCGGCCGGGGATCACCGGCCGCCCTTCCAGGCCCTCCATGGCCCCTCTGGGTGCGCGTGGCGGCCGGGTGAGGTGGGAGATCGCGCCGGCGTCTCCGAAGGCTCGTACGGCCCCTACGACGCGGTGGTGCTCGCCGGCGGCGAGGCGCGCAGGCTTGGGGCGTTCGCGAGAGGGGACAAGCCGGGGGTCACCGTCGGCGGGCTGGCGCTCATCGAGCGGGTCGCCGCCGCGGTCACCGGCGCCGCCCGCCTGATCGTGGTCGGCCCGGCGCGTGACGGCCTGCCCCGCGCCGAGTTCGTCCGCGAGGACCCGCCCGGCGGCGGCCCGGTCCCGGCGGCGCGCGCGGGGCTGGCGCGCGTCTCGGCGCCCTGGACGGCGCTGCTGGCCGCCGACCTCCCGTTCCTGATGCCCGGTCACCTCGCCGCGCTGCGCGAGGCGGCCGGGAGCGGCCCGGGGGCCGTCCTGGTGGACGACGAGGGCCGCGAGCAGTGGCTCACCGGCGTGTGGCGCACGGACGTGCTCACCGGCGCGCTGGCCGCCTACGCGGGGCGGTCGCTGCGCGGGGTGCTCGGGCCGCTGGAACCGGTGCGGCTCGGCCTGCCGGTGGGGGACGGGGAGCGGGTTCCGTGGTTCGATTGCGACACGATCGACGATGTGAAAGACGCGAGAAGGCGGTTGACTCCTACGTCCGGCGAGTCATGATTCACCGGACGACGTGCGGGAAAACCCGTTTTGGCCCGTACGGATATCACCGGAGGAAAGGGACGCGATGAATGTGCTGGCCGAGTGGACGGCGCTTGTCTGCAAGGAGCTCGGTGTCGACCCGGAAAAAGTGGATCGAGACGCGGTTCTCGATCTGACGAGGGACGTGGCCCACGGTGTCGCCCGCCCGGCCGCGCCGCTGACGGCGTACCTGCTCGGGCTGGCCCAGGGGGCGGGCACCGCGTCGCCGGACGCGCTGGAAAGGCTCTCGATGCTGGCCCGCAACTGGGGCCAGGCCACGGCCGAGACACTGGGTGATCACTAAGGCATCCGGAACATCCGGAAAATCGATTCAACGGATGTTTTCCCGGGAAATGGACGACGCCGGGTGGTTACGGGGGCAAACCACCCGGCGTCGCTTCATCGGCGTTCCGACGGGGGCCCGGAACGCCGGCACGAGCGCTCCGACGGGGGACCAGAGCGCTTGTCTAAAGCGTACACCTACAACCCATGGGGTGCGTCAAGAGTTTGTCACGACCCGATCTCGCGTCGGTGGCGTGGTATCTCGGTTTGGTTAGGTGCGTCCCCGTCAAAGGTCGAGCTCACGCCACGAGTCGGCTGGTTCGCCCCCACGACGGCGATGTACGGCAGGAAGATCGCTCCTGCGACGAGCAACGCCCTGACCGGCCATGGAACGGTGAGCACGACCGCCAGGACGAGGCATACCAATCGGATCCCCATCTGGACGAAATACCGCTTCTCGCGGCGGCCGATGTCCGAGGACAAGGACGGCTGCGCGTCGGTGACCTGGTGCACGACGGTACGGCGACGCCATAGCTTCACAACTTCCACGGTAGACCCCGGGGCGACCGGGGTGTCCCGCGCGGCCGTCCGAGCGGTCGCATACGATCAAGGACGACGGTGAGGAGAGTCGGATGAGCGATCGTACGTACCGCGTGACCGAGATCGTCGGCACGTCACCCGAGAGCGTCGACCAGGCGATCCGCAACGGCATACGCCGCGCGGCCGAGACCCTGCGGCACCTGGACTGGTTCGAGGTCACCGAGGTACGCGGCAGCATCCAGGACGGCGAGATCGCCCACTACCAGGTGGGCCTGAAGGTCGGCTTCCGCCTAGAGGACTCCTGACCCCCGCCTTGACAGCCCTCGCGCCCGGCCCCGCGACCGCCGCCGGGCGCGTTCCCGGCGGCGGAGGGTCACGCCATCGTCGGCGGATCAGTTGGCCTGGCTGACCGTCGACATGTTGAAATCGGGCACGCGCACCGGCGGCATGATCGCCCGGGTGAAGTAGTCGCTCCACTCGCGGGGCAGGGTCTGCTCCTCGCGCCCGACCTCGGTCATCCGGTCCAGCAGGCCGACCGGGCTCTCGTTGAAGCGGAAGTTGTTGACCTCGCCGACGACCTCGCCCCTCTCGACGAGGTACACCCCGTCGCGCGTGAGGCCGGTCAGCAGCAGCGACTGCGGGTCAACCTCGCGGATGTACCACAGGCAGGTCAGCAGCAGCCCGCGCTCGGTCGAGGCGACCATCTCCTCCAGCGAGCGGCCGCCCCCGGGCCCGGCCATGATCAGGTTGTCGATACCCGGGGTGGTCGCCAGCCCGGTCAGCTCGGCGGAGTGGCGGGTCTGCAGCAGCGCCGAGAGCGACCCGTCGTGGATCCAGTCGGTGGAGGACAGCGGCAGGCCGTTGTCGAACACCGACCGCTGCCGCCCGCCCGCGTGCGCGATCACGAACGGCGCGCACTCGATGCCCCGGGCCGCCGGGTCGCTGTAGAGCCGCACGGGGGACCCGGACAGGGACTCGCCGACGCGGGTCGCGCCGTCCGGCTTGGAGAAGACCGTGCGGCCGTCCGCGGCGTCCCTGGCGCCCGCCGACCAGTAGAGGTAGATCATCAGGTCGGCGACCGACGAGGGCGGGATGAGCGTCTCGTACCGCCCCGGGGGCAGGTCGATGCGGCGCTTGGCCCACTCCAGGCGGCGCGCCAGCGTGGCGTCCAGTGCGGCGACGTCGACGTCGGTGAAGTCCCGGGTGGCGACGCCCGCCCAGGCCGAGCGCGCCATGTCGGGGGACTTGGCGTTCAGCTCCAGCCGGCCGGTGGGCTGGTCGTGGCGCAGCCGCAGCCCCGTGGAGGAGCCGAGGAACGTCGTGGTGAGCAGGTGCTCGGCGAAGCCGTACAGCTTGCGGTCGCCGGTCTCGGCCACGGCGAAGGCCTCGCCGAGCGCCGGGGCGAAGTCGCCGAACACGCCGATCGTGGTCGGCTCCGCCGGGGCGTCCCAGTCGGGCGACACGGCCGCGCCGACCAGCGGGCGGGCGTCCTCGGCGGGCGGCGCCTCGCGCGAGGCCAGGTCCGCCGCCGCGACGACGTCGGCGAGCTGGTCGGGACGCACGGCCGAGCGCGACACGACGCCGACGCCCCGCCCGGTCACCGAGATCACGGTGAGGCGCGAGGACCGGCTCACGCCGTTCGTGGTGAGCGTGTTGCCGGCGTAGCGGAGGTTCGCGGCGGACCCCTCGTCGACGATCACGACGCAGTCGTCGGCCCCGCTCAGGGCGAGGGCACGCTCGACGGTCTCCTGGGGAGTCACTTTCCACCCTCCTGGACGGTGTTGAGGATCTTGACCCCGCGGAACAGCGCCGACGGGCATCCGTGGCTGACCGGTGCCACCTGGCCCGGCTGGCCCTTCCCGCAGTTCATGGCGCCACCGAGCACGTAGGTCTGCGGGCCGCCGACGGCCTCCATGGAGCGCCAGAAGTCGGTGGTGGTGGCCTGGTAGGCGACGTCGCGCACCTGGCCGGTGACGCGGCCGCCCTCGATGAGGTAGAACCGCTGGCCGGTGAACTGGAAGTTGTAGCGCTGCATGTCGATCGACCAGCTCTTGTCGCCCATGATGAAGATGCCCCGCTCGACGCGCGAGATCAGCTCCTCGGTCGTGAGGCCGTCACTGGCGGGCATCAGCGAGACGTTGGCCATGCGCTGGATCGGCACGTGCCCGGGCGAGTCGGCGAACGCGCACCCGTTGGACCGGCCGAGCCCCTTCAGCAGGGCCATGCGCCGGTCGAGCTGGTAGCCCACCAGCCGGCCCTCGCGCACGATGTCGAACCGCCGCGTCTCCACGCCCTCGTCGTCGTAGCCGATCGTGGCCAGGCCGTGCTCGGCGGTGCGGTCGCCGGTGACGTTCATGATCGGCGAGCCGTACCGCAGCGTTCCGAGCTGGTCGAACGTCGCGAAGCTGGTGCCCGCGTAGGCGGCCTCGTAGCCGAGGGCGCGGTCCAGCTCGGTGGCGTGGCCGATCGACTCGTGGATCGTGAGCCACAGGTTGGAGGGGTGGATGACCAGGTCGTAGTGACCGGCCTGGACCGACGGCGCCTTGAGCTTCTCCTCCAGCAGCTCCGGCAGGATCGCCACCTCGGAGGGGAAGTCCCACCCGGTCCCCGTGAGGTACTCGTACCCGCGCGCCGACGGCGGCGCCAGCGTGCGCATGTCGTCGAAGCGTCCCTCGGCCGCCCGCATCACCGTGAGCACCGGGTGCGTCCTGACCCGCTGCTGGGTGGTGTCGGTGCCGGCGGTGTCGGCGTAGAACTTCTGCTCCTTGACCTGCATGAGCGAGGCGGCGACGTGGTCGACCCGCGGGTCCTTCAGCAGGCCGGAGGACCAGTCGGCCAGCAGGGCCACCTTCTCCTTCAACGGCACCGTGAAGGGGTCGACGTCGTAGGGCGACACCCACGTGGCCCCGGCGTACACCGGCTCGGGAGCCAGCTCGACGGGTTCGCGGTTGACGGCGGCGGCCACCCGGGCGACCTCGACGGCCTGCTCGGCCACCGCCGCGGCCGCCTCGGGCGTGAGCAGGATGCCCGCGGCGAAGCCCCAGGTGCCGTCGCGGATGACGCGCACGGCGTACCCGAGGTCGTCGGCGTCCATGGACCCTTCGAGGCGGGCGTCGAAGAGGCTCAGAGTCTCGCCGCGCACCCGCTCCAGCCGGAAGTCGGCGTGCTCGGCGCCCAGGTCACGGGCACGTTGCAGGGCCGCGTCCGCCAGTTGCCTCAGCGGCAGGGCGAGAAAGTCGGGATCGATCTGGCGCATGTCCACGATCCTAACCCCGTGATCTTGTACGGCGCGGATAAGGATTTACCTGCGAGTAGGCGATAGCGTCGTGGGCATGGCTCGATCAGTACTCGTAACCGGCGGCAACCGCGGGATCGGCCTCTCGATCGCCCGCGAGCTGGCCGCCGCCGGTGACGCCGTCGCCGTCACCTACCGCTCCGGAGAACCCCCCGAGGGCCTGTTCGGGGTGAGGTGCGACGTCACCAGCTCGGAAGACGTGGACACGGCCTTCTCCAAGGCGGAGGCCGAGCACGGGCCCGTCGAGGTCGTCGTGGCCAACGCCGGCGTCACCCGGGACACGCTGCTGCCCCTCATGAAGGAGGCGGACTTCACCGGCGTCCTCGACACCAACCTCACCGGCGCCTTCCGCGTCGCCAAGCGCGCCACGCGCGGCATGCTGAAGATGCGCCGGGGCCGCATCATCATGGTGTCCTCGGTGGTCGCGCTGCTCGGCTCGGCCGGCCAGACGAACTACGCCGCCTCCAAGGCGGGCATGATCGGCTTCGCCCGGTCGCTGGCCCGCGAGCTCGGCTCCCGTAGCATCACCGTCAACGTCGTCGCCCCGGGGTTCGTCGAGACCGACATGACGGCCTCGCTCGAATCCGGGCAGCAGCAGGCCATACTCAAGAACGTCCCGCTCGGCCGCGCCGCGACCGCCGCGGACGTCGCGCGTGCGGTCAAGTTCCTGGCGAGCGAGGACGCCGCGTACATCACCGGAGCGGTCCTGCCCGTCGACGGCGGCCTGGGAATGGGGCACTGACATGGGAATTCTCGACGGCAAGCGCCTGCTGGTGAGCGGCGTGCTCACCGAGGCCTCGATCGCCTTCTCCGTGGCCAGGCTGGCCCAGGAGCAGGGCGCCCAGGTCGTGCTCACGGGTTTCGGCCGGCTCAGCCTGGTCGAGCGCATCGCCAAGCGGCTGCCCGAGCCGCCCCCGGTGGTCGAGCTGGACGTCCAGAACACCGACCACCTGGACACGCTGGCCGACCGCGTCGGCGAGCACCTCGACGGCCTCGACGGCGTCGTCCACGCCATCGCCTTCGCCCCGCAGACCGCGCTCGGGGGCAACTTCCTCAACACCACCTGGGAGGACGTCTCCACGGCCGTCCAGGTCTCCACGTACTCGTTCAAGTCGCTGGCCGTCGCCTGCCTGCCGCTGATGAAGGAGGGCGGCGCCGTCGTCGGTCTCGACTTCGACGCCACCAAGGCCTGGCCGGTCTACGACTGGATGGGCGTGGCCAAGGCGGGCCTGGAGTCGTGCTCGCGCTACCTCGCGCGCGACCTGGGCAAGCACGGCATCCGGGTGAACCTCGTGGCGGCCGGCCCGGTGCGCACGATGGCGGCCAGGTCCATCCCCGGCTTCGCCGAGTTCGAGGAGAGCTGGCCGTCCAAGGCCCCCCTCGGGTGGGACCTGGGCGACCCCACCCCGACGGCCAAGGCGTGCGTCGCGCTCCTGTCGGACTGGTTCCCCGCCACCACGGGTGAGATCGTCCACGTGGACGGCGGCGTCCACGCGATGGGCACCTGACACCGCGGGCCCCCGGCCTCGCGCCGGGGGCCGGTTCCCGGCCCGTCCTCAGGCCAGGCGGTGACGCCCGGCGTCGGGGCGGCCCAGCCCCTCCAGGGGCATCGTCCTCGGCGGCTCGTCGCGCCTGCGCGCCTGCACGACGCGCGTGGCGAGGATCGCCGAGGCCAGTAGCACCGCCGTGAGCGCCGTCCCCGCCGCGTCGTAGGGCCTGCCGGGGGCGACGGGACGGGCGCCGAGCCGTCCCGTGAGCGTCGGAAGCCGCTGGCCGGGCCACAGCGGCATGATCGGCGGCGTCTCGACGTCGGCGGACGGAACCGGCGAGGGCGTCACCCGCGGGACCTCGACGGCCCAGGAGCCGCCTCCCGGCCGCGCGCCGCCCGTGGGCCCGGGCTCCACCGGCCATGAGGGGGACAAGGGGGTGGGCGTCTTCGCGGGCTCGGGGGACCGCGGAGCGTCCGGCACGCGGGACGGGGATGGGGACGGGGACGGGGCGACGGGCAGCGGCGCCGGGGTGGGAGTGGAACGATCCCGGGGGGCGGGCGGGCGCGGGGTCGGAGAGACCGCTTCCCGGTCGCAGTCGTCGGACGCGATCAGCGGCAGGCACGAGGTGTCCACGGGGACCCGCAGCAGCTCGCCGCCTGTCGGCGAGTCATCGGCGGGCGACCCGCTCGGCGCCGCGGCCTTCGGCGAGGCGGGCGCGGGGGGTGTGGCGGCGGGGGAGGGTCCGGCGGACGAGCGGTCGCCGCCCAGCAGCTTGTCGGCCGTCTCGTCGATCGGGCGGGTGATCCCGTCCAGGTCGCGGGTGAGGTGGTCCACCGTGTCGGCGACGCCGCCGAGCAGGCCGCACAGGTCGTCGGTGAGGCCGGACGAAGGGCCGCCGCCCCCGTCGCAGCCGGCCGGGCGCGCCGGCGCCGCCGCGGCGGGCGCCGCCACCAGGAGTGCGGTCACCCCGCTCAGCGCCAGCGTCAGCGCTCCCGCCGATACGACGGTCGTGCCCTTGCGCATGCCTTCTCCTCCATCTCCTCGTGCGGCGAGGGCCGCCGGGCTCCCCTCCCCGCCGACCCCCGTCAATCGTGTAACTCCGCGCCCGTCATTCCAGTAAAAGGTGCGATTCGGTACCGACTAGTGATACGCGAGGACGATTCCCGTTCACCGTGTGCCCACTCCGATGACGGCCCGGTGAACGCGGCCTTCAGTCGACGGCGGAGACGTCGTCCAGTGCCTCGCGGATCTCCACCGGCAGGGTCAGCGCCTCGGCCTGCAGGACGCCCTTGAGCTGGGCGTGCGTGCGCGCCCCCACGATCGCCGAGGCCACGCCCGGCTGGTCGCGCACCCAGGCCAGGGCCACCGCCAGCGGCGACACCCCGAGCCCGTCGGCGGCAGTGGTCACCGACTCCACCACGCGGCGGCAGCGCTCGTCGAGGTAGGGCTGGACGAAGTCGGCGAAGTGCGGCGTCGCGGCCCGCGAGTCGGCCGGGATGCCCACGCGGTACTTGCCCGTCAGCACCCCACGCCCGAGCGGCGACCAGGCCAGCACCCCCGCGCCGACGTGCTCGGCCGCGGCCAGCACCTCGCGCTCGGCGTCCCTGGCCAGCAGGGAGTACTCGACCTGGACCGACACGATCGGCGCGCGGGCGGGCGCCGAGCGCTGCCAGACGCCGGCGGCGGCGACCTGCCACCCGGTGTAGTTGCACACCCCCGCGTACATCGTGCGGCCCGAGGAGACGGCCGTGTCGACCGCGGCCAGCGTCTCCTCCAGCGGGACCTCGGGGTCGAAGGCGTGAAGCTGCCACAGGTCGACGTCCTCGACCCCCAGCCGGTCCAGCGAGGCGTCCAGCGCCGAGATGAGGCTCCTGCGCGAGGCGTTGCGCGAGCGGGGCCCACGCGGCGTCAGGACCGCCTTGGTGGCGATGACGACCTCCGAGCGCGGCACCGACGCGCGCAGCAGGCGGCCGAGCAGCCGCTCGGCGTCGCCCCCCGCGTACACGTCGGCGGTGTCGACGAGCGTGCCCCCGGCCTCGGCGAACGCGACGAGCTGCGCAGCGGCCTCCTCGGCCGCCGTGTCCCGCCCCCAGGTCATCGTGCCGAGCCCCACTCTCGACACCGAAAGACCGCTGCGCCCGACCAATCGCTGATCCATGATCCGGCCAGGTTACCGTGCCGGGTCCTGCCACCGGCCGGGAAGCCCCCGGACGCGCCCCCGCGGGCCTTCCGCCACCCCGGCGGCCGCCTCCGCGGCGGCCCTCGGCGATTCCTTCACCGTCTCATCGCCGCGTTGTCACCGCGCCGGGCTCACCGGGGCGGCGGCGCTGCCCTAGGCTGGCGCGCACTATGGACGCACTGCAAGCGATCGTGCTCGGCATCGTGCAGGGTCTCACCGAGTTCCTGCCGATCTCGAGCTCCGCCCACCTGCTCATCGTTCCCCGGTTGTTCGGCTGGGCCGACCCGGGCGCCGCCTTCACCGCCGTGATCCAGCTCGGCACCATGCTGGCCGTGGTCATCTACTTCTGGCGCGACATCGTGCGCATCGCCTGGACGTGGCTGCGGAGCCTGTGGACGCCCGAGCTGCGCGGCGAGGTGGACGCGCGCATGGGCTGGTACATCGGGCTGGGCACGATCCCGCTGGGGGTGCTCGGGGTGGTGTTCAAGGACGCCATCGAGGGCCCCGCCCGCAACCTGTGGATCAACGCCACCGTGCTGATCGTCTTCGGCCTGCTGCTCCTGCTCGCCGAGCAGATCGGCCGCCAGCGCACCCCGATCGACTCCCTCACCCTCCGGGACGGCCTGATCATCGGAGGTTTCCAGGCGCTCGCGCTGGTGCCCGGCGCGTCCCGGTCCGGCTCGACGATCACCGGCGGGCTGTTCCTCGGGTTCACCCGCGAGGCGGCCGCCCGCTACTCGTTCCTGCTCTCCATCCCGGCAGTGGTGCTGTCCGGCCTGTTCGAGATGCGCAACGTCGGCGAAGGCGGCGGCCCCGACCTGGTCCCGACCGTGATCGCGACCGTCGTCTCCTTCGCCGTCGGCTACGCCTCGATCGCCTGGCTGCTCCGGTACATCACGCGTCACTCCATGATGGTCTTCGTCACCTATCGCGTATTCATCGGTGCCTTTCTGCTGACTCTGTTGTCCCTAGGGGTGATCACGGCCCAATAGGCTTGGCGTTGTGACCACTTTGCTTCTGGTGCGGCACGGTCTGACGGACATGACCGGGCCCGTGCTCGCCGGCTGGACCCCCGGGGTCCACCTCAGCGAGCGGGGGCTGGCGCAGGCCGAGGCCCTCGCCGCCCGGCTCACCCCCGTGCACCTGGACGCGATCGTCTCCAGCCCTCTGGAACGCTGCCAGGAGACCGCCTCCGCGGTGCTCCGGGGACGTGACGGAGTGAAGATCGAGACCGATGAACGTTTCGGCGAGTGCGGGTACGGCGACTGGACCGGCCGGCCGCTGAAGGAACTCGCGCAGGAGCCGCTGTGGCGGGTCGTGCAGCAGCACCCGAGCGCCGCCGTCTTCCCGGGCGGCGAGTCGCTCGCCGGGGTGCAGCGCCGCGCGGTCGCGGCCGTGCGCCACTGGAACGACAGGCTGGGCGAGAAGGCGACGTACCTGGTCTGCAGCCACGGAGACGTCATCAAGGCCATCGTGGCCGACGCGATGGGCGTCCACCTCGACCAGTTCCAGCGCATCACCGCCGACCCGGCGTCCCTCACGGCGATCCGCTACACCCCGCTGCGGCCGTTCGTCCTGAGGGTCAACGATGTGGGAGGCGGGGTCGAGAATCTCCTACCCCCACCGCCCGGGCCTGAGGGTTCGGAGCAGGAAGACGGGGCAGAAAAATCCACCGAGAGCGACGCCGCTGTCGGCGGCGGAGCCGGGACCACGTAAGGTCGGGCTATGCCGGTCTTCGACTACGATCCGCCAGACAGGTTCGTGGCCGGTGCCGTTGGGCAACCGGGGTCACGCGCCTTCTTTCTGCAAGCCCGTGGTGAGGGGCGCCTGACGACCGTCGGGCTGGAGAAGTTCCAGGTCGCGGTCCTGGCCGACCGGCTGGACGAGCTGCTCGACGAGGTGTTGCGCCGCAGCGGGGGCACCGCGCCCGTGCCGGCCATGGCGCCGGTGGAGCTCGCCGACAAGGGCCCCCTCGACCTCCCCATCGAGGAGGACTTCCGGGTGGGCACCATGGCGCTCGCCTGGGACCCGGACACCGCGCAGGTCGTCATCGAGGCCCAGGAGGCCACCGACGAGGACGAGGAGCAGCCGGAGGACGAGCTCGACCGGCTCGACCGTCCCGAGTCCGCGGTCCTGCGGGTCCACATCAGCGCCGCCGCGGCCCGGGCGTTCACCCAGCGGGCCCTGGAGGTCGTCGCGGCGGGCCGGCCGCCCTGCCCGCTGTGCGGGCAGCCGCTCGACGCCGAAGGCCATATCTGCGTCCGGCTGAACGGCCACCGGGGGGACCGTACGTGAGTGCAGAGAGCGACCCCCGGCTCAGCAGCCTCCCCGGTGCGTCGGGCCTCGACGACGTCACCGCGCTCCGCCTGCTCCGCGAAGGGACCATCGAGGTCGCCGGCCGCTTGGTCGAGGCGACCAACATGACGCTCTACTGCACGATCCGCCTGGACGGCCTGGTCTCCGAGTGCGTGTACAAGCCGGTGCGGGGCGAGCGGCCGCTGTGGGACTTCCCGGACGGCACGCTGGCGGCCCGGGAGGTGGCGGCCTTCGAGGTCTCCGCCGCGACCGGCTGGCACATCGTGCCGCCGAGCGTCCTGCGCGACGGGCCGTTCGGCCGCGGAATGTGCCAGCTCTGGATCGACACCGACCCCGAGGCCGACCTGATGGCCCTGATCCGCAGCCGCAACCCCGCGCTGCGCCGCATGGCCATCTTCGACGCGGTGGTCAACAACGCCGACCGCAAGGGCGGCCACCTGCTCCCGCTGCCCGACGGGCACATCTACGGCGTGGACCACGGCGTCTGCTTCTCCGAGGAGGACAAGCTCCGCACCGTCCTGTGGCAGTGGCGCGGCAAGCCGCTTCCCCGCGAGGCCGTGAACGTCCTGGCCAGGCTCGAACGCGAGATCGAGCGGGGCAGGCTCGGCCGGCGGCTGCGCGAGCTGCTGACGCTCGCGGAGGTCGAGGCCACCTGGGAGCGGGTGCGCCGCCTGCTCAGCACGGGCATCCACCCCTACCCGTCGGAAGACTGGCCCGCCATCCCCTGGCCGCCCATCTGAGCCGGTTCCGGCGGTAACGGGCGCAGGCGTACCCTTCCAGAGGGCTGTCCATCTCTACCACCCCTGGAGGGAACGGGCATGTGCACCGTCGTCATCGGATTCCAGCCGGGCGCGCCGACGCCGGTGGTCCTCGCGGGCGTGCGCGACGAGTTCGCCACGCGGCCGTGGGAGCCCCCGGGGCCGCACTGGCCCGAGTACCCGCGCCTCGTGGGCGGGCGCGACCTGGAGGCGGGCGGCACCTGGCTGGCGGCCGACCCCGGCGCCTCCCGCGTGGCCGCGCTGCTGAACGGCCACGGGACGCCCGCCGCCGCCGGGACCCGCAGGTCACGCGGCGACCTCCCCCTGCGCGCCGCCGTCGCGGGCGAGCTTCCGGCGGGCGACCTGGCGTGTTACGACCCCTTCCACCTGCTCGTGGCCGATCCCGGCGGCGTGCGCCTGTGGAGCTGGGACGGCGAGCGGGTGACCGACGCCAAGCTCCCCGAGGGCACGCACGTGATCGTCAACGGCGGCTGGGAGCGCGACGAGGAGGGGCCGCGCGGCGCCTACTTCCGCCCGCGCTTCGCCGCGGCGGCGCGCCCGTCCGCGCACGACGACGGCGCCTCGTGGCAGCAGTGGCGCGGGCTGGCCACCGGGGCGGGGCTGCCGGTCTCCGACCCCCGCGCCCTGGTGGTCCGCCACGAGCTTCCCGAGGGGAGCTGGGGCAGCAGCTCGGTCACGCTGGTCGCGCTGGCCCCCGACGCCCTGCGCTACGAGTTCTGCCCGCGTCCCGCCGACCCCTCGTCGTGGTATCCCGTCCCGCTCCCGGGGGCCTGATCGGCGGCACGGGCGGTCAGCGCGGCACGGGCGGTCAGCAGAGCGTGCCGCCCCAGGCGATCGTCACGGTCCTGGCGCCCCCGTTGGACGTGAACCTGATCCGCGAGGTGCTGCAGTACGGCGTCCCGTAGGCGGTGATCGTGGCCGAGCGGCCCGCGCGGATCGTGCCGTGCGTCGAGCTGAGCACCCCGCCCTCGGTGATCGACGCCCGCCACCGCACGGTGCCCTTCGGCGCCCGCAGCCGGATGTTCACGTAGAAGATGAAGTCGGAGTTCACCCGGTAGTTGGTCGGGCTGACCTCCAGCACGGGCTTGGGGGCCGGCGGCCTGGTCGTCTCCGGCGGCGGGCTCGGGGTCGGGCTCGGCTTGGGCGTGGTCTTCTCCGGCGAGGGCACCGGGGTCGGGTCCGTGGCGGGCGGCTCGCTGGCGGAGGGCGTGGGCTGGGGGAGGAGCGTGGGCGGCGGCGCGAACGACCCCGGTATCGCCCGCTCGTCCCCGCCGCCGGGGGAGGAGACCACGACGATCGCGGCGGCCAGCGCCGCGCCTCCGGCCGTGATCGCGGCCACGGCCAGCAGACGGCGGCGCCCGCGCCCGCGCGCGGGGACGGGCCTCGCGCCGGGACCGGGCCCGGCGGCGGGCGGCAGCGCGTGACGGCTCGGCGGGGGGACCGGGCGGCCGGGCGGTACCGGGTGGCCCGCCGGCGCGACGGGGCGGCCCGGCGGCACGACGCGGCCACCGGCCACCGGCACGTCGCCGGACGTCCCGCCGGGAGCCTCTGCGGCCGGCCCGGGCGGCGGGACGGCCGGGGCAGGCGGGGCCGGAGGGACTGCCGGGACAGGCGGGGGAGGCGGGGAGACGGGCGGGACCGGGCCCGCCTGCGCCGGGGGAGCCGGCGGGGGGAGCACCGGCGTGTACCCCCAGGCGGGGACGCCCGTGGACGGCGGGACCCCGCGCGGGTCGCGCAGCCCGTCCAGCAGGGCACGGGCCGTGGGCCGGCGGGCGGGCTGCTTGTCCAGGCACGCGG
This sequence comes from Sphaerisporangium album, assembly GCF_003323745.1. GTDB lineage: Bacteria > Actinomycetota > Actinomycetes > Streptosporangiales > Streptosporangiaceae > Sphaerisporangium > Sphaerisporangium album. The sequence goes on from NZ_QOIL01000010.1 coordinate 191,346, forward strand.
CGACGGCCTCGCGCAGGGGCCCGGCGAGCATCGAGACGTCAGGGACGCCGGTCAGGATGCGGTTGACCACGGCCGGGACCGAGTCCTGCCCGAACGGCGCGCGGCCGGTGGCCGCGTAGGCCATGGTGCCCGCCCAGGCGAACATGTCGGCCTCCGGGCCGAGCGGCGTGCCGGCCAGGTTCTCGGGCGCGGTGAACGGCGAGGCGACGGGGGACGGCGCCGGCGCCGCCGCCAGCGCGCGCCCGAGGCCGACCTCGGCCACGCGGGGGCCGTCCGGCCCGATCAGCACCGCCCGGGGGCCGAAGCCGCCGTGCGCCGTGGACGCCTCGTGCACGGCCGCCAGGGCCTCCAGCGTCGCGACCGCCAGCCGGTCCAGCTCGCCGCCGCCGCGCGGCCCCTGCCGCTCCACCAGCCCGGCCAGGGAGGGGCCGTCGACGTACTCGGAGGCGAGGTACAGGCGGCCGTCGTGGATGCCGTACGACAGGACCCGCGCCACGTGGGGGCCCGCCACCCGCTGCGCCCGCCGCAGCTCCGCGCCGAAGGCCCGCCGGACGCCCTCGTCCTCCGACAACCGGCGGTGCAGCAGCTTCACGGCCACGCGCTCGCCCCGCGCCGTCTCGGCGGCGTACACGACGCCCTGGCCGCCCTCGCCGATGCGGCCGGTCACCCGGTAGGAGGCGACGAGGGGCGGATCGTCGGGGCCCAAAGACCTGGAGGACGGCAAAGGCGGCAAATGAGGTCTCCTTGGCAGCGAACGCCTGACGTGCCGAGCCCCCGCACCCGTGGCGGCAAGATTCTGCCACGTCGAGACCGCCTTGGTATGGGTTTGCGTGATCGGCCACGCCCGACCCCTACTCTGACGAAACGGACACCCCAGGGTGATCCCACCGGACCTGCGCATGGATAGGCTCAGGGCATGCGATCCTGGCCTGCTCCCGAGATAGCGCCACTGCCCGGCGCCGGCCTCCCCCTCCGGCTCTACGACACTTCGGCGCGCGAGGTCAGGCCGACCTCCCCGGGGCCGACGGCGCGCATGTACGTGTGCGGGATCACCCCGTACGACGCCACCCACCTCGGGCACGCGAACACATACCTGGCGTTCGACCTGGTGAACCGTGTCTGGCGGGACGCGGGGCACGAGGTGCACTACACCCAGAACGCCACCGATGTGGACGATCCGCTGCTGGAACGCGCCGAGCGGGACGGCATCGACTGGCGGGAGCTGGCCGGCCGCGAGATCGAGCTGTTCCGCACCGACATGGAGGCGCTGCGCCTGCTGCCGCCCCGTGAGTACGTCGGCGTGACGGAGGTCGTCGGCCAGGTCGCCGAGCTGATCCAGCGGCTGAAGGACAAGGGCGCCACCTACGAGGTCGGCGGCGACGTCTACTTCTCGGCCGCCGCCGCCCCCAAGTTCGGCGCCGTCTCGGGTTACACCGAGGAGCGCATGCTGGAGCTGTTCGCCGAGCGCGGCGGAGACCCCGCGCGCGAGGGCAAGCGCCACCCCCTCGACTGGCTGCTGTGGCGCGCCGAGCGGCCCGGCGAGCCGTCCTGGCCGTCCCCCTTCGGCCCCGGCCGTCCCGGGTGGCACGTCGAGTGCACCGCGATCGCGCTGAGCTGCCTCGGAAGCGGCTTCGACGTCTCGGGAGGCGGGTCGGACCTGATCTTCCCCCATCACGAGATGGGCGCCAGCGAGGGCCACGTCGCCACCGGCGAGTGGCCCTTCGCGAAGTCCTACGTCCACGCCGGCATGGTGGGGCTGGACGGCGAGAAGATGTCGAAGTCCCGGGGCAACCTCGTTTTCGTCTCCCGGCTGCGCGCCGAGCACGACCCGCTGGCCGTGCGGCTCGCGCTGCTGGCCCACCACTATCGCTCCGACTGGGAGTGGACCGGCGACCAGATCGACCGGGCGGCGGCCCGCCTGGCGCGCTGGCGAGCGGCTACGGCCCTCACGGCCGGTCCTGACGCCCGGCCGGTCCTGACGGAGGTCCGGGAGCGCCTCGCCGCCGATCTGGACGCGCCCGGCGCCCTGACCGCGATCGACACCTGGGCCGAGCACGCCCTGGCGGGCACGGACGGCACGGACGGCACGGATGCCGAGGCCCCCGGCCTGGTCCGCGCCACGGCCGACGCGCTGCTCGGCGTCCGGCTCTGAGGGGCCCATGCCAGGGGCCCGGTAGCGACGCGCGGGCGCCGGTCGCGCGGCCGGCGCCGGGCGGGTCCTAGCGGTCGGTCGGCAGCAGCGTCCCCAGCGGGCCGAGGTCGAGGTTCAGGTCCGCGGGGGACACCTCGAAACGGTCGCACAGGTCGTTCATCGCCTCTTCCAGGCGCATGAGCGTCACCCCGAGCGCCTCGACCTGCTCGTCCGACAGGTCGCCCTGGTCCATGCGCCGCACGCACTGGCGCTCGACGAGCTGGCGGACCAGCTCGACCAGCGTCAGGACGAGCCGGGTCAGGTCCCGCTCCACCGTGTCGGGGTCGGCCCGCAGGTGCCAGCGCCCGGCGGAGGCCGGCTCAGGGTCCCCGTGTCCCGCCCGCCGCTCGGAGCGACGCTCCGGGGCCTCGGGGGGCCGGGGGGGCTCAGTACCGTTGGGGTTCATAGCGCACTCCCGTGTCCAAAGACTCCGAGGACCGGACCGACATGATCAGCGCGCGCAGCGAGATGCGCACGAGCTCGATGTCGGCGATCGACAGCACCAGATCGCCGGTGACCACGACGCCGCCCGCCAGCAGCCGGTCCAGCAGGTCCACCAGGGCGACCCGCTCCGGCGGCAGCCGCCCCTCGGCGGCCATCGCGGCGCCGCGCGGGGCGGCGTCCCGGGCCCGCATGACGGGCTCCCTCGCGGCCGGCCCCGCACCCGGCTCCCGGACGTCCCCGGTCTCCCTCGCCGTCGTGCCCCCCGGCTCCCGCGCCGTCGTGCTCCCGGTCCGGCCGGCCGTGGCGCCTCCGGTCTCATCCGCCATCGCGATCCTCCGGGGCCGCGAACTCCAGGGCGGTGAACGAGTACGGCGCCCAGGGCCCGGTGATCTCGACGTCGATGCCCGGCTCCCTCAGCCCCTCGACCGCGGCCGCGAACTCGCCGCGCCGATCCTCGTCGACGAGGTAGGCGCCGTTGAGCAGCATCCACTCGTCGCGGCCGGAAAGCCGCGGGTCCTGGGCCCGGTGCCGCCGGGTCGCCACCGCGACGTCCGCCAGGGCCTCATGGATGTGCTCGGCACGCTCGGCGGCCTCCCGCCACGCCTCGTCGCGGCCGCGCAGGCTGGCCTTGCGCCGCCGCAGGTAGGCCGTGCCCGGCCCGGCGCCGGAGGCCTCGGGGGACTCGGGGGCCCGCGCGCCGACGGGGGAGGCGGGGCGCGCCGGGTGGGCGTACACCTTGACGCCCCACTCGCGCCGCCCGGCCACCTGGGCCAGCACCGTGGCGAGGTCCTCGTGCCTGCGCTCCAGCATCGCGCGGACCTGCGCGTCGCCGCTGTACACGGTGACCAGCCGCACCGGCGCGGTCGCCGCGTCCATGGCGACCGTCTCCACGACGCGGTGGTGGGCGCGGGCCGTCTCGCCCACCCAGTCCAGGTCCTCCAGCGAGCGCCGCAGGGGCTCCTCGCCGAACTCCGCCAGCGGCACGGTGCTCACGTAGGCGACCAGGCCGGCTTGCGGTACCGCGCGGACCGGCGCTCCGGCCACGCCCGCGACGCCCGCCAGCCGCTCCGGGTCGGCCCGGTCCTTCTCCCGGGTGATCGCGTACAGGTATGTCGCGCTGTCAGCCACCGTGGTCCTCCTCCCTCGCGGTCCCGGCCGCCGGACGCGTCACGGTCACTCACGGCCTCACTCACGGCGGCGTTCCCGGCCGTACGCCCGTTCCGTCCGGCGGTCCCGGTCGTCGTAGGTGTCCGCCCGCCGCGGCCCCTCGACGCGCGGGCGCTCCTCCTCGCCCTCCTCGACGGCGGCGAGCCGGCGGCGCAGCCTGCGATTCTCCTCGACGAGGTCGCGGTCCTTGGAGCTGAGCCACGGGTCGTGCTCCCACCAGTCGATGCCCAGCTCCCGCGCGGTGTCCACCGAGGAGATCAGCAGCCGCAGCTTGATGGTGAGCAGCTCGATGTCGAGGAGGTTCACACGGATGTCGCCGACGATCACCACGCCCCGGTCGAGCACCCGCTCCAGGATGTCGCCCAGGTTGCCCCCGGAGTCACGGGCCACCGGCGCCCGCGGCTGCCCGTAGGACTGCGGCACCACGCGTCCGGTCGGGTCGGACATGTCAGTACACTCCGCCCGTGTCGCCCCGCGCGCGCTTGTAGGTGCGCACGCGGCGGTAGGACACCAGGTCGCCCTCGGAGTCCAGGTCGGCCGCGTAGATGCCGAGCGTGTCGCCCGAGGAGGGGATGCGGTGGTCCTCCACCACCTCGACCTCGACCGTCCAGCCGTCGCCCGCCGGCTTCACCAGCGTCACGCCCTCGACGTCCTTGCCGGTCAGGTCGGCGATGTGCCGAAGCGCGACCCGGCCCGCCGTCGCCGCCGTCAGGCGACGCGGTCCGCCCCCGGCCTCCCGCGCGCGCTCGCGCCGGGTCCTGAGGGTCTCCCGATCATCGGCGGTGTTCTCGTCGTGGTCGTAGGAGTCGTCCTCGTAGGAGTCCTCGCGCGCGTGTCCGCCGGCGGCGCGCTCGCCCCGGCCTCTCCGGTTCACGGCCACGGTCGCACCTCCTCTCGGTTCCCCCGGTCCGCCACGGGCGGTCGCGTGCCGTCAGCCGATCATCCGCTGGAGGATCTCCTCGGTCGCCCGCTCCGCCTCCTCCTCGGTGATCAGGCCCTCGGCGGCGGCGCGCTCGACCTCCTCCAGCTGCCGCCGCACCGCCGCCGGGTCGTGCAGCTGCGTCTCCACCTGCTCCTCGATCAGCTCGCCCAGGCGGATCAGCGCCTGGACGGGGGCGAGCGGCCAGGTCACGAGCAGCTTCAGCAGGCCCATGTCATCGCTTCCCCTCAGGCCTCCCGCGTGGTGACGAAGTCGTACGGCGCCTGCGGGCCGAGCAGCCGCAGGGTGACGCGGCCCTCCCACCGGCGGCCGAAGTCCTCCAGCGCGTCCTCGAAGCCCTCCTGCCGGTCGGTCTCCACCAGGACGGCGAGGTGGGCGGCGTCCTCCTCGTGAGTCGGCTCCCGGATGACGACCGCGACGCACTGGGGGGCCAGGCCCTCGGCGAGCGCCTGGGTGTCGGCGTCCCGCTTCCGCTCGACGGCCTGGTTGATGATCTCGCCGAGGCGGATCCTGGCGTCCCAGGTCGCCTCCTCGGGCAGGTCGCGGATCTGCTCGCGCAGGCGGGCCGCCTCCGGCTGCTCCTGGAGCACCTCCCGCAGGAGCGTGCCCTCCTCGTACCGGCCCTTGACGACGTACTGGGCGCGGCCCTCCAGCCGTTCCAGGGCGTCGCGGAACTCGTCGTGGTGCGGGGCCAGCAGTTCGCGGACGACGGCCTCCGGGCTCTCCATGACGGCCCCGAAGCGCAGGGGAAGGACGGGGACCTCCGCCGCCACGTCGTCCAGCAGCTGCTGGTGGGCCATCAGGTCGGCGGGCTTGCCGAGGGGCCTGGTCGGGCGCAGGTCGCTGATGAGGGCGGCGATGTCGTCGTGCCGCACGAGACGGATCTCTCCGGGGGGATCTCCCACTCCGCGCGCCTCGGGGGTGAGCTCGACGTCGCCGGGCAGGATGCCGTAGACGTACGAGGCGGTCGCCCGTTCGGAGTCCGAGGGCGGGGCGCCGGGCTCGCGGGCGGGCGCGTCCGAGCGGTCGTGGGGAGCCTCGCCTCCTGCCGTGGCACTGGGCGTCGAACGGGCCATGGTCAGTCCTCCTCTCGGCCGCGCCTGCGGCGGGGTGCGGGTTCCTGGGCGTACTCGCCGGCGAACTCGCGCAGCTTCTCGCCCGCGGCCTCCAGCGCGCCCTGCGCGATGCCCTTGGTCTTCGACTTCGCCACGCCCTGCGTCATGTCCTGCATCAGCTCGGGAAGCCCCTTCTGGTGCTCCGCGAGGTCCAGCCGGTTCACCGCCTGGGCGAAGCGCAGGTAGGTGTCCACGCTGGCGACCACGATGCGCGCGTTGATGGTCAGCAGCTCGATGCCCACGAGCGCCACGCTGACGTAGGCGTCGATGACCAGTCCCTTGTCCAGGATCGTGTCGATGACGTCGGCCAGTCCGCCGCCCGACGAGGACGGCCTTCCGGGTGCTCCGCCCGCTGAGGGCTGCACGATCGTCATTCGTCCCTCCTTGTCATTTGTCGTGTCGTCTGTCCCCGGCAGCCATTTCCTGCCGGTGGTCCCTGGCGAACCGGCCGGGCGCGCGACGTCCTCACCGGCCCTCCGGCTCCGTGCGCCGCCGCGGCCCGCGAGGCGGCTCCTCGCCCTCGGGACGGCGCCGCCGCGTGGGCCGTTCCTCGGCGCCCTCGGGACGGCGCCGCCGGGTGCGGGGTTCCTCCTCGCCTCTGGGCGGACGGCGCCTCGGACGCTCCTCGTACTCCTCGGTCTCGGCGCTGCGCCGGCCGGAGGACTCCTCGCGGGGACGGCGCCGCGGCGGTCCGCCCTCCTCCGGGCGAGGGCGCTCGCCGCGCCTGCCGCCCCATCCCAGCCGGCGACGGCCCTGGGGGCGCTCCTCCCCGGCCTCCTCGGTCTCCTCGGGCTCCCCGGTCTCCTCGGGCTCCCCGGCCTCCTCGGGCTCCTCGCCTTCGCCCCGCTCCCCGGCCCCGGCGGCCTCCGCGCCCTCTTCGGCCTCCTCGGCCTCGCCCGCGCGCTCCTCGCCCTCCTCGGGCTCCTCTTCCCGCTCGGCGCGCTCGCGTTCCTCCTCCTCGCGCAGGGCGGTCTCGTGGTCCTTGACGACCTCGCCGTCGCGGATCACGCCGCGCCAGCCCTCGACCTCGTCCGGGTTCGGCAGGACGTGCACCATGATGTGCCGCCGGATGTGCTTGAACTCCAGGCGCGCCCGGCGGCCCACCGCGCGCCAGATGATGCCGATGTGCTCGATGAACCCTTTGGGGTGGTACTCGAGTACCATCAGCACCCGGGTCATCGTGGGCGCGAGCTCGTGGAAGGTGACCGACCCGTCGACGTACCCCTTGGCGGCCTTCGAGCGCCAGACGATCTTGTCGTCCGGCTCCTGCTCGATGATCGTGGACTCCCACGTCCGGCGGGGCAGGAAGATCTGCACCTGCCAGGTGAGCTTCTCGTCGCTGTCCTGGACGACCTTCTCCACCTTCTTCGTGAAGGTGGGCCAGTCCTCGAACTGGGTCCAGACGTCGTAGACCAGCCGGATCGGCGCGCCGATGTCCAGGCTCTCCACGATGTTGGAGAACTTGAGCTTGCGCCTGCCGCCGAAGCCGAGCTTCCTCTTGAGGCCGCCCCACGCCATCTTGGCGAGGCCCTTGATGCGGCCGGTGCCGCCTTCCGCGCCGGCGAGCTGCCCGATCGTGCGGAACCCGTCGCCCTCGGCGAAGCTGGTGAGCTGCTTGGTGGTCTGCTCCACCTTGCGCCGCACCGCCCGCAGGGCCATCGTGCCCGCGAGGCCGGCCAGGCCCCGGATCTGCTGCTTGATCGGGGACAGCAGCCCGCCCCTGTCCTTGTCCGCCATCGCGGTCACTCCCTCCGGCGAACCGGCCGGGACCGCGGCGACGGCCGGTCACGGACCACGCGCCCGCGCGGGGCCGGCCCCTCGTCCTCGTCCTCGGGCCCCTCTTCCTCTTCTTCCTCTTCGTCCTCCATCTCGACGTCCCGGGCACGCCCGCCTTCGCGCCGGGGCCCGCGCCGGGGCGGCGCCTCCTCGTAGTCCTCTTCCTCCTCGTACTCGGCGTAGTCGCCGTACTCGTCCTCGTACGGCTCCGGCTCTTCCTCTTCGCCGCGCCGGCGTCGCGCCCTGGCGGTCCTGAAGCCGCCCGTGGCCCGATCCCGCAGGCCCGACACGCCGCCGCGCGCGGTCCTGGCGGCTCCTCCGGCGGCGCCGGTGGCCGTCGCGGCCGCTCCGGTCGCCGCTCCCGCCGCGGTCTCCTCCAGCCCCGCCGCGACGTTGGCCGCGTGCTGCAGGGCCTCGGCGCGGTCCTGGAGCTTGGTGCTGAGCGAGGAGACCTGCCTGCTCGCCGCGGCCTTGGCGGCGGCCTTGCCCGCCTCGAACAGCTCGCCGCGGACGCTGTTGACGATCTTCTCCAGCTCGGGGGACGAGCCGACCAGCTTCATCCCCTGCTCCAGCAGGTTGCCGCGCGTTCCGCCGAGCCTGCCCGTCGCGCCCGCCACGGCCAGGGCGATCGCGAGCTTGAACCTCCGGTGCCGGCCGAGGAAGTAGCCGAGGGCGACCGCTACGGCCACCTTGAGTCCGCCTGCCACGATTGCCTCCTTCTCCGGCTACCGATTCGACGGTTCCTGCCCTACCCGCCCAGATCGGTACAGAACACGCATGACCGGAAAAAATGGACATCGCGCACGAAGAAGATGGAGGTGGCCGCCCGGCCTTGGCCGGGCCTACGCCAGCGCGGCGAAGAAGCGTTCCCGCTCGTCGGCGGGCAGGTGATCGCTGAACAGCACGCCGTCCAGGTGGTCGACCTCGTGCTGCAGCACGCGGGCCAGCATGCCGAGGGCGCGGAGCGTGACCGGCTTGCCGTACATGTCGCGCCCCTTGGCGACGACCGAGTAGGAACGCTCCAGCGGCCACCACACCCCGGGCGCCGACAGGCAGGCCTCGTCGGCGACGATCGTGCGCGGGGACGCCTCCAGGCGGGGGTTCACCAGATGGCCCGACCTGCCCTCCACCTCGAACACGAGCACGCGCAGCGGCACGCCGAGCTGGGGGGCCGCGAGCCCGGCGCGCCCGGCTCCCGCGCGGGTGGTGGCCTGCAGGGATCTGACGAGCTCGCGCAGGGACCGGTCGAAGTCGGTGACCGGGGCGGCCACGGTGCGGAGCACGGGGTCGGCGAAGAGCCTGATCGGCTGGACGCTGGACAAGCTCGCTCCAGGGGGTGTCGTCGGGTCGGCTGGGACGGTTCCCGGGAGGAATTCCCGGATCGGCCTGGTGGCAACCTTTGTTAAATCCAGATTGCCTCAGTGATGCCTATGGATCACATGTTTCAAGGGTGCGTCGGAAGTAACGGCGATATCTAACCATCGTCGCGGGACAGTGTGATGAGCGCGGATACGGTCTGAACCTCCTGAAAATCAGCGAAATAGGAGGAAAGCGACCGTGGTGGAGCTAACGCGGACGGCGTCGGCGAAAGGCCGCTGGATAAACGACTGGAATCCGGACGATCCGGACTTCTGGCAGCGCCGGGGCAAGCGGATCGCCCGCAGAAATCTGGTGTTCTCGATCCTCGCCGAACATCTCGGCTTCACCCTCTGGACCGTCTGGAGCATCGTCGCGGTCAAGCTCGGAGACCACAGGTTCTCCACCGACCAGCTCTTCTGGCTGGTGTCCCTGCCGAACCTCGTCGGGTCCGCCCTGCGCCTGCCCTACACCTTCGCGCCCGCCCGGTTCGGCGGCCGCAACTGGACCGTGGTCAGCGCGTTGCTGCTGCTCGTGCCGGCCGTCCTGCTCGCCGTGGCGGTCGGTGACCCCGGCACTCCGTACTGGGCCTTCCTGCTCATCGCCGCCACGGCCGGGCTCGGCGGCGGCAACTTCGCCTCCAGCATGGCCAACATCACCTACTTCTACCCCGAGCGCCGGCAGGGCTGGGCGCTCGGGCTGAACGCGGCGGGGGGCAACATCGGCGTCAGCTCCGTGCAGCTGGCCATGCCGCTGGTGATCACCGGATTCGGCCTGGCGGCGGCCGGGCTCTTCTGGGTGCCTTTCATCGTGCTCGCGGCGGTCGGCGCGTTCTTCTTCATGGACAACCTCACCTCCGCCAAGGCCGACCCCCGCGAGCAGCTGAAGATCGCGGGCAGGGCGCAGACCTGGATCATGTCGCTGCTCTACATCGGCACCTTCGGGTCCTTCATCGGCTACACCACGGCCTTCCCGCTGCTCATCAAGAGCCAGTTCCCCGAGCACGCCTCCACCGTCTCCTGGGCCTTCCTCGGGGCCCTGGTCGGCTCGCTGATCAGGCCGCTCGGGGGGCTGATGTCCGACCGCCTCGGCGGGTCGAAGGTCACGCTCGCCACCTTCGCCGCCATGGCCGGAGCGGTCGCGCTGGTCGGGACGGGCGTCGGCGCCCACCACTTCGCGACATTCTTCGCCGCCTACCTGCTGCTGGTGGCGCTGACCGGCGTCGGCAACGGCTCGACGTACCGGATGATCCCCGCGATCTTCATGGCGAGGGCGCTCAGGGACGTCCCGCCGGGCGACGAGCGGGCGCGCGCGGCGGCCGTGGCCGCGGGCAAACGCGACAGCTCCGCCGCGATCGGGATCATCTCCGCCGTCGGCGCGTTCGGCGGCTTCTTCATCAACCGCGGCTTCGGCACCTCGATCGCCGCGACCGGCGGCGCGGGCGCGGCCCTGGCGGCGTTCGCCTGCTTCTACGCCGTCTGCGCGGGGTTGACCTGGTTCTGCTACCTGCGCCCCGCCGGCGCGCTGCCGGCCGCGGGGGTGGCGGAAGCCCGTGTCTGAGCCCCTTTTCCCGGCCCGGCGGGGATGTAGCACAGAGGTAACAGGAGGGACCCAACGGTGAAACGGCCCGAAAGCACCATCGGATCCATGCCGATCTCACTTTCCCCGCGGGCGTCTGTGATGTCGCCCGCGCATGTGGGAGCGGCCACGCACTGCCCGTACTGCGCGTTGCAGTGCGGGATGTACGTCACGCGGGAGCCGGGGGCGGGGGACGGCGCGGTCACCGTCACCCCCCGCCAGGACGTCCCGGCGAACGAGGGCGCCCTCTGCCAGAAGGGCTGGACCGCAGCCGAGCTGCTCACCGGCGGCGCGCGCCTCACCACCCCGCTGGCCCGCGAGCGCCGCGACGGCCCGCTGGTGCCGGTGACCTGGGACGACGCCCTGGACCGCGTCGCGGCCGGCGTCCGCGCGATCCAGGAGCGTCACGGCGCCGACGCGGTCGCCGTGTTCGGCGGCGGTGGCCTCACCAACGAGAAGGCCTACCAGCTCGGCAAGTTCGCCCGGGTCGCCCTGCGCACGAGCCAGATCGACTACAACGGCCGGTTCTGCATGTCCTCGGCCGCCGCCGCGGCCGGCCGCGCCTTCGGGATGGACCGCGGCCTGCCGTTCCCGATCACCGACCTCGCCGGGGCGGAGGCCGTGCTGCTGGCCGGCGGCAACGTCGCCGAGACCATGCCGCCGTTCATGCGGCACCTGCGCGGCGCGCTGATCGTGGCCGATCCGCGCGAGACCCGCACCGCGCGGCGGGCCGCGCTGCACCTGCGCCTCGCCCCCGGCACCGACCTGGCCCTGGCCCTCGGCCTGCTGCACATCGCGATCACCGAGGGGTACGCCGACGAGCCGTACATCGCCGCCCGCACGACCGGCTTCGAGGCGGTCCGGGCGTCGGTGGCGACCTGGTGGCCCGAGCGGGCCGAGCGCGTCACCGGCGTGCCGGTCGCGGACCTGCGCGAGGCCGTCCGCCTGCTCGGGACCGCCCGCACGGCGGTGATCCTCACCGGGCGCGGCGCCGAGCAGCACGCCAAGGGCGTGGACACCGTGACGGCGTTCATCGACCTCGCGCTCGCGCTCGGCCTGCCCGGCCGCGCGGGGTCCGGCTACGGGTGCCTCACCGGCCAGGGCAACGGCCAGGGCGGGCGCGAGCACGGGCAGAAGGCCGACCAGCTCCCCGGCTACCGCCGCATCGACGACCAGGCCGCCCGCGCCCACGTCGCGCGCGTGTGGGGCGTCGACCCCGCAGAGCTGCCCGGACCGGGCCGCTCGGCGTACGAGCTGCTCGACGCGCTCGGCACCCCCGGCGGACCGAAGGGGCTGCTGGTGTTCGGCTCCAACCCGGTCGTGTCGGCGCCGCGCTCCGGCCACGTCGCCGGGCGGCTGGCCGCGCTGGACCTGCTCGTCGTCTCCGACCTCGTGCTGTCGGAGACCGCCGCGATGGCGGACGTCGTGCTGCCCACCACCCAGTGGGCCGAGGAGCACGGCACGATGACCAACCTGGAGGGCAGGGTCCTGCTGCGCCGCCAGGCGCTCGCCCCGCCCCCGGGCGTGCGCGGTGACCTGGAGATCCTCGCCGACCTGGCCGCGCGCCTCGGGCGGCCCGGCTTCTCCGGCGACGCCGGCGTCGTCTTCGACGAGCTGCGCCGCGCCAGCGCGGGCGGGATCGCCGACTACGCCGGCATCACCTACGAGCGCATCGCCGCCGAGACCGGCGTCTTCTGGCCCGCCCCCTCCGAGGACCACCCCGGCACGCCCCGCCCGTTCCTCGACCGGTTCCCCACCCCGGACGGGCGGGCGCGGTTCGTCCCCGTCGACTATCGGCCGCCCGCCGAGGAGGTCGACGACGACTACCCGTATTACCTGACCACCGGCCGCGTGCTAGCCCAGTACCAGAGCGGCGCGCAGACCCGGCGGATCCACGCGCTGAACGACGCCGCGCCCGGGCCGTACGCCGAGCTGCACCCGGGCCTGGCCGCCCGCCTGGGCGTCTCCACGGGCGACATGGTCAGGGTGGAGAGCCGAAGGGGCGCGACCGAGGCCGTCGCCCGGGTGAGCGCGGCGATCCGGCACGACACGATCTTCATGCCCTTCCACTGGGAGGGCGTCAACCGCCTCACCAACCCCGCCCTGGACCCGGTGTCGCGCATGCCGGAGTTCAAGGTCTGCGCCGTGCGGGTGCGCAGACCGGACGCCCCGGGCGGCTCCGAGGGTGAGCGGGGGCGGCGCCCGTGAGGCTCGTCGTCGTGGGGAACGGCATGGCGGGCTCGCGCCTCGCCGCCGAGGTGCGGGCCAGGGACGCGGACCTCACGATCACCGTGGTCGGCGCGGAGGCCCGGGGCCCCTACAACCGGGTGCTGCTGTCGAACGTGCTCGCCGGCACCGCGAGCCCCGAGCAGGTCCGCCTGCCCGCGCAGGCGGGGGACGGCGTGAACGTCCGGCTCGGCGTCACGGTCACCGCGATCGACCGCGCGGCGCGCGAGGTGCGCACGGCGGACGGGTGGCGCGAGCCCTACGACGTGCTGGTGCTCGCCACGGGCAGCGAGGCCGTCGTACCGCGGATCCCCGGCGCGGGACGCGCGATCGCGCTGCGCACCATGGACGACTGCGACCGGATCCTCGCCGCCGCCAGGACCGCCACCTCCGCCGTGGTGGTCGGCGGCGGCCTGCTCGGCGTCGAGGCCGCCCGCGGCCTGGCCGGACGCGGCCTGCGGGTCACGCTGCTGCACCGCACCGGCCACCTGATGGACCGCCAACTGGACGCCGAGGCCGGGCTGGTCCTGGGCGAGGCGCTCGCCGGTCTCGGCGTCACGGTCAGGACCGGCGCGCGGGTCGCCGCGATCCGCGCCCGCGGCGTCGAGCTGTCCACCGGCGAGGTGCTGCCCGCCGGCCTCGTGGTACTGGCCTGCGGGGTACGCCCGGTGACGGGCCTCGCCGAGGACGCCGGCCTGGAGGTCGGGCAGGGCGTCGTCGTGGACGACCGGCTGCGCACCGCCGACCCGGCGATCTACGCGATCGGCGAGTGCGCCCAGCACGACGGCACGGTGTACGGCCTGGTGGCGCCCGCGTGGGAGCAGGCCGCGGTGGTGGCCGATCTGATCACCGGGGCCGACCCGTCCGCGCGCTACCGGGGGTCGCGGCTGGTGACCCGGCTCAAGGCCAGGAGCGTCGAGCTCGCGGCGATGGGCGAGACGCACCTGGCCGAGGACCCCGCGGGCGCCGTGGAGGTCGTCATGTTCACCCACAGGGCCCGCGGCATCTACCGCAAGCTCGTGATCAGGGACGACCGCCTCGTCGGCGCGATCCTGCTCGGAGAGGCGCCCACGGTGGGGACGCTCACCCAGCTCTACGACCGGGGAGGCCCCCTTCCCGGTGACCCGGCGGGCCTGCTGTTCCCCGGTCTGGACGACGCTGTGCCCGCCGACACCCCCGTGCGCATGCCGGACTCGGCGCGCGTGTGCGAGTGCAACAACGTGACCAAGGGGAGGATCCGCGCCTGCTGGGAGGCGGGCGCGCGCGACCTGGCCGCCGTGACCGCCGCGACCAGGGCGACCACCGGCTGCGGAAGCTGCGCGGACGCGGTCGAAGGTCTCATCGGGTGGCTGTGCGCTCAGGAAGAGGAGGTTCCGGTATGAGGATCGTCGTCGCGGGATACGGGCCCGCCGCGCACCGGCTCGTCGAGACGCTCGCGCGCCGCGGCTTCACCGGGACCATCACCGTGATCGGGGAGGAGCCGCGGCCCGCCTACGACCGGGTCGCCCTCACCTCGTACCTGAAGGGAACCGGCGCGGGCGAACTGACCCTCCCCGACCCGGGAGCCTCCGCACGGGTGCTGCTCGGCGACCGCGTGGTCCGCGTCGACCGCGGCCGGCGCACGGTGACCACGCGGGACGGGCACGAGGAGCCGTACGACGTGCTGGTGCTCGCCACCGGCTCGGCGCCCTTCGTCCCGCCGGTGCCCGGCGCCGGACGGGCCTTCGTCTACCGCACCATCGAGGACCTGGACGCGATCCGCGCCGCCTCGGCCGGCGCCACCACCGGCGTCGTGGTCGGCGGCGGCCTGCTCGGGCTGGAGGCCGCCGACGCGCTGCGCGGCCTCGGCCTGGCCACGCACGTCGTCGAGATGGGCCCCTGGCTCATGCCCCGCCAGGTCGACGAGGGCGGAGGCGCGGTGCTCCGGGGCCACGTCGAGCGGCTCGGCCTCACCGTGCACACCGGCACCGGCCTGGACCGCATCGAGGACGGCCGGGTGGTGCTCGCCGACGGCACGTCCATCGACGCGGGCGTGGTGGTGTTCTCCGCGGGCGTGCGGCCGCGCGACGAGCTGGCCCGCCGGGCCGGGCTGCCGGTGGGCGAGCGCGGCGGCGTCGTCGTCGACGAGGGCATGCGCACCGCCGACCCGGCGATCTACGCGGTGGGGGAGTGCGCCCTGGCGGGCGGCATGGTGTACGGCCTGGTCGGGCCGTGCAACGCCATGGCCGAGGTCGCCGCCGACCGCGTCCTCGGCGGCTCGGCCTCCTTCACGGGCGCCGACCTGTCCACCAAGCTCAAGCTGCTCGGCGTGGACGTCGCCAGCTTCGGGCGGTTGTCCGGCGCGCTCGACGTGACCTACATGGACCCGGTCGGCGGCGTCTACAAGAAGCTGTTCGTCAGCGACGACGCCCGCACCCTGCTCGGCGGCATCTGCGTCGGCGACGCCACGCCGTACACGCTGCTGCGGCCGTTGGTCGGCAGGGAGCTGACCGCCTCACCGAGCGACCTGCTGTTCGCCGGAGCGGGCGGGCCGCGGGTGGACCTGCCGGACGACGCGCCGGTCTGCTCGTGCAACAACGTCACCCGAGGCGAGATCCGCGCGGCCATCGCCGAACGCGGCGCGACCGACGTGCCCGCGCTCAAGAAGTGCACGCGGGCGGGCACGAGCTGTGGCAGCTGCCTCCCGGCGCTGGCGTCGATCCTCGCCGCCGAGGGCGTCGCCCAGGACAAGGCGCTGTGCGAGCACTTCGCCCACAGCAGGTCAGAGCTGTTCGACATCGTCCGCGTGCGCGGCATCACCACCTTCTCGCGGCTCATCGCCGAGCACGGCCGGGGGCGCGGCTGCGACATCTGCAAGCCGGTCGTCGCCTCGATCCTCGCCTCGCTCGACGGCGGCCACGTGCTGGAGGGCGAGCGCGCGGCGCTACAGGACACCAACGACCACTTCCTCGCCAACATCCAGAAGAACGGCACCTACTCGGTGGTGCCGCGCATCCCCGGCGGCGAGATCACCCCCGAGAAGCTCATCGTCATCGGCGAGGTCGCCCGCGACTTCGGCCTCTACACCAAGATCACCGGCGGGCAGCGGATCGACCTGTTCGGCGCGCGCGTCGAGGAGCTGCCCCTGATCTGGAAGCGCCTCGTGGACGCGGGGTTCGAGTCCGGGCACGCGTACGGCAAGGCGCTGCGCACGGTGAAGTCCTGCGTCGGGTCCGCCTGGTGCCGGTACGGGGTGCGGGACTCGGTCGGCATGGCCATCGCGCTGGAGCTGCGCTACCGTGGCCTGCGCTCGCCGCACAAACTGAAGGCGGCCGTCTCCGGCTGCGCCCGCGAGTGCGCCGAGGCCCGCGGCAAGGACTTCGGCGTCATCGCCACCGAGACCGGCTGGAACCTCTACGTCGGCGGCAACGGCGGCTTCACCCCCCGCCACGCCGAGCTGCTCGCGACCGACCTGTCCGACGAGGAGCTGATCCGCTCGATCGACCGCTTCCTGATGTTCTACATCCGCACCGCCGACCGCCTCCAGCGCACGTCCGCCTGGATCGAGCGGATCGGCCTCGACCACCTGCGCGACGTGATCGTCGGCGACTCGCTCGGCATCTGCGCTGACCTGGACGCGGCGATGGAACGGCACGTCGGCGGCTACTTCGACGAGTGGCGCGCCACCGTCGAGGACCCCGAGAAGCTGCGCAGGTTCGTCAGCTTCGTGAACGCCCCCGGCACCCCCGACCCCTCGATCGTCTTCGAGACCAGGCGTGACCAGATCACGCCCGTCCTCGTGGAGGTGACCCGCTCATGACCCCGACCGGCCGGGCGACGGCCCCCGGCGACGACCTCCGGACATGGGTGCCGATCTGCGCCTACGCCGACCTCATCCCCGAACGCGGCGCCGCCGCCCTGGTCGCGGGCGACCAGATCGCGGTGTTCCGCACCTTCGACGGCCGCTTCTTCGCCGTCGGCAACCGCGACCCGTACAGCGGCGCGTACGTCATGTCGCGCGGCATCGTCGGCACCCGGGATGAGGAGCCCGTGGTCGCCACGCCCATGCACAAACAGGTCTTCTCCCTCGTCACCGGCGTGTGCCTTGACGATCCGGAGACAGCGCTACCGACCTATCCCACCCGAGTCACCGACGGCACCCTGGAGGTGAGCGTGGAATGACAGCCGCGCTTCTGGACAATCCCCTGACCAGCCCCGAGACGGCGCCGGACGCGCTGGCGGGCTTCACCATCGGGGTGACCGCCACCCGCAGGCGCGAGGAGTTCGCCGCGCTGCTCGAACGCCGGGGCGCCCGCGTCGTGCGCGCCCCGGCGATCCGGCTCGTGCCGCTCGCCGAGGACGCCGGCCTGCTCGCGGCCACCCGTGAGTGCCTGGACGCTCCCGTCCACGACGTCGTGGTCACCACCGGCGTGGGCTTCCGCGGCTGGATGGCCGCCGCCGAGGGCTGGGGGCTGTGCACCGACCTGGCCGCCCATCTCGCCTCCGCGCGCATCCTGCCCCGCGGGCCCAAGGCGCGGGGGGCCGTCCGCGCCGCCGGGCTGAACGACGACTGGACCCCGCCCACCGAGTCCTGCGACGAGATCAAGCAGTACCTTCTCAGCCAGGACCTGCGCGGGCGCCGCATCGTCGTGCAACTGCACGGCGAGCCGCTGATCGGCTTCATCGCCGCCCTGCGCGGCGCCGGCGCCACCGTCATCGAGGTCCCGGTCTACCGATGGCTGCCCTACCGCGACCCCTCGCCGCTGCGCCGCCTGATCACCCAGGCGATCTCTGGCTCGGTGGACGCCGTCGCCTTCACCAGCGCCCCCGCCGTGCTCGCCATGCTCAACGCCGCGCGCGCCGAGCACCTGGAGGACTCGCTGGTCAACGCCTTCCGGGGGTCGGTCGTGGCCGCCTGCGTGGGCCCGGTCACCGCCGGGCCGCTGGTGGCCAGGAACGTGCCGGTGATCCAGCCCGACCGCTCGCGGCTCGGCGCCCTCGCCCGCACCCTGGCACGGCACCTGCCCGAGCACGGCGTCACCCGGGTCACCGCCGGCTCCCACGAGCTGGAGATCCGCGGCCACGCCGTCGCCGTCGACGGCGACCTCAAGCCGCTGCCGCCCGCGCCCATGGCCGTGCTCAAGCGCCTCGCCGAGCGGCCCGGACACGTCGTCGCCCGCTCGGAGCTGCGGGTCGTGCTCCCCGGCGGCCCCGCCCGGGACTCCGCCGAGCACGCCGTCGAGATGGCGGTCACCCGGTTGCGCCGCGCGCTCGGCCCGGCCGGCATCGTCGAGACCGTCGTCAAGCGCGGCTACCGCCTGGCCTGCGACCGGCTGGAGGTGCGGTGACCCTGCCGCCCGCGCTGGTGCTCGCGGCCCATGGCACGCGCAGCGCCGAGGGCGAGGCCACGATCGCGGCCCTGGCGGCCCGCGTGCGGCGGGCGCGTCCCGGCCACCGCGTCGAGGCCGCCTATCTGGAGATCAGCTCGCCCCCGCTGGACGGGATCCTGGCCGGGCTACCCGGACCGGCCGTCGTGGTCCCGCTGCTGCTCGCCGGCGGCTACCACGTCCACATCGACCTGCCCGCCGTCGTCGCCCGCGCCAAGCCCGGCGCGCTGGTCGCGGGCAAGCTGGGCCCCCACCCGCTCATCACATCCGTGCTGGTGCGCCGCTTGGTCGCCGCGGGGCTGCGCTCCACCGACGCGGTGATCCTCGGCGCGGCCGGCTCGTCCGACCCCGGCGCCCTGGACGACGTCCGCGCCGCCGCCCGGCTGCTGTCGGTGCGGCTCTCGCGGCCGGTCACCGTGGCCTTCGCCTCGGCGGGCCGCCCGACGATCGGCGAGGCCATGGACAGGCTGCGGTCGGGCCCGGCCCCCCGGGTCGCCCTGGCGTCCTACCTGCTCGCCCCCGGGTTCTTCCAGGGGCGGCTGGAGGAGTGCGGGGCCGACCTGGTCTCCCGCCCGCTCGGCGCCGACGACGAACTGGCCGCCCTGGTGTGGCACCGGTTCGATGAGGCGACGGCCGGGGCGGCGTGGCAGGGAGCGGCGCGGCGGGTGCCCGGCGCGGCCGGCGGGCTCAGGGCGGCGCCGGCGTCCGGGGGATGACGGCCTCCAGCCGCAGCCGGCCTCGGCCGTCTGTGGTCGTCCCTAGCCGTCGGTGTCGTGGTCGCGCCGCCGCAGGTAGCGCTCGAACTCGGCCGCGATCGCGTCACCGCTGGCCTCGGGCAGCTCGGCGGCGTCCTTGCGCTCCTCCAGCTCGCGGACGTACTCGGCGACCTCGGAGTCCTGCGCGGCCAGCTCGTCCACGCCGTGCTCCCACGCCCGCGCCTCGTCGGGCAGCTCGCCCAGCGGCATCGGGATGTCGAGAAGGTCCTCCATGCGGCTCAGCAACGCGAGCGTGGCCTTGGGGTTCGGCGGCTGGGCGACGTAGTGGGGCACCGACGCCCACAGGGAGATCGTCTTGGTGCCGGCCGCGCCGAGGGAGTGCTGGAGCACGCCGACGATGCCCGTGGGCCCCTCGTAGCGGGTCAGCTCCAGGTTCAGGGAACGGGCCAGGCCCGGATCGCTCACGCTGCCCACGATCGGCACCGGCCGGGTGTGCGGGGAGTCGTTCAGCAGGGCGCCGAGCAGCACCGCCGTCTCGACCCCGAGCTCCAGGCAGATGCCGACGATCTCGGAGCAGAACGTGCGCCAGCGCATGTTCGGCTCGATGCCGCGCAGCAGCACGACGTCGCGGTCGCTGCCGGGAGGCCGCGCGACCAGCAGGCGGGTGGTCGGCCACACGATGGAACGGGTGACGCCGTCGCCCAGTTCGACGACCGGGCGGGTCACCTGGAAGTCGTAGTAGTCCTCAGGATCGAGCTCGACCAGCGGGGTGGCCTTCCACTCCGCCTCCAGATGCGCCAGAGCGCCGCTCGACGCTTCGCCCGCGTCGTTCCAGCCCTCGAACGCGGCGATCAGCACCGGGTCGACGAGCTCGGGAAGTCCTTCGAGCTCGATCACACGCCGCCTCCTCCTGGCATGGCCAAGGGCGTTCACGCGTCGAAGCGCCCTCTCGGCCGCCGGCGGCGGCCTTGTGCCTAACTAAGCCTATTCGTTGAGGGGCGGTCAGTGTCACCGAGAGGGGATAGCCGTACGCGAGACAGGTCCAATTGGACGTCGCGTGCAATGTCGCCCGGCTCCGATTTCCGCCTGCCCGCTAGGCTTGGGCGCATGAATCGTGAAGCCTCCTCCTTCAGGCGTCAACTGGCCGAACGCGTCCTGGTGGCGGATGGCGCGATGGGCACCATGCTGCAATCGTACGATCCCACACTCGACGACTTCGACGGTCATGACGGATGTAACGAGGTCCTGAACGCCACCCGCCCGGACATCGTGCGGGCGGTGCACGAGGCGTATTTCGCGGTCGGCGTCGACTGTGTGGAGACCAACACCTTCGGTGCCAATCTGGCGGCGCTGGGGGAGTACGGCATCGAGGAGCGCATCTTCGAGCTCTCCCAGGCGGGCGCCGCCCTGGCCCGGCAGGCGGCCGACCAGTGGTCGGCGGAGGATCGGCCGCGGTTCGTCCTGGGGTCGATGGGTCCGGGGACGAAGTTGCCGACGTTGGGTCATATGCCGTACGGGGCGTTGCGGGATGCCTATGAGCTGAACGCGGCGGGGTTGATCGCTGGTGGTGCCGATGCGTTGATCGTGGAGACGTGTCAGGACCTGTTGCAGGTGAAGGCGGCGGTGATCGGGGCTCGTCGTGCGGTGGAGGCGGCGGGTCGTGATGTGCCGGTGATCGCGCAGGTGACGATCGAGACCAACGGGGCGATGCTTCTGGGGTCGGAGATCGGTGCGGCGCTGGCGGTGATCGAGCCGCTGGGTGTGGATGTGGTCGGGCTGAACTGCGCGACGGGTCCGGCGGAGATGAGCGAGCATCTGCGGTATCTGGCGCGTCATGCGCGGTTGCCGTTGTCGTGCATGCCGAACGCGGGTCTGCCCGAGCTCACCTCCGACGGCGCCCGCTACCCCCTGACCCCGGGGGAGCTCGCGGCGGCCCACGTGCAGTTCACCTCCGAGTACGGGCTGGGCCTGGTGGGCGGGTGCTGTGGCACCACCCCCGAGCACCTGCGCCAGGTCGTCGAGGCGGTGCGCGGGCAGGCCCCCGCCGCGCGGCGCCCGCGCCCCGAGCCCGGCGCGGCCTCGCTGTACCAGGCGGTCCCCTTCCGTCAGGACACCTCCTACCTGGCGATCGGTGAGCGGACCAACGCCAACGGCTCCAAGGCGTTCCGTGAGGCGATGCTGGCGGAGAACTGGGAGGAGTGCGTCGACATCGCGCGCGGCCAGGTACGCGACGGGGCGCACATGCTGGACCTGTGCGTGGACTACGTCGGGCGTGACGGCGTGGCCGACATGAAGGAGCTGGCGTTCCGGTTCGCCACCGCCTCCACGCTGCCGATCGTGCTGGACTCCACCGAGCCGGCCGTGCTGCAGGCCGGTCTGGAGATGCTCGGCGGCCGCGCGGTGATCAATTCGGTGAACTACGAGGACGGCGACGGCCCCGATTCTCGTTTCACAAGGATCATGCGGCTGGTGAAGGAACACGGCGCCGCCGTGGTGGCCCTGACCATCGACGAGGAGGGCCAGGCGCGCACGGCCGAATGGAAGCTGCGCGTCGCCTCCCGCCTGATCGAGGACCTCACCGGCAACTGGGGGATGTCGGTCTCGGACATCATCATCGACTGCCTCACCTTCCCGATCGCCACCGGCCAGGAGGAGACCCGCCGCGACGGCGTCGAGACCATCGAGGCCATCCGCGAGCTCAAGCGCCGCTACCCCGAGGTGCAGACGACCCTGGGCCTGTCCAACATCTCCTTCGGCCTCAACCCCGCCGCCCGCGTGGTGCTGAACTCGGTGTTCTTGAACGAGTGTGTGAACGCGGGTCTGGATTCGGCGATCGTGCACGCCTCGAAGATCGTGCCGATGGCGCGGATCGCCGATGAGCAGCGGCAGGTCGCTTTGGACATGGTGTACGACCGGCGGCGGGAGGGTTATGACCCGTTGCAGCGGTTCATGCAGCTGTTCGAGGGGGTGGACGCGGCGGCGGTGCGCGCGGGCCGGGCGGCCGAGCTGGCGGCGTTGCCGCTGGCCGAGCGGCTCAAGGCCCGGATCGTGGACGGCGAGCGCAAGGGCCTGGAGGCCGACCTGCAGGAGGCCCTGGCCGTGCGGCCGGCGTTGGAGATC
This sequence comes from Sphaerisporangium album, assembly GCF_003323745.1. GTDB lineage: Bacteria > Actinomycetota > Actinomycetes > Streptosporangiales > Streptosporangiaceae > Sphaerisporangium > Sphaerisporangium album. The sequence goes on from NZ_QOIL01000010.1 coordinate 213,341, forward strand.
ATCAACGAGGTGCTGCTGGAGGGCATGAAGACGGTCGGGGAGCTGTTCGGGTCGGGGCAGATGCAGCTGCCGTTCGTTCTGGCGTCGGCGGAGGTGATGAAGGCGGCGGTGGCCTATCTGGAGCCGTTCCTGGACCGGGTGGAGGGCGAGACCAAGGGCCGGATCGTGCTGGCGACGGTGAAGGGCGATGTGCACGACATCGGCAAGAACCTGGTCGACATCATCTTGTCGAACAACGGCTATGAGGTGATCAATCTGGGGATCAAGCAGCCGGTGTCGGCGATCCTGGAGGCGGCGGTGGAGAAGGACGCCGATGTGATCGGGATGTCGGGGCTGCTGGTGAAGTCCACGGTGATCATGAAGGAGAACCTGCAGGAGATGAACGCCCGCGGCATCTCGGCGCGGTTCCCGGTGCTGCTGGGCGGGGCGGCGCTGACCAGGGCGTATGTGGAGCAGGACCTGGCCGCGAGCTTCGCCGGGGATGTGCGTTATGCGCGGGACGCGTTCGAGGGGCTGCGGCTGATGGACGCGTTCATGGCGGTCAAGCGGGGGGTGGCGGGGGCGCGGTTGCCGGCGTTGCGGGAGCGGCGGGTCAGGTCCGGGGCGACGCTGGTGCGCACCCCGGACGCCGAGCTGCCCGCCCGCTCGGACGTGGCCACCGGCAACCCGGTGCCGGTGGCGCCGTTCTCGGGGGAGCGGGTGGTCAAGGGCATCGCGCTGGGGGACTACGCGGCGTTCCTGGACGAGCGGGCCACGTTCATGGGGCAGTGGGGGCTCAAGGCCGCCCGCGGCGCGGGCGGGCCGTCGTATGAGGAGCTGGTGGAGACCGAGGGGCGGCCGCGGCTGCGGATGTGGCTGGAGCGGTTGCAGACCGAGAACCTGTTGCAGGCCGCGGTGGTGTACGGCTACTTCCCGTGTGTGTCCCGCGGCGACGACCTGATCATTCTCGACGAGGCGGGTGGGGAGCGGACCCGGTTCTCCTTCCCGCGGCAGCGCCGGGATCGGCATCTGTGCCTGGCCGATTTCTTCCGTCCGGAGGAGTCGGGTGAGGTGGACGTGGTGGCGTTCCAGGTCGCGACGATGGGGTCGCGGATCTCGGAGGCGACGGCGGAGTTGTTCGCCAAGGACGCCTACCGCGACTACCTGGAGCTGCACGGGTTGTCGGTGCAGCTGACCGAGGCACTGGCCGAGTACTGGCACGCCCGGGTCCGGGCCGAGCTGGGCATCGGCGGGCAGGAGTCGCTGGAGGACATGCTGAAGGTGAACGTCACCGGCTGCCGGTATTCCTTCGGTTATCCGGCCTGCCCGAATCTGGAGGATCAGCGGCAGTTGTTCGAGTTGCTGGATCCGTCCCGGATCGGGGTGTCGCTGTCGGAGGAGTTCCAGTTGCATCCCGAGCAGGCGACCTCCGCGATGATCGTTCACCACCCCGAAGCCTCGTACTTCAACGTCTGACGCCTGACGGCCAGACGGTACGGTCAGGGTGTACGCAGGCACTGTCAGGGGGTTTTGAGTGGACGCGGTCTTCTTCGACATGGACGGGCTTCTCGTCGACACCGAGAAGCTCTGGTTCCAGGTCGAGTCGGATGTGATGCGACGTCTGGGAGCCGCGTGGTCCGACGCCGACCAGGAGAACCTGGTCGGCGGTTCCATGCCGGCGACGGTCGCGTACATGCTCAAGGCCAGCGGGTCGGACCGGTCTCCCGCCGAGATCGAGGCGTGGATGATCGACGGCGTGCTCGACAGGCTCGCCGAGGGCTTCGAGACGATGCCGGGAGCCCTGGAACTGCTGGGCGAGGTCCGCGCCTCGGGCGTGCGCACGGGCCTCGTCACGTCCTCCGCCCGGGTGATGGCCGACGCCGTGCTCGGCGGCATCGGGCGGCGCGACCACTTCGACATCATCGTGACCGGCGACGACGTCCGTAACTACAAGCCCGACCCGGAGCCGTACCTGCTGGCGGCGCGCCTGACCGGCGTGGAGCCCGCGAACTGCGTCGCCCTGGAGGACTCCCCGAACGGCGTCGCCGCCGCCACCGCGGCGGGCTGCGCGGTCGTGGCCGTCCCCAGCGTCCTCCCCATCGCCCCGGCTCCGAGGCGCCTCGTGGCCGAGTCCCTGAAGCAGGTCGACGTGGCGGCCCTCCGAGCCCTCTCCCTCTCCTGAAGCCCACCTGGAGCTCCGGGATCCACCAGGGAAGCTCCCCGCGGCGTGGCGAAGTCGCCTGAAGCTCGGCTTGGAAGCTCCACCTGCGGTGCCTTAGGACCACCGGCCTCGGACATCCCACCCTGAAACTGGCCCTATGAGGATCATCCTCCCTTAGGGGACGTCCCCTCCTTGGGGAGGAGGGGACCCGCGCGTGCCAGGTGCCAGGATGGAAGGGAAAGCCATGACAAGGGGGCGAGCCGTTATGTCGTACGACCAGATCGCCTGGTTGCCGTTGTGCGGGGGACTTACCGCCGTGGGCCTGGTGCTGAGCTTCCTGGCGTTCCGCAGGCGAGGCGCGGGCGCCGGGCTGCGCGCCGCCGCCTGGTCGCTGATCCCGGTCGCCGCCTACCTGACCGGAGCGCTGCCCGCCCTCTGGCAGATGGGCACCGCCGCGGTCGGCTTCGTCACCGGCCTGGTGTTCTCGCCGAAGGTCTGGGCCGGCGTCGCCGTGGCCGGCCTGTCCGCGCTGCTGTTCCTGATCTCCGGGTTCCTGCGCGGAGGCCGGTCCCGCGGGCGCAGGTCCAAGCCCTCCACGGAGCCCCAGCCGGTCGCGGGGCCGTCCGCCACGCCCCCCTCCGCCACGGCCCCCACCCAGCCGAACCGGCCGCCCCTGCCCCGCCGCACGCCCACCACCGCCGCCGCACCGCCCGACGAGGACCTCTCCGACATCGAGGAGATCCTCAAGCGCCGCGGCATCAGCTAGCGCGGGCGAGGCACCGGTCCGGCCGTCGGCGGAGTGCGCCGCGGCCGTGGGCAGAGGGGGGCGCGAGCTCCGTGCGGTGGACGGCTTTGGGGCCTCCCACCGCACGGATGTGGGCCGGCGCGGGGTGGACCGCGTCCGGCCACGGGCTCGCGTAGGGCTGACAGGCACCGGCGGCGAGCGCCGCCGCGGGCGGGGGAGCACGTACGGCCTGCCCCCGCCCGGCGTCGACGTCCCAGGACATACCCGGATCTTGCCCAGAGCATCCGCGATGACCGGAGTGCCCGGTGACGACCGGCGGATCGCCGGGTGCGGGGGCGCTAAGATGATCACCGAGGTTTCAGGCCCTGGTCAGGCCCGTACCGGCATGCTGGGTAAGGGAATCGGATCGAGATCAGGTCACATTGCCATAACGGCGTGGCGGGGTCCGTGCGCCCGGAGGGGGGCGCGTAGCGTCCTCGATATGATCGGCCACCCTCGACCGGGTCCCCGTCTCCCGGGGCGTCCCGCGCCGCCGCCGGCGGCCCCCGAGGTCCGCGGGCGCGGGCGCCACGGCGCATCCGCGCGCCGTGTCACGGATCCGAGACACAATGCGGACAGCCCCCGGACAATCGGTCCAAGATCGATACAAATGAATTTCGCATGAATCACAGTTGAGCCACATAGCGTGCGCAGGTACTGGTCAGTGCAGCTCAGCACATAGATTCTGCGTCCGGGGCCGTAAACGCGGTCTCCCATGCAACATGGGGCGATGCCCGCCCGCCACCATCGGACGGGCGGCGCGCCAGACGGACAAGTCGTCTGGGATCCAGGGGGCCGACACTTATGACCGCACCGCTCGACGTCTCCGGCTCGGAGCTCGAAGCCGCGCCGGAAGCCGTGCTGGACGGGCAGGCCAAGGCGATCCAGGGCAGGTCGCTCGGCCAGATCGCGTGGATGCGCCTGAAGCGCGACAAGGTGGCCCTCACCGGCGCCGGGGTCGTGATCTTCCTGATCCTCGTGGCGGTCTTCGCCCCGGTGATCGTCGGCCTGATCGGCCACCCTCCCACGGACTTCAACCAGGACCTCATCAGCTCTGAGACGATGGCCCCGAAGGACGGAACCGGCATCGGCTGGGACCACCTGTTCGGCGTCGAGCCCGTCAACGGACGCGACATCTTCAGCCGCATCGTCTACGGCGCCCGCATCTCGCTGCTGATCGCCTTCCTGGCGACGCTGCTGTCCGTGGTGATCGGCACGCTGCTCGGCGTCATGGCCGGGTACTTCGGCGGCTGGGTCGACTCGGTCATCAGCAAGACCATGGACGTCTTCCTGGCGTTCCCGATCCTGGTCTTCGCCATGGCGCTGTCCGGCATCGTGCAGCAGAGCGACAGCGCGTTCGGGCTGACCGGTGACACCCTCAGCGTCACCCTGCTGATCTTCATCATCGGTTTCTTCAACTGGCCCTACATCGGGCGCATCATGCGCGGCCAGACGCTGTCGCTGCGCGAGCGGGAGTTCGTGGACGCGGCGCGCAGCCTGGGCGCGCGCGGGCCGTACATCATCTTCCGCGAGATGCTGCCCAACCTGGTCGCGCCGATCCTGGTGTACTCGACCCTCCTCATCCCGACGAACATCCTCTTCGAGGCGGCTCTGTCGTTCCTCGGAGTCGGGGTGCGCCCGCCCACGCCCACCTGGGGTGGCATGTTGTCCGAAGCGGTGCGGTTCTACACGATCCCGCACTTCATGTTCTTCCCCGGTATGGCGATCTTCATCACCGTGCTGGCCTTCAACCTGTTCGGTGACGGACTCCGTGACGCCCTCGACCCAAGGGCCCGATAGCTCGATCCGGTTCCCCCGTTAGTTCCCTGGCCTCGACAACAAGGGGTTGTGTAGATGAAGAGAAAGACCACGCTGGGGGTGACCGCCCTGAGTGCGGTTCTCGCCCTGGGGTTGGCCGCGTGTGGCGGCGGCACCGCCACGTCGCCGAGCTCCTCCGGCTCGGCGCCCGCGAGCGGCGGTGGCGACGCCGTGAAGGGCGAGTTCAACGCCGCCCTGGACAAGGTGTTCAACCCTTCGGACAAGAAGGGAGGCATCCTGAAGTTCGCCAACTCCGGTGACTGGGACTCGCTGGACCCGGCGGACACGTACTACGGCTACTCGTGGAACTTCGTCCGGCTCTACGGCCGGTCCCTCGTGATGTTCAAGCCGGCGCCGGGCCAGGAGGGCAACCAGCTCATCCCCGACCTCGCCGAGAGCCTTGGCGTCCCGAGCGACGGTGCGAAGACCTGGACGTACAAGCTGAAGCAGGGTGTGAAGTTCGAGGACGGCACGCCCATCACGTCCAAGGACGTGAAGTACGGCGTGCTGCGGTCGCTGGACAAGGAGGTGTTCCCGGACGGGTACACCTACTTCAACGACACCCTCGACCTGCCGAAGGACTACAAGGGTCCGTACAAGTCCAAGGGCGTCAACACCGACAGCGCGATCGAGACGCCGGACGACCAGACGATCATCTTCCACCTGAAGCAGCCCTACAGCGGCTTCGACTACTTCGCCCAGCTCCCGGCGACGATCCCGGTGCCCGAGGCGAAGGACACCGGCGCCAAGTACCGCGAGCACGTGATCTCCTCCGGGCCGTACAAGTTCGACAAGAACGAGATCGGCAAGGGCTTCAACCTGGTCCGCAACGAGAACTGGGACCCGGCCACCGACCCGAACCGCAAGGCGCTGCCCGACGGGTACCAGGTCTCGACGAACGTCAACGCCGACGACATCGACAACCGGATCCTCGCCGGCGACCTGCACGTCGACGTGGCCGGCACCGGCGCCCAGCCGGCGACCCTCGGCCGCGTGCTGACCGACCCGAACCTGAAGGCCAACGCGGACAACCCGACGCTGACCCGCCTCTGGTACACGTCGATCAACGGCAACGTGAAACCGCTGGACAACATCGACTGCCGCAAGGCCGTCGAGTACGCCGCGGACAAGGTCGCCTACCAGACCGCCTACGGAGGCGAGTTCTCCGGTGGCCAGATCGCGACCAGCCTGCTGCCGCCGCTGATCCCGGGTCACAAGGACATCAACCTGTACCCGGCCGGGCCGGACAACCACGGTGACGTGGCCAAGGCCAAGGAGCATCTGGCGGCCTGCGGCCAGCCGAACGGCTTCGAGACCAACATCTCCTACCGGGCCGAGCGTCCCAAGGAGAAGGCGACCGCGGAGGCGCTGCAGCAGTCCCTGGGCAAGGTCGGCATCAAGCTGACGCTGAAGCCGTTCCCGCAGGCGGACTACTTCGCGCTGTACGCCGGCAAGCCGGGGTACGCCAAGGCCAACGGGCTCGGCCTGGCCGTCAACGGCTGGGGCGCCGACTGGCCGGACGGATACGGCTTCCTCAGCCAGATGGCCGACAGCCGCGTGATCCGCGAGACCGGTGGCTCCTCGAACGTCAGCGTCCGCGACCCCGAGGTCGACAAGATGTTCGACCAGGCCGCGATGGAGACCGACATCGCCAAGCGCGAGGCGATCTGGGGACAGATCGACCAGAAGGTCATGGAGGACGCCTTCATCCTTCCGGGTCTGTGGGCCAAGAGCCTGCTCCTGCGCGGCAAGGGCGTGACGAACGTGTACATCAACGACGCGTTCAGCATGTACGACTACCTCAACATGGGCGTTCAGTAAGCGCTCCTGAGCACCCGTCAGATCCGACAGACACGTGAACGCGGCAGGGGGCCGGCCGACCGGCCGGCCCCCGGAGCCGGGGGGACTGTGGTCACATACATCATCCGGCGCCTGATCTGGGGTGTCTTCATGCTCGCCATCGTGAGCCTGATCACCTTCGCCATCTTCTTCCTGGTGCCGCGCCTGGCCGGCGCCACCTCGGAGAGCCTCGCCACCCGCTACGTCGGGCGTACCGCCAACGCCGAGCAGGTGCAGATCGCCACAGAGCGGCTGGGCTTCAACGATCCGCTGATCGTGCAGTACGGCCGGTTCGCCAAGGGCATCGTCGCGGGCGCCGACTACGACTACGGGCCCGGCGTCGAGCACTGCCCCGCGCCGTGCTTCGGCTACTCCTTCCTGACCCGGCTGCCCGTGTGGCCGGACCTGCTCAACCGGTTGCCCGTCACGATGTCGCTGGCCTTCGGCGCCGCGGTCATCTGGCTGCTCACCGGCGTGGCGACGGGCGTCGTGTCGGCGCTGAGACGCGGCAGCGTCTTCGACCGCGCGGCGATGACCGTCGCGCTCGCCGGCGTCTCGCTCCCCATCTTCTTCACCGGCATCGTGTCGCTGGTGGCGTTCAGCTACGGGCGTCCCCTGGCGATCACGGCGCCGGGCGGCAGCTTCACCCCGTTCTTCGACAATCCGGTCCAGTGGGCCTACAACCTGATCCTGCCCTGGATCACGCTGGCGTTCCTGTACGCCGCCGGGTACGCCCGGCTCACGCGATCGGGCATGCTGGAGACGATGAACGAGGACTACATCCGCACGGCGCGGGCCAAGGGCCTGTCCGAACGCGTGGTGGTCTTCAAACACGGCCTGCGCGGCGCGCTGACCCCGATCGTCACCATCTTCGGCCTCGACGTCGGCCTGCTGATGGGCGGCGCGGTGCTCACCGAGAGCACGTTCTCCCTGCCCGGCATCGGCAAGTACGCGATCGACGCTATCGTCAACCAGGACCTTCCGAAGGTCATGGGCGTCACGCTGGTCACCGCGTTCTTCGTCGTCGCGGCGAACCTGATCGTCGACCTGCTGTACGCGGTGGTCGACCCCAGGGTGAGGCTCACGTGAGCGGCGACCATCGGGTGGGCGGCCTCGACGGCGCCCGGGCGGCGAAGGAGGGTTCGTGAGCTTTCTCGAGCTGAACGACCTGCGCATTCATTTCCCCACCGACGACGGCCTGGTCAAGTCGGTCGACGGCCTGTCCTTCACGCTGGAGCGCGGCAGGACGCTCGGCATCGTCGGCGAGTCCGGGTCGGGCAAGAGCGTGACCAGCCTCGGCATTCTCGGCCTGCACAAGGGCGGCAGGGCGAAGATCTCCGGCGAGATCTGGCTGGACGGCGAGGAGCTCGTCGCCGCCAGCCCCGAGCACGTGCGCACGCTGCGCGGCAAGAAGATGGCGATGATCTTCCAGGATCCGCTGTCGGCGATGCACCCGTACTACACGGTGGGCGCGCAGATCATCGAGGCGTACCGGATCCACCACCAGGTGAGCAAGGCCGTGGCGCGCAAGCACGCCGTCGACCTGCTCGGCCGGGTCGGCATCCCGCAGCCGGACCGGCGGGTCGACAGCTACCCGCACGAGTTCTCCGGCGGCATGCGCCAGCGCGCGATGATCGCCATGGCGCTGTCGTGCGACCCCGAGCTGCTCATCGCCGACGAGCCGACGACCGCGCTGGACGTGACCGTCCAGGCGCAGATCCTCGACCTCATGCGCGACCTGCAGCAGGAGTTCAACTCCGCGCTGATCATCATCACCCACGACCTCGGCGTGGTGGCCGAGCTCTCCGACGACATCCTGGTGATGTACGGCGGCAGGTGCATCGAGTACGGCAGCGCCGAGGACATCTTCGAGCGGCCCGAGCACCCCTACACCTGGGGCCTGCTGGGCTCGATGCCCCGGCTCGACCGCGAGCGCACCGAGCGGCTGACCCCCATCAAGGGCACGCCTCCGTCCCTCATAAACGTGCCGTCCGGCTGCGCGTTCCACCCGCGCTGCGCGTTCGAGCCGCGGACCGGCGGCAAGGGGAGGACCGAGGTGCCCGAGCTCCTGGAGACCGAGGGCGGTCACCTGGTGCGCTGCCACATGACGCGCGAGGAACGCCGTGCGGCCTGGGAGCAAGAGATCAAGCCCACCCTGGAGTCCGAGTGAGCGAGCCGTCCGAGTCCCTGCTGTCCGTCCAGGGCCTTGAGAAGCACTTCCCGATCACCAAGGGCCTGATCAAGCGCCAGGTCGGAGCCGTCAAGGCGGTCGACGGGCTGGACTTCGAGGTCCGCAAGGGCGAGACGCTCGGCCTGGTGGGGGAGTCCGGCTGCGGCAAGACGACCACCGGCCGCCTGATCACCCGGCTGCTGGAGCCCACCGGCGGGAAGATCCTGTTCGAGGGCCGGGACATCACCCACATGTCGCAGGGCGGGTTGCGCCCGCTGCGCCGCGACATGCAGATGATCTTCCAGGACCCGTACAGCTCGCTGAACCCGCGCCACACCGTCGGCGCCATCGTCGGCGCGCCGTACCGCATCCAGGGCGTGAAGACCGAGCACGGCACCAAGAAGGCCGTCCAGGACATCCTGGAGCTGGTCGGGCTCAACCCTGAGCACTACAACCGCTACCCGCACGAGTTCTCCGGCGGGCAGCGGCAGCGCATCGGCATCGCCCGGACGCTGGCCCTCAGGCCCAAGCTCATCATCGCCGACGAGCCGGTCTCGGCGCTCGACGTGTCGATCCAGGCCCAGGTCGTCAACCTGCTGGAGGACCTGCAGAACGAGCTGGACCTGACCTACGTCGTGATCGCGCACGACCTGTCGGTGGTGCGGCACATCAGCGACCGCGTCGCCGTCATGTACCTCGGCAAGATCGTCGAGATCGCCGACCGCAAGGGCCTGTACGAGGCGCCGATGCACCCGTACACCAACGCGCTGCTGTCGGCCGTGCCGGTGCCCGACGTCAAGGGCCGCACCGGGCGCGAGCGGATCCGCCTCCAGGGCGACGTGCCGAGCCCGATCAACCCGCCGCCGGCCTGCCGGTTCCACACCCGCTGCTGGAAGGCGCAGGAGGTCTGCAAGACCGTCGAGCCCCCGCTCGCCGAGCTCGCCACAGGACACCGCGTCGCCTGCCACTTCCCGGAGAACGCCCCTAAGGACGCCGTCCCGGGCGACGCGGCCACGCAGGTGCCCGCCTGAGCGCGCGGCCCTCCTGAGCCCCGGGCGCGGTCTAGGGGATCGTGCCCGGGGTGATCAGCCCCGTCTCGTAGGCCAGCACCACCGCCTGGACCCGGTCGCGCAGCGCCAGCTTGGTCAGGACGTTGCCGACGTGCGTCTTCACGGTGGTCTCGCTGACCACCAGCTCGGCGGCGATCTCGGCGTTGGACATCCCCCGGGCGATCAGGCGCAGGACCTCCAGCTCGCGCTCGGTGAGGCGGTTGACGCGGGCCGGGGTGGCCTGCTGGTGGGCCGAGGGCAGCCGGCTGGCGAACTTGTCCAGCAGCCGGCGGGTCACGCTCGGCGCGACGATCGCGTCGCCGGCCGCGACCACGCGGATCGCCTGGACGAGCTCGTCGGGCGGGACGTCCTTCAGCAGGAAGCCGCTCGCGCCCGCGCGCAGCGCCTCGACGATGTACTCGTCCAGGTCGAAGGTGGTGAGCACCAGGACGCGGGGCACGTGCGCGCCCGGGGCGGCGTCGCGGACGATGCGCCGCGTCGCCTCGATGCCGTCGACGCCGGGCATGCGGATGTCCATCAGGACGACGTCGGGCAGCAGCGCCCGCGACTGGTCCTGCGCGGTGGAGCCGTTGCCGGCCTCTCCCACCACCGTGAGGTCGGGCTCGGCCTCCAGGATGAGCCGGAAGCCCGTGCGCAAAAGGGGCTGGTCGTCGACCAGCAGCACGCGGATCGTCATGTGTCAGTCCTTGAGGGGGAATCGGGCCCGTACCTCGAATCCGCCCCCCTGCCGTGGGCCGATCCGCAGAACTCCACCATAAAGGGCGACGCGCTCGCGTATGCCGACCAGACCGTGCCCGGGACGGTCGCCGGGGCCGCGGGTGAACTCGCCCGTCCCGCCGCGCCCGTCGTCCTCGACGTGCACCAGCAGCTCGTCCCGCTCGTGGCGCACCGTCACCCACGCGCGCGCGGACGGGCCCGCGTGCCGCAGGCTGTTGGTGAGGGCCTCCTGGACCAGCCGGTAGGCGGCCAGGTCGATGCCGGGGGGAAGGGCGGGCCGCTCGCCCTCGATCCAGAGCTGCGCGCGCAGCCCGGCCTCGCGCATCTGGTCGACCAGCACGGGCAGGTCCCCCATGCCGGGCTGCGGGGCGAGCTCGCCGCTCTCGCCGTCGGTGCGCAGCACTCCCACGATGCCGCGCATCTCGCGCATCGCCGTCCTGCCCATCTCCTCGATGGCCGTCAGCGCGTCCCTGGCGGCCTCCGGGCGGGTCTCCAGCACCTTGCGCGCGGCGGCGGCCTGGACGGTCATCACGCTCACGTGGTGGGCCACGACGTCGTGCAACTCGCGGGCGATGCGCGAGCGCTCCTCGGCGCGGGCGGCGCGGGTGTCGGCCTCCCGGGCGCGCTCCAGCCGCTCGGCGCGGTCGACCAGCTCGGCGGTGTAGGCGCGGCGCAGCCGTACCGAGCGGCCCACCACCCACACCGCCAGGGACACCACCAGGATGATCGTGTGCTGGGCCCAGTCGCCGGACTCGGAGGCCAGCGTCGTGCCGGCGGCGTAGGAGGCGGACAGGACGGCGGCCGCGACCAGGCTCAGGGCCAGCCCCCGGTAGGCGGCGACGGTGTAGAGCAGGACGAGGGACACCAGGCCGGTGAGCCCGCTCTCGTACCGCATCGCCGTCAGGGCGAGCTGGGGCACCTCCGCCGCGCAGAGCAGGACGAACGGCCAGCGCCTGCGGAACGCCACCAGCAGGCAGGCCGCCACGATGAGGCCGCCGCCGAGGACGTCCACGCCGTGTGGCGGCGCGCCGGGCGACCGCCCGCCGGAGATCATGGCCATCGCGACCGAGGCCACCGCCAGGACGAGGGCGAGGACCGAGTCGCCGACCAGGGGGTGGGTTCTCAGCCAGGCTCGCGGACTGCCGGGGGTGGTGCGCACCCTCTCAATTTAGGACGACTTCGCTGTTCGCCACCCTGCTGAGGACGGATCTCGCTCTCATCCCCCGGAAGGACCCGCGCACGAGCGTGACCTGCGCCACACCCGGTTCACAGCTCGTCGGTCGCCGAGCGGCGCGAGCCCCGGACCGCGTCGCCCGGGCGGCGGTCGGGGACGGGCGGAGGGGTGCCCCCCCACTCGGGGCACAGGGCCTGGTAGTCGCACCAGTCGCACAGGCGGCTGCGGCGGGCGCGCCACTCGCGGGTGGTGAGCGAGCGCTCGATCGCCTCCCACAGGGCCTGCACCTTGCGCTCGGTCGCCCGCAGGTCGGCCTCGTCGGGGGCGTAGCGCAGGACCTCGCCGTTGCCGAGGTACATCAGCTGCAGCACGCGGGGGACCGTGCCGTGCAGCCGCCACAGCACCAGCGCGTAGAACTTCATCTGGAACAGCGCCTTGGCCTCGAAGTCGGGGCCCGGGGCGCTGCCGGTCTTGTAGTCGACCACGCGCAGGTCGCCGGTCGGCGCGACGTCGAGCCGGTCGATGTAGCCGCGCAGCATCAGCCCGCTGTCGAGCACGGCCTCGACGTACAGCTCGCGCCGGGCGGGCTCCAGCAGGCGCGGGTCCTCCAGGGCGAAGTAGCGCTCGAGCATCTGCCGCGCCTGGCCGAGCCACCGCTCGCGCTCGGCGTCGTCGTCGAACAGGGAGGAGTATTCGGGGACCTGGCCGAGCAGCTTGTCCCACTGCGGGTCGAGCAGCGACTGCGCCGCCGCGACGGTGCGCTCGGCCGCCGGCAGGTCGTACAGCCGCTCCAGCACGGCGTGCACCAGCGTGCCGCGGACGGCGGCGGGCGAGGGCCGCTCGGGAAGCTGGTCGATCACCCGGAAGCGGTAGAGCAGCGGACATGTCATGAAGTCGCCCGCGCGGGAGGGGGAGAGGCTTCCGGTGATCGCGGGCGGCTCCGTGATGCTCATGAACGGAACTGTAGGTCAGCGCACCGACACTTCGCGCCCATGGGTGCGCACGTGATCGGCCTATCGCCCGCCGCGGGCGCGTAGCATCGAGGCACAAGGAGGGAAGACGACAATAATGAGCACCCAGACCCCGCAACGGCCCGAGTCGCCGGGGCTGCGCATGGGACGCCCCTTCGGCATCCCCGTCTACGTCTCGCCGACGTGGCTGATCGTCGCGGCGTTCATCACCTACAGCTTCCAGCCGCAGGTGGCGGAGGGCCTCCCGGGCAGGGGCACCCTGGTCACCTACCTGGTCGCGTTCGTGTTCGCCGTCTTCCTGTACGTGTCGGTGCTGCTGCACGAGCTGGCGCACTGCGTGGTCGCGCGCCACTTCGGGCTGCCCGTGCGCCGCATCACGCTGTACCTCCTCGGCGGGGTCTCCGAGATCGAGCGCGAGCCCGAGACCCCTCTGCGGGAGTTCATGGTCGCGTTCGCCGGCCCTCTGCTCTCGCTCGGGCTGGCGGGCGTCGGCTGGGTCGCCAGCGGGTTCATCCCGCAGGGCACCATCATCCACGTCCTGGTGTTCCAGCTCTGGGTCTCCAACCTCATCGTCGGCGTGTTCAACCTGCTTCCCGGTCTCCCGCTGGACGGCGGCCGCATGCTGCGCGCCGGTGTGTGGAAGATCACCCGAAGCTCCGGCTCGGGCACCATCGCCGCGGCCTGGTTCGGGCGGGGCCTGGCCGTCGCGCTGGTCGCCGTGCCGCTGCTGCTGTCGCTGATGACCGGCCAGGAGCCGGGCTGGGAGCCGCTGATCTGGTCCGTGCTGCTGGCCTCCTTCATCTGGATCGGCGCGAGCCAGTCGCTGCGCGTCGCCAAGGTGCGCGCCCGCATGCCGCAGGTCCAGGCCCGCACGCTGGCGCGGCGCGCGATCCCGGTCACGGCCGAGGTGCCGCTGGCCGAGGCGATGCGCAGGGCCCAGCAGGCGGAGGCCGGTGCCATGGTCGTGGTCGACCACGACGGGCACCCGATCGCCATCGTCAACGAGTCGGCGGTGGCGGCCACGCCCGAGCAGCGGCGGCCGTGGGTGACCGTCGGCTCGCTGGCGCGCAGCCTGGAGCCCTCGCTGGTGCTTCCCGCCGACCTGTCGGGAGAGTCCCTGCTCGACGCCATGCGCGGCTCGCCCTCGGGCGAATACCTGCTGGTGGAGGGCGGGGGCGAGGTGTTCGGCGTGCTCGTCACCGCCGACGTCAACCGCCTCTTCTCGGGGGTCTGACCGCCCGTCCCCGGTGCCCCCGTCCGGAATCGGACGGCCCGCGGCTCCGCCGCCCGCGCGTCCTCTCAGGAAGAGGACGCGGCGCACGCCTGATTTGTTTAGTTCGCACGCGCCGGTGCAGGTAGGACATCTGCGGCGGTTTTTGCTACGGTCCGGTGCCATTGGAAGCGTTTCCGGCCTCGTCCCGCCCACCACCGCCCTCCGGCCCCGGTGCGCGATCGTCCGGATATGTGTTTGGCTGGTGGCGGGTGGGGCCGGCGCGGGCGCCGTTCGTCCGGTCGTGTTGCCCGGGGAGGAGAGTTCTGTGACGGAGCAAGGCGTGGGGGTGGTGCGCCCGCTCCCCGGCGACGGGCTGATCGCCCATATGGGCGGCCTGCTGCTGGTGTGCGACGCGGCCGACGCCGTGGCCGACGACCTGGTGGCGGCGGTGCGCGAGACCGCGGCCGCGGGAGGGGACGGCCGGGCGCTCGCCCGGCGCGCCGCCCAGGTCCTGGCGCGGACGATGACGGCCGAGCCGATCGCCTGCGCCGTCGCCGGCCGCACGGGCGGCGGCATCGCGGTGCTGGTCTCCGGGGACGCGCAGGCGTCCATCACCGGGCCGGGCACCGACGTGCACCTGGACGGCAAGAACGCCCTCACCTGGACCGACCGCCTCGTCACCACCCCGGTGACCTCGGTGGAGCTGCGCCTGCCCGGCGCGGGGCGGCCGCTGCGGCAGAGCAGGCTGGACTCGGGGGTGATCCCCGGCGGCGGCGTCGTCTCCGACCTCGGCGAGGACGCGGGCGCGCAGGCAGGCGGGCCCTCCCGCTCGCCGGCCGAGTCCTCCCGTCCCGCGCCGCCGGCCGAGCCGTCCCATGCGGCTCCGGCGGGCGCCGGCCCGTCCCCGGTGGTCTCCGAGCCCGCGCCGTCCTCCTACGAACCGTCCTTCGAACCCGCGCCCTCCTCCTACGAGCCGTCCTTCGGGTCCGCGGCGCCCTCCTACGAGCCCTCCTTCGGGGGCGAGCCGTCGGGCCCGCCGTTCGGCCAGGGCCACGGCCCGGCCGAGGGCCCGCCGCCCGTCACGCCCCCGCCGCCGGTGAACGTCCCGCCGCCTCCGTCCGACCTGTCCGGCCCGCCCCTGCGCGAGTACGAGCAGCCGCCCGCGCTGCTGACCGACCCCGAGATGCCCCACGCGGGCAGGGGAGGTCACGGCCCGGGCGAGCAGGAGTTCGACCCCTTCCTGCTGCACCCCGAGCCTCCCGGGGAACACGCGGGCGCGCCCGGGTCGATGCTGGAGCCGACCGAGATGGGCCCGACCCCCGAGCCGCCGAGCCGGCCTATGGTCTACGGCGTCGACTGCCAGAACGACCACTTCAACGACCCGCGCGTCCCCTACTGCGCGGTGTGCGGCGTCGCCCTGGTGCAGCGCAACCTCGTGCCGTACAAGGGCGAGCGGCCGCCGCTCGGGGTGCTCCTGCTCGACGACGGCGTGGCCCTGACCCTCGACGCCGACTACCTGCTCGGGCGCGACCCCGACCGGGCGCCCGAGGTGACCTCCGGAGAGGCCCGCCCGGCCCGGGTGACCAGCCCGGACGGCTCGGTCTCGCGCCGCCACCTGCGGGTGCGGCTCGACGGCTGGGACGTCAACCTGCTCGACCTCGGGTCGGTCAACGGCACGCAGGTCCAGCCGCCCGGCGACCCGAACTTCTACGACATCCCGCCGAACGAGCCGGTGCCGATCCTGCCGGGCACCACCGTGCGCATCGGCGTCTCGCGCACCATGCGCTACGACTCCCACCGCCAGGCCTGACCGCCCCGGGCACGGCGGGGGCGGTGGACGACGGCCGGGCGCGCCTGAGAGGGCCGCGCCCGGTCCTACCGCCCGTCCTCGCGGGCCTCCGAGGCGGGGGCGGAGGTGAGACCCCCGCGGGCGCCCTCGCGGGCGCTGAGCGCGGCACGGCCGATCACGCCGATGAGCTCCTCCTCGCTCAGCACGCGCGGCTCGCCGATCATCTTGGCCTGGACGTAGACCGCGCACAGCCACTCCAGCAGGCGCGCGCCCTCCAGGGCCTGCGCGAGGTCGGCGCCGAGCGCCACGGCCCCGTGGTTCTGCATGAGGGCGGCCTGCCGGCCCGTGAGCGCCTCGCGGACGTGCGCGGCCAGCTCGGGGGTGCCGTAGGTCGCGTACGGGGCGACGCGGACGGCGCCGCCGAGCAGCAGCGCGTTGTAGTGGATCGGCGGCAGCTCGGTCATCGTCGTGGAGACGACCACGGCGTACCGGGAATGGGTGTGCACGACGGCCGTGGTGCCGGTGCTCTCGTAGATCGCCAGGTGCATGGGCACCTCGGAGGACGGGGGGTGCGTGCCCTCCACCATCTCGCCCGACAGGTCCAGGACCGGGCAGTCCGCGGGGGTCAGCTCGTCCAGGGCGACCCCGCCGGGTGTGACCGCGACCAGGTCGCCTTCGCGCACGCTGATGTTGCCGGACGTGCCGAGCACCAGCCCGTCCCCGACCATCCTGCGGCCGGTCTCGCACAGCCGCTCGCGTTCCTCGGCGAGTTTCATACCGTCCCCGTCCCCGGCCCGGTCCCGGTGCCCGGCGGGCCGGGCGTGGCGAGGCGGTCCAGCTCGGACGTCATCAGCCGCCGCAGCGTCCCGGGGGAGACGCGGTCGGGGTACAGCAGCCGGTGGGCGCTGAGCCCGTCGACCAGCGCCAGCAGCCGCTCGGCGACGTCGTCCAGGTCCTCGCCGCGGGCGATCTCGCCGGCCGCCGCGGCGGCGTCGAGCAGGGTGCGCACCAGGTGGCGCAGCTCGGCGGCCTCCTCGCGCTGGACCTCCAGCAGCGTCCCCCCGGCCAGGCTCCTGCCCCAGAATCCGACCTCCAGGGCGGTCTCGCGGGCGCGCTCCTCGTCGAGGGGCAGGTTGTCCAGCAGCAGCTCACGCAGCGCGGACAGCCCGGTGCGCCCGGCGAGCTTGGCCTTCAGCCGCCGCACGATGTGGCGGTGGGACGCGCGCAGCGCCGACAGCAGGATGTCGTCCTTGTCGGTGAAATAGTGGGTGAGCACTCCGTTGGAGTAGCCGGCCTCCCTGGCGATGGCACGGGTGGTGGCCGCCTCGATGCCCTCGCGCAGGATCACCCTGCGGGCGGCGTCCACCACCTCCTCGCGGCGCACCTCGTGATCGACGATCTTAGGCATCTCTCGTCCCTTCGGTCAAAGGCTTGACATTTTAGTCGGACGCCCGTCTATTATCCGGCAATCCCGGCACACCGAAGAAGGAAGCGCCATGACCGTCCTCACGCTCGGGGTCCACATCGTGGACGTGCTCGCGAGGCCGGTGGAGTCCATCCCCCAGGGGCAGGACACACACCTGCTGGAGCAGATCCGCCTCACCGCCGCCGGCGCCGCCGCGGGGGTCGCCGTCGACCTCGCCAGGCTCGGCGTGCCGGTCGCCTCGGCCGGGGCGGTCGGCGGCGACGAACTCGGCGACTTCCTGCTCATGATCATGGCGCGGCACGGCGTCGACGTGAGCGGCGTGGTGCGCAAGCCGGGGGAGCAGACCGCCGCCTCGATCCTGCCGATCCGCCCCGACGGAGGCCGCCCCTCCTTCCACGTGCCCGGCGCCAACCTCGGCCTCTGCCTCGCCGACCTGGACCCCGGCCTGCTGACCCGGGCCCGGGTGGTGCACCTCGGCGGCATGGACGCGACCTGGGGCCTGCACGACCCGGCCTTCCACGACCTGCTGCGCGCGGCGCGCGAGGGCGGCACGCTCGTCACGATGGACCTGCTGTCCAACATGCCCGACCTCATGCCCGCCACCCGGGCCTTCCTGCCCTACGTCGACTACTTCCTGCCCAACGAGGAGCAGGCGCTGATGATCAGCGGGGCGTCCGAGGTCGAGGAGGCCGCCCGGCGGCTGCTGGAGGAGGGGCCGGGCGGGGTGCTCGTCACCCTCGGCGCGGAGGGCAGCCTGGTCGCCACCGCCTCGGGCACGGTGCGCGTCCCCGCGCTGGACGTCGCCGTCGTCGACACCACCGGCTGCGGGGACGCCTACTGCGCCGGGTTCATCGCCGGCCTGCTCGACGGCCGGGACGTCACGGAATCGGCCCGCCTCGGCACCGCCGTCGCCGCCAGGGTCGCCGGCGGCCTCGGCTCCGACGCGGGCCTGGACGGCACGACCGCCGGGGAGCTCGGCCTCCTCCACGACCGCGCCGGCTCCGCCCACGGCATCGAAGGGATCTGAGAGCACATGGCAGAGAACATCTCCGGCCGCGACGCCTCCCTGCGCGAGAGGGCGGCCAGGGTGGTCCCCGGCGGCATGTACGGCCATCTCAACGCCGCGATCTTCACCCCCGCGTACCCGCAGTTCTTCGTCCGCGGCGAGGGGTGCCGGCAGTGGGACGCCGACGGGCGTGAGTACGTCGACCTGATGTGCAGCTGGGGGCCGGTGATCCTCGGCCACCGCCACCAGGCGGTCGAGGCCGCCGCGGCCGCCCAGCGGGCCTCGGGGGACTGCCTCAACGGGCCCGGCCCGGTCATGGTGGAGCTCGCCGAGCTGATGGTGGACACGATCCCGTCGGCCGACTGGGTCATGTTCTCCAAGAACGGCACCGACGCCACCACCCAGGCGCTGATGGTCGCCCGCGCCGCCACCGGCCGGGCCAAGGTGCTCCTCGCCCACGGCGCCTACCACGGCGCCGACCCCTGGTGCACCCCGAGCACGGCCGGCACCACCCCCAGCGAGCGCGCCGACCTCGTCGAGTACCCCTACAACGACCTCGCGGGGGCGGAGGCCGCCGCCGCGTCGGCGGACGGCGACGTCGCCGCGATCATCGTGACCCCGTTCAAGCACGACTCCTTCGAGGACCAGGAGCCCGTCGACCCGGCGTTCGCCCGCGGCCTGCGCGCGCTCGCCGACCGGATCGGCGCCGCGCTGGTGATCGACGACGTCCGCGCGGGCTTCCGGCTGGACCTGCGCGGCTCCTGGGAGCCGCTCGGCGTCCGGCCCGACCTGACGGCGTGGAGCAAGGCCATGGCCAACGGGTACGCCATCGCCGCCGTCACCGGGACCGACGCGCTGCGCGGCCCCGCCCAGACCCTGTACTCCACGGGCTCGTTCTGGTTCTCGGCCGTGGCCATGGCCGCCGCCAAGGCGACCATCGAGACCCTCCGCGACATCGACGGCGTGGCCCTGATGGAGCGGGCGGGCGCCCGGCTGCGGGAGGGTCTCGCCGCGCAGGCGGCCGCGCACGGGTTCGCCGTCCGCCAGACCGGCCCCGTGCAGATCCCGTGGCTGTCCTTCGAGGGGGACGCGACCCTGGAGAAGGGCATGTTCTGGTCGGGCGCGTGCCTGGAGGAGGGCGTGTACCTGCACCCGTGGCACAACTGGTTCATGTCCGCGGCCCACACCGACGCCGACATCGACCGGGCGCTCGCGGGCACCGACGCGGCCTTCGGCAGGCTGCGCGCGAAGTTCGGCGCCGACTGACCGCCGAGGGCGCCCCGGGCCCGGCCATCGAGGGGGCGCCCCGGGCCGGGGTCAGCCGCGCAGGCGGACCCACTGGATGTCGTCGTGGCGGGTGCCGTCGGCCGCGGGCAGCAACGATCTGATCACGGCCTCCCGGGTGAACCCGGCGCGCTGCAACACGCGCTGGGAGGCCGTGTTGCCCGTCGCCGTGCCCGCCACCAGCCGGTGCAGCGGCGTGGCGGCGTACGCCCACTCGGCCAGCAGGTTCACGGCCCGGGTCATGAACCCCCGGCCGCGGAACCGGCCCAGCAGGCTGTATCCGATCATGGCCTGGCCGATCGGCGGGGCGACCTGCATGAGCTGGATGTGCCCGGCGAACGCCCCGGTCGCGGCGTCCCTGACGCTCATCTCGGCGCGCTCGCCCGCCAGCCACCACGTCCCGGTGTACCGGCAGCGGCGGACCGTCTCCTCGCGGTCGGGGATCTGCGGCGGCACGCTGTAGATGTAGGAGTCCGGCTCGCTCGCCATCTCCTGGTAGGAGTCCACGTCGTCCATGGTCAGCGGCGCCAGGAGCACCACGCCGTCGCTCAGCGACCCGCCGGGCAGGCCGGGCAGGTAGGAGCGCTGCGGCTCGCCGGGGTCCCGGGCCAGGCGGGCGAAGGCCACCATGTCGACGTGGCCACCTCCGCGCCGCGGGCCGGCGTCCCGCAGGACGCCCTCGCGCCGGTAGCCCGCGGCCATCGCCACGCGCTGGCTGACGACGTTCTCGACGTCGGCGAGGATCGAGACCCGGTGCACGCCCTGGGCGAACGCCCATTCGGTCAGTGCCCGCACCGCCGCCGTGGCCACACCCCGGCCGCGCGCCCAGGGGGCGACGAGGTATCCGATCTCGCCCGCGCCGCGCGCGTCGAGCGGCTTCAGTTCGATGTCGCCCAGCCACTCGCCGCCGGCGGCGTCGGCCATGACGAAGGACGCGCCGCCAAGATCCCAGACGCCTGGGGACAGCTCGGTGATGAAGGCGAGGGCGTCGTCGAGAGCATAGGGCTGGGGGAGGGCCGGCAGGAAGTCTGCGGTCTCCGGGGCCGAGCAGGCTCGGGCGATGGCTTCGGCGTCGTCCTTCACCGGCATGCGTAGTACGATCGGCCCTGCGTGGATGGTGTCGCGGGGGAGCATGTTCCAGTGCTATCAGCATCGGGACGCCGAGGGCGAACGCTTATCGCAGCGGCCCCGGTCACCCCACAAGGCTCGCCGTCCATCACCGGTGGGTCGCGCGCGAGTATAGCCTAGCGGGCATGGGTTTTCGCAGGCACGGGCCGTTCCGGCCCGGTGATCAGGTTCAGCTCACCGACCCCAAGGACAAGCGTCACACGGTGACGCTGCGCGAGGGCGCGCAGTTCCACACGCACAAGGGGTCCATCCCGCACGACGACCTGATCGGCCTGCCCGAGGGCTCGGTCGTCCGCTCCTCCGGGGGGACGTCCTATCTGGCCTTCCGCCACCTGCTGGAGGACTACACGGTGTCGATGCCGCGCGGCGCGGCCGTCGTCTACCCCAAGGACTGCGCGCAGATCGTCGCCATGGCCGACATCTTCCCCGGGGCGCGCGTCGTGGAGGCCGGCGTCGGCTCCGGCGCGCTCACGTGCTTCCTGCTCCGGGCGGTGGGCGAGTCGGGCACGGTCACCTCCTACGAGCGGCGCCAGGATTTCGCGGACGTCGCGCGCAAGAACGTCGAGAAGTTCTACGGCGGCCCCATGCCGCAGTGGCGGCTGGTGGTGGGCGATCTGGTGGCGTCCCTGGACGAGCAGGACGTCGACCGGGTGATCCTCGACATGCTGGCTCCGTGGGAATGTGTGGACGCGGCGGCCAAGGCGTTGACCCCAGGGGGTGTGATCTGCTGTTATGTCGCGACGACGACGCAGTTGTCGCGTACGGTGGAAAGCCTCCGTGATCACGGAAGTTTCACCGAGCCGCATTCGTGGGAAACCTTGGTCCGCGACTGGCATGTCGAAGGGCTCGCCGTGCGACCCGGCCACCGCATGGTGGGTCACACGGGGTTCCTCGTCACGTCTCGTCGCATGGCGGACGGCGTCACGCCCCCGCCGAGGCGGCGGCGTCCTGCCAAGGGCGCTTATGGGGAGGATTCGGCCATATGACGTCTGGAATCCACGTGTGGCGTTTCGGTAAACAATCATGGCCAGTGGCATCGCCGGGGAACAGAACCGCTTCCGTAGCTGCTTACTAGCAATGAGCGGCCAATAGGGCCCTAAACGCTGAACACTGGATGTAATGACACGAACACTCCCCGGCCAGGTTACGGATGCCCCCGAGATAGGTAGGGTCTTGAGTAGTCGCCCTCGACTGGGAAGGAGGTGACTGTGGCAGCTCGCGAGGACGCTGAGGCTCGAGCCGCCCAGCGCGAACGGGAGGTCGCCGACCTCACAACTCAGGTCTCCTTCCTCCAGGAGGAGATCACCGCGTTGCGCCGGAAGCTGGCCGAGTCCCCCCGGCAAGCCAGGGTCCTGGAGGAACGACTTCATGAGGTGCAGGCCAATCTGGCCGCCGTCACCGGTCAGAACGAAAGGCTGGTGGCCACCCTCAAGGAGGCCAGAGACCAGATCGTCGCCCTGAAGGAGGAGGTCGACCGGCTGGCGCAGCCGCCGTCCGGTTTCGGCGTGTTCCTGGAGGCCCGCGACGACGGCACCGTGGAGGTGTTCACCGGCGGCCGCAAGCTCCGCGTGAACGTCAGCCCCGCGGTCGACGTCGAGTCGCTCAGCCGCGGCCAGGAGGTCATGCTCAACGAGGCGCTCAACGTGGTCGAGGCGCTCGGCTACGAGACCGTCGGCGAGATCGTGATGCTCAAGGAGCTGCTGGAGGACGGCCGGCGCGCGCTGGTCATCTCGCACGCCGACGAGGAGCGCGTGGTCCGCCTCGCCGACTCCCTGCTCGACCAGCCGATCCGGGCGGGCGACTCGTTGCTGCTCGAGCCGCGCTCGGGCTACGTCTACGAGCGCATCCCCAAGTCCGAGGTCGAGGAACTGGTGCTGGAGGAGGTCCCCGACATCTCCTACGAGGAGATCGGCGGTCTTTCCCGGCAGATCGAGCAGATCAGGGACGCCATCGAGCTGCCCTACCTGCACGCCGACCTGTTCCGCGAGCACCGTCTGCGCCCCCCCAAGGGCGTGCTGCTGTACGGCCCCCCCGGGTGCGGCAAGACCCTCATCGCCAAGGCGGTCGCCAACTCCCTGGCCAAGCAGGTGGCCGAGAAGACCGGGCAGTCCGGCAAGAGCTTCTTCCTCAACATCAAGGGTCCCGAGCTTCTCAACAAGTACGTCGGCGAGACCGAGCGGCACATCCGCCTGGTCTTCCAGCGGGCGCGTGAGAAGGCCTCCGAGGGCACGCCGGTGATCGTGTTCTTCGACGAGATGGACTCGATCTTCCGCACCCGGGGCTCGGGCGTCTCCTCCGACGTCGAGAACACCATCGTGCCCCAGCTGCTGTCGGAGATCGACGGTGTCGAGGGCCTGGAGAACGTCATCGTCATCGGCGCCTCCAACCGCGAGGACATGATCGACCCGGCGATCCTGCGGCCCGGCCGCCTGGACGTCAAGATCAAGATCGAGCGGCCGGACGCCGAGGCGGCCAAGGACATCTTCTCGAAGTACATCACCGCCGACCTGCCCCTCCACGGGGAGGACGTGACCGAGCACGGCGGCTCCCGTGAGGCCACCGTCCAGGGCATGATCCAGCGGACCGTCGAGCGCATGTACACCGAGAGCGAGGAGAACCGCTTCCTCGAGGTGACCTACGCCAACGGCGACAAGGAGGTCCTGTACTTCAAGGACTTCAACTCCGGCGCGATGATCCAGAACATCGTCGACCGTGGCAAGAAGATGGCGATCAAGGCGTTCCTGGAGACCGGGCAGAAGGGCCTCCGCATCGCGCACCTGCTCGCCGCCTGCGTGGACGAGTTCAGCGAGAACGAGGACCTTCCCAACACGACCAACCCCGACGACTGGGCGCGCATCTCCGGAAAGAAGGGCGAGCGGATCGTCTACATCCGCACCCTCGTCTCCGGCAAGCAGGGCACGGAGGCCGGGCGGTCCATCGACACGGTCGCCAACACCGGCCAGTACCTCTGATCTGATTGACAACCGGCATGCGACGGCGTGGTTCCTCAAGGGGCCGCGCCGTCGCCGTTTCCCTCAGGGGCGCGCGGGCAGCGGACCGGAAGGTCCCACCGCCCGCGCGACGGTCTAGGCTCGTGATTACGGGCCACGCGACGGCGGTGGTCCGGGTGCGAGAGAGCACAGATGAAGGGCTGGCAGCGTGACGGTACGGCGGGTGATGGGCATCGAGACCGAGTACGGGATTTCCGTACCCGGGCAGCCGGGCGCGAACGCGATGGTGACCTCCTCACAGGTGGTCAACGCCTACCTGGCGGCCTCGGCCGCGCGGGCGCGCCGCGCCAGATGGGACTTCGAGGAGGAGAACCCACTTCGTGACGCCCGAGGCTTCGATCTGGCCCGTGAGATCGCCGACCCAACGCAACTGACCGACGAGGACCTCGGGCTGGCCAACGTCATCCTGACCAACGGGGCGCGGCTGTACGTCGACCACGCCCACCCGGAGTACTCCACCCCCGAGTGCACCAACCCGCGCGCCGCGGTCATCTGGGACAAGGCCGGCGAGCGGGTCATGCACGACGCCGCGGTCCGCGCCTCGGCCATGCCGGGGAACGCTCCCATCCAGCTGTACAAGAACAACACCGACAACAAGGGCGCGTCCTACGGCTGCCACGAGAACTACCTCATGCGCCGGGCCACCCCCTTCGCCGACATCGTCCGCCATCTGACGCCGTTCTTCGTCTCGCGTCAGGTCGTCTGCGGCGCCGGCCGGGTCGGCATCGGGCAGGATTCCCGGGGCGAGGGCTTCCAGATCAGCCAGCGGGCCGACTTCTTCGAGGTCGAGGTCGGCCTGGAGACGACGCTCAAGCGGCCGATCATCAACACGCGCGACGAGCCGCACGCCGATCCCGAGAAGTACCGCCGCCTGCACGTGATCATCGGCGACGCCAACATGTCGGAGATCTCCACCTACCTCAAGCTGGGGTCCACCGCGCTCGTGCTCGCCATGATCGAGGACGGCTTCCTGACCGGCGACCTGTCGGTCGAGAGCCCCGTGGCGGCGCTGCGGGCGGTCTCCCACGACCCGGCCTGCAAGCACGAGGTCACGCTGCGCGACGGCCGCAAGATGACCGCCGTGCAGCTCCAGATGGAGTACCTGGAGCAGGCCCGCAAGTACGTCGAGGACCGCTTCGGCTCCGCCGTGGACGACATGACCAAGGACGTCCTCAACCGCTGGGAGTCGGTGCTCACCCGCCTCGCCGAGGACCCGATGCAGCTCTCCCGGGAGCTGGACTGGGTGGCCAAGCTGGAGCTGCTGGAGGGCTACCGCACCCGCGACGGGCTGGCCTGGTCCCACCCGCGCCTCCAGCTCGTCGACCTGCAGTACTCCGACATCCGTCCCGACCGCGGCCTGTACAACCGGCTGGTGGCCCGCGACCGCATGCAGCGCCTGGTGACCGAGGAGGACGTCCAGCGGGCGATCGAGCTGCCGCCGAACGACACCCGCGCCTACTTCCGCGGCCGGTGCCTGCGGCAGTACAGCGAGTCGGTGGCCGCCGCGTCCTGGGACTCGGTGATCTTCGACATCCCCGGCCGGGAGTCGCTCCAGCGCGTGCCCACCCTGGAGCCCCTGCGCGGCACCAAGGCCCACGTCGGCGAGCTGCTCGACCGCTGCCGCACCGCCGCCGAACTCGTGAGTGCCCTGACCGGCGAGAAATGAGCAGGTGAAGGGGGCCGCTCAGGCCCCCGTGAACGTTCCGTCCCGGCGCCCGCGATCTACATTGTAAAGGCGCCGGGCGGGAACAGGCCGCTGCCGGTCAGGCGCATCGGCGGGACGGCGATGCCCTCCTTGCGCAGGATCTCCGAGAGCAGCAGGGCGGCCTGGTCGCTGGTGAGCCGCTCCACGGGGTCGTCGTGCAGCAGCCCTTCCAGCAGCCCGCGGAGCGCTCCGGCGCGCCGCGAGGGCCGCGCCTCCTCGGGGGAGCGGTCCGTCAGGATGTCCCCGCCCGTGGCCGGCGGGCGGCCCTCCACCGAGAAGTACAGCGTCGCCCCGAACGACCACAGGTCGGCCGCCTGGGTCGCCGGATGCCCGCGCAGGCGCTCGGGCGCGATGTAGCCGGGCGAGCCGACGATCGGCATGGTGTTGGTGTGGGTCGACGGCTCGCCCTGGAGCACGGCGATGCCGAAGTCGCTGAGCACCACGCGCTCACCGGTGAGCAGGACGTTGCCGGGCTTGATGTCGCGGTGCAGCACGCCGGCGGCGTGGGCGTGCCGCAGGCCGCTCAGCAGGTGGAAGCCGATCCACGCCGTCCAGTGGACCGGCAGCCGGCCGAGGTGCCACGCGGTGGCCTGCAGGGTGAGCGCCTCGACCAGCTCCATGACGATCCAGAGCCGGCCGTCCTCTTCGAGCAGGTCGTGCACGGTGACGATCGCGGGATGGCTGAGCCGCGCCGCCGACCTCGCCTCGCGCAGCGCGTGGCGCCGGGCCGTCCGGACGTCGAACTCCTCGTCGTGCCGGCTGGGCCGCAGCTCCTTGATCGCGACGTCGCGCGCGAGCCGGCGGTCGTGCGCCCGCCAGACGATCCCCATTCCCCCTTGGCCCAGCGGCGAGATCAGCCGGTATCGATCTCCGAGCAGCTGCGCTTGGTCCGCTCTCATGTCACCCGTTCACAGTCGGCATCCTGCTCTGCCCCCACAGCCGCTCTATTTTTCCGTCTCTGACGGCATAACTACGGACGGATCACCGGAGAATGCCCAAAGGGTCGGGTAACGATCTGGTCTACACGAGCCCGATGCCCAGGGTCAGCGCGGCCGCCGCCAGGCACGAGCCGCCGAGGCCGGTCAGCCAGATCAGCTTGTTCGGCCGCGTGTCGCCCGGCCGGACGACCGACAGGAAGAACCCGAGGGGCATCAGGATCGGCGCGGCGACGAACAGCACGCGCACGAGCGTCCTGAGCCCGCCGCTCAGGTCGGCCTGGTCGACGTAGAGCAGCGCCAGGAGGGCGAACATCACCAGGACGCCCGCGTGGGCGTGCCCCGCTCGCCACAGGCCCCGGCGCACCGGGTTGTCCAGGTAGCCGGGCGTGCGCCGGCCGATGAAGGACAGCAGGCCGGCGCCGCCGATCGCCACCGTGGGGACGGTGATCAGCACGATGCCCGCGGTCCTGGAGGAGGCGGGGGACATGGCGGGCAGAGGGGATGACATCTGGAGAGCGTCGGCCATTACGGACGCGGCGAATGCTGCGGACACGGTTTCCTCCTCATTGGACAGTGGCCCTATCTAATCATTGGATAGGGCCACTGTCTACCGGGTGTGAAATCAGTCCATTTCTGCTGATTTGCCATGGCCCCCACCGGGGAGGTTGTCTGACAGAACGGCCTCCTCCAGCCGGTCTCGCGTAGATCGCAGGATGATCCGCGCGAATTGTCGTCCGGTTCGGGGAAGATATGAGTCAGATGCGTCCCCCAAGCGGAGGTACCACATGGCGACGAAGGACACCGGCGGTCAGAAGCACACCAGTCGGCAGGAGTCCGAGGTCGAGGAGACCGAGGCACAGGCGTCTTCGGACGTCCAGGAGCGTCAGGAGAAGCTCAGCGACGACGTCGACGCGATCCTCGACGAGATCGACGAGGTCCTCGAGGAGAACGCCGAGGAGTTCGTCCGCAGCTACGTGCAGAAGGGCGGCCAGTAGGCGGCCGGTTCACGGCGAGCACGTGGCGGCACGCGGCGAGCGGCCGGCACCGCGCTCGGCGAACCCGCTCCGCCCCGGCCGACGCGCGCCGGGTCGGCCTACCCGGCCGGCGCGACCCACCAGGGCGGAGCGGCAAATGCTCGTCGCGATCCGCGGCGGGCCCTCTGACGGCATGAGCGGTGAAGCGTGACCCACTGAGGCGAGTTTCGACCGAACCGACGACCATGTCCGGCCGGACGCGGGCGGCGTGGAGCACCCGCTCCTCACCACCCCGGAAACCTGGCGGACATGTCCCCATATACCCCTAAGTACGGGCCGTCCCGACCCCGCCGGCGCCCCGCCCTCAGCACGGGCGGCGCCCCGACCACCCCCCGCGGCCCGCCGAGCCACCGGCTCACGTCCGGAAGGCCGATCCCGCGGTGGCGCGTGCCCGGCGCGCGGCCGGCCTTCCGGCGACGGATCTTCAGCGGACGTGCACCGGCGCGATCTCGAACGCGCGCAGCGGCAGACGCCCACGCGGGCGCGCAGACCAGGCGTGGAGGCGTACGTGTTCGTATGTCACGACAACTCGACAATTACACGCCCTGTCTGCGCCGTAAAGAATATTTTTGTGGAAGATGAGGCTTGATGGGCTAAAGCGGTTCGCGCTGAGCTGATCGTGGGAAGTGCAACCACGACAGCACCACGAGTAGGGTCGGCGTAGAAGCCTGAAGGTCCTTTGGAGGGAGTCGCGTGGCAGCACAGCCGGGCTGGATGAGCAACCTGTTCCTGGACACTGGGTCGACATCGTTCACCGAGTTCGTCGGGTCGTACGCTCCAGGGCTGCTCCCGGGGCGGCTTGAGATGACCGCGGGCGGTGGCGGCGGTGGCGGCGTGGCCGACCGCATCCCGCACGCGACCACCATCGTGGCCGCGACGTTCGCGGGCGGCGTGGTGATGGCCGGCGACCGGCGGGCCACCGCGGGGAACTACATCTCCCAGAAGGACATGGAGAAGGTCTTCCGCACCGACGAGTACTCGTGCATGGGCATCGCCGGCACGGCGAGCACCGGCATCGAGCTGGCCCGGCTCTACTGCGTCGAGCTTGAGCACTACGAGAAGCGCGAGAGCCGCACGCTGTCGGTCGAGGGCAAGGCCAACCGGCTGGCCACCATGATCCGCGGCAACCTGCCGATGGCGATGCAGGGCATGGTGGTCGTGCCGCTGTTCGCCGCCTACGACGAGGACCGCGACTCCGGCCGCATCTTCAGCTACGACGTCGGCGGCGGGCCCTACGAGCAGCAGAGGTACGCCTCCATCGGCTCGGGCTCGCTGTTCGCGCGCGGCGCGCTGAAGAAGCTGTACCGCGACGGCGCCACGTCCGACGAGACCATCCTCGCGTGCGTCCACGCCCTGTACGACGCCGCCGACGACGACTCGGCGACCGGCGGCCCCGACGTCACCCGCAAGATCTGGCCGCTGGTGGCCGTGATCGACGCCGACGGCTTCCGGCGCCTGCCGGACGAGGAGGTCGAGGGGTTCGTCCGCCAGGTCCTCGACGTCCGCATGGCCGACCCCGACGGACCCACCGCCCCGCTGCGCTAGTCACAACCCACGGCCACGAGAGGATCACCACCGGTGTCCATGCCCTTTGGATATGTGTCCCCAGAACAGGAGATGCGGGACAAGGCCGATTTCGCGCGGAAGGGCATCGCGCGCGGCCGCAGCGTCGTGGTGCTGCAGTACGAGAACGGCATTCTGTTCGTCGCCCCCAACGCGTCCCGGGCTCTGCACAAGATCAGCGAGATCTACGACCGCATCGGCTTCGCGGCGGTCGGCAAGTACAACGAGTTCGAGGCGCTGCGCCTCGGCGGCATCCGCTACGCCGACATCAACGGCTACACCTACGACCGCAGCGACGTCACCGCACGGGGGCTGGCGAACCTGTACGCCCAGTCGCTCGGCATGGTGTTCACCGAGTCTCGCAAGCCGTACGAGGTCGAGCTCGTCGTCGCGGAGGTCGGCGACACCGCGGAGGGCGACCAGATCTACCGCCTGACGTTCGACGGCTCGGTCACCGACGAGCACGGCTTCGTGGTCATGGGCGGCGTCGCCGACGCCGTGGCGGCCCGCCTGAAGGACCGCTTCCGCGAGGGCCTGACGCTGACCGAAGCCCTGGACGCCGCCCTGGCGGCGCTGACCGAGCCGGGCGGCGAGCGTCCGCCGGTCTCCCAGCTGGAGGTCGCCGTGCTGGACAGGTCGCGCGACCACCGCAAGTTCCAGCGGCTGACGGGCCCGCGCCTGGAGCGGCTGCTCGGCGGCGCGCCCGCCGGGGACGCCGCGACGGCCGAGCCGTCGGAGCAGGAGGAGGGGGCGGGCGGTCCGGCGACCGCTCCGGAGGGCGACATCGACACCGGGTCCGGTGCGTGACGCCGTCCTGACGCCCCCGCCGTCGCGGTCCGGTCCGCGCCGATCCTGACCGATGTTCGTCCCGGTCCCCGTCCGCGAGAGGGGGCCGGGACGCGGCGTTTCCGGGGCAACGCTCCGGTAAGGGGGCGCTCTCGTTGTCGTCTAGTGACAATATTGGCCGGTGTCATATTATGCGACGACATTGAGAGGAATGTCCTGATTGCACCATGCTCTCGCCATGCAGCCAGCCATAACCCTGGACGACGTCGCCCCGCTCGCGCGCGGGTGCGCCGTGCTGGGCACGGGGGGCGGCGGAGACGTCCGGTCGGGGGCGCTGGCCGCCGCGCGGGCGATCCGCGAGCACGGTGAGGTGCCCCTGGTCACCCTGGCCGACCTCGACGCCGACGCCCTCGTCGTCCCCCTGTCCGGCATCGGGGCCCCCACGGTCAGCCACGAGATGATCCACGCCGAGGCCGAGCCCGACCGCATCCGCGACGAGATCGAGCGCCTCTTCGGACGCCCGCCCGCCGCCGTCATGTCGTCCGAGATCGGCGGGTCCAACGGCGTCGCACCCGTGGCCTGGGCCGCGCGCCTCGGCGTCCCCCTGCTGGACGCCGACGGCATGGGCCGCGCGTTCCCCGAGGTGCAGATGGTCTCGATGTACGTCGCCGGGCTGCCCGCCAACCTGGTGATCATGTCGGACGTCGTCGGCAACGTGGTCACCATCCGGCCCGTGGACGGGCTGTGGGCCGAGCGGATCGCCCGCGCCGTCTGCGTCGCGGCCGGCTCCAGCGCGCTGATGGCCGACTACGTCCTCACCGCCCGCGAGGCCCGCGGCGCGGTCATCGAGGGCACGGTGACCCGGGCCATCGCGGTCGGCAGGTCCACCGACGGCGCCGCCGACCCGCTCGCGGCCCTGCGCGAGACGCTCGGCGCCGAGCTGCTGATCGGCGGCAAGGTCACCGACGTCGCCCGGCGCACCGCCGGAGGCTTCGTGCGCGGCACCGTCACCGTCGAGGGCGTGGCCGGGGACCGCGGCCGCACGCTCACCCTGGAGATCCAGAACGAGAACCTCGTCGCCCTGGAGGACGGCCGGGTGCTCGCCATGGTCCCCGACCTGATCACGGTCGTGGACACCCAGGCCGCCACGGCCGTGCAGACCGAGGCCCTGCGCTACGGCCAGCGCGTCAGCGTCCTGGCCTGGCCCTGCGACCCGCTGTGGCGCACGCCGAAGGGGCTGGCCACCGCGGGCCCCCGGGCGTTCGGCTACGACCTCGACTACGTCCCCGTGGAGCGGAGCGCGCGCGTGAACGGCGGCACCCGGGAGGCGGCCCGATGACGCTCCGTATCGGCATCGACGTCGGCGGCACCAACACCGACGCCGCCGTCCTGGACCGCTCCGACCGCATCGTCGCCCGAGCCAAGCGGCCCACCACCCCCGACGTCACCGGCGGCCTGCGCGCCGCCCTGGCCGCCGTGCTGGACGAGCTCGGCGACCGCGCCGGCGCCGTCACCCGCGTGATGCTCGGCACCACCCACGCCACCAACGCCATCCTCGAACGTCGCGCCCTCGGCCGGGTCGCCGTCCTGCGGCTCGGCGCCCCGGCCACCACCTCGATCCCCCCGCTGGAGGACTGGCCGGACGACCTGCGCCGCGCCGTCGCCGCCGGGGCCGCCATCCTGCCCGGCGGGTACTTCGTGGACGGCCGCCCGATCGCGCCCCTGGACGCCGGCGCGGTCAGGCGCTTCCTCGCCGGGACCGCCGCCGCGGGCCCGGTCGAGGCCGTCGCCGTCACCGGCGTCTTCAGCCCCGCGAGCGCCGACCAGGAGCAGCGGGTCGCCGAGATCGTCCGCGCCGAGCTGGGCGAGTCCGTCGCGATCAGCCTCAGCCACGAGATCGGCTCCCTCGGCCTGCTCGAACGCGAGAACGCCACCGTGCTCAACGCGGCCCTGTACGGCGTCGCCCGCGACGTCACCGCCGCCCTGCGCGTGGCGCTGGAGGAGCGCGGCCTGGCCGTCGAGACCTTCTTCGCCCAGAACGACGGCACGCTCATGGCCGTCGACTACGCCGCCCGCTACCCCGTGCTCACCATCGGCTCCGGGCCCGCGAACTCGCTGCGCGGCGCCGCGTTCCTGTCGGGCGTGGGCGACGCCATCGTGGCCGACGTCGGCGGCACCTCGACCGACCTCGGCGTGCTCACCGGCGGCTTCCCCCGTGAGTCGGCGGCGGCCGTCGAGATCGGCGGGGTCAGCACGAACTTCCGCATGCCCGACATCCTGTCGGTCGCCCTCGGCGGCGGCACCGTGGTCGGCGGCGGCCCACAGAGCGGCGGGGACGGCGCCGCGCTCGGCCCGCGCTCGGTCGGCTACCGCATCACCGAGGAGGCGCTCGTCTTCGGCGGCGCCACCCCGACCATGACCGACGCCGCCGTGGCCGCCGGGCGCGGCCGGGTCGGCACCCACCCCGTGACGGCGGCCGAGCGGCTGGCCCGCGCCGTGCGGCTCGCGGACGAGATGGTGGTCGACGCCGTGGACAGGATCGCCCTGGGCAAGGCGGACCGGCCGCTCATCGCCGTGGGCGGCGGCGCGTTCATCCTGCCCGACGCGCTGCCGGGCGTCGGCGAGGTCGTCCGCCCGAAGGACGCCGAGGTCGCCAACGCCGTCGGCGCGGCCATCGCCCTGGCCAGCGGCCGGTTCGAGACGATCGCCCCGGCCGGCGCCGGCCGGGCCGCGGCCGTCGAGCGCGCCAAGGAGGAGGCCGCCGCGCGCGCCGCCGCCGCCGGCGCCGACCCGGCCCGCGTCCGGATCGTCGAGCTCACCGAGATCCCGCTCAGCTACCTGCCCGAGTCGGCCGTGCGCGTCCACGTCAAGGCCGCGGGCCCCCTGACCTGAAAGAGAGGACCCCATGATGCGCTGGCACAAGGGCCTGGCCGCCGTCGTGGCCGCCGGCTCGCTCGCCCTCACCGCCGCCTGCGGAGGCGGCCAGGTACGCGGGGCGCAGGGCGGCGGCACCCCGCAGGCCGGCTCCGCGTCCGGTGCCGCCGACGCGACGTTCGTCTACGTCCCCAACCTCGACGTCGTCACCGACTGGGACCCCGCGACCTCCTACTCCAACGAGATCATCGCGATGGAGAACATCTACGAGTCGCTGACCCGCTACGACCCCCAGGCCAAGAAGGCCACACCCCGCCTGGCCACCTCCTGGAAGTCCTCCTCCGACGGCAAGACCTGGACGTTCACCCTGCGGCCCGGCGCGAGATTCCACACCGGCAAGCCGGTGGACGCCGCCGCCGTCAAGGCCTCGATCGAGCGCACCAAGAAGGAGGCCGGCGGCCCCGCCTACATCTGGGACTCCGTCGAGTCGATCAAGGCCGGCGACCCCGCCACCGTCGAGTTCACGCTCAAGTACCCGGCGCCGCTCGACCTGATCGCCTCCTCCGACTATGGCGCCTACGTCTACGACACCACCGCCGCGGGCGACCTCAAGGCATGGTTCGGCGAGGGGCGCGACGCCGGGTCCGGCCCGTACACGATCGACGGCTGGCAGAAGGGCAAGGAGACCGAGCTCACGCTCAAGGCGTTCGACGGCTACTGGGGCGGCTGGTCCGGCCCCCACTACAAGCGGGTCGAGTTCCGCGTCACCCCCGAGATCACCACCGCCTGGCAGCTCCTCCAGCGCGGCGAGGCCGGGTTCGTCCAGCGGCTGAACCCCCAGCTGTTCGCCCAGGCGTCCTCGCAGGGCGCGCAGACCTCGCAGACCGCCTCCTTCCAGAACCTGCTCGCCCTGTTCAACACCGAGAGCGGCCCGCTGAAGGACGTCCGGCTGCGCAGGGCCGTCCAGAAGGCCATCGACTACGACGGCCTGGTCGCGGCGCTCAAGGGATCGGGCGTCAAGGCCAGCGGCCTGGTGCCCGAGGGTCTGCTCGGCCACGTGCCCGGCCGCGAGCCCGTCCAGGACCTCGCCGGCGCCGAGAGCCTGCTCAAGGAGGCCGGGTACGGCCCCGGCGGCAAGAGCCTCACGCTGACCATGACCTACGCCCAGGGCGACGGCGACCAGCAGCTGCTCGCCACCCTGCTCGGCTCGGCCCTCGACAAGCTGAACGTCAGGCTGGAGGCCAAGCCGCTGCAGTGGAACACCCAGTGGGACCAGGGCAAGTCGGCCGACCCGTCCAGGCGCCAGGACATCTTCGTCATGTACTGGTACCCGGACTACGCCGACGCCTACTCCTGGTTCTTCAACGTGTTCCGCAGCTCCGAGCAGCCCGCCTTCAACCTGTCCTACCTCAAGGACGACCAGGTCGACCGCGAGATCGACGCCCTGCCCGCGCTGACCGCCACCGACAGGGCCGCCGCCGAGAAGGCCTACGCCGGCCTCCAGGCCCGCATCATCGACGAGCATGCCGCCGTCGCGGTCCTGTTCACCCAGAACTACCAGCGCGCCTACGCCAAGAGCGTCCAGGGCTATGCCGACAACCCGGCCTACCCGAACGTCGTGTTCGTGTACGACCTGAAGCCCGGCGCGTGAGGGGTGGCCCGGTACCTCGCCCGTCGCCTCGGCCAGGCCGCGCTGGTCGTGGCCGGGGTGATCGCCCTCACCTTCGTGGTCACGCGGCTGGTCCCCGGTGACCCGGCCGTCGCCTACGCGGGCCCGAAGGCGAGCCCGGCCGAGCTGGCCGCCGCCCGCGCGCGGTTCGGCCTGGACGACTCGGTCCCGGCGCAACTGCTCGCCTACGTCCGTGACCTGCTGTCCGGGGACTGGGGTACCAGCCTGCACACCCGCAGGCCGGTGGCCCTGGACCTGGCCACTGCCTTCCCCGCCTCGCTGGAGCTGGTCGGCGCCGCGCTGCTCGCGGCCGTCGTGATCGGCGTCCCCGTCGGCGGGCTGGCCGCGCGCCACCGGGGGAGGGGGCCGGACCTCGGCGTGCGCGTGTGCTCGGTGCTCGCGGTCTCGGTGCCCGTCTTCTGGCTGGCCCTGGCCGTGCAGACCGTCTTCGCCAGCAACCTCGGCTGGTTCCCCGTCGCCGGCGAGTACGACAACGCGCTCGACGCGACCAGCCCCCTGCACGTCTACACCAACATCACGGTGGTGGACGCCGCGATCACCGGCAACTGGCCCATGCTGACCAGCACCCTGTCCCATCTGGTGCTGCCCGCGCTGGTCGTCGCCGCCTACCCGGCCGGGCTCATCGCCCAGATGACCCGCGCCGCGCTCATCGAGGAGGCCGGGCACGACCACGCCCGCATGGCCCGCGCCCTCGGGTTCGGCGAGACCGCGGTGCTGACCCGGTTCGCGCTGCGGCCCGCGCTCAACCCCGTGCTGTCGCTGATCGCCCTGGTGTTCGCCTACTCGGTGGTCAACGGCTTCCTCGTCGAGGCGGTCTTCAACTGGCCGGGCCTCGGACGCTACGCCGCCGACTCCATCAGATCCCTGGACACCCCGGCCATCGCGGGGGTCACCCTGCTCGTGGCCCTGCTGTACGTTCTGGCCAACCTCGTCGTGGACCTGTTCCAGGGCGTGATCGACCCGAGGGCGAGGGCCCGGTGACCACGCCATGACCACGCTCGCGCTCCGCCGCACCCCGCTGCGCAGGCTCGGCGACCTCGCGCGCGCCGACGTCCTGGCGGCGGTCGGGCTGGTCGTCCTGGTGCTCATCGTGCTGGCCGCGCTGCTG
Source organism: Sphaerisporangium album (assembly GCF_003323745.1). GTDB lineage: Bacteria > Actinomycetota > Actinomycetes > Streptosporangiales > Streptosporangiaceae > Sphaerisporangium > Sphaerisporangium album. The sequence continues at coordinate 248,579 of NZ_QOIL01000010.1, forward strand.
GCGCCGTGGATCGCCCCCTACCCCGACGACGGCGGGGCGGCCACCCACCCCGCCGAGGCGCTGCTGCCGCCCGGCGGCGACCACTGGTTCGGCACCGACCAGGTCGGCCGGGACGTGCTCAGCCGGGTGCTGTTCGGCGCGCGCACCTCCCTGTTCATCGCGGCGGCCGTGCTCGTCGTCGCGGCCGTGGCCGGGGTGGCGCTCGGCGTGGTGGCCGGGTACGCGGGCGGCTGGGCCCGGGACGTGATCATGCGGATCACGGACGTGTTCCTGGCCTTCCCCGCGCTGCTGCTGTCGCTCGCGCTGGCCGTCGTCCTGCAACCCTCGGTGACGACGGTGGTCGTCGCCATCGCCGTCACCTGGTGGCCCTGGTACGCGCGGCTGACCGCGTCCGTCGCCGCCTCCGTGGGCCGGCGCGGCTACATCGACGCCGCCCGGTGCCTCGGCGTGCCGGCCCCGTTGATCATCGTGCGGCACGTGCTGCCGAACTCGCTCACGCCCGTGCTGGTGCAGCTCTCGCTGGACGGCGGGGGAGTGATCCTCACCGCCGCCGCCCTGTCCTACCTGGGGCTCGGCGCCCACGAGCCCACCGCCGAGTGGGGGCTGATGGTCGAGCAGGGCCAGACCCTGTTCACCACCGACTGGTGGGTGGTCACCTTCCCGGGCCTGGCGATCCTCGTGACCGCGTTCGCCTTCAACGTGCTCGGCGAGGGGCTGCGCGCCTCGCTCGACCCCCACAGGAGGCCGCGATGACGTCGTACGAGCCGCGCCCGCCGGAAGCACCGGAGGTCGTGCCGGGCGGAGGGGGGCGGCGATGACGCTCGTCAAGGTGCGCGACCTGGTCGTCCGGGCCGGCGGCCGGGTCATCTCCAGCGTTCCGGTGCTGGACGTCGAGCCCGGCCGGTGCGTGGCCATCGTCGGCGAGAGCGGGTCAGGCAAGACCACCGCGCTCATGGCCACGCTCGGCCTGCTGGACACGGCCGAGGTCACCGGCGAGATCGGCGTCTGCGGCGTCGACGTGGCGACCGCCTCGCCGCGGCGGCTGCGCGAGATGCGCGGCGCGCGTGCCGCGCTGGTCATGCAGTCCCCGAGGGCCGCGCTCACCCCCACCATGCGCCTCGGCACGCTGATGCGCCGCGCGCTCGCCCGCCACGGCGTCACCGGCCGCGAGGCCGCGCGGCGCGCCGAGGACGCGGTCGCCGCCGTCCTGCTCGACCCCGCCCTGCTGGCGCGGTACCCGCACGAGGTCTCCGGCGGGCAGGCCCAGCGGTTCGCCATCGCGCTGGCCATCGCCCTCGGCGCAGAGGTGATCCTGGCCGACGAGCCGACCAGCGCGCTGGACGTCACCGTGCAGGCCGAGGTCGTCGGCGTGCTGAGACGCCTGCGCGACGAGCGGGGCCTGGCGCTGCTGCTGGTGTCCCACGACCTGGCCCTGGTGTCCTCGGTCGCCGATCACGTGCTGGTCATGCGGGACGGCGCGGTGGTCGAGAGCGGCCCCGCCGCCGAGGTCTTCGCCCGCCCCCGCGACCCCTACACCCGCGAGCTGATCGCCGCGGTCCCCGAACTCCCGGAGGCGACCCCATGACCCGGTCGAACCCGCCGGACCCGTCCGGCCTGGACGAGCCGTCGCCCTCCGCGCGCACGCCCGGTGCCGGGCCCGGGGTTCGTCCAGGAGCGTCACCCGATTCCGGCGGCCCGGGTGGACGGCTGTGCGCCGAGGCGGTGACGCTCGCCTACGGGCGCACCACGGTCGTGCACGAGGTCGGCCTCACCGTCGAGGAGGGCGGCGTCGGGCTGGTCGGCGAGAGCGGGTCCGGCAAGACCACCCTGGCCCGCGCCCTGCTCGGCCTGCTGGCCCCCCGCTCCGGCAGGATCACCTACGGCGGGCGAGACCTCGCGGCGATGCGGCGCGGCGAGCGGGCGGGCTTTCGCGGCGCCGTCCAGCCGGTGTTCCAGGACGGCAGCGACGCGCTCGACCCCCGCATGCGCCTCGGGTCCTCGATCGCCGAGGCGCTCGCCGCCCACCACCGGCTCGACCGCGCCGCCCGCCGCGCCCGCGTCGCCGAGCTGCTCACCGACGTCGGGCTGGACCCGGAGCTGGCCGCCAGGCGGCCGCACGAGGTGTCGGGCGGGCAGCGGCAGCGCGCCGCCATCGCCCGCGCCCTCGCGGTCGAGCCGCGCGTCCTGGTGCTGGACGAGCCGACCAGCGCGCTGGACGTCACCGTGCAGGCGCGCGTCCTCGACCTGCTGGAGGACCTGCGCGCCGGGCGCGGCCTGACGTACCTGCTGATCACCCACAACCTGGCCGTCGTCGACCGGCTCTGCCGCACCTGTCACGTCATGTTCGCCGGCCGCGTCGTGGAGTCCGGACCCGCCCGCGAGCTGCTCACCCGCCCCGCCCACCCCTACACGCTCGCCCTGCGCGACGCCGTGCCCCGGATCGGCGGCGCGCCGCCCCGCGCCGCCGGGCGCACCGACGCCGTCCCCGCCGCCGAGGGCTGCGCGTTCCGCCTGCGCTGCCCGCTGGCCGTGGACCGGTGCCGTACGCAGGCCCCGGCGCCGCGCCCGGTCCAGGGCCGCGTGGTCGCCTGTCACCGCGCCGAGGAGGTCCTCGCGGGTGCCGCACGTAAGTGACCTGCTGAGGACCCCGGCCGGGCGGCGCCTGACGCTGGTCGCCGGCCCCTGGGACGCGCGGCCGGTCGAGAGCGTCGTCCTGGTCGACGAGCCGGGGGAACTGTCCCGCGCCCCGGCCGGCGCGGTCGCCGTGCTGTCGCGCGGCGCGGCCCGCGACGGGCCCGGCGTCACCGCTTCGCTGCGGGTCGCCGGCGAGCGCGGGCTGGCCGCGCTGGTGGTGCAGGGCCTTTCCGGCACCTCGCCGCCGATCGTCGAGCTGGCCCGCAAGGCGCGTGTGGCGCTGCTGGCGGGCGCCCCGGGCCAGACGCTGTCGGACCTGGTGTTCGGCCTGCGCGAGGTCGTGCGCTCCGACCCCGGCGTGCTGCTGCGCCGCACCCGCGAGGCCGTCGAACGGCTGGGCGCGGTCGAGGGCGCGGGTGAGGACGTCATCCTGCGCGCCGCGTCGGCGGCGGTCGGCGTGGCGTACGACGTGGCGGGCGTCGCGGGCCCGGCGGGTACCCCAGGGGCCGTCTCCGCGGCGACCCCGGACTCGGGGGCCGTTTCGACGGTCGCCTCGACCTCGGGGGCCGTCTCGGCGGCCACCTCGGCCGTGATCCGGGTGGACGGCCGCGCCGACGGCTACGTCCGGTGGGCCGAGGAGGACCCGGCCGCCGCGATCGTCGCGGGGGTGGTCGCCGCCATGCTCGGCCGCGTCCGCGCCGCCGCCCGCGCCGCCGAGGCCGCGCGCTCGGCCGCCCTGCTGGCGCTGCTCCGCGCCCCGGCCAAGGACCTGCCCGCGGCGACACGGCGGGCCCGTGTCGCGGGCGTCCCCGTCGAGGGCTGGCACGTCGCGGTCTTCACCCGCGCGGCCCCCGCCGCGTTCGCCGGGGCGGACCTCGGAGGGAGCGTCCTGACCACGCCGTGGCAGGACGGCGTGCTGACCGTCCACACCCGCGACGAGCGTCCCCCGCGCGGCGAGGACCCGCTGGACACGGCGCTGATCGCCAAGGTGCTGCCCCCGGACGCCGTGGCGGGCCTCGGCACCTGCCAGCGGGGCCCGGAGGGGCTCCGGCGCACCGCCGCGCAGGCCCGCACGGCCGCCGCCCGCGCGCGTCCCGGCGAGGCGGAGGCGTTCGACCGGCTCGGCGTGCACGCCGTCCTCGCCGAGCTGACCGGCAGCGACAGCGCCGTCATGGCCGCACGCGACATGCTCGGGCCCCTGGACCGGCTCGGCGCGCTGGCCCCGCACGCCGTGCCCACCCTCAAGGCGTACCTGGACGCGTGGGGCTCGCGGACGAAGGCCGCCGCCGTGCTGAACCTCCATCCGAACGCCGTCGCCCACCGCGTCCGCCGGATCGCCGAGGTCCTGGATCTCGACCTGTCCGACCCGCAGACCCGGTTCGCGCTCCAGCTGGCGTGCCACGTCCTCACCGAGGCGGGCCCGTGACCCGGTGTGCCGGGGAGACAACACCCCCGGGGGCGTCGTTGTGAGGGCACATCGACACCCGTCCGGCACTGGCCGTACGGTCCCTGCCATGCTCACAGGGTCCACCGGTTCGACCGGGTCGACAGGGTCCACCGGGGCCGCGCCGTCCACGCCGTCCACGCCGTCGGACGCCTCCGTGCCGTCCGCGCGCTCCACGGGCTCCCCGGCGTCCCGGGACGCGCGCGAATCCGGCGCCTCCACGGTCATCGGCGTCGACGTCGGCGGCACGTTCACCGACCTGGTGGCCTACGACGCCGGCACCGGCGAGATCACGGTGGCGAAGCAGCCCACGACCCCCGAGGCCCCCGAGCGGGGCGTCCTCGCGGCCGTCGACGCGGCGGGCGAGGGCCTGCTGGCCCGCTGCTCCTACTTCGTCCACGGCACCACCGTCGGACTCAACGCGCTGCTGGAACGCCGTGGCGCGACCGTCGGCCTGATCACCACGCGGGGCTTCCGCGACGTCCTGGAGATCCGCCGGGGCGACCGCGACGACCCCTACGACCTGTTCTGGACGCCGCCACCGCCCCTCGTGCCCCGCAGGCTCCGCAGGGAGGTCCGCGAGCGGGTCGCCCACGACGGGACGACCGTGCAGGACCTCGACGAGGCGGGCGTGGCCGCCGCGGCCGAGGTCTTCCGCGCCGAGGGCGTGGACGCGGTCGCCGTCGTGCTGATCAACGCCTACGCCGACCCCGCCCACGAGCTGCGCGTGCGCGAGCTGCTGCGCGCCGCCGGGTTCGGCGGCGAGGTGTCGCTGTCGCACGAGGTGTCGGGGGAGTACCGCGAGTACGAACGCACCACGACCACGGTGGTCGACGCGTTCGTCCGCCGCCGGATGGGCCCCTACCTGCACCGACTCGACCGTGAGCTGCGCCGCAGGGGCTTCTCCGGCCGTCTGCTCGTCACCCGCTCCGGCGGCGGCGCCTTCACCCTGGCCGAGGCCGCCGCCCGCCCGTTCGAGACCATCCTGTCCGGGCCGGTCGCCGGGGCCGCCGCCACCGCGCGGCTCGCCCGCGTGCTCGGCATCGGCGCGGCCGTCGCCGCCGACGTCGGCGGCACCAGCTTCGACACCGCCCTCATCGAGGACGCCCGGCTGCCGCTGCTCTTCCAGGGCGAGGTGCAGGGCCTGCCGCTGCAGAGCCCGTGGGCGGACGTGCGGTCGGTCGGCGCGGGCGGCGGATCGGTGGCCTACGTGGACGCGGGCGGGCTGCTGCGCGTCGGCCCGCGCAGCGCGGGCGCCGTCCCCGGGCCCGCCTGTTACCAGCGGGGAGGCGCCGAGGCGACGGTCACGGACGCCGCGCTGCACCTCGGCATGATCGTCCCCTCCGGCATGTCCGGCGGCATCACGCTCTCGACGGCGCGCGCGGCGGAGGTGCTCGCGCCGCTGGCCGCGCCCTCCGGGCTGCCCGGCGCCGACGAGGTGGCCGAGGGCGTCGTCCGCATCGCCGCCGCGCACATGGCGCAGGCCGTGCGCGGGGTGAGCGTCGAGCGCGGCGCCGACCCGCGGGGCGCGACGATCGTCGCCTTCGGCGGCGCGGGCCCGCTGTTCGGCTGCCTGCTCGCCGACGAGCTCGGCGTGGACCGCGTCGTCGTCCCGCCCAACGCCGGCAACTTCTCCGCGGTGGGGCTCATGCAGGCCGACATCCTGCGCAGCGCCGCCCGCACGCTCGTCCGTCCCCTGGACGACGCGGCGCTGGAGGAGATCGCCGCGACGGCGGACGCGCTGTTCGCCCGCCTGTCCGGCCGCGACGCCGCCGGAGCCGCCACAGACGGGGAAGGCCACGGGGACGAGGGGGAGGCCGTGCGCGAGCTCGACCTGGACCTGCGCTACCGGGGCCAGGAGCACACGCTGACCGTGCGCGCCGAGCCCGGCGAGGACGCCGCCGCCGTCCGGGAGCGGTTCGCCGCCGCCTACCAGCGCTCCTACGGCCACGAGCTGGCCGACCCGCTGGAGGTCGTCACCGTCCGGGCCGCGCTGCGCGTGCGGCTGCGGGACGAGCGCGAGCTGGTCCCCGCGCCGCCCTGGCCGGGCGGGCCGTCCGCGCGGGAGATCGAGCTGTGGTCCTTCCGGCGCCGCGCGTTCGTCCACTCGCGGGCGGTCCCGCGCGCCGCGCTCGCGGGCGCCGTCCCCGGCCCGCTCGTGGTGGTCGAGCCGACCGCGACCACCTACGTCGACGAGGGGTTCACCGTGGAGGCGCACCCCAGCGGATGCCTGCTGGTCACCAGGACCGGCACGGACGGCGGCGCGGCGCACGCGGAACGGGCGACCCGCGAGCGGGACCGCGCGGTACAGGGACCATGGGAGCACGGGGGGAAGGCATGAACGCCATCGTCAGGACCACCTTCGCCGAGCCCCACCCGGGACTCGCCGAGGGCGCGGACCCGATCACGACCGAGATCGTCCGGCAGGGGCTCAACGCCGCCGCCGACCACATGAAGCGGTCGCTGATCCGCACCGCGTTCTCGCCGATCATCTACGAGGCCCTGGACTTCGCCGTCGCGTTCTACGACGCCGACCTGTGCATGCTCGCCCAGGCCCCCACGCTGCCCGCCTTCATGGGCACGCTGGGCTTCTGCGTGCGCGAGGCCGTGGAGGGCGTCGGCGGCCCCGCGGCGCTGGCTCCCGGCGACGTCATCCTCTACAACGACCCCTACGGCACCGGCTCCCACCCGCAGGACGCCGCCATGGTCGTCCCGATCTTCGTGGAGGGCCGCCTGGTCGCCTACTCCGCGATCAAGGCCCACTGGCTCGACATCGGCGGCAAGGACCCGTACTGCACCGACACCCTGGACGTGTACCAGGAGGGCACGATCTTCCCCGGCGTGAAGCTGTACGACGCCGGCCGCCTGGTCACCGACGTGTACCGGATGATCCTCGCCAACAGCCGCATGGCGGACATGGTGATCGGCGACATCAACGCCATGGTCGCCGGCGCGCGGGCGGGGGCCGAGGCGCTGGCCGCCATCGTCGAGCGCTACGGCGCCGAGGTGTTCGGCAGGTGCGTCGCCCGCATGTACGCCCACGGCGAGGCGCTCGTGCGGAGCTGGTTCGAGAAACTGCCCGACGGCGTCTACACCGCTTCCAGCGTGATCGACTCCGACGGCGTCAGCGGCGTCCCCGTGCCCTTCGGCGTGCGGGTCACCGTCGAGGGCTCGGGCATCGTCGTCGACCTGACGGACTGCCCGGACCAGACGCCCGGCCCGATCAACTGCCCGCTGCCCTCCACGGTCGCGGCCTGCCGCCTGGCCATCGCGTTCCTCGCGGGAGCGGGCGAGCAGCCCAACGAGGGCCACTTCCTGCCCCTGGAGGTGATCACCCGCGAGGGCTCCCTCTTCCACCCCGTCCGGCCCGCGCCCTGCTTCATGTACGGCATCCCGTCCGACCACGCCATCGAGCTGATCATCCGCGCCCTGGCCCCCGCCGTCCCCGGCTCGGTGCCCGCGGCCAGCGGCGGCGACATCAACGCCCTGGTGTGGTGGGGGAACCGCGAGGACGGCGGCGCCCCCTGGGCCGACGGCGCCCCGCACCCCGTCGGCCAGGGCGCCTCCCCGTCCGCCGACGGCGCCAGCGCGCTGATGTACATCTCCGAGTCGGCCACCCGGTTCACGCCCGCCGAGGTCTGGGAGGCGCGCAACCCCTGGCGCGTCGAAAGGCTCGCCCTGGCCGAGGACTCCGGGGGGCCCGGCCGGTACCGTGGCGGGCTCGGGCTGGACCTGTCCTTCCGCTGCCTGGAGGACCAGTACCTCACCTCCGCCCTCGCCCGCACCGCGCTCGCCCCCTGGGGCCTGTCCGGCGGCCTCCCCGGCCGCCCCAACCGGCTCACCGTCGAGTACCCGGACGGCACCACCGAGGAGCACTCGCTCAGGACGCGCATCCCCCTGCCCAAGGGCACCATCGTGCACCTGCGGACCGGCTCGGGCGGCGGCTACGGCGACCCCTCGGAGCGCGACCCCCGCGCGGTGGCCGACGACCTGCGCGAGGGCTACATCACCGAGGACCACGCCCGCCGCCACTACCCGCACGCGCTCCCGGCTCGATCGCGGTAGGGCTTTCTCCGGTCGCCGCCGGGCGCGGGGGATCGTCAAGGCGGCGGAGATCTATCCGCTCCGGGGGAGATCCAGGGTCGCCGGCCGGTGCGGGCACGGGGTGCCCACCGCGAAACCCGGGGAAGATCCCTCCCTTCCCGGGCCCGGAGAACATAGTGTGATGTGATGGATCGTCGCATCTTCGGCTTGGAGAACGAGTACGGCGTCACCTGCACGTTCCGGGGTCAGCGCAGGCTGTCCCCCGACGAGGTGGCGCGGTACCTTTTCCGCAGAGTCGTGTCCTGGGGCCGATCGAGCAACGTGTTCCTCCGAAACGGCGCCCGCCTCTACCTCGACGTCGGCAGCCATCCCGAATACGCCACCCCCGAATGTGACAACGTCGTCGAGCTCGTCACGCACGACAAGGCCGGCGAGCGCATCCTCGAGGGCCTGCTCGTGGACGCCGAGAAGCGGCTTCGCGAGGAGGGCATCGCGGGGGACATCTACCTCTTCAAGAACAACACCGACTCGGCCGGCAACTCCTACGGTTGCCACGAGAACTACCTGGTGGGCAGGCACGGTGAGTTCGGCCGCCTGGCCGACGTGCTGATCCCCTTCCTGGTGACCCGGCAGATCATCTGCGGCGCGGGCAAGGTGCTCCAGACGCCGCGCGGCGCGGTGTACTGCGTCTCGCAGCGCGCCGAGCACATCTGGGAGGGGGTGTCGAGCGCGACCACCCGGTCCCGCCCGATCATCAACACCAGGGACGAGCCCCACGCCGACGCCGAGCGCTTCCGCAGGCTGCACGTCATCGTCGGCGACTCCAACATGAGCGAGGCGACCATGCTGCTCAAGGTCGGCGCCACCGACCTGGTGCTACGCATGGTCGAGGCCGGCACGGTCATGCGCGACCTCAGCCTGGAGAACCCCATCAGGGCGATCCGCGAGGTCTCCCACGACATGACCGGCCGCAGGCGCGTGCGCCTGGCCAACGGCCGCGAGGCCTCCTCGCTGGAGATCCAGCAGGAGTACCTGTCCAAGGCGCGCGACTTCGTCGACCGGCGGGGCGGCGACGCGACCACGCGCAGGGTGCTGGAGCTGTGGGAGCGCACGCTGCGCGCGGTCGACACCGGCGACCTCGACCTGGTCTCGCGCGAGATCGACTGGGTCACCAAGTACCAGCTCATCGAGCGCTACCGCAACAAGTACGACCTGCCGCTGTCCTCGCCGCGGGTGGCCCAGCTCGACCTCGCCTACCACGACGTGCACCGCAAGCGGGGGCTGTTCTACCTGCTGCAGCGGCGCGGCGCGGTGGAGCGGGTGGCCTCGGACCTGAAGATCTTCGAGGCCAAGTCGGTGCCGCCGCAGACCACGCGGGCGCGGCTGCGCGGCGAGTTCATCCGCAAGGCGCAGGAGAAGCGCCGTGACTTCACCGTCGACTGGGTGCACCTCAAGCTGAACGACCAGGCCCAGCGCACGGTCCTCTGCAAGGACCCGTTCCGCAGCGTGGACGAGAGGGTGGACAAGCTGATCGCCGGCATGTGAGCCGTCCGGTCGCCGGCCCGCCCTCGCCTCGGCGTCGGCGGGCCGGCGGCCTGCCGGGGCCGGACGGGCCTCCCGGCGGGCGTCCGCTCTGAAACTTTCACCCGTGCCGGTGGCGCGCGCCGCCGTCGCGCGCCACCCGCCTCGCGCATTACCCCTTCTTTGCCTGCGGCTTTCCCGCACCTGTCCTGCACGGCCGATGTGACTCCGCTAGAAGGGTTTACGAAGGTAAGGTCACGCTTCGGCAAGATCGAGTCGCGTGATCCTCGTGGTCGTGGCCGTCGGGTAGTGTTACGCGAACGTGACGCCTCTTCGAGGGATACCCATGCGCCGACTGGCCCTTCTCGCCGCCCTTCCGCTGCTGTTCGCCGCCGCCTGCGGCAACAGCGGCGACGTCACCGCCAAAACGGGGGGCTCGTCCGGCGCGTCCTCCGGCGTCAAGGTCGCCGGTGATTTCGGGAAGAAACCGCAGGTCACCTTCCCCTCGGGCAAGCCGCCGGCGACGTCCTCCTCCCAGACGATCACCTCGGGGCAGGGCGCGCAGCTCAAGGACGGCGACGCGGTCGTCGCCAACCTCACCGCCTACAGCTGGGACGGCAAGACCAACGCCCTGTCCGGCTCCACCTACGACGAGGGCGCGCCGCAGCTCATCACCGTCGACAACAAGCTGCCCTCCGTGGTCCACAAGGCGTTCCAGGACAGCAAGCCGGGCGGCCGCTTCCTGGCCGTCGTCGCCAAGGACAGCCTGACCGCCGAGCAGATGGAGCAGGCCAAGTCGCAGGGAGCCGACACCTCGATCGCCAGCGTCTACGTCGTGGACGTGATGGGCGTCTCCACCGTCAAGGCCGCCCAGGGCACCGCCACCGACCCCGGGGTCAAGGGCGTCGCGCTGGAGAACCCCGGCGGCGACCAGGCTCCCAAGCTGACCACCAAGACCGACGCGGCCGCCCCCAAGGAGCTCGTCAGCAAGACCGTGATCAAGGGCACCGGGCCGGTGGTCAAGTCGGGCCAGACCATCCTCGTCCACTACACCGGCAAGATCTGGGGCACCGACACCGAGTTCGACAGCAGCTGGGGCCGCGGCCAGCCGGTCATGTTCCCGATCGGTGTCGGCAAGGTCATCAAGGGCTGGGACCAGAGCCTGGTGGGCGTCCCGGTGGGCAGCCGCATGCTCGTCACCATCCCGCCGGACCTCGGCTACGGCAAGGCCGGTCAGGGCGACAAGATCAAGGGCACCGACACCCTGGTCTTCGTCGTGGACGTCCTCGGCGCGTACTGACAGGCATGAGACGGGGGGACCCCGCGGCCTGAAGCCCGCTTCGTGAAGGCGCCCGGACCGGTGACGGTCCGGGCGCCTTCACGCGTGAGGGGTGGCCGGTGGGAGCGGCCTAGACTCGCCACTGTGAGCAGCGACGATCTCGATGTCCCCGGTGCGCCGGACACCGCCGGTGCCCCGGACGCGCTGGCCGCGCTGAGCGTTCTCCGCGACCCGGTGCGGCGGGCGTTGTACGACTACGTGGCCGGGCAGAGGAACGAGGTCGGGCGGGACGAGGCCGCGCGGGCGGCCGGGGTGGGCCGCACCCTGGCCGCCTTCCACCTGGACAAGCTCGTCGAGGCCGGCCTGCTGGAAACGGGCTTCCGGCGGCTGACGGACCGGACGGGGCCGGGCAGCGGGCGTCCCGCCAAGGTCTACCGCCGCTCGCCGGGGGAGCACCAGGTCAGCCTGCCCCCGCGCGACTACCGCACGCTGGCGCTCGTACTGGCCGAGGCCGTGGACGCGCTCGGCGGGGAGGAGGCCGCGGAGGCGGCGGCGCGCCGGGTGGGGGAGCGGGCCAGGGCGTCCGGGCTTCGCGAGGCCCTGGAGGAGCGGGGCTACGAGCCCTACCACGACGGCGACGTGATCCGCCTGCGCAACTGCCCCTTCCACGTGATCGCCCAGGAGCGCCCCGTCCTGACCTGCGCGCTCAACCTCGCCCTGTGCGAGGGACTGCTGTCCGCCCTCGGCGACGACCACGTCACCCCGCGTCTGGACCCCCGTCCGGGCGAGTGCTGCGTCTCGTTTTCTAAAAACAATGAACATTGACATGGAGTGGGTCGGCGTGGTGTCCTGGCGCCATGCACCTCGCCCAGCTCAACGTCGCCCACCTGCGCGCCCCCGTGGACTCCCCTGAGATCGCCCAGTTCGTCGCCGCCCTGGGGCCCGTCAACGCGATCTCCGACGCCTCTCCCGGCTTCGTCTGGCGCCTGAAGGAGGACGAGGACGACCCCACCGCCACCGTCCGGCACGACCACGGTGACCTACTCCTGATCAACTTCTCGGTCTGGGAGTCCCGCGAGTCCCTGTGGAACTTCGTCTACCGCAGCCCCCACCTGGAGTACCTGCGCCGCCGCCGCGAATGGTTCCTGCGCGCCGCCGAGCCGTACAGCGTCATGTGGTGGATCCCCGAAGGCCACATCCCCACCTTGGACGACGGCATGAGCAGGCTGCGGACGCTCAGGGAGAACGGCCCCTGCCCGGACGCCTTCACCTTCACCGACTTCCACGAGCCCCAGGCGCCCCGGCCGCAGCGGGAAGGGAACCTGGCCGGCCGGCCCGCCTGAACCGGGACGCGCCAGGCCGCCGGGGGCGACGCTGATGCATGGATTCCCAGGTCAAGGCAGCAAACTAGCGGTATGAGGGGAAGATGGGCCGAGTTCGCGGCCAGGCACCGTGGCGAGATCGGGGACGCGCTGCTGGCCGTGGCGGTCCTGGCCTTCACCGTCCCGACCACGCTCGTGCACCGGGCCTTCTCGCTGTTCTTCGAGGCGCCGGACTGGCTGGAGATCCTCGCCGGGGTCATCACGGCGGCGACCATGCTGCTCCGGCGCCGCACGGCCTGGCCGATGATCGTCGCCGCGATCGGATGCGCCGTCCTGACCGGGCAGGCGGTGCCGTTGACGCTGGCCGCCTACTCGATGACGTCGGAGAACAAGGTGCGCCGCTGGCACTGGGCGGTGGCGGTGATGGCGGCCGTCTACGTCGTGGCGGACTACGTCAATCCCTACACCGACGAGTTCCTCTACCTCGCCGTGGTCCGCGCGCTGACGCTCGTCTACCTGCCCGCGCTGGTCGGTACCTGGGTGTGGGAGTACCGCGACCTGATCGGGGAGTTGCGGGCGGGGGTGCGGCTGCGTGAGGAGCACGCCGCCTCCCGGGAGCGGCGGTGGCTCGCGGGGGAGCTGCACGACACCGTGACCCACGCGGTGACCTCCATGGTCCTCAACGCGGGGATCATCCGGGAGGCCGGGGATCCCGCGGAGATCGGCGAGCTGGCCGCCACCGTCGAGGACAAGGGGGTGCAGGCGCTCGCCGAGCTCCGCGAGCTGCTCACGGTGCTACGCCGCGAGGACGTGCCCCGGTCGGCGGCCGGCGTGGACGCGATCCCGCGCCTGGTGGAGGAGGCGTCCGCCACCGGCATGCGCGTCAGCCTCCACTTCGACGTCCCACGGGACGTGCTGCTGCCCAGGCAGGTCGGGCACACGTGCTTCCGCGTGGTGCAGGAAGGGCTGAACAACGTCCGCAAGCACGCGCCGGGATCGCGGGTTCGGGTGACCTGCACGGTGGCCGGCGAGGTCGTGAACGTCTCGGTGGTCGACACCGGCTCCGGCGGCGACGGGACGGCTCACCGCTTCCCTCCTATCCAGAAGTCCGGTTACGGCCTGAGCGGTCTACGGGAACGCGTCGTCCACGCGGGCGGCGAACTCCAGGCCGGCCCCACCCTCGAAGGCGGCTTCGCCCTGACCGCCCGGATCCCCATCCCCGCCGCGTCCTGAACCAGGATGGCGGCGAACCGACACATCGGTCGACAGGCGAGCCCTTACTCCGAGGCGCGCCATTGTCGGGCCTGTAGGGATTCATCGCGCGGCAAATGCGGCCGCGCGTCTAGCCTGCCTGGCAAGTGACGTCCGAACGCCCCGATTTTTGCAAGGAAACAGGCCGCGGAATACCCGCCACGCGCAGGCGGGAAGGCATGAGTCAGGACAGCAGTGAAGCCGCGTGCCTGCCGGCGGCGGCCGAGGTCAGGAAGCCGGCCAGGTCCTCGTCGAGGCCGCGGCCCATCGTGGACAGCTTCACCGGGCTTCGCCGGAGCAGCTCCTCCAGGCCGTCCACCGGGACGCGGACCAGCTCGTGGCGGCCGGCCAGCTCGGACGCCTGCTCGGCCACGCGGTCGCCGAAGTCGCCCGGGAGCTCCGGCACCACCACCTGCGCGGGCGCGAGGGCCACCCGGCCGTAGGCGGTGAGGGAGTGGTGGGAGACGCCGATGTGGCGTTCGCGCAGGTCGCCCTCGCTGACCCTCAGCGCAGCCACAGGACGGCCGCCGAGGACGGCCGCCGCGTTGACGGCCTCGCCCGCCGACACGCCCGAGAAGCCCCAGCGCGTGCCGGTGCCGAGATTGCCGGGGCCCTGCGTCACGATCGCGACGTCGGCGGACAGCACGTGCCTGGCCGCCAGCAGGCCCGTATGGACGGTGACCGCCTCGACGTCCCCGCCGAAGGACTGCCCGGTCGTGACCACCCCGCACAGCCAGCCGATCTCGCGCAGGCGGGCCGCCGACATCGAGAACCACCCCGGCAGCGCGCCGCCGTCGAGCATCACGTAGGCCACCCTCGGCGCTCTCACCGGCGAAGACGCGACCTCACCCGCGGGGCCGGCGTAATCCGCCGGGGGCCGTGAGCCGAACAGGCCGCACAGGATCGCGGGCAGGGCGGAGTGCAGGTCGGCGACGACCACCGGCATGCCGTCGAGGGAGTCCGCGTCGCGCAGGACGTCGTGGAAGGGGGAGTCCTGCTCGTCGGCGCCGAGCACCGTCGCCTGCAGCGGGGTGTACCGGGCCTTGACCAGGTGACCAGGTCCTTGAGGATCTTCGGGCAAACGATCCGGCAGGGCCACTACCATGGCATAGCCTCCCGTACCGAGGCCCATGGCGAGTGCGGTCGTGTTGAGCAGCACCGCGTCGCCTGGCTCGGGACGGCCCACCAGCCGTGGGTAGGCCAGCGCCCGGCATTCCCCCTCGGGAAGGCTCACCTGAAGTTCGATCGCCCCCGGCCACTCGCGCCGGACCGACAGCACCTCGCCCTTGCGCCACCTGATCACCCGGCAAGGGTAGCGTCACCCAGGAGAAGGGAGGCCCGATGTCTCGGCGGAAGACCGAGCGGCTGCTGAACCTCGTCATCTGCCTGCTCGCCACCCGGCGCCCGCTCAGCGCGGAGCAGATCCGCCACGCCGTGCCCGGTTACGACGCCGGGAACGACGAGGCCTTCCAGCGCATGTTCGAGCGGGACAAGACCGAGCTGCGAGAGATCGGCATCCCCGTCCAGGTGCACAAGGACCCCTGGGAGGACGAGCCCGGGTACCGCATCGAGCGCCAGGCGTACGAGCTGCCCGAGATCACGCTGGAGGCCGACGAGGCGGCCGTGCTCGGCCTGGCCGCCCAGGTGTGGCAGCGCGCCACCCTGGCCGAGGCCGCGAGCGGCGCGCTGCTCAAGCTCAGGGCCGGGGGAGTGCAGACCGACGAGTCCGCCGCCGGGCCGCTGGAGCTGCGCGTGGACACCCGCGACCCCGCCTTCGCGGGCCTGTGGGAGGCCGTGCGCGACCGCCGGGTCGTCCGGTTCGACTACCGCGCCGCCGGCAGCGAGGTCATGCTCACCCGCACCGTCGAGCCCTGGGGCGTGGTGAGCCGCCGCGGCCGCTGGTACCTGGTCGGCCACGACCGCGAGCGCCGCGCCCCCCGCGTCTTCCGGCTCAGCCGGATCAGCGGCCCCGTCACGCCGGTCGGGCGCCCGGGCGCGGTCACGGTGCCGGACGACGTCGACATCCGCTCCATGGTCGGCCATCGCGACAGCCTGCTGCCCGAGCGGGCGGCCACCGTCCGGGTCCGCGTGGGCACCTGCCTGTGGCTGCGCCAGACGGGCACCGTCCGCCCCGGAGACGACGGCTGGGACGTCGTGACGCTCGACTTCGCCGACCCCGAGTGGATCGCCGGGTCGATCGTCGGCTTCGCGTCCGACGCCGAGGTCCTCGACCCGCCGGACGTCCGCGAGGCGGTCATCCGCAAGCTGAAGGGAGCGCTGGCGTGAGCACCGCCGACCGCCTGCCGAGGCTCCTGGCCCTGGTGCCCTACCTCATGTCCCACCCGGGCGCGCAGGTGCCGGAGGTCGCCAGGCTGTTCGGCCTGACCGAGAAGCAGCTCATCGACGACCTGCAGCTCGTCTGGATGTGCGGCCTGCCCGGTCACACCCCGGGAGACCTCATCGACGTCTCCTGGGACGGCGGCGAGATCCTCATCGACAACGCCGAGACCATCGCCCGTCCCCTGCGCCTGGGCGTCGACGAGGCCAGCGCGCTGCTGGTGGCGTTGCGCATGCTCGCCGAGCTGCCCGAGTTCCGGGACAGCGAGGCGCTCGCCCGGGTGGTCGCCAAGCTGGAGAGCGCGGCGGGCGAGGGTGCCGCGGCGATCAGCAGCCAGGTCGCCTTCGAGCTGGACGCGGCGCCCGACGCGATGACGACGGTCACCGACGCCCTGCGCAGGCGGCGCCGGCTGTCGCTGCGCTACTACGTGCCGGGCCGCGACGAGATCACCCCGCGTGAGGTGGACCCGACCCGGCTGGTGATGGTGGACGGCCGTTCCTACCTGGAGGGCTGGTGCTACCGCGCCGACGGCATGCGGCTGTTCCGGCTCGACCGCATCATCGGCGTCCAGGTGCTGGACGTGCCCGCCGAGCCGCCCGCCGAGGCCGAGCCGATCGACGTCACCGACGGGGTCTTCCGGCCCTCGCCGACCGACGAGCTGGTGGAGCTGGAGCTGACCCCGGCCGGCCGCTGGGTCGCCGAGTACTACCCGTGCGAGGAGGTCACCGAGCTGGGGGAGGGCCGGCTGCGGGTGACGCTGCGCGCCCGCGACCAGGGCTGGCTCGTACGGCTGGCGCTGCGCCTCGGCGACGGCGGGCGGGTGACCGCCCCGGAGTCGCTGGCGCTGCGGGTGCGCGAGGAGGCCTCGGCGGCGCTGCGGCTGTACGAGTCCGCCCGGTGAGGGCGTCTCACGGCCCTGCGATGTGATCGAACCGCGATATTTCGCCTCCGCCTTGGGTAAAGTGCCACCTCATGATGTGGATCTACGTCGCGGTCGGCCTGGCCGTCGCCGGCCTGGTCCCGCTCGGGTTCCTGACCGCGCGCGTGCTGGTGGCCGTACGAGGTCTGACACGTGAAATCGAGCGGACCGCCGGCCGTCTGGAGACCGTCAGGCCCGCCCCCGCCCCCTCCGCGGCAGCATTGAAAGGCCGGGAGGGGTGAAGTATGTATCCGGGGCAGCGTACGATCGACCTGAGATTGCACGTCTGTCTGCTTTAAGGATGTGACATGGGTGGATTGGGTGCGCCCGAGCTGATCATCATCGGGCTGGTCCTGGTGCTGCTCTTCGGCGCCAAGAAACTTCCCGACACCGCGAGGGCTCTGGGTCAGTCGCTGCGGCTGTTCAAGAAGGAGACCACCAAGCTCCACGAGGAGGACGACGCCAGGGCCGCCCAGGCGAACGCCCAGCCCATCGTGGTCCAGCCGCAGCCCATCCAGCCTGCGGCGCCGTCCGTGGAGGACCGGCTCCGCCTCCTGGAAGAGGAGAACGCCAAGCTGCGCACCACGTCGCAGGCGCGTGCCGGCGAGGCCACCGTCGGCGGCTCCTCCGCCGCGCAGACGCCCAAGGACCAGGGCTCCGTCTGACCACAGGTCCCGTACGGCCCGCATAATCTGACCGCCCGCGAAGACAGGGACGCCGGATGGCACTGCTGAAACGGTCGAGCCCGGCCGACAACGGCCAGGTCGCCCCCGAATCCGAGGGGCGCATGTCGCTCATGGATCACCTCCGTGAGCTGCGCAACCGACTGGTCAAGGCCATGCTCGGCCTGATCGTCGGCACCGTGATCGGCTTCGTCTTCTTCGACCGGTTGTGGACGTTCATGACCGGTCCGTACTGTCGCCTGCCCGCCGCGCACAAGCTCAACAACCAGTGCACGCTCGTGGTCCAGGGCGTCTTCGAAGGCTTCATGGTCAACCTCCAGGTCGCCCTGATGTTCGGCGTCGTGGTGGCCGCGCCGATCTGGCTCTACCAGCTCTGGGCCTTCGTCACCCCGGGGCTCTACCGCAACGAGCGCCGGTACTCGATCGCGTTCCTGGCGCTGGCCGTCCCGCTGTTCGTGGCCGGCGCGGCGCTGGCGTACCTCACGATGGACAAGGGCCTGTCCCTGCTGCTGGGGTTCGCCCCCGGCAACGTGATCCCGCTCATCAGCATGGACCAGTACGTCGGGTTCCTGATGGCGATGCTGATCATCTTCGGGCTCTCGTTCGAGCTGCCGCTGCTCATGGTCTTCCTCAACCTCATCGGCGTGCTGCCGTTCAAGCTGGTCAGCAAGCACCAGCGCATGGTCGTCTTCCTGATGTTCCTGTTCGCCGCCGTGGCGACGCCCAGTCAGGACCCGATCACCATGCTGGCGCTGGCCGTGCCGATGGTGGGCATGTTCATGATCGCCGAGGTCTTCATGTACTTCCACGATCGCAGGAAGGAACAGGCGGAGGCCCAGCGCCAGCGCGAGCTGGCCGAGGAGCTGGACGGCCAGGGCGCCGGTCCGTCCGTGGATTAGCCGCGGCGCTACGCGCCGCCTCCAGGCGATGATCCGGCCCACGAGCCGCTTCGCGCTGCCTGCGGGCCTCCGGTAACCCTTCGAACCGACCACGCCGCCGCACGCTTCGCCGTGCGGTGGCTTCGTCGTGTCCGGGCAGGGCCCGCCCTGGCATAGTGCGCTCCCCCCTCACAGATGGGAGGTAGGCGGACGATCTCTTCTGCGGTTCCATCGAGGCAGATCTTCGCGATGCCGCCCTATCGGGGGCAGGGAAGGAACGCCGATGGGAACCATCGCCCGCTTGTCGAAGGCCGGCAGGGTCACGGCGGCGCTCGTCGCCGCGATCACGGCGCTGGGCCTGACGCTCGGGACGGGAGCGTCGGCGGCCCACGCGGACCCCGCCGATGACGCTCCGGCGGTGCTGGCGGCGCCGGCCTTCCAACTGCCCGTCCCGTGCGGGCAGCGGTGGACGACCTCCACGCACAGCGGGCACGCCAGCCAGTACATGGTCGACATGATCTCCCAGAGCGGCGCCACGGCCGGCACCCCCGTCCTGGCGTCCGCAGCCGGGACGGTGACCACGTCGACCTTCTACAGCGACGCCGGCAACACCATCGTCATCGACCACGGCGGGGGCTGGACGACGCGTTATCTCCACATGGCGAGCCGGGCGCTCGGGGTCGGCGCCGTGGTCGGGCGGGGCCGGCAGATCGGCACCGTCGGCAGCACCGGAAGCGCGACCACCGGGGCGCACCTGCACTACGAGCAGAAGCTGAACGGCGGGGTCGTGCAGGCGACCGTCGACGGGCACCTCATCCCCGTGACCTGGTCGTACGGCCAGCACACCGAGACCAGCCGCAACTGTGACGCGGGCGGCCCGGCGAAGTACTGGGTCGACATCTTCACGGCGGCGCCGGGGTACTCCTCGCCGGGCGGAGTCCGGACGGGCACGCTGAACCAGGGCACCCAGTACGTGTACTGCCGCGCGTGGGGCCCGATCGTGCAGGTGGGAAGCGCCTACAACCACTGGTGGCTGAGGACCGACCTCGACTCGGGCAACCCGTGGCAGAACCAGTGGGTGTCGGCCTACTACCTCGCCCGCTGGGGCAACGACGAGGCCAGGGACAACAGCGGTGCCCAGATCCCCGACTGCTGATCACCTCCTTGCGCCGAGCGGATCCCCGGGAGGCGCCGGGCCCGGCCCGTCCGGCACGGGAGTGGCAGGGATCCCCTCCTCACCCCTAGATCGGATGGGTTCGTGCGGATAGGTTCCGGTTGTGGCTGGTGAGCTCGTAGTCCTCGTGAACCCCGCGGCCCGTGGCGGCCGTACCCTGCGCCTGCTCGACCCGGTCGTGCGCCGACTGCGGGAGGGCGGCCGGCCGGTGTCGGTCATCGTGGGAACCTCGGCCGACGACGCGCTCGAACGCGCATGCACCGCCGTCGCCGAGCAGCCCGACGCGCTGGTCGCGTTCGGCGGCGACGGGCTCGTACACCTGGCGCTCCAGGCCGTCGCGGGCACCGACGTCCCGCTCGGCGTCATCCCGGCGGGCACGGGCAACGACATCGCCGCCGCCCTCGGCATCCCGCACAGGGACCCGGTCGCGGCGGCCGGTGTCGTCGCCGAGGGCAGGACGCGGGTGGTCGACGCGGCCAGGACCGGCGGCGGCGAGTGGTTCGCCGGGGTGATGGCCTGCGGCTTCGACTCCAAGGTCAACGAGCGGGCCAACCTGCTCACCCGCCCGCCGGGCGCGGCCAAGTACCTGCTGGCGATGCTCCAGGAGCTGCGGTCCTTCGCGCCCATCCCGTTCACGGTCACCCTGGACGGGGAGACCACCGAGCGCGAGGCCATGCTGGTGGCCGTCGCCAACACCGGGTCCTACGGCGCGGGCATGCGGGTGTGCCCGCAGGCCGTGCCCGACGACGGCCTGCTCGACGTGCTCGTGGTGGGCCCGATGCCCACGGCGGCCTTCCTGCGGGTCTTCCCCCGCGTCTACCGGGGCACCCACCTCGGCCACCCCGCCATCACCACCCACCGCGCCCGGCAGGTGACCGTCCAGGCCCCGGACGTCATCGCCTACGCCGACGGCGAGCGCCTCGGCCTCCTGCCCCTCACCTGCGAGATCGTCCCCGGCGCGTTACGCGTGATCACTCCTTGATCCGATGGCGCTCACCCGCGGACGGATACCGGTCCGGCCCTACGAGAGGTCCAATCAGCTCGTCCATGATCACTCCGTCCGGCCGGTGGATGTGCCTAGTTAGAGTTCAGGTGTCGCGTCAGCGCGTCGGCGGACTCGCGGGCGCCGGCGGAGTCGACCGCGGCCAGTGTGTCCCGTGCTTCTACCGCACGGCGGCGTATTTGGCCGGACGAGATCTCACGGAGTTGGCCGAGGGCGATGATGGCGAGGGATGCACCGTCATCGACTTCGCCTGCTTGCACGAGGCATTGGGCCAGAACGAATTGTCTGCCTGCGCGGTTGCGTCCGAATGATGTTCCGGTGTGGGCAACGGAGGACTGGTAGTACGGGATCGCAGCCTTGTGCTTGCCGGCGTCGGTGAACAGATGGGCCTGGATCACCTCGGTTTCTGACTGGTCGTAGAAGGCCGTCCAATCAGGAGATGGCGGTCCTGTTCGCGGTCGCTCCAAAATGCGCATGGCTCGGGTCAGGGCGGCGCGAGCGCCCGCATGGTCGCCCATGAGTGAGAGAGCACGTGCCTCACGGCTAGCGATGATCGACAGCAGGACAGGAGATCCGAGAGGCTGGGCTTGATGACGTGCGGCGGCCAACAGGTCGAGAGCGTGCCTCGGTCGCTTTTCGTAGTTCGCCTGGAGGCCGAGCATCGCCAGTGACTGCACTTTGAGATCGGTGTGGTCGAGGGTGGTGCCGATGGTCAGGCCCTCGTTCCAGTAGTGGCGTGCCTTGTCCTGTTCGCAGGCGTCGAAGTGGAGGTAGGCGCAGCGATTCGCGGTCTCGCCGGCCAGCAGGCGGAGCTGGCGGCCGATCGAGTCGGAGTAGGTGCTCGTCTCGATGATGCGACGGATCCGGTGCAGGTGCCGGACGGCCAGGGCGCGGACCTCGCTGCCGCCGTGGGCGTCGCCGAGCGTGCGGAGTGCGCGCAGGCCCGCGCGCAGCTCCTGGACGTGCGGCGTGCCGACCGCTTCGGGAGGGGTGAAGGCGCCGAGGGCGGCGCCGGCCGTCGTTCCCATTGCAGTCGTCACGAATGTACGACGGTTCACGTCCGATTCCTCTATTTGATCCGTTATTAGAAAACTGCATGGGTTTATTTCACCGTAAGGCGCGGGTGGGAAACCCAGGTCCGCCGGGTTGACCCCGAACATGGCGTGCAGCACGCGCCAGGCCTTCTGACGGGGTCGGGGCGGGTTGGGCAGGCACCAGCGCCGGAATTGGCGGTCGGTCAGCTCGACCGGCTCGCCGACCATGTATGCCGCCTGCGTGAACGCGGCCAGGAACGCGGCCGGCCGGTCCCACCCCCGATCGGCGCACGCCTGCTCGAACAGCGTTCCCTGTCGCCCCATGCCCACCTCCGCGTGATCGACCCAATTCGGAGGGTAATCGAAAGTCCGGAGAAGAAAAGCCCATCGGCAAAGAAAAGTCGTCCCGAATGACGGCGCGAAGATCGTCGGTGTACCGGCCCTGCCCGGTTGTCTTGAGGCAAGGTTCCCCCTGGAGAAGGACACCCGGACGAATGAGAATCTATTCCCACGACGGACAGCAGGAGAACGCCGTTTTCGCCGGTGACGAGGCGTCTGTCGGGAAGGCCCGGCGGTGGCTGCGGAAGATCCTCGGTGACCATCCCCGCCGCGACGACGCCCTGCTGCTGCTTTCGGAGATCTTCACCAACGCCGTGGCCCACACCGCGTCACCGGAGATTCCGGTGACCGTCCTCGTCGAGTGGGACGGGACCGTCCAGGTCAAGGTCACCGACCGGGGAGGCGCGACGGTGCCGTGCGTCTGCCGCGCCCCGGCCGATGCCCTGGCGGAGGGCCGACGCGGGATGCACCTGGTCCGCGGCCTTTCCAGGCGCTGGGGCTTCGTCAAGGACACCACCGGCTGCACGGTCTGGTTCACCCTCGACCCCCGCGAACCCCCGCAGGCGGACGGGCCGCCGATCTCACCGGCCAATCGCCGATCGACCTATCAGGAGGTCCAGGACGGGTGAGCGTGAGGACGACGCCGTAGCGTCCTTCGGCCGGTCCGCCGTCTGTCGGGCGGGACGGCTCGGCGTCAACCTTCATGACGTTCCGAATGTTCCGCCGGCTTGTCCGGCTCTGGCCATGGCGTCGGTTACCGGTGCGAACACCTTGACCGTCATGCCTTCTCAGGCGAGCGTTGATCCCTCGAGTCCGTGCACACTTTGACGCAAAGGAGGGTTCCATGGGACTACGGTTCATCGGAAAGGACCCGGAAAGTGACAGCGACCACTCGCCGGCGGTGTGGCTCGATGAGACGACCGGCGACCTCATCCTGCAAGGCTGGAGGATCACCGACGCCGAGACGCAGGCGGAGATCGGGACCGTGCCCAAGAACGAGACGATCATACGATTCCCCTTGCGGATGATCCCGTTCGTACTGGAGGCAAACGGTGGAGACGGTTCCGGTTCCGTCGTTCGGTGAGCTGATCTCCGGTGCCCGGCGGTCGGCGGTGCATCTGGAGATGCGCGACGTCTACGATCCCGGGTCACGCCGGTTCGCCGCGTGGCGGGCCGGTCACCGTGAGAATCCGGCGGACCGAGAGGGGTGGTGGAGCCCCTTCCACCAGGTCATCGCCGACTCCGTCACCCGGGGCGTTCAGGTGCGCCGCGCTCGGGTCGTGTCCGAACCGCTCAGCGAGTATGTCCGCTTCGAATACGACGTCACCTTTTCCAACATCGCTGCCGGTGAACAGGTGCGGTGGCTGGCCCGGCGTCGCGCTTCGGACCTGGCCCTTCCGGTCAACGACTTCTGGGTGTTCGACGACCGCCTGGTCCGGCTCAGTCATTTCGCGGGCGACGGGACGTTCGTCGAGGACGAGTTGACCGAGGACCCGGCGATCGTGAAGCTGTGCCTCGAATCGTTCGAGCAGGTGTGGGAACGCGCCCTCGACCACCACGACTTCCACCCCGCCTGACCGGCTCGCTGCTCAACAAGGCACCCGCATCGATGCCCTCGTCGCCGTCGTCCAGCGTCCAGCAGGCCCGGGAGGCACTGGCGGGCCGCCTGCGTGAGATCCGCCTCGATGCGGGCCTGTCGGCCCGGGCGCTGGCCGTGGCCGCCGGGTGGCACGAATCGAAGACCTCGCGGATCGAGAACGCCAAGACCCAGCCGTCCGACGCGGACATCAAGATCTGGTGCTCGGTGTGCGAGGCCAATGACCAGGTGGGCGATCTGATCGCCTCTTCGCGGGCCGTCGCCTCGATGTACGTGGAGTGGCGGCGAGTCCAGCGTACGGGTCTCGAACGCCTCCAGAAGTCCTCTATCCCGTTGTACGAGCGGACACGACGCTTCCGGTTCTACCACTCGCTCCTGATCCCCGGCCTGTTCCAGACCGCTGGCTACGTGGGCGCGCTCATGGCTGCCATCAGCACTTTCCGCGAGATCCCGGACGACATCGAGCAGGCGGTAGCCGTCCGGATGGAGCGTCAGAAGGTCCTCCACTCTGGCGCACGGTTCGCCGTCCTGGTGGAGCAGTCCGTGCTGTACTACCAGGTCGGTGACGCGGAGGTGATGGCCGGGCAGCTTGATCATCTGATCTCCATGGCCGCCCTGCCCTCGGTAAGCCTGGGCGTCATCCCGTTCGCCACCGGAGGGCGACCCGTGTGGCCGCTGGAGGGCTTCAGCGTCTTCGACGACCATCAGGTGAACGTCGAACTGCTCTCGGCCATGGTGACCGTCACGCAGCCCCGGGAGATCGCTCTGTACGTCAAGGCGTTCGGCCGACTCGCCGACATGGCGGTGTACGGAGGGGCCGTCCGATCGTTGATCGCAGCGGCGATCGACGATCTCCGGTAGGAACTCGGCCGCAAGTTCGTAGAAGTTCGTAGGCGCAGGGAAGCCCGGCTACCTACCGTCATGGTCTGCCTACACCTGTTCTGAGCCGTCGCGCCCGCCTCACGAAGCCCCGGCGGCGTCGTGACGCGCCTCCCCACGCCTTTCAGGAGACCTCATGCAAAGTCTTGACCTTCTCCGGTTCACCTGGTGGGAGATCACCGGCAAGTGCCAGCTGACGTGCGGCCACTGCTATGCATCCTCAGGCCCGGATGCGACCCATGGCACCATGACCACCGCCGACTGGCGGCGCGTCATCACTCAGACCTACCAGGCCGGCGCGAAGATGGGGCAGTTCATCGGGGGTGAGCCGACCCTGCACCCTGATCTCCCCGAGCTCATCTCTCACGCGCTCGACACCGGCATGGAGGTCGAGGTTTACACCAACCTGGTCCACGTCTCAGCGGCCAACTGGCAGACTTTCCGGCTCCCGGGCGTGCGGTTGGCCACGTCCTACTACTCCGACCAGGCCGAGGAACACCGATCGATCACCGGCCGGTCGACACTCAGGAACACGACGAAGAACATCGCCCGCGCGGTGGAACTGGGGATCCCCCTGCGTGCCGGGGTGATCGGGGTCCTCGACCGGCAGCGCACCGGGCAGGGTATCGCCGCCCTGGAACGTCTCGGTGTGCGGGAGATCGGCTATGACGACCTCAGGGAGGTAGGCCGTGGCGAACGGGACAGGGGGCCCGGCGTCGATCAATTGTGCGGCAACTGCGGGGATCGGCAGGTGGCCATCTCGCCCACGGGCGAGGTGTGGCCGTGCGTCCGGCCTGTGAGCCGAACAAGTGCCGCCCCGCCAAGTAGGGCCTGAGGTGACCAGCCGGCACCGGCGCCTTGAGTCCGGGCAGCGCGCCTTTCTGCGCCGTGTCTTGTCGGAAGGCGCGACCCGGCTTGATGTGTCTCTGATCGGGGAGTCGGTGTTCGGCTGGCACGATCGCACCATCGGGTCGGCCGCTCTCCGCGCTGGGGGCGGCCGGTTCTGGTTGCGTGCGACTGCCGAGCATCGCGACTGGGCCTGCGGCGACACCTGGACCGGTAACCACGACGCCAACCGGATAACCGGTGTGCCACGGCCGGAGGTCATGGCCCGCGCCGAATGGGACGAATCGCCCGTCGTCATGTACGCCGAGCTGATGACCTATGTGTCCGATGCCCCGTGCTCATCCACCCCTGAACTCACCGAGTGGGTCACGCTTCCCAGCAGATGGTGGATCGAGCTGCGCCAGGCGCTCGACACGCTGGCCGTGCAGCCGACGAACCGGGGCTGCCGCGATCCGCGATCGTTCGTCCGCCGTGTCGAGGACTACTACGGCCGACGGCTGCGCCCGCACATGCCGGCGTTGCGGACGGAGCACACCGACCTGCACTGGGCCAACCTCACCCAGCCTGGCCTGTGGCTGCTCGATTGGGAGTATTGGGGAGCCGCCCCCGCCGGGTACGGCGCCGCGCTCCTGTACTGTCACAGCCTTCTCGTCCCCGACATGGCGGCCCGGGTGCACGAGGTGTTCGCCGACCTTCTCGACACGCCTACCGGTCGTGTGGCGCAGCTGTCCGCCGCCGCACACATCCTTGATCGCGCTGAGCGCCTTGGCGACTATCGCGATCTGCGGATCCCGGTCCGGGAGCACGCCGTACGGATCCTTTCCACGGCAGGCGGTGAGCCATGCTGATCAGCCGGCTCGCTGTACCCGCCCGCCCGGCGGCGAGGTGGCCATTCACTCTTCCCGCCGTCAAGGCGCTTACCCATGGGGTCGAGCTGACCGCCCCTGTGACCTTCCTCGTCGGAGAGAACGGCTCGGGGAAGTCCACGATCGTCGAAGCGGTCGCGGATGTGTGCGGCATCAACTCCGAAGGCGGCAAGGCCGGCACACGGTATGCCAGCACCGGTCCCGCTACCCCCCTCGGGGAAGTCCTCGAAGCAGAACTGACCGTCGATGGGCTACGGCTCGTCCGCGGTCCCCGTCTTAAACGGCGGGCGTTCTTCTTCCGTGCCGAGACGCTGTTCAACCTCGGACGGAACGTGTCCGGCCGATACGGCTTCTGGGAGGAGGACCTCACTGAGCAGTCCCACGGGGAAGGATTCTTCACCGTGCTGGACCGAATGGTGTCCGGCCCCGGCCTGTATTTGATGGACGAGCCAGAAGCCGCCCTGTCATTCCACTCGTGCCTGCGCTTGGTCGGGCTTATGGACCGGGTCGCGGCTCAAGGCGGGCAGATCATCTGCGCGACCCATTCGCCGATTCTCGCCGGTCTCCCCGGGGCGCAGATTCTGGAACTCGGTGACCGCGGCATCCGCCCCACCGATTGGGACCGGCTCGAACTGGTGGACCACTGGCGACGCTTCCTCGTTAAACCCGACTTCTATCTGCATCATGTCCTGGATGAGACATCGCCGGGCTCGCTTGAATGAGGGTTCCCACGATGAACACCGGCGTCCTTCAGACCGCCAGCCGGCTCCACGCCGACCTCATCGACCTCCTGCCTTGACACAGGCCACATCTGGAATCCGCCTCTTCTGCGCCAACTATATGCTGCTTCGAATCGTACCCCCTCGGGCCTCTGCCAGCCTGTCGCTCGATATCGCGTTCTGCGCCTAACTGAAGGTGGAGTCGGCGTCGATGAGTGTAGTCCGGGTCGAGTTGGACCGTCATGACTGGGAGTCCCTGCGTATGGCGGGCGGAACGGCCGAGCATGTTCCCGGCAGTATTCTAAGACTCGTCGCGGGACAGGCCGAGGATGAAGTCTCGGCCGCCTATTGGGAGCTCGAGAACCACGTGGTGGTGCAAGGACAACTTTTCGAGTCCGCGTATTACGTAGTACCCGCCTTGCTCGCTGCTCTTCTCGAAGATCCTTCGAGAACGGCTCGTGAGTCGATTCTCGAGCTGCTGTTCCAGATCGTCGCCGGTGAATCGCATATCTCCGAACACATTGCAGCCAATTACCGGCAAGTTTCATTATGGACATAAACCTGGCAGTGAATATGGGCGTGCCAGGGATGCGGCAAAGGCGGAAGGAACCATGTCGCGAGAAGATTTCATCAAGCATCAGAACGATCCCGAAAAATATCAAACCGAAGACGCGTATGAGAACATGAGTCATCGCCATGAACAGTGCTAGTATCGATCGAAAGGGGCGGTCCGAGCTGCACTATGCTGCTCTCAAGGGAGATGCGGGGAGGGTATCTGAGCTGATTGCGGCCGGCCTGGATCCCAATCTTGTCGACGGTGACGGTTTCGTTCCTCTGCACATGGCCGCGCAGGAAGGTCACGTTGATGCCGCCCGAGCACTCCTTGACAATGATGCAGAGGTTGATGCGGAGAACAGGCATGGCAATACGCCCTTGTCGGTAGCGGTATTCAACTCTCGTGGTAGGGGTGATCTCATGGCGCTCCTGCGAGAGCGGGGCGCCGACCCATGTCGAGAGAACAACTATGGGCAGACCCCCTTAGGGCTGGCCAAGTTGATCGCCAACTATGACGTCGCGCAGTATTTCGCGGACCTGTGATGTGATGCCGGCGCCGTTTTGATGGCACAATTTGAGGTGTCGGGTCTCGTTCGAAGCCGATTTGACAGCCATAGCGTGTGATCGTTTTCCCCAGGCCTACGTTCGGCACGGCTGCCGGGAGCGCCGCCATGCGTTCAATGGGTCCGGGTCCTGCCATGGATCTGTGTCCGTCCGGCGCCGCGTTGCCGGATGCCGCCAGGAGGAATCCGCGCTGTGGACGAAGATCGTCTCGGTCGGCGACGGGACCGGAAAGCTGGTGTCGGTAGGCTGAAGTGCATGACGACGCCTGCGGAACGCTATGCCGCCTTCCGTGACAAGCATGCCGGCAGCGGGCCCGCTCTCACCTCCTTCCGCGGCCTGTACGACTTCGAGCTCGACGAGTTCCAGCTCGACGCCTGCAGGGCGCTGGAGGCGGGCGACGGCGTGCTGGTGGCGGCCCCGACGGGGTCGGGCAAGACCGTCGTGGGCGAGTTCGCCGTCCACCTGGCCCTGGAGCAGGGCAGCAAGTGCTTCTACACCACGCCGATCAAGGCGTTGTCCAACCAGAAGTACAACGACCTGGTCCGCCGCTACGGGGCCAAGAACGTCGGGCTGCTCACCGGCGACAACAGCGTGAACGGCGACGCCCCGATCGTGGTCATGACCACCGAGGTGCTGCGCAACATGCTCTACGCGGGCTCCAGCACGCTCGCCGGGCTCAGCCACGTGGTCATGGACGAGGTGCACTACCTCGCCGACCGCTTCCGCGGCGCCGTCTGGGAAGAGGTGATCATCCACCTTCCCGAGTCGGTGCGGGTGGTGGCCCTGTCGGCGACCGTCAGCAACGCCGAGGAGTTCGGCGAGTGGCTCGGCGAGGTGCGCGGCGACACCACGGTGATCGTGGACGAGCACCGTCCGGTGCCGCTCTGGCAGCACATGCTGGTCGGCGACCGCCTGTACGACCTGTTCGTCGACGAGGACAACCGGCCGCGCATCAACCCCAGCCTCATGCGCATCTCCCGTGACGAGCAGCGCCTGGCCCAGGCGCGCGGCCGCCGCGGGTACTCGCGGCCGCGCCGCTCGGCCAACGGCGTCAGCCGGTCCGACGCGATCGAGAAGCTCGACTCCGAGGGGCTGCTGCCCGCGATCACGTTCATCTTCTCCCGCGCCGGGTGCGACGCCGCCGTCCTGCAGTGCCTGCACGCCGGAATCCGGCTCACCACCGACAGCGAGCGCCACGAGATCCGCCAGATCGTGGACGAGCGCACCGCCCACCTGCCCGACGAGGACCTGTCGGTGCTCGGGTACCTGGAGTGGCGCGACTGCCTGGAGCGCGGCCTGGCCGCCCACCACGCCGGCATGCTCCCGGCCTTCAAGGAGGTCGTCGAGGAGCTGTTCACCCGAGGCCTGGTCAAGGCCGTGTTCGCCACCGAGACCCTGGCCCTCGGCATCAACATGCCCGCCCGCTCGGTGGTGATCGAGAAGCTCGACAAGTGGAACGGCGAGACCCACGCCGACCTGACCCCGGGGGAGTACACCCAGCTCACCGGGCGTGCCGGGCGGCGCGGCATCGACGTCGAGGGGCACGCGGTGGTGGCCTGGCAGCCGGGGACGGACCCGGTGGCCGTCGCGGGCCTGGCCAGCACCCGCACCTACCCGCTGCGCTCCAGCTTCCGCCCGTCGT
>NZ_QOIL01000010.1:278119-319394 GCF_003323745.1 Sphaerisporangium album
GCCCGTCGTACAACATGGCGGTCAACCTGGTCGGCCAGGTCGGCAGGGAACGCGCCCGTACCCTGCTGGAGGCGTCGTTCGCCCAGTTCCAGGCCGACCGCGCGGTCGTCGGCATCGCCAAGCAGCTCCGGCGCGCCGAGGAG
Source organism: Sphaerisporangium album (assembly GCF_003323745.1). GTDB lineage: Bacteria > Actinomycetota > Actinomycetes > Streptosporangiales > Streptosporangiaceae > Sphaerisporangium > Sphaerisporangium album. The sequence goes on from NZ_QOIL01000010.1 coordinate 278,263, forward strand.
GCCCTCGACGGCTACACCGAGGCGATGACCTGCCACCTCGGGGACTTCCCTGAGTACGCGGCGATGCGCAGGGAGCTGTCGGACCGCGAATCCGACCTGTCGCGACAGCGCGGCACGGCCCGGCGCGCGGAGGCCGTGCGCTCGCTGGAGGCGCTCAAGCCCGGCGACGTGATCCGCGTCCCCGGCGGACGGCGGGCCGGTCTGGCCGTCATCCTGGACCCGGGGCTCACCATGCGCACCGAGGGGCCCTCGCCGCTCGTGCTGACCATCGGCAAGCAGGTCAAGCGGCTGTCGGCGGCCGACTTCCCGGTGCCGGTCGAGCCGGTCGAGCGGCTGCGCATCCCCAAGGGCTTCAACCCGCGCGCCCCGAAGGACCGTGCCAACCTCGTCGCCACCCTGCACGCCAAGATCGGCGACCGTGACCTCGGCCGACCGATGCGGGTCCGCGACCACGACGCAGACACGGCGATGACCCGCGGCTCCACCCCCGGCACCCCCGAGTGGGAGATCGCCGAGCTGCGCCGCAAGCTGCGCGCCCACCCCTGCCACGGGTGCGACGAGCGTGAGGACCACGCCCGCTGGGCCGAGCGCTACCACAAGCTCCTGCGCGAGACCGAAGGCCTGCGCCGGCGGGTCGAGAGCCGGTCGCACGTGATCGCGCGCACCTTCGACCGGGTGTGCGGGGTGCTCGACCAGCTCGGCTACCTGGACGGGGAGACCGTCACGCCCGAGGGTCGCCGCCTGTCCCAGCTCTACACCGAGCTGGACCTGCTCACCTCCGAGTGCCTGCGCGCGGGCATCTGGGAGGATCTCGACCCGGCCGAGCTCGCCGCGTGCGTGTCCTCGCTGGTGTTCGAGTCGCGGCAGGCCGACGACGCCCGCCCGCCCAAGATCCCGGCGGGCGCCGCGAGGGAGTCGCTGGCCGCGATGGTGCGCATCTTCGCTGAGCTGGAGGACATCGAGCGCGACCACGGCCTGTCGTTCATCCGTGAGCCGGACTTCGGGTTCGCCTGGGCCGCGTTCCGCTGGGCGAAGGGCCACAGCCTGGACGCGGTGCTCACCGACGGCGACCTGGCCGCGGGCGACTTCGTCCGCTGGGTCAAGCAGCTGCTCGACCTGCTCGACCAGATCGGCAAGGCGGCCCCCCGCGGCGGGAAGGTGAGGCAGAACGCCGCCAAGGCCATCGACGCCCTGCGCCGCGGCGTCGTCGCCTACTCCTCCGTGGCCTGACCTCACGTCCCTCACGACCCCGCCCGGGGACGGGCGGGGTCTCCGGCCGGGCGCCGTCCAGGCCCTTCCGGGCGCTCAGGAGGCGATGGCGCGGCGCGAAGGGTCGCGGGCCCCGGCTGCGGATGATCGAGCGGCACGAGCGCCTCAGGCGACGGTGAAGCGGACCTCGCGGGTGAGGAGGTCGGCGCGGGTGAGGCGTACCTCGGTCCTGTCGCCGAGGCGCAGGCCCTCGCCGTCGCAGCGGGCGACCACGGCGGGGTCGGCGATCTGCACGAGGCCGCCGGGCCTGCCGTCCTCGACGTCGATCACGACCGCGCCGAACGTCTGCCCGACCCGGTCGCGCAGCACGAACGCCTCCACCAGGTCGACGCAGGCGCGTTCGACGGCGGCGGCGCGGCGGCCTCCGCCCGCCATGAGCGGGGGCAGCTCGGCCAGCGCCTCCTGCACGGGTTCGGGCACCGGCACGCCCTCGGCCACCGCCAGGCACACCTCCCCGGCGTAGCGGTCTACCAGGCGGCGCAGCGGCGCGGTCACGTGGGCGTACGGCGCGGCGACGGCGGCGTGCCCGGCGTCCCGGGGCGGCTCGCCGTTGAACGCGGTGTACCCGGCGCCACGCAGCAGGGCCGTGGCCTCGTGCAGGAACGCCGCGTTGGCGGGGACGGCCGGGTCCAGCGTGTGCGCGACGTCCCCGAACGACGCGCCGGCGGGCCACGAGACGCCGAGGGCGGCCGCGATCCGGCGCACCCGCTCGACGGTCTCCGGCGCGGCGGGCGGCAGCGTGCGCAGGATGCCCATCTCGGCGTCGAGCATCATGGCGGCGGCCGCCATGCCGGTCATGAGGGATATCTGCGCGTTCCACGCCTCGGCGGGCAGCGGGCTGCGGAACTCCAACGCGATAGCCGTCCCCGTACGGCACGACCTCCTGCTCGGGCGTCGGCAGCGTCACCCCGCCGCGCGCCCGCTCCAGCTCCTGGCGCAGGGCGCCGACGACGGGCAGAAGGCGCAGCGTGCCGTCGGCGGTGCCGGTGTCGACGGCGGCCTGCACGTAGTCATAGTCGAGCCGCTCGCGGCTGCGCACCAGCGCCCGCCTGACGTCCGCCCCGACGGTGACGCCGTCGGAGTCCAGGTCCAGGCACCACAGGGCGGCGGGCCTGACCACGCCCGGCAGCAGGCTGGCCGCGCCCTCCGACAGGACGGCCGGGTGCAGGGGGACGCGCCCGTCCGGCATGTACACGGTCTCGCCGCGCCTCCTGGCCTCGGCGTCGATCGTGCCGCCCGGGGGGACGAACGCGGCGACGTCGGCGATCGCGTACCACACGCGGTAGCCCCGGGCGCGCTGCTCGATGCACAGCGCCTGGTCCAGGTCCATCGACCCCTGCGGGTCGACGGTCAGCAGCGGCAGGTCGGTGCGGTCGGGCAGGGCGGGCACGCCGGCCAGGCCGGGCAGCGCGGACAGATCGGACGCAGCCGTGTCCGCCACGCGGCGGGCCTCCTCCAGCACGGGCTCGGGGAACGCGTCCGGAAGCTCCAGCTCGCCGCGGATGCGGTCGAAGCCCTCGGCGAGCTTCGGCGCGCCGGACACGTGTATCGCTTTGGGAAGCACAACCCGGATCTTAGGGGCGATACGGCCGATACGCCCGTTCAGCCGGCCAGCGTGGCGAGCAGGCGGTTCAGCGGGCCGTCCAGGCCATAACGGTCGGCGAGGGCGACCAGCGCCTCCGGGTCGCGCGGCTTGACGGGCCGGGCCATGTCCAGATCGGGCAGGGGCGCGTCGTGGGCGACCTTGACCACGGCGGGGGCGACCGCGAGGTAGTCGCGCGCCTTGATGATCTTCGTGCGGCTGCCGGCGGGGAAGCCGTCCGTGACGCCCTCGTCCAGCGCGGCCAGCATCGCCTCCAGCGAGCCGAACCGCGTGATCAGCGCGGCCGCCGTCTTGTCGCCCACGCCGGGGACGCCGGGCAGCCCGTCGCTCGGGTCGCCGCGCAGGGTGGCGTAGTCGGCGTACGCGCGGCCGGGGATGCCGTACTTCGCGGTGACCTCGGCCTCGTCGATCGTCTGCAGGTTGCGGATCCCCTTGACCGTGTACAGCACCCGGCACGGCCGCGAATCGTCCACGAGCTGGAACAGGTCGCGGTCGCCGGTGACGATCTCGACCGCCCCGGTGGCGCGGGCCGTGCACGTGCCGATGACGTCGTCGGCCTCGTACCCGGGCACGCCGACGCGGGCGACGCCCACGGCGTCCAGCACCGCCTCGATCACCGGGATCTGCGGCACCAGGGTGTCCGGCACCTGCTCCTGGTCGCCCGTCGCGACCCGGTGGGCCTTGTAGGAGGGGATCGCCGCGACCCGGAACGCGGGCCGCCAGTCGGCGTCCATGCAGGCCACGAGCTCGTCGGGGGCGTGGCCGCGCACGAGCGTGGCGATCATGTCGATCAGCCCGCGCACGGCGTTGACCGGCATGCCGTCCGGAGCGGTCATCGACTCGGGTATCCCGTAGAACGCGCGGAAGTACAAGGAAGGGGTGTCGAGAAGCATCAGCCCTGGCATGAGCCCATCCTTCCAGCCCCAGCCCCCTGTCCGGGCCTGCGCCTCGAATCCGACGGGAGGGGACGCGCCTGCCCCGCACTCGCGCTGATCTGCTCGGGTGACGCCCCCCGCCGCCGGCGTCCACCCAGCGGTGGCGGACCGAGGTGGCCAGCGGGCGGGGGCGGTAGGTGGGGCAGACGGGAGGAATCGGGGTGGAATACATTGGGCGATGTGACAACGACGTCCTCTGATCTTTACCCCGTGACCCGCGTCGCGGCCGTGCGCGAGGCCGCCGCAGCCGCGGGCATCGACGCCCTGCTGCTGACCCCCGGCCCCGACCTGCGCTACGTCAGCGGGTACGACGCGATGCCCATGGAACGGCTCACCTGCCTGGTGGTGCCCGCCCAGGGAGAGGCGTTCATGGTCGTGCCGAGGCTGGAGCTCCCCGCGGCCGAGCACTCGCCGGCCGCGCGCCTCGGGCTGGAGTTCGTCGCCTGGGACGAGACCGACGACCCGTACGCCCTGGTCGCGTCGAGGATCGGCTCCCCGGCCACCGTCGGGCTGGCCGACCGCATGTGGGCGATGCAGTCGCTGCGCTTCCGCTCCGCGCTGCCCGGCGCCGAGCAGGTGCTCGCCGGGTCGGTGCTCAGCGAGCTGCGCATGCGCAAGAGCCCCGCCGAAGTGGCGGCGCTGCGCGAGGCGGGCGCGGCCATCGACGCCGTCCACGCCCAGGTCCCCGGCCTGCTGAAGGCCGGCCGCACCGAGCGCGAGGTGGGCAGGGACATCGCCGAGGCGATCCTCGCCGCCGGGCACGCCACGGTCGACTTCGTGATCGTGGCCTCGGGCCCCAACGGCGCCAGCCCGCACCACGAGCTGTCCGACCGCGTCATCCGCGCGGGGGACCCCGTGGTCGTCGACATCGGCGGCCAGATGCCCAGCGGGTACTGCTCGGACTCCACCCGCGTCTACAGCGTCGGCGAGCCCCCGGCCGACTTCGCCGCCTACTACGAGGTGCTGCGCCGCGCCCAGGAGGCCGCCTGCGCGGCCGTGCGTCCCGGGGTCTCGTGCGAGTCGGTCGACGCCGCCGCCCGGCAGATCATCGCCGACGCCGGCCACGGCGACCTGTTCATCCACCGCACCGGCCACGGCATCGGCCTGGAGACCCACGAGGAGCCCTACATCGTCTCCGGGAACGCCGAGCCGCTGGCGCCGGGCTTCGCCTTCTCCGTCGAGCCGGGCATCTACCTGTCCGGTCACCACGGCGCCCGCATCGAGGACATCGTCGTGTGCACCGAGACCGGCGTCGAGCGCCTCAACGACCAGCCCCGCGACCTGGTCGTCGTGTGATCTCCGGCCGTGACGACCCGATCTCCGTCACGGCCGCCGGCGCCGGCCGGGCCCGCGGGGCGATCCTCCGCGCGGCGCGTGCCCGGCGCGTCCACCCCCCAGACCCGACCTCTGCGATCCGGAGTGAATAGATGGCGGTCGACCGCGTCCTGCCCACGCCCGAGGCCCACGACCTTCTCGACCTCGTGAGAGACCTCGTCGCCAAGGAGGTCGCCCCCCGGGCGGCCGGCGACGAGGCCGAGGGCCGTTTCCCGCGCGAGGTGTTCACGACCCTCGGCCGCAGCGGCCTGCTCGGCCTGCCGTACCCGGAGGAGTACGGCGGCGCGGCCCAGCCGCAGGAGGTCTACCTGCAGGTCGTCGAGGAGCTCGCCGCGGCGTTCCTCGCCGTCGGGCTCGGCCTGTCGGTGCACACCCTGTCGTGCTTCCCCGTCGCCGCCTACGCCACCGAGGAGACCCGCGCCGCGCTGCTGCCGGACATGATCGGCGGCGAGCTGCTCGGCGCGTACTGCCTGTCGGAGCCCCAGTCGGGTTCGGACGCCGCCGCGCTCACCACCCGCGCGCGGGCCTCGGCCGACGGCGGCTACGTCGTCGACGGCGTCAAGGCGTGGACCACCCACGGCGGGGCCGCCGACTTCTACACCCTGATGGCGCGCACCTCCGACAACGGGGCGCGCGGGATCTCCTGCTTCCACGTGCCCGGCTCGGCGCCGGGGCTGTCCTTCGGCCGCCCGGAGCGCAAGATGGGCATGCGGTCCTCGCCGACGGCCCAGGTGCGCCTCGACTCCGTACGGCTCGCGCCGGGCGCCCTGATCGGCGCCGAGGGGGAGGGCTTCCGCATCGCCATGGCCGCCCTGGACGGAGGACGGCTCGGCATCGCCGCCTGCGCGGTCGGCGTCGCCCAGGCCGCCTTCGACGCCGCCTCCGCCTACGCCCGCGAGCGCCGCCAGTTCGGCTCGCGCATCGCCGACTTCCAGGGCATCGGTTTCATGCTCGCCGACATGGCCACCCAGATCGCCGCCGCGCGCGCCCTCTACCTGGACGCCGCCCGCCTGCGCGACGCCGGCCGTCCGTACGGCACGCGGGCCGCGATGGCCAAGCTCTTCGCCGCCGACACGGCCATGAAGGTCACCACCGACGCCGTGCAGATCTTCGGCGGCTACGGCTACGTCGAGGACTTCCCCGTCGAGCGGTACATGCGCGAGGCGAAGGTCCTGCAGATCGTCGAGGGCACCAACCAGATCCAGCGGCTGGTCATCTCGCGCGCCGTCACCAAGGAGGGCTGACCGCTTCACGGCGCGGCTCGCGCAGGCGGAGCGCCGCGGGGAGGGGCCGGGCCTCTACGGGGTCGTCGCCGCCTCGATCCGCTTTCGATCTACAATGTAAAGGGGCGCCCGCCGGGCTACGTGCCCAGGGGTGGCTGGACCTGCGTGTAGGCCGTGGTGAGGATGCACAGGACGGGGCCCAGGTCCGGGGGACTGGTGCCGACGCCGACCACGACGTCGGTGCGGGCGGTGTCGAACCACAGCGAGCACGCGTCGTCGCCCGGATCGTTCGGGTCGTACAGCGCGAGCGCGACGCCCGTCCCGCTGACGTAGTAGCCCCAGGCCAGCACCTGGTGGTTCTTGCCAAGGTCGCCGGGGTTGAGGCTTTTGACCTTGACCAGGCAGATCGGCCGGGGCACCCCCGCGTCGATCCACTCCTTGATGTTCGGCCACGCCTCCCTGATCATCACGGCGGACCGGCCCGACATGAGCCCGACGGGCTCCAGCACGCCGCGGTCGGTGTCGGGGTAGGCCGGTTCCATGATGGCGAACAGCCGGGCGGGCAGGTTCGGGATGTCGAAGGAGTCGAACAGCCGGCTCACCAGGAAGTCGAAGAGCGGATCGCCCTCACCGGGCGGGGCCAGGGCCTGCGGCGGGACGGCCCTGCCCGCCATGAAGTAGTCCAGGGCCGCGTAGACCATGCCGCCGCACAGGCCGTTGGAGGCGTCGCCGATGGGCAGGCGGACCAGGCCGAGGTCGATGGTCTTGTCCGTGGTCCCCTGCGGCCAGCTGTTGGGGAACCGGAAGCCGTGAGTGCTGGGCCGGAAGGCCGTGACATGCCACTGCGCCGGCTCCAGCAGCCACGTGACGGTGGTGTTCGCGCCGGCTCCGCCGCCGCGCAGCATCGCCCAGCCGGGCGGGCACACCTCGTCGTAGCTGTTCCCGCCACCATAGGGGTTGTCCCAGTGAAGCTCGGCGATCGGCCCGGCGTCTCCGATGTGGTAGCCGACGCGGCCCTCGGTCCCGGTGAGGATGCCGTCCGACTCGGTCTGCCAGCTGACGGTCTCGCCGGGGCCGATCGTCCACGCGGGCTCGATCCCCCCGCTCCACATACCGTGCGGGAGGTCCTGCCAGGCCTTGCCGAGCACCTGGCCGGTGGCGTTGGTGACCGTGACCACGGTGCTGCGTGCCGCTGTCATCCAGTACTCCTCGTACTGCTCGGTGATGCCTTGTACCGCTACAGACGATTCACGCGATCGGGGTCGCGTAGAGGTCGCCGCCGGCCATCTGCTCCCAGGCGGAGAACGGGCCGGTGCCCGTCCTGGTCAGGTTGCGCCGCCGCCATTCGAACCGGGGCGCGTCCGGGGACATGCCCGCCACCAGGTCGGCGAGCGTGTACGCGAGATGTACCGTCTTGTCCCACTCCTCGCGAGTCAGGTAGACGGTCACGGGGTCGGTGCCGCCCCGCCTGAGCTGGACCTCCAGGCCCTCCAGCCCGGCGAGCTCCGGCGGCAGGTCGGCCGCGTGCTGGAGCTGGAAGCTCCGCACCCGCACGGTGGTGTCGAGGTTGACGGTGGCGGCCAGCTCGTGCACGCGCTCCAGCACGTCCGCCGCCGTGACGTCCAGCCCCACGCGGTCGAAGTCCAGGGCCACCCGCCCGACCACGCCCGGGTCGACCGGCTCCCGGGGGACCAGCGTCACGGTGGTCTCGCCGCCCGCCGCGACGGTGAAGGGCAGCGGCGAGACGTCCGCCGGGACGGCGTCGACGGGCTGGTGCCCCGCCGGCGCCACGACCAGCAGCGTCGCCACCGCCTGCCGCACGGTCGCCGAGCCGGCGGCCAGGTTCCTCACCCGGGCGGTCAGCCTGCCGGCGCCGTCCGGCTCGACCTCCAGGAACTCGTCGTTCGGCGCGTCCAGCCTGATCCGCACGGGGATCTCCCTGACCGTGCCGGCGTCCTCGGGGGAGGTCTTCAGCGTGACGCGGACGGAGGCCTCGATCCCGGTCGCCGGTCCCTGCGCGGGGGCGAGCATCCGGCACAGCAACGTGTAGAACTCCAGGCTGCAGTCGTAGACCAGCTCGAAGCCCCTCGGGTCGACGGCGGACCCGTCGGGCTGCTCCACCACATCGCCGCCGAGGCCGGTGAACAGCGAGGAGGGGCGGAACTCGGTCTTCTCCAGCCCGCCCACGGCGAACTCCGGATAGGGCAGGTTCTCGGCCTCGGCGATCGTCGTGCGCAGCCGTTCGAGCGGTTCGGGGGCGAACCACGGCGTCAGCGCGAACCGCACCCGGACGCGATGGGCGGCGCTCGCCGGCCGGCCCTGCGGGACGGGCTGCTCGCGCAGCAGCGCCGTCACCGCGGGAACGCCCCGCGCGGTGTCGAACGCCAGCCGGTACTCCGTGGGCAGCACGTAGTACTGGTTGGGAATGGGGGAGGCCTTCCAGGGGCCGGCCGGGCCGGTGATCCACACCGTGTCGGGGTCGAACCCGATCGCGCCGTTGACCAGCGCGTAGATGGGCCGGTTGGCGTGGGCCTCGGTCGGGAACCACATGGAGATCCCCCGCCGGTCGGCCGTGAGCGTGAGCGCGTCCTCGTGCGGTTCGGACCGCGGCGGAGGGTCGGGCCGCTCCAGGATCCACCGCCCGGGGTTGCGCAACAGCAACCGATCGAGCCGCAGCGCGTCCGGGGAGAGGTTCAAGGACTCGGCGGCGAGGGTCGCGGACGTGAGCGTGAGGCGGATCCGGGGCCGCTCGAAGAGCTCACGGACGGGCAGGTCGGCGTGGGGGGTGTACTCGATCGGGTCCGGCCGCAGGGGGATCTTCTCGACGGGGATGTACTTCTCCGGGATCAGGGGGCCGTGGCCGTCGCGGCCGACCTCCAGGGGGCCGGGCCTTCGCGGGTGGCGGTCGACGGGGATGTACTTCTCCGGAATCCGGGGGCCGTGGTCGCCGCCCTCGTCCTCGGGCTCGGGCGGGAGCGCCAGCCGCCAGTGGACGGTGCCGGTGACCGTGAGCACGGCGGTCTCGTCCTTCTGCAGCACCGCCGCCACGCGGGCCGGATCGTCGAGCGGGGCCACGGCGACCAGCCGGCGCGCCACCCCGGGATCGCCGGTGGGCTCCTCGTGTACCTCGGTGAAGACCACGGAGACCCCGGGGACGGAGGTGACGAACGCGACCTTCACCCCGTCCAGCGGCAGCGGGGAGGCGTCCGCGGCGACGGAGGGGTGGCGGCGGAGCTCCAGCGTGACCCGCAGCTGCCAGGCGTCCCCCGACTTCCCGATGAACACCGCGGGCGTGGCCGAGGACGGCGTGCGCCGGGGGATCGAGGCCGCCGGCACGTAGTACGTCCCGCTGGGCGCGCCCTGCCAGGTCTGGTCGACCCGGGAGGGCGGCCCGGTCAGCACCGGCGCGGCGTCGATGGCCGCCCTGGTCAGCGCGCCCGAGAACCGCGTGAAGATCGACGGGTCGAGGTCGAGGATCAACGGCACACGGCCGGCGGGGTTGGCCGGGAACTCGCCTTCCATCCTGCTCTCCTGTCCGGATGTCTAGAGCTCGACCACGAGGAGGATGTCCTCGGTCGAGACGGGGCCGACGACCTTCTTCACGCCGTCCACGCCGTAACCGTGGATCTCGTAGGTGTAACCCTTGGCGGTGGCGTCCCGCAGCGGGACCGTCCACGGCTCGCTGGTCAGCGGGGTCGCCGCCGTGTACTGGAAGGTCTTCTCGGTGACGCGCCCGGTGCCGGGGTCGGTGTGCCTGAGCCGCACGACCACCAGCCGCCATCTGGTCATGTCGAGCAGCGCCGGCTGGACCTCGACCGTCAGGGTGGCGCCGGTCACCTCGCCGACGAACTTCGCGGTGTCGCCGCTGGTCTGCCACTCTCCGAGGTCCACCGCGCCGTCGGCGTAGGCGACGTCGACCTTGTACCTGTACTCCTGCAGGTCGGGATCGCGCAGCCGTACCTTCCACACCCACGGGTCGTCGTGGGCCTCGAAGACGTGCACGGTGTCGACCTCGTAGTCGTTGGCGGGGTCGCTGTAGCGGACGGACAACACGATCGACGAGATCGGCGGGAACGCCCCCTGCGGGGTGAAGGTGACGGTCAGCGTGTCGTCGAACGGGGCGTCGACGACCAGCCGGGCCGTGGTCGAGCGCTGGGGCTCCAGCTCCATCCGGCTGCCGTCCAGCAGGGTGAAGACGAACTGGCGCTCGTACTCCCGGGACGGGTCGCCGTTGGTGTAGGTGAACCAGCTGCCCTCGCTCTTGCCCGAGGTCAGCGTCACCGTCTCGGTGGCGGAGGGGGAGTTCAGGCCGGGGTAGCGCAGCTTGACGTCGGCCCGCTCGACGACGTCCCACGGGATCTTCCCGGTGATGCAGGTGACCTGGACGCAGCTCAGGCTGTCGTAGCCGATGACGAGGCTCTTCAGCCGGGTCTCCACGGGCGGGACGTGCACCTCGCTCTGCGAGGCCCGGTAGTGCAGTGTGCTCGAGTAGGTGAAGGTGTCCTTGGGCGTGCCGTCCGCGGCCTTGGCCATCGTCGTCCGGAAGTAGTAGACCTCGCGTCCCGTGGTGAAGTCGAACGTCTCCGATCGCGTCTTCGTCTCGTTGTGGCCGGGCCGGTCGTCGGTCTGCCGGTAGTCCAGGTGCACCTGCACGGTGTGGATCGGATCCTTCTCGAACTCGGCGGTGACCCGGACGGGGACGTCCAGCCGGTGGAAGATCGGGGTGTTGAGGTCGGCCTCCACGGTCCGCGCCTGGAGCACCGCGGGGTCGATCATGTCGAACAGCTTGGCGTTGGGCTGCACGTTGACCGGCTGGGAGAGCCGGCCGTCCAGGGTGAAGTCGATGGTGCCCTTCATGGATTGGGTGAAGTCCTTCAGCCAGAGCTGGTTGCCGCCGATGACAGGGGTGCCCGCGGGTTTGAAGTTCTGCAGCGGGTCGGTGCCGAGCTTGTCCTTGTTGAGGTCGGGGGTGAACCCCGGTGTGAAGAACCGGTCCTTGAGATAGCCCTGGGCGATGTCCAGCACGAGGTTCTCCAGCCGCTTGGCCGCCTCGTCGGCGACGGCCTGGTCCTGGCCGGTCATGGCCGGGAAGTCGACCCTGTCGTAGGTCACGTGCAGGCTCGCGACCTTGGTCTGCAGCTCCTGGAGGCTGGAGACCTGCGGGTAGATGCGCACGGGGTGCCCGTTGTGGGTCTCGGTCACCGTGGTGTGCTCCTTGAGCTCGTTGTAGACGTCCTCGGAGTTCCCGGTGATCGAGATGTGGATGTTGGGCAGCCTGGCCTGGTACCTGAGGCTGTAGTAGACGCCCCCCGGGGAGACCCCGCTCTTCAGCGACTCGCGGAGCAGGCGCGCGCCCTCCTGGCCCAGCAGCATGGTGAAGCTGGCGAGGTTGCTGCCGGTCAGGGATGGCTTGTCCGACCCTTCGTACCCCTTGAGGAACGTCGGCCCCGCGCTGGGCAGCATGGCGAATTTCACCGTGCCGTCCACCCACGTCGGGTAGGAGAGCCGGGGCGTGCCCGAGGCGCCGGTACGCCGGCGGTAGACGACGGTTCCCTCGTGCATCGAGGCCATCAGCCCGCCGTTCATGATGGTGGCCTCGATGTAGTCGATGATCTTGGCCTGGTCCTCCTGGCCGACGCGCACTTCGAGGGTCATGCTGAGCAGCCCGCCCTCCTGCTCGCCCCGGGGAAGTTGCTCCGCCGCCGACGCCATGAGGCTCATGTCGCGGGCGAACAGCATCATCGAGATGGAGGGCACGCCGTCGTCGGTCATGGCCGGCGACGGCTTGCCGGGGAGCATCCAGAACTGCAGTTCGTCCTCGTCGTCCTGGAAGATCTCCACGTGGTCGACACCGGGGACGACGAACTTGCTGAAGAGGTTGAGCATCTCCGCTCCCTACGCGGGTGGCAGTCGCAGGACGAGGGTCCTTTTGTCCGACGTGCTCTCCGGCACGGTCCGGCGGGTGCCGTCGGCCAGGTAGTACGTCGCGGTCCAGGTGTAGGCGGCCGGCTCGCCGGGGGGCACCGGCGCCGTCCAGGTGCGGGCGCCGCGCTGTGCGGGGGAGAAGGTCAGGGCGGCGCCGGCGCCCGGGCCGGTCAGCCGCACCACGATGAGCTTGACCACGGAGTAGTCGATCGGGTCGTCGGCCACGGTCACGGTCAGCACCGCCTCCGGCATGTCGCCGACCTCGACGGTCTGCGACCCGGAGGCCTCGATCCACTCCCCGGAGCGCTGTTCGCCGGTCGCGTAGGTGCTGGCCACCTTGTACCGGAAGCCGGGCGGCTCGCCGGGCAGCAGGCCGGCGGTCCACGACGCGGTCTCCGCGCCCGGCCGCAGGACCAGGGTCTCCCGGGTGACCCGCCCGTCGACTCCGGTGTGCTCGCACTGGACGATGTGCGCCGTGGCCGTGCCGAACCCGCCCGGCGCGCGCAGCCGGACGGCGAGGAAGCGGTCGTAGGGGCCCGTCAGGATCAGGCGGTCGCTCGCGCCCGGCGCCCACGGCTTCTCGATCCGGCGGCCGTCGCGCAGGTTGTACCGGACCCGGTGATCCCAGGGGTGGTCGATCAGCGCGTGGACGGGCCGCTCGGACACCGCGCGGCGCCGGTCCTCGCGCAGCACCACGGCGTCCTCCTCGCCGTCGTAGCGCACCCCGGCCTCCACCGACTCCGTGAGCCCCCAGTCCACGGCCGTGCCGTCGATCTCCACCCGCAGCCGCCCGGCGGCGGGCACCCGCAGCAGCAGGTAGCGGCCCCGGGAGGTGGCCTCGGGCAGGGTGGCGGTCGCCGCGGTGCCGGGGAACTGCACCACCGCGTCGTAGGTGTACACCGGCTCGCCGCCGGGCGGCAGGACGGTCTCGACGGCGTCCACCGAGGCGCTGTCGGTGAACAGGGCCTCGTGCCGGAACGATCCGCAGCGCAGCCGCAGGCGGACCGAGTGGATGTCGCCACGGGCGAAGTCGGCGTCGCACTGGGTCTCGACGCGCAGCGTGCGGAAGATCGGCTCGGTCAGGTCGTACTCGTGCAGCCCCTCCGCGGGCAGCGGGAGGTTTCCTCGCGGGCCGGCCCGCGAGGTGATCACCGCGCCCGCGGTCAGCACGATGTCGTACTCCCTGCCGTCCGCGCCCAGGTCACGGGCCGCCCACTCCGCGAGCTGCCGCCTGAACTCCTCGAGGGACGCGCCGGGCTCGCCGGGCGCGTCGAGCAGTTCGACGCCCGACCGGCCGCCCGCCGACCACAGGCGCGCCCTGCCCTCGGGCAGCCGGGCGAGGAACGTCAGGTCGTAGGCCACCGCCAGGGGAGAGGGGGTCTGGCCGGCCTGCTCCCACAGCAGGGTCGCCATGTCGGCGGTCAGGGTGGCCTCGAAGCCGGCGAGGCAGCCGTCCATCAGGGAGGGACGGCTGGAGATCGCGGCCTGGCCCGGGAGGGCGAGCTGTACCGTGCCGTCGACGAACTGGGGCGCGCGGACCTCGGGGGTCCGGCCGCCGGAGTCTTCCCGGAGCCGGTCGACCAGCGCGTCGCCGGGACCGGCGAGTTCGGTCTGGAGGTCGAGAAAGCCGCCCCCATTATCAGTATTTGTCCGATATTTCAGAAATGAGAAGCACGGGGAACCGTCCGGGCGCCGGCGAACGCGCGGAATCTCGGGCACGAAGTAATACACCGATCGATCTTCGTCGTCGGCGAAAACAAGATCCGCTCCCCCGAGCGGTAATGCGGGCAGCGACAGCAAACGACCCCCCCTGCCTCGATCGTAGGGGCGACTGTAGACGCCGAAGCGAGGGTTAACAAGGCTATTTATGAGGATATATGACCTCTACTTGGAACGATATACTGCTAAGCTTATTTACCTTGACTCGCGTTTAGCCGGGTGAGATCGTCGCGATGTGCCGAACGCCTTCCTGGACGACGCCGATCCCACGATCGTGCACGTCGTGCCCGGCGACCCCGGCCCGGCCCGCTCGCCCTCGGGCACCCCGATGGTCACCCTGATCGCCTCCGGCGACACGGCTGTACTCAACCTCGGCACGGTCTGGTGGCCCGGCGAGGCCGAGCTGTCCGCGGGTCTCGCCGCCCTCGCCCGGGAGGTAGGCCGTTCCCCCGGCGAGCTGCGGGTGGGCGCGGGCGCGGTGACGGCACGGTCGGTGTCGGCGTGGATCCGCGCCGGCGACGGCTCCGAACACGAGCTGGGCCGCACCACCCCCTCCGGGACGCCGCCCTTCTCCGCGGTCCTGTCCCTCGCCGTCCCGGCCGAGCACCTCGGCGCGGTACGGCGGGCGTGCCTCGGTGAGCCCGGCCTGCTGTCGGTGCGGCTGGAGGGCGAGCTGGTCCGGGGGCACACCGCCACCACCGTCCTCGAAGCCGCGGCGGGGGGACTCGGGGGAGAGGTCTCCCGGCACCGCGTCCACCTGCCCGGCTGCGACCCCGAGGTCATCGCCGCCGCCGACCGGCTGGCCGAGGCGCGGCTGGCCGAGGCGCGCTCCGCGGGCTCCCCGCCCGGGGGCGTCCTGCGGGTCTCCGCGACCGTGCGGCAGCCGTCCACCGTTCCCCTGACCCGCACGGCCGATGTCGGTGCCTGGATCCGCGGCACCCGCGAGCCGCACGTGTTCGAATACGAGAAACCCGCCGAGGGGAAGGCCCCTTCGCCGGGGCCGATGCCGGTCCGCGTCGGCTTCGACGCCTCGGGGTCCCCGATCGAGCGTGTCGAGGCGCGGTGCGGCGACGCCGTGGCCGTGCTGCTTCCCCCCTTCGACCGGCCCGCCGACCTCGCCGGCGGCGGAGAGCTGACGGCGGTGACCTCCTACCGCACCGGCGGCCCCGCCTACCGGCGCACGGTGCGGGCGGGCGCCTCCGGCTGGACCCTCACCCCCGCCGACCTCGGGCTGGCCGAGATCCGCGTCGACGCCGCCGCGCTGCGCGACCGGGGCGCGACGCACGTCCGGGCGGAGGTCCACTACCAGCCGAGCGGCGAGGGGACCTCCGAGCGCCGCGTGATCGAGCTGGGCCCAGGCGGCTGGACCACGTCCTGGCACGTCGTCAGCCGTGCCCCCGACATGGCCGGGGAGCTGCTGGTGACCGGTCTTGCGGTGACGCCGTCCACCCTCGCCGGGCCGGCCTTCCTGCGGTCGGCGACGCCCGACCTCGTCCTCTAGCCACACGCCGACCTTCCAGCCGACGAGCTTCGACCCACGTGAGCTCCCCTGACCCGACCGGGCCCACTGGCCCCACTGACCCTACTGACTCGACTGACTCGACTGACTCGGCCACGGAGGCCCGACATGCTGCGGATCGACTCGGTGCAGACCATCACGGGCGTGCAGGTATACGGCGACGACCACGATCCATACGTGTTCTACGCGGTCCCGGAACAACCGACATTCCGGGTCGACGACAACGGCAAGCCCGTGTTCCGGTTCCTGCGCTACCGCACCCCGAAGAAGCGCCGCGACGGGACCTATGGCGGCGGCTTCGCGACCTTCGACGTCGAGTTCAGCCTCGCCGATACCAAGCGCGACATCATCATGGAAGAGCTCAAGCGGCAGGTCGCGGCGGCGAGGGGCAGGCCGGAACTGGTCCGCCTCGGCACCATCCAGTGGGCCAAGGGCACCGCCCAGCTGAACATGGCAAACATTTCCGGCGATTTCGTGACTTCGGTGTTCAATCCGGGAAGTCCATCGCTGTACGGCAAGAACATCACCCCGTTCACGGTCGAGCTGACCGAAGAGGGCGCGGTGCTGTTCGAGGCGGCGCTGAAGGGCCTCGGCGGCTTCGTCCAGGTCGTCTACGAGATGAGCGCGTGGGTGCGCCTGCCTCCGCTGACGGGCACCGCCACCTTCGACTCCTCCAAGTACTACGACTTCGTGCAGACCGCCAAGGACGACGCGGGCTGTGGAAGCGACACCTTCCTCAACAAGATCCGCGAGGATATCTGGAACTCGGAGATCCTCAAGGTCGAGGTCACCTCCGGCATGGGCACCGACGAGCGGGTGAGGGCGCAGATCCGCGAGAGCCTCACCCGCACGCTGGAGGACACCGTGGCCAAGAAGATGCTGGAGCAGCTCGGCCACTACGACGGGGACCGGACGGTCCTTGAGGACTACGAGACGATCCGCCGGGAGTACCACAAGGTCAAGATCGACCACTTCTCGTACACGATCACCGAGAACGCCGCCGCGCTGTATCCCTTCAACCCGAGGGGCACGCTGCCGAACATCGTGTCGATGATCGACCCTGCCCAGGTGGGCGAGTACTTCCAGGAGATCGACCTCGACCACCCCTTCTTCCGGCGGCTGGAGGTCACGGCGCGCGTCAACGCCGACTTCGCCGCGCTGTCCATCCACAGCGTGGACCTCCACATCGACTACCAGGGCAGGCACAGCGGCGACCTGCACTTCAGCAAGGAGGACGAGATGTTGAAGTTCTCCTGCTTCAAGGACGGCGGGCCCGACGAGTTCACCTACCGGTACCGGGTCAACTTCAAGGGCGCGTCCCGGCCGTACGACTCGCCGCCGGACCTGGTGGGCAAGGGCAACGAGATCACGCTGAACGTGGACGACACCGGCCTGCTGATGGTCGACGTCGAGGCCGGCGCCATCGACGCGAGAGATTTCCCGCTCGCCCTGGTGACGGTCCGCTACGAGCCGGCGAGCGGCCCCGCGATCGAGGAACAGTACGCGGTCACCGGCGACAAGAAGGCTTACCAGTTGCGCCGGCCCATCTACGAGCCGCGCCGCGCGCCGGTCAAGTACCGCATCGAGTACCACGACGCCGACGGGCGGACGCTCACGACCGGCTGGCAGGACACCGTCCGGCGGATCTACGTGAACACCCCGTTCCGCGACGTGAAGAAGATCCACGCCAGCGCCACCGGGGACCTGACGGCCGAGATCGAGTCCGTCACCGTGGACATCTCCTACACCGACGCGGCCAACGACTACACGGTCACCGAGACGTTCGAGCTTCGCAAGACCGCCGCCAGCGTGGACTGGGAGGTGCCGGTGATCGACTTCAACGCGGGACAGGTCACCTACAGCGGCTACGTCCGCCGCTACGACGGCTCCATCGAGCGCATCCCGCCCACGGTCCTGGAGGGCGACAGCCTCGTCGTCGGCGAGACCTTCGGCGCCGTGATGGACGTGCAGGTCGTCCCCGACCAGGTGGACTTCACCCAGGTCGCGCTGGTCACGGTGGAGCTGCGGTACGGCGACGACCAGTACCAGGACGTCCTGGTGCGGCCCGGCGAGACGCCCGAGCCCTGGCACGTCCAGCTGACCAGCCCCTCCGAGCGCCGGTACCGCTGGTCGGCCACCTACTACATGAAGGACCAGACCGAGCGGACCGTCCCCGAGCGGCAGTCGACCACCGCGCAGCTCGTCCTGCCCGCCCTCCCTCCCGCCTGAGGTGCCGCCCGCATGCTCTACCTGAACCCGCCCTACCTGATCGTCAAGGGCGTCTCGGTCTTCCCCGACCACGCCGACCCGCTCCAGTGGTACTACCTGCCGCTCCAGCCCCGCGTCTCGGTCCGCACCGGCGAGGACGGGCGCGAGATCCCCGCGTTCTCCCTGCTGTGGTTCCGCTCGGGCGGGGACAGGACGGGCGGGCTGCTCAACTTCGACGTCGACCTGCGGGTGGAGGACGACCTCCTGCGGACCGTGGCGGACGAGATCCAGCGCTCGGCGCGGTTGCCCGGCAGGCCCCGGCTCGGGCCGGTGCCGCTGGAGGACGGCACGGTCCGGCTGATGCTCCTCGGGCAGGACGTCACCGCGTCCGCCGGCGCGCCCGCCCGGTTCGTCGTGAACGCCGTCCACCCGGCCAAGCCGAGCCTGTACGGCGACAACCGGGCCATCTTCTCCGCGCTGCTCGACCACGAGGGCGCGGTCATGATCCAGCGGGCGCTGGACGGCGAGCTGATGCCCGCCGGCGTGGTCTACTCGCTGGACTACCTCGCGCTGCGGCCCGCCTACGCCGTCCGCCTGACCATCGACTGGGACCGCGTGCAGGACAGGCTGGACACCGAGTTCACCGGCGACCAGATCTTCTACTCGACGCAGATCCTCCAGTGCGTCGACTCACTCGTCGACAGCCGGGCCATCGTCCTGGAGTCGGACACGTTCGTCCCCGAGGGCGCGGACACCAAGGGGATCATCGCGCGCCGGGACCAGGCCCTGGCCGAGGTCCGCGACATGATCACCGACGCCTTCTTCACCCCGTCGATCGACCCGTCGCGGCCTCCGCGTGACGACGTCGGCGACGTGACCGCCTTCCTCGACTCGATGCACCACAACGTGGTCACCGGCGGCGGGCTGTTCCCTTCCTTCACCTACAACAAGACCCACTACTCCCGGATCGACCAGAAGCGCCTCACCGTCACCATGAGCGAGCGCACCACCGTCCGCCGCACGATCAACCCGCAGGCGCACCTCGCCGGGATCGGCGCGGCGATCCGCGCGTCCGGCAGGCCGATCGGCGAGTTCGTCATGGACGTCGACACCGAGCATCCGTGGTTCCAGCGCCGCAAGGTCCGCGTGCTGTCCCGGGTCGACTTCCAGCGCGCCCACGTCGTGTCGGTCAACGCCGAGCTGCGGTACGGGGACCGTGTCAAGAACGTCGTCCTGGACGCGCGGACGGACGACTCCGTCGTCGACTGGGCCTCCGTCGTCGACGGTGACCGCATGGTGCTGCCGGTCGAGGCCACCGCCACCGTGAACCTCGCCCAGGTCGAGAACCTGCGCAGGCCCGCCCGGCTGACCCTGCCGCCGAAGGTGGTGGAGGGCGAGGTCTGGGAGGTCTTCACCGACGATCTGTTCGCGATGGTGACCGTGCAGATCCGGGCCGAGGAGGTGCCCTGGG
The DNA here is from genome assembly GCF_003323745.1 of Sphaerisporangium album. GTDB lineage: Bacteria > Actinomycetota > Actinomycetes > Streptosporangiales > Streptosporangiaceae > Sphaerisporangium > Sphaerisporangium album. The sequence continues at coordinate 297,470 of NZ_QOIL01000010.1, forward strand.
ACCGCTGGTCGGCCGTGGAGGTGTCGATTCGCCACCGCGTCCCCGAGCACGACGTCGAGCAGGCCGCCACCATCAGGCTGACCAGCGCGGTGCCGGCCTGGGACTACCCGCTGTACGTCCCCGCGGGCGTGCCCGCCGCGTTCGACTACCACATCCGGTTCGCGGGGAACGGGCGGCAGGACCACGAGCACGACTGGACGACCACGACCGTCACCGAGCTGCGGATCCGCGACCCGTTCCCGGCCAAGCGCGCCGTCCTCGTCATCGCGCAGGTCCCCTGGGCCGAGGTGGCCCAGGTCCTGGTCGAGATGCGCTACGAGGACGCCGCCAACGGCGTGCGCGAGGAGCGGACCCTGCAACTCGCCGGATCCTCGCCCACCGGGACCTTCGGCGTCGACCTGCGCGACCCCTACCTGCGCAGGATCGACTGGCGGGCCATCGTGCTGCGCGCGGACGGCAGCGCCCTGGTCGTCGGCCCGTCCGCCACGACCGAGCCGACCCTGCTGGTCACGCCCGGCATGACGCCCCACCAGGTCGTCCTGGTCCGGGCCGCCCTGGGCAGGCAGGTGCGCGACGCGGTGGTGACCTTCGCGCCGCCCGGCGCCGAGACCCCGCTCGGCGAGCTCACCTTCACCCCCGGCGGCCCTCCTCAGGAGCTCCACTTCGACGGCGCCGACCCCGGCTACCGCTACAAGACCGTCGTCCGCTACGCCAACGGCCGGATCCGCGCCACGGACTGGACCGGCTCGCGGGCCCCCGCGCTCGCGCTCACCTTCGACTGACCCCCTGGAGGGCAGGATGCTGCAGCTGGGCGCCACCTCGCTCGTCATCGACGGCGTCACGGTCTTCCGGGACCACGCCGACCCGAACCAGTTCTGGTACCTCCCGGCCCCGGTACGGCTGTCGGAGCGGCCCGCCGACCACGAGCCCGCGTTCACGCTCGTCGTCTACAAGCCGGCCGCCGTGGCCGGCGGGGCCAAGGGCGGCGGCTTCCTGATGTTCGAGGTGGACCTTCGCCTGGACGAGCAGGCCCGGCGGCGGATCCTCGGCGAGCTGCGGCGGTTCGCCCCGCAGCCGGTGCTCAGCCCGGTGCCGTTCGACGACGGCGAGGTGCAGTGCGTGGCGCTCAACGTGCAGGGCCCCGCGGGGACGCGGGACACCGGCGCGTTCGTGGCCGTCGAGGAGATCCTCGGCGCCGCCGTGCCCTCGCTCTTCGGCGACAACCAGGCGATCTTCAGCCTCACCCTGTCCGCCGCCGGGGCCACCATCATGCGCCAGGTGTTCGACCAGGGAGGCGCGCCGGTCGGGGTCATCTACAAGCTGCGCTTCACGGCGCTGCGCCCGGCGCTGCACGTCAAGATCAGCGCCGACCTGTCCCGGGTCTACGAGGAGCTGTCTCTCGGGCTGAGCGTCCAGGTGTACTGGGTCCGCGCCGGGGTCGAGGCCGCCTTCCAGAAGCTCGCGCAGGACGGGGTCATCAAGATAGAGGTGGCCGACTTCGTGCCCGGCTCGGAGCGCTCACAGCAGGAGCAGTGGGCGCTGGACTTCTTCCGCGACAAGCTGCTCTCGGAGTGGTTCGAGCCCTCGCTCAGCCCGTCGGGCCTGCCGCGGCAGGCGCCCGCTCCCGGGACGGCCACCCCGGCCTCGCCGGTGGTCTCGCACCCGGTCTCCGGGACTCCCGCCACCGGCGCCCCGGGGAACCCGCCGGCGACGGGCTCCCCTCCCACCGGCACCGCCGGCGGGCCGCCCCCGGCGGGCACGGCCGGGGGCCCGCCGCCGGGTACCTCGGGCGGCCCGCCTCCGGCTGGCGCCGCCGGCGGCCGGCCGCCGGGCGGGTCGCCTCCCGCCGGTTCGGCCGGAGCGCCGCCCCCGCCGCCTCCCCCCGCCGGTGCTCCCGCGTCCGGCGCCACGGGCGCCGCGCCTCCTGCGCCTCCGCCCCCTCCGCCGCCGGGGCCGGGGACCGCGAACCCGTCCACGGGCCGTCCCGCGCCCGGCCCGTCCACCGGTACCTCGCCGGCCGCCGCGGGCGGCGTCGACACCGCGCTCGTGTCCTTCAAGCTCCGCTACGTCCACCAGGAGGAGCTCAAGCACGTCACGCTCGTGCTCGACCGCGCCGAGGCCGTCCAGCGGGTCCACGCGCCGCAGGGGTTCTTCGGCCTCCTCGCCGGGACGCTCTCCGGCCCGGGCCACCTCGTCGAGGTCGACCTCGACGACCCCTTCTTCCGTGAGTTCACCGTCAGGATGCAGTGCGGCGTCGACTTCGCGGCGCTGGGCCTGCACAGCATCAGCGTGGCCCTGGAGTACGGGCGGCCCGCCGACCCCGGCGGGCCCAAGCGCGGCACCTTCGTCTTCGACGCGAACGCCCCCGGCGACCGGACGTTCGACGTCTACGTCAACAAGACGCTCGACACCGACTACCGCTACGTCATCGAGTACAACTTCCGGCAGGACGCCGGGTGGGCGGCGCGCGAGACCTCCTACCGGTTCGGCGGCGAGACCGGGGACCGCACGCTCGACCTGGACCCATCGCTGCGGCTCGGCTTCCTGGACGTCACGGTGGAGCCCGCCGACCTCGATCCGGGGGCGATCGCCTTCACCGACGTCCACCTCACCTACCAGGACCCGGACGGGTGGGCGCGGGACAAGACCCTCGTGGTGCGGCCCGACGGCGCGGTCCAGCACTGGCGGGTGCGCTCCGGCACCCGCCTGGCCGACACCTTCACCTACTCCTTCACCCACAACCTGGTCGACGGCTCGGTCATCGCCACCGAGCCGAGGACCGCCGCCGAGACGCGCGTCGCCGTGGTCGACCCGTTCCCCGGCCGGCTCGACCTCGACCTGGTCCCCGCGTGGGACGCGGCCGCGGGCATCCGTACCGTCTTCGTCGAGCTCGCCTACGACGACGCCGCGTCCGGCTACCACCGCGAGCTGCGCGTCGAACTGCCCGGATCGCAGACCACGACGACGAGGGCCCACATCGCGCTGCGCGACCCCCGGGTGCGCGACTTCAGCCATCGCTTCACCTTCGTGGCGGCGAGCGGGCAGGTGCGGCGGACTCCCGTCGTCTCGACCACCGAGACGCTCGTCCTGATCCAGCCCGCCTGAGACCACCGGAGCCTCGAAGGCCGGGCCCGTGTCAGCCGGCGGGGCGGGCGTCGAGGAGCTTCTCCAGGCGCCGCACGACCGGGCGCCAGGAGGCGGGCACGCTGGACCGGCTGACGCTCCTGCCGTGGTAGGTGAGGGTGTACCTGTACATGTCCGCTCCGGGCGGTGCGGTCTGCGAACGGCCCAGGCTCAGCCGCTTCAGATCACCGCGGAGCGTGCGCGTGTCCGCCGCGGACAGGCATCGCGTGATCGCCGGGCCGGTTCGGTGGACGACGCGGGCGCAGCCGTCGGTGTAGACGGTCACACGGTCGTCGACGCCGGCGAAACCGCCCTGCCGCCGCAGCTTCACGAGGGACTGCGCCTTCTGGCGGACGGCCTGCCGCGCGTCCTCCGCCTTGTCTGCCTTGTCTGCCTTGTCCGCCACGGCCACGGCCACGGCCGCCGTCGCCGGAAACGGCGCCGCCCCTGTGAGCATCACCGGGACGAGCACGGACATCACCGCGATACGCCAGATCCTCATGACCTGTAGACGTACCCGCGGGCCGGACGGCTCACCGGCGTCCTCAACCGGCCTGTTCGCGACGCCGGGACGAGAACGCGGGCCGGCGCCCTCCCGCCCCGAGCCGGGAGGGCGCCGGTCGATGTGCGCGGCGCCGGGTCTAGGTGCCGTAGACCTGGAACTCGAACAGCGAGTAGCCGTACGGGGTGGCGCGTTGTGTGCCGTTCACCCTGATATAGCGCCCGGTTCCGGACAGCGTGAGGTCGTCGGTGCCGCCGTCACCGGTCGTGGTCGAGTAGACGTTCGTCCACGTGGTGCCGTCCGCCGACGTCTGTATCTGGTAGGCCTTGCCGTACGCGGCCTCCCAGTTCAGCGTCACACGGTTGATGGTGTACGAGCGGCCGAGGTCGACCTGGATCCACTGCGGGTCGCTGAAGGCGCTGCTCCAGCGGGTGGTGCCGCTGCCGTCGGTGGCGTTCGCCGCGCCCAGCGAGGCGTTCTCCACCGAGGAGGCCGTGGTGGGCTTGCCCTGGGCGACGTTCCCGCCCCCGCCACCGCCGCCGGGGCCCTTGTTGTAGACCGCGACGTAGTCGATGTTCATCTGCCCGCCGGAGATCGTGGAGGCGAAGGGGCCGCCACCGAAGGCGGCCGGGAAGCCGCCGCCGATCGCCAGGTCGTAGATGATGAAGAACGGGTGCTGGACGGCGCTCGTCCAGGTGGCCGCGGGCACGCGGGTGGCCGGCAACGTGAAGTAGTTGTTGCCGTCGAGGTACCAGCGGATCTCCTCCGGCGACTTCGAGCGGTCGATCTCCACCGCGTAGGTGTGGTAGCCGGTCTGGCAGCCGGGGCAGGGACGTTCGCCGCTGCCGAGGCCGGTCGACTCGTTGCACACCCCGCCGGGGTTCGTGCCGCAGTGCAGGGTGCCGAAGACGGAGCTGCGCCCGTTGATGTCCTCGAGGATGTCGATCTCGCCGCTGGTCGGCCACGGCACGCCACTGCGCAGGGGCGCGCCGAGCATCCAGAAGGCGGGCCAGTAGCCGGCGCCGTTGGCGGTGGTGACGTTGGGCTGCTGGATCGACGACTCCATGCGGACGACGCCGCCCGCGGGCGCGCCGAAGGTCGCCGCCTGGGTCTCGATGCGGCCCGAGGTCCACCCCTGGGTCGGGTTGGTGCCGGAGTGCAGGGCGCGCAGGACCAGGTGCCCGTTGCCGTCGTGGAAGACGTTGGCCGTGCTGTTGGTCATCGTCTCGATCTCGCCGGTGCCGAAGCTGCTTCCGGGACCGGTGTCGTACTTCCACGTGCCGGTGTTCACGCCGGTGCCCGCGGCCGCGCTGAAGTCGTCGCTCCAGGTGAGCGTGAAGCCCGGCGGCGGCGCCGGGACGGCCGCGTGCGCCGTGCCCGGGACGGCCACGGCCGTCAGCGTCGAGATCCCGACGGTGGTGACCGTCAGGAGTACGGCCGAGGCGGCGGCCTTGAGACGTGCTCCCAGCCTGCGACGTGGGATCGCTCCCACGTCGGTGCGATCGCGCATGCGTAGCATGGGCTCTCCCTTGGTGAGGACCGATCGGCGGTCGGCGGCCCCAGGCATGGGATAACGCTTTCTCGGCTACCTGGGACAGGGGCGCGGATCATGGGGGTCAGCGCCCCCCGCCTGTGCGCGTCGAGGGGTGGATCGGTCGTACCTATATGAGAGAGCGCTCTCTGGACAGAGAGTATTACCCCTTCGCGATGTTCCGTCAACACTTATGTAAAGTCGTTGAAACATAGACGGCCCGGCGCCCGTCCGGGGCCGGACGGCCGCGGCCCGCTTGCTGCGCGAGTCCGACGCCCTGCCGGCCGAGGTCGCCCGCCTGGGCGGCTACAGCTCGGAGTACGCCTTCGCCAACGCCTTCAAGCGCCTGTTCCGCGTCGCGCCCGGCGGGTACCGCCGTCAGGGGAGCCCGCGCGGCGGGAGGGCTCCGCCGGCCCCGGCGACGCCGCCGGAGCGTCGCGGTCCGCCTGGGAGACGGACGCGCCGCAGGATATCCTTCGCAGCCGAGGGCCCCACGTGCCAGGAACGAGCCGACGGAGATGAGAATCATGGAGAAGCCCGTGGCGATCCCAGGCCCCGACCACCCCATCACGGTCGAGCGGAACCCCGCCCGCGTCGTGGTGACGGTCGCCGGACGGGTGCTCGCCGACACCAAGGACGCGCTCACGCTGCGCGAGGCGAACTATCCGCCGGTGCAGTACGTCCCGCGCAAGGACGTCGACATGGGGCGGCTCGAGCGCACCGGCCACCACACCTACTGCCCCTACAAGGGGGACGCCTCCTACTACAGCATCCCCGGCGGGGGAGAGCGGTCGGTCAACGCCGTGTGGAGCTACGAGACGCCGTACGCCGCGGTCTCCGAGATCGAAGGGCACCTCGCCTTCTACCCCGACCGCGTCGACGCCATCGAGGAGCAGGGCGCCCCTCAGGAGTAGGTGGGCCAGGAGGCGCTCACGACGCGAGCCCGGCGTAGAGCGCCTCCAGGTCGCCGGACAGCCCGGCCTTGACGCCGCGGCTCACGTCGTCCGCCAGCACCTCCGGCAGGCCGGCCTCCACGCCGTCGAGGACCTGCCGCACGACGTCCTCGGGGCTGATCTTGGGCCCGGTGATCCGCGCGGCCATGTCGGTGTCGATGTACCCGGCGTGCACGCCCATGACCAGCGTGCCCTGGCCGGCCAGTTCCTGGCGGACGGCGTTGGTCAGCGCCCAGGCGGCGGACTTGGACGCCGAGTAGGAGCCGATGCCCGGCAGGGAGACGAACGAGAGCACCGACAGCACGTTGACCAGCGCGCCGCCGCCGTTGCGGGCCAGCACCGGGGCGAACGCGCGGACCATCTCCAGGGTGCCGAAGTAGTTGGTCTCCATCTCGGCGCGCGCCCCGGCGACGTCCTCGCCCCCGGTCAGCGGGCCGCCCCGGGAGATGCCCGCGTTGTTGATCAGCAGGGTGGTGTCCCCGCACCGCTCGGCGGCCTCCCGTACGGCGGCCGGGTCGGTGATGTCGAGCCGGACCGGGACGACGCCCGGCTCGGTCACCGCGCCGGCGTCGCGGGCCGCGGCGTAGACCGTACGGGCGCCGCGCCGCAGGAGCTCGCGCGCGAAGGCCGCGCCGAGGCCCCGGTTGGCGCCGGTGACGAGGGCGACGGAATCGTTGATCTTCATTGGATCCTCTCCAGGATGGTCGCGTTGGCGAGGCCCCCCGCCTCGCACATGGTCTGCAGCCCGTACCGCGCGCCGCGACGGCGCATGGCGTGGACCAGGGTGGTCATGATGCGGGCGCCGCTCGCGCCGAGCGGGTGCCCGAGCGCGATGGCGCCGCCGTCGGCGTTGACCTTCGCGGGGTCGGCCCCGGTCTCCTGCCCCCAGGCGAGCACGACCGAGGCGAAGGCCTCGTTGACCTCGAACAGGTCGATGTCGGCGAGCGTCAGCCCGGCCCGGCGCAGCACCTTCTCGGTGGCGGGGATCACGCCGGTGAGCATGAGCAGCGGGTCGGAGCCGGTGACGGCGAAGGAGTGCAGCCGCGCCAGGGGACGCAGCCCGAGCCGGGCGGCCGTCTCGCCGGTCGTGATGAGCAGCGCGGCGGCGCCGTCGTTGATCGGGCTGCTGTTGCCCGCGGTCACCGACCAGTCGATCTGCGGGAACCGCGCGGCGTAGGCCGGGTCGGCGAACGCGGGCCTGAGCCCGGCCAGGGCCTCCATGGTGGTGCCCGGGCGCACGGACTCGTCCGCGCCGGCCGCGCCGATCGGCGCGATCTCCTCCTCGAACGACCCGGCGGCGTGCGCGGCGGCGGCCCTGTGATGGGACGCGAGCGCGAACTCGTCCATCCGCTCGCGGCTCAGCGACCACTTGGCGGCGATCAGCTCGGCGCTGACGCCCTGCGGCACCAGCCCCTCGGGGAAGCGGGCGGCCAGGCCCGGCCCGAACGGATCCGCGCCCGGCGGGACGTTCGACCACATCGGGACCCGGCTCATGGACTCCACCCCGCAGGCCACCGCCAGGTCGTAGGCGCCCGAGATCACGCCCTGCGCGGCGAAGTGGACGGCCTGCTGGGAGGACCCGCACTGCCGGTCGACGGTGACCGCCGGGACCGTGTCGGGGAAGCCGGCCGACAGCCAGGCGTACCGGGTGGTGTTCATGGCCTGCTCGCCGACCTGGTCGACGCAGCCGCCGATCACGTCGTCGACCAGCGCGGGGTCCACGCCGGCGCGGTCGATCAGGGCCTTGAGCGTGTGCGCGAGCAGCTCCACCGGGTGGATCGAGGCGAGCGCGCCCCCGGGCTTTCCCTTGCCGATGGGAGTGCGCACGGCCTGCACGATCACGGCGTCACGCATGACGTCCTCCAGTGAGTTGGAAAACTGGACTTACTCTAGCCGCAGTCAGTTGGATAATCCAACGCAGCCTCCTAAAATGTGACCATGGCCACGACGCCCCCACCATCCACGCCGCCGACACAACCGCCGCCGCCGGCACGGGTGGCGTCCACAGGGGCACGACCCGAACCGGGCACGGCCCGCGCGGGCTCCCGTCCGTGCTCCGTCGCCGACGCCCTCAGCGTGGTCGGCGAGAAGTACTCCCTGCTCGTGCTGCGCGAGGTCTTCCTCGGCGTGCGGCGCTTCGACGCCATCGCCCGCAACACCGGCGCCCCGCGCGACATCCTGGCCGCCCGCCTGCGGCGCCTCACCGAGGGCGGCGTCCTGGAGAAGACCCTCTACAGCACCCGCCCGGCCCGCCACGAGTACCACCTGACCGACGCGGGCCGCGAGCTGGAGCCCGTCCTGCACCTGCTGCGCCAGTGGGGCGACCGCCACCTCACCGACCGCCCGCCGATCACCGTGGAGCACTCCTGCGGCACCGGCCTCGACCCGATCCTGGTGTGCCGCACCTGCGGCGAACCCGTCACCGAAGGCTCCTGCCGCGTCCACTTCCAGCTCCCCGGCTGGACGTTCGCGGGCGCCGTCCCCGCCCAGGCCCCCTCGGACGACCGGCCTGCGGAGGCGTAACGCTCTGATCCGCGCGTCAGATCTCATGAGAGACCTCGCGAGATCGCCGCCGAGGGGACATGCCGACCGGGGCGAGCGCGGCTGGCGGTAAGCCCGAATGGGCGGCTATTTCGTGGTGTGTCCCACCCGCGAGGCCGTTACCCTGGCGATCGACGATCGGGCGGAACCCCATGGCCGCCGGACAGGACGCGCAGTGCCGGCGCGGCAGGGTTCCGCTGCACGCCCGCCGCCGGAACCAGGAGGCGAACGTGCGGGATGAACCCGGCGCCGGACGCGCCGACGAGCCGGTCCACCCGCCGCGGGCCGGAAAGAGATGGGGAAGGCCCCTGGTGGTGGCCGCCGTCGTGGTGGCGCTGGCCTTCGCCGGCGGCGTCGCGTACCGGCTCCGGCCCGGGCCCGCCCTGACGGTCCTGCCGCCGCCGAGCGGGCCGTGGCCGGTCGAGGGGTTCACCGTGACGCTGTGCGCCGGCACGCCGCCGCGTCCCGAAGGCTGCGCCCAGGCGGCCACCGAGCAGGGCAGGCGCGCCGTCGAAGCGGCCATCCGCGCGGTGCCGGGCGTCGCGAAGGTGTCGTTCGTCCCCGCGAAGGAGTTCGCGGGGGAACTGAACCAGATGACCGGCGAGGAGGAGCCGGGTGGATCCGGCTTCACGGAAGACGGCACGGTCCCCAGGTTCGTGGGAGAGTTGCGCGTCCGGGGTGACGCGGCCGCGACGCGTCCCGCGGAGGACGAACTGCGGGCCGCGGTCGAAAAGCTCCCCGCGGTCGCCGACGTCCTGTTCGAACCGGGTCTCTTCTGGGCGGGCAAGGCCGACCTCGCCGTCCGGTTGTGCGCAGCCTCCGCGGACCAGGAGCCCCCGTGCGCGGGCAGAGGCCGCCCGACCCCGGACGAGCGCCGCGCCATCGAGAACGCGCTGTCCTCGATCGAAGGAATCGGCACGGTCTTCTTCGAACCCGCCCAACACGCCCGCAAGGTAGCCGAATCCGCCCTCGGCGTGCTCCCGCGCCTGGAGGAGATCGGCGAGGCTTACCACATCAAACTGACCGACCCCCAAGCCGCGGACACCATCAAATCCACCCTCGAACCCCTCCCCGGCGTCGCGGGCATGGTCCCGCACCTCGCCCCCTGAATGGCGAGCGTTACCCGTCCGGTGGGCGACCTCGCCACTGCCGAGGACGCGGTGGCCGCGAGTGGTCCGGCCGCGCGGCCGCGGGCCCTGGAAGGACAGCTCGCGCCGGAGGCCAGATGTTGCCGGAGAGTTCGATCGAATTTCACTGGTGTGCACACGCGCCATCTATACGCTCCGTGGCGCCTGAATGAGGCGTCTTATGTCCACAAATGGCTGTTGACCGGCTAAGGGTGACTATGGAGCAGGCTGGCCACGGGGATTCGTCGGCCCATCCCTGGCAGCAGTCGTCCTCCGACGCCATGCCTCCGTACGCGCCGTCGTACGACCTCGCGCCCGCGCGGTCGCAGGGGCGAACGGCGGGCTGCTTGTTGATGTCGGCCAGCCTGGCCGTCGGTCTCGTCGCCGTCCTGGCCCTGGTCTTCGTGGTCATGAGGGGGCAGCCGGACGCGGGCGGCCCGGGGAACGCCGGCGGGGTGGGGGCCATCGGCTCGCCTGACTCGGTGGTGCTGACCGAGGAGCGTCCGGGTGGTCCGCCGGAAAGCACGCCCGACTCGTTCCAGGTGGCCGAGGACGAGTTGCGGCGGGCGGTCGAGGCCCACAACCGGGCGTTCCAGGCAGGGGATCTCGGCGGTTACCTGAAGATCTTCGACCAGGGCGACGCCGAACTGCTGGAACAGCAGACGAACACCTTCGACAACCTCCGTAAGCTGCCCTTCGAGGAGGCCGCCTTCGAGGTGCAACAGGGTGAGGGCCTGGCCAAGGACGCCTTCGGAAACTGGATCTCGTTCTCCTTCGACGTGACCCTGGAGCACCGGTTCGACGGCGTCGACCTGCGACCGGTCGCCGAGTGGTACCGCTGGACCGTGGCGAAGGCCGGCGAGAACGCCCCGCCGACGGTCACCGCAGTCACGGGAACCCCCGCGACGTCCGGTGATTCCGAGACCGACTCCTATCCCGCTCCGTGGGACAGCTGGCCGGACATCTCAGTTGTCACGACCGAGCACACGGTGGTTCTCACCCGTTCCGCCCAGGCCGACATGGGTGCCAGGGTCGCCCCCCTCGCCGAGCAGGCCGCCGTCGCCGACCTGGACTTCTGGGCGCGGAACGGTGACACCGGCACTCCGGTCCCGGCCCGCTACATGATCGTGCTCGCGAAGGGGGAGGACGAGCAGGGAAACCTGTTCCGCCGGTCGAAGCGCCAGGCCACCGAGGCCGGTATCTCCATATCCATGCTCTCCTCCTCGCCCGAAGAGGGCTCCTGGTACGTCGGCGGCTCCCGGATCGTCACGAATAGCAACGCCTGGTACTTCGGCGACGTGGACGGAGGGGTGGACGAACTGCGGGAGCTCTTCCACCACGAGATCGCGCACTCGCTGCTGGCGCCGCTGGAGCACGGTGCGTCCTTGTCGTCGCTGGATAAATGGGTGGTCGAGGGCTTCGCCGAGTATGTCGCGACTCACGGTCAGAGCCTGGACGAGGACGGGCAGACCCCGGAGACCCGCGCATACGTGCGAGGCGAGCGCGACCGGCCGTTCGAGGGACGGATCCCGGACAACGCCTCCTGGGACCTTCACGGTCTCGTCGGCGTGAACTACCAGCTCAGCCACTTGGCGATGCAGATGATCGCGGAGCGGTACGGCGAGCAGAAGGCGGTCGCGTTCGTGCTCGCGCACTACCGGGGCAAGACGGCCGACGCGGCGCTCACCGAGGTGCTCGGCATCGGGAGGGAGGACTTCGAGCGTCAGTGGGCCGAATACGTCCGTGCCAAGTTCGCGTGATCCGCCGGAGGCCGCCGCCCCGCAGCGATGCCATGGCCTCACTCCGCTCGGCGTTTCGGGGCGCCTGCGACCGAGAAGGAGGCCACGATGTCCGACACCTCTCCGGACCCGACGGCGGACCCGACGACGGACGCTGCGGTGGACCCTGCGATGGACGCGACGGTGGACGAGGCGGTGGACGAGGCGACGCGGGTGTTCGCCGGCCACCGGGGGGTCCTCGACCTCACCCCCGACGGCACCCAGATCACCGGCATCTACACCGTCACCAACCCCGACAAGCTGTCCCGAGCCCGCTGAATATCCCTGCCCTGCTCCCTGGCCCGGTGGAGGCCGTGGGCTACTCCGGTTCGGCGCACGCGGGCAGCACCAGCCGCAGGAGCGCGCCGCTCGCGGACGGCACGGCCTCGGCCGTCCCGCCGTGGGCCTCGGCGACCTGCCGGACGATGGCCAGGCCCAGGCCGGAGCCGGGGTGCGCGCGGGCCGCCGGTGACCGGTAGAAGCGGTCGAAGACGAACTCGAGGTCGCTGTCGGGGATCCCCGGGCCGGTGTCCGCGACGTCGAGAGTGCCCCCCTTGACGCTGATCCGGACGCGCCCGTCGGGCGGGCTCCATTTCACGGCGTTGTCCACGAGGTTGGCGACGGCGCGTTCCAGGGCGTCGGGATCTCCGTGGACCAGGGTGGGGGCGCACTCCAGCTCGAACGCGATGTGCGGCGCCCGGCGCGCCGCGCGGGCCGCGACCCGCTCGGCGACGAGGTCCAGGCGGACGTCTTCGGTGTGGAACGCGGCCTCGCCGTAGCGGGCCAGGTCGACCAGGTCGTTGACCAGCGTCTTGAGCTCGCCGGCCTGGCCGAGCGCCTCGGCGGCCAGGAGTGGCGCCTGCGCGTCGGCCGGGTTCTCCGCCAGCAGTTCGAGGTTCACCGTCAGGCTCGTCAGCGGTGTGCGCAGCTCGTGCGAGGCGTCGGCCACCAGGCGGCGCTGCGCGCCGACCGACTCGTCCAGGGCGGCGGTCATCGCGGCGAACGCGGAGCCGAGCCGGCCGATCTCGTCCCGGCCGTCGGCGGGGATCGCAATGGCCAGGTCGCCGGTCCTGCGGATCAGTTCGACGGTCTCGGTGAGCCGGTGTACCGGGCGCAGGACGCGGCGTGCCGCCAGGCGTGAGGCCAGTGCGGCCAGGAGCCCGGCGGCCACCGTCGAACCGGCCAGCAGCCAGGCCAGCCCGCTCAGCGTGGGCGCGGGATCGGACTGCGGGATGGCCGTGCGCACGAGCGTCCCCTGTGAATCGGGCAGCTGGGCGGTGTAGACGCGGTAGGCGACGCCGTTGTAGACCGCGTCATGGAAGTAGGGGCCGGCGGTGCCGTCCGCGACGGCGACGTCGAGGTCGGTGACGTCGATGAACTCCGTCGAGGGCCCGGCACGGACCGGGCCCGGCACGATCTGCAACTGGGTGTTGCCGATGCCCAGCGGAACGGTCGGGAAAGAGGGCGGCTTCACGTTGGCCTCGAGGTACTTGGCCTTGATGGCCCGCGCCACGGAGGGCGCCTGGCCGGCGGCCATGACCAGGGTGCCGTCCATCTGGCCGCGGAGGTTGGCGTCCACGGCCGGATACAGGACCACCGACACCAGCACCAGGGCCCCCGCGACCACGGAGCCGCCGGCGATGGCCAGCCGCGTGCGCAGGTTCACGGCTCCTCCCGCAGGACGTACCCCAGGCCGCGCACCGTCTGGATCAGCCTGTCGCCGCCGCCCGCCTCCAGCTTGCTCCGCAGGTAGCTGATGTAGACCCACAGCGCGTTGGACTCCGGGCCGAAGTCGTAGCCCCAGACGGACTCGAAGATCTGGGTCCGGCCCAGCACCCGGCGGGGGTTGCGCAGGAACAGCTCCAGCAGGGACAACTCCGTCTTGGTCAGGTCCAGGCGCCGGCCCGCACGCTCGGCCCTGCAACCGTTCAGGTCGAGCTCGACGTCGGCGAAGCGCAGCACCTCGGCCCTGGCGCCGCTGCGCCGGAGCAGGGCCCTCAGCCGGGCCCGCAGCTCGTCCAGGGCGAAGGGCTTGGCCAGGTAGTCGTCGGCGCCGGCGTCGAGCCCCGCCACGCGGTCGGTGACCAGGTCCCTGGCCGTCAGCATCAGGATCGGCGTGTCGTGCCCGCCCGAACGCAGCGTCCGGCACACCTCCAGCCCGTTCGGTTCGGGCATGAGGACGTCGAGGACCACCGCGTCCGGGCGGAACACGCCGTGCTCGGTGAGGGCGGACGCCCCGTCAGGGACCGACGACACGTCGTACCCGTCCCGGCGCAACGCGTGTTCCAAGGACCGCCGCACGGCCGGGTCGTCGTCCACCACAAGAATCCGCATGGTCGCCATCCTCACCGTCGAGCGTTATGTGCGCTGTGAGATGCGGCGGTCGTCAGTCCTGCGGGGCCTCCACGCCCTGCTTGTCCTTGATGTCGACCTTGTCCTTGCCGTCGGCGGACGGTCCGGGCTTGCCGATCTGGGCCCCCAGGACCTCCTGGACCTGCGCGACCGGCAGCCCCAGGTTCGCCGCGATCGCCGCGACGATGGTCTCCGGCGTGATGTCGGCCGAGCGGGCCAGCGACGTCTTGGCCGCGCGCATGGCGTCGGTGAGCCGCTCGGCCGTCACCCCGAGCTCGGCGGCGATCGGGGCGAGGTGGGCGTCCGGCGAGTCCCCGGACTTCTCGTCCCGCTTGCGCGGGCCGTCCGCACGCTTCTCGTCCCTGGCGTCACCGTCCGGCTTCGGTGCGTTGATCAGCGGCGCCAGGGCGTCCTGGACCTGCGCCACCGGCAGTCCCAGGTTGGCCGCCACCGCCGCGACGATGGCGTCCGGCGTGACGTCGGTCGCGTTGACCAGCGACCGCTTGGTCGCGACCAGGGCGGCGGTGAGCCGGTCGGTCGTCACCCCGAGCTTGGCGGCGATCGCGGCCAGGTCGGCATCGGCGGACGCCCTGGCCTTCCCCTCCACGCCGGCGGACTTCTTGATGTTCTCGTCCGCCTTGACCGGCGCGGAATCCGACGTCACGGGGCTGGGCGCCGGGGTCGGTCCGGACGCCGCCGCCGCCGTACCGGTCGCGGCCAGCGCGGCGAGCGTCGCCGTGACCACGACCAGCCGTGTGCGTTTCCTCATCGTGATGCCTTTCGTCCGCAGGGTGCGCCGGACAAGAGCCGGCGCCTTGGGGACGACACAAACATCCCGGCCTCTGGCGTGGTTTCAGCCGACTTTAAAGGTTCCTTAGAACGGCGAGGAAGCGCCGCCACTCGTGGGGGGTGGCGAGGACGGCGGGCCCGCCGACACCCTTGCTGTCCCGCACCGCGACCACACCCGGCAGGTTGAGCGCCACTTCGACGCACTGGCCGCCGCTACCACCGGAATGGGACGACTTGCGCCAGATGGCAGTGCTCAGGTCCACTGCTGACTCAGCTCCTTACCACCCATCGCTGCTCATTGATTCAGTAGGTGAAGGAGTGGCTTTTGATAGCGCTGAGGAAGTGGTTCCATTCGCTGGGAGTGGAGATGAGGGCCGGGCCATCCGAGTTCTTGCTGTCGCGAATTGCCACGATACGGGGCAGGTTCGAGGCGACTTCGACGCATTGACCACCATTGTCTCCAGAGTAGGAAGACTTCTGCCATGCGGCGCTTCTCAAGTCCATTCCTGTCCTGCTTCCTTGATCATTTTTATGGATACGTGCTCAGGATAAGCCCACAGTCGTATCGACTCATAGCGGTTCCAAACAGAGGCGACCACTTCCGGGTCGTCGGTGATCTGACCTTCTGTCGAGGAGTCCGCATGGATGGTGTCTGGTTCGCCGTGAGGCAGTTCGGCGATCATGAACGCGCCCAGGAGACCCGCGACGCACTGGGAATCGACGATCTGTATCGATACCGCAGGATGCTGGGCGATCTCGATCAGATGGTCGAGTTGCTCGCGCATGAGTTTGGCGTCACCTAGGAGGCGGTGCAGCACTCCCTGATCGATCAAGGCAAGAAGAGTGGGTGAGTCATCCCTGTCGAGGATGCCCTGACGCTGCATCCTGGCCGCAACGCGGTCCTCCACCTCCTTGGAAGTGAGGCGAGGGCCTTGGCTGAAGATGTGCCGGGCGTAGGACTCGGTCTGTAGGAGTCCTGGGATCAGGAGGGGATCCCAGGAGCGTAGAACCAGGGCGTAGGGCTCGATCTGGTCTACCCAGTCCATGAACCACCGGGGGCCGCCGGGGCGTGCGGTTATTCGACGATATAGGCCGACAAAGTAGTTCCTTTCGTCGTGGCCGAAGATGAGGTCCAGTTTCTCGGCGTCGGATCTGGACGGCGTGCGCTTGGCCATCTCCAGGCGGCTCACCTGGGTCTGCGTACATCCCAGGCGCGCCGCCACGGCCGCCTGTGACCACTGCTTGGCCTCCCGCAGACGGCGCATTTCAGCGCCGAAACGTGCCTGAGGAGACCCGGGAGGAAGGGGAGGCTCGGAATTCTTGACGTTCTCGTCCATGGCATTCTCCGACGGGCGCGGGGGTATTCGCTCGGTGAGATCGTCATACCACGTTCCGTATCCGGTTTCAGGCGATCGACATTCACCGGCCCCCGCTGGCCTGCGAATTCGGCTCCTAGCGCGCCGATCCTCTCCAGAATTGATCAGTACGCGGCCCTCTGCGGTGAGAGCGGCGAACAAACCGATTTACACCATTCAAAAGGGAATGCCATCCTGAGCACGTGGCCCGATACTACGAGGTCGCGGGCCGCTCGGGGGCGGCTGGAGGGCGGGGCGTATGACGGCGCGGCCAGAGGTCGGTTCGGTGAGGACGGCGCGTCTGCTGGGGAGGGCCGAGCTGCCGGGGAGCGCGGCGTCGGTGGGGCTGGCGCGGATGTTCGTCCGGGAGGTGCTGCGCACGGGCGGCTGCCCGGAGACGGACGACGCGGTGCTCATGGTCAGCGAGCTGGTGACGAACGCGCTCCAGCACTCCTGCTCGGGCCATCGCCCGGACGGGCGCCTCGTCGTGATGCTCACCCACCACGGCGACGCGATCCAGGTGGACGTGGTGGACGAGGGCTCGATCGAGCGCCCCCGCGTCCAGCGCGCGGTGGACGAGGACGCCGAGGGCGGCCGGGGCCTGTGGCTGGTCTGCGAACTGGCCGCCTCCTGGGGCTGGCGCAAGGACACAGACGGCCACGTCGTCTGGTTCCAGATCCCCACATCCTCGACCCTCACCGCCTGACTCGCCGTGGTCGTGATGTTCAGGGTTCGGCGCGGGCTCTCACGGCCACGAGCCCGGTTTCGTAGGCGATGACGACGAGCTGGGCACGGTCGCGTGCCGCGAGCTTGGTCATGATGCGGCTCACGTGGGTTTTCGCCGTGAGGGGGCTCAGGAACAGTTTGCCGGCGATCTCGTCGTTGGACTGACCGTGGCCGACCATGGTGAGCACTTGGCGTTCTCGGTCGGTGAGCCGGTCGATGGGGTAGTCGGCCGGGGCTTTGCCGGGGCGGCCTCGTGCTGCGATGTCGGCGATGAGACGGCGCGTGATGCTGGGCGATAGCAGGGCGTCGCCACCGGCGACGACGCGGACGGCTTGGATCAGCTCTGCCGGCTCGGTGTCTTTGACGACGAATCCGGCGGCGCCGGAACGCAGCGCCTCGTAGACGTACTCGTCGGACTCGAAAGTGGTCAGAATCAGCACGCGCACACCGGCAAGGTCTTCGCTGTCCGCGATGCGCCGTGTCGCTTCGAGGCCGTCGACCCCTGGCATGCGGATGTCCATCAGGACGACGTCCGCCCGGGTCGTGGCGGCGAGGCTCACGGCTGCTTCCCCGTCGAGGGCTTCCCCGACGACCTCGATGTCGTCGGTGTGTTCGAGCAGTGCGCGGAAGCCGGCGCGGATGAGTGCCTGGTCATCGGCGAGAAGAACCCGGATCATCTGGCGGCCTTCAGGGGGATGTGTGCGGTGACCTGGAATCCGCCGCCGGGTGCCTGTCTGACGTCTAGGTCGCCGCCGACGGCTGCGGCGCGCTCGCGCATACCGATCAGGCCATGTCCGCTCGATGGGGTGGAGGATCCTGGTCCCCATCCGGTGCCGGTGATTTGCAGGCTGATTTCGCGCTGGTCGTAGCTGATCTGGACGATGGCGGTGGCTGGTCCGGCGTGGCGGATCGAGTTTGTCAGTGACTCTTGGACGATGCGGTAGGCGGCGAGGTCGATCGCTGGTGGCAGGACATCGGGTGGGTGGCCGGTGGTGACGATGGTGGTCGGGAGACCGGCCGCGCTGACGCCGGCCACCAACGCGTGGAGGCGGCTCAGCCCCGGCTGGGGCTGGTTCGACTCGGGGTCGTCGACCTGGCGAAGCACGGCCAGGATCACCCGTAGCTCGCGCAACCCGTCCTTGCTGGCGGTCTTGATCGCTTGCAAGGCGTCGGCGGCCGTGGGAGGGAGGTCGCCGGCGACGTAGGCGGCCACGCCGGCCTGGACGTTGATGGTGGCCATCGTGTGGGCGACGACATCGTGCAGTTCCCGGGCGATCCGTAGTCGCTCGTCGTCAACGGTGCGGCGAGTCCTTTCCTGCTGTGTGCGTTCGATCAGCTCGGCGCGTGCCCGGACGGCGTCTATGTAGCGGCGCCGGTTCGCTTCGGCGATTCCGGCGAGCACGGCGATGCCGACCAGCCCGGCCAGTCCGATATCGCCGCTGGTGACGCGGTCGATGGGGCCGGCAACGACCACCCCGCCCAGCACCAGGAGCGTGACGACCCCGAGGATGACCGATTCGCGTACGGACACGGTCAGCGCGACGGTGTAGAGCGCGAGGGGCGGTATGACCAGGGCGGCGTTGCTCATGTAGCCGAGAGCGGTGAAGGCGACCACGCCCGCGAGCGAGACGCCGAGCACGATCCGGGGGTGGCGGCGCCGCCAGATCAACGACAAGCCCGCCGCGGCCACGAGAAGGTAGGCCCACGTCGGTGCCGGGGTGAGGACGTGCCCTCCCAAGACGCGCCTCGCTCCGGCGGAGGGATTCGACTCGGCGTAACACCCCCACACCGTGACGCCCGTGACCACCACAGCCAAGCCTAGATCAACTGCCGTCGGCGGCAGTCGTCTCTGAACCCTCTGGGTGCTCACGGTAGCCAGGGTAGGTGAGAAGGGCGGGTGAACAGCATCCGCTACAGGAAGGTCAGCGCCTACTCCCAGTGGAGCAGGCCGGGATACTTCCGCTGGGGTAGCGGAAGCATCCCGCGGCGCGATGCCCGCCGACAGCCGCACTGCGACGCTTGACAAATGAGAGTTGCCACTCGCCGTTCAGGGCGTATAATGGCCCGCCCAACCTCCCGATCCCGCCAGCGCCCGAGCCTGGATCACAGGAGGCTCGCCCCCACCGCGCGCGGCCGCGCAGCCCGCCGTCGCGTCTCCCCGGAAGTGCCGCGATGACCGCGTCGGTAGCGGCGACCACTGGCAGGAGAGATGGTCAGGGCATTCATCTGACATGGTTCGCGTCGATTCGGCTGTATCTCGCCTCGGATGCCACCAGAACCATCCAGACCCTGCTCGGGCTCCTCTGGATATCGGACGGAGCGTTGCAGTTCCAACCCTTCATGTACTCGGCGGACTGGGTTCAGCAGCTGTCAAGCATGCAGGTCGGCCAGCCGCAATGGCTCGCGTCGAGCATCGCCTGGGGAGCTGATCTGGCCGGCGCGAACTTGGCGGTCTGGAACACACTGTTCGCGCTGACCCAGGTCGCGATCGGTCTCGGCCTGCTCTACCGCCGGACCGTCAGCATGGCGCTGACCGCCTCCCTGGTGTGGGCGATGATCGTCTGGTGGTTCGGCGAAGCGTTCGGGATGCTCTTCATGAACACCGCCAGCCCCCTCACCGGCGCGCCCGGCGCCGTAGTGCTGTACGCGCTGGTCGCGCTCCTGGTGTGGCCTAACGACCGACCGGGTGGCCTGCTCGGGGACCGAGGGGCACGGACGATGTGGGCTGTCCTGTGGGTCGTCATGGGCTGGCTCTGGCTACTTGCCGCGAACAGCGGCAACGATTCCGTCAGCAATGCGATCGCCGGGTCGCCCGCCGGGGCCGAGTGGCTGAGCACGGTCCTCACCGAGGTCGCCCAGGTCACTCAGGGCCGGGGCCGGCTGATCGCGCTCCTCTGCGCCGGACTGTCGGTCCTGGTCGGATGCGGCGTCGGTCTGCGGTGGCACGCGCGGACATTCCTGTGGATCGCCACAGTGCTCAACCTGGTCTATTGGGTCGTGGGCCAGGCATTCGGCGGCGTCGCCACCGGCCAAGCCACCGACATCAACTCCGCTCCGTTGTTCATCCTCCTCGCCGCCGCGATGTTCATCCTCTTCCCAAGGCCGGCCCGATCCGCATCGGCGAGCCCAGCCCTGGCTCTCGACGGCGCGGCCCAGGCGGCCGGTGAGGTGCCCTCGGCGAGCGGTCGAGTCATGCACGGTCGCCGCGCCGTTCTGGCGACGGCTGGCGTGGTCGTCGGGTTGGCTGCCGCCGCGGCCATCGCTGACCTTGCCGGCGTCTTCGGACGCGGCGGAGGAACACCACCCCCTGGCACCGTGCCCCTTCCCAACAACGACCACGGCAACGGCAACGGCGGCAATTGGGGCTCGCGAAGCCGCCGGGACCCGAACGCCGGCATCCGGACGCTCAACAGCGAGATCACACTGCCGCCGCGATTCCGCGCGACACTGCCGATTCCGCAACAACTCAAGCCCAGTCGCCAGACCTCCGACACGGACTACTACGAGATCGTGCAGTCGGCGGCGATGGCGACGATCATTCCGGGCCTACGGACACCGATCTGGGGTTACAACGGCACCTTCCCCGGCCCGACCATCGTGCAGAACCCGGGCCGCACCGTCGTTGTCAGCCACCGCAACGATCTTCCGGTGCCGACCGTCGTGCACATGCACGGCGGAACCACGCCGCACGACAGCGACGGCTACCCCACCGACTTCATCCTGCCCGACGCGAAGTACGGCACGTTCCCCGAGATGCCCGCCATGGCCGGCATGCCCGCCATGACCGACCCGGAGGCCATCATCACGCGGCAGACCCGCGACTACACCTATCCGCCGCAGCCACGCGCCGGGACACTGTGGTACCACGACCACCGCATGGACTTCACCGGCGCGAGCGTCTACCGCGGTTTGGCCGGCTTCCACATCACGCACGACACCGAGGAACAGGCGCTCGGGCTGCCATCTGGAGCGCGCGACGTGCCGCTGATGATCGCCGATCGCGCCTTCGCCGCCGACGGGTCGTTCCTCTACCCCGCGCTCGACCCCACGATGCGCTCGACCCCCGGCGTGCAGGACTCCTACACGAACGGCGTCATGGGAGACGTGATCCTCGTCAACGGAGCCCCGTGGCCGGTCATGAACGTCGACACCGCCCGCTACCGGTTCCGGATTCTGAACGCTTCCAACGCCCGCACCTATCAGCTCGCCCTCCAGGACGCCTCCCGGCAGAGCGTCGGGTTCACCCAGATCGGGACCGATCACGGTCTGCTGGCAGCGCCGCTGCCACAGGACGCCATCCAGATCGCGGAGGCCGAGCGATACGACGTGGTCATCGACTTCAGTCGATACAAGGTCGGCGACCAGATCACCATGGTCAACCAGATCGGTTCGGGCTCCACCGCCGTCGTGATGCGCTTCGTGGTCTCGCGGGCGACCAGCGACGGCAGCCGCGTTCCGAGCAGGCTTTCCACGATCAACGCGATCAGCCCGAACTCGGCGATGACGCGGCGCACCATGAAGTTTCATCGAGGCGCCAACGACTGGACGATCAATGGACGCCTCTTCGATCCGGCGTACTCGGAAGCCGACGTACCCGCCGGAAGCACCGAACTGTGGACGATCATCTCCGACTTCCGCCACCCCTTCCACATCCACAACGCCACCATGCAAGTGATCTCCCGCGACGGCCAGGCCCCCGGCCCCTACGACCAAGGCTGGAAGGACACGGTGTTCGTCAACCAAGGCGAACGAGTCCAGCTCGCCATCCGGTTCAGCACCTTCAAGGGCCGCTACGTCTTCCACTGCCACAACCTCGAACACGAGGACATGGGCATGATGGCCAACTTCCGCATCGTCTGATCGCCCCCAGAGGGCCGGACGTACTCGGGCAGAAGTACGTCAAAGTACTTCCGGTGCGGTAGCAACGACCTCCTACCAGGGGACGTGCGCCGACCAGTTCGCTGTGACCCAGCCAGCCCTCACGTGAGGATGAAAAGGGCTCACTGAAAATGCTGATTAACGGGAGTGTCAATTTAACGGCTGATCTTGGTTGTTGAAGTGGTTAGAGGTTGGCGGGGGTAAGGCGGCCTTCGAAGGCGATCTGGAAGGCGTTCAACGGCGCCTTCCAGCGCATGGTCCATCGCTTGC
>NZ_QOIL01000011.1:0-272475 GCF_003323745.1 Sphaerisporangium album
CTGACCATCCACCGGGAGATCGACCTGGCCACTCACCGGGATTTCCGGTGACCACACCAGGAATTTTGATGGCCACCAGCCGGGAGAAATCTGGCCGCTCAACTGGAGAACGGCGTGTCCGCTAGCAAAGGGCCCCTTGTCCCCTCCCCGGGGACGTGCCGTCCTGGCCGCGTGTCAATGATCGGCCCCGGACGGCGGCGCGGGCGTCCGCCCAGAGGGTGATTCGCGGGTACGCCGTCCGAGGGACCGGAGCCAGGCGACGGGGGCGCTCAGGATGCAGGCGGCCGTCCAGTGCGGCGTCCGCGAGGGGAGGCGGGGAGCCTCCCGCGGCCCGATCGGGGCCGCCGGGTCACCCGTCCGCAAGGTCGTCGCAAGGACTCGCCCGCATAGTTGAAAAACAAACGAATAACAACGTCAGACGCAGTACTCGAAGCCTGCCACAAGTACGTCCACTTGGTGAAGGTCATCCGGCTCGCCGCACCGGCCGGGGGGACCCTCTCATCGCCGCACAAGCACGGGTGGGGGCCCGCGCTCCGATCGCCGGCCTGGGCGCCGGCCACATCGCACTGGAGGACGACCATGACCGGCCCCGATTTCGGGCGGCTCCGCGATATACGCAAGGTGGGGGACTGGCCCCCGGGCAGCCTTCTGGGCGGGCTCGGCGAGGCGGCCAAGGACGGGTTCCTCGCGCTGGGGAGGCCGAGACAGCTGGCGGCCGGCGAGACGCTCTTCGCCGAAGGGGACCGCTCGACCGACGTCTTCCTCCTCCTCGACGCGTGCGTGAAGATCACCATGGCGAACGAGTGGGGCAGGACCGCGCTGCTCGGCCTGCGCGTCTGCGGCGACCTGGCCGGGGAGTTCGCCGCGCTGGACGGCCGGCCGCGCGCCGTCACGGCCGCCGCCGCCGGGCACTGCCTCGTGCGCGTCATACCCCAGGACGACTTCCTCGGCTTCCTGCGGCGCTGCCCCGAGGCCGCCTCCGCCGTCCAGCGCACGGGCCGGGCCGGGCCGCGCCCCGCGGACGGCCGCCACGCCGAGTTCGGCACCCTGCCCGCCCTCAGGCGGCTGGCCCGCGTCCTCGTCGAGCTCGCGGGCCACGGCACGGACGTGCCCGAGGGGCTCATGATCGACGTCGACCTCACGCGGGCGGAGCTCGCCGCGCTGGTGGGGGCCGGCGAGCCGACCGTCCACCGTGCCCTCGACGTGTTGCGCCGCGGCGGCATCCTCGGCACCGACGCCCGCCGCATCGTCGTCCACGACGTGCGCAGGCTGCGCGGCCTCGCCGGGCTCGGCGGCCGCCTCTGGGAGTACGAGGTCCCGGCATGAGGGCGCCCTCGCGCTGGCGCGCCTTCGGCGGCTGCGTCTCCAGAACACCTTCCAAGGCCGATCCGGCCGATGCGGGCGGGGGTGCGGACGCGGCCGAGGTGGTGGAGAAGGTGGACCTGGCCTACCCGGGCAACCCTGCCAAGGCGGGGAAATCGGCGGAGCCGAACGACTGGTCCGGGTCCGTCCGCCGGCTGTGCGTCGCCGTGGACGCCGACGGGCCCGCCGAGCTCGCCGGACCCGAGCACCTCTACGGCCTCGTCGCGGACGCGAGCCGGCGGGCGGGCGTGGACCGTCTCTACCTCGCCCGGCGGCCCGGCGGTTCCCTCCCGGGCCGTCACCGGTCCTCCGGCGGACTGCTCTTCGTCCTGCCGCCCGGGGTGGACGAGGCCCGCGTCGTCGCCGGCCTCCTCAGCGAACTGCGCCTCGCCCTCGGCCGCCCCGGCGGTCGCGACACCCTTTCCCGTGACCGGCGTGACCCTGGCGACGTGCGCGGGGGGCGTCCCGCCGGTCACCGGGACCGGATCAGGATGCGCGTGGCCTTCCACCAGGGACCCACCCGAGTGGTCGACGGCGGCTTCGCCGGCAAGGCGGTCGACGCCGTCTGCCTGCTCCGCGACAGCGAGGTCCTCAAGGACGCCCTGCGCCACAACCCCGAGGCCGACCTGGCGGTCATCATCTCGGCGCAGCTCTTCGAGGACGTGATCGAGCACGAGCACCGCGACCTCAGGAGGCGCGCCTTCCGACGGCTCACGACCCACGCGCCGGGGCCGCTCTCCGAGGCGTGGATCAGCGTGCCGGACGTCTTCGACGGAAACCGGCGGAGCTTCCGGCACGGCCGCGTCCTCGGCGCCCCGGCGCCGCCGCCCGCCCGTCCCGTCCCGGTCGTCAGCATCGACGAGTACTGAGACGGATCCGGCATGAGCGGAACACCGGACGGCGACAGGAGGCCACAGGCGTGGCACGAGCCCGGTGAGGTCCACGAGGGGCTCTACGATCTGGTCCGCGCCGTGGAACGTTACAGGCGCCTGGCCCGCCGGCGCGCGGCCGTCGTCAACGCGATCCGCCGCGTCCTGCGCGGCGGCCGCCACGGGCTAGGCGATCTCGCGCGCGGTGGCGCGTCCCTCGTGGCCCGCCGCTGGGGGGCGCTGCGGCGGCGCCTCCGGCGGTGACCCGCGAAAGTGAGGGAAGGGTCGCGGGGTGGTGTTAGCGTGGCGTCCTGCGGGACGGGCGTCCCGGGGCCCGGCGAGACATGCCGAGTCCCGGCGCCACCGGCGGGCAGTTGTTGCCCTTATGGCCGTCGCGGGCGAGTCCCTAGTCTCTCGGCATCGGAGGTGTCCATGAAGGTCGTCGGCAGTGCCGTGGTCGGAGTCGATCGAGGGCGGGTCTGGGCCGCCTTGCAGGACCCGGCGGTTCTGGTGCGCACCATCCCCGGCTGTAAGCGGCTGGAGGCGACCGGCGCCGACACCTACCGCATGACGGTCACCGCGGGCGTCGCCTCGATCAAGGGCGTCTACGAGGGCGAGGTCGCGCTGTCCGACCCAGAGGAGCCCGAAGGGTTCACCCTCCGCGCCCGGGGAGCCGGAGCCCCCGGCACGGTCGACGCGACCGTCCGCATCCGCCTCAGCGAGGTCGACGGCGGGTCCACCCGGGTCGACTACGACGCCGAGGCGGTCGTCGGCGGCATGATCGGCGGTGTGGGCCAGCGCATGCTCGGCTCGGTCGCCAAGAAGACCGCAGGAGAGTTCTTCACCGCCGTGGAACACCACCTGCGCGGAGGCGCCGCCACCGTCACCGCCGAGCCGGCCCCCGCCGAGACCACCCCGGCGCAGGCCGCCGCCGGCCCCGTCGTGCCCGCCACGACCCCGGCGGCCCCCGGTACAAGTGCCGCCGTCCCCGGTCCCACCCCGGCCGTCGCCGGTGCGAGCCCCGCCACCACCGGCGCGGCCGTCGCGGTGCCCGCCTCAAGCCCGGCCGCCACGAGCCCCGCCACGACGGCCGTCCCCGCTACCGTGGGTCAGGTGTTCGAACGGCCGCGCGCCGAGCGGGGATCGTCCGGAACTCCCGTGTGGCCGGTGCTGACGGCCTTCGGCATGGGCGCGGGCGTCGCACTGGGCAGCGCCGTGATCGGCTGGCTCCTCGGCCGCTCCGGCCGCCGCTAGCCCCGGCGCTTTCCGGCGGCCGTCGGCCGAGACCGCGAGTGATCGGTCCGGCCGGATCTGAACCGTATGGATCGGACGCGGGTGCGGGCGTCGCCTCGCGTTCGATAGATCTTTCCAATTCTCTCGGGGACGTTCCCGCGTGGGGGGACGTCGCCTTGGCCGGAGGCTTTACCCACCTGCGGTTGTACCGCCACGGGGGCCGGGTGGGTCGGCCCGGGGCGTGACCGCCACCCGTACGGGGTAGATCCCGATCTTGTTACGGAGCCTCGCGGAGAAGGATCTCCCGGCGTAACGTGGTGGGCATGCGAGAGTTCCGTGCGGAGGACGCCCGGACGCAGGCCCGGCGGCTCATCCACGACCTGCTCGGCGAGGACCACCCGACCGCCGCGTCGCTGCTGGCCGCGGCCAGGGACGCGCTCGGCGACGACCGGGCGGCACGCTGCGCCGGGCTCGCCCAAGGCGCCCCGCTCACCCGCAGATCGTCCGAGCTCGCGGCCATCGCCGGTCTGCTCGTCGGCACAGGCGTGCTCGGCGCGGGCTGGTGGTCGTCCGGGCGGGGCGGGAAGATCCCCGCCCCGGACGAGGTGCTCGCCGACGGCACCGCCATCGAGCCGTGGACCGACCTCACCGTCCTGGAGATGCTCGCCGCCTGGATCGCCGACGATGCCGCCGACGAGGCCTGGGGCACGCCGGTCGGCGCGGTCGACCTCAACTCCTGGCAGGCGGAGGACCGCGTCGAGCTGCCCCCCGGCGCCACCGCCGGCGCGCGCCTCGTGGCCGCCTTCGACGCGGGCGGGCGCGTGGACGCCGTCGTGGTGGAGCGCCTGGACGGCTCGCTCGGCTCCAACCTCGACTTCTCGTCGCTGCGCTACGCCGGGCCCGCCGAGGCCCAGTGGAGCTGGGGCGTGGCCGCGGGCCTCGGCCCTCACCCCCTCCCCGGCGAGGATCCCGACCCGTACGCCGTCACGGTCGACCAGCGTGTGGCCGAGACACTGCGTCAGTGGGCGCTGCGCCACGGCGCCACGATCGAGCAGATCGGCCCGTGGTGGCAGGCCAAGGGGGACGTGATCGCCGCCGTCGAGCGCGCCGACTGGATGTGGCGCAGCGGCGAGTGGTTCGCCTGGTGGCGCGCGGCCTCGGCCCTGGTCGGCGGCGACCCCGTGCAGATCGCCGCCCGCATGGACGACATCGCCTCTGCTCCCTGAATCCTTCCTCCGGGGAGTCCGGTGTCCGGCTCAGGCGACCCCTCGCCCCGGCGTGCCCGCTTCGGAGGCCGCCGGTGGACTCAGGCCGGGGCGGCCAGGCGCGGGTGCTCCGCGCCGCCCAGGTCGCCGGTGCCCAGGTCGCCGTTGCGGTAGTGGCGGCGGCAGAGCACGCGGTAGTGCACCTGTGAGCCGTCGGTGTCGGCGATCACGACCTGCTCGCCGGTGCGCACCATGACCCCGTCCGCGACGCGGGCGTTGAGCCTGCCCTGGCGGCCGCACCAGCACAGCACCTCCACCTGCAGCCGGACCACCTCGTCGGCCAGCTCGAACAGCCGCCGCGCCGCCGGGAACATCCGCGACCGGAAGTCCGAGGCCAGGCCGAAGGCGTACACGTCGACGCCGTGATCGTCGACGAGGTCGGCGAGCTGCTCGATCTGCTCGACGGTGTAGAAGCACGCCTCGTCGCAGATCAGGTAGTCGATGCCGTCGCGGGCGGCCACGAGCCGCACCAGGTCGAGCTCCTCGCCGACCTCGATGGCGTCCAGTCCCAGCCCGATGCGGCTGGTGACCTGGGCCTCGCCCGACCGGTCGTGTTTGGTGAGCACGAGCCCGCGCCTGCCCTGGCGGCTGTGGTTGTAGTTCATCTGCAGGGCCAGCGTCGACTTGCCGCAGTCCATGGGACCGTGGAAGAACCGCAGCACGCCGTCGCGGCGGGAATGCGCGGGGGCGCTGGAGAGGGCGGGCGTTTCGTTCACGGCCCGTCAGCATACAGAGCGGCACTCGGGCCCCTGCCATCGGTTCCGGGGGCGGGTCCGGGATCCAAGGGGTGTCCGGGGTGGGGTGGACGCCGGAACGGGCGGCCTGCCGGAAGCCGGACGGACGGGTGGCCCCTCGATGACGTCCCTCACACGCGCGTCGCGACGTGCCGCAGCCGGGACATCCCGGCGACCGGCACCCGGGACGTTTCCCGGCCTCCGCCGCCGGACCCGAACCCGATGACGCCGCTGTCGAATCCCGCGTAGACGCCGCCGTCCAGGCTCACGGCGACGCCCATGGCCGCGCCCGGCAGCCGCCACTCCTCGCGCACCTTGAGGGAGACGCCGTCCACGACCCGGACCGACGACCCGGCGGCGAGGTACAACGAGTCCGCGGACGCGGCCGCCCACGCCGTGCCGGACGCCCTGCCGACCCGTGCCTTCCGCTCGATCGCCAGGGACTCCAGGCCGACCTTCACCAGGGTCCCGCTGCTCCCGTCGTACACGAACAGCCCGTCGGCCGAGACCGCCGCCGTGTGCCGCTCGGCGGGGCCGCGGCCGAACGGCTCGGGCAGGTCGACGCAGTACGCCCACCGCTGTTCCAGGTCCAGGACGTGCACGAACGCGTGCACCGGCTCTTTCTCCCCCGGCGCGGTGCGCCCGGCCAGCAGGTCGCGGGTGTGCAGGTGGCCGGGCTGGTGGGTGTAGAGGGTGTGGAGCCGCCGGTGGTCCGGCGCGAGCACCGCCGCGCGGCCCTCCCCGCGCATGGTCTCCTCGGCGCCCTCGGGGATGAGCTTCTTCTGGCGCGTCCACAACGGCCCGAGCGTGCCGCTCACGAAGTCGTACATGCGCACCCGGTAGCGGTCCGGCGCGGTGGCCGGCAGGTACTCCAGGACGAACAGCGCGTCGCCGCCCCTGGAGAAGGCGTCCGGCTCGAAGTTGCCGTCCAGCCGCAGGGTCCTCGGCGGAGTGCCGCCGGAGGGGTCCGCGACGACGATGGTCGTGCTCCGGCGTCCCGGCCCGCCGTACGGGGACGCCGGGGGAGGCGGGCCGAGCGCCACCAGGGCCCCGGTTCCGGAGACCGTCCGGACGACCAGGCCGGGCGGGACGGCGGTGCCGGCCAGCTCCTTGCCGGTCGTGGCGTTCAGCATGACCAGCCGGTTCGCCGGGGTCACGGTGTACAGGCGCGTCCAGTCGGCGCTCGGGACGGTCCGCTCCGCCGACAGGATCGTCGTCCCGGCCGAGCCGTCGATCGCGGACAGATGGGAGGAGACGTCGGCGTACAGGATGTGCCCGATGGGCCGCGGCGTGCCCGCCCCTGTGGGGCTCGCCGCGTGGACCTTGGGGACGCGGGGGACGACGGGGGACCGGGTGCAGGCGGTGAGCAGTGCCGTACCCGCCAGACCGCCCGTGAACCTGAGGAAGTCGCGTCGCTGCATGCCCTGCATACCGTCCCCGCCGCCGGGAGGTTCCAGACGGGGCGGAACGATTCCGAGACCTTCGGAGGCCAGGGGACAACTGCCGACGACACGACGATTCCTTGGCGAAGGTTGCTGATTCGCGTGGCTGGAGCGTTTCAGTAAACACTGAGAGCATGCGCAGCGTCCGTATCGGCGTCGACACCGGGGGCACGTTCACCGACGTGGTCGCGGTGGACGAGCAGACCGGTCAGATCACCACGACCAAGACCCCTTCCACGCCCGCCGACCCAGCGGTCGGGTTCATGAACGGCGTGCACAAGGTCCTGTCCGGCCTGAGCCTCGAGGACGTCGGCGGCATCGTGCACGGCACCACCGTGGCCACCAACCAGCTCCTGGAGGACCGTCCGCTCGACCTCGGGTTCGTCACCACCGAGGGCTTCGAGTACATCCTGGAGATCGCCCGGCAGAGCGTCCCCGACGGCTACGGCAACTCCTACTTCTGGGTCAAGCCGCCGCGCATCGTCCCCGTCCACCGGGTGAAGACCGTCGGCGGGCGCCTCGACCACCTCGGCGAGGAGGTGCGGCCCTTCGACGAGCAGGACGCCGCGCGGGTGGCTCGCTGGTTCCGCGACCAGGGCGTCACGGCCATCGGGGTCTGCTTCCTGCACTCCTACGCCAACCCCGCGCACGAGCACCGCATGCGCGCCGTCCTCGAACGCGAGCACCCCGAGGCCGTCGTGTCCCTGTCCAGCGACGTGCTGCGCGAGTACCGCGAGTACGAGCGCTCGGTCACCACGCTGGTCGACGCCGCCGTCAAGCCCACCATGCGCCGGTACATCGACAACCTCGCCGCCCGCCTCGGCATGCCGTTCTCGGTGATGAAGAGCAACGGCGGCGTGCTGTCGGCGGCCGAGGTCGTCCACCAGCCGATCACGACCGTGCTGTCCGGCCCCGCCGCAGGGGCGCTCGGGGCCGCCCTGATCGCCGGCGCCGCCGGGCACCCGTCCGTGATCACGCTGGACGGCGGCGGCACCTCCACCGACGTCGCGGTCGTGGTCGACGGCGAGCCGTCCCTCACCACCGAGGGCTCCATCGGCCGGTACCCGTGCAAGATCCCGATGATCGACATCGTGACCGTCGGCGCGGGCGGCGGCTCCGTCGCCTGGACCTCGCCCGAGGGCACGCTCAAGGTCGGGCCGCGCTCGGCCGGAGCCGATCCCGGGCCCGTCTGCTACGGCAAGGGCGGCACCGAGGTCACGGTCACCGACGCGCACGTCTTCCTCGGCCGCGTCCCGCCCCACCTGCTCGGCGGCGAGATCCCTTTGGACGCCGGGGCGGCGCGCGCGGCCGTAGAGGCGCTCGCCGGCAAGCTCGGCCTCACGCCGGAGCGCACCGCCGCCGGCATCCTGGAGATCAGCGCCTTCAACCAGTCCAACGCCATCCGGCAGATCACGGTGAAGCGCGGCCTCGACGTCCGCGACTTCCCGATGGTCGCCTTCGGCGGCTCCGGCCCGCTGCTCGTCTGCCGCCTGGTCGACATCCTCGGCCTCCCGGCCGTCGTCGTGCCGCCCAACCCGGGCAACGTGTCGGCGTTCGGGCTGCTCACCGTGGACGTCAAGAACGACTACGTCCGCACCCACGTCACCCGCGACCTCGGGCTCGACACGGCAGCTCGCATCTTCGGCGAGCTGGCAGCCCAGGCGCGGGACGCCCTCGACCGCGAGGGGTTCCCGCGCGACCGGCACGTGTACGCGCGCAGCGCCGACCTGCGGTACTACGGGCAGGCGTACGAGGTGCGGGTGCCCGCGCCCGCCGGGACGATCGACGAGGCGTGGCGGGCCGAGGTGCTCGACCGGTTCCACGAGGCCCACCACAAGCTGTACGGGTACGGGTACCGCGACGACCCGCGGCACGCCGTCGAATGGGTCAACCTGCGCGTCTCCGGCATCGGTCCGATCACCCGCCCGGCCATCCCCGAGCTGCCCGCCCGCGCCGACGGCACGGCGACCGCGGCGGGGGAGCGGCGGGTGTACTTCGAGGAGGGGCTCACGCCCGGCGGGGACGTGCCTGCCGGGCGGGTGCCCGATCAGGGCGTGCCTCACGGGGACGGCTGGTGGACGGCGCCCGTGTACCGCCGCGACGAGCTCCGGCGGGGCGACGTCCTCACCGGGCCGGCGGTGATCGAGGAGTACGGCTCCACGCTGCCGCTGCACCCCGGCTTCACCGCCGAGGCCGACGCCTACGGCAACCTCGTCGTCCGCCGCGCGGGCCCCGAGACGGGTACGGGTCCCAGCGGCGACAGGGCGAACAGTTCGGACAGTTCGGATCGGGCGGACAGTTCGGATCGGGCCGGCAGGGCGGACAGGGCCGACACGGCGGACATCACGAGAATCGCGGACGGAGTGGGCGAATGACAGCGGTCGACCCGGTACTGGTCGAGATCGTCGAAGGCACGCTCGCCTCCGTGGAGATGGAGGTCGAGACCGCCATCGCCCGCACGGCCCGCTCACCGATGATCCGCGACGCCCATGACTTCCGGGCCGGAATCCACGACGTCCGGCTGCGCAAGCTCACCGGCCGCTCGTACTCCGCGCTCGTGCAGCCCATCGTGCGCGACTTCCCCGTCACGGAGATGAACCCGGGCGACGTCTTCTTCCACAACGACGTCTACCTGTCCGAGGGCGGCATCGGCCACCTGCCCGACCTGTGCGTCACCGTCCCCGTCTTCCACGACGGCGAGGTGGTCGCCTTCGTCCAGGCGTTCGGCCACCACGACGACATCGGCGGCGCCGTCCCCGGGTCGATGCCCTCCCACGCGCGCAGCGCCTTCGAGGAAGGGCTGATGGTCCCGCCCATCAAGCTCTGGGACCGCGGCGTCCCCAACCGGGCCGCCCTCACCATCATGACCCGCAACTCCCGCATGCCCGACTCCCTCGCCGGCGACCTGGACGCCGAGTGCTCCGCCTGCCTGATGGGCGCCCGCCGCCTCGGCGAGCTGTTCGACCGGTACGGCAGGGCGGCCGTCGAGGCGTGCTTCGACGCCATCATCGCCGCCACCACCGAGACCTTCCGGCGGGAGCTGCTCGCCAAGATCCCCGAAGGGGTGCACGTCTGGGAGGACTACGCCGAGCACGACGGCGTCGACGAGCCCCGCCTGCACGCCCAGCGCATCACCCTCACCGTCGACCACTCCGCGGACACCCCGCTGGTCATCGACTTCACGGGCACGTCCCCGCAGGCCAAGGGCCCGATCAACCACGCGGGCGACTACGCGGGCGGCGTCTTCCTCAAGAAGTGGCTCGCCCCCATCCTGCGCAACCTCGCCGACACCCCCGAGCGCATGGCCGAGCTCGACGTCAACGAGGGCGTCGTCCCGCTGATCGAGATGCGCTTCCCCGAGAAGGGCACCCTGCTCACGCCGATCTTCCCGGCGCCCACCAACGCGCGCACCTTCGTCATCCTGCGCCTGCTCGGCGTCCTCGCCGGCGTCCTCGCCAAGGCCACGGGCGGACGCATGCCCGCCGACCAGGAGACCATCCGCTACACCGGCGTCTACGGCGACGACCACGACGGGCGTCCGTACCTCATGCGCGAGGTGCTCGGCGGCGGCTCCGGCGGACGCTGGTACGCCGACGGCGAGGACACCATCCACGTCGTGCCGGACTCCCGCAACATCCCCGTCGAGTTCGCCGAGTCGCGCTGGCCGTTCCGCGTCGAACGGCTCGGCCTGGCCCGCGACTCCGGCGGCCCCGGCCTCTACCGGGGCGGGCTCGGCTACGACAAGCACATCCGCATGCTGCGCGACGCCTCGTTCATGTCCATCGCCGACCGCTCGATCCTGTCCTGCTGGGGCGTGAACGGCGGGCGGGCCGGACGTCCCTTCCTCGTCACGGTGGACGGCCAGGAGATGGAGGGCCTGGTGGACGACTTCCCCGTGAAGGAGGGCCAGGTCATCCGCGTCCGCACCACGGGCGGCGGCGGCTGGGGTTCACCCTACGACCGCGACCCGGCTCTGGTCGCCGCCGACGTCCGCGACAGCAAGGTCTCCTGGGAAGCCGCCCGAGAGGACTACGGCGTCGCCCTGACCGGCCCCGAGGACGCCCCCGAGATCGACGTGCTCGCCACCGAGAACGTCCGGACGGCCCTCCGCGCCACCAACCCTTCTCGCTTCTTCGACCGGGGCCCCGGTTACAAGACCCTCTCCGGTGGCCTTCCCCACCCGGACGTCGACATCGTTTGACCTCACCCGATTGCCCGGTTTCCGCGCCGGCCTCAGGAATTCTCATTACGGAGCTCCGCCGTCCGTAACGTTTCAGCCGTGCCGCCGTATAGAGAGGTATTCCGTTAACCCGTTCAACGGCGGCGCGGTTCGTGGGGGCGAGGAGTCTTGGGCGGCAGAGAGTCCACGGTCAAGGCGGCCTGGATAGGCGCGATCGCAACGGTTCTCGCGGCGACCATCGGCGCGTACAGCGCGTTCACCGGCTCCCGCTCGGCGGGCCCGGAGCCGTCCACGCCCACCGAGCACACGGACGTGGACGGGCCGGCACCCACGCGGCCCGTGCCGCACAGCCCGGACGGCCGGGGCGCCCCCTTGGCCGGGACATGGACGGGGACCGCCACGCATCCCACCGCCGGGGTCGAGTTCCCGGTGAACATCTGGATGCCGGACACCATCGCGTCCGGAACCGAGTCGGGCACCATGCGGTGGGGCAGCGACCTGCACTGCTGGGCCCGGCTGAAGTGGGCCGGAGGTTCGGCGAAGAAGGCGACGCTGACTCTCAACGAGGTGACGGGTGCGAGTTGCTACGCGGGAACCCTCACGCTCGTCCGTCAGGAAGCCGGCGGCCTCTATTTCGAGGTCACCCGTGAGGGCGAGAACGGGCCTCGATACCTGGGGCGCCTGAAGCCACAGTGATGCGGCCCTGGCACGGTCGATGGACGCTGAAATCGATCCGACCCGACCCGGGCCATCTCGCAGGGGAGGCGACAGAACCCTAGATCCCGATTTATGCGGACATAGAGTTCAATTAGCTGGCTTTGGTGCTGTCCGTTGTGTATTTAAATCCGGATGGTGCCGTTATGGCATTCCCGGGTCTCGGAGCACCGTGTCGGCGAACGACGCCCGTTCGTTCGTGCGGGGGAACGGCTCGTCAGGGATCGGCGCCCCGAGGAAGGCGCACAGGGCCTCCCAGCCCTGGCTCACCTGGAAGTCCAGCAGACGGTCCGGGGCGACGGTCCGGCGTACCTCCTCGTTGTGCCGCTCGTAGCAGGCGATGACGTGGTCGCGGTCGTCGATGCGCCCGCCGAACGTCCGTCCCACCACTCCCATACGCCCGAACTCGGTCAGCTGCTCGGCCGCCTCGAACTCGCGGTAGCGCTCCTCGGTGCCGGGGAGCTTGCCGGCCATGGCAGCGAACACGGTCCCGTTCACCGACTCGAACCACTGTGCGGCATCCCGCGTGGTCAGAATCACCTTCGCGTCAGGAAACGCCTCGACGATCTCCCGCCAGAACGCCACCGCCGGCCAGTCCGTCGTGGCCGCGTACCCCTTGAGTGGCACCCGCCAGGCCTCCGGCTCACGACCGCTCGCCGCGGCCGCCCAGGCGTACAGATGCTCAGGATGAGCGAACACTTCCGTGAAGTGATAACACGGCCCGAACCCGACCCGACACAGCGCCATCTTCAGCGCCATCGTCCCCGTACGCCCAAGCCCAACCCCGATGACCCGCACCATGACATCCCCCCAGCAGTCACACCACCAGACCGGGATGTGCCGGGCAAGACGAATCGCCAGCACCATGCGATATCGCGAGAGCGGCTTCACCGTCGCGAGAGCAGCGCTCAACGATGGCGCCCCGGGGCCCGGCGGGCGGCATCGGCCGCTGTCAGCACGCCGAGGCCGGCCACAAGGACGCACATCTCTCCGAACGAGACCACCGCCCCCCACCCCGGAGCCACCCATGCCACGGTGCCGACGAGATCGTCGTGCGCCCGGGTCACCGCTTGATGCAGCCACATCGAGTACAGGGCGCTCAACGTCGCTGCGAGGCAGGTCGCCGCGACGGCCGGGCGTCGGGGAACGAAAGCCGTGAACAGCATCAGGGCCACGGTGAGCGCCAGCATCCACAAGGCGCAGATCCCGGCATCGCCGACGGCGCGGACACCTACTCCCGGCACCTCCCATAACGACGCCTCGACCTCGGCGAAATCGGCCGTTCGATACCGCACCCACGTCTGCGCGCTCGTGACGAGGACGATGATGCAGAGACTCACGCACCACGCCGCCGCGTAACGAACACGCCGCGCGGAATCGTGTGGATGATCACCATACCTGCAGCTCCAATGAACGAGAGGGAAATCGCGTCTGGACGGGAGGGGGCACGCCGAACCACGGCTTTCGCGAGGGATGCGCGGCGAGGAATGCGCCGCGAGGAATGCGCGCCCTCAGACCGCCGGCGGACCCAGGACGAACCAGACGACGCACCGCGGATGCTCCTCGATGAAGCCCCATCGATCGGAAAGGGCTCGCAGCAGGCGGATGCCCCGGCCCGACTCCGCGAGATCGTCGCCGGAATGACGGCACACGCACGGTGATGTCTCCGCGCCCTCGTCGACCACCTCGACCTGCAGCCCGTCGTTCACGTCGACGAGGAGGACGACGCCGATCGCGGCCGAGCGGGTGTGCACCACCGAGTTGGTGAACGTCTCCGACAGCAGCAGTACGGCGTCGTCGCAGCGGGGATGGCCGCCGATCATCTTCCGCAGCCAACGCCGTGCCTCGCCCACCGAAGCCTGGGCCGCGGTGAAGGCGGCCCTTTCGAGCAGACGCGTTTCAGGCGCGCAGTAACCGGTGGCGTCCTTCTGCATGGGTTTCCTTCGTGTGAGGGGTGCACGAGGTCGTGATCGACGAAGCGGGCAAGGCGCCGTTCGCGGCCGCCGCTGTGTTCTCTTTGCCCTTGTCGCCTCGGCAGGGCCCAACGCTAAGAAGACGATTCCGGCCGTGAGCAGTGCACGGGGGTGTCACGGCCTGTCGTGGGAACGTCGGCCAGGCGTCTCGCGCGTGTCGTACGCGATCAAGTGACCGGAAAGGCCGACGCCGGAAAGTGCTCCGACTTACCGTGGTCGTGTCGTGACAGTAGGTCACTATCCGATCAGGGAAGCGGGGCTGTCCATGTCAGGCCATCAAACGCTGTTGAAGGCTTTGCTGCTCAAGCGCCACCAGGAATCGCATCGGGCGTTCTGCGCGGAGTACGAGAAGGTGGCGCGGAGCATCGACCGGAGCCTGATCGGGTCCTCACCCAGCCGGGAGGCGTTCGGTCGCTGGCTGAAAGGCCACCTGAAGACGAAGCCTCAGGCCGACCACTGCCGCGTACTGGAACGCATGTTCCCGGGCCACGCCGTTGCGGAACTCCTCGCCCCGTACGACCCTGGAACCAACAACTCCGGCGTCCCCCAGACGCCCCCCAACCCCCGGGAGGCGGCCACGAACCGGCGAGAGGTATTCCAACTCGGCGCCACGACCATGGCCCTGGGCCTGGCAGAAAGCCTCTGGCGCGGCCCCGACCTCTTCGAACAGGTTCTTGACTCGAACAATGTGGGCCAAGCTCGACTGCTCCACCTGGAGAACGAAGCCGACCGGCTCGGACAGAAGGTACCCCCCGCAAATCTGTTGCCCGATGCCCTGCTCCACCTCGCGAGCGTCCGGGAACTGCTCACGCACAGACAGCCCGTCGAGGCCCAGCGTCGGCTCATCCGCGTCGGAGCCAAGCTGTCCATCGTGATCGGCGAGATCATGTTCTGCGCCAATCACTTCCCGCTAGCCAGGCGCTGGTACGCGGCAGCGGCTCGCGCGGCGGACGAGGCCGGGGACCGCCATCTCGCTGACCTGACTCTTGCCAGTTCGGCTCTCATGCCCACCTATTCCTCGGAACCGCGGGCGGTTCTTGCCATGCTGGAGCCACGGCTGGAGCAAGCAGTCGGAGCGACACCGGCTCTCGCATGGATGTGGGGCCTCGCCGCGCTCGCACACGCGTCCCTTGGCGACACCATGGCTTTCGAACGAGCCATCAACAGGTCCCGTTACACGCTGGATCGCTGCTCCGTCGACACGCCTCGACCGGGAATTCTGTCGTTCCAGCCCGAAAGGCACGTGTTCTACGAGGCGCGTGGACGGGCCGACCTCGGTGATCTTGAGGGCACGGCCGAGGCGGTCACCCGTGCGTTGTCGTCCTGCGACTCGGGCGACTCCAACGATCCCGCCCTTGTCCGTTTCGCCTACGCATGCGCCCTCGCACAGGCAGGAGAAATCGAGGAAGCCTGCCGATTCGCCACCACCGCCATCCGTGAGACATCCCCGGGACGGAGCATCACCGTGGTAGTGCGCGCCCACGAGTTCGACGCGCTGCTCGCTCCCTCAGGCTCGGCAACCGCTGACTGGCGAGAGGCACTGTCCGACTTCCGGGCCCCCGACCCGACAACGCTGCCAACGCTGTCGTCGCCGCGCCCCTGATTGGTTCGCGCGGTCACGACAAAGTGACCTGGTCGCCCGCCGTGCTGCGTCCCACGGGGCACCTCACCGTGTAGGGCCGTGTGGTGGCCGTTCGGGCTCGGGGCCGGGTCGCCGGGCAGTCGCCGGGGTGTCTTGTCTGTGTCGTTGCAGGGAAACCGCTGAACCCGGTGGGCGAGGACTTTACTGTGAGCGGATAGTTGCTGTACGTATTCGTTCGATGGTGAAGGGCAGGTGGGGGCGATGTCCGGCCGGCAGACCTTGCTGAAGGTGTTGCTGATGAAGCGTCATCAGGAATCGCATCGGGCGTTCTGCCTGGAGTACGAGAAGGTGGCGCGGAGCATCGACCGGAGCCTGATCGGGTCCTCGCCCAGCCGCGAGGCCTTTGGGCGGTGGTTGAAGGGCCACCTGAAGACGAAGCCTCAGGCCGACCACTGCCGGGTCCTGGAGCGCATGTTCCCGGGCCACGCCGTTGCGGAACTCCTCGCCCCGTACGACCCTGGAAGCAACAACTCCGGCGTCCCCCAGACGCCCCCCAACCCCCGGGAGGCGGCCACGAACCGGCGAGAGGTATTCCAACTCGGCGCCACGACCATGGCCCTGGGCCTGGCAGAAAGCCTCTGGCGCGGCCCCGACCTCTTCGAACAGGCCCTCGACGCCAGCAACGTTGGCGAAGCGCGCCTCCACTTCTTGGAGTCTCAAGTCGACCGGCTCGCAGAGAGAATGGAGAAGGTCCCACCTGCGAGCTTGCTCTCCGAGACGTTGCTCTGCTTGGCAAGCGTGCGGGAACTGCTCGGGCATCGGCAGCCCACAGAATCGCAGCGCCGCCTGGTTCGTGTCGGAGCCAAGCTGTCCATCGTGGTCGGCGTCACCATGTTTTGCGCCAATCAGTTCGCGCTCGCCCGCCGCTGGTATACGGCAGCCACGCGGGCTGCGGACGAGGCCGGGGACCGCTACATCTCCGATCTTGCACTGTCTAGTACGTTGCTCATACCGACCTATTCGGGCGATGCTCGCGGTGCATTGGCGCTGGTGACACCGCGTCTGGAACAGGTGGTGGGGGCTACTCCGGCTATTGCCTGGATGTGGGGTTTCGCCGCCCTTGCGCATGCCTCCCTGGGAGACCGTGCCGCCTTCGAGCGGGCGATCAGCAGGTCGCGTACCACGTTGGATCGGTGCGAGCCGGCCCTACAACAGCCCGGTGCTTTGTCTTTCCAGCGGGAAAGACAGATGTTCTACGAGACGCGAGGCCGAGCTGACCTCGGCGATCTCGAAGGCACGGCGGAGGTGGCGACGCGTGCGCTCGCCGCGTACGACCCAACCGACAACGCCGATCCCGCGCTGGTGCGGTTTGCCTACGCATGCGCCCTCGTCAAGGCCGGAGAGGTTGAGGAGGCCTGCCGGATCGCCACCGCCGCGATCCGCGATCCGTACACCTGCCACAGCCATGTCGTCGTGGTACGTGCCCACGAGTTCGATGCCCTGCTCGCGCCTTCGGGATCAGTGACCGCCGATTGGCGAGAAGCGCTATCCGAGGTCCGGGCGCCTGACCCGACAACACTGCCGCCTCTGTCGCCGCCGCGAACCTGATTTCGTCGTCGCATCGGTGTTTTAGGCGAAGGTCCATCGGTGGCCCGCCGTACGGCGGTGCCGATTTCGCCGTGCCGCGCCCCACCGTACCGGCGCCGGTACAAGACCACGTCAGTCACGAGGGAGCGGCCCTGACCAGGGGTGACCGTAAGCAAGGGGAGAAGCGACCAGGAGGTCGACAGCAACCGGGCGTCGCACCGCCGACGTACTGCCCTCCCCTCCAGACGCGCTGCCGACGCCCCGCCGACGTACTGGTGGGACTAGCAAGGCACTTGTGGAAGGTCGCGGCGGCCTTAAGCGTCGACTATGACCAGCCGCTCATCCCGGTTGCCACCGCTCGCGAAACCTTGAGTGGAGTGGATCGCAGCTCGGCCTCAAGTTCGGCGAGTACGTGTTGTACGGCCGTCTTCATCCGCGCCCTCCGGCCGTTCAACTCTTGGCCGAAGGCGCGAGCCGTCGGCCCAACCCACACCGCTTGGCCGCCGAACTGCGCACATGCCGGATCCAGAACGGTCTCCAGTACGTGTACGTGTGCGCGCACGGCGGCGAGAGCCGCTTCCAGATCCTGATGCCGGGGGTTGGGCACCAGATCGTCGTCGATGGGCAAGCCGGACTCCTGCTGCGGTGAATGCGTCGGTCAGGATGTAGATACTAGGTGGCGCGGCGGTTCTCACTGAGATTATGTGGTGCGCGACCGGGTTCCAGCCAGATGGAGGCGAAGACGATGCTCATCCTGTCCAGTCCCGCAAAGCTCTGGTGTAAGGCGGCCCTACTTGTTCTTCTGACGCCCGTTGCCTTGACCGCCTGCACATGGGACAAAGGCCCCACTGTCGCCGAAGCCGGTCAAACCCTAAAAAGTCACATCCTACAACTGCTGAAGGAACGAAATGCAGACGATGTGACTATCACTGACCCTGGGGGCAAGAACATAGCCTGTGCTGATGGTAAGGTAAAACAAACCTTTGCTGCCACAGGGCGAGACCTCCCGCAAAGGAAGCCTGATGCGCTTGTAGACGCGTTGCTGGGGGCGCTAAGGCGGGTTGCACCCTATGACATTATTTCGACAGGTGATCCGGGTCAGCCTGTTCGTGTGCAGAATAGGGGCACGCAGACAATTTTGATCCTAAGTTCGCCAGGGAATGGCGAATATTTGGTCCGAGGGGAAACCTCGTGCTTGGAAGTTAGTTGAGCGGCCCGTCGAACAGGTGTGTGCGGTTCCTTGCATAGTCCTTGCGTCCGTCGAAACGGTCGGCTAAGAAGCGGGTGGTTCCTCCCAGGGAGTTTTTATCTCTGTCCAGACCGTTTTCTGTGAACCAGCGGTCCAGCGCGTTGAGGCCATCGTTCCCGAACTTCAGGATGTCGGCGAACGGGCGTAGGCGGCCGCCTCCGTCGGTGATGGAGACGCCTGGTGGGCATGCGTCTTGGTATTCTTGTGGCGATATTTTGGGTTTAAAGCCTGACCTTAACAATGCTTGAGCGATGGCGTGTTGTCGACCTAGAGTTTCCAGTTCATCGGCTGTGCGAATCTTTTCGACCTCTTTCAGATCATCTGGCTTGAATCCATCCACGGCCGACCAGGCGGTACTCAGAGCAGTCCAGGTGATCGGAATGCCTTCGAATGGAGGGAAGAGTCCCGCTAGTCCCATTCCGGTGCCGATCGCAAAGCTTCGCATCTTGTCGAATTCTTCGGCGGCGTCGTCTACAGCTTTCCCGAGCTTTTCGCGGGCTGCCAGTTGGAGGCCGCGGACGTTGCCAAGTGCAGCGAAGGTGTCATCCAACCGAGTGGAGTCGTCGTTCTTCATCATGTCGGACACTCCTTCGCCGATCAGTCGAGCAGTGAGAATGTCCATACCCGCTTGGAAAGGCATCTGATTGTCAAGGCTGTCGGCGAAGGTCTTGATGAACTTGTAGGTGTCTTCGGGGCTCAACCGGAAGGTGGGTTTCAGCCCGGGAATCTGCGACCTGACGCTTCCGAATGCGCTGGGGAGGACGTGGTTGGCGTCGCCGAGGTTGGCACCCTCGGTGATTTCGGTGGCGTAGGCCCCAGCGATTTCGGAGAGGTGGATTCTGGTGGGTTCGGATAGTTTGAGGTCGTCTGCTGTGGTGATTACGGTGAAGGCGAAGCGGGCGGCCGGGTCGCTGTGGTGGCCGTCTTTTTCGTCGTAGGCGCCGGAGGCCGATGCCAGGACGCGTCCGAACGCGTCGGCGGATGTGGCGTCCACCGCCGAGCGGTCGTTGAGGTTTTTCAGGAAGGTCACCAGGTCGGGCCGTTGGTCTGAACGGCCGGGTGAGGGCATGCCGGGGATCGAGAACTTGGCGAGTACGTCCCTTGGTAGCGGGCTGTCGCGGGTGGCCAGGCTGATCGCGAGGCGGGCCGCGCCGGGGTCTCTGGCGAGCGCTTTGAGATACGGCGTGAGTGTCGAACCCACGGCCTTCTCGCCAGGTATGAAGATCTGGGTGGCGACCACTTGGGCGAGCCACTCGGTGGGGAAGCGTCCTGCGGACAGCAGCTCTCCGATGGCCGTCTGTTCGTCGTGGTTCGCGGCCTTGTTCTTCATGCCATTGCTGATCGCGGCTAGGCCGGCCACTGCGGCGCCTCCGGCGCTGAGGGCCGTTCCCAGCGCCTTGCTGACCGTGTCGACCGCCGACTGGTCGCCCTCCTGGAGGGCGTGCCGCAGTCGCTCGGGAAGCCGCAAGGTCCGGTCCAGGCCGAGGCTGGCGAAGAAGGCTGCGGTGAACGCGGGATCATTGGCATGGGCTGCCAGGGCATCGACGATTTTCTGGTACTTCTCATCCAGGCCCGGGTCGAAGAAGACATCCGGGTCGATCTTCTTGTACTGGGCCGCCAGATCTGTGCCGAGCCGTCGTGCCTCCGCCGCCGGAAGCATGCTTTTCTCTTCGTACGGCACCAAGCCGCCGCCCGCGCCCGGCGACCAGTCGGGGAGCTTGGCCGTGTCGTGGGCCAGCTTGCTGCGGCGTCTGAGGTCGGGGAGGCGTTCGTCGAGCCAGTGTTCGACCTCGCCGATGGGGTCAAGGGAGGTCGCGGGTACGCCGTTGGCGGCGAATACTCGGCGGATGGCCTCGGTGCGCTCGCCGATGACGCCCCGGGCGTGCTCTACCTCGGTGATGAAACCGTCCATCAGGTTCGGGTCGATGCCCGTGAAGTCGGGTGACAGCGGTCCTGTCCCTGGTGGCACGGTGCTCATGCGCTCACGCCCCCTGCGCTCATATTGTTCAGTCCCCTGCTCTCGGTCATGTCCGCTGGTCTTACCGACGCCCCGTCGGCCGTGCGTGCCGCCCCATTGGCCGATCCCGTCCGGCGTTCCGTTCGTCCGTCCGTCCGTTCCGCCCACGTGGCCGCGTCCTGCCCGCGGCTCGTACCTCTACCGGCCCCATGGGCGGGGTCGTGCCCTGACGGTCGTGTTCGCGGTCTCCGGTGTCCCCCGTGGTGCGTGCTGGACGACCAAAGTAACGCAGGAGGGGTGAAGAAAGAGGGATCATCGTAAGCCGGGGATGGTCGGGGGATGGGTAACGCATGGCGGGTTGCGGGGTTGGGGTCTTTTGTTCAGTCGGCGGGCCTCTGGCGCATATATTTTATAGGGCTATGCACGTCGTCCTATGGTCGGCCGTGATTTTGGTATTCCGGAATGCCGGGTCGGAGCTGGACCTTTCAGTTTCAAAGGCTGTTTTACGTCACTTCAGACTCATCTGACTACATTATGTCAATTCCAGGTAACAGATTCCGTTCCGCTCTGGAATGAGGGGGTAAGGCAGGTCAATCTCCTCTTTGTCGGTCCGCAACACGGACGGACCGCAGACTGGAGGATCCCCCCGTGCGTAAAACGCTCCTCACAGCCCTGTTCGCCGCCGCCCTGGCCCTGCCGGTGATCCCGGCCACGGCCGCGATGGCGGCGCCGGACCCCGTCGGCGA
Organism: Sphaerisporangium album; assembly: GCF_003323745.1. Classification (GTDB taxonomy): domain Bacteria; phylum Actinomycetota; class Actinomycetes; order Streptosporangiales; family Streptosporangiaceae; genus Sphaerisporangium; species Sphaerisporangium album. Next base: position 20,894 of record NZ_QOIL01000011.1, read on the forward strand.
CTACATCGTCGTGCTCAAGGACGGAACCAACGCCGCGTCGTTCGTCCGCAACTCGCTGGCCGGATCGCAGGCCATCAGCGTGGACAACATCTACAGCCACGCGCTGAGCGGCTACTCGGGCAAGATGACCGCCGAGGCGGCCGCGGCCCTCGCCAAGGACCCGCTGGTGCAGTGGGTGCAGCCCGACAAGACGGTCTCGATCGCCGCGCAGACGCTGCCCACCGGAATCAACCGGATCGACGCCGAGCTCAGCCCCACCGCCGCGATCAACGGCGTGGACACGCGGGTCAACGTGGACGTGGCGGTCATCGACACCGGCATCCAGCTGACCCACCCCGAGCTGAACGTCTACACCGCGGGCGCCAAGAACTGCAACGACGGCACCAGCGCCAACGACGGCAACGGTCACGGCACGCATGTCGCGGGCACGATCGGCGCCATCGACAACGCCAACGGCGTCGTCGGGGTCGCGCCGGGTGCCCGGCTGTGGCCGGTGCGCGTGCTGAACGCCGGCGGATCCGGTACGTGGGCGCAGGTCATCTGCGGCATCGACTACGTCACCGCGAACGCCTCGCAGATCGAGGTCGCCAACATGAGCCTCGGCGGGTCCGGCACCGACGACGGCAACTGTGGCAACAACAACGCCGATGCCATGCACAAGTCGATCTGTGCCGCGGTCGCGGCGGGCGTGACCTTCGTGGTGGCGGCGGGGAACAACAACACGAACTCGGCCAGCTTCGTGCCCGCGGCGTACGACGAGGTCATCACCGTCAGCGCGCTGGCCGACTTCAACGGGACGCCCGGCGGCGGCGGCGCGGCCACCTGCTACAGCGACGTGGACGACACCAAGGCCAACTTCTCCAACTACGGCGCCGACGTCGACATCATCGCTCCGGGCGTCTGCATCTACTCCACCTGGACCGGCAGCTCGTACAACACCATCTCCGGCACCTCGATGGCGTCCCCGCACGTCGCGGGCGGCGCGGCGCTGTGGAAGGCGACGCATCCGACGGCGACCCCGGCGGCCGTGAAGTCGGCGCTGCAGACCGCGGGCACCACGAACTGGAACAACGTGGACGACCCCGACGGGATCAAGGAGAAGCTGCTCAACGTCGCGACCTTCTGAGGTCGACTGAGCCCTCCGTCCCCATACGGAAGGCCTGACCGAGAGACGAAGGCTTGATCGAGATACGAAGGACCCACGGGGATCGCCGACCCGTGGGTCCTTTTCGCGAGGCGGGCCACCGACGTCCCACCCGGTTCGCCCCGGCCTCATCGGTTCATAGACCACTGAGTAGAGGATCGGCCCCGTGCGCAGAACGCTCTTCGCAGCACTTTTCACCGCTTCCCTGGCCATGGCGTCGATTACGGCCACAGCCGCCATCGCCGCCGCTCCCGAACCCGTCGGCCACTACATCGTCGTGCTCAAGGACGGAACCGACGCCACGTCGTTCGTGCGCAACTCGCTGGCGGCTTCCCGGGCCGTCGGCGTGGACGACATCTACAGCCACGCGCTCAGCGGCTACTCGGCCAAGATGACCGCCGAGGCGGCCGCGGCCCTTGCCAAGGACCCCCTGGTGCAGTGGGTGCAGCCCGACAAGACGGTCTCGATCGCCGCGCAGACGCTGCCCACCGGGGTCAACCGGGTGGACGCCGACCTCAGCCCAACCGCCAGGATCAACAACGTCGACGAACGGGTCAACGTGGACGTGGCGGTCATCGACACCGGCATCCAGCTGACCCACCCCGAGCTGAACGTCTACACGGCGGGCGCCAAGAACTGCAACGACGGGACCAGCGCCAACGACCTCAACGGGCATGGGACGCACGTCGCCGGGACGATCGGCGCGATCGACAACACCGCCGGGGTCGTCGGGGTCGCCCCGGGGGCCCGGCTGTGGCCGGTGCGCGTGCTGAACCGCGATGGAACTGGTACATGGGCGCAGGTCATCTGCGGCATCAACTACGTCACTGCCCACGCCTCGGAGATCGAGGTCGTCAACATGAGCCTCGGCGGGTCCGGCTTCGACGACGGCGACTGCGGCCGCACCAACGGCGACGCCCTGCACCTGGCGATCTGCACCTCCGTCGCGGCGGGCGTGACGTACGCGGTGGCGGCAGGGAACAGCGCCTCGGACGCGGCCCTCTTCGTTCCCGCGGCCTACGACGAGGTCATCACCGTCAGCACGCTGGCCGACTACAACGGGCTTCCCGGCGGTGGAGCGACCGGCTGCTCCAGCGCTCCCGACGACACTCGGAGCCCCACCTCCAATTTCGGCGACGATGTCGACCTCATCGCTCCGGGCTTCTGTATCTACTCCACCTGGATCGGCAGCTTGTACAAGACCCTCTCGGGTGCCTCGATGGCGAGCGCGCACGTGGCGGGGGGCGCGGCGCTCTGGAAGGCCACGCACCCGGCCGCGACTCCGGCGTCGGTCAGGACGTCGCTCCAGGCCGCGGCCGTCCCGGTTCTCGGCATTCCGGAGAAGCTGCTGAACGTCGCCACCTTCTGACGCCGGCCGACAGACAGGGGCGGGCCCATGGACACCGACGTCGTGTCCATGGGCCCGCGCTGTTCACGACGGCCCGGCCGGGCGGCATGCCGGACGTGGCGATCACGATGAGGGGGAAAGGACGCTCAGGGGATGTACACGTTGAAGTAGTAGCCCGGTGCATAGGAGCGGTCGCCGTTGTAGTAGTAGCAGGCGCTGTACCCGGTGTATCCGTCGTCGCCGGCGTCGAACAGGCCGGCATCGCAGGCCGCCTTGGTCGGATAGGGGCCCTGGCGATACCAGTCCGGCGGCAGCGGGGCCAGGCGGCCCTCGGCGGAGGCGGGCGCGTGGCTGGACGCGGACACATGGGTGGAGGCCGAGGCGACGGCAGGTGCGGCGGTGGCGAGGGCGCCGGCGCTCACCGCCACGGCGAGTGCCGCCGCGGCTTGTAATCTGCGGATTCGCACTGGGGACGACTCCTTACGGATCCATCGAAAAGGGGGCGTTTTCAGGTAATCACCGATACGCGGGAGTGAGGAGCTACCGGCCCTCCATAGTTCTGTTGCCTGGCGGCCATCACCGGCCGTGGACGTTCACGAGGGCGCCTCCTTCGCGAGAACGGGCGCCGGAGCCGGTGGTTCCGTCACGATTTCACCCCAGAGCAGGCGTACGCCTCGCTGGCTCGTCATGCCTGAACGCCGTCGCGGCGCGGGACGCTATGGCCGGTCGTCGCGCGGGGCGGGCAGTTGTGCGGCGAGGGGGTCGGGGAGGGTTCGGTCGCTGAGGTCGGCGCGGTGGCCGGACTCGCGGCCGGTGTAGAAGCCGTCGCGGTCCAGGGGAGTGGTGCGGGCGGGTCTCAGGCCGGGGAAGCGGCGGTCGAACTCCTCGCGCACCAGGGCGGCGCGGTCGAGGAGGACGAGTTCCGCGCCGCTTCCCCGCACCTCGCCGGCGACCTCGGCGACGCGCTCGCGGAGCTTGGCGGACACGCCCGTGCCGAATCCGACGTAGAACGCGCGCCGGAAGTCGGCGGACGCCCGGGCGCGCCGGTCCTTGTCCGTCACCGTCTCAAGTGCGGTGAGGGCGAACCGCCGTAGCGCGGGCCTGACCTGGTTCTCCATCTGGAGCGTGAGGGACGGCAGCAGCACGCGCAGGCCGTCCAGGACGGCTTCGGGCCCGATGACGGTCATGGTGACGCGCGTGGCGGCCCGGATGCCGCGGCCCTTGACGCCGGTCCAGCGCTGCGCCCCCTTGCAGCCGAGCGCCTCGCACACCAGGTGGAGGGCCCAGCACCGCTCGCGGGCGTGGCCGCCGCGGTTGGAGACCTCGAACTCGATGCCGTCGATCGTCTCGGCCCGGCCGGTGGAGCCGCGGCGTACGGCGGAGGCGTCGAGCCCGTACCGGAGCATGAGCGCGGCGGCGTGGGCGGAGGCGACGGCGGCTTCCTCCTCGCCGGTGCCGGGGTGCTCGGCGAGGTCGAGCAGCCGCCGGACGCGCTCCAAGATCTTGGTCGAGGCCGGGTCGCCGCCGCGGTTCAGCGGGTCCTCCCGGCGAGGCGAACGTCGCCGAGGCGGGGACGGGTGGCCTGGCGCGCGTCGCCGGTAGGCGTTGCCGGCGCCGGGGTTCCCATGTGCGCGCGCCTCCCGCCGATTCCGCTCGTACCCGTACCGGGTGACCAAGGTAACGCACCCGGGGGGCGTGCGGCACGGCGCCGGGGAATCGCAGGTCACGGCGTGGCGCGTCATGGCGTGATCCCGCGAACGTCGTGGTTCTATCCCGCAATCGTCACTGGTTGTCCTGTTTTTGCAGCTAGTGGGCACAATGCGTGATTGGCGGGGGATGTGGAGGGTAGCCGTTCAGTGGAAACGGTGACCGACAGATGGTGGTGAAGAGTATGGCGTCCATGCTTGAGCGCATCAAGGAGTACCTGCGCAGCGCGAAGGGCCGCGAGCACGTCGAGAAGGCGAAGACGATGGCTCGTGACCCTCACAACCAGCGCAAGCTTCGCGAGATGGTGGACCGCTGGCGCGCGCGCAAGACGACCCACTAGGAGAGACCACGCGACGGGACAGCACGAGCGGCAGGGGACCGGGGCCGGCCCTCATGTGCGGCCCTGGGCGCGGCGCGGCTCGCCGATCGTTCCGGCATCGGGTGGGCCGGCGCCGCCCGGAACGCGCCGGGCGGCGCCACCGGAGCCCGTGCCGTGGGGTCGTCACCGGCTCGGCACACGGGCGGCGGCCGGGCGACACGGAATCGTGGGGCGAGCTGGGTTCGGATCGGACGGCCGGACCTGGCAGGCTTGCCGGTGGAGACTATGATTCTCCCCCCGACCCCCGTGGAGGCTGACCTTGCAGGGACCTCTCAGCGACATCGTGGTGCTCGACCTGTCCCGGGCGCTCGCCGGGCCGCACGGAGCGCAGATGCTGGGCGATCTGGGCGCCACGGTCATCAAGGTGGAACATCCCGACGGCGGGGACGAGTCGCGCGGCTGGGGGCCGCCGTTCGCCGGCCCCTCGGGTGACATCTCGACGTACTTCCTCGCGGCCAACCGCAACAAGAAGTCCATCACCCTCGACCTCAAGTCCCCCGAGGGCGCCGATCTGCTGACCCGCCTGGTGAGACAGAGCGACGTCCTGATCGAGAACTTCCGCACCGGCGTGCTCGACCGCCTCGGCTTCCCCGTCGAGCGCCTGCACGAGCTGAACCCCCGCCTGGTGATCCTCTCCATCACCGGTTTCGGCCACGACGGTCCCGAGGGCGGCAGGCCGGGTTACGACCAGATCGCCCAGGGTGAGGCCGGCCTGATGAGCCTCACCGGCCCCTCGCCCGCCGAGCCGTACCGCGTGGGCGCGTCGATCGCCGACCTGCTCGCGGGCATCCACGGCGCCTACGGCGTGCTCGCGGCCCTGTACGAGCGCGAGCGCACCGGCCTCGGCAAGGTCGTCCGCACGTCCCTGCTGGCGTCGGTGGTCGGCGTGCACTCCTACCACGGGACGGCCTGGACGGTGGGCGGCAAGGTCCCGGCCGCGGCGGGCAACCACCACGCCTCGATCGCGCCGTACGGGGCGTTCCACTGCGCCGACGGGATGATCCAGATCGCCGTCGCCAACGACGCGCAGTGGCGCAAGCTCGCGCCCGTGCTGGGCATCGACCCCGCCGACCCGAGGTACGCGGTCAACCGGCAGAGGTTCGCGCACCGCGACGAGCTGATCGCCGACGTGGAGAAGGCCCTCGCCGTCCACGACCGGGCGCACTGGCTGGCCGCGCTGGCCGAGCTGGGCATCCCGGCCGGGGCGATCCGCTCGCTGGACGAGGTCTACGCCTGGGACCAGACCCGCTCGCAGGGCCTGGTCGTCACCGTGGAGCATCCGGTGCTCGGGACGATCGAGCTGCCGGGGTCGCCGCTCAGGTTCGACGGCGCCCCGCCCGCCGAGCACGCGCCCCCGCCGGAGCTCGGCCAGGACACCCGGGCCGTGCTTGACTGGCTGGCCGAGCGGGAAGGGTGACCGGGCCGACCGTGTCGCCGACGAGTCCCGACCGCCCTGATGCCCGCACGCTCATCGACACCGTCCTCGACCGCGGCTCGTGGAAGTCGTGGGACGAGCCCCCGGTGGACCCGGCCCCGCCCGGGTCCGCCTACGCCGAGGAGCTGGCCTCCGCACGGGCCAAGAGCGGCTACGACGAGTCCGTGGTCACCGGCGAGGGCCTGCTGGCCGGGCGCCGGGTGGCGGTGATGGCCTGCGAGTTCTCCTTCCTCGCCGGGTCGATCGGGGTGTCCGCCGCCGAACGCCTGGTCCGCGCGGTCGAGCGGGCGACGGCGGAACGGCTGCCGCTGCTGGCCGCCCCCGCCTCGGGCGGCACCCGCATGCAGGAGGGCGCGCTGGCCTTCGTCCAGATGATCAAGATCGGCGCGGCCGTGGCGGCCCACCGCGCCGCGGGCCTGCCGTACATCGTGTACCTGCGGCATCCGACGACCGGCGGGGTGTTCGCCTCATGGGGGTCGCTCGGGCACGTCACCGCCGCCGAGCCGGGGGCGCTCATCGGCTTCCTCGGCCCCCGGGTGTTCGAGTCGCTGTACGGCTACGCGTTCCCCGAGGGTGTGCAGGTCTCGGAGAACCTGTTCAAGCACGGCCTGGTCGACGCCGTGGTGTCGGCCGAGAACGCCAGGGAGATCGCGATCCGCGCGCTGGCCGTGCTGTGCGCCCCGAAGGGGCCGGAGCTCGAACGGGGGCCCGAGCCGCCCGAGCGCCCGGTGACGGTGGAGGCGTGGGAGGCGATCAGCCGCTCGCGGCGCGACGACCGGCCGAGCGTCAGGGCGCTGCTGAAGCTCGGCGCCTCCGACGTCACGCCGCTCAACGGAACGGGCGTCGGCGAGAGCGACCCGGGCGTGCTGCTGGCGCTGGCCCGGTTCGGCGCGGCGCCCGCCGTCGTGCTCGGCCAGGACCGCAGGCGCCAGGGCCGCAGGCTCGGCCCGGCGGGGCTGCGGGTGGCGCGCCGGGGCATGCGCCTGGCCTCCGAGCTGGGCCTGCCGCTGGTCACCGTGATCGACACGGCGGGGGCGGAGCTGTCGAGGGCCTCGGAGGAGGGCGGGCTGGCGGCCGAGATCGCCCGCAGCCTGGCCGACCTGGTGGTGCTGGACGCGCCCACCGTCTGCCTGCTGCTCGGCGAGGGCGCGGGCGGCGCGGCGCTCGCCCTGCTGCCCGCCGACCGCGTGCTGTGCGCGCAGCACGGCTGGTTGTCCCCGCTGCCGCCCGAGGGCGCCTCGGCGATCCTGTACCGGACGATCGACTTCGCGCCGGAGATCGCCAAGGCGCAGGGCGTACGGGCGACCGACCTCCAGCGGGACGGCATCGTCGACCGGATAATTCCGGAATACCCGGATGCCGCCTACGAGCCCAGGCCCTTCTGCGAGCGGGTGGCCAGGGCGCTGGAGTACGAGATCATCGGTCTGCTCCAACGCCCGGCCGGGGACCGCCTGGCCACCCGGCTCGCCCGCTACCGCGGGCTCGGCGTGGGAGGCGCGTCCGGCTGAGCCGACGCGGGATCCTCCTGCCAGAGCGGCGGATGCGCGGGCTCGTCGTGCCGCCACACCTCCTTGCCGCGGGCGTCGAAACCCACGACCCGGTACCCCGAGAGGTACACGTCGCCCGCGGGCTCGAAGGGGACCGAGAACATGACCACGCCCTGCTTCCACGGATCGCGGACGGTTCGCGCGCGGGCGGAGCGCCCGTCCCCGAACGTGACCTCGACCCGGGCCGTGCGCGCCCTGGCGTAGCCGAACCACCTGCTGGCCTCGAAATGCGACACGACCGGAGAATCCATCACTCCATCCGAGAGACGCCCATCAGACGGCGATATCCCCATCTTTCCAGCTGAATCGGCCCCCATGATCCTGCCGCCGAGCCGCCACACCAGCGACCCGTCGTCGTACATGCGCGCCGCCGGCCCTCCGGGCAGGTCGAGCGCGGGCCCCACCGGCTTGGCGTCGGACGCGCCCACCGGATCGGGGAAGCCCGGGTAGAAGGGGTTCGCCACCCACTGGACGACCTTGCCTCGGGCGTCGGAGAACTCCCATCCCTTGATCTTCTCCTCGTACGGGTACGTCACCGTCCAGACGGACAGGGGCGCGCCGGGCAACCGGTGGATCTCACCGGGGAAGCGCGTGCCGTCGGCGGTCACGGCCTCCGCCTTGGTCACGTCCTCGCGCGCCGCGCCGTAGGCGGTCCGCTTCTCCGGCAGCGGCCAGCCATGACCGGTGTGGCTCCCGAACCAGGCCCGCTCGCCGGGGTGGCCCGTCTCGTCATCCCTCGCCCCGCAACCCGCGTCGCTGCCCCCCGTGGGGGTCTGCCGCGCCGTGCACAGCGCGATGTACGTCGTGCCGTCCTCGCGCCGCTCCTCGGCGAACCAGAGCCGCATGGGCCTGCCGACGCCGGGGTCGTCCACCGTCAGCGTGCCGCCGATCGGAGGCGCGGTCGCGGTGACCGACGAGTACGCGTCGTCGTGACGCTTCCGCGGGGCGGTGGCGGACACCGTGGGAGAGGCGGTGATCGTCGCCGTGTCGTCCCCCTGCCCCGCGCCGGTGACGACGATCGCCGCGCCGCCCAGCACGGCCCCCGCCGCGAGCGGGACGGTGGCGGCCTTCGCCCACGCGAGGCGGCGCCTTCGGGAGACGCGGCGCTGGACGCCGATCCACGCGCGCGGATCGGTCTCGTAGGCGGAGGCGCGGGCGTCCAGGGCCTCGCGAAGGTCGTCCTCAATCATCGTTCTCCTCCAGGGCGCGTCCGAGGGCCGCGATCGCGCGGCTGGCATGGCTCTTCACCGAGCCGGTGGTGACGCCCATGGCGTCGGCGATCTCGCGCTCGGACAGGTCGAGCCAGTACCGCAGGACGACGGCCTCGCGCTGGCGGCGCGGCAGCCGGTCGACGGCGGCGAGCAGGGCGCGGTGGCGCTCGGCGACCAGTACCGCCTGCTCGCCGCTCGGCACGGGCGGCGGAGGGTCCGGGCGGCGCAGGCGTACGAGCCGCAGGTGGCGGACGCGGTTACGGGTCAGGTTGCAGACGATGGCGCGCAGGTAGGGGACGGCGGCGGCGTCATCGCGCAGCCGTCCCTGTCTTCGGTGCAGGCGGGCGAACGCCTCCTGCGCGATGTCCTCGGGATCGTCCGCGCCGAGCAGCCCGGCCAGCCGGACCATCGCCGGGTAGTGCGCGGCGAAGATCTCGGCGAACGTGGGGCGCTCGCGCGAGGCGGTCGAAGTGTGGGTCACATGTTGGAGACACTCGCGCCCTGGGCCGGTTGACTCGGCACCGGGATTCTTTCGACCCGGATCGAGTGGACCTCCTCGTGCGGCACGACGACCTCGTACGCGCCGTGATCGACCATCCAGTAGCCGAGGGCCTCGGCCTTGGGGCCGCTGTGGCCGGTGTAGGCGATGTGCAGGCCGTCCTCGTCCTCGTCGAGGACCACGCACGGCTCGCCGCCGAACGCGCCGACCGTGCGCAGCAGCACCAGCCACTGCAGTTCGTCGCGCCGGACCCGCCGCCGCCAGTAGCCGCCCACCTGGTCGAACCCCTCGCGGGGCTCCTCGCTGAACAGGACCACGTCGCCCGGGCCGGGGCCGAGGGCGGCGGCGTACGTCTGGTCGTGCAGACGGGCGATGAAGCCCAGGCCCACGGGCTCGATCTCGCTCATGCCGCCGGCCGCCAGGTCAGCCCGTCGTACTCGGCGAAGTGCCGCTCACCGCGGGTGGTGAGGTGCCGGATCTCGGCGCCCGCCGGGATGGGCATCGGCGTGGTGTGGAACTGCGGGACGACGTGCTGGCGCGAGGTGGTGAAGCCGTTGCCCGCGAAGGGGGGCGAATCGTTCCAATCTCCGCCCATGTGCGGGCCGTAGGGAACGACGTAGACGTCGGTCTCGCGCGAGTGCCACCGCAGGATGTACAGCTCGGGCACCGTGGGGTTCAGCTCCGAGCCCTCGAAGGTGAGGTCCAGCGCGGAGATGATCTGCTCGGGGGTGGACAGCCGCGAGCAGTCCTGCACGCGGTAGACGTACCCCGAGATGATCGTGCGCTGGCCCGCGAGGTAGGGCACCAGCAGCCGAGGAGGGATGACCTTCTGCATCTGCGTTCTTGGCGCCGGCTCGCTCACACTCGGCATTTTACGATCTGGCGACCTCGGCTTTCCCCACGGCGCGATAAATATCTGCGCGCCGGTGCGAAAGGCTGGGCAGGGTGGCGCGCACGCGCTCGGTCTCGGCGGGGTCCAGCTCGACCACCTGGACGCAGGACCCGGGCCCGAGATCGGCCCGCACCACGCCCATCGGGTCGGCGAGCATGCTCCTGCCCACGCCGAACCCGTCCAGGGCCTGCGGGTTCGGGGCCTGCCCGACCGCGATCGTCCACATGGTGTTCTCGATGGCCCGCGCCTTGACGAGCGTCGTCCAGTGCTCTTCCTTCATCGGCCCGGTGCCCCAGGCGGCGATCACGGCGAAGGCGTCGGCGCCGAGGTCGACGAGCGCGCGGGCGTGCTCGGGGAAGCGGATGTCGTAGCAGGTGATCAGGCCAAGGCGCAGGCCGGCGAGCTCCGCGACGACCGGTGTGTCCCCGGGCGCGACCAGGTCCGACTCGCGGGCGCCGAAGGAGTCGAACAGGTGGATCTTCCGGTACGCCGCCACGCGCCGCCCGCGGCGGTCCAGGGCGACGGCGGTGTTGTGGACCCGGCCCTCCACCGGCTCGAACGTGCCGAGGACGACCGCCACCTCGTGCGTGCGCGCGGCGTCGGCCACGGCGGTCACGAAGGGGCCGTCGAGCGGCTCGGCGAAGTCGGCGACGCGCTTGCCGATGCGGGTGAGCGTCGCCTCGGGGAAGACGGCCAGGGTGGCGCCCTTGGAGGCGGCCCTGCCGAGCGCGTCGCGGACGCGTTCCAAATTCGTCTTCGGGTCCTCGGACACCGGGATCTGGCACAGGGCGATGCGGGTCACGACACCAGCGTAAGCGGGGAGGGCGTCAGTTGCCGAGATCCCGCGGCGCCCGTCCCTCGGAGCGGTCGCCCGGCGTCCCGTCCGAGGCGGTCCCGGGCGTCTCTCCGCCGGGGGAGCGGCGGTTGGGGACGAACTCCCCCCAGGTGAGGCAGCGCCAGACCCACTCCAGCGGGCCATGGCGGAAGCGCGCCTGCCACCAGTGCGCGAACCCGGTCAAGATCGCCAGGACGGCGGCCGCCGCGCCCAGGGCGCCGAGCCTGGTGCCGTCCAGCACGAGCAGGGGTGCGAGGGCGGCGGCCGAGACGCTGCCCGCCAGGTAGGCGGTGAGCGTCATCCGCCCGAGCGGCTGGAGTAAGCCGGCGAGAACGGGGGCGCGGCGGGCGAGCAGCAGGACGCCGGTGCAGTACGCGACGGCGGCGGCGAGCCCGGCGAGCGGGTAGACGGCGACCGTGTAGGGGAAGCGGAACGTCTCCGGGTGTGCCCACAGGTACACCCATGCGCCGGTCAGCACGACGGCCAGGGGGGCGCTCACCGCGAAGGCGGGCGTCAGGGCGCGCGGGCCGGGGCCGTACTCGAACACGGCCATGCCGAGCAGGAAGAGCCCCGGGACCAGCCAGATGCCGCCGGCCTCGGCGAGCACCGCCCACAGCGTGCCGGCCACCCCGGCGGTGAGCACGAGCCATCGGGGCAGGTAGGAGGCGGGCAGCAGCACGAGCGCGCCGGCGGTCGCGTACGGCAGCAGCACCTCGCCCGGGCTGACGAGCCGGTGCAGCAGGCCGAGGCAGGCGAGCACGCCGAGCCTGCGCAGCAGCGGCCACCACGGGCGCGGGGTCCTGCGGGCGGCCGAGCGCAGGAACAGGACGAAGCTGACGCCGAAGAGGAAGGAGAAGACGGGGTAGAAGCGGCTCTGCAGGAGGTTCTCCACCACCCAGTCGGCCGGGGTGGGGACACGCCGTTCCAGCGCGCCGGCGGTGTGCTGCCAGTGGTTGACGACGGTGATGCCGCAGACGGCGAAGCCGCGCAGCGTGTCGAGTTCCCGGACCCGCGTCACCCGTGCCGCCGCCACTCACAGGTCTCATATAAGGGGGCAATCCAGGCATCCACCCGACGAGGCTAATGCCTGACGGGCGGATAGGCTGCCGACGTGAGCGAACCTCTGGTGGCGCGCATGCGCGAGTTCGGCACTACGGTCTTCGCCGAGATGACCGCGCTGGCGGTCCGCACATCGTCGATCAACCTCGGGCAGGGCTTTCCCGACACCGACGGCCCCCCGGCCATGCTCGAACGGGCCGTCGCCGCGATCAGGGACGGGCTGAACCAGTACCCTCCCGGGCCGGGGGTGCCCGAGCTGCGGCAGGCCGTCGCCGAGCACCGCAAGCAGCACTACGGGCTGGACTACGACCCGGACGGCGAGATCCTGGTGACCGTGGGCGCGACCGAGGCCCTCGCCGCGTCCGTCCTCGCCCTGTGCGAGCCCGGCGACGAGGTGATCGTCTTCGAGCCGTACTACGACTCCTACGCCGCCGCGATCTCGCTGGCGGGCGCCGTGCGCCGCCCGGTCACGCTGCGCCCCGTGGACGGCCGCTTCACCTTCGACCCCGCCGAGCTGCGCGCCGCCGTCGGCCCGCGCACCCGGGCGATCCTGGTCAACTCCCCGCACAACCCCACCGGCACCGTCTTCACCTACGACGAGCTGGCGGCCATCGCCGCCGTCGTCCAGGAGCACGACCTGGTGGCCGTCACCGACGAGGTGTACGAGCACCTCACCTACGACGGGGTCGAGCACATCCCCCTCGCCACGCTGCCGGGCATGCGCGAGCGCACCGTCATGATCTCCTCGGCGGGCAAGACGTTCTCGGTCACCGGGTGGAAGACGGGCTGGATCTGCGCGCCGCGCGCGCTCGTCACCGCCGCCCAGACGGTCAAGCAGTTCCTCACGTTCACCTCCGGCGCCCCCTGGCAGCTCGCGGTCGCCCACGCCCTGCGCGAGGAGCTGCCCTGGGTGGGCGGCCTGCGCGACGAGCTCGCCGGCAAGCGCGACCGCCTGATGGCCGGGCTCACGGCCGCCGGCTTCGCGGTGTACCGGCCCGCGGGGACGTACTTCGTGCAGACCGACATCCGCCCGCTCGGCTTCACCGACGGCCTGGAGCTCGCGCGGCGGCTGCCCGAGCTCGCCGGCGTCGTCGCCATCCCCACGCAGGTCTTCTACGACCGCCGGGAGCTCGGGCGGCACTTCGTGCGGTTCGCCTTCTGCAAGAAGGACGAGATCATCGACGAGGCCGTGGCCCGGCTGGCCCGCCTGCACGGCTGACCGGCCGGACCGGGACTACTCGCGCCGGGTGTGGCGGCGGCCGGTGGACTTTCCCCGGATCCGCGCCACACCCGGCCCTTGTTCAGCGCAGGTCAGCGCCGGTCAGCGTGTCCGTTCAGCGCCGGACCGCGTACGCCCGGGTGATCGTCTCCTTGAGCTGGGAGCCGTCGGCGCCGGTGCCCGTGGCGCGCAGCGACACGAAGCCAGGGGAGCCGGGGTTCGCCACCAAGGCTGCCCACCCGCCGCCGACCCGGTCCACCCGCAGCGTCCGCCAGGTCCTGCCGTCGTCGAAGGACGCCTCCACCTTCAGTGCGGTCAGCTCGCCGCCCTCGGTGGTCATCCCCATCGCGGTGATCGAGCCGGGCCTCGCCCGGTTGTAGGCGTCGACCCCCAGCAGGTTGAACTTCACGGCGGGCACCGGGACCTCCGCCACGTCCGCCGTGTGCGCCGACTTGAACGTCCACGTCGCGTCGACTCCCGTCGCCAGCGTGGAGTACGGGGCCGTGCGGCGGGCCGACACGTTCACCGTGTACGTCGCCGCCTCGGCCGGGACCGTCGCCTGCAGGCCGCACCAGCCGCCGAAGTCGCAGTCGTCGAGCTCGGTGCTCTGCAGGACGGTGCCGTCCTTGCTGAGGCTCGCCGTCCCCGTGACGTTGCCGTCCCAGCCGAGGCGGCCGGCGCGCGAGTCGGTGAACAGGCCGTCGAGGATGTAGACCAGCTCGTCCTCGAACCGCAGCACCGGAGGAGCGGACGGGCCGGTGGCCGCCGCGTTCCACGTCTCGGAGGTGTTGCCGCGCCGCACGGTGCGCCCCTGCGCGTCGGCCAGGAGGTAGGTCCCCGCGTCGTGCGCGAAGGCGGCGTTCCAGGTCAGGCCGGCCCCGGGCGTCGCATAGTTGGTCAGCGTGCTCGGAACCGCCACGGCCGACGGCGACGCCCCGATGATGAGGAACGACTGGCCCGGTAGGCTCGCGACCCGGTCGAACTCGGCCGGGGCGGCGACGTCCTGGGCGCGGAGGGTGGCCGTGATCTTCGCCAGCTCCGCCTTCCTGAACCGGCCTCCCGGGTCGGCGGGAAGGCCGCCCTTCCGGTAGTCGACCAGGTCGTACCGGCTCGTCACCGGCGAGCCCTTCTCCCACACCGAGCGGGCCGCGTAGTCCATGTCCGGCTCGCGGGAGGGCAGGAGGTAGGCGCCCCAGCCCTGCGGCTCGGCCCCTAGGAAGATGCTCTCGAACGTCGCGTCACCGTCCGCCATGCGGCTGTTGATCTGGACCAACCCCGTGGACGTGGCCGCCGGGTCGTCCAGCGAGAACTTGACGAGGCCGGCCTTGCGGGCGTCCAGCTCCACGGTCTCGTCATGAGTGCCGACCGTCACCGTACGGTGGGTGAAGGTGTAGGCGTTCTCCTCCAGCAGGTCGGCGATGAGCTTCCAGTCACCGCGCTGCAGGCGCGTCTTGGCGACCCCGCCGCTGAAGCGCAGGTCGTTGAACTCGCCGGTCTTGAGGTCGTAGAACATGGCGAAGACGTCGTCGAGCGGCGCGCCGTCCCTGCCGGTCGCCTTCACCGTCACGTCGTAGGACTCCGGCTCGACGAACGCCCCCGCCAGGCTGCGCACGCTCACGCCGTCCGCCGTCGCGGTGACGACCCCGGGGTAGGTGCCGGGCGCCAGCCCGGAGGCCAGGGTCAGCGTCACCGACGCGCTGCCGCCCGCGGGGACCGTGAGGTGGCCGGCGGAGAGGGCGAACGGGCCGTCCTCGGTCAGCGCGAGGTCCACCGGCGCGGCCGAGGTGTTGGCGTAGGTGATCTGCTTGGTGACGGCCGGGCCGCCTCCGGGCCAGCGCACGACGGCCCAGACGTTCGGGGTGTCGGCCACCACCGTCTGGGTGACGGCCTTCGCCACGTCGACCCGCCCGGTGCCCTGCTGGTACGGCGTCAGGTCCGCGCCGGGCTCGGCCGAGGCCATCAGTGCGGCCTTGAGGCGCGCTCCCTTCCAGTCCGGGTGCTGCTGGGCCAGGATGGCGGCGGCGCCCACGACGTGCGGGGTCGCCATCGAGGTGCCGCTGTGGGCCACGTAGGGCCCCGAGGCGGTGCCCTCGGCCGCCGCGGCCGTGATCTCCACGCCCGGCGCGGTGATGTCCGGCTTGACGGCGCGGTCGCCCACGCGCGGGCCCTGGCTGGAGAACCCGGCGAGACGGTCGCCGACGTCGACCGCCCCGACGGTGAGCGCGGCGTCGGCGCTGCCCGGGCTGCCGATGGACCGCGGCCCCGAGTTGCCGGCCGCGATGACGAACAGTGTGCCGGTCCGCTCGCTGAGCGTGTTCACCGCCTGCTCGACCGGGTCGATGTCCTGGCCGTCCGGCCCGCCGATGCTGACGTTCACCACCGGGGCCTTGACCTCGGTCGCCGCCCACTCCATGCCGGCGATCAGCGCCGACTCGGCGATGCCGAAGGCGCCGCCGACCTTGCCGAGGGCGATCTTGGCCTCCGGTGCCACGCCCTTGTACCTGCCGCCGGACGCCGCGCCCGAGCCCGCGACGATGGAGGCCACGTGGGTGCCGTGGCCGACGTTGTCGCTGGTGTCGGGTTCGTCGGAGAAGTTGGCGGACTGGGTGACCACGCCCTTGAGGTCGGGGTGGTTCGGGTCATAGCCGGAGTCGAGGACCGCGACGGTCACGCCCTTGCCCGTCAGGCCCTTCTTCCAGGCCTCCGGGGCGCCGATCTGCGGGACGCTCTTGTCGAGCGAGTAGGACAGCTTGCCGTCCAGCCAGAGCTTGGTCACGCCGGCCGTAAGCGACCTGGCCGCCTCCGCGCCCGGCCGCAGGTCCTTCCAGACGGCGGCGGCCTGTGCCTTGGGCACCCGGGCCGCCGCCAGCCCGACGTCGTCCAGCGTGCGCCCGGCCCTTGCCGCCTTCGGGGCCGTGCCGCCCTGCGTCATGATCGGGATGTCGGCGCGGTGCGCGTCGTCGTAGCGCCACTCCAGCAGCTGCGTGACGTCGAACAGGCGCCGGTCGACCAGGCCCCTGCCGACGAGGGAGGCCGCGTCCGACGGGATCACGTACACGTGGCCGGCGAACTTCTGGACCGAGAAGGACGCCCTGCGTCCGGCCCCCGGCCGGACCTGGTACGCGTTCGGATCTCCCGGTGCGCCGGACACGGTCACCTTGTCGCCCGTGATGAGCGTGACCGTGCCCGACACACTGCCGGACACGCTCTTCGCGCCGCCTTGCTTGGTACCGGGCTGTTTCGCGCCAGGCTGTGCCGTGGCCGTCCCGGCGGCCGAGGGCACCGCCGTCACGCCCAGCGCGGTCACGGCCGCGAGGGCGATTGTTGCGACTTTTCGCTTCATCGTCGTCCTTTGCGGTTTGTTTACTACCGGTCAATCCACTAGGACACGAAAAAGCGACGGGAGGTTGCCTCCCGCCGCGAAATATTTTTAGAAAAAGTCGGACTTTAGCGACTTAAAGGTATATAGAACGATTTAGCGCTCGATGGGAGAGGGGGCGAGGGTGTGCCCGGCCGGGGCGGTGGTCACTGTCTGTTGCCGCGTCCGCCCGTCCTGGTGATCGCGTACGCGAAGTTGACGGCGGCGATGAGCGCGAACACGAGCAGGAGCGGCATGGTCTTCTCGGTGTTCACCACCACGATCACGGTCAGGGGCACCGAGAGCGCGAGCGACCCGAGGCCCAGCGTCATCTGCGCCCAGTCGGGGCCCTGGCGCCTGGGCCGGGCGGCCAGCCTGGCGTCGATGACCGCGTTCACCCGGTCGACCAGGGATTCGGCCAGTTCGAGCTCGTACTGGGGGCCGAGCTCGCGGCGTGCGGACATGGCGGCGGCGACCTCGTCGCGTTCCAGCTTCTGGGACTCCACGCCTCCGATTCTGCATCTTGACAGCCTGCGAGCGCGAGGAATCCGCGCCTCGGGTGGCTTCTCCGTCGGATCGATATGCGGGAGGGGGCGCGTGGAGTGGTACATGGTGGTATGCCCTGATCTTTTTCGGCGAAATGTTCCTAAGAAACCGGAATCAGTGGGCAATGATGGCCAATGAGGCCGGACCGCGGTGTGGATAGCTTCGGGCTGTGGGCGAACGCATACTGATCGCTTTGGGCGGCAACGCGATGACCGCCCCGGACGGCAGCGCGTCACCGGGCGACCAGCGGCGGGCCGTCGAGGGCGCGATGACCCACGTCTCCGCGCTGATCTCCGCGGGCCACGAGGTCGTCCTGACCCACGGCAACGGCCCGCAGGTCGGCAACCTGCTGCTCAAGAACCAGCTCGCCGCCGGGGTGGTGCCGCCCGTCCCCCTCGACTGGTGCGGCGCGCAGACCCAGGCCACCATCGGCGTGCTCATCCTCAACGCGCTCGGCCACCGCGCGGCCGTCCTCGTCACCCGGACGCTGGTCGACCCGGAGGATCCCGCGTTCGCCGACCCCGTCAAGCCGATCGGCCGGTACTTCAGCGAGGCCGAGGCCCGCAGGTTCCAGGAACTCGGCCAGACCTGGCGCGAGTTCCCGGGCAAGGGGTGGAGGCGCGTGGTCGCCTCCCCCGAGCCGCTGGAGATCCTCGACGCCCCCGCCGCGCTGGCCCTGATGGACGCCGGGTACACCGTCGTGGTCGCCGGAGGCGGGGGAGTGCCCGTCGTCCGCGCCGCGGACGGCACCCTGGCCGGGGTCGAGGCCGTGGTGGACAAGGACGGCGCCGCCGCCGTGCTCGCGCGGGCCGTCGGGGCGACCGTCCTCGTCATCGCCACCGATGTGCCCGGCGCCGTCGCCGGATTCGGCACCGCCCACGCCCGGCCGATCGGCGGGACCACCGTCGCCGAACTGCGCGCCCTGCAGGCCGAGGGACACTTCGCGAGCGGCAGCATGGGCCCGAAGGTCGAGTCCGTGCTCCGGTTCGCCGAGGCCGGCGGGCGGGCCGTGATCACGTCGCTGGAGCTCATCGGCGAGGCGCTGACCGGCGACGCCGGCACCGTCGTGGACGGGACCGCGCCGTGAGGCCGACCCCGGCCCGGGACTTCCCCTTGGCGACGAGGGCAAGGACCCGGCGTGCCGGGAGTGGTGACCGTACCGGCCGGGAACGTCCGGCCGTGAAGGGACGACCGGCCCCGCGCGTGCGCGGTGACCGGGCGGTGACCGGGAGATAGGGAGAGGAAAGAGATATGCCGGATCCGATCGAGGTGCGCAAGGTCGCCATCGAGAGCGTCACCGACGCCTCCGGGCTCGAGAAGCTCATCGACGACGGCGTGATCGAGGCCGACCGCGTGCTCGCCGTGATCGGCAAGACCGAGGGCAACGGCGGCGTCAACGACTACACCCGCATCCTGGCCGACCGCGCCTTCCGCGAGGTGCTGATCGCCAAGGGGACGCGGACGCCCGAGGAGGTCGCGCAGGTGCCGCTGGTGTGGTCGGGAGGGACCGACGGCGTGCTCAGCCCGCACGCCACGATCTTCGCCTCGGTCGACCCCGCCACCGTCGAGCCGTCCGAGGAGCCGCGCGTCTCGGTCGGCGTCGCGATGAGCGACGTCATCCTCCCCGAGGACATCGGCCGCCCCGCGATGGTCGAGAAGGTCGCCGCCGGCGTGCGGGAGGCCATGAAGATCGCGGGGATCGAGGACCCGGCCGACGTCCACTACGTGCAGACCAAGACGCCGCTGCTCACCCTCGCCACGATCACCGACGCGAGGTCGCGCGGGCAGGAGGTCGTCATCGAGGACACCGGCCCCTCCATGGACATCTCCAACTCCACGACCGCCCTTGGCATCGCCGTCGCGCTCGGCGAGATCGAGATGCCGAGCGCCGAGCAGATCCACCGCGACCTCTCCCTGTACTCCAGCGTCGCCTCCTGCTCCTCGGGCGTCGAACTGGACCGCGCGCAGATCGTCGTGGTCGGCAACGTGCGCGGCATCGGCGGCCGGTACCGCATCGGGCACAGCGTGATGAAGGACGCCCTGGACGCCGACGGCATCTGGGAGGCGATCCGCGCCAGCGGCATAGACCTGCCCGGTCGTCCCCACCCGAGCGACCTCGGCGGCCGCCTCGTCAACGTGTTCATGAAGTGCGAGGCCGACCCGAGCGGGCGGGTGCGCGGGCGCAGGAACATCATGCTCGACGACTCCGACGTCCACTGGCACCGCCAGATCAAGGCCACGGTCGGCGGCGTCGCCGCCTGCGTCACCGGCGACCCGGCCGTCTTCGTCTCGGTGGCCGCCGTCCACCAGGGCCCTTCGGGCGGCGGTCCGGTGGCCGCCATCGCCGACCTGGGCTGACCCGCCCGTCCGGTGGGAGCGCGGCCCTGCGGGTCTCGTGGCGTCGGGCCGGCGCGGTGGCGGGTAGGCTCGCGGGTCGTGCCGAGCATTCCGCAGCCGCTGGTTCCCGGCGACGACGGTGGCGCCGATCCGTCGGTGGCCGCCGCGCTGGCCGCGTTCGCGTCCGGGACGGGGGGTGCCGCCGAGGTGGCGTCCGCCCTGAGTACCGCGCGCCTGCTCGTGCCCGTGGTGGCGCTGCTGACCGAGTCCGAGCTCGGAGAGAACGGGCTCCGGCGGGAGAAGGAAAGCGAGATGGCGCTGCCGGTCCTGGTGGGCGCCGACGGCAGGAAGGCGGTGCCGGCGTTCACGGGGGCCGAGTCGCTGCGGCTGTGGCGCGCCGACGCGCGGCCGATCCAGGCCCTCACTCCTCAGGTCTGCCGGGCCGCGCTGGGCGAGGACGCCGCCGCCGTGATGATCGACGTGGCCGGTCCGGTGCCGTTCGCGATCGAGGGAGGGGTGCTGCGCGCCCTGGCCTCCATCGGTGAGACCTCCGCCGACCGTGACGGTGTCCAGGCGCTCCTGCGAGGACTCGCCCCGCACGCCGACGTGACCGTCGCCCGCGTCGCCCCTGCCAAGCGCGGGCTGTTCCGCCGCCTGCGCGGAGACCGCGGCTGACCGTCGCCCGCGTCCCTCCCGCCGACCGCGGGTCGTTCCGGCGTCCGCGCGGAGACTGCGGCCGAGCCTCGCCGGGCGATGACGGCGGCTAGGGTCGGCTCGTGAGCTTCATCGTCGCCGGGGCCGCCCTCATGGGCTTCCTCGCCGGGCCCTACATCCGCGCCCTGGCGCACGGCTTCGGCCCCTCCGAGCTCACCGCCCCGGCCGCCGCCCGGCCGGGCCCGGACGAGGCAACGGCTCGTGAGGCGATGCGGCGGGCACACCGGGAGGAAGCGCGGCACGCCTTCCGCGCTCTGGTGCGCGCCGTTCCGAGGCCCGTGTGGCCGCCCGTCGCCGAGGCAGGGGCCGCCGTCGCGTGCGGGGTGGTGGCCTGGAGGTTCGCGGGGTCGTGGGAGCTGGCCGCCTGGCTGTACGCGGCGCTCGCGGGCTGTGCGCTCGCGATGATCGACTGGCGTACGCGACGGCTGCCGGACGCGATCACGCTGCCCTCCTATCCCATCCTCGCGATCCTGCTCGTCCCGACCGGGCACCTGGGGGGCGGGCTGCTCGGCGGCCTCGCGCTGGCCGGGGCGTACGCGATCATGTGGTTCGTCCGTCCCGACGCGCTCGGGTTCGGGGACGTGAAGCTGGCCGGGCTCGTCGGCATGCTCCTCGGCGCGCTCGGCCTGGACGCCTGGCTCGTCGGCGCGCTCGCGGGCCAGTTCCTCGGCGCCCTGTACGCCGTCACCCTGCTCCTCGCCCGCCGCGCGACCGCCAAGACCCAGTTCCCCCTGGGCCCGTTCATCCTCCTCGGAACCCTCGCCCCCATCCTCACCTGAACGAAAGCCATCGGTACCGCCCCCGAAAAGGCGCCGGATTCGCCGTCGTCCCTCCTCACCGCTTCGGCGCCGTCCGGGGTGGCGTGTCCGTGCGGGAAGGAGGGTCCGAGGGCGTCCAGGTACGTGGCGTGCGGGTACGTGCTGCCGCGGGGCGTCGCCGGGAGGTGGGTGAGGGCAGTGGGCCGTGCATGGAAGACTTGTCATCATGTTGCGCTGGTTGACCGCAGGCGAGTCCCATGGCCCCGAGCTCGTCGCCATCCTCGAAGGGTTGCCCGCCGGCGTCGCCGTGACGACCGCCGATGTCCAGGACGCTCTGGCGAGGCGCCGGCTGGGGTACGGCCGGGGCGCGCGCATGAAGTTCGAGCAGGACGAGGTGACCATCGTCGGTGGCGTCCGCCACGGCCGCACGCTGGGCAGCCCGGTGGCGATCCGCGTGGGCAACACCGAGTGGCCCAAGTGGGAGACGGTGATGGCGGCCGACCCGGTCGACCCCGAGTTGCTCGCCGCGCAGGCGCGCAACGCCCCGCTGTCGCGCCCCCGCCCCGGCCACGCCGACCTGTCCGGCATGCAGAAGTACGGTTTCGACGACGCCCGCCCGGTCCTCGACCGCGCCAGCGCCCGTGAGACCGCGGCCCGCGTCGCGCTCGGCCAGGTCGCGCGGAACTTCCTCAAGCAGGCGCTCGGCGTCGACATCGTCAGCCACGTGATCGCCGTCGGCGCGGCCGAGGCGCCTCCCGGGGTGATCCCGGGCCCCGGCGACCTCGCGGTGATCGACGAGAACCCCGTGCGCTGCCTGGACGCCGAGGCCGCGGCCGCCATGATCGAAGAGATCGACACGGCCAAGAGGGAGGGCGACACGCTGGGCGGTGTCGTGGAGGTCGTGGCGTACGGCCTGCCGCCGGGCATGGGCAGCTACGTCCACTGGGACCGGCGCCTGGACGCGCGCCTCGCGGCGGCGCTCATGGGCATCCAGGCGATCAAGGGCGTCGGCGTGGGGGACGGGTTCGAGACCGCGCGCCGCCGGGGCTCGCAGGCCCACGACGAGATCGAGAACACCCCCGAGGGCGTCCGGCGCGTCACCAACCGCGCGGGCGGAGTCGAGGGCGGCATGACCAACGGCGAGCCGCTGCGGGTGCGCGCCGCCATGAAGCCGATCTCCACGGTGCCCCGCGCCCTGTCCACGGTCGACGTGCTGACCGGCGAGCCCGCGAAGGCGATCAACCAGAGGTCGGATGTGTGCGCCGTTCCGGCCGCCGGTATCGTCGCTGAGGCGATGGTCGCGCTGGTGCTCGCCGACGCGGCCGTCGAGAAGTTCGGCGGCGACTCCGTGGAGGAGGTTGCCCGCAACGTGTCCGGCTACCTCTCGTCTATGGTGATCAAGTGACGTCTCCTGCACCCGGCGATGAACGCGCGACGCCCAGGGCGGTGCTGATCGGCCCGCCGGGGTCGGGCAAGTCGACCGTCGGCACCCTGCTGGCCCAGCGGCTCGGCACGTCGTTCCGCGACACCGACGCCGACGTCGAGGCCGTGGCGGGCAAGCCGGTCTCCGACATCTTCGTGGACGACGGCGAGGAGCGCTTCCGCGAGCTGGAGGCCGAGGCCGTGCGCCGGGCGCTGGACGAGCACGCCGGGGTGCTGTCGCTCGGCGGCGGCGCGATCCTCAGCGAGGCCACGCAGAGCCTGCTCGCCGGGCACCCGGTGGTCTACCTGCAGGTCGGCCTGGCGGACGCCGTGCAGCGCGTGGGCCTCGCCTCGGCGCGCCCGCTGCTGGTGCTGAACCCGCGCAGCCGCCTCAAGCAGCTCATGGACGAGCGCCGTCCCATCTACGAGCGGCTGGCGTCCCTGATCGTGGCGACCGACGGGCGCACTCCCGAGGACATCACCGACGAGATCGTCAAGGGGCTCACGGCGTGACCAGCACCCGCATCACCGTCAAGGGCGAGCGTCCGTACGACGTGGTCGTCGGCACCGGCGTGCTCGCCGAGCTGCCCGGCCTGTTCGGCGAGGGCGTGCGCACGGTGGCGGTGGTCCATCCCGCCGGCCTGCCGGAGATCGCCCGCCCGGTCTGCGGGGTCCTGCGGTCCGCCGGGTACACCGTGGTCGAGCTGCCCGTCCCGGACGGCGAGCACGCCAAGTCCGTGGAGGTCGCGGCCGAGCTGTGGTCGGCGTTCGGCCGCTACGGCGTCACCCGGTCGGACGCCGTGGTGGGCGTCGGCGGGGGCGCCACGACCGATCTCGCCGGGTTCGCCGCGGCCACCTGGCTGCGCGGGGTCGAGGTCGTCCAGATGCCGACCACGCTGCTCGGCATGGTGGACGCCGCGGTGGGCGGCAAGACCGGCATCAACACCGCCGAGGGCAAGAACCTGGTCGGCGCCTTCCACCCGCCCGCCGGGGTCCTGTGCGACCTCGCGACCCTGGTCTCCGTCCCGCGTGACGACTACGTGGCCGGGCTCGCCGAGATCATCAAGGGCGGCTTCATCGCCGACCCGACGATCCTGCTCCTGGTCGAGGACGACCCCGAGGGCGCCCGGCTGCCCGAGGGCCGCCACACGCGCGCCCTGATCGAGCGCAAGATCCAGATCAAGGCCGACGTGGTCGGGGCCGATCTGCGTGAGTCGGGCCTGCGTGAGATCCTCAACTACGGGCACACGCTCGCGCACGCGATCGAGCGGGTCGAGAGCTACCACATCCGGCACGGCGAGGCCGTGTCCATCGGCATGGTGTACGCCGCCGAGCTGTCCCGGCTGGCCGGGCACGCCGGGGTGGACCTGGTCGAGCGCACCCGCTCGATCCTGACGTCGGTGGGCCTGCCGACCGCCTACCGCCGCGAGGCATGGCCCGAGCTGCGCGACCACATGCGGGTCGACAAGAAGAACCGCGGCGCCAAGCGGCGGTTCGTGATCCTTGACGACGTCGCGAAGGTCACCCGGCTGGAGGACCCGCCGGAGGAGCTTCTGGAGGCGGCCTACCACGAGGTCGCCCGGTGAGCGGTGCGATGAGGACGGTGCGATGAGGACGGTTCGATGAGGACAGTGTTCGTGTTCAACGGCCCCAACCTGTCGCGGCTGGGCACGCGCGAGCCGGACGTGTACGGCGCGGAGACGTTCGAGGACCTCCAGGCGCTGTGCCGGCGGACGGGCAGGGAGCTCGGCCTGTCGGTGGACGTCCGGCAGACCGACGACGAGGCCGAGCTGGTCGGGTGGATCCACGAGGCCGCCGACGGCGCGGTCCCCGTGGTGCTGAACCCGGCCGCCTTCACCCACTACTCGTACGCGCTGCGCGACGCTATCGCCCAGCGCACGGCCCCGCTGATCGAGGTGCACATCTCGAACCCCGCCGCACGCGAGGAGTTCCGCCACACCTCGGTGGTCGCGGCCGTGGCGTCGGGGACGATCGCCGGGTTCGGCCTGCGCTCGTACGAGCTCGCGCTGCGCGCCATCGCCGAGGAGGCCGCGTGACGTACAGGTCCTACGTCGCGATCGGCGACAGCTTCACCGAGGGCCTCAACGACCCGGGCCACGACGGGCACTTCCGCGGCTGGGCCGACCGGGTGGCCGAGCGGCTGGCCGCGCTGGAGCCCGGTTTCCGGTACGCCAACCTCGCCGTGCGCGGCAAGCTGCTGGACCAGATCGTCGAGCGGCAGGTGCCGGCCGCCGTCGAGCTGAAGCCGGACCTGGTCAGCCTCTGCGCCGGCGGCAACGACCTGCTACGGCCCGGCGGCGACCCCGACCGCATGGCCAAGACGTTCGCGCGCGCCGTGCGCGACCTGCGTGCCACGGGCGCCGAGGTCGTGCTGTTCACCGGGGTCGACCCGCGCGACACGCCGCTGATGCGCCACGTCCGCGGCCGCTGCGCCACCTTCTACCTGCACGTCCGGTCCATCGCCGACCTGTACGGCTGCCGGGTGGTCGACCAGTGGTCGATGCAGTCCCTGCGCGACTGGCGGGCCTGGAGCGAGGACCGCCTGCACATGAACGCCGAGGGGCACCGCCTGGTGGCCGCGAAGGTGTGCGAGGTGCTCGGCGTTCCCTCCGAGGACGACTGGCGCCACACCTGGCCGCCGCGCGAGCGCGTCGACCGCAGGGTGAAGCTGCGCGAGGACCGTCTCTGGCTGCGCGAGCACCTGCTGCCCTGGGTCGGCCGCCGCCTGCGCGGCACGTCCTCGGGCGACGCGGTGGACCCCAAGCGTCCTTCCCTCGGCCCGTATCTCACCATGGCCGACGCCGACTCCCCCTTTGGGGACGCGCGCACCCCCTGAGCGTTACGGCGCGCCACCGCCCTGTACCTCAGGGCGCGCACGCCCTGAGCCTCACGAGGCGGTCGAGGTGAGGCGGCGCAGGGCCGCGCGTACCTTCTGGGGGTCGCTGGTGGTCCAGAACGGCGGCAGCGAGTCGCGCAGGAAGCCTCCGTAGCGCGCGGTCGCGAGGCGCGGGTCCAGGACGGCCACCACGCCCTTGTCGTTCTGGCTGCGCAGCAGGCGCCCGGCCCCCTGGGCGAGCAGCAGCGCCGCGTGGGTCGCGGCGACCGCCATGAAGCCGTTGCCTCCCCTGGCCGCGATGTGCCGCTGCCGGGCCGAGGCCAGCGGGTCGTCCGGCCGGGGGAACGGCACCCGGTCGATGATCACCAGACTCAGGGACGGGCCCGGCACGTCGACGCCCTGCCACAGCGACAGCGTGCCGAACAGGCACGTGGCGGGATCCTCGGCGAACTGCTTGACCAGCAAGGACGTCGAGTCGTCGCCCTGGCACAGCATCGGCGTGCCGAGGCGGTCGCGCAGCGCCTCGGTGGCGGCCTTGGCGGCGCGCATGGAGGAGAACAGACCGAGCGTGCGGCCGCCCGCCGCCTCGATGAGCTCGGCGATCTCGTCCAGGTACTCCTTGGGCAGCCCGTCGCGCCCCGGCTGGGGCAGGTGCTTGGCGATGTAGAGGATGCCGCTGCGCGCGTGGTCGAAGGGCGAGCCGACGTCCAGGCCGATCCACGGCTTGCGCTTCTGCCCGGAGTCGGGCTTCTGCTGGGTGTCGGGCTTCTGCTCGGTCTCGGCGGGGGCGGCCTGCTCGGCGCGGGCGGGGCCGAGCCCCCACTGGCGGGCCATGCCGTCGAACGTGCCGCCGAGGGCGAGCGTGGCGCTGGTGAGGATCACGGTGCGGTCGGCGAAGAGCTTGTCGCGCAGCATGCCGCCGACGCTCAGCGGCGCGACCCTCAGCACCGGGGGACGGCGGTCGGTCGCCCCGTCGAGCCACACGACCTCGGCCCGGTCGACCTCGGAGTCGCCGCCGAACGCCTCCAGGATGCGGACGGCGGTGTCGTGCACCTCGTCCAGGGCGGTGAAGGCGGCCTTGCGCTGCCCGGCCTTCTCGGGGTCGTCGTTCTTGCCGCCGCCCCACATGTCGCCGCCGCGCGGGCCCATCGCGGTGATACACGCCCACGCGGCGTCCCGCACGAGCGACAGTGTCATGCCGAGCACCTGGGGGATCTGGTCGATGCGGCCGGGCGGCGCGGCGGCGAGCAACGCCTTCAGGTCCTCCCCGGCCTCCTGGAGGCGGTCGGCGACGGCCTGCTCGATGAGCCGGCCGACCCGGCGCACGGCGGTGGAGACGGAGATCTCGGACAGCTCGTCGGTGACCACGCTCGTGACGCGGTCGACGAGCTCGTGGGCCTCGTCCACGATGACGACGTCGTGTTCGGGGAGGACGGCGAACTCCTCCATCGCGTCGATCGCGAGCAGCGCGTGGTTGGTGACGACGACGTCGACCTTGCCCGCCCGCTCACGGGCGCGCTCGGCGAAGCACTCGGCGCCGCTCGGGCAGCGCTGCGCGCCTAGGCACTCGCGGGCGCTGACGGAGAACTGCCGCCACGCCTGCTCGTTGACACCCGGCACCAGCTCGTCGCGGTCGCCGGTCTCGGTCTCCTCGGCCCAGTCCTGGATGCGCTGGACCATGCGGCCGGTGGCGCTGACCTCGCGCGGGTCGAAGAGCTGCTCGTCCTCGTCCTCCGGCCACGCGGCGGTGACCTTGTACCGACACAGATAGTTTCGCCTTCCCTTGAGGATGGCGAACTGTGGCTCGTGGGGTAGGTAATCGGCCAGGGCCTCCGAAAGGCGAGGCAGATCGCGGTCGACGAGCTGACGCTGGAGGGCGATGGTGGCGGTGGACACGACCACGGCGCTGTCGGACTCGATCGCGTGGCGGATCGCGGGGACGAGGTACGCCAGCGACTTGCCGGTGCCCGTGCCGGCCTGGACGGCGACGTGCTCGTCGTTCTCGATGGCGTGCCGGACGGCCTGCGCCATCTTCACCTGGCCGGGACGCTCGGCGCCTCCGACCCCCTCGACGGCCGCGCCGAGCAACTGCTCGACGGACGGAAGCTCTTCCTCTTCTTCGTCTTCCTCTGGCTCGTCCTCGAAGGCGTCCTCGTCCGCGTCGCCGGGAAGGTCGCCGGAGAGTTCCTCGTGGTCGTCCAGGGCGTCGTACGCCGGGCCGGTCGCGTCCACGGTGCCGGAGGTGCCTGAGATGTGAGAGGTATCCGAGGTGTCCATGGGGTTGAGGGAGTCGTCGAGCACGACACGCAACGCTACCCGCCCCGGAGGGGTCGCCGTGCCTGGAGCGGTCCCGCGACTCGCGGTGCGTTCCGGGTGCATCTCGGCATTCCGGAAGCCGGACGGCTCTGCGCGTGGCAGACTTGCCGCACCGGTTCTGGGGGGTCAATGACGATCTACCATACGCCTGCCCGTGCCGAGGGCGCATGTGTCCGGAGTGGTCCATGGGGTCTGGCATGACGCTGGCGTTATGGGTTCGGTAGGGTTTCCTGAGGTTGAGTGGACGAATAAAGGCTGGTTAAAGCAACATGTCTGCCATGTCGGAAGTTGTCCCACTGCCATCGTTCGGTGAGGTGTTCTTCGACGCCCGGGGCCAGGAGCGAGTCCTCCGGGTCACCTGGCACGACGGCACGCTCGTTCTCAGCCTGTGGCGGGGCGAGATGTGCACCGCCAGTTTCCGCATGCCGATGGAGGACGTCGGGCGTCTCCTCGACACCCTTGACGAGGGGTACGCCGACGCGGGCGGCGAGTACGCCGAGGGCCACGAAGGCGAGCACGGGCACCAGGACGACGGGGACGAGGGCGAGTACGCCGACGAGGGCGAGTACGGCGAGTACCGGGAGTATCCGGGCACCGGGCAGTACGCCCGCCCGGCCGGCGCGCCGGACGACGGCGAGTACACCCAGGCCATGTCCTATGACGACGCCTACCAGGACTCCTACGGCGACTCCTACCAGGAGCCCTACGCCGACGACCAGGGCGACTACGGGCACGATCCCGCGTACGCGCAGGGGAGGGTCCCGCAGGACCCGGAGGCCCCGGTCCCCGCGCGCGGGCCGAAGGACGTCCTCGTGGCGCGCGGCGCGGCGCCCGCCCCCGACAAGCTGGTCGCCTCCGGCGGCCGTCCCGCCGAGGCGCCCCAGGGTGAGCGCCCCGCGCCGCCGGTCGACTTCCGCGACCGGGCCGCCCACCACGTGCCGCCGCAGGCCCTGCCGTCGCCGGCCGAGTTCCCCGGGGGCGTGCCCATGCCGAGCACCGGCGCGCAGGCCGTCCCGCCGGGCGCGGGCGACTACGGCGTCCCGTCCGGGTACGGCGAGCCCTCCGCCCGCCGTGCGCCCGCCGAGGCGCCGGGCCGCCGCGCCCAGCCCGAGTACGTCCCGCCCGCCTCCGAGTACGGGGCGCCGTCTCCGGAGTACGCGGCGGCCTCCCCGGAGTACGGTGCGCCCGCCGCCGGGTACGAGCCGTCCGCCGACTACGGCCCGCCCGACTACGGCCGGGGGGCCGCCGCGCCCCAGCCCGAGTACGGCGCGCGACCGGGATACGCCGATCCCGCCACCCCCGCCGAGTACGGATCGCCGCAGTACCGCGGCGCCCCCGAGCCCGGCGGCCCGGCGCAGTACGGCGCCCGTCCGGAGTACGCGGGCTCTGCCCAGTACGGCGCCCAGTACCCCGATGCTCAGTACCCCGATGCTCAGTACCCCGAGCCGGGAGGCTCGCCCGACGCGGGCGTCAACCCCGACTTCACACCGCCGACCGGCTACAGCTTCTCCGCCGAGCAGCTCACGCCCGACCCGGCCGCCCCGCGCGGCGAGGAGCGGCGGCCCCCGCGCGGCGAGTACGGCCCCGGGGGCGAGTACGCGACCCGGGAGGAGTACTCCCCGGCGGGCTACGGCACGACGGGAGACTTCCAGCCGGGCGGCTACGGCCGCGGCGGCGAGCCGGGCGACCCGTACCCGGGTGGCGGCTACGGCACGCCCCCCCTCGACTACTCCGGCCGTCCCGGCTACCCCGACTCGACGGAGTACCCGCCTCCTGGCGAGTACGGCGGGGCGCGGTACGGTGCCGATCCGGGGGACGTCGTGCCGAGGGAGAACCTCATCGTGAACGACTCCCTGCCCTACGGCTCGCCGCCCGCCGGGCACGCGGACCCGGGTTACCAGCCGGGCGCGGACCCCTCCGCATACGGCTGGGGGACTCCACGGCAGGGACAGGGGTCC
Organism: Sphaerisporangium album; assembly: GCF_003323745.1. Lineage (GTDB taxonomy): Bacteria > Actinomycetota > Actinomycetes > Streptosporangiales > Streptosporangiaceae > Sphaerisporangium > Sphaerisporangium album. The sequence continues at coordinate 50,435 of NZ_QOIL01000011.1, forward strand.
GTCGACCCGGCGGACCCGCTCGGGCTCGGCGCGATCGGCCAGCGACCCATGGACCACACGGATCCGCAGCTCTCGCGGCCGTACGTCCCCGACGCGATGAACAGCACGGGGGAGCGGGCGCGCCCGGAGGCGGGCCGTCCCCGGCCGGACGAGGGCGGGCGCCCGTACTCCGAGGAGAAGGGCCGCGAGTGGTGAGCGGCGCCGGCGGGCGCGCCCGCCGCGGCCGGTGAGGGGCGCGCGTCCCTCACCGGTGGGCTCCCGGCGGGTGGCGCGCGGCCGTCCGGGGCGTACGAGGCCGTCGCCCGGGTGACCAGCTGTCCCGCACCTGATTCCCACATATCCTTCGGATCATGGATGTAACGACGGTCCTCCAGCTCGTGCTGCTCCCGGCGTGTGCGGTGGCGGTCGCGGGCTTCGCCCGTTGGCGGGGCTGGTCGGTGCCCCTGCTGCTCGTGCTCGCCGGGCTGGTGATCGGGCTGATCGCGGCGCGGGTCCCCGGCATGCCCGAGTACGAGCTCGACCCCGAGATCGTGCTCTTCGTCTTCCTGCCGCCGTTGCTCTACTCGGCCGCTCTGGACAGCTCCTACCTGCGCCTGCGCGACGTGCGCCGCCCGGTCGCGCTGTTGTCGGTCGGGCTCGTGCTGTTCAGCGCGGCGGTGATCGGCCTGCTGACGTACGCCATGGTGCCGGGCCTGCCCCTGGCGGCGGCCTTCGCGCTGGGCGCGATCGTGGCGCCGCCGGACGCGGTGGCGGCGGTCGCGGTGGCCCGCAGGCTGGGCCTGCCGCGCAAGATCATCACCATCCTGGTGGGCGAGAGCCTGTTCAACGACGCCACCGCGCTGACGGCCTTCCGCGTCGCGGTGGCCGCGGCCGGAGGGCTGGGCGTCGTCACCGGCGGCGTGGGCGTGACCCTGCTCAGCGCGGCGGGCCAGCTCCTGTACGCGGCCGGGGCGGGGCTGGCCATCGGTCTGGTGCTGGCGCTCGCCTTCGGCTGGCTGATGAACCAGGTGCGCGACCCGCTGATCACGAACGCCGTCTCGCTGCTGATCCCCTTCGCCTCCTATCTCGCGGCCGAGGCCGTGCACGCGTCGGGGGTGCTGTCCGTCGTGGTGGTGGGGGTCTACCTCGGCCACCGGATGAACCGCACGACGTACGGCACCCGGGTGGTGTCGTACTCGGTGTGGAAGGTGCTCGACTTCCTGCTGGAGATCGTGGTCTTCCTGCTCATCGGCCTGCAGCTCCCGCTGATCCTGCAGGGGCTCGCCGGGCAGGACCCGTGGCGGGTCGCCGGGTACGCGGCGGTCGTGTTCGCCGCGGCGATCGTCGCCCGCGTCGTCTGGGTGTTCGCCGGCACCCACCTGCCGCGCGTGCTCTCCAGCAAGATCCGCGAGCGGGAGGAACGGCCGCCCGCCTCGCACATCATGGTGATCGGCTGGGCCGGGATGCGGGGCGTGGTGTCGCTGGCGGCCGCGTTCACGCTGGCGGCCGACTTCCCCGGCCGCGACCTGATCCTTTTCCTGACCTTCGTCGTCGTCACCGGCACGCTGCTGGTGCAGGGCCTGTCGTTCCCGTGGCTTATCCGGCGGCTGCGCGTCACCAGCGAGGGCGAAACCTACCGCGACAACCTTTCGGAGGCGGCGGCGCAGCAGGCGGCGGCCGGGGCGGCGCTGGCGCGGCTGGACGAGCTGACGCAGGACGGCGTGCTGGAGACGCACACCGAGGTGGTCGACCGACTGCGCACGCTGGCCGAGCGCCGCGCGATGGGCGCGTGGGAGCGGCTCGGCGGCGGCACCGGCCCTGACGGTGAGGAGACGCCGAGCGCGCTGTACCGCAGGCTGCGGCGGGCCATGCTGGAGGCCGAGCGCTCGGTGCTGGTGCGCATGCGCGACGAGCGGCGCATCGACGACGAGGTGCTGCGCCGGGTGACCCGCGAGCTGGACTACGAAGAGGCGACCCTGGCGCGCGAGTAGCGGTCGTCTGCCATAATCTGCCTGTTTGTGCCTATAAAGCGGCATAAACAGGCAGGAGGCGTGATGACGCAGGACGTGGAAGGCTTCGAAGGAGCGGATCTGCGGATCGGCGTGGCCGGCTTCGGCCTGCGCCGGTCGGTGGCCGTCGAGGCGCACCGGCCGGGGCGCGGCAGCCGGGTCGTCGCCGTCTGCGACACCTCCCCGGCGGCGCTGGAGGCCGCCCGCCGCGAGATCGGCCCCGAGGCCCGCATGACCGGCGAGTTCGCCGAGCTGCTGGGCCCGGACGTCGACGCGGTGCTCATCCTCACGCCCGACCACACCCACGCCGGGCTCGCCGTGCGCTCCCTGGCGGCGGGCAAGGCGACCTTCGTCGAGAAGCCGCTCGCGACCACCCTCGCCGACTGCGAGCTGATCCTGCGCACCGCCCAGGAGCGGCGCGTCCGGCTCTACGTCGGCCACAACATGCGCCACATGCCGGTGGTGCGCGTCATGCGGAGGCTGATCACCGAGGGGGCGATCGGTGAGGTGAAGGCCGTGTGGTGCCGTCACTTCGTCGGCGACGGCGGTGACTACTACTTCAAGGACTGGCACGCCGACCGGCGCAACACCGGCGGGCTGCTGCTGCAGAAGGGCGCCCACGACATCGACGTGATCCACTGGCTGGCGGGGTCGCGGACGACGCGGGTCACCGGCATGGGCGGCCTCACCCTCTACGGAGGCATCGCCGACCGCACGCCGGAGCTGCCGGAGGACTGGTACGACCCCGCGCGCAACTGGCCCCCGCTGGCGCAGAAGGGCCTCAACCCCGTGGTGGACGTCGAGGACCTGTCGATGATGCACATGCGGCTGGAGAACGGCGTGTACGCCAGCTACCAGCAATGCCATTACACCCCGGACTACTGGCGCAACTACACCGTCATCGGCGCCGAGGGCCGCCTGGAAAACTTCGGCGACCTCGGCGCGGGCAGCGTCGTGCGCGTCTGGAACGCGGGCCGCCGCGCCTACGACCCCGAGGGCGACCTGACCGTGCCGGTCGTCACGGGGGAGGGCGGGCACGGCGGGGCCGACCAGGAGCTGGTCGACGAGTTCGTCCGGTTCGCGCGGACGGGCGGCCGCACGGACACCTCCCCGGTGGCGGCCAGGGACAGCGTCGCCGCCGGTCTGCTCGCCACCGAGTCGCTGCGCAACGGCTCGGTGCCGCTGGACGTGCCGCCCTTGCCGGCGGAGCTGGTGGAGTATTTCGGGAACGGCCAGTCCTGAGCGAATTTGGATAGGGTCGTTGGTATGCGAAGCCTCCCCCTGGCCGCGGCCGCGGCAATCGGATTCACCGTCCTGACCGGATGCAGCACCGTCGACAAGGCCCAGGCCTGCATCGAGGCCAACAAGGCCCTCGCCGACATGGGGGCGAAGGTCACCGAGGTGGCCGGCGATCCCGCAGCGATGGAGAAGGCCCTGAAGGACGGGGCCGCGAAGCTGGAGGACGTCGCCGGCACGGCGGGGAACACCACGCTCAACGAGGCCCTGCAGAGCCTGGCGGACAGCCTCAAGAAGCTGAACATCGACAACCCCGAGGAGGCGGCGGCCGCGGCGCAGAAGGTGACCACGGACACCGCGCGGACGGTGCGCACCATCGCCGAGGAATGCACCTGATTCCGACCTGAAAACCCGACATCACTAGCGGAAATGGGCGTGAATTAATCTCATTTCCATGGACGTCGAAGGAAGGGAGCCGGACCCCCGGTTCACGCTCGCCAACGAGCGCACGTTTCTGACGTGGCTCAGCACCTCGCTCGCGCTCAGCGCAGGCGGCGTGGCGATGGCGGCGGTGCCGAGGGGCATCTTCGTCCCCTGGATGCGCACGGCGCTCGCCGTCGTGCTGGTGGTGCTCGCCGCGGTCGCGGCCGTGCTGGCCTACCCGCGCTGGCGCAACGTCCAGCGGGCGCTACGGCACCAGGCACCGCTGCCCGGGCTCGCGCTGGCCCCCGTGTTCGGCTACGGGGTCGCGGCGGTGGCCCTGCTCGCGCTCGTCCTCATCGTCGTCGCCGGATGAGAGCGGATGAGAGCGGATGAGACGGGGTGAGACCGGATGAGACGGGGTGAGACCGGATGAGAGCCGGCGACATCGGAGCCCCCAGGTGAGGCGGTGACGGGGCCGGGCCGGCGGGAGGAGAGCCCCGGCCTGCACGGCGAGCGCACCCTCCTGGCGTGGATCCGCACGGCCGCGGCGCTGGCCGCCGGCGGGCTCGTCGCGGCGGGCGCCGCCGGGCGTCACCTCGGGCACGGCGGCGCCGCGATCCCGTTCGTCCTCGCCGCGTTGTGCGGCGCGATCCTACTCGCGCGGACCGGCGTGCGCCACCGCCGAGTGCACCGGGCGCTGCGCGACGGCCTTTCCCTGGACGACCAGGCGGACGCGCTCCTCGCCTGGTTCGGCGCGCTCGCCGTGGCGGCGGGCGCGGTCGCCTTCGTGCTCACGTCCTGAGCCCGCGCCCCCCCGCGGGCCGGGTGCGCACCCGAGGGTGTGCGGCGGAGCCGCCGGGCGGCGTCAGGTCGTGGCCCCGAGCTCGATCGTCGCGGCGACCTCCTCCTGACGCTCGGCCTCCTCGGCGGCGAACCGCTCGACGTCGAGCTTCTCGGCGATCTCCTCGTCCTGTCTCATCAGCGCGTCGAGGTTCTGCCCGGCCATGTCCAGCACCCCCATGTCGGCGTACGCCTTCTGCAGGCGCTCGCTCCACAGGCCGATGTCCTTGACGCACGGCACGATGCGGCTGAACAGCAGGGACCGGAACAGCCGCAGGTACTGCGACTCGTCCACGGCCTTCATCGCGTCCTTGACCTCCGCGGGCGAGAGGCCGAGGTTCTCCCACTGCTCGACGCCGCGCAGCCGGTCGCGCATGAGATAGCAGCCCTCGATGACGAAGTCCTCGCGCTCGCGCAGCTCGGCGTCGGACAGCTGCTTGTAGTAGTCGCGCAGGGCCATCCGGCCGAAGGCGACGTGCCGGGCCTCGTCCTGCATGACGTACGCGAGGATCTGCTTGGGCAGCGGCTTGGTGGTGATGTCGCGCATCACGCCGAACGCGGCGAGGGCCAGGCCCTCGATCAGCACCTGCATGCCGAGGTAGGGCATGTCCCAGCGCGAGTCGCCGAGTGTGTCGTCGAGCAGCGCCTTGAGGTACTTGTTGATCGGGTAGGCGATGCCGACCTTCTCCTGCAGGAAGCGGGCGTAGGTCTCGGCGTGCCGGGCCTCGTCCATCGTCTGCGTGGCGGCGTAGAACTTCGAGTCCAGGTCGGGGACGGACTCGACGATGCGGGCCGAGCAGATCATCGCGCCCTGCTCGCCGTGGAGGAACTGCGAGAACTGCCAGGACGCGCCGTGCCGCCTGACCTCCTTGCGCGTGGCCTCGTCCATCTTGTGCCACAGCGGCGTGTCGTAGATCGCGATGGACTGGTCGGGGATGCCGAGCACGTCGTACGGGTCGACCTCGAGGCCCCAGTCGATGCGTTTGACCGAGTCCCACTGCTTGTCCTTGCCCTTCTGGTACAGGGCGAGCATGCGGTCGCGGCCCTCGTCGTACTCCCAGGTGAACCGGGAAGAGCCGGCCATCGTCACATCCCAGGTCGAAAGCTCGGCGGGGATGGTGTAGATCTCGTGGGTCGACACGGGTCCTCCAGAGGGGACGTACACCGTACGTATACGTGGAGACTGACACGTACGCTGTACGTACGTCAATGCGAGGAGACGATCAGCTCATGCCCACACCTCTCACCCGAGCCCGCATCGTCGCCGCCGCCATCGATCTGATCGAGCGGGAGGGCGCCGACGCGATCTCCATGCGGCGCATCGCGGCCGATCTCGGGGTGGGCGTCATGTCCCTCTACAACCATGTACCCAACAAGGCCGCCCTGCTCGACGCGGTGGCCGAGAGCGTCTACTCGCGGATCGAGTTCACCGACGACCCCTCGGCCGAGTGGACCGCGCGGGTCCGCGTCCAGGCGAGGGCGTTCCGGCAGATCGCCCACCACTACCCGCGCTCGACCATGGTCGTGGTCAGCCGCCAGCTCAGGTCACCGGCCGGGCTGCTGCCCGTCGAGCACGCGCTCGCGACGCTGCGCCAGGCGGGGTTCGACGGCGAGGACGCCGTGCGCATGCTGCGCACGTTCATCGCCTACATCATCGGCTCGCTGCTGCGGGAGGTCGGGGTCACGCCGACCTTCGCCCCCGTGCCCGGCCAGGACCACACGCCGCACGCCGACCCCGCGCTGTTCCCGGAGGTGCACGGCCTCGCGTCGCTGCTGGGGGAGTGCGACCACGAGGAGGCGTTCGAATACGGGCTCGACATGCTGATCCGGGCCGCGGTCGTACGCCTCCAGGAGGTCAAGGAGGCCCGGGCGGCGGGCGAGGCGGGCGCGGGCGGCGGCGTCAAGGGCCGGGGGGACGCGGCGGTCGCCGGGAGCGGGGGAAACGGAAGCGCCCGGGGGTGATCCCCCCGGGCGCCCGGAGTGCGTCCTTCCCCTGGGCACTCCCACGCGCGGCCTCAGTACCAGTTGTGCGACTGGAAGTGGCCCCACGCGCCGCAGGGCGAGCCGTAGCGGCCCCGGATGTACTTCAGCCCCCATCGGATCTGGGTGGCCGGATTGACGCGCCAGTCGTGACCGACGCCGACCATCTTGTCGCCCGGCAGCGCCTGCGGGATGCCGTAGGCCCCGGACGACGGGTTCTGCGCCTTGTGGTTCCAGTTGCTCTCCCTGGTCCACAGGCTGTCGAGACAGTGGAACTGGGTCACCGGCCAGGCTCGCTTGGTGACCAGGCGATAGGCGATCGCCTTGTTCCTGCCCTTGGGCGTCTTGGGCGCCCACGCCGCCCGCACGGCCGGGCGGGCCGAGGTCGTCCAGAGGCGGCTGTGCACCCGGTAGGGCAACGCCTTCCTCGCGACCGCGGCCTTCACTGGGGCCTTGACTGGGGCCTTCGCTGTGGCCTTCACCGCGGCCTTGCCCGCCGCTGCCTTCTTCGCCGCCCGCGCCTTGGCGGGCGTCCACGCCATGGCGTTCGAGACGGCCTTGGACCTCAGCCCCGCCTGCGCGACCGGCGGCCGGGCCGGGCTGGACGGGAGCCTCACCGCGCCCGCCCGCGTCCAGACCGGCCGGACGGGCGTCCAGGCCGGGTGGGCCGCGGGGACGCTCTCGGGCGCTGCCGCGGGAACCGCGGGTACTGCCGCGGGCGCTTCTGCCGGCTCCGCTGCGGTCGGCGCGGTCGCCGCGATGGCCGCGCTCTCGACCGCGCCGATCGTGCCCGTCGTGCCGGTGGTCTGGCCCGCTCGGGCCCCCTGGGTCATCGGGGCCACGTACGCCGAGTAGGCGGCGTACACCGGATGGACCGGGTACGTGGTGCCGGCCGTGTAGGCCTGGCCGGCCTGGGCGGAGGTGACGGGGGCCGTGGTGACGGCGCTCACCGCCTCCGCGGGCCGTGTGGTGGTGGTGCCCGGCGTCACGGCGGCCGGCGCCGTGACGATGGCCTGCGCGTCGGCCGGCGCTTCGGCCTGCGTTCCGGCCCGCACTGTGGTGGCGGCGCGGGCCGCCGCCGCGAGTGCGCCCGTCGGTCCCGTCGTCTCCTTGACGGCGTCGGCAGTGGTGTCCGCCCTGGTGAGGGCCTGTGCCGCGCCTGCCGCCGCGTTCAGGACGGCGGTGACGATGAGGGCCGCGACGGCGCCATGAATAGCGCGTTTACTGTCCAAATCAGTCCTATTCATCGGGTCGCGTGCGGAGGAGGCCGCCGAGGCGGCCGTCTCCCGTCCCCGCGCCCGTGGCTCGGGCGCCGCGACGTCCGCGTGGCCTTTCCGGAATCGGTTGAAGACACAGATGTCTCCCGGAAGGCGCCGCGACGTGTTCTACGGCGGTTTCTAGTAGGTGGTCCGCCCGGCGCCCGCGTTCCGCGACACGCTACGGACGGTTGTTTGCCATCGAGGTGGGACATCTCTGCCGTCTCGCGGCCCCTGGTTGGCGCGCGTCGTGCGGGAGATGATCACCGCGTGGTCCGGAAATGCCGCAGGGTTAAGGTTTGGCGGCGAGGACCCCGTTGAACAGGGAAGGAAGTGATTTCGCGCGCGGCGAGCCGCGCGTGGGGCGGACGCCTGATTAGGGTGGCTTCATGAGTCTTCGTGATATTCCGGTGCGTACGCTGGACGACGCTCCGACAACGCTTGGCCGGCTCGCCGGCGACAAGGCCGTCCTCGTGGTCAACGTCGCGTCCAGGTGCGGGCTCACCCCGCAGTACACCGGTCTCGTCCGCTTGCAGGAGCGGTACGGCGACCTCGGGTTCACGGTCGTCGGCGTGCCCTGCAACCAGTTCGCGGGCCAGGAGCCCGGCTCGGCGGAGGAGATCCAGGAGTTCTGCGCCACCAACTACGGCGTCGACTTCCCCCTGCTGGAGAAGATCGAGGTCAACGGCGAGCAGCGCCACCCGCTGTACGCCTCGCTCGTGGAGGTCCCCGACGCCGACGGCGAGGCCGGCGACGTCCAGTGGAACTTCGAGAAGTTCCTGATCGACCGCGAGGGCACGGTGGTCGCGCGCTTCCGTCCCCGCACCGAGCCCGAGGACGCGGCCGTGACCGCGCTGATCGAGAAGACCATCGGCAAGGCGGCCGGCTAACGGCGCGGGCCGCAGCTGCCCCTGACGATCAGCTCGGTGGGCAGGACGACCCCGCGCGTGCGACGGCCCTGGCGCAGGACGAGCTCGGCCGCGCGGTAGCCCATGTCCTGGGCGGGCTGGGCGATGACCGTGAGCGGCGGCCAGCACAGCTCCGCCCAGGGAACGTCGTCGAACATGATCAGCGACACGTCGCGCGGCACGCGGACGTCGAGCTCACGGGCGGCGAGGACGGCGGCCTCGCCGAGCAGGTTGCCGCCCGCCAGCACCGCCGTCAGGTCGGACCGGTGGTGCAGCAGGCCGGCGGCGGCCGCGTACGCCGAGTCGCGGGTCGCGCGCGCCCGCACGATCAGCTCCTCGTCCACGGGCAGCCCGAGCGCGCCCATCGCCTCGCGGAACGCGCGCACGCGCTGCTCCTGGCCGTGGCGCGCGAGGAAGGCGACGCGGCGGTGCCCGAGCGCGGCGAGGTACTCGACCGCCGTGCGCACGCCCGAGCGGTCGTCGGTCACGACGGCGGGGACGTCCTCGCGTCCCCGCACGGGCCGCTCGGCGAAGACCACGCCGAGACCGGCGCGGAACGCCGGCCCCCACATCTCGCCGTCGCCGGACGGCACCGCGATGACGCGCTCCACGCTCTCTTCGATCAGCGAGCCGATGAGCTCGGCCTCCCGCTCGGGGTCGTCGCCGGTGGTGCCGATCATCACCGGCTCGCCGGCGGACTGCGCGCAGGCGAGCACGCCATCGGCCAGCCTGGCGTAGAAGCTGTCGGTGATGTCGGGGATGAGCAGGCCGATGCCCCCCGTGCGCCGGCGGCGCAGGTTGCGCCCGAGCGCGCTCGGCCGGTAGTCCAGCCGCGCGGCGGCGGCCAGCACCCTCTCGCGGGTGGCCGGGCTGGCCGAGCCGGTGCCGGACAGCACGCGCGAGACGGTCGCGACCCCGACGTCCGCCGCCTCGGCGACATCCTTGATCGTCGTACGCCGCTGCTCGCTCATCCTCATGGAAACGATTCCATCATGATTTCCACCGATCGGCCAAGGCCATGGCGCTATCCGAAGAGTGTGAAGAGGTTATATTTCACAGGGGCTTGACAGAGATGTCCGGTTCAGATGAGATTCATGAAAACGTATCCACATCCGGCGGGCACCCGGACGCACGAAGGACTGCCATGGCATCAATCGTTCTGCGCAACGTCGACAAGATCTACGCCGGCGGGGTGAAGGCTGTTAACGGCCTCAATCTGGACATCAAGGACGGCGAGTTCATGGTGCTCGTCGGCCCGTCGGGATGTGGCAAGTCCACGGCGCTGCGTATGATCGCCGGTCTGGAGGACATCAGCGGCGGCGAGATCTCCATCGGCGACCGGGTGGTCAACCACCTGCCGCCGAAGGACCGCGACATCGCGATGGTGTTCCAGAACTACGCGCTGTACCCGCACATGACGGTCGAGGAGAACCTCGCCTTCGGCCTCAAGCTGCGCAAGATGCCCAAGGCCGAGATCGCCAAGCGCGTTCAGGAGGCCGCCAAGATGCTCGGCCTCGACCAGTACCTCAAGCGCAAGCCCGCCGCCCTGTCCGGTGGCCAGCGCCAGCGCGTCGCGATGGGCCGCGCGATCGTCCGCGAGCCGCAGGCGTTCCTCATGGACGAGCCGCTGTCCAACCTGGACGCCAAGCTCCGCGTCTCCATGCGCGCCTCACTGAACACCCTGCACGAGCGCCTCGGCGTCACCACGGTGTACGTCACGCACGACCAGGTCGAGGCCATGACCCTCGGCGACCGCGTCTGCGTGCTGCGCGACGGCCTCCTCCAGCAGGTCGACACCCCGCAGAACCTGTTCGACAGCCCGGTCAACCTGTTCGTCGCCGGCTTCATGGGCTCCCCGTCCATGAACTTCGTCAACGCCGAGCTCGTGCGCAGCGACGGCGGCGCCGCCGTGGCCTTCGCCGGCTACAAGTTGCCGGTGCCGGACTCGACGTTCGCCGAGAAGCCCGGCCTGGACCAGTACCTGGGCAAGAAGCTCATCCTCGGCATCCGCCCCTCCGACTTCGAGGACGCCGTGGCCGCCAACGGCAGCTCCGGCGGCTGGGCCCGCATCCCGACCCGCGCCGAGGTCACCGAGGAGCTGGGCAGCGAGATCAACGTCCTGTTCCTCATCGACGCCCCGCCGGTCGAGCACAAGGACACCGTCGCCGCCCAGGACACCGGTGACGACGAAGAGGCCGCGCTGCCCCTGGTCGGCGACAAGTCGCTGTGGACCGCCCGCGTCAACGCCCGCAGCCACGTCCGCCCCGGCCAGAACATCGAGCTGGCGGTCGACACCCACAACCTGCACTTCTTCGACACCGACAGCGGCCTGGCCATCGGCCACCCCGCCAACGTCGGCCGCTGAGGTCCCGCGCGGCGCCCCTGGGCGCCGCGTCCCCGGCGAACCAGCCTTCCGGGCGAGAAGCCCCCGCCGTGCACCCCTCCCACGGCGGGGGCTTTTTCGTGTTTCACGGCTTTTCGCGTTCAAGGTAGGCGGAACGGTGTGTGATGGTTCCGCAAAAGCGGTGCGCCGGACGCCCGCCTTTCCGCTTTGGTGCATAGAACGGTTGCGTCGACATCTCGCTCGGCTTACGGGCGATGTCTCCCGCAGCCGGAACCGCGCCCATCGGAGAGTCCTGAATGGCTGGGAAACGCACTATACCTACGTTCACGGCATTGGTCCTGGCCGGTGCCATGGGGTCGGGAACAGTTGCCGCGGCGGCGGCCGTGTCCGCGCCGGCCGCTTCGACCGCGCCGACCGTTTCGACGCCTGTCGCGCGTACGGAGCCGTTCCGCCTTGGGATCCGGCAGCCGAACGCGCCGAAAAATCTGAGACTTTTCCAGATCACCGCGAAACTCATCAAATTGAAGTGGGACCCGCCCGAGAACGGCTATCCGCCGCGCCCTGGCGTGGTCGCCTACGAGATCTACGCCGGCTCGCCGTTCCATCTGATCGCCACGGTGCCCGGCACTGTCCTGAGATACCTGGACAAGCGCCGGTGCTGCGACACGGTCTCGTATTTCGTGAGGGCGCGGGACGCCGAGGGCAACGTGTCATCGCCGAGCAACGTCGTCACCCGCCACGCCCGCGAATGCAAGAAGTGTCACCACCATGGCGAGGACGGCAAGGAGCACGGCCATGCCGAGGACGGCAAGGAGCTCGGCGACGCCGTGACGAACGAGCCCGACGCCAAGCAGGACGACCATGTCGCCAATGTGGCCGACGGACATCACGACGATTCCGATCATGATCAGGAAGTCGTCAAGGCCGACAAGCTGCTCCACCTGGAGAACGCCCACGACGGCGGCGGAGGCGGCGGCCACTGGTCGGACCACCATGGCCATAGCGGGCACGGTGGTGAGCATGGTGGCGAGCACGGCGGCGAGCACGGCGGCCCGGAGGGCGCGGGTGCGGAGGCGCACGCGGCCGGAGGTCAGCAGCCCGGCGGTGAGAAGCACGCGGGCGGGCAGCAGGCCGGGAAACAGCTTCCGTTCACGGGAGCGCCCGTGACCGCGCTGGCAGGGGTCGGCGGCGCCCTGCTGGTCGCCGGAGCCGCCGGTGTCCTGATCTCCGTGCGGCGCCGCCGATCCACTGGTGCACGCTAGACGGCGCCGGCGGCTCGTCGCCGGCTCGCTCCTCCCGGTGCTCGTCCTGGCGTCGTACGGGGGCTGGTCGGCGTATGTCGGCCTCAGCGTGCGCGACCACCTGCAGGCGACCAGGGACGCCCTGCTGCACCTGCGCGCGGTGATGAGCGCCCGTGATCTCGACCGGATGGCCGTGACGCTGGCCGACGCCCACCGCCACGCGGCCGAGGCGCGGCGTCTCACCGGCGGGCCGGACTGGGCGCTGCTCACCCACCTGCCCGTGATGGGGGATGGCGCCACGACCGTGCGCGGGCTGGCCGAGTCCGCCGCCGAGATCACCGGTGTGCTGACCGGCCTTCAGGGGATCGGCAGGTCGATCCTCATGGCCGACTCCGGTTCCGCGGACGACGTTCACCGGCTCCTGGACGGTCTCAGGGCGGCGGCTCCGGTTCTGCACGGAGCCACCGCCCGTCTGTCGCGGGCGCGGGACCGCCTGGCGGCCACCCCGGCGCACACCCGGGTGACCTCCGTGGACGAGACACGCGGCAAGGTCCTGGACGAGCTGGACCGGCTGCGCGGCTGGGTCGGCGGCGCGGCGACCGCCGCGGAACTCATCCCTCCGATGCTGGGCGGCGACGGCCCGCGCCGCTACTTCCTGGCCTTCCAGACCAACGCGGAATCGCGGGGCACCGGCGGCCTCGTCGGCGCCTTCGGCATCCTTTCCGCCGATCAGGGCCGGATCCGCGTCACGCGGCTGGCCACCGACAACGACCTGAGCTCCAGCGCCCGCCCCGTCACCGACCACGGCCCGGCGTTCCGCGCGCGCTACGGCGACGGCGCGGCCCGGCTCCTCTCCGTCTCCAACCTCTCCCCGCACTTCCCGTACGCCGCCAGGACCTGGACCGCGCTCTGGGAGCGCCAGACCGGCCGGCGGCTGGACGGCGCCATCGCGATCGACCCGGTCGGCCTGTCCTACATGCTCGGCCTGATCGGGCCGGTCACCCTGCCGGGCGGGGAGCGGGTGACCACCTCCAACGTCGTCGACCTGACCGAGCGCGCGGCCTATGACCGCTATCCCGACCCGGTGAGGCGCAAGCGCTTCCTCATCGCGATCGCCACGGCCGTCGGCGAGGCGCTGCCCAAGTCCTTCGCCGGGCCCTCCCACCTGCTGCCCGTACTCAAGCCGATGCTCGATGAGCGCAGGATCCAGATATGGAGCCGCCACGACGCCGAGCAGCGGAGCCTGTCGGCCACCACGGCCGGCGGCGTGCTGCCGCGGCTGCCGGGGCCGTACGCCGGGCTGGTGGTCAACAACTCGGCCGGCGGCAAGCTGGACTACTACCTGAACCGCTCGCTGGAGTACACGCTGGGCCCCTGCCGGGACGGGCGGCGGGAGACGCGCGTGCGGATCCGGCTCACCAACGACGTGCCCCGCGTGGCGCTGCCCTCCTACGTCACCGGCAGGCTGGACAGCCCCAGGCGTCCCCACGCGGCCGGTTCCAACCTGCTGTGGGTTTCGTTGTACGCCGGGCTCGGGGCAGAGCTCACCGGGGCGCGCCTGGACGGCCGGCCCGTCCCGGCCATCAAGGAGGCCGAGAGATCGCACCCCGTCTACTCCACCCTCATGGAGCTGGCCCCCGGGCAGTCCAGGACGTGGGAACTAGACCTCGTGGAACCGGGTTCCGGGGCGTCTCCGGTGGTCCCGGTGCAGCCCCTGGCCCGCCCGCAGGTCACCCGGATCGCTCAGGACGGGCATGGCTGCCCGCCCTGATCCGGAGCGTCTCGCGCCGCCCGAGGGCCGCTTCCGCCTGCTGTTCGTCTGTACCGGCAACATCTGCCGCTCCGCCATCGCCGAGCGGTACACCCGTGCCCGGCTGGGCGCCCGCTCGCCCGTCGTCGTGGAGAGCGCCGGCGTGCACGCCGTCTCCGGACGGCCGATGACCCGCCGGTCGGCGCGCCTGCTGGAGAAGCTGGGCGCCGATCCCACGGGGTTCACGTCACGACGGCTGACCTCACGGATGCTGGAGGAGGCCGACCTGGTCCTGACCGCCACGACCGCGCATCGCGGCCTCGTGGTGCGGGGGAGCCCGTGGATGTCCGGCCGGGTCTTCACCATCGTCGAGTTCGGCGCGCTGACCGGGGCCGTGCTCGCGCGGCCCCGGTCAGCCGAGGAGATCGCCCAGGAGGGGGACCCGGCGCGGCGGGCCCACGACCTCCTCGCCCGGGCGCGGGCACTGCGCGGGCTGGTCCGGGTGGAGGAGCCCGACGTCCCCGATCCTTTCGGCGGCTCGATGCGCGCCTACAGGTCGGCCGCCCGGCTGATCGTCGCCGGCCTGTCGGCCCCGCTCGAGATGCTGACCGCCGAGGTCGCCCCGGCCGTCGACCGCCGTGCGCCGTCGTCCGGCTCGTAACCGCTTTCGTAGCCGTAGGCGTCCTTGCCCTTGGTCGGCACGAAGTTCAGCGCGGTTCCCACCACACGCGCGTTGAGGGAGGACAACAGCTCGGTCGCGCGCGCGATGTGCCCCGCGCGCGTCCTGCCGTGCCGGGCGATGAGCAGCGTGCTGTCACAGACGGCCGCCAGCGAGGCTCCGTCGGTCACCGGCAGGAGCGGCGGGGTGTCGATGACGACCATGTCGTAGGTGTCGGTGAGGGTGCCGAGGAGCTTGCGCATCCCCTGGGAATTGAGCAGCTCACTGGGGTTCGGCGGGATCTGCCCGCTCGTCAGCACGGTGATCGGAAGCGGTCCCCACGTCTGGGTGACCTCGTCCAGCGAGGCCGAGCCGATCAGCACGTCGGTGAGCCCCGCCGCTCCTTCGAGGCCGAGGTAGTCGGCGACGCGCGGGCGGCGCAGGTCGGCGTCCACGATGATGACCCGCCAGTCGGCCTGGGCCAGCACGATGGCGAGGTTGACGGCGATCGAGGTCTTCCCCTCCCCGGCCAGGCAACTGGTGACCACCAGTGAGCGCGGCCGCCGGTCGACGCCGATGAACTGAAGATTCGTGCGGAGCGCCCGGAACGCCTCGGCCCTGGACGACCTGCCGTGGTCGCGGAGGATCAGCGGATGCCGCTGCGCGTCACGCTCGTGCCCGATCATCCCGATGGTCGGGCTCTTGGACACGGCCTGCAGCGTCTCGGCCGTCTTGATGGTCGTGTCCATGCGATCGCGCAGCACCAGCGCCCCGAAGGCGACGATCAGGGCGATCAGTTCCGCGATGAGGAGGTTCGTCAGCGGGCGCGGGCTGATCGGTTTCCCCGGGACGGCCGCCTGGTCCACCACCGTCACCTTGACCGTGGAAGGGCTCGACCGGCTGGGGCGCTCGAGCACGCTGATCGTGCGGGAGAACGCCACGCCGAGCTTGTTGGCCAGCAGCGCCGCGCGGGCGGGGTCGGTGTCGGTGACCGTGGCCTTGATCAGCGTGGTCATGGGGATCGCCTCGGCCTTGATCCCGGCCTGGACGCGCCCGACGTCGTCCGGGCTGGTGATCTGGCCGATCACCCGCCGGCTGGTCACGAGGGTCGCGTACGACTGCACCCGCTGCTGGGAGAGCGCGCCCGCCTGGATGGCGGTGGCGAGACTGCCTTCCTTGTCGTCCCCCGTCACCAGCATGGTGATCTGCGCCTGGTATTTGGGCGGAGTCTTGGCGCTGATGACCATGGCGGCGGCGGCGGAGGCGATCAGCGTCAGCACGACGACCGCCCAGTGCGCGCGCATGAGCCGGAGGTAGTAGAGACCTTGCACCTGATTAACGCCTTTCAGTGATGCTGACCGAGGGTTCGCCGGCATGGCCGGGCACCGGGCTGTGCGCTCGTTGCAGGAGCCCGATGAGCACGATGGCCGCGCCGACCGCGGCGGCCGTGGTGACCAGGGGCGAGGTGAGATGCAAGGTCACCGCCAGGTTGAGCGCGCCCGAGACGGCCGCGGCGCCGGCCAGGACGACGGCCGTGAGCCGGACGCTGAAGCCGAGCGAGTTGAGGCGGTGGGACACGTGGTCGGTGCCGCCGAGCAGCAGAGGACGGCCGGCTCGCGCCCTGGACAGCATGACCACCCCGGTGTCGATCGTGGCGACGAACGTGGGCAGGAGCAGGCTGCCGATCACCTCGTACAGGCCCTCGTCCTTCACCACCGCCGTGGTCGAACAGGCGAGGACGAAACCGATGAACAGCGAGCCGGAGTCGCCCATGAACACCCGGGCCGGTGCCCAGTTGTGCAGCAGGAATCCCAGGCCGGCGCAGCAGAGCGCGGTCAGCAGCATGCCGATCATCGGCTGGCCGGCCGCGAAGGCCGTGACGGCGAGCATGCCCGCGCCCGTCGTCGTGATGGCGCCGAGCGCGCCGTCCTGGTTGTCCAGCAGATTGAACGAGTTCGTGATCAGGACGATCCACAGGATCGTCAGAGGGACGTCCAGCCAGCCGCCTGTGACGGGGGCGTGGATCCCGCTCAGTACGACCCCGGCCGCCGCCACCGACTCGACGCCGAGCCGGGTGAAGGGGGAGAGCGGCGCGATGTCGTCGATCAGGCCGAGCAGTGCCACCGCGACGGCGGCGCAGACCACCACGGTCAGGGTGAAATCGTTCAGGCCGACGATGACGATCACGGGGGCGACGGTGCCCAGCGTGATCGCGACTCCCCCGAGGTAGGGGATCGGGCGGGCATGCGCCTTGTGCCCGCCCGGGCGGTCGGTGAGTCCCCAGCGCGTCGCGAGCCGGCCGAGTGGCCCCGTCGCGAGCGCGGTGAGCAGGAAACCGGCGAGCCCGGTCGCGAGGATGGTGAACGCGTTCATCTCAGCGACGTCACCAGCTCGCCGCGCGCCTCGACGATGGTCTCCCGCAGGATGTCGAGGAGGGAGCGTCGCGGCGTCCATCCGGTGAGGGCGCGCAACTTCGTCGTGTCGGGGACCCGGCGGGTCATGTCCTCGAAGCCCGTCTCGTACGCCTCGGCGTACGGGATGTTCTCGATCCCGCTGGTCGTCCCGGTCAGCTCGATGATCATCTTGGCGAGTTCCAGGATGGTGACCTCGTGGGAGGCGCCGACGTTGAACGTCTCGCCGATCGCCTCCTCGCGGTCCAGCAGTTCCAGCAGCGCCACCACCACGTCCCCCACATGGGCGAAGCACCGGGTCTGCGTGCCGTCGCCGAAGACGGTGAGCGGCGTGCCGCCGAGCGCCTGCCGGATGAGGCGCGGGATGACCATCCCGTAGGCGGGGCTCTGCCGGGGCCCGACCGTGTTGAACAGCCGCACGATGACGGTCGGCAGGTCGCGTTCCTTGTGGTAGGCGTTGGCGAGGATCTCGTCGACCGCCTTGGCCGTGCTGTAGGCCCACCTGACCACCGCCGGGCTGCCGAGCACGCGATCGGAGAGCTCCGAGAGCGGGCCGGCGGAGTTCTTCCCGTAGATCTCGCTCGTACTGGTGATCATGATCTTCCGGCGGTAGCGGTGCGCCGCCTCGATGACGATCTCGGACCCGCGGATGTTGGTGGTCAGCGACCGCAGCGGATGCTCGACGATCAGTTTCACGCCGACCGCCGCGGCGAGGTGCACGACGACGTCGCACCGGTGCACCAGCTCGTCGACGATGAGCTCGTCCAGCACCGACCCCTGGACGAACCGCAGGCGCGGATGGCCGATGACGTGTTCGAGGTTGGCGAGGCGCCCGGTCGACAGGTTGTCCAGGATGAACACGGAGTCACCCCGGGCGAGCAGGGAATCGGTCAGATGGGATCCGACGAACCCGCTCCCGCCGGTTATGAGGTAGGTCTTCCCTGGCGAGTCGTTCACGGCTTCTCCTGTGAGCGTGCGAGGACGTGCTTGGTGGTCGATGCGTGGCCGTGCTCCATCAGATGGCCGCGTTGATCTCGTGGCCCGTCACCGGGCGAAGGAACGTCTGGAACCATGCCACCGTCCGGCGGAGCCCTTCCTCCAGCGGGACGGGACGCAGGTCGGGGAACAGTTCCCCGAGCAGCCGGGGCGAGGATCGCGAGTCGTGGATGTCGCCGGCCCGGGGCGGCAGGAAGGTGGCGTCGACCGGACGTCCGAGCACGGTCGCGAGCGTGTGCCTCAGCTCCAGGAGGGAGACGCGCGTGCCGAACGCGAGATTGACCGGCACAGGGCTGGTCACGCGGCGGGCCGCCGCGTCGGCCAGGACGCCGGCCACGGATTCGACGTACGTGAAGTCCCGGGCCTGGGTGCCGTCGCCGTAGATGGGGACCGGCTCGCCGCGCAGGGCCGCCGAGACGAACGCCGGTACGACGGCCGCGTAGGCGTGGTCGGCCGGTTGCAGCGGCCCGTAGACGTTGAAGAACCGGAACGCCAGCACCCGCAGGTCGTAGCTCTGCCCGTAGGCCAGCGTGTAGCTCTCGGCGGCGAGCTTCCCTGCGCCGTACGGGCTGAGCGGCCGGGCGGGCAGGTCCTCGTGCTTGAACGCCTCCGGGCCGTCCCCGTACACCGAGGACGACGAGGCGACGATCACGTGCGGCCTGGTGCGCCGGCACGCCTCCAGCACGTTCACGGTGCCGGTGGCGTTGACGGCGTGCGAGGTAAGCGGATCCTTCAGCGACCGGGGCACGGACGGCATGGCCGCGAGATGGATCACCGTCGTGGCCCCGGAGACGACCTCGGCCAGCAGTGGCCGGTCCAGGACGCTGCCCAGCACGAACTCGGCGTCCACCCCGGCGAGGTTGACGAGGTCCCCGCCGGTGAGGTCGTCCAGAACCGTGATCCGCTCGACGTCGGGCCGGGCGGCCAGCGCGCGGCACAGGTTCGCGCCGATGAACCCGGCCCCGCCGGTCACGAGCACTCTCATCTGTCTACCTCCGTGGTTTCGGGCCGGCGGCCGCGTGCGACCGCCCGGTAAAGGTCCTCGGTGTCGGAGACCAGGCGTTCGGTGGGAAAGGCCGAGGTGGTCCACCGGCGGGCGGACTCGCCCATCGACCGGGCGAGTCCGGGATCGGTGAGCAGCCGCACGACGTGGCCCGCCAGCTCGGCGGGGTCGCGGCCGGCGAGCAGACCGGTCCGGCCGTCCAGCACCACCTCCCCGACGCTGCCCACGCGGGTCGCCACGACGGGAACGCCGGCCATACCGGCCTCGATCAGGGTGAGCGGCGTGCCCTCGTTGTCGGAGGTGAGCAGGACGACGTCCGCGGCCGCGTAGACGGTCTCGGTGTCGCCGCGCCAGCCGGTGAACACGATCGGCCCGGGAAGCCGCGCCGCGGCGCGCTCGACCTCCTCGCGGAGCTCGCCGCCGCCGCAGACCACGAACCGGCAGCCGGGGATCCATCCGAGGACGGCGTGTGCCGTGGCGAGCAGCCGGTCGGGCCTCTTCACCTTGGTGAGCCGCCCCACGAAGGCCACGACGGGCGCGTCCAGGGGGAGGTTCAGCGCCCGCCGGGCCTCCTCACGGGCCGGCAGGGCGCGGACGCCGACCCCGGGCGGGATGACGACGTACTGGCCCGGCGTGCCGATCCCTGCGGCCAGAAGGTCGTCGCGGACGCGGTCCCCGACCGTGACCAGCCGGTGCGACACCGAGGCCAGCAGGCGTTCGGAGTGCACGTACGCCGCGCGCCTGACCCCGGTGAAGTACCCGTCGAGCAGGTGACCGTGGAAGGTGTGCACCCGGGCCGAGCCGACCCCCGACAGCAGGGAGGCGAGACGGCCGAGGGCCCCCGCCTTGGCCGTCCGGGTGTGCACGACGTGCGGCCGGAAGCGGCGCATGGCGGCGACGAGGTGGGCCAGGGCGCGCAGATCATCGGATGGCCTGATCGCCCGGCCGAGCCCGCGAACCGTGTGCATCCGCGCGGCCCGGCCGTCCGGCTCGTCTTCGGCTCGCGGCGTGCCGGGGTGCCCGGGGGACTCGCTCAGCCGGAGTTGGTCGGCCTCGTCTCCGTCGACGTGCCCGGTGTACAGGCGGTGGTCGAATTCACGGCGGTTCAGCCGCTCGATCAACCCCGAAATCTGCGTCGCCGGCCCTCCGACGTTCAGCCGGGCGATGATCTCCATGACTCGGATCCGGCTGTCTGACTTCACGCGCGCTCCTTGGCGGTGGGCCTGGTCACGTCGAAGAAGCTAGCTCGCCATTTATTCCGTTCGCCGCACCGTCGCGGTGCCCGCAAAAGTGTTTCCTGATTCGGTACTCACTCATGGTCGATTTGTGGCGGAGCGGGTGCGATCCGCTCTCGATGGAGTATCCGGCCGAGTGGTTTTCGGATTTATCCGCCGAATGACCCGCCGAAGCCATGGTTGTCGATTGAAAGGGGAAATACCGCCCAGGGCCCGTGAAAGTCGCCGAGGCATGGAAAGAGTCTGCACGGTGCGGGTCATCGTCGTGCCAGGCGAGGGGTCCGCGGCGATCTCCCGCCTCGCTCCGGCACTAGCGTCGTGCGAAATGCCCTCGTCCAGGGCGTTCCGCGGCCGCCGGCCGCGGGTGTGGTCTCGAAGCCCGGGAGGAGCCGACCCTCATGGAGATTTCCATCGTCGTCCTGATCGTGGGGATGCTCGTCCTGGCCGTCCGCGCCGGTCTGGACGCGACGGCGGCGAAGCGGGTGCTGCCGGTGCTGGTGGTCGCCTTCATGGCCCGCCTCGCCGCGCACCTGTCGCTGCGGGGAGGCGCCCTCATCGACTACGGCGGCGACAACGTCGTGT
Organism: Sphaerisporangium album; assembly: GCF_003323745.1. GTDB lineage: Bacteria > Actinomycetota > Actinomycetes > Streptosporangiales > Streptosporangiaceae > Sphaerisporangium > Sphaerisporangium album. The sequence continues at coordinate 71,286 of NZ_QOIL01000011.1, forward strand.
ACGACCTGTGGGCGCAGGAGATCGCCGACCAGTGGAGGCGGGACGGCATCTCCTACGTCACGGTCAGCGGCGCGGGGCGGCTCTACGGAGCCGCGCTCCACTGCAATCTCCTGGCCTTGATCAGATACATCTGCGACGGCCCGGCACCGCTGGCCTCCGCGGCGCTCATGGCCCTGATGGCCTGTGTGCTGTGCGTGGTCATGTACAGGTTCGCGAGGATGCTCGGCGCGGACGAGCGGGCCGCGTTCCGGCTGCTCGTCGTGGTGGCCTTCATGCCGGCCTTCCTGCTGCACACCTCCGACACCTACAAGGACGGGGTGAACGCGCTGCTCGTGATGGCCACGCTGGCCGTCGGGGTCTCGCTGACGCGCCGCTTCGGCCTCGGCAGGCTCCTCCTGCTCGCGCCGCTCCTGTGGGCGCTGTGGAACGTCCGCCCCTACATGGCCTTCATGTGCGTGCTCCCGCTCGCCCTGGGGGTCAGCGGGCTGAAGCACGTCGTCTCGTTGCGGAGCCTGGTCGTCCTCACCGCCCTGGCGATGGTCGTCCTGTTCCAGTTCGAGTTCGTGATGAAGAGCGAGCCGGTCGAGGCGATGCGCAACCAGCTGGAGTACGCCCAGTCGCCGGCCGCGCAGAACTCCAACGCCGGCCTGTCGGGGTGGCGGCACGGGTCGGGCGTCGCCTTCGACGACGGTGGCCTCCCGTGGGGCGCGCTCGGCCCCAAACTGGTCTACACGCTGCTGTCCCCGTTCCCGTGGACCCCCGGCAGCCTGGCGCTGCAACTGGGCAAGATCGACACGTGCGTGTGGTACGCGCTGATCTGCTTCGGGGTGGCCGGCGCCCGCCGGCTGTGGCTCCGCGACCGCAGGATGCTGCTGATCCTCCTGCTCTTCCTCGTCCCCGGCGCGCTCGTCTACGCCACCACCATGGCCAACATAGGACTGATCGCCCGCCAGCGGATGCCCCTGGTCATGGTGACGAGCCTGCTGTGCGCGCTCGCGTGGACCCGCACGCCGCCCGAGGAGCAGGCTTCACCGGCGCCGGGCGACGGGCGGCGGCCGGAGCCCGAGCGGGCCGCTCAGCCGGCGGCCCTGTCCTGAGATCGGCGCGGCGCCTCGTCGTACAACCGGTCGAACCACTTCGCGGTCTCCCCGATGTCGACCGTCCCCGCGCTCTCGCGCGCGCCCTCGCGCAACCGGGCGTGCGTGTCGGGCCGCATCGCCCGCAGGATCGCCCCCGCGAACGCCTTGGGATCGCCCGGCGGGACGAGCAGCCCGTTGCGGCCGCTCTCGATGAGGTCCGGGATCCCGCCGACGCGGGTGGACACCACGGGTACGCCCGCGGCGAGCGCCTCCATGACGACGACCGGCAGCCCTTCGTACGTCGAGCAGAGCACGAGCAGGTCGGCCGCGGCGATGAGGCGCGCGGCGTCCGGCACGTGGCCGAGCAGGCGCACGCCGGGGAGCCGGAGGTCGGCGACGCGCCGCGCGGTCTCGGCCAGCAGCGGGCCGGACCCGGCGAGCAGGAACGTCGCGCGGGTCGGCCCCGCGGCGGCCAGTTCGGCCGCCGCCTCGATGAGGAAGCCGTGGTTCTTGACCGCCCGGAAGTTGCCGGCGTGCACGATCAGGAAGGCGTCGCCTGGCACGTCCCACTCCTTCCTGATCGCGGCGGCCTCCGCCGCCCAGCGGCGCTGCTCGGCCACGTCGGCACCGTGCACGCGGGTCGACAGGCGGCGCGCGCCCAGGGTCGTCACGCTCCGCGCGACCTCGGGGGAGACGGCCACGGTGCGACCGTCCAGCCACCCCGTGGCACGGTCGAGCAGCAGGGTCGGCAGCCGGAACCGGACGCTGTGCACGGTGGACACCAGCATCGGCCGGTGGCGCCACAGCAGGGAGGCCGGCCGGAGCACCGACGCGGGCAGGGGGGAGTGGACGTTGAGCACGTCCGGGCGCAGCCGCCGCACCACGCCGGGCAGCCGGGCCAGCCTGAGCGGGCGGGGGCAGGAGGTGAGGTCGACGACGGTCACGCCGTGCCGCCGGAGCCGCTCCAGGAACGGCGCGGGGGTGGCCTCCATGCACACGACGGTGTAGCGCTTGCCCGTGGGGGCCGCGCACAGCCGCCGGGTGAGCAGGACCTCGGCGCCGCCCACCTTGGCGAGCGACTTGATCACTTCGCAGACGTGCACGGGGCGCATGTGTCTCCTTGTCCGGCTGTCCGGTCATCCGGTGCGCCGCGGCCCCGCCGCGGATTCCGGCGGCCGCCCCGCGTCCGCGGCGAACCGGGCCCGGTATCCGGAGAGGGTCAGCCCCTCGAACGGGCCGGAGGCGAACGCGAAGAGTGCCTCGATGTCGTCGTAGAGCGCCTCGACGCTCCGGAAGGTCCGGAAGTACGGGCTGCCGCCCGGCATCAGCTCCGAGGAGTGCAGCATGAACTCGACGTGATCGCGCCCGGAGTGCAGCGCGCGCCTGGCGAGTTCGATCATGTCGCGGCGGTTCCTGCCGTTCGGGCGCATCCAGGTCGTCGCCGGCCAGAGCCTGCCCGACGCCCGCCGCGCCGGGCCGCTCCGGGACAGCAGGGCGCGCGCGCGTTCCACCACGGCGCCGTACCGGCGGACCGCGATGGTCATCGGCACCTCCAGCAGCGGCGACCCGCCCGCTCTGTGCAGTGCTTCCGGGTCCACGAAGTACGGCTTCTCCGGGAAGCCCGTGTAGTCCTTCGGGCCGCGCCCGCCGGGTGCCCCCGAGGTGCCGCGCCAGGAGATGTGCGGCGTCACCGAGCAGTCGGCCAGGTACCCGTGCTCGACGAGGATCCGCGCGTAGGTCTCGTCCAGCATCCACCGCCCGGCACGGTGGCTCACCGGCGCGATCTGGAAGGTGTCCTCCAGGACCCTCGTCGCGGTCGTCACCTTCGCCGCCATCACGTGCTCCGGATAGTCCGTCAGGAACGGCTTGTGGCGGTGGTCCGCGCCGGTCAGCGGGAGGATCGGCGGCGTGGTCCAGGCGTGCAGGTGCATGCCGATCTCGCCGCGGCCGCGCTCCAGCACCGCACGGCCGAACTCCTGGAACGCCGGGCTCGTGGCCATGGTCCAGTCGACCAGATACGTCGGAGGCAGGCCGTACCTGTCGCACAGCGCCTGGAAGCGGGGCAGGAAGGCGGCGTTGCGCGTCGCGACCGTGGCCGAGCCGCTCCAGGCGTCGTCCTCCTCGACGTCGATCGTGATGATGAACGCGGGGCGCCGCCGGGCGCCGTTCCCACCGGTCCCCGCCGCGCGGGCCGCCTGCCGGAGGTCAGACATCGCAGCGGTAGAGGAGCAGGTGCTTGTCGTCCTGCCAATCGTGACGCCGGTCGATCCGGACGCCGAAGCCGTCGAAGATGCGCTCGATCCGGCCCTTCTGGTCGGGGAACTCGTCGACCATCACGTACCTGACCCGCTTGGCGGCGAGCAGCGAGCGCGTCTGGTGCTCGATCCACTCGTCGGGCATGTAGTGGAACCAGCCCAGCGCGAGCAGGAGGTCGATCTCCCGCACCTCGTGCCGGATCAGCGCGTCGAAGCTGCCCACGGCGAACTCCGCCCTCGGTCCGCGCGCCCGTCGCAGGAACCGGGCCCAGGCGATCACGCCGCGGTCGACGTCGAACCCCAGCCTGCGCGTGGCCGGCACCCGGGTGAGGATGTCGCCGAGACCGCACCCCACCTCGACGGCGACGTCCAGCCGCCCGGGCACGGCGCGGGCGAGCTCGACCGCCATCTTCTTGTAGTTGGTGGTGTGAAATCCCCGCAGGTGCCATCGGTCGCCGCCGAACACGAGCGCCAGGGGGAACTGCAGCGCCTTCCCCGCGAGGGCCTTGGCGACGTTCTGGGCTCCATGCCGTCGCGCGACCTCGATCTTTCTGTTGAGCCGTTTCATGGCGGTCTGCATCACGATCCCCCTGCGTAGATCCGATATCGAGGTCAGAACGTGTAACCGCGTTCGCCGAGGTGCGGTCCGAGAGAACGGTTCAGCAGCGCCAGCTGGCCGGGTGTGAGGTCATGACGGAAGGCCTCCACCTGCCTGTTCTCGAACCTGTGACGGCCGAAGCAGCGGTCGAAACGGGACGTCCACGGCAGGCCGAGGAACTCCAGGACCATGGTCATCTGCTTGCGGGGATCGTCGACCAGATCCTCGTAGCGCACCTCGAGCCACTGGTCGGGGGGAACGCTCATCCGGGCGTGCTCGTACGCGTCCATGAGGATCTTCCAGCCGATCCCGGCCAGATGGATCATCGACCGCCCGTCGCGGTCCCATTCCTCGGCGTACGCGTCCGGCAGCGGCCCGTAGTGCCAGCCGCACGGGCCGAGATGTCCACGCCACCACGGCATCTGCGTCCACGAGCTGGCCACCGCCCGCCCGTCCCGCAGGATGTGCACGAAGCGGGCCTGGGGGAAGACCTCGAGCAGAAAGCCGACGCGGGGCCAGCCGGTGAACTTGTGCACGTAGTGGTCCACGCCCTCGCGCGCGGCCCGATCCTCGAAGAACGTGCTCAGCCGCCGTGCCAGCCACGGCGTGACGTCGGCCGCCACCAGCTCGCGGAACGGCTCGACCACCAGCGGTGACACCTCGCGGGCCAGGGCCGTCTGCGCCTCGCTCGGCCGCACCCGCTTCGGCGGGAAGCCCGGCCGCGACCACTGGTGCATGGCCGCGGCCAGCCGCCGGAGCGATGGCGCGAGCCGTCCGAACCGATCGTCGAGATTGGTGGGGAAACCGAGCAGGGGATGCTGCGTCAGCACCTTGTAGAGCAGCGTGGAACCGCAACGTCCCGTGCCGAGGAGGAAAGTGAGGTTCAGGCTCCCCGGTGGCTGGAACGGATTCACCGTCGCGACCTGGCTCCGCGCTGTGGAGGGGGTGTCTTCCATCACAAGATCTCTCCCACTATCGCGGCGCCTGCACATTCCAAGGAAACATAGGTACACCTGCGCCGGGCGATCGCCCACGGCGCTTCGGCGGAGTTTCCGAATCGCTGCCATGTTCATAGTCACGGTTGACCGGACGGTCCGAATCGTCCGGCCGTTCCGCAGTGATGGGTCAGTCCATCCAACCCGTGCGTTCCCGAATCCGCCCATAACGTCTCGCCGCCTGCCGGGGGCCTCGGTGACAGGCCGTTTTCTGCGGCATTCGCGGTCGCGGGCAAAGAACCGGCAACAAGACCGCCGCGCGCATATTCGAAAGGGCGTCCCCCGGAGCCCGCCGACAACAATTGCCGCATGGCCCACACCTCGTCGTTTCCCGGCTCCGAGAGCCGGTCGGAGTTCTTGGTCGCCACCGCGCCGATGGAGGTGGGGCCGGGCGGGCGCGGACCGTCGCCGAAACGGCCGCCCAGGGTGCGGGGGTGGTGGGCGCCGGCCCTGTCCGGGCTGCTGGTGGCCGTGGCCGTGGCGGCGTGGTTCGGCACCCCGGGCCGGGACATGGCGTTGTTCTGCGCGTATCTGGCGCTGGGTGTGGCGTCGCCGGGGACGCTGCTGGTCCGTGCCGTGTACCGGGGCCGGCGTACGGTGGCCGAGGAGGTCGCGCTCGGCCTGGCGGTGGGATACGCCCTCGAAGTCCTCACCTACCTCCCCGCCCGCGCGCTCGGGGCGCCGCGGCTCGTCCTGGCATGGCCGGTCGCCACCTACCTGGTCTTCCTGCTGGTTCCCGGGCTGCGGCGGTTCTGGCGGAGCGGCGCGCGGGCCCGCGCGCCGCTGCGGTCGTCCTGGGCGATCGCGGGCGCCTTCGCCGGGCTCACCGTGTGGAGCGCCGTCCCGTTCTTCCGTAACAACGCCCTGAGCTGGCCGGCCATGGGGGCGGGCGACTACGACGAGCCGTTCCATCTCGCGCTGGCGGCGGAGTTGAAGCATCACATGCCGCCGCGGACGCCGATGGTGGCGGGCGAGCCGTTGCTGTATCACTGGTTCGCCTACGCGCACGTCGCGGCGTCGAGCTGGGTCACCGGGGTGGAGCTGGTCGTCCTGGTGCTGCGGCTCTCGATGCTGCCCATGCTGGCCGCGTTCCTCGTGCTGATCGCGATGACGGCGCGGCGGGTCGCCGGGTCCTGGGGGATCACCGGGCCGGTGCTCGCCGGCACCGTGTTCGTGGGCACGCCGAGCCTGTACCTCAGCTCCACCATGGTCTTCGGCTGGGGCGGGGTCCAGTCGACCGCCTGGCGCAGTCCCACGCAGACCTTCGGCGCCTTGCTGTTCGCCGCGCTGGCCGTCCTGGTGCTGGACCAGCTGACCCGGCGAGCCGCCGGGAGGGCCGGGCCGCGGGCGCCGCTGCCGGTACGCGAGCAGGCCGGGCTCTGGACGGTGGCCGCCGTTCTGATGGTGGCCGTGATGGGGGCCAAGGCGGTCTTCCTGCCGTTGCTGCTGGCCGGGCTGGTCGCGGTGATCGCGGTCGGGGCGGCGCTGCGGCAACGGCCCCGCTGGCCCGGCCTGCTCGCGGCGGCGATGACCGTGGCCTGTACGGCCTACGCCCAGCTCGTTCTGTTCGGGCATGCCCGCCAAGGCATCCTTCTGTCTCCGGTCTCCGCCATGCGCCAGCGCTGGCAGGAACTCGGCGGGCAGCCCGGCGCCGGCCCGCTCTGGCTGCTCGGCGCCGGCGCGTTGCTGGCGTTGTGCCTGGCGTTCGCCTGCTCGGGAGCCGCCGGGCTGCTGGCGGACCGGCGGCTGCTCGCCAGGCCCGCGGTGGTGTTCATGCTCGCCATGGCCGCCGCCGGCCACGCGGTCACCGTGCTCTTCCACCACCCGGGCTACAGCCAGTTCTTCTTCCTGTTCGCCGTCTACCCCTACCTGGTCATCGTCAGCGTCTACGGCGCCCGCACCCTGCTGCGCCGCGCGCGCGTTCCCGCGTGGGCGACCGCCTGCGCCCTGGTGACCGCCGTCCTCGCCGTCTGCCTGGTCGCCTTCGCCTGGCACGTGACGGTCCCCCTCGCTCCCGGCCGGCCCGCCATCACCCTCTTCCTGCCCTACCTCACCGTGCTCGCCGTCGTCGCCGTGGCCGGCGTCGTGCTGGCCGCGACCCTCGGACGGCTTCGCGCCACGGCCCTGCTGACCGCCGCCGCCACCGGCGTCGGCCTCACGGCCTGCGGATACGGCCTGATGCTCTGGCTTCCCGGTAAGGCCGCGGCGAAGGGCCTCGGCAAGGTCGGCCACGCCGTGGCATCGGAGTCCGCCGCGGTGCCGGAGGGCGCCCTGGCCGCGGCGCGGTGGCTGCGCGACCACTCCTCGCCCGATGACCTGGTCGCCACCAACTCCCATTGCCATTGGGGACGGCGGGACCCGTGCGACGCCGGTCAGTTCTGGGCGGCGGCGCTCACGGAGCGGCGCATCCTGGTCGAGGGCTGGCGCTACACCGCCCGGGCCAACGACCGGTGGCGGCCGGGCCAGGACTACCGGTACCCGCCCTTCTGGGACCGGGAGCTGCTGCGCCTGAACGACACCGCCGTCAACGCCCCCACCGCGGCCTCCCTCGGCGTGCTGCGCGACCGCCACCACGTTCGCTGGCTCCTGGTCGACCGGCGCCTCACCGGTTCCGGCGCCTCTCTGGACGCCCTCATCGGCCTGCGGTTCCGCTCCGGCGACTACGCCGTCTACCGGCTGCCGGACCGCTCGTGAGCGTCCGGCTCGCGCACGCGTGAGGGGCGCCGGCCGGCCAGGACGCGCCCGGCGAGAGGGGCGTCGCCCGCCGCGCGCGCCGCCGCCGACAGCGAGACGGCGATCTCGGGCCACCGCGGGAGCAGACACCGCGCCGGCGTTCCGGTGGCCCGCAGGAACCATCCGCACTGCGTGCAGGCCAGCGCCGTCAGGACGACGCCTGTCACCGCCGCGCATCCCGTGGCGCCCCAGCGGGGGATGAGCAGCGCGTTGAGCGCCACGTCCAGCACCAGCGTGCCGACCGACATGGAGGTGACCACCCAGGGCCGGTCCAGGCGCAGCAGGAAGATCCAGATCGGCCGGGCGACGCTCGCCGACACGATGCCGGGCGCGAGGCAGAGGAAGGGGAGCACGCTGCCGCGGAACGCGTCCCCGTAGACGAGCGGGACGAGCGCGGACGCCAGCGCGCACAGGCCGCCGGCCGTGACCAGCGCCATGACGATGGCCGCGCGCACCGCGCGCAGCGTCACCTCGACCGCGCGCTCGTGGTCTCCCTCCACCTGCCGGGGCATCGCGACCTTCACCAGGGCCTCGACCGGTATGCGCGCCAGGTCGGCGAGCGTGGTGGCGACGGCGTACAGCCCGGCCTGGCCGGTGGACGAGAACGCGCTCACCATCAGCACGTCCACCCGGGGAAGCAGTTGCGTGGAGACGAGGCCGAGGTGGTAGCGCAGCCCGACGCCCACGGTGCGACGGGCCAGCCTGTGGTCGAGATCTCTCAGGCGCGGCCGGAGCGCGTGGACGAAGTAGACGACGGTGACCAGCTCGTACGCCGTCCACAGGGCGAAGGCCACCTTGGGCGTGAGCCATCCCGCCATCGCCGCGGCCATCACCGAGGCGCACCACAGCAGGCAGCCGATCATCGTGCCGTTGTTCAGGATGCGGGCCCTGTCCCGCAGCAACGCGATGCCGCAGAGGTACTCCCACACGATGAGGATCGGGACGGCCGCCAGCATGACGGCGGCGCAGGAGGAGTTCCATCCCGAAAGGAGCATGACGGCACCGACGACGGGAGCGGTCAGCACGCCCATGAGGAGGCCAAGCACCAGGGCGTTCGCGGTCAGCGCGGGACGGAGCCCGGCGTCGGCCCACAGGACCACCTGCCCCTGCTCGGCCGAGAGCCCGCCGAGGACCAGGCCGGCCCAGGCGATGGCGATCAGCACCGCGTACTCTCCCCGTCCTTCGGCGAGAAGGGTGCGGGCGGTGATCACGCTGACCACGGCCGAGGAGGCGGTCACGACCCCTCGGGCGGCGATGGTGTGGACCAGGGCCCTCGCCGCGCCGGTCATCCGGCGGCCGCCCCTTCGCCCGGGCTGGCGCTCATTTTCCGACCTCCGGCTCGCGTCGACCGCGATGCGGGCGTGCCGAGCCGTATATTCGGCGAGGGCATCGGGCCTGAATTCGGCCAGCATAGCGAAATGGCGCGCCGATACCGGCCCGCCGCGCTCCCGGTGCGGCGCCCCCGGCGAATTCGTCGCATTCGGCCTTTTGAAGTGGAAGGCGGGATATGCCGGTTCGCGGACGGTCACTTCACCGGCGGGCGCCACGTGGCAGGCCAGGTGACTGCTTGAGCAAGAACTCCCCAAAGCGCGGTCATTCGGCGGCGCGGCTCCGGCCGTCTCGGTGTTCATTGTTTTCGTGAGCACAACAGATATGACGGCGATCCCGTACCACCGGGCATTCGTCGCGGAAAACCAGCTCGGCCATGTCACGGAGGCCATGTACGGAGAATTGTCCTCCGGATACGGGCCGTTCGGAGAGAGGGCCGCCCGGCTGCTGCGGGAGATGACGGGAGCCGGGCACGTGGTCCTCACCACCTCCGCGACCACGGCCCTGGACCTGTCCGCGCTCCTGCTCGGCGTCGGCCCGGGCGACGAGGTGATCGTCCCGTCGTACACGTTCGTGTCCTCGGCGAGCGTGTGGGTGCTGCGCGGCGCGGTCCCGGTGTTCGTGGACTGCCGTCCGGACACGCTCAACATCGACGAGGAGCTGATCGAGGCCGCGATCACCGGGCGGACCCGCGCCATCGTGGTCACGCACTACGCCGGCGTCGGCTGCGAGATGGACCGGATCACCAAGCTCGCGGAGCGCTACGGCCTGGCGCTGGTCGAGGACAACGCGCACGGGCTGGGCGGGTCCTACCGGGATCGGCCGCTCGGCACCTTCGGGCGCCTCGGCGCGCTCAGCTTCCACGTGACGAAGAACGTGCAGTGCGGCGAGGGGGGCGCGCTGCTGGTCGCCGAGGACGCCCTCGCCCGGCGCGCCGAGATCATCCGGGAGAAGGGCACCAACCGGCGGGAGTTCTTCCGCGGCCAGGTGGACAGGTACCGATGGGTGGAGATGGGCTCCAACTTCATGCTCGCCGAGCCGCTCGCGGCGCAGCTGGTGGCACAACTGGAGTCGTTCGGCGAGATCCAGCGGCGGCGGCAGGACGTGTGGCGGGCCTACCACGAGAGCCTGGCGGCGTGGGCACACGACAACGGGGTCGCGCGGCCGGTGGTCCCGCCGGAATGCGCCCACCCGGCGCACATCTACCATCTGCTGCTCCCGGACATGGCCAACCGACAGGCGCTGATCGCCCATCTCGCCGGGCACGGCGTGCAGGCCGTCTTCCACTACTTCCCGCTGCACAGCTCGCCGGCCGGGGAGAGGTACGGGCGGACGGCCCCGGGCGGCTGCCCGGTCGCGGAGAGCGTCGCCGACCGGCAGGTCCGGTTGCCGCTGTACCCCGGCCTGGAGGAACGGGAACTGCGGCGCGTGATCGACGCGGTGACCTCCTACCGGGTCTCCTGATGGGCCCGCGCGAGGTGACGGCCGTGCCGGCGGCGCGGACGCTGGCCTCTCCGCTCGAGACCGCGCGGTTCGGACGGCCGGTGGAGCGGCTGACGGTGTGCGGCGAGAACGATCCGCCGTTCCCGGCGGTACGCGCGGCGATCCTGGAGTCGGCGGCCGATGTGATCGTCCTTCGGTACCCGGCGGAGCGGGTCGACTGGTTCGCGAAGCTGCTCACCACCGGCCGCACCGTTCTGCTGGCGGACTCCCTGGTCCACTGGCGTCTCGCCGTGGGACGAGGGCGAGGGGCGCCGCCGGCGCCGGGCCTGTGGACGGGTGCGCTCGGCGACCCGGAGGCGGCGGGCGCGCTGGTCGGCGAGATCTTCGCCGGGTACCGGAACCACTATGCGGCCGATCCGCTCTTCGACGCGTGCGACCTGCGGGAGTGCTACGCGGACTGGACCCGGGGGCCGGTCGCCGCGGGAGGCTGCCTGGCCCTGTACGGTCCGGGTCCGGGGGAAGGGGAGTCCCGCGTGATCGGGCTGGCGACGGTGGCGGACGACGGACCGGCGACGGAGATCCTCCTGGCCGGTGTGGTGCCGGGGGAGCGGGGACGCAACCGGTACGCGCACCTCCTCGCGGCCGTGGAGGATCGGGCTCGTGCCCGCGGCGGCACCGAGGTGGTCATCTCCACCCAAGGCCACAACACCGGTGTGCAGCGGGCCTGGGCCAGGTACGGGTTCGAGCCGGTACGAACCCTGTTCACCGTTCATCTGGTGCGGAGGGGGCTGATCCCGTCCTCGTGAGCCCGCCGGGGCCGGCCGGAGACGGGACGCTCGCCGCCGCGCCGTAGCCGATCCGCTCGCGGACCACGTACGTCGGCCGTCCCATCCCGCCCGTGTGGATGCGGCCGACGTACTCCCCCAGGATGCCGATGGACATGAGCTGCGCCGAGGAGAACAACGTGATCATCGAGCAGATGCTGGTGAACCCGGCCACCGTGGTGGCGCCCACGGCGAAGCTCCACAGGACGGTGGCTCCGAGGACCAGCCCGACGACCCCGACCAGGAAGCCGAGATAGCTCGCCACGCGGAGCGGCAGGGCGCTGTAACCGAAGAGCATGTTGGCGGTGTGACGGCACAGCATGCGGGGGGTGTAGTTGGAGGGGCCGTGGTCGCGCCGGTTCATGTGCACCTTGACCGATCCGACCCGCGTCGTGGCCCAGGAGAGTACGACGTCGATCGAGGCGTGCGGCCCGGTGAGCCCCTCGAATCCCTGGCGCAGGTGCGTGCGGAAGGCACGGAAGGCGCTGATCATGCGTGCGGTGCGGACGTCGAGCACGCCCGCCATGGCGGCCTTGACCGACCGGGACGCGAGGCTGCGCAGCGGCCCGTGCTCCTCCTCGTGCGGTACGCCGTACACGAGGTCGAGGCGGTCGCCGTGGAGGGCGGCCAGCAGGAGCGGAATCTGCTCGGGCGGATGCTGCAGGTCGTCGTCCAGCGTCACGATGACCTCCAGCCGTGCCTCTCTCACCCCGGCGAGCAGCGCGTTGTGCTGGCCATAGTTGCGGGACAGGTGCAGGGCGCGCACGGGCCCGAACCGGTCGGCGAGCCTCGCCGCGACGTCCCAGGTGTCGTCCGGGCTTCCGTCCACCACCAAAATCACCTCATGCGGCACGGACATGCCGTCCAGTACGGTCATGAGCCTTTCGAGGAGTTTCGGCAGCGTGCGCGCGGAGCGATAACACGGGACGACCACCGACACTGACATTCAATTCCCCCGTTGTTCGGCGTTCACGGTGCGCATAACGATTACGATGTTCGGGACGTGACCGTCCTTCATCGGTTCGGGGGAATCCGAATGGTCGAAACCAGACAGCGGGTCGGCCTTGACCGAGGCGCCGGTCCCAAAATAGCCGAGCTCGTCCGGATGCCCGGCGGCCACCTCATCACATACCTCACGGGGGGCGCCGTCACGGCTCTGCTCTACTACGTCATCTTGGTCGCCGGATTGCGGGTTCTTGGCCGCGGCGTTCCCTATCTCTACGTGGTGGTGGCGAGCCATTTCCTGACCGTGGTGATGGTCTATCCGTGGTACCGGCTGGTAGTCTTTCCCGGCGGGGGGGAATCCTGGATCGCCGGTTATCTCCGGTTCTATGCGGTGGGCATCGGATTTCTGGCCTGGTCCCTGGCGGGGCTGCCGGTCCTCGTGGAATGGGCCGGTCTGCCGATACTGACGGCGCAGTTCATCCTGATCGTGACGAGCCTGCCGCTGAATTATGCGATGAATCGCCTGTGGGCGTTTCGTGACCGCGGGCGGTCGTGACCTAAGGATTCGATGAGCGATGAAGGCACTCGTACTCGCCGGAGGCAAGGGGACGCGGTTGCGGCCGCTCACCCACACCTCGGCCAAGCAACTCGTTCCCGTCGCCAACAAGCCGGTGCTGTTCTACGGGCTGGAGGCGATCCGTGACGCCGGCATCACCGAGGTCGGCATCGTCGTGGGCGCCACCGGTGAGGAGGTGCGGGCGGCCGTGGGGGACGGGTCGGATTTCGGTCTCGCGGTGACCTACCTCCCCCAGGACGCGCCCCTCGGCCTGGCGCACTGCGTCCTGATCGCCAGGGAGTTCCTGGCCGACGACCCCTTCGTGATGTATCTCGGGGACAACTTCCTGGTGGGGGGGATCACCGGGCTGGTCGAGGCGTTCGGACGGGGCCGCTACGACGCGCAGATCCTGTTGACCCCGGTGGCCGAGCCGCAGTACTACGGGGTCGCGGAGCTAGGGCCGCGGGGTGAGATCCAGGCGTTGCAGGAGAAGCCCGAACATCCGCGCAGCAACCTGGCGATCGTGGGCGTGTACACCTTCTCTCCCGCCGTTCACGACGCCGTGCGGGCGATCAAGCCGTCCGCGCGGGGCGAACTGGAGATCACCGACGCGATCCAGTGGCTGGTGGACAACGGATACGGCGTCCACTCCCACCTGGTCAGCGGCTACTGGAAGGACACGGGCCGGCTCCAGGACATCCTGGAGTGCAACCGCATCGTCCTGGAGGCAATCGAACCGGACATCGCCGGCACGATCGACGCGCTGAGCGAGACGTCGGGACGAGTGGTCGTGGAGGCCGGCGCGGTGGTGGAGAACTCCGTCCTGCGCGGGCCCCTCGTGATCGGGGCGGACACCAAGATCGTCTCATCGTACGTGGGGCCGTTCACGTCGATCGGCCGCGGCTGCGAGCTGCGCAACGCCGAGATCGAGTACTCGATCGTCCTGGACGGCTCCTCCGTGGACGGCGTCTCGCGGATCGCGCACTCGCTGATCGGGCGCAACGTCCAGGTCAGCCGCGCGGCCGGTGTCGCCAACACCCACGAGCTCATGGTCGGCGACCACAGCAGGATCCAGGTGAAGGTCTGACGGTGTGGATCCGTCCGGGATCGGGCGTGCCGGCCGGCCGGGAGACCCGGATCGGCCGGCACGGGGCCGCCCGGCCGCGTTCGCGCGAACGGACCGGGCGGGCTCATCCGTGCGCGCTCCGGCTCACGTGGCGGTGGGCGTGAACACCACGTCGACCCAGTAGTTCGTCGACTGGAAGGTGCTGGTCGGGAAGGCGTTCGTCGTGCCGTAGACGTAGACGCCGTTGCCGCCCTGCGCGCCGTCCGCGAGAGCGAGCAGCGGGTCGTTGTTGTACTGGAGGGTGAAGTACGGCCGGGTGACCGAGTAGTACCCCGTGGGGCTCAGGACGCTGGCGACATAAGTGGTGTTCGCGGTGACCGCGACGGGCGACGCGAAGTTCACCTGCTGCCAGCCGGAGGCCGTCTCGCCGGCGAAGGTCGCGCTGGCCAGCAGCGTCCCGCCGCTCGTCCACAGGCTTCCGACATGGGTCCCGGTGTTCTGCGACCCCTTGTAGAACCGGACGCCGCTGATGGTCCCGTTCGTGTTGGCCTGGAACTTCACCCCGAGCGCGACCGCCTGGGCGTCCTGGTGGGACGCCACCGCGGGAGTCGCCGTGCTGCTCCACAGGCTCGCGGAGACGTTCTGGTTGAGGATGCCCGACTTGCTCGGCGCGAAGTGCACGAGCGCCTCGCTGGCGAAGACGTCGCCGCCCAGGTAGACGGCCTGGATCGGGTGGGTTCCCACCGACAGGGACGAGGTGCTGAAGGTGGCCACGCCCGAGGAGTCGAGGTAACTCGAGCCGAGGGTCGTCGTTCCTTCCTTGAACAGCACCTGGCCCTGGGGGATCAGCGAGCCGCTGACCGCGCTCACCGTGGCGGTGAAGGTCACCACCTGGCCCCGCGCGGTGGGGTTGGCCGACGACGTCAGGGCCGTCGTCGTCTGCGGGTCGTTCGGCAGGGCGACGTGGGTCGCCGGGCCGGTGGTGGTGCCGTCCAGGATGACGTTGGCGTTGAGCGTGAACAGCCGGCCGAAGACGGACGCGCCCGGGAAGGCCCGCGCGGAGTTGGCCGCCATGACGGTGCCGCGGAAGGTGGAGTTGACGCCGAGGGCCGCCGAGTCGGTCGCCTGCCAGAACACGTTCTTGGCCTGCGCGCCGTTGATGAGCGTGATGTTGCTCACCGTCGCCGTGGTGAGCGTGGCCGACTTGAAGATGAAGACCGAGTCCGGCTCACCCTGGGCGTCGAGGGTGAGCGTCCCGGTGATGGTGAACGCGCCGCCGGTCGGCGTGTAGATGCCGGGCCCCTGAGTGGTCCCTCCGAGTTCGGCGGCCACCGTGGTGACCGGCGTCCGGCCGGCGATGTCGTTGTAGGCGGCGACCATGTCGGACTTGGCCGTGGCGGCGGTGGCGTCACCGGCGTGGATCGTGCCGGTCACGGTGCCCGGCGGGAAACCGGTCACCGTGCCGCCCGGGCTCACGCCCAGGTCTCCGGTGACCGCCGTCAAGTTGTTGTTGTTGACCGCGGATCCGGCGAGGACCGCGAACGTGGCGGCCGTGCCGAGGTTCACCGGCGCCCGCCGTGCCGCGCCGGCGGCGAGCGGTGTCGCGAGGAGGGCGGCCGCCGTGAGGACGGCCGTGAGCGCCGCCGTCAGCCAGGTACGACCGGTATTCGGCCGGGGAACCCGAAAACGAGTTCTGTGTATCATGAAGTGATCCTTTATCCCCAATATGGAGTGGTGCGGCTTATGAATAAGTAGCCGCCGTCACTGATTGTGATCACGCCACCGGGAGGCGATATGCGGGGCGCGCCCGGTGGCCCGGTAAAGGGCGGTGAATTTCCTTTGCGGTGAACTCCGGCGCCGCGGTCAAGGGCCGGAGTGGTACCGATAAACATCGGTTGACCTGCCTCGACACGGAAAGTACATCGACGTTCACCCTGGCGTGGGAGCTTACGATCCTGCCGAAAGCCCGAGCTTTTCGTGTCCGTCCTTCATGCTCACGGGCTTCGCGTGGCGCGCGGGGCGGCCACGGATCGTCGCAGGGGGAGCGTTCGTGGCGGATCATGGTGGAATGCCGATGTCCTGGCGTCGGATGCTTCGCGGGGCGCTGGTCGCCTTCCAGGCGGTCGTCCTCGCCACGTCGGGCCCGCTCGGAGCGGCGTGGGCCGTGACGCCCGCCTCGCACGACGGGTACGGCCGGGGCCGGGCCGCCTGCCCGCCGACCTCGGTCATCTGCCTGGAGAACAGCCTGCCCGGCAACCCTCCCAGTCAGTGGGACATCGTCGGCGCGGGCGATCCCTCGATCCAGGGCTACGCCACCCAGATGAGCGTGAACCACGGCGAGACGGTGAACTTCAAGATCGCCACCACCTCGTCGAACTACCGCCTGGACATCTACCGCATCGGCTACTACGGCGGCATGGGCGCGCGGCAGATCGCGACGGTCCTCCCGTCCGTCCCCCTGCCGCAGACACAGCCGACCTGCGTGAGCGACGCGTCGACCGGGCTGGTCGACTGCGGCAACTGGGCGGTCTCGGCCTCGTGGGCGGTGCCGGCGACCGCCGTCTCCGGCGTCTACATAGCCAAACTGGTACGGCAGGACACCGGTGGGGCGAGCCAGATCATCTTCGTCGTGCGGGACGACGCGCGAGGGTCCACCCTGCTCGTGCAGACCTCCGACGCCACCTGGCAGGCCTACAACACCTACGGCGGCAACAGCCTGTACGCCGGCCAGCCCGCCGGCCGCGCCTACAAGGTCAGCTACAACCGGCCGTTCCTCACCCGCGACCCCAACGTCTCGCCGCAGAGCTTCTTCTACAACTCCGAGTACCCGATGGTCCGCTGGCTGGAGGCCAACGGCTACGACGTCAGCTACACCACCGGCACCGACACCGCCTCGCGCCCGGCCGAACTGCTGGAGCACAAGACGTTCCTGTCGGTGGGCCACGACGAGTACTGGTCCAACGACATGCGCAGCAACGTGGAGAACGCCCGGAACAACGGGGTCAACCTCGCCTTCTTCTCCGGCAACGAGATCTTCTGGAAGACGCGGTGGGAGCCCAGCATCGACGGGACGTCGACACCGTTCCGCACGATGGTCTGCTACAAGGAGACGCTGGCCAACGCCAAGATCGATCCCAGCCCGCAGTGGACCGGCACCTGGCGCGACCCGCGCTTCTCCCCGCCGTCGGACGGCGGCCGGCCGGAGAACGCCCTGACCGGCACCCTTTTCATGGTCAACGGCATCGCCAGCGACGCGACCACCGTCCCGGCCGATGTCGCGAGCCTGCGAGAGTGGAAGAACACCAGCGTCGCCAACCTGCAACCCGGGCAGATGATCACGTTCCCCGCGGGTGTGCTCGGCTACGAATGGGACGAGGCGCCGGACAACCCGACCCGGCCGCCCGGGCTGGTGGACATGTCCTCGACCACGGTCGTCCTGCCGAATCGGTATCTGCTGAACTATGGCAGCGTCTACGGCGCCGGAGTGGCGACCAACAAACTCACCCTCTACAAGCACAGCAGCGGCGCGCTCGTGCTGGGCACCGGCACCACCCAGTGGTCCTGGGGCCTGGACGCCGTCCACGACCGGCCGGGCACTCCCACGGACATCAACATGCAGCAGTTCACGGTCAACGTCCTGGCGGACATGGGGGCGCAGCCCGCGAGCATCCAGCCCGGCCTGGTCATCGCCACCCCCTCGACGGACACCTCGCCTCCCGTGGCGACGATCGCGAGCCCGGCGAGCGGCGTGTCCCTGCTGAGCGGCGTGTCCACCGTCATCCAGGGAACGGCCACCGACACCGGGGGCGGCGTCGTGGCGGCCATGGAGGTGTCGCTGGACGGCGGCGCGACCTGGCGGCAGGCGATCGGGCGCGACACCTGGCAGTACACCTGGACGCCCACCGTGGCCGGACCGGCGACGATCATGGCGCGGGCGATCGACGACATCGGTAACATCCAGCCGGTGCCGGCCTCGGTGAACGTGAACGTGGTCCTCACCAACTCCATCTGGTCCCCGAGCACGGTGCCTGCCATCGCGGCGCAGAACGACCCGAAATCGGTGGAGGTCGGGGTGAAGTTCACCACCACGGCCGCGGGCACGATCAACGGCATCCGGTTCTACAAGGGCTCGACCAACACCGGCACGCACGTGGGCAACCTGTGGAGCTCGACCGGGCAGCTCCTCGCGCGGGCCACGTTCACCAACGAGACCAACAACGGCTGGCAGTCGGTGACCTTCTCGACACCCGTGCAGGTGACCCCCGGCACCACCTATGTGGCGTCGTACTTCGCCCCGCAGGGCATGTACGCGAAGGACACGCCGTACTTCACCCAGGCGGTGGTGAACGGGCCGCTCACCGCCCTCGCGAACGGCACCGACGGCGGCAACGGCGTGTACACGTACGCGACGACCACGACCTTCCCGACGAGCACCTACCAGGCGACCAACTACTGGACGGACGTCATCTTCGTACAGCAGGCCACGACCAGCAGCCTGTGGAACGACGCGACGATCCCGGCGAACACGTCCTGGCCCGACCCCAAGTCGGTGGTGCTCGGAGTGAAGTTCACGTCGTCGGTCAACGGCGTGATCAAGGGAATCCGGTTCTACAAGGGGGCCGGGAACACCGGGACGCACATCGGAAGCCTGTGGAGCAACACCGGCCAGCTCCTGGCCAGCGCCACCTTCACCAACGAGACCGCGTCCGGCTGGCAGCAGGTCACCTTCGCGAACCCCGTCCCGATCACCGCCGGCACGACCTACGTCGCGTCCTACCTCGCGCCGTCGGGGAACTACGCGACGAACCGGCCGTACTTCACCACGGCGTACGTGAACGCCCCGCTGACCGCCCTCGCGAGCGGCACGGACGGGCCGAACGGCGTCTACGCGTACAGCGCGACGAACGTGTTCCCCACCCAGACCTTCCAGATGACCAACTACTGGGTCGACGTGCTCTTCAGCACCAGTTGACGGCGCCCACCCCTGGGCACGGCAAGGTGTCGAACGCGTTTCGGCAAAGGCGGGGGAGGGCGCGGGCCCGCGGGTCCGCCCCGGCGTAGGTTGAGCCCGTCATGATCGGGACGGGCGGCCCGTCGCCGGCTCGGCGGAGGGACGCGGGCGAGATGAAGGTGAGCGTGTGAAGATCCTCGTCACCGGCGGGGCCGGGTTCATCGGCTCCCACTATGTGCGCGCCCTGCTGACCGGCGCCTACCCCGGGCTGGAGGACGCGCGGGTGACCGTCCTCGACAAGCTCACCTACGCGGGCAACCCGGCCAACCTGGCCCCCGTCTCCGCGAGCCCGCGCTTCACGTTCGTCCGCGGCGACATCGCCGACCCGCGCGTCACCGCCGGGGTCGTCCCCGGGCACGACGTGGTGGTGAACTTCGCCGCCGAGACCCACGTCGACCGCTCGATCACCGGGGCGGCGGACTTCGTCGTGTCCAACGTGCTCGGCACCCAGACCCTGTTGCAGGCGGCGCTGGACGCCGGGGTGCGCACCGTCGTGCAGGTCTCCACCGACGAGGTGTACGGCTCGATCGCCGAGGGCGCCTGGGACGAGGACGAGCCGCTGCTGCCCAACTCGCCCTACTCCGCCGCCAAGGCGGGCGCCGACCTGCTGTGCCGCGCCTACCACCGCACCTACGGCCTGGACGTGCGGGTGACCCGCTGCTCCAACAACTACGGCCCCTACCAGTACCCGGAGAAGCTCATCCCGCTGGTCGTCACCAACCTGCTCGACGGGGTGCGCGTGCCGCTGTACGGCGACGGGCTCAACGTCCGCGAGTGGTTGCACGTCGACGACCACTGCCGGGCGATCCAGCTCGTGCTGGAGAAGGGGTCGCCCGGCGAGGTGTACAACGTCGGGGGCGGCGTCGAGCTCACCAACCGCGAGCTGGTCGGCCGGCTGCTGGACGCCTGCGGCGCCGGCTGGGACCTGGTCGACCACGTCGAGGACCGGCCCGGGCACGACCGCCGGTACGCCGTCGACGGCGGGAAGATCCGGTCCATCGGGTACGAGCCCCTGGCCGGGTTCGACCAGGGGCTCGACGAGGTGGTGCGCTGGTACGGGGCCAACCAGGCGTGGTGGCGGCCGCTGAGGCGCCGCTCGGGAGGGCGTGCCTGACGGCCCTCACGGGCCCGGGGGGCGGTCCGGTATCCGGTAGACCGCGTAGTCGCCGTAGCGCACCTGGAAGGACGCGAAGCGCCCGACCGCCTCCGGGCGGCGGAGGAGCCGCTCGTCGGCGACCAGCCAGCGCACGCCGTACCGCTCGCGCAGCGTCGCGACCGCCCGCGCCGAGGGCGCCTCGAAGACGGCGTCGCCGGCCCGCAGACGCGCGGCGTCCCAGAAGGGCCGCTCGGTGAACGGCAGGTCCGGCCTTCCCCGGTCCAGGTTGGCGGCGGTGTAGGCCCAGCCCTCCACGAGCACGCGCCGCTCGGTCAGGGCCGACACCCAGAAGTGGCGGCTGTCGCACGGCCGGTCGTACCCCCAGCGGCAGTGCGCGTTCGTGGCGACCAGGTCGCCCGGCCCCGAATGCGCGCGCAGCCACCGCGCCGCCCGCAGCGCGCCGCGTGGGACCTGCTCGGGCGTGGGGTGATCGGCCGCGTTCAGGTTGCTGTCCGCGCCGTGGCTGAGATGGTTCAGCACGCGCGCCTGCCAGGCGGCGGGCACGCCGGCCGCCGAGACCGCCACGACCAGCAGTGCCCAGGCGGCCGCGCGCCTCGGTTCCGTCAGGGACGCGGCCACCAGCGACGCGGTGCCGATCAGGATGAGCAGGACGGCGAAGGGCAGGAACAGGCCGACGCTCCTCTCTCCGGGCGGCAGCGGGACCTGGACGCCGCACACCACGCGGACCAGGCCCGCCACGGCCGTCCCGGCGACCGCCGCGACGATGATCGGCCGGATGCCCGGCCGGCCCTCGCGCACGGCGGTGACCAGGCCGTACGCGGCGAGCACCGCCAGGTACGGGTAGCACGACTGCAGGAAGTACCCCTGGTTGAGGTCGCCCGCGCTGCCGAGCAGCAGCATCAGCGCGGCCCCCGCCGCAGACAGGCCGAGCATCAGCGTCACGGCGGGGCGCAGGAGCAGCAGGGGCCGGGCGAGCAGCCCGAGGGCGCCGCACCACGTCACGCCCCAGCACGTCACGAACACCAGGGCGAACCCGGCCACCAGCCCGGCGGTGGCCTGCCGTCCCGCCAGCTCCGCCCACGTCGCGCGGACCACCGACAGCGGGTCGATCGTCATTCCCTGCCGGGCCCCGGCGAACAGCACGACCTGCGCGAACGCCAGGGCGGCCGCCGTCATGCCGAGCGCCGTGAGCGCGGCGCGCGGGAGACGGCGCAGCCGCACCGCCTCGGCGGCCGTCACCACCGCCAGGGCCGCCGCGAGCAGGGGAAGGTACGGAGCCTTGGCCCCCGCGACGGACACCAGCAGCACGGCGAGCAGCGCCCACCGGGCACGGCCGCCTCCCGGCCGCGCGAGCAGGTCCGCGAGCAGCAGCATCACGGGTGCGAACAGCAGGGCGCCGAAGGTCTGCGTCGGGCTGTTCCAGGGCACGTGCAGCACGCCGGTCCAGCGCATCAGGCCGTTGGCGTTCGCGTACAGGCTCGGCGCCGCCACCAGCAGCGTCCCGGCCACGGCCATCGCGCCCCCGGCCGCCGAGCCGATGACCCGCCGGCCCGTCATGCCGACGATGACCGCGAAGGCCACCAGCATGGGCAGCACGGACAGGCGGGTGACCAGCGTCAGCGGCTCCACCCCGGTGATCCAGCTCGACGCCGCCAGATGCGCGTAGGCGAACCAGTGGTAGTTCAGCGGCTCCCCGGCGACGATGGGGAGCTGCGGCGGCATGTGGTTCCTCAGCTCACCTACCAGGGACAGGTGGAACGGCAGGTCGACGTGGGACCAGCCGGCCTCCGGCCAGGTGGGCGCGGTGACGCGGAAGCAGATGAAGGCGCTCCACCCGGTGAGGTACACGACCGTCCCGGCCGAGAACCACCTCTGCCACGGCGGGACGTCCCGGCGCGGGCGCGTCCTCCAGAAGGGGCGCAGCCGGGGGACCAGCAGGAACGCGGCGTACACCGAGACCGGCCACGCCAGGACGAGCAGGGGCGCGCCGAGCGCCCTCGCGGGGATGTAGGCGAGCACCTCGGCGGCGTAGCCGGTCGCGAGGCCGAGCGCGAGGTCCTCGGGCAGCGTGCGGCGTCCCCGGTACGCGGCCCGCGCCAGCAGCGTGCCGGGGACCGCGACGCACACGGCCAGGTAGACGCAGAAGAACGCCAGGTCCCGAACCGAGACGCCGTAGTGGGCGAGCACCGGGAGGGGGAAGCCGCCCGCCACGACGCCGGGTACCCATCGGGAGGTCAGAAGGCGGCGCGCCGGACCTCCCAGGCGTCCTCGCCGGGAGACAGGCGCGGCCGGGGAGCCCGAGGGCGCGGGCCGCGGCGGCGCCGCGGTGCCGGCCGGTGAGGGACCACCGGCCGGCGCGATCCGGCCGCGCGCGGTGGCGCCGGCCGGCGGATTCGTCGTCATGGGCGAAAGCTAGGGGTCCTGACCTGCCGGAACGGCCCCGGACGCCCTCAGGCGGCGATCTTCTTACCGGCCTTTTATCCCCCGCCGCATCCGCCCGCGGGGTCACAGGCGCTCGACGTTGGGACCCTTGCACCGGTTGCGCGTGTCGAAGACGTACGCGGCGGCCCGCTGCACCATCTCGTAGTCGAAGCGCTCGTGGTCGGTGAGGACGACCACCACGTCCGCCTGGGCCATCTCCCAGGCCGTCGCCTCGACCAGCGTGAGCCCGCCGGGCAACGGGTGGGCGTCCACGTGCGGGTCGGCCGCCTTGACCTCCGCGCCGAGCTTGATCAGCGCCTTGACCACCTCGATCGCCGGGGACTCCCTGATGTCGCCGGTGTTCTTCTTGTAGGCCAGGCCGAGAGCGAGGATCTTGCTGCGCAGCACCGGCTTGCCCTGCCGGTTCAGTGCGAGCGAGAGCCGGTGCACCACGTAGTCCGGCATGTGGTCGTTGATGTCGTTGGCGAGCTCGACGAACCGGAAGTTGTGCCCCAGGCTGCGCTTGACCTTCCACGACAGGTACGACGGGTCGATCGGCAGGCAGTGCCCGCCCACGCCCGGCCCCGGCGTGAACCGCATGTAGCCGAAAGGCTTGGTCGAGGCCGCGTCGATGGCCTCCCACACGTCGATGCCGAGCTGCTCGGCGAAGATGGACAGCTCGTTCACCAGCGCCACGTTGACGTGCCTGAAGGTGTTCTCCAGCAGCTTGCACAGCTCGGCCACCCGGGGGGAGGACACCGGGACGGCGTGCTCCACGATGCGCTCGTAGAAGTCCCGCACCTTGCGCAGCGACGCCGGGTCGATGCCCGAGACGATCTTCGGCGTGTTCTCCAGGCGCCAGCGCGGGTTGCCCGGGTCGATGCGCTCGGGGCTGTACCCGAGCGAGAAGTCCTCGGGCGTGCGCAGCTCGGAGCCCTCCTCCAGCACGCCGCGCAGGTGCTCCTCCGTCGTGCCCGGGTACGTCGTCGACTCCAGGACGACCGTCGCCCCCGGCCGGACGAACGGCGCGATCGAGCGGCCGGCCTCGGTGATGTGCCGCAGGTCCGGGACGCCCTCCCGCAGCGGCGTCGGCACCGTGATCACGCACACGTCGAAGCCCGCCGCCCGCGCGTAGTCGGTGGTGGCGAGGTACCGGCCGGAGCCGCGCGCCTCCGCCAGCACGTCGTCGCCGACGTCCTCGATGTAGGACTCGCCGGCGTTGAGCCGCTTGACCCTCCAGGCGTCGACGTCGAGCCCCACGACGTCGAACCCCGCCTCCACCGCGCGCATGGCGAGCGGCAGGCCGACGTATCCCTGTCCGACCACCACCAGTTTGTCGCCCACGTCAGGACCCCCCGTAGTTCGGCTACGTGGCCCGACTGTAGGCGTACGCGCGCGGCGCGACGATCATTCGCCGCGTGCGCGCGTGTCGCCCGCGTGATGGTAGAACCGGTGATGACCTGCGGTGATGTCCGGACGATGCCGCGAAGGCGCCTGGGTGTCGCGCGGGGCGCGCGGCCTCAGCGGCCGATGAGCGAGGAGACGCGGTCGATCACGCCGAGCGGCACGTGCCGCGCGATCGCCGAGATGGCCTTGTACCGCGCGTCGGGAACGCTGACCGTCACGCCGCGGGCGAAGTCGCGCATGGCGGCGTCCACCACCCGGTCGGCCGACAGCCACAGGAAGTCGGGGATGCCGGAGGTGTCGATCGACGCCCGCTCGTGGAACTCCGTCCGCACGAAGCCGGGGCACAGCGCCATGACGTGCACGCGCGGCTCGGGCACCTTGGCCGCCAGCCCCGCGCTGAAGTTCACCACCCACGCCTTGGACGCGCTGTAGGTGCTGTCGGCGATGAAGGCCGCCACCGACGCGACGTTGATGACGCCGCCGCGCCCGCGCGCCCGGATGCCCGGCAGCGCGGCCAGCGTGAGCCGCAGCATCGCCTCGCAGTGCACGCGCAGCATCGTGACCTCCTCGGCCACAGGCACCTCCAGGGCCGCGCCGCTGTGCGCGAAACCGGCGTTGTTGACCAGCAGGTCGACGCCCTCGCCGAGCCGTTCCTCCACGGCCGCGACGCCCTTCTCGCCCGACAGGTCGGCGGCGAGCGCGTCGGCCCGCACGCCGTACCTGCGGTGCAGCGTGCGGGCCGTCGCGTCGAGGCGCTTGTCGTCGCGGGCGACCAGGACCAGCGAGAAGCCGTCGGCGGCGAGCCTGCGGGCGAAGGCGGCGCCGAGGCCGGCGGTCGCGCCCGTGATGAGTGCGGTAGGCATGGGGGCAGACTAGCCGCTCCCGCCCCGCGCCCCGTTCAGCCTGGCAGGCGGGCACTGGCCCGCCCAGGCGCGTGCCGCCTGCCTGGCGATGACGCGCAACGAGGTGGGCCAGGATGAGCGGAGTCAGCCCTGAGCGACGGCGTTGAAGCCGTGGGCTGTTCCGGCCTGTCCCCCTGCCAACGCGATCAGGACGAACTGAACCAGGCGGCAGGCGCGGACGAGTCCCGTCCCTTCCTGGCGGGACTCGTCCGTATATGGTCCTGGCGAGCCCTACAGTCCGCCCTCGGACATCCCGTGCACGGCCGGGATCGTGCCCAGCAGCCCCTTCTGGAAGTCCTCGAACGCCTGCTGAAGCTCTTCCCGGGTGTTCATGACGAACGGGCCGTAGTGCGCCATCGGCTCGCGGATGGGCTGCCCGCCGAGGAGGACCACCTCCAGGTTCGGAGTGTGGGAGTCCTGCTTCTCGTCCGCGTGGACGGTCAGCGAGGAGCCGGCGCCGAAGACAGCGGTCTGGCCCAGGTGGATCGGACGCCGCTCAGCGCCCACCGACCCGCGTCCGGCCAGCACGTACGCGAGGCCGTTGAAGTCCTCGCGCCACGGCAGGGTGATCTCCGCGCCCGGCGCCAGCGTCGCGTGGATCATCGTGATCGGCGTGTGCGTGATGCCGGGACCGCCGTGGCCGTCCAGCTCACCGGCGATGACGCGCAGCAGCGCGCCGCCGTCGGGGGAGGTCAGCAGTTGGACCTGGCCGCCGCGGATGTCCTGGTACCGCGGGGCCATCATCTTGTCCTTCGCCGGGAGGTTCACCCACAGCTGCAGACCGTGGAAGAGACCACCCGACATGACGAGGTGCTCCGGCGGCGCCTCAATGTGGAGCAGACCGGAGCCGGCCGTCATCCACTGGGTGTCGCCGTTGGTGATGGTGCCGCCACCGCCGTTGGAGTCCTGGTGGTCGAAGATCCCGTCGATGATGTAGGTAACGGTCTCGAAGCCACGATGGGGATGCCACGGGGTCCCTTTCGGCTCCCCGGGTTGATAGTCCACCTCACCCATCTGGTCCATCATGATGAACGGGTCCAGGTACCGATAGTTGATCCCCGCGAACGCCCGGCGGACGGGGAAACCCTCACCCTCGAATCCGCTCGGCGCGGTGGTCACGGCCAGCACGGGACGCGCCACGGCGTCCGCCGACGCAGCCACGCGCGGCAGGGTCAGGGTGTCAGCGGTTACGGCGGGCATGGTCCCTCCTTCGGGGATGACGGCGTGGGCCGCGAGGATGGGCCTCCCGGTGGCGCCGCTCCGGCGTAGAATACTCCTCACAACAGAAGTTGACGACGCAACTATTCCACGGCCGAGGCGACTCGCGCGTGTGTAACAAGTCGAGCTAATTTTCCGGCAAGATTTGGTCAAGATTTCCACAGTCGCTGGGCGGGACGACGACCCGAAAAGGGGCACAACCTCCGTGTTGGCCCGCAAAGCGGAGGTAAGCCCCCTGTGGAAAAGTCGCGGGTGGGGTCACGGCTGACCGCCACGGCGGCGGCCCGCGTCACGGCCGCCGTGCTTGCCGCCCTGATGGCCGGCCTGTCGGCCGGTTGTGGCGGCGCGGACTTCACGTACGTCATGGGCAGCGACGGGCAGAGCTACTTCAAGGTCCCGGCCTCCTGGCGGAAGGTCGACCAGCGGGCACTGGACCGCGAGTTCTTCGGCGACATGACCACCGCGACCGCCCAGCTCCGAAAACGCCTCTCCTGGACCGTCGGCTACGACGCGTTCAGCCGGCCCTCCGCCGACCACCTGTACGACCCGGCCGGCGGCTCCGACGAGCCCTTCGTCTTCGCCATGGTCTCCACCCTCACCAAGACCCAGCAGGACAAGGCCTCCCTCGACACCCTGCGCAACGCGGCGATGCTGCCCGTCGCGCTCACCGCCGACCTTCGCGACCAGTTGGAGAAGCTTCCCGGCTACCCCTACAAGAACTTCGAACTCCTCAGTGACGAGGTGCTGCCACCAAAGGACGGCGTGCGGGGCGTCCACGTGGTGTACAACTTCAAGGTCCTCGGAGGCCCGGTGCAGACCTTCGACCAGACCGCCTACCTCGCCGCCGACGGCAGTCGCGTATCCGTCATGCTCATCCGCTGCTCCGCCATGTGCTATCGCACCCGCGGCGACGAGATCGGCAGGATCGCGCAGTCCTTCAAGGTCAAGCGAATCCCCGGCTGACACCGGGGGACCTGTGAGGAGCCCCGATGACATACGCCCCAGCGCCTGAGCGGCCCACGGGCCTTCGCGCTCCCGACTCCGGGCCCGACTCCACCACCAGGGCCACCATGGCGCTGTGGGACCGGATCAAGATCCTGCTCGTGCTGGCGACGGCCTTCCTCGTCCTCGTCTGGCACCACCTGGCCGGCTTCGAGGGCATCTCCACCTTCGCCGACTCCGCCCGCACGATCGCCGCCGAGGGCGGCGGGACCATCGTCCTGTGCCTCGTCGCCGCCGAGGCTTTGCGGCAGGTCCATTTCCTCGTCAGCGAACGCTCGGCCCGCTACCACCGTTTCTGGAGCCGGAGCGTCTTCGGAGGATTCGACCGCTGGACCCGCCGGCGGTTCAGCGACTGGAACCGCTACCGGATCGCCAGGGCGCTCAAGTGGCTGTTCTGGATCGCCCTGCTCGCGCTCGTCCTCGGTCAGATCCTCGACGTCTCGCCGGCCATCGCCCTGTTCGAGGCGCCGGCCCTGCTCTGGCAGGTCCTGCCGTACGGGCTGCAGCTCGCCTTCGGCTTCGTCTTCGTGATGGTCCAGTTCGTCGGGCTCTTCTGGTTCCTGTCCAGAGGCGGCATCGAGACCTACTACCCCGACGACATCAAGACCCGCTTCTCCGACGTCTGGGGGCAGGACCACGTCGTCGAACGGGTCAAGGAGAACATCGTCTTCCTGGAGAGGCCCGGCGAGATCGAGGCCAGGGGCGGGTACGTGCCGGGCGGACTGCTGCTGTGGGGGCCGCCCGGCACCGGCAAGACCCTGATGGCCGAGGCCGTCGCCGGGGAGACCGGCAAGCCGTACGTCTTCGTCGACCCAGGCGCGTTCATCAACATGTTCATGGGCATCGGCGTGCTCAAGGTCAAGTCGCTGTTCCGCAAGCTGCGCAAGCTCGCCCTGCGCTACGGCGGCGTGATCGTCTTCTTCGACGAGGCCGACTCCCTGGGCAGGCGCGGCGCGCTCGCCCAGCAGGGACCGCCCGGCGGAGCCTTCTCGGGGACGGCCGCCTTCTCCGGGGGCGGATGCCACGGTTTCAGCTATCTGTCCGGCGACACCCGCGCCCTGCTCACCCGGCACGCGCTCACCGCGTCCGCCGGGGCCGCCACGGAGGGCTCGCGCCGCGACCGCGTCGTGGCCGGCATGGGCATGGGCGCCGGCGGCGGCGACCTGGGCACGCTCCAGGCGCTTCTCACCGAGCTGTCCGGGCTCAAGAAACCGCGCGGCTTCGTCAACCGGTACGTGCGGCGGCTGCTCGGCATGCGGCCCAAGCCGCCGCCGAAGTACCGCATCCTCGTCATGATGGCCACCAACATGCCGAACTCGCTGGACGAGGCGCTGCTGCGGCCCGGCCGCATCGACCGCATCTACAAGGTCGGCTACCCGTCCAAGGCCGGGCGCGTCCGCACCTACCAGGGGTACTTCGACAAGGTGCGCCACCAGCTCACCCCCGATCAGATCGACAAGCTCGCCACCATCACGCCCTACGCCACCGGCGCCACCATCAAGGACCTCGTCAACGAGTCGCTGATCACCGCCATCCGGGCCGGGCGCGAGGTCATCACCTGGGGCGACGTCATGATCGCCAAGCGCCTCAAGCAGCTCGGGCCGCCCGAGGACGTCGAGTACATCGAGCGCGAACGCCACGCCGTCGCCGTGCACGAGGCCTGCCACGCCGTCGCCGCCTACCGCACCCGCTTCCACCTCGAGATCGACATCGCCACCATCGAGAAGGGCGCCGACTACCTCGGCATGGTGTCCAGCATCAAGCCCGAGGACCAGTTCACCCGCTGGCGCAGCGAGTACGAGTCCGACATCATCGTCTCGCTCGCCTCCCTCGCCGGCGAGCGCATGTTCTTCGGCGACGACAACTCCTCCGGCGTCTCCGGCGACCTGGAGCACGCCACCACCGTCACCGGGCACATGGAGGCGTACTGGGGCATGGGCGTCGGCGTCGCCCACCTTCCCGCGCTGCAACTCCTCGGCATCCGGGACGGCAAGGCCGCCCCGTCGTCCCGCGGCGCCGGCTCCGCCGAGGAGCCGGCGGGGGCGGGGGCGCCCGACACGCTCGCCGAGCGCATCGAGTTCAACCTCGCCCGGCTGCTGGAGCGGACCGAGGAACTGCTGCGCGAGAACCGGCGCGAGATCCTGTCCGTCGCGCACGCGCTGGAGCAGCACAAGACGCTCAACGGCGACGACGTCATCGCCGTGATCGAGCGCACGCGCGGGCCGCTCGTCGACGGCACGGTCTACGCCTCGGACGCCTTCTACGAGCAGCTGGAGGCCTACCACGACCTCGCCGCCGCCGCCCACCACAGCCACAGCCCCGTGACCTCCCCCCTCCCGTGGCCCCCTTCTCCGTCCCCTTGGCAGACCTCCTCGTCGTCCTGGCCCGCCCCCGCGCCTCAAACCATCCCCGGCCAACTGCTCCCCCCGGGCCACCCGGACAACGCCGGCCCGCACGAACACCCGGCCGACTCCCAGAACGGCGGGTCTTACGGCCACCCACCCCTCCCTCAGAACGGCGGCGTGTACGGCTCCCCGGCCCTCCCTGAGAACCGCGGCACGTACGGATACCCGGTGCCACCCCAGACCGGCGGACCACAGGGGTACGCGGCTCCACCTGGGAACGGCGCAGCGCACGGGTACTCGGTCCCACCACAGACGGTCGGACCACAGGGGTACACGGCCCCACCTCAGAACGGGGGAGCGCACGCGTACCCCACCCCAGCGCAGACCGGCGGACCTTACGGCGATCAGCGCAACGGGTGGAACGGCGGAACGGCGAGCGGGCCGTACGCGGGTCAGGGAGCATGGCCTTACGGCGGCCCGCCTGCGGTCAGCCGCACGGACCCCCAGGTCGCCCAGCCCGTCGACGCGCGCGGGGGAACGGCCGGGACTCCCCGGGCATACGGCCTGGGCGGCGTCCCGCTCACCGGTCCCTCGTTCGCGCCTCCTGGCGGCCACATCCAGGACCGGGCGGCGTACCCCGACGTCACTCCGCACTCGGCGGACGGCGGCTCACCGGACCTCATCCCCTGGCGTCCCGAAGACCCTCGAACCGCCCCACCAGCGACAGAACACGATCAAGGTCACCCAACCTCCACAAACCCCACCCCTTCGGTTCACGGCCCCTCCTTCCACACCCCCGTGGGCCAGGACTCCCCGGGCCGGGACTCCTCAGGCCAGAGCCCCGTGCCCCTGCTCCCGCACGCCTCGACCCCGACCGGTCCCGTGCCGCCCGGCTCGCCCCCAACCGGTTCGTCTCGGCCCGCGACCGCGCCGGTCGGCGGTTCGCTCCCGGGTGATGGGGCCCAGTACGGGATGTCGTCGACGGGGCCGCGGCCGGTCAGGCCCGTGGTCATGGCGCTCGGGGCGGCCGCGGCGCTCGTGCTGTTCGTCCTCGCCGGGGTCGCGGTGTTCGGAGGCTCGACGCCCGCCGACGGCGGCGAGGCGATGGCGGGTCCGTCGACGAGCGGAATCGCGGCGATGCTCGCCGGACTGGTACTGCTGCTCGTGGGCGGGGTCGTCGCCGTCATGGTCGTCCGCGGACAGCAGGCGGCCCGCCGCCGAGCCGAGGAGACCCGAAACCGCGCCGTGGAACGCGCACAACTGCTCGCCGCCGCCATGGAACCGGAAGCCGCCATGCGCCTCCTCGGCTACGACCCGAACGACCACCATTCCCCCGGACCCCGACCGGACGACCAACATCCACGCTGAAGCGTCTCCGGCGATCCGGGCGGCCGGCGGGTCACAGCCTGAAGTCCAGGTCGGGGATGATTTCGGCGACGTCCATCTGGGCCTTCTGCAGGCGGCCTGAGTAGTCCCAGTTCAGGGCCTGCCAGCGGGTGAACTGGTCGAGCACCCACTGCCCGGACTGGCGGCTGCCGTTGCCGGACTTGCCGTTGCCGCCGAAGGGCAGGTGCGCCTCGGCGCCGGAGGTGGAGTTGTTGACGCTGACCATGCCGGCCCCGATGCCCGCCCGGAACCGGAACGCGGCCTTCGGGTCGGACGTGTAGATCGAGGACGACAGCCCGTACCCGGGACGGTTGGCGAGCTCGACCGCCTCCTCCAGGCTGCCGAACGACGCCACACCCACGATCGGGCCGAACGTCTCCTCCAGGAACAGGCGGTCGCGGGGACGCACCCCGTCCACCACGACCGGGTGGTAGAACAGCCCGCCCGCGCCGTCGAACTGCCCCCGGGGGTTGCCGGAGGTGATCCGCCCCGTGGGGCCGGTGACGACCGTGTGGTGCGGCTCGATCCAGCCGAGGTAGTCCTCGTAGCGGTCGGCGAACCGCTGGTCGAGCATCGGGCCGTACAGCACGTCGCCCTCCGGGTCGCCGACGCTCGCCCCGGCCACGGCCCGCGCGTACCGGCCGACGAACTCGTCGTGCACGGACTCGTGCACCAGGACGGTGCCGAGCGAGGTGCACCGCTGCCCGGCCGTGCCGAACCCGGAGAACAGCGCGCCCTCGACGGCCAGGTCGAGGTCGGCGTCGGGCATGATCACCATGGGGTTCTTGCCGCCCAGCTCCAGGCACGGCGACTGGAGATGACGCCCGCACAGCTCGCCGACGCGCCGCCCGACGGCGGTGGAACCCGTGAAGCCGACCTTCTGGACGGTGCCCTCGCCGAGCGCGGTGTCCAGCCCGGCGAAGGTGGTGGGCCCGTCGGCGAAGACGATGTTGAGCACCCCGTCAGGCAGCCCGGCCGCCGCGAACAGCCGGTAGAGCGCGTGGGCGGAGGCCGCCGCGTACTCCGCGGGTTTCCAGACGACGGCGTTGCCGCACAGCAGGGCGGGGACGAGGTACCAGCTCGGCACCGCCACCGGGAAGTTGCCCGCCGTGATGACCGCGGCGACGCCCACGGGGACACGGAAGGTGAACAGGCTCTTGTCGGGCATCTCCGACGGGACGGTCTGGCCGTAGAGGCGGCGGCCCTCGCCGAGGAAGAAGTCGCAGGTGTCGACGATCTCTCGTACCTCGCCGAGTGCCTCGGCGTACGGCTTGCCGATCTCGGCGGTCACCAGGCGCGCGAGCGTCTCGGCGTTGGCCTCGACCAGCCGCCCGATCGAGGCGATCACCCGGCCGCGCACCGGCGCGGGGACGGCGGCCCACTCACGCTGGGCGGCCGAGGCCACGCCGCAGGCCCAGGCGAACGTGGCCTCGCCCGCGAGCCGGACCTCGGCCACGGTCTCGGACGTCCGTGCCGGGTTGACCGACGCGTAGGTCGGGCCGGTGGTGTCGTCGGCCGGCTTGCCACCGATGACGGAGCTGATCTGGCGGGTCACCGTTGACCTCCTCACATGGGCGCTTGCCAGCATTCTTCCGCCTGAACCGGGTTTCCCCAACACGCACCCCGCCGTCTGTGGACAACTTCCCGTTGTCCACAGGGACGGACGCCGCGAATTCCGCGAACGGGGCTTCGCGACCTCCGGCGCGCCCGAGAGCAGGTGAGGAATCCGGGTGTGGAGAGGCCGGACGGTCGACGGCCGGGTCGTGCCGGTGAGCACGGCGTGAGCAGGGTGAGCACAGCGTGAACACAGCACGGCGGTCCGCCTCCCCGGCGATGAGCACGCCAGGGGGCGAGGCGGGCAACGGCTCCGATCCTCGCGCGGCGCGTGTGAAACATGGCGCTGATCGGCATTTCCGAATGTGATTGCCGTTGGCGGGTATCGCGCGCTTTGGCGTCCGATCTTTGTTGTTTCCTTGCCGTGCTCGCGAAACTCCTGATCGAGATACGGGTACGCACGAGATCGATTGTCTCCGTCTTCTGGAGAGGACCGAATTCCGGGCGGCCGGACCGTGCCGCCGGAGAAACGGGCGAAAACCCTCCAGGTCCAGCAAGGCGGATCTCGTCAATCACCCTGTTTCCCCTGATCCGTCGTGATCGATGGGTCGGGGGAGGCGTGCCCGAATTCGCACCCATTGATCAGGAGGATCCGTTGCGAAATTTTCGCCGACGCGCGTCGCTGGCCGCCGCCATCGGCATCACGGCCCTTTCCCTCGCCGGTGTTCCGGCCCAGGCGGGCACCCAAGCCGATTCCGTGACGAGGACGGCCTTCGGTCGGACGGCCGCGCCTGCCACGCCCGCGGTGGCGGCGCCGCCACCGGTGGGGTTGGCTGCCCTCTCGGCACGCGCGGGCGCCGCCGGCGTGGCGGTGCGGGCCGCCGCGGGGGACTCCACTCCCGGCGAGCCGGTCTGCGCGGCGCCTTACGTCAATGAGGATCCGCGGCTCGGGCCGCAGAATCTGCCGAGAAAAGGCATACTCGGCAGGATTCTCAGCGACTACGACCCCCTCGGCGGGCTTCGTCCGCAGAAGTTCCTGAACCGCTATTGGGAGTGGTCGTTGAATTCGTACCGATTCCCGCCCGACTTCGGATTCGCCCACTCGGGCGGCTACTCCAACGGCAGGCCGCTCATCGCCCAGAAAACGCTGCGCATCGGCGAGAGGGTGGACCGCTTCGGAAGCGAATTCGGGGCCTTCCTCGCCCCGTATGGCACACCCTATCCGGAACGGAGCATTCCGCCGACCAATTTGGACACCTTCCCGGATTCCCCGCAATATCCATGCAACTACCATGCCTACCGGGTGAGCCGGGACTTCGCCGTCGATTTCGGCCCCATCGCATCGGCGTTCCAGCAGCCGGGCGGCGGCTCGCAGTACCACCTGGTCAGCAGGCTGATCGCCGAGGCCCCCCAGATGCGGGAAGAGGTTCCGGTGAGATGGCTGGTCGACAACGGCTATCTCCAGCCGATCAACTGATCGGGCCCGCGACGGGGGAGCGCGCCTCCGGCCGGTGGTGTCAGCCCCGGCGACGAGGCGCGCGCCTCCCTCCAGCAAGCCCCGGAGGTCCGGCCCGGGGGCGTGTCACAGGGCGGTGAAGTCGGCGAAGTCGAAACCGGGCGACACCACGCAGCTCACCAGGACGCCCTCGCCCCCGGCGGGCCGGGCCGCCTGCCACGTACCGGCCGGGACCAGCGCCTGCGGCACCTCGCCGTTCTCGACATCAGGCCCCAGCGTGATCGTCACCTCGTCGCCCGGCCGCTCGCCGCCACCGCCCAGCACGAGGCTCAGCGGCCCGCCCCGGTGCCAGAGCCAGACCTCGTCGGAGCGGACGACGTGCCACACCGACTCCTCGCCCGGCTGGAGCAGGAAGTAGATGCCCGTCGCGCTCTGGCGGACCCCGCCGTAGCCGGGCGGCTCGAAGGACGCGGCGGTCCTCCAGGTCTCGCGGAACCAGCCGCCCTCGGGGTGGGGGAGCAGGCCCAGCGCCTCGGCTACCGGGGGACGCTCCTGGACCGCGACGAAGGCGCCCGTCACGTCCCGGCGCAGGAAGCGGCGGCGTCCGCCTTCGACGACGATCACCGGATCCGGGCCGGCGAATGTTTCGCCGGCGACGCGCAGCGCCTCGGCGTCGCTGGAGACCGGCACGGAAGGGCCGTCGGGGTACGCGCCGAGCGTCATGAGCAGCACGGTGCAGATCCTATTCGACCGGCGTCCGCGCGACCTCGGGCCGTCCCACGGTGTCCGGTGAGCCGGCGATGTCCGGTGAGCCGGTGAGGCGCCGGACGTCCGGTACGGCGAGGACCACGGCGCCGGCGGCGAGCTGCCACAGCGCGCCGAAGCCCAGCAGGACGGCGAGGCCCACGGCGGCGGCGACCGGCCCGGCGGCGGCCAGCCCGATCGGCCCGAGCGCGAAGGCGCCCACCGCGGTGAGCGAGGTGATCCGCGCCAGGACCCCGGGCGGTACGTGCCGCTGGTTCGTGGTCGCGTACAGCGCGCCGCACACCGCCGCTCCGGCCCCGGCCACCAGCGCGGCCCCGGCGATCACGGCGGTGGGCAGCCCCGCCGCCATGGCGCCCGGCGGCAGCGCCCAGCCGAAGGTCGCGACCGTGGCCACCACCAGCGGACGGCGAGGCGTCCGCCCGCCGACCATCACCAGTCCGCCCGCCACCGCGCCCGTCCCGTACACGCTCATGATCAGCCCCCAGGACTGGGCGCCGCCGAGACGGTCGTGCGCCACCACCGGGCCGAGGACGAGGAACGGCGCCCACACCAGCACGTTGAACAGCGTGAACTGCAGCGTGGTCACCCACAGCCAGGTGCGGGACCGGAACTCGTCCCATCCCTCTCTTGCCGCCCCCTTCCGCGTGCCGGGTGAGGCGAGAGGAATGTCGGATACGCGGAGCAGGGCGACGGCGACGGCGGCCGCTCCGTAGGTCGCCGCGTCCAGGGCGACGACCACGCCGGGCCCCACCACGGCCACCAGGACCCCGGCCAGCGCGGGCCCGCCCACGTTCGCCAGCGACTGGGCGAGCCCGGACAGGGCGTTGGCGTCCCGCAGCCTGCCCTCGTACGCTGCGCCGCTCGCCGCCAGCCTGGGGATCAGGCCGCCCCGCGCGGGCATGCCGAACGCCTCGCCGGCTCCCCAGGCGACCGCCGGGACGACGAACACCCACATACCCGGACGCCCGGACAGCAGCGCCGCCGCCAGGACGGCCTGGCTCGCGCAGCGCAGGACGTCGGCGCACACCATGACCCGCCGGGGACCCACCCGGTCGGCGACGACGCCGCCGACCGGCAGGAGCGCCACCATCGGGACGATCCGCGCCGCCATGATCAGCCCGAGCTCGGTCTGCGTGCCGCCGCCGTCCAGGACGGCGAAGGACACCGCGAGCGTGGACATGGACGAGCCCAGCAGCGACGTCAGCTCGCCGGCGAAGAACAGCCGCAGATCTCTGTACGCCAAGGCGGCCAGCCGCCTGCGCGCCCACTTCGTCACCGTTCTCTCTGCCATGGCCGTCCACTCTGGAGGGCGGCAGCGGCGCCTTTCAATCAGTGGGCTGAGGAAAGTTGAGTCTCTATACTGCAGCACCGGGTAGAGAGGGCATCTCGGTCCCAACTGGGGTTCGGCGGCGATGTAGGGTCGGAACCCCGACCTGGGCGGGAGTTTTTACTGCGGATAGGTGAGCGAAGGCGATGACACCACCACCGGCGCCCGTCGAGTACGCCGTGGCCGTCGAGCACTACCTGGCCACCCTGCGGCTGGCCGAGGCTTCCCGGCGCGTCTACCGGATCGCGCTGGCGACCTGGGCGTGGCCCCTGGTCGGCAGGACTCCTCCCGAAGGCAGGGCACGCCGCGGCGCGGCGCCGCCCATCGTGCCGCTCGCCCTGCTCGACGCCCCCGGCGCCGAAGACCGCCTGCGCGCCGCCCTCACCGAGCGGACGGCCGCCGCCGACCCCCGCACCGTCAGCCGCGAACTTTCCATCCTGCGCGGGGCGATCGCCTGGTGGCGGACGCGCGGCTGGATCGGCCGCGACCCGCTGGGGCGGCTGCGGCCCCTTCCCGCTCCGGCCGCCGTGTCGCCCGCGCCGTCACGCGAGCAACTGACAAAGATCTTCAAGCTGCCGGTCCCGCTCCGTGAGAAGACCTGCTGGCGCCTGCTGTACGAGACCGCCGCGCCCATCGAGCGGGTGCTCGCCCTGGACGTCGACGACCTCGACCTCGCCCGCATGCGCGTGCGGTCGGAGCCGGCGATCCGCTGGCGGGGCGGCACGGCGAGGCTGCTGCCCCTGCTGCTCGTCGGCCGCACCGGCGGCCCCGTCTTCCTGACCGGACGCCGCGCCTCGCCCACCGCCCCGCCCGGCGACCGCTGCCCGGTCACCGGACGTGGGCGGTTGTCCTACCGCCGCGCCGCCGAGCTGTTCACGACCGCGACACGCGACCTCGACCCCGAAGGCCACGGCTGGACGCTCCGCCACCTCCGCGCCGCCGGCCTGGCCAACAGGGGGCTCGTGTGAGGGCGTGCCGCTATGTGGTGCGGACGGCGAGGGTGCGTTCGGCCCACTGGGCGATGTCGCGGCGCTCGATGGCCGCGGCCATGAGCCCGGGGAAGGCGTCCGGAGTGCAGGCGAACGCGGGCACGCCCAGCGCGGCGAGCGCCTCGGCGTTGTCGCGGTCGTAGTGGGGCTGCCCCTCGTCCGAGAGGGCCAGCAGGACGATCACCTGCACCCCCGCCGCCGTCATGGCCGCGACCCTGCGCAGCATCTCCTCCCGCACGCCCCCCTCGTACAGGTCGCTGATCAGGATGAAGATGGAGTTCGACGGACGGGTGATCAGCCCCTGGCAGTAGGCGATGGCCCGGTTGATGTCGGTGCCCCCGCCGAGCTGGGTGCCGAACAGCAGCTCGACCGGGTCGTGCAGCTGGTCGGTCAGGTCGACCACGCTCGTGTCGAAGACCACCAGGGACGTGCGCAGCGAGCGCATGGACGCCAGCACGGCCCCGAACACGCTCGAGTAGACCACCGACGCCGCCATTGAGCCGCTCTGGTCGATGCACAGGGTGACCTCGCGGATCACGGCCCGCTGACGGCGCGCGTACCCGACCAGGCGGGAGGGCACGACGGTGTTCCGTTCCGGCAGGTAGTTCTTGAGGTTGGCCCGGATCGTCCTGTCCCAGTCGATGTCGGCGACCCGGCGCGGCCGGTGTGTGCGGGCCGAGCGGTCGAGGGCCCCGGTGACGGCCGTCCGGGTGCGCTGCGCCAGCCTGCGCTCCAGATCGGCCACGACCTTGACCACCACCGCGCGCGCCGAGCGGCGGGCCGTCTCGGGCATCACCCGGTTGAGGGAGAGCAACGTGCCCACGAGGTGCACGTCGGGCTCCACGGCCTCCAGCATCTCCGGCTCCAGCAGGAGGCGGGTGAGGTTGAGCCGCTCGATCGCGTCCTTCTGCATGACCTGGACGACCGTCGAGGGGAAGTAGGACCGGATGTCCCCGAGCCAGCGGGCGACGCGCGGCGCCGAGGCGCCGAGACCCGCGCCGCGCTCGGCGTCCCCGCGCCCGCCCGAGCCCTGGCCCGAGCCGCGCCCGCCGTTGTACAGCGCGGCGAGCGCGGCGTCCATCTGGGCGTCGTCGCCGCTCAGGGCGCACCCCGTGCCGTCGGCGTCGCCGCCCAGGGCCAGCCGCCACCTGCGCAGCCGCTCGTCCATCACGCGCTCCTCTCCGCGGTGGCCGCGGACGTCAGGTCGGTTCCCAGGATCGTGAGTACGGTCCGCACGGCCGGCGCGGCGCGCTCGTCGTCTGGCTCCAGCGCGGCGACCCGCCCGGACCCGCCCGAGGAGACGCGTTCGCCGATGGCGCGGCGCTCCGGCGGGGTGAAGGCGCCGAACGTACGGCGCAGCAGCGGCAGCACGTCCACGAAAGCCTCGCCGGTCAGGCCGGTCAGCCAGGTGTCGATCAGACCTAACAGGCCGGCGTCGTGGACGAGGAGAAGGCCGCTTCCCGCCAGGAACCCCTCGACCCAGGCCGCCGCCTGCGCGGGCGGCGTGCCCGCCGACATCGACCGGGACATGCGCCGCGCGACGTCCTCGGCCGGGATCGTGCCCGCGTCGAGCAGGATGCGGGTCAACCGGCCGCTGATCAGCCCGTGCAGGTCACGCCGCTCGGCCACGCCGCGCAGAGCCGCCAGCCAGCCCTGCCTGCCGGACTCCAGAAGCCCGGCGGAGGCGTGGACGGCGTCGACGTGCCCGAGCATCTCGCGCGCCGAGTCGTCGTCCAGCCCGGTGACGGCGGCCGACAGCCCGGCGCGGATGCGGCCGAGCAGCGAGTCGACGATCACCGACAGGCCCGCCGCAGGGGTGCCGCGGACGTCGCCGTACCGCTGCGTGCGCACGAGGGCGGGCAGGGCCGCCATCAGGTGGGTGACATCGCTGTCCAGGGCCGCCCGGGTGGAGATCGACGACAGGACGTGGGGGAGCGCGTCGGGCAGGTCGGCCAGAAGGCAGCGCTCGGCGACCGCGGTGAGCTCGGCCAGCGTCCTCGGCGAGGGCGCGGCGGACGGCCCGGGCCCCGCGTGCCGGGCCGTCCACGGGGAACCCAGGTCGACGAGCTCACGCACCCGGGCGGTCGCGGCGGCGGGAACCGTGGTGCCGTACCCGCTGGCCTCGATCAGGTCGATGTCGAACTCCGGCCGCCAGGCGAGAGTCCACGACTCGCGGAAGGTGCCCTTGCCCCGGGCCTCGCGCGGCGTCCCCCACGCCACGCCGAGCAGGCCGAGCCGGTGCAGCAGGCGGCTGCGGTCCAGGTCGAGGGGTTTGCGCAGGTCCAGGTCGAGCTCGCGGTCGAGCGCCTCGGGGTGCAGCTTCAGACGGCGCCGGCGGTCGCGCAGGTCGCGCTGGAGCGGGACCATCGGCGTGCTGTCCGGCACGCCGCCGAGCCGCTCGCCGACCACCATGCGGCGCTGGATCAGCTCCACCGGCAGCTCGTCGCCCTCGCACAGCACCGCGCGGACCGCCTCGGTGACCTCCCCCAGCCCGGCCAGCGGACGCCCCCGCACGACGGCGAGGCTGTGCGCCAGGCGGACGGCCTCGATGACGTGGGCGGACGACACCGGCAGGTCCTCCTCTCGCAGGACGGCGGCGGCCGAGGCGAGCCAGCGCTCGATCGGCCTGTCCGGCGCGGAGAACAGGTGGTCGTACCAGCCGGGAGAGGTGATGCCCGCGCCGTAGCCGCTCCAGGAGGCCAGCCGCCCGTGCGTCCACGGCACCCACGTCATCTCCACCTTGACCCTGGGCAGCCCCTTGAGCAGGCGGTCGTCGGGCGCGGCCGGGCCCGGGTCGAGCAGCGCCGGGACGTGCCAGGCGCCGCAGACCACGGCCACCCGCCGGTGGCCGTCCTTGACGGCGGCGCGCATCGTCCTGCGCATGTACGCCTCGCGCCGCGCCTCCTGCTCGTGCGGGGTGTATCCCTGCCGGACGGTCACCATCGCCTCGGCGATCACCTCGAACGGGGTGTCGCCGCGATGCTCGACCGCGTCCTCCCACCAGCGCTCGGGGTCGTCGTACCCGGCGGCGCCGGCGAGCTCGCCGATCGGATCACGATGGACGACCTGGTCCCGCGGTCCCTCCGCCTCGGCCTCCCGTTCCGCGGCGTCGTCGTCATCGGACGGCGGCCGGGCCCCGGAGGCGCGCCCGCCCGGCGCGTCTCCGGGAGCGTCCTCGGCCGCCCCGTCCGGGGAAGCGGCTCGCGCGGCGACCGGATGCTCCGGGGGAGTGCCTCGGCCGGCGGCCGCCTCCGGGAATTCGGCGTCCACGGCGGGGGCGACGGGCCGGGGAACCGGATCGGCGGGTTCGGCGGCCAGGCCGTGCGTCGCGGGCAGGTCGCAGAAGCGGACGGGGACGCCCGCGCGGAGGGCGTACTGGATGGCCTGCCACTCGGGAGAGAACGTCGCGAACGGCCAGAACGCGGCCTTGGACGGATCGCCCGGCACGTGCGCCAGCAGCGCGACGGGCGGCCGCATCTCGGGGTCGGCCGCCAGTGCCACCAGATGGTCGGCCTCGGGCGGGCCCTCGATCAGGACGATGTCGGGCCGGAGCCGTTCCAGCTCGGCGGCCACCGCGCGGGCCGACCCCGGGCCGTGGTGCCGCACCCCGAGCACCGTGAACGACGCGGCCGCGCCCGCGTTCTTCCTGTGCCGGCCGGACGGTGCGCCGGGCGTGCCGTGCGCCGGCGGGGTGCCGTGTGCGGGCGGGGTGCCGTGTGCGGGCGGCGTGCGCGGGGCCTCAGGAGACATCGCGGCACGCCCGGTAGAAGTCACGCCAGTCGGGACGCTCGCGGACCACCGTCTCCAGGTACTCCTGCCAGATGACCCGGTCGGACACCGGATCCTGCACGACGGCGCCGATGATGCCCGCCGCGACGTCGCCCGCCCGCAGCACGCCGTCGCCGAAGTGGGCGGCCAGGGCGATGCCGCTGGTCACCACCGAGATCGCCTCGGCCGTGCTGAGGGTGCCGCTCGGGGACTTCACCGTCGTGCGGCCGTCGGAGGTCACCCCGGACCGCAGCTCGCGGAACACCGTGACGACCCGCCTGATCTCCTCCAGGCCCGTGGGCGTGGGAGGCAGTTCGAGGGAGTGGCCGAGCTGGGCGACACGCCGGGCCACGATGTCGACCTCCTCCTCGGCGCTGGCCGGGACCGGGAGGACGACGGTGTTGAACCGGCGGCGCAGCGCACTGGACAGCTCGTTCACCCCGCGGTCGCGGTCGTTCGCGGTGGCGATCACGTTGAAGCCCCGCGCCGCCTGCACCTCCTCGTTCAGCTCGGGGATCGGCAGCGTCTTCTCCGACAGGACGGTGATGAGCGCGTCCTGCACGTCGGAGGGCATGCGCGTGAGCTCCTCGACCCGGGCGAGCCGCCCCTCGGCCATGGCGCGCATCACCGGGCTCGGCGTCATCGCCTCGCGGGACGGGCCCTCGGCCAGCAGCCGGGCGTAGTTCCAGCCGTAACGGATCGCCTCCTCGGCCGTGCCCGCCGTGCCCTGGACGAGCAGCGTGGAGTCGCCGCTGATGGCCGCGGCCAGGTGCTCCGACAGCCAGGTCTTGGCGGTGCCGGGAACGCCCAGCAGAAGCAGCGCGCGGTCGGTGGCGAGGGTGGCGACGGCGACCTCGACGATGCGGCGGGGGCCGATGTACTTCGGAGTGATCTGATCGCCGTCGCCGAGCAGGTAGGAGGTCACGGCCCAGGGCGACAGCCGCCATCCGGGCGGCCGCGGCCGGTCGTCGGACTTGGCGAGGATCGCGAGCTCCTCGGCGTACTGGTCTTCCGCGTGGGGGCGCAGAACGGTCATATCGATTTCAGCTCACTCTCAGGTGCTCGGCCCGGTGCGCGGCACCGGCCGAGAAGGGACTGGAAAAGGAAGATAGGAACGCCTGCGCCGGCCACCGGCCCGCCGCGGCAACGGCTCTGAGGATCGAGGACCTTCCCGGCGAACGCCGCCCTCGCCTCCCACCGCCCCGCCCTGCCGACCGCTCACGACCACACCCCTGTGGTCCGCCCGTCTGTGGTGGCACCGGGGAGTTCCTCGTACGTACCGGCCTCAGCTCTACGTACGGGTGCTGTGCGGGTGGTCATGGGCGGAGCTCCTCGTGCATGTCGAAGCGGAAGCGCAGCGTGGCGGCGACCTCCTGGACGGGGGGCTCGTCCGAGAGCCGGGCGGTCATCTCGTGCATCGCGGGGTCGACGCGCTCGCCCGCGAGGCGGACCAGCTCCGCGAGGTTCCAGGGCTGGCGCCCGGCGGTGTCGACGATCTTCTCCATCACGGCCTTGGCCAGCGCCGGACCCCACGGCGCGGGCAGGCCGCCCAGCATCATGATCAACTGACCGTCGACCGGCTGGTCGTTGACGAGTTCGGCCGCCCTGTCGGCGCGCTCGGCGGGAGGCAGGACGGCGAGCAGGTCGCTGAGCGGCTCGACGGCGAACAGCGCCCGCGCCCAGGTGGGATCGTTCTGCAGGACCGCCGCGCGTTCCCAGCCGAGCCTGATCTCGCGCGCCCAGTCGCCGGTGTTGAGCGCGACGATCTGCTTGGCGGAAAGACCGAAGTGGCCGGTCCAGAACGTGAGCGGCGTGTGCGCGACGACCTGCTGGAGCCACCAGCTCCGCTGCCCGGTGCCCGCCGGGGCGCGGGAGCGGACGCCGTCGCGCTCCATCGCGGCGTCGCACGACACCGGCGGCTCGACGTGGAGCCGCTCCCCGAAGACCCGCAGGCACCGCGCCGCCCGCTCGGACATCCTGCGCCCGAGCCGTGACTCCGGGAGCCGGGTGAGCAGGTCGGCGGCCTGGCTTCTGACCTCGCGCCGCCGGTCGTCCAGCGCGTCCTCCAGAAACGGCTCGTCGGCCATCGACAGCCCGTCCGCCAGGGCGTTGACGAAGGCCGCGCGGTCTTCCGGGGCCTCTTTGTCCCAGCTCTGAAGCAGCAGGGCCCGGGCCTTCACGGGAGTGGCGGCCCGCAGACCGCGGAAGAAGGACAGCCGATCCCCTCGGGTGCCGAACTCCCACAGCGGATGAACCGCCACCGCCTCGTCACCTTCGTCCCCCGGCGACGCTTCGGCCTCCGGCCCTGGCGGGGGCGCGTAGGTCGTGGCCTCCTCCAGCAGGTAGCCCCAGGCCTCGTTGAGCGAGGCCAGCCACCGCCCCCTGGCCCCCGCCAGGACGCCGATGGACGACCGCAGCGAGCGATCGCGCGTGCCGTGGTCGAGCACGCGGGGGACGAGCTTCGCCGGCAGGCGGTACCCCCGGCCGGCCGCGGCCTCCAGCCATTCGGCGAGCAACCGGGGATGCTCGCCGTCGAGGATGCGGGCCACGCGCTCACCTGCCGCCCGTGGCACGGGCGGCTGTTCTTCGGCGGGCGCGGCGGGCAGCGGCTCGCCCCTATGGAGCCGCTGCCCCGCGCGCGCCCCCACCGTGTGGGCCGCGGCCTGGCCGAGCAGGTCGGGCCGCGGACGCCGGTCGGTGCCGACCAGCGCGGCCGACACCAGCCGCTCCCACTCGTCGATCGTGGTCACCGGGACCCCTCTTTCTGACGACGTTCTTCGCCGCGTCGGCCCCGCGACGACGAATCGACGAGGCCGACGCGCCGACGGGCAGGCTCAATGGACGGACCGGCGCAGCGGACCACCGCGCCGGCGCGGTGCGGACCGGCGCGGTGCGGACCGGTGCGGTGCGGACCGGCGCAGTGGGTACCGGCGTGGCGTGGACCGGCGTGTAGGCGGGCGCGGGGCCTCATAAGACCACCACCTGGCCGTGCTCGTCCCACGTGGTGAGGGGGTGCAGGCCGTGGGGTGTCCACTCGGCGGCGACCGTCACCGGATGGCCTCCCGACACGGCCAGGAGCTTCCAGGGGAGACCGGCCGACGGATGCAGGGGCATGCCCTCCACCTGCTCGCCCGGCACCCCGCCGGCGTCGGCGAGAAGCCACCGGTCGCCTTGTGCGGCGGGGACGACGTCGCTCAGCAGCACCGGCCAGGTGTCGGCCCAAGGATCGCCCGCGAGCACGGCGGCCACCTGATCGAGCGCCTCGCGCACCCCCGAACCCGCCGGAACCCCGGACGGCGCCGTGCCATGCCGTACGGCCACCAGTGCCCTCAACGGGGCCGCTCCCGGGTAGAACGCCAGCTCGGCGTGGATGGTCGT
Organism: Sphaerisporangium album; assembly: GCF_003323745.1. GTDB lineage: Bacteria > Actinomycetota > Actinomycetes > Streptosporangiales > Streptosporangiaceae > Sphaerisporangium > Sphaerisporangium album. Next base: position 115,155 of record NZ_QOIL01000011.1, read on the forward strand.
GCCGGTGACCAGGGAGGCGTCCATGGCCTGGCCGACCGGCGCGAACGTCAGCACCAGCGCGAACCGCCCGTGGGTGCGCCCCCTCAGCCAGACCCGGCGCGACACGAGGCGGTCCAGCTCCTCGTCACGCAGGCCGATCACCTGCCACTCGTCCCGCACCGCGGGGCCGGCGAGCACGTCCTCGCGTGAGGTCGGAAAGCCGATGCGGGATCTGATGGTGTCGCGCAGCGGGGCGTGCAGCCCATCGGCGCGGCGGTAGCCGACCGCGAGCAGGTTGAGCAGGCCGTACTCGCCGAGCACGCGGGCCGGCCAGTCTTCCTCCGCGAGCACCCGGGTGAGGCGGGAGACCGTCGCCGCGACGCCGGGCGCCTGCGCGTCCACCAGCCGTCGCGTCAGCTCCTCCCACTGGGCCGGGGCGTTCTGCCGGGCTCCCGAAAGGCCCTGGCCGATCTGGTCGCCCAGCCAGCGCTCCAGCTCGGACAGCCCGGCGGCGACGCGCTCTTCACGCTGGGCCGCGCGACGCTCGCTGGCGGCGGTGTCGCCGGAACCCGTCTCAGGGACGCCGGTGGCCTCCGTCCCGGCGGGCGGCCCCTCGGGCGTTCTCGTGGCGACGGCCTTGGCGGCGCGGGCGCGGCGCTGGTCGAGCCACTCGGCGACCCAGGCGGGCGGCGCCTCGGCGGCGGGCACGCCGTCGGCCGACCAGAGCAACAGCAGGCCGAGGGCGTGCTTGCAGGGGAACTTCCTGCTGGGGCAGGAACAGCGGTAGGCGGGCTCGCCGAAGTCGACGCACGCGCGATACGGAGACGAGCCGCTGCCCTTGCACTCGCCCCACAGCGCGCCCTGCCCGGCGCCCGTCGCCGACCACTTCGCCGGCGTGCTCACGCTCTGCGCGCCCTTCTGGGAAGAGGCGTCGGGGGCGAGCGCGAGCACTTGATCACGGCTCCAACGTTCGATCACGAGCGGCACACTAGCGGCGCCCTCTGACAAAATCGGGGCCGTCCGCAGGGCGGCCGCCCGGTCCCTTGGAGATATGTGAAAGCCGCAGGTCGGCAGGGTGAGGTTGGCCGCAATCCCGTGCGCGTCAGATCCGGCCGGGCCCTCGCCACGCGGCCTCTGCGACAAATCATCATGCGTGGCCGTAGCCAGGATTACCGGTGGCGTGCCGGGTACGGGATCCGCCATGAACCTCATATGGGAACAATTGGTGGTGGACGCGGCGGATCCCGTTGCTCTGGGGCAGTGGTGGTCCAAGGCCCTCGGGTGGGTGGTGGTCAACGACGCCGAGGACGAGTACGAGATCCGGATGGCCGTCGACATCCTCCCCGGCCTCATCTTCGCGCCCGTGCCCGAGAAGAAGGAGGTCAAGAACCGACTGCACCTGGACTTCCGTCCCGAGGACCAGGACGCGGAGGTGGACCGCCTCGTCGCCCTCGGCGCCCGCAAGGTCGACGTGGGCCAGGGCGACGAGTCGTGGGTGGTGCTCGCCGACCCGGAAGGGAACGAGTTCTGCATCCTCGGCCCTCGCCAGTAAAAGGGGCGGACGCGGGTCTGACGCGAGGGGGATCAAGGCGGTGGGTGGCCTGCGCCCATTCCGAGGGTGATCGTCGCCGGTGGCTCATGGGTGCGCGATTTGAGGCGTTTGGCGGCTGACGGTGGTTCTGTCATGGACGGGTGTGTCTCCGCCCTGGTTGCGGCTTGGTGGGGGTGCCCGGCTCTCGTTGGGCCCCGCTCGGCGGTGACCCCCGCTGTGGGAAGGGCGTCGGCCTGTATGTGATCACTTTTAGAGGTGTGCTTGACTCTGGGTGCTTTGGCGTGGTTTCGCGGGTGCTCGGGGGACGTGGGGTTTGGTTGTTGTGGGGGTTTTGAGGGGGTTCGGGTGGCCTAGGACCAAAGGCCGAGGTGGTCGGCTGATGTGGGGGCGGGGACGGGGGCTTAGCTTGAGGCGGTGTCTACAGTGGTGATCGAAACTCCTGTCGGAGCGCCTCCTCCCGGTGTGCTCAGCCGTCCATATCGGGCGATCAGCATCGGCATGGTCGCACTGGTCCTTCTTCTGGCGTTCGAGTATCTGGCTGTGGCGACCGCCATGCCGGTGGTGGCGAAGGCGCTCGACGGGTTGCCCCTGTACGGGCTGGCGTTCAGCGGTTCGATGGCGGCCAGCGTGATCGCCACGGTGGCGGGCGGCCGGTGGAGCGACGTCCGGGGACCGGTGGCGCCGCTGTGGGCGGGGGTCGGCGGTTTCACGCTCGGACTGCTGATCGCCGGCTTCGCCCCGACCATGCACCTCCTGATCATCGGCAGGTTCGTCCAGGGAATCGGCGGCGGCCTGTTCTCGGTGGCCCTGTACGTCGTGGTAGCCCAGGTCTTTCCCGCCGCGATGCATCCGAGGGCGTTCTCCCTGCTCGCGGCGGCGTGGGTGCTTCCGTCCGTCGTCGGCCCGGCGATCACGGGCGCGGTGGTCGAGCACGTCGGCTGGCGGTGGGTCTTCCTCGGCATCCCGATCTTCGTCGCCCCGGCGGCGCTGCTGCTGTGGCGCGGGCTCGCCGGCAGGACCTCCGCGCCGCCCAGGACGGACGCCGCTCCCTCCGGCGCCGGGTTCGGGGCCAGGCTGGTCTGGGGCGGGGTGGTCGCCGTGGGGGCGGCCCTGTTGCAGTACGGCAGCGGCCTCGGCGGGCGGGGGCTCGTCCTGCTGGCCGCCGGTCTGCTGGTCCTCGCGTTCGCCCTTCCCCGGCTGCTGCCCAGGGGCACCTTGCGCGCCGCGCGGGGCTTTCCCACCGTGGTCCTGCTGCGCGGCCTGGCCGCGGGCGCGTCGTTCGCGGCGGACGTGTTCGTGCCGCTCATGCTGACCGGCGAGCGCGGGCTGAGCCCGACCCAGGCGGGGCTCTTCCTCACCGGGTCGGCGCTGAGCTGGTCGCTGGCCTCGTGGATCCAGGGACGCGGGGTCCACGACCGCGACAGGCTGCTGCGCCTCGGCACCGCGCTGCTGGCCTCGGGTATCGCGGGCACGTCGTTGCTGGTCTTCGACGTGGTGCCGCTGGCCGTGGGCCTTGGGGCGTGGCTGGTCGCCGGGTTCGGCATCGGCCTGGTCTACCCGACGTTGTCCGTGCTGACCTTGGAGCTCTCCGAGCCGGGCAAGGAAGGCGTGAACAGCTCCTCGCTCCAGATCGGCGAGTCCGTCTTCTCGGTGGTGGTGATCGCCGTCACCGGCGCGGTGTTCGCCGGGCTGGACACCGCCTGGTGGGTCTACCTGCTCTGCTTCGGCATGATCGCGGGCCAGGCCGCCTTCGGCACGGTCACCGCCGGGCGCGTCCGGCGGTGACGGACGGGGTGACGGACAGGGGAGGAAAGGGATCACGGGGCCGTCGGCCTGACAGAACGGGCGGCCCCTGACCAGGGGGAACCATCGTGACCTCTGCCCGCGTTTGGACTGGATCCGCACAACGGGCACCATGGAAGGGCAGGTGTCCGACGAGGGGGTTCCATGCCACGCGTCCGTGAGCTCGAGGTCTTCCGGCTCGTCCTGCCCTATGGCAGGCGCCCGGAGAGCATCCTGGTGAAGCTCACCGACTACGGGGGGATGACCGGCTGGGGCGAGGTCGTGCAGGGCCCCGACCGTCCGCAGGCCGTACGCGCGGACGCCGCGGAGGACGAGCGGGACCCGGACGAGGCGGAGGCCGCCGAGGCCCGGGGCGACCGCGACCAGATCCTCGCCAAGACCTGGACCACGCTGGAGGAGTCCCTCGGCCCCGCGCTGCTCGGCGTCGACTGGGAGCACCCGGACGAGCTGGCCGCGGTCCCCGCGAGCCCCGCCGTGGACCTCGCCTGCTGGGATCTGTGGGCCCGCATGCGGGGCGTGCCGCTGGCGCACGCGATCGGCGGCACCCGCACGTCGGTGGTGGCCACCGTGCGCCTGCCCGCGGAGCGATCTCTGGAGGCGATGGTCGCGCGGGTCAACCGCCAGGTGGGCGCCGGATACGCCCACGTGACCCTGGACGTGCATCCGGGCTGGGACGTCGAGCCGGTGCGGGCGGTGCGCCAGGTGTACCCCGCGCTGGCACTGGCGGTGGACGCCCGGGGGATGTACACCGACGTCACGGCGCTGGAGGCCCTGGACGCCTACGACCTCACGGCGATCGAGCGGCCCTTCGGCGGGGTCGACGGCCCGCCCGACCTCGCCATGCACGCCGAGCTGCAGGGCAGGGTGTCCTCGCTGGTCGCGGTCGAGGTCCACTCGGTGCCCGCCCTGGAGGAGGCCATCGCGGCGCGCGCGGCCAGCGCCCTGCTGCTGCGTCCGTCGCGGTTCGGGTCGCTGCGGGCCACGCGGCTCGCCCACGACCGCGCGGCGGCGGCGGGCTGGGACATCACCGCGGCCGGTGGCAGGGGCACCGGCCTGGCCCGCGCGGCTACCGTCGCGGTCGCGAGCCTGCCGGGGTGCACGCTGCCCGGCGACGTGACCGAGCCGCCGCGCAGCGCCCAGATCGTGACGCCGCCGGTCGGGGCGTCCGGCGGCGTGGTGGCCGTCCCGCTGACCCAGCCGGGCCTCGGGCACCTGGTGGATGAGGACCGCGTCCGGCGGCTCGCCCGCGACTCCTTCCGTATGTGAGCCGGACGAGGCGTGAGGCGGGCCACGTCAGCCGATCGACTGGTCGTGCCGGAAGACGTCGTACGGGTCCCACACCCGCTTGACCTGGAGCAGCCGCTCGTAGTTCTCGCCGTAGTACAGCCGGTACCAGGGGACGTCCGAGGTGTTCCACGCGTCACTGCCGAGATCGCGGTCGGGGTAGTTGATGTAGCAGCCGTCGGTGACCGCCTCCGGGTCGGTCGTGCCGCCCGCCACCGCGGGCACCGGGACGCCGCCCGTGTCGCGGTAGACCCCGCGGTACAGCTCGCGCATCCACCGTTCGTGCTCGGCGTCCTCCGCCGGGTCGGTCCAGTAGGTCTGGTACTGCAACTTCATGATCGAGTCGCGCTGGACGACGGCCGTGTCGGGGGCGTCGACCGCGTTGATCTCGCACCCGTAGGTGTCGACCTGGATCAGCGCCTCGGGGTTGTCGTAGCCGGTGTTGTCGTAGTCGCCGCAGTCGGGGTCGCGGGTGTTGGACAGGAAGTTCCACATGGTCCGGATCTGGGCCTCTGGGAACGTCTTCCGCATATATGCGGACTTGTACTTTCCACGCCGGTTGGGGCCCGAGCCGTTGAGCGTCTGCGTCGCCTGGATCCAGGGCATGAGGCGCGGCCGCTCGTGCAGCCCCGGCACCTGCGGATGCTCGCCCATGCCCACGTCCAGCTCGGTCCGCGCCAGGCCGACGTTCTCCTCCACCTGGGCCAGGAACGCCTCCAGCCGTTCCCTGCCCGTCAGGGGGTTGGTCGCCTCCACCTGCGTGATCAGCCCGATCTTGCCCGCCGACCTGTGGGTGAGCTTCAGGATGGAGAACAGGTCGGCGTACTCGCTGCGCGTCCCGCTGTTCTCGGCGCAGAAGCGTCCGAAGTTGCCGACGAGCTGGGCGAAGCGCTCGTACGTCAGGTCCTTCCACTCCCAGGCGACGGCGCTGAGCCACACGTTGATCGGAGGCCGGGGCAGGTTCCTGAACCAGTAGCGGGTGATGATCCCGAAGTTGCCGCCGCCGCCCCCGGTGTGCGCCCACCACAGGTCCCGCAGATGGCCCGCGTCGTCCTTGCGGGCGATCACGGCCTCGGCCCGGTAGTCGCTGTGCGGCTCGCGGCGCACGACGACGACCTCGACGGCGTACAGGTAGTCGACGGTGAGGCCGTGCCGCCGCGACAGCAGGCCGTACCCGCCGCCGCAGATGTGGCCGCCCGCGCCCACCGAGTAGCAGGACCCCGCCGGTAAGGTGAAGCCGGTCTCGCGGTAGAGCTGGGTGTAGTTGTGCCAGTTCGTCGACCCGGCCTCCACGCAGTAGGCGCCCATGCCGGGGTCGTAGTGGACGCGGTCCATCTGGCCCACGTCGATGATCACCTGTGTCTCGGGGTTGGACACGAAGTTCTCGTAGCAGTGTCCCCCCGAGCGGACGGCGATCCGGGTGCGGCCGCTGTTCAGGGCCTCGTTGAGAGCCCCGATCACGTCGGCGGTCGATCGTACGATCTTGATGTAGTCGGGATGCGACGTCCAGCGCTGGTTGAACCCTTGGCACAGCGCGCCGTATCTGTCGTCGATTCCCGTCACGGTGATGCCCGAACTGGCTTCCGCGTTGGACACTGCGCTCTCCTTGTGGGAATGGCCGGGGTCATCGGCGTTGTCGGCGTCTTCCCCGGCGCCGGCCTCGCCGGCCGTCTCCGGGGGTGACGCGGCGGCCGGCGGGGTCGCCGGCTTGATCGGCTTGATCGGCGTGGCCGCCGGCGCGGCCGTGCGCGGCCTGGAATGCCGGAACAACGCGCGGAACAGGCCACCCGGAGCGCGGAAGGGCGAGCGAAGGGGCATGGGCGGGGGCCGCTCTCAGGACGACCGCGTCGCGGGGGGCGGACACACAAGAAAGGCTTACCGTAGCCGGTCCACCACGGAAAGTGACGACGAAGGCACCGTTACGGAACCGTGACAACCGCGGGAGGGCGGCTCAGGCGGCGCAGATGCCCTCGTCCCGGTTCGGTGTGGCGGACGGTCCGGGTGTCCCGCGCTCCGGCGAAGCCGACGCCGTCGGGTCCGTGCCCGTCTCCCTGCCCGTCTCCGAGTCCGTGGTCTGCGGCGTCGGCGAGGGGGTGGACGTGCCCGTGATGCCCGGGGTCGCCGTGCCCGTGATCCCGGGGGTGGCCGCGGCCTGAGGCGCGGGAGAGTCGGTCGGCGCGGAGCGCCGCGCCGAGTCCCGCACGGCCTTGGCGGCCAGCTTGCGGATCAGCGTCCAGTCCGGGTCACCGGTGTGGATCAGCGGGGGGACGAACTGCACCCCCGCGACGCGGGCGTCCCTGACCTTGAGGGCCAGCGGCACGAGGTGCGAGAGCATCGGCCGTGGGATGTCGGTGCGGAACATGCCCTTGGTCGCCCGGGCGAGCTGGTTGAAGCGCAGCAGCACCGTCGCCGGGTCGGCCTGGTGCAGCAGCGCGTCGAGCACGCAGCGCTGGCGTCCCATGCGGGTGTAGTCGTCGCTGTAGGTGCGCGAGCGGGCGAACCACATCGCGTCCGCGCCGCGCAGCCGCCGGGTGCCCGCCTTGATCAGGCCCTCGTTGTACTTGCCGAACACCACGTCGGTGGGGACGGTGAGCTTGAGCCCGCCGAGGGCGTCGATGATCCTGGCGAGCCCCCACATGTTCACCATCGCGTACCAGTCGACCTTCAGGCCGAGAGTGTGGCCGATGGTCTCCTTCAGCGTCTCGGGGCCCATGCCGGTGCGTCCCCCGAACACCTCGGGGTGGGTCTCGGCGTACTCCCAGACGGAGAAGAGCAGGTCCTCGCGCGAGCCGTCTGGGTGGGCGGGGAGGCGGAAGCCGGTGGGGAACCGGCGGTGCATCGGGCTGTCCGGGGGGAAGCGCACGTTCTCCAGGTTGCGGGGCAGGCTGAACAGCACGGTGGCGCCGGTGCGCACGTCCACGCTGGCCAGGTTGATGCTGTCGGTGCGCACGCCTACGCGGTCCGGCTGCCAGTCGCCCCCGATGAGCAGGACGTTGACCCGCGTCCTCCCCTCCCAGGGGTCGGCCTCGGCCGGCGCGGGGGCGCCCTTGCTCGGGGCCGCCGCCACGGGCATGGGGGCGTCGAAGACGCTGTTGAGCGTGTCCTCTGAAACCAGGGCGTACTGGGCGACCGCGAAGAACGGCAGGGACACCGCGACGGCCAGCGTCCCCGCGAGGACACCGGAGACGACCTGGCCCGTCTGGGACAGCAGGGACGGCCGCAGAACGACGTACGAGCGGACGAGGAGGGCGAACCACCCGAGCGCGGCGAGAGCGGCGACCGCGATGACGCCGCGCAGCCAGGCCGGGTCGACCAGGAGCCCGGCGAGGTCGGCCCCCACCGTCAGGATCGTCACGCCGAGGGCCACCACCACCAGGACGTACGCGCCGAGCAGGATCATGCCGGTGCGGTGGCGCCCGGCGCGCAGGTGCGCCGAGCCGGGCAGCAGAGCCGACAGGGCCGTCCAGGCGATCACCTCGGCCGTTCTGGGCCGCTTGCTCGTGCCAGGCAATGATCCCCGCTCCCCCTAAGAGTCAGGGGGGCACAGTATCTAGATCACCCGTCCGGAACGTGAACACGCCGCGAACAAATCACGATATATCCGGACAACGCTGGTCAGGCGGCCACCATGAACCCCCGCCGGCCGCCCGCGAGGCACTACCAGGGACGAACCGCTACCAGGGGATGCCGAACAGCCCGTAGTACGCCGCCGTCACCAGCAGCAACGCGTTGCCGCCCAGCACCGCCGCCATCGTGTACCGCTGCCAGCGCCCCGGCTGCCACCCCTCGCGGTACGCCGCCACGACCGCCGCCACGGCGGCGACCTCCTGCACCAGCATGAGCAGGGCCAGCACCCGGACGATGAGCCACCCGGACAGGACCGCCGGCCACGCCCCCGCCTGGTTCACCGAGAACAGCACGATCAGCGTGATGAAGGCCAGTACGGAGGCCAGCAGGGCCACGCCCGTCCAGGCGATGCGGCGCAGGCGGCGGCGGATGACCGGCCACATCTCCGACCCGGCGGAGGACAGGGGCCCCCGGCCGCGCAGCCGCACCACCATCTCGGTGACCGGGGCCGCGACGTAGCCGACCGCCGTGAGCGTCAGCGCGAGCCCCAGGATGGCGCTGTGCGCGTACCACGGCGCCTGGGGGATGTCGCTGGCCTCGTAGCGCTGCACGGGCGTCGCCCCCGCGATCTGCGTGCCGGGCCGCGGGTGGGCCGTGGCGGGCAGCCCGAGAACCCAGTTCGCCAGCGTCTCCAGGTAACCCCGCGTGTACGCGCCGCCGTTGACGCGCATCGCGTGGTCGGCGCCGCCGAGAAAGCGGATCGTGTAGTCGGGGTTGTTCCCCGCGTCCAGTGCCGAGGTGAGCGTGTGCATGCTCTCGACGAACGGGATGGAGGGGTCCATCGTGCCGTACAGGGCGAGGACCGGCTGGTGCATGCGCCGCAGGTCGGGGACGCCGTCGTAGCGCAGGAAGTCGAACCCGACCCCGCCCATCGCCTTGGTCAGCAGCTCGCGGACGCCGAGCGGCGCGTGCAACCGCTCCAACTGCTCGTTGAGCGCCCAGGCCACCTGGCGCACGGGGGACACGTTGGGGGAGGACACCAGGACGCTGAAGCCGACGTCGTCGCTGGAGGCGGCGGCGATGGGGACCACCCAGCTTCCCTCGCTGACACCCCACAGACCCGTGCGGAGGGGGTCGACGTCGGCGCGCTGGCGCAGCACCCGGATCATGCGCAGGGCGTCGTCGGCGAGGAGGCCGAAGTCGCGGTGGCGGAAGTCGTACCCGATGCTGCGCTTGTCGTAGGTGAGCGTCACCACCCCGGCCTTGGCCAGCCACGTGGACTGCGTGGTGAAGTCGCCGCGGGCCCCGGAGCCCGAGCCCTGCACGAACACCATCGCGGGGTGCCGGCCCGGTGTGCGCGGCGCGCGGATCGTCGCGGTGAGCGCGGTGCCCTCGACGGGGACCGAGACGTCCTGGCTGGTGATGGCGCCGTTGTGCGCGACAGGGCGGTACTCCGCCGCGGGCTGGGCCGGGAGGGACTGAAGGCTCTCGGACAGCCGGGGCGGGTCGAACGCGGGCGGGGACAGCAGATAGCCCACTGACCCGAGCATCGCGAGCACCACCGCCGTCGCGACGCTCAACCGGCTACGGTCGGTCACGCCACCTCCTACTTCTGCGACCTCCCCGCGGAACCCCGTCCCCAGGTGTTCCGCCCACCCGACGGGACCCGGATCGAACGTTCACTACGCACAACACGATTACATCCCCACACACGACCTCAGATCATCAGGTTAAGTCACGGGGCACGAACGATGGTGCGGCCGGTACCGCATTTGTCGGTGGGACCTGTTAGCTTCCTGCGACATGCGTGTGCTGCACACCTCCGACTGGCACCTCGGGCGGGCATTCCACCGCGAAAGCCTCATCGGTGCCCAGGCGGCCTTCGTCGACCACCTGGTCGAGACGGTCCGCTCCGAACGCGTCGACGTCGTGGCCGTGGCCGGTGACGTCTACGACAGGGCGCTGCCCTCCGTGGACGCGGTCGCGCTGTGCAACGACGCCCTGCGCAGGCTCACGGCCGAGGGCGTGCGCACCATCCTGATCAGCGGCAACCACGACTCCGCGCGCAGGCTCGGCTTCGGCGCCGACCTGATCGACGCCGCGGGCGTGCACCTGCGCACCGACCCGGCCCGCGTGGGCGAGCCGGTCGTGGTCGGCGACGTCGCCTTCTACGGCATCCCCTACCTGGAGCCCGAGGTCGTGCGCGCGCCGTGGGAGCTCGCCGAGCGCAGCCACACGGCCGCTCTCCAGCACGCCATGGGCCTGATCCGCGCCGACCTCGCCGGTCGCGGCACGCGCGCGGTCGTGCTGGCCCACGCCTTCGTCACCGGCGGCGAGAGCAGCGACAGCGAGCGCGACATCAGCGTGGGCGGCGTCTCGCACGTGCCGGTCTCCGCCTTCGACGGCGTCGATTACGTCGCGCTCGGCCACCTGCACGGCAGGCAGCGCATGAGCGAGTCCGTCCGCTACTCCGGCTCGCCGATCGCCTACTCCTTCTCGGAGGAAAGACAGCACAAGGGGTCCTGGCTGGTCGACATCGGCCCGAAGGGCTTCGCCTCGGCCGAGTTCGTCCCCGCGCCCGTGCCGCGCCCGATCGCCAAGATCGCCGGCCGTCTGGACGGTCTGCTGACCTCGGAGGCGTGGGCCCGGTACGAGGACCACTGGCTGCATGTCACGCTCACCGACCCGCAGCGCCCCAAGGCCGCCATGGAGCGGCTCCGGCAGCGCTTCCCCCACACGCTGGGCCTCGCCTTCGAGCCGGAGGGCGGCGCCGAGGCCGTCCCCGAGGCGCCCCGCTTCGAGGGCCGTCCCGAGATCGACGTCGCCCTCGACTTCGTGCGCGCCGTGCGCGGCGAGCCCGCCGACGCCGACGAGAAACGGCTCCTCCAGGCGGCGGTCGAGGCCTGTCGGCTGAAAGAGGCTCTGGTCTGAATGCGTTCGTGCCAGGCTGGAGCGCGTGACCTCGTCATGCCCTCGATCACCCCCGCGCCGGGAGGCTTCCTGAGATGAGGCTGCACCGGCTCCGGCTCACCGCCTTCGGGTCCTTCCCCGGCAGCGAAGAGGTCGACTTCGACGCGCTCGGGGAAGCGGGCCTGTTCCTCGTGCACGGCCCCACGGGCGCGGGCAAGACCACCGTGCTCGACGCCGTCTGCTACGCGCTCTACGGCCAGGTGCCCGGCCTGCGCAACAACGCCCGGCGCCTGCGCTGCGACCACGCGCCCGCCGACCGCGGGCCGGAGGTCACGCTCGAGGTCACCCTGCGCGGCCGCCGCCTTCGGGTCACGCGTTCCCCCGTCTGGGATCGGCCCAAGCTGCGGGGCGAGGGGGTCATCGAAGAGAAGGCCAAGGTCCGCGTGTGGGAACTGCCGCCCTCGGGCGAGCCGGTGTTCCACACCAACCGCGCGGACGAGGCCGGGGAGTTCATCGGCGGGCTGCTCGGCATGAACGCCGACCAGTTCTGCCAGGTCGCGATGCTGCCCCAGGGCGACTTCGCCCGCTTCCTTCGCGCCGACGGCGACGAGCGGCGCAAGCTCCTGGAGAAGCTGTTCTCCGTCAAGATCTACAGCGAGGTCGAGCACTGGCTCGCCGACCACCGCACCGCCGCCTGGCAGGAGCGCCAGGAGCTCCGCGCGCGCGTCGACTCCGTCCTCGACCAGATGCGCGGCGCGGCCGGTCCCGCGCTGCTGGCGGCGCCGTCCGGTGACGACGCGCGGTCCGGGCAGGGCGAGCTCGGCGAGCGTTCCGCTCTCGGCGCGCGCGGCGGCCGCGAGGCCGGCGGCCCGGACGTTCGCGCCGATCACGACCCGCAGGACAAGCCGCTGGAGTGGGCCCGCGATCTGCTCGCGGCGGCCGAGCGGGTGTGGGCCGCGTACGCGGGCGAGCGCGCGGCCGGCGAGCACGTCCTGAAGTCGGCGAGGGCCGAGCTGGAGGCCGGCCGCGAGCTGGCCCGGCGCCGCCGCGCCCACGCCGACGCCCAGGCCAGGCGCGACGAACTGGACCGCGCGGCCGAGGAGCGCTCCGACCTGGAGACGATCCTCGCCGAGGCCGCCCGCGCCGACCGGGTGGCGCCCTTGCTTCAGCAGGCCGAACAACGGGCCGAGGCCGCGGCCAAGGCCCGCCGCCTCGCCGCCGACGCCACGGCCCGCGCGTTGCCGCTGCTCCCCGAGAGCGAGCGGCCGTCCGCGCGGTCAGGCGCCGACGGGCCGATCGAAGGGGACTCCGCGTGGTCCCGTTCCGGTGTGCCGCCGCAGTGGCCCGATTCCGGGGAGCCGTGGGAGGGGGACTCCACGGGGGCCGATCCCGAGGGGCTGTCCGGGAGGCTGTCCGCGTGGCCGGATCCGGAGCGGTTGTCCGAGCTGGAGCGCGTGCGCAGGGACGAGGTCGCCCGGCTGGAACAGCTCGTGCCCGAGGAGTCGCGGCTGGCCCGGTTGTACGACGAGCTGGCCGGGGCGGGCCGTCGCCTGGAGGGCCTGGCGCGCGAGGAGGCCGAGACCGACCGGCGGCTGGCCGTCCTCCCGGAGCTCCGCAGGGACACGGGCGAGCGTCTGGCGCTGGCACGCCTCGCGACCTCCGGCCTTCCGACGGCGCGCGCCGCCGTCTCGGCCACCGCCCGCCACCTCGACGCGGTCCGCCGCCGGGAAGAGCTGGCCGCCGAGGTCGCCACCGCCCACGACCGGTTCGTCACCGCCCTCTCCCGGTTGCCGGCCGCCCTGACCGGAGGCCTGCCCGTCGCCGCCCCCGCGCCGGACGATCGTGGGACGGTCGCCGGCCCGCTCGGCGCCTCCCCGCCGGACGACGGGGGCATCGGTCTGCCCGCCGCGGTGGCCGGCGGCCTGGCCGTCGACATGAGGGAGGTCGCGCGCGCGGTCCGCGAGCGGCTCGCCGAGTGGGAACGGGACCACCGGGACGAGCTGGCGGGGCTAGAGCACCGCCGCGCCGAGGAGGCCCGCTTCGCGGACGTGCGCGCCGAGCTGGCGGACGCGGACGAGCGGCTGGCCGGGCTGGCCGAGCGGGAGGCCGCCCTCGCCGGCGCCCAGGCGGAGCTCCCCGCGACCCTCGCGCGGATGGACGAGCGCCTGGCCGCCGTACGCCGGCGGGCCGCGCTGATCCCCGCCGCCGAGAACGCGTTCAACGCCGCCTGCGCCCTGCTGGAGCACGCCGAGCGCCGTGACGCGCTGGTGGCCGAGCTGGAGGCCGCCGAGGCCGAGCGGCGCGCGGCCACCGACGAGGCCCAGGAGCTGCGCGACCGCCTCCAGTCCATCCGGCAGGCCCGCATCGAGGGCATGGCGGCCGAGCTCGCGCACGGGCTGGTCCCGGGCGAGCCGTGCGTGGTCTGCGGGTCGACCGACCACCCCGAGCCCGCCCTCGCCGCCGAGTCCATGCCCACGGTCGACGACGAGCTGGAGGCCGAGGCGCGGGCCGACGCCGCGCAGGACGCCCGCCAGGCCGCCGAGGGCCGGGTCGCGGTGCTGTCGTCCCAGCTCGACGAGGCCGAGGCCCGCGCCGAGGGGTACTCGGTGGGCGAGGCCCTCGCCGCTCGCGAGGAGGCCGAGGGCGAGCTGGCCGCGCTCGCCGTGGCGGCGGAGGAGGCCGACGAGCTCGCCGAGCGGGCCCAGGGCGTCCGTGAGGCGCTCGGCGACGCTCAGGCCAAGGTGCGTGACCTCGACCTGCTTGCGGCCGAGCAGCGCACCCACCGCGCCGCGCTCCAGGCAGAGCTCGACCGGCTCACGGCCGTCCTCGACACGGCCCGGGGAGCCGACGCGTCCGTGGCCGCCCGGCGTGACCGCGTCGGCGAGGAGGCACGGCTGCTCGGCCTCGCCATCGAGGCCGCCGCGAGCCTCGGCGAGGCCGCGACCGTCCACGAGGAGGCCGGAGCCGCCGTGCGCCGCGACGTCCCCGAGGTCCTCCGGCTCCTCGACGCCGCCGAGACGGCCGCGCGCGAGGCCACGGCCCCGCCAGGCGTCACGCCGGCGCCGGAGCCGGGGTCGCGCGAGCATGTCACGGCCGCGCCGGACGTCACGCCGGACCTGGGGCCGCGCGGGTCGGGGGTCGATGGTCCGGATGATGGGGAGCGCGACGGCGGGCGCGAAGCCGACGGGGCGACGTTGGAAGGGGCCGGGCGGATCGCCGTGCGCGCCGAGGAGGCGCTGGGGCGGCTGCGGGAGGCCGGTGACGCGGAGACCGAGCTCGCCGAGGCGGCGGCGCGTATCGACGCCGAGCTCGCCGAGCTGAACGAGCGGCTCGCCCGCACGGGCGTGGAGCTCGCCGCCGAGCGGGTCAAGCAGGGAGGGCTCACGGCCGAGTCCGAACGGCTGGCCGAACGGCTCGGCGCCGCGCGGGGCGAGGACGCCACGCTGGCCGCGCGCCTGGACCGGCTCGCCGACGAGGCCGAGCTGCTCCGGGACGCCGCCGAGGTAGGACGCCACGCCCGTTCGGCCGCGGCAGAACGGGAGGCCGCCGTCGCCAGGGCCGAGAGCGCGGCGGCGGAGGCCGGCTTCGCGGGGGTCGAGGACGCCCGCGCGGCGACGCGCACGCCGGCGGCGCGCCAGGGCATGGCCGAGCGGCTGCGCGCGCTGGACGCCGAGCACACCGCCGTGGCCAAGCTGCTGGCCGACCCGCAGCTGGCCGAGGCCGCCGCGCGGCCCGCTCCCGACCTGCCCGCGCTCACCGAGGCGTTCGAGCGCGCCGAGCGCGAGCACGGCGAGCGCGTCTCGGCCTGCGACCAGGCCGCCGCCCGCCGCGACCGGCTCGCCGCGCTGGCCGGGGACCTGGAGGACACGATGGCGCGCTGGCGTCCCGCCGAGGACCGCCACAAGCTCGCCAAGGGGCTCGCCGAGCTGGCCGTCGGCACGTCGTCCGACAACGTCCCGCACATGCGCCTGTCGTCCTACGTGCTGGGGGAGCGGCTGCGGCAGGTCGTGGCGGCGGCCAACACCCGCCTCGACCACATGTCGGGCGGCCGTTACGTCCTGCTGTACGACCCGCGCAAGGCGGCGGGCGACCGCAAGCGGGCGGGGGGCGGTCTCGGCCTGCGGGTCCTGGACGGGTGGACGGGCGTCGATCGCGATCCGGCCACCTTGTCCGGCGGCGAGGCCTTCATGACCTCCCTGGCGCTGGCGCTGGCCCTCGCCGACGTCGTGACCGCCGAGGCGGGCGGCGTCGAGCTGGGCACGCTGTTCATCGACGAGGGGTTCGGCAGTCTCGACGAGGACACCCTCGACGGCGTCCTCGACATCCTGGACGAGTTGCGGGACGGCGGCAGGGCCGTCGGCATCGTGAGCCATGTCGGGGAGCTGCGCGCGCGCGTCCCGGCGCAGTTGCGGGTCGTCAAGAACCGCTTCGGCTCCCGTCTTTCCCTGGCCGTTCCCGGATAGACCGCCACGTATGGGAACGTTGTCATGCCTGTGATGGTTGGTGCCTGTGGGATCGACGACACCCCTGGGATGGCGTACGGCGGGACAAATTCGATCAGTTGGGGGAGAGCACGGGGATGGACGTCCCAAAGCCGCGTGGTGACCGGCTCACCGGGGTGATCGCGGCGGTCGTGGTCGGTGCGCTCGGGGTCACGGCGGCCCTGGTCGGGGTGGGCGTGTCCAGCGCCAGTCCCAGGCTCGCCGACATCGGCGCGTGGCTGTGGAGCTCGCACACGGGCTCGGTGGTCCACGCCAACGGCCTGTCCGGCAAGGTGGACGGGCGCATCGACAAGGTCGCCGGGGCCGGCCGCGACCTCGACATCGTCCAGGACGGCACGACGGTGCTGCTCGTCGACCGCGCGACCGGGGCGGTCAGCCGCATCGAGCCGAGCAGGCTCACCATCGTCCAGACCCGCGACTTCAAGGCCGCCCGCCTCCAGGTCGTCGTGGCCGGGGACGCCGCGTACGCCGTCGACCCGGAGGGCACCGTCCAGCGCATCGACCCGGCCACCCTCAACGCCGTCGGCGCGCCCGTCACCCTGCCCCGCCCGCTCGGCCGCGCCGCCTTCGACGGGGGCGGCACGCTGTGGGTTCCGGTGCCCGCGCGCGGCCAGGTCGTGCCGATCCACGGCGGCGTCAAGGGCCGGGAGGTCCCGGCCGGTGACGCCGGTGACCCGCTGTCGCTCACCGTCGCCGGTGGCCTGCCCGTCGTCGTGAACACCCGGGCCGCGAACGCGGTCACGATCGGCGCGGACGGCACGCGCTCGCGCTTCACTCTGCCCGAGGCGGTCACCTCGGCCGGGCACGGCGGCGTGCTGTCGCCGGCGATGACCGAGGGCTCGACCGTGCCGCTCCTGGTCCCCGGCCCGGATGGTCTGCTGCTCCTGCTCGACTCCGCGTCCGGGCAGATCGCGCAGACGAAGCTGGCGCAGGTCGTCGACGACCCCTCGGCGCTGGGGGTGCCGCAGGTGCTCGGAAGCCGCGCGTACATCCCGGACACCGGCAGCGGACGGCTGATCGTCTGGGACGCGGCGGCGAAGGGATTCGTCACGCCCATCCAGGTCACGAAGCACAAGGGCGATTTCGAGGTCTTCGTGCGAGACGGGCTGCTGTGGGCCAACGAGGGCGACGGCGCCGTCGTGGTCGACCCCGAGGGGCGCGAGCAGCGCGTCCAGAAGGACGATCCGGACGTTCCCGGCCCGACGCGCACCCCGAGGCCCGAGCCGACGCCGAGCGCGCCGCCCACCGACGACGGCAGCCCGCCGCCGTCCGATCCGCCGGTCTCCGACCCGACCGGCCGGGATCCGACTCCCACCAGGTCGCGTGACGCCGTGCCTCCCGAGGCCACCCCGACGCCCGAGCGCACCCGCACGCGCGGGCCGTCGCCCACCGCGAGCCCGACGCCCTCGGCGCCCGGCGCGCCCGGGTCGGTGAGCGTGCAGTCCGGCCCCGGCAGGATCGACGTGACGTTCTCCCCGTCGGCGGGAGGCCGGGTCGACCACTACACGCTGACCGCCTCCGCCCCGGGCGGGGACGTGACGCCCGCGCGGGTGGGCGGTAAGGGCCCGTTCCGGTTCCAGGTGACCGGCGGCGACTGCGCCAAGGAGTACACCTTCGTCGTGGTCGCCCACTGGAAGGGCGGTGAGGTGTCCTCGGAGCCGAGCGGCGCCGCCAAACCGTGCGTCGCGCCCGCCGCCCCCGCGAACTTCCGGGCCACGCCGAAGAACCACGGCGCCGACCTGTCGTGGGACGCGCCCGGGAACGCGCGCGGGTCGGACACCACCTACTCCCTGTCCGGCGCCGCCGCCAAGGACGGCATCACCGCCACCTCCTTCGGTGTCGACGGCCTGAAGAACGCGCAGAGGTACGACTTCGTGCTGAAGGCGAAGAACGCGGCCGGGGAAGGACAGGCCACGGCCTCCGCCACGGCCGACCTCGCCTACCCGCGCCGGGCGTACGAGAACGCGTACAACGACCAGACCGACACGATCATCCGCCCCGGCACCGGCAAGACGGGCGAGGTCGGGCGGATCCCGCGGGGCCAGTACAGGTCCATCACCGTGATCTGCCAGCTCAAGGGCGACTCGGTCACGGAGGCGGATTCGGGGGAGACCAGCGACGTCTGGGACCGCATCGAATGGAACGGCGGTGTCGCGTACCTGAGCGACACGCTGATGAAGACACCACGCGGCGGATTCCCCGCCGCGCCGTTGTTCCAATGCGACGACTGATCAGGGGGACGACGTCGTGACCCACACACCGCGGCACAGCGACCAGGGGCGCGCCGACCCCCGGCCACCCGCCGACCCGCGCGTCCCCGCGGACCAGCCTTATGGCGCCCTGCCCCCGGGCGGAGCCACGCCGGCCGCCGGCGGTCAGGTCGACGAGCGGCCGTACATGACCGGCGGTGGCCGCACCGACGACCGGCCGTACACCGGCGCCGCGTACGGCGCCGAGCCGCCCGCCGCGCCGTACGGAGGCGCGGACCACGCGAGCACGGGGTACTCGGGCCGGCCCTACCTTCCCGAGCACGTCGGCCCCGCCCTGCCCTACGGCGCACCCGTCCAGGCCGATCCCGGCATGACCATCCCCAATCAGGGACGGACGGCCGTCGCCGATCATGCTGCGGCGACGCCCTATCGGGTGGGCCAGGAGGACATGGGCTCCCGCTACGGCGCTCCGGGGGGTGCGCAGGGCGGGCAGTTCAGCCCGATCGGTCAGGGCATGCAGACCGATCAGGGCGCGCACACCAGTCAGATCGGGCAGGCCGGTTCCGATCCGATCGGCCAGGCCGCTCAGGCCGGTCAGGGCGGTCAGGACGACATGGCGGCGCTGGCGCTGCAGTTCCAGCAGCGGTTCCAGGCGCTCGCCGCCAACATGGAGCAGGTCATCCGGGGCAAGCGGGAGACCGTCGAGCTGGCGCTGATCTGCCTGTTCTGCGAGGGCCACGTGCTCATCGAGGACGTGCCGGGAACGGGCAAGACCACGCTGGCGCGCAGCCTCGCGGCGAGCATCCAGGCCGAGCTGCGCAGGGTGCAGTTCACACCCGACCTGCTGCCGTCCGACATCACCGGGGTGTCCATCTTCGACCAGGCCAGCCACAGCTTCGAGTTCCACCGGGGGCCCGTCTTCGCCAACCTCGTCCTCGCCGACGAGATCAACCGCGCGTCGCCCAAGACGCAGGCCGCGCTGCTGGAGGTCATGGAGGAACGACGCGTCACGGTCGACGCCGAGTCCCACCCGGTGCCGCGCCCGTTCATGGTCCTGGCCACCCAGAACCCGGTGGACATGGACGGCACCTACCCGCTGCCCGAGGCACAGCTCGACCGCTTCCTCATGCGCGTCGCGGTGGGCTATCCCGACCACGCGTCCGAGGTGGAGGTGCTCAAGGGCATGCCCACCGGCCCGCAGGTGGAGCGCCTTCCGCTCATCGCGCGCGCCGCCGACGTCGCGGGCATGATCGACTTCGCGGCGCGCATCCATGTCGCCGACTCCATCTACGACTACGTCGTCGCGGTGGTGGGCGCCACGCGGCGCTCGCCCGAGGTCCGGCTGGGGGCGAGCCCCCGGGCCAGCCTCGCGCTGCTGCGCGCGTGCAGGGTCAGGGCGGCGGCGGCAGGGCGGCACTATGTCGTTCCCGAGGACGTCAAGGCGCTGGCGGTGCCCGTCCTGGCCCACAGGCTCCTGCTCACCGCCGAGGCCGAGCTTCGCGGTCGCACCGCCATGGCGATCGTCGCCGACACCCTCGCGACGACCCCCGGCCCCCAGGCACTCGCCGGAGTCTGACCCCGTGCCGACACCCCCGCCCGGCCGCCCGAACACCTTCGCCGTGCCCGGCCGCCTCCCCGTCTCCAGGGTCACCGAAGCCGCGCGGGGCCGTCGTGTCGTCCCCTGCCGGCGGGCAGGCACCTCGCCGTGGCGACGACGAGCGATCAGGGCCGCGATGGCGGGCCGAATGGGCTGGGGTCGTCCGGCGGGGCGTGGTCGGCGAGGTCGGTCTGGCCGGTCGGCGGACGTGAGGGGTGGGGGGCTGTGATGGCGGGTCGTCGTCGCCGGGGGGACGGCCCCGCGCCGGGAGGGTCTGCCGATGTCGCGACCTCTGCCGATCCCGTGCGATCCCCGACCGGTCATGTCGCGACCTCCCCGACCGGCGACGGGGTAGCCACCCCGATCGGCGATGCCGGGGGCGACGTCGCGGAGCGGGCGACAGGGGCGGTGCTGACCCGGGCGGGGAAGGGTGTTCTCGCCGGTTCGGTGCTGCTGTACGGGGCGGCGTTCGCGCTGGGCTACCCGGAGCCGGTCGTACTGGCGTCCGGAGGCGTGATCGGCCTGATCGTCGCCCTGCTGTGGACGTTGCCCCGCGCCAAGCTGGAGGTCGGCCGCGAGGTGACGCCGCTGAAGGTCTCACGCGGCGAGGCGGCCGTCGCCGTGCTCCGCGTGCACAACCAGGGACGGCTCGCGCTGATCGGCCTGCGCGCCCGTGACCGGATCGGCGCGGCCGAGCACGTCGTCGAACTGCCCACCCTGCGCGGCGGCCGGGCCCGCGTCGTCTCCTACCCCCTGCCCACGGACACGCGCGGCGAGATCGAGGTCGGGCCGCTGGCGGTCGTGCGGGAGGACCCGTTCGGCCTGACGCGCAACGTGACCGAGTACGGCGAGGATGCCCGCCTGCTGGTACGGCCGCGCGTCGTGCCGCTCGGCGTGCTGCCGTCCGGGCGGGCCCGGCACCTGGAAGGCCCGAGCGGCGACCGCGCGCCGAGCGGGACCGCGACGTTCCACACCCTGCGCGAGTACGTTCCCGGCGACGACCTGCGGCACGTCCACTGGCGTTCGACCGCCCGCACGGGCACGCTCATGGTCCGCAGGCTCGTCGACGCGAGCCTTCCCGTCACGACGGTCGCACTGGACACCCGCGCGGCCTCCGCCGAGGCGTGTGCCGGAATCGGGTCCGAGGCCGGGTCCGCGGCCGGGGCGTTGTTCGAGCTGGCCGTGGACGTCGCCGCGTCCGTGGCGGCGGGGGCCGCGAGAGCCGGGTTCCCGGTTCGGGTGGTCACGGGCGAGCGGGTGCTGCTCGACCTGAGGGGCGGCGCGGGCGACGTCGAGGCGGTGCTGGACGGGCTCGCCCTGGTCGGCCTCAGCGACGATCCCGGCGCCGACCCCGTGCGGCTCGCGCGCCCCGGCGGTTCGCTGGTCGTCGTCACCGGCGACCCGTCCGCCGTCGCCGGGGTCGCCGCCGCGCGCCGCCGCCACGAGCGGACCGTCTGCCTGCGCGTCGCCCCGCGCGGAGGCCCGGTGTCCGTGCCCGGCGTCACGATCGTGGACGTCCCGGACCTGGAGACGCTCGCCACCGCCTGGACGGGAGCCGCCCGGTGACCACCTCGCCCTCCCCGTTTCCGCAGGGGCCGGCCCCGCGCGTCCGTCCGGACTCCCTCCCCGACGGCGATCCGGCCGGATCCCGGTTCGGCGGGGAGGTGCCCGTGCCGGCCTTCAGCACGCGTGGCGACGTGCCCGCGTCCAACCCCCGGACCAGCGGGGAGACGTCCGCGTCGGGCGTTGCTCCGCGCGGGGCGGGGCGCGGGCTCGAGGTGGAGGTCGTCGGGGCGTTGGTGGTGGTCGCGGCGATGGCCGCGGTGGCCGGGATGGGGTTTCTGCGGGTGTTCGAGCCGAGGGCGCTCGCTCCGGTGGCCGGGGTGGCCGCCGTGGCGCCGGTGCTGCTGGCCGCGCTCACCAGGCGGCTCCCCCTGCGGTCGGCCCTGGCGGCGCAGCTGGTGGTGTGGGTGCTGACGGTGTCGGCGACGCTGTTCCACACCACCGCCGTGGCCGGGTTCCTGCCGTCCCCCGCGACCGCCGCGGCCGTCGCCGAGGCGCTGCTGAACTCCTGGCGTGCCCTGCTGACGACGATCCTCCCGGCGCCGGCCGAGCCCGCGCTGCTGGTCGTGGCGCACCTGCTGGTGTGGCTGGCCGGGGCGGCGGGCGCCGAACTGGCCCTGCGCTCGCGGACGCGGTCGCGCGTCCTGCCCGCGCTGCCCGCCGTCGTGGTCTTCGCCGTCGCCGTGGCGGTGGGCGTGAACGGGCCGGGCTCGGTCATGCCCGTGGCGGGCGTGCTGCTGGGCCTCGTCGCGGCGCTGGCGGTGGTGCGCGGCGAGCGGGGCCTTCTGCGGTCGCTGGCCGCGGTTCCGGTCGCGGCGGCGCTGGGCCTGGCGGGCGTGCTGGTGGCCCCCTCGCTGCCGCTCGCGCGGGAGGTGTACGACCCGCGGACGCTGGTCGACGAGCCTCCGGTGACGCGCTTCGGCGGCGTGAGCCCGCTGGATCGCGTGTCCGCCTGGCTGCAGGTGCCGACCACGCCCATGTTCACCATGCGGGCCTCGCACCCGGAGAACTGGCGGCTGGCCGTGCTGGACCGCTACGACGGGGTGCGCTGGACGTCCTCGTCCCAGTACCGCATGACCGGCGGGCCCGTGCCGCCGGGGCCGTACCGCGGCGAGTACGTGACGGTGGAGCAGGCGGTCACGCTGGAGGGGCTTCCCGGCGGCTGGCTCCCGGCGGCCGACCGTCCCGTCTCGGTCTCGGGCATCCGCGTCGCCGTGGACGAGTCGGGCACGCTGCTGTCCGCCCCGGGAGGCGCGCCGGGCAGGACGTACCAGGTCACCTCGTACGTTCCCGTCCCCTCGGCCGAGCGCCGCAGGGACGCCACGCCCGCGGGGGCGCCGCCCGCGCTGCCGCCGAAGGTCGGGGTGTTCCGGTCGCTGGCCGAGCGGGTGACCCGCAACGCGCGCTCGCCGTACCAGCAGGCGTCGCTGCTGGAGCACTACCTGCGCACCCGGCAGAAGTACGACGTGACCTCGCCGCCCGGTCATTCGCTGGCGGTGCTGGAGTACTTCCTGCGCACGACGCACCGGGGGACCTCCGAGCAGTTCGCCGCGTCGTTCGCCCTGCTCGCCCGCACGCTCGGGCTGCCGAGCCGTGTCGTGGTGGGCTTTCGTCCCGGGACGCCGGGCTCCGACGGCGCGTACCACGTGGCCTCGGGCGACGTGCTGGCCTGGCCGGAGATCGAGTTCAGGGACCTCGGGTGGACGGCGTTCGACCCGACGCCCGAGCGCGGCGGCGCGCGGGCGGGGCAGGACGTGGTCAGCACGGAGGTCAAGGAGCGCGAGCGCCTGGCCGAGCAGCTCCAGTCCGCGCCCACGAACGCGCCGACCAGCGCGCCCTCGCCATCGCCGAAGCCGCGCACGCGTGAGGACGCCCGGCCGTCCTGGGCGTCCTGGCAGGTGGCGGGGGCAGGGGCGGTCGCCGCCGTCCTGCTCTACTGCCTCGCCGTCGTGGTCGTGCCGGTGCTGCGACGGCGCCGCCGCCGTCGCGGTGATCCGGTGGAGCGGGTGAGGGGCGCCTGGCGGCAGGTGCGCGAGGACCTGGGCCTGGCGGGGGAGGCGGCGCTGACGGCGTCCGAGGTCGCGGCGCGCGGGCTGGCCCGGGTGGGGCCTGAAATATCACCTCATATCGGGGCGCTGGTGGAGCTGGTGAACCGCGCCGAGTTCGCCGGACGGGACGTCGGCCCCGGCACACCCGAGGAATCGTGGCGTCACGCGGACGCGGTGAGGGCGCTCGTCCGGCGCGGCACGCCGCCGCTCAGGCGGCTCGGCCGCCGCCTCCACCCCCGGGTCCTGCGTCAGGCACGGCCGCGTGCCCGCCGCGACCGACAACCGCCGGGGCCGCAGGCTCGCGACCGCGACCACCGCGAGCGTCACCCCCGCCGCGAAAGGAGAAGAGGTGGCCGGGAGCCTCGTCGAGTGGTCGCACCGTGAATCTCCCCATATGTCCCCGTCGCCGGAGATCTTAGTGCGGGTCGCCGGGAGGCGCGGGGACAACGAGGCGATCGAGAGGTCAGCTCAGGCGGCCGAGGAGGTCCCACGGGGTCAGCAGGTACGCGCCGACGACGAGGGCGCCCGCCGAGACCAGCAGGAACAGGAAGACGAAGAAGCCGCCGGGGAAGGGGGTGAGCCGGGCGAGCTGGTCGGCGTCGGACTCCGGCGCCCTGCCCTGGCGGCGCTTGCGCCGCAGCTCCAGGATCGGGCGGATGCCGCCGAACAGGAGGAACCAGGCGGCGAGCTGCGCGCCGATGGCCTGGATGTCCGGCTTGGCCAGCCAGGTCAGCGCGAACACCGCCCCGCCGATGGTCAGCAGCGAGACCACGCCGAACAGGTTGCGGATCATCAGCAGCATGCAGGCGAGCAGCAGCAGGACCGTCCACAGCAGGAGCGTGATGTATCCGGCGGCGGCCAGCCAGGCGGCGCCGAGCCCGAGCAGCGAGGGGGCGACGTACCCGGCGGCGGCCGTGAAGATCATGCCGGGCCCGGTGGGGCGTCCGCGGGTGAGCGTGACGCCCGAGGTGTCGGAGTGCAGGCGGATGCCCTGGAGCTTGCGCCGCGTGAGCAGCGCCACGAGCGCGTGCCCGCCCTCGTGCGCGACGGTGATCAGGCCCCGGGAGATGTGCCAGGAGGTCGGGTACACCACCACGCCGAGGGCGACGAGCGCGGCCAGGGCCGTCATCCAGAAGGGCGGGCCCGGTTGCACGTCGATCAGCTTGGCCAGGAGTCCGCTGAGCGTCTGCAGGGTGCACCTCCGGTGCCATGCCGTCGTGTCGGGGGCGCGGGCGGGAATCGCGCGGACATGGCGTCGCACGATCCCCCGGGCATCGCCGGGAAGTCGCGGGGTTAGGCTCTTCCCGAGATGCTAGAGCATGATCCGCCCGGGTGGCGTGGTGAGCGCGGCGCCCGGCAGGGCCCTGAGGCGGGGGAGGACGGCCTGAGCGTGAGCGGGGAGGCGTGGCCCGGCGGCGGGCCGGTCGTCCCCGGGCCCGCGGAGGACGCCGAGGTCCCGGGCTGGTGGGCGGGGCTCGGCCTGCCGGGGCTGGCGGACGTGCACGTCCACTTCCTGCCCGAGCGCATGGAGCGGCGGGTCTGGCACCACTTCGAGCACGGCGGCCCGCTGGTCGGGGACGGCTGGGAGGTCCGCTACCGGGGTACCCGCGAGGAGCGCGTCGCCCGTCTGGACGCCCTCGGCGTGCGCCGCTTCACCGCCCTCGCCTACGCCCACAAGCCGGACATGGCCCGCAGCCTGAACGCGTGGACGCTGGAGTTCGCCCGGACGACGCCCGGCTGCGTGCCCTCGGCGACCTTCTTTCCCGAGCCCGGCGTCCTTTCGTACGTCCGCGAGGCGCTGGACGCCGGGGCGCGGATCTTCAAGGCGCACCTGCAGGTGGGGGCGTTCGACCCGCGGGAGACGGCGCTCGTCCCGGTGTGGGGGCTACTGGCCGAGGCGGGCCTCCCCGTCGTGGTGCACGCGTCCTCGATGCCGGTGCCCGGCCGGCACACCGGGCCGGGGCCGATCACGGAGGTCCTGGCGGCCCACCCGTCCCTGGCCGTCGTGGTGGCGCACCTGGGGATGCCCGAGTACGAGGAGTTCCTGGACCTCGCGGCGCGCTTCCCGAACGCCCGTCTCGACACGGCGATGGCGTTCACCGACTTCTGCGAGGCCGTCAGCCCGTTCCCCGCGCGCCTGCGCCCGGCGCTGCGCGACCTCGGGCTCGCCGGGAAGGCCGTCCTCGGGTCCGATTTTCCCGCGATCCCCTACGCCTACGCCCATCAGCTCCACGCGCTCGCGCGGCTGGATCTCGGCGAGGACTGGCTGCGCGCGGTCTGCTGGGACAATGGGCTCAAGCTGCTGGGACATGCCGTCTAAGCTGGGGGAATGCGCCGAACGTCGGCCTCACTCGGCCGGGAGCACCAGAGACTGCTGCATGATTTCTTCGACGCCTTCACCCGTGGCGACTCCGACGCCATGGGGAGGTGCTACCATCCGCAGATCAGCTTCGGCGACCCGCTCTACCCGGAGCTCGAAGGCCGCGAGCGCGTCGTCGGCATGTGGCGGCTGATGATCGTCCGCACCCGTGGCGTCGAGGTGTCGGCCCGCGACATCGTGGCGGGCGAGCACACCGGGGCGGCCCACTGGACGGCCTCCTACGTCCTGCGGGAGAACGGGCGCCGGGTGCTGAACGAGGTGGACGCGGAGTTCCGCTTCGAGGACGGGCTGATCGTCCGCCACCACGACGTGTTCGACTTCCGCCGGTGGTGCAAGATGGCGTTCGGCGTGCCCGCGGGAGTGGTGCTCGGCTGGACTCCGGCCCTGCGCCGCGGGGTACGTGACCATGCCCGGGGCCGGTTGGAGGAGTACCTGCGGAGTACCTCGCCCATATCAGGTTAAGGTCTGACACGGGCGGAGTGCTTGATCGCCCGTCCCCACCATCCGAGGGGAGGGTTTCGTGGCAGAGCGTCGGGTACGCGGGCTGAGAGATCTCATGCGAGTGCCGCCGCGGGGCGGCGAGCACGAGCAGGCGCCGGAACATTCGATGGACCCCCGCTCGGGCGAGCGCGGGGCGTCCTCACACCAGAGCGTGATCGACAACGCGGTCTACGTGAACGGCCAGCGCGTGGCCACCCCGCCCTCGCTGGCCGAGGCCGTGGTCGCGCTGCGCTCCCACGAAGGCAGCATGGCGTGGATCGGCCTGTACCGCCCGGCGGAGGCCGAGATCCTCAACGTCGCCGAGGAGTTCCACCTGCACGAGCTCGCCGTCGAGGACGCCATCGTCGCCCACCAGCGCCCGAAGGCCGACCGGTACGGCGACACCCTGTTCCTCGTCCTGCGCGCGGCCCAGTACCTCGACTCGCCGGAGAAGGTCGAGTTCGGCGAGCTGCACGTCTTCGTCGGGCCCGACTTCGTGCTCACCGTCCGCCACAGCGAGGCCCCCGACCTGAGCAAGGTCCGCCGCCGCATGGAGACCGACCCCGATCTGCTGCGCCAGGGCCCTCAGGCCGTCCTGTACGCGATCCTGGACGCGGTGGTCGACGGGTACGCCCCGGTGGTGGCGGGCCTGCAGAAGGACATCGACGAGATCGAGGTCCAGGTCTTCGGCGGCGACCCGGCCGCGCCGCGGCGCATCTACGCGCTGTCCCGCGAGGTGATCGAGTTCCAGCGGGCGACCCGGCCGCTGCTCGACATGCTCAACGGCCTGATCGCCGGCTCGTCCAAGTACGGCGTGGACGGCGAGCTCCAGCGCTACCTGCGCGACGTGGCCGACCACGCGATCACCGTGGTGGAGCGGGTGGACAACTTCCGCCAGATGCTCCAGGACATCCTGATCGTCAACTCCACCCTGGTCAGCCAGGCGCAGAACGAGGAGATCCGCAACGTCACGCAGGCGAGCTACGCCCAGAGCGAGGAGGTCAAGCGCATCTCCTCCTGGGCGGCCATCCTGTTCGCCCCCACGCTCGTCGGCACGATCTACGGCATGAACTTCACGCACATGCCCGAGCTGGACTGGCGGTTCGGCTACCCCTTCGCCGTCGCGCTCATGGCGGCCGTCTGCGTCACGCTGTACCTGGTCTTCAAACGCCGGGACTGGCTGTGATCGGCCGACTTCGCGGAAGAGCCCGGTAAACCGCGGCGAACGGGGTAGGTCCGCCGATATGGAGGATCGTGTCCTGGAACTGCACGCCGTCGCGATGGACGAGTTCGGTCTGCGCGTGGCGATGGTCGGGGAAGACCGGTGGGACGCTCCGACGCCGTGCGAGGGGTGGACCGTCCGCGACCTGGTCGGCCACCTGGTGACCGAGCAGCTGTGGGTGCCGCCGCTGCTCGCCGGGCGGACCGTCGAGGAGGTCGGCGACCGCTTCGACGGCGACCAGCTGGGCGACGACCCGGTGGGCCGGTGGACGCAGGCGAGCGCCGAGGCGCAGCGGGCCTTCGCCGAGCCCGGCGCCCTGGACCGCGACGTCCACCTGTCCTACGGGACGGTGA
Organism: Sphaerisporangium album; assembly: GCF_003323745.1. Lineage (GTDB taxonomy): Bacteria > Actinomycetota > Actinomycetes > Streptosporangiales > Streptosporangiaceae > Sphaerisporangium > Sphaerisporangium album. The sequence continues at coordinate 142,605 of NZ_QOIL01000011.1, forward strand.
GCGCCCGGCGCTACTGCATGGAGATGAGCAGCGACCTGGCCGTCCACGCCTGGGACCTGGCCCGCGCCCTCGGCGTGGACAGCCGCATCGACCCCGCGCTCATGGCCGAGGTCTACGACTACCTGGCACCGATGAAGGACGAGCTGTCGGCGAGCGGCATGTTCGCCCCGCCCGTCCCCGTGCCGGACGACGCGGGCCCGCAGGACCGCACCCTGGCCCTCACCGGCCGCCACCCCTGACCCGGGACCGGGAACCGCACAGGGCCGTCGCGGCGTCGCCGGAGATATGGGTGATCTCCACCTCGCCGGGACGGCGCCGGCGCGAGGACGAACGCTGCCAGGCGCTGCTCAAGGACGAGCGCTTCCACCGGTCACGGACCTGGGCGTTCGGTCGCGTGCGCCTGACCCTCGTCACCCGCTCGGGCTCGGCCCGCTCAGGCCAGTAGCCTCCGGGCGGCCACTTCGATGGCGGCCTCGGACAGCAGCACGTGGGCGGCGGCGTCGCCCAGCGGGACGAAGCTGTCCCGGGAGGTCACCCGGGCCGCCCTTCCGCCGAACCCGTTGTCGGCGAGCGCCGCCAGCACCCCCTCCGACACACCTCCCGAGCCCCGGGTCTCGTCGGCGACGAGCACCCGGCCCGTCAGATCGGCCGCACGGATCAGGTCCTCCACCGGCAGGGGCGACAGCCACCGCAGGTCCAGCACACGGCAGCCGTACCCCTCGGAGGTCAGCCGGATCGCCGCCCGCAGGCTCATGCGCAGCCCGTTGCCGAACGTCACGATCGTCAGGTCGCGGCCGTCGCCGTACGAGCGCGCCCGGCCGATCGGCACGTGCGTCTCCGGCCACCTCGGCGGCGGGACGTACGGGGCGAGCCAGCCGTCGTCGCCCTCGTCCATCAGGTCGCGGGTGCCGTAGAGCGCGATCGGCTCCAGGAACACGCACACCTCGCCGTCGGCCTTGGCGGCGGCCACGCAGGTGCGCAGCATCGCGGCGGCGTCGTCGGGCCGGGCGGGGGAGGCGACGACCAGCCCGGGGATGTCGCGGAGCGCGGCCACCGAGTTGTCGTTGTGGAAGTGGCCGCCGAACCCCTTTTGGTAGGCGTACGCGGCCACCCGCACGACCATCGGGTTGCGGTAGGCGCCTTTGGAGAAGAACCGCAGCGAGGCGGCCTCGCCGCGGATCTGGTCCAGGGCGTTGTGCAGATAGGCGAGGTACTGGATCTCCGGAATCGGCAGCAGGCCGGAGGCGCCCGCGCCGAGCGCGAGGCCGAGCAGCGCCTGCTCGTCCAGCGGGGTGTCGAAGACGCGGGCCGCGCCGAACCTCTTCAGCAGCCCCCGCGTGACGCCGTACACGCCGCCCTTGCGCGCGACGTCCTCCCCGAACAGCAGGGCCTCCGGGTGCGCGGCGAGGATCTCGGTGAGCGTGCGGTTGATCGACTGGGCGAGCGTGAGCGGGCCCTCCTGCTCGGGCGGCGTCCCGCCGAACAGTGCGGAGCGGTCGCGCGGACGCCGCGCGGCCCGCTCCGCGACCAGGGCCGGGCGGCGGGGCGCCAGCGGCTCCATGACCTCGCGGGCCGAGCGCAGCCGGGGCCGCCGGGTGGACTCGAGCGCGAGCTTCAGCACGTGCTCGCGGATCGTCTCGTACCGCCCGAGCAGCTCGTCGGGGTCGGTCAGCCCCGCCTCGACCAGCAGCCTGGCCGTGGCGACCAGCGGGTCGCGGTCGAGGGACTCGGCGATCTCGCGCGGCGCGCGGTAGGCCGACTCGACGTCCGACCCCGCGTGCCCCATCAGCCGGACCACCCGCAGGTGCAGGAAGGCGGGAGACCTGCGGGCGCGCACGTGCTCCGCGGCCTGGACGGCGGCGTCGTAGGCCTCGGCCAGGTCGCAGCCGTCGGCCTGGAACCTCGGGATCAGGGGGTGGCCGGACGCCTCGACCCACCCCGGCGGGGTGCGGACGCTGATGCCGATGCCGTTGTCCTCGCAGACGAACAGGACGGGCAGCGGCAGGCCCTGGTAGGCGCAGTAGGCGGCGGTGTTGAAGCCGGTGAGCGCGCTCGCGTGGTTGACGGAGGCGTCGCCGAAGCTGCACACCGCGATCGACTCGGCCGGCCAGGCGGAGGAGACGCCGAGCTTGCGCGCCCGCTCGATGGCGAACGCCACCCCCACCGCCCTCGGCAGGTGGCTGGCGATCGTCGAGGTCTGCGGGATGACCGCGAGGTCGGGGTGGCCGAACACCTTGTGGCGGCCTCCGGAGATCGGCTCCTCGGCCGCGGCGGACAGGCCGAGCAGGACGTCGCGCAGGCCCTCCTCGGCGAGCCGCCCCGCCTGCGCGGACCGCGCCAGGTAGAACGCCCCGGACCGGTAGTGCAGCAGCGCCGGGTCGGTGGCGCGGACGGCCGCGGCGACCGCCGCGTTGCCCTCGTGGCCGGCCGACCCGATCGTGTAGAAGCCCTCGCCCTGCTCGCGCAGCCACCGGGCGGCGATGTCGAGCAGCCGGCTGGCGAGCTGGATCTCGAAGAGCTCCCGGCAGCGCGCGCCCGTCAGCGTCGTGCCCGGGCGTATGGGCAGGGCGGGATCGCGTCGCGTACCCGGGGAGAGCGCGGCGACCGACTCGGTGAAGTGCGTCTCTACTGCGTCTCGGCCCACAAGGCCGATTATGTCGCCCCAGGCGAGGCGGCGTCCCCGGGCTTGCCGGAACCGTCTGGCCGCGGGTGTGGATCATTCTATCTGACTTACGGAATTTACTCTTTGTCAGAAGTCACAACCACCGTACCGGGCCGCCCGTCTATTGAAGGGAATGACGTGGCACCCTCAAGCCGCGTTAGAGCAACGGGAAGGACGGTACCCCGTGTTTCAACGCATGCGCGCCGTCGTCGTGGCGGTGGCGATGGGCGCCGGGGCGTTGGCCCTGGTCTCCTCACCCGCGCCGGCCACGGCGATGGCGGCCCCCCAGGTCACCTCCGTGGAGGTCGGCCCGAGCCCGGTCGTCGTCGAGAGCAGGGACGGCAGGCCGGTCACGTTCAGCTTCCTCGTGGACGGCGCGACCACGGGAGGCTTCACCCTCAAGCGGCCCGACGGGTCGAGCCTCGACGTCGAGGCCAAGAAGGCCGGCGAGGTCGGCGGCAAGCAGAAGTGGGAGGGCACCCGCAGGTTCGGGCGCTCGGACGCCCCCGGCACGTGGAACGTCACGGCCAAGGCGACCAGCGTGACCGGAACCGGCCAGGCGTCCAAGGACTTCACGGTCAGGCAGGTCTGGGAGACCGACCTCGCCGGGTTCGGCGCCGGACCCGAGCCGATCGGCCGGGGCGACACGCTGGTGCTCCGGGGCCGCCTGCTGATCAACGGCACCGACGGATGGAAGCCGTACGCGTCGCAGAAGGTGCACGTCGCGTTCCGCGCGCTCGGCGCCTCCGGCTACGAGCGGGTCGCCGACAAGTACACCGACGCCAGGGGCCGCTTCTCGCTCGGCGTCAGGGCGTGGCGCACCGGCTGGTGGCGGGCCGAGTACGACGGTTCGGACGTCGCGCACAAGTCGGTCAGCGACAGCGACCGGGTGGACGTGCGGATCAAGAGGACCGGCAGCCGGATCTCCGGCTTCACCGTGTCCCCGAACCCCGCGGCCAAGGGCGACGATCTCGTCGCGCGCGGCCGCCTGGAGGCCTTGCGCGGGTGGGACGGCTACCGCGGGCAGAAGGTCAACCTGCTGTTCAAGCCCGACGGGTCGAGCCGGTGGCAGTTCGTGGCCTACGACCGGACCGACCGCGGCGGCCGGTTCCGGATCGACGCCCGGGCCGAGCGGTCCGGCTGGTTCCGCGCCGAGTTCCCGGGCTCCCGCACCGTGCGGGGGTCGAGCAGCCGCGCGGTGTACGTGACGGTCAGGACACCGCCGGCCCCGGCCGCCGGCACCCGGATCATCCGGTTCGACGCCTACCCCGAGCCGGTCAAGTACGGCAGGTACGTCAAGAACCGGGGTGCGCTGCAGATCTGGAAGGGCGACCACTGGGCCGGGTACGGCCACCAGAAGGTCGCGCTGTACTTCAAGCGGGCCGGGTCGTCCAAGTGGGAGTACGTCAAGACCGTCGCGACCGGCACCTCCGGGGCGTTCTGGACCCAGGTCAAGGCGTGGAACTCCGGCCACTGGAAGGTCACGTTCAAGGGGAACGCCGGGGCACGCGCCTCGGCCTCCCGGGCCGACTACGTCAAGGTGAAGAGGTGACCTAGGCGTACGGCCGATAGCGCACCGCGGCCCGGGAACCCGCGGGTTCCCGGGCCGTGGCGCTCGCCCGTCAGAGATCAGGCGCCGAACTCTCCTGCCTTGATGCCGTTCGCGAAGTCCGCCCACTCGCCCGGCGTGAAGACCAACGCCGGTCCGGTCGGCCTCTTGCTGTCCCGGATGCCGATGCGCCCGCCCGCCAGCGGGGCCACCTCGACGCAATTGCCGCCGCTACCGCCGGAGAAACTGGACTTCGCCCATCGCGCCACGGCGAGTTCCTCGTTCAGCTCCATATGTTCTCGAATCTCCCTAATTCGCTCAAGAGATGCTTGCTGAGGCAGCGCCTCAGCACGGATCATCTCGTATCGCGTAAGGAGTTCGTGCACTTCCGAAGCACGTTCGACCACCTGGCCGTGCCCGCCCACCGCCTCGACGTAGACGGAGTCCGGAACGCCCGGGGCCTGCGCCATAAGGAATCCGCCCTCCAGACCGGCGGTGGAACGCGCCAGGAACGGCAATACCTGGACAATGACGTTGGAAACCGTTTCGAGGTCTTCCAGGCGCCGGAGCTGATCGATCATCACACGGGCGTCGCCGATGACGCGGTGCAGCGCGCCCTCGTCCACGACGGCCCAGAACATCGGCGGCTCGGGGCGCTCGAAGATGGTCTGGCGTTCCATGCGCGCGGCCACCTGTTCCTCCACCCGTTCCAGCACCGGGCGCGGCTCGCCGCGGAAGATCGCCCTGGCGTACGCCTCGGTCTGGAGCAGGCCGGGGATGACCAGCGGCTCCCAGGCGCGCAGCGCCGAGGCCTCGCGCTCGATGTCCAGCCAGGGCCGGAACCACGGCGGCGTCGCCGAGTGGTGGATGAACGGCCACAGCCGGACCAGCGCGCCGTCCAGGTCGAGCGCGTCGTCGCAGCGCTGGGCGAAGTCCCGCGACGGCGTGCGCTTGGCGGTCTCGACCGAGCTGATCATCGCGGCCGTGTACTGCACGCGGGCCGCGAGCTGCTCCTGGGAGAGACCGGCGGCCTTCCGGTGTTTGCGCAGCTCGTACCCGAAAAGGGCTCTCGGGCTCTCCGCGGGGTTGAGCTCACTTGGATGCGGCATCGAGACGCTCCTCCGACCGCCCCGCGTTTCTCACGGCGGGATTAACCAGATCTGTCCGTGCGGTGTTGAAGGGAAAGCTCTACCGAGAGTAATCGCGAAGGAGCAATCTGAGAAGACCGGGCGAAGACGCCGGGGGGTATGGGTGGTCCGACGCCGTGGAAGACCTTCACGGCCGAATGTAGCCCTTTAAGGCATTTATGGCTTTAACTCGACCGGCGGCGGCTTCGTTACAGAAATCGCGTCCGGGACGGGCCACGGAAACACGCGGCCCGGGCACCTGGCCCGGGTCACTCTCCCATTCGACGAACGGTTCTCATCTCATGAACCAGATCAAGACCAAGGCGGTTACGGAGAAGAAGGCGCACGCGGAGACGCGGCTGCTGGAGGCGCTGCACGACAGCCTGCGCGAGGAGGGCATCGCCTGCCTGGTGGTACGGCGGGTACGTCTGGTGCTCGCGTACGGGAAGATCCAGCCGGTGACCCACCAGCCCGGCGAGCTGCTGGTGTTCGGCCCGGACGGCTCGCCCCGGGGGCGGGTCACGATCCAGACGGGCATGCGCGGCACGGCCTACCGCGTCTGCCCGCGGGGCGGCGCGCCCGAGTGCCAGTTCGTCATGACGCAGCTCACCGAGGTCATCGCCTACCTCGGCGGCGTCGTGCGGGACTACGGCGCGGCGGTGACGGGCGAGCCGTCCGGCGGCTAGTGTCGTGCCCGGCCGGCCGTATCCGGCCGGCCGTGTCGGGGGTTCGGCGCCGGCCTGTCCGGTGGGGCTAGTCGGTGCGGCGGAACTGGGCGATGGCGACGCCGAGGAGGGCCGCGCCCATCAGGGCGACGATGCCGAGCTCCAGCGCGACCGGGACGTGCCAGCCGAACCAGTGGACGCCGGGGTTGAGCGCGTCGACGACCTGCGGGCTCACCGACAGGTGGCTGAACACGGCGTGGCGCATCGGGTCGACGGCGTACGTCAGGGGGTTGATCTTCGTGAGCAGGGCGAGCCATGTCGGCAGGTTGGCCAGGGGGAACATGGCGCCCGACAGGAAGATCATCGGCATGATGGCCATCTGCATGACGCCGAAGAACGACTGCATGTTCTTCATGCGCGCCGCCAGGCTGACGCCGAAGGCGGTGATCGTGAACGAGGCCAGGAACATCTCGCCCAGCAGCGTGAGGATCAGCGTGGGGGAGTAGGGCACGTGCACCAGGCCGGCCAGGGCCAGGATGATGACGCCCTGGCCGGTCGCGACGATGCCGCCGCCCAGGCACTTGCCGATCACGATCGAGCCGCGCCCGACCGGCGCGACCAGCATCTCGCGCAGGAACCCGAACTCGCGGTCCCAGACGATCGAGCCCGCGGAGAACATCGCCGTCGTGATCACCGTCATGGCGATCACGCCCGGGTACATGAACGTGCGGAAGTCGACTCCCTGGGCGGCGCGGCCCGAGATCAGCGTGCTCAGGCCGGTTCCCATCACGAACAGCCACAGCACGGGCTGGACGAGCACGGACACCATGCGCGTGCGGTCGTTGACGAACCGCAGCAGCTCGCGGTGCAGCACGATCTTGATCGCGCGCAGGTCGTGGCGGACGCTGCGGCCCGGCACACGCACCCGGACGACGCCGGGCGCGGTGACTCCGGTTGCCATCTCTACCTCCTCGCCATGGCGCGCATGACGGACGACGCGCCGCTCTCGCCCTCGGCGTCACGGATCGTGGAGCCGGTGTAGTTCATGAAGACGTCGTCCAGCGACGGGCGCGACACGCTGACCGAGCGGATCGGCACGCCCAGCTCGGAGAACAGCCGGGGCACGAACGCCTCGCCGGAGGCCACGGCGAAGGTCACCATGCCCTCGCGGACGGCCGCGTCCAGGTCGAAGCGCTCCTTGAGCGCGGTGATGGCCGTCTCGTCGTCGGCGGTCTGGATCTGGACGCGGTCCTTGCCGACGCTGGCCTTCAGCGCCTCGGGCGAGTCGATGACCACGATCTCGCCGTGGTCGATGATCGCGATGCGGTCGCAGTACTCGGCCTCGTCCATGTAGTGCGTCGTCATGAAGATCGTGATGTCCTCGGTGTGACGCAGTTTGTTGATATATCCCCAGATGGCGGAGCGGGTCTGCGGGTCCAGGCCCACGGTGGGCTCGTCCAGGAAGAGCACGCGCGGCGAGTGCAGCAACCCGCGCGCGATCTCCAGGCGGCGCTTCATGCCTCCCGAGAACGTGTTCACCTTGGCGTCCCTGCGGTCCCAGAGCGCGACCATCTCCAGGACCTGCTTGATGCGCTCTCCGACGACGTCCCTCGGCACACCGTACAGCTCGGCGTGGAAGCGCAGGTTCTGCGCGGCCGACAGGTATCCGTCCAGGGTGGGGTCCTGGAACACCAGCCCGATGTTGCGCCGCACCTCGTCGCGCTCCCGGACGACGTCGTGCCCCGCCACCAGGGCGCTGCCGCCCGTCGGGTTCACCAGCGTGCACAGCATGCTGATCGTGGTGGTCTTCCCGGCGCCGTTCGGGCCGAGGAAGCCGAACACCTCGCCCGGCCGCACGTCGAACTCGACGCCCTTCACGGCCTCCAGCGTGCCGTAGTTCTTCCTGAGCCCCCGTACGGCGACGGCGGGCGCCTCGCTTGTCGTCACTGTTCCTCTTCCTCCTCGTCCCCGCCTTCCGCGAGGATCGCGAAGATCGACCTTCTGGTGGTCTTGAGCAGCCTGCGCGCCGCGGCCAGTTGCTCGGGAGTGGCGACCTGGGTGAGCTGGGCGAACGCGTCGCCGAGCCGCGCCCAGAGCATGCGCAACTCCATCATCTCCTCGGGCAGGCTGCCCGCGACCTCCGACCACGTGTTGACCAGCACGTCGCCGTGCTCGGCGATGTGGCCGCGGCCCTTACCGGTGAGCTCGTAGGTGCGGCTGCCGCCGGAGTCCGTCCCGGCGATCAGGCCCTCGTCCTCCAGTTGCTGGAGCGCGGGGTAGACCGAGCCGGGGCTCGGCCGCCAGATGCCGTGGCTGCGGCTCTGGATCTCCTGGATCATCTGGTAGCCGTTGCGCCCCCGCTCGGCCAGCAGGGAGAGCAGCGCGGCCCGTACGTCCCCGCGGCGCACGCGGGGCGCGAAGTGGGCTCCCGGCGGGCACGGAGGGGCGGGCGGGAACGGCGGCGCCGGGGGAACGGGGCCCGGCGGGGGCGCGCCGAACGGCGGCGGCACGGGCGGGGGTGGCGCCTGTGGTGGTGGCGGTGGCGCGGTCATGCGCGTGTGCCGGTCGTCGTGTGGGTGTCCATCTCACGACCTCCAACTATCGAGATACGTTAACGATATATCTAGATAGTTGGCGCAACAAGAGGCTATTTCCGGACATGCGGAAGGGCGCCACGGCGGCGGGCCGGGGCGGCGGATGGGACGGTGAGGAAGTTAGTACTGGTTAACGAGCCCGAAGAGCGCGGCGCGGGCCATGCGGTGCAGGAGCGCCGCCATGGCCTCCCGGGGAAGCTCCCCGGCGCTGTGCGGGGTGGAGTTCAGCAGCCCGAAGACCGCGTGGGTCGCGGCCCGCAGGCCCGGCGGGGGCACGTCCGGGTACAGCTCGCTCAGCACGGTGACCCACTCTTCGACGTACAGCCGCTGGAGCCGCCGGATCTGCCGCCGGGCCGGCTCGGGCACGTTGCCGAGCTCGCGGTCGTGCACGGTGATCAGCGCCGGATGGTCCAGCGCGAAGTCGATCTGGCCGCCGATCAGCGCGTCCAGCGCCTCGGCCGCCGTCTCGGCGCGGGTGACCCGCTCCACCGCCGAGCCGCGCAGGCGCTCGCTGATGTCCAGCAGCATCTCCGACAGCAGCGACACCTTGCCGCTGAAGTGGCGGTAGAGCGCGGGGCCCGAGATGCCGACCGCCCCGCCGATCTCCTCGATGGACGTGCCGTGGAAGCCCCGCGCCGCGAACAGCGTGGCGGCCGCGTCCAGGATCTCCCTGCGCCGGGGGCTGGGAACGCGGGTAGGACTTCGCATGACCGTCATGACCGGCAATGGTAGACGAACCGGTTAATGATGACTAACATCCAGGGCGGAGTTAGCGTACGTTAACCGGTGGGAGGAGCGCACCATGGCCCCTGTGCTCCGGACTCTGGTGAGTCCGGGCGGCGAGGAGTTCAAGCGCAACGCCGAGGTCAACGAACGGCTGGCCGCCGAGCTGCGCGAACGGCTGGCGGTGGCGGCCCTCGGCGGCCCCGAGCGCTCGCGCGCGCGGCACGTCGAGCGCGGCAAGCTGCTGCCCCGCGACCGGGTGGGCACGCTGCTCGACCCCGGCTCCCGCTTCCTGGAGCTCTCGCCGCTGGCCGCCACCGGCCTGTACGGCGACGAGGCCCCCGCCGCCGGCATCATCACCGGCGTCGGGCGCGTCTCCGGCCGCGAGTGCGTGATCGTCGCCAACGACGCCACCGTGAAGGGCGGCACGTACTACCCGATCACGGTCAAGAAGCACCTGCGCGCCCAGGAGGTCGCCCTCCACAACCACCTGCCGTGCGTCTACCTGGTCGACTCCGGCGGCGCGTTCCTTCCCCTGCAGGACGAGGTGTTCCCCGACCGCGAGCACTTCGGCCGCATCTTCTACAACCAGGCCACCATGTCCCGGCGCGGCATCCCGCAGATCGCCGCAGTGCTCGGCTCCTGCACGGCCGGCGGCGCGTACGTGCCCGCGATGAGCGACGAGGCCGTCATCGTCAGGAACCAGGGCACGATCTTCCTCGGCGGCCCGCCGCTGGTGAAGGCCGCGACCGGCGAGGAGGTCTCGGCCGAAGAGCTCGGCGGCGGCGACGTCCACGCCCGGGTCAGCGGCGTCACCGACCACCTCGCCGAGGACGACGCCCACGCGCTGGCCATCGTCCGCGACATCGTCGCCACCCTCGCCCCGCGCGGCCCCGCCCCCTGGGAGCGCGCGCCGTCCCGCGAGCCCGTCCACGACCCGCGCGATCTGTACGGCATCGTGCCCTCCGACACCCGCACCCCCTACGACGTGCGCGAGGTCATCGGGCGCGTGGTGGACGGCAGCGAGTTCCTGGAGTTCAAGGCCGAGTACGGCGCCACGCTGGTGACCGGCTTCGCCCGGATCCACGGCCACCCGGTGGGCGTCGTCGCCAACAACGGCATCCTGTTCAGCGAGTCCGCGCTCAAGGGCGCGCACTTCATCGAGCTGTGCGACCAGCGCGGGATCCCCCTGGTCTTCCTGCAGAACATCAGCGGCTTCATGGTGGGCCGCGCCTACGAGGCCGGGGGCATCGCCAAGCACGGCGCGAAGATGGTCACCGCCGTCTCCTGCGCCCGCGTGCCCAAGTTCACCGTGGTGATCGGCGGGTCGTTCGGCGCCGGCAACTACGCGATGGCCGGGCGGGCGTACTCTCCGCGCCTGCTGTGGATGTGGCCGAACGCCCGCATCTCGGTCATGGGCGGCGAGCAGGCCGCGAACGTCCTGGCCACCGTGCGGCCGGGCGGCGACGCCGCCGGGGAGGCGGAGTTCAAGCGCGAGATCCGCGAGCGGTACGAGGCGCAGGGCAACCCGTACTACTCCACCGCGCGGCTCTGGGACGACGGCGTGATCGACCCCCTCGACACCCGCACGGTGCTCGGGCTGGCCCTGTCGGCCGCGGCCAACGCCCCCCTCGACCCCATCGGCTACGGCGTCTTCCGGATGTGACCATGAACTCTGGGCTTTTCGAGACCGTGCTGGTGGCCAACCGGGGTGAGATCGCGCTCCGGGTGATCAGGACGCTGCGCCGGCTCGGCATCCGCTCGGTCGCCGTCCACAGCGACGCCGACGCGGGCGCCCGGCACGTCCGCGAGGCCGACGCGGCCGTGCGGCTGGCCTCCGGCTACCTCGACGTCGAGGGGGTCGTCGCGGCCGCGCGGGCGAGCGGCGCCCAGGCCGTGCACCCCGGGTACGGGTTCCTGGCGGAGAACACCGCGTTCGCGCGGCGCTGCGCCGAGGCCGGCCTGGTGTTCGTCGGCCCGCCGCCCGAGGCGATCGAGGCGATGGGCGACAAGATCCGCGCCAAGGCCGCGGTGGAGGCCGCGGGCGTGCCCGTGGTGCCCGGCGGCGCCGAGCCCGGCGACGACCTCGCCGAGGCCGCCGCGCGCATCGGCTTCCCCGTCCTGATCAAGCCCTCGGCGGGCGGCGGCGGCAAGGGCATGCTCGTGGTGCGCTCGGCGGACGGGCTGCCCGACGCGATCGCCTCCGCCCGCCGCACGGCCGAGGCCGCGTTCGGCGACGGCACGCTGCTCGTCGAGCGCTACGTCGGCGATCCCCGGCACATCGAGATCCAGGTGCTCGCGGATGCGCACGGCAACGTGATCCACCTGGGCGAGCGCGAGTGCAGCCTCCAGCGCCGCCACCAGAAGATCATCGAGGAGGCCCCGTCCCCGCTGCTGGACGAGGAGACCCGCCGCCGCATGGGCGCGGCCGCGGTCAGCGCCGCCCGCGCGGTCGGGTACGTCGGCGCGGGCACCGTCGAGTTCATCGTTCCGGGCGATCAGCCGGGGCACCCGGGCTACTTCATCGAGATGAACACCCGCCTGCAGGTCGAGCACCCCGTCACCGAGATGGTCACGGGCCTGGACCTGGTCGAGCTCCAGCTCCGCGTCGCGGCCGGCGAGCCGCTGCCCCTGGCGCAGGAGGACGTGCGCCTGCGCGGCCACGCCGTCGAGGCCCGCGTGTACGCCGAGGACCCCGCGCGGGACTTCCTGCCCACGGGAGGGCGGGTGCTCGCCCTGGCCGAGCCCCGGGACGGCGACGGGGTGCGCGTGGACTCCGGGCTCTTCGAGGGCGCGGTCGTCGGCAGCGACTACGACCCGATGCTCTCCAAGGTGATCGCCTGGGGGCCCGACCGCGCGAGCGCCCTGCGGACGCTGGACGCGGCCCTCCGCGAGACCTCCGTCCTCGGCGTGACCACCAACGTCGCGTTCCTGCGCGCGCTGCTGGCCGACCCCGACGTCGCCGCAGGGCGCCTCGGCACCGGCCTGATCGACCAGCGCCTCGACGCCCTGCTCACCGCGGCGTACGGCACCGGGGCCCCGCCGGACGAGGTGCTCGCCGCGGCGGCGCTCGTCCTGCAGGACCGGCTGTCCGCGGACGCGGGCGACGACCCGTGGGAGGTGCCGGACGGCTGGCGCGTCGGCGAGGCCGCCTGGACGACCTGGCTGCTCGCGGCGCGCGGCGAGCCGGTCCCGGTCCGGGTCCGCGGCCTGCCGGGACGTGCCGCCGAGGTCGCCGTGGGCGACGGCCCCGCGCGCGCGGCCCGGCTGACCCCCGGGGACGCGGCCGGGGCGGCGCCCGGCGAGCGGCGCGGCGACGTGCTCGTCACGCTGGACGGGGTGACCGCGCGCTACGCCTGCGCGACCGGCGGCGGCCCTGCCGGGAGCACGGTCTGGCTGGGGCGCGAGGGCCACGCCTGGGCGCTCACCCGCCACGTGCCCGGCGACACGGGCGACCGCGCCGCGGCGGGCCTGGCCGGTGACGGCGTCGTCCGCAGCCCGATGCCGGGCACGGTGCTGCTGGTCAAGGTGACGCCGGGCGAGAAGGTCACCGAGGGCCAGCCGCTGCTGATCGTCGAGGCCATGAAGATGGAGCACACCGTGACCGCGCCCGCGGACGGTGTGGTCGCCGAGCTCTCGGTCCGCGCCGGTCAGCCGGTCGACATGGACGCGGTGCTCGCCGTCGTCCGTGCACCGGACGGGTCTCCGGACGAGACGGGAGGGTCATGATGCTCGAACCGATGCGCGTGCCGGCGGACGGGCTGCCGGAGCGGGTGACGATCTACGAGGTCGGCCCGCGCGACGGCCTGCAGAACGAGCCGTCCGTCGTCCCCCTGGAGGTCAAGGCGGAGCTGGTCGCCCGGCTGGCCGCGGCCGGGCTGACCACCATCGAGACCACCAGCTTCGTCCACCCCAAGTGGGTGCCGCAGCTCGCCGACGCCGAGGAACTGCTCAAGCGGGTCGAGCGCGTACCGGGCGTCCGCTACCCGGTGCTGGTGCCCAACGAGCGCGGCCTGGACCGCGCGCTCGACCTCGGCGTCACCGACGTCGCGATCTTCGGCAGCGCCACCGAGACGTTCGCGCGGCGCAACCTCAACCGGAGCGTGGACGCCTCGATAGAGATGTTCGCCCCGGTCGTGGCCCGCGCCCGCGAGAACGGCCTGGCCGTCCGGGCGTACCTGTCGATGTGCTTCGGCGACCCGTGGGAGGGGCCGGTGCCGATCGAGCAGGTCGTCCGCAACGGCAGGCGCCTGCTGGACCTCGGCTGCGGGCAGCTCTCGCTCGGGGACACGATCGGCGTCGGCACCCCCGGCCACGTGACCGCGCTGCTGGAGGCGTTCGCCCAGGCGGGCGTCGGCCCCGAGCGCCTCGCCGTGCACTTCCACGACACCTACGGCCAGGCGCTGGTCAACACCCTCAGCGCCCTGCGCGCGGGGGTGACCGTCGTGGACGCGTCGGCGGGCGGCATCGGCGGCTGCCCGTACGCCAGGAGCGCCACCGGCAACCTCGCCACCGAGGACCTGCTCTGGATGCTCGCCGGGCTCGGCGTCGAGACCGGCGTCGACCTCCGGTCACTGGTCGCGACCAGCGTGTGGCTGGCCGGGGAGCTGGGACGTCCGAGCCCCTCCCGGGTGGTCCGCGCGCTCGCGAAGGAACTGGCTTCAGAGGCTTCAGAGGCTTCAAAGGATGAGGAGTAGGCCATGCATCGGCTCAACGACGAGTACGAGGCGCTGCGCAAGACCGTCGAGGAGTTCGCCAGGGACGTCGTCGCCCCGGTGATCGGCGACTACTACGAGCGGTGCGCGTTCCCGTACGACATCGTCTCCCAGATGGGGCGGATGGGACTGTTCGGCCTGCCCATCCCCGAGGAGTACGGCGGCATGGGCGGCGACTACTTCGCCCTGTGCCTGGCCCTGGAGGAGCTGGCGCGCGTCGACTCCTCGGTGGCCATCACCCTGGAGGCCGCGACCTCCCTCGGCGCGATGCCGCTCTACCGTTACGGCTCCGAGGAGCAGAAGGCCGAGTGGCTGCCCGACCTCGCCGCCGGACGCACGCTCGGCGCCTTCGGCCTCACCGAGCCGGGCGGCGGCACCGACGTCCCCGGCGGCATGCGCACCACGGCGGTGCTGGACGGCGACGCGTGGGTGATCAACGGCTCCAAGGCGTTCATCACCAACTCCGGCACCGACATCACCGGATTCGTCGCGGTCGCGGCCCTCACGGGTCCGCGCGAGGACGGGTCCGCGACGCCGGAGATCTCGACGATCCTGGTGCCGTCCGGTACGCCCGGGTTCACGGTGTCCAAGAAGTACTCCAAGGTCGGCTGGTCGGCCTCCGACACCCGCGAGCTGTCCTTCACCGACTGCCGGGTGCCCGCCGCGAACCTGCTCGGCGACCGCGGGCGCGGGTACGCCCAGTTCCTGCGCACCCTGGACGAGGGCCGCGTCGCCATCGCCGCCCTGTCGGTGGGCCTCGCGCAGGGCTGTGTGGACGAGAGCTTGCGCTACGTCAAGGAGCGGCACGCGTTCGGCATGCCGATCGGGCGCTACCAGGCCATCCAGTTCAAGGTCGCCGACATGGAGGTGCGCGCGCACACCGCGCGGCTGGCCTACTACCACGCGGCCGAGAAGATGCTGGCGGGCGAGCCGTTCAAGAAGGAGGCGGCGATCGCCAAGCTGGTGGGCTCCAACGCCGCGATGGACAACGCCCGCGACGCCACGCAGATCTTCGGCGGCTACGGGTTCATGAACGAGTACCCCGTGGGCCGTTTCTACCGGGACGCGAAGATCCTGGAGATCGGGGAGGGGACGAGCGAGGTCCAGCGCATGCTCATCGCCCGCCAGCTGGGCCTGAGCGCCTAGTCCCGCGCGGATCGCCGGTCCCTGAGCGCATCGCTCGGTCTGCGCTAAAGTAAGCAAACCGACATATAGAGCATTTCAGGCTATTTCGCGCCACACCGGGGCCGGCGGTGCCGCGAGGAAGGGCGTCGCCATGCCCGACGCGATGGAGTCCATGAACAGGGTCACCGAGGCCTTCAACCGCCACCACCTGGAGGCGGTGGTCCGCTGCTACGGCCCGCGTGCCGCGCTGGTCACCCCCAGCGGCATCGGGGAGGGCCCGGAGCAGATCTCCTTCTTCTGGGAGGCGATCATGAGCGCCTTCCCCGACATGATGGCGACGATCTGGACCGGCATCGCGCACGGCGACACGGCGGTCAGCGAGTGGACCGTCACCGGCACCCACGGCGGGCCCTACATGATGCCGGGCGGCGGGGACCTCGACGCGACCGGGCGTCCCGTCGTCCTGCGGGGCTCGTCCCTCTGCAGCGTCGACGACGGCGGCATCGAGAGCCATCGCATCTACTACGACCAGCTGGAGCTGGCCTCCCAACTCGGATACGCCTTCTGCCCGTACGACGCCGACGCCTGATCTTCCCGGCATCCGAATGGACGAACACGCGTGCGAGTCCCTAAAGTCCTTTTCATGACTTCAGATGATCTCCTGGTGCGGAGGGCGGGCGAGGACGACGGCGAGGAGATCTACGGGCTGACGCGCGAGTTCGCGCTCTCCTTCCGGCCAGAGCGCGCCGCCTTCCAGGCGGCCTACCCGGCACTGCTCGGCAACCCCGACGCGCTGGTGCTCGTGGCCTGCGTGGACGGCCACGTGCGGGGGTACCTTCTCGGCTTCGTCCACCTCACCCTGTTCGCCAACGGCCCCGTCGCCTGGGTGGAAGAGGCCATGACCCAGCACGGTTTCCGCAGGCGCGGCCTCGGCCGAGCGCTCCTGGAGGAGTTCGAAACCTGGGCCCGAAGCCGCGACGCCGGCTACATCGCCCTGGCCACCCGCAGGGCCCCCGAGTTCTACCAGGCCCTCAAGTACGAATCCGCCGGCACGTACTACCGCAAGGTCCTCAAAACCGGCGACCACCCCGCCTGACGGGGCGCCCCACAAAGCTCACCCCGCTTACCGGTGGCAATGCCGGCTCGCTGCGCGCTGGTACAGGAAAGTACGCATTGGCGTCCAGGGGCATCGACACGGTCATGACCGCGACCCTGAAGAGGCTGGCCCAGTCTACGAGCCGGCGGCGGGCAAGTTGGTAGCGATGGCGATAGTATCTCTGTCGATACTATCGGCTACGGGGGTGTACATGCGTCGTTTCGTCGGGCGGGAGCGGGAGCTGAACGTGCTCCGCAACGCCTTCCAAGCGGTTCACGATGCCGCCGGGTCGGCCAGACCAGGTCAATGCATCCTCATGCGGGGAAGGCGGCGGGTCGGCAAGTCGAGCCTCGTCGAGGAGTTCCTCCGGCGCACCGAGACGCCGAACCTCTTCTTCACCGCGGCGGGCGGTACGGCAGAGGACGAACTGACGGAGCTGCTCGACGCCGTCGCCAGATCCACGCTGCCGGAGCGGGGACTGTTCTCGGAGGAGACCCCGGAGCAGTGGAATGCGGCATTCAGGCTGCTTGCGGCGATCCTGCCCGATGACAGCCCGAGCGTGGTCGTCATCGATGAGGTTCCGTATCTCATGGACCGCATCGACGCCTTCGAGGGCATGCTCCAGCGGGCATGGGACCGCCTGCTCAGCCGCAAGCCGGTACTTCTCCTCCTGGTCGGATCCGACCTGTCGATGATGGAGGCGCTGAACAGCTACGACCGACCCTTCCATCAGCGGGGCCGGGAAATGGTCGTGGGGCCGCTGACCCCGGCCGACATCGGCGAGATGCTCGGCCTTCCGCCGGCGGCCGCCTTCGACGCCGCCCTGATCACGGGCGGTCTCCCGCTGATCTGCGCGGAGTGGCGGGCCGGAGCGGACGTCTGGGAGTTCCTTCGCGACTCGCTGGACAACCCCATCTCGGCGCTGCTGGTCTCCGCAGAGCGCTCACTGGCCGCCGAGTTTCCACCGCAGGCGATGAGCAGGGAAGTCCTGCGGGCCATCGGTACCGGGGAGCGCACCTTCACCAACATCGCGCGCGCCGCCGGCGGCATCGCTCACACCAGTCTCACCCGAGCCACGGATGTCCTGACCGAGAAACGGGTGGTGGCAGCCGAGTTGCCGCTCTCACTGCGGCCGTCGAAGGAACGGCGCTACCGGGTGGCCGATCCTTACCTGCGGTTCTGGCTCGCGTTTCTGGATCCGCACATGGCGGAGATCGAGCGGATGCGGGGAGATCTCACTCTGAGCCGGATCAAGGAGCAGTGGACGGCCTGGCGGGGCCGCGCGATCGAGCCCCTCGTCCGGGAATCACTCGCCCGTCTCCTGCCGGACGGGCTCCTACCCGCCACCCCGGCGATCGGCGGGTACTGGACCCGTAGCAATGACGTCGAAATCGACCTAGTGGGCGCCGACCGACAACCGGTGGCCAAGCAGTTGCTCTTCCTCGGCTCGATCAAGTGGCTGGAGAACTCCACGTTCGACAGCCACGACCTGGCCGCGCTGCAGAAGCACCGGGCGGCGATCACCGACGAGCCGGTACCGCTCGTGGCGGTCTCCCGCAACGGGATCAGCTGTTCCGGGCTCCAAGCGGCGTACGGTCCCGAGGAACTGCTCAGCGCCTGGCGCAGCGCGTGAGCAGGGGTATTCCGTCGGCTTGGGCGACATGCAAGGGGAAGCTGATGGCTGGGGCGCCGTAGTAGAGCCCGGCGTGGTCGGCCGTGCTGAGGGGGTCGCTGGTGGCGGGGGAGGCACTGGCCGCCTGCCGAGGACAGGCTCTCACGACTCGGAGTTGTCCGCTGGCACGATGTAGCAGGTGAGCGTCGAGTCCAGCCATTCCTTGTCGATCTCCCGGCCGACCATCCTGCCGATGGCGACCAGCGCGGAGGTGAAAACTCTCGTGCGGTTCGACCATGGGTTCGCCGGGCTTCCGCTCGTCTATGTTGAAGCGCAGGCCGTGCAGGTAAGGATCGAGCGCGTCCGGGTCGCGACCTGACCGGTCGCTCGTGTCGAAGATATCGAGGACGGTGATCAGCTCGCCGTCCCTGGCGTATTTCAGCGTGTTGTCGTCGTGGCTATCCCAGCTGATTCCCAGTGTCCGCCTGTTGTTCTCCGATAAGGCGGATAGCGCTTCGTCTTCGGTACAGCGGTGGTCGCCGATGAGCACGACCCAGGCGCTGATCGTCCCCACGAGCAAGCCGCTGTCCTCGTCACCGCTTCCGTCGGAGCCGGGCCCCCACCCGACGAAGGTGGCCGGCGTGGCGGTGTCCGGGTCGGCGCTCAGGAGAAGAACGGCTTCCTCGACGGCGATGCCTTCGCACCACACGGCGTAGAACCGCCACATCGAAACATCGCTGTCGTCATAGGAGCTCAGCAGGTCGTACAGCCTTTCGGCCGGCTTCATGCCTATGGCCTCCTGGATAGATGACAGCTCAGTCGGCCGAGTCGGCCCCCAAAGCCATATCCAGCGGCCAGAGGCTGGACGTCTCTGAGCCTCACGTGTGCTTGAACTCCCACCGTGACACGCTCGGTCTGTCAGTGACCGGTTACACGATGCGTGATCAGGCAGTGAGCTGGGCGTCCAGGCGGTAGCCGTCGACGGTGACGTAGACCGAGTCGCCTGGGCGGGCGTTGAGGCGCATCAGGACCGGTTGCAGGGAGTCGAAGACGGGCTGGCGGTCGCGCCAGACCAGGACCACCGCGTTGTCGCCGGGGCCGGTGACCGACAGCAGCGTGCCGGGGCGCATGCCGAGCTGGGTGGCGTACCCCTCCGGCACGGGCACCGGCTCGCCACGCAGGTGCTCGCTGGTGACGTCGATGCGCTGCCAGCGGCGCGGGTCGGAGGACGGGCTCGGCAGCGGCGGCGCGTGGGTCGCGGCGCGCGGCTCGGGGACCAGGTGGGGTCTCGGCGGGCCGGACAGCGCCGTGAGCGCGGCCAGGGCGGCCTGGGCGTCCGGCAGGTTGCCGGACACGGACGGGACGGGCACGCCGCCGCGCATCTGGTGCCCGTTGGCGCCGGGCGTGCGGCGGGGGAGCGGCGCGAAGCCGCCCGTCGCCGTGAGGTCGGGCGGCGGGACCGCGGCCTTCGGCAGGGCGTCGATCCACGCCTGGGCCGAGTGGGCGCGGATCCCGACCTGCGCCAGCAGCTCGACGGCGTCCTCGCCGGAGGTCTTGTCGCCGAGCATCTGCGCGGTGCGCTCCCGCAGCCGGGTCAGGTCGCCGACGACCAGCCAGCCGTCCTGGAGGCGGCGGTCGCGCATGAGCGCGACCAGCACCCGCCACAGGGGGGTGCCGAGCGAGGGGACCTCGATCGGGTGCGCGGGGTCGGCGCCGATCAGCTGCTCCTCGGTGGCCGCGTTGCCGAGCCACTCGGTGAGCCGGAACAGGTGGCCGGTGACGGCGGTGGACTCCGGCGAGCGCAGCCAGTGCAGCACGCGTTCCTCGGCGGCGCGCTGCGCCTGGGAGAGCATGTCACGGTCGACGTGCAGCTCGTGGGCCAGCCTGCGCAGGCTGACGGGCTCCTCGGCGAACAGCCGCTCGATCGCCACGGCCCGCTCGAGCGGGGTCCACTCGCGGAAGACCGCGTCGACGAGCCGGACGAGCGGGTTGTCCGAGACGGGCGGTGAGGGCGGGAGGGCGGGTTGCGCGGCCGCCTGCGGCGCGTACGGGGCCTGCGGCGCGCCGTTCGCCCCGGCGGCCGGAGCCTGGACCGGGTGCGGGCCGGTCGGCTGCGCGGGGTAGGGCCCGGTCGTCTGGGCGGGGTGTGGGCCGGTCGGCGGCGTCCGGGCCCCGGCGGGCAGCGCGGGCTGGGGCCCGGTCGGCTGCGCCGGGTAGGGGCCGGTCGGCTGCGCGGGGTAGGAGCCGGTCGTCTGGGCGGGGTGCGGGCCGGTCGGCGGCGTCCGGGGCCCGGCGGGCAGCGCGGGCTGGGGCCCGGTCCGCTGCGCGGGATGGGGGCCCGTCGGCGGGCCCGCGGCGGCGGGGACCTGCGGCGACACGGCGGGGACCCGGCCGAGCACCTCGCGGAACATCGCCGTGATGATGACCTCGGGCGAGGCGGGGGCCGACGGGACCCGCAGGTCCGCGGCGGTGAGCCTGCGCAGCCGCTGCCATCCGCCCATGCCGCTGATGGCCGAGCGCGCGGGCTCCGGCCAGCCGGGCAGGGCCGGGTCGACCTTGTGGACCTGCAGCGCGGGCAGCACGTCCATCAGCGCCAAATGCTCCCAGCGGCTGACCGCCAGCCGCGAGAGGCGGTCGCAGAGCCACTCGACACCGGTCGTGCCGAGGGCGCGACCGAGAGCGACCGACGCCCACCAGCCCCCAGGAAGCCGGGGGTCGGCGAGAACTTCGGCGATCTGCTGAGGCCGGCTCCAGCGCAGAACCGGTACCAGATCACTCAGGCAGATCATTGAATCGGCGTCCATCGGCTGACCGCATCCTCCCGAGTGTGACGCATGTTGCTAATGGTGCAGCTTACGCCGGAGGCTATCAATTAGCGCCATCTAGGGAGAACATAGCGGCTCACTGACTCCCGGGCCCGCCGGTGCGCGGATCCCGCCCGTCCCGCCGGGCCTCCCGCCGAGCCCGGCGACCGCCCGCGCGCCCGCCAGACAGCCCGCTTCCAGGGCGGACTCCGCTGAGTGACCGTCCAGGAGCGCGGTGAGGTACCCGGCGGCGAACGCGTCCCCGGCACCCGTGGAGTCCACGGCCCGCGGTGCCGCGGCGCGGGCCCGGTGCGTGACGCGGCCGTCCACCGCCAGCAGGGCGCCGTCCGGCCCCAGCTTCACCACGGCGGTGCCGTAGCGGGCGCTGAGGGCGGACGCGGCCCGCTCCGGCTCGCGCTCGCCGGTGAGCAGCAGGGCCTCGTCCCGGTTGGGGAAGACGAGCGAGGCGGCGCGGGTCTCGGCCAGGAACCGCTCGACGCCGAAGCCCGTCAGGGGCCCGGTGGAGGCCGGGTCGACGCTGATCCGCAGGCCGCGGCCGAGTGCGGCCCCCACGGCCGTCCTGAACAGCGCGAGGCCCGGTTCGGCGAACAGCGTGTACCCCGAGACGTGCAGGTGGGTCACGCCGTCGAGCAGGCCGTCGTCCCAGTCGGCGGGCCCGATGCGGCCGCCCGCGCCCCGGTTGGTGAGCATGGAACGCTCCCCGGTGGCGTCCACCATGGCGATGACGACCGCCGTCGGATGGCCGGGATCGACCTGGACGTGCGGGCGCACCCCCGCGCCGCGCAGCTCGGCGACGTGCCAGGGGCCGGTGTCGTACCCGACGCGGGTCAGGATGCGCGCGTCCGCGCCCAGGTGGGCGGCCCAGGCGGCGGTGTTGGCCCCCGAGCCGCCCGGCCGCACGACGATGTCGGCGGCGGTGTCGGTCCCGGGGGCCACCGGCGCGTGGTGGACCGCTACAACGTCGGTGACCGCGTCGCCGATGACGAGCAGGCCGGCCACTCAGCTCTCCGGACCGGTCCAGGCGGCGGCGATGGCCCCGGCTAGGCGGGTGTTGCCGCGCACGGCGGCCAGGTTGGCCTCCAGCGAGGCGCCGCCGGTGCCCCGCACGAGGTAGTCCAGCAGGAAGGGGGTGATCGCCTGCCCGGCGATCCCCTCGCGCGCGGCGGCGTCGAGCGCCTCGGCCAGCACGCGGTCGTGCAGGGCGGGGTCGAGCTGCTCGTCCTCGGGGACGGGGTTGGCGACGATCAGCGCGGTCTCGGGCCCGCCGAGGCGGTCCTGCGCGCGCATCACCGCGGCGGCGTCCTCGGGGTTCTCCAGCCGCCAGTCGACCGGCAGCCCGGAGCTGTGGAGGTAGAAGCCGGGGAAGGCGTCCGTGCGGTACCCGGCGACGGTCACGCCGCGCGTCTCCAGCCGCTGGAGCGTGGCCGGCACGTCCAGGATCGACTTCACGCCCGCGCACACGATCGTGATCCTGGTCTTGGCGAGCATGTCCAGGTCGGCGGACTCGTCCTGGTCGGCCGTCCACTCGCGGTGGACGCCGCCGAGGCCGCCCGTGGCGAACACCCGGATCCCGGCGCGCGCCGCGAGGAACGCGGTGGCCGAGACGGTGGTGGCCCCGCTCGCGCCGAGCGCGGCGGCGACGGGCAGGTCGCGGAAGCCCAGCTTGCGCAGGTCCGGCTCGGTGGCGACGCGTTCCAGCATGTCCTTGTCCAGGCCGACCCGGGCCACCCCGTCGAGCACGGCGATGGTCGCGGGGACGGCGCCGGCCTCGCGGACCAGCTCCTCCAGTTCGATCGCGACGCGCAGGTTGCGGGGGCGGGGCAGGCCGTGGGAGATGATCGTCGTCTCCAGCGCCACCACGGGGGCGCCCGTGGCCAGGGCCTCGGAAACCTCCTCGGACGTCCGGATCGCCGCGCCGGGGCCGGTCAGTCGCATGCTCGCTCTCGGTCCTCTCCGTATGTACGCTCCCAGGGAGATTGTTCCCTGGTGTGCCATCTCACCGTACTGTCCGGGTTAGGGGGCTTTGTTATGAGACCGTCGCAGTACGACGCCGTCATCGTCGGGGCCGGGCACAACGGCCTGGTGGCCGCGGCCTACCTGGCGCGCGCCGGCCGCCGCGTGCTGGTGCTGGAACGCCTGCCGTACGCCGGAGGCCTCGCCGTCTCCGCCCGCGCGTTCCCCGGGGTGGACGCCCGGCTGTCGCGCTACTCCTACCTCGTCAGCCTGCTGCCCGGCAAGGTCGTCGCCGATCTCGGTCTCGCCCTCGACCTGCGGCGGCGGCGCTACGCCTCCTACACCCCCGTCGGCGACACCGGGCTGCTCGTCGACAACGGCGACGCCGCCCGCACCGCCGCGTCCTTCGCCAACGTGACCGGCGGCGCCGAAGACCTCGCGGCCTGGGACCGCTTCTACGCGATGACCGCCCGCGTCGCCCGCCGCCTGGCCCCGACCCTGCTGGAGCCCCTGCGCGACCGGGCGGCCGTGCGCGACGAGGTCGTCGCCGACGAGGAGGCCTGGCGCGACCTGTTCGAGCGGCCCATCGGCGAGGTCGTGGACGAGCGGTTCGCCGACGACACCGTACGCGGGGTGGTGCTGACCGACGCCCTGATCGGCACCTTCGCCGACCCGTCCGCGGACCTGCTCGCCAACCGCTGCTTCCTCTACCACGTCGTGGGGGACGGCACGGGAGACTGGAACGTCCCCGTGGGCGGCATGGGCGCGGTCAGCGGCGCGCTCGCCGAGGCCGCGGCCCGGTACGGCGCGGAGATCAGGACCGGGACGGAGGTGCTGGCCGTCGACCCCGGCGGGGAGGTCGTCTTCCGGGACGGGGCGGGCGCCGAGCACACCGTGACGGGCGGCCACGTGCTGGTCAACGCCTCGCCGGTCATCCTGGCCCGGCTGCTCGGCGAGGGCGGCGCGCCGGACCCGGAGGGGGCGCAGCTCAAGGTCAACATGGTGCTCGCGCGGATGCCCCGGCTGAACGACCCGTTCGTGGACCCGGCCGAGGCGTTCAGCGGCACGTTCCACATCAACGAGGGGAGCGCGGCGCTCGCGCGGGCGTACGCGCAGGCCGCGGCGGGGAGCATCCCCACGCTGCCGCCGGCCGAGGTGTACTGCCACTCGCTGACCGACCCGTCGATCCTCGGGCCGTCGCTGCGGGAGGCCGGGGCGCAGACGATGACGCTGTTCGGGCTGCACATGCCCGCCCGCCTTTTCCGGGAAAATCCGGATAAGGCGCGTGAGGAGGCGCTGGCCGCCACCCTCGCCTCCGTCAACAGCGTCCTCGCCGAGCCCATTGAGGACTGCCTGCTGCGCGCCCCGGACGGATCGCCGTGCCTGGAGGTCAAAACCCCCGTCGACCTGGAGAACGAGGCCGGCCTGCCCGGCGGCCACATCTTCCACCGGGACCTGTCCTGGCCCTTCGCCGAGGACCCGGGAGAGGCCGGGCGGTGGGGCGTCGAGACCGCCCACCCGCGCGTCCTGCTGTGCGGGGCGGGCGCCAGGCGCGGCGGCGGCGTCAGCGGCATCCCCGGGCACAACGCGGCCATGGCCGTCCTGGAGGCCACCTCCTGAGGGTTTCGCGCCCCCCGCCGCGCCCCCCGCCGCGCCCCTGGTGGATCCTGGCCGATCGCCGGGTGAGGGCGAGCGGGCGCCTTTTCATCGCGTTCTCATGGTCCTTAACGGGCTTCTCACGATTCGCGGCTACCGTGGGCCGGTGAGCACCTCCGACCTCCGTGATCTCCAGGATCCCGCCCGCCGGGACGCCGTCCGCGTGCTGGTGGTGGACGACGAGCCCGCCCTGCGCGAGGCCCTGCACAGCAGCCTCACCTTCGAGGGGTACGACGTCACCCTCGCCAAGGACGGCGCCGAGGCCCTGGAGACGCTCGCCGGCGGGTCCTACGACCTGGTCCTGCTCGACGTCATGATGCCCCGCGTGGACGGCCTCACCGCGTGCAGGCGGCTGCGCGCGGCGGGCGAGGAGGTGCCGGTCCTCATGCTCACCGCCCGCGACGCCGTCGGCGACCGCGTCTCCGGGCTCGACGCCGGGGCCGACGACTACCTGGTCAAGCCGTTCGAGCTGGACGAGCTGTTCGCCCGCGTCCGCGCCCTGCTGCGGCGCGGCGCCAGGCGGCCCCCCGAGGAGACCGGCGTGCTCGCCTACGGCGGCCTGCGCATGGACACCGCGACCCGCGAGGTCACCCGCGATGGCCGCCCCCTGGAGCTCACCCGCACCGAATACCTGCTGCTCGAACTGTTCCTGGGCCACCCCCGGCAGGTGCTCACCCGCGAGCAGATCCTCGGCGACGTGTGGGGTTTCGACTTCGAGCCGTCCTCCAACTCGCTCGACGTCTACGTCATGTACCTGCGCCGCAAGACCGAGGCCGGAGGCGCGCCGCGCCTGATCCACACCGTGCGCGGCGTCGGCTACACGCTGCGGACCTCCGCCTGATGAGTGGCCCGACGCGCGGCGGACGCCGGTCGCTGGGATCGCGGCTGACCCTGCTCGTCGCGGCCGCGGTCGCGCTGGCGATCGCCGTCTGCGCCGCCACCTGCTGGTTCCTCGTCCGCGACGTCCTCGACCGCCAGCTCAACGACTCCCTGAACCAGCCCCCGCTGGACGGCAGGACGGCGGCGATGATCCGCCGCGACTGCGCCGAGCAGCCGACCGGCGCCGAGCCGCCTGGACCGTTCCTGCGGCTCCAGCAGATCGTCACGGCCGAGGGCGCCCGCTGCGCGCAGGGATGGGACGCCGTCAAGGTCGTCCCGGCCGACGAGCGCGTGGCGCGCGTGCCGGGAGGGCGGCTGCTGCGGGACGGCGTCACCGAGAGCGGCGACGCCGTCCGCGTGCTCACCGTCAACATCGGGCCCGGTGTGGCGGTCAGCGCGGCCCGCTCGCTGTCGGGCATGGACGCCACCCTGCGCGTCCTGGCCCTGACGCTCGCCGGCGTCGCCGCCCTCGGCGTCCTCGGCGCCGCCACGGCGGGACGGCTCGTCTCCCGCGCCGCGCTGCGCCCCGTCGAACGGCTCACCGGCGCCGTCGAGCACATCGCCCGCACGGAGGACCTCGCCACGCGCATCCCCGTCGACGGCGACGACGAGATCGCCCGGCTGGGCACGTCGTTCAACGCCATGACCGCCGCGCTGGCCGGCTCGCGCGAACGCCAGCTCCAGCTCGTCGCCGACGCCGGGCACGAGCTGCGCACCCCGCTCACCAGCCTGCGCGCCAACGTCGACCTGCTGCTGCACAGCGAGAACTCCGGCCGCCCGCTGGATCCCGGCGCCCGGCGGCGGCTCCTGGCCGGGCTGAAGGCGCAGATGACCGAGATGTCCAGCCTCGTCGGCGACCTGCTGGAGCTGTCGCGCGTCTCCGAGGGCGAGGAGCCCGTCCCGGGCCTCCCGTTCCACGACGTCGTCGAGACCGCCCTGGCCCGCGCCCGCCTGCGCGCCGGAGAGGTCCGCGTCCACGCCGACCTCGCCGAGTGGTACGTCCACGGCCGCGAGGGCGCGCTCGAACGCGCGGTCGTGAACCTGCTGGACAACGCCGTCAAGTTCAGCCCGCCCGGCGGCGTGGTCCGCGTGCGGCTGGCCGGGGGAGAGCTGACCGTGCGCGACCACGGCCCCGGCATCCCCGAGGACGAGCTGCCGCACGTCTTCGAACGGTTCTGGCGGTCCTCGGCCGCCCGGAGCATGTCCGGCTCCGGGCTCGGCCTCGCCATCGTCGCCCAGGCGGTCCGCGACGCCGGAGGCGAGGTCACGCTCGCCAACGCGGCCGGCGGCGGGATCCTGGCCACCGTCCGGCTTCCCGGGCGCGCGCATTCTCAGACGGGGTTAATGAAGGCCTAACGGTCGTTCAATCCGGCCCGCCGACGGTGGACCCATGAACGAACCGACCCCGGGTCGTCGCCGATGACCCCGCCCACGACCCGGCCCACGACCTTGTCGATGACCCCGCCGACGACTCGGCCGGCCACCTCCCCCGCGGACGGCCGTTCCGCGTCGGCGCTCCGGCCCGCGCCCGCCGAGGCGGCCTCTTCCCCAGGGGCCTCCGGCCGGTCCGCGCCCGCGCCCCTGCGCGACCCCGAGCCCTCCGAGCCGCTCGCCCGGTTCGCCTCGCCGCCGACGGGGCGGGGACGCCTGGTCGAGGTGGTCGTCCCGGTGTACAACGAGCGGCGGGCGCTCGCGTCCAGCGTCCGCCACCTCCACGACTACCTGACCGGCACCTTCCCCTACGGCTTCCGCATCACGATCGCCGACAACGCGAGCACCGACGGTACCGGTGGCATCGCGGAAGGCCTCGCCCGCGACCTGCCCGGCGTGCGCGCCGTCCGCCTGGACGAGAAGGGCCGGGGGCGCGCGCTGCGCCGGGTGTGGGCGGAGAGCGACGCCGACGTCGTCTGCTACATGGACGTGGACCTGTCCACCGGGCTCAACGCGTTCCTGCCCCTGGTCGCGCCCCTGCTGTCCGGGCACAGCGACCTGGCGATCGGCACCCGGCTCGCCCGCACCTCCCGGGTCGTCCGGGGCCCGAAGCGGGAGATCATCTCCCGCGCCTACAACCTGCTGCTGCGCTCGGCCATGGGCGCCCGCTTCTCCGACGCCCAGTGCGGGTTCAAGGCCGCGCGCACCGAAGTCGTCCAGGCACTGCTGCCGGCGGTCGAGGACGAGCAGTGGTTCTTCGACACCGAGCTGCTCCTGCTGGCCGAGCGGCACGGCCTGCGCATCCACGAGGTCCCGGTCGACTGGGTGGACGACCCCGACAGCCGCGTCGACATCGTCCGCACCGCCCTGGACGACCTGCGCGGCATGGCCAGGCTCGCCCGCACCGCCCTCTCGGACGTCCCGGACGCGGTTCGCCCGGAGTTCCCGGCAGGGGTTCGTCCCGGGTCCCCGGAGGGGTCGCGCGTGGTCGGCCCCGGGCTCCCGGAGGGGTCGCGCGTGGTCGGCTCCGGACTCCCGGAGGACCCGCGCCCGGGGCGGGCCGGGCTGAGGCCGCGGCCGGCGCGTCCTCGGCTGGTACGCCACCTTGCCTCGTTCGCCGCAGTCGGGGTGGCCTGCACCCTCGCCTACACGGCCCTGTTCTGGGTCCTTCGCGGGTTCATGCCGGCGGTGGCGGCGAACGCGGTCGCGCTGCTCGTGACCGCCGTCGCCAACACCGCCGCCAACCGGCGCTTCACCTTCGGCGTCTCCGGGCGCGCCGGGGCGCTGCGGCACCACGTCCAGGGCCTGGTCGCGTTCGCGGCCGGGCTGGCCCTGACCACCTGCGCCCTCGCGCTGCTCCCGGACACCGCCTCCCGGACGGCGGAGCTCGCGGGGGTCGTCTGCGCCAACGCGCTCGCCACCCTCCTGCGCTTCCTGCTGCTGCGCGCCTGGGTCTTCACCCCGCGCCGCCCCGAGCGCGGCGGCCCGGACCGGAGTCGCCCGTTGCCCGCCGATCAGAAGGAGAATGGCCGATGACGCTGAAGATCGAGACCCCGCTCCCCATGGCCGGAGGCCGGCACGACACGCGCGGGAGGTTCGCCCGGATCGTCCTCGGCCCGCCGGGGCAGCCCCGCTGGGCACGCCCCGCGCTGCTCGCCGTGCTGGCCCTGGCCGCAGTGCTCTACACCTGGGGACTCGGACGCAACGGCCACGCGAACGACTACTACGCCGCCGCCGTCCTGTCCGGGACGCGGAGCTGGAAGGCGTTCTTCTTCGGCGCGCTGGACTCGGGGGCGTTCATCACGGTGGACAAGCCGCCGTTCGCGCTGTGGGTCATGGGCCTGTCGGCGCGGATCTTCGGGTTCGGCACCTGGAGCATGCTCCTGCCGCAGGCCCTCGCGGGCGTCGCGACTACCGGCATCCTGTACTCGGCCGTCCGGCGCGCCTTCGACGGGATGGGACGGGGTGCGGACGCGGGACACGTGACCGGCCCGGTGACCGGCTCTCCGACCGGTTCTGCGCTCGGCCGCGTGGCACGATCTACGACCGGCTCCACGATCGGTTCAGTGGCGGGTTCCGTGGCGGGCTCCACGACCGGCCATGTCGCCGGGCTGCTGGCCGCCCTGGTGATGACGCTCACGCCGATCACCGTGGCGATCAACCGGGACAACAACCCCGACACGATCCTCGTGCTGCTGCTCGTCGCCGCCGCCTGGGCGTGCGCGGAGGCGGTCAGGACGGGGCGTCCGCGGTGGCTGGTGCTGTGCGGGGTCCTCGTCGGCATGGGCTTCACGACGAAGATGCTCCAGGCGTACCTGGTCCTGCCGGGGTTGGCGCTGGTCTACGTGCTGGCCGCGCCCGTGGGTCTGTGGCGGCGGCTCGGTCACCTGGGCGTCGCGGGCGCGGCGCTGGTCGTGTCCAGCGCCTGGTGGATGGTCGTCGTGGACCTGTGGCCCTCGGGCGACCGCCCGTACGTCGGGGGCAGCACCGACAACACGGTCTGGGACCTGGTGGTCGGCTACAACGGCCTCGGGCGGATCTTCGGCGGCGGCGGCGGTCCCGGCGGGGGCGGTCCGGGCGGTGGCGGCGGCTTCGGAGGGCAGGCGGGAGCGGGCCGCCTGTTCAACGAGATCATGGCGGGCCAGATCTCCTGGCTGATCCCGTTCGCGGCCCTCGCCCTCGTCTTCGGGCTCCTCACGTACGCGCGGCGGCGCGGCCCGGCGGGCGGCGGGCTCCCGGTGGACCCGCACGTCCACCCGCTTCCGACCGCCGTCCCGGACACCTCAGGCGCGCGGCCCCTCGCCGTGCCGGCCGGGCCCGGCGTGCCGGCGGCCCTGCTGCTGTGGGGCGGGTGGCTGGTGGTGCACTACGCGGTGTTCAGCTTCTCGGCGGGGATCTTCCACCCGTACTACGCCACGGCCCTGGCCCCGGCCGTCGCGGCGCTGACCGGGATCGGCGGCGTGCTGATGTGGGGGGCGTACCGGGCGCGGCGGCCGGTCGCCGGCTGGGCCCTCCCGCTCGGCGTCGCGGTCACCGGGGCGTGGGCGTTCGCCGTCCTGCGCCGCACGTCCGGCTGGGTGCCCTGGCTGCCGTTCGCGGTCGCCGTCGCGTGCGCGGCGGCGCTCCTCGGCCTGGTCGTCCTGCGCCTCGGCCGCAGGGGACGGGTACGGCTCGCCGCCGTCGCGATCGCGCTCGCCCTGGCGGGCGGGCTCGCGGGCCCGGCGGCGTACGCGCTGACCCCGCTGTCCGACCCCGTCAACGGCACCAACCCCACGGCCGGACCGCAGACGGGCTTCGGCGGCATGGGAGGTCCGGGCGGGCCGTCCGGCCGTCCGGGCATGCGGGCCGGAGATGCCGGCGACGGCGTGCCCCCCGGCCCGGGGCTGCCCGCAGGCGCGGCCACCGGCACGCGGACGGGCGCCTCCGCCCGCGCGGGAACGCGGCCTTCCGGCGGTCCCGGCGGCCCTGAGGGCGGCGTCGACCCCGCGCTGGTGTCCTACCTGCGCGCGAACAAGGGGACGTCCACGTGGCTGGTCGCGGTGAGCAGCGCCCACGAGGCGTCGTCGCTCATCCTCGCCACCGGTGGGGAGCCCGTCATCGCGATGGGCGGCTTCAGCGGCAGCGATCCGGCGATGACCGTGGAGACGCTCCAGCGGTACGTGGCCGAGGGGCGGCTGAAGTACGTCCTGGCCGGCGGGCGCATGGGCGGTCCCGGCGGGCGGAACGACGAGGTCACCGCGTGGGTACAGGGCAACGGCACCGAGGTCCCGGCGTCGGAGTACGGAGGAACCAGTACACAGGGGACGCTCTACCGCCTCGGCTGAGCCGAAAGCCCAGGCAGGGCGCATCGCGCCCGCAGGACGGGGTAGGAGCCCGGACCTCAGCGACGAAGGAAGGATGATCAAGCGTGGACCAGCAGAGTTTCATCGCCCTCCTCAACGAGGACCTGGAGAGCGAGTACCGCTCCATCGTGCAGTACACCCAGCACACCGCGACGATCACCGGGGCGGAGTACCAGAGCCTGATCGAGGAGCTGAAGGCGCACCTGCACCAGGAACTGGAGCACGCGACGACGCTCGCCGGTCAGATCGCCTTCCTCGGCGGCGTCCCGTCGGTGACGGTCCCGGAGATCCCCAGCGTGCCCGAGGGCGCCGAGGCGCTGCGCCTGGACCTCGACCTGGAACAGACCCAGCTCCAGCGCTACCGCGAACGCGTCGCCCAGGCGATGGACCTGGGCCTGCCCGACGTCGCCGAAGCCCTGCGCCCGCTCCTCCAGCAGACCCAGGACCACGTCATGGACCTGCAGACGGCCCTCGGCGACTGAGCGGCCGCGCCCACCGGCGCCGGCGTGACCGCGCCTCGCCGGTGCCGCTCCGTCCCGCCTCCCGGTCCGTCCAGGCGGGCAGGACGGCGAGCCGCAGCGACCGGCGGGCCGCGCTCGGCCAGCAGCGGCAGATGGTTGCGGACGCTGCACGTGGCGGCCAGCAGGGTGTAGCGCGAAAGCAGGACGCGTTGGACGGTCGCGGCATCCACGGCGCCGTGGAACTCCTGGGTCAGGCGGCCGGCGGCGCCGCGCAGCGCCTGCCGCTGGTCGATGACGAGGTCTTCACGACGATGCGGCGGGCGGGAATGCCGCCGGGTAGTAGGATCAAGGCCGTGCGCAGTGCGGGCAGTGCGGATGGGGCAGCGGGGGGTATGCGTGTCAGCCGGTCCGGCCAGGCTGACCATCGCCGGGCGGAGCTGCTCGAGGCCGCGCGCCGGGTCGTGCTGGAACGCGGCATCTCCAGCACCCGGGTGGCCGACATCGCCAAGGCGACCAACGTCAGCGGCGGCCTGATCCACTACCACTTCGCCACCAAGGACGACCTGATCACCGCCATGCTCCGCTCCACCATCGACGGCGAGGTGGGCCGGCTCAGGGAGCTGATCCAGGAGCCCGGCTCGGCCGCCGAGCGGCTGGACCGCGTGTTGCGTTACTACATCCCGAGGTCGCGCGCCGACCAGAGCTGGCTCCTCTGGATCGACGCGTTCGCGGCCGGGCTGCGCGAGGCGGTCGTCCAGGAGATCCTGCTGGAGCTGGAGTCGGGCTGGATCGGCACGCTGGAGCAGGTGATCAGCGCGGGAGTCGACACCGGCGAGTTCGTGTGCGACGACCCGCGCGGCGCCGCCGAGCGCATCGACGGCATGCTCGACGGCCTGATCATCCGCTACACCCTCCACCCCTCCGTCCTCTCCCGCCGCCGCCTCCTCGAACACGCCCGCATAGCCGCCGCCCGCGAGGTAGGCATAGACCGCTCCGCCTTCCCCTCCTCCTGACCCCGCACTCGAGCGCTGACGGGTTGGCCGGCGGGGTTGATGCTGATCCCGGTGGTGAGCGGCGCGGCCATCGTTGTCCTGTCCCGAGAGTTCTGGCAGTGAAGTGCGTGGACCCGAGAGGCCTCCCGATAGCTGGCGGAAGGACTCTCGGGTCCACCGTGGGGTGGGTCAGGGTTGGTCGGAGGTGTACTCGCAGCGGGTGAACGTGTCCGTGCCGGGACCGCCGACGCACGAGTCTGACGGGCCGGGGTCACCGTTCGCGTCCCGCAGACGCCAATGCCCGGAGCAGCGCGTCGGCGATTGGCGGTCCGCTCCGGTCATGCCAATGTCGGTGACGTCGTGTTCGCACGCGACGGCAGGACGTTCGCCAGTGCGAGCGTCGGCCGGGCCGCGCCGATCTGGGAGGTTCCTCCCCGCTAGATCGACTTCTCCCGTCCCGGGGTTTCGGTAAGACTAGGCCGCTTCCGCTATGCGCTCACCCAGAGGCAGAACGGGTGCCCGGCCGGGTCGAAATGCACGCGTACGTCGTCCTGAGGTTGGAAATCGGCCACGGTCGCGCCCAGTTCGACGGCGCGGGCGCTGCTTGCGTCGAGATCGTCGACCTCGATGTCCAGATGCATCATCAGCTGCTGCTCTCCGGGCCGCGTGGGCCAGGCCGGGCGGACGAAACCGGGGTCGCTCTGGAACGACAAACCGGGGCCGCCGTCCGGCGGGGCGAGCAGCACCCAGTCGGGTTCCTGGGCTTTGACCCGCCAGCCGAGCAGCTCGCGATAGAACGAGGCCAGCGCCGGCCCGTCGAGCGCCTCCAGGCAGACGGTCGACCACCTGAATCTGGGGCTCCCGCTCATGCGGAACCGGTGAAATGGGTCGAGAACCAGTCTCTGGCGTGCTCGGCCACGGCCTCCAGTGCGCCGGGCTCCTCGAACAGATGGGTGGCCCCGGGCACGACGGTGATCCGGCTCTCGGCGCTCAGGCGCCGGTGAACCTCCTCGTTCAGCTTCACCACGATCGGATCCCGGCCGCCCACGATGAGCAGCGTGGGGGCGCGGACCGCCGCGAGCCGGGGCCCCGCCAGGTCGGGCCGCCCGCCGCGCGAGACGATCGCGGAGATCGCGGTGTCCGGCTCGGCCGCCGCCCACAGCGCCGCCGCCGCGCCGGTAAGGAGAGCAGCGCGAGCAATCGTGCGGGGGTGTCGCTCATGGATCCATCATGCCCAGCCATATGGGACAGGAACTGACCTAAATGGTTCCTACTGTCGATCACGTCACCGCGACACACCACCCGGATCTTCCGGGACAACGCGGCGGGCACACACCGAGGAGAACCATGAGCACCGAGATCCGCCCCTTCCGCATTGATATCCCCCAGGCAGGTCTGGACGACCTGCGCGACCGGCTGGCCCGCGCCCGGTGGCCCCGGCGACTACCCGGCGAGGAGTGGAGCCGCGGCGTCCCCGCCGGCTACCTCAAGGACCTGGCCGGCTACTGGCGCGACGGCTACGACTGGCGCCGGCACGAGGCACGACTGAACGAATTTCCCCAGTTCATGACCGAGATCGACGGTCAGGACATCCACTTCCTGCACGTGCCTTCCGCCGAGCCCGACGCCCTGCCGATCATCCTCACCCACGGCTGGCCGAACTCGTTCGTGGAGTTCACCGACCTCATCGGCCCCCTCACCGATCCTCGCGCGCACGGCGGCGACCCGTCTCAGGCGTTCCACGTGGTCGTGCCGTCGGTGCCCGGGTTCGGGTTCTCCGCGCCGCCGCGCGAGATCGGCTGGAACGTCACGCGCGTGGCGCGGATCTGGGCGGAGCTGATGCGCCGCCTCGGATACGACCGCTACGGCACCCAGGGCGGGGACTTCGGCGCGTACGTCGCCCCGGAAGTCGCCAAGGTCGCCCCGGATCACGTGATCGGCGTCTATGTCATCAGCGGGCTCGGTTTCCCCACCGAAGACGACGTTCCCGAGATGACCGACGACGAGCGGGCGGCCTACGCACAGCTCCAGAAGCAGGACTGGATGAGCGGCGTGGACCATCATGGGCTGCTGCGCGCGGCGCCCCAGACCTTCGCCTACGGATGGCACGACTCCCCGGTCGCCGCGCTGGCCTGGATGACGCAGAAGTTCAAGGAGTTCGCCACCGCCGCGAAACCGCCGGAGCAGGTGATCGATCGCGACCTGATCCTCACCAACGTGAGCCTCTACTGGCTCACCGGGACGTTGGGAACCTCATCCTGGCCCTATTACGACAGCGCGGGTTTCGGCTGGCCGGAGGGGCAGACGGCGGCGCCGACCGGTGTGTACAGCGGACCGCCCGGAATCCGCCGGCTCGCCGAACGACACAACACCATCGTTCACTGGCCGGAAGACAACCCAGGCGGCCACCACTTCGTCGCGATGGAGCAGCCCGATCACGTCGCCGCCGACATCCGCGAGTTCTTCGGCAAGGTCCGCTGACCTTCGCCCGCGGCCGCGTCTCTCAAGCCCGGTGACGCGGCCGCACTGCCCCCTTTCTTGCGACAGAGCCGTTAACTACTGGACACACCCCGTCCCCCCCGCGGGCAGTACGGTACGGCGGTGAGAACGCTGCCTTCTGAGACGCTGATCCGCCGTGATGGCGTGGTGGTCGAGTTGCCGGCTCCCGGGCGCGCGATCGACACCTGGCCCGGGGAGGTCGGTGACCTGACGGAGCTGCGCCGGATCGACCTGGCGTGGAACCGGCTCGCCGAACTCCCCGCCTCGATCGGCGGCCTGACCAGGCTGGTCACACTCCGGCTCGACGGCAACCGGCTCACCGGCCTGCCGCCCGAGGTCGCCCGGCTCCGGGCGCTGCGCGAGATCCACCTGGACGGCAACGCCCTGGACGCCTTTCCCCGCGCGCTGCTCGACCTGCCCGGCCTGACCACGCTCTCCCTCTACGGCAACCAGGTCGCGGAGCTCCCCGCGGACCTGGACCGCCTGGCGAGCCTGCGGCACCTCGCGGCAGGCGGCAACGGGCTCACCTCCGTACCGGACGCGGTGTGGCGCATGACGGGGCTGCGCTCGCTCAACCTGGCCGAGAACGCGATCACGGAGATCCCCGAAAGCATCGGCCGCCTGCGGGAGCTGCGCATGCTCGACCTCGGCCACAACCGCCTGGCGCGGATCCCCGAGGCGATCGGCGACCTGGTGAACCTCACCGACTACCTGTACCTGAGCGACAACGGCTTCACCTCGGTGCCGTCCTCGCTGGGGAGGCTGCGCCGGCTGGCGTACCTCAACCTCACCGACAACCGGCTGACCGACCTGCCCGGCAGCCTCGGCGACCTCGCCGGGCTGGTCGAGCTCAGGCTCTACAACAACCGCCTGACCGCGCTGCCCGAGTCGTTCGGGCGCCTTGCCGCGCTGCGCGAGCTGCACCTGCGCGGCAACCGCCTCGCCGGGCTGCCCTCCGCCCTCGGCGGCCTGCGCGAGCTGCGCGTCCTCGACCTGCGGGACAACGTGCTCACCCGCCTGACGGACGCCGTCGGCGGGCTGACCGCGCTGACCCACCTCGACCTACGGAACAACCGGCTGCGCGACCTCCCGGAGGCCCTCGCCGCGCTGCCCCGCCTGGAGAAGCTCGACCTGCGCTGGAACAAGTTGGACGGGCACCCCGCCGTGCTCGACACGCTCCGTGAGCGCGGCTGCGCCGTCCTGCTGTGACGTTCGGTGACCGCTCCGCGCGAAAGGGGGTCTCAGGCGGGCATGGCGGCGAGCAGGTACGCCAGGCGCGCGGCGGCGGCCTCGACGTTGTCGGCGGTGCCGAGGCGGTAGCCCCAGGAGGTGAGGAAGACGCCGTCGGGGGTGCAGGTGACGACCTCGTTCAGCGTGCTGCTGAAGCGGTTGCGGACGCGGACGGTGACCGGGGTGCCGCCGAGGACGCGCACGGAAAGGTCGATATGTCCGCGGGCCGCGAGGGCGAACCGCTCAAGACAGGACATGGTGTCCAGCATGCACTCCCCACCTCCGCTTCTATCGGAGAAGTCAGGATCGCATGATCTTGGCATAGCGGGCAAGCAATTGTGAGTATTAGGGAGCGATTGTTGGCCCAACCAGAATTTTCGGACTCCAGGCCAGAGGGTTAGGGCGGATTCGTCCGAATATTTCGGTTCTATAGCTGTCGGTGGATTATGGGGCCGTCCGGTCGGCGAAGTCCACCAGCACCCGGAAGATCACCTCGCGCGCCCTCTCGCGGAACACCGCGACCTCGCACAGGTCCTCGAAGGCGTTCGCGTAGAAGGCGACGTCCTCCGGATCGCGGAGCTGGAGGTCCTTGGTGCGCGTCGGCACGCCCACGAGGGACTCGTTGTAGATCCAGAAGCCGTTGAGCAACGTGGACGGCAACTCGGCCGAGAAGGGGATCACGCCGAACTCGACGTTGGGCAGGGTCGTCACGGCGAGTAGCCGGTCGAGCTGGCCGCGCATCACCTCGTCCGGGGCGAGCCGGTAGCGGAGCGCGGCCTCGGGGACGACGAAGCGGAACCGGCGCTCGGGGTCGTAGAGGATCTCCTGGCGGCGCATGCGGACGCGGATCGCGGCGTCGACGTCGTCGGTCGCGCCGTAGACGCGGCGGACCTTGCAGAAGATGTTGCGCGCGTACTCGGCCGTCTGGAGGAGGCCCATGACGACGCCGGGCTCGAACGCGCGGAAGAGCTTGGTACGCGACTCCAGGTCGCGGATGTCCTCCTGGAGCGCCGCCAGCCCGCTCTTGTGCCGCTGGCGCCAGGAGTCGTGCCGCTCCAGCAGGCCGATGGCCTCCGCGATGAGCTCGTCGATGACCTCGGGCGACGCCTCGACGGCCTGGCCCCACACCACGACGTCGTCCTCGGTGGCGGTCTGCCGGGCGTTCTCGATGCGCGAGACCTTGGAGGCCTGCCAGTTCAGGCGCGCGGCGAGGTCCTTGCCGGACAGCTGGGCCGCCTCGCGGAGGTGGCGGAGCCGGGTGCCCAGGTCGATCCGCGCCTGCTGAAAGCTGCTCACCCTCACCCTCCGGTCGGCCTCGGACTCGCACGAGGTTAGACCGGCGGGAGCGTGCGTGCCATAGGGATCACCCTATTCGTGATCAACTACCGTCAGGTCGGGGTCGCGACCGGACAGGACGGTGCGCGCGACCTCCACCAGGAGCGCGCGTGGCACCTCCACGGCCGACTCGCCGTCCAGGACGTCGCGAAGATCCGCCCGGGCGTCCGGGTCGGTCAGCGTGAGGCCCTGGACGACGATCGTGCCCCGGTCCGTCTCGTACAGCGACGGGCACGCGCCGGCCTCGGATGTGGAACCTAGAAACCGCAGGCGCATAAACGTCCTCCTCCCCGTTAATGCTGCCGAAACAGCACAATTGCGCGCAATTGTAGATTATCTGGACATGCTGAGGAGGTCAGTCCCCCGTGACGCCGTCCGCCATCTCCCGAAGGATGTCGATGTGCCCGTTATGCCGGGCCGTCTCCTCGATGAGGTGGTGCATGATCCAGCGCAGCGTCACGTACTCGCCGCTCCGCGTGGGCTTCTTCGCCACGGTGTCGAGATCCGTCACGGCCACCAGCTCGCGGTAGCGCGCGCACTGCTCCTCGTACTCCTTGAGGAGCCGGTCCAGGGGGATCTCGGCCGCGATGCGCATCTCGCGGTCGGGATCGTCGTCGGTCCAGGGGCCGCGGTCCTCCTCGCCGAGCAGCCGGATCTGGATCCAGGCGTACTCGACCCACCGCAGGTGGCTCACCAGCGCGCTGATGCTCATCAGCGGCGAGGTGGGCAGCGGCGTGGCGCGGGCGTCCTCCTCGGCCAGGCCCTCGCACTTGGCGTGGACGGTGGCCCGGACGTAGTCGAGCATGGTGGTCAGTGTGGCCCGTTCATCCCAGGTGGGAGGTGTGTCCGTTCTGGTCATGTGAGGAGCGTGCTAGACCCGCGCTCGCCTGTCCAACGGTTATAGGAATCCGGACTACCGCCGCGCGGAGCTCCTCTCCGAGGGCCTTGGCCTGGGCGTCCATGCGCGGGCTCGCCGCCACGCCCCGGCCGAGCAGGCCGTGCACGACGAAGTTCAGCGCGCGCAGGTTCGGCAGCCGGTACCGGTCGATGCCGAACGAGGCCAGGGCCGGGAGGAGGCTGCGGAGCCGGTCGGCGGTCAGGAAGCCCTCCAGCCAGGCGTACTCGGCGTCCGTGCGCACCCAGACACCGAGGTTGGCGTTGCCGCCCTTGTCGCCGGACCGCGCTCCCGCGACCGTCCCCAGCGGGACCTCGCGGACGGGCCCGCCGCCCTCTCCGCCCGGCGCCGGGCCGCCGACGGCGAGATCACCCGCCGCGTCGTCCGGTGTGCCGCTCACCGTGCCTTCCGTGCCGTCGCCGCTCGGACCGTGGGCCTCGCCGGACGGGCGGCCGGCCGGGGAGTCCTGCCAGGCGCGCCGGTCGCCGAACCACACCTCGGCCCGCACGGCCCCCGCGGGGACGGCGCCCGGCCAGTACACCCCGTACGCGGACGCCTCTCCCGGGGGAGTGAGCGCGTAGAAGCCCGGGAAGCTCGCGAGCCCGGTCTCCACGACGGCGGAGGAGAACGCGCGCCCCGCCTTCCTCTGGTCGGCGTCCATCACCGTGACGCGCAGCAGCGCGAGCGCGCCGGGACCGTCCGGCGCGGCCACGGGCGTCAGTTCCACGTGGACCTCGTCGAAGGACTCGCGCGGGACGCGGGCGAAGACGGCGTCCAGCGCCAGCCGCGCCT
Organism: Sphaerisporangium album; assembly: GCF_003323745.1. Taxonomy (GTDB): domain Bacteria; phylum Actinomycetota; class Actinomycetes; order Streptosporangiales; family Streptosporangiaceae; genus Sphaerisporangium; species Sphaerisporangium album. Next base: position 181,263 of record NZ_QOIL01000011.1, read on the forward strand.
TGGCCTCGATCTCCAGGCCGGTGAGCACGAGCGTCATCGTGTTGCGGTAGCCGCCGAGGTGGTTGAGCGCGACCTTCAGCGTGCCCGGCGGCGGCTCGCCCCGGACGCCCGAGACGCGGACGCGGTCCTCGCCGTCCGGCTTCAGGTGGATCGTGTCGAAGCGGGCCACGACGTCCGGGCCGAGGTAGCGGGGAGAGCCGATCTCGTACAGGAGCTGCGCGGTCACCGTGCCGACCGACACGCGGCCGCCCGTGCCCGGGTGCTTGGTGATCACGCTGGAGCCGTCGGCGTGCAGCTCGGCGATCGGGAAGCCGCAGTGCGCGATGCCGGGCACCTCGGTGAAGAACGCGTAGTTCCCGCCGGTCGCCTGGCAGCCGCACTCGATGACGTGCCCGGCGACGACCGACCCGGCGAGCGCGTCGAGGTCGCCGGGACCCCAGCCGTACCGCCACATACCCGGGCCGGTGACCAGCGCCGCGTCCGTCACCCTGCCAGTCACCACCACGTCGGCGCCGAGTTCCAGGGCGGCGGCGACGGGCCGGCCGCCGAGGTAGGCGTTGGCGGTCAGGGGCGTCGCGTCCAGCCGCTCGCCGGTGTCGAGGTTCACCAGGGCGCCGAGGGCGTCGAGGTCCCGCCCGGTCAGGTCGTCGCCGGTCACATGCGCGACCCGCGCGTCCAGCCCGAGCCGGTCGGCCAGCTCGGCGACGGCCCGCGCGCACCCGGCCGGGTCCAGGCCGCCCGCGTTGGACACGATCTTGATGCCCCGGTCCAGGCACGTGCCGAGCACCTGCTCCATCTGGGTGAGGAACGTGCGCGCGTACCCCGGGCGGCCCTTCAGCCGGTTGCCGGCGAGGATCAGCATGGTGAGCTCGGCCAGCCAGTCCCCGGTGAGCACGTCGATCGGCCCGCCCTCGACCATCTCGCGGGCGGCCGACAGCCGGTCGCCGTAGAACCCGCTGCAGTTGGCGACGCGCAGCGGCGCCGGGGCGGCCTTCACGAGGCGGGGGCGTCGGCGGACGGGACCCAGGAGGCCGGGCGCTTCTGCATGAAGGCTCGCAGACCCTCCTGCCCCTCGGCGGAGGTGAAGCGCTGGGCGGACAGCTCGGCCATGCGCCGCATGCCCTCGTCCACCGTCACGCCCGGAACCTCGCGGACCAGCCGCTTGGTGATCGCCAGCGCCTCCGGGCCGCCGCGCAGGAGCATGTCCGCGTAGCGCGCGACCGTGGCGTCGAGCTCCCCGGCCGGGACGGCGCGGGTCAGCAGGCCGATCTCGGCGGCGCGGGCGGCGTCGAACACCTCGCCGGTGAGGAAGTACTCGGCGGCGGCGCGCGGGTCCAGCCGCCGCAGCACCGTCACCGAGATCATGGCGGGGACGACGCCGAGCCGCACCTCGCTGAACGCGAACGTCGCCGAGTCGGGGGCGATGGCGAAGTCGCACGCGGCCACGAGCCCGAGCCCCCCGGCGCGCGCGGTGCCGTTCAGCCGGCAGATCACCGGCTTGGGGCTCTGCCAGATCAGGCTCATGACGCCGGGGAAGGACGCGGTGACCGGCGCGTCGTCCGGACGCTCGGCGCGCGCGGGCGCCTGCTCCTTCAGGTCGGCGCCGGAGCAGAACACCGGCCCCGCGCCCGTCAGCACGATCACGCGCACGGCCTCGTCGCCGATGGCGTCCTCCAGCGCGCGCTCCAGCTCGCCGAGGAGGCGCACCGACAGCGCGTTCCTGTTGGAGGGCGAGTCCAGGGTCACGGTGGCGACGCCGCCCCGCGTCTCGTGGTGGACCAGCGTGGTCACTGAAGCACCCTCTTTCTCACGGCACCGGCTTTCCCGAGCGCCGGCCTTGTCACTGCGGGGGTCACGAGTTCTCGATCACGGCCAGGACGGCCCCCGCCTCCACCTGCAGGCCGGGGGTCGCGTTCAGCGCGGACAGCACCCCGGACGAGGGGGCGCGGATCTCGTGCTCCATCTTCATCGCCTCCAGCGTCAGGATCGGCTGCCCGGCCGCGACGCGGGCCCCGGACGCGACCTCGACCCGCAGGACCGTACCCGGCATGGGGGCGAGCAAAGAACCGGGGGCCACCCGCGCCACCGGCTCGGGCAGCCTGGGCAGCGCCGTCAGCCGGACCGAGCCGAGAGGGGAGTCCACGTACACGGCGTCATGGGCGGCGTCGTACGCGGTATCGGACGTGGGCTCGTGTGCGGCTTCACGCGGGGGGCCGGCGTACCTGGCGACGGCGAAGCGCCGGGCGACCCCGGCGACGTCGAGCACGACCAGCGCCGGCGCGGCCGAGACGAGCCGCACGTCCTCGAAGCCTTCGGCCCGCAGGCCGTCACGGGTCAGCCGGTAGGCGATCTCGACCCGCCCCGCCGGACCCTCGAAGGCGGCGCGCTGCGGCTGGGAGGGGACGTTGCGCCAGCCGCTCGGCAGCCCGCCCAGCGCCGGCGCGGCGGCCCGGCGCCCGGCGGCGAGCGCCAGCGCGGCGGCCAGCGCCGACAGCGGCACGACCGGGTCGGCGGAGGGCCTCGCGGAGCCCGACGCGGAGCCGGACCCGGACAAGGTTTCCGGCGCGGACGCCAGGTCGTGGACCTCCAGGAAGCCGGTGTGGGTGTCGCCCGCCAGGAACGCCTCGTGCCGCAGCACGCGCACGAGCAGGTCGCGGTTGGTGGTCACCCCGTGCACGCGGGCGCGGGCCAGCGCGGACGCGAGCCGCCGCGCCACCGCCGCCCGGTCCGGACCCCAGGCGATGACCTTGGCCAGCATCGGGTCGTAGTGCGTGCCGACGCGCGACCCGGTCTCGACCCCCGAGTCCAGCCGGAGCCCGTACGCGGCCCTGGCGGGCACCTCGAAGCGCGCGCCGACCCCCGGCACCTCGAACAGGCGCAGCGTGCCCGCCTGGGGACGCCAGCCGTCCGCGGGGTCCTCGGCGTACAGGCGGACCTCGATGGCGTGCCCCGACGGCTCGGGCGGCGCGGCGGGCAGGCGGGCGCCCTCGGCGACCTCCAGTTGCAGGCGCACCAGGTCGACGCCGTACACGCATTCGGTCACCGGATGCTCGACCTGCAACCGGGTGTTCATCTCCAGGAACGCGACGGTGTGCCCCTCGGCGCCGTCCTTGACCAGGAACTCGACGGTGCCCGCCCCGACGTAGCCGATCGCCTTGGCGGCCCGGACGGCGGCGTCGCGCAGCTGCTCGCGGACGGCGGGGGACAGGCCGGGCGAGGGCGCCTCCTCGACGACCTTCTGGTGGCGGCGCTGGATCGAGCACTCGCGCTCGCCCAAGGTCCAGACGGTGCCGTGGGAGTCGGCCAGGACCTGCACCTCGACGTGGCGGGCGTGCTCCAGCAGGGGCTCGACGAACAGGGTGCCGTCGCCGAACGCCGCGAGCGCCTCGCCTCCGGCCGCCGCGAGCGCGGCCTCCAGGCCGGCGGGGTCGCGGACGACGCGCATGCCGCGCCCGCCGCCGCCCGCCGACGCCTTCACCAGCACGGGATAGGCGAGCTCGGCCGGGGACCCGGGGACGACCGAGGCGAGCACCGGCACCCCGGCCGCGGCCATCAGCGCCTTGGCCTCGATCTTGGACCCCATGCGCGCGATGGCGTCCGGCCCCGGCCCCACCCAGGTCAGCCCGGCCTCGATGACCGCCCGCGCGAACGCGGCGTTCTCGGACAGGAAGCCGTAGCCGGGGTGGACGGCGTCGGCGCCCGCTCTCAGCGCCGCGTCCACGACCGCGGCGATGTCGAGGTAGGTGTCGGCGGGCCTCACCCCGGGCAGCCGCACGGCGTGGTCGGCCTCGGCGGCGTGCGGGGAGCCGGCGTCGGCGTCGGAGTACACCGCGACGGTCTCGATGCCGAGGTCGCGGCACGTGCGGAAGACGCGGCGGGCGATCTCGGCACGGTTGGCCACCAGCAGGCGACTGATCATGGGCTCACATCCGGAAGACGCCGAAACCCGGTCCGGCGGGGGCGGGGGCGTTGCCGATGGCGGACAGGCACAGGCCGAGGACGGTGCGGGTGTCGCGCGGGTCGATCACGCCGTCGTCGTACAGCCGCCCGGACAGGAAGAACGGCAGCGACTCCGACTCGATCTGCGCCTCGACCATCTGGCGCATCGCCGCGTCGGCCTGCTCGTCGTAGGCCTGGCCGCGGGCCTCGGCGGCGGCCCGCCCGACGATGGAGAGCACCCCCGCGAGCTGGGCGGGGCCCATGACGGCCGACTTGGCGCTCGGCCACGAGAACAGGAAGCGCGGGTCGTACGCCCGCCCGCACATGCCGTAGTTGCCCGCCCCGTAGGAGGCGCCCATGACGACGGTGAGGTGCGGGACGGTCGAGTTGGACACCGCGTTGATCATCATGGCGCCGTGCTTGATGATGCCGCCCTGCTCGTACTCTTTGCCGACCATGTAGCCCGTGGTGTTCTGCAGGAACAGCAGCGGGGTGCCCGACCGGCAGGCGAGCTGGATGAACTGCGCCGCCTTCCGCGCCTCCTCGCTGAACAGCACGCCCCGGGCGTTGGCCAGGATGCCGATCGGATACCCGTGCAACTCGGCCCAACCCGTCACCAGGCTCTCGCCGTACAGCGGCTTGAACTCGTCGAACTCGCTGGCGTCGACGATGCGGGCGATGACCTCGCGCGGGTCGAACGGCACGCGCAGATCCTCGGGGACGATGCCGAGCAGCTCCTCCTCGTCGTAGAGGGGAGGCCGCGCGGCGCCCGGCGCCGGGCCCGGCTTGCGGTGGTTGAGACGCCGGACGACGCGACGGCCGAGGCGCAGCGCGTCGTGCTCGTCCAGCGCGAGGTGGTCGGCCAGGCCGGAGACCCGGGCGTGCATCTCGGCGCCGCCCAGAGACTCGTCGTCGGCCTCCTCGCCGGTGGCCATCTTGACGAGCGGCGGGCCGCCGAGGAAGACCTTGGCGCGCTCCTTGACCATGACCACGTGGTCGCTCATGCCCGGGACGTACGCGCCGCCCGCCGTGGAGTTGCCGAACACGATCGCGACGGTCGGGACGCCGGCGGCCGACAGACGCGTGAGGTCGCGGAACACCCGCCCGCCTGGGATGAAGATCTCTTTCTGCGTGGGCAGGTCGGCACCGCCCGACTCGACCAGGTTGATCAGCGGGAGCCGGTTCTCCAACGCGATGTCGGCCGCCCGCAGCGTCTTGCGCAGCGTCCACGGGTTCGACGCGCCGCCGCGTACGGTCGGGTCGTTGGCGGTGATCACGCACTCGACGCCCTCGACCACCCCGATGCCGGTCACCACGCTGGCGCCCACCGGGAAGTCGGTGCCCCACGCGGCCAGCGGCGACAGCTCCAGGAACGGCGAGTCGGGGTCGAGGAGCAGCTCGACGCGTTCGCGGGCGAGCAGCTTGCCCCGCCGGTGGTGGCGCTCGGCGTACTTGGGGCCGCCGCCCGCCACCGCCTTGGCCTGCTCGGCCGAAAGGTCGCGCAACTTGGCCAGCATGGCCTCGCGCCTCGCCCGGTGGTCGGCGCTCGCGGCGTCGAGCCTGCTGTCGATCACGCTTCACTCCCCGGATGCCGGTGGCCTGGCCCAGAAGTTAGTACACCGCGCCGACACTTCCGGCGGCGGACCCGGCTAGCCGCAGTGGGACCAGCCGCTCTTCCACGTGGCGGAGCCGTACCCGCCGCCCCAGATCACGCACACCTTCTTGGCGGCGAGGCGGATCGGCCCGGCGTAGGCGGTGTAGACGCCCGTGTCGCTCCCGGTGGCGCCGCCCTTCACCTGGAGGATCGCGCTCATCCTGACCTTCTGCGGCACGACGTACTTCGACAGCGTGACGACGCAGTTCTTCCCCACCGCGCCGTTGTAGAGCAGATAGGTCGTCCCGGAGCCGAACGCGTGGGATTCGAGGACCTTGTACCCCGACCCGCACACCTGGGCCGCCGTGTACGGGTTCGGCTTGGGCGTGGGTTTGGGGGTCGGCGTGACGCTGGGCTTCACCGTGGGCTTGACGGTGGGCTTGACGGTGGGCTTGGCCGTCGGGCTCGCCGTGGGCTTGCTCGTCGGGGTCGGCTTGCCCGTGGGCGTCGGCGCGCTCGTGGGCCGGTCCGAGGGCGACGGGGACCTCGTCGGCGCCTTCGTCGGGGTGGGGGACTTCGACGGCCTCGCGGTATGGGCCGGCTTCTTCGCCGGGGCGGTGGCCTGGCGCGTCGTCCCGGCCGTGGGACGGGGCGTCCTGCTCCTCGACGGGCTCGCCATGGTCGCGCTCGGGACCGGCGCGACGGACGCGGTGCCCTCCACCAGCGGCTCGGAGCCCGTGGGCACGGTGGTCGGCGTGGCCGTCGGCGGCACCGGGGCCGCGGTGGAGGCGACCGTCTGGGCGATCAGCGCGCCGCCTCCGGCCAGGACGGCGGCCACCGCCCCCGCCGCGACCGGCAGCAGGACCGCCCTGCCCCCGCGTCTCGCCCCGCGCCCGTCCTTGCCGGCCGCCCCGGCGGATCCCGCCACTCCGGGAGATCCCGGCGGCGGGCCGGCCGGGCGGCCCATCAGGTGCGCGACCACGTCGTCGGCCGACGGGCGCCGGGCGGGGTCCTTCGACAGGCACGCGGCCACGACGCCGCGCAGCGGCCCGTCCAGCGCGGACAGGTCGGGCTGCTCGTTGAGGATGCGGTTGATCACCGCGGGGATCGAGTCCGCGCCGAAGGCCGGCCGCCCGGTGGCGGCGAAGACCATCGTGACGCCCCAGGCGAACAGGTCCACGGCGGGCGTGACGGGCGCGCCCCTGAGCTGCTCGGGGGCCAGGTACGACGGGGTGCCGAGCGTGTCCTGGGTGACGGTCGCGCCGGGGGAGTCCAGCGCCTTGGCGATGCCGAAGTCGATGACCACGGGGCCTTCGGGGCCCATGAGCACGTTGGCGGGCTTGAGGTCGCGGTGCAGGATGCCGGCCCGGTGGATCGCGGACAGCGCGGTCGCCGTGCTGATGGCCAGGCGGTCCAGCGCGGCGCCCCGGCGCGGCCCCTCGCGCTCGACGAGCTGGCGCAGCGAGGGTCCGGGCACGAACTCGCTGACGATGTACGGCCGGTTGCCGGCGAGGTCGGCGTGCAGGACGGCGGCGGTGCAGAACCGGGCCACGCGCTGCGCGACCGAGACCTCGCGCAGGAAGCGCCCACGGGCCTCGGGATCGGAGGAGAGCCGCGCGTGCAGCAGCTTGATCGCCACCTGCCGCCCGTCCGGGCCGCTGCCGAGGTAGACGACGCCCTGGCCGCCCTCGCCGAGGCGCCCGGTGATCTCGAACGCGCCGAGGCGGCGCGGATCGTCGTCCGTGAGCGCCTGTGCCACCCCGACCCCCGATATCCGCCTGTCTGCCCGTTCTGAGATAGAACGCTACCAGCGAGACCGTTGGTATCGGGGTTTCATGGTCAGATGGCCTTGCCGGGGTTCAGGATGCCCAGAGGGTCGAAGACCTGCTTGATCCCCCGCTGGACCTCGCTCACGACCGGCCCGCTCTCCAGGCCGAGCCAGCGCCGCTTGAGCAGCCCGACGCCGTGCTCGCCCGTGAGCGTGCCGCCGAGGTCGAGAGCGGCGCGGAACACCTCGTCGGCCGCCGCCCAGACGTTCTGCGGCGGCTCGGGCAGGCCCCGGTCGAAGATGAACACCGGGTGCAGGTTGCCGTCCCCGGCGTGCGCGACCGTGCAGATCAGCACGTCGTGGCGGGCGGCGGCCCGCTCGACCGCCGAGATCATGTCCGGCAGCACCGAGCGGGGGACGCACACGTCCTCCACCAGGCACGCCCCGAGCCGCTCCTTGGCGGAGTAGGCCAGGCGCCGGATGCCGATGAGCTCCTCGGTCTCCTCGGGGGTGGAGGACACCGCGACGAAGCCGGCCCCGTTCAGCTCGCACAGCCGCGCCATCTCGGCGGCGTCGCCGGGCGCGTCGCCCTCGGCCTGCGCGATGAGCATGGCCTGGACGCCGGGTTCGAGGCCGATGTTCTTCCAGTCGTCGATCGCCTTGAGCGTGTTGCGGTCCATCAGCTCCAGCAGCGACGGCCGGCACCCGGCCGCGACCATGGCCGCCACGGCGTCGCCCGCGGCGCGCAGCGAGGGGAACTCGGCGGCGATGGTGACCGGCGGCAGCGCGGGGGCCCGGCGCAGGCGCAGGGTGGCCGAGGTGATGACGCCGAGCGTGCCCTCCGAGCCGACGAACAGGCCCGTGAGGTCGTACCCGGTCACGCCCTTCATGGTGCGGCGCCCGGTGGAGATGATCCTGCCGTCGGCGAGCACGACCTCCAAGCCGAGCGCGGAGTCCCGGGTCACGCCGTACTTCACGCAGCGCAGCCCGCCCGCGTTGGTGGCGAGGTTGCCGCCGATCGTGGAGATCTCGTAGGACGAGGGGTCGGGGGCGTACATGAGCCCGTGCTCGCGCGCGGCGCGGTCCAGGTCGGCGGTGATCACGCCGGGCTCGGCCACGGCGATCTCGTCGGCGGGGGACAGCTCGCGGATCGCGGTCATGCGCGCGAGGGACAGCGTCACGCAGCCGTCGACGGCCGTCGCGCCGCCGGCGAGCCCGGTGCCCGCGCCCCGGGGGACGACCGGCACGCGGTGCTCGGTCGCCCAGCGCAGGGTGGTCACGACGTCGTCACGGGTCTGCGCCGCCACGACGCACAGCGGGGTGCCGGGCACGAGGAAGGTCTGGTCGCGGGCGTAGGAATCGGTGACGTCCGGATCTGTCAGGACTCGTCCAGCCGGGAGCGCGTCGACCAGGGCAGCGAGAGCGTTCACGCCTGTGACTGTACGTTCTGCCCGGGAAACCCGCCGACTCGGGGGCAAGAGGTGATATGTCTGGCGGTGTTCGCCGGTAAAGGGAGGGTACGGGACGTCCGGGACGCTGGAACCCCGTAGGCGCCGTCCGATCCGTATGACGATTTCACAACATCCTCGGATGCCTTTACTGTTACTTTACTTTTTCCTCTAACGTCCGCTTTGCCGATTCTGGGGCGTTCCATGGTGGACGCGCCGGATCTCCACTGCTGGCGCGTCCATCCCGGCGTGCCTTGGACGTCGCCCGGTGAACCCGGGTGAAGCCCGGCCACGGGCGGAGGAGGAACCCTGTTGTCACGCAAAATCAGGCGGCTCGTCGCCGTGCTGCCGGTCATGGGACTGGCGGCCGCCGGCCTCTCGGTCACCAGCGCCGCGGCGTCGGGGGACACGACGGTCGCCAGGTACGTGCCCACGGCGAGCGACTACTACATCAACTACGCGCCGCCGAGGGTCCAGGGCGACAGCGCGTCGAAGTCCGACGAGAAGGTGGACACCGCCACCGACAAGCGGAAGGCGGGCACCCCGACCGCCGAGGACATCGACCACAAGTTCGCCGAGGGCAACCCGGTCGCGGCCCGCGAGCTCGCCAAGCACGAGCGCCAGGCCGTCCGCACGGGTAAGAACCCCTTCGAGTTCCTGTACAAGAAGGCGCAGACGACGAAGAAGGCCAAGCTGCTCACGCTGCTGGTCGAATTCAACGAGAACGCCAACGACGACTTCTCCGGGTTCAGCCACCCGAAGGACACCACCGACGCGGACGACTGCATCACCGAGCCGCCCGGCACCAAGATCAGCGGTCCGCTGCACAACAACATCCCGGACCCCGCCACGGCCGCTGGCGGCGGCAAGGACAACAACTCGATGTGGGTGAAGGACTTCAACAACGCCCACTACAACGACATGCTCTACAGCACCAAGGGCATCACCAAGCGGGTCCGCACGGACCTGAAGGACCCTCGCGACGGCAAGCCGGGCATCGACATCTCCGGCTACACCATGAAGAACATGTACGAGGAGATGTCCAAGGGCGCCTACACCGTCACCGGTGAGGCCATCGGCTGGATCAAGGTCCCGCACTCCGAGGCCTGGTACGGCGCGGGCGCCTGCCACGCCGCCGTCCAGGACTCCTCCGGCCACCCGGACAACCCGCGCGGCGCCGCCCAGATGGGCGTGGACGCCGTGAACGAGCTGGCCAAGGCGAACCCGAACTTCCCCTGGGCCGACTACGACCAGGAGGACACCTCCGACGCCGACGGCGACGGCAACTACGCCGAGCCCGACGGAGTGATCGACCACCTGGTGCTCGTCCACGCGGGTGAGGACAAGTCCGGCGGCGGCGGCGCCCAGGGCACCTTCGCCATCTGGGCCCACTCCAGCGCGATCCCGGGCGGCTACACGATCCCCGGCACCTCGGTCAAGATCTCCAACTACATCGTGCAGCCCGAGGACTCGGGCGTCGGCGTGTTCGCCCACGAGTACGGCCACGACCTCGGCCTGCCCGACCTGTACGACGCGACCGGCGCAGGCGACAGCGACGTGGAGTTCTGGGACCTCATGTCCACCGGCTCCCACTCCGGCCCGATCTTCCAGTCCATGCCGATCCACATGGGCCTGTGGGACAAGTGGGTGCTCGGCTGGGCCAACCCGAAGGTCCTCAACCCGGGCGACGGCACCAAGCTCCTCACCGTGGGCCAGTCCTCGCGCACGCCCAAGCTGACCGAGGACGGCGTCCGGGTCAACCTGCCCGACAAGGACGTCACGCTCACGACCCCGCACAGCGGCGCCAAGGTGTGGTGGGCGAGCAACGACCAGGACTGGGCCGACGTCAAGCTGACGCGTGACATCGCCGTCCCGGCCGGGGCCGACACCAAGTTCTGGTTCTGGAACGACTACACCATCGAGGGCGACTGGGACTACGGCTTCGTCGAGGTCTCCACCGACGGCGGCGCGACCTGGAACGAGCAGAAGATCTACGGCGCGGACGGCGCGCTCGTCTCCACCGATGACGACTACGCCGACCCCAACAAGCGGATGAAGGACTACGGCAACAAGAAGTACGGCCTGACCGGCGACTCCGGCGGCTGGCAGCACTTCTACGCCGACCTGGCTCCGTTCGCCGGCAAGAACGTCAAGCTCCGCCTCCGGTACGCGACCGACGCGGCCGCCAACGAGCGCGGCTGGTTCGTCGACGACTTCTCGCTCGTCAGCGGTGGCAGCACCCTCTGGAGCGACGACGTGGAGTCCGGCCTCGCCGGCTGGACCCCCGCCACCGGCACCTTCGTCGACACGAGCGGCGCGGGCTGGGTGCAGCACCCGGGCTTCCTGAAGAGCGCCCAGTACTACCTCGCCGAGTGGCGTAACCTGGACGGCTTCGACAAGGGCCTGAGCTACACCTACGACACGACCTGGAACCGCGACGGCGCCTGGAAGGTCGAGAAGGTCCCCTACAACGCGCCGGGCATGCTCGTGTGGCTGCGCGACGCCTCGCTCGGTTACAACAACCCGGCGAGCAACGTCTGGGAGCTGCCGTCCGCGGGCGCCAAGGGCCAGCTCCTCCTGGTGGACTCCCACTTCGACCCGCTGCGCCGCACCGGCCAGGCGGCCACGGTGGACACCAGCACGCTGAAGAACATCCCCTCCCGCCCGCAGTCGTCCAACGCGGCCTTCGGCTTCATCAAGACGTACCCCTTCAAGGAGTGCATCGAGGGCGCGGCGTTCACCGAGTACTGCACGCAGTTCCAGCCGCAGAACCCGGTCAGCACGTTCACCGACGCCAAGGGCTGGTACCCGGGCCTGGAGAGCCGCGACACCGGCCTGTACTTCCGGTTCCGCGACGGTTCCACGGTCGTCCCGTCCAAGGGCAACGCGCCCTACTCCCTCCGTGTGGTCAACGCCGACGGCACCCCCGCGACGGACCTGTACGGAGAGGACGTCAACGGCTTCACCCTCGGCTCCGGCAACCCCGGTGACGAGGGCAAGCAGCTCGGCGTGAAGATCCAGCTCCTGGCTCCGCTGCCGGGCAACCTCGGCGTGATCGCGCAGTTCACCACGCCGAAGAAGTAACCACAAGGAGTGAAACGCGGGCACCCGCCCGGACGGTGAGCCGTCCGGGCGGGTGACGCGGGCGGGCCGCGCCGGCACGGGCGGCCCGTGAAACGGCCTGCGGGACGGGTACGGCATCGCCGCGCCCGTCCCGTACGCTGTCCAGGACGTTTCGCGACTGCACGGCATGTCCCCCCGGAAGCGCTAAGGACGGAAGATCGGTGAGCGAGCTGCGGAGCAAGGCGGAGCACACGGCGGCGATCCGCGACCTGCGCCGAGCCGTCCTGGTGGTGAACACCCGGTCCCGCAAGGGCCGCCACAGGTACTTCGAGTCGCTGCGGCTGCTGGAGGCCGACGGGTTCCGGCCACTGCGGTCCTACGCGGTCATGGACCCGTCGCGGCTTCCGCAGACGATCAACGAGGCCCTCGACCTGCGGCCCGACCTGCTCGTGGTCGGCGGGGGCGACGGCAGCCTGAGCGAGGCCGTCAAGCACGTCGCCCACCGCGACGTCGCCCTCGGCGTCCTGCCGCTCGGCACGACCAACAACTTCGCCCGCAGCCTCGGCCTGCCGCTGGACCTGGGCCTGGCCGTCAAGGTGTTCAGCAGGGGCAAGGTCGCCGACATCGACCTCGGCATGGCGGGCGACCGTCCCTTCGCCAACCTCGCCAGCTTCGGGGTGTCGGTCGAGGTCGCCGGCACGGTGAAGCCCTGGCTCAAGCGCGCCCTCGGCCGCGCGGCCTACCCGCTGACCGCGCTGACCGTCCTGCCCGGGCACAAGCCCTTCCGCGCCTTCATCACCGTGGACGGCCGCCGTCACGAGCTGCTGACCCACCAGCTCAACATCGCCAACGGGCGCTACCACGGCGGCTGGCAGATCGCCCGGGACATCAGCATCGACAACCGCCGCCTGGTCGCCTACCAGCTCGGCTCGGGCAAGCGGCTCCGGCTGATCGCCGAGACGATGGTACGGGCGGCGGGCGGGCGCTGGCGCAGCCTGGCGGGCGGCCCGTTCGTCACCGGCGGCGAGATGCTGCTGGAGACCGAGCCCACGATCGCCGCCGACGTCGACGGCGAGGTCCGCCTGCGCACGCCTCTGACGATCCGCACGATTCCGAACGGCCTGCGGGTGATGGTGCCCCCGCGCTTCGTCGACACCTGATCGAACGGGCGCGCAGGGTGACCTCGGTGACGAACGCCCGCCCGAGGCCCTGGACCCGCACCGGATCTTCACCAACGCCTTCCTGACCACCCTGCTCGGCTGAACGCCTCCCGGCGGGCGCGGCGGCTAGGGACGTACCGGCGTCCCGCCCGCGCCCGCACGGGGCCGGCCGGCCAGCGAGGCCGCCATCCGGCCGACCGCGTCGGCCACCCGCCCGGGGGAGGTGGCGAAGTTGAACCGGGCGAACCCGCGCCCGGGGGCCCCGAACTTCGGCCCGGGGTACAGCGCGACGTCGCCCCGCCGCCGGAGCCAGTCGGCGGGGTCGTCGCCGAGCCCCAGCGCGCGCAGGTCCAGCCAGGCGAGGTAGGTGGCCTGCGGCGGCTGGTACCCGGCCTCGGGCAGCCGCTCGGCCAGCAGCTCGCCGAGCAGCGCCCGGTTGGCGGCGAGATCGGCCAGCAGCTCCTCCAGCCACGGCTCGCCCGAGGCGAAGGCCACCTCCGAGGCGATCACGCCGAGCAGCCCGGCGCCGTCGGCGACCTCGGGGGCGATGCGGGCGACGTCGGCGTGGGCCTCCGCGCCGGGGACGGCCAGCGCCGCCTTCAGCCCGGCGAGGTTCCACGCCTTGGAGGCCGAGGCCAGCGTGATCGAGCGGGCGCCCGCCGTGGCGTCCAGCGACCCGAACGGCACGTGCCGGGCCCCGGGGTAGACGAGCGGCGCGTGGATCTCGTCCGAGACCACCCGCACCCCGTACCGGCCGGCGAGCCCGGCGACGGCCAGCAGGTCGTCCTCGCCGAAGACCAGGCCGGTGGGATTGTGCGGGTTGCACAGCAGGAAGGCGGAGGCCCCGGCGGCGAAGTCGCGCTCCAGCGCGGCGAGGTCCAGCCGGTAGCCGGCCGGGGTGAGCACCAGGGGGTTCTCGACGATCGGGCGGCCGATGCGGGGGAGCCAGTAGAAGTACGGAGGGTAGGCGGGGGTGTTGACCACCACCCGGTCCCCGGGCTCGGTGACCAGGTGCAGCACCTCGACGATGCCCGCCATGACGTCCGGAACCAGGCGCATCGCGGCCGGGTCGGGGCGCCAGCCGAACCGGCGCGCGGCGAACCCGGCGAACGCCTCCGGCAGTCCTCCGGTGGCGGCGTACCCGGTGTCGCCCTGGCGGATCGCCTCGGCCAGCGCCGCCGCGATCGGCTCGGCGAGCGGGGTGTCCATCTCCGCCACCCACACCGGCAGCACGTCCGGTGGATACTCCCGCCACTTGGAGCTGCGCCGCTCCCGGAGCTGGTCGAGGGTGTACGCGGACAGAGGGCCCGCGTGGCCGCCGCCTGTGCTGGTCAAGATCATCCCTTCGCGAAGGGCCGCCGGACCCGGCCAGGAGGCCGAGTATTCCCCGCTTCACCGATAAGTCAGGTCATAGCATAGGTTTTGGGACTTGTGCCGGTTCCACCAGGCCATAGCGGAGGAAGCCGCCGGTCCACCACGTCGCCCCCGACGGCGCGACCGCGAACGCCTCCAGGCCCGGCTGCCGCTCGGCCCAGTCACGGGCCGCCGCTCCCATGGCGAAGGCCGCCGTGGCCATCGCGTCCGCCCTGGTCAGCGTCTCGGCGACCACGGTGACCGAAACCAGGCCCGTCGCCGGGGCGCCCGTGTGCGGGTTCAGGATGTGCGGGCCGCGCTCGGCCGTCCCCGACGTCGCCACCGCGAGATCACGGCCGGAGACGACCGTGGCCAGCTCGCCGGGGCGGCACGGGTCGGCGACCCCCACCCGCCACGGCCGGCCGGGCTCCGGCTCGCCCGAGACCCGCACGTCGCCGCCGCCGTTGACGCAGTGCCGGGTCGCGCCCGCCGCGCGCAGCAGCGCCGACGCCCGTTCCACCGCCCACCCCTTCACCACGCCGGACGGGTCGAGCCGCCCGCCCGGGGCGCCGGTGAAGTACCCCACGCTGACCGCCGCCGCCTCCTCGCAGAGCGCCAGCACCTCGGCGACCTCCCGCGGGCACTCGGCCAGGGTGATCTCGCCGCGCCCGAGACGGCTGACCGGGCTGTCCACGCGGTAGGTCGAGAACACCGCGTCCACCTGGTGGAGCAGGGCCACCGCCCCGCGCAGGGCCGCGTGCAGTTCCTCGGACGGCTCGTGCCGCAGGTCGAAGGAGAAGACCGTGCCCATGACGCGCTCGACGTGCCGCACTACAGGCCCGCCTTGTCCAGGGCGCTCTGCAGGGATCCGGTGTAGCCCTCGCTGGTGTAGGTCGCGCCGGACACCGTGTCGATCCGGGCGCTCTGCGCCGCCAGCGCCTCCTGGGTGAGGATCGGCACGGCCACGGAGTTGATCTCCCGGTCGCGGGGGTTGGCGTCCGGGACCACCACGGCGTCCACCGCGGTGATCTGCCCGCCCGCGACGGTGATCCGCACCTGGACGGGGCCCCAGCGGGTGTCGACGGCGTCCCCGGTCACCGTGCGCGAGCCCGTGGACGAGCCTGAACCGCCCGACGACGAGCCGGAGCCGCCCGCCCGCGTCCCGGAGTCGCCTCCGGACGAGCCGGAGTCGCTACCGGAGGCGACGGAGCCGTCCTGGGCGGAGGGGGCCGTCGCGGGGGCGATGGCGGCGGGCGGCCGGTCGGCGGAGGCCACGTCGTGGGGTTTGAACGAGAGCAGCAGGATCAGGCCGGCGGCCGTGGCGAGCACGGCGAACGTGGCTCTGCGCATGGGGGCTCCTCGGATCAGGACGCCGGAGACCGGCGGGCGGTCAGAACTCGAAGGACTCGTGGTGGACGCGGCGGCGCGGCACCCCGGCGCGGCGCAGCGCCGCCACGGCGGCCGCCGTCATGCCGGGCGGCCCGCACACGTAGACGTCGTGGTCGCGCAGCCCGGGGACCAGCGAGGCGAGGACCTCGGCCGTGAACGGCTCGCCGATCCGCGCCCTCGGGCCCACCAGATAGTGCACGGCCGCGCCCCGCGCGGCGGCGATGGCCGACAGCTCGTGCTGGAAGACCACGTCCCGCGGGGCGCTCGCCCGGTAGAGCAGGGTGACCTCGCCCGGCACCGTCTCGAACAGCGCCCGGATCGGCGTGATGCCCACCCCGCCGGCGATCATCAGCACCTTGCGACTGGTCGCCCGCCCCGCGGTGAACGCGCCGTACGGGCCCTCAGCCGCCACGCGCGTCCCCGGCCGCAGGCGGGCCAGCGACCGGCTCTGGTCGCCCAGGTCCTTGACCGTGATCCTCAGCTCGTGCGGCGAGGGCGCGGCCGACAGGGAGTACGGATTGGCCGCCCACCACAGGTCCCGGGTGAGGAACCGCCAGCGGAAGAACTGCCCGGCCTCGGCCCTCAGCTCGCCGAGACGGCGCCCGGTCAGGTGGATCGAGACGACGTCCGGGGCCTCGCGCACGACGTGCGTGACCCGTAGCCGGTGCCGGAAGGCCCGCGCCACGGGGGTGAGGAACCGGTACCAGACCAGAAGCGCCCCCACCCCGCCGTACAGCGCGTACCACGCGAGCCGGGCGGCCCGGTTCCCTGCGAACTCCGCGCCGCCGGACAGCTGATGGCCGAACGCCAGCGCCGCGGCCAGATACGTGTAGAAGTGCAGGTAGAACCAGGTCTCGTAGCGCATGCGCGGCCGGATCGCCCGCGCGGACACGACGCCGACGCCGACCAGCAGCAGCACCGCCACCGTCGCCTCCAGCACGTCGGGGTAGGACAGCACCAGGCTCGCCGTCTGGGACACCACCGAGGCGTGGCCGGTGACGGCGTAGCCCCAGATGATCAGCAGGGTGTGCGCGACGGCGAGCCCGACGGTGTACCGCCCGCCCATCGCGTGCCAGCGGGCCAGCCGGTCGGCGCCGAGGCCCCGCTCCAGCGCCGGGACGCGCGCCATGAGCGCGAGCAGCACGACGATCGCGTAGCCGGCCAGCAGCCCGGTGATCCGCCCCGCGTTCGTCAGCCAGTCGCCGATCCCGGCCACCGACGGGGTGTCCGCCCACCACAGCCCGACCACGGCCGCCGCCCCCGCGCCGATGAGCGCCAGGGTCACCGCCGAGACCACGCCCGGACGCACGCCCCGCGCCGGGCGCCGGTCCGGGGCGGAGGTGTGCCGCCCAGGCGCCCGTCCCCGATGGCCGGCGTCGATGGTGGTCACGAAATGCTCCCTTCGTCGGGTTCACCGGCCACCGTGCCAGCGCATTCTCTGCGTTTCCTCTCAGGACGGCCCTTCAGAGGATTCTCAGAGGAATCCCATAGGGTGCGTTGCATTACGGAGAGGACCCTGGGAAAACCATGGAGGAGACCACGAAACCCCCGGTCACGGGCCTGGTGCGCCCCGACGGCACGCCCGTGCGCGTGCTGGTCGTCGACGACGAGCCCGACCTGGCCGAGGTCCTGAGCGCGGTGCTGAGTTACGAGGGCTGGCAGGTGCGGGTGGCGGGCGACGGCGCGTCCGCGCTGAGGACGGCCCGCGAGTTCACCCCCGACGCCGTCGTGCTGGACGTCATGCTGCCCGACATCGGCGGCCTGGAGGTCCTGCGCCGGCTGCGCGCCGAGATCCCCCAGGTCTGCGTGCTCTTCCTCACGGCCAAGGACGCGGTGGAGGACCGCATCGCCGGCATCACCGCGGGCGGCGACGACTACGTGACCAAGCCCTTCAGCCTGGAGGAGGTCCTCGCCCGGTTGCGCGGCCTGCTGCGCCGGGCCGGAATGGCCCGCGCCGGCGACGGGAACAGGCTGGTCGTCGGCGACCTGGTCATGGACGAGGACGCGCGCGAGGTCACCCGGGCCGGGCACCTGGTCGACCTCACCCCGACGGAGTTCGAGCTGCTCCGCTTCCTCATGCGCAACCCCCGGCGGGTGCTCAGCAAGGCGCGGATCCTCGACCGCGTCTGGTCGTACGACTTCGGCGGGCAGGCGCACGTCGTCGAGCTGTACATCTCCTACCTGCGCAGGAAGATCGACGCCGGGGCGCCGCCGCTGATCCACACGGTCCGGGGCGTCGGGTACGTGATCAAACCGGCGTCCGGATGATCCCCGCGCGGACACGGTGGGCACGCGGGCTGCCCGCGACCATGCGAGGCCGGCTCATCGCCGGGCTGCTCGTCCTGCTGGCCTGCGCCTGCGCGGCGGTGGGCGTGGCCAGCTTCCTCGCCCTGGACCGCTCCCTGCTCGCGGGCGTCGACCACCAGCTCGCCCAGTCCAAGGGCAGGTACGCCGCCAGCCTGGAGCACGCCGCCACCCAGCCCGGCGACGACCGGTACGCCGCCCGGGGCGACACGCGGGCCCAGGCGGCGGGCACCTTCGGCGCGCGGGTGCTGAACGGGACGGTGACGCACGCCGGGGTGGTGAGCCCGCGCCGCGACCTGGACGACGTCTCGGCCGCCGGTTCCGCGTTGAGCCTGTCCCCGCGGGATCGGGCCACGCTCGCGGCGCTGCCGGCCGACGGGCACGGGCACAGCGCGAGGCTCTCCTGGCTCGGCGACTACCGGCTGATGGCCGTGCCGGGGGCCGACGGCGACACGCTCGTCACCGGGCTTCCTCTCGTGGAGGCCGAGGGGATCGTCCACCGGCTCCAGGTGGTGGAGGGCGTGGTCTTCGCCGTCGCCCTGCTGGTCACCGGCGTCGCCGGGGCCATGTGGGTGGGCGCCGCGCTGCGCCCGCTGCGCAGGGTGGCAGCCACCGCGCGCGGCGTGACCGAGCTGCCGCTGGCCGACGGCGAGGTCGCGCTGCCGGACGGCGTCCCCTACACCGACCTCCGCACCGAGGTCGGGCAGGTCGGGGCGGCGTTCAACCGG
Source organism: Sphaerisporangium album (assembly GCF_003323745.1). GTDB lineage: Bacteria > Actinomycetota > Actinomycetes > Streptosporangiales > Streptosporangiaceae > Sphaerisporangium > Sphaerisporangium album. The sequence goes on from NZ_QOIL01000011.1 coordinate 200,009, forward strand.
ATGCTGGAGCACGTCGGCGACGCCCTGGCCCGCCGGCACGCGGGCGAGCAGCGCCTGCGGACGTTCGCCGCCGACGCCGGCCACGAGCTGCGCACGCCGCTGGCCGCGATCCGCGGGCACGCCGAGCTGGCCCGCCGCCACCCCGGCCCCGTGCCGCCGGAGGTCGGGCGGGCGCTGGACCGGATCCAGGCGGAGTCGGTGCGCATGGGCCGTCTCGTCGAGGACATGCTGCTGCTCGCCCGCCTGGACGCCGGGCGCCCCCTGCGGCGCGACGAGGTGGACCTGACCCGGCTGGTCCTGGACGCCACCGGCGACGCCCGCGTGTCAGGGCCCGATCACCGCTGGCGGCTGGACCTGCCCGAGGAGCCGGTGATGATCCGGGGGGACGCCGACCGGCTCCACCAGGTGCTGGCCAACCTGCTCGACAACGCCCGCAGGCACACCCCGGCGGGCACCACCGTGCTGGTCCGGGCGGGCGCCCCCGCGCGCGAGCCTGTGACGGGCGCCCCCGCGCACGGGCCGGCGGGACCGGCGGGGCTGACGGAGCTTTCGGTGATCGACGACGGGCCCGGAATCCCCGAGGAGCTCGTGGGGGAGATCTTCGAGCGGTTCGTCCGCGCCGACCAGGGCCGGTCGCGGGCCTCGGGCGGCACGGGGCTCGGGCTGGCGATCGTCCGGGCGGTGGTGGCCGCGCACGGCGGCTCGGTCGAGGCCGAGAGCCGTCCCGGCCGCACGGTGTTCCGCATCCTGCTCCCCACGCCGGGGCCGGAGGCCCTGCCCGCGGGGCCGGAGGCCTTCCCCACGTCCGGGACGGGGCACGTGCCGCATCCTTGACCGGCGGTTCTAGTCGATCGGGTGATGTGGACGATCAACGATTCGCCCAGCATGGTGAGGACGCGGCCCAGTTGCGGCCGGGGAGGGGGCGAGGAGATGAACGAGCAACGGCCGGAGCTACCGCGCGACCGGTGGCGAGAGTTCTTCGACGCGATGACCCGCGACTACGAGGGCGCCGACGTGACGATCGAGGAGCTGCGCAAGGATTTCGGCGATCTCTACGAGGCGGAGAGGCTGCCGCTGGCCTACCTGGAGTACGACCCGAAGGACGACCAGTTCTCGGTCGGCGTGGGCGGCCGGGACGGGCGTTACCCGGTGGTGCTGCGCCACGCGGTCGACCACCCCCGGACGATCCTCGCCGACGTCGTCGGGCAGGGGGAGCAGCGGGCCTTCGACGTGTACGACGCCGAGGGCGACCAGACGATCGTGACGGTCTACCTCGTCGAGACGCCCGAGACCGCCTACGCCTGACCGCGCCGGATCTCAGCGCCCGATCTGCAGCGCCGGATCTCAGCGCCCGATCGTCCGTGCCCGGCCGCGTCCGAGGCCAGGTGATCACCCGTGCCCGGCCGGCCCCCGCCTCGCGCCGGGGCGGCCGGCGTGGCAGCGTGAAACCATGGCCGGGCGAGCCGCCCCCGCGCGGCGGCCGGAGCGAGGAGATCGGACGTCCATGGATTTCGAGCTGAACGAGGAGCAGCGGCTGTTCCAGCGCACCATGCGCCAGTTCGTCGACAAGGAGATCGTCCCGGTCGCCTCCGACTGGGAGCGCGAGGGCCGCTACCCGGCGGAGATCGTCGAGGGCTTCGCGCGGCTCGGGCTGTTCGGCGTCACGGTCCCCGAGCGGTACGGCGGCCTGGACCTGGACCGGGTGTCGTTCGCCCTGGTCTTCGAGGAGATCTCCCGCGGCTGGATGGGCGTGGCCGGCGTCCTCGGCTCCCACTCCCTGTCGACATGGATGATCGCCAGGTACGGCACTGAGGAGCAGCGCGAGGCGTACCTGCCGGCGCTGGCCACCGGCGAGCGGCGCACGGGCATCGCCCTGACCGAGCCGGGCGCGGGCACCGACCTGCAGGGCATCCGGACCCGGGCGGTCCGCGAGGGCGGCGAGTACGTGATCCACGGCACCAAGACGTGGATCACCAACGCCCGGCACGCCGACCCGCTGCCCGTCCTGGTGAAGACCTCCGTCACCGAGCCCGCCCACAAGGGCATGTCGGTGCTGCTCGTGGACGCCGACCGCGGCTTCACCATCAGCCGCGACCTGCCCAAGCTCGGCTACAAGGGCACCGAGACGTGCGAGGTGGTCCTGGACGGGGTCCGCGTGCCGGCCTCGGCGCTGCTCGGCGGCGTGGAGGGGCGCGGCATGCAGCAGGTGCTGTCCGCCCTCGAACTCGGCCGTATCAACATCGCGGCCCGCGCGGTCGGGGTGTCCCAGAGCGCCTACGAGGCGGCGCTGGCCTATGCCAAGGAGCGCAACGCCTTCGGCCGTCCCATCGCCGAGTTCCAGGCGATCCAGCTCAAGCTCGCCGACATGGCCACCGAGATCCAGGCGGCCCGCCTGATGACGTACTGGGCGGCCAGGCGCTCGGAGGCCGGGGCGGTGAACGCCGAGGCCGCGATGGCCAAGTACTTCGCCTCCGAGGTCGCGGTCAGGACCACGATGGAGGCGATGCGCGTCCACGGCGGGTACGGGTACTCGCAGGAGTTCGTGGTCGAGCGGTTGTACCGGGACGCGCCGCTGATGGCCATCGGCGAGGGCACCAACGACGTGCAGCGCATCGTGATCGCCCGCGCGCTGGTGTCCGGGGACGCGAAGGTGGGCTGGTGAGCGCCGCCGCCGGGACGGTGCCCGGCTGCCCGTTCTGCGAGATCGCCGCCGGTGCGCTGCCCGCGCACGTCGTGCACGCCGACGACGTCGCCGTGGCGTTCCTCGACGCGCGCCCGGTGTTCAAGGGGCACGTCCTCGTCGTCCCGAGGACGCACGTCGAGACCCTCACCGACCTGCCGGTGGAGGCGGTCGGCCCGTTCTTCACGCGGGTGCGGGCGCTCGCGCGCGCGGTGGAGGACGGGCTCGCGGCGGCGGGCACGTTCGTGGCGATGAACAACAAGGTCAGCCAGAGCGTGCCGCACCTGCACGCGCACATCGTACCCCGCAACCGCAAGGACGGCCTGCGCGGCTTCTTCTGGCCGAGAGTCAAATACGAAGACGACACCGAAGCCGCCACCTACGCCAAAAGAATCCGCGAGACCCTTGAAGCCACCCCATAGCGTGCCGGATGACGGGCGGCGCCCGGCACGCAAACGTGATGTTCGCCTATAAGGAGGGAACGACGACCCGCACAACAGCCCATGCAACTGTCGGCTGGTGAGGCTCAGAGCGGAGCGGGTCCAAGGGCGGCGACGCCGAAGGGTTCGCTGATATCCGCCCGCGCCGGATCTGGGCATCGGCCGCGGTGGTTCAGAGTGGCCCGATCCCGCGCGGCCTGTGTGAGGCGGAGTTCGCCGAGGCTGCCTGACCTCCCCTTGCCGCGCTTCGCGCCGGCCCCTCCGCTACGGTGCGGGCGGGCCTGAATTTCCGGCTGATTTCCCGCGTACGCAGGAGGCCGAGGTGCGCGAAGATGGCTTCCCGACGCCTCGTCAGCGGACGTGCGTTGCGGGGGCGCGACTACCCCAGTGGCCCCGCGCAGCCATGCATGTTGAGTGAGTCCTGTAAGGAGCCCTGTGAGCACGCTCGGTAGTTTCATCTGGTCGATCGCCGACCAGCTTCGGGGACCCTACCGCCCCAACCAGTACGGGAACGTGATCCTCCCGTTCACGATCCTTCGGCGCCTCGACTGCATCCTGGAGCCGGACCGCGAGACCGTCCGAGCCCTGGCCGCGGCGTACGAAAACCCGGCCCGGCTCCGGATGGAGGTCAAGAAGGCCACCGGCCGGCCGTTCTACAACACCTCGAAGTACAGCTTCGACAACCTTCTGAAGGACGCGGACGGGCTCGAGGACAACCTCGTCGACTACATCGACCGGTTCTCCGTCGATGTCGATGTGTTCGAGTACTTCGACTTCAAGAAGGAGATCATCGCCCTGGAGAGGGCCGGTCTCCTGCGCGAGATCGTGAAGTCCTTCGGCGCCGTCGACCTGCACCCCGATGTCGTGTCCAACGCCGACATGGGCGACGCGTTCGAGTACATCATCCGCAAGTTCAACGAGGCCGCGAACGAGACCTCCGGTGACCACTACACGCCGCGTGACGCGATCCGGCTGCTGGTCGACCTGCTCTTCGCCGAAAAGGACGCCGACCTGTCTGAGGCACTCATCGTTCGCACACTCTACGACCCCACCGCCGGCACCGGCGGCATGCTCGCCCTGGCCGAGGAGCACCTGCTCGCACAGAACCCGGACGCCCGGCTGAGCCTGTACGGCCAGGAGTACAACCCCCAGTCGTACGCGATCTGCAAGTCCGACCTGCTCGCCAAGGGCCACGACGCGTCCAACATCGCCTTCGGCAACACGCTGACCGACGACGCCTTCAAGGGCCGCCAGTTCGACTTCTGCATGTCCAATCCGCCGTACGGCGTCGACTGGAAGCAGTACGCCAAGGCCGTCACCAAGGAGAAAGCGGAGGCCGGGCCGTACGGCCGGTTCGCGCCGGGCCTGCCCGCCACCTCGGACGGGCAGATGCTGTTCCTGCTGCACCTGGCGCACAAGATGCGCGCCCCCGAGGACGGCGGCGGCCGGGCCGGGATCATCATGAACGGTTCGCCGCTCTTCAACGGCGCCGCCGAGTCCGGCCCGTCCAACATCCGCAAGTGGCTGCTGGAGAACGACCTGGTCGACGCGATCGTCGCGCTGCCGACCAACATGTTCTTCAACACCGGCATCGCCACCTACATCTGGATCCTCGACAACGACAAGCACCCCGCCCGCAAGGGCGTGGTCCAGCTCATCGACGGCACGTCGTTCTGGACCAAGATGCGCAAGAACCTCGGTTCCAAGGGCCGCGAGATCAGCGACACCGACCGCGCCCAGGTCGTGCGGCTGTACGCCGACTTCACCGACGCCGACCCAGACTTCTCAAAGGTGCTGCGCACCGACGAGTTCGGCTACTGGGCCATCACCGTCGAGCGGCCACTTCTGGACGAGGACGGCAACCCCGTCGTCGACCGCAAGGGCACCCCGAAGCCCGACCCCAAGAAGCGCGACACCGAGAACGTGCCCTTCACCTACGGCGGCTCGACCGCCGGCGCCGCGGCCAAGGCCGAGGTCATCCAGGCGTACTTCGACACCGAGGTGAAGCCGCACGTGCCGGACGCCTGGATCGACTGGGCCAAGACCAAGGTCGGCTACGAGATCCCCTTCACCCGCCACTTCTACAAGTACGTCCCGCCCCGCCCTCTCGCCGAGATCGACGCCGACCTGGAAAAGCAGGTCGCCAAGATCCTCGATCTGCTGCGGGAGGTCGAGCAGTGACCAACGCCCACACCGATCTAGCGCCAGCCTGGACCGCCTCGATTCCACGCCACTGGTGCTGGATGCGGAACAAGGTGCTGCTGTTCGAGGCGCAAACGCTGTCGACGGACGGCTCTGAGGAACTTCTCAGTGTCTCGCACCTAACTGGAGTCGGTCCCCGATCGGAGAAGAATGTCACGATGACGGAGGCCGAGAGCCTCGAGGGATACCGTGTTGTCGAGCAAGGTGACCTCGTCATCAACACGATGTGGGCCTGGATGGGCGCTCTTGGCGTCGCTCGGCATGCAGGCATCGTGAGCCCGGCTTATGGTGTCTACCGGCCGCGCCCCGCGGCACCGTTCGAGCCGAGATTCTTCGACTATCTGTATCGCTCGACTGAGTACGTGATGGAAATGACTCGGATCTCTCGGGGGATCTGGTCGTCGCGGCTTCGCCTCTACCCAGAGGTCTTCCTTCGCATGGCGGTTCCGGTGCCGCCACTGGAGGAGCAACGCGCCATCGCCGACTACCTCGACCGCGAGACTGCCCGCATTGACACGCTCATCGAAGAGCAGCAGCGTCTGATCGTGATGCTCCGCGAGCGTCGCGAGGCAGTCATCGGTGCCGCCTTCCTCGACGCTCAGGCTCAGCAGCCGCTGAAACGCGTAGTCCGGGACGTCACCGTCGGTATCGTCGTGCAGCCTTCCCGGTGGTACGTAGAGGACGGCGTACCTGCCCTGCGCGGCCTCAACATCAACCGAGGTTCTGTTTCTACTCGTGACCTGGTGTACATCTCCGCTGAAGGGGACGCCGCAAACCCCAAGTCCCGCCTCAATGGGGGGGATGTTGTCGTCGTCCGAACTGGTCAGGCTGGTGCAGCCGCCAAGGTCCCTGAATCGCTTGATGGTGCCAACGCCATTGATATCCTCATAATTCGTCCGGGGACGGGAACTGACGCAGACTTCCTCGTCTGGTACCTCAACTCTCCTGTGGCCGCTTCCCATATTGATGAAGGCTCCGTTGGAGCACTCCAAGGGCACTTCAACGTTGGGGCTCTGCGCGAGTTGCCGTTCCCGACCATCTCTCTGGATTCGCAGCGCCGGATTGCTATTGACTTGGATACGAAAGTCTCTGCTATCGATGCCTTGATTGCGGAAACCGAGCGGTTCATCGAGCTCTCGCGGGAGCGCCGAGCCGCGCTGATCACGGCGGCGGTGACCGGCCAGATCGACGTACGAGGAGCCGTGTGATGGCCGACCACAACGAGGTTGTCTTCGAGACCGAGATCTGTGAGTACCTCGCAGCGCACGGCTGGCTGTACTCAGCCAACGACACCGGATATGACCGGGAGCGAGCGCTGTTCCCCGAGGATCTGTTCGCGTGGCTGGAGGCGACGCAGAAGGCGGCGTACGAGAAGGCGTTGAAGGCGGCTGGGTCGCAGGCGAAGTTCCTCGACGTGCTGGTCACGGTGTTGGACAAGCCGCTGGAGCACGGCGGCGGGATGCTGAACATCCTTCGTACCGGAGTGCTGTACATCGGTGGTGGCCGTTTGAAGATGGCACAGTTCCGGCCCGAGACGACGCTGAACGAGACGACGAACGCCGAGTATGCGGCGATGCGCGTGCGGGTGATGCGCCAGGTACATTTCTCGACCGCCGACAAGCGCAGCATCGACCTGGTGTTCTTCGTCAACGGGCTCCCGGTCGCCACGGTGGAGCTGAAGACCGACTTCACGCAGTCGCTGGACGAGGCGATCCAGCAGTACCGCAAGGAACGCAACCCACTGACCAGCGGCCGAGTCGAGCCGCTGCTGTCGTTCGGGCACCGGGCGCTGGTCCACTTCGCGGTGTCCAACGACCGGGCCGCGATGACGACCCGGCTCGAAGGCGACAAGACGCACTTCCTGCCGTTCGACACCGGCTTCGAAGACGGTGCCGGGAATCCGCCCGGTGTGGACGGGAAGTCGGCGACGGCGTACCTGTGGGAGCGGGTCTGGGAGAAGCACGCGTGGCTCAACATCATCGGCCGGCTGATGATCGTGGAGACCAAGGAGGAGTGGGACGTCGCGACCGGCACATCGGTGCGCCGTACGAGCATGCTGTTCCCCCGGTTCCACCAGTGGGAGGCGGTCACGAACATCGTGGCCGCCGTGACCGACGAGGGTGTTGGCCAGCGCTACCTGATTGAGCACTCCGCAGGGTCGGGGAAGACGAACACGATCGCCTGGACGGCGCACCGTCTCGCGCGGCTCCACGTCGATGATGAGAAGGTCTTCGACTCGGTCATTGTGGTCGTCGACCGCACGGTGCTCGACGGGCAGCTTCAGGACGCGATCCGGCAGATCGACGGCACCGGGAAGATCGTCGCGACGATCAGCCCCGAGGACGTGCGCAAGGCCGGCGCGAAGTCGAAGTCCGGTCTCCTGGCCCAGGCGCTGAAGAACGGCGAGTTGATCATCGCGGTGACGGTGCAGACCTTCCCGCACGCCCTCGATGAGATCCGGGCCGACTCCGGCCTGAAGGGCAAGCGGTTCGCTGTTATCGCCGACGAGGCGCACTCCTCGCAGTCGGGGCAGATCTCCTCGAAGCTGAAGCAGGTCCTGACCGCCGAGGAGATCAAGGAGATCGAAGACGGTGGCTCGGTCGACGTCGAGGCGATCCTGGCGGCGGAGATGACCGAGCGGGCCGAGTCGGAGAACATCTCCTACTTCGCCTTCACCGCGACGCCGAAGAACAAGACTCTGGACCTGTTCGGCCGCCAGGGTCCGGGCGGCAAGCGCGAGTTCCACCTGTACTCGATGAAGCAGGCGATCGAGGAGGGCTACATCCTCGACGTGCTCAAGGGCTACCAGTCCTACGACACCGCGTTGAAGATCGCCGGTAAGGCCGAGAGCGGTGACGGTGGCGAGGTCGAGGAGTCGGCCGCGCGCAAGGGGCTGATGCGATGGGTGCAGCTCCACCCGACCAACATCAGCCAGAAGGTCGAGATCATCGTCGAGCACTTCCACGTCAACGTCGCCCACCTGCTGGAGGGCAGGGCGAAGGCGATGGTCGTCACCGACTCGCGCAAGGCCGCGGTGAAGTACCGGAAGGCGATCGAGGCCTACATCGCCAAGCGGGCCGCCGAGGACGCGTCGTACAACTACCGGACTTTAGTCGCCTTCTCCGGGTCGGTGTCGATGACCGAGAAGGACGAGTGGAGCCAGGACTGGGGGCCGAGGCCGCCGGAGGACGACGACTTCACCGAGGCCAAGATGAACCCCGGAGCGGGCGCCGATTTAGCCGCCGCGTTCAAGGGCGACACGTACAAGATCATGGTGGTCGCCAACAAGTTCCAGACCGGCTTCGACCAGCCGCTGCTCTCGGCGATGTACGTCGACAGAAAGCTCTCCGGGGTCACCGCCGTCCAGACGCTCTCCCGGCTCAACCGAACTCACCGCACCGCCGGAGGGGAGCAGAAGACCAAGACGTTCGTCATCGACTTCGCCAACAAGCCCGACGACATCCGGGCCGCCTTCGAGCCGTACTTCACCAACGCCACTTTGGAGACCGAGACCGACCCGTACGTCGTTGTCCACCTTGCGAACAAGCTCGCCCAGGCGGGGATCTACACCGAGGAGCAGGTCCGCCAGGTCGCCGAGCTGTGGGTCGCCCGCAAGGGCAACAACGCGCTCTCGGCGGCGATCAGCCCAGCTCAGCATGACTTCCGGCGTCGCTACGCGGCGGCGATCGAGGCCGAGGACAAGGTCACGCTCAACACCCTCGATCTGTTCCGCAAGGACGTCTCCACCTACGTGCGGCTCTATGACTTCATGAGCCAGATCGTCAACTACGCCGACCCGTACATGGAGATGCTCTCGATCTTCCTCCGGCTTCTGGAGAGGGTCATCGCCGAGTCCTCGTGGAGCGCCGATGTCGACCTGTCGGACGTGGTCCTGGTCGGTGTGAAGCACAACAAGGCGATCGCGGTCGACATCTCGCTGACCGGAGACGGCGCGCTGAAGGGGATCAGCGCGGCGGGCACCGGCACCAGGAAGGAGCCGAAGTACGTCGCGCTCCAGGTCGTCATCGACAAGATGAACGACCTCTTCGGTGCCGAGTCGTTCGCCGAGTCCCAGATCCGGGAGTTCGTGCAGGGGCTCGTGCAGCGACTGCTCACCGACCCGGACCTGATCCAGCAGACCCGGGTGAACTCGAAGAAGCAGTTCATGGAGTCGCAGGACTTCCAGGCGGCCGTCACCGAGGCCGTCGCCGACAACCAGCAGGCGCACAACACCATGGCCGACTACTTCTTCACCGACGGGCTTGCGATCAAAGGGATCATCGTGGCGCTCGCCGACGCGTTCTACGAGGCCGCGTTCTACGAGGCCGCGATCGACGTGGAGGCAGATCGGCTTGCCGAGGGTGTTGACCTCCACCCCTCGTAACCCGGTCATCAAGCCTCCCCGTGAAGTCCACACAGCGCTTGTACTCCTCGTCGCTGGTGAGGACCGCGACAAGCGGCCGGTCCGCCGGTCGCCCTGTCACCTGCCGATCAGGGGGATGCCCAGGGAGGCGAGTTCCTCGTCTAGGGTGCGGACGTGTTTGTTGGTCGCCCATGGGTCGAGGCGGGCGCGGGTCTGGCGGACGGTGTCGGCCAGGCGTCCGGAGCTGTGCCCTACGGTGATCTGGGCCGCCTGGCCGATCTTGTCGGTGGCGGCGGCTATTTCCCGCTTGTCGATCAGGGCCTCGGCGTACTCCAGCAGGGTTCTGCCGCGTGCGGATTTGCGCATGCCCGATGCCAGGGCTCGTTCTGCCGTACGGATCGCGTCGTCCGGACGTCCCCAGGCGACCATGCAGGCCGCCGTGTGCCGTTCGACGCCTGCGGCCGTCCACCAGTAGAGGTAGGCGGGATCAGCTTCGGTTCTCGGCCGTTCGGCCAGATGGCGCGACAGGACGAGTGCGTGTTCGCTGTCGCGGGCACTGCCGTTCGCGGCCAGGATCCGCGCGAGGTCCACGGCGTGTACCGATCGGAGCAGGGTGCTCGGGCTTTTCTGTGCCCAGCCTTGGGCGGCGTAGATGTGGTCGAGAGCCTCGCCGTTAAGGCCCAGGAATCGTGACATGTTCGCCAGGCAGGTGTGTAGGTAGGCGATGAGGGTGGGGTCGCGGATCTGGTGGGCGGCGGTCAGGCCCTCCCGGTAGCGCTGGCGGGCTCCGGTGTGGTCGAGGAGGTCGTGGTGGAGCCAGCCGGAGAGCTGGCTGAGTTCGGCGTAGGCGCGGATGAGGCGGTCGCGGAGGGCGGGGAGGAGCGACTCGCGGCGCAGCAGGTCGGCGACGAGGGCCCGCTGGCCGTCCACGACGGGCAGGACCCTGGCGGGGCCGAACTCGTCGTCCAGGCGGCGGCAGCGGGCGGTGAGCTTCTCGATCAGCTCCACGGTGGCGGCGTCTACCCGAGTAGCGGATCGGATGGCGGTGGCCAGCCGGTCTTTCTCCGGTGGGGACAGGTGGCGCAGGAGCACCAGGGCGGGGGCGCCGCCGAGCGCCAGGGCCAGTTCGAAGAGCAGGTCACGGCGCTTCACATCGGCCTCCTCGGCTGTGAGGGCACGCAGCAGCGCGGCGCAGTCCTTGTAGCCGGGAACCGGGATCGCCGGGCGTGCCGCTTCCACTTGCTCACCCATGGTGACATGCCCGGGAAGGGCGGCCGGGACGGCAGAGGGCCGCTGGGGGCTGAGGGACGAACGGTGGTCGGTGCGGTCGATGAGGTCGCGGTCGCGCACGCTGTAGGAGGCGTAGACCCGGTCGCCGACCAGGCGGCGGGCGGTGGTCTGGTAGACGTGCGCGAACAGGGCGATGGTGCGGGCGGTCGGGCGCATGCCACGCTGCGGCCAGTGCTCGAACTCGTACAGCCGTGACTCGCGCAGCGCGGCGGTGCCCGCCGGGTCGAGGTCGTTGTACCGCGCGGCGGCCTCGGCGGCGGTCAGCCCGTAGGCGTAGCGGTACAGGCGTAGCGGGCTGACATCGTGGCAGACCGAGAACAGGTCGGCGATCTGGTCATGGGTGTAGCCCATGGCGCGCAGCGCCTCGCCGCGTCGCCGGCATTCCAGCAGGATGTGGATTCCCTCGCCCGACATGGCCGTGTGCCTCCCCGGCTCGAACAGTTCCCGGAGCACAGAACTTATACGGAAAGTATCTCCTTGACTACAGAGAATGATGAAGTTGGGGCATCACGCAGGGCGCCTGGCGGGTGGTGACCAGCCGGATGCATGTGTTCGCGCACGTCACCGGGGGTCCCGGTTGAAAGATCGTCCTGGTGGAAGGTGGGATCGGCGAGGTGCATCCGATCGTCGATCGTTGTGGCTCGTGTCCATCACAACCGACCCCGGCGACGAGGTGCCTCGCGTGGCCGCCGCTCCCGTCACCTCGCCCGGCCTGCCGCAGGCCGGTCATTCCTCCCGCGCCCTGCCGGTCGACGAGGCCGTACGGACCGGCCCGGAGATCCTCATCTGGCGGCGCGCCTTCCCCGGCGCGCTCGACCAGGCCGCGGAGGCCAGGCGCCTCACCCGCTTCCTGCTCGGCGGCACGCCGTTCGCCGATGACGCCGAACTGGTCGTCGGCGAACTGGCGGGTAACGCCGTCCGCCACACCCGCAGCGGATCCCCGGGCGGTCACTTCACCGTGGAGATCATCCTCACCTCGCCCCGTCGTGAACCGCTCGGCGGCCCCGCGGCGGCCGCGAGCGTCCTGGTCACCGTCTACGACCTCGGCGGGGCCGGTGTCCCGCGGTTCGGCGGCCACGGCCAGGCGGACGTCCCGTGCGCGGAAGGCGGGCGTGGGCTGGCCATCGTGACCGCCCTGGCGGAACGGACCGGTTTCCAGGGCGCCCCGGCGACTGGGCACAGAGTGTGGGCCTACCTCGCACGCAGGCCGTGATCGGCGTTGCCCGTACGGGACGGCGGGGTGGACCGGGGGAGGCGGGGCCGGGCGGTGAGCGGTCAGGTGAGCCGTCCGTGCGGCGGGTGGGCGGGCCGGCGATTATCGGCGGGTGCTGGGGCCGGGACGGTCGGGTAGGCTCCGGCGGCGTGGAACCGCTCCTGGCCGTGCCCGTGCTGCTGGTCCTCGTCGGAGTCCCGGCCGTGGTGCTGTGGCGCGTGCTGCGCGGCCGGCGCGAGCTCGGCACCAGCCCGGCCGAGCGCGCCACCTTCGAGACCCTGCACACCGCCTCCCTGGCCGCGCCGCCGCTGCGCGCGGGCCTGACGGCCGCGGGGGCGCTGAAGGCCTCGCGCTACCTGCGCGAGCTGCTCGGCTCGCCCGCCATCGCGATCACCAACGGCGAGGAGCTGCTGGTCTACGACGGCGCGGGCGACCACCACGCCAAGAACGCCTTCGCCGACGCCGCCGAGACCCTGCGCGACGGCCGCATCCAGGTGCTCGGCCCCGACGCGGTCTCCTGCGACCTGCCCGAGTGCCCGGTGAGGTACGCCGTGGTGGTGCCGCTGACCACCGACGACCGGGTGGTGGGCTCACTGGCGGCCTACGGCGACCACGCCTCGGCGGGCCTGGTCCGCGCCACGCAGGAGGTCGCCACCTGGGTGGACTCCCAGCTGGAGCTGGCCGAGCTCGACCGGTCGCGCACCCTGCTCATGGAGGCCGAGGTGCGGGCCCTGCGGGCGCAGATCTCCCCGCACTTCATCTACAACTCGCTGACGACGATCGCCTCGTTCGTGCGCACCGACCCCGAGCGCGCCCGTGAACTGCTGCTGGACTTCGCCGACTTCACCCGCTACTCCTTCCGGCGGCACGGGGAGTTCACCACGCTCGCCGAGGAGCTGCGCTCGATCGACCGCTACCTCACGCTGGAGCGCGCCCGCTTCGGCGACCAGCTCAGGGTGACGCTGCGTATCGCCCCGGAGGTGCTGCCTGTGGCGGTGCCGTTCCTCTGTCTTCAGCCCCTGGTGGAGAACGCCGTGCGTCATGGGCTGGAGAGCAAGGACGGGGTCGGCCGCATCACGATCCTCGCCGAGGACGCCGGCGCCGAGTGCCTGATCAGCGTGGAGGACGACGGCATCGGCATGGACCCCGAGCGGCTGCGGCGCATCCTGTCCGGCGACCCCGACGAGCGCTCGGGCGCGGGCGGGGTCGGCCTCGCCAACGTGGACGAGCGGCTCCGCCAGGTCTACGGCGACGAGTACGGCCTGGTGGTCGAGACGGCACAGGGCGCTGGCGCCAAGATCAGCGTCCGCCTCCCCAAGTACAAGAAGGGCGTCTCGGTCTAGCGGGTCTGATCACCCCGTCTTCCGGCCGGCAACGGGCGTGGCCCCATGACGCCTGTGAGCGAAGGCCTCGCCGTACCCGACCGCACCGGGCACAGGATGTCGGGTCCGGCGGGTCACGTCCTACCTAGCGTGGTGAACGGAAAGGGAAGGAGGGCTGGGAGTGCTGGAACGGCTGAGCCAGGCCATGGAGTACATCGAGCGGCACCTCGATCAGCAGATCGAGGTGGCCGAGCTCGCGCGGATCGCCGTCACGTCGGAGTACCACTTCAGGCGGCTGTTCTCCGCGCTGGCGGGCATCCCGCTGTCCGAGTACGTCCGTCGCAGGCGGCTCACCGTCGCGGGCGCTCAGGTGCTCGCGGGGGAGGAGACGCTGCTCGATGTCGCGGTGTGTTACGGCTACAGCTCGGGCGAGGCGTTCGCGCGCGCGTTCCGCGCCGTGCACGGCATCGGCCCCGGCGAGGCCAGGCGGACCGGTGCGGCTCTGTACTCCCAGCCACGGATGTCCTTCCGTCTCATCATCGAAGGGAGCGGCAGCATGCGGTATCGGGTCGTGGAGAAGGAGGAGTTCCGTGTGGTGGGCAAGAAGGCGCGCGTCCCGCTCGTCCACGAGGGGATGAACCCCGCGATGGTCGAGTTCATCCGGAGCATCGACCAGGAGACCGTGCGGCGTATCGCGGGACTGTCCGACCAGGAGCCGCAGGGGATCGTCAGCGTGGCCGACCAGGTCGGCGACGGCCGTGAGGAGGGCACCGAGCTCGACTACTACCACGCCGTCGTGACCGGCGCCGACGTGCCCGAGGACATGGACGCCCTCGACGTCCGGCGGGTACATGGGCGGTGTTCGAGAGCTCGGGCGCGTTCCCGCAGGCGCTCCAGTACCTGTGGCGGGACGTGTTCACGCAGTGGTTCCCGTCCAACCCGTACCGGAGCAGGCCGGGTCCCGAGATCTCACGCACCCTGCTGTCGCAGGACGGGACCCAGGCGGACGCCGAGCTGTGGATCCCCGTGGAGCGGACCACGGACTGAGGGATGACAGCGCGCCGGCGGCCCGGGCCCCAGTCCGGTCCCGGACCACCGGCGCCTCCTCCGTCTGCCCGGCCCTCCAGGGTGCTCCCTGACCACACCACGTCGCGGGCTTCCGGACCGACTCCAGGTTCGACGCCCATCGACTCCGGCCGCCTGAATCTGACAGCGAACCAGACGACCCGGCCGGCGCCGTCCCTATAGATGCCCCACCGCTCGGAGAGGGCGGCACGGTGCTCGGCCTCCTCGATCTCGCGCAGGCGACGCGCCTCGTCGCCGAGACGCTCCTGCTCGATGCGGAACCTAATGAGGGAGCACGGCTGTAGCCGGCACGTCATCACCAACGCCATGCCGGCTCTGAAGGAGGAGGGCCTGATCTGACGCGTGGCCAACAAGGGCATGATCGTCCTCGGGCCAGCCGTCATTGTCGAGATCCCCATGGCCATCGGCTTCCGCGACGAGCCTGCCGCATGGGCAGTCGCGTGCCGCCGGGCAGGAAGCACAGCACCTCACAACCATCATCGGCCGCGTCAGGCCCGCGACCGATGAGGTCGCCCACGCCCTACGTCTCCCGGCCAAGGCCAAAGTGATGATCAACGAAATACAGGGGACGTCGGCCGCGGGAGTCCTCTGCTCGACATCACCCGCATCACCTACGACCACGCCGGCCAGCCTGTGCAACTACTGCGCCGCCTCCTCAACCCGCAGCGGGTCCACGTCGCAGACCGACGCGTGCCGCTTACCTCGCCCTGAACTACGCCCCTTCTCTGGACCATCGCGAATGCTTCCACCGGTCCGAGGCCGTGCCTATGCTGCTGAAGGTGACTTCAACAGAGCATGAGATCACCTTCCGGACTCTCGACGGCCAGCAGCTCGCCGGAACGCTCGTCGCACCAGATGGACCGCCAGAGCACGCCGTCGTCCTGGTCCACGGCGGCGGGGTGACGCGTCACGAAAGCGGCTTCTTCACCCGGATGGCCCACGGACTGGGCGACCACGGCTTGGCATCCCTCCGCTTCGACCTGCGCGGCCACGGCGAGAGCGAAGGCAGACAAGAAGAACTGACCCTCTCGATCATCCTCAACGACATCCGCGCCGCGCTGCAGCAGCTCCGCGAGACGACCAAGGCCGCCAGACTCAGCCTGCTCGGCACGAGCTTCGGCGGTGGCATCTGCGGCTACTACGCCGCTCACCGGCCTGACGAAGTGTCCCGGTTGGTACTGCTCAACCCTCAGCTCAACTACAAGAAGCGCACCATCGACAGCCGCCCCTACTGGCACGACGACTACCTAGACGAAGACGTTGCCCGCGAGCTCACCGAGCAGGGGTCCATCACCTTTACCCCCACCCTGCGCCACGGCCGACCACTCCTCAACGAGGTCTTCTGGCTGCAGCCGCACACCATCCTCGGTTCCATCAAGGCCCCGACCCTGATCGTGCACGGCACCAAGGACACCCTCGTGCCGATCGAGTCCTCCCGAGCGGCCGTGCCCCAGTTCACCGCCCCGTGCGACCTGGTCGAGGTCGAAGGCTCACAGCACACCTTCGCCGTCCACGACGATCTGCAATATCACAACCCCCAGAGCCAGGCATGGCAGGCTGCGGTGATCCGGACGGTCGCCGAATGGCTGCGGAACGGACGCCTACGCGACAGGACGATCAGCTAAGAAGTCCTGCAGGGCGCGTACCTGCGGCCGACGCTGCCAGCGGCCCATCGACTCCACCACGTCGCCCAAGACTGTGATCGTCCGCCGCGAACGAGTGGCCCGCGCAACGCGCGCCGCTGCGAGCCCCAGAGTGG
The DNA here is from genome assembly GCF_003323745.1 of Sphaerisporangium album. Classification (GTDB taxonomy): domain Bacteria; phylum Actinomycetota; class Actinomycetes; order Streptosporangiales; family Streptosporangiaceae; genus Sphaerisporangium; species Sphaerisporangium album. Next base: position 216,364 of record NZ_QOIL01000011.1, read on the forward strand.
CCGCCTGATCGGGTTCGCCGATCAGGGCCAGCGCGGCCGCGTGACGGGCCTGGAAGTAGCCGACGTCGCGATATGACAGGCTGCCGCCAGCGATGATCAACTCAAGGATCTCGGCCGCCTTGGCGGGCTTGCCCGCCTCGGTGAAGCACGCGCTGCTGCGCAGCAACAGCATGTGCTCCGTGAAGGAACTGCCGAGTGTCCCCGGCTCCTCCTTCGGCACGCCGGGCAGCAGTCCGCGCGCTTCGTCGAGCTTCACCTCGACCTCGCGCACCGGCTCCCCCATCATGGCCAGGCCTAACGCCTGCTGTTGCAGTACTTCTGCCCGCACCCCAGTTGGGAGCCGCGTGCTGCTGTGCTGCGCCGCTTCCGCCAGCGTCAGCACCTTCAAGGCGTCCTGCCGGTCATAAGCGAGCTGGGACTTGCGCAGCAGCACATACCCCTGCATGGGGCCGTCGTCAGCTTCTTGCGCCCACTCGACCGCCCGGTCGTACCAGTACGTTGCCGTGGGCAAATCCCTTAGATCGCGGTACAGCCAGCCGATGAACTCCGCGGCCTCCGCTCCCAGGGCCAGAAGTTGCCGCCGAATCTGAGGGTGAACTTCGCGGACGGAGTGCTGCATGGCCGCGATCACGGCCTGCACTCTGGGCAGAGCCGCTGATGGTCCGAGAGTGCCATCCTCCGCCTTGCTTGCGTCGAGCTGGAGGCGTAGTTCCTTCACCACGGCCCCGCCCACGTAGCGGCGAGGGTCCGTCATGACCCCCTCGACAGGTGGTAGCGTCTCCATGCTTGCCGCTGGCCAGACAACGGCGCGTTGTCTGCGGTCAGCCAGGGCCACGAGTTGACCGTTTGCCCTGAGAGCCTTGTCGAGTGCCGTGGCGACCGCCATGGTCGGTAACCGTCGTCCGTTTTCAAGATCGGCGATGTAGCTCTTGCTGCAGTGGGCCACACGAGCCAGCTCGCGGAGTGACATTTCGGCACGTAAACGTCGAAGCGCCTCACCGAACGTTTCAATGCCCACGCGGTGCTCCTTACCGTGTCCGCACGGTGGTGTCCGCAAACTCGCGGACACCCTGCGGACAGCCCACGCCTAGACCCTGACTAGCGGTGCTGACAACGCTATCCCTAAGGGCTGCTTCTACCAGCGCCCTCACCACAAAGGCGGCCCGGCCCACGGCGCGACGAACACCGGGGGGAATTCCGGCGCCTTGATCAGGAATCGAGGTCCTGACCCATGCAGAAGCGTAGAGCCATCCGAGCCCAGCGGAGTCACGAAGGGCGAGTCTCATGAGCACCGCCAGGCGGCGGCCGAGGCCATCCCCGCACACCCTCCCAAGATCGTCCACGTACCGCCCAGTTTCCTGCTGGAAGTGCTCGGGTGAACAAACGAGCGCGGAGAGCCTGCCATCGCGTTGGCCCGGCCCTCAGCGGTTGCGCCCCGGAGTCCGGACGGGGCGAGGAAGGGCCGTGGTCCTGGTGCTGCTGGTGTTCGGCGGCGCGAGGACCCCCCGCGAGACATGCCGCACTGCGTGGGGGTACGTGGCTGTCCCGGCGTGTCCAGTGGACAGCGATGACCGGCCATGGCCAGCGTGAACCCGCGCTACACCGCCCCTCCGTGAAACCCGACCAGTAGACAAACAACGAGGAGATCATCTGTGAACGGCAAGGCCACCGACGAGACGCGGGCCGCTGAATTGAGGGGCAAGCTCGCGGGCGAGCTCAGGGACGCCGGGTTCATCACCTCGGCCTCGGTCGAAGCGGCGTTCCGCGCAGTGCCGCGGCACGCCTTCGTCCCTGCCGACACTCCGCTGGAAGTGACCTACCAGCTCGACAGCGCGGTGGTGACCAAGCGGGACGAGCACGGCGTGGCCGTCTCCTCCGTCAGCGCGGCATACATCCAGACCGCGATGCTGGAACAGGCCGAACTGAAGTCGGGTATGACGGTGCTGGAGATCGGTTCAGGGGGCGTAAACGCGGCGATGATCGCCGAGATCGTCGGGCCGAAAGGCCGCGTCGTCTCCGTGGACATCGACCCGGAGGTGACCGACCGCGCCGCGACGCTCCTAGAAGCTGCCGGGTACGGCGACCGCGTCACAGTGCTCACGATCGACGCCGAGGACGAGATTCCCGGGTTCGAGAAGTTCAACGCGATCATCGTGACGGTCGGCGCGTGGGACCTGGCTCCGGCCTGGCTGCGCCAGTTGGCCGAGGACGGCACGCTGGTGGTGCCGTTGCGGATGAACGGCATCAGCCGCTCCATCGCGTTCCGCCGCGTCAACAACCACTTGGCCAGTACATCCGCCGTGGTCTGCGGATTCGTCCCGATGCAGGGCACCGGGGAGCACATCGATCAGGAACTTCGGTTGCCGGACCCGAACGGCCACATGGTCACGCTGCGATTCGACGACAGGGCACCCAACAACCCGAGCCTGCTGGACGGTGTCCTGGCCACCGAACGCAGCGAAGTATGGTCCGGGGTCACCATCAAGAACGGCGTGTCATTCGCCGACCTGCACCTGTGGTTCGCCAGCTTCCTGCCGGGTTTCTGCAGACTCGCCGCGCAGGAAGGAACCGAGCTGGCGCAGGAGCGCAAGACGTGGTTCCCGTTCGCCGGCGTACACGGCGACTCCTTCGCCTACCTGTCGGTGCGGCCCGCGCTGGAGGGCACGGGTGTGGAATTCGGGGCACGCGCGTACGGGCCGCACGGCCAGGAGGCCGCGGCCGCAATGATCAAGCAGATTCAGGCGTGGGACGAGCGGGCCCGGAACCGGGCAGAGCCGATGTTCGCCTACTGGCCGACCGGCAGCAACGCCCCCACCCGCCTGCCGGACGGTACGGCGACCTTCAACAAGACCCACGGTCTTGTCACGATCTCCTGGCCCACCGGCTGACCAGCCGCTCAGCCAGGATGCCTTACCCCCAACCCAATGTGAGGAGTGTGATCCGATGACCCCATCGCTGACCCTCGACGCCACCGACATCCAGAACCTGGCGGGCGGCGTGGCCGACGAGGAGTTCGAGCTGGACATGCGCGTTGTGGAGGCGACCACACCGCTGGTGACCATGATGTGCGCCACCGACGACGGATGCGGCACCACATGCAGCACCAGCGCGTGTAGCACCAGTTCCAACGACCCGTCCTGAATCACTCTCTGCCGCCGACGTCCAGCGACAACTTGGGCGTCGGCGGTGCGGTTCCCGATCGACCAAGGAGAGGGGATCATGGTAAGCGTTCCCCCGCGCTACCAGCACACCGGCCTTGTGGTGGTGCGAGCGAGCACCGACCAGGGCGACCTCGAACTACCCGAACATCTTGATCTGGATCTGGGCGATCCCGCCGCCTTCCTACCGGAAGGCCGAGCCTGGCTGGCGAAGACATGGGCACGCGGCGACGTCCGCGAGGCCCTCCTGATCGCCAGTCCTGCGCTGGCCACTCGCATCAACGCCCTGATCGACTCTGCCACAGCCTCGGCCAACGACGTGCGCCGCGCCATCCTGTCTACCGCCACCTACCTGCTGCGCTGGCAGCGCCGCCCGACTCCGTTTGGGCTGTTCGCCGGAGTTGCCACAGCCGACATCGGGCCCGCACATGCCGAGATCGGCACCCGGCACCAGGCGTTCGCGCGAGTGGACGGAGACTGGATCACCCGCCTTGTAGACCAGATCGAGCGGCATCAACGCCTGCGCCCGCACCTGACGGTGATTGCCAACAGCCTCGGCGTCGTCCGCAACGGCCGCTTCATCGTGGCCACCCGGGCACAAGGCGACACCCGCGACTCCGGGCATGAGGTGTCGGTACGTCTGACCCGGCCCATGCGACTCGTGCTGACGTTGGCCACGGCACCGATCCGGTTCGACCAGCTCACCGCTCAACTGGCCGGGTGCTTCCCGGAAACTCCTGCGGAGAAGATCCTCGCGCTGCTACACACGCTGGTGGACCAGCACATCCTGATCACGAACCTGCGTCCGCCGATGACGGCCGCTGACCCGCTGTCTCATCTGCTCGATGTCCTGCACGACGCTGGCGGTGAGGACCTGGCCGAGGTCTCGGCGCTGCTGCGCGACCTCGAACACCTCCGCGACCTGCTGGCCCGCCACAACGCTGTCGCCGACCCCGAACAGGCCGCCGCGATCCGCGCCACGACCAGCACGCACATGGCGACGCTCGCCTCCGGTTCTCGACCGGCCACGGGTCTGGCCATCGACGTAGCCCTCGACGCGTGGATCACCATCCCGGAACCGGTACTGCAAGAGGCCGCACGCGCCGCCACCGTCCTGCTGCGGCTGTCCACCGAGCCGTTCGGCCGCACCGCCTGGATGGACTACCACGCCCGCTTCCTGGCTCGCTATGGCCCCGGCGCCCTCGTTCCGGTGAAAGAGCTGGTGGCCGACTCCGGGCTTGGCTTCCCCGCCGGCTACCTCGGTGCCCCCCGCGCCCGGCCCACCTGGCGCACGCTCACCGAGCGAGATGCCCACCTGCTGGCCCTCATTCAGAAAGCCACCATGACCGGAGCCGAGATCACCCTTACCGACGCAGACATCACGGCCCTGACGGTAGGTGACCACGACACCGTCTTGACGCCACAGCGTGTGGAGATCGGTGTCGCCCTGCATGCCACATCCACCGAGGCGATCAACCGCGGCAAGTTCGGGCTGCGCGTCGTTGCCGCGCCTCGGGCCTGCACCAGCATGGCCGGACGATTCACCCACCTGCTGAATGAGGACCAGCAGACGCGGCTGGCCGCGTCCCACAGGCACCACGACGGTGCCATCGCGGCGCAGTTGTCCTTCCCACCCCGCCGCCCCCACAACGAGAACGTCACGCGCGTCCCACCGCTCGTCCCCGAGGTCGTGCATCTGGGCGAGCACCCCGGCAACAACGCAATCGACGTCGGAGACCTGGCGGTCACCGCTGATGCCGCTCACCTGCACCTGGTGCAGTCCTCCACTGGTCGGCTCGTCGTCCCTCGGCCCGGACACGCGTTGGACACCGTCGTGCAGACACCACCGTTGGCCCGCTTCCTCGCCGAGATCGCCGACGCCCGCAGCGCGGTCTACCGGCCGTTCAGCTACGGTGCCGCGCGCACCCTGCCGTACCTGCCGCGCATCCGCTACCAGCGCACCATCCTGGCCGCCGCCCGCTGGCTCCTCACCCCCGCCGACCTGCAACCCGGCGTCGGCCAGGACTGGGACGCCGCCCTGCAGGCGTGGCGACACCAGAGGCGAGCACCGGCGCGCGTCCTGCTGTGCCACGAGGACCTCCGGCTCCCGCTCGACCTCGATCAGCCACTGGACCGCGCCGTCCTTCGGACACGGCTGGGGCGAGCTGGGCGAGTTGAGCTGCAAGAGGACCACCCGCCGGAGGGGTTCGGCTGGATCGGGCGGCCAGCCGAACTGCTGATCCCGCTGACCGCGACCGACTCGCCTCCGCGCCACCTGCCGATCACCACAGCACCGGGTCTTGCTCTCCGACCGGGCGATGCCCCGGTGCTGTGCGCCCACCTGGTGGGCAACCCGGCGCGATTCGATGACATCCTCACCCGCCACCTGCCCGCCCTCGTCTCCGAGGTCGCCGACCTGGTCACCTGCTGGTGGGTGCGCCGACACCGAGACATGATCCGGCTCGACGCCGACCAGCACCTCGCCGTGTTCCTGCGCCTGACTGATTCCCGCCAGTACGGACCGGTAGCGGCGCGCCTAGCCGCGCTCGCCGCCCACCTGGAGGCGCGTGGACTGCCCGCGCACCTCACCTTGGCCACCTACCGCGAGCAGCCCGGCCGATATGGCGAAGGCGCGGCCCTTACGGCGGCCGAGCAGGTGTTCGCGGCCGACACCCGAGCGGCCATCACGCAGATCACGATGGCCACCAGCACCGGATTGTCCGGTCAGGCGCTGGCCGCCGCGTCCATGGCGCACCTGGCCGCCGCGTTCGCCCCCGACCGCCTCATCGGGTACCGGACGCTGGTTCGCCATCTGGAGCAGCAGACCGGGACGCTGGATCGGGCGCTGCGCAACCAGGCGCTCGACTGGAGTGATCCCACCGGGGACTACCAGGCCGTGCGCACTCTGCCGGACGGCGAAGCCGTCGCCGCCGCCTGGCAGGCGCGCGATGCGGTGCTGGCCGACTACCATCACGCCCTCGCCCAGCAGCGCACGCCCGCCACAGTTCTGCGGACCCTGCTGCATGACCACCACGTGCGAGCCCTCGGCGTCGATCCCGAGTTCGAGAAGGTGACGATCCGCCTCACCCGCGCGGCCGCAATGCGCCGTCTCGCCTTGGCAGGTGCTTAGTGAGCAGCAGGACGAGTGAAACGGTGCAGCTCACCCCGCACGACGTGGAGCGGCAATCACTGGCTAAGGGGTCTGCCGCGACCGCGCTCCTACACATCGAGCGGGCCTTGAGCGGCACTGGGGGCTGGGCAACCGCTCACGCCCACATCAAGCAGGTCGCGAACGGGCCGATCGACGGCGCACCGCACGCCGGCCTCTACTACGGGGCACCCGCCGTCGCGTTCGTCCTGCACGCCGCCAGCGCCAGCCGCGATGCCCGCTACCAGGCGGCGGCCCACGCCCTGGACAAGCACGTCGCGCGCCTGGCCCAGCGACGTCTGGCCACCGCGGCGGAGCGGATGGGACGACGCCTCCCTGCCTCGTTCGCCGAATTCGACCTCTTCCGAGGGCTGGCCGGGATCGGCGGGCTGCTGCTCCTACGAGCTCCCGGCAGCGACCTGCTGGCCGAGGTCCTCGACTATATGATCCGGTTGACCAAACCACGCCGCATCGACGGGCAAGAGCTGCCGGGCTGGTGGGTCGATCACGATCCCGACCCGCTGATCCCAACGCCTGGCGGGCACGTCAATCTTGGCCTCGCGCACGGCGCGGCCGGGCCGCTCGCTCTGCTGTCCCTGGCCGCGCTGCGCGGCTGCGAGGTTCCGGGCCAGATCGACGCCCTCCACGGGCTGTGCCACTGGTTCGACCGATGGCGGCAGTCCTCGGCGGAAGGGTTGTGGTGGCCTCAGTGGCTCACCCGCGACGAAATGCGAACCGGCCGCACCACCCAGCAGAGGCAAGGGTGGCCGTCCTGGTGCTACGGGACGGCCGGGATCGCGCGCGCACTGCAACTCGCCGCCCTGGCAACGCGCGACCCCATCCATCGTGGGATCGCCGAGAAGGCCATGGTTGAGTGCCTCACCGATCAGCAACTCAGCAAGATCACAGGGACGGGGCTGTGCCATGGCATGGCCGGGGTCTATCAGACCGCGTTCCGGGCCGCTGGCGACGCCGCCAATGCCGCAATCGGCCAACGACTCCCCGCGCTCGCCGCCGCGCTGGCCCAGCGTGCGGCTGACGGCCAGGACGATCCTGGAGGGCTGCCGGATGGAGCCGCCGGGGTTGGGCTGGCCCTGGAAACCGCGCGGCAGGCCACTCCTCCACGTTCGGGATGGGACGCATGCCTCCTCATCACTTGACGACCACGGCCCCGCACCAGCTCGCCGCTGGTGTCCTCGCCTTTCTTGCAGGGGTAGATCTCGACACGGTGGCCGCCGATACGGGTGTGGACCCGGGTGACCTCGATGAGGCCGCCATCGCCTTCCAGGCCGCGGGGCTCGCGGCGCTCGAACGCCGCGCTGAGACCGGCTGGTATCAGCTACGCGTCCAGTTTCCCGACTGGGACACCGCCGAGGAGATCAGCGCCCACCACCTCGGGCCCCGTCTGGAACAGCTTCAGGGGCGCGGGGCTGTCAACGGCTGGTGGTTCCTGCGTAAGCCTCCTGGCTGGCGGCTGCGTCTGCGGGAAGCCGACGTTCCCGCCGTTGACCAGGTGCTCGATGAGCTGACCGCAGCAGGGGCACTCACCCGCTGGTGGCCGACCATTTACGAGCCGGAAACCGCCGCATTCGGCGGACCAGACGGGATGCAGGCCGCGCACGATCTGTTCTGCGCCGACAGCCTCGGCGCGCTGGAGTTCGCCCGCCAGGACAGTCCCAGCCTCGGCCGCCGTGAACTGTCCATCGTGCTGATCAACGCCCTGCTCCAGGCGGCCGGCCTGGACTGGTTCGAGCGCGGCGACGTGTTCGCCCGCGCGACTCAGCTACGACCAGCACCTGCCCCCGCCGACACCGGCCGCCTCGAAGCGCTGACCACCAACGTGCGCACGCTGCTGTCCATCCCCGCCCAAGCCGACACCCAACCGTTCGAGCCCGGTGGGCCCGCCGCGTTCGCTGCGCCGTGGCTCACCGCCTGGCAGACCGCCGGCAACCAGCTCGGCCGCGCCGCTGCCGAAGGCCGTCTTGACCGCGGGTTACGGGCCCTCCTCACTCACGTCGTGATCTTCCACTGGAACCGGCTCGGCCTGTCGGCCACCACGCAAGGCATCCTCTCCCGCGCGGCCACGGCCGCCTTCCTTCCCGAGACTTGATCATGGACCTCATACTGCGTGCCGCCGTCCGCCGCTTCCCGCTCGTCGGCCGCGCCCGGCCCGCCTGCCCTTCGCTTCCGGAGCGTGTCAAGGAGATCGCCGACAGCGCCGCGCGCCCCGGCGCGGATCCGCTGCACGAGGGGGCGCACGCACTGAACAAGGCCGCGCTGCTGGCGAGCGACTGCGGCCTACCGGACTTGGCCCGTGAGCTGTGCTGGCAGCACATCAACATCTACCGTGAGGCCGATCACCCCCTCACCGTGCTCCAAGCGCGATACATGCTGGAACCCGCCCTCAACCTCGCCCGGCTTCAGATCCGCGCCGACGCCGGGCAGCACGCGCTACGACTGCTGGACAGCATGTACCAAGCGGCCAGGAACGGCACCGACTTGGTGATCGAGGGCCGCCGCCTGCCCCTGACCAACATCACCGCCACCCGGCAGGAACATCACAAGCTGCGCGAATGGGTCTGGCTGCAGTACCTCGCGGACGGCATCCGCGCCCTGGCGCTCGCTGACCGCTGGGACGAGGCGGTCACCCATGCTCGGGTCCACAACGGGGTCGGCGTGCACCTGATGGAGGGACGACAGGCCGAGATCATCGCCCATTGCCTGCGTGGTGAAGCTCGAGCAGCTCAGAGGGTGTTGGAGGAGTGCACGCTGACCGAGCCCTGGGAGCACTTGGTCGGCTCGTGCCTGAGCGTGATGTGCGCGGACCGGAGCAGCGCGTCGGCCGGCCGAAACGTTGCGGCGATGGTCGAGCAGTTCCTTGGAAGAGTGCCTCTGCCCGGCTTTGCGGTCTTCCGTGCCCGGCTCGGGCTGACCGTAGCCACGCTCGCGAGCAGCACGGCCTCCGGAGCGGCTGACCGCGTGCACGCCCGGGTGGCTGAGGAGGTGGTCGAGTCTGGCGATGGTTACGCCGCTCGCGATGTGCTCACAGGTGGCCATCCCTTGTCCGCGGCGCATCGGCAAGCGTTGACTGGCCTGGTGGCGTCTGCTGGCCTGGGAGCTGGTGAACTGCCGGAGCCGCTGCTGGACGCGCTGATCTGCTCAGCGAAGATCGCGACAGACGTCTTGACCGAAGCCATACGGCTCGCCCCCTCTTCTCCATGCTGAGAGCCTGCACGTAGCTCTGAAACACAAACTGGTCTGCTCCGCTGATGAGTGGCATGCGTTCATCGGCGGGCTCAAAGCTGGTCACATTGCTGCTTAGCGGGACATGGCCCGTTACCCGGGCGGGGGGTCGCGTGGTGTCTCCGGATAGTTATGGCCGCCGGTGACATGAGGCGTTGACTTCCTCTGTCGGATTCATCACTCTCTAGTTCACTCAGGAGTGCGATCGGCTGAATGGGAGTGACGTGACCGCGCTGCGCGTGCTGGCGGTGGACGACGAGCAGCCGGCGCTGGAGGACCTGGCGTACCTGCTGCGCGCCGATCCCCGCATCGGCGAGGTGGCCACGGCGCGCGACGGGGCCTCGGCGCTGAAGATCCTCGACCGTGCCATGGCCGACGGCCGCCCGATCGAGGCGGTGTTCCTCGACATCCGCATGCGCGGGCTGGACGGTGTCGTGCTCGGCCGTCTGCTCGCCCAGTTCACCCGTCCGCCCCGGGTCGTGTTCGTCACCGCCTACGAGGACCACGCGGTGGACGCCTTCGAGATCAAGGCCGAGGACTACCTGCTCAAACCGGTCAGGCCGGAACGGCTGGCCGAGGCGATCCGCCGGGTGTGCGCGGCCGTCCCGGCCGCCTCCCCCGACGCGGCCGCCGCCGTCCCCGGGCCTCCGCCGGAGGACGTCGCCCGCGCCGCCCCGGACTCCGACACCATCCCCGTCGAGCTGGCGGGCGTGACCCGGTTCGTGGCCAGCTCCGACGTCCGCTTCGTCGAGGCGCAGGGCGACTACGCCCGGCTGCACACGCCCACCGGCAGCCACCTGGTGCGCATCCCGCTGGCCGCCCTGGAGGAACGCTGGGCCGGGGCCGGGTTCGTCCGCGTCCACCGCAGCCACCTGGTCGCCGTCAAGCACATCGACGAGCTGCACATCGACTCGGGCCGCTGCACGGTGCGCATCGGCGAGACCGAGATCCCGGTGAGCCGCCGGCACACGCGCGAGCTGCGCGACCTGCTGGTGCGCCGCGCCCGCAGGGGCCGCGCCGAATGACGCCGCAGAAGGGGCCGCCCCGCCGCGAGGTCGTGACCAGCCCGCGCACCAGGGCCGCCCGCCGCCCCCGCTACCCGGCCACGATGGAGATCGACGAGCAGACCAGCCTCGGCGAGGTCTACATGCGCTCGCTGATCCGCACCCAGTTCCGGCTGGCGCTGTTCGTCTGCACGGTGCTCGCGTGCCTGGTCGGCGGCCTGCCGTTGCTGTTCATGCTGGTCCCCGGCCTGCGCGAGGCCCGTCTGCTCGGGCTGCCCCTGCCCTGGGTGGTGCTCGCCGGGCTGATCTACCCCGCGTTCGTGGCCGGAGCCTGGCTGTACGTGCGCAACGCCGAGCGCAACGAGCGCCACTTCGCCGACCTGGTCGAGCGCGAGTGAGCCCCCGGTCGACGGGGCCGGCACGGCGGGCGCGGTGAGCGCCGGGCTCGGCCTCACCGCGGTGCTGGTCGTGGTGGTGGCCGCGGTCCTCATCGGGGCGTTCGGGCTGCGGCTGTCGCGCACGACCTCCGACTTCTACGTGGCCTCGCGGACGGTCTCGCCGCTGTGGAACGCCTCGGCGATCGGCGGCGAGTACCTCTCGGCGGCGTCCTTCCTCGGCATCGCCGGGCTGATCCTCGCCTACGGGGCCGACATGCTGTGGCTGCCGGTGGGGTGGACCGGCGGCTACCTGGTGCTGCTCGTGCTGGTCTCGGCTCCGCTGCGCCGCTCCGGCGCGTACACGCTGCCGGACTTCGCCGAGGCCCGGCTGGAGTCGATGGCCGTGCGCCGCGTGGCGAGCGTGCTGGTCGTCCTCATCGGCTGGCTCTACCTGATGCCGCAGTTCCAGAGCGCGGGCCTGGTGTTCCGCGAGATCACCGGCGCGCCCGCGTGGGTGGGCGGCCTGCTGGTGGCGGTGGTCGTCGGGGTCAACGTGCTGTCCGGCGGCATGCGGTCCATCACGTTCGTCCAGGCGTTCCAGTACTGGCTCAAGCTGACCGCGCTCGCGCTGCCGGTCGCGTTCCTGCTGCTCGCCTGGCACAGCGCGGGACGGCCGGCTCCGCACCGCGATGCCCCGCCCGTGTTCGCCGACGCGGTGACGGTCGCGGTGAGCGCCGATGTGACCGTGCGCGTCCAGCGGCCGGTGACGGTCACCGCGACCGGCCGGGTGGACGGCCGCGCCGTCCAGGGGGAGCCGATCGCCCTGAGCCCCGGCCCGCACCGCATCGCCCACGACACGACGGTCACCTTCCCCGCCGGCACGCCCGTGCCGCACGTGGAGGATTTGCCGGTGCTCAGCGACCACGAGTGGGCGCTGCCGCTGCACGGCCGCGAGCATCCGATCTACACGACGTACTCGCTGATCCTCGCAACCTTCCTCGGCACCATGGGCCTGCCGCACGTGCTCGTCCGCTTCTACACCAACCCCGACGGGCGGGCCGCCCGCAGGACGACGCTCGTCGTGCTCAGCCTGCTCGGCGCCTTCTACCTGCTTCCGGCCGTCTACGGCTTCCTCGGCCGCCTCTACACGCCCGAGTTGCTGATGACCGGCCGCACCGACGCGGTGGTGCTCACCCTGCCCGGACGGCTGGTCGGCGGCGTCGCCGGCGACCTGCTGGGCGCGCTCGTCACCGCCGGGGCGTTCGCCGCGTTCCTGTCCACCTCGTCCGGGCTCGCGGTGTCGGTGGCGGGCGTCATCGGGCAGGACCTCCTGCGCGGGGGAGTGCCGTCCTTCCGCGCCGCCACGCTCATGGCGGTCAGCGTGCCGCTCGTGCTCGCCACCATGGCCCGGTCGCTGGCCGTCGCCGACGTCGTGGGCCTCGCCTTCGCGGTGGCCGCGTCCTCGTTCTGCCCGCTGCTCGTGCTCGGCATCTGGTGGCGCAGGCTGACCACCACCGGCGCGATGGCCGGGCTGCTCCTCGGCGGCGGGCTGGCCGGCGGCGCCGGGTTCGCCGTCATCACCGGGAGCCCCAGGACGGGCTGGGCGGGCGCGCTGCTGGCGCAGCCGGCGGCGTGGACGGTGCCGATCTCGTTCCTCGTGATGATCGCCGTCTCGCTGCTCACGCCCGGCCGGACCCCGCGCGGCGTCGCGCGGACGATGGTGCGGCTGCACGCGCCCGACACGCTGGACGTCAACCGCGGCGACTGGCGCCCCCGCTCGACCTGATCACCGGCGCCGGGGGACCGCTCGTCGCGTGGAACACGCCTTTCGTCGCAGGCATCCCTCCTGTGAGCGATGGGTCGGGGCGGCTTGGCGACAATGCCGCCCGGCGCCCTCCGCGACTCCTCACATCCTCCTACGGTGAGCGTGATCCAAGTCACCGTGTGCGGGAGGTCTCGTGACGACCAGACAAGATGAATCATCGGGGTTCGAACAGGTGCAGGCCGGCGCCGAGTTCCAGGAACTGCGCCGGCGCTACCGCAGCTGGGCCTTCCCGGTGAACGTCGCCTTCCTCGCGTGGTACCTGCTGTACGTGGTGCTGTCGGCGTGGGCGCGCGACTTCATGGGCACCAAGGTCATCGGCAGCGTCAACGTCGCGCTGATATTCGGGGTTCTGCAGTTCGTGTCGACGTTCCTGATCGCCTGGCTGTACGCGCGGCACGCGGGCGAGAAGCTCGATCCACTGGCCGACAAGCTTCGCGGCGAGATCGAGGGGGTGCGCGGTGAGTAACCACGCGCTGTCCATCACGCTCTTCCTGATCTTCGTCGCCGCCACCCTCGGCATCACCTTCTGGGCCAGCCGCCAGAACCGCAGCGCCAGCGACTTCTACGCGGGCGGCCGCTCGTTCACCGGCTTCCAGAACGGCATGGCCATCGGCGGCGACTACATGTCGGCGGCGTCGTTCCTCGGCATCGCGGGCATCATCGCCCTGTCCGGTATCGACGGCTTCCTGTACTCCATCGGGTTCCTGGTCGCCTGGCTGATCGCGCTGCTGCTGGTCGCCGAGCTGATGCGCAACTCGGGCAAGTACACGATGGCCGACGTGCTGGCCTTCCGGATGAGCCCGCGCCCGGTGCGCACGGCCGCCGGGGTCTCCACCATCGTCGTCAGCATCTTCTACCTGCTCGCCCAGATGGTCGGCGCGGGCGCCCTGGTGGGCCTGCTCTTCGGCATCACCTCCACCGCGGGCAAGGCCCTCACGATCGTCGTGGTCGGCCTGCTGATGATCGTCTACGTGGTGGTCGGCGGCATGAAGGGCACCACCTGGGTGCAGATCGTCAAGGCCGTGCTGCTGATGACCGGCGCCGCCCTGATCACCCTGCTGGTGCTCGGCCACTTCGGCTTCAACCTCTCCAACCTGCTCGGCACGGCCGCCCAGCAGAGCGGCAAGGGGGAGGCCTTCCTCAACTACGGTCAGAAGTACGGCGTCGAGGCCAAGGGCCTCGCGAGCAAGCTCGACCTGATCAGCCTGGGCCTCGCGCTGGTCCTCGGCACGGCCGGCCTGCCGCACATCCTCATCCGCTTCTACACCGTGCCCACCGCCAAGGACGCCCGCAAGTCCGTCCTGTGGGGCATCGGCATCATCGGCGTCTTCTACCTGTTCACGCTGGTCCTCGGCTTCGGCGCCGCGGCGCTGGTGGGCAGCAAGGCCATCGCCGAGCAGAACAAGGCGGGCAACACCGCGGCCCCGCAGCTCGCCCAGAAGGTGGGCGAGCTGATGTTCGGCGACGTCGGCGGGACGATCCTGCTCGCCGTCATCGCCGCGGTCGCCTTCGCGACGATCCTCGCCGTGGTGGCGGGCCTGACGCTGGCGTCCTCGTCCAGCTTCGCCCACGACCTGTACGCGCACGTCTTCCGGCGGGGCAACGCCACCGACCGGCAGGAGATCCTGGTGGCGCGGATCTCGGCCCTGGTCATCGGCGCGGTCTCCATCGGGCTGGGCATCCTCGCCCAGAGCCTGAACGTCGCGTTCCTGGTGGCGCTGGCCTTCGCGGTCGCCGCGTCCGGCAACCTGCCCGCGATCCTCTACAGCCTGTTCTGGAAGCGGTTCAACACCGCCGGAGCGGTCTCGGCGATCTACGGCGGCCTGCTGTCCGCCGTCATCCTGGTGATCTTCTCCCCGGTGGTGTCGGGGTCGGCGACGGCGATGTTCCCCGACGTCGACTTCCACTGGTTCCCGCTGGAGAACCCCGGACTGGTCTCGATCCCGATCGGCTTCCTGTCCGGCTACCTCGGGACGGTGCTGAGCAAGCGGTACGACCCGGCGAAGTACGCGGAGATGGAGGTCCGCTCGCTCACCGGGGCGGGCGCCGAGAAGGCCACCTCCCACTGACGCCCCGGGCGGGCCGCTCGGCCCGCCCCCTTCCGCGGCGGTGACGGGCCCCTTCCTCCCGCCACCGCCGCGGGCGGCCCGGCCGCGGGTCCCCCTCCCTCTTCCTGAGGTCCCGCGACCGGGCCGTCCTTTCCTGTCTTGTCCGGATTTAATCTACTTAGTAAAGGCGCCGGGACGGTGCTCGCACGGTCGGACGCGTGGTGCAGTGTGGTCCGGCGTGGTCCGGCGTGGTCCGGCGTGGTCCGGCGTGGTCCGGCGTGGTCCGGCGTGGTCAGGTCAAGCGCGGCCGAGGAAGGCCAGCAGGCGGTCCAGCGGCCAGGTGTTGATGACGTCGTCCGTCGTCAGCCAGGCGCGCTGGGCGAGGCCGACGCCGAACCGCAGATTGCCCAGGTGGGGGACGGCGTGCGAGTCGCTGTCGATGGAGAACTTCACCCCGTGGTGGCGCGCGAGCCGGATCAGGTCGGACGGCAGGTCGGCGCGGTCGGGGTAGGCGTCGATCTCCATCACCGTGCCGGTGCGCCCGGCCGCCGCGAAGACGGCCTCCCAGTCGGCGTCCACCGGCGCGCGCTTGCCGATCTTGCGCGTGGTGGGGTGGCCGATGATCTGCACGCCCGGGTTCTCGCAGGCGGCGATGAAACGGCGGGTCATCTCGTCCCGCGACTGCGTGAAGTGCGAGTGCACGGACGCGACCCGGACGTCGAAGCCCTCCAGGACCTCCAGCGGCCAGTCGACGGTGCCGTCCGGCGCGATGTTCAGCTCGGTGCCGTGCAGCAGCCGCATGCCCGGATACGACGCCTGAAGCCGGTACAGCTCCTCGCGCTGCTCCAGCGCCTTGTCCAGCGTCATGCGCTGCATGAACAGGTTGGGCGCGTGGTCGGTCACCGCGTAGTACGCGTACCCGCGCGCGGCCGCCGCGTCCAGCATCTCTTCCAGCGTCGCGATGCCGTCGGTGAGGTTCGTGTGCGTGTGCAGGTCGCCCCTGACGTCCTCGAGGGTGACCAGCTCGGGAAGCTCGCCGCGCAGCGCCGCCGCGACCTCGCCGCCGTCCTCGCGCATCGGTGGCGGCACCCACTGCATGCCGAGCGCCGCGTAGATCTCCTCCTCGGTCTCGGCGGCGATGACCCGCTCGCCCTCGAACAGCCCGTACTCCGACAGCTTCCAGCCGCGCTTCACGCACATCTCGCGCAGCCGCACGTTGTGCTCCTTGGAGCCGGTGAAGTACTGCATCGCCGCGCCCCACGACGCGGCCGGCACCACCCGCAGGTCCACCTGGAGGCCCGCCGTCGTGCGCACCGACGTCTTGCGCTCGCCGCTCGCGATGACCTCCGCGACGTACGGCTGCTCCTTGAACACGTCCATGAGGCTCTGCGGGCCGACGGCCAGGATGTCGACGTCGCCGGCAGTGTCCTTCATGCGGCGCAGCGACCCGGCGTAGGCGATGCGCTCGGCGGGCAGCGAGGCGATGACGCGCTCGGCGACGTCCATGGCGACGCCGAGGTGCACGCGCTCGCCGGCCTGCCGTAGCTGCTCGATGCCCTTGAGCAGGTTCTCCTCGGTCTTGGCGCCGAAGCCCTTCAGGCCGGTGAGCCGGCCCTGGTGGATCGCCTCGGCCAGCGCCTCGGGCGAGTCGATGCCCAGCTCGTGGAACAGGAACACCGCCTTCTTGGGGCCGAGCGAGGCGATGCGCGTCATGCGGCGCACCCCCTCGGGCACCTGGGACCGCAGGTCGTCGAGCTGGCGGAACGCGCCCCGCTGGAGGAACTCCTCGACCTTCTTCGCGATGGCCTCGCCGACCCCCGGCACCTTGCGCACGTCGGCCCGCGAGATGTCCTCCGGGAACCCCGCGATGGCCTTGGCCGCCTTCTGGTAACTACGCACCCGGAAGGCGTCCCCACCGGTCATCGCGAAGAGATCGGCGTACTCTTCCAACGCCGCCGCGGCCTCGTCATTCGCCCGTCCCATGCGCCTCAGCTTACGGAACCCCGCCGACAATCCGCGGCCCGCGGCCCGAGGGAACGGCCGGTGGCGGGCCGTCCTTCGCGGACGGGTCAGTGGTGGCCGGACCCTCGGCAGAGCAGTCTGGATCTTTCCCTTAAGAGCCGTCAGCGGCGGGACGGATCCCCGGGGACCACGACCGTGGGCCGGGGCCTCCGGGGAGCTCTCAGTGGCGGATGACGCGGGGCCGGTAGGGCTCGGCCAGGAAGGCCAGCTCCTCGTCCGACAGCGACAGGTCCACGGCGGCGACCGCGTCCTCGATGTGCCGGTCCTTGGTGGCGCCGACGATCGGGGCGGTCAGGCCGGGCTGGTGCAGTAGCCAGGCCAGGGCCACCTGGGCGGCCGGCACACCGCGCTGCTTGGCCGTCTGGGCCACCCGGTCGAGGATCTGCCGGTCGTTCTCCTGATCGGTGTACAGGTACTCGATGCGCGGATCCGTCCCCGCCCGGGTGGTCGCGTCGTCGGACCCGGCCCGCGCGAGCACGCCACGCGCCAGCGGGCTCCAGGGGATCAGCCCCACGCCCTGGTCCAGGCAGAGCGGAATCATCTCCCGCTCCTCTTCTCTGTAAAGAAGATTGTAGCTCTGCATCTCAGGCATGATGTCGCCAGGAGGTGCATCGATGACGCCGAATCCCCCCATCCCTGTGGTCTCGTACGCTCGTATCTCGGCTGATATCCGGCGGGACGAGCACGGCGTACAAGATCAGCACAAGGTGAATCGCGACACTGCCTCGCGCTTCGGCTGGACCGTCGTCCACGAGTACACCGACAACGACAAGTCGGCGGCGAAAGAGGGCGTTGTCCGGGACGACTTCGAGGCGATGCTACGCGCCTTACGTGCGGGGAAGCTGCCGAATGGCACACCGGTACAGGGTGTCGTGATCGTGGCAGAAGACCGGCTTGCGCGCCGTCCCGGCGACTATGAGCGGTTCGTGGAAGCGATCACGTTTCAGGACGGGCGCGTCTTTGCCGATGGGCGGGGCAGCAAGGACCTGTACAACGAAGACGTTGAGAGTATGGGGCTGTTCGGGGCGGTGATCTCCAAGATGGAGGTACGGAAGATGCAGCGACGCATGCGCCGTTCGCATCGTGCCCGTGCTGAGGAGGGCAGGCCGTCTGGCGGGCCACGCCCCTTCGGCTGGAACGAGGATCGTCTCACCCTGAACGAGGACGAGGCCGGGTTCCTACGGCAAGCCGCGAAGGACTTCCTTGGCGGACGTTCACTTCATTCGATCACTCGCGGATGGCAGGCACAGAAGGTCGTGACTTCGCTTGGCAACGAGTGGAGTGTGCGCACCCTCAAGGCCGCTTTGCGGAGCCCTCGCATCTGCGGCTTGCGAGAGCTAGGCGGAGAGCTGGTCCGGGGCGTGGACGGTGACCCGATCCAGGGTAAATGGGCACCGATCATCACTCAGGAGGAGTGGACCGCGATCCGGGCTGTTTTCAACGCCCGCAAGGGCCACTTCATCACGCGAGACATGGAGATCGGAAGGGCGCATCCGCCCGACTACCGTGACCCTGCCTACCTGCTTTCGGGTATCGCGCGCTGCGGACGCGTCGGAGAGGACGGCAAGATCTGCAACACTCCCATGAGGGTCAACGTCAAGAAGGGGGCCGGTCACCACGCCTACGTCTGCCGGAGCAAGGCGGAGGGGGGCTGCGGTCGCTGTAGCCGTCGCGGTGATCTGGTGGACCTCTTCGTCTCTGAGGCCGTCTTGGCGAAGCTCGGTGAGGTGACGTTCGCCGAACCCTCGGAGGGCATAGACCCGCATGCTGAGGAGCGTCTCAAAGCCACGCAGAACCGCTTGAACGAGCTGACCACTCAGTGGAACGCGGATAACATCGGCAATGAGCTGTTCTTCAAGCTGGCCCCGGGCTTGGAACAGGAGATCGCACGGCTTCGTGCGCTGATCAACAAACAGAACGCTACGGCAGAACTGCGCCGCAAAAGAGTCGTAATGGACGTAGCAGCAATCCGGCGGCGGTGGATTTTCCCTGGTGATGAACGCGAGCCGCCGAGAATTCTCACGGAGGGTGAAGGCGGGCTGCCGATCTCGCAGAAAAGGACATACGTCCGCGAGGCGTTGCATGCTGTGATCGTCCGCCCGGCAGGAAAGGGGCAGAAGATCTTCAATCCCGACCTGTTGGAGCTGGTGTGGCGGGAAGACTGACGAGACGTCCGAAGACGTCTTGAGAGCTGTTCGGGGTGTCGCCTTACCTTCAGGTGACACCCCTCTTACCCTGGGCCGCTGAACAGGCGTACAGGGACGGACTTCTCTGGACGTCCACGGACTTCCTTGGACGTTGACGGACGTTGACGGACGCGTCTGGGATGTCCTGATGCGGGAACTTTTGCCTGGTCTTACTCGTTGCGTAGGTGGTACACCTGAAGGCGTCCATGCCACCCGATCACGAGAGACAGGACCAGCGAGAAACCGGCCCGCGATTTATTGGCGCGAATACAACTACCGGGAATACAAACCTAATTACATGGTTGCCGTTCCGCTGGATGTGCCCGGCCCAGCGGTAGGCCAAAATAATTGGCGCGCCAACCGGTCTATAAACATCGCGCACACACTTACAAACACTCCAAGATACTCTCGCTGAAGCACCATCGTTACGCCATGCCGTGTATTCGGCATGCCCGCGATGGTGCTTCCGTCTTCCGTGCAGGGTGGCCCCCTGCGGCGGAAGGAGCCCCCAACTGGTACCCCGTGACTCGGTACCTCTGGCAGAGCTTGCAAAGGAGTGGGGCAAGCGCAAGGCCAGTGAATCCCCCCAGTGGTCATCCGACAAGTGGAAGCGCGTCGCGACGGTCTTCGGCGTGGAAGTGAGTTCCGAGACTCCTTCCCGTCCTGTCCCGGATCAGGATGGGAGGGCCGCGTGAGCGACGTTCCCGGCTTCTCGCCTGAGATCTACGCTGCTGCTCAGCGCGCGTCGATGCCGGACTTCGCCCGGTGGCAACAGATGGTGCGCGCCACTGGTGGCTGTGCTGAGCCGATCCGGCTTCAGGGTCACCGGATCACCTTCGACTCGGCTCTAGAGGTCCTGGATGTCTACCGGACGGCGGATGAGCCAACCGGGTATCTGCTCACCGCGTGCGGCAACCGTCGCGCGTCCCGGTGTCCGGCCTGTGCGGAGGTCTACCGGGATGACACCTATCACCTGATCCTGTCCGGCCTGCGGGGCGGCAAGGGCGTCCCTGAGGACGTGAGCGCGCATCCCAGGGTGTTCGCCACCTTCACCGCCCCCTCGTTCGGCGCGGTCCACGCTCGACGCGAGAGGGACGGTAAGGCGCTGCCGTGTCGTCCCCGGCGGGACAACCCGGTGTGCGAGCACGGACGGCCGCAAGGCTGCGGTGCCCGCCATGACGAGGATGATTCCCAGGTCGGGCAACCGGTCTGCGTGGACTGCTACGACTACCCCGGGGCGGTGCTGTGGAACGCGCACGCGGGCGAGTTGTGGCGGCGCTTCACTCAGACTCTCCCGGCCGTCTTCGCCCGGCGGCTGGGCATCTCACGCGCGCAGCTACGGCGGCGACTGCGGCTGTCGTACGCCAAGGTGGCCGAGTATCAGGCGCGCGGCCTGGTCCACTTCCATGCCGTGATCCGGATGGATGGACCTGACGGCCCCGGGGCGGCCCCTCCGGGCTGGGCGAGCGTGCCTGTGCTCCAGGGGGCCATCACGGAGGCTGCGGCGGGCGTCTCGGTCCCGGTGGGCGAGGACGGCGCCTCGTTCGTCGCTCGCTGGGGTGGTCAGCTCGACGTGGAACCGATCTATGTGTCTGCTTCGCTGGAAGGGGTGGCAGATCAGCGGGTGGCGTCGTACATCGCCAAGTACGCCACCAAGGGGGCGGAAGCCTCCGGGACGGTTGACCGGCCGATTCGGCAGATGCGTGACGTGGCGTTCCTGGATGTCACCGAGCATGCCCGGCGCATGATCTACACGTGTTTCGTGCTGAACGACCTTCCCGAGTACCGGCTGATGCCGCTTCGGCGGTGGGCTCACATGCTCGGGTATCGGGGGCACTTCTCCACCAAGAGCCGCCACTACTCAACGACGCTGGGCACGCTGCGGCAGGCTCGGGCCGATCACCAGGCCGAAGAGGCGCGCAAGCGTCGGGGCCTGCCTGACCCGGCCGAACGGCAGACGGTCACGGTGGGCGAATGGCGGTTCGCCGGAAGCGGCCACAGGGACGGCGAACGGTTCTGGGCTGAGCTGGCACGGCAACGCATCGCCACAGCTCGCCAGATCGCACGGCAACAGGCTCGCGAGCAACCGCCCGGCTGATGGCTGGCTGACTCCGTGCGGTAGTGGTGTGGCCGGCGCCAATGCGAAGCACCCCGTAGGGGCCGCGAAGCGGTTGGGGCCGGCGACACCACGGCGGAGAGGGAGTTACCGGCCTAACCCTGCTCGATCTCTGACATGAGCATCCGGAGAGTCAGACTGTGCTTTTCGGGCGGAAGCTTGTCGAGGGCTGAACGGGCGTAGACCACGCCGCCCGTCCGGTCCCCTGCGCGTGCCAGCATCAGGCCCCGGTGCATCTCCAAGTGAGTAGCGAAACGAGGTAGAGAGGCAGGCAGATGCTTGGCTGCTACCTCCTGTGCTCGGAGCGCCGTCCGCTCGTCCCCTAGACGAGCCGCTAGCAGGCTGGTGAAGACGTTCACGCGCCACAGGGGGACGGCGTAGTCCGATTCCTGTTCCTCGGAACCTGCCACGTCGAACACCCTTCGGCCTTCCTCAAGCAGTGCTTTCGCGGCCCTGCCATCTCCACGAATCGCCGCCACGTGAGCTTTCCCGAACAGGGCGTTCAACCTGCCTAGCGATGGCTTGTCCGAGATGGCCAACGCTTGGTTTGCGAAGGTCTCCGCGACCGACAAGGAAGCTCCCTCGTATCCGAGTGCGATAGCTGCCCTGCCTCGGACCCATACACGCGCTGAGTCGTCCTCGGAGCGGTCGGCTGCTTGCATGGCCATGAGGTACCAGTTGACGGCCTTTGAGCCGTCGTTGCCGGGGAAGGTCTTGCCGTACAAGGTCATGAGCTTGGCGGCGACATCCCAGATGCGAGGCTTGTCTACCTGCTGTTGCAGCACAACAAGGTCACTGGCGAGGCGACGTTGTATCTCGCTGGCTCCTAGAGACATGTAGTCGTTGCCGTAGGCGGCGAGTTTGGCGTGCCAGTGATCCAGTGTGGGTCGTTTGGTCAGTGCTGCGGCAAAACCGTGCTCAATGAGGTCGGACGCCACGACCGGAGCAATGGCGGTGGCGGCGACATTGGTAAGGAACGTCCGGCGCTTCACAGGGTCGCTCTCCAGTGCCGTAAGGGGAACTTCTAGCACTGTGGCCAGGTGCCGGAGCCAGAACGGGCCGGGAGTGCGCTTGCCAAGCTCCCAACGCGAGACGTCTTCGCGCGTCACGGTCGCGCGTTGCGCCTCCTCACAAAGCTTCGTTGCGAGGGTGCTTTGCGACCAGCCCTGATGCAAGCGAAGCTCTCGGATCACTTCACCGGTCGTGTGCATGGGGCCAGTATGCGCTTGATCTGCCGTGCCATCGCGTGATCGTCGCGAAGTCCGGGGACTTGGCCCCCTCCTGGCCCCTCCCTGGCCCCTCCTGGCTCCTGGTGTGATCCCTGCCTGGCTACCACCTGACCACTTGTTGGCCACTCCGGGAACGCTTCACCAGACGGTTTGCTGTGTGCGTCACGCAACGTGCTCGCCCGCTTCCCGATCGGAACGGCGGGCGTCGTCAGGCAACGAATGGAGGCCGTATGAATCTCTCGGACACTCCTGACGCCACGATCGCGGCCCCGGTTCATGATCCACAACGTCCGAACGTCGCTCGGATGTATGACTACTTCCTGGGCGGCAAGGACAACTTCCCTGCCGACCGTGAGGAGGCAGACAAGATCATCCGGGCTGTCCCCTATCTTCCTCGGCTTGCGGTGGCCAACCGGACCTTCCTCGCCCGGGTGGTCCGCTACCTGGCTCGGGAGGCGGGCGTCCGTCAGTTCCTGGACATCGGCTCGGGCTTGCCCACTCGGCAGAACGTTCACGAGGTCGCGCAAGAGATCATCCCCGGTGCCCGGGTGGTGTACGTGGACAATGACCCCTTGGTGCGGGCTCATGCAACGGCCATCCTCGCCACCACGCCGACCACATACGCCCTTACCGGTGACCTCCGGTTGTCCGAGGAGATCGTGAGGGCGGCCGGTCGGTACCTGGATCTGTCCGAACCTGTCGGGGTGCTGCTGTTCGCCGTCCTTCACTTCTTTCCGGACGGTGGCGCACACGACCCCTACGAGATCACGGGAACCCTGCTGCGTGCGCTGGCACCCGGCTCGTATCTGGCCGTATCCCACCTGGAACCGACTCCGGCCATGATTGCGGCATCTCTGCACTACACCCCCGCTGACGTGGTGTTCCGTGATCACGCACAAGTCTCGCGGTTCTTCACGGGCACGCGGCTGGTCGATCCGGGTGTGGTGCGGCTGAATGAGTGGCGGCCGGTCGATCATGACCCGGTGTTCCCCAGCGATCACCCCGATATCCCGGTGTGGGTGCTGGGCGGCGTGGGACGCAAGCCATGATCGCGGAGCTTGCCACCGTGAAACGTCCCCCGGTCGCGGTGGCGGTGCTGCGGCTGGCGCGCGAACTGGAGTCCCATGGCATCACCGCCGACCCCCACGAGGGCGATGGGGTGGCTGCATTGTCGGTGGCCTGCTGGCTGGTGGTGTGGTGTCATGACCACCCTGCCGGACTTTGTTTCCGATGGTGGACCGGTCGGGTATCGCTGAATACCGGGCGGTGGATTTACGCCCTGTGCCCGGCGGACAATCCCACGACGGCGGCGCGACGGATAGCCGCGCGATTTCGAGAACTGCGCGCCCTCGAAGAGGCGGAAGTCCAACTTGAAGAACACCGGTCGCCATGGCCTATCTAGATCAACTCGAAATCGTCTGGGTGCGCTCGGCGAAAGTCGCCGCTTACCGCTATGGCATGGTCGGCGAGGTCCGGGCCTTTATCTTGGACGTGACGCCTCGGCCGTATGAACTGCGCTGTATTCTGCCTGGCCCTAAAGGGGAACAGTTCATTCAGCGTCTCCCCAGCGAGGAAGACGCTCACGAGCGGGCACGCGAAATGCTGGCTCAATTCATGCGGCGTCTTGCCTCGCCTTCATCCGGGAACGGCGGGCCTTCGCCTGCGCCGTGACCTCTCAAGCTGGGGCGGTGACGTGGTGACATCCCGGCCTACAGGCCGTGGGTTGAGCCTCATCCCTGCGTCGTCGCCCCCTCCAGGCTCGGGGGACGGGCATCCAACTAAGGGGGTATGTAGATCGGCATTAGTTGATCTCAAGGCATAGGGATGTAAGCACCTAGAGCCCCCGGTTTGCTGAAGCCGGGGGCTCGTCCTTTTGAGAATAGAGCGTTGTTCATAGCGCCACCTCCAACAAAAAGGTCAAAACTGTGAAGAAGTCCGGCTGGGCCATCTGTCCCGGACCTTGCGGGCAGCGGGTCTACATCCGCAGCGAACCTGAGAACTGCCCGAACTGTGGCGCGGCCATTTGCTTCGTCAACTTCGAGATTAGCGAGAACTAGATCACGTGGCGCAATCGGGTTATGTCGAATCCGAGAACGATCAGTGTCCCGAGAGACAGAAGGGAGAGAGGTAACGCAGAAGCCCCCCACGGGCCTGCCCCTTGGGGAGCCCGGTGGGCCGGTGCGAAGCGCCGGACCGTCGATCGCCCCCAACCCCGCAACAGGATTAACCACCCCGTGGCGATCGTAGGGCTGTAGGGGTGACTACCTGAGAAGGGTCGTGCTGCGTTGGTCGGGGGTCGTTGCCCGAGGACGGCGCGGCCCCGGGACCGGCCGAAGGCCGCAGCCCGGGAGCCGCTGGCCGCCGCAGGGCGGACGGCCCCCGACGGCGGCGCTTGCGCCGCCCTAGACCATGTAGAGAAGATCCTCGCCGAGTCGGGACTGCCGTTCAAGATCGACAAGAGGATTCGGTTTGGGAGGTTGAGCAGACGTGCAGGTCAAGGGGGTAGTGATGGCCAATGTGGGTGGCGCTACGCCGCGAGAGTGCAGGCGGATTTCTTCATGCCTGAAGTGAACCACTTGTTGTAGTGGGGCTGCATGGCCACGAACTTCGTCCACCCGTGCCGCTCGGCGACATGCTGGGCCTTGGCGAACTGCCAGGCGTACATGGTCGAGGCGCCGATGTACCGCACCTTGCCCGCGCGGACGAGGTCGTTCAGGGCCTCCATCGTCTCCTCGATGGGGGTGTTGTCGTCCCAGCGGTGGATCTGGTACAGGTCCACGTAGTCGGTCCCGAGCCGGGTGAGCGAGGCGTCGATGGCCGCGTGGATGTGCTTGCGCGACAGCCCATGATCGTTGGTGGCGATCTCGACCGGGAAGTAGACCTTGGTCGCCAGGACGTACTCCTCGCGGCGCGTGAAGATCTTACGCAGCAGGCTTCCCGTGACCTCCTCGCTGGCGCCGGCCGAGTAGGTGTCGGCGGTGTCGAAGAACGTCACCCCCGCCTCGGCGGCCTTCCTGACCAGCGGCTCGGCCCCCTCCTCATCCAGCACCCACTCCTGCCACCGCGCCGGATCCCCGTAACTCATCATCCCCAGACAGACCCGCGACACCTTCATCCCGGTCGTCCCCAGGCGTACGTATTCCATGTCTATTACCTCCCGAACGGCCATCCCATCACACGTCCCTGCGAGCGCGGCAAAGGGGCGGAGAGCCCTGAGGGAGAGCTCGGCGACGCCCGTGAACGAGAGAACATTCCCTCGAGTTCGAGCGCTTCTATGTGACGATTCCTCAATAGAAATCCGCCCGTGACGGTCGGCCACCGCGGGCCGTAGGTGCCATTCCCGGGGCCGACCGTCCGCCCCGATCTTCTGGGAGACGCATTGCCGCACCACGTGGAGCCTACGTACCGGCATCTGCTCGAATGGTACGACTTCCAGATGCGGAACATCTCCGTCACGTGGGTGCCGGGCACGGACACGGGTCGGCTCGCGGAGGTGCTCGGCGCGGATCCGTCGACGGCCGGGCAGAGAAACCTCGCGGACGCCTACGACGAGTCCTACGAGCGAGCGGTGTCAGGCGAAGGTCCGAATCCGGTGCTCATCGGCCTGGCCGGGGCGTGGCTCGTCGTCCTGGAGCCCTTGGCCTCAGGAGGGCGTCGCAAGCTTGAGGCGCTCTCCGCCGCAGGCGAGGCTTGCTGCATCACCGTGGCCCATGGGTCGTATTGCTCGTTCTACTATGCGCGCGAAGGTCGGCTCGTGTGCCGTCTGGTCCGGCTCGACGACCCGGAGGGAGACGTGCGCCCTCTCGAACCGCGCCTCGCCGGCCTCGGATTGCGGGACAAGGTGACGTTCGACGTCTGGCTGACGCACGCCTTCCTCCTGGCCGAGCGAATCACCGGCGTCCATCTAGGTGAAGAATGGTTCGCGGACGAGCACACGCGGTACTTCTACGGCGGAGCCCTGCTCGTAGGCTCGTAGATTCAAGGACCGCTGAAAGTCTGACGGTCAGCGGGCGAGGGCTTCGAGGGGGCTGGAGAGCACCTTGGAGAAGGCGAGTTCGGCGGCGCCGATCAGGGTGCTGTCGTCGCCGAGGCCCGAGGTGCGGAGGTGTACTTCGCGGGAGATGACCAGGGCGTTGGAGGTGACGCGGTGGTGGACCTCCGGGGCCGCGCTCGGGTAGACCTCGCGGAGCATGCCGCCGAAGATGACGACGCCGGGGTTGAACAGGTTGATCAGGTTGGCGACGCCGATGCCGAGCCAGTCGCCGATGCGGCGCAGGGCGTCGCGGGCCGGTTCGTCGCCGCGCGCGGCCGCGTCCACCACGGCGCGCACGCCCTCGCGGCCGGACAGCTCCGAGGTGCGGCCTGCCATGTCGATCAGGGCCTGCTCGCCGACCTCCGCTTCCAGGCAGCCGCGCGAGCCGCACCCGCAGGCCCGCCCGTCGTACGGGTTGACGATCATGTGGCCGAGTTCGCAGCCGTACCCGCGGTCGCCGTCGAGCAGCTTGCCGCCGACGATGATGCCGCCGCCCACGCCGACGTCCCCGTGCAGGTAGACGAGGTTCTGAAAGCCGACGCCCGCCCCGCGCTGGTGTTCGGCGAGCGCGCCGAGGTGGGCCTCGTTGCCGACCGCCACCGGCAGCCCGAGCCCCAGCCGGTCGCTGAGCTCGGTGCCGAACGCCTGGTCCACCCACCCCATGTTCGGCCCGAAACGCACCATTCCATCCCCGGGGCGGATCATGCCGCAGTACGCCGCCCCCACCCCGACGCACACCGAGTCCGGACGCGCGTCGCGGTGCAGGAGGCGGGCGAAGCGGGCGAGCACGCCGACCACGTCGTCCAGGTCGGCGCCGGCGCGCCGCCGCACGGCCTCCCTGCGGGCCAGGATCGTCCCGCCGAGCCCGACCCGGGCGGCGACGAGCCGGTCCACGCGGACGTCGAAGGCCAGGACGTACACGCGGTCGGACTCGGGGCGGACCACCAGCGACGGCCGGCCCGCCTTGCGGGTCTCCTTGGGGAGCTCCTCGCGGACCAGCCCGGCGGAGGTGAGCTCGGCGGTCAGCGCCATGATGGTGCTGCGGTTCAGGCCCATGCGGTCGGCCAGCACCGCGCGGGAGACGGCGCCGCCCAGGTGCACGTGCCGGAGCAGGGCGCCCAGATTGTGCTGGCGGATCTCCTCCTGGGACCGACCGGCTTTCAGCATCGTGGGGATCCTGATGACTCGGGAGCAGTCGGGCCGTCGCCGACGCAGTCATGATAACCGGCTGTCAGCCCGTTTTCCCGGTTCGGAATCCGAAGAAAGGGATCATCGGAGTCGCCCGTAACCTCGGCGACACCCGGCGAACCGCGCTCCGTCGCCACCGGTCGGGAGCGGCGTGCGGCGCGGCGCCGGGAGTCACCGGAGCGGCCGGGTCATCACGGTTCGGTGGAGCGGGGACCCCAGGACTTGACGGCGCGGGTCCCTGGGCTCGGCGGAGCCGTCCTCAGCGTTTGGTGGAGCGGGTCCTTAGGTGGTGGAGCGGGTCCGGGGTGTGGTGGAGCGGGCCCCGGGGTGTGGTGGAGCGGGTTCTCAGGACTTGGTGGAGTAGGAGTGGGCGCCGGCGCCCGCGAGGTGCCCTCCCTGGACGATCAGGTACTCGTCGCGGATCGGCTTGCCCTCCAGCCAGCACTCCAGGATCTCCCGCGTCCCGGCCGCGTAGCGGGTCTGGGCCGACAGGGAGGAGCCGGAGATGTGCGGGGTCATGCCGTGGTGCGGCATGGACCTCCACGGGTGGTCGGCCGGGGCGGGCTGCGGGTACCAGACGTCGCCCGCGTACCCGGCGAGCCGGCCGCTCTCCAGGGCGCGGACCACGGCGTCGCGGTCGCAGATCTTGGCCCGCGCGGTGTTGATCAGGTACGCGCCGCGCTTCATGCTCGCGATCAGCTTGTCGTCGAACATGCCCTCGGTCTCGGGGTGCAGCGGCGCGTTGATCGTCACCACGTCGCAGACCGGCACCATGTCGGCGGTGGAGGGGTGCCAGGTCAGGTTCAGCTCCTCCTCGACCTCGCGCGGCAGCCGGTGGCGGTCGGTGTAGTGCAGCCGCACGTCGAACGGCGCGAGCCGCCGCAGCACGGCCAGCCCGATGCGCCCGGCCGCGACGGTGCCGACGTCCATGCCCTCCAGGTCGTAGGACCGCGCGACGCAGTCGGCGATGTTCCAGCCGCCGTCCAGCACCCACTTGTTGGACGGCAGGTAGTTGCGCACCAGCGAGAGGATCATCATGACCACGTGCTCGGCCACGCTGATGCTGTTGCAGTAGGTCACCTCGGCCACGGTGACGCCGTGCCGGATCGCGGCGTCCAGGTCGACGTGGTCGGAGCCGATGCCGGCGGTGATCGCCAGCTTGAGGTTGGGCGCCCGCTCGATGCGCTCGGCGGTGAGGTACGCCGGCCAGAACGGCTGGGAGATCACCACGTCGGCGTCGGCGAGTTCACGGTCGAACGCCGAGCCGTCGCCCTCCTTGTCGGAGGTGACGACCAGCGTGTGCCCGGCCGCCTCCAGGAAGGTGCGCAGGCCGAGCTCGCCGGACACGCTGCCGAGCAGCTTGCCCGGGGTGAAGTCGACGGCCGAGGGGGTCGGCAGCGTCTGGCCGCCCGGGTAGCCGTCCAGGACGGGCAGGTCGTCGCGCGCGTAGGTGGCGGGGTAGCCGTCAACCGGGTCGTCGTACAGGACGCAGAGGATCTTCGCCATCGTCGTCGCCTTCCGTCCATCGGGAGCTGTTGATCTCACCTTCCGGGCGGGCCGGGACGGGGTCAAAGCGTATGTCCCTATGGGCGATAGGCGGAGTCTATCAACGCAGATGGCGGCGCAGGTTCTGGTCCAGCGCGTCCCGGATGTCCAGCCCGCGGGCGACGTGCAGCATGGCCCGCACGAGCACCGGCTCGGGGGAGCGGTCGGCGGTCACCAGGCCGATCCTCGGCGGGCGCGGCGGCGGCTCCATGCGCACGACGCGCAGGCCGTCCGGGACGCCGAACATGGTGAGCCAGGCGTGCGCGATGACGCTGGACCATCGGCGGGTGGCCACGTGGGCGAACAGCGCGGACACGCTGTCGGTCTCGACCGCCGGGACGACCGCCGCGCCCACCGCCCGGAACAGGTCGTCGAGGATGCGCCGGTTGCGCATCTGCCCGCCGAGCAGGCACAGCGGCAGCGCGGCGACCTCCGTCCAGCGGGCCAGCGCGCGGCCGGCGAGCTCGCCGTCGTCCGGGGTGAGCAGCAGGTAGCGCTCCTCGTACAGCGGCAGCGCGCGGGCGTGGTCCTCCTCGTCCAGGTACGTCAGCGCGACGTCGATCTCGAAGTCGCCGAGCCGGCGGTGGATCTCGCGGGACGACAGCGAGACCAGGCCGACCCGGGCGTGCGGATGCCGCTCACAGAACGGCGCGGTGAGCAGAGAGGCGGTGGGCAGCGCGGTCGGGATCGCGCCCACGTGCAGGACCCCGGACAGGCCGGTCTGCATCTGGACGAGGTCGTCGCGCAGCGCGTCGCGGTCGGCGAGGATGCGATGGGCCCACAGCAGCACGCGCTCGCCCTCGGCGGTGAGCCCGGCGAACCGCTGCCCGCGCCGCACCAGCGTCACGTCGAGGTCCTTCTCCAGCCTGCGGATGCCCGCGGACAGCGACGGCTGGGAGACGTGGCACGCGGCGGCGGCCCGCGTGAAATGCCGCTCCCGTGCCAGGGCGACCAGATACTCCAACTCGCGTAAGAGCATGCCGTAGCGTACGCGAATCCGGGTTCACCCGGCGATGCCCCGTCGCGTGACCCGCGGGTGACGGCGACGGGTCCGGGCATGATCGTGGGCGGCGACGCGCGGGCCACCCGAGGAGGTCTCGTGGATGCCAGAGGGAGGCCATGTATAACGCCGCTGTTGCGATGGGATCCGCCTCTTGTAGCTGGAATGTGCGAAGGTATGGTGATTGCTTGTGACGACGTTCCGGATCAGCGAGGCCGCCGCGCTGCTCGGGGTCAGCTCCGATACCGTCCGCCGCTGGGTGGACTCCGGCAGGCTGGCGGCCGAGCGCGACGAGAACGGCCACCGGCGCGTCGGCGGTGCCGACCTCGCCGCGTTCGCGCGGTCCCAGATCGAGGCCGGGGACGGTTCGGGGCTGTCCTCGGCGCGCAACCGCTTCCGCGGGATCGTCACCGAGGTGATCCGGGACGCGGTGATGGCGCAGGTCGAGATCGCCGCGGGGTCGTACCGCGTGGTGTCGCTGATGAGCCGCCAGGCCGCCGACGAGCTGGGCCTCCAGCCCGGCGTGGTGGCGGTCGCCGTCATCAAGTCGACCAACGTCGTCGTGGAGATCCCCGACCACACCCGCATGGTGAACCAGTAAGGAGCCCTTGGTGTTCAGGCGTCTATCCCGGTGGGCGGTCGCCGCCCCCGTCGTCCTCGCGCTCGCCACAGGCCTGTCCGGCTGCGGATCCGGGGAACCGGCCGCGACCGCGTCCTCCCCCACGTCCGCCTCAACGACCGCTCCCGCCGAGGCCACGACGCTGAACGTGTTCGCCGCCGCCTCGCTCACCGGGACGTTCACCGAGCTCGGCAAGGCCTTCGAGGCCGCCCACCCGGGCGCCTCGGTGAGGTTCAACTTCGGGTCCAGCGCGACGCTCGCGCAGCAGATCACCCAGGGCGCGCCCGCGGACGTCTTCGCCGCCGCCAGCCCGGCAACGATGAAGACCGTCACGGACGCCTCGCTGGCCGCCTCGCCGGTCACGTTCGTACGCAACAAGCTGGAGATCGCCGTCCCGCCGGACAACCCGGCCAAGGTGGACGCGCTGTCCGACCTCGCCGACCCGAAGGTCAAGGTCGCGCTGTGCGCCGCGCAGGTGCCGTGCGGCGCCGCCGCCGTCAAGGCGCTCGACGCCGCCGGGGTGACGGTCAAGCCGGTCACGCTGGAGCAGGACGTCAAGGCCACGCTCACCAAGGTGCAGCTCGGCGAGGTGGACGCCGCCCTGGTGTACAAGACGGACGTCCTCGCCTCGCAGGGCAAGGTGACGGGCATCGCCTTCCCCGAGGCCGACAAGGCCGTCAACGACTACCCGATCGCCCCGCTGTCCAACGCCTCCGCGCCCGGCCTGGCCCAGCAGTTCGTCGACCTGGTGCTGTCCCAGCAGGGCAGGGACGTGCTGGGCAAGGCGGGCTTCGAGACCCCCTGATCCCGTGACCCGCGCCACGCCTTCCGTCCGGTCCCGCACGCGGCCTCGTCCGGGGTGTCGCGTGGCTTCCCTCGTGTCGTCCACCGGCCGGCGTCCCGCGCAGCGTCGTCCGGATATCTCATGACTTCTCCAGTTTCATCCTCCGGCCACGCCAGGATGCGGCCTCGCCGTGGCGCGGCCGGAGGCGACCGCGTGATGGGCCGCCCGCCCTGGCCGCTCCTGATACCCGCCGTGATCGGCATGGCCTTCCTGGTGCTGCCGCTGGCCGGGCTGCTGGTACGCGCGCCGTGGTCCACGTTGCCGTCCCGGCTGGCGGGGGCACAGGTGCTGGAGGCACTGCGGCTGTCGCTGGTCACCGCGACCGTCGCCACGGCCGTGTGCCTGCTGCTGGGCGTGCCGCTCGCGTGGCTGCTCGCCCGCGTGAGCTTCCCCGGGCGGCGCGTCGTACGGGCGCTCATCACCGTCCCCCTCGTGCTGCCGCCCGTCGTCGGGGGAGTGGCGCTGCTGCTGGTGCTCGGCCGGCGCGGGCTGGTCGGCCAGTGGCTGGACGCCACCTTCGGCGTCTCGCTGCCCTTCACCACGGCGGGCGTCGTCGTGGCCGAGGCGTTCGTCGCGATGCCGTTCCTGGTCATCAGCGTCGAGGGGGCGCTGCGGGGCGCCGACCCGCGCTTCGAGGAGGCCGCCGCCACGCTGGGCGCCTCGCGCTGGACGGTGTTCCACCGCGTCACGCTGCCCCTGGTCGCGCCCGGGGTCGTCGCCGGGGCCGTCCTGTGCTGGGCGCGCGCCCTGGGGGAGTTCGGCGCGACGATCACCTTCGCCGGCAACTTCCCCGGACGCACCCAGACCATGCCGCTGGCCGTCTACCTTGCCCTGGAAACCGACCCCGAGTCCGCCATCGTCCTCAGCCTGGTCCTCCTCGTCGTCTCGGTCGCCATCCTCGCCGCCCTGCGCGACAGGTGGGTGACGTCCCCATGAGCCGGCCCGCCCCGTCCGCCCGGCCAGTGCGACCGCGCATCCGTACACCCGCGCGGTCCGCCGCCGGGCACGCCGGATCAGGCGTCCGCCCGCCGACCTGGCCCGTGCCGCGAGATGGTGGGGCGCACGTCGGTCCCGCCCGGCCGAGGGCGCTGCGATGAGCGGCTCCGGCGCCGCTGACGGTGGTGGGCTGCGGGCGCGGCTCGTCGTCACGCGGGCCGCGTTCGTCCTGGACATCGAGTTGGAGGTCGCGCCGGGGGAGGTGCTGGCGCTGCTCGGGCCCAACGGCGCCGGGAAGACCACCGCGCTGCGGGCGCTGGCCGGGCTGGCCGCCCTGTCGGAGGGGGGCCGCATCGGCCTCGACGGCCGTCCCCTGCACGACCTGCCGGCCGAGCTCCGCCCCATCGGCATGGTCTTCCAGGACTACCTGCTGTTCCCGCACCTGTCCGCCCTCGACAACGTGGCCTTCGGGCCGCGCTGCCACGGCGCGTCCAAGGCCGAGGCCCGCCGCACCGCCGCGGCCCTGCTGGAGCGGGTCGGCCTGTCCGCGCACGCCTCCGCACGTCCCGGCACCCTGTCGGGCGGTCAGGCGCAGCGCGTCGCCCTGGCCCGCGCCCTGGCCGTCGGGCCGCGGCTGCTCCTGCTGGACGAGCCGCTCGCGGCCCTCGACGCGCACACCCGCCTGGAGATCCGCTCACAACTGCGCCGCCACCTGGACGACTTCGACGGCGCCGCCGTGCTCGTCACCCACGACCCGCTGGACGCGATGGTGCTCGCCGACCGGCTCGTGGTCGTCGAGGACGGCGCGATCGTCCAGACCGGCCCGCCCGCCGAGGTCGCCCGCCGTCCCCGCACCGACTACGTCGCCCGCCTGGTCGGCCTCAACCTGTACCGGGGCACCGCCTCCGACCGCCGGGTCGAGGTGGGCGGTATGTCCTTCAGCGTCGTCGAGCATCTTCAGGGCCCGGCGTTCGTCGCGTTCTCACCGGCCGCCGTCGCCCTCTACCGGGCCCGTCCGGACGGCACCCCGCGCAACCTCTGGCAGGCCCGCATCGAGGGCATCGAACGGCACGGCGACAACGTCCGCGTCCACCTCGAAGGCCCCATCACCGCCTTCGCCGACATCACCCCCGCCGCCGTGGCGGACCTGGACCTCACCCCCGGCCAGGCCATCTGGGCCTCGGTCAAAGCCACCGAAACCCACGCCTATCCGGCATGACTCGCTTAGCGTTCGATGGAAGGGCCTCGACGACAGAGCGCGAAGTGCGTTGATCAAGGCCGGTATCGTCGACCACTGAGGAAGGCCGAAATAAGAATGGAGTACGAGGAGGCCGAGGAGGGCATTCCTGAGAGCCTGCTGCGGGCCATGGAAGCGAACGACATCGATCTGATCCGCGATAGCCTGGTAGCTGCGACTCTCGGGGGGGCCGATGACTGGCGCTGGGTTCAGGACAGATGCCTCGAACTGTGCGATCATCCAAACCTTTACGTGCGCGAAGTGGCCATCACCTGTCTGGGGCATCTCGCGCGCATTCATGGAACACTCGATCTCGACCGTGTAATGCCGAAACTACGTGAGCTGAAACGCGTCCCAGAGACCAGGGCCATCGTGCAGAACACCTACTCCGATATCTCCATATTCATCTATCGCGGCATTTCGAACGTGAACGGCTGAACGGCCCCACGTGACCGGGACGGCGCCTCCCCGAGTGAGGTGCCGTCCCGGTCTCGTCGAAACGCCCTCGCGTGTCCGTGCGGCGTGCGGTGGCGGGTTGCCGGGCAGGCCGGGCGATCAGGAAACGGTGCCGTCGGGCAGGGTCCAGGTCGCCGTGAATTCGGGGCAGGCCGAGCCCGGGGAGGTCTGGAGCTGGAATTCGGCGGAGTATTCGGTGACCCTCCACTTCCGGCTGCTCGGGTCGAAGGCGGCCGCGCGGGGTTCGAACGTGAAACTCCACGTCATCTCGGCGCTGACGTCGGCGCCGCCGCACTGGAACTGCACGCCGACCGGAGTGCCGGAGCCGGACCACGTCGTCGCGGCCGGGTCGTCGCCCCTGGAAAGCACCGCCGCGCCGTCCACCCACGTCTGCGACAGGCACGGCTCGCCGGTCTCGCACGGCGAGAGCGACGCCGAGATGGTCGTGAAGTCCTCGCAGGCCCAGTTGTCGAAGTCCGACCGGCAGTTCGCCTGCTGGAGGGGAACGCTCAGCGGGTCCTTCGGGAGGGCGGCGTCGAGCACGCTCGTCCGGGTCAGCGTCAGCCCGTCCCGGAAGATCTCGGTGACGTCCTTCACGGACGTGCCGGACTGTTTCTCCAGTTCCGCGATGGCCTTCTTCGCGGCGTCCCGCTCGTCGCGGAGCTGGTCTGTCTCTTTGCTGACGGTGCTCACCCTGCTCTGCAGCGACGCCAGCCGGCTCTCCTGCGCGCGCGCCGCGTCGCGCAGCTCGGTTATCTTCATCCCCGCGATCACCCCGCCGACGGCCGCCGACGTGAACGTGAGCAGGAACAGGACGGCGAAGACGCGGACACGGCCCGGCCGGGCTTGGCGCACTGGATCGGCCCCCCTAGCTGCACAACGGCCAGATGACTATTGGTCCTATGAGGGAAACCACGGGCAGCGCAATCATCACACGCATGCCCTCGCCATGGCAGTCCCTCCACCTGACCGTGTCCCGGCCTCGTGCCCGCTGATCGGTCCGGTTCTCCACCGGTCCTCGCTACGAGGGTCGAGGGGGAACGCCATGGGGCTCGTAGGCGTGCCGGTACTTCACCTCGAACCACACCGTGCGCCCGGTGTCGTCCTCGTGGACGTCCCAGCGGTGGGAAATGTGGTCCACCAGCACCAGGCCGCGTCCGCCTTCGGCCTGGTCGTCATCGCACACGCGCGGAGCCGTTTCGCCGCCGGCGTCCACCACGTCGACGCGGACGAGGTCGTGACAATCGGCGATGGCCAGGGTGACCACGCCGCCGTTTCTCGAATTGGAATGGACGGCGGCGTTGGTGACGACCTCGGATACCAGTAATACGACGTCGTCCAGCGCCGGGTGATGCTTCCCGAGTTTGGCGCGCACGTATTCACGGGCCTGTGCGGCCGACTGCGGAGAACCGGTCAGGTGGGTAACGCCGAGCAGGAATCCTGTCATCATCGGCATGCCTTTTCGCTCGCCGGAGAATTGCCGGACGTGATCGGGAGTTCGCCCTAACAGAATGCCGCCATCGGACTACTCTTGGTAGTGGATCGCATCCACCCCGTGACCACAGTCATGGTGGGCGGCGTGATTCATGCAGCGAAGTGTCCTAGTCGATAGGCAGGTGCACCATGCCCCCCGACCGAGAGCCAGACCCGTACGAGTCCCCGCGCGCCCTGTTCGCCTTCGAGCTGCGCCGCTACCGGAACGCGGTCAACATGAGCCAGCGCCAGCTCGCCCAGCGCCTCGGCTATTCCGACTCGATGGTCAACATGGTCGAGCAGGTCAAACGCCCCCCGTCCCGCCAGTTCGCGGAACTGTGCGACCAGGTCTTCGGCCTGGACGGCACCATGGTCAGGCTGTATATGGCCACGACCTGGCACAAGGCCCCCGAATACCTGCGCCCGTGGCTGGAGGAAGAGGAGGACGCGACGGGGCTGAGAACCTGGCAGCCGATGATCGTCCCCGGTCTGCTCCAGACCGAGGCGTACGCTCGTGAAGTCCTCGCCGCAACGCCCGGCATCACCGATGAGGTGCTGGAAAGGCGGCTGACCAACCGTATGCAGCGGCAGGCGATCCTTCACCGGGAAAAGCCGCCCGCGCTCAGCGTGGTCATGGACGAAGGCGTTATCCGGCGCGTGATCGGCGATATGGAGGTCACCCGCGAACAGCTAAGGTACCTGCTTGAGATCGCCCGGCATCCCCAGGTGACGATCCAAGTCGTGCCTTGCACGGTGCGGGCGCACTGCGGGATGGCAGGCGGCTTCATCATCGCGGAACGGAACGGGCACCCCTACGCCGCATACACGGATGCGCAACCGTCCGGACGCACCTTCGACGACCGCCGATTGATCGCCGAGCTGGTCCGCCGGTACGACGCGCTCCGGGCCGAGGCCGTCCCGTTCAGCCAGTCACTTCGACTAATAGAGGAAGCGGTGAACCAAAGTGATGCAAGACCTTCAGGACGCACGGTGGCGTAAGAGCAGCTTCAGCGCGGACCAGGGAGAGTGTGTCGAGGTGGCGTCGAACCTGCCGGGGCTGGTAGCGGTCCGCGACAGTAAGAACCCGTCAGGTCCGGCTCTTGTCGCCTCTCCTGGCGGCTGGTCGGCGTTCCTGCGCGGCCTCGCGCGAGGAGAACTGTCCGCCTGACCTGGCCGCGTCCCCCTGGTGATGGATCCTCAGGTGAGATGTCCCGACGGTGCTCATCTGAGGATCGGTCACAGGCCAGCGAGCGGGCCCTCCCGTCGGCCGGGTCAGGTGGTGCGGTTCTCCTTGCGGCGGACGAACTTCAGGCCGGACCAGTCGTCGCCCAGGGCGGCGACCTTCACGTCCACGACGCCGAGCGGCAGTAAGACCTCGCGCAGCAGATTCTCGGTGATGTCACTGGCGTGCCCAGCGGCGCGGCGGGGCCAGGCGATCCACAGCATCGCGTGGTCGGCGAGGTCGTGGACCAGTTGGGACGACTCATCCGCCAGGTCGGCCGCCGCGCGGTAGAAGGCCACGGTGACGTCGGCCCCGGCGGTCCCGCCGGCGTTCGTGACCGCGCAGTCGTCGGGGAGGTCTGGGATGGCCCAGCCATCGGGGCGGTGCGCCAGGCGGACCCGGTAGCCGGGCTTGACGCCGATCTTCTTGGCGAGCGGGGTGCCCGAGTATCCGGAGGTGGCCACGCCCCACCGTAGCGTCCGAAAATCCATGAGATGGCCATATATTCGATTGCCTCGCAGGAATCGACCGCAGGTGCGGGACCCGGCCGGTCATCGGCGGCCCGGATCGGGGGATCCGGGTGCCTCAGCGCAGGGCCGCGGGGTGGGTGACGGCCTCGATGAGGCGGGGGGCCAGGGCCGCGGCCTGGGCGCGGATCTCGGGGACCGCCGTCGTCTCGTACCACTTGCCGCGCAGGGGCGGGCCGAGGGTGAAGACGTGGTCGGACGGGCGACCGGTGGTGTCGAGGACGGCGCCGTCGCCGTCGGCGTCCAGGCCGAGCCCGAGCGGGCCGGGGCGGATCACCCCGTCGGCGAGCAGGCGGGCAAGGAAGGGGTCGCGGTCGGCCCCGGAGGCGGGGCCGGTGCCGTTGACCAGCCAGTCGACCCGCAGGTCGCGCCGGACGTCGCCGTCCTCCACCGCGACGGTCAGCCCGTCCGGAGAGCATGTCACACCGGAGATGCCGACGGCGTTCGCCGCCCCGGCCGCGCCGACCGGGCCTATGACGCCTGCCGCGCCGACCGGGCCTATGGCGTTCGCCGGGCCGGCCGCGCCGATCGGGCCCGCGGTGTGGACGGCGCTGACCACTTGGCCGCGCAGTACGCGTAGGCGGCCGGTGGCGCGCAACTCGTCGACGAGGGCGGCCGTGGCGGGGGCGAGGCGGTGGCGGTGGATCTCCCAGTAGCGGGCCACCAGGCGCAGGAACCGGCGCTGGTCGCCGGGGGCGAGCCGTGACCACAGGTCCGGGACGCGGGGCCGCAGGCCGTCCACCACGGCGTGCCAGTCGCCGTCGTTGTCCCGGACGGCGCTCCTGACGGCTCGCAGCAGCCGGGCGAGCGTGAGTGGGCCTTCGGGGACGGGCGCGGGGACGGGCGGGGGCGACGGGTGCCGGTGCGGCCGGGGCAGAAGGCCGTGCCGGGAGACGGCGTACACCACCGCGCGCGGGTCGGTCCCGGTGACCGTGAGCGCGATGTCCACCATGGTCAGGCCGGTGCCCATCACGAGCACCGCGCCGTCGCGGACGCGGCCGAGCGCGCCCGGCGCCCACGGGTCGGCGATGTAGCGTTCGCCGGTGTGCCCGATGAGGCCCGGGGGCGTGGCCGGGGAGGGGTTGCCCGTGGCGAGCACCAGCGCGTCGCCCTCGATCACGCGCCCGTCGGTGAGGCGCACGTGGAGTGGACGGCCGGTGGCCGGGCGGGCGAGCGAGCAGGCCGTGCCGGTCACCCGGGTCAGCCGCCGTTCGGGCGCGGCGCGGCGCGCCTCGGTGTCCAGGACGTGGCGCAGGTAGCGTCCGTACGCCTCGCGGGGGAGGAAGTCGGACCCGGCGACGTCCAGGCCGTTCGCGTGGGCCCAGGCCAGCAGGTGGCCGGGGTCGCCGTCCACGGCGCTCATCTTCTCGGCGCAGGCGTTGAGCAGGTGACGCGGGTCGGTGGTGGCGTAGGCCTGCCCGAGCGCGTGGCGCCCGTCCCGGTCGACCAGCACGACTTCCAGCGGTGCGCCGTTCGCCGGCGCGCGGAGCAGGTGGATGGCCGCCAGGCTTCCGCTGGCGCCGCCGCCCACGATGACGACCGCTGGAGGGTGAGGCACGTGCTCAGAATAACCCTGTATACCTACATGACATAAGGGTTATAGCTCAACTCCGGGTTGCGGGTGGGTGAAGTTTTGCGTCGTATGCCCGATTTGCTGGCCTGGGGTCAGCAGGCGCCGCGCGGGTGCGGGCCCTGCCGGCCGGGGACGGTGCGCCAGTCGCTGGAAACGACGGTCGCGCTCGGGCAGCCAAGGGAGTTGGCCCGCGCCGGGCTCGCGCCAGGGCCCGCGTCGGGGTCGGGTCGTAGGTGTCCAGCGCGGGGGAGACGCTGTGCGCGTCGGTGAGCGTGGTGAAGTACGGGCGGTAGAACGCCCGCTGGTCGCCGCTCGGCCCCGCGAAGGACGTCGCCGTGCCGTCGAACACCACGAACCGCGGACGCACGTCTCCTCGTAGCCCAGGCGCGGGTCGCCCGAGCCGTACGCGGCTCGTCCGCACGCGCGTTCGCGGTCCCCGGCCCGGGGCGTGGGCGTGGCGCGGGCGGGAAACCAGACGCAACCAGACTTCCGCCGACATGGACGGCGTTCCAGCCCACCCGCCCCCGGAAATGCGCGTTCGGGACGCTCCGCGCCTCGCGGACCGTGCGACGCCCGTCACGGCGTCCCCGTTATTTGGGTGGCCCATATCCGGCCTGAATATGAGCGGTCCGATTTCCGGATTTCCGAGATCCGAGGTCATCGTGGCTGGCCAGGCCGGTGATGGCGGTGAACGGCCGGGCATTTTCGGGTGCGGCGAGGCTGGTGCGGACGACCGGTTTCCCGAAGTGTCCGCACTAGTAACGGCGGGTTTCCTGACGCTGCCGGGAGATTGAATCATTGACCAATCCGAAGCAACAATGAGAAACCCTCTTGCCCGCTTTGTCGTCTCATTTCTAGGTTCGTGGCCATGAGGGCTGCCGCACGCGCGCGAGGGGACCGCCATGACGGACGATGAGCGGTCGTGGCGGCATCCGTCCGCGCAGGCCGCCCACCGGCTGAGCCGTGCCCTGGAACGGCACGGCATCACGGGCGAGGTCCACGAGGGGCGCGGGCTCGCGCTGGTCAGCGTGTGGGTCGACCTCGTCGCGTGGACCGACGGCTCCTGCTTCTGGTGGTCGGGTGCCGTGACGGCGGGCAACCGCAGGAGCTACAGCTACAGCCCCGCCGACGACCCGGTGACCACGGCCCGGCGGGTCGCCGAGCGTTACGCCCAACTCCGCCGGCAGTCCGAGGCGGATCGGGGCCGGGAACCCGCGCATCAGGAGGCCGCGCCTCGGGAAGTGTGGCCTCAGGGGGATCGGCCCCATGAGGACCGGCCCGCGGAGGGCCGAGCGTAGCGGGATCGCTCCGCGGGCCGCGCATCTGGCCGGCGGTCGTCGGGGATCGCCGAACCATGGCCGCTCGTGCGCGCCCATTCCCCACTTGTCCGACCAAACGATCGATGATCACGGCTACCGGACGTCCGACTGCCTAGCATCGCCGGACGGCAGCAGGTCATACGGCCGGTTCGGGCGGGCCTCGCCCGCCCGAACCGGCCGCCCGGCCCCTGCCGAGAGGGTGACGACCAGGTCGAGGGGTTCCTGTGACAGATCGTCGGCTGGGCCCGGCCCAGGGGACGGCGATGTGCGTGGGGGCGGATGCCCGGCCGCCGCTCGGTGGCCCGGGGGACGGTCACCCGGTCGCGGGCCGGGGCCGGAGCGAACGGGTGAGCAGGCCGGCGAGCTCGGCCAGGCCGGTGAGCGGCACGTCGCCGGGCAGGCCCCTGAGGGAGGCGACCGTCGCGCCCGCCGCCCACCCGGCCGCCGTCCCCGGGGTGCTGTCCTCGACGACCAGGCAGCGGCCGGGGTGGACGCCGAGCCGGGCGGCGGCGAGGACGTAGCCCTCGGGGTCGGGCTTGCCTGCCGTCACGTCCTCGATGGTGAGCAGCACGGGCGGGTCGATGCCGGCCGCGCCGAGACGGGCCTTGGCCAGCCGCGCGTCGGCGCTGGTGACGACCGCCCACGGCAACGCCAGGTCGCCGAGCGCGGCCACCAGTTCCCGCGCGCCCGGTGCGGGGACCACGTCGGACAGGTCGTCGTACTGCAGGGCGAGCTGGCGGGCCGCCGCGGCGGCCACGGCCGTCTCCTCGGCGCCGGGCAGCAGCCGGCGGACCGTGAGGATGGACGGGCTGCCGTGCATGATCTCCAGTACCGTCCCGGCGTCCACGCCGTACTCGGCGGCCCACACCCTCCACCCGCGTTCGACGGCGGCGTCGGAGTCCACGAGCGTGCCGTCCATGTCGAGCAGGACGGCCTCGACGTGCGTCAGATCCATGTCCACCCCTTCCGGTTTATACTCGTGGCACGAGCATAAGGTGGTGGACACGGCGGATGGCAAGCGACGGGCCCCGGCGATCCGGCGACGCCGCTCCGGGAACAGGGACCGGCGACCGGCCCGAGCGCGCCCGCACCGCGCGCTGGCGCACCGCGGCCGACGTGCTGGCCCGGGTCCGCGGGGAGCCCGGCATCACCCGCGCCGAGCTGGCCCGGCGGCTGAACCTGACCACCGGGTCGGCCACCGAGATCACCGCGCGGCTGCGCGAGCTGCGCCTGCTCAGCGAGACCCCGGCGCCCGCGCGGGGCCGCGGACGGCCGACCACCGTCCTCGCGCCGCACCCCTCCGGCCCGCTGGTCCTCGCGGTCGACCTGCGCCAGGAGGACTGGCGGTGCGGGCTCGCCTCGCTGGACGGGCGGATCCACGACCTCCGGCAGGGACGGCACGCCGGCCGCGAGCCCGGCGCCGTCCTCGGTGCGCTCGGCGAGGTCGTCGCCGGCGCGTGGCGACGTCACGGCGACCGGCTGCGCGCGGTGTCCCTGGCCGTACCCGCCACCGTCCGCGACGGCCGGATCGTCCAGGCGTCCGGCCTCGGCTGGGGGCCGGTCGAGCTCGGCGCGCTGACCGCCCGCTCGCGTCTGCCTCTGCTGGTCGGCAACGACGCCACCCTCGCCGGGGTGGCCGAGGCGCGCACGGGGGCCGCCGCCGGGGCCGGGACCGCGCTGCACCTGCTGGTCGAGGTCGGCGTCGGCGGCGCCCTCATCGTCGGGGGCCGCCCGGTCACGGGCGCGGGCGGCACGGGCGGCGAGTACGGGCACATGCCCTTCGGCGACCGGGCGCTGCGCTGCCCCTGCGGCGCGCGCGGGTGCTGGGACCTGGAGGTGGACGGCCGCGCCCTCGCCCGCCACCTCGGCGCGCCCGCCCCGCGCGACCCGCGTACGTACGCCCGCCGGGTCCTCGCCCGGGTCGCGGGCCGGGAGGCCGCGGGGGACGGTCTCGACGACGTTCCCATCGAGGCGGCCGCGCGGGCGGCGGGCGTGGTCGCCGGGTCGCTGGCGGCGGGCATCGCCGGGCTGGTCAACGCCCATGCCCCCGACGTCGTCACGCTCGGCGGCCTGGCCGTCCACCTGCGCGCCGCCGCTTCCGCCCGCTTCGGCGCGGCCTACGCGGACGGACTGATGAGCTTCCGCAGGGACCTGCCCCCGCCCGTCCTCGACGCCGCGTACGGCGACGACGGCGCGCTGCACGGCGCCGTCGCCGTCGGCCTGGACCACGTCACGAGCGAGGCGGCGCTCGCGGCGTGGGCGGATGCTCTGTGATCTACACGCCGTGACTCAGAAGCTGTAGGGCCCGAAGCGGCCCCAGGCGACCAGGGCGGAGAGGACCAGCAGGACGACGTTGATCACGATGCCCTGGGGCTCGCCGCGGCGGCCGTGGACGACGATGGCGCCGATCATGGTGATCACGAGGCCGGTCGCGGCCAGCGGGGTCAGGATCGGGGCGATGCCGGTGGCGGCGGGGAGGATCAGGCCGAGGGCGGCGAGGAACTCGACCGCGCCGATGAGCTTGACCGTGCCGGCGGAGAAGTCGCCGACCCACGGCATCTGCGGGGCCAGTTGTTCCTTGGGACGGGTGGACTTCAGCACGCCGGCGAGGCCGAACGCCAGGGCCAGGAGTGCCTGAAGCACCCAGAGGAAGACGTTCACAGGGTCTCCTTCGAAGGGCCGGACGGGGAGGGTGCGGTCCAGGCGTGCCGGCCGCACAGCCTGGGGATCACCTCCGGAAAAGCGCGCCCGACCTGCGCGTCCGGAAGTCGAGGGGTTCCTCGGCTTTGGGAGCGTAGCACATAAGTCGAGGGTGGCCTCCAGTTGGTTACACTGGGGAAATGCCGCCCGACGACTCCGCTCACACCGCAGCCGCCCGGCCCCTCCGTCGTGACGCGCGACGCAACCGCGACGCCCTTCTCGCCGCGGCGCGCGCGGTCTTCGCCTCCGAAGGGCTCGACGCTCCGCTGGAGCAGATAGCCCGGCAGGCCGGCGTGGCCATCGGCACGCTCTACCGCAACTTCCCCACCCGCATGGAACTGGTCGAGGCGATCTTCCTCGAGAAGCTCGGCGCGTGGCTGGAGCACGCTGAGCGGGCGCTCGTCATGGACGACGCGTGGGAGGCGTTCGCCTTCTACCTGGAGCGGTTGTGCGAGCTCCAGGCGCACGACCGGGGGTTCAACGACCTGGCGTCCATGCGCTTCCCCGACGCCTCGTGCAGCGAGCGCGCCCGGGGCCGCATCTACGAGCTCAGCGTCCTCATCG
Organism: Sphaerisporangium album; assembly: GCF_003323745.1. Taxonomy (GTDB): domain Bacteria; phylum Actinomycetota; class Actinomycetes; order Streptosporangiales; family Streptosporangiaceae; genus Sphaerisporangium; species Sphaerisporangium album. The sequence goes on from NZ_QOIL01000011.1 coordinate 259,956, forward strand.
TGGAGCGCGCCCAGGCCGCGGGCGCGGTCAGGCCCGACGTCACCGCCGAGGACCTCGCGCTCGTCGTGTGGGCGCACACGCGCATCACCGACGCCACGAGCGTGGTCTGCCCGACGGCCTGGCGGCGCCACCTCGGCCTGATGCTGGACGCCTTCCGCGCCGACCGCGCCCACCCGCTGCCCGAGCCGCCCATGCGCCCCGACCAGGTCTACAAGGCGATGGTCGACCTCGGTGGGTCCAGCACCTGCGGGGGCTGACCCTCGGCGCCGCGAAGGTCAGATCCAGTCCCTCAGGCGGAAGACGACGTACAGGATCGCCGACGCGACGAGGATCAGCAGGGTTGAGGTCCAGAAGCCGGCGGACTGCCCGAAGCCGGGGTAGGGGATGTTCTGCCCGTAGAAGCCGGTGATCATGGTGGGGACCGCGATGATGGCCGCCCAGCTCGTCACCCGCTTCATGATGTCGTTCATGCGGTAGCCCTGCAGGTTCAGGTGCGTCTCGTGGACGTTGCCCACCAGCTCGCGCAGCGACTCGGTCCATTCCGAGACCCGCAGGACGTGGTCGTAGATGTCCTGGTAGTAGGGCGCCATGTCCGGCTGGACCACGCGCAGGTCCGGGCGCATGAGGCCGTTGACGACCTCGCGCATCGGCACCACGACCCGGCGGAACCGCACCGTCGTCCTGCGCAGGTCGAACATGCGCCGCTGGATGCCACGCCCGTTGCCCGGATGGTCGGTGAACAGCGTGTCCTCGAGCTCCTCGACCCGGTCGTCCAGGGCCTGGGCGACATCGAAGTGGCCGTCGACGATGTAGTCGAGCAGGGAGTGCAGCAGGTACGACACGCCGTGCTTGGCCAGGCCCGGGCTCGCGTCCCAGCGCGCGGCCACCGCGTCGATGTCGAACGCCTCGTCCGAGCGCACCGTGACGAGCGCGTTGCGCGTCACGAACATCGACACCTCGCTGAAGCCGAGCGAGCCGGTGTCGTCGCCCAGCCTCACGGCGTACGCCACGATGAACAGGTGGCTCTCGTAGATGTCGAGCTTGGGCCGCTGGTGCGGATGCAGAACGTCCTCGATGGCGAGCGGGTGCAGGCCCAGCTCCTCGCTGATGACGGCCAGCTTCTCGGGCGGGGGAGAGCACAGGTCGAACCACACGGTGGCCGACGGATCCTCCAGGTGGTCGGAGACGTCGGCGATCGGGAAGCCTTCGGCCGCGAGGGCGCCGTCGCGATAAAGGCGTGTACGTACCATGTCCGCCAAGACTAGCCCCGCGGGTGGGAGGCCGGGGACGTGGCCGCGCCGCGTCCACTGCAGGCTCTTATCGATTATGAAAACCATTGCTATCATGCTGAGGCACGGCGCCCCTGCGACCGGAAGGCCCACTGGTCGCAGGGGCGCCGTGTTCATGGCCGCGCCTCCGGCGCGGCGGTTCGGGGCGCCTTTGGGCAGGCGCCCCGAACGGGACTCAGAGGGTGATGCTCCAGGAGTCCAGGAAGCCGGTGTCCTGGCTGTACTGGTCGGCGACTTCTAGGGTCCAGGTTCCGGCGGCCGTCTGGCTGACGGGGACGGAGTAGTTGCGGGTGCCGAAGGAGGTGCAGGAGGTGCCGCCGCTGCTCTTGACGGTGTAGTAGGTCCCGCTCGGGCCGCGCAGGCGGATCCGCAGGTCCTCGGCGCAGGTGTGGCTGATGACGATCGTGAGCTGGACCGGGGAGACCGCGGTGCCCGAGGCGGTCGAGGTGACCGGGCTGTTGATCGTCGACAGGTCGTTGATCGTGTAGTTCGTGTCGTTGCGGAACGTCCGGCCGCCGGTGGTGCCGACCGTCAGCGTGTAGGTCGCCGTGTGCGTCACGGACCCGGTGCCGGTGACCGTCACGCTGTAGCTGCCGTTCGGCGTGGACGTCGAGGTGGAGATGGTCAGCGTCGAGGACCCGCCCGAGGTGACCGAGGTCGGGCTGAAGGTGGCGGTGGCGCCGCTCGGCAGGCCGGAGGCCGAGAAGGTGACCGTCTGCGCGCTGCCGGAGGTCGTCGCCGTGGAGACGGTGGCCGTGGCCGAGCCGCCCGCGGTGACCGAGCCGGAGGTCGGGCTCAGCGAGATGGAGTAGTCGTTGCCGGGGGTGCCGGAGCAGGTGGGCTCACCGGACTGCACCGGGACGCTGACGGCGTTCCAGGCGGCCTTGGTGGCGGCGCACTCGGGGCTGCTCGCGCCGTACAGCTCGACGGCCGCGGCCAGGGAGGCGGTGCGGACGTTGGCGTACCGCCAGGTGGAGGTCTTCCGGCTGAGCGCGCCCATGAAGATCTTGCCGGCCTTCTGGATGCTGATGCCGGTCACCGACGAGGGGCCGCCGGAGCAGATCGGGCTGTTGGGCTTGCCGCCGCCGGGGCTGGAGCCCTCGGCCAGCAGGTAGAACCAGTGGTTCAGCGGACCGGCCGCCGCGTGCACCTCGGTGCTCGGGATCGAGGACGAGTAGCAGTTGGGGTCGCCGTTGGTCGACGGGTTGTACATGTACCGGATCGGGCCCTGGCCGACGAGGTTGACCTCTTCGCCGACCTGGTAGTCCGGCGGGTCGTTGGGGTTGTTGGCGTACGCCTCGGTCAGCGCGCCGAAGATGTCGCCGGTGCCCTCGTTGATGCCGCCGTTCTCGTTGCCCGACCCGGCGCCGCCCGGCGTGGTCTGGAAGATCGCGTGGCCGAACTCGTGCGCCACGACGTCGATCGGGGTGGCCTGGCGCGCGTTGTCCTGCGAGTGGCCGAAGTTGGTGTAGCTGCCGTTCCAGTACGCGTTGACGTCCGCGAGCCCGACGCGGACCGGGAAGCCGCCGCCGCTGCCGTTGATGCCGCTGCGTCCGAGCCAGTCGCGCAGCATGTCCCACTCGCGCTGGACGCCGAACAGGGCGTCGACGCAGGCGGTCTCCAGGTTGGTGCCCGACCCGGTGCCCCAGGCGTCGTCGGTGCCGGTGTAGGTCGTGCCGTTCTGGCCGCCACAGCGGATGCCGCTGCGGGTGCTGTCGGCCATCGAGAACGAGCTGCCGGAGCCGCTGGTCTGGATGGTCACCGTGCCGTAGTAGTACCCGTTGCCGGTGCCGGCGCGGACGTCGTCGTAGGAGTCGGCGATCGCGCCGCTCTTGGCGTCCACGAAGACGTGCTGGATGCTCGGCTTGCCGTTCGCGATGCCGGCGACCGTGGCCTCCCAGGCCAGGCGCGGCTGCGCGCCCCAGGCCAGGACGACCAGGCGAGGGCTGCGGCTGTCGTCGACGCGGTCCAGCTTGGTCTTGGCGGTGGACAGCGCCTGGTCGGCGCTCACCGTGGCGTCGGTGGACAGGCCGGCGGTCGGCGCGGCGGCCGACTCGGTGTCGCGGACGCGGCCGGCCGAGTCGGTGACGACGACCGCGTCGCCGCCGACCACGGGCAGGCCCTTGTAGGACCGCGCGTAGGTCGCGTAGAACGAGCCCCCGACGCTGGGGGTCACGCCGGTGCGGGTGAAGACTTCGTCGGTGCCTCTGCGGAGGGCGTCCAGCTGGCTGGCGACGGCCTGGTCGGCCGCCAGCGTCGCGCGCTGGATCGGGTCCGCCGCCAGGGGCGTGGCCGTGAACCCGGGCGGGGGCTTGGCTGCCGCGGGGGTTGCCGGCGCCGCGACGGCCACGACGGCCAGCCCTGCGGTCACCGCGAATAGAGCTCTGCGCCTCATGCGCGATTTCCTTTCTAGTGCCTCCGCCACCGCGTCGCTCGCCGTGGACGCGTGCGGCGGTCGTCACGCCGCCGGGCATCGTCGACCGGGGGAGTGAGTGAAGGGATCTTGGGGGGTGATGAGACAAAGGGGAACGGCGTGCGTCCGCCGGTTTGGGGGGTGACCTGGCCGGGGCGGGCCGTGTCCGGCGGAGATGTCCGTGCGGGTGAAGCGGCTAGGGCGGTAAGTGGGGGGCTGTCTCCACAGCGCTCCTTAACTCGGCTCAGGCGGGCCGCGGTGAACTGACCTGTGCGTGACGCTAGGTGCCGCTTCACGTTCTGAACATCCGTAGTGACATCCGTACATCTACGGAAAAATGCACTGAACGAACATCAACGACGGTCTGCAAATTAAGTGGATGTATCGGCAGATGTGGTCGATGATGCCGACGGAAGGGGCCAGAGGGCCCGGACGCCGTCATCGGGGGTGTACGTGATCGATTCCACCGGCCGGCCGAGCGCCACGGACATGCCCGTCCGCAGGCTCGGCCTCGGTGACCTTCGCGACTGCCTGCTGCTCGCCATCGACCGGCAGTGGCTGCCGGAGGAGGCCAAGTGGAGGCTGCTCTTCGAGGTCGGCGAGGTGTACGGGATCGACGACCCCTGCGGGGGCCTCGCCGGGACGGTGGTGCTCGCCCGCTACGGCCGCGACCTCGGCGCCGTCAGCATGGTCCTGGTGGCGACCCGGTACGGCCGCATGGGGCTCGGCCGCCGGCTCATGCTCCACGTGCTCGACCGGGCCGGGGACGCGACCGTCTTCCTCTCGGCCACCGAGTACGGGCGCGGGCTGTACCAGAAGCTCGGCTTCCGCGCGGTCGGCGAGATCGTCACCCACATCGGGCACCTGCGCCCCGAACCCGAGGACTTCAAGCACGACGGCCTGCGCCCCGCGCGCGACGCCGACCTCGCCGCGATACGGGGCCTGGACGCGCACGCCTCCGGCGCCCCCCGCGCCGACCTGATCACCCGGCTGTCCTCCATCGCCGAGCAGACGCGGGTCGCCGAACGCGGCGGCGAGGTCGTCGGCTTCGGCGCGGCGTGGCGCAACGTCGACAACGTCGTGGTCGGCCCGGTGATCGCCGACAGCACGGCCATGGCCCGGGGGCTGATCGCCGGGCTGGCCTCCGAACTGCACGGCCCTGTACGCCTGGACCTCGGCGCCGGCGAGGCCGGCCTCTCCGGCTGGGCCGCCGCCCGGGGGATGCCCCCGGCCTTCACCACCACCCTGATGACCCGGGGCGGCCCCCTCCCCGGCGCCCGCGCCCGCATCTACGCCCCGGTGATGCTGGCCCTCGGCTGAGCCCATGGCCGCGCCTCCGGCGCGGCGGTCCGGGGCGCCCCGGAGGCGGTGTAGAGACGGGCGTGTCATTGCTCGGCGTGTCGGCATGACCCCGATAACCTGCTTTGTCACCCGCCACGGAGATTCACGGGCGCCAGTAGCGGCCGAGTCGGCACGATCTACCCCTGTGGTCTGGTGGAATAGCGTGTTGTGAGTGGTCAGACCTACCGCCTGGTACGCAGGGGAAGCGCGGGACAGGCGACGCCTCCCGTGCTCGACGAGAACCAGCGCGCGGTCGTCGGCCACCGGGGCGGCCCGCTGCTCGTCCTGGCGGGCCCCGGCACCGGCAAGACCACCACGATCGTCGAGAGCATCGTCGAGCGCGTCGAGCGGCGCGGCGTCGACCCCGAGCGCGTGCTCGTGCTCACCTTCAGCCGCAAGGCGGCCCAAGAGCTGCGCGAGCGTATCACCGCCCGCATGCGCCGCACCACGCGAACGCCCCTCGCGCTCACCTTCCACAGCTACGCCTACGCGCTGCTGCGCCGGGAGGCCGTCCTCGCGGGCGACCCGCCGCCGCGCCTGCTCACCGGCCCCGAGCAGCTCCTGGAGATCCGCCGCCTGCTCCACGGCGACCTGGAGGACGGCGCGCGCCAGTGGCCGCCCAGCCTGCGCGAGGCGCTGAAGACGCGCGGGTTCGCCGAGGAGCTGCGTGACTTCCTGGCCAGGGCCGCCGAGCGCGGCCTGGACGGCCCCGACCTGGTGGTGCTCGGCCGTGAGCACGGCCGCGCCGACTGGGTGGCGGCGGGCCGCTTCGCCGGCCGGTACAACGACCGGTTCGACCTCGACCCGACGCCCGCCCTCGACTACGCCGAGCTGATCCGCGCCGGCGCCGGCCTGCTGAGCGACCCCGAGGTGCGCCGGCGCGAGCGCGGGGCCTACGACGTCGTGTTCGTGGACGAGTACCAGGACACCGACCCGGCGCAGGAACAGCTGCTGCGCCACCTCGCCGGCGACGGCCGCGACCTGATCGCCGTCGGCGACCCCGACCAGTCGATCTACGGCTTCCGCGGCGCCGACGTCCGCAACATCCTGTCCTTCCCCGAGCGCTTCCGCACGGCCGACGGGCGCGAGGCGCCGGTGGTCGCGCTGCGCGTCTGCCGCCGCAGCGGCGCTGGCCTGCTGGCCGCCTCCCGCCGCCTCGCCTCCCGCCTGCCCGTCCCGCCCAGCCCCGGCCGCGGCGCCCGTCCCCATCCCGACAGCCACCGCGACCTGCTCGCCGTCGACACCGCCGACCCCGGCGAGGTCCGCGTCCTGCTCGCCGACAGCGAGACGCAGGAGGCCGCCGTCGTCGCCGACACGCTGCGCCGCGCCCACCTGCTCGAAGGCGTCCCGTGGTCGCGCATGGCCGTGCTCGTGCGCTCGGCCACCCGCCAGGTGCCGATGCTGCGCCGCGCGCTGCTGTCCGCGGGCGTCCCCGTCGTGATCATGGGTGACGAGGTCCCGCTGATCCAGGAGCCGGGCGTACGGCCGCTGGCCACGCTGCTGCGCGTCGCGCTGCGTCCCGAGACCCTCGACGTCACCACGGCCGAGGAACTGCTCACCGGCCCGCTGGGGGCCACCGACGCGATCGGCGTGCGCCGCCTGCGCCGGGCCCTGCGCGTCGCCGAGCTGGAGGCGGCGGCCATCGACACCGGCACGCCGTCCCCGCCGCCGCGCTCCTCCGACGACCTGCTCGTCGCCGCCCTGCGCGACTCCCGCGAGCTCACCTCGATCGAGCCGCACGTCGCCGCCTGCGCCGAGCGCGTCGCCGCGCTGATCAAGGTCGCCCGCGCGGCCGTCGACCGCGGCGACACCGCCGAGGAGGCCCTGTGGGCGGTGTGGCAGGCGTCCGGCCTGCCCGAGCGCTGGACGGACGCGAGCGTCGCGGGCGGGGCCAGGGGCGCGCAGGCCGACCGCGACCTCGACGCCGTGGTGGCCCTGTTCGACCACGCCGCCCGATTCGTCGACCGCCTGCCCCACGCCGGCGCGGGCGTCTTCCTCGACGACCTGGTCTCCCAGGAGATCGCCGGCAACACGCTCGCCGCCCACGCCCCCGACGGCGACGCCGTCCGCATCCTCACCGCCCACCGCTCCAAGGGCCTCGAATGGGACGTCGTCGTGGTCGCGGGCGTGCAGGACGGCGTGTGGCCGGACATGCGGCTGCGCGGCTCCCTGCTCGGCATCGAGCAGCTCGTCGCCCTGTCGGAGGGCTCGGTGCTCGACGGCGTGGACGCCGCCACCGCCGCCCTCGCCTCCAAGCTCCTCGCCGAGGAGCGCCGCCTGTTCTACGTCGCCGCCACCCGCGCCCGCCGCCGCCTGGTCGTCACCGCCGTCGGCGGCGAGGACACCGACGAGCGGCCCTCGCGCTTCCTCGCCGAGCTGATCCCCGGCGCGGCCGAGGGCGCCAACATCGACGAGCGCGCCCGCTGGCTCAGCATGTCCTCCCTGGTCGCCGACCTGCGCGCCGCCGTGTGCGACCCCACCCGGTCCGAGGCCGTGCGCAGGGCCGCCGCCGGCCACCTCGCCCGCCTGGCACGCGCGGGCGTCCCCGGCGCCCACCCCGACGAGTGGTACGCGCTCACGCGCATCTCCGACGACCGTCCCCTCACCTGGCCGGACGGCATCGTCCGCATCTCGCCGTCCACCGTCGAGAGCTTCACCAAATGCGGCCTGCGCTGGCTGCTGGAGACCGCCGTCGGCGCGTCCGGCACCGACATGTCGCGCAGCCTCGGCTCGGTCATCCACGCCGTCGCCGTCCTCGCCGCCGCCGGGCAGGAGGGCGACGCGCTCGGCAAGCGCATCGACGAAGTGTGGGAGGAACTGGACTTCGGCGGGCTCTGGTACAACCGCAAGCAGCGCACGGTCGCCGAGCAGATGCTCTCCCGGTTCCTCACCTGGCACGAGCAGAACCCCCGCGAGCTCGTCGCCGTCGAAGAGGCGTTCACCGCGATGCTGTCGGAGAACGTGCAGATCAAGGGCCGCGTCGACCGCGTCGAGCGCGACGGCGACGGCCGGGCCGTGATCATCGACCTCAAGACCGGCACCAGCAAGCCGTCCGACCACGACCTCGACCGGCACCCTCAGCTCGGCGTCTACCAGCTCGCCACCCTCCTCGGCGCGTTCGAGCGCCACGGCCTGACCGAGCCGGGCGGCGCGGCCCTCGTCCAGCTCGGCAAGGCGGCCGGCAAGGAGGCCAAGCTCGCCCGCGAGCAGGTCCAGGGGGCCCTCGGGGACGATCCCGAGCCCGGCTGGGCGGGCGAGCTGGTCGACACGGTCGCGACCGGCATGTCCTCGCGGGTCTTCACCGCCACGGTCAACGACGGCTGCCGCACGTGCGCCGCCAAGGCGAGCTGCCCGGTCAACGACGCGGGGGGCCGGGTTTGCTAGGCCCCAGCGCGCCCGGCGCCACCCCCGGCGCCGAGGGCGTGCGCGCCGCGCTCATCGGCCCCGCCGAGCTCGCCGACCGGCTCGGCATCCCGCCGCCCACCCCCGAGCAGGCCGCCGTCATCGAGGCGCCGCTCGGCCCCATGGTGGTCGTCGCGGGCGCGGGCTCCGGCAAGAGCGAGACCATGGCCGGGCGCGTCGTCTGGCTGGTCGCCAACGGGCTGGTCAGGCCCGAGCGCGTGCTCGGCCTGACGTTCACCCGCAAGGCCGCCGCCGAGCTGGCAGCGCGCGTCCGCAAGCGGCTCACCCGGCTCGCCGAGGTCGGCCTGGCCCCGGCCGAGCTGCTCGACAGCGAGCCCACCGTCTCCACCTACCACGCCTACGCCGCCCGCCTGGTCACCGACCACGCGCTGCGCGAGGCGCTGGAGCCGACCATGCGGCTCGTCACGCCCGCGATCTCCTGGCAGATGGCCTCGCGCGTGGTCGGCCAGTACGACGGGCCCATGGACCGCGTCGACCTGGCGCCGTCCTCCGTCACGGCGGCCGTGCTCGACCTCGCCGGTGAGATGGCCGAGCACCTGCGCGGCCCCGGCGACGTGCGCGAGGTCGGCCGCTGGCTCGCCGAGCGCCTGGCCGCCGTCCAGGGGCGCACGACGCTGCCGCAACGGCGGCCGGTGCGCACGCAGGAGATCCGCGAGCAGTTGCTGCCGCTCGTCGAGGCGTACGAGCGGCTGAAGCGCGCCCGCGAGGTCATCGACTACGGCGACCAGATGGCGCTGGCGGCGCGCATCGCCGACCGGCATCCGGACGTCGGCATGATCGAGCGGGGCCGGTTCTCCGTCGTGCTGCTGGACGAGTACCAGGACACCAGCCACGCGCAGCTCGTCCTCCTGCGCGCCCTGTTCGGCGGCGGCCATCCGGTGACGGCCGTCGGCGACCCCTGCCAGTCGATCTACGGCTGGCGCGGCGCCTCCTCGGGCAACCTCAAGCGGTTCGTCCGCGACTTCCCCACGGCCAACGGCGAGCCGTCGCCCGTGCGCCGCCTGTCGGTCAGCTTCCGCAACGGCGAGCGGGTCCTGGACGTCGCGGCGCGCGTGCAGGTGCCGCTGCGCGCCGAGGCCCGCGAGGTTCCGGTGCTCGTCCCCGGCGTCAACCGGACCGGGCGCGGGCGCGTCCTGTGCGCCTTCCACGAGACCGCCGAGGACGAGGCCGCCTGGATCGCCGACGGCGTCGCCCACCTGCTCGGCCAGGAGACCGCCCCCGACGGCCTGCCGTGGGGCGAGGGCGAGCGGGACAAGGTGAAGGCCAAGGCCGGCGCGTGGGGCGGACCCGAGGCCCTCCAGCCGCAGGACTTCGCGATCCTCGCCCGCAAGCGGTCCCAGTTCCCCGCGCTGCGGCGCGCCCTGGAGGCCAAGGACATCCCCGTCGAGGTCGTCGGCCTCGGCGGCCTGCTCACCGTCCCCGAGGTCGCCGACGTCGTCGCCACCCTGCGCGTGCTGTACGAGCCCGCGGCCGGCGACTCGCTCGTACGCTTGCTCGCCGGGCCGCGCTGGCGCATCGGCGTCGCGGACCTGAAGCTGCTCGGCGACCTCGCCCGGGAACTCACCGTCTCCCAGCGCGGCGGCCCCGACGACCCCCTGGAGCAGGTCGTCAGTGACATGGCCGCCGAGCGCGGCAGCCTCGTCGACGCCCTCGACGAGCTGCCCGACCGTCCCGAGTGGCTGGAGCCCTTCTCGCCCCTCGCCCGCGAACGGCTGCCGCGCCTCGCCCAGGAGCTGCGCGTCCTGCGCGCCCACGCCGGGCAGCCGCTGCCCGACCTCATCTCCGAGGTCGAACGCCGCCTCGGCCTGGACATCGAGGTCGCGGCCCGGGGAGGCGGGCCGCTCGCCGCCCGCGCCGACCTGGACGCGTTCCTGGACGCGGCCTCCCGCTTCGCCGGCGACGCCGAGGACCCGACGCTCGGCGCCTTCCTCGCCTACCTCCAGGCCGCCGAGACCGAGGAGTTCGGCCTTGAGGCCGGGCGGGTCGGCGAGACCAACAGCGTCAAGCTCATGACCGTCCACGCCTCCAAGGGCCTGGAGTGGCCCGTCGTGATCGTGCCGGGGCTCTCCCAGGTCACCACCCAGGCGGGCGGGCTGGCCCGGGGCAGCGTCTTCCCCGCCACCCCCGCGACCAACTCCCGGTGGACCGAGAACCCGCGCAAGCTGCCCTACCCGTTGCGCGGCGACCGCTCCGACCTGCCCGCCCTCGAAGGGCTGGAGAAGGACGACCTCGCCGCGTTCGACGAGCGCTGCCGCGAACGCGACCTCATGGAGGAACGGCGCCTGGCGTACGTCGCCGTGACCCGGGCGCACTACCTGCTGATCGCCTCCGGGTACCGCTGGGGGTCGGCGGCCAAGCCCCTCGACCCGTCCGACTTCCTGCTGGAGATCCGCGACGCGACCGGCCAGGTCGCCTCCTGGGCGCCCGACCTCCAGGAGGACGCCGTCAACCCCCTGCTGGCCGAGCCCCCGTCCGAGGAGTGGCCGGTCACGCCGCACGGCGAGCGGTACGAGGCCGTGCGCGGCGGCGCCGACATGGTCATGGACGCCATCAACGGCGACGTGTGGCTCCCTCCCGGCGACGCCGGCCCCCTGAAGGACTGGGAGCAGGAGCGCGTCCGCTCGTGGGCCCGCGACACCGAGCTGCTGCTGCGCGAACGCGACCAGGCCCGGCGGCGTGGCGGCGCCGTCGTCGACCTGCCGGTGCGGCTCACCGTCTCGTCCCTGGTCACCCTCGCCTCCGACCCCGCGGCCCTGGCCCGGCAGATCCGCCGCCCGCTGCCCCACCGCCCCGCGCCGCTCGCCCGCCGCGGCACCGCCTTCCACCGCTGGCTGGAGGGCCGCTGGGAGCAGCAGCGCCTGATCGACGACTTCGAGCTGCCCGGCGCCGCCGACGACCTTTCCCCCACCGACCTCCAGCTCGCCGAGCTGCAGCAACGCTTCGAGGAGAGCGTGTGGGCGACCATGGAACCGGTCGACCTGGAGGTCCCGTTCGAGACGGTCATCGCCGACCGGGTCGTCCGCGGGCGCATGGACGCCGTCTTCCCCGACGGCGACGACGGCTACGTCATCGTCGACTGGAAGACGGGCGAACCCCCGCGCGGCCGCGGCGCCCGCGCCGCCTCCGTCCAGCTCGCGGCCTACCGCCTCGCCTGGTCCCACCTCGCCGGCGTCCCCCTCACGAAGGTGAGCGCCGCCTTCCACTACGTCCGCGCCAACGAGACCGTCCGCCCGGTGGACCTGCTCGACGCGGGCGGCCTGATGAAGCTCATCGAAGCAGTCCCCGAGGACAAGTGAGACCCGGGGCGCGCCGGATCAAAGGGTCTCGCCGGGCGGGCAGACGCCGGGCGGTCGGAGTTCACGGCTTCCCGGGGACGGGATGGCGGGCGGGCAGGACTGGTCACGGGTCAGCAGCGTGAGCCAGCGGATCACCTCGGAGACCTGGCCTACGGGAAACTGGAACACCGGCCGGTCGTCGCCGGGGGTGACCAGGAAGGCCGTTCCCCAGAGTCTTGTGCGGACGATGACCTTCGCGCGTCCGTGTCCGTCCGCGCCGTAGACGATCAGCTCGGGGGGGTTGTAGGCGCGCCGCGGCGGAACGGTCTCCGTGCCGATCGAAAGGCGTATCCGTTTGCAGACCAGGGACCGGATTCCTTCTCCGGCCAGGTGACGGTGCAGGATGGCGAGCAGTTCGGCGTCCTCGTCGGCACGCCTTTCCGAGACGGTGTCAGAGGTGCTCATCGATCTGGGCCCATTCTTCGTCGGTGGGGGAGGGGAGTCCGAGGGCCAGGGCGGCGTTGGTGAGGTCCGCGCGGCCGAGTCCCTGGGCGCGCATCGCCCGGATGGCCCGCTGCCACGCCCGCTCGAACTCGGCCGACCGGCGCATCGTCTCGCGGGCGCGGCGTGCGGTCACCCGGACGGCGTAGCAGGCTGATATGTCCGCCGCTCGGCCGGAGGGCGATCTGTCGGCATTTCGGCCGACGCTGGGGAGGCAGAGGTAGATCATGCGGGCCCCGCGATGCTCGGGCGGCCGCAGGGGCCGTGGGGTTCGCCCT
>NZ_QOIL01000011.1:272485-310588 GCF_003323745.1 Sphaerisporangium album
GCCCTTGCGCGGAACGGCCTGCCCGGTGAGCTGGGGGACCTCCCAGCCGTCCTGTACGGCGGCGAGCATCTCGACGATCGCCGCCGAGCGCGGGTGGTTCCGGCACACCTCGGCGAACCGGTAGGCCACCCGGCGGGCCACGGATACGGGATCCCGCACCGGCCCCCAGGCGTACAGCTTGCGTCCGGGCGCCGCGTACCGTCCCGACCACCACCAGTACCCGAGCTCGCCGTGCGTCCAGACGATCAGATCCGCCCACACCGATACCAGCGCGATGCCGTTGCCGACGTTGATATCGGTGGAGATCGTGAGCACGCCCAGCGCCCGTCGCAGCCGGTGCGCCGCGTCCAGGGCGGTGTCCGGCTTCGGCAGCGGATGCGGATGCGTCCTTTGATAGGGCATTTCGGAATTACGTGGGTGCGGAAGCATGGCCTGAACCGACTTTCGGTGATTTCCTTTTTGGCCTTCCCTAGACTGCCCCCATCAATTACTGTCCGTAAGGCAACGATCACCACGAGCACTCGATGCTTGCTGTTTGCCCTTGGTTGGGCTGAGGTGGAGGAAGCGGCTATGCCTCGCAATAGCGAACTGAACCCCGAATCGTCCCCAGCCGCGCGTTTCGGCTATGAAGTGCGCAAACGCCGGAACCAGGTGCACATCAGCCAGGAGGAACTAGGAAGAAGGATCGGTTACACCGGGGCCATGGTGAGCATGGTCGAGATAGGCAAGCGCCTGCCCAGCGCCGACTTCGCCCGGAAATGCGATGAGGTCCTGGAACTGGACGGCGCGATGCTCCGCGTATGGGAAATGTGCAGGTCGGACGGCGCGCAGCAATGGTTCCTTCCATGGCTGGAGATCGAGCAGACCGCCACAACGCTGCACACGTGGGAACACTCGCTCGTACCGGGGCTGCTCCAAAGCCCCGACTACGCCAAGGCGCTGTTTCTCGGTGTGCCTGGCATGCACCGCGCCATGATCGACAACGCGGTAACGTCCAGGATCGAACGACAGGCCATCTTCGACCGCGAGCGCCCCCCTATGATGTGGGCCGTACTCGACGAGGTCGTTCTCATGCGGCCCGTGGGAGGTCCGGCCGTCATGCAGGGGCAGCTCCAGCACCTCTTGACCATCGCCGACCATCCGTATATCACACTCCAGATAGTCCCCCTCGGCGTCGGTTGTACGGCAGGATTGGGAGGAGCGTTCGTCCTGGCTCATGCCCATGGGCATGATTTGGGCTATCTCGAAACGACATACAACGGCGTGGTCACCGCCGTCCCGGAGAACGTCAAGCAACTCCAGATTCGCTACGACGCGATACGGGCTCACGCGCTCCCGCACGACGCCTCACATAATCTGATCAAGGAATGGGTGCAGAAATGGATGACGTGAACAATGTGACGTGGGTCAAGTCCTCCTACAGCGCCGACCACGGCGGCAACTGCGTCGAGCTCGCCGTGTTATCCGGCAGCGGGATGGCGGTCCGTGACAGCAAGCGCCCGCATGGCCCGGTGCTACGCCTCTCGGCTGCCGAGTGGGACGTCTTCCGCCAGGGCGTCAAAACCGGCGCCTTCGATGACATGACCGCCTGAGCCGGCGGCAGACGAAGGGCCCACACCCCCCGGTGCGGGCCCTTCATGGCGGAGTGAGCCCCAACGAGGCCGCGGCTCGCGTGGTCGTCACCAGATCAGGCCGAAAGCGCGCATCGCCCGCGCATAGTGCGCGGACAGCTCGGCGTCGATGACGTCCGACGCGGCCGGCGTGAGCAGGCTTCCGTCATCGGAGCCGGTGGAGGCCTCTTCGCCGAGATCACCCTCACGGGCCGGCATGGACGCGCGGATCTCCGCTACGGTCGCCCCCCGCAGTACCGCCGCCTGCAGGGGCGCCACGAAACGCCTGCCGTCCATCAACTCGTCCAGCCACGCCATCTCGGCATCCGTGACGACCCCGTGAACAGGCGCTGCGGGCCTTCGCCGCGATCCCGGGCCGTCGGGCATACGGGTGAGCCCCAGAAGTGCCCGTTCCATCAGCAGCGCCGGCCAGCCCAGCACCTTGCCTAGCACCTGGCCCAGTGTCCCGGCGGCTTCGTAACCGCCGCGCGGCGCGGCCGAACCGAGGACGGTCGCCATGTAGATGTGCGTCTCCGCCCGCCGGGCCAGCGGCTTACCGCTCATCAGGGACTCGCGCCACTGCGCCAGCGTCCACAGCGCTCCGCTGACCATCAGGTTGTCGTCGCTCCTGTCGGCGTACGTCCGGGTCAGCAGCACCACGCGCCGCCTCGCGGACAGCACCAGCCACACGGGCAGCCCGATGACCAGGACAGGTCGTCGGCGCCAGCCCACGCGGACGTACTCGCCGGTGATCGTAAGATCCCTGACCGCCACCGCCTCCGGCGGCAGCACCCCCATGGCTTCGGCCACGCGCCGCGCGACCCCGTACAGCTCGGGCGCCGACGAACGCGCCACCAGTTCGGCGTCGCCACCCAGCCGCCTCGGCCGCGGGAACAGAAGCCCCCCGATCGCGACGAGCAGTCCCCCCAGCAGCCAGGCGACCACGAAATCGGAGTTGCCGTAGACGATCCAGACCCCCGACACGATCAGCACCAGAGTGAACCCGTGCACCAGCAACGAAAGAACCAGGGCGGCGATCTTCTTCGTGACGCTCATGTGAGTGATCCTCTCCTCACATCAGGAAGGTCGGGGCCACCGGCCCGAATCGCATGGGCGGATCCGATCGGGACGGCCGGCCAAGGTACCGATCGTCGGTGCGGCATGGTTCGGCAAAGGAAGGGGCTGGCCTCGTCGGAGTGTCGAGGGATGGTCGACCGGTGTCAGTAGCTTGGCTGGTGTGGACAGAACCCCGCGGGGGCCGGGTTCCGGGCACGTGTCGTGGCTGTTCGGCTCCGCCGGACGGTGGCGAGGGGCGCGTTGGCCTGCCCTGATCTTGGGGGCCTTCGCCGCCGGTGAGCTCGCCGAGCCGGTGATCCCCGCCGCCCATCTTCTCACCCCGCTGCTGATCGGCCTGATCCTCGCGGTGGCGGGCCTCATCGCGCACCACGTTCCCGCCGGGCTCAACTCCGCCTGCCAGGCGGCGCTCGGCGTCCTGATGGGCAGCTATCTCAATCCGGCGAGCCTGCACCAGGCCGCCGGGGCCGTACTTCCGCTGGTCCTGGTCACCGGGGCCACCATCCTGCTCAGCCTGGGCGCCGCCGCCGTCCTGGCGCGGATGGGCCACATCGACCGGGCGAGCGCCACACTCGGCATGGTGGCGGGAGGTTCGGCGGCCGTCGTCTCCACCGCCCGCGACCTGGACGCCGACAGCCGCGTGGTCGCCTTCCTGCAGTACCTGCGCGTCGTGCTGGTCGCCGCGACCGCCCCCATCCTGGTGAACTGGCTGCTCACCTCCCACGCGGGGGCCATGGGCGCCCTGCCGGACACCGACGGCGAGCTCGGCCCGGTCGTCACCAACGCCCACCAGATCGTCGGGCTGGTCCTGCTGGCCGCCGTCGCGGTCGCCGGCGTCCTGGCCGGCCGCGCCGTACGCCTGCCGAGCCCCGCGCTGCTCGGCCCGATGCTGCTGACCGCCGCCCTCACCGTCAGCGGCACCCTGGGAGGCTTCGCGCCGACCGGCTCCCTGCGCACGGTCCTGTTCACGATCGTCGGCCTCGACATCGGCCTGCGCTTCACCCGGTCGTCCCTGGCACGCGTGGGCCGCCTGCTGCCGCTCGCCGCCGGCTGCACGGTCGCGATCAGCGTCGCCTGCGGCGCTCTGGCGTGGCTTCTGTCCACGGTGGAGCGCATCCCCTTCGCCGACGCCTACCTCGCCACCACCCCCGGCGGCATCAACGCCGTCCTCGCCACGGCCGTCGCCACCCACGCCGACGTCTCGCTCATCTCCAGCGTGCAGAGCCTGCGCCTGTTCGCCATGGTCCTCATGGCCCCCCTGGTCATCCGCCTCTCCGGCCTCGCCCTGCTCCACTCACACCGATCGCGCTGGTAGATCGCGTCGGTCCCGCCGCCCGCCCGGATCGCCGGCCCGTGACCGGCTGGCGTTCCCGCAGCGGGGGCGCGAGGCGTTCTCCGCACGCCTTTCGACCTCTACACGGAAAACTATTGCCGTCGACAGCGTTGCCGAGGCCGCGTGAAATGGGACTGGGACGACCTCGGCCCCGAAGGCGCGCGATGGCAGCAGAGCTTCTCCTACGACGACGGCATGACCTGGACGCTGAAGTCATCGATGGGAGCCCAATCTTCGTCGGTGGGAGGGAGGTCCGAGCCCCACGGCGACCGCGGAGTGGCTCCGGAAGAGCCCCTTCGCGCGCATCGTGGGCGCGGCGCGTCGCCACGCCTGCTCGAACTCGACCGAACGGCGCACCGTTGTGCGGGCACGTCACACCGTTTTCTGGCTTGCGCATCGATGTCTTCGTCACCGGACCCCGCCGTGGATGGGGCGGAGCGGAGAATTTTCTGGAAAGCGGGTCAGGACGGGGATTCCAGGAGGCGGCTGCGGAAGGTTCCGAGGTCGTCCGCGGTGAGGCCGGCGGCGCGCAGGTACGCCTCGGCGTCGAAGCCGTCCAATGTGGCGAGGACGGCGGCGCGGGCGGTGGTGTGCTTGCGGGCGAGAATGTCGTCGATCTCCTGGGTCTGCGCACATTGAAACAGCCATCCCACGCACGACACCGATCGCCGACCATCCGCTCCCCTGACCGCACGCGCCGAGTACGAGCACCGCCCGGACGGCTCACGGCGATGATCGACGGCGAACACCGGAAGAACCCTCGTGTCCCTTCGGACGCGCCTCACACCGTGATTGTTCGCCGAACACATGGTGGTACCGGCATTCCGGCGTGGCCCCGTCCGAGCCGCCCTCGCGCTCGCGGGGTCGCCAGGTTACACTTATTGCAGATATCGATCGGACCGCTGGAGCGATCATGCCTCGCACGAGTGTCCTCAGCAGTGCCCTCCGTGTCGAAGCGGACGACGCTGATCGAAAGCTGCTCGCCGACCTGGAGGTCGCCGCCGCCACCCGACACTTCCAGCTGGTGCTGCGTGGGCCCGATGGGCGGGACATCGTGCTGCCGGAGCCACTGGTGGCCCTCATCATGGCTGCCGCCCATGATCTGGCGAAAGGTAACGCGGTCTTCGCACTGCCGGTCGAATCCCGTCTCACCCCGAGCGAGGTCGCCAAGCTACTGGGGTTGTCACGGCCCTTCGTGAGCCGATTGCTGGACGAAGGGGAGATTCCTTCGCAGCACCTCCCCGAGAGCAGGCATCGCGTGGTTCGCCTGGCAGATGTCCTGGAGTTCCAGGCTCGGCGAGAGCGTCGTGCCGAGGGCCGCCGCAGGATCATGGAGATCGCCGAGGAGACAGATCTTCCCTACTAGGGCGTGTCTTCAAAGTCCCGTCTGCCCGGCGCTGTGTGGTGCGCACGCTCCCTAGGGCATTCCGGGAGGGACGGGCTCCGCGGTACCGCGCCGCGCCACGAACACGAACTCCCTGCCCGGCCGGTCGGGTGCGTCGCGTACGTCCTCGACGACGAAGCCGTGGTCGTGCAAGTCCCGCTCGATCTCCGTACGTTCGCGGAAGCGAAGTGTCGATTCCGAGGTCAGTACGTCCCCGTCCGCAGCGAACACGTGCGTACCCCGGAAGCTCACCAGCGGCAGGCTCACGTCCGTCAGCTCGGCCCAGGTCTCGACGTGGCCGACGCCCGGGATGTCCGTCATGCGGTACGTGGTCTCGCGCGTCCACTCCGCCCACTCCTCCCACACGCGCTGCGCCGGATCGCGCGTCTCGAAGACAAGCCGCCCGCCGGGCCGCAGCGCCTTGTAAGCGCCGCGCAGCGTCGTACGCCATGCCTGCGGATCGGCGATTGCCTGGGCGACGTTCCCGGTCATCGTCACCAGGTCGATCTGCATGGGCGGCAGGTCCCCCGCGTCGCCGTCGAGCCAGCGCACCTGCTCCGCGCCCGGCTTGCCACGCGCGACGTCGACGGACGCCCGCGCGGGATCGATCCCGGTGACCGTGATCCCGCGCTCGGCGAGCAGCAGCGCGAACACGCCAGTACCGCACCCGATGTCCAGCACGGACCGCGCGCCGAACTCCTCCGCCATCGCGAGATACGCGTCGAGATCGCTGCGGTCCGGATCGAGTGGGTCGTAGATGGCGGCGAGGCGCGGATGCCCGAAAGTTGCGTCAACCATGGAGGCGAACGTATGTGGCCCCGAGCGCGCGCGGCCACTGCTTTTCGGGTTACGGCGCCAAGCGGGCGCGGCGAAGTGCGCCGCTGATCCCGGCGCCCCTATCGGGCACGGCCGTACCGAAGCGAACCTCGGCCAGGCCGCTGAAGGAGTTGTCTTCAATGTCGCGCCCACATCAGGAGCGAGGCGAGGGTGACGGCTGCTTGGTAGGACTCGGCGGTCTTGTCGTAGCGGGTCGCGATGCCACGCCACTGCTTGAGGCGGTTGAAGCACCGTTCCACGACGTTGCGCTGCTTGTAGAGCTGCTTGTCGAAGCGGGGCGGGCGTCCGCCTCGGCTGCCGCGGCGGGCCCGGTTGCGCTTCTGGTCGGCCCGCTCGGGAATGGTGTGGGCGATGCCGCGCCGCCGCAGCCAGGTGCGTATCGCGCGGGAGCTGTAGCCCTTGTCGCCCAGCACATGAGCGGGCCGCAGCCGGGGCCGTCCCGGCCCGAGGCGGGGCACCCGGATCGCCTCCATCACGGCGGTGAACTGCGTGCAGTCGTTCGTGTTGCCGCCCGTCAGCACGAAGCCGAGCGGGCGCCCCAGGGCATCGCAGGCCAGGTGGATCTTGCTGGTCAGGCCGCCCCGGGAGCGTCCGAGTGCGGGGATGCGGAGCCCCCCTTTCGGGCTCCGACGGCATGCTGGTGGGCGCGTACGACGGTGGAGTCGACCGACACCAGCCAGTCGATCTCGCCCGCCGCGTCCGCCCGGGCCTGGGCGGCCCGGAGCATCCGCTCGAAGGTGCCGTCCAGGGCCCACCGGCGAAAGCGGGTGTGCAGCGTGTGCCAGGAGCCGTACCGCTCCGGCACGTCCCGCCAGGCCGTGCCCGTCCGGAACTTCCACACGATCCCGTTGAGCACGGTTCGGTCGTCCAGCCGCTTCCGTCCGCGCAAGGACTGGGGCAGCAACGGACGGAGGAACTCCCACTCCGCATCGGACAGTTCATGGCGACGTATCAGCCGACCGTGATCCACTACTCAAGGTCAATTGAAGACACGCCCTAGTCCCCCGAAGGGCGTTCGCCGATGGCGCGGGTTTTCGTCGACACCAACGTCCTGTTTCCGTTCTCGCTGATGGATCTGATGCTGGCCCTCACCGAGGACGCTGTGCACACGATGATCTGGAGCGACCACCTGCTGGACGAGTGGGAGCGTGTCATCGTGCGTGAGCAGCGCCGGTCGGCATCGGCGGCGGCGCGCATCAGCGCAGTGATCCGCGAGGTCTTCGCCGACTCACGTGTCTCCGAGGACGACTACAAACCTCCCGGTCCTGCGTTTCCTGGCCACCGAGCGCGCCGCGGTTGTTCGGTTTCGGTGCCGCCGTCCGGACAAATCAGTGCCGAACGCTGGTGCGCCGATGTCGCCCCGGGGTCGCTCTCAGGTCAGGTAGTGGAAGGCTGGTTTTGGGTGCATCAGGAAGTCGTGGTGGGAGATGGTCCAGGCGTAGGCGCCGGCCATTGCGAAGGCCACGATGTCGCCGACGTTGATCGTGGTGACCACGCGGCGGGCGAAGACGTCCTTGGGGGTGCAGAGCTGGCCGGCCAGCGTGACGGGCTCGTCGGTCACGCCGGGGCCCGCGCGGCCCACCGGGAGGACGGCGAAGGGGTGGTCGTGGCCCTTGGCGACCGGGGTGCGCAGGTGGTGGGTGCCGCCGGTGACCACGGCGAAC
Source organism: Sphaerisporangium album (assembly GCF_003323745.1). GTDB lineage: Bacteria > Actinomycetota > Actinomycetes > Streptosporangiales > Streptosporangiaceae > Sphaerisporangium > Sphaerisporangium album. The sequence goes on from NZ_QOIL01000011.1 coordinate 280,388, forward strand.
ACCTCGCCGTGCACGCGCTTCACGTCGATCACCCGGGTGAGGTACCAGCCGCAGTAGGCGGTCAGCGCCCGGCCGGGCTCGATGCGCAGCGTCTCGCCCGGCGCCCGCAGGCCGCCGAGGCCGGCGCCGTACGCCTTCCAATCGAACAGCTCCTCGGGGGCGTGGTACGACACTGCCATGCCGCCGCCCAGGTTGATCTCGGACGCCTCCAGCTCGCGGCCGAAACCGAGGACCGCCTCGGCCAGGCCCAGCAGCGCGGGGGCGTCCAGGCCACTGGCGAGATGGGCGTGGATTCCGCGCAGCCGCACCCGGTTCTGCCCGCGTACCAGCTCCAGGCATTCGAGGACGCCGTCCGGGTCCATGCCGAAGGGCGTGGCGCCGCCGCCCATGGTCAGCGATGCGCCCTCGACGGGGACGTCGAGGTTGACCCGGAGCAGCGCGTCCACCGGCCCGCCGAGGTCGATCAGCCGGCGCAGCTCGCCGGGGCTCTCGACGTGCAGGCGGTGGACGTCCAGGGCCAGCTCGGCGTGGGTCTTCCCGGGGCCGCCGAGGGCCAGCCGGGCGTCCGGCAGGATCGCCCGCACGTGGGTCACCTCGCCGATGGACGACACCTCGAAGCCGTCCGCGTAGGGGGCCAGCACGTGCAGCAGCGCCGGGTCGGGGTTGGCCTTGACCGCGTAGTACAGCTCGATGCCGGGCAGCGCCCTTCGTACGGAGGCGGCGTGCCGGTCCAGGGCCGCAAGGTCGTAGACGTAGGCGGGCAGGGCGTCGGCCAGCCGGATGGCGCGCTCGCGCACGGCCTCGGGGACGATCATGCGCACACCTCCCCGTGATCGCGCCCGGAGCCGTGCGCGGCCATGGCGAGAAGGAGGGGGCGATCACCGCCCTGTTCGGCGGCCGGGTCGCGGTCGTGGGCGGCTACGAGGAGGGGATGACCACCGCCCTGTTCCGTGGCCGGGGCGCGGTCCTGCGCGGTCATGCGGGCACCCCCGCGAAGGGGTTCCCTATCGGGACGTATCCGGCGTCCCGGTCGGCGGAGCGGGCCCATCGGGCGGTCAGGTTGGCCTTGGCGGGCAAGGGGGCTCCGGCGAGCAGGTCGGACAAGGGGAGAGGGTTGCCGATCTCGGCGGCGTACCGGGCGATCCGGGCGCGGGCTTCGGCCCACAGCTCGCGAAGGAGCTCGTCCGCGCTGTGCGCCGTCGTGGGGGCGCCCGTGTGTGCCGCCGTCCGCGCGACCGTGGCCGCGATCTCGGGGAGATGGTTCACCATGATGCAGTAGACCACGCGATTCCAGCCTCGCGCGGCGTCATAACTCGCCGCGCTGGCGACCAGGTCGGGCAGGTCAGAAACGTCGTGGCGTCCGATGACTAGTTTTGTCCCTTCCAGATCACGAAATATGGCCTCAATCGGCAGGCCGTCGGCGGTGATGCCCACGAGTACGTTCTGAAGATGGGGCTCCAGCACGACGCCATGCCGGAAGTAGGCCTCGAAGACCGGCAGCGCCACATGCCCGACATAGCCCCCGAACCATCCGATTGGATCCCGGCGTATGGCCCCCGCGACGTCGCTGTCGCCGGTGCCGTGGCCGGGGATGGCGAGCGCGCCGGCGAGCACCGGGGTGACGCCGGGTCCGGTGACCTCCCATGGGGCGTCGCGGACGATCACTCCGAGGCCCTCCAGCAGGCGCGTGCCGAGTGCCGCCGAGCGGTGGCCGGGCTCGGCCAGCCATCGGGTTCCCGGGAAGCGTTCGGCCAGGTCGGCGAAGGCCGGTTCGAGGCGGCCGCTCAGTTCCGAGGCGGCCGCCAGCTCGTACCAGGCGTTCTTCCGCACGCAGTTGGTGATACGGACGTTCAGGCTGAATTTCAGACATTTCCCGATACGCGGCTCGTACACCGTCCGTACGGACGAGGTGGGGATCGCGACGCCGGCCGCGTCCCCGAGATCCAGCAGCCGCCCGTCCGCGAGCGGGCCCGCCAGCTCCGCGCCGAGCAGGTCGAGCTGCCACGGATGCGCCGGGAGCAGGACGTACCCTGGCGGAGCCTGACCCAGCGCGTCCATCACCTTCGGATCGCCCCCGGAGGCCAGTACGTCCTCCCGCACGCCCAGCAGGCGTAGGGGAAAAGACGCGTGCGCCTCGGGCGCGTACCGCTCCCAGCCCACCCCGCCGCGCGCCTTCGGCGACGGATGGAACGGGTGCCCGAACACCAGCGCCTGCTCCGACGCCAGCCACGGATCCTCCGGCGCGGCGGCTCTCCCCCGCGCCCGAAGCAGCACCCCCATGGCCGCCCGGCTCCCGGCCACCTGACCGGCGAACTCCTCATTGCCCGTGGCCGCGCGCGGTGGCTCGCCCGGCGTCGCTTTCGCGGACATCGCGCTGGTGCCGGAGAGCGGGTCCGGTCCGGAGCTCAGTTCTGTTTCGACGAGGCGTACGAGGTGGTCGAGTGAGAGGGCGTGCCATGCGCCGTGCTCAAGGCGTTCGGCGGGGTCGTCGAAGCGCAGCGCCGGGCCGCCCGAAGCCGCGACGCGGAGCAGGCTTCCGCCGAGGCGGAACGTGAGGTACGGGCCCGCCGCCCACACCTGGCCGCGCGGGCCCGCCACCTCGCGCAGGCAGCAGCGCACCAGGGCGGCCAGCGACGCGTTCTCCGCCATGCTCTCCGCCACGTCGTCCGCGTTCCTCGCCGTGCCGTTCGCGTCGGACGCTGTGTCGTTCGGGTCGGTCGCTGTGTCGTTCGGGTCGGACGCTGCGCCGTTCGCGTTCTTCGCGTCGTCCGGATGAGCCGCCATGCCGTTCGCCGCGTCGGTGTTGCGCCGCGTGCTGTCGTCCTCCGTGAAGCCGGTGGGGGAGTCCAGCGTGGCGCGGTTCATGGGGTCGCCTTTCTGCGGTGGTGGTGACGCAGGTAGTTGGGGCCGCTCGTTCCGTAGTGCTTGTTGACGTCGGCGGCGACGCGTCCGCGGTCGGCGAGCGTCCCGGCGGTCACCATGGACTTGCCGACGAGCCGGGCCGCGTCGAGGGTGCGCGCGCGCAGCAGTCGGGCCATGGGATGCCCGCCGTGCTCGGCGAGGGCCTTCTCCAAGGCGTCGGCGACGAGCTCGCCGTGTCCGGCGCCGAACGCGACCGCCGCGGCGGCCAGGTGCAGGGTGATGGTGACGAACACGTCGGCGAGCGCGTGCGGGTCCTCGGTGAGCATGCGCGGGTCGGTGAACCCGGGGACGGCGAGGCCGGCCGCGCGCAGGCGGTCGGGGGAGGCCAGCATCCCGTCGTTGTCCTTGACCAGCAGCCGTGGCGGAGTGCCCGGCCCCGTGAACACCAGCGCGAGGTTCTGCTGGTGCGCCTCCAGCGCGACGCCGTAGGTGACGAACAGCCGGACGTTCCAGGCGAACAGCACCCGCAGGTAGCCGGCCAGCAACCCGGCGACGTCTCCTCCGGTGTGCCGCGCGGCCACGTGGTCGAGCACGCGCGGCACGGACGGCTGGGCGCGGCCGGGCGCGGGGCCGACGGCGGGCGAGTGCCGAGGAACGAGCCCGTGGTCGATGACGGGCGAGAGGACGGCGAGCTCGGGGGACGGCACCGGCGTGGCCGGGGATGGGGCGAGCAGGGCGGCGACCGGGACGATCTCGCCGGCGGGCAGGCGGCGGGCCATCCAGCCGAGATGCTCGTGCCCGGCGTGGGCGTAGGTCTGTTCGTCGGCGAGGACGACGTCCAGGTCCGGCTCCCGGCGCAGCACCTCACGCAGCAGCAGTTCGGCCCGCGCGCTGTCGGCGAGTGTGCCCGGTTTGATCGACCGCCGGTTGCGCGCGCCCAGCGTGCTGATGGGCAGCGGCAGCTTGAGGTGCGTACGCGGGCCGACCTGGACGGTCCGCATCGACAAGGTGGGACGCGCGGTCAGGTACGGCTCGTCGAGGACGGTCACGCCGGGCATGCCGCCTACCACCGGGACGGTCAGCGGATGGACGGGAAACAGCACGTACGCCGGGTCGGAGCTCTCAGGCCACTGATCAGGTTCGGAGGTCTCCGGCAACCGTTCGCGCGGATCGCCGGCGCTCGTCACCCGCTCTCGGGGCACGCTCGCCCAGCGAAGCCGGAAGCGCGGCGCGAACTCGGGCGCGAAGGCCACCGCGTCCGCTTCGGTGAGGCCGAGCCGCGCACGGGAGGTCGGGTAGACCGGGTGCTCGGCGAAGGCGGCCAGCGACTCGTACACGACGTTCCGCTCACCGTCCCAATGGTCGGCCCAGAGGCGCGCCAGACGGGTCAGCACCTCGTCGCGGCGGGTGTCGAGCCATTCGTGGCCGCGCAGGGCCGCGCGGCACTCCTCGCCGAAGGCGGTAACCCCCTCGGAATCCCCCGGCACGGCGACCTCGGCGAGTGTCCCGAGCACCTCCGCGAGCGTGAGCCACTCCTCGGGCGCGCACACGAAGTCCTGGTACAGACTCCCGGGCACGAGCCGCACCGTCCGCCCGGAGGCCAGGACGAGCCGGACGCCGTCCTTGTCGTGGGTCATGCGGGCGGCGAGCCCGCCGTAGTCCTCGCGCAGTAGGGCGGAGAGGACGCGGGCGGCGAGGCGGCGCTCGGCGCCGGTCACTCGATCACCCAGGGGTGGCGGGCGCGGAAGCCGTCGATCGCCCGCTCGACGGCGCGCCCGTCCGGACCGGAGGCCCGCACGATGCCGAGGTAGTCACGGTTGGTGTTGGTGAGCTCCACCACCTCGCCGGGCGCGCGCAGGGCCCGATGCCGCAGCCGTACGCCTCCGGCGTTCTCGGCGACGTCTCCCGGCCCCTCCTTGATCGCTCCGGACCGGTCCGCGACCAGGCTGACCGCCGCCCCGTGCCCGTGGACGCGCGGTGGCGTGGGGACGGGCTCGCCGAAGTGGACGCGCAGGATCTGCTCGTGCAGCGGTATGCCGAGGATCTCGGCCATCAGGAAGTCGCAGGTGTCGCCGATGAGCCGGTAGTTCACCTCCACGACGCGCGGCCCCGCGGCGGTCAGGATGTACTCGGTGTGGCACGCCCCGAATCCGGCGCCGATCGCGCCCAGCGCCCGCAGGACGTGCGCGTCCGCGACCGGGTCCCAGTCGAGCCGTTCCTCGACGAAGTGCGGCAGCGGCCCGAGCGTCGTGCGGAACCCGCCGAGTACGTGTACCTCGTGCCCGTCGCCGAGCGTCTCCAGCGTCCGCAGCTCGCCTTCCAGGTACTCCTCGGCGACCAGCGTGGCGCCAGGCCTGCGCGCGCGGATCCCCGCGACGGCCCGGGCGAGTTCCTCGCCGTCGCGGGCGAGCACGACGTCCTCGCTGGCGACGCCCTCGCGCGGTTTCACGACCACCGGGTACGCCAGGTCGCGGGGTGGCGGGTCGCCGGGGACGAGCCGCGCGGACCGGACGACCTCCACGCCCGCGGCGGCGAGGGCGCGCCGGGTCAGGGCCTTGTTCTTGGCCGTGAGGCAGGCGCGCCAGTCCTTGCCGGGCAGCCCGAAATAGGCGGCGGCGAGCGCGGTCTCCGGCTGGATGTGGTCGGAGTTGGAGAAGATCGCCTCGGGCCGGTGGTGGCGGGCGATCGTGTCGATGACGTCGCGGGCGTCGCGGACGTCGGTGCGCAAGGTCTCGGCGCCGGGGTAGCGTTCCGGCTGGTCGGTGAGGATCGTCACCTCGCATCCCAGGGCGCGGGCGGCGGGCAGGAATCCACGGGTGACCGAGTCGGTCGGATTGAGCGTGGTCAGATACAGCCGCACGCGGGCACCCCCGGATGGAATCAGGTAAGGCTAACCTAACTCCGCCGATCTTAGCCGCCCGGAGAACCGCCTCGTTGCCTGACATGCTAATCACCGAAAATGTCTGAATTGTCTCCCCGGTAACCCGTATTTCGGCGGGCCTAATGCGTCGGCATAGGATGGGCAGTCGCTGGGAGGAGGCGACGTGAGAGAGATCTCGCAGGGCGAAAGCCTGCTCGGGCCCCTGCTTCTCGCGCGGGGGGGCGTCGACAGATCGGCGGTTCACCGCAATGACGCAGCCTGGCTGAAGTCCGCCTGGGCCGACCCCGCCACCCGGGTTCTCCTCGTCCGCGACGGCAACACGCTGGTCCGCCGGTACAACGGCACGGCCGAGCTCGTCCTCCTCTCCCCGGACGAGGCCCCCGCCGGCGAGCGCTACCTGCTCGGCGTCGACGCCGAGGGCGTCGCCTACTTCGCCGTCGCCGCCGACGGCCCGCTTCCCCTGCCCGCCGTGCACGCCCCGCCCACGGGCATCGAGATCGCCGAGGCCGTCCAGGACGCGCCCGGCTGGGCCGACGTAGCCTCCGAGGGCCTGCGCAGGGCGGGCGCCACGCTCGGCGACCGCGACGCCGGGCTGCTGGTCAACGCCGTGGCCCTGGAGGCCTGGCACACCACCCACGAGCACTGCCCGCGGTGCGGCAGCGTCACCACCGTCAGCTCCGGCGGCCACATGCGCGTCTGCCCGAAGGACGGCAGCCAGCACTTCCCCCGCGTCGACCCCGCCGTCATCATGCTCGTCCACGACGGGGATGACCGCTGCCTGCTCGCCCGAGGGCCGCAGTGGCCCGAGGGGCGGTTCTCGGTGCTGGCGGGGTTCGTCGAGCCCGGTGAGTCGCTGGAACAGGCGGTCGCGCGCGAGGTCCTGGAGGAGGTCGGCGTCACGATCGCCACCCCCCGCTACCTCGGCAGCCAGCCCTGGCCGTTCCCGCGCAGCCTGATGCTCGGGTTCTTCGTCGAGGCGACGTCCACCGAGATAGTCCGCGACCCCGAAGAGATCGCCGAGGCGATCTGGCTGACCCGCGCCGAACTCGGCGCCGCCGTCGAGAACGGTGAGATCCGCCTGCCGCCCGGCGTCTCGATCGCCCGCCGCCTCATCGAGACGTGGTACGGCTCGGCGCTGTCCGGCGACTGGTGAACGCCGGCCGGTGAGAACCGCCGTCATGCGGGGGTGAGCACGCCCGCACGGCGAACCGGCGACGTCCCGATCGCCGGTGAGCGACGTGTGCGCGATGCCCGCCGAGGCGTCCCCGGCGGAACAGGGCCGAGGTCAGCCGCCGGAGCGCGCGAGCAGCCCCTTCAGCTGGATCACGGACGGGTTGGCCAGCGCGGTGCCGTCCTCCAGGACCACGGTGGGGACGAGCTGGTTTCCGCCGTTGACGCTTTCCACGAACTTCGCGGCCGCGGGATCGACCTCGATGTTGATCTCCTGGTAGGCGATGCCCTCCCGGGTCAGCTGGCTCTTCAGCCGCTTGCACGGACCGCACCAGCTGGTGGTGTACACCTTCAGCGCCATAGCGTGATTTCCCTTCACGTCCCCAGAGCGGCGTTCGGCCAATAGCTCGCAACACCGTGAGCATCGCTCGTGTTCCCGGCCCGCGCCACCTCCCGCACCGAGCTCCGCAGCACGGCGTTACCTCGGCGGACGCACCACGGGCCTTCTCGTGGGCGGTCTAGTGGGCGGCGGGCTCGCGCCAGGCGACCTCGCGCGGCGACGGCGGCTCGCTCGCCACCGACCGCGAACGGCCGGGCGTGGCCGGTGTGGCCGGCGTGGGCGTGCCCAGCTTGCCCGCGATCCACTCCTGGACGCCCTGGGCCACGCCCGGCTCCCGGTAGAGCGGGCTGCTGTGGTAGAAGCCCGGGACGACCCGGATGTCCATGGGGACGCCCACCTGCGCGAGCTGCTCCTTCAGCAGCTCGCTCTGGTAGGCGGGCACGAACTCCTCCTCGGAGTGCACGCTGAGCACCGGCGCGTCGTGCGCGCTCGCGTGCCAGGGCACCTCCATGCTGGACCAGACCCGCGCGCAGCGGCCCGTGGGAAGGCAGCCGCCGGCGAGCGCGATGGCCGACTGACGCAGCTTGCGCTGGTCGAAGTCGGCGCCCTGGTCCCCGTCGGAGTAGGCCGTCAGCGGCGAGACCACCGGCGAGATGCCGACGACGCCCCGCAGGCCGGGGACACCGTCCTTATAGGTGCCGACGGAGGTCGCGATGTGGCCGCCCGCCGAGAAGCCGACGATGACATAGCGGTTGGGGTCGAAGGAGAAGTAGTCGGCGTGCTTGCGCGCCAGCGCGATGGCCGCCAGCGTGTCGGAGCGCTGGGCGGGCCAGGCGGCGTCCGAGGAGAGCCGGTAGTTGAGGTTGAAGACCGTGTAGCCCAGCTCGGCGTACGACTTGGTGACCGCGGTCATGTACTTCTTGTCCCCGCCGCTCCACCAGCCGCCGTGCAGGACGAAGACCGCCGGCCTGCGCACGCCGTCCGGCTGCCACCACACGTCCATGCGCTGGCGCGCCCTGGGCCCGTAGGAGAAGGTGCGGGTGACGGTGAACGCCAGCGGGTCCTGCGCCGGGGGCCGGCTCTGCGTGGGGGCCGGGGTGGACGTCACCGTCGGCGTCGGCGTGGCCGAGGGTGGCGGCACGGTGGCCGCGCCCGCCGGGGCCACGGCCGCCGGCGTGAGCAGGGCGGCGGCCAGAGCGAGCGCACCCACCGACACCGTTCTTCTCACTGGCCTCTTTCCCTTCCCCGAGATCATGGCCCCCCCATTCTGGGGCACATCGGTGCGGTCGCGCACGTCCCGGTACCCGTGAGAACCCTGTGCACTCCTGCGGGCGGGGCGACGCGGGAGGCGCGCTGCTGGGAGGATGATGCCAGCAGCGCCGTCCGCACCGCACACTAGGAGGTCCCCTTGGAGCGCGAGGACACCCTGGCCGGGCTCGATCCGGAGCAGCGTGAGGTGGCCGAGGCCGTGCGGGGCCCGGTGTGCGTGCTCGCCGGCGCCGGCACGGGCAAGACCCGCGCGATCACCCACCGCGTCGCGCACGCCGTCGCGACCGGGGTGGTGGACGCGCAGAGCGTACTGGCCGTGACCTTCACGACCCGGGCGGCGGGTGAGCTCAAGCAGCGGCTGCGCTCCCTCGGCGTCCACGGCGTCCAGGCGCGTACGTTCCACGCCGCCGCGCTGCGCCAGCTCACCTATTTCTGGCCACGCGTCATCGGCGGCGACCCGCCCCGCGTGATCGAGTCCAAGCTGCCGTTGCTCATCGAGGCCGCCCGCGAGCTGCGGCGCGGCAGCGACCGCGGCGAGCTGCGCGACGTCGCCGCCGAGCTCGAATGGGCCAAGGTCACCCAGATCGCCCCCGAGGACTACCCGGCCCTCGCCGCCAAGGCAGGTCGCACGCCGCCGATCCCGCCGGAGGAGGTCGCGCGCCTGTACGAGGCGTACGAGAACCTCCGGCGCGCGCGCCACCTGCTCGACTTCGAGACGATCCTGGAGCTCACCGCCGCGGTGATGACCGAGCACGACGAGGTGGCGAGCCAGATCCGCCGGCAGTACCGCTACTTCGTCGTCGACGAGTACCAGGACGTCAACCCGCTGCAGAAGCTCCTGCTGGACACCTGGCTCGGCGGGCGCGACGACGTCTGCGTGGTCGGCGACCCGAACCAGACCATCTACTCCTTCAGCGGCGCGACTCCGCGCTACCTCACCAACTTCGCCGTCGAGCACCCCTCCGCCGTGGTCATCAAGCTGGTGCGCGACTACCGCTCGACGCCGCAGGTCGTCGGCCTGGCCAACGGGGTGCTCGCCAAGGCCCGCACCCCGCACCGGCTGGAGCTGGTCGCGCAGCGGCCCGACGGCCCGAAGCCGGTCTTCGCCGAGTGCGATGACGAGGCGGCCGAGGCGGCGCTCGTGGCGCGGCGCGTCAAGGAGCTCGTCGCCGGGGGAGTGCCCGCGCGCGAGATCGCGGTGCTGTTCCGGGTCAACGCCCAGTCCGAGGCGTACGAGCAGGCGCTGGCGCAGGCGGGGGTGCCCTACCTGCTGCGCGGCGCCGAGCGGTTCTTCGAGCGGCCGGAGGTGCGCCAGGCCGTCGTCCTGCTGCGGGGGGCCGCCCGCTCGGCCGGCGGGGACGAGCCCCTCGCGCAGGTCGTCCACGACATACTCTCCGGCATCGGCCTCACCCCCGAGGCGCCCGGAGGCGGCACGGCCCGCGAGCGCTGGGAGTCGCTGAAGGCCCTGGCCGACCTCGCCGAGGACGTCGCGGCCGAGGGCGGCGACCTGCGGCGCTTCGTCGACGAGCTGGAGCGCCGGGCCACCGAGCAGCACGCGCCGCCGGTCGAGGGCGTGACGCTGGCGTCCCTGCACGCCGCCAAGGGCCTGGAGTGGGACGCCGTCTTCCTGGTCGGCCTCACCGACGGCATGCTGCCGATCGTCTACGCCGAGACGCCCGACCAGATCGAGGAGGAACGCCGCCTTCTGTACGTCGGCGTCACCCGCGCCCGTGTGCACCTTCACCTGTCGTGGGCGCTGGCCCGGTCGCCCGGCGGGCGCAAGGCGCGGCGGCCGTCGCGGTTCCTGGACGGGCTGACGGGCCTGACCCCCGGCGCGGGGCGCCCGGCCGTCTCGATGGGCCCGCGTGCGGCGGGCAGGTCCCGCGTCCCGGCGCCGATGCACTGCCGCGTGTGCGCCAAGACCCTTACCGCCGCCGCCGAGCAGAAGCTCGGCCGGTGCGCGACCTGTCCCGCCGACTTCGACCAGGAACTGCTGGAACGCCTCAAGGCATGGCGTACGTCCGTGGCGAAAGAGGCGAAGTTGCCGTCATATGTCGTGTTCACAGACGTTACGCTCCAGGCAATGGCCGAGCGGGTGCCCACCACAGAGGAGGACCTGCTCGCGATCGCCGGCATCGGCCGCGTCAAGCTTGAGCGGTACGGCGAGGCCGTACTGGAAATCTGCCGTGGAGGGGAAGCCACGTGAACGAGGCGCTCAAGGAGGTCCTCGACCTGCTCGACCTGGAGCAGATCGAGCGGGACATCTTCCGGGGCCGCAGCCCGGAGGAGCGCATCCAGCGGGTCTTCGGCGGCCAGGTGGCGGCCCAGGCGCTCGTCGCGGCGGGGCGCACGGTGCCCTCCGACCGCGCGGTGCACTCCCTGCACGCCTACTTCATCCGGCCGGGCGACCCGGCCGTCCCGATCGTCTACAACGTCGAGCGCGTGCGTGACGGGCGGTCGTTCACGACGCGTCGGGTCGTCGCCATCCAGCACGGCAAGGCGATCTTCACGATGTCGGCGTCCTTCCACATCGCCGAGGAGGGCGTCTCCCACCAGGCGTCCGTGATGCCGCACGTGCCCGCGCCCGAGACCCTCCAGCCCTTCCAGGACCGCATGCGCGACCTGGTGGGCGACGTCCAGCCGTGGCGCGACTGGCTGTCCAGGCCCCGCCCGGTCGACGCCCGGTACGCCACCCCGCTCACCTGGGAGGCCGTCGGCGACCCCTCGCTGCGCGGCTCGGAGACGCGGGTGTGGTTCCGCTACGACGCCGACCTGCCCGACGACCCGCTGCTGCACGTCGTGCTGGCCGCCTACGCCTCCGACTACACCCTCGTCGACACCGTGCTGCTGGCACACGGCCTCGCGTGGGGCGCCTCGAACGTCATCGGCGCCTCCCTCGACCACGCGATGTGGTTCCACCGGCCGCTCCGGGTCGACGACTGGGTGATGTACGCGCAGGAGTCGCCGTGGTCGGGGGACGCGCGCGGCCTCGCCCGGGGACAGATGTTCACCCCCTCGGGAGAGCTCGCGGTCTCGGTCGTGCAGGAGTGCATGATCCGTGTCTCGAATCCGTGAAATCGCAGGTAGAAAATATGTTGCCCGGTTCCCTGATCCACGTTTAGAGTCATGCACAAGCCGGTCGGACGGTCCCTGTCCGGCCCTCTTCTCACACTCGATTGGGAGGTGACCCCAGTGAAGCTGATCTCGACGACCGCCCAGCCGTGGGTCGCTTCCCTGTGCGCCGACGACGTCGTCGTTCCGGCCACGCGTGGCAGGCGTTTCGCCGCTCCGCTCGCGCCCGAGGTTCTCGGCCTTGCCGCGGCGCCCGCAGCGAAACTCCGACAGGAGAAGACTGCCCACATCCCGGCTGAGCAGGGCATGGGCGCCTTCGCCTACCGCATTTCCGACACGGTTTCCGACCTTCCGGCTGCCTTCGGCCGTCGGGCCGGCGACCCGCAGACCCCGAGCACCGCCAATGGTGGGGTGCAGGGTCCGCCACCCTGGAGGCAACCGGTCAGCTACTGACCGGTTGAGAGCCTTCAGGCCGCGGATCCGCACCGGGATCCGCGGCCTTCTTGTTGTCCGCCGCCGATCACCACCGATGAGGTAACCAACCAAAAACCGAAAGTCAGACAGAAAGGTGACGCTGATGGCGGTAACGACGACCATGGACCTGGTCGACGAAGCCGATATCCCGTGTCGTACCGACCCCGACCTGTGGTTCGCCGAGTCCCCTGACGACGTCGAGTTCGCCAAGGCTCTCTGCGGAGGTTGCCCGATCCGGAAGTCCTGCCTGGACCGCGCGCTGGAGCGCGAGGAGCCCTGGGGCGTCTGGGGAGGCGAACTGGTTCTCCGCGGGACCGTCGTCCCGCGCAAGAGGCCCCGGGGGCGTCCGCGCAAGACCCCGGTCGCAGCCTGAAACACCATCGCAAGCCCGTCCGAATCGCTCAACCGAAAGGGAACAGTCTGATGAACACCACCCGAGCCTGGGGCGCCGAAATGCCGTATATGTATGAAGAACTGGTGTTTGACCGAATACGAACGCTCCACCAGGAGGCGGAAAGGCAACGGCTCGTCAGCCGTGTCCAGCGCCTCCGCCGGGCCCGTGAGAAGGCCGAGCGCGCGTCGACGCGGTTGCACCAGGTCCTCGCCCGTATGGCGTAACCGTCCGGCGGGGACGCGCGGCGACAGGGAGCCGCGGTCCCCCGCCGGGGGTGCGTAACCACCCCTTGTCCGCGATGATCACATCGGAAGGGGCGATCCGGCCACATCGGGATCGCCCCTTCGGCATTTCCCGGGCCGCCGTCCGCCCTGCCGGACCCTTCGAGGGCGCGCAGGAACATCTCGTTGAGGCGGTCGCCGACCTCGCCGGGGCCGGCACCGAGCTCAGGAGGCGGCCAGTGCCGTCTCCCTGCCGTCCGGGCCCTCGTCGGCGAAGCCGGGAACCCAGCGGACGGCCTCGTCCCGGAAGCGGGCCGTGGTGCCGAGCTGGCACAGCACGCCGATGCCCGCCGCGTGCACGCGGTGGATCAGCACGTAGGACGGCGGCAGGTTGAGCTGGCGCACGACGTTGGTCGGGCGCAGGTCGGTCACGGTGGCCATCTGCCGCTGGAGCCACTCGCGGCTGAAGGTGAACTCCTCCACCGACGTCGGCTCGACGTACGGGGCGAGGAACGCGCGCAGTGCCTCCTCGTCGACCTCGATGTGCGGGCGGATGAACCCCTCGTCGCGCAGCCCCTGGACGACGGTGTTCATGTCGCCCTTGTTGAAGATGCGCGTCAGCGTGCCGAACACCTCCGGGTAGCCGTCCGGCATGCGGTTCACCGCGCCGAAGTCGAGCACGCCGAGGCGGCCGTCCGGCAGCACGCGGAAGTTGCCCGGATGCGGATCAGCGTGCAGCATCCCCGCGCGCGCCGGGGAGCTGAACAGGAAACGCACGAACAGCAGCCCGGCGCGGTCGCGCTGCTCCTTGGTGCCGTCCTTGATGATGCGGGACAGCGGAGTGCCGTCCATCCACTCCGTCACGAGGATCTGCTCGTTGGCGGCGACGACGTCCGGCACGAGGAAGTCGGGGTCGCCGTGGTAAGCGGTGGCGAACCCGTGCTGCGCCTCGGCCTCGCGCAGGTAGTCGAGCTCCTCCGCGACGCGTGCCCGCAGCTCGCCCAGCACGGCCTTGATGTCCAGCCCCGGCAACAGGGCGCCGAACAGCTTGCCCAGGCGGGCGAGCTGGTTGAAGTCCGACAGCAGCGCCTTGCCCGCCCCCGGATACTGGATCTTGACGGCCACCTGCCGCCCGTCGTGCCAGACGGCCCGGTGCACCTGGCCGATGGACGCGGCGGCGGCCGGCGTGTCGTCGAACTCCGCGAAGTGCTCACGCCAGCCGTCGCCGAGCTGCTCGGCGAGGACGGCGTGAACGGTCGAGGCGGGCAGCGGCGGGGCCGCGTCCTGCAGTTTGGTCAGCGTCGCGCGGTAGGGACCGGCGATCTCCGGCGGTAGCGCCGCCTCGAAGATCGAGAGAGCCTGGCCGAGCTTCATCGCGCCGCCCTTGAGCTCTCCGAGGACCCGGAAGATCTGCTCGGAGGTGCGCTGCTGGATCTCCTGGGCGACCTTCTCGGCGGACTTCCCGCCGATCCGTTTGCCCAGCCCGAGGGCGGTGCGGCCGGCGAACCCCAAAGGGAGCGTCGCCAGCTTGGCGGAACGCGTCACGGCATGTTGGGGGAACTCACTCACGCGACCATTGTTAACGGAGCCAAGTCGTTTCGACTACAACGACATTGCGGATGAGCGCTCCAGCTCCGTTTTTTCCAACGCAGATCAGGTAATACGTCGACTGTGCTATTCGTCACATCGGGCTCCAGGCCGTCGACAGAACCCACCGCGTACCCCGCAGCCTGGGCCGCGACCAGCGTTGACAGCACCGTGTCGCAAGCGATCTCACCTGCCGGGAAACCGCCCAGACCGGCCCCGACCACCGGCCACGACGGGTCGCGGTCGCGGCGGATCAGGTCGAGGCACCACAGGCACGGGGTGCGCCCCGGGATCACCAGCGGGCCCACCGAGCCCACCCCCTCGCCGGCGCTGACCAGCAGGTGGGGGATGCCCAGCGACACCAGCTCGCGCGGCAGCAGGCCGTCCAGCGGGCCGACCGGCGCCAGCACCACCAGGTCGGGGCGCCGGGCGCCGTCGGAGAGCTGAGAGGCCGTCCGCCCCGTCCACGCGTTGACGCTCGGCGCCACCCGGCGGGCGACCGCCACCGCGGCGTCCTGCCGGGTCTGCCCCACCTCGGCGAAGGACAGGCCGCCCGGGACGACGTCCGCCGCCCGCGCGGGGCCCGGGTCGACCACGCACAGATGGCCGATGCCGGACGCGGCGAGCATGACGGCGATCTGGGCGCCGACGCGACCCGCTCCGTACACCCGGATGTGCGCCCGGCGGCGGCGTTCGAGCGCGGTCAGACCCCCGTCGCCGGCGTCGGCCGTGGATAGCGAGAGGGCGTCGAGATCGGGGCCCAGCCTGTCGCGCTCGGCGGCGGTCAGCCCGCGCAGCGACTCGGGCCGCGCGGCGGCGTCGTCGAGCAGGCCGCGCTCGGCGAGCAGCCGCACCACCGTGCGGACGGTCGGCTCGTCGAGATCACCCGCCGCGATCAGCTCGTCGAGCGTGCGGGTTCCGTCCAGGCTCTCGACGAAGCCGCGCATGAGGGGGTCGAGGTCGGCGAGCACCACCGCGCGCAGCGGGTTGACGCCGAGTTGCAACGTGCGGTCGTCACGGTCGAGACGGCGCAGCGCCGGCTTGAGCCGGGGCCGCACGGGCTCGCGGACGGGCCGCCGCGGGGAGTGGGAGGACGCGCTGGGGGCGTGGGAGGAGGTCACGATCGCGAAGCCTGGCACACCCCCGCATCCGCCGCGGGCGATCGCGTCCGCCTGTGGATAACCCCACGGCAGATAGCCCCTCAACTGCGTAGATTGTGCGCGAACCGCCCTCGGGGATGTGGACAACGCACGCTTCGGATGAACACGGTCGGCCCTGTCCGCCCCTCTACGGCCATGAGGCGGCGGCGTCCCCGTGGCTCACGCGACAGGACCGTGCCAACTACCACGGACACGTGTTGCCCATGTGACAGCGGTGATACCTGAACATTAAGCGAACGCGGATTGACCAGGGAAAACGTGATTCACCCCCTGTGGAATCGCAGCGCTCTCGGCTACCGTGCATATGTGCCCCCCGAGACAGTCGAGGTCCGCCGGAGTGCACGCCGACGGCGAACCGTTTCCGCATATCGCGATGGCGACAAGACCATCGTGCTTCTGCCTGCCGGTCTGAGCAGCACGGACGAAGAGCAATGGGTGCGCCGGATGCTCGACCGGCTCGCCGCCAAAGAGCAGCGCAGGCGCCCGAGCGACGACGACCTGCTCGAACGGGCCCGTGAGCTCGCCATTCGCTACCTGGACGCGAAGGCCTTACCGGCCAGCGTGCGGTGGGCCGAGAACCAGCGGCACCGATGGGGCTCGTGTACTCCCGATCATGGCACGATCCGCCTCTCGACGCGACTCCGGGGCATGCCGGCGTGGGTGGTGGATTATGTGATCATGCATGAGCTTGTACACCTGATCGTCCCGAGCCACGGCCCGCGCTTCTGGGCGCTGGTCGAGCGGTACCCGAAGGCCGAGCGGGCACGCGGCTTCCTGGAAGGCTTCTCCATGGCCGCCAACGGGACGGCGGAGGAATGTTGAGGCAGGCGGCCGTCCTGGTCACGCCACGGATCGGCGAGGGCGCGCCTCCGGGGGCCGACCCGAGGGAGTTCGCGCTCGCCCTCGCCGAGGACACCTACGAGGTCGTCGCCGGGCTCGAACTCGTCCAGCCGGTGATCCTCGCCGCGGGCCTGGACGACGCGCAGGGTCTGCGCGATCTGGAGGACATCGCCTGGCCGGGCACCAAGGTGATCTCCGTTCCCGATCTCGCCGGCGCCTTCGCCGCGCTCCTGCCCTACGGCGAGGAGGCCGTCGTGATCAGCGCCGACGCCCCCGACCTGCCCCCGCTGCTCATCGGCAAGCTGTTCCGCGAGCTGGGCCGCGCCCCGATCGCCGTCTGCCCCGCCGAGGGCGGCGGCGCCGTGGCCATCGCCGCCCGCCTCCCGTACCCCGAGTGGGCGTCCGCGGGCCTGGACGACCCGGACGTGGTGGCCCGCCTGCGCGCCCAGGCTCCCGGGCGCCGCATGGTCGCCACCGGCCCCGGATGGCACCGCCTGCGCGTCCCCGGCGACCTGGCCAGGCTCGACCCCGGGCTCGAAGGCTGGGAGAACACCCGCGCCCTGCTCAGCGGCGAACGGCTCTGAGCCCTCGCCCCGCAGAACGTCAGCGCGGAGCGGGCAGCGAGAGTTCGGCGAGCACGGCCCGGTGGTCGGTCCCCGGCACGTCGTACACGCGGTAGTTCCGTATGCCCACACGCCGGTCGGCGAGCACGTGGTCGATGGTGATCAGCGGCGGGAGGCGCTTGTTGGCGGGCCACGTCGGCGTCAGCCCGCCGCCGGTCGCGTCTCCGGCGTCCCGATAGCCCCGCGCGACCAGCTTGCGCATCTCGGCGTGGTCGAGGCTCGCGTTGAAGTCACCGGCCAGGATGCGGAACGGCCCGGCCGCCGGCCCCGGCGGCAGCGCCCGCAGCCCCTCCGTCCACTGCGTCACCTGGCGCCCCAGCGGCGGGAGGGTGTGCACGTCCACGATCTCCAGCGACGGCCCCCCGGGCAGGCTCAGCCGCGCCGTCGGCATGTTGTGCCCGATGACCTGGAACAACCCGTCGAGCTTCGCGAGCGGATGGGGGGAGAAGATGCCGCTGCCCGCCGCGCTCCACTCGTCCTCCAGCACGCGGTACGGCATCAGCGCCTTCAGCCCGGCGGCGTCCAGCTCGGCGACGGCCTCGGGGGTCAGCTCCTGGGTGTTGAGCACGTCGGGACGGTGGCGGCGTACCAGGTCGACCACGGTGGCGGCGTCGCCGTGCCCGAAGAAGAGATTCACCGTCAGCACCGTGAACGGCCGCCCGGGCGCGGCGGAGGAGTCCCCGAACGCCCGGGGCAGGACGCCCAGGCCGAGCGCCGTGCTCGTCGCGATCGCCACGGCCGTCACCGCCCTTCGCCTGGACAGCAGCGAGAGCAGGAGCGGCAGCAGCGAGCCCGCCGCCGCGTACGGAGTGGCGGTCATGATCTGCGCGGGGAACGATCCACGCTCCAGCCCGGCCATGCGCCACACCGCCCAGGCGGCGAACGGCGTCACCGCCACCCAGGCGAGCGCGCCCGGCACGCGCCTGCGGAGCCATCGCCCGCGGGACGGGGTGACGATGACGCCACCCACCGGTGTCTCGGTCGTGGTGTCCACCAATCCCCCGGCTTCGCCTCGATGCCCTTCCGGAACCTGTGCGGGACCCGGCCCGAGCCCTATGCGGTGACCCTATCCAGCGGACGTACGAACCGCGTGAAGACGCCGCCGAGACATGAGAACGTTTGCCTTCGGACCTGACCGCGGCCGCGTGCGCCCCGCCGATATGGATCAGCCGGGACCGCGGTGCCCAGCCGGGACCCTGAACCCCGGACGGCCTCAGGAGGACTCGGAAAGCGGCCGGTCCGCCAGGAGCGCCCGCGCCCGCCGGGCCAGCCGCCGGGTGGCCTCGTCGGTCGGCTCGGGGATGTCGTCCACCGGCACCCACCGCATGTCCAGCGACTCCTGACTGATCACGAACTCGGCCCCGGGCGGCGCGACCGCCCCGTACTCGACGTCCAGGTGCCAGCTGTGCGGCGGGTGGCACCACACCCGGTGGCGGTCCAGCGCGAGCGGCCCCGGCAGCAGCCTGAGCCCCGCGATGCCGGACTCCTCGACGGCCTCGCGCAGCGCGACGGCCTCCAGCGAGACGTCCGGCACCTCGCAGTGCCCGCCCATCGGCAGCCACATCCCCGCCTTCGGATGCAAGGTCAGCAGCACCTTGGCGCCGTCGTGCGACAGCACCGCCGTGGTCGCCGTGAGGTGCCCCGGCGCACACGAACGCCACATCGCGTCCTCGTGGGCGTCGACGTGCTCGAGGAACTCCTTCCTGAGCACCTCCTCGCCGGGGGTGGGCGCGGTCCATCGCGCGAGCGCTGCCCGCGCGTCCTCGCGTAGCGTCATTCCCCGCCGGGCGCCTTGGGCCCGGGCTCGCCGTCGTCCGGCTTGCGCTCCTCGAAGTCCGACAGGTCGAACCTCGCCTCGCCCCGGACGAACGCCTGCGGGTCGTCGAGGTCGTCGGCCGTCGGCATCAGATCCGGGTGGGACCACACCGCGTCGCGGCCCTCGACCCCGCGGTCGGCGGCGAGTGCCTGCCAGAGCGCCGCGGCCTCCCGCAGCCTGCGCGGGCGCAGCTCCAGCCCGACCAGGGTGGCGAACGTGCGCTCGGCCGGGCCTCCGGTCGCGCGGCGGCGGCGCACCGTCTCCGACAGGGCGGCCACGGACGGCAGCTTGCCCTCGGCGGCGGCGTCCGTCACCGTGCCGACCCAGCCCTCGACCAGGGCCAGCAGGGTCTCCAGACGCGACAGCGCGGCCTTCTGCCGCTCGGTCTCCTCGGGCTTGAGCAGCGCGCCGCCGCTAAGCGCCTCCTGGATCTGCTCCATGTTGTTCATGTCCAGCCCGCGGATCTGCTCCTCCAGCGCGGAGGTGTCCACGGTGATGCCCTTGGCGTAGTCCTCGACGGCGCCGAAGAGCTGGGTGCGCAGCCACGGGACGTGCTGGAACAGGCGGTGGTGCGCCGCCTCCCGCAGCGCCAGGTACAGACGGATCTCCTCAGAGGGGATCTCCAGCCCGTGGCTGAACGCGGCGATGCCGCCCGGCAGCAGCGCGGCGGTGTCCGACAGCGGCAGCCCGATGTCGGAGGACCCGATCACCTCGGGCGCGAGCGCGCCGAGGGCCTGGCCCATCTGGCTGCCGACCATCATGCCGCCCATCTGGCGCATCATGCCCATCAGCGGGCCGAGCTGGGCCGCCATCGCCTGCGCCTCGGCGCCCCCGCCGAGGCCGACGTTGCCGAGGGTGCCCCCCATGGTCTCGACCATGCGGGCCGCGATCGGGTCGCAGAGCCGCTTCCAGACCGGGACGGTCTTCTCGATCCACTCCGAACGGCTCCACGCCTCGGGCGAGGTCAGGCCGCTCGGCAGCTCGGTCACCTCGTTCAGCCAGAGGTCGGCCAGGCGCAGCGCCTCGACGATCTGGCGCCGCTCGCCTTCCATCACGCTCGGATCGCCCTCCGCCACGACGGCGTGCCGGGCGATGTTCTTGGCCATCTCCCAGTTGACGGGCCCCGAGCCCTGCGGAGCGGAGAGCATGTCGGCGAACTGCCGCATGGCAGCCGCCATCTGCTCCGGGTCTCCGAACATCGCGAAGGGATTCTCGTTGGGGTCGTTTTCGCGACCTGGCAGGTCAGTCACCGCTCTACCTCGTGCAGGATGGAGGAGTCCACATCCGCCACGTTATCCGTCGTAGGGCGGATCAGTGCAAAGTGAGGACCTCGTGCCTACCTCGAAACGTCTCCGGCCACCGGTCGTCGCCGTCACCGGCGCGGCCTCAGGGCTGGGGAGAGAGTTCCTCTCCCGGGTCGCCTCGTCTGCGGATTTCCGTCGCGTGGTGGCGATCGACGACCAAAGGGGCGACGTCCCGGACGTCACGTGGCGGGTGCTCGACGTCCGGGATCCGCTCTTGGCGAACCGCATCTCGGACGTGGACGTCCTGGTGCATCTCGCCACCGACTACAGCCTCGACTCCGACGCGGGCGAGCGCCGCGCCTACAACCTGAGGGCCGCCCAGACGGTGCTCACCGCCTCGGCCGCCGCGCGCGTCCGCCGGGTCGTCCTCGTGACGAGCGCCATGGTGTACGGCGCGGCCCCCGACAACCCCGTCCCGCTGCCCGAGGACGCCCCGGTCGCCGCCGAACCGGACTCGGGCGTCGTCGGCGACCACCTGGAGATCGAGGCGCTCGTCCGGCGTTGCCTGCGCAGCCACCCCGGCCTGGAGGTCACCGTCCTGCGGCCCGCCGCCGTGGTGGGGCAGGGCGTCGACACCGTGGTGACCCGCCACTTCGAGGCGCCGCGCCTGCTCACCGTCAAGGGGTCGGCGCCCCGCTGGCAGTTCTGCCACGTGGACGACCTGGTCTCGGCGCTGGAGCTGGCCGCGCTCGGCCAGGTCACGGGGGTCGTGACCGTCGGCAGCGACGGGTGGCTGGAAATGGAGCAGGTCGAGGAGCTCTCCGGTCTGCGGCGCTTCGAGCTGCCCGCCGGGCTCACCTTCGGCACCGCGCAGCGCCTGCACCGCCTGGGCATCACCCCCGCCCCCGCGACCGACCTGCACTACGTCGTCTACCCGTGGGTGGTCGACTGCGCCTCGCTGCGCGCCGCGGGGTGGAAGCCGGCCTGGACCAACGAGGCGGCGCTGCACCAGCTCCTGGAGCTGAGCGAGGGCAGGCACGCGGTGGTCGGGCGGCGCCTGTCCGGCAAGGAGGCCACGATCACCGCCGCGGGGGCCACCGTCGCCGTGATCGGCACCGCCGCCATCGTCCGCCAGGTCCGCCGCAAGCGCCGTACGTGAGCCGCCGCCCGCGCGGGACCTCAGCCACCGCCGGGGCCGTGCGGCTCCCTGGCCGCCCGCGGGCCGGTGTCGCGAGATCGCCGGCCGCCGCGGGGCCCCGGGGTAGGATCATGGTGTGGAGGCCATCCGGTTGCTCGGCATACGTGAGACGCCGCTGTCCGTGGACGAGGTGCTGGCCGCCGTCGGCGACCATGCCGCGGGCGGCACGACGCTGTTCGTGGGCACTGTGCGCGACCACGATCACGGCAGGCCCGTCACCCTGCTGTCCTACTCCGCGCACCCCTCCGCCGAGGACGCACTGCGCCGCGTCGCCGAGAAGGTCGCCGCCGACCATCCGCTGACGGCGCTCGCCGCCGTCCACAGGGTGGGCGATCTCAGGCTGGGCGACATCGCGGTGATCGTCGCCGTGGCGGCCCCCCACCGGGGCGGGGCGTTCGAGGCCTCGCGCCGCCTCATCGACGACATCAAGTCCGAGGTGCCGATCTGGAAGCACCAGGTGTTCGCCGACGGCTCGGCCGAGTGGGTCGGAGCCTGCGACTGACCTCGGCGTCCCCGCGAACGCCCGGGCGGGGCGCCACGTCCCGCCGCTTCGCGCCCCGCGGCGACCCGAAGCCTGCGATGACCTGGATGTCCTATGTGTGTCCGCGTAAGCGCGGTCGTGGTGAGCGCATAGAGTTTCCACCATGTCCCGACGAGGTCTGACGTTGACGGTGGCGGGTGTCCTCACGCTGCTGCTGGGCGGCGCGGGGGCGCTGCTGCCCGTGCCCTACGTCGCGCTGAGCCCCGGCCCCACCGAGAACACCCTCGGCGAGGTCAAGGGCAAGCCCGTCATCACGATCACGGGACACCAGACCTACCCCACCTCCGGCAAGCTCAGCCTGGTGACCGTCGCCTACCAGGGTGGCCCCGGCGCGCGCATCGACCTGCTCACCGCCCTGCGCGGCTGGATGGACCCGAACGTCGCGGTCGTCCCCGAAGAGACGATCTTCCCCAAGACCGTGTCGGTCAAAGAGGTCGAGCAGCAGAACACCCAGGAGATGAGCAGCTCCCAGCAGGACGCCACCGCCGCCGCGCTCAACGAGCTCAAGATCCCGATCAAGGTGATCGTCGCGGTCGGCTCCACCCAGAAGGGCAAGCCGGCCGACGGCAAGCTCCTCCCGGGCGACGAGATCACCACGGTCGACGGCGCGCCCGTCCGCACCATCGACGACGTCTCGGCCGGGGTCCGCAAGCACAAGGTCGGCCAGGAGGTCCGGTTCGGCATCGTCCGGGGCGGCAAGTCCTCCACCGTCCAGGTGGGCACGGTCGCGGGCAAGGACGGCCCCATCGTCGGCATGATCATGGGAACGCAGTTCAAGTTCCCGTTCACGGTCAACGTCAACGTGGGCGACGTCGGCGGCCCCAGCGCCGGTCTGATGTTCTCGCTCGGCATCTACGACAAGCTCACCCCCGGCGAGCTCACCGGGGGCAAGTCGATCGCGGGCACCGGCACGATCACGCCGGACGGCAAGGTCGGCCCCATCGGCGGCATCCAGCAGAAGATGATCGGCGCGCGCGACGCCGGGGCCACCGTCTTCCTGACCCCCGCCGACAACTGCGGCGACGCCGTCCAGGCCGTCCCGAAGGGGCTGCGCCTCGTGAAGGTGAGCACCATGCACGAGGCCGTCCAGGCGGTCGACGCGCTGCGCACGGGTTCGGGACCAGTGGCGGGTTGCCCGGTCCGTTGAGCCCTTCTCACCGATCGCTCCCGACCCGGCCGCGCGCGGGGAACCCGCCGCGCAGCCGGGGCGTTGGGCCACGTGTACGCGCGCGTCTCATCCGGTGTGCGCGCGCGTGCTCCGAGGCTTCTCCGGGTTCCCGACGACCATGGCCCAGCCGCGTTTCGTGGCCAGGTCGTGCTCAGGGCTCGGAGGGTGACCACGCCGCTACCGGTGTAGGTTGCCAGACACGGACCGTTACTCGTGAAACCTAGGGGTGGGCCTTGACCTTCCGGAACCCCGGCGCGGGTCGGGCGATGCGATTGCCCCGCCGGCCGCGGCTTCTCATTCCCGTCGCGATCACACTGATCGCGATCATCATCTTGTTCTTCGTCTTCGCCGGCTTCTTCACCGACTGGCTGTGGTTCGACTCCGTCGGTTACACGTCGGTCTTCTCCACGATGGTGGTCACGCAGCTTCTGCTGTTCGTGATCGGCGCCCTCCTCATGGGCGGCGTCGTCGGCGGCAACATGATCATCGCCTACCGCTCCCGGCCTCTGTTCGGGATGGGCATGTTCGGCGGGGCGCAGGCGCAGGGCGCCGACCGCTACCGCGCCGCGCTCGACCCCCACCGCAAGCTGATCTTCATCGCGGGCATGGCGATCCTCGGCCTGTTCACCGGCTCCTCGACGGCCGGGCAGTGGCGCACGTGGCTGCTCTTCGTGAACGGGACGCCGTTCAACGTCACCGACCCCGAGTTCAAGTACGACGTCTCGTTCTTCATGTTCACCTACCCGTTCATCCGGGTGGTGCTGAACTTCCTGTTCACCGCGGTGATCATCTCGATCATCGTCGCGGCGATCGTCCACTACCTGTACGGCGGCTTCCGCCTGCAGTCGCCGGGCCTGCACGCCACCCGCGCCGCCCGTGTCCACCTGTCGGTCCTGGTCGGGCTGTTCGTGCTGCTCAAGGCCGTGGCCTACTGGGTCGACCGCTTCGGGCTGGTGTTCTCCGACCGGGGCAAGGTCTTCGGAGCCTCCTACACCGACGTCAACGCCGTCCTCCCCGCCAAGACCATTCTGGCGATCATCGCGCTGATCTGCGCCGCGCTCTTCTTCGCGGGCATCTTCAGGCCGGGCGGCATGCTCCCCGGTGTGGGCTTCGGCCTGCTCGTGCTCTCGGCCGTCCTGGTCGGCGGCGTCTACCCGGCGCTGGTCGAGCAGTTCCAGGTCAAGCCCAACCAGCAGAGCAAAGAGAACGCGTACATCGACCGCAACATCAAGGCGACGAGAGACGCCTACGGCGTCGCGTCCACCGTGGTGACGCCCTACAGCGCCAAGACGCAGGGCACCCAGCAGGAGCTTCAGAGCGAGGTCTCGACCATCCCCGGCGTGCGCCTGCTCGACCCCACCGTCCTGCCGCCCACCTTCGAGCAGCTCCAGCAGATCAAGGGCTACTACCAGTTCCCCGAGCAGCTCGACGTCGACCGGTACAACATCGACGGCGTGTCCCGCGACACGGTCGTCGCGGTGCGCGAGATCGGCAGCGCCCCGGACGGCAACTGGATCAACAACCACCTCGTCTACACCCACGGCTTCGGGTTCGTCGCCAGCCAGGGAAGCAAGATCGACGCCCAGGGCAAGCCGGACTTCCTCGTCAAGGACATCCCTCCCACCAACGGCCTCGGCCCGTTCGAGCCGCGCATCTACTTCGGCGAGCACTCTCCCGAGTACTCGATCGTCGGCGGGGACAAGAAGATCGAGCTCGACTTCCCCGAGCAGAGCACCAGCGCGCAGGGCAGCGGCCAGGAGAACACCACCTACACCGGCAAGGGCGGCGTCCCGATCGGGAACTTCTTCACCCGCCTGCTCTACGCCGGCAAGTACAGCGAGACCAACCTGCTGCTGTCCTCGGACATCAACAGCAAGTCCCGCATTCTGTACAACCGCGACCCGCGCCAGCGCGTCCAGCAGGTAGCCCCGTTCCTCACGCTCGACGGCGACCCGTACCCCGCGATCGTCAACCAGCGCATCGTGTGGATCATCGACGGCTACACCCTCTCGGAGGACTACCCGTACTCCGAGCGGCGCAGCTTCGGTGAGATGACCCGTGACACCTCCACCGACCGTCTCCTGACGCCGCAACAGCCCCGCGACCACATCAACTACATCCGCAACTCGGTCAAGGCGACCGTCGACGCCTACGACGGCACGGTCTCGCTGTACGCCTGGGACGACGCCGACCCGCTGCTGCGGACCTGGCAGAAGGCATTCCCCGGCGTCATCAAGCCGAAGTCGGAGATCACCCCTCAGCTCATGGAGCACCTGCGCTACCCCGAGGACCTGTTCAAGGTGCAGCGCGACATCCTAGGCAACTACCACGTCACGGACGCCAACGCGTTCTACGGCCAGCAGGACTTCTGGAAGGTGCCGGAGGACCCGGCGAGCTCGAAGACCAAGCAGCCTCCGTACTACGTGACGATGAAGATGCCGAACGAGACGAACCCGCGCTTCTCCCTCACGACCACGATGGTGCCGAACAAACGCGACAACCTGGCGGCGTTCATGTCGGTGGACGCGACGGGCCCCGCGGGCACGAAGATCCAGATCCTCCAGCTCCCGAGTGATACGACGATCCAGGGTCCCAAACAGGCGCAGAACGCCTTCGACACGAAGGCCGCGAGCGTCCTGAACGACCTGCGGATCGGCGGCACGACCGAGACGCTGAACGGCAACCTGCTGACGCTGCCGTTCGGCGGCGGTCTGCTGTACGTCCAGCCGGTGTACGTCCAGCCGAAGGACGTGAACTCCGCGCGGTACCCGACGCTGTTCCGCGTGCTCGTCATGTTCGGGTCGGACGTCGGCATCGGATCCACGCTGAAGGACGCGCTGGACCAGGTGTTCGGGCAGTCCGGGCAGCTCCCGACCAACCCGACCAACCCGACCACGCCGCTCACGCCTCAGCAGCCGTCGACCGGGGTCCCCACCGACCTCACGAAGGCCTTCGACAACGCCCAGAAGGCCTACGACGACGGCCAGGCGGCGATCAAGAGCGGTGACTTCGCGGCTTACGGTGAGGCCCAGAAGCGGCTGGCGCAGGCGCTGAAGGAGCTGGAGGCCGCTCTGGGCAAGCAGAAGGCCACCCCGTCCGCCAGCCCATCGGCGACGCCCACCCCGGCGTCGTCCGCCGCGGCGGCGAACGGCGCGACGCCCACGCCGACACCCTCGCCGACGCCCAGCTCGTAACCACTGGGGCGGGGCCGGCGGCACGTCGCCGGCCCCGTCTCCCGCGGGGCGCCGGGCCACCGCGATTTGCCAGTGCTCTCCCCGGCCGATAGTCTCTGTTGTGCAAGCCGACGCGGGGTGGAGCAGCTCGGTAGCTCGCTGGGCTCATAACCCAGAGGTCGCAGGTTCAAATCCTGCCCCCGCTACCACGAAAGACCCTGGCACCGGAAATCCGGTGCCAGGGTCTTTGGCATTCCAGGGCCCTTACACCAGGCTGCCCCCCTGGGCGACGAACATCGTCACGTCGATCACCGCGACCCCGAGCGTCACCCCGAACGCCGCCCGCCGTACGGAACGCCGCGCCCCGACGAGCCCGCCCGCGAGCACGAGCGCCACGGCTACGAGCCCGGCCACCGAGACCACGCCGCCCCGATCGCCGGGCGCCAGCGCGATGAGCACGGAGGCGGCCACCAGGAGGACGGCCGCGCCGAGCCTCGCCGTCGTCGGCCCGAGACGGTGCGGCAGCCCCCGTACCCCGAGCGCGACATCGTCGGCTATGTCCGGCAGGACGTTGGCGAAGTGGGCACCCATGCCGAGCAGTGCCCCCGCCGCAAGCGCCCACCACGCCGGCCAGGGCCCGCCCGGCAGGCCCAACGTCACGAACGCCGGCAACAGGCCGAACGCCACCGCGAACGGCAGCGGCGACACCGGGCTCGCCTTCAGCCGGACGTTGTAGAGCCATCCACAGGCGACCGCGACGAGGTGGACGGCCCCCGCCAGGACGCCCGAGGCCAGCGACAACGGCACGCACAGCGCCAAGGCGGCGAACGCCGCGACCGCCACCACGCGCGGTGCGAAGGAACCCCCGGCGAGCGGCTTGTCGGAGCGCCGCGTGGCCCGGTCCCGGACACGGTCGATCCAGTCGTTGCTCCAGCCGATCGACAACTGACCCGTGAGCACGGCCGCCCCCACCAGCAGCGTCCCGCCGGGCCCCCGTCCGACCATCGCCGCGAGCGCGCACCCCGTGGCCGTGACGACGAGCGTGGGACCCGGGTGACATGCCTTCATCAGCGCAAGCATGTGATCAGACTCGACCCCGCACCCCCGCCCGCGCAACGATCTCCCCGGCCCCGCGCCACGACGCACTCGAACCGGTGATCGAAAGAACCGTCGGACCCCTCGGCTATCGTGCGGGTATGCGGATCGCGGTGACGGCGGACGCGGACGGCGGCACGCTGCGACCGATCGGCGAAGACCCCAGGCGTGCCGGCGACCTCGCGGCGGCCATGGGCGAGCTGGAGCGCGCCCACCGCCCCCGCTGGGTCTGGCCCGACACCCGCGCCGTCTACCCGGGCCTCCTCGCCCATGGGGTGCGCCTTTCGCGCTGTCACGACCTCACGCTCACCGAGTCCCTCCTCCTCGCCCACGAGGGCCGCTACGGCGAGCCCAGGTCCGCCGAGGCCGCCTATGCCCGGCTCCACGGCCTTCCCGTCCCCGACGACGCGGCAGGGCCGCACGCCGTACAGGACACGCTGTTCGAGCCGGACCCCCCGGAGATCGACCCGGCGCAGGTCTACACCGACCAGCTACGGCGCATCGAGGCCACGCGCGACCCCACGCGCTTCCGGCTGCTGGTGGCCGCCGAGTCCGCGGGGGCGCTGATCGCCGCCGAGATGAGCCACGACGGCATGCCCTGGCGCGAGGACGTCCACGACCGGCTCCTGACCGAGCTGCTCGGCCCCCGGCCCATCCACGGCATGCGGCCGGCCAAGCTCCAGGCCCTCGCCGACCAGATCGGCGCCGCCTTCGGGACCACCGTGAACCCCGACTCCCCGCAGCAGATCCTCAAGGCGTTCAGGTCCGCGGGCCTCAGCGTCTCCACGACCCGCTCCCACGAGCTCAAGCAGATCGACCATCCCGCCGTTGCCCCTCTGCTCGCCTACAAGGAGCTCTCCCGGCTCCACAGCTTCCACGGCTGGGCCTGGGCCCACCAATGGGTGCGCGGCGACCGGTTCCACCCCGAGTACGTCGTCGGCGGCGTCGTGTCCGGGCGCTGGGCCACCAGCGGGGGAGGCGCACTGCAGATCCCCAAGGTCATGCGCCGCGTGGTCGTCGCCGACGAAGGGTGGAGCCTCGTCGTCGCCGACGCCGCCCAGCTCGAACCGCGCGTGCTGGCGGCGATGGCCGGCGACCGCGGCCTGGCCCGCGCGGCGGGGCAGATCGACCTGTACGCCGCTCTGGCCCAGGCCTTCGGCGGCGCCCGCGAGAACTCCAAGATCGCCATGCTCTCGGCGATGTACGGCGGCACGAGCGGCGACGCCGCCAAGCTGCTGGCCGTGATGCGCCAGCGCTTCCCGCAGGCGTACGGCTTCGTCGAGGACGCCGCGAAGGCCGGCGAGGAAGGCCGGCTGGTGCGCTCCTGGCTCGGACGCACGTCCCCGCCGCCGTCCACCCGGTGGCTCGCCCTCGTCTCCGGGCCCGAGGGCGCGCGCGCCGCTCGGGACCGAGGGCGCTTCACCCGCAACTTCGTCGTGCAGGCGACCGCGGCCGAATGGGCGCTCACCCTGATGGCGCTGCTGCGCGGCCTGCTGCCGGATCCGGCCAGGCTGGTGTTCTTCCAGCATGACGAGGTCATGGTTCACTGTCCGCGGGAACTCGCCGACGAGGTGTCCGCCGCGGTGAGCCGGGCGGCCGAGCAGGCCACCCGGCTCCTCTTCGGCGAGACGCCCGTACGCATCCCTATGCAGGCGGTCGCGGTGTCCTGCTACGCCGACGCGAAGTAGTCCGTAGGAATCCGAATGAGCGGTTTGCCGGAGGCGCGGAGTGGTTCGCGCCCCGGGCACGCGTACTGGTACGAGACCGATCAGGTCGCGGTCCTGATCAGGTGAACCGACTTCCTGATCGCCCACCCGATCAGGAACAGGCTGAAGAGGGCCTGGATCGTCCGTAGCCAACCAGAGGTGGCCGTGGCGGCGAAGACCACCACGCCCAGCCACAGGAGGCCGAACACCGCCACCAGGGTGACGGCGGCCCAGTTCAGCCCTCGCTTCCACATGCGGGAAGTCTTCCAGGACGACCCTCATGTCACGGCAAAGCCTGGCATCTCGACCCGTGAGCCGGCTCTGCCGATTTCGCCGGGCCCCGCTACCGAGGGAGCCTGCGGGCCGCGCCGGCGCACCGGCGCATGCGCGCGCCGGCTCTCGGGCGGCTCTGGGGCTTCTCCTCCAGATGGGCGAGAAGCGTCTCGGCCGTACGGGCGTCCGAAAGGATGCGCGTGACCTCTTCGTCGCCCGTCGGCAGCTGCCCCCGCTTGCCCAGCTCGTGCCGCAGGAACGTCAACGGGTCGATGTCCCCCACCGCGTCGGATGCCATCGTCGCCCGGGCGGCGGTGAGCAATCCCATGTAGCGGGCGCGAAGGGTCGCTTCGCGGAGCCGCGCCTGCTCCAGATCGTCCAGCAAGGTCCGGGCGATCTGGAGGAGATCGTCACAGTCCCCCTCCTCGGCCGCGATGTGGGCGCGGATGTCGTCGAACTCCGACCGCGTCATGATGACCACCTCCACGGGACGGGTTCCGGACATCGGGGTGATGCCAGCGG
The DNA here is from genome assembly GCF_003323745.1 of Sphaerisporangium album. GTDB lineage: Bacteria > Actinomycetota > Actinomycetes > Streptosporangiales > Streptosporangiaceae > Sphaerisporangium > Sphaerisporangium album. The sequence continues at coordinate 310,017 of NZ_QOIL01000011.1, forward strand.
AGCCCCGCACCCTCTTCGTAACGGCTGGCGATTGCGGATGACTTGCCGAAGGGTTGCCCCTGCGCGAATCGCCTGCATTTGGGATGGCTGAGAGGCGTCAAAGGTTTACCTGAGACCAAAGTGGCGTCGGGCACTCTGGGGATGCTGCTAGAGTTTTCCCTCGTTGGGCGGCGATCGGGCCCCGAAAGATCAAAAAAATCTTCCGGGCCGCTGGTCTGCCCAGATCCCATCTGACGTCCGGATCCTCCGGGTTGGCGCACAGTGGTTGCGTCCTCCTGAATGATCTGGTAAGTTAGAGGGGTTGCCCTGGAGACGGGGCGCCATAGTTTAGCAATTTCAGCTTCGGATCGAATCGCTCGATTTGGTCGGAATTCCTGGAGCTGGTAAACTGTGAAACACGAGATGGAAGCCCCGGAGTTCGGATCCCTGGTCGGGTTCGGGTGATGGTGTACGCGTCCGTTTCTTGAGAACTCAACAGTGTGTTAAAAGCCAGTGCATGAATCATGCATGAACCTCCGTCTGTCACGGATGGCCGTCTTAGCGGGTGGCTGTCTGGTGGGGATGGATTCCTT
>NZ_QOIL01000012.1:0-278287 GCF_003323745.1 Sphaerisporangium album
CACGGACAGGATCAGGAGATCAACCTGGCCATTGACCAGGACTTTTGATGGCCGCCGACCAGGAACCGCTGTCCGTCAGCCTCGACTTTTCTGTCCGCTGATCAAGAGTTCCACGTGACCGCTCTCACGCTGCCACGGTTTCGTGCACGCTGGGGTGATATCGCGTCTGATCCGGCGCCACGTGTCTGGCGGTTTCCAGTGACTCCATCGCCTCTGCGTGGCGTGCCGTCCACACCTCGGCGCGTGCGCGGTCCACCCAGTAATGACCGGCCCGTGCCGCCGGATAGCCGTTCGGCATCCGTACCTTCGCGGCTCGCTCCAAGGCCTTTCCGTGCCTGTCTCGATCGCTGGCCATCGCCATGCCGTGAATCAGGCAGTTCGTCGGTCCGAACACCACCTCATAGGCAGGCGTCTCTCCCGTCTGTTCGGCGATGCGTGTCGCCTCCCCGAGCCAGTCCTCCGCACCGTCCGGATCGCCTTGGCGGCCGGTCAGGACGGCCGCCTTCAGGTGCAGGGCGCCGCGTACGGCCTGCGTGGCGACCTCGCCGTCGTCGTCCAAATCTCGGAGTGCCTGCTCCACGAGCCGCACGCCACGATCATGGCGTGCGGCGTCGGCCATCAACTGGGCGCGGTTCCATCGTTCGATGGCGACTTCCCTCGGATCGCCCGACTGCGCGGCCGCTGCCGCCATGCGGGACAGGCCGAGCCGGGCCAGGTCATTGAAGCCGATTCTGTGGGTGACGACATATACGGTCCGGCAGACCTCCGACAGAATCCAGTGAGCACGCTCCCGGTCACGACCAGGGGGGTCGTGCAACAGGACAAGGTGGTTGGCCTCCGCGATCAAAGCCGGTAGATCCTTCCCGATCTCGACGAACCTGCCCTGCGCGCGTTTTTCGATCAGGCCGCGGAGTTCTGTTTCCAATACGGGCAGCGGTCGTGGCGGTGGATCGTCCTCCAGTGGGTGGACGTCCCAGCCGTCAAGCGCCACGGCGATCGGGGCGAGGAGCGTGTCCAACTGATCCTTTTGGAGCATGTGGATGTAGGGCTGCCCGCGCAGCGTGGACATGTCGACTCCCATGGCACGGGCGACCGCCGCGAGGATGGGTTCGCTGGGATGCCTGTCACCGCTCTCGATTCGCGACAGCATCGACGGGGAGACGTGCGCGCGTTTCCCGAGATCCCTGAGTGAATATCCACGCAACGCACGCAGCTCAGCGATACGCGGCCCGATGCCCTTCTGCTCATGCTTGCCCTGATTTACTGGCGCAACACGCTCGTACATAGGCCCCGCCCTTGCCTTGAAGCATCGATGACTTCAGACTACGGCGTGGGGCTTTCTTGCTGCAGGATAATTGCTCTTGCGGATACGGTGACAGCACGGCGTTCTCGCTGTGGTGATCCCTTTAGATGACGGACGCGATGTCCATCAGCAAATTGATCCGCCAATCAGCTTCTACGGTTATCGGGTGATCAGCCCAAAGCTGTCCCCATGGGCCGCGACGTATGTGCGCAGCGGTCGACGCCGGGGCGCAGCAGCCGTACGGCCTCGGCGTTGTCAAGGCCCTGGGCGACGACGGCCCATCGAAGCCCACTTCGTCACCGCGTACGCCCAGCGCGCCGGAGTGCCGCCGGACTACCCTGCCGCCCAGGTAGCGGCCACGGCCGCCATCGCCACCCACTGCGCGCGGATGGCCGACAGCACCTCGCGCAAGGCCCTGTGGTCAGCGGCCAGGCGCTTGGAAACGACCACCCTGCTCGGCGCCTTCAAAATCCACCCGCTCACCGGAGCCCAGACCGCCCACCGAACCGTACTCGTACGCTGGGGAGCGGACGGGCTGACTTCGTCAGTGTGAGCGAGAGCGCTCGTAGGACAGCAATCAGGCGATCGGGTCGCCGATCACATGTTCGTTGCCGGGTCAGCAGTAGTCGGCGTGGATCTCCTGGCGGAAAGACTCTTCTGACTGTGGCGTCGCCTTTCCGATCCAGTTCACCACCTGGGTGCTGCCCGCGAGCTTCGGCGGCACTTCGTCCCGCAGGAACGCGGAGCCGGTGGGACGGTCGCTCGACAGTCGAACTTTCACATCAAGGTGAGGCGGCACGGGGGACGTCAAAGAATTCTCTTGTTTCGCGAAACCCCGCGCGTCCCCCAGAACGACCATTCCCCTCTGCACGTCTGGCCGATTGGGCTCTGACGCCTTCCATACAAGCCGTTCGGTCTCCCAGTCCGCCACCTCAAACGACGAGATAGCCTCACCATCGCATAACGGAACCACGAATCTGAGTTGGCCGTCGCCCGTGCGGCCGACTCCGACGGGCCGAGGGAGATCGTCCCCGAGCGGAGGACGACATGCCGCCAGCAGTAAGGCGCAGGACGAAATGAGAATCACCCTGGCCGCCGCCGGCTGTACTCGTGTCCAATCATGTGCGAGAGGACTCATTTCTGGCCGGCGCCGTCTACCAGCTTGGCGTCCAGGCGGGCCGTCAGGGTGAGCGGCGTGCCCGCCTTGATCTCCGGGTCGGTGCCGTCCGCGGTCTGGACGCCGTACGTGCCGAGGAAGCGGAAGTCGACGGGGTCGAGGATGAGGTCGTAGCGGGCGTCCCGGCCTGTGTAACTGAACGCGACCCCCCGCCTGCCGGCGGCGTCCGCGACGTCCTCGGTGACGCTCACTCCGGGGATCGTCGCGAGGCCCCGGAACAGCGCCGCCCGCACGTCCGGCGGGAGCGCCAGGGTGCCCATGAGCTGATAGACGGCCTGGAAGAGCTGCTCGTCCATGGAGGGAGCCGGCCCCGAACGCCACGTCCGCCGGTCCAGGTCCTCCAGCGTCACGCGGATCCTCCCCAGCACGCTCTCGGGGGTGACCGGCTGCTGGGCCAGGTCGGCCGCGCCGAGCCCCGGATGGTTGCCCTGCACGAGCAGCTTACCGTTGGGGAACAGGCTCGCCACCTGCTTGCCGTCGACGCTCGTCCACTCCTCGGAGACGACGCGCCGGGAGAGGTCCACGCCGAGGGCACCGCGGTACGGAGCCTGGAGTTCCTTGATGTACAGCCACTGGCCAGGGCCGGGCACCTGCCCACGGTCGTCGTAGGCGGCCTGCGCGGCCCGCTCGCCCAGCTCCCGCACGCTCGCCACCGGCACGGCGCGGGGACGGTCGCGTGCCACCACCACGGTGGTGCCCACCGCCACGGCCAGTGCGCCCGCGACCGCGATCCGTCGGCCGAGCCGCCTGGCGTGCCGCGGCCCATGGCGGAGCTCGCGTTCGCGCGCCGCCGCCAGCAGCCGCGCGCGGGCGGCATCCTCGGCCCGCGCCGTCATCGGCGGCGTGTCGCGCCTGAAGTCCTTGATCGTGCTCATATCGGCTCCTCGTCTCCTAGTGCGGCCCGCGCCTTCTTCCTGGCCCGGTGCAGCCGCGACCGCACGGTTCCCAAAGGAATGCCGAGCGCCTGGGCGACCTGCTCGTAGCTGAAGTCCTCCCAGGCCACCAGCAGCAGCACGTCGCGATCGCCGCGCGACAATGACGCGAGCGCCCCCGCCAGCTCGCGGTCCTTGTCGCGCGCGGCGACCCTGCTGACCACGGCGTCGGCCATCGGCTCCGGCAACGGATCCACGCCCGTGCGGGCCAGGGCTCGGAGCATGCGCTCCTCCTGACGCCTGTGCCGGGCGATGAGCGTGGTCGCGATGCCGTACAGCCAGGGCCGGGCCAGCGGGAACGCCGGGTCGTACGACCCGCGTCGCCGGAACGCGGCCAGGAAGGTCTCCGCCGCGATGTCGTCGGCGGCCTGCGTGCCCACCCGCCGCGCGGCGTACAGGTGGATCTGTCGTGCGTACCGGTCGAACAGCGTGGCGAACTGCTCCGGATCGCCTGCGGATCGCCGGATCACCTCGGCGTCGTCGAGCTCGGCCGTCTCAATGGTCAACGGCCCTCCTTAGTGTCGGTCGGTCACCCTGCTGTCTCCCGCACGCCCCGTAGAGGTTCTCGGAGGCGAAGGAAAGGTGACGTACGCCACAGGCTTGGAGGTATCGCCCACGCACGACGGCGACGGCAAGGAGGGGTCAGCTCGCTGGAAGCCAGGGCTTGATCTTGTCGGGGTTGGCGGTGACCCATTTCTCGGCGGCGGCTTCGGGGGTCATCTTGTCCTCGGAGATGTACTTGGCGACGAGGTTCTGGTCGTCGTTGGTCCAGGTGAAGTTCTTGACGAGCTGGTAGGCGGGGCCGGCGGCGTCGGCGAACTTCCTGCTGACGATCTTGTCGAGCTCGTAGGGCGGGTAGTCGCACGCGACCTTGGCGGCGTCGGCGTCGCAGCCCTCGGTGTAGGCGGGCAGGTTGACCTTGACCAGTTTCACCTCGGACAGGAACCACTGGGGCTCGTAGAAGTAGCCGATCATCGGCTTCTTCTGCGTCTCGGCCTGCCGGAAGCCGGTGATCAGCGCGGCCTCGCTCCCGGCGTAGACGACCTTGTAGTTCAAATCGAGGTTCTTCACCAAGGCTGCGTCGTTGGTGACGAAGGACGGGTCGCCGTCGAGCAGCTGCCCCTTGCCGCCGGACTCGGAGGTCTTGAACAGGTCCGCGTACTTGTTCAGGTTCTTGTAGTCGGTGATGTCGGGGTACTTCTCGGCCATCCACGGCGGCACGTACCAGCCGATCACGCCTTTGTTCCCCGTCGGACCGGCCTCGACGGCGACCTTCTGGTCCTCGATGTACTTCTTCTTCAGGTCGTCGTGGCCCCAGTTCTCCACGATCGCGTCGACCTCGCCGGTGGAGAAGCCCTGCCAGGCGACCTCCTCCTTGAGGTCCTTCTTGGTCACCGTGCAGCCGAGCTCTTTCTCGGCGACGTAGGCGATCACGGCCGCGTTGGCCTCGTACCCGACCCAGGGGTTGATCGCGAGGTTGAGCGCGCCGCACGCCTGCTTCGCCGAGGAGGAGCCCGAGCCGGACGCGGCCGGGGCCGCCGTGGTCTCGCCCACCTTGGCGCCGGCGCACGCGGAGACCGTGGACACGAGGAGACAGGCCGCTCCGGCGAGCGCGATCCTGGGAACTTTCATCAGGTCCTCCTGAGGGGGTGTCAGAGCCGCCCATGGGCGGCGGCGTCGGCGCGCCGGGCCGCGGCCTTGGTGAGCGCGGCGAGCATGGTGCCGAGCACGACGATCGCGAGGCCCGCGGCCAGGCCCTTGCCGCGAAGCTGGAGCTGGGAGAACCCCGACACCACGTCGTAGCCGAGCGCGCCCGCGCCCACGAGGCCGCCGACGACGACCATGGCCAGCACGTAGATCAGGCCCTGGTTGGCGGCGAGGGCGACCGCCCGGCGGGCCATCGGGAGCTGCACCTTGGAGATGACCTGCCACGGGCTCGACCCGGCGGCCGTGGCGGCCTCCACCGCGCTCACCGGCACGCCCCGGACGCCGTCGGCCACCAGCTTGATCGCCACGGGGGCCGCGTAGACCACAGCCGCGATGATCGCGGTGAAGCGCGTCGCGCCGAACAGGCCGAGGATCGGCACGAGGTACACGAAGGCGGGCATGGTCTGCCCCGCGTCGAGGATCGGGCGGATCACGCGGTCGGCGCGGCCGTCCCGTCCCATCCACACGCCGGTCACGACGCCGAGGGCCATGACGAGGACGGTGGCGACGAGCGTCGCGGCGAGCGTCACCATGCCGTCCTGCCACAGGCCGAGCGCGACGAGCAGGGCGAGGCAGGCGGCGCAGACGACGGCCACGCGCACGGTGGTGAGCACGAGGGCGGCCGCGGTGACGACGAGCAGCACGAGCCACCACGGCGAGCCGGTCAGCACGGCCTCGAACGGGTTGAGCAAGCCGTAGGTGACGACGTTCTTCAGGGCGTTGGTGTAGGTGTACAGGTTCGCCTGCGCCCACTGGCTCGCCGCGTCGGCGGCCCTGCGTACGTGGGAGCCGAGGCCGGCCTCGCCGGGGAACACGGCCGCCCACACGTAGACGTGCGAGAGGTACACCAGCACCGCGGTGGCGGCGAGGACGGCGGTCACCTGGACGCGGCGCCAGAGCGGGCGGCGGGCGCGCCCGGCGCGGCGGGCGGTCTCGACGCGCCGGCCCGCGGCGGAGGTCACGCGGTCGAGCACGATCGCCATGATCACGATGGCGAGGCCGGCGTTGAAGGACGTGCCGACGTCGAGCGTCTCCAGCGCCTTGAGGACGGTCTTGCCGAGTCCGGGCGCGTCGATGAGCGCGGCGATCGTCGCCATGGACAGGGCCGCCATGATGGTCTGGTTGACGCCGACGATGATGGTCCGCTTGGCGAGCGGCAGCCGTACCTTCGCGAGCAGTTGCCAGGGGGTGGAGCCGAGCGACGCGCCCGCCTCGACGGTCTCGGGGGGCACCTCCCTGATGGCGTGGGAGGTGATGCGGATCGCGGGCGGGATCGCGTAGATCATCGTCGCCACGGTGGCGCTGGCCGGGCCGATCAGGAAGAAGAGCGTGAGCGGCGCGAGGTAGACGAACGTCGGCATCGTCTGCATGAAGTCGAGCACGGGGCCAGCGAGCCGCTCGAACCGATCGCTCAGCCCGGCCCAGACGCCGAGCGGGATGCCGACGGCCAGGGACAGGACGACGGCCGCGAGCGTGAGCGCCAGCGTGTCCATGCTCTCGCGCCACAGGCCGAGCAGCCCGAACGAGGCGAACCCGGCGGCGGTCAGCAGCGCGACGCGCAGGTTGGCGTACAGGACGGCCACCGCCGTGGCGATGCCGGTGACGCCGAGCCAGCCGACCACGGGGACCGGGCGGCCGAAGGAGGGGGCGCTGATCAGGGCCTGGACGAAGGTGACGAACTGGTCGATGAACAGGCGGATGTAGTTGACGAAGTAGAGGAACAACGGGTTCTCGTTGCGGCTGTCGTCGATGACGTCGGCCGCCGCGCCGATGCGCTCGTGCAGGGGCGTCAGCTCGGCGCCGCCGAGCGGCAGGGTGGCCTGGCCCCGGAAGATCAGCCACAGGACGAGCCAGGCGGCCAGGATGCCCGCGAGGAGGTACGGGCGCGTCCATACCGGACGCCGGGCGGGCACGGGCGCCGTGACCTGGGACGTCACCACGCCGCCGCCCGCGTCGCGGCGAGGGCGTCGTGAGGGTGTCTCACATCGCGATCACGTCCGAGAACCGGAGGACGCCTCACTCCGCGATCACCTCCAGGACCTCGGCGGCGCCGACCACGCCGAGCAACTCGCCGTCCGCCACGACCCGCACGGGTCGGTCCGCGCGCAGGACGGTGGGCACGGCCTCCTTGATGACGACGTCCGGCCCCAGCTCGGGCCCGTCCAGCGCGTCGCCGGCCTCGGGCGGCCGCATGATCCAGCGCAGGGTCAGGACGTGTGAGCGGGAGACGTCCCTGACGAACTCGCGCACGTAGTCGTCGGCGGGCGCGCCCACCACCTCGTCCGGGGTGCCGGTCTGGACGAGCGCGCCGTCGCGCATGACCAGGATGCGGTCGCCGAGCCGCAGCGCCTCGCCGAGGTCGTGCGTGATGAAGACCATCGTCTTGCCGACCTCGCGGTGCAGCCGGATGACCTCGTTCTGCATGTCGCGCCTGATCAGCGGGTCGAGCGCCGAGAACGGCTCGTCGAAGAACAGCACCTCGGGGTCGCCGGCGAGGGCGCGGGCCAGGCCCACCCGCTGCTGCATGCCGCCGGAGAGCTGGTCGGGGTAGGAGTCCGCGTACCCGGTCAGGCCGACGAGGTCGAGCATCTCGGTCGCGCGGCTGTACCGGGGGGCCTTCTTCACACCTTGGATCTCCAGGCCGTAGGCGATGTTGTCCAGCACCCGGCGGTGCGGCAGGAGGCCGAAGTGCTGGAAGACCATCGCGAAGCGGTGGCGGCGGAGGTCGCGAAGTTGCTTGTCGGCGGCCCTGCGGATGTCCGTGCCGTCCAGGACGATCTCGCCCGCGGTGGGCTCCACCAGGCGGGTCAGGCAGCGGACCAGCGTCGACTTGCCCGAGCCCGACAGGCCCATGACGACGAACACCTCGCCGCGCCGCACCGAGAACGACGCGTCGCGCACGGCGGCGACGCAGCCGGTGCGCTCCTTGAGCTCGGCGCGCGACAGCTCGGCGAGCGGGGAGCCGGGGACGTCGGCCGCCCGTGGGCCGAAGACCTTCCACAGGCCGCGCACGTCGAGGATCGCCGGGTTCTCGCTCGCGGCCGTCGGGGAGGTCTCTGCCGGCGACGTCGCCGTCATGGTCACCTCGCGGGTCGAGGGGGGTGGAGGCCGGTCACGCCCCCAGGTGCCACCGGGACAGTGACCTGCCACGGACCACTCCAAAAGGCATTTCGGTTGCATATTGCGCACCGGAATGCTTAATGAGGAACAGAATCGACCTTCGCGGGTGCCCCGTCAAGGCTTGCCGGGTTTCCCTTCCCGACCGAAACCCGCACGGCGAGACCCCCCGATTCGTGAGAAGCACCGAACCCACGACCGCTCACGTGGACTCGCCGCACAAGGGCGCCGGTAACCACCGCCGCCCCTTCCCGCCGACGCGTCGCCGATCGTTGTCGCCACACCAGCGGAACGAAGCGGTGACCGCGCACGTGCGGCGCGGCGGCGGTGAGTGGGGCGGCACGGGTCAGGGCTGCCGAGGCGATCGGCCCAGGATCCGGTCGCCATGTCTCAATCGGTGGCCACGGGTGAGTGGCCGGGGTGGCGGTAGAACTCGGTGTGGTCCGGGGGCAGGGGGGTGTCGCCGAGGATGAGATCGGCGGATTTCTCGGCGAGCATCATCACGGGGGCGTAGATGTTGCCGTTGGTGATGTAGCGCATGGCGGAGGCGTCCACGACGCGCAGGCCGTCCAGTCCGTGGACGCGCATCGTCGCCGGGTCCAGCACGTCGCGGTCGCCGACGCCCATGCGGGCGGTGCAGGACGGGTGCAGGGCGGTCTCGGCGTCGCGGGCCACCCAGTCGAGGATCTCCTGGTCGGTCTGGACGGACGGCCCGGGGCTCAGCTCGCCGGCGTTGAAGTCGTCCATGGCGGGCTGGCCGAGGATGGCGCGCGCGACGCGGACCGCCTCCACCCACTCCCGCCGGTCCTGCTCGGTGGACAGGTAGTTGAAGCGCAGCGCGGGCCGCACGGCCGGGTCGGCGCTCCGGATCTTCACCGAGCCGCGCGCGTCCGAGTACATCGGGCCGATGTGCACCTGGTACCCGTGCCCTCCGGCGGGCGCCGAGCCGTCGTAGCGCACGGCGAGCGGCAGGAAGTGGAACATCAGGTTCGGGTACGCCACCTCGTCGTTGCTCCGCGCGAAGCCGCCCGCCTCGAAGTGGTTGGTCGCCCCGGGCCCCGACCGCAGGAACAGCCACCGCGCGCCGATGTCCAGGCGCCGGCGCCACTTCATCGCGGGCTGCATCGACACCGGCCGCCTGCACCCGTACTGGACGTACACCTCCAGGTGGTCCTGCAGGTTCTCCCCCACACCGGGAAGGTCGTGGACGGGCGCGACGCCCACGGCCTCCAGCTCGGCGGCGGCACCGACGCCGGAGAGCTGGAGGAGCTGCGGCGTGTTGATCGACCCGCCGCAGAGGATGACCTCGCCCGCCCGTACGGTGCGGCCGTTGTACTGGACGCCGACCGCCCGCCTGCCCTCGAAGAGGACCTTCGTCACAAAGGCCCGCGTCCTGACCTCCAGGTTGGGGCGGCTCTTCACCGGGTGCAGGTACGCGCGGGCGGCGGACAGCCGGCGGCCCCGGCGGATGTTCCGGTCGAACGCCGCGAACCCCTCCTGCCGGAAGCCGTTCACGTCGTCGGTCAGCGGGTACCCGGCCTGCTGGACGGCCTGGAAGAACGCCTCGAACAGCGGGCCGGACGCCGGGCCGCGTTCGAGCACCAGCGGTCCGCCGTGGCCGCGGAAGGGGGTGCCCGGGTCGGCCGTGCTGTTCTCCATCTTCCGGAAGTACGGCAGGCAGTGGGCGTAGTCCCAGGTCTCCATGCCGGGGTCGGCGGCCCAGCGCTCGTAGTCGAGCGGGTTGCCGCGCTGGAAGATCATGCCGTTGATGCTGCTGGACCCGCCGAGCACCTTGCCCCGGGCGTGGTAGATGCGGCGGCCGTTCATGTGCGGCTCGGGCTCGGACTCGTACTTCCAGTCGTAGAAGCGGCTGCCGATCGGGAACATCAGCGCGGCGGGCATGTGGATGAACACGTCCCAGGGGTAGTCCGGGCGACCGGCCTCCAGGACCAGCACCCGGACGGACGGGTCGGCGGACAGCCGGTTGGCCAGAACGCAGCCGGCCGATCCACCACCGACGATGACGAAGTCGTACATTCTTGCCCTCGTCTCGCTGTCGTCGCGCTCGCGCGGACGGAGATCGACGTTCGTTCGTAGCGATTGACGCACAAGGTTGCGGTGGACGCAACCATTGAGTATCGAATGCCCAAATGGACTTGGCCATCGCCGACCGCCTACAGTCCGGGGCTATGGGCAACGATTCGTCGGCCGGCGTGCAGTCGGTCGACCGGGCGATCAGCGTGCTGGAGATCCTCTCCCAGCGTGGCGAGGCCGGCGTCAGCGAGATCGCGGCCGAGATCGGCGTCCACAAGTCCACCGCCTTCCGGCTGCTCGGCGCGCTGGAGGCCAGAAGCCTGGTCGAGCAGGCCGAGGACCGCGGCAAGTACCGGCTGAGCTTCGGTGTGATCCGCCTCGCGGGCGGCGTCTCGGCGCGCCTCGACCTCACCCAGCAGGGCCGGCCCGTCTGCCGCCGGCTCGCCGAGGAGGTCGGCGAGACCGTCAACATCGCCGTCGTCCGCTCCCACTACGCGGTGAACCTCGACCAGGTGCGCGGCTCGTCCGCCGTCACCGCGCACAACTGGGTCGGCCAGCTCACTCCCCTGCACGCCACCTCCAGCGGCAAGGTGCTGCTCGCCCACCTGGACGACGGGCACCGTGACCGGCTGCTCGCCGCCGCCGGCCTGCCCCGGTTCACGCCCGCGACCCTCACCACGGCCGCCGAGCTCCTGCCGCAGCTCGACGAGGCCCGCGCCCGCGGGTACGCCGTGACGGTGGAGGAGTACGAGATCGGGCTGAACGCGATGGCCGCCCCCGTGCGGGCCTACGACGGGGAGGTCGTGGCGGCCGTGAGCGCCTCCGGGCCGGCGTACCGCTTCACCGAGGCGCGCATGCACGAGCTGGTCCCCGTCCTGATCGCCGGCGCGGCCGACATCAGCCACCGCCTGGGCTACGCGGGCTGAGCCCGGCGCCGGTCAGCGGGTGATGCCGAGGCGGCCCGTGACCCACTCGTGGAAGTCGGCGATGTGGTGCTCGCTCGGCACCAGCACGCCCCCGGCCGCGTACGCGCGCGAGGCCATCGCGGGCTGGCAGCGCTCGCACGCCTCGAAGTCCTGCACGTTGACCCGGTGGAACAGCTCGACGGAGGGGCCGAGGTCGCTGCCGCCGTCCACGACCTCGGGCAGGAACAGCCAGTCGCACTCCACGACCGTCCGGTCGGCGGCCAGCGGGAACATGCGGTGCACGATCGCGTGGTCGGGGACCAGGTTGACGAAGACCTGCGGCCTGATGGTGATCGCGTAGTACCGCCGGTCCTGGTCGTCACTGACTCCCGGAATGCGGTCCACGCCCGGCGAGCCGTCGATCGTGAACCCCTCGACCTCGTCGGCGAAGGCCGCGCCGTGGCCGACGTAGTACTGCGCCGCGTACCCCTCGGCGAACTCGGGCAGCACCGCGGTCAGCTCGGGGTGGATCGTCGCGCAGTGGTAGCACTCCATGAAGTTCTCGACGATCAGCTTCCAGTTGGCCTTGACGTCGTACGCGATCCTGCGGCCGACCTTGAGCTTCTCGATGCCGTAGTTCTCGATGGAGGCGAGGTCGCCGAGCCGGGTCGTCACCGCGCCGAGCACGTCCTGCTCGAAGGGCGGCGGTTCGGCGGCGAGGCAGACCCAGACGTAGCCGATCCACTCGCGGGCGTGCACGGTGACCAGGCCGTACTCCCTGCGGTCGATGTCGGGCATCTTGCTCAGGTTGGGGGCGGCGATCAGCGTGCCGTCGAGGTCGTACGTCCACGCGTGGTACGGGCAGGTGAAGGCGCGCCGCACCCGGCCGGACTCCTCGGTGCACAGACGGGCGCCGCGATGGCGGCAGACGTTGAGGAACGCGCGCACCGAGCCGTCCCCGGCGCGGCTGACGATCACGCTCTCGCGCCCGACCCGCGCGGTGCGGAACGCGCCCGGCCCGTCGAGGTCGGCGGACCTGGCCACGCAGAACCACATCGACTCGAAGATCCGCTCCTGTTCGAGGGCGAAGACGGCCTCGTCGGTGTAGAGGCCGCCCGCCAGGGTGGCGATCAGGCTGGACGTCACCACGACTACCCCTCGGGTTCTGAATGGCGGAACAGATCGCGCTGTGCGCAACAGACTGCGTCCCAGGTGAGCCGCCTGTCAATACGCCGCGAACCGCCCCTCACGGGTACGGGGTGTAGTCGTCATGGAGGGGGTCGGTGGAGGCCGGGGGCTTTCCCGGGGGCCATGTTTGTATTACTCGGTCCGGTCCGGCGCCGGGCGGTATTTCTTCCCGGGGGCCGGTGGCTATCCGGAAAGATGTCCGTCATGCGCCTCGAATGGCACCTCTGGGGATATGTCGTTATAGCTACAGTTCTATGCCTCCCCGCCGCCGTCCTCGCGGCGCATTTACTGGCCACTTGGCGCTCCCGCCGGGGTCGTCCGCGCCCATTTCGTACGGCGTACGCCGATGTTTTCTCCGTCACCGGAACCCTCCCGTGGATCTGGATGATCTTGACGCCGGGATCCGCTTCGGGGGTCACGCTGCTGCCTCTCAGCGATCTGGCCGAGCTCGCGACGGCCCCGCCGGGAACGGTGTTGGCGCAGGTGGGAGGCAACCTGCTCGTCTTCGCGGCGCTCGGCGCGCTGCTGCCCGTACGGTCGCCGCGCCTCGCCTCGGTCTGGCGCGTGGCCCTCCTGGCGGCCGCTTTGTCGATCACCGTCGAGGTGTTGCAGTACGGACTGCACCTCGGCCGGGTGTCCTCCGTGGACGACGTCCTGCTCAATTCGGCGGGAGCCGCGCTCGCGAGCCTCGCCACACGGCGGTGGCACGCACGCCCCTTGACGACCGGGACCGGTCCACAATAGCGACCCCAGAAAACCCCGGAGATCACCACATAGGCACGATTCGCTCAAAAGAAGCACGGGACCAACCTCCGTATCTGTGCGATCGTGGACAAGGCGGGGCAAGTTCTCTGGAGACGCGGACCGCATTGGTGACTGAGGGTGATAGAGAGTGATGGCATCTTCCCCGGTTCCACATGAACCCCCGATCTATCGCCGCATCGCCGATCGTCTGCGCCAGGCGATCCTGGCGGGCGAGTTCCGGGATGGGGATCGACTGCCGGGCGAGAACGCCCTCATGTCCGAGTACGGCATCGCCAGGGCGACGGCGCGGCAGGCCCTGGCCGTTCTCATCAACGAAGGGGTGGCCGTGCCGAAGCGCGGGTCGGGGGTCTACGTACGCCATTTCCGGCCGATCCGGCGCCACGGCTCGCGCCGCCTCTCGCGCGAGCAGTGGGGCACCGGGAAGGCGATCTGGGACTCCGACGTGACGGGCCGCCCCTTCACGGTGGACGACATCGTCATCGCGCGCGAGGCGGCCGCCGAGGACGTCGGCCGCGTGCTCGGATGCGGGGAGGTGTGGGTGCGCCGGCGGCGCTACTCGGTCGACGGACGGCCCGTGCAGCTCGCCGCCTCGCACTTCCCCGCCGACCTGGTCGAGGGGACGCCGATCACGGTGCCCGACACCGGCCCCGGCGGCGTCTACGCACGCCTGGGCGACCTCGGCCACGCGCCCGTGCACTTCACCGAGGAGGTGCGCGCCCGCATGCCGTCCCCCGACGAGGCCGCCAAGCTGCGGCTTCCCGCCGGGACGCCCGTGATCGAGGTGTGCCGGTCGGCCTTCGCGGCGGGCGGCACGGCGGTCGAGCTCAACAAGATGATCATAGACGCCGCGTCGTACGTACTTCAGTACGACTTCGACGCATGAGTCAAGGGTGACGTCAAGCGTTAGGTTGACCTGTCCCCACCGATCATTGATTTCTCTAGAGATGTCCCTCACCGTGAGGGTGAAAGGTACAAACCTGGCGCACCTCGTGGGAAGGGTGGACGGGATGTCGTTCGACCGGCACCTCGCCGAGATCGCCCGGGAGTTCCCCGACTGGACCATCTGGAGGAGCGACGCCGGGCGATGGTGGGCCACCCGGCACCGCCTGCTGACCGAAGAGGAACGCGAGGCGGGCAGTGCCATGACCATCGACGCCGACGATTCCGAGGGCCTGCGCGAAAGGCTGCTGGAGCAGCAGGAACTCCTGCCCCCGGCCGATCCCGAGACCTGATCGCCTGCGACGCCGGCGGCAGGAAGCGCGGAAACCTCCGACCCGATCGGGGGCGGAGGTTTCCGCGTCGGCCTCGTGGAGCGTCCCGCACCCGCCTACTGGCGCTGCGCGGACAGCCCGTCCTCGCCGGAGCGGTTGCCGGACACCGGCACGTGGACATCGGTGGACTCGAAGAAGCCGCGGACGCGTCCCTGCCCCGGAGCCTCGTGGTCGTTGGCCCCGTGCCCGTCGTTCGCCCCCGGCCGCCGGGCGTCGCCGTCGACCTCGACGGTGTCGTCCGGACGGATCGGCCGGCCCGCGAGCCCCTGCCCGGCCATGTCGTGCCGCTCGAACTCCACGTACTGCTCGTGGTCGTCGTACGCGGCGTTCACGGGGAGCACGGTGTCCTCGAGGCCCTCACGGCGCGCGTCCTCGCCCGGCCGCGCGCCGCCGTCCACAGCGGACGCCACGCCGCCCGTGCCCGCGCCGGGCCCGAACGCCTCGCCCCGCTCCTCGTCGCGATCGGCGCCTGAGCGCGGCCCGCCGTTCGCGCCGTCGGCGTCGTCGGCGTCGTCGGCGTCGTCCGGGCCGTGCGGGCCGTCCACGCCGTCGCCGTCCGCGTCGCCGAGCACGACCCGCACCGAGTCCTGCTCGTCGGCCGCCGCGGCGTCCCGCGGCTCGTCGACGTGGGTGAACACCGGACGCGGCGGCAGCACTGCGGCCTCGTCGATCAGCGTGCCCGCGGCGTTCTCGCGCTGGAGCAGGTCCGTCAGCACCGAGCCCATCTCGTTGAGACGGCGCATGACCTCGGTGTGGGTGTCGGTGAGGAACGTCACCCGGCGGCCTGTGTGGTCGTCCAGCGCCGTGGCGCGCTGCTGCGCCGAGGACAGCGTCTCGGCGGCCTCGGCCCGCGCGGCCTTGAGCGTCGCCTCGGCCTCGTCGGAGGCGGCCTGGCGCGTGGCCTCGGCCCGTGCGTCGGCCTCGGTGACCAGGCGCTCGGCCTCCAGCTGGGCGGCCTTCAGCGTGCGGTCGGCCTCGGCGCGGGCGTTGCGCAGCGTCTCCTCCGACTCGGCGCGGGCCGTGCCCAGCGTCTCCTCGGCGTCCGAGCCGGCCTGGGCCAGCAGACGCTCGGCGGCGGCGGTCGCCTCGTGGACGCGGCGCTCGGCCTCGGCCTGGGCGGAGGAGAGGATGCGTTCGGACTCGGCGTTGGCCTCCTCGCGCGTCTTGGCGGCGTCGGCGTCCGCGGCCTCGCGCTTGGACTTCGCCTCCTCCTCGGCGAGCTTCAGTATCGCGCTCAGCCGCTGGCCCAGCTCGTCGTAGTCCTGGGGGGCTTCGGCCAGGCGGCGGCGGGCCTCCGCGAGCTCGATGCGGCCCTGCTCGGCCTGGTCGATCGCCCGCGCCAGCCGTTCCTCCAGGTCACGGATCTGATTACGCGTTCGGACCATGTGATCGTGGACCTGGCGGCGGCTGTATCCACGCATCACGACCTCGAAGCCGAGGTCCTCGTGCATCATGTCGGGAAAGCTGTCGTGCTGGTTCGTCATGGCTGAGCCCTGGGGGTCTGGATTCGAGTGGGGGTCGTGCATCGGGTGGCGACACGTCAGGACACGACTTTCCTGCCATCTGCCGGACTCCGCAACCCGAACGCATGGCCTCATGCGGTCTTATAGCGCCTACCACCCTGTAACACGTGGAAACCGGCAGATGGCCGCATGGCATCCTCGGTGACATGAGTGAGTCCTCTCCGGCCGTCCCGTACGTCGCCGCGCTGGGCGCCGACGCGCCGTCCATCCACCCCGAGGCGTACGTGGCGCCGTCCGCCGTGGTGGTGGGCCGGGTGCGGCTGGGACGGGGCGCGAGCGTCTGGTACGGCGCCGTCCTGCGGGGTGACGACGAGGCGATCGAGATCGGCGACGAATGCAACGTCCAGGACCTGGCCTGCCTGCACGCCGACCCGGGGTTCCCGGCCGTCCTGGAGCACCGGGTCAGCGTGGGGCACCGCGCGGTGGTGCACGGCGCGCACGTCGAGGCGGGGGCGCTGGTGGGCATCGGCGCGGTCGTGCTCAACGGCGCGCGGGTGGGCGCGGGGTCGCTGGTGGCGGCCGGGTGCGTGGTGACGCCGGGCAGGCGTGTGCCGCCGGGGGTGCTGTTCGCCGGGGTGCCGGGCGCGATCGTCCGCGAGCTCACGGACGCCGACCGGGCCACCTTCGCCCGTACGCCGGACAACTACATGGCCAAGGCCGCCCGCCACCGCGCCGCCACGCCCGTGCCGCCCACGCCCTGACTCCCCGCCCCGGCCGCGTGCGAGGCCGCGGGCCGGGGGAAGGCGGGCGGGGTGCGCTCCCGGGGCCGGTGAGCTGCGTCACCAGTAGCATGGCCGCCGTGCAGTGGGACCCCTTCGAGGCGATCGAGCGGGATGTCCGCGCCATGCTCGCGGACCCGCGGTGGGCCGACGTCCCGGCGCCCACGCAGGCCCAGGCGATGGCCGCCCGCCTGCTGCGCACCGAGGACGGCGCCTGCTGGCTGTTCGGCGCGCACGCCCGCTGGTACCGCCACGACGCCTCGGACGGCGCCTGGCACCTCTCCGCGCCCCCGGCGGACCCGGGCGTGCGGGCCGCCGCGCGCGCTCCCCAGCCGCCTCCTCCGATCCCGGACGAGCTGCTGCCGGGCCCGTCGGACCTGTCGTACGACCGAGGCTCCACGCAGGCGTTCGTGGGGCCGGACGTGTCCCGCCAGATGACCGTGCGCATCCGCGAGCTGCTGGTCGAGGCGTGCCGTCCGAAGGAGGACGTCCCGCTGGTGTCGGGGCCGCTGCGCGAGACGTTCTACGCGGACGTCACGGCGGCGGTCGCGGCGATCTGGGGGACGATCATGTGGTGCGCCTACGCCCCGGCGTTCGACGGCAACGAGGTGCTGCTGTCGATGTTCGGCGAGTTCCTCGCGCGCCCGCTGCCCGGGGACGACTGGGTGCGGTGGCTGCCGCCGATGCCGCTGGAGGCGCTGACCGGCCTGTACGCCGAGCGGCTGGACCACGGCGCCCAGGGGCAGGGGTTGCGCCTGGCGGGGCTGATGGCCGGCACCGCCCGCGTCCTGGCCCCCGACCCGCGTTTCTCGCCCCGCGCGGGCGCCCTGCTGGCGATGGTGGAGCCCTTGCTGGCGCGTCCGTGGCTGGACCACCGGGCCCGGGGCGCGACGGCGGTCAGGGACGCCTGGCTGGGCCGCTGCCCGCGCCCTCTGAGGGCCGCCGTGCTGGCCGAGACCTCGCCGGAGGACCACTTCCGGCACCGCCTGTACGACATGGTGGAGGCGCTGTCGTTCGTCGCGTCCCACGGGGCGGACCCCCGGGCGGTGGCGGCCTCGCTGCTGGCCGCCGACGTCCACGAGCTGGCGCCCGGGGAGGCGGCGCGGCTGTACCCGTTGCTGGATCCCGAGCTGCGGCGGACGTACTACGCGGTGCTGGTCGGCCCGGACCATCCCCTGCGCGGCTGCTGGCCCCGGGACGGTGAGCCGCCGGACGCCCTGCACCCGCCCGACCGGGCCTCGGCGGCGGCGCTGCTGGGCGCGGGCTACGCGACGGGGCTGGCGTGGTGCGCGCTGACGGGGACGGCGCCGCCTCCGCGCGGGTTCCCCTCTTCGGCGGCGACGGTGAGCTGTCTGATCGGCGAGCGCGACGACCCGCTGCCCGAAGCCCCAGAGACCTCAGGTGAATGGATACACCACACCTGAGCCACCCGTCGTGACCTAAACGTTGAATTAGGTAATTTGATACTTACCTCGCGTATATCATTCCCCGCCCCCCTATACGGGGATTTGGCCGAATTGTGATCTACGATCCTGGAAATGGTTCCACGAGGACACGGGCGGCCCGGCGAATGGTCCCGATGGGCCATGTCGCCGAAAGCCACCCGGCCGTAACCTCGAAGTGGGTGTGGGCTGCGGAAGGAAGGACGACGCGGTGGGGCACGACAACCTGGACTCGAGAGTCCATGACCGTGTCGCGTTGGACGAGATCGCGCTCTACGCGGAGGTGCTCAGCGCCGTCGCTGTCAGCGAACGACAGCTGACGTTGGATGAACTCGACAACGCGCTCGGATTGCGTACTTCGGTGAGTCACTGAAGAAGGTCGCAGAACTGGTCCCGGACTCCTCGGGGGTTCGGGACGGTTTTGTGAAAAGGCCACTTACCACCCGGCGTGACTAGTCCGACCGGGCCGGGAAACGGCCGGACACTACTACGAGCGCACTAGCCTCGCTATCGCCGCCGAGGCCTCCTTGACCTTCGCCTCCGCCTCGGGGCCGCCGTTGTTGATGGCGTCCGTGACGCAGTGGCCGATGTGGTCCTCCAGGAGCCCCAGCGCCACGGCCTGCAGGGCCCGCGTGGCCGCCGACACCTGCGTGAGGACGTCGATGCAGTAGGAGTCTTCCTCCACCATGCGCTGGAGGCCGCGAATCTGCCCCTCGATCCGCCGAAGTCTGGTCAGATAAGCCTGCTTGTCTCCGCTGTACCCATGCATAACGTCTACAATACCGGTTCGGGGTATACCACAGCGGCGCGCGCGTCGGGCACCCGGGGTCGGCTCAGCGTCCCCCGGCCGCCTTCGCGCCGCGGCTTCGCAGCTCGCCGGCCAGTTCCTCCCAGCGCGCGGCGACGACCGGCGCGGCGTGCCGTGCCGCCGACTCCCGCGCCCCCGCCGACAGCACCATGCGCTGACGCTCGTCGTCGATCAAGGTCAGCATCGCGCCGGCGAACGCCTCGACCTCGTCCTCGCCCCTCGGCACCAGCACGCTGTCGCGGCCAGGGGTGACGAACTCGCCCGCGCCGCGCGCCCCCTCGAACCCGACCACGGGGACGCCGCAGCCGAGCGCCTCGATCACCGTCATGCCCGGGCTCTCGGCCAGCGAGGTGACCGCCACCAGGGACGCCTTGGCGAACTCGCCGGGCAGGTCGGGCGTCGTGCCCATGAAGTACACGTTGTTGTGCAGGTTCAGGCTGCCGACCAGCGCGCGCAGCCGCTTCTCCTCCGGCCCGCCGCCGTAAAGCCGCAGCCGCCAGTCCGGCCGCTTGTCCGCCACGATCGCGAAAGCGCGGACGAGCTGGTCGAACGCCTTGCCCGCCAGCCACCTGCCGCCCGCCGACACGATGCGGTTGTCCATGCGCGAACGCGGCCACGGGCCCTGCGCGAGCGCGTCCGGGACGACCTCCAGCCTCGGCCCGCCGGCGCCCTGGAAGATGCGGGCGAAGTCGTCCCTGACCGTCTCGGTCGAGGTGACCACGGCGTCCAGCTTGGGGTAGAAGCGGCGGACCGGGTCCGGCACCGCCGGGCGGCTCCACTCGCGGGCGACGCGCAGCATCTCGCGCGAGACGTGCCGGGCGGCCTGCACGCTGAGCCCCGCGCGGGTGGTGACGAGCAGGTCGGCGCGCATCCCGCGCAGGGCCCGCCACAGGGCCATCTCGGTGCGCATCTGCCCGCCGGGCAGGAGGTGCCGGACGCCGGGCCGCGCGTCGATCAGCCAGCGCACCGAGAGCCGCCGGTCCACCGGGAAGAACGGGGTCTCGCGGACCCGCCGGACGCTGACGATCTCCACCTCGTGCTTGGACGCGAGCGCCGCGGCCAGGTTGAGCACCGCCCGCGTGTCGCCGCGCATGCCGTACACCGAGGGCACGAGAAAGCAGATCTTCATCCGCCCACCTCGAGGCGCAGCTCGTCGTCGGGGGTGTAGCACGGGCGGACCGGCACCCCGTCCACCCGGGTGTCGGGGTACTGGACCCGGCGTCCCTTGCCGTCCACGTCGTCGATGTGCGCCCCGAGCGGCAGCGGGACGTCGAGGCCGTCGACCTCCAGCGACGGCTCCCACAGCCCCTCGTACTCCGGCGTCGCGGCGATCACGTCGCACAGCGACAGGGCGGCGTGGAAGCGCACGCCCTTGACGGTCGCGGTGGCCGTCACCGCGGTCTCGGGGCCCGCCGAGCGGCGCAGGGCGAGACGGGCGGTGTGGTGGGAGTCGTCGTCGTCGAAGCCGGTGTAGGCGAGCAGGCCGGTGACCTCGAACCTGCCCTCGCGGAACCACACCGCCCGGACGTCCGCCACCGGCTCGACCTGGAAGATCTTGACGGCGAGGTAGCCGCCCCGCGTGCGGTAGGCGCGGTAGGCGAGGGTGCGCCGGCTGAGCGCGTAGGCGTCGAGGCGGTCGAGCGAGAAACCGGGGTCCACGCACTGGACGCGCGTGCGCCTGACCCGCAACCCGGACCGTTCCCACGTGGGGCGACCCGCGTCCCCGTCCGGGGGCTCCGCGAGAGCGGGGGCCGGGCCGGGCGGCTTCGCGCCGGGTTCGGCGTCGGGCTTGGCGTCGGGCTTGGCGTCGGGCTTGGCGTCGCCAGGCTTCTCGTGGCCGGCGAGATCGCCGCTTTCCAGGTGGTCACGGCCGGGTTCGTCGTGTTCGAGGTAGGCGTCCCAGCGGCCCGGCGTCAGGCCGAGCGGCGCGAGCGACACCGCGACCGACGCCTCCCGCACCTCGGCCCCGGACGTGCCCAGCACCACCTGGGCCTCGGTGCCCGTGCCTCGCTGCCGCAGGACCAGCCGGGTTCCGTCGGCCAGCGGCTCGGCGATGGCGAGCCGGAGCGAGAGGACATCGGCCATCGTGACCTCGGCATCGGTAACGACAACGCGCACCGCGCCCCCTCCCCGTCGATTGAGCCGCGCGACGTTGAGGTTACCGTGATTTCTCCGTTATGTGGAGAAAGGTTTTCGGGTCCTGCCTTTCGCCTGTTGGCGAAGGACGGAGCCGGGCCCTGGACGACGGGATTTTCCACCGGTACGGCCGTCTCGGGCCCGGCTCGGGAACGCCTCCCGGACGGACGCTCAGGCGCCGACGGGCTCGTCCATCTGCCCGTGCCGGCCCCGCTCGCCCTTGACCGAGGTGATCAGGAGCTGGGCGACGTCCACGACCTCCAGCGACTCCTTGGCCTGGCCGCTGTTCTTCTTCTCGTTGATCGCGTCGCCCAGCATCACCAGGCAGAACGGGCAGGCCGTGGACACGGTGTCGGGGTCGGTGGTCAGCGCCTCGTCCACCCGCTCGGTGTTGATCCGCTTGCCGATCCGCTCCTCCATCCACATGCGCGCCCCGCCCGCGCCGCAGCAGAACCCGCGCTCCTTGCACCGGTGCATCTCCTGCGTCCGCACCCCCGGCACCTTGGCCATGATGTCGCGCGGCTGGGCGTACACCTTGTTGTGCCGGCCCAGGAAACACGGATCGTGGTAGGTGATCTTCTCCTCGATCGGCGTGACCGGGGTCAGCCTGCCCTCCTCCACCAGCCTGGCCAGCAACTGGGTGTGGTGCACCACCTCGAACATCCCGCCCAGCTGCGGATACTCGTTGGCCAGGGTGTTGAAGCAGTGCGGGCAGCTCGCCACGATCTTCTTCACCCCGGCCTCGTTCAGCGTCTCGATGTTCTGCCGGGCCAGCATGTCGAACAGGAACTCCATGCCCAGCCGGCGGGCCGGGTCTCCGGTGCACGCCTCCATGGGGCCGAGCACGCCGAACTTCACCCCGGCGATGTGCAGCAGCTCGGCGACGGCCTTGGTGGTCTTCTTCGCCCGGTCCTCCAGCGCGCCCGCGCAGCCGACCCAGAACAGGTATTCGAGATCGTCGGGCACCTTCTCCTCGATGACCTGGACCTCGATCGGGTCGACCTCGCGCGAGGCCAGCTCCTCGATCCACTCGGCGCGCTTCGTCTCCGGCACCCCCCACGGGTTGCCCTTGTTCTCCAGGTTCTTGAGCATCACGCCGGCCTCGGAGGGGAAGCTGGACTCGATCATCACCTGGTAGCGGCGCATGTCGATGATGTGGTCGATGTGCTCGATGTCCACCGGGCACTGCTCGACGCAGGCGCCGCAGTTGGTGCACGACCACAGCACGTCGGGGTGGATGACGCCCTGCTCGCCGACCAGCGGCCTGCCCGCCAGGGCCAGCACGTCCTCGGGCAGATCGGCCCGTTCCTGCTCGCCGGCCATCAGGTAGGGGGCGATGGCGAAGGCGTGGTCGCGCTGGTCCAGGATCAGCATCTTGGGCGACAGCGGCTTGCCGGTGTTCCAGGCCGGGCATTGGGACTGGCAGCGGCCGCACTCGGTGCAGGTGTAGAAGTCCAGGAACCCCTTCCAGGTGGTGTCCTCGATCTTGCCGCGGCCGAACACGTCGGTGTCGGGGTCGGCCTCCTCGAAGTCCAGCACCTTGCCGTTGCTGCGCATCTGGGGCACGGCGCCCAGGCCGTCGGGACGCCGTGAGAACGCGACGTTCAGCGGCGCCAGGAAGATGTGCAGGTGCTTGGAGTTCACCACGATCACCAGGAACACCAGCATGACGCCGATGTGCAGCAGCAGCCCCACGGACTCCAGCGCCTCGCTCGTCGGCAGCACCTTGGCCACCGCCTCGGACGCGAACGCGCCTGACTTGTACGGGAAGCTGCCGGTGTTGACGGCCGCCCCTCGGAACAGGAACATCGTCCAGAGCACGTTGAAGATCATGAAGAGGATGAGCCAGGCGCCGCCCAGGTGCGAGCCGGAGAACCGCGACTCGCGTCCGAGCTTCTTGGGCGAGTTCTTGACGCGGATGGCCGCGAAGGCCACGAGGCCCAGCAGGCAGGCGACGGCGATGAGGTCCTGGAGGAAGCCGAGGACGGGCCAGGTGCCGACGAGCGGGATGTGGAAGTCCGGCGTGCCGGTGATCGCGCCCTGGATCAGCGCGCCGTAGGCCTCCAGGTAGACCGTCGCCAGGATGACGAACGCCCAGAACACCACGAAGTGCGCCACGCCCGACGGCGTCCACTTGAGCAGCTTCTTCTGCGCGAACACCTCGACGACCTGCGCCTTGAGCTCGGCGCCTGCGTTCTCCCTGGCGTACTGCACGCGTTCGGGAGCGGGCTGGCCGCTCGTGGCGAGGCTGTATAGCCAGTGCGCGCGGCGACCGGCGAGGGTGACCGCGAGCGCGGTCATCACGAGCCCGATGATCGCTACCAGGAGCACGGGTCCTCCAAACTAGGGCGTTGGCTGCCCAGCGTAGACACACCGGTCATCCACCGTGACGGCGAAGCCACTCCGAATAGTACCCGGCAGTAACTTATGGCCATGCACGGGTACGACCCCAGGCCTTACCACGACTGGAACAGTGCCCATGACAATGCACAGAACAATGCTCTGTGAAGGTCTCGGGCCGGGATCGATCAGTCGGCGCCGAGGTAACGCTGGATCGTCGGCGCGAGAAGGCCGACGAGCTCCTCGATGTCGACGGACGCCACCGGCTCCACCTGGAGGACGTACCGCAGCAACACCACGCCAAACATCTGCGCGAACGCCGCCTCCATGCGGAGCGGCGGGATGTCCAGGCCGACCGCCACCCGCTCCAGGATCGCCCGGGTCATGAACTCGCGGATCATCGCGACGACCCGCTCGTTGGTCATCGCGCTGCGCACGAGCGCGACGATGGGCTCGCGCGCCATCGGATCGGCGGTCATCGTCAGGATGAACCTGGCGACCCGCTCGCCGACCTCCTCGCGCGGCCCCTCCAGAACGAGGGGGATCACCTTCGAGGGATCCACGGGCAGGTGGAGGGCCGCGACGAAGATGCCCTCCTTGGTGTCGAAATAGTGGTGGACGAGCGCCGGATCCACCCCGGCCTCCCGGGCGATGCCCCGGATCGTCGCCTTGTCGAACCCCTTCTCCGCGAAGATCTTGCGGGCCGCGACGACGATCTCGCCGCGCGTGTCCGCCGAGCCTGGGCGCCTTCCCGGACGCCGTCTTTCCGCCGTCACCCCTCCGCCTTCCGCGCCGTCATCGCCGGTCTCGGATCGGATCATGCCGACAAGGACCCGATCATGTCGAGGTGGAGGACGCCGCGAAGTGCAGCCGGGCGAAGGCCAGCCCTTCGGCCAGGTCGTCGATGCGCTCGCTGCGGCCGGCCGCCTTCCGGGTGTTGATCTCCAGGACGATCAGGCCGCCGTACCCGGCCGTGGCCAGCCGCTCCAGGACGCGGGCGCAGGGCTGACCACCCCGGCCGGGCACCAGGTGCTCGTCCTTGTTGGTGGTGCCCACGCCGTCGGCGAGGTGCAGGTGGGCGAGGCGGTCGCCGAGCTTCTCGGTCATCTGCAGCGCGTCGGACCCCGACACGGCCGTGTGGGACAGGTCGAGGGTGACCTGGGGGAAGTCGTGGTCGACGACGTCCCAGCCCGGGGAGTACGGGACGACCTCGGCGCCGCGGGCGCGCAGGGGGAACATGTTCTCGACCGCGAAGATGACGTCGGTCTCGTCGCGCATGCGGGCGAGACCGGACTCGAAGTCGCGGGCGTAGTCGCGCTGCCACCGGAACGGCGGGTGCACGACCACCGTGCGCGCGCCGAGCCGCTCGGCGGCCTTCTGCGCCTTGACCAGCTTGGCCCAGGGGTCGCGGCCCCAGACGCGCTGCGTGACGAGGAGACAGGGGGCGTGGACCGCCAGGACGGGGATGCCGTAGTGGTCGGACAGGCGCTCGATCACGTCGATGTCCTGGCTGATCGGGTCGGCGCCGACCATGACCTCGACGCCGTCGTAACCGAGGCGCGCGGCCAGCTCGAAGGCGTCCGGAGTGCGCTCGGGATACACCGACGCGGTGGACAATGCGATCTTGGCGTTCGGGACACGGATGACGTCGGTCACATCTGCCAGCCTAAGCCGGGTCGCGCCCAGGTCGCGTTGCGCAACCCGGATGCAACGGAGATCACACGCGCCTGTACGGCGTTATGCCTGGTCTAGCGTATTCCCCATGGCGCGGATCGTCGATGGGGCCATTCCCAGCCCGAACATATGGAACTCGCCCCGGACCTACGAGCTGGAGAACCGGGCGGTCGACCCGGACGGCGTCGCCGAGGCGGCGATGTCGGCGATCCGCCCGTGGACGGGGGGCGCCGTCCTCGACATCGGCTGCGGCACGGGCTACCACCTGCCGCGGCTGGCCGCCACGGCGCACACGGTCATCGGCGTCGAGCCGCACGCCGGGCTCGCCGCGCTCGCCGCCGAACGCTGCCGCGGGCTGCCCCGCGTGTACGTGCGCACGGCGACCGCCCAGGCGCTGCCCGTCCCCGACTCCTCGGTGGACGTCGCCTTCGCCCGGTGGGCGTACTTCTTCGGGCCCGGCTGCGAGCCCGGGCTGCGCGAGCTGTCCCGGGTGGTGCGGCGCGGCGGCGCGGCGTTCGTCATCGACCTGGACGCGGGCCGCGGCGACTTCGGCGCGTGGTTCAGCCGCACGGTGCCGTCCTACTCGGCGGCGGCCGTGGAGGCGTTCTGGTCGCGGCAGGGCTGGCAGCGCCGGGAACTGGACCTGCGCATGGTCTTCTCCACCCGCGCCGACCTGGAGGCCGTCCTGCGCATCGAGTTCGCCCCCGACGTCGCCGAGGAGGCCATCGCGCGCACGCCGGGGCTGGAGGTCGCCTACCCGAACATCCTGCGCTGGCGCCTGTTCTGACACCCCTCATCCAGGGATGCGCCGGCTTGACCTTGACGTTGACGTCAAGGACTAGCGTGAGCGCGGATCAGGGAGGACCGATGCGGATCGGCGAGCTGGCGAGGCGGGCGGGGGTGAGCACCCGGGCGCTGCGCTACTACGAACAGCAGGGGCTGCTTGCGGCCAGGCGGACGTCCAACGGCTACCGGCAGTACGACGAGTCCGACCTGAAGCTGGTCGCCGAGATCCGCTCTCTGCTCACGGTGGGCTTCACGCTGGAGGACGCGCGGCCGTTCGTCGAGTGCCTGCGCGCCGGCAACGGCTCCGGGAACGCCTGCCCCGAGTCCGTCGAGGTCTACCGGCGCAAGCTGGCCGAGATCGACGAGCAGATCCGCACCCTGTTCGGCCGCCGCGCCGAGGTGGCGGCCCAACTCGCCGAGGCGTGCCCGGGATGCGCGCTGAGAACCGGAGGAACGACATGATCACGCTGACCGCCGAGAACTTCGCCGAGCAGGTGCTCGAAAGCGACAAGCCCGTCCTCGTGGACTTCTGGACGGATTGGTGCCCGCCGTGCCGCATGGTCGCGCCGATCCTGGAGGAGATCGCGGGCGAGTACGCCGACCGGCTGACCGTCGCCAAGCTGAACGCCGAGGACTACCCCGAGATCGCCTCCCGGTACGGCGTCATGGGCTTCCCGACGATGAACCTGTACCGGGACGGCGAGGTCGTGCGCCAGGTCGTCGGCGCCAAGCCCAAGCGGCTGCTGCTGGCCGAACTGGAGGGGCAGTTCTAGCGCCCGCTCCAGCCCCCGCGGCGGGCGCGCGGCCGATGTGCTTTGTCGGTGCGGGCCGATAACGTGCCCCCCATGACCAAGACGCAGAAGGCCGGGTACCGCTGCGCCGAGTGCGGGTGGCGCACCTCCAAGTGGGTGGGCCGCTGCGGCGAGTGCCAGGCGTGGGGCACGGTCGACGCCGAGGACGCCCGCGCGGGCGTGCACGTCGTCCAGGGGGGTGCCGTGACCTCCCCCGCGCTGCCGATCGGCCAGGTCAAGGCCGAGTTCGCCCGCGCACGCACCACCGGCGTCGGCGAGCTCGACCGCGTGCTCGGCGGCGGGCTCGTCCCCGGCGCCGTGGTGCTGCTCGCCGGCGAGCCGGGCATCGGCAAGTCCACGCTGCTGCTGGAGGCCGCGGCGAGCATGGCCCGCCACGAGACCGTCCTGTACGTCACGGGCGAGGAGTCCGCCGCCCAGGTGCGCATGCGCGCCGACCGCATCGGCGCCATCCAGGACCAGCTCTACCTCGCGGCGGAGACCGACCTCGCCGCCGTGGTGAGCCACGTCGAGAAGGTCCAGCCCCGGCTGCTGATCGTCGACTCCGTGCAGACCATCGGCTCGTCCCAGGCCACGGGGGTGCCGGGCGGCGTCACGCAGGTCCGCGAGGTCACGGGAAACCTAGTGCGCCTGGCCAAGGACCGCGGCCTCTCCACGGTCCTGGTCGGCCACGTCACCAAGGACGGCTCGATCGCGGGCCCCCGCGTGCTGGAGCACCTGGTCGACGTCGTGCTGCACTTCGAGGGCGACCGCCACTCCCGGCTGCGCATGGTGCGGTGCATCAAGAACCGCTTCGGCCCCACCGACGAGGTCGGCTGTTTCGACCTGAACGAGCGCGGCATCGTGGGGCTGCCCGACCCGAGCGGCCTGTTCGTCTCGCGCCGCTCCGAGCCCGTCCCCGGCACGTGCGTCACCGTCACGGTCGAGGGCACCCGCCCGCTGCCCGCCGAGGTGCAGGCGCTGGTCGGCCCCACCGAGGCCCAGCAGCCGCGCCGCTCGACCTCCGGCCTCGACCCCTTCCGCGTGACGATGATCCTCGCCGTCCTGGAGCGCCGGCTGAACGCCCGGCTGAGCGGCTGCGACGTCTTCACCGCGACCGTCGGCGGCATCCGGCTCAACGACCCCGCGGTCGACCTCGCGGTGATGCTCGCCGTGGCCAGCGCGGCGGGCGACCGTCCCCTTCCGCCGGGCCTGATCGTCCTCGGCGAGGTGGGGCTGGCGGGCGAGCTGCGCCCGGTCAGGGACATCCGGCGCAGGGTGGCCGAGGCCGCCCGGCTCGGCTTCTCGCACGCCCTGGTCCCCACCGGCTCGCTCGAACAGGAAGCGCCCGCGCTGCCGTCCCCGGACGGGCGCGAGGCCCGCAGGCCGGTCCCGGTGGCGAGGCCGCCCATCCGCACGACGAACTTCTCGCAGGGTTTCGACGTCACAGAAGCAGAGAACGTCTGGGACGCGTTGACGCACGTCACATGAGCCGCGCCGCCGCGCTCCCGGTCCGGGACGCCATATCGCCGCTAAACTGGGCGAGGTCAGCGACCATCGGGGGTCAAGTGGCGAACAACTCCAAGGGCGTCGACGATCGCCGACGACCCACCCTTGCCGCGCTCGCTCCGGGCACCGAGCTTCGCGACGGCCTGGAGCGCATTCTGCGTGGGCACACGGGCGCGCTCATCGTCCTCGAATACCATCGCGGGGTCGAAGAGGTCTGCACGGGCGGGTTCACGCTCGACGTCGAGTTCTCCGCGACGCGCCTGCGCGAGCTGGCCAAGATGGACGGCGCCATCGTGCTGGACTCGGCGGCCAACAAGATCGTGCGCGCGGCCGTCCACCTCGTCCCCGACCCGTCCATCCCCACCAACGAGTCCGGCACCCGCCACCGCACCGCCCAGCGCGTGGCCCGGCAGACGGGCTCGCCGGTCATCTCCATCAGCAAATCGATGCGCATCATCGCGCTGTACCTCGACGGCGTCCGGTACGTGCTGGAGGAGTCGGCGGCGATCCTGTCCAAGGCCAACCAGGCGCTCGCCACGCTCGAACGCTACAAGATGCGCCTGGACGAGGTCTCCGGCACGCTGTCCGCCCTGGAGATCGAGGACCTGGTCACGGCGCGCGACGTCGCCGTGGTGGTGCAGCGGCTGGAGATGGTGCGCCGCATCTCCGGCGAGATCGAGGGCTACGTCGTCGAGCTCGGCACCGACGGGCGGCTGCTGTCGCTCCAGCTCGCCGAGCTGGTGGCCGGGGTCGAGGAGGACCGCGACCTCATCCTGCGCGACTACCTTCCCGCGCAGGGCGGGCACCGGCCGCGCTCGGTGGCCGATTCACTCGCCGAGCTGGACCGGCTGTCCCCGGGCGACCTGCTCGACCTGTCGGCGGTGGCGCACGTCCTCGGGCACGACGGCTCCGAGGCGCTGGACAAACCGGTCAGCCCGCGCGGCTACGGCCTGCTCGCCAAGGTGCCCCGCCTGCCCGGCAGCGTCGTCGACCGGCTCGTCGACCACTTCGGCGGCCTCCAGAAGCTCCTGGCTGCCAGCACCGACGACCTCCAGTCGGTGGGCGGCGTCGGCGAGTCCCGCGCCCGCAGCGTCCGCGAGGGCCTCTCCCGCCTCGCCGAGGCGTCCATCTTGGAGCGATACGTCTGAGGTGGGGCGCCCTTGCCGCGCCCCGAACGGGTCAGGAACGGCGCAGGTGGAAGATCACCTTGGGGCTGCGCAGGGTGCCCAGGCGCGCCATGGCGACGTACGTGCCGTCGTGCGCCTTCGGATGCGAGGCGCGGCAGTCCGGCCCCGACCGGTGGCGGTCCCAGTCGACCATGCGCACGTGGGGGACGCCGCGCCGGAGCCGGCGGACCTCCTTGCGCTCGCCGCTCAGGCAGTCGGACGTCGACCAGACGCGGTCGTCGCCCGAGGTGATGCGGACCTCCACCGCCCGCGGCCCCACGTCCACCGAGCAGTCGACGCGGCCGGTGTTGACGACGGCGAGCAGGAATCGCGGGGTGCCCTTCCGGTGGTAGACCTCCGCCTCGCCGCGAAGGCTGAGCACCAGGTCGGACTTCTCGCACGGGTCGCCGGGCCGCTGGGTGGGGGTGGGCGTGGGCTTCGGCGTCACGGGCGCGGGTGTGGGGACGGCGGCCTTGGCGGCGGGCGGCGGAGTCGGCGCGGTCGCGGTCAGGGTCGTGGACGGGGTCGCGGTGACCGTCGCCGTGCCGCCCTTCGGGGCCGCGCCCCCATGCCGTGAGTTCGGCCCGGACCCCCCGGACGCGCTCGTGCAGGCCCATGCCACGACGGCCACCACGACGAGGGCGCCGGTGAGCACCGACACCCTGCGGCGCCAATAGACGTCCGGCCCCTCTACGCCGACGTCGCCACGGAACGTGTCCGGATCCATACTGACAGTATGGAGACTTGTGAGCCGCCGGGCGTGTCGACCCGCCGATCCCCCAAAACCCTCACCACGAAACCGTCCGCCAAATCCCCCCAAACCCCCAGCAATCCCCACGCGTCGGCGAGTAGGGGCGGCGGCGATGCCGGCGCCCTCGTACGGCGAGGTATGCGGTGGACGCTCGTGGACACCGCAGGAGGTTCTAGGCTCGGCGGCGTGGGAAACGGACTACACGCGGCCATCCTCGACTGGTACGCCGACAGCGCGCGGGATCTGCCGTGGCGGCGGCCCGAGGCGACGCCCTGGGGCATCCTGGTCAGCGAGATCATGCTCCAGCAGACTCCGGTGGCCCGCGTCCTGCCGATCTGGACGGAGTGGATGGAACGCTGGCCCACGCCGGCCGACCTCGCCGCCGAGCCGCCCGGCGAGGCCGTGCGCCACTGGGGGCGCCTCGGATACCCGCGCCGCGCGCTGAACCTGCACGCGTGCGCCCGCGCGATCACCACCGGCCATGACGGCCGCGTCCCCTCGACGTACGACGAGCTGCGCGCGCTGCCGGGCATCGGTGACTATACGGCCGCGGCGGTCGCGAGCTTCGCGTACGGCCGCAGCCACGCGGTCCTGGACACGAACGTGCGGCGGGTGCTGGCGCGGGCCGTACGGGGCGAGGAGTACCCGCCGACGGCGACCACGGCGGCGGAGCGCAAGCTGGCCGAGTCGCTGATACCGCCCCTGGACGCGCCCCGGTGGGCGGTCGCGGTCATGGAGCTCGGCGCCCTCGTCTGCACGGCCCGCACGCCCCGCTGCGCCGACTGCCCGGTGGCCGCGATCTGCGCCTGGCGCCTCGCGGGCCGGCCGCCGTACGAAGGCCCTGAGCGACGTGGGCAGACGTACGCGGGCACCGACCGTCAGTGCCGCGGACGGCTGCTGGCGGTCCTCAGGGACGCGCACGGCTCCGTCGCGAAGGCCGACCTGGACGCGGCGTGGACGATCGACCCGGTCCAGCGCGAACGCGCCCTCGACGGCCTCGTGGCCGACGGCCTCGCCGAACCCCTCCCCGACGGCACCTACCGCCTCCCGGCCTGAGCTTCGGGGCGCCTTAGGCGGCCAGTTTGAGGCCGAGGGACGTGAGGTTGCGGCGGGTCCAGTCGAGTTCGTCGGCCAGGGTGGCGACCAGGGCGGCGGGGCCCTTGCCCTTGGCGGGGGACGCCAGGCCGTGGGCCTCGACCTCGATGTGCGCCCCGCCGGTGCCCGGACCGGCCAGGATGGTGGCCAGCGTGTTCTCCAGAATCGACTCGGTGCCGGGAACCTCGCCGGTGTGGTTGTGCACGTGGCCCAGCTTGACCACGGTCGCCCCGGCGGCGGCCACCCCGCGCAGCGCGGCGCCCGGCTCCTCGACGCCGCAGGTCAGGTGGCAGGCGTCCAGGCAGACGCCGAGGTATTCGGAGTCGATGCCGCACACCCGCCGCACGACCTGCTCGGTGGTCTCCAGCACGCAGCCCGGCCACGGCTGGAAGCCGACCCTGATCGTCTTGCCGGTCACGCTGTGCAGGCCGCGCAGCTCGCGCGAGAGCCGGTCCAGGCGCCGGGAGGCGATGGCGTGCAGGTCGGCGGGCCAGTCGCGGCGCCAGCCGATGGGGATCGTCGAGATGCTGCCGAACCGGACGTCCTCCGGCAGCAGGAAGGCGAGGATCTTCGCCAGCGCCATGGTGTACCGGTACCGCTCGGGCTTGGCCCAGTCGGGCCCGGGGCTGTCCTGCCCCATGCCGCGGCCGCCCGCGCCGTTGAGGCTGACGACCTCCAGGCCGCGCTCCTCCAGCGAACGGCGCAGCCGGACCAGCTCGATGCGGTCGGCGGTCAGGTGGTCGGCGACCGCGGGGGCCAGCCACAGGCCGATGCCCAGCCGGTCCACCCCGAGGCGCCTGCGCACCGGCACGGCGTAGCGGGTGAGGTGCGCGATGAGGTTCTCGAGGTCCTCCGCGGGGTGCACGCCCGCGTTGTAGGACACGTGAACGAGCGTGCCGTCCTCATGACTCAGGCGCATTGGGTGCCTCCCAGGCGTACTGCTCTTCACGGGCTCCGTCGCCTCGCACGGCCCGGTAGGGTCGCGCGGCACGGCGGAGGGTCTCCTGCCTGCCGGGAATCCGGCCTGGCCCGCCCGAGTCTGCCCGGGGACGCCATCTGGCGCGTCCGCCCGGCAGCGGATCCGCCGCTACGTCGGCGGGCGGATCTCGGTCTACCGCACCGTACTCAGTGGATCTTGTGAACCACTTGGTCGAGACTTGGCCCGATTCGCTCTACGGAGTGTAGTACTACCTTCGGTGGTGGCATAACTGATCTCGCCAAAGAGATCTCACGAAATACGGAAGACCCCCCGTGAGTCTGCTCACAGGGGGTCTTCGCGGAGAGTTCAGCCGATTGTCGGCCTCACGGGCGCGTCCGGTCCGACGGACCGGCCGACGCGCCGGCGCGGCTGCCGGCGGTCGCGGCGTCGGCGATGGCCGCCGCCGAGTCCGGGATCTCCGGCTGCGCCTTCTGCTCACCCGTGAAGGTGAACGTGGCGGCCTCGCCCTCGCCCTCGATGGCGATCTTGACGATCTGACCCGGACGCAGGTCGCCGTAAAGGATCTTCTCGGACAGGGCGTCCTCCAGCTCGCGCTGGATGGTGCGGCGCAGCGGACGCGCGCCGAGGACGGGGTCGTAGCCACGGTCGGCCAGCAGCTGCTTGGCCTCCTGCGTGAGCTCCAGGCCCATGTCGCGGTCCTTCAGGCGCTGGTCCACCTGGGCGAGCATCAGATCGACGATCTGGATGATCTCGTTGGGCGTCAGCTGGTGGAAGACCACGGTGTCGTCGACACGGTTGAGGAACTCGGGCCGGAAGTGCTGCTTCAGCTCCTCCTGAACCTTCGACTTCATCCGGTCGTAGTTGCCCTCGACGTCGTTCGTCTTCGCGAACCCGACCCCGATGCCCTTGGAGATGTCGCGGGTACCGAGGTTGGTCGTCATGATGATGACGGTGTTCTTGAAGTCGACCACCCGGCCCTGGGCGTCGGTCAGGCGACCGTCCTCCAGGATCTGGAGCAGCGAGTTGAAGATGTCCGGGTGGGCCTTCTCGATCTCGTCGAACAGGACCACGGAGAACGGCTTGCGCCGGACCTTCTCGGTGAGCTGGCCGCCCTCTTCGTACCCGACGTAGCCGGGCGGGGAGCCGAACAGCCGCGAGACGGTGTGCTTCTCCATGAACTCGGACATGTCCAGCATGATCAGCGCGTCCTCGTCCCCGAACAGGAACTCGGCGAGCGCCTTGGACAGCTCCGTCTTACCGACGCCGGACGGACCGGCGAAGATGAACGAGCCACCCGGACGGCGCGGGTCCTTCAGACCGGCGCGCGTGCGGCGGATCGCCCGGGACAGACCCTTGATGGCGTCGTCCTGGCCGATGATGCGCTTGTGGAGCTCGTCCTCCATGCGGAGCAGCCGCTGGGACTCCTCCTCGGTGAGCTTGAAGACCGGGATGCCGGTGGCCGTCGCGAGGACCTCGGCGATGAGCTCCTCGGTGACCTCGGCGACGACGTCCATGTCGCCGGCCTTCCACTCCTTCTCGCGCCGGTCGCGCTTGAGCTGGAGCTGCTTCTCCTGGTCACGGAGGGCCGCGGCCTTCTCGAAGTCCTGCGCGTCGATCGCGGACTCCTTGTCGCGGCGCACCTGCGCGATCTTCTCGTCGAACTCGCGCAGGTCCGGCGGCGCGGTCATGCGGCGGATGCGCATGCGCGAGCCGGCCTCGTCGATGAGATCGATCGCCTTGTCCGGCAGGAACCGGTCGCTGATGTAGCGGTCGGCGAGCTGCGCGGCGGCGACCAGGGCGGCGTCCGTGATCGTCACGCGGTGGTGGGCCTCGTAACGGTCGCGCAGGCCCTTGAGGATCTCGATCGTGTGGCTGAGCGAGGGCTCGGCGACCTGGATCGGCTGGAAGCGGCGCTCAAGGGCGGCGTCCTTCTCCAGGTGCTTGCGGTACTCGTCCAGCGTGGTGGCGCCGATGGTCTGGAGCTCACCGCGGGCCAGCATCGGCTTGAGGATGCTGGCGGCGTCGATCGCGCCCTCGGCGGCGCCCGCTCCGACCAGCGTGTGCAGCTCGTCGATGAACAGGATGATGTCGCCGCGGGTGCGGATCTCCTTGAGGACCTTCTTCAGGCGCTCTTCGAAGTCACCGCGGTACCGCGAGCCTGCGACCAGGGCGCCGAGGTCGAGGGTGTAGAGCTGCTTGTCCTTCAGCGTCTCGGGCACCTCGCCCTTGACGATCTTCTGGGACAGCCCTTCGACCACGGCCGTCTTGCCGACGCCGGGCTCTCCGACCAGAACGGGGTTGTTCTTGGTCCTGCGGGACAGGACCTGCATCACCCGCTCGATCTCCTTGTCGCGGCCGATCACCGGGTCGAGCTTGCCCTCGCGGGCCGCCTGGGTCAGGTTGCGGCCAAACTGGTCCAGCACAAGCGAGGTGGACGGCGCGGACTCCTGAGGCCCACCTGCCGCCGCGGGCTCCTTGCCCTGGTAGCCGTGGAGCAACTGGATGACCTGCTGCCGGACGCGGTTGAGATCGGCGCCAAGCTTCACCAGCACCTGGGCGGCCACGCCCTCACCCTCACGGATGAGGCCAAGGAGGATGTGCTCAGTGCCGATGTAGTTGTGGCCCAGTTGCAGGGCTTCTCGGAGCGACAGCTCGAGGACCTTCTTGGCGCGCGGGGTGAAGGGGATGTGCCCCGACGGCGCCGACTGGCCCTGGCCGATGATCTCCTCGACCTGCTGACGCACACCCTCAAGACTGATGCCGAGGCTCTCGAGGGCCTTGGCGGCAACGCCTTCTCCCTCATGGATCAAGCCAAGAAGAATGTGCTCAGTGCCGATGTAGTTGTGGTTGAGCATCCGGGCCTCTTCTTGGGCCAGGACGACAACCCGCCGTGCGCGGTCAGTGAACCTTTCGAACATCTCGTCGCTCCTCACAGAGCGGTCAGGCAGCTCGGGATATCCGGGCCCGCCGCATCCGCATGCTAGCCCCGACCGGTGACCGCTCTATACACCAGACGTTCCCCGAGAGCAGGGCGTTCACGCTCCATCCAACTACTGTTGGGGGCCTACGTGTTCCCGCTACGCCCGAAGCGAACGACGTTTAACATCGCTGATATCCGCGAGGCCCCCGGCCGCGCACCGGGACGATCACTCACGCATAACGCGATCATGCGGCTATGGCGGCGATTGGTCCCATCACCGCCACAGCCGGCTGATCACAAAGAGCCGTCAGTGTGCCGCTTCGTACTGCTCCACGACGGAGGAGGCAATACGACCGCGCTCACTCACGGAGATGCCGTGGGCCTTGGCCCAGGCCCTGATCTCCGAGCTCTTTTCCCGGGACGGACGCTGCCCGCCACCACGCTTACGGCCCCGCGCCGGCGCACCTTCGGCCTTACGCGCACCCGAGACGAAAGAGGACAGCGCCTCGCGCAGCTTCTTGGCGTTGTCGTCGCTCAGGTCTATCTCGTAGGCGGAGCCATCAATCGCGAAGGAGACAGTCTGATTGGCCTCGCCGCCATCGAGGTCGTCGATGAGTATCTTCTGGATCTGCGTGGCCATCTGGCAATCCTTTCGCAGAGCATTGTTCGATTCGCCTGCTAAACATATACCCACTAACCCTTGTTGACAATTCAAGGGCCGTGTCGATTGAGGAACCGGGGACCCGCCCTGCCGGGGTCAGTCGGAAGCCCCGGACTTCTCCTGTGGTTCCGCCGCCTGCCGCCGGCCTGCCGCTTCCGAACGGAGTAGCTTGACCACGGCTACGATGACCACCGCAGCCACAACGCCGGGCGGTATCAACGCGGACAATACATCGCTCATTGATCCTCGCTCCACGCGGGGGGGGCGGCATTCACCGGCCCCCCACGCTAATTGTCACACGGTACCCCGTGGGCCCGTACCGTGGTCGCCTGATCAGGGAGTCAGCACCGACTCTATCCCCACAGGAGGTCAGCACGGGTTGCGGGGCGGGCGCCAAACGCCGGCGGAGGACCGTTCCACAACTTTCCCGATCTCATCAGGCTCCTTACCGGATGCCCTTGGAATGGCGGTCTCCGAAAACACCGCCGGAGCCGCCACGACGAGGCCGTCCACGCCGATAATGCCGATGTAGACGGGGATCCGTGACGACAACGACGCGCCTCGGTCTTGTCGCGGGACGCCTGTCCGACGGCTTGTAGGCGGAGATTAGCGCGCCGGGACGGGCCCGAAGATGACGGCGGGCCACCCGGAGACGGTAATGCCGTCGAGAACCAAGAGCCGGGCGAAGTCGGTCCCGCGCTTCATCGCCGCGAGGGAATCGGCGGCGCCGCCGCCCGTCCACCGCGGGACGGATCTTCGCCGCCTTCTTCGCCGGGCGTCACACCGTACCGGGAATGTGTCTCATAGGTCCCGGACGGTATACACGCCGAACGCAATGGCTCCACCAAGAACAGGAAGGCGCGCCGAAGACCGCCGCGTCAGGATCGGCGGGGATTTCCAACGGAGAAGACGAGAAGGCGCCGGCGATCGGCGTCAGGAGCGATGCCGGGACCGGCTACGCGGGGCCGCTATCACCGCCGAACGACAGGGCCGCGGAGAGGGACGCGGGCGTGTGCGGCGGCGAGCCGCCGGCGTCCGCCGGGCGGGCCGTACGGCCGGCCAGAAGGGGCACGGGTCCGTGCGGACCCCGGCCGGCGCGGACGCGGCCGTGCGCGGCGCTCTGAGGGACGTGGCGCGCTCCGGCGCGCTCGGGAGGGGGATGCTTGGGCTGACCGACGCGGGGCGGTTCTGCGGTCATCTGATCGCCTTTCGCGACAAGCGAAGGTGGATTCGGGTTCGTGCAAGGTCCTATCGCATATAGCGGTCTGTCCGTTACCGATTCGCCAATGTTGGCATGACCAATCCCGAGGCGGCCGAGTCCCGCCGGGCCCCGGGAGGGAAGGCCCCGGATACGCGTCAGGGCCGGAGGAGCTCCCCCCCGGCCCTGATACGGCGACCTTTTACTTGACCTTGACGACCACCGTGTTCGCCACCTTGTCGTGCAGCGCCTGCTGGAGCGGCTTGTCCCAGAACAGCCACAGGACGTTCACGAGCGAGAAGATCCACGCGATGTACTTGATGATCGGGATCCACTGGAGAATGTTCGGCCCGAAGAGGACGATCGCTCGCTTGCCCACCACGTCGGTGGGCAGCGGGCTGTCCAATGTGCCGCCCACCGGGACGACCTTGATGCCCATGGCGATCTTGCCGACCGTCTGTCCACGCTGCCGGAGCATCAGGAACTCGTAGGCCACGTAGACGGCCCCGGTGATGATCGCGGTGATCAGCGCGGCGATGAAGACCCCACCGCCTTCGGTGACGGTCCCTGTCGTCAGGTCGATGCTGGGCGCGGTGATGAGGATCGCGCCGACGATGGCCGAGAGGATGAACGTCGGGATCGCCAGGATCACGGCGTCGATGATGCGCGCGACGAGGCGCTGCCACCACTCGGCCAGCGGCGCCGGGGCGCCCGGGGGGACCGGGCCTGCGGCGCCGTACGGCTGCTGGTAGCCGGGCGTCTGGGCGTACCCCTGCTGGCCGTAGCCCTGCGGGGAGTACCCGGGCTGGCTGTAGCCCTGCTGCCCGTAGCCCTGCTCGCCATAGCTTTGCTGCTGCTGGCCGTACCCCTGCTGGCCGTAGCTCTGGTCGCCGTACCCCGGCTGGGCCGCCTGCTGGCCCTGCTGGCCGTACTGCTGCTGACCGTAGCCCGGCTGCTGACCGTAACCCGCCTGCTGGCCGTAGCCCTGCTGCTGGCCGTACGCCTGCTGGCCCTGCTGGCCATAAGCCTGGTCGCCGTAGCCCTGCTGCTGGCCCTGCTGCCCGTACTGCGGCTGCTGACCGTACGCCTGCTGCCCCTGCTGGCCGTACGCCTGCTGCTGCCCGTACGCCTGGTCGCCGTAGCCCTGCTGCCCGTACTGCGGCTGCTGGCCGTACCCCTGCTGGCCCTGCTGCCCGTAGCCCTGGCCCGCCGAGGACTGGCCGTAACCCTGCTGCTGCCCGTACTGCGGCTGAGCCTGCTGGCCGTACTGCGGCTGCTGGCCGTAGCCCTGCTGCTGCCCGTACTGGTTGGGGTGTTCCGATGTCGGCTGGGGACGGTGGACGACCGTCACCTCAGGATCGGTCTGATGCCCGTATTGCGGAGAGCCGGACGACGGGTTGTCGTCCGGTTCGTCGCGTGGGTACGGCGGCTGTCCGGTGCTCACCGTGTCACCTCACTTCGGCTTCGCATGCGGCATATGTCAGACACGCATGCTGTGGTGTTGCCCAACGTAGCGACAGCCGCATCAACAGTCACCTTTCCACCGGGTCATCGCGAGGGTCAAGATCGGGGGACCAGATGGAGCAGCATGCGCGTGTTGCCGAGGGTGTTGGGCTTGACGTGTTCCAGGTCGAGGAACTCGGCTACGCCCTCATCGTAGGAGTCGAGCAACTCGGCGTACACCTCCGGAGACACCGGAGTGCCCTGGATCGGGGCGAAACCGTGCCTGGCGAAGAATTCGACCTCGAATGTCAGGCAGAAGACCCGCCGCAGCCCCAGATCGCGAGCCGCGTCGATGAGCGCGCCGACGATCATATGCCCGATTCCCAGGCCACGGCAGCGAATGTCGACGGCGACGGTGCGGATCTCCGCGAGGTCCTCCCAGAGGACGTGGAGCGCGCCGCACCCCACGACCGCGCCGTCCCGTTCTGCCACCCAGAACTCCTGGACGTCCTCGTAAAGGGTGACGGTCGACTTGCGCAGCAGGCGCGGGCCGTCGCCGGAGTAGGTGTCGACCAACCGCCTGATCGCCCGGACGTCGGGCGTGCGGGCTCGTCGCACCACGACCGTGCTGCCGGAGGGCACGGAGGCCACGACCTGCTCCATGAGGCGCCAGGGTATCCCGCCGGGCCGGTCGCCCGTCTCCGGCGTTACCGCATCGATTCCGGTATCGGACCACCCGAAACCCCGCCGCCCCGACACCCTTGTGGCGGAGGGTAACGGTGTGAACGCATGGTGTCGAAGGTGCGACGGCGCCATCCGCTTCGGCGGGATTTGACGTTCCTCACACTCGCGGACCTGCGCGGCCCACGCCCATCGTGTGGTCAAAAGCCCGTAAACGCAGCGTAATGCGGCTTCGTAAGCACTTCGCGCGTGATCGTCCTGTGATGCCCCGGTTGTGAAACCTCAACAGAATCCGCAGTTCCGGTTGAGGCGGAACCGTGGCTGCACTAGTGTCCAGCGTCGATGCCGGTCATCGCGCAGCGGTGGCCGCGCCGCCGAATCCCGGCCGCGTCCCCGTAGCGGCGGGAACCGGGGACCCAACGGCGCACGCAGGGGGCACGCCCCCGGCGAGCCGCCATCCCCGGGGTGAATCCGAGAGGGAGGGCATGGACGTGTCCTCTGTGGTCACGCGCTCGGTAGGGCTACTCCGGCCCGAACCCGTCAGCTAACCCGGTAGGCGGCCGAGGAGAGGAGCTCGTTGGTGCAGCCTAGGCGCACGCCTGGTAGAAGCGCGGGCAGGCATGCCCGTCCGGAACGAACAGAGCGCGCCCGAGCCGGCGGAGTGACCAAGCGCCTTCCACGCCGGATCGCGCTCGTCGCCGCCGCCCTGACGGCCCTGACGTTCGGCACGCCGCTCGTGTCGGCGACCGCCGAGCCGAAGCCGAGCCTCAAGGAGCTCAAGAACCAGGTCGAGAGCCTCTACAACCAGATCGAGTCGCTCACCGAGCAGTACAACGGCCAGAAGGAACGCCTGAAGCAGGCGCAGCGCTCCGCCGACCTCGCCAAGAAGACCCTCATCCGCAGTGAGACCGACCTGGAGCAGAAGCGCCGCCAGGCGGCGCTGTACGCCCAGGACGCGTACATGACCGGCGGCGTGGGGTCCTCCCTGGCACTCGCGATGTCCGGCGACCCTGACGGCTACCTGGACCGCGCGGCGACCACCTACGCCCTGCAACTGCAGCAGGGCGAGGAGGTCTCCCAGATCACCAAGGCCATGGACATCGCCGAGCGCGCGAAGGAAAGCGCCAAGGCGCGCGAGGGCGAGGTCAAGAAGCTCGTCGCCGACCTGTCCTCACAGCGCGACAAGATCCGCAAGCTGGTCGCCAGGACCGAGAGCGCGCTGTTCAAGCGGGCGCTGTCGCAGGCAGGGCAGACGTACGGCAGGGCCACCCGCATCGACATCCCGATCCCCGGCCAGGGCAAGGCGGCCGAGGCCGCCAAGTGGGCGATGACCCAGCAGCTCAAGCCGTACGTGTGGGGCGCGGCGGGTCCGAGCACCTACGACTGCTCCGGCCTGGTGATGTGGGCCTACCAGAAGGTCGGCATCAGCCTGCCGCACTACACCGGCGACCAGTGGACCGCGGGCACGCACATCAACCGGGAGGACATGCGCCCGGGCGACCTGGTCTTCTTCTACAGCGACCTGCACCACGTCGGCATCTACATCGGCGGCGGAATGATGGTGCACGCCCCGCGCACGGGTGACGTCGTGCGGGTCGTCCCGCTGGGCAACCGACCGTTCGCCGGAGCCGTGCGCATCGCCGACTGACCCCGTTCGGGGCGCGGACGCCCGCATCGCCGACCGCCCCGAACCGCCGATCCGAAGGCTCGGCCATAGGCACAGCGCGCCGGACGGCGGGCGGCCGATTCCCGGGGTGGCGGACCCCCGCGGGCTAGATCAGCCTGCGGCGGGCCGCCCATGCCACGGCCTCGATGGCGGTGGCGACGCCGATGCGGTCGCAGATGCCCCGGAGGCGGCGCCTGACCGTACGGCCGCTGACGTCGAGCCGCCGGCCCACGCGGTCGACGGTCACGCCCTTGGCCAGTTCGGCGAGCAATAGAAGATCATCGTCACTCAATCCCACGCCGTCTGATCCCGGGGGAATGTCATTCCCTCGGGAAACCAGATCCGGATACGCCATCGGGTGTCCTCCCCCACGACGAACTCGGCACATACTCGGAATGCTTCTAGCCCGCCCGTCAGGAACGGTAAACGCCACGTTCAAAGGTCGTCAAGCTCCGGCCCTCCATAGGTGTTAGCTTCTTGATTGACATACCAGTGCATATGTGAACTACTCATGACATGTTCGCGAACCCATAGGCTAGGCCTGACATGCGGGAAGATCGACGAAGGCACCGGCCGGGGACGCGGCCCCGGACGCCCGCGATGCTGGTCGACGACGGGTTCGGCGGCGCGTGCGGTGGGATCACCCCCGCCGCGCATATAAGATCAACGCCTCTCCGCCCCTAATTATCCGTGAAATCACGGGTGCTTTCCGACCTTTTCCGGCCGGACGCGCCCGCGTACGGAAGGTGTCCCCGCGACGGCTTTAGACTCTATGGATCTCGCCCGGCCGCGTAATCGGCACGGGCTCTTCGATTTGGATCTCGGCCGGTCCCCGGATCACGGCCGTCCCCGCCCACGCGGGCGAAAGGGTCAGCTGGTGTTGCGGTTGTAGATGAGCCGCAACCCGATCAGCGTGAGCCACGGCTCGTGCACGTCGATCGATCGCGCCTCGTCCACCACGGGGGACGCGAGCGAGCCGGTGGCCACGACCGTGACGTCGTCGGGGTCGGCGGCCAGCTCGGGCGCCATGCGCTCGACGATGCCGTCGACCTGCCCCGCGAAGCCGTAGATGATGCCGGCCTGGAGCGCCTCGACGGTGTTCTTGGCGATCACCGAGCGGGGGCGCACGAGCTCCACCTTGTGGAGCTGGGCGCCCGCCGCCGCCAGCGCGTCCACGGAGATCTCGATGCCGGGGGCGGTGATCGCGCCGATGTACTCGCCCTTGGCGGACACGGCGTCGAACGAGGTCGCCGTGCCGAAATCGACGATCACGCACGGCCCGCCGTACAACGTGATGGCCGCGAGCGCGTTGACGATGCGGTCGCTGCCGACCTCCTTGGGGTTGTCCATGCGTACCGGGACGCCGGTGCGGACGCCGGGCTCGACGACGACGGCGGTGACGTCGCCGTAGTAACGCCGGCACATCTCGCGCATCTCGTTCAGCACGGACGGGACGGTGGAGCAGATGGCGATGCCGCTGATGTCGGCGCCCTTGAGCAGGGGGCTCTGGCCGAGCAGCCCCTGCAGGACGACCGCGATCTCGTCGGCGGTGCGCCTCGCGTCCGTGGCGAGGCGCCAGTGCTCGATGAGCTCCTCGCCCTCGAAGAGGCCGAGCACGGTGTGCGTGTTGCCGACGTCGATCGTGAGCAGCATCAAGCCCCCCGTAGGTCCAGAGCGATGTCGAGTGCGGGCGCGGAGTGGGTCAGCGCCCCCACAGCAAGGTAGTCAACACCGGTTTCGGCGACCTCACGCGCCGATTCCAAGCTGAGACCGCCGCTGGCCTCCAGGCGCGCCCTGCCGTCCACCAGGCGCACGGCCAGCGCCAGTTCCTCGACGGTGAAGTTGTCCAGCAGGATCTCCTCCGCCCCTTCCGCCAGCACCGGTTCGAGCTGGTCGATCCGGTCCACCTCCACCTCGATGGGCAGCCCGGGGTACGCCGACCGCACCGCGCGGAACGCCTCGGCGACCCCACCCGCCGCCACCACGTGATTGTCCTTGATCAAGGCCGCGTCCGAAAGGGACATGCGGTGGTTCACCCCGCCGCCGCACCTGACCGCGTACTTCTCCAGGGCGCGCAGTCCTGCGAGGGTCTTGCGGGTGTCGCGGACGCGCGCCCTGGCGCCGTCCACGGCCCTGACCCAGCGGTGGGTGAGCGTGGCGATCCCCGACAGGTGGGTGAGCAGGTTGAGCGCGGTGCGCTCGGCCGTGAGGAGGTCGCGCGCCGGGCCGGTCAGGGTCATCAGGACGTCCCCGCGCGCGACGCGCTCGCCGTCCTTCACGTGGCGCTCGGCCGTGACGCGTCCCTGGGAGGCCGCGAGGAACACCGCCTCGGCGACCGCGAGGCCCGCCACCACGCCGTCGGCGCGGGC
The DNA here is from genome assembly GCF_003323745.1 of Sphaerisporangium album. Lineage (GTDB taxonomy): Bacteria > Actinomycetota > Actinomycetes > Streptosporangiales > Streptosporangiaceae > Sphaerisporangium > Sphaerisporangium album. The sequence continues at coordinate 43,015 of NZ_QOIL01000012.1, forward strand.
CACGAGGTCGCCGACGGCCGTCTGACCGGCCGGGACGGTGGCGATCGTGGTCACGTCACCCTCTTCGGCGATGTCCTCGGCGAGGGCCGTGTCGATCACCGCGGCGACCGCCGCCGGGTCGAGGCCGGCCAGGGTGAGGTCCGCCTCCAGGTGGCCGGCGAGCGCCGTCTCCGCGGGCCCGCCTTCATGCCGCCGGTATGTCATGCCCAGTCCTTCCTCGCCCAGGATCACATCCAGGTGTCCCAGCCATCCGGCATCGTCGCGCTCAGGGTGGTCCTCGCGCCAGTGCGAGCCGCGCGTCTCCTCGCGGGCCCCGGCCGCCGCGACGAGCGCGGTGGCCACCGTGAGCAGGTTCGTGGTCTCCCAGGACTCCGTGCACGGCTCGACGGCCACGGGCGTCCACCGGGCGTCCAGGAGGCCGCGGGCGACCTCCGACAGGCTCGCCGCGCCGCGCAGCACGCCCGCGCCCGCGCTCATCCGGCCCTGGACGCGGGCGCGCGCCCGGGGGTCGACCAGCCCGGCGGCGCGGCCGTCGTCCACCGGCTCGCCGGGCGCGGGACGCACCGCGGCGAGGTCGGCCGCGATGCGCTCGGCGAAGACGAGGCCCTCCAGCAGCGAGTTGGACGCGAGCCGGTTGGCGCCGTGCACGCCCGTGCAGGCGACCTCGCCGCAGGCGTACAGGCCGGGGACGCTGGTGCGGCCGCGCAGGTCGGTGCGGACGCCGCCGCTGGCGTAGTGCGCCGCGGGGGCGACCGGGATGGGCTCGCGGACCGGGTCGATGCCGTGCTCCAGGCAGATGGCGTGGATCGTGGGGAAGCGCGTGCGCCACTTCTCCTCGCCGAAGTGCCGCGCGTCGAGGTGGACGTGGGGCGCTCCGGTCTCCAGCATCCTGCGCATGATCGCCTTGGCGACGACGTCGCGGGGGGCCAGCTCGGCGAGCTCGTGGACGCCGGTCATGAACCGCTCGCCCGCGTCGTCGAGGAGGACGGCGCCCTCACCACGCACGGCCTCGGAGATGAGCGGCTGCTGCCCGGTCGCGTCCTCGCCCAGCCACAGCACCGTCGGGTGGAACTGGACGAACTCCAGGTCCCGCACGACCGCCCCGGCCCGCAGCGCGAGCGCCACGCCGTCGCCCGTGGAGACGAGCGGGTTGGTGGTGGCGGAGTAGACCTGCCCCATACCTCCGGTGGCCAGCACGACGGCGCCCGCGCGGACCGCGCCCACGCCGTCCCTGGCACCCTCGCCCATCACGTGGAGGGTGACCCCGCAGGCGGCGCCGGAGGCGTCCTTGAGCAGGTCCAGCACGAGCGCGTGCTCGATGACCTCGATGCCGCCGCGCTCGGGCCCCGGGGCGGCCGCCCGTACGGCCTCGATCAGGGCTCGCTGCACCTCGGCGCCGGTCGCGTCGCCGCCGGCGTGGACGATGCGGTCGCGGTGGTGGCCGCCCTCGCGGGTGAGCTGGAGCCTGCCGCCGGGGTCGCGGTCGAAGCGCGCGCCGTGCCGCATGAGGCGGCGCAGCGCGTCCGGGCCCTCGGTCACCAGGGTCTGCACGGCCCGCGGGTCGCAGAGGCCGACGCCGGCGACCAGCGTGTCGCCGAGGTGCTCGTCGGGCGAGTCGGCGGGGTCGAGCACGGCGGCGATCCCGCCCTGCGCCCAGCGCGTGGAACCCGCGGACAGCACGTCCTTGGTGACGACGAGCACCCGGGCGCCGGGGGCGAGCTCGGCGTAGTGCAGCGCCACGGTGAGACCCGCGATGCCGGACCCGACGACGACGACGTCCGCGTGGACGGTCCAGCCGGGGGCGGGCGCGGTGAGCCGCCGGGGGATGGGCGGGTGGGACATGGATCGCTCCCCTCATTTCGTCAACATGACGATAACGGACGAGGCAAGACGGCGAGGTAGAGGGGTGGGGCGAATGGCGTTATCGCAGGTGAAAGCCCAAAGTACCGGACTAGGGGGCGAGGGTGAGCACGACGTTGTCGATCAGCCGGGTGCCCCCTACCTTCGCCGCGACGACGAGGATCGCCTCCCCCTCGTGGTCCTCTCCGACGGCGTCGAACGTCGCGGGGTCGACCAGGCTCAGGTAGTCGAGCGCCAGCGGAGGATCGGCCACCGCCGCCGCGTCCAGCACGGCGTGCGCCGCGCCCAGGACGTCCTCGGGACGCTTGTGCGCCGCGCCCTCGCGAAGGGCCGCCGAGAGCGCCAGGGCCGTGGCGCGGTCGGCGGCCGAGAGGTAGCGGTTGCGGCTGGACAGGGCGAGCCCGTCCGGCTCGCGGACCGTCGGCGCGCCCACGATGTCGATCGGCAGGTTGAGATCGGCGACCATGCGGCGGATCATCGCGAGCTGCTGGGCGTCCTTCTGCCCGAAGACGGCGACGTCGGGCCGGACCAGGTTGAACAGCTTGAGGACGATCGTCAGCACGCCGTCGAAGTGGCCCGGGCGGAAGGCCCCCTCCACGATCGTGCCCATACGGCCGGACGAGACGCCGACCTGCCGGTCGGGCAGGTAGATCTCGTCGGCCGCCGGGGCGAAGACCAGCTCGACGCCCTCGGCCGCGCAGACCTCCAGGTCGGCGTCGAACGTCCGGGGATAGCGGGAGAAGTCCTCGCTCGGGCCGAACTGGAGGGGGTTGACGAAGATGCTCACCGCGACGTGCCCGGCCCGCTCGCGGGCGTGGCGGATCAGCGAGCGGTGCCCCTCGTGCAGCGCCCCCATCGTGGGGACCAGCGCGAGCGTCCCCGGTCCCTCGTCCCCCGCGGAGGCGCCGACGCCGAGCGCCGCACGGGCCGCGAGGAGCTCGGAACGGTCATGCGCGACGATCACGTCCACAGGTCGCCTCCAGGGGTCTGCCGCCGGGCGCCCGGCCCGGCCGCGTCGGTGTCCGCGGTTTCACGTCCACGTGTTGCCGCCGAGCGCGTCGAGCAGGCGCTCGGCGGCCTCGGGCTTCAGCAGCCCGGCCGCGAGGGCGCGGTCGGCGGTGAGCCGGGCCAGCGCGATGTACGCGTCCGCGGCCTCGGGCGCGGCGAGGATCAGCGCGTCGACGTGCCTGCGCACGGTGCCCGCGTCGCCGCGCACGACCGGCCCGGTGAGCCCGGCCAGGCCGAGGCGCAGCGCGTTGTCCAGGGCCGCGCCGAGCAACGGCCCCAGCATGCGGCCCGGGTGCTCGACGCCGATCTTCCTCAGCAGTTCCTGCGACTCGGCGATCAGCGTCACCATGTGGTTCGCGGCGCCCGCCAGGGCGGCGTGGTAGAGCGCGCGGTCCTCGTCCGGGATCCACACCGGCTCACCGCCCATCTCGATCACCAGGGCCTCGGCGACGGGCCTAAGCACCTCGGGCGCGGTGACGCCGAACGAGCAGCCCACCAGGCGGCGCAGGTCGTCGTCCCTGCCGGTGAAGGTCATCACGGGGTGGAGCGCGAACGGCAGCGCGCCGGCGGCCGTGGCCGGTTCGAGGACGCCGAGGCCGTACGCGCCGCTGGTGTGCAGGAGCATCTTGCCGCGCAGGTCCACGCCGGTGGCGGCGAGGCCGGAGACGAGGCCGGGCAGCACGTCGTCGGGGACGGTGAGCAGCACCAGCTCGGCCTGGCGGATGACGTCCTCGGGCCGGGAGAGTCCGATGCCGAGACGCTCGGCGGCCCGGCGGCGCGAGTCCTCCGAGACCCCGGCGGCGGCCGCGACATGATGCCCGGCCTGCGCGAGCGCGGCGCCGAGCACCGAGCCCACCCGCCCGGCGCCGAGCACGCCCACCGCGAGGCGCCCCGGCCGGTCGCTTGTCCGCATCACGTTCCCGTTCACCTTCATGTATCGAAACCCAGTCGTCCAGAGTAACGGGCGCGCCCCGGGTCGCCGTGGTTCGGCTCCTGTTGGACGCGTTTCCGCGTTGACTTGGGCAATCAAAAGGTGATTTCTGCGTATATATATGCCTAAAGAGGGACGTGCTTTGGTGTCGCCGGTCGCGAATCATCACGGCCCATCGGGGCGGTCAAGATGAGGGTCAAAGCGCGCCGTCATCGTTGGTAGCGTCCAGTGACGTGTGGATGACGTGGCAGGAGGCCTTCCAGCGAGCGCTTTACGGCGAAGACGGCTTTTACATGCGCGAGCGCCCCTCCGGCCACTTCCGCACGTCCGTCGGCGCCTCCCCCGTGTTCGCCGCCGCGGTGCTGCGTCTGCTGATCATCGTCGACGCCCGGCTGGGCGGCCCCGACCGGCTCGACCTGGTCGACATCGGCTCGGGGGACGGCCTGCTCGTGACCGAGGTGCTGCGCGCGGCCGAGCCCGAGCTCGCCGGGCGCCTGCGCGTCACGGCCGTGGACCTCTCGCCGCGGCCCGCCGGCCTTCCCGAGGGCATCGCCTGGACGGCCGCGCTCCCCGAGAGCATCACCGGGCTGGCGATCGCGAACGAGTGGCTGGACAACGTGCCCGTGGACGTCGCCGAGCGGACGCCCGAGGGCCCGCGGCTCGTGCTCGTCGACCCGGGGACGGGCGCGGAGCGGCTGGGCGGCCCGCCGCAGGACGCCGACCGGCTCTGGCTGGAGCGGTGGTGGCCGCTCGGCTCCACGGGCCTGCGCGCCGAGATCGGCAGGCCGCGCGACGAGGCCTGGGCGGCGGTCGTGACCCGGCTCACGCGCGGGCTCGCGGTGGCCGTCGATTATGCACACCCTGTGGATAACCGGCCGCCCCTGGGCACCCTGGCCGGATACCGCGACGGGGCGTGCGTACCCGCCGTACCCGACGGATCCTGCGATATCACCGCACACGTCGCGCTGGACGCGTGCGCGGCCGCGGGCGAGCGGGCCGGCGCGATATCCACAACGTTGACCACGCAACGACAGGCCCTGCGCGATCTGGGCGTCACCGGAGCCCGGCCCCCGCTGAGCCTCGCGTCCACCGATCCGGGCGGCTACCTGCGGGCGCTCGCGCGGGCGTCGGAGGAGGCCGAGCTGATCGACCCGGACGGCCTGGGCGGCTTCGGCTGGCTCGGCCAGTGGAAGATCTGACCGGCCTCCGCGACCTGAGCCCGTTCCTCCGCGACCTGAGCCCGTTCGACCGGCCCGCCGTCCTCAGCCTGTTCTGAGCAGCCCGCCGACCTCGGCCCGTTCGACCGGGCCGCCTGCCTCGGCCTGTTCGCCCGGCCCCGGAGCGTCAGCCCGTGCTGACCTTCAGGGACTCCAGGCCGCGGATGACGTAGTTCGGCTTCCAGGCCGGCTCCTCCACGAGCTCCAGCTTGGGAGCCGTCCGCAGCAGCGCTCCGAACGACTCGGCGAGCTCCACCCGGGCCAGGGGCGCGCCCAGGCAGAAGTGGAGGCCCGCTCCGAACGAGATGTGCGGGTTGTCCTTCCGGCCCAGGTCCAGCCGGCCCGGGTCCGCGAACACCGCGGGGTCGCGGTTGGCCGAGCCGAACAGCAGCGCCACCTCGACGCCCTTGGGGATCTCCACCTCGCCGATGGTGATGTCCTGAAGCACCCAGCGCTCGAACATCTGGAGCGGGGTGTCGAAGCGCATCAGCTCCTCCATCGCCGAGGGCAGCAGCGAGGGGTCGGTGCGCAGCCGTTCGAGCTCGGCGGGGTTGCGGAACAGCGACCACCAGCCATTGCCCGTCACGTTGACCGTCGCCTCGTGCCCGGCGTTCAGCAGCAGCACGCAGGTGCCGATCAGCTCCTCCTCGGTGAGCCGGTCTCCCTCGTCCACGACCTGAGCGAGCGCGCTGATCAGGTCGTCCCCGGGGTCGGCCCGGCGCGCGGCGGCGAGCCCGGCGAGGTAGTCGGAGAACTCCGACGCGGCGCGCACCGCCGTGTGCTGGGCCTCCTCCGAGGGGGTCAGCTCGTACATGCCGCAGATGTCCGCCGACCACGGGCGCAGCAGGTGGCGGTCGGACTCCGGGACGCCCAGCATCTCGGCGATCACGGTCACCGGCAGCGGCTCGGCCACCTCGGCGATCAGGTCGCCGCCGCCGCGCTCGACGAAGGCGTCCACCAGCTCCCCGGCGATGCGGCGGACGCGGGGGCGCAGTTCCTCCACCATGCGGGGCGTGAACGCCTTGGACACCAGGCGGCGCAGCCGCGTGTGGACGGGAGGCTCGACGTCCAGCATCCCGGCGCGGATGACCCGCCAGAAGGGCTCCTGGAAGTCGGGCTCGGGCTCGCGCCCGTACTCCTCGTGCGAGGCCACATGCAGGTAGGAGCGGCCGAGCCGGCGATCGCGCAGCGCCGCGTTGACGTCCTGGTGGCGTGCCACGAGCCATTGCCCGGTGGGCTCGAAGAAGCTGACGGGCGCGGTCTCGCGGAGCTCGCGGTAGACGTCGTACGGATGGGCGACGAACTCGGGGTTCCATGGGTCGAACTGCACGAAGTCATCGTAAACACGAAATGTCACTCAAATCACCCACCCCAGGCCTGCCCGGCTCAAGACACCCCCACCGCCGCGGGGCCGCCGCCTCAGGACGCCCCCGGCACCCCGGGCTCGGGCGACTCCTCGTACCGCTCGCGCAGCTCCACCGGCCGCTGCCGCCCGGCCCGCTTGCGCGCCCGGATGTTCAGCAGCTCGACGACCAGCGAGAACGCCATCGCGAAGTAGATGTAGCCCTTGGAGATGTGCTGCTCGAACCCCTCGGCGATCAGCACGACACCGATCAGCACCAGGAACGACAGCGCCAGCATCTTGATGCTCGGATACCGCTCGACGAACTCGCTGATCGGCCGGGCCGCGAACAGCATCACGATCACCGCGACGATCACCGCGGCGACCATGACGCCGAGCTGGTCCACCATGCCGACGGCCGTGATCACCGAGTCCAGCGAGAAGACGACGTCCAGCAGCATGATCTGCACGATCACGGCCCCGAAGGACGCCGCCACCCGGCCGCTGGAGTGCCCGGAGGTGCCCTCCAGGCTGTCCCCGATCTCGAACACGCTCTTGCCCAGCAGGAACAGCCCTCCGAGGATCAGGATCAGATCTCGCCCGGATATCCCGTGCCCGAACACCTCGAACAACGGCGTGGTCAGCCGCACCACCCAGGACAGCGCCAGCAGCAGCGCCAGACGGCTGAGCAGCGCCAGCCCGAGGCCGACCTTGCGCGCCCGGTCGCGTTGTTCGGGAGGTAGTTTCCCCGCGAGGATCGAGATGAAGATGATGTTGTCGATGCCCAGAACGATCTCCAGGGCGACCAGGGTGAAGAACCCGATCCAGATCGTGGGGTCGGCAACCCAATCCATGAACACTCCTCCAGATCCGCGCACGTCACGACCCGCCGGGGGGGCGAGCCGTTCCCTGTCCAACGCACGAGGCCCCACCGGAGTTCGCCCCGATCACCACCCCTGATCCGGACATCCGAGGTTGCGGGGACGGCGGGTCGGTGGGTTATAGTCCCGACTAGGTCATGAGTGCCAGCGCCAAGCCCCGGCTCGCTGGCCGGCAACCCTCGCGCTCGCGGCGGGGTGCCCCGGGTGAGGACCAGGTCCGGCGCGTGGTGTGCCGGGCAAGCGCGGGCTCCGTCATCTCAACGCCATGACCGAGGGCCCCTGACCTCCAGGAGGCCGGCGTTGTCCGCTGTCACCGATCTGACCAGCCCTTTCCCCACCGCCGTCGTGCCCGCCCAGCCCGTCCCCGCCGGTCGGCACGAGACGCCGGGCATCCCCGCCGTGCTCGGCGCCGACCTGGAGGTCCCCGTCAAGGGGGGCGAGCTGGTCCGGTACGTCAACCTCGACTACGCCGCCAGCGCGCCCTGTCTGGAGCCGGTGAGCGCGGCCGTCGCCGCCGCGCTTCCGGCCTACTCCAGCGTGCACCGCGGCGCCGGGTACGCCTCCCAGCTCACCACAGCCCGGTACGAGCAGGCCCGCCACACCGTCCGCGCCTTCGCCGGCGCGCGGCCCGGCGACGCCGTCGTGTTCACCCGCAACACCACCGACGCGACGAACCTGCTGGCCCGCTGCCTGCCCCGGGGCACCACCGTCGTGGTCTTCGAGACCGAGCACCACGCCTCGCTGCTCCCCTGGACCGGCGCCGTCCGTCTCGCGCCGCCCGCCTTCCCCGGGGAGGCCGTGCGCGCCGCCGACGAGACGCTCGCCGCCATCGACGGCCCCAAGCTGCTGGTCGTCACCGCCGCCTCCAACGTCACCGGCGAGCTGTGGCCGATCGCCGCGCTGGCGCACATCGCCCACCGCCACGGCGCCCGTATCTTCGTGGACGCCGCCCAGCTCGTCCCGCACCGCCGGCTCAACCTGACCGCGCTGGACCTCGACTACGTCGCGTTCTCCGGGCACAAGCTCTACGCCCCGTTCGGCGCGGGCGTGCTCATCGGCCGGCCCGACTGGCTCGCGGACGCCGACCCCTACCTGCGCGGCGGCGGCGCGTCCGCCGACGTCACGGGCGGGGCCGCCGAAGGATCGCCGATCACGACCGAGTGGAGCGGCGACGCCGAGCAGCGGCACGAGGCCGGCACGCCGAACGTCCTCGGCGCGATCGCGCTGGCCGCCGCCTGCGACGCCCTGTCCACCACCGGCTGGACCGCCCTGGTCAAGCAGGAGGAGCGCCTGATCGGCCTGCTGCGCGACGGGCTCGCGCGCCTCGACGGCGTGCGCGAGCTGTCGCTGTGGGGGCCCGGGCACCCGCGCGTCGGCATCGTCTCCTTCATCGTGGACGGCTGGACCGCGCGCGAGGTCGCCGAGGCGCTGTCGTCGGAGTACGGCATCGGCGTGCGGGACGGCCGGTTCTGCGCGCATCCGTTCGTCCGGCACCTGCTCGACGGGGCCGGACGGCTCGACGACGGCACCTGCGCGGAGGGCACGGCCGGCGCCGTCCGGGCGTCCATCGGCATCGGCACCACCGAGGAGGACGTCCTGAGGCTGGTCACCGCCCTCTCGGATCTTGTCTCCCGCCGGTGACGTGACAGCATGGGGTTCATGACCGAACCTCGTGCCGGAGCAGCGCACACCGGGGGGCGCACCGAGCGCGTCGTGGGGATCGGCGCCGGGGCCAAGGAGCTCGCCACCGAGGACATGATCCTCAACATCGGGCCCCAGCACCCCTCGACCCACGGCGTGCTGCGCCTCAGGCTGGTCGTGGACGGCGAGCGCATCGTCTCGGCGGAGCCGATCATCGGGTACATGCACCGGGGCGCCGAGAAGCTGTTCGAGGTGCGCGACTACCGGCAGATCATCGTGCTGGCCAACCGGCATGACTGGCTGTCGGCCTTCGCCAACGAGCTGGGCGTGGTGCTGGCCGTCGAGCGCATGCTCGGCATGGAGGTCCCCGTGCGGGCGGTGTGGGCCCGCACCCTGCTCGCCGAGCTGAACCGCGTGCTGAACCACCTCATGTTCCTGGGGTCCTATCCCCTGGAGCTCGGCGCGATCACGCCCATCTTCTACGCCTTCCGCGAGCGCGAGATGTTGCAGGCCGTCATGGAGGAGATCTCCGGCGGGCGCATGCACTACATGTTCAACCGGGTCGGCGGGCTGAAGGAGGACCTGCCGTACGGCTGGCTCGACCGGGTGTCGCGGACGGTGGGGGACGTGCGCGGGCGGCTGTCCGACATCGAGAACCTGATCTACGGCAACGAGATCTTCCTCGCCCGCACCCGCGGCGTCGGCGTTCTCGACCGCGAGACGATCATGCAGTACGGCGTGAGCGGGCCGATCGCCCGCGCCTCCGGCGTCGACCTGGACCTGCGCCGCGACGAGCCGTACCTCGCGTACGCCGAGCTGCCGGTCAAGGTCGCCACCCGCTCGGCCGGCGACTGCCACGCCCGTTTCGAGGTTCTGCTCGACCAGGTGAAGGACTCGCTCGACCTCGCCGACGCGTGCGTGGAGCGGCTGCGGTCGCTGCCTCCTGGGCCGATCAACCAGCGGCTGCCCAAGGTGCTCAAAGTGCCCGAGGGGCACACCTACGCGTGGACCGAGAACCCGCTGGGGCTCAACGGCTACTACCTGGTCTCGCGCGGCGAGAAGACGCCATGGCGGCTGAAGCTGCGCAGCGCGTCGTACAACAACATCCAGGTGCTCAGGGAGATGCTTCCCGGCCATCTCATCGCGGACATGGTCGCGATCCTGGGCTCGATGTTCTTCGTCGTCGGGGACATCGACAAGTAAGCCAGGTCACCATTTATGGCGTTTTACCAGGCGAGGCGCGACGGGGTCGGCGGGCGCGGGTTTAAGTCCCTCGCTGAGGTGCAGAGACACCTTGCGTAAAGGGACAGGGGTGAAGAGACAAGGGTGGCTCCTTGCGGTGCGGGGCCCGGCAGGTCGACCGCCGGGCCCCGCAGGCGTTTCCGGGCGCGTTCCCCGTGGACGGCCCTCAGGGACAACCGCCCGTGGGCGCACAGGCGCCTTCCCCACGGCAGAGTGGTGCACTTCTCCGCGATGGGCGCCGCGACTCAGGCACGCGCCTGGTCGTCCGGGTCCTTGGGCACCCGGCAGCAGTGTTCGAGGTAGAGGGCCGCGCAGACCAGCACCACGCAGGCGATCAGCGACCCGCCGGACAGGAAGAAGTCGCGCCGGGGGCTGTCCTGGTCCAGCAGCGGCAGCACGTAGAGCACGAAACCGGCGAAGATGCCCGCGCAGGCCGCCCCCACGTACGCCGACGCCTTGGCCAGGGCGGCGAGCCGGGCCACCGCCAGCGGCTCCACCGGCTTGGTGTCGGGCCTGCGCTCGATGCGCGCGCGGGTCATCCACCCGCTGTACGCCTCGCCCACCGCCAGCAGCAGCACGGTGGGAATCGCCGTCCACGGGACGGTCGGCAGGTCGGAGTAGACCTGCTGCAGCACGACCCACGTCACCAGGGCGAACCCGGCCACCAGCACGACGAGCACGCCGGGACGGCTCGGTGTCACGCGATCCTCCTCCTCGTTCCCAGGCCGGGGTCAGTCGGGCGGCTGGAGGGCGAGGTCGGGGCGCAGCCGTACGCCCTGCTGGTCCAGGTCGGCGAGCAGGCCGGCCACCGAGCCCCGCCCGGGGAGCACCGCACCGGGATCGGCCTGCGACCACGGGACCAGGACGAACGCCCGCTCGTGCGCCAGCGGGTGCGGAAGCGTGAGCTCAGGATCCTCCGACAGCAGGTCGCCGACCATGATCAGGTCGACGTCCAGCGTACGCGGCCCCCACCGCACCTCGCGGACCCGGCCGAACGCGGCCTCGACGCCGAGGGCCCGTTCGAGGATCGCCTTCGGGCCGAGCGTCATCGTGCTGCCGATCACCACCGCGTTGAGGTAGGCGCGCTGGTCCGGAGGCCCGCCGACCGGGTCGGTCTCGTACACCGGCGACACCGCCACGAAGTCGAGCCCGGGAGCGTCGAACAGCGCGTCCACGGCGCCCTGGAGCGTGTCGAAGCGGCGGCCGACATTGCTGCCGAGCGCCAGGACGACCTTCATTCCCGCCTCCTCCTGATGGTCACGACAACGTCGTCGAAGGGCAGCGGGATCGGCGCGGCGGGCTTGTGCACCTTCACCTCGGCCTCCTCGACCAGCTCGCTCGCCAGGCACGCGTCCGCCAGGCGCCGGGCCAGGGTCTCGATGAGATCGACCGGCTCCCCCTCGACGATGGCGGACAGCCGCAGGGCCAGCTCGCCGTAGTCGACGGTCTTGGACAGGTCGTCGCCGGCGGCCGCGGGAGCGGTGTCCAGGAAGAGCGTGACATCGACCACGAACTCCTGCCCCAGCTCGCGCTCGGCGGGCAGGCACCCGTGCCTGCCGCGCGCCCTCAGCCCCAGCAGGCTGATGCTGTCACTCATCCGCCTGATCATCCTCGTCATCGTCGGCCTGCAGAACCGGGGAGCCGTGGTAGATCCAGAGCTTCCAGCCCGCGGGAGTGCGGACGAAGGTGCTGGTCGCGACCACCCGGCCCGCGGCGAAGGTCGCGTCGTCGGTGTCGGCCGCGGTGAGGATGTTCTCGGCGCAGGCGAGCACGGCGACGTCGCCCACGACGGTGGTGCGGACGTCGGTCAGCACGAACTGGATGTACGTCGTGTTGGCCATGATCAGCGCCCAGGAGCGCAGGACCTCGGCGCGGCCCGTCACGGCCGACCAGCCGGGATGGACGCACATCGCGACCCGGCCGTCCTCGTCCTCGGCCCAGATCTCGGTCATGCGGTCGAGGTCGCCGCTCTCGATGGCGGTGTAGAACGCCTCGTTGAGTTTCTCGATCTCCGCTGCGGTGGTGCTCATCGGACTTCCTCCCGCCCGTGCCAGGCCGCCGCCACCCGGACGGCGTCGGCGTTGGGACGCACATGGTGCACGCGCACGCACCAGGCGCCGGCGTGGGCGGCCAGCGCGGTGACCGCCAGCGTCGCGTCGTCGCTGCCGCTGAACGGCCTGGGCGTGCCCTCGGGATCGGCCAGGAGGCGGCCGAGGAAACGCTTGCGCGACGCGCCGATGATGATCGGATAGCCCAGCCGGCCGAGCTCGCCGATGCCCGCGAGCAGGGACCAGTTGTGCTCGGACTTCTTCGCGAAGCCGAGGCCGGGGTCGACGATGATCTGCTCTTCCGAGACCCCCTCGGCGAGTACGGAGTCGACCCGCTTGCGCAGCTCTTCCGAGACCTCGCCGACGACGTCGGAGTAGATCGCGCGATTGTCCATGTCGTGGCTGTGGCCGCGCCAGTGCATCACGACGTAGGCCACGCCCGAGGCGGCCACCACGCGGGGCATCGCCGGATCGGCCAGCCCGCCGCTCACGTCGTTCACCAGCCGCGCCCCCGCGCGCACCGCGGCCTCGGCGACCTCGGCGCGCATCGTGTCGACGCTGACCGTCACGCCTTCCTGGGCGAGGGCGCGGATCACCGGCTCGACCCGGCGCAGCTCCTCGGCCAGGGACACGCGGGCGGCGCCCGGTCGCGTGGACTCGCCGCCCACGTCGACGAGGTCGGCGCCCTGTTCGACGAGGTCAAGGCCGTGGCGGATGGCGACGTCGGGGTCGAACCACTGGCCGCCGTCGGAGAAGGAGTCGGGGGTGACGTTGACCACGCCCATCACCAGGCAGCGCCCCGCGTCGGGGAGCCCCGGCACCGTCCATGTGGTCATGGCGTCAAGCCTAGGTGGTTCTCGGGGGCGATCTGCGCCTTGGGTCCGGCTTGTGGATAACGAATCGGCCGGGCCACCCGCGGTCGCACAGGCGGAATCAGCGGCGGCCCAGGATGAGGGCCATGGCCTCGGCCCGGGTCTTGTCACTGTCGCGGAAGTCGCCGCGCACCGCCGAGGTGATCGTCTTCGCGCCCGGCTTGCGCACGCCGCGCATCGTCATGCACAGGTGCTCGGCCTCGATCACCACGATGACCCCGCGCGGGGCGAGGACGTCCATCAGCGCGTCGGCGATCTGGGACGTCATGCGCTCCTGGACCTGGGGACGCCGGGCGTAGACGTCGACCAGCCGGGCGAGCTTGGAAAGGCCGGTGATCTGCCCCTTCTCGTTCGGCACGTAGCCGACGTGGGCGACCCCGTGGAACGGCACGAGGTGGTGCTCGCAGGTGGAGAAGACCTCGATGTCCTTGACCAGGACCATCTCGTCGTGGTCGGCGTCGAAGACGGTGGTCAGGACATCCTCGGGCGACTGCCCCAGCCCGGCGAACTGCTCGGCGTACGCGCGGGCGACCCGGGCGGGGGTGTCGACCAGGCCGTCCCGGTCCGGATCTTCACCGATCGCGAGGAGGATCTCGCGAACGGCCTTCTCGATCCGGGCCGAGTCGACCTTGAGGGGGTTCACGCTCACCCGGTCACGCCTCGTCCTGGGGCGCCGGGTGGTCGTGGCGGAGCAGGGCGCCGGAGCCGGTCTGGTTGCCCGCCGGAAGCGCGGCGCCGTTGCCGTTACCCGCGACCTCCTTGGGGGTGAGGATCGGCGGCCGGTCGGATGGGAGCCGCTTGCCGTACCCGGAGTACGACGGGCGCTTCTCCCTGACGACGATGGGCGCGAAGATCTGCAGGACCTGCTCGCGCGACAGCGTCTCCTTCTCCATGAGCTCCAGCACGAGGTTGTCCAGCACGTCGCGGTACTGGACGAGGATCTCCCACGCCTGGTCGTGCGCGGACTCGATGAGGCGGCGGACCTCTTCGTCGATCGTGGAGGCGATCTTCTCGGAGTAGTCGCGCTCGTGGCCCATGTCACGGCCGAGGAAGACCTCGCTGTTGCCGGTGCCGAACTTGCGGGCGCCGAGGTGCTCGCTCATGCCGTACTCGGTGACCATGCGCCGGGCGATCGAGGTGGCCTTCTCGATGTCGTTGGCCGCGCCCGTCGTCGGCTCGTGGAAGACGAGCTCCTCGGCGGTGCGCCCGCCCAGCAGCATCGCGAGCTGGTCGTTCATCTCCGAGCGGGTGGCGAGGAACTTGTCCTCCATGGGAAGCGTCATCGTGTAGCCCAGGGCCCGGCCGCGGGACAGGATCGTGATCTTGTGCACCGGGTCGGAGTTCGGCAGGGCGTGCGCCACCAGGGCGTGGCCGCCCTCGTGGTAGGCGATGATCTTCTTCTCCTGGTCGGACATGACCCGGCTCTTGCGCTCGGGGCCCGCCATCACGCGGTCGATGGACTCCTCGAGGGTGTTCATCGAGATGAGCTTCTGGTCCTGCCGGGCGGTCAGCAGCGCGGCCTCGTTGATGACGTTGGCGAGGTCGGCGCCGGTGAAGCCGGGAGTCCTGCGGGCGATGACGTCCAGGTCGACGTCCTGCGCGAACGGCTTGCCGCGCCCGTGGACCCGCAGAATGCCCTTGCGGCCCTCCAGGTCGGGGCGGTCGATGACGACCTGGCGGTCGAACCGGCCGGGACGCAGCAGCGCCGGGTCGAGGATGTCGGGACGGTTGGTCGCCGCGATGAGGATCACGCCGCCCTTGACGTCGAAGCCGTCCATCTCGACCAGCAGCTGGTTGAGAGTCTGCTCGCGCTCGTCGTGCCCGCCGCCGAGGCCCGCGCCGCGGTGGCGGCCGACGGCGTCGATCTCGTCGATGAAGATGATCGCCGGGGCGTTCGCCTTGGCCTGCTCGAACAGGTCGCGGACGCGGGAGGCGCCGACGCCGACGAACATCTCGACGAAGTCGGAACCGGAGATCGAGTAGAACGGCACCCCGGCCTCGCCGGCCACCGCGCGGGCCAGCAGCGTCTTGCCGGTGCCGGGCGGGCCGTACAGCAGCACGCCCTTGGGGATCTTCGCGCCGATCGCCTGGAACTTGGCCGGGGCCTGCAGGAACTCCTTGATCTCCTGGAGCTCCTCGATGGCCTCGTCGGCGCCCGCGACGTCGGCGAAGGTGGTCTTCGGCGTGTCCTTGGTGATGAGCTTGGCCCGGGACTTCCCGAAGTTCATGACCCGGGAGCCGCCGCCCTGCATCTGGTTCATGATGAACAGGAAGATGAGGACGATGACGACGATCGGGAGGAAGCTCACCAGCAGGCCGACGAGGAAGTTCTCGGTCGGCACGGTGACCTTGTAGCCGTTGGGCAGCTTGCCCGCGTCCGCCTGGGCCTGGAGCTGCTTCTGGAGCTCGACGCCCTGGCCCTGGACCCAGGACGCATAGAAGCGATCCTCACCGCCGATCTTGGTGAGGGTCTTGATCTCGATGCGCTGGTCTTTGTCGACGATCACCGCGTTGTCGACATTGCCCTTTTCGATCTGGCTGACGACGAACGAAGTGTCTTTCTGGGCATAGTTGCTGTTGCCGCTCCAGAATGTGGAGGCGAGCAGGAGCAGCACGACGATGCCCAGGATCCACAGCAGTGGCCCACGTGTAAATCGCTTGAGATCCATCCGATGCGGAACCCCTGCGGGCCCGTCCCTTCCTGAACACGGCCTGACACCCCGGGCGGACCCGGGGCTAGCGGCATCCAACCGCTCCTACTGACAACCTGACAATCTGACAACCCGGAGAAAAGTGGCTCCCTCCGAGACATCCGAAGGTACACCGGGGCGCCGCGCAGGGTCACTGCTCCGGCGACACCGGCTTTGTCCTACCAACGTACGTCAGGCGGCCCGGTGTTCCCCACGGCGAGACCGAATAAGGGGGCGACTCACCGGTAATGGACCCGGAACTTCGCTCAGGGCTTACTCGGCGCCGTACACGTGACGCGCGAGGGTGCCGATGAAGGGGAGATTGCGGTACCGCTCGGCGTAGTCGAGGCCGTACCCGATCACGAACTCGTTGGGGATGTCGAAGCCGACGTACTTCACGTCGATCGGCACCTTCACCGCGTCCGGCTTGCGCAACAGGGTGCAGATCTCGACCGACGCGGGGTCGCGCGAGCGCAGGTTGTGCACGAGCCACGACAGCGTCAGCCCGGAGTCGATGATGTCCTCGACGACCAGGACGTGCCGCCCGGCGATGTCGGTGTCGAGGTCCTTCAGCGTGCGCACGACGCCCGAGGACTTGGTGCCCGCCCCGTAGGACGACACGGCCATCCAGTCCATCTCGACCTTGATGTGCAGCGCGCGCGCCAGATCGGCCATGACCATGACCGCACCCTTGAGCACCCCGACGATTAAGAGATCCTTGCCCGCGTAGTCCGCGTCGATCTGCCCGGCGAGCTCCTTGATCTTCGCCTGAAGTTCTTCCTCGGGAATGAGGACCCTTTCCAGGTCCTTGCCCATGTCAGCTGCGTCCACCTGGGGATTTCCTTCACAAGAGGGTGCTGGCGAACACCAGGGTGCCATACCGCCGGACCACTCCCACCCCCCCGGGCAGTTCGACCATCCGCTGCCCGCGCCACTGCGTGACCAGCCGGTCCACCTCCGCGATGTGGACGGCCGCGAGCGCCGACGCGTTCGCCCCCGCCGCCAGGGCCGCCCGCTGGATCACCCTGCGCCGCACGGCGGCGGGCAGGTCCTTGATGCCGTCCACGGTCAGCTCGACCCCGATGCCCCTGACCTGCCCGTACACCTCGTCGGCCCAGTCGTCCAGCGCGTCGGCGTCGTCCCTGCACAGGGCGGCGGTACGGGCGAGCGCCTCGGTGACACCGGGCCCTAGCGCGCCTTCCAGCACCGGCAGGACGTCGTGCCGGACGCGCGAGCGGGCGTAGGAGTGATCGGTGTTGTGCGGGTCCTCCCAGGGCGCCAGGTCCAGCGCGACGCAGGCCGCGCGGGCCGTCGCGCGGGAGACGCCCAGCATCGGCCTGCGGTAGAGGCCCGAGACCGCCGCCATCCCGGCGAGCGACCGGGTTCCGCTGCCCCGCGCGAGCCGCAGCAGGACCGTCTCGGCCTGGTCGTCGAGGGTGTGCCCCAGCAGCACGGCCGACGCGCCCAAGCGGCGCGCGGCGGCCGAGAGCGCCTCGTACCGGGCGTCGCGGGCCGCGGCCTCGGGACCGCCCTCGCGCCCCACCGTGACGGTCAGCACCTCGGCGGGCGCCAGCCCCAGAGTCCCCGCCAGGCCCGCGACGCCGAGCGCGCGCTCGGCCGAGCCCTCCTGCAGGCGGTGGTCGACGGTGAGCAGGCCCGCGCGCAGGCCCACGCGGGGCGCGGCGAAGCCCAGGCAGGCCGCGAGCGCGAGAGAGTCGCCCCCGCCGCTGCACGCGGCCAGAACGAGCGCCCCGGCCGGCAGGTCGCCCAGCGACAGGCGCACGGCACGCCGGATCTCGGCGACGGCGGGATGCGGACCCATGCTCCTAGTCTGTATTCATGGCCGCGCCTCCGGCACGGCGGTTCATGAGGCTGTGCCTATGGCCTCGCTCCGCTCGGCGTGTTCGGGGCGCCTATGAGCCTGCGCCCCGAACCTCGTTCACGGCCTCGCTCCGCTCGGCGGGTTCAGGAGGCTGTGTTTCCGTTGGACGCGGGCAGTTGGGGGGCGTTGATCACGCGGTTGATCCAGAGCTCGGGGTCCTTGATCTCGGCGTGGGAAGGCAGGGTCGCGGGCGAGCCCCACACGCGGTTGAAGCCGTCGATGCCGGTCTCGCCGACGACCTTGCGGACGAACGCGGCGCCCTCGGCGTACTGCTTCATCTTCAGGTCGACGCCGAGCAGCCGCCTCAGCGTCTTGTCGAAGCGCGAGCCGCCCTCGCGCCGGTGCTGGAACCTGGAGCGGATCTCGGCCACCGACGGCACCACGGCGGGCCCGACGGCGTCCATCACGTAGTCGCCGTGCCCCTCGACCAGCGTCATCACGGCCGTGAGCCGGTCCAGGATCTCCTTCTGCTCGGGAGTCTGGATGGCGTCGATCAGGTTGCCCTCGCCGCCCTTGATCGCGTCGGCGACGGCGTCGGAGGCGGCGCGCATGCGTTCGAGCAGCGTGCCGAGATCGAGGTCGGAGGCCAGCAGGAACTCGGTCATCTGCGACCGGACGTACTCGCGCAGCCAGGGCACGCCCGTGAACTGCACGCGGTGGGTCTCCTCGTGGAGGCACACCCACAGGCGGAAGTCACGGGGGTTGACGCCGAGCTCGCGCTCGGTGTTGACGATGTTGGGCGCGACCAGCGTGAGCCGGCCCGTGGGCGACTGCCCGCTCGGGTCGGGCGGGAGGAACAGCTCGTACTGCCCCAGCACGCGCGTCGCCAGGAACGCGAGCACCGCCCCCACCTCGACGCCGGTCACCCGCGACCCGACGACCCCGACGATCGCGGGGATCTGCGAGCGCCGCGCGTTCATACGCTCGGTCAGCGGTTCGAGGACCACCCGGAACCCGTCGACGTTGGCGCGGATCCACCCGGGGCGGTCCACGATCGTGGCGGCCTCCGGCTCGGCCGCCCCGTCGATGCGGGCGAACTCCTGTACGTGCCCCTCGGCCTCGCGCGACAGCCTCCGGAGCTCGGAGACGGCGTGCTTCGCTTCCTCCCGGCTCACCTGCGGGCCGGGGCGGACTAGACGGACACCGGTCGATACGGCCAGATCCCAGTCGATCACCTGCATGTTCACCACCGTACGTCGTCCGGGGTCGTCATGAGCACCCGCATCCGGAGACGAGGGCGGCCAGCCTGTCGAGCGCCGCCACGGCCCCGTCGGGATCGCGGACGTCGTCGGCCATGAACGCGAAGGCCACGAGCCGGCCGTCGGCGGTCCGCGCGAGACCTGTCAAGGTGTTCACCCCGTTCAACGTGCCCGTTTTGGCCCTTACCACTCCCGCCCCGGCCTTCGCCTCGCCCTTGGCGTAACGATGGCCGAGGGTTCCGGTGAATCCGGCGATGGGCAGGCCGCTTATCGCCGCCCGCAGGTGGGGGTTGGCGGGGGACGCCGCCAGCGAGACCAGGCGGGCGAGCGCGGCCGGGGTGATCCGGTTGCGGGTGGAGAGGCCGCTTCCGTCGTTGACGACGACCCCGGCGTCGGCGCCCAGCCGCTTCAGCGTGGCCCGCACGGCCTGGGAGGCGCCCGCGAAGCCGCCGGGCCGGCCTTCCTTGATCGCCACCAGGTGGGCCAGCGCCTCGGCGAGGTCGTTGTCGCTCTCGGTCAGCATGTGCTCGACCAGCTCGTACACCGCCGGGGACTCCACCCGGGCGACCTCCTTGGCGCCCGCCGCGGCCTTCGCCCGCTTGATCGACTTACCGACTCTGACGCCGTACCGCTGGAGCTGGGCCGCGAAGGCCTCGGCGGCCGTCCGCGGCGGGTCGGCGTACCGGGGCGAGTTCTCGTTGCGCGGGTCCTGGCGGCCCTCGTCGATGGTCAGGGCCGTGACCGGGGCCACGCTGCCCTCGGGGATGTACCCGGGCTTCCAGCCGGGCGCCGTGCGCGGGCCGGAGAACAGGGAGTCGTCATAGGTGAGCGAGACCGCGGTGACACCGGCCGCCTTGAGCGCCTGCGCCGTGCGGGACGCCAGGGTGGCCAGGGACGCGAACCGGGGGTACCCGGGCCCGCGGGCCGACCTCGGGCTCGCCAGCGTCGGATCGCCCCCGCCGACCAGCGTCAACGTGCCCGGCCTGCCCTGGAGCACGCGGGTCGCGATCTTGGTGTCGGGGCCGAGCTCGGTGAGCGCGGCGACGGCCGTCACGACCTTGGTGGTGGAGGCCGGCGTGATGCCGATGTCGGCCCTGCTGGCGAACAGCGTGGCTCCCCCGGAGACGTCGACGACCACGGCCCCCACGTTGCCGCCCAGCGCGGAGTCACCCATCGCGCGGGTGAGCTGGGCGGCCAAAGTACCCTTTCCCGGGAGAGATCCTTCAGGGGCCGGTGGCAGGACGGGACCCGAGGTGACGATGGCGACGGGAGCCCGCGTCGGCGTGGCGGCCTTGACCGGCGGGCTCGCGGTGGCACCGCTCAGCCCTCCGGACGCGAGGACGTACGCGCCCACGGCGCAGACGAACGCCTGCAGCAGGGCGAGAGTCGCCACCGCCGCCGCGCGCTCGTGTCGTACCACCTCGCCGGCCCCCTTCTCACATGCGTCATCCTGGAAATACGTCTACGAGACATTAACGCCCGTCCGGAGTGCCCGGACGGCTGAGCGGAGGAACCGCAGTGGAGTTCGACGTTGTCGTTGAGATTCCGAAAGGACAACGCAACAAGTACGAGGTTGATCACAAGACGGGCAGGATCCGCCTGGACCGCCTGCTTTTCACCTCCACGCAGTACCCCGCCGACTACGGCTTCATCGAGAACACCCTGGGCGAGGACGGCGACCCGCTCGACGCCCTCGTGCTCCTGCAGGAGCCGACGTTCCCCGGCTGCCTCATCAGCTGCCGCGCGGTCGGCATGTTCCGGATGAAGGACGAGAAGGGCGGGGACGACAAGGTCCTGTGCGTGCCGGCCACGGATCCCCGCATGGAACACATCCGTGACATTCATCACGTCCCCGAGTTCGACCGGCTGGAGATCCAGCACTTCTTCGAGGTCTACAAGGACCTGGAGCCCGGCAAGTCGGTCGAGGGGGCGAACTGGGTCGGCCGGGTGGAGGCCGAGCTGGAGATCCAGCGGTCGGCCAAGCGTCACCTCGATCACGAGGAGCACGCCGCCCCGGAGAACCCGCTGATCAACGGGGAGGAGCACTGACGCCGCCCACCCGCGAAGAAGACCGGCGGCCGGGGGCGCAGGCCCCGTGACGGCCGTGGTCTGACCACGCCCACCATGTGCGGGCGCCAGATGGACGCGACGCGCACCACGTCCCCGGTGCTGGGGGCGTGGACCATCTGGCCCGCGCCGATGTAGATCCCGACATGGCGGATCGTGCCCGGGTCGCGCGTCCGGCGTCCGAAGAACAGCAGGTCGCCGCGGCGCAGCGAGCTGAGCGCGATCTTCGGCCCCGACGTCCACTGCGTGCCCGTCCAGTGGGGAAGGGCGATCCCCGCCCGCTGCCAGGCGCGCATGGTCAGCCCCGAGCAGTCGTACGCGCGGGGGCCGGCGGCGGCCCAGACATAGGGCTTGCCGAGCTGGGTCAGCGCCCAGTTGGCCGCCAGGTCGCCGAGCCTGGCTGCGGCGCCGGGGGGCCCCGCCCACGCCCCCGCCCACCGGCCACCGCCCGTCGCGCCCAGGCCGGGCGTCCAGTGGTTGCCTCCGGCGGGCCGGGGACCGGCCAGGGCCGAGGAAGCGTACCCGAGGCCCATGACCAGGGCGCAGGCGAACACGATCACACGCCGCATAGCCTCCAGGTTTCCCACCGGTCACACGGCGCACACCCGCGCCGTCACTATCCGTGATCAGCCGAGGCGGAACAGGCGGGATATCCACGGACGAACCCCCGCCAACGTGGGCAGCGGTCCGCGCGGATACGTGAACACCGGTACCTCGTGCCCGTACGCGGCGCGCAGCTCGCCCGCCTTGCACCAGTCGGCGATCGTCCGGCCGACCGCCCAGGCGGCGCCGAGGGCCGGGCGCGCCTCCGCGTGCCGTTCCCAGATGCGCAGCAGCGTCACGGTGGCCTGCGCCGCCGCGTACCCGTCGTCGGGGTAGGCGGTGCCGGCCAGGTACGGCGCCGTCACCTGGCTGGCGAACCGCGTGTCGAGCACCCACGTCCAGTTCGCGACCACGAGCCCGAGCGCGGCTCCCGGGATCGCGCCCGCCGCGTCGTACATGAGCCGCTGCCTCGGGCCCGTGAGGCGGCGGCCGGACCACAGCCAGGCGATGTCCTCGGGAGCCCGTCCGGCGGCGAGCCAGGACAGCACCGCGAGGCCGCGCGAGGTCTGCAGGCGGCACAGCTCCCGCACGTCGCGCAGCAGGCGGGGGCCCGGGTCCAGCCAGACCGGCCAGTCGGCGCGCAGGACGCGGGGCACCAGGGCGGCCAGTTCGGGCGTCACCGGCTGCGGGAAGACGCGGCGGCCGAGGTGGGGGTCGTCACGGGCGGTGAACACCGGGGCGACGGGACCGCTACCGGCCGGCTCGTGCCCCATGACCCTCGCGTCCCTGGCGATCGCTACGCCACTGATCGCCTCCCCAGTGATCGCGGCCCCGGTGCCCCTCGTGCCGGGGACCCCGGGTCGTGCCCGGCTCGGACGGCGGCGGGGCCGAGGGGGGCGGGGCCGAGGGGGGCGGGGCCGAGGGGGGCGGGGCCGAGGGGGGCGGGGGCGCGGGGGGCGGGACGGACGGGTCCGCCGGCGGCGGGACGGAGGGCGCGGGCGTGGTGGCCGTGTGGGAGGGCCTGTGCTGGTGGCTGCTCGTCGGGGCGGGACGGACGGGCGGGCGGGGCCTGGGCGGCCGGGGGTGGCCCATCCACGGTGGGGCGGTCGGCGGGACCACCGTGGGCGCCGACGCGGGAGGGCGCGAGGGCGGCGCGGTGAGCGGCGGGGGCGGGAAGGGGATCGTGGACACCGACGGGCGGGGCGCGGGCGGCGGGACGGGCGCCGGACGCGAGGGGACGGGGGCCGGACGCGGTGACACGCCGCCCGCCGGGCGCACGGACACCCGCGCGTCCGGCCGCACCACGCCCACCGGAACCGCGGCCCCGGGTAACTCCGTACGCCCCCGCGCTTCCTCCTCGGCCTTCGGCCCCAAGGGCTTCGCCGATCCGGCGCGCCCCGGCACCACCCCCGCCGGGGGCGCGACGCCCGAGGCGGACGAGGACGGCGGGAACGCCCCGTACACCGCCTGGGCCAGCCGGTCGTCCCGGTCGTTCAGCGCGCTGACCAGCACTAGGGCGGCGAGGGCCATCGCGACCGCCGCCACAGCGCCCGCAAGAACCTGAGGCCGCCACCGAGACCCTTTGATCTCCTGTAAAGGAAACCCGTCCGCGTCGAGCAGCCCGGTGCGGCGCGCGACGAACTGGCGGTACGGGACGAGCTCGGGGTCGATGAAGCAGCTCATCACCCGGACACGGAGGGTCTGGGGCAGCACGGGACGGGGAAGCAGGTCGAAGACCTTCGTCGCCGACACCTGACGCTCGCGGTAGGGGCCGCAGACGGGGCAGTGGCCGGCGTGCTCGATCAGCCGCTCGCGGGTCTCGTCGTCCAGGACCTCGGTGAAATCGGCGAGAATGCCCCTCCTGTCCGGGCACTCCTGCGCAGGGTCGCGGGCGAGGACCTCGGTGGCGACGAGGTCCTGGAGACGGGAACAGGCGTCCCGGTGGAGCTCCCCGGCGCGGGCCGGCGTGGTGCCGAGTACGTGGGGAAGCTCCTCCTCGGGGATCGCGTGGCGGGTGAGAAGCTCCAGCACCTCGCGTTCGTCGTCCGGCAGCGCGGCGACGGCGTTGATCGCCACGCGCCGCAGATCGCCGTCGGACCGCTCGTCGGACGCGCCGGCCTCCGGATCGTCCTGGGCAGCCGGCGGCACCGAGCGCCGGCGCAGGGACTCCCCCCGGGCCAGGGCGTAGAGCCAGGCACGCAACCGCCCCGGATCGGCCAGGGCCTCGATGTGCGCCTCGGCCGCGATCAGGGTGTCGCGCAGCGCGACCTGCGCGCCGTCGGGGCTCCCGAGCATGAGCGAGGCGTACGCGTGGAGGCCTTCGGCGTAGTCGTCGTAGAGGGCAGCGAGGGCACCAGGATCGCGGGCGCGGAGTGCCTCGACCAGGACGCTGTCATTCATGTGACCGACAGTAAAGGATTCGTAACTGCCTGCCCCACCGTTTCGCGGACAATGACCTGCGTTGTATTAATACCGTAATGAAATCCAGCAAGATTGTTCGCGGCGCCGCGCATGGCATATGGCCATCAAATTCGACATATCACTAGATAGCCGAGCCAGGCGGACGCACAGGTGAGAGGCGCCCCGATCTCACGGCGCCGCCGCACAAGACGCCACCGGGAGGACCGTCGGCGGAAACTCATTTCATATATGAGTTCCGTTCACGCCCAGCGGGCTCGACAAATAACGCCCTCCGGCGGAAGCCGTCCCCCACGATGGCCGTCCCGGCGTCCACACCACGGCGTGCGGGCGACGGGCCGTCCGGCGGTCAGGCCAAGGTGTGCGGTGGTTCAGGCTGTGCGGTGGTTCAGGCTGTGCGGTGGTTCAGGCGACGGCGTGCAGGCCCGCCTGGGCACAGCCGCGCACGAGGGCTTCGAGACCGAAGCCCTCCGCCGGGCCCACGGCCCCCTGCGCGTCCACCCCGGAGGTGCCGGCGGTGATCGCCCCCCACGCCAGCAGGCGCGCGGTGAAGTCGTACGGGTCCCCGCCGTGCAGCTCGATCGCCGTGAGCCGCTCGCCGTCGCGGTCGAACGCCTCGGCGACGACCTGGATGCTGATCCCCTCGCCGGACGGCTCGGGGGACGCGTCCCGCCCCGCCGTGTGGATCACGCGGTCGGCGACGGCCTCGGTGACCCGCTTGGCGCCCGGGATCGCCGCGATGAAGGGCGTCGCCCTGGCAAGCGCCCCGGCCGCCTTGGTGAGCGCGCCGAACCAGCCCAGGTAGACGTTCACCTCGCGCAGCCCGGCGTGCGTCCTCGGCAGCGCGAAATGCTCCGAGGCCCCCACGGAAAGCGCGGGCCTGCGCCGGCCGTTCACGGAGAAAATACGCGTTCGCCCGTGTTCACGAAGAATGCGGCCTTCGCGAAAGCCGTACATCGGCTCCAGCACCATTCCCAGCGCGGACGCCCGCGTCCCCGCGCTCGCCCGCCGGAGCATATCGCCCTGCATGAAATACCCGACGTCCACGCGGACCGCCGCGGAACCGGCCTTGCGCAGCGCCAGATCCGCCGCCAGATTCCCCGGCACGTAGTCATATCCGAAGGCGGTCAGCAGCGTGGCCCCCGAGGCCGCCGCCGCCGGGCCGTACCGCTGGAAGATGCGCCTGATGAACGTCGGCTCGCCGGTCGAGTCCAGGTAGACGCCCCCGGCCTCGATCGCCGCCTCGACGGCGGGCTCCCCCCAGCGGGCGAACGGCCCCACCGTGGAGATCAGCACGCCGCCCGGCTCGACGATCCGCCGGAGCGTCGCGGGCCGGCTCACGTCGGCGACGGCCGTCGGCAGCTCCACCGGCAGCGAGGAGGCGAGCGCCTCCAGCCTGGCCGGGTCGCGTCCCGCCAGAACCGGGCGGGCGCCGCAGGCCAGAAGAGCTTCGGTGGTGAGCCGGCCCGTGAAGCCGGTGGCACCGAAGAGGACTATCCGGGGGGAAGTCATGTAAGTACCGTAACCCGCGGGTGATTTCAAGATCCATAGTGGGGCGGGCCGGTCGCCTTCGTGGGCGGGTCCGGATGCGGACGCGGATAGCCCGGCGCTCACGGCCGGCTGTCGACGGGCATCGCTTGATACCCGCGGTCTCTGGTGAACGGTGGGGTCTTCGGCTTGACCGTGCTCGGCGGCATCGCCCCGCTCATGGCCAGTTCCTCGTACGGCCGCGCGCTCGACCCCCACGTGCGCGCGGCGATGTCCGTGCGCGCCACCGGACCGCCGCTGCTCAGGCTGTCCACGGTGAGCACGAACCGGCGCGGCGAGCCCGCGCGCACGTCGTCCACGTACGTGCTGGCGCCGCCGATCAGCTTGCCGTCCTTGTCGCGCAGCAACGCGGTGATCACGAGGCTGGTCGCGGCCTTCTGGTACGGGTTGCCGACCGCGCCGGTCACCAGGTAGGAGCCGTTGCCGAGCTTCTCGGTGATGGGCGCCGTGATCGGGAACGGCACGAACGCCGACGGGATCCGCCCGGCCTGCCGCCAGCGGGCGGGGCGGAAGGACACCTTGACGTCGACGGGCGCGGCGGCGGCCGTGGCCTGGCCGGTGAACTTGAGCGACCCGGCCGGAGGCACGGCGTCCAGGGGCTGCTCCATGCGCACCACCTCCTTGCCGGAAGCGTCCTTGCCGACCACGGTGGCGGCGACGTTCTCGCCGAAGTGCCACCGGTTCGGGTTGCTGATGACGCCCGCCCAGGTCACCACGTAGCCGCCGGTCCCCTGGGCGACCGACGAGGTCTGCTCCTTCATCACGAGCGGTTTGAGCGCCTGCTCGCGCCGCGGCTCGTCGCCGCCGCACCCGGCGAGCGAGGCGGCCGCCATCCCGAGAGCGAGTCCTAGTGCTGTCGTGTTTCGACTACGCTGGGTCACAAGGCCGTCATAGCCCGGTTAGTCGGGGGTGATTCCTCCGACACGCGCAACCCGTACGAAGTCTTTAACGGCGGCACACCCGCGCCGCGCCTCCGCGCCCTCCCGCAGGCCGGGGCTCAGCGCTCGCGCGCCACCCGCGCCTCGTCCCAGACCGGCTCCGGCGGCTCGTACACCCGGCCGTCGGCGCCGAACACCAGATACCGGTCGAAGTCGGCGGCGAACCAGCGGTCGTGGGTGACCGCGAGCACCGTCCCGGCGAACTGGTTCAGTCCGTCCTGCAACGCCTCGGCGCTGGCCAGGTCGAGGTTGTCGGTCGGCTCGTCCAGCAACAGCAGCGTCGCGCCCGACAGCTCCAGCAGCAAGATTTGCAGCCGCGCCTGCTGGCCGCCGGAAAGCGTCTCGAACCGCTGCTCGGCGATGGCGCCCGCCAGCTCGTAGCGGGCCAGCGCCTTCATCGCCTCGTTCTTCAGCCGGGCGTGCTCGGTCATGACGATCTCGCAGGGTGACCTGCCCTGGAGCTCCGGCCGGGCGTGCGTCTGCGCGAAGTGCCCCGGCACGACCCGGGCGCCCAGCCGCGCCACACCCGTGTGCCGGATCTGCTCGCCCGCGACCAGCCGCAGGAAGTGGGACTTGCCCGAGCCGTTGGACCCGAGCACCGCCACCCGCTCGCCGTACCAGACCTCCAGGTCGAACGGCTTCATCAGGCCCGTGAGCTCCAGGTTCTCGCAGATCACGGCCCGCTTGCCCGTACGGCCGCCGCGCAGGCGCATCGAGATCGACTGGTCCTTCGGCGCCTCCTCGGGCGGCCCGGCCTCCTCGAACTTGCGCAGGCGCGTCTGGGCGGCATGGTAGGCCGCGGCCATGCCGTCGTTGTACTTGGCCTTCTGCTTGAGCATCACGACCAGGCGCTTGATCTTGTCGTGCTCCTCGTCCCAGCGGCGGCGCAGCTCGTCCAGGCGGGCGTTGCGGTCGCGGCGGGCCTCGGCGTACGTCGCGAAGCCGCCGCCGTGCACCCAGACGTTGCCGGACTCGACCGTGACGATGCGGTCGGCCGCGTTGGCGAGGAGCTGCCGGTCGTGCGAGACGAGCAGTACGGTCTTCGGCGTCTCCCTGAGCGCCTGTTCCAGCCACTGCTTGCCGGGCACGTCGAGGTAGTTGTCCGGCTCGTCGAGCAGCAGCGTCTGGTCCGGCCCGCGCAGCAGCGCCTCCAGCACCAGCCGCTTCTGCTCGCCGCCCGACAGGGTGTTGACCTCGCGGTACTTGACCCGGTCGTACGGCGCGCCGAGCGCGGCCATCGTGCAGGTGTCCCAGAGAACCTCGATCTCGTAGCCGCCCGCGTCGGTGTAGTCGGTGATGGCCTGCGCGTAGCGCATCTGCGTCTTCTCGTCGTCGCGCTCCATCATCGCCAGCTCGCTCGCGTCGAGCCTGCGCGCGGCCTCGCGGACGCGGTCCGGGGCCACCGACAGCAGCAGCTCGTGCACCGTGCGGCCGTCGCGGATGCTGCCGATGAACTGACGCATCACCCCGAGCCCGCCGGAGGAGGCCACGCTGCCCTCGACCGGCTTCACGTCGCCCGCGATCAGCCGCATCAGCGTGGTCTTACCCGCGCCGTTGGGCCCGACCAGCGCGGCCTTCAGGCCCTCGCCGACCCGAAAGGAAACCTCGTTCAGCAGCGGACGCCCGTCGGGCAGCACATACGTAAGTCGGCCTACCTCGACATGGCCCACGACGATCCCTCCCAGCCTTCCCGCGGAGGGTACCCAGTGGGGGCGTTTCCCCGCATCCGGATATCGGCCGTGGCCAGGCACGCACGGTGACCCGGTCCCAGGCCGCCGCCCGTGCTCCCAAGGTACCGGCGGGCCGCTCCCGGCTAGGGCCTTGGGCGGAGGCCGTCGAAGACGATGGCCAGGGCCTTGGCCCGCACCTCGCCGTCGGACGCGGCCCGCTCGGCGGCACGCGAGACGCCGGCCATCAGCGCCAGCAGCTCGGCGACCCCGACGTCCTCGCGCACGGCCCCGGCCCGCTGCGCGCGGGCGAGCAGCTCGGCGACGGCGGCCCGCACCCGCTTCCCGTACTCGGCGGTCGCGGCCGTGACGTCGACCCCCGCCTCGTGGAGCACGTCGGTGAAGGCGTTCTTCGTGCGCCCCTGCTCGACGACGCGGGCGAAGAACGCGAAGAACACGGCGCCCGGGTCGGCCGCGCCGGCCTGCGCTTCGGCGTCCTCGGCGAGCCTGCGCAGGCGGTCGACCAGAACGGCCGTCAGCAGCGCCTCCTTGGTGGGGAAGTGCCGGAACACCGTCCCGATGCCGACCCCGGCCTCGCGGGCGACCTCCTCGGTGGAGGCGCCGGTGCCCTTGGCCGCGAAGACCGCGTCGGCGGCCGCAAGGACGCGGGCGCGGTTGCGCCGGGCGTCGGCGCGCAACGGCCGCTCGGCCCCTGCCCCGGCCTCGGACGGGGCGCCGGGCCCGTCTGACGCGTCCGGAGTCACGGACCGATCCTATCGGCGGCGTCGCGGCCGATGCGGGGCCGCGAGCCCCGCGGCCCCGCGAGTGACCATAAAGTGGGTCCCCTACCTGCGGATTGCTTTGGAGTGGCGACGGTGGAAGACGATGACTACGTCTCTGTGGGCGAGGCCTTGTCGGGGCTCACTGTCTCGCCGCTCCCCGAGGGCTGGACGGCCCTGGGCGCGATCATCCTGGTCAAGTGCTTCGACGACGAGGGCCGCTCGTCCTGGGCCTTCCGGCGCACGGACGGGCTGAACGACGAGGAGCTGCTCGGCGCGCTGATGGTGCGCACCGACCTGCTGCGCCGCGAGCTGTTCGAGGCCTACACCGACGACGAGGAAGAGGGCTGAGCGAGCGTCTCGCGCAGCCGGCGCGCGGCCGTCACCACGTTGGCCAGCGCCGCCTCCACCTGCGCGTACGTGCGGGTCTTCAGCCCGCAGTCCGGGTTGACCCACACCCGCTCGGCGGGCAGCGCGCGCAGCACGGCGTCCAGCAGGTCGCCGACCTCCTCGGGGCCGGGCACGCGCGGTGAGTGGATGTCGTACACGCCCGGCCCGAGGCCCCGCGCGAAGTCCCGCACCATGGGCTCGCCGAGGATGCGCCCGCGCGACCTCGCCGACTCGACGCTGGTGACGTCCGCGTCCAGCGCGTCGATCGCGGCGAGGATCTGATCGGCGTCCGAATAGCACAAGTGTGTGTGGATCTGCGTGCGGTCGTCCACTCCCGAGGTCGCCCTCCGGTACGCGGCCACGGCCCAGTGCAGATAGGCGCCCTGCCCGGCGCGGCGCAGCGGCATCAGCTCGCGCAGCGCCGGCTCGTCGACCTGCACGATGGAGATCCCGGCGGCCTCCAGGTCGGCGATCTCGGCACGCAC
The DNA here is from genome assembly GCF_003323745.1 of Sphaerisporangium album. Taxonomy (GTDB): domain Bacteria; phylum Actinomycetota; class Actinomycetes; order Streptosporangiales; family Streptosporangiaceae; genus Sphaerisporangium; species Sphaerisporangium album. The sequence continues at coordinate 72,663 of NZ_QOIL01000012.1, forward strand.
CGCGTCGGCGACCTGGAACGCCACCTCGCGCAGCGGCAGGTCGTCCCGGACGAACGACCACGCGACGATGGTCACAGGGCCGGTGAGGATGCCCTTCACCGGCCTGCCGGTCAGCGACCGCGCGTACTCGGCCCAGCGCACGGTGATCGGCGCGGGCCTGCCGACGTCGCCGTGCAGGATCGGCGGGCGCGTGCAGCGCGAGCCGTACGACTGCACCCACCCGTGGCGGGTCACGGCGAAGCCGTCGAGGTGCTCGGCGAAGTACTGCACCATGTCGTTGCGCTCCGGCTCGCCGTGCACGAGCACGTCCAGGCCGAGCCGCTCCTGGAGGCGGACGGCCCGCTCGATCTCGGCGCGGACGCGCTCCTCGTAGGCCCCCTCGTCCAGCTCGCCCGCCGCGAACGCCGCGCGGGCGGCGCGTAGCTCGCCGGTCTGCGGGAACGAGCCGATCGTGGTGACGGGGAGCGGGGGCAGTCCCAGGTGCTCCGCCTGCGCGGCGGCCCGCACCGCGTACGGCGAGCGGCTCTCCCACACCGGGGGCGTGACGGCGGGGGCGGGGTGTGCCTCAGCCGGAGGGACGGGCCCGGCCAGTACCTCCCCGCTCCCCCCGGTCCTCCTCGTCCCGCCGCTCTCCTCGGGCTCTCCGGGCTCCTCGGGGGCGCCGCTCTCCCCAGGCTCGCCACCGGCGACGGGCGGGGCCGTCGCGAGCAGGGCGGCCAGCTCGACGACCTCGGTGACCTTCTCGTCGGCGAACGCCATGCGCGCCACCAGCGCGGGGTCCAGTCCGGTCTCGGGCTCCAGACTGTGCGGGACGTGCTGCAGGGAGCACGAGGTGGAGACGACGACCCGCTCCACGCGCTCGCGCAGGACGCGCAGCCGGTCGAGGGCACGGTCGCGGTCGGTGCGCCAGACGTCCCGCCCGGACACCACCCCGGCGACGACGGTCTTGCCCGCCAGGGCGTCCCCGAGGGCCTCGACGGGCGTACGGCCGCGCACGAGGTCCACGCCGACGGCCTCGACCGGCGTGCCCGCGAGGACCGGCAGCGCCTCCCCCAGGTCGCCGAAGTACGAGGCGACGAACAGCCCGGGCCGGTCCGCGCGCGAGCCCAGCCGCTCGTACGCCTGCCGGACCGCGTCCAGCTCCGCGCCGGTGCGGTCGGCGACCAGGGCCGGCTCGTCGAGCTGCACCCAGGCGGCGCCCTCGGCGGCGAGCGCGGCGAGCAGCCGCTCGTAGGCGTCCAGCACGTCGCCCAGCCGGTCCAGCGGGGCGAACCGCTCCGGGGCTCCCGGCGCGGGCTGGGACAGCAGCAGGAAGGTCACCGGGCCGACCACCACGGGCCGCGTCTCGAACCCGAGCGCCCGCGCCTCGCGCAGCTCCGCGACGGGCTTGCCCGGATCCGGAGTGAACACGGTGTCCGGCCCGATTTCCGGGACGATGTAGTGATAATTCGTGTCAAACCACTTGGTCATCCGCAATGGGGGCACGTCGCGCGTGCCGCGCGCCATCGCGAAGTACGTGTCCAGCGCCGACGCGCCGCGGTGGCGCCCGGGAACGGCGCCGAGCATCACCGCCGTGTCGAGCACCTGGTCGTAGTACGAGAACGTGTTGCACGGCGCTGCGGCGAGACCGAGGGCGTCCAGGCGGCGCCAGGTCCGCTCGCGGATGCGCGCGCCGGCCGCCCGCAGCTCCTCGGCGGTCGAGCCGCCGTCCCAATACCGCTCCAGCGCCCGTTTCAGCTCCCGGTCCGGCCCGATCCTCGGGTAGCCGAGGATCGTCGAGGCGGGGAACGGCGTGGTGGGTACGGCGGGCATGCGGGCTCCTTCACAGGCGGACGAGTGGCCTGCCCATGGACGGCCGGCATGCGGGCACCTCACGGGCGGACGGGTCGGCCCCACCCTGCCCGCAGACGGGACACAAGGACGCGATCTATTGGTTTAGCTTATGGATGGAGGCGCCGCTCACCGCGCCGAGAGGGCCATACTTGAGCATGGATCACGGCCCGCACCCGCGCGACCTGCGCTGCTTCGTGAGCGTCGCCCGCCACCACGGCTTCTCGCCCGCGGCGGCCGAGCTCCGCATGTCGCAGCCGGCGGTCAGCCAGGCCATCGCCCGTCTCGAACGCGTCATCGGCGTCCGCCTCTTCGCCCGCACCAGCCGCGAGGTCCGCCTCCTCCCGGCCGGCGAGGCCCTCCTGCCGTACGCCGAGACCGCGCTGGACACGCTCGCCGCGCTCTCCTCCGAGGCCGCGCGGCTGGCCGTTCCCGAGCGACCGTCCATTCGATTCGCTTATCCACCACTTGTGGGAGCCCTCGCCGCACGCGCGGCCCGGCGGCTCGCCCGCCGCGTACCGCCGATCGGCGTGGACCTCAGCCCGATGGGACGACGGGCCGCGACGGCGCTGCTGGAGCGCGGCGAGGTGCCGGCGGCGATCCTCGCCTCGCCCTTCCCCCTGCGGATGACGACGGGCACCCGGTTCCACGTGACGGTCGGCCACCTCGCCGTCCCCGCCGGAGACCCGCTCGCCGCCCCCGCCCGGGCCCCCCTCGCCGCCCCGGCCGAAGACCCGGCCGCGGCCCGGGCGCCGCTGCGGCCCGAGCAGCTCGCCCGGCACAAGATCCTCATGCCCCGCCACCGCCCGCCCGGCGGCATGTGGGAACGGCTGGCCGCCCGGCTGCGCGGCCCCCACCAGCTCCACATCGTTGCCGACGAGATCGACGACTTCGCCGCCGCCCTCGACCTCGTGGCCGCAGGCGCCGGCCTGCTGCCCGTACCCCGCCTGCTCACCACGACCATCCGCCGGGACGACATTCGCTTCGTCCCCTTCGACGCGGGCGACCTGCGCATCACCTACGGCCTCGTGTGGTCCCGCGACCGCATGCCCCCCGAACTCATGCCCCTGGTCCAGGCCGTCCAGGAGGTGCTGTGGACCCGGTGAGCGCTCAAGGGACCGCCTGGTGCGACCCCTCCGCCACGCTGTCCGCCGGCGGCCGCGCCACCGGCAAGATCGTCCTCACCCCGTGACGGCCTCCGCCTCGGACGATCGCTCCCGGAGCAGCGCGGACAGGTCCGCTGACATCCCCGTCCACTGAGGAAGCGGCCCGGCACCGCCGTCGCCCTCACCGGCCTCCGTGGTTCTCGTGCCGGTTTCCGTGGTGGCCTCACTGGTCTCTGCCGTGTCGCGAAGTGCGAGGATTGCCGAGATCGAGGGGATCTCTCCGATCGGGGCCGTGACAGAGGGCGCGCCGACTCTGGCGGCCTGGGCGGTGGGCTCGACCGGTATGCCCGTGATGTGGGCGGCCGAGGTGCCGAGGCCGGTGGGCAGTAACGAGAAGCCGTGCGGGACGCTGGAGTTTCGGTGGTGCCGGAGCTCGGCCTCGGTGTAGCGGCCGCACCTGCGGTGCCATTCGAGGATGCCGGACATCCAGTTCTGCAGAGACTCGGCGTAGTCGCCGAGAGCCCGGCCGACGGGCTCCTCCAGCCCGAGGTCGTCGCACATGGCCGGCAGGTCGTTCTCGACGATGTGCGCGAACTGCTCGATGCGCGCCGCCATGAGGTCGGCCACGACGTCGCGGGCCCGGTGGCGGTCGACCCCGAGGAAGTTCTCGACGACGAGGACGAGGTTGTGCAGCTCGCCCTCGAACTCGATCTCCTTCTGGTAGGAGAACAGGTCGTTGGTGAAGCAGGCGTAGTCTTCGGCGGCGGTCTCCAGCTCGTGCATCACCCGGTTGTGGTAGATCTCGGCCGGGACGATGTCGGCGTGCGCCAGCCGCGCCAGGCTCTTGGTCAGCTCGGAGCCGAAGGTCTTACGGCGCATCTCGACGTAGTCGACCGGGTCGGGCACGCGGTTCTCGGTGTGGTTGATCAGCTCCCACAACCAGCTGGCGGTCATCTCTTCGACGGCGTCGCGCAGGTGGCGCCGGGCGTCGGGCGTCATGGGCCCGGCGGTGCGCCGCCAGAGGTCATCGAGCCCGCGCTCAAGCGTGTTCGCGGGCTCGGGCGTCTCGCCGGCGTCGAGCGGCATGAAGGCAGCGAGCCGGTCGTTGCAGAGCTTCGCCCCCGCGAGGTCGCGGGACGCGCCGAACACGGCCGGGTAGACATCGTCGGCGTACGTGCCCCAGGAGAGCCAGTCGGCCGACAGGTCGAGCTCGTCAGGGGTGGCGTCCGGGTGGATCATCGCGGCGCAGTGGGCGAGGTCGTAGACCCGGCACCGGCGCTCGTCCCACACACCCCCGAGCCCGACGCCCGGCGTCGCGTCCAGGAAGCCCATGCGCCGCGCCCACTCGACCGTGTGGTCGCGCGCCGCGTCGATGTGCGGGCTGGTGCGCAGGGCGTAGGGCATTGGGACATCGGGCAGGCGGAGGTGTCCCACCGGGGTGAACGGCACGTGGGAATGCTGCCGTGCCCGGCGCCGCACCCCCGGCGCGAGCGACGAGTGCGTCAGCGCGGCGGCGGAGGTGCCGAGCCCGGTGGGACCGCCGAGCACCCCGCCCTGCCGGGAGGTGGCGCCCTCGTTCATGTACCGGCTCGACCGGGCGTGCCACTCGTGGCCGCCGGACTGCCAGTCCTGCAGGCCCTTGACGTACGCGGCGACCGCGGCCTGTTCGTGCGGCGGGACGGCCTGCTCGGCGAACAGCGCCGGCACCTCCGTGAGCGCCGTGGTCTCGAACTGCTCCATGCGCGACGTCAGCAGGTCGTTGACCATTTCGGCGGCCTCCTGCGTGGAGCAGTCGAAGAACCGCTCGAAGACCAGGACGGCGTTGGAGTTCTCGCCTTCCTCGCGGACTTCGCGCTGGTAGGAGAACAGGTCGTTGCGCAGGTGGACCGCGTCGGAGAAGGCGTCGACCAGGACCTGCATCGGCCGGGTCGCGGCCAGGGCGTCCGGGACCTCGGCATGGGCGGCGTACTCGACCAGGCCGGCCGACCAGGGCGCCCCGCCGACCCTGCGCCGCATCTGCACGTACTCGATGGGGTTGGCGATGCGGCCGCGGTTGATGTTGTCAAGTTCCCACATCGACTCGACCATGAGGTTGTGCGTGCTGGCGATGAACCGCCGGCGCCATCCGTCGGACATCGCCGGCACCGTGCGTTCCCAAAGGTCTTTGAGCCCGGCCTCGGCCGCGTTCCGGGGCTCGGGCGGCGCCTCGCCGTCCGCGGTCATGAAGAGCTCCAGCCGGTCCAGGTGGGCCTTGGCGCCGGCGAGGTCGCGGGAGTGCTTGAACAGCTCCAGGAAGTTGTCGTCGAAGAAGAACACCCAGACGTACCAGTCGGTGATCAGGTCGAGCGTGGGGCCGTCGCAGTCGGGGTGGGTGTACGCGCACATCAGGGCGTAGTCCATGGCGGCGAGCGCCTCGGCGTCCCAGACCACCCCGCCGGACGGTTTGGGCGTGTCGAGCATGCCCATGCGCTCGGCCCATGCCGCGCTGTACGCCCGGGAGCGCTCCAGATGCGGGTTGAGCCTGGCGGGATAGGCCAGGTAGAAGTCCGGCAGCGTGAAAGCCTGCATGAGCGTGCCTACTCTCGTGAGCCGAGCCGACCGCGGGTCTCACCAACGGTGATTCCCCTGACACCTGGAGTAGTTTGCCGCAACTTTGACCGCAGCGATACCCCGCGAAATTCTGTTCCCCGCTGCCTGGCACGACGATTTCCGGCAAATTCGCCAACGCTTCTTCAGTCGGACATTCCGTCCATTCTTCGCCCTACACACGCCATCGGGTCAAATGCATATTTTATTCGGACGGCGTCGCGCTATCGGAAAGGACATCCGCGACGTCCCTCCTCAGCGGGACGACAAAAAGCCGGTAAGCATATGGGCCGTCGATCACTCGGAACGCGAGGCGCTCGTGGTCGGCGGGTATGGACGCGGTGTCGCCGAGGCGAGACGAACGTAAGGCGGCTTCCGGACGACCTGAAGGCAGGTGCGCGACGCAATGACTCGTCACCGCGCGGACAATCCGCTCCTATCCCTGGCCGGGACCGCGGCGCGGCTCACGACCGCCGTACTGGTGATCGGGCTGGCGGGCGCCGTCGTGTCGTCACCGGCGGCGGCGGCCGGCGTGCCCGAGACCCGCCACACCGTCCGGGCGGGCACCGACCCGGGCGATCCCTACCTGGCCAGGATGGGAAACGGCAAGCACAACTCGTTGTACCTTCAGGTGTCGAGCCCGACCTACATGTTCGGCGTACAGCACAAGTCCAACGCGTCCGTCCAGGGAAGCGCCCCCTCCCAGAGCGCTTTCTGCAAGAGGAAGCGCGTCTGCTATATCCGGGAGAGCCAGACGATATTTCACGGCCACGGCCGCGGGAAGAGGCGGCACTGATCTCCGCCGGTCGGCGATGACGCCGCCCCGCACCACGCCGGTCCGCGCGCGGGCTCGTCCGGGGCGGGGGTCACCGGTCCAGGACACACCCCCGATGGCCGGCCTTGACGTGGCCGATTCCCGGCGGCTCAGCCCTCCGCCAGCTCCAGCAGCCGCGTGACGGTGTTCCAGTTGCGCATCGTGGCCGGGGCGCTCGACCGCTTCTCCACCAGAGGCGGCAGCTTGGGGCGGCGCAGGCCGTCGGGGAAGTACATGTAGAGCTCCCGCCTGCCGACGGCCATCTCCTCCGGCGCGTACTCCGCCGGGTCGATGCCCTCCAGGACCGCCCTGTCGGGAGCCTCGGCCAGGAACACCACGACGAACTTCACCGGGTCCCGGACCTCCAGCGGGTTCTCCTCGACCACCGCGCGCAGCTCCGGCACCGTCCGGACGATCACCGCGGGGGACAGGCCCAGTTCTTCGGAGATCCGCCGCTCCACCTCGGCCGCGACCTGCTCCGCGGACCTGCCGTGGGCCGTGAGCAGGGCGTTCCCGCTCTGCAGATGCGTGCGGACCCCGGTGTACCCCAGCCCTTCCAGCACGGCGCGTAGATCGGCCATGGCGACCCTCGTGCGGGGGTTGATGTTGATTCCGCGCAGCAGCGCGACGTAGCGCATCGGATCACCTGTCCCATCGGCGATTACCAGGCGACGCTACCGCCCGTACCTGTCAGGGGATGTCGGCTTTCGCGCCCTGGACGGGCACCAGTGGGTCGTTCCTCCACCTGGGCTTCACCGCCACGGGTCTGGACGGGGAGCGGCCGGACGGGCACGCGTACACGCCCTCCCGCGTCAAGAAAGCGTATGGATTCATGACGCGGAATGGACAGTGACTACACACGCGTATAGCGTCCTTGTCCGCGCGAGTAGTGGGCTACACGCCCGGACAGGAACAGGAAAGTGGCGATGATCCAACCGGACCCTGAGGACCTCACCGCCCGTGCCCGCATCCGAGACGCGGCATTGCTGCAGTTCGGCGAGCACGGGTTCGAGCGGGCGACGATCCGCGAGATCGCCAAGGCCGCCGGGGTGTCCTCGGGGCTGGTACGCCACCACTTCGGCTCCAAGCAGGAGCTACGCGACGCCTGCGACGAGTTCATGTACCGGACGGTCCGCAAACTCAACGACCAGGCCCGCGCCGGTCTCATCAAGGGCGCGTTCGGCGACATGACCTACGTGGCCGCCGCACGCGCCGTGTTGCTCCCCTACCAGAAGTACCTGGCACGAGCTCTGGCCGACGGAACCGCCGCGGCGCTGTTCGACCAGATGGCCGACATGACCGAAGAGTGGCTCGCGATGGCCGACGAGAAACGCGCCGACCCCCCGGCGGCCGGCCTCAAGACCCGGGCGACGGTACTCACCGCGATGGCGCTGGCCGTCCCGGTCCTGCACCAGCACGTCTCCCGCGGCATCGGCGCCGACCTGTTCACGCCGGAGGGCGACCGTGAGGTCGCCTACGCCCTCCTCGACCTCTACTCGCACGCGCTGATGACTCCGGACGATGCCGCCACCGCGCGCGCCGCCCTCGACACCGTCTGGAGCAAACCACCCCCAGCGGATCGCGACGCCGTGATCCGCTCATTCGAGGAGCAAAACGATGACTGACGCCATCTCGGTGACAGGGCTCGTCAAGACGTTCGGCGCCACCCGGGCGCTGGACGGCCTCGATCTCTCTGTGCGCACCGGGGAGGTCCACGGCTTCCTGGGCCCGAACGGCGCGGGAAAGAGCACCACCATCCGCATCCTGCTCGGCATGATGCGCGCGGACTCGGGCGCCGCGCGGCTGCTCGGCGGCGACCCCTGGGCCGACGCGACCACGCTGCACAAGCAGCTCGCGTACGTGCCCGGCGACGTCACGCTGTGGCCGAACCTGTCCGGCGGCGAGGTGATCGACATGCTCGGGCGGATGCGGGGCGGGCTGGACAAGCGGCGCCGCGCCGACCTGCTGGAACGCTTCGACCTCGACCCCCGCAAGAAGGGACGCGCCTACTCCAAGGGCAACCGGCAGAAGGTCGCCCTGGTCGCCGCGCTCGCCTCCGACGTGCGGCTGCTGCTGCTCGACGAGCCGACATCCGGCCTGGACCCGCTGATGGAAGAGGTGTTCCGCGAGGCCGTCCGCGAGGAGCAGCGCCGCGGCGACCGCACCGTGCTGCTGTCCAGCCACATCCTCTCCGAGGTCGAGGCGTTGTGCGACCGGCTGACGATCATCCGTGACGGCCGCGCCGTCGAGAGCGGCACGCTCGCCGACCTGCGCCACCTGAGCCGCACCACCATCCAGGCCGAGCTGGCCGCCCCCGCGGACGGCCTGGCCCAGCTGCCCGGCGTCCACGACCTCCACGTGGAGGGGGGCCGGGTGCGCTTCGACGTCGACGCCGACGCCCTGGACCCGGCGCTGCGCCACCTCACCGCCGTCGGCGTGCGCAGCCTCGTCAGCAGGCCGCCGACGCTGGAGGAGCTGTTCCTCCAGCACTACGACCGCACCCAGCGGACCGCCGAGGTGCCGCGATGAACACCCTGACCGGCACGGTCCGGCTGGCCCGGCTGATCCTGCGCCGCGACCGCGTCCTGCTCCCGCTGTGGGTGCTGCTCCTCGGCCTCATCCCCCTGTCCTACGTCGCCTCCTTCAACGAGCTCTTCCCCACGGAGGCCGGGCGGCACGGCTACTTCGCGGCCAGCGAGCACAACGCCGCCTTCGTCGCGCTGTACGGCCGCCTGTTCGGCTCCAGCCTGGGCGAGCTGGTCGCCTGGCGCGCCGGCTTCCTCCCCGTCGCGGTCGGCCTGCTCAGCATCCTCACCGTCGTCAGGCACACCCGGACCGAGGAGGAGAGCGGCCGCCGCGAGCTGCTCGGCTCGACCGTCACCGGCCGGCACGCCGGCCTGGCGGCGGCGCTCGTCACGACCTTCGCCGCCACGCTGGCGCTCGGGGCGATCCTGGCCGTGGGCATGATCGCCCAGGGCCTCCCCGCCGCCGGCTCGTGGGCCTTCGGCATGGAGCTGACCGCCTCGGGGTGGGTGTTCGCGGCGGTCGGCGGCGTGGCCGCGCAGCTCACCAGCAGCGCGGGCGGCGCGCGGGGCATCGCGATCATCACGCTGGGCGCCGCCTACGTGCTGCGGGTCGTCGGCGACATCAGCGGCATCGGCGACGGCACGCTGGCCTGGCTGACGTGGCTGACACCGTTCGGGTGGGTCCAGCGGATGGTGCCCTACGGCGGCGACCACTGGTGGCCCGCCCTGCTCGCCGCCCTCGTCAGCGCGGTGCTCGCCGCGACGGCCGTCCTCCTCTCCGCGCGCCGCGACGTCGGCGCCGGCCTCCTGCCGCCCCGGCTCGGCCCCGCCTCGGCGACCCCCGGCCTGCGCTCGCCCCTGGCACTGGCCTGGCGGCTGCACCGCGGCCTGCTGGCCGGCTGGCTCGCCGGGTTCGCCGTCCTCGGAGTCGTGCTCGGCTACCTCGCCGCGGGCGTCGGCGACCTGGTGCGCGACAACCGGCAGCTCAACCAGGTGTTCGCCAACCTCGGCGGCGCGTCCGGGCTGATCGACAGCTACATCGCCTCGATCATGGGGCTTTTCGGGCTGATCGCAGGCGGTTACGCCATCCAGGCGACGCTGCGCGCGCGGGTCGAGGAGACGAACGGGCACGCCGAGCCGGTGCTCGGCACGGGGGTCGGCCGCGTCGCCTGGCTGGGCGGCCACCTGACCTTCTCGCTGCTCGGCCCGGCCGCCGTCCTGGCCGTCGCCGGAGCCGCCGTCGGGCTGACCCACGGCCTGAACACCGGGGACGTCGGCCGCGAACTGCCGAGAGCGGTGGCGGGCGCGCTCGTGCAACTGCCCGCGGTGTGGATCCTGTCCGCGGTCACGATCGTGATGTTCGGCCTGCTGCCGCGCCTCGCGGCCGTGAGCTGGGGCGCGCTGGTGATCTGCCTGCTGTTCGGCCTGGTCGGCAGCGCTCTCGGGCTGGACGACCGGGTTCTGGAGGTCTCGCCCTTCACCCACCTGCCGAAGATCCCCGGAGGCCAGGTCACCGTGGCCCCGCTGATCTGGCTGACGGCCATCGCCGCGGCCTTGACCGCGGCCGGCCTCACCGCCTTCCGCCGCAGGGACGTCCCGGTCACCTGACGTCTCCGACGGGTCCGGCCCTTTCTGAGGCCGGACCCGTCCGCGTGCCCGGCCTCGGCGTTTCGCGCCGCTCGGGGCGGCAAAGGGTCAGGGCGAGGGGTGTGACGGGAGGGGTTCCGCATGGAGGAGCAGGACACGGGGGCAGTTCCCGCGCCGCCAGGCCGCCCGGCGCCGGCGGTCACGGTGACGCCCTGCCGCGACGGGCCGCTGCTGGTGAGGGGACCGTTCACCATCGTCACTCAGGACGGCCGCACCATCGACCCCGGCCGGTCGACCGTGGCGCTGTGCCGGTGCGGGCGTTCGGCCGTCAAACCGTTCTGCGATGGTTCGCACAAGGTCGTGGGCTTCCGCGCCCCCAGCGAGCCCGAGACCCCGGCCTGACGCCGTCGCCTGAGCCGGCGGGCCGAGTGCGCGGACACACGGATCGTGCGTCCGGTGTAGCGGACGCCGCCGCGGGCGCGCCAGTACAGCGCCGCCCAGACGCACACGCCGCGTTCGAGGACCCAGACCGGGGCGAACAGCGAGCAGGACGCGGGGAAGACCCGGCGTCCCCCGGCCCGGCGCCGCCCCGCTTCCGCCAGGCCGACCGCCAGCCCGGCGCAGGCGAGAACCGGCCACGGACGCCGCCGCGCGAGCTGGGCGGCCAGACCTGGCACCACGGCGAGGAAGACGGCCAGGCGCGCGGGCTGCGCCAGGTCGTCGTACGCCTGGCGGACGCGCTGCGCCCAGAAGCGCCGCGCGTCGGGCGGCAGGCGGCGGACGTAGAGGTCGTGCGCGCGGCGCTCGCGACCGCCGTGCGCGCGGACGGTGCGGATGAGCTCCAGGTTCTCGAACATCACATCGCCGTCATAGCCGCCCATGGCCTCGAAGAACGACCTGCGCACGCCGAGCGTCCCGGGGTGGTCGGCGCCGATGGCCCGGTTGACGAGGGTGCGGGCGGTGTCCCAGCGGGCGTGCCAGGGAAGGGGCCTGAAGTGGTTCTGCGGCCGGACCAGCTCGGCGTCCGCGAGGAGGTCCCTGAGGCGGGCCAGGCCCACGGCGTCGTAGCGGACGTCGTCGTCAGCGATCACCACGTACTCCGACCTCGCCCGGCGGATGCCGGTGATCACCCCGGCGACCTTGCCGTTCGCCGCCATGACCTCGGGATCGGGCGGCAGGTGGAGGGCGATCCCACGCCAGGCGCGGGCGTGCCGGTCGAACAGCCCCGGCGGCGAGCCGTCGACCACGATGACGCGCGCCCACCGCGCCAGCCGGCGCAGGTAGGCGGTCAGCTCCTCCAGGCCGTGATCCCTCTCCCAGCGGAGAGGCAGCACGTAGTCGAGGTCGATCATCCGGCGCCGGCCCGCAGGGACGTCCGCCCCGAGCCCCAGAGGCGCATCACGTGCTCGGCGAAGAGCCGGTCCAGCGTCACCGCGCAGGCCGCCCCGTACAGGACGTCGCCGGCGAGGTCCGGGTGCGCGACCGCGAAGGCGCCGCACATGTCGTTCACGGCGATCTGCTCGTGGACGGCGTCGGCCTGCACGTGCTCGTCGTAGAAGCGCCGCGCCGCCGCGTCCCCGCCCAGCCTGCGCAGGCCCTGGCTGTAGCGGTGGTTGGGCAGCGATGACGTCAGCTCGAGGGCCGCCAGGTGACCGAGCAGCGCCCCGCGGTGCCGCCGGTGGAGGCCGAACATCGACATGGCGTTGCCGACGGCCAGGGTGATCGCGGGCACCCGGTCGGCGTAGGCGCCGTAGGAGTCGTCAAGGCCGAGCGAGCGCATGGTGGCGCGGAACAGCTCGGAGTGCATCCGGCACACGCGGCCGCCGCCGTACTCGTCCGCCTGGATCTCCACGAGCGCCGCCTTGGCGGGCCCGCGCAGCCGGGGGATCGCCCAGGTGTGGGGGTCGGCCTCCTTCAGGTGGTAGAGCGAGCGGTGGACGACGAACTCGCGGAACTGGTCCAGGTCGGCGGTCCTGTGGAGGAAGATCGCGATGGACGCGCCCTCGTCCTGGGAGGAGATGAGCTCGACCAGGGCCTGCGGCGTGTCCTCCACCGGCACGGCGGGCGGCGGGGGGATGACGTCGGCGAGGTGCGCCGCGAAGCGCTCCTCCAGCCGCGCCCGCAGCCCCAGCAGCGAGGCGTTCCACTCCCAAAGGTCGTCGACGTCCTCGAAGCCCTGGTAATGCAGCTCGTAGCAGGCGAACAAGGCGAGCTGGAGATCGTCGTCGGCCAGGGGGGATTCCGGCGAGAACGGCGGGGCCTCGTCCAGTGCGTGAGGCGCCGTCACCAGCTCCGCGAAGAGCCAGGTGGTGATCGGACCTCTCGGAGACGGCAACCACACCAGCCGAACAGCCTTTCTGTGGTGATTTGTCGTGCTCTATCTGTTTCTTCTCTACCCCTCAGGTCTGCGGGCATGCCCTGACCGGCCCGGTGAACCGGTTCCCGGTGGTCCCCTCAGCCCAGCACCACGCTGACGAGCTGCCCGATGCCCCCTGCCAGCACCACGGAGATGACGGACAGTCCGATCGAGATCAGGCAGCCGCTTCCGCCCTCCACCCGCTTTTCCGGCACCGGCACCTCGCCGAGGCCGCGCCACAGGGGTCTCGGTTCCAGGACGAAGTACAAGATCGCCCCAATCTGCCCGACCGTGAACATCCAGAACCACGCCCATCGGTTGGCCAGGCGAGGTGGGGGGCCCAGCAACATGACGACGAACGCGACCACCCAGGCGGTGGCCAGCCACCAGAGCTTCTCGCCCCCTAAGAACGTGAAGGGCCAGTCGGGGAAGATGCCTCCTCCGGAGTCGCGCCCGGAGTCGACCGTCAGGGACGGCCTGACAGGCGCACGGCCGACGTCCGCCCTGAGCAGATCGACCGTGTAGGCGACACCCCGAGTGTCGGTGATATCACCTGGCACCTCATGCCAGACCAGCGGCGACTCCGACCACTTCAGGGTCATCAGGTCATGCGGATCCTCCATTTGCACGACGTCATGAGAATCGTTTATCAGGGTGCCGACGCCGCCCGCCCGGTAGCTCACGCGATCGACCTCCCCGGCCGCCACGGCCGCACGGAACTGCTCGACCGTGCGCGCGGAGGGCACGCGGCTCGCGCAGGTGAGCAGGGCGCCCGCGAGCAGAAGAAGGAGAAGTGACAGCCGGAGGACGAAAGGGACCCAGCGCAGGACGTGCCTAACCAGCCCGGTATCCACCTCTCATTCCTACCGTATTACCAAAGACGGTGGTTATCCTTTTCGCTCGCGATTCCCGGCGGCGTGCCGCCTGAGAGTATTTCGGCGTTACGTGCAGTCGCCGAGGTGAACTCCTCCGTGAGGCGCGATACTCGAGAAAATGCCGGTCGCTCCTCATAAAGTGACCACCGGGGGCGAACGGCCCGGCCCGGCGGCCCGGGCCGAGTCAGCGTTTGCGGGCGAGGGTGACGCCGTCGCGTACGGGCAGCATGACCGACTCGACCCGCTCGTCCCGCACGATGAGGTCGTTCAGGCGGCGCATCTCGATGTGGTGTTCCTCCTGGAACGCCGGGTCGAACACCCGCCCGCCGAGGAACACGTTGTCCAGGACGACGAGCCCGCCGGGGCGCAGGCGCCGCACGATCTCCTCGTAGTACGCCGGGTAGTTCACCTTGTCGGCGTCGATGAAGGCGATGTCGATGGACGGCTCGTCCGGCAGCGCGCGCAACGTGTCGATCGCCGGGCCGATCTCCAGGTCGATGCGGTCGGCGACCCCGGCGCGCTCCCAGTACTCCCTGGCGATGGCGGTCCACTCGTCGCTCACGTCGCAGGCGAGCAGGCGGCCGCCCTCGGCGAGTCCCCGGGCGATGCAGATCGACGAGTAGCCGGTGAACACGCCCACCTCGACGGCGCGGCGCGCGCCGACCAACCGGACCAGCATGGTCAGCAGGGCGCCCTCGTCGTGCGAGACCTGCATGCCTGACGCGTCGCCGGTGGCCTCCCGGGTCCTGACGACCAGCTCCTGGAGCACGTCGTCGGCCGGGGTGCAGTGGGTGAGCAGGTAGTCGCTCGCGACGGGGGCGACGATGTCCATGCAATCGCCCGCGGCGGGTTCCGTCCACTCGACCTTGAGCTCGTCCTGCGTGGCGAAGCCCAGCAGGTGGCGGGTGACGACGTCCCGGACGGTCGCCAGCCCTTCTGCGTCCGCCGCCGTGATGATCATGTCGAGCCGGCCCCGGGAGGGCGTGAGCACACAGGTGCCCTGGCCGAACGTGAGGGTTCCCCGGCCGTCGCCGGCGAGCTCTGCGGTGACCCTGTTCCCCATGTGGGAGACGAGCTGCTTGATATAGCGGGACGGGCGGGCGGTTGCGACATGTGCCGTCGTGTAAGGCATGAAGGTCCTTCGGCTAGGCGCTACGACTCCAGACGAACCGGGCTACGGGCACGCCGAGGCCTGCCACGTGTCCAAAATAGTCAACCCTTCAAAAAGCGCCCTGTGAGGGCACCCGCCCCGACCCGCCCGGCGACGGTCTCGTCACCGCACGGCGTCCAGGCCCCCACCGCGCGGCATCCGCACGCCACCCGCCGAGGGCCCTCCCACACGCCCACGCTAGGCCCGCGTCGTTTCGGCGGCCGTCGAAACGACCGCCGAGAACGACGCCCGCATGCCCCGGGTCAGCGGATCTCGTAGATGGTGGTGGTGCCGCTCACCTCGTGGCCGACGACGAGGAGGGGCCGCCGGGTCGGGCTGTCCCCGGCGGGGACGAACAGCACGCCCTCGGGTCCCACGTCGCCCGCGGTGCCGTCCTCGACGGAGCCGGCGAAGTCGCGCGTGTTGAGGTAGTCCGCGAGGACGGGGCGCCGGGGGTCGCTGACGTCGTAGGCGACGATGCCGCCGACCCGCTCCAGCCCGGCGAAGGCGTACGTGCGCCCGCCCACCTCACCGACGGTGACCCCCTCGGGCTCGGGTCCCTTGTTGTCGCTACGGCTGTCGAACGAGCCGTTCTCCGCGTTGTCGGCGTTGAACTCGGCCGGCAGCTCGCGGGCCACGAGCTGCTCCAGCTCGTCGCCCGAGTCCCAGACCAGCTCGCCGGTCGCGGACCGGACGGAGATCGACCGGCCGCCGAAGCCGTAGAGCTCGGTGTACGCGCCGGAGGCGTCCTTGGGCGAGTCGACGGCCACGTTCAGACGGCCGAGCTGGTCGTCCTTCTTCAGCGCGGCGGCGTCGGGGAAGGCGGTCGCGGACAGGTTCAGGCTCTTGACCCGCACCTCGTCGGCGTGGCAGCCCCAGTCGCGCCCGTCGCCCTCGTTGGCGGTGACGAGGTAGGTCTGTCCCCGCGAGCGGAAGTGCGCGATGGCGTCGGGCATGTACAGGCCCTTCACGCCCGGACGCGGCCGGATGTCTATCTTGCCGTCCTTGTCCGAGGCGTCCATGCCGGCCTTGCCCCAGTCCTTCAGCCCCAGCGGCACGATCCGCTCGACCCGCGCGCGGTCGAGGTCGATGATCGCCACCGCGTTGTTCTCCTGGAGGGTCACCCAGGCGGTGTCGCCCTTGACGGTGATGTACTCCGGCTCCAGGTCCTGGGCCACGGTCGCGCCGGGACCGGAGATCCGCACGCCGGACGCGCGCAGCTTGTCGGCCTGGGCGTTGTACGCGCGGAAGTCGGCGGTGCGCACGCTACCCCGCGCGATGTCGATGACGCTGACCGATCCCTCCGGATCGTCGACGGCGCCCGCGCAGTAGGAATTGGGCTCGCCCTCGTTGGCGACCACGAGCCGGCGGCCGTCCGACGTGAAGGTCACCATGTCCGGCAGCGCGCCGACGGTGTACTCCTTGAGCTTCTTGCCGGTGCGCGCCTGGAACAGGGTCACCTTTCCGGGGGCGGTCTTGTTCTCCGCCTGCTGCGCCACGGCGACCAGCCCGTCGCTGACCGCGACGCTGTTGGCGCCGGGAGCCGCGAGGGACGTCACCCGCGCGGGGTTGCGTGGGTCCCGGATGTCCAGGACGTCGATGGTGCCGGCCTGCGCGTTCACGACGAAGACGCGCCTGGTGGCCGGGTCGTACGAGGTGATCTCCGAGGCTCCGGTGCCGACCGAGCCGGTCACGAACCGGCCGAGAAAGTTCAGGTGAATTCCCTTGTCGTGGCCGCCGTGCGGGTTCCCGCCGCGGGAATTGGCGCCGTCGCGGTCACCGTCGGACGTCGTGGCCTGCGAGGGAGTGGCGACGAGCACCATCGAGAGGGCCGTTGTGGTGGCCGCGGCCAGCCGGAGAAGATTTCTGGAGAGCATGCGGCAATCTTCAGGAAACCGTGCGACCACCCACCTTCGCCAAGATTACGAGCCAGTGAACAGCCCGTTATCCGAAACTGTCGGCTGTTTGTCGGGGTTCGCACCGAAAGCCTCATGCCGACGTACGACGTGCGAAGGACCGCCGACCTTGGACGCTCTCCCCGGACGCCGGCTCCCGAACCGACCCGCGGTCGTCGAACCGGGCCAGGCCACGCCAGGCCCGCACCAGCGCCGCCTGCATCGCGTCCTTGGCCTTCCAGGGGCACGCGGCACCGTCCGCGTTCGATGCCGGAGCTTGATCAGAGGACGGCGACCACCGACATGTATTGCATGCCCATGCACTGGTGTGTATATAGTTCTACTCGTGTCCAAGGTGCTCACCTCCCTGCCTGTCAGTCAACGTGTCGGGATCGCCTTCTCCGGAGGGCTCGACACCTCGGTAGCGGTCGCGTGGATGCGCGAGAAGGGTGCAGTGCCCTGTACCTACACCGCTGATATCGGGCAGTACGACGAGCCCGACATCGCCTCGGTGCCCGGGCGCGCCCAGGCGTACGGCGCCGAGATCGCCCGCCTGGTCGACTGCCGAGCGGCCCTCGTCGAGGAGGGGCTCGCGGCCCTGGCCTGCGGGGCCTTCCATATCAGATCCGGTGGCCGCACCTACTTCAACACCACCCCGCTCGGGCGGGCCGTCACGGGCACACTGCTCGTGCGCGCCATGCTGGAGGACGGCGTACAGGTGTGGGGGGACGGCTCCACCTTCAAGGGCAACGACATCGAGCGGTTCTATCGCTACGGCCTGCTCGCCAACCCCTCCCTGCGGATCTACAAGCCGTGGCTGGACGCCGACTTCGTCAGCGAGCTGGGCGGGCGCAGGGAGATGTCCGAGTGGCTGCTCGCCCGTAGCCTGCCCTATCGGGACAGCACGGAGAAGGCCTACTCCACCGACGCGAACATCTGGGGCGCGACCCACGAGGCCAAGGCGCTCGAGCACCTCGACACGGGTATCGAGATCGTCGAGCCGATCATGGGCGTGCGGTCCTGGGACCCCGCCGTCGAGATAGCCGCCGAGGACGTCACGATCGGCTTCGAGCAGGGACGCCCGGTCAAGATCAACGGTAAGGAGTTCCCCTCCCCCGTCGACCTGGTGCTGGAGGCCAACGCCATCGGCGGCCGGCACGGCATGGGCATGTCCGACCAGATCGAGAACCGGGTCATCGAGGCCAAGAGCCGGGGCATCTACGAGGCGCCGGGAATGGCGCTGCTGCACGCGGCGTACGAGCGGCTGGTCAACGCGATCCACAACGAGGACACTCTCGCCAGCTACCACAACGAGGGACGGCGACTGGGCAGGCTGCTGTACGAAGGCCGCTGGCTGGACCCCCAGGCGCTGATGCTGCGCGAGTCGCTGCAGCGCTGGGTCGGGATGGCCGTCACCGGCGAGGTGACCCTGCGGCTGCGTCGCGGTGAGGACTACTCCATCCTGGACACGTCCGGGCCGGCGTTCAGCTACCACCCGGACAAGCTCTCCATGGAACGGACCGAGGACTCCGCCTTCGGGCCGGTCGACCGCATCGGCCAGCTGACCATGCGCAACCTCGACATCGCCGACTCTCGCGCCAAGCTTGAGCAGTACGCCAGGCTCGGCATGGTCGGCAGCCCGCAGCCCATGCTCATCGGTGCCGCCCAGGCGGCCTCGACCGGGCTCATCGGCGCGATGCCCGAGGGAGGGGCCGAGGCCATCGCCTCCCGCGGAGAGGTCCCCGCCGACGACGAGCTGCTCGACCACGCCGCGATGGAGTCCGGCACCGACTGACCGGCTGGAACGTCGGGGGTTCGAGCTCTCCCGGCCGCACAGCGCCGAGCCCGCCCGGCGGCGCCGCCGGGTGGCATGAGACGCGCTGACCGCGGTTCAGAGCTGATGCCTCCCGCGGAAGGCGGGCCATGGTGAACCGCGAGGGGGAACTCGGATGGGCTTGCAGGTCGAGAGTCGCTCGTCCGATTCCCCGTACATCGAGCGGGTGTGGCGGAGCAGCAGCGATGACGTCGGCCGGATGACGTCGATCGCCACAGCGCATTGGGACCTGGTCTTCTGGGAGCACCGCGGCCGGGTCAACGTAGCCGTTCAGGGGCCGGAGTCGAAGGCGAGTCCGGCCCCCGTCCCCGAGGACGCCACCTTCTTCGGGATCATCTTCTCCCTCGGCACCTCGATGCCCCATCTTCCGGCCAGTCTGCTCGTCGACGCTTCCGTGGAGATCCCCGACGCGACGCGCCGATCGTTCCATCTGAAGGGCTCCGCCTGGCGCCTTCCCGATTACGACAACGCCGGGGCGTTCGTACGGCGGATGGTCCGTGAGGGTGTCCTGGTCCACGACCCGATCGTCGCCGCGGTGCTTCGGGGCGCGTCGCCGGACGTGTCCGAACGCACCATCCAGCGGCGCTTCGTGACCGCGACCGGACTCACCCGCGGCGCCGTCCGGCAGATCGACCGTGCGCGGCAGGCGGCGGTCCTGATCCAGGAGGGCGTACCGGCCCACGACGTGGTCCACCGGCTGGGCTACTTCGATCAGCCGCACCTGGCGCGGTCGCTGACCCGCTATATCGGGCGGACCGCCACGCAACTGAGCGATCGAAACCCGCCGGAGCCGCTGTCACTGCTGTACAAGACCTGAGCGCTGGTTCCTCCTGACCGTCCGGTCGCGGTTGCCGCCCCTGCCACAGGACTGGTCGGCTTACTGGTCGGCGCAGGGAAAGCCATGGCGAGCCCGCGACGGTTCCGCATGGGTACGGACGGTTCTCGGATCGACGTCACAAGTCAGTTTCCTTGCCTGTGATTTTCCGTCCTGGTGGCACCGCGGTGAAACCACCGGGGAAAGACCCGTCCAGGCTTACGTCGGCGGTGCGAATCCGCGGTGTGAAGGCTCGCAGCGGCCGGCTGGGGTACAGTGCCGCATTTCTCTGGTGAATGCGGATGATCCCATTTATGCAGTGAGGTGCCAGGAATAATCTTTTGCCGCTGGCTGGGAGATTTCGTCTTATGCCGCGATTAGTCTGGGTGATGTCGGCGCCGCAGCGGCGTGTCCCGGGACCCGAACCGACGCTCGTCATCCCCGTCAACCGGGGTTCGGTCCTCACCTCAGGGAGTGATCTCTGATGCTCAAGCGTTCGCTCTTCGCCGTCGCGCTGGCGGCCTCCACGCTCCTGGTCACCGGAACCGTCACCGGAACCGGGCATGCCTCCGCGCCGAGCGTCTGCTCATCGGCCCAGCCCAATCCCGGCCTGTGCAAGTGGCGGGATGACGGCTGCTACTACTGCTACAGCTACAAGACCGCGACGTGGGAGCAGCAGTATTGCAACGGCGGTTCGGGCGAGTAGCCACATCGGCTTCTAGCCCGATGGACAACGGCAGATACGGCGTCCACGGTGAGCGCCCACTGCGGCTGCCTGGTCTCCACGGCCGGCGCCCCGGCCTCGGCGGCGGCGACGCCCCCGAGCCGGGTGTCGGTGAGCCGCGCCGCCGTCGTCGCCCCCGCTCCACCGCCGTCACGCCGGTTTCATCGGCCCGGTCCCTCCAGCTCACCGGCGCTGTCCGCTCGGGCCGGTAGGAGCAGGGCGGTGACGACCACCGCCACGGACATCACCGCGCCGATGATGAAGGCCAGCCGCATGCCGCCAAGGTTGGCGACCGCCTCCGTGGCTCCTGCGGATCTCAGGACATCGGCTCGCGCGCTCATCACGGTGATCACGAGTGCGGTGCCGATGGCCGCGGAGACCTGCTGCAGCGTGCTCAGGATCGAGCTGCCGTGGGAGTAGAGCCGCGAGGGAACCGCTCCGAGCCCGATGGTGAACACCGGGGTGAAGGTCGCGGCCAGGCTCACCATCAGCAGCGCGTGCAGACCCAGGAGCTGCCAGAACGGCATGGTCATCGTGACCTGGGTGAAGCCGGCGAGCGCGAGCATGATCCCGACCGCGCCAGGGATGACCAGAACCCGGCCGCCGAACCGATCGAACTGGCGGCCGATGGTCGGACCGAGCAGCCCCATCGCGAGGCCGCCCGGCATCACGAGGAGTCCGGTCTGCAGGGCGCTCAGCTCGCGGACGTTCTGCAGGTACAACGGCAGCAGGATCATCGAGCCGAGCATCGCCATGAAGGCCACCGACATCAGGATCAACGCGACCGTGTAGGTGCGGTGGCGAAGGGTGCGCAGGTCCATCAGCGGCACGCCGCGCTTCTGCAGCGACAGCTGGCGGAAGACGAAGACGGCGATGGCCACCAGCCCGGCCACCACGATCACGACGGCAACGCGGACGTCGCCGCCCTCGAACCGGCTGAGCCCGTAGACCAAGCCGCCGAAGCCCGCGGCGGCGGTCACCACGCTCAACCAGTCGATGGTGCTGAACTGGGGCTCTCCGACGTTCTTGAGCTGCTTCAGGCCGCGCCAAGTGATGACGGCGGCGATGGGAAGCACCACGGCGAACAACAGCCGCCAAGACCCGAAATGGAGGATCACCCCCGAGACCGTCGGCCCCATCGCGGGCGCGACCGAGATGGCCAGAGTGACGTTGCCCATCACCCGGCCCCGGTCCGCCTCGGGCACCACCTGCATCAGCGTGGTCATCAGCAGTGGCATCATCACAGCCGTCCCGGACGCCTGGATGATGCGGGCGCCCAGCAGCACCTCGAACGACGGCGCGACGATGGCCAGCGCCGTGCCGAGCAGGAACAAACCCATCGCGGTGGCGTACGAGCGGCGGGTGGACACCCGCTGCAGGAACCACCCGGTGATCGGGATGACAGCGGCCATGGTCAGCATGAAGGCGGTCGAGAGCCACTGCGCCGTCTGCTCGGTGATGGCCAGCGCGCCCATCAGCCGCGGGATCGCATTGATCATGATCGTCTCGTTGAGGATGACCACGAACGTGGCGAGCACCAGCAGTCGGATCACGGCCGGGGTGCGACCTGGGACCGCGGTCGCGGGCTTGGCAGGTGAGTCGAGCTGTGGAATGGACACGGCACCTCGATCGGGGTTATCGGACATGACGTCGTGATTGCCGGCGTTCCGGCCACGGGACGCAGAAGAAGTCGCGGGCATGCTCATACTGACTGGCACCACCGACAAAACTCATCGCCTGTGCCCAGCCTTCCGGTAGGTGATGCGAAATGTCACCCGGTTTTCCCCGGCGGCGGACAAAGACCTCCAGGTCACGCGAGGGAGCACCCGTATCGCTCCATGGCCTGCGAACTCAGCGGACGGCGGCGCCGAACCACCGGGGCAGCTGGTCGAGCAGATCCTGCTGATCGTCACCGACCCACGCCACGTGGCCGTCCGGCCGTAGCAGCACGGCCGGCACGTCCAGCTCCTCGCTGACGTCGGCGACGTGATCGACCCGATCAGCCCACCCCGCGACCGAAAGCCGGCCGGTCTGGTCGAGCAGCAGTCCGCGGCCGCCGTGCGTCAGCTCGTAGAGGCGCCCCCGCTGCAGCCCCACGTCCCGCATCCGCCGGCCGAGCAGGTCATGCCCCTCGCCGAGGTCGTAGCGGACCCCGATCGCGGTGATCTTCTCGATCAGGTACCGGTTCACCTCCTCGAATTCCATCAGTTCCGCTACCAGCCGGCGCACTGACCGGGCGCCCGGCTCGAGGGACAGCAGCTCGGTCTGCGCGCGGGTGTTGTCCAGCACGGCGGCGGCCACCGGGTGCCGTTCGGTGTGGTAGCTGTCCAGCAGCCCCTCCGGTGCCCAGCCGCCGACCTCGGCGGCCAGTTTCCAGCCGAGGTTGAACGCGTCCTGGATGCCGAGGTTGAGACCCTGCCCACCGTTCGGCGGGTGGACGTGCGCCGCGTCGCCGGCCAGCAGCACGCGGCCGGTCCGGTAGCGCTCGGCCAGCCGGGTGGCGTCGCCGAAGCGGGACAGCCAGCGCGGTGAGTGCACGCCGAGGTCGGTGCCGGCGATCGCCCGCACCGCCTGCCTGAACTCGTCGAGGGCCGGCGGGACCGTGCGGTCCTCGGCCACCCCCTCGGCGGGCACGATGACGCGGTACACCCCGTCCCCGAGGGGCATCGCGCCGAACCGCAAATTGGTCTTGCGGACTTCGGCCACCACGGCGGCCACCGTCTCCGGTGGCACGGCCACCTCCACCTCGCCCAGCAGCGTCTCGACCCTGGTGGGCTCGCCGGGGAAGCCGACGCCGAGCAGCTTGCGCACCGTGCTGCGGCCGCCGTCGCAGCCGACGAGGTAGCGCGAGCGCAGGTGCGTGCCGTCGGCCAGCTCGGCGGTCACCCCGTGGTCGTCCTGGCTCAGCCCGACCAGCTCGCAGCCGCGCCGGATCTCGGCCCCGAGCTCGGTGGCACGCTCTGCCAGCAGACGCTCGGTGGTGCTCTGCGGGATGGCAAGGACGTAGGAATGCGCGGTGTCTAGCCGGTCGGGCCAGGACTTGACGATGCCGGCGAAGAAACCGCCGGCCACGATCTGCCGGCCGTGCGCGAGGAACCGGTCCAGCACGCCCCGCTGGTCCAGCACCTCGATGCTGCGCACGTGCAGGCCGAGCGCACGGACCTGCGCGGTCGGCGCCGCCTCCCTCTCCAGCACGAGCGCGTGCACGCCGTGCAGCCGCAACTCACCGGCCAGCATCAAGCCGGTCGGTCCGCCGCCGGCAATGATCACGTCGAACATGAACCGCCCATTCACCGAGGTTGCGTTTCGGCCAGCTGCCGCGCGCGGTCCGGCGGCCCACACCCGCGAGCACACGTACCTCGCGAGCCCCTTTTCCGCAGGTTCTGGCTTCGGCCGTAGATTCTGCGGCACGACCCGGGTCTTGCCGCAAGCCCCCCAGTGCGCTATAGGTTGAGAGTGGAAGGGGGTCGGCTTGTCCGGCGCGACGACGACCCGCCCTGCCGTGATCCGCGTCAGTCAAACGCACCGGCGTCGGAACTCGTCCGGTGCCACGACCACCGTTGGTCGGCTGCCGCTCATCTCATGCGACGAGCACCCGGTTGGCGACGCTGCCGATGCCCTCCACGGTCACCGTGACCACGTCGCCGTCCCGGATCAGTAGCGGGGGCTTGCGTGCGAAGCCCACACCTGGCGGAGTGCCCGTGAGGATCAGGTCCCCCGGTTCGAGCGTCATGTACCGAGAGGCGTAGGAGATGATCTCCGCCACGGAGAAGATCATCTCGGCCGTCGAGCAGTCCTGGACGACCTGGTCGTTGAGCCGGGTGGTGATGCGGAGTGCCTGAGGGTCTTCGACATCCTGGGCGAGCACCACGACCGGCCCGACCGGGCAGAAACCGTTGGCGGACTTGCCGCGGAACCATTGACCATCGGAGAACTGGGCGTCCCGCGCCGACAGGTCGTTCGCCGGGACATAACCGAGGACATGGTCGAGAGCCTCGTCCGCGTCCACATTGCTCGCCCGGCGCCCGATCACGACGGCCAGCTCACCCTCGTAGTCGAGCTCGCCGGAGAGGTCGCTTGGTACCTCGACGACAGCGCCGTCGGCTCGCAGCGTGTTGGGGAACTTGGCGAACAGGAGCGGCTTGGCGGGGGCCTGCACTCCTGACTCGTCCGCGTGGTCGCGGTAGTTGAGGCCGACGCACAGGATTTTCGAGGGGTTCGCGACCGGAGCGAGCAGTTCGAGGTCATCGACCGGAACCTTCGCGTCACCGACCTCATCGCGGTCCGCGCACCACGCACCGGTGTGCAGCGCCTCCCGCAGGACGTCGGCGGCGGGATGGTCGGACTCGGTCGCGAGCACCGTCGCGTGGCCCTGCGAGATCCGGACGAGCACGACGCGGCCGTAGAGGCGGGCGCGCGCCAGGCCTCCTACCGTGGGCGGGGTCGAGGCGCCCGGGGTCACCGAAGTCACCGGCTCACCCCGGCGATACGCCGAGCCTCGTCGACGTTCGCGATCGGGCGGCCGATCTGCTGGGCCATCTTGACCACGACCTCCACCAACTCGGCGTTGCTGCGCGAGGCCCCACCGCCGGGCAGGTAGGGGTTGTCCTCCCAGCCGACGCGGACGTGGCCGCCCAGCGCGATGGCCAGCGGCAGCAGCTTCCACTGCGCGACCGGGTCCATCACACTGATGTTCCAGTTCGTGTTCGGCGGGAGGTGCTTGACCATGTACATGAGCGCGTCCGGGGTCGGAGGCGTCCACGCGCCGCCCTGCCAGCCGAAGAACAAGGTCGCCCACGCCTTCTCCTTCAGCAGGCCCTGCCGTCGGACGAACTCAAGGTTCCAGAACGCTCCGGTGTAGAAGCACTCGATCTCCGGCTTCACACCGTTCGCCTCCGCCGCGGTGACGAACTCGATGAGCTCGTCCCGCGGATGCAGGGAGTACATCTCGTTGGCGGGGTAGGCCGGGTCGGGCTGGAAGTACTCGTCGTGCACGTTGAAGGCGTAAGACATCATGTCGGGCTTGAGTGACATCAGCTCGACCTTCTCCGGAAGCCGGGCACTGGCGATGCCGAACTGCATGATCGGATCGGTGCCCACGGTCCGGATCTTGTCAGTGAGATTCTTCCAGCCCTCAAAATCGATCTTGGACAACTTCTTGCCGTCGTCCTGGATGGCGTCCTCCAAGTAGTGAACACCGTGGTGGTGGCACAAGGTCGCACCCGCGTTCACCGAGTCGATGTACTCCTGGCCGACCTTGTCGGTGTCCTCGATGGCCGGCATGCCCTGGTAGCCGGGATAGGACATCGTGCTGTCGACCGTGACGGTGATGACGAGCGGATCCATGGGGTCTCCTTGTCGTTTTGTCTGCATGTTGGGGTGTTGCTCGGGAGTGACGGACGGCTGCGTCGTGGCGCGTTGACGCAAGCGGCCACGCGTTGCGCCACGCCCTGGGCGGCGGAGGAGCCTCCGGCGCCTGGGGTCGGACTGCTCAGACCGTGACGGGCAAGCCCGTGGCCACCGACTCGTAGGCGAGCTCGATGATTCGCACCGCGTACGCGCCGTCCTCGGGCGCGACGGCGGTCGGCTCGTCGTTCGCGATCGATCGGGCGAAGCTCTCGATCCCGGCTGCGATCGAGTTGTACTTCCAGGTTCCTGGCTCGTAGGTCGTGCCGGGCAGCGGCGATCCGGCATGGTCGCGCTTGCCGCGGAAAAGCGTGGCCGGAGGGTTCTGGTGCTGGTCGACGACGATGAGCCCTTCGGTTCCGTGCACCTCGAGGCGCTCGTTCCACGGCCCCCCGGAGGTGAAGGTGGACTCGATGGAGAACAGTGCGCCCGATCGCATTCGGCCGCACACGACCGACCAGTCCTCGACCTGGCTGGCGTCGACGAGCCGCTCGGAGAGAGCCCGCAACGAGGCGACCTCGCCGAACATCCACTTCAGCAGGTAGAAGGAGTGTGCGCCGGCGTCGATGATGGTGCCGCCGCCTGAGCCGTCCTGGCGTCCCTTCCACAGTTGCGCGTTGCCGAGCCGCTCGAACTCATTGCCGCTGATCAGGGTGCGGACGAGTGTCACGTCCCCCACCTCGCCGCTGTTGATCGCGTCGAGAGCCGCCTGATAGGCGGGGATGAACCGCGTGTTCTCGTTGACGGTGAACTTGAGACCCTTGCCGACCGCGAGGGCGACGAGTTCGCGCGCATCCGCGGCATCGACGGTCATGGGCTTCTCGATCAGAACGTGTTTGCCCGCTTCCAGGAACTCGCGCGCGACCTTGTAGTGCACGTTGTGGGGAAGCACGAGGTCGACGGCCTGGACCCGCTCGTCCTCGAGTAGCCGGCGGTAGTCGGTGCATGACTCCGCGCCGAGTGACCGCCCCGTCCGCGCGGCGACGGCCTGGTCGAGGTCGCAGACGACCACGGCCTCCAGGCCGTCCGCCCGTTGATAGGCGAGGTGGTGGGCGAGCTGGTAGATCTCCCCAAGGCCAACGACGCCGAAGCGTACCGATCCGGTCACTGGTCAACGCCCCCTTCGAGGCGTTCGCGAATGACACGCCGGTTGTGGGTGAGCGATTCCATCACCCGTGACTCGTGCCGGAAGACAGCCACCGATGCGACGCCGCCGAACCCGACCTCCCGTAGAGCGCCGAACACCTCGTCCCAGTCGATGTCGCCCTGGCCGATGTCGAGGTGCTGGTGGTTGCGCACCCCAGGACTCCCGGGATTGAGGAAGGTACGTCCAGGCAGCAGGGTGTCCGCCAGATGGATGTGGTCCATGGTGTCGCCCGCGTAGGTGATGATGTCGCGATTGACGGCTTTGAGCTGACCGCGTTCGTCCTCTACACCTGTGAGGTAGTAGGTGTGCGGCACGCAGTGCAGGTAGGTGACGTGATCGCTCTGCAGGCCCCGGATGAAGTTGACGGCCTCGATGCCGGACTCCACCCAGTCGCCCGGATGCGGCTCCAGCGCGATCGTGATGCCCTCCGACTCCGCCAGCGGCAGCACCTCCTCCAGGGAGCGACGCATCGCGGCCTCGCCGGCCTGTGGGGCGCTTGGGTGTCCGGTGAACTCGGAGTTGATCCGGTCGCAGCCCAGGTCGACGGCCAGCTGGATGGTCTGTTTCCAGTAGCCGACCGCCGCCCGCCGGATGTTCTCCTCCGAGCTTCCCCAGGCTTGCTCGATGAAGATGGACGCCACCTCGACGCCGTGGGTCTTCGACGCCTCCGCGATCTCGGCGATCGTCGCCTTCGCCGCCCGCCTGCCCCCGTAGCTCGGCATCACGTCGGGCCGTGGCGAGAGCTCCAGGTAATCGAAGCCTGCCGTCCGTACGGTCGAGAACACTGTGTCGATCGGCTGTGGACGCAGCATCCATGTGTCGGTCGCGATCTTCATCTCGCTCCTCACTGCTTGTCGTGCCTGTCTACGAAGGCTTGTCTGTCTCAGGGGTTTCACACGGCGCCGCTGGTCACCGGCCGGCCCCGCGACGCGCGTCGTCCTGCCGGTCGCCCTGGTGCCGGCGCAACGCCTCGTGCGTGATGAGGACCCGCCCGTGCGCTCGACCGCTTCGCAGGCGAGCGAGTGCTTCATTGGCGCACTCGAGGGGGTACTCCCGGTCCAGCGACGGAGTGACGACACCCTCGGCGAGCAGCCGCAGTGCGTCGTGCTGATCGCTTCGATCACCGTTGCGCGAGCCGACGATCTCCAGCTCACGCTGGGCGAGGGTCGTCGAGCTGATACCGGGAAAGTCTGGTTCCTCGCCGACCACGACGATCCGACCCCGACGGCGCACGTACTGCGCGGCGTCGGCCATCGTCGTCGACGATCCCACCAGGTCGATCACCAGATCCACGCCGTCGCCGGCGCTGGTGTCGTCGGCTAGGGACTCGGCCCAGGCACGAAGAGCCGGCACGCGGTCCGTCGCGGACGCCGGCGCGGTATGGCCGGCCCCGTTGCGGATCGCGAGGGCCAGGTTGTCCTCGCTCACGTCGACCGCCGCGGTGGACACGCCGTCGCCGGCCAAGAGCTGGACAAGGATCTGGCCGATACCGCCTGCGCCGATCACGACCGCGGTCCTCACCGGTGCCACTGTGCCGCGGCGGTAGGCGTGCACGGCCGTGACGACCGCGCAGCTGGACAGCCCGGCGATCCTGGGATCGAGCCCCGCGGGAACTTTCAGGAGGTTCCGAGCAGGTGCGCTGAAGTACTCCGCGAAGCCTCCCGGCAGCGTCACGCCAAGGATTCCTCGCAAGTGCAGTGCCTGTGCGTCGGCGCCGGCCCGGGTGAAGCGGCAGTCCCTGTCCGCGACGAACAGATGTGGCACGACCACCTCGCCGACCTCGACCTCTGACACCGCCAGGCCACGTTCGACCACGATGCCCGCGGGTTCGTGGCCCATGATGTGCGGCAGTTCGGGCACATAGGCCAAGCCGTCTTGGATGTGCAGGTCTGTTCGGCATACGCCGCTGGACAGCGTCCGGACCAGAACCTCATCAGGTCCGATCCGAGGCATGGGTACCTCGCGGATCTCCAGCGGCTGACCGATCCCGGTCAGGAGCGCGGCGCGCATGGTGGCACTCACCGCCACTGCTCCGCCCACCCCTCGAAGAAACGGGTCGCCGCTTCGGCGGTCGACTCGTAGTACCCGTAGCACCCCTCGGTGGTCACGAGTGTCGGCAGGCGCAGCCCGGCGATACGGCGACCGAGGACGCCGAAGTCCTCCAACTCCAGGCGGAGCAGGCCGAACCCCTGTTCCCGGTGGGCGTCGTAGCCCAGGGCGAGGACGAGGTACCTGGGTTCGAAGCGACCGATCGCGTCCAACGCGGTCTCAAGCGCGGGTGCGTAGGCGGCGAACCCCGCGCCGGTGGGCAGCGGGAGGTTGAGATTGGCATGGGGCGCGTTGGGGCCTCCGGTCTCCTCCGGGAACCCGGCGACGTGGGGCCAGCCCTCGGCATGGATCGAGATCGTCAGGACCGACGGGTCGTCGTAGAACACGGCCTGGGTGCCGTTGCCGTGGTCCTGGTCGATGTCGAGCACGGCGACCCGGCCGCTGCGGGAAAGCTCGCGTGCCGCGATGGCGGCGTTCGCGAACAGGCAGAGACCACCGCCCACGGAGGGCAGGGCGTGGTGACCCGGGGGACGGCTTGGCACGAGCACCAACGCCGGCGACGGCTGGTCGGCGTGCTCCGCGGTTCGCCCGGTGACGGTGTCAGCGAGCCAGCGAGCCCCTTGCCGGGAGGCCGCCGCGCTGCGCAGCGCTCCCTCGCACACCGCGGGTGTGGCGCGCGTGACCTCGTCGAAGAAGTACTGCGTGTGCCGGCCCTCGAAGGTACGCGGCTCGGAGACCCTCAGCTCGGGGAGCGCGACAACGTTCAGGGGGAACTTCGTGGCCCCCTCCGGTCGCCGGCTGCCCCCCCTGACGAAGTCGACGTAGTCGCGGCTGTGCACGCTCAGTGCCGCCGCACCGTCGTCCTGCTCCGGTACGAGCCGCCTCGCGGTCGGGAACGATCGCCGGAAGGCCGCCAACGTGGCCGTGACCGAGGTCGGATACACGACGTCAGGGAACTCCTGATGTTCGACATAGGGTGCGGTCATCTCGGCGATCATCGTGGTCGGGTCGTTCTTCGGTGTGGTGTTCACGAGTCCCCCAGTCGGCTCAGCGCCACCCGTACGGTGCGCACGAGCCAAGCCGTTACGAATCGGAGGAGTACCGCGGCTGCTCCTGCTCCAAGCAGGACGACGGCGACCACGGCTGTCCTCGGGCTCACTTCGAGTTTGATGTCCTGGAACATTCGCAGTGGCAACGTCACCGCCGTCGGCCCGGACATGAAGGTGGCGACGACGACGTCGTCGAACGCGGCGAGGAAGGAGAACACGAAGCCGCTGACCAGTGCCGGGCGTAGCGCGGGTAGCAGGACGTGCCGGAGCACTGAAAGCGACCCCGCGCCCAGGCTGCGCGCGGCGTTCTCCAGTCGCACGTCGAGGTTGCGCAGCGCCGCCGCCGTGATGGATACCGAGAAGGGCAGGCCCAGGACCACGTAGGGCAGGATCAGGCCCAGACGCGTGCCGACGAGGTTGTGCGGCGCCACGAGCACGAAGAATCCGAGGCTGTAGATCATCGGAGGGACGATCAACGGCATCGCGACCAGGATCGCGATCGGCAGCCGCGGCCGCCGCGGGCCTCGTACGAGACCGAAGGCCCCGAAGCCGCCGATGACGACGCTGACCACGGCGGCGGTGGAGGCGAGGCCCAGGCTGAGGAACGTGGAGTCGATCCACGCCTCATCGGTGAAATAGTCGGCGAACCACCGGGTGGAGTACTCCTCGGGCGGGAACGTCAGGTACGTCGCGTCGCTGAGGGACCAGATGGCCACTACGACCAGTGGCGTGACGAGCAGCACCGCGCCCAGGATCCAACTGCCCAGCAGGATGGGCAGGCGTAGCCGCCCGACGATGTCGAGACCGGTGTCCAGGATCCGCGCACGCAGGGTGCGCAGTTCCTCGTGCCGTTCGGTAGGGCCCGCGGTGCCGCGAGGAGGACGCCGACCAGGCCGTGCGGTGGTGGTCGCCGGCGTCGGCTCGGTGCCCCCGACGGAGAGTGAGGGCGCGAGGTGGCGGAAGAGGATGGCGAACAGCACCAGCACGATCAGCAGGAGCAGTGCGGCCTGCGCCGCGGCCCCGGCGGGATCGACGAGGTTCGAGAACTGCACGAGGATGGACTGTGCGATGAGCGTGTCACCGGGCCCCCCGAGCAACGCGGGCGTCACGTAGAAGCCGAGAGTGCTGATGAAGACGAGGGCGGCGGCCGCCATGACCGCTGATGACGTGGCAGGTCGGTACACATGCCAGTGCGCGACGGCGGGCGAGGCCCCCAGGCTCTGCGCGGCGCGCACCGGAGCGCGGTCGATGCCGCTCATCACGCTGTAGATCGGCAGCAGCGCCAGCGGCAGCAGGATCTGTACGGTCCCGATCAGCATGCCGGTCTGGTTGAACACCAGGTCGGGGGGAGTCTCGACACCGAGCAGTGCGAGCGCCTGGGCGACGAGCCCGTTCGGTGCAAGGATCGCGATCCACGCGTAGGAGCGGATCAGGATGCTCGTGAAGTACGGCACCAGAACCACGACCAGCAGCACGCCACGCACACGCTTGGGCATACGCGTGAGCGCGTATGCCATGCCGTACCCGAGCGCGACACAGATCCCGGTCGAGAGCGCGGCGACGACCAGGGTGCGGCGTATCGCGCGCCAGAAGACCGGCGAGCTCACCTGCTCGCGGTAGTTCTCCAGTGTGAATCCCTGCGCGCTGCGGAAGCTGTCGACCAGCAGCGAGCACAGCGGGACCACGAACAGCAGGATCAGGACCGCGAGGAGCGGCACGAGGGTGAGCCACCGGTGGTCTGGCCGGCGCCGTGGGCGGGTGGCCAGACCATCGGTGAACCGCTCTGGGGAGCTGTCGACCGACATGGATCTCCTAGATCGAGGTCGTCTTGATCGCAGACAGGTCGTGGGCTACTTCGAAGCCCACGCTTGCCAGCGCTCGATGGCGACTTCCTCGTTGGTCTTGTCCGTCCCCGCGGCGTTGGCGGTCCACCAGTCGTAGTTCTGGGTCACGGCGGACGCGACGTTCTCCGGCGAGGTCGGCAGCAAGGCCGCACGGTCGCCAGAGAGCAGGTCGAACGCCGCCGAGTTCGCCGGCGAGTAGGTGATCGCGTTCGCGAAGTCCGCCTGGGGCCGGGGCTCCATCATGAAGGCCAGGAGCTTCTGCGCGTTCTCAGCGTTCTTGGCGCCCTTGAGGATCGCCCAGTTGTCGTACTGGAGGATCGACTGGTTCCACGTGCCGGCCACCGGCGCGCCCTTGTCGTGGGCACCGGCGACGCGGCCGTTCCATGCGCTGGTGACCGTCACCTGACCACCGGTGAGCAGTTGGATGGGCTCGGCGCCGGTCTCCCAGAACTTCACCAGATTCGGCTTGAGCCGGTCCAGGCTCGCGAACACCCGGTCGTAGTCGATCGGGTAGAGGTCTTTCGGTGCCACGCCATCGGCCATTGCCGCGATCTCGAACGTCGCACCGCCGGCTCCCCATGAGCCCGGTGCGAGGGTTCGCTTCCCGGGGAACTTGCCGACGTTCCAGAAGTCCGCCCACGAGTTCAGCGCCTTGTCGCCGAGCTTGTCGGTGCTCCAGGCCGGAACGACGGAGATGTAGTAGGCCGGGACCGCGTCATCGGCGGCCTTCACCGGGGCGATCTTTTCGCGGTCACCGTCCTTCCAGAGCGTGTAGTCGATCGGCTGGAGCGCTGAGCTGCTGCGGAACCGTTGGAGCACCGCGCCGTTGATGTTCACCAGATCGAAGGCCGGGGCGCCGGCCTTGACGCCCGTGAGCACGACGGCGGCATCGAACTCACCCGAGCTGAGCACGACATCGATTCCCGTCTTCTTCTCGAACGGGTCGAAGAAGGCCTTCTTCATCGCCTTGCCCAGGTCACCGCCAGGATCGGGGACGACGACCGTACCGGCGGAAGAGGTCCCTTTCGAGTCGTCGCCGCTCCCGCAGGCGACAGTGGTGAGCAACGTGCTCACCGCCACCACCGTCCCCAGCACGGTCTTCCGAGAAAACTTCATCAGCCGAACCTTTCTGTCATGCGGATCTCTGACGCGGATTGGATTCCTGGTCGGCGACCTGGGCTGAGGTGCCGCCGCGACGTCACGACGATGGGGACGAACCCCGGCCCGCGACGTGGTAGCCGCGTGCCGCCCGGGCGTCCCAATGAACGGCGACCTGGTCACCGACGGCCCATCGGGTCTCTCGGAGGTTCTTGAGCGAGAGGCGCGCGTTCAGGTTCCCGATCGCCGTCTCGACGACATGCAAGGCAGTCGCGCCCTCGTACAGCACTTCACTCACCGTGCCGAGCACGGCCGTCCCGTCGGCGCATTCCACGGGGAGCAGCGAGACCTGCTCCGGGCGCACCCCGACATCGACATTGCGGTCGGGCTTGAGCGACGCCGCGTTCTCCACTTCTCGGCGGTGACCCAGCCGGTCGCCGTCGAGAACGACGCGGACCCGGCCGTCGGCGTCGAGAACGGCGCGGCCACGAAAGAAGTTGGTCTCCCCGACGAAGTCGGCCACGAAGGCACTCGCCGGCCTCTCGTACAAGTCGATAGGAGTACCGAGTTGCTCGACGGCGCCGTCGTTCATCACCGCGACGCGGTCGGCCATCGTGAGCGCCTCGCCCTGGTCGTGGGTCACGTAGATGACGGTCGCGCCGAGATTTCGCTGGAGGCGCTTGATCTCGATTCGCATGTGCTCGCGCAGGCGTTTGTCGAGCGCGCCAAGCGGCTCGTCCATGAGGAGCAGCGCCGGCCGGAACACGATGGCGCGGGCAAGCGCGACCCGCTGCTGCTGGCCACCGGACAGCTGGTCGGGGAACCGGGTCGCGTACCCCTCCAGCTTGACCAGCTCAAGGGCGTGCTGAATGTGGCTGCGCTGTTCCCGCGACGACATCCGTCGCATACGCAGCGGGAATCCCACGTTCTGGGCAACGGTCATGTGCTTGAACAGCGCGTAGTGCTGGAACACGACGCCGATCCCACGCTTGTGCGGCGCCAACCGCGCGACGTCCCGGCCGTTGATCCGGATCGCACCACTCGTGGGCGTCTCGAAGCCGGTCAGCATGTTGAGCAGCGTCGTCTTTCCCGCGCCGGAGGGACCCAGGATCGCCAAGAACTCACCGCGACGGATGCTCAGCGATACACCACATACCGCCTCGACGGTTCCGTACCTCTTCGACAGGCCGTCCAACTCAACCTCACCGCCCGTCGCGACCTGGTCGACGACCTGGACGCCCTCCGATACCTCGGACATCCTCTACTCCTCGGTAAAGTTGCAATCAATGCAACGCGTATGGCTGCCGAACATAGGGAGCACTGGAAGGCGTGTCAAGGGGGTCACCTGCGACGAAGCACAACGCACCTGGCCACTAAGGCCGGTTCGCCCAGAGATCCGAACGCGCCCTAGCCCCGAGCGAGGCATGATATGTTGCCCGGAGCGCAACACCTCTCAGCGCGTGGCACGTCCACGCCATGTTGAGAAGATTCCGAGAACACGGTCAGTCCAGGATCTTGGTAAGGAGAGAATCATCTCTATGCCAGACAAGCGATCAGAGGACAACAGCGACCTCGGGAGCATGTCGCACATCAGGCGCGGCCTCATGGTTCTCGAGCAACTGGCCACCAGGTCCGCTACGGCGGCCGAGGTGGGTCGGCTGGTCAACGTGAACCGCAGCAGCGCCCTGCGAATCCTCGGCGACCTCGTGGACGCCGGCTATGTCGCCCGCGACGACGCCACCAAGGAGTTCACCCTCCGCCCGGAGCGGTTCTACGGGCTGATCGTCAACCACCCCGCCCACGAGCAGCTGATCGAGAAGGTCGGGCCTCTGCTCAAGCGGTTGACCGGCGAGACCGGCGAGGCGTCGCTTTTCGCCGCCCCCGCCAACGACAACATGGTCTACGTCCAGTACCAACCCTCACCGGAGGTGCTCACACTTCGCGAGCGGGTCGGCACTGTGCGGCCCATCCACTGCTCCGCAGTCGGCAGGGCCTACCTGTCGACGCTTGACGGCAACGCCCTCGACGAGGTCCTCGGCACCCTGAACTACTCAGGTGGTACCGAGCATGCCCCCAAGGGGCCGCTGGAACTGCGCCAACGGGTCGAGAAAGCCCGCAGTGTCGGCTTCGCGCTCGATATCGACGAGACCCTCGTCGGCGCTTCCTGTGTCGCGGCACCCCTGAATCACAATGGCAGGTGCATCGGTTCGATCGCCCTGTCCGGACCGACCTCCCGCATGCCACAGAACCGTCTCGTCGAAATCGGAGCCTTCCTCCTCCACGAACTCACGCACACGTTGTGATCCGCATCCGAACTGCCCGTAAGCGCCTGAGGTGGATGCGGCTCTTTCTGAGGGACCGGTCGACCTGGAATGTCGAGGTCCGGCCGCAGTCGGGATCGTCCTTTGACGACCTCTCAACGCCCTGGTCGCCCCTGGTGAACTGACTTGCTTCGCCCGGTTGGTGGAGGGACGGATCCGCGGACTTCCGGCAACCGGTGAAACCGGGTCGAGGGTGCCGTGAAACCGGCGCCATCGAGAGTGAAGACATGAGCATCACTGAACTCGGACGTACCGGGGGCGGCCCGGCCCCCGACGGGGGCGCCGATCTGGCCGTACGTGCGGAAGGGCTTGTGAAGACGTTCGGCGAACACCGTGCCGTCGACGGGATCGACCTGAACGTACGCCCCGGTGAGATCTTCGGCGTCCTCGGCCCGAACGGCGCCGGCAAGCCGACTGTCAATCTATGACCCCTAAACGAGCGGGCTTCCCCTTCGCATGGGTGCCCCCTGCCTGGCCGTCCCGTATGCCGTCATCCCGCCTCGTAGAGGGAGCGGGCCGGGGGCTAGGGCACAAGATGCAGCGCCCCGCTGGACGAACGATCTTGTGCCCTAGCCCCCGGTCTGCTTGGCTCTGCCCGGGTGACGGCGTGCGGGACGGCCAGGCTTCCACAGCAACCCGCTACGGCCTTTCGGCAACGCGCCTTGCCGCTCCCGGAGCCGGATTCCCCCGCCGGAGGCGTCAGACACCGTGTAGCTCCTTGACCATATGGACACTTGGCATATCCATGATTATCTCGCGCTCGGTCACTGTGTAGCCGTGCTTGGCGTAGAGGTCTACCGCAGGATGCTGGTCTTCTCCCGTGAGGAGCCGGATACGTTGATAGCTCAGATCCGCAGCCTTCTCTTCGAGGAGAAGCAGTATGGCCTTGCCGTATCCCCGGCCCTGGAACTCGGGATACACGCGCATCCGTAGCAGCTCGCATATCTCGGTTGTCACGCGGCGAATGCCGCCCATGGCGATGACCTGCCCTGCCACCTCTCCCACTAACAATGCTCCCCCAGCCGCCCGACTGTATGTCCTTTCGATGTCGTCGAAGTCTTCACCGTCGTAGTAATCATCAGAGGGGTCGATGCCTGCCGCTCGCAATCCGTAGGCGTTGAGCTGGAGAATCTGCTCCATGTCATGCGGTCGGTACTCACGAATATTCAAAGCAACTTGGTACATCAATCTGTTTCTCCGCCTGGTGGAAGCGCAAGGGATTGCTGGAGGGATTTAACTTCAGGGGCCTGTCGATATCGAGGGGGAATTGCGGCCCGTATCTCAAGGGCGCGCGTAATGATGATCGGCGATCGACGTTCTGAAGGGAGTTCCGAGATCAGATCCGCCGTGTATCGCGCCGCCTCACCGGGACGACCCTCGCGGGCAAGGCAGAGAGCATGGTCAATGCGGATGAGACTCGGGTCGATGAATTCGCTCGGGTTATAGAGCTGGAGAGCGAGCGATTGGGCCTCATAAGCCGCTGAATAATCACCTGTATTTGTAAGAGTGTTACTACGATAAAAATGCAATTGAGCGGCCGTGTATCCGTAGGAGTGCTGCTCGGTGATCTGGCTGTGGAGCTGATCGAATGCCGCCTCGGCTGATGAGATAGCCGCGTATGCCGCTGCCCTGTCTCCGATCTGGGCTAGTGCGCGTGCTTGGACTGCGGGCGCCCAAAGGGCTGCGACGCATGGCGTTTTCGCTACCAGACCTATTGCTTGTTGGGCGAGGCGGATACTTCCATGCGGATCACCCCAATAGAGAGCACTTACCGCATGGCGAACGAGAACCCACGCCTGCAACGCTCGATCTTCGCTCTCCTGCGCGGCCTGGGTAGCGGTATAAAACCAGGCTCTCGCCTGCCGATGTTTGCCCAGATTGATAAGCGTTGTGGAGAGTAGCCCGGCCATTCTTGCGGCGGAGTGGAATAGGCCACGGCGTTGTCTCGTTAATAGTGGGCGTTCGAGGAGTCCGTGAAGCTCTGCTAGGTCTCCGCCAATGTTGAATAGAAATGCTACGGGGGGAGTGGTGCGGTATGTATATCCATAGCTGTCTGCCACGCTCCGCCAATGGTCGTCGGTTCCATCAGTGATGCTTGTATTAGCGAGAGTGCGATTTAACTCCTGGTGAAGGATTGAAACTGCGTCTACTATCTTTTGGGGGTCGGGCGAGAAACTGGTACTCGGTTCTGTGAATAGGTTTGTGATGCCGCCTATTTTGCGTCCAGCCGAGGAGTCCTTTACATCGGATTTCGGTGAGGGAATTATGTTGGGGGAGATGAAGCCGAGCGTATCGAGTGGCTGGTTGAGATAGCGTTCGATTACGGCGCGATTATCTTTGTGTGGCCAAGGGGTTTGGGCGGTTTCCCAGCGTCGGTATTGTCGGGTGCTGATTGAGATGCGGCGGCGAAGTTCGCCGTCTTGGTACATGCGTTCTGCTACTAGGCTGAGTTCGAGCGCCATGCCCTCTTGTGAGAGGTTGCGGGCAATGCGGGCCTCCCGTAATGGGTAGGTTTTCGCACCGCCTGATATAAGGATGTTGCGGGCGCCCGACTTGGTCGTTGATTCGCTTTGTTTTGTGGCGACGTCTCGTGATGTCATAGACGATGACTGTGGACGGTCGTCATCGTCACAGCTATCTGCCTGCTCGATTTGGGCTTGTGCGACCCGGTCATAGAGTGCGAATTCGTCGTCGGCGAGCAGGGCGCGCACACTGGTCTGGTAGATGCGCGCCATTATTTGCAAGTTGTAAGGAGTTGGCCGGCGTCCCCCCGTTGGCCAGACTTCAAATTGGTAGATTCGACCCTTGGCCATTGTCGGCTCGCCGGGATCAATTTCGTTCCAGCGGTTGGCCACTTCCTCATGTGTGAGGTTGTGTGCCCAGCGATAGGCGCGGCGGGGGGTGCTGTCAGGGTAATCGGCCATCCAAACCTGGGCAATTTGATCCCAGGTGAAACCGCGCTGTCGGAGCTGACTTGTGCGTTCTGCGCGCTGCCGCCGGGTTGGTCCTGGGTTCTGGCTCATG
The DNA here is from genome assembly GCF_003323745.1 of Sphaerisporangium album. GTDB lineage: Bacteria > Actinomycetota > Actinomycetes > Streptosporangiales > Streptosporangiaceae > Sphaerisporangium > Sphaerisporangium album. The sequence goes on from NZ_QOIL01000012.1 coordinate 110,697, forward strand.
GGTGGCCCTGCCCGTGGGGTCGAGTGATGTGGTGACGGAGGTTGCCGTCTCTGACTGTACGTGTTCCCGAAGTGGGGGGGACTGGTGACTTTCGGGGGACCCGCGCCCTGTTGGTCCTGCTCAGGCGCCCTAGTCGCATGGTAACCAATGCGGTGGCCGTTTTTGGGCTCGATCCCCGTAATGCTTTGACTGCCGGTGGTGCGATGGGCGGGAGGAGGGGCGGGGTCGCACTACACGTGACCGGGTGCGTGACCGGCAGATCCAGTAATGACGGGACCCGCAGGCGCTGACGACGCCGTACGGGTCCCTGAACCGCACATCGGAGGTGCGATCTATGGGTGATCCTAGGACATTGGAGGTACGCCGCAAGTCGGTCATTGCGGGACGACTGTTAGGAGTCGTACAACTGCTCGCAAATCCGGAGAGCGTTGCTTTGGCGCGCGGCTTCGTGCGGCGGAAGCTCGGAGCTGATCACCCGGTGGCCGATGAGGCGACGCTGTTAGTGTCGGAGCTGTTCACGAATTCGGTCCTATATTCGGATTCCCGGCACGGTGGAAGCGTCATGGTCGCGCTCGCTGATTGCTGGGAGTTCATTCACATAGATGTTGTGGACGCGGGAGGAAGCTCCTTCCCGCATATCAAGCGGGAAACTACCACCGAGCTGGAAAGCGTGGCCGAGGGTGGGCGCGGACTCTCGCTCGTTGACCAACTGTCCACCAGATGGGGCATTGTCAACGATGCCGAAGGGCGGACGGTATGGTTCGAACTGATGTATCGGCGGGCCGATGTGGTCAACGAGAGTAATGCGATTCAGGCGACGGCTAGACGAGCTGCTTGCACGGTCGCGGAGAGCCTGGCACTAGAAGAGGCGTCGCATCCTCTCAAGCCTGACGGTCAGATGCGCTGGCTGGGGCGGTTCTAATTTTGTGGGGACGAATAGGCGGAAGCGTCAAGCTCTGCGCCTTGCCGGATTCTCGGAGGTTCGAGTCCTCCCGTCCCCGCGCAGTCCTCGGACTGCATGCTATCGCGGTCCATTGTTTGTACTGCGCCAAAGGGCCGCGAAGGTATCGGGGATCTCGGGGAATGTGATGTCGAGTGCGTGTGGCCTCTACTGGGGCGCCGGGAAATGGAGCCGCCTATCAGTGCGTAGTGGATGACATGGTCAATGATGTGTTCACCTGTGGTGGTCCCCGGCCGCCTGACCTTGCCGGGGACTATCCATTTAACGTACTCGGAAGGGTGATGAGGAAAAGTGGGCATCACAGGAGAGATCAAGTACATGTGTGCGAACAACAGTCATCACAACTGTGCGGGGAAGGAGTGTACGTGCCCGTGTCACACGTCCCAGAACGGCAGTAGTCCTGAGGCGGACGGGGAGGTCCGGGTTCTTGAGCCGCTGTTGATGGTCTGCGCTTGATCGTGACGCCGGGCTTCTCATGCGGGAAGCCCGGCGCGTCCTGCCCATGAGCTGGGCGGCGGCGCGGTGACCACTCCGACCCGTGCCGTCGCCCACCCCTGGAACTGGCATGCAGGGGACATGGCGTGAGTCGATTTTCGTTTGCGACAAATACCATCACTGGTGTCCATTTTCGGGCTCCGGCTTGTTGTTTGAAGGTCTACCCGGCTCGGCTTAACGGAGCTACGATGGCCGAGCAAGCTCCAACGAAAAATGATCGACTAAAGGGAAGGAGAGGCAGTCAATGGGTCAGCATGAGGGCGACAAGCCTTCGGACAAGCCGGTGGAGAAGCCGAAGCCGACGCCTGCGAGTCAGAACGGATCGAGCCCTAAGCCTCCGGGTCAGCATGGAGGAAAAGGGGACAAGGGCGGCAAGTGAACATTGGTGAGCGTATTGCCGCCCTCACCGGTCAGTTAGCGGATCTAGATGGCAGGTGGCGGGAGGCGATGCATGCCGTTCCCCGTCACCTGTTCATCCCGGACAGGGCATGGTGCCATCCCGAAGACGGATCTATGGGATATCTGATCGATCGAACGGCGGACCCAGAGGTGTGGCTGTCTGCTGTGTATTCCGATGCCGCGATTATCACGCAGATCGATGAGGGAACGGTCGATGTGGCGGCGGGGCAAGGTGAGTACACCTCCTCGTCGTCGGCTCCGGGTATCGTCGCGGCAGGCCTAAGCCTTCTCAACCCCTACGAGGGGGATGAGGTTCTGGAGATCGGCACGGGGACGGGATGGACGGCGGGACTGCTGGCGCATTGTCTCGGCGACGACAATGTGACGAGTATCGAAATCGATCAGGCCGTATTCGGTAGAGCCGTCGAGAATTTGAAGGCTTCCGGGCATGTGCCAAGACTGATTCTTGGCGACGGCGCGAAAGGATGCTCTGAGAGAGCGCCGTATGACCGGGTGCACGTCACTTGCGGAGTGAGCGAGGTGCCCTATGCCTGGGTGGAGCAGACCCGGGCCGGTGGGCTTCTCGTTGTTCCGTGGATGCCGTATTGGGAGGGCGGGCACTTGGCCCGGTTGACCGTGGTCGGGGACGGCACCGCTGTGGGGAGGTTTCATCGGGGCGTTGTCTTCATGCCGATGCGTTCACAGCGGTGGAGGGACGTCTCGTTAGAAGGGTCGTTCCGCGATTCGGCTACCGCTCTTGATCCGCGTCGTGTGGTGTGGTCTTCAACGGGGGCTGATGTCGCTGTGGCGGGACTGCTGCCGGATGTGCAAGGCGCGCACGCCGGGGAGGAAGGCGGCGGGTTCCGGTTGTGGCTGTCGTCTGGCGACTCAGAGGCGCAGGTGCACTATGCGCCCGGCTTCAGGCGGGTTTCAGTCTTCCAGCGGGGGCCTCGTGACCTGTGGGATGAGGTGGAGGCGGCTTACTTGCGGTGGGTTTCGTGGGGTGAGCCGGAGCGTGACCGGTTCGGGATGACCATCACGCCAGAAGGGCAACGCGTCTGGCTTGACTCCCCGGATAACCCGATCGGGTAGGTGGGCGCCCTTCTTGCGCTGTGCGATCGGGTGCCACTTGTGGATGGCCCTCACCGGGAGCGTTCCGGTTGAGGGCCTTCTGCATGCTTGCGTGTAGGTCGGCGTGGGCCGTGGAAGACAGGTCTGGGTACCTGCGGTTCTTTCGGCAAAGACGAACTTGGGCGGGGAGAGTTCCGGCAGTGTACGGACTCATGCGCCCCCCTCAGTGCCTAGGAGAGCGGTGGGGCCGGCGAAATGGCCGTAGGCCACCCGTAGGGCGACCGTGAGGGAGTTTGGCCGGCGCCACTGCGGCGGATGGTCGATCTTGGACTGTTCCGCGGCTTGATGCTGAATGATCTTGGTTGGTTCTGGGGTGTGCTGGTGTGTGCCGGGGCCGTCGCCTGAGGACGGCGCGCCCCCGGGACCGGCCTCCAGGCCGCATGCCCGGGGAGCGCTGGCCGCCCGCAGGGCGGCGGCCCCGGGCGGCGCGTCAGCGCCGCCCCTTGAACCAGTAAAGAAACTTTGAGCCGCTATATGACCAGGGCTATGCCTTCTTCGGCCAGTTCCTCGGGGGTGAACAGGCCGTTGGGGTCGTCGGCTATTTCTGCGCCGTGGGCGATCTCGTATCGGTTGGCCGCTGCTTTGACTTCGGTGACTTCTAGCGGGTGGCCTTGGTCGTCGGTCATGGTGCGGCGGATGATCAGGATGGCTTCGGCGTAGTCCATGCCGAGTGTGGTTCGTTCGTCTTCGTAGGCGATGCGGGCGGTGGTGAGGGTCACCCATCGGACCGGGCCTCGGTCGCGTTGAAGCTGCTCGTAGAAGAACTTGATCCGCTTGCGGTACTGGTGGTAGCGCTTCTGATCGTCCCAGTCCGGTACAAGGTCGGCGTTGGTGTAGCTGTTGATCTCGAAGCGGGGTGAGTAGCCCTGGCTCCATGTGGCGTGCCGGTGGATGACCGGGTGCCCGTTGCGCACGCCTAGCATGATCGCGATGTCGCGGTTGGCTGCGATCTTGCCGTCGTCGTAGGGCAGAGAGCCGCCCTCGCGCTTGGCGTCGCGGTGGAAGGTCTCCCAGCCGACTTTGCCGAACGGCCGGATCTCTGGGTGGTAGGCGGGGCAGGCAAGGTCGGGCCTGTCCTGGTTGGTGATCAGGATCACCTCACGCTCGGGGGCGGGCCGGACGAACGACCCTCGGCCACGCATGACGTAGATCAGCCCTTCGGTCACAAGGGTGTCGATGGCCTTGCGGACGGTGGGCCGGGACACCCCGTGCTTGCGAGTCAGTTCCGGCTCGCTCGGCAACGGGCCGCCGGGTGGGTATCGGCCGTCCAGGATGGCGGCGCGTAGCTCGGCGGCGATCACGCGCCACCGGACGTCTTTGTCCTCGGCCCGGTCTTCGGTCCTGTCGTCGGTCTCCATGGGAACCTCTCCCTCGCGCCATCCGTCCTACTACTTGTACTACAGGTTGCATAGACTGTCGATGTCGGGCAGCATGTACTACAGGTAGTGGTGACTGGCGGTGGGAGGTGGTTGGTCATGAGCAAGGGAGAACAGATCAGCGACAACACGGAGCGACAGGGACGGCAGGGGGTACCGGAGTGGATGGCCGAACTGGTGTCGGTGGTCAACGATCCGGGGTTTGAGCGGTGGCGGTCGATGGTGGCCGCGACGGGCGGGTGCTCGAATCCGATCCATCTGGCCGGGGAGTCGATGGTGCTGGATTCGGCAACCGGTGAGGTGCTGCACACCTACGACACGTCGGCCGAACCTTCGGGGTATCTGCTGGTCGCCTGCGGCAACCGGCGCTCGTCGGTCTGCCCGTCGTGTTCGGAGATCTACCGGGCCGACACCTTCCAGCTCATCCGGGCGGGCCTGTCGGGGGGTAAGGGCGTGCCCGGCAGTGTGAGCGCGCATCCTCGGGTGTTCGCCACGCTCACCGCCCCGTCGTTCGGGCCGGTGCATACCCGGCGGGAGAAGAACGGGCGGGTGCGGGCCTGCCGTCCACGTGCCCGCGACAAGGTGTGTGAGCACGGCCGCCCGGTCGGCTGCCACCAGGCGCACGACCCGCGTGACGAGCGGCTGGGGCAACCGCTGTGCCCGGAGTGTTACGACTATGCCGGGGCGGTGCTGTGGCAGGCGCACGCGGGGGTGCTGTGGCACCGGTTCACTCTGGCCATGCGTCAGGAACTCGCCGCGCTCGCGGGCATGAGCCGACGCGCGTTCAACAGCCGGGTCCGGGTGTCGTTCGCGAAGGTTGCCGAATACCAGCGGCGGGGCCTGGTGCACTTTCACGCGGTGATCCGGCTGGACGGTCCGGACGGGGCGAGCGAGCCTCCGCCGGACTGGGCTGATGTGCGGCTGCTGGTCGCGGCGATCCCGGCGGCGGCTTCTCGGGTGGAGGTGGACACCCCGGAAAGCGCCCTGGGGGTGCGGCGGCTGGTGTGGGGTGATCAGCTCGATATCCGGCCGATCATCTTGGGCACGACGTTGGAGGGGGTGAACGAGACGGCGGTGGCGGGTTACATCGCCAAGTACGCGACCAAGGGCGCGGAAGCGTCGGGGACGGTGGACTACCGGCTGTCCTGCGGGCCGTGTAAGGGGTCGGGTCGTACCGGGAGGCTGCGCGGGGTGTGCGGGCGGTGCGCCGGGACGGGGCTGAAGCCGGGGCTTCACCTGGATCTGTTGCCGGTGACCGAGCATGCCCGGCGGATGATCGCCGTGTGCTGGGAGCTGGGGGCGCGGCGGGAGTTCGCCGATCTGCGGCTGCGGCCGTGGGCGCACATGCTCGGGTTCCGGGGGCACTTCTCCACCAAGAGCCGCCATTACTCGACCACGCTGGGGGATCTTCGGGGGGCGCGCGGCGATCATCGGGCGCAGGAGGCGCGGGCTCGGCTGGGGCTGCCTGCTCCGGGGGATGACACGACGCTGGTGATGGGGCATTGGCGGTTCGCCGGGTCGGGGTACACGCCGGGTGAGGCGATCTTGGCCGAATCTATTCGGCAACGGGTGGCTACTGCTCGGGCGATCGAAAGTGAGCGGGCGGGGCGGGATGGGGAGGCTCGTTGATCGCTGACTTCTTACCGGGGATGGATGATGAGAGCCTTGGCTGCGAGACGGCGGGGCTGCTGCACGGTGAGGGTCGCGAGGACAAAGACAGCGCCGAAGGCTCCGATACAGGGGTTAAAGGCGCTGTGGCCTGTGGTTATGCTCCGACGCCGGCCACGACGGCCCCCCGGGTGGGTGGGCGGGCCGACGAGCGCAAGGGGCAGGCTCGGCTGTCTGGTGGGGATCGTGGGCAGGGGGGCCGATCTGGGGCCGGACAGCAGGGGAAGCGTAAGCGGCGCGCCCGTGCAACCCCCGGGGTCGGCCCGGCGGCGGAGTTGCTGGAGGCGGTGCGTAACCAGGCGCGGCGGGATGCTGCGGCGGCGTCTGCGGTTGATCGGGAGGAACGCAACCGGGCGTTGACGGCGTTGGTGCGTCACACGCGGCATGCCAGAGGGGCCGGATAGGTCATCTCTGGCCACAGCCCCGGATCATGCACGGGTCCGGGGCTGTCGTCTGCCTGATGCCGGTCTACCGGCCGATGATCGAAATGGAGTCGGCGGGGTACTTGTCCGGCGTCCACCGTCCCTTACGGGGAAGCGGATGAATGATCACCTGGTCCACGTAGCGGCGCGCAATGGTCGCGCGTGCCTCGGCCATAGAGGGCTCGATGTCCAGCCAGGTCGCGATCAGGTCCTCTTTGCTGGTGGTGACGGCCTGCTCCTTGGCGAACTCCTGGCCAAGTTCCCGCTTGAATCCGTCGATCTCCACGCGTAGATCACGCATGACCTTGCCCGCGTCGGCCACCGTCCATCCGCTGTCGGGGTCCTTGGCCGCGTCCCGCGCCTCGATGATCCGCTGTTCCCGAGAGCTGATCTCCTGCTTCAGGCGGGCGATCTCGGCCGGTGAGGTGGCCGCGACAGCGGTAGCGGCGTACTCCTCCTCGATGCGGGTGAGCACGTAGGTGCTGATCAGGTCGTCTACCCAGTCCTTGTTACGACCGATCTTGCCGCATCCCCCGATGCCCTTGGCGCACACGTACATGTCGGCGCGGGTACCGCCCGGCTTCTTGACCCGTAGCTTGGCCGCGCACAACCCGCACATCACCAGACCGGAGTTCGGGTACTTGCGCATGCCCTGCCCCGGCTTGGCCAACGCCGGGTCCGAATGCCGCCGCAACCCCCGGGCTGCCTGATTCTTCTCACGCGGGGTCTTCGGGAACCGCGTGATCAGCTTCTCCCACTTGGCCGGATCGATCACCGGCGGCCAATTCCCGGCCCCCACGATCTCATACCCATGCGCGACCAACCCGGCGCGCTTGGGCGCAAGGATCGTCGTCTTGACCTCATCCCGGGTCACCCACGGGGTGCCGTTCAACCGGGTGAACCCCTCGGCGTTCCAGTGGTCCATGATCGCGGTCCACCCCAGACCGTCAAGCGCCATGTCCGCGCCCGTGTCGAGATACCCCTGTGCCCGCTCGTCCACGTGGGTCATGTAGCCGATGCCCTTGTCCGGGTCGGGCGGCAGATAGCCCAGAATCGGGCTCCCGCCGTGCGGCAGACCGTTCTCCCGGCGCTCCTCGTGCTTGCGCTCGACACGTTCCCCGATGCGCTCGGACTCGGCCGCGTCGGCGGCGGCAAGGATGCGGCCGAGCATCCGCCCGTCTGCGGTGGTCAAGTCGATGTCACCCGACTTCACCGATACCAGACGAACCCCGGTCCGCTCCACAAGCGAGATGATCCGCTCATACTCGGCGGGCCTGCGGGTGAGCCGCGCATTGGTCACGTACCCGATCAGGTGAAGATGACCGGCCTCGGCATCGGCTATCAACTGCTCAAAGTCCGGCCGACGCTTCTTGCTGCGGGTCGACGCGCCGATGTCGTTGTCACAGTAGCGGCGTACCTCGGTCGCGCCCTTCTCGATGACCTTCGCTGTGGCGTCCATGTCCTGACGCTTGACCCCCAGCTCAAGCCCTTCGTCATCATCGGAGATCCGTAGATAGATGCCCGCGACCATGGGAGGAACGACAGGCGGCGGGGCCTGCCCCTCCTCCAACGGCCATACCTTGATGCCTCCGCCGATGATCTCGCTCACCTGGTCGCCCCTTCCTCCCGAACTGCCCTTAGGGGTCCTAGTCTAGTTGTCGGCAAGACCACCACGCTACGGATGCTGGCCACCCTGTTGAAGATCGACGCGGGCCGTGCCGAGATCTTCGGGGTCGACGTGGCCGGCAACCCGCACGTGATCCGCCAGCTCGTCGGCGTCACCGGACAGTACGCGTCGGTCGACGAGAACCTGACCGCCCGCGAGAACCTGTGGCTTTTCAGTCGCCTGCAGGGCATCGCCGCGCCGCGCGCCCGGCGCATCGCCACCGAGCTGCTGGGCCAGTTCGGCCTGGAGGAGGCCGCCGGCAAACCGATCGCGCAGTTCTCGGGCGGCATGCGCCGGCGCCTCGACCTGGCGGCCAGCCTGATCACCAGGCCACCGCTGATCTTCCTGGACGAGCCGACCACCGGTCTCGATCCGCGCACGCGCGGCCAGATGTGGGACACCATCCGCGGTCTGGTCGCCAACGGCTGCACGGTGCTGCTGACCACGCAATATCTGGACGAGGCCGACCAGCTCGCCGATCGCGTCGCCGTTATCGACCACGGCCGCAAGGTCGCCGAGGGCACCCCCGACGAGTTGAAGACCGCGGTCGGCAACTCCGCCCTCCAGTTGCTGCTCGCCGACCCGGGCGACGCACCCGCCGCCGTGGAGGTCGTGCGGCGCGTCCTCGGCTCCGACCCGATCGTCAGTCCGGAGCGAGGCCGCCTCAACGTCGCCCTCGACCAGGCCGACCTGGCCGCGGACGTACTGATCGCGCTTCGCACCGCCGGAGTGTCGATCTCCTCGGTGAGCGTGGCCAAGCCCAGCCTGGACGAGGTGTTCCTCGCCCTCACCGGCCGCGAAACCGGCAGGGACGACGAAACCGGCACGGAGGAGAACCGATGAGCACCATGATCGCACCCGCCCGCGAGGCGGTCCGGGCCGCCGACCGCGTGGCGGCCGCCCGGCAGCGCGTCTCCATTGGGGAGACGCTCGGCCAGACCCTGATGATGGCGTGGCGGGCGCTCAAGAAGATGCGCCGCAACCCGGAGCAGTTCTTCGACGTGGCGCTGCAGCCGATCCTGTTCACCGCGATGTTCGCCTTCATCTTCGGCGGCGCCATCGCCGGCGACGTGGAGAGCTACCTCCCCCAGATGATCCCCGGCATCCTCGCCCAGACCGTGCTGACGACGTGCATGGCCACGGGCACGCAACTCCGCGAGGACATGGAGAAGGGTGTCTTCGACCGGTTCAAGTCGTTGCCGATCGCCCGCATCGCGCCGCTCGCCGGCCCGATGGTGGCCGACCTGCTGCGCTACACGATCGCGGCCACTCTGACCTTCACCATGGGTCTGGTGCTGGGCTACCGTCCGGGCGGCGGAGCGGGCGGCGTGCTCGCCGCGATCCTGCTGGCGATCTTCACGGGCTGGTCGCTGGCGTGGGTCTTCACCTGGGTCGGCACGATCGCCCGGAGCGCCCAGGCGGTGCAGGGCATCTCCATGATGATCTTGTTCCCGCTGACGTTCCTGTCGAACGCGTTCGTCCCCGTCGAGACCCTGCCCGACTGGCTCGCCGCGTTCGTAAGGATCAACCCGGTCTCACACCTGGTCACGGCCGCCCGCGACCTCGCCAACAGCGCCCTCGTCAGCGGAGAGGTGGCCTGGACGCTCCTGGCGTGCCTGACCGTTATCGCGATCTTCGCGCCGCTGTCGGTACGCAGCTACAAGCGGCACATGTGACCTCCGTCCGTCACGGCCGGAGACCTGCTCGACGAGACTCCGCGCCTCGTCGAGCAGGTCGGAGCCGCGTCGATCGCCGTACTCGGCCCGCACGGCGGCGATCATCCCGGGCGCGGCCCGCTCCGCGTACGGTTCGATCCCCTCGAAGGTCATGCTGGGCATGATGCTGTTGTACGCGAACCGCTCGGCCAGCACCAGCAACCGGATCGAGTCGCGGGAAGCCATGGCACCCCGCAGCAACCCCCAGGCGCCGAGCGCGAAGAGCATGGAGCCGCACAGCGGGTAGTCGAGGACGGGGTTGTGGATGTCCAGCAGGTCGTAGCCCCGGACGGCGGAGAACAACTCCTCGCCGTACCGGACGTCCTCCGGCGGGGCGTGGTACGCGTACGCCGTCAAAGAGACCGAAATCGCGACGATCATCCATGGCGTGAACTCTGCGCGTGAGAACCCGGGCAGGCGCAGATCGCGTGCCCGCTGGACGGCCAGGCGGTACTCCGCGAGCGCGGCGGCCGTCTCGCCACGGGCGAGGGCGAGCTCGGCCGCGCACAACGAGACGATGGCCATCCCCCCGAGCACCGCCTCGCTCTCGTTGATCCGGCTGATCTCGGCGAGCTCGGCCTCCGCGGTGTCGAGGTCGCCGTCGGCGAGCGCGGAGGTCAGCAGCACCGCGCGTAGCTGGGTCTCGTCGTCGGTCGCGCCGACCCGGCTCAGCACCGGGATGGCGGTCCGCGCGTGTCCGACCGCACGCCGGCGGTCGCCGAGCCGCATGACCAGGTGGGCCAGCAAGGCGCGCATGATCGCGGCGAACCATGGCCCCTCATCCTCGCCGATCATCGTCAGGGTCCGCTCGGCGGCCTCGATCGCCCCCGTCACCTCACCCGCGTTCTCCAGGACGTGGACGCTCATCTGCGTCGCCGCCAGGGCGACGTCAGGGTCGGTGCTCCGGCACAACTCCGCCAGCCGGCGGTGTACCTCGGCGCCGTCGGCCGCGTCGCACGCGAGCATCACCGTGGCCATCGCCGCCAGGCGGGGATTCGTGGTGTCACCGGTGGGCAGCGTACGGAGGAGATCGCGCAACGGGTCGCCGCTGCGATCGGTGACGATGGCGTGGTTCATCAGAGCGATCACCAAGGCGGCCCTGGTCACCTCGACGAGGTGCGGCGGCGGCATCCAGCCGCTGATCACCTGGGCGATCGCCTCCCAGTGAACGAGGATCCGGACGTGGTCGCCGCGGATCGACCACAGCGCGCCGAGGCCGGCCAGCAACTGGACCGTCGTAACGGGATCGGACTCGCCGAGAGCCTGCCGGAACAGATCGGCGAGGTTGCCCTCCTCGACGCGCAACGCGTCCACCGCCGCGAACTGCGCCGGGCTGAACAGCTTGAAGGCGTGTTCGAGGGTGTACGCCGTCGCCCATGCCCGCTGCGCCGCCCGAGCGGGCGTCTCCTCGCCGGCCTCCTTCAACCGCATCCGCCCGAACTCCCTGACGGTCTCCAGCATCCGGTAGCGGAGGCCGTACGTCGTCTCGCGGACGCTCAGCATCGACTGCTCGGTCAGCGCGTCCACGACGTGCAGGGCGTCCGGCCCCAGTACGTGCTCGGCCGCTGCCAGCGTGAAACCGTCGCCGAACAGCGACAACCACCGCAACGCCTGTCGTTCTGGCTCGCCCAGCAGATTCCACGACCAGTCGATGACCGCGAGCAGCGTCTGGTGCCGATCGGGGGCCGTACGATTCCCGCCGCGCAGCAGGGCGAACCGGTCCGCCAGGCGCCGCGCGATCTCCTCCACCGACATCACCCGCACCTTGGCCGCGGCCAGCTCGATCGCGAGCGGCAGACCGTCGAGGCGGGCGACCACCTCCTCGACCACTCCCTCGACGATCCGCGCACCCGGGCGAGCGGCCGTGGCGCGCTGGCGGAACAACTCCACCGCGTCGCCCGTGGGCAGCTCGCCGAGCAGGTAGACGCGTTCGGCCGGGATCGACAAGGGGGCGCGCGAGGTGATGAGCACGCGCAGGTCGCGGGTCGTCACGGTCAGGAACGCCACCAGATCGGCGACGGCCTCGATCACGTGCTCGCAGTTGTCCAGGATCAGCAGTGCCGGAGCCTGGTCGAGATGCTGGGCGATCCGGGCGCGAACGTCGGAACGCTGCTCGGCGGTCAGGGTACGACGCCCGCTGACCGAGTCCCGGACCCCGAGCGCCGAACCCACCTCGCCCACCACGCCCTCCGGCGAGGAGACGCCGACGAGCTCGACGAAGTGGGCGATGGGCTGAGCGGCGTTCCTGCCGACCACATGAGCCAGCCGCGTCTTGCCCAGCCCGCCAGGGCCGATGATGGAGATCACCCGATTGGTCCGCAGCAAGGCGTGCACCGCCCGGAGGTCGCCGTCGCGACCGAGCAGCGAGGAACCGTCGAACAGGATGCCCTCACGCACCGGCCGATCGGCGACGAGGAGTTCGGCGTACACGCGGGCAAGCTCAGGCCCCGGTCCGGTACCGAGCCGCGCGGCCAGACCCGCGCGATACCGCTCGTAGCGCTCCAGAGCGGCGGCGGCACCTCGTACGGCGGCCTCGCTGCGCAGCAGGCAGGCGAGCAGTTCCTCGTCGTGCGGCCGGTCGGCCGCGGCCTCCTCCAGCAACGGCAGCGCGCCCTCGTGAGCGCCGCTCCGGCCCCGCGCGATCGCCGCCACCCGTCGCGCCTCGGCCACCCACCCTGCGGCGACGCCCCTCAGCTCAGCGAGCGGCCCCGTGGCACCATCCAGGTCAGCGAGAGGACCCCTGGCGCCATTCAACTCGACGAGAGGACCGCTGGCGTCATCCAAGCCGCCGGCCACAAGACTCATGGCCTCTTCAGCGCGGCGAACCGCGAGCGCCATGTCATCTTCTCCCAGCGCGGCCCGTGCCTGCTCCACCAGCGCGCCGACCAGCAGCGCGTCCACCTGACCGGCGGGCAGCCCGAGCCGATAACCACGCGGCATCCGCACCACGACGTCGGCGGAGGTCGCGGCCCTGGTCCGCGAGACGACCACCTGCAACGCCTTCGTCGGGTTGGCCGGCGCCTCGTCGGGCCACAACTCCTCGACCAGGCGCTCGTCACCGACCCCCGCACGCCCGTGCAGCGCGAGCACGGCCAGCAGGGTTTGCGCGCGATCGCCGACCACGCGCGCACCCTGCCAGCGAACGCCGTCGAGCAGGACCAATGCGGGGGACACACCTTCAGCTTACGGACGAGTCGCATTCGAGGAGCGTGACCGCGTGTGTCTCTACGAGCGGATCGAGGCCCACACGATCGAGATCAAGCCCCTCGGCGGTGCGGCCCTCGCCGGCTACACCAGCCCCGGCCGCGACCACACCGTGCGGTTCTTCTTTCCGCGTACGGGCCCAGGCCCGGCTGCGGCTGCCGAGCCTGCGGAACGACGCCTGGATGGCCGAGACGCTGCTGCAGCCCGCCTCCCGGCGCCCGTGGGCCCTCGAAGCCGTCCGGAACACTGTAGGGAGACGGGTCAGGCGGCGGCCCGTTCACTGACGGGCCGGCGTCGGAGGCGCGAACTCTGGAGGGCCGGGGGCACGTAAGCCTGGTCGAGCGTGCCGACGTCGGTGCCGGGCGGGACGATCTCGTCGATCCGGCCGAGGATCTCGTCGGTGAGTGTGACCTCGACACCGGCGAGAAGGTCGTCGAGGTGGCTCATCGTGCGTGGCCCGACGATCGCGCTGGTCACGCCAGGATGAGCGATCACGAACGCCATCGCGAGGTGGGTCAGCGGCAAGCCCGCCTCTTCGGCGAGCGAAATGAACTGCTCGACGACGTCGAGGCGGCGCTCGTCGTTGAGGTGTTTGAGAAGGCCCGCGCGGCGAAGTTCGTTCTGCCGACCCTTGCGGACGCGCCCGGTGAGCAGTCCCTGCCCGAGCGGGCCCCACACCAACGTGCCCATCCCAAAGCGTTGCGTGATCGGCAGCACCTCGCGTTCGACGCCGCGGTCGAGCAGCGAGTAAGGCGGCTGCTCGGTGCGGAACCTTTCCAGGCCGCGCCGCTCTGCGACCCACTGGGCGTCGATGATGTCGGACGCGGGCATCGTGGACGACCCGATCGCACGGACCTTTCCGCTGTGGATCAGGTCGGAGAGCGCGGAGAGCGTTTCCTCGATGTCAGTGGTGGGGTCCGGCCGATGAATTTGGTAAAGGTCGAGGTGGTCGGTCCGCAGACGGCGCAGCGAGTTCTCGACCGCGGTCATGATCCAGCGCCGCGAGGCGCCTTGCTGATTGGGGTCCTCACCCATCGGGCGGCTCACCTTGGTCGCGATGACGACGTTCTCACGCCGCCCCTTGAGCGCTTTGCCGACGACCTCTTCGGAGTCGCCGTAGGCGTCGGCGGTGTCGATGAAGTTGATCCCCGCGTCCAGCGCTTTGTGGATGACACGGGCCGAGTCGTCGGGGTCGGGGTTGCCGATTGACGTGGCGAACATCAATGTGCCGAGCGCGTAGGGGCTGACCTTGATACCGGTCCGGCCGAGCGTGCGGTACCGCATGCGATCCATACCTTTCTTCGGAGGGTTATCCGGATCATTCGAAAGCCCGGCACACCAGGGATTCCGGATGCGACTGTCATGTAGGTACCGCGTGGGGCACGTGGCCCCTCCCTGTGATCGTCTCGTCGCACCCGCGGGGTGCCGCCGGTCCGCCGGGGCGGCTTCCAGCGTGCGGCGGTGCGAGCGCCGGCGGGAGAGACGCCCTTATCCCGGGACCGGTCGTCCCTGGCTGCGTCCGGCGTCCCGGGGCATGGTAGAAGCGTGGACAGATCCGAGCTGGCCGACTTCCTGCGCCACTGCCGCACCCGCCTTGCCCCCGCCGCCGTGGGGCTACCGCACGGCCCCCGGCGCCGCACCCCGGGGCTGCGCCGCGAAGAGGTGGCACAACTGGCGGGCATGTCCACCGACCACTACACGCGGCTGGAGCAGGCCAGGGGCTCGCGCCCGTCCCGCCAGATGCTCGCCGCCGTCGCCCGCGCGCTGCGGCTGGCGGGCGACGAGCGGGACCACCTCTTCCATCTGGCCGGCGAAGAGCCCCCACGGGACCGGCCGGCCACGGAGCACGTCCGCCCCGGCCTCCTCCTCGTCCTCGACCGGCTCACCGACACTCCCGCCCAGGTGGTGAACGACCGCGGCGACATCCTCGCGCAGAACGCGATGGCCAAGGCGCTCAACGGCGACGCATCCGCCCGCCCCGAGGCGGAGCGCAACGTCGTCTGGCGCTACTTCACGGACCCGTCCGCGCGCGAGATCTTCCCGGCCGAGGACCGTGACGGCGGCGCTCGCGCGGCGGTGGCGGATCTACGCGCCACACTCGCCCGCCGCGCGGATGACGCGCGGCTGGCGGGGCTCGTCCGCAGGCTCCGCGCCAGGAGCGAGGAGTTCGCGGCGCTGTGGGACGCCCACAACGTCGCCGTACGCCGTTCCGACGTCAAACGCTTCCTGCACCCCGTCGTCGGCCTCCTGGAGCTGGACTGCGAGGTGCTGCTGAGCCCGGAGCACGATCAGCGGCTGGTCGTCTACACCGCCCGCCCGGGCAGCGAGTCCTACGAGCGACTCGAACTGCTCCGCGTGATCGGCCTACAGGACCTGACCCGCGCCTGAGCCCCTACCCCGGATCCGTCGGCACCCGCCACCTCCGGGACGACCTCGGCGGCGTCTGAACGACCCACCGGCCTCAGAGCCCTGGGTGGACGTCCTCGGCTCCCACGCAAGCTCGGAGCTCCGACGCGTGATGCCCGCAGACGATCATCTGTATGCGACCGCACGTTGCCGCACTTAGGAGGCTGATGTTTTCGCGTGGGGAAACTTGGTCCCTCCACTGGGACCGCGAAAAACTAGAATCTGGCACACGTGCTCCACTCGAGAGCGAAACCAGCCTCGAAGCCGGCCAGGTTGTGTGCCGGCACTCCACCATGATCACTGGAAGGCCGCTTAACACCAGCCACCTAGGGCGGCGACGCGTCCGCGCCGTGGTCGGCGCCCATAAGGTCACGGTCGATATTCGGGTTGCCGTGCCCCGGGGGGTCGCCGAGCGTCATGGGGCAAGGAGGGCCGGCCTGCAGTACGTCCAGCCGTACAGTTGGCCTTGGCCTTCTCGGAGCCGCAGCGCTCAAGACCATCACCGACGTACCCATGCGCGGGTACGCGCGCACTTCGCCTGCTGATCATCCTGTCTGCCGTCGACCCGCCCGCAGGGGAAGCTGGTCAAGGCCAGGGGGTCAAGGTGGAGCGCCCCACCGGACGAACGACCTTGACCCCCTAGCCTTGGCCGGCTCGGCTTGTCCCGGGCCGATGGCGGGCGGGATGATCAGCTTTCGCCTCAGCCACCTACGGCTCTGCTCTCAGCACAGCGATCATCCCGGAGCCGGGAGCGCCCCCGCCGGAGGCTTCTTGTCACCCATCAGTCGCCTAGCTATCTCCGACCCGGCCGCGCGGCCTCGCCGCGTGACGAGGCCCGGCACTCACCTCTCCCGGCTCCTGTAGGTGGCCCGCAGGTCGATCAGCTTCTCCCTGGCCACTTCGTCCAAGGCCCGGCGCTGATCCGGGTCCTCCTCCCAGGTGGCCTCCGCGCACAACACCCTGGCCGCCTCGTGCGGCTCGGCGTCGCGCACCACGTACCAGACGGTGTCGCCACAGCCGCGCCTGTCGTGATCGCGGCGCAGGACCGTGACGATGCCGGAGACGAGGATTTGCCTGGTCCACGGGTTCCTGGCCAGAATCTGCCGATCTACTGTCAACCCGTCGTCCATGAGCTCGCCGCCGAGCATGTCGTCCTCCCACCGCCACACGCGGCGGCTGACACCCGGTCGTACATATAGGGCGCCACGGCCTTCGACGGGCACCGAGAACGTCTGCGTGCCGCTGCGGCACAACTCCTTGGCGATGCGCTCGCTGTCGGCGTACTCGCGCAGCCGATCCTCGCCCAGGTCGCGCCTGGACAACAAGCCTCGCCGCGCCTGCTCGGCGTAGTAGCGGTCGATCAGCGGATCCTCGAACCGCCCCGCACGCGCCCTCGGCGGGGTGCAGGAGGCCGGGGTGAGGTCCACGCCGTCCTCGATGTCGACCCCGGCCCCGCGCAGCAACTCGTGAACGGTGACGCCCCTGCCCTCGGCCTTGCCGCGCAACATACGCAGCCAGCCGTCGAAGGTGTCCAGGTCCGGGTCCGCGCGCAGCGACGCCCAGTCCGCCACCCCCGAAACCGGCACCGGCACCTCCCGCCGCGCCGGCGGTTGCACGAGTTGTTCGGGCTCGAGGTCGATTGAGTAGTACAGCACCCCGCGCGCAATATAGGAGAACGGCGCCGCGTGCGTGATCGGGTCGAAGACATCCCGGATCGGCCAGAACCGCAGGAGCCACGCCTCCTCGCACTCACCCGTGGCATGCCCGTCGCCCGGCTCGGGCTCACGCAGGTACATGCGCACGCCGTACTCGAAACGCGGCGGCCCGATCAGGAAGTCGTGCCCCCTGCCGTCCATCATCGCGACGATCGCGACCACGCCACTCTCCGCGACGAACGTCGCCGAACTGACCGGCGTCCACGAGGCGTCCGCGGGTTCCGGCTCGGCGTCCCAGGACTCCAGCCGCACGCCCGCGACGAAGTGGTAGATCTCGTCGGTGGGGGAGCCCCACTGCGGCAGGTCGGTGCCGTCCAGCCCGAACGTGTTGTACTCGACGTAGATCTCGTCGTCGAGCCTCCGCAGCAACTGTGCCATGTCAACGCCTTCGCCTTGTTTGTGATCACCCTGGCTTGGCGGAGTATGGCCCACCGCACTGACAATCCGAGCCGCGCCGCACACATCTTGATCTTGAACGCTTCAGACCACGGAAAAGTGCGGCACCACCTCCGGGAAGGCAACCTCGATGGACGCGCTGCGCACGGCACTTCGCCGCATGGACCCGGCCAGGGTGCCGCACGGCCGGATCATGCACCGGATTCACGACTTCGGCGCCTTTCCCGACGATTGGCGCGGCGAGTCATCTTCCGGGCCACCGTCGATCCGGCGGGCACGGTGCGCTTCGTCCGGGCGGACCGATGAACAGCCGCACCCCCGTACGGGGGAAGACCTGTCTGGCCTGGCACATCCCCGCGTTCAGGGATGGGGGGATGGTGGTGCACTGGCAGGAGCCTGCCCACCGGTTCTCCAAGGTGAGGGCGACACTGACCGTCGAGGAAGCACCGCACGTGCACCCCCCAATGGATGGGCGAGGCCCGGCACAGCGGGGGCTGTGCGCCGGGCCTCGCGATCGTGGGGTGGGGTGGGGTGGGGTCAGTTCAGCGGCGAACCTCGCCCCGCTACGAGGCGAGCAAGTCGAAGTGGAATCCGGCCACGAGCAGCACCAGGCTGCCGGTGCGCCACCATTGCAGCGACCTTGGGTGTTCGAGCACGCGAGCGACGCCGTTCAGGGCTGCCTCGAACAGCTTGGCCCGGGTCAATGCCAATACCATCCAGGCGGCCCCGAGCAGCAGCAGACCTGTGAGTGCGATCAACGCGAGCCGAGCGCCGGTAGGGCCTGCGGCGATGTCGGTGGTCGCGCCTGCCAGCCCCGAGAGGAGCGCTACCGCCACGGTGGCCGCGCCGGCGAGACCGCTTCGTGTCCGCGAGTCGGAGAGCCTTCGGATGCGGCCTCCGTATTCTCGGATCCGTTCTGGGCCGAGGACGTCGAGGACTGCGGTCATTCCGCCGAGAAACGCGCCGATCTTTCCCAGGCGCCCCCACCACAGCATGTTCAGCCCGAAGAGGTCGGCGTCCCGCAGGGTGGGGTTCCCCGACAGCCACATCTGCCAGGCGTCAAGGTAGCCGATGTCCGCCATGATCGGAGCGTAAGCGGCGCCGACGGCACCGTCAGCGGCTATGCCGAATCGGCGTCGCCGTACATGCGGCAGCCCGGCGCGACGGCCGGGCTGGTTTGGGGAAAGCTCACCACGGCCGAGCGGATCACCCAGATCATCGGCCTCCTCGACGCCGTCGCCCCCATCGACGACCTCTCCGAGCACGTCAGCGACGAAGCCCACCGGATGCACCGCCAGGCCCGCCGAGGCCTCGGCGACACCGAACCCGTGCGCCGGGTCGACGAGCCCTTGGTCAGATCAGGCGGTAGTCGGGCCAGCCGGAGCCAACGCTGAGCAGGCAGGCCTGTACGCGGCCGTTGGCCAGGGTGCGCCTGAAGATCGGCAGGCCGGTCCCCTCGAAGGAGCGGCCCTGCTCCATGCATAGGCGGCACGGTTCGATGACCCCGGTCATGAGAGCTCGTCCCACGCGCCGGCCGGGCCGCCCCGAGGCCACACCCGACGCCGGCGGGGGCCGTGCTCGTCCAAGAGGAAGCGCGCAAGCGGGCAGGAGATCGGTGGCAGGAGTCCGATCTCGTCTTCACGACCCGCAATGGCACTCCGATTGAGCCGCGCAACTTCAACCGGGCCTTCGAGGCGCACTGCCGAAAGGCCGGCGTCCCGCGTATCCGCGTCCACGACACCCGACACACCTGCGCCTCGCTCCTGGCCGCACTCGACGTCCATCCTCGGGTCGCGATGCGCATCCTTCGCCACTCGCAGATCTCGATGACCATGGACGTCTACACCCAGATCCCTTCACCCGAGACCCGCAAGGCGCTCGACCGGCTGAATCAGAGCCTCGACGGTACAGCCGAGGCCTAGCTCATCGCCCCCGCCACAAAGGCCCTTTGGGATCACCCTAAAGGGCCTTATTCACATGCAAGAGCCTTTACCCATAGCCAAACAGCCATGCGTAACTGACTATCAGGACAATTTCACTGTCTGTTATTTGTGATTTAAAGAGTAGGTCTCCGGCGAGCCAACAAGTGCACCTTCGAGCCGAACGCAATGGAGGGCGAATGGCACACCCCGTGAGTTGCGAGCGCGCCAAGCGGCATCAGTGCCGATGTTCCGACTGCGGCGGAGCACAGCACGGCTGGCCCTACGGCATTACCTTGGCCCGGGACCCGTCTCCTACAGGGCGCCAGGAGGCGAGAGAGCGCAGCGACTCCGCGTGGGCAGCCACCCAGCCACCCAGGGGGCGCCGAGGGCCGTCCAAGCCCAGACAGGCGGCCGCCACCGATAGCGCAACGATGGATCTCATCGACTGGCTGTCCGAAAACCCGCGCACCATCGAACAAATTCAGGAAGTGGGCGACCTCCTCACCGGCCCTGTCATCGCAGAACTGGATAAAAGGTTCGGCGGCAGCAAGCCACGGGAAACCAGAAGAAGTCTCACCAATCATTTCTGGTGCGACCTCCTCGTCGCCCTGGCCGAGGGCATCGAGAAGTTATCGCAAGCGATGGACCAAGTGCCCGACCACGTGACCGCAGCCATCATCAAGTCCCGGAAGGTCGAGGGCCGCAGCTCTCTTCTAAGAGCACTCGTGGCTCTTGCGGTACGGACAGCGTGGGAGCCCATCAAAAGCATGATTCACATCAGTGGGGTTGAAGATCTGCAACGGACGTGCCGGATCCTCGCCGTCCTGATCTGTCCGGCGCCCGAGAACCACGCAGCAGTACAGAACGGCGCCCTCCTTCCCCTGGCGAAGGAGGGGCTGTTGGAGATCAGCAAAGAGCGACTGGAGCAGGTCTTCCCCGCCGACTGGGTTCGCCGCCTCCGAGATGACCTCGGCGGTGCCTGAGCGAGCGTCGGCCTTGGCCGCCCGAGGACCGTTCTCAGCTCCCACGAAAGTCACGCGTCTCAACGAGCGGCGTCTGCCGTCGGCCGTCTACGTGTGGCCGCGTTGCTTTACTTCGCTGCTGTACGCATAGCAAAAGGGCCACCTCCGATGATCGGAAGTGGCCCTTGAGCTGTGGCGCGGCCGAGAGGACTCGAACCCCTAACCTTCTGATCCGTAGTCAGATGCTCTATCCATTGAGCTACGGCCGCCTGCTTGCCTCGATAAGCATAGCGGGTCTTGGGCGGTGCGCTGTACCGGATTGTGGAGCCGGTGGGTCGTGTGGCCGGCGGACGGAGGGCAGGGCGGGCGCGGGGCGGCAGGCCCAAGGCGGGGGGGCAGGCCAGTCATGGGGTGGCTGCGGGGGTTGGTCAGGGGGCGGCTACTACGCGGATTTCGAAGTCCATGCCGCTGACCACCTGGCCGGCTCTGATCTTGCGGGTTTTGCGGAGTTCCACGTCGCCGTCTACCAGGACGTTGCCCTCGGCGATCAGGTGCTTGGCTTCGCCGCCGCTTTCGGTGATGGAGCAGTACTTCAGCAGGTCGCAGAGAGGGATGTACTCGTCGCGGAGCTGGAAGGTCTCCTCCAGGAAGGTTTCGTCCACGAGGCCAGCATAAGCAGGCGGTGAGCTGAGGGCGGACGCTGAGGCGGAGTGGGCGGAGCTGAGGCGGAGTAGGCGGTCAGGCGCAGGCAAGCGGTCAGGCGCAGGTACGCGGTCGCGCGGAGGTGGATGGTCGCGCGGAGGTGGATGGTCGGGCGGAGGTGGATGGTCGGGCGGACGTGGCGGTCAAGTCGGTGGGCGGGTTACTTTCGGCGGGAGGGCCACGCCTATGGGTCCCTCAGGTGGGCGTCCCTGCGGGTGGGCTACCCCTCTGGGCGGGACACCTGTCCGAGGAGGTTCCCGTCCAGGAAGGGGGGCTTCCGTCTAGGAAGGGGAGGCTTCCGTCCAGGGAGGCTTCCGTCCAGGGAGACCTGCGTCCAGGGAGGCTTCCTTCACGGAGGCGTCCTCCAGGGGGCTTCGCAGGGGATGTGGGTGGACTATTCGGGCGAGCGGTTCTATTGGGACAAAGGGTGTTTAAAGTTTCTCGCGTCCGGGCGTGGCGGGGGTGGGTGTCGGCAATGAACCTCGGCAACGTTTCCGCGCGTGGCGAGTAGTTCCGGATCGAGGCATGAACCAGCCATCCCTGTACGGCGTCGCCGGGCTTTCGACGCAGATCGTCGTGGGCATCGGGCTGGCATTGGTCGGCGTCGTGGTGATCGTGGCGGCGCTGCTGGCCAGGCGGCGGCACCGGGTGGTCGCCGCGGACGAGCACGCGCGTCACGTCACACAGCTCAGACGGCTGCTGCTGAGGACGCAGTACGACTACCCGCGTCCGACTTTGTCCGATCTGGTGCAGTGCTCCAGGCATGAGGGGCTGACGATACGGCTACATGTGGCCGGAACCCCCACGGAACTGCCCGATCCGGTTGATCTAGCGGGTATGCGGATCATCCAGGAGGCGCTGACCAACGTGCTGCAGCATGGGACGGCGCAGGCCACCGTCGTCCTCACCTACCGTCCGGACCGGCTCGTCCTCACCGTGGACAATCCCCTGAAGGGGAGGATTCCGGGCTCTCGGGGACGGCGTGAGGGGTTGGAGACGATGCAACGCCGGGCCGGCAAGCTGGGCGGGGCGGTGACGGCCGGGCTGTACCAGGGGGGCTGGCGGGTACACGCCGAACTCCCCTTCCGACCATAGGACGAGCAAGCACAGGGGGATGGACTCTCCCGTCCTACACGAGCTCGCCCCCTCGACACCCCTTCGCACCGTAGGCAGTAGTTCGTCCCTTGGGTGGCCGTTGCCCGTCGGAACCGCCGCCAAGCCGCCTGACAGCAGGACCAAGCGGGCAGCGGGGAGCTTAGGAGCGGACGCGTCACGTCCCCGACGCGGGCTGCTTCGTGGCCTTCTTGGGGAACAGCGTGTAGGACAGCGGCCACAGAACCGCGATCGCCGGCACGCGGGCCAGGCTGAGCATGAAGTCCGCGAGTGCCGCGGTGCGCGTGGCGTCACCGGTGATCCAGATCGCGAGGCCCAGCAGGCCGCACGCGATGCCGTACGCCAGGACGATGCGCAGCCAGATGCCCCATTCGTACCGAGCCCTGGCCATTCCGCCCGCAGGCGGCTTCCAGGGCGGCGGGCCGCCGGAGAGCCGGTGCGCGGCGACCTGGTCCGCCCAGCGGATCGTCCGGTGGCCGAACACGACGGAGTACGCGAGGTATGCCGCGGCGAGCCCGTGCGTCCACGCGGCCGTGCCGCCGCCGCGCAGGTCGATCACCGTGGCGACGAGCAGCACCACGTCGATGAGGGGGACGCACAGCAGGAGCGCGCCGCCCAGGCGCCGGCGGCGCAGCGTGTAGCGTGCCAGCAGGCCGAGTCCGAGCAGCACCCAGAACCCGATTTCACATCCGATGATGATGGCTACGATCACCCTTCCAGCCTGGACATGTCCGAGGCGGCCGTCGTCGTCGGCGATGATGAACCGGACTACACCGTTGTATGTACGAGCAGGTCATGACGGGGACGGTGTCGCGGGGAGTTCGGACATGATGCGATGAAGGGCATGAATCCGGTCCGGCAGGATGCCCTGATGGCGGGCGTCGTGTTCGCCGGCGGCCTCGCCCTGCTGGCCAGCGGCGCGTACGTCCAGCGGGGTCAGTATGTGCCGCTGCTCGCGGTCCCTCTGGCGGTGACGTGCCTCGGGGTGGTTCTACGGCGACGCCGGCCGGTGGTGACGCTGGCGCTCGGTGTGGCCGCGGTCGTGGGTGACGTCCTGCTGGGGCCGTCCCTGGGCACAATTCTCATATTCACCGACAACCTGTACGCGGCCACCCTGTACGGCCCGCGTCGCCTGGCCACGTGGCTCCTGGGGATCACCTCCGTCCTCGCGATCGTCATAGGCGTCATAGCCGGATTCGTCGCCAGGAACTGGGGCGCCCTGGCGATCGCCGGCGTCCAGGCCGGGCTGGTGCTGACGACTCCGGCCGTCACGGCGCTGATCATCCGGCAGCACCGCGACCAGGTGATCGCCGAGCGCGCACGCGCGGAGCAGGTCGCGCGGCTGGCCGAGCTGGACCGCCAGGCGGCCGTCACCACGGAACGCACGCGCATGGCGCGTGAGCTGCACGACATCATCGCCAACCACTTCAGCGCCGTCGCGATCCAGTCGGCCGCGGTCATCGCGCGGCAGGACCTCGACGCGGCGTCCGTCCGCAAGGTGCTGGAGTCGATCAGGGAGAACAGTGTGCGCGGGATGGCGGAAATGCGCACGATGATCGGCCTGCTGCGGGCGGAAGCCGAGGACGAGGAGGCCGAGCCGACCCGCCATCGCCTGCAGGACGCCCCCGACCTGGTCGCACGGTCGCGAAGGGCGGGAATGGACATCGACCTGTCGGTGTCCGGTACGCCGCATGACCTCCCGCCGTCCATCGAGCTGGCGGGTTATCGCATCCTCCAGGAATCGCTGACGAACGCCCTGAAACACGGCACCGGACGCGCGGATGTGAGCATCCAGTACAAGTCCGACGAGGTGGTGCTGAGGATCGAGAACCCGTGCGGGGCTGATTCGACTGGTCTGCCCGGTTCGGGTGCGGGCCTGGTGGGGATGGCCGAGCGGACGGCCCTCGTCGGCGGTACGTTCGCCGCCGGCCCATGCGCAGGTCCCTCGCTGGAATGGGCGCAAACACAGGTAATGGGTGAAACAGACCGGCTCTGGCGCGTCGTGGCGACGCTCGCTGTGGAGTCGCAGCCGTTCGAGGCCAAGCTGATCTCGGTCGAGGACGCCAGATGATCAGGGTCCTGGTCGCGGACGACCACGCCGCGGTGCGCGCGGGCGTCGTCTTGATCCTCGAAGGCCAGCCCGACATCGAGGTGGTCGGCGAGGCGGCGGACGGGGAGGCGGCGGTCCGGGCGGCCGTGGAACTGCGGCCGGACGTCGTCCTCATGGACATCCGCATGCCCCGGCTCGACGGCATCTCGGCGACGCGCGAGCTGGCGGGCGTCTCGGACGTGCTGATCCTGACCACGTTCGACCTGGACGAGTACGTTTTCGGCGCGCTGCGCGCGGGCGCCGCCGGGTTCCTCCTCAAGAACACCGACGCCGACGCCCTGATCCAGGCCGTACGGGTGGTCGCGCGCGGCGACGGGCTGATCTCCCCGTCCGTGACCCGCCGCCTGATCAGGGCCTTCGCCAGGACCGGCGAGCCCGAGCCGCACGACCTCGGCGTTCTGACGCCGCGCGAGCGCGAGGTGCTCGCCTGCGTGACGCGGGGCATGTCGAACGCCGAGATCGCGCGGGCCCTGGACATGAGCGAGGCGACCGCGAAGACGCACGTCAGCCGCATGCTCGGCAAGCTCGGCCTGCGCAGCCGGGTCCAAGCGGCGATCTTGTACGCCGGGCTGCCCCCGCTCAGTCGGTGACGATGAGGGAAAGGGTTTCGGCAACGCAGGCGGGCCGTTTCGCCCCCTCCACCTCCACGGTGATCTTGAAGTTGGCGAGCGTGCCGGACGGCGTTCCCTTCACGTCGACGACCTCCGCGCCCGCGCGAACCTTCGCGCCGACGGGGACCGGCGCCGGGAAACGCACCTTGTTGAGCCCGTAGTTGATCACCATCTTCGGGCCGTCGACCCGGAAAAGCTGCGTCGTGAACGAGGGGATGAGGGCCAGGCTGAGGTACCCGTGGGCGATGGTCCCGCCGAAGGGGCCGCTCGCCGCGCGCTCGATGTCCACATGGATCCACTGGTGGTCGTCGGTGGCGTCGGCGAACAGGTTCACCTGGTCCTGGGTGACCTCGCGCCACTCGGTATATCCCAAGTGCTCGCCTTTGGCCGCTTTGAGCTCGCTGAGGTTGGCGAAGATCCGCATAGTAGAAGGTTATTCCGCGCAGCCGTGATCCGCGTGCCGCCGGTCACCCTCCTGTGTACGACCAGGCGGCGTACCGACGGTCACCCCTCTGTGAAGGACCAGGCGGCGTACCGCAGGACGTCGATCCTGATCACCGGGCCCTCGGGGACCCGCTCGGCGTACTGCGAATACTTCGCGATCAGCGGCTCCAGCGCGGCGACGCGTTCCTCGTTGCGCTCCAAGATCGCCGCCAGGCCGTCGGCCCGCACCCACCACAGCCGCGTCCAGTCGTCCTCGTAGTGGTCCACGAGGATGGACACCTGGGGGTTCGCCCGGATATTTCGGATACGGCGGAGATCGGTGGTCTTCTTTGGCTTGTGGTCGACAGCGGTCACAATCCGCTCGCCGTCGAACGCGAACGTGATCGGGACCAGATGCGGAGCCCCATCGTCGCCCACGGTCGCGAGCCTCGCCACGCGCGCTCCGCGCATCCTCGCGCGCGCCCGCTCGTCCGTACGTCCACCCGCCGCGGGTACGCCTCGCTCAGCCTCTGCCACCCGCGTATCCAAGCACGTCACGCCCGGCGGGACCGCGAGGTGGCTCAGGTGTCGGGCTGACGGGGGAAGACGTGGTCACCGGGGTGGTCTAGGGGCAGGACGCAGCGACGGCCGGCGTCGGCTTCGGCGCAGCGCATGGCCTCGTCCCGCCGGGGAAGCGGCGGCGATTCGGAAGGGGGGATTTCCATGGGGTGCTGCCTGTTCTCCAGGTTGGGCGCCTGGACCGAGAGACATAATCGCACGGGGCGGTCCGATATTCCTCCCCTCAAAGCCCCAGGACGATCTACCTCAAAGGCAATCGAATCCGGACGAAGCCCCGACCGCACCGGGTCGGCGGAAACGTCCAGCATTCCGCCATCGTTCGCGACACCCGTCCCGAACCTGGCATCGAGGCGCGCGGGCGGGAAACGATCGTGAGGAGGGAACGGCGTCACGGCACCAGCCACAAAGCCACATGAGATGAGGCCATCAGGATGGAACCGACAGTCCGGGCACTGCTGTTCGACCTCGACGGCACACTGATCGACCACGACGCGGCCGCGTCGCTCGCGCTGGCCGAAACGCTCGCGACGACCCCTGATGTCCCTTCCGACCTGAACCGGGAGCACGCCGCCCGCCGGTGGACGGAGCTGGAACGGCACGCCATGGACCGCTACGCCGCCGGTGAGCTCACCTTCCCCGGCCAGCGGCGCCTGCGCATCGTCTCCCTCGCCGCCGAACTGGGCCTCGGCGCGTGGGACGACACGCGGGCCGACGTCTGGTTCGCCACATATCTACGCCACTACGAGGCGGCATGGCGCCTCTTCCCCGACGTACGCCCGATGCTCGACACCTTGATCGAACGGCAGCCGCACGTACGGCTCGGCGTGCTCACCAACGGGGACTCCGAGCAGCAGCGCCACAAGCTGCGCGCGGTCGGCCTGGCCGCCGACCTCCCCCACGTGATCATCTCCAGCGAGGTGGGAGCGGCCAAACCCAGCCCCGTGATCTTCGAGCGGGCCGCCGACCTGCTCGGCCTCCCTCCCGGCCGGATCGCCTACGTCGGCGACCGCCTCCGGACGGACGCGCTGGCCGCCACGAAGGCCGGAATGCACGGCATCTGGCTGACCCGCCACGGCGAACCGGCGCCACCGCCTGTTTCCGTCATCCAGACCCTGCACGACGTGCCCGCGCTGCTCACCAGCCTTGGAGAAAGAGAACCCGGCACCGAAACGGCCTGACCTCCTCGGCCGGCGGACCGTCAGAGCGACGCCACGGGTTCGTACGTCTCCCGGAGCACGTCGCCGTCAATCGGATAGAACTCGCCCCTCACCCCTCTGATCACCCACTGGCCGGTCTTGATGCCCACCCAGGTCGAGTGCAGGACGTCCAGGACCTCGGCGGTGACGTCCGTGCCGTCGCCGTGGGCGGCCCCGGCGGCAACCGTACGGAAGCGGAAGCCGGTGAACGAGATCAGTTCGGCTGCGTTGTCCCCGGCCCACTGAACGGCCTCGACCTCCACAGGACGCTTGCGAAACCTGTGAACACCCACCGGTCATCCCTCCTTACGAATCAGTTCATGGTGCACGACGACCGCACCGACATGGCAGACCAGGGTTCCGTGCGCGACGCGACCAAAAGCGGAAAGGGCCCTCCCCGCCGAACGGGGAAGGCCCTTGAACGCGGAAGGGGAGGTCAGTCCTGCGGCTCGTCCGTGGACGGCGAGACCTTCTTGCAGTCCGTCCCCGAGATCGAGAAGGGCGCGTCCGTCCCGACGCGGTCCACCTTGCCGCAGGTGTAGACGCTCCGGTCCCGGGCGAAGGAGACCTGGCCGACGTTGCCGAGGGAGTTCTCCCAGCATTTGGTTCCGGCGACGTCCGTGCCGACCTGCCAGGGGCCGTTCTCGCAGACGTACTGGGAGGACGATGGCACGACCTCGGCGTGGGCTCCGGGTGCGAGGGCGAGACCGCCTATCGCGACGGTGACGGTCGCCGCGACCAGAGCGGCGCAGCGGCGGCTGAGCATGGGCATGGGGCTGGGCATGGATGGCTCCTGGGGGACCGAACCAACTATCGTCGCTTTAAGTTATCACTCAACTACTTTAGGTGAGTGATAACTAGCGGTGAGGGATGGCGCAGAGGTGGACGGCGGGCCCAGGTCGCCCAGCGCCAGAGCCACTCCAGGGGGCCTTGGCGGTACCGGCGCAGCCAAAGGGTGGAGAACAGCCACTGGACGGTGAGAATGGCGGCCGCGAGCAGGAACACCGCGGTCCACGACGAACTGAGCGGCAGGCCGAGAACGCGCGCCGCCACCAGAACGAGGACCGTCGCGGTCAGGTAGTTGGTCAGCGCCATCCGGCCCAGCGGCGCGAAGACGACCTGCATCGCCGGCCGCAGCGGCGTCCTGAGCAGGACCAGCAGCGCGCACACGTACACCCCTGCCAGCAGAAGCCCGGGCACGGCCAGCGTGAGAGCGAAGCCCAGGGTGTCCAGGTCGCCCGGATGTGGCTGCGCCTGCCACCACAGGGCGGGCGCGGCGCCCGCCGCGAGGACCAGGCCGACCACGGTCGGGACGTGGGTGGATCGATCGATCCGATCGATCACTCCATACCGAGTCAGTGCCGAGCCCAGCAGGAACAGGCCGGGAACCAGCGTGCTTCCGCCGCCGTACACGACGAACGACGCCCCGAGCAGCACGACGCCGAGGCCCGCCACGGCCCACCGCGGCAGCCAGGTGGACGGCAGCAGGACCAGCAGGCCGACGATGGCGTAGACGGTCAGGACGTCGCCCCGCCACAGCAGCATGTGCACGAGCCCGAAGCCGAGCAGCACCAGGAGCCGGCGTAGCAGGATCAGCCGTGGGCGGGCGGCGCGGTTCCCTGCCGATTCCAGCAGCAGTGAGAATCCGATGCCGAACAGCAGGGAGAAGATGGGGAAGAAGCGCTGCTCGACCAGCAGCCCCACCCACGCGTTCCCCGAATCCACCGCCGAGTGCTGTACGGCGTCCCCGACGTTGGCTATCGGCTGTACGTTCGCCACGAGGATCCCGCAGAGCGCGAACCCCCGCACGACGTCCAGCGCCCCGATCCGCTGTCGCCCGGACGAACCGCGCGCCCCGCCTCCCGGCCCCCGAGCCCTGACCGGCCCCTCGACGGATACCGCACCTGGTTCTTCATTCGACATGCGCCTTATCGTGCGACCCCGCCCATGTACAGACATCAACCGAAAGCGCGATCCACACCGCCCAGGACCATACTTTCGGCGGCCTCGCCCACGCGCACACGTAGTCGGAACCGCGACTAGGGTCGCCCACAGAAAGAGGGCCGTTCCCGTGTGCGGGGGCGGGGATTCGACCTGGGGATCTGCGATGAGTCCTGAATCGACGCCGGGCCAGGCGAGCGCCCAGCGCATGGTGGAGATCCCTGCCGGGGAGATCGTCCTGCGGGACGAGGGCACGAAGACGAACTGGAAGGTCGAGGTCCGAGCCTTCCGGCTGGCGTCGTATCCGGTGACCCGCGAGCTCTACCGCGCCGTCCGAGGCGAGGCGCCCGCGAGCCCGGCGGGGCCGCGGACGCCGGTGACCGACGTCTCCTGGAAGGAGGCCGTCCGCTTCTGCAACCTGCTCTCGCAAAGGACCGGGCTGGACTCCTGCTACTCGCCGGGCGACGACCCCGACGGACAGGACGTGGTCTGCGACTGGGGGGCCGGCGGCTATCGCCTCCCGTCCGAGGCTGAGTGGGAGTACGCGTGCAGGGCAGGGACCTCCGGCGTCCGCTACGGAGAGCTGGACGAGATCGCCTGGTACCGCGAGAACTCCGGCGGCGAGGTGCACGACGTCGCCACCAAGGCGCCGAACGCGTGGGGTCTCTACGACATGATCGGCAACGTGTGGGAGTGGTGCTGGGATCTCTATGACCCCGGCGTCTACGGCCCGTACCGCGTGTTCCGCGGCGGAAGCGGCCATGATCTCCCCCGAGGCTGCCGCGCGTCCTGCCGCCGCAAGAGCCACCCGACGTTCCACATCGACGACCTCGGCTTCCGCCTCGCCCGATCACTATGAGCCCGAGGACGCGTCAGAAGAGCACGAAAGACGGCGCAGCCGATCTTCTGGCGTTGACGGAGGGGCGCGGCTATCGGCAGGGCTGCCGGGGAGGGCCTCGCTCGGCATGACCGTCACGAGTTCGACTGCGAAATCTCCGGTTATCAACCGCGATACTTGAGCGGCCGCTCAGCGATGGCTGCAGCCGTTCGCCGGGGCAGGCCGTCGCCGGGGGCGGGAGCGGGAGGCCGTTCCTCGTTCGTCCGTACAGTTTGATCTTTGCCGATAAGGTGCCTCAGGTCTGTTCGAGCGGCGAGGAGTCGGCCTCACATGTGGCGGTCACGCGGGTTCCGGCTCTGGGCGGTCGCGACCGTGATGGCCGTGCTGCCTCTGGCGCTGTCGGTGCTCCCCGATTCGATGCTGACCACCGGTTTCGCGCTGATCAACCCGCCCACCTGCCCGGCCTTCGTGTTCCAGACCGAGGTCTACTCGCCGTCGATCATGCCGACGGTCCTGGGGTGGAACTTCCTCGTCGTTCCACTCGCCTTCGCGCTCTGGCTGGTCACCCGCAGGGGACGGCCAAGCCGCGTCGCGGCCCGCACCGTCGCGGCGTACGTGCTGCTCCCCGCCCTTCTCGATCCGGCGCTCATCGTGTACGACCTTTCCACGGTCGGCGCCGGATGCTGGGAGGTGTGGCTGCATACCGCTGACTGGAACCTCGCCCTGGACGCCTACCACATGACCTGCGCGGTCCTCATCCTGCTCGCCGTACGGCCCGCAGGCCGCGCCACTCCCCGCCGGATCCGGCTGCGCCGTGCGGCCGAGGGCGTCCTGGTGTGCTGCCTCCTGCTCGGCCTGATCGGGGCGGACCGGGGACTGGACGACCGCTTCACGGGAGTCGACGTCGCGGCGCGGTCCATCGACGACAGCGGCCATCTGGTGGCGGAACCCGGCGCGGACCTGTACTGGGACTCCATGATGACCCAGGCCGGCGATGGGCACCCCGAAGAGGCGGACTGCGATCCGTGGAAGATCATCCACCGCTCCTACGGCGACACCGCGCCCGGTGACCGCGAACTGGCTTTCCTCTGTCTCGCCAGGGATGTCGACGGGTACGCCCCCCGGCTGGTGGCACTTCCCGACCGGGAACTGCTCGGATTCGGCCGGGCGCTGTGCGGCGTCGCCGGACGGCCCTCCACCGAACGCCGCGTCCGCACGCTGCTCGACCAGGCCGGCGCGTACGACTGGAGCTACGCTCTGATGCGCGCGCTGGTGTTCCTGTGCCCCGACGCGGTCGCGCGTACGCGGCCCGACCTGGTGCTGTCGGACGCCGAGTCGCAGCGGAAGGAAGAGCTGTATCAGGCGGAACTGACCTCGCACTGCACGGACTCGGCGCGGCGGCTGCGGGGCTGTGCGGCAGGCGACCACCGCCCTGATCGTCAGCGAGGGCGGCGGCTACTTCATCGAGGACGGCGAGACCGAGGGCGACGCTGAGGTGCCGCGCGCGCTGGACGAGGCTTTCGGTGCGAGCCTCAGCGACGTGTCCGCCCACAGGGTCTCGGTCAACACGGCGGTGGAGAACTATCCCATCTGCCTGACGGTCAAGGTGCTGCGCCACGCTCCCCGCTTACGCCTCGACGGCTGGGACACGGTCGTTGAGACCGGAATCGGCACCCCGTCCGGCAGGCTCGGGCTCACGTCATGGGAGACGGGCGACCCCCTGCCCAACCTCGCCGCTTCCGGGCCCGGCGACTACCGCGTCCGTATCCATGTGCGCAACCAGGAGGAAGCCGCGAAGTACGCGTCCGATCTGCCGGTCGAGGAGCACCTGGTCATCGTCTATCCCGGCACGTCGAGAAGGACCGTCTTCCTTAGCGCGGGCAGGTAGACCAGCGTCAGCGCCCGGACGGCGCTGAGATAGTGGTGGATCTCGTCGGTGTACGGGTCCACATAGACGGTTACAAGATCAGCCCGGCACGTTGTATCCGACATTGCACCGGCGTGGAGCAGGTGGTCGAGGGACGGCGGCGGCGTGTGTACACCGCGACCGGTGCCGGACGTGCGGCGCCGGCCGAGGACCGGGCCGCGCCGGCTCCAATGTGGTACTGCAGCACGCCGTTCTCGTTGTCGCCCTTGGTGCCGATGATCCGGTCCAGCGCCGCGGTGTCCAGGTTGATCGCCGGTTCCTTCCCTCTTTCTGGTTGAGAGGGATGTGGGTATAGGCGAGTGCGGTGTGCACGGTGCGGGCGATCTGGCCCGCCGGGATCAGTGGCCGCCGGTCAGTTCGCCAGAGAGGGTGGCGTGCATCTTGGCGCTGGCTCCGTTGAGGCCGATGATCTGCACGGCCTTGCCGCGGGCGGCGTACTTGGCCTGGACGGCGTCCAGGGCGGCCACGGTGGAGGCGTCCCAGATGTGGGCGTCGGACAGGTCGATGACGACCTGGTCGGGGTCGCCGGTGTAGTCGAACTGGGTGACCAGGTCGTTGCTGGAGGCGAAGAACAGCTGGCCGGTGACGGCGTAGATGACCTGGCGGCCGTCGGGGTCGGTGACGGCGGTGACCTCGGCCAGGTGGGCCACCCGGCGGGCGAAGATGACCATGGCGGTCAGCGATCCGGCGACCACGCCGATGGCCAGGTTGTGGGTGGACACCACGACGGCGACGGTGAGCGCCATGACGGTCAGCTCGCCGGCCGGCATGCGCTTGAGGGTGGCCGGGGCGACCGAATGCCAGTCGAAGGTGGCAAACGAGACCAGGATCATGACGGCGACCAGGGCGGCCATCGGGATCCGGGAGACCAGTGGACCGAAGGCGATGCACAAGACCATCAGGAAGGCGCCGGCGCAGAAGGTGGACAGGCGGGTGCGCGCCCCGTTCCTGACGTTGATCATGGTTTGGCCGATCATGGCGCAGCCGCCCATGCCGCCGAAGACGCCGGTGACGATGTTGGCGATGCCCTGGCCGATGGACTCGCGCGTCTTGCCCGAGCGGGTGTCGGTGATGTCGTCGACCAGTTTGGCCGTCATCAGCGACTCCATGAGCCCGACCAGGGCGAACGCCAGGGCGTAGGGGGCGATCAGGGTGAGGGTGGCCCAGGTGGGGGGCACGTCCGGCAGGCCGGGCACCGGCAGGGCAGAAGGCAGGGCGCCGCGGTCGCCGACGGTGGGCACCGCCAGGTGGGCGCCGACGGTGAGCGCGGTCAGCGCAATGATGGAGATCAGCGGGGCGGGGACCACCCTGGTCAGCCGGGGCAGCGCCACCATCAGCGCCAGGGCGCCGGCGACCAGCGGGTAGACGATCCAGGGCACACCGGTGAGTTCGGGCACCCGCGCCATGAAGATCAAGATGGCCAGGGCGTTGACGAAGCCGACCATCACGCTGCGCGGCACGAACCGCATCAGCCGGGCCACCCCGAGGGCGCCGAGCGCGACCTGGATGAGGCCGCCGAGGATGACCGTGGCGATCAGGTAGCTCAGGCCGTGCTCGCGGACCAGGGGCGCGATCACCAGGGCGATGGCGCCGGTGGCGGCCGAGATCATCGCGGGGCGGCCGCCGACGACGGCGATCACCACGGCCATGGTGAAGGAGGCGAACAGCCCGACCCTGGGGTCGACGCCGGCGATGATGGAGAACGAGATCGCCTCGGGGATCAGCGCCAGGGCCACCACCAGGCCCGAGAGGATCTCGGTGCGGGCGACCTTCGGCGACAGCCAGGCCGGGCGCCCCGGGCGCGCCGAGCGCAAGAAGGCGGGCAGGCGGACAGCGGATGCTGAGGTGGGCAAGAGGAATCCTTCGCATGAGCAGGTGGCGGGCGCGTGGCGGCGCGCCCGCGCCGGGTGAAGCGCACCGGTGCGCGGCCGACGTCGGTGGGCCGGGCCGGTGGAAGACCGGGGAGTGAGGAATCCCCGCGGCGGGCGGTCACGGGTAGTGCGGCGCCGGGCCGTCTGCCACCCCGGGGCAGGTCACGGGGGGCAGCAGGCGGAGCGGTTCCAGGCCATGCGCGCGGGGTGTCCTTTGCTGTCTTCTCCGATGAGGGGCCGGCCGGTCCGACCGGCGGGTGGGCGGGTGCAGCGCCCGCAGGTGGGGCCTGCGGGATCGCCGGTGATCTTCCCGCCTCGGCAACTCTATCGTAACGTTAGGGTAGAGATCGGGCCGGGGGTGGCCGCCGGGGCGCACCGCGCCGGTCGGTGCATCAGTGAGGTCGTGACGACATGGACGAAATGGCGGCAATGACGCCCGATGCGGCTGCTGCGGCCGCTGTGGGGCGCGTCGCAGATCACATGCACATCGGGCAGGTGGCCGCGCGCACCGGCTTGTCGCTGCGCACCATCCGGCACTACGAGGAGGTCGGGCTGGTGGTGCCTTCGGCCCGTACCCGAGGCGGGTTTCGCCTGTACACCGAGGCGGACGTGGCCCGGCTGATGGTGATCCGGCGGATGAAGCCGCTGGGGTTCACCCTGGGGGAGATGGGCGAGCTGCTGGCCATCACCGATCGGCTGGATGCCGGCATCGACGCGGCCGAGCGCCAGGCGCTGCTAGCGCGGCTGGGCCGCTTCGAGCAGGCCGCCGCCGACCGGTGCCAGGCGCTGCGTACCCAACTGAGCCAGGCCGAGGAGTTCGCCGCCGACCTGCGCCGGCGCGCCGGCCAGCTGACCGGCGAACCCGCCTAATGGGAGCACCGGGTCGGCTGATCGGGCAGACGGTGCCTGGTAGCCGCCGGTGGGTGAGCACTTACACCGCCTGGACCCCGCCGTTGGCGATCTGGGTGTTGAGCGCGGCCCGGAGGTCAGAAAGGTCTGCACCTCGACGAAATCCCCGACGGCCAGGTAGGGACGGCGGCTGAGGCTGATGCCCACGGATCCGGAGGCGGCGGCCTGGATGGACGCCCACCCGACGGCCGTCGTGCCGTTGATGAGGAAGAATGCCTGTCACAGGCCGGTGCCGTTGGTGACCCAGATGACGTTGCTCAACACCGCATAGTGGCCTGCGGTCTTGGCGTGATCGCCTGCTGAATGGTCTGGCAATGGTCCGGCAACGCCGTCGTGTCTCGATTCCGGGCAGAACAAAGGGCCTTCAGCGAATCTTGCGAAAGGGCCTTCGAGGTGCGAAGGCTCGGAGATTTGAACCCCGGATGCCCGACGACCGCCACAGCTTCGTCTCTGCTCGGGATCACACTGCGGCACGCGAGTCTGAATACAGACAGTGATTGCTAGTGACTGTGCGTTGTGGCATGGTGCTTGAGTCTTGATCAACTCTTCTGGGAGGCAACCATGCTCGCTCGCCGTCTGCTGGCCACCGCCGTCATCTCCGCCGCCGTGGGCGCGGTCACCCCCCTGCCTGCGATGGCCTCTGCTCACGACCCCGACAGCCGCACCGCCCTGGTCAAGACCCCAATGTGCGTCGACGTCAGCAACAACCGTGGCAACGGCACTCTGATGTACCAGTGGCTGTGCGACAACAACAACACCAACCAGAAATTCGCCATCGAGGACGGCCTGATCAAGGTGCAAGACACCATCGGCAAAGGCCAGGTGATGTGTCTGGACTCCTCCAACGGCCGCACCAACGGCACCCGGGTCTACCAGTGGCAGTGCGTGGGTAACGCCAACCAGGTCTGGGTCATCCGGAGAGGCGCGATCATCCTCAAGTCCACCCTCAACTCAAGCAATCCCCTGTGCCTGGACGCCACCAACGGCCGCGGCAACGGCACCCAGGTGTACCTGTGGCAGTGCGACAACAACAACACCAACCAGAAGTTCGTGATCGACGACGGCCAGATCGCGATCAAGGACACCCTGTCCTGATCTCTGGTCACACCCGCCAGCTTCCCGATGTACCGCAGGGCGTCAGAGGCAGGCAGGACGGCGAGCGGCGGAGGGCCGGGTGCGGCGGCGCGGCGCGCCGCGAGGTCCATCGTCAAGCGGGCTTGGGTTCGGGACGCCCGACTGCACGATGCGCGGCACACCGCCGGACGCTCCTCGAGGGGCAGGGGGCGCTCACATCCGCGTCAGAGATCGAAAAGGCCCTCGTCCCGGAACCGGGAGAGGGCCTTTGAAGTGCGGAGGCTCGGGGATTTGAACCCCGGAGGGGCTGTAGGCCCAAACCGCATTAGCAGCTCGGATCTTGCCCGTTCAATGCGGTTCAAGCTCGACCAACGCGCCCGGCCAGTCCCCCTGGAACGGCATGGTACGGGGCGAACTGCAACCCAATCCGGCCAGAGCGCGAACGCTCATGTGATGATCATCTGAATAACGGCGGCTGCGGCGAGCCCGGCGCCGATCCCTGCCGCCGCGTTCCCCGACACGAGGCCGACAGCGATCGAGATCGCGAACTGAACCCTCGTCGGCCACACTGAATCCGTGGAATACGTCGGCCGGGTGCCCGCACCGCCGGCGGCGACATCGCAGCCCTGGCGATCGCCGCCCTCTTCACCGCGGGCTGCCTTGGACTGGCGTGGCTGGCACACCGCGACAGCCCACACGATCCCGACGAGGATCCCGACCGTCTCGACTGGTAAGCGCAAAAAACCAGGGCTCGCGTTTCCAAAATCGAAACGCGAGCCCACGCCTACTACAGATAGTCCAGCCACTTGGGCGGATAATCTAGCCGTATTTCCAAAGGCCCATCGGTAGGCGCGTCCTCCAGTTCACCGCCGAGCACGATGTTGTCGGGGAAGTGCAAGTTGACATCACATCCGGCGCCGGGGAATCGATCGAGAGAATAGGCGAGATACGGCCGGGCATCGAACAGGAACTTCCCTGATGGCAGCGGCTTCGGCCGGGCAACCACAACGACTCTTCTGAGCAGCTCTACCCCTCCCAGCTTGTCCAGGCCGTGATGCTGGGTGAGCTGGTCGAGCAGAAAACACAGGTTGTTACGGGCACGGACCGAGAGATGCTCTCCGAGTAGAGCGGCGGAGAACCCTTGGACCGCTCGGAGGAAGTACCCCAGTTCGTCTGTCGTCATCGTGGTTGGAGGTACCAGTGGCGCCGGGTCGCGACTGGTTGCCGTAAGCGTCCCATCGGCATCCACGTTGAGCTGGCCATGTACAACGGAATGACGCAGGTCCACGGTGTTGCCGTACAGGTGCATGAACCGCTTCCACAGCTCGGGCTCTCTGTGGAATGGCTTGACCCCCTGCGGCCCGAGCCCGTTGAGCGCGGTCCGCACCTTTGCCTCGATCGTTTGCGGTCTACCGTCTGTGCGGGGCGACAGTAGGGGCTCTATGACCAGATCCAGGATCTTCCACGCCATACCGAAGATGAGCGGGGTGACGTTGACGGTTGCGGGTTGACCGCCAATAGTCACAACGGCTTTGACCGGGCTAGTGCCGACGATGGCATGAATACGTGGCTGGTCTCTGGTCTCGTCGAGATAGTCGATGACCTGAAGCCCGGGACTAGCAGTGATCGCCGGAGCGAGATCACCGAGAGCATACCGCTCGAAGCCGGAGTCTTCCGTGAACTGCGTTAAAGAAAATGGCACGAGGTTCAGCTCCTGACGGCCCGCCGAGCCTTCTCCGTGACTCGGCAGACACCATCGATACTGCCCACCAGGGTTTCACCCGTGACCTCGAAGTAGTCACTGTGCCTCAGAGAACGAAGCGCTTTCTGGACGGTCGCCTGGTCCAGCCCGCTCACCTGCTGGATCGCCTCCGTGGAGACGACTCCGGGGTTATCGCCGTACAGCTGCACGATTGCGGTCAGGACGGGTAAGTCCCGATCGCTCCAATAGTAACTCATGGTGCACAGCGTCCCACCGGCCACTGATCATTTGCAGCCGAAATACCGGACTTGGCACGCTCCTATCGGCAGGAACGCCTCCCTCAGCGGACCGCATACCGCAGTGCTTCGTCTGTCACTCCCCGAAGCGCCGCATGTGAGGCTCGCCCGCTGGCTCAGCCTTCGGCGGCTCGTACACCGGCTGCTTGCCCGACCACAGCATCAGCTTCCCGATCCACGGGTAGGCGCGCTCCAGCCACCGGGCGGCCACGTAGTAGGCGAGCTGGCCACCGACGACCAGCGCACTGGACACGGCCAGGGTCGCGGACTCCGACAGGTCTGCGGGGACGGCGACGCCGAGCCCAGCGGCCAGACCGACCACCCCGCCGACGAGTTTGGACGCGGCCATGCGCGCCAGGGAGGTCAAGAAGTTGGACATGATGTCCTCCTCAAATGAGGTCGGAAAAGCAGAAGACCTGCGGGCTCTCCGCAGGTCAGAGGCGATCTGGTATGTGAGCCGGTATGAAATCGGGCCGGATGTCAGGTGACCGGCAGCGCGAACGCCGCGCGCCAGGTGTCGCGGCCGACGACGCCGTCGGCGTCCAGGCCCTTCTCCTTCTGGAACGCCATGCACACCGCCCGCGAGGCGGCCCCGTAGGCGCCGTCCACGTCGATCGCCCAGCCGCGCCGCTTCATCTGCGCCTGCCAGACGCGCACGTCCTCGCCGCGGACCACCGGCGGGTAGGCGAGCAGCCGCCCCGGGAACGGCGGCACGTCACCGCCAGCGGCCGGGACAATCGGCGCGGGCGACTTCCCGCCCGGCCGGGGCGCGCCCTTGCGCACCCACCCGTACAGGGCGTCCCCCGGGCAGCCGGTGGCGTAGCCGTCGCGGTGCCCTTGATCTCTTTGCCTGCGCCGCCGTGCTCGCGCAGGTAGTCGATGGCGTCCATGACGCCGAGCAGCAGCTCGTCATTCGGCTCGACGAGCCCGGCGTTGCCGACCAAGGCGAGGACGGCGAAGTGGGCGGAATTCAGGCCGCCCCCGTTGGCCGCGCACACATGCCCGGGACCGCGGCCGACGAAGACCTTGCGGTGCGGGCAGGCGACCATGCTGTAGCCGATGTCGATCCAGCCGTTGCCGTCCATATGGAACGCCTGCACCTGCCGCACCTTGGCGACGCACCGGTCGTGGTCGTCCAGGAGAGCCGGGTCGACCCTGTCCCCGGTGTAGTGGACCTTGACGCCCCTCGTCGACAGCAGGGGCGAGTACGAGCCGCGGGGTGCGCGAGCGCCCCAGGCGGCACGGGTTACCAGATCGATCACGGCTTCTCCTCACGGTGTCTTCTACACGAGCCAGACGATGACTGCGACGGCGATCGGGCCGATGAACGCGGTAAGCGCCACGCCCAGCGCCCATCTGGCGTTGCCCCTGATCCGTTCGATGTCCTTCTCGGTACGGCCGACCCGATCGAGCACCGCGGACCGCTCAGCGTCGTAACGGTCGCGGGTGACGAACAGGTCCAGGCGTGTGGCGATGACCTGGAGGTCCCGGTCGTGCTGGACGCGCATCTCGGCGATGTCGTCGCGGATGTCGCGGCGGGCGTCCTCCAGGCGGCGCGCCAGCTCGCTCAGGGACGGCTCCTTGGCCATCACGCGGCCTCCATCGTGTAGGACACCTTGAACTCGGCCGACTCCAGGCGCATGGGCAGCGCGGCGTCGTGGTACACGAGGTAGCCCAACGGAGTGCCGGGGTGAACGAAGATGGGCCAGGTCTTGGTCCGGCAGGTGCCACCGGTCCCGGCCGGGCGCGGCCGGTGGTCGCTGGTGGCCGTCGAATCGTAGCCGGTGACCAGGTTCAGCGGGTCGCGGACGAAGCGGTGCCGCACGTGGGTGGGGCGGTCGGCGGCGTCCAGGTCGGCGATGTCCTGCCAGACCATCATCGCGGCCAGGTGTGCCCAGGCGTCGTGGCGGGGCCAGATCAGCCCGGCACGCGGGTCGGAGCTGGTCACGGTGCGGCCGGTGTCGGGCTGCTGTGCGGGGTGGAGCTTGTCGGGGTCGTAGGACTCGGCGGCGAAGGGGAACCGCACCAGGGTGTACTCCCTGGGCGGGATCATCTGAGGCCCGCCGGTTGTCAGTGAGCAGATCAGCCATCTCGTCATGGGTCGATGCCTCCTGATGTTCGGCTGTGCCGGATGGTCAGGGCAGCGGTTCGACCAGCAGCCACGAGTCCTGAATGGCGTGCGTGGATGTCGTGCCGGAGGAGATCCGCCCCTGGAGCTTGAAGGTCGTCGTCCCGGGCGTCAGGTCGGTGTAGACCTTCGTCCTGCTGGTCGATCGCGGCACGGCCACGGGGTCGGTTGCGGCGCCATTGTTGTCGCCGGCTGCGCTGGCGCTGTTGGCCGTCGTGGGGGCGGCTGTGTTCGCTCCGCTCAGCACGGGGGCGACGCGAAGGGTTGAGGTCCCTGTGGCGTTGTTGTAGCCGGAGAACCCCCCCGACACGCGAACTTTTCCGCTGGCGGGCACGACGATCGACACGGTCGGCTGGCCGGTGTAGTCGAGGAAGGCACCGGTCGAGGCAACGGTGCGGTTACCGCCGCTCTCGTCGTGGGCGTACTGTCCGCCGGTCATGATGACCTGCATGGCGCGCAGGCGCTTCTCCAGGGCGGCGATGCGGCGCAGCAGCGTCGCGGTGTCGGTTGGGTCCAGGGTGCCCATGGCGCGGCCTACTTGAGCGGCGTGGGGACGGCCGGGATGGCGGGCGGCTCTCCGGCGTGCTGCGCGGGGGGCTCGGGGTCGGGCTCGGGGATGTTGACGACGATGACCGCTTCGGCGCCGGGGTAGTCGGCGGGGACGAATCCGCGTTCTGGGGTGCATGAAGGCATGCCGGGTGCGGCGGGACAGGTCGAGGTCGGCGATCTCCCAGGGCGTCAGGCCCTGGTCGGCCAGGTAGGTCTCGGCCTGAGCGATGGCGTCGGCGCGGCGGGTCTTGGCCTCTGCAACCTTGCCCGCATTGTCGGGCCTGGCCAGCGGACCCTGGTCGACGACGAGGCCGTGTCCGGGCAGGTGCTTCACAGGGGACCTCCTAGATCTGGTAGACGCCGGCGAGCACGAGCTGGCAGCCGGACGCCCAGGCGAACGGGATGGTGCCGCTGGCGCCGGTGCCGGTCTGCACGGGGATGCGGTCGACGCCGGCGGCGCCGCTGAGCAGGCCGCTGGACCAGGCGCCCGAGCCGTAGGTGGTGGTGGTGCCGGTGACCAGGCGGATGCGGATGTGCACCGTCTTGGCGGTGTCGGCCACCTTGTACGCCCCGGCCAGGGTGCCGTTTCCCAGCACCGGGTTGGTGGTGGCGCCTGTCCAGGTCGGATGCACGGGCTCGACGTCGCCCAGGGCGCGGGCGGCGGTCCGCGCCAGCCGCAGCGCCTCGGCCTCGACGTGCTCCGCCAAGTCCTGCTGCTCCTCGACCCTGCGGAGCAGGCCGACGATGCGCGAGAGCCGCGCGCCCGTGGACGCGCCGACAAGGGCGGTCAGGCCGAGCCGGTCGGCGATGGCTCCCTCCAGTTCGGCCACCGACACCTCGAGGTCGGCCAAGACGGCGAGGAGGTCATATCCAGCGGGGCCCGGCCGTCGCCGATGACCGTGATGCCGGCCGTGATGTTCGCCGTCTTGGCCTCGCGCTCGGCGACGGCCAGGGCGTCGAGGCGGGTGCGCTGGTCGGCGGTGAGGTCGCGCTGTGCCCAGCGCCGGGGCGTACCCGGGACCAGCGCAGCGCGCAGCGCGGGCAGCCGACCGCGCAGGGCGGCCAGCTGCTCGTAGGCGCGCTCAGTGGTACCGGCCGGGTGCTGGGTCACGGGCTCTGCCCGGCGACGACGTCGAGCAGCACGGCCCCGTGGCACAGGTCCGGCTCGGCCCACCAGTCCGCGGGCAGGCGGCACCAGCACGCCAGGTCGCGCCCGGCCAGCTCCCGGCGGGCCTGCTCGACCAGCTCGGGACGCGCGCGCAGGCGGGCCCGGTACAGCTCGACGGCCTCGGCCGTGGTGTGGACCTGGCCGCCGCACGCGCGGCATCCGTTGGGTGAGGTGCTGTGCGGGTTGGCGTAGGGCGAAGCGGGCAGGCCGGGCGCGGCGCGGCCGACGTACAGCGCGCTGTCGGGGACGCGGCCGTGGAAGAGGTCGCCCTCGACCTGGACGCGCTGCCTGGGGGCCGGGACGCCGACGAGCTCATCGTCGAGCTCGGCCAGCAGCGCCATGGTGGCGCCCTCGTCGTACAGCCGTTGGTCGTACGTCTCGGCGGTCTGGGTGAGCAGGCGGCCGATGTGCGCGGCGCGGCCGGGCGTGAGGGTCAGCCTCACGGTCCTGCCGTCATCGAAGGTGGCGTTGAGGATGGTGACGTCCCGGTCCTCGTTCATCTGGACGCGGACCTCGGTCGGGTCGTCCGAGCCAGTGATCGTCTCGGGCTCGTGGTCGCTGTTCATCGTGGTCCCTTCGTGGAGCGTGCGAGGCTTGGCTGGGACCACCCGGATAGCGCCCGGGTGGTCCCCTCGCGTGGTCGTGGTCACGGCCGGGCGAGCTTGCGGAGGTTGGCCAGGATGAGCCTGAGCAGACGCCCCTGCTCGGTGTCGGCGATCTCGTCGACCACGTCGAGCGCGCCGCGGATCTGGTCGAGCTCGCGGGCGTCGTCGAGCTGGTCGGCGATCCGCCGGGCCGTCCGCGCCCTGGCCGTCGCGGTCATCGGTCGGCCTGCCCGTCCGGCTCGGGCCGCTCGATCAGGGCCGTCACCTCGTCGAGCCGGGCGTTGACCTGGACTCCGAACCGGTCGACCCGGGCCTGAAGGTCGCGGACCTCCTCGGTGGTCGGAGTGTCGGGCTGCTGGATGCCGAGGAGCTGGTCGAGCTTGCGCTCGATCCTGTCCAGGGCCTCGATGTGCTGCTGATCGGTCATGTCCGGTTCCCTTCTGATCGGGATGGATGGGTCAGGCTGAGGCGTCGTCGGGGAACGCCCCCGTCCCAGCGATGGACGGGCGGGTCATCCGGGAGCGACTTCCTCGTAGTAGGGCGCCCAGTTGCCAGGAGCCCTCACGGGCCGAGGCGGGACCATGAACGTCAGCGGCGGGGACGCAACGCCGCCCTGGCGGCGCCGGTCGTTGCCGTCGAAGACGACCCGCTGGGCCATCTCGTTCAACCGCCCGGTGATCCGGTCACCGAGGCGTTCCTTGATCTCGTCGAGCTCCAAGTTCGAGACGAAGACCGTGGGGGCCATGTGCTCGTAGCGGTAGTTCACGAGCCGGAACACCACCTCGTTCACGGTCCAGTCGCTGGCCTTCGCGCTGCCGAGGTCGTCGAGAACAAGCAGCTCGGCCTGCGCGACCCGCTCGAACTCCGCTTCGGAGTCCACGCCGGGGCGTGGCCGCAGCCGGGCGAATAGGTCGCCCTCGGTCAGGGCCGCCCAGTGGGCTGCGATGCCCGCCTCGGCGACGGCCCGGATGACTCCGTACGCCTCGAAGGTCTTGCCCCGGCCCGTCGCGCCGAGCAGGAACAGAGACCCGCCACGGGCCAGGCCCCGACCGGGTACCGCGTTGGTCGCCGAGATCAGCGCGTCCGTCCAGGCGGCGATCTCCGCGTGAGTGATCGCGGCGTCGCGGTAGCGCAGCGGGATGCGGTCGCGGGTCCGCTGGACCAGGTCGCGCCGCCGCTCCAGCTCGAACTCGCGGCGCTGCTGGTCGGCGTCCGAGGTCACCGAGCGGAGCGAACGGTCGGCGACGTTGGCCAGGCAACGCTCGGCGAGAACGCCGATGCTCTGCGGTCTCCTGTCGTGGATGGGTGCGGTCATCACAACTCCCCGTAGTAGCCGGATGAATCTGTGGGGTCGCGGTACGGCTGGTGGCCTGGTGCGGCCTTGGTACCGTCGCGCTGCGCCTGGAGGCGCAAGGTGTCGTACTT
The DNA here is from genome assembly GCF_003323745.1 of Sphaerisporangium album. Lineage (GTDB taxonomy): Bacteria > Actinomycetota > Actinomycetes > Streptosporangiales > Streptosporangiaceae > Sphaerisporangium > Sphaerisporangium album. The sequence goes on from NZ_QOIL01000012.1 coordinate 154,302, forward strand.
CTCGCGGAGCTTGTGCATGGAGAGCACGTTCGACCGCCAGAACTCCGAGTCCTGGCACCAGTCGATGGCCTTGTGCACCTGCTCCTCGGTCCGGCCGTCGGCGTCGATCATCAGCCGGACGGCGTCCCTCCATCGCTTGCTGATCGTGGGCCGCTTGCTGTCGTTCTGCTCGATGCGGTCCGCGAGGTGCTCGCAGATCCGTTCGACGTCTTCGCGGACTGGGTCGCCGTCGCGCGGCGAAGCCGACGACGAAGAAGTAAGAAGTACTTCTTCTGTGGGGTTGGGGTTGGGAGCACCCGTTACGGGGCCGTTAGTAACGCCGTTACGGGTGCCGTTACGCTTCTCGGCCTTCTGGCGGTCACGCCATGCCCTCTGACGTGCGGCGTTGCTCTTGCGCCCGGCCTCGATCTGCTCCTTCGACCCCTGGTAATCGAGGTAGTCGTGGACGCGATACCCCCCCTCGACCTCATGCCAGAGACGGGCCTCGACCAGTCTCCTGATGACGATGCGCGCTATGGCGGGCGTTAGGTCGTCGTTACTGCTCCCGTTAGTAACGGCGTTACGGTCGGCGTTACGCACTGCCTCGACCGCGTCCTCGAAGTCGAGCAGGCGAGCCGCCGTCCTGCGCGGTATGAACCCATCGCTCAGGTTCCTGTTACACCAGGCGAGCGAGGCGGTGAACAGCGCGATCCCCAGCGACCCGACCCGGTCGAACTTCGGGTGATCGTAGAAGTCGTCGCTGAGGCGTACCCACGCCACCTCAGTCCGCCGCGGGCTCGATGGTGATCAGGGCCATCTGCCGGAGCGGAGGCATCCGACCGGCGCGGACTCCGGCCGCGACCAGTCGCCGCCAGATGAACGCCTCTCCTCTCGGGGTGACGTAGGTGACGGACCGTTCGAGCGGCGCCCGGTCGGGGTCGACGTTCACCAGGGCGACCTTGACCTCGAAGTAGCCGGCCTGTACGTACATGGCCATCGGCTCGTTGCGACGCGATCCTGTCTGGATCAGCACGTGTTCCGCGAACAGGAACTCCCGGAGCGCCTTCTCTCTCAGCCCGAACCTCTTGGCCACCGTGCCGACCAGGGCGAGCCCGTCGGCGTCCATGGTTTGGCGGGCACGGGCGGCCTCCGGCTCCAGCTCGGCGATCTTCGCCTGTTTGGCCTCGATCTCCCGGGCCTGCCTCGCGGCGAGCTCCAGCGCCTCGGCGTACGACGCCGGGATGACGTGCTGCGGCTGGACCGTGTACGAGCCGGTGTGACGGATCGCGGGCAGCACCTCGTGCGTCACCCACCGCTTGAACGCCTTGGCCTCCGGCTTGCGGCTGCGGAGGATCAGCGAGTACAGGCCGGGCTCGTTGATGACGATCGTCGACTGCTGACGTCCCATGGAGTCGATGACCGGGACAGTGTCATGCTCATCGTCGTCCAGCAGGTTGAGCGAGGCCCTCGCGTCAGCGATGCCGAGGATCTCGGCAGCGTCGCGGCCGACGAACCACGACTCGCCGTTGAGCAGGATCGCGCGGATCGTCTGTCCCGTGTCGGGACAGACGAAGCGCTGCAACTCGCTCATCAGTGGGTCTCGGCGAAACGCGCGGCCTCGATGTGCGCCAAGACGTCGCTTTCCCAGGCGACGACGCGGCGGCCGAGGCGGAAGTAGTAGCTGGCCTGGCCCTGGTGGCGGAGCCACCGCTCCGTGGCGGGTGAGGTCCGCTTCATCGCCGCGACCTCGTCGATGGTGAGCCAGCGGTCGTTGCTCCGCTTCTCGCGCAGCTGCTCGGCTACCTGCGGAGATAGGGAGGTGCTGACGGAGAGATCGCTGCGAACCTGAGAGAACTCAGTGGTACTTTTCACTTGCGCGTCCTTGTTGGCATCCGTTGGTAGCGGTAGACGTCGGGGATCAACGCGCTCTGGGCCTGGCGGGGGTAGGAGCCCGCCGGGCCCATCTCATGAGATGAGCCCTTCGGCCGTTGCTGCTAGATCAGCGACTCACCAGCACCATACGACACGCGGCGCCCACGTGTCACCATCAACGGGAACGAACAGACACCCAATGTGCAACACAGAGCCTCCCCGGTCAGGACGCGACATAGCAACAGCGTAGAAGCCATAGGAAGCATCGCGCTTGTACACAACTCGGGCATACATATCGTTGGGCATTGTTGACAATGCTTGTGCATCGTGGGCTATCGTGGGTTGCACACGGAAGGGTCGCCCTGTTGGAACTCCCCCAAGCACAGGAGCAGTCACCCCATGTCAGACCCCACCCTCGAAGCTCAACTCGGCCTCGGAGTCCATCTGCGCAACCGGCGCGAGGAGATTCGCATCAGCCAGGCAACCCTCGCCTGGCTCGCCAGAGTCTCCCGGAACACCGTCAGTAACTTGGAGCGGGATGCGGTCGCGGAGCCGGACGACCGGGTCCTTAACAACGTGGAGGCCGCCCTCGGACTCGATCACTGGTACGCGTACAGCTCCACGCACCATCCTCGGGACGCCATGCTGCTCGTGCAGCCGCGAATCGCTCACCGCCTGATCGAAGTCATCGAACGGCTAAAGCGCGAGGATCCGAAAACAGCAAGGGACGCTGCCGATGCGTACGTCGCATTCATGGCAGCTCTGCGAGACGCGCGGGATGATGATTCCCGGCTGAGTGCTCATCAAGCTCTACAGGAAGAGGCGGGCCGCCTGGCGCAGTTCATTGTCCCGCGCCTCGACCTGGCTACTGAGCTGGACTCATCCATTCGCGCGTTTCTGGAAGACCAAGGGTGGTCCCCGGAAGACTCCACCTTTCTCGGGGGCGGCGCTGCTCTCATCTCGGTGCGTGCTTCGACTACCGATTCCGCGCGGATGACCGAGACCGCAGCGAGGATCCACAGCGAACTGGACAAGCTGCGCGAGCAGATCGGGCAAATGACCGAGACATTCGCTCCGGCGCTGTTCGTGCGTCACGATGAAGCGAACGCATTCGGCCGGCTGCCTATCCGCGTGCAAGACGCGCTTCTTTCAGGCCAGGTGATTGATGCGGACATCGTCAAGCCACCACACACTGAAGGTATTTCACTGCTCACGATGGTGGTCCGGCAGGACGACTCAGAAGCACCGCTCACTGCGGAGGGTCGAAAGGCACTCATCAATTCTCTGCACATATGGCACCTATCCCTCGTCGCTGCGGCTGGCATGTTCTCATTCATGCAAAAGCATTCCTGGATGGCCCCCGAGGTGGTTGAGGACAGGATTAAGGAAGCGCTCGCGGTCATCACCGAGTCCCCGCAAACCGGCCTGGCAACACATCCCGGACAGTCGGATAGCGCGACCGAGCCCGACCACAGCTCGGAGGAGGCTCGATGAAGCGTGCCGGCGTTGTGAAGAAGCGATGCGACTGCCGTGACCCGCAGACGGGTAAGCAGCTGGGCGACCGTTGCCCCCAGCTCAGAGTCCATGTGAAGGGCCGCGACGGCGGGCCCAAGCTCGGCAAAGATGGACAGCCCGAATGGCGCTGGAGCCGCGATCACGGCACCTGGTGGGCTCGATAATCGGCGCCACCTGGCCCTGATGGCAAGCGTCGCCAGCCCTGGATCGGCCCGTTCGAGAACGCGACCGAGGCGGAGAAGGCACTCCGGAAGGCGCTCACCGTCGCGGATGAGGGTGGCATTGCTGCGGAGCGGACTCTCACGGTCGGGTCTTACCTGCGCTTGTGGGTTGAGGGAAAGAACCGGCTCAAGGACTCCACGCGGGCCTCCTACGTGGAGGCGATCAACCTCTATCTCGTCCCTGGCATCGGCCATGTGCGGCTTCAAGACCTGAGCGAGCATCACCTTGCCCAGCTCTCCGCTGCGATGGTGCAGATCAACAACCTGCCGGAGGACCAGAAGCCTTCGGAGATGCTGCGCCGTCTACTGGGGGCCCGCTCGCTCGCCCCGAAGGTCCGCCTAGCGGAAGGCGAGAAGCCGGGGCTGAAGCGGAAGCAGCCGCTGTCGGCCTCGCGTATCCAGCGCGTGCATCGGGTGCTTTCGTCCGCACTCGGCACGGCGGTGAAGACGAAGAAGATCGGGCGCAACCCTGCCGAACATGTCGAGCTGCCGCGCGTTCCGAAACGCCGCCCCCTGGTCTGGACGCCGGAGAGGGTGGCGCGCTGGCGGGAGACTGGCAAGGTTCCGGGCAAGGTCATGGTCTGGGGACCGCAGCTGTGCGGTGAGTTCCTGGACTTCGCCGAGGCCCGGAAGGAACGGCTATACCCGCTGTACCACCTGACGGCGACGCGCGGCCTTCGCCGCGGCGAGGTCTGCGGCGTGCGGTGGGAGGACAGCGACTTCGACGGCACGAAGACCGTGAGCCTTCTGGAGTCGCTCGACGAAGACGACGACGGCCTGAAGTCAGAGGCGTCCTGGCGAACTGTTGCCCTGGACGACATCAAACTGACGTTGCTGAGGGCGTGGCGCGCGAATCAGCGGCGTGAGCGCCTGGCGGCTGGCGCCGATTGGACCGACACGGGCCTGATCTTCACGACCGAGGATGGGAAGGCGCTTCGCGAGGAATACGTCTCCGAGAGGTTCGCAGCGATCGTCAAGGCTGCGGGGCTTCCCCCGATCCGGTTTCATGATCTGCGGCACTGCGCTGCGACGCTGATGCTCGCGGCGGGCGTGGACATGAAGGTCGTCAGCGCGACGCTCGGTCACAGCAGGTACTCGTTCACCGCCGACGTCTACACCTCAGTCGTCCCCGAGGTGGCCCAGGCGGCAGCCGAGGCGACGGCCGCGATCATTCCGAGGAGGCGCGCGATGAGCACATGACACGGGCTTGTGCTCATCGCGTGCTCACGTTGGCCTTGAAACGCAAATCAGGGGATCCCTACGGAAGATCCTTCCGAGAGAAACCCCTGATCAGAGCGGAGGCTCGGGGATTTGAACCCCGGATGGGCTGTAGACCCAAACCGCATTAGCAGTGCGGCGCCATAGACCTGACTAGGCGAAGCCTCCTGATCGGCCCGTCGGCTTGGTGTTGCCGCCGACCGGCTCAGCACAGAGTACCGGCCTTGATGCCGGGCGGCAAAGTGGATTCGCCGTCGCGAGCAATCATGTCTGGGGCGGAGGGCTGTGCCGGGTGCCGCGTCCGGAGTTGGCAGGTGGTCGGGGCATGGGTGGGCCGGTGGTCGCGCTCGGAGTGGGCCGGTGGCTCCGGCCGGAGTTGGGGCTTGCCGGGGTTTCCACACCCTGTGTCCACAGGCTGTGGAAGCAGGGTGTGGAAGCAGGGTGTGGAAGCAGGGTGTGGACGTGGGAAGTGGGGAAGCCGGAAGGGGGCGGGCCGCCGGGGCAGGGAGTCCGGCGGCCCGCTTCCGCGCCTTGGCGGTCTCGCCGAAATGACCGCCGCGCTTCCGGGGAGGAGGTATCACCGGCCATCCGGTCCCACGGTGTCCGGATGGCCGGGAGTTGAGAGGGGCGACGCGATGGGGACGCGTCGCCACGCACGCGCGGCCCAGGTGCCGACGAGGGCCGACGCCGCGCGTGGCCGGGAGCCCAACGAGCCAGCGGCCGCCAGGGGGCCCCGCGGGGCCGGCGCGCGGCCTAAGCCCTGCAGAGGCGGACGCGCGGCCTGAGCCCTGGTGAGGCGGAGGCGCGGCCTAAGCCCTGCAGAGGCGGACGCGTGGGAGGAGGCGGGAGAGGCCTGCGGCGGGGGCCCGCAGAGGCCGACGCGGCGACAGGAGCCGGGAGAGGCTTACGCGCGGCTGGGGGCCGGGGCCGCGCATGGAGGAGCCCGGTGGGCTGCCGGCATGCGCGGTCCGGGGCGTGCGGGGTCAGGCGCGGCGGGCGGCCTGGCCCTCTACCTCGATCTTGACCTTCTTGCTGACCAGGACGCCACCGGTCTCAAGGGCGACGTTCCAGGTCAGGCCGAACTCCTCACGGTCGATCTCGGTCTCGATGGAGAAGCCGAAGATCTCCGCGCCCCAGGGGTTGGTGCCGGCGCCGCCGTACTCGACCTTGAGGGTGACCTCCTTGGTGACCTCGCGGATCGTGAGGTCGCCGACGAGCACGAAGTCCTCGTCCGAGTGGCTGACGACGCGGGTGCTGCGGAAGGTCAGCTCGGGGAACTTGTCGACCGCGAGGAAGTCCTCGCTGCGCAGGTGGTTGTCGCGGTCGGTGCTGCCCGTGTCGATGCTGGCGGTCTGGATGGTGAGCTCGGCCGACGAGTCGAGGGGGTTCTCACCGATCGTGACGCTTCCCCTGAAGTCGCCGAACCGGCCGCGGACCTTGGTGACCATCATGTGCTTCGCCATGAAGCCGATGCGGGTGTGTGCGACATCCAGGTCGAAGGTGCCGGGCTCGGGGATCGTGAGGCCTTCCCAGGCGCGAGTGCTCATGATTTCCATCTCCGTGGGACTAGTTGCTGGGCGGATGTCTGCTGCAACAGATGTCTACACGAGGAATATTCCGCTCGTCAACTATCGTCGGCTAGACTGAGAGCGTGATCCCAACTGACGACGCCCGACTCACCGCGATAGGCCTTCTCATGGAGGTCCACTCGGGTCTCACGAGCAAGATGACGCCCGCCTTCGCGGAGAGCGGGCTGTCCGAGGTCGACTTCGAGACACTGATCCGCCTCGCACGCTCTCCTGAGCGGCAGCTGCGCATGAGCGACCTGGCGGCGCAGACGTCGCTGTCCACCAGCGGGGTGACCCGGGTGGTGGACAGGCTGGAGCGCGAGGACCTGGTCCGGCGCGTGGCGTGCGCGAGCGACCGCCGGGCGTCCTACGCGACGCTGACGGACGCCGGCCTGGCCCGCCTGCAGGCGGTCCTGCCCAGGCACCTGGAGGACATCGAGACCTGGTTCACGGGCCTGTTGACCCCCACGCAGCTGGAGACGCTGCTCGACACCCTGCGGATCATCCGCGACGTCGTACGGCCCTGCGCCACGGCGGGCGCGGACGTGCCGACCCAGGTCACTCCTGCACGATCATGAGCTCGCCCCGGGCGTGCATCTCGCGCAGCGCCCGCTTCGCGAACTTGCCAACGCTGGTCTTGGGCACCGCCTCGACGAACGCCCATGCTCGGTGTTGTTCCAGCAGAACGTCGCGACGCGCTGGTCGCCGTCCACGCCGAGCGCGCGCAGGGCGCCGGCCAGGCGGGCGGCCTCCCCGGCCGGCTCGCCGTACGACAGGCGCCGGTAGCGTCGCCGGTGTTCGTGGCCACCTCGTGGTCGGCGAACCGGCCGGTGCCATATCGCATGATCGAGGTGACGGTGAGCGGGAACTCGGGCATCGTGCTGCGCATCAGTGCCACCTGCGCTTACCGAGTCTGAACCCGCCTCCGGTCCTCGACAAGCGCTCGGTCAGCCTGCGGATCCCAACTGGGGTCGCGTCTCGGGTACGCACGGCTCGACGACGACCAGGTCGCCGCGGAGCTTCGCCATCGCGCGGGAGACCGTGCTCTTGACGGTGCCGATGCTGATCCCGAGCGTCGTGGCGATCTCCGTCTCGGTCATGTCCTCGTAGTAGCGCAGCAGGATCGCCGTGCGCTGCCGCGCAGGGAGCCGGTCGATCGCCTGCTCCAGCAGCTCGTGGATCTCCCCGGGCGTGGGGCCGTCCCGCACCGGGGTGTCCGGCAGTTCCTCGGACGGATACTCCTCCAGCTTCCTGCGCCGCCACCACGAGATGTTGATGTTGACCATGGCGCGGCGCACGTACCCGTCCAGCGAGGCCCGGTCGTTGATGCGGTCCCAGGCGAGGTAGGTCTTGGCGAGGGCGGCCTGGAGCAGATCCTCGGCGTCGGCGGGCTGACCGGTCAGCTGATAGGCGACGCGCAGCAGCGCCGGGCCGCGCGCGACCACGTACTGGCGGAACTCCTCATCTTTACCGCTCATGCGACCACCGGTGCCGTGACGAAGGGCATGATTCGTTCGGGTCTCGTGGTCAGAATCGCAGCCGGACCCCCTAATGCGGCTGAACCTTCATCCAGGTTTCGCCCCACCGAATGCAAAGATCGTTACATTCGGACGGCAGGCGGGGACGGCGACTAGTTCCTCCGAGAGTGGGTAATTTGCTACCCGCGCCCTGCGCGGGGGAAATATCTGCCCCGCCGGAAACGCTGCCCCCGGCAAAACGTGTGACGCTAGCGGGCATCTAGGTGACTCGCCGCAGTTGCTGGGGAGGGCCCATGGGAGTGGAGCGCCGCCACGCGCTGGCGTCCAAGGCACTCGGCCGCAGCCTGGTGCCACCACAGGCGGAGGAGGAGAACCCCGCCCTGACGGCGGTGACGGGCGAGATCCTGGATGTCAGCCCGCACCTGATCATCGTGGAAAACCCCGAGGGGGTGGAGGAGCGCCTCGTCATCGCCCCGTGGGCCACGGCCTGGCGTGGCAGCGTGATCACGCCGGCGGACCTGCCCACCGGGAGCCGCGTCGTCATCCGCGCCCGGCAGTCCGGCCGCGTGGCCGACCGGCTGTGGGGCGACGTCACCCGCGTCACAGGCGTGATCCTCTCCATGGGCAGGGACGGCCGGGACCGCACGGTGGAGCTGCACTGCGGGCCGCACCGGGGCACGCGCGAGGTCGTCATCCCGTACGGCGCCTCCGGCCGCATCGCCGTACGCCATCCGCGGCTCGAACCGGGGTACCTCTTCGACGCCATCGGCACCCGCGTGGAGGGCGTCACGACCGCCTACCTGCCGGCGACCTCGCAGCCGCCGTACCGCGCGACGGCCGTACCGCCTCCGCCGCCCGCGTACAACGGCGTGCAGTCGAGGATCTCGGGGGCGGCCGCGTGGTCGGACGCGTTCGACGAGGGTGAGGCCGGGGTCGCGTACCCGATGTTGGAACGTGCCGATTCCCAGTGTGACGACGCGGGGGTGTCGTGCACTGGTTTGCCCTACTTGTCGCTTGGGTCGATGCTTTACGTCGGCAATGTGTGCGAGAGCCGCGCCGCCGTGTTGCCGATCGTGGCCTGCGGGTGCATGGCGGGCCGGTTCTGTGATCGATGCGTGGAATGTGGCACGTCACCGCGGGGGCGGATCGCCGAGCTGTCTCCGGCGTCCTTCGTGGAGCTCGGGGGAGATCTCACCAACGGATGCTTCAACGCCCGTGTCGGATTGGGGTGACCCATGGCGCCTGAAACCCTCGCCACCGCCGCTCTCGCGCTCGTCGTGCTCCTCCTGTTCCTCGGAGGCTCCGCCAAGGCCGCGACCGCCGGCTCGCACGCCGAGCCGGGAGGGCTCGCGCGCCTCGGTCCGGGAGTCCTGGTGCCGGAGCGGTGGCGCAAGCCCGTGATGATCTTCTGTGCCGGGGCGGAGGTCGTGCTGGCCGCGGGCCTGGTCTTCACCGCGAGCCCGCTGCCCCGGTGGGGGACGGTCACGTTCTTCTCGGTGGCGACCTACGTCCTGTGGGAGCTGCGCCGCCGGCGGCCGGACGTCGGGTGCGGGTGCTTCGGCGACGCGAGCGGCTCCCCCGTCGGCCTGCGGTCGATCGGCCGGGCCGTGGTGCTGACCGGGGCGGCGGTGCTGGTCGCGGTCGTGCCGGTGACCGGGAGGAACCTTCTCTCGCCTTCGTGGCACACGCTGATCGCCTTCGGGGCGGGGCTCGCGCTGCTGGCCGTCCTGTCCCCCGAGATGGAGGAGAGCCTCGCCCGCGTCCGGCACCGGGCACCGTGCGAGCAGCGGCCCATCGCGGCGCCCAAGGCGCTCGCCCGCCTGAGGTCGAGCAGCGAGTGGCGTTCCCATCTCGACCTGCTCACGGCGGCCGAGCCGTCCGACACCTGGCGCGAGCTGTGCTGGCGGTTCTTCGTGTACCCGGCGCGCGTGGCCTCGGGAGCCGAGGCGGACGTCGTGTTCGCCGTGTACCTCAGCGGGCGGCGGCCTCCCGTACGGGTGGCCGTGGTCGAGGGCGAGGCGGCCGGTCCTCTTCGGAAATCTATCGGTGTATCGGCTGGGCACTAGAAAGCCCTAGACAGCCGCAGACGGGCGGCCGGCATCGCCGCGCCACGGGTGAGCATGGGGAGCACGGTGCCGGACGGCGGGGGCGGCCGCCCGGCACCGCGCATTCAACTCTCTACGGCTCTCTAGCTTCCCCTCTAGAAAGCCGTAGAGAGGTCAATGGGGTGTCGCGTCCCGTCTCTACTACAAGGGCTGGGCCCGGAGGAACCTGCCGAAGTGCGGCACCGTGAAGGCGATCAGGCCGCGCTCGGCGCTGAAGATCAGTCCTTTCTTGATGAGGCTGTCGCGGGCGGGAGAAAGGCTGGAGGGCTTGCGGCCGAGCAGCTCGGCGACCTCGGACGTCGGCACGGGCTCGTCGCCGACGGACGCCATCGCGTGCATGTACTCACGCTCGGCGGGGGTGGCGCGCTCGTACCGGCTGCCGAAGAAGCCCACCGCCAGTTCCTCCTCGGCCTCGGGCGAGGCGACCCGGATGTCGTCGGCCGTGATGGGCGACTTCGGCGCGACGTCCCAGGCGACCTTGCCGTAGGCCTGGACGAAGTAGGGGTAGCCGTCGGCGGCCTCGTACAGCGCGTCGAGGGCCTCGGGGGTGAACTCCACCTCTTCGCGCTCGGCCGGGGCGATGAGGGCCAGATCGGCCGCCGCGCGGTCGAGCCGGTCGATGCGCGCGTACCGGAACAGGCGCTCGGAGTAGCTCTTGCTGGCGCTGAGCACGCTCGGCAGGTGGGGCAGGCCGGCGCCCACGACGATCAGCGGGCCGCCGCTCTGCGACAGCTCGTGGCAGGCGGCGCACAGGGCCGAGATGTCGGGCGGCTGGACGTCCTGCATCTCGTCGATGAACAGGGCCACGCCCACGCCGAGGTCGGTCGCCACCGAGGCGGCGTCCACGAACAGCTCGGTGAGGTCGATCTCCAGATCGCCGGAGTCGGCGCGGCCCCGGCCCGCCGGGACGTCGATCGCCGGGGACCAGTGGGACGTGCCCTTCGCCGCCGACGGGTCGCGCATGGCGAAGGCCTTCAGCACGCCGAGGAACTCTTCGATGCGCTCGGGCGCGCGATGGCGGGGGGCCAGCTCGCGGATCGCCATGTGCATCGCGGCGGCGACGGGACGGCGGATCGACTGCTCGGGACGGGCCTCGATCTTGCCGGTGCCCCACAGGCGCTGCATCGCCATGGACTTGAAGGTGTTGAGCAGCACGGTCTTGCCGACGCCGCGCAGACCGGTGAGGACCATGCTGCGCTCGGGCCGCCCACGGGCCACGCGTTCGAGCACGACCTCGAACTGTTGCAGCTCACGATCGCGCCCGGCGAGCTCTGGGGGGCGCTGCCCCGCACCGGGGGCGTAGGGATTGCGCACGGGGTCCACGCTCTCGGACTTTATGACCGGATATAGCGGCCGTCCTAGATTTCCATAGAAAGCGCTACGGCGTGTCGCCGGTCGGCGGGGCACGCGCGCCGGGCGGGACGCCGGCCGCGAGGGCGTCGGAGGCATCGAGACCACCGCCATGGGCACACCACCCCTCACCTGGAACTCCTCCGCCCGAACGCCCGTTCGATCCGATGCCCAGAACTGTAGCGCGCAGTCGAACACGTGCGCGAGCGGTCTCGGGTAAAAGCTGCGACACAGATCCGGCATCGCCGCGCCGGGGGCACGTGACCAGCGACATCACGATTGCGTCACGAGCGGGGTCACGAAGGCCTTACTCTGACGTATGTCCGAGAAACGAAAGCCACGTCACCTGGGCGTTCTCCTTCTCGCGTGCGCGTCCGCCGTGGTCACGGCATGCGGCGGCGCTGCGACCGGCACTGCGACCGGCTCAGCGGCCGACGCGGGGTCCGGCGTGACGGGCGAGCCCGCGGCCGACTCGGTTCCGCCCTCGACCCCCACCGTCACCACCTCGGCCCCGCTCGACTCCCCCTCGACGGCGCCGAGCGCGTCCGCGTCCGCCACAGAGCCGCCCGCGTTCACGTCGAAGGTCTCCGACGTCACGCCCGGCACGCTCAAGCAGTCCTGGCGCGAGGGATGCCCGGTTCCGCCGCGGGACCTGCGGAAGATCACGATGACCTACTGGGGCTTCGACAAGAAGCCCCACACCGGTGAGCTGGTCGTCAACGAGGCGGTCGCCGACGACGTGGTCTCCATCTTCAAGCAGTTGTACGACTGGCGGTACCCGATCACCCGCATGGAGACGATCGACAAGTACGGCGCCAGCGACTTCGACTCGATCGAGGCCGACAACACCTCGGCCTTCAACTGCCGCAGGGTCGCCGGCTCCAGCAGCTGGTCCAAGCACTCGTACGGCAAGGCCGTCGACATCAACCCGCGCGAGAACCCGTGGGTGGAGCCGGACGGCTCGGTCGCCCACGACAACGCCAGGCGCTTCGCCGAACGTCCACTGCACAAGCCGGGCGTCATCAACGACGGCGACCGCGTGGTGCGGCTGTTCGAGAAGTACGGCTGGGAGTGGGGCGGCTACTTCAACGGCGCCAAGGACTACCAGCACTTCGCCAAGGGCGGCGGGTGACACCTGGCGGCCCTTTACGCCGGGTCCCACGCGGAGAGCGGCCGGAGGCGGCAGTTCATGGGATGCTGCAGTTCAGCCGATTCGGCGGCTCACGTACCGTCAATACATGGGTATAACGCCTCTCAGGCTGCGCCCACGGTCCATCCGCGGACGGATCGCCCTGCTGACGGTCGCGACCACCACGCTGGTCCTGGTTCCCATAGCAGTGATCACGATTCTGGTCATCGAGAGCACCGGCCTCGTGAACCTCGTCATCACGGGCGACACCATCATCCTGATCGCGCTCACGGGTTCGGCCACCTGGGCGCTGGTCGGGCGGGCACTGCAGCCTGTCGATGCCATTCGCGCCCAGCTCGCCGACATAACCTTCAACGACCTGAGCGGCCGGATCCCGCAGCCGCCAGGGAGCGACGAGGTGTCCGAGCTCGCTCGCACCGCCAACCTGACGCTCGGCCGGCTGGAGCTCGCCGTGCGGGGGCGGCAGCAGGCCGTCACCGACGCCACGCACGAGCTGCGCACTCCCCTGGCCGGTCTACGGCTCCAGATGGAGGAGGCGCAGCTGCACCCGGCGGACACCCACCTCCCGGAACTGCTGGCCAACATGCTCGGCGACGTCGACCGGTTGCAGCGGATCGTCACCGATCTGCTCTATCTCGCCGGCATCGAGGCCACCGGCGCCCAGGGCCGGAAGAGGCTGGACCTGGCCCGGCTGGTGCGCACGGAGCTGGCGCACCGCCGCGACCGTCATCCGGTCGGGCTCGCCCTGGACGAGGAGGTCACCGTGGACGGCGTACCGGAGCAGATCGGCCGGGCGCTGGCCAATCTGCTCGACAACGCCCAACGCCATGCCCAGCACGGCGTGGACGTCCGCGTGTGCCTGGACGGGGACTCCGCCCTGCTGGCCGTCTCAGACGACGGCCACGGGATCGCCGAGAACCGCGCGCAGGAGATCTTCAATCCCTTCGCCCGGGTGGACACCGCCCGCAGCCGTGACCGTGGGGGCGCCGGCCTGGGCCTGGCGATCACGTCCGCCGTGGTGCGCGTCCACCACGGGACCATCCGCGTGCGCGAATCGCCCACCGGCGGCGCCTGCATCGAACTGCGGTTCCCCTGTGAGGGCGCCTTCACCGGTGTCCTTTGAAGGGGCCGGACGCCGTGGCCCGGCCGCCGTTTCGCACGGGCGGCCGGGCGCCGGGCCGTTTCAGCAGGGGCGCAGCGAGGAGGCCTGGTCGTTCTCCTGCGGCAGGACGTTGACCCGATAGCGGTTCTCCATCACGTGACGGTCACCGGCGTAATTGGCGTCCACATACCAGCAGTAGCGCCTCCCGGAGTCGTTGGCCCACGAGGACATCTGGTCGTTGAAGCCGACCTGGCCGAGGAACCCGATCGAGTGGCCGGCGGCGACGCCGTAGCCGCCGCCCTGGAACTCGTAGTCGCGGAACAGGCAGACGTAGCCGTCGGGACAGCGCGTCTGACCTGCGGGGATCGTGATCACCGGTGGCCCGGCCACGGCGTCGGCGTGGGCGGCGCCCGCACCGGCGGGCAGCAGGGCGGTGGTGGCGAGGGCGAGTGCGGCGAGGTAAGCCTTCACTGGAGGAAACCTTTCGATCGTGATCAAGGCCAACGCCACACATTGTGACAGAGCAACTACGGAGAGTTGGAGTCCTGTTGCGGCCAGCGTGTCCGCGCCCGCGGTCGTCAGGTCCGTCGCCCGGGGTACGCGCTGTAGCGTGGACGGCCATGGACGCCGAGACCTGGGAGACCGTCGAACGGCTCGTGGCCTGGCTCGACGCGCGAAGCGCGCTGGCGCCCGACGTCGAGCTGATGTCCCGGCTGATGAAGCTGTCGGAGGAGACCGGCGAGGTGGCCGCCGCCGTGATCGGCGTCCTCGGGCAGAACCCCCGCAAGGGCTTCACCCACACGTGGGACGACGTCGACCGCGAGCTGTGCGATGTGATCCTGACGGCCATGGTGGCCCTCAGGAGCCGCACCCCCGACGCGGCGGCCGTCTTCAGGTCACACCTGGCGGCGGTGGCGAGCCGGGCGTCCGGTGCCGGCCGCTGATCCTCCTGGGGCATACCCCTATGGGCGCACCGGCCCGGCCGTGCGAGGAGGGCCTTGAGGCAGGATGGAAAGCATGGCGGCGAAGGACGGCGACGGGTGGGCGCTGTGTGAGCGGGGGCACCGGCATTGGGGGGTGCACGGAGCCTCCGGGCTGCTCGCCGTCCACTTCGACGCCCTCGGCACGCCGCACATCCTGATGCAGAAGCGCGCGCTGTGGAGCCATCACGGGGGCACGTGGGGCCTGCCCGGCGGGGCTCTCGACAGCCACGAGGACGCCGTCACGGGGGCGATGCGCGAGGCGCTGGAGGAGGCGGCGCTGGAGGCGGACATCCTGCGCGTGCTCGGCGTCTACATCGACGACCACGGCGGCTGGTCGTTCCAGACGGTGATCGCCGAGGCGGACGCGCTGTTCCCCGCCGCGCCCGCCAACGCCGAGAGCACCGACATGCGGTGGCTGCCCGCGGACGATGTCGGGGGTGAGACCCTGCACCCGGGGTTCGCCGAGACGTGGCCGGTGATCAGGCAGACGCTGCCGCCGTCCGTCGTGATCCTGGACGCGGCGAACATCCTCGGGGCCCGGGCCGAGCACGGCTGGTGGCGCGACCGGGCCGGCGCGACCCGGCGCCTGCTCAAGGACGTCGAGGACCTCGCCGTACGGGGTCTCCATCCGCCGGAGGGGTTCCCCGCGCCAGAGAAGTGGTACCCGCGGGTGCTCATGGTGGTCGAGGGCCAGGCCAGGAGCGTGACCTCGGAGGGGCCTGTGACGGTGGTCCCGGCCCGCGGCAGCGGCGACGACGCGATCGTGGACGTCGTGCGGGAGATCCGCGAGACCCGGCCGTGGGAGCGGGTGCTGGTGGTGACGGCCGACCGGGAGCTGCGCCGCAGGGTCAAGGAGCTGGGCGCGGAGGTCACCGGACCGCGTTGGCTGCTTGGGCAACTGCGACCGGCGGGACGGGTGTAGCGTTCAGGAAGTCGAACACAGTGGAAGTCTTAGCCCTGTAAACGGAAATATCGGGAAACACCCCTAAAAACCCATATGAGCGACCGAACCACACTTGACTGGGCCGCCGATCCTGACAGTCCGGTTCCCCCGCCGTCATGGGGACGGCGAGCTCCCGAGGCGCAGGTCCTTCCTTGGGTGTTCGCGGCCCTCGTGGGTTTCCTTCTCATAGGCAACCTCCTCCTCGCCCCCCACCTCACCGCCCCGGCCCTGCGCACCTGGTCGACGATCTTCGTGGCCATCTGCGTCCAGGCGATCCCCTTCCTCGTGCTGGGCGTCGCGCTCTCGGCGGCGATCACGGTCTTCGTGCCGCCGTCCTTCTGGACCCGCGCGCTGCCGAAGCGGCCGTACGCCGCCGTGCCCGTCGCCGGCGCGGCCGGCCTCGTGCTGCCCGGATGCGAGTGCGCCTCGGTGCCGGTGGCCTCGGGCCTGATGGCGCGCGGCGTGACCCCGGCCGCGGCCCTCGCCTTCCTGCTGGCGTCCCCGGCGATCAACCCGGTCGTGCTGGTCGCCACCGCCGTGGCCTTCCCCGGGCAGCCCGCGATGGTCCTGGCGAGGTTCGCCGCGTCCCTCCTGGTCGCCGTGCTGGCCGGCTGGGCCTGGCAGTGGCTCGGCCGTCCCGGCTGGCTGCGGATCCCCTCCCGTACGACCCCGCCGGACGGGTCGCGCGTGGCGGCGTTCATGGCGGCGATGCGGCACGACTTCCTGCACGCGGGCGGGTTCCTGGTCGTCGGAGGCCTGACGGCCGCGACGCTCAACGTCACCGTCCCCCGCTCCTGGCTCGCGTCGGTGGGCGACGTCCCGGTGCTGTCGGTGATCGTGCTGGCGCTGCTGGCGGTGATCCTGTCGATCTGCTCGGAGGCCGACGCGTTCGTGGCGGCGTCGCTGTCGGCGTTCTCCCCCACGGCCAAGCTGGCCTTCCTCGTCGTCGGTCCCATGGTGGACCTCAAGCTGATCGCGCTTCAGGCGGGGACGTTCGGCCGGGCGTTCGCCGCACGGTTCGTCCCGCTGACGTTCGTGCTGGCCATCGGAGTGAGCCTTCTCGTGGGATGGGTGCTGCTGTGAACCGTATGGCGCAGAGCCTGGTGCTGACGCTGCTCGGCGGGGCGATCCTCCGGGTCTCCGCCCTGTCCACGATCTACCTGAACTACGTCAAGCCGGGCTTCCGTCCGCTGCTGGTGATCGCCGGGCTGGCGCTGTTCGTGCTCGGTGTGCTCGGCGTGATGCAGGAGTGGCGCAGGCCGTACGCCGACGGCGCGCCCACCGCCCCCGCGGCCGAGGAGGAGCCCCGGCACGAGGACGGGCACGGGCACGTGCACGGCTTCGGCCCGAAGGTGGCCTGGCTGCTGTGCCTCCCGGTGATCGCCATCTTCCTGATCTCCCCGCCCGCGCTCGGCGCGGACGCGGCGCAGCGGGACGACGCGCCCCCGCCGCGCCCGGCGCCCCAGGACGCGTATGTCCCGCTCACCACGGACAGGGCGACGGCGATGCCGCTCGGGGAGTTCATCGGCCGCGCCTGGGGGGACGCGAACCAGTCGCTGAAGGACCGGAAGGTCAAGCTGGTCGGCTTCGTGGTGCCGTCCAAGAAGAAGGGCCAGTGGTACCTCACCCGCATGCAGCTACGCTGCTGCGCGGCCGACGCCTTCCCGCTGAAGGTCTCCGTCCTGGGCCTGTCCGCGCCGCGCCCGGACACCTGGGTCGAGGTGACCGGGACGTGGGTTCCCACGCCGTACGACCAGCTCCCCAAGGGCACCGTGGCCCCCGAGATGAAGGCCACCGGCCTGGCCAAGGTGGCGCAACCCGCCGAACCGTACGAATGACGCCGAGCCGCCCGCGCCGCTCGCGCGCGCGTGTCCGTCCGGCACCGCTATCGTTGGTGTCGCACAGGAGGGTTCGCATAGTGGACGAGTGCAGCCGCCTTGAAAGCGGCCAGGTCGGCGACGGCCTCGTGGGTTCGAATCCCACACCCTCCGCCAAGCCCGGGCGTCGTCAGAGGCGCACCCCGCCGAACCCGTCGCCCACCGACGCCGCCAGCAGCAGGTACGCCTGACGGGTGGCCGGCTGCAGGCGGTCGAGGTCGATCTCGGCGCCCTCCTCCAGGTGAGGGTCGTACGGCACGCGGATCACCGCGCGGCAGCGGGCGGCGAAGTGCGACTCCAGCTTGTCCAGGTCGACCGTCGACTTCGAACGCGGCCGCACGCTGCACAGCACCACGGTCGCGGCCTTGACCAGGTCGGCGTAGTCGTGCGCCTCCAGCCAGTCCAGCGTCGCCGAGGCGGCCCGCGCGCCGTCCACCGACGGCGAGCTGACCAGGACGAGCTGGTCGGCGAGGCCGAGCACGCCCGACATCGCCGAGTGGAGCAGGCCGGTGCCGCAGTCGGTGATGCAGATCGAGTAGAAGTTCTCCAGCACCTGCGCGACGGCCTGGTAGTCGCCCGAGCTGAACGCCTCCGACACCGAGGGGTCGCGGTCGGAGGCCAGGATCTCCAGCCGCGACGGAGCCTGCGAGGTGAACGCGCGGATGTCGACGTACCGCTTGATCTGCTGCCGCTCGTTGAGCAGGTCGCGGACGGTCGCCGACGTCTCCAGCTCGACCTTGTCCGACAGCGTGCCCCGGTCGGGGTTGGCGTCCACGGCGATGACGCGGTCGCCGCGCACCGACGCCAGCGTCGCGCCAAGGCCCACCGTCGTGGTGGTCTTGCCCACCCCGCCCTTGAGGCTGAGGACGGCCACGCGGTGATGGCCGGTGGCGACCGGCGTACGGGCGCGGGTGACGAGCTCACGCCGCCGCCGCACCTCGGGGGACTCGCCCGGCTTGATCAACCCGGCGGACGCCTTGTAGACGATCTTGCGCCAGCCGCCCGCGGGAGCGTTCCTACGGCCGCGCAGCAGCGACACCGGGTCGAGGCTGTCGGCCGTCGGGCGCGTGCCGGGCGCGGTGGCCGCCGCGCCCTTGGCCCGCGCCGGGCGGGCGGGCGGCGAGAAGGCGGGCTGGAACTCCTCGGAGGCGGACCGCTGCGACTGCCTGCGTCGCGCGCGGTACGGCTCGCGCTCCTCGGCCTTGTCGTCGGCGCCCGGCTCCGCGGAGGGCGTCGTACGGGCCTCGGCGGCGGGTTCGGGGGCCGGGGCGGGTGCGGGGGACGCGGGCTGCGGCGCGGGGCCGGTGGGCTGCTGGATCGAGGGGGAGGTCTGCTCCGGGCGCTCGTACAGAGGGTGCTCGACCCGGGGGACGACGACCTCCTCGGTGTCCATGGCGGTCGCACCGCCGGTCACGCCGCCTGACCCGCCGCCGTTCACGAAGGCGTTGAAGCGTTCCTGCTCGGGGTCGGCCTCGGCGGTGTCGGCGGCCGGCAGCGCGGCCTCCAGCCAGCCGCGTACGGGCTGGTCGCCGGTGAGGTCCGGCTCGGGCTCGGAGCGCTTCGGCGGCTCGGCGGCGCCGGCCTTGACGGCCCCGTCTTCCTTGTCCTCTCTGGCGGGAGGGGCGACGGGGATCCATCCCGAGGCGGTTTCGCCGGAGGGCTTCTCGGTGAGGGGGCCGAAGGTGAAGCTGTCGGTGTCGTCGCCGGCGGACGGCTCGGCGGGCGCGGGGCTCGGGCTCGTCCGCCCGGACCCGGGCGGCTCGGCCTGGGCGGGCGCGGCGGGGGAAGCGGGGGGCGGCGGCTGGGTGAGCGACGAGGACGCCTGCTCGCCGAAGGCGCTGGTGATCCGCTCGCCGAACGCGCCGGTCGTGCGCTCACCGAAGGCCCCGCCGGACGAACCCTGACGCTCCCCGAAGGCCTGGCCCGAGGAGGCGGGACGGTCCCCGAAAGTCTGGCCGGACGAAGCGGGACGGTCGCCGAAGGGGCCGGAGAACGCACCCGCCGAACGCTCGCCGAATGCGCCGCCGGACGAGGCGGGACGCTCGCCGAAAGCCCCGAGCCCACCCCCCGGGGACGAGGGGGAAAGGCCGCCGAACGCGCCGCCGGAGGGTACGCCCCTCTCACCCGTGCCGCCGGACGACGTGCCGGTGCCGCGTTCGCCCGCGCCGCCGTTGTCGCGGTCCCCGGACGGCGATGAGTCGCCGGACGCCCACCGGTCGAACCCTTCGAGCGCGGACGGGCGGATCTCCGTCGTCTCGCTCTGGGCGCGCCCGGCCGGGTCGTCGGGCTGCGCGCCACCGTGCGAGGGGTCGCCCGCCGCGCGGAACAGAGGGGACGACGGCGGCGCGGACTCGGTCGGCACGAGCGACCACGGGTCCTTGGGGTACGGCGAGACGACGGACTCGTCCACGGTGATCGTCACCGGGGCGGGCGGGTCCTCGTTCTCCTTGATGGCGTCCAGCCAGGCGAGCTGCTCCTCAAGCGAATGAGGATCCTCGCGATCGTGTCTTGCCACCGTGTTCCCCCTCGGGACTGGACTAAAGGGGCAGCAAATAGCTTGAAGATTACCGCCCGCTATCACGGCGAACGCGGTCAACCGCCGAGTTGGCTACCCGGATAGTTTGGTCGCATGCGCGCGATCCTTGTTTCCGAGCCCGGCGGGCCAGAGGTGCTGCAGTGGCGTGAGGTGCCCGATCCCCGTCCGGGGCCGGGCGAAGTCCTCATCGACGTGACGGCCGCGGGCCTGAACCGCGCCGACCTGATGCAGCGCCAGGGGATCTACCCGCCTCCCCCCGGCGCCTCCGAGATCCTCGGCATGGAGTGCTCCGGAGTGATCACCGAGGTGGGCGAGGACGTCGAGGGGTTCTCCCCCGGCGACGAGGTGTGCGCCCTGCTCGCGGGGGGAGGGTATGCCGAGAAGGTGGCCGTGCCGTGGGAGCAGGTCCTGCGCGTGCCGGAGGGCGTCTCGACGCGGGACGCCGCCGTCCTTCCCGAGGTCGCCTGCACGGTGTGGTCGAACGTGTTCATGACGGCGCGGCTGCGGCGCGGCGAGACGCTTCTCGTGCACGGCGGCGCCAGCGGGATCGGCACGTTCGCCATCCAGCTCGCGAAGGCGCTCGGATCGCGGGTGGTCGTCACCGCGGGCACGGCCGAGAAGGCCGCGCGCTGCGTGGAGCTGGGCGCGGACGAGGCGATCAACTACCGGGAGGAGGACTTCGCCGAGAAGGTGCGGGCCGACGTCGTCCTCGACATCATGGGGGCGAAGTACCTCGAGAAGAACGTGTCCGTCCTCAACACCGGAGGGCGGCTCGTGGTGATCGGGCTCCAGGGCGGCACGAAGGGCGAGCTGAACCTCGGCGCGCTGCTCGGGAAGCGCGGTTCGATCCACGCCACGGCGTTGCGCGGGCGTCCTGTCGCGGAAAAGGGCGCCATCGTCCGCGGAGTGGACCAGAATGTGTGGCCGTTGGTGGGCGCGGGCGCGGTGCGTCCGGTGGTGCACGCGACGGTGCCCATGGCGGAGGCGGCACGAGCCCATCAGATGCTCGAATCCGGTGAGCACATCGGGAAAGTCCTGTTGACCAGGTGAGCTAGGTTGAATGTCATGAATGCTGAGGAGAGCACCCCCCAGATCGTCGTGGTGGGCCCGAACGGACTCACGATCGAGGGAAACAACGACGGAGAACCCGAGGAGCGCTCGGTCGCCGAACTGGTGGAGCAGCCGGCGAAGGTCATGCGCATCGGCAGCATGATCCGTCAGCTCCTCGAAGAGGTCCGGGCGGCGCCTCTCGACGAGGCCAGCCGCAAGCGCCTCAAGGAGATCCACCAGAGTTCGATCAAGGAGCTGGAGGACGGGCTGGCGCCGGAGCTGGTCGCCGAGCTCGAACGGCTGTCGCTGCCGTTCTCCGGGGGCGACGACAGTCCCGCGCCCAGCGACGCCGAGCTGCGGGTGGCGCACGCCCAGCTCGTCGGCTGGCTCGAAGGCCTGTTCCACGGAATCCAGACCACCTTGTTCGCCCAGCAGATGGCCGCGCGGGCCCAGCTGGAGCAGATGCGGCGCGCGCTCCCCGGAGGGGTCGCCAACGAGCAGCCCCAGCGCACCTCCGGCCCGTACCTGTAAGTCGCCTGTAAGCCCCTCCAGCGCGTCCTCGGGGCCGTCTGGAGATTTCCACCCCGCGCCGTGATCTCGGGGCCGTTGTGGACGACTCAGCGGCCCCCACGGGACGAACCGGAAGGCACGCCGCCTCCTCGCGGCGTCGTCCCTTCACGCGAAGAGCTTCTCCAGGATCACGGCCACGCCGTCGTCGTCGTTGGCCGCCGTCACGTGGGTGACGGCGGCGAGGACGTCCGGGTGGGCGTTGGCCACCGCGTACGACGTCCCCGCCCAGGCCAGCATGGGCAGGTCGTTGGGCATGTCCCCGAACGCCACCACCTCGCCGGGGCCGATCAGATGGCGCCTCGCGAGCGCGGCGAGGGACGAGGCCTTCGTCACCCCCTGGGCGCTCATCTCGATCAGCGCCTTGCCGCTGGAGTGGGTGGCCGTCACGAGATCTCCGACGAGGTCGTTCACGATCACGTGCAGCAGGTCCGGATCCATGCTCTGGTGGAAGGCCAGGAGCTTGGCGCAGGGCCGCGAGGTCAGCGTGGAGGCGCCCACACGCGGCCCCGAGCCCTCGGCGACGTCCCAGCGCCTCAGGCCGAACCCGGTCTCGTGGGCGAACCCGCCCTCGTACTCCACCGAGAAGCTCAGCTCTGGGAGGCGGTGGCGCAGGCGGCTCACCGCCTCGGTCAGGACCTCGGCGCCGATGAGGTGGGACTCGACGACGCGCTCGGTGTGCAGGTCGTAGACCAGCGCGCCGTTGGCGCAGATGGCGAGCCCTTGGTGACGTACGGACTCGGCCACCGCGCCGATCCATCGCGGGGGCCTGCCGGTGACGAATACGAGGATCGCGCCCGCCTGTTCGACGCGGGCGAAGGCGGCCGCGGTGCGTGGGGAGACGCTGCCGTCCGACCGGAGGGCGGTTCCGTCGAGGTCGGTGGCGACGAGTCTGGGGCTGACCATAACAAGCTCTAGTTTGCCTTGGCCGGAGTGGCACCGGTGTCAGCCCTGGGAGTAAAAGAATCTGGCCGTGGGGGGGAACAAAGGCGCTCTGATGGTGTTAGATGTGGTGGCGTTGTATTAGCTGAACCCGATGTGCAGAACCAGCTTGACTGTCTGAGCGGCCCCGGGAAGCTGTGCGACACAACCCGGGGTTCGCGAGGTGTGAACCCCAAGATCAATTGCAGGGAGAGCTTTAATGGCTCAGGGAACCGTCAAGTGGTTCAACGCGGAGAAGGGCTACGGATTCATCGCCCCGGACGGCGAGGCTCCGGACGTCTTCGTGCACTTCTCCGAGATCGTCGGAAACGGCTACCGCAGCCTCGAGGACGGCCAGCGGGTCGAGTTCGAGGTCACGCAGGGGCAGAAGGGCCCGCAGGCTTCGCAGGTCCGCGCCATCTGACCACTGACACACAGAAGGCGGGGTTCGCTCAGGCGAATCCCGCCTTCGTGTCATATATAGACCTAATGTCCTGACAAAGCGGACATCCGTGATAGATAGGGCCGAAGTAAGCCACTTATCACTTGACAGCGACAAGTGGCCGACTTCCGTTCAAACGCCTACTTCAGCGGTTCGAGGACGTCCAACCCGACGAACGGGCGCAGGGCCTTCGGCACCACGACCGACCCGTCGGCCTGCTGGTGGTTCTCCAGGATCGCGACGATCCACCGCGTGGTCGCCAGGGTGCCGTTGAGGGTGGCGACGTGCCGGGGCTTCTCGTCGGTGTCCCTGTAGCGCACGGCCAGCCGCCGGGCCTGGAACTCGGTGCAGTTCGACGTCGAGGTCAGCTCCAGGTAGCGGTTCTGCGTCGGAAGCCACGCCTCGCAGTCGAACTTCCTGGCCGCGCTGGAGCCGAGGTCGCCCGCCGCCGTGTCGATCACCCGGTACGGGAGCTCGGCCTTCGCCAGCATCTCCTTCTCCCAGGCCAGCAGGCGCGCGTGCTCCTCACGCGCGTCCTCCGGGCGGCAGTAGGAGAACATCTCGACCTTGTCGAACTGGTGGACGCGGATGATGCCCCGGGTGTCCTTGCCGTACGAGCCGGCCTCACGCCGGAAGCAGGACGACCAGCCGGCGTACCGCAGCGGCAGCGACCTGCCGTCCAGGATCTCGTCCCAGTGGTAGGCCGCCATGGGGGCCTCGGAGGTGCCGACGAGGTAAAGATCGTCGGCCTCCAGCTTGTAGACCTCGCTGGCGTGCGCGCCGAGGAAGCCCGTGCCCGCCATCGCCTCCGGCCTGAGCAGCACCGGGGTGATCATCGGCGTGAAGCCGACCTCGATGGCCTGCTGCATCGCCATGTTGAGCAGGCCGAGCTGGAGGCGGGCCCCCACGCCGGTCAGGAAGAAGAACCGCGCGCCCGAGACCTTGGCCCCGCGCTCGGTGTCGATCGCGCCGAGCATCTCGCCCAGCTCCAGGTGGTCCCGCGGCGTGAAGTCGAAGGACGGCTTCTCGCCGACCTCCTCCAGGACGACGTAATCGTCCTCGCCGCCCACGGGGGCGCCGTCCTCGACGATGTTGGGCACGGACATCAGCAGCGCGTCGAGCTCCTTGGCCAGCCTCTCGGCCTCGGCCTCGGCGCCCTTGACGCCCGCGGCCAGTTCCTTGGCCCGCGCCAGGAGCGCGGCGCGCTCGTCACCGGAGGACGCGGAGACCGACTTGCCGACGCTCTTCTGCTCTGCGCGCAGCGACTCGAAGCCGCTCAGCGCACTTCGGCGGCGTTCATCCAGGTCGAGCAGCGTGTCGACGACCGAGTCGTCCTCACCGCGGGCACGCTGCGACGCCCGTAGCCGGTCGGGGTCCTCACGAAGGGTACGCAGGTCAATCACGTAACAAAGGCTACCGATGTCCGGCCGCCGCTCGCGCGCCTATAGGGGCCAGAAGTGATCGGGTCATACCCGGCCGGCGCGAATGCGGGCGAGCCAGCCGGCGGCCTCGGCGAAGTCCGGCCCGCTGGTGCCCCGCCTGAGCTCGGGAGACACGCCGTCGGCGCGGGGGTAGCTGCCGAGGAAGCGCACATCGTCCGACAGGCGGTGGAGGCCGGAAAGCGCCTCGCCCACGCGCGCCTCGGCCACGTGGCCCTCGGCGTCGAAGTGGAAGAAATAGCGCCCGATGCCGTCGCCGGTCGGCCGGGACTCGATGCGGGTCAGGTTGACGCCGCGCACCGCGAACTCGCTCAGCATCTCCAGGAGCGCGCCGGGGTGGTCGTCGCGGAGGAAGGCCACCAGCGACGTACGGTCGGCGCCGGTGGGCTCGGGAAGCGCCCCCGGACGCGAGACCCGGACGAACCTCGTCACCGTGTCGTCGCGGTCGCCTATGTTGGACGCCAGCTCGGCCAGGCCGTAGTGCTCGCCCGCGATGGACGGGGCGATCGCCGCGTCGTACGGCGAACCCGGCGAGGAGACCTCCTGCGCGGCGGCCGCCGTGGAGGGCGCGGCCACCACCACGGCGTCGGGCAGCTCGCGCGCCAGGTAGTTGCGGCACTGGGTGATCGCGGCCGGGTGGGTGTACACCCGCTTGATGTGCGGCAGGTCGGTGCCCGGCCGTACGAGCAGGGCGAACTCGACGGGCAGCAGCAGCTCGGCGCCGATCAGCAGCGGCTCGCCCCACGCGAGCTCGTCGAGCGTGACGGTGATCGCGCCCTCGACCGAGTTCTCCAGCGGGACGACGGCGCCGTCGGCCTCGCCCGCCCGCGCGGCGTCCAGCGCCGCGGTCACGTTCGCGCACGGCAGACGCTCGGCGTCCGGCGCGAGGATCCGCAGGGCGGCCTCGCAGAAGGTGCCCTCGGGACCCAGGTAGGCGAGCTTCGTCGGCATACCAGCAGGCTACCGGCCCAGGACCGGGCCTCACCCGGGATATCTACCGGTTCCACCGAAATCACGACGCGAGACGGCGAAAAATTGCCCACTCCCGTCTCGGCCGCACTCTGACCTGCGCGAACGCGACCCTATGGGCTCCCTGCCCGCTCGGCCTTCGCCCCGGGGCGGGTCAGCGGCGGGGCCGGAGGGCGATGTCGGGGCCGTTGCCGAGACGGGCGGCGCGTACGGCCTGCTCCTCCTCGGGTGACAGCGGCTGGATGCCCCGCCCTCCCCTCACCGGACGGACGTAGGTGCGGGTCTCGGTGCGGCCGTTGATCGACGTCAGCACGATGCCGTCGCCCAGCCCGTTGATCATGGCGACCGAGAACGAAAGCCGGCCCGTCATCTCGGCAAGGGCGTCGTAGCGGCAGACCGCCACGTCACGGATCGCCTTGACGTCCGGCAGGCCGCCGAGCGCGCACTGGCGGGCCAGCATGTCCAGACAGTCCTCGACGGCCCTGCGGGCGCTGCGGAGGGCCAGCAGGCCGATGGCCACGCCGGTGATCCCGGCGATCGCGCCGACCAACGCCATGACGGTGCCCACCATGTGCCGAGGGTAATCAATCGATCACGCCGGCGCTCCGGAATCCCTGGGGTGGCACGGTTTGCCCGGCTTCGCCGTCGCGGCGGGCGAGCAGCCAGACGAGCGCGAGGGCCCCAAGCCCGAAGGCGTCCTGTACGACGCGGCCCAGGACAGGGCTGAGCACCGGGATCTCGGCCGCGCGCAGCGAGACCCCCCACCAGGGGATCGGCACCACGTAATAGAGCCAGGCGGCGGCCGGCACCAGTGACGCGGGCCATGCCGTCCGTCCCCTCGCCAGGTCGTGGCGGTGCCGGCGTGCGGGAGCGGCGAGGGCGGCCAGCGCGATGACGAGCCACGCGAGGTGGTGGATCCAGGCCACCGGGGAGATCAGCACGGCCATGAGGCCCGTCAGCGCCACCGAGGTCATCCGGTCGCCCCGAAGCAGGGCGCGGCGGGCGTGGCGGAAGCCGTACCAGGCGACGAAGCCCGCGATCGCCGTCCACAGCACGGCGGTGAGCCAGCCCGGCAGGTAGAGGCGCAGCAGCATGCCGCGGATCGACTGGTTGGTGGTGGCGGTGTTGGAGCCCAGGCGCTCGGAGTCGAGCAGGGCCGAGAACCAGAAGTTCGCGGCGTCGTGGGGGATGACCAGGAAAGGGACGATCGTGAGCAGCGCGGCGGTGAAGGCGGCCATGTAGAACGTCCGGCGTTGCTCGGGGAGCGCGTCCCTGCCGAAGCCGGTGATCAGCAGATATATCAGGAAAACGCCGGGGGTGAGCTTGACCGCCGTCGCCAGACCGATCAGCATGCCGCGCGGCCACCACGGGCGCCGGGCGAGGCAGTCGACCACGCACAGCATCACCAGCAGGATGTCCACCTGGCCGAAGCGGAACTGGTCCCTGATCGGCATCAGGTACAGGCACGCGGCCGCCACCACCCCGAACAGCACCGGCGGCGCCCAGGCCGGCAGCCCTTGTCGCGCCGGCAGGTCACGGAAGCAGAACCGGACCGACACGGCCAGGCAGACCAGGACGCCGGCCGTCCACACCCACTGGGCCACCGGCCAGGACATCACGGCCAGCGGCGCCGCCAGCAGCGCGGCGATAGGCGGGTAGGTGAACGGGAGCAGCTGGGGCGCGGGCGTGATCACGTCGTAGACCGGGAGGCCGAGCAGCACGCTCTCGCCTCCGGTCCGGTACACATCCAGATCCACCAGGCGCTGGTCGGCCGGATTGGACAGCCAGTAGTCCACCAGCGGAACGGCCGCCACCCCGATGATCGCCAGCGCGACCACCCAAGCCCACCACGGCCCCGGGCCCACGGCTCCCCGCCCGCCTCGATCGCTCCCCGCCGATCCGGGCACGACACCACCCCTGCCACGTGCCGCCCCGCCGGGCGCAGCCGCCTCCACACGACGATCTCCGGTTCCGGCTCCACCGGAGACGGACGCCACGGCACCGCCCCTCGTACGGCCCGCTCCGCCGGACACGTGCGCCTCCGCACCACCACCATCCGCGGCGCGGTCGGCCCTGCCGGGCACGGGGGTCTCACCAGTGCTCACGACCTGGCAGGCTACCGCCTAACCCGACCCCGGCCCCTCCGTTCGCGCCCCTGTGCCCGGCCGGGCCCCGTCAACTGGATCGGCCGGCTTCCACAGGCACGCCCCCGGCAGACCGCACTCCGGGATGCGACACCGTCTCGGCAGGCGGCACTCCTGGGGGTGGCTAGGGTTTCCAGGAGCGAGGGCATCGAGACGTCCGCGGACGTCTCACCAGGTCCACAGACGTCTGCAGGGGTGGAAGCGAGGTTTCCGGTGGGCATGCGAGGAACCGTCCGGGCTGCCGTGGCCCTCGCGTTGGGCGTGCTCGCCATCCTCGGCTGCCTCATCGGTCCGGCCCTGGCCGCGACGGGCGGCGCGAGCCCCGCGGGCTTGAACGCCGCGGATCGATCGGGCACCCTCTCCGCCGCGGGCTCTGTCTCCGGCACCACTGGCGCCGGGCGTGTCGTGGTGATCGGCGTACCCGGGCTGCGGTGGGCCGATCTGAGCGCGGAGGGGACGCCCAACCTCTGGGCGCTGGTGGGCCGGGGGGCGTCGGCGTCGATGTCGATCCGCGCCTACCCCCGGCCGGATCGCGCGAGCACCTGCCCCGTCGCCGGATGGCTGACCGTGTCGGCGGGCCGGCGAGCCGGGTCGGCGGCGCTGGAATGCGCGCTTCCGCCCGTTCCCGTGGGTTCCGGGGACGGCGGACCGGCGACCGTCCCGGGCTGGGCCGACCTGAGGTCCTTCAACGCCGCCACGTCCTACCGCGCCGCGCTCGGCACGCTCGGGCAGGCAGTACGAGACGCGGGCGGCACGGTGGCCGCCGTGGGCCCGGGAGCCGCCCTCGCCGCCGCCGACAGATCCGGAAACATCCAGAAATACGCGGACACCATCACCAAACTGGGCGACCTGAGCCGGTACTCCCTCGTCATCACCGACATCGACGACCTCGCCCAAGCCTGGCAAAACCCCACGGCGACCCGACCGGCATCCCGGCCCGGCGACCCGGCCCCGGGCACCACCACAACCCCGCCGGCGGAGCTTGAATCGCGGAATGAGGCGCCGCCGCAGGGGGACCTTGTCGATCCCGCGCGGGCGGCGGCGCTGGCGGGTGTCGATCGGCGGGTCGGGGAGGTTCTGCGGCTCGTGCCGGCCGGAGCCACCACGCTTGTCGCGGGGCTGTCGGATGTGTCGGCGGCCGCCCACCTGCACGTGGCCCTCGCCGCCGGGCCGTCGCCGGCCGGGCGTCCGTACGAGCCGGGGCACCTGACCGCGTCCTCCACCCGCCAGGACGGTCTGGTCACCATCACCGACCTGACGACGACGGTGCTGGACACGCTCGGCGTGCCGGTGCCCACCGGGACGGTGGGGCGGCCATGGCTGCCGGGCGGGCCGGCCCCGGCTTCGATCCACGAGACCGTCAGGGAGCTGGCCGACGCCGACCTCGCCAGCCGCGTCCTCGTCGAGGTGCGCGGGCCGTTCTTCGCGGTGTTCGTGGCCGTCCAGTTGCTCTTCTACGGCCTCGCCGCGCTCGCGGTCCGCCGCCGCAAGGGCGGCGCGCGCGTGCTCGCCGCCACCCGGGTCATGGCCGTCGCCAGTGGCGCCGTCGCGGTGTCCACGTTCCTGGCGCAGCTCGTCCCCTGGTGGAACCTCGGCCACCCGATGGCGGCGCTCATCGTCACGATCATGTGCCTGGCGGGGCTGCTCGCGGCCCTGGCGTTCGCCGGGCCCTGGCGCTCGCACGTGCTCGGCCCGCTCACGGTCGTCGCGGGCGTCACCTCGCTCGCCCTGCTCTTCGACGTGCTGACCGGCTCGCGCCTCCAGGTCAACGCCGTCACCGGGTACGAACCGGTCACCGGCGGCCGGTTCTACGGCTTCAGCAACATCGCCTTCGCCGTGTACGCGACCGGCACGATCCTCGCCCTGGCCGGGGTCGCGCAGGCGCTGGTCGACCGCGGGCGGCGAAGGCTCGCCCTCGTCGTGTGCCTGGCGTACGGGCTGCCGGCGATCTTCGCGGACGGGTGGCCGAGCTGGGGGGCCGACTTCGGCGGCGTGCCCGCGTTCGTCCTCGGGTTCGCGGTCTTCATGATGCTGCTCTCGGGCCGCCGGATCACCTTCAGCAGGCTCGTGGTCGTCGGCGTGGCCGGGGTGGCGCTGATCGCCGTGATCGCGTTCGCCGACCGGCTTCGGCCCGCCGAGCAGCGCACGCACCTCGGCGCGTTCGCCCAGCAGGTGGTCGACGGCGAGGCCCTGCCGGTGGTCGGCCGCAAACTGGGCGCGATGCTCGGCATCACGATCGGCAACTGGCAGCTCTCGCTGCTGTCGCTGGTCGCCCTGGCGTTCCTCTACTTCGTCCTCGCCCGCCCTTCGCGGTGGGGCGCCTCGGCGCTGAGCCTGGCCTACGAGCGGGCTCCCGCGCTGCACGCCGGGCTGTTCGGAACTCTGACCGCCGCGCTCGCCGGGTTCCTGCTCAACGACTCCGGCATCGCGATCCCCGCCATGGCGCTGACCGTCGCGGTCCCGCTCACGCTCGCGGCGTCCGTGCGCGCCGTGCTGCTCGCACAGCCCACCACACCAGGGCGGCCGTCAGCGTCAGCAGAAGCCACGGCACCACCTGGCCCCTCCACACGGTGACCAGCCACTGGAGGTCGTCCGGCAGGAGCTTCTGACGGGCCGGGACGTAGGCGAGCGACAGCACGGCCAGCCGCGCGGTCATGAAGCCGTCGAGCGGGGTGGCCGTGATCATCGCCAGCAGGGCGAACCCGAGCCCGTCGTACCAGGGCAGAGCGTACGGAGTGGCCACCAGCCATGCGGCCACCACCGCCACGGCCACCCGAGCCGCCTCCTCCCGCTCCCCCCAAGGCCCGACCACGGACGCCCAGACCCCGGACGACGTTTCGGGTGACGAGGCCCCTCTGGGCGAGGTCCCGGAGATCGGGAGCCCACGGGACAGGAGGACACGGGAAAGGGTCACGGCGAGGATCGCGAGCAGGAGCAGGGACCCGGCCTGGATCCACCCGCGGTAGGCCGACCCCTTCCCGACCACGGCCTGCAGGCCGTATTGGAGCAGCCGCCAGGGGGTGGCCAGGGAGAGGGACTTGCTGGCGTGCAGCACCTGGTCCAGTGAGTGGCGCCCGGCCAGTACGTAGGCGACCAGTACGGTCACCGTCGCCGAGCCCGCCACGATCGCGAGCCGCTTCGGAGACCCGCGCAGCAGCCAGGCGGGGCCGAGCGCCACCAGACCGGCATTGGCCTTGACCGCGATCCCCAGCCCGAGCAGCGCACCCGAGACCCACCGCGAACCCGCCCGGCCACCGACGGCGCGGAGGCGCGAGGACGTCTCGTCGAGGAGCGGCGGAGTCGAGGGGGGACGCGAGCCGAGGCCGCCGATGGTGAGGGCGCCGACCACGAAGACGACCGCCAGGGTATCGACGTGCATGCCCGCGAGCAACTGGTAGATCAGCAACGGGTTCGCCGTCCAGAGGAGGGCCGCCCGTGCCTGCCGTGCCGGGTCGTTACGGGTGTGTCTGTGGAGGAGAAGGGCCGTGGTGACGAAGGCGGCGGCGTTGAAGAGGGCCAGGACGAAGACGGTCAGCCGTACGGAGTCGCCGCCCACGAGGCTCGCCAGCGCCTGGACGGCGGTCGCCACCGGGCCGTAGACGCTCGGCTCCTCCCTCCAGGGGAGTTCCACGGAGTCCGCGATCGGATCCCCGGGCAGGTCGACGGCGCCCGTGGCATAAGGATCATGGCCGAGGGCGACCATTCGGCCGTACGCGGCGTAGTTGAGGTGGTCGGCCGAACCGGAAGGCGGCAGGAAGGCCAGCACGACGGCGGCAAGGCACCCGGCGAGAAGGAGCAAGCGCGGGTCGGGCCTCCAGCCGCGCCGGAGCGCGAGCAACCCGGCGGCGAGGCCCAGCGCCCCGAGCAGAACGGCCGCCGCCTCCAGCCCGACCACGAGATGGCCGTCCGGACGCGCGTCCAAGGAGTACGGCGGCTGCCAGGCGGGCCCCGGCAGCCGCGGGACCACCACGGAAGGCCCCAGCGCGCCGATGGCCACCGTCACCACGACGCTGAGCACGCCCCCGGCCACCGCGACGCGGGCCCACCACCCCCGCCCCACTCCCCAGTCCACCGCTCGATTCCAGCACACCCCAGCCCCTTCCCGAGCCGGGCACCGCGGAGGGGTGGGGTCAGCGGGGGGTGCGGCGGGTGGATTTGAGGTTCGTGAGCACTGGTTCGCGGGATGCGATGGCCAGGGCGACGTCGCGGAACTGGCGGGCTCTGTGCAGCTGGGCGTGCCAGTCGGTGCCGGTCGCGCGGTGCGCCATTTCGACCTCGACCTCCTGGACGCGGAAGCCCTTGCGGATCAGGTCGATGGTCATGCCCGTCTCGACCCCGAAGCCGTACGCGAGCGGGCGGGCCGCCTCGAAGGCCGCACGGGTCAGGCAACGCTGGCCGTTGAGGGGCTGGGTGGCCTGCCAGCCGGAGGCGCGTTTGATGCCCTCGCGCGCCAGCCGGACGACGAGGCCGTGGCCGCCGAGCTTGACGCGCGTGGTGAACTTGGCGATGGTCATGTCGGCCACGCCCGCGCGTACCGGCTCGATCAGCGCCGCCGCCGCGCCGGCGGTCGCGGCGAGGTCGGCGTCCAGGAACAGCAGGTGGCGGGCCCTGTGGCCATCCCCCGAGCCACCGGCCACGCTGTCATCCGGGCCACCGGTCCGGGCGTCGTTCGGATCGGTCGACTGCTCGACGTTCGATCCGTTGCTCTGGTCGTCGGCGGGGTCGACGTTCCGGACGTCCGCAGGGGGGGTGCCGTTGGTGCGGCGAGTGGTCAGGCCGTCGAGGAGGCGTACGGCCTCGGCGCCGCTTTCCATCGCCGCCGCCTTGCCGCGGTTGCGGCTGTGCCGGACGACGTGGGCGCCCGCGGCCTTGGCCACCCGGCCGGTGTCGTCGAACGAGCCGTCGTCGACGACCACGACAAGGTCGACCCCTGGGATGGCCAGCGCGGCCCTGACGGTCGCGGCGACGCGGTCGGCTTCATCCTTGGCAGGGATGATGACCGCGGTGTCGGGCTGTGCGGATGGGTCGCTCATCGCTCCTCGTCCGGTTCGCTGCCTGTGGCGGTCGATCGAAGCTAGCCGGGATTCTCGGCCTTCGGCAACTTCGCCAAGATTCCTGCGAGCGCACGTGATCACCGCCCATGACGCTCTTGAGCGCGCGTGAGGGCGGTGGGGATGGAGCGCGCGTGACAGCCCTTCGGGATCCTTTGAGCCACGTGACGGGCGGTTCGCGCGCGTGTGGCGGCCGGTCGGGCGGCCCGGCCGGGGACGGTCGGTCGCCGGCGGCCTCGTCAGCGGCGTGTCGTGCGCGCTGGACGTCGAGCTCGGGTGTCGTGCGTGGCCGGCGTCCGGTTTCGGACAACCCGACGCTCGGCCGCCGCGCGTCGTCGGCCCAGGGCGACCCGACCGGTCCGGACGAGTCCGCCGAGGTGTCCGGCCGCCGGCCCAATTGATCGCCGTGAGGCCGGTGATCGCCGTAAGCCCCGGGTGTCCGGGGGCGGGCGTCAGCCGGGGTGTTCGGCTGTCAGGAGGTTCGCCGGGATCGTGTCGTGGACCGTGAAGACCGAGTCCAGGCCGGTGACCTGGAGGATCTTGCGGACGGCCGGGCGTGGTGAGGCGACCTCCAGGGCGCCGCCGCGTTCTCGCATGCGCTTGAGCGCGGACAGCAGGACGTTCATGCCCGTGGAGTCGCAGAACTCCACGCCGGACATGTCTATGACGACCAGATCCGGGCCGGTTTCCAGCAGGCGGGCGAACTCCGCTTGCAGGCGCGGCGCGGTATATAGGTCGATTTCGCCGACAACCGTCAAGATGGCGTGTCCGGCATGTGATCGAGTCGAGACCTTGAGCTCCACAGCGGGCACACTAGCGCCGCTCGGCCGCCGGGTCACGTTCTACCGCGATAACCGAAGAGTCGTCCGCCCTTTGTTCCCGGTTCCCGCCTCACGGAAACGCTGGGTACGCAAAGCTTGACGCTATGCGACACCGGCTCGGCCGGAAGGGGGGGAGGCCCGGAACCTCCGCGTCCGGTCGTCACTTCGAGGAGGAGGGGCGGGCGAGGAGTTCGACGGGCCCGACAGCGCCAATGAACAGTGAGATTCCTGAAGATCCCCAACGCCAGTGCATGCGTGAACGTCTGGAGGGCATCCTCGCCCGGACCGAGAGGGCGCGCGCCTGGGGGGACGCCGCCCTGCCGCTCCGGCCGCTGGTCAACCGGGATGGATACGTCCCGATCAAGACGCGCCTTTCCGTGGACGATCTGGCACTGCTCACGGGAGCGCGCACCGAGTTGCTGTGCTTCTCCGAGCTCGGCCTGCGCCTGCTCGACCTGCACCAGCCCCGGGACGCGGGCGGCATCACGAGCGACGCCGCGCATCCGATCCTGCGATGCAGGAGCTGCATGTGGCGCTGGCCCTGCCCGACGTTCCGGGCGATGTCGGAGGCGCTGGCGGCGCTCCCGGGCTACGAGCCCGGGTCCGGATCCATGCCGTCGCCCGAGGCGGGCACGGCCGAGGAGACGCTCTCAGATCGGGTCGGCGAGCGCGGGCCCGGAGACCGGCAGGCTGATCTCGAAGCGGCAGCCCGCGCCTTCGTTGACGACGGCGATGGCGCCTTCGTGGGCTTCGACGATGCCGCGCGCGATGGCGAGGCCCAGCCCCGCGCCGCGATCGGGGCCAGGGGACCGCGCGGCCTCTCCGCGAAAGGCCACCTCGAAGACGCGTGGTAGGTCGTCCTCGGGGATCCCGCCGCAGCAGTCGGCGACCGAGAGGCGGACGGCGTCGTCGGCGGCGACCGCGCGCACCACCACGGTGCCGTCCTCGGGGGTGTGCCGGATGGCATTGATGACGAGGTTGCGCAGCGCGCGCCCGAGTTCGGCGGCGTCGGCGTACACCGGCAGCACGGGCTCGGCCTCGGCGGCGAGGCGTACCCCTTTGGCACCGGCCAGGGCCTCCACGCCCGCGAGCACGTCGGCCACCAGGTCGCCGAGGCCGATGGGCCGTGGGGTGAGCCGCAGCGCGCCGGCGTGGATGCGCGACAGCTCGAACAGGTCGTCCACCATGTGGGACAACCGGTCGACCTCCAGCCGGATCTGATTGTGGTAGCGGGTGACGGTGGCGGGGTCCTGGACGACGCCGTCCTCCAGTGCCTCGACCATGGCGCGCATGCCGGCGAGCGGGGTGCGCAGGTCGTGGCTGACCCAGGCGACGAGCTCGCGCCGCGCGCCCTCCAGCGCCCGTTCCCTCTCGCGGCCTTCGCGCAGCCGCCGGTACGCCTGTTCCAGGGCCTTGGAGATGGTGTCCAGCTCGGCGGGGAGCCTGCCCGGCGGCGGCACGAAGTCCTGGGACGGCGACACGGCCTCGACGGCGGCGACGAGCCCGCGGCTGACCTTGACGAGTCGGCGGGCCACGACCAGGGCGACGCCGAGCCCCACCAGCCCGGCGATGGCGACGACGGTGAGGACGACGTTCTTGGGGTGACCGTCGATGATCATCTCGATGGTGATGGCGACCACCCCCGCCAGCGTGGCGGCGACGGTGACGACCGCGACGACGGCGAGCGTGATGCCGATCGAGCGCCCGCGCAGCATCCACAGCAGGCCCAGGCCGAGCGCGGCGATGACGAGCCCGAGCCCGCCGGTGACCGCGACGATCTGGAGGATCACCGGGCGTCCCCGTCGGACGGGCCGTCGGCGGGCTCGTACCGGTACCCGACTCCCCAGACCGTGACGATGCGCCGGGGCGTGGTCGGGTCGGCCTCGATCTTCTCGCGCAGCCTGCGGACGTGGACGGTGACGGTGGAGGTGTCGCCGAAGGACCATCCCCACACCTGGTCCAGCAGGGCGGCGCGGCTGAAGGCCTGGCGGGGGTTGCGCATGAGGTAGGCGAGCAGGTCGAACTCGCGGGCCGTCAGGGTGATCTCCTCGCCGCCGAGCCGCACCTCGTGGGCGCCGACGTCGACCACCAGGTCGTCGTCGCGCAGCACGCCGGTGCCGTTGGTCACGAGCGTCCCCCTTGCCCGCCGCAGGACGGACTGCACGCGCAGGGCGAGCTCGCGGGGGCTGAACGGCTTGGTGACGTAGTCGTCGGCGCCGGTCTCCAGTCCGACGACGCGGTCGATCTCCTCGCCGAGCGCCGTGAGCATGATCACGGGGACGGGCCAGCGCTCCCTGAGCTTCTTACAGACCTGGAGGCCGTCCATGCCGGGAAGCATGAGGTCGAGGACGAGCAGGTCGGGCGGGTTGGCGAGAGCCCTGCGCAGGGCCTCGGCGCCGTTGCCCACGCTCTCGACCACGTGTCCATCACGTTCGAGGTACTTGACGATGACTTCGGCGACGGTGGGGTCATCGTCCACGACGAGGATGCGGGGAGGGTGTGCCATGTTCAATCTTCAGCCCTCCATCACGCCCGATTTGTCACAATTTACCGCTTCAATCGGGACACGCGGCGCGGAAATCACCGCCCGCGCCATGGACCGCCGGACCGGGCCGGAGCCCGCGTTCCCGAGGAGCCGATGTCCCCACGTTAGGCCCCGACCGGCGCTTTACACGAACCGTGTCACCCCTCCGTAAGGCCGCGTCATCACTTCGTAAGAAGGCACACCACGGCGTTTCCGGCAAAGACCTCGGTAAGCCGACGGAAAAGTCACGATCTCCACCAATGATCGGGCATTCGCTCGCAGCCGGGCCCGCCGCGACGTACCTTCTGGATATGGCCCGCATCGTGCTTTCCGTCCTCGGAGTCCTCCTCGCACTCTACGTAGTGTTCGGGCTCCTGATCCCCGCCATCTTCGGGATCTTCAAGATCCTGCTGATCGTCGGCCTCGTCGGCCTCGCGATCTTCGCGGCGGTCACCCTGGTGAGCAAGCTGTCGAAGTGACATGACCGTCTTCCACGCGACCGTCGCGCTGCTCGCGCAGTTCGTCGCCGGGCAGTCGGGCCCGGCGGCGCTGACGGCCGTCGGTCTCGTGGGGGTCACCCTTCTCGTCCTCGCCTGGGCCCTCGGACGGCTGGCGTCCATTCCCGCCGTCGCGCCCACCGGCGCGGGCCGTCCACGCGCCGCCCGCCCCGTGTTCGTCCGGCTGTGCCATCCGGACACGGCCGGCCGCCCGAGGCCCAGAGCGCCATCCGCAGGCCCCGCGCCCGTCTAGCGATCCGTACGGCCGTCGCCGTGCCCGGTCCTCCGGCGGGCGCTTTCGTCATGTCCGTTCAATACAGACGAACCAGACGAAGGGGCTCAGTCTCATCATGTCCGCGATTCTCGACGCCGTCCTCGGCTCCGCCTACCGGCTCATCGACGCCCTTGGATCCCTCACGGGCGCGGCGTTCGCCATCATCCTGTTCACCCTGGCCGTGCGCCTGCTCCTGCTGCCGCTCAGCGTCCGGCAGGCGAGGGCGGCGAGAGCCCGCCTGCGCGTGGCGCCGAAGGTCCAGGCGCTGCGCGAGCGGTACGCGCGCGACCCCGAGCGCCTCTACCGCGAGACGGCGAAGCTGTACGCGGCCGAGGGGACGTCCACGTTCGCGGGCATCGGCCCCGCGCTGGCCCAGGCGCCGTTCTTCATGATCGCCTACCGCGTGTTCGTGTCCGCCACGATCGCCGGTCACCCGAACCTGCTTCTCGCGCAGAGCGCCCTCGGCGTGCCGCTGGGCGAGCACTTCGCCGCGGCGGTCGCGGGCGGCGGCCTGTTCGGCGCGCCCGCGCTGGTCTTCCTGGGCCTGTTCGCGTTGCTGGCGGTGCTGGCGTACGTGACCTCGCGGCACATGGGAGAGGCCCAGCCCCGCCTGCTGCGGCTGCTGCCGTTCGGGACCATCCTGGCCGCCGCGTTCCTCCCCCTGGCGGCAGGGCTGTACCTGCTGGTCAGCACGGCCTGGTCGGCGGCGGAGCGGGCGGTCCTGTACCCGAGGCCGGCCTGACCCCCACCTCCCCCCGCCTGCCGAGGTCTTGTGCACCATTACGGTTGAATGTCGGAAGTGCTCAGACGAGCCGGGAACGGGGGCCGAACGATGAACGGTGCCGACAGCGAGGTCGGACGCCTGGAGACGGTGCTCCTCCACCGGCCGGGTGCCGAGCTGAAGCGGTTGACCCCCCGCAACAACGACAAACTGCTCTTCGACTCGATCCCCTGGGTGGGCAGGGCCCAGGAGGAGCACGACGCGTTCGCCGAGGCCCTGCGCGAGCACGGGGTCGAGGTGCTCTACCTCACCGAACTGCTCCAGGACACGCTGGAGTACGAGGCGGCGCGCGAGGAGATCGTCCCCGCCGTGCTGCAGGAGCGCCAGCTAGGCGACAGGCTCGCCGAGCTGACCCGGCGGCACCTGCTCGACCTCGACCCCGAGCAACTCGCCCAGACGCTGATCGCGGGCCTCGCCCGCGAGGAGCTGAAGACGGGCCGCGGCCTGGTGTACGAGCTGCTGGACCGGCACGACTTCGTGATCGACCCGCTGCCCAACCTGCTGTTCACCCGCGACTCCAGTGTGTGGATCGGCGACAAGGTGGCCGTGACCAGCCTCGCCATGCCGGCCCGTACGCGCGAGAGCAGGCTCACCCGGCTGATCTACACCCATCACCCCCGCTTCGCCGGCGCCGAGCACCTGTACGAGCCGTGGCTGGAGCACGTGGAGGGCGGCGACGTGCTGCTGATGGGCCCGGGGGTGATCGCGGTGGGCACCGGGGAGCGTACGACGCCCGCGGGGGTGGAGCGCCTGTGCCGCCGGGTCTTCGCGTCGGGCCTCGCGCACACCGTGCTGGCCGTGCCGGTCGCCCAGCAGCGGGCCACCATGCACCTCGACACCATCTGCACGATGGTCGACGTGGACACCGTGGTCATGTACCCGCCGGTGGCATACTCGCTGCAGGCGTACACGGTGACGGCGATGGAGAACGGGGAGCTGCGGGTCTTCGAGCCGCGCCCGTTCCTGGAGGCGGCGGCGCAGGCGATGGGGATCGAGCGGGTGAAGGTCATCGACACCGGCCTGGACCCCGTCACGGCCGAGCGCGAGCAGTGGGACGACGGGAACAACACGCTGGCCCTCGCGCCGCGGGTGGCGGTCGCCTACGAGCGCAATGTGGAGACGAACGCCCGTCTGGAGGCTGCGGGCGTGAAGGTCATCCGAATTGCCGGAAGCGAACTCGGCAGCGGCCGGGGCGGCCCGCGGTGCATGTCCTGCCCTATCAGCAGAGAGCGTCTAGCCGCACTCGCGTAGTGCCCCTATTTCGGGTGTCCTGACTTGTGAATTAAGGACCATGACCGGGGCGTGGATAACCGCCCATACCGTCGTCACGTCCCCGTCGTGGCGCACACCCCAGCGCTCCGCGAGAAACTCGACGATCCCGAGCCCCCGCCCGCCGAGCGACGAGAGTGCCGGCCGCCCCGCGCGGGGCTCCGTGGCCGCTCCCCCGTCACTCACCGTGACCTCGAGGTGGTCGTCCGCCCAGTCCCATGTGGCCATGATCTGGCCCGATGGGAGCGGATGGGCGTGACGGAGCGCATTGCTCAGCAGTTCGCTCACCACCAGGACGGCGTCCTCTATGGCGGCGGCGAACACCCCACACTGCTCGAGATCGGCGCTGAGACGCTGGCGTGCGACGGCGACGCTGGTCGGCGCATACGGCAACAGCACGACGCCCTCACTTCCCCGTTCTCCTGCATTTCCCCCAGAGGAAAACACATCCCAGTACGACCGAAATGCCCCGATCGAAGGTTGCGGAAACCGCGCGGCGATCATTGCTTGTGCAGATTCGACAATAGGCGCGTTCATCCGTTACCGACCCGTTACCGGTTCGGTGTGTCGGATCCGATATAGGCGTGCGCGGTACGCAGAACGAATCTCATTCGGGTGCCCCCGCCGGGCCGGGGATGCGCGGTCACCTCGCCGCCCTGAGCGCGTGCGAGGTTCCTGGCGATGTAAAGCCCGAGCCCGACGCCGCCGAACCTCCGGCGGTCGCCGCTGTCGGCCTGGACGAACCGCTCGAACACCCGCTCACGGTCGTCCGGCGCGATGCCGACCCCCTCGTCGTCCACGACGAGGACGACCCGGTCGGACTCCGGCCACGCCAGCACCCGGATCAGCCCGCCGTCCGGCGAGTACTTGAACGCGTTCTCCAGCAACTGGCCGAGCAGGATGTCGGTGGCCAGCGCGTCCCCGTCCACCCACGGCAGGTCGACGGGGATGTCGACCTCCACGCGGTGCCGGTCGGACAGCACCGGCAGCCCCAGCGTGGCCGCTCGCGCCCGCTCGCCGAGGTCGAAGCTCTCGACGCGCACCTTCAGCTCGTCGGCGCCCGCCCGCGCCCCGAGCAGCAGGTGGTCCATGAGCTGGCCGAGCGCCCGCGACCGCTCGGCGATGGTCCGCACGGCCGAGCGGCGCTCGACCTCCGAGAGCTTGTCCCAGCGCGCGTCCAGGGTGCCCGCGAACCCCTGGACCACGGTGATCGGGGTGCGCAGCTCGTGGCTGGTGGTGGCGAGGAACAGGTCCTTGGCCTCCTCCAGCTCCTTGGCCCGGGTGACGTCACGGAAGTCGACCACGATCTCGCCGGTCTCGCTGATCTCGGCGCTCACCACGTCCAGCCAGCGCCCGGACGGGAGCTGGGTCATGAGCTTCTCGCCCGGCTCAGGCAGCGGGAACGGCGGGAGCCCGCCGATCACCTGGGCGGCGCGCACGCCGGTGATGTCCTCGGCCGCGGGGTTCCACTGCCGGACGCGCCCGTGGTCGTCGAGCACCGCGATGCCGTCCGCGCTGGCGTCCACGACCGCGCGCTCGTGGGCCCGCTGCCGGACGGCGTCCTGGTAGGCCATCGCGTTGCCGAGGGCGATGCCCGCGTGACCGGCGAGCAGTTCGAGCAGCTCCAGCTCGATGTGCCCGGCCGTCCGCTCGGCGAACAGCGCGTACAGTGCCCCGTACGGACGCCCGCCCACCGCGGCGACGCCGAGCGCGATCGTGTGCAGGCCGGGCAGCTCCGACCAGATCAGCTCGTCCAGCGCCGCATGCTCGCCCGTCTCCAGCAGCACGGTCTTGCCGGTGCGCAGCAGTTTGCCGACGAGGCTGCTGCGCAGGTCGGCCGTGGCGCCCTTCAGTCTGCCGGGCAGCCCGTGCGCGCTGACCAGGCGCAGGCGGTCGTCCTCGATGAGCACGAAGCCGCCCGCGTCGGCGCCGGTCAGCTCGGTGAGGCTCGCGGCGATGCGGTCGAGGACGGCCGGCAGTTCCAGCTCGGCGTTGATGTCGCCCACGACGTCGGTGAGCCGCCGGACCAGCCTGGCCCTGCGCGCGCCCCGCTCGCGGGCGACCGAGTCGTTCGCGACGGGGTGGTAGACGGTGACGTACCCCAGCAGCGCGCCGGAGTCCGCGCGCAGGGCGCTGATGTCCACGCCGACGTCCAGCAGGGAGCCGTCGCGGTGGCAGCGCTTGGTGCGCAGCGCGACCGGGCCGCCGGTGCGGACGCGTTCCAGGACCGCGTGGTGCTCGACCATCAGGTCGTCCGGCACGAGCGGCACCCGGCGGCCGGTGACGTCGGCCGCGGCGAAGCCGAAGAGGCGCTCCGCGGCGGGGTTCCACATCAGGACGTTGAGGTCGCGATCGAGGGCCACGACGGCGTCCGCCGCGCTCGCGAGGACAGCGCGAGCAAAGCCTTCATCGGCATTCTCTACCCTGTCGTCACTCATGACCCCCATCGTGCCCGTTTTTGTCCCCGCGTCTTGGCACTTTCGGTGTGCGAATAGTCGCATTCGCCCGTCCCGTAGCGTCGCGGAGCTCCCCGGGGAACCGGTTCGCTCGCCGCCGGAGCATTTCTCCCCCGCTCCGGCCCGGGTAAAGCAACCCGAACATGGGCGACATGGACTTCGCCAACTGCGTCGTGGCCGGTAGGAGGCCGCACTCCGCTACGCTGCCGGTAGCGGGACCGGGAGGGGTGCGGCGATGACGACAGGTGATCTCGACGCCCTGGTGCGGGTGACCTCTCCCGGCTACATGGGCGAGACCCCGCCGGACGTCGCCTTCGGCGTGACCGACACCCCCGTCGGGCGCATGGCGCTCGCCGTCACCGCGCGCGGGGTCGCCGCGTGCAGCTATGAGGACGAGCACGTCGTCTTCGCCCGCGTCTCCCGCGAGATCGGCACGTTCATCGGCAACGACCCCCGCCGCCTCGACCCGATCCGCCGCGAGCTCGACGCGTACTTCTCCGGCAGGCTGCGGGCGTTCACGACTCCGGTGGACCTGCGGCTGGCCACGCCGTTCGCCCGCACGGTGCTCCAGATGACGATGGCGGTGCCGTACGGCAGCGTCACGACATATCAGGACATCGCCGACCGGATCGGCCGCCCGCAGGCGTTGCGCGCCATCGGCAACGCCCTGGCGGCCGACCCGGTGTGCGTCATCGTGCCGTGTCACCGGGCGATCGAGGCCCCTGGGCATCTTGGGGGGTACGCCGGGGGGCCGGCCGCGAAGGAGCGCCTGCTGCGCCTCGAAGGCGCGTCAGCCGGCCCAGCGCCAGCGTGACCAGCGCCGAGACGACGAACGCCGCCAGCGCCGCGTTCATCCACGGCCGATGCTCGAACCCGAGCGCCTCGCGCGCCGCCGCCCAGGCCGCGTCCCACCAGCCCACCGTCGGCGTCACCGTCACGAGCCAGTAGGCCACGAAGCCCAGCACCCACGGCACGATCATCAGCCACCGGGAGGGCGCGTCCTCCGAGGTGTCCCAGCGGCCGGCGGCGCCGAGCAGGAAGTAGTCGACGGCCAGGACGGCGAACATCGGAACGAAGACCGCGCCGATCACGCCGAGGAACGCCCCGTAGGAGTTGACGTCAACGAACAGGGCGACGCCCGTGGTCAGCACCCCGACGCCGATCGAGAAGACGCGCCGGTCCACCCGGGGCAGCAGGTTCTGCAGCGACATCGCCGTGGAATACACGTTGGCGAACGACTGGTCGGCCTCGCGCAGCACCAGGACGCCGAAGAACAGCGCCCCGAGGGGCACGGCCACGAACGCCTCCCAGACCCGGCCGACGTCGTTGCCCACCAGCGACAGCGCGAGCACGCCCATCACCAGGCACGCGACCTGCGCGATCGTGTACCCGCCGACGACGCCGCCGAAGGCCGCCCGGCTCGAACGCGAGTGCCGCGCGTAGTCGGCCGCCACCGGCACCCACGAGACCGACAGCGCGATCACGTAGTCGACGGCGGGCGCGAACGCGTCCCAGCTCCCCGCTCCGAGGGAAGGACCCTCGCGCAGCAGCGCCACGGCCAGCCATACCATCGCGACGACCACGCCCGCCGTCACGAACCGGCGCAGCAGCCGGATCGCCCCCAGCGGGCGTATGGTCAGCGCGATCGTCAGCGCGCCCGCCGCCAGCACCCAGACCTGGTACGGCACCGCGTCGCCGAAGATCGCCTGGGCGCCGGTGGCGATCACCCACAGCTCGAAGGCGCCCCAGCCGAGCATCTGCACGATGTTGAGCACGGTCGGGACGTACGACAGCCGCACGCCGAACAGGCCGCGCAGCAGGACCATCGCCGGGGCTCCGGTGCGCGCGCCCGGCACGGCCGCGAGGCCGACCATCACCGTGCCCACCAGGCTGCCGACGACGGCCGCGAGAACGGCCGCCACCAGGCTCAGCGGCCGGTCGCCCAGCGGGTTGAGCAGGTACAGCGCCCCGGAGAAGCCCAGCAGGCTGACCCCGAGGTTCGCCCAGAACGCCCCCTGGTCGAGCGCCCCCAGCGTCTTCGGCGGAGCCTCGTCGAGGGTCAGGGGGACTTCGTCGACGGCGGACGACATCGCACACTCCCTACGCCGGCATTACCCGGACAGGTTCATGCGGTCGGCGGCGCGCCCAGCGTTCCTGGGAACCGCCCTCTCAGCCCGGTCTCGCCCGAGCTCCCGCGGTATGGATTTTGACTGGATTATTACATCCAAGGGTCATGCGACGTAGGGCTGGGCTCCGTTTTCCGCGATCATCGGCCGTCCGGCGGCGGCCCAGGAGTACATTCCGCCCTCGACGTTGACGGCCTCGCGGCCGATGTGGTTCAGCCACGCGGTGGCCTGCGCGGACCGGCCGCCGACGCGGCAGATGACGTACACCGGGACGCCGGCCGGGACCTCGTCGACGCGCTGCTGCAACGTGCCCAGCGGGATATGGACGGCCGTGGGGGCGTGGCCCGCCTGCCATTCGTCGAGCTCGCGCACGTCGAGCAGGAAGACGTCGTCGGGCACGGCCTTGGCATCGATCTCTGGGACGGTCATGCCCACCATTGTCCCCGTTGGGCGAGCACTCTGCCCGCTAACGGACAGTTGTCATCGATGACAGACCGTCGCTTTTCACGAGAAGGCAGGTCAGGCGGCGCATCCCGCCCTACTTGAGCAGGCGCGACAGCCTGCGGTCGGCCAGCGGCTTGCCGCCGGTCTGGCACGTCGGGCAGTACTGCAGGGAGGAGTCGGCGAACGAGACCTCTCTGATCGTGTCACCGCAGACGGCGCACTGCTCGCCCGTGCGGCCGTGCACCCGCAGACCGGACTTCTTCTCGCTCTTGAGGTCTTTCGCGGCGATGCCGTGCGCGCGCTCGACGGCCGCCCGCAGCGTGTCGACGATCGCCTCGTACAGGTCGGCGACGGCCTCGTCCGTGAGCGAGCCCGCGATCTTGAAGGGGGACATCTTGGCCGCGTGCAGCACCTCGTCGGAGTACGCGTTCCCGATGCCCGCGATCACCTTCTGGTCGCGCAGCAGCCCCTTGATCTGCGTGCGACTGCCGTTCACGATCCCCTTCAGGGTCTCGCGGGTGAACTCCGGGGCCAGCGGGTCGGGGCCGAGCGCGGCGACGCCGGGCACCTCGGCCGGGTCGCGCACGACGTACACCGCCAGCCGCTTCTGGGTGCCGGCCTCGGTCAGCTCGAACCCCGGCTGGAGGCCCTCGTCGTCCGGGGCGAACCGCACCCGTACGGCCAGCGGGCCCTTGCCTGGACGCACCGGGCGGGCGCCGGAGAGGTCGTCGCGCCAGCGGAGCCAGCCCGCCCTGGACAGGTGGGTGACGAAGTGGATGCCGTCGACGTCGAGGTCGAGGAACTTCCCGTGCCGGGCGACGCCGGTCACCGTCAGGCCCAGCAGAGAGGTCACCGGGGGATCGACCGTCTTCAGCGCCTGGAACGCGACGACGTCCACGGCCGCGACCGGGCGGCCGACGGCCCGCTCGCGGAGGAACTCCGCCAGCGACTCCACCTCGGGTAGCTCCGGCATGCCCTCACACTAACCTCTCACCACGCCACGAAACCGGCGGCGACCCCGTACGACCCCTGAACCGGCCGGCCGCCCCCTGCCGGTCTCCTCTTCGCACCGGGCCTGTGGACAACCA
This sequence comes from Sphaerisporangium album, assembly GCF_003323745.1. Classification (GTDB taxonomy): domain Bacteria; phylum Actinomycetota; class Actinomycetes; order Streptosporangiales; family Streptosporangiaceae; genus Sphaerisporangium; species Sphaerisporangium album. The sequence continues at coordinate 199,062 of NZ_QOIL01000012.1, forward strand.
CCTGTGGAAAACCCGGGAAGGCGGGCCGAGCGTCCCGGGGCTCGCGCGGTGTCCCGGGACGCTCGGCCGGCATTCTCAGGGCTGTTTCGAGAGTAGAGCTGTTTCGGGGCTACTTGGCGAGGACGTCCTTGGGGACCGGCTTGTCCTCGGCGAGGGCCTTGAACAGGCGCAGGGCCTTCTGGGTGTCCCACTTCACGACCGAGGCGCCGTTGATCGTTGGCAGGGAGCCCACGGGGACGGCCGTGGTGACCGGGTTGCCGCCCATCGCCATGGCAAGGGACAGCAGGTCGAAGGTGCCCGTCCCCGGGTCGACCGCGACCGAGTCCGTCGCGCTCATCGCCAGCGGGATCGACCGGAAGGGGTTGATCAGCACACCGGGGTTGGCGACCTTCTTGACCACGGCCGAGAAGAACTGGCGCTGGCGCTGGGTACGGTCGAAGTCGGGCAGCGCGCCGGTCGCGCGGGTGCGGACGTACCCGAGCGCCGTGCCGCCGTCCATGTCCTGGCACCCCTTCTTCAGGTTGATGCCGGCCTTCTTGTCCTTGATGTTCTGCTTGACGCAGATGTTCACGCCGCCCACCGCGTCCACGATGCCGACGAAACCGCCGAACCCGATCTCCATGTAGTGATCGATGCGGATGTCGGTGACCTTCTCGACCGTCTTGGCCAGCAGCTTGGGCCCGCCGAAGGCGTACGCCGCGTTCAGCTTGTCGCTGCCGTGCCCGTCGATGGGCACGTAGGAGTCGCGGGGAAGGCTGACCAGGGTGGGCTGCCCGTCGCCGCTCGGGATGTGCAGCAGCATCATCGTGTCCGTGCGCTTGCCGACCGCGCTGCCGGTGCGGAGCTTCTTGCGCTGGGCGGCCGTCAGCCCGGCCCGGCTGTCGGAGCCGACCAGCAGCCAGTCCTCACCGGGGGTGGCCGCCGGGCGCCCGTCGTAGTCGGTGAGCGACTCCACCGAGTTGATGCGGGAGTTGATCCAGAAATAGCCCGCCACCACGAGGACGAGCAGCAGCGCGAGCACGATCACCAGGACCCTGACCACGATGCGCCCGGTGCGGCGCGGCGTCCGCGCCCTCGGCGGGCCGCCGTCGTCGTTCCTCGACCGGCCCCCCGCCGACAGCGGCCGTACGGGCGACTCCCCCGACCGCGGCTTGCCGTACACGCGCCCCTTGCTCCGCGAGGAGTCCGGAGGGCCCGCGGGCGGCGCGCCCCCCGGATACACCTCCAGCCGCGTCGCGTCGTCGTCCTCGCCGCCGCGGCCACGGCCACCGGAGCCCTGCGGGAGGCGGTGGGCGGGCTGGCCGGCCGAGTATGGACCTCCGGCCGGAGGGTACGGATCACCGGCCCCGGCGGGCCGCCGCATGGCGCGGGTCGGCCCCTCTCGTGAGCCGCTCTCGTCGGACCCCCCCGCCCGCTCACCAGGCCAATCACCCACGTCGTCGTCCCCGTCCTGTGGCTGGAACAGCTCTGCTTCGAAAGTACGCCGTCGCACGCGTGCGGGACGTCCGTCGCCCAAGGTTTTCTCATGTAAAAGTACGCAGAGTCACACTAAGTCACCAATGTGGCCCCACGGGAAACATTGGCAGGGGCCCGACCGTTAGCGTTACGACGACCTCTAGCGAAAGGACAGTCGTGTCTACTCCCGACCCGTGGAGTACCTGCCCGTGCCTCGGCACGGGACCCATTGAATCGGGGAAGGCAGACCAGTGACGTCAGTTCTCGGTCTGCCGGCCGTACTTCTTCTCACCCTCCTGACCGGATACTTCGTCGCTCAGGAGTTCGCGTTCGTCGCGGCCGACCGGTCCGCGCTCCGGGAGCAGGCCGCGGCGGGGGACGCCGCCGCCGACCGGGCCCTCGAGGTCACCGGCAGGCTCTCGTTCATGCTGTCGGGCGCGCAGCTCGGCATCACGGTGACCACGCTGCTCGTGGGATTCATCACCGAACCCGCGCTCACCCCGCTGATCGCCCCCGGCCTGTCCGCGGTGGGCGTGCCCGAGGCCGCGGTTCCCGGCATCGCCGTGGCGCTCGGGCTGGTCGTCGCCACGGTCGTCCAGATGGTGCTCGGCGAGCTCGTGCCCAAGAACTTCGGGATCGCCCGCCCCGAACCGGTGGCGAAGTGGCTGTCCCGGTCGACGTTGATCTACATGGCCGTCGCCGGCCCGGTGATCCGGCTGTTCGACGCCTCGGCGACCCGGCTGCTGCGCCTCTTCGGCGTCGAACCGGTCGAGGAGATCGAGCACGGCGCCACCCCCGAGGAGCTGTCGCGCATCATCGCCGAGTCCGAGGCGGCCGGCGACCTCTCCGAACGGCTCTCGGACCTGCTGGAGCGCGCCCTCGAGTTCGGCGACCGCACCGCCGAGGACGTCATGGTCCCCCGGCCGCGCGTCGTCTCCCTCCACGCCGACCGTCCCGTCTCCGACCTGCTGAGCGCCCTGAAGACCTCCGGGCACTCCCGCTACCCCGTGCTCGGCGCGGACGGCGACGTCATGGGCGTGGCGGGCCTGCGCGAGCTGCTGCGCGCGGAGCCGGGCGAGGCGCCGATCGAGCGCATCGCCGCCGCTCCCCTCCTGGTCCCCACGACGCTGCCGCTGCCCACGCTGCTGGACCGCATGCGCGCGACCGGCGGCGAGCTGGCGTGCGTCATCGACGAGTACGGCGGCCTCGCGGGCGTCGTCACGATGGAGGACCTGGCCGAGGAGCTCGTCGGCGAGCTGATGGACGAGAACGACCCCGAGGCCGCCGAGGCCGTGGCGCGCGACGACGGCACCTGGGAGGTGCCGGGCACCCTGCGGCTCGACGAGGTGGAGCGGGCGACCGGCCTGCGGCTGCCCGAGAGCGAGGACTACGACACCGTGGCGGGGCTCATCATGGCGCGCCTCGGCCGCCTGGCCGAGCCCGGGGACGAGGTCCCCGTTCCCCTGGTGGCCGAGCGCGACCTCTTCGAGGACGACGAGCCGGCCGCGGCGGGCGTGCTGCTCACCGTCCTCGGAGTCCAGCGCAGGATCCCCGACCGGGTGCGCATCGCGCCCGGGCTCCCCGACGCGGCCGTCGTGGGCGGTGAGACCCGATGAACACCGCCACCGCGCTGCTGCTGGGCGTCGTCCTGCTGATCGGCAACGGCCTGTTCGTCGCCGCCGAGTTCGCCGTGGTGTCCTCCCGGCGTCACCGCCTGGAGGAGGCCGCCGCGGGCGGGCGCCTCGCCAGGGCGGCCGGACGCGCCGCCCTGCGCAACGGCCGCCAGCTCTCGCTCATGCTGGCCGGAGCCCAGCTCGGCATCACGCTGTGCTCCCTGGGCCTGGCCATGGTCACGGAACCGGCGATCGAGCACCTGCTGGAGCCGGTGTTCGGCCTGGTCGGCCTTCCGGAGTCGATGCGGATCGCCGTCGCGTACGTCATCGCGCTGACGATCATCACGTTCCTGCACATGGTCGTGGGCGAGATGGCGCCCAAGTCGTGGGCTCTGACCCACCCCGAGCGGGCCGCCATGGGGCTCGCGCTGCCCTTCCGCGGGTTCACCTGGATCGTCCGGCCGATCCTGGCGGCGCTGAACGGCCTCGCCAACGGTCTGCTGCGCGCGTTCGGCGTCCGTCCCCGCGACGAGCTGGCGACGACGCGCACGCCTCCGCAGCTGGCGATGCTGGTCGGCGAATCGGGGCGGATGGGCCTGCTGGACAGGGCCGAGCACGACCTGCTGACCCGGGCCCTGAAGGTCCAGTCTCAGCCGGTCGAGAAGCTGATGGTGCCGATCGCCGAGGCCACCGCCGTGCCCGCGGGCGCGCCGGAGAACCTCGTCCGCGACGTCGCGGCCGCGAGCGGCCACCTGCGCCTGCTCGTCAACGGCGGCTCGCCCGAGGACGTCCTCGGCGTGCTGCACGTCCGCGACACGCTGACCCACCCCGGCGCGCCACCCGAAGATCTCATGACCTCCGTGCCGCGCCTGAAGCCGTCCACGACGGTCCCCGAGGCCGTGGCCCACCTCCAGGACGCCCGCGCGCACGTGGGCCTCGTCACGGACCCCACCGGCGCCGTAACCGGCTTGGTGAGCCTGACCGACCTGGTGGGCGAACTCCTCGACACCCGCACCCCGGCCACCCCCAGAAAGCGCCCCGCGCCCCGCTGACAGCCGCCCCCGGTGCCCGCCCGCCACGGGCACCGGCCCCGGCTGCAAGCGCCCCGTAAGCGATCTGAAAGCCGCCCCAACTACACATCCGGGTAAAGAAACCGCCGAGAACCTAAAGAATCTCCAAAGAATCGGCCGCCATCCCGGCCGTCCCTCCCAAGCCCACCCGTCCAGGGAAGGCGAGGAGATCCAGGGGAAGGCGACTCGCCCGAAGACGAGAACCACGAAGCGACCAGAACCGAGAAGCGATCGCCCCGATGAAGAAGCCACCAGAACCAGGCCCTCGAAGCCCACAAGCCCAGGCCAGCGACGTGATCGACCAGTGACGAAGGCGAAGTGATCGACCAGTGACGAAGCCGCCAAGGCTTCGAACCCGGCGCAGTGACGTGGGGGTCCGGGGGGTCGCCCCCCGGGTAAACACAAAAGCCCCGGGAAGAAGCCCGAAGGGCTTCGAACACGGGGCCGTTCGTGGGCGAGGAGGGATTTGAACCCTCACATCCTTTCGGACACACGGACCTGAACCGTGCGCGTCTGCCGTTCCGCCACTCGCCCTCTTTGAGTGCGTGGAAAGGCTAGCACGGATCCGTGCATGCCACCGAACCCGGATACGATCCTCCTAGACGATGGAGGAAGGGAGGTACCCGGTGGGAGTCCTTCAGCGCTTCGAGCGCAGGCTCGAAGGCTTGGTTGAGGGGGCCTTTGCGCGGGCGTTCAAATCTGACCTTCAGCCGGTCGAGGTCGCCAGCGCGGTGCAGCGCGAGATGGACGAACGTGCCGCGATCGTGGCGCAGGGCCGCACTCTCGTGCCGAACGACTTCGTGGTGGAGCTTTCGACGACCGACGCCGAGCGGCTGGAGGTGTACGCCGACAGCATCAGCCACGAGCTGGCCAACCTCGCCAGGGAGTACGCCAAGGAGCAGGGGTACTCGTTCGTCGGTCCCGTCCGGGTTCGCTTCGAGACCGCCGACGATCTGGCGGTCGGGCTCTTCCGCATCCGCTCGGGCGTGATCCGCGGCGCGACGGTGGAGCAGGACGAGATCCGGCATCCGGTGAGCGATCTGCCCCCGAGCAAGCCGAGCGCGTTCGGCGGTCGTCCGCGCCTGCTGGTGTCCACTCAGGACGACCCGCAGGGTCAGCGGTCGTACGAGCTGACAACCCCTGTGACGCTCCTCGGGAGGGGCACCGACTGCGATCTGCGGCTGGTGGACCCGGGCGTCTCCAGGCACCACGCCGAGCTCAGGGTCGAGGGTCCGACAGTGGCTCTCGTCGATCTCGGCTCCACGAACGGCACTTTCGTCAACGGCCAGCCGGTTCGCCGGATCGAACTCCAGGACGGCACCCGTGTGACCTTGGGTCGCACAACTCTGGTGTTCCGGCGCGATTAAGGGTAGACAAACGGTCCATGTCCGAGCTCACTCTGCTGCTGATCCGGCTCGCGTTCCTCGCGGTGCTGTGGTTCTTTGTGATTGCCGCGGTGGGAGTGATCCGGACAGACTTGTTCGGATCGCGTGCGACGGCTCCGGCGGCCGTGCGCAAGCCGGCCAAGCCCGCCCGTCAGCCGGCCAAGCCGAAGAAGGGGGAGCCGCGGCAACTGGTCGTAACCGGTGGTCCCCTGCAAGGAACCATCATCAACCTCACGGAGACGCCAATCACTATCGGTCGGGCGAATGACGCCACGCTGGTACTCAGCGACGATTACGCTTCCAGCCGGCACGCCCGGCTGTTCCCCCAGGACGGTCAGTGGATCGTGGAAGACCTCGGCTCGACCAACGGCACCTACCTTGACCGCTCAAAAGTGACCCGCCCGACTCCGGTGCACCTCGGCCAGCCGATCCGCATCGGTAAAACCGTCATCGAATTGCGCAAATGACAATCGCACTCCGCTACGCCGCCCGCTCGGACGTCGGCCTCCTCCGCGAAGGAAACGAGGACTCGGCGTACGCGAGCCCGCGCCTGCTCGCCGTCGCTGACGGCATGGGCGGGCACGCTCACGGTGAGGTGGCCAGTTCGGTCGCCATCACCGCAATGTCGTCCCTCGACCGGGACGCGGCCGGGGCTGACCTGCTCGGTGCCATCGAGGCCGCGGTGCGCGACGCCAATCGCAAACTGCACGAGATGGTGGGTCGCGATCCCAGCTTGAAGGGCATGGGCACCACGCTCACAGCCATGCTGTGGTCGGGCACCCGGGTCGCCCTGGTCCATGTCGGCGATTCCCGCGCCTACCTGCTCAGAAACGGCGAGCTGTACCAGATCACTCATGATCACACCTTGGTGCAGTCGCTGGTGGACGACGGGAGGATCACGCAGGAGGAGGCCGCCAGCCATCCCCAGCGTTCGATCCTGCTGCGGGCCCTCGACGGAAGCGGCGAGGTCGATCCCGACCTGTCGCTGCGCGAGGCGCAGATCAACGACCGCTATCTACTCTGTTCCGACGGCCTGTCCAGCGTCGTCAGCGCCGAGACCCTGCACCACACGCTGACCACGGTCGACGAACCCGACGCCGTGGTCCGCCAGCTCATCGACCTGGCCAATCGGGGAGGCGGTCCCGACAACATCACGTGCATCGTCGCCGATGTCGTCGAGATCGAGGAAGGCCAGGTGGTGGCGGGTGACGCCGCCGTGGTGGGCGCCGCGGGGTCGAGCCGGCTGAGATCCCAGCCACCTGACACTCCGGCGGGGCGGGCGTCCACGATCACCGCCCCGCAGCCCGTGCTCGTGGACGACGACCTGGACGACGAACCCGTGGGCGGCCCGGCGGCGAATGCCGTGGCCGCCCCGCGGCGTGTCAGGCGGCGGCGCATGTGGCCTGCGACGGTGACCGTCCTCGTGCTGCTGGTGGTCCTGCTGGCGGGGGGTGGTTACTACGGCTGGAAGTGGACGCAGGATCAGTACTACGTCGGGGCCCTCGGAGACGAGCTAGTGTTGTTTCGCGGGGTGGGCACCACCATCGGACCGATCCAACTGAACTCCGTCGTCCAGCGCACCGGCCTGTCGGTGTCCTCGATCCCCGAGCCGGAGCGCGACCAGGTGCGGCGTGGTATGCCGGTTGCCGACCTCAAATCGGGGCAGACGAGGATCAACGACTTGAAGGCCAAATCGGGTGGCGACCAGAAGTCCACCCAGCCGACCGCTTCCCCCACCACCACTCCGGAGTCCTCCTAAGTGAGTGCCGTCGACGTCGCGGCCGTCCCCATGACCGCCAAGAGGCGGGGGGCGCAGCTGGTCATGCTCGCCTTCGCCGTGGCGATCGTCATGGTGGCCTACGCAAGCGTCGGGCTGGGCCTGAACGGCCAGGTGCCGGCGGGCATGCTGGGCTACGGCCTCGGTCTGGGCGCGCTGATGCTCGCCGCCTATCTCGTGCTGGCCAAGTTCGCCCCCTGGGCGGACCCGCTGCTGCTTCCGCTGGTCACGCTGGTCAACGGCCTCGGCCTCGTCATGATCTACCGCATCGAGCAGTCCGCCCCGAAGCTCGCCTCCGCGAGCAACCAGCTCTTCTGGACCGCGCTCGGTATCGTCATGTTCTCCCTCACGCTGATCGTGCTGCGCGACCACCGCGCGCTCCAGCGGATGACGTACACCGCCGGCTTCGTGGGCATCGGCCTGCTGATCCTCCCTCTGTTGCCCTTCCTGGGCAAGGAGATCAACGGAGCCCGCATCTGGGTCGGCGTCGGGGGCTTCTCCATCCAGCCGGCGGAGTTCGCCAAGCTGGCGCTGGTCGTCTTCTTCGCGGGATATCTGGTCGCCAAGCGCGACATCCTGGCACTCGCCGGGCGGCGCCTGCTCTTCATCGACCTGCCCCGCGCGCGTGACCTCGGCCCCGTGCTGATCACGTGGGTGTTCAGCGTGGGCGTCCTGGTCCTGGAGAAGGACCTGGGCACCTCGCTGCTGCTGTTCGGCGCTTTCGTCGCGATGCTCTACATCGCGACGCAGCGCACGTCCTGGGTGCTCATCGGCCTGGCTCTGTTCCTCAGTGGCGCGTTCGTGGCCGGTCAGCTGTTCAGCCATGTGAAGGCTCGTTTCGACGTCTGGCTCGACCCGAGCGACCCGGTGCTCTACGAGCGGTTCCCCGGTGGCAGCGCCCAGCTCATGCAGGGCCTGTTCGGCATGGGCTCGGGCGGCATCCTCGGCACCGGCCTCGGCCAGGGCCACCCGAACCTGATCCCGCTCTCCTTCTCGGACTTCATCTTCGCCGCCACCGGTGAGGAGCTCGGGCTGACCGGCCTGATGGCGGTGCTGATGGTGTACGCGCTGATCGTCGAGCGCGGGCTACGCACGGCGATCGCCGCGCGCGACCCGTTCAGCAAGCTGCTCGCGGGCGGCGTCTCGTTCATCCTGGCCTGGCAGGTCTTCATCATCGTCGGCGGCGTGACGAACCTGATCCCGCTGACGGGCCTGGTCACGCCGTTCATGTCCCAAGGCGGGTCGGCCCTGCTGGCTAACTGGATTCTTATCGCGTTGCTGGTACGCATGTCAGATGCCGCGCGCAGGCCGCCGCCGCAAGCCATCCAGGACGAAGGACTGACGCAGGTGTTTCAGCGATGAACGGCACGCTCAAGCGGGCCTCGGTGGCGTGCCTCCTCATGTTCGGCCTGCTGATGATCAACATCAACTACCTGCAGGCGGTGAAGGCCGACGAGCTGCGGACGGACGCCCGCAACCAGCGCACGTTCTACGCCCGCTACCAGAACGAGCGCGGCATGATCACCGCGGGCGGCCAGACGCTCGCGAAGTCGGTGGACGTCGGCGGCACGTTCCGGTTCCAGCGCAAGTACACCAAGGGCGAGGTCTACGCGCCCGTCATCGGCTTCTTCGCCCCCGAGAGCGCGCAGGGCATCGAGGGCGCCGAGAACAAGTACCTCGACGGCACCCACCCCGACCTGTTCGTCCGCCGCACCGTCGACCTCATCACCAGCAAGCCGACCCGCGGCGCGGCCGTCGACCTGACGCTGGTGCCGCAGGCCCAGGAGGTCGCCTACCGCGCCCTGGAGAAGAGCGGCAAGCGCGGCGCGGTCGTGGCGATCGAGCCGAAGACCGGCGCGATCCTCACCCTGGTGTCGGTGCCGAGCTACGACCCGAACACGATGGCGGCCCCGGACAAGTCGAAGGCCGCGCGGGTGTACGACAAGCTCGTCGCGGACCCGAACAAGCCGCTGATCAACCGGGCGATCCAGGACACCTACGCGCCCGGCTCGACCTTCAAGGTGATCACCTCGGCCGCCTACCTCAGCGAGGACGAGTCGCGGGACGTCAACACCACCGTGGACGCGCCGGACGTCCTGCCGCTGCCGGGCACCACGATCGGCCTGCGCAACTATCACGGCGAGTCGTGCGGCGGGCGCGCGACCCTGCTCGACGCGCTGACGATCTCGTGCAACACGGCGTTCGGCACGATGGCCCTGGAGATGGGCTACGACAAGCTGAACGAACAGGCGGCGAAGTTCGGCATCGGCACCCAGCTCGCCATCCCGCTGAGCGTCACCAAGAGCGACATCGGCCCCGACGTGGACAAGCCCGCGCTGGCCCAGACCGCGATCGGCCAGCGGAGCAACCAGATGACGCCGCTGCAGATGGCGATGGTCGCCGCCGGCGTCGCCAACCAGGGCAAGGTCATGAAGCCCTATCTGGTGAACAAGATCGTGAGCCCGGACGGCGACGAGATCGACAGCGCGCGGCAGGAGGAGCTGAGCGAGGCGGTCAGCCCCGACGTCGCCGACAAACTGCGCCAGATGATGGTCAGCGTCGTGCAGAACGGCACCGGAAAGGCCGCCCAGCTCCCGGGCATCACCGTGGCGGGCAAGACGGGCACGGCCGAGACGGCCAAGGGCCAGGCGTCCCACGCGTGGTTCATCGCCTTCGCCCCCGCCGAGGACCCGAAGGTCGCCGTGGCGGTCTTCGTCGAGTCCGGCAGCGCGGGCAACGACGCGACCGGCGGCGCGGTCGCCGCGCCGATCGCGCACGACGTCATGCAGGCGGTGCTCGACAAGTGACGCCGCGGCTGCTGAACGACCGCTACGGGCTGATCGCCCGTATCGCGGCCGGCGGCATGGGCGAGGTGTGGCGCGCCACCGACGTGCTGCTGGCCCGCGAGGTCGCGATCAAGCTGTTGCGCCGGCACGTGGCCGCCGACCCGGAGTTCCGCGAGCGTTTCCGCAACGAGGCCCGCATCACGGCCGGCCTGACCGATCCCGGCATCGCGCAGGTCTTCGACTACGGCGAGCATGACGAGCTGGCCTACCTGGTGATGGAGCTCGTGCCCGGCGAGTCCCTGGCGGCGGTCATCGCCCGCAACGGCACGCTGAGCGCCGAGGTCACGCTGGACGTGATCGGCCAGACGGCCCGTGCGCTGCACACGGCCCACCGGTCGGGGGTCGTCCACCGCGACATCAAGCCGGGCAACCTGCTGGTCACCCACGCCGGGGCGATCAAGATCACCGACTTCGGCATCGCGCGGGCCCTTGAGGGCGCCCGCATGACGATGACCGGCACCGTGCTCGGCACCGCGCAGTACGTCAGCCCGGAGCAGGCGTCGGGCAGCGTGCTCACCGGGTCCACCGACATCTACTCCCTCGGCGTGGTGGCGTACGAGTGCCTGACCGGGCGGCCGCCGTTCACCGGGGGCAACCAGGTGGCGATCGCCCTTCGGCATCTCAACGAGCAGGTGCCGCCGCTGCCGGAGTCCGTGCCGAAGCCCGTGCGCGATCTGGTCATGGCGATGCTGGCGAAGAGCCCCGAGCACCGGCCCGCCGGCGGCCGCGAGCTGGCCGACCGCGTGATGGTGCTGCGCGGCTCGCTCGCCACGCCGGACGTCCCCCAGTTGGGCATGCTGACCGACCCGACCGGCCTCGTGGTGCGCCAGGCGCTCCAGCCCGAGGCCGCGCAGCGGGAGACGGCTCAGCGGGAGGCGGGCCAGGGCGCGATCGTGCCACCATCCGCCCAGCCGCCCGCCCAGCCGTCCACTCCGCCGTACGACGGCCTGTACGAGAGGCCCGGCCCGGACGCCCCGACGCCCACGCGCATCGGCCGCCCGCCGTCCGGCCGCCCCGCGACCCCCCGCCCGGCGACCGCGCCGCACACCCGGCGGCGCAGGCGCAACGCGATCGGGTTGTTCGCCGCGGCCGGCTGCGCCGCGGCGGTGGGCTTCGGCGCGCTGGCGGCGAACGGCTTTCCCCCGCTCGGCCTGGAGAACGGGCCGACCCAGCCGGTCGAGCCGTCCACCGGAGAACCCGCGTACACGCCCTCCCCGGCACGGACGCCCCGGACCTCGCCACCACCGAAACCGGTGAAGTCTGTCAAGCCGTCGGTGTCACGGTCGGCTACGGTAAGCACGTCGGCGATTCCAACCCGGCGGCGGACGCCGAACCCAACTCCGTCTCCTACCCCGACCCCTACTCCGACGCCCACACCGACTCCCTCACCTAGTGAGACGACGACGCCAAGCCCCACTTCATCCGCAAGCACCACAATCACCCCGAACGGGGAGACGTAATGCGGCGCGGGGTCGATGATGGACACCGGCAGCCGCACCGCGGGCCGGTACCCAAGATGAACGGCAAGGGACAGTGCAGGAAATGACTCAGCCTCGGCTACTCGGTGGCCGCTATGAGCTCGACGGCGTCGTCGGCCGCGGCGGCATGGCCGAGGTCTATCGCGCGCGGGACATCCGACTGGACCGAGTTGTCGCGATCAAGACGCTTCGTGCAGATCTGGCGAGAGATCACGTCTTCCAGGCCCGTTTCCGCCGTGAAGCCCAATCGGCGGCGTCCTTGAACCACCCCTCGATCGTCGCGGTGTACGACACCGGCGAGGACACGACCGAGGGCACCCCCGTGCCGTACATCGTCATGGAGTTCGTGGACGGGCGGACGCTGCGCGACCTGCTGCGCCAGGACCGCCGCCTGCTGCCAGAGCGGGCGGTCGAGCTGGTCGACGGCATCCTGCGCGCCCTGGACTACAGCCACCGCGGTGGCATCGTCCACCGCGACATCAAGCCGGCCAACGTCATGATCACGCTCGCCGGCGACGTCAAGGTGATGGACTTCGGCATCGCCCGCGCGATGGCCGACTCGGCGGCCACGATGACGCAGACCGCGCAGGTCATCGGCACCGCCCAGTACCTCTCGCCCGAGCAGGCCAGGGGCGAGCGCGTGGACGCCCGCAGCGACATCTACTCCACGGGCTGCGTCCTGTACGAGCTGCTCACCGGCCAGCCGCCGTTCACGGGCGACTCCCCGGTGGCCATCGCCTACCAGCACGTGCGCGAGGACCCGATCCCGCCGTCGCAGATCGACCCCGACATCCCCCAGTGGGCCGACGCCATCGTGCTGAAGGCCATGGCCAAGGACCCGGCCCACCGCTACCAGAGCGCGGCGGAGATGCGGGCCGACATCCAGCGGGCGATGTCCGGCATGCCGGTCGACGCCGCCCACACGATGGTGGCCGGCAACGCCTACACCGGCCAGCAGACCCGCACGCTGAACGCGCCCGGCGGCCCCGCCACCCAGCGCACCACCGCCGTCCCCCCGTACGAGTACGCCCCCACGCAGGCGGGGGGCGGCGGCCGCTACGAGCGCAGGCGCGGCGGCTCCCGGACGAGCGGGCTGGCCATCGCGGCGTGGATCATCATCCCGCTGCTCGTGATCGGCGCCTTCATCGGCATCGGCTACGCGTTCCTCAGCTCCCCCGGCGAGCCGACGGCGGGCGCCGACGTCCAGGTCCCCGCGGTGGCCGGGCAGACGGCCAAGGGCGCCCGGGCGACGCTGGAGGGCCAGGGCCTGAAGGTCAAGGTCACCGAGGAGTTCAACTCCGACGTCGAGAAGGGCACGGTCATCTCGTCGGAGCCTGCGAGCGGCACCAAGGTGCCGAAGAACACCGAGGTCACGATCCTGGTCTCCAAGGGCGTCAAGCAGGTCACCGTGCCGACACTGGTGGGGCTCACCATCGACGACGCGACCAGGACGCTGGAGGCCAACGGCCTCAAGGCGCAGGTCGTGAGCGTCGTGTCCAGCAAGGCGCAGGACAAGGTGTTCCAGTCGAAGCCGGCCGAGGGTGAGAAGGTCGACGAGAACAGCATCGTCAAGATCTACGTGCCCAAGCAGAAGACCGAGGTCCCCGACGTCACCGGCCAGACCTTGGCCGACGCCCGGTCCACGCTGGAGTCCGAGGGCTTCAAGGTGAAGACGCAGCAGCAGCCGAGCGACAGCGTCCCGAAGGGCAGCGTGATCTCCCAGAGCCCGGGAGCCGGCGTCAAGCTCAACCCCGGCATGACGATCACGCTGGTGGTGTCCTCCGGGCCGCCACAGGAGACGTTCCCCACCGACACGCCGACCGACGAGCCGTTCCCGACCGACCAGCCGACGGACACGCCGACCGAGGACCCGCCCTTCAGCGACCCTCCGCCGGACGGCTTCACCAACTGACGCCGTACTGCACGCTCGTACGCGCCTGAAGGCCTCTTCCCGCCCGGGGAGGGGCCTTCTCGCGTGCAGGGCACCCCAGGACACGTCACGGCTTCGGAGCGGGGGCACAAAAAGAGGATCTCCGCCGCTCGGGGGCGACGGCGGAGACCCTCAACCGGTAAGTCGTTCTGAGGCCCCTCGGCGTTACACGATCTGAGCCAGCCAATTCCGGAAAAGTTCATGGCCGTGTTCGGACAGCACGGACTCGGGGTGGAACTGCACGCCCTCGACCCGCGCGAGCCTGTGGCGCAGCCCCATGACGACCCCGGTCTCGCTGACGGCGCTGACCTCCAGCACGTCCGGCACGGACTCGGGGACGACGGCCAGCGAGTGGTAACGGGTCATGGTGAGCGGCGAGGGCAGCCCCGCGAACACGCCCTTGCCGTCGTGCGAGATGGCGCTGGTGCGCCCGTGCATGAGCTCGGGCGCCCGGGTCACGACGCCTCCGCAGGCGACGGCGATGGCCTGGTGCCCGAGGCAGACGCCGAGCAGGGGCAGGTCGCGGGCGACGCACGACTTCACCAGGGGGATGCTGACACCGGCCGCCTCCGGCGTGCCCGGGCCGGGGCTGACGACCACGCCGTCGAACCCCTCGGCGTCCCGCACCTGGACGTGGTCGCGCGGCCGGACGTCGCAGTCGGCGCCCAGCCCGCGCAGGTACTGGACGATCGTGTGGACGAAGCTGTCATGGTTGTCCACCACGAGGACGCGGGTCATCGCCCTACGGTCACCCTGTCGAGAGGCATATGCGGCTCCAGCATCGGGAACACGACATACCAGAGTACGACCCCCGCCACACCGGTCAGCGCCAGCACCGTCACCAGCTTGACTCCCGTGCCTCCGGGGATGGCCCGCCAGATCCATCCGTACATCGGTCCTCCTCGTCGTCCACCGCCCGGAACGGGGCGCGGGCCTCTACCGGCGGTCCTGCCGGGCCGACAGAACGCCGAATACGATCAGGCGCTGCCGGGCCGAGTACTCCGGGTGGCACGTGGTCAGCGTGATCATCGCCTTGCCGGGCCGGCGGCCGGGGTGGCCGGGCACGGGGGCGATGACCTCGACGTCCGCGGGGTCCACGACCTGTTTGCCGGAGACCCGGTAGGTGTAGCGGGCCTCGGGGGCCTCGACGACGATGGCGTCGCCGCGGCGCAGCTCGTCGATCCGGTTGAAGGGGGCGGCGTAGGTGGTGCGGTGCCCGGAGAGGACGAAGTTGCCGACCTCGCCCGGCGTGGCCGTCCCCGGGTAGTGGCCGGGCCCCCGGCGCAGGTCCTCGGCGGTGACCCCTTCGAGGACCGCGTACTCGTAGTCGCGGCCGAGGCGGGGGATGCGGATGAGCGCCACCGCGTCGCCCAGGTCGATCTTGGACAGCTTGCCGCCCGGCCCGGCGGCGCGGGAGTGCTCCAGGAGCTGCCGCTTGAGGATGCTCTGGTACCACTCGGTGTAGGAGCTGGTGCCCCAGAGCAGGTAGGCACAGAACAGCAGCATGACGAGCCCGCCGGTGACGCTGAGCTCGCCGCAGGTCCGCAGCAGCATCCTCATGCCGTCTCTGGCCGCGTGGCGGCCGGGCCCCCTCTCGGGCGGTCGCCGGGCGTCCCCATGCGCCCTGCGCGGTCAGGGTATCGACGGGCGCGCGTGCGGCGGGGGCGACCGGCGGCGCCTTGACCGGGACTTTGCCCGGCCGGGCCGCGGCCGCGGCCGGATTCGGGCGAAGGCGGACGAAAGCGTGTTCACATCGGAATCGCCGATCGCGCCCGCGCCGACTAGGCTTGCTTCGGACTTCCTACGCCAGCGATTAGGCTGGCTGCCAGAACCCGCGCCGCCTGCGCGGGTCCCCACCAGGAGAGCTGCCGTGCCCAAGTCTCACACTCGCAAGAAGGCGGTCTACACCCCGCCGCAGAAGACACAGCAGGTCAAGGTGAGCCCGCGGTGGCTGGCACCGGTCATGGTCGCCGCATGGATCATCGGCATCCTGTGGATCGCGGTGTTCTACATCGCTCCGACGCTCCCCGGCATCGCCACGCTGGGCAACTGGAACCTTCTGGCGGGCTTCGTCTTCATCATCTTCGGCGTGGTGCTGTCCACCCGCTGGCGTTGATCCCGGCCTGACGAGCGCTCTTCCCGGCCGGGGCGGACTTTTTCCACAGGCTTTATCCACAACCTGGGGAAGCAGCCCGCCCCTCCGGTCAGCCGGTCAGCGAGGTTCCGATCGGTGACAGCGTCACCAGGATCACCGCGTAGAGGGCCAGCATCCCGATGACCGTCGCGAGCTGGACGGCCTTGCGGTTGGCGGCGGGCGCGTACGCGAACAGCGCCGTCGTCACCACTCCCGCGACCAGCCCGCCCAGGTGGCCCTGCCAGCTGATGCCCGGGATCACGAACGTCAGCACCACGTTGATGCCGATGAGCCAGAGCACTCCGCGCGCGTCGTAGCCCATGCGGCGGGCGATCACGAACATCGCGCCGAACAGGCCGTAGATCGCGCCCGAGGCCCCCACGGCCCAGGTGCCGAACAGGTAGATGGCGACGGAGCCGCCGAGCGCCGAGAGCAGATAGACGGCGCTGAACCGCAGGGAGCCGAGCATCCGTTCGAGCTGCGGGCCGATGGCGTACAGCGCCCACATGTTGAACAGGATGTGCCAGTACGACGGCGGCGGCGAGTGCAGGAACGCGCCGGTGAACAGCCGCCACCACTCGCCGGCGGCGACGTAGTCGGCGGACATGGCGAACCGGTTGACGACCTCTTCGGTCCGGAACACCTCGGCGAGGTAGGCCAGCACGTTGATCGCCATGAGCGTCCACGTCACCACCGGGGTGGTGACGGGCCTGCCGCCGAAGGCCGCCTCGGCCCTGCGCACGGTCTTGTTCCCCTCGCGCACGCACTCGGGGCACTGGTAGCCGACCGAGGCCGCGTTCATGCAGTCGGGGCAGATGGACCGGTCGCAGCGCTGGCAGCGCACATAGGTCTCGCGGCCAGGGTGGCGGTAACACGTGGGGATCTCGTCCCCGTCCTGAGGCCCGGGCGGGACAGGCCCCTGAGGCCGGTCCGCCGGATTCGGGTGGTCTGGCTGAGTGGTCATCGCCTGTTCGCGGCCCCTTCGCCCGTGCGCTTACTCCACAGACTGCCACCCTATGCAGCCGGCCGAGCGCCCCACGCCGTCAGACCCGCGGAACCCCGCCGGTTGTCACGGCGGGAGGACCGCCGGAGCGGCCCGCGCGGCGGGGGCCGGGTACGCCCCGGACCCCGCGCTCGCGGCGTGCGCGCCGTCAGGACTGGACGCGCTCGATGACGACCTCCTGCAGGACGACGTCGGTGACCGGCCGCTCCTGCCGGGTGGGGGTCTTGGAGATCGCGTCGACGACGTCCTGCCCCTCGATCACCTCGCCGAAGATGGTGTGCTTGGTGTTCAGGTGCGGCGTCGGCACGACGGTGATGAAGAACTGCGAGCCGTTCGTGCCGCGCCCGAACCGCTTGCCGGCGTTGGCCATGGCCAGCAGGTACGGCCGGTTGAACTGCAGGTCGGGGTGGATCTCGTCGTCGAAGTCGTAGCCCGGCCCGCCGATGCCCTGCCCGAGCGGGTCGCCGCCCTGGATCATGAAGCCCTCGATCACCCGGTGGAAGATCGTCCCGTCGTACAGCCGGTCGTTGGACTTCTGCCCGGTCTCGGGGTGGGTCCATTCCCGGGAGCCCTCGGCGAGCTCGACGAAGTTGCGCACCGTCTTGGGCGCGTGATCAGGGAAGAGGCGGAGCTTGATCTCTCCGAGAGAGGTCCGCAGCTTGGCGATGAGGTTTTCAGCCACGAGAGTACTGCCCCCTTCGATGCCCGTTCTATGGGACACATTTGTCGTGTTTCAAGGTCTCTGGCGCATTGGCCTATCTGGCATCCTCCCACGCCACTTGGATTGAGCCGCTTTCGATCGGGAAGGTGAGCCTGCGGGGCCCCAAGGACAGGGGAGGCAATCGTGTCCCTGAGAATGAAGAAACGCCGTGTCACGATCGTTGTACCGGAGACGCGGATGGGTCGTGTGAAGACCAAGGCCATGCGGACGGCCGACCAGGTCCGCCCGATCGCGAGCACCGCCCGTGAGGTCGCCTCGCACCGCATCGAGGACGCCCGCGTCTGGGCCGCGCCGCGGCTCGACCGCGCGGCGCAGTCGGTGGAAGAGCAGATCGCGCCGAAGGTCAGCGCGTTCCTCACCCAGGCCGCCGAGGTCATCGACCCCTCACCGTCGATCCGGCGCCGTAGCGGCCGGGCGCGCTGGTCCACTGTCGCGCTGCTCGCCGGGTTCGCCGCCTGCGCGGTGGGCATCGTCATCTACCGCAACAACGCCCGCCAGTGGGCCGACTCGATGAAGGACACGTCGGCGGACGCCAGCAGGTGGTCCGGCGAACGGTCGGAAGAGTCGGCCAGAGGGATGGACGAGACAGGTGCGACGGCCGATGAGGCCTCGCGCCGCATGTACTGACCGCACG
The DNA here is from genome assembly GCF_003323745.1 of Sphaerisporangium album. Taxonomy (GTDB): domain Bacteria; phylum Actinomycetota; class Actinomycetes; order Streptosporangiales; family Streptosporangiaceae; genus Sphaerisporangium; species Sphaerisporangium album. The sequence continues at coordinate 217,108 of NZ_QOIL01000012.1, forward strand.
GCCCCTGGCACGCGCCTCCTGGACGATGATCCGGGGGGCGCGTCGTCGTGTCCGCTGAGCGCGCCTCAGAGCGTCCTGGGCGTGGACGGCCACCGAGGGAAGGGACGACGCGGCGCCGCACCCGGCGTTCCCGGCCGCCCGACCCGGGAGCGCCGGATCATGATTTTTCGGTCTTTATCAGGGCGAAAGCGGACTAGACCCCGCTCCCCTGGGCAGCGGAGGCGCGTGTCCGAGACTGGCAGTTCCGAGCGCGCCGACATGTCCAGCGTGTTCCCCTCGTTCCCGGCCGGCGGCGACACCGGCTCAGCGTCAGGGGACGGCGCGCCTCCAGCCGCTTCCCTCGCCGAACCGCCTCCGCACGACGCCCCCTCGACCGCCGGGCGTCGGCGCGACGGAGACGGCCCCCAGGAGCCCGAGAACCCGTTCGGCCGGCCGGGACGCCCGCTGCGCGGCAATCCCTTCCTGTTCGGCCTCACCGCCGCGCTCGGCGTCCTCACCGCGTGGCTGCTGGTGCAGGCCATCGCCACCGCGGGGTCGGCCCTCGTCCTGATCATCGTGTCGCTGTTCCTCGCCATCGGCCTGAACCCGGCCATCGAGTGGCTCCAGCGCCGGAACCTTTCGCGGCGACTGGCCATCCTGATCGTGTTCGGCGGCGTGATCGCGTTCTTCGTGGTCTTCGGGCTGGCCGTCGTGCCGCCGCTGACCGAGCAGACCACCGGCTTCGTCCAGCACCTGCCCGAGTACGTCCAGCAGTTGCAGAACCACCCGCTGATCCGCTCGGTCGACGAGCGCTACCAGGTCCTGGAGAAGCTCCAGCAGTATGTCACCAGCGGCAACCTGGCGAGCCAGATGTTCGGCGGCCTGCTCGGCGTGGCCAGCGTCGTGATCAGCGCCCTGTTCAGCGGCCTCACCGTCCTGGTGCTGACCCTGTACTTCCTCGGCTCCCTGAACTCCATCAAGGAGACCGGCTACCGGCTCGTCCCGCGCTCCCGGCGCACCCGCGTGCGGCTGCTCGGCGACGAGATCATCAAGCAGATCGGCGGCTACGTCGCGGGAAACCTGATCATCTCGCTCATCGCCGGCGTGGTGACCTACATCTTCCTGTCCGTGATGGGCGTGCCGTACGCGCTGCCGCTCGCGATCTTCGTGGCCGTGACCGACCTCATCCCCATGGTGGGCGCGGTCCTCGGCGCGGCGGTCGCCTCGGGGGTCGGGTTCCTGACGTCCGTGCAGGCCGGCATCGCCTGCGTGATCTTCTTCGTCATCTACCAGCAGATCGAGAACTACCTGATCTCGCCGCCGGTGTTCAAGTCCTCGGTCGCCGTCCCGCCGGTCGCCACGATCATCGGCGCCCTGCTCGGCGGAGCGCTGCTCGGCATCGTCGGCGCGCTGCTCGGAATCCCCCTGGCCGCGGCGGTCCTGCTGCTGGTCAGGGAGGTCGTCTTTCCCCGCCAGGAACGCCTGTGACCGCGGGGGGCGGACCGCTCGTGCGCACGCCTCCCGGCCGCCGGAACGGCCCCGGCCACGCGGTTGCTCCATGAGAAACCCCCGGACGGCGGGCTTCAGGGCCGTCCGGGGGTCAATCGGGTAAGAGACGCGGGGGCGCCACGCCCACGGGATCGCCGATCTCGCGGGGGCGCCCGGGTAAGCGGCGGCTCGCGGGCCACCGGCACGCGGGGTCCGCGCACGGCCGTCCGGAAAAGGCCCGTCCGTGAAGCGGCCGCCCGTGAAGGGGTAATGACGCTACTTGCGGCCGCGGGCCGACGGGCCCGTCCACGTGTAAGGGCCGGCGGACCGGCGTCCGGGCTCGCGCTGCACGTCCGGACGTTCCGCGGCCCTCGCGGCGCGGCGCCTGCGCGTGAACCACCACCCGGCACCGAGGACGACCAGCCCGAACGGTGTACGGGCAAGCCAGCGGGTGACCAGGAGTCGAAGAATCTTTTTCATGGCTCCTCCTCGTTCCGCCCCCCTCTACCCTCACGACGGGCCGCCATTCCGCCGCGGGGACGCCCGGCCGGGCGGTCGCGTGGCCGCCGGCGGGGCGGAACGGGGTCACAGCTTCCACCTCTGGTTGGCGCCGCGGTTGCAGTCCCACAGGTGGACGCGGGCGCCGTTGCTGCCCACGCTCTTCAGATCGGCGTCGAGGCAGCGGCCGTTGGCGAGGTTGCGGATCGTGTGGCCGGAGCGGTCGTACTTCCACTGCTGGTTGACCCGGCCGTCGCAGTCCCACAACTGGACGCGGGTGCCGTTAACACCGAGGTTGCCGCGGTCGGCGTCCAGGCACCGCCCGTTGGACAGGCTGCGGATCGTGTGGGACGCCGGGTCGTACGTCCACGCCTGGTTCGCCCAGCCGTTGCAGTCCCACAGCTGGATGCGCGTGCCGTTGGAGCCGATGCGCCCGAGGTCGGCGTCCAGGCACCGGTCGTCGGCCCGGTTGTGGATCGGCCGGGCCCCCGCGGGAGGGCCACCCGCCGGCGCGGGTCCCGCCGAGGGGGCGACCGTCCCGGCGTCCGCCGACGCCTCGGCCGGAGCGCCGGCCAGGGCCGCCCAGCCCAGCGCCGCCGCGACCACGCCGGTAGCGGCGGTGATGTTCCGTCGCATGCTGCCTCGTCTCCCTTCTCATGGGCGGGTGACGCGGAGGCGGCGTCCACGGACGGACGCCGCGCTGACCGCACACCTTCCGGGCCGCGACCAGGGCGCCCCGGTCACACCGTCCATTTCTGGTTGGCCCACCCGTTGCAGTCCCAGAGCTGGACCCGCGTGCCGTTGGAGCCGATGCGGCCGAGGTCGGCGTCGAGGCACCGCCCGTTGTAGAGGCTGTAGATCGTGCGGCTGACGGCGTCGTAGATCCACTTCTGGTTGCTCCAGCCGTTGCAGTCCCAGAGCTGGACCTTGGTGCCGTTGTCACTGATCGTGTTCAGGTCGGCGTCCAGGCAGCGGCCGTTGTACTGGCTGCGGATGGTGTGCGATTTGACGTCGTACGTCCATTTCTGGTTGGTGAAGCCGTTGCAGTTCCAGAGATGGACCTTCGTGCCGTTGTGCGCGATGGTGTTGAGGTCGGCGTCCAGGCACCGTGAGCTGGCGCCGCTGCGAATCGGCCCGGTCTTCGCCTCGGCGGCGGCCCCGGCCGTCGACCCGGCGACGACGGCCGCGCATCCGAACACCGCGATGAGCCCGCGGGCCGCTCGGGTGATGTTCCTTCGCATCGCGTCTGGTTCTCCTCTTCACGCACGCGTCAGCTACTCTCCGTAGTTGAACTTACACGCGAGGTGATCGATTCGAGCCGGACGACACGACGGCGGGTGATCAGGAACCGGCGCGGACGACGCCGCGCCGGCGACCTGGCGAACGTGACTGCGGGACGCGCCCGGGCGCGTCACATGTTGATCATGTGGCCGGCGAGGCCGTGGACGGCCTCCTTGACCGCCTCTCCCAGCGTGGGGTGGGCGTGGACGTTGCGCGCCACCTCGTTGACGGTGAGGTCCCACTGCTGGGCCAGGGTCAGCTCGGGCAGCAGCTCGGTGACCTCGGGCCCGATGAGGTGGGCGCCGAGCAGTTCGCCGTACTGCGCGTCGCTGAGGATCTTGACGAAGCCGTTGGCGTCGCCCAGGCCGTGCGCCTTGGCGTTGGCCGTGAAGGGGAACTTCGCGACCTTGACGTCGAAGCCCTTCTCCCGCGCCTGGGCCTCGGTGTAGCCGAAGCTCGCGATCTGCGGCTGGCAGTACGTCGCCCGGGGGATCATCACGTACTCGAGCTCCATGGTCTCGGCGCCCCCGATCGTCTCGGCGGCGATGATGCCCATGGCCTCGGCCGCGTGCGCCAGCATGAGCTTGGCGGTGACGTCGCCGATGGCGAAGATGTGCGGCACGCTCGTGCGGCACAGGCCGTCCACGTCGATGGCGCCGCGGTCGGTCAGGCGCACGCCGGTCTTCTCCAGGCCGTAGCCGTCGACGCGCGGCTGGAAGCCGATGGCCTGCAGCACCTTGTCGGCCTCCAGCGTCTGCCGCTGGTCGCCGCGGGACACCGTCACGCGGACCTTGTCGCCGGACTCGTCGATGCCCTCCACCCGGGTCGAGGTCATGACCTCGATGCCGAGCCGCTTGTAACGCTTGGCCAGCTCGGCCGAGACCTCCGCGTCCTCCAGGGGGACGAGGCGGTCGAGGAACTCCACGATCGTCACCTTCACGCCGTAGGCGCTCAGGACGTAGGCGAACTCCACGCCGATGGCGCCCGCGCCCGCGATGATGATGCTCTCGGGGAGCGCGTCGGTGAGGATCTGCTCCTCGTACGTCACGACCCGGTCGCTGAGGGAGGTGCCCGGCAGGAGCTTGGTGGTGGCCCCCGTCGCGATGATGCAGTTGTCGAAGGTCACCGTCTCGGTGCCGCCGCCGTTCACGGCCACCTGGAGGGTGTTCGGGTCGGTGAACGTGCCCCGGCCGTCGTACTCCGTGATGCCGTTCTTCTTCATGAGGTAGTGGACGCCCTTGACCCGGCCGTCGGCGACCTTGCGGCTGCGCTTGAACGCCTCGGCGTAGTCGAAGGTCACCTGGCCGTCCACACGGATGCCGAACGTCCTGGCCTCGTGGGTGAACAGGTGGGCCAGTTCGGCGTTGCGCAGCAGCGCCTTGGAGGGGATGCACCCCACGTTGAGGCACACGCCGCCCCAGTAGCGTTCCTCTACTATCGCCGTGCTGAGCCCGAGCTGTGCGGCCCGGATCGCGGCGACGTACCCGCCCGGACCGGCCCCGACGACAACGACGTCATAATGAGCAGTCATGCTCCGGACCATATGGCTTCCGGACGGGTGCCGCCCAACCGGGGTGCGCGGCGCCCCCGGCCGTCCACCGGCCCGCCGCGGGCGGAACCTGTCGGGCGAAGCACCCGTTCAGTACGCAACGGACACAGCCCCCGAAAAACGGCTTAATCTCCATTAAAGCCCGGCTTTGACATCAGATCCCGGCTTTCCCCCTTCTCTCTCTTTCTTCCTCAAATGCTGCGGAACCCCGACGCGTCGAGCAGTTGGCCCGTTGCGCGCATATGCCCCCGATCCCCGCGAGACCGCACCGCGCCTTTCGCCACCTGCCTCCGGAAAGGCCTGTGGCGTCGGCCTTTTCGCCGGGGCGTACGCGCGCCGCGCCTCGTTACCAGGTACATCGGCGTACGGGACGATCAAGACGATCATGTCGGCGGAAGTCGGGAAATTTCGAACCGAAGGCCACAACAAGAGCTTAAGCACATAGCAAAAGTAGTAGTTATTCGTTTGTCGCTCGTCTCGCCCGGAAAAAAGACAACTGTGAAGACCTACGCAGTCATCACAGCATTCACGGCTATCTGCGTGGATGCCATCGCAAGGGAACCGATGTCGTCCCAGGGGGATACGCAATGCCCAAGCTCAAGAGATTCGTGAGCACGCTCACGATCGGCGCCGCACTCACCACCGGCATGGTCGGCCTGGGCGCCGTGGCCACGACCACCGGCGCCGACGCGGCGACCGTCATGAGCCTGCCCAGCGGAGGCGACTACAGGGACTACGCACGCAACCGCAACCGCGCCTACAACCGCAACTGGAGCCCGAGCCGGGCCTGGGCCCGCAACTGGAACCGCTCGCTGGCCCGCAGCTGGGCGCGGAACTGGGCCCGCCACTTCAACCGCAGCCACAGCCGCAGCCACAACACCAACCGTCAGGCCCAGACCGTCAACATCCGGCTCATCTTCCCCAACTCCATGGGGGGACCGGTGACGGCCACGTCCAACTCCGATTCCCTCTCCCGCACCCGCACGCCGAAGGCCTGAGCACGGCCACCCTGTTCCCGCGCCGCCATGTCCGCCTCGTCCGTGTGGGCGGCGCCCGGCATGGCGACGCGGGGAACACGGGCACCGGCCCTCGTCACGGGCGGTTTCCGCTGGATTGCCGAGCCGGGTTTGTCGGTGGCCTCTGGCAAGCTCGGGGCATGGCCGAGATTCCCGCCGAGAACTACTCCCCGTCCTGGGGTGGCGATCTTCGTACCCCACTGCCGCTCACCGGCGACGAGCGCGAGACCCTGACCAGTTCTCTCGACTGGCACCGCCGCACGTTCGAGCTCAAGTGCGCCGGCGTCCCGGCCGAACGCCTGTCCGAGAAGGCCGTCCCGCCGTCCGGGCTGAGCCTGCACGGCCTCCTCCGCCACCTCACGGGCGTCGAGCGCTGGTGGTTCCGCATCCAGTTCGCCGGCGAGGAGGTCCCGCTTCTCTACTACTCCGACGACGACCCGAACCAGGACTTCGACTCCCTGGACGGCGATCCCGCCGAGGCGTTCGAGCTCTGGCGGGCGGAGTGCCGACGCTCCCGCGAGATCGTGGCCGCGGCGCCCTCCCTCGACGCGACCGGTGTGCGCAAGTCCACCGGCGAGCCGATCTCGCTGCGCCGCATCCTGGTGAACATGCTCGCCGAGTACGCCCGTCACAACGGCCACGCCGACCTGCTGCGCGAACGCATCGACGGCGCCACCGGTTACTGACCCCCTATACGGCATGAGCAAGGAGGCTCGCGATGAGCAGCAAAGAAGTAGACGAGTTCGTGAAGACCAAGGTGCTCCCCCAGCACCAGGGCATCGTGGAAAAGCTGCGCTCCCTCATGAAGGAGAACGCGCCGTCCTCCGAGGAGATCATCAGCCGCGGCTCCCCGGCGTGGAAGGCCAACGGCAACCTGGCGATCATCAGCACCAGCAAGACGCACATCACGTTCGCGTTCATGCGCGGCGCCGAGTTCAAGGACACCCACGGCCTGCTCGACGGCATCGGGAAGACCACCCGGCACGTCAAGATCAAGACTTTGGAGTCGCTGAACGAGGCCGCCCTGCGCGACTACATCAAGCAGGCCGTGAAGCTCGACGAAGAGTAGGACGCGTGGTCCCCGCGCCCGCCGGGCCGGACACGGCGGGCTTCTCTCTGGGGACGTCAGGCCTCCGGGTAGACCGGCGGAAGGCCGAACCTCGGGAACAAGGTGTGGTCGAAGGTCGTGATCTCTGCCACGAGCCCGTCCTCGACGCGCAACACGTCGATCTTGAACGCTCTGAACTCCGTCTCGCCGTGCGGCCGCAGGTAGCTCGCGGCCGCCGGCATCCGGTTCGCCCGGGTGGGCAGCAGGCGCCAGTGGCCGGGCCCGGCGAGTCCCTCCTGGAGCAACGGCGCCACCATCGCCACCCCCTGGTACAGCATGGGCAGCGGCGGCATGGTGATCCTTATGTCCTCGCGCATCATCGCGATGGCCGACTCGGCGTCCGCGCGCTCGTGCGCGTCGATCAGGCGCCGCAGCAGCACCCGCTCGGTCTCGCTGGGCTCCGCGACGGGCCGCACTGGGCGGTTCTGCTTCACCGTCGCGCGGGCCCGCTGTAGCGCGCTGTTGGCCGAGGCCACCGTCAGTTCCAGCGCCTCGGCCGTGTCGGCGGCCGACCATTCGAGCACGTCCCGCAGGATCAGCACCGCCCGCTGCTTCGGCGGAAGCAACTGGATCACCGCGAGGAAGGCGAGCTCGATGGTCTCCCTGGTGACGATGGTCGCCTCGGGCTCGTCCCCGTCCGAGGCGATCTGGTCGAGCAGCCGGTCCGGGTACGGCTGCAGCCAGGGGATGTCCGCGAACGACGTGATCGACCGCACCCGGTGCCGGGAGTGGTCGATGCACGCGTTCGTCGCGATCTTGTAAAGCCAGGCCCGGAACAGCGGCCCGCCGTGGAAGCCGTCGCGCCGCCGCCACGCCCGCAGGAACGTCTCCTGGACCAGGTCCTCGGCCTCCTCGAAGGAGCCCAGCATGCGGTAGCAGTGGACGTGCAGCTCCCGGCGGTGCCGCTCGACGAGGGCGGCGAACGCCGACTCGTCGCCCGCCAGCGCGGCGGCGACCACGGCGTCTCCCTCGGCGTCCCTCACGGTCTCGGTCCCGCCGTCGTCAGGAGCCCATCGCACGGTCAAACCCTAGCCCGCGATGAGGCCGCAGGTCACGTTGACGATCGTCCCGGTGATGCCCGCGGCCCGATCCGACGCCAGGAACGCCGCGGTGTCGGCGACCATGGCGAGCCTCGGGGCCCGCTTCAGCATGGTCATGCTCGCCATCATCTGCTCGAACGCCGCCGGGTCGAAGTCCGTCATCCCCTCGTTGACCTCGACGACCTTGTCCCGGGTCATGGTCTCGACCACCCCGGCCGTGTGGATGCCGACGACGCGCACGCCGCTCGGCCCGACCTCGGCCGCCAGATACCGCAGGAACGTCTCCACCGCCGCGTCCGCCGGGCCGGTGCTGCCCATGCCGGGGGCGGCGCCGCGCGAGGATCCGCTGGTCACCGTGAGGATGACGCCGGAGCCGCGGGGCGCCATATGACGCGCGGCGGCGCGGGCGGTGTAGAAGTTCGACAGCAGGCCGTTCGTCACCGCCCGGGTGAGGTCGGATCCGGACATGTCCACCAATGGGATGCCCTGGACGTCCCCGCGCGTGATGAGGTTGAACGACACGTCGATGCCGCCCGCCGCGGAAACCACGGCCTGGGCGTGCTCGTCGACCGCCCGCTCGTCGAGCGCGTCCACCTCGGCCACGTCGGCCACGCCACCGGCGGCCCTGACGTCCTCGGCGACCGCTTCGAGGGTCTTGAGGGTACGCCCGGCGAGGAAGACCCGGGCCCCCTCCTGGGCGAAGGTCCGCGCCACGCCACGGCCGATGCCGCCGCCGGCGCCGTAGATGATGACGTTCTTGTCCTGAAGAAGTTGTGTCATGCCCCCTGTAACGACGGCATCCCACCGAACTCATCGGTCCGGCGAAAAAATCTCGAAAATCTTGAAACCGCCACGACCACTGCCCTCACCTGCGCGGAAGCCGGCAACCGCCCCCTTCCGGAGCGACCTCGCGGGTGGAGATCGCGGTCGCGGTGTCCCGGCTGCCGTCCGGTCAGCCTGAACCGGACACACCGGTTCACGGGGCGCGCTGAACGACGCGGAGCGCGGACGACCGCAGGCCCCTTGCAAGCCGTCCGGGGCGCAGGTACCTCTTAAGCACCCTTTTTCGGCTTCAGCACCCTTTCAGCGTCGTTCGGCGCCCGACCAGAGAGCAGGAACCCACGGTGATCTCCGCAGTCGTCATGACCGGGCCAGGTGCGCCGCTGGAGGTGCGCGCGTTCGAGCGGCCCGAACCTGAGCCCGGCGCGGTGCTGCTGGAGACGCTGGGCAGCGAGGTGTGCGGCACCGACGCTCACCTGTGGAAAGGGCAGCTCGCGGGCGTCCCGTACCCGATCATCCCCGGGCACGTCAGCGTGGGCCGGATCGCCGCGCTCGGCCCCGCGACGGCGTCGGGCGTCCCGAAGGACGTGTCCGGGGCACCGCTCGAAGTCGGCCAGGTGGTGACGTTCCTGGACGTGTACGGCACGTGCGGTCGGTGCTGGTACTGCACCGTCGGCCACGCGACCACCCGGTGCCCGTCGCGCAAGGTGTACGGGATCACCCTGTCCGCCGACGAAGGGCTGCTCGGCGGCTGGGCGGAGTACATCTACCTGCGTCCGGGCGTCCACGTGATCCCCCTGCCCGCCGAGCTCGACTGGCGAGCGTTCCTGGCGGCGGGCTGCGGCATGCCGACCGCGCTGCACGCCGTGACGCTCGGCGAGATCGCCTTCGGCGACACGGTCGTCGTCCAGGGCGCGGGACCGGTCGGCCTGTCCGCCGCCGTCCTCGCCCAGCTCCGCGGAGCCGGGTCGGTGATCGTCGTCGGCGGGCCGGAGGTCAGGCTGGACGCGGCGACCCGGTTCGGCGCCGACGCGGTCCTGGACATCGCCACGACGACCCCCGAGGAGCGGCTGGCGGCCGTCCGGGAAGCGACCGGCGGACGCGGCGCCGACGTCACGATCGAGGCGACCGGCGTGCCAGCGGCGGTCCCCGAGGGCATGCGGCTGACGCGGGACGCCGGGCGGTACGTGGTCGTCGGGCAGTACACCGACGCCGGGACCGCGACGTTCAACCCCCACCTGGACCTGAACCAGAAGCACCTGGAGGTCCGCGGGTGCTGGGGCAGCGACGTGGGCCATGTGTACCGGTCGGTGCGGGTGATGGCGCGCTACGCCCGGCAGTTCTCGTGGACCGACCTCATCAGCGGGGAGTACGCGCTCGCCGAGGCGCAGAAGGCGCTGGAGGACGTCGCCGCGCAGCGCGTGGTGAAGGCGCTCGTCGTCCCGTGAGGTCCCGCGGGCCCGGCGGTCGGCGGGGCGCGCCACCGAGCATTCACCTTCCCGGTCACGTGCGTACCCGCGCGTCCGCCCCGGCGTTCGTCTCGGGGCGCTGGACTTCCGACTTGGTCATTTCCCCCGGAACTCGGATTTATCCGGACACTTCCGGCCTCCGCCGACCCTGAAGGACGTGCCATGAACCACCGCCCAGCCCCCGGTCGCGGCGCCCGTACACGGCTCGCGCTCAGCGTGGCCGCCGCCCTCGCGGTCGCCGGGCCGCTGACGGTCTCCGGAGTCGCCGCGGCCGACGCGCCCACCGCGGCCCCGGCCGACCGCGTCACCGCGGACTGGACGACGCGGACCGTCGCGCCCGGCGTCGAGGTGCGCACGGGCACGCTCAGGAACCCCGCCGCCGCGCCGAGCTGGACCGTCACCGTGCAGGCCCCCGTCAAGGCCCGTTTCACCGGCGCCCAGGTCTGGGCCGCCGTCGGCACGGAGGCGTGGGCCACCGAGACCGCGGACCGCCTGCGCGCCACCGGATTCGAGCCGGTCGTGACCCAGGTGCCGTGGCCGGACTACTCCGACACGCCGCGCGGCCCGATGGGCGTGCGGGTCCGCGTCGGCACGTACCCGAACCAGGCGGCCGCGAGCGCCGCGGCCTCCCGGGTGACCGCGGCCGGGTTCCGCACCGCCGTCGAGTGGACCGGCTACGACGCCGACCAGCCCGCCGACGTCGAGAACATCAACATCGCGGTGATCGACCCGCACCGGTTCCGCGGCTCGGTGATGGCCACCCACGACGGCAACGTCGCCCAGCGCGAGACGACGTCGTCGGTGGCCGCCAAGCTGGGCTCGCTGGTGGGCGTCAACGGCGGCTTCTTCCTCACCTCCGACGCCGACGGCGTCCAGGGCACCCCGGCGGGCGTCAGCGCCCACGACGGCGAGCTGGCCTCGATGGCGGCGGGCTCCCGCGCGGCGCTGATCCTGGAGGACGGCGGCCGCCGCGGCCGTATCGCCGACCTGACCACCACCGTCACCGCCCGCGCCGGCCGCTCCTCCTACGCCGTCCAGGGGATCAACCGGACGCCGGGGCTGGTGCGGAACTGCGGCCGTCCCGGCGCGCTCCCCACCGCCGAGCCGCGCCAGGACCTCACCTGCACCCTCGCCGACGACCTGGTCAAGTTCACCGGCGAGTACGTCCACGCCCTGCCGTCCGGCGCGGGTACCCAGGTGGTGCTGGACGCCAAGGGCCGCGTCGAGTCGGCCGGCGACCGGGGCGGCGCCGTCCCGCCCGGCCGCACCGTGCTGCAGGGCACCGGCACTGCGGCCGGCTGGCTCACCGCCCACGCCGTCGTGGGTGAGCGGGTGTCCGTGACGGAGGAGGTCCGGGACGGCGACGGCCGCCGGGTCAGGCTCGGCCGCGGCGACAGCATCGTCAGCGCCGCGCCCACGCTGGTGGAGGACGGGCGGATCCGCATCGACGCCTCCACCGAGGGCACCGTCGACCCGCTGGACCTGTCCTTCGGATACGCGTGGGCGAACAACCGCCAGCCCCGGACGATGGCCGGCATCGACCGCCAGGACCGGCTGCTGCTGGTGACCGTGGACGGCCGGCTCAGCGGCGGCAGCGAGGGCTTCACGCTCGCCGAGGGCGCGGCCTTCATGCGGTCGCTCGGCGCGGTGCAGGCGCTGAACCTCGACGGCGGCGGCTCCTCGGCCATGGTCGTCGGCGGCGCGCTCGTCAACCGTCCGTCCGACGCGGCGGGCGAGCGTCCCGTGGGGGACACGATCCAGGTGCTTCCCCGCGGCTGATCTTCGATTGCCGCCGCGCACGGGCGGGAAATGAGATGCCGGCGGTCGCGAGCGATTGCTACCGTCGGCGTCATGCCCAGTCCGGAGACCCGGAGCGTCCGGTCCATCACATGGCGTCGCCTCACCGAGCGGGACTTCCCCCTGCTGCGCGCATGGCTGGAGCAGCCGCACGTGGCCCGCTGGTGGCACCACGAGACCACCCCGGAGGCGGTGGCGCGCGACTTCGGCCCCGCCGCCAGGGGCGAGGAGCCGTCCGAGGACCTGCTCGTCTTCCTCGACGGGCAGCCACTCGGCCTGGTCCAGCGGTCGAAGTACGCCGACTACCCGGAATACATCGCCGAGCTGGCGGCCATCGTCGCCGTCCCCGAGGGCGCGATGAGCATCGACTACCTGATCGGCGACCCGGAGCAGGTGGGGCGCGGTCTCGGGCCGCTGATGATCCGGTCGGTCGTCGAGAGCACCTGGGCGGAGTTCCCGGCCGCCTCCTGCGTCCTGGTCCCGGTGTCGGCGGCCAACCGCGCGTCCTGGCGGGCGCTGGAGAAGGCCGGGCTGCGCCGGGTGGCCGAGGGCGAGCTGGAGCCGGACAACCCGATCGACGACCGCGCCCACTACGTGTACCGGATCGACCGGTAGGGCCCGGAATCAGGCGCGGGTGGCCCGCAGCCGCTCGTCCGGGATGATCAGTGCGGGACGCCTGGACGGCGCGAAACGAACTTTTCCGGATCCACGCGAGTCTCAGGAACCGTGAAGACTCTCCTGCGCGCGCTCATCGCCGGCGGCGCGGCCACGGCCGTCGCCCTGTCGTCCGGTACGGCCGCCGAAGCCGCGTCCATCCCGAAGTACAAGGCCCCGAAGGTCTTCGGCACCACCTTCCAGGCCGACCCCCAGCACGACTTCACCAAGCACATCAGCCCCCGCCACAACGGCATTCTGCGCGGCTGGATCACCTACGTCGGCGGCACGACGGCCGAGTACGAGCCGATCAAGTGGAAGAAGGGCGAGATGACCGAGGGCTGGTTCGTCGGCCCGCCGGAGGGCAACGCCATGGCCTACTCCTCGCACGTCGCCAAGAAGGTCGTCTTCCTGTCGGCCTACGGGTGCAAGGTCACCCCCGGCGATCTCACGGTGAGCCAGGCCACCGCACTCGGCGCCAAGAAGTGCTCACGCGGCGTGCTGCTCAAGCGGCACGCCAAGGGCCGCCACCCCTCGCTGATCACCGTCTACCGCGGCGAGATCGTCAAGGTCCAGGAGATCTACACCCCCTGATCCGCTTGCGGGTGGCCGCCGGAAGTCAGAAGAGCGTCAGCGGCTCGGACGGCATGGGCTCGGGCAGCGGCTCCACCGCCGGCACCCTGCTCCGCACCTCGTCGTGGAAGCGCCGGGCGAGCGTCAGCGCTTCGGCGTTGTCCGGCGTGTGGACGAACACCGTCGGCGAGCGGCCCTCGCGCAGCCACTCGCCGACCGTTTCGACCCAGTACCGCCAGCCCTCCACCGTCCGCGCGACGTCGTCCCGGCCCATGTAGCGGACGATCGGACGGTCGGTGAGAGCGGCCGACCGGCGTGGGACCCGCGGTTTCCTCGTCCACGCCTCACGCTCGGCGTCGGTGGTCGGAGGGCTCTCGAAGAAGGCCGTGGTGTCGAACGGCACCCATTCGGCGCGGGCGTCGACGAGGACCTTTTCCAGCAGCCCCGCGGCCCGCGCGTCCTCGAAGAACGCCCGGTGGCGCACTTCTACGGCGTATCTGAGCGAGCCCGGCAGCCCGCGCAGAAAACCCGCCAGCGTGCCGACGTCGTCCGGCGCGAACGAGCCCGGCAGTTGTACCCAGAGGGCGTGGAGTCGCGGGCCGAGCGGCTCCATCGTCTCCAGGAACGACCGGAGCTCGTCCTCGATGCCGGTGAGGCGGCGCTCGTGCGTGATCGTCTTGGGCAGCTTCACCACGAACCGGAAGTCGGACGGTGTCTGCCGCGCCCACGACTCCACCGTGCTCCGCGCGGGCACCGCGTAGAACGTCGTGTTCCCCTCCACGGCGTTGCACCAGCTCGCGTACCCTTTCAGGCGCTCGCCGGGCGGAAGGGGCTGGGGGAGGAAGCGCCCCTGCCACGACGCGTGCGCCCACATCGCGCATCCCACATGAAGCCGCATCCCCCGACGCTATCCAAGGCCGCCACCGGATGACACCGAACCCCTGGACCCGGCAAGGACGCCACGTCGCCGCGGAAACCCGGTTGCGGACCGGCCGATTCTTCGCCTACACCTGAGGGCCATCGTCTGCCGCCCGATGGCGGCCTCGATTCAGGAAGGAGGGTGACGATGTCGCACGGCAACCGCACGTTCGCCACGCGTACCGCCTCTGGGGAGGCACGGCACTGAATCCCCAGGTGCGGCGCCCAGCACGATCCGGAGTTCGACGTGACCGCAGACCTGATCTTCCGCCCCATCGGCGGGCCCGACGAAATAGACCTCTTCAACGCGTTCCCCGGCCCCTACAACGACAGGCTCGCCGAAGACCTGGAAACGGGGCGGCGCCGATACGAATGGCTGTGGCTGGCCCTGCATGACGGCCGGCCGGTCGCCAGGGTCGGCTGGTGGTCCTCCCGCGCGGGCGGCCCGCCGGAAGTCCTCGACACCATAGACATGGGGGAAACCCTCGACGGCCTCACATCTCACGACACCGGCCGAGCCCTCGCCCGGCCCACCCCGCTCGATGCCGGCGGCGATCCTGGCGCGGTCGACCTCGCCGAGCGCCTGCTGCGCGCCGCGATGGGCGCGGTGCTGCCCCCGGGCACGCCCCCGCCTCCCTGCGTCCTCCAGCCGGTCCCGGTCGACTGGCGGGACGACGAAACAGCGGGCCGCCTTACCAAGGCCCGCGTCGAGGTCGTCGAACGCACCGGCGGGAGAATGTTCGTCGAACGACTCCGCTACCGCTGGACGGCCGGCACGCCCCTGCCCGAGCCGTCCCGCCGGCTGACCTTCCGGGAGGCCGGCGGCGACGAGGAGACCGTCGCCCTGCTGGAGGGCATCCTGTCCGGCACGCTCGACGCGTACAGCCGCGCCGACATCGCGCGGTCCTCCATCGAGGAGTACGCCCGCGAGCAGTACCACTCCGAGCTGCTGACCTACCCGAGCCCTCGCGAGTGGTGGCGCGTCGGCCTGACCCCCGGCGGCGAGCCGGTCGGGCTGGTGGTTCCCGCCCGGAACTCCTACGCCTTCATCCTGGCCTACATCGGCGTCGCCGAGGGCCACCGCGGCCACGGCTACGTGAACGACCTCCTCGCCGAGGGCACCCGCCTGCTGGCGGGGCACGGCGCCACGCAGATCATGGCCGACACCGACCTCGCCAACACCCCGATGTCCAAGGCGTTCACCCGCGCGGGCTACCAGAACCACGCCCGCCGCCTGGACCTCACCTGGGGCTGACCGCCCCGCATCCGATACCCCACCGACGACACGGCGTCCCGACGGGCCCGGACCGGGCGAAACCCGCCGTGTCGGCGGTGGAGGCATCTCGACCGGCCCCCACCTGGCATGACGCGCCACCGTGGTGCTCCGGCATGGTTGCTCACCGTAGGTAAGCTGGCCTGCCGCGGGCGTCGCGCGCGGCAGGGGCAGACGTGGGCGGCGAGGTGCGCATGGGGGTGCTCGGCTCATGGCGACAACGGCCCACCGACCGGTGACGGCGCTCGTCGTCGGATGGTTCAGCTTCTCCCGCGGTGAGGCCACCGCGGGCGACGTGCTCAGCATGGAGGCCGTCCGCGCCCGGCTGACCTCCGCGGGCGTCCGGCACGACGTCGCCTGGAGCTCGGTGATGTGCCCGGACGGCGGCCTCCGCCTGGACGACGCCCCGCCCGAGCGCTACACCCACCTGATCTTCGTCTGCGGCCCCGCGCACGGGCGGCCCGTCCGCGAGCTGCACGAGCGGTTCGCCCACTGCCGCCGCATCGCGATCGGGGTGACGGTGGTGGACGCGGCCGATCCGGCCGTGACCGGGTTCCACGAGGTCCTGCCGCGCGACGCCCCGGACGGCTCCGCGTGGCCCGACCTCGCCGGCGGGCCGGTCATGGGAGCGGTGCCGGTCGTCGGCGTCCTCCTCGTCCACGCGCAGCCCGAGTACGGCGACGACCAGCGGCACGGCGACGTGACCCGCCTGCTGTCCTCCTGGCTGAACGACCTGGACTGCGCACGGCTGCCGCTCGACAGCCGGCTCGATCCCCGTGACTGGCGGTCGAGCGCGACGCCCGCCCAGTTCGAATCGCTGCTGCGCAGGGTCGACGTGGTCGTCACCACCCGGTTGCACGGGCTCGTGCTCGCGCTCAAGAACGGCGTGCCCGCGCTCGCGGTCGATCCCGTGGCGGGCGGAGGCAAGGTGACGGCGCAGGCGCGCGCCTGGCGGTGGCCGGCCGCGCTGCCCGCCGAGGAACTCCGGCGGCCCACCCTGGACGAGCACCTGACGTGGTGTCTGTCCGACCCGGGCCGCCTGGCGGCCGAGCGGGCCGCCGGCCCCGCGCGGGACTCCGTCGAGGCCCGGCTTCACCACCTGCTGTCGTTCCTGCGATGACGGGAAGAATCTACGTTCACGAACTTCGGCAGACCGACGGCACCCTCGTCCTGAACGCCCGGCTACGCTGCCGCCTGCACCCCCGTAACCAGTTCTCCCAAGCCCTGGATCACGTCACAGGGTGAGGCCGGTCGCAGGAGACGACGATGAGTCACGAGACCACCCCATCGGCCGGCGCCGACGCCCGGCCGTTCCCGTTGGAGCCGACGCCGATCCACGTGCCCGACGACGTGCTCGCCGACCTCCGGCGGCGCCTGGAGCTGACCCGCTGGCCGGACGACGTCGGCAACGAGGACCAGTACTACGGCGTGAACCGCGCCTACCTGCGAGAACTCGTCGACTACTGGCGCGTCGGCTACGACTGGCGCAAGGCCGAGGCCGCGATCAACGCCTACGAGCACTACCGCGTCGAAGTCGAGGGCGTGCCTGTGCACTTCATGCGCAGGCCCGGGGCCGGCCCGGAACCGACCCCGTTGATCCTCTCGCACGGCTGGCCCTGGACGTTCTGGCACTGGTCCAAGGTCGTCGACCCCCTGGCCGACCCCGGCGCGTACGGCGGCGACCCGGCCGAGGCGTTCGACGTGATCGTCCCCTCGCTTCCGGGGTTCGGCTTCTCCGCTCCGCTGCCGGACGACCCGGACATGAACTTCTGGAAGATCGCGGACCTCTGGCACACCCTCATGACCCGCACCCTCGGCCACGAAAAGTACGCCGCGGCGGGCTGCGACGTCGGGGCCCTGGTCACGGGCCAACTCGGGCACAAGTACGCCGGCGAGCTCCACGCCATCCACATCGGCTCGGGCCAGAAGCTCACCCTGTTCAACGGCGACCGGGCCTGGGACCTCAGCGGCGGCCGGCCCATCCCTGATGGCCTGCCCGCCGGGATCCACGCCGGGATCGTCGCGCTGGAGAAGCGGTTCGCCGTCCATCTCGCCGCGCACGTGCTCGCCCCGAGCACGCTCGCCTACGGGTTGTCCGACTCACCCGCCGGGATGCTCGCCTGGATCCTGGAGCGCTGGGTGAACTGGAGCGACAACGGCGGCGACATCGAGACCGTCTTCACCAAGGACGATCTGCTCACCCACGCCATGATCTTCTGGGTGACCAACACGATCGGCACCTCGATGCGTACCTACGCCAACAACAACCGCTACCCGTGGACCCCGTCCCACGACCGGCGGCCCCCCGTCGAGGCGCCCACCGGCATCACCTTCGTCGGCCACGAGAACCCTCCCGGCGTCACCACCGACCAGCGCGTCCAGCACTTCCTCGCGGGTGACCGCGCCCCCTGGTACAACCACGTCAACCTCACCGCCCACGACCACGGCGGCCACTTCATCCCCTGGGAGATCCCCGACCAATGGGTGGACGACCTCCGCCGCACCTTCCGCGGCCGCCGCTAGCGACGGGCCCCGCTAGCGGGCGGGCCCCAGGGGGTGGGCACCGCCGCGCGTCCGGGGGGCGTCCACGACTCGGGCCAGGTGGGGGGCGAATACTGGTTCCAGGACCAGCCACGGGGGTGACGCATGATCACTACAGAGACGATCAGCCGGCTCATCCGGTTCAACGGGGGCGATCTGCCCGTGGTCTCCTTGTACGCGAGGGCGGGGCTGGACGGCCCCGCCGCCCTGCGCACCCAGGTCAACAGCCTCCTCCACGAGATCCGCCCGGTCACGGACGACGAATCCCTGGGGCGACGGGCACGGCTGTCGATACGAGGCGACATCGAGCGAATGGAGGCGATGGAGGGCCTCGAACGCGTGGAGAGCGGCGCGGTGGCGATCTTCTCCTGCAGCGAGGGCGGCTTCTTCGAGCGGGTCGACCTGCCGCGCGCCGTCCGGTGCCGGGTCGTGATCGACGCGACCCCATGGGTCCGCCCGATGCTGGCGGTGCTGGACGAGTACCACCGTGCGTGCGTGCTGGTGGTCGACCGGCGTTCCGCGCAGGCCTGGGAGCTGTGCCAGGGCGAGATGCGGGAGATCCGCGAGCTTCGGGATCCGGCCCTGCGCAAGCCGAACTACGCGGGCTGGTACGGGCTGATGGAGCATCGCGTGCGCAACCGCGCCGACGACCTGACCAAGCGACACTTCCGCAACGCCGCGCGGGTGCTGGACGAGCTGTTCCGCGCCGGTGACCACGAGCTGCTGATCGTCGGCGGCCACCCGGAGGAGGTGCCGAACTTCCTGGAGTTCCTCCCGCACGATCTCCGGCCGAAGGTCGCCGGGACCTTCACGATCGATCTCCGGACGGCCACGGCGGCAGACATCCGGCGCAGCGCCGAACGCATCATCGAGCGGTACGAGCGGGACGAGGAACGGCGGCAGGTCGCCGAGGTCATGGAGCACGCGGCGATGCGCAGGCCGGTCGCCCTGGGCCTGGACGAGTGCCTGTGGGCCGGCTCCGTCGCCGCGGTGCGGACCCTTCTGGTCCAAGAGGGGGCGACCGCCCCGGGGGTCGTGTGCGACGAGTCGGGCTGGCTGGCGACGTCGGGAGACACCTGCCCACTGTGCGGCCGGGCGACCCGCCGGACGCCGGACGTCATCGACGAGCTGGCCCAGGCCGTGATCGACGAGAGCGGCTCTGTCGAACACGTTCTCGCCGACACCCAGCTCAAAGACCACGGCGTGGCGGCCGCGCTCCGCTTCCCACTTCCTCGGCGAACGCCGCAGGAGGCCCTTTCCTAGCGCCGTACGACGCTCTTCACCGACACCTGGGTGCGCTGTCATCCGGAGCCGGGCCCCGTCGAGCGGGGGTGAGGGCGCGGCGGACGGTGCGGCGCCCCCGCCGACGGCCGGCCCTCGGCGAAACCGGCCCACAGGAACAGGTCAGGGTGCCCGGGAACAGGTCGGGGAGGAGCGGCCGCGCGCCTCCGCTCCGCTGCACTTGGCCCTCCACCGCCATGGCCGCAAGGACACATCCCTTGCGGATTCGGCCACGGTGAAGCGCCGCAGGCCACACCGAGAAGCTCCGCCGGGGCCGGCCGCGTCCCGCGCGTATCGGTCAGCCGGCGTCCGGAACGTAGGCCAGGTTGAGCACGCCGGTCTTGAACGTTTCCGATTTGACCAGCTTCAGCGG
Organism: Sphaerisporangium album; assembly: GCF_003323745.1. Lineage (GTDB taxonomy): Bacteria > Actinomycetota > Actinomycetes > Streptosporangiales > Streptosporangiaceae > Sphaerisporangium > Sphaerisporangium album. Next base: position 236,726 of record NZ_QOIL01000012.1, read on the forward strand.
GTGGGTCGGGGTGTCCTCGAAAAGCCGTTGACCACGGCCGACCGCGATCGGGTGGACGAGCAGGTTCAGCTCGTCGAGCAGCCCGTTGGCCAGAAGCCACCGCACGGTCGTCGCGGAGCCGGACATCTGGATTCCGCCGTCGGTCTGCTGCTTGATCTCGCGCAACTTGGCCGCGACATCACCTGAGATGACGGTGGTGTTGTTCCAGTCCGCCTTCTCCAGGGTGTTCGACAGGACGTACTTGCGGGCGTTGTTGATGAACTCGGCGAATTCCTGGTCCTGGTCCGTCGTCGACCAGTACGCCGACCACTCGTCGTACAACTTGCGGCCCATCAGGAACCCTGTCGCGCGCTGGACGCCCGCCTCGACCGCGGCGCCCATCTCCTCGTTCCAGTACGGGAAGTGCCACTGATCCGGCGACTCCACCACGCCATCCAGGGAGATGAAGAAGTTCGAGATGATCTTAGCCATTGCTCTGATCCTTTGTCGTTGGGGTTACAACCCCGCTCCAACGCTCCGGCCGGCACCCCGTCGCAGGCACGACGGCCGAGTAGCACCCGGTCCTGGGTGCTGATGCCGACCGCGAAATCCTCCGCCATGCCGACGGCTGTGACAGACAGGCTAGGTGGGAAGAGCGCTCGGGTCTTGTACAGAAGCGACAGTGGCCCCGACGGGGCGGTGTGCAGGGCGATGGTCAAGCCGGCCGATCGGGGTCGATCTGTGGCCGGGCTGCGGTGGCGCCGAGGGCTGCTCCAGCGGGTGCCGGGGTGGGCCGGCACCCGCTGGAGTACCTCAGACGATCATTGGTCGACGAAGAGACCCTGACCGAAGCCCGCGCCCGTGCTGTCGTTGTTCGGCTGCACGATCACGTTGTCGCCGCGCTGCGGCACGCCGGCGACGGAGGGCTCACCGTCGACGGTGTACTGGTCGTCCGCGGTCCCTCGGTCGAGGAAGACGCCGACGCCCTGGTTGTTGCCGAACCCGAGGCTGCCGGCACGGGTGCTCGGAACCTGGATCGGGCCTATGAACTGGCCGGCGAACGCACCGTGGTAGTGGTCTGCGCCCGCGTCGTCCAGAAAGATCCCGGTGGCGCTTGCCACGTTCCCAGCCCCCTGGGTGAACCGCGGGATCCGGTCGCACAGCCCCTCGCCTTCGTCATCCCGCACACCGCCCGCCCCCTCGGTCTGGTTGGGAGCGTTCGGGTTGATCGCGGCGGGCATGTAGAAGCCGTAACCGTCATCGCCGGCCTCGTCACGAAGCACGCCGACGCCGCCGACCAGCGCGAACCCCTGGCTGTTACGAACAGCGCCGTAGGTGTCGTCGCCCGCGCCGTCGGACAGTATGCCGACACCGAAGATGTGACCGGCGCCGAGCGAGCCCGTCTTGCCGGTGTAGGTGTCGTTGCCCTCCGCGTCACGCAGGATGCCCACGCCGAGGAATCCAGCGCCACCCGTCATCATCCGGCGGACCACCGGGTCGTTGGTGCACCCGGTGTCGTGGTCGGGGGTCTGCTTGACGCCGTAGACGTCGTTGCCCTGAATGTCGAGAAGGACCGCCGCGGCGGGGACGCAGTCGAGTGCCGTCAGCCCGGGGATCGCCCGCTGGCAGCCCTTGGCGGGCCCCGTACCGCGCAACCCGGTGACAGCGGAGCCGACGGGCGAGAAGTTCACGTCGACCACGTTGCTACCGGCGTTGTTGGCATAGGTGTCGTTGCCGCCGACATCGAGGGTGAGAAGGTAGTCGTTGTCGTAACGATTGTCGCGACAGCCGCCGTCGACCCGCAGCACCGGCCAAATGTCGAGGTCGACCTGGCCGAGCGGCTGACAGCCGGGCGCGGCGGTGTCCGGCAGTTCGTCGAGCACGGCCAGTTCGAGCTCATTGGTGGACTGCCAGGCCGACTCACCGCAGAGCCGGATGCCGGTGTAGGCGGCGGGGTTCAGGCCACCGCCGGTCGCGAGCACCTGGGAGAGCAGAGCGGGCGGAATCGCCGAGAAGGCCGGCTTGGTGAGCCGGTAGCAGGTGAGCAGGTCGGTCAGCACGTTCGCCAGCCGCCCCGCCACTTGGGGCGACAGGTCCGCGCCGAGGATCTGCGCGGGGTTCTGGGCCAGTCCCAGCTCTGTGGACAGCGAGGAAGCGGCCTGGAACAGGGCCTGCTTCGGCACCGCGGGGAGCGCCCGGGTCGCCGTGGTAGTCCGCTCGTAGAGCTTTTCGTACGGCGCGACCTTCGCGCCGATCACCGGGCTGGCGCCGGTCACAGCCGCGGTGACGGTCCCGGCCGCCGAGGCGAGGGACGCGCCGGCGACCACCATCACGGCGGTGGCACCGACGCAGCCGAAAATGCGGACCAGGCGTCTCACATGATTCATGAGCGTCTCCACACGGTACGGGTGGGGTGACTGAGGCGACATTCCCACTAACCGCCTGCCGGCCAGGACAAACTCGCCGAGCGGGCATCGCGAGTCTCAATTCAATATCGTCACAGCCGTAAGGGAGATTTATGCGAGTCCTGACCAGCGGTTACTCGTACGAGTGGTCACGTCAAGACCGTCCGAAGCGGGGAGTAGGCGAAACCGGACGTTTGTCCACAGCCATGACTTCTTGCATTGTTCGCCTGTTCAGATTGGTGCTCGCTTTCGCCTTGTCCATGGCCGGGTCCGAGAGAAAGAGGTTCGATTCCGTGCGCGACATTCCGATGCGGGTCGGCATCGGCCGAACCGCTGGTGCTCACGGTCGCCCAAGTCCACGAACTCACGGACGTGATCGAGCCGCGTTACCGGGGACGCCGGTGCTCCTGGTGACCTTCTGGACCGGCTTACGAAGGAATCGGGCACGAAAGCCGAAACAAGCCGGACGAAACGCGAGGCCTGGACTGCACATCTGGTGGCGGCGCCTGGTCGAACTTCAACTTCACCACTCTTGGGCAGACGGCCCGCCGGAATCCCCGGCGAGCCGTCGTGTGCGTTGTGCGGAGGTCAGCCGTCGGATTCCGGCGACGGCAGGTAGCCACCGGGCACCTCGTCCGGGGTGAGGATCTTCTCCTCACCGGGGTAGGGCGTGGTCCAGTTGTGCGCCTGGTACCAGGTGAAGTGGTTCATCAGCGCGGGGTGGGCGAAGTCCGGGACCGCGTTCGACCCGCTGAGATGCTGCTCCTTCTGCCAGGCGGTCCAGACGTCGATGACGTGCTGCGTCTCGGCGGGCACGGTCGACGCCGTGGCCTGCGCGGGAGCCACCGAGGCGCCCGCCGCGGCCGGGGTGTCGTTCCCGCAGGCCGGCGGGGTGGCCACGCCTTCGGTGAGCGGCACCTGGTTGGGCACCGCGTTGAACGGCGTGAAGTCGGGCTTGTCGGTGAAGGCCCGGCTCATCGGGGTGGCGGCGCTGTCCTTCTGGTTCATCGGCTTGATCCCGAGGATCTGCTCGATGGTGCGGACCATGGTGATCTGCGTGTAGTAGTGGCTGTCCACGGTGCCGTGCTGCGCCCAGGGGCTGATGATCTGCACGGGACCGCGCGCACCGTCGACGTGGTCGACGCCGTCCTGGGTGTCGTCCTCGATCACGAAGATCGCGGAGTCCTTCCAGTACTTGCTGTGCGAGATGGTGTCGACGATCTTGCCGACGGCCAGGTCGTTGTCGGCCACCTGCGCGACCGCGTTCGGCGCCCCACCGGTGTGGTCGCTGGAGAGCCAGAACATGTTGAGGTTGGCCGGGCCGTTGGCCTCGAAGTCACGCTTCCAGATCTGGTACCGGTAGATGTCCGGAATGTTGGTGTCGTACTTCGGGTAGTTGTGCACCGTGATCGCGTTGAGCGACGGGATCGGCGACTGGGTGTCCGTCTTGATGCTGGTGTCCTGGCCGGTCGCCTCCATGTTCCGGGCGTCGCAGTAGAACTTCTGCCACGACGAGCCGGGCGGCACGGTCAGGAACTGGGTGAACTCGCCGAAGTTGCGGGCGGTCTTGCCCGCGGCCTGCGCACCGGTCCACAGGAAGCCGGAACGCTGGTGGCCCAGCGCGTCGTCCTCCGTGTCGTAGCTGCGCTGGTACTCGCCGGCGGTGGACTCGGTGTACTCCGGGTTGTCGCCCTGCATCAGCCAGTTGTGGCCCTCGGCGGAGTTGGTGCCGATGTCGTAGGTGTTGTCGTACAGACCGAACTGACGCGCGAGCGCGTGCTGGTTCGGGGTGACCTTCTCCCCGAACTGCGCCAGCGTCGGGTCGCCGTTGCCGCGCGGGTCGTCGCCGAACACCTGGTCGTAGGAGCGGTTCTCCTTGACCAGCAGGAAGACGTGCTTGATGGTCGAGGGGTCACCGAGGCGCTTGGGGACCGGCACGGCATGCTCGGGCTTGCCCTTGCCGTGCCCGTCGTCCTTGCCGTGGTCGTCGTTGCCGTGGTCGTCGTTGCCGTGACCGTGATCGTCGTTGCCCTTGCCGTGGTCGTCGTTGGCCTGCTTGACGTCGTTCTTGCCCCAGCCGTTCTGGGCGAAGACCGTCGCCGTGGACTTGGCGATCTCCCGGTCGTCCGGCAGCTTGAACCGAAGCAGCGAGCCGGTCGAGTCGTGGGTGTTGTGGCCCGTCGCCGGCGTGGTGCCGGCGCCCTTGTTGATCGTGCGCGTCGGGCCGCGCTCGCCGATGCCCCGGGTGTTGGTGACGACCACGTCGTCGCCGACCGTGGTCACCTCCTCCGGGTAGTAGTCCGTCGGGAGCAGGCCGACGAAGCTGACCGGCTCCTGCGGCCTGGTGTAGCGGTAGACGGCGATCGCGTTCGCCCGGCCGAGGGTGACCAGCAGGTGGCCGTCCTTGGTCAGGGTCACACCGTTCGGGGCGTAGCCGACCTGAGCCTCCGGCCACGGCTGGGTGGCGATCGTCTGGACGACCTTGTCGCGGTTCGTGTCGATCACCGAGACCTGGTCGTCGAACGTGTCGGTGACGAAGAGCACGCCGCGGGCGGCGTGCATCGCGGTCGGGTGCAGGCCGACCTCGATGGAGGCGACCGGAGCGGCCGTGTCGGCGACGTTGATCACGCTCACGGTACCGGTGGTCGTCGCACCCGTGACCGGGTTGGCCGGCACCTGGGTGCCGTAGGAGTTCATCGTCGTCTCGCCGGGCTTGGCCGGGCGGCCGCCCTCGTTGCTGACGTAGAGCTTGTCGCCGACCAGCGCCAGACCACGCGGCGCGGTGCCCACGGTCCAGCTCTGCTGGATCGCGCCGGTCGCGGCGTCGATCGCCACGACGCGGTTCTGCCCGTTGACGGCGGCGTACACGATCTTGCCGTCAGCGGAGAAGACCGCCTGGGCCGGCAGCGCCCTCTTCGTGCCGTCCGCGGCGATGTTCACCAACGTCGGCGTGCCGAGGGTGCCGTCCGCGTTCACCGGGAAGCGGGTGAAGCCGTTGATCTGCGGGAGCCACAGGGTTTTGCCGTCCGGAGAATAGGCCGGCCCCTCCTGCCCGACGTTGTTGTTGGCGATGCGCACACCGGCGGTCGAGGCGGTCCCGGCCTGCTGCAGCACCTTGTAGTTCTGCAGGTCGACGATGGTCAGGGCGATCGACCGGTCGTTGGTGAGCGCCGCGAGGAAGCGGCCGTCCGGGCTGACCGTCGAGGCGAGCAGCTTGCCGTTGTCGACGAGCAGGCGCTCACCGATCGGCTTGATGACCTGGTCGCTGGCGAGTTGCAGGCCGGCCTTGTACGTGGTGCCGACCAGGTTGGTGCCGAACACCTCGGTGGAGGCGTAGGCGATGCCCCCGCCGGCGACGGCGATGGCTGCGGTGCCGGCCGCGACCACGCGGATCCGGCTGCCGGTGCGTCCGTCGAAGAGCGCGAGACGGCTCTTCGTAGCGCGCTGGCGCTTGACGTGCATGAGTCATTCCTTCGGGGTGCTTGCGAGCAGGTCGACGTTCCCGTCGAACTGCCACAGGGGGTTGGGTGCGTCTCCGGTCGGGGTGCGCACCTGGAAGTAGCCGTTGACCTCCTTCGGTCCGTCTCCGTCGGCGACGTACCGCCCGTCCGCGGTGACGTCGAGCTGGTAGATGGCGGTGCCCACGGCGGTGGCGCCGGGGAGGTGCCAGGACACGACGCACCGCCAGTCGTTGCCCGCTCCCTCGTCGACGACCCGGGAGCCGCCCTTGTCGCAGGACGCGGTGGCCCGCAGCTGGGCCTCGGTGACGTCGGGGCGATTCAGCTCCCGCGTCTGCAGCCGGTAGAGGTGGGCGTACGCCGTGGCGAGGGAGGCCTGCAGCTTCTCCTTGTCGATCCCCGAGCCCGTGGCCGGGGTCGCGCCGGCGATCACGCCGACGGCGAGGGCGACCAGTGCGGCCAGCGGCAGGACCGCCGCCACGAGGACCTGCCGGCCCGACCCGTCGTAGGTCACGTCGGTGAAGTCGCGGCGCAGGAACAGGCGGTAGGCCAGCGCGGTGGCGATGACCGCCCATGCGAGGCTCACCACAAGGCCGACGAGGAGGGGACCCGCCTGCGCCGGGCTGGTGAAAAGCCCGCGCCAGGCGAGGAAGGCGTGGCTCGGCAGGGACAGTTGCACGGCCACCGGCAGCGGGAGCAGCTGCGCGAGCTGCAACACGAAGGCGAGGAGCGCGGGCATCAACAGCCCCATCGGGGAGCGGCCCAACGCGATCGAGCCGAGGAGGCCGACCGCGGCGAACGCCAGCGTCGGCGCCAGCGCGCAGGCCCACGCGAGCAGGACCGTGCCGGCCGCCTCCGCCGGGGCGAGGATATGGCCGTCCAGGCCGGCGAGCGGGTGGTCGCCCACCGCGGCCAGGCCGCCGGCGATTCCCGACGCGGCCAGCCCGGCCACGAGCAGCAGGATCACGGTGAGGCTGGCAAGGGTCTTCGCCACGAAGATCCGCCGCGGGGAGCGCACCGCCACGAGCAGATGGCGCCATGTGCCCAGCCGGTCCTCGACGGCGAAGACGTCGCCGGCGACCAGCGCCGTCAGCAGCGGGAGCGCCCAGCTGCACGAGAAGTCCAGCACGACCAGCGACCCCGCCCAGCCGGTCGCGTTCATCCAGCGGCCGAAGACCGTGTCGGCGGGAAGCGAGCTCTGCAGGCTCACCGCGGCCACGAAGACCGCCGGGCCGATCCAGCAGGCCGCGATCAGCAGGCGGATCCGCCACTGGGAGAGCAGCTTGACCAGCTCGAACCGGTAGCCGTGCAGCACGGGCGCCGGCCGGGCGGCGGCCCTGGGTTCGGTGATGGTCGCGGTCATCGCATGTCCTCCTGGTCTGCCTGGTCCTCCTGGTCGGTCCGCGCGGGCGGGGCGCCGGTCCCGGTCCCGGTCAGGGCCAGGAACGCGGCCTCCAGCGGCGCCACTACGGGCCCCAGCTCACGAAGCGCCACGCCGTCTCGCACCAGCCGCACGACGAGCTCGTCGACCGCCGGCACCGGCCCGCGGACCACCACGTCGGCGTCCGCCCGTTGACCGGGGTCGCGGGGCACCACGCGGAGCCCGGGCGTCTCCGACGCCAGCCGGTGGGCCTCCGCCGGGTCGGAGGTGACGAGCCGGTAGTCGAGCTCGCCGCTCTCGGCGGCGAGCTTGCTCAGCGGCCCCGAGAAGACGACCCGTCCGGTGGCGAGGATGGTGACGTCGGAGCACAGGGCGGCGAGGTCGTCCATCCGATGGCTGGAGAGGACCACCGCGGTCCCGTCCGCGGCGAGTCCGGTGATGACGCGGTGCACGTGGTGCTTGCCGGCGGGGTCCAGGCCGTTGGCCGGCTCGTCGAGGACGAGCAGGCGCGGCTTGGTGAGCAGCGCGGCGGCCAGCCCGAGCCGCTGGCGCATTCCCAGTGAGAAGCCCCGGACACGGTCGTCGGCCACGTCGGTGAGCCCGACCTGCTCCAGCGCGTCGTCGACGTCGGCGGTGCCTCCGGCGTCGTACCGGCGCAGTGAGGCCAGGGCCGAGAGGTTCTGCCGAGCGGTGAGCGAGGGATAGAGCCCGGGTCCGTCCACGAAGCCCGCGACTCCGTCGGGTACGGCGAGCGTCCTCCCGACCGGCGTACCCAGGATCTCCAGGCGACCGCTGTCCGCGACCGCCAGGCCCAGCAGCAGGCCGAGGAGCGTCGTCTTGCCCGCGCCGTTCGGGCCGACCAGGCCGTGAACCTGCCCGCTCGCCACGTCGAGGTCGAGGCCGTCGAGTGCGACCACATCACCGAAGGACTTCGTGATCCCGCGAGCCCGGACTGCGGAGGTCATGTGCATGTCGGTCTCCCTTAGCTTGATCCTCAGCAAGAGCTGAACCTAGAGATCGCGGCTTGCCTCGGTGAGGCGCACAGCCGAACGTTGGGCGAACCTCACACAACCCGGCGATACGCCATATAAAGCACTGATACGTGACGTAAAACGTCGATATGCCACCCAACCGGCCAATATGCCCCTCAACCCGGCGACCGCACTGGCCAACACGCTCGCACCCTGGATCTCACGTGGCTCAGGGCGACGGCCCGCGTAGATCACTGCGGCACACCCGGGGGACCTTGGCCGTCCCACCGATCCCGGGGCCCTGGGGGCCTTATGGGCTCTTAACGGGTGCCAGGAGACTAGGCAAACGGAGGGAACAATGATCGAGTTCCATCTGGACGGCCGGTCCGGGGTCCCGCCGTATCTACAGCTGGTACAGCAGGCACGGCACGCGCCGCGGCTCGGCTTGTTGCGCGAGGGCGACCAGTTGCCGACGGTCAAGGACGTGGTGGCCGGCCTGGCGATCAACCCCAACACGGTGCTCAAGGCCTATCGCGAGCTCGAACACGAGGGCCTGGTGGCGGCTCGGCCGGGGGTGGGGACGTTCGTGACCCGCACGCTGACCGACACGACGCCGGCCGCGCACAGCCCGCTGCGCAAGTGTGACTACCTGATCGTGCTCGCGACTCGCGGGTCCGGCCGCTGATCGGTGAGACCCAGCCTGAGCTGGAGGCCGCTCATGCCGAACATCAGCGGTCGCCCCGTTGTGTCCAGGACCGCATATTCGAGAGGACTACCGGACTCCAAACCAGTTAGCTCCCAGATCGCCAGTTCGCCCAGCACGGCCGGACGTGCGGGGGCTACGGGAATACCGGGAGTGCGGGCGCGCGGGCCTGGCCGCCGAGTGCGGCGATCCGCACGCCCGCGCCTCACAACTCGTTCATTGCGCATCGATGCGGGCCGTCACGCTCCCGATCCCATTCCGCCCATTGGGCGAGTACACGGTTATCCCCGAATCGTGGAGGTTAATAGACCCGCTACCGACCCCGTCCTTCGCGTAGACGTTCTCGGTGTACACGACGCCCTGCTGGGCGCTGTCCGTCCCGCCCCGGGATACCTGGATCCCAAAGTGGGGGAAGCTGATCCATCCGTCGTCGGCGCTTCGTCCCTGTACCCACCTGGTGTTCACACCGTTGAGGTCGGCCTTGTCGGCGAACAGGGTTCCCCGTTCCTGGGAGCCACCTGCGCGCCGTACGGTCGCCCCGCCCTGGGAGAAGGCGACGGCTCCTTCGCCGCCGTTCGGTCCTCCTATCCACGGGGTGTACACGGTGTTGAAGTAGGCATTGTCGGCCGTCACGGTCCCCTGCCCGCCGGAGCCGTTGGAGATCGCCACCCCTGCGCCGGTGAAGGTGACACGCCCTCTCGTCGCGTTCGCCGTCCCCTGGATCCATGGTGTGTCGATGCCGGTGGTAGCGATGAGGGTTTCCAGGACGGGATTGCGCACCTGAACGGTCGCGGTGAGGAAGTGCTGCTGCTGGGGCGTGGTGCGCGAGGTGGCGACGAGAGTGTAGGTGGTGGCCCGCTTCGGGGCGTCGGCGGCGGCCGGTGACCAGGAGTACGCGCCCTGGGTGATGGCCGCCTGCCCGCCCGGGAACAGGATCTTGTAGTCGAAGTCGTCGGACCCCTCCCACTTCAGCACGATGCTCGTTCCGGCGTTCACCATGGTGTCGTCCGGGCGGAAGTTGCGCGGTGCCGGAATCTCCTTCGGAGCGGTCTTCACCAGCGCCACCGCCGCGAAGCTGTTGCTCAGGAGCCCGGTCTTGGTTCTGCCGGTGTTCTCGGTCACCCGCAGCACGGCCAGCCCGGCGGTGGGGGCGACGGTGACGTTCTCCAGCGTCAGCACCATGTGGTCGCCGGGGGCGAAAGAGGCTCTGCCGCCAGGGGCGGTCGCCTGGAAGGCGTTGGAGCCCTGTGGTCCCGGCTGAACGTTCGCCGGTGACCGGGGGCCCGACCGCGCGCCGTACTCGCCCTTGGGCTTGATCTTGTTGAAGTCCGAGGTGAGGTCACCGGCGCCGTTGCCAACAGGCACCTCCACCTTGATCGTGGACCAGAACGCCGCCTGCTGCCCGGTGTTGGTGACGACCAGATACACCGTCCCCGTGGACGGGGACCGCCCGGGTGCCGACGCCTCCAGGGGCGCCGGGTCTGTGATGAGGGTGTAGGTCAGCAGGGTCATGGTCACGACTCCTTCTCTTCGAGGACGGCACGGGCCGATGACCTGCCCACGGCAAGAGGACCGCAGCCGGGGCAGGACAGGCGGCGACATGGCGATGCATCCGGAATCTGCTGCTTGCGATGCACCGCAGGAGATCACCCTTTAGATCCAAACGTCAGCATTGGACCGCTACAAGAGCACTCAAGGAGGCCATACCAGGACGCTTCGGCAATAGCCTCAGAATCTTGACAAGCGCCCGGACCTGAACCCGCGCCGGATCAGTTGGTGAGCATTGACCGACGGTCGGCCTCCGCCGACGATCGCGAGCGTGCGTCTTGGCTGGTGGAGCCTGGGGGATTCGAACCCTTGACTTCATGCCACAGCGCTTGGCCGCCCTCGAACAGGGGACGTCGCGCTTGCGGATCCCTTCGGCTCCGACAGTGCGTAGGCATCTACGGCCTCGGCCAACCCGGTCTGCTAAGTCTTCGAACCGGTTGTCAGCCATACCATTGGTCACGATCGCCACGCGCCACCTGGACGTCCATAGCGCGAGATTTCACAGAGTGTCGTCCAGGCCCAAAGAGTCAGCCGTTGCACGGTGCGATCTAGGAGGCTACCTTCATGCCTCTCCTCTGAAGGGTGCGGAGCCCATCGGCTCAGACCCGGTGGCGGCATCTCGGTCCCGCGATTTCCCCTCTATGGCACCTTTCGTGGCGCGTGATTCCGGGCGGCTGCGAACGACTCCGGAAAATGCTGCCATTTTTGCTGAAGGGGTCGGCGACCATCGAGCAGCGTTAACAAAAAGACATGTGGAAGGAAAAAGGCGTCGATCGTCGATCGTGACTACTAGGGGCAGAAGGCGAGCCCTCATAAGAATGGTCGCCGAGGGGTTCTCACACGAGACTTGCCTCGATTCGGGGAAATGCCGGAATTTCGGGACAGCGGTATGTTCAAGGGGGAGAAATGCCCAAGTGGCCGATTTTTGTCGGGTTTCTCGCGATCAGCGCAGCACTGACCGGCGGAGCCATACCCTCAGCCACTCCTGCCATGGCCGTATCCGCCGGGGGCACCGTCGTGACCGGCCTCGGTGTCGATCGCGGCGCGGCCACCCAGGAATCGGAGCCGCCGGCCACCTCACCGGCACCGGACGGTGGTCAGACCGCTGCGGCGATGCTGGAGTACCTACAGGATCTGGCCGCGAAAAAGGAGTTCACCGGCTCGGCGCTGGTGGTACGACGCGGGAAGGTGCTGGTGCGTTTCGCCGCCGGCGAGGCCGACGAGGAGAAGCACATCCCCATTCGGCCGGATACGGTCTTCCGGATCGCCTCGGTCACCAAGCAGTTCACCTCGATGATCGTGCTGAAGCTGCGCGACCGTGGGCTGCTCGGCCTGGACGACCCGGTCTGCCCCTACCTCGTCCCGTCATACATCAAGACCTGCCCGAAGGCGTGGCGGCCCATCACGATCCGCGAGATCCTCACCCACACCTCCGGCATCCCCGACATCCAGGGACTGCCCGACTTCTATGCCAAGCTCTCGCAACCGACCACGACCCGAAAGCTCATCCAGCGGTTCGTGAACCTGCCACTGGACTTCAAGCCCGGCACCCGCTGGGAGTACAGCAACTCCGGCTACATCCTGGCCGGGGCGATCATCCAGCGAGTGACGCACAAGCCATACGGCACCGTGCTGCACGACGAGATCACCGGCCCGCTCAACCTCCAGCACACCGGCTACAGCAGGGGAAATCCGCCCGACGGGTACGCCAAGGGCTACTTCACGCTCGGATCACCGGCCCCGCCCATCAACGGCTCCCAGGCGTTCTCCGCGACCGGCATCTACTCCAACGCCGACGACATCGCCCGCTGGGACCGGTCGTTCGGCGCGCACGTGGTCGCGCCACCCGCCACCGTCAAGAAGGCGTTCACGCCACAGGCATCGTGCCCCTGCAAGGGCTGCCTCAACTTGCCATCGAGCGCATACGCCTTCGGCTGGCTCGTCGACCGGCTCGAGGGGCACCGACTCCGCTACCACCCAGGTCTTCTCCAGGGCTACGCGGCGAGCAACATGTACCTACCCGATGACGGCATAGCGGTGGTCGTGCTCAGCAACGTCCAGAACACCGACACCAACGGCATCGCCCGCCACCTCGCCACGATGGCCCTCAACTCCTCCGAGTGCGCCTGCTGAGAGCTGACCGCGTACCCCCACGACCTCGCCGCCCAAGTGGACGGACATGGCATCGTCAACCACGCCGTCAGTCCAATGACAGGCGATCAAGCTCAGCCACCTGGCCGAACAGTGCTATGAGCTACGGCGCCAGCCGGTCCGGTGTGCTCGTCCGCGCGAACGGCGAGACGTGTTGACGACCTTCTCGCGCGGGCGAGTGCTCAGGTTCGCGGGGGTCTGGGGGCGGCGGCCCTCTCAGCTGAACGCTCGGAAGTCCAGTCGACGTTCACCTTCGCAATTGGTACGCCCGCGCCGGCCGATGAACTACAGTCGTCCGCCGTGACCGAATCCTCCTCCTATATAACGGCGACGGCAGAGGCTTACGATGCCATCGCAGTTCGCTACGCCGAGTTCGTCCAGGGCAGCCTCGACCGCCTGCCCCTCGATCGCGCAGTGCTCGCCGCGTTCGCCGAGTTCGTACGGACCGCCGGTGCCGGGCCCGTCGCCGAGGTCGGATGTGGCCCCGGATATGTGACGGCACACCTGCGGGACCTGGGACTGGATGCCTTTGGCGTCGACCTGTCGCCCGTGATGATCGACCTTGCCCGCGAGGCCTACCCCGACCTGCGCTTCCAAGTCGGTTCAATGGACGCCTTGGACCTGGCCGACGGCGAACTGGGCGGCATCGTGTCCTGGTACTCCGTCATCCATACACCGCCGCAAGAACTGCCGCCGTACTTCGCCGAGTTCCGCCGGGTGCTGGCCCCGGGCGGCTACCTCCTGCTCGGCTTCTTCGAATCTGAAGGCGGGCCGGTGGTGGCATTCGATCACAAGGTAGCGCCGGCCTACCGGTGGCCGATCGACGACCTCGCCGAGCTGGCACGCAAGGCAGACTTCGTCGAAGTGGGGCGAATGCTGCGCGAGCCCCAGGAAGAGGAGCGCTTCCGCCGAGGCCATCTGCTGATGCGTAGACACTGAGTTCGACAGCCGCCCGGCACGCTGGTCCCTGCGGGCTAATGGCACACGTCAATGGCTACGAACGCCGCGTCCCCTGATCAGGAACGCGGCGTTTCGACTGGTGGAGCCCAGGGGATTCGAACCCCTGACTTCCTCCTTGCCAAGACGCACGCACATCTTGCTAGACCTGCGAAAACGCAGCTCCCAGCGCTGACCGCGTTCCCGTGATTTCCGCTGTTCCTCCTCGTTTCCGCCTCATCGGGCACACGATGGGCACAGTCTGAGACCCCGCGTCGACGCGCACCCTCTGCCCGCCTGCTCATCCCGGAGCCGGAGCGCCCCGGCCGGAGACGATTCAGTATAAGTGTCGTTGAGGATGGTCGAGCCAGGTCATGTACCACTCGTAGAAGTCGAGTTCTCGGACTATGCCGTCGTCGGCGCAGCGGTCGTCGAACCAGACCTCGCCGGCAATCTCGCCGCTCACCACTAGACGATGGAATGCTCCGCAGCCGAACTCGGCCAGGACCAAGGAGCCGGTTATCCAGCGGCTTTCTTCGTAGTCCGCAGGCTGTGCTTCGAGCGGGGGATTCCAGCTTGCCGTGTGAGGGAACGGGGAGGCATAAAGGTGCGGCGGACCCGCATGGGTTTCCATCGCGTCTAGGCGGAACGCCTCTTCGATGTCGTACAGCCCGTAGGAGGGGCCTGCTCCGCCGTTACCCACCTCCGTGAGGAAGGTCCGGAAGGATTCGGGCAATTCGACGCCGACTTTCGTCTCGAATGCGGTGACCTGACGTGTTGAGAGTCGTGGCCCGAGGCGGTGATGATGGCGCTGTGCGCCGAAGAACTTGCGTTCCGGATCCTGTCGTCGGATCTCCGCAAGCCGACGATGGATGAGGTCAGCGTCCCACATGGTCAACTCCGGCCGGGCTGTTGAGAGGAACAAGCACGGTACACCGCGCGAACGCGCCCCGGGCCGCGGCGGCCGGAACCGACCCAGGTCGCATGCCCGGCCGCCGAGCGGCAGGAGGGCCGCCGCCTGGCAGCCTCGCCAAAGACCAGCTCACGAAGGACCGGGCACGAAAGGCGAAACAGGCTGGTTCAAACGAGCACCCAGGTCGGGGAATGTACCCTGACCTGGGTTTTCTGGCGGTGGAGCCTAGGGGATTCGAACCCCTGACTTCCTGCTTGCAAAGACGCGTGCCGATCTTGCTCGAACTGCGAAGACACAGGTCATGGTACTGATCGCATTCCCCGTGACTCCCCGCTGCTCCCCCTTGATTCCCGCCCCATCGGGCACGCGACGGGCACGACAGCGAGGACCTGACTCTTCCTTATCAGGACCATCCGGCACGTCATCAGAGGCTCGTGTCCTGCTCCGGGATGGTGCCGGGCGGTCGTGATCGTAAGCGGGTATGTGGTGCTGTTGCAGTACGCGTTGCAGTAGCCCGCCCGTCGCCTGGTTCTCCCCCGTCCTCCTCGTAGCTGCCGACCCCCAGGGTGAGGGCGCCGTGTCAAGGGTCAACGAAGTTGATCGCGTAGCGACGCCGAAGGCGCCCTTGACTCGGTGGACTCGGGACACTCGACCAGCGAGGAGGACGGGAACTACACCAGTCCAGACAAAGGGGACTTATCCCTCTCGCTCATATCCTTATGAACAAGGTTGATGGACACACTTTAAGAGTGACGCTACTCTGGGTTCCAGATTAGCGTCAGGAGCGACATGAACGTTCGTACCGACGGCCTAGGCACGGCTGCCAACTTCATCGCCTACATCGAGAAGTCGGACAAGCCTAGTCGTCGTGGCCAGTGTGTGCAGGTCTTGAAGGGTGCCTACGGACCCAATTGGCGGTCGGTGAATCTTCTAGAGCATGACGTAGAGGATGCCATCGGTAGGTTCAAGCAAGTCAGGAGTGGAGAACTCGCCTCCACCACCACCGACTCCTACGGATCGACATACCGAGCTGCCGCCCGTGAGTATCTGAACCATGTGCGGATGACACGAAGTGCCTCCGCAGGTGGAGCCCCGTCTGTAGGAGTGCCTACCCCGACACAATCGACATCTCGCCGAACCGCCGTAGCTGGTCAGCGTGAGATGCGCGAGCTACCGGTGCCACTAAGCCGAGGGACGACTGCGCGACTCCACGTTCCTGTCGATATCACACTCTCAGAGGTTGAGCTGATCTGCTCAATGCTACGTGTTCAGTTGGAGGGCGTGTAGACGACTCAGCGCGCGGCCCAAGCCGCCGGCGGCCGGGACCGGCCCCCAGGCCGCACGCCCGGCCGCCGAGCGGGCGCAGGGCCGCGAGGCGGCGCTCCGCGCCGCCGCTTGATCCCTAAGAGAGCAATTCGGCAACGAGCTCGACAGGACAGATCTAGAGTGATCGTGGGATGGTGCTGAGCCCAACTCGATCCCCGAACTGATGACAATCTTCGCAGCACTTTTCTGCATGGCCTTCCCGAACGTCTCGTACGCCCATAAGCACGAGTACGCGCGAGACAAGAAGGGCAAGGTGGTGCGTGATGAGCGTACGAAGGACCTACAGGTCTCGATCGGTAGCCGGACGGCGGCAACCCTCGTGACTGCGATGTTCACATCCCTTTGGGGGTGGTCGCAGATTAGCGGGGGGTCGGGTTGGGTTCAGCAACACCTCCTAACAAGCGGGTACCGTCGTGGTACCGAATGGCTGGCGTGTGGTTGCTGCGCATAGCGTCCAGGACACGCACGCCGAACGCCTCGGAGGCGAGGGCGCGGACCTCATCCGCGGTGACCCACTGGAAAGAGCGGGTTTCGTCGGTTTCGGTGAGGTGGCCGCCGATGACCTTGCAGCGGAAGACCAGGGCGACGATTCCGCGGGTCATGTTCTTGTAGACGCCGGTGAGGGTGACGGGCTCGACGTCGAGGCCGGTTTCCTCGCGGACTTCGCGGAGTAGGCCGGTGATGATGTCCTCGTCGCGTTCGAGGACGCCGCCGGGCGCTTCCCAATGGCCGTTGTCGCGGCGCTGGGTCAGGAGCGCACAGCCTTGGTCGTCGATGATCACGCCTGCCACGCTGACCGAGTGCGTGTTCTGGTGATCCATCGGGACTACCTCCGGCGGTGCGGGTCGCTATCCTCAAGACCGTAGTACACGTATGTACGAGTTGAGGAGTTGGGTCGTGGCCGAGCTGCCGTTGCCGGATCTGGACCCGACCAGCGATCGGGCGGTGTTCCGTCAGATCGCCGATCACATCCGTGACGCGATCGAGCAGGGCGTCTTGGCCGAGGGTGAGAAAGTGCCCTCGGAGGCTCAGCTCATGCAACATTACGGCGTCGCGAGGATGACCATCCGCAACGCTCTCCAGGTGCTTCAGGGTGAAGGGCTGACGGTCGCGGAGCATGGGCGTGGTGTCTTCGTCCGTTCGCATCCTCCGGTCCGGCGGTTGGCTTCAGATCGGTTCGCCCGTCGTCATCGTGAGCAGGGCAAGGCCGCGTTCATCGCAGAGACGGAAGGGGCCGGCGGCAGGCCAACCGTGGACTCGATAAAGATCACGGAAGAGGCGCCTCCAGGGAGCGTGGCCGAGCTGCTTGGGCTTACAGCAGCGGACTCAGTAGTCCGTCGCTCTCGTCGGTACCTGATCAACGGTCAGCCGGTGGAGACGGCGGTCTCGTACATCCCGGCCGAGATCGCTCGCGGTACGCGGATCGCTCAGCCAGACAGTGGGCCAGGTGGGATCTACGCCCGGCTAGAGGAGTTGGGGCACCGACTCGATCACTTCGTGGAAGAGATCAAGTCGCGTATGCCGCTGCGTGAGGAGATGCGGTCGCTCAAGCTCGCGCCTGGTATCCCGGTGTTTCACCTGGTCAGGACGGCGTACACGACGGATGGCAGGGCGGTTGAGGTCTGTGACACGGTGATGTCCACTGACGCCTACGTACTGTCGTACGAGCTTCCTGCGCGATAGGGCTTGACGAACTCCTCTAGAGGAGTCATAAATGACTGAGCAAAGAACTCCTCTAGGCGAGTAGACGCCTAAGTGAGCGGATGGCAACGCATCTGATCGGGGCGGAGTCGAGTCTTATGTCAACTGACCCTTGCAAGTCGTGTGAGGGACGCGGATGGAAGTACGTGAGCCCTCGGCGTGGACTTCTGAGCGTGCCCGGCGGGGCCGTCCGGCCTGGCCGTGTCCGTGAGGCGTGCTCGACGTGCTGGCGTGCTCGGCCTTCGGCTGACACCGAGGGCGGGGACTCGTGAGCGTCGGGCGTGGGCCGGCCAAGGGTGGTGGCTCGCATCGGTCATCAGGGCGTCACCGGGAAGGCGGGCGTCTTCCGGAGACACCTTCTCGGGGGGTCGTTGACGCTGCGGCCAGGGCGGAGGCGGCTCTCCTCGATCAGCTCGAACCTGGCTGGCTGATATGGTACGGCGCTTATGCTCGGCGGTTTTACGCAATCGCTCTCACCTGCGCAACTGAGCCTTGCTGCGTGGAGGCGCCTACCCCCGATGAGTTGCGCGAGGTCATGCGCGACGCGGAGGCTACGGCGCGGCTTGGCAGGGCGTCATGACGTCGCCGCAGGGGATCGGTCAGCGAAGGGCTTACGCGCAACGCGATGCCTTGATCGGATTGCGGGCCAGCATGAACGGGGCTGGCCTGCGCTGTCTCATCGTGGAACGTGTCCGCGTGGTGATGGCCGCCAAGTTCGGTCCGCGTATCTATCTGCCGCCTTACATGGAGGTGCGGCGCGGTACGCGCTTGTTGGTGACCATTTCCGTCAGCGAACGGATGGGGAGAGATCCCCACTTCGTGATCACCCCGCCTGGCCGTCAGGGCTTCGGGTTTGGTGTCGGTGACATTCAGGACGCCGCATCGACGGCCAAACATCTTCGCAGTGTTCGGCAACTGGCCGACGTCACGACGGATGAAGGTAGTGAGCCGGTCTGACGCGGCGACCTTGGCCGAACTGGTCGCCAAGTATGGTCGGCGCTGGGAGATCTTGGACGCTGCGGGTGGTGGCTGGATCGCTGTCCGCCGTCACGGTGTGTCGGTTCGGGCGCTTGCTCGGGGGCTGTCCAATGTGCGGTGCGGGGACACGCTGAAAGAGCTCGGCGGCTACCTGGCCGCTGAAACCGAGATCGAACAACGGTCTCTGTTGATCGGCAGGAAGCCCGCGCTTCCGGTCCCTCCACCCCGGGTGCAATCAGAGCCCTCGTCCTGACGCAGGAACGCCCAGCTATGCAAGCTGGGCGTTCCTGCTATGCTGACGACAAGTCGAGTAGTGGGGTTATTGTCATGTCCGTATCTGATGACGAGCAGTACGCGCCGCCGAAGTACGCGCAGATCGTAACGGCCATCCGGCGCAAGATCGCGGACGGCACCTATCCTCCGGGCTCGCAGTTGCCCTCTGAGACGGCGCTGGTTCGTGAGTTCGCGGTGAGTCGTCCGACCGTGGTCCGGGCGCTCCAGGTGTTGCAGCTTCGCGGCATCATCGACCGCGAGCACGGCAAGGGCTCGTACGTGAAGGCGATTCCCCCGGTCGGTGAAGAGGAGTCGTCCCGGACGGGCCGCGCGGTGCTCGATCGGGTGGAGATCGGGGAGGGTGCGGCGGTGCTCGAAGCGGGGGCGCGTCCTGCGCCGGCGAACGTGGCGGGGATGTTCGGCGTGCCGGAGGGCGCCCCGGTGGTGATGCGCCGAGTGCTGCTGAGTGAGGCCGACGAACCGTGTGAGCTGGTCACCGCCTGGGCTCCGATTGAGCTGGCGGAAGGGACCGACCTGGGGCGTGCGCAACCGTTGACGGTGAGCATCCGCCAGCACCTGCAAGGGGTCAAGGGACTGCGGTTTGATCACGTGGTGGAGCGGTTGTCCGCCCGTCATCCGCTGCCGCACGAGATCGACGTGTTCGGCCTGAGCAAGACCGCTGCGGTGCTCGGCGTCGTCGCGCGGGTGTTCGACGGATCGGGCCGTGTGGTGCTGGTCATCGATGTGGCGCTTCCGGGCACGATGCATGAGCTGGAAGACGCTTACTCGCTGTGATGTGATGTAGCTCACACTTATCCTCGGCAACTCGTATTGTCGAGTGGTCGTTGTGAGAGGTAGAGTCAACTCGACAGTACGAGTTAGCGACAGAACGACAGGAGAACAGGATGGCGATTCCGCGAGCGTTCAAGGTCGAGTTCGGGGAGATGTTCCCGCTCGGCTGCTACATGGTCGGCGAGGTCGACCAGGTCAAAGACTTCGAAGCCTCCACCCCCGCCAAACCCGTGTGGGCGCGTGACAAGGACACCGGTGACTTCGTCTGGCAGGTCACGGTGCTCGACTGCGACCCCGAGGCGCGAGACAAGACGCTCAAGGTCAAGGTCTCCTCGCCGGTTCAGCCGGTCCCGCCGGCCCCGATGCCGGGGCTGCCGTTCATCCCGGTGGAGTTCGACGGCTTGACCGTCACCCCCTGGCAGAACGGGCAGCGGATCGCCTACTCGGTCCGGGCGCGCGAGATGCGGGCTCCCCGGACGACGGCCGCGCCGGTCCGCACCCCTGCCGCGAGCAAGCAGGACGCGGCCTGATGGGCAGGCCGGTCAACGGGTCCTGGCAGACCACGACCCTGCACGTGGACGGGCGCGGCCGATCGGCCTGCTTCGCCTACCCGCACCGCACGCCGGTCTTCGAGATCGCGGCCGGGAACGCGGTCATGAAGGTCACCTTGCACGCCAACCACGTGGACGACGCCTCGGTGACCTTCGCCCGTGAGCTGGCCGACCAGGCGCGCACCTTCGCCGAAGAGGTCGAACGGCTGCACAAGGGCCAGACCCGGCGCGCATCCCGGCGGCAGACCAGTCAGGAGGACGCCGCATGAGCGGCTACAGCTACACCACGATCAGCATGCGTCCGGGACAGTCCCCCCGGGTGGGGGTGAGCATCCACCCCGACGAACACGTGAGCGTCCACTACTACCCGGCCGAAGACGACCCGCACGCCTTCATCGGCATCGACTACGGCGACGCACAGGTCAACATCGGCACGACCAAGGACACCACGGTCACCGACACGCACGTGAAGTTCGCCCGCAACCTGTTCGAGGCTGCGGCGCGGTTCCTGGCCGACTGCGAGCGCCTGCGCGACCAGCACACCCGGCAGACCACCGAGCAGACGACGCCCGAAAAAGCGGCCTGAGCGGTTGCAGGCGGGGCCGCTGGAAGCGCCAACTCCCGGCGGCCCCCGGGATTCCTCTCCCCATCGACTCTCACATCACGAGAAGAGGCGTTCAGTTTATGCTGCGTAAACTCCCCGGGGACTACACCCGGGACATCGTCTCCACCGCCCCCGACTCCCTGGTGTTCCGCCCCACGGTGGTCAACACCCCCGCCATCTTCACCATCACCGCGATCGTGTTCCGCGCGGTCGTGGGCCTGGGCCGGATGGTCTGGCGTCACCCGATCGCCTGCCTGACCGTCGTCACTCCGCTGGTGCTGTGGGTGCTGTACGGCTGGCGCGTCGCTCTGGTGGCCGTCCTCGCGTCGGTCTCGGCGCTGGCCGGGTGGCGGCTGGCCGAACCGGTGTCCTTCTCGGCCTGGGTCGGGCTTCGGCTGCGGGCGTGGTGGCGGTGGATGTGGATCTACCGGCGGCACTGGCAACCGGTCATGGTCGTCTCCGGCCTGGGCAAGCACATCGGTGGACGGGAGTACCTGCCCCGGCTGCTCAAAGTGACCTGTACGCCGACCGCTGACGTGGTGGCGGTGCGCATGCTGTCGGGGCAGTCTGCGGCGGACTGGCAGGACCGGACCGACAATCTCGCCCCCGGGTTCGCCGGCCACGAGTGCCGGATCGTGGCGGCCAAACCTGGCCGTGTGACCTTGCTCTTCCCTCGGCGTGATCCGCTGGCCTCGCCGATTCCCGCGCTGCCCATCTCGGGGGAGGTGCAGGTGTCGGCGGTCCCGGTGGGCCTGCGTGAGGACGGCTCGCCGTACCGGCTCAAGCTGCACGGTACTCACGTCCTGGTGGCCGGTGCCACGGGCGCGGGTAAGGGGTCGTGGCTGTGGTCGGCAATCCGCGGCTTACTCCCCGCACAGCGCGCCGGGCTGGTGGAGATCTGGGCGCTTGATCCCAAGCTGATGGAGCTGTCCTACGGGCGGGGACTGTTCGGGGACCGGTACGCCGCCGACCCGGCCGACTGTGCCGACCTGCTCGAAGCGGCGGTCAAGGTCATGCAAGAGCGCGCGGGCCGGTTCGCCGGGGTCCAGCGCAACCACGTTCCCACCGTCGATGACCCGTTCATTCTGATCATCGTGGATGAGGTGGCGTTCCTGACCGCCTACCAGACCGACCGCAAATGCCGCGAACGCATCCTCGCCGCGCTGGCGACCCTCACCACACAGGGCCGCGCGGTCGGCGTCGGTGTCCTGGCCGCGTTACAGGACCCGCGTAAGGAGATCTTGTCCATTCGCAACCTGTTCCCCGACAAGATCGCCCTACGGCTGGATGAACCGAGTCAGGTTGATCTCGTCCTCGGCGACGGCGTCCGCGACCGTGGAGCGCTGGCCGACCAGATCTCATCCAACCCCGCAACAGGTGCCGGCGTCGGGTACGTGCGCCTGGAAGCCTCCCCCGAACCGGTCCGCGTCCGCGCCGCCTACGTCTCCGACACCGACATCCGCGCCATGGTCGCCGAGTACGCCGGGGCCGGTGAGGCGGCATGACCGCGCTGGCCGAATGCCTGATGGGCCTTCGCTGCTCGGTGTGCGGCTGCCTCGATGTGCTGTGGCTGGACCCGATGCGGGGCCTGGTCGAGTGCCGCGAGTGCGGACAGACGGCGCTCACCCTGCCTTGTGCGGACGGCGGTGAGGCCCGGTGACCCATCCGGACGACCGTTCCCTGCCCCGGGCCGTGCGCGCGGCAATGCCGCTGGCCATGGACGTGATCGAAGAGGCATGCAAGGTCAACGGCGTCTGCCTGCGCCCGGTGGTGCTCAAGCGCACCGACACCACCACGGGCAAGGTCGAGTACGTCAACGTCCCGTGCGGCGCCACGCTGGCGGCCAAGTGCGAACCGTGCGCCAACCGGGCCGTACAGCTCCGCAAGGCCCAATGCCGCGAGGGCTGGCATCTGGAGGCCGAACCGGTCGCCGAAGCCGCCGAACCGACCGACCGTCAGCGCTGGCTCATCGAAGAACGCGCCGACGTCGAAGCACTGCGGGACCTGGCCGAACAGGACGGCGGCGACCTGGCCGTCTGGGATGAGGTGGCCACCACCCTGGAAGACGAGTTGGCGCAGTCCGGGGTCCGGGGTCACGTCCTTCCGGGGGAGGGCAGGCCTCGCCGGTCGCGCTCTACCCGTCGCCGTCAGGACGCCCCGGACCTGCCCAAGCGGCAGCGTGAGAACCGCACCGTTGGACGCGCTTTCACCGCCCCGGACGGGCGCGTCTACCGGCCGTCGCTGTTCGTCACGCTGACCTGCGACAGCTACGGCAAAGTCCGCGCTAACGGCACCCCGGTCGATCCCTCGACGTACGACTACGTGCGGGCCGCGCGGGACGCGATCCACTTCCCCAAGCTGGTGGACAGGTTCGTGCAGAACCTTCGCCGCGTGGCCGGGTATGACGTGCAGTACTTCGCCACCGTCGAACCACAGAAGCGCCTCGCGCCGCACCTGCACATGGCCGTGCGGGGCGCCATGCCGCGCGCTGAGGTCAAGGCCGTGGCGGCTGCGACCTATCACCAGGTGTGGTGGCCTGCTGCGGATGAGGTGCGCTACGAGGGTGCGCACCTGCCGGTCTGGGTCGGCGACGAACACGCCACCGACCGCAGCGACGGGCAGGCCGGCGACTACCTCGACCCGGAAACCGGCGAGGTGCTGCCCACGTGGGAACGGGCACTCGACCAGCTAGACGCGGATGAGGACGCCGAACCTCTGCACGTGGTGCGGCTGGGCCCTCAGATCGACGTCAAGGGCGTCATGGCGGGCTCTCCAGGGGCGGACTGGGGGCTTTACTACCTGACCAAGTACCTGACCAAGTCACTGACCGACTGCCACGAGCCGACCAGCGATGCCCAGCGGGCGCACGTGGAACGGCTCATGAACGTACTGCGCTACGAGCCGTGCGCGCCGACCTGCCCGAACTGGCTGCGCTACGGCATCCAACCCAAAGGCGCCAAAGCCGGGATGCGTCCGGGCGGCTGCCGGGGCAAGGCGCACAAGCCCGAACACCTCGGCTACGCCGGGCGGCGGGTCCTGGTCTCGCGCAAGTGGTCCGGCAAGACCCTGTCCGAGCACAAGCAGGACCGGCGGGCCTGGGTCCTGGAACAGCTCGGCCTGTCGACAACCGACGACCAGACGGCCCCCATCGACCCACACCGCTACATCTGGCGCCCGGTGACCTCGACCGACCGCGGCGTACCTCCCCGCGCCAAACGACTCCTAGACGAACTCGCCAAACGCCACCAATGGCGCGCCGCACTCAAACAGGCTCAAGCACGCGCGGACGGACACCCCATCGGAGAACTTTCGGCAACTCAGACAGCGAGGAGGGCGGCGTGACGAGAAAGGCCAAGCAAGAGCCGGTGTCGCTCCTTCCAGAGTCGGCGCAAGGCCGGTTGCTCACCGTGGAGGAGGCGGCCGAACGGCTGAACACCACCGTTCGCTTCCCTCGTCGCCTGATCGAGGAGAGGCGGATCACCTTCGTGCGTGTCGGCCGGAACGTACGTATCCCCCAGGCGGCGCTAGAGGCATTCATCGCTGCCGGGGTGGTCGAGCCCATCACCGCCCGGCGCGGGAGGGCCGCGTGATGGCTGAGAAGAAACGGCGGTTCGGGCGTGTTCGGCAACTGCCCTCGGGACGGTTCCAGGCTCGCTATGCGGGGCCGGACGGCATTGATCGCCCGGCGCCGAACACCTTCGCCACCAAGCGGGAGGCCGATATTTGGCTGACCAAACAAGAGGCGGAGATCCTCAACGGCGACTGGCTCGACCCCGACGCCGGGAAGATCAAGTTCGGGAAGTACGCGGGGGACTGGATCGAGGAACGGCCGAACCTGCGTCCCCGGACGGTCGAGTTGTACGGCTACCTGCTGCGGGTCCACCTTCAGCCGACGTTCGGGGACAAGGCGCTCAGCGAGATCAAGGACCCGCATGTCCGGCGGTGGCGTAAGAGCCTCCTCGACGCGGGTGTTAGCGCGGTCACCGTGGCCAAGGCGTACCGGCTCCTCAAGGCCGTTCTCACGACGGCCGTGGATGACCAGCTCATCCGGCGTAACCCCTGCCGGATCAAGGGCGCGGGGCAGGAGAAGTCACCGGAACGGCCGGTTCTCACCGTCGCACAGGTCTACCAGCTCGCGGACGCGATCGAGCCGCGTTACCGGGCGCTGGTGCTCCTCGCGACCTTCGGCAGTCTGCGATGGGGTGAGCTGACTGGCCTTCGCCGGCGAGACCTCGACCTGGAGGCCGGAACCGTGCGGGTGGAGCGGCAACTCATCCGCATCACGGGCAAGGGCCTGGTCTTCACCGAGCCCAAGTCGGCGGCGGGAAAGCGAACGGTCGTGATCCCGCCCCTGATCATCGCGGACGTGGAAGCGCACCTGAAGGACTTCGCCCAAGAGGGAGATGAGGGGCTGATCTTCGCAGGGCCAGATGACGGGCCGCTGTGGAACAGCAACTTCAATCGGCGGTTCTGGGGCAAGGCACTTGCCAAGGCAGGATTACCGAAGATCCACTTTCACGACCTTCGGCATACGGGCAACACGCTCGCCGCGAATGCCGGGGCGTCCATTCGAGAGCTGATGGACCGGATGGGGCACTCCAGCACTCGCGCCGCGATGGTCTACCAACACGGCTCGCACGAACGTCAGCGTGAGGTGGCGGAAAAGCTCGACGGCCTCGCCAAAGACCAGCTCACGCGAGCATCGGGCACGCAGCGGGCACGGAAGTCGAAACAGGGCGGTTGAAACGAGAAACCCAGGTCGGGAAATGTGCCCTGACCTGGGTTTTCTTGTCGGTGGAGCCTAGGGGATTCGAACCCCTGACTTCCTGCTTGCAAAGCAGGCGCTCTGCCAGCTGAGCTAAGGCCCCTTGTCTGCGGACAGCTTACCGGGAGGAGGTGGCGACTGGGGCCTGGGTTTGGTGGCTGTCGAGGATCAAGGTGGGGAAGTCGGCGAGGGAGTCGATGATCCGGGTGGCGCCGCCTCGGATCAGGCGTTCGCGGCTGTGGACGCCGGTGAGGACGCCCGCGACGATGGAGGCGCCAGCGCGGCTGCCGCAGAGCATGTCGCTCTCGGAGTCTCCCGCGACCGCGACCTCGCGGACGTCGTCGATGCGCAGGCGGAGCATGGCGGTCAGGACCATGTCGGGCCAGGGGCGGCCGCGGCCGGCGTCCTCCGGGCACAGGGCTAGGTCGATCTTGTCCATCCAGCCGAGGGCGCCGAGCACGCGGCCGAGCGTGCGGCGGCTGAAGCCGGTGATCAGGCAGATCTTCACGCCGGCGGCGCGGAGCTTCTCCATGGCCTCGACGGTGCCGGGCGCCGGGTAGAGGCCCGCGCGCTCGATGGAGTCTTCGTACGAACGCTCGAAGGTCAGGTTGGCGGCCTGTGCCTGGGCCTCGTTGCCGGGGAAGATCCCGCGGAAGACCTCGATCTTGGGACATCCCCGGGACCGATGCACGTGCACCATGGCACGCGCGTACGCCCCGGTCCCGGGGACTATGCCCTGTGTGGCGATCGCCTCGGCGAACGCCCGGTCCACCATCGCGATGTCGCCGATGGTGGTGCCGGCCAGATCGAGACAGGCAAGCTTGATGGGTGAGGCGCTCGTCATGCCGTCACCTCCGCCCTGACCCAGAATCATTGACGCACCCGCACCGGCGGTTATGAGGTGGTCAGTTCTCGCTGCCGGTTGCCTCGGTCCACAGGTCCAGTTCGGCGCGGTCGGCCTGCACCTTGCGCCAGACGAGCAGCCCCCCGAGGGCAACGAGCGCGAGAACGAGCAGCTTCTTCACGGTGTGACCCCACTTCTCAACGGTCTCGTCAGCCGAGGACGAGACGACGCCGGGTTCCTAACAGATGCTTGCAGCCTAGCAAGGGATCGGCTTCCACCCTGGGTCGCCCGGAAAGCGGTTGTCCACATTCTTGCGATACGGACCATGCTTCCCGGCATCGGTCACGAGGTTCGGCCTCGGAGGTAAGAGTCCGCCCTAGCTCTGACCAGGCGGTACACCTGAGAAGTACCGCGCCGGGACATCTCACGGCGCAACTTTCGTCTGATTGCGGACAATCAGCGGTTGCCACATTCGTCACCCGCCGACGAGGCCCTCGGGAAACGCGTCGGCCAGGTAGGCGGGGAGGCGCGGCTCGTCGGGGACGAGAATGTGCCGTACCCAGGCCGCCCGCTCGTGCTCCAGCGGGGGGAGTTCCCACACGCAGCCGATCCAGGGCCTGCCGATCTCCTTGAAGTGGGCGGGATCGGTGTCCTCGCTGCCGAGGAAGGGCACGCCGGCGACCGCCGTGCGGCACTCGATGACGTTGTCCCACACCCACGTGTAGGCGTTCAGGTAGCAGGCGGTGTCCCTCCCCCGGTGCAGTACGGTGAACGCGGCCGGCGGGGTCTCGTCCGGGCCGGGCAACAGGCGGGGCAGGAAGGCGTACGCCGCACGCTGGATCTCCTGCTCGATCTCGGCGTCGACGGTGTTCACGTGGTAGCGCTTGATCTGGCGGCCCGCGAGTTCGATCACTCCGGGAACGCGAAGAAACTTCTCGTTGAAAGCCACGATTGGACGGTACGAGGGGCACACTGACACGTATTGTCAGTGGAATGCGCGCGAGTCGCCTGCTTTCCATCCTCCTCCTGCTGCAGGCCCGCGGCCGGCTGACCGCACGCCAGCTCGCCGAGCTGCTGGAAGTGTCCGTCCGCACGATCTACCGCGACGTCGAGTCGCTGCACGCCGCGGGCGTCCCTCTGTACGGCGACGCGGGGCCCGCCGGGGGCTACCAGCTGCTGGACGGCTACCGCACCCGCCTGACCGGCCTCACCAGCGAGGAGGCCGAGGCGCTGTTCATGGCCGGGATGCCGGGACCGGCCGCGGAGCTCGGGCTCGGGGCCGTGGTCGCCGCGGCGCAGCTGAAGCTCCAGGCGGCGCTCCCGCCGGAGCTGCGCGACCGGGCGGCGCGCATCCAGGAGCGCTTCCTGCTGGACGCCCACGGCTGGTACTACGACGGCGACCGCTCGCCGCACCTGGCGCCGATCGCCGACGCCGTGTGGAACCAGCGCCGCGTCCAGGTGCGCTACCGCCGCTGGAAGCACCCGACGGACGTGACCCGCGTCCTGGACCCGTACGCCATCGTGCTCAAGGGCGGCAAGTGGTACCTGGTCGCGCGCGGCGGCGAGAACATTCGTACATACCGCGTGCATCACGTGCTCGACCTGGAGGTGCTGGACGAGACCTTCGACCGGCCGTGCGGCTTCGACCTGGCCGCGTACTGGCGGTCCTTCCTCACCGAGTTCCGCTCCCGCCTCTACCAGGGCACGGCGACGATACGGCTCTCTCCCGCGGGCCGGCGGCGCCTGCGGGAGGTGATGAGCAGCGCCGTGATCGACGCCGTGGACCAGAGCGCCACGGCCCCGGACGAGGCGGGCTGGGTGACGGCCGTCGTGCCGATCGAGTCGCTCGACCACGCCGAGACCGAGTTCATGAAGCTCGGCGCGCAGGTCGAGGTGCTGAAGCCGCACGAGCTGCGCGCGCGGCTTGAGGCCACGGCGCAGGAGCTCGCGGATATATATCTGTCCTTGTCGCCGGCCGGGCGGCCCGCTTCGTAGAACCGGTCAGCTCAGCTCGTAGTCGAGGGTGTAGGAGTGCGCGCCGTCGTCGTTGACGATGTTCCCCGTGCCGGTGATGCCCTGAAGTTCGCCCGTGCCCGAGTCGGGGAGGATCGTCCAGCTCAGCGACCGGTCTCCGCCCTCGCTGGTGGCGTTGTGGTGCAGGACGAAGGTGCCCTTGCGCCCGTGGACGCTGCCGGTGAACCGCTCGAACCCCGCATAGGCGGCCGAGGTCTCCACCCGGCCAACGGCGGTGACGATGTCGGTGGTGCTGGTGCCCTCCAGGTCGCCGTGGAACGCCTTGGTGATGTGGACCCTGGTCAGCGTGGCGCCCTCGCGCTCGTCGTAGGTCTGGGGCTCCCAGCTCTCGATATCGAAAGTGCCCTCGGCACGTGGCATTACGGTCTCCTCAGATCGGGATACGTCCCCAATCCTGGCCCCCAAGGCTGACGTCCACTGTCAGGTATGCCATCTGCCCCTGGGAATTCCGCCAGGAAACCGCCGCGCTTACGATGCGGACGTGGTGCGCCTCACCGCCCGCCACCGGCGAGGCGGCCAGGCGGCGAGGCCGAGCACCGGCACCCCGACCAGTTTGGAGCGGCAATGGCCCTGTTCGACCTGCCCCTGGAACGCCTCCGCGACTACCTTCCGGAGCGCGACGAGCCCGCCGACTTCGACGCCTTCTGGAAGCAGACGCTGGAAGAGGCGTCCGCGCACGACCTGGCGCCGGACTTCGCCCCCTATGACGCCCCGCTGAGCGGGGTGCGGGTCTACGACACGACGTTCGCCGGGTGGGGCGGTCATCCCGTCAGGGCCTGGATGCTGGTCCCGGCGGGTGCGGACGGCGTGCCGTGCGTGGTGCAGTACATCGGGTACTACGGCGGCCGCGGCCTCCCCATCGACCATCTCTCCTGGACGGCGGCCGGTTTCGCTGCGCTGATCGTGGACACGCGCGGCCAGGGCGCCAGGAACGCGCACAACCCGGGCGCCACCGGCGACCCGCACGGCGGCGACTTCCCGGAGGTGCCGGGCGTGATGACCCGGGGCATCCTGAGCCCGGAGCAGTACTACTACCGGCGCGTGTTCACCGACGCGGTGCGGGCCGTGGAGGTCGCCGCCGCCCACCCGGCGGTGGACGCCACGCGGATCGCCGTCGCGGGGGCCAGCCAGGGCGGCGGCATCGCCCAGGCGACCGCGGCGCTCCAGCCGAAGGCCGCGGCCGCGCTGATCGACGTGCCGTTCCTGACGCACTTCCGCCGGGCGGTGCAGATCACCGACGAGGAGCCGTACCAGGAGCTCGTCCGGTTCCTGTCCGCGCAGCCGGAGACCGAGGACGAGGTGTTCCGCACGCTGTCGTACTTCGACGGGCTGAACTTCGCCGCGCGCGGCCGCGTGCCGGCGCTGTACTCGGTGGCGCTGATGGACCTGGTGTGCCCGCCGTCGACGGTCTTCGCCGCGCACAACCACTGGGCGGGGCCGAAGGACATCGAGGTGTGGTCCTGGAACGGGCACGAGGGCGGCGCCGGACGGCAGCGGATGATCCAGCTCCGCTACCTGCGCGAGCTGTTCTCCGTGGGGTGAGCCCTCCTGATCAAACGTCCTCGCTGTAGGCACGGGCGATCTGGGCGGCGCCGGCCGGCAGCGGGTCCACCAGGTGCGGCAGCTCGCGGGCCCGGCGCCGGGACAGGACCACGCCGAGCGAAGTTCTCCCCCGTCGCCGCGTACAGCTCCTGGAGCCACGGGTGGGCGATCTCGGGCAGCCGCCCCGGCGCGAGGTGGCCGATCTCCGGGAGCCGTAGGCCGATACGGTGTTGCTGGGCTCCTGGCCTGCGCCGGGGAGGCCCCCCGAGCCGGAGCGGCGTCCACCCGTGTGCTTAACCTGAAATATCAGGAGACGGGAGGGATTCCGATGGCCGATCCTGCCGAGGCGAGCGTCTTCTTCATCGGGAACGCGACCACCTTGATCCGTTGCCGGGGCTTCACCGTTCTGACGGATCCGAGCTTTCTGCACCGCGGACAGCGCGCCTATCTGGGCTGGGGCATAACCACCCGCCGGCGCACGAACCCGGCGATCGAGGTTGATCAGGTACCTGAGCTCGACGCCGTCGTGCTGTCCCACATGCACGGCGACCACTGGGACCGCTACGCCACCCGGGGCCTGGACAAGAGCGTGCCCGTGATCACCACGCCGCACGCCGCGGTACGGCTCGCGCGCAAGGGGTTCATGAACGTCGTCGCCCTGGAGACCTGGGGAGAGCACCTCCTGCGCCGGGGCGACGCCACGCTGAAGATCACGTCCCTGCCCGCCCGCCACGCGCCCGGCGCGGCCGAGCGGCTACTGCCTCCCGTGATGGGCAGCATGCTGGAGTTCGGCCACGACGGCCTGGAGGGCGGCCTGGACCTGCGTCTGCACATCAGCGGGGACACGCTGCTGGACGACCGCCTGAACGCGATCCCCCGCCGGTTCCCGGACATCGACCTCGCGATCGTCCACCTCGGCGGCACGAAGATCCTCGGCACGCTGCTGGTGACCATGGACGGCGCCCAGGGCGCGCGCTGGCTGGAGCTGATCGGCGCGAGCCACAACCTGCCCGTGCACTACGACGACTACCAGGCGTTCAGCTCTGGCCTCGACGACTTCCGCCGCCATGTGGACCTGCTCGGCCTGTCCGACCGGGTCCGGTACATCGGCCGCGGCGAGACGTACCACATCCTCGGCCGCCGGGCCGGGCACGGGGCACGCTGACCGCATGGGGGAGATCCTCCTCGGCACCGCCTCCTGGACCGACAAGACGCTGCTCGCGTCCGGCTGGTACCCGCCCGAGGTCACGACGGCCGAGGAGCGGCTGCGGTACTACGCGCGCCAGTTCCCGCTCGTGGAGGTCGACTCGACGTACTACGCGACGCCGGGGGAGGAGACGGCCCGGCTGTGGGCGGACCGCACGCCGCCCGAGTTCACGTTCGACGTGAAGGCGTTCTCGCTGCTCACCTGCCACCCGACCCGGCCAGGAGCACTGCCGGAGGACCTGCGGGGCCAGGTCCCTGCGGACAAGAAGAACGTGTACATCCGGGACGTGAAGCCCGAGGTCGCCGACCAGGTCTGGGAACGCTTCGTGTCCGCGCTGCTGCCACTGCGGGACGCGGGCAAGTTCGGGGCCGTGCTGTTCCAGTTCCCGCGCTGGTTCCCGATCGGCAGGGCCAACAAGCACTACATCCTGGAGTGCAAGCGCCGCGCCGAGCCGCTGAGGATCTCGGTCGAGTTCCGCAACCGCACCTGGATGTCGGAGGAGAACCGGGCCGAGACGCTGGACTTCCTGCGGTCGTACGCCATCCCCTACGTGAACGTCGACATGCCCCAGGGCTACCCGGACTCGATCCCGCCGATCGTCGCGGCCACCGCGGACCTGGAGGTCGTCCGTTTCCACGGGCGCAGCGACAAGTGGACCAGCCACGACATCCACGAGCGCTTCGGTTACCTCTACAGCCTGGAGGAGCTGAAGGAGTGGACGCCGAAGCTGCGCGAGCTCGCGGAGGAGACCTCCGTCACGCACGTGCTCATGAACAACTGCTACCGCGACTACGCCCAGACCAACGCCCGGCAGCTCGCCGCCCTGCTCGCCCAGGTCGGCGTCCCGGTGAGGCCACCCGCGGCCTGATCAGGCCGGTGTGATCAGCCGGCCGCGTGATCAGCCGGTCGGCACCGGCGGGTTCGCGACGACCGGCACCCGGTCGAGCACGATGCCGAAGTGGGTGCGGTAGGCGTCCAGGATCTCCGCGTCGCTCTCCAGCGGGACCTCGTCGCGCTCACCGCCGACCGTGTGGATCAGCTTGGCGCCGCTGAGCGTCACGCGCCCGGTCTCGGTGAGCCGCGAGCACGTCAGCGAGCGGGTGAAATGGGAGTCCGGCGAGGTCTGGTGCCACCAGCAGTTCGGCCTGAAGTCCCCCAGCTCGTACGGCCGGGCGTCCAGGCGGTACTCGGCGTTGCCGTCCTGGTGGATGTCCAGGTCGCCGTACTGGCCGTCCGGAGTGATCAGGAAGGCGCCGCCGGGGTCGTGCTGCTCCTCCCGCGCCGCCAGGCGGAGGGGGTAGTGGGTGAAGGCGCCGAACCCGACGTCGACCAGCCAGGGCTCGCCGTCCACGTCGACCCGCAGCGCCATGTGGTCGAACGGCAGGCCGGGGCGCCGGTCGCCGCCGAAGACCCGGGCGGCCAGCCGCGTCACGCGGTATCCGAGCGCGGTCAGCAGCGCGGCGAGGGCGCCGTTGAGCTCGTAGCAGAAGCCGCCCCGCCGCCGGTCGACGATCTTGGCGACCAGCAGCTCCTCTTCCAGGACGATGGGCTGTCCCAGGTGGATGCTCAGGTTCTCGAACGGGACCGCCATGAGATGCGCGCGATGGATCTCCCGCAGCGCCTCGATGCCGGGCGCCGCCGGCCGCGGGACGCCGATCCGCGCGAGGTAGGCGTCCACACGAGATTCATCCATTGACTACTCCGCCTCCGGTCCGCCATTTCACCATTTATCCATTCATACAGGCCTAACGACGTCCTGACCCGACTCCGCCCGGCCCGATCACCACGAGTTGGCCGGACCTCTCAACCTTTTCCACCCCGCGCGGTATCGGAGTGGGTGAGGAGCGATGGAGGGCATGTGAGCGCCAAGGCGGAGGAGCAGTTCCGTGATTTCGTCACGGCCCGGTGGCGCGCCCTGCTGCGCACGACCTACCTGCTCACGGGCGACCACGGCCGCGCCGAGGACCTGCTGCAGGTCGCGCTCGTCCGCGCCCACCGCCGCTGGAGCCGCATCGACGACCCCGAGCTGTACGTGCGCCGGATCGTGATCAACCTGAACCACTCGTGGTGGCGGCGCAGGCGGATCGCCGAGCACCTCACCGACGCGCCCCCCGAGACCGTGCCCAGGAGCGTGGACGGCGATCCCCAGGCCGGTTAC
The DNA here is from genome assembly GCF_003323745.1 of Sphaerisporangium album. Taxonomy (GTDB): domain Bacteria; phylum Actinomycetota; class Actinomycetes; order Streptosporangiales; family Streptosporangiaceae; genus Sphaerisporangium; species Sphaerisporangium album. Next base: position 269,946 of record NZ_QOIL01000012.1, read on the forward strand.
GACCTGCGGGACGAGTTGTGGACGGCCGTACGGACGCTGCCGCCGCGCATGCGCGCCGTCCTGGTGCTGCGCTACTTCGAGGATCTGCCGGAGGCCGAGGTCGCGCGCGTCCTCGGATGCTCGCTCGGCACGGTCAAGAGCCAGTCCTCGCGCGGCCTCGTCCGGCTGCGGGACCTGCTCGGACCCGACTCCGGCGGAACCGACTCCGGCGGACGGGACGGATCAGGCGGGAACGGAAAGACCGGCAACTCGGACATGGCCGGGAGGAAACCATGAGCGACCAGCTGGAATCCAGACTGCGGCGGACTTTGGCGTCCCAGGCGGAGCGGATCCCCGGCGACCCGGACCCCTACCCCGCCGTCGCCCGGCGCATCGGCCGTGCGCGCAGGAACCGCCGGGCCGCGCTGGCCGCCGCGCTGGTGGCCGTGGTGGCGCTCGGTGCCGGCGTACCGGCCGGCCTGCGCGCCCGCGACCGTACGGACATCGCGGCCGTCGAGTCACCCAGCCTGCTCGACTGGCCGACCCGCGGTTCCCTCGCGGGCGACGCGCGCTTCCTCGCCGGGGTGCGTGCCCGGCTGGCGGGGTCGAACGTGCACGTGCTGTTCGCGGGCGACGGCGGCGGGCGGCGTCTGGTCCTGGTGGCGGTCGGCCACGACACCGCCGCGTACGGGTGGGTGCTGTACGGCGCGGCGGGGACACCCGCCGACCGCCTGGAACAGGAAGAGGTCTTCGGCCCGTCGTCCCTCGGGCGGGAACGTGCCCCGATCGTCTGGTTCGGCCCGGAGCAGGGGAACGTCCTGCTGGTGGTCGGCCCTCCCCGCATGACGGCGGTGAAGGTGCTGTCGTCCATCTCCTATCCCGCGGACGGCACTCCGGTACCACGGCCCCGCGTCGTGCCGGCGGACCACGGCGCGGTCCTCCTGGCGGTGCCCGACGCCAGGCCCGGACGGTTGTTCGTCAAACCGCGCATCGGCGACATGTACCTGTCCGCGACGGAACCGGCGTGGTCGCTCGACTCCACCGCCGACCCCGCCTTCTGGGATCGCGTCGACAAGGACGCGGCGTCCGCGCGGGTCGTGGCCGCCGACGCGCGGGGACTCATGCACGGCCTCGGCGCGATCGCCACCCCGCCCGAACGGCTGACCTACCGGTTCCTCTGGGGCGGAAGCCTGGGTCACCGCCGCACGGCGCTGGTCGCGACGTTCTCCGGGCCGGACACCCCGACCTTCCTCGTGATCCAGACGACGTACACGCACCCGGACGGAAGCACCGAGCAAGATCGGCTCGGCAGGGCGCTGTGGGACCCGGAGGAGGCCAAGGCGCCGGTGGGCTGGACCACCGTCACCGGGGAGAAGAGCAACGACGACAGCGCCCCCGCGACGGCCGCCGTCTACGTTCCCGGGCGTCCGGGCACGCGCGTGGAGCTCTGGGACGGCGAAACCCGATTCGCGGCGGGCACGACCGGCCCGGAAGGCGTCGCGGTCTTCCCCACCGGGGTCCCGCGATCCCGGCTCCGGACGTTCGAGTACCACGTCTTCTCCGACGCGGGGACGGTGTTCCATCGCGCAGAGCTGGGCCTGGGGGACCTGTCCACCGCCGTCGTCGGGCCCCGCGACTGGTGACCCCGGACCGCTGGTCTCACCGGCGAGCCCATCGCGTCTCGCAGGAATGCCCCCCTGGGTCTCCCCCGGAAAGGCCACCGGCCCGTCCCGCGCCGTGCCAGGCGGGACGGGCCGGTGGGTCCGGAGGCCGTTACGGGGTGGCCTTGTCCGGACGCTCGGAGATGCGGATGGCGTTGACGATCGTGTCACCGGCCCGCTGCGCGAACCGCACGTTGAGCTGGCCGTCGGTGACCTTCACCGTGTACGACCTGGTGGTGGCGGTGTACGTGCCCACCTCCAGGGCCAGGTCGAGCGCCGGGATCGCGAGCTGACCCTCGACGATGACGTCGAAGACGCGCTTGCCCGGACGGGTGTCCCTGATGTCCGCGAAGCCCAGCTCGACGGTGTAGGTGCCGTTGGGCACCCCGTCGAACCGGTACTCCAGCATCCCTTCGCGGGCCTTCTTGAACAGCTCCTGCTCGGTGGTGCCCTTGATCGTCTTGGTGGTAGTGGCCGTCTTGTTGCTGGAGGCGACGTAGCCGGAGCCGCCCGTGGTGTACTTCCGGTCGGCGGTCCACCGGTCGCCCACCGCGTCCACGAGATCCTTGGTGGCGCCGGGGTCGATGGCGACCTGGTGCTTGGGCACCACGACGTTGACGGCGATCTCGATCTGCGGGTTGCGGCCGCTGGCCGAGCGCACCAGCAGCTTGCCGGCGCGGACGGTGCCCGGCTGGACGCCGGTGCTGGAGGCGGTCACCTTCAGCGTCACCGACGCGCCCGTGGCGAGGTCACCCGCCACCGGGGTGACGGTGAGCCAGCCCTGCGCCGGGTCGGTCACGACGGTGTACGCCGTGGCGCCGCCCAGGTTGGTGAGCTGGACGGTCCCGGTGCGGGTGGCGTTGGCGGGCATGACCAGCGTCACGTCGGCGGCCGAGGCCGTCACGCGGCCGGTGGCCAGGGCGGTGTTGACCGGGGTCACCGTTCCGGCGGTGACGGTGATGGCCTGGGTGAAGGTGCCGTAGTTCGCCTTGGACACCGTCACCTGGTAGTCGCCCACCGGGATCTGGCCGAGCCACGTGCCGCTGTCCCCGGTCGTGAAGGTGGCCACGTCGCCGACCTTCACGGTCGCGCCCGCGAGCGGCTTGCCGTCGTTGGCGTCGGTCACGAGGCCCGACAGCAGGCCGTGCCGGCTGGCGGTGAACGTCAGGTTCTGGCCCTCCCGCAGCGCGGCGGCGTTGAAGGAGTACTGCAGCGCGTCAGTGCCGCCGGGGTTCTCGATGCCGACCGTGGCGCTCGTGCCCGCGATGCGCTCGCTGGTGACGCCCTTGTACCGGTACGAGATGGAGCCGTCCTCGCCGAGCAGCGCCGAGAACGTGATGCGCAGGCCCGCGTCGGAGTAGAAGCGCGCGTTGCGCCACTCGATGACGAACGTGCGCCTCGGGGCGGTGCCGGTGGTGGCGGTGTAGACGCCGGACTGGTCGTCCAGCACCAGGTCGTCCCAGTACGGGTACACGGCCGCGTTGGGCGCGGCGGCCGAGGGCAGGGCTCCGTTGCTGGCCGCGGTGCTGCTGGCGGTGAAGCTCAGGAACCCGTTGCTGCTGACGAAGCCGCTGGTGTAGCCCGTGCCGTAGAACGGGAAGGTGAACGGCAGCGTGATGGGCTGGGCGACGTCGTCACCGGTGATCGCCTGCTTGTCGGTGCCCGCGACGAACGCCGAGGTGGCGTCGGCGCAGGTGTAGCCGAAGGTGTCCATGCGGCGCGGCAGTTCGACGTTCTTGGTGACGGTGCCGCTCACCGCGACCTGCACGGTCAGGCCGTCCGCGCAGCGGGACAGCGGGGTGACCTTCAGGTCGTACGTGCCCTCCGGCAGCGTGAGCGAGTACCGGCCGGCGGCGTCGGTGGTGGCGCTGACCGGGGTGCCCACGGCGGTGACCGTGGCCCCCACCTCGGGCGCGCCCGCGGCGGTGACCGTACCCGACACCGTCCCGGAGGCCAGCACGGTCAGTGTCACGTCCTGCGTGACCGTCTGGTCGGCCACGATGGTGACGGTCGCGGTGGCCGGCTGGTAGCCGTACTTGGTGACCGTGACCTGGTAGTCGCCGGTGAGCAGGCGCGGCAGCGCGTACGTCCCGTCCGCGGCGGTGGTGACCGTGCGGTTGATCGGGCCGGTCACGCTGAGCGTCGCCGAGGCGACGGGGGCGCCGCCGGAGGTGACGGTGCCCGCGAGCGCGCCGAGCGATCCGACCGGGGCGGCCCGCACGGCGGCGTAGGCGTCGAGGCGGCCCTCGCCCCAGACGTTGTTGTCCGCCGCGGTGCCGCCGCAGCGGGTGTCGTCGACGTCGATCGCGGTGCCGTCGAGCAGCTCACGCGTGGTGGCGATGTCGCCGCGCAGGGCGGGGGAGGCCGACCACATCAGCGCCACGGTGGCCGCCATGTGCGGGGACGCCATCGAGGTGCCGGAGAAGAAGTCGTATCCGCCGGGGATGGACGAGCGCACGTTCACGCCCGGCGCCGCGAGGTTGGGCTTGATCTCGCCGTTCTCGCCGGCGCCGCGGGTGGAGAAGGTCGCGATCGTGTTGTTGATGTCGAACGCGCCCGCGCTGTAGCTGGAGACGTACATACCGGGCGAGCCGCTGGAGTTGCAGCCCGCGCCGGTGACGTTGCCGTTGGCGAAGGCGGGGAAGATGCCCGCCGCGACCCACGCCTCGACGGTCTCCTTGTACCAGGGGTCGAAGCCGGCGCCGCCCCAGGAGTTGTTGACGATGTCCGGCGCCAGGTCCGGGCGGGGGTTCTGCCCGTTCAGGTCGGTGGGCGCGAGGACCCACTGGCCCGCGGCGAGCAGCGAGGCGTCGGAGCAGGAGTTGGTCTCACAGCCCTTGGCGGCGATCCACCTGGCGCCGGGGGCGACGCCGATCGCGTTGGCCCCGCCGTCGGAGCCCACCATCGTGCCCATGGTGTGCGTGCCGTGGTCGTTGTTGTCACACGGCGCGGGGCTCGGGCAGACGCCCGCCGGGTCGAACCAGTTGTAGTTGTGGTTCACGCTGCCGTCGGCCTGCTTGCCCCGGTACTGGGCGGCGAGCGCGGGGTGGGTGTAGTCCACGCCGCTGTCGATGTTGGCCACGACGATGCCCTCGCCGCGGGTGCCGAGCTCGCTCCACACCTGGGGGGCCTTGACGCGGTCGATGTTCCACTCCACCGCGTTGACCTGCGCCACCTGCGTGCCGTGGATCGGCTCAGGCAGCTTGGTGACGCGGGTCGGCTCGATGCGCTGCACCTCGGCCAGGTTCGCGATCTCGCCGGCCAGCTTGGCGTCGCCGGTCACCAGGACGGCGTTGGAGATCCAGAAGGGGGTGAAGTCCGCGCCCGCCGACGTGAGCAGCTTGCGGAGGTCGGCCTGGGACGACGCGGCGAGGTCGGTCTTCGCCTTGTAGACCTGCTGCGCCTTCTGGGTCTTGGTGGTGGCCCTGCGGGCCGCGCTGAGGTCGGCGTTGCTCTTGAGGCGTACCCAGAAGGTCGCCTTGTCGTCCGCGGACAGGTCCGCGGCGACTGCTTTGTCGATCTTGTCGGGATCAGGCGCGGCCTGGGCCGCGGTGTGGGGAAGCATGAGCGCGAGGGTGGCGACCGCTCCGGTCAGAATCGTTCGCCAGTGCCGGGTTGTGCGTGACACACGTTCTCCTTCACGCCGGGCGGGGGTGAACCGCCGGGAGATGGCGTGAGCTGAGGCGATCTTTACAGCCCACGTGGAGAATCGTGAATCGATCATGTCTGCTTTGCAATGGTTGAAATCGACAAAGCACGTTATGTGACCGGATTTAACATGACGGGCTTGTCTGACATTAAGGATGTTTCCCGGACATCAAGCCTCTTTTCCGACTTTCTTACTGCGCTAAGGTAACAACCCGTCAGGTCGCGGGGACGTTTCGCGCGCACCCGGCATGCGGGGCGCCCGTAGGCGCGCGCGAGCACGGAAGGGCGTACCTGCGAGCCCAGACCACGGAGCCTTCGGAACCCGGCGATCGAGGACCGCCCGGCACGGGGGAACACGGGCCCGGCGCCGCTGACAGCGCGTGACTCCGACGGTGACCGGACGTACCGCGCCCGCGCCTTCTTTCCCTTTGATCGCACGCGAACGGGCCCGAGGCGGGAGCGCGTTCACTTCTCATTTCGAAATGCAGCTGAAAAGCCCGGTGACGATTCCGAAACCACATTCTCGCCGACCTGTTATAGAAGCGTTATCGGGCGAGGGTTTTGACACCCACCCGGCCACGACCACTCTCCTGCGGGAGAGATTTCCAAGGACCCGTACCTCCCAGAGCCCCCAGACTGACCCGCCACGCGAGCGCTCTCCGGCCTGCGCGCCGGAGAGCGCTCTTCGCCTGTCCTCGCACGGGCTACGCGAGACCGGGTACCGGACCGAGGACCCGGCAAGGTGACGTCATCGCCGCCCACGCGGCCATCAGGCCAAGGGGCACTCGCCACACAGGTGTACCTCCACGCCCAGTTCCGCGAAGAGGGCGGCCTTGGCCACCAGGGCCCTGTCCGCCGTCTCGGCGTCGGGGGCGTAGGCGACGTTGAGGTGGTTCGCCTTGTGGCGGGCCATGAACTGGTCGCGGGTCACGCCGTGCAGGACGGCGTGCATGATGGGCCACGCGGGGGTGGTCGCCTGCGAGCGGCGTTCGGTCTCCTCGTCGGGAAGGGAGACCGCCGACGCCCGGCCCAGGTCGACGTGCAGCGCGCCGCCCTGCACGAAGACCCTGCTCCAGACGATCTCGCCGGGCTTGCAGACGCCCTTGATGGTCGATCCGCCGAGCGGGAAGTACACCGGGTCCTGCCGCCGGCCGACCGCTTCCGCGTATCCGCCGGCGAAGTGGGACGGCGGCACCGACCCCGAGATCTCGAAGACCCAGACGAACCGTCCGCCGTACTCCTCGCCCCAGCGCACGTCGTGGAGGGTGGTCGCCGGGTCGAGGCCCATGGCCGTCCAGATGCGGTTCGTCACGAGCGCGTCGACAGCGACCCCCTCGTCGGCCTCGTTGAAATGCGGCAGGGCCTGCCCGTCCCACAGGACCCGCGCCCCGTCCCGCGAGGTCACCGGCGGGCGGTCGACGTTGTTGAGGATGCCCTCCGCGAGGTCGGACGCCGGCGAGAGGTCCTTCAGCCCCTGCTGGTACTGGATTCCGACGGCGTCGAGGCCGAAGTCGTCGCTGATGCGCAGCGCCGCGATGTACATCTTGTACTGCCAGCGCAGTTGCGCCTCGGTGAGCTCGGTCGCCTCGTCCGTGCCGAGGCGAAAGGTCATGCCCTTGTCGGCGAGCCAGCGGCCGACCGCGTCCGCCTCCTGGTCGGACACGGTCTGCATCTCGGCCCAGAGCGCGCTCTGGGAGAGCCGCTCCTTGTAAATGCCGATGGGGTTGAGCAGCTCGTCGTCGATGATGGCGTTGTACATGCCCATGCAGCCCTCGTCGAAGACGCCGATGATCGCCTTGTCGGTGAGGAGCTGCCGAGCGAGCGCGCGGCCGAGGTCCCGTTCGGGGCTGCCGGGCAGGTCCGGCAGGTCACGCACGTGCGACTGGTCATGGGCGATGGTCCCGGTCTCCACCCAGCTCCTGATACCCGCCTTGAACCAGTCGTCGGTGAAGTCGACACTCCAGATGGTCGAGTACTCGACGCCCATCTTCGCCATGCCGGCGTTGAGGCCGAGCAGGCCGACCAGTCCCGGCCAGTCCCCCGCGAAGTTCGCGACGGTGAGGATGGGGCCCCGGTGCGTGCGCAGCCCGGCGAGCACGTGGTGGCTGTACTGCCAGACGGCCTCGGCGACGATGAGCGGCGCGTCGGCCGGGATGTCCTTGAAGACCTCCAGGCCCATGCGCTGGCTGGAGATGAATCCGTGGCCGGTGGCCGGGTCGACCGGGTGCGCCCGCCGTACGGTCCAGCCCAGCTCGGCAAAGGCGGCCGTGACGTCGGCCTCCATCTTCGCCTGGGTGGGCCACCCGGCGAGGTTCGCCGCCGGGCGAAGGTCGCCGCTCGCGATCAGGTAGGCGGTGTTCGGCTCCGCCGTCGGGCGGCTGGGCGGGGCTGGGACGGCGTAGGTGTTCAAGGTGTGTCCTCCGTTGGTGCTGGTGCCGCGAGCGTCCGTTCCCGGGCCGCGAGCGTGTGGGCGATGCCGCGAGTGGCCGGATAGAGCTGGCGGTACATCGCGTACAGCTCGTCGTAGCCGGATCGCAGCGCGGCGTTCGGCGCGATGGTCTCCGCCGGTGGGTTCCAGTCCGTGATGTCGGCCGCGACGGTCGTGCGCGCCGCGAGGTAGGCGGCGCCGTACGCGGCCCCGATCGTGGTGGTCGGGACGATTTGGGGCAGGCCGGTGACGTCGCTGACGATCCGCGTCCACAGCCCGCCCCGCGTGCCCCCGCCGACGGCGACGACGCGTTCGACGTGCGCGCCGGCGGCGTGGAGCGCCTCGACGTTGTGCCGGACGCCGAGGGCCGTCGCCTCCAGCGCCGCGCGATACAGATCGCCCCTGGTGTGGCTGAGCGTGAGGCCGGCGATGACGCCCCGGGCGTCCGGGTCCTGTAGCGGCGTGCGCTCACCGGCGAAGTAGGGCAGGACGAGCAGGCCGTGCGCGCCCGGACCGGACGCCTCGGCCTCGGCGAGGAGCGTGGCGTAGTCCGGCGCGCCCACGAGGTCGCGCAGCCAGGTGGTGAGCGCGCCCGACGTCGCCATGCCGCCCGCCAGGTTGTGCGA
>NZ_QOIL01000012.1:278297-289614 GCF_003323745.1 Sphaerisporangium album
TGTGCGAGCCGCGGAACGCGCCGACCGTGCCCCACATCGACGGCGACCTCAGCGGGCGTTCGACGGTGGCGATCAGGAACATGGTGGTGCCGTACATCAGCATCAGATCGCCCGGGTTCTGGGCGTCGACGCTGACGGCCTCGGTCCACGCGTCGATCGTGCCGGTGATGACGGGGGTGCCCGCGGGGATGCCCGCGACCGCCTCCCGGGTCGTGCCGGCCACCTCGTCGGACCAGGCCAGTGGCGGCAGCTCAAGCCGTGGCGCGATGCGCTCCGCCCACGGGCGATACCAGTCGGCGGCCCCGATGTCGAACATCGGCGTGCACTGGCTCGCCGAGTGGCGGTCCAGGGTGTACGCGCCGGTGAGGCGGTACACGAGCCACGAGGCGGGCATGAACAGGCGGCGGGCGCGGCTCCACGTCTCCGGTTCGTGCTCGGCGAGCCACCTGAGCTTCGGCCCGACGGCCTGCGAGGACAGGACCGACCCGCACCGATCCAGGATCGCCTCGGGTCCGCCCAGCTCGGCGGTGAGGTCCTCGATCTGCGCGGACGCCCGAGTGTCGACGCCGTAGAGGATCGCCGGCCGCAGCGGACGCCCGGCCTCGTCCGTCAGCAGCGCGCACGGTCCCATCCCGCTGACGCCCACCGCCGCGATCTCGGCGTCGGAGCCCGCGCTCAGCTCGGCGGCGAGCTCGCGGAACTCGGTCCACCACAGCTCGCCGTCCATCTCGACATGACCGGGACGCGGGCGGCTGACCTCGTGCTCGCGTACGGCCGACGCCAGCAACCGGCCGGTGTCGTCCACCAGCACGCCCTTGCTGCTCGACGTACCGATGTCGACGCCCAGAAAAGCCTTTCGGGTCACTGCTTCTCCTTCAATGTCCGATCCGTGCGCAGGACCACCGTCCGCGCCGGGCCGTCGTCGCCGGCGATACGGTCGAGCAGCAGGCTCGCGGCCGCCTCGCCGAGTTCCCTGGCGGGCAGGTCCACGACGCGGATGCCCTGGCGCTCGAAGGACGCGAACGGCAGGTCGCCGAACACGGCGAGGCCGAACGCGTGCGGGGTGAGCCCCGCGTCGCGCAGCGCGTCGAGGGCTCCGGCCGCCATCAGGTTGTTGGCGACGACCGCGGCGTCCGGCGGCTCGCGGAGCGCCAGCAGCTCCGCCATCGCCGCCCGGCCGCCGTCGACGCGGTAGTCGGCGTAGCGCAGCAGCCCGTCGCCACCCGCTCCGTGGCGTTCGCCGGCCTGCCGCCACCCCTCCATGCGGAGCTGGGCCGTCTCGACCGAGCTGGGTCCGGTGATGCAGGCCACCCGCGAGAAGCCGTCGGCGAACAGCGACTCCGCGGCCGACAGGCCTCCGGCCCGGTTGTCGACGGTGACCGCGTCGATGTCGGGCCGGTTCAGACTCCGGTCGACGGCGACGACGGGGCATTTGCGGGCGAGGAGCCGGCTGACGTCGCTGGCGCCGTCGGCCGGGGCCAGGATGACGCCGGCCATGTGCTCGGCGAGCGCGATGTCGATGTACGTCGACTCGCGGGCGGGGTCGTCGTCGGTGTTGCACAGCACGACCGAGAAGCCACCGGCGCGGGCCCGGTTCTCCACACCGCGGGCGAGCGCGGTGAAGAACGGGTTCTCCACGTCCGGGATGATCAGCGCGATGACCTCGGAGTACTGGCGGCGGAGCCGCCGGGCCGTCCGGTTGGGCGTGAAGGCCAGCTCCGCGGCCGCGGCGCGTACGAGACGCTCGGACTCCGCCGATACGCGCGCTCCGTTCAGCACCCTGCTCACGGTGGCCGCCGAGACTCCGGCGCGGGCGGCCACCTGGTAGATCGTCACCTTCGAGCCGGCCATCCGGTCCCGCATGGGTCTGCGCCGTGTCCGGCGGTCGGTTCGAGTGGAGCGGTCATCGCTGCGCGGATCCTTCGGCCGCGGTCGGCGTGGGTCCTTCGGCGACGGCCGAAGCGGATCCATCGGCCGGAGCGGATCCATCGGCCGGGGCGGTGCCGAGGTCGTGCGCCAGCGCGCGCCGCCTGCGCGCACGCACCGCGCGGCTCACCGCGGCGCCGGGCGCGATCAGCTCGAAGGCGTGCACGGCGCCGGGGACGACCTCGAACCGCACCGGCACCCCGGCGGCGGCCAGCCGTCCGGCGTACTCGGCGTCCTCGTCGCGGAACAGGTCGAGCTCGCCGGTGTCGAGGTAGGTCGGGGGCAGACCGCGCAGGTCTGTGGCGCGCGCCGGGGCGGCCAGGGCGTCGGCGGGGCGTCCGCCGAGGTACGCCGTCCAGGCCAGCTCGGCGAGCCTGCGGTTCCACACCGGGGCGTCGGCGAGCTCCCGGGCGCTGGGGGTCACGTGCCGGTCGTCGAGCATCGGGTAGTAGAGGTGCGCGGCGGCGATCGGCGGCCCGCCCGCGTCCCGGGCGAGCAGGCACAGCGCCGCCGCGAGGCCGCCACCGGCGCTGCCGCCCGCGACGACGACGCGCGCGGATCGTTCCGCGCACCAGGCGAGGGCCGCGTGGCAGTCCATGAGCGGGGCGGGGTGCGGGTGCTCGGGGGCCAGCCGGTAGTCCACCGCGACCACGGTCACCCCGAGGTCGGCGGCGAGGTCCCCGCAGAACGCGTCCTCGGTGCGCGCGCTGCCGAGGAACATGCCGCCGCCGTGGATCCACAGCAGGCAGGCATTCTCGCCGTGGGGTTCCGGCCCGTGGACGCGCAGCGCGAGGTCCGTCCCGTCCGGGCGCGGCACGAGGACCACACGGGGCGCCACGGCGGGTTCCACGTCCACCCGCAGCCGGTCGTCCAGCGCGCGCACGGTCGCGACGTCGAGCGGGCCGCCGGGAAGGTGGGCGGTGAGCGTGCCGGCGAGCCCGGCCCGCAGCTCAGGATCGACCCGCTCGAGGATGGCGGCGGCGCCGCTCGTCATGCGCGGCCCTGGAGCGCGTCGATCTCGTCGAGGAGCCCGAGCGTCTGCGAGGCCGTGATCGCGAGCAGCAGCGGCAGCACCACGGCGGCCAGCACCCCGGCGGAGGCGGCCGCCGCGAAACCGCCCAGGCAGCCCATGGCGACGAGCGTCAGGGCCCAGCTCGGACGGAACGCGACGAGGATCGCCCCGCCCCGCACCGCCCGCAGGCCGCGCCGTCCCCGAAGGGCGCCGTAGGCCAGGGCGTACGGGAAGACGAGCAGCAGTCCCGCGGCTCCCGCGGCACCCGCGAGCGCGGCGCCGCCGCCGGAGTTCAGCGCCAGCCCGGCGAGCGAGACGCCGCCCGCGAGCAGCAGGGCGAGCGCCGGGTCCACCTCGCGCAGCGTCGCGAGGCGCGGGCCGTCGCCGCGCGCCACCGCGGCGGCGAACCGGACGAGGCCCGTCAGCGCGAGCGCCGGGGGCACGGTGGTCGCGGCCAGGATCCAGTCCGGCAACGCGGCGATCATCGCCACCAAGAGCGGAGCCGCCGTGGCGAGGCCCAGCGCGCCCGCGACGACGCACCGGGGCAGCTCGTGCCAGAACCCGAGCGCACCGCGCCTGACCAGCCACGGCAACGTCACGGCGACGACGCTCGACCGGGCGGGCATCAGAGCTTCAGCCCGCTCGACGCGATGGACTGGACGATGTACCGCTGCGCCGCGAGGAAGACGACCAGAACCGGGACGATCGCCATCGTGATCCCGGCCGCGATGGTGCCGAGCGACCCGGTCGAAAAGCGGCCGGCGAGCAGCACGAGGCCGACGGGGAGCGTCTGCCGGTCGGTGTCGCTGATCATCACCAGGGGGAGTAGCAGGTCGTTCCACCAGTAGGTGAAGCACAGGATGCCGAGCGTCGCGATCGACGGCCCGGACAGCGGGAGGATGATCCGGGCGAACGTGCGGAACTGGCCCGCCCCGTCGATCTTGGCGGCCTCCTCAAGCCCGCGCGGTAGCCCGAGGAAGTGCTGGCGCAGCAGGAAGATCCCGAACGCGCTGAAGATGCCCGGGAGGATGAGCGCCCACAGCGTGTTGGTGAGGCCGAGCTTCGACATGACCAGGAAAAGCGGGACGATCGTGACCTGGATCGGGATCATGAGCGATCCGATGACGAGGGCGAACAGGACGCCCTTGCCGCGGAACCGCAGCCGCGCGAAGGCGTAGGCGGCAGTCGAGCAGGTGATCAGCTGCGCGGCGGTGACGACGGTCGACACGATGATCGAGTTGAGGAAGAACCGGAAGTACGGCACCTGCTCGGTGACGCGGCCGAAGTTGCGCACGGTGAGGGTTCCGGCGTCGAAGGTCGGCGGCAGACGGTACAGCTCGGCGTCGGAGCCGGACAGCGCGCCGCGGAAGATCCACAGGAACGGCGCGGTGATGGCGAGGGCCGCGATGCCGAGGACCAGGAAGGTCAGGACGCGGGCGGCCAGGCGCCCGAGGCGGGGAGACATGCTCGTCGTCGCGGTGCTCATCAGTAGAACGTCCATCTGCGCGAGAACCAGAACTGGATGGCGGTGAGCACCACCAGGATCAGCGCGAAGGTGATGCCGATCGCGGAGGCGTAGCCGAGGTCGAAGTCCCCGAACGCCCGGTCGTAGAGGTACTCGACGATCGTCCGGCTGGAGTCGCCGGGGCCGCCCTGGGTGAGCACACGCGGCTCGGCGAAGATCTGGAACGAGTTGATCGTGTTGATCACGACCAGGAAGAAGATGGTGGGCGAGAGCAGCGGGAAGGTGATCCGCCAAAACCTCGTCCAGGCGCCGGCGCCGTCCACGATGGCCGCCTCGCGCAGCTGGTCAGGGATCGACTGCAGGCCGGCGATGTAGACGAGGATCGAGAACCCGATCGTCTTCCACGAGTTGACGATGATGACGGACACCGGCGCGAACGCCGAGGACCCGAGCCAGTCGATGCGGTCGACGTGGACGAGGCCGAGCAGGTAGTTGACCAGGCCGAGGTCCTTGTTGAGGAGGAACCGCCAGATCAGGGCCACCGCGGAGGCCGACACGACGAAGGGGAACAGGTAGGAGAGCCGGAAGAATCCGCGAAGCCAGCGGGGCATCCGGGTCTCGAGCAGCACCGCGAGCAGGAGCCCGAGGACGACGTTGACGGCGAGGATCGCGAGCGCCATGTAGGTCGTGGAGCCGTAGACCCCGAGCAGGCGCCCGTCGTGGATGAGCCGGTCGAAGTTGTCGAGGCCGACGAACGTACCGTCGCTCAGCAGGTTCCAGTTGTAGAAGCTCAGCACCAGCACGCCCACCGTCGGGGCGAGGACGAAGACGAGGAACGTGATGATCGACGGTGTGAGGAACGCTAGCGCGGCCGCCCCGTCGCCCCGCGGACGCGGGGCCGGGGGCCCGGGGTCGGTGACCGAGCGGTCGCCGACCCCGGGCCGGAGTGTGCTACTGGTTGTCATGAGTTGCCTTGCGCGAGATCGGGTCGGACTCAGCAGGTGACGATGCTGCTCAACTCACTCTGCATGCTCTTGAGACCATCCGAGACAGACGCCTCACCTGCGAAGATCTGCTGCAGGTGGCGCAGGACGGTCGACTCGAACGTGCTGTACTTCGCCGGTGCGGGGTACGGCACGAGAGTCGGGTAGTCGTCGATGCTGTTGTAGTACAGGTCCGAGTTGGCGGGGGGAACGCCGACCTTCGAGATCGTCTGGGCCACCGAGCGACGCGACGGGATGGAGTCGCCGGGCTTGTCGGGGGTGCCGACGTACTGCTTCTCGATCTCGTTGCTCACGGTGAACTTCTGGTACTCCCAGGCGAGATCCGGGTTCTTCGACGACTTCAGGATCGGATAGCCCGCGCCGCCGAACACCGTCTTGTAGGTGTCGCCCTTCGGGTAGAGCTGGATGTCGAACGCCTTGAACCCCGCGGGGAGGAAGGTGGCGATCGGCCACCGGCCCGCGCCGAACATGGCGATCTGCCCGTTCTGGAACCTGGTGAAGACATCGCTCATCGGCATGGGCGCCGGGGCGATCCCCTCGGTGATCATGCCGTTGAGGAAGCTCACGGCCTTGTTGACCTGGGGTGTGTCGGCGGTGGCCTGGCAGACGTCGTCGCTGGTGAGGTTGCCGCCGGCGTTGGCGACCCAGGGCATGATGCCGGGGAAGATCTCGTTGCTGGCCCAGGTGAAGCCGTACTGGTCGGGCTTGCCGTCGCCGTTGGTGTCCGCGGTGAGCTTCTTGGCGGTCGCCTTGAAGTCGTCCCAGGTCCAGTCGGGCTTCGGCGGGGCGATGCCGGCCTTCTTGAAGAGGTCGGTGTTGTAGTAGACGACCATGTCGTTCCAGCCGTATGCCAGCGTGACGACGTCGCCCTTGACGGTGAACCCGTCGATGAGGCCCTTCGCGATGTCGCCGACGATCGCCTTGGCGGCGGAATCCTTGTCGAGGTACTTGTTGATCGGCTGGACGAGGTTGTTGGAGTGGACGAACTGGGCGCCTTCGCCGGAGATGACCATGAGGTCGGGGTGCTTCCCCGAGGCGATGAGCGTCGCGACGTTCGCGTAGTAGGTGCCCCAGTTCTCCCCGGTGACCGGGGTGAGGGTGACCTTCACGTCGGAGTGCGCCGCCATGAAGGCGTCGGCCGTGGCCTTGTTGCCGCTCTCGGCGGCGGGGCCGTAGTTCCAGTAGACGATTTCGAGCGACTTTGCGCCGGAGGACGACGCCGAGTCGGAACCGTTTGAGCAAGCCGCAAGGGCGGTCACCGCCATGGCGGTGGTCGCGCAGGCCAGCGCGATCTTGCGGTAGGGGATGTTCATAGGCCTGCATCCCTCTCGATGGGAGCTTTGGGGTGCGCCACAGTGAAGTCTAAGAAATCGATTTCGTCAAGACCCGAAACACGTGGTTCATCTACCCATCGCTGATCAGGGGAATGTTGCGCTGGTATCGATTACAGCGCAGACTCCTTGCGCGCCCACTCCTCACGCGGCGACGCCGGAGGCGCGACCTCGGCGCGCAGGACCACGGTGCGCAGGGGCTGGGCGTCACCGGCGATGCGCTCGAGCAGCATGGTCGCGGCGGTGGTGCCGAGGTGCCGCGCCGGAAGCCGTACCTGCACCACGCTCGCCGGGGCCAGCGCCATGAACGGCAGCTCGCCGACGGCAGCGACGCCGAACGTCTCCGGCGAGATCCCGGCCTCCACCAGTGCCTGTAACGCCCCCACCGCCATCAGGTTGTTGGTGGTCACGACGGCGTCCGGCGGGGTGTCGAGGGCGAGCAGGTGCGTCATCGCCGCGTGCCCGCCGTCCACCCGGAAGTTCGCGTGCCGCAGGTAGCCCTCGCGCATGCGGGACGCGACGACCTGCCGCCACCCGTGGACGCGGTCCTCGGTCGCCTCGATCCCCGCGGGGCCCGCGATGCAGGCGACCCTGCGGTACCCGGCGTCGAACAGGGCTTTCGTCGCCGCGATGCCCGCCGAACGGTTGTCGATCTTGACGGCGTCGACCGGGTACGGCGTCGTGCGGTCGACGGCCACGACGGGACGTCCCAGCGACACGATCGCGCCGAGGTCGACCTCGTCCGAGGCCGGTGACAGGATCACGCCCGCCATCTGCTCGGACGCGGCGATCTGCAGGTAGCGCAGTTCCTTGCCGGGGTCGTCGTCGGTGTTGCACAGCACGACCGAGAAGCCCGACTCCTGGGCGCGGTCCTCGACGCCGCGGGCGAGCGCCGTGTAGAACGGGTTCTCGATATCGGGGATGAGCAGCGCGATGATCTCCGAGCTTCGCTTGCGCAGCCGGCGGGCGGTCTTGTTCGGGGTGAAGGCCAGCCTGGCGGCGGCGTCGCGGACGAGTCGCTGCTTCTCCTCCGAGACCGCGAGCCCGTTGAAGACGCGCGAGACGGTCGCGGGCGAGACCCCTGCCAGCGCCGCTACCTCGTAGATCGTGGCCATGGACACACCCTAGCGACCCCCGCGGGCCGCGGACCCCCTCGCTCTTGACACCTCCTCGTGACCTCGTCTAGCTTGTGTGAAATCGATTTCATGATCAAGATTTCCAGCCGTGCGCCAGGCCCCGCGGGGCCGAGGACGGCCGTCTGGCGATCATTTCCCGAAGGGAAGTCGGCGGTGAGGCGGTACACCGGAGATGCCCGGCGCGCGGTCGCGTTTCCGCTCGGAGGCTTCGGCACCGGGCACGTGGCCCTCGGCGGCGACGGCGCGCTGCGCCAGTGGCAACTGTCCGGGGTGGCCAACCATCTCGGATTCCTGCCCGACAGCTTCTTCGCGCTGCGGGTCTCCTCGACCGAGCCGCCCGGCGACGTCGTCCGGCTGCTGCGCTCCGCGCCGTTGCCGCCGCACGAGCGCCCCGCGCCCAACGTCTCCGACGCCGAGGTGCCCGACGCCGACCGGCTGCCGCCCTGGCCGACGGTGGCCGGCACGGAGTTCCACGCCGCCTACCCCTTCGCCGAGGTGTCCTACCTGGACGACGAGCTCCCCGTCGCCGTGTCGCTGTCGGCGTTCACCCCCTTCGTCCCGCTCGACTCGGACGCCAGCGCACTTCCGCTGGTGCGGTACCGCTTCACCCTGACCAACACCAGCCCCGAGTTCCGGCACGGCTGGCTGCTCGGCACGTTGCAGAACGCGGTCGGCTGGGACGGGGTCACCCCGATCGACGGCACCCGCGGCGCGGGCTACGGCGGCAACGTCAACCGCCTGCTGCGCCGTCCCGGCCAGACCGGCGTCCTCATGGACCACCCGGGCCTGGACGAGAAGGACCCGTCGTACGGCGAGATGCTGCTGTGGACCGACGGACCGGCCGCGGCGCTGCCCCGCGCGCTCGGCGCCGAGGCGATGCTGCGGTTCGTGGAGACCGCGAAGCTGGTGACGCCGATCCAACTGGGCGACTACAGCGACGCGGCCCTGCGTAACGCGGTCGCGGACGGGGTCTCGCCGCTGCGCGCGCCCGTCGGCCCGAGCCCGGCCGGACACACCTGGGACGCCGCCGTCGCGGTCGCGTTCGCGCTGAAGCCGGGGGAGACGACGACGATCGACGTCGTGCACGCCTGGTGGTTCCCCAACCGGTACGCCGACTTCGACCGGTTCGGCCCGCCGCAGTCGTACGGCGGCAGCCGGTTCTGGGTCGGCAACCACTACGCCGGCCGGTTCGGCGGCGCGCTCGACGTCCTCGACGCCTACCTCGCCGACCGGGACCGTCTCGACACCGCCTCGCGGGCCTGGGCCGACGCCGTCGCCGGCAGCGACCTGCCGGAGGAGCTACGCGAGGTCGTCTCCGCCCAGGGCACCCTCGTGCGCTCGCCCACCCTGTTCCGCACCGCCGACGGCCGCGCCTACGGCTTCGAGGGCGCGCTCGGCGCCTCCACCCGCAACTGGAACGGCGACGTCGGCGGGTCCTGCCCGCTCAACTGCAACCACGTCTTCAACTACGAGCAGGCCCTCGCCCGGCTCTTCCCGGACCTCGGGCGCAGCATGCGCGACACCGAGCTTTCCGTCCAGGCGCCCGACGGGGCGCTGCCGCACCGGGTGGTGCTGCCGCTGTACCTGCCGCAGTTCCACGACGTGATGATCGGCGGGCCGGAACGCCCGGCGCTCGACGGCATGCTCGGCGCGGTCCTCAAGACCTACCGCTCGGTGCTCGACGGCGCCGGCACCGACTGGCTGCGCGGACACTGGCCGGCGCTGCGCCACCTCATGCACCACGTCACGACGACCTGGGACCTCGACGGCGACGGAGTGCTGCGCGGTGACCAGCCCGTCACCTACGACATCAGCCTGCACGGGCCGAACATGTTCGTCGGCGGGCTGTGGCTGGCCGCGCTGCGGGCGATGCGCGCGATGGCCGTGCTGGTAGAACCGGCCGCCGCGTCCGCGTACGAGGACCGGTTCACGGTGGCGCGCGACAACTACGACAAGCTCCTGTGGAACGGCGAGTACTACTCCCAGCCGGTGACGGGCGAGGCCTACGACTTCGGCCTCGGATGCCTGTCCGACCAGCTCCTCGGCCAGTGGTGGGCGCACCAGCTCGGCCTCGGCCACATCCTGCCCCCCGACCGCGTCCGCGCCGCGCTCGCCGCGATCGTCCGGTACAACCTGCGCACGGGGTTCACCGAGCACGGCTACCGCGTCTTCGCCGACGGCGACGAGACCGGGCTGGTGGTGTGCAGCTGGCCCCACGGGGGCCGTCCGGACGTGCCTTTGCGCTACAGCGACGAGGTGTGGACCGGCGTGGAGTACCAGGTCGCCGCGCACTGCCTGCACGAAGGGCTCACCGACGAGGCGATGCGCATCGTCAGGGCGATCCAGGAGCGCTACGACGGCACCCGCCGCAACCCGTTCAACGAGATCGAGTGCGGCGACCACTACGTGCGCGCCATGGCCGGCTGGTCCCTGCTCGACGCCTACACCGGCTTCCACTACGACGCCACCACGGCCCACCTGAAGATCACCCACCGCCCCGGCCGCTACCCCTTCGTCGCCGGCACCGCCTGGGGCACCATCACCATCCCCACCGACGGCCCCCCAACCCTCCAAACCCTCGGCGGCACGCTGCCCTCCACCCTGACCATCGAGGTGACGGACCTCTCCTGAGCTCGAACCAGCGTCGCATCAGTCCCGAACACCGGACGCGGCCTCACCACCGGCAGACGGAACGAAAGATCAAAGCAATTGCGCGGCGGGGCGTCTCCGACGCATGCTTACGGTCGTGAACGGCCTCCCTACTCCGTTGCCCGAGTTCATTGACTGCGGCTGCCCGGACCTCTACTACTGCCCACAAGGCGGCGAAGTCGAATGCCCTCGCCACAGCGGCTTCGACATCTGTTGCGACGCCCTCGACCAGCATGTCCCTGTCCGAGGGTGACGTACCGAGCTTCGAGCGGCAGGCGAAGGAAGCCGACGCCTTGTCTTACTGCCCGAAGGAGAATCGGAGCTGGGCGTTGATCAGGAAGTTGAGCCGATGGCGCAGGTCGCCGAGCACGGCCTGTTCCGGGGCTTCTCCTGGCGTCGACAACGTCCAGCGCAGCGAGCATCCGTTCTGGGCGGGCCGGATGTCGAACCGGATCTCGTCACCGGGCCTCTCCGGCCACAACGACGACCAGACCACGAGCTCCGGCTCCACCGCCCGGAGGATGCGCGGCTCGACCTCATCGGACCGCAGCTCCAGCCACCGCCGCCCACCACGCCGCCACGGGTCGGCCAAACTCTCCCACACGATGTGAGCAGGCGGCGCCTGCGTCCGCTCCCGCGACCCCAACTCGATCACGTCACCAGTCTATGAGAGCGGTCACGTGGAACTCTTGATCAGCGGACAGAAAAGTCGAGGCTGACGGACAGCGGTTCCTGGTCGGCGGCCATCAAAAGTCCTGGTCAATGGCCAGGTTGATCTCCTGATCCTGTCCGTG
>NZ_QOIL01000013.1:0-106783 GCF_003323745.1 Sphaerisporangium album
CATGCCGACGAACAACGACACCTCGCCGATGAACACCCCGCCGGACCACCCACGGCGGGGTGTTCTCATCCCAGATCATCGGCATCCTCAGCGCCTACCTCGTCGGCAATTTCGGCGCCGGGCAACAATCCTGGCGAGGATGGCTGCTCGCTTGGTCATGTCCTGTTCCCTCCGGCTTCGTCGTTGTTGATCCCATTCTACCGAAAAGAACTGTCATATCCCATGGTCGGGTAAGACCACCACGATGCGAGCCCTGCTCGGCCTGAGCGCCCCCACCTCCGGCCGCGCGCTGATCGGCGGGCGGCCGTACGCCTCCCTGAGCCGGCCGATGCGCCAGGTCGGCGCCCTGCTCGACGCCGGGGCGGTGCAGGGAGGCCGCCGGGCCCTCGACCATCTCGGGGCGCTCGCCCGCGCCAACGGCATCGGCCGGGCCCGGGTCACGGAGGTGCTGGAGCAGGCCGGCCTCGCCGGCGTCGCCCGCCACAGGGTCGGCCGCTTCTCCCTCGGCATGCGGCAGCGCCTCGGCATCGCCGCCGCCCTGCTCGGCGACCCCGGCGTGCTGGTGTTCGACGAGCCGGTGAACGGCCTCGACACCGACGGCGTCCGGTGGATCCGCGGGCTCATGCGCGACCTCGCCAGGGGCGGGCGCACCGTCCTGCTCTCCAGCCACCTGATGAGCGAGATGGAGCTCACCGCCGACCGGCTCATCGTCATCGGCCGCGGCCGCCTCATCGCCGACACCTCCGTGCGCGAGCTGGCCGAGCGGTACGGGCGCGGCGTGCTGGTGCGCTCGCCCCGCGCCGCCGAGCTGGCCGCAGTGCTGACCGGTGCCGGGGCCGAGGTGACCGGCGATCCCGGCGGCGGGCTGTCGGTGAGCGGCATGGAGGTGGCCCGCATCGGGGACCTGGCCGTCCGGCATGGCATGGCGGTCCACGAGGTCACCCCGCGCGGCGCTTCCCTGGAGGAGGCGTACCTGGCGCTGACCTCCGGCGAGATGGAGTACCGGCCGGGGCTCGGCGTCCACGGGGGAGACGGGCGATGAGCGGCGAGGGACTCACGCAAGCCGTCCCGGCGGGGGAGGGCGCGGGCCGTTCGGCGGCCGATGTCGTCGCGTCCGAGTGGATCAAGCTGCGGTCGGTGCGCTCGACGTCCTACGTTCTCGGCGCCGCCGCGCTGATCGTGGTGCTGACCGCCCTGCTCACCTGGCAGGCGGTGAGCGCGTGGGACGGCCTCCCGGCGGCGACCCGGGCACGGTGGAAGGGCATCGCGGTCGAGGAGTACTTCCTGCCGTTCGTCCAGCTCGTGATCGGGGTGCTCGGCGTGATCGCGATCACGGGCGAGTACTCGAGCGGAATGATCAGGACCAGCCTCGTCGCCGTTCCCCGCCGGGGACGGCTGCTCGTCGGCAAGGCGGTCGCGCTTGCGGCCGTCTCGCTCGTCGCGGGCACGGCGGTGCTGTTCGCCGTCGTCGCCGTCGAGGCGTGGATCGTGGGGGACCGGGCGTTCCCGGGGCACCCGGTTTCCCTGGCGGCGAAGGCGCCCCTCCTGGTGTGCATGGGACTGTCGGTGATGGTCGTGGCCCTGGTCGGCTTCGGCCTGGGTACTCTGACGCGGTCCACCGCGGCGGCGATCGTGGCGGTGGCGGGCCTGACGTTCGTCCTGCCGGCCCTCGCCCTTGGCGTCCTCCCTGAACCGTGGGGCGTGCGGGTCGCCATGTTCATGCCGGCCAACCTGCCGGACCAGCTCGCCGGATGGACGCCGGACGAGGACATCACGCAGGGCCCCTTCGCGCGAAGCGCCGGGCTGCCCCCGCTCGCCGCGCTGGCCGCGCTCGCCGCCTACGTCGTCGTGTTCGTGGGGACGGCGGCGCTCCGGTTCTCCCGCTCGGACGCCTGACCGGCCTCTCCCGCTCGGAGCCGGACAGGGGGGCGTGGCGTCGCGGGCGCCGGCATGGTGTCCAGGTGCGGACGTGGGTCAGGTGTCGTGGCGGGGAATCCCGGACACCTCGTGGTCGGCGTGGAAGAGGGCCTCGGCGATCAGACGGCGGACATGCGCGTCGCGGGCGCGGTACAGGACGCGGCGCCCCTCCCTGCGGGTGTCGACCAGCCCCGCGAGCCGGAGCTTGGCGAGGTGCTGGGAGACGGAGGGCCTGGCCGTGCCGACGGCCTCGGCCAGTGAGGTCACGTCGTACTCGCCCGAGGCGAGCAGCCACATCAGCCGCAGCCGGGTGGCGTCGCCGAGCATGCGGAAGGCGTCGACGGCGGTCTCGACCTGGGCGGCACTGGGTTGCTCCTGCAACGGATGCGCACCTGATCCGTTGTCGCGTGCGTACATGACTACATATAATGCGCGCGAAGGTCGATCCCCGCAAACGGCCGCGGAAGAGGTGTCCATGTCCGACCACCCGAGGCACGTCTCTCCACCTCCCGACGGCCCTTCGCCCACCGCCCGGGATCACGAGGCCGGGCAGGGAGGAAGCGACGGCCACGGCCACCAAATCGCCGACGGAACCGGCCATGTCGATGCGCATGGACACGGGCACGGGCACGGGCACGGGCACGGACACGGGCATGGGCACGGGCGCAAGGCCGAAGCGGGGGAAGGTGCCCACGGGCCGAGGCCGAAGGTCACGAGGATGCGGGCGGCGGCCGTGCACCTCTTCGCGCCGCACAGTCACGACAGTGCCGCCCGCTCCGACGCCGCCATGGAGTCGAGCCGCCGGGGCATGCGCGTCCTCGCCCTGTCGTTCGCCGTCCTGGTCGCGACCGCCCTGGTCCAGGCCGTGATCGTCGCCTACTCCGGCTCGGTCGCGCTGCTCGGCGACACCCTGCACAACTTCGCCGACGCGCTGACCGCCGTCCCGCTGGCCGTGGCCTTCTCCCTGGGACGGCGCGCGGCGACCCGCCGCTTCACCTACGGCTACGGCAAGGCCGAGGACCTGGCGGGCCTGGCGATCGTCGCCGTGATCACCGCCTCGGCCGTGATGGCCGGCTACGAGGCCGTCCAGCGGCTGCTCGCCCCGCAGGACGTCCGCGCGCTCGGCTGGGTGGCCGCCGCGGGCGTGGCGGGGTTCCTCGGCAACGAGTGGGTGGCCCGCTACCGCATCAGGGTGGGCCGCGAGATCGGCTCGGCGGCGCTGGTCGCCGACGGCCTGCACGCGCGCGCCGACGGCCTGACCTCCCTGGCGGTGCTGCTGGGGGCGGGCGGTTCCGCGCTCGGGTTCCGCGCCGCCGACCCGCTGGTGGGCCTGCTGATCACCGTCGCGATCTGCTTCGTCCTGCGGGACGCCGCGCGGCAGATCTACCACCGGCTGATGGACGCCGTCGACCCGGACCTGCTCGACTCGGCCGAGCAGGTGCTCGCCGCCACGCCCGGCGTCCGGAGCGTCGGCTCCGTCCGCATGCGCTGGATCGGCCACGCCCTGCACGCCGAGGTCGACATCACCGTGGACCACCGCGTGTCGGTGATCGAGGCGCACGCCGTGGCCGTGGAGGCCGAGCACCGGCTCATCCACCGCGTACCGTGCCTGCGCGCGGCCACCGTCCACGCCGATCCCGACGGCCCCCACGCCGCCGACCACCACGCCTCCCTCCTCGGCCACCGCATCCCGAGCCCCCGCTGACCCGGCGCCCGTCCGGCCCGGGACAGGCCGGACGGCGCCGATCGGTCACGTGCGTCGCCGTGGGCGGCCCGCGTGTCCGAAGTCGATCCGCATGACGACCCGCCGTACTGTGGGGGGCCGACCTCCGCGAACCCCGCCTCCTCGAAGACCTGACGGCTCCCACGCGCATCTCGCCCCAGGCGATCTCCCTGCCCGGAGGGGTGGTCATCGACGAGTCCGCGTGGCCGACTCTCTGAACCTGATACGTCGCTCGCCGCGGGGTGAGCAGGAGAGACCTGTCTCACCTGCGCGTATGCCGGTCGTGGGATCCCAAAGCGCTGTCCATGATCGGTCAAAATCCCCTTTTCCTACGCATTAAGTGGGTATGCTGGCCGATGTTGCCGTTCTTCACCGAGGGGATCGGATGGCCCTACCGGACTTCCTGGTGATCGGAGCGCCGAAGGCGGGGACCACCGCCCTGCACGCGGCGCTCGCACGACACCCCGCGCTGTTCATGTCGGCGGTCAAGGAACCGAAGTTCTTCCTCACCGACGGGCCGCCGCCCACGCGGGGAGGGCCGGGCGACGCCCAGACCTTCCGCGAGCACGTCTGGCGCCGCGAGGACTACGAGGCGCTGTTCGAGAAGGCGCCGCCGGGGACGCTGAGGGGCGAGTCCACCCCGTTCTACCTGTACGACCGGGGGGCCCAGCGCCGGATCCACGCGACGATCCCGGACGCCAGGCTGATCGTCGTGCTGCGCGACCCGGTCGAGCGGGCGCACTCGAACTGGACGCACCTGTGGTCGGCGGGGCTGGAGCCGATCGGCGACGTGGTGCGCGCCTGCGCCGAGGAGGAGCGCCGCGTCGCCGCCGGCTGGTCGGCCTTCTGGCACTACGTCGGGCTCGGCCGGTACGGCGAGCAGCTTCGGGACCTGTTCAAGCTGTTCCCCCCGGCCAACGTCCTGGTGCTCCGCTACCGCGACCTCGTGGACGCGCCACGGGCGACCCTGGACCGCATCTGCGGGTTCCTCGGCGTGGAGACCGGGGTGATCGCCGAGGTGCCCCGGGAGAACGTCACCGCCCACCCCGAGCGGACGCTGCGGCACCAGGCGCTGTCACGTGTGATGCGCGCGGGCGCGGCCGTCGGGCGTCACCTGCCGGGCGCGCTGGCGGGCCGCCTCACCGAGTCGCTGGAGGTCGCCCTCCAGGACAACGGCCGCCCGCGCCGCCCCCTGAGCTGGGACGAACGGCAGGCCCTGATCCCCCGGTTCGAAAGGGACGTCGCCCTGCTGCACCAGGTGACGGGCGAGGACTTCAGCGACTGGCTGCGGCCCCGGGAGAGGTCCGGAGGGCTGATGGGCGACCGGCCCCCCGGCCAGCGTCAGGCCCGCAACGGCCGCCCGCGCCTCTCCTGACCGGAAGGCCCGGTCGTCGCCCGGGGCGTCGCCGGGCACCGCCGGCCCGCCGACGCCCACCGCCGCCTCCGGGAGTGGTTCAGCGCAGTTCGGTGCGCAGTTCGTGCGCGCCGTCCTGACGGGTCAGCTCGTAGTACAGCCGCTTGCGGCCGTCCGGGAGCTCCAGGACGTCCAGATAGCGCAGGCCGCCGTACGGGGACTCGGCCAGCGGCTCCTCACCGACGGGCGTGAGCGTCGCGGGGTCGGTGCCCGTGGCCAGGCCCGTGCGCTCCTCGTAGTTCTCCTCGGCCGTCGCCCGCCCGTCGTAGGCGACGTACAGCGTGCCGTCGTGGCGGACGGCCGCGGTGACCCGGGCGCCCCGCGAGTCCCAGCAGCCGGGACGGCCGCTGAGCGCGGTGCCGTGCCACGTCCAGTGCAGCCCGTCGGGGCTGGTGGCGTAGTCGCTGACCATCTGGTCCTCCTCGCCGGGGTCGGCGAGCGGGTGGCAGGAGGCCCACAGGTGCCACATGCCGTCGTGGCGGACGATCACCGGGTCCTTCACCCCGGTCTTGGGGTCGCCGGGGAGGACGACGCGCCGGGTCGAGGCGTCGAACCGCGCGGGGTCGTCCGCCTCGATCAGCTCGACCCGCCAGTGCTTGGAGTCGTGGGTGGCGCAGCTGATGTACAGCCGCCATACGCCCTCCGGCGTGCGGACGAGGGCGGGCCGCTCCAGGGATTCGGTGTCGACCTCCTCGCGGTGGAGGGTGTAGATCGTCTCGAAGCGCTCGCCGTCCAGGGAGCGCGCGACGACGACGGCGTAGCCGCGTCCCTGGCCGATGGGGCGCCTGAGGCGGTAGGCGAGGTGGACGACGCCGTCGGCCAGGACGGCGCTCGGCGCGCCGGCCCAGTGGCCGGGCGCGTCCTCGGGCGGCGCCACGACGAGCACGGAGCGGTCCGGCCGGGGCCGCGGCAACGCCGGACCGGCGTCGTTCTGAGGGTCGTTCGTATTCATCGGCACGTCGAAACAATAGACAACATTCACCCCTGCCGAGGGAAGACGTGGCCGGTCAGGGGCCTTATCGCACCCCTGACCTCCGCCCTTCGCACCCGGGATCGGGACGAAACCCGGCATCGCGCCACCGGCGTGCCCCCCGTCCGGGGTACGCGGCGGCATCATGACCGATCACCCCTGGGAAGGAGGAGGCGCGGCGCCTCAGGTGATCGCCGTGCCCACCAGGCTGCCGATCCCGTACGTGACGGCGGCCGCCGCCGACCCCAGCAGGAGCTGCCTGGCCCCGCCGTACAGCGGCGAACGGCCGGTCAGCCGCGCCACCATCGCGCCGGTCGCCGCGAGCCCCGCCGCCGTCAGCAGCACGGCGGCGAGCACCGAGCCGAAGCCCAGCAGGAAGGGCAGCAGCGGGACGAGCGCGCCGATCGCGAAGGCCAGGAAGGACGACCCGGCCGCCACCCACGGCGAGGGCAGGTCGTCGGGGTCGACGCCGAGCTCCTCGCGGGCGTGCACGCGCCAGGCGACGTCGGTCTGGCGGTGGAGCTGGCGGGCGACCTCGCGGGCCAGCTCGGGGGTGAGCCCGCGCGACTCGTAGAGCTGCGCCAGCTCGTCCTCCTCGGCCTGCGGGTTGCGGGCGATCTCGCGGCGCTCGACGTCGATCTCGGCCATGGTCATCTCCGACTGCGAGCGCACCGAGGTGTACTCGCCCGTGGCCATGGAGAAGGCGCCGGCGGCCAGGCCCGCGAGCCCGGCGATGGTGACCGCGGTGTTGTTCGCGCCTCCGCCGACCACGCCCGCGATGAGCGAGGCGTTGGACACGAGGCCGTCCATCACGCCGAAGACGGCGGGACGCAGCCACCCGCCGGTCACGTCCCGGTGGCTGTGGTGCACTTCGGCGCGCGTGGTGGTCATAGAAGAACTGTACAAATACCCATATTTCCTTGGTGTACGACGGGTAGGGCTTCAGTCCTCGCCCGCGTCCTCAGGCGTGCGCCGGGCGAGGGCCGCGAGGGTGTCCAGCGCCCGGGTCAGGACCGCGATCGTCGGCGACGCGAGCCCGACGCGGACCGCCGGCGGGGCGCTGCGCGCGGCCACGGCGAACGACGCGGCGGGCGTGACCGCGATGCCCCGGCGCGCCGCCGCCGCGACGAAGGTCTCCGCGCGCCAGGGCTCGGGCAGCTCCCACCAGCGGAAGTAGGACTGCGGGTCGGCCCGGGTGGCGAACCCGGCCAGGCACGCGGCGGCGACCCGCTGGCGTTCGCCGGCGTCGCGGCGCTTGGCACGCTCGACGGCGGCCACGGTGCCGCCGGCCATCCAGTGGGTCGCCGCCTCCAGGGCGAACCCGGTGGCCGTCCACGCCCCGGACCGCAGGGCGGCGGCGACCGAGGCGGCCTGCTCGGGCGGGGTGAGCGCGAACCCCACGGTCAGGCCGGGGGCCAGCCGCTTGGACAGGCTGTCGACCAGGACGGTCCGCTCGGGGGCGAGGGCGGCGATCGGCGGCCAGTCGCCCTCGCGCAGGAACGCCCAGACCGCGTCCTCGACGGCGTACAGGCCGAGGTCGCGCAGTGTGTCCGCGATCTCGGCGCGCCGCCGGGCGGGCATGGTGACGGCCATCGGGTTGTGCACGGCGCTCTGCAGGTAGACCGCGCGCAGGGGAGCGCCGCGGTGGGCGGCGGCGAGCGCGTCGGGGCGAACCCCGGCCTCGTCGGTGGCAAGGGGGACGAGCGTGACGCCGAGCCGCGCGGCGATGGCCTTGACCATCGGGTAGGTCAGCGCCTCGACGCCGAGCCGTCCTCCCGCCGGGACCAGCGCGGCGAGGGCGCCCGCGATGGCCTGGCGTCCGTTTCCGGCGAACAGGACACGGGCGGGATCGGGCTCCCAGCCGCCCCGCGCGAGCAGCCGAGCCGCGACTTCGCGCGCCTCGGCGGTGCCGGACGGGCCGACGGGCAGCAGGGAGGCGGCCAGCACGTCGGGGCGCGTCAGGCGGCCGAGGCCCTCGGCGAGCAGAGCGGGCTGCTCGGCCACGACCGGGTAGTTGAGCTCCAGGTCCACGCGGGCGCCGCCGGGCTCGACCAGCGCGTGCCCGGTGGGCCGCTCGCCCGCCCGGACGAACGTGCCCCGCCCGACCTCGCCGACCACCAGCCCGCGCCGGGCGAGCTCGCGGTACACGCGGGCGGCGGTGGAGCCGGCGATGCCCCGGCGGCGGGCGAACGCGCGCTGCGGCGGCAGCCGGTCTCCCGGGCGCAGCCTTCCGGTGGCGATCTCGGCCGCCACGGTGTCGGCGATCCGGCGGTAGTCGTCCATGAACCTCACGCTCACCAGCAAACCCGGCATTGCACCGAGTGCAAAGAGAATATTGCACCGACCGGGGCCGCGCTCCTAGCATCGCGATCAGGACGGCCGCCGCGCCGCGCGAGCGGGCGGCGAAGACAACGGGGGGCACGTGGTGAGCAGGGCCTTCGTCAACGGGATCACGGTCGGGTACGACGACGCGGGCGAGGGGGAGCCGCTGGTGCTGGTGCACGGGCACCCCTTCGACCGCTCGATGTGGGCCCCGCAGCTCGCCGCCCTCGCCGGGCCGGGCCTGCGGGTGATAGCCCCGGACCTGCGCGGCTACGGGGAGAGCACCGTCGTCCCCGGCGTCACGCCGCTGGAGACCTTCGCGCGGGACATCGCGGCGCTGCTCGACCACCTCGGCCTCGGCGAGGTGGTGATCGGCGGCCTCTCCATGGGCGGCCAGATCGTGATGGAGTTCGCCCGCCTGTTCCCCGGCCGGGTGCGCGGCCTGCTGCTCGCCGACACCTTCGCCCAGGCCGAGACTTCGGACGGCAGGACCGCCCGGCACGCTCAGGCCGCTCGCCTGCTGCGCGAGGGCATGGGCCCCTACGCCGAGGAGGTGCTGGCCAAGATGATCGCCCCGTACAATGTCGAGGCGCTGCCCGAAGTCGCCGCGCACGTGCTCGGCATGATGCGCGCGGCCCCGCCCGAGGGCGCCGCCGCCGCGCTGCTCGGCCGGGCCGAGCGCCTCGACTACAGCGACCCGCTCACCGAGGTCACCGTGCCCACGCTGGTCGTCGTCGGCCGAGACGACGCGTTCACGCCCGTCGCCGACGCCGAGTATCTGCGCGACCGCGTGCCCGGGGCGGCGCTCGTGGTGGTCGAGGGCGCCGCCCACATGCCGAACCTCGAACGCCCCGAGCGGTTCGACGCCGCGGTGCGCGCCCTGCTGGCCGCCGTCGGGGCCGTCAGAGCGGCTGGATGAGGAAACCCGGCCCCCGCGTCCCCGTATGCCCCCGGGAGACGGTTCCCTGCCGCCTCCGGCCACGCCGTCCCCGCCGCCCACGGGCCCCGCGGCCGGTCAGACCTGGGCCGGCTCCGGTGTGCGCGTCTCGGCGTCCGCGGTGGCGCGGTTCTCGCGCAGCACCGTGAAGGCCAGGACGAGGGACACGAGCAGCAGACCCGCTCCGACGGCGAAGGCGAGGTGGAAGCCGCCGGTCAGCGCGGCCTCACGCCCGCTACCCGAGGCGGAGAGGGCGTCGGCGCGGGAGGCGGCGAGCGTGGTCAGGACGGCGAGGCCGATCGCGCCGCCGACCTGCTGGGTGGTGTTGAACAGGCCCGAGGCGAGTCCGGCGTCGTCGGGGCGGGCGGCGGACATGCCGAGGGTCGTCAGCGCGGTGATCGAAAGGCCGAACCCGGCGCCGCAGAGCATCGTGGGCAGCAGGTCGGTGACATAGTTCGCGTCCGCGACGGGCAGCCGGGTCAGCAGGCCGATGCCGGCGCTCAGGAGGGCGAGGCCGGCCAGCAGCACCCGGCGCTCGCCGAAGCGGGCGATCACGCGGGCCGCGACCAGCAGCGACACCAGGCCGATCGCCACCGCGCAGGGCAGCATCGCGAGGCCGGTCCGGGCGGCGTCGTAGTGCAGGACGTTCTGCAGGTACAGGGCGATGAGCACCTGGAACCCGAACAGCGCGGAGACCATCAGCATCTGGATGAGGTTGGCGCCGGAGACGTTGCGCGAGGCGAACACGCGCAGCGGCAGCAGGGGCTTGGCGGCCCTGGCCTGGCGCAGGACGAACGCGGCGAGCAGGGCGATCGCCAGGGCGCCGAAGCCGAGGGTGTGCGCGGAGGCCCAGCCGTGGCCCTCGGCCTCGACGATCGTGTAGACGCCCAGCATGAGCCCCGAGGTGACCAGGGCGGCACCGAGGACGTCGGCGCCCTGGCGCAGGCCGAGGCCCCGGTCGGAGGCCAGCACGCGCAGGGCCATCACGATGGCGACCAGGCCGATGGGCACGTTGATGAAGAAGATCCAGTGCCAGCTCAGGCCCTGGGTGAGCACGCCTCCGAGCACCTGGCCGATCGAGGCGCCCCCGGCGCCGACGAAGCTGAACGCGCCGAACGCCTTGGCCCGCTCGGCGGGCTCGGGGAACAGCGTCACGATCATCCCGAGGCTGACGGCCGAGGCCATCGCCCCGCCCGTTCCCTGGAGGAAGCGGGCCACGATCAGCATCTCGGGGCCGGTCGCCAGGCCGCAGAGCACGGAGGCGGCGGTGAAGGCGGTGAGCCCGGCGACGAACACGCGCCTGCGGCCGATCAGGTCGCCGAGCCGCCCGGCCAGCAGCAGGAACCCGCCGAAGGCGATCATGTACGCGTTCATGGTCCACGTGAGGCCCGAGGGGGTGAAGCCGAGGTCGCGCTGCATGGCCGGAAGCGCGACGGTGACGATCACCCCGTCGAGGATGATCATCAACATCCCGGCGCAGAGGATCGCGAGCGCGAGCCGGCGTGAACGAAGGGTGTTCGGCATGGTCTCTCCTGTCCGCAAGAACGACAGAAAAGACCGTAGCAGATACTCTGCTAACAGACTATCTTTCAGAGGATTACTTGCGGGCCTGGCGCGGCCTCCGTACCGGCTTGTCACACTCGATCGGCTTGGCGAGCTCGCCCGCGACCAGGCTCGTCAGCGCCTCGACGAACACCTCGCGCTGCTCCTCCGGCAGGGCCGCCAGCACCTCGCCGTGCACGCGGTCGACGATCTCCTGGCCCCGCCGGACGTTCTCCTCGCCGAGGGGCGTGACGGCGACGATGCGCGCGCGGCGGTCGGTGCTGGACGGGCGCCGCTCGGCCAGTCCCTCGCGCTCCAGTTCGTCCACGGTGACGACCATGGTCGTCTTGTCCAGGTCGGTCATCTCGGCGATCTGGATCTGCGTCCGCTCGGCCTCCATGGCGTGGTAGAGGACGCAGTGCGCGCGCGGGGAGCTGTCGATCTCGGCAAGCGCGGCCGTCAGCCGGGTCGTCAGCACGTGGGCGGCGTGGGCCAGCAGGCCGGTGAGGTCGCGGACGTTCCTGGAGGGTGCTTGCGTGCTCATACCCTCGAGAATACGTTAGGTAGCGGATTGTTTCGTAGCGGAACTAATTCGGCTCCGTACCCCTCCGGTCACCGTCCACCGTCCCCGGTGCGGGGGGCGCGGGCCGATATGATGGGGCCCGAGCCCCGGCCGGGGCCGCGGCGGTGGGGCCCGCCGCCCTCTGCGGAGGCGAACCGCGGATCGACCGCCAACGGTCCCTACCAGATGCGTCGTCACCATGCTGGTAGGAGGACCTATGACCGAGCCCCGCACCGTCGCGGGCGCCGGCACCGGCACGCCGGGCACGGCGCGACCCCGGTCGATCGCGCTCCCGGTGCCGCTGGCCGTCTCCGCCGGAGGCGTGCTCGGGGCGCTGGCCCGGTACGGCCTGTCGGTCGCGCTCCCGCACCCTCGCGGCGCCTTCCCGTGGGCGACCCTCCTCACCAACGTGTCGGGATGCCTGCTGATCGGCGTCCTCATGGTGCTCGTCGGCGAGGTGTGGGCCGGGCGCCGCCTGCTGCGGCCGTTCCTCGGCGTCGGCGTGCTCGGCGGCTACACCACCTTCTCCACCTCGGTCGTGGACGTCCACCAGGCGCTCGCCGCCGGCGCGGCCGGGACGGCGCTCGCGTACCTCGGGGCCACCGTCGCCGGCGCGCTGGCCGGGGTGTGGGCGGGGTCGGCGCTCACCGCCCGTCTGCTCGCCTCGCGGGGGAGGCGGCCATGAGGCACGAGATGCCGGCGCTGCGCCTGACCGTCATCGTCGGCGAGGACGACCAGTGGCGCCACCGTCCGCTCTACCACGAGATCGTCCACCGCGCCCGCGCGGCGGGGCTGGCCGGCGCCACCGTGACGCGTGGCATCGAGGGGTACGGGACGCACGGCCGCATCCACACCACCCGCATCCTGTCGCTGTCGGAGGACCTGCCGGTGGTGGTCGTCATCGTGGACGAGGAAGAGAAGATCCGCGCCTTCCTGCCGCAGATCGACGAGCTGATCGGCGAGGGCCTCGCCGTCCTCGACCCCGTCCACGCGATCCGCTACACCCGGGAGGCGCGATGACGGTCCTGCTCGTCGCGCTGGGGGCGGCGATCGGAGCGCCGCTGCGCTACCTGGTCGACCGGTTCGTCCAGGCCCGTCATGACTCGGTGTTCCCCTGGGGCACCCTCACCGTCAACGTGGCCGGGTCGTTCCTCGCGGGCCTGCTGGCAGGCCTCCCCGCCGGGCAGGTCGTGACCGCGCTGGCCCTGACCGGCTTGTGCGGCGCGCTGACGACCTACTCGACGTTCGGCTACGAGACCCTGCGCCTGGCCCAGGACGGCTCGCGCCTCTACGCCGCCCTCAACGTCGCCGCGAGCCTGCTCGCCGGCCTCGGCGCGGCCTACGCCGGCCTGGCCCTCGCCCGCGTCCTCACCGGCTGAAATTCGTGGGCCCGGCGGGTCTCACGGCCGTCGGGTGAGGCCGGCGGGCGGCCTCTTGCCGAACGCGCCGGCCGAGCCGCGCACCCGCGGCCTGTCGAACTGACATGTTCGACGCATTTCGTCAAGTTGACCACAGGCCCAGGGGATCGCGGACCCGCCCGCCCGCGCTGAGAGACTGGCCGCCATGACCAAGCTCGACCAGTTCGCGGCCAGCCGTCCCCGGTTGCTCGGGCTGGCCTACCGCATGCTCGGCGAGGCGGCCGAGGCCGAGGACGTCGTGCAGGACGCCTACCTGCGCTGGCGCGACAGCGGCGAGGTCGACGTGCCGGAGGCGTGGCTGACCAAGGTCGTCACCAACCTGTGCCTGAACCGGCTCACCTCGGCCCGCGCCCGCCGCGAGCGCTACGTCGGCGTGTGGCTGCCCGAGCCGGTCCTCACCGGCGACGGCGCCCTCGGCCCGCTGGAGACCGTCGAACAGCGCGAGTCCCTCTCCTTCGGCATGCTCCTGCTGCTGGAACGGCTCACCCCGCCGGAGCGGGCCGCCTTCGTTCTGCGCGAGGCGTTCGGGTACGGCCACCGCGAGATCGCCGGCATCCTGGACGTCCAGGAGGCCCACGCCCGCCAG
Organism: Sphaerisporangium album; assembly: GCF_003323745.1. Taxonomy (GTDB): domain Bacteria; phylum Actinomycetota; class Actinomycetes; order Streptosporangiales; family Streptosporangiaceae; genus Sphaerisporangium; species Sphaerisporangium album. Next base: position 13,392 of record NZ_QOIL01000013.1, read on the forward strand.
CTCTACCGCAGGGCCCGCGCGCACGTCGGCGACCCGCGCCGGCGGTTCACCGCGACGCCCGAGGAGGCCACGAAGCTGTTCGAACGCTTCCTGGCCGCCGCCTCCCGGGGCGACGTCGCGGGCCTGGAGCGGCTGCTCGCCGAGGACGTCGTCTCCTGGGCCGACGGCGGCGGCAAGGGCCCGGCGGCGTCGCGTCCGATCACCGGCCGCCTGCAGGTGCTGCGGTTCGTGAACGGCCTGGCCCGGCGGTTCCTCAAGGAGGAGGCCGAGGCCGTGATCGGCACGGTCAACGGCGGCCCCGCGATGATCGTCCGGCACCGTGGGGCGCTGATCGCCGTCACCGTGCCGGAGTTCGCCGACGGCCGGATCACCGTCCTGCGCACGATCACCAACCCCGACAAGCTCGCCCTCATGGCGGCGCGGCCGCTGTGACGTGGTTCACACCGGCCCGTTGTCACAGATCGTCCCTCTCGCCGGTTCAAGGGGCGACGAAGGGAGAGAGGAAATGTCACCTCACATCGTGGTCCTGGGCGCGGGCTACTCCGGGCTGGTCACCGCCAAGCTCGTCGCGGGGCACGGGACCAGGGTCACCCTGGTGAACGCACGGGACCGGTTCACCGAGCGCGTGCGGCTGCACCAGCTCGCCGCGGGGGAGAACCTGCGCGACCTGCCGCTGAGGGACCTGCTCGCCGGCACCGGCGTGGAGCTCGTCGTCGGCCGGGTGACCGGCATCGACGCGGGCGACCGCGTCGTGCGGCTCGCGGACGGGTCTGCGGACCTCCGGTACGACGTGCTGGTCTACGCCCTCGGCAGCCGGACCGACCTCGACTCGGTCCCCGGCGCCGCCGAGCACGCCCACGCCGTCAGCGCCCCCGACCAGGCCGAACGCCTGAGGGCCCGCCTGGCGGGGGCCAAGGTCGCCGCGGTGGTCGGCGGCGGGCTGACCGGCATCGAATCCGCCGCCGAGATGGCCGAGGCCCACCCGGGGGTGAAGGTGCGGCTCGTCACCGGGGGCGTCCTCGGCGAGGCCCTGTCCGGGCGCGCCCGGCGGCACCTGTGGCGGGTGTTCACCCGGCTCGGCGTGGACGTCCGCGAGAACGCGCGCGTGCGCGAGGTCCGCGGGGACGGGCTGCTGCTGGAGGACGGCGAGCACGTCGCCGCCGACACCGTCGTCTGGACCACCGGCTTCCGCGTCCCCGGGCTGGCCCGCGAGGCCGGGTTCGCCGTGGACGGCCACGGCCGCATGATCGTCGACAGCACCCTGCGCTCGGAGTCGCACCCGGAGGTGTACGCGGTCGGGGACGCGGCGGCGGCGCGCATGCCCGGCGGCCAGGAGCTGCGCATGGCGTGCGCGACCGGTATCCCCGCCGGGCACCGCGCCGCCCGGGCGATCGCCGCCCGGCTGGCAGGGCGCGAGCCCCGGACGCTGCGCTTCCGCTACTTCAACCAGTGCGTCAGCCTCGGCCGCCACGACGGGCTCGTCCAGTTCGTGCACGCCGACGACCGGCCGCGCGAGGTCGTGCTCACCGGCAGGGCGGCGGCGCTCTACAAGGAGGGCATCGTGCGCGGCACGATCCTGGCGATGCGCCGCCCGTCCATCCTCGGCTCCTGACCCGCGCCGAAGCACACCCGGCACCCGTGGGTGAACGGGGCCACGTTGACCTGGGGCGGATCGCGGCCGTCCGCGCGCCCCTGGAGGACGACGCGGCGAAGGCGTGGGATCGGGCGCCCTCGCAGCGGGGCCCGTGCGCTCAGGCCAGGCCGAAGGCGTCGGCGAGGGTGGTGGTCTCGGCCTCCAGCAGCGTGCCCGGGTCGTGACCCATGGTGGCGAACTGCCCGACGACCTCCAGGCTCACCACCCCGTGCACGCGCGTCCACGTCAGCACCGCCCCGGCCAGCGCCGTCCCCGCGCGGACGCCCGTTCCCGCTCCGGCGGTGCACCGCTCCACCCACTCCGCGGCCTCCGGATCGCCGGCCGTCCAGGTCTCCATCTGCCGGACGACCGGCAGCACCGCCTCCGACGGCCGGGCGTCCCGGAAGACCTCCACGAACGGGGCGAGGGCGTCTCGCGCCCGCACCAGTGTGTCGGGCGGCGCGGCGTACCCCGGCAGCGGCGAGCCCATGATCAGCATGTAGCGGCGCGGCTCGGCGACGGCCCAGTCGCGGTACTCGCGGGCCAGCGCGTGCAGCCGCTCGCGCGGGGTGAGATTCGCCGAGGCCTCCGCGATCCGGGCGAACGTCGCCGCCGCGTCGTCGTAGGCGTCGCGGATCAGCGCGCTCAGCAGATCGTCCCTGCCGGCGAAGTAGCGGTACAGGGCGGGGCCGGAGAGGCCGAGCTCCTTGGCGATGCGCGTGAACGCGACGGCGTCGACGCCGCCCTCGGCGAGCTGCCGCATGGCGATCTGCTTGATCTCGCCGCGGGTCTGCTCGCGGTAGCGGGCCCGCGGTCCCCCCTCCGCCTGCGTCACCACTGCCTCCCTCCGCCGGGCGTCCACGACCCGTGCGTTAATAACTCTAGCAACAGTGACGACCGATAACGTGAATGAGAGGCCGTAGGTGTCAGGTGACGGGTTCGGACGCGGACGCGGGCCCGACCGGCGCCCTGCCGCGCGCGAGCGCCCCGGCCAGCAGCAGCACCGCGACCATGAGGGCGGTCACCACGCCGAACGACACCGACAGGGTGCTCTGGGCGGCGATTCCGCCGATCACGCTCGGCGCGACGAACCCGGAGGTGTAGCTGATCGTCGCCACCCCGGCCACGCCTTCGCTCGGCGTCCGGGCGACATTACCCGCCGCGGTGAACGCCAGCGGCACGACCACTGCCACGCCCACCCCGAGCAGCATGAACCCGGCGATGGCCGGCAGCGGCGTGCGGGCGGCCACCACGAGCACGCCCCCCAGCGTCGCCAGCAGCCCGCTGATCCGCACGGTGAGCACGGGTCCCAGGCGGCGGACCACCATGTCGCCGCACAACCGCCCGGCCGCCATCGTGAACGCGAACGCCGTGTAACTCGCCGCCGCCACACCTGGGGAGGCCTCCGTCACCTGCTTGAGGTAGACGGCGCACCAGTCCGCGCTGGCCGCCTCGCCGAAGACCGCGCAGAAGCCGATGAGGCCGAAGACCAGGATCCGCCGGGACGGCAGCACGAAGTGCGCGGGGGCCTCCTCGTCCTCCTCCGGGCGGATGTCCAGCAGGTTGCGGCCGACCACGATGCCCACCACGAGCAGTAACGCCGCCATGACGGCCAGATGGATCCGCGCGTCGACCTCGAAGTGCGCGGCCAGCGCCCCGAGCCCTCCGCCGGCCAGGCCGCCGACGCTCCACATGCCGTGCAGCCCCGACATGATCGAGCGTCCCATCCGCTGCTCGACCACGATGCCCTGGGCGTTCATCCCGACGTCGCCCATGCCCGCCACCGCCCCGAACACCAGCAGCGTCACCCACAGCACGCCGAGGTTGGGCGCCACGGCGGGGAACGCCAGCATCAGGCACCACAGCGCGAGCAGTACCCGGGTGGAGGGGCGGTTCCCGAACCGGTGGCTGACCCGGCCGGCCATCGGCATCGCGATGAGGGAGCCGACCGCGGGGGCCAGCAGCGCGAGCCCCAGTTCGCCCGGCCCCGCGTGCACGTGGTCCTGGATCCACGGGATGCGGGTGGCGAAGGCGCCGCTGACCGCTCCATGGATGGCGAAGGTCAGCGCGACGGCCACGCGGGCTCGCCCCAGCACGCGTGAGTCCACGGGGAGAACCTAACAGAATTCCCTATTTGGATCACTTGGTTATTGGATCACCTGTTCGTGCTGCCGGACGCCGTCGCGCCGGTGGGATCGCCTCGCGGCCGGGATACGCTCCGTTCCACCGAGATCCGTCCGGCGGGAGGTCTGGCGCATGCCCGAGACGATGGGTGGGCACGGGGGGCTCGTCACCGCGCTGGTGCGGTCCTCGTTCCTTGTGAGCTCCGTGTACGCCGAGGTGGCCCGCGAGTACAAGCTGACCCCGCAACAGGGGCAGCTTCTGTGCGTGCTGATGGGGCAGCCGTACGGCATGGGGGAGCTGAGCGCGACGCTGCGGCTGGCCAAGTCCAGCCTCACCGAGCTCGTCGACCGCACCACCATGCGCGGCCTGGTGCGACGCGAGCCGGACCCGCGGGACGGCCGCGCGATCCGGGTCGTGCTCACCAGGCGGGGCGGCGAGCTGGCCGGGGCGTTCTACACCGCCGCCCGCCACCGGCTCGACGCGCTCACCGAGGACCTCACCCCCGATCAGCGCGCCGCGCTGGCGGACCTGCTCGGCCTGCTGGTGACCCACAACGACGTGCCGATGGTCTTCATGGAGCCGGACGCCCCCACCGCGGCCAGGCAGGCAGGTCCCCGGTGAAGTTGACTCTCCCAGCATGGGAGACCCGAGGGTGGGCGGTGTGCGCGCCGAGGAGACCGGGATGCTGACCATCGGAGAGCTGGCCAGGCGGACCGGCCTGTCGGTGAAGCTGATCCGTCACTGGTCCGACCTCGGCGTGGTGCCTCCCGCCGCCCGTACGGCGGCCGGGTACCGGCTGTACGACGACGAGGCCGTGGCCCGCCTCGAACTCGCGCGGACGCTGCGCGAGCTGGGGCTGGGCATGGCGGCGATCCGCGACGTCGTCACCCGCGAGCGCGGGCTGCCGGAGGTCGCGGCCGTCCACGCCGACGCGCTGGAGGCGCTGATCCGCACGCTCCGATTGCGGCAGGCCGTGCTGCGATCGGCCCATGCCCGAAGGTCGACCACCGAGGAACTCACCCAGATGACCAGACTGGCGCGGCTGTCCGCCGCCGAACGCAACACGATCGTCGAGGAGTTCCTCGCGGAGGCGATGGGGGACCTCGAACCCTCCGCCTACCGTGAGGGAATCCTCGCCGTCATGCCCGACATGCCGGACGAGCCGACGGCCGAGCAGGTCGACGCCTGGATACAGCTCGCCGGGCTCGTCCGCGACCCTGCCCTGCGCGCCGCGATGCGCCGCATGGCCGCCTACGCCGCCGAGCACGCCGCCGGCGGCCCCGGCGACGCCGAGGCGAACGCACGGGGGGAGGCAGAGGCGCGCCGGGTCGCCGAGCTGTGGGTGCGGCTGGCCGGCGAGGCCATGGCCGCCGGCGTCCCCGCCGACTCCCCGGCGGCCGACCCGGTCGTCGCCGAGATCGTGGCGGCGTGGCTGCCCGGCCAGGCGGCAGGCGGCTTCGCGCCGGGCGGCGACGGCGCCGAGGCGCGCCTGCGGCTCCTGGAGCAGTTGGAGATGGCCGCCGACGCCGCCGCCGAGCGGTACTGGCGGCTCATGTGCGTGATCAACGGCAGCCCCGAGCCGCCGAGCATCGCGGCCGAGGGCCGGTGGCTGACGACCGCGCTGCGCGCCAACCCCGAGCCCCGCGCCCGCGCCGCGAGCATCGAGGCCACGCTGGCCCAGGACGCGGCGATCGACCCGTCCCTTATGCCGGAGGTCTGCGCCCGGGTGCTGGCCGAGGTGGACGTTCTCGTCGCCGCAGTGAGCCCCGGGCGGTTCGGCGATCTCACGCCGTGCGACGGCTGGGACGTCCGCAAGCTGCTCGACCACATCGTGTACGAGAACCTGATGTGGGCGAGCCTGGCCGTGGGGACGCCGCGCGCCGACCACGACGCCGACCACCTCGGCGACGACCACGTGGAGGCCTTCCGCGCGGCGGCGCGGGAGTCACTGGCGGCGTTCCGGCGGCCGGGCATGACCGAGCGGATGTACGGGCCCGCGCCGGGCTGGCGGCTGATCGAGCAGCTCGTCATCGAGATGCTCGTGCACGGCTGGGATCTGGCCGTGGCGACCGGGCGGTCCGCCGACCTCGCTCCGGACGTCGCCGAGGCGATCCTGCCCTCGGTGCGCGCCATCTACGGTGACCTGCCGCGCACCCCGGGCGGCTCCTTCGCCCCGGAGCGGCCCGTTCCGCCGGGGGCGTCGCCTGCCGACCGCCTCGCCGCCTACCTGGGGCGAGACGCCTGGAATCTCCGGCGTCTCGAGTGATCGGCCGCGCCCGCCATCCCCGAAGGGTACGGCCTGGCCGGACATCCGGTTCCGGTAGGTTGCGAGGACCGAGGGGATCGCAGGTCGAGCTCGCGGCATGCCCCTCTCCGTGAACCGCCCGGCGAGCCGGGCGCCGGAACCGTGAGGAACGACACGTGAAGTACATGCTGCTGATCTACAACAACCCGGCCACCCTGGACGCCATGTCCGACGAGGAGCGCGACGGCGTCTTCGGCCAGGTCGACACCGTCATCAAGCAGCTGACCGAGTCCGGTGAGTGGGTCGGCGGCGCCGCCCTGGCCGGGCCCGGCGGGGCCAGGACGGTACGCGTGCGCGGCGGCGTGCCCGCCACCACCGACGGGCCGTTCGCCGAGGCCAAGGAACAGCTCGCGGGCTACCTGGTCGTCGACTGCGACAGCGTCGAGCGGGCCACCGAGATCGCCCTGAGCTGGCCGGACGCCCGCTTCGGCGCGATGGAGGTACGCCAGGTCGTCGAAGCGGTCGACACCGAGGTGTGACCCGGGCCCGTAGGGCGGTCAGCGGACGGCGGTGGCCGGCGGCGGGGTGGGGCGCCATTCCTCGGCGAGGAGGCCGTAGAGGAGGTCGTCGGTCCACTCGCCCTTGAACCACATGTTCGTGCGGCGCAGGCCCTCGCGGCGGAAGCCGAGCCGCTCCAGCAGCCGCGCCGAGCGCAGGTTGCGGGCGTCGCATTCGGCCGACACGCGCCGCACGCCGTGGTCGAACAGGTCCTCGATGACGCGTCGCACCGCCTCGGTGGCGTAGCCCTGTCCCTGGTGGGCGGTGGCGAGGGTGTATCCGAGGTCGGCCTGCATCCGGTTGTCGTGCAGCTTGACGCCGACGTCGCCGATCAGCACGCCTTCGCGCTCGATCGCGTACTGGAACCAGCCGGGCAGCCGCGGGTCGCCCGCGGCGTAGATCGCGATCAGCGACCGGGCGCGGTCCAGCGGCACCGGCGCGTCCCAGGACTGGTAACGGGCCACGTCGGGGTCGGAGCGGTAGGCGGAGAGGGTGTCGGCGTCATCGGGGCGGAAATGGCGCAGGATCAGCCGGGAGGTCGACAGCAGCACGGGGCAAGTATGGCCCCGATTCAGCCGATCGGGGTGCTCACATCCCGGAGGATGGAGGTGTGCGCGGAGCGCGGCGCGGCTGCCCAGGTCGCGCGCGCGCCGGGAGGCATGGACGGCAGGTGGATCACCGCCTGGGGGCTGCCGTTGAGGTTGAGCGCGTCCAGCACCAGCAGCGCGGCGCGTCCGAGGGCGGCGTTCCTGGTGACGACCATGATCCAGCCGTTGCCCTCGCCGAGGCCCCGGGCGACGAAGACCGGGAGGTCGGCCGTCCAGCCGGGCGCGAGCTCCCTCACCTGGGCGCTGTTGGCCGCGAGGTCGTGGGCGGCCAGGGCGCGGCCCCCCACGGTGACGCCGAACAGCAACTGGTGCCTTCGGCCGGCTCGGCGCGCGTCCACGGTGGCCGCCGACAGTCCGTCGGCCAGGGGCCGCTCGGCCGCCTGCCCGGTGGCGGGGGCGAGCGTCCACCGGTGCACCGCCGCGTGCGCCTGGCCGGTGCCGGTCATGCCCCCGGCGTAGGCCCGGTCGTGGCGCACGGCCTCGACGACCACGCGCTCGCCGTCGTCGTAGGCGTTCACCACCCGCGAGACGTGGCACGCGCCGATGGTGAACCACAGCGGCTCCGCGCCGGGCCGCCGGGGCAGCAGGCCGATGCGCGCCGGGCGGTCCTGCCGCCACCGGTAGGGGAACCGGACACCGACCAGGGCGGCGGCGCGGTCGTGGACGACCGGCAGGTCGAACACCACGACGTACCGTTCGGTCAGCGCGACCGCGCTCATCAGCGGCGCGCCTTCGAGCGCGAGCGGGCGCGCGGCGCGGACGTCGCCCTCCGGGCCCAGGACCACGTGCACGGCGTGGTCGTAGCCGGGGTAGGTGGCCACCGTGTGCCACTCGCCGGAGACGCGGTCCTCCACCGGCGGGGCGACGCTCGCCCGTCCCGCCCCTCGCCACCCCTTCCCGGCCTGGGAGATCAGCATGGCGGGCGCGGGCGGGCGGGGAGGCGCGTCCTCGCCGGAGGTCCTGAGACGCCGGGCCGTGCCGCCGGAGAACCGCACGCCCGACAGCACGGCGTCGCCGCCGGGCCTGGCCGGGTGCGGGGAGGCCTGCACGAAGGCGCCGTCCAGCTCGGCGGGGACGACCCCGTCGACGCGCAGCGGCTCGTCGTGCGGGAGCCGGGCGGGCGCCGCGGCGGGGACGATCGGTACGGCGTGCTCCGTCACGGTCATGATCGGGCACCTCCTCGCTTGAGCCTGAACCTGTCGGCATAACACCGTCATAACAGCGTTATGAGAAAAAATAACGCCGTTATGCCATACTGTCAAGGTGAGCCCACGACGACGATCGAAACCCCAGACCCGCTCGGCCCTGGTCGACATCGCCGCGCGGCTGCTCGCCGATGAGGGACCCGAGGCCCTGTCCGCCCGCCGCATCGCGGCCGAGGCCGGCAGCTCCACCATGGCGGTGTACACCAACTTCGGGGGCATGAGCGGGCTGGTCCGCGAGATGGTGTACGAAGGCTTCGCCCGCATGGAGAACTACTTCTCGCACGTCGCCCCCACCGGCGACCCGGTGGCGGACATGGCGCTGTTCGGCCGGGCCTACCGGCACAACGCCCTCACCAACCCCCACCTGTACGCGGTCATGTTCGGCGGCGCGTCCCTGGGCGGCTTCTCACTGTCCGCCGAGGACCGCCAGTACGGCCGCTTCACGCTCAGCACGGTCGTCGAGTGCGCGACGCGCTGCATCGAGGCGGGCCGGTTCCGCACCGGCGACGCCGAGCTCGTCGCCCACCAGCTCTGGACGGCCATCCACGGCCTGGTCGCCCTCGAACTGGGCGACTACCTGATCGAGCCGTGCGACGCCGACCGGGTCTTCGAGGCCCAGCTGACCAGCCTGATGATCGGCGTCGGCGACACCCTCGAGGCCGCCACCCGCTCCGTCACCTCCTCCCACGCCCGCCTCGCGACCGAGATCGAACCCGCCGAACCGGCCCCCGTGACCGAAAGACCGGCAGGCGACCGCACGGCCTGACCCGGCCGGACCGGTTCTTACGGCTTGCGAACGTCGGCGCGGGAAACGGCCGCGGTCGCCGGAGCACGGCCTACCGTCGTCCTGTGCGGATTCTGCTCACCGGCTCGGCCGGGTTCATCGGAGGTCACGTCGCCGAAGCGCTGGACGCGGCCGGGCACGACGTCGTCCCCCTCGACCTGCGCACCGGCGTGGACGTGCGCTCAGGCCCCGCCCTGGACGGGCTGATGGGCGGAGTGGACGCCGTCGTCCACCAGGCCGCGAAGGTCGGCCTCGGCGTGGACGTCGCCGACCTGCCGGACTACGCGTCCGTCAACGTCTACGGCACCGCAGAGCTGCTCGCCGCGATGGCGCGCCACGGCGTCGGCAGGCTGGTGCTGGCCTCCTCCATGGTGGTGTACGGCGAGGGCGCCTACGACTGCGCCGCGCACGGGAGGACCCGGCCCCTGCCGCGCGCGGAGGAGGACCTGGCCCGGGGCCGGTTCGAGCCGCGCTGCCCGCAATGCGGCGGCCCGCTCACGTCCGCGACGATCACCGAGGACGCCCCGGCCGACCCCCGCAACGCCTACGCCACCACCAAGCTCGCCCAGGAGCACCTCGCCGCCAACTGGGCGCGCGAGACCGGCGGCGCGGCCGTCGCGTTGCGCTACCACAACGTGTACGGACCCCGGATGCCCCGGGACACGCCGTACTCCGGCGTCGCCGCCATCTTCCGCTCCGCCCTAGAGGCCGGCCGCGCCCCGCGCGTCTTCGAGGACGGCGGCCAGCGCCGCGACTTCGTCCACGTTCGCGATGTCGCCCGCGCCAACCTGGCCGCCCTGACCGGAGGCGAGCCGGGCCGCCTGACCGCCTTCAACATCGCCTCCGGCGAGGCTCGCACGGTGGGGGAGATGGCAGCCGTCCTCGCCACCTGCCACGGCGGCCCACAGCCGATCACCACCGGGGAGTACCGGCTGGGCGACGTCCGCCACATCGTCGCCTCCCCGGCCCGCGCCCGCGAGGCCCTCGGCTTCACCGCCGAAGTCCCGTTCAGAACCGGCATGAAGGAGTTCGCCGCCGCCCCGGGATCAGTCGCGATGCCGTAGCACGAGGAGCATGGCCGCGTCGTCCAGGATCGGACCCCCGACATGGCGCAGCAGGTCGTCGCGGAGTCCGTCGAGGGCGTCCTGCGGGTCGTCTTGAGCGAGCACGCCCACCCGCTCCTCCAGCGGATAGAAACGCCCCTTCCCGTCACGGGCCTCGATGACGCCGTCGGTGTACAGCAGGATCTGGTCCCCCTCCTCGAAGGGGACGCTGTAGGGCTTCGGCCGGGGAGCTCCGAGCGGGCCCAGCCCCAGGGGCGGCGCCTCCTCCGGCGGCAGGGCGCTGAAGACCCTGCCGTCGTGCTTCAGCACGATGGGCGGGGGATGGCCGCAGGCCAGCAGCGTTATCTCGTCGTCGTGCACCTCGGCGAGGAGCGCGGTGACGAACTGCTCGCCGCCCAGATGCCGGGCGAGGCTCGTCTCCAGCCGCTCGCACAGACGCGTCAGCTCCTCTTCCTCGTAGGCGGCCTCACGGAAGGCGCCGAGCGCCCACGCCGCGGTCTCCACCGCTTCCAGACCCTTGCCTTGGACGTCGCCGATCAGCAGGCGAACGCCGGTCGGTGTGGTGACGACCTCGTACAGGTCGCCCCCGATCTGGGACTCCGCGGCCGCGGAGGTGTAGGAGAGGGCGATGCGCAGGTCACCGGCCCTGCGCGGTACCGGGCGCAGCAGCACGCGCTGCGCGGCCTCGGCGACGCGGCGGACGTTGGCGAGCTCGTGCTCACGGCGGATCCGCAGTCTGCCGGCCAGCATGCTGGCCCCGGTCACCGCCCCGATCGTCGCGATGGTGAGGTAGTTCTGCGGCCTGCCCAGCAGGTTGTTGTAGGACGCCAGGGGGACGCAGATGGCGAGCGCGATGCCGCCCGCCATCGCCGTGCGGCCGACGGTTCCCGAGACGGAGGCGAATGTGGGGCCCAGGGTGAGCAGCGGCAGGAACCCGAGTCTCGGACCGGCGAGAACGTCGACCACGGCCACCACCGCCATGACCGCGTACGGCAGCCACCGAAGGATGTCCTGCGATTTCAATCGGACTCCTTCGCTGTCACTGCCAGGGCGGTCTCTCCTCACTCGGGGCCCAACGCTACCCCGCGAGTGATACACGCGGGGCATCGATGGCCGACGAGCGGATTCATGACAGCGGCGGCCGGGTGTCACCGAATCGCCTTGACGCTCAGGTCAGGAGGGTGCGGGCGTAGTGGTCCCGGTCGTCGGTCACGCCCGGCAGGACGAAGAAATACCCTCCGCCGGTCGGGGTGATGAAGGGGACGAGCATCTCGTGCTCCAGCCGCCGCTGCATGTCGACGTAGGTGCGGAGCCTGCGCTGGAAGCAGCAGAAGGCGTGCCCGGCGTCCATGCGCCCGTTGACGTCCGGGGCGCGCATGTACTGGTAGCTGCGGCGCCAGATGTGCACGGGAGGCACCTTGGCCGGCACGTACGGGTTGGGCGCGGCGAAACGGGAGTCGGTGGTCTGCGGGTTGGCGAGGCGGACATGGCAGTTGAACGGCATCACCTCGCCCTCACGGTCGTAGACCACGGGCGAGTTCTCGTCGGTGCCGCCGTTCAACGGGACGCCGGTGACCTTGTGCCGGCCGATGATCTTCTGCTGCCGGGAGACCGGCACCCGATCCCATTCGTCGAGGTCGAATCGGACGATGCGGACCACCTGGTAGGTGCCGCCGGTCGTCCAGGCCGGCTCGGGGGACGGTGGATGCGTCCAGACGAACCTGTCGATGCGGCCCCTGACGTCGGTCAGGAAGTGGTTGGCGACGTCGTCGTGGAACCCGAGCAGGTCACGGGGCGTTCCGCTGGGTCGTTGCGGGCTGCGGAACCCGTCGATGCGCCAGCGTTGCCGCATCAGGTCGCCGGCGTGCGCGTGAAGGTCGATCAGCGCGTTCACCAGGGCGTCGGAGTGGTTGGCGCACAGTTGCACCAGCAGGTCTCCGTGGCATTCGGCTGGATTGAGGTCGTCGTGGGCGAAGGCCCTCATGGGGACCAGTTCGACCGGTTTGTGGCCGGCCAGTCCGAAGCGGCCGTCGAACAGCGAGGAGCCGACCGCGACGGTCATGGTCAGGCCGTCCGGCACCAGGGTGCTCCCCAGGAGCCCGGAGCCGGACGAGTGCGGGGCGGGGTGCGCGGGGCCGCCGCCGGTCAGGAAGCGGGCTCGCGCGGTGAGGGTGCGGAACAGCTCGGTGAGCTCACGGCGGCTCCCCGCGGTCACGTCGTAGGCGACGAAGACGCCCTGTTGCTGCGGGGCCCGCGGGGGCGCGGTGACGCCGGACTGGTGCGCGCCGTGGAAGGGCACCACGTCGCCGGCGATCGGCGAGCTCTGCGTGGCGGGCTTGCCCGCCGCCGCGCCGGCCAGCCCGGCGGCCAGCGTCCCTCCCATGAAGGCACGCCGCGAGTACAGGTGGCCCATGCTGTCAACGCTAAGAAGCCCCTCATCGCCCCCGCAAGGCGAAATGCTACGTTTTGTCGGATATTTGCCGCTACGAGGGCGCAGCCACCCGGTCGGCAGGTCGGCTGATCACACCTCCGGCGCTCCCATCTCCGCCAGCTCGCCGTCGGCCAGCCGCAGCCACCGGTTCACGCCGATCCGCGCGAGAAAGCGCTCGTCGTGGCTGACCACCACGAACGCCCCCTGGTAGGAGCCCAGCGCGCTTTCCAGCTGGCCGGCGCTGACCAGGTCGAGGTTGTTCGTCGGCTCGTCGAGGAGCAGCAGCTGCGGGGCCGGCTCGGCGCACAGGACGCAGGCCAAGGTGGCGCGGAGCCGCTCGCCGCCGGACAGCACCCCCACGGGGAGATGGGCCCGGGGACCCCGGAAGAGGAAGCGGGCGAGCAGGTTCATCCGCTCCGCCTCCGGCCTGTGCGGGGCGAACGCGGTGAAGTTCTCGGCGACCGAGCGGTCGGCGTCCAGCAGGTCCAGTCGCTGCGAGAGGTAGGCGATCCGGCCGCCGGCGCGCCTGATCTGCCCGCCGTCCAGCTCCAGATCGCCGTTGACCAGCCGCAGCAGCGTGGTCTTGCCGGCGCCGTTGGGACCGGTCAGCGCGATGCGTTCGGGGCCTCGTATCGTCAGGTCGACGCCTTCTCCGGCGAACAGGCCGCGTTCGCCGTGGCGGACCCGCATCCGCTCGCCGAGGACGAGGGTGCGTCCAGCGGGCACGCTGGTGTCCGGCAGCTCCAGCGTGAGGCGCTGCTCGTCGCGTACGGCACGCCCCGCCTCGTCCAGCCGGGCCTTGGCCTCGCCGACCCGGGCGGCGTGCGTCTGCCCCGCCCGGCCGGCGGACTCCTGGGCGCCTCGCTTCATGTTCCCGGCGAAGATACGCGGCAGGCCCGCGTTCTTGAGGTTGCGGGCCGCGTTGCTCGCGCGGCGCTCCGCGCGTTCGCGGGCCTGCTGCATCTCCCGTTTCTCCCGCTTCAGCTCCTGCTCGGCGTTGCGGACGTTCTTCTCCGCGACCTCCTGCTCGGCCTGTACGGCCTCCTCGTACGCGGTGAAGTCGCCGCCGTGGAAGCGCAGCTCGCCGCGGTCGAGTTCGGCGATGCGCTCCATGCGGTCGAGCAGCGCGCGGTCATGGCTCACGAGCAGCAGGCAGCCGTTCCAGTCCTCCAGGACGCCGTAGAGCTTGCGGCGGGCGTCGACGTCGAGGTTGTTGGTCGGCTCGTCGAGCAGCAGCACGTCGGGCCGCTTCAGCAACTGCGCCGCCAGGCCGAGGGAGACGACCTGACCGCCGCTGAGCGTGCTCAGGCTCCGGTCGAGGGTGAGGTCGGCCAGGCCGAGCCGGTCCAGCTGGGCGCGGGTGCGTTCCTCGATGTCCCAGTCGTCGCCGATGGTCATGAAGTGGTCCTCGCCGACGTCCCCGGACTCGACGGCGTCGATGGCCCGGATCACCGCGGCGACGTCCAGGACCTCGGCCACCGTCAGGTCACGGGCCAGGGGAAGGCTCTGCGGGAGGTAGCCGAGCGTGCCCTCCACGGACACGGACCCGGTGGCGGGGCGTAGTTCGCCGGCGATCAGCCTGAGCAGGGTGCTCTTACCGGAGCCGTTGGGCGCGACCAGGCCGGTGCGGCCGCCGCCCACGGTGAAGGACAGGTCCTCGAAGACCGGCGTGTCGTCGGGCCAGGAGAAGGACAGGTTCGAGCAGATGATGGAGGTGTCGGACATGAAGGAGACCTCGGAGGAGATGCGGGCAGGCGAAGGCTCATGCCCGGAACATGGACGAAGGGGACGACGCGGCGGCCACGACGGCGATGCTCCTGGGCACCGGCCGGTGGCCTGACGATCCGGGTATCACCCCGAGATGTCGTCGTCACCCGCCATGTCTGGTCTCCTCGATACACGCTCGATGTCGGTGCGAGTCTAACAACACCCGGCGACCTCACGGTCGTGCGGGTCTCCGGTGCGGCGACCGCCCGGGCCGGGAGCGGTCGTGGCGGGGGACGGGTCATCCGGGTGCGGGATCCGCCGCTCTGGGGCGGGTGCTCTGGCGGATCGTCACGTGGGGTTCGAGCAGGGTGGAGTCGGGCACGGTGCCGCCCTCCAGCTTGGTCATGAGCAGCCGGACGGCCTGCCGGCCGACGTCGTCGGCCGGGATCGGCACCGAGGTCAGCGGCGGGCTGGCCCGCTCGGCGACGTCGTCGGGGCAGATCGCGACGACCGAGACGTCCTCGGGCACCCGCCTGCCGAGCGCGCGCAGCGCGCCGAGCACGTGGCCCACGGCCGCCTCGTTGTGGACCACCAGCCCCGAGAGGCCGGGATGCCGCTCCAGCAGCGAGGCCACCGTCGCGGACACCTCGTCGAAGCCCTCCTCGCAGGGCCAGGCGACGGTGGTCAGCCCGCCGACGCGCCCGCCCTCCAGGAACCCCTCCATCGTGCGCTCGGCGTAGCCGGTGCCGCGCCGGTAGACGACCCGCGGGGCGCCGAGCAGGGCGATCTCGCGGTGGCCGAGCGCGGCGAGGTGCTCGGCGCACACGGCGCCGGCGCGGGTGAAGTCGAGGTCGACGCAGGTCAGGCCGGAGGGGTCGGCGGGGAACCCGATGAGCACGCTGGGCTCGCCCATCTCGCGCAGCAGCGGCACGCGCGGGTCGTGGATCTCCACGTCCATGAGCACCAGGCCGTCCACGAGCGCGCTGGCGGCGACGCGGCGGAGGCCGTCGGGCCCTTCGTCGGCGGTCATCAGCAGCACGTCGTGGTCGAACTGGCGGGCCGTGGTCACCACCGAGGTCGCGAACCGCATCAGGACGGGCAGGTGCATGCCGGCGCGCAGCGGCAGGACCAGCGCGATCACGTTGGAGCGCTTGCTGGCCAGGGCACGCGCCCCGGCGTTCGGGTGGTAGCCGAGCGCGCGCACGCTGTCCATCACCCGCTGCGTGGTCGTGGCCGAGATGGCCCGCTTGCCGCTCAGCACGTACGACACGGTGCTGACCGCGACGCCGGCCCGCCTGGCCACGTCGGCGATGGTGACCGTCCTCACCGGGATCCCTCCGGGACCCGCGGTGTGAAGACCAGCTCGCGCACGGTGGTCCCCTCCTTCTCGAACACGACGTACAGATCGTGGATCCCGGTGGCGCCGTCCAGGGGACAACCGGCGCGGACCACGCCGCACCCGTCCCGCGAGGGGGCCACCGCGACCGCGCCGGCCACCCGCCCGTCGAGCGGGTCGTCGAGCCGCAGCGTGAGTACGCCGCCCTCGGTGCCGGCCGTCAGGGCGCAGGCGGCGGCGCCCGCGGCGAAGTCGACGTCACGGAAGGCGATCCAGGCCCCGGCGCAGGCTCCGCGTACCGCGTCCCCCGCGCCTTGGGCCGCCTCACACGGC
Organism: Sphaerisporangium album; assembly: GCF_003323745.1. Lineage (GTDB taxonomy): Bacteria > Actinomycetota > Actinomycetes > Streptosporangiales > Streptosporangiaceae > Sphaerisporangium > Sphaerisporangium album. The sequence continues at coordinate 29,420 of NZ_QOIL01000013.1, forward strand.
ACGACGCCGTCGTACTCGTCGTTGTCGGCCGCCCGAAGCGGTCGGGCGTACGGATCGCGGGGCGGGATCCGCTCCCCGGCGACCTGGAGGCGCGCCCAGACCCTGATGTCCCCGGCGGACCGGCCGACCAGCACCTTGTGCGGGGCGTCCTCCACCACGAACCTCCCGCGGGTGACGTCCCAGAAGGCCAGGTCGGCGACGTCGATCGCCATCGTCACGACGCGGCTCTCGCCGGGGGCCAGGCGGACCCGCCGGAAGCCGCGCAGCCGGCGCAGGGGCTGCTTCACGCGCGAACGCCGCTGGCGCGTGTACAGCTGCACGACCTCGACGCCTGGCCGCGCGCCGGTGTTGGTCAGCGTGACCTCGACGGTCACGACGTCGCCCGGCCCGGCCGTGTCCGCCGACAGCCGCAGGTCCGAGTATTCGAAGTCGGTGTAGCCGTACCCGTGCCCGAAGGGATAGAGGGGCGTGCCCCGGTAGTACATGTAGGTGGAGTCGGTGGCGATGATGTCGTAGTCGAACAGGTCCGGCAGCTCGCGGGCCGAGCGGTACCAGGTCTGGGTGAGCCGCCCTCCCGGGTCCTCGTCGCCGAAGAGGACGTCGGCCAGCGCGTGCCCGTACTCCTGGCCCCCGTGGGAGGACCACAGGATCGCGGGGAGGTTCTGCTCGGCCCAGGTCACCGCCAACGGGCAACCGCTGCTGAGGACCAGCACCGTGCGCGGGTTCGCGGCGTGGACCGCCCGCAGGAGCGCCTCCTGGGCGGGAGGCAGGCCGAGGTCGCCGCGGTCCTCGGTCTCCCTGCCGTTGATCATGGGGTGGTCGCCGAGCACCACGACGGCGACGTCGGAGGCCGCCGCGAGCTCGGCGGCGTCCCGCGCGCCGTCGCGGACCGGCTCCAGGGTCAGCGCGGCGGCCGCGTCCGGGTCGCCGGTCAGCCGCAGGGTGCCGTCCGCCGCCACCCGCACGTGGCCGCCGGTGGCGATGTGGCGCAGGGCCAGCGTGCCGCGCGGGCGCTCGTCGAGCAGGAACGTCTGGCGCACCTCCCACCCGCCAGGCCCTGACTGGTCGTTGACGAGCACGCCGTCGTCGCCGACCGAGACGTACCTGCCGTTGGCGACGGCGCGCAGCGCGTGGGCGCCGCCGCCCCAGTCGAACACGTCGAACCACGTGAGCCTGGGGTCGGAGCCGTGGCCGGCCCTGAGCGGGGCGCCGGCCGAGTCGTCGGAGGCCGTCACGTGGCCGCCCGCCACGCCCAGGGCCACGCGGTCCACGCCCTCGCGGAACTCGGTGGCGCATCGTCCGGCCAGCCCGTCGCGGGCCGTGACGGCGTAGGGCAGCGTGCCGCTGTACCAGTCCTCCATGAGGGTGTCGCCGAGCGGGCCGATGACGGCGATCCCGACCGGCGGGCTCAGGGGCAGCAGCCCGTCGTTCTTGAGCAGGACCATCGACCGCGCGGCCGCCCGGCGGGCCACCGCCTGGTGCTCGGGCCGGTTGACGACCTCCTGCGTGATGCCGTCGTACGGCGTCCCGGGGTCGAACTCCCCGAGCCGGAAGCGGATCGCCAGCACGTGCCGGGCGGCGGTGTCGATGTCGGCCTCGTCGAGCAGCCCCCGGCGCAGCGCCTCCCTGATATGACGCAGCGTCGCGCCGGGCCGGTCGTCGTCCTGGGTGAAGTTGTCCAGTCCGGCCCTGATCGCCGCGGCGTACGCCTCGGGCAGGCCGGCGTGGTAGCCCTGCGGCTCGACGAGGTTGCCGGGCGCGTGGGCGTCGCTGACCACCAGCAGCTCCTCGCGGGTCCACGACCGCACGACGTCGTTGATGAGCGGGCTGAGCAGCGCGGGACGGCCGTTGACGAGGTTGTAGGACGACATCAGCGACACCGCGGCGCCCGCCTCGATCGCCCGGCGGAAGGCGGGCAGCTCGTACTCGTGCAGCACGCGGGGCGGCAGGTTGCTGGAACCGACGCAGCGGCCGGTCTCGTTGTTGTAGGCCAGGAAGTGCTTGAGGGTCGGCGCGGTCTTCAGGACCCGATGGTCCCCCCGCAGGCCCTGGGCGAACGCCGTGCCCATCACGCCGGTGAGCCAGGGGTCCTCGGAGTACCCCTCCTCGTTGCGCCCCCAGCGCGGGTCGCGAAGGGGGTTGACCACGGGCGCCCACACGTTCAGCCCGGCGCCCGCCGGGTCCTTGTGGTGGAACGCCACCACCTCGTCGCCGGTGGCGGCGCCCACCTCGCGCACGAGCTCGGGGTCCCAGGTGCTGGCGAGGCCGATGGCCTGCGGGAACACGGTGGCGGGCCCGAGCCGGGCGAGCCCGTGCAGGGCCTCGGTGCCCGTGCGGAAGGCGGCGACGCCGAGCCGGGGGACGGCCGCCTGGTACTGGTGCAGCAGGCCCACCTTCTCGTCCAGGGTGAGCCTGCCGAGAAGGTCGGCGACCCGGTCGGGCCAGGGGAGGCCGGGATCGCGGAAGGTGCCTGACGCCGGTTGTTTCATCGGGACCGTCCTTCGTTCACCGGCTGGTGTCGAAGCGCTTCACCTGAACGGCTGGTGCGGGGGACGAAGGCCTCGCCCCCGCGGTCGAGGCGGGGTGTCGAAGCGCTTCGACAAGCTACGAAGATTTCGCGGTTGTTACGTCCGGGGTTCTTTGAAGAGTGCCCGTTCGCGGGCGTGCGGTCAAGACCTCGATTCCGGCAGGTCCCCGTATTCCGGACGGCGTCAGGTCTGGGCGGGGAGGTGGCCGGAGTCGATGGCGTCCATCAGGCGGGCCGCGGCCCCGAGCGCCGCCGCGCCGTATCCGAGGGTGGACTCCACCAGGACGGTGCCCCCGGCCTCGGAGGCGAGGCTGCCGCGGGCGAGCTCGTCCCGCGCCGCGGGCAGCACCCAGGGGGCGAGACGGACGTAGTGGCCGCCCAGGATGACCACGTCGGGGTTGAGCAGGTTGGCGAGGACGGCGACCCCCCTGCCCAGGGCGCCGCCGACGGCGGTGAGCGTGGCGATCGTGGCCGGGTCGCCGGCGCGTGCCAGCCGGACCACCTCGTCCAGCTCCGGTTCGAGCTCGGCCGGGGTGGCGTCGGGGGCGGTGTCGCGCAGGACGGCGCGGACGCCGGCGACGGCCTCCAGGCATCCCCGGCGGCCGCAGCGGCACTCGGCGCCCCCGGGATCGACCGGTATGTGCCCGATCTCACCGGCGAAGCCCCGGCCTCCGCGGCGCAGCCGCCCGTCCATGATCACGCCGGCTCCGACGCCCACCCCGCCGGTCAGGAAGACCACGTTGCCCGCTCCACCGTGCGGTCCGAAGCGATGCTCGGCGAGCACCGCGAGGTTGGCGTCGTTGTCGACCAGAACGGGAAAGCCCGGGTGGCGCAGCGCCCTGGTGAGGTCTCCCGCCAGGTCGACGTCCCGCCAGCCGAGGTTGGGCGCGGTGCGCACCGAGCCGGTCAGGTCGACCAGGCCCGGGACCGCCACGGCGATGCCGAGCACCCGGCGGCCTTCCTTCTCCATGCGGCCGAGCACGCGGCGGGCGAGCGCGGCGACGGCGGCGACGGCCTGGCCCGGGGTCGCGGTGGCGCCCGGGAACGAGCGCCGCCAGGACAGCAGCTCGGTGCCGGCCAGGTCGATGGCGACCGCGGTCAGGTGGTCGGCGTTCACCTCGATGCCGATGGCGGCGTACGGCGAGCCGTCCAGGACCAGCATGGTGGCGGGGCGGCCCACGCGGTTCTCCGTGAGGCCGGTCTCCCGGAGCAGGCGGCGGTCGACGAGGTCGGCGACCAGGCTGGAGACCGTGGCCTTGTTGAGGCCCGTGGAGGCCGCGATGTCGGCCCGGGAGCAGGGCGCGTTCTCTCGCACGAATCGCAGCACGACCGCGAGGTTGGCGGCCCTGACGTCGGTGAAGTCCGCCGGTTGAGGGCCGGTGTGCGTGTTGATCAATATCAGCCCCGTTCCCGCTGAGCCCCGGTGGGGTCATCATGCCGCATCGCCGCGCGCGGGGTGATACGGCCGCCGGAGAACCGGCCGAGGTTCCGGCCGTTCAGGAACACCGGCACGCGGTGGCCCCGGGGGGAATCGCCGATGAGGTCCTCCGGTTCGGGCGACGACGCCGGGTGCGCGGATGACGGCGCCCCGCACCCGGCGGGGCGGGGCGCCGTCCCCTCCCGCCGGGCGCGGGGCGCGGCTACTCGGTGAGGGTCAGGTCCTTGACGCGCAGGTCGCCGGTGAAGACCAGGTAGAGGTCGTGGATGCCGCCCGCCCTGGCCAGCGAGGCCGTGACCGTCCTGTAGGAGTACACCCCGCCGGTGGCCGGGACCTGGAGGGTGCCGAGCACCCTGCCGGTGGGGGAGCCGAGACGCACCTCGATCCTCCCGGCGGCCGTCGCGGCCACCCCGGCGCTGACACCGGTGGCCCCGGCCCGCAGGGCGACGTCCTTGAAGGCGATCCAGTCGCCGGCGCCGGTCCTGCCGACCGCGTCGCCGGACGCCTTGGTCTCGTCGACCAGCTCGACGCCCGCGTAGTCGTCGAAGTCGGCCGCCCGGGTGGGCCGGAACAGGTCACGGGGCGGGATCTTCTCGCCTCGCACGTCCAGCGTGGTCCGCTGCCGGACGGCGCCGGAGGAGCTTCCGACCATGAGGTCGTGCGCGGACTTCTCGACCGTCCACCTGCCGCGGGTGACGTCCCACAAAGCCAGGTCGGCGGCCTTGAAGGTGAGGGTGACGGTCTTGGTCCCGCCCGGGTCGAGGTGGACGCGCTGGAAGGCGCGCAGCTGCCTGACGGGCTGGGTCACCCGTGAGGTGCGCTGGTGGGTGTAGAGCTGGACCACCTCGTCGCCGGCCCGCCTGCCCGTGTTGGTGACCTGGACCGTGGCCGTGACCGTCCCGCCCGGATCCACCGTGCGCGAGCTCAGGGTGAGGCCCCGGTAGGCGAACGTCGTGTAGCTCAGCCCGTGGCCGAACGGGTACAGCGGCGAGCCCTTGTAGTACAGGTACGTGTGGCCGGTCTTGGTGATGTCGTAGTCGAGGATGTCCGGCAGGCCGTCCTCGGACCTGTACCAGGTCTGGGTGAGCCGCCCGCCCGGGCCGGTGTCCCCGAAGATCACGTCGGCGAGGGCGTTGCCGGTCTCCGCGCCGGCGTGGGTCGTCCACAGCAGCGTGCCGACCTTGTCCTGGACCTTCGGCATGGTGGTCGGGTAGCCGTCCTCCAGCACGACCACGGTGTTGGGGTTGGCCTTGGTCACGGCGGCGATGAGGTCCTGCTGGCTCTCGCCGAGCGCGAGCCCGGTGCGGTCGTGGTTCTCCCGGCCGGCGACGAACGGGTCGCTGCCGACCACCACGACGGCGGCGTCGGCGGCCCTGGCCTGATCGGCGGCGGTCCGCGCGCCGCTGGTGAGGACCTCCTTGGCGAAGCGGGCGGCGTCGGCCTTGGCCCCCATGCCGAGCGTGCCGTCGGCGGCGACGGTCACGTAGTGCTCCGGGATCGACCACCAGCTCTCGTTGACCTCGTACCCGGCGTACTGGATCAGGTACGTGCCGTCCGGCTGCCGCTCCTGCCGGAACTGCTGCTGGACGAACCAGCCGCCGGGCGTGTCGGAGTTGGCGAGGAAGGTGCCCCAGTTGCCGGTGAGGAGCTTGCCGGTGCCGGTGTCGCGCAGGGTGGACACCCCGTCGGTCCAGTCGGTGACGTCGAACTTCGACGCCCCGGCCTGGGTGGCGGCGGTCGCCCTGACCGGGTCGGCGGTGCCGGTGACGGTGATGTACCGGCCGCTCGCGACGTCCTTAAAGGCGACGCGGTCCAGGGCGGCGGCGCCGGTGACGTCGGCGCCGGAGCCGAGCCGTGTCCTGATGCCGTCCAGCGGGGTGACCTTGTAGGGCATCGTCCCGCCGTACCAGTCGCTGAGCAGGGTGTCGTGCAGCGGCCCGATGACGGCCACCTTCCTGGTCCGCTTCGGGTCGAGCGGCAGCGTGCCCGCGGAGTTCTTCAGCAGCACCATGGCCCTGCCCGCGGTCTCGCGGTTGAGGCGCCGGTGAGCAGGGCTGTCGATCACGTCCTTGCCGATCCTGGCGTACGGTCCGCCGTCCGGGTCGAAGTGGCCGAGACGGAAGCGGATGGAGAGGGCGTTGCGTATGGACCGGTCGATGTCGGATTCGGCCAGCAGGCCCTTGGCGAGCGCGTCCTTGATGAGCGCGGTCATCGTGGCGGGTTTGTCGTCGTCGACGGTGAAGCTGTCGATGCCCGCCTTGAGCGTGGCGGCGAACGCCTCGGTCTCGTTGTCGAAATAGTGCTCGGGGTCGGTGAGCGCGTGCGGCGCCCAGGCGTCGCTGACGTTGTACAGGGTCTTGCCGGTCCAGCTCCGCACCAGGCCGCCGAGGTCGGGGTTGACGGTGTTGGGCCGCCCGTTGACCAGGTTGTAGGAGCCCATCACGCCGGTGGCGGCGCCGGAGGCGATGGCGGGCTTGAACGCCATCTCGTCGTACTCGTGCTTGACGCGCGGCGGCAGGTTGGAGGAGGTCAGGCTCCGCCGGTACTCGTTGTTGTTCGCCAAGTAGTGCTTGAGCACGGGCGCGGTCTTCAGGTAGAAGGGGTCGTCGCCCTGCAGGCCCTTGCCGTAGGCGGTGGAGATCGCGCCGGTGAGCAGGGGGTCCTCGGAGTACCCCTCCTCGTTGCGGCCCCAGCGCGGGTCCCGCAGCAGGTTGACGACGGGCGCCCAGACCTGCGTGCCCCACACCACCGGGTCGGCGGAGTTGTGGCCGCGCACCTCGTCGCCGACGGCGGAGCCGACCTTCCTGACGAGCTCGGGGTCCCAGGTGCTCGCCAGGCCGACCGCCTGCGGGAAGACCGTGCCGCGCGCCAGGGTCTGGGTCCAGCCGTTCTTGTGGTCGTTGGACCAGGCGACGCCGTGCAACGCCTCGGTGCCGTTCTTGTGGTACGGCACGCCGAGGCGCGGGATGGCCTCCTGGGACTGGTGGAGCAGGGAGATCTTCTCGTCGAGGGTGAGGCGTCCGAGCAGGTCGCCGACGCGAGTCTCCAAAGGCAGGGCGGGATCACGGAACGGCGGGTCCGCGGCCGCCACGGCGGCGGGGGCCGCCAGCAGCGTCGTGAGCAGGCCGAGGACGGCCGCCAGGGATAACGGTCGCCGGGGGGACATGGCGCCTCCAGGTCAGGGGGTGCGGGGCCGGCCAGGACCGAGGCCGCCGATCACCGTCACTTGACGGCGCCGACGGTGATCCCGCGGGTCAGCGTGCGCTGGAAGATCAGGAAGAAGGCGACGGCCGGGACGATGCCGAGCAACGCCGAGGCGCTCGACATGGTGGCGTCCATCATCTTCTCGCCCTGCAGCACGCCGAGGACCACGGGCACGGTCTGGTTGTCGTTGGAGATCAGGAAGATCAGCGGCAGGAAGAACTCGTTCCACGTCCAGATGAAGAAGAAGATCAGCAGAACCGACAGGGTCGGGCGGCTGATCGGCACGACGATCCACCACAGGATCCGCCACCGGCTCGCGCCGTCCATGGCCGCCGCCTCGATGATCGCCTTGGGGAAGCCGCCGAGCACGGCCGCCAGCAGGTACGTCCCGAACGCGGCCTGGATGACCGTGAAGATGATGATCACCGCGAGCCGGCTGTCGTACAGGCCGGCGGCCTTGGCGAGGTAGTACAACGGGTAGACCAGGGCCTCCTGGGGGAGGGTGTTGGCGAGCAGGAACAGCACCAGCACCCACAGCCGCCCCCGCACCCGTCCGATGCCGAGGGCGTAGGCGTTGAGCACGGAAAGGATCACGGCCAGCACCGCCACCGAGCCGCTGATCACCAGGCTGTTGAGCAGCTTCTCGCCGAAGTCGACCCGCTGCCAGAACTGGACGATGCCGTCGAGGTGGACGCCGTGCGGCAGGCCGAGCGGCCCGTTGGAGGAATAGTCCGCCGGGCTCTTGAGGGCGTTCAGCGTGACGAGGGCGAACGGCAGCAGCATCGCCACGGCGAGCAGGGCCATGGCGGCGAGGACGGCCCATCTGCCGGGCCCGGCACCGGTGACCCTGCCGTGCTCCCGGCGCTCCCGGCGCGCCCGCCGGGCCGACGCCGCGCGGCGTACCGAAAGGGACGTCATGCGGCACGCTCCCCGGCGCGCGTCCGCGCCGTCATCGCTCGCGCTCCTGGACGCGCAGGAAGAGGAAGGTGACGACCACGATGATCACCGCCAGCACGGTGGCGATGGCCGAGCCGTAGCCGACGTTCGCCTTCTGGAAGAAGTTCTGGTAGCTGAAGTAGGACGGCACGTTCGTGGCACGGCCGGGACCTCCCCGGGTGAGCACGAAGATCGGGCCGAAGACTTTGAGCGCGGCGATCGTGCAGGTCAGGAGCACCACGAAGAGCTCGGGTCTGATCTGCGGCACGGTGATGTGCCAGAACCGCCGCCACCAGGAGGCCCCGTCGATCTCCGCGGCCTCGTACAACCCCGGGTCGACCCGCTGCAGACCGGCCATGAAGATCACGACCGGGTAGCCGAGCTGGAACCACACCATGACGGCCATCACGGTCGCGAGCGCGAGATCGGGGTCGCCCAGCCAGTCCCGCGCCAGCGAGCCGAGGCCCACGGTTTCGAGCAGTTGGTTCAGCGCGCCGAAGGAGGGGTTGAGCATCCATCCCCACACCACCCCGGCGACGGCCACCGGGAGCACCTGCGGCAGGTAGTACGCGGCCCGCAGCGCGCTCGCCGTGCGCGCGCCGAACCACCTGCCGATGTAGTCGAACAGCGCGGCGGCCAGGACCAGGCCGACCACGGTGGGGACGACCGCCATGGCGACGATCAGGGCGACGTTGTGCCGGAAGGAGGTCCAGAAGATCTCGTCCCGCAGCAGCCGCGCGTAGTTGTCCAACCCGATCCACCGGGGCGTGCCGACGCCGGTCCACCGCGTGAAGCTGGTCACGACGTTCATCAGGAAGGGGACGATCACGACCGCGAGGAACAGGACCGCGCTGGGCGCCAGGTAGATCCAGTACCCGCCGCCCCCGCGCGGCCGGCCGGTGGACCCCGGCGTCCGGGCGCCCTTCGGGGGACGCGTCGCCGAAGCTTGCGCTGCCATCAGCTCAGCCGCCGATGTCGGCGAGGTTCTCGTCGTACGGGCGCGCGAACTCGTCCAGCACCTGGGACGGCGTCTTGGCGCCGTTGATCAGCTCCTGGGCGCCCGCCACCATGACGTCGTAGTAGCCGGGAGCCGGCCAGTCGGGGTAGTAGGCGAGCCCGTCCTCGGCGGTGAGCTTGTTGAAGTTCTCGATCAGTTCCTTGTTCTTCTCGTCGGTGATCGCCGCGGGGTCGGCCGCCACCGGCACGCCGCCCGCGTTCCCGAGCCTGTTCTGGATGTCCTTCTTCATCGTGATGTCGATGAAGTCGTAGGCCAGGTCCTTGTTCTTCGACTTCTCCGGCACCACCCACAGGTTGCCGCTGGAGCCGGCGTGCAGCCGGTTGCCCGGCCACAGGAAGCTGCCCCACGTGAAGTTCTTGACCTCGCCGGCCACCCGGCCGTACCACCAGCTGCCGGAGACCATGATGGGGTACTTGCCGGAGATGAACCCCACGCCCATGTCCTCGGCCTTGAGGCTCGCCGAGTCCTTGGCGATGTACCCCTTCTTCACCCAGTCGGCGAAGGTGGTCGCGCCGTAGGTCCACTCGGGACCGTGGAAGTCGACCCTGCCCTTGTAGAGCTCGAAGGCGTCCACCCAGGGACGCTGCGCCTTGCTCAGCGCGAGCTGGTACATGATCTGCTGCGCGGGGTACTCGGCGCCGCCGACCGCGATCGGGGTGATGCCGGCCTTGACGAACGTGTCCAGCGCGGCCGTGAACTCGTCCAGCGTCGTGGGCACCTTGACGCCCTGCTTCTCGAAGGCGTCCTTGTTGTAGTACACCATCACGTACTCGGCGTAGTTCGGAATGCCGTACCAGTTCCCCGAGCCCATGACGCCGCGCTCGTCGTACCGCGCCGTGGTCCGCAGGCTTGGGCTGAGCAGCTTGTCCCAGCCGCGCTTGGTGACCTGCTCGGTCAGGTCGGTCAGCAGCCCCTGCTTGGACAGCAGGCCGGCGGTGGCGTTGCCCTTGTTGTACTCCATGATGTCGGGAGCCTGGTCGGACCCGAGGACCATGCCGGCGGTCTTCTGGATCTGCTCGAAGCCCTTCTCCTCGACCTTCACCTTGACGTTCGGGTGGCCGGCCTCGAACTGCCTGATCGCCTCGGTCCAGGCGACGCCCATGGCGCTGTCGGCCGACTCGTAGTGCCACAGGGTCAGCGTCCTGGGCTCGCCGGAACCGCCGCCCCCGCCCGGGGGATCCGAGGAGCCGCAGGCGGCCAGTGCCAGCGCGGCCGCGGCGAGCGCGGCGGCGAATGCTGTTCCGGGTCCTTTGCTGGACATGGTGGTTCTCCCGTTCGTCAGCCGACGACCGCCGCGGCGGGGGCGCCGGCGACGGGGGCGATCTCGCAGTGGGTGATGGGCAGGGGACCGGTGACGCTGACGCGCAGCACGTCACCCTCCTGCGTGGCGGTGACCGTCGTGTCACCGTCGACGTCGCGGATGACGGCCCGGCCCTCGCCGCCGTAGGCGACGACGCTCACGTTCGTGAACGGCCCGCCGCCCGTGGTCGGGCGGACCTCGGTCACCGGGATGAGCGAGCCGCGGCGGACGAAGAGCGGGATCTGCTCCAGCGGCTTGGTGACCTGGACGTACCGGCCGCCGGTGCGGACCTCGTGGGTCCAGTAGTCGACCCACTCGCCCGCGGGCAGGTACACCCGCCGGGTGCCCTCGGGGGCCGTCATCGGAGCGACGAGCAGGTCCGGTCCGAGCAGGTACTGGAGGTCCGCCTGCCAGGCCACCGGGTCGTCGGGGTGGTCGACGCACAGCGCGCGCATCATGGGCGCGCCGGTCCGCGCGGCCTCCACCGCCGCGGAGTAGATGTACGGCATGAGCCGGTACCGCAGCCGCACCGCCTTGACCGCCAGGTGCTCGACCGCGGGGAACTCCCAGGGCTCGCGGCTGGTGGTGCCGTGGAACCGCACCAGCGGCGACAGCGCCCCGAACTGCGCCCACCGCACGTACAGGTCGTCGGTGGGCGTGCCGGTGAAGCCGCCCGCGTCGTGGCTCCAGAACGGGACGCCCGACAGGCCGTGTGACAGCCCGCCGCGCAGCGTGCTGCCCATCGCCGCGTAGGAGGTGTAGGTGTCGCCGCCCCACTGGGCCGCGTGCCGCTGCCCGCCCAGGTACGACGAGCGCGCCCACACCATGCCGTGCCCGTTCACCTCCCGGGTGACATCCGAGACGAGGTCGTTGAACAGCAGCGCGTAGACGTTGTGCAGCTCGGTGCCGCTCATGCCGTTGCGGGCGACCGCGCCCGCCGGGACGCCTTCGCCGAAGTCGGTCTTGAACAGTGCGACCCCCTGCCGCAGCAGCGGGCGGAGCAGATCCCTGAACCATTCGGCGGCGTCGGGGTTGGTGAAGTCGACGATGCCGCAGGCCGGGTGGGAGCCGTGCCAGACGTCGGAGACGTACGCCCCGCCGTCCTGGTCCTTCAGGAAGTAGCCCTTGGCGGCGGCCTCGGCGAAGAGCGGGCTGAGGTGGGAGATGTACGGGTTCATCCACAGGCAGACCCGGAAACCCTGCTCCGCCAGCTCGGCCAGCATGCCCTCGGGGTCGGGGAAGCCCTCGGCGTCCCACCGGAGGTCAGACCAGTGCTCCACGACCTGCCAGTAGCAGTCCAGGTGCAGCACGTCGCAGGGGATCCCCCTCTCACGGATCTTCCTGGCCCGCGCCAGCACCCGCTCCTGGCTGTCCTTGAAGAAGCCCGAGGAGATCCAGGCGCCGAACGCCCACTTCGGCGGAAGCGCCGGCGCGCAGGTCAGCCGGTCGTACCGGGCGAGGACCTCCGGCACGGTCGGCCCGGCGATGACGTAGTAGTCGATGAGGTCGTCCGGGACGACGATCTCGACACAGCTGTGGGTCGAGCGGCAGACGTCGAACTCCACCGGCATGCCGCTGTCCACCAGGACGCCGTATCCCTCGCTCGACACGAAGAACGGGACGTTCTTGTACGAACGCTCGGACTCCGCGCCGAAGGCGTCGAAGTTCCACGCGAGCGGGCGCTGGCCCCGCTTGTCGAGCGGCGTGAAACTCTCGCCGAAGCCGCCGAAGTGCTCGTCGGGCCGGGCGGCCAGGCTCTCGTGGTAGGCGACCGTGACGCCGTCGACCTGGGAGCGGCCGAAGGGCAGCGTGCGCAGGCGCCCGCTGATGTCCACGTGACCGCGGTCCTGCTCGGTCAGCACACGGCCGTCCGGCCCGGTGAAGCGCAGGTGCCAGGGGTCCGGCGTGATCTCGGCGCGCACGCCTCCGGCGTCCACCACGACCCGGCCGCCGGTGGTGTCGACCCGGGCGGTGTGGGCCCCCGGCCGCACCATCTGGATGGCCCGCGCCGAGCGGGTGCGTGCCGCCGTGTCCTCGCCCAGGCGCACGCGGATCACGCCCTCGCCCGCGGCGGTCACCTGGACGACCAGCGCCTCGCCCGCCGAGGTGGAGGCCTTGAGGACCACGCCCCCCTCGTCGGCCGCCAGCACCTCGGCCCGGCTCAGCGCCGACAGCCCCTGCTCTCCCCGTGCGCGCACCGGAAGCTCCGGGGGATCGGCGCTGGTGTACTCGTGCGCGACCAGTGGAGGACGGTACGGCATCGATGCGCTCCTGGCGTTCGGGGACTGCCTTAGGAGTTAGTTTGGCGTCCATCCCAACAAACGTCAACGCCCCAATGCCCCCGCGCCGGAGGGGGCCGCCGGGTCGGACACCTGTCGCGCCACGCGTCTCGCCGGGTTCGTCCCCACGGGGCGCGACGGAGGCCATGGCCCGCATCCTCCGCCTGACGCCGGTCGCATCTCGTCATCCCGCAGGCGTATCGGAACGGTAATAGAAACGATTATCATTATCGATGCCATCTCGGCCTCGTTCACCCCTGGGGGCCGGGCGTGGCCGTCGCGAGGTCGGCCGCCGCCTGGCGACGTGCAGGGACGAAGCCCCGTAGAGGGCGGGGAAGAGGTCGCCCCCATGACCGCCGTACCGGCCCACCGGCCTTCACCATCTCGCCGGGACGTCGCCAGGACCGCACGCCGTCCGCGCGAGCGGTCCTCCGCTCCCGTCCTGCCGCCCGGAAGCGGGACGCTTCCCTATCAAGGAGAAACCCATGCCTCACTCTTTCGACCGCCGCCGCTTCCTGCGCCAAGGAACCCTGGCCGCCGTGGCCCTCGCCGCCGGACCCGGCCTGATCACGGCCTGCGCCTCCGGCGGGACCACCGCCTCGCCGAAGGCCGGCGCCTCTTCCGGGGCACGCCGGGCCGGGGGCACGCTCCGCGCCGCCTTCGTCGGCGGCGGCGCGTCCGAGACCCTCGACTTCTTCAACGGCCCCACTCCGCTGGACCTCGTGCGGGCCCGCGCCTGGCACGGCACCCTCGGCAACCTCGACCCCACCGCCGAGTACGGCGTCCGGTACGGCGTGCTGGAGGCCATCGACGTGTCCGAGGACCTCACGACGTACACCCTGCGCCTGCGCAGCGGCGTCCGCTTCACGGACGGCTCCACGCTGACCTCGGCTGACGTCCTGCACTCCCTGGCCACGCTCGCGGCGGGCAGCAAGCTGCCGGTGTTCCGGATGGCCTCGCTCAACTTCGATCTCGCTCACGCGAAGGCGGACGGCGACCTCAAGGTGGTGTTGCCGGCGGTCCGCCCGATCGCGGACGGACGGCTGATCCTCTGCCAGGGCAACTTCCTGGTCGTCAAGAACGGGACGAGGACGTTCTCGACCGCGACGCCCACATGCGGCCCCTTCAAGCTCACCGAGTTCACGGCCGGGCAGGGCGCCGCCTTCACCCGCAACGACGACTACTACGGCGCGGCCCTGGGCCAGGGGCCGTACCTCGACGGCCTGGAACTGCGCTCGATCGCCGACTCCGAGGCCCGGGCCGGCGCGCTGACGAGCGGCGCGGCCGACTTCGTGCACGACCTCGCCCCTGTCACCGCGCGCACGCTGGCCGCCGATGACTCCGTCGACGTCGTCCCCTCCAGGAGCCCCTACCTGGTCGGGCTGTCCTTCCGGATGAACATGAACGTCAAGCCGTTCGACGACGAGCGGGTTCGCGAGGCCTTCAAGCTGGCCGTGGACCGCGAGGCCATGGTGAGCACCGTGTTCTACGGCAACGCCACCGTGGGCAACGACCTGCCCGCGATGGGCTTCCCCGACTACGCCGACGGCCTCCCGCAGCGGGCGCACGACCCCGAGAAGGCGCGCGCCCTGCTCAAGGCCGCGGGCGCCGAGGGGATGGAGGTCGTGCTGACCACGGGGCCGGAGACCCCCGGCATGGTCGAGGCGGCCACGCTCTACGTCGAGGACCTCAAGAAGGTGGGGGTGAAGGCCTCGCTCAAGGAGCTGCCCGCCGGGCAGCTCTTCGCCGACTTCGCCGCCTACACCCGGCTGCCGCTGGCCGCCTCGTACCAGGTGCCGGTCCCGGCCCTGTCGACCTACCAGATCGGCACGGCCGGCGGCTCCCCGGCCGCGTTCGGCTGGAAGCGCCCCGAGGTCGACGCGCTGGTCTCCAACGCCCGCGCCCAGAGCGACGCGGCCACGGCGAGCAGGCTCGGCACCGACGCGCAGCGGACGCTGTGGGAGGAGGGCAACACGGTGCTGCCGGTCTTCAAGCCCTACCTCAACGCCCAGGTGAAGGGCCTCACCGGGATCGACGCCGACCTCTTCGAGCAGTTCCCCGGCTTCTCCCGCGCGGCCCTTCCGTGAGCTGGGCGGTCTACTTGGGCCGCCGCCTCGCCGGTGCGGCCGTGACGCTGGTGCTGCTGTCCTGCGCGGTCTTCGCCGCCACGGCCGTGCTGCCGGGGGACGCGGTCAGCGCCGTCGCGGGCCCCGACGCCTCGGCGGCCGAGCGCGCCCGGGTCCGCGCCGCCCTGGGCCTGGACCGGCCCGTGGCCGCGCGGTACGCCGACTGGGCGTACCGCGCGGTCCACGGCGACCTGGGCACCGGGTTCGTCGGCCACCGGCCGGTCGCGGACGTGCTGGCCGGCCGGCTTCCCAACAGCCTGCTGCTGGCGGGGCTGACCCTCGCCCTCGCCGCCCCGCTCGCGGTCGGCCTCGGCCTGTCGGCCGGACTGCGGGCGGGCCGGGGCGCCGACCGCCTGATCTCGACCCTCGCCCAGGTCGCGGCCGGGGTGCCGGAGTTCGTGGCTGCCGCGCTGCTGATCGCCGTGCTGTCGGTGCGGCTGGACCTGCTGCCACGGGTCTCCCTGGTGCCGCTGGGCGGCGGCCCGCTCGACGCCCCTCGGGGCCTGGTGCTGCCCGTCCTCACCCTCGCCGCGGTGGGGACGGCCGTGGCCACCCGGCTCATCCGCGTCTCCGCCGCGGACGTCGCGACGTCCCCGTACGTGGAGACGGCCCGGCTCAACGGCGTGCGCGGTGTCCGCCTGGCGCTGCGCCACGTGCTGCCCAACGCCGCCGGCCCCGCCGTGCAGGCGCTCACGCTCACCACCGGTGTGCTGGTGGGCGGCGCCGTGGTCGTGGAGAGCGTCTTCGACTACCCGGGGATCGGCCGCGAGCTTCAGCGGGCCGTCGCGGCCAGGGACGTCCCCATGGTGCAGGGGATCGCCACGACCCTGGTCGCGGTGATGCTGCTGATCCTCCTGCTGGGCGACGTCTGCGGGTGGCTGCTCGACCCGGCGCGCGGGGAGCCGCGATGACCGGCGTCCAGGCGGGAGGGGAGAGGCTCCTGGCGGAGCACACCCCCGCGCGCCCCCGCCGCCGTCCCCTGCCGTTGCTCGCCGCGGCGGGGGCGTCGTTCGTGGTCGCCGTGGCGCTGGCCGGGCCGCTGCTGGCTCCGTACGGCCCGGCCGAACGGCTCGGCCTGCCCTTCCAGGCGCCGGGCGGGGCGCACCCGCTGGGCACCGACCTCCTCGGCAGGGACGTGCTGAGCCGCGTGCTGTGGGGTGGCCGGGTGATCGTCCTCACCGGGGTCGGCGCGACGCTGGCCGCCGGGGCCGTGGGCATGGCCGCGGGTGTGCTGGCGGGGCTCGCGCCCCGCCACACCGGCGATCTGGTGCTGCGGCTCGTGGACGCGCTGACGGTGCTCCCCGCGTTGCTGCTCATGCTCGTGCTGGCGGCCGGCTTCCCGGGGAGCGACCTGGCCGTCGTGGCCGCAGTCGCCCTCGCCACCACGCCGTTCTCGGTGCGCGTGCTGCGCGCGGCCACCCGGCGGGTCGCGGCCACCGGCTACGCCGAAACCGCGTACGCCCGCGGCGACGGCAGGTGGGCCGTGCTGGTCCACGACATCCTGCCCAACATCGCCGGGCCGGCCCTGGTGGACACGGCCCTGCGGCTGGTCGCGTCCGTCCATCTCACCGCCACCGCCGGCTTCCTCGGTCTCGGCCGCGGCGCGCCGGCCCCGAACTGGGGACGCATGGTCAACGAGAACCTGCCCGGCGCGTCTCTGTCCGCCGCGGCCTTCCTGGCACCCACGTCGCTGCTCGTGCTGCTCTCGGTCTGCGTCGGCCTGCTGGCCGACCGGGCGGCCGGGGTCGTGTCCGGGGAGGGCCGGTGAACGGGGGGAGCGGCGAGGCGCTGGTGCGTGTGGCCGGGCTGACGGTGGGTCCCGCCGGGGGTGGCCCGCCTGTGCTCAGGGACGCGACGCTGACGCTCGCGCCCGGGCGGGTTCTGGGCGTGGCCGGGCGGTCGGGGTCCGGGAAGAGCAGCCTGGCGCTGAGCCTGCTCGGCCATGTGCGGCCCGGCCTGGAACGGCGCTCCGGGACGGTGCGGGTGGGCGGACTCGATCCCTTCGCCAGGGCGGGCGCGCGCCGATTGCGCGGCCGGGTGGTGTCGTTCATGGGGCAGGAGCCGGCGGCCTCCCTCAACCCCGCCCTGGGGATCGGGGCCCAGGTCGCCGAGGCGGTGCGGCTGCGCTCGCCCGGAACCGCCGACGTCACCGGCCAGGTCCGGGCGCTTCTCGCGGCGGTGGGGCTGCCGTCCGACCGGGCGTTCCTGCGGCGCCGTCCCCACCAGGTCTCCGGCGGGCAGGCGCAGCGGGTGGCACTCGCCGCCGCGCTGGCGGGCGCGCCGCGGCTGCTGGTCCTGGACGAGCCGACGGGCAGCCTGGACACCGTGCTGGCCCACCGGATGCGTGAGCTGGTGGCGGAGGTGCTCAGGGACGGGGAGCGCGCGGCCGTGGTCGTCAGCCATGACACGGGCTGGCTCGCGGCCCTTGCCGACGCGGTGATCCGCCTGGACGGCGGACGGATCACCGCCACCGGTCCGCCGGCCGTCCCGCGCGCCGGCCGGCCGCGGGTCCCGCCGTCCGCGATGGGGGCGCAGCGGCCGTCCGGGCCGGAGGCGGACCGGACGCGGGTCCCGCAGGTCACGACGCCCCCGGACGCGTCACGGGTCCCGCCGCCGGTGGGGCACGGGGACGCCGGGGTGGCCGGCGCCGGGGAGACTCGGGCCGGGCTGGTGGTGCGCGGCCTGTCGGCCGCGCACGGCCGCGTCACCGTCCTGCGCGACGT
Organism: Sphaerisporangium album; assembly: GCF_003323745.1. Classification (GTDB taxonomy): domain Bacteria; phylum Actinomycetota; class Actinomycetes; order Streptosporangiales; family Streptosporangiaceae; genus Sphaerisporangium; species Sphaerisporangium album. Next base: position 46,971 of record NZ_QOIL01000013.1, read on the forward strand.
CTCGCTGACCGTCCCCGGTGGCACGTGCACGGCGCTGGTGGGGCCGTCCGGGTCCGGGAAGACCACGCTCGCCCGCTGCCTGGCCGGGCTGCACCCGCTCACGCGCGGCACGGCCGGGTGGCGGGACGAGCCGGGCCGGCCCCCCGGGCGCACCCGCGCGGTGCAGTTGGTGCCCCAGGACGTCGGCGGGGCGCTCAACCCCCGGGAGTCCGTGCGCACCACCCTGACGCGGCCCATGACCGGGCTGCGCGGCATGCCGGCCGAGGACGCCGCCGCCGAGGCCGCGCGGCTGCTCGGGCTCGTGGGGCTCTCGCCCGCGATGATGCCGCGCAGGCCGGGCGAGCTGTCCGGCGGGGAGCGCCAGCGGGTCACCGTGGCCCGCGCTCTGGCGGGGGCGCCGCGGGCGCTGGTCTGCGACGAGGTCACCTCGGCGCTGGACCGCGAGGTCGCGTCCGAGGTCCTGGACCTGCTGGCCTCGCTGCGCCGGGCGCTCGGGCTGACGCTGCTGCTGGTGACCCACGACCTGGCCGCGGCGGCGCGGTACGCGGACCGGGTCGTCGTCCTCGACGGCGGGACGGTGGTCGAGTCGGGCCCGCCGGACCGGGTGCTGAGCCGTCCGGAGCACGCGGTGACCCGCGAACTCGTCGCCTGCTCCGGCGCGAACCGGGCGAAGTAGCGCGACACGAGAGGAGGGCGGCCAAGGAACCCTTCCCGCTCGCGTACGCCCAGGGGAGCCGGCGGGCACGGCACCTCTGCCGCTCGTGTCACCCCGGGGAGAGCATCCCGGCCAGCGCGTTCTTGTCGATCTTGCCGACGGCGGTCAGGGGCATGGCGGCGATCGGGACCACCTGGTCGGGGGCCTTGTAGGCCGCCAGTCCTCGCTCGTTGAGGAAGGCGGCCAGCTCCCGGGGCGCCGGGGGAGGTCCCGCGCAGACGAGGAACGCCACGGACCGCTCGCCCCTCTTCTCGTCCGGGGCGGCCACCAGGGCCGCCTGCGTGATCGCCGGGTGGGTGAGCAGATGCTCCTCCACCTCGGTCGCGGCGATCTTCTCGCCGCCGCGGTTGATCTGGTCCTTGATCCGCCCGACGACGACCAGATGGCCCGAGGGGAGACGCCGGACGACGTCGCCGCTGCGGTAGAAGCCGTCGGGGGTGAAGGCGATCCGGTTGTGCGCCTTGGCCCGGTAGTAGCCGCGCGGGGTGTACGGGCCCCGGGTGAGCAGCTCGCCGGGGGCGCCGTCCGGCACCGGCCGGCCGTCGGGGCCGACGACGAGGATCTCGTCGTCCGGGGAGATCGGGCGGCCCTGGGTGGTGTGGACGAGCTCCTCCGGGTCGTCGAGCCGGGTGACGTTGATGAGCCCCTCGGCCATGCCGAAGACCTGCTGGACGGTCACGCCAATCGCGGGGCCGAGCGCGCGGGCGACGTCGTCGGGGAGCCGCGCCCCGCCGACCTGGAGCACCTTCAGGCTGCCGAGATCGGCTTCGCCGGACGCGGCCTCGTCCATCCAGTGCGGGACCAGGGGCGGGGTGAGCGAGGTGATGGTCACCCGCTCGCGCTCGACGAGGGCGAACGCGGTCTGCGGGCTCGGATCGGGCGACACCACGACGGTGCCGCCCGCGGTGAGCGTGCCGAGCACGCCGGGACACGCCAGCGTGAAGTTGAAGGCGAGCGGGAGGACGGCGAGGTAGACGCAGTCCTCGCCGAGACCGCACACCTCGGCGGCGGCGCGGGCGTTGTAGGCGTAGTCGTCGTGGGTCCGCGGGATGAGCTTGGGCAGCCCGGTGGTGCCGCCGGAGTGCAGCAGCAGGGCCAGGTCACCGGAGGCGGCGTCACCGTCGCCGGGGTCCACCCGCCCGGTGGCGGAGGCGTCCCCCAGCAGGTCGTCCAGGCGGACGAAGTCCCGATGATCTCCCGGGTCGCCGGCCACCACCACGTGCCGCAGCGTGCCGCTCCCCGCCTGCTCGGCGAGCAGTTCGCGCAGCATCGCGCGGTGGTCGAAGCGGGCGTGCCGGTCGGGGATCACGCAGGCCACCGCCTCCGAGACGCGCACCAGGTGGCCGATCTCGGTGCGGCGGTGTCCCGGCATGGCGTGCACGGGAACCGCGCCGAGACGCTGGAGGGCGAACCAGAGCAGGACGAACTCCGCACGGTTGGGGAGCTGGACGACCACGCGGTCGCCGCGGCGCAGCCCCAGCCGCCGTAGTCCCGCCGCGAGCACGTCCACCTCGGCGTCGAGACGGGCGTACGTCCAGCGGCGGTCGCCGTCGACGAGAGCGGTCCGCCCGGGACGGTCCTCGGCCCAGGAGCGCAACAGGGCGCCGAAGGTCCGCCCGCTCCAGTGACCCGCGCGGCGGTAACGCTCCGCGTAGGCCTCCGGCCAGCCCGGATGGGTCTGCGTCATGGTGGTCCCTTTCCTCGTTCACCGGCCGGTGGTGGCGCGGGCCCCGCTGGTGTGCTTAGTATTCGCTATCCGAAATGATAATCATTTCTACTACCTTATCCCTATCGGTCCGCCCTGCCCGGGGCGCGACACCGACGGGAGCGGCACGACCATCCGAGAGCCCGACCGGAGGGGAACCATCAGTGAGCGACCAACGGCGCGTCATGGATCAGGCGTCACACCATGCGGAGCCGTCATCCCAGGCCCTCGCGCCGACGGCGGACGAGATACGCGAGGCCGTCGCCCGGGCGCTGCGGATACCCGCGGACGAGATCGACGACGACCGTGATCTCTTCGAGCTCGGCCTCGACTCGCTCACCCTGATGGGGCTCGCCGGAGCCTGGCGCCGCCTCGGCAGCGCCGTCACCTTCCAGGAACTGGCCGAGCGGCCGGTGCTCGGCGCCTGGTCCACGCTGCTGCGCGAGAAGGCGGGGCGACCGGCCTCCGCGGCCGACGTTCCGGGCGAAACGCCGGACACGGCCCCCGGTCTCGAAGAGGACGCGCCGTTCCCGCTGGCGACGATGCAGCACGCCTACTGGATCGGCCGGCAGGACGGCCAGCCGCTGGGCGGTGTCGCCGCCCACTTCTACGTCGAGCTCGACGGCGCGGACGTCGACCCCGTACGGCTGGACGGAGCCGTGCGCGCCCTGACCGAACGTCATGGCATGCTGCGGGCCCGCTTCGACGACGAGGGCCGCCAGCGTTACGGCCCCGCCTCCGGCGGCCTGGTCGTCCACGACCTCCGGGAACTGCCCGCCGATGACGTCGCGGGCACGCTGGAGACGCTGCGCGAGCGGAACACCCACGGCCGCCTGGACATCGCCGCGGGCGAGGTCTTCCGGGTCTTCCTCTGCCTGCTGCCCGGCGGGGAGACCCGGCTCCAACTGGACCTGGACATGATGGCCGGCGACGCGCTCAGCCTGCGCGTCCTGCTCACCGACCTGCGCCGGCTGTACGAGCGTCCCGGCGAGGCCCTGCCCGCGCTCACCCTCGGGTACGGCCGCTACCTGGCCGAGCGCGCCCGGCGCCGCGGCCCCGAACGCGAACGGGCCGCCGGATGGTGGCGGGAGCGGCTCCCCGAGCTGCCCCGCGCGCCCCGGCTGCCCACCACCGTGGACCCGCTGCAGCCCGTGTCCGCGTCCGACTCCGCGCTCACCCACTCCCGGCGCCTGCACCACTGGCTCGACCCGGACGCCAAGGCGACGCTCCTGGCCCGGGCACGCGAGCACGGCGTCACCCCGGCCGCCGCGCTCGCCACCGCGTTCGCCGAGGTCATCGCCGCCTGGAGCGACGGCGAGCGCTTCCTGCTCAACCTCCCGCTGTTCGACCGGGAGCTGGTCACTCCCGACGTCGCCGGGCTCGTCGGCGACTTCAGCGGCTCGATCCTGCTCGACGCCGATATGCGCGCCGCCCTGCCGTTCGCCGAGCAGGCCCGGCGGTTGCAGGACGGGCTGCGCGCCGCCATCTCCCACGGCGCGTACGGCGGCGTCGAGGTGCTGCGCGACCTCGCGCGCCTGGAGGGCGGCCCGGTGCTCGCGCCGGTCGTGTACACCAGCGCCATCGGCCTCGGCGAGATCTTCACGCGGGACGTCCAGGCGACCTTCGGCCGCCCGGTGTGGATCATCTCCCAGGGTCCGCAGGTGTACCTCGACGCCCAGGTCACCGAGCTCGACGGCGGTCTCCTGCTCAACTGGGACGTCCGCGACGGCGTGCTCGCCCCCGGCGTGCCGGACGCCGCGTTCGCCGCCTACCGCCGCCTGGTCACCGGCCTCCTGACCACCGGGGAGGCCTGGCTGCGCCCGGTCGGATCGCTGCTGGACGAGGACAGGCTTCCCGCCCGCGCCGTCGCCGCCCTGCCGCCTTCCCCGCCGCCCGGCCATGTCCTGCACACCCGCTTCTTCCGGCTCGCCGAGCAGCGGCCCGGACGGGTCGCCGTCGTCCGGGAGGACGGGTCCACGCTGACCTACGGCGAGCTGGCCCCGATGGCGCGAAGGGTCGCCGCCCTGCTGCGCCACCACGGCGTGCGGGAGGGCGACATCGTGACGGTCACCCTGCCCAAGGGCGCCGACCAGGTCACCGCCGTCCTCGGCGTGCTCGCCGCGGGCGCCGCGTACGCGCCCATCGGGGTGGAGCAGCCGGCCGTCCGGCGCGCCCGCATCCACGCCGCCGCCGGCGCGGCCGTCGCACTCACCGACGACGCCCACGCCCACCTGTGCGCGGACGTCCCGGGGGTCACCGTGCTGCGGCTGGCCGACGCCGAGCGCCACGCCCCCGCGAACGTGGCCCATCCAGGACCGGACGGCCCCGCCTACCTGCTCTTCACCTCCGGCTCGACCGGAACGCCCAAGGGCGTGGAGGTGTCGCACCGCGCCGTCGTCAACACCATCGACGCGATGGGCGACCAGTTCGGCGTCGGCCCCGGCGACCGCACGCTCGCGATCTCCGCCCTGGACTTCGACCTGGCGACCTACGACATCTTCGCCCCGCTCTCGGCCGGCGGGGCGGTGGTCGCCGTCGGCCAGGAGCACCGGCGCGACGCCCACCACTGGGCCCGCCTCGTCCGCGAGCACGGCGTGACCATCGTCCAGTGCGTACCCGCGCTCCTGGACCTGCTCATGACGGCGGGCGCCGACACCGGCCTCGGTGGCACGCCGCGCCTCGTCCTGCTCGGCGGTGACTGGGTCGGGCTCGACCAGCCCGCCCGGCTGCGGTCCCTCGTGCCCGGCTGCCGCTTCGTGGCCCTCGGCGGCATGACCGAGGCGGCGGTGCACTCCACCGTCTTCGAGGTCGGCGACGTCGACCCCGCGTGGCGGTCCATCCCGTACGGCGTGCCGCTGCGGAACATGCGGGCCCGGGTCGTGGACGGGCGCGGGCGCGACCGCCCCGACCACGTGCCGGGCGAGCTGTGGATCGGCGGGCCGGGCGTGGCCACGGGCTACCGCGGCGATCCCCAGCGCACCGCGTCCCGGTTCGTCGAGCACGACGGCGAGCGCTGGTACCGCAGCGGCGACCTGGCCCGCTACCGGCCGGACGGCGTCCTGGAGTTCCTCGGCCGCGCGGACCACCAGGTGAAGATCGGCGGGCACCGCATCGAGCTCGGCGAGGTCGAGGCGGTGCTGGAGGAGCATCCGGACGTGCTGCACGCGGTGGCGGCGGTCGTGGAGACCCCGGCCCGCCGCCTCGCCGCCGCCGTGTCGCCCGCGGGGGACGGCCGCCTGGACCCCGAGGCCCTGCGCGGCCGCGCGTCCGAACGGCTGCCCGCGTACATGCTCCCCGAGCCGATCCTGGTGCTGGACGCGATGCCGCTCACCGCCAACGGCAAGCTCGACCGCGCCGCGGTGCGACGGGCCCTGACGGCCGCCGCCGGTGACCACCCCGCGGCGTCGGAGCCCCCGGAAAGCCCGGTCGAGACCGCGGTCGCCCGGGTGTGGGCCGGACTCCTCGGCGTCACCGAGGTGGGCCGTGGCGACGGCTTCTTCGCGCTCGGCGGCGACTCGCTCATCGCGACCCGCATGATCGGCCGCCTGCGCGCCGCCGGCCTCGGCGGCGCCCGCGTGGCCACGCTGTTCGCCAACCCGGTCCTGCGCGACTTCGCCGCGCTGCTGACGCTCCGGCCGGACGCGCCGGGACCGGACGACCCGGACGGACCGGCCGCCGTCCTGCGCCCCGACCCCGCCCATGCCCACGAGCCGTTCCCGCTCACCGACGTCCAGGCGGCCTACCACACCGGACGTGACCCGGGCTTCACCCTGGGCGGCGTCGGGACCTGGCACTACAGCGAGTTCGACGGCGCGGACGTCGACCTCGAGCGGCTCGAACGGGCGTGGGCGAGGCTGGTCGCGCGGCACGGCATGCTGCGCGCCGTCGTCGAGGACGGCGCGCAGCGGGTGCTCGAAACCGTCCCGCCGTACCGGATCCGCCGCGAGGAGGCGGACGCGGCCGGAGCCGAGGAGGCCCTCACCGCGCTGCGCGAGCGGATGTCGCGGCAGGTCCGCGACCCCGCCGAATGGCCCCTCTTCGCCATCGCGGCGGTCCGCTACCCCGATCCCTCGGGGACGATCCGGACCAGGCTCGCCATCGGCCTCGACTACCTCGTCCTGGACGCGCTGTCGATCACCACCCTGTACGCCGAGCTCAACGCCCTCTACGCCGACCCGGGCGCCTCGCTTCCCCCGATCGAGCCGTCGTTCCGCGACTACCTCACCCAGCTGCCGGCCGACCCGGCGTCCGCCGAGCGCGCCCGGGACCACTGGCGGTCGCGGCTGGACGAGCTGCCACCCGCCCCCGCCCTGCCCTTCGCCCGGGACCCGGCGCTGCTGGGGACGCCGAGGTTCACCCGGCGGCAGTCGCGCCTGGACGCCGGCCGCTGGCGTCGCCTCCGGGAGCGCGCCGCGGCGCACGGCCTGACCCCGTCCACCGTCCTGCTCGCCGCCTACGGGGAGATCCTCGCGACCTGGAGCGGAACCGACGCGGTCACCGTCACCCTCACCCTGTTCAATCGGCGCGACCTGCACCCGCACGTGCACCGGATTCTCGGCGACTTCACCTCCCTGTCCCTGGCCGCGTACCACCGCACGGAGGGCGGCTGGCTGCCCGCCGCCGTCGCGCTGCAACGGCGGCAGGCCGAGGACCTGGACCACCAGGACGTGCCGATCGCCTGGCTGCTGCGCGAGTTCGCCCGCCGTACCGGCGCCTTCGACGCCGCCGCGCCGGTGGTGTTCACCAGCGCGCTCGGCGTCGGCGACGCCGCGCTCACCGACCCCGCCACCGGGTTCCCCGGGAAGGTGTGGGGGATCTCCCAGTCGCCCCAGGTCTGCCTCGACCACCAGGTGACCGAGGAGTCCGGCGAGCTGGTCGTCACCTGGGACGCCGTGGAGGAGCTGTTCCGCGACGGCGTCCTCGACGCGATGTTCGCCGCCCACACCCGGCTGCTCCACCACCTCGCCGACGGCGACTGGGCCGCGCCGCTCCCCGACCCGCTGCCCGCCGCGCAACGGGAGCGGCGGGCAGCGGCCGCGGTGGAGGAGGAGGGCGCGCCCATCGCGCCACGCCTGCTGCACGAGGCGTTCTTCGCGCGCGCCTTGACCGAACCGGGCAGGACGGCGCTGGTCACCGCCGAGGGCGAGACCACCACGTACGGCGCGCTGGCGGAGGGGGCGCTGCGCACCGCCGCCGCGCTGCTGGCCCGCGGCGTGCGGGAGGGCGACCTCGTCGCGGTCACGCTTCCCAAGGGACCCGGGCAGATCACCGCCGTGCTGGGCGTCCTCGCGGCCGGCGCGACCTACGTCCCCATCGGCCTCGACCAGCCCGCGGACCGCCGCGACCGGATACGCGCCGCCGCGGGGATCCGGCTCACCCTGGGGGAGCGGCCCGCCGACGAGAACCCCCCGGCGGGCTCCGCGCCGCATCCGGTGATGTCCCTCCAGGAGGCGCTGGGCCACCCCCCGCTGGACGGGCCGCTCCGCCCGCCGGTCGGCGCGCTCGCCTATGTGATCTTCACGTCCGGCTCGACCGGCGAGCCCAAGGGGGTGGAGATCACCCACGCCGCCGCCTGGAACACCGTCGCCGACATCGGGGCCCGCCACGACATCGGCCCGGGCGACCGCGTGTTCGCGCTGTCCGCGCTGGATTTCGACCTGTCGGTCTACGACGTCTTCGGCCCGCTGTCCGCCGGCGGGTCGCTGCTGCTGCCCACCGACGAGCTGCGGCGCGAACCCGGGCGGTGGCCCGTGCTGCTGCGCCGCCACGACGTCACGGTGTGGAACACGGTTCCGGCGCTGCTCGACCTGCTCCTGGACGCCGAGGAGCACGCCCCGACGGGCGCCGGGGCGCTGCGGGGCCTGCGCGTCGCGCTGGTCTCCGGCGACTGGATCGGCCTGGACCTGCCGGGCCGGCTGCGGGACGCCGCCCCCCGGTGCCGGTTCGTCGCCATGGGCGGCGCGACCGAGGCGTCGGTGTGGTCCAACACCTTCACCGTCGACAAGGTGGACCCCGGCTGGGCGTCCATCCCGTACGGGCGGCCGCTCACCGGGCAGCGGTACCGGGTCGTGGACGGCGCCGGCCGCGACTGTCCCGACTGGACGCCCGGAGAGCTCTGGATCGGCGGCGCCGGCCTGGCCGCCGGATACCTGGGCGACCCGGAGCGCACGGCGCAGAAGTTCGTCGTCCAGGACGGGCGGCGCTGGTACCGCACCGGCGACCTCGGCCGCTACCGGCCGGACGGGCTGCTGGAGTTCCTCGGCCGGATGGACACCCAGCTCAAGATCGCGGGGCATCGGATCGAGGCCGGCGAGGTCGAGGCGGCGGCCGAGGCCCATCCCGGCGTCGCCCGGGCCGCAGTGGTCGCGGTGGGGGAGCGGACCGCCCGGCGTATGGTCGCCTTCGCCGTCCCCCGCCATGCCCAGGACCCGCCTCCGGGCGACGACGGCGACCGCGATCCGGCGGAGCTCGCCGACCGGCTCCATCGCTGGTTCGGCGAGCGCCTGCCCGCCTACGCCGTGCCCTCCCGGGTGCTCGTCCTGGCCGACCTGCCGCTCACGGCCAACGGCAAGGTCGACCGCGGCGCGCTGGCCCGGCTCGCCGCGCGGGACACCTCCGCCGCCGGGGCCGAGCCGCCTCGGGGCGAGATGGAGACGGCCCTCGCCGAAGTGTGGGACGCCCTGCTGCCCGGCACGGCGCGGGACCGGAACGCCAACTTCTTCACCATCGGCGGAGACAGTCTGTCCGCGATCCGCCTGATGGCCGCGGTCGAGCGCCGCTTCGGGGCGGGCATCCCGGTCCGCACCCTCTTCGCGGCCCCGACCATCGCCGCCCTCGGCGCGGAGATCACCAGAACACTCGCCGCCGGCGCGACCGACTTCGAGATCGGAGAGCTGTGAACATCACCGAACTGCTGGCCGGATACGCCCGGGACGGCGTGGTCCTGTGGGCGCAGGACGGGCACCTGCGCTTCCGCGCGCCCAAGGGGTATCTCACCGACGAGAGGCGCGCCGAGCTCCGCGAGCACAAGGACGCGATCCTGCGGCACCTGGCCGAGGCAGAGCGGGTCCACGCCCTGCGGCACGACGAGGAGGGACGCCACGACCCGTTCCCCCTGACCGGCATCCAGGCGGCCTACCTGATCGGCCGGGCCGACGCCTACGCCTACGGCGGCGTCGCCTGCCACGCCTACGTCGAGCTGGAGTACCCCGAACTCGACGTGGACCGCGTCGCCGCCGTCTGGCGCGACATGGTAGGACGGCACGACATGCTGCGGGCGGTGGTCCACACCGACGGGTACCAGCGGGTGCTCCCCGAAGTCCCCGACGTGGAGGTCACCGTCACCGATGCCGGCGCGGCCGACGCCGGTGCCGCCGTGGAGGGCGTCCGGGCCAGGATGTCCACGCGCCAGGCGTCCCCCGGCCGCTGGCCGCTGTTCGACGTCCACCTCACCCGGGCCCCCGGGCGCGCGGTGCTGCACCTGTCGTTCGACATGCTCGCCGTCGACCACGCCAGCCTGCGCATCCTGCTCGCCGAGTTCCACGCCCTGTATCGCGGCGACGGCGATGCGCCCGCCCCGCCCGGCATCACCTTCCGTGACTACGTGCTGGCCCGGCGGGCCCTGACGGAGACCCCCGCGTACGCCCGGGACCGCGAGTACTGGACGGCCAGGCTGGAGGACCTGCCGCCGGCGCCGGAGCTGCCGGCCGCCGAGCCCTGGGCCGCGGCCTACGGCGATGTCCCCGCCGAAGGTTCCGGCGGAGGGCCGGACGAGCCCCGCGTCCGCTTCCGCCGCCTGGAGCGGGCGCTCCCCCCGGCGGCCCGCGAGCGCCTGGCCGAGCGCGCCGGGCGGCGCGGGCTGACCGTCTCGACGGTGCTGCTCACCGCGTACGCCGAGGTCGTCGGCCGCTGGTCGCGCACCCCGCGCTTCACCCTGAACATGCCGACGGTGGACCGCCCGCCCCTGCACGAGGACATCGGCCGTCTCGTCGGCGACTTCACGTCGCTGGAACTGCTCGCCGTGGACCTCACCGAGCCCGCCTCCTTCACCGAGCGGGTCCGGGCGACGGGGGCCCGGCTGCTGGAGGATCTGGAGCACCCGCTGTTCACCGGCTCGGAGGTGCTGGCCGAGCTGTCCCGCCGGGCCGGCACGCCGGTGCTGATGCCGGTGGTCTTCACCAGCGCCCTGGCGACCGCCGGAGCCCCCGCCGGCGTCCCGCCCGAGGTCGCGTACGCGGTCACCCAGACCCCGCAGGTGTGGCTGGACTGCCAGGTCATGGAGCGCGGCGAGGATCTCGTCCTGTCGTGGGACGTCCGCGAGGGCGCCCTGCCCGGCGGCGTCGCCGAGGACATGTTCGCGGGCTACGCCGCCCTGGTGGAGTCGCTGGCGGCCGAGGGCGCGCGGGCCGAGGCCGCCTGGGACCGTCCGGCCGCCGTCGCGCTGCCCCCCGCGCAGGCCGCGCGCCGGGCCGAGGTGAACGCGACGGAGGGGCCGCTGCCGGACGCGCTGCTCCACGAGCCGATCGTCGCCCGCGCGCTGGCCGTGCCCGGCGCGGTCGCGGTGGAGGCCGCGGACCGCACCCTCACCTACCGGGAGCTTCTCGGGCGGGCGGCGGAGGTCGCCGACCGGCTGGCCGCGGCCGGGCTGCGTCCCGGCGAGCCGGTGGCCGTCTGGATGGAGAAGGGCTGGGAGCAGGTCGTCGCCGTGCTCGGCACCCTGCTGGCCGGGGGCGCCTACCTGCCGGTCGACACCGCGCAGCCGCCGGCGCGCCGCGACACCATCCTCGTCGACGCCGCGGTCCGGGTCGTGCTGACGCAGTCCTGGCTGGCGGAGATCGGCGATCTGCCCGAGGACGTGTCCGCCGTCGCCGTGGACCGGCTGCCCGAGGGCGACGCGCCCGACACCGTGCCCGAGCGCCGCCGCGACCCCGACGACCTCGCCTACGTCATCTACACCTCCGGCTCCACCGGCACGCCCAAGGGGGTGATGATCAGCCACCGGGCCGCCCTGAACACGGTCGAGGACATCACACGCCGTTACGGCGTCACCGCCGGCGACCGCGTCCTCGGCATCGCGGGACTGGGCTTCGACCTGTCGGTCTACGACATCTTCGGCCCGCTGGCCGTGGGCGGTGTCCTCGTGCTGCCCGAGGCCGGGCGCCGGGGGGACCCCTCCCACTGGGCAGAGCTCATCGCCGGCAGCGGTGTCACGGTGTGGAACTCGGTGCCCGGCCAGCTGCAGATGCTCTGCGACTGGCTGCGCTCGGAGCCTCCGGCGGGGGACGGCACGCTGCGCCTGGCCCTGCTCTCCGGCGACTGGATCCCCGTCGGCCTGCCGGACGAGGCACGGGCGCTGCTGCCCGGCGTGGAGGTCATCGCCCTCGGCGGCGCGACCGAGGGCTCCATCTGGTCCATCGCCCACCCGGTCGGCGAGGTGGACACGCGGCGGCCGAGCATCCCCTACGGCCGGCCGCTGACCAACCAGTACTTCGCCGTGCTCGACCACGCCATGCGTTCCCGCCCCGACTGGGTGGCCGGCGAGCTGTACATCGGCGGGGCCGGAGTGGCCCTGGGGTACCTCGGCGACCGGGCGCGCACCGCGGAACGGTTCGTCACCGACCCCGCCACCGGCGCGCGGATCTACCGCACCGGCGACCTGGGCCGCTACCTGCCTGACGGGACCATCGAGTTCCTCGGCCGCGAGGACGCCCAGGTGAAGATCCGCGGCTACCGGGTGGAGCTGGCCGAGGTCGAGGCCGCCGTGCGGGCCCACCCGGCCGTCGCCATGGGGGCCGTCCTCGTGGACGACTCCGCCGCGGGCGGCCGCCGCCTGGCCGCGTTCGTCGAGACGGCGCGCCTCGGACCCGGTCAGCCCGGCTCACCGGTGGCCGCCCCCGTGCGCGCGGCCGCGGCCGAAGCCGTGCGCGCGGCCTCGGCGGAGGTCGACGCCGAGCGGCTGGCCGCCTTCCTGGCCACGCTCGACGAGGTCGCGCTGGCGGTGATGAGCCGCGTGCTCACGCAGGCCGGGCTGTTCACCGGAGCCGCCGGGCACACCGCCGAGGAGGTGTACGCCGCGCTGCGCTCCACCCCGCGTCACCGGCACATCCTGCGCCGCTGGCTGCGCGCGCTCACCACCCGGGGCCTGCTGTCCCTCGACGTCGAGACCGGGACCCTCCACGCGGGACGTCCCGTCTCGGAGGCGGAGCTGGAGGAGGCGTGGCGGCGGGCCGCCGCCCTGGAGCGGGAGGTGGGGTGGAGCACCGAGCTGCTCGGCGTCATGCGCACCTGCGCCGGCCGGTTGCCCGAGCTCATCGCCGGCGACCTCGACGTCCGCGCGCTGCTCTTCCCCGGCGCGGCTACGGAGGCGGCCGACGCCGCCTACCGGGACAACCTCGCCATCCGCCACCTCAACCGGGCCGTCGTGGCCGCCGTGCGCGAGATCGCCGCCGCCCACACCGGAGAGGAGCGGCTGCGCGTCCTGGAGGTCGGCGGCGGCGTCGGCGGCACGACCGGCGAGCTGGTGCCGGCGCTCGCCGGGTACGGCGTGGACTACCTGTTCACCGACTCCTCCGCGTTCTTCCTCGGCGAGGCTCGCGAGCGGTTCGCCGACCACCCCTGGGTGCGCCACGAGCGTTTCGACGTGAACGAGGACCTCCGCGGCCAGGGCTTCGTCCCCAACACCTTCGACGTCGTAGTCTGCGCCAACACCCTGCACGCCGCGTCCGACGCGGAGGCGGCGGTGGCGCGGCTGCGCGAGCTGCTGGTGCCCGGCGGCCACCTGGTCTTCGTGGAGAACACCCGGGACGACCACTACCCCCTGCTGGTGTCCATGGAGTTCCTGGAGGTCGCCGGCCGCGTCTGGACGGACCTGCGCCGGCACAACGGGCAGTCCTTCCTCACCCGGCCGCAGTGGCTGGAGGTGCTGGCCCGGCACGGCGCGTCGGACGTCGCCGCGCTCCCGGAACCGGGCGACCCGCTGGCCGCCACCGGGCAGGAGGTCTTCCTCGCCCGGATGAAGGCCGACCGCGCCCACATCACGGTGGGCGAACTGGTCCGCGGGGCGTCGACCCGGCTGCCCGAGTACATGATCCCCTCGGTGTGGCAGATCGTCGACGCCCTGCCCCGCACCGCCAACGGCAAGACCGACCGGGCCCGGCTGCGCTCCTGGCTGCCCCGCGAGGCCGCGCAGGCGACTCCGGACGCCGACGACCGGCCGATGGACGAGCTGGAGACCAGGCTCTCCGCGCTGTGGGCGGAGCTGCTGGGCGCGGAGCACGTCCGCCGCGCGGACGACTTCTTCGCGCTGGGCGGCGACTCCCTGCTGGTCGCCCGCATGGTCGGACGGCTGCGGGAGCGGGTGCCCGAGGCCACCGAGCTGGAGTGGGAGGTCGTGCTGCGGCACATGTTGCGGCGGCCCACGGTGGCGGGCCTCGCCGCGTTCCTGCGCGGCCTGGGCGGCGAGTCGCCGGCCGCACGGCCCGGCGCGCCGATCGACCCCGTCGTCCACCTGCACGGCTCCCGGTCGGCCGACGAGCCCACCACCGTCCTCGTGCACGCCGGCACGGGGACGATCATGCCCTACCGGGCGCTGGTCACCGAGATCAGGCGGCGCTCCCCGGGCGTCGCCACCGTCGCCGGCCTGGAGGTCCCCGGGCTCGACGACTACCTGACGGCCCCTCCCGAGGGCCTCATCGAACGGCTCGCGGCCGACTACGCCCGCGCGCTGACGGCGGGCGGTGGCGATCGCTTCCACGTCGTCGGCTACTGCCTGGGCGGCCTGATCGCCACCGAGGTGGCCCGCAACCTGGCCGAGTCGGGCGCGCGTGTGGAGACCCTGACGGTCATCAGCAGCCACAGCCCGCGGTTCCGCCTCGACGACGAACTGCTGTCGGAGTACTCCTTCGCGGTGATGATGGGCATCGACCCGGCCGACCTCGGTTTCCCCGGCGACCAGTACCGGGTGGCCGCTGCCGCGGACGCCGTGCTGGCGGGCAGTCCCGGCGTCCTGCCCGACGGCGGGCTCGCCGCCCTGACGGGGGAGTACGCCGACGTCGCCGCCTGCTTCCGTGCCCTGGCCGCGGTGCCCCGGGCCGCGCGCATCGCCCGGATGTGCGAGGCCGTGCCCGCCTCGGCGGGCAGCTACGAGCCCGGCCACATGACGCGCCTGTTCTCCGCCTTCCGGCAGAGCGTCTTCGCCATCACCCGCTACCACGCGGAGCCGTACGCGGGCGACATCACCTTCCTGCGCCACGACGGCGCGTACCCGTTCCCCGGCAGCAAGGCCGCCGTCACCGGGTACTGGGAGGAGCTGACTCTCGGCGACCTGGAGATCGTCGACATCGGCGGCGACCACTTCAGCTGCCTCTCGGCCGAGCACGCGCCCGCGGTGCTGAAGATCCTCGGCGAGCTGACCGACGGCGCGGTGACCCGATGACGGCCACCCCGGTCATCGGCGTGCTCGGCGCCTCGGGCGCGGTGGGCCGGGCCGCGGTCCGCGAGCTGCTGGACCTCGGCCACACCACGCTACGCCTCGGCGGGCGCCGCGCCGGCGCCCTCACGCGGGTACGCGACGAGGACCTCACCGGCCGCGGCGAGGTCGCGCCTACGGACATCGGCGACGCCGCGAGCCTGGCCGCCTTCGCCGGCGGATGCGACGTCGTCCTCAACTGCGCCGGCCCGACCTACCGGCTCAGGGCCACCGTGGCCTCCGCCGCGCTGGCCGCCGGAGCGGACTGCGTCGACGTGGCCGGCGACGACCCGGCCGCGGAGGACCTGCTCCAGGCGGGCGACCCGGCCCGCGACGGCCGCGCCGTAATCCTGTCGGCCGGGGCGCTGCCCGGACTCTCCTCACTGCTTCCCCGGTGGCTGGCCCGTCAGGGGCTGGACGAGGTGCACGCGCTGACCGCCCACTGCGGCGGGCTGGAGCCGTGCTCTCCGACCGTGGCCACGGACCTGATGCTCTCGCTCACCTCCGGCGGCGCGGACGGGGCCGCGTACGGCGAGCCGCTGGCCGCCGTACGCGGCGGGCGCCGTGCCTCCCGCGCGCTGAGGGCGACCGAGGACGCCGAGGCGCCCGGCTTCCCCGGCCGTGTCGCCCTCCAGCCGTACCTCGGCGGCGAGACCGAACGCCTCGCCGCGCGCCTCGGCCTGGACCGCGTGGACTGGTTCAACGTTCACCCGGGCCCGCAGGTGCACGCCCTGCTCAACCTGCTGCCGGCCCGCCTCGCCGCGGGGGAGGACATGGAGCGGCTCGCCGACCGGCTCATCCTCGCCGCCGAACTCGACCTCGCCGGGCGCACCCCCTACTACGTGCTCGGCTTCCGCCTCACCGGCACCGCCGGCGGCGAGCCCGCGGAGCGCCGCCTGACGGTGCGCACGGCCAGCAGCTACCGGCTCACCGCTGTCGTCGGCGCCCTGGCGGTGGACGCCGTGCTGCGCGGCGCCGTGCCACCCGGCGTGCATTTCGCCTGCGACGTGCTCGACCCGGACACCGTCGCCGACCGCGTCCGGAGCGGCGGGGCCGCCATCCGGTTCGATCTGTCCGGCGGGCCGCACGACGTCGAAATGGTCGAGGAGGGAGTGCTGTGAGCGGGCCGCCTCCCCTGCGCGTGGTCGTCTGCGGCACCAACTTCGGCCGCTTCTACATCCAGGCCGTGCTCGACCACCCCGGATACGTCCTGGCCGGAATCCTCAGCCGCGGCTCCGCCGCCTCCCGCGACCACGCCCGGCGCCTCGGCGTGCCGCACCATACCGACGTCGGGGAACTGCCGGACGACGTCGACGTGGCGTGCGTCGTGGTGGGCTCGTCGATCCAGGGAGGCGAGGGAACCGCCCTGGCCAAGGCCCTGATCGGCCGTGGCGTGCACGTCCTGCAGGAGCACCCCGTCCATCTCGGGGAGCTGACCGAGTGCCTGAAGCTCGCCCGCGCCCACCGCGTGCAGTACCGGCTCAACACCCACTACCCGCACGTCGGACCGGTGCGCGCGTTCATCGAGGCCGCCCGCAGGCTCGCCGTGCGGCGCGAACCCCTGTTCGTGGACGCCGCCACGCCCATCCACCTGATGTACCCGATGGTGGACATCCTCGGCCGCGCGCTGGGCTCGCTGCGCCCGTGGCGGTTCGCCGCCCCGGCGCCCGTCCCAGGGGAACTCGGCGCGCAGCCGTTCCGCGTCCTGCAGGGGCTGCTCGGCGGCGTGCCGCTGACCTTGCGCGTGCACCACCAGATGGATCCGGCGGACCGGGACAACCACGCCCTGCACTGGCACCGGCTGTCGGTCGGCACCGAGGGAGGGGTGCTCACCCTCGCCGACACCCACGGGCCGCTGCTGTGGAGCCCCAGGCTGCACGTCGGTCGGGACTCCGGCCACCGGTTCGTCCTGGACGGGCCCGGCACCGGCGATCTCGGCCTCGCCACCGTCACGGTCGCCGGCGGCGCCGGGACGTTCCGCGAGGTGTTCACCGAGCTGTGGCCGCAGGCCATCGGCCTCGCGCTCGACGGGATGCGCGACGCCGTGGCGGAGGGCGGGGACGCGCTGCGGGCGGCGCAGTACGACCTGGCGGTGTGCCGCATCTGGTCGGACCTGGCCGCGCGGCTCGGGCCACCGGAGATCGTCCGGCCCTCCGCCCCGCGCCCGCTCGCGGCCGTCGAGGTGTTCCCCGGCCTTCCGGCCCCCGGTGAGGTGCGGGCACCGGCGCCCTCACCACGGCACCAGGCCGCCGACGCGGCGCCGCACGTGCCCCCGGCCGAGGCGCCGTACGTGCCGTCGGCCGAGTTCTTCGACCTGGTCGCCACCGAGCACACCGCCACCGGGAGCGCCGCCGCCATCGCCGGGGCGCTCGCCGGGGTGGACCTCTCCCACGGGCCGGTGGTCGACATCGGCGCCGGCACCGGCCTGGTGACCGAGGCCGTCGCCCGCGCCCGGCCCGACGCGGAGATCCTGGCCTGCGAGCCGGCCGTCGGCATGCGGGCCGTGCTCACCAGCCGCGTCTTCAGCGACCCCTACCTGCGCCCCCGGGTGACGATCACCGCGGACGCGGCCCCCGAGCTGGAGCTCCCGGACCGCGTCAGCGCCGTCCTGCTGTGCGGCGTCCTCGGCCACCTGGACGCCGGGCGGCGCGAGCGGCTCTGGGAGCGGCTCCTGCCACGCCTGGCTCCCGGCGGAGTGGTCATCGTCGAGCTCATGGGCCTGGAAACGCCCCTGGTCCTCCCCGAAGCCCGCATGGCGACGGCCCGGGCGGGCCGGCACCGCTACGAGTGGTGGTTCTCCGGCGCCCCCGGCGACGACCCGGGCGAGATGCGGCTGCGCACCACCTGGCGCGTGTACCGGGAGGACGAGGACGCGCCGCTGCGCGAGGTCCGCGACTCCTACCGGTGGATCCCCTTCGGGCTGCGGCAGGTGGCCGAGGAGTCCGGGCTGCACCCGCGGGCGCTCCCCACCCGGCCGGGCGCGCCGCCGCTCGCCATGCTGACCCGCCGACCGCCATGCTGACCCGCCGTCCGGCCACCGGCCCTCCGGCGACGTGGCTCGCTCGCCGTCTCGCCACCGGCCCCCTCTCTCCGACGGCGAAGCCGACCGGCCGACCGGCAACCGGCCTCAACTCTCCGACGACGAAGGACGATAGATGAACCCGCCCGCGCCTCCCAGCCCTCCCACCGCCGCGTCCGAGGCCGCCGAGCCCGCAAGGGCGGCCCCTGAGGCGGACGCCGCCCGTCCGCAGGGCTTCCCCATGCGCCGGGGCTGCCCCTTCTCCCCGCCCGAGGAGTACGCCCGCCTGCGTACCGAGGAGCCCGTGGCCCGGGTCACCCTGCCCACCGGACGTGAGGCCTGGGTGGTCAGCCGCTACGAGGACGTGCGCGAACTGCTCGCGGACCCGCGGATCAGCGCGGACATCCGCCGCCCGAACTTCCCCGCCCTCGGCGAGGGCGAGCAGGAGGTCGGGGCGCGGCTGCGGCCCTTCATCCGCACCGACGCCCCCGAGCACACCCGCTACCGCCGGATGCTGCTCCCGGAGTTCACCGTCCGCCGGATCCGCGCCATGAGGCCCGCCGTGCAGGCCATCGTGGACGGCCTCCTGGACTCCATGCTCGCCTCCGGCGGCCCCGTCGACTTCGTGCCCGCGTACGCGAACGCCGTCTCCACCTCCGTGATCTGCGAACTCCTCGGCATCCCCAAGGAGAACCTGGAGTTCTTCCGGGACGTCACCCGCGTCTCCGGCTCCCGGAGCAGCACCGCCGAGCAGGTGGCGGAGGCCCTCGGCGGCCTGTTCGCCCTCATCTCGGGCCGGGTCGAGCGGCGTCAGGAGGAGCCGGGCGACGACCTGCTGTCCAAGCTGGTGGCCGGCCACCTGCGGACCGGCAACGTCACCGTGCCCGAGCTTCTGTCCACGGTGGGCATCACCATCAACGCCGGGCGCGAGACCAGCACGAACATGATCGCCCTGAGCACCCTGTTGCTCCTCCAGCGCCCCGACCTGGCGGAGGAGCTGCGGGCCGACCCCTCGCTCATGCCCGCCGCCGTGGACGAGCTGCTGCGGGTGATGTCGATCGCCGACTCGATCCCGCTGCGGGTCGCGGCGCGGGACATCGAGATCTCCGGCGCGGTGGTGCCCGCCGACGACGGCGTCATCGGCCTGCTGGCCGCCGCCAACCACGACCCCGAGCAGTTCCCCGAACCGGAACGGGTCGACTTCCACCGCCCGGAGAACCATCACGTCGCCTTCGGCTACGGCGTGCACCAGTGCATCGGCCAGCATCTGGCCCGGCTGGAGCTGGAGGTGGCCCTGGAGACGCTGCTCCGCCGCGTGCCCACGCTGCGCCTGGCCGTACCGTACGAGGAGGTCGAGTTCAAGCACGACTCGGCGACCTTCGGCATCGAGCGGCTGCCGGTGACCTGGTGAGCGCCCGTCCCGCCGTCCCCGCGCCCGCGCGGGGCGGGGACGGCTCCCTATGGCGTTCGAGCCCGTGGATCCGCTGCTGGAGCCCCCGCCCCGCGGCCCGGCTGCGGCTGGTCTGCCTGCCCCACGCCGGAGGCGGCGCCAGCGCCTACCGTCCGTGGGCGGCCCTGCTGCCGCCGGAGGTCGAGCTCCTGACCGTCCAGTACCCAGGCCGTGAGGACCGCTTCCAGGACCCCCTCGTGGACGGCATGCAGGACCTGGTCACGCGGATCGCCGGCGCCCTGACACCGGCGCTCGACCGTCCGTACGCCCTGTTCGGCCACAGCATGGGCTCGGCCGTCGCCTGGGAGCTGGCCCACGAGCTGCGCCACCGGGGCGCGCCCGCGCCGCGGCGGCTGTTCGTCTCGGGGCGCGAGGCCCCGGGCACCGCCACGGCCGGCGAGGTCCACCGTCAGACGGACGAGGTGCTGTGCCGGGAGCTGGAGCGGCTCGGCGGCACCAGCCTGGAAGTACTGGCGGACGACGGAGTGCGACCGTTGGTGCTCGGCTACATCCGCAACGACTACCGCCTCATCGAGACCTACCGCCCGGTGCCGCGCACGCCGCTGAGCTGCCCGATCGCCGTCTTCGCGGGCGAGTCGGACCCGGAGCTGACCCCCGGGAGCGCCGGCGGCTGGGCAGAGCTCACCACCGGCCACACCGAGGTCCGGTCCTTCCCGGGCGGCCACTTCTACCTCAACCGGCAGCGCCGGGAGGTCGTCGGGGCGGTGCTGCGGAGGCTGGACCCGTCGCTGGCCAGAGGGGATCACCGGTGGCCGAGCACCCCATGACCACCAGGCCGTCCTCCCGCGCAGGAGCACTCCCGTGATCGACTACTACTCGGCCTCCGCCGAGTTCTACGAGATGGTCGCCACCCGCCACACCGCCAGCAGCGGACCACCGCTCGCCCGGGTGCTCGCCGGCGTCGACGTCTCGCACGGCCCCGTGCTGGAGATCGGCGCAGGAACCGGCCGGATCACCGAGGCCATCGCGTCCGCGCTGCCCGAGGCGGAGATCGTCGCCGCCGAGCCGTCCGCCACCATGCGCGCCATGCTCACCTCGCGGGTCGCCCGCGACCCGGACCTGCGCCGCCGCGTGACCGTCACCGACGGCGCGGCGCAGGACCTCGACCTGCCGGAGCGGCTCTCGGCGGTGGTGATCTTCGGCGTGGCCGGGCACCTCACCGCCGCCGAGCGCGTGTCCCTGTGGCGGCGGCTCGCCGACAGGCTGCCCACCGGCGGCGTCATCGTCGTCGAGCTGATGGGTGTGTCCGCCCCGCGCGTCATCCCGCCGGTGATGTCCCTGCGGGAGACCATCGGCCGCCAGACGTACGAGTGGTGGATCGGCGGCGAGCCCGCGCAGGGGGACGCCATGCGCTTCACCACCGTCTGGAAGGTCCTGCGGGACGGGCGCACCGTCCGCGAGGTCTCCGACGAATACGACTGGCACACCTTCGACGTCGCCCGGCTCGCCCGCGAGGCGGGAATGACGAGCCGCCGTGTCACCGAGGCCGGCGGCCAGGCCATCCCCGAAATCGGAGTCCTCGTCAAGTGACCCAACGCACCTCACCGCCGGCCCCGCCCGGCATGCCCGCCGAGCACCGCCGGCCGGGCCCGCCCGGCGCGTCCGCCACGTCCGCCGCTCAGCGTGAGCCGGGCCCGCCCGCCGCGCACGGCGAGCCCGGCCCGCCGCACGTGCCCGGGGCGCCGCCGTCCCCGCTGCTCGGCATCCTGCGCGAGGTCCGGGGCCGTCTCGCGCCGGCCGTCGCCCTCCAGGCCGCCGGAGCGCTCGCCGGTGTCATGCCCTTCATCGCCCTGGCCCGGATCGCCGTCCACCTGACCGGCGGCTCCCCGCCCTCCGGGGACGACCTGTGGCCGCTGGTCACCCTCGCCTGCCTCTCCGGTCTCGCGGCCCTGGCCCTCGGGTCCGCGGCCGGCTTCGTCAGCCATCTAGCGGACAACGACCTGCAGCTCACCCTGCGCCGGCGGCTGGCAGATCACGCCGGGCGGCTGCCCCTAGGGTGGATCACCGCCAGGGGCGGGGCCGAGATCGAACGCGCCGTGCGGGACGACGTGCGCGCGCTACACACGCTGGTCGCCCACACCCTGCTCGACGTCACGGCCCTCTTCACCGCCCCCGTCCTGGCCCTGGCCTATCTGCTGACCGTCGACTGGCGCCTGGCCCTGCTCAGCGTCCTCCCGCTCGCCCTCGGCGCCCATCTGTTCGGCCGGGCCATGTCGGGAGCGGCGGCTCAGATGGGGGAGTACGGCGCGGCCCTCGGCCGGATCTCCTCGGCCGCCGTGGAATTCGCCAACGGCATCGCCGTCCTGAAGACCTTCGGCCGCGGCCGCAACGTCCACGACCGTTTCCTGTCCGCGACCGACGGCTTCTCCGACTTCTTCACCGCCTGGGTCCGCACCACGCTGGTGGCCTCCACAGGGGCCCTGCTCGTCGTCTCCCCGGTGCTCGTGCTGCTCCTGCTCGTCGTGACCGGGGCCGTGTTCGTCGTGAACGGGTGGACGACCGGCGCGGCCCTGGTGCCGTTCGTGCTGCTCGGGCCGGTCGTCGCCGCGCCCATGAGCGTGGTCGGCACCCGGATCCAGCAGATCCGGGCGGGCCAGGCGGCCGCGGCCCGGATCGCCGGCCTGCTCGCCACCCCCGTCCTGCCGCAGACGGCGACGCCCGCCACGCCGGAGGGCTCCCGCGTCTCGATGCGCGACGTGTCCTTCTCCTATGACGGGCGCTCCGACGTGCTGCGCGGCATCGACCTCGATCTGGAGCCCGGCACCGTCACCGCGCTCGTCGGCCCGTCCGGATCCGGCAAGTCCACCCTCGCCTCGCTGCTGCCGCGCTTCCACGACGTCACCACGGGCGCCGTCACCATCGGCGGCGCCGACGTCCGCGACGTCCCGGCCGCCGAGCTCTACCGCCACGTCGGGTTCGTCCTGCAGGACGTACGCCTGCTGCGCGCCTCCGTCGCGGACAACATCCGCCTCGGCCGCCCGGAGGCCACCGGCGAGGAGGTCGAGCGGGCCGCCCGCGCCGCCCGGATCCACGACCGGATCGCCGCGCTGCCCGGCGGCTACGCCACCGAGGTAGGGACCGGCGTCGCGTTCTCCGGCGGCGAGGCGCAACGCCTGTCCATCGCGCGGGCCCTGCTCGCCGACGCGCCCGTCCTCGTCCTGGACGAAGCCACGGCGTACGCCGACCCGTACTCCGAGGCGCTGATCCAGACCGCGCTGTCCACGCTCGCCGCCGGGCGCACGCTCCTGGTCATCGCGCATCGGCTGTCCACCGTCCGCCACGCCGACCAGATCGTGGTGCTCGACGGCGGGCGGATCGCCGAGCGCGGCCGCCACGAGGAACTGCGGGCCGCCGGCGGCCGCTACGCCCGGCTGTGGAAGGCCCAGGCACGCGCCGGCGCGTCCCAGGCACCGGCCGGGACAAAGGCCCGGGAACGCGCCGGCGGACCAGGGGCTCCGGCCCCGGCCGCCCTCGGCCTCCCCGACGACCCCCGGGAGGGGACCCCGCGATGATCCGCCATCTCTACCGTGTCCTCGGGCCCGGAGGATCCGGCGCCCTGAACCGCCTCCTCGCCGTGCAGGTCGGCGCCGCCGTGCTCCAGGGCATCGCGTTCGCCCTGCTGGTGCCGGTGCTGCGCGCCCTGCTCGGCGCGAACCCGGGTGAGGTCTGGCCGTGGCTCGCCGCGCTGGCGGCCTGCTCGCTCGGCTACGCCGTCCTGCAGGCCATCGGCCTGAGCAGCGGCTTCACCGTCGGCTCCCGGCTCTCGCGTGTCCTCCACCGGCGGCTCGCCGACCGCGCCCTCGACCTGCCCCTCGGCTGGTTCACCGCCGGACGGGCCGCCGAGCTGAGCCGCCTGGCCGCCCAGAACGTCGTCCAGGTCATGAACATGCCGGCGCACCTGCTGCGCCCGCTGACCGGCTCTGTGCTCACCCCGGTCACGATCGTGGCCGCCGCCTTCTTCTTCGACGGGCGGGTCGCGCTCGTGCTGCTCGTGTGCGCGCCGGTGCTGCTGGGCGTCCACGTGTGGAGCACCTCGGTGATGCGCAGGCTGGACCAGGGCCGTGACGGCGCGATCGGCGAGTCGGCGGACCGGATCCTGGAGTACGCCCGGAACCAGCCGGTCCTGCGCGCGTTCGGCCGGACCGCCGACGGCTACGGGGCGCTCGACGACGCGCTGGTGGCCGAGTCCCGCGCCGACCGGCGGATGATCGTCCGTGGCGTGCCCGGCCTGGTGTCCTTCGCCTTCGTCACCCGCATGGTCTTCGCCCTCCTGCTCGCCCTCGGAGTCTCGTGGGTCCTGGACGGCTCCCTGGACGTGCCGACCCTGCTCGCCCTGCTGGTGCTCACCGGCCGGCTCACCGACGGCCTTTCCGCCGCGGCCGACCTGGGGGCGGGGACGCGGATGGCCCGCAACAGCCTGGAACGGCTGGCCGCCGTCCTCGGCGCGAGCCCCTTCCCGCGACCGGCAGAACCCCTGTCCCCCAAGGGGGCCGACGTGGAGTTCGACGGCGTCTGCTTCGGCTACCCGCAGGACGCCACGGCCGCGGCCGTACCCGCTGGACTGCTCGCCGACGTGAGCTTCCGCATCCCCGAGCGCAGCATGACCGCTCTCGTCGGACCGTCCGGCGCCGGCAAGACCACCGTCGCCCGGCTGCTCGCCCGCTTCTGGGACACCACCGACGGCACGGTCCGCGTCGGGGGCGTCGACGTCCGCGACATCACTCCCGAGGAACTGGCAGCGACCGTCTCGATCGTCTTCCAGGACGTCTACCTCTTCGAGGGCACGATCGAGGACAACGTCCGCGTCGGCGCCCCCGACGCCGGCGACGAGGCGCTGCGCCGCGCGGCGGTCATGGCCGGGCTGGACCAGGTGGTGGAGGAACTGCCCGATGGCTGGGCCACCCGCGTCGGCGAGGGCGGCGCCGCCCTGTCCGGCGGGCAGCGCCAGCGCGTGTCCGTCGCCCGGGCCCTGCTCAAGGACGCGCCCATCCTCGTCCTGGACGAGGCCACCGCCGCGCTCGACCACGAGAACGAGGCCGTGCTGACCTCCACCGTCCGGGCCCTGGCCGCGGAGAAGACCCTGCTGGTGATCACCCACCGGCTGAGCACCGTCCTGGCCGCCGACCAGGTGCTCGTCATGGAGGACGGGCGCATCACCGAACGCGGCACGCACGACGAGCTGCTCGCCGCGGGCGGCACCTACACCGGCTTCTGGCGTCAGCGGACCGACGCCGAGGGCTGGCGGCTGGAGGCGGCCCGATGAGCGCGCCGACCCTGACCGGGACGACCGGCGACGCGCACCGCCGCGCGGGCGTGACGATCGACGCCGCGGGACGCCGCGGGCGGACGGAGTGGGCGGAGTGGGCGCGGGCCGTCGCCCCGCTCAGGTACTCCGTCGTCCTCGACGGCCCGGACGACCCGGCCCGCGCCGCGGTGCTGCTCGCCCAGGCCGGCCTCGGCGAGGAGCACGCCGTGTACGAACACGCCGGAGTCTGGTACTTCGCCGCGGGCTCCGCCGTCTCGCTCACCGCCGGCGCGGCCGAGATCACCGCGCGTGCCGGCGGGCGCACCTGGACCGTGGCCGCCGACGGCCGGCCCCTGGACAAGGTGGCCGAAGCGCTCGCGGCGCTCCGCGACACGGGCGCGTCGGACCGGCACGTGTACGGCTGGGCCGCCTTCGAACTCGCCCACCTCCTGCACGGCGATCCGGACGCCGCGGGAGGCGAACCGCTCCTGTACGTCATGGCGCCGTGCGCGGAGGTAGCCCTCAGCCGGGGGAAGGCCGAGCTACGCGCGGTCGACGACGTGTGGACCAGGAGGATCGCCGCCCTGCTGCGTGACGCCGCCACCCCGGGCCCGGGAGCGCGCACCGTCATTCGGGCGGACGCCCGGGCCGAGGCCGCGGCGGACACTGGGACCGAAGCCGCGGCGGACGTTGGGGCCGGTGCTCCGGCGGGCGGCCGGGCGGGTGCCCCGGTGAGCGCTCGGGCCGGTATGCCGGCGGGGGCTCCGGCCGGGCGGGACGCGGGACGCCTCATCGCGGTGGACGGATCCGCGTACCGGCGGGCGGTCGCCCACGGCATCGCCGACATCCAGGCGGGCCTGCTCGACAAGGCCGTCCTGTCCCGTACCGTCCCGCTCCCCGAGGGGACCCGGGTCGACTTCGCCGCCTCCTACCTCGCGGGACGCCGCGCCAACACCCCCGCGCGCTCCTTCCTCCTGGACCTCGGTGGCCGGCGGGCCGCCGGCTTCAGCCCGGAGACCGTCGTGGAGGTGGACGCGAGCGGCCGGGTCTCCACTCAGCCGCTCGCGGGCACCCGCGCGCTCGGACCCGACCCCGCCGAGAACGCCCGCCTGTGCGAAGAACTCCTGGCCGATCCGAAGGAGGTCCACGAGCACGCGATCTCGGTACGGCTCGCCTGCGAGGAGATGGAAGCCGTCTGCCGCCCCGGCTCTGTGGTGATCGAGGAGTTCATGGCGGTCAGGGCCCGGGGGTCGGTGCAGCACCTGGCGTCCCGGGTCGCCGGACGGTTGCGCGACGGGCTGGGCCCGTGGTCGGCGTTCGCGGCGCTCTTCCCGGCCGTCACCGCCACCGGTGTGCCGAAGGCCGCCGCCCTCGCCGCCCTGAGCCGCCACGAGCCCGGACCTCGCGGGCTCTACGGGGGAGCGGTGTTCCGGGCCGGGACCGACGGCTCCCTGGACGCGGCGCTGGTCCTGCGAACGCTGTTCGGACACGAGGGCCGTACCTGGCTCCGCGCCGGGGCCGGGGTCATGGGGCAGTCCACTCCGGAGCGCGAGTACGAGGAGACGTGCGAGAAGCTCCGCAGCGTCCTCCCGCACCTGCGGTTTCACGGCGAGTGAGGCGACTGCTCACAGTGGCCGTCCTGCCGTGCAAATGGTCGACCGGTGACCATGCTGTGAGACGTGCGGCGAAGAGCCGGTGCGCGCAGCGAGCGGAACGCCACTCGACCTGCGAACTCCCGTGATATCCGGGCGTCTCCCGATGCCGGGGGGCGCCCTCCACAGGGGCGGCGCATGAGGTTCCCGGTTTCCGAAATGTTTCGGGATTGCAACATGGGCCTTTTCCGTGATTGCACGCTTGGCTACCATCATGTTTCGCAATTGAACCGAAAATTTCGGGGGCGAAGACCGAGGGAGCTCAATGAGACGTTTCTTAGCCATCGGCGCCGCCGTGGTCACGCTGGCCGGCGCGCTGACCGCCGTGCCGGTTCTCGCGGCCCAGCGGCACCCCACGGTGGCCGAGCAGAGCCTGCGCGCGCTCGCCGCCCGCCACGACCTCGCCATCGGCACCGCGATCGACATGGAAGCGCTGCACGACGCGGCCGATCCGCAGTACCGGGCACTCGCCGCGTCGCAGTTCTCCACCGTCACCGCCGAGAACGTCATGAAGTGGGAGGCTCTGGAACCCACCCGGGGTGTGTACAACTGGGGTCCCGCGGACGAGCTCGTCGACTTCGCCCGCAGGAACGGCCAGCGGGTCCGCGGTCACGTGCTGGTCTGGCAGAACCAGCTGCCCGCCTGGCTCACCCAGGGCGTCAACGACGGGACGATCAGCGACGCGCGGCTGCGCGACATCCTGCGCGACCACATCACCGCCGTCGTCAAGCACTTCAAGGGCAAGATCTGGCAGTGGGACGTCGTCAACGAGGCGGCCAGCGACCCGTGGGACAGCCCGTCGTCGATCCACCTGAAGGGCTTCTGGGCCCAGCACCTCGGCCCCGGCTACATCGCCGACGCCTTCCGCTGGGCCCGCGCCGCCGACCCCGGGGCCCTGCTGTTCTACAACGACTACAACATCGAGGCGTTCGGGGACCGCGGCCCTTCCGACAAGACCTGGTACGTCTACACCATGGCCAGGCAACTGCGCGCGAGCGGTGTCCCCATCGACGGCGTGGGCAGCCAGGGGCATCTCGGCACGCAGTACGCCGACTACGACGCCTTCCAGGTGGGCGAGGTGCTCGACGCCTTCTCCGGCCTCGGGCTCGCCACGGCGTTCACCGAGGTGGACGTGCGCAGCCAGATGACCGCGGGCGTGCGCGCGGGCGACCCGGCCGAGATCAACCCCCGCCTCCAGGCGTCGGCGTCGAACTACAGCGTGCTCCTGCAGGCGTGCCTGGCCGACCGGCACTGCCTCAGCTTCACGGTGTGGGGATTCACAGACAAGCACTCCTGGGTGCCCGGCTGGTTCAGCGACCCCCCGGAGGGCCTGGCCACCCTGTACGACGAGTCCTACCGGCCGAAGCGCGCCTACAACGTGGTCAAGGCCGACCTGGCGTACGCCGGCCCGCCCTACGTGCTGCCGAGGATCCCGCAGAAGCCCAGGCGATGAGCGGCGTCGCGGGGCGTCCTCGGCCCGGACGCCCCGCGGCGGGCACCATCTCAGAGGGCGGGCCGGGGCCGCGTGGCGCCGGCCCGCCGTTCGGCTCAGCTTCCGTAGACCTCGAAGGTGAACAGGGAGTACCCGTACGCCGTGGCGCGGGTGGTGCCGTAGATGCGGACGTAGCGGGTGGAGGCGTTCAGGCCGGTGTTGTCGTCCTCGCCTCCGTTGCCGCCGGTGATGGACCGGGCGGTGGTCCAGGTGGTGCCGTTGGGGGAGGTCTGGATCTGGTAGGCGGATCCGTAGGCGGCTTCCCAGACCAGGCGTACGCGGTTGATGGTGTAGGTGGCGCCGAGGTCGACCTGGATCCACTGCGGGTCGGAGAACGCGCTGGACCAGCGGGTGGTGGTGGAGGCGTCGACCGCGGCCGAGGCGGGGTAGGCGGCCGATTCGACGCTGGACGCCGTCGCCGGCTTGTTCAGCGCGAGGTTGGTCGCCGGCTGCGTGCCCCCGGACTCCTTGACGCGGATGTTGCGGAACGCCACCTGGTCGGCGGCCCCGTGGTTCTGGATGCCGATGTACCCGTCGAGGTTGCGGTTCGGGTCGGTGTTGGTGAAGTCGTTGACCAGCGAGCCGTTGAGGTACACGCGGATGCGCTGGCCCTCGACGAGGATCTCGTAGGTGTTCCACTCCCCGGGCGGGTTCAGCGCGGCGTCGCGCGCCGCGAGGTCGGCCGACTTGAAGCCGTAGATCGAGCCCGTGGTGCGGTCCGCCGTGTCGGTGGCGTCGATCTGGATCTCGTAGCCCTGGTTGACCGCGACGTTCGGGTCGTTGCCCGGGTTGGGGAAGCCGACGAAGATGCCGGAGTTGCTGTCCCCGGTGAGCTTCCAGTCCGCCTTCAGCGAGTACGAGGTGTACTGCTTGGCGTTGTACCAGAACAGGCCCATGCCGCCGACGGAGGACAGCGTGGCGTCGGAGTTGGTGAAGCTGCCCGGCCCGGACTGCGCCCAGCCGGTCGTGGAGCCGTTGTAGAGCGTGGTGTACCCGGTCTCGGGCCGGCAGTCGGCCTGGGCGCGCTTCGCCGCGTACCGGATGCCGCCGAGCAGCTGGCTGCGGAAGCCCGCCTCCGTGAAGGACGCCTGGGTGTGGCCGAAGCCGGTGTAGAACGACCGCCCGCCGTCGACGGTCTTGCACCAGGTGATCGGGTGGTCGGCGCCCATCGAGCCGCCGGAGTAGGAGGACTCGTCGAGCGTCGCGAGGACGCGGGCCGTGCCGCGCGGGTTCGTCCGGTAGTTGTACAGCTCGTCGGTGCGGGTCCAGGTCTGCGGCAGGTGCGCGGTCGCCGGGTGGGCCCGGTTCTCGGTCTTCGAGTTGACCTGCTGGATCGCCGGGTGGCTGGCGAACCACGCCCCGGCGAGCTGGCCGTAGAACGGCCAGTCGTACTCGGTGTCCGCGGCGGCGTGGACGCCCACGTAGCCGCCACCACCGCGGATGTAGGACTCGAACGCGGTCTGCTGGGTGGGGTTCAGCACGTCGCCGGTGGTGCTGAGGAAGACGACGGCCTCGTACTGCGCGAGGTTGGCCGTGGTGAACGCGTTCGCGTCCTCGGTGGCGGTGACGGTGAAGCTGCCCGCCGCGCCGAGGTCGCGGATGGCCTGGATGCCGTTCGGGATGGAATCGTGCCGGAATCCGGCGGTCTTGGAGAACACGAGGACGTCGTACGGCGCGTCGGCGGCTTCGGCCGCAGTCGGGAAGAACGTGCAGGCGGCGAGCGCGATGGCGGCGCCCACGCCTGCGAGAAGTCTGCGCATGGATCCTCCGGTCGTGGCGGGCACTGGGGGGTGGGAGGCACGGCGGGTGAGGGGCACGGCGAGGGGGAGGGGCGCCCGTGCGCGGCACGGGCGCCCGACCTCATCGGTGCTTCGGGTCCGCCGTTCGGCTCAGCTTCCGTAGACCTCGAAGGTGAACAGGGAGTACCCGTACGCCGTGGCGCGGGTGGTGCCGTAGATGCGGACGTAGCGGGTGGAGGCGTTCAGGCCGGTGTTGTCGTCCTCGCCTCCGTTGCCGCCGGTGATGGACCGGGCGGTGGTCCAGGTGGTGCCGTTGGGGGAGGTCTGGATCTGGTAGGCGGATCCGTAGGCGGCTTCCCAGACCAGGCGTACGCGGTTGATGGTGTAGGTGGCGCCGAGGTCGACCTGGATCCACTGCGGGTCGGAGAACGCGCTGGACCAGCGGGTGGTGGTGGAGGCGTCGACCGCGGCCGAGGCGGGGTAGGCGGCCGATTCGACGCTGGACGCCGTCGCCGGCTTGTTCAGCGCGAGGTTCGTCCCCGTGGGGGGCGGCCCCGTGCCGCTGGTGAACGAGAACGAGTCGAGGTCGAACAGCGAGCCCGCGCCGCCGGTGAAGACCAGGTACAGGGCCTGGGTCCCGGACGGCGGCGTCACGGTGCCGGTGACGTTGGCCCAGGTCTCCCAGCCGCCGGTCGGCGCGACCGTGGCCGTGCCGATGACCGTCCCGGTCGCCGAACCGGCCCGCAGGGTGAGCGTGCCGCCGGCGCCGGCCGACGCGACCCGCGCCGTGAACGAGGTGACCCCGCTCAGGTTGTACGGCGTGAACGAGATCCAGTCCCCGTTCTCGATGTACCCGACCGCGTTGCCGCCGTTGGCCGTCGGCTTGGCGACGACCGTCACACCCTGCTGGGCGCTGTAGTGCTCGGCCTGGCGGGTCCGCGGCTGCAGGACGGCCTGCGGCGCGTGGACGGCCGTGGTCGAGCCGACGGGGGTGTACTCGGCGTCGAAGACGCCGAAGATGTTCGCGGCGGAGTCGTGCTCACCGTCCACGGTGGTCTGGATGGTGCCCGAGCACCCGGTCGCGCTGGTGATCGGGTGACCGTGGCTGTCGTGGCCGAGAATGTAGGTGATCTTCACCCGGTTGCAGTCGACGGTCCCCGCGTTCGGGTCGTTGACGGTGATCTGGAACGGGATCGCGTCGCCGAAGCTGAACACCCGCCCGTTGACCGGCAGGTTGAGCGTGACCGTCGGCTTGCCGATGTCGATCGTGACGCTCGCCGTGGCGCTGCGGCCGGTGTTGTCGCTCACCGTCAGCGTCGCCGTGTACGTTCCGTTGGCCGTGTAGGTGAACGTCGGGTTGGCCGCGGTCGAGTCGGTGCTGCCGTTGGTCTGGAAGTCCCAGGCGTAGGTGATCGGGTCGCCGTCCGGGTCGGTGGTGCCGGCCGAGCTGAACTGCACGGTGAGCGGCGCGTTCCCGGACGTCGGGTTGGCGGCGGCCACCGCGATCGGCGCCCGGCCGGTGCCCGTGCTGTACTCGATCCTGTAGAGGGCCGAGTTGGCGTCGCCGCCGAACCAGCCGGTGCCGTAGTCGAGCACGTACAACGCGCCGTCCGGCCCGAACTCCAGGTCCATCACCTGGGTGCCGGTGTAGGCGGGGAAGGCCTCGATCGTGCCCACCGCGCCGCCGGCGCCCAGGGTGACCGCCTTGATCCACCGGCGGCCGAACTCGCCGATGAACACCTTGCCGCTCATCGACGCCGGGAACTTCACGTCCGAGTTGAGCGCGGCGTCGTAGTTGTAGACCGGGCCGCCCATCGGGGACAGGCTGCCGCAGCACAGCTCCTGCCGGTCCTGGCCGCCGCCGTAGCCCAGCCAGGCGGCGCGCGAGGCCGGGAGCTGGGTGATGCCGGTGTTGTTGGGCGAGTTGTTCACCGGACCGCCGGCGCAGTTGAACGACGCGCCGGAGGGGCCGTTCGGGAACGTGAAGTCGACGTACGGCGCGTTGTAGTTCGAGCAGTACGGCCAGCCGTAGAAGCCGGGCTGGGTGATGCGCTCGAACGAGACCGTGCCGGCCGGGCCGCGGGTCGCGCTCGCGGTGCCCGCGTCGGGACCGTAGTCACCGAGGTAGACGGTGCCGGTGGCCCTGTCCACGCTCATGCGGAACGGGTTGCGGAAGCCCATCGCGTAGATCTCGGGCTTGGTGTTCGCGGTGCCGGGCGGGAACATGTTGCCCGCCGGGATGGTGTAGCCGCCGTTCGCGCCCGGCTTGATCCGCAGGACCTTGCCCCGCAGGTCGTTGCTGTTGCCGGCGGTGCGCTGCGCGTCGTAGGCGGGGTTGCGGTCGGCACGCTCGTCGATCGGCGTGTAGCCGCTGGACTCGAACGGGTTGGTGTCGTCGCCGGTGGACAGGTAGAGGTTGCCCGCCGCGTCGAAGTCCATGTCGCCGCCCACGTGGCAGCACATGCCGCGGCTGGTGGGCACGTCCAGGATGGTGACCGCCGAGGCCGCGTTGAGGGTGTAGTCGGCGTTGACCGTGTACCGGGCCAGCCGGTTCACGCCGTTGAACGGGGCGAACTGGGCCGGCGTCCCGTTGGCCGGCGCGTCGCCGCCCGGGGTGGACAGCGGCGGCGCGAAGTAGACGTACACCCAGCGGTTCGTCGCGAAGTTCGGGTCGGCCTTGATGCTCTGCAGGCCCTCCTCGTCGTGCGTGTACACCGGGATGGTGAGGGCCACCTTGGTGTTGCCGAGCACGTCGGTGTAGCGGATCGTGCCGTCGCGCGACGTGTGCAGGACGCCCCGGTTGGGCAGGACGGTCAGGCCCATCGGCTCACCGGTCTCCGCCACCCCCTTGGCGAGCGTCACCTGGGTGTAGCCGGGCGCCGCGAGCGCCGCGGCGTCCCGTGCGGCCTGGGCGGGAGGGCCCAGGCTGAGGGCGGCCGTGAGCACGGCGGCCCATGAGACGAGCTTTCGTAACATGATCGGTGGTCTCGCTTCCTGTCGCAGGAGTCCAGACAGGCGTGCGCCGATCACGCCAACGACGCCGCGAGGTGTGGGATCCGTCAGCGACGTCGTTCGGACAAACTGTGTACCGCCGGAGGTGAAAGAGTCAACAGGTCTATGTCAGGGGTTGTGAGTCATCTTCTGGTGCGGTGATGCGAATACGGAGTGAGCCGGGGTCGCGGAACCCCGGGTGATCGGTACGGCACGCGTGCCTGTCCCGGCCGCCGCCACACGGTGCCTGGTCCTATGGACGAGGTGGTTCGCTCCCGGCCGTTCCGGCTCTGCGGCCGCGCGCACGCGCGGCGGTTCGAGCCGGCAGCCCAGTTCGGCCTCGGAAAGCGACTCCTCGTCGCGCAGGAGACGAAGAGTGCGGTGCTGCGGTCGCGAATCGCTGCACCTCCTGAACTTTCGCCAACTTTACGGCTTGTTCTGCTGCGAGCCTAGAATGTTACGTACATACTGTCTAGATGTTACGGTCGGTTCCACGCGGCTTTTGTCATTATGAGACGAAAGTCTGGCTTCGCCAGTCGAAACTCGCATCACCGGGCACAGAGAAGCGCCGGGCCGCGGGAACGTTTCCCCGGACCCTCCGCCTGGATCCGGGCGTGGAGCGGCCGAGGCCCGCGTGCGCCGCCCGACCGGCCGATGCCGGGCGTACCGGCTCCCGAGGCGGGCCCGCGACGACGGCCGGGCCGGCCGGCCGAGGCGCAGGGGTCGGAGTCGCGAGCACTTCTGCGACTTTTGATTATTTCAACAAAATCAGCGAGGGAGCCACCGAAAGCCCTTCCCGGAATGGGCGAAAGGACGGTACGTTCCACCCGAACGCCTACACCGAGCGCGCCAACTCGAGGAGTGGTAGGTGAAGACGAACCGGCCGGAGGACTCGCACCAGGCGGCGCTGCTGCGCCTGATGCGGGACGGGCCCCGCTCGCGGGCCGAACTGGCGGATCTCACCACGGATCCCGCCGCCGCGGGCACCTCCGCGGGCTCCCCGGCGCCGCCGGCCGGCGCCGCGTACCCGCACCCCGCTTATCCGCATCCCTGGCCCATGTCGCGTTCGAAGCTCAACGCCTCCCTCAACCGGCTCGTCGGGCTGGGGCTGGCCGAGACCGACGGGCTCGCGGCCTCCCGGGGCGGCCGCCGTTCGGGCCTGGTGCGGGTGTCGCGCGACACCCGCTTCGCGGGGATCGACATCGGGGCGACCTCCGTCGACGTGGCCGTCACCGACGGCGAGCTACGCGTGCTCGGGCACGTGAGCGAGCCGTGCGACATACGGTTCGGCCCGGCCCACGTGCTCGACCGGGTGCTCGTCCTCGCAGGGAAGCTCCGCGAGCAGGGGGTGTTCACGCAGCTCCACGGCGCCGGGATCGGCGTGCCCGGGCCGGTGAGCTTCGCCGAAGGGGTCCCGGTCGTGCCGCCGATCATGCCGGGCTGGGACCGGTACCCGATGCGCGAGATGGTCAGCCAGGAGCTCCGTTGCCCGGCCATGCTGGACAACGACGTCAACATCATGGCGCTCGGGGAACTGCACGCCGGGCTGGCCCGTCAGGTCGGGGACTTCCTGCTCGTCAAGATAGGCACCGGCATCGGCTGCGGCATCGTGGTCGACGGCAAGATCTATCGCGGCGTGTCGGGGAGCGCGGGCGACATCGGGCACATCCGCGTCGACGAGGTCGGCCCGGTGTGCGCGTGCGGCAACACCGGCTGCCTGGAAGCCTATTTCAGCGGCGCGGCCCTGTCCCGCCAGGCGCAGGCCGCGGCGCGCTCGGGCGCCTCGCCGTACCTGGCGGAACGGCTGGCGGCCACCGGGACGCTGTCGGCCGAGGACGTCTCCGCGGCCGCCGCCCAGGGCGACTCCGCGGCGGTCCAGCTCATCCGCGACGGCGGGCGCCGTGTCGGCCAGGTCCTGGCGGGCCTGGTCAGCTTCTTCAACCCCGGGCTGGTGATCATCGCGGGCGGGGTGGCGCGGCTGGGGCACGTGCTGCTCGCGGAGATCAGGAGCGTCGTCTACCGCCGGTCGCTGCCCCTGGCCACCGGCAATCTTCCCATCGTCCTGTCGGAACTGAACGACACCGCCGGGGTCGTGGGTGCGGCCCGCCTCATCAGCGACCACGTCTACTCCGTCTGAACCTCGCCCGTCCCCCGTCCGAACACCGCCCGCTCCGATCCCCTGACCCGATCGAACGTCCCACCGGCCCTCCACGCGCGTGGATCGCCAGTGCCGGCAGAGCTCGGTGACACACCTAATCCAATCCCCCGAGGACGCGATGCTGGAAGTCCGGAACATCCCGCGCGCCCCGTTTCCGCTGCCTACGGCGATTCCCATGGACCCGATCGATGCGATGAACGACTTCCAGGGCGGCGGAATGATCTGGCGCCGCGCCTTTACCGGCACGCCCGACCAGATCCCGCACGCGCGCCAGCTGGTACGCGTCCTGCTCGCCGACTGCCCGCGCCGCGACGACGCCGAACTGATCGCCTCCGAGCTCGCCGGCAACGCCGTCCGGCACACGCGCAGCGGCCACGCCGGGGGAGAGTTCGTCGTCGAGGTCGCCCGCTCCGGACAGGCCGTGACCGTCGCGGTCTACGACAGCGGCTCGGACGGTACCCCGAGGTTCGGCACACCGTGCCCGACCGGCGACGAATACGGCCGAGGCCTGTCCATCGTCGTGGCCCTGGCCGACGAGGTCGGCTACGAAGCCTTCCGAGAACGCGGTCACCGAATCTGGGCCCACCTGACCTGACCGGCCATGCCCGTTCCCGGCTTCGGCGGCGGGGCGGCGACGGCCCGTACCCTCGCGGTACCGGCGAGGGTACGGGGCGCCGGTGGTTTCGCCGGGAGCCGGGTTACGGTGCCGGGACCAGGCCGCGGGCGGCGTCCGCGCGGTCGACGTAGAGCCGGTCGAACTCGGCCAGCGGGGTGGCGCCGGCGAAGTTGGCGTTGACCTCACTGCGCTCCGCCGGGCTGGGGTTGGCGTTGGTGCAGCTCACCGGGGCGCTGGAACCGGACATCAGGTCGGTGCAGAGGCCGGTGCGCCGGTCGGGCAGGCCGAGGATGTGGCCCATCTCATGGGTGGCGATGCGCAGGGGGTAGTAGCCCTGGGCGGTCGCCTGCCTGCCCATCCAGATGGTGCCCCGGCCCAGGCTGGTGACCATCGCGCGGGGCCAGTTGTTGTCGGCGAGCACCACGAAGTCGGCGGGCGTGCCGGCCACGAGCCGGACGTTGGTGACACTGGCGTTCCAGACCTGTGCGGCCTGGTCCACCACGGTGCGGAACTCGGCGGCCCGGCTCGCGTCGTACCGCAGCACGCGCACCGCGCTCGCCGCCGGGCCGGTGCCGGTGTGCTCGGACGCCTGGGCGGGCGACACGGTGGCGAGAAAGGCCAGTCCCAGCAGCAGGGTCGAGACGGCGCGGAGGAACCTTGACATGCGCATCGGGGTCTCCTCGGTCGGGGGGTGACCACCGCGAGGCGCGCCGAAGGGATCACCGGCGCGGACGCACCGGTGATCCGCGGAGTCCTCGGGTGGGGCTCCCGCCAACCTACGCCGTGCGGGCCCCGCCGGGGATACGCCAGTTCTCCCCTACCACGGTGTTATGGGACGGCCGCGCCGATGGCCAGACGCCGGCTGAGGCCGGCCGGCGCGGATGACCGACGGCGAACGCGATGGCGCGGCGCTCTGGGCCTGCTCGGGATCGGGGAGGTGGGCATCACGGGGGCCGCCGCGGCGGTGGCCAACGCCGTACGCCACGCCACCGGCAAGCGCGTGCTCGACCTGTCCGTCACTCTCGACAAGCTGCTGTGAACGAGGAGGTTCTTCTGACGCTGAGACCGGATGAGACGCGAGCGTAGGGAAGTGGCCAGGCAGCGCTCTACTTGCCCCACTGGTCTGGGTGCGGCCCGTTCCGGTCCTGGGTAGCTACTACCTGAGTTCGTACGAATACAAAAATTAGCCAGTGGGGGATCTATGGGACTTCCGGAAGGACGGTTCTCCATCTACCGGGGCACGGAGCTACACGCCCAGAGCCGGCTGGACTTCGCGTACGGCACACAGTCCGCCGTCGGCCACCCTTCGCAACTGGTGGACACCAAGTGGCTGTGCTGGGGCGCCGTCGGGTCCGCCCAGGCGCGCTTCCGCGTGGTAGACGGCGCGGAAGAGGACGGCGGCTGGAGCTGCCGAATGAAAATCGACGACGGCCCCTACGCCGGCTACTGGCTGGACTCCAGCGACGGCTACGTCTGCGCCGTAGGCTCCTCCAGCCAGCGGTGGAGGTTCCTGGGCAGCGGCGACCACTACGAATGGTGGCAAGACGCACGGCCGGTGGTGGTCAGCGACCACAAGCCCGCCTCCAACGTGGGCAGCGGCCGGCAACTGCGCGCCCAGCTCGGCGCCACCCCGCAGATGTACACCATCAGCCGGATCGACGGCTAAGCGCCGGTCGCCAACCCCTGCCCATCGCGATCACAGCGGCTTCTGCGGTCGCGATGGGCACCCGGCCACACCGGACTCGGGCGACACCGAGCTGACCGAGCGCCCTGGCCCGGGCCGCCGCCGAGCGTGCCGCGCGCGGCCAGGCCCGGCCCGTCGGCCAGCCCCCTAAGGGCGTGAGCCGTGCCAGGAGCTCCACAAGGCCTCATAAACCCCACCGGCCGCGATCAGCTGATCATGCGTGCCGACCTCGACCACGCGCCCGCCCTCCATCACCACCACCCGATCCGCATCCCGCGCCGTATGCAGCCGGTGCGCGATCGCGATCACCGTACGTCCCTCCAGCACCGCCGCCAGCGACCGTTCGGCGCGCCGGGCCGTACGCGGGTCGAGCATGGCGGTTGCCTCGTCCAAGACGACCGTGTGCGGGTCGGCCAGGATGACCCGGGCCAGGGCGAGCTGCTGTACACGGTCGGGGCCGAGTTCGGTCCCGGAGGAGCGCGAACCGAGCTCGTCGTCCAGCGAGGCGACCCAGTCGGCGCCGACCGCCGCCAGGGCCTTCTCCAAGTGGTTGTCGTCGGCCGTGGGGTCGGCCAGGTGGAGGTTGTCGCGGACGGTGCCGAGGAACAGATGCTGCTCCTGGGTGACCAGCACGACGTGCTCGCGGAGCTGGGCGGGGGACAGGTCGGCGACGGGGACCGAGCCGACGGTGACCGTGCCGAGGCGGGGGCGGTCGATGCCGGCCAGCAGCTTGCCGAGCGTGGACTTGCCGGCTCCCGAAGGGCCGACGATGGCCAGGCGCTCGCCGGGCCGTACGGTCAGGTCCACTCCGGTGACGACGTCGTCGGTGGATTCGTAGGCGAAGTGCACGCCGGTTGCCACGATGAGGTCGTCCCGGGGGTCCGGGGCGGCCACAGGGGTCTGCGTCGCCGGGGTCTGGAGGCCTTCGATCCGGGCGAAGGAGGCGCCGCCGCTTTGCAGCTGTTCCATCCAGATGAGGATGGTCTCGATGGGCTGCTGGAGCTGGCGAAAGTAGAGCACGCACGAGACCACGGCGCCGAGGGTGACCTGGCCGCTGTCCAGCAGTACTCCGCCGAGCAGCAGGACCAGGACCGGAGGGAGGAGTGCGGAGACTTCCACCGACGGCCAGAGGACACCGCGCAGGAAGAGGGTTCTGAGCTGGGCGACCCGGCTGCGCTCGATCACCCGCTCGGCGGCGCGGGTGCGCCGGTCCTGGAGGCCGAGGGCTTCGATGGTGCGGGCGCCGGCGGCGTTGGCGGCCAGGTGTTCGGCCAGTTCTGAGCGGGCGGCGCCCTCCTCAAGATAGGCGGCGCGGGCCCGGCGCAGGTACCAGCGGGAGGCGGCGGCGATGCCGGCGAGCGCGAGCAGACCGCAGGCTCCCAACAGCGGGTCGACCAGGAAGACGGCCGCGACGAGGAAGAGCGCCTGCAGGGCGGAGATCAGTACGGCGGGGGCGGCGTCGCGCAGGGTGCGCCCGACCACGCCAACGTCTGTGGTGCCGCGGGCGGTCAGGTCTCCGGTGCGGATGTGCTCGACCGTGGCGGCGGGCAGGGCGAGCACGCGGTCGAGGAGCTCCTGGCGGATGTGTTCCTGGGTGCGCTCGCTGAAGCGGGTGCCGATCTTCTCGGCGTATCGGGACAGGATGAGCTGCAGCAGCGCCCCGCCCACGGCGATCGCGGCAAGGAGGTCGATGATGCCGCCGGCGGAGATGGTGTCGATGATGCGGCCCAGCAGCCACGGGCTGATCAGGGCCGCGGCCGCCGCCAGGCCGTTGAGGAGGAGGGTGGCGGTGAAACCGGGGACGTCGCGGCGGATCAGGCGCAGGGCCGCCTGCCGTACGTGCTTGCGGTCGGCGACGGGGAGGTCGCGGATCATGACACCACCGTCCGGTACGCGTCGCTGGATTCCAGCAGGTGGCGGTGGGTGCCCGTCGCGGCCACCCGGCCGTCCTCGATCAGGACGACCTGGTCCGCCTGGGCGAGCAGCAGCGGCGACGTGGTGGCGACGACCGTCGTACGGCCGGCGCGCGCCGTACGAAGACGCTGCGCGAGCAGGGATTCGGTGTGCGCGTCCAGCGCCGAGGTGGGCTCCACCGCCAGCAGCACCTCGGGCTCGGCCACCAGCGCCCTGGCCAGGCGTACCCGCTGGCGCTGGCCGCCCGACAGGTTGCGGCCACCGGGCTCGATCATGGAGTCCAGCCCGTGGCGCAGCCCGGCGACCACGTCCTGGGCGGCGGCGACGGTGACGGCGCGGCGGATGGTCTCGTCGTCGGCCGCGCCGCGGCCCTGCAGGACCTCGCGCAGCGTGCCGGCGAACAGCGCGGCGTCGTGGTCGGCGATCAACGAGGTGCCGTCAAACCCGCCGAGGCTCTCGAGCAGCGCCACGCTCTCCTCGGGGCGGGCGCTGACCAGCCCCACAAGGCTTCCCGGCGTGACCTCCAGCCCGGGGGAGCGGGGCCGGTCGCCGGGCCGCAGCGCGAGGAAGCGGGTGACCTGCCGGGCGGAGACCAGGCCGTGGCTGATCTGGAAGCTGCCCTCGATGAAGAAGGAGACCGGAACCACCAGCATGGCGATATATCCGTAGACGCCGACCAGCTCGCCCACCGTGATCGTGCCTTCTGCGGCCAGCCTGGCACCCAGCCAGGTCACTGCGGCCAGGAACAGCGCGGGCAGCCCGGCGCCCAGCGCGCCGATCCAGCTCGTCAGCGACGCCACCCGGTAACCCTGCTCGCGCAGGCGCGCCGAGTCGGCGAGGTAACGCTCGGCGTAGGCGCCCTTGCCGCCGAACGCGTTGAGCACCCGCAGCCCCTCGATCAGGTCCACCAGCCGGGTGGTCAGCCTGCCCTGGCTCTCGCGGTAGCCGTTCTGTACCTTCATCAGCCGCCCGAGCAGCGGCCCGAGCACGATCGCCAGCACCGGCACGCCGAGCAGCACCACCACGGCCAGCACCACGGAGACCTGCAGCAGCAGCGCCGCCACCACCCCGTAGCTGATCACCGCGCCCACCCCGGGACCTGTCACCGTCAGCGACGCGGCGATCGTGATGACGTCGCCGATGCCGATCGTCACGACCTCGCCTGCCGAGGTGCGCTTGTTCAGGTCCGCGCCGAGAGTGTTGATCTGCTCCACCAGGGCGCGCACCGTGCGGAAGTTGGCGTCCATCCGGATCTTGGTCATCGTGCGGTGCCGCATCATCGCCAGCCAGGCGTTGGCGAGGCCGGCGCCGAGCAGCGCCAGCACCCAGCCGGGCGCCAGGTTGTCGTCGATCGCCCTGGACAGCAGGTACGGCGGGAGCGTGAGGCCCACCGTCCACAGGGTGCCCAGCGTCGCGCCCAGCGTGACCCGGCCCTTCTGCGCCCAGGCCAGCCGGCACAGATACCGAGCCGCCGCCTTCATGGCGATCACGCTAGACCAGACCATGGCTTTAGAACGACTCCGGCCGCTGAGCGCCCGCCCGCCGGCCCGCAGGACCCTCACGCGCGGG
Organism: Sphaerisporangium album; assembly: GCF_003323745.1. Lineage (GTDB taxonomy): Bacteria > Actinomycetota > Actinomycetes > Streptosporangiales > Streptosporangiaceae > Sphaerisporangium > Sphaerisporangium album. The sequence goes on from NZ_QOIL01000013.1 coordinate 87,407, forward strand.
AGCGGGGAAGACCTTTCGCCACGACGGGGATCACGAGGCCGGTCTCGTAGGCCAGGACGACGGCCTGGACGCGGTCGCGCAGGCGGAGCTTGCTCAGGATGTGGCCGACGTGGGTCTTGACCGTGTGCTCGGAGACGATGAGCTCGGCCGCGATGTCCGCGTTGGTGAGGCCTTTGGCGACCAGTGCGAGGACCTCCGTCTCGCGCGCGGTCAGGTCGGCGAGCCGCTCCGGGCGCACCGGCGGGGCGGAGCGGTCGGAGCGGACGAAGTCGGCGATGAGCCGCCTGGTCACGGCCGGGGCCAGCAGGGAGTCACCCGCGGCGACCACGCGCACCGCGCCGACCAGCTCGGTGGCGGTGGCGTCCTTGAGGAGGAAACCGCTCGCTCCCGCGCGCAGCGCCTGGTAGACGTACTGGTCGAGGTCGAAGGTGGTCAGCATCAGCACCCTGAGCGGCCGGTCGGCGGACGGGTGCGGCTCCGCCGGGAGGTCCGCCGCCGGTTCGTCGTGCGGGGACGGCCCCAGCAGCCGGCGGGTCGCCTCCAGCCCGTCCAGCCTCGGCATCCGGATGTCCATCATGACCACATGGGGCCGCTCGCCCCGCAGGCTCAGCTCGGCGATCTTCTCGAGCGCCTCCACACCGTCGCCGGCGGTCCCCACGACCGACAGGTCCGGTTGCGCGTCCAGCAGGTACGTGAATCCTTCCCGGACCATCGCCTGGTCGTCGACGACGAACACCCGTGTCACCATGGCGCGCCGCCGTGGCCGGTCCCGACCGGGACCGCCGCGCTGACGGTGAACCCGCCGTCCGGCCGTGGCACGGCGCTCAGCTCACCGCGCACGATCGCCGTCCGTTCCCGCATGCCCGCGAGCCCCTGCCCGGATCCGGCCGCGGGCGGGACGCGCCGGGGCGGGGGATCGTTGTCCACCTCGACCCGCACCCGGTCCGCCGTGTACCGCAGCTCGACCCGCACGGGCGCGCCCGGGGCGTGCCGCCGCGCGTTGCTGAGGGCCTCCTGCGCCACTCGATAGAGGACGAGGCCGACCGTGGGCGGCACCGGGCGGGGTTCGCCGCGGACGGTCAGCGTGACGGGCACGCTGGAGGAGCCGGCCTCGGCGACCAGGCCCTCGATGTCGGCCAGGCCGGGCTGCGGCGTGAGGTCCACCTCGTCGTCGTCGCGGCGCAACACGCCGAGCAACTGGCGCGTCTCGTCGAGCGCCTGCCGGGTGGCGTCGCCCACCGCGGCCAGCTCGGCGCGCACCGGATCGTCGTCCGGCGCCGACCGCAGCGCGGCCAGCCGGTACGGCGCCGTCTCCGTCCGCACCGCGATGAGGGACAGATGGTGGGCGATGATGTCGTGCAGCTCACCGACGATGCGGGCCCGCTCCTCCAGCACGGCCCGCCTGGTCTGTTCCTCGGCCACCGACCGGTTCACCACGTCCAGCCGCTGTTCGATCCGGTCCTGGCGGCCGACGCCCAGGCCGGCCAGCGTGGCGGCGCCCACCGCCAGGATCCCCGCGACCACGCCGCCGGAGAACGGCCCCGCGCCCACCGCCATCCCCGCGGGAAGGACCAGCGCGAGGCCGACCCCGGCGACGGCCATGTCACAGGGCAACGGAGCGCGCGCGACCGTCATCATCACCACCGGCAGGTACAGCAGCATTCCCGGTGTCCAAGGCGACCCGATGGCGTGCCCCCCGTCCGTGTGGGCGAGCGTCGCCGCGACGGCCAGGGTCAGCACGGTGCCCGCGACGGTGAGCCGCCAGGCGGTCAACGGCCGGCGCCGCATGAGCAGAACGGGCAGCATGTGCAGCAGGATCACGACGGGGACGAGCGGCCCGCCGTGTTCGCGCAGGTAGCCGTTGCCGACCTCGCCCGTGAACAGCGCCGCCACCGCTACCACGAGCAGCACCCTCTGGGCGTACCGTCTGCGGCCGGTGCCCCAGGCGGACGGCGGCAGGTCCCGGTCCCGGCCGGTGACCAGCACGTACCCCACCGCGCGTGCGGCCCGCCCGGCGAGCGCGCCGAGGCCGGTCCCGGCCGCTGTGCTGTCCATGCCGGCCACGCTAACCGGCCGGGGATCCCTCGGCATCGCCCCACAGGGTGATCCTCGGCGTCACCATCAGGTCGCACACCGGCCTCGCGGACGCCGGTGAGGACCAGCCGGGAGATCAACCGGCGGGCCGACGCGGAGGAGTCCTCCCGACGCCCAGCCTTACCGCATGAGCACCGCAGAGCCGCCGTCCTCGCCCGCCAGGCCACACGCCGCCGTCACCGCCGACCCGGCACGGCACGGTCTCGCGCGGATGGCGGCCTACGCCGGGTGCCTGTGGATCGCGTGCACGCTCGCGACCGCCGTCGCCGCCGAGCTGGGCCGGCCGGGGGGCCTCGACCTGATCCGTCCCACCTTCAGCGAGCTGATCTTCACCGGCCCCGGGGCGCGCCTTGTCGGGCTCAGCATGGTCTCGCTCGCCTTCGCGTCCATCTGCGTCGTCTTCGCGCTCGCCGGGCTCCGGGCGCCGACCGGCCGCCTCGCCCAGGCGCTGATCGCCGGGTGGGCCGGCACTCTGGTGGTGGCCGCGATCTTCCCGATGACGCCGGTCGGGGCGCCGCCCGTCTGGCACGACACGCTGCACCGCTACGCCGCCCTGGCCGGGCTCGTCTGCCTCCCGGTGGCCGGGCTGCGGCTGGCCCGGCGATTCCGGGACGATCCGCGCTGGCGACCGGCGGTGGCGCTCCTGCGGCCGCTCTCCGCGGCGAGCCTTCTCGGCGTCGCCGCCTTCCTCGCCACGTTCGTGCCCGTCGATCATCCGCTCTGGCTGCTCGGCGCGCGGCAGTACAGCGGCATCACCGAGCGCGTGCCTCTGGCCGCCGACCTCGCGCTGCTGGCCACGCTCGCGGGGGCGGTCCTGCGCGCCGCCGCCCCGAGGCGGCCTGGGTCACGATCTCACCGCAGTGCCGAGCCGGGTGCCCGGGTCGGTCCCGTCATCACTCCGTAAGGGTTGATCAGCGGTTTCGCGTCTACGGTCGAAGCCATGATGATCGACGTGGTGCTGCCGTGCCTCGACGACGAGGAGGCGGCACTTCCCTGGGTGCTCGGACGGATGCCCGACGGCTACCGCCCCATCGACCGGCGCTTCGGCCACCCGCTGGAGATGGTGCTGCGCGCGGCGGCGTACGGCCGGCGGATCACCGGGACCGCGGTCGCCTACCGCCCGCGCGTGGGCCGCTCCAAGGTGACGGGAACGGTACGCGGCACGTTCCGGGCGATCCGCGACATGCGCCGCGTGATGGGCGAGGTGGGAGGCGGCGTGGTGCGGACGGGAGGGGCGGCATGACCGGGGCGCAGGTCGTGGTGATCGCCAAGGAGCCCGTCGCCGGACGGGTGAAGACGCGGCTCGTGCCCCCGTTCACCCCGGGGCAGGCGGCCGGTCTGGCCGCGGCCGCGCTGGAGGACACGCTGCGCGCCGTGGCCGCGACACGGGTCCGTGAGCGGGTGCTCGCGCTCGACGGGCTGCCCGGAGCCTGGCTGCCCGGGGGGTTCACGGTGATCCCGCAGCGCGGCGGCGGCCTGGACGAGCGGCTGGCGGCGGCCTTCCACGACGCCTGCCGCCTCCACCGGCTGCCCGTCGTCCTGATCGGCATGGACACCCCGCAGGTCACCCCGGACCTGCTCCGGCAGGCGGTGGACCTGCTCGCCGGCCACGACGCGGTGTTCGGCCCGGCCGCGGACGGCGGTTTCTGGCTGCTCGGCCTGCGCCGTCCCGACCCGTCCCTGCTGCTCGGCGTGCCGATGTCCACCGCCGTGACCGGCGAGGCCCTGGTGCGGCGCCTGCGCGAGACCGGGCTGAGCGTGGGCCTGCTCCCGGAGCTCCGGGACGTCGACACGGCCGCCGACGCGTTCCAGGTGGCGGCCGAGGCGCCCGGAACCCGCTTCGCGGCGTCCCTCGCCGCCATGAGGACGGGTGCTCCCGCGATGATCGGCGAGGCCCCGTGATGATCGGCGACCTCTACGCCGCGTCCCTGGACGGCGCGCCGATCGAGGTGGAGTACGTCGACGGCCGGGTGGAGCCGTTGCGGGCCGCGCGCTGGCGGGAGCCGATCGACGGCGACCACGCCATGCTGGCGCGCTGCTCCGGTCCGACCCTGGACGTCGGCTCGGGCCCGGGGCGGCTCACCGTCGCGCTCACCCGCAGAGGCGTCCCCGCGCTCGGCATCGACGTCACCCCGCACGCCGTGCGCCTGACCCGCGAGTCGGGCGGGGCGGCCCTGTGCCGTGACGTGTTCGCCCCGGTCCCCGGCACCGGCCGATGGGCCACGCTGCTGCTCGCCGACGGCAACATCGGCATCGGCGCGGACCCCGTCGCCCTGCTGCGCCGCGCCCGCCGGCTCCTGCGCCCGGGCGGCGAGGTCGTCGCCGAATTAGAACCCCCCGGCGTGCCCAGCCGGGTCGACCGAGTGAGGCTGCGCGTGGACCCGGGCCGCCCGGACGGAGGGAATCGTCCGGACGTCGGGTGCTGGTTCGGGTGGGCTCGCGTGTCCGTGACCGACATCGCCCGGCTCGCCCACGCGGGCGGGTTCCCCATGGTCCACCACTGGCAGGAGGCGGGCCGATGGTTCGCGAGCCTTCGCTGAGAACCCGCGTCGCCGTACTCGCCCGCGGAGGCCGGAGGGGTGCCTCCGCCGGGCGGTTCGGGCGCGGGGAGGGGACGGGGCGCCGGCTTCGCGGCCTGGCGGGGTCGGCGCCGCCTCCGCCGTTCGACCGGGTGCGTTTCACCAGCCGCCTGCGGTCGGAGGGGGTGGCGGCCAGGCTCGGGATCGCGCTCGGCTGCGCGTTCACGCTGGCCTTCGTCACCGGCCTGTTCAGCCACTTCCTCCAGCACCCGCCGTCGTGGCTCGACTGGCCGTCCCGCCCCGTGTGGCTCTACCGCCTCACGCAGGGGCTGCACGTCATCGGGGGCCTCGCCGCGATCCCGCTGCTGCTCGCCAAGCTGTGGACGGTCTATCCCAGACTGTGGCAGTGGCCGCCCTTCCGGTCGGTGGCCCACGCCGTCGAACGCGGCCTCGTCCTGCTGCTCGTGGCGGGCGCGCTGTTCCAGCTCGTGACCGGGCTGCTGAACATCGCCTACATCTACCCGTGGCCGTTCTCGTTCCCCGTCGCGCACTACTGGACGGCCTTCATCGTCTACGGCGCGCTGATCGTCCACGTGCTCAACGAGTGGGCCAAGGTGCGCCGCTCGGTCGTGACGCCGGTCGAACCGGGACGGCGCGGCTTCCTGCTGGCCGTGGCCGCCGCCTGCGGGGTCACCGTCCTGGCGACGGCGGGCGAGACGGTCACCCCGCTGCAGGGGCTGGCCGTGCTGGCCCCCCGCGCCCCGTCGATCGGGCCGCAGGGCCTGCCGGTCAACCGCACCGCCCTGGCCGCGGGGGTGAGCCCCGCCGACGCGGGCTACCGGCTGACCCTCACCGGCGGGGCCACGCCGGTCGAGCTCGGCTACGCGGATCTCGCACGCTTGCCCCAGCACACCGTCGAGCTGCCCATCGCCTGCGTGGAGGGCTGGAGCGTGACGGCGCGCTGGACGGGTGTCCGGCTGGCCGACCTCATGGCCATGGCCGGCGCGCCCGGCGACGCCGTCCTCACCGTGGAGTCGCTGGAGACCCACGGCGGCTACCGAACCAGCGAGGTACGGCCGCCGCACTGGCACGACCCGCTCACCCTGCTCGCGCTGCGCGTGAACGGGCGGACGCTCCATCTCGACCACGGCTACCCGCTGCGGCTCATCGCACCGAACCGGCCCGGCGTCCAGCAGACCAAGTGGGTGCACAGGATCGTGATCGCGTGAAGGCGCTCGGATACACGCTCGCCGGCGCGCTGATCGTCCTCGGCTTCACCGGCCTGGCCCTCGACGCCACGCACAGCAAGCCGCTCGGCTGGGCGCTGTGGTTCGCGGGCCTCGTCCTGGCCCATGACCTGCTGCTGATGCCCCTGGTCCTCGCGATAGCCCTGCTCGCCCGGCGCGCGCGGGCGCCGTACGGGTACGCACTGGTGATAGGCGGGCTGGTGACCGCGGTGGCCCTGCCGATGGTCCTCGGCCTGGGCGGACGCGCGGACAACCCGTCCCAGCTCCCCCTGCCGTACGGCGCGAACCTCGCCGCCGTCCTGCTCGCCCTCGCGGCCGCCGCCACCGTCGCGCACCTGTCGCGCCGGAACCGGAAAGGGCCGGCACCGTCTCCGGCACCGTCTCCGGCACCGTCTGCGTCAACGCGCGTTCGCGAGGGCGCCGGCCAGCCAGCGTCGGGTCACGGCGTAGGCCAGGGGGAGGGGGACGGTGCCGGCGCCGAGGCCGACGTCGACCAGGAGGTCGAAGACCTCGCGGCGGCGGGCGGCGGTGGTGATGGCGGCGTCGATGAACCCGGGGGACTGCGCGGCCCGTGACAGCAGGTCGGTGGTGCGCAGGTGGCGTCCGAGGGCCCCGCGCAGGCCCCGCCGATACGCGCGGAGCGGTTCCCCCGGCGCGGTGACGGCCGCCTCGCCCGCCAGCCGTCCGGACAGCAGCGCGTAGTAGATGCCCTCACCGGTGAGCGGGTTGATCAGGCCGGCGGCGTCGCCGGCGAGCAGCACGCGGCCCGCGCCCGGCCTCGGCCGCCCGGGGGACAGGGGAAGGTGGTGGGCGCGCAGGTCACGGGCCGGCAGGTGGGGGAGCAGCTCGGCCAGACGGCCGTGCAGCACCTGGCGGCCGGGCAGGCCGGTGGCGCGCAGCCGGGGCAGCAGCATGCCGAACCCGACGTTGGCCGTCCCGTCGCCGACCGGGAACGACCAGGCGTACGCGGGCCAGCCGTCCCGCTGCATGGCGATGAACTGCACGTCGTCGTCGGCGGGCACGTCGGCGTACCCCCGGACGGCGATCGCGGTGTGCCGGGGAGGGCTCGGCGGCAGACCGGCGAGGCGGCGCACGACGGAGTTCGCGCCGTCCGCGCCGACCACCACGCGGCCGACCGTCGCGCCGTCCAGCACCACCCGGTCGCCCCGGACGTCCATTTCGCGGACGTTGTGGCGGCGCACCTCGACGCCGCGCTCCCGGGCCGCCTCGACGAGGCGGGCGTCGAAGACCATGCGCGGGACGACGTAATTGGGGCGCGCGACGGTGGCGTGGACGCGGGCGCCGCCGGGGGAGACCACCTCCAGGCGCCGGGCCGGCCGGTGGTCGTCGATGAGGCCGGGGACGCCGAGCAGCGCCAGCTCGTCACGGCCGTGCGCCGCGATGCCGTCGCCGCACGCCTTGTCGCGAGGGAAGTCCGCCTTGTCCAGCAGGAGCACCCGCGCGTCCGGCCGGAGCTGTTTGGCGCGCAGGGCCGCCGCGGACCCCGCGGGACCGCCTCCCACGATGATCAGATCCCAGACGTCGTCCACGCGGCTCAGCCTCCCACGCCGGACCCCGTGCGGAACGCGCCGGGGGCCGGTGATCGTCGCGTTGCGGGGAGGTCCGGGCCGGGTAGGGCGACTGGGGGGAGTTCTCCGAGGTGTGACCGGCAGCAGGACGTCGCGGAGGGGGAGCACATGGACGACGGTGGCGGGGGGCCCGTGCCGGAGGAGCTCGGCGCCGAGGAGTGCATGACGCTGATCTCCCCGGGAGGCGTCGGCCGGGTCGGCTTCTGCACGGCGACGGGGCCGTTGGTGCTCCCGGTCAACTACACGACGCACGAGGGCGGCGTGCTCTTCCGTACCGCGTTCGGCGGGCCGATGGACGAACAGCTCGACACCGGGGTCCGGGGCGTGGAGTTCAAGGTCGCGTTCGAGGTCGACCGGATCGACACGACGACCCGTGAGGGGTGGAGCGTCCTCGTCCAGGGCGCCGCGCACCGGATCGCCGCCGAGGACGAGCTCACGGCGGCCAAGGCCGTGGCCGTCGAGCCCTGGGCGGGCGGGGAGAGGCGGCTGTACATCCGGATCAGCCCCGTGCAGATCACCGGACGCCGGATCCGCCACCCCTGAGACGGTGAGGCGGCCTCGCGGGGACCCGGCACCGGCGAGGATGGCGTCAGGGCGGGACATGGGCGCGTGCCTGTGGGAACGCGCCATTCCCTCGCGTTCCCGCCGGTGCCGGGAGCGAACGGGCCGGGATCCGCTCGCAGCGTGCCGCACCGCGCCCGCGATGACAATGAGCATTCGCCGATTCGCCGATCGTCAGGCCGGTTCGGTATGAGCGCCATCCACGGCGAGATCCAATTCGAATGGAGGGTGGCCGATCGTCCTCCTGCCGGCCGGGTGGACGCGCTGTCGGCGCCGGGCGCGCGGCCGGCGTTCGAGCACGACGCCCTCGCGGCGTCCCCGGGTCCCCGGCGTCGTCCTCCGGCGCTCCGGGCGCCGCCGGGCCCTGCGCGGGGGACACGGTGGTCGAGCGGGCCCGGGCCGTCCGCGCCGGGGGGCGAAAGTCGCGAGGGTCGCGACTTTGGTCCACGGCGGCGCCGAGAGACGGCGACGACGGTCGCCCATGAAGATCCCCCAGCCCGATCCGCGCCGGGGCCCGCGATTCCTAGCGTCGGGGCATGCGCAAACCCATCCAGCTCGCAGGACTCTTCATGATCCTCCAGGGTGTCAGCGGGGTCATCGACCACCTGTTCGTCCAGCCCTTCTTCGGCGTGGTGCTGAACTTCTTCAACCGCGTCGTCATCCCCCGCGTCGCCTTCCTGACCGGCCACGAGATCTTCGCGAACCTGATCCTCGCGGCGCTCGGCGTGGTCGTGGTCGTGGCCGCCGAGCGGGCGGGGTCGTGACCGCGGACGGAGGGCCGCTGTGGCGGCGCCTGGCCCCGGCGGCCGGGCTGTTCTTCCTGGCGCCGCTGATCGGCGAGTTCGTCCTCGGCAACGTCCCCCTCTCGGGCATCGTCGTACTGCCCTTCTACGCCCTGCTGTACGGGACGGGCGCGCTGCTGGTCCGGGAGGTGGCGCGCCGGACCGGCGGCGGGTGGCCGGCGATCGTGCTCCTGGCCGCGGCGTACGCGCTGATCGAGGAGGGCCCGGTCGACCAGCTGCTGTGGAACGACTCCTACGCCGGGCACGACTACCTGCACACCGCGTCCTACATCCCCGCGCTCGGCACGAGCGTCGCGGTCGTGCAGACGATCCTGTCGCTGCACACGATCTGGAGCATCTGCGTCCCGATCGCGATCGCCGAGGCGTTCGTGCCCCGCCGGGACACCACGCCGTGGCTGGGCCGCGCCGGGCTGGCCGTCGTCGCCGTGGTGTTCGTCCTCGACGCGGTCCTGGTGTTCTGGGCGACCTACGCGGAGGAGCGCTTCCTCGCCTCGCCGGCGCAGTTCGCGGGCGCGGGCCTCGTCATCGCGGCCCTCGTCGCGGCGGCGCTGCGCCTCCGGGGGGACCGGCCCGGCGGGGCCGAGGGGGACGCGCCTCCGGCGTGGGCGGCGGGGGTGGCGGCCCTGGTGGCGACCAGCCTGTGGTGGGGGCCCGCCGTGCTGGCGCCGGACGACCGGCATGAGTGGGCGGGCGTCGCCGTGTGGGTCGTGCTGGTGGTCGCGGGGGTGCTCCTGGTGTCCCGGTGGTCCCGGCGGCGGGGCTGGGGGCCCAGGCACCGCTTCGCGCTGGCGGCGGGCGCGACGCTGACGTACGTGTGGGCCGCGTTCCCGAACGTGCCCGAGGTGGGCGCCGGCTCCGCGGGCGAGCAACTGGCCGGTGACGTGGTGTTCGGCACGGTCGCGGTGGTGATCCTCGCGCTGGCGTGGTGGCGCTTACGGGCGGACGACCGTACCGCCGCGCGAAGTCGGCTCTGAGTGCCCTGGCCCTGCGCAGCTTGACAGCCGCCGCGTGAGCCCTGTATTTAACTACATGGTTAATTAACCGAGTGGTTGGATACGTATGGCATCGGACTCCCTGAGCGCCACCTTCGCCGCGCTCGCCGACCCCACACGACGCGCGATCCTCGCCCGCCTCGCCGAAGGGCCCGCGACGGTGAAGGACCTCTCGGCGCCGTTCGCGATGAGCGGCCCCGCGGTGTCCAAACATCTGCGGGTGCTCGAACGCGCCGGGCTCATCGCCCGCGGCCGCGAGGCGCAGTGGCGTCCCTGCCGGCTGGAGGCGACCCCGCTGAAGGCGGTCGCCGAGTGGGCGGAGGGCTACCGGCGCTTCTGGGACGACAGCTACGAGCGCCTGGACGAGTACCTGCGGCACCTGAAACAGCGCGAGAAGGACGAACAGCGGGGAGAGGGACGATGAGCGGCCCGGACAGGCTCGGCGGCGGCACGACGTTCACCACGCCGTCGGACCGCGAGATCGTCGTCACCCGCGTCCTGGACGCGCCGCGCCGTCTCGTCTTCGACGCCTGGACGAGCCCCGAGCACCTCCCGCACTGGATGGGCCGCAGGGACTGGACCATGCGCGTGTGCGAGATCGACCTGCGCCCGGGCGGCGGTTACCGGTTCGTCTGGAGCGGCCCGGGCGGCGGCGAGCTGACCATCAGCGGCATGTACCGGGTGATCGCGCCGCCGGAGCGCCTCGTCACCACCGAGACGTGGGAGGGCCGGCCGGACGTGCTCAACACGCTCGTCCTGACCGAGCACGACGGCGTCACGACCATGACCTGCACGATGCTGTACCCCAGCCGCGAGATCCGCGACGCGATGCTCGGAACCGACATGCGCGCGGGCATGTCCGAGGGCTTCGACCGCCTCGAAGATCGCCTGCGCGCGCGGGCCTGACCCGTCATCCCCACCCATCCCGGCTGATAGCGCCGCTTCACGAACGGACGACCCACCATGGAATGGAAACTGGAAGCCGTCCCGATCCCCGTCGGCGACGTGGATCGGGCGAAGCACTTCTACAGCGAGCGGGCCGGTTTCACCCTCGACCACGACCACGACCTCGGCCCGGGCATGCGCGTGGTGCAGCTCACGCCGCCCGGCTCGGCCTGCTCGATCGTCTTCGGCGCCGGGATCCTGGCCACCGAACCCGGCTCGGTGCAGGGCCTCACACTGGTCGTGCCCGACGTCCACGCCGCCCGCGCCGAGCTGGCCGGGCGCGGCGTGAAGATCAGCGAGGTCGAAGATCTGACCGCGCCCGGCAGGCCGACGGTCTCACACGCCTACTTCGCCGACCCCGACGGCAATGGCTGGGTGCTCCAGCAGCGCATCCACTTCCCCTAGGCCCCGCCCACCCCTTCTGAGGAGCGCAGGATGTCCGTTTCCGACCACCAGATCGCCCTGCTGGCCCGCGCGCTCGACCAGGCCGGCGACCTCGTCGCCCGGATCCGGCCCGAGCAGGCGTCCCTGCCCACCCCGTGCCGCTCCTGGGACGTGCGCGCGCTGGTCAACCACCTGGTGGACGAGGTGCGCCAGTTCGCCGCGGTGACCGCCGGAGGGGAGCGCGACCACCTGGGAGTGGACGTCATCGGTGACGACTGGGAGGGCGCCTACCGCAGGGCGGCGGCCGAGCTGCTCGCCGCCTGGCACCTGCCGGGCGCCCGGGACCGCCCGCACCGCCTGCCCTTCGGCGAGATCGCGGCCGAGTGGGCGGTCGGGCAGCACACCACCGAGCTGGTGATCCACGCCTGGGACATCGCGAAGGCGACCGGCCGGTCGACCGACCTCGACCCCGACCTCGGCCAGGCCGCCCTGGACTGGGGCCGGGCGCACATCAGGCCGGAGTATCGGGGTGACGAACCGAGCGGCGGCCACATCGCCCCCGAGGTGGAGGTGCCCGGCGACGCGCCGCTGTACGACCGCGTCGCCGCGTTCGGCGGCCGCGACCCCCGCTGACCTCGGGGCCGGTCACGCCCCGAGGTCTCCGCTGGTCAAGGACATTGCCAGGGGGCGGAAGGCATGTGCAGGACCGGTGGGGCGGTGTGTTCATGGGGATCGCCCACCGGTCGATCCGGACGCGTTTCACGTTCGTCTCGGGGATGGCGGCGCTGCGGCCGTCGCCGGCCCCGGAGATGCGGGCGGGGACCCGGCTCGGGTAATGTGCGTCTCCAGTGAAGGACCTACCGGGGAGGTGAGACCCATTACCGCCAGATCAGGCTGGGTGCTCTCGCCTCACGGCCGTGCGGTCCACCGGCAGTAAGCCGGCCCGACGGAGCGCCCATCGGCACTCCGAAGGACTTTCATGTCGGTTTCCCCCGCTTCTCTTCCTGAGCTCCCTGAACTCCCCGAACTTCCCGCGCCTTCCGAAGCCGTGATCGTCACCAGGCTCCGGGCCGCCGGTTGCGTCTTCGCCGAGGACGAGGCGCGGCTGCTCGTCTCGTCGGCGCGCACGCCCGCCGACCTGTCCGCCATGGTCGAGCGCCGCGTGGCCGGGCTTCCCCTGGAGCACGTCCTCGGGTGGGCCGAGTTCTGCGGCCTGCGCGTGACCGTCGCCCCCGGCGTCTTCGTCCCCCGCCGCCGCAGCGAGTTCCTCGTCACCCAGGCCGTCGAGCACACCCGGCGGGCCGCGCTCCGCTCCGGCGCTCCCTCTCCCGATCCGTCCGCCGGACGTCTGATCCCCCTGCGGCGGCCCGTGGTGGTCGACCTGTGCTGCGGCACGGGGGCCCTCGGAGCCGCGCTGGCCCAGGCGCTCGGGCCGGTGGAGCTGCACGCGGCGGACATCGACCCCGCCGCCGTGGAGTGCGCCCGTGACAACCTGGCCGCGCTGGGCGGCCACGTGTACGCCGGCGACCTGTACGAGCCGCTGCCGGCCATGCTGCGGGGGCGCGTCGACATCCTGGTGGCCAACGCCCCCTACGTCCCCACCGGCGCGGTCGGCCTGCTCCCGTCCGAGGCCCGCGACCACGAGCCGCTGGTCGCGCTGGACGGCGGCCGGGACGGGCTGGACGTCCTGCGGCGCGTGATCGCCGAGGCTCCGCGCTGGCTGGCTCCGGGCGGCATCCTCCTCGTGGAGACCAGCGAGCGCCAGGCGCCGTCGCTCGTCGAGATCGTCCACGGCGCCGGGGCCACCGGGGGCTCCGGCGGCGCGGCCCGTGACGGGGTGGTCGCCCGCGTCGTGGAGGACGACGAGATGGACGCCACCGCCGTCGTCTTCGTCAGGCCCGAGGGGAGATCAGTTTGAGCAGCAGGGCGCGCAGTTCCCGCTCGGGGCCGCCGCCCAGGATGGTCAGCACCTCGGCGGCGATGGACTCCATGGCGGCGCGGACGGACGTGAGCCGTTCGCGGCCGAGGGCGGTGAGCTCCAGGGCGTAGCGGCGGCGGTCGTGCGGGTCCTGGCCGCGGGCCACGAGACCCGCCTGGACCAGCTCGTCCACCACCTGCGCCGCGGACGGCTCGGTGATCGCCAGGTAGCGGGCCAGCTCCTGCTGCGGGCACGGGGCGAGCAACTCGAGCGCGGACAACGGCCCGAAGTGCCGGGTGCGCAGGCCGGCGGGCCCGAGCAGCGCGTCGCCGTGCCGCCGCAGCCGGTGGTGCGCCTGGGTGACGAGGTACTCGGTGCTCTGGACGGCCGGCTGCTCGGGTTCGGGCAGCATCTTGCCCAGCAGTTCGTCCAGCCGCCGGCGCTCGTCCGGGGTCAGCGCGGCGGTGACCCGCGCGTCGCGGTCGGAGACCGCCTGACGCATGGCGTCCCGCGCCTCGCGGCCGGCGGCCGTCAGCGTCAGCACGTAGGAGCGGCGGTTGGCGGGGTTGCGCGTCCTCGTGACGTGCCCCGCCTCCTCCAGCCGGTCGATGAGCCGGACCATGATCGTCCGGTTGATGCCGAGCCTCTCGGCGAGGTCCTGCTGGGAGCAGCCGTCCTGCTCGGCGAGCGTGTCCAGCACGACGAAGTCGCGCGACTGCGGGCCCTCGCGCATGGCCTCGGCGGTGAAGAGGACGAACGTCCTGCGCAGCAGGTTGCCGATGGACCGGTTCAGCACAGAGGCCAGGGACGTGTCCGGCGCCTGCGCGCCCGGGTCCGTCGCCGGGCCGTCGATCACCGGCTCCTCGTCGTCCCGCCGTCGCCGCACCGGCCCACCTCCTGGCCACCACCCTAGTCCAAGGTGTGATGGTTGGTTGCGTGACGGTTAGGTGAGTAATTAGTTGGCATGTTGACAGTTAACCTCGTGCACGATTAGCGTCGGTGCTCCCACAAGGTCCAAAACCAGGGAGAACCATGACAAGCAACACGTCCCGCCTGGACATGTCGATGATGCTCGCGGTGCACGACGCCCTCCGGCGCGACGCCGAGCGCATCGCACGGATCACGGCGCGCGCGGACGACGACCCCCGGCGCGTGCTGAGCACCGCCGCCGGCTGGGAGATGTTCAAGGGCTACCTCCGGGTGCACCACACCACCGAGGACGACACGGTGTGGCCCGTGATGCGGCGGGTGCTGGCCGGCCGCGCGGACGACCTCGCGCTGCTCGACGCCATGGAGGCCGAACACGGCGCCGTCGACCCGCTGCTGGACGCCATCGACGCGGCCCTGGCCGACCGCGACTCCGGGCACGAGCGGCTCGGCGGGCTGGCCGACGGCCTGGTCATGGTGCTCACGACGCACCTGCGGCACGAGGAGGCCGAGGCGCTGCCCCTGGTCGACGCCACCATGACCGAGGAGCAGTGGCGCCGCTTCGGCGAGGAGCACCGCGCCCGCATCGGCTCCGGCGCCCCTCGCTACCTGCCGTGGGTGCTGGACGGCATGGACGCCGCCGCTACCGCGGCGATCCTCGCCCGCATGCCGGAAGGGCTGCGCGCCGCCTACGAGGACGAGTGGCGGCCCGCCTACGCCGGGCTCGACCTCTGGGGCGCCCCCGGCCGGCCGGTGACCCGCGAAAGCCCCGGCGAGGCGGCGGCCTCGTGAGAGCCGAGATCGATTCGCGCGACACCGGCGTCGCGGCCGGGCCCCTCGACACCGGTCGGCAGGACGGCGGGGCGCTGCCCGGGGCGAGGCCCGGACGCCGGGAGGTCAGGCCCTGAAACCGCCCGTCACGGAGGTCAGGCCCTGAACCAGGCGGTCGCGGACGGGGCCACCGTCCCGGGGGCGGCGTCGGCCGAGGCCAGGACCGGCTCGCCCCACGGCACGGCGTACGGCTCGTCGCCGAAGACCGTGACGCTGACCAGATCGCCCCGCCGGAACGCCACCACGTCCTGGCGGCCGGCCGGAACCCACTCCAGCGGCCCGCCGATGCCCCGGCGCACCTCCAGGGCCCGGCGGTGGAGCTCCCAGGTGGAGCCGGGCAGGCCGATCTGCGGCTCGATCGCGAACTCGGCGAACCAGTCCGGCTGCGGCAGCCACGTCCGCTCCGAGGAGGAGAAGCCGAAGGACGGGCCCGCCGGGGTCCAGGGCAGCGGGACGCGGCAGCCGTCGCGCCCGTAGTCGGCGGTGCCCGAGCGCAGCCAGGTCGGGTCCTGGCGGGCCTCGTCGGGCAGGTCCAGCACCTCGGGAAGGCCCGCCTCCTCGCCCTGGTAGAGGTAGACCGATCCGGGCAGGGCGAGCAGCAGCATCATCGCGGCCCGCGCGCGCCGCACCCCGAGGGCGACGTCGACCGTGCCCCGGGGCCGGGTGGGCGGGCCGTCGGTGTAGGAGACCAGGCCGTAGCGGCTGACGGTGCGGTGGACGTCGTGGTTGGCGAGCGTCCAGGTGAGGGTGGCGCCGGTGGCGGCGATCTGCTCCAGGCCGCCGCTGATCGAGGTGCGGAACCGGGCGGCGTCCCAGGGGCACAGCAGCAGGTCGAAGTAGAACGCCTGCGGCAGCTCGTCGGGCCGCAGGTAGAGCGCGAGATCGTCGATCGTGGGCACCCAGACCTCGCCGACCAGGGTGAGGTCGCGCCCGTACCCGTCGGCGATCTTGCGCCAGCGGCGCAGCACGTCGTGCACCTCGGGCTGGTTCTGGGCGAGGATGTTGTACTCGGCGTGGTTCGGCCAGTCCGGCAGGTCGGCGTGCTTGAACATCATGTGCGCCACGTCGATGCGGATGCCGTCCACCCCGCGGTCGAACCAGAACCGCAGCACCTCCTCGAAGTAGGCGGCCACCTCGGGGTTGCGCCAGTTGAAGTCGGGCTGCCCGGCGTCGAAGCTGTGCAGGTACCACTCGTCCCCGGCCTTGGACCAGGCCGGGCCGCCGAAGGCCGACCGCCAGTTGTTCGGCGGCAGGTCGCCGAGGCCGGGACGGAAGATGAACCGCTCGCGCGCCGCGGGGTCGCCCGCCAGTGCCGCCTGGAACCAGGGGTGCTCCGCCGAGCAGTGGTTGGGCACCAGGTCCATCAGGACCTTGAGCCCGCGGGCGTGCGCGTCGGCGAGCAGGCGGTCGAAGGCGGGCAGGCCGCCGTAGCGGGCGTCGATGTCGGTGTAGTCGGAGACGTCGTACCCGTGGTCGGCGCCCGGCGAGGGGTAGATCGGGTTGAGCCAGAACCCGTCCACGCCGAGCGCGCGCAGGTAGTCCAGGCGCAGGCGCAGCCCCTCCAGGTCGCCGACGCCGTCACCGTCGGTGTCGGCGAAGGAGCGCAGGTACACCTGGTAGACGACGGCGTCCTGCCACCACGATCCGTTCACTCGGCCTCCTCGGGAAGATTGACGACGTGTCCGCCGGCGTCGACGCCGGCGGACGCACGATGCCTGGGGGTCCTGCCACGGTAGGTCCTTGCCCACCGGCCGCCTCCCTGCACACCCCCGAGTGCGCGGGATGGGACACCACAGACTTGCCGGGGCCGCCGAGACCGGCGTGCGGCGGAGGAATACCGTGACCGTGGCGCGGATAATCTCTGCCGTTCCCGCCGGAATAACAGAAAGAGGTTCGGATGCACCCGCTGGACAACCCCGCGTGGGCCTCCCTCACGGGGCCGCACGCCCACTTCGCCGAACGGCGCGGCAACGCGCTGCGCTATCCGGTCGAGGTCTCCCCGTTCGTGGCGCTCCCGGCGGACCCGGAGCCCGCGGACTGGGAGGACATGGCCGCGCTGGCCGGCCCCGGGGGACTTGTCCCGTTCGCCGCCTTCGCGGCCACGCCCCCGGAGGGATGGGAGGTCGTGGACAGCGTCGAGGGCGTCCAGTTGTCCGGCGAGGATGTGATGGGCGCGCCCGACCCGGAGGCGGTCATACTCGGCCCCGGCGACGTGCCCGACATGCTGGACCTCGTCGAGCGCGCCAGGCCGGGGCCGTTCGCGATCCGCACGTTCGAGATGGGCACCTACCTGGGCATCCGCCGGGACGGCGTGCTCGTGGCGATGGCGGGCGAGCGCCTGCACCCGCCGGGGTGGACGGAGGTCAGCGCGGTGTGCACCGACGAGGCGTTCCGCGGCCAGGGGCTGGGATCCCGCCTGGTGCTGGCCGTCGCCGCCGGGATCCGAGACCGCGGGGAGATCCCGTTCCTGCACGCCGCGGCCTTCAACACCACCGCGATCCGCCTGTACCAGGCCCTCGGCTTCCGGCTCCGCCGCCAGGCGATGTTCCCCGCCGTGCGCGTGCCCGCCGACGTCCCGGTCGCGTAGGCCGGGCGTCAGGCGACGGGCGCGGAGAGGGCCCTGTGGTGGACGCGGAAGCCGCACGAGGTCACGAGCAGGCGCTCGCGGGACGTTTCCCGCCCGTCTAACCGCACTCGCGCGCGCCGGCCCGCGGGCGCCCAGGCTAGCGCTCCGCGCTGGGCTCCCGCACGGGCAGCGGGCGCTCGAACCGGTCCTCCAGGATGTCCGGGTCGGACGGGAGCGGCTGCCGGTCGCCCGTGGGCGAGAAGCCGTGCCGTTCGTACAGGGCGCGGGCGCGGTGGTTGAGGACGGTGACCCACAGCTCCACGCGCCGGGCGTCGCGCTCGCGCGCCCAGTCCACCACCGTCTCCACGAGCCGGCCGGCGACGCCCGTGCCGCGCGCGGAGGGGTCGACCCACATGCCGACCAGGTGGACGGTGGCGGGATCCTCCTCCACGAACCCCGTGGCGGTTCCGAGCGGCCTGCCGTCCTCCTCGGCGAGGAAGGTCGCCGACTCCTCGCGGGTCACCCGCGACACCCACACGTCGGCGCCGAACTGCTGTTCCCGTTCCAGCGTCGAGGCGAAGGCTGAGGGGGACTCGGCGAGCGCCCTCAGCCTCACCTCGCGCAAGCGGTCCTCGTCGCCCTTGCGCAGCCGCCTGATCTCCATGGACCGGGACCCTAGACGACCCGGCCCGCGCTCTCACAACGAGGGTCCGGCCAGGAAGACCAGCACGACGTTGAGCGCGATGATCACCATGGAGGCTCCGGCGGCGGCGAGCGTGGTCGCGCGCCGGTTCGCCCACTCGCCCATCACGTCCGCGCGGCGGGTCAGCAGCACGAGCGGCACGAGCGCGAAGGGGATGCCGAACGACAGCACGACCTGGCTCAGCACGAGCGCGTGGGTTGGGTCGACGCCGAACGCCAGCACCGCGAGGGCGGGGACCACGGACACCAGCCTTCTCGTCCACAGCGGCACGCGGCGGCGCAGGAAACCCTGCATCACGATCTGCCCCGCGTACACCCCGACGCTGGAGGACGCCAGCCCCGAGGCCAGCAGGGCGATGCCGAACAGCAGCGCGGTGAGCGGGCCCGCCCCCTCGGCGAAGGCGGTGAAAGCCCCGTGCAGGGTCGGCTCGGCGCCCGTGCCGCGTAGCAGAGAGGCGGCGGACACGAGCATCGCCATGTTGACCAGGCCGGCGACGCCCATGGCCAGTACCACGTCCAGCCGTTGCGCGCGCAGCAGTGTGCCGCGCTGAGGCTCGCGGATCCCGGCGAACCGCTCCTGCGTCAGCGCCGAGTGCAGGTAGACGGCGTGCGGCATGACGGTCGCGCCGACGATCCCCGCCGCCAGGAGCAGGCTGGCCGGTCCGTCGAACCGGGGCACCAGCCCGCCCGCCACCTCCGGCAGCGGCACGGGCGCGCTCAGCGTCTGGTAGAGGAACGCCCCGGCCACGACGGCCAGCAGCGCGGTGATCGCCGCCTCGAACCGCCGGTGCCGGGCCGAGCGGACGGCCAGGACGACGAAGGACGCCACCGCGATCAGGATGCCGCCCTGGAGCATGGGCAGGCCGAACAGCAGGTTGAGCGCGACCGCGCCGCCGATGAACTCGGCCAGGTCCGTCATGATGACCACGATCTCGGCCTGGAGCCACAACCCCCAGACGACCGGGCGGGGGTACCGTTCGCGGCACAGCTCGGGGAGGCTGCGGCCGGTCGCGATGCCGAGCTTGGCCGACAGGTACTGCAGCAGCATCGCGACGACGTTGGCCGTCAGGACCACCCACAGCAGCAGGAATCCGAACCGCGCGCCGCTCTCGACGTTGGTGGCGAAGTTGCCCGGGTCGACGTAGGCGACGGCCGCCACGAACGCCGGTCCCATCAGCCCCACGACGCGCGCCCGCATCCGTCCCGGCGCGGGAACCGGGATCGCGGGCGGGGCGGTGAGGGTCTCGGGATCGGTCTCGGTATCGGACGTCCCTGGCGGGGGCTCCGGTTTCTGGGCAC
>NZ_QOIL01000013.1:106793-286968 GCF_003323745.1 Sphaerisporangium album
TCTGGGCACGCGGAACGGGATTCACAGCACCTGCCTTCGGGGTCGTGGGACGTGAGGAAGGGCACGGCGAACGCCGGTGGTGCGGTGCGGTGCGGTGGGACGGGCTCGCGGGCGTGGGGGAGTCCGGGACAGCCATCCGAGTGGCTTACACGCTTTGTTGTACTGCGTCGATTCATCACCGTAACTAGTCGGCTACGCTACGTTCTGCTAACCGTCGCCCCTTTCATGAGGCGAGGACGGGCCGCATGACCCGTCCTCGGCGAACGAAAATGCTCACCCGCGGGCGGCCGAAAGCGTCCGACGCGGAGGGACGCCCGCGCCGCCGTTCACCACGACCACCGGGCACCGGGCGTGGCGCAGGCAGGCCAGCAGCAGCGGGCCGAGATGCGCCTCGGCGCCGGGAGCCGACGACCCCAGGACGAGCAGGTCGGCGGCCTCGGTATGGCGCAGCAGGTCCTTGACCGGGCTTTCCAGGCTCGTGTACCGGCGGACGGCGAGGTCCGGATACTCCTCCTCGACGACCGAGATCGCCCGGTCCAGCGCCGCGCGCTCGCTCAGGCGCCGCCGCTCGGCCTCGGCTCGCCGGAAGACCGGCGCGTACGGCGCGGGGCTCGGCGTGTCCGAGGCGTGGACGACCACCAGGTCCGCCCCCCGCCGGTTCGCCTCCGCGGCGGCCCAGCCCAGGGCGACACGGGACTCCGACCGGTGGTCCATTCCGACGACGATCCGCTCTGTGCTCATCTCCGCGCTCATCTCCGCCTTCTCCGCTCGTCACGGCGCCACGCGCCTCCGCCGGGCCACCGGCGAGGTCCTGTTCTCGGTGTCCGGGCCCCCTTGGGTGCCTACCCGAGCCGGCCGCGTTCGTTCCTCGTCCACCCCATCCTGAATCGCGGACGGTCCGATCGTCGCCCGACGGGGTTCCGGTCAGGAAGCGAGCGGGGAAAGCTCAGGTGTTCTTCGTCAGTCGTTCACCTGGACGCGGTCGTGTCGCGGGTGGCCCGCGTCCGCCCGTACCCTTCGGAGTGCCGCGCGGGATACGCACGGCCGCCGTGCGAGAGGAGATCGAAGGCGTTGTCGGAGAAGCCGTCCAGCGGGACCTCCTCGGGGGCGCCGGCGAAGGGCACGCGGCCGGGCGCCGGCCGTCCCGGCCTGCGGGCCGACTGCGGAAGCTGTTTCGCGCTGTGCTGCGTCGCGCTGCCCTTCTCGGCCTCGGCGGACTTCGCCATCGACAAGGAGGCCGGGCGGCCCTGCCCCAACCTGGGCGCGGACCTCCGCTGCGGCATCCACGCGCGCCTGCGTAACGAGGGCTTCGCCGGCTGCACGGTCTACGACTGCTTCGGCGCGGGTCAGAAGGTCTCCCAGGTCACCTTCGGCGGACGGGACTGGCGGGGCGACCCACAAAGCGCGAAGCGGATGTTCGCGGTCTTCCCGGTCATGCGGCAGCTCCACGAACTGCTCTGGTACCTCGACGACGCGTTGTCGCTGCCACGGGCCCGTCCCCTCCACGACGAGATCCGCGCCGCGTTCGCCGCGATCGAGCGCCTCACCCTGGGCGACCCCGGCGCCCTCGTGCGGCTGGACGTGGGGGCGCACCGGCGTGAGGCCGGCGACCTGCTGGCGCGCGTGAGCGAGCTGGTCCGCGCGGGAACCCGGAAGCCCGACCGCAGGGGAGCCGACCTCATCGGCGCCCGCCTGGCAAAGGCCGGCCTGCGGGGGGCGAGCCTGCGCGGGGCCCGCCTGATCGGCGCCGACCTCAAGGGGGCGGACCTGAGGTCGGCGGACCTGCTCGGCGCGGACCTGCGCGGCGCGGACCTCGGCGGCGCCGACCTCACCGGGGCCTTCTTCCTCACCCAGGCCCAGCTCGACGCGGCCAAGGGCGACGCCGCCACCAGGCTGCCGCCGTCCTTCACCCGCCCGGCGCACTGGCGCGCCGCGCCGGGCCGCTGACGGGACGTGACCATGGCCGGACGCCGGACCCGCTCAGCGGCCGGCGAGGCGGTCAGCGGTGCGGGACCCGCCGCGGCGCGAACCGCGGGTCGAACTTCTCGGCGGGCGGGCGGAAGAGCCGCGCCGTACGCCGTACGGCCGCGCCCGTCCGATGACGAGCGCGGCCGCAGGTTCTCGGGACCGCCGGGGAGCGCCTGGGCGCCGCGAACGCGGCCTCAGCGCGTCTCGACCCGGATGTCGACGATCGTGTGCGGAGGGATGCGGGTGTAGGAGGTCTCCCCGGCGGGGACCCACGGGCCGTAGACCGGGATGTATCCGACCTCGGCCAGGAAGTGCTTCTCCAGCACCCAGATGCGGTGCTCGCCGGTGCCGCCGGAGCAGTAGCTGCTGGCCCAGCGCTCCACGGTGTCGAGCTGGTAGCTGCACCCGGTCGGGGCGGCGTAGGCGCCGGACGCGGTCGCGGTGACCAGCCCGGCGGTCGCCAGGACGGTGGCGCAGGCGGTCGCGGCCCATCTCTTCGCGTTCATGCATGACTCCTGGGGGTGTCGGCGGTGTCGTGCGTGTCGTCCGCCGTGGAGCTCAGAGCCGCGGCGGCGAGGTCTGTGCGGCAGGCCAGCGCTTTTTGGGATAGGAAAGTTTCTTAAAAGAAAGATAGTGTGGGCTCGCGGGGGCCGTCAATATCCCCCCGCGGCCCCCCGATGTCCATTTCCGGACACCCGGGAGACCCGGAAAAACCTACGCCCATATATCCATCTTTAGCCTGATATTTCCGGGCAAACGTCGCGCAGCCGGGCCGCCCGGCCGGGCCAATTTGACGCCGGACCGGCGCGACCGCACATGCTGGAGACATGTCCCTCCATGCCCCGGGCGCGAGCAGCGACCCCGACAAGAACCCCCACCCCGTCGAGACCCTCATCAAGCGCCTCGACGTCCTCGACGAACTGCCCTCGGCGGTCGAGGTGCGCCGGCGCTCGTACGAGCTTCTGGGCCTCGCCCCGGGCTCCCGCGTGGTCGACGTCGGCTGCGGGCCCGGACGGGCGGTGGCCGAGATGACCGAAGCCGGCCTCAAGGCGATCGGAGTCGACGTGAGCGAGCGGATGGTGGACGTCGCCCGGTGGCGCCGCCCGGACGTCGACGTCCGCCTCGGTGACGCCTGCGACCTCCCGCTCGGCGACGGGGAGGTGGCCGGGTACCGGGCCGAGAAGGTGTTCCACGAGCTGGCCGACCCGGCGCGGGCGCTCCGCGAGGCCGCGCGCGTGCTCGCGCCCGGCGGGCGCATCGTCCTGGTCGGCCAGGACTGGGACACCTTCGTCATCGACTCCGACGAGCCCGCGCTCACCCGCGTCATCGTCCACACCAGGGCCGACGCGGTGACCAGCCCGCGCGCCGCCCGTGCCTACCGCAACCTGCTGCTCGACGCGGGATTCACGTCACCCTCGGTGGAGGTGCGCACCGCCGTGTTCACCGACGGGCTGATGCTGCCGATGCTGTCCGGCATCGCCGCGCACGCCCGCGAGACCGGCGCGATCGGCGAGGAGGAGGCCGGGCGCTGGATCGCCGAGCAGGAGGCACGTGGCAGGGCCGGGCGGATGTTCCTCGCCCTGCCGCTGTTCCTGGCCTCGGCGCGCCGGCCCTGAACGCCCGCGCGCACGGTGCCCCCGGCGCCTTCGGCCACACGCGCGGTCCCACGTGTGGCCGTCACGTCCAGCGCAGCGCGTCGAGGTTGACGACGATCGCCTCCTGGGTGCTGCGGGCGATCACGACCACCGCCTCGGCCTCCGGGTCCGGGTTCTCCTCGCGGTGCGGCACGAACGGCGGCACGAAGATGTAGTCCCCGGGCTTGGCGTCGATGCGCACCTCGCGTGGCTCGTCGCCCTCCACGTCGAGGAACACGAACGACGGGTTGCCGCTGACCACGTAGATCGCCGTCTCGGAGTCGCCGTGGTGGTGGTTGGCCGAGACGGTCGCGGGCGCGACGTGCGTCTGCCCCATCCACAGCCGCTCCGCCCCGACGCTCGCCCCGCTGACGGCCGCGCGCCGCCGCATGCCGCCGGTCTGCGCGGTCTCGGAAGTGAGGCCCGAGGGGGCGATGTGGTGGAGCCGGCGATGGAACGGGTCGCCGGGGATGTCGCTCGCCGTCATGCTTCAGCCTCGTCTCGGGTGCGGTGATCGGACGGCGACCATCATGGCGCATCGGCGGCCGCGGGCCGTGGCGTGTGCGGGGCCGTCAGCGGACGACGCTGTGCTTGTCCTTGGGCAGCGCCTCGACCCACTCCCGGGGCACGTTCAGCGTGTCCGCGCTGACCTGCGGCGGGAGGTTGGCCATCCACTGCATCGCCGAGACGTCCTCGAAGCGCGGGTCACGGAACATCTCCAGGAACACCAGCGGCTCGTTGCCGAGGTTCTCGATGTAGTGGCCGTAGGCGAAGGGCACGTACCCGACATCGCCCGCGTGGAAGTCGAACGTCCGGGCCAGCCCGGATCCCGCGAACACGCCCATGCGCCCGAAACCGGAGATGTAGTACTGCCACTCGTCATTGGTCGGATGCCAGTGCAGCTCACGCAGGCCGCCCGGCTCCAGCTCCACGAGCGCGGCGGAGATCGTGGTGGCCGCGGCGAAGTTCGTGGAGTCGGTGACGCGGACACTGCCGCCCTCGAACCGCACGGGCTCCTGGGCCAGCATCCGGTGCTTGAACGAGCGCGGCACGTCGCCCGTGGGGCTGACGACCTGGTCGGGCTCCAGCGGGGGAGGCACCTGCCCCGGGAAGATGTACTTCTCCTTCTCGGGCAGCATGCCGAGCTGCTCGGGCCGCCAGCCCAAGTTCTTGGCGAGGACGCTCTTCGGCGTGTGCGCGAAGAAGTCGCTGAGCATGAAGGTCGAGTTCTCCGAGAAGTTCCCGTCGTCGAAGACCAGCAGGAACTCCACGCCCTCCTCCAGCGCCTGGATGTAGTGGGGAATCCCCTTGGGGAAGAACCACAGGTCGCCCCGGCGCACGTCGTCCAGGAAATTGCGTCCCTCCTGGTCGACCGCGCCGATGCGGCAGCTCCCCTCCAGGACGTAGGCCCACTCCGCCTCCTTGTGCCAGTGCAGCTCGCGGTAGGCGCCGGGGTTGAGGTGCATGTCCACCCCGGCCAGCGTGGTGGCGACCGGCAGCTCCCTGGCGGTCACCTCCCGCGTCCAGCCGCCGTCCTCGATGCGGGTGTGCGCCATGGAGAAGGGGAATTTCATGTTCGGCAGCGTGCCGTGGTCGGTCTCGGGCGGGGTGAGCAGGTCGGGATTCTGGCGGTCCAGCTCGATGTTCCTCGGCCCGGTGTCGATTCCGCCCTTTCCGTCGCGCTGCGGCTGGGGAATGGCCTGGGACGCCGAACGGTCCATGGCATTGTCCTTCCTATGTGTACGGCCCTATGTGTACGGCGGGCGGGCGCGAATTCCGCCGCGTCCGGGAAATGATTCACGACAGCATGGTGAACGGCAGGACGCAGCCGAGCAGGGCGACGACGGCCCCGGCGGCGCCCGCGACGCGGGTGGTGAGCGGCGCGTTGACGAGCGGCCCCATCACCGACCGGTCACGGCAGAACAGCACCAGCAGGAACAGCGCGACCGGCACCCCGAGCGAGATGACCACCTGGCTGACGATGAGCAGGCCGGTCAGCGAGACGCCGAGCAGCAGGGCGGCCACCGCCGGGATCATCGTGACGAGCCTTCGCAGGTGGACCGGCACCCGCCGGCCGAGGAAGCCGTGCATGACGACGTCTCCGGCGAGCGTGCCGACCCCGGCGGAGGACACCCCCGAGGAGAGCAGGGCGACGGCGAACGCCAGGGCCGCGCCGCCCCCGATCCGGCTCGCCAGCTCCGCGTGCGCCTCCAGCAGGTCGCCCGCCCAGGCGCCGCCCGTCGCGGCGCCGAGGCCCGCGCCGAGCGCGACCATGGAGATGTTGACGACGGTGGCGACGCCGAGGGCGAGCGCGCAGTCCAGGCGCAGCGCCCGGCGGATGAGCGCGGGCTGCCGCCAGGCGATGTCGGCCGAGCCGCCGTGTCCCGGCGCCAGCGCGGAGTGCAGGTAGACGGCGTGGGGCATGACCGTGGCGCCGACGATTCCCATGGCCAGGACCAGCGAGGACTGCCCGTGCAGCGCGGGGACGAGCCCCGCGGCCAGTCCGGACGCGGACTGGTGCCCGGTGACCAGGATGTCGTATCCGACCCCCGTGCCCACCAGCAGCAGCGCGGCGGCGCTCATGAGCTCGAACGGGCGCGTACGGCCCCGCCGCCGAAGTTCGAGCAGCAGCATGGACGCCAGCGCGGTCAGCGCGGCCGACAGGGCGACGGGCACGCCGAACAGCAGGCGCATCCCGATCGCGGCGCCGACGAACTCCGCCAGGTCGGTGGCCAGCACCACCACCTCGGCCTGGAGCCACAGCAGCCGGGCGCCCCAGCGCGGGAAGCGCTCCCGGCACAGCCGGGGCAGGCTCTTGCCGGTGGCCATGCCGAGCTTGGCGGCCTGGAACTGGACGAGCATCGCCACGAGGCTGGCCGCGACGACCACCCACACGAGCAGGTAGCCGAAGGTCGCGCCGGCGGTGAGGTTGGTGGCGACGTTCCCGGGGTCGACGTAGGCGATCGCGGCCACGAACGCCGGTCCGATGATCTGGCCGGCACGTGAGACGCCGGGTGCCGGGCGCGCGGCGCGGGCCTTCCTCCCGGCCGGCCGGAGTGGATCTGTCGTTCTGCTGGGGATCGTCACGGTTTGCCTCATATCGCTTTGCATGCGTGGCTCGCGATTTCCGCGGCACATCTCGACGATGTCAACGCGAACGAGGAATACCCGCACACGGCATGCGCGATACGCGGGAGATCCCACAATAATGCAAATGAAGGACGGTGCCCGGGAAAAAGGTCCGAATCAGCGCATCCTAAAGCGGAGTAAATTCGCTTAATCCCGCCGATGTGGAATTCGCCGGACGAGTCCGGATTCACATCGCTATTCCGGCCGAAGGCGGGGCAGGTGGATGGTGGCCTTGAGGCCGCCGGAAGGGGCGCGGGTCAGGGCGATGCGCCCGGAGTGGGCCTCCACGATGCCCTGGGCGATCATCAGTCCCAGGCCGGACCGGGGCGAGTAGGGAGAGTCGGATCCGCGCAGGAGCTCCCGGGCGCGGGCGGGCGCGATGCCCGGCCCGTGGTCCTCCACCTCGACGACCGCGGCCGAGGCGTCCTGCCTCACCCGGAGGGCGATCGGGGCCCGGCCGTGCCGTATCGCGTTCTCCACGAGGCAGTCGAGCGCGGTCTCCATCCGCTCCTCGTCGCCCGCGACCGGCGTCGGGGCCGACTCGACGCGGATCGTCCCGTCCACCACGGGGGCCCACCGCCGGGCGACCCTCTGCACCAGGGCTCCGAGGTCGAGGACCAGGGCGCCGTCCCGGGCGTCCTGGTGCGCCCAGGCCAGCGCGGCCAGGCGCCCGGTGATGCGGGACAGCTTGCCGAGCTCGTCCACGACGACGCTCACGTCGGACGCCTGTCCGGGATCGGAGCTGTCGAGCTGGAGCATCTCGGCGTAGCCCCGGGCGACGGTGATCGGCGTGCGCAGCTCGTGGGTCGCGATCCGGACGAACCTCTCGGTCATCTCGTGCGCCACGCGCTCGCGCGAGGCGGCCAGCCGCGCCTCCGCCACCGCCGCCGTGCGCCGGCGCACGTGCCAGACCATCACGAGGAAGAGCAGGCACATGAGCGGGATCTCGGCCGTCTCCTCGAACGCGATCACCTTGGAGTGGGCGTGCTGCCAGAGGGGCGCGCCGGTGGCCACGGCCACGCCCAGGCACACCGCGAGGGTGGCGGGCACCGGCCACGGCCGCACGCCGTACACGAGGGCGAGCGAGATCCAGACGAGGTGGAACGGGATGGTCTCGGCTCCGGGCACCACCCACATGAGCGCCGAGTTCCCGATGGCGAACACCGCCCACAGCGGGACCGCCCAGCGCTCAGCCGGTGACAAAGCTGTAGCCCACGTTGCGGATCGTCTCGATGGAGTCGGCGCCGAGCTTGGTGCGCAGTCGCCGCACGTACACATCGACCACGTTGCTGGCCGCGTCGAAGGCGTGCCCCCACACGTCGGTGAGCAACTCCTCGCGCCCGCACACCTGGTCGGCGCGCCGCATGAGATGGCTGAGCAGCACGAACTCCCGCTGGGTGAGCTGGACGCTTCGGCCGTCCAGGTCCGCCGTGCGGCGGTGCAGGTCGAGCGCCACGTGCCCGGCGCGGATCCAGCGCCGGGACGGCGGCCGCGCCGGCTCCGCCGCCCTGATGCGCACCCGGGCCACCAGTTCGGCCAGCGCGAACGGCTTGGACAGGTAGTCGACGGCCCCGGAGGCGAAGCACTCGACCTTGGCCGCGACGTCCCCGATGGCGGACAGGACGAGCACGCGCTGGCCGGGACGTCGTTCGAGCATCTGGCGCAGCACGTCGATGCCGCTGAGCTGGGGGAGCATCAGGTCGAGGACGACCAGCGCGAACTCCTCCGTGTCGGCGAGGCGCAGTGCCTGCTCACCGGTGCCCACCCATTGGACGACGTGACCGTCGCGTTCCAGGGCACGCGAGACGAACCGGCAGATCCTCGGTTCGTCGTCCACGACCATGATCCGGGGCATGAGGGCGCTCCACGCGGCTAAGCGGCGCCCCACCCGACGACGCCCATCTGTGCCTACCTCTCGTGTGTACCTGCCGAGATCACGACCGGCAAGCGCCCCGCTATGCCGGAAATGGACATCGTGTGATGATCTGCGGCGATGTGACGCCGATCTGACAGTCACATGACGGACTCGTCATCTACGGCGTCCGCCGGGCGCGGCTCGCGCACCGTTGCCGGGACGGATCACGGCAGGAAGGGCAGCCATGCGCGCTCGTCGTATGCTCACCGCTCTCACGCTGTTGACGGCGGCGCTGACGGCCTTGGCGACGGGCATCGTGCCCGCCACCGTGGTGACGGCCCAGGGCCAGGCCGGCGCGGAGGTGAGGCTCCGCGTCGTGTCGGCGCGTACCGGGGATCCGGTCACGTCGTACAAGTTCCTCGTCACCAAGGACGACACGGGCGACCCCGCGCACCCGCGCGACGCCGCGTGCCTGCCGGGGAGCGGCGCCCCGGAGACGTCCTATCCCAAGACCTGCGACTGGCCTTCCACGCACACCTTCACCGGCGGCGCCGGCGGGGCGGGCAACCTGGTCACCCAGGGCACCGAGGCGGAGTTCTCGGAGACCACGGGGCTGAACCTGCCCGAGGGCAAGTACATGGTCTCGGTGGTCGCCGACGGCTTCAAGATCGACGGCGGGTGGGTCACCGTCCCCTCGCCCGAGCGGGGCCCACTGACGGTGCGGCTCCAGCCCGACCCCCTGCCTCTGGCGCAGATCAGGGTCACGGTGTTCGAGGACAACGCCACCAACGGCCAGTTCGACCCCGCGGTCGAGCACGGCCTGGAAGGCTGGGTCGCGCACATCTCCGACGTGGTCGGCGAGGTCACCACCGACTGGTACGGCAACCCGCTGTGCACGCGGTACGACGCCGCCCACGAGCCGATCGAGGGCACGGGCGGCGAGTGCGTCAGCGACGCGAGCGGCGCCATCGTGATCCCGAACCTGGGCTCCAACCGCTACAGCCTTCAGGTGGTCCCGCCGGACGGCCAGGAGTGGATCCAGACCTCCTCCCTCGAAGGCGGCCACGACTGGGACACGTGGGTGGAGGAGGGGCACAAGGGCTTCGACACCGAGCTGATCGTCAACGGCGCGCCGATCCCCGAGGCCCAGTTCGGCTACGTCAAGCCCACCTCCCTGGACTCCGCCCACTCGGGAAACGCCACGGTCAAGGGCCGTGTCGTCAGCGTGAAGTCCTACCTCCCGCCCGCCGGTGGCGACACCGTGGAGGGGCCCGTCGCCAAGCCGTGGATCGCCGTCACCGACCTGCTCGACAACGACACGCTGGTGTACGCCGCCCCCGGCAACGCCGACGGCACCTTCTCGGTGCCGGACCTCAAGCCGGGCGACTACCAGGTCGCCTACTGGGACTACGACCAGAACCTGCTGCTCCAGCTGATCAACGTCACGGTCGCGGACGGGCAGACGGCCGACCTCGGCGACCTGACGCTGTCGCACTGGTTCAGCCAGTTGCATGGCTCGGTGTTCCTGGACACCGACAAGGACGGCAGGCGCGACCCCGGGGAGCCGGGGCTGCGCTCGCAGCCGGTGGTGCTCAAGTCACGGGACAACTCGGTCGTCGACGCGGGCAGCAAGTCCGCCACGACCGACGTCCAGGGGAACTGGACGCTGCGGCAGGTCTACCCGTACGGCTACTGGACCGTGCTCGAGGTCTACAACGACCGCTTCTACACCACCGGCTTCACCTACCAGACCGACAACCAGCCGGACGAGACGACGGTCCTCGGCAGCGGGGTCGACGTCGCGACGCTCAACCAGGACGGCCTCAACACGCGCGTCGACATCGGCGTGCAGCCGTACGCCCGCGGCACCAACGGTGGCATCGTCGGCACGGCGGTCTACAACCTGACCCGCAACGAGCTCGACCCCCGCCTGGCGGCGACCGAGGACTACGAGCCCGGCGTCCCCGGCCTCACCGTGGACCTGTACGCCCCCGTGACCGGCCCCGACGGCGAGTACGTCACCGAGGCCGACGGGTCGTACAAGCTGGGCCGCAAGCTGAACACCTACCTCACCGAGACCTTCGAACGCCCCACCGACTGCCAGGCGCGCGACGCCGGCGGTTCGCCGCTGAACCTGCGGTTCGCGCCCCCGGCGTCCGGCGGCTACGAGTGCGTCGAGTCGCCGCTGATGGGCAACCAGGTGCAGAGGGGCTTCTCCACGGTCAACGGCAACTACGGCTTCACGACCGTGTGGCGGTACGGCCCCGACGGCGAGGTGGTCAAGGACGCCGACGGCGACGCGGTCGAGGACCCCATGCCCAAGGGCGACTACCTCGTCAAGGTCGTGATCCCCGAGGACGCCTTCGGCAGGCCGAAGTACACGGTGACGCGGGAGGAGGACGTCAACGTCTTCGACGGGGACGACTACCAGCCGCAGGTGCCCCCGCCGCCGTGCGCGGGCGCCCTGCACACCGTGGACGTCAAGGGGATCGCCCCCGACGGGCCGGACGCCGTGGACAATCCGACCTTCGCGGACGCGGGCGGCAGCCCGTACGAGGGCGAGCAGCGGCCGCTGTGCGACGTCAAGCTCGTCACCGTCAACGACCAGCGGTCCATCGCGCCGCCGTTCCACCTGTTCACCGACGTGCCGCAGCCGGGCAGGCTGTTCGGCGCGGTCGTCGAGGACCTGGCGCTCGGCACCGACCCCAACGAGTTCTACTACGGCGAGAAGGCCGGCCTCCCCAACGTCCCCGT
Source organism: Sphaerisporangium album (assembly GCF_003323745.1). GTDB lineage: Bacteria > Actinomycetota > Actinomycetes > Streptosporangiales > Streptosporangiaceae > Sphaerisporangium > Sphaerisporangium album. The sequence goes on from NZ_QOIL01000013.1 coordinate 118,134, forward strand.
CGGCATCTACGACTTCACCGGCCGGCTGGTCCACACGATCACCAGCGACCCCAACGGCTTCTTCGAGGTGCTGCTGCCCTCCACGAAGACGATGAACTGCCCGCTCCCCGCGGGCCCCTGCCCGAACGTCTACCGCCTGGTCGGCAACGACCCGGGGGCGCCGGGCCATCCGAACCCGAACTACAACCCCGCCTACCGCACGCTCGCCTCCCAGTGGCAGATCTGGCCGGGCCTCACCCTGCTCGCCGACGTGGCGCTGTTGCCGACGACCCCGGCCATGGAGTTCCCCGGCTCGCAGACCCCGCACCCGCCGAGGTGCCTGCTCCCCGACGGGACCCCGGAACTGTTCGCGGTGTCGAGGCCCTACGTGAACGGCACCGGTTCGTTCACCATCTCCGGGCAGGGCTTCGGCGCCACCACGGGCAAGGTCCTCCTCGACGGCACGCAGCTCCCGGCGACCGGCTGGACCGACCGGGCGATCACGGCGACCGTGCCGCTGCTGACGCCGCCGGGGCCGCACCGCCTGCGCATCGTGCGGTCCGACGGCAGGGAGGCGCGCAACACGCTCACCTTCCACGTCCTCGGCGGGACCTACACGCCGGCCGTGATCGAGGTCGGCCCCGGGAAGGCGCACGCGAAGATCCAGGACGGCCTGGAGGCCGCCGCCGGGGTGCCCCGCGCGCTCGTGGTCGTCTACCCCGGCACGCCGTCCCCGTTCGCCCCGCTCGGTGACTACTTCGAGAGCGTCGTCGTCCACTCGCCCGTGAAGCTCCAGGGCGTCGGACCCGGCGGCGTCCGCGCGGACGGCAGCTCGGTGCCCGGCTCGATCATCAACGGCCTCGGGTTCTCGGCCGAAGGCGCGGCGCGGTGGAGCACCCTGGTCGAGGGGATCAAGGCGTCGCCCGGCTGGAGCGGCAACCAGCAGATCTCCGAGGGACAGGTCGTCTACGTCGTCGCCAGGGACGGGACGTTCACCCCGCAGTACAAGGCCGGGATCGACGGCTTCACGATCCAGGGCGGAGACGAGTTCGGCCTGGAGGGCACGTTCGTCACGCCCTTCTACCCGGTCCAGGGCGGCGGCGTCTACGTCAACGGCTACGCCCGCGACCTGCAGATCACCAACAACGTGATCAGGAGCAACGGCGGCGCGTACGGCGGCGGCATCCGGCTCGGCACCCCGGACATCGGCAGCAACCACAACGACCGCGTCCACGTCGGCTACAACCGGATCCTGCACAACGGCGGCTCCAACCTGGCGGGCGGCGTCGCGGTGTTCAACGGCGCCGACGGCTACGAGATCGACCACAACGAGATCTGCGGCAACTTCTCCGCCGAGTACGGCGGCGGCATCACCCACTACGGCCTGTCGGGCGCGTCGGGCGGCCCCAACTCGATCCACCACAACCTGATCTGGGCGAACGGCTCCTACGACGAGGGCGGCGGGGTCATGTTGGCCGGTGAGGCGCCGCCCGCGGTGCCCGGCGGCCCGCCCTCGCCCGGGTCCGGCCCGGTCGCCGTCCACGCCAACATCATCCAGTCCAACCTGGCCTCCGACGACGGCGGCGGCGTCCGCCTGCTCCAGGCGGGGAACTGGCCGATCGACATCTACAACGACATGATCGTCAACAATGTCTCCGCCCACGAGGGCGGCGGTATCGCCATCGACGACGCCACCCGCGTGCGCGTCTACAACACCACCGTCATGAAGAACATCACCACCGCGACCGCCGCGACCGGCAACGGCGACCCGGCCCCCGCGGGCCTGTCCACGGCGGCCAACAGCGCGCCGCTCCAGGCGACGCTGCCCCCGGGGTCGCCCACGTTCAGCGACCCGCTGCTGTTCAACGACGTCTTCCACGACAACAGGGCGGGCGCGTGGGACGGTACGAACGCCCGGCTCACCGGCCTCGGGCAGCCCGGAGACGCCACGCCCGTGAACGTGTGGGACCTCGGCGCGGCGGACCTCAGCGGCAGGCTCTCTCCGACCAACACCTTACTCACCAAGGACCATCCGGCCTATGTCAACGCGGCGCCGTCCAACGTGGTGGGCAGGGACCCGAAGGTGCTGCGGCCCTACGACACGGTCGTGCAGGCCCTGGCCTGGCGCGGCGCGCCGCAGTTCGTCCAGAGCGTCATCATCTCGATGGACCAGCCCGCCCAGCTCGCAGGGGACTACCACCTGCAGCCGAGGGCGAACGGATCGCCCGCGCTGGACGTGGGGGCCATCGGCAAGGCGGGCGTCCTCGCGCCGCTCGTCGACATCGACGACCAGCTCCGGCAACTGCTCCGGTACGACCTCGGCGCCGACGAGGAGCGGTCGGACGCGCCGCTGCCCCTGATGACCGGCCTGACGGCCCTGCCCGGCGCGGTGAGGGCGGGGACCAAGGTCGCGCTAGGCGCGCTCACGAGCCACACGCTCACCGGAAGTTCCCCCATCGCGGCGGCGGAGTGGTTCACCGGCGCCGACCCCGGGGCGGGCCGCGGCACGGCGATGCGCGCCGTGGACGGCAGGTTCGACGCCGCCACCGAACTGGTCAGCGCCTCGGTGGACACCACCGGCTGGCCGAAGGGCCCGCGGACGGTGTCCGCGCGCGCCAGGGACGGCAACGGTAACTGGACCCTGCTCAAGACCACGACCATCACGATCAGGTAGGACGGGATGAGCGGAAACCAGATCAGCCGGCGCGGCCTGCTGCGGGCCGCCACCACGGCGGCCGCCGGCGCCGCCACGGGCGGATGGCTGCTGCGCGACGCGACGGCGGGCGCGGCCGCCGTCCGGGGGACGGCCCTGCCCCCGACCGTCCACCTCGCCGCGACCGACGGGTGGATCTCCCTGCCCGGGCAGGTGGCGGGCGTCCACCCCGACCCGATGGCCCCGGCGCCGTTCACCACGTGGGGCTTCGGGTTCCGCGACGTGACCACGCTCACCGCGACCCAGGTGAAGGCGCAGAAGGGCAGGTTCCAGGCGCCCGCGCCGATGTGGTGGGTGGACGAGCTGCAGGACACGCGCGTGCAGCTCACCAACCTCGGCATGGTCGTCAGGCCCGACCTGAGCGACTCGCACACCGTTCACTGGCACGGCTTCCGGAACGCCGTCCCGCTGTTCGACGGGGTGCCGGAGCTGTCCGTCGCGGTGCCGATCGGCCGGGCGTTCACCTACTTCTACCGGCCGCGCGACCCGGGCACGTACATGTACCACTGCCACTTCGAGGACGTCGAGCACGTCTCGATGGGCATGACCGGCATCGTCTTCGTGCGCCCGCGCCAGAACGCGGGCGCGCCGGGGATCCCGCCCGGCAAGTACGTCTACAACGACGGCGACCGGTCGACCGCCTACGACCGCGAGTGGGGCATGTTCCTGTCCGAGGCCTGGACGCGGGAGCGCTTCGAGGGCGCGCACATCCAGGAGCACGACTGGAGCGAGTACGACGCCGACGTGTGGATGCTCAACGGCCGTTCGTACCCGGACACGCTCGCTCCCGGCGGGGGAGGTACCGGGGCCGGCGGGGACCTCATCGCTCCCGCCGGATATCCGAAGCTGAAATATCAGCCCATCTCATCTCTTGTCCGCTGCATGTCCGGCGAGAAGGTCCTGCTGCGCCTGGTCAACCTCGGGTTCCAGCAGCACACGATGACGCTCGCCGGCATCCCGATGCGCGTGGTGGGCAGGGACGCCACCCTGTCGCGCGGCCGCGACGGCACCGACCGGTCCTTCCTCACCAACGCCGTCCACATCGGCCCGGGCGAGAGCGTCGACGCGATCTTCACGGCCCCGGCCGTGAGCGCCCCGGCCGTCCACCTGCTCTACAACCGCGCGTACGCCACGCTCGGCAATCCGGGCGTCGCCGGGCTCGGAGGCCAGGTGACCGAGGTGCGCGTGCTGCCCGCGGGAAGCGGCCTGCCGCCGCAGACCGCGCCCAACACCTGAACGGCGGAGGACCTCATGCTCGTACGCAAGGCACTGCGCGCGGTCACGGCCGCCGCGGCGCTCGTGCTCCTGCCGGCCCCGCAGGCGCACGCCGCACCGCCCGAATCGGGTGTCTCCTGCACGACCGGCCCGTCCTTCGACCTGGCCGCCGCCGACGGCGCCGCCGGGTTCCCGGACGGCAACACGGTCCACATGTGGAGCTACACCGTCGACGGGAACGCGTTCCAGCTCCCCGGGCCGGTGCTGTGCGTCACCGAGGGCGACGTCGTCACCGTCACCCTCCGCAACACCCTCCCCGAGCCCGTCTCGCTGTTCGTCCCGGGAATGACCGGCGTGACCGCCGACGGGTCGCCCGCGCAGCCGCAGTTCACCGGCGGCACGCTCACCTCGCTCGTGCAGGCCGCGCCGCCCGGCGGCACCGTGACCTACCGGTTCACGGCCTCGGCCCCCGGCACCTACCTGTACGCCAGCGGCACCGACCCCGCCAAACAGGTGCAGATGGGCCTCTACGGCGCGCTGATCGTGCGCCCGGCGGGCCACCCCGACCGCGCGTACGGCACGGACGCGAGCCGCTTCAACCCGGCGGCCGAGTACATCTCGCTGCTGTCGGAGGTCGACCCCGACCTGCACGCCGCGGTCGAGAACGGCAGGCCCTACGACGTGACCAAGCTCCACCCGCGGTACTGGCTGATCAACGGCCGGAGCTTCCCCGACACGATCGCGCCCAACGGGGCCGGGTGGCTGCCGAGCCAGCCCTACGGGTCGCTGATCCACATCCGGCCGAAGGACCCGGTGACCAACCCGCACCCGGCGCTCGTGCGCTACCTCAACGCCGGAGACCGCATCCACCCCTTCCACCCCCACGGCAACCACGGCCGGGTGATCGGACGGGACGCCCACACGCTCGTGGACGGCGCCGACCTGTCGGCCGAGAACTTCCTCGCCGACATCGGGCCCGGCCAGACCTGGGACGTCACCTACGACTGGACCGACGTGGAGAAATGGCGGCCCGGCACCAACCCGATCCCGGTGCCGCTGCCCCAGCAGCAGAACCTCGTCTACAAGGACGACGCCACCTGGTACGGCGGCAGCCCGTACCTCGGCGTCACCGACGGCCTGCCCGTCGGCGTCACGTCCTACAACGAGTGCGGCGAGTACTACCAGATGTGGCACAGCCACGCGCTCAACGAGGCCGCCAACTACGAGGCGGGCTTCGGCGGCATGATGACGCTCGAGCGCGTCGACCCCCCGGGAGGGTGTTCCTGATGCGCGCGCCCCACGCGTCCGCCCGCCGATTCGCCCTCGCCTGCGGTGCCCTCACGACGGCCACCGTCCTCCTGACCCAGCCCCCCGCCACGGCCCAGCCGTCCCTCACCACCCGGTCGTCCGCCACGGCCAAGTCGGCGGTGACCGCCCTACCGGCCGCGACCGCCGGGTCCGGCGCCGCGGCCGAGCGCACCCGCGCTTCCACGGCCGCCGCCCTGCCGTCCTCGCCGTGCACGCCGAACGCGGGCGTGCGCGCATGCGAGCTCTGGGCCAAGACGGGCACGCTCGCGCTGCCCGGCGGGGTCACCGTGCCGATCTGGGGCTACGCGGCCGCCGCCGGCGACCCGCCGTCGCTGCCGGGGCCGCTGCTGCTGGCCACCGCGGGCGAGACCGTGCGGGTCACGGTGCACAACATGCTCGGCGAGGCGACGAGCCTCGGCCTGCCCGAACAGGACGTGCCCCCCGACACGACGGGCGCCGCCCCCGGGGCGTCGAGGACCTACGAGTTCACGGCGACCCGGCCCGGGACGTTCCGGTACGAGGCCGGGCTGACCGGCGGCGGGCCCCGGCAGGTCGCCATGGGCCTGGCCGGCGCGCTCGTCGTCCGGCCGGCCTCCGGAGGCGGCGCCTACGGCACGCCCACGACGGCCTTCGACGACGAGGCGCTGGTGGTGCTGCAGGGGATCGACCCGGCGTTCAACGCCGCGCCGTCCACCTACCCCATGTCCCGCTACCGTCCCCGGTACTGGCTCATCAACGGGGCGGCGTACCCGGACACGGCGCCGATCCCCACCGCCCAGGGGCACCGGCTGCTCCTGCGGTACGTCAACGCGGGACTCGAAGACCACCCGATGTCGCTGGCAGGGGCGTACCAGAGCGTCGTCGGCGCGGACGGCCGGGAGGCCGGGCATCCGTACACGGTGTTGTCGGAGACCGTGATCGCGGGCGGGACGATGGACGCCGTCGTCGCCGTCCCCCCGGGGGCGCCGCCGCTCATCCCGCTCTTCGAGGCCGCCCGCCACATCGACAACGCCGGCCACGTCACCGCCGGGACCGTCGACCTCGGCGGCATGCTCACCTTCATCGCGGTGACCCCATGACCGACCCGCCCCACGACGAGCCCACGACCGATTCACCTGACCACGGGCTCGCGAACGGCTCGGCCGGCGACGGGGTCGTGGCCGGTTCACCTCACGAAGGGTTCGTGGCCGGTTCGGCTCACGAGGGGACTGCGACCGCCTCCCCCCAGGACCGGACCGTCACCGGCTCACCCCACCACGGGACCGCGACGGGGTCGCCTCGCCGTCGGATCGTGGCATGGTGGCTGACGGCCGGGGCGGTGGCGGCCGTGGCGGCGCTGGTCGTCGTGCTCGCCCTGCCCCACGGCGGCGGGACCGCGCGGGCCGGGATGCCCGCCGCCCCCGACGTCGAGCAGCGGTACGGCGTGCGCTTCACGATGGTCGGCGTGACGGCCGACCACGGCCTGCTCGACGTGCGGTTCATCGTCCTGGACCCGGACCGGGCGGCGGCCATGCTCTCCGACGCGCGACGGCTGCCGCGCGTCATCGTGGACACCGCGGGCAGGGCCCTTCCGTCGCCCGCGCTCATGCCGATGATCCACGATCCGGTCGCAGGGCGGACGTACTACGTGCTCTACCGCAACTCCGGCGGGGTGATCCGCCGGGGCGACACCGTGACCCTGGCCTTCGACCAGGCGAGCGTGCCCCATGTCCCGGTTCTCTAGGCCCGCGTCGGCCACCCGGCGCGGGCCGGCGGCTGTCTCGCCCAGGGCGGCCATTCCGTCCAAGGTGGCGGGCCTCATGCCCAGAGTGGCCGGCCTCAGGCCCAGAGTGGCGTCCATCCTGCTCAGGCTCGCGGCGGCCACCCTGCTGTGGGTCGTGGTCATGGCCGGGACGGCCTCGGCGCATCCGATCCTGGTCGGTTCCGAGCCGGCCGACGGGCAGGTGCTGTCCAGCGCTCCCGCACGGCTGCGGCTGGAGTTCACCGAACCGGTCCTGCTCTCCTCCGTCCGCCTGTCGTTGCACCCATCGGCCGGCACGGTGCGTTCCCTCACCCCGTCGGCGGAGGCGGCGGGCCGCGTGGTGGCCTCGCTCCCTCCACTGGCCGAGGACATCTACGCGGTCCGCTGGGCGGCGACGTCCAGCGAGGACGGCCACCGCCTCGGCGGAAGCCTCGTGTTCGGCGTCCGGCGCGCGGTGACCGCGGCGGGGCAGGCGGTCCGCGAGGGCCCGCGACCCTGGGACTCCGTGCTCGCCGCGATCCGCACCGTCGGCCTCTCGACGGCCGTTGGCGGCTTCCTCACGGCGGCGCTCCTCGTGCCGCTCGCACGCCGCCGTCACCCCGTCGGCCCGTGGGCGCGCGTCACCCGGCACGCCCTGCGTGCCGGGTCGGCGGGGACCGGTGCGGCACTCGCGGCGGTGACCGTCGTCGCCGCCCAGTCCGTCTGGCTGATCATCGACACGGCCCACGGCCGCCGGATGATCGAACAACTCGTGCTCCTGCTCGCCGCGTTCTTCCTCGCACGCCGCGCGACGATGCGGGACGACCGCCCAGCCGCGCTCGGGGCCGTGTGCGCCGGGCTCGCGGTCGTGGTGGGGGCGCTCGACGGGCACGCCGCCGCGGCGGGGGAGGCGTTGCCCGCCGCCGTGCACGCGCTCGGCGCCGCCGTCTGGATCGGCGGGGTGATCGCGCTCGCGGTCGCCGGCCTGCCGATGCTCGCCGACCGTGCCCAGCGCGCGGCCGTCCGCGCCCTGCTCCGCGGGTTCGCGTGGCCCGCCGCGGCGGCCGTCGTGGCCCTCGGCGTGACCGGGCCGCTGCTCGCCGGAGGTCAGATCGCCACACCGTACGCCGGCCTGGTCACCCCCTACGGGCTCATCCTCGCGATCAAGCTGGTGTTCCTGCTCGGGGTGGCGGCCGTCGCGATCCGCGTCGCGCGGGGCCGGACGGGAGGCAGGCTGCTGGTCGTGGAGGCGGTGCTGCTCGCCGAGGTCGCCTGCTGCGCGGCGGTGCTGACCGTCACGCCGCCCGCCAGAGGGCCGGGCCTGGACCCGGTGCCCGCCGCCGCGCCGCTCCAGCGCAGCGTGAGGCTGGACGACCTGGTGCTGGCCGTCTCGGTCCGGCCGGGCACGCCGGGCAGGAACCTCGTCACCGTCGACGTGTACGACACGCGCCGCCCGGCGCCCGGACGCCTGAGCGCGGTGCGGCTCGGCGTGGGGAACGCCCCGCTGGCGGCCGTGGCGGTGGCCGAGCGGCGGTGGGAGGCCGTCGCCGACCTTCCCCCGGCGGGACAGGTGCCCGTCCAGGTCGGCGTCCAGCGGGACGGCCTTCCGGACGCGGGGGTGAGGCTGGACTGGGCCGTCCGGGGAGACGCTCCCCGGGGCTTCCTGGCCGAGCGGTCCCTGGCGTCCGTCACCGGCGTCATGGCGTGGACGATCGCCGCCCTCGGAGCGGTGGCGGCGGCCGTGGCCCTCCTGAGCTCTGTGAGGAGGCGCCGAGAAGAGGGCTCTGTGCCGAAGCGCCGTGAAGACGGCTCTGTGAGGGTGGGCCGTGAAGACGGCTCTGTGAGGGTGGGCCGTGAAGACGGCTCTGTGAGAAGGAAGCGCCGCCATGACGATCCGAGCCCTCGCCCTGATATTGCTGGTGAGCCTGACGACCGTGCCCACGTATCCCGCGAGCGTGCCGGAGCCTGAGCGGACCGCCGTCGTCGTCTACCTCAAGGACCGGGCGGACCTCGGCCGTCTGCCGCCGGAGGCCCTGCCCGCGCACCGGCGCAGGGTCGTGGAGGAGCTTCGCCGGGTCGCGGACCGCGCTCAGGCGCCGCTGCTGCGCGCCATCGAGGCCGAACGGCGACGGGGCGCCGTCACCGGCGTTCACCGGCTCTGGAACGTCAACGCGATCGCGCTGACGGCGACACCGGACTTCGCCGCGTCGATGGCCCGGCGTCCGGAGGTGGCGTCCGTGGTCCCCGACACCACCGCTTTCGCCCTCGCGACGGGCACCGGCCGGGTGACGGGGGCCACCGCCACGACCGCACCCCACGCCGCGGCCATGGTCGCCGCCGCCTCGCAGGGCGTCGTTCCCCGGACGGGCACTCGCGAGATCGGCGCGCGACTGGCGGGGGTCGAGGCGAACCTGGCGCAGTCGGGTGCGCCCTCGCTCTGGTCGCTCGGGCTTCTCGGCGAGGGGGTCGTCGTGGCGAGCGTCGACACCGGGGCGGACGTGACGCATCCCGACCTGGCGCCCCGGTGGCGGGGCGGTCCGGGCTCGTGGTTCGACCCGTACGGCGAGCACGCGACGCCCTTCGACGCCTCCGGGCACGGCACCTGGACCATGGGCGTCATGGTCGGCGGCGACGCGGGCGGCACGGCCATCGGCGTCGCGCCCGGCGCCCGGTGGATCGCGGCCAAGGCCTTCGACGACGGCGGCGTCGCGACGACCTCCGGGCTGCACGCGATCTTCCAGTGGCTGCTCGACCCCGACGGCGACCCGGCCACCGACGACGCCCCTGACGTGGTCAACAACTCCTGGACCTTCGCCGCCAAGGGGTGCAACCTGGCCTTCGAGCCCGACCTGGCCGCGTTGCGGGCGATCGGCGTGCTACCGGTCTTCGCGGCGGGCAACGGCGGGCCGTACGCGAGCAGTTCCTACAGCCCGTCCAACAACCCGTCCGCGTTCTCCGCCGGGGTGGTGAACGGCTCCGACGTGATCCTCTCCATGTCCAGCAGGGGCCCGTCGGCGTGCGGCGGGCGTACGGGCGTGTTCCCGGACGTGGTCGCACCCGGCAAGGACACCTGGACCAGCGACCTGTACGGCATGTGGACCAGCGCGACGGGCACGTCGATGGCCGCGCCGCACGTCAGCGGTCTGCTGGCGCTGGTGCTATCCGGCCGGCCGGGACTGACGGCGGCCCAGCAGGCGGCGGCGGTCACCACGGGCGCCCGCGACCTCGGCGTCCCCGGCCCCGACAACACCTACGGCAAGGGCCGCCTCGACGCCCTCGCGACATGGAACGCCCTGCCCTGACCGGACCCCTGACTGACCGGCCCTGATCGACCGGCCATGACCGGACCGCCGTCACCGGACGGGCCTGACCTGCGGCCGTTCCTGCGGGCACGGCGCCTTCAGGGCGCGCTGTGGATGCTCGCCAAGCTGCGGGACTTCCCCGGCGAGTCCGCCCGCGTGGAGGCCGCCCTCGCCGAATGGCGCGAGGGCAGGAACGACTGACCGCGCCGGGGCCGTGTGCGGGCGGCTCCGCGGTTCCCTGGGGGGCCGCGGAGCCGTCCGCTACCCGTTCGTCACGTGGCCTCGCCGGAGGCCGCGCGACGTCAGGACGGGGTGATGGTGTAGGTCGCTCCCGCCTGGGTCGGGAAGGTGACGACGTCGTTGGCCACGGTGTGGCCGACCGTGCCGCCGCCTGCCCGTGTCACCACGACCGCGCGGCCGGGCCACGGGTTGCCGACGCTCGCGGTGCGGCCCGCGTCGCTGGTGATGTCGACGTACGAGACCGTGCCGCCGACGCGGGCGCTGGAGACGAGGAACCCGTTCTTGGCCCGGAGCTTGACGAAGGAGGCGTTCCTGCCCGCGGGCCACACCGGGTACAGGCGCATGACGCCGCCGTCGCTCTGGAGCAGCACGTCGTTGACGGCCTCGATCGCGCCCGCCTTCTCCAGCCCGTGGTTGGGGTCGGTGATCCGCAGGTTGGGGGCGATCTTGGAGGTGATCTGGCCCTTGAGCTTGTCGATCAGGCTCTGGGCCGGGTAGCCGACGCGGGCGGCCTGGGTGAACACCTTGGGGAAGCTGTTCTCCTGGCCCCAGGAGTTCATCACGTCGATCGTGGCGATGGCGACCTGCCTGTCGGCGGCGGGGGAGTTGATGCCGAGCGCGTCGCCCGGGTGGATGAACTCCAGGTTGACGGTGTTGTCGCCCGGCCGGATGGGCCGGTTGTCGGACAGCGTGCCGGGGTCGGCCAGCGCGTACACCGTCTGCCCGTTGTAGGTCGTCCTCGGGATGTCCGGCAGGCGCGAGGCGATGTTCTGCCAGGTGGCCCGGTCGCCGGCGTCCACGTTGAGCTCGGTGCTCGCACTGACCAGCGAGGAGAACAGCCGCTTGAGCATGCCCCCGTCGGGGCTTGAGTTGCGCCCCCACGTGCCCTCGTGCGGCCCGCTCCACAGCCGGTAGCGCCCTGCGGCCGAGTCGTACTCCAGGTAGCTCTGGAAGAACGCCGCGACCTCCTTCATGAAGGGGTAGGCCGTGCCGGACAGGAAGGCGCGGTCCTGGGTGTACTCCCAGTACGAGATGTACTGCGTGACCGTGAACAGCGAGTTGGCCACCTGCTGGTGGTAGACGTCGCCGACGGTGGAGCCGAACGGGCCGATCCCGACCGGGAACAGCACGCCCGCGGGCACGCCGCCGCTCGGGAAGCGCGCGCTGACGTAGTCGGGCTTGACCCGGTTCAGGTCCTGCCGTGCGCGCCGCCTGGCCTCGGGCAGGTAGGCCTGCACCAGGTCGTACAGCGGCAGGGCCAGCTCCGGCCGGTTGCTGGAGTAGACGCCGTAGAAGTTGGCCACCCAGTTGTAGTTGAGGTGCATGTCGCCACCCCACTGCGGGAAGTCGGAGGTGGCCCAGATGCCGTACAGCCCGGGCGCCGTCTTGCCGGCGCGGATCGACGAGCCGAGCAGGTACAGCGAGCCGTAGTAGAACCTCTCCAGCGTGTCGTCGTCGAGGTCCACGTACGACTTGAGCCAGTACTGCTTCCACCAGTCGAGGTGCGCGTTGTAGAGCGCGTCGATCGAGCCGGCGTTCTGCCCGTCGGCGAGGCCGCGGGCGGCCGGGGCCGGGTCGGCGGGGTTGGGCCCGCCCCCGGCGACGCCGGTGACGACGGTCACGGTCTGGCCCGGTGGCAGGTCGAAGACGATGTTCCCGGCGGCTCCGCCCGCCGTCGGCGCGCCGACCTGCGTCCCTCCGATGACGCGGGTGGCGAGGGACGCGCGGGAGACCCAGCGTGAACCGGACGGCGTCTGGCGCGTCGCCCACACGGTGTTGCCCGAGACCCCCGAGGTGCTGGTGAAGCCGCCGCGCGCGTCCGGCGACCCCGTGGCGGTCTGCGCCTGGAGGCGTACGGTGGACGACCCGGTGGAGCGGATCCGCGTCACCACGAGGTCGCTGGAGGCCGCCGTCCAGGTCTTCATGACCACGGGGGTGCCGCCGATGGTCATCGTGGTGTCCACGTCGCCCTGGAGGATGTTCTGCTCCTCGGTGAACGGGCCGGACGGCGGCTGCGGCCCTCCTCCCGCGCCGTACAGCTCGAACTGGCCGATGCGCGCCCGCGGGTTGGCTGTCGAGTCGGGCGTGGTGCTCTGTGTGGGTTCGGTGATGGTGAGGCGCAGGTAGCGGGCGGTGGTCGAGGCGAACGTCCGGTCGGTGACGTTGGCCGTGTTGCCCGTGACCGTGTCGGCCGTCGTCCAGGTGGAGTTGTTCGTGCTGGTGGCCAGGGTCCAGTTCCTGGTGTTGTTGGCGGTCTCGGCGGGGCGGGCCGCGGCGTCGTGGCGGAGGATGTAGCGGTTGAAGGTCTTGGCCGTGCCGAGGTCCAGGGTGAGGGTTTGCGGTTTGCCGATGTCGGAGACCCAGCCCTCGTACCCCGCGCCCCACTGGCCGTTGACGGCCCTGTTCGGCGGGAAGGACGGGTGGGAGCTGGAGGCCGTGGCGCCGGCGCCGAGGGCCAGGTTGGACGAGCCGCCCCCGGCGACCGGGCTGATCGAGACCGAGCCCAGCGCGACCAGGGACACGTCCGGGTTGCCGGTCCAGAAGTCGCCCTTGGAGATGTAGAACGTCTTGTACCCGTCACCTCCGCCGGAGGTGACTCCGATGTCGCCGTTGCCGAGCAGCGCGGTGTTCGGCATGGTGCGGGTCACCGAGCCGGAGTAGGCCTGGTCGGTCCAGCGCCCCTTGACGGGGCCCACGAGCTGCTGCACCTGGGCCCATTGCTGGTCGGGTGTGGGCGCGGCGGACGCGGCCGTGGGCGCGGCCACCAGCGTCATGGTCAGGGCGGCGGCCAGTGCGGCGGGCAGCAGCCGGCGTCGTGGTCTGTACACGCGGTTCCCTTCTTGGCGGGTATCCCCGGATCACCCCTTGACCGCGCCGCCGGTCAGCCCCTTGACGAAGTTCTTCTGCAGGGCGAGGTAGAAGACGAGGATGGGCAGTGTGGCGAGGAACATGAAGGCGAACACCGCGCCGAAGTCGGACTGGTGCTGTCCGATGGCCCGGTAGACGCCCACCGTGACAGTGGTGCCACTGTCAGGTCCGAGGATGACGAGCGGGGTCAGGAAGTCGTTCCAGATCCACACTCCGAGGAAGATGAGCACGCTGGCCGAGGCCGGGCGCAGCAGCGGGAAGACCACCTGCCAGAACACCCGCAGGCGGCTCGCGCCGTCGAGCTCGGCGGCCTCCTCCAGCTCCAGCGGGACGCCCTTCACGAACCCCATGAAGAGCAGCACCCCGAACGGGACGTAGTAGCCGATGTTGACCAGGATGAGCCCCTGCAGCGTGGTCATCAGGCCCAGCGTCTTGAGCACCGAGGTGATGGGCGCCAGGATCACCGGCACCGGTATCATCAGCCCGCACAGCAGCGTCACCATCACGACCTTGGCGAGCACGTGCCGTGACCTGGCCAGGTAGTGGCCGAGCATCGCCGACAGCACCGTCAGGATCGTGATGGACAGCGCGGTGACCGCGACGCTGTTGACGAGCCCGTAGGTGAACAGGCTGTCGGGGCGCGACAGCACCGCGCCGATGTTCTCCATGGTCGGCGGCACGGGCGGCGCCGCCGGGTGGGGGACGATGTCGGTGCTCGGCTTGAAGACGTTAACCAGCATCAGGTACAGCGGCAGGAAGAACACCGCGCCGGCGAACGTCGCGGCCAGCGGCCGCAGCCAGGCGTGCGTCCGGGCGTCGATCACCGCGTCACCTCGCGTCGCTGGAGCACCCGCAGCACGATCACCGAGACGGTCCCCACCAGGGCCAGCATGACCGCCGCCATCGCCGAGGAGTAGCCGATGTGGTTGCCGGTGAAGGCCGTCTGGACGACCTGGAAGGCCATGGTGGCGGTCGTGCCCGTCCCCGGGCCGCCGTTGGTGATGACCTGGATCTGGTCGTAGGCCTTGAACCCCGTGATCAGCAGCATCACCGTGTTGATCGTCAGGGCGGGGGCCAGCATGGGCCAGGTGACGTTGCGGAACCGCGCCAGCGGCCCGCACCCGTCGATGGCCGCGGCCTCGCGCAGCTCACGCGGCACGCCCTGCAGGCCCGCCAGGTACACCACGACGCAGAAGCCGAGCATCTGCCAGGTGAGGATCCAGGCGATGGAGTAGAGCGCGATCTCCGGGTCCGACAGCCACCCGGGCGGGTCCGCCACGCCGAGGCCCCGCAGCACCGAGTTCAGCAGGCCCTCGTCGGTGAGCACCGCCTGCCAGATGACGCTGATCACCACCGAGCTGAGCACGACGGGCGTGAAGAAGACGCCGCGCAGCGCCAGGTACAGCTTGGTGGGCCGGTCCAGCAGCATCGCGATGAGCAGGCCGCCGGCGTTGGCCAGCAGCGTCACGATCACGGTGATCACGACGGTGTTGGCCAGCGCCTGGTGGAACTCGGGGTCGCCGAGCAGGTCGGCGTAGTTGCGCAGGCCCACCCAGCGGGTGGGCGGGTTGAACGGGTTGCGGTTGGTGAAGCTGTAGTACGCGGTCATGCCGATCGGCACCAGGACGAACAGCACGTACGCCAGCAGGCCGGGGAGGGCGAACAGGGCGAAGCGTCCCAGGCTCTGGCCGGTGCGGTACCGCCAGGCCGGGGGTCTGCGCCGGCGCGGCGGCTCCGCCGGGGGCCGCCGGACGCCGGAGGGGGCGGCCGCGGCGCGTGCGGTGGCCGCGCGGGTCGTCTGCGCCTTGTTCGCTTGGGCACTGTTCGCTCGGGCACTGTTCGCCTGCTCCATAGGGGCCGAGGAGGCCGCGAGGGCCGCGTGGTCGATGTCTGTCATCTACTGGTGTCCGGTCCTACCGGGTGGCCTTGGCCCACTGGTCGTCGAGGTAGGCCGCGAAGTCCGCCGCCGACTTCTTGCCGGTGATCAGGTCCTGGACGCCGAGCGCCGCCTTGTCGGCCAGGCCGGGCGGCAGCGAGCCGTCCCCGGCCTCCTGCGAGAAGGCGTTGACGATCGAGCCGTCGGCCATGCCCTTCTGGTAGATGTCGACGGTCGCCCTGTAGACCGGGCCCATGTCGGAGGGCGGCGTGTAGCCCTTGATCGCCGGGATCGAGCCGTCGGCCTTGACGAAGGCGTCGTTGTTCTGCTTGTCCTCGTCGAAGGCCAGCGCCCACTTCTTGGCCAGGCCGACGTTGGGCGCCGAGGAGCTGACGAGCGTCCCGCCGCCGGTGAAGGTCGGGGTGACGGGGGAGCCGTCGTCGGAGGGCCAGGGGAACGCGCCGATCTCGAAGCCGGGCTTGGTGTTGTCGGCGGAGGTGGCGAACCACGACCCCATGGGGTACATGGCGCCCTTGCCGTCGCGGAACGCCTGCTCGGTGTCGGCGTACGACCTGCTCAGGCCCGCCGGGTCGATGTAGCCCTTCTGCGCCAGGTCGGCGACCTTCTGCGCGGCCTTGGTGAAGTCGGGGCCCGCGAACTTGACCGAGCCGGTGGCCCGCTGCGTCAGCCAGTCGGGCGTCTTGTGGTAGACGTCGGTGGCCACCGTGGCGGTCAGCGGGTACATGTCGGCCCAGGTGTCGGCGCCGCCGCCTCCGACCACGAACGGGGTGATCCCCTTGTCCTTGAGCTTGGCCGACACGTCCAGCAGCTCGGGGTACGTCCTGGGCGTCCCGGTGATCCCCGCCTTGGCGAAGGCGTCCTTGTTGTAGTAGACCACCGGGATGACCTGCGTGTTGTACGGCAACTGGTAGACCTTGCCGGCGATGGCGCCGGCCTTGGGCGCGATGAAGTTCCTCAGCTCCTCGTCGGTGAACGGCGCGAGCTTGCCCGCCTGGGCGAACCCGGCCGGGTTGACCGACTGCAGGATGTCGGGCAGGTTGCCCGAGGCGTCGAGCTGCTTGGCGTAGCCGGTTCGGTCGACGTTGGGCGATACGAGCTTCTTGATGGTCACGCCGGGGACCTTGGCGGAAGCCCGGGCGATCGCGGCGTCCCAGAACGCCGCGTCGAGGTTCGGCGTCTCGAAGACCAGGAAGGTCAGCGTGACATCGCCGCCGGAGGCGGACGTCTCGGACGGCTTCTCGCCGCCCACGCCGCACCCGGCCGCCGCGAGGGTCGCGGCGAGGCACCAGACCATGGATCTGCGCACTGCGCAGCCCTCCTTTCCCTGTGATCGGCTCCCCGCGGCCGGTTGAGATAACGTTATCCCGAAAGGTAGGTTGTTACCGAGAGGTTTCAAAGAGCAAGGGCGGCAACGAATTGGTCACGGCACTCCGGGCTTCACGATGGCCAAGAACGGCGATCATGAAGAAGATGTCCTCATGCGGGGACGGGAAGAAGAGGTGAGCGCCGGCCGCCGAAACCGGCGTCCGACGATGGTCGACGTCGCCCGGGAGGCCGGGGTCGCGCTGCGTACCGTGTCACGCGTCGTCAACGGCGACTCCACCGTCGGGCCCGGGCTCGCCGCGCGCGTGCACGCCGCCATCGCCGCGCTGGACTACCGCCCCGACGAGCGCGCCCGCCAGCTGCGCTCCGGCGTCACCGGCACGCTCGGCGCGGCCGTCCGTCAGCTCTCGCACGTCAACCCGGTGCTGAGGGCGGTCGAGCGCGCCGCCAGGGACGCCGGGCTGATGGTGCTGGCCGCCTCGACCGAGGACGATGAGGAGCTGGAGCGCCGGGTCGTCGAGTCGATGTGCCGGCGCCGCTTCGACGGCATCATCCTGGAGCCGATAGGAACCGACCACGGCTACCTGATCCCCGAGCTGGCGGCGGGCCTGTCCCTGGTGGCCGTCGACCGTCCCGTGCTCGGGCTCGACGTCGACTGCGTGCTGTCCGACAACGTCGCGGGGATCCAGGCCGCCTACTCCCACCTCGCCGAGCGCGGGCACCGCCGCATCGCCTACATCGGCGACGACGAACGCATATACACCGCGCAGGAACGTGCCACCGCCTTCCGCGCGTGCGCGGCCGCGAGCGGCCGCGCCGTTGACAGCATGGCGCACACCGGGCCGATCGAGCGGGGCCGCATCCGCGCGGCCATCGCCGCGGTGCTGGACGGCGACTCCCCGGCGAGCGCGATCATCACGGGCAACGCCACCATCAGCGTCGAGGTGCTGCGCGAGCTGGGCGCCGCCGCGGGGAAGGTCGCCGTCATCGGCTTCGACGACTCCGAGCTCGCCACCCTGCTGCGCCCGGACCTCACCGTCATCGCGCAGGACGACCGGACGATAGGCGGCACGGCCGTCGACATGCTCCGCGCCCGCATCGCCGAGCCGGACCGTCCCGTGCGACGGGTGACGGTGCCGGTGGAGCTGGTCGCCCGGGGCTCGGGGGAGATCCCTCCCGCCTGGTGACCCCGGCCCGTGCCCGCTTCGCGACAGTGACCTCGTCCTGCCGTCCTTGCCCGAGACCTCCTATCGGTTGTCCGGCGTGGCCGTGGTGACGAAGTAGCCGCCCTTGTCGAAGTCGGCGAGCAGGCCGACACTTCGGTTGCCGCCGCTCGGGCCGCAAAAATCTCACGATATCGAGCAAATGGCAACCGCCAATCGCGCCGCCGTTCGTACGCGCTGACGAGGCGGTATGTCGGCGCTTCCGTCCGGGGTGGATCACCTCCTACCAATCGCCGGGCCGGTCACTCATGCCCGCCCCCTCCCATGTGCGACAGGCGGCCTCAAAGTCGAAATAGAGGCATGAATGGGACATTAATTTATGTGGCACAAAAATCTTGACACCGCTCACGTCCGATGTAACTATCGCAAAAAATTACAGGATTGTGAAAACAGATTCGAGTAACTCGAAATGCAAGGCGGGCGCAAATCGTCAAGCGTCGACAAGGCGTTTGAACTCATCCAGACGGTCTCCGAGACGGGCCGTGCCGGCATCACGCTCGGTGAGCTCGCCGGTCACGCGGGCATCGCCGTCAGCACGGCGCACCGGTACGTCACCTCGCTGCTCGAACTCGGCGTGCTCGACCGGGACGCGGCCGGCTCCTACCACCTCGGCGTCACGCTGGTCGCCCTGGCAGGGCAGTACCTGGAGGAGGACGGCCTGCGCGCCGCGGCCCGCCCCTACCTGGCCGAGCTGGTCGAGCTCAGCGGCGAGACCGTCCACCTGGGCATCCTCGCCGGCAACCACATCGTCTACATCGACAAGGTCGAGAGCGCCAAGTCGGTGCGGCTGGTGTCCCGGATCGGCCACCGCGTCCCCCTGCACTGCACGGCGATGGGCAAGGCGGTCCTGTCCCTGCTGGACGACCGGCGCAGGGACGAGCTCCTCGCCGGCCCGCTCGACCGCCGCACCCCGGGCACCCTCACCGGAGAGGCCCTGCTGGACGAGCTGGCCGTCGTCCGCGACCGCGGCTTCGCGATCGACGACGAGGAGAACGAGGAAGGCGTCCGCTGCGTGGGCCTGGCGATCGTCAACGCCTCCGGCCAGCCCGCCGCCGCCTTCAGCGTCTCGGCCCCCGCCAACCGCTTCAGCGTCGAGGACTGCCATCGCCTGGCGCCCTCCGCCCTGGCGATGGCGGCCGAGATCAGCCGCCGGATCGGCTACGTCACCAAGAACGGCGCCTCCGGGACGCACCGCCCGCGCAGGCGGGCGCCCGGCCGCCCGCCGCTCAGCGGGGCCAGGGATCCCTGACCGTCCCGGTCTGTGCCCGCCGCGCGGCGCCGATCGAGAAGCCGATCCATCTGAGGAGTGAAACGGATGTCCACCGATATATCGCCCGCATCATCGAAGAACGTCATCGTCGTCCGCAACCCCGGCACGGGCGAGGTCCTCGGGGAAGTGGAGGCCATGGACGCGGGGCGCGTCGCCGAGGTGGTCGCCGACGCGCGCGACGGCCTGCGGGTGATGACGGCCATGCCCGCCCACGAGCGGGCCGCGCTGCTGCGCCGGGTCGCCGGCCTCATGGAGGACGAGAGCGAGAGCCTCGCCCTCCTGCTCGCGGCCGAGAACGGCAAGCCGCTGCCGCAGACCCGCGGCGAGGTCGAGGCCGCCATCCGCATCTTCCGCGGCTACGCCGGGGAGGCCACCCGGCTGTTCGGCCGGCAGATCCCCCTGGACGCCGTGCCGGGCCTGGAGAAGAACCTCGCGGTCACGATGCGCGAGCCGCTCGGCGTGGTCGCCGCGCTCGTGCCGTTCAACTACCCGGTCGAGCTGTACGCCCACAAGGCCGCCGCCGCGCTGGCCGGGGGCAACAGCGTCGTCGTGCAGCCCCCCGCCCGCTGCCCGCTCACGCTGCTGCGGGTCGCCGAGCTGGTCGACCAGGCGGGCGCGCCCCTGCACGCCCACCAGCTCGTCACCGGCGGGGTGGAGGTCTCGCAGGCGCTGGCCTCCTCGCCGGGCGTCGCGGCGATCGGCCTCACCGGCAGCACGGCCGCCGGGCGCGAGATCGCCCGCCGCGCCGCCGACACCCTCAAGAAGGTCTTCCTGGAGCTCGGCGGCAACGACGCGCTCATCGTGTGCGACGACGCCGACGTCGAGGCCGCCGCCCAGGCGGTGGTGCTCGGCCGCCTCGCGCGCGGCAACGGCCAGATCTGCTGCGCGGTCAAGCGGGTCTACGTCCAGGACCGCGTGCACGACGCGTTCGTCGAGTCGCTGCTCGCCCAGACCGCCAAGCTCACCGTCGGCGACCAGCTCCTGGAGTCCACCGACGTGGGCCCGCTGATCTCCGAGGAGGCCGCCGAGCGCGTCGAGGCCGCCGTCGGCACGCTCGTCCGGGACGGCGCCCGGCTCGCCGCCGGTGGAGCCAGGCGCGGCTCGTTCCTCGACCCCGCCGTCCTGGTCGACGTCCCGGTGACCAGCGCCGCGTTCGCCGAGGAGATCTTCGGCCCGGTGGCGCCGGTCGCCCGGTTCTCCGACCCGCTGGAGGCCGTGCGGATGGCCAACGAGTCCCCCTACGGCCTGCACGCCGCCGTCTTCACCCGCGACATCTCGCGGGCGTTCACCCTCTCCCGGCTGCTGGACACCGGCGGCGTCATCGTCAACGGCTCGACGGCCCTGCGCGCCGAGAACCTGCCGTTCGGCGGCACCAAGGACACCGGAGGCCACCGCGAGGGCCTGCACGACACCGTCCTCGAGTACACCAAGGAGAAGACGGTCATCGTGATGGGGGCCTTCGGATGATCCTGGAGCTCCGGGGCGTGCGCAAGGACTACGCGGGGGTCCAGGTGCTCCACGGCGTCGACCTCGCCGGCAGGGGCGGCGAGGTCCTCGCCGTGGTAGGCGCGAACGGGGCCGGCAAGTCCACCCTCATCAAGATCCTCGCCGGGGCGCAGGCCATGAGCGAGGGCGAGATGCGCATCGACGGCGAGCGGGTCGAGCTGCGCTCGCCGCACGACGCCCACGCGCGCGGCATCAGGACCGTCTACCAGGAGCTCACGCTGGTGCCCCAGCTCTCAGTCACCGAGAACCTGCTGATGGGCAACTACCCCCGGCGGCGCGGCGGCCTCATCGACTGGCCCGCCGCGCACGCGCGGGCCAAGGAACTGCTCGTGGGCATCGGCTTCGGCGCGATCGACCCGCGCACCCCGGCGGGCCGCCTGCCGGTGGCCCGGCAGCAGATGGTCGAGATCGCCAAGGCCCTGGTGGACGAGCCGCGCGTGCTGGTGCTGGACGAGCCGTCCGCGGTGCTCGCCGGCACCGACCTGGAGGCCCTGTTCTCGCTCATCGCGCGGCTGCGCGAGCGCGGCGTCCTGGTCGTCTACGTCTCCCACCGGCTCGCCGAGGTGCTCGACATCGCCACCACGATCGTCGTCATCAAGGACGGCCTGGTCATCGGCACCACCGAGCCGTCGCGCACCGACGAGGGCGAGCTGATCGGCCTCATGGCCGGACGCCGCCCGGCGCAGATCTACCCCGACCGGCGTGCCGGCCGCGGCGAGCCCGCGCTCACCGTCTCGGCGCTCGGCCGGGCCGGGGAGTTCGACGGCGTCTCCTTCACCCTGCACGCCGGGGAGATCGTCGGCCTGTTCGGCCTGGTCGGATCCGGCCGCAGCGAGATGGCCCGGTGCGTCTTCGGCGCCGAGCCCGCGACCTCCGGCCAGGTGCGGGTCCCCGGCGGCGGGGGCGGCTTCCGCACCCCGGCCGAGGCCATCGCCGCCGGGCTCGCCCTGGTGACCGAGGACCGCAAGGGCAGCGGGCTGGTGCTCGGCATGAGCGTCGCGGACAACATCATGCTCGCCACCCTGCGCTCCACCCTGCGCGGCCCGCTGATCGACATGGCCCGCCGCCGGCGCACGGTGGCCGAGATGATCGAGAGGCTGGACATCCGGCCGCCGCACTGCGCCACCATGGCCGCGGGCCACCTCAGCGGCGGCAACCAGCAGAAGGCCGTCCTCGCCAAGTGGCTGCTCGCCGGGCCTCGCGTGCTGATCCTGGACGAGCCGACCCGCGGCGTCGACATGGCCACCCGGGTCGAGATCTACCGGATGATCGACGGCCTCGCCCGCGAGGGCCTCAGCGTCCTGCTCATCTCCTCCGACCTGACCGAGGTGCTCGGCGCCACCGACCGCGTCCTGGTGATGAACCAGGGACGGATCACCGGCGAGGCCCGCTCGGACCGCGCCACCGAGGACGAGCTGCTCACCTACGCGATCGGGAGCGCCGCATGACCGGCCGGCTCATCGAGCCCGCCCCGCCCACCTCGTCCGCCGCGCCGCGCCGCGGGCTTCCCCGGCTGGTCGTGGGCGGCCGCGACCTCACCGTGCAGGCGGCGTTCGTCGCCCTGATCGTGCTGCTCGCCGGGACGGCGGCGCTGACCTCCGACACCTTCCTCACCCAGGCGAACATCACCAACCTGCTCAAGCAGATGGTCACCACCGGGCTGCTGTCGTTCGGCATGCTCGTGGTCATCCTCACCGGCGGCATCGACCTGTCGGTCGGCTCGGTGGTCGCCTTCTCCGGCATCATCACCGCGGGCCTGGTCTCGGGGCTGCCGATCCCGGTGGCGATGCTGGTCGGCCTGGCAGCGGGCATCGGCGTCGGGCTGGTCAACGGCACGCTCGTCGCCCGCTTCGGGCTGGCGCCGTTCGTGGTGACGCTGGCCGCGCTCACCACCGTCCGCGGCCTGGCGTTCGTCTACTCCGAGGTGCCGATCGCCCCCGAGGACCCCGGGTTCCTGACCCTGGGCACGGCCATGGCGGGCCCGCTGCCCTTGAGCACCCTCATCATGCTGGCGGTGTTCCTCGCCGGCGGCGTGTTCCTGTCCCGCACCCCCGCGGGCCGGTCGATCGTCGCGATCGGCGGCAACGCCGAGACCGTGCGCCTGGCGGGCATCAACGTGCGCCGGCACGTCGTGCTCGCCTACACCGTCAGCGGCGCCTGCGCGGGCCTGGCCGGGATCATCCTCACCAGCCGCGTCGGCATCGCCCAGCCCAGCGTGGGCGTGGCGTTCGAGCTGGACGCCATCGCCGCGTGCGTCATCGGCGGCGCCAGCCTGGCGGGCGGGCGCGGCTCGGCGCGGGCCACGTTCGGGGGCGTGGTCGTCCTCGCGCTGATCAACAACCTCCTCAACCTCTACGGCGTGCAGGCCTTCTGGCAGCAGGTGCTCAAGGGATTGATCATCATCGCCGTGATCCTCGTCCAGCGCACCAACCGAGTGCGTTCCTGACCTCCCTCCTCCCTCCACAACCCCCCTTCGGAAGCCATCGGAGGCCCCCGACATGAAATTCACGAGGCTGCTCGGCGTGCTGGTCACCGGCGTTCTCGCCGCCGGCCTGGCCGCATGCTCCTCCGGATCGAACGAGCCGGCCGCGAGCGGCGGCGCCACCACCGGCGGCAAAGGCCCCTACACCATCGGCGTCGCCAACTTCATGCTGAGCGGCCCCTACTTCAGCGGCATGGACAAGGCGATCGCCGCCCAGGCCAAGAAGAAGGGCAACGTCACGATCATCAGCACCGACGCGGGCGGCGACGCCGCCAAGCTGGCCGCCAACGTCGAGGACCTGCTGAGCAAGAACGTCGACGCCGTCATCATCTCCGGCGGCCCGCTGGAGTCCGCGCCCGCCGCGCTGAACTCCATCAAGGCCGCAGGCAAGCCGGTGGTGCTGGTCGACCGCAAGTTCCAGACCGGCGAGTACACCAGCTGGATCGGCCCGGACAACGAGGCGATCGGCAAGCAGGACGGCGAGTTCATCGCCTCCAGGCTGCCGGACGGCGGCGAGGTCGCCATCATCAAGGGCGGCCCCGCCGACAATAGCATCGGCCTGGCCCGCACCAACGGCGTCAAGTCCGTGCTGGGGAGCAAGCCGGGCATCAAGCTGGTCGAGGCCCCCGCCTTCGGCGAGTGGGGCTCGGACGGCGGCCTGTCGGTCATGGAGAACCTGCTGGCGACCAACCCCAAGCTCGCGGCGGTCTTCTGCGAGAACGACGCGATGTGCCTGGGCGCGCAGCGGGCCATCGCGAGCGCCGGCAAGGACGAGCAGATCATCATCGCGGGCGTCGACGGCCAGGCCGAGGCGCTCAAGGCGATCCTCGACGGCACCAACTACGTGGTCACGGGCCTGAACGACGCCGACGTCATCGGCGGCAAGGGCCTGGACCGGGCGGTGGAGATCCTCCAGGGCGCCCAGGTCGAGAAGGACACCGTCGTCCCCTCGCCCATGGTCACCAAGGACAACGCGGCACAGTACTACGACCCCGACGGGGCCTTCTGAGGAAGCTCCAGCACCAGATCGGCCGGGACGGCGGGCGGCGACGCCACCCGGCCACCGCGCGGCGCCGTCCGCGCCGCGCGACAGAACACCCCCGGAGGACAACGTATGCGACACACGGCACGACGAGCGGCTCGCGGGGCGGCCTTCGCCGCGGTCACCTCGGCCCTCGTCATCCTGAACACCGCCACGGCCGGATCGGCCACGGCGGGTCCGGCGAAGCCCGGACCGTCGGCCGGCTCCCGGACGGCGGGCGCCGCGGCGCCCGCCGTCGCGGCCGACGACCCGACCCGTCCCGGCTGGACCCTGCTCTACAACGAGAACTTCTCCACGCCGATCAACGCGTCGGGCACCCCGTGGGTGAGGGAGACCTACGCCCAGCCGTTCGACACGATCAGCGACGACGCCGGCCAGTGGTACCGCAACGACTACGGCCCGGCCTGGACCACCCAGTTCAACTCCTTCTCGACCTACCGCAAGGACATCCGGGTCGGCCAGGACGGGTGGCTGACGGCCTCGCTGTCGGCGCGCGACTTCAACAACGACGGCGTCCTGGAGTCGCCGCCGTCGATCAGCACGCAGGCACTCGGCGGCGAGCACGTCGCGGTGCTCAACGTCCCGGAGTCGACCGGCGGCGCCATCTTCCGGCCCACCAACAAGCTGCCGGACCAGTACCGCGTCGAGTACAAGCTGAAGACCCTCGACTTCGGCGGCAAGCGCAACGGCGCGATCAACTACAACAACCGGATCAACGGCTACAGCACGGCGGGCTGCAAGACCCAGCACCCCTGGGGTGAGGGATCGCGCTCTCCCGGCTGGACCGGCGACGCGTCGGTGCCCTACTGCCAGTGGCAGGACGTGCGCCAGGGCCCGTACGGGTACAACGGCTTCCACTTCATGTCGATCGTCGACTTCGCCAACCCGGCGCCCCGCAACAACCACTTCTGGCACTACCACCGCAAGGTGCTGATGGACGCGTTCTCGCAGCACCCCGACCGGGTGGGCTCCGGCACCGGCGGCCGGGTGTGCAACTCGGCCGACAACACCTACTACAACTACCGCGACAGCAGCTTCAACACCGTCAACATGTGGATCAGCGGGATGCCGAACTGGAACCCCGGCCCCGGCGGCCTGCCCGGCAACTCGCAGTGGTTCATGACGAGCTGCTCCGGCGGCGTCGCCGAGCAGCAGCTCTCGTCGGCCGCCGAGCTGCAGCCCGAGCTGATGCCGAACACCTACTACACCTTCGCGATCGAGCGCGACGCCACCGGCTACACCCTGGAGGCCAGCGGCAACTTCGCCCGCGCCGGCCAGAGGACCCTGCGCTTCCACCGGAACTTCGTCGTCGGCAACGACCCGATCTGGCACTACAACGTCAAGGCGTCCGAGTACGACGGCCGGTTCAACGGGACGCTGACGCAGAACGACGCGAACGGCAGCGCCTCCTGGCCGAACCAGTGGCCGAACGGCTCCGCCTACCCCGACTACTTCGTCATCGGCGACCTCTACACCAACGTGTACGAGGGCAGCGCGAGCCTGACCGACATCCGCCTGTACGTCCCCGGCCAGCAGACCGGGACGAATCTGCTGCTCAACAAGCCCGCCACCGCCGACAGCCAGTGCGCGGCGACCGAGGGGCCGGCCAAGGCCGTCAACGGCACCTGGAACGGCGGCAACGCGGACAAGTGGTGCTCCCTCGGGGCGAGCAAGTGGCTGCGCGTCGACCTCGGGGCCTCCACCGCGATCAAGCGCTTCGTCGTCCGCCACGCCGGGGCGGGCGGGGAGAAGCAGAGCTTCAACACCCGCGACTTCGACATCCAGGTGAGCAACGACGGCAACATCTGGACGAACGCCGTCCAGGCGCGGGGCAACACCGCCGACGTCACCACGCACGCCGTCAACGTCTCCGGACGGTATGTACGCGTCAACGTGATCAAACCGACGAACGACACCGACACCGCCGCGCGAATCTACGAGCTGGAGGCCTACTCCTCCTGACCGGTCCTTCCCGGCCCGATGCGCGGGGCGGGCCTCGCACGCCGAGGCCCGCCCGGCTTCGTCGCCTCCGGCCGGGCCCGCTTCAGGCCGGTTCGCCCTCCAGGCCCTCCGGCCGCGCCCGGCGGATCGGCGTCAGCACGGCCGACAGGGCGATCAGCGTGCAGGCGACGCCGGCGAGCAGGAAGACGGACGTGACGCCGTAGCGGGACGCCGCGGCGGTCAGGACGGCGGCGCCCACCGGGCCGAGGGTGTTGTGGATGGTCCAGAAGGCCGAGGTGACGCGGCCGAGCAGATGGCTCGGCGTGACCTCCTGGCGCAGCGACATCGAGCAGATCCCGGCGACGCCCGTGCAGAGCAGGCAGAGCGTGGCCAGCACGCCGACGGCCAGGGCTCCCGGGGACGCCCCGAGCAGCGCGATCGTCACGCCGCACAGCGCCCAGGCGCCGATCCAGCACGCCCCGAACCCGAGCCTTTCGCGCAGGGGGGCCACGAGGGTGGCCGCGAGCAGGGAGCCCCCGGTGGCGGCGGCGAGGATGTAGCCGACGGTGCTGTCGGACCGGCCGAGGTCGTGCTTGAGGTAGTAGATGATCAGGTCCGTCAGGCCGAACGTGAGGAACAGGAGCAGGGTGAGCATGATCGTCAGCCGCCGCAGCACCGGGTGACGCCAGAGGAACCCCGCCCCTGCCATGAAGTCCCTGGTCACGGCGCGGCGCCGGGACGGCTTGGCATCGGTGGCCCCGGGCTCGGCCTCGTCGGCTCGGACACCGGCCCCCGGGCCGGACGCGGGATCGGGCCGGGGGGCGGGTTCGGCGGGGCGCGGGCGGACCAGGAGAAGGCCGGCCGCCGAGACGGCGAAGCTCGCCGCGTCGATCGCGATGGCCGCGGCCGGCCCGGCCAGGCCGGAGACGACGCCCGCCAGCGTCGGCCCCGCCACGCCCGCCACCGAGTACGCCGCGTACAGGTGGCCGTTGGCCTTGGTGATCTGGCCGGCGGGGACGAGGGCGGGCACGATGGTCACATAGGTGACCTGGAACTGCATCGCGAAGGCCCCCGCGAGGGGGACGACGGCGTACAGCAGCCACACCTGCGGCGACACCAGCCACACCACCGGGATCAGCCCGTACAGGACGCACCGCGCCACGTCGCAGACGATCAGCAGCGCCTTGCGGTCCACCCGATCGGCCAGATATCCGGCGAACAGCCCCGTGACGATCGAGGCGACGCCCACCAGGCCCGTGACCACCCCCATCTGGACCACCGAACCGGTCGCCCGGAGCACGAGCAGCGGGATCGCCACGTACGAGAACGAATCACCGAGCGCGGACAACGCCTGCACGGTGAGAAACCAGCGGAAGTTCCGGTTCCGCCACAGGGACGGCGCCGATCCGGCCGGGCCCGCGGACTCACGGGACGCGGCCTCCCCGTCTGGCATCGACACCCCCGCGGTCAGGTTCCGGCCCGGCGACCCGGACAGTGCAACAAGATCCCAGCCACGTGTCAAGCGCGCCCCCTGCCCGGACACCAGGGCCGCCACGCGAGCGCCATGTTCGGAACCGGTCCTGATGGTCGCGGGTGGCGCTGTCCGAATCCTGGCGGAGGTGTCGCCCCCACGCCGGCCGGCCCGGCAGGTTACAGGGACCGCGCCGGCGCCGGCAGGAGAGGGCGGGCGGCCCGCGCGTCGACGAGGCGCACCGTGTCGGACAGCACCTCGCCCAGCCGGGCGTCCACGGTGAGCGTCGCGTAGTCGTCCCCGCGCGTCGGGCCCTGGTTGACGATCGCCACCGGGATGTCCAGCTTCGCGGCCCGCAGCACGAACCGGCGGCCCGACATCACCGTCAGCGACGACCCGAGCACCAGCAGGACGCGCGCCCGCTCGACCATGGCGTAGCACGCGCCGACCCGGTCCGGTGGGACGGTCTCGCCGAAGAACACGACGTCGGGCTTGAGGACGCCGCCGTCGCAGGCGCGGCACCCGACCGTCAGGAACCTCTCGGCCTCCTCGTCGGACAGGTCGACGTCGCCGTCGGGGTTCACCGCGTCCGCCTGGGCGTCGAACCGGGGATTGGCCTCGCCGAGGCGGTGGTGCAGCTCCTCGCGGGAGCTGAGGTCGCCGCAGCCCAGGCAGACCACCTGGTCCAGGCTGCCGTGCAGCTCGACGACCCCGCGCGCGCCGCCGGCCTGGTGCAGGCCGTCGACGTTCTGGGTGATGATGCCGCTCACCAGCCCCCGCTCCTGGAGACCGGCGACCGCGCGGTGCCCGGCGTTCGGCGCGGCCCGGGCGATAGTCCGCCAGCCGACGTGGCTGCGCGCCCAGTAGCGCCGGCGCGCGGAGGCGTCCCCGGTGAAGGTCTGGTAGGTCATGGGGGTGTGCCGGACCAGCGCCCCGCTCGGCCCCCGGTAGTCGGGAATGCCCGACTCCGTGGACAGTCCCGCCCCGCTCAGCACGACAACGCCGCCCGCGCCCAGCATGTCCGCCAGCGCGCTCGTCCCATCGATCACCCCTCCATGCTGCCCCACGGCACACCGTGCCCGGGCACGCGCCCGGGTGACCGGCCCGGCCGGGGGCGCCGTCACGACCGCAGTTCGTTGATCTTGTCGCGGGCGACGGTGACGAGGATCTCCCTCTTGTGCGGCTGGCCGCGCAGGAAGGCCTCGGTGAACGCCTTGGCCTGCTCGTAGGTCACCTTGCCCGGCATCGGAGGCTCGTTGGGGTTGACGTCGCAGTCCACCAGCGCGGGCCCGTCATGAGCCAGCGCGGCGCGAATGGCGCGCGGGAGCTCGTGCGGAGAGTCCACCTTCGCCCCGTAGGCGCCGCAGGCGCGCGCCCAGGCGGAGAAGTCGGCCTCCGGCTGCCGGTGGCGGACGGAGTACTCGGGGTAGCCCAGCACGATCTGCTCCCAGAGGATCTGCGCATAGGCGTTGTTGTTGCAGATCACCACCTTGATCGGAAGCTGGTTCCGCACGGCCGTGAGGAACTCGGCCATCAGCATGGCGAAGCCGCCGTCGCCGACGAAGGCGATCACCTGGCGGCCGGGGAAGGCGTGCTGCATGCCGATCGCGTACGGCAGGCCGGGCGCCATGGTGGCCAGGTTCCCGGACAGGTAGAAGTCGCGGCCGCCGCGGATCGTCCAGTGCCGCGCCGCCCAGGTGGCGATCGTCCCGGAGTCGCAGGTCAGGATGGCGTCGCCGGTGGCCGCCTGGTCGACGCAGCCCATGAGGTACTGCGGGGCGATCGGGTGCCGGGAGGGGTCCTCCAGCGCCTTCATGTCCGCCCGCCAGGCCTGGGCCTTGCGCTGGTACTTGCGCAGGAACGACGGGTCGGCGCCGCCCTTCAGCCGGGGGAGGAGCCGCTCCAGCGCCAGCCGCGCGTCGCCCGCGACGGGGGCCTCCACGGGCAGTCGCAGGCCGATCAGGCTCGGGTCGGCGTCGATCTGCACGACCCGGGCGGCGCCGGGCTCGGGCAGGAACGTGGCGTACGGGAAGGACGCGCCGACCATGAGCAGGGTGTCGCACTCGCGCATGATCTCCTCGCTCGGCTTGGTGCCGAGCAGCCCGAGAACGCCGGTGGTCATCGGATGGTCGTCCGGCACGACGGGCTTGCCGGGCAGGGTCTTCACGATCGGGCTCGCCAGCCGCTCGGCCACGGCCAGCACCTCGGCGCGGGCGTCGCGGGCGCCCGCCCCGGCGAAGACGGCGACCTTGCGGCCCGCGTTGAGCGTGTCCGCCGCGCGGTCGAGGTCCTCCTCCGCCGGGGGCAGCGGCGGTCTGGAGTAGACGGGGACGCTGCGGGACGGGGCCCCCGGGCCGACGTGCCGGTAGGGATCCTCGGTGACGGGCGCGACCTGGATGTCGTTGGGGAAGCTCAGGTGGGCGACGGTGCGCTTGGACAGGGCGTCCCGCACGGCCAGGTCCACCACCCCCGGCACCTGCTGGGGGTTGGTGACCATCAGGTTGTAGGAGGCCAGGTCCTGGAAGAGCCGATCGAGGTGGACCTCCTGCTGGTAGTACGTGCCGAGTACCGAGGTCTCCTGCATGCCCGTGAGCGCCAGCACCGGCGCGTGGTCGAGCTTGGCGTCGTACAGCCCGTTCATCAGGTGGATCGCCCCCGGACCCGAGGTGGCCGCGCACACGCCGAGCCGCCCGGTGGCCTTGGCGTACCCGGTGGCCATGAACGCGGCGGCCTCCTCGTGGTGCACCAGCACGAAGCGCAGGCGCGCGCGGTGACGCCGGAAGCCCTCCATGAGGCCGTTGATGCCGTCGCCCGGCAGGCCGAAGATCGTGTCGACCCCCCACTCGACCAGCCGCCTGGCGACGCTCTCGCCCACGATCTCCGTCATCGGTCTCCTCCGATCCGTGCGCGCGCCGGACGGTCGCCGGAGCGGGCCGCGTCCCGCGCGCGGCGGGCGTGGCTGCGTCCGGCCAGGTAACCGGCCGCGAGCAGCGCCGCCAGGGCGAGCGGCCTGGCGGGGGAGACCCGGGACCTCAGCCGCGCCGCGGCCTCCTTGGGATCGGCCACGGACCCCGCGAGGGTGCCCAGCGCCGACGCCACGACGTCGCGCGGGTCACCGCATGTCAGGAGGTGTGTCGTCATGTCCGGCTCCCGCTCTCCGCAGGCGATCCGCCCTCGACGGGGGCTCAGCGCCCGGGTGCGGTCCATGATCGGCGCACCCGATCGGTTGTGAACCCGTACCCGCGTCGCCCTTCCCGGCGGTCCTCGGCGCAAAACCCCAGATGGGACGGCATGCCCGCATCTCTTGCGAGATACGTGCCGGGCCATTAACCGATATTTCCGGACTTCAACCGAGTGTGGCCCGCCGCGCTCCGATCCCCGGCCGATGCGCCCTCAGCCGGACAGGCGCGTCACGTTCGCCGGGGAACCGTCGCCCGCCGCCGGGATCGCCCCCAGCAGGAACTCGTCCACCACCAGGGTGGCCGCGCCGAGCGCCACCGCGTCCGCGCCCAGCCTGCCGGGCACGATCGAGACGGTCTGGTACGGCTGGGTCAGCGAGTTCTCGGCGACCGCCGCCTTGATCCTCACCAGCTCGTGCCGGGCCAGCAGCAGCCCGGCCCAGCCGCCGATGACGATGCGCTCGGGGTTGAACAGGTTGATCAGGTTCGCCAGCCCCGCGCCCAGGTACTCGATCGTCTCCAGGACGACGGGCGCCCCCGACCGCACCAGCTCGCCCAGCGCGGCCTGCTCGCGCTCGATCTCGGCCGACAGCCCGGCACGTTCCAGAATGCTCTGCGCCCCGATGTAGGCCTCCAGGCAGCCGCGCGCGCCGCAGCGGCACGTCCGTCCCCCCACCGCGATCTTGGTGTGGCCCCACTCGCCGGCGCTGCTGTTGGCCCCGCGGTAGGTCAGCCCGCCGGTGATGATGCTCGCTCCCACGCCCGAGCCGATCAGCACGACGATGGCGTGCCGGAACCCCCGCCCGGAGCCGAACCACAGCTCGGCCTGGCCCATGGTCTTGGCCCCGTTGTCGACGTACAGGGGCAGCGAGGTGCCGGCGCGGACCTTCGCGCCGAGAGGCACCCCGTCCCAGCCGAAGGTCTGGGCGTGGACGAGCGCGTCCGGGCCGCTCTCGACGATGCCCGGCACGCCGATGCCCACGCCGAGGACCTGCGCGGGCGTGGCCTCGGCGGAGGCGAGCACGGCGTCGATGCCGGCCAGGACGTGGCGGACGACCAGGTCGGCGTCGTGCTGGGCCGCCCGCAGGGTGAACTCGGCCTTGGCGTGCATGTTCATGTCGAGGTCGAACAACTCGACGTGCACGTGGGTCTCGCCGACGTCGACGCCGATCGCGTACCCGTACTCGCGGTTGACGCGCAGCAGGGTGCGGGGACGGCCGCCGTCGGAGTCCACCATGCCGGCCTCGACGATGATGTTCTCCGCGAGCAGGTCGCCGGTCACGTTGCTCACAGAGGCGGCGCTCAGGCCGGTGAGGCGGCTGAGCTCCTGGCGGCTGGCCGGGCCCGCGAAGTACAGATTGCGCAGCAACACCGCCCGGTTTCCGCGCCGAAGGTCGCGCACCGTCCGGCGCTCGGGGCTGGCCATTGCTTCGTGCGTTCCTTTCGGGGGCCGTGGGCCGCGGCCGGATCGTGCGCGCCGGCCACGTCACCGGGGTGCGGTGCCGTGGCCGGCGTGGTGATCACACTCTGACCAAGTCTGACGGAAAGGGTACGCCTTCCGCCTCGAAGTGGTCGGCCGCAGGCGACGAAGTACGCCGCCCTCCGGCGGGGAGGGGACGGGCGCCGTGCCCCGCCCCCTCCCGGGGCCGTCAGAAGCCCGCGGTGATGCGGGTGAACTCCCACTCGCCGGAGGGCACGCCGGCGCCGTTGGCGCGGTCGCGGTTGACCGACCAGTAGGCGAACCGGGTCAGGCCCTTGGACTTGGCCCAGTCGCGGATCTGCGTCCAGGTGGCCGGGGAGGTGACCTCGGACTGGTCGGACAGGCCGTTCATGCCCGAGATGCCCATGTGCGCGTACGCCTGGGCGTCGGTCCAGCCCCACGCGCTCTTCAGGGCGTTCTTGAGCCCTTCGGAGGCGTTGACCGTGCTCTGGTACATGTTGGCGCCGCCGCCGAAGTCGAACGGCATGATCGTGTAGTTGTCGATCGGCACGTTCAGCGCCCGGGACTGGTTGATCAGCCGCAGGCCGTCACCGGTCGGGCCGGTGGTGCTCGTGCCGAAGGTCACGGCGATCTTGACGTTCGGGTTGTTCTGCTTGACGATCTTCAGGCCGTTCAGGATGCGGTCCTGGACGGTGTAGTTGGAGAACTCGTCGGTGTTCTCGATGTCGAAGTCCACGACCGCGGGGCCGAGCGCGTTGATGACCTGCTGCACCGCGTTCGCGTAGGCCTGCGGGGTCGAGCAGTTGGGGCCGAGCTTGTTGCCGCTCCAGCCGCCGAAGGAGATCTGGACGCTGCCGCCCTTGGACTTGATGGTGTTGATGGCCTGCTGGTCGGTGCCGCCGGTCAGCGCGCGCTGGCCGTCCCAGGCGGGGGTGCAGCCGCCGCTGGAGAGGATGAAGGCCATCGTGAAGGACTTGATGCCGGTGGCGTCCATGACGGTGCCCGGGTTGGGCGGGTTGCCCCAGCCCATGTACAGGTACGGCGCGCCCGGCATCTTGCCGGGGGCGGGCGGCGGGGTGCCGCCGCCGCTGGGCAGCGTCCAGCGCTGGTTCGCGCCGGCGAAGCAGTCCCAGATCTGGAGGGGGGTGCCGTCGGCGGAGCTGTTGCCGGTGGCGTCCAGGCACTTGCCGAGGGCGCGCAGGGTGCCGTCGGAGCCGGCGGTCCAGACCTGGGCGGCGCTGCCGTTGCAGTCCCAGATCTGCACCTTGGTGCCGTTGGCGTTGCTGGCGGCGTTGACGTCCAGGCACTTGCCGAGGGCGCGGATCGTGCCGTCGGAGCCGGTGGTCCACTGCTGGGCGCCGGTGCCGTTGCAGGTGTAGAGCTGGACCTGAGTGCCGTTGGCGTTGCTGGCGGCGGCGACGTCGACGCACTTGCCGGCGATGCCGGTGATCTGGCCGGTGGCGGCGTAGGCGGGGGAGAGGCCGAGACCGGCCGCGAGAAGGGTCAGGATCGCCACGAAGGCGCCTGAGAGCAGCCAGGCGCGGCTGCGTGCGGGGTGTTGGCGTTTCATGGGGGGTGTTCGCGTCCTTCTAGATCAGTGCTTCAAATAAGCAATGGAAAAAGCGCTCGGGAAGCCTCCGTTCAGCGGGGCCCTCCTGTCGGCCTGAGTGGGCAGCCTCAATTGACAAGAAGGTTTCTTATCAGTTCGTTGCCTGGGATTTAACGCTCCCTGGTGCGTGCGGTCAAGAGACCGGGTGAAGCGGCAGGTCAGACGATGGACCATCGCTGGTTGTCGCCCGCGAAGCAGTCCCAGATCTGCAGGGGAGTGCCGTCGGCGGAGCTCGGACCCGTGGCGTCCAGGCACTTGCCGAGGGCGCGGATCGTGCCGTCGGAGTTCACCGTCCACGACTGCGCGGCGCTGCCGTTGCAGTCGTAGATCTGCACCTTGGTGCCGTTGGCGTTGCTGCCGGCGTTGACGTCCAGGCACTTGCCGAGCGCGCGGATCGTCCCGTCGGTGCCCACGGTCCACTGCTGGGCCGTGCTGCCGT
The DNA here is from genome assembly GCF_003323745.1 of Sphaerisporangium album. GTDB lineage: Bacteria > Actinomycetota > Actinomycetes > Streptosporangiales > Streptosporangiaceae > Sphaerisporangium > Sphaerisporangium album. Next base: position 152,302 of record NZ_QOIL01000013.1, read on the forward strand.
TGCAGGTGTAGAGCTGGACCTGCGTGCCGTTGGCGCTGTTCGCGCCGGCCACGTCCACGCACTTGCCGCCGTAGCCGACGATGGACCGGCCGCCGCCACCGCCGCCCTGCGTGCCCGCCCAGGTGAAGGTGGCCGAGGTCTTGGCGGGCAGCGTGTAGGTGAACGACTGGCCGCCCCAGTTGACCTTGACCGACTGAGAGCCGCCGGTCGTGTTGTAGGCGATCAGCGCCTTGGAGCCGTCGGGGTTCTTCCAGGCGACGTTCTTCACCGCGCCGTTGGCGGTCGAGTCGACGCGGTAGGCCCCGGGCTTCACGAACTTCGTGAGGTGGCCCATCGTGTAGTACTCGATGGTGTAGTCGACCTGGCCGTGGCGAGCGTCGCCGTTGTGGACGGTGATCAGGCCGGTGCAGGTGCCGCAGCCGCCGTTGTGCGGGCCGTAGTTCTGGTCCACGGCGAGGCTCCACTTGATCCAGCTACGAGCCCAGTTGCGGGTGTAGTCGATCAGGTTGTTCATGTCCTCGGCCTGCTGGTCGCCGATCCACGTGCCGCCCGAGTGCTCGGTCTGGTACGCGTTGACCTGCGGGTACTGGTTGTGCACGGTGGTCTGCTTGGTGACGTCGCCGCCGTATCCGTGCCAGGCGATCCCGCCGAACAACGGGTCGTTGCGGATCGCGGCGTCGTTGACCAGCAGGGCCGCGTACTCGTCGTACTTGTCCCAGTTCCAGTCGTGGACCAGCGTCTTGGTGGTGATCCCCGCGGCGCGGAAGGCCGGCCACAGGCCGTTCTTGACGAAGGTCTGGAGGCCGGAGGCGTTCCAGTTCATCGACGGGTAGCCGGCGCAGCAGGTGGGCTCGTTCTGCGGGGTGACGTAGTCGACGCGGATGCCCTGCTGCTGGTAGGCCTGGATGTACCGCGCGAAGTACTGCCCGTACAGGCCGTAGTACTGCGACTGCAGCCAGCCCTGGCTGTAGGAGTTGTTGTCCTTCATCCACGGCGGCGCGCTCCATGGCGACGCCATGACCTTCAGGGCCGGGTTGAGCTGCTTGGCCTGCTTGGTCAGCGGCACGATGTCGGCGAGGTCGTGGCTGATCGAGAAGTCGTTCAGGTCGCAGCAGGTGTTGTCGAACGAGAAGCTGTTGCGGGCCAGGTCGGAGGACCCGAGCGGGTTGCGGAGGAAGTCGACCCCGATGCCGTTGACCGGGTCGAACAGCTTCTGCATGACCGAGTTGCGTGTCGCGGCGGTGAGCGCGCCGCTGCTGTTCATCAGCCACGCGGCGGTGTCGGTGAAGGACGCGCCCGCGCCCTCGAACTGCTGGTACGTCGTGTTCTCGTTGACGGTGATCGTCTGCTGCGCGCCGGGGCTGGTGGCCGCGAACGCGATGGGCGCCTGCTGCTGGAGCCCCCTGGTCACGTTGCGGCCGCCGGCGTCGGAGGTCGTGGTGAGCCAGATGTTGACGGTCTCGCCGGCCGCCTGCGCGGCCGGGGCTCCGGCGACGCCGAACGCGGTGCCGCCGAGGAGCAGGACGGCGGTCGCGGCGAGCCGGAATCTTCGCAAGGACATGAGCGGGTCTCCCTCTGGGGGTGAGTGGGGAACCTGCCCGCACGGCCCTGCCCGGCATCGCACTGGCAGTAGAAGAGGTAACACGTTCCCGAACAAGCCTGCAATCGCTTCGGACAAGATATTTCACAACTTGTATCTCGCCATGGAAAAAGAGCCTGGTCAGGACCGCTCTCGCCCCCCGCGGACCGCTCGCGCGGGTCGGTCCAGCCTGCCGCCCCGCATGATCGCGATCACCGGGCAGCCCAGGAGGCTGACCGACCGCTACCTCTACCTGAACATCGACACGCCGAACGAGACCGACCGCCTGCAAGGCGAGCACCGCGCGATCTACGAGGCGGTGCGCGCGGCGACCGAGACCTCGCCCCAGAGCTGACGCGCCGGCACATCGCGAGACCGCACGAGTTCCTTCTGCGCCACATGCCGGGCCTGGCCGGCGGCCCGCCGGGATCCGGCCGGACCACCGGCGGCGACCCGTCCCGAGCAGGGCCCGGCGGCCGCGTCAGCGCTTCACGGAAGCCGGCCCACGTGGGCCAGGGCCTGCTTCAGCAGCAGACCCTGCCCGCCGGTCATCTCCTGCTGCACCTGCGGGGACGCGGCCTCCTCCGGCGTGAACCAGATCAGGTCCAGCGCGTCCTGCCGGGGACGGCAGTCGCCCGCCACGGGGACGATGTAGGCCAGGGATACGGCGTGCTGCCGCGGGTCGTGGTACGGCGTGACGCCGGGGGTCGGGAAGTACTCGGCGATGGTGAACGGCTGCGGCGAGACCGGCACGTGGGGCAGTGCCACGGGCCCGAGATCCTTCTCGAGGTGACGCACGAGCGCGTCGCGCACCCGCTCGTACAGAAGGACGCGGCCGGAGACCAGCGCGCGGCTGATGGTGCCGTCGGAGCCGATGCGCAGCAGCAGGCCGATGTGGGTCACCACGCCGGCCTCGTCCACCCGCACGGGCACGGCGTCGACGTAGAGGATCGGCATCCGGCCCCGCACCGTCTCGAGCTCCTCAGGAGCGAGCCAGCCAGGTGCGGTTTCGGTTGTTTCGGTCACGCACCGATGGTACTTCGCCAGGGCTAGCCATGACGTCGCGCCTCGGATCGGCCGGGCGGCGTGGCGACGGTGGCCGAGGCGGCGGCGTGGCAGGCGCCCCGGCCGTCGGCGCGGGCGACGACCCGGCCGCCGGCGACGCGCACGGCCGTCTCGGTGTCGTCCCCGACCGCGGGCACGCCCGCCGCCGCGGCGACGGCGCCGGACTCGTCGTGCACCACCTGAAGGCGCGGCCACGCCCCCGGCGGGAAGGACTCGCGCAGGCAGCCGCACAGGTCGGCCACGACCAGCCGCGCCAGCGGCGCCAGCTCGCCCGGGTCGCCGGTGACCAGGACGGCGGTGACCTCGGCGCCCGGCGGCGCCGCGCGCACGGCCTCCTCGACGGCCTCCAGCCGGTGCAGCCCGAGGACCGCCACCACGCCGTCGTCGCCGAGCCGCGCGGGCTCGCCGCGCACCACGTCGATCAACCCTCCCGCGTCCGGCGCCATGGGAGACCACGGCTCGTCGGCGGGCCGCGCCGGGGGGACGGGCGGAACGAGCGGCCACCCGCCACCGAGCTCCAGGCCCACGAGCCGCTCGCAGACGCTGACGACGTCGAAGGGCTCGATGAAGCCGGGCGCGGCGGTGGCCATCTGCGTGGCGCCGTGCAGGGTCGTGAGCGCGGCCTCGGCCACGCGCACCTGGCGGACCGGCGGCGCGCCGGGCGGGCCCAGCCGTTCGAGCGCGAGCCCGAGCAGGATCGCGTCGAGCTTCATGAGCTGCGCGAACGGGCGGCGGGTGCGCTCGTCGGCGAGGATCTCGGGCATCAGGTCCATGGCGAGGCGGGCCGCGCCGGGACCGTCGTCGGTGGCGAGGGGGAGACGACCGACCCAGGCGCGGGCGAACGCGCCGAGCGCCGTGCGGGCGTCGCGGCCCGCCTCGGGACGCGGGGCGTCAGGACCGCGCTCGGCCGACTCGGCGAGGACGGCGAAGTAGAGCGCCCGCTTGCCGGGGAAGTTGGAGTACACCGCGCCGCGGGTGAGCCCGGCGCGCTCCGCGATGCGGTCGATCTTGGCGTCGCGGAAGCCCAGCTCCGAGAACTCCTCCCGGGCGGCGGACAGCACCCTGGCGCGGTTGCGCTCCTGTGACTCCGCCCTGGTCAGCCTGGCCATCGGTCGTCCTCGCCCTTCCTCGTCCTCGGGTTTGCCGTCCGGCGGGATCCAAGATACCGTCGGCATCCAGATGGTATGACCATATGATCGAATCATGTGAAGCGCCGGGTCTGACGTCCGCACGCTCACCGAGGGGGTTTTCCGAGTGGCACGCATCGGCGACGGCGACCTGCTGTGCTCGTTCTGCGGCAAGGGCCGCAAGCGGGTCCGCAGGCTCATCGCGGGCCCGGCGGGCGTCTTCATCTGCGACGAGTGCGTCGAGGTCTGCAACGAGCTGATCGAGGACGAGCTCGTCGAGACGGCCGGGGGCGCGCCGCCGGAGGCGCCGAAGCCGCGAGAGATCGACGCGTTCCTGGGGCGGTACGTCGTCGGCCAGGAGACGGCGAGGATGTCGCTGTCGGTGGCGGTCTACAACCACTACAAACGCGTCCGCCCGGCCACCGGCCGCGCCCGGCGGCCCGCCGGCGACGACGAGGACGTCGAGCTCGGCAAGTCCAACATCCTCATGATCGGCCCGACCGGCTCCGGCAAGACCCACCTCGCCCGCACCCTCGCCCGCCTGCTGGACGTCCCCTTCGCGATCGCCGACGCCACCGCGCTCACCGAGGCCGGGTACGTCGGGGAGGACGTCGAGAACATCCTGCTCAGGTTGATCGAGGCCGCCGGCCACGACATCAGGAGGGCCGAGACGGGCATTCTCTACATCGACGAGATCGACAAGATCGCCCGAAAGGGCGAGAACCCGTCGATCACCCGCGACGTGTCCGGCGAGGGCGTCCAGCAGGCACTCTTGAAGATCATCGAGGGGGCGACGGTGAGCGTGCCGCCCCAGGGCGGTCGCAAGCACCCGCATCAGGAGTTCATCCAGATCGACACCAGCCACGTGCTGTTCATCGCCGGCGGGGCGTTCGACGGCCTGGAGACGATCATCGAGCGGCGGACGGGGCGCGGCCGCGCCGGGTTCGGCGCCGGGATCCGCCCCGCGCCCGCGAAGGGCGAGGGGCACGTCTTCGCCCAGGTGACCTCGCAGGACCTGCTGGAGTTCGGACTGATCCCGGAGCTGGTGGGGCGGCTGCCGGTGCTGTCGACGCTCCGGTCGCCGGACCGCGAGGCGCTGACGCGCATCCTCACCGAGCCGCACGACGCGCTGATCAAGCAGTACCAGAAGCTGTTCGCCCTGGACGGCGTCGAGCTGGAGTTCACCGAGGACGCTCTGGGCGCGATCGCCGACCAGGCCCTGCTACGCCGAACCGGCGCCCGGGCGGCCCGCGCGATCCTCGAAGAGGTGCTGCTCAACGTCATGTACGAGGTGCCGAGCCGGGACGACGTCGCCCGCGTCGTGATCGACCGCGACACCGTTCTGCACAACGTCAACCCGACCCTCATCGCCCGTGAGCGGCCGGGACGCGGCCATGAGCGCCACGAGAAGACGGCCTGACGGGGGCGCCCGCGTCGGCCGCGGCGGGGGGTGACCCCGGAGGAAGGTACGGGTGACGGAAAGAATCGGGGGCGGAATCGATTCCGCCGGGAGATATGCGACCGGCTGATTATCGGGGAATGGGGTACCGCCTCTGAGGCGTCGATGAGGCGCCGGGGAGGCGCCGTCCGTTCGTTCTCCGTCTGGTCGGCGAATGCCGCACGCGCGTTTCCGAAGCGGAGTTCGCGTCGCGAGCGCGGTCCGCGAAGACGGCCGCGTCGCTGCCGCGAGTGGAGTTACCTGCCGCACCCGTGAGCCGAGACGCGACTCCAAGGGAGCGCGGGAGGCGGCTCCAAGAGAGTACGCGAGGCGGCTCCAAGAGAGGGCATGAGGCGACTCCGGGGGAGTGTCCGCCAGGTTCCGCGACTCCGCAGACCGCAGACCGCAGTCCGGTGCCGCAGGCCGTCCGTCGACCGGTGCCGCAAGCCGTCCCGTGCCGCCGTCCGGTCCTGTCGATGCCGTCAGCGCTTCCCTTGCGTCCGGTGTCGTGTCCGTATGGAGCGAGCGCGCCGTGCCGCTTTATCAGAAGCCGGCAAACAAGTACATAAATTTCCTATAAAGATTCAATGCCAGCGAATGTGAGTATTTGAAACCTTGACGATGATCCTCCCTTTGGCAACAATTCTTGCCGAATGCGTACTTCGTGCCGGGATGACCCCCTACCCCGGTGTCGTGCGCCTACTGGAGGAATCTCGTGAGGACTTCTCTCAAACGCGGGAGGGCCGGCCTCATCATGCTGGCCGTCGCCCTGCCCGTAGCCTTCTCTCTGAGCGCGATCCCGGTTCTCGCCCAGCCGTCCCCGCCCACCAGTGAGGTCGTGCCGGACCGGCAGCCGAGCACCGAGCAGAACGGCGTCGCGCTGCTGCGCGTCGTCGTCCCGGACCAGGACGCCCTCGACCGCCTCAACTCCATGGGCCTCGACCTCGCGGAGTACAAGAAGTCCGTCGCCGACGGCATCGAGGTGCACGCCGTCCTGAGCCCGCAGGAGGCCCAGGACCTGCGCGCCCTCGGCATCGACGTGCGCGGCGCCATCTCCGACCAGACCGACGCCGCCGCCAACATGGCCCAGCGGCGCTCGGCGATCGCGGAGTCGAAGGAGGCGCAGGCGGAGGTCGACAAGCTGACCGTCCTGCGCGCCGAGTGGTTCACCAGCCTCGACGACCAGCGCTTCCTGTCCGTCGAAGTGAAGTCGAGCGCCACCGACGCCGAGACCGTGCTCACCGCGACCTGGGACAGCGGCAGGGGAACGGCCCCGGACTCCGGCGGCACCGCCACGATGTCGCGTTTCACCGACGCCGGCCAGTACATGTACCACCGGTTCAACACGCCGCTGAACATCGACCAGACCCCCACCAAGGTCACGATCACCAGCAATCGCGGCGGCACGGTCACCGTCCCGGTGTCCAAGTGGCTGGGCGAGCGCCGCAAGGCGCCGGGCAAGCACTACATCTCCGACTTCGTGGACCACTACATGGACCCCACCGAGGTCACCTACCGGATGACGACGCTGGCCCGGGAGTTCCCGAAGGTCGCCGAGATCGTCGACCTGCCGTACAAGACGAACGGCTACCGCCGTCTCGCGCAGGCGCAGTTCGGCACCGTCGCCGCGAGCACGTTCTACGTCAGCTCGAAGGTCTACGGCCACGAGGGCGGTAACGACATCAGCGTCGCCCTGGTGAAGCCCGGGACGCCGAACGCCGCGCTCGGCGTGTCGGTGACCGGCAAGGACGTCGTGGTCAGCCTGGCCACGGACGCCTCCGGCGCCGTCAGCAGCACCGCCCGCCAGGTCGCGGACGCGCTCAATGCCCACGCCTCCGCGTCCGCCCTGCTGACCGCCGCCACCTACCGGGGCAACGCCGGAGCCGGCCTGGTCGCCGCGGCCCCCGCCACCCGGCTGACCGACAACCTCAAGGCCCCGCAGTCGATCGCGCGCGCCCCCTTCCAGATGAAGGCGCTGCGCGTCGGCAAGAAGCGCGACGGATCCAAGACCGGCGTCTTCCTGTACTGCCAGGAGCACGCCCGCGAGTGGGTGACCCCGGTGACCTGCGTCGAGACCGCCGAGCGGCTCCTGCGCAACTACGCCAGGGACAACGCCACCAAGAAGCTGGTCGACGACCTGGACATCTTCATCCTGCCGGTGGTCAACCCCGACGGCGCGCACTACAGCATGTACGACTACAACTTCCAGCGCCGCAACATGACCGACCACTGCGGACCCGAGCGCTCGGACCCGGCGGCCCGCAACGGCTGGGGCGTGGACATCAACCGCAACTTCTCGGTCGGCTCGTACTACGACGGGTACAGCGGCGCCTCCGCGAGCTGCTCCAGTGACACCTTCGCCGGCCCGGCCGAGCTGTCGGAGCCGGAGTCCCGCAACGAGGTGTGGCTCACCCACCAGTACCCGAACATCAAGTTCGCGATGAACACCCACTCCTACGGCGGCTACTTCATGTGGCCCCCCGGCGCCTACAAGGCCGCGGGCCGCGAGCTGCTGCCCCGGGTCGACTTCGGCACCGAGGAGTACTTCTGGCAGGCCTCCAGCCACATCCTGTCCGCCGTGCAGTCCTGGCGCGGCACGGCGATCTGGCCCGGCCGCACCGGCCCGGTCCCGGACGTGCTGTACTCGGCGGCGGGCAACAGCGCCGACGAGCACTGGTTCAACCGGGACATCATCGGCTGGGACTTCGAGGTCGGCGCCGACGTCTACAACCCGGCGACCAAGCAGTTCGAGCCGGTCGGCTTCCAGCCGCCGTTCGCCGAGGGTCACGAGGAGGCGATGGAGTTCTCCTCCGGGCAGATCGCCATCCTGGAGGTCGCCCGCTCCTTCGCCGACGACGACGACCGTCCCCGGTCGGACCTGAAGGTGACCGCCAAGGCGCCCGGTTCGACGTCGTTCACCTTCACGATCGACGAGCCCGCCAACGTGTACTACACGCTGGACGGCAGCCGTCCGACGCTGAGCTCTCCCAAGCTCACCGCCGCGGCGATGCGTGAGGGGGCGCAGCAGCTCACCGTCGACAGGACGACCGAGGTCCGCTGGTTCGCCGTGGACATCGCCGGCAACGTCGAGCGCGGCTACCGGCCGGACGGCCACGCCGACAACTACCGCAAGGAAAGGGTGGAGGTCCGCAAGGCCCCCTGACCCTCTCCCCGGGCACGTGAGGCGGCCGCCGGTCATCCGACCGGCGGCCGTTTCGCGCGGTCGGCCCCCTTACGGACGCCGCGTGAGGGAGACGGCCGACTCTCCGGCTGGAACGCCACCGCTGTGCTACGGAATGAATCTACAAAGTAAAGGCGTCCGGTCGGTGGCCACCAACGATCGTGACATCGGCGACAAAGGTCACGTCACTTTTTCGTCGGTCAGGCCACCTGCCGAAACCGGCCCGCCTTGAGACCGTAGACCTCGAGTGTTCGGGACGTATCGCCGCGCGGCGGGGTCCGCGGGGACGGAGGGGTCGTGTCGAGGGGAGACGGGATGAAAGAGGGTGCCTCGGTCACCGGGCTCGGTGCCACCACGCCGCTGGGCGGGGACGTCACCTCCACGTGGGCCGGCATGCTGGAGGGACGGTCCGGGGTGGTCGCGATCGAGGAGGACTGGGCGCGGGACCTGCCCGTCCGCATCGCCGGGCGCATGAAGACCGATCCCGCCGAGGTGCTGGGCCGGGTGAAGGCCCGGCGGCTGGACCGCTGCCAGCAGGCCGCCCTGGTCGCGGCGCGGGAGGCCTGGCAGGACGCCGGGGCTCCGGACGTCGAGCCCGAGCGGCTCGCGGTCGTCATCGGCACGGGGGTCGGCGGGGTGCTGACGACCCTCGCCCAGAACGCGCTGCTGGAGGAGTCGGGCGCCCGGAAGGTGTCGCCGTACACGGTTCCGATGCTGATGCCCAACGGCCCGGCGGCGGTGGTGAGCATCGAGCTCGGCGCCCGGGGCGGCGCGCACACGCCGGTGAGCGCCTGCGCCTCCGGCGCCGAGGCGATCGCGATGGGGCTGGACCTGATCAGGCTCGGTCGCGCCGACGTGGTGGTCGCGGGTGGCGCGGAGGCGTGCGTGCACCCGCTCACGCTGGCCGGGTTCGCCCAGGCCAGGGCCTTGTCCACGCGCAACGACGCGCCCGGGGAGGCGTCCCGGCCGTTCGACGGGGGACGGGACGGCTTCGTCCTGGGGGAGGGGGCGGCCATCGTGGTGCTGGAGCGCGAGGGGTTCGCCGCGGCCCGGGGAGCCCGGGCGCACGCGACGCTGGCCGGGGCGGGCACCACGTCCGACGCTCATCACATCACCGCCGGCGACGTGAGCGGTCAGGTCCGTGCGATGCGGCTCGCGCTGGCGTCGGCGGGCCTGGAGGCGCTGGACGTGGGGCATGTGGGCGCGCACGCCACCTCGACCCCGACCGGCGACCTGACGGAGGCGGGGTCGATCACCGAGGCGATCGGGACGCATCCCGTGGTCACCGCGGTCAAGTCGATGACCGGGCATCTGTGCGGGGCGGCCGGGGCGATGGGCGCCCTGGCGACGGTCCTCGCCCTGCGGGACGGGGTGGTCCCGGCCATCCGCAACCTGGACGATCTCGACGCGCAGGTGAAGCTGGACGTCGTCACCGGTACCCCCCGGCGGGGCGGCTGGACGGCGGCGATCGCCAATTCGTTCGGCTTCGGCGGACACAACGCCTCCCTGGCCTTCACCAGGTAGCCCCTCACCGGCATCCGGGAACGAGCCGCTGTCAGGCGAGCGAGTCGATCCAGCCTTCCAGGCGCCGGCCTTCGGTCGCCATGAGTGCCGGGTCGCGGAAGGTGTTGGTGAGCAGGGAGATCCCCTGGTAGGCGGCGACCAGGGCCACGGCCAGCTCCCGGGAGTCGGTCCGCCCCATCTGCCGGAACTGCTGGTCGACCCAGTCGAGCAGCGCCCCCATGACCTTGGCGATCGCGCGGTCGAGGCCGTCGGCGCGCTTGTCGAGCTCCGAGGCCAGCGTTCCGGTGGGGCATCCGTACCGGGCCGCGACCTCGCGCTGGTCGGCCCAGCCTCGCACGAGCGCCTTCAGCCGGTCCTGCGGCGCCGGGAGCCGTTCGAGCGCGGCGATGAGCGTCTTGAGACCGTCGGCGTGGGACTCGATCGCGGCTTCGACGAGTTCGTCCTTCGTCTTGAAGTAGTAGTAGACGTTTCCGACGGGGACGCCGGCCGCTCGCGCGATGTCGGCGAGCGTGGTCTTCTCGACGCCCTGTTCGTGCAGCACGCGGGCGGCGGCGGACGCCAGGCGCTCCCGCTTGCCGGCCCCGCGCCGGACCCTCGTTGAGTCAGTCACCTGACTCACTATAGACACGCGAGGCCGCGACGGGCTACGGTCGGTTCTTAGTCAGCCAACTAACTAAGGAGACGATCCATGATCGTGGTAACCGGTGCGACCGGGAACATCGGGCGGCATCTGGTGCGGACGCTCGCCTCGGCCGGCGAGCGGGTGACGGCCGTGTCGCGGCGGGCGGCGGACCTGCCCGACGGCGTACGGCATCGCCAGGCCGACTTGGGCCGATCCGAGAGCCTTCGCCCCGTGCTCGAAGGCGCCGCCGCGCTCTTCCTCCTGATCGCCGGAGAACAGCTCGTCACCGGCGCGAGCCCCCATGCGATCCTCGACGACGCGAAGGCCGCCGGGGTCGGGCGGGTCGTCCTGCTGTCCTCGCAGGCCGTGGCGACGCGCCCGGAGTTCGTCTCGCACGCCAGGCTCCGGGAGTTCGAGGACGCGCTGCGGCAGGCCGGTCCGGACTGGACGATCCTGCGGCCGGGAGGGTTCGCCTCCAACGCCTTCGCCTGGTGCGAGCCGATCCGCGCGCACCGGACGGCCGCGGCGCCGTTCGGCGACGTGGGACTGCCGATCGTCGACCCGGCCGACATCGCGGAGGTCGCGGCCGCCGCCCTGCGTGAGCCGGGCCACGCGGGGCGCACCTACGAGCTCACCGGGCCCGTCGCCGTGACACCGCGCGAGCGCGCCACGGCGATCGGCGAGGCGCTGGGCGAGCCGGTGCGGTTCGTCGAGCAGAGCAGGGAGGAGGCGCGTGCGCAGATGTCCCGGTTCATGCCCGAGGTGGTGGTGGAGGGCACCCTGGCCATCCTCGGCGAGCCGACGGACGGCGAACGGCGGGTGAGCCCCGACGTCGAGCGCGTCCTCGGCCGCGCGCCCCGCACCTTCGCCGAGTGGGCAGGCCGCAACATCGCCGCCTTCAGGTGACGCTCCCACGACGGCCGTCATCGCCACTGATCCGCACGCTCGTGCTGCGATTCGCGGCCGAAGGACCTCCTGGCTGCCGTGCCGAGCATCGGTGGTGGCGCGTCCACACCGGCCGTGCCACACTCACTGTTCTATAACTCATCATAGAGTTATAGAACGATCGGAGCATGGCATGCGAGATGTGTTGGCCTGGCGTGAGCCGGTCCCGCCGGACGGGACGATGGGCGAGCCCCGAGCGCGGGGCCGATTCGGCGAGTACGGCGGACGGTACGCGCCGGAGTCCCTGGTGGAGGCGTGCCGCGAGGTGGACGAGGCGTTCCGGGAGGCCTGGGCGGATCCGGGGTTCCGCGGCGCCCTGGCGCGGCTGCTCGCCGTGCACGCCGGGCGGCCGACCCCGCTCACACCGGCCCGCCGGCTGTCTTCGTCTATGCGGTGTCGCTGATGGGCACCACCGGTGAGCGGGCCGCCCTCGCCGCTTCGGCGGCGGAGCTCACCGAGCGGATCAGGCGCGTCACCGACCGGCCGGTCTTGCTAGGATTTGGCATTTCCACCCCGGACCAGGCACGCGAAGCCCGCCGGCACGCCGACGGCGTGGTGGTCGGCGCCGCGGTCATGCGGCGGGTGCTCGACGGGGCTGGTCCGGAGGACCTGCGGGCCTTCCTCGCGACCCTGCGGCAAGCCCTCGACCAGGAGTGTGACCGACCACGATGACCCCCGACGCCGGGCACGAGGCGAGATACCGCGCCATCGCCGCCGACCTCGCCGCGAAGATCCGGTCGGGACACTACGCCCCCGGTGAGGTCCTGCCGCCGCAACGGGAGCTGAGCGCCTCCTACGGGGTGACCCTCATGACGCTGCGCCAGGCGTTGCGGGAGCTCAGCGACCAGAGACTGATCGTGCAGCAGCCCGGCAGGGGCACGTTCGTCGCCCCGCCCCACCTGGCGTACCAGCTCGACTCCCTCCGCAGCCTGGTCGACGACCTGCGCAAACAGGGCCACGACGTGCGCACCGCGGTGGCCGGGCGGGCGGTGCGCCGGGCGCCCGCCCGGATCGCCGCGGAGCTGCGGCTGCGTCCCGGCGACACCGCCCTGCGGCTGGAGCGGGTCCGCGAGTTCGCGGGACGTCCCGCCGTACACCAGGTGTCCTGGGTCCGCCGGCCGGTGGCCGACCAGATCCGCGACCGCGACTTCACGGCCGTGTCCCTCTACACGGCCCTCGCCGACGCGGGAGTGACGGTCGCCCGGGCGTCCGAGGTGGTTCGGCCCGGTTTGCTCGACCCCGCCGCCGCCCGCCACCTCCACGAGCCGCAGGGCAGCCCGGTGCTCGTCAGCACCCGGATCACCTACACGCTCGACGCCACGCCCGTGGTGTCCGACCATGCCACCATCCTCGGCAGCATGATGGAGATCCGCACCGAACGCGCCGCCACCGGCCTCTCTCTCACCTGGGGCGCCACCAGCTGACAACCGGTCTGCGGTCCGTCCCACCGTGGCGACGAGGCCGGCCGCCGGCCGCGCTGACTCGTAGAGATCGACGGGTGCAGCTAGAAATCTACAATGTAAAGGCGTTGGCTTCGCTCAGAAAACAGCTGAGCAACCCCCGACAATCTCCAGCTGCGCCCTGACGGCAGTCCGTCAGCGGGTCCGACGGGGTCCTTGGCCGATCAGGTCCAGGGCTGTGAGCAGGAGTGGCAGTGCGGTCAGCCAGGCGAGGTGGACCGGTTCCCAGGTCGGTTCGCTTGGTAGAGCCAGGGCCAGTACGGGCCGCGCAGTCTTCGTACAGCCACCAGCTGCTGGTGGATTGCTTGACGGTCGGGATGTGCTCCCGTTGTGCCGGGGGCAGGGCTTGGACGACGGGGTCGATCGCCGCGGCCCAGAGCGGGATCCAGGACTGGTAGTCGGGGAAGGCGCAGTAGGTGACGGTGCGGTGTTCGCGGCAGGTTCGGGCGTGGGGTGACAGGTAGCGGTCGCGGATCTGGGCGGGGAGGCGTTCGGGGTGGCCGGTTCCTGGGGCGCCAGATGGCGACGAAGGTGTCCTGGATGACTTCGTCGACGAGGTCGGGGTCGGCGCAGCGGCGGGTGAGGCGTAGGCGTAGCCAGGGTGCGTGGCGGTGGTGGAGGGTTTTCAGCGCGCCGGTGTGCTGGGCGGCGATGGCGGTGAGGAGTGTGGCGTCGTCGCCGCCGAGGTCGGTGGGGGGTGGTTGTGCGCGGCGTCGGAGGTGTCGGTGCACATCTTGTCTATCGCGCTGTGGGGGTGATCCGGTTCCGGGTCGGGGCTTTTGGCCGCGAGCGGGATCCGCCCGCTGGCCGGCGGGGCCACCCGGGAGACTTGGGTGCTCCGATCGGCCGGGCCGTTCGTTCCCGCGTCGGCCCTGTGTGGGGTCACTTGGTGGTGGGGCGGGCGCGGACGTGCATGCGTTCGCCTTGGGGGCCGAAGATGATGAGCATTTCGACGGGGTGGGGGTCGGCGCTGGCGAAGGCGTGGGGGAGGTGGGTGTCGAATTCGGCGGCTTCGCCGGTGGTGAGGACGACGTCGTGTTCGCCGAGGACCATGCGCAGGCGGCCGGACAGGACGTAGAGCCACTCGTACCCCTCGTGGACCCGGGGGTCGAGGGGGGCGCCGGGGTCCGGTGACGGGGGGATGATCACTTTGTAGGCGTGCAGGCCGCCGAGATGGCGGGCCAGGGGGATGAAGGTTCTGCCGTGCCGGGTGAAGGGGCGCAGGTGGACGCGGGGGTCGCCGGTGGCGGGGGCGCCGACGAGTTCGTCCAGGCGCACGCCGTGGGCCTTGGCGAGGGGGAGCAGGAGTTCGAGGGTGGGTTTGCGCTGGCCGGATTCCAGGCGTGACAGGGTGCTGAGGGAGATGCCGGTCGCCTGGCTGAGCTGGGCGAGGGTTACGTCGCGTTCGCGGCGCAGGGCCCGCAGTCGCGGGCCGACGGCGTCGAGGACGCCGGTGAGGTCTTCGTCGGCCATCTCTATATTGCCACTCCGGCAAGAAGGTTTGTCAAACGAGCGGGGGTGGGCGGACCATCTCGGTGAACGCGGGGAGTGCGCGGTGTGTGCTTTCCGGTCTGCGGGACGAGAGGGATGGCCGATGGGTGAGGATCTGGGCGTGGCGGCGCGGCACTGGGACGCGCGGTACGCGGAGCGGGATCGGGTCTGGAGTGGTGAGCCCAACGTGATGCTGGTCCGCCAGGTGGCGGCGTTGCCGGCGGGGACGGCTCTGGATCTGGGGTGTGGCGAGGGGGCGGACGCGATCTGGCTGGCCGGGCGGGGGTGGCGGGTGACGGCGGTGGACGTGTCGGGGGTGGCCCTGGAGAGGGCGGCGGCGCGGGCCGCGGAGGCGGGGGTCGCGGGTCTGGTGGACTGGCAGCGGCGTGATCTGGGGGTGTCGTTCCCGCGGGGGGTGTTCGATCTGGTGTCGGCGCATTTCCTGCATTCGCATGCGGAGCTGCCGCGTGAGCGGATCCTGCGGTGGGGTGCGGCGGCCGTGGCGCCGGGCGGGGTGCTGCTGGTGGCGGGGCATGCCGGGCCGGCGCCGTGGGAGGCGGACGCGCATCCGGGGCTGACCCTTCCCACGCCGCGGGAGGTGCTGGAGGCGCTGGACCTGCCTCCCGGCGGGTGGGAGGTGGAGGTGTGCGAGGAGTACGAGCGCGTCCAGGACACCCCGGACGGCCGGCCGGTCGCGCGTACCGACAACGTGCTGAAGGTGCGCCGCCTGCCGGGATGAGAGCGGCCGGCCGGTGGGACGGGCCGGCGTGGACTCCGTGGACGGTCTGCCCGGCGCGGTCCGCCCGGTGGGGTCGGTGCGGTCTGCGCGGCTTCCCGGGCGCTTTCCTCGCCCCACAGGCGCCGCATCTCGGGGCAGGTGCGCAGCGGTTCGGTGAGGGTGCCGCGGCCGGCGACGCGGCCGGCGGTCCAGGACGGTGATCTGGTCGGCACGCTGGAGTGCGGCCGGGCGGTGGGAGACGACGAGCACGGTGGCGCAGCCGGTGCCGTCGCGGGCGGCGCGGGCGACGCGTTCCCGCAGCGGTGTCTCGGTCATGGCGTCGTCGGCGAACCGGCCGGCGAGCGGGGGCAGCACGGTGGTGGTGGCGGCGATGGCGGCGGCGGGGGCTGGTGCGGAGCGGCGGCGGGGGCGGGGCAGCCGCCGGACCTCCCGCCGCGCCGCCGTGGTGGTGTGGGGTGAGGTGGTGGTCGGGGCTACACCCGCTTCCGCAGGTGCAGCAGGTACTGCTCGCGGTTGAGCGGGTCGGGGCCGGTCGGCCGCCGGGTGGGGGGCGCGCCGCGTACCGGTTCGTGGTGGCCGAAGGCCAGCTCCAGGACGCCTTCGCCGTGGGTGAGCGCGCTCAGCCGCCGGCGCAGGTCGTGGGCGCGGGCGGCGCGGATGTCGCCCTCCAGCGTGGTGACCTGGCCGGATGTCGCGGTGGTCTGGGTGGTCGCGCCCAGGCGGGCGAGGACGGGCAGGACCGTGGCGGTGGTGGCTGAGGGGATCTCCAGGTGGAAGCGGTGGACCGGCTCGCACACCACCGTCCCGGCCCGGCGCAGGGCGCTCATCAGGACCAGCGGCGTGAGCAGGCGCAGGTCGCGCGCGGTGGTCTCGGGGGAGGCGTAGCCGCAGTCGGTCATGGTGACGGCGCAGTCGAGGACCTGCCAGCCGCGCAGGCCCTGGCGCAGCGTCTGGCGGACGGTGTCCTGGACGGCCTGGTGGAACTCCTCGACGGACTTGTAGATGTACAGCGGGATGGATTCGACCTTCAGGTCCAGTTCCACGCGCACGCCCGAGCCGGGGGCGGCGGGCTCGACGCGCAGGCCGGCCGTGGCGAGGAACGGGTTGGCCGGTTCGCCGATGCGCTCGACGGCGACGCCGGTGCCGGCGGGGCGTTCCACGCAGATGGTCGTGGTCTCGCGGAAGTCGGCCCGCAGGCCGTAGTCGGCGGCGAGGGTCTGCTGGATGACCTCTTTCTGCACCTCCCCGTACAGGGAGAGGAACAGTTCCTGGCGGACGTCGTCCTGGCGCAGGTTGATGAGCGGGTCCTGTTCGGCGAGCTGGGTGAGTGCGGTGTGCAGGGCGCCCTTGTCCTCGGGGTGGTGGGGGACGACGGCCGTCTCCAGCGCGGGCGGGGGGAAATGCCGCTCGTGCGGGGGTGTGGTCGGTGTGGCGCCGATCGGGTCGCCGATCCGGACGCCGGTCAGGCCCCACACCTTGCCGATCTGCCCGGCGTGGACCGAGGCGCGGCGGACGGCCGTCCCGCGGTCGAAGACCTGGACGGCGGTCACCTTGGCCGGGGTGCCGCGCTCGCCGAGGGGAGGCCGGTCGCGGGTGCGCAGGGTGCCGGAGAACATGCGCACGTAGGCGATCTTCTCTCCGGCGGGGCCGCGTTCGACCTTGAAGACGCGGCCGGACACCGGTGCGGCGGCGTCGCCCGCGGCGGCGGGCAGCAGTTCGACGAGGCCGGCGGTCAGCGCGTCGACGCCGGCGCCGGTGACGGCCGACCCGGCGAACACCGGGTGGGCCAGGGCGCGGCGGGTCTGGTCGGCGAGCGCGGCGCGCAGCCGCGCGTAGGGGACGGCCGCCGGGTCCTTCAGCCAGGAGGCGAGGAGTGCGTCGTCGTGGCGGGCGAGCAGGTCGGCCAGCGCGGTGGTGAACGCGCCGTCGCCTGGGCCGCGGGTGGTGAAGCGGGCGGCGGGGGTGCCGAGGTCGTGGGCCGCCCCCATCGCGACCACGTCCGGGGTCAGCGTGTCGCGGATCTGGTCCAGGACGCGTCCGGGGTGCGCGCCGCGACGGTCGATCTTGTTGATGAAGATCAGCGTCGGGATGCGCAGCCGCCGCAGCGCGCGGGCCAGCACGCGGGTCTGCGCCTGCACGCCCTCGACGGCCGAGACGACCAGGACGGCGCCGTCGAGCACGCTCAGCACCCGTTCCACCTCGGCGATGAAGTCGGGGTGGCCGGGGGTGTCGATCAGGTTGACCGTGACGCCGGCGATGGCGAAGGACACCACCGCGGACTTGATGGTGATGCCGCGCGCGCGTTCCAGGTCGAGGGTGTCGGTCTGGGTGTCGCCGTCGTCGACGCTGCCGGCGCGGTCGATGACACCGGCGGCGAACAGCAGCTGCTCGGTGAGGCTGGTCTTACCGGCGTCTACATGCGCGAGGATTCCTAGGTTGAGCGTGGGCACGGAGCGTCATGTCCTCTGGGTAGGCGAAAGGTGTCTGCGAGGTGGACATGAACGCTTGCCGCATGGCTCCGTCTCCTGGCTCCGAGGACTGTTCGCCGCGAGTACAACAGACCCCGCCCGGCCGGGACAACCCGATTTCCGGCCCGGCGCGGCAAAGTGATGGTCATCGGGCCGTCCTGGCGTGGCGGGTGAGGACGGCGGCGCCGGCGCAGGACGTGAGAGAGCGGGCGGCCGGGCTCGCGTACGCCTGGCCGCCCGCTCGTGATCGACCGGTGGAACCGTGGGGGACGGGCGCCGGCCCGTCCCCCACGCGCGGTCAGAAGCCCGCGGTGATGCGGGTGAACTCCCACTCGCCGGAGGGGACCCCGGCGCCGTTGGCGCGGTCGCGGTTGACCGACCAGTAGGCGAACCGGGTCAGGCCCTTGGACTTGGCCCAGTCGCGGATCTGCGTCCAGGTGGCCGGGGAGGTGACCTCGGACTGGTCGGACAGGCCGTTCATGCCCGAGATGCCCATGTGCGCGTACGCCTGGGCGTCGGTCCAGCCCCACGCGCTCTTCAGCGCGTTCTTCAGGCCCTCGGAGGCGTTGACGGTGTCGTTGTACATGTTGCTGCCGCCGAAGTCGAACGGCATGATCGTGTAGTTGTCGATCGGCACGTTCAGCGCCTTGGACTGGTTGATCAGCCGCACGCCCGGCGCCGTCGGGCCGGTGGTGGAGGTGCCGAAGGTCAGGACGATCTTGACGTTCGGGTTGTTCTGCTTGACGATCTTCAACCCGTTGAGGATGCGGTCCTGGACGGTGTAGTTCTCGAACTCGTCGGTGTTCTCGATGTCGAAGTCCACCACGGCCGGCCCGACCGCGTTGATCACTGACTGCACCGCGTTCGCGTAGGCCTGCGGGGTCGAGCAGTTGGGGCCGAGCTTGTTGCCGCTCCAGCCGCCGAAGGAGATCTGGACGCTGCCGCCCTTGGACTTGATGGTGTTGATGGCCTGCTGGTCGGTGCCGCCGGTCAGCGCGCGCTGGCCGTCCCAGGCGGGGGTGCAGCCGCCGCTGGAGAGGATGAAGGCCATCGTGAAGGACTTGATGCCGGTGGCGTCCATGACGGTGCCCGGGTTGGGCGGGTTGCCCCAGCCCATGTACAGGTACGGCGCGCCCGGCATCTTGCCGGGGCCGGGGTTGGTGCAGCCGGTGGTGGTGGCGGTGACGTCACGGCCGGCCGACTCGCCCGAGGCGTTGTAGGCCTTGACGGTGTAGGTGTGGGTCTCGCAGGTGCCGAGGCCCGAGACGGTCGCGCTGGTCCCGGAGACCTGGACCTTCTGCGTGGCGCCCTCGTAGACGCGGTAGCCGGTGACCGTGCCGCTGGAGGCGCCCCAGCTCAGCGCGATGCTGTTGCCGGAGGGGGTGGCGGTGACGGTGCCGGGCTGGCCGGGCGCGCCGGTGCCGCCCTGCGTGGTCGCGGTGACCGCGGCGCCGGCGGCCGAGCGGTTGCCCGCGGCGTCACGCGCGCGGACGGTGTAGCTGTAGCTGGTGGAGGCGGCCAGGCCCGAGTCGGTGTAGGTGGTGCCGGTGGCCGTGGTCACCAGGGTCGTGCCGCGGTACACCTCGTAGCCGGTCACCCCGACGTTGTCGGTCGAGGCGTTCCAGGCCAGCGAGACGCTGCTGGAGGTGGTGGCGGTGACGCGCAGGTTCGAGGGCACCGAGGGCGCCGTGGTGTCGGTGCCGCCGCCGGTGACGGCCTTCCACAGGGCCGGGACGCGGTCGGGCTCCCAGCCGGGCAGCGAGGTGTGGCTCTGCAGGCATTCGTACTCGACGCCGTTGTAGCTGACGCGGGCGCCCACGGTGTAGGCGGTGTACGGGGCCCAGGCGGCGGCGGCCAGCGTGCTGGAGGCGGCGCTCGTCTGCTGCGCGGCGCCGGCGCCGGCGAGCGAGGGGATGCCCAGGCCCGTCATCAGGACGGTCAGGACCGCGAGGAACAGGACGCGGAGTCTCACGTGACACTTCCAGGGGGGTGGGGGGTGTGGAGTGTGCCTAAGGCTCGCCCGCGACCGTGCCGGGGGGCGGAACGGCTGCGGGCCGGGGTGCGCGGCCGTCGGCCGGGCTGCGCCGAGAGATGGCGTCGGCGTCGCTTCGGCCGGCGGGCGAGGTCATCCTCTGCGCGGGGTGATCGAGGAGCGGCCTCGCTGAGGGCGTAACTGGGGGGCGGAACCGAGGCGAAGGGCAGGTGACGTCCCTGTACCTCCCTTTTCATTAGGAAACTTTCCTAATAGTTCCGGATTGTAGCCCGCCCCCTCGACCCCCGCAAGGGTCCCCGGCCGCCTGCCCGCAGGCCGGTTCGGTCAGGCCAGGCCGGCGTCGTGCGCCAGCGGCGCGATCTGCGTGCGGTTGCCCAGGCCGAGCTTGGCGAGGACGCTGGACACGTGCGCCCGCGTGGCGATCGGCACCCTGAACGGCAGGACGGTCGCGGTCTCGGGCGGGGACGACAGCACGGTGCGGGTGTGCGACCTGACCGTCAAGCCGCTGGTCGACCGCCCGCCGACCGGGCACACCGCGGCCGTCGAGACCGTCGCGCTCGGCGTCCAGAACGGCCAGGCCGTGGCCGTCTCGGGCGCCTTCGACGGCGTGCTGATGAGGGGGGACCTACGACCGTCATTGCCGGTCACAGCCGCCGGTTGTCTAGTATGTCCGGATGATCGTGCCCGCCGTGAGCGTGACCGGCGAGATCCAGATGCGTCCCCTCACGCAGGCCGACGCCGAGCCCCTGGCGCGGGCGTACGTGCGCAACCGCGACCACCTGCGTCCCTGGGAGCCAGAGCGCCCCGAGGACTTCTTCACCCCCGCCGGGCAGGCCGCCCGGGTGGGCGACCGGCTGCGGGAACAGCGGGAAGGCCGGGTGCTCGCCCTGGTCCTGGCGGGAGCCGGCCGGATCGTCGGCACCATGACCCTGGCCAACATCGTGATGGGCCCGTTCCGCAGCACCGACCTCGGCTACTGGGTCGACGCCGAGCACAACGGCCGCGGCCTGGCCACCAAGGCCGTGGAGCTGGTGTGCGAGCTGGCCGGGGAGCATCTCGGGCTGCACCGGATCCAGGCCAGCACGCTGGTCGGGAACCTCGCGTCCCAGCGGGTCCTCGGCAAGGCCGGGTTCACCCCGATCGGCATGGCGCCGACCTACCTGCACATCGACGGCGCCTGGCGCGACTGCCTGCTGTTCCAGCGCATCCTCAACGACCGCCGCCCGCCCCTGTGAGGCACGCCCGTGAAAGGCGGACGCCGGGCTCGCGGTTCGCCTGACCGGGGACGCCGCTGCCTGGTGCGCCGGGAGCGGTGGTCAGTGACCGGTGGTGAGCGCGCCGAGGGCGGCGGCGCGGTCGGCGGGGGCCGGCGGGATGTACTGGCGGGTCGTGTCCAGGCGCTTGTGGCCCATGAGTTCGGCGACCAGGACCAGGTCCGTGCCGGCTCGTACCAGTTGGGCGCCGAAGGTGTGGCGCAGGATGTGCGGGGCGAACGGCCGGCCGGGCTCCTCGCCGAGACCGGCGTCGCGGCCGAGACGGGTGATGATGTGGCGGGCGGCGCGGTCGGTGAGTCGGCCGCCGCGCGCGTTCAGCAGCAGTGCGCCGGTGTCGGCGCCGGGCCAGGTGAGGCGCTCGCTCAGCCAGGTCCGCACGGCGTGGCGCAGGTCGGGGTGCAGGGCGACGGTGCGGGTCTTCTCGCCGTCGCGGCCGTTGCCGCGCACGCGCAGGTCGCCCTCGTGGGCGGAGACGCGCACGTCGGCGACGTCGAGGGCGACGACCTCGCCGATGCGCAGGCCCGCCAGATAGGGCAGCAGGGCGATGACGGTGTCGCGGGGGGAGGCGGCGGCTTCCACTCGGCGCAGGTAGCGGCGGATCTCATCCTCGTCCAGGGCTTTGGGCGCGGTGCGCCGCCGCGCGCGCTCACGGCCGGCCTGGACGGCGGCCAGGCCCCGGCGTGCGTGGAAGTCGTCGGCGGCGGCGAGCACGTTGTCGATGGTGGTGGCGGCACGGCGGCCGTTCTTCAGGTGACGGCGGTAGTCGCGCACCGCCGCTGTGGCCGCGGCCGGGTCGGCGAGCGGGTCGCCCTCCAGGAGGCCGTAGGCGGCGGCCTCGCTCATCCAGGCGAGGTAGCCGCGTACGCGGGAGATGTACTTGGTCTTGCTGGAGTCGGCCAGCGGGGAGCGGCGTAGCCTGCGGCTGTAGTCGGCCAGCACCGCGGCGTAGGGCTCCGGGAGCGGGGTCGGCCGGCGGCCGCGCCGGACCGGTGGCGTGGCTCCGGAAGCGGTCGCATCGGCCCGCGATGCCTCGCTCCGCGCGTTTCCGGAAGTCATAGCGGCCACTTTACTTCCGGAAACGCGTGATTCCGGAAACGGGTGTAGCCTGGAACGCACCGAGGATACTTCGTGCGTTGGCACTCAGGTCGGCGTCACCCGCGGCGATAGACCGCTATCGGCCCTTCGAGGGGCCTGGACAGGCCAGGCGATCATGACGCCGACCGTTCTCTCCCATCTGACACCGCTGAGCGCCGTCGCCGGCGCGCCCCCCGCGATCGACTCCGCGGTCCGGCTCAGGCTGGATCCCGTCCTCGGCCGGCGGGGCACCGTGGACGGGGCGTGGTGGCCTCGCTCCCGTAACGCCGCCGCCGAGCTGCCCGATCTCATCGCCGCCGTCGACCAGCGGCTGGACCGGATCACGCTACGCGTGGGCCTGCACGTGGACGCCTGGGACGATATCCCGCACCGTATCCCCGCCCGCGGGCGGCAGGTCCGGGTCGGCTGGTTCCGCTACACCGATCCCCGCCTGATCACCCTGATCCTCATGGGGAGCGAGCCCCTGATCCTGCTGGTCGTCCCGCCCGGCACCGCGGACGGCACGGCCACGGCCGCGCTCACGCTCGCCGCCCGAGGTGTCCGCCTGCGCCCGGCCGACATCATCACCGCCGCTCACCGATCCGCCGCGGCCGGCATCGGCGCGCTCGATGCGGACGAAGCGGACACCTGGGAGAACGAGGGCGGGCACACCACCGCGCAGCCTGCCACCACCTGTGCGCACGCGCTGTCCACCGGCCTGCTCGAGCCGCGCCGGCACCGCCGACCGGCCACCGGCCGTCACCCCGCTCTCACCGTTTCTCCGATCGGAGCCTTCTATGACCGTGCTTGACGCCTACCCGCACGGCAGGGCGGGCCCGTCCGGCCCGACCAGCCTGTATCTGACCGGCACGATCGACATCTTCACCAGTCAGGCGCTGCGCGAGCGTCTGCTGGGCGCCCTGCGCTCGAGCACGAGCCTGCTCATCCTCGAGTTGTCCGGCGTGTCGTTCATCGACGCCTCCGGCCTGGCCGTCCTGGTCGGCATCCAGCACCGCGCCAAGTCGATGGGCATCACCCTCGCCCTGGCCTCGCCGCCCCCGTACATGTCCAGGCTGCTGCGCGTCACCGGCCTGGACCGCAGCCTGCGGATGGCGGTGTGACCGGGTGCGCGAGCAGATCACGGGCGAGGACCACATCCAGGACCACGTTCACGGCTACGACGGGCGATCACCGTTCCCGGACACCGCAGGCGCCCCGCGCCCAAGCACTATCCGCGCTGGGGACCGCGGCCCGGCATGTATGTGCCGGCCGTTGGGTTCGGGAAGTGTCCCCTCGTGACCCGGGTGGTTCCGCGGCGGGTCAGCAAGGCAATGGTCGCGCGTTCGCGTCCGTGCCGCTGTCTGGAGCTACCGGATTGTCGGCTGTCAGGGAGTGGATGCGTGGTATCGGCGAGGGCAGCAGCCAGAGCAGCGACAGCGCTCCGCCGACGGCAGCGATGAGGAGGGTCACCCGGAGGCCGATGAGGGTGGCGAGGAGGCCGCCGAGGACGGCGCCCACGGGGCGTAAGCCGTAATTGATCGTGCTGTACGCGCCGGCCACTCGACTGCGCATGCCATCGGGGATCACGTCCGCCTGAAGGGAGTTGAGGTTGACGTCGAACAGCATGACGCCGACGCCGGAGAGGAACTCGGCCAGGGCCAAGGCTCCGGCGCGAGCCCAGAGGGGGCCGCCCGCGGCAGCGGCGATGGCGATCGGTGCCGGGAACAACACAGCGCCCACGACGATGCTGCGGCCCACGCCGAGCCTTCGCGAGACCTTCGGGGCGATCACCGCGCCAAGAAGCGAGCCGATGGCGCCGATCCCGAACGCCATGCCGATGACCCCCGCGGTCAGTCCGAGGTTCCGGCTGGCGAACAGCACGATCAGTCCACTGCCCGCGACAAAGGTGAAGAAGTTGACGGTCGCCGCGCACCCGAGGCTCGCCTGCAGCACCGGGTGACGCACGACGAACACCAGTCCCTCCCTGGCACGCCGCAGCAGCGGGGGCGCCGCTTGGTCATGGGCGGCCGGCGGTTCGTCGATCCAAACCCGACCGACCAGAACCGCAGACGCCAGGAACGTCAGGGCGTCGAGGACGACGGCAACGGGAGCGGTCAACGCCTGGACCAGAGCACCACCGATCGCCGGTCCGGCGACATACGACGCGGAACGGCTGGCACTGAGCTTGCTGTTCGCGTCGACGTAGGACGACCGAGGCACCAGGTGGGCGAAGAACGGCGGATAGGCGGTGTTGAACAGCACCCCGGCCGCGCCCGTCAGCAAGGCCACGACGTACAACTGGCCAAGCGTCACCGCCCCCAAGAGATGGGCGGCCGGGAGAGACAGCAGCACTGCCGCCCGCACCAAGTCGGCGAGAACCATCAGGCGCCGCTTGTGGACGCGCTGGTCGACCCAGGCACCGAGGACGATCGCGAGCAGGTTCGGGATCCAGATGAGCGCGGTCAGCCACGCCACCTGATTGGCCGACGCGTGCAGCGTCCCCACCGCGATCAGTGGCAGCGCCAGTTCGGTGATCCGGTCGCCGAACTGCGAGATCGACTGGCCGGCCCAGAAACGACGGAACCGCTGATCCCGCCACAGAGACACGGGTAATGCCTGGTCCGTGGCGCTCATGACGACCCGCCGGTCTGCTCCTCGGCACCCTCCGGCAGGACGTAACGCAGCAGCCGGACGCCACGGCCGTCGGCCGGACGCGCGGCCTGGTCACGCGTCACGTAGGGCGCGAGAACACGCTCGATCGCGTCCTCGATGGCGGCGAGTTCATGGGCGGAGACGACGACGCGGGTGTTGGCCAGACCCGCAAGCCGCCGCCACGCAGGATCGAGCGTGGGCTCGACCTCGGCAGCCCACCGGTTCGGCAGGTCTGCGGAGCGCAGGAACATCTCCCGGGACAGGACCCGCGCAGCCGCCCTGCCCTCCTCATCGTCCGGATCCTCCGGCACCTCGAACCGGAAGCCCCGCGCCACCGCCTCCCACCGCCGCTGGCGACGGTCCGGGCCGGGCTCGGCATCGCGGACCAGACCGAAGCCCGCCAGATGCCGCAGATGCCAGCTCGTCACCGACGGGGTCGCTCCCACATCGGGCGAGAGTTGCGTCGCCGTCGCCGGCCCGTGCCGCTGAAGGCGTTCGAGGATCGCCAGCCGCACCGGATGCGCCAGAGCCCGCATCGCCAGCGGATCAGTGATCTCGATATCACCCAGACGATTACCAGAATCCATGATGTGAGAGTTTCCTCTCACATATTGTGAGAGTCAAGTCTCACGTCTCCGGACACCGGGCAGCCGCTCGTCCCTGGGTGACGAAAAGGCCGTGCCCCCGGGTGGCCGTACTCCTTGTCGGCCGCACCCGCCACCGTACGGCGGCCGGTGCGGCCGACCGGCGCCGACGCCGGGCTTGAGCGCAACGGAACGGCCGGGGAGCGCGAAGGCTCTGGCGGCCGCGGTCGAGACGGTGACCCGCCTTCGTGCCGTCACCGGTGACGGCACGGGCGGCTGAGCAAGAACCGGCCTCGGGCCGGCCCTCGGCGGTCGGTCAGTTCGCGGCGTGCGCGCCCGCGGTTCGGCCCGGCTTCGCCAGGCTCTTGGTGGTGTCCGGGCAGGGCGGCGTGCTGAACACCACGCCGTCCAGGAAGTTGCCGATAGAGGGGTTACCGCCCGCGGCCGACACCGATTCGAAGGAGAAGCGTGTGGTGGTCTGTCCCGGAGGTACGACGTACACCCCGGTGTAGTGGCCCCAGGCGGTATTGCCGTCGGAGATGTCCGGGGAAGAGGCCCCGGACGGGACTTGAGCCACGGTCGCGCCCGGTGCGCCGATGAGCACGCGCATCACGTCGGTGCCCAGGCGGCCTCGGTGGTACAGCGACCAGGTCAGCGGGGTTCCCGGAACGGTGGGCAGGTCTTGGTAGAGCGTGGAGGCCTGACTGGCATTGAGTTCGGCGAACTGCTGGCCGTCGGCCGCCGGGACAACGATCCCGCCTGCGGTCTGGCCGCCGCGCCAGAACTCCAGCCGGTGGTCGGTGGCGGTGGTGTGCCAGCCGACGCCGGGGTTGGTGGAGGCGTCGGGGATGGTGTAGTCGACCGTGGCCACCGGCGGGGACTCGAAGCTGCCGTTGACCAGGTTGACCGGTTTGTAGGCACAGGTGACGGCGACGGTCACCGTGGCGGTGCTGGTTCCGCAGGCGGTGGTGACGGTGTAGGTGAAGGTGTCGGTGCCGGCGAACCCCGCGGCGGGGGTGTAGGTCACGTTGCCGCCGGAGATCGTCGCGGTGCCGTTCCGGGGCTGGGTGACGCTGCTGATCACCGGTGAGCTCCCGGTGTCGTTGGCCAGGACGGGCACGCTGACGGCCCTGCCCTGCGTGGTGGTGGCGCTGTCGTCGGCGGCCTTGGTGGGCGAGATGGACTGCCCGCCGACGATCTGGATCGCAGGGGCGGGTGTGTTGTTTCCGAGCTGGCCGGGAGCGGCGATGACGCTGCTGATCCCGGTCGGCCGGATGGTCATGGCGCCCCCGATGGTGCCCTGCCTGACCCGGAAGGTGATGACCTTCGGGGACGGGTCGGTCTTGGTGCCCGCCGAGGTGATCGACAGGCTGTTGCCGCTGATGGTGCCGGTCCCCGACTGGCCGACGACATCAGCGTAGGCCAGCAGGGACGACAGGTCCCAGGTGGTGGTGTAGCGGCTGACCAGCAGCGGCCACTGGGCCGTGCGGTGCGCCAGGGTGAGGGTGAAGATGCCGCCCGGTGCGATCTGCCCGCCCCACAAAGACGGCGAGGTGTCGACCGAGACCGACCCGCTGCCCAGCCTCATGCCGAACGCGTTCTTCCAGTAGTAACTGACGGGGTAGGTCGTCTGCCCCTGCCGGACACAGGGCGTGGCGGCGGCTCGCGTGACGGTCTGCCGCACCGTGGTGGCGGCGTGCGCACCGGTGGTACCGGCCGCCACCTGCGTCCCCGGCACGGCCAGCAGCGCCAGGGAAGCGCGGGCCAGTGCGGTGAGCGCGGACCTGGATCGTTGTGACATCTACTTGAGCTCCCACTCTGTCGTGAGGGATGTCCTCGAAGATCAACTTCACCGCGAACATTACTCTGCGGAGTCGGCTCGTCACGTCAGGTGTGCGCGTGTTCCCTGTGTCGCATCCCGGGCGTGCCACGCGTTCGCCGCGGAAAGGCGGGACGCGCACCTGAAGCGCATCGCCAGGGAGGCCGGGGTGGGCTCCGGCACCCTCTGCCGGAACCTCCCGACCCGGGAGGTCCTCGTCGAGGCCGCCCACCGCAACGAGCCGGCCATGCCGTGCGACGCCGCCCCCGGCCTGCCGGCCATGATGCGGGACGGCCTGAGCGCCGACCGGCGTCGACGCGCAGCGATTTCTGCACGCGGGCCGCCGATGGTGTCCTTTCGGCGCGCGCACCGTGTTCAGGTCGTTGACGTCTCGCGTGGGGGCATCGTGGGCGGGGCCGATCCAGGGGGACGCTCCGCGTGGTCGAGTTCACCGACGAGATCCCCAAGGCCGGCGTCGGTGAGTTCCCCACGAAGATCCGCGCGGATGCTTCGGCGCCCGCCGCGTCACCGGTCTTGTCGCCGGACCTCGGGCGGGCCCGTTCACGGCCGCCTGCGGCGGCAGAGACGTCGGTGACGGCTTCGCGCCCGCGCCGGGGGCGACGACGGCGCACATTTCTCAGGGGATTTCCACCCCTATCTGCCGTTTTTTCTATATGGCCTCATTGGAAAATTGTCCATTTTTGCGAATTCTGACGTTTTTCCTTGTGGTCGCGCGGCGCCGAGCCGGGGGTCATCGAGGGCACGGGCCACGGCCTGCCTCGCGAGTTGTGGCCAAGGCTCACCTCGCTGATGGCCGGACTAGTCCAGCGCGTCGAGGCGGTCCCGGTCGGCGACTGACCGGCGGACCGGGTGCGGCGCCACCCCCACCTGATACCCCCCCGCGCGCGGCCGAGCACGGACGGCCGAGTTCCCGCGTACCGCGGGCGTGCGTGGTCCTCCGGCGGGGGTGGCGCGTACCCCCGGCGGGTCTATGGCTTGACGGCGACGCCGCAGAACGCCGTGACCTCGTCGGGCAGTCCCCAGAGCGTCTCTTCGGGGCGCCAGCGCGACACCGACACCACGCCCGGCTCCAGCAGGCGCAGGCCGTCGAAGTACGCGGCGATCTGCTGGGGCGTGCGCAGCTTGTAGGGGTCGCCCGCTTCGGCGCGGGTCTTCTCCGCCTCGGCGGCGGCCTCGGGGTCGACGGCGTTGGTGCCGTCCTCCAGGGCCAGATGGCTGCCCGGCGGGAGCGCCGCCACCAGATGGTCGCGGATCGCCGTCGCCTCGGCGTCGTCCCAGACGTTGCCGAGGATGCCCAGCATCATCAACGCGATCGGCCGCGTGAAGTCCAGAGTGCGGGCCGCTTCCCGCAGGATGTACGCGGGATCGCGGACGTCGGCGTCGACGTAGTCGCACACCCCCTCCGGCGTGCTGGACAGCAGCGCGCGGGCGTGGACCAGCACCAACGGGTCGTTGTCCACATAGACGATCTTGCAGGCCGGGTTGACCCGCTGGGCGACCTCGTGGGTGTTGTCCACCGTGGGCAGCCCGGTGCCCAGGTCCAGGAACTGCGTGATCCCGGCCTCGCCGGCCAGGTGGCGCACGGCCCGGCCCAGGAAGGCCCGCGAGTGGCGGGCGACGTCCACGATTCCCGGGTACACCCGGCGGACCTGCTCGCCGACCTCGCGGTCGGCCTGGTAATTGTCCTTGCCACCCAGCCAGTAGTTCCACACCCTCGCCGAATGCGGGGTGGTGGTGTCGATGGAGGCGGGGGTCCGTTCGTCTGTCATCGCAACACTTTTCGTCGTGGGGATCGGGACGCCACCGGCGCGCGGACGCCGGCGACATATGGTCGGGTTTGATCATTTCAGGCCGGGCCGGGACGTCGCACGGTCAGCGTGGGCCGATCGGCGTGAGCCCTTCCCGGGCCGCGTCAGCCGCCTGGGATCAGAGCGCACCCCACTTCCAGGCACCGTTACCCCCAAACGGGATATATGGGTTTAAACCGGGAAAGGGAACGCTTCAGTACATATCTGCCCACTGCGGATCGAGGATCCGGTTGTTCCTATAGCGAGCCGATCATTCGCCGATGACAGATTTAACAAATCGCCTATATCATCACGGCTCGTGGCTGAGGGTGATCTTAAGAGCCCGTCGCTGGCCGACGACCTGTTCTTTGTCATGCACGACAACGCGACGGGGCGTACGCGACTGCATCTGCGTCTCGCGAGCCTGGGGCTGGCGGGCGCCGTCCTCGGTGAGCTGATGCTCGCCGAGCGCCTCACCATGGACGTCGCGTCGGGCCAGGACCGCCTGTACGTGACCACCAGGGACGCCACCGGCGATCCGGTCACCCAGAACGTGCTCGACCAGGTCGCCGCCGAGCCGCAACACCCGGTGCTCACCTGGCTCCTCTTCTTCGCCCGCACGGTGTACGCCGACGTCGCGACCAGGATGATCGCCGCGAACCTCCTCAAACCGGCGACACGGAACCTGCTGAAACAGCAGCGACCGGTCCCCGTGGACCCGAACGTGGCCGCGTGGCCGCAGGCCCGCCTGAACCTCGCCGTCCAGCGGCGCGAACCGCCCGTGACCAGGGACTGCGTCCTGTACGGGCTCTTCGTCGCCACCGGCGGCGCCCAGCGGGTCCTGTGGGAGCACGATCCCGCGTTCGTGGCCACCACGCTCGCCATGCTTCCCGCGCCACTGCAAAGACTGATCGTCCAGACCGAGGTCGCCGTCGGCCAGGCCGTCATCAGCCGCCGGTGACCCACCACCCCCCATCTCACGGAGTTCCGGATGTCCCTCACAGAGCAACGGTCCAGCGCCGTTTCCGCCGCACTGGCCAAGGACCGGCTCGGTGTCCCCTCGGTCGTGTTCTTCGTCATCTCCGCGGCGGCGCCGCTGATGGTCGTCGCGGGTTCGGTCCCGACGGCGTACGCGGTGACGGGCGTCCTCGGTGTGCCGTTCGCGTTCCTGCTGCTGGGCGCGGTCTTCGCGCTCTTCGCCGTCGGGTACGTGACGATGGCCAGGCACGTCGTCAACGCGGGCGCGTTCTACGCCTACGCCGCCCAGGGGCTCGGCCGGACGCAGGGGGTGGCGACGGCGTGGGTGGCACTGCTGGCCTACAACGCGCTGCAGCTCGGCCTCTACGGCATCATCGGGTCGGCGGCCGAGCCGCTGCTGCTGGACTGGTTCGGCGGCTCGCCCGCCTGGTGGGTGATCGCGCTGCTGGCGTGGGCGCTGACCGGCCTGCTCGGCCTGCTGCGCGTGGACGTCAACGGCAAGATCCTCTCGGTCCTGCTGGTCAGCGAGATCGCCGTCGTGCTGGTCTTCGACATCGGTGACCTGCTCAACGCAGCCCCGGGCGGCATCGACTTCGAGGGGTTCACCCCGGGCTCGCTGTTCGTGCCCGGCGTGGGGGCCGCGCTGGCGACCGTCGTCGCGGGGTTCGCCGGCATCGAGTCGTCGGTGGTCTTCGCCGAGGAGTCCAAGGACCGCGACAGGACCGTGCCCATCGCCACCTACCTGGGCATCACGATCATCGCGGTCCTGTACGCGATCTCCGCCTGGGCGCAGACCGTGCCGACCGGGCCGGACGGAATCGTCAAGGCCGCCGCCCAGCAGGGCCCCACGCTGGTGTTCAACCAGGCGGCCACCCACCTGGGCTCCACCGTCTCGACGATCGGCTCCGTGCTGTTCGTGACCAGCAGCATCGCCTGCATGATCGCCTTCCACAACACCACGGCCCGCTACATCTTCGCCCTGGGCCGTGAGAACGTGCTCCCCTCGGTCTTCGGGCGCACCTCGGCGCGCACCGCCGCCCCGGTGGCGGGCTCGGTGCTCCAGACGACGCTCGGGCTCATCGTGATCACCGTCTACGCGGTCTCCGGCCTCGACCCGGTGACCAAGCTGTTCTTCACCTTCGGCGCCTTCGGCGGCCTCGGGCTGCTGACCCTGCTCACGATCACCTCGATCGCGGTGATCGTGTACTTCTCCCGCAACCCCTCGGGGGAGACGGCGTGGCGCACGCGCGTCGCCCCGGCGCTGGCGATCCTGGCGCTCTGCGTGATCATCGGGATGACGCTGATCAACTTCGACACGGTCCTCGGGGTCGCGCCCGGCTCGGCGATCCGGTGGATCCTGCCGGGCATCTTCATCGTCGCGATCGTCTTCGGGCTCGTGTGGGGGCGCGTGCTGAAGGCGACCAGGCCCGAGGTGTACGCCAACATCGGCCTCGGCGCGCAGGCCGTCGGCGGAGGCTCCAAGTGACGGCCCAGATCACCCGCCTGACGGACGCCGCCGCGGCCGGCGAGATCATCGCCGGCACGTTCGGCCACGACGCGATCAGCAGCTGGCTCATCCCGCCGCCGGAGGAGCGGGTGGCGATCCAGCGGCGGTTCTTCACGATGCACGCCGCGCACGCGCTCGACCACGGCCACGTCTACGGGATCCACGAGTCCGGCGAGCTCGCCGGGGTCGCGGTCTGGTTCACCGCGCCATTCCCGGAGGTCCCCGGCGAGGAGGAGGCGATCGCCTCCTTCGCCGGGCGGCACGCCGAACGCTACGGCATCCTCGGCCGGCAGATGGAGAAGCTCCACCCGCACGAGCCGCACCACTACCTGGCGTTCATCGCCCTGGAGCTGGGAAGGACCGGCCGCGGCCTCGGCAGCCTGCTGCTGGAGGAGCACCACCGCCGGCTCGACGCCGAGGGAATGCCCGCCTACCTGGAGGCCAGCAGCGAGGCGAGCCGCCGCCTCTACCTGCGCCACGGCTACGTGGACATGCCCGAACTCCTCGAACTCCCAGGCGGCCCGGTCATGTACCCGATGTGGCGCGCCCCGTCCCCGTGACCGCCCGGCCCGGGGCGTCGCAGGGCGCGCCGCCCCGCCGTGGGGAGTCGGGGAACGCAGTACGGCCGGAAGGCGGCTGTCCGTGGTCGTTCGCGATGGCTTCGCGGACGGCCGGGGCCATCTCGCGGGACCAGCGGCACGGCCCGCACCATCGGCACCGCCGGCACGCACGGTGACCGCCCCCGCTGCGGGGTGAGGCCGTGCTCGCGGCCCGGCTCGGCGTTAGACGGCGTTCGCCGGGAACGAGGCCGACGTGAGGGGAGAGCGCTCTCCATGAGAGTCCCTTTCTTACGGGCGGATGTCAAGGCGAAGGCGTGGGCGATTCTCGCGCCGGCCGTCCGAGCTCGGGGGAGCGGGCGTGTGACGCGCGCACCGCATGGCCGCCTGACCAGGTGAGATGACGCTGGCGATCCCTCGTGGCAGCGGTTCGCCGAGGACGGTCTCCGGCCGGGGGAGGTTTCCGCTCGGTTAGCTCCACGTTTCTCCTCCATGAAACCTGAGCCTTGACATGGCTGGCCCGCGCGGGCAATCTCAAGTCGGAGAGCGCTCTCCCACACCCATCCCACATCGACGGTCATCCCGCGCCACCCCCGTACGCGTTGCGGCGTCTCCCGCCCCTGGGACATGCCGCCGTCTTCTCCTCGGAGGCGACCCGCGCACCGGTGGCGCATCCGCAGGCAGGCGGCTCGCCCCCTGCCTTCCACCCCCCCTTCCCCGCGAGCTGTGGACGGAAATGACATGAAACTCAGACCCATCGGGACCGCCCTGGCGCTCCTGGGTGGCCTGCTGGCCGTGCCGGCGGTGCTCACCCCGGCGCATGCCGCCGAGACGCTGCTCTCCCAAGGCAAGACCGTGACGGCCTCGTCCACGGAGAACGCCGGCACCCCGGCGGCCTACGCGGTGGACGGCAACACCGGCACCCGCTGGTCCAGCGCGGCCAGTGACCCGCAGTGGCTCCAGGTGGACCTGGGCGCCGCGTCCCCCCTCAGCAAGGTCGTGCTGAACTGGGAGGCCGCCTACGCCACCGGGTACAAGGTCCAGTCCTCGCTGGACGGCGCCACCTGGACCGACCTGAAGACGGTCACCGGCGGCGACGGCGGCGTCGACACCTGGACGGTGACCGGCAACGGCCGTTACGTCCGGATGCTCGGCAGCACCCGCGCCACCGGCTACGGATACTCCCTGTGGGAGTTCCAGGTGTACGGCGACACCGGCACGGCCCCGTCCTGCGACACCGGCAACGCCGCGCTCAACAAGCCCGCGACCGCGTCGTCGGAGCAGGGCGCCGGCAACGCCGCGAAGTACGCCTTCGACGGCAACACCGGAACGCGCTGGTCCAGCCTGTCCAGCGACCCCCAGTGGGTGCGGGTGGACCTCAGCTCGGTCCAGGACATCTGCAAGATCGACCTGAACTGGGAGGCCGCCTACGGCAAGGACTTCGCGCTCCAGGCCTCGGCCGACGGCACCACCTGGACCGACCTGAAGAAGGTCACCGGCGCCACCGGCGGGGTCGCGACCTACGACGTGACGGGCTCGGGCCGCTACGTCCGCGTCTACGGCACGGCTCGCGGGACCGGCTACGGCTACTCGCTGTGGGAGGTCGCCGTCCACACCAAGACCGGGGGCGGCGGGCCGCAGCTGCCGGGCGGAGGTGACCTCGGCCCGAACGTGAAGGTCTTCGACCCGTCGATGACGGCCGCCACGATCCAGGGCCAGATCAACCAGATCTTCACCGAGCAGGAGGCGGCGCAGTTCGGCAACGGACGCTACGCGCTGATGTTCAAGCCGGGCAGCTACGACGTCAACGTCAACGTCGGCTTCTACACCTCGGTGTACGGCCTCGGCCGCAACCCCGACGACGTCACGGTGAAGGGCGTCAGCGTCGACGCGGGCTGGTTCAACGGCAACGCCACCCAGAACTTCTGGCGCTCGACCGAGAACCTGTCCGTCGCCCCCTACGACGGCACCAACCGCTGGGCGGTCGCCCAGGCCGCGCCGTTCCGCCGCATGCACATCAAGGGCGGGCTGAACCTGGCGCCGTCCGGGTACGGCTGGGCCAGCGGCGGCTACATCGCGGACAGCAAGATCGACGGCACGGTCGGGCCGTACTCCCAGCAGCAGTGGTACACCCGCGACAGCACCATCGGCGGCTGGACCAACGGCGTCTGGAACATGGTCTTCTCCGGCGTCGAGGGCGCCCCGGCCAACAGCTTCCCCGAGCCGCGGTACACGACGCTGAACAACACCCCGATCAGCCGCGAGAAGCCGTACCTGTACCTGGAGGGCAACGCCTACAAGGTGTTCGTCCCGAGCAAGCGCGTCAACGCGCGTGGCACCACCTGGGCGGGCGGCGCCACGCCGGGCACCTCCATCGGGCTCGAGCAGTTCTACGTCGCCAAGCCGGGCGTCACCGCCGCGACCCTCAACCAGGCGCTCGCCCAGGGACTGCACCTGCTGTTCACCCCGGGCATCTACCACCTGGACCAGACGCTCAACGTGACCAGGGCGGACACCATCGTCATGGGTCTCGGGCTGGCGACGCTGATCCCCGACAACGGCGTCACGGCGATGAAGGTCGCCGACGTCGACGGGGTGAAGCTGGCCGGCTTCCTCATCGACGCCGGAACGGTCAACTCGCCGACGCTGCTGGAGATCGGGCGGCAGGGCGTGCACACGGACCACTCCGTCAACCCGGCGACGGTGCAGGACGTGTTCGTCCGCATCGGCGGCCAGTTCGCCGGGAAGGCGACGACGAGCGTGGCCATCTACAGCGACGACGTGATCGTCGACCACACCTGGATCTGGCGCGCCGACCACGGCAGCGGCGTGGGCTGGGACGTCAACACCGCCGACTACGGCATGCGGGTCTACGGCGACGACGTGCTGGCCACGGGCCTGTTCGTCGAGCACTTCAAGAAGTACAACGTCGAGTGGTTCGGCGAGCGCGGCCGCACCATCTTCTTCCAGAACGAGCTCCCCTACGACCCGCCGAACCAGGCCGCGTACATGAACGGCGCCATCAAGGGCTGGGCGGCGTACAAGGTGGACAACGCGGTCAACGTCCACGAGGGCTGGGGCCTGGGCAGCTACTGCGTCTTCACCAGTGACCCCACCATCGAGGTGGACCACGGCTTCGAGGTCCCGGTGAAGGCGGGCGTGAAGTTCCACAGCCTGCTCGTGGTGTCCCTCGGCGGAAAGGGCCGCTACAACCACGTCGTCAACGACACCGGCGCCCCGGCGTTCGGCACCGACACGATCCCCTCGACGGTGACCTCCTACCCGTGACCCCGGTGGCAGACCCGTCTCCCCGGTGAGACACCCGCGCCCCAGGCCGACCCGGCCTGGGGCGCGGTCGTGTCATGAGACGCCCGTGCCCGCGACCCCGCCGCCAATTCTTCCCCGGCCGTGAGCCGCCGCGGTCGACGCGCACGTAGGGTGACGTGCCGGCGTGCTCTCAGCAGGAATCCGATTCTTTTCCGGGGGAGCGGTAATCGAAGGGCGCTGAACGGGACTACTGGGTGTGAACGATCCCCAAGAACGCTTCACCGACCTCTACGACCGGCACTATCGGAGCGTGCTGGGGTACGCCCTGCTGCGCGCCGAGCGTGGCGTGGCGGAGGACGGTCCAGTGACACGTTCCTGGTCGCCTGGCGGCGCCTCAAGGAGGCGCTGGAGCGGCGGCTGCGGAGCCTGGAGGCGGCGCGGCCGGCCGCGTCCGGCGGGGAGAGGGGACCGGTGAACGCCTACAGGTGGCAGACGGGCGCGGACCTGCTCACCGCGCCGATCACCCCGGCGACCCGCGCCGCGCTGTTCCGCGTGCTCGCCGAGCAGCCTGAGTTCACTTCGAAGGGCCAGGTCACCGATGCGCTGGGGCGCACGGGGGTCGCCCTGAGCACGACCGCGCCCGGTGACGAGTCCACCCGGGGCGACGTCGAGTACCGGATGATCATCGACGGGAAGACCGCCGAGCTGCTCCAGATCGAGGTCAGGGACCAGCGTCCGCAGCCCCTCCTGACCCAGTCCTACGAGCGGATGGGCTGGGTCAGGAGGGGCTGGGGGACCGGCCGTAGCGCCGGCCTGCGGCAGGGGGACCGCGGAGATCCCGGCAGGGGTCTCCGCGGTCCCCGTAGGGGTTCGCGCCGTCAGGGAAGCTGGTAGTCCGGGGTCAGGGCGGCTCCGCGGTGCGGTTTGTACAGGTCGTAGCCGCGGGGGTTGCACTGGAGGCCACCGTTGATGCAGTGGGTCACCAGCGCGTTGAGGATGGCGGGGTCGTCCCAGGCGTTGAAGAAGTCGTAGTGCCAGGTGTAGCCGCGTCCGCTGGCCAGCCGCGCCTGCGACAGGTCACCGTCCGCGGGGAAGGCGATCTTGAACTCCAGCATCGGCACGGCCACGGGGTGGGTGGACGGGCAGTAGCCGCCGACGGGGTAGGCCATGTGGCTCTTGTGGTCGGCGCTGTCGAGGTGGACGCCGTCCCAGCAGCTCGGGGCCTGGTAGCGGACGTTCACCTGGCTGCCCGCCGGGCACGAGGCCGGGATGTCCCAGACCTTGGAGATGTTCCCGCACTCGAAGCCCTCGACGGCGCCCGGAGAGGTGCGGAACTGGTCCATCGTCGCGGTCGGGCTGCCGGCGACGTAGCGCAGGCCCTGCGGGAAGGGCTCGACGCGCCAGTACTCGAGGATGCCGGACTTGTAGTAGATGACCTGGTCGCCGACCGGCTGGATCAGCTGGCTGCCCTTGTAGAAGCTCGGGAACCAGTAGGCCGACTTGTCGTGCGGGTTGGTGCACGAGGTGCCGCCGGCGAGAAGGGAGGACAGGGTGCTGTTCGCGTTGGTCGTCCTGTTGCCGACGAAGGTGTGCATGTGCGAGGCGCCCGGCATGCCGGGGAAGACGATCGGGTCGTCCGGCTTGTTCGCCGTCCACGAGCAGTTCGCCTGGAACTCGTGGTGCGTCACCTCGTCGGTGAAGGTCGGCTTGGGCCGCGGGGTGGTGCCGGAGCCGCCGGTGCCGTACACCTTGAACTCCCACAGCGAGTAGCCGTAGCCGGTGCCGCGGGCGGTGCCGTACATGCGGACGTAGCGGCCGCTCCCGGTGACGTTGAGGGTCTGGGTGCCTCCGGCGCCGGTCGTGGTCGAGTACACGTCGGTCCAGCCGGTGCCGTCCGGCGACGTCTGGATCTTGAACGCCTTGCCGTACGCGCCCTCCCAGGAGAGGACGACCTGGGAGATCGTCGCCGTGCCGCCGAGGTCGACCTGGAGCCACTGCGGGTCGGCGGCGGCGCTGGACCAGCGGGTGCCGGGGTCGCCGTCGACGGCGGCGCCGGCGCCGTAGCCTCCTCCCTCGACGGAGGAGGCGCTGGCGGCCCTGCCCTGCGAGAGCAGGGAGTCCACCGCGCTGACGGGGGTGATGAGGGCCAGGCTGGCCACGACCATCGCGACCAGCGTGGACGCGATCAGTCCCAGGCGCACCATGGACGGACTTCGGGAGGGTTGCATGATCTCTCCTGTGGTGGGGGGTATCGCCGCGGACGGCAACGTAAGGAGAGCGCTCTCCAATGAGCTTGGGCGTTCCGGCCGAGCCTTGTCAAGTGGTCATGACTTCGGCTTGAAACGTGCAGTTCACGTACCCGATACGAGCGCATGCGGCTCGGCCGGCCCTCACGGCGGGGTGGCGGGGCCGGCGGTTCCCCCTGCTCGGCCCGTCCCGGACGAGCGCTCATCGCTCGCGTCGTGTGTCCTCGCCGATGAGCAGCGAGTTTCCGATTTGTATGGATCTGGCCCTTGACGCGGCATGCCTCTTCCGGGCAGGCTCAGATGGGAGAGCGCTCTCCCTCTCCCTTCCCGCCAACGCGGCCGGGCGTGCCCGCGCGCCCCTCACCACCGGTACGCCCACGTCATCGATCCGACCACGAGCGTGCGGGAGGCCCATCTCCACCTGGACGGACGGTGTGCCCGCCGCTTCCGTTCGCCGGCACGACCGGCCCGGCCGGGCCGAACCCGTCACACGGTTGTGTCAGGTCGTCCAGACCTGGAGGGGGCCGATCGGGACGAAGCCCTGCCGAGCCGGGGGAGCCAGGTCGTCGCCGTGTTCGTACCCCGTGATGGGGCGGCCCGGGAAGAGGTGGGCGGCCAGGGCGACGCTGCCCTCCCAGGGCGCGTCGGGGTCGCAGCCGTAGGCGAAGACGTTCGACAGGCCGACCACCTCGCCGCCGGTGGTCAGCACCGAGCCGCAGACCAGGTCACCGTCGACGCGGCCCGCCACCAGGGTGACGGCCGGATCGGTGAGCAGCGCGGGGCGGAACCACCCGCCGTCGTGGCCGCCGTGCAGGCCCGTCTCCCAGTCGCGCAGCTCGGAGGCGGTGGTGACCTCGCTCCAGGTGACGCGGTCTCCGGTGGCGGTGCGCAGGTCGTCCAGAGGAGTGCCGGGGCCGGGCGGCCGCGCGATCCACTGCGCCTCGAACAGGACGCCGAAGCCGGCGTCGCGCAGGTCCAGGCGGGCGAAGCTGTCCTTGACCGTGGCCCCCGGGGACCGCAGGTCGATGGCCGCCAGCACCTCACCGCGGGTCGCCTGCGGGGTGAGGGTCACCGCGTCCGGGTACAGGGGCGGTGTCCTGCGAGGGTTGGACCACAGGGATGCGGTGAACGTGCCGGGCAGGTTGTACGCCCGGCACATCGCGTCACACCACTCGGCGTTGTCGCGCACCGCTGCCAGGAGCCGCTTATCGGTCATAACCGGAATCATCTCGCGTGGACGCCGCGGGCATGCACGCCGTCCACAAGCCGGACGGGCGGGCGGCCTCGGTCCGCCGATGGTCCGAGGTCGCCCGCCCGCCGAATCGATCCGCTAGTCCTTGCAGCCGTGGCCCTTACCCGGTTTCGGGCAGTCGGGGGCGGCCTTCACGACCATGAACTTCGCCGTGCCCACGGCCGAGGTGTTCCCGGCCTTGTCGCTCGCCCGGTAGCTCACGTTGTGCGCTCCCGGCTGGTCGACGGCGAGCGGCTTGGTGTAGACCGCGTACGGCTGCCCGTCGAGGGAGTACTCCACCTTGTCGACCCCGGAGTCGGCGTCGGTGGCGGAGATCGTCAGCGTGGCGGAGCCCACGTAGTTCCAGGCCCAGTCCTGGTTGCCGGTGAGCTGCGCCGACACCTGCGGCGGGGTGGTGTCCTTCTGGTCCGGGGCCACCACGGTGAAGGCCACCGATCCCACGGGGGAGGTGTTCCCGGCCTTGTCGGTGGCCCGGTAGCGGACCGTGTGGGAGCCGGCCTGGTTGACCGACACCGGAGCGGAGTACGCCGCGAACGCGCCGTTGTCCAGCGAGTACTCCACCTTGTCCACCCCGGACTCGGTGTCGCTCGCCGACACCGTCACGGTGGCGGAGCCGATGTAGTTGCCGTTGGCGTCCTTGTCGCCCGTCACCTGCGCCGACACCTGCGGCGGGGTGGTGTCCTTCTGGTCCGGGGCCGCCACCGTGAACGTGGCCGTGCTCACGGCCGAGGTGTTCCCGGCCTTGTCGCTCGCCCGGTAGCTCACGTTGTGCGGGCCCGGCTGGCCGACGACCAGCGGCCGCGCGTAGACCGCGTACGGCTGCCCGTCGAGGGAGTACTCGACCTTGTCGACCCCGGACTCGGTGTCGGTCGCCGTGATGGTCACGGTGGCGGAGCCGACGTAGGCGCCGTTGGCGTCCTTGTCGCCCGTCACCTGCGCCGACACCTGTGGCGGGGTGGTGTCCCTCTGCTGCGGGGGCACGACCGTGAAGGCCACCGATCCCACGGGGGAGGTGTTCCCGGCCTTGTCGGTGGCCCGGTAGCGGACCGTGTGGGAGCCGGCCTGGTTGACCGACACCGGAGCGGAGTACGCCGCGAACGCGCCGTTGTCCAGCGAGTACTCCACCTTGTCCACCCCGGACTCGGTGTCGCTCGCCGACACCGTCACCGTGGCGGAGCCGATGTAGGCGCCGTTGGCGTCCCGGTCCCCCGACACCGCCGCCGACACCTGCGGAGCCGTCGTGTCCGTGCCGCCGCCGTCGGTGACCACCAGCTCGCCGACCATCTGGTGGCCGGGTATCGCGCAGAAGAAGCGGTACTTGCCGGGAGTGAGGTTCACCTGGACCTCGTGCCGGCCTCCGCCGGCGTCGAAGGGGCTGGCGATGATGTTGAGGCTGACGTCGTGGTTGTAGCCTGCGGTGGAGGTGTCGAAGGTCAGGGTGTGCGTCATCCCGGTGGTGTTGCCGGTCGCCGCGCTGTTCTCGAAGACGATCGTCGCGGGCCCCGCCGTCGCGGTGGCCGGCGTGGACTTGTACGCGGTCATGCTGTCGTTGGCGGTCCAGGTGAGCACCTGCGCCGCCGCCTGACCGGGTTGCGCCTGGGCCGCCTGGGGCTTGGCCGCGGCCTCGGCCGACCACAGCCACAGCGCCGGAAGCGTCAGGCCCACCATCACCACGGCCACACGTCGCGCCGTGGCGGGGGCCTTGAAGACTCGCCGTAACCTACTGATCAAGAGGGCGGGAAGAGATCGGACCTGCATGTGTCGTTGCACCTCTAACAATCTGCGCGTGGGCCGGCGGACGACGGGCTCCGGCCGGGCTGTACCGGGCCGGGGCGCCGGGCGGGGACGCTGACCCCGCCCGGCACCGGCCGCCCGCCGACGTCGGGCGTGTCCCTAGAGCTCGCGCACCCGGATGTTGCGGAACTCGATCAGGTCGTTGTTGCTGTGGTTCTGCAAGCCGATGAACCCGCTGATGAACTGGCGCAGGTCCGTGGACGGGTCGCCCTTGCGGGACGACTCCTTGCCGGGCGTGTTGTCGAACTCGTTGATCACCACGCCGTTGCGGATGATCGTGTAGTGCTGGCCGACCACCCGGACCTCGTAGTCGTTCCACTGGCCCTTCGGCGTCGCCCCGGCCTTGTCCAGGCCGTTGGAGGCGAAGTTGTAGACCGAGCCCGTCTTCTGCGGCTCGCCCGTCTCACCGTCGTAGATCTGGATCTCGTGGCCGCAGTAGATGGCCACCCACGCCGGGGACGTGCGGGCCGACCCGACCGTCCCGCAGCTTCCGGTGGGACGCTGGTCCAGCGGGGTGCGCGGGTCGGGGAAGCGCGTGAACACTCCACTGTTGGCGCGGAACCCGTCGGGCGCGACGTCGCGGAACTGGAGCCTCACCGAGAAGTCGGCGTAGGCCTTGTCGGAGTACCACAGCATTCCGAGACCGCCGGAGGCGCGGATCGTCCCGTCCCGCTGCAGGTCGAACCTTCCGGACGGAGCCTGCGACCAGCCCTGGAAGGACCGCGCCGTCCCGTCGAAGATCGGCTCGTACCCGTTGGTCTTGCCGATGTCGGACTGGGCTCCGGCCTTGCTGAGCGTGGAGGCCTCGCCGTTGTCGATGACGCCGTCCTTGCGCAACTGCTTCACCACGTCGTTGAGGTGGCTCACGAACTCGCCGTGGTTCTTCCACTCGCGCTCGTCGTCGATCAGGTCGTTGATCGTGCAGCCTCCGCCGGCCACGCGGTTGGCCACCCCGGTGTCGGTGTCCAGCAGCCGGACCGTCGCCCGGGCGTCGGGCGCCGGGCATCCGATCACGACGTCGATCTCCCCGGTCACGACCTCGCCGTTGGCGTAGGTCACCTTCAGCGTCGCCTTGTAGGTGCCGAAGTTCGCGTAGGTGTGCGTCGGGTCGGCCTCACTCGACGGCTTGCTGCCGTCACCGAAGTTCCACTCCCACGACACACCGCCGGCCTTGGTGCTGGAGAAGACGACCGTCTTCGGCGTGCTCTGCAGGACGGGCCGGACCGTGGCCAGGTTGGGGTTCGGCGTCGCCATCCCACCCTGGTAGCTGACGCGGATCAGCTTCTGGTTCGGGTGGAGGCTGAAGAAGCCGCCGGCGTAGTCCAGCATGTAGAGCGCGCCGTCCGGGCCGAACTTGGCGTCCATCCAGGACTGGAGCTGGGTGGCGCCACCGCCGCCCGGGATGATGCTCCGCAGGTCCTCGGCGAAGGCCGGCGGCTTCTGGTCCTTGACGTTCTTCGGGTCGACGGTCACGGCGACGCGGTTGTTGGCGTTGGACTCGTCACCGATGAACCACTTGTCCTCCCAGTACGCGGGCCACGCGACGCCGCTCGTGGTGTCGACCTCGGAACGGTGATAGGTCGGTCCGGACATGACCGCCTGGCCGCCGCCCCTGAGGTAGGGCTGGGTGAGGGTCTCCTCGCCAAGCTTGTACGTCGGCA
Source organism: Sphaerisporangium album (assembly GCF_003323745.1). Taxonomy (GTDB): domain Bacteria; phylum Actinomycetota; class Actinomycetes; order Streptosporangiales; family Streptosporangiaceae; genus Sphaerisporangium; species Sphaerisporangium album. The sequence goes on from NZ_QOIL01000013.1 coordinate 194,407, forward strand.
GCCCGCTGCCGTCGCTCCGCTTGGGGTAGACCGGGCCGCCGCCCTGCGGGGAGTACCAGATCATGTTGTCGCGCGCCGGCGGGATGTCGACGAGGCCGGTGTTGCGCGGCGAGGTGTTCTTCAGGTTGCCGCAGTCGTACCAGTCGGCGGGCTTGGTGGCGTCGACGTTGCTGCGGTCGCGGTAGGGCTGCCTGTTCCCCATGCAGTACGGCCAGCCCTGGTTGCCCGCGGAGGTGATGATGGTCGCGGTCTCGTACTTGGCCGGACCCCACGTCTCGCTCGGGCCGCCGGCGTCGGGACCGACCCATCCGGTGGTCAGCCAGTTGTTCTGCTTGTCCCAGGCGATCCGCGCGATGTTGCGGACACCCATCACGTAGATCTCCGGGCGGGCCTTGCCGCCGCCGCCCTCCTGCCCGGTGAACAGGTTGCCCTTGGGGATCGTGTACGTGCCATCGGCCTCCGGGTGGATACGGATGATCTTGCCGTTGAGGTCGTTGGTGTTGCCGGAGGTACGGCGGGCGTCCTGGAAGGAGACACCCTTGTAGTCCGCGGTCCAGTTGTTGCCGGAGTAGCCCTCCGAGCCGCCGGAGGAGTTGCTGTCACCCGAGCCGACGTAGAGGTTGCCGTCCTTGTCGAAGGCCATGCCTCCGCCCGCGTGGCAGCAGCTGTGGATCTGGGTGTCCCACTGCAGCAGGTCCTTGCGGGTGGCCTGGTCGATGGTCTGGGCGGCGAGGTCGTAGGTGAACCGTGAGACGGTCCGCTTGCCGATCCGCTTGTCCCTGTCGATCGACTCGTGCGGCATCCAGTAGACGTAGAACCAGCCGTTCTGCTGGAACTTGGGGTCCAGCGCGATGCCGAGGAGCCCTTCCTCGTTCTTGACGAGCTCGTCACCGCTGCCGCGGTTGCCCATGACGGCGAGGGTGGTGAGCAGCTTGGGCTGCTTGGTCTTGGGGTCCCACTGGTGGATGGTGCCGCAGCCGAGGCCGACCTTGGGGTCGTTCCAGCTGGCGACGGGGCCGGTGGGGCAGGCGGCCTTGCCGACGTAGAAGACCTTGCCGTCGGGGGCGATGGTCAGGCCGTGGGGCTCGCCGATCTGGTCGAGCTGGCCTGACTTGTTCTGCGCGGTCAACCGCTCGACCTTGTAGTTCGCGGCGATGGTGGCCTGGCAGTCACCGCGGACCAGGCCGGTGGCCCACTGGATCGCGCCGCCCAGGTGGCCCTGGAACTGCGCGTCGTAGCCCGCCTCGGTGCCGCCCATGCCGGTGTAGAACGACCGGCCGCCGTCGTAGTCGCGGCACCACGAGATCGGGTGGAACGGTCCGTTGCCGTTCAGGCCGGGGGTGTAGGTCCGCTCCTCGACCTGCGCGACCGTGTGGACCTTGCCCACCGGGGTGGGGGCCCAGTTCATCCACTTGTCGGACCGCGTCCAGGTGAGCGGGAGCCCCTTGTTCGCCGGGTGGTGGCGGTCCAGGAGGTCGACCGTGGCCTCCTGCACCTTGGTCTCCGGAGGAGGCCCGGCGTCCGGGCCGAACAGGCGCAGCTCGGCCAGCTGGATCAGGGGGTCACCGCTGTTCGCCGTGATGTCCAGCCGGTAGTACTGGTACACCTTGGTGTTGGCGAACTTGTACTCCTTGGTCTGGAACCGCTGGGCGAAGGTCTCGCCGGTCCGCTTGTCCAGGTCGGTCCAGGTCGTACCGTCCTGCGAGCCCTTGAGCGTCCAGTCCTTCGGGTCACGGCCGGGGAAGTCGTTGGCCGACGTCAGCGCGTAGTGCGCCAGCGCGAGCGGCTTCTCCAGCTTCACCTGGGCCCACCCGGTCGGCGAGAAGGTCAGCCACTTGGTCTCGTTCTTCCCGTCGACCAGCTTGTCCTTGCCCTCGTTCGGCGGGTTCTCCGCGCTCGCCGTCACCTCCGCCACCTTCTCGGGGTTGGGGAGACTTCCGGCGGGGCGGGTGCCGATGAGCTCGGTGAACCAGGACGAGTCCGCCTGGGCGCGCGCGGCGTCGTGGACGCCGACGAACCCGCCGCCGTCCTTGACGTACGCGCGGAAGGCGGCCTCCTGGCCGTCGCTCAGCGTCGCGCCCTTGGCGGACAGGAAGACCACGCCGCGGTAGCGCTCCAGGTTGTCGGCGGTGAAGACCGCCGGGTCCTGGGACACGTCGACGGAGAAGTGGTTCTCCTTGCCGAGCTCCTTGACCGTCGCCGCGGCCTTCGCGACCGGGTCGTCCTGCTGCGCGGCCGGGCCGTGGAAGACGAGCACCTTGACCGAAGTGTCCTTGTTGCCCGGCGCGTGGTCGCCGGGGTCGGCCTGCGCCGGCATGGCGATCGGAGTCGCCAGTCCCAGCGTCAGGGCGGCGCTCGACACCATGATCAGTGTGCGGTGCCAGGCGGGTGGTCGGGGCCGTACGAAGAGGTTTCTTCGCCCCATTGTTCGCTCCTTCGGGTCGGGGGGTTCAGCAGGGCCTTGTGGAAGCGCTACGTGGCCAGCCGTGGTGGTGACCGCGGGCTTGCCGATGGCGGACGTGACAGCGGCCCGGTGATCGCTCGCGATCACTGTTGGGGCGGGCGGCCTCGTCGCGACGTCCCTCACGTGGTCGCGGACCATGCCGTGGTCGCTTTCGAGGCGTCAGCGGCGTTCCCGGGGCATGCCGGAGCCGTGCGTCCTCGACGTGGATCGTCGCCGGGCCGGCCACCGCCTGGCGGGCGCGGCGACGACGTGGTGCGCGGAAAGTTGGGGGTGGGAGTTGCCGGGATTGCCTGACGGAGTCGTGGGTCCAGTCGTGGGTCCAGGAGAGCATCGGCGGAGCTCATGGCCACTGAGTGCCGCCGGGATGTCCCTCAGGGGGGTGGCATCTGACCAGATTTGCCCGAATACATCCGGTTTTGCGCGCTGTGGATCACCGTAGCACTCACACAGCACTTCATCCAGATGTGCGAGAAACTTCTGTGAGTTCTGGTCAAACTTATTGACTTTTCAGCAGAAGTGGCGCCTACTTCATCGAAAGTCCCTCATCGCCACCTACAGCATCACTGACTTCGTGCTGTTGCTCCAGCCCGGCCTCCGCCCGGAACGCACCACGCTTCCGCGGGCCGTGAGCCACCACGCCCCTCAGGCCGACTCACCGTCGGCGTCACGAGCAGCTGCGGCCCACCTCACGCAGGCGGGCGCCATCACGAATTGGGGAACCATGACCGACGAAGGCACAGGTACGACCCGAGGCCTGTTCTCCCGCCGGGTCTTCACCGCGTCCGCGGCCGCCGCCACGGCGGCCGCCGCGCTCGCGCCGTTCGTCCCATCCACTCAGGCCAGCGCGGCGCCGGCCGACAAGCCCGAGGGCAAGCCCGACGGCGGCGTCCGCCGCATGACCCTCTACGCCGAGAAACTGCCCGACGGCCAGCTGGCCTACGGCCTGGAGCCCGGCAAGGCCACGATCCCCGGACCCCTCATCGAGATGGTCGAGGGGGAGACCCTCGAGATCGAGATGGTCAACAACGCCGACGTGGCCGCCAGCCTGCACGTGCACGGGGTGGACTACGACACCGCCAGCGACGGCACGCGGATGAACGACGGCGTCGTGGAGCCGGGCGCCCGGCGCACCTACACCTGGCGCACCCACGCCCAGGGCCGCCGCCGGGGCGGCACCATCGAGCCCGGCAGCGCGGGCTACTGGCACTACCACGACCACGTCGTGGGGACCGACCACGGCACGGGGGGCATCCGCAGGGGGCTCTACGGGGCGCTGGTGGTCCGCCGCAAGGGCGATGTGCTCCCCGACAAGCAGTTCACCGTCGTCTTCAACGACATGACGATCAACAACCGCCCCGCACATCAGGCGCCCCACTTCATGGCGAAGCTCGGCGAGCGGGTGGAGTTCATCGTGATCACCCACGGGGACTTCTTCCACACGTTCCACATCCATGGGCACCGCTGGGCCGACAACCGCACGGGCCTGCTCGAGGGCCCCAACGACGTGAGCCGCATCATCGACACCAAGATCACGGGACCGGCCGAGTCGTTCGGCTTCCAGGTGATCGCCGGCGAGCGCGTGGGCCCCGGGATGTGGATGTACCACTGCCATGTCCAGAACCACTCCGACATGGGGATGGCCGGGATCTTCATGGTGGCCGACGCCAACGGCAACGTGCCGGGCCACCCGATGGAGCCGGGCCAGCCGATGAACATGCAGCACTGACAGCGATGATGTGGACGAGCACCTCCCGGCGGGGTCTGCCGCCCCAAGCCCCGGCTGACTTCGGGCCTCGAACCGGACCTGTCGGCCTTGGCCGGGAGGTGCTCGTGTGCACTCACCCGCCCCGGCGCCCGGCAGAGGGGACCATGTCGCCGGGCGTGACGCGCAGGTCGCCGTCCACCCCCGCCGTCAGGAACCGGACGTTCCCCCGCCGTCCGGGCGGACCTGACCATCCGGTAAGAATCTTGTGAGGTGCCGCCCATGGCCCGCCGAGGTCTTCTCAATCGGGACGGCCGGGCGTAGCTTTGGCGCAACCGTCCGTATCGATCTTCGACCATGGCCTTCGGCGCGTGATGACAACGTTGTCACCGCCGGCTCTCCGTCCGACCGAAGGCGGAGGCGGGCCGTGTGGTGCAGTCCTCCAGACCCACCCCCCACCTGGAGCCGGACCATGTTCCCCATGCGATCAGCCGCGGCCGGCGGCCCGTCACGTCAGGACGCTCGCCGCGCCGGCGTCCCCATGCTCGGGGCGGTGGCCCTCGCCCTGGTCCTGCTCGGAGCCTCGACCGGGGTGCTTCCCGCCGCGGCCGCCCACGCGGCCGCCGAGCCCGTCGTGTGCATGTTGTCGTGTGACAGGCTGGACCCCTCGAAGGCCAGGCAGGAGACCTTCCCGGTACCGGAGAAGCGGATCAACGGCCGGCGTCTGGTGCTGCACGTCTCGGATCCGGACGGAATGGCCTGGGGCAGCATCGACGACGGCACCAGCGGGGACGCCGTCTGGCTCGACCGGTCCTGGGACGGCGGCGCCACCTGGGAGGGACTGCTGGGCAAGGCGAGCATCCCCGCCACCTGGACCGGGACCAGGACGCTGATGTACAACATCACCGACCCGAGCAGGCATCGGCGTGGAATGATCCGTGCGTGCGGGGATGCGCAGGCGGTCGCGTGCACCGACTGGGTGTATCCGACGGTGTGCGACCTCCGGTGCGATCGGACCGACCCCGCGCAGGCGGACGGCGACACCCAGCCCGTTCCTCCCACCACCTTGTTCGGCCGCACCATCAGGTTGCACATCGACCGTAACGGGATGGCGTGGGGCGGCATCGAGGCCGGCGGCCAGGGCGACGAGGTCTGGCTCGACCGCTCCTGGGACTCCGGCGCGACGTGGCCGGGAGGGTCGTCGCTCGGCCGCACCTCGGTCGGGGCCGGCGCGAGCGGTACGCGGACCGCGATGTTCGCCACCCGCGACCCCCGCGGCCGCCTCTACGGGGGCGCCGTCCGCGCGTGCGGCCGGGAGGCCACGCACCAGGAAGGCAGTTGCACCTCCTGGGCACGGCCGGCGGTGGCCCGGGTGCAGGCGGCGGCCGACGCGCTCATGTACTCCTACGATCCCTCCGCCGCGTGGTGGCCGGGCAGTTGGTGGAACTCCGCCGTCGTGCTGACGACGGTGATCGACACGGCCGACCGCCAGTACGACTGGGTCATCGCCCGGACCTTCGACGTGAACCGCGGGCGCTTCGACGCCGGGCAGCGCGGGACCGACCCCATCGAAGGCGACTTCATCAGCCGCGCGATCGATGACAGCGCGTGGTGGGGGCTGGCATGGGTCGCCGCCTACGACCGCACCGGCGACCCCCGTTACCTCGGCATGGCCGCCACCATCGGTGAATACGTCCACCGGTACTGGGACCCGAACTCGTGCGGGGGAGGCGTGTGGTGGGATCGCGAGCGGACCTACAAGAACGCCGTCACCAGCGGCCTGTACCTGCGATTGGCGGCCTCGCTGCACCGGCGCGTCACCGGCGACACCGTGTGGCTCCAGCGGGCCCGGACGGCCGCCGACTGGTACCTCGCCAGCGGGCTGGTCAACGCCGACGGGCTGGTCAACGACGGCCTGACCGCCGACTGCCGCAACAACGGCCAGACGGTCTGGACGTACAACCAGGGCCTGGCGATCGGCGGTCTCGTCGAGGTGTGGCGCGCGACGGGCGAGACCCGCCTGCTCGACACCGCCAAGCGCCTGGCCGACGCCGCCGTCACCCGCCTGAGCCGCAACGGGGTGCTGACCGAGTCCTGCGACATCGGCCAGAGCTCCTGCGACGACAACCAGAAGCAGTTCAAAGGCATCTTCGCCCGCTACTTCACCGACCTCGTCCGGGTCACGGGATCGGCCGCCTACCGCGGGTACGCACAACGGCAGGCCGACTCCATCTGGAGCGCCGACCGCGATTCCCTCAACAGGATCGGCCAGCGCTGGGCCGGAGGCGGCCCCGGCCAGACCGACTGGCGAACCCAGGCCAGCGGCCTGAGCGGCCTCATCACCGGCTGACCTCCTGAGGACCCTTAGACTGTGTATGTGTCGTCGGCCTGACGCATCGCCAGGGCCGATGCACATGCGGGGGTGCGAAATGACCATTTATAGCGTGGTTCTCGCGGCCTTGATCCTCGGCGCGGCATGGCTGTCGACGAGCGTGCGCATCATCCGGCAGTACGAACGGGGCGTCGTCTACAGGTTCGGGCGTGTGCGACCGGCGGTCCATGGCCCCGGGATCGCGCTGCTCCTGCCGGTCGCCGACCGTCTGCAGAAGGTCAACCTGCAGATCATCACGATGCCGGTGCCCGGCCAGGACGGCATCACCCGCGACAACGTGACGGTTCGCGTGGACGCCGTCGTCTACTTCAAGGTCGTCGACCCGATGCGGGTGGCCGTTGACGTCCAGGACTACGTGTCCGCGATCGGCCAGGTCGCGCAGACCTCGCTGCGGTCGATCATCGGCAAGAGCGAGCTGGACGACCTGCTGTCCAACCGGGAACAGCTCAACCAGGGCCTGGAGCTGATGATCGACAGTCCGGCGCTGGGCTGGGGCGTGCACATCGACCGCGTGGAGATCAAGGACGTGGCGCTGCCGGAGACGATGAAACGGTCGATCGCCCGCCAGGCCGAAGCCGAGCGCGAGCGGCGGGCGCGCGTCATCACCGCCGACGGCGAGCTGCAGGCCTCGGCCAAGCTGAGCCAGGCCGCCGAGACGATGGCACGGCACCCGGCCGCGCTGCAACTGCGCCTGCTCCAGACCGTGGTCGAGGTCGCCGCCGAGAAGAACTCGACGCTCGTGCTGCCCTTCCCCGTGGAGCTGCTCAGGTTCCTGGAAAGAGCGGCAGCCGCCGAGGAGGACGGCCGGTCGGACGCCGCCGCGGTCGTACCGTCCGACACGGCGCCCGCCACGGACAACGGCCCGTCGATCTCGCGCGCGCCGCATGTCCCGGATGCCCGCCAAGCCGGGCAGGCCACGCCCGTCGCCGGACGATCGACCCGCTAGATCGTCCGGCCCGGCCTGGTCGTCACCGTGGCCCGCTCCGACGGTCCGCGGCGGTGGCGGGGGAGGCGGCCTCGTGCCGTCGTGCCTCCCTTACAGCCCGTACAGCGCCCGGGCCTTCTGGACGACGTCCGGCTTGACCTCGCCGCGCCGGGCCAGGGCCGCGAGCGCCGCGACCACGATGGACTCCGGGTCCACCCCGAAGTGGCGGCGGGCCGCCTCCCGGGTGTCGGAGAGGCCGAAGCCGTCCGTGCCGATCGAGTGCCAGGACTGCGGCACCCATTGGCTGATCTGGTCCGGGACCGCCCGCATCCAGTCACTGACGGCGAGCACCGGCCCGGGCGCGCCTTCCAGGACACGGGTGACGTACGGGACGCGGTCCTCGCCCTTCAGCTGAGCCTCGTCGCAGGCCAGGGCGTCGCGGCGCAGCTCGCTCCACGAGGTGGCGGACCACAGGTCGGCGGCCACGCCCCAGTCGCGGGCGAGGAGCCGCCGGGCTTCGATGATCCAGTGGATGGCGGTGCCGGAGGCGAGGAGCTGCAGGCGCGGGGCGTCCTCGGGCAGGCCTTCGGCCTCCTGGAAGCGGTAGAGGCCCTTGACGATGCCCTCCTCCACCCCGTGCGGCATGGCGGGCTGGACCTTGGGCTCGTTGTAGACCGTGAGGTAGTAGAAGACGTCCTCGGCGTCCGGCCCGTACATCCGGCGCAGACCGTCGCGGACGATCACGCCGACCTCGTACGCGAACGCCGGGTCGTAGGCGAGCGCCGCCGGGTTGGTGGAGGCGATCAGGTGTGAGTGGCCGTCCGCGTGCTGCAGGCCCTCGCCCGTCATCGTCGTGCGTCCCGCGGTCGCTCCGATGAGGAAGCCGCGGCCGAGCTGGTCGGCGAGCGCCCACATCTGGTCGGCCGTCCGCTGCCAGCCGAACATCGAGTAGAAGATGTAGAAGGGGATCATCGGCTCGCCGTGCGTGGCGTACGACGTGGCGGCCGCGGTGAAGTCGGCCATGGAACCGGCCTCGGTGATCCCCTCGTTGAGGATCTGGCCGTCCGTGGCCTCCTTGTAGTACAGGAGCATGTCGCGGTCGACCGGATCGTAGGTCTGGCCCAGCGGCGAGTAGATCCCGGCACTGGGGAAGAGCGACTCCATGCCGAAGGTGCGGGCCTCGTCCGGGACGATCGGCACCCAGCGCCGGCCGGTCTCCTCCTCCCGCATCAGGTCCTTGACCAGGCGGACGAAGGCCATCGTCGTCGCGATCTCCTGGCTGCCCGACCCCTTGGCCAGGGTCTCGAACGGCTTGGCCGGCGGCTCGGGCAGCGCCACCGGGTGGACCGTGCGGGCCGGGGCGGGGCCGCCCAGCGCGGCCCGGCGCTCCCGCAGGTAGCGCACCTCGGGCGACCCGGCGCCCGGGTGGACGTACGGCACGACGTCCTCGTCCAGCCTGCTGTCGGGGATGGGCAGCTCCAGCAGGTCGCGCATCGCGCGGAACTGCTTGCCCGTCAGCTTCTTCATCTGGTGGTTGGCGTTGCGCGACTCGAAGCCGGGGCCGAGCGTGTAGCCCTTGACCGTCTGGGCCAGCACCACGGTCGGCGCGCCGCGGTGCTCGACCGCGGCCCGGTACGCCGCGTACACCTTGCGGGGCTCGTGGCCCGCCCGCGAGGTGTGGAAGCACTCGACGATCTTCGCGTCGGTCAGCGCCTCGGCCATCTCGGCGAGCGCCGGGTCGGCGCCGAAGAAGTGCTCGCGGATGTAGCCGGCGTCGCGGGTGGCGTAGGTCTGGAACTGCCCGTCGGGGACCTCGCTCAGCCGTCGTACGAGCGCCCCCGTGGTGTCGAGCGCGAACAGCTCGTCCCAGGCCGAGCCCCACAGCGCCTTGATCACGTTCCAGCCCGCCGCCCGGAACCGGGCCTCCAGCTCCTGGACGATCTTGAAGTTGGCACGGACCGGACCGTCGAGCCGCTGCAGGTTGCAGTTGATCACGAAGGTCAGGTTGTCCAGGCCTTCGCGACCGGCGAGGGCGAGCGCCGCGGTCGATTCCGGCTCGTCCATCTCGCCGTCACCGAGGAACGCCCATACGCGCGACCCCGAGGTGTCCTTGATGCCCCGGTGCAGCAGATAGCGGTTGAAACGCGCCTGGTAGATCGCCGCCAGCGGGCCGAGGCCCATCGACACGGTCGGGAACTCCCAGAGCCACGGCAGCCGGCGCGGGTGCGGGTAGGAAGGCAGGCCGTCGCCGCCCACCTCCCGGCGGAAGCGGTCGAGGTGCTCCTCGGTCAGCCGCCCGTCGAGGAAGGCCCGGGCGTAGATGCCGGGGGAGGCGTGGCCCTGGATGAAGAGCTGGTCGCCTGAGCCGTCGGCCTCCTTGCCGCGGAAGAAGTGCTGGAAACCGATCTCGTAGAGCCAGGCGGCGGAGGCGAAGGTGGCGATGTGGCCGCCGAGGCCCTGGCGGCTGCCCCGGGTCACCATGGCCGCGGCGTTCCAGCGGTTCCACGCGGTGATGCGCCGCTCCATCTCCTCGTCGCCGGGGAACTCCGGCTCGGCGGCGGTGGGGATGGTGTTGACGTAGTCGGTCTCCAGCAGCTTCGGCAGCGCGAGACCGGCGTCCTCGGCGTGTTCGAGGGTGCGGCGCATGAGGTAGGCGGCGCGGTTCGGCCCGGCGGCCTCGGTCACCGCGTCCAGTGAGGCCGCCCACTCGGCGGTCTCCTCCGGGTCGCGGTCGGGGAGCTGGTCGAGGGCGCTCGGCTGGGTGCGCATGGCGTCGCTCATGGGGGTCGCCTTCCAGGTGGCCCGCACCTCGTGGGGAGGACGAGACGGTGAGAAAGGTGCCCTGCCATCCGGACAGGGCGGGCGGGGCCGGTAGGCCCGTCGACCACTGTACGTCTGATCGATGATCGATCAAAATACTCCCGGCAAGTTTCGCCATCGGCAAGGATGGCGATATTTTCCCCCATCCGCCCGGCCCGCGGTGCCGGGCGTCAGGCCGATCGCGCGCCGCTCAGGCCCCGGCGGCCGGGCGCCGAGGCGCGCAGTCCAGCACATGCTGCTTGACCAGCTCGCCCACGCGCGGATCCCGCCGCCGGAAGGCCTCGACCACAGCCTCGTGCTCCTCCGCGTACGACTGCTGGTGGGTGCCCAGCCAGCGGATGGACAGCGCCGTCCACACCTCGATGCCGAGCGACTCCCAGGTGTGCAGCAGCACGGCGTTCCCCGACGCGCGCACCAGCTCCCGGTGGAAGGCGACCGTGTGGCGCACCTGGGCCTCGGCATCGCTCGTGCGGTCGGCCTCGTACAGCGCGGCTACCTCGGGCTCCAGGACCGAGACGTCCTCGCCCAGCCGGGGCGCGGCCAGCTCGGCCGCGATCTGCTCCAGCCCCGCCCGCACCGGATAGATCTCCTCCAGGTCGGCCACGGTGAGACCCCGCACCCGGACGCCCTTGTTCGGCGCCGACTCGATCAGCCGCAGGGCCTCCAGCTCCCGCAGCGCCTCCCGGACCGGCGTCTGGCTGACCTCCAGTTCCACGGCGATCCGCCGCTCCACGATGCGCTCGCCCGGCTTCCAGCGCCCGCTGACGATCCCCTCCACGATGTACTCGCGGATCTGCTCGCGCAGCGAATGGACGACGGGCGAGGCCATGGGCGCTCCTCGGAAGATCTGCTCCTGCCCGGCCCACGCGGCCGGTCCCCGCGCCGCGACGCCGGCGTCCGCACCGGCGGACCCGGCGAGGACGTTCGGTGAGCGGTCATCTGACATCGAGCCTAGTACCACCCGCTCGCTCGTCCCGGCGCGTGGACACGGCGTCCCCGGCCGGACCGCACGGCCGTCAGGGCCCTCCGCTCCCGAAGCTGACCCCAGCCCCAAAGTAGGTTCGGGGCCCGCTAAGGGTGTCGGCGAAGTGGCGGGTGAGGATGGCGCTGATCGCGTCCAGGGCGGTGCGCAGGGCGTACCGGTCGGCAGTGGTCAGGTCGGACAGGTCCAGCGCGGGGGCGGGCTAGTGTGGGGTGGATGTATGAGACCGGTGAGATCGGGGGGTGGCTGCGGGAGCGGCTGCCGGGGCTGGCGTACGAGCACGGGGTGCCAGGGGTCGTGGTGGCCGTCGACGCCGGCGGGGAACTGGTCCAGGAGGCGGCCGGGGTTCTGAGCACCGGGACCGGGGTCGAAGCGACGGTCGACTCGGTGTTCCAGATCGGGTCGATCACCAAGGTGCTGACCGCGACTTTGGTGGTGCGGCTGGCGGGGGAGGGGAAGGTCGACCTCGACGCCCCGGTGGGTGAGTACCTGCCCGGGTTTCGGGCGGGGTTCCCGGAGGTGACCGTCCGGCAGCTGCTGTGCCACACCGCGGGGTTCGAGGGAGACGTCTTCACCGACACCGGCAAGGGCGACGAGTGCCTGGCCAGGTACGTCGACCTGCTGGCCGCGGTGCCGCAGATCTTCAAGCCGGGCGAGATGTTCTCCTACAACAACGCCGGCTTCTGCGTGCTGGGGCGGATCGCCGAGGTCGTGCACGGCCGGCCGTTCGACGCGTGCCTGAGAGACCACCTGTTCACACCGCTGGGCATGACGCACGCGGCGAACGACCCGTACGAGGCGATCCTGCACCGGGCGGCCGTGGGGCACGTCGGAGGCCGGCCGAGCCCGATATGGGCGATGGCGCGGTCGAACGCCCCTGCCGGGTCGATGCTGGCGATGACGGCACGGGACCTGCTGGCCTTCGCCCGGATGCACCTGGCCGACCCGAGCCTGCGCGCCATGCTCGAACCGCAGGTCACGCTGCCGGACATCGAGTGGGGGACGGCGTGGGGCCTCGGCTGGGCGCTCAACGACCTGCCCGGCGGTCTCGTCTTCGGCCATGACGGCAACACGATCGGTCAGTCGGCGATCCTGCGGGTCGACCCCGGACGCGACGTGACCCTGGCGATCCTCACCAACGGGGGGAACCCGAAACCGTTGATGAGGGAGATCACCGGCCGGGTGCTGGAGCTGCCCAGGGAACCCGTCCCGAATCCGGCGGCGCGCGTGAACCCCGGACGCCAGGCCGGCACCTACCTGTCGGCCACGAGCCGGACCACGGTCACCGGGGACGAGCAAGGACGGCTGTGGCTGGAGCGGGTCCCGCTGGGGATCGCGGCGGAAATCGGCGACCAGCCGTTCCGGACCGAATTGGCCGGCTGGCGCGACGACGTGCTGCTGCCCGTCGAACCCGGGCACGGTCCGGTGGCGTTCCTGGGCGACGACGGGACCGGTAAGGCGCTCTACCTGCACACGGGGCGGGCGGACGTTCGTGCGGCGGGACGAACCGGGGCCTGAACATTCGCCGGGCCGGACGAACACCGTGGGAAGCGGCGCCCCACTATGTTATTTGCCTTCTGTCTGGGCGCTCGGCTACATCGCGCTGTTCCCTTTGCGGCCGTCAGTTCGAGGTGGGCTCTTCCTGGTGGGTTACAGCCGCACTCGTTCTGCGTCCGCGTGCGATCAACCAGAGGAGCCACGCTTGGAACAGCCCTGCGGCCGGGAACAGCCAATAGGCCACCTGGGGGAGCGCGGTGAGTGGCAGCAGCATGAGGAGCTGCGAGGTCGGCAAGGTGACCGCGAACATCACAATGGCCTCCAGGCCTTGGCTGCCTGGTTGGCGGGTACTGATTTCGACGTAGAGGGTCGCGGCGATGACGACCAGTGCATAGGAGCCAGCGATGGCCAAGGCGAAGGTGCCCCGGTCGTAGCGGCCAACAGCCTGAATAAAACGCATGGACCTGAGTTTGCGGCATATCCCGTCTTCGCGTTCAGTCCTGAACAGATCTTTCTCCCTCGCTGGCTACAGCAAGGGGGGACAGGTACATCGCCGTTCTCGCCGAGCATCCCTTTGACCAGGGTGTTGCCTCTTTCCAGGCATACTTCTCCCCCCCGGGCCGCCCGTGCTTAACATGCCAGCCGGAACGACGGTTTAGGTCCTGCCATTTCGGTCGGGCGTCATGCAGGGCCGGTCACGGGCATCCGCAGACGGGGCGTAATGCCTAGATGGCCTTGCACCGGCCCCGCACATACCTGGCGTAGCCAGGCGGCGCGATGTACGTGGTTTCCACGATGGCCGAGCTCGGATGCTAGTGATAAAGAGCCATGAATCCTTTCGCTTTTCCCTTTCCGCGTCTCGCTCAAACCTATGGAATCAGCCTTTTAGCAGGGGTTTCGAAGGTGCTGTGATCTAGGACACATAAAGGCCGTTCTCATGTCGCCGCGCACAGTGATCTTGCCTAATCAAACGCTCGATAGGCCGCGATCAGTTCCTCCGGCTCCCACTCTCGACGCATACCCACCGCTCCCTCCGCCCGACCGACCCCCGAGAACAGGGCAACACGATCAAACGGGAAACACCCCCTACGCCCCGGTACACGCGATTCGTGACGACCACGAACCGCAACCGTGATCTAGCTCATCGCTACTTTGGGGCTGGGGTCAGCTTCGGGAGCGGAGGGCCGTCAGGGACGGGGGCGGCGGACGATGGGGACGGCCTGGCCGCGGCGCCCGGCCTCGGCGCGCAGGCGCTTGCGGAGCTGCCTGTCATGCCCGAGGAACAACCGGCGCCTCTAACGGCCCGGGGAGGGTCCAGTCGTTCAGTGCCCGCTCGACCCGTACGCGCAGCAGCGTCAGCCACTCACGCTTGACCTGCGCTCTTTCCTCCGGACACGCCAGGTGGTGCCAAGCATGGCACCATGCTGAGCCAACATGGCTTGTGTATGTGCCATCGATGTGCCACAGTGGCACCATGGACTTGACCACGTATGTGAGCAACCTCGGACGTGAGTTCGCCACGCTTGCCGAAGCCGGCGGTGAGGAGGCGCGTGCGCTGGTCGAGCGCCTGACCGGGTCGCTCGAGTCGGCGATCCGGATGACGCTGCTGGACGCGCTGTCGGCCGCCGCCGACGAGATCACTCGGGACCTGGCTCCGGGTTCGGTGGAACTGCGCCTGCGCGGACGCGATCCGAACTTCGTCGTGACCTCGCCACCCGCCGAGCCGCTCCAGCTTGCGGCCGAGGACGCTGCGGCGACCGTTGACGGCACGCCGGACAGCGAGCTGCTGATCGCCGAAGACGGCCCTGTCGCGCGGATCAACGTACGCCTGCCCGAGCAGCTCAAGGCCGCGATCGAGGAGGCCGCGGCCAAGGAGGGGCGCTCGGTCAACGCCTGGCTGGTCCGGGCGGCCGCCGCCGCCCTGCAGCGATCCGATCGCGATCAGCGTCTCGAGCAACGCGGCAGCGGCAAACGGGCCAAGCAGGGCTTCACCGGCTGGGTGCGCTAGCCGCACCGCACGCCTTCCTCATACCACGTCCCCGACCTGCGGGGACGGCTCACCTACCCACGATGCGGGGACGACCATGCCAAATTACGAGACGCCCGAACCGATTTCCGTCACCCTCGAACTCGGCGTCGGCGAGGTGCGGATCGCCGCGAGCGACCGGACCGACACCGTCGTCGAGGTCCGCCCGAGCGACGAAGCGGACGAGTCCGACGTGAAAGCCGCTCAGCAGGTCCGTGTCGACTACGCCAACGGCATGCTCCGGGTCACCGGTCCGAAGGCGCGCGCTTTCGACTTCTCCCGCAAGACCAGGTCGGTCGACGTGTCCATAGAACTGCCCAGCGGCTCCCAGGTGTCCGCCGAGACGCAGGCGGGCGACTTCCGCTGTGCCGGTCGGCTCGGGGAGTGCAGGCTCAAGACCTCCGCCGGGAACTTCTGGCTCGAACGAACCGGCCCGCTGCGCCTGGACACGTCGGCCGGTCACGTCACCGCCGACGGCATCACGGGCAACGCCGAGATCTCCACCGGCTCCGGCAAGGTCCGGATCGGCGAGGTCCAGGGCACCGCGGTGGTCAAGAACTCCAACGGCGCCACCACGATCGACGCGGTCACCGGCGACGTGCGGGTGCGCGCGGCCAACGGCGACATCCACGTCGAGCGGGCCGGCGCCGGCGTTGACGCGAAGACGTCCAACGGCAGCATCCGCCTCGGCGAGGTGGTCCGCGGTTCGGTCGTCCTCGGGACCGGCACGGGCGACCTGGAGATCGGCATCGCCGAGGGCACCGCCGCCTGGCTGGCGGTGGACACCGGATTCGGGCACGTGCGCAACCTGCTGGAGAACGCCACCCGGCCCGAAGAGGCCGATGAGACCGTCGAGGTGCGCGGCCACACCTCCTACGGCGACATCACCATCCACCGCTCCTGATCCACTTCTGGCCCTGGAGAAAGGCAAACCATGACCATCAAGCAATCCCGACCGGCGATCGCCGCGACCGGGCTGCGGAAGTCGTTCGGCGACCAGGTCGTGCTCGACGGTCTCGATCTGAACGTGCAACCGGGGACGGTCTTCTCGCTGCTCGGCGCGAACGGCGCCGGGAAGACCACCACGGTCAAGATCCTGTCCACTTTGATCAGTGCCGACGCCGGTGACGTCCAGGTCGCCGGGCACGACCTCGCCCGCGAACCGGACGCGGTGCGCGCCGCGATCGGTGTCACCGGTCAGTTCTCCGCGGTGGACAACCTGCTCACCGGCGAGGAGAACCTGCTGCTGATGGCGGATCTGCACCACCTCGCCCGGGACGAAGGCCGGCGGCGCGCCACCCGGCTGCTCGAACAGTTCGACCTGACCGAGGCGGGCGGGAAGCCGGCATCGACCTACTCCGGGGGCATGCGGCGGCGGCTCGACCTGGCGATGACCCTGGTCGGCAGCCCCCGAGTGATCTTCCTCGACGAGCCGACCACCGGACTGGACCCGCGCAGCCGCCGGAACATGTGGCAGATCGTCCGGGACCTGGTGGCCGGCGGCGTCACCATCTTCCTGACCACGCAGTACCTGGAGGAAGCCGACGAACTGGCCGACCGGATCGCGGTCCTCGACCATGGCCGGGTGGTCGCCGAGGGAACCGCGGAGGAACTGAAGCGCCGCATCCCCGGTGGACACGTTCGCCTGCGGTTCGCCGACCCGCAGGGCCTCGACGCGGCCATGCGCGTGCTGGGCCAGGCCTCGCGCGACAACGACGCGCTCGCCCTGCGCGTGCCCAGCGATGGCAGCCTGCGCTCGCTGAAGACCCTGATCGGCCGGCTCGACGACCTGGCCATCGAGGTCGACGAGCTGTCCGTGCACACCCCCGATCTCGACGACGTCTTCCTCGCCCTCACCGGCGACTCCACCAACGAGAAGGTGACCCCTCGATGAGCACCCGCGCCCTCACCGGCCCGGCTCCGGCCGGCCTCCGTTTCCATCCGCTACGCGACTCGGCGACGATGCTGCGCCGCAACCTCAAGCGCATGCTGCGCTACCCGTCGATGACCGTGACGCTCGTCGGGATGCCCGTCGTCTTCCTGCTGCTGTTCGTCTACGTGCTCGGCGGCACGCTGGGCGCCGGGCTCGGCGGGCCGGTCCCCGGCGGCGGGGCGGGCGGGCGCGCCGCGTACGCCAACTACGTGGCGCCCGCGATCATCCTGATGACCGTGACGGCCACGGTCCAGGGGACCGCGATCTCGATCGCCATGGACATGACCGAAGGCATCATCACCCGGTTTCGCACCATGCACATCGCCCGCGTCTCGGTACTGACCGGACACGTCCTGGGCAGCCTGATCCAGGCGGTGTTCAGCCTGGCGGTCGTGATCGGCGTGGCGTTGCTGGTCGGCTTCCGGCCCACCGCCGGGCTGGGCGCGTGGCTGGCCACGGCCGGTTTCCTGGTGGCGGTGACCTTCGCACTCATCTGGTTGTCGGTCGCGCTCGGCCAGGTGAGCAAGAGCGTCGAGACCGCGAGCAACCTGCCCATGCCGCTTGTCCTGCTGCCCTTCCTCGGCAGCGGGTTCGTCCCCACCGACTCCATGCCGGCCGGTCTGCGCTGGTTCGCCGAGTACCAGCCGTTCACGCCGATCATCGAAACCCTGCGCGGCCTGCTGACGGACAAGCCGATCGGGAACAACGCGTGGATCGCGCTCGCCTGGTGCGCCGTCATCGCGCTGGGAGGATACCTCTGGTCGAAACGACTGTTCAACCGCGAATCCTCCCACTGAGAGGAGCTTGTGACGTCGCTCGAATCGCCGACCCGCCGGGTGCTCGCGTGACGGAGCCGCCCCTGGCGCGTCCCGCGGGCGTGACCGACGATCATGCACTGCTGCGTCAGGAATCCCGGATGTCAGAGGTCTTCGACGGCATCGGCCACCTGCGCGTCCAGGCTGGTCATTAAGAGAGTCCCCCCTTATCGGCGGCGGTCTCCCGCTCGCGGCAGCGCCCGCCCGCCTCGGCGTCACCGATCGCCTCGAAGACCTCGGCCGCGCGCGCGTACGCCTGACGGCTCTCCTCGGTACGCCCCTCCTCGGCCAGGGCGGCCGCGAGGTTCTCCAGCGCGAGGGCCTGGAGATAGTTGGACAACTGGAGCTTCTCCATGAGGTCCACCGCCCCGGTGAGCTCGGTGATCGCCTCTGCTCGGCGGCCGAGCGAGCGCAGGCACATGCCGAGGCGGAACCGCGCGTGTGTCCGGCCGATGTCCGCGATGCTCGGCGTCATCCCCGACCGGTCGTCGTCCAGCAGGGCGCACAGGCCGAGGTACTCCTCCAGCGCCTCCTCGAGGCGGCCCTGGTCGTAGAGGCAGTCGCCGAGTCCGCTGAGGGCCTGGCTGTAGCCGTCGATGTCGCCGGCGGACTTGAAGATCCCCGCCGAGCGGGCGAACGACTCGGCCGCCTCGCCGTGCCGTCCGAGCCGTCGGAGCGCGGCTCCCGCGTTGTTGTGGGCCCACGCGACCTGTGCCGTGGCGCCGCCGCGGGTGGCCAGGTCCAGCGCCTGGGCCGCGTGCAGCTGCGCGGTTTCCGGGTCGGGAGGCGGCACCAGATGAACCCACGCCAGGTAGTTGAGCTGAGTGGCCTGCTGCGCCGGATCGCCCAGGGCGGCGGCGGCCGCGGCGCCGAGCGTGAACACCTCCTTCAGGTGCGGCCCGTGGATCCACCGGGCGGAGAACCAGTGCATCGACTCGGCGCAGTCCAGGACCTCGGCGTGCCGGGAGCTGCTCGCCGCGTGCCGCAACGCTCCCATCCAGTTGTCGACGTTCACGCGCAGCCACCGCTCGGCCTCCTCCGGGGAGGACAGGTCGGTGCCCGCCCGGTCAGGAAGGCCGTAGGCGGGTTCGAACCATCGCCCGGCGATGGTGGCCACCCGCAGCAGCCACGACGTCATCCGCCCGGTGATCTCGGCGCGTTCGGAGGCGGCGTCCTCGGCCTGCAGCCTGTCCCGGGCGAAGAGCCGGACGAGGTCGTGGAAGCGGTAGCGGCCGGAGGTGCTGTCATGCAGCAGGCCGAGGTCCACGAGCTCGTCGAGGGCGTCCCAGGCGTCCTCGATCGACGTGCCGCCGGCCACCGCGGCGAGCGCGGCGTCGAAGTCCCGGCCGGGCACCAGAGCGAGCCGGCGGAAGACTCGCCGCGCCAGGTCCGCGAGCTGTTCGTACGACATGGCGAACGCGTTGGCGATCTTGAGGTCCCCGGCTCTGAGCTGGTCGAGGCGGCGCTGCTCATCGGCCAGCCGGGTGACCAGGTCGGAGGCCTGCCAGCCGGGCCGGCTGACCAGCCGGTTCCCGACGATGCGCAGGGCCAGGGGGAGGCCGCCGCACAGGTGGGCCAGCTCGGTGATCGCCGCGCCGTGGTCCGCGGAACCGCGCGCTCCCATGATCGCGGCCAGCAGCTCCGCGGCCTCCGCCTCCGGCAGGGGACCGAGACCCAGCCGGTGGACGCCCTCCAGGCCCGGCAGCAGCCGCCGGCTCGTGGCGAGCGTTCTGCTCAGGCCGTCGCCGGGCAGGAGCGGACGGATCTGCTCCTCAGACGCGGCGTTGTCGAGCACGACCAGAACGCGCCTTTCCCGCAGCAGCGACCGGTACAGCGAGGCGCGTGCGGAGGTGTCGTGCGGCATCTGCCGGTCCGTGGTGCCGAGCGCGCGAAGCAACTGCGTCAAGGCGTCGTCGACGGCGAGCGGCTGGGGGGACATGCCGAACAGGTCGGTGAAGAACACCCCGTCAGGAAAGTGCGGCCGCAGGGCGTGGGCGGCGCGGACGGCGAGCGTGGTCTTGCCCAGCCCGGCCGAGCCGGTGATGAGGGCCACCCCTGCCGCGCCGGGCGTGTGACCGGCGTGCAAGAAGTCGTTCGTCCAGGCCAGCTCGGCCGCGCGGCCGGTGAAGTCGTCAACGGATCGGGGCAGCTCGCACAGGCCGGTCGGGCGCGTCCAGTGATCGCGCAGACGGCCGTCCCTGGCCTGGTCGATGAGCTGCGTGCGGTCGGCCTCGCCCAGGTCGAGCGCCTCGGCGAGGGCGGTGACGGTGCGGTGCTGGGGCCCCTTGCTGCGTCCGCGCTCCATGTCCGACAGCGTCCGGGCGCTGACCCCCGACGCTTCGGCGAGTTGTTCGAGGGTCATGCGGGCCGCGTGCCGGTGGCGACGCAGCAGTTCCCCGAAGCCGGGTGCGGTGGTGGACACGGGTCGCTCAGGGACGGTTCGCGGCGGCGGCCCGGGCGATGACGGCGGCGACCACGGCCGGGTCGGCGACATGGACGCCCTGCCGGCCGGACCCGTCCACGAACCCGCAGTGGACCAGGACGATGCTCGGGGGCGCCGATTGCGCGCTCATGCTGTGCTCCTTCGCCGATGGGAAGGCCTTTCACGCTAGGTCGCCGGGCGAAGGGCTCGATTGAGTCATTTGACTTGGATCCACCGGTGATTCAGCCCGGCGGCTCCTGCGGCGTGGTCGTCAGCGCGTCGCGGAGGGCGGCCCGCGAGGCCACGCCGAGCTTCGGGAACAGCTGGTACAGGTGGTTCGCGACGGTGCGCGGAGACAGGAACAGCCGCTCGCCGATCTGCTTGTTGCTCAGCCCCGCCGCTGCCAGCCTGGCGATCTCCTGCTGCTGGGGAGTGAGCGAGGCCATCCCCGTCGCCTCGCCGTGGCGGATGGACCGTCCCGTCGCCCGCAGTTCGGTGCCTGCTCTGGCCACCCACGGCCGGGCGTCGAGGCTGCGGAAGGTGTCGAGCGCGGCGGCCAGCTGGGCGCGGGCCTCGGTGGTGGCCCGGTCGCGGCGCAGCCGCTCGCCGTAGACGAGCTGCAGGCGGGCCCGCTCGAACGGCCAGCGCTCCGCGCCGGCGGTGGACAGCGCGGCCTCGAACAACCGCTCGTACCGCCCGACGGGGGCGACCATGGCCGCCGAGGCGCCGGTGGCCATCGCCAGCCGCGGCGAGATCACGGCCAGCCCGGCCTGTCCGACGGCGGCGGCATGAGCGGCCGCCTCGGCCTGACGGCCGGTCCGCACGGCGGCCTCGACCAGGTCGGTGATGTTCCGCAGCGCGTGCGGGACGTGCGAGGCGAGCACACCCGCCGGGCTGATGGCGGCGGACTGCCGGTAAGCCTCCTCGAAGTCGGCCCTGGCCAGCGCCACCAGCGTCCTGACGTGCCAGGCGTAGCACTGGATCGCGCGGGCCCTTCGCGGCGTCGCCCATCGGGTCATCTGGTCGGCCAGCGTCGTGGCGGTGTCGTCCTGCCCGCGCGCGGCGGCCAGCATCGCCTTCAGGTAGACCCCGGACCAGGCCAGCAGCCGGTAGCCGTGCTTGTCGCACAGCATCAGACCCTCTTCGACGACCTGCTCCATCTCCTCCCATTCGCCTACGAGGAAGGCGTCGTTGCCCAGCAGGAACAGCGCCTCGATCGCCGCGGTGACGGCTCCGCCGTCGCGGCCGTGGCCGACGACCCGCCACAACCCGTCGCGGCACTGCCCCAGCCGGTCGACGTAGGAACCGGCGATGCCGATGCGGCAGATACGCGCCGGGACGATCTCCTTGTTCAGTCCCGCGATGACGGCGTCCAGCCGATCGAGCACCGGCGGCGCCAGGCGGGCCGGGTCGGAGAAGGTCTTGCCGAGGATGTCCAGCAGTTCGGGAGGCCCCGGCCGGAGACGGGCGATCGCCCTGTGGAAGGCTTCCCACAGCTCGGCACGCCCGCCGAAGAAGCACACCATGAGCAGGGTGTACAACCCCTCGATGAGGGGCTTGTTGTGGGCGTCACCGGGATCGGCCAGCATCTCGATCGCGCCGGCCATCAGCCGGTGCGCGCTGTCCACGTCACCGTCGCCGTGGAGCAAGTGGTAGGTGCCGCCGACCGCGGTGGCCAGCGACTCGCCACGCGAGTCCGCGCGGCGGGCACGTTCCAGCAGATGCGGAGCATCGCGCAGGTCACCGTTCACGATCGAGCCAAGGTAGGCGGCTTCCCCCAGCCGTCCGGCCCGGTCGATGCCGGCCGGGCTCAGCTCGGCGGCGCGCAGGAGTTGGGCGATGGCGGCGACACCGTCCCCACGCCGGAGGTTGGCGTGCGCGACCGACTGAAGGAGCCCGGCGACCTTCTCGTCAGGTCCCTCCGCCGCCTCGGCCAGGTGCCAGGCTCGCCGTTCACGCTGACCGGCGAGCCGTACGGCCAGCAACCGGTGGGCCCGGCGGCGCTGTTCATTCGTGGACAGCTCCACCACCGCCGAGCCGATCAGCGGATGGCGGAAGACCAGTTTCTGCTCGATCCTGATCAGCCGCGCCCGTTCCGCGGGGGCCAGCGCGTCCGTGTTCCCCAGGACGTCCAGGTCGCTGGTCCCGTCGAGTACGGCAAGCAGCAGCAGGTCGTACGTCGCGGCGGGTAGATCCTTGATCCGTGCGGCGAACACCGCCTGCAGGCGCCCGCTGAGCGGCAGAACCGGAGGCAGCGTGTTTCCCGAGACCCGCTGGAAGTCGCTGAGTGCCACCGGCAACTCCAGCAGGGCCAGCGGGTTGCCCTGAGCGTCGGCCAGCAGCCGCTGGCGGGCCCTGGGCGCCAGCGCCGGGAAATGCGCTTTCAACAGGTCTGCCGCGCCCCGCTCGTCCAGCGGCTGGAGCTCATAGCCGGGCAGCCCGCCGTACTCGAAGAAGCTCTCCTCACCCGAGCGGGACGCCGCGAGCAGTCCGACCCGGCTGCCGGTGAGGCGGCGCGCCACAAAGCCCAGAACGACGGCGCTGGCCCGATCCAGCCACGCGATGTCATCGACGATCACCAGCAGCGGGCGCGGGACGGCGGCCTGGCGAAGTAGCAGCAGCGCCGCGTTGGCCACGAGGAGCTGGCCTGGCGGGGCTCCTTCGCCCAGCCCCAGTGCGACGCTCAACGCCCGCTCGTGCGCCGGACTGAGGGCCGGCAGGCTCGCGAAGAGCGGACTGAGAACCTGGTGGAGGCCGGCGAAGCTCACCTCGGCCTCGAACTGCGCGCCGGAGGCGCGTAACACCCTGTGGCCGGCGGCCGTCGCCCGTGCCGCGGCGACGTCCAGCAGCGCGGACTTGCCGACACCGGCTTCGCCCAGCAGCATGAACGCGCCGCCCTGGAAGGCGGCTTGGTCGGCGAAGTCGCCGATCCGGGCGAGATCCCGTTCGCGGCCCATCAGCGATCCCGCCGGATCACCGCCGGAGGAAGGTCTCCCACCCATAGTCGAGCCCACGGGTCGACCCTACGCTCAGCCTTGGGGACATCGATACGCCGTCCCGCGGGGCTCAGCCCCCTGAACGGTCGGCGTCGGCCCAGTACGGCTTGCGCAGCTCTCTCTTAAGGATCTTGCCGGCTCCGGATACGGGCAAGGCCTCGCGGAACTCGCACGATCGCGGCGCCTTGTAGCCGGCGATGTGGTCCTTGACGTGGGCCCGGATGTCCTCGGCGGTGGCGGTCGCGCCGGCGCGCAGGACGATGACGGCGTGAACACGCTCCCCCCACCGTGCGTCCGGTATGCCGATGACGGCGCACGAGGCCACCGCGGGATGCTGGGCGACGATGTTCTCGACCTCGGCGGAGTAGACGTTCTCGCCCCCGGTGATGATCATGTCTTTGATCCGGTCGACGATGTAGAGGTAGCCGTTCTCGTCGAGGTAGCCGCCGTCGCCGGTGTGCATCCATCCATCGCGCACCGCCTCGGCACTTTCCTCGGGCATGCCCCAGTAGCCGAGCATCACGTTGGCGCCCCTGACCGTGACTTCGCCGACGGTGCCCGCCGGTGCCGGCCGGCCGCCTTCGGCGATGACGCGGACCTCGACCTGGGGGACGGCTCGCCCCGCCGAGCGCAGCGGCGCACCACCGGCGAGGTGCTCCTGCGCGGTGAGCAGGGTGGCCGCGGGGGCGAGCTCCGTCATGCCGTACGCCTGGGTGAAGCCGGCTTCGGGAAACGCCTTCATGGCTCGGGTCAGCACTGCCTCGGAGATCGGGGCGGCGCCATAGGTGATGGAGGTCAGGCTGGAGACGTCGTAGTCCTGCAGCCGGGGGTGGTCGGCCAGGACCTGGATTATCGTCGGTACCAGGAAGGTGGAGGTGGCGCCGTGCTCCTGGATGGCGGCCAGGACGCGAACGGGGTCGAAGGCGGGGACCATGATGTGGGTGCCGCCGACCATGCTCTGCGCGGTCCAGGAGGCCAGCCCGGCCAGGTGATACAGCGGGGCGACGTGAAGGAAGCGCCCGCCGGGATGGGCCAGGGCGCGCATCGAGAGGATGCCGAGCGCCGCGGTGATCAGGTTGGTGTGGCTGAGCATGACCCCCTTGGGGCGGCCGGTGGTGCCGCCGGTGTAGAACACCCCGGCAAGGGCATCGCCACCCCGGCGTACGTCCGGCACCGGCGGCGCGTCGGCCACGAGTTCCTCGTAGGAGAGCGTCTCGTCAGGGGTTGGGCCGTCACCGCAGTGGATCACGGTGGTCACCGTGGGAGCGGCCGCGCGCAGGGCCGGAACCTGGGCGGCGAAGGCATCGTCCACCAGCAGCACCGAAGTCTGCGAGTCCCGAAGCGCATAGCCCGTCTCGGCGGGGGTCCAGCGGGTGTTGATCGGGTTCACCGCGGCGCCCCGCCACCACGTGGCCAGCAGGTATTCGTGGTAGCGGTCGGAGTTGAGGGCCACGATGGCGACCCGGTCACCTTCACCGACTCCCAGCTCACATAGCGCTCCGGCCAGGCGCTCGACGCGTGCGGCGACGTCGCGGTGGGTTCGGACCCGATCGCCGAGGATGGTGGCGGGCAGGCCGGGAGTCTGCTGGAGCGCGCGGTGCAGGGGCTGGGTCAGGTGCATGGGCTCTCCTGCACGAATCCGGTGATCGCGGCGACGAAGTCGTGGGACTGTTCTATATGTCCCATATGCCCGCTGTCTTGTAGTAGGACGAACCGGGAGTCGGGATGCCTTCGTGCAGCATCCCCGGTGAGCGGTCAGGTGTCGAACAGGATCCGGCCCAGCAGGCTGCCGCGTTCGTGGCTCACGGCGTAATGCTGAGCCACGAACCCGCCGTGGGAGTGTCCGAGCAGGAACACGCGCGGCGCGCTCAAGGGGGGAGCGGCACGCGTCCACGCGCCGTCTCCACCCCGGATCAGGCCGGATCAGTCGACGGCATGCGCGGCGTCCTGGATGATGCGGGTCACCAGGCCGGGCTGGCTGATCATCGGCACGTGCGAGGCGGCCGTCTCGTAGACCTTGGACTTGGCGCGCTTGTACATGTACCGCTCCAGTTGCGGCGGGATGGCCTTGTCCTGGGTGGCCACCAGCGCCCACGAGGGGATGGTGCGCCAGGCGACGCCCGTGGTCTTGTCGGTGAAGGACGAGGCACTGAAGGGCCGCTGCCCTGCCTGCATCACGCGGGTGGTGGAGACGGGCAGGTCCGCGGCGAACGCGGCCCGGAACTTGTCGGCCCGCAGGTACAGGTCCACGCCGGTGCTGCCGTCCGGGTTCGGATAGGGCACCTCCTGGACGGCGGCGGGGATCTGGGTACCGGGGTACTTGTTGATCAGGACACCGAGTTGCTCGCCCTCATCGGGGACGAATGCGGCGACATAGACCAGCGCCTTGACGTTGGGTGCGTCGGCGGCGGCATTGGTGATGACGGCGCCGCCGTAGGAGTGTCCGACCAGCACGATCGGACCGTCGATCGACTTCAGGACACTGGCGATGTACGGCGCGTCGACGGGCAGGCCGCGCAGCGGGTTGGCCGGGGCCATGACCGGATAGCCCTTCGCCTGGAGCCGGCTGATCACGCCGTTCCAGTTGGACGCGTCGGCGAAGCCGCCGTGCACCAGGACGATCGTGGGTTTGGTGTCACTGCTCGCGGTGGCGGCGGACGCGGCCGGCACGGTGAGCAGCGCGGCGGCCAGGCCGCTGACGGCGACGGCGAGCACCATACGGCGCGGCAATGCGGTGGGACGGTTCATGGCGGTCTCCAATGGAGCGGGTGAAGCGATATAGGGGAGATCCGGGAGCGGCGCGCACCCAACGATCAGGGCTGCGCCGCGCCGGAAGTCGATGGCAACGCGGTGGCGGTCCGGGCGCAACGGCGCCACCCAGACCGGAGGGATTCGCCCGCCCTTGGCCAGGGCCGGCGCGGCGTTGTCAGGCGGCGGCCTGGCGGATGAGGTCGGCGACCGCAGCGGGCTGCGAAACGTAGACGGCGTGGCTGCCAATGGCCTCGACGACGGTCGCACCGGAGCGCTCGGCCATGGCCCGCTGAGCCGGTGGCGGGATCATCCGGTCCTCGGTGGCCACCAGGTACCAGGACGGCTTGTGTCGCCAGGCCGGTTCGGTGACCGCCCCGCCGAGAGCGTCCACGCCCCAGGGGACCTGCGCGTCGGCCATGAACTCGGCCGTCCGGGCGGGCAGGTCGGCGGCGAACGCGCCGTGGAACTTGTCCCGGTCGAGGAACAGGAAGCCGTCGCGCGGCGGCAGGATCGGCGGGACCGGCGCCCCGGGCGGCGGATCGGCGATGAGCGTGCTGACCGACTCGCCCTTGTCGGGCGCGAACGCCGCGATGTAGGCCAGCGCCGCCACGTTCGGGTGGGTGCCGGCCTCGCTGATGACGACCCCGCCATAGGAGTGGCCGACCAGCACCGCCGGGCCGTCGAGCGAGTCGAGGACCTGGCGGGTCGCGGCGACATCACCCTCCAGCGACAGCGTCGGGTTCTGCACGATCCGAATCTGGAATCCGTCCTTGGCCAGGTCGTCGTAGACGCCCTGCCACCCGGACCCGTCCACGAAGCCGCCGTGCACGAGCACGATGTTCGTGATGCTTGTCATGGTCGCTCCTGCGATGACTGAACAGGCCCGATGCCTGTCCGGCGCACTCCATCCAAGCCACGGCGAAGATCACGAACCACGCAGAACAGCACGCAGAAGTACGCCACAACGGGTCCCCGGCGGCTCGGCGAGCGGTTACCCGTGCGGCGCCGGACTCGGCGTTGTCACACGCCCTGACCGTGGGGGCCGTCCGCAGGTCCTGTCCCAGGGAAGGGATTACTGCTCAGGCGCGGAAAAATCTGGACACAAGTGATCTACATCGTAAAGGCGATCAGATGTTAAACCTCCAACTAAAGAGAATCAAAACCAACCCATCGCCGAAGCCAGCATCGCACTGGGCGGTCATCGAGCCGCTGCTGCCCAAGCATGAGCGGCGGTATCGCCATCCGGGCCGCAGGCGGCTGGATGACCGGTTGGCGTTGCAGGGCATCTTGTTCGTGCTGCACACCGGGATCGCCTAGGAGCATCTGCCGCAGGAACTGGGCTATGGCTCGGGCATGACCTGCTGGCGGCGCCTGGCGGAGTGGAACAAGGTTCGCGGCAAGCGCGGCCGTCCCTGCCAGCGCCCCGATGTGGTGCTGGCCGATCGCGGCTACGACCACGACAAGTACCGCCGGTTGGTCCGTGAGTTGCAGATCCGGCCTCTGATCGCTCGCCGCGGCACCGAGCACGGCTCCGGCCTGGGCAAACACCGATACGTCGTCGAGCAGACCTTCGCCTTGCTGCACGCCTTCCGCCGTCTGCGCATCCGCTGGGAGATCCGCGCCGACATCCACCAAGCCTTCCTCAGCCTGGCCTGCGCCCTCATCTGCTGGCGCCGCCTCACTTCATTGCGTTAGGACCTCTTAGGCGTGACGGTCGAAGACCGGATCGAGCAAGGGAGCACCGCTCGTTCACAGTGACGCCTCACGGTGATGGGGGGTCGATGCCGAAGACGTCGTGCAGCCCTTCCCGTCCGGTGTCGGTGATGTGGACGGCGCGGGTGGCCTCGGCCCGGCGCAGCCAGCCGGTCTCGGTGAGCCGCTCCAGCAGGCCGCGGCCGAGAGCCCCGGCGAGGTGGTGTCGCTGCTCGCTCCAGTCGACGCAGTAGCGGATGAGCGGCCGGTGTGGAGGCAGGCGCACGCCGAAGCCGGTCAGGAGGGTGTGCCCGGATTCGGTCAGCGCGTAGCCGATGTCGTGGCCGTAGCCGGTGGGCTTGTCGTGCCGGGCGCGGTCGGGATCGAAGGTGCCGTCGCCGCCGCTCAGCTGGCCACGGTCGATCATCGCGGCCATGATGTCGACGCCCAGACGTCCGGCCAGATGGTCGTAGCAGGTACGGGCCTCGCGCAGCGCCTGGGCCCGGGTGTGCTGGCGCAGCGAATGGATCGGCATGGGCGGCGCGAGTTGTTGCAGAGCCTCGATCAGCTGGGCGACGGCGGGCCCGGCCAGGCGGTAGTAGCGGTGGCGGCCACGGGCCTGCACAGCCAGCAGCCCGCCCTCGGTCAGCTTGCCCAGGTGGCTGCTGGCCGTGGCCGGGCTGACCCCGGCCTCGGCGGCCAGGCGGCTGGCGGGCAGCACCCGGCCGTCGTCGAGAGCGAGCAGGATCCGGCACCGGGCCGCATCGGCGACCAGCGCGCCGATCACGGCGATGTTGGTGTCCCCACCAGCCCGCAGCCCAGACGTCATCTGTCCCATATGACCAGGCTAAACCCGGATCAATTCGGCCGCTATCGAAGCGTTCGGCGATTAGCGTCGGGTAGGACCCCCGGCGAGGGCTGAGCGGCCGGCCGGAGGAGAAACGCGCGAGTTCACAGCGGCGTCGACACCAGTGCCGGCGGGCGCGGCGCGCGTGCGGTGAACCATCCAGGTGCGATCCGCATTGCCATACCGACCAAGGGAGCCTCTGCCATGAGTGACCACGCGACCAGCGATCACACGCCGACACCGAAACTGGTCACCGAGCATGCCGACGAGATCCCGGGCTACACCTACGGCACCGAGCAGGCCGCCACCTCGCCGTTGACCCTGCAGGACCTGGAACGGCTCAAGGCCGTGGTGGGGCTCACTCCCGACGACGAGCAGGCTCTACTCGAAGCCGCGCGCGTCCTGGCCGATCAGGCCGACGACATGGTCACGGCCTATCGCAAGCGGCTCGGCGAACTGCCGTTCATGCGGGCCTACTCGGGTTACCCCGACGGCACGCCCAATCCGGGGTACGGCGCGGCGTCCAAGCCGCGCTTCGACCGGTTCATCATCGACGCCTGCACCCGCCCGCTCGATCAAGACTGGCTGAACTACCAGCAGGAGATCGGGCTGCGCCACACTCGGGCCAAGAAGAACGCCACCGACCACGCCGACTCCCTCGACCACATCCCGATGCGTTATCTGCTCGCCTTCACCGCCGTGGTCATCGCCACCGCGCGCGAGTATCTGGCCGCCACGGGCGCCCCGGCCGAGCTGGTGGATCGCATGCACGCCGCGTTCACCAAGTCGGTCATGCTGCACGTCACCGTCTGGACCCGGCCGTATGTGGCCGCCGACGACTGGTGACCACAGCCCAGCCCAGGCACGGACCATCGAATAAGCCTTGAGGGTGGACGACAATGATGAACCACCACAACCTGACCACGCCCGCCGGCTCAGGCGGCGAGTGGATCGGCGGCGAGCCCCGCGTGCTCGTCTTCGACGTGAACGAGACGCTGATCGACTTCGAGTCGATGAACCCGATCTTCGAGCGGATCTTCGGCGACAAGCGCGTCCTGCGCGAGTGGCTCGGCCACCTGATCATGTACTCGATGACCATCACCCTGTCCGGCCTGTACGAGGGGTACTTCACCCTGGGCCAGGGGCTGCTGAAGATGGTCGGCGAAATCCACGGCGTCCACGTCACCGACGGCGACGTGAAGGAGATCGGCCAGGCCATGCTGACCATGCCCGCCCACCCCGACGTCGAACAGGGCCTGACCCGGCTCAAGGACGCGGGTTTTCGCCTGGTCACCCTGACCAACTCACCGGCCAACCCGGGCGGGCCGAGCCCGCTGGAGCACGCCGGACTCGCGCCGTTCTTCGAGCGGCAGTTCACCATCGAGACCGTCCGCGCCTACAAACCGGCCCCGCAGGTCTACCACCTGGTCGCCCAGGAGCTGGCCGTACCACCGTCCACCTGCTGCATGATCGCCTGCCACGTCTGGGACACAGTAGGAGCCCAGAGCGCCGGCTACACCGCCGGGCTGATCACCCGGCCCGGCAACGCGCCACTGCCGGTGGACTCGCTGCCGCGACCCAACCTCATCGCACCGGACCTTCCCGGCCTGGCCGACCAACTCATCCGGCGCCGGCGCCCGTAGCCGATGACAGCACAGGTCGTGACATTTCGAGCGGCTCGAAGTGCACATGACGCCAGCGTGCTCGTACCGCAGGGCCGTGCGCGGTGAAAGGAGATCATTGATGGGAAGAGAGACCATCCGCGTCGAACCCCTGTCGACCTACCTGGAACGCTGGAAGGCGCCGACCTCGGCCGTCACCCGAAGCGGCGAGACCCTGTACGTATCGGGTTTCCCGCCGTTCGACCCCGACACCGGCCAGGTCATCGAGGGCGCCTCGATCGAACGACAGACCGAAATCGTCCTGGAGCAGATGAAACTCTGCCTGGAGACGGCCGGCTCCTCCCTGGGCAACGTTCTCAAATGCACCGTGTACTGCACATCGATCGAGAAATTCGCTGCTGTCAACGCGGTCTACGCCCGTTACTTCCCCAGCGATCCACCCGCCCGGATCTTCGTGAACGTCCCGGCCTGGCCGGGGACCTTCGACATCGAAATAGACTGCGTCGCCACCTCCTGACGCATCGCCCGCCACCACAACCGCCCGCGCGGCTCCGGGGCGGCGCGCTCGGCCAGCGTGCGATACAGCCGCGCGTGCTCGGCCCGGCGCACCTCGCTGATCAGCCGCGTCAGCGTGGTGATCCCCGCAGGCAGCAGAATGCCCTCGCGCAGCATGTGCACCACGGCGCGGTCGAACAGCGCCCGCGGCCCCTCGATCGTCGACCACACCCGGGCTGCCAGATAGTCGCGGACCTCCTGCTCACGTTTGGAGAACTCCGACAGCTCCATCAGGTCCCGGATCTCCCAGGCGTGCTCGTAGGCGGTCTTCGGCCAAATAAGGTACTCCGGCGCGCACACCGGGTCGATGCCCAGCTGCTCGGCGACGAACTCCAGAACCTGCCCCGGCACGTCCAGGGGGTCTTCGGCCAGGAAGGCGCCGAGCATCCGCACGGTCCCCCACTGCACCGCCCACCCCAGCTTCGTCGCCGGGCGGCGCTTACTCGCCAGTGCTTCCAGCGCCTTGGCGTCCAGCCGGAAGAACTGCTCCAGCTCGGCCACCGACACCTCGGGCCGGAACCGGAGATAGCGGGCTACTTGCTCATCTGAGAGGAAATCCACAGGCATGAGCAGGCACGCTAGGACGCTCGACCAGGGCAAACAGCCCTCGTCACCGAATCGTCGTCAAGATCGACTCTCTAGCGCCAAAATCCGGACCGATCCTCCCCGGAGGCCAGTTGCCGCCCGTCGTCGGGCCGGCGGGGGAGCCCTGGGCGGCACGCACTGCCGCTGGCCGGCGAGCTGCGTGGCCAGGGCTGTGACGTCCCCGGCGAACTCCTGCCCTCGATCGCGCCGGACCACCGCCAGAACATCAGCTTCCGATTCTTCGCCGCTCCCCAGGCCTGCGCCGGGAGTGGCTCATTGGTCCTGCTGGTGTCCGGGGATCAAAGCGAGCAGGCTTTCGGGGATGTCGCCGAACATCTCCTCAAGGTGCCGGGCCGCTTCGGCGTCGGCTTGGCTGTTGCGGGTGAACATGGCCTGCTCGTATTCGGTGAGGGCGGCCTCGATGTCGTCGGGGTGTGCGGCGAGGGCTTTGCCTAGTTCGGCGCCGTCGTACATCGCCAGGTTGGCGCCTTCGCCGTTGGGGGCCTGTAGGTGTGCGGCGTCGCCGACCAGGGTCACCCCCGGCACCCGATCCCACCGGTGCCCGGCCGGCAGGGTGTAGTGCGGGCGCAGGACGGGTGGGGTGTCGCCGTCGGTGATCAGCGCGGTGAGCTCGGGGGCCCAGCCGTCGAACTCCTGCGCGATCCGCGCGGTGGCCACGGCGGCATCGGTGAAATCGATGGCGTCGAACCAGTCCTGCGGCTTGGTGAGCTCCACGTAGGTGTGCAGGGTGTCGCCGCGTTCCCGGTGAGCGTGGATCGCCCTGTCGGGTGCGGGTGCCATCAGAGACCCGCCGCCGACCGCTCGCGCGGCGGCCGGGTGTCGGGTGTCGGCGTCGAACAGGTAGGTCTCGACGAACGACGTGCCGGCGTACACAGGTGTCGCCTCCGACAGCAGCGGCCGGACCCGTGACCACGCGCCGTCCGCGCCGACCAGCAGGTCGGCGGTGACGGTGCTGCCGTCGGCGAAGGTCACCTCGTGGCGGCCCCCGCCAAGGGCGCGGGCGCCGCTGACCCTGCGCCTCCACCGCACGGTGCCCGCCGGGAGCGCGTCGAGCAGCATCTGCCGCAGGTCGGCGCGCTGCGCCTCCGGGCGACCGCCCGTGCCGTCGTCGGCCTTCTCGACCAGGACGGCGCCGTCTGGGCCCAGGATCCGCATCGCCTGGCGGCCCTCCAGGACCAGGCCGCGGAACTCCTCCATCAGACCGGCCGCCTCGATGGCGAGCTGCCCGTTGTAGTCGTGGATGTCGAGCATCCCGCCCTGCGCGCGCGCCGTCGGCGAGGCCTCCGCCTCATAGACCACGACCGGAATCTGGTGGACGTGCAGGACGCGGGCCAACGTGAGTCCGCCGAGCCCGGCGCCGATGATCGTGACGGTGTGCATCGTGGCTCCTTCGAATCAAAGCCGCCCGGCGAGGCGGGCCGGCATCTCTGATGCGGCGTTCCAATAGTGGAACGACACTCCATGTTGGAACAGTACTCCATGTTGGAACACTGCTCCAGACGTGGCAGAATCAGACCATGGCCATTCGGACGCGTCAGTCGCAGCGGCGCAGACAGGCGCTCTCCCGTGAGCGCATCATCGAGGCCGCCGTCGAGCTGCTCGACGCGGCCGGCGAGGGCGGGCTGACGGTGCGGGCACTGACCGAGCGCCTGGCGACCGGGTCCGGGGCGATCTACTGGCACGTGGGCACCAGGGGCGAGCTGCTGGACGCCGCGACCGACACCGTCATCGCCGCCGCTCTGGCCGCCGAGCCCGCCCGGGCTCCGGACACGCCCCAAGACGAGATCCGCGTCGTCGCGCTCGGCCTGTTCGACGCGATCGCCGAACACCAGTGGCTCGCCACGCAGCTGGCCATTCAGCTCACCCGCAGCCCATGGGGGCCGGTGACGCTGGGAATCTTCGAAAGCATCGGCCGGCAGGTCCGCGCCCTGGGCGTGCCGCAGGGCAACTGGTTCACCGCGACCTCGGCGCTGGTGCACTACATCCTTGGCGCCACCATCCAGAACGCCCAGATCGGCGAAGACACCTCCGTTGCCGAGCCCGACGCGGACCGCGCCGACGCGGACCGGGCCGAGTTCCTCGACGCCGCGTCCAGGGCCTGGCAAGAACTCGACCCCGGCGACTACCCGTTCATGCGGGCCATCGCGGACCAGATGCGCGAGCACAACGACCGCGAGCAGTTCCTCGCCGGGATCGATCTCGTCCTCACCGGGATCACCCACCTCCAGCCACCCACCGGACAGGCGCACATCGCCGAGTGAGCGTCAGGCGCAGCCCATCGTGGCGTTACGGCCGGCTACGCCCGCACCTCCGCGACGACAGGCACGACTCACCCTCAACGCCACTCAAGGCGAGATGGTCGAAACCGGACGATCGCGTCGATCGCCTCGCCCAGATCTGAGCCGGCCGCAGCTCCTCGCCGTACTCGGTGACCTCGGCGGTCATCGGCGGCCTTCACTGATGCGGTTTCGCGTGGGTCGTTCTGGAGCCGCTGATGGCCTAGCGGTTGCCGCCGTTCGAGTCTTCAGGTGGCAAGAGTCGAATTCTGCCGCCACGCTTGTGCCACCACTATTCAGTGTTACTATGTACCAGTAGCTAGCGACATTGAGTAGATGAAGGGTGTCCCATGGGCAAGCAGGTGACGGAGATGCTCAAGGGAACGCTTGAGGGCATCGTCCTGGCGATCCTGTCCGGCCGGCCCGCGTACGGCTACGAGATCACGGCGTGGCTGCGGGATCAGGGCTTCTCCGACATCGCCGAGGGAACCGTCTACGCGCTGCTCATCAGGATCGAGCAGCGCGGCTTTGTCGACGTGGAGAAGGTCCCGTCCGAGAAGGGGCCGCCGCGCAAGGTGTATTCCCTCAACGCTCAGGGACGGGAGTACCTCGAAGAGTTCTGGAGGACCTGGAGCTTCCTCGCAGAACGGCTGGAACAGCTCCGCAAAGGAGGCAGATGACCATGTCTGATGCTGAAAAGGGCGGCTTCATCTCAAAGGTGATCGGCCCCAAGCGGCGGTGGTGGCAGTACAAGGCGCGCGTGGGACAACTTCCGCCGAACTACCGCACGGCGGTCGAAGCGATCGAGCGGTACCTGATGCACTACGTGCCGAGGGACCGGGACAGCGCGGAGTCGCAGTTCGAGGATCTTGTGGATCTGTTCGAACAGGCCGCGGCGGATGGAACGCCGATCCGCAAGATCGTCGGGGACAACCCGGTCGAGTTCGTGGAGACGTTCGTCGCGAACTACTCGGATGGCGGCTATGTCCCCGCCCGGGCGCGGGAGCGGCTGATCAGTGCTGTCGAACGCGCTGAGGGAGAAGAGACCGGAAAGAAGGGAGGGACGGTCTGATGCCGACACGGCCGCAAGCCCCGGCGATCCAAGTGCAGGGCCTGGAGAAGTCGTACGGGAAGCTGCGCGTGCTGCGCGGCGTGGAGTTCGGCGTGGCGCGGGGCAGCATCTTCGCCCTGCTCGGCTCCAACGGCGCCGGCAAGACCACGGTCGTGAGAATCCTGTCCACGCTGCTCAAGGCAGACGCGGGGACCGCCGGCGTCAACGGCTTCGACGTCGCCACGCAGGCTGCGGACGTGCGGGAGTCCATCAGCCTCACCGGACAGTTCGCCGCCGTCGACGAGATCCTCAGCGGGCGGGAGAACCTCGTGCTGGTCGCCCGGTTGCGGCACCTCAAGGGTCCGGGCAAGATCGCGGATGACCTGCTCGAGCGCTTCTCGTTGGCCGACGCGGGCGCCCGGAAGGTGTCGACGTATTCGGGTGGCATGCGCCGCCGCCTGGACATCGCGATGAGCCTCATCGGGAATCCGCCGGTGATCTTCCTGGACGAGCCGACGACCGGGCTCGACCCCCAGGCGCGCCTCGAGGTGTGGCAGGCCGTCAGGGAACTCGCCGGGCAGGGCACGACGGTGCTGCTCACGACGCAGTATCTGGACGAGGCCGAACACCTCGCCGACCGGATCGCGATCCTCCACGAGGGCCGGATCATCGTGAACGGCACCCTCACCGAGCTCAAGCAGCTGCTCCCGCCCGCCAAAGTCGAGTACGTCGAAAAGCAGCCGACCCTCGAGGACGTCTTCCTCGCGCTCGTCGGTGCCGACAGCAAGGACCGCAACGTCGGCACGAACGCATAAGGAACAACGATGACCAAGCATGTCTTCGGCGACACCGCCGTCCTGCTGGGACGATCCCTGCGCCACATCACGCGTAGCGTGGACACCGTCATCACGACCACGATCACGCCGATCGCCATGATGCTGCTGTTCGTCTACGTGTTCGGCGGCGCGATCAAGTCAGGGTCGGTGTCGTATGTGAACTATCTGCTGCCCGGTATTCTGCTCATCACGGTGGCCTCGGGCATCGCCTATACCGCGTTCCGGCTGTTCCTGGATATGAAGAGCGGTATCTTCGAGCGGTTCCAGTCCATGCCGATCGCGCGGTCGTCGGTGCCGTGGGCGCATGTGCTGACCTCGCTGGTCGCCAATCTGATCTCGCTGGTGGTGGTCGTGCTGGTCGCCCTGCTCATGGGCTTCCGGTCGGGGGCGGGAGTGGCGGCGTGGCTCGCGGTCGCCGGCATCCTGATCCTGTTCACCCTGGCGCTGACGTGGCTCGCCGTCATCCCCGGCCTGTCCGCCAAGACCGCGGACGGCGCCGGCGCCTTCTCCTACCCGCTCATCTTCCTGCCGTTCGTCAGCTCGGCATTCGTGCCCACCGACACCATGCCCGGCCCGGTCCGCGCCTTCGCCGAACACCAGCCGGTGACCTCCATCGTCAACGCCATCCGCGACCTGTTCACACAGCAACCGGTCGGCACCGACATCTGGACCGCCCTCACCTGGTGCCTCGGCCTCCTCATCGCCGCGTACGCCCTCGCCATGGCCACCTATCGCCGCAAAATCGCCTAGGCCGTGTTGATCGAGTCTGTCTTGATCCAGATCAGCGTGGCGGAGAGGCAGATCACGGCGCGGTAGTCGCGTGCGATCTGGTCGGTGCGCATCGCGATTCCGCGCCATTGCTTAAGACAGTTGAAGCACCGTTCAAGCGGCTTTCCACAGTGCACCTATAGCTGTTAGGGCCTGGAGCTGCGGTGATTTGCTTTGACGGAAACTCTGAATTCAACGCGGCCGCCGAGCCGCCTAAGACACGTAATATCGCGACTAGATCCTAGGTCGATGAGAGGAATGACCATGGAACACACCGTCACCACGCTGCCGACCGCGCGTCAGCCGGGCTGTCCCTTCGACCCGCCCAAGGAGCTGGTCCAGGCCCGCGAGCACGGCCCGATCAGCCGATACCCCTTCCCCGACGGACACCAGGGCTGGCTGATCACCGGCTACGACCTGGTCCGGTCGGTCCTCGCCGACTCGCGGTTCAGCTCCCGCAAGGAGCTCATGCGCCACCACCCGACCATCGATCTAGGCGACATCGAGGTCCCTCCGGCGCCGCCCGGCGAGTTCCTGCTCATGGACGAGCCGCAGCACAGCCGATACAGGAAGCCGCTGGTGGGCAAGTTCACCGTACGGCGAATGCGGCTGCTAACCGAGCGCGTCGAGCAGATCACCGCCGACCACCTCGACGCCATGGAGAAGGCCGGGCCGCCGGCGGACCTGGTGACCGCGTTCGCCAAGCCCATCCCCGCCATCGTGATCTGTGAGCTGCTGGGGGTGCCGTACCAGGACCGGGGCTCCTTCCAGCAGCAGGTCGACTCGTTCCTCAGCGGGGAGACGAGCGACGAGGAGCTGATGGCGGCCTACACCGCGACCCAGCACTACCTCGCCGAACTGGTGGCCGCCAAGCGGGCCAACCCCACCGACGACGTGCTCAGCGACCTCACCGAGAGCGACCTGACCGACGAGGAGCTGAGGGGTGTCGCCCTGATCCTGCTGGCGGCCGGGCTCGACACCACCGCGAACATGCTGGCGCTGGGCACTTTCGCCCTGCTGCGCAACCCGGCGCAGCTGGCCGCGCTGCGCGCCGACTCCGCGCTCGCCGACCAGGCCGTGGAGGAGCTGCTGCGGTATCTGAGCGTGGCCAAGACGTTCATGAGGACGGCGCTGGAGGACGTCGAGCTGGGCGGCCGGACCATCGAGGCCGGTACGACGGTCATCCTGTCCTACCACACGGCCAACCGCGACCCCGAGCGCTTCGCCGATCCCCACGTGCTCGACCTGCGCAGGCAGGACGGCGGGCACCTGGCCTTCGGCCACGGCATCCACCAATGCCTGGGCCAGCAGCTGGCCCGCGTCGAGATGCGGGTCGCCTTCCCCGCGCTGATCAACCGCTTCCCCACGCTGCGCCTGGCCGTACCGGCTGAAGAGGTAGCCCTGCGCCCGGAGACCGCCGACATCTTCGGGGTCAAGAGCCTGCCGGTCGCCTGGGACGTGTGACCGCGAGCCGGTAACGGTGAGGGCGCGTCCGGCCGCCGCCGCCAGGGCATGCTCGCCCGCGAACTCCGGCGGACCGTTGCGCGCGTCACCGGGATCGAACTCGACGCGCCCAGCCTCGACCAGGCCCGTGAGCACCCGGACGATGCGACTACATCCTCGGCGATTTCCTCAGCCACCCCTTCGAGCCCGCCTCGTTCGAGCTGTGCTGCTCCACCACGCTCGGTCAGGCGCCGACGTAGGCCGCGAGGTGCTCGCCCGTGAGGGTGGAGCGGGCGGCGACGAGGTCGGCCGGTGTGCCCTCGAAGACGATCCGGCCGCCGTCGTGGCCGGCGCCGGGGCCGAGGTCGACGATCCAGTCGGCGTGCGCCATGACCGCCTGGTGGTGCTCGATGACGATGACCGACTTGCCGGAGTCGACGAGCCGGTCGAGCAGGCCGAGCAGGCCGAGCAGATGCTCGACGTCGGCGAGGTGCAGGCCGGTGGTCGGCTCGTCGAGGACGTAGACGCCGCCCTTCTCGGCCATGTGGGTGGCCAGTTTGAGCCGCTGCCGCTCGCCTCCGGACAGCGTGGTGAGCGGCTGGCCGAGGCTGAGATAGCCGAGCCCGACGTCGGCGAGTCGGCGGAGGATGGCGTGCGCGGCGGGCGTGCGCGCCTCGCCGGCGCCGAAGAACTCCTCGGCGTCGGTCACCGACATCGCGAGCACCTCGCTGATGTCGCGACCGCCGAGGTGGTGTTCCAGCACCGATGCCTCGAACCGCTTGCCTTCGCACTCCTCGCAGGTGGTGGCGACGCCGGCCATCATCGCCAGGTCGATGTAGATGACACCGGCGCCGTTGCAGCCGGGACAGGCGCCCTCGGAGTTGGCGCTGAACAGCGCCGGCTTCACGCCGTTGGCCTTCGCGAACGCCTTGCGGATCGGGTCGAGCAGCCCGGTGTACGTCGCCGGGTTGCTCCGCCGCGATCCGCGGATCGCGGCCTGGTCGACCGACACCACACCCGCGCCGGCCGGGATCGACCCGTGCACGAGCGAGCTCTTGCCGGACCCGGCGACGCCGGTCACGACGACGAGCACCCCGAGCGGGATGTCGACGTCGACGTCGTGCAGGTTGTGCCTCGTCGCGCCGCGGATCTGCAGCGTGCCGGTGGGCGTCCGCACCTTCTCCTTCAGGGCGGCTCGGTCGTCGAGATGACGGCCGGTGAGGGTGCCGCCGGCCCGCAGCCCCTCGACGGTGCCCTCGTAGCAGACGGTGCCGCCCCCCGTACCGGCCCCGGGGCCGAGGTCGACCACGTGGTCGGCGATGGCGATCGTCTCCGGCTTGTGCTCCACGACCAGCACCGTGTTGCCCTTGTCCCGCAGCCGCAGCAGCAGGCCGTTCATCCGCTGGATGTCGTGCGGGTGCAGGCCGATGGTGGGCTCGTCGAAGACGTAGGTGACGTCGGTGAGCGAGGAGCCGAGGTGGCGGATCATCTTGACGCGCTGCGCCTCGCCGCCCGACAGCGTGCCGGAGGACCGGTCGAGCGAGAGGTAGCCCAGCCCGATCTCCACGAACGAGTCGAGTGTCTCCTGCAGCCTGGCCAGCAACGGTGCGACGGACGGCTCCTCCAGCGCGCGCACCCACTCGGCGAGGTCGCTGATCTGCATCGCACAGGCGTCGGCGATGCTGATCCCCATGATCTTGGAGGACCGGGCCGCCTCGCCGAGACGGGTGCCGTGACACTCCGGACAGGTGGTGAACGTCACCGCCCGCTCCACGAAGGCACGGATGTGCGGCTGCATCGCCTCCTTGTCCTTGGAGAGCATCGACTTCCGGATTCGCGGTACCAACCCCTCGTAGGTCATGTTGATGCCCTCGATCTTCATCCGGGTCGGCTCCCGGTGGAGGAAGTCGTGGAGCTCCTTCTTCGTGTACTTGCGGATCGGCTTGTCCGGGTCGACGAAGCCCGAGGACGCGTAGAGGCGGAAGTTCCAGCCGCCCGCGTTGTAACCCGGGATGGTGAGCGCGCCTTCGGCGAGCGACTTCGTGTCGTCGTAGAGCTGAGTGAGATCGATGTCGGTCACCGAGCCGCGGCCCTCGCAGCGCGGGCACATGCCGCCGGTGATGCTGAAGCTGCGACGCTCCTTCACGGTCTGTCCGGCGCGTTCCAAGGTGACCGCGCCCGCTCCACTGATCGAGGCGACGTTGAAGGAGAACGCCTTGGGCGACCCGATGTGCGGCTGCCCGAGCCGGCTGAAGAGGATGCGCAGCAGCGCGTTGGCGTCGGTGGCGGTGCCGACCGTGGACCGGGGGTCGGCGCCCATGCGCTGCTGGTCGACGATGATCGCGGTCGTCAGCCCTTCGAGTACGTCGACCTCGGGCCGCGCCAGGGTCGGCATGAAGCCCTGCACGAAGGCGCTGTAGGTCTCGTTGATCAGCCGCTGCGACTCCGCGGCGATCGTGCCGAACACCAGCGAGCTCTTGCCCGAGCCGGAGACGCCGGTGAACACCGTCAGCCGGCGCTTCGGGATCTCGATGCTGACGTCCTTGAGGTTGTTCTCGCGCGCGCCGTGCACGCGGATCAGATCGTGGCCGTCGGCAAGGTGCAGCGCAGGCGACCGCGTATCCGTCCTCGTGGCCATGCTCATCGTGTCTCCATATGTTGGGCGGGGCCGCCTTCGCGGTCTCCGTCGGCGTCGCCTGGCTTGATATGACCGGCTTCGAGCAGTATGTCTGGTTTCCTTCGCCGGTGCGGTCGCGGCAACGGTCCGTTGTCCACCTGATCGGCGACGCCGGCCGGGAGCGCGGGGAGACGTCGTGGGCGAGCCGGTGCCCGGTGTCGCGACGACGCTGAGCGGGGGGGGGGCGGCGCTCAGCGGTCCTGAAGCAGCCCGAGGACGTTGCCGTCGGGGTCGGTGACGGTGGCCACCAGGCGGCCGCCACCGACGTCGTGCGCGGGCTCCTTCACCTTGGCGCCCGCGGCGGTCACCTCGGCCAGCTTCGCCTCGATGTCCGGCACGTGCCAGTAGGCCACCGGTGAGGTCATGCCCTGCGGTCCACCGCCCGGCACCAGCCCGATGTGCTGGCCCTCGGCCTCGAAGCCGACATAGTAGGA
Source organism: Sphaerisporangium album (assembly GCF_003323745.1). Classification (GTDB taxonomy): domain Bacteria; phylum Actinomycetota; class Actinomycetes; order Streptosporangiales; family Streptosporangiaceae; genus Sphaerisporangium; species Sphaerisporangium album. The sequence continues at coordinate 234,939 of NZ_QOIL01000013.1, forward strand.
ATCGTCGACCTGCGGCGGCACGCCGAGCAGGGCGGCGTACACCGCCTTGGCCGCCGCCAGGTCGGACACGGGATGCAGCACGGTCTTGATTCCCTGGGTGGAAGAGCTCATGGTCACTCCTGAAGTGGTGGGTCACATCGACCCGGTGGGATGGTCGGGCGTGAAGACGAACGGGAAACCCGGAAATCGCCTTGGCGTCATTTCGGTGATGGGTGCGGCGCTCGTGGTCGGTGACGCCGTGCTCGGCGGCCGGCGGCTCCAGGACGATGGACGTGCCGGGCCGGTCGGCGTGATCCAGCGCGTCCCGCCGTATCCGACGTCGTCGCGGACCTCGAAGCCGAGGGTATCGCGGTGGAAGGCCAGGGAGGCGTCCGGGTCGTCATGCGGGAGGAAGGTTCAGTGAATCGTGATGTCCATGGCGGTCAGACTAGATGCGGCTCGCTGACCAGCGCTTCTCCATTTCTGATCGGTCTGGTCACCTGTTCCGCCACGGACGACGACATCCCCTCCGTCACCCGCGCCGGGAGCCTTGGGTGCGGTCATGGCGCAAAGCCGTCGCCACGAACACGAGCCACTCAAAAGAGGCGTGCTGCTTGGAGATCGCGTGGACGCGTGGGACGTTCCGACAAGGTGACTAGCGATCTTCGGGGAGTGCGTCGTTCAGGTCGGGGAGCGCGCCCCGCACGATGGCGTTGACGACGTCGCGGACGACGTCCTCGCTGACGCTCTCGGGTGGCGCGGTCACCAGGGTGAACAGCGCGCCGCCGTAGAGGGTGATCAGGGCGGGGATCCGCTCGCGGGGAATGGGGAGGCCGAGCTCGGCGTGGTGACCGGCGGTGAACCGTATCGACCCCTCCTGCAGGCCTGCGAGGGCCGAGGCCAGCACCGGCCGTCGCGCCGCCTCCAGCCGGAGTTCGAAGATCGCCAGATAGCGGGTACGGAGAGATGTCGCCGCCGTGAGCAATGATCCGGCCAGCAGGTCGACGACCTGCCTGCCGACGTCGTCCGGGGTGTGCGGGGCGGTGGTCTTGTGGTGCCGGGCGGCCTGGTCCATGTCGGCGTGGTGCAGCTCGACGATGCGCTCGGCGGCCGCCACCAGGAGCGCCTCTCGGCTGCGGAAGTAGTTCGAGGCCGTTCCCTGCGGGACTCCGGCGGCCTTCTCGACCGCGCGATGGGTCAGGCCGTGCACTCCGGAGGCCGCCAGCAGGTCGATGGCGGCGTCGGCCAGGGCCCGGCGGCGGGCTGCATTGGTCGGCGGCACACGGCCATGGTATGACAGTACCCGTACTAGGACGATCGTAGTGAATCGGATCCCGCCCAGTGCTGCCGGACAAAGTGGAGGTGCGTCATGCGGGTCGTGGTGGTAGGGGCGGGACTGGGCGGGGTGTCGGCCGCGGTGGGGCTGCACCGGCAGGGGCACGAGGTGACGCTGTACGAACGCGGCCCGGAGCTCCGGGAGGCGGGCACGGCCGTCGTGGTCACGCCCAACGGTGTCCGGGCCCTGGACGAGCTGGGGTTGAGTGAGTACGTTCGCGGCCAGGCCATGCCCGGCGTCACCACCGGCGGCCTGCGGGACTGGCGCGGACGGCCGTTGCTGGTCACCGACGCGGCCCAGGCGCGGCGGACGGTCGGGATGGTGGTGACCGTGAGCCGGGCGGACCTGCACCGGGCACTGCGCGCCCCGCTGCCCGCCGATCTGGTGCGCACCGCGACGCCGGTGCGGCGGCTGGAGCCCGGCCACGGCGCCGTGACGGTGATCGGCGACGACGGGCCCCTGACCAGGGCCGATGCGGTGATCGTGGCCGACGGCATCGGGAGCGCGCTGCGCGGCCGGCTGTTCCCCGACCACCCCGGACTGCGGCGGACCGGCCGGATAGACCTGCGCGGCATGCTGCCTGCACCCGCGGGCCTCGAGGTGGCCGAGCTCCTGGGAAGCATCATGATCGACCGGCGCAGCGGGGCGATGTTCGGCCTGTTCCCTGTCGGCGAGCACGATCTGTACTGGTTCACCGACTCCGCGCTGCACGGAACACTGGACGGAACGCCACACGGAACGCCGCCGGGCGCCGTCGAGGCCCGCCGGCAGGTGCTGTCCCTGATGGCCGACTGGCACCCGGCGGTCCCGGCGCTGATCGAGGCCACACCGCCCACCGACATCTACGTCGACGCGATCGCCTGCCTGGCCCGGCCGCTCCCGTCGTTCGCGACCGGCCGGATCGCGCTGCTCGGCGACGCCGCGCATGCCATGACCCCCGACCTCGGCCAGGGCACCAGCCAGGCGTTCGAGGACGCGGCCGCGGTGACCCGGCACCTCGCCGGCGCCCGCCCGGCGGATGTCGAGCAGCGGCTGCTCGGCTACGACGCCGAGCGCCGGCCCCGCGCCAACCGCCTGCTGCTGGCGGCGTCCCGGCAGTCGCGGCTGATGTCGCGGACCGGCGGCTCCGCGTGGCTGCGCGACGCGCTGCTCCGCGCGATACCACGCCGGCTCGCCACGCGGCAGCTCGCTGCCCGATGGCACGTATGACGGTTCCGGACAGGCTCACCGCCGCGGTGTCTGCTTTGGTCCCCTCTAATGGAGACAGTCGCCGAAGAAGCAGGTGCAAGCACGTGCAACGGCGACATCTGGTGGAAGTATTCGAGCTGACACGCGAAACAGTTCTTGACCAGGCACTCGCGGCAGGAGATCCGGGGGATCGCCTCGCCGGCGTCACTGTCGTCACCGCGGCCGGGCGGCTGTTTCCTCAGCAGCCGCTCCCGCCACGCGACGGCGACCTCCGTCGCCAGGTGCAGCGAGCCGATGCCCCGAGGGATCAGCTCGGCGACACCCGAGTCGCGTGAGCGCCCTCGCTTTCCTCGTTGGCGGCCTCTGCCGACCGGTGGCGCGCCGGTGGAGGTGAGCGTGCGCGAGCCCCGCATGTGGTGCGCCGGCTACCGCTTCCCGACGGTGTAGGTCAGGTGGGTCACCCGGGATGACGCGTCCGTGCGGGTCTGGTCGAGGGCGAGGCGGGCCGGGTCCACGCGGTCGAACAGGCGGATGCCGGTGCCGAACAGCACGGGCGCGAGGGTAATCGAGAACTCGTCGATCAGGCCGCCGTCCAGGTACTCCTGGATCGTCTCGGCGCCGCCGGCGATGCGGACGTCGCGGTCGCCGGCGGCCTCGCGGGCCTGGTCCAGTGCGCTGGAGATGCCGTCGTTGACGAAGTGGAAGGTCGTGCCGCCCGGCCGCTCCCACGGGTCACGCTTGGTGTGGGTCACGACGAACACCGGTGTGTGGAACGGCGCCTCCTCCGGCCATGCCAGCTCGCCGGCGTCGAACATCCGCTTGCCCATGACGCTCACGCCGGTGCGCTCGTACGTCGCCCGAGCGATGTCGTTGTCGAGTCCTTCCTCACCGCCCTCGCCGAGCTTGAGGTTCTCCCGGAACCACCGCTGCGGGAACGCCCACGCCTGCAGCTCCGACCACTTCGTCATCCAGCGCTGGACCCTCGGGTCGTTCCGACCTTCGGGCGAGAAGACGTCCTCGACGGGCACGGCCTCAGGCGCCATGAAGCCGTCGAGCGACATCGTCACGCTGAAGAACACCTTCCCGGCCATCAGCCCTCCGATCCCTTCGGTGTGGTCTCGTTCCAGGTGAGTTCGGCGACGTAGGCCGCCAGGTTGCGCAGGGTCTGCTCGCCGCCCTCGATCGCGTGGTATTTCTCCACCGCCTCGTCGCGCAGTTCCTTTGTGGGGAACACCGTGCGCATCACGATCCGGGTCTCCTCGCCGGCCGGCTCGAAGGTCAGGACCGACTCGAAGGCGTTGGGGTCGTCGCGGGACTCGCCGTGCACCAGCGCGATCCGCTCCGGCGGGACGATCTCGGTCCAGGTGATCCACTCCTGGTAGTCGGTCCCGTCCGGCCCGTGCATCACGAAGTCCCAGGCCCCGCCCGCGCGGAACTCGAAGGACCGCGTCGTGGTCGTGAACCTGTCCGGTCCCCACCACCGCGACAGGTGCCGGACCTGCGTGAACGCCTCGAACACCAGCTCCCGTGGGGCGCCGATGGCCCGGGAGACCACGATCTCGCGGTCCGCGGCCGTGTGGTCAGGCTCGCCGCCGCTACTGGTCGTCGTCATCGGGTGGTTCCTCCTGTCTTGCCTGTTTCAGATCTCGCACGTACTCGTCCAGCCGGTCGAAGGTCTCGTTCCAGAATCTCTCGAAGCCGCCCACCCACTCGTGGACCGGCCGCAGCCCGCGGGCGTCCAGGCCGTACAGCCGCTGCTTGCCCGCCCCGCGGACCCGCACCAGCCCGACCTCGCGGAGCACCCGCAGGTGCTTGGACGCCTGCGGCTGGCTCATCCCCAGGTCCCGCGCCAGCTCGGTCACGGGCCGCTCGCCGCCCTGCAGCAGCACAAGGATCTCCCGCCGCTGCGGCTCGGCGATCGCATTGAACGCGTCCGAGGTCGTCGCCGCTCGTGCCATGGCGCCATCATATGCCTATATCGGAATGTGTAAACGACTGTGTGATCAACGACCGGCTCGGGCTGGTCCGGCTTGCCAGCCTGACATCTGCGGCGGTTGGCTGTGACCTCGGTCGATCGCACGGCGTATCCACGGTTGGCCGCGTGGTGTCGGGGCGGGAGCCGGCTGAGGCGTTCACGCCGACGGATGCCGAGGTGGAGTGGGCGCGGACCAGGACGCAGGATCAGCAGCAGCTGCGCGACGCCGGCGACCTCAGCTATGTCCAGTTCCAGCTCTTGGCCGGACGCGGGGACAGGCAGACGGCAGCCAGCGCATGACCGAGCTGGCAGACGGGGTTGTGTACAGCCGCAGCGGCCTGACCTACCAGGTGGGCCTGCTCTCCCACGTCGTCGGCCGGCTCGAACGGCAGGGGTGGATCACCCGCGTGCCCGACCCCGAGAACCGGCGCTTCGTCCGCGCGACGCTGACCGACGCCGGTTGGGCCAAGCTGGTCGACAGCGCGCCCGGGCACGTCGAGGCGGTCCAGCGACACGTCTTCGACCAGCTGACCGCGCCGCAGGTGGCACACCTCACCTCGATCGCCCGCAAGATCAGAAGCGTCGTCGCACCGGACGGCGAACCCGGCGACGGATGACCGCGGCTCCGGCCGAACCGCCGGCGCCGCCGCCCGTTGGCCGCCGGCTGGGGGCACGGTGCTGTAGGCAGAGTGATAGGGGGTGCCCCAGAGCCGATCGGCAACTCTTGATTCTTCAATTGTGCCTTCCTAACGTCCTTTTCGACGCGTCGAACACAGGTCTCTCGTCGTCGGTCTCGACCGGCGCGCGCAAGGGAGTGCACATGTCGAAAGAAGAGCACGCCACGTCACGGCGTGGAGTGCTGAAGGGTCTTGTGGCGGCGACGGTGGCCGCACCGCCGGCCTGGGCGTTGTCCAGCGCCTCACCGGCGCTCGCCGAGGCCGCCACGGTGACGGCCAGGGGGCTGGAACTGCCGCCCGCCACCGAGGCGATCACTCCGCTACGCCTGTACGTCCCCCCGTCGGCCCTGACCGACCTTCGCTATCGGCTGGGGAACATCCGCTGGCCCGTCGAGGAACTCGTGACCGACTGGACGCAGGGCGCGCCGCTGCGTCGCATGCAGAGGCTGGTCGAGTACTGGCGCACCCGCTACGACTGGCGGCGCCTGGAGAACCGGCTCAACGCCATCGGCCAGTACCGCACGCTGATCGACGGCGTGAGCGTCCACTTCCTGCACGTGCGGTCCCCGCATCGCGACGCCACGCCGATCATCCTCACCCACGGCTGGCCGGGTTCCGTCGTCGAGTTCCTGGACGTCATCGGACCGCTCACCGACCCGACCCGCCACGGCGGGCGGGCCGAGGACGCGTTCCACGTCGTCGTGCCGTCCATGCCCGGGTTCGGCTTCTCCAGCAAGCCCACCGTGACCGGCTGGAACTCCGCCCGCATCGCCGCGGCCTGGATCACCCTCATGCGCCGGCTCGGCTACCAGGGCTACATCGCCCAGGGCGGCGACTGGGGCGGCCCGATCACCACCTTCATGGGCAAGCTCCGGCCGAGGGAACTCGCCGCGGTTCACCTGAACTTCCCGATGCTGATGGGTGCTCCGGTGTCGCCCGTGCCGACGCCGGAGGAGCAGGAGGCCCTGGCGCAGATGGCGGAGCACGGGAACAACGGCGCGGCCTTCTCCCAGGCGATGCGGACCGAGCCGCAGACCTTCGCCTACGGCCTGACCGACTCTCCGGTCGGTCAGGCGAGCTGGATCTACGAGAAGCTCGCCATCTGGAGCGACAGCGGTAAGAATCCCGAGAGCATCTGGAGCTACGACCAGATCATCGACACCATCATGATGTACTGGGTGCCCGACAACGCCGCCTCCGCCGCGCGGCTGTACTGGGAGGGTCTCGCCACGGACTACATCACCCAGGAGCTCGACCTGCCCGTCGGCGTCAGCGTGTTCCCCAAGGAGCTGTACCGGCCTCCGAGGATCTGGGGCGAGCGCGTGTACCGCGACCTGCGGTACTGGAACACGCCCGAACGCGGCGGTCACTTCGCCGCCTTCGAGCAGCCGGAACTGTTCACGGAGGAGCTGCGCAGGTTCGCGCGCACCGTGCGCTGACCGCCTGACTACCCGGCGGAGTGCGACATCGTCGGACAGCCGCATGCCGGGCCCGGACCACGCCGGGCCCGGCGACCGCCCGCCCAGGCCGGCGCCACCAGCCGCCGCGCCGGCCACGGAGAGCCGAGGAATGGAGACGGTACACCGAGGGGACACCGTATCGAAACACCTGCGGCACCGCATCATCACGCCGTGCCAGCCGGCCACTCCACCACCGCAGCCTCGCCGACCAGGTCCGCGACCTCGGCATCCCCAGCCGAGCCGCCCGCACCGCCGCTCTCCGGCAACTGGTTCTTCAAGCACCCGCTCCCGTTATCGCACAGGCCCTCGGCTTCCACGACAAGACCACCACCCGACTCGCATCCGAAGCGGGCAGGACATGGAGCCGCTACGCCCAAACGATCACGCTCAGTGAACAGAAGCAGAGACAGGAACAGGAACTCAGATCACACAAGGACCTGCACCAAGTAGTCGGCCAGCTCACCCGGCCGTGACAACATCACCATATGGCTACCGGGCATCTCATCCGGGGTGATGCCGAGCCGCTCCTTCACGTGGCGGCGCACGAATTCGGGGGTGAAGAGACGGTCGTCGCGGCAGAGCAGGTATCTCGTCGGAATGTCCGGCCAGGCGGACAACGGCCAGGGCTCTCGCCCCGCCCGGTCCATGCTGATCTTCTCGGCCAGTGCGCCGTCGTGGGCCAGTACCCGCTGGGCCAGTCGGCGGGGGACGTCGTGCAGGTACAGCTCGTAGTCGTCGTCGCTGCCGGACGAGGGGCGGCCGCTGCGTTCCCACCAGTCGTCCGGCGTCTCGCCTGGACTCGGGATCATGGCGGTCACCAGGACGAGCACGGCGGCTCTCCCACGCACGCAGACGAGGGGGCCGACGAAGCCGCCCCAGGAGTGCGCCACCACCACGAGAGGCCGGCGCTCGCCGGCTGCCTGGACGACGGCGTCGGCGTAGTCCCAGAGCCCCGCCTGGGGGTCGGACATCGGCAGGTCCACCGCGACCGTGTCGTGCCCGCGGCTGCGGAGTTCCGCTTCGAGCAGGTGCCAGTCGAAAGCGCTCCCGCCGGCACCGTGGATAAGAGCGAAGGTTGTCATGACGGTTATGACCGTCGACGGCGCGGAAACTCATCGGGGGACGCTGAGTTGGCGCCGTCCGCGGCTGTAGCGCGGGGTGGTGACGGGGGAGGCGTTGTTCGTCGGTGGAGCAGCGCGCTTAGCCGGCCCGGGCTCCGTTCACACCCTCAAGTGTTCCGGAACCGCGCAACGCACGCTCGGGCTGAGCAGCGCCGGACGCGCCTGCAATAGCGTGGGGACAAGACCCCCGAGTGATGAGGAGGGCGCGTGCGATTCGCGCTGAACGATCTGTTCGCTGACCTACCGACGGAGCAGGTCGATGAAGCTCGGGGCTTCTACAGTTCGAGGGCAGCTGGTCGTGGCCCCAGCACTCCGGAGGAGTTGAAGGAAGTACGCGCGAAGCGGGCTGCGCCTCCACTGGCCGATCCACCGGGCATCGAAGAGATGGTCGAAGCCACGGGAGCGCGTGTCCCGGTGCGGATCTTCACTCCCTCCGACGAGCGAGCGCGAGGCGTCTATCTGGACATACACGGAGGCGGCTTCTACATGGACTCCGCAGCGCGAGGAGACGTGCGCAACCGTCGGCTCGCAGACGCCTTGCACCTCGCGGTCGTGAGTGTCGACTATCGGCTGGCCCCTGAGCATCCCTGGCCGGCCGCACCTGACGACTGTGAAGCGGCGGCACTCTGGCTCGTCGAACAAGCTCGTGACCGTTTCGGAACGGCCCGACTGGTGATCGGCGGGACCTCGGCCGGAGCGACACTCGCGCTGGCGACCCTGCTCCGGCTGAGGGACAGAGGGGCCGTCGACGGCTTCGTAGGTGCCGTGCTCCAATTCGGCACCTACGACTTGAGCGGACAGACGCCGGCCGGACGCCAGATCGCAGACGAGTACTTCATCCAGGCCTACGCCGGTCATGTCGCAGACCGCACTCTTCCGGACATCTCTCCCATCTACGGCGACCTCCGCGGCCTTCCCCCGGCGCTACTGGTCGTCGGAAGTGCGGACGTGCTGTTGGAAGACAACCTCGCCATGGCAGGTCGGCTTTCCGCCGCCGGGAATCGCGTCGAACTCCGGGTCTACCCGGAGGCACCCCACGGCTTCACAGGGCACCCTACGGCAATGGCTCGGACGGCGCTCGATGGTATCGAGTCCTGGCTGCTCGACCACATTGCTCAACCGTGAAGGGCCTCCACTCGGGTCCGCGTCACCAACCGCAAGGCAGGGGGCGATCTTGCCAGGGGCGCCAACGGGCGGAAACGGGATGTGAGTGGGACAGCTGCTGGTCAGCGTCGCGCGAGCGGCACAGCAGGCCGGCGATCAGCAGGGACGCGGGCGACAACACGCCGGAGACGCTGCACGTCCGCTGGGGGGGCCGAATGCGGCACGGTCAGCTCGCCACCCGATGGCAAGCGCCGCGCCGGTGACGCGGCGGACCAGGCGGAGGTGCGAACCCCGCGATTCGCCGGCGAAGGCCGTCGTAGTCGGGGTTGGCCTCGGCCATGCTGCGGCGGAGGCCACGCGACGAACCGGTGACGAACCGAACCTTGCTCATGATGTCTTTCCGTTCTTTCTGCAGTGGCGATTCCATGGCGCAACACCTTGTTGCGGTTGTCGGTCGTGTGCCGCGCGGATCGTCCGCGCGGCGTTTCGACGGACATGAGGCGCCGGCGACCCGAACTTTGTGACAGACCGGTCATGTGACGTACGCCACCGGTCATGGCTGTCACACAGCGGTGGGCGCCGGCGCCTTGTGCGTGGCAGCACAGTCGGGAGCGAACAGCTAGAAGCCAGTCATGAACGAGCGCAGCGAGCCGGCGACGGGCCCGGCCGGGCCGCTCTGACTCAGCTCGTTTCCGGGTGTCGAGAATGTGGCGCCGGCTCCGTCCTAGGCACACCAGTGGCCACCACGGGCCGCGCGACGAAGAAGGAGATCCACCATGACGATTCAGCGGATGGACAACGTCGGCATCGTCGTCGACGACCTTGAGGCCGCGATTGCGTTCTTCGTAGAACTCGGCATGGAGCTGGAAGGCAAGGCGCAGATCGAAGGCCTTTGGGCGGACCGCACCGTCGGACTCGACGGCGTCCGGAGCGACATCGCGATGATGCGGACCCCGGACGGCCACAGCAAGCTGGAGCTGGCGAAGTACCACACCCCTGCGGTGGTCAGCGCCGAGCCGCAGAACCCGCCGCCCAACACGCTGGGCCTGCATCGTGTCATGTTCGCCGTCGACGACATCGACGACGTCGTCGCCCGCCTGCGCGCCCACGGCGCCGAACTCCTCGGCGAGCTGGCGCAGTACGAGGACAGCTACCGGCTCTGCTACGTCCGCGGCCCCGAGGGCATCGTCGTCGCACTGGCCGAGGAGCTCGGCTGAGGAGCTGGTCCGGCAGCGGGAGGGGCGTCAGCGCGGCTGAGCGGCGGGAGGTCGCTCGCATGGGGTGGATCCGCCCACACCTCGACCCCACCGCGGTACGCGGAGTCTGTGAAGTCCGCCGGGAAATGCCGCGAAGGGATGTCGAGAACCCGCGCGCGGCTCCGTCCCCGGAGTGAACACGGCCACAATGGGCCCACACCACACCAAGGAGAAACACGATGGCCAAGTACCTGCTGCTCAAGCACTACCGGGGCGCGCCGGCATCGGTCAACGACGTGCCGATGGAGCAGTGGACGCCGGAGGAGCTCTCGGCCCACGTGCAGTACATGCGTGACTTCGCCGCTCGCCTCGAGGGCACCGGCGAGTTCGTCGACACCCAGGCGCTCTCCCCGGAGGGCACGTTCGTCCGCTACGACGGCGAGGGGCGGCCGCCGGTCACCGACGGCCCGTTCGCGGAGACCAAGGACCTGATCGCCGGCTGGATGGTGATCGACGTCGAGACCTACGAGCGGGCGCTCGAGCTGGCCGGTGAACTGTCCGCGGCTCCGGGTGCGGGTGGGAAGCCGATCCACGAGTGGCTCGAGGTGCGCCCCTTCCTGGCCGAGCCGCCCACGGTGACCGAGTGAACGAGTCGCTGCTGCGGGAGCTGGTGCCCGCGGTGATCGGTGTCCTCGTCCGTCGCGGAGCCGACTTCGCGGCGGCCGAGGACGCCGTGCAGGACGCCCTGGTCGAGGCCGTGCGTGTGTGGCCGGAGGGCCCGCCGCGGGACCCCAAGGGCTGGCTGGTCACCGTGGCCTGGCGTAAGTTCCTCGACGCCGCCCGCGCCGATACCTCCCGACGGCACCGCGAGGTACGCGTCGAGACCGAGCCCGTGCCCGGCCCGGGTGAGGCGGTGGACGACACGCTCCGGCTGTACTTCCTGTGCGCGCACCCGTCCCTGACACCGGCCTCGGCCGTCGCGCTCACGCTGCGCGCGGTCGGCGGCCTGACCACGCGACAGATCGCGCGGGCCTACCTCGTGCCGGAGGCGACCATGGCCCAGCGGATCAGCAGGGCCAAGCGGACCGTCTCGGGCGTCCGGTTCAACGAGCCCGGAGACGTCGCCACCGTGCTGCGCGTGCTCTACCTGGTCTTCAACGAGGGCTACTCCGGCGACGTCGACCTCGCCGCCGAGGCGATCCGGCTCACTCGCCAACTGGCGGCCAAGACCAAGCACGAGGAGGTCGCGGGCCTGCTCGCGCTCATGCTGCTGCACCACGCCCGGCGCCCGGCACGGACCGGCCCCGACGGCCGGCTCGTGCCCCTCGCCGAGCAGGACCGCGGCCTGTGGAACACCCGCCTGATCGCCGAGGGCGTCGACGTGCTCCAGGCTGCCCTCGCCCGCGACCGCCTGGGCGAGTTCCAGGCCCAAGCCGCCATCGCCGCGCTGCACGCCGACGCCCGCACGGCCGAGGAGACCGACTGGGTGCAGATCGTCGAGTGGTACGACGAACTGGTGCGCCTCACCGACAACCCGGTGGCCCGCCTCAACCGGGCCGTCGCGGTCGGCGAGGCCGACGGCCCGCGGGCCGGCCTGGCCGCCCTGGCGGAACTCGACCCCGCCCTGCCCCGCCACACCGCCGCCGCGGCGTACCTGCACCAGCGTGACGGTGACCCGGTGACTGCGGCACGGCTCTACGCCGAAGCCGCCCGATCAGCGCCCAGCCTCCCCGAACGCGACCACCTCACGCGACAGGCCGCGCGGCTCAACGCGCAACTGCGCAGTTGAGCGACGGGCGCCAGGCATTCACCGCCACACCATCGCCGATCTCGCCGAGGTGTTCGCCGTGGCGGGTCAGGGAGGGGGTGAGCCCCTGCCAGGGCGGCCAAGCCGCTCGCTCACCCTGGCCGACCCTCTCCGCCGCGTCGTCATCGTCGAGGACCGGCTCCTTCCACCGACTCCAGCCCACCTGTTCCTTGGCCGCGCCGGTCTGCTCGGTCACCGCCGCCCACCACGCCGCCGTGACGATCACGCGACCGGAGGCGGCTGTAATGCATGGCCACGAAAGGGGATGAGGGAGACCTCGGGGAAGCGAGTGTTGGGGCCCTCGAACAGGTGGGTCGGCTTGCCTCGCAGGTGCAGGTCGAAGAAGGCCCCGACATAGGCGCGCTGGGCCGCCACCGAACGGCCGGGATCGATCGTGCCCACGTAGTCCGCGAGCGGCACCGTGGGGAGCTTGGCCGCGATCTGCGGCAGCAGCGGCTGCAGGTCTGTGAACGAGCCGTGGGCCGCGCCCTTGAAGCGCAGTTCCCGCTTCCATCCGGTCGAGGCCCGCCAGAACGACTTCCAGCTCGGCTCGCTGTCACGCGTGTGGGTCTCGGCCGCCAGTTGCAGGAACGGCCTGGTCACACCGCGTGTGGCCACCGGGCCGACATAGGCGCCGTCGAGGTTGACGCCGGCGTCCACGCGGGCGTCGTCGCGGGTCAGTTGCGCGGCGACCGACCCGCCCAGCGACTGTCCCAGCGCCCCCACCCGCGAGGCGTCGGGCGCGCCGAGCATCCCTTCGGGCAGCTTGCCGCCGATCGGGCGGCCGTGGGCCAGGGCGGTGACCTGGTCGAGGACGTGGCGCATGTCCGCCAGGCGCGCCCGTGCGTGCTCGGCCAGCAGTTTGGCGATGACCTTCGGCGTCAACTTCGCGGGCAGGGGCAGGGCGCGCACCAGGCGTCGGCCGGGGAACTCCACCTGGTCGGCCTCGTAGGTGTGGTCGACGGTGACGACCAGGTAGCCGCGCGAGGCCAGGTCCTCGACCAGGGTGGTGCCCAGCGTGCGCGGCCCGCCGTCCCCCGAACCGAACAGCACCACCGGCAGCTTGCCCGCACGCGGCTCGACCGGCGCGCCCACGCGGGCATGGGTGCGCGTGGCGGCCCAGGCGACGGCGCCCTTGGCGATGCCCAGGGGCGGCGCCGAGTGCCGATCCCAGTCGGCGGCGGCCAGCGGCGCCATGTGCGGCGCGAGCGGCCCGCCCCCCGTCGCCGGGTACCACAGGCTGATCATCAGTTCCCGGTACGGCTTGGCCGTCACCAGCGGATCGGGCCGCGAGCGGTCGACCAGCCGCATGGCCACGGTCCCGACCGGAAACGGGCCGCCGGGCGCGGGCAGGCTCACGCTGATCGGGCTCCCGGCCTCGGCGCCGGCCGCGGGCAGGGAGACCGCCAGCACCAGCACGGCCAGCCCCGCGACCTTGCCCGCGGCTTTCGAGACGGCGGGCGCGGGGCTCTTGAAGACAGCGAACGAACCGGCGGCCCTGGCACCCATGGCCAGATCCGTATTTCTCGTGACGAAGGACATGCGAAAGCTCCTCGAACGGAAAGGATGTTCGACGAGGCTGGCAGCCCGGCACGCCCACGGGCCAGCGGCGGAGGTCGCACGCGCGCATGCGACTTTCGGATGGCGGTCGTCCCCGAGGACGAGCAGGAGCGAACCCGCAGCACTACTAGGGTGAAGCGCATGAAACCAGCCGACCGTCTGGCGGCTCGCCTCACCGCGCTCGGCCGATGGTCGACCGTGCCCGCCGACGCGCTGCTGGCCGCCGCGCTGTTCCTGGCCACGCTCGGACCCGGCCAGGTGCTGTCCGGCCCTCCATGGCTGCTCGCGCTGCAGACGGCGCTGGTGGCGCCGCTGGCCTGGAGACGGCGCGCCCCGATGACGGTCCTGGGCGCGATCGGCCTCGCCGCCGCCGTCCAGTGGGCGCTGGACGTGCAGCTTCCCGCCGACGCCGCCCTCCTGGCGGCCCTGTACACGGTCGCCGCGCGCCGCCCGTGGCGCCACGCCCTGTCGGCGGCGCTCGCGCTACAGGCCGGGGTGCTGCTGGCCGCCGCCCGCTGGGCGCCGCCCGGCCAGTTCCCCTTCACCGCGGCCGCGCTGAGCGCGATGGCGGCCGCCGCCCTCATGACCGGCCTGTGGACGCGGACGCAGGGGGCGTACGTGACCTCCCTGGAACGCGACCGCGAGCACCGGGCACGGCTCGCCGTCGCCCAGGAACGCGCGCGGATGACCCGCGACATGCACGACATCGTCACCCACAACCTGTCGGTCATGGTGGCGCTCGCCGACAGCGCCACCTACGTCCGCCATAGCGCGCCTGACCGGGCCGCCGCGGCGATGGAGCACATCGCGGCGACAGGACGCCAGGCCCTGCAGGACATGCGCCGCTCCCTGAGCACCGGCCGCGGCCGCGCCACCTCGGACGAGGAGGGCCGCGACGAGATGCTTCAGCCCGCGCCGGGGATCGCCGAGCTCGGCCCCCTGGCCCAGCGGATGCGCGCGGCCGGGCTGGCGACGTGTGTCCGCGTGGCCGGTGACACCGAGGCCGTTCCCGCCGCCGCCCAGCTGACGATCTACCGGCTGGTTCAGGAGGCGCTGACGAACACACTGCGGCACGCGCCCAGGGCCCGCGCCGATGTACGGGTCGAAGTATCGTCGCGCCGTGCCGAGGTGGAGGTCACCGATGTTCGCGACCCGGCTGTGCCTGGCGACCCTTGGCCCCTCGACGCGGAGACCCGGGTGGCCGGGCCCCGCTCTGGGCCCCGGGGCGATGGACGCGGGATCGCGGGCATGCGGGAACGGGTGGCCGCATACGGCGGGACCCTGGACGCCGGGCCGCTGACGGGCGGCGGATGGCGGGTGCTGGCCGTGCTGGACCTGGGAGCGCCACGATGATCCGGCTGCTGATCGCCGACGACGAGTCGCTGCTGCGGATGGCCTTCCGCATGGTCTTCGAGGCCGAGCCGGACATGGAGGTGGCCGGCGAAGCGGACGACGGCGAGCAGGCGGCCCGGCTGGCGCGGCACCTGCGTCCGGACGTGGTGCTGATGGACGTGCGCATGCCCGGCCTGGACGGCATCGAGGCCACCCGCCGGATCGTACGCGACAGCCCGCGCTCGCGCGTGCTCATCCTGACGACCTTCGATCTGGACGAGTACGCCTTCGCCGGGCTGAAGGCCGGAGCGGCCGGGTTCCTGCCGAAGAACACGCGGCCACAGGAGCTGCTGAGCGCGATCCGCAACGTCGCGGCGGGAGAGGCGGCGCTGTCGCCGCGCGTCACCCGCCGCGTGCTGGAGAGGTTCGCGCCGCAGATGACAGCGGGGCCGGACGAGCGGGACGAGCGGCTGGGGCAGCTGACCGCGCGCGAGCACGAGGTGCTGATGCAGGTGGCGCGCGGGCTGTCCAACGCCGAGGTCGCCGCGGCGTTGCATCTGGCCGAGGCGACGGTCAAGACGCATCTGAGCCGCGTGCTGGTCAAGCTCGGGCTGCGCGATCGCGCCCAGGTGGTGGTCTTCGCCTACGACAGCGGCCTCGTCCGCCCCGCCCCACCGTTATCGGCACCGCCGGACTCGCCACTCTGCGCCGGCTCGTCAACAACGGCGTCTCCGTGACCGAAGCCGCACGAACCCTCGAGATCGGCCGATCCATCGCCTGCGCGGCACGCGCTCGGCCTGGTCGTCAACGCTGTCGCGCTGTGGAACACCCGCTACCTGTCAGCGGCCGTCGACCAGCTCCGCGCCCAGGGCGTCCCGGCCGAGACGAGGACGTCGCCCGCCTCGGTCCACCCGGCCAGGCCCACATCAACTTCCTGTGCCGCTACGCCAGCACCGCCTCCGCGCCCGCCCAAGGCCTTCGGCAGTTCGGCGAAGTCCCCGACCTGCCCGGTACCGCCGGTTGAGCCGAAGGCGTGCGGTTCCTCGCGGTTCCTCATCCGCGCGGGGCATAAGATCGGCGGCATGGCGACGCGGCTTGTTCAGATTGCGATGAATGCTCGGGATGACTCCGCACTCGGCCGGTTCTGGGCGGAGGCGCTCGGCTGGACCATTTCCAGCGAGGAACCGGGCGTGACCAACCTCGAACCCGAGGGCTTCGCCTATCCCGACCCCATCGCCGTCTGCATCGACATCATCGCCGTCCCGGAACCCAAGACGGTGAAGAACCGCGTGCACGTCGACCTCGCCACCACCTCAGCGGCCCATCAGGCGGACCTGATCGCGCGCCTCCAGGCTCTCGGTGCGACGCCCGCCGACGTCGGCCAGGGCGACGTGTCGTGGACGGTCCTCGCCGACCCGGAGGGCAACGAGTTCTGCGTGCTGGAGCCTCGATCGATCTACCAGGACACCGGGCCGATGGCCGCGGTGGTGGCCGACTGCGCCGATCCGCGGGCCATGGCCCGGTTCTGGGGTGAGGCGATGGACTGGACCGTGCACGAGGTGACCGACGATCACGCGGTGCTGCGCTCCGCCAAGGGCGCTGGCCCGTATCTGGAGTTCCTCCGAACGCCCGACGTCAAGGCCGTGAAGAACCGCGTCCATCTCGACCTCCGGCCTTACCCTGGTGACGATCAGGCGGCGGAGGTGGCCCGGCTGAGGGCTCTGGGCGCCAGCGACATCGACCTCGGCCAGGGCGACGTCCCGTGGACGTGCCTCGTCGACCCGGAGGGCAACGAGTTCTGCGTCCTCACCCCGCGCTGACGCGGACCCTCCTCATCCGCTGCTTGATGAGACCGCGCGCGCGGCTACATGCCCGCTAGTCCCCGGCCATCACGGTAAAGGTGAACCCGGCGCTCGTCGGACGGCGCAGCGGAATGTCGCACTTGATCCGGCGCAGCACCTCGTTCCTGCTGAGCCCGAGCCCCTGCGCGATGAGCCGATCCGGGCGTACCGGCACCGGGTCCTTGAAGACGACCTCCACCTGGACCGGCCACGCCTCGTCGGGCCATGCCGACGGGGTGTCCAGCCGCCAGGCCCCATTCCAGTCCAGGGTGAAGCGGTTGCGCCGGGCGAGCAGCGGATCCAACAGCCTGGACGCCACCAGCTCCGGATCGCCGGCGTGGTAGCCGTCGAGCTCGGCTGGATCGAAGGATCCGACCGGTGCTCGCTCGTGCACGGTGAGCTTGGTCGTCCGATCGCAGGACACGCAGCGGACCAGCAGCCACACGTCCAGTAGCTTGCCGTTGGCGTTGACGCGGAACCTGCCCTCGCCGGTGCTGGCCGACTCCGACCGGCAGTCCACGCACCGCAACGACAGCAGAGGCAGCCTGGTCCGTCGAACGACCCAGGGCAGCACAGTATGAGGTTGTGAAGACATGATCTCTCTGGACCTGACACGAGGCCGATTGCGCGCGGCCTCAAACGCTGTATGACCGGGCGCACACAGGCAGCCCGGCAGAGCCGACGGGAGGGTCGGCTTGAAGGTGAGCGGAAGCAGGTGTCAGGTCTAAAGAGCAGGCGGGGTCACGCGGTTTGTCCTCTGTCCTCACTGCGACGGGGCCGCAGGCAACCTACGGGAACGCGGAAGGAAGGCTCAACCGGTTTTGCGGCGGCGGTGGGTCGGCAGTGCCGTCTTGACATGCCGGGCCGGTTGCCGGGCCTGAGCCTGGCCCATGGCCGCCGGGGGGCGGGGCGATACGGGGTCTGAGGAACATCGGAACCGGATCGTGCGCTAAGCCCTCTCAGAGCAGGTCAGCGCTGTACAGCTCCTCGCCGGACCCCTTGGAGAGCGGGCTAGCCGCAGATACTTAACGATTATCTGCGATACCGTCGGTGCCGTCCTGGAGAAACACCTCCGCCTGGCGGGGGCAGTCTCCATGGTTATCTGCGATAGTGCGCGGAGGCGGTCATGGGAGTGGTCCATAGGATCGGGGCCGATCTGCAGGCACCGGCGCTCAAGGACGCGATCGAGGGTTTTCTGACCGGGGTGTCCAACCCCAACACCGCCAGGGCCTACGCTGCGGCGCTGCGCGCCCTGGCCGAGAAATTCGGCCCCTACACGTCGGTGACCGCGGTGGAGGGAGAGGCGGCGGCTGACCGGATTGCCGCCTGGTTCATCGAACGTTGGGGATCGCGCTCGGCCGCCACGGTCAACGCCCGGCTCAACGCGCTTGCTTCGGCCTGTGGCTGGTGGCGGGATCAGGGCTGGATCACCGAGGACCCATTGCGCCGGCTCAAGCGCCGCCCGGTCGAAGTCGACCGTACCCGGTCCCTGGATCGCGCCGAGGTAGCTGAGCTGCTTGGCAGGGAGGGGATCGCGCTGCGTGAGCGGACCTTGTGGCGACTGCTGTATGAGTCCGCGGCGCGGGCCTCGGAAGTTTTGGGCCTGGATGTCGATGAGCTGGATCTGCGCAACCGGCGGGCCAAGGTGCGGCGTAAGGGTGGCGCGGTCGACGTCATCGTGTGGCGCACCGGCACCGCCCGGCTGCTGCCCCGTCTGCTGGACGGGCGCCGGACGGGGCCGGTGTTCACCACCAACCGGCGTGCCCGGGTGGAGTTGCCGCCGGCTGACATCGAGGCGGGCAGCGGGAAGGCGCGGCTGTCGTATCGGCGTGCGGCCGAGCTGTTCGAGGCCGCCACCGGCGGCTGGACGCTGCACCAACTGCGGCATTCGGCGCTGACCCACGCGGCCGAGGACGGCGCCAACACCTCCACCCTGCTGGCCTACTCCGGGTACACCTCGGTCGCCTCGCTGGCCCGCTACGCCCGGGTTTCGAGCGAAGCACTCGCGCGTTGGCAGGCCGGACGTGATCCTGCTGCACGTAAGGCCTGAGGGACCGACGCGCGGCTCGCTCGCTATGACCAGTGGTCAACATGGTGGCGTTTGGGACCGGTGACACATTGCTTCGTTCGTGGCTCGGCCGACGGTGAGGTGTGGACCTTGCCCTTGGGTGAAGGCACAGCATCGTGGTGCCGGTCGTCCCGGCCGGCGCGAGGAGGGTTAGGCGTGGGGCTGTTGACGATCGGGGCGTTCGCTCGGGCTGCGCGATTGTCGCCAAAGGCGTTACGGCTGTACGACGAGCTCGGGTTGCTCCGGCCGGCTGCGGTGGACGGAGAGTCGGGGTACCGCTTCTACGATCCAGCGCAGCTTGAGCGGGCCCGGTTGATCGCGTGGTTGCGACGGTTGGGCATGCCGCTGGCCCGAATCCGCCAAGTATGCGACCTGGAGCCGAAGGCGGCGGCCGAGCAGGTCGCCGACTACTGGGCCCAGGTTGTGGCCGACATCGCCGTACGCGAACAGCTGGCCACCTTCCTCGTCGATTACCTGTCAGGAAGGGGTAGCGCCGTGGAAGACACAGAAACCATGATCGGAATCCGTTACGCGGCCCGGTCGGAGTCGGGGCTGGTTCGCACGAGCAACGAGGACATCGCCTACGCCGGCACTCGGCTGCTGGCGGTGGCCGACGGAGTGCGCGGGCCAGCGGGGAATCTCGCAAGCACGGCGGCCATCGACGCGCTCAAACCGTTGGAGACGAAGACCCTACCTGCCGGCGATCTTCTTGGTGCGCTTGCCGATGCGATCACTCAGGCCGACCGGGCGATTCAGGGCATCGCCGAGTCGACACCATCAGGTGAGGCGGTCACGACGCTGACCGCGATGCTATGGTCGGGCTCCCAGCTGGCGCTGGTACACATCGGTGACACGCGGGCATATCTGCTGCGCGACGGCGAGATCTTCCAGATCACCCACGACCACACCTACGTGCAGTCGCTGCTCGACGAAGGCCGCCTCAGTCCGGAGGAGGCCATCTCGCATCCGCAGCGCTCGCTGCTGGTCCGTGCGCTCACGGGCAGGGGCGGGTTCCAGCCGGACCTGTCACTGCACACGGCCGCAGCCGGTGACCGCTACCTGTTGTGCTCCGACGGGCTGTCCGCTGTTGTTTCGGCAGCGTCCCTGCGCGGCGTATTGAGCGGTACGGGGACTCCTGAGCAGGTCCTCGATGAGCTGATCAGGCTGGCGTACGCCGCGGGCGCACCGGACAACGTCGCCTGCGTGGTGGCTGATGTGGTGACACTGTGACGGGGTCTTATCCGGCCGGCCGAGCCCACCGCTGTAACGGCGGTGGAAGGTGAGCGCATCGGTTGTGCGTTCTTTCGGCGCGTACACGCTCGACCGGCGCCCCTTGGCGATCCCCGCCTACCGGCGGTTGTGGGTCGCCTCGGCTGCCTGCGCCATCGGTGGCTCGTTCAGCGTGGTCACGGTGCCGACGCAGCTATTCACGCTGACTGGCTCGTCTGCGACCGTCGGTGCCGCGGCCGTGGTGTCATTCGGTGCCTTGGTCGTCGCGTCGCTGTGGGCCGGAGCCCTCGCCGACATTGTGGACCGGCGGTGGCTGCTGCTGGCCGCTCACTGTGGCCTTGCGCTGACCTATGTGGCGCTGTGGGCTCAGGCGGCACTGGGGGGCCGCTCTATCGCCGTCCTGCTGGTTTTGGTGGCGTGCCAGGGGCTGACCTTCGGATCGATCATGGTAACGATGGGTGCTGCGGTGCCCCGCCTCGTCCCCGCCGAACTGCTGCCAGCGGCGAACAGCCTCAGTTCCCTTGCCCGGTACACCGGGACGATCACGGGTCCGTTACTGGCAGGTGTACTGATTCCGGTGGTCGGGCTCGGCACGCTCTACCTGTTCGACGCCATCGCGTTGCTGGCCGTCGTGTGGGCGGTCGTCAAGTTGCCGCCAATCGTGCCCAGCCCTCACCCGGCGCCACATGACGGATCGCCGGCCAGGCTCTCGGAAACACCATCGGATGCTGCGGCGGCACGGCGTGACCGGCGTCAGTCCACGCCGGGAAAGGTACTCGCCGGGTTTCGCTACCTGCTCACCAGCCGGGTGCTCGTAGCCGTGCTGGCGGTCGACCTCGCCGCGATGGTCTTCGGGATGCCGATAGCGCTTCTTCCGGAACTGGCGCAACGCACCTACGGCGGGCCCGCGGGAGGAGGCTTGGAGCTGGGTCTGCTTTACGCCGCCTACCCGGCCGGTGTCTTAGCCGCCGGGCTGATGTCGGGGACGTTCACGCGCGCACGCCGTCACGGTGCTCTGATGGCATCGGCTGCCGTCGCCTGGGGAGGCACCGTCGTGGTCCTCGGGTTGACTCCGCAACTGTGGCTCGCGTTGGCGGCGCTCATGCTCGGCGGCGCGGTGAACTTCGTGCTCAGTACCTTCCGCAACGCCATCTCACAGGCGTATACCGACGACGCCATGCGCGGCCGGATTCAGGGATCACTCACCATCGTCCTCATCGGGGGCCCACAGATCGCCAACCTGCTGCACGGGACCGCGGCGGCGGTATATGGCCCCCAGGTGACGATCTGCGTCGGCGGGCTGCTCACCGCTATAACCGTCGCGCTGATCGTGCGGCTAGCACCTCAGCTATGGCACAACGTCGCCCTAAGGATAGATCGCTGATGCAGACCGGCCCGGACGCTGTCAGCCGGTGAGCACCGGGCCGGTACCGCCGAAGGCCAGGCCGCAGATGGTGACCGTCTCAGTTACCGATTCCCTCGCCCGGGTAGGTGTCGCCTGGCTCATCCAGCGGCCGTATTCCTCCGGGCAGGTCGGGCAGGGCGAAGGAGTAGCGGCCCAGCATGGGCATGGTGGTGCGCCGCACGCTGCCCGCCATGGCCCTCACGCTGGCCGTCTTCGCCGCGATCCAGCTGGCTTTGCCGACGCTGGTCCGTCCCCATCTGGTGGCCCCGGTGACCGCGACCTTCGAGCTCGGCATGGCGAACATTGAGAGCCTCAGCATCCCCCGGGAGGGAGGCGAATCCCCGCGGCTGTTCCTGAGGGAGGCCGTTCCCGGCCACCCGGGTTCCTGGGTCCTGGCCAACGAACTGCTCGCCCCATCCGGACAGGTGATCTCCGGCGGCGACGGCGGCACCGGAGCCGTCATCAACGTCTCCTCGACGTCGGGGCCCTGCGCACCGGGGAGTGCGGCGGCGGGCGCCGGGGACGGCTGCCTGGGCGAGGTCAACCGTCTCGCTACCGGCAGCAGGTGACCTACCAGCCCCTTGAGCACTTCTGGATCTTCCAGTGGATCGAGACCGGGATCTACGCCCTGCTCACTGTGGGCCTCGCGTGGTCGTCGTTCTGGTGGATCCGCAGGCGCCTGTCATGACCGTGATCAGGGCCGCGACCGCCGGGCTCGCCCTCCTGCTGGCGGCGGCCTGTACGGCGCCGGCGGCGCCGCGCAGCGAGACGAGTTCGGCGGCCGGCACAGCTTCGAGATCGCCGACGGTTTGATCACCAAGGCAACCCTGGAGTATGCATGAGCAAGATCACCTTCGACGCCGACGGCGTGACCCTCACCGGAAACCTTTACCTGCCCGAGGGAGTGGAGCAGGCTCCGGGCGTCGTGGTCACGGGCACCTGGACCAGCGTCAAGGAGTTGATGGCCGACCGCTACGCCCAGCGCCTGGCCGAACGCGGCTATGCGGCCCTGTCCTTCGACTTCACCGGCTTCGGCGAGTCCGAGGGCGAGCCAAGGGAAGTGGAGTCGCCGGCGCAGAAGGTGCGCGACATCCACCATGCGCTGACCTTCCTGGCCGGTCACCCGGCGGTGGACGGTGACCGGCTGGGCGCGCTGGGCATCTGCGCGGCGGCGATGTACATGGCCGGCAACACCGCCCACGACCCCCGCGTCAAGGCGCTCGCCCTGGTCGCCCCGTGGCTGCACGACGCCACGATCTGCGAGGCGGCCTACGGCGGTGCCGACGAGGTCGCCGAGAAGATCAAGATCGGCCGGGAGGCCCGGTCGCGGTATGACGAGACCGGCGAGATCGACTATGTGCCGGTCGTCTCCGCCACCGACCCGCGTGCGGCCATGCCGTTCGACATCGACTTCTACCTCAACCCCGCCCGCGGCGGTATCCCCGCCTGGCCCAACCATTTCGCCGTCATGGCCTGGCCCGGCTGGCTCACCTACGACTCCATCGCCCTGGCTCCGCAGATCAACCAGCCCACGATGATCGTGCACAGCGAGGACGCCGCCATTCCGGAGGGCGCCCAACGCTTCCACGCCGGGCTGGCCGGCCCCAAGGACATCTACTGGACGCAGGGCACCCAGTTCGACTTCTATGACACCGAACCCCAGGTCACCGTCGCCGTCGACACCGCCGCGGCGCATTTCGGCAGGACGCTGGGATGATCCTCGTCACCGGGCCCACCGGCGATGTCGGCGGCGAGGTCGTGCAGGCGCTCGTGCGCGCCGTGAACGGGCGTGAGTAGTTTGAGGTACAGGAAATCCCGGTGGGATTGATCTTGCTGGGGTCTACGCCGTAGGGGCTTCGAGCTGGCGGGGAACGGTGCCGGCGCGCAGTTCCTTCAGGTCCGGGATGTAGTTGTAGAGGGTGCCCGGGGGAGACGCCCAGCAGCTTGGCGATCGAGGTGATGGAGTGGCCGGGGTCAGGAAGCAAGTCGCGGGCAGCGCGGATGACTTCCTCGGTGGCCACCGTGGGGCGCCCGCCGCCCCGGCCGCGGGCGCGGGCCGCAGTCAGGGCCTCGTTGGTCCCGATGACGATGAGTTCGCGGATGAACTCCGCCAGGGCGGCGAAGACATGGAAGACGAGCCGGCCGCCGGGGGCGAGGGTGTGCCCGACCCGAACACGTCCCCTGGATCGACCCGACCCATCCGGCCTGACGAACGGCCCGGTGTCAGCGGCTTCACCGCTCAGAAATCCTCCGCCACGTCGTCAGTTCTGGTAGCCCCTCGCCACCCGCGGAAGGATTGACGACCATGACCGACGCCAGACAGCTGGGCGACGACGAGGCCGCGTTCATCGCGGCGGCCCGCTCAAATGACGCAGCACAGTTCGGGCTCATCACGGAGCGCTACCGGCGTGAGCTGCAGGTGCACTGCTACCGGATGCTCGCGAACTACGAGGACGCCCAGGACATGACGCAGGAGACGTTTCTGCGGGCGTGGAACAAGCGGGAGTCGTTCAAGGGCCACGCCGCGCTGCGGACCTGGCTGTACCGGATCGCGACGAACGCCTGCCTCGACTTCCTGGAGAAGCGCAACGACCGCACACCCGTGCCTGCCGAGCTGCCGGGCGCGGGCTCGGAAGTGCGCTACCTGCAGCCCTACCCGGACCGGATGCTCCCGGAGGACCCGCAGGAATCGGTGGTGGCGCGGGAGACGATCGAGCTGGCGTTCATCGTCGCCGTCCAGCACCTGCCGTCGCGGCAGCGGGCGGTGTTCATCTTGCGCGACGTCCTCGGCTGGCCGGCGTCGAAGGCCGCCAAAGCCCTCGAGCTGACCGTCGCATCGGTGACCAGCGCACTGCAGCGGGCGCGCGTGACGATGCGCGAGCAGCTGCCCGGCCGCCGCCTCGACTGGCGGAGCCCTGCCACGCACGAGCTGTCGGATGACGAGCGCGGCGTGGTGAAGTCGTATATGGACGCCCATGAGCGCAACGACCTCAACGGGCTGATGGCCCTGCTGCGCGACGACCTGCGCTTCGCGATGCTGCCCGAGCCGGGCACCTTGATCGTCACGGCCAAGGACGCGGTGGACGGCTGGGTCTCCGGTGGGCTCTTCCAGCGCGGCTACGACGACTGGCGCTGCATCGCCACGACGGTCAACCGCATGCCTGCCGCCGTGCTGTACCTCCGCACCCCCGACGACCCGGAATACCGTTTGTTGAACATCGCGGTCTTGCACATCGTCGACGGGAAGATCGCCGAGCTCACCGGATTCGACGCCACCGACAAACCATGGCTGAGCCTGCCCGCGACGCTGTGATCAGACAAGTCCCCATCATCGACGAGTCCAGCGCACGGGCCGGCGTCACCGTCGTCCTCATCTTCAGCGAGTCGGTCAACAGCTCACTCGGAACGCAAGGAAGGGCCGGGGAAAGGTTCCCTCATCGCCGAGGGTCACGGTGAGCAGGCAAGGAAGGATTTCGACCTGGCCTTACGAGCCGAGCATTTGGCCCGTACTCATCGCCTCGTCTCGTACCTGGTCAGCAACACGCCGTCGGGAAACGTCCGGGTCTACGCCAGGCTCAGGTTCACCCAGTTGTCCAGGGCTGTGAAGAACGGCGTGCCGCCGCCCACCAGGACCGGATGGGTGACGATCACGTACTCGTCGATCAGCCCGGCCCGCATGGCCGCTGCGGCGAGTGTGGCACCGCTGATGTCCATGGGGCCGCCGTCGTCGGCCTTGAGCCTGGTGATCTCGGTGACCGCGTCGCCGGTGACCAGACGGGTGTTCCAGTCGACCGTGCTGGTCGTAGAGGAGAACACCACCTTCGGCATGTCCCGCCAGCGGCCGGCGAACTCGATCGCCGCCGGTGTGGCACCCGGCTGCTTGTCGGCGGTCGGCCAGTGGGAGCTCATCGCCTCCCACAGCTTGCGCCCGTACAGCGCCAGGCCCGTCGCGTCCACCCGGTCGGACCACCACTGGAACAGCTCGTCGCTCGGCACGCTCCAGCCGAGGTCGTCGCCGGGCGCGGCGATGTAGCCGTCCAGGCTCATGTTCATGGCGAAGGTCAGTTTCCGCATCGTGCCAGCCTCTCGTGAGTCGATCTCACACGTACAGACGGGCGCGGCGCGGAAACCTAATCGGTGCGCGATCTGCGTCCGCGGGTAGTCCTCGCGTTCCGGACTCAGCACGGCGTACTCGGCGGGCTCGAGCACCACCGACCGGATCTCGATTTCACCCTCGCAAACGCCTGGTCACACAGCTACAGCGCCGGGCCCTCTCACCGCGCTGGAGATCGCCAAGCAGTTCCCGACGCTGGGCATCTCGCTCGGCGACCAGCGGCCGCACATGCGCCGCAAGATCCGCGAGTACCTACCTCTCTACCAGCGCCGACGCAGCTAAGCGTTGTTTCAGCGCCTGCTACTGAAGGGCCAGTGGGGTCCAGCACCTTGCGTGGGGCCGCTACTGGGCCGCCGCGTAGTCCGGCCCGGTCATCGCCGGCCCCCAGCTCTGCGCCCGCCGGTTTGCGGTGTCCAGGCTGGCACGTTCAGCAGCAGTACCTCCTCGGCGCGGGCGGCGGACTCGTACAGCAGCGTCCACAGCGGCGCGTCCGGCGGCGCCGGCCTTGTTGAAGCTCGAAGCTCTAATCGCAGCGGGACATCGCCCGAGCAGCCCTTGTCCTGACTCATTTTGAGCACAACTGGCTACCTGCAATTCGCTGAGATCACCTCATTGTCATCTTCCGCGTCCTGTGATGATTTGGTAGATGGTTCGCGTCGGATCGGCGGCTCCGACGGGAATCGCGGCAAGTCGCTCGACGCGATTTCGGTCCACCCACGCGAGGCGATCAACGGAAAGGTTTGTCGCCCAGATGGGAGGGTGATCAGGGGGACCGGTGTGATGCGTCGCGAATCGAATTTCTTACTTGCGTGATACGTGTTTGCCTGAATTCAATACGGCCTCACCATTTCCGGCCGGTGAGTCGGACGTAATCGGCAAGGAGTTCATTTCGTGTACGATAAGACTCTGATCAAGGTCTACAAGGACCGCGAGTACATCTCCACTACAATGGTCCGGCACAACGGCACCGTGGTCGGCTTCGCCCTCGGCGCCGACCGGCGCGTCTACTACAGCGTGCTCAGCCTGGACCAGGCCGACCGGGCGCGCGGCGCACTCGACGCGGCCTACTGGAACGCCGACCCGGCCGTGCTGGTGTTCCCCACCGAGATCGTCGACGTGGGCGCCGAGACGCCCCAGGTGGCGGTCATGCCGATCGTCAAGAAGCTGGGCTCGGCAGAGGTGCCGCCCTCGGAGAAGCTGCTGCCCGGCGAGGAGGACCCGTTCCTGTCCACGACCGCCCGGCTGACCTCCGAGTTCCCCATCCAGGTGGTTTCCGACGGCCGCTACCTGCTGGTGTTCCGCCAGTCGGTGGCGGCGGGCGCGGCCGGCTCGGTCTACGAGACGACCACCGGGCGGCTGACCGGCGACGCCACCGGAGGCAAGGCGGCCAAGGCCGACGCCGCGCTGCTGTGCGACCGCTTCGTCCTGGTGGGCGCCGAGCTGAAGCCGGTGGTGGACGTGCGCTACCAGCGCAGCCGCAGCCGGATCCTGCCCGCCTCCGGCGGTGACACGCTGGGCACCCGGGACATGGAGGGCCGGCTGTTCTACGAGCCGACCATGAAACTGTCGTTCGCCGGACGGCTCACCGGCGGCCTGTTCACCGCGCTGACGCTGCCCACGGCCGTCACCGGGCACACCCGCTGGCAGGTCTTCACCGCCGACGCGTCCGGCACCGTGCACGGCCACAACCTGGAGCAGACCCCCGACGGGCTGTTCAACCCCGCCGGAACCCAACTGTGGACCAGCCCCGACCCCAAGTACGCCGCCTCGGTGCTGGAACGGTCCCCTGGGATCGACTCGCACACCCGCAAGCTGCTGGTTCCGGTCAAGCCGCCGCAAGACCGGGCCGGAACGGCGCTGCGCTTCGACGGCACCGGCGCCGCGGTGATCGCGGGCGTGGACGTCACGGCCGCGCCGGCGGGGCCGTACACGCTGGAGGCCTGGATCAAGCCCGCCGCCGCCACCGGGACCGGGCTGATCATCGGGCGCACCCAGCGCACCAGCATGGACAGCCCTGTGCACGTGAGCCTCCAGGCCGACGGCAAACTGCGGTTCGGCCACGGCACGCAGACCCTGACCTCGACGACGGTGGCGCCGATGGGTGTCTGGGCGCACGTGGCGGCCGTCTTCGACGGAGCGGCGCTGCGGCTGTATCTGAACGGCGCGGCGGCGGGCACGCTCACCACGTCCGAGAAGGTCGACGTCAGCGCCCGGATCGTGGTCGGTGGGCGCGGCCCTGGTCAGACCTCCGCCGACGTGTTCACCGGCCAGATCGACGAGGTGCGGATCTGGACGATCGCGCGCACCGACTTCACCACCCGGGGCCAGCGCCTGTCGGGCGGCGAGAGCGGCCTGTACGCCTACTTCCCCCTCGACGAGGGCGCCGGCGTGGAAGTCCGCGACCGGAGCGCCAACAAGTTCTCCGGCCGCTTCGACCCCGGCCCCGTGTGGGCCGACTCCGACGCCCCCGTCTACGACGGCCCCGGCATCACCCGCCAGTCGTTCACAGTCACCGGCCGAAAGGCTGTCGCCGGCCTGACCGCGACGCTGTACTACCAGCAGCAGTCCTCGGTGACGGGCTACGGCCAAGCGCCGGTGCCCGAGCGCAGGCAGGCGCGCGTGCTGCTGGCCTTCGCCACCTCCGGGCCGCCGCCCAAGAGCGAACCGGCCGACCGCTCCTACGTCGCCACCCTGGACTTCGCCGTCTCCAAGGACGGCCGGCTGGCCAGGCTGCCCGGCGTCGTCGACCTGGCCTGGATCGGCACACCCGACCCGACCAAGGACACCGAGCGACTCCGTCAGGCGGAGGACGCGGTGACCGCGGCGCGCGGCAAGCTCTATACCGACCAGCAGCTCACCGACTGGATGCCGAGCACCGTGGCCCGGCTGAAGCAGCTCGAGGAGGAGTTGCACAGCGGCGGCATCGTCAGCATGTACAACCTCAACCGGAACATCGCCGGCCCGGCCAGGAACGCGGGGCGGCAGCGGGAGGCCGAGATCATGGCCGAGGCGGTGCCGCTAGTGCAGAAGTACCTGCAGCAGCTGGAGGCCTCCGGCCGGCTCGGCGCCGACAAGGCGGCCCTGGACACCGCGCTCAACACCCTGGCCACGCTGACCGGCGCGCAGGCGGGCGCGGCCGAGGCGGTGCTGCCGATGCCCACGCTGCACACCGACCGTGCCGGGCTCACCACACTCGGCGCGCTGCTGTCCTTCGCCTGGACGGCCAACGCCCCCGCGCTGCTGGACAGCTCGACCGGCGAGGTGGTGCTGTACTTCCGCGGCGGCGCCGGCCAGTATTTCGCCGCCTACTACGCCGCCACGATCGCCCCTGCCGTCAAGCAGTTCACCGTCGCCGACGGCACGTTGCGGCTGTCGGCCCGCGACATGGCCCTGCGCTCGGCCGACTTCGCGGTCAAGGTGACCGCCACCGGGACGGACCTGTGCACGGTCGAGATTAGCCGCGGCACGACCAAGGAGACGTTCCCCTCGGTGCCCGACCGGGCCGACCGGCTGGCCTCGGTGCTGAACGGCACCGCCAACGGAGCCGAGCTGGGCACGGTGCTGTCGATCCAGGACAAGGTGGTGACGCTGATAGAGCCGCTGGCGACCGCGCTGACCGCCGGCTCGGCCGTGACGGTCGGCGCCGACAACCGTACGGCCGAGGTGGCCCCGGCCGGTTCGGCGCAGATCACGCTGACCAGCGGCGGCCTGACCGCTGGTACGGGCGCCAAGGTGCGCACCCCCGCCTACGACTACACCAAGGCCACCTGCAGCGCCCCCGGCGTGTCGGTGGCCTCCGGTTCGCTGATCGTCAGCGCGCACGCCCAGAGCGCCACCGGGCCGGTCCCCGCCGGGACCGCCGCCGACGTCAGCCAGCCGCTCGGCCCGCGCTGGCACGGCGACGCCCCCGGCCGGGCGTTCTCCTTCGACCGCGACGCCAAGAACCGTCTGCACCTGGCGAACACCGCCAACATCGCGGCCCTGGCCGCCTCCGGCGACCTGACGCTGGAGGCGTGGATCAGGCCGACCGTGGTCAACAACGGAGACCTGATCCTGGCCACCGACGCCGGCCCCACCCGGTACGCGCTGAGCCTGACGCAGCTCATGAAGGGCGACGGCTCCTTCGCCTACCAGATCGACGCGACCGTCAACGAGCAGAGCGTGCGCAGCGTCGACCAGTTCCCGCCGGGGGAATGGGCCCACCTGGCCGTCGCGTTCACCCAGGACTGGGCGATGCGGATGGACGGCGCCGGCTACCTGGACGCCGGCGGCCCCGGCGGCCTGGACATCGTGGAGAACCTGACCATCGAGGCGTTCGTGCAGATCGAGTCCAGCGGCCGGCACGGGCTCGTCGGCAAGGGCGTGCTCGGCGACGGCGGTCAGACGGCCGTGCCCTACTGCCTGTACGTCGACAACGACAACCGCCTCGCCTTCGCCTTCGAGGCCGGATCCGGTACGGCCGCGCCCGTCGTGCACAAATCCACCACGGCCCTGACGACCGGCAGGTTCCACAAGGTCGCCGTCGTGCGCAAGAACCCGACGGGCATCGAGACGGGGGTGGAGATCCGCTTCTACGTCGACGGCGCCGACGCCGGGGCGCAGCGCTACAAGGGCGCCAAGCCCGTGGGCAACGACGCGCCCGCCGAGCTGGGCCGCATGGTCGAGGGCAAGACCGTGTCCGGCCTGAAGGGCATCCTGTCGGAGGTACGGATCTGGAACGTGGCCAGGGACGCCGACCAGATCGGCGTGCCCATCAGTCCCAAGGCGCAGGGGCTGGTCGCCTGGTGGAGGTTCCCGGAGTCCAAGGGCTCCACCACGCAGGACATGTGCGGCTCCTATCCCGCCACGCTGCGCGCCGTGACGCGGGTGCGCACCCCCGACCCGGCGGGCAACAGGTTCACCCTGTACCGCAACGGCAGTCCCGTGGCGACGGTGCCGATGACGCAGCCGGCCGTCGGCCGGTCCGCCGCGCCACGCTCGGTGGTGGGCGAGGGGTTCACCGGCGACCTGGACGAGATCCGGGTCTGGCGGACCGTCCGAACGCAGGAGCAGATCCTGGACAACATGTTCGGCCGCATCAAGGGCGACCGGCAGCACCTGCTCGCCTACTACCCGTTCGAGGCCGACGACACGGTGGCCGGGGCGCTGGTCAAAGACTCCGGGCTGAGTGGCCAGCACCTGACTCAGTCGGCGCCCGGTCCGAAGATCGTGCTGTCCACGGCGCCGATCTCCACCGACGCCGCCCGGGTCCGCTCGGCGCTGACCGGCATCAAGACCTCCTTCCACGGCACGATCGCGACCACCCCGGCCGCCACCGAGTACGGCGACGTGCAGCGGCTCCCGGACGACTCGATCATCGGAGTGCTCAAGCGGGCCTACGGCTACCTCCAGGACGACAAGTCGTGGGCGCTGAGCACCGGCTTCAAGGTCGGCGAACTGGCCACCACCTGGGTCGGCCAGGTGCAGTTCGACCCCCAGCTCATCGGCTACATCGAGGGCGCGCCGCCGGTCCCGTCGGAGAACATGATCGACGAGAAGAAGGACTACGCGGGCGCCTCGTCGGTCTCCTTCGTGCAGGCCGACAACGTCGTCAACACCATGTCGTCGCAGCGGGACGTCAGCGTCGACACCGCGATGAAGATCTCCTTCGACCAGGCGCTCGGCGACGAGGTCTGGGCCGTCGCCGCGCCGCTGGGCGCCGGCACCGCCAAGCCGATAAGCGCGGTCAAGCAGGAGTGGGGCTTCTACCTGTCCCTCGACTTCTCCAACAGCTGGAGCAACACCACGGAGGTGTCCCAGGGCGCCAACACCACCCGCGCCAGCAAGGTCACCCTCGCCGGCGGCTGGGAGGACGCCGACGGCACCAAGCATGTCAACCCCACCGTCGGACGCCGCTGGGTGCCCGCCAACACCGGCTTCGCCGTCGTGCAGTCCGAGACCGCCGACATGTACGCATTGCGCTTGACGCACACCGGCGCCGTCGTCGCCTACCGGATGCTGCCCAGCCCCGACATCCCCCGCGACTGGAACCTGATCCCGTTCCCGATCAACCCCCGCTATACCAAGCAGGGCACCCTGGACGGGATCGTCGGCTTCCACGAGTACGGCCAGGTCCCCGGCCTGCGTCCGTTCCCCGACCCGCACTTCCCCAACGCCGCCGACGGGGTGAGCGGCGAGTACAGCTACTACCGCCCCGCCGAGGCATACCGGATCAAGAAGCGCATCCAGCGCGAGCAGCAGCAGTTACAGGGTTTCTACGACTCGGTATCCATCCAAACCCACACCTGGGACCCCACCCACGGCCAGGCGGCCAAGGTGCTGAACGGGATGACGGGCGGCACCGACGCCACCACCGAGGCCGGTTCCGGCGGCGACCCCGAGGCCAAACGCGCGGCCACCAGGTCGGCCTCGCGCCGCAACATCGTCAACACGTACGTGTGGACCGCCGCTGGGGGGTTCTTCGCCGAGACGACGGCCACGACCGACCAGGTCACCGAGACCACCTCGGGGGCGTTCTCCTTCAAGTCCTCCTTCGGCGGCAACTACGCCATCAGCTTCGAAATCATGGACTTCGGCAACAAGTTCGGCGTGGAGGCGTCCGTAAGCGCCGGGTACAGCGTCACCCGCAAGAAGTCCAAACAGGCCACCCGCACGTTCAGCCTCGATGTGAGCTGCGGGCCCGGCGCCGAGCTGCAGAAGTTCGTCAGTGACAAGCCGCAGTTCGATGCCGAGGGCAAGCCGATCCTGGTGCCCGGCCGGGTCGACGCCTACCGGTTCATGACGCTCTACCTGGACACCACCACCGACAACTTCGAGGACTTCTACGGCAAGGTGATCGACCCCGAGTGGCTGGACCGGGGCACCGACCCGAACGCGCTGGCGCTCAAGCGGGCCCAGCAGACCGAGACCAAGCCGCCGTGCTGGCGGATCATGCACCGGGTCACGTTCGTCAGCCGGGTGCTGGACACCGGTGTGAGCACACCGTCGCTGGCCCAGGCGATGGGCTCGCTCGGCATCGCCAGCGACTACGCGCTCATCACCAAGCTCCAGCCGCACCTGACCGGCGCGACGAAGGACTTCGCCGCGCTCAACAAGGCGGCCAGGGCCGCGCTGGTGGGCAACTTCGCCCGGCTGGCCCCGTACGCCGACACGATCGTGGGCCGCCTGGCGGCCTACTACAACCTGCAACCGGACGACGCCCCGCTCACCTCCGCGCTGCCCGCCGCGGCGGCGGCTCCCGACGGCAAGCTCACCCTGGGCGCGACGTCGGTCCCCAAGGGCACGAGCCTGACCTTCACCTACTCCACGCTGCCCGCCACGGTCAGCGCGAAGAACTGGATCGGCCTCTACCCGGCCACCATGGCCCCCAAGGACGGCGCGTCCATCGACTGGCGCTACACCCCCGGCGCGGACGGCACGCTCGTGATGCCGACCGACAAACTCCCCGGCCCGGGCGCGTACGCGGCGTACTACCTCCACAACGACGGCTACACGGTTCTGGCGGGACCCATCCGCTTCACTGTGACCTGACGTACCGGGCGACGCCGACCGGCATCGGTCGGCGTCGCCGACCGGGCGGGAGCAGAAGCTGCAGTCGCTGCCGAGGCTCCGCAAGGCCGCCGCTGACCTGACCGCGGCGGTCGCGGTCGTCTATGAGACGCCGCTGGAGGCCGAGAAGGGGCCGGCGCGCGGGCGGCGGATCTGGTCGGCCGGATCGAGAAGGTGATCTCAAAGGAGCGACTAACTCTGCAGGCAGACGGGCAGCTGTCGATTGGCCCGGAGATCCGGGCCCGGCTGTCCCCGCTGATCTGGGAGCACATCAACTTCTACGGCAGCTACCCGTTCACCCGGCCCGGGGCACCGGGGAACCTGCGGCCGCTGCGCGATGCGACGGCCGAAGACGACGAACAGGACTGACCACGATAAGGACCGGTGCCCCTCCGCCGGCCGACAAGGGAGGAGGTGTAGCGGCCGGCCAGCGGTCGTCTTCGTCGTCGTGGGCCTCATTCTTGTCCGCGGTTGATTGAGCCCGGCGGTCGAAGAAGAAATTTGGTCGGCTATACCTTTTAACTGCACTGATGCAGCGCGAGGCTCAGCGTTTGACGCGTCCGCGGACGGCGAGGATGGCCAGGCCGAGGAGCAGAGGGCCGAGGAGCCGCAGGATGATTTCGATGGCTTGGCCGTAGGGGGTGAGGGGTTCGGCTCCAGGGGTGTGCAGGAGCGAGGTAGAGCTGTCGATGGCGTGGTAGAACGCGGTTCCCCAGCCAGGCCGGGGGGCCTGGATGTCGATCTGCTGGTAGATCGCGGTCCTCCCGGGGGCCGGGGGGAGCAGCTGGTAGGCGGTGGTGGAGGAGTGGGAGAACCCGACAGTGGCGAATCCGAGGGTGGCCAAGCCGATCATGACCAGCAGCGCCGTCACGGCGCGGGAGGCCCGCAGCCCGTACCCCGACAGCAGCCAGTAGGCGGTCAAAACGAGCCGCTCGAGGCCACGTGCGGGGTAGGTGGGGTCCCGGTGGCTGAGGCGGCGCATCTCCATCTCCCCGTAGTAGAAGTCCGCCGCCCCCGGTTCGTTCTTGGAGTTCTCCAACGCCGTGCGTAACTGCCGATACAGCACCTCCAGCCGCTTTGAACTCACCACGCCGACCCCTTCGGGAGCCGACGTCCACCCGCGCCACGCCCGCCAGGCGGTCCTGGCCAGTGCGGCGCGCGAGGCTCGCCAGTGGTGTTCCTCGGCCAGGACCTGACGGCGACCCCGCGGGTCGAAGGCGAAGGCGCACCAGCCGTCCAGCCGCACCTGATCGACCCGGTGCATCCCGGCGAACAGGCACCGGCTCAGATCCACGTCGGTCAGCACCAGATGCTGGGCATCGGTGCCGCGCAGCGAGGTCACTGCCGCCAGTTGGCCGGGATGCGCCGGATACGGCAGCCCGCTCTCATCGACGCCCTGGATCGGCTCTCGGAGTCCCTGCACGGTGAACGAGCCGGTTATCGCCGCCTCACTGGCATCCACCTGCGCGGCCCGCACCCGTAACGTCACCCGCCCCGCCCCCCGTATCCGCGTAGCGGCCACGGTCTCAGCCGCCACCTCCACCACCAGGTCCCCGTCCACCTCCATCCCCTCAAGAAACAATCGGGGCACCCGGCCACGCATCTCCACCGCCCCGGGCACCCTGGCATGGCTGAAATCGGCGTAGTCAGAGAACATCACGTCGTTGAAGCCGGTGGCCGTGAGGTTCATGTTGCGGGAACGTTGTCTCCCGGAGAACGTCGCGCCGCGGAACAAGGCGTACGAGAACGTGACGCGGTCGAAGTTGGCGTGCGCGGTGAACGTCGCGCCGTCGAAGCCGACGCCGTCGGAGAACGTCGCGCCATAGAACATGACGCCCACGGTGAATGTCACGCCGGCGAACCGGGCGCCCTTGGTGAATGTCACATGGCTGAAGTCGGTGCCCCCGGGGAATATCGCGCCGCCGGAGCCGGGGACCTCGGGAAACGTCGCCTTGTCGAAGTCGGCGCGCTCGGTGAACGTTGCCTCGCCGAAGGAGGCGCCCCCGACGAAGGTCGCGTCACTGAAGTCGACGCGCCCGGTGAACGTCGCCTTGTAGCAGACGGCGCCCATGGCGAATGTCACGCCGCTGCAGTCGACGTCCCCGGCGAATGTCGCCTCGCGGAAGTCGGCGAGCCCGGTGAACGTCGCGCCGCGGAAGTCGACGTTCCCGGTGAACGTCGCGCCGCGGAAGTCGAACGTCACGTCACGGAAGTTGAGATTCACGTCACGGACGTCGGCGTCCTTAGTGAACGTCGCCTTGTTGACATTGACGCGCCCGGTGAAAATCGCGCCGCGGAAGTCGGCGTTGCCCAACTTTGCTTTAGCTCCGGTGACGGGGCGGCCGCGGCGGCGGCGGGTCAGCGCTGTCAGCAACTGTTGGAGCAGTTCATAGCTGAAGGTGACGCCACGCATATCGATGTCGGCGCCAGGGGTGAGCGCTGCCAGGTAGGTGGCCCGCTGCTCGGGATTCAGGTGGGCCAGGCAACGCCCGTCCACGGCGCCGGTGGCCCCGCACAAGACAGCCGGGTCGCCGGGGTCGGCCTGCTGGCAGCCGCTCACATCAGGTGTAGCCACCATGCCAGGACACGTCATCCTCTCCCGCGAGCCCCCGAGCTATGTGGCTCAAATCCTTTCAGGAAACGGCCCTTCCGTGAAGGAATCCGGCGGCATGCCGTCCCCCAGCTCCAGTTCGGCCTCGCCTCGGACGAGCCAGGATCGCACGCAAATCACTTCACGAAAGGTGGTTGGCCTGCTCGAGCAGGCCGATCCGGCAAACGGCAGCCTGGCCGCGTGGACGCAGCGCTACCTTGCTGCCAAGACCGACCAATCCACCGCTCGCTGGATCCTGCAGTGCCTCACCTGGCGGCTCCGCAGCACCGCGGCCTTCGAGCGTGAACGCGACGGACTGATCATGATGTGCGGCGTACCAGCGGAGTTCGTGGCATCGAGGCGGTAGATCGATGTCACCGCGTGCGGCGGGCGTGGAGGAGGTAGGGTCCGGCGGGGTCGTCTGGGTTGGGTTTGGCTCGCCACGGGGGGGCCATGCGTGGGCCCGTTTCGGATCAGTGACGCGTGCCCCTTCGAAGCTGAGGGTGCCGTCGAAGCGGGCAGCGGGAACGTGGGCTTGGCCGGCAGAGACGAATGCGGTGGTCCTGGCGCCTGCAAGACGGGTCTCCGCATCGACTCCAGCGACCCTGATGTTGATCGCCTCGCCAAACCAGGCGTCCTCGGCGAAGGTCGCCCCGTCGAAGTGCGCCTCCCGGGAGAAGACCGTCCCGGAGAATTCGGCATCGCCGCTGAAGGTAGCCT
Organism: Sphaerisporangium album; assembly: GCF_003323745.1. GTDB lineage: Bacteria > Actinomycetota > Actinomycetes > Streptosporangiales > Streptosporangiaceae > Sphaerisporangium > Sphaerisporangium album. The sequence continues at coordinate 271,190 of NZ_QOIL01000013.1, forward strand.
CGCGGAACGAGGCGTTCCTGGTGAAGACAGCCGCCTCGAACCCAGCCCCGTGGGCGAAGGTGGCACCGGTGAACCAGGCGTCCCCGGCGAAGGTCGCTTCCCAGAAGATGGCGGGGCCGGAGAAGGACGCGTCGTTGAACGCGGCGACTCCAAGTTTCGCTTGGCCGAACAGGGCGGCCCCCACGAAGCTGGCCTCCAAGAAACTGACGGTCTCGGTGACGGTCGCCCCGCTGAAGTCGGCTTCCCCGGTGAAGGTTGCGCCGAGGAAGATGGCTTGCTCGAACCTGGTCTTCTGGAAACGGGCGTATCTGTGAAGTCGAGCGTCGCGGAGGTCGGCGCTGGCTACCCGGCAGTGGTCAAGGTTGAGTTCGACCAGAGTGGCGTCACGCAGATCGAGGTTGATCCCGCCCAGAAGATCGCAGGTCGTTCAGAACTGTCAGCGGGCCAGTGCAGGTGGCGGGTGAGGATTTGCTGGGCGGTGCGGCGTACGTCCAGTTCCAGGCGGCGGGCGGCGGCCTCTTCTGGAGTGAGAGCCTCGGTGTCAGCCGTGGCCGGCTGTTGATCAGGGTCTTTCCGCCGGAAAGCGATCCGGTCGGGTGGAGGCTGGAAGGGGGGCGCGCAGGTAGGCGCAGATGCGGTCAACGACGGTCTGACGAAGCTCGGGATGGGCTTGGGCGAGCCGTTCCAGGTCGGTGAGCCCGCCGATCCGAACAGCGGCTTTGTCGCTCCCGAGTTGTTCGCTGGCCTTGGCGGACAGGTCGGTGATCTGGCGGGCGATGACATCGCGTTGCGTGAGATGGTCGACGACGAGTTGCCGGTGGTGTTCGCGTTGGCTGAGGCGGAACCGGTCGACACTGATGAAGGCGGCCAGATCGCCAGTACGGCGGCGGAACTCTTCCATCCGTGCCGAAAGCATCTCTGTGTTCGGCGGTGGTCTCGCCCCACAGCAGATACCCCACCGTCATCCCAGCCAGAACGGCCACGGTGAGCGCCAGCCACACCCAGCCCAGGGGAACACCTGCGCCACGGGTGGGGGGAGCGCGGGGTCGCTCGCCTGGTCCTTCGCGCCGATGTCCATAGGCGTATTCCACCGCAGATCAGGGTGCTCACACGCCGAAGTCCGCGGGGTTATCAGCCCGCATCTGGCCGCCTGGCTGCCACCGCGCACTATCGCTATCGCGTTTCGGCAGGTCAAGTGCCGACTTCGTCGCAGCGCCGTCGCTGGCAGGCGTAGGACGCCCAGGAGATTCCCGCGGCGGTGGCGTGGCCTTCGGTGCACTCGGCGGCGGTGGATTCCCGATCCACCAGTCCCAACCCCGAGACAGCAACGCCCCGTCCCGCCGCGAAGCACGGAGGCGGGACGTTCCACCCCACGATCAGTGCAAAGGACTACGGGAACCGACAGAGGCCGGCGACGAGGCGAAGGTGGAGATCGTCGTCCCCGAGGGCGGCGGACGCGCCTGCGTCGCGACCGACAACGCCTCGTACTCCGACATGGCCTTCGGCCTGTACAAGATGCTCGGCTTCCGCTTCGCCCTGCGCTTCCGCGACCTGGATGACCAGCGGTTCTGGCGTGCGGACCTGCCCGACGGGGACGGCCCGGTCGCCGGGTATGGGCCGCTGGAGGCCGCCGCCTGCAACAAGGTCAGCCTGGGGCGGATCGCCACACTGGCCGGACATGCTCCGCGTCGCCGGATCGCTCATCACCAACCAGGTCCGCGCCTACGACCTGCTGCGGCTGTTCGGCCGCGAGGGGCACCCCACCCCGCTCGGCGCCGCGTTGGCCGAGCAGGCCGGATCGACAAGACCATGCACCCGCTCGCCCTGGTCGATCCTGTCGACGACACCTACCGTCGACTGATGAACCGGCAGCCGACCGTGCAGGAGTCCCGCCACCGCCTGGCCCGCGCGATCTGCCACGGCGGCCGGGGCCAGATCCGCCAGGCATACCGCGAGGGCCAGGAGGACCAGTTGGCCAGTCTGGGTCTCGTCCTCAACGCTGTGGTCCTGTGGGACACCCGCTACCTCGATGCCGCCTTCGCCCAGCTCCGCCCCGAGGGCCACGACATCAAGACGAGGACGTGGCCCGACTCTCCCCGCTCAAGGACAGGCACATCAACTTCCTGGGCCTCTACCTGTTCAACATTAAGGCCAGCGGCCCCGGCCAGGGCCTGCGCCCCTTCCGCGACCCGGACGCCGTCGAGGACGACGAGGACTGACGGCCGGCACACCACCCCTTCCGAGCACGAGCTCAATCAGACGGCGTGACCGAGGACCACACGCCGAACCACTGCTCGGCGCCGTACTCCTCAAATCGCTCCACCTCGGTGAACCGCAGCTTCGCCGCGAGGCGCATCGAGCGGTCGTTGGCGGTCTGGGTGCAGAGCACTACCGGCTCGCTCGGAAGCGTGGCGGCGAACCAGTCCAGTGCCGCCGCGCACGCCTCGGCGGCGTACCCGCATCCCCACGCCTCCGGCAGGAACATGTAGCCGAGCTCGGCCTCACCGCCGTCCGGTCGGACGTGACCTGGACGCTCCGCGTCGCGCCGGTCGAGCGTGATGATGCCGATCATCGCTCCGTCCAGATCGACCACGAAAAGGCCGGGGCGCCGCGTGGGGACCTCAGGCACCGCACGCTCGAACTCATCACGCGGTCGAGGGCCACCAATGTAGGTGCCCACCTCCGGCGAGGTGAACAGCTCGATGAGCGCCGCACGGTCCCGGGCCTCGGGCTCACGGAGCACGAGCCGCTCGGTCCGTATCGGGGCAGGTGGCCAGGCAACGGGTCCAAGCTCAGTCATGGCGGGCAACCTATAGCACGCCCGCCGAGCGACACGCGCTCTCACAACTCACGAACAAAGCCACGGCTCCTCAAGAAGGCATGAGGGATATCGAGGGGCCCAGCAAGAAGCACCCTGGTCCCTCGGTGTGTGATCCTCCGGTGGCCTACGGCACGTCCGCGACCACATCCACCTCGTGGCCACCCTTGCCCGCCAGGACGGACGAATCCCAGAGATGCACGGCAACTGGCACCGGATGCGGAACAACTGCGATCAGATCGAAGCCGAACTCGGGTGAGCGATCACCGGGAACGTCACCAATAGGGCATGACACTGCGTGACCTCGGGCTCAAGGTACGGCGGCCCGTTTTTGCCGTATTCCGGTGGCACCCGACCTTGCCTTTGCGCGCCGAGAGCGGGACGTCGTCGTCCAGAGCGACGAGCTCGGCGATCCGGACGCCGGAGTAGAACAGCAGCCGGCCGATGGCGCGGTCGCCGGCGAGGGGGCGGCGTTCGACGGCGCGCAGGTAGCGCTTCTGCTGGCGGGCGTCCAGGGCGCGGGGCGCGAGCTTGGGGGCGTCGTCGCGGCGGACGACGGCGGGGCCGAGTCCGAGCTGGGTGAAGAAGTGGTCCAACGCGGTGAGGTGGGCGTTGACGGTATTCGAGGCGCGGTGCAGCACGGTCTTCATGTGGGTCTTGTAGTCGCGGATGGCGAAGTCGCGGTCGTGGGCGTCGGTGAGCGGGTCGTCGTCGAGGCCGCTGGCCTCCAGCCAGGCGAGGAAGGTCCGGACCCGGGAGTCGTAGGCGCGGCGGGTGTCGCCGTCCAGCGGGGCCCGCTTCAGCGCTGCGGCGTAGGCGGCGTGGATCGTGGTGAACGCCTCGGGTAGATATCAGAAGCTCTGATGGGGAGGGCGGCGTCGGCGCGTTGATCGGGCCTGAAGTCCCGAGGCCACGCTCAGGCCAAGTCTGTTCGGGGGTCGGCCAAGATACGACGGAAACCGGCAACCAGTGATCTTGAGTTGAACTTGCCGCAGGTGAGGTGCTGGGGCGGATCGGCGTCGGCTGCCCGACCAGGGACAGCGATGCGCAAACGCAGCCGGAGGCCCGATCTTGTGTCACCGTTCGCAGTGGACTTCTTCGCGTACCCGCTCAGATCGGTCAACGGCGCACCCGATAGCGCAGGTGAAGCACCCGGTTGCCCTGAATCACCACGTCAGGATCCTCCAACAGGTGCTGCGCGTGGACCGACCCGAAGTAGCGCTTGCCGGACCCGAACACCACGGGTACGACGTCCATGCGCACCTCGTCGACCAGACCCGCGGCAAGCGCCTGGCCACCGACGTCGCCAGCGGCGACCTCGACCATGCGGTCACCCGCAAGCTCCTGCGCCTTGGCCACGGCTGCCTCGACGCCGTCGACGAAGTGAAACGGCGCCTCGGGGTCCCAGCCCTCGGGCTCCGGCCGGTGCGTCACGACGACCACGTGGTCGATCCCGCCCGGAGGCTTCCCGTCCCAGCCGTCCGTCATGTCGAAGACGTGGCGGCCGACGATTGTCACCCCGATCTCGTCCCAGTACCGCCGGGTGTAGTCGTAGGACGTCTGCGATACCTTCAGCTCGCCGCTCTCGTCCAACGGGACGTCACCGCTGGACAACCAGTCGAACAGCGGTCCGGGCTGGTCATTCTCGTCCGCGACGAAGCCGTCCACCGACACCGAGCTGTACATGACCACCTTGCCCACGGGCTCTCCTCTGCTTCGGGGTGCCCTCAAATTAGCGTGTCGTGAGCTGTCGCTCTTGTAAGAAATCAATCGGCCGGCAGCGGCCAGCCGTCCAGCGCGTGGCCGGGATGTTCGCGCAGGAACCGCCGCCGGACTTCGACGTACCGGGTCGGCGTGAGCCCGGTGAACGCCCTGAACTCGTGGCCGAAGTGGGCCTGGTCGAAGTAGCCTGCGCCACCGGCGAGGTCGCCCCAGTCGATCGTTCCGGCGGGGTTGATCGCGAACACGGTGGCGGTGAAGCGGTAGGTGCGGGCCAGCCGCTTCGGCGTGACGCCGATGAGCTTCTTGAACCGCTGCGCCAGATGAGTGCTGCTGACACCGGCTGCCACGCTCAGGTCGCCGATCGCCACCGCCCCGCTGGTCGCCGCGATGACGCTGCTCGTATGGCGGACCAGCCCCAGGCCGGCGGTCTCGCACAGCCGTCGCATCAGCTCCTCCTCGAGCAGCGTCAGCATCTCGTACGGCCCGGCCGCCGTGGCCAGCCGGTCCCGCAGCTCAGCAATGGCGGGCCGGCCCCAAACCTGCTCCACCGTCACCGGCCGGTCACACAGCTCGGCCGCGGGCATCGGCAGGAACGGCGCCAGCCCCCACGGCTTGAAGTGCACGCCGACGGACCGGGTCCCCGGCGGATAGCCGAACTCGAAGGCGCGGCTGGGCACGGTGACCACGCAGCCGTCGGCGTACTCGGCCGTCTCGATGTCGGTGCCGGCGCGGATGCGGAACGGCGCCCCGAGGTTGACGATGAGCAACGCCGACGGCATCGGCGGCAGCGTCAGCCGGGCGTACGGCGGCGCACCCTCCAGGTAGTAAAGGTCGTCGATCAGCCCGTCCAGCGGCGGTCGCGGCACTCTGGACACGTACTCCACGCCCACAGTATCGCCGACGCCCCGCCGGCATCATGCGTAGTCCAGCCGCGCTGCCGCCGGAACGGGCGAGCGTCCGGCGTTACGCAGTCGGCAGGTCGGTGAGGTCCAGGCGCCGGTCGGTGCGCAGCTGGATCTCACCGTAGGGGGTCATGTTGGTGTGGAACAGCGGCGTGAGCCCGCGCCGGTCGGCGTCGGTGAGGACGTTCTCCCACTCGGGTAGGGCGAGGGTGTCCTGGATCATCAGCGTGTTGATCAGACCGAGGGCCGACTGGGGAATGTGCAGGCACGACTTCCCCGGTTCCTGTTCTTCGCGCCGGTTGGAGGCGAGTTCTCCGCGCTTGCCGAACTTGATGTAGTCGTTGACGCCGTTGTAGTTCTCCACCACGTTCGGCCCGGATTCGGTCTCCCGCTGAAGATCGCGGTCGCGAAGCCAGCGGGCCAGGAAGACGGTGCGCTGGGCGCGGCCGACCTCCAGCATCGCGGCCTAGGGCCTGTTTCGAAGTCCGTTGGGTGTTGGCGTGTCGTGTCCGGACATGCAGTGAGGTCTCCGGTAAAGGGTTGATCGACCAAGAAAAACCTTTACACCGGAGACCTCGTGGCCACCTTAGCGGTGACGAGGCGGTTTGACCTGACCGATGCACAGTGGGCGCGGCTGGAACCGCTGCTGCCTGCGGCAAGGAGACCAGGACGGCCGTCGAAGTGGACCAAACGGCAGCTCATCGATGGGATCCGGTGGCGGGCGCGGGTGGGGGCGCCGTGGCGGGACGTGCCGCCGTGCTACGGCTCCTGGCAGGCGGTGTACGGGCTGTTTCGCCGATGGCAGCGTGCCGGCGCCTGGCAGAAGATCACCACCGGGCTGCAGGCACTTGCCGATGATGCCGGTCTGATCGGCTGGCAGGTCGGTGTGGATTCCACGATCGTGCGGGCGCACCAGCACGCGGCCGGCGCTGCGCGGCGCCCGCAGGCGCAGGCCGAGTCGCCCGGCGGAGTGCGCACCGAGCCGGCCGATCACGCTCTGGGACGTTCACGGGGTGGGTGGACGACCAAGCTGCATCTGGCGTGTGAGCAGGGCCGGCGGATGTTGTCGCTGGTGGTGACCGGCGGGCAGCGTGGCGATGCGCCGCAGTTCGAGGCGGTCATGGCCGGGATCGGCGTGCCCAGACCGGGACCGGGACGGCCCCGTACCCGACCCTGAGGTGGTGCTGGCCGATAAGGCGTACTCATCGCGGGCGATCCGTGCTCACCTGCGCAGGCGCCGGATCGGGTGCACCATTCCCGAGCCGGCCGACCGGATCGCCGCCCGTCTGCGGCGCGGCAGCCGCGGTGGCCGTCCCCCGAAGTTCGACCTTGCCGGCTACCGCACCCGGCACGCGGTGGAATGTGGCATCAACCTGCTCAAACGCAACCGCGCCGTCGCAACCAGATACGACAAGCTCGCCGTCCGCTACGAAGCCACCATCCATATCGCCGCCATCAACGACTGGCTCACCTGTCTTTGAAACAGGCCCTAGGCGGGGTGGATGGTCTCGCTGGTGAACCGGCGCAGCAGGGCCTCGGTGGAGGCGGTCCGCAGCCGGATCGCGGTGGCGTACTTCATCATGATGTCGTAGTTCTGGGTGATGATGTCCGACCGGATCGGCCTGGTCAGCGCGGGTCCGAGCAACGGGTAGGAGAAGTCCTCGCCCCGGCCGGGCACATACAGCTTCATCTTGTTGATCTGCTTGAACCGGGCGACCAGGTCGGAGTCCAGCAGCCGGGTGATCCAGAACCCGACGAACGAGGCGCCGTGGGAGTCGACGAAGTTCTGCTCGATCTCCATGTCGGTGTCGTGCCGCATCGCGCCCTCGACCATGGCGTGCACCTCGGACGCCGAGCAGGAGATCAGCTGGGAGTGGACGGCCATGGACCCGCCGGTTTCGACCGTCCAGTAGATCAGCACGCCGCGCTTGGCCCTGCGGTAGCGGGAGTGCCACTCGGTGAAGATGTTCTGATCGAAGGCCGAGAAGTGAGTGGAGTCCGAGGCGACCGCGGTCGTGCCCTCGCCCCACAGGGCGGCCTGCCGGACGGCGAAGGTCGCGTTGCGATCATCCGGGCGACCTCGCGGCAGGCCTCGACGGTCAGGTAGCGGCGGTCAGGTAGCGGCGGCGCGCGTACCGAAGGTCGTCCTCGGTGTGGGATGGTCGCCGGCGGCGACCGCGCGAATCCCGGTCCCCGTCCCGTAGGCGTAGATCAGCAGCAGGAGCCATTCAAACAGCACCGCCGCGTCCACGAAGCTCTTGGGGGTACTTCCTCGGGGCTGGCATCGTGTCGTACTTCTCCCTTCCGCCGGCAGATGACGCTGGCTTCAGGGCTCCACGAAAGTCGGAGTGGTTCGGTTTTGGTCAACCGATGTCCCCAGTCACCCGCGACGGACAGGGAACAGCCTCCACCTATGACGTCCCAGCTCCTAGGTCAGCGGTCATCGACTCACGACGGCGTCGAACTGGGGGAGCAGGGATGCTGCGGGGCAAAACCATGGCCGCATCGGACATCGCGTGACCAACTCGCGGACAGGGATGACGAAATGCCTGGTCAACTACGTGACCATTCTCGACTACTCACGCCCGGATGGGAACCGGCGCTTGCCGGCCCTCCGCTCCCGAACATGTCCCTAGCCGCCAGGTAGCGGGTGAGAGATCACGATTGCGGTTGTCGTTGAGGAAGCTGTCACCATCGTCGACGAATCGGCCGCTCGCGCCGCGGTCAACGAAGTCATCGCCACGGAGTAGACCAGCCCGGCGGCGGATGATGACCGCACTCGAACGGGGCCTGCTGTCCTGACCCCTACCACTCTTTGCGCAGGCCACCGTCGATGACGAGGTCGGAGCCGTTGATGTTGGGCGCTTTCCCGGAGGCCAGGAACACGACCAGGGCAGCGATCTCCGCCGGTTCGGTGATGTGCCCGGTGGACATCCCGAGGGCGGCGGGCAGGGAGTCAAGCAGCTCTTCGCGCGAGATGCCGGCCTTCTTCGCGAGCGCGTCCCCGGTGCTGCCCGGTTCGGTCCACACCGCGGTACGTACTGGTCCCGGCGAGATGGTGTTGACTCTGACACCCTGAGGGCCGAACTCCTCGGCGAGGGCCTTGCCCAGGCTGGCCAGAGCCGCTTTGGCAGCGGAGATGTCCACCAGATTGGCCACCGGGCGGCGGGCGTTGACCGAACCGATGTTGATGATGTGGCCCTTGCGCTCGACGATGCTGGGCAGCGCGGCCCTGCTGGCTCGTACGGCACTGAACAGGGTCAGGTCGAGGGCGTGCCGCCAGTCGTCGTCGGAGATGGACAGGAACCCGCCCGGGTGCGGGCCGGTGGTGCCGGCGACGTTGTTGACCAGCAGATCGATGCCGCCGAGTTCGGCCATGGCGGTGTCGATGAGGTGAGGGGGCCCGCCGGGAGTGCGGAGGTCCACAGGGACAGCGAACGGGGTGACCTGCCTGAGTTCGGAACTGATCGTCCGTGCTCCCGCCACGACCCGGTATCCCTCGTCGCGTAACGCGGTGACGATGGCCAGCCCGATGCCCTTGCTGGCACCTGTGACGACGGCATTCCTGACCATGGCCTGCCTTCCCGTACAGATACATCACTGATCACTGATATGTAGCGGAAGGTATCATCTGACACTGATGGATAGCAACGACCGGCTCTCCGCGATCGGGCGTGCGTTGAGCTGCACGGTCCGGCTCGCCGTGTTGCAGACGCTTGCCGAGGGAGACGCGTCCGTGGGCGAGTTGACCGGCCGCATGGGCGTCACCCAGCCGAACATGTCGAACCATCTGGCCGTACTGCGTTCGGCCGGACTGGTGACCTCCCACCGTTTCGGACGCGTCGTCCGTTACCGGCTCGCCTCCCCCGAGGCCGCCGGCCTCGTCACCAGCCTGACCCTGCTCGCCAACACCGACCCCGGCTCCCCATCACGGCCCTCCGCTCTCGAACGTGACCTACCGCCAGGCAGCTGATCTATAGGTCGGCTTCGACCTCGAAGGGTGTCCGGATTAGACGGTTTCCCGACAGGCCGCCGAAGTGGTGCTCGACGGCCCGGAAAATCGGACATCAGCGGATCAATCACTGCCCTGCGCCGCGGATTGGGAGGCTGAATTGACGACAGGATTTCCTGACAGCTAGAAGAGGGCTATCCCCCTTCAGAGGAGCCTTCGGTCGCGGCTGCTCGGGTTCGACCTGCTCCCCAGGATCCGGAACTGGCACGACCTGAGTTTCTACCGGCCCACGGCTAGCACGATGTACATGCACATCGACTCGCTGTTCGGCGACAACATCATCGACTGGGAGCCGATCGAGAAGCACTGGCCGGACCTGCTACGGGCGGGCATCTCGATCCGGGAGGGCCGACTGTCCTCGGTGACGCTGCTGCGTCGCCTGGGCAACCACTCCCGGCGAAACCGCTCTACAAGGCGCTGCGCGAGTTGGGGCGGGTCATCCGGACGATCACGCTGCTGCGGCCGCGGCCACCCGCTTGGACCTGGAGTCCCGTGTCGTGTTCCGCGTGAGCTGAGCCGCGCGCCCGCACAGGCCATCTGGATCAGGGAATAAGCTCTCGCATCGCGGCGAGCGGCAACGACGGGTTAGCGGCCGCCGCCTCTACTACCTGCCAGTCTTCGTCGTGGAGTAGTTCGACCATCGCCGAGAGCGGCAAGGCGGGGTGGCGGGCGGCCAAGGGTCTGGCCTGGCGATCGTCGAGGCAGGCCAGCAGCGCCACGGCCGTGGCGCTGGGATGCCGAGCGATCTCGCGGAACGCCTTCTGCACCGGCGGCCGGTGCTGAGCAAGGTCCTCCAGCAACTGGGCCGTGGCGTCCGGGTTGACGGCCACTTTCGCCAGCACCCGCGCACCGTGGCGCGTGACCATCGCACGGAGCTGCGCCTCGGACAGGCCCGGGTGCGGCGCGACGGATTTGACCACCTTCGCATCGGGATCGTCGGCGAGCGCGTTACGGATCTCGGGTAACAGGTCGCGCCGCTGGGCGAGCAGCATGCGTACCGCCGGGATCGCTGACGCGGCCAGTGCCGTGACTTCGGCCCCAGAGGCAGATGCGATACGCGGCAGGAGTACCGGGCCGATCCGGGTGTTGCCTGCGACGTCGGACAGAACGTCGAGCGGCAGCTCGGGATTGTGGGCAAGTCGACGCTGGACGTCGTGGCCGCGATCGGTGGCCAGGGTGCGGATCAGGTTCTCGCTGATCGAGGGGTTGTCCGCGAGCGTTGCGCGTACCCACGGGATGGGATCCTCGGCAAGCTGCGCGTACACCTGTGCGGGCAGATCGGTGCGGGCCGCCAACTCGACGCGCATCAGAGTCGAAGGATGGCTGACGAAGCCCACAACGGCGTCCACCGGCGCAGCCGGGTTCCGAAGCGCCATCTGCTGAATCTCCTGCGCAGCCGACTCATGGGAGCCATCGCAGGAAGCGCCTGGCGGCAGTGAGCAGTCAGATCGTTCGCAGCTCGGATCGTGAACGAACGGGACCGGTTCTCGATCACAGACCACGCAGGACCGCGCCGACGGCAGCCCGTCACCGGTCAGCAACGACGCCAGTACAGTTGCCGGCGTCGCTTCGTTGGCCGCCACCGAACGACGAACATCGGCATGCGAATGCGCCGCAAGCTCGCCAGCGATGTCCGCGGGCGCCCACAGCGCGAGCTCAGCGACCACCCGGACATCGGGGTCGGAGCCGAGTGTCTGCATCACATCGTGTGGCAGGCCGGGGCAGGCCGCCAGCTTCTCCCGCGTCTCCGCCAGAGGATCGGCAGCGAGAAGTCTCGCCCACTCCGGCCTGCCGGAACGTTCTTCGAGGAGGGCGAGTGCGACACGTGGCTGGGCTACCGGATCGACGTCGTCGGCCGTGAGTCGCCCTTCGTGGGCGAGTCGTATGGCGGCTCCCTCGAAGCGTGACAGCGCGGCTACCTGCACGCGGCTGAGATCCGACCGGCAGGCCACGGCCTCGGCGACGTCCCCGTCCGCAGTCGCGATGAGCTGATCGATCAGTTCGGACGGTAACGCCGTGTTCTCGGCCAGCCCGAGGAGAGCATGTCGCACAGGAGGGATCCTGCCCGAGCAGGAAGCGAACGGCCATCCGAATACGACGCTTGCGCGGACGTTCCGCAGTGCGAGCCACATTCACCGCTCCGAAACGATCAGGAACCGGAATCGTGATCTCTCACCGCTACCTGGCGGCTGGGGGCAGGTTCGGGAGCGGAGGGCCTTGCTGATGGTGCGCGCCGGTGGAGGGCTTTGACGCTCTGATGTCGGTCGCCGTGTGGTGCGCTACATAGCTTGCGGGAACTGCACTTCTCGTGAGTGATGCGCTGGGATGACGCACGCAACGGATCTGCTTTTCTGAATACGAATTTCTAGAAATCAGAAAATGCTAGGGTCGGCGTGTGACGGTGGAGAGGGTGGACGAGGGGCACACGGCTCGGGGCTCGGAGCGGGACGCTTCGGGGGAGGGGGCCTCGGGCGGGGTGCGGCTGTGCAGGCACTGCGGGGCGGTGGTCGAGCAGCGCGGGGGACGCGGCAGGCCCAAGGAGTACTGCGCGCAGGGCGACTGCCAGGCCGCGGCCAAGCGCGAGCGCGAGATGCGGCGCGCCACCCCGGGGCTGGAGGGCGCGCTGGCGCGGGCGGAGGAACTGTACGAGCGCATGGAGAAGGGGCTGGCGGCCGCGGTCAGTCCTTTGGCGCAGGTCCTGGCCGACGAGCTCAGCCCGGCGGGGGTGGAGGCCCGCATCAGCGCCATGCAGGCCGAGGCCCACACCCGCGTGGCCATCGCCCGCACCGAGCGCGAGCAGGCCTTCGAGCAGGTACGCCTCGCGCGCGAGGCCACCGAGCACGCCCGCAGGGAACGCGAGCAGATGCGCCGCCAGGCCGAGGAGGCCCACGCCGAACGCGACACCGCCCTGTCGGACGCCGAGAACGCCCGCGAACAGGCCCTCGCCGCGCTGCGCGAGGCCGCCACCACCGAACGTCTGGCCAAGCAGGCCGCCGAGCAGGCCACCCGGCGCGCCACCCGCGCCGAAGCCGCGCGTGACCAGGCCGTACGCGAGATGGAAGAGCGCGTCGAGACCGCGAGCGCCGAGGCCGCCACGGCCCGCGCCGACGCCGCGCGCACGGCGCAGCTGGCCGAACAGGCCGGCGCCGAACGTGACGCCGCGCGCACCGAGGTCCGCCAGGCCCGCCGGGCGCGCACCGAGGCCGAGCAGTCCGCCGCCGCCGCAGCCGCCCGCGCCCAGGCCGCGGAGGCCGAGCGCGACCGGGCACAGGCCCGCGCCGAGGAGGCCGAACGGGCCCGCGCCGAGGCCGTGGGCCAGGCAGCGCGCGCCGCGGCCGACGCCGACCAGGCCTCCACCAGGGCGTCCGCCGCCGAACGGGAGGCCGCCGCGCGGGTGCGGGCGGCGGGACGCGAGGCGACCGCGCGCGTCGAGGCGGCGGAGGCTCAGGCGTCGGCGCGTGTGCGCGCGGCCGAGGAACAGGCCGCCTCGGCGCGCGAGCTCGAACGCGCCGCCGCCGCCGAACGAGACCGCCTGTCCGGGCTGCTGGAGATCGAACGCGCCCGCGTCCAGGACCTGCGCGCCCAGGTGGAGTCCCTGCGCGCCGAGTCCGCCCAGCTCCGCGAACGCGCCGTCACCGCCGAACTCAACGCCTCACCCCGCCCTCCCGCCGCGTGATCCCGATGCTCCGGCGCGCTACGTGGCTCAGCGAGCGCGGCTACCGCGTGGACGCGATCGCCTTGATCGGCATCTGCTCAGCGCGATGCAGCCGGCGGATCTCCGCCCGGTCCTCCACCTTGATCACCCTCCAGGGTCATCCAGCCACCCGGCGGATCCACCCTGCCGCGAGGGACTTCCGCACCTGGCCTGATCACAACCGGCGTGGCCCGGATCTCCGCGTTCCCGGACTCCGCGCGCCGGGCAGGACGCGTGAGCGCCCGCGCACCCAGGCGTGCGACGGCACGACTCAACGCGTACAGCGGCCTCGAGAGTTGACGAGCCCACCCGGCTGTGGGATGCTGAACGCGGCACCGAGGTTGACGCTTATAGTAGCTGTGGACACGCGTTTGTAATTTGCGTTATGCTGCTCCCTCGCGCTGCCACTCGACGCCCCGAATTCCGTCGGGGCGTTTGGCGTGCGCGCAGTTCGATTCCATCCGAGCCCTCCGGAAGGACATCTGTTGGCAGCCTCGCGCAACGCCTCCGCCATACCCCCTGGTCCCCGTCGCGCCTCCTTTTCGCGTATCCAGGAGCCTTTGGAGGTTCCTGACCTTCTTGCCCTGCAGACCGAGTCTTTCGATTGGCTCCTCGGCAACGAGAAGTGGAAGGCCCGGGTGGAGGCGGCTCGTCGGGCCGGGCGCAAGGACGTTCCGGCCCAGTCGGGCCTCGAAGAGATCTTCGAGGAGATCAGTCCCATCGAGGACTTCTCGGGGACCATGTCCTTGTCGTTCCGCGACCACCGGTTCGAGCCGCCGAAGTACTCGGTCGACGAGTGCAAAGACAAGGACATGACCTTCTCCGCCCCGATGTTCGTGACGGCGGAGTTCATCAACAACACCACGGGTGAGATCAAGAGCCAGACGGTGTTCATGGGCGACTTCCCGCTCATGACCTCGAAGGGCACCTTCATCATCAACGGCACCGAGCGTGTCGTGGTCTCGCAGTTGGTCCGTTCGCCGGGCGTCTACTTCGAACGCACCGCCGACAAGACCTCCGACAAGGACCTCTACGGCTGCAAGGTCATCCCGTCCCGGGGCGCCTGGCTGGAATTCGAGATCGACAAGCGCGACAGCGTCGGTGTGCGCATCGACCGCAAGCGCAAGCAGGCCGTCACCGTGCTTCTCAAGGCCCTGGGATGGACCGGCGAGCAGATCCTCGAGCGTTTCGGCCGGTACGAGTCGATGCGGGCGACCCTGGAGAAGGACCACACCTCCGGCCAGGACGACGCACTGCTCGACATCTACCGCAAGCTGCGGCCGGGCGAGCCGCCGACCAAGGAGTCGGCGCAGACCCTGCTGGAGAACCTGTACTTCAACCCCAAGCGGTACGACCTGGCCAAGGTCGGCCGGTACAAGATCAACAAGAAGCTCGGGTCGGAGACGGACATCAACGTCACCGTCCTGGCCGAGGACGACATCGTCGCGATGGTCGAGTACCTGGTGCGGTTGCACGCCGGTGAGGAGTCGGCAGGCCTGCCGCTGGAGGTCGACGACATCGACCACTTCGGCAACCGGCGGGTGCGCAACGTCGGCGAGCTCATCCAGAACCAGGTCCGCCTGGGCCTGGCCCGCATGGAGCGCGTCGTCCGCGAGCGCATGACCACGCAGGACGTCGAGGCGATCACGCCGCAGACCCTGATCAACATCCGCCCCGTCGTGGCGTCGATCAAGGAGTTCTTCGGCACCTCACAGCTCTCGCAGTTCATGGACCAGACCAACCCGCTGGCCGGCCTGACGCACAAGCGGCGTCTGAACGCGCTCGGCCCCGGCGGTCTGTCCCGTGAGCGGGCCGGCTTCGAGGTCCGCGACGTGCACCCGTCCCACTACGGCCGCATGTGCCCGATCGAGACGCCTGAAGGTCCGAACATCGGCCTCATCGGCTACCTCGCCTGTTTCGCCCGGCTCAACGCCTTCGGCTTCGTCGAGACTCCTTACCGCAAGGTCGTGGACGGGAAGGTGACCGACCAGATCGACTACCTGACCGCCGACGAGGAGGACCGCTACGTCAAGGCGCAGGCCAACACGGCGCTCAACCCCGACGGGTCGTTCGCCGAGTCCCGCGTCCTGGTCCGCACCAAGGGCGGTGAGACCGAGCTCGCCCGGGCCGAGGAGGTCGACTACATCGACGTGTCGCCGCGCCAGATGGTGTCGGTGGCCACCGCGATGATCCCGTTCCTGGAGCACGACGACGCCAACCGGGCGCTCATGGGCGCGAACATGATGCGCCAGTCGGTACCGCTGCTCAGGAGCGAGGCGCCGCTGGTCGGCACCGGAATGGAATACCGGGCGGCCACCGACACGGGCGACATGGTCAGCGCCGAGAAGGCGGGCGTGGTCGAGGAGGTCTCGGCCGACTACATCACGGTCATGAACGACGACGGCACGCGGACGACGTACCGCGTGGCGAAGTTCAAGCGCTCCAACCAGGGCACCTCCTTCAACCAGAGGCCCATCGTCGCCGAGGGCGACCGGGTGGAGGTCAACCAGGTCGTCGCCGACGGGCCGTGCACCGACCAGGGCGAGATGGCGCTGGGCAAGAACCTGCTCGTGGCGTTCATGCCGTGGGAGGGCCACAACTACGAGGACGCGATCATCCTGTCCCAGCGCC
>NZ_QOIL01000014.1 GCF_003323745.1 Sphaerisporangium album
ACGCGCGAACGCCCAGTTGAAGGCCTGGCGCATCCTGCGAAAGCTCCGCTGCTGCCCACTTCGCGCAGGTCAGATCGTCAAAGCAATCCTCGTCCTACAACTCCGGGAAGCCCGCTGAAATAGGCTCAGTCATCCGTGACCGGAGACGTAACGACTGACCATGATGTTGTTGCGGCTATTTGGAGCCGATATGACACCATTAGAGGGGACGCCTATCCCCAGCATGTATCGCTGAAGATGATCCACGATGGGATTGATCAATGGACCGCAGAACTCTGAGCAGCGTAGATCTGTCGAAGGCTGCCTGGCAGAAGAGTGCCCGCAGCGGTGGCACGGGAGGTGGGTGCGTGGAGGTCGCGAGGAACCTGCCGGGAGTGACCGCCGTCCGGGACAGCAAGAACCCCGATGGGCCTGTGCTGCTGTTCGTGCCGGGCGAGTGGGGCGCGTTCCTCAATGGCGTCAGGCGTGATGACCTCACCGCCTAACGGGAGCTACCGATGAGGAGCGTGTCACCAGGTGCGGGCATCGGTGGTTTCCAGCTCGGGGACGGCGAAGAAGGCTTGGAGCCGGTCTCGGATGATCTGGGCGAGCTGGTCGGGGGCCATAGTCGTGCAGTCAATGCGCAGGACGTCGTATCCGGCCTGGACGAGGCGGGCACATGCCTGCCGGTAGAAGCGGGATTCGGCGTGGGAGGAGCCGGGGGCGAGCTGGAAGCGGTTGTGGGCTCCGCGGGACTCCAGACGAGCGGCGATCGTCTGCGGGTCGGCTTCGAGGACGACGGCCAGATCGGGGCGGTCGGCGTGGGCGTTCAGGCTCCACAGGAAGGCGGGGTCGACTCCGTCGAACCGCTGCATGACCAGGCCGGACGGCACGTAACGGTCGCAGAGGACGGTCTCGCCGGCCTCCAGCCGAGGCCGGATCTCGCTTTCGAGGTGGTGGTAGCGGTCTGCGCTGTACAGGCAGGCGAGGGCCGGTCCGCTGACGGTCTCGGTGAGGTTGCGGGCGAGGGTCCCGATGGGCCCGGTGGACGGCTCGGCGGTCGTGTGGACCTGCTCCCCGTCAGCGATGAGGAGCTGGGACAGGTGCGCGAGGATCGTTGACTTGCCCGCGCTGGACGGCCCGTCGATCGAGATGAACAGGCCTCGTTGATGGTCAGAAGAGGGCCGGAGCCGGGTCATCGGGTTCTTCCTTTCCCAGCAGGCCGAGAAGCGTCAGCCCAGGGTCAGAGTGGGAGGTCGCCAGATGGACGAGGAGCCGTGCGCAGACGATCGCGTCGTAGGCGGCTCGGTGCGGGCGCAGGTCGGGAGCGATGCCTTCGGCCAGGCCGAAGGCATCGACGAGGTTCCCGAGCTTGTAGGAGACCTGGCCAGGTGCAAGACGGCGGGCGGCCTTCAAGGTGTCGACGACCTCGATCGGGCTGAAGCCTGGGAGCGAGCGGGTGACCACGTCGAGATCGACGTGCGCGTTGTGGGCGACGAAGACCGCGTCGTCGAGATCCTTTCGGATCTCATCGGCGACCTCGGCCACCGTCGACGCAGCCGCCACCTCCTCGTCTCCGATCCGGTGGAAGCGCCGGGCCATCAAGGTGATCGGCCTCGGCGGGTTCACCAGCCACGACCGGGGCTCTCCGACCGTTCCGTTCTCGATCGGGACGATGGCGATCTCAACGAGGTCCGGCGGACGCTGGCCGTTGCCTTCGACGTCCACGACGGTGTAGCGGTGACTGTTCCACGGCTTGACGGTGTTCATGCGGGCTGTTCCCATCCGATCTCGGCGCGTCCGTGGCGGTTGAGCAGGTGCGGGTGCTCGGCGTCGTGGATCTGAAAGGCGAACTGGTGCTGGAGGAAGTACCGCGGTTGCTCGTCCCGGACTCCTTCGACCTGCGCCGCCCGCTCGGTGACGTCGAGCACCCTCAACCCTGCCGCCTCGGGCAGGTCCACAACGGCCTCTTGAAGCTGCCGTGCCGTGGGAACCTCGTGCGCTCCCGCGCAAAGCTGGAGCTGTCGGACCGGGCAGATGTCGCAGAGTTCGCGGATGCCGTAGTGCCCGTTGTAGTCCGGAAGCCCGTGGACGAAGGCCACGGCGCAGGAGGTCTTGCGGAACAGCACGGCCGAGCCCTCCGCATCTGCGAACGCTTCGAGAACCCGCTGTTCCAGCGTCTCGGGCACGATCTTGCGGCGTGCGGTGCCCTCGTAGGGCTCGGGCAGGCCGTTGGCCTTGTAGTAATCGGCGATTTCGCCCCGATAGAACAGCCCCGTGAAGACGGCGGCGTCCGCGTGCTTGGACAGTTCGGCGGCCGTGGCGAGGTGCTCCGGGCTGTCGTTGAGGCCGGGGACGAGGGGGCGCCAGTAGAAGACCGTCCGATAGCGGCGCAGCCGTAGCTCGTTGGCGAGCTTCATTGAGGCGGCAGCGATGCCGGAGGCGAACGGCTCAATGCGCTTGTCGGTGATGCCGGAGTAGGTGAACAGCAGCGTGACCTTCAGGTTCGCCAGCGCGTTCAGCCGTTCGCTGTCCTCCGGCTTAAGAACGAACCGGGTGATTACCAGGATGTGGTTGGTCAGGCCCCGGCCGTCGAGGTCCTCAAGGCAGGCGAACAAGTGGTCCTTCACCCCGGGCAGCAGCGGATCGGTCGCCCGGTTGAAGATCTGCAACGGCGTCGTGTGCGGCCGGAAGTAACGGTGCCCCACCAGCAGCTCGACGGCCTCAGCGTCCGACATGAGCGCGGTCGGCTTGCGGGAGTCCCATAGGCCGTAGGTGTGGCGGATGCAGTAGGCGCAGTCCAGCGGGCAGCCCTGGACGTGGTTGAGGGATAGCCCGGACTTGCGGTACTCCACGACTTCCTGCGCACGCGGCGGCAACGCGGCCACGGCAGCGGGTTCAAGGAGCGGAACGATGACCTTGCTCACGGAGCGCCTCCGAAGTATTACGGGGATGACGCCGTGAGGGTGACATGTGCGGCATAGCCGCATCCAGCAATGTTCTCGGGATTTCCGAAACATCCTCTAGACCCGTTCGGCCGAGAAATCGGCTGCTACTCCTCGTCGGAGGTTTCGCCGTCGGGCAACACGGCCCGCAGGTCCTCCATCACGCGGGTGACGATCGCCCGCATGTCCGAACCGTAGGAGGCCATTCCGGCCAGCGATCGGAAGATCCGCGAATAGGCCTCGGTCTCGTGCTGCTGCGCGAGGTTGAGTTCCGCGGTGAACGTCTCCACCAGGACCCGCTCGGAGTCGAACAGCCAGAAGCCGTGCTTCGGTGCCGTCACATACACGGTGCTGAAGCCGATGACGCCAAGCCGGACGTTCGGCAGCGTCGAGGCGGTGACCAGCCGATCGAGCTGCCCGAGCATGACCTCCGGCGAACACATTCGGTACCGCAGTGCGGCCTCGCTGACCACGAGGTGGAACCGCTTACGGCTGTCGTAGAGCACCTCCTGGCGGAGCATCCGGGCGCGTATCGCCTCGTCGATGTCGTTAGCCAGGCCGTGCATGGCGATGGCCTCCGCTATGCGCGCTCGGGCATAACCCGGAGTCTGTACGAGGCCGGGGATGTAACAGGGTTCGAAGACGCGAAGAAAGCTCGCACGTTGTTCGTGTTCGCCCCACTCGTTCTGATGGTGGCGCATACCGTCACGGAGAACCCGCTGCCATTCGGCATGACGTGACTCCAGGGTGCGCAGTGCGGCCAGCAGCGAATCGCGATCCTCACCGCTGGCCCCGGTCGCCTCGACCCAGCCCATGACGTCCTGCTCGGCGGGCGTCTGCTTGCCGGTCTCCAACTTGGAGACCTTCGACGGCGGCCAGCCGAGCGACTCCGCTAGCTCACGACCGGTGAGGCCTGCCGCCCGGCGCAGTTCACGAAGCCGCCCGCCGAGGGCCTCCCGCTCGTGATGAACGTTGGTCACTCGCTACCTCTACCGCACAACGTTCACGGGCTTTGAATCCGGGCGGCGAACTCGTCCCGCGACACCGACCGGTGGAAGGCGTCGTCCAGGGCGGTCGAGCACTCCACGACCACCGAGGGATCGGTGATGATCTCCGCGCCCAGAAGCTTGTGGTCATCGGTGAAATGCAGCTTCGCGACCCGGTTGGAGTCGAACACCCAGAAGTCGAACTCGGGCAGCCCGGCCGCGTCCCGCCGGTCGAGATAACGGATGTCCTCACCCGCCGCGTTGTTGTGCCGGGCCAGGTCGAGCCCGTATCGGGCGTAGTCGCTCAACGGCACCGACACGACCCGGACCCGCCGCATCGTCCTCCCGTCCGTCACGGCCTGCTTGACGATCCCGGTCCAGTTCTGGAACCACGTCATGTCCTCAGACTCACCTGCCAGGAATCGCCGCATCGGCTCGTACTCGCTCGGAGAGTCGTACCAATCCCGCACCTCCAGACGGCGCGCGGTATGCGCGAAGGTACGAAAGAGATCGACGAACGCCGGCCCGCTGACGAGACTCAACTCTCCTCCAGCGGCGGCCGCCCCTCGGTCGACGTCTTCCGCTGCCGGTTCCTCCGGGGGTCGACGCCCAGCGGGTTGTTCACGAACTCCAGTAGCTCGATCGGGATTTCGACGAAGTCCTCGTGGCCCGGAACCTCACCGATATCCGCGAGCGCCTGCCGATCCGTGACCTTGTACCCCTGGATGATCAAGGTTCCGCGATCGGTCGCGAAGACCGTGGGAGACCCGCCCTCGCCCGATCCTGAACCCAAGTACCTGACCCGCATCAGCCGCTCCGTACTCGAACTTTCGCGAACCTTTCTCCAGCCAGAGACCATGCGCGATCACCCTACGTCAAGGGGTTGTCGTAATCATGGCCGACCACGGCCATCCAACTGAGGCACTTCAACGGCCGTCCAGACTGGCAACGACAATCGTTCACTGAGGATGGAGGTCGCGAGGAACCTGCCGGGAGTGACCGCCGTCCGGGACGGTAAGAACCCCGATGGGCCTGTGCTGCTGTTCGTGCCGGGTGAGTGGGGTGCGTTCCTCCACGGCCTGAGCAGCGGCGACCTCACCGCCTGACAGGAACTGCCGGTCGCGTGCACCCGTGATGATCCGGTTGGTGGTACGAAGGGTCGCGAGACACGCTGGTTCGCCGGGGGCGCGGACGAATACCATTCACAGGTGGCTGAAGAGTCGGAAGACCCGCTTCGTGACAGGCGTGTGCCCTTCGATCTTGAGGCTTACAAGCTTCGGTCCAGGACCGGGCCCTGCTTCGTCTGTGCGATCGTGGCCGGCGATCCCGATCACGCCGATCACCAGGTCGTCTTCGAGGACGACGACCACATCGCGTTTCTCGCGAGGTACGCGACATTAGTCGGGTATGTGCTGGTCGCTCCGAAGGCGCATATCGAGCACGTGGTGCGGGATCTCGACGAGGGCGCGTTCGGGCGGCTGATGCGGGCCCTGGGAGCCGGAGCAGGCGGCCTCGCTCGCCGCGCGCATCCGCACAGCACTGGCCGGTCGATGAAACCCGGGGGTGCCAGGCCACGGGTCATCGACACAGGGTGGCACGACAACGCGGACGAGCCGAAGCTTTCCGGAAACAGTCCCTATGGCGCGGGCCGGCGTGGCTGGACGAGGTGGACCCGTGGGTCGACGTTCGCCCATTTCTTGTCCGCCGACAAGATCTCCGCATCAAGGAAAATGCCTGTTGCCAGCACGAACGCGTCGGGGAGCCGAAGGAAGCGATGTTCGGCTCGGAGTCGCGCGGCATCCAAGGCGATGTACTGGACCAGCGGCACCGGTGTCCCGAAGGCGGCACGGATCTGGCCTAGCCGCTCTACCATGCTCTGCCGACCTTGCCGGGCGGCCCCCACCAGGATCTCTGATACGACGCTGATGGGCACGAGGACGTGGTCGTTCCGTCGGCGTCGATGTCGGACGGCATCCGCCGAGACTTCGTGCAGCGCATCCTTTGGGTCGAACAACCCGAGCAGGACGCTGCTGTCGATGACTACCTTTCCCATTCGTCGCGAAGGCTCTGCAGGTCGGTTGCCTCGGCCAGCCCCGGAGCGGAGCCGATGAGGTCGTCGAGGGCCGAAAGATCTCCAGGGACGACGTGCGCCTCCACCGCCTCCACGACCTCCGGTGCCACGACCGCGGCAAGTCGGCGGCCGTTTCTCGTGAGGTAGACGACCTCACCCTCAGCAATCGCGGCGGCTAGATCGTCCAGATGCTCAGGCACCTCGGCCAGAGGCAATTCGTGCGCGTGGGTGGACACGAGTAGATCGTACCCCGGCCCTCCGTGGGCACACTGCGTTATCGCAAATATACGTTCCGGTGCGGCGATTCAACGTGTGGCCGGCTCCTGGGAGCTGGACGTGCGGGTTTGCATCGCGTGCTCGACGAGGGTGACCAGGACGTTCTTGCTGGACTCGCGGCGGCGGGCGTCGCAGAGGACGACGGGGGTGCTCGGCCCGAGGTCCACCGCCATGCGGATCTCCTCGATGTCGTACTGCCGGGCCCCCTCGAAGCAGTTGACGGCGACGATGAACGGCGTGCCGCGCCGCTCGAAGTAGTCGACGGACGGGAAGCAGTCGGCCAGGCGGCGGGTGTCGGCGATCACGACCGCGCCCATCGCGCCGAGGGCCAGCTCGTCCCACACGAACCAGAACCGCTCCTGGCCGGGCGTGCCGAACAGGTACAGGACGTGGTCCTCGCCGATCGAGATGCGGCCGAAGTCCATGGCGACCGTCGTGGTCTTCTTGGCCTCGATGCCCGACAGGTCGTCGACCCCGACGCCCCGGTCGGTGAGCGTCTCCTCGGTGCGCAGGGGCCGGGTCTCCGACACCGACCCCACCATCGTGGTCTTCCCGACCCCGAACCCGCCCGCGATCAGGATCTTGATCGCGGTGGGCAGTTTCGCCCGGCCGACGTCGCGGCTAGAGCGTCCGTAGTCCATTGAGCACCGCCTTGTAGGTTTCCAGGTCGAGAACGTCGGTCTCACGCGCGGGTTCCTGGATGGCCACGAATCCTCTGTCGACGAGGTCGCCGAGGAGGACGCGCACGGTCCCGGCCGGGAGATCGAGGTGAGCGGCGATCTCGGCGACGGACAACGGCCGGTCGCAGAGTTTGACGATCGTGTGATGCTCGGGTCCGAGACCGGGTTCCGCCGTGATCACCGGGTTGATGGTCACGACGAGGGTGATCAGGTCGATCTTGCCCCGGCTGGGCTGGGTGCGGCCGCGCGTCATGACGTACGGGCGGACGATGCGTCCGGCCTCGTCATCGAGCCACTGCTCGTCCGCGCTGCCGTCGGAGAGGCTCGTCATGTGGCGCCCTCATTCCTTGGGGAAGGGTTCTCCGATCGTGCGGGGGAGGTGAGGTACTGCCCGACGCGGGCCACGAGCATCGCCATCTCGTAGGCGACGAGGCCGACGTCGGCGTCCTGCGCGCACAGGACGGCGAGGCAGGCGCCCTGCCCCGCCACGGTGACCACCAGATAGGCCGACTTCATGGCGATGATGGTCTGGCGGACGGCTCCGCCCTCGAAACGCTCGCTGGCCCCCTGGGCGAGGCTCTGGATCCCCGCCGCCACGGCGGACAGGTGCTCGGCGTCCGCCTGGCCGAGTCCCCGCGACGAGGCGAGGAGCAGCCCGTCGGTGGACAGGACGATCCCGTGCTCGGCCTCCCTCACCCGCTGGACCAGGTCGTCCAGCAACCAGGTCAGATCGGCGGGGGAACTGGTCCTCTGCATCACTCGCTGTCCTCTTCTGCCTGCTCACGCGGTTCGCGGC
The DNA here is from genome assembly GCF_003323745.1 of Sphaerisporangium album. Taxonomy (GTDB): domain Bacteria; phylum Actinomycetota; class Actinomycetes; order Streptosporangiales; family Streptosporangiaceae; genus Sphaerisporangium; species Sphaerisporangium album. Next base: position 7,734 of record NZ_QOIL01000014.1, read on the forward strand.
GTCCTGTGCGCTGTTCCGGGACGGCCATGGCCGTCCGGTGGTCGTAAGGCGTCCAGGCCATCAGCGGGGCCGGACCGGGGGCTCGTCGTCCTCGGCCGGGCTCGCGGCCCGGCGGCGCGGCAGCCCGGCGGCCTCCGATCGCCCGCGTTCGGTGCCGCTCTGGAAGGAGCCCATCAGCCGCCGCAGCTCCTCGGGGGAGAAGTGGTCCTCCTCGTCCACCTGGGGCTCGGGGGCGGGGGCGGCCGGCTCGTGGCGCAGCTCGGGCGCGAGGTGCGCCTGGGCGACGCGGCGGGGCAGGCCGGAGGGGGTGAAGGCGGGCCCGTCCTCACCCCCTCCGGGTACGGCTTCTCGGGTCGGCCCCTGTGCCGGGCGGGCGTCGCGGGTCCCGTTCCCCGGGCGGCCGTTCAGGGGGTGAAGGTCCTGGGACGCGGCCTCCATGCCGGCGGGGCGGCCCTCGCGGGCGTTCTCCCGGCGCCCGCGGGACGTGCCGTCCGTCCCGGGCATCTCGCCCGCGGGCGGGGCCGGGAGTACGGCCGGGCGGGGATCACGGGTGATCGCCGGGAACTCGCCGGTGCGGTGCCGTCCCTGGGCCGGGACGGCGGCACCGGGGGCCGGCGCGTCGTGTTCGGTCATGGGCTCCGTGCCGGATTCGAGGTCGGCGTCGCCGTCGATCAGCTCGCGGGGGATCAGGACCACCACCGTCGTGCCGCCGTACGGCGAGGCCTTCAGCGTGACCTTGATGTTGTGACGGGACGCCAGGCGGCTGACCACGTACAGCCCGAGGCGCGGGGTGCCGGAGAGCTTGAACTCCGGCGGGTCGGCGATGCGCTCGTTGGCGTCGGCGAGGTCCTCCGGGGTCATGCCGAGGCCGCGGTCCTCGATCTCGACGACGTACCCCTTGGCGACCCCCTGGCCGGTGACCTGCACCGACGCGTACGGCGGCGAGAAGGAGACCGCGTTCTCGATCAGCTCGGCCAGCAGGTGGATGACGTCGCCGATCGCGCGGCCGGCCAGCTCGGCCTCGCCCATGGGCATCAGCGTGACCTGGGTGTAGTCCTCGACCTCGGCCAGCGCGCCGCGCACGACGTCGACCATCGGGACCGATCGGCGCCAGGCGCGGCCGGGGGAGGCGCCGGACAGGACGATGAGGTTCTCGGCGTTGCGCCGCATGCGGGTGGCCAGGTGGTCGACGCGGAACAGGTCGGCCAGCTCGGCCGGCTCGGTCTCGCGCCGCTCCATGGAGTCCAGGATGGTGAGCTGCCGGTGGACCAGCGACTGCGTGCGCCGGGCCAGGCTGAGCAGGATGCCGCGGTAGCTGCGCCGCAGCTCGGCCTGCTCGACCGCGACGCGGATCGCCGTCTGCTGCACGGTGTTGAACGCCTGGCCCACCTGGCCGATCGCGTCGTTGCCGGTGGCGAGCGGCGGCGCCTCCGCGGCGACGTCGACGTCCTCTCCGTGTCCGAGCCGTTCCACCACGTTCGGCAGCTTGCGGCCCGCCAGCTCCAGGGCGGCGGTGCGCAGCTCCTCCAGGCGCCGCACGAGGGCGCGGGCCGTGGTGATGGACAGGACGATCGAGGCGATGACCGCGATGAGCCCGAGCCCGCCGGCCAGCGCCAGCCGGACGACGACGCCGATGGCGATCGGCCGGGCGCGCTCGACCAGCGTCGCGCCTCCGGTGACGATCAGCTTCTCGACCTGCGAGATGACCGCGCTGGAGGCGGTCTTCCAGCGCTCGCCGTCCACGGGGGCGAGCTGGGGCCGGGGCGTGACCATCAGCTGGTTCTCCAGGCGGCGCAGGCGGTCGTACGGCTCGCTCTTGGCCATCTGGTCGAATGCCGGGCGGACGGGAGCGGGCAGCTCGGCGGCCACCTTGGAGAACAGGAACCGCTGGGTGCCCACGAGCTGGGCGAACTGGGCCCGTTCACTCTCTCCGGGGCCGCCGGCGGCCAGGGCTCCCGCGACCAGGGCGTCCTCCTGCGCGAGGAGCTCGTTGGCGCGGCTCAGCTCGATCATGGTGCGCGTGTCCTTGGCGAAGTCGGCGTCGTCCAGCGTCGCCATCGAGTCGTAGACGCGGTACAGCGCGTCGATGACCCGGGTGATCGTGACCGAGGCGCGCGCGCGGTCCATCAGGCCCTCGTCCACCTGCTCGCGCATCGGGCGGATGATCCCCAGCTCGTGGGTCGCCTCCTCGATGCGCCGCCTGAGGCTCTCGTCGGCCGCGTCCTGGACGGCCGCGCCGGTGACCTGCCTGCGGAAGTCGGCGCTCGCGTTGTCGGTCCTGGTCCGCTGCGCGCTCAGGGCGATGCGCTGCTGGCTGGAGCCCGGGGCGCCGAGCAGGACGAGCGTGAGCCTGCGCTCCTGCTGCAGTTCGATCCTCAGCCGCTCGCCGGGGTCGGCGATGCCGGAGTTCAGCGTGGCGACCCACAGGACGTTGAAGCCCTCACGCAGGGTGACCCAGGCGGCGAACCCCCACAGGGCGACCAGCGACAGCAGGAGCGCCGTGACCTTGGTCCGAATACGCGAATTACGGAAGCGCATAAGTCCATCCCTGGCGAGCGTCAGGAAGCCCATATCACGGTTCACGGCGCATAAGGCTCAGGTCACGCTATGGTGCTCTATTACGCCGCATCGCATGGCAATGAGGTATTCCACCGCATCGCACTGGGAACCCTAGCACGATGCCAAATGGTTCTCCGACAGTTCTGTGTCAGTTTTGTAAACATGTCGGGTTGCTTGTCATGCTTTGTGAGGCAGTATCACGTTTGGCGGCTGATGGGCGCTCTAGTGCTCCGACGGCGTGACGCTCCGTGCCAGGTGCAGGGCGCCGGCGACCACGGCCCGGACGATCGCCACCGGCAGGTACAGGTCCTTGTCGACCCACATCGGCGGGTCCTCGACGCGCCCGGCCGAGCGCAGGAGGTACTCCTGCCCCCGCTCTGCCGCGGCCGACAGACGCCGGCTCCTGGCGCTCCCCGCGGCGCCGCCCCCGGCCAGCAGGAGCTGGTACAACGCGTACGCCGTCTCCTCGGGCGTGCCGTCCCAGAGCCCCCAGGAACCGTCCGGGCGCTGGGACGACAGGACCCAGTCCGCCGCCAGCCGGACCGACCGGCGCGACGCGGCGCCGCCGAACTCGCCGAGCGCCAGCGCGCAGCTCGCCGTCGCGTAGTACGGCGAGACGTGCCAGCGGTCCGTCCAGCTCCCGTCCGCCCGCTGCCGCCCGCGCAGCCAGTCCGCCAGCCGCTGGACGGCCTCCGCGTAGCGCGGGCGCGCGTCGGGGCGCGCCACCATGTACTGGCCGAACGCGTCCAGCACGTGCGCGTTCACCGTCGTCGAGTAGCCGTCCTCGCCGTGCCACGTGCCGAAGTGCGTGCCCGTGTGGTAGGCCCACAGGCTGCCGGGCTCGCGCGGGACGTCGAGCAGCGCCAGCGTGTACAGCGCCACCGAGGTGGTGTCGGCGTCGGCGGGCAGCCCCGGCCCGGCCGCGACGCCGTCGGGGTCGATCCGGTCGCCGAGGCTCGCCACCAGCTCGCCGGGCACGTCCACGGGGACACCGGCGCGCAGCAGCCAGCTCAGCACCCACCCGCGCTCGAACACCGTGATCGGGACCGCGCACGGCACCGGGCCGCCGGACAACCGCGCCACGGCCTCCAGGTGCTCGCGCGCCGCGGGCGCCGCCCGCCCCGGGCCGCCGGGATCGCCGAGCCACGCCGCCGTGGCCGCCGGGGACGCGCCCACCGTCCCCTCGGGGGTCACCACGACGCCGGGGGCCCGCAGCGCGGCCTCGCCCGCGACCTCCAGGGCGTGCATCAGCTTCATCGGCAGGGGAGCCCCCTGCCGCAGGTGCTCGCGGACGAGCCGTACCCGGGCGTCGTCGATGTCCTCGGGGAAGGGAAGGAGCGGGCAGGACTCCCACGACCCCGGCACCGGGGAGCCGGCGAGGGCGCGGATGAGCCGGTTGATCGAGGTGATCAGCGAGGGGACGACGAGCTCGATCGCGGGCATGTCCGGCAGCGGCGCGACGAACCCGCGCCGCGCCAGCCGTTCGAGCGCGCGCAGGGCGCGTCCCGCGGCCTCCGCCACGGCCGGCGAGAAGGCGCGGGAGGTCCGGGCGAGCTCGGTCAGCAGCGCGTCCGCCGCGCTCAGCGTGGGGACGAGCGTGTAGTGCTCGTGCGGGCCCCACAGGCCGTCCGGGCGCTGGGCGTCCACGAGGAACGCGACCCGCTCGGCGTGCCCGGTCAGCCACGGGGCCAGGGCCGCCAGGCGCCCGGTCTCGTACACCGAGGGCGAGGCGTCGCCCCACGGGCGCGTGAGAAGCCCGGACACCAGGGCGCGTGCCTCGGCGGCGACATCGGTCAGCGCGTCACCGTGAATGCTCATAAGGCGCCCCAGTAGTCGGCGAGCCGGTAGAAGCCCGCGCAGAAGTCCATCTGGCGTTCGAGGTATCCGGCGATCAGAGGGTCGTCGTCCCGCAGAGGCCGGATGAGCTCCCTGGCACGGGCCGCCAGCTCGGCGAGGCGCCGGTCCACCTCCTCGCGGGGCGCGCCGAGCAACAGGGCGTTCAGGTCGCCCCACTCCACGTCCCGCCGGTAGGTCCCGAGGTCGTTCAGCAGGCGGATCACCCGCTCGACGGCCCCCGCCGCCTCCCGCACGGACGCGAGGTCGCCGGACGGCGCGCCGGTGTGGATCAGATGGGAGGTGAACACGAAGGTGAAGCCCAGGTTGCCGGCGTTGCCGAGGTACTCCTCCAGCGAGGGCACGGTGCCCGCGTCGCGCCACCCGCGCTCCCGGCGCATCGCCTCCAGCAGGGCCCGCAGCTCCTCGCGCCAGACGGGCCCGAGCACGGGGAAGGCGGGCGCGGCGGACAGGTCCCGCCGGACGTCGGCCAGGAAGCGGGCCAGGTCGTCGCCGGGGGCCGGGTCCGCGCCGTCGGCCGCGGCCAGGCACCGCCGGGCGATGTCGTCCACCTCCGGCGCCGAGGCCGCGACGTAGTCCACCTGCCAGTCGAGCCCGAACGCCCACAGGGTGGCCTTGTTGGCCATCGAGAGCTGCCCGGCGGTGAACCACGGGCCGCTGAACGCCATGGCCAGCGAGAGCGTGCTGGTCAGCGCGTCGTCGAACGGCTTGGCCGAGAACAGGCCCGGGTAGGCGTCGAGCCACTCCCGCATCTCCCGCTGGGAGCGCCCGGCGACCGCGCAGATCAGCCCGGACTCCGTGGCGTCCGGCCAGTCGCGGGCGGGAGCCGTCATCGCGTGCCCGGCCCGGGGCACTTCGCGGGGAGCAGCCGCAGCCCCACCCTGCCGCGCGGGCGCAGCAACGCCGTCGCCGCCGGCGCGGGGGTACGGCCGCCGAGCGCCGCCGGGCGGAACCGGCTCAGGATGGCGGCCATGATCAGCGGGGCGTCCATGTAGAACAGGTGCTTGCCGACGCACTGGTGCGCCCCGCCGCCGAAGGGGAAGTAGGCGTACCGGTGCCGCCGCTCGCCGCGGTCGGGCGAGAACCGCTCGGGGTCGAACTCCAGGGGCCGGTCCCACACCTCTTCGAGCCGGTGCGTGACGTAGGGGCTGATCAGCACCATCGAACCGGCCTTCAGGCGCGTGCCGCCGAGGGTCTCGCTCTCCACCACCGTGCGGGGGAGCAGCCAGCCGGACGGGTAGAGGCGCATGACCTCCTGCAGGACCATCTTGGTGTAGCGCAGCTCGGGCACGTGCGCGGGCAGCGCGGGGCCGTCGCCGACCACCTGGTCGATCTCCGCGTACACCTTCGCGGCCACCTCGGGGTGGGCCTCCAGCAGCGGCCAGGTCCAGGTGAGCGTCGCCGCCGTGGTCACCGAGGCCGCCGCGTAGATGCTGACGAGGTCGTCGCGGACGCGCCGGTCCTCGCGCGGGGTGCCGTCCGCCTCGCGGGAGCGGCACAGCGCGGAGACGACGTCGGAGCCGTCGTCCGGCTCCCGCCTGACCTGGCGGATCAGGGGAAAGATGATCTCGTCGATGGTCGCGACGGCGGTCTTGAAGGCCCGGTCGCCGGGCATCGGCACCCGGTACGGCATGAACGGCAGGAGGAGGCGGGAGAAGACCGCCGCGTCGGCCGTGTGGTAGGCGGAGGTGAGGCGCTCGCCGTCCCGCAGGGAGATCCGGTCGCCGAACAGCACGCGCACGACGCTCTGGTTGACGATGGCGCCCATCGTGCGGCCGGCGTCCATCGGGTCGCCCGAGCGGGCGCGCGCGTTCAGCTCCTCGATGCGCGCGTCGACGGTGGCGGCGATCGTCCCGGCGAGCGCGGCGACGTACTTCGGCGTGAAGAGCGGCTGGAGGATCCTCCTGCTGGCCTCCCAGCCGGGGCCGTCGCCGAGGATGCTGTCGCCGAGCAGGCGGCCCAGCGGCTGCCAGAACATGCCCTGGCGGCTGTAGTTGGTCCAGTTGTCGCGCATGACGTGCTGGACGTGGTCGGGGTGGGTCACCAGGTAGGGCCGCAGGACGCCGAGGTTCAGCCGGACGATCCGCCCGCCGGCCCTCCTGCCCAGATCGGCGAGGCCGTTCACGGGGTCGCGCACGATCGCCGGCGCCACCCGTGCCAGCACGCGTTTCCCGGTTCGGGCAGCATTGATTTCGACCGGCATCGCGACGTTCTCCACCCTTTCAATGACCCAGAAGCGCACCGTTACGAGGGGTTCCCTCGCCTGCCGGGGGCTCTACGTCGAACACCGGGTGCCGCACAAGCCGCAAATTTCCCAAGCGGCTACGCTTACGGCAAAGTGACACATGATCGACTTGATATCACGGTCATCTGACTTGGAGCAAGATTTTCGGTCAACGGTCTGGCCCGCTATGGCGGGTTGTGTCGTCCGGATATCCGCCGGTCCGGTGCCCCGTGACCGATAGATCCGGACTGGGCTAGTCTCGCCACCAGTGTCGGCACACGTCGGGGAGCTGAGCGTGGAACCAGTGTCGGTGGGCCTGATCGGGGCCGGTCCATGGGCGGAGGCCGTCCACGCCCCCATGCTCGCCTCGGGGCCGCACACCCGGCTCGCCGGCGTCTGGGCGCGCAGGCCCGAGGCCGCGGCCCGGCTCGGGGCGCCGGTGTACGAGCGGGTCGAAGAGCTCTTCGAGGTCTGCGAGGCCGTCGCGTTCTGCGTCCCCCCGGGCGTCCAGGCCGAGCTGGCCGTCCAGGCCGCCAAGGCCGGCAAGGCGCTGCTGCTGGAGAAGCCCCTCGCCGCGGACCTCGACTCCGCCCGGCGGGTCGCCGACGCCGTGGGCGAGGCCGCCGTCGCGTCCCAGATGGTGCTGACCTTCCGCTACGCCCCCGCGACCAGGGAGTTCCTGGAGCGGGCGTCCGAGATCGAGGCCTTCGGCGGGTACGCGGTGAACGTGTCCGGCGCCCTGCACACCATCGACTCGCCCTGGCGCCGCGAGCGGGGCGCCATCCTCGACGTCGGCCCGCACATGATCGACCTGCTGGACGCGGCGCTCGGCCGCGTCACCGGCGTGCGCGCCCACGGCGACCCGCTCGGCTGGACCGGGCTGCTGCTGGAGCACGAGACCGGCGCGGTCAGCGAGGCGTCGCTATCCATGGCCGCCCGCGCCGAGGACGAAGGCGTCTCCCACGTCGAGGTCTTCGGACGCCGGGGCCGCGCGTCCCTCGGCGGGGACTCCCTGGGCCCCGACGTCTTTCCGGCCATGGTCGCCGAGTTCGCCGAGACCGTGCGCCGCGGCGGCGGCCACCCCCTGGACGCCCGGCACGGCCTGCGCCTCCAGCAGATCATCACCGCCGCCGAAACCCAGCTCACCTGACCCACAACCCGCCGGGCATCGCCAGTCTGCGCCGCGACGCGGTTCACGCTATGAGCATGGCGACAGGTGCTACTTCTCGGCCGTGCCGGGTTCCCCGCTGATGGATTCCTGATAGATGTCCGCGTAGGTGCGCGAGTCTTTCACCAGGTCGTCGCAGAAGGCCGCGACGTCGTTGCCGATGAGCTCCAGGACTCCCTTGCCGGCCGCCACGCCCTCCTCGAAGAAATCGAGGATTCCCGAGAGCAGGGACCCGTCAGCCAGCCCGACCGGCCCCACCTTGAAGAAGTACCTCTGAATCTCCTTGTAGACGATCTCGTAGTCCCGTGGGAGGGCCTTGACCCGGGCCATGTGCGCCCGCCACTGCTTCTTGCCCTCGATGATGTCCTGGATACCCACGTCAACCTCCTAGCCGGCCCAATTTCCTTGCGACGTTCCTGTTCAACTGCTCGCGCCACCGGTCGCGATAGTTCCGGGCCCCTTCGCCGCCGGCCAGCGCCGCGCAGAAGCCCTCGATGTCGTCACCCAGCACCTCGTGAATGCTCTGCCCCTCGGACGCCGTCTCTTCGAGCAGCCCCAGAGCACCGTCGAGAATCGGCATCAGGTTGCGGCCGGTGAAGTCCGAGTAGGGGAAAAGATGAACCTTGATCTTCTGCCACGCCGCCTGGTAGTCGGCCGGCAATGCCTCGGCCCGGGCTTCGAACGTCTTCCATTCCCTGGTGAGATCGCTGCCTGTGATGGTCTCCCAGAAGTTCATTCCCCGCCCACCTTGAGCTTGTCGATCCGTGATGAGATGTACTCCCATTTCGCCCAGAACGTCGCGAGTTGTTCGCGCCCCGCGTCATTGAGCGCATAGAACTTGCGTGGCGGGCCCAGCCCGGACGGTCGTTTCGTGACCTGGACGAGCCCGTTCTTCTCCAGTCGCAGCAGGATGGTGTACACCGTTCCTTCGACGACGTCGACGAAGCCGAGTTCGTTCAGCCGACGCGTGATGGCGTACCCGTAGGTCTCCTCGCTGCCGATGATCTCAAGCACACAGCCCTCGAGTGTGCCCTTCAGCATCTCCGTCAGGTCGTCCATCCCGGTCCTCCTGACTCGCACTAGTACTCCGTGGCACCGAGTACCACTATACGGTACCACAAGGTAGTGGAGTGTCCGGCAAGCGGCGAGCGACGGCTGTCGCGGCGTGTCAGCCTGCTCAGCGCAGAGAAGTTCTGGAGCCGTCAAGGGCAGTGCGATGGGCGATCCCTTGCGCGTCACGACGGAAACACGGCCTGAAAGGCGTCCCGAACCGCCGTGCCGAAGGCGCGCCCATGAGCATTGTTCGGGGCGCGGCGGTGTTCTGGAGCGGTTTCGGGCAAGGGTGAGGAACGATCCCTTGCCCGAAACCGCGGAAGAACGCCGACTCTAAGGCGCCCCGAACCGCCGCGCCGGAGGCGCGGCAATAAGCACTGATACCGTTCCAGTGACGCGTGGCTGGGAGCGAAGCCGGTGGAAGTCCGGCGCTGTCCCGCAACTGTGAGATCCCCCCGGATCGAGCCAGGTCGCCTCCTGCCGCGCCGACGTCTTCAACCCTCGTGGAAAAGGGTGATCCGTCCCACATCAACGGGTCCCTCGTTTCCCGGCAACAGGAGGAACCCACGTGAGGCCCGTACGCACGGCCTTGGCGGGCGCGTTGCTGGGTGCGCTGACGCTGGCCGGATGCGGCCAGTCGACCGGCACCGCAGAAACCCCCGCCACCCCCGCCACCCCCGCCCCCGCGACCTCCGCGCAGGCCGGGGGCTTCCCGGTGACCGTCCAGGCCGGCAACGGCGCGGTGACCATCGCCAAGAAGCCGACGAAGATCATATCTCTGTCGGCCAGCCACACGGAGACGCTGTTCGCCATCGGCGCGGGCCCGCAGGTCCTCGCCGTCGACGACCAGTCGAACTACCCTCCGGAGGTCCCCAAGAGCGACCTGTCCGGGTACAAGCCCAACGCCGAGGCGATCATCGCCAAGCAGCCCGACCTGGTCGTCGTGTCCAACGACATCGACGGCATCGTCGCCGCGCTCACCAAGGTCGGCGTCCCGGTGCTGCTGGAGCCCGCCGCCACCAAGCTCGACGAGGCCTACGACGAGGTCGCCGACCTCGGGGCCGCCACCGGCAACGCCGAGAAGGCCGGCCAGGTCGCCGCGGACATGAAGCGGCAGATCGACGCGATCGCCGCCGCCGCGCCCAAGGGCAAGAACCTGACCTACCTCCACGAGCTGGACAGCACGCCGTACTCCGTGACGTCCAGCACGTTCCTCGGCCAGATCTACTCCCTGTTCGGGCTGACCAACATCGCGGACAAGGCGCCCGACCCGGCCGGCGGCTACCCCAAGCTGTCCAGCGAGTTCGTGGTCAAGGCCGACCCCGACCTGATCTTCCTCGCCGACACCAAGTGCTGCGGCCAGTCCAAGGAGACGCTCGCCAAGCGGCCGGGCTGGGCCGGGCTCTCGGCGATCAAGAACGACCAGGTGATCGCCCTGGACGACGACATCGCCTCCCGCTGGGGGCCGCGCGTCGTCGACCTCGTCAAAGTGGTGGGCGAGGCCGTCGGGAAGGCCTCCGGCTGAAACCCGCGACGGTCTCCTCCGAGCCCCCCTCGGAGCCACCCTCGGAGTCCCCGGCGCCCTCGGCGGCCCCGGGGGCTTCGGCGCGGTCGCGGAAGGTGGCGCTCACGGCCGCGCTCGCCGTGCTGGCCGTCTGCGTGCTGCTCGGGCTGGTGATCGGCGCGGTCGGCATGCCGGTGAAGGGCGTGGTGCTCGAACTGCTCGACCGGCTGCCCTTCGTCTCGGCCGACTCAGGGCTGTCGCCGGTCGAGAAGGGGCTGCTCGTCCAGCTCCGCCTGCCCCGGGTGGTGCTGGCGGCCGTCGTCGGCGGCCTGCTGGCGATGTCCGGCGCCGGCTACCAGGGCGTGTTCCGCAACCCGCTCGCCGACCCCTACCTGCTCGGCGCCGCCGCGGGCGCGGGCCTCACCGCCACCCTGATGATCGTGGTGATCCAGGTGGACGGGCTGGTGCCGCTCGCGGCGTTCGGCGGGGCGATCGGCGGGGTGCTGCTGGCGTACGCGCTCGGCAGCACGGCGGGGCGGGGCGGCGGCACGGCCACGCTGGTGCTGGCCGGGGTCGCGGTGTCCTCGTTCCTCGCCGCGCTCCAGGCGTTCGTGCAGCAGATCCGCGTCGAGCAGTTGCAGAAGATCTACTCGTGGATCCTCGGCGGCATCGGCGGGGACTGGTCGCAGGTGTGGCTGGTCGCACCGTACGCCGTGGTGTCGTCGGTGGTCCTGCTGGCCCACGGGCGGCTGCTGGACGTGCTGTCGGTGGGGGACGACGAGGCGGTCGGCCTCGGCGTCGACGCCCGGCGGGTCCGGCTCGTCGTCCTGTGCGCCGCCTCCCTGGCCACGGCGTCGGCGGTCGCGGTCAGCGGGCTCATCGGGTTCGTCGGCGTGGTCGTCCCGCACGTCGTGCGCCGCCTGGCGGGCGGCTCCTACCGGGTCGTCCTGCCGTTGTCCCTGGTGGGCGGGGCCGCGTTCATGGTTCTCGCCGACCTGCTCGCCCGCACCATGCTCGCCCCGGCCGAGCTCCCCATCGGCGTGGTCACGGCCTTCGTCGGCGCGCCGTTCTTCGTCGGCGTGCTGCGCGCCACCAGGGCGGTGAGCGTGTGACCAGGGAAGGCGAGGCCGGCCCGCGGCCGGTGGTGGTGAGGGACCTCGACGTCTCGCTGGACGGGCGGCCGGTGCTGTCCGGCGTCGGGCTGTCGGTGCGCGGCGGCGAGTGGCTCGCGGTCATCGGCCCGAACGGCGCGGGCAAGTCCACGCTGTTGCGGGCCATGATGGGCATGGTGGAATCCCGGGGCGAGGTGCTCGTGGACGGCGTGCCCGCGCGCGGCCTCAGGCCCCGGCAGCGCGCCCGGCTGATGGCGTACGCCCCGCAGGACCCGCTGCTGCCGCCGGCGCTGACCGTCTTCGAGTACGCCATGCTGGGCCGCACGCCGTACATCTCCTATTTCGGCCGCGAGTCCCGCCGGGACAGGGAGGTCACCGGCTCGGTGCTCGACCGCCTCGCGCTGTCCCCGCTCGCCGGACGCCCGCTCGGCCACCTGTCCGGCGGTGAGCGCCAGCGGGTGGTCCTCGCCCGCGCGCTCGCCCAGCAGGCCCCCGTCCTGCTGCTGGACGAGCCCACCAGCGCCCTCGACCTCGGCCACCAGCAGCAGGTGCTGGAACTGGTGGACGGGCTGCGCCTCGCCGACGGTCTCACGGTGGTGACCACCATCCACGACCTCGGCCTCGCCGGGCAGTACGCCGACGCGATGCTGCTCATCGCCGGGGGTCGGCACGTCGCTTCCGGCCCGGTCGGGGACGTGCTGACCGAGCCCCTGCTCGCCGCCCACTTCGGTGCGCGCGTCCACGTCCGCCCAGGGCCGGGCGGACGCCCGCTGGTCAACCTGGTCCGCCCGTGAGGAGCGCCCCATGCTGTCCCTGAGTCACCGGCACGAGGACGGCGCGCGCCTCGCCTCGCTTCTGTGGGAGTTCGGCCCCGGCTGGCGGATGATCTCCTCGGGCGTCCTCGGCGGCGGTATCGGCCCACGCGAGTGGGTGCTGAACGCGCAGGTGGTGGCCGCGTACGCGCGCATGGACCCGGTGGAGCACCTGCGGGAGCTCGCCCCGCCGGGCCCCGGCGTCGGCATGCTGACCGCGGCCTCGGTCGCCCACTACAACCGCAGGCAGGACGGGGGAGCGGAGGCCGTCGCGACCGTCGGGCTGCGGGTCCCCACCTGGGCCGCGTCGCCCGAGGGAGAGCCCGACCCCGAGCTGCGGCCCCTGCGGCTCCACCCCGCGGCCCCCGGCACGATCAACATCATCGTGGCCGTCCCCGTGGCCATGAGCGACGCCGCCCTGGTCAACACCGTGATGACCGTGACCGAGGCGAAGACCCAGGCCCTGATCGAGGCGGGGTACGCCTGCACGGGCACCGCCTCGGACGCGGTCTGCGTGGCCGCGCCCGACACCGGTCCGGAGGAGCCGTTCGGCGGCCCCCGCTCGACCTGGGGCGCCCGCGTCGCGCGCGCCGTCCACCACGCCGTGCTGGAGGGCGCCCACGCCTGGGCGGCCGCCAACGACCTGGAGCCCGGGGACGCCCCCGTGGCTACGGGGTGAAGGCGGCGGTGCCCAGCAGGCGGTCGATCTGGGTCTGGTCGCATTTGGCGGGCGGGCAGAAGAAGGTGATCAGCGTCACCGGGCGGCCCTGGCCCCTGTTCACGATGTAGACGACCAGGTCCAGGCGTCCCTGCTGGCCGGGGTCGTTCACCCCGCCCGTGAGCCGGAACGCGGGGCTGCCCGCGACCGTGGCCGATGTCGGCGCCGAGGCGAAGTCGGCCGGGCCCGGCAGGACGAAGCTCAGGCTGCGCTTGAGCGTCTCGGGCGCGTCGGAGGTGTTGATCGTGTCGTTGACCTTGGCGAAGACGCCCGTCGCGCGGTCGGGCTGGGTGCGGAGCAGCGCGTTCACCGCCGTCCAGTCCGAGGCGATCGGCACGGAGAACAGCGCGTCGAACTCGGCCGCGGCCGGGGAGACGATCAGGTACTCGTCGCTGTGCGTGCGCGCCTCCCACCCGCCGGGGTACTCGAACGCCACCGGCGCGGCCGTGCTGCCCGGGTACCGCTTGGAGCCCACGGGCGCCGCGCCGCCCTGGCCGAGCAGCAGCGTGGCGGCGACCGCCACCGACACCAGCACCGCCCCCGCCCCGATCAGCATGCCGGCCGGCAGGCGGCGCCTCTTGGCGGCGGGCCGCGCTCCCGGCGGGTGGGTGGCCGCGCCCCCGGCCGTCCGCTCCAAGCCGGGCGGGACGGTGCCGCCGCCGTGGACGGGGTGGCCTGAGTGCACGGCGGTGGGGGCGGTGAAGGGCGGCGTGGACTGGGAGAACTGCGCCTGAGGCTGGACGGGCGTCGGCGGGCCGGGCCGCGCGCCCCCGGGGAAGCCCTGCGGCGCGGGGACCGGTCCCGCCTGCTGGGGCGGCCACGACGAGGGCCGTCCCTCCGCCCCGGCGGCCTGGCGCGGCGGCCAGGACGGGCGTCCGTCCGGGCCGGGCTCCTGCCGCGGCGGCCAGGAGGACCTGACGTCCGGCCGGCCGGGGTGCTGCTCGTCCCCGCTGATCGCGTCGCGCAATGCCGCCACGAACCCCCGGCAGGTGTCGAACCGGTCCGTGGGCGACTTGGCGAGGGCCCGTGCCATCACGTGGTTGACGGCGTGCGGCAGGTCGGGCCGGTACGGGGTGAGCGGCGGCGGGTCGTGCGAGACGTGCGCGTACAGCAACGCCAGCTCGGTGTCCCGCTGGAACGGCGGCTGCCCGCTCAGCGCCTCGTACACCACGCAGGCGAAGGCGTACAGATCGCTGCGCCCGTCCACGACCTGGCCCCGGATCTGCTCGGGGGCGACGTAGCGCGGCGTGCCCATGAAGTGGCCCTGGCTGGTGAGGCCCGCCTCGGAGTAGGTGCTCTTGGTCAGCCCGAAGTCGGTCAGGTAGATGTGCTCGGGGCCGCGCTCGGACTCCTCGGTGACGAGGATGTTCGCCGGCTTCACGTCCCGGTGCACGAGCCCCTGCTGGTGGGCGGCGTCGAGCGCCGAGGCGATCTGCGAGAACAGCGCGTACGCGCGCGCCACCGGCATCGGACCGCTCGCCTGGATCACCTGGCGAAGGTCGGGCCCCTCGACGAACCGCATGGCGATGAACAGCAGCTCGCCGCTGTCGCCCGCCTCGTAGATCGGGATGATGTTGGGATGGTCGATGCCCGCCACCAGCCGTGACTCGCGCACGAACCGGTCGCGGAAGCGCTGGTCCTGCGAGAGCTGCGGCGCCAGCACCTTCAACGCGACCGTACGGCCGAGCCGCTGGTCGCGGGCGCGGTAGACCGTCGCCATGCCCCCGCGGCCGACCACCGCCTCCACGAGGTAGTCCGCCACCTGTGCGCCGATCAGTGGCGGCATCGAGAATCCTTGCTCGCTCATGGCCCCCCCGGGGCTCCTCGTTCGCTCATCGGTCCACCGGGTGGCCGCAGAAACCGCAGAATCGGTGCGCCTGGCCGAGCCGCATGCCGCACTGCGTGCAGAACCGCGCCTGCCCGCCCTCGGCGACGGCCCCGTGCCCGGCTCCGGCGTGCGGGGTCCCCGTGTGCTCCGCTCCGGTGGGCGGAACCCCCGTTCGCGGCTGCCCCGCCGTCCCCTGGCCCTCGCCGGCGGCGGGCATCGCCTGGGTGCCCTGGGACGGCCACACGTAGACGCCGGCCATCGCGTCCGGCGGCGGCTCGTCCCCGGCCGCGTTCGCCCGCCGCCTGCGCCGCAGCGTCAGCGGCACGGCGATCGCCACCGCGACCCCGGCGACCACCACGCCGATCGCGACGGGCAGCATCGAGGACACGCCCGTCACGCTCCGGGCGGGCGCGGCCCCGGGCGTCGTCGCGCCGGAGGGAGCCGTGCGGCCGGCGCGGGCGACGCGCAGGTGGTCCTGGGCCACGGCGTGGTCGGGCCGCAGCCTGAGCACCTGCTCGAAGACGGGGATCGCGTTGGCGTAGGACTTGTTGTGGAACGACGCGAGCCCGGTCTCGTACACGACGTCGACGGGCCCCCTGCGCGCCGTCACGCCCGCCGCGACCAGCGCCGCCCGCACGTCGTCCACCGGCGTCAGCGTCTCCGGGCTTCCGCCGCCCCCGGTGACCAGGCCCACGACCTCGCTCTTGACGTCGTCGATCACCGCCGCGCCGTCGCCGTCGTCGGAGAGGAACGCGTCGAGCTTCGCGCGCTCGGCCGCCTTGAACGTGCGCCCGCCCGGCGGGTCGAGGTGGGCGGTCTGCAGCTTGGGGGGCGCCTTGGCGCTCGGACGGGCGGGCAGTCCCGCGACGTCGACGGACTCGATGCCGCTGCCCAGCGTCGTGCCGAGGGGGACGGTCGGCAGCGTGGCGTCCTCGCCGCCCTTGGTGAGCTTGAGGACGGCCGGCGCCCCGGGCGAGGTGCCGGTGTGCAGCAGCTCGGCGGGGTACCCCTCCGGCGCGGGCGGGTCGGCGTAGGGGAACACGGTGACGTCGGTGGTGACGGTCGCCGAGCAGGTGGAGTTGCGGCCCTGCGGCGGGTAGCACGCCCTCAGGCGGGCGTTCAGGTCGGGGTCCTTCAGCTTGTGCTCGTCGAAGTCCGCGGGGATCTTCACCTTGAAGTACTCGGCGAAGATCTTGTTGGCGGCGTAGACGCTCGGGTCCTTCTCGGCCTGGACGACGCCGGTCGCCGTCACCACGACCCCGTCGGGGGCCACGGTGAACCCGCTGCCGGTGCCGACCGGCGTCTCGTACTCGCGCACGACGCGCCGGATGGTGCTCCGGTCGTCGAAGAGCGTGATCGACACGTGGGCGCGCGCCTCGACGCGGACCGTTCCAGGCGTCACGCGGTCGGTGGAGCCGCTGGGGTGGGGGTGCATCGTCCCCGCGTGGGCGGAGGCGAGCCCGGTGAAGCCGGTGAGCACAGTGAGGCCGAGCGATCCGAAGATGCCGAACCCCGCGACGAGGTGGTGCAGGCGGGGCATTTCCGCCTCCTGTTCCGGACCGAGGTGACTCCAGGGTCGCAGCGCGGAGTGCGGCGTTCAAGGCCGATACAGCCGCCGTCACGCAGTTGCAATCGCGTGTTGAACGATCTGCGACTGCGCCAATGATCTAGGGGTCGCTTGAAGCCCGCTTGTAGGTCGCTTGCGGACGCCCCCACGGCGATGGTGGCGGCCAGGATCGGGCGTTAGTGTCCAGGCCATGGCCGTGACGAACGCCCGTCACGACCCGGAGACGACCCGAAGGAGCGCCACATGACCGTCCGCGTCGTCGTGGCCGACGACCAGGCCATGGTCCGCGCCGGCCTGCGCATGGTCGTGGAGTCCGAGCCCGGCATGGACGTCGTCGGCCAGGCCGCGGACGGCGCCGAGGCCGTCGCCCTGGCCCGCCGCCTGCGTCCCGACGTCGTCCTCATGGACATCTCGATGCCGGTCATGGACGGCCTGGCCGCCGCCCGGCGCATCCTCGGCGAGCCGGACCCGCCCCGGGTCGTCATGCTGACGACGTTCGACACCGACGAGAACCTGTACGCCGCGCTGCGGGCGGGCGCGAGCGGGTTCCTGCTCAAGCTGTCGCCGCCCGAGCAACTGGTGGAGGCCATCCGGGTGGTCGCCGCCGGGGACGCCCTGCTCGACCCGGCCGTGACGACCCGCGTCATCGCCTCCTTCGCGGGCGGGCACGTGCCGGTCACGCCGCGCTGCCTGGACGAGCTCACCCCGCGCGAGCTGGAGGTGCTCAGCCACCTGGCCCGCGGCCTTACCAACGCTGAGATCCCGGGGGAGCTGTTCGTCGGGGAGGCCACGGTCAAGACGCACGTCGCCCGGGTGCTCATGAAGCTCGGCCTGCGCGACCGGGCTCAGGCGGTGGTGTTCGCGTACGAGTCCGGCGTGGTGCGGCCGGGGGCCGCGGCGGGGTAGTACGAGGCCCACCCCTCGTCGCCGAGCCTCAGCACCTTCACCCCGAGGTACCCGAGCACGAGCAGGTTGCCGCCGCTCCACACCAGGCTGCTCGGGCCGTACTCGGTGACGTAGGTCGAGCCCCAGGTGATCAGGCCCGCGACCGGGGCCCACCAGTGGGCGAACCCGGCCCGCCACAGCGCGACCAGCAGGAGTACCAGCCCGAGCGGGCCGAGGAACACCCACGGCAACTGGAAGGAGAAGACGACGCCGGGCAGGTCGTAGACCGCGTCGAACATCTTCTCGGCCTGGTCGGGCGGGTAGCGCTGCCCGAAGTACCACTGAACGGGGTCGCCCAGGAGCAGGGCGGACAGGCTGACGAACCCGAGGGCGGTCATCGTGCCCGCGATGTGGCCGAGCACGACCGCGCGCGTGCGCAGGAAGTGCAGCAGGCCGATGGCGGCGAGCGGCAGCAGCACCCAGCTCCAGTGGTAGAGGGCGGACTGCAGCTGGGCCATCGCCGGGTTGTCGCCGAAGCTCACGACCTCGCGCTCGTCGCCCCAGGTACCGGGGTCGGCGAGGGTGGCGGTGAGCTGGAAGACGCCGGAGAGGATCAGCCCCGCGCCGGTGGCGTACCGGCGGAAGGCGATGGAGCGGGACGGTCTCAGCATGACGGTTCCATGTCGGGTTCCTTGATGATGTCGAGGGTGTCGGGGCCGGGCCGGTCCATGCCGGTTCGATGCCTGTTCCACGGTCGGTCGGCGGCGGGTCCGCGGCGGTGGGGACGGTGAGCCGGCTGCCCGGCCCGCCGTCCCCGAGAGGGGGCCGGCACGGCGTCTGACCGTGCCGGACAGGACGGTACGTGCCGGGGGCCGCGCGGGTCGTCCGCCGGGCGGGTGACCCGCCATCCCTCTCACGGCTGAACCGGCCTGACGCCTGGACCGGCCTCAGGCCTCAACCGCTCTCAGGTCGAACCGGCCGCCGCCGGGGACGGGAACCCCGGCGGCGTAGGGGTTTCCGGTCGCCGCCGGGTGGCGGCCCGCCTCTCGTTGATCTCCCCGGGTTCCGGGTTTCCCGCGAGACGGCGCTGAGTGTGTATATTTTTCGCATATATCGGGCTGTGGGTGGAGAAATTTCGCTAACGGAGGGACGGAGCGGCATGAGGGCTTTCCCGCGGGTGCTGTTCGACGAGGCGCACAACGAGTCGTGGACGATCCGCCGCGAGGTCGCCGAGGCGATCAACCCGGCGCACCCCGACGACAACAGCTACGCCCGCGCCGCCGACGTCCTGCGCCGCCTGGGCCACACCGTCACCGCGCACACCGAGGGCGCCGTCACCCCGTCCCTGCTGGCCGCGCACGACGTGTTCGTGATCGCCCACCCCTCCGGCGAGCGCTGGGAGCGCACCGTCGGCCTGGGCAGCCCCGCGCTGCCCGCCGAGGAGATCGACGCCATCGAGCGGTACGTCGCGGGCGGCGGCGGCCTGATCGTCCTCGCCGAGTGCGAGCAGGAGAAGTACGGCAACAACCTCGCCGACCTGCTCGCCCGGTTCGGCGTGGGCGTCGAGCACACCACGGTCCAGGATCCGGGCAACTCCTACAACGGCGTCGCCACCTGGGTGCGCGGCGTGCCGGTTCCCGGCTCCGGCGACGACCTCACGGCCGGGGCCCGCGAGGCCTGCTTCTACCGCGCGGGCGTGCTGACCCCGCCCGCCGGGGCGACCGTCCTGTTCGAGACCTCCACGGCCGCCGACCCCGCCGGGCGGGCGCTGGCCGTGGCCCTGCGCCACGGTGAGGGCCGGGTGGTCGTGTTCGCCGACTCCGACCTGTTCGGCGACGACTCCATCGGCGACCTGCGGCACGCCCGCCTGTGGGGCAACGTCGTCACCTGGGCCGCCCGCGTCCCGGCCGCCACCGGCGCGCGGGGCGGGGACGACGCCGGCACCGCCGCGCTCAAGCAGGCCCTCAAGGACGCCGTCGAGGAGTTGAGGCCCCTCACCGCCAAGGACGGCTCCGTCGAGGACGCCGCGGCCGCCTCCCCGATCGTGGACCGCGTCGCCGAGGCCGTCGAGAAGCTCGCGCCGGCGTTCCCGCACGACGAGGCCTACCTCACCGCCGTGCTCGCCGACCTGCGCAAGTGGCGGGCGGGCGGCTTCGGCGTGCCGGACTTCCTCGACTCGCTCAACGCCTTCCACCCCGACGCCCAGCGGGTCGACGGCCTGGAGCACCTGGTCGTCTTCCCGATGTACACCCAGAACGGCAACCCGAACCGCAACCTGGAGGCGGTCTGGATCCGCACGGTGTGGCCGGAGTGGCTCGCCGCGCTGGAGCGCGACCGGTACGACAACCCGATGTTCGTCCCGATCGAGTTCGTCGACTTCACCGCCGGGTACGACACCAACTCCGCCGTGCTGTTCCCCGAGACGGTGGCCGTCCGAGAGGTCCCGCCGCGGTTCACCTGGGGCGCGATCTTCTGCGACCGGGAGGCCGCGCGGTTCCGCAGCGTCGGCCGCGCCGCCGCCGACACCCTCAAGCTGGCCCTCCCGCCGGACGCGGCCCGGCTGCTGGAGAGCCAGGAGCTCGCGCAGGACACCTTCGTCCTGTGGGACCTCGTGCACGACCGCACCCACAGCCATGGCGACCTGCCGTTCGACCCATTCATGATCAAGCAGCGCATGCCGTACTGGCTGTACTCGCTGGAGGAGCTGCGCTGCGACCTGACCGCCTTCGGCGAGGCCGTCGAACTGGAGAAGGAGGGCGTGCCGCACGCCCGGTACGTCCAGTACGCGATCCTGTTCGACCGGCTCTTCCGCTTCCCGATCACCGGCGAGCGGGTGCGCAACTACGACGGCCTCGGCGGGCAGCTCCTGTTCGCCTACCTGCACCGCAACGACATCGTCCGCTGGACCGACAACCGGCTCAGCGTGGACTGGGAGCGCGTCGCGGACGGCGTCGCCGACCTGCGCGGCGAGGTCGAGAAGCTCTACCGCGACGGCATCGACCGCCCCAAGCTGGCGCACTGGCTCGCCGCCCACCGGCTCGTCGCCGCCTACGTCGCCCCGCACCCGGCCTCGGTCTGGAACCGCGGCGTGGACGCGCTGCCCGTCGAGGGCTTCCCGAAGGCCGTGGTCGACGCGGTCCTGCCCGACGAGTTCCCCCTGAGCATGTTCTACGAGGCGCTGCGTCGTAAGCTTTCGGGCGTCATCGAGGCCACGAAGGGAATCCGCGGGTGAGCACCACCGAGCACGCCGGCAGAGAGGCCGGCACCGCCGGCAGGGTAGTCGTCGTCACGGGCGCCAGCGGCCCCACGGGCGAGGCCGTCACCGCACGCCTGGCCGCCCGCGGCGACACGGTGATCGGCGCCGCGCGGCACGAGGGCCCGGGCGTGCTCGCCGTCGACCTCACCGACGCCGAGGCCGTGCGCGGGCTCGCGCGCCGCGTCGAGGACGAGTACGGGCGGGTGGACGGCGTCGTCCACCTCGTCGGCGGCTGGCGGGGCTCCAAGACCTTCGCCGAGACCGACCTCGCCGACTGGGACGCCCTGCACCTCCAGCTCATCCGCACCCTGCAGAACGTCTCGCTCGCCTTCGAGCCGCTGCTGAGGGCCGGCCACGACGCCAGGTTCGCAATCGTCTCGGCCACGGCGGCCCGGCGGCCCACCCAGGGAAACGCGGCGTACGCGGCGGCCAAGGCGGCGGCCGAGGCCTGGACGCTGGCTCTCGCCGACGCGCTGCGCGGCACCCAGGCCGCCGCCGTTATCCTGGTCGTCAAGGCCCTGGTCAACGACGCGATGCGGGCCGCCGCGCCCGAGCGGGCCTTCCCCGGGTTCACCGACGTGAAGGACCTCGCCGAGGCCGTCGCCGGCCTGTGGGACCGGCCCGCCGAGGACGTCAACGGCACGCGATTGGACCTCACCACGTGACCCAGGCACGACGCCACCACGACCCCGAGGCGAAGGGGTTCGCCAGCGACAACTACGCCGGCGTCCACCCGGAGGTCCTGGAGGCGCTGGCCCTGGCCAACGGCGGCCACCAGGTCGCCTACGGCGAGGACGACTACACCAGGGCCCTCCAGGACGTGTTCAAGCGGCACTTCGGGCCCGCCGCCGAGGCGTGGCCGGTGTTCAACGGCACCGGCGCCAACGTGGTCGGCCTGCGCGCGATGACCGCCCTGTGGGAGGCGGTCGTCTGCGCCGAGACCGCGCACATCAACACCGACGAGGGCGGGGCGCCCGAGCGCAGCGCGGGGCTCAAGCTGATGAGCGTCCCCACCCCCGACGGCAAGCTGACGCCGGCGCTGATCGACCGGCAGGCGTGGGGCTTCGGCGACGAGCACCGCGCCCAGCCCCGGGTGGTGTCGATCTCGCAGAGCACCGAGCTCGGCACCCTCTACACGCCGGAGGAGATCGCCGCGATCGCCGCGCACTGCCGCGAGCTCGGCATGCTGCTGCACCTCGACGGGTCCCGCCTGATCAACGCCGCCGCCGCCCTGGACGTGCCGCTGCGCGCGCTCACCACCGACGCGGGCGTGGACGTGCTGTCGTTCGGCGGCACCAAGAGCGGCCTGATGTTCGGCGAGGTGGTCGTCGTGCTCAACCCCTCCGCCGTGCGGGGCATGGTCTACCTGCGCAAGACCGCGATGCAGCTCGCCTCCAAGATGCGCTTCGTCTCGGTGCAGTTCGAGGCGCTGCTGGCCGGCGACCTGTGGCTGCGCAACGCCAGGAACGCCAACGCCATGGCGGCCCGCCTGGCGGCGGCCGTGCGC
This sequence comes from Sphaerisporangium album, assembly GCF_003323745.1. GTDB lineage: Bacteria > Actinomycetota > Actinomycetes > Streptosporangiales > Streptosporangiaceae > Sphaerisporangium > Sphaerisporangium album. Next base: position 29,781 of record NZ_QOIL01000014.1, read on the forward strand.
GAGATCCCCGGCGTCACGCTCACCCGGCCCGTCCAGGCCAACGCCGTCTTCGCCGTCATCCCGCCCGACGTGGCCGACCGCGTCCGCAAGCGGTTCCGCTTCTACACCTGGGACGCCGCCACGGGCGAGGTCCGCTGGATGACCTCCTTCGACACCACCGAGCGCGACGTCGACGCCTTCGCCGCGGCCATCGCCGAGGAGATGAGCTCGCCCCCTGGGCGGGTCAGTTGAGGATCGAGGGGTAGGGCTTGGCGCCGCGGGACCGGAGTAGGTCGGTCATGTAGGCGATCTCGCTGTCCTGGGTGTCCACGATGTGCTGGGCCATCGTCCGCACCTCGGGGCGGTTCGTCCGGTTCAGGACCGCCCGGGCCATCTGCACGCCTCCCTCGTGGTGACGGATCATGAGCTGGAGGAAGAGGATCTCGGCGTCCTTGCCCTTGGCTGCCTGGAGGCGCTTCATCTCGGCATCGGTCGCCATGCCGGGCATCTTGCCGGGAGCCGTCGCGGGTCCGGTGGCCGTCGCGGGGGCGCCGTGCCCGTGCCCGGCCATCCACGCCATCGCCGGCCGGGTGGCCGCCTGGTTCAGGCCCCACTGCTGGAGCCATCCCATGAAGACGCCCCGCTGCGCCGTCTGGGTGGTGATGATGTCGTACGCGAGGCCCCGGATCGCGGGGTCGGTGCTCGCGTCGCGGACGGCGAAGCCCATCTCGGCCGCCTGCGCGTGGTGCACGCCCATGTCACGGGAGAAGCCCGCCTCGGCGGAGGCGTCCCCGGGTGGCCCCGACCTGCCGTTGACCAGCAGCATGACCGCGGCCGTGGCCAGGCAGGAGATCAGGGCGACGAGGACCGAGCGCGTTCGTGTGGTTGCCATTTCCAGCCAGATCAGTGAATGTCCCGGGCGTTAGACGCAAACGTTATTACCTACCCACTATCCTCCACATAAGTATCGGGAGCTTGAGCAGTCAGGGTCTTGACCAGCAGTTGGAGGACTGATGACCAAGGAGAAGACGCAGGCGCGGCGGGAGCAACTCGCCAAGCTGCGTGCCGCGCAGCAGCGTAAGGAGCGGCGCACGGCGATGCTCATGTGGGGAGCGGGGGCCTTCGTCATCATCCTGCTGGTCGGCGTAGTCGGGTTCTACGTGATCCAGGACCGCGCCGCGAGTTCCCTCGACGGGGTGAAGTCGTTCGCCTACAAGGGCTCCCAGCACACGCTGATCAAGGTCTCGTACAAGGAGAGCCCGCCGGTCGGCGGCGAGCACAACCCCGTCTGGCAGCAGTGCGGCGTCTACGACGAGCCGATCAACAGCGAGAACGGCGTCCACTCCATGGAGCACGGCTCGGTGTGGATCACCTACCGGCCGGACCTGCCGAAGGCCGACGTCGACAAGCTCAAGGCGCTGGTCACCAGTGACTACCTGCTGCTCAGCCCGTACCCGGGGCTGAAGGCGCCCGTGGTCGCCAGCTCCTGGAACCACCAGATCGAGCTCAAGGGCGTCGACGACCCCCGCCTGGCCCGGTACATCACCAAGTACAAGCAGAACCCGACCGAGACGCCCGAGTACGGCGCGACCTGCAGCGGCAGCGGCAGCACCGACCAGACGGCCGCGCAGAGCCCGATCCCGGCCACGTCGCCGAGCCCGGCTCCGAGCGGCGCGCCCAGCGCCTCCACGATGCCCAGCGCGTCGCCGAGCTCCTGAGGCCCCGGCCGGGCCCGGCCGCCACGTCAGCCGGGTCCGGCCCGCTGGGCACGGGTGAGCGCGATCGGCACAGAGAAGGTCAGCGCAGCACCGCGCCGGGGTCCACGGCCTCAAGGCCGTGGGCCTCGCCGACGGGAAGGCTGGTCAGCACGCCCGCGTGCGTGTTCAGCCCGAGCCCGAGCGCCGTGTCGCCGCGCAGGGCCTCCCGCCAGCCCCGGTCGGCGATCGCCAGGGCGTAGGGCAGGGTGACGTTGGTCAGCGCGTACGTCGAGGTCGTCGGGACCGCGCCCGGCATGTTCGCCACGCAGTAGAAGACCGTGTTGTGCACCCGGTACGTCGGGTGGGCGTGGGTGGTGGGACGGGAGTCCTCGAAGCAGCCGCCCTGGTCGATCGAGATGTCCACCAGCACGGCGCCCTCCTTCATGCGCGACACCAGCTCGTTGCTGACGAGCTTCGGCGCCCGCGCGCCCGGCACCAGCACCGCCCCGATGACGAGGTCGGCGTCCAGGACGGCGCGCTCGATCTCGTAGGCGTTGGACGCGACGGTCTGCATCTGCCCCCGGTAGATCGTGTCCACCTGGCGCAGCCGCTCGATGTTCTTGTCCAGCAGCAGCACCTCGGCCTGCATGCCGAGCGCGATGGTGGCGGCGTTCATGCCGGTCACGCCCGCGCCGAGCACGACCACCTTGGCCGGGTAGACGCCCGGCACCCCGCCCATCAGCACGCCCCGGCCGCCGCCCTGCCGCATCAGGTGGTAGGCCCCGACCTGCGGGGCGAGGCGTCCGGCGACCTCGGACATGGGGGCCAGCAGCGGCAGCGCGCCGTTGCCCAGTTGCACGGTCTCGTACGCGATGCCGGTGACCCCGGACTCCATCAGGGCGAGGGTCAGCTTCCGCGACGCGGCGAGGTGCAGGTAGGTGAACAGCACCTGCCCCTCGCGCATCAGGCCGTACTCCGAGGCGATGGGCTCCTTCACCTTCAGGATGAGATCTCCCTCGCGCCAGACGTCCTCCGCGGTGTCCAGGATCGTCGCGCCGGCGGCGCGGTAGTCCTCGTCGTGGATGGACGAGCCCTCGCCCGCGCCGCGCTCGACGAACACCTGGTGACCGTGCCGGACGAACTCGTTCACCCCCGCGGGAGTGATCGCCACCCGGTGCTCCTGCTCCTTGACCTCTCGGGGAATGCCGACTTTCATGAGTCCTCCTTGACCCTGCTCGCCGGTGCCGTACTTCCTCGTGAACTCCTGGTGGCCGCTGTGCTTCCTCGTGCTCGCCACCCGCTTCGCCAGGGGGCCGTGGCGGGGCGCCCGCGGGACGGATCCGGTGCCGGTGGTGACCCGTCCGGACGGGGACGTGGCCCTTGCCGGGCCCGGCCCTCTTACTTTGCGTGCCCCGCCGGGCGCCGGCCATGGGGCAGGGTGAAACCAATCGGCCCAGGTACGTGGCAAATTGTCAGGCTCTCTCCAGCCTAGGACGAGCCTGTGAAAGGGCTGTGGGCGGTTAGCTGGATCTCATGAGCCTCGATAGGCTCGGCCCTGCGATGCAAGGCACAGGGGTGAGGATGCGTAACCATCCGGCGGACGATCATGCTGGTCGCCCGGAGGAGCCGCCGGGCGTTCCCGGCATGCCGTCCGGCGAACCTCCGCCGGCCGCCGGCGAGGTCCCGGGTGGTCCCGGCGAGCGGCCGCCGGGCGGGGAGGTCCCGCCCTCGGGCCCGGGCGGTCCCGCCGCGCCGGGTGATCCCGCGCCCCCCGGCGGTCCTCCGGCCGGTCCGCCGGGTCCGCCGCGCGCCTCGCGGTCGACCACCATCGCCCTGCTGGCCGGGCTCGTCGTCGTCATCGTCGTCACCGGCGTGGTGGGCACGATCGCCGTGCTGATGACCCGCACGCCCGACCGTCCCCTGGGCGCCCCGCCGCCCCGCCGCCTGGCCACCACGATCCACTTCGCGCCGGTGACCGGCACCCGCCCCGCGCCGTGCCCGGGAGCCGAGGCCGTCCTCGACGACGCGGGCACGACCTGCTACCAGGTCGCCCCCGGGGTCACGGTCACCTCCGTGGTGAAGGTCGAGGCCGTCGCCGACGTGGACGGCAGCTACTCCGTCCGCATCGTCCCCGCGCCCGAGAGCCGCAGCCGGCTGTCCTCCCTCACCGAGGACTCGCTCAACCAGTTGCTCGCCGTCGTGGTGGGCGACCGCGTCGTGACGGCGCCGAGGGTCGCCCAGGCGCTCACCGCCGACAGCTTCAGCATCTCCGGCCTCACCAAGGAGGCCGCCGACGCGATGGTGACGCGCCTGCTCGGCGCCCCCGCGCCGGCCACTCCGTCCGGGCCGCCCTCGACGTGCCCGCCCGGCGGCACGGGCACCGACCAGCAGGGCACCCTCACCCCGAACGGGACCACCGGTCAAACCCCGCCTCCGGGCGGCACCGGCCAGCAGGGCACGCCGCCTCCAGGGGGCACGGGCCAGCAGGGCACCCCGCTCCTGGGGGACACCGGCACGCCGTCCGGCTCCACGGCCACGCCCGGCGGCGCCGCGACCTGCGACCCGGCCGCCGGCCGGCCGACCGGCCTCCCCGACACGGGCACGCCCAACACCGGCCTTCCCGGCACGGGTCTCCCCACGGGGACCTCCACCGGGCCCTCCACCGGGCCCTCCGCCCCCTCCACCGGGGCGGCCACCCCGCCCGTCTCGGACAACGGCCCCGGCCCGCTCGTCCCCCCGGCAGCGCAGGGCGGCCCCTCCGCGCAGGGCACGCCGTCCTCATCGGCGGGCAGCACCCCCGCTCCCCGCGAGACCGGGGTGTCCGCCCACCGCACGCCCGACCCGCGCTTCCCCGACTGCAAAAAGGCCAACGCCGCCGGGTACGGCCCGTACACCAAGGGCGTCCACGTCGAGTACGACTGGTACGTCGACGGCGACCACGACGGCTACGCCTGCGAGCGGGGCGACATCACCTGAGCGCGGCGTCGCCGCCCGTGGCCTCCCTCGCTCGCGGGGATGCCACGCGGGCACGACGTCCGGTCCTCGGGACGGCGACGTGCCGCCCTCCTGGGGACGTCAGGCGAGCGCGATGTCCTGCGGCCGCAGCGGGATCCTCGCCAGGGGCAGGCCGGTGGCGGCGCGGACGGCGGCGACGATCGCGGGGGTCGAGGACAGCGTGGGCGGCTCGCCCGCGCCGCGCAGCCCGTACGGCGCGGCGGGGTCGGGGTTCTCCAGGATCGACAGCCTCATGGGCGGCATGTCGAGGATCGTCGGGATCAGATAGTCGGTGAATGACGGGTTGAGCACCCGCCCGTCCCGGACCTGGATCTCCTCCATGAGCGCGAGCCCGAGCCCCTGGGCCGAGCCCCCGTGGATCTGCCCCTCCAGCGCGACCGGGTTGAGGATCTTCCCGACGTCCTGGACGGCGGCCAGCTCGACCACCTTGACCAGCCCGAGCTCGACGTCGACGTCCACCACGGCCCGGTGCACGCACAGCGCGAGCTGGGTGTGGGAGTCGCCCTGGCCGGTGACCGGGTCCATGGGGTAGGTCGGCCGGTGGCGGTACTCGCGGGTCTCCTCTATGGGCCCGAACCGCTCCACCAGCTCTTCGCGCGTCAGCTCGGCGTGCTCGGCGCGCAGCTTGTCCAGGCGTTCGCGCACCGCCTCGCACGCGGTCTTGACCGCGCCGCCGGTCACGTACGACTGCCGGGACGCCGAGGAGGAGCCCGCCGAGCCGACGGAGGTGTCGGCCGGGGCGACGGTCACCCGCTCGACTCCGAGCTCGGTGCGGGCGATCTGCGCCTGGAGCGTGACGAGTCCCTGGCCGACTTCGGCCGCCGCCGTGTGCACCTGCACGTGCAGCGCGCCGCCGAGCAGTTCGATCTTCACGCGGGCCGTCGAGTAGTCGTCGAAGCCCTCGGAGAAGCAGATGTTCTTGATGCCCACCCCGTACCCGACGCCCCGGCGCACCCCCTCGCCGTGCGTCGTCTGCGCGACCCCCCCGGGCAGCGACCGCAGGTCGGACGAGGGCTCGCCGGCGGGCAGCGGCATCGCGGCGAGCTCGCGCAGCATGCCGGCCAGCGGCGCGGGGGAGTCGATGACCTGGCCGGTCGCCAGCCGCGACCCCTGGGAGACGGCGTTGCGCACGCGGATCTCCACCGGGTCGATCCCGCACGCCTCGGCCAGCCGGTCCATCTGCGACTCGTACGCGTAGCAGGCCTGCACGGCGCCGAAGCCGCGCATCGCGCCGCACGGCGGGTTGTTGGTGTACGCGCCGTAGGCGTCGATCTCGATGTTGGGCACCTCGTACGGGCCGACGCCGAGCGAGGCGGCGTTGCCGACGACGGCGGGGGAGGAGGAGCAGTACGCCCCGCCGTCCAGGACGATCTCGGCCCTGACGTGGACGAGCCTGCCGTCGCGGGTGGCGCCGTGCTCGTAGCGCATGCGCGCGGGATGCCGGTGGACGTGGCCGAAGAACGACTCCTCGCGGCCGTACACCATCTTCACCGGGCGGCCCGTGCGCAGGGCCAGCAGCGCGGCGTGGATCTGCATCGACAGGTCCTCGCGGGCGCCGAACGCGCCGCCGACCCCGGCGAGGGCCAGGCGCACCTTGTCCTTGGGCAGGTCCAGGCAGGGGGCGATCTGGTCCTGGTCCACGTGCAGCCACTGTGTCGCTATGTACAGGTCGACGCCGCCGTCCTCGGCGGGCACGGCGAGGCCGGACTCCGGGCCGAGGAACGCCTGGTCCTGCATCCCGACCTCGTACTCGCCGGTCACCACGACCTCGGCGGCCCCGGGCGTCCCCGCCTCGGCGATCCTGCCCACGCGGACGGGCTGGTGGCGCACGACGTTGCCGCCCGGCCCCACCTGCGGCGACTCGGGGTCGAACAGCGCGCGCCGCGCGTCGGTGACCGCCTCGCGGATCTCGTACTCGACCCGGACGGCCGCCGCCGCGCGCCGGGCGGTCTCCGGATGGCCGGCGGCGACGATCGCCACGGCCTCGCCCTGGTAGCGGACCTGGTCGATGGCCAGCACCGGCTGGTCCTTGTGCTCCAGGCCGTAGAACTTCCTGCCCGGCACGTCCTCGTGGGTGAGCACGGCGTGCACGCCCGGCATCGCCAGCGCGGCGCTCACGTCGATCGCGCGGATCCACGCGGACGGATGCGGGCTGCGCACCGTGGCGCCCCACAGCATGTCCGCCAGGTACAGGTCCGAGGAGTAGGCGAACTCGCCGGTCACCTTCAGCGTGCCGTCCGGCCGGGGCGCGCTCGCCCCCACCCCCTGGTCCTGGCTGCGGCTGCTCGCGGTGTGGGTCACACCTGCAGTACATCAGCCGCCTTCTGGTGGGCCAATGGACACCGGCGCGAAACGCCCGGGCCGCCCGGTGGGGCCGCTTGTAGGTTCGTCCAAATCCGCCCGGTTAGCCTGGGACGGTGCTGATACGTGAGCTGGTGGCGATGGACGAGCTCCGCCTGGCCCTGCTGTCGGACCCCGGGCACCTCGACCGGGGGTTCGCCGGCGTGCACATCACCGACCTGCCCGACCCCGGCCGCTACCTGTCCGGCGGGGAGCTGGTGCTCACCGGGCTCATGTGGCGGCGCGACCCGGCGGACTCCCGTCGTTTCGTCCAGGCCCTCGCCGCGGCGGGCGTCGCCGCGCTCGGCGCCGGACGGGCCCTGCTCGGCATGGTGCCCGAGGATCTGGTCGAGGCATGCCGCGAGCACGACCTCCCCCTGCTGGACGTGCCGGAGGAGACCTCGTTCCGCACGCTGGCCGAGAGGGCGCAGGCCCACGCCGGCGTGGCCGCCGATCCGCGCGGCGCGCTCGGCCGGCACCGGCGCATCGTCGCCGCCGTCGCCGAGGGCACCGGCCTGGACGAGCTGTTCGCGCTGACCGCGCAGGAGCTCGGCGTCAGCGGCGCCGTCGTCTCGGCGGCGGGCGGGGTCGTCGCGGGCCGGCTCGACGGCGACCTCGCGGCCCGGCTCGCCCGCGAGTACCTCACCGCGCCCCGGCTGCCGCACGTCGCGCGCACGCCGGAGGGGACGTTCACGCTGTTCGCCGTGGACCGCGCGCACCGGGCGGCCGGCTGGGCGCTGGTCTTCGAGTCCGACCTGACGGACCAGGCGGACATGGGGTTCGAGCTGGCGGCGTGCGTCGCGCTCGCCCGCGGCCGCACGGAGGAGGGGCGCCGGGTGGAGCGGCGGCTCGCCGAGCAGCTCATCGGCCTCGCCTCGTCGGCCGCCCCGGATCCCGCTGAGCTGGCCGCGCGCCTGCGCACCTGTGGCGTCGGCGCGGAGGAGCCGTATGTCGTGGTCACCGCGACGGTGGCGCGGCCCGGGGCCACGGACGGGCCGGACCCGTCCGCGCTGGGCGGGCAGGTGATCGAGGAGTTCCTGGAGCGCAGAGTGGTGGCGGCCGTGGGCGCGGACGGCGCGGTCGCGCTCGTCCCCCTGCGCGTGTTCGCGGCGCCGGACGATGAGAGGCGGCACGGGAAGGGGGAGGAGACCGAGAAGAGATCGAAAGTGGACGGCCCCGGATCCGGGACAGAAACGCGAGTGCGTAGTACCGTGCAGGTGCAAGGTCGATCGCATGTGCAACGTAGTGTGCACGTGATTTTGGGCCTACTGGGGAGTGGGGTGGCGGCGCTCCAGGCCGTCCCGCGGATGCGGGTCTCAGTCGGCGTGAGTGCCGTTCTGAACGGTCCCGGAGCCGTCCGCGGTGGCGCCGAAGAGGCGGGCCACGCGAGACGTCTCGCTGAGGCGCGAGGTGGAGGGGTGGTGACCAGCGATGAGATCTATACTCACGCTCTCCTGCTGGCCACCGTTCCCGACGATGTGCGGCGATCGTTCGCGGATCGGATCTTGGAACCGCTCTTCGAGTACGACCGGCGTCACCAATCGGAGTTGGTCCGTACCCTTGGGGTGTTCCTCGACTGTGCCGGATCTTGGAACGGCTGTGCCGCCCGTATGCACGTGCACGTCAACACTGTGCGATACCGCATCCGCCGGGTGGAGGACCTTACGGGACGGAACCTGTCCTCAATGGCGGACAGGGTGGACCTTTTCCTCGCGTTACGTGCCTGCTGAGTTACAAATCAGCAGCACCAGACGGCCGGCGCCTGGTCAAGGGAAGACGTAGAAGCTTCTGTAGTCGTAGCATTGGCTCCAACGCCGATGAGCGTCATAAAGCAGACGCTCAGGGCGGACAGTACAAAGCGGCGGCGCATGGGGGACTCCCGTTCGTGGCAGTTGTCGGGTTTACATCTTCAAGGAGTGCCGGTGACCGGTCAAGATCTCATAGGGCAGCGAATCAAGACGATTCGCCGCCAGCGTGGTCTTTCTCAAGCGCAGCTGGCGCACCCTGAACTCTCGGACAGCTATGTATCCCTGATCGAGAGTGGCAAGCGTACGCCGACGGCCGCCGTTCTGGAACTGCTCGCGGCGAAGCTTGATTGCTCCCTAACGTATCTGATCAACGGTGTCACCGCCGAACAGATGCAGGACCTTGAACTGGGCCTCGGGTACGCCACCATGGCGCTCAACAACGGCGAGGTCTCGGAGGCCCGGCGGCGGTATGCCGAGCTTCTGGAGGACGGCAGCCTCGCCGGCCTGACCGGCCTGCGCCAGCAGGCCGAGTACGGCTATGCCCTCGCCAGCGAGGCGTGCGGCGACCTCGACGAGGCGATCACCGTCCTGTGCCGCCTGCGCGAGTCCGCCACCGAGCCGCTGCCCGCCGAGCGTGCGATCGCCGTGGCCATCGCGCTGTCGCGCTGCTACCGCGACCGCGGCGACCTCGCCGACGCCGTGCGCGTCGGCGAAGAGGCGATCATGGGCCCCGCCAGGCCCGCCAGGCCCGCCTGGAACGACGACCTCGTCGAGCTCGGCGCCACCCTGCTCGCCGCCTACACCGTGCGTCACGACATGCTCAGGGCCCGGCAGTTCGCCGGAGAGCTGCTGTCGGCCGCCGAGATGCTCGGCACCCCCCGCGCCACCGTCGCCGCCTGCTGGAACGCCGCCATGGTCGCCGAGCGCACCGGGCGTGGCGAGGAGGCCCTCGTTCTCGGCGAGCGCGCCCTGGCCATCCAGTCCGAGACCGGCGAGCCCCGCAATCTCGCCCGTCTGCGGCTGGCCCTCGCCATCCTGCGGTCCCGGGTGCGCCCCGCCGAGGCCGAGACGTGCCGCGGGCTGTTCCTGCGCAGCGAGCAGGAGCTGACCGAGACCTTCGGCAGCGCGGTCGACCGCGCGCGGTGCGCGATCGAGCTGGCCAAGGTCGAGATGGTCCTCGGCAACCCCGACCAGGCCCTCGTGTACGCCCGCAAGGCCGGTGACCTCGTCCAGGACCGTCCCCGGGCGCTGCGTGCCGACGCCCAGCTGCTGCTCGGCAACGCCCTGCTCCTGCTCGGGCAGGTCGAGCAGGCCGCCGCCGAGCTGGCCGCGGCCGAAGACCTCCTCGCCTCCGCGCCTGCCACGGGCGAGGTGGCCGAGGGCTGGCTGACCGCCGCCACGGCGCTGGAGCGCCTCGACGACGGCGAGGCCAGTGTGACCGCCTACCAGCGCGCCCTCGCCTGCGTCGGCTTGTGAGCCACCGCCGTCCGTCCTGAACGCCGGCCTGTCCTCCAGGAGACCGCACGGTCCCGCGAGGACCACGCCTTGGCGCTCGCGGACGGCGCGCGCCACGCCCGTTGGTAAGGGGACGGCTGTGGTAGGACCGCCCCCTCGCCTGAGTAGCCTTAGGGCACTATGAGGACTTCTCCGCTCGCGGCCCTGCTCGCGTTCGTCGCCGCCGTCGTGCTGGGCACCGCCGTGGCGTCCCCGGCGCTGGCCCACACGGCCCTCAAGAGCAGCGACCCCAAGAAGGGCGCCACCGTCGAGACCCTCGACAAGGTGACGCTGACCTTCACCGAGAGCGTGAAGTTCCCCGTCGTGCTGGTGCGCGACGCGGAGGGCCGCGACCACAAGGACGGCAAGCCCAAGACCGACGGGCCGACGGTCACGCAGAAGGTCGCCGGCACTCTGCCCTCCGGCAAGTACACCATCGCCTGGCGCGTGGTCTCCGAGGACGGTCACCCCATCGAGGGCGAGATCCCGTTCACCGTCAAGGCCCCCGCCGCGAGCACGCCCTCGCCCACCCCCACGCCCCCGGCCGCCTCGCCGTCCCCCACCGAGAGCCCCATCGCCGTCGCCCCCACGCCGCCGCCGTTCACCCCGACCCCGGTGGCCGAGCAGGGGGACGCGGGCTCGGGCGGCATCCCCGCCTGGGTGTGGATCGCCGTCTTCGGCGTCGCCGGCATCGGCATCGGCACGATGATCAGCCTGCGGAAGAAGCCGTGAGCGCACGGCTCCGCCTCGCCCTGGCCGGCGTGGGCGCCGCGCTGGCCGGCCTGGTCGTCGCCATGGTCGCGGGCGGCGCGGCCACCCCCCGGATCATCCCGGGCCTCCCCGACGAGGGGACGCTCACCCGCTGGGCGCTGCCCCTGTCCAAGCTGACCATGGACGTCACCGGCGTGCTCACCGTCGGCCTGCTGCTCATGGCGACCGTCTTCCTGCCGAACGACAAGGGCCTGCTCGGCAAACCCGCCCAGGGCTACGTCAGGGCCGCGGCGTGGACGGCGCTCGTCTGGGCGCTGGCCGCCGCGTCGTCCCTGGTCTTCAGCCTGTCGGAGACGCTCGGCACACCCGTCACCGAGGTGCTCGGCGGCAACGAGCTGACCAGCTACGCCAGCCAGGTGCCGCAGGGCATCGCGCTCACGCTGGTGGTGCTGTTCGGCACCGCCATCGCGCTGTTCTCGCGCGGCGCGATCACCGCGGGCGCCTCCGGAGGTCTGCTGGTCCTGGCGCTCGCCACGCTGATGCCCCCCGCGCTGACCGGCCACTCCTCCTCCGCGCCCAACCACAGCCTGGCCACGACCGGCGTCGCGCTGCACCTGGTGGTGCTGTCGCTGTGGGTGGGCGGGCTCCTGCTGCTGGTCGCCCACGCCGTGCGCGGGCAGCCCCACCTCGACCTCGCCGCCCGGCGCTTCTCGCGCATGGCGCTGTGGTGCTTCGCCGGGACCGGCCTGTCGGGCGTGTTCAGCGCGCTGGCCCGCCTGAGCGCCGCCGGCGAGCTGTTCACCACCTCCTACGGCCTGATCATCGTCGCCAAGGGGGCCGCCTTCGCCGGTCTCGGGGCGCTCGGCTGGTGGCACCGCCGACGCACGCTGCCCGAGCTGACCGCGGGCCGGCCCGGGGCGTTCACCCGGCTCGCCGGGGTCGAGGGCCTGATCATGCTGGTGGCGGTCGGCCTCGCCGTCGCCCTCTCGCGCACCGCCCCGCCGCCGCTGGACCTCCCCGTCGACCGCGCCTTCGAGCTGCTCGGCTACCTGATCCCGCCGCCGGTCTCGCTCGCCAACCTGGCCACCCTGTGGTGGTTCGACCTGTTCTTCGCGGTGGTCGCCGCGGCGCTGGCCGGCCTGTACGGCGCGGGCGTCGTACGGCTGGCCCGCCGCGGCGACCGCTGGCCGATCGGACGCACGATCAGCTGGGGCGTGGGCGTGCTGCTGCTGGTACTCGCCACGCAGAGCGGCGTCGCCCGCTACGCGCCGGTGCTGTTCAGCGTGCACATGGCCGAGCACATGGTCCTCTCGATGCTCGTGCCGATCTTCCTGGTGCTCGGCGCGCCGGTGACGCTGGCCCTGCGCGCGCTCAAGCCCGCCGCGCGGCGCGGCGACCGCGGCCCGCGCGAGTGGATCACTGTGATCCTGCACAGCCGCGTCACCAAGGTCGTCACGCACCCCGCCGTCGCGACGGCCCTGTTCGTGACGTCCACCTACGCGCTGTACTTCACGCCGCTGTTCGCCTCGGCGATGGAGGAGCACCTCGGCCACATCGCGATGACCCTGCACTTCCTGCTCAGCGGAAGCCTGTTCTTCTGGGTGGTCATCGGGGTGGACCCGGCGCCGACCCGGCTGCCGCACATCGCGCGGCTGCTGCTGCTGTTCGTCACCATGCCGTTCCACGCGTTCTTCGGCATCGCGCTCATGAACATGGGCACGGTGATCGCCGCCGACTGGTACGACCAGCTCGGCCGCACGTGGGGCGCTAGCGGGCTGTCCGACCAGAGCACCGGCGGCGGCATCGCCTGGGCCTTCGGCGAGATCCCCACGCTGATCGTCCTGATCGCGATCGCCTTCCAGTGGTACCGCGCCGACGACCGCTCGGCCCGGCGCGCCGACCGCCGCGCCGACGCGCGCGCGGCGAAGGTCGGCGGCAGCGGCGACGTCGAGCTCGACGCCTACAACGACTACCTGGCCAGGCTCAGCAAGATGGACGGCGCCGGCGGGCCGGAGAAGGCCGGGAGGGCCGGGAAGGCCGACAAGATGGACAAGAGCCGCCGGGATTAACGCCTGTCCGGATTAGGTTCCGGGCCAGGTTCGCAGAGAAGAGGTCAAGCCTCCGATCACCGAAGCGCGTCATGCCCTACCTGCGGGTAGCGTGGCAGCCAGGGTATCGGGCATAGAGACAGTGAGTGGGCTTGCCGGACACCTCGCCCGGGGTCGTCCTGTCTCTATCTCACTCAGGTACAACCGCTCTCCAAGTACGCGTCGGTAGCGTCGCCCGTAAAGGCAGCGCGGTGGGGACCGTGATCACGTCGCCGGAGCGGTGCGCCAGGAGGGTGGGATTTTGTACGAAGAGTTGCGCATGCGCGGAAAGCGAAGTCTGGCGCGGGCGATCGAGGACTATCTGACGGAATGGTCAGAACGCACCGGCATCACCGTCGAGGTGTGGGCGATGCCCAAGGACCGCGTCACCGGCCCCGTCGCCGACGCCGTCTACGCCGTCGTGACCGAGGCGCTGACCAACGTGGAGCGGCACAGCGGCGCGCACACCGTCTCCATCGCCCTCACCGTGGGCCGGGGCGGGCTCAGGCTCACCGTCAGCGACAACGGCATCGGCTTCCCCCCGGGGCGCACCGGCCGCGGCATGGACATGATGAAGCTGCGCTTCAGTCAGGTGGGGGGCGTGCTGACGATCAACAGCGTCGTCGGCGAGGGCACGACCGTCAGCGGCCAGATCTGAGCCCGGACACCGCCGGAGCCCCACGAGGTGAAGCCCCGGCGGAGACCGTCACGGCTCCGGGCAGCCGGGGTTCGGCGCCTGCTTGGCGTACAGCTTGCCGCACTGGCGCACCACCACCTGGCGGCCGTCCGGGTCGATGGCCACCAGCAGGATCGGGCGGTCCTTGGCGTGCCGGCCGTCCGCGGCGCCGTGCAGCTTGACCAGCCCGCTGTCCCCGTCGATCTCCTGGAGGTTCTCCAGCGCGAGCAGCACGCCGCCCCGGTCGACCACCCCCGGCCCGCCGTCCTCGGGGGCGGGGGCGCCCTGCCCGGAGAACGCCTCCTGGGCGGCCCGCATCAGCGCCACCGCCGCGTCCTGCGCCTGCACGGCGTACTCGGGCGAGGGAAGCCGCGTCCGCTCCAGCTTCGCCATGCCGAGCTCGCGGACCAGGCCGTCGAGCCTCTTGTAGAAGTCCGTCCCGTAGTTCGGGGGGAAGATGTTCCGCTCGTCCTTCTTGGTGCTCGGCGGCGCCAGCGCGACGTACATGACCCGCACGCGGTCGTTGCCGCCGAGCTCGGGGGCGTGGTCGTTGACGTACTGCGTGACGTCGTCGTTGGCCATGACCGTGAGCTGGTGGCACTGCGATTTGGCGAGCGCGTCGACGAAGGCCCCGAACTGCGCCGTCCGGCCCGCGTAGTACACCAGATCCGGCTGGTCCCTGCCCCGGCACACCTCGGTGATCCCCTTCTCCAGGTCGGCGGCCCTGGAGTACCGGATCGGCGTTGCTCCCTTCCCGAACGCGGCGATGAACTTGTCGCCGAGGTCCTCGCCGAGCAGGTCGCTGGGCGTGGCGTCGATGAAGACCTTCGCCGTCCTGGCCGGGGGCGCCTTCCGCTCCGGCACCCCCGCGCGGGCCCACCCGGCCGCCACGGCGGTGAGCCGGGTGTTGGGCGGGGCGAGCGGGAAGAACGACGGGATGTGCCTGCCGTCCGCCTCCCGCATGCCCAGGTCGTCGAAGGTGGACGTGGTGCTGATCACGGGCAGCGCCTTCCTGCCCAGCTCCTGGATCGCCGCGCGCACCTGCTTCCTGCTCTCGCCGAGCCCGATCACGCCGATGATCGTGGGGTCGTCGCGCACCCGGCGCAGGATCTCCCGGGCGACGTCCTCGGCGTACACGAAGTCGGCGCCGCCGTTCGCCGGCAGCACCCGCATCTGGAGCAGGCTGCCGTCGGCGTTGTTCTCGATCAGCCGCCCCTGCGCCAGCGCGATGCCGGCCAGCTCGCCGTTGATGTCGGTCAGCGGGTCGTAGGCCCCGGCCTGCGAATGCCCCGAAGTGGTCAGCTTGCCGAAGTAGACCACGGAGGCGTACGGGTGGCCGGAGGCCAGGATGGCGCGGTTCTGCCGGTCGATGAGCCCGAGCACGGGGGCGAGGTGCGGGGCGAAGACGAACCCGTCCTCGCTGACCCCGACGCACTCGCCCGAGGGCACGCGCCAGATGCCGGGGCCGCAGGTGGCGGTCGCGGTCGCGAGCACCCGCACCAGCGACACCGCCACCAGCGCCGCCACCACGAGCCACGGGATCGCCGGATGCGCGAGCAGGGGCCTCGGCCGTCCCTCCGGCGGAACCGAGTTGGCCTTGGCCATGGCCTGCTCGTCCTCCGCCTCCAGTTCGATGCGCAGGACGCGGTGCGAGCCGAGGGCGCGGTCGCGGGCCAGCTCGGCCTCCCACTGGGCCCACAGCTCCTCGGCGCGGTCGGGCCGTCCGGCCAGGACGCTCACGCGACGGGCGGGGACCGCGCGCGGCGCCCCCGCCACGTCGCCGGGGCCGGTGACGACGACGAGCAGCGGGTCGGCCAGGCGCGTGGCCGCGCGCACCTCCTCGACGCGCGCCACCAGGCGGTCGTCGTCGCCGTTCACCAGCAACACCGGGTAGGACGTGCGCGCCCAGGCGACCCGCCGCCAGACCTTCCAGAGCCGCCGCTCGTAGCCCTGGCGCAGGTCTTCCAGGAACGCGTTCACCAGCAGGCGCTCGATCTCGTCGTTCGCCTGGGCGGCCTCCCTCTGCCGGCGCGGGTCGGCCGAGGCGGCGTCGTCGCGGGCGGACAGCAGGCGCACGGCGAAGCCGGTCAGGTCGCGCGGCTGGTTGCGCCGGTTGTCGGGCATCAGGTACGGCTGCCGCAGGAACCACATGTACCGGCGGCGACCGGCCCAGTTGCGCGACAGCAGCAGCACGTGGAAGGAGCCGATGACCGGGCCGGCGAGGATCGCGCACAACCCGAACAGGGTGGTGAGCTGGTCGGCCCACCCGGCGCTGAGGATGGCCGTGGCGGCGGCCCACGCGGGCAGCGGGCCCTCGGCGTAGGCGCGGACGTTCTTCCAGAAGCCCCTGCGCTCCTGCTCGGTGCCCGTGCCGATCTGCCGGCGCCGCTGGTTCATCGCGCGCCTGACGCCGTCGCGCAGCTCGTGGCCCTCCTCGGTGACGTGCAGGCCGAGCAGCCACTGCACCTGCGCGAACAGCGGGAAGCGCAGGTGCGCCTCCCCGGGTGAGGCGTGCTCGGCCAGGTTCTTCGCCGCCTCGGACAGGCGTGCCGCCCGCGTCGCGTACGGGGGCGCAGGCTCGGCCGGGCCCTCGGCCTCCTGGGGCGGGGTGAGGACGGCACAGGGCGTGCCGGCGCACCGTTCTTCGAGGGCGTCGGCCATCGCCGACGTCGCCTCCCACGGCCCGGTCACCCACAGAACGGGCAGGGGGATGTCGCCGCTGCGCCGGGTCGGGCGCACCCGGACGCGGTCGAAGACGCGCAGGAGTTCCTGCAGGCCCTCGCGCCGCGACTGGGACGTGTGAACGGGATCCGCCTGCGCCGGGCCGGCGGTCACGGGGGAGCGCGGCCCTTCCGGGACGGAAAGGGGGGCTGAGGTCACGGATCTCCTCGGTGGTCCCCTGAAAAGGCTTGGGATCGGCGGGAAGTCGGGAATGGAAAAGGGGCCGTGAACGGCTTCTTGCCCTCTCCAGCATAAGTCGGGCGCACGTCCCGCGCGGGGCCGATCAGCGGATCATTCGCCGCCGGAGCGACCGGGAGAAACGGCCTCGTGTGAAGAAGATCGCGGCCGGATACGCGCGTGGCTTATCCGGCCGGGGGAGGAGCGCTGAATCAGCGAAAATCCTGAAATCGCCAAAATCCGGGTTATTGTCGGCTGAAAAGGGCGGACGACTCAAAGGTCCCGGCGCATGCACACCCGCGGCCACCGGTCGAGCCCCAGCGCGGCCTCACGGCGGCGAAGCGCCCGCAGGCCCGGGGTCAGCTCGGCGTCGTCCAGGGACCAGAAACCGCAGCGCTCGTAGTAGGGGGCGTTCCACGGGACGCGGGCGAAGGTGATCAGCGTGAGCGCGGGCAGGCCCTCGTCCTTGGCGTGGGCGGCGGCGTGGTCGATGAGCGCCCGCCCGAGGCCGTGGCGCGCCGCGGCCGGGTGCACCGAGACCTGCTCCAGGTGCAGGTTGCCGTCGACCGTCTCCGCGATGAGGTAGGCCACCGGACGGCCGGTGTCGTCGGCCGTCACCCACGCCCGCCCGGCCCGCTGGTATCCGGCGAGCACGTCCAGGGACGGCGGCTCGTCGTCGGCCACCGACGGCATGCCGATCTCGCGGAAGAGCCGCCCGGCGGCGCGTTCGATGTCCTGCAGGAGGGGAAGCTCGTCCAGGGCGGCCATGCGAATGCTCATCGGATCATTGTGGCGGGCGCGGCGGCGCCTGAACAGCCGCCCGCCCCCGGGCACGCCGTCCGCCCGGGGGCGGGGACGCGGCCCGTGCGGGGGCGTTCACCTCCCGGCCACCCCCGCGTGCGGCGGCGCGCGGTGTCCTTCGGATGCCGAAGTCATAAACACCCGGCATCCTTGACTGACCCCATGAATTCCGAGTCAGCGCATGCGGAGCGTAGCGTTTCGAGCCCGGAGCGAAGTGTCGCGTTCTAAATGATGCCGGAACCGCATACGCCGAGGTCGTGGCTTCGCGGTGGGGCGGAGGCGTGCGTCTCGTGCGGCCGTGCCGGACATCAAAGATATCTTGTGGCAACCAAATTCAGCGAAATGGTGACATGGCGCGTGCCAGTCAGGAAGGCTCTTCCCGGCGCCGGATCTTCGCCGGGTACCGGGGCTTTGCCGTCGCCGAGGTCAGTCATGGGAGGACGAGTGTCCGTGCCTCGTTCGCGTTCCGGGTTCTCGCCGGAGGTCGCCGCGGCCCTGAGCCAGGCGGACCGCGGACTCCGCGCGCGCATGGGCGACCACTACGCCCTGTTCGACTACTGGCGCTTCGCCATGACCACGATCTGTGCCGTGGACGCCTTCTACGTCGGCTTCTACCGCGAGGACCGGAAGATCGTCTACCCGTACACATTCGACGACTCCCTGCCGATCAAGCGGTACGTCCCGCCGGAGGTCTCCGGCTACGGCCCGAACGGGCAGGCCGCGTGGATCCTGCGGCACCGGCGCGCGTACACCTTCGCCGGCGACAACGGCAGGCTGCTGCACCACGGCATCGCGTTCGGCGACGAGAGGCGGGTGTCGGAGGACGCCATCACCGTTCCCATCTTCGAGCGGCGCGACGCCGGGCAGACGATCATCGGGCTCGCCTCGGTGCAGTCGTACAAGCCCGAGGTCTACACCGCCGAGCACGTGCGCGCGTTCGAGTGGACGGCGAGGTCGGTGGCGACCGTGCTGGCGCGGGAGCGCGAGGACGCCCGCGTCCGGGAGGAGCTCGCCGCCCCCGGGTCCGGCTCGGAGACCGATCCGCCGACCCTCATGGAGGTGGTGCAGGACGTCTCCGCCATCCTCGCCGCCCTGCACACCGGCATCTGCGAGCTGGAGGAGGCCGTGTCGATGTCCGGCTCCCCGCTGCTCGGCCAGGTCAGGCGGCTCCGGCGGCAGTGCGAGCAGGGGCAGACCGAGACGATGGACATCATCGCCCGGCCCTCGCTGCACGCGGAGAACCTCCTCAACTCGCTGTCCTCCAAGGAGCGCGAGATCGCGTTCCTGATCGCCAGGGGCGGCATGACGAACAAGGAGATCGCCGCCCGGGTCTTCGTCACCGAATCGACGATCAAAGGCCATGTCTCGCGGATATTGCGGAAACTCGGCGTCGAACAGCGGTCGGGCATCGCGGCGAAGCTCGGTCATTTCGTCGACGAGCTTCACCGATAAGGGTTCTGGACGCCCCCCGCTCCGGCGCGCCACAGGCGTCCCGCGCGCGGGATTCCCGTCACTCGGCGTTCACGGTCGTTCACGCCGTGGGCATCGGCAGTACTAAGTACTAAGGGCGACCCGGGGAAAACACGCCGCGGATGAGGACGCCGACGATGATCGGTGGGGATATGGTCCATATGTCTAAAGGGAGGATTTGTCCGAGCCTGACGGTTTTCTCCGCACCCGGTCACGCGGTGTGCGGCGAACCGGGCGGCCCGGCGCAGGCAAGGAGCCGGCATGGAGGGGTTGACCATCGCCATCCTCCTGATCACGCTCTTCTTCGGAGTCATCGTCTCCCGGCTGAACCGCCAGGGGCTCGCGGCGCGCGAGAGCGTCGCCGGAGTCTTCCCGCTGACCCCCGAACGAGCGATGCGGATCACGATGGAGGCGGGTCTCACGTCACGGGAACGGCTGCTGGGGGTGGCCGTGCCCGTGCTCTGCACAGGAAAGGGGATGAAACTCGCGTTCGCCTGCCGGGCGGGCGTGATGAGCTTCGAGATCAGCCGGGTGGGGGAGCCGGCGGGCGCCCAGGTGCTCGCCTACGCGGAGAGCGTCGCGGTGATCCGGCTGCCGGAGATCGGCACTCTCGGCGCGCCCGCGACGAGCGCGCTGTACCTGAGGGGGACCCTGGCCAGGAACCCGGCCAAGCTGCTCCGCCGGCGCGAGCGAGTCTTCCGCGCGCTCGACCTGGCGGCCCGGCGGCAGGACCGGCCCGTGGACGGCGAGCGCGTGGGGAGACGCGCCCGTGCCCTGCGGGCCGGGCGTGCCTAGGCGTCCTTGGCCGGCGGGTCGATGCACGCCGCAGCGGATGCTCGATCAGTGAGAAGACCTCCGGATGTGGTGAAGGTGCCGCCTTCACCGAACCGGAGGTCTTCGTGTCCCGCGCCAACGTCAGGCTGACCGCTCCTGATCCCGGGACACTGCTGGGCGATGTCCTCCACCCGCCGCCCTGGGGGTGCCGCCCGGGTCAGTGGACCGCATGTTCGCCTTTGCGCCGATCCCTGACGCGTACGGCCACGAACACCGCCACGGCCAGGACGACCAGGCCGATGACGGCCTTCGAGAGGATCCCGGCGTAGGTCTCCACCAGCGACCAGTTATCGCCGAGCAGGTGCCCGGCCATGATGAAGATGGTGTTCCAGATCAGGCTCCCCAAGGTGGTCAGCAGGGTGAAGGGGACGAGTGGCATGCGCTCCACCCCGGCGGGGATCGAGATGAGGCTGCGGAAGAGCGGGACCATGCGCCCGAAGAACACCGTCTTGCGCCCGTGCCGTCCGAACCACGCCTCGGTCTTCTCGATGTCCGACACCTTGACCAGCGGCAGGCGCGATGCCACGGCGACCACCCGGTCGCGGCCCAGCAGGGCCCCGACGGCGTACAGCGCGAGCGCCCCGACCACCGAGCCCAGCGTGGTCCACACCAGCGCGTCCAGCAGGCTCATGTCCCCCCGGCTGGCGGTGAACCCCGCCAGCGGGAGGATCACCTCGCTCGGCAGCGGGGGGAACAGGTTCTCCAGCGCGATGGCGAGCCCCGCCCCGGGCGCGCCGAGCTGTTCCATGAGTCCGATCGCCCATCCGGCGACCCCGTCCACGGTCGTCGTATCCATGCCCGTGAGGCTATTCAAGATGAGACATATCCGGGGATGAGGGCGACCGTTCGTTTCGCGGGGGGCGCACCACAGAAGCCCACCTGCGGAAAACCCCACACCGTCGCCCGTGCGGCGTCGTTACGCGCGTCCGGCGGTGGGCAGGGGAGCGCCTGCCATCGTCGCGGGCGGACGGGCTAGTCTCCTGATCGGCTCGCGCGTACCCCCTGCCCGACGGAGTTGACCATGGCCTTTCCCCTGGATTCCTGCGGAGTGGGCGGGTGACCCGGATGCCCGGACCGCCGAGAGGCCGCCCGGCGGTCCGGCGGCGCGGCGTCACAGCGGCGACGGCGCTCGTCTTCCTCCTCGCCCTGCTCCTGGGGGTGCCGTCGCCGGCGGCGTCCTCGGCGCGGGCCGGGGTACGGCTGGAGGAGCACCCGTGCCCGGTGGCGGTGCCGGCCGGCACCCGGTGCGGCTACCTGGTGGTGCCGGAGCGCAGGGACGTGTCCGGCGGCCAGGAGATCCGCGTCGGCTACGCCGTCCACCGCTCGACCTCCCCCGGACGCCGGCCCGACCCCGTCGTCTACAGCAGTGGCGGCCCCGGCTCGGCGTCGCTCCAGCTCACCGGCTACCTCACGCAGATGTCCTTCGGCGCCGACCGGGACGTCGTCGTGATCGAGCAGCGCGGCGGCCGGTGGTCGCTGCCACGCCTGGACTGCCCCGAGATCGCCCGCGCCCTTCTCACCACGCTCACCACGCCCGGCCGCACCGGCGACCCGGCCGAGCGCGCGGGGATGGCCGGGGGCGCCGCCGCCTGCAAGGACCGGCTCACGCGGCAGGGCGTCGACCTGCGGGGGTACGTCTCCGCCGAGATCGCCGCCGACGTCGTGGACCTGCGCCGCGCTCTCGGCTACGCCCGCTGGAACCTGTTCGGCGTGAGCTACTCGACCAGGACCATGCTGATGGCCGCGGCCGCGGACCCGCAGGGCACGCGCTCGGTGGTCCTGGACTCCTTCTGGCCCGAGGGCACGCACTGGTACGACCGCGCCACGGCCAAGCTGGCGGGCACGCTCGCGCGGCTCGGCCGCTCCTGGCCCGGGCTGCCCGGCCGCTTCGCGGAGATGGTCCGCGCACTGGACCGGACGCCGGCGCGGCTGGAGACCTCCGATCCGCTCACCGGCCGCCCGCTGACGGTCGTGCTGAACGGGGACGACGTGGCGACCGTCCTCACCGAGGCCATGCACGAGGTGGACGTCCTGCCCGTCGTGCCCGCGCTGGTCGACGCGGTGGCGGGCGGCGACCACCGCCCCTTGCAGCCGCTCGCCGACCAGGCGGGAGGGGCCCTGCTGTCGCACGAGTTCGGGCTCTACTACGCGGTGATGTGCCAGGACGAGGCGCCGGCCAACACCTTCGCCGCCGGCCAGGGCCCGCGCCTGTTCACGGTGACGGGGGACCAGGCCGTGTGCGACGCCTGGCGGCTGCCCGCCTCACCGGCCAGGCCGTCCGTCTCCGGCATGACCGCCCCCGTGCTCGTCGTGGGCGGGGAGTACGACCCGGCCACGCCACCCGCCGACGCCAGGACCGCCGCCGCGGCGCTGCCCGCCGCCCGGTTCACCGAGTTCGCCGGGGTCGGGCACGCCGTCTTCCTGTCCAGCCGGTGCGGCAGGCAGACGATCTCGGCGTTCGTCGAGAACCCCGCCGCCCAGGCGCCGTGCGACCCGCGCCAGGCGGAGTACAAGGTGTGGCGGCCGGGGGAGCTCTACGTCACCCCGGTCGTCTACCGCCTGAGCACGGGCACGTGGTTGCCGCTGATCCCTTTCGTGCTCTTCTTCGTGGCCTCGGCCGCGCAGCTCGTGGCCGGGCTCCTGGGCCTGAGGCGCGGCCGGGGGAGGCGGATCTCCTCACAGCTGGCCCTGACGACGGTGGCCGGTCTCGCGGGGGTCGCGTTCACGATCATGGCGGCGACCGGGGTGTACGGCGTGGCCGCCCACGACGAGACGGTGCTGGCGGTGGGCGTGCCGACCTCGGTCCTGCTGTACGGCACGCTGGCCGCCGTCTCCGCCGTGCTCGCCCTGGCCGTGGTGGTGCGCGGCCCGTTCCGGTGGTGCGACGCGCTGACCGCCCTCGTCGGGGTCGTGCTCGTGGTCTGGTGGTTCGTGTTCCTCTGACCGGCGTGTCCCTGCGACCTGCGGGGCGGCGCGCGCGGGTCAGGGGAGGGTGAGGATCTCGCTGCCGGAGTCGGTCACGACGATCGTGTGCTCGAACTGGGCGGTGCGCCTGCGGTCCTTGGTGACGGCCGTCCAGCCGTCGGGCCACACGTCGTACTCGATGGTGCCGAGCGTGAGCATGGGCTCGATCGTGAACGTCATGCCCGGCACCAGCGTCACCGACAGGGACGGGTCGTCGTAGTGGGGCACGATCAGGCCGGAGTGGAACGAGGTCGAGATGCCGTGGCCGGTGAAGTCGCGCACGACGCCGTAGCCGAACCGCTTGGCGTAGGCCGAGATGACCCGGCCGACGATGTTGAGCTGGCGGCCGGGGGCCACGGCCTTGATCGCGCGCATCATCGCCTCGCGGGTGCGCTCGACCAGCAGCCGCGACTCCTCGTCCACCTCGCCGACGAGGAAGGTGGCGTCGGTGTCGCCGTGCACGCCGCCGATGTAGGCGGTGATGTCGACGTTGACGATGTCGCCGTCACGCAGCACGGTGTCGTCCGGGATGCCGTGGCAGATGACCTCGTTGATCGAGGTGCACAGCGACTTCGGATAGCCGCGGTAGCCGAGCGTGGAGGGGTAGGCGTCGTGGTCGCAGAGGAACTCGTGGCCGATGCGGTCGAGCTCGTCGGTGGTCACGCCGGGGGCGACGTGCCGGCCGACCTCCTCCAGGGCCTGGGCGGCGATGCGCCCGGCGACGCGCATGCGCTCGATCGTCTCGGGCGTCTGGACGTCGGTTTCGCCCCTGCGGGGCTCCTTACGGCCGACATACTCCGGGCGCTCGATGTGGGCGGGGACCTTGAGGGTGGGCGAGAGCCGTCCGGGCCGGAGCAATGTCGTCATGGGGGCAAGTCTAGTTCGGTGACGATAGGGCAGGATCTGACTGGACGGCGAGCGCCGCGGGCGTCCGGGACCCGACCCGAACCCGCGGGTGAGGAGGGCACATGAGCGGTGAGCAGTGGTGGTTCTGTCTCAGGCACATGCAGGTCGAGCCGGACAAGGGCTGCCCGGACAAGCACCGGCTGGGGCCGTACGCCACCCGCGACGAGGCGGCCGGCGCGCTGGAGACGGCCGCCGCCCGCAACCGGGCCTGGCACGAGGGCGACAAGGACTGGGACGACAACTGACACGCCGCCTTTCCGGCATTTCCGCTCGCCCGGTGACCTCAGCCAGGACGGCCGCCTGACGTCTGCCGCCGCTTCCAGGGCCTGGCCGCGATGATGCGGGTGAGGGCCAGGACGCCGACCCCGCACCAGATCAGGTTCAGCACGGCCGACGGCCAGGCGAAGTGGTAGGCGGAGTTGACCATCAGGGCGGCGGCGCCCCAGAGGTTGATGACCTGGTAGGTCAGGCCGGCGCCGGACATCTTCGACATGGACAGCATGGCGTAGGCGTACAGGAGCGACGCGGCGCCGAGGATGCCGGCGACGTCGATGAGGATGGCCAGGGAGGACACCGTCTCAGTCCCCGGTGGGACGGGCGGCCGCCCGCGGCGCGCGATGGGCGCCGCCACGGCCGTGGCTCGGGACCCTGCAGTACAACGAACTCACCCCAATCAATGCGGAAAGCGTGTCCGCGCGGAGCGATCGGACGGGCGGCCGTCGCGACGGCGCGGGACGTGAGCGGTGACGGGACGTACGGTGGCCTGCGGAGGCGGGACGCGGGGCTTCCTCGCGGGTCGGCGGGACGGAAGGCCGTCCGGGCACGGGCGGCGGCCTCACCGGTGGTGCCGCGACGCCGTGACCGGCTCGTTTCCCCAAGGCTACGCCCGGCCGGGCGCGGCGCCCCCGGGACGCGGGGGCAGGGATGCGACGCGGGCGGTCAGGTATCTGACGCGAGCGGAACGCCATGGCAACCCGATGAAAGGATTTGCCTCTGATTTCGGACGGGACCGGGTCCGCCGACGGTCAGGCCGCTTCGAGACGCTCGCCGTCGGCCGGTCCGGGGGACGGATCCGATCAGTCGGGGACGCGGGGACCGGTGACGCGCTCGGCCAGGCGGGCCAGCCGGTCCAGGAGGCGGCCGCGCTGCCGGGGCGCCTCGCCCGCCGCCATGCTGACCAGGTGCTGGGCCGCGTCGAACGTGAACAGCCCGTCGCGTTCCGGCACGGCGAGCGCGTCGTGGGCCAGCCCTTCCAGATCGGGGTCCCCGCCGTCGAGGGCGAGGATCGTCGCGCCCGTGCGCCGGGCGTCGTCCACGCGTTCGAGCAGGGGAACGGGCGCCTTGCGCTCGGCGACCACGAACAGCGTCTCGCCGCGCCGCGCCGCCTGGATGCGGTCGATGCCCACGGCGAGGTGGGGAGGGGCCCCCGGGGGCGGCGACCAGCGCACGAGCGTGGGGGCGAGCTGGGCGAGCCCGCTGACCCGCGCCTCGTCGTCGAGGTGCGCCGCCAGGTGCCACGGCTCGTCCTCAGGGGTGCCGACGACGAGCAGCCCGCCCGGCGTGCGGGTGGCGCGTAGCGGGAGCGCGAACTCGCAGGTGCGCTCCACCCAGCCGGTCGTGGCGAGCACCTCGCGCAGGAAGGTCACCGACGCAGCGTCCATGGCCTCCATGGTGCATCACGGCCCCCGGCGCCGTCCCGATAAGAAACACCTGACATGATCGGGAGAACTGCGACCGCGATCGAGGGGACGATCAGCATCATGAGCGATGAGCTTCGGGACGTCGGCGGGCTGTCGATCGGCATCCTCGGCGGCACGGGGGACCAGGGCAAGGGCCTCGCGCACCGGTTCGCGGTGGCGGGCCACCAGGTCCTGATCGGGTCGCGCAGCGCCTCGCGGGCGCGGGAGGCGGCCGCGAGCCTCGGCGAGGGGCTGCCCGTGCGCGGCGACGAGAACGCCGCGGTGGCCGCCGAGGCCGACGTCGTGATCGTCGCGGTGCCGTGGGACGGGCACCGCGCCCTGCTGGAGTCGCTGCGCTCGGAGCTGGCGGGCAAGATCGTCGTCGACTGCGTGAACCCCCTGGGCTTCGACAAGCAGGGCGCGTTCGCGCTGGACGTCGAGGAGGGCAGCGCGGCCCAGCAGGCGGCGGTCGTCCTGCCCGACAGCCGGGTCGTGGCGGCGTTCCACCACGTCTCCGCCGTGCTGCTGCTCGACCCCGAGGTCGCCGAGATCGACCTGGACGTGCTCGTGCTCGGCGACGACCGCGAGGCCACCGACACCGTGCAGGCGCTGGCGGCCCGCATCCCGGGCGTGCGCGGCGTCTACGGCGGGCGGCTGCGCAACGCCCACCAGATCGAGGCGTTCACCGCGAACCTGATCTCGATCAACCGCCGCTACAAGGCCCACGCCGGGATCCGCGTCACCGATGTGTGAGCCGCCGTCCGAGACGGGGGCGGGGAGCGCTGCCGCGCGTCGGTTCGCGGTGCGTCCATGAGCGCGGCCGTGCGCCCGTCCGAGCGGGGGTCCGCGACTGCGGCCGTGTGCCCGTCCGGAAGCGCGGCCTGGCGAGGTGAATCTGACAAATTGGGTGTTTTACCGTCATTCTTGACGGCATGAGCGATCTGCACCCGGATACCCGTGCCGTCCATGTGCCGCAGCCGCCGCTGAACGGCAGCGTCCCCATCGCGACCCCCATCTACCAGACCTCCGGATTCGCCTTCGAGGACCCCGCGGTCTTCGCCGACGGAATGTCCCGCCCCGACGGCGCCTTCGTCTACGGGCGGCTGTCCAACCCGACCGTCCGCGCGCTGGAGGACGCGGTCGCCGGTCTGGAGGGCGGCGTGGCCGCCGTCGCCGCGGGGTCGGGCATGGGCGCGATCAACTGCGTGCTGTTCGGGCTGCTCTCGCCGGGCGACCACCTGATCGCCCAGAAGCCGCTGTACGGCGGGACGGCCACGGTCATCGCGGACCTGGCCCGCCGGTTCGGGATCGCGGTCAGCTACGTCCCGGAGGACGACCCCGCGGCGGTGCGCGACGCCGTACGCCCCGAGACGCGGCTGCTGTACCTGGAGACGATCGCCAACCCCATGACCCAGGTCGCCGACCTGCCCGGCATGTGCGCCGCCGCGCGCGAGGCGGGCCTGATCTCCGTGGTGGACAACACCTTCGCCTCGCCGGTGCTGTGCCGCCCGCTGGAGCACGGGGCCGACGTCGTCGTCCACTCGGTGACCAAGTACCTCAGCGGGCACAGCGACGTCCTCGGCGGGATCGCCGTCTTCGCCGACGAGGCGCTGCACCGCAAGGTGTGGTCGTTCTCCACCGAGCTCGGCGCCACGCTGGACCCCTTCGCCGCCTGGCTGACCGTGCGCGGCATGCAGACCCTGCCCCTGCGCATGGCGCGCCACTGCGAGAACACCCGCGTCCTCGCCACCCGCCTGGCCGAGCACCCCGCCGTCGAGGCCGTCCACTGGCCTGGGCTGCCCGGACACCCCTCCCACCAGCTCGCCGTCAAGCTCCTGCCCGGCTTCGGGGCCGTCTTCTCCTTCGATCTGACCGGCGGGCGCGCGGCGGGGGAGCGGTTCATGAGCTCGGTACGGCTGGCGCTGCTCGCGCCTTCGCTGGGCGGGGTCGAGACGCTGATCCTGCACCCGGCCACCACCTCTCACCGCTCGCAGACCCCCGGGGAACTGGCCGCCTCAGGGATCGGCGAGGGCACCGTGCGCGTGGCGGTCGGCATCGAGCACGCCGAGGACCTCTGGTCCGACTTCACCCAGGCCCTTGACCGCTAGGAGACACCAGTGATCATCACGCGGCGGGACGTCGAAGAGGCGGACGCGCGCATCGCCGGGCGCGTCCGGCGCACGCCGGTGATCGAGGGAGAGCCGGGGCTCGTGCTGAAGCTGGAGAGCCTCCAGCACGCGGGCTCGTTCAAGGTCCGCGGCGCGTTCAACCGCATCCTCGGCGCCGGCCCCACGCCGGACGCCGGGGTGATCGCGGCGAGCGGGGGCAACCACGGGGTCGCGGTGGCGTACGCGGCGCGCGTGCTCGGCGTCCGTGCGGAGATCTTCGTCCCCGAGGTGTGCGCGCCGATCAAGGTCGCCGGGCTCCGGGCGCTCGGCGCGCACGTCACCCAGACCGGCGCGATCTTCGCCGACGCCTACGAGGCCTCGGCCAAGCGGGCCGCCGAGACCGGAGCCCTGGAGATCCACGCCTACGACCAGCCGGAGGTCGTGGCGGGCCAGGGCACGCTCGGGCTGGAGCTCATCGGCCAGGCCCGGACGCTGGGCGGTGTGGACACCATCCTCGTCGCGGTGGGCGGCGGCGGGCTGATCGCGGGCGTGGCGGCGGCGGTGGCGGGCGAGGCCCGGGTCGTCGCCGTGGAGCCCGAGCGCATTCCGACGCTGCACGACGCGATGGCCCACGGCGGTCCGGTGGCGGTCGAGGTCAGCGGGGTCGGCGCCGACGCCCTGGGCGCGAGCAGGGCCGGGCGCATCGCGTACGAGACGGCGCGGGCGGCGGGCGTACGGGCGCTGCTGGTCACCGACGAGGCGATCACCGAGGCGCGCCGCGAACTGTGGCGCGACTACCGCCTCGCCACCGAGCACGCGGGCGCGACCGCTCTGGCCGCCCTCCGCTCGGGCGCGTACACCCCCGACCCGGGCGAGCGGGTCGCCGTCGTCGTCTGCGGCGCCAACACCGACCCGTCCACCCTCACCTGACCAAGTCCAGGCCGCCTCCCGAGTCCCTTGAACCCGGCAGAGCGAACCCAGGCAATGGCCACGTTCGGGGCGCCGACTCCAGGGCGCCCCGAACCGCCGTGCCGGAGGCGCGGCCATGAACGCAGCTCAGCTGTAGCTGTGCTCCGGGGCGGGGAACACGCCGGAGACGACCTCGTCGGCGAAGGCGCGGACCGCGTGGTCCATCTCGCCGGCCAGGTCGAAGTACTTCTTCACGAACTTCGCGGGGTGCGGGGTGAGGCCCATGAGGTCCTGCCAGACCAGGACCTGGGCGTCGGTGGACGGTCCGGCGCCGATGCCGATCGTCGGGATGGACAGCGCGGCCGTGACCCGCGCGGCGAGGTCGGCGGGCACGCATTCGAGCACGACGGCGAACGCGCCCGCGTGCTCCAGCGCCTTGGCGTCGGCCATCAGCTCGTCGCCCGACTGGCCCCGGCCCTGGACGCGGTAGCCGCCGAACGCGTTCACCGACTGCGGGGTCAGCCCGAGGTGGCCCATGACGGGGATGCCGGCCGAGACCAGCAGGTCGATCTGCGGCAGTACGCGGCGCCCGCCCTCCAGCTTGACCGCGTGGGCGCCCGCCTCCTTCATGAACCGCGCGGCAGAGGCCAGCGCGTCCTGCGGGGACGCCTGGTAGGAGCCGAACGGCAGGTCGGCCACCACCAGCGCGCGGGAGGACCCGCGGACGACGGCGGCGGTGAGCGGGATGAGGTCGTCGACGGAGACCGGCAGCGTGGAGTCGTAGCCGTACACGACCATCGCGGCGGAGTCGCCGACGAGCATGACCGGAATGCCGGCCTCGTCGAACACCTTGGCGGTCATCGCGTCGTAGGCGGTGACCATCGGCCACTTCTCGCCGCGGTCCTTGGCGGCGGCGAGGTCGCGGACGGTCACCCTTCGCCCAGCTTGGCCGCCGTAGAGCGCGGTCGGCGAGCTGGAGTTTCTCGACGTAGAGGACATCATGGGTACCTCCAGGTCTCGAGGCGCCCCTGTGGCGTCCCCGGACGGTCAGATCATCGCACGGCTGACCGTTATGACAACACCCGGGATGCCCTCTACTCATCCCTTCACGCGCCCTGACCCGGGCTTTACCGAGGAGACCGCCCGGCGGTCCCGGTGAGGTGCGCCGACGCCGGCGCCTTCCTTCCCGCCGGACCCGCGCCGGCGGGCGAACATAACGAAACGCGACTGTTGCGTATCGAATCCCCGCGCGCTACGGTAGCGCTGCGAAACGCACCCGTATCGATATTTCGCTCTTAACTGTACTTGGGGGGTTCGTGGACAACCCGACAGGTCACCCACGCCGCTGGCAGGTCCTCGGCGTGATGGTGTTCAGCCTGCTCGCCGTCGTTCTCGACAACACGATTCTCAACGTGGCTCTGAAGGTCATCTCCGACCCCGAGGCGGGGCTCGGGGCGACGCAGAGCCAGCTCGAATGGGCCATCAACTCCTACACGCTCGTCTTCGCCGGCCTGCTGTTCACCTTCGGGGTGCTCGGCGACCGGTTCGGGCGCAAGCGCATGCTGCAGATCGGCATGGTGCTGTTCGGCCTGGCGTCCCTGGCCAGCGCCTACGCGCAGGACCCCGCGCAACTGATCGCCGCGCGGGCCGCCATGGGCCTCGGCGGCGCGGCCGTCATGCCCGCCACCCTGGCGATCATCTCCAACGTCTTCGCGCCGCAGGAGCGCGGCAAGGCCATCGGCATCTGGTCCGGCGGGGTGGGCCTCGCGGTCGCCATCGGCCCGATCACCGGCGGCATCCTGCTGGAGCACTTCTGGTGGGGCTCGGTCTTCCTGGTTAACGTGCCCGTCGTCATCATCAGCTCGGTGCTGATCGCGTTGCTGGTGCCCGAGTCGCGCAACCCCGACAAGGCCCAGCTCGACCCGTTCGGCGTGCTGCTGTCCATCGTCGGCCTGGTCGGCATCGTCTACGGCATCATCAAGATCGGCGAGCTGGGCACGGTCACCGACCCGCAGGTCTGGGCGTCCACTCTCGTCGGCGTGGCCGTGCTCGCGGGCTTCGTCCTGCACGAGCGCAGGACGGCCCACCCGGCCTTCGACGTGCGCTACTTCGCCATCCCGAGGTTCTCCACCGCCGTCGCCAGCGTCGGCCTGGCGTTCTTCGCCATGATGGGCGTGATGTTCTTCATGGCGTTCTACCTGCAGATCGTCAAGGGGTACTCGCCGCTCGTGGCGGGCGCGCTCGTGCTGCCGTTCGCGGCGGCCCAGCTCATCTTCTCGCCGCTCAGCGCCCAGATGGTCCGCCGCTTCGGCGGCAAGGTGCTCGCCACCGCGAGCATGCTGCTGGTCGCGGCGTCCCTCGCGAGCTACACGATCCTCCAGGTGGACACCCCGATCTGGGTGTTCGAGATCCTCGGCTTCGTGCAAGGGGCGGCGCTCGCCAACATCGGCCCGCCGGCCACCGAGGCCGTGATGTCCTCGGTGCCCCGCGAGAAGGCGGGCGTCGGCTCGGCCATGACCAACACCGTCCGCCAGGTCGGCGGTGCGCTCGGGGTCGCGCTGCTCGGCTCGGTCCTGTCCGCGACCTACCGCGACAACGTGGCCGGCACGCTGACGATCCTCCCGGAGGGCCTCCGGCACGCGGCGGGCGAGTCCATCACGGCCACCATGGGCGTCGCCGAGTCCCTCGGCGCCAAGGGCGCCGCGCTCGTCGCCCCCGCCAAGCAGGCCTTCGTGGACGGCATGCACGTGACGGCCGTCTGCGCCGCCGTGATCGCGCTCGTCGGCGCGGCCGTGGTGGCGAAGTGGCTGCCAGGGAAGGAAACGGTCGTGCCGCCGGTGGCGGCACCGGAAAGCGCCGAACCGGCAGTAGTGTGAACAGATCATGGTGACTGAGCAGATGGGGGTCGCCCGAGCGCCGGGCCGCCCTCGCAGCGAGAAGGCGGAGCGCGCGATCGTCGACGCGACGATCGACATGCTGGCGGAGGGCACGAGCGTGGCGGAGCTCTCCATCGAGGCCATCGCCACGCGGGCGGGCGTGGGCAAGACCACCATCTACCGGCGCTGGTCCAACAAGGAGGACCTGGTCGTCGACGCGCTGGCCACCCTCAAGCCCCCCGTGCCCGAGCCGCTCGGCAGGTCCGCGCGCGAGGACATCGTCCGCCACCTCGGTGCGATGCAGCAGGAGACCCACGACCGGCGCCTGCGCTGCATCACGACCATCGCGCTGAGCGAGTCCGACCGCTACCCGCACCTGGCCGAGCGCTTCCGCGAGATCGCGATCAAGCCCCGGCGCGAGGCGCTGCGGGCGATCATCCAGCGGGGCGTCGACACGGGGGAGTTCCGCGCCGGCATCGACGTCGAGATGGCGATGGCCGCGCTCAGCGGGGCGATGCTGTTCTTCACCAAGTGGCGTGACCCCAAAGAGGAACTCCCCGCCGACCTGGCCGAGCGCATCACCGCCCAGGTACTGGCGGGCCTGCACGCCTGAGCTGTGCCTATGGCCTCGCTTCGCTCGGCTGGTTCGGGGCGCCTTAGAGTCGGCGTTCTTCCGCCCTCGCAGGCAAGGGATCGTCCCTCACCCTTGCCTGCGAGGACTCCAGAACACCGCCGCGCCCCGAACGTGCCTATGGCCTCCCTTTGCTCGGCTGGTTCGGGGCGCCTTAGAGTCG
This sequence comes from Sphaerisporangium album, assembly GCF_003323745.1. Classification (GTDB taxonomy): domain Bacteria; phylum Actinomycetota; class Actinomycetes; order Streptosporangiales; family Streptosporangiaceae; genus Sphaerisporangium; species Sphaerisporangium album. The sequence goes on from NZ_QOIL01000014.1 coordinate 61,767, forward strand.
GCGTTCTTCCGCCGTCACACGCAAGGGATCGTCCCTCACCCTTGCGCGTGACGGCTCCAGAACACCGCCGCGCCCCGAACGTGCCTATGGCCTCGCTCCGCTCGGCGGTTCGGGGCGGCTTGGGATGCGTGGCGCGGACAGGTCAGGTGGCGGGGGTCTCGCGCCAGCGGTTGGTGATCGGCAGCCTGCGGTCGCGTCCGAAGTTCTTCGGGGTGATCTTGGGGCCCGGCGGGTACTGGCGCCGCTTGTACTCGGCGAGGTCCACCAGCCGGATCACCCGGGCGACCAGCTCAGGGTCGTGCCCGGCCGCGACCAGCTCCTTCTTGCCCATGTCGTGCTCGACGTAGTCGGCCAGCAGCCGGTCGAGGACGTCGTACGGCGGGAGCGAGTCGGTGTCGCGCTGGCCCGGGCGCAGCTCGGCGCTCGGCTCCTTGGTGATGGAGCTCTCGGGGATGGGCGGGACGGCGAAGGGGTGCAGCAGGTCGCCCTCGCGGCCGGTCTGGGCGTTGCGCCACCGCGACAGCTCCCACACCATCGTCTTCAGCACGTCCTTGATCGGCGCGAACCCGCCCGCCGAGTCGCCGTACAGCGTGGAGTAGCCGGTGGCCAGCTCGCTCTTGTTGCCCGTGGTCAGCACCAGGTGGCCGTGCTCGTTGGACAGGCTCATCAGCAGCATGCCGCGCACCCGCGCCTGAAGGTTCTCGGCGGCCAGGCCGTGCAGGTCGATCTCCTTCTCGAAGGCGTCCACGATGCCCTCGATGGGCACCAGCCGCGCGTGCGAGCCCTGCCGCTCGACCAGGTCACGGGCGTCGCCCACCGAGTGGTCGGAGGAGTGGCGGGACGGCATGAGCACGACGTGCACGCGGTCGGGGCCCACGGCGTCGGCCGCGATGGTCGCGGTCAGCGCCGAGTCGATGCCGCCGGACAGGCCGAGGATCACCGATCGGAAGCCGTTCTTGGCGAAGTAGTCGCGCACGCCGAGCACGAGCGCCGAGTACACCTCTTCCAGGTCGTCCAGGCGCGGGGCCACGACGGGCGGCTCGGGGGTGTAGACGGGAAGGGGATCGGCGGAGATCTCCAGCCGCTCGACGGTGATCGTCGTGCCGTCCCTGGCGTCCACCGGGAAGGACCCGGGACGCGCGGCGGGGTCGGCGGCGGGCAGCTCCAGGTCGGTGACCAGCAGTTCCTCGCGGAACTGGCCCGCGCGGGCGATGAGCTCGCCGCCGGCGCCGACCACGATCGAGTCGCCGTCGAAGATCAGCTCGTCCTGGCCGCCGACCTGGTTCGCGTAGGCGAGCGCGCACCCGGCCTCGCGGGCGCGGTCGGCGCACAGCTCCAGCCGGACGTCGTCCTTCTCGCGCTCGTACGGCGAGGCGTTCGGCACGACCAGCAGGCCCGCGCCCGCCTGGGCGACGGCCGACACCGGGCCGCCGTCCTGCCACAGGTCCTCGCAGACGGCGATCGCCACGTCCACGCCGTGCAGGCGGAAGATCGGCAACCGGTCGCCGCGCACGAAGTAGCGGTACTCGTCGAAGACGCCGTAGTTCGGCAGGTGGTGCTTGGCCGTGCGGGTGACGACGCGGCCGCGGTGCAGCAGCGCGGCCGCGTCCAGCGGCGCGCCCTTCGGCTGCCCGGCGCGGGGCGCCATGCCCGAGCGGTCGACGTACCCGACGACGACGGGCACCTCGCCGAGCCCCTCCTCGGCCAGCCGTGCGGCCACGGCGTCCAGCGTCGCGATCGAGGCGTCCACGAACGACGTGCGGAGCACCAGGTCTTCGACGGGATATCCGGTCAGGAACATCTCGGTGAAGACCACCAGGTGCGCGCCGCGGTCGGCGGCCCGACGCGTCCACCCGATCAGCGCGTCGGCGTTGGCGGAAAGGTCGCCCACCACCGGGTTGGTCTGGGCGAGGGCGATACGCAGTTGAGGCACGATCTCCACCTTACGTGTGCCGCCCGCCCGCCCCTCGCGGAGGTTCAGCTCTGAGGGCGCACGCCGCCCATGGGAAGTGCCGGTACAGCGTGCCGATGCCCACACCCGCCCGGCTCGCGATCTCCCCAGCCGAGCGCAGGCCCCCTGCTCGGCGAACGCCGCCCGCGCCTCGGTGAGCAGCGGCTAGAGCCGGATCTGTATCGAATCCACCCCCTAGGAGGGCTGGTCGGGTAGCATTCGATACATGACTCCCGGAGTGGGCTCTCGGCTCGAAGCGCGCCTGGCCGTGCTTCCCGCGACGTTCACGACAGCACAGGCTAGAAGGGCGGCCGTCTCACCGCGAGACCTGGCAATCCTCACATCGGCCGGAGAGGTCGACGAGATCTCCCGGGGTGTCTATCGTCGCGCGGACGCCCCGGTGACCGCGTATCTGGACGTGCTCGCCGTCAGTCTGCGGGCGCCCCGTGCCGTCGTCTGCGGTGAGTCCGCACTCGCGATCCAAGAGTTGATCGATGATATTCCCGTGAGCGTCCACATCGCGATTCCGCGGGGCACACACCGCCCATCCATCTCCTACCCGCCGACCACGGTCACCCAGGTCGCGACCGCGAACTTCTCCCTGGGCATCGAGCGGTTCGAAGCCGCGCCGGGGGAATGGGTGCCCATATACAACGCGGCACGCAGCGTCGTCGACGCGATGCGCCGGCGTCGGCGCATCGGCGAGACACTCGCGCTGGCCGCACTCGGACGCTACCTCCGCCGCGAAGGCCCCGCCGGCGTCCACGAGCTTCAGAGCACGGCGCGCGAACTGGGCGCGCTGTCCGCCGTCCGGCCCGCCGTCGAGGCGATGCTCGCCTGATGCCGAACCCGACACGCGACACGCCCGCCGGTCTCATCTACAACGACCTGCGGAACCTGGCTCGCCGCACCGGCCGGTCCACCGACGAGATCATGGTCGAATACGTGCTCGAGCGCTTCCTCTATCGCATGGGCCTGTCCCCATCGGGCGAGCACTTCGTCCTCAAGGGCGGCCTTCAGCTCGCTCGTTTCGGTGCGCGCCGGCTCACCCGTGACATCCACATGCTGGGACGTGGATTCCCCGGCGAAGAAGCGGAAATCGTCCGGAGGGTGGCGAGCATCGCCGACACCTATGTCGATGACGGCGTCGAGTTCGACCCCGCGACTCTCAAGGCGGTCCCCATCCGGGTGGACGAACCGTACAACGGGCTGCGCCTGACCATGGCCGCATCGATCGCCCGCGCGCGTCTGAAGCTCCAACTCGACATCAGCTTCGGGGACCCCGTGACTCCCGGGCCGCAGGTCATCGACTATCCGCAGCAGCTTTCCGCGGACACCTTCCAGATCTTCGGCTATCCCCTGGCCACGGTCATCGCGGAGAAGCTGTCCACCGCCGTCGCTCTCGGCGATCTCAACACCAGAGAGCGCGACTACGCCGACCTTTACCGCCTCACGACGCTCCACGTGCTCGACGGTGGTGAGCTCACCGCGGCGTTGGCCGCGACCGCCGGACACCGCGGCATCACCCTGCGCCCGCTCACCGCCTCGATCACCGATCTCGGGGAACGCCGCCAGACCTCCTACGCGGCCTGGCGGCGACGGCAGGGAACGGCGGGGACCGGTTACCCCGACCGGTTCTCCGACGTTGTGGAACTGGTCATCGCCTTCGCCGACCCTGTCCTCGTCGGCGAGGTCGCCGGGCTGAGTTGGTACCCCGAGCCAAGGACGTGGTCATGAGCATCCGTGCGGGCGTGCCGAACCGACAGGATCGCCGGGGGCGCCCGTTCCCGGGCGTGCTCATGGTGCCGTGCCCGGGCTGATCAGGCCGGACTCGTAGGCGAGGACGACCAGTTGGGCGCGGTCGAGCAGGGCCAGGCGGGTCAGGAGGGTGGTGATCGCCGTGGCGATGGAGTCCTCGGGGGTGGACAGGGTCGCGGCGATCTCCTGGTTGGTCTGGCCGCGGGCCACGAGTTTGATGAGGTCCAGGTCGGCGTCGGTCAGGCCCTTCAGGGCGGGGGGGACGTCGGGGTCGCCGTGCCCGGCGAAGGCGGCGATGAGCCGGGTCGTCATGGCGGGGTCGATCAGCGCGTCGCCGTCCGCCGCGGCGCGGATCGCGGCCAGGAGCTGCTCGGGCGGGGAGGTCTTCAGGACGAAGCCGCTGACCCCCGCGCGCAGGGCCGCGTACAGGTTGTCGTCGGTCCCGAAGGTGGTCATCATGACGACCTTCGGCGGGGCGGCGTCGGCCAGGATCCGGCGCGCGGCGGCGAGGCCGTCCAGGCGCGGCATCGAGATGTCCATCAGCACCAGGTCGGGGCGGGTTCGGCGGATCAGCGCGATGGCCTGCTCGCCGTCCTGCGCCTCGCCGACCAGCTCCAGGCCCGGCTCGTTCTCCATGATCACCCGAAGGCCCGCGCGGACGAGTGCCTGGTCGTCGGCGACGACCACCCGCAGGGCCGACTCCTCCCGCGCGGTCATCCCGGCGGGCGCGGCGTCCGGGGCGGGGCTGTCCAGGTGCGACGACTGGGCGAGGATGTCGCGTTCCAGCCGCTGGAGGGTCGGGCCGAGGTCGAGACCCAGTTCCTCGCGCAGCAGCGTGCGCGCCCGGCGCAGCGCCCCGAGGGCGTCGCCCTGCCGTCCCGTCCGGTACAGGGCCAGGGCGAGCAGCCGCCACGCCTCCTCACGCAGGGGGTGGGCCGAGGCGTGGGACTCCAGGTCCGGGATGGTCGCCGTCGCCCTGCCGAGCCGCAGCGCCGCCTCGGCGCGCTGCTCCACCGCCATCAGCCGCAGCTCGTCGAGCCGCATCGCCTCGGCGGCGGCCCACGGGAGGTCGGCGAACTCGGCCAGCGCCGGCCCGCGCCACAGCCCGAGCGCCCGTTCCATGCGGTCCCACACCGCGGCGGCGTCCCCGGTCTCGCCGGCGCGGACGAGGCTTTCGAACAGCCAGGTGTCGACGGCGTCGGAGCCGGTGCGCAGCGCGTACCCGGGCGGGGCGGAGACCAGGATCTCCGCCTCCTCGCGCGGGGCGCGGCCGGGCTCCAGCGCGCGGCGCAGCCGGGAGACGTAGCCCTGGATCGTCGAGAGCGCCTGGGCGGGGGGATCGCCCGGCCACAGCTCGTCGATGAGCACGGTCATCGGGACGGCCCTGCCGCGGGCCACGAGCAGCCGCGCGAGGACGGCCTGCTGGCGCAGCCCGCCGAGGTCCAGCGCGGAATCGTGATCAAGTACCTGAAAGGGACCCAAAGCATGGAATTTCAACATCGCAGCGCACAGCGTAGGGCCAAACCGGTCCGCGCGTACGCGGACACGACAGGCTGAGGCCCAGCCGTAAGCTTCGGCGCGGAATTCGCATTCCGGGCCTGAATTTCAATACGAAATCCGTACACGGCCGACATGAAAGCCGGACGAAACAGGGCCGCGCCGTCGTCGTCGGCGCGTGAACCGTCGCATTCCGTTGGCTCGGCCACCACGGTCCGCCATGACCCAAGGAGTACGCGCGGCACAACGGGCATGTCGATCTGCTGCGGGAGCGCGCCGACGGCGCCACCGGGCAATGAGTGAGCCCTCAGCGAAGACTGAGCCGCGCACTCGGCGGGCGCCCGGTGGCGCGGGCGGGCTCAGCTCCGGGCGGTGAGGCTGAACGACTGGGCGGCCGTCCCGTTGCACGTGTACTGGACGAGCTGGACGCTGTCGGCCGTGGACGCGCCCGGGACGTCGAGGCACTTGCCGCTGTTGCGGTTGACGAAGTGGTATTGGCCGCCGCCCTCGGACACCGGCTGCCACTGCTGGTTGTTGCCTCCGCCGTACGTCCAGGTCTGGATGGGCGCGTTGTCGGCGGTGGACACGTTGGTCACGTCGAGAACCTGGGCGCTGTTGCCGCGGTTGTTGACGCGCACGAAGCCCCCGCTCGTCGGGACGAACTGGTACTGCTGGGCGTTGCTCACGTTGCAGGTGTACTGCTGGATCGCGGTCCCGTTCACCGTGCCGGCCGCGCGGGCGTCCACGCACTTGCCGCTGCCCTTGTTGACGACCGAGTACCAGGTCGTGGGCGAGATCGGGCCGTCGGTCGGCGGCGGGGTGGTGCCGCCCTCACCGGCCAGCCAGAGCAGGCCGTTGATCAGCCACTGGTTCTGCTGGGCGCTGGCGAAGGTGGACGAGATCCGCGTGTTGGTGGAGTAGTTCATGTCGTTGTGCCCGAAGTTGGCGTACAGCATCTTGTACCGCTTGTTCGTCCACATGAGCGGGTAGAAGCCGCTGCGCCACTGCTGGTTCGGGTCGGTGCCGACGGGGAAGCTGGAGGCGTCGATCGAGGCCAGGATGTCGATGTCGGGGTTCTGCCGCAGGTCGCGGCTCCAGGAGTACCACTCGCTCACCGCCGACTGGATCGTCGCCGGCAGGCCCGCCGTGGACGGGTGGGCGCGGTCCTCGATCTTCAGCGTCTCGGCGGTCGGGCCCCAGGTGTTGGTCTGGAACGCGCCCGAGCCGAGGAAGGTGTTGTAGTACCAGCTCCAGGAGTTGGGGTCGGTGGTGAACGCGCTGACGTGGAAGCCCATCCACGCGCCGCCGTTCTGCATGTAGGTCTGGAACGCGGCGCGCTGGCTCGCGGGCGGGGCGTCGTCCAGGAACATGATGACCTTGTACTGGGACAGGCCGGCGGCGCTGAGGCGGCTCCAGTCGGTGGTCGCCTCCCAGGTGAAGCCGTACTGGGCGCCGGCCTTCGGGAACCAGTCCCTGGCCTCCTTGTCGAAGTCGATGTGGGCCGCGTCCCAGGTGCCGTTGTAGAAGGCGAGCACCTTGAAGGGGGCGGCGGCCTGCGTGGCCGTGGCGGCGGTGAGGCCGAGTGCGGCCACGATGGTGAGGCCGGCGAGCCCGGCGAGGGTGCGTTTCACGAAATTTCGGAACACAGGGATCCTTCGGGAAGATGGGGGGTGGCTGGTCCGGCTCGGCGCGCGAGAGGACCCGCGGCGCGCGAGGATGCGGCGCGTGAGAGGCCCGGCCGGAATGACGCCGTGCCCGCGACGAGCCGTCCGGGTCGTCGATTTCACGTGGCTTGGCTGTTCCGCGCGTCCAGATGGCGATTCGACCGCGCCGACGTCGATCCGCCGGCCACCTCCACTTCCCGCCGACAGCGTGGGCGGCGGCCGGTGCCGTGCCCGGCCGTCCCGTTCCCTCGATCGCGCGCCCGTGCGTTCGTGCCGTGGCCGCGGGCGACGCGTCCGGATCTGTTCCTTAAGAAACTTTACTAACAGTCGAGTCCGGAAGCCAGAGCGGGCGACACCGTCGTCCGACGCCCGCGGGCCACGGGGTTCAGAGAGGAAGGACGGCCTCGACGGTCGTGCCGCCGGTCGCGCCGGGCACGGTGGCGCACGTGCCGCCGAGTTCGGCCGCGCGCTCGCGCATCGAGTGGAGGCCGACTCCGGCGCGCGGGCGTTCGGGCAGGCCGGCGCCGTCGTCGGTGACGCGGACCCGCAGCGCGTCGGGGGAGCGGTCCAGGGCGATGGACGCGCGCGTGGCGCGCGCGTGCCTGCGGACGTTGGTGAGGGCCTCCTGGACGATGCGGTAGGCCGCCACCTCGACCGCCGCGGGCAGCGTCGCGAGGTCACCGCTCACCTCCACGGTGATCGGCGGCGGACCCTCGGCGGCCAGGGCGCGGACGGCGCCCGCGAGCCCGAGGTCGTCGAGCGCGGGCGGCCGCAGGCCGTACACGAGCTGCCGGATGTCGCCCGACACCGCGTCCATGCCGGTGCGCAGGTCCCGCAGGAGCGTGTCGGCGGAGTCGGGGGACTTCCTGAGGCTGCTGCGGGCCATGTTGATCGTCATCGCCATGCTGGACAGCGTCTGCCCGAGGCCGTCGTGCAGGTCGCGGCGCAGCCGCCGGCGCTCCTCCTCGCGGGCGGTGAGGATCTGGTGGCGCGAGCGTTGCAGGTCGGCGGCCATGCGGACGGCGTGGGCGACGTCGGCCGCGTACGGCGCGAGCGTGCTGATCACCCGCTCGTCGTGCGCGGCGGCGAAGCGGCGCGGCCCCGGGCGGCCGAGCAGCAGGCGGCCGACCGTCTCGCCGTGCCACACCAGCGGGATCTGCCGGGGCGAGCTCCCCACGTGCCCGCTCTCGACGTACCCCGGCCTGCCGTCCACGACCTCGACCGCCGCGCCCTCGATGGCGAGGCCGTCCTGCAGGACGGTGACGACCGAGGACAGCGCCTTGGCCGGGTCGGCCCTGCGCACCTCCTGCGTGAGCCGCTCGGCCAGCAGGCGCGGGTCGCCGACGCGGCCGTACAGCGCGCGGTCCACAAGGCGCTGGAGGAGCCGCCGCAGCGGCTGGAAGAACGCGCCCGCGACCAGCGCGGCGGCCAGCCCGGCGACCCGGTGCTCGCGGGAGGCGATGAGGCCGGCCAGGGCGCCCGCGCCGAAGTACACGCCGCTGATGACGGCGAGGAGGCCACCGCCGACGATGGCGCGGCTGACGATCGTGTCGATGCCGTACAGCCGGTAGCGCATCACCGAGAATGCCACGGCGATCGGCACGAGCCCCGCCCAGGTCACGGCGATCGGCCACAGCCGCTCGCCGATCAGCAGGAACGTCACATACCCGGTGAAGGCCAGCAGCGGCCAGGCGATCTGCCGTCGGGTCACCGAGTCGGAACGGACGAAGCGGAAGGCCAGCGACAGCAGGGACAGCACCACCGCGGCGTAGATGCCGGCCCAGGCGATCTTGCCGATCATCTGGGTGTACGGCCGCAGCGCCTCGATCGCCAGCGGGTTCGGCACCGCGGCCGGCCACGGGTTGGGGTTGAGGGCGGGCCTGACGATCCCGCGCGCCGCCTCGGTGGAGAGGGCGACGGCGCCGAGGACCGCGACCGCCCACCAGCGGCGGGACGGCGGCCTGCCGTCGGGGGAGAGCAGCGGCAGCAGGACGGCCAGGCAGAGGCCCGACGCCAGCCAGCCGAGGATGGAGCAGTAGCGCAGGTATCCGGCGGTGACGAGCGCGCCGTCGGCCGCCGTGCGCAGGATCATCGTGCCGCCGAGCTCGCTGACGGCCGCGCCGAACCCGCCGCCGCACATCAGCCACGCGACGGTCAGGCGCGGCCGGTGGAAGACGAGGAACGCGCCGACGGGAGGGAAGATCAGGCCGGCCGCCGTGTCGGGGGTCGCCGGTATCTCGGGCCGCCATCCGGGCGGGAGGGCCGCGAGGACGAGCAGCGACGTGACCACCATGACCGGGGACGCCACCGCCGTGACGACGGCCACCGCGCGTGCCGTCGTGATCCTGACCATCCCACTCACCTTTCCAAGGACCGTGTCCGCGCTCGCGCCGCAACAGGAAGTATCCGGGAAAGTATGGGACGTCGTATAACGCCCGATCAATGACCGATTGATGCTGATATAAACCCATTGGAGTCGACTGACTGACTTTACCGAAATGGGCCGCGGCCATCAGAAGACCGGAGCCCGCGAGGGCACGAGGTCAGGGCGCGGATCTGCGGCGGATCGCGGGTGAGATCACGAGCTGGCCCACGGCGGCGAGCACGCCTACCGCCCCCACGGAGATCCACAGTACCGAGTGCCCGAGCGTCAGAAGACGCGTTCCGGCCAGCGGGGCCAGCAGGCCGCCCGCCGACCAGGCGAAACCGAACATCCCGCTGTAGCGCCCGCGCAGGTGGGCCGGGGCCAGGGCGGCCACGACCGCGCCTCCCATGCCCGCGGTGATCACCTCGCCGAGCGTCCAGACGACGACCGCCGACGCGTACCCGGCCGTCGTGGAGACGAACGCCATCAGCGCGAACCCGGCCCCCGCCACCGCCATGCCCACCGCCAGCGTGACCCCGGGGTCGTGCCGGTTCAGCCACGGCCCGACCAGCGGTTGCACGATGACGATGAGGATGCCGTTCACCGAGATCGCCAGCCCGTAGGCGGCGGTGGACAGGCCCTGGCCGGTGACCGCCAGCGGCAGCGTCGAGTACGCCTGGAGGTAGACGAACGCGTACAGCAGTGTGATCACCACGTACACGACCATCAGCCGGTCCTTCAGCGCCTCACGGAAGCCGCCCGTGTCGTGGCCGCGCTCCGGCCGCGTCTCCGGCACCGCCCGCCACACCAGGAAGCCGAAGACGAGCGAGGACACGCCGTCGATCCAGAAGAGCCACAGGAAGCCGGACTGCGCCAGCGCGCCGCCCGCCACCATGGCCACCGCGAACCCGAGGTTGATCGCCCAGAACAGCAGCCCGAACGCGCGCGGCCGGTCGTGCGCGGGGATCAGGTCGGCCACCAGTGCCTGCGAGGCGGGACGGTAGGCGTCCAGCACCAGGCCAAGGACGGCCATCGCGGCGACGATCCCGGACAGCGACGTGGTGTACCCGAGGGCGATCATGCACGCGGCCGTCGCGACCGTGCCCCCGGTGAGCGTCGCCCTGCGTCCCACGTGGTCGGCCAGCCATCCCGCGATGAGCTGCGAGAACAGCGACCCCACCCCGAACACCGCCATGACCAGCCCGGCCGCCGTGAGCGACATCCCGCGCGCCTGGGTGAGGTAGACGCCGATGAACGGCTCCACCATGGTGCCGAGCCGGTTGACGAAGGTGCCGCCGAAAAGGACCCAGAAGGCGCGGGGGAACCCGCCGATCCTGGACTGGAGCATGGAGGGCTTACGGGTGATGGTGCTGGTCACGGGACAAGCGTTGAACAAGGGTTCGCATCCGTGCCAATCTTTTAGGCAGCACTAAATGGTGACAGGGGGCGGTCCGGGTGAGCAGCGTCGACTGGCGGTTCGGGGCCGACGATCTGGCGCGGCTGCGCTTCGCGTTCTCCCCCATGTGGGAGCTGGTCGCGAGCCTGCGCGTCCTGCACGCCCCCGCGCGCCACTCGGTGCACCTGCCCTGGATACGGGCCGTACGGCCCCGGCTCTCCTCGCTGGACCTGTCCGAACTGCTCGCCCTCGTCCCCGCCCACGGGTACATGGCCGACTTCCTCACCCCGCCGCCCGACACGCCCCTGCCCGACTTCGCCGCCGAGCTGGCCCGCGTCAGGAACGCCGCCCCCGAGAAGGCCGCCGAGGAGGCCGGACGGGTGGAGAGTCCGGACAGGCGGGCCATCGCGCGGTTCCAGGCCGACCCGGCCGAGGGCGTGCGCAGGGTCGCCGGCACGCTCGCCGCGTACTGGGAGCTCGTCCTGGAGGAGTTCTGGCCCCGCGTGTACGGGCTGCTGGAGGCCGACCTGATGTGGCGGTCACGGCGGCTGGCCACCGGGGGCGCGCGGGAGCTGTTCGCCGACCTGCACCCCGCCGTCCGCTGGCACGGCGACCGGCTGACCACCGGTGCCGGCGCCTGGTGCCACACCGGGGACCTCGGCGGGGACGGGCTGCTGCTGGTGCCGAGCGTGTTCCGCTGGCCCGACATCGCCACCATGATCGAGCCCTACCAGGCCATGCTCGTCTACCCGGCGCGCGGGGTCGGCACGCTGTGGGAGGCCGGGCCACCGCCCGCGCCCGAGGCCCTCGCCGCCCTGATCGGAAGGACCCGCGCGCAGCTCCTGCTCTCGCTGTGCCAGCCCGCCTCCACGACCGCCCTGGCCAGGCGCATGTCGCTGACGCCCGGCGCGGTCTCCCAGCACCTGTCCGTGCTCAGCGGCAACGGCCTGGTCGCCCGCCGGCGCATGGGCCGCGAGGTGCTCTACCGCCGCACCTCCACCGGCGACGCGCTCGTCAGCGGCTCCTGACCGCCGTGCCGGAGCACGGCCGCGCCGGAGCGGGTCGCCGCACCCTGGACGCGGCGTGGGGCCGGTCCTGGGGCGGCGGGCCGGGCGTCAGCAGAAGAACGGAGGCGTGGAGGGCAGGGCGGTGAGGGGGGCCGGGCCGGAAAGGCCCGGTGCGGCGCCGTCCGGACGGCCGCCGGGGGCGTCCCCCGCGGGCCCGGAGCCGCCGCTCTCCTGCCATCCGCCGCCGTACCCCCAGCCCCGCGCGTTCCCGTCCCCGGACCACCGGCCCTCCACGCGCTTCCCGTCGTGCCCCTCTCTCGCGCCGGGGGAATGGGAGCGCGCCGGCGACCCGGCCCTCCCCGCCGCCTCGCCGCCCGTGCGCGCGGGCCGGGCCGCCTTCGCGGACGCCGTCCCCGCCGAGGCCGGGGGCCGGGCGCCGGAGGACGGCGGACGCGCGGGACCGCCGTCCGGCGCGCCGCCGGGCGATGCGAACGGCGGGGACGGCACGGCCGGCGGGGATGGCGCGGGCGGCGTGGCCGGCGCGGACGGCCCCGGGGGCGTGGACGGCGCCGGACGGGGGACCGGCGCGGGGGCGGGGGCCTCCCGGCCCGTGGCCGTGCGTGCGGGCGGCGCCGGGGACGCCTGCGCCGGGGCGTACAGGCGGCGCGTCGTGCGCTGGAGCCCCGGCTCGTCCAGGCGGATGCCGCCCGCCGTGAGCCGCTGCCCGTACACGTCCGTGATCCGCACGACGAACGGACCCTGCCCGGCGCCGTGCTCGGCCACCCAGTAGTTGCCGTCGTCGCGGGAGAGACCCTGCCAGCGCCCGTCGCGCAGGACCTCCAGGCGCATCAGGGGGTTGCCGTGGTCGACGACCTGGATCGCCAGCCTCCGGGCCGAGGAGCCCGGCCTGACGCGGAACGCCACGGGCAGCGTCATCGCGGGGTTGCGCACGGTGTGGTAGCCGACGGGCACCACGCGGCGGCCGGGGTAGGCGATGCGCGTGAACGCCCGGCGGCTCAGGTCGACCTCGCCCGGGGCGCACGCCGCGCACTCGCCGACCACCTGGACGCGCACGACGCCGCGCGGCCCGGTGACGTCGAGGTACGCCCCGCACGCGACCGCGCCCCGGTACTCTTCCGCAGACACCGCCACGACCAGGTCGTCGCGGACCGCGCCCCGCAGCGAGCACTCCCCGCCGCCCGCCGGCGCGGGGCGCGTGAGCGAGGACGCGCAGGCCGCGTTCCTGCCGGTCTGGGCGCCGAACGCGACCAGGGCGAGCGCCGCCGTCGCCGACACGGCCCACGCCAGCCGCCGCACCACGGCCGGGTGCCCTCCGGCGGCCTCACCCGGCCGGGGGCCCGGACGCGCGCGCCGGGGAGACGGGCGCCGGATCTGCCGTCGATCCGCGTTCATTGCGAACTCCTCGCGCTGAGGTCAGCCTTGACGAATACAGGGTGAGATCATGCTGTCACATTACGTGACGAGAGCCTGTGTCCGTGATACACCCGCCGATGGTCGTCCGCCTCCTGGTCGCGCCGCTCGTGACGAAAGCCGGAAACCCGGTTCCGGCCCGCGCGATGGTGCCTCACAGCGGACCCGCGTAACGTGTGCGAAACACCAAGCGGGCAGACTGGTAGATGACCAGACATGTCTTCCGCCGACTCAGAGACTGGTTCAGCGCGACGACGATGGTGTCCGATCACCGTCCGGCAGAAGGGGATGCCTTGGACCGCCAGCAGGAGTTCGTGCTCCGCACGCTCGAAGAACGCGACATCCGGTTCATCCGGCTGTGGTTCACCGACGTCCTGGGCTTCCTCAAATCGGTGGCGATAGCCCCCGCCGAGCTCGAAGGCGCGTTCGCCGAGGGCATCGGCTTCGACGGTTCGGCCATCGAGGGCTTCGCCCGCGTCTACGAGTCCGACATGCTGGCCAAGCCGGACCCCTCGACGTTCCAGATCCTGCCGTGGCGCAGCGAGACGCCCGGCGCCGCCCGCATGTTCTGCGACATCCTCATGCCGGACGGCTCGCCCTCGCACGCCGACCCGCGCTGGGTGCTCAAGCGCACCCTCGCCAAGGCCGCCGACATGGGCTTCACCTTCTACACCCACCCCGAGGTCGAGTTCTTCCTGCTGAAGGATCGCCCGGAAGAGGGCCGCAAGCCGGTCCCGAACGACTCCGGCGGCTATTTCGACCACACCCCGCACAGCTCCGGCCACGACTTCCGCCGCAACGCGATCATGATGCTGGAGGCCATGGGCATCTCGGTGGAGTTCAGCCACCACGAGGGCGCCCCCGGCCAGCAGGAGATCGACCTGCGGTACGCCGACGCGCTGACCACCGCCGACAACATCATGACCTTCCGGCTGGTCATGAAGGAGGTCGCGCTGGAGCAGGGCATCTGGGCGTCCTTCATGCCGAAGCCCTTCACCGAGCACCCCGGGTCGGGCATGCACACCCACATGTCCCTGTTCGAGGGTGACCGCAACGCCTTTTACGAGCCCGGCGCCGACTACCAGCTCTCCAAGATCGGCCGGTCGTTCATCGGCGGGCTGCTCCGCCACGCCGCCGAGATCACCGCCGTGTGCAACCAGTGGGTGAACTCGTACAAGCGGTTGTGGGGCGGCGCCGAGGCCATCGCCGGGCTCGGCGGCGAGGCGCCCAGCTACATAAGCTGGGGTCACAACAACCGGTCCGCGCTCGTCCGCGTCCCCATGTACAAGCCGCACAAGGGCAACTCCACCCGCGTGGAGTTCCGGTCGCTCGACTCCTCCTGCAACCCCTACCTCGCCTTCGCGGTGATCCTCGCCGCCGGCCTGAAGGGCATCGAGGGCGGGTACGAGATGCCGCCCGGCGCCGAGGACGACGTCTGGGCGCTGACGGCCTCCGAGCGGCGCGCGCTCGGCATCGAGCCGCTGCCGCAGAGCCTGGACGAGGCGATCACCACCATGGAGCGCAGCGAGCTGGTCGCCGAGACCCTCGGCGAGCACGTCTTCGACTTCTTCCTGCGCAACAAGCGCGCCGAGTGGAGCGAGTACCGCCGCCAGGTCACCGAGTTCGAGCTGGGCAGGTACCTGCCGGTGCTGTGACCGCGCGCGAGGGGTGAGCCCCTCCGCCACCGGACACGACGAGGGCCCGCCCTTCCCGGGGCGGGCCTTCGTGCGTTCGGACCGCTGGTCGTGGTGGCCTTCGGTCAATCGCGCGTTCCCGTGCATATCAACTGAATTAGCCATTTTCATCCTGAATGCGGCTCTGAGTTCGGCGTGAACGGGGAAAGCGGGCAATGGCAGACCGGTGTATTGACGCCGGGATCGGTCCGGCGGCACCCTCGTGGAAAGAGCGGAGAGAATCGAATCAGGAGGGCCAGTGGACCTGAGGCTGGACCACCACGCGGACGGCGTTTTCACCGTCGTCGAGGTCGAGGGCGAGGTCGACGTCTACACGGCGCCCAAGCTGCGCGAGCTCCTGATCGAGCTGGTCAACGAGGGGCATTTCCACCTCCTGCTCAACCTCGACCGGGTGGAATTCCTGGACTCGACCGGTCTGGGGGTGCTCGTCGGCGCGCTCAAGCGGGTCCGCGGGCACGACGGGTCGCTGGAGCTCGTCTGCACACAGGAGCGCGTTTTGAAGATCTTCCGGGTCACCGGCCTGGTGAAGGTCTTCGGCATCCGCGCGTCGGTGGACGAGGCCAAGGAGAACCGTCACGAGCTTCAGCGCGCGGCCAGGTCCGGGAGCGCGCAGGGCTAGAGCCTTGGCGTTTCGGCTCCGCGACCACCGGCGGCGTCGGCGGGAGCAGGGAACCCTCGTCTCCCGGACGCTCCGTCTTCCCCGCTGCACGGCCCCGCGTCGGATTGTCGCCGGATTGCGGTCATCCCGCGAGGAGGGAATGGGGCCGCGAGCGGGGCGGTTGCGACTGTCGTAGCGTCCGCGGCCGGTCTCCCGGGAGCCATCCGGGCGGGCGGCGCGGGGATGGGTGGTTTTCTTCGCCGCCTGTCACGCCGCCGTTACCCCCGGCTAACGGTTCCGTCATCGGTTCCTGGTTCGATGATGCTGCGGGTGGGGTGGATTAAAATGGCACGGCATGTCGGGCCATTCACGGCATTAGCCGTTTATGCGCCCATGATGGCATTGGTGGTATTGACAATATGCAGGCTTGCGCTCCGGGATCTGGAGAGCAGTGGGGGGTGCCCAGCATGACGACTTCTACCGGTTTGGACACCGGGCTCACCGTACCGGCCCGCTTCCGAGGCCCCGAGGGCACCGCCAACGGCGGCTGGATCGCGGGTACGCTCGCGGGCACTCTCGCGGGCACGCTGAACGGCCCGCACGCGGTCGAGGTGACGCTGCGCCGGCCGATTCCCCTGGCGACGGAGCTCGACGTCTCCCACGTCGCCAACTCGGCGTCCCTGTCCCACGGCGGCCAGGTGCTGGCCGAGGCGATCCCCGTCGCCGAGGACGTCACGCCGCCTCCGTTCGTCCCCTTCACCGACGCCGCGAGGTCCGAGGCGGGCTTCGCCGGCTTCACCGCCGCGCACCCCGTGCCCGGGTGCTTCGTGTGCGGCCTGCGCGACCCCGGAGACGGCCTGCGCATCTTCCCCGGCCCCGTCGAGGGCTCGGACGTCATCGCCGCCGGGTGGCGCGTCCCCGTGACCGTCACCGACCACGAGGGCGTCGTCCCCGACCCCGTCGTCTGGGCCGCGCTTGACTGCCCGTCCGGCTGGGCGCACGCGCAGAATGGCGGGCCCGGCCTGCTGGGCCGCATCACCGCCCAGGTCTTCCGGCGGGTGTACCCGAACGGGACGTACTCGGTCGTGGCCCGCGCCACCGGCCGTGACGGCCGCAAGCTCTACGGCGAGAGCGCGGTGTACGAGGTGGACGGCGCCCTGGTGGCCGCCGCGAAGGCCACCTGGATCATCCCGGCGGCCCACCCCTGAACCGGCGCCACGGCCCGGGCCCGGGCCGTGGCGATCTGGTGACGTTCCTGGAAGCGTGCTCATATTCGGTCACATCTCAGGTGCCGGTCAGTACACCGTCACGCCGCTGAGGATGGCCCACGCGCGGATGACGAGCAGCGTCAGCGTGGCCGCGCACAGGAACAGTGAGGCGGCGAAGAGGGTCCAGCGGAACAGGCGGTAGCTCAGCGGCGCCACGCCCGGGGACCGCTTGCCGGGAGACCACGGCCGCCGCAGGTCCGTCATGGTGAGCTCTTCCTTGTCCGCCGGGTGCCCGCCCCCCGTGTTGTCGCCTCCCGTGTCGCCGGAGGCGTCCGCGTCCACGGCTTCTGGCCTGTCCGCGCCCACCGGTCCGGGCGCGTCCCCGTCCACCGATCCGAAGCCGTCCGCGTCCACAGCTCGGAGCGCGGTGCCGTTGGCCGCCGCCGGGCGTTCGGTCACCGGCAGGCCGGTCAGCCAGGCGACCAGGCGGCCGATCGCGGCGGTGTCCGCGGGCAGACCGGACGCCAGGTAACGCACCTCGCCCGCCGTCCGCGCCAGCTCCCTGACCATGTTGCCGAGCCCGACCCCGTCGAACCAGCCGGGCAGCTCGGCCGCGTCGCGCCCGATGGCGGTGCGGCGCAGCAGGTCGGCCTTGGTCACGACCACGGCGACCCGCTTCTGCCGTCCGCCGTCCGCCCGCGCTGCCAGCTCGTTGCGCACCCGCTGGAAGGTGTCGGACGGGTCCTCCGGCGACAGGACGACCCCGGCGTCCTTGAGGACCTTGCGCTCGGCGTCCGACAGGCTCCGCTGCACGTCCGGGAGGGCGAACGGGTCCACGACGATGAGCATCGCCTCGCCGTGGGTGAGGTAGCTCATCGCCTCGACCTGCGCGGCCCCGGTGAAACCCTCGCCGGAGGGGTCGAACAGGTACAGGATGCGGTTGCCGCTGCGGGGCTTGGCGCCGGGCAGCGTGATGTCCACCATGGTCGCCGAGGGCGCCTGCGTGGTCGTCTTGGACACCTTGCCGAGCCGCAGCTCCCGGCGGAGCCGCGAGAAGGCCACCTCGTCGCCCCGCACCACGAACCCGGCGCGTCCCCGTGCGTCCTTCACCACCCCGTTGAGGGCGTTGACGGCCAGCACCATGAACGTCGTCTTGCCCGCGTCGGGGCCGCCGACGAACGGCAGCGGCTCGATCCGCGCGCGGCCGATGCGGTGCGGCAGCGCGCGGTCGCACTCCGGGCAGTACGACTGGAGCCGGAAGCGGCCGAGCACGATGGCCGTCGGCAGCCGGGTGCCGCACCGGCACACGTGCCGGAACGCCCCGTCGCGGTTCGGGACGAGGCGCCGGTGCCGCTCGCCGCAGGTGGGGCAGGCGTACTCGGGCAGCGCGAACCTGGCGTAACACTGCGGGTGCGGGCACGTCTGCAGGATGCGCCGGGCCAGCATGAACACGCCCTCCACGCCGCGCACGAGCAGCGCGGACGCCGCCCACAGCAGCAGCCCGGCCCCGCAGACCAGGGCGTACGCGCCGGCCACCGCCGTGGCGGCCGCCGCGAGCGGGATCAGGGCGACGCCGGTGCCCACGACGACCGCGAGCCACACGGGCAGCAGGAAGAAGCCCTGCACGTTGCTCATGAGCCAGCGGGTGAGCGTGCCGACCACCGTTCTGACGGTTCCCCAGAGGGCCGGGACGGCGAAGCTCACGATCCGCCACCAGTCGGGGCCCGCCTGGCCGAACAGGTAGTGGCGGAAGACCGGGTCGCGCCGCTCGCCCGCCGTGGCGGGGAGCGCGGGGGAGAGCCCGCCCGCGGTCGCCGGGAGCAGCACGCGGCCGGCGCGCAGGTGGTAGTGGGCCGCACCCGTCAGCGTGGCGCCGACGACGGTGAGCGCGCACACGATCGGGAACACGTAGAGGAACCCGAAGTACATGCACGCGGCCCACAGCGCGACGAGGAAGATCACCACGAGGGGCATCAGCGGTCCTCGCGCTTCCACGGACGCCCGCGCCGTCCCTTGGTCGCGTCCTTGAGGTCTTTCAGGCCGGCCACGAGCTCTGGGTCGCGCTTGAAGCGGGCCTCGGCCGATCCCGAGATCGACCATCCGCCGAGGCGCGCGCGTGCCCAGGAGTCCAGCTCGGGCACGGGCGCGTCGGCCATGTGGAGCCGTACGGCGACCTCCAGAAGTGCGAACTCCTCGTCGCGCGATCCCCGGGCCGCGAGCCACGCGCGGGCCAGCGCGCCTCGCGGTGCGCCGGGGAGCAGGGTGAGAACCTCGGCCCGGAATCTCGCGTCCCGCTCGGCCAGGGCGTGCGCCACCACGGCCCGGGCCGCGGCGGGCAGGTCCTCGTGCGCCTCGCGGGCGAGCTCCTCCAGCCGCTGGAGGACGGCCGCCGCGTCCGCGGGCCTCGCCGCCTCGCCCGCTCCGGCGGCCAGCAGGACGACCTCGGCGTCCTTGGCCGGGTATCCGGGGACGGCGTGCCGCACCTGGCCGGCCAGCCGCACGACCTCGGGGTCGTCCAGTCCGGCGGCGAGGAACGCGCGCGCGGGGAGGTCGCTCAGCGCGGAGGAGTCGCTGAGCGCCGCCCCGAGCCGCTCGACCAGCACCGCGCACTCCCCAGGCCCCGGCGCCTGTTCCCAAAGCTCCACCAACCCGGCATCCCACTCAACGGCTCTCTGCGATCCGACCTCACCGGTCACCCATGAAACCGAGTGCCCAGCCACAGATCCGGACGCGCCCGCCTCGCCCGAACCCGAGTCGCCCGAGGCTGAGCCGGACGTCCCCGCTTCGCGCGGACCCGAGTTGCCCGAGGCTGAGCCGGACGCGCCCGCCTCGCGCGGACCCGAGTTCCCCGCTCCCGAGCCGGACGCGCCCGCCTCGCGCGGACCCGAGTTCGCAGGTGCCGAGCCTGACGTTCCCGCCGTTGTGGTCTGACCTGTAATGCCCCGGTTCCCTGGGTCTGCGTCTGGTCCGGGGGCGGAGGTGTCGGGCGTTCCCGCGTCCGGGGCGCTCCAAGCTCCCGGGGCTGTGCCGGCCGGGACTGAGATGGAGGTGACCGCTCTTCCCGGATCCGGGCCGTCCCAGGACCCCGGGGCCGTGCCGCCTGTGCGCGGGTCTGTGGTGGCCACCGTTCCCGGGGCCGCGTGGCCCCTGGTTGCCGGGGCCGGGTGGTCCCACGATGCCGGGCCCGCGAGGTCCGTCGTCCGCTCGTCGCAGCCGCCCGTCGTATCTTTGGCCGGGATGTCCTCTGGTTCCTCGGGACCCACCTGTGTGCCGGATATATCGCTTATCTCGGTGCCCGTCGGGTCCGGGACGGAGGCTGTCGCGTAGGGGGCGAGGCGGAGGAGTTCCTCGGTGGCCTGGACGCGCGTCAGGCGCTCGCGGCGGACGAGGGAAAGGATCACCGCCGTGCCCGTGCGCGGCGCGTGCGTCAGGTCGTGGCGCCATAATCGCTCGCAGACCGCGTCCACGAGCATCTGGTCACGGACCCCCGCGGACGAGTGCTCCAGCCCGGCCACCGCGCCCGACAGCACGGTGTCACGCAGGCCCGCCGGAAGGCGTTCCAGCAGCCGGGCCAGGTCGCCCCGGCCGTCGCGGGCCAGCGCGGCGGCCGTACGTTCGAGCCCGGCCGCGTCGATGGGCGCTCCCACGGCGTACGCGGTCCGCGCCGCGTGGCCCAGCTCCTCCAGGTCGCGGGCGGCGGCGAGCGCGCGGGCGGTCTCGGCGGCCAGCGCCCCCCGGGTCTCTGGGCGCGACGCGGGGGAGGGCGCGGGCAGGGCGGGGTCGGTCAGGGCAAGGACGGCGCATCGCAGCGCGCACAGCTCGGCCGTCTCCTCAGGGGCGTGGGCGCGGACGGCCGAGGCCAGCTCGAAGCCCATGCGGCCGGCGGCGCGCGCGAGGTCGTCCCACAGCCAGTCGGGGAGGTCCTTGGAGAGGGCGCGGGCGATGGCCGACTGCTCGGCGTCGGTCACGCTCGTGTCGCCCCGGCAGAAGGCCAGCAGCGCCGCGCTCGTGTCAGGGTCGAACGCCCCCCACCCCGCCGCCGCGTCCCCGCCCACGGCTGCCGCGTCGAACGTGTCCGATCCCGGCGGCGCGCCCAGTTCGCCGATGGCGTCGATGCCGTCCAGGTCCATGCGGCGCCAGCAGTCGGTGACCGTGCGGGCGAAGCGGCCGGGCTTGACCGTCGCGTCGGCGGAGACCGTGGAGCCGGTGCGGGCATTGGCGTCGGCGGGGGCCCTGGGATCGGCCGGGACAGTGGCGCCGGCGGGGGCCCTGGCGCCGGCGTCGGCGGGGGCGTCCAGGCGGACGACGGCGGCTTCCACGTCGGTGGGCATCCAGACGTCGGGCGTCGTGCCCACGATGATGTGGGGCGCGCCGGCGGGGTCGGCGCTGTAGGTCACGAACGAGAGCCGCGCCGCGACCGGCCACGGCAGCGAGCACGAGACGACCGCGATCCAGCGGACGATCTCCTCTACGTCTGCGCAGACCAGGACGATGCGACCCTGCCCCCCGGCGAGGGCGCGCCGGACGTTCTCCAGCAGGCCCCCGAGCCGGACGTACGCGGCGTCGCCGCCGGAGGCCAGCCAGGCGCCCAGCGTGTCGGGGTCGACCGCCTCGCCCGGGGGAAGGTCGGCGAGCTCGGGGAGGGGCGTGCCCGAGGAGGCGGGGACGTCCTGCCACAGGGGCGAGCGCCACAGCTCCACCGGCCGCAGGCCCGTCAGCTCCTCGGCGGTGGCGACGACCGCGTGCCCGAGGAAGTTGCCGTACCGGCCGGAGTAGTCGCGGCCGAGGTAGACGCAGCGGGTGACGACGCTCAGCTCGCCCAGGGGTGCGTAGGACAGCGCGACGGGCATCCGCGCGATCTGCTCGGGCGCGGGGGCGAGGGGCGCGGTCGGCGGGGGCTTGTAGGCGAGGTGGCGGGCCACCTTGCCGGTGACGCCGTGCGGGAGCCCCGGCGACTCCGCGACGAACTGGAAGCCCGCGCGCCCGGCGGGCCCGGCCTCGGCCGACGTGTAGTGCAACTGCCAGGCCACCTCGTCACACCCACCCGCCGCCGGAGGAACAGAATCTCGTTTGGTTCAGGGGGCAGGGGGTCATCCGCGTACTCCGGTGAGCATGCCGAAGCGGTACAGAAGCCACAGCAGTGGGTCCTCCACGCGGTACGGGCGGACGCCGCCGGGGCCCACCGTGTCGTCACCGGGGACGCCGCCGAGGGCCGAGAGGCCGAACAGGGCGAAGTCGTTGAAGTGCTGACGCAGGTAGCGGTCGACCATGCCCGCCTGCCACTCGTCCATCAGCGCCCGCACCTGCTCGTGCACGGCCTCCCGGTCGTCGAGGTCCAGCGTGCCGGACGGGGTGCGGGCGCGGTGCAGCGCCGACTGGGCGTCCATGCTCTCCTGCAACGCGTCGATCTTGCTGAGCGCGACCGCCACCGGCACCTTCAGCCGCCCCGACCCGGCCCGGTCGCGCAGCAGCTCGGTCACCCGGCTGATCACGTTGATCGGGTCGCTGTCGGGGTCGCCCGCGTTGACGCCGCCCTTGGCCTGGGCCGTGCCGCTCAGCGAGGCCTTGGCCCCGGGCAGCTCCAGCGGGTCGACCAGGAAGATGATCGCGTCGGCGGCGTTGAGGTAGCGCAGGTGGGTCTCGGTGGACTCACGGCTGCGCAGGTCCTCGCCCGCGGTGTCGAAGAACACCAGCGTGAGCGACACGGTCCTGGTCCGCAGGCGGCCCGGCACCGTGCGGGTCAGCAGGTACACCAGCGGGTCGCGCGGTTCGGTGGCGGCCGGGCGCGTGGTGCTGAGCAGGCGCTGCTCGCCGTAGAGCGGGCGGGCGAAGTCCTGCTTGTAGCGGGCGATCGTACGGTCGTCGCAGGCGACCAGCGAGGCGTCCAGCTCGGCCCCGATCCGGTTGGTCAGCTCGTGCAGCAGCACGGCGATGTACGTGCTCTTGCCCGACCCCTTGGCGCCGACCAGCGCGACGATCCTGCCCGGGTTCGCGCAGTACTCGGCGGGCAGCCGGCTGTGGCACTCCGGGCACACCCGCCACCCGGTGGAGCGATGGCAGGTCGGGCAGTCGGCGCGGCGGCCGGGCCGGCGCACCGAGAACACGGGGGGCAGGTAGGCGGCGGCGGAGGAGCCGAGGTACTCGGCCAGCGTCTCGTCCAGCCGCGCCTCACACCCGCCGCCGCGCCCGGCTCTACCCGCGCACCGGAACGCGATGCGGTCGCGGTCCAGCCGGGCGAAGCAGAACGGGCAGGTGATGACCACGCAGTCACTCCATCTTCAGCCGCCGCACCGGCGGGTCGATCAGGGCCACGCCGCCGCGCCCGCCGACCGCCTCGGAGGCGTCCTCGGCGACCGTTCCGCCGTCCCCTTCGGCGAAGCAGCGCAGCCAGTACGGTTTGGCCTGCCGGGGCGCGGGGACGGTGAGGCGCGCCGGGACCTCCAGGTCGGTCCAGTGGTCGAGGACGAGGCCGTCGTCGGCGGTCCTCGGCTGGATGTGGCCGGGCTTGAGCACCAGGGCGAGGCGGCGCAGCGTCACCGGCCGGTCGGCGGTGACCTCGACCACCACCGAGCGCTTCCAGCTCGGCCCCTTGTACGACAGGTCGTAGCGCACCGGGATGTGGCCGGGCAGGGCGAGCCGCGCCGCGGGCCCGCGCACGCGCCTGCCGTCCACGACGGACGTGGCCGCCACCTCGATGGCGACCGCCTCGCTCTCGGGGACCTCGTACCGCACCCCGCCCCGCGCCCGGTAGGCGGCCGAGGTGACGATCGCGGGGTGCCCGTTCCTGCGCACCTCGACCTCGGTGACGTCCTGAGGCCACTCGAACCCGACGAGGACGGCGCCGCCACGGCGCTGGGCGGTGAGGCCGGTCGGCGGTGCGAGGTTGATGTGGTCGACGTGGCCGCCGATCGTCGCCATCTCGCCCGCCACGGTGACCGCGACCAGCACCTCCCGCCCGGCGCCCGGCCGGATGGCCTGACCGTCGCGGGTGGCGAACGCCGGGATCGCCCGCCCGGCCGCGCGCAGCTCGGCCAGGGAAAGGGTGGTGCCCACGGGCCACGGCGGAGGCACGTCGAGGGCGACGAACTCGACCGCGCCCTCCGGCGGCTCCTCGTAGCGCACCAGGAACGTGCCGGGGGCGGCCGGGTCGGCGCGCAGCGTGAAACCGGTGACGGGCTGGGGACGTCCATGCGGGGTGACCGCGCGCCGCACGCCCGGGGTCACGGCCTCGCCGTCCTGCCCCGGGTAGACCGCCGAGACCACGTACGTGTAGCTCGTGCCGTTGACGACGTCGCGGTCGCGGAATCCGGTGTCCCCGGCCGCCACCACCTGCCCGTCGCGGGTGACGCGCACGCGCGCCGCCTCGGCGGGCAGCGTCCAGGTGCCCGAGACCACGCCGTCGCCGCTGCCGAACCTCACCTCGCCGGGCTCGGGCCGGACGATCAGCGCCGCCGCCACCGCGGGCATCGCGACGGCCTCCTCGCGGCGGGCCACGACCGCGTAGACGATCGGCACGTTCACCGGCGGCCGCTCGTCACGGGCAGAGGGCCGGTCCGTGGTGGTCAGCGGCGTGCCGTTCCTGAGGACGTCGTAGACGACGCGCCCGGCCCTGGACGGCGACGGCTGCCACACCAGGCCGACGCCCTCGCCCTGGACGCTCGCGCGCACCGCCCGCGCCGGATGCGGGGCCAGCCGCAGCAGCAGCTCGCTCGCCCCCGGCAGGTCGGGCACCCGCTGGAGGGCGTCGCGCAGCGCGATCCACGCGTCGTCGGGGTCCAGGGCGGCGCGGGCGCGGTCCCTGAGCCGGACGGCGCTCGCCAGCCGGGCCCTGACCTCGGTGGCGAGCTCGGCGGCGTCGCCCGTGAGCGCGCCGGCGTCCAGAGCCTCGGCGAAGTCGGCCGCCGCGTGGATCTCCCCGGCGTCGACCAGCTCGCGCAGCCGCGCCGCCGGGCCGGTCGCCACGCCGCCCTCCCCGCGCACCGCGAAGATCAGCCTGCGCGCGTCGCCGGCGGCCAGGTCCAGCTCGGTGGTGGCGTGCCGCAGCAGCGAGTCGTCGTACGGGTGTTCGGGCACGCGCTCGCGCAGGCGGGCCACGATGTCGTACCGGATCAGCAGCCCAGGGTCCGGCGAGTTGCGCAGCGCCGCGATCACCGTGTCCGCGCCGACCGTCCACGGCCCCCGGGTGCGCGCCGCCCAGTACCGCTCGGCCTCCGCCAGCGCGTCCTCGACGGAAGGCGCGCCGGGCACCGCGAAGCCGTCCAGCACCCGCATGTCCGCGCACCGGTCGCCGTAGAGGAACCGGCCGAGGTGGCTCAGCCCGAGCGTGTCCAGCGCCTCGCGGGCCCTGCCGTAGCCGGAGTACGGGGCGGCCTCGGGCAGCGCGTCGGGCTCGCGGACCTCGATCGAACGCCGGGCCGCCAGCCGCTCGGCCTCCTCCTGGCCGACGCCGCTGGAGCGGGCGATCGTCGCCAGCAGCGCGGGGGTGAGCATGCGCAGCGGGCCCGCGGCGTCCTCCAGCCGGGACCCGGCGTCGCTGAGCCTGCGCTCGGCCCTGCGTTCGGACTCGCCGAGGGCGTCGCGCAGCGGCTGCAGATCGCCCTCGGCGGCCGCGGTGAAGATCGGCGCGAACCGCGCGTGGTCGGCCTCCAGCCGGTCGGCCAGGCGCTTGTACTTCAGCATGCCGCGCGCCCGCCGCCAGCACTGGCGCACCTGCTTGACCGTGGCCGTCACGTCGGCCGAGGTCATCGCCTCGTGTAGCTGGTAGCGGATCCGCAGGTCCTCGGGCGGGAGCCCGCCCGCCTCACGCGCGGGCTCCAGCACCTCGCGGGTGTACCGCCGCTCGTCGAAGGCCATAGCGTCCCGGCTAGCTGACCTGGACGCGGGAAAGGGCGGCCCGTGACTCGGCGACGTCCTCCTCGGACATGCCGCCGATCTGGATGCGCAGCTCCAGCTCCTCGCCGGTCTCGCGCTCCCGGGCGGTCACCTGGAGCAGCCCGGAGGCGTCCAGGGCGAAGGTCACCTCGATCGGCAGGCCCGCCGGCTTACCCGGCGGGATGGTCAGGACGCCCTCGGCGATCAGGCCGTTGTCCTCGGGGGACTCCGACTCCACAGCGCCGGCCTGCTCCATCACCTCGATGTCCACGCCGGTCTGGTTGTCGTCGATGGTGTAGAAGTCCTGCGTGACGGCGGCGGGCAGCGGGTCGTTGGCGTGCACGAGATGGGCCACGCCGCGGCGGCGCGTCTCCTTGTCGGTGACGACGATGCCGAACGCGCGGGAGGCGACCGTCTTGATCGTGCGGCCCGCGATCCGCTCCTGCTGGTCGGGCGACAGGCCCGCCCGCGCGGCCATGTCCTCGGCCTGCTCGCGCCGGCCGGCGACCAGCAGCCGCCGGTAGGTCTCCTCGAACGCGTACAGCGCGGCGCCCTTGGCGACGGCCAGGTCAGGGTCCTGCAGGCGGGGGACCAGCGAGAACTCCTTCTGCAGGGTCTCGGCGACCGCCGGCATCTTGGTGGAGCCGCCCACCAGCACCAGGTGGTCGTAGGAGCGCACGCCCTTGGCCGCGGCCGTGTCGATCGTCCTGCGGGTGATCTCGATCGTGCGGTCGAGCAGGTCGCGGGTCAGGTCGATCAGGCCCTCGCGGGTCACCTCGACGGTGGCGACCCTGCCGTCGTGCACGACCCGCACGACGTGCTGGGTGCGCGTGGACAGCGTCTTCTTCAGCTCCTCGGCGTCCCGGCGCAGCTGCTGCTCGGACTGCTTGTCGAGCAGCGGGTCCCCGGCGCCCGGGTGCTCGGCCTGGAAGCGCTCGGCCAGGTGCTCGACGAGCCGGTCGTCCCAGTCGGCGCCGCCGAGCTCGTGGTCGCCGTCGGTGCAGACCACCTCGATGTCGCCGTCCTGAAGCCTGATCACCGTGGTGTCGAAGGTGCCGCCGCCGAGGTCGTAGACCAGGATCGTGTGGTCCTCGTCGGGGTTGAGCACGCCGTAGGTGATCGCCGCCGCGATGGGCTCGGACAGGATGTCGATGACGTTGAGCCCGGCGATGTGCCCGGCCTTCCTGGTGGCGTCGCGCTCGGCCGCGCCGAAGTAGGCGGGGACGGTGACGACGACGTCCTCGACGGTCTCGCCGGTCGCGGTCCTGGCGTCGTCGGCGAGCTTGCGCAGGATGAACGCCGAGATCTCCTCGGGGGTGTACGGGCGGTCGTGGCGGACGCGGGGGACCTCCTGGCCCATGTCGCGCTTGATGCGGCTGACCACCAGGTCGGGTTCGAGGACGGCGCTGTCCTTGGCCGTGGCGCCCACCACGACGTTGTCGGGGGACTCGAAGAACACGACCGATGGGGTGGTGTCGGTGCCCTCCAGGTTGCGCAGCACCGTCGGGCGTCCGACGTCGTCGACGTAGGCGATGCAGGAGTACGTCGTGCCCAGGTCGATCCCGTAAACAGCCATCGCCTACTCGCTCTCCCTTTCCTTACCGCGTTGCGTGCCGGGTTCCGTGCCGGGTCCTGTGCCGGGTTCTGTGCCGGATTCGGCGCCGGGTCCGGTGGGTTCCTCGCCGGTCTCCGAGCCGCCCAGCTCTCCGCCGTCCGTGTCGCCGTCCGTGTCGCCGTCGCGGTCCTCGCCGCGCGCCGTCTGATCTTCCCCGCCCGAGCCGTCCGGACCGCCATTCTTCCGGCTTTCCGGACCTCCGCGATCATCGGAGCCGTCCACCCCGTCGGCGTCGTCCTGAACGACCTGTTCCGCATCGTCCTTCGCGGCGTCCGGCTTCGCCTCGGAGTCGGCCCGGCCGACGATCACGGAGGCCTTGCGCAGCACGCGGTCGCCCGCCACGAAGCCGTCGGCCAGCACCTCCACGACCGTGCCGTCCGCGCCCGCGTCCACCGGGCTCGTGCCCGTGGGGCGGTGCAGGGCCGCGTCGTAGGGGTCGCCGGGACGGACGCTCACCCGCTCGGCGCCGGTGCGGCCGAGCACCTCGGCGACCTCGTCGGCCATCGCCGCGAGCAGCGGGCCCGCCAGCTCGGCGGAGGGCGGGTCGTCGGACGCCCACCGGGCCGCCACGCGGGTCACCGTGTCGTGGAGCCGGTAGAGGGCGGTCCTGACCGGGGCCAGCACCTCCTGGACGATGCCGTGCCGCAGCTGCTGGTTCTCGGCGTGCAGCCGGTCGATGACCTGCTCCCTGTGGGCCGCCCGCTCGTGCTCGCGCCGCATCGTCTCGGTGAGCGCGGCGAGCTGCCGGGCGAGCTCCTCGATCTGCCGCGCCGGCTCCTTGCCCTCCGCGTCCCCGCCCTTCTCGGCGGGGCCGGGGGCGGTGGGGCGGTCGTCGCCTGACGTGGGAGAAGGCGCCGTCTCGGGGGACACGTGCGGCTCTGGGGGAGGCGCCATCTATCTCCTTGTAGAGGAAATACAGGAATTCCTGACGGCAGTTACTCTAGCCATCAATGCCTCCGCCTGGTAGGCATTCGCGTGTCCGCCAATGAGTCGTTTGTCGTGGTTGTTGGCACTCTGGCGAACGCCCTTCGGAGACCCCTGGCGAGTACGTATATCGGTCACCGGCCTCTCCGCACCCGGTCTTTGGGCGAAGAGACGGGAATCACAGCGGCCCCATGCAACGCAAATTCCCCGTTTACCGGGAATAGCACGCGAAACCTCGCGATAATGCCAAAAGCACGCCTTCGTCCCGCACGCCCACCCGTCCCCGGAGCCGCCGGGGGCCTCGGGCGACCTCGCGAGGGCCGGGCGGCGGCTCGCCCGGCGGCCTTCCGCGCCGCCCCGGACGCGTCCGTGCTTCGCCCCCTGACGCATCTCAATTGCGACACCCATAATTGAGTCATGACATATCGGGTACTGATCATCGAGCACGAGGCCGAGGCGGGCCTGGGCTTCTTCGAGGAATGGCTCACCGCCGCCGGGACGACCCCCGAGCTCGTCCGCCCGTACCTCGGCGAGAAGGTGCCCGCCGAGGTGTCCGCGCACGGCCTGCTCGTGCTCGGCGGCGCCGCGTCGGCGTGGGACGACGCGGGCTACCCCTGGCTGCCCGCCACCCGCGCGCTGATCAGGCACGCGGTGGACACCTCCCTGCCCACCCTCGGCATCTGCCTCGGCGCCCAGCTCATGACGCTGGCCTGCGGCGGCCGGGTCGAGCGCGGAGCCGCGGGGCTGGAGGTCGGCCTGCGCCCGGTCGCGCCGCTGCCCGCCGCCGCCGGCGACCACCTGCTGGCCGCCCTGCCCGCCGCCCCGATGGCCGTGCAGTACCACCAGGACGCCATGACCGTGCTCCCGGACGGCGCGGTTCCCCTGGTGACGGGCGACCCCTACCCCAACCAGGCGTACCGCCTCGGCGAGCGGGCGTGGGCCGTGCAGTTCCACCCCGAGGCGTCCCCCGCCGTCTTCCGCTCGTGGACGGCCCCCAACGCCGGCGAGCTGGCCGCCGCCGGGTACGACGCGGCGCGCCTGGACGCCGTCGTGACCGCCGCGGACGCCGAGCTGCGCGCCACCTGGCGCCCGCTCGCCGAGGCCTTCGCCGCCGTCGTCACGCGCACACCCCAGTCTCCGCCGCGCCACACCCCTGTCTTTTCTCCGTGACCACGCGATTACGTTGCGGAACCACTAACGACGCGATCGTGAGTGAGCGGCTACGTTGGGGTTTGTGAACGCCGAGTCACGCATACAGACGACGGCCGGGCGTCTCGCCCGGCTTGGCTTCGCGGACGGTGCCCAGGCCGAGCGGCTGCTGGACGGGCTGGGCCCAGAGGCCGTCGGCGACCTCGACCTGCTCGCCGCCCTGGTCGGCGCCGCGGATCCCGACCTCGCGCTCACCTCGCTCAACCGGCTGGCCGAGCGCGACCCGAGCGTGCTCGGCGCGATGCGCGCCGACCCCGGCCTGCGGGGCAGGCTCGTCAGCGTCCTCGGCCTGTCGGCGGCCCTCGGTGAGCACGTCGTCCGCCACCCCGGCCACTGGAAGCTGCTCGAAGGCGAGGCCGCAGTGCAGCGCATGCCCGCGCGTGAGATGCGCGCCGAGCTGCTGGAGGCCGTCGGCGCCGATCCCGCCGAGCCGGAGCCGGTAGCCCCGGGCGGCGACGACCCCGTGCCCGCGATGTCCGCGCTGCGCGTCGCCTACCGCGGCAGACTGTTGCAGCTCGCCGCGCGCGACGCGACGGGCGCGGTGTCCCTGGCGCAGGTCACCGCCGAGCTGTCCGATCTCGCCGGCGCCGCCCTGGAGGCCGCGCTGGCCATCGCCAGGGCCGAGGTCCCCGAGGCCGCCGACGCGCGGCTCGCGGTGATCGGCATGGGCAAGTGCGGCGCCCGCGAGCTCAACTACATCAGCGACGTCGACGTCATCTTCGTCGCCGAGCCCCGCGAGGGCGTGGACGAGACCAAGGCGCTCCAGGCGGCGACGCGGCTCGCCCAGGGCATGATGCGCGCCTGCTCGACCAGCACCCCCGAGGGCTCGCTGTGGGAGGTCGACGCCGCCCTGCGCCCCGAGGGCAAGGCCGGGCCCCTGGTGCGCACGCTGGCCAGCCACCTGACCTACTACCGCAGGTGGGCCAAGACCTGGGAGTTCCAGGCGCTGCTCAAGGCCCGCGCCGTCGCCGGGGACATCGGCCTGGGTGAGGAGTACGTCGCCGGGGTCAACGAGATGGTGTGGCACGCCGCCGCGCGCGACCACTTCGTCGAGGACGTCCAGGCGATGCGCCGCAAGGTCGAGGCCAACGTCCGCGCCAGCGAGGCCGACCGGCAGATCAAGCTGGGCCCCGGCGGGTTGCGCGACATCGAGTTCGCCGTCCAGCTCCTGCAGCTCGTGCACGGCCGCTCCGACGGGCTGCTGCGCCGCCGTGCCACGCTGCCCGCGCTGAACGCGCTCTCCCGGGGCGGCTACGTCGGCAGGGACGACGCCAAGGCACTCGCCGAGGCGTACACCTTCCTGCGCCAGGTCGAGCACCTGCTGCAACTGCACCGCCTGCGCCGCACGCACGTCGTCCCCCAGAACGTGACCGATCTGCGGCGCATCGGGCGCGGCCTCGGCATGATGGCCGACCCGGTGGGGGAGTTCACCACCCGCTGGAAGCGGCACGCCATGGAGGCCAGGCGGCTGCACGAGAAGCTGTTCTACCGGCCCCTGCTCCAGGCCGTCGCCCGGCTCCCCGGAGACGAGGCGCGGCTGTCGGCCGCCGCCGCGTCCGCGCGCCTGTCCGCCCTGGGGTACACCGACCCGGAGGGCGCGCTGCGGCACATCGCCGCGCTGACCAGTGGGGTCTCGCGCAGGGCGGCCATCCAGCGCACACTGCTGCCCGTCATGCTCGGCTGGTTCGCCGACGCCCCCGACCCCGACTCCGGGCTGCTCGGGTTCCGCCAGGTCAGCGACAAGCTCGGCGCGACCCCGTGGTACCTGCGGCTGCTGCGCGACGAGACCGCCGCCGCCGAGCGCATGGCCCGCCTGCTCGGCACCAGCCGGTACGCCACCGGGCTGCTGCTGCACGCCCCCGACGCGGTGGCCATGCTCGGCTCGGAGGCCGAGCTGGCGGCGCGTCCCAAGGAGGCGCTGGCGGGCGAGCTGGCCGCGTGCGTGCAGCGCCACGCCGAGGACGCCGAGAAGGCCGTCGACGCCGTCCGCGCGCTGCGCAGGCGCGAGCTGCTGCGCACGGCCGTCGCCGGGCTGGTCGGCCGCATCGACATCGAAGAGGTCGGCCAGGCGCTGTCGGAGCTCAACGACGTCAGCATCCAGGCCGCCCTGGACGCGGCCGTCCACAAGGTCTCGGGGCAGCGGGGCGGCCCGCTGCCCACCCGCTTCACCGTCATCGCCATGGGACGGCTCGGCGGGTACGAGTGCTCCTACGGCAGCGACGCCGACGTGATGTTCGTGCACGCGCCGGTCGAGGGCTCCGACGAGAAAGAGGCCACCGACGCCGCGTACGCGGTCGCCAACGAGCTGCGCCGCCTCCTGGCGCGGCCCGCCCCCGACCCGCCGCTGCTGATCGACCCCGACCTGCGCCCCGAGGGCCGCCAGGGCCCGCTCGTTCGCTCGCTGTCGTCCTACGCGGCGTACTACCGGCGGTGGTCCTCGCCGTGGGAGTCGCAGGCCCTGCTGCGCGCCCGCTACTCGGCGGGCGACGCCGAGCTGGGCGCCGCGTTCATGGACCTCATCGCGCCGCTGCGCTACCCGCCCGACGGCATCGGCGAGGCCGCCGTGCGCGAGATCCGGCGGCTGAAGGCGCGCATGGAGGCCGAGCGGCTGCCGAGGGGCGCCGACCCGCTGATGCACACCAAGCTCGGCAGGGGCGGGCTGGCCGACGTCGAGTGGCCGGCGCAGCTGATCCAGCTCGGCCACGCCCACGCGGTGCCCGAGCTGCGCACCACGCGCACGCTGGACGCCCTGCGCGCCGCGGTCGGGGCCGGGCTATTGTCCGCCTCCGACGAGGAGGTGCTGGCCGAGGCGTGGCGGTTCGCCTCGCAGGTGCGCGACGCCATCATGCTCGTGCGCGGCCGCGCCGGCGACAGCATCCCCGCCGACGTGCGCGAGCGCATGCTCATCGCCCGCGCGCTCGGGTACCCGCCGGACGGCTCGGAGGACTTCGTGGAGGACTACCGCAGGACGACCCGCCGCGCCAGGCTCGTGTCCGAGCGCGTGTTCTACGGCGTCGCGTGACCTCCGCGCCTTGACCGACTCGGTACCTTTGTGGGGTCGAGTCGGCGAAGCGGCAGGAGACGGTTCGTGCCCATTTCGGAGTACCTCGCGGGTCTGCGCAGCCAGGTGGGGACCGCCCTGCTGCTCCTGCCCTCGGTCAACGCCTTCATCTTCGACGAGCAGGGGCGCCTGCTCCTGGCGCGGCACAGCGAGCAGGACGACGTGTGGTCGGCGCCCGGCGGCATCGTCGAGCCCGACGAGGCGCCGCTGGACGCGGTGGTCCGCGAGACGCGGGAGGAGGTCGGCCTGGACGTCACCGTCCGCGGCCTGATCGGCGCCTACGGAGGCCCCCGGTTCCGCACGACCTACCCCAACGGCGACCGGGTGGCGCACGTCATCACCATCTACGGCTGCACGGCCGAGGGCGGCACGGCGGTGCCCGACGGGGTCGAGATCTCCGAGATCCGCTGGGTCACCGAGCCGGAGGCGGCGGCGCTGGCGTCGCCGTCCTGGCTGCCGGTGGTGCTGCCCGACTGCTTCGCCTGGTGGCGGGCCACCCGCGAGACCTGGACCCCGGTCGCCTGACCCGCCCGCCGCGGGCGGGCGATGGCCGGTGTATCCGCTGCTTGATATGGTCCTCTCGGAGTAGCCATGGCCGACAAACGATATAGACGTCCTCTGGCGGAGCAACTCGACCACTTGTTCCGCACCGTGCGCCAGCCCGACGGCACCACGTACAGCTACGAGCAGGCGGCCCGAGAGATCACCCGGCGCGGCACTCCGGTCTCCCACACCACGCTGTGGAAGCTGCGCACCGGCAGGACCGACGACCTGTCGGTGAGCCATCTGGTGGCCATCGCGGACTTCTTCGGGGTCGAACCGGCCTACTTCTTCGACGACGCCTACGCCGAGCAGGCCAACGTCCGGCTCGAACTGCTGCCCGCCATGCGCGACGCGGGCGTCCGCAGGATCGCCATGCGCGCCGCGGGCCTGTCCCACTCCAGCATCGAGAACATCGCCGCCATGATCGCCCACCTCCGCACGCTGGAGGGCCTCCCCCCGGACTCGCCCGGCGGCACGACGCCCTCCAAGGACGTTCTCGACCCCCCTCCGGCAAGCAGTCCTGACCCCGTTCGGGGCGCCGTCTCTAAGGCGCCGCGAACCGCCGAGCCGGAGGCTCGGCCATGAGCATCGTTCGGGGCGCGGCGGTGTTCTGGAGTTCTCAGGCGTGAGGGTGAGGAACGATCCCTTGCGCCTGAGAACGGAAGAACGCCGACTCTAAGGCGCCGCGAACCGCCGGGCCGGAGGCTCGGCCATGAGCACGGACAGGCGTGACAGCCACTCGGCGTCCGACTCCAGGTCGTGGCCGCCGTGGGCCGGGATCGGATGCGGGTCGGGGGCGGGTTCGTCCCGCGCCTTGCGGCGCAGCGCGTCGGCGATCAGCGCGGCCTGCACCTCGCTCTCCAGCGCCGCTCCCGAGCGCCCGGCCTCCCGCCCCGCCGCCTCGGCGGCCTCGGCCGTGCCCCGGTCGTAGTACGGGCCGAGCTGCACGATGCCGTCCCGGATCTCGACGACGCGCCGGTAGTAGCTGCGGTGCGTCGGCCGCAGCCCCACCGCGTCACGCAGCCGCGACATCGGGACGCGGTTCAGCGCTAGGTCGGGGAACGCCGCGTTCAGCGCTGCCCACAGCGGCCTGAGCTGCCGGTACGCGCGGCGGTGGCGGCGCCAGACCGGCACGGCGGCGATCATGTCGGTGACGGCGAGGTAGCCGACGCCGACGATGGCCGTGACGATGCCGGTGAACACCAGCCACAGGTACGCGGTGTTGAGCGGGCGCAGCGCGCCGGGATCGGCGGACGTCAGGGCCTGCGCCAGCGCGACCGTGATCTTGCTGATCGCGGCGGCCAGCAGCGAGGCCTGCGCGACGGCGAGCACCTTCAGCCCGCGCTTGAGCTGGACGCGCGCGCTCGCGCGGGAGAACGACGCCGACGAACGCAGGTTGAGGACCAGCGCGTACCCCTGGTAGCCGAGCGCGGCGAGCACGAAGACCGTCGCGTGCGGGTCGTGACCGTTGGCCATGTCGGCGGGCGCGGCCCGCACGGCGTCCGGCGCGAGCAGCCACGCGCCCACCATCACCGCCGACGCCAGGCCGAGCAGACCAAGCCGGACGCGTAGCCGGTGGCGCGCCGCCGAGCCGTACGCCGAGTAGGTGAAGAAGGCCAGCAGGAAGAACGCGCACAGCACCGTGAACAGGTTGACGGCGAGTTTGGCCAGGCCGACGCCGATCTCGTCGACGGCCGTCCGCAGCACGGGGATGTTCAGCACGGCCGCGATCGCGACGCACAGCACGAACGCGCCCAGGGCGCGCAGCGGGAGGTCCTCGGGCGCCCGCCACACCTGGACGAGCTTGTTGATCACGCCGAGGAACGCCAGGGTGCTCAATATGCTGAGGGCGAGTTGGCTCACAGCCATCCCTTGTGGTTGGCCAGGGAGGAGCGCATCCGTTCCAGGGCGTCGCTCGGCTCCGACGGGTGGTGGGTGACGTTCAGGACGCTCGCCCATTCGAGGATGATCGTGGCGATCAGTTCGGCCTCACGTTCGTACTTGGTGTCGTAGCAGGTGCGGCGCAGCACGCGTCCCCCGGCGGGGATCTCCGGCGTGAGCGCCTCGTCGTCGGCGACGGCCTCGTCGCACGGGTGGTCGGCGATGATGTGGCCGATCTCGTGCAGGACGATGTGGTCCTGGTGCGGCGGGGTCGTCGCCTGCTGGTAGTAAATGAAATCGGTCGTGTCCGTCATGAACCACAGCCCGAAAGGGCCGGGCGTGCCAATCGGATAGGAGACCAGCCGGATGTCGCGCCCCCGGCGTTCCGCCAGCCTGCGGCACAGCTCCCTGACGTCGAGCGGCGGCCGGATGTCGAGCTCTCTGAGCAGGCGACGGCATTGTCTGCGCAGCGCCCTCTCTCTCATGAGGACGATTCTTTAGACTGCGACCCGGTAGTTCAACCCGAACGCCGGGACGCGCGGCGCGAATACGCCGGAATGAAATCGCCTTGACAAAGCTTCTTCGTGCTTTCCCGGTCGTGTTCCGGTCATGTCATTCGGCGTGCGCGGGCGGCACGTGGGCGACGCCGCCCTTGACGACGAGCCGCGGGCGGCGCAGCGCCTCGACGCCGGCCAGCGGGTCGCCGTCCACGACCAGCAGGTCGGCGCGGAGGCCGTCGGCGATCCGGCCCGTCTCGGCCGCGATGCCGAGGGCCTCGGCGGCGTCCGCCGTGGCCATCTCGATGATGCGCGCGGGGGAGAAGCCCAGCTCCTCGTACAGGCTGAAGCTGCCGGCGAAGTCGTCGAACACCGAGCCCGGCAGCCCGGCGTCGGTGCCCATCACCAGCCGGACGCCGCGGTCGCGCATCCAGGGCAGGCGGCTCTGCAGCAGGGCGGCGCGCTCCTCGCCGATCCACCGGGCCATGGCCCGCCAGCCGGGGCTGGTCGTCGGGCAGACATGGACGCCCTCGGCGGCGATCAGCGCGGCGACGTCCTCGCGCGGGTCGTAGGCGTCGCCGGTGAGCCACGTGCAGTGCTCGATCGTGTCCACGCCGGCCGCCACGGCGGAGGCGATGCCCTCGGTGCCGTGCGCGTGCGCGGCCACGCGCAGGCCCAGCGCGTGCGCCTCCTCCACCGCGGCGCGGACCTCCTCGGTGGTGAACTGCGACTCCGACATCCCGGCGCCGCCCTTGGTGGTCTGCCCGCCGGTCACCATCATCTTGATCAGGTCCACCCCGTCGGAGGCGTGCCGGCGCACGGCCTCGCGGATCGCCGCCACGCCGTCCACCTCGCCTCCGAGGTACCAGCAGTGCCCGCCGGGCACGGTGAGCGGCGGCCCGGAGGCGAGGACGCGCGGCCCGCGCAGCAGGCCCTGGGACACGGCGTCGCGCAGGCGCAGCGCCAGGCCGCCCCGGTCGCCGAGGTCCCTGACCGTGGTGACGCCGCTGTCCAGGAGCCGCCGCGCGCGGTCGGCCATGCCCAGGAACAGGGTGAGGTCGTCCGTCTCCTGGACGTTGGTCATCGCCTCCATGCTCGCGTCGAACACCAGGTGGACGTGGCAGTTGATCAGGCCGGGGAGGATGGTGCCGTCCGGGAAGTCGTGGCGCGGCGTGCCGGGCGGGGCGAGGGCCTCGACCCGCTCGCGGGGCCCGGCGGCGAGGATGAGATCGCCGCCGGTGAGCACGGCCCCGTCGCGGACCGGGCCGGCGTCGGTGGCGGTGACCAGCAGGCCGGCCGTGACCAGCATTTCCACGAAGCGCTCCTTCGGTGGTGTTCCGGCGGGGGCGCCGGTCGCCGGGGCGTCGCCGCGCGATTCGATCTTCAACGTCATACTCCCACAGCGGATCGGCCGCCGGAGGCGTGGAACGGACATTCCATCGCCGGGAACTTTCCGGGCGTGAGAACAGTCCGGTTGGCTGAGATGACGCTCCATCACTTGAGGATTACAAAAGGCGTTGATCATCATCGTTGGTTGACGTCCAGTCGGACGCCGTGAAAGGCTCTCCGATGATGCGCATCCGGGGGCGCCGCCATTGTCCGCCCGTCGCGTCCGCCGCCTGTCACGGGGCCCTGGCGGCAGGCTCGGGCGTGGCCGGCCCCCCGTCCTTCCCGGTAAGAGGGCCACTTCCTCGCCATGCGATCAGGGGGTTCGCGCGCAGTGCTTCAGAAGCTTCCGCGGCTACGGCGACCGGCGCCACCGGATGCCGGCGACGCCGGGCACGCTCACAGCGGTTCTGATCCGGCCCGCGACGTCACGCCGAAGCGAACGCGTTAGGGCCGCGATGTCACACGTCTTCCGCCTGCTCGGGCCGGTCGAGGTACGGCCCTCGGGCAAAGCCGTCAACCTGGGCGGACGCATGCGCCGCACGCTGCTGCTCTCGCTGCTGCTCAACATCAACCGGCCGGTGACCCTCGACTGGCTGTCGGAGGCGCTGTGGGAGGGGGAACCCCCGCTGTCGGCCACCGCCAACCTCAGGACCTACGCCGGCGCGCTGCGCCGCGTCCTGACCACGGAGATGAAGGGCGTCGGCATCGTCGCCTCCGACCGGGCCTACCAGCTCGTCGCGTCCCCGAACAAGCTCGACCTGACGAGCTTCGAGAAGCTCACCACCGAGGCGCGCACGGCGCTGGCCGAAGGGCGTCACGACGTCGCCGTCCAGCGGTTCGACGACGCGGTCGCCCTGTGGCGCGGCCCCGTCGGTGACGGCCTGCCGTACGGCAAGCCGCTCGCCGCGCGCCTCGCCGTCCTGCACGAGCAGCGCCTCGCCGCCCTGGAGGACCGCGCGGAGGCGCGGCTCGCGCTCGGCCGGCACTCCGAGGTCGTCGCCGACCTTCGGTTGCTGGTCGGCGAGCAGCCGCTGCGCGAGCGGGCCTGGGCGCTGCTCATGCGCGCCCTGTACGGCTCGGGCGACGCGGCCGGGGCGCTCGGCGCCTACGCCGAGGCGCGCGACCACCTGGCGGGGCAGCTCGGCCTGGAGCCGGGGGAGGAGCTGCGGCGCATCCACCGGGCCGTCCTGCACCGCGATCCGGCGCTCGCGCCGCCCGCGCGCCACCAGGCCCGGCTCACCTCCGCCGCCGAGTCCCCGGCCCCCCGCCAGCTCCCGCGCCCGGGCCTGCTCGTCGGCCGGGACCGGGAGGCGCGGTTTCTGGAGGGCACGCTCACCCCCCGAGGAACCGTCCCGCCGGTGACCGTCGTCAGCGGGCCCGTCGGCGTGGGCAAGTCGGCGCTGGCGCTGCGGGTCGCGCACGCGGTGGCCGACCGGTTCCCCGACGGCCAGCTCTACGTCGACATGGCCGGCGCCTTCCACCAGGAGCGCGCGGTGACCGCGCCGCAGGCGGTCTCCTGGTTCCTGCGCGCGCTCGGCGACAACACCACCGGCGACGACCTGAGCCTCGGCGAGGCCAGCACGCGGCTGCGCTCGCTGACCTCGGGCCTTCGCGTCCTGTTCGTGGTCGACAACGTCATCGGGTCCTCGCAGGTCCGCCCGCTGCTGCCCGCCGGGCCCGGCTGCGCGGTGCTGCTCACCAGCAGGCGCGTCCTGCCGCTGGACCATGCCGAGCACCTCACGCTCGACGCCCTCACCACCGAGGACGCCGTCTCCATGCTCGCCGGGCACGCGGGCCGGGACCGTGTGGACGCCGAGCCGGACGCCGCCGCGCGGATCGCCCGCCTCTGCGAGCACCTGCCGCTCGCCCTTCGCGCCGCGGGGGCGCTGCTGGCCGCCCGGCCCGACTGGTCGCTGGAGCGGCTGGCGGGCCGGCTTCCCCGGGGCATCTGCGAGCTGCTGGACCACTGGGACGAGCAGCGCATCCGCGACCGGCTGTGGGCGAGCTACGAGCTGTTCCGCCAGAACGACCCCGAGGCCGCGCGCCTGCTGTGGATGATCTCGCATCAGCCGGGCACCGACGTGAGCGTCCCGCGGGCCGCGGAGCTGCTGTGCGCCACCGCCCCGTGCGCCCAGCGGGCCCTCGACCGGCTCACCGACGAGCACCTGCTGCGGCGGCTGTCGCCCGACAGGTACGAGATGGTCGGCCTGTTGCGCATCCTCGCGCCCCGGGACTCGCCGTGACCGGGCGCCCGCACCCGGGACCCATGGTGATCCGGTAGGGGAGGTCCGGGCGGCGAGGGACGGCATCACCGCGCGGGGAGACGGCCTTGTGCGGAGGCCACACGGGGGCGTGTATCCGGGTGTACCGGGCGTGTAGCGGCTTGATCTACTTTTCGTTGCGATGCGTCCGACAAGACCGAGTCGAGGACCTTTCGATGATGGGTTATCTGGCAGCGGTGTGCGGGTCTCTCGCCGGCGTCGTGTTCGGGGTCGCCTCGATCAGCAAGGCCCGCAACAGGGCCGCCTTCTCCTCCTTCGTGGAGACCGTGCGCCGGCTGCCCGCCGTGCCGCCCGGCTGGGCGCGCCGGGCGGCGCTCGCGGCCGTGGCCGCCGAGGCGCTGCTCGCGGTGACGTCCCCGCTGGTCCTGCCCCGGATGCTCCTCGGGAAGACGCCCTACGTCCCCGTGCTGCCGGTGGTGTGGGTGCTGCTGGCGGTCCCGCTGCTCGTGGCCGGCGGCGCGGCGATGCTGGCCCGCGCGCCGCGCCCGCGGTGGCCCGGGTGGCCGGCGTGCGCGGCGACCCGGCGCGTCCTGCGCAAGGTGGCGCTGGCGGCCATCGCCTCGATCTGCGTGGTCAGCGGCATCGTGACGCGTCCCGGAGACCCGGACCTGGCCGGGGGAGTGCTGGCGAGCCTGGCGGGCGCCGCCATCGCCTCGCTGTTCCTCCACTACGACGCCATCGCCGAGGTGTTCGCCCTGAACCGCGTCACCCACCCCCCGGGCGAGCCGAAGTGATCGGCCGCGATCATCCGCCACGCTCCGGGAGTCGTTTTCGCTGGTCAAAAGCGCTTTCCGCGTGTATCTCGCATATGCCCGCGTGTATATGGGCCCGTTCTAGGGTTGTCGGTGACGGCCGGTCGACCAGAGGAACGTCGACGGGACCGCCTGCGTGATCCACTGAGGCAGGTGCAAACGGGTGCGGCACCTGCGGTGGCGGCCGACGTGGCCGGTCGCCGCCGATCCCAGGTGAACGGCCCTCCTCACGATGGGAGGAAGGGCCGATGTCCGCCGCAGTCCCCCCGGTCTCGCGGTGGCGGCGGCGGACGGCCGTCACACGGCGGGGCGCGCGTCCTGGGGACCGGCGCGCGCCCCTGCCGGGTCCCCCGCGGGCCGGGCGCACGGCGTGGCCGGAAGCGGCCTCTACGGAATTCCACGACAACCGATCGCCCGGCGGCGACGTCAGTTCAGTGCGGCCCATCGTCGCCAAAGTGCGTGTCCACGTGTCCACAGTCGCGGGTGAGATCCTTGAACTCTGTCTACATCGACCTGGCCGTCGGCCTGGTGATCGCGTTCCTGCTGTTCTCGCTGCTGGTCAGCGGTGTCAACGAGGGCTTGGTGCGGTTGCTCGGCATCCGCGGCAAGTTCCTGTGGGCCTACCTGCGCGACACGCTGGACGGGCCCGACGGCAAGAGGTCGTGGATCCCCGGCACGATCGCCGAGGTCTTCGCCCGGCTGCCGTTCAGCAGGGACGCGCGGCCGGTCTTCAGCCCGCTGCCCGCGCCGGTCGAGAGCACGGCCACCACCTGGTCGGGCCGGCTGTACGAGCGGCTCCGCGAGATCGACCACCGCAAGGACGGCAGGACCAGCATCGCCTCGATCCCGCCCGCGCGCTTCGGCGTGGCCATCATGGAGATCGTCACCGGCGAGGGCGGGGTCACCGTGCTGCTGGAGAAGCTCAAGGCGGACGGCAGCCCGCTGTACGGCCCGCTCAAGGGCGTGTGGGACGCCGCCCACGGTGACCTCGACGCGTTCCGCAAGGGCGTGGAGGACTGGTTCGACGGCGAGATGCGGCGCCTCACCATGTTGTACCGCCGGTACGTCAAGTGGGTCATCGCCGTGCTGGGACTGGTGATCACATTGCTGTTCAGCATGGACTCGCTGGAGTACGGCCGGGCGATCCTGACCGACAACGCCATCCGCGCCCAGGTCGCCACCATGGCCAACGGCGGCACGGACGCGCTGGCGGGTCTGAAGGAGAAGTGCCCCGAGCACCCCGCCGATCCGTACGCCTGCGTCACCGAGGTGCTGTCGGCGCCGGCGTTCGTGAAGATCGTCGGGAACGCCCCGGTGTCGGTGAAGATCCCCGATGGCGGGAGCCCGCAGTGGTCGTGGAACGGCGGGGAATGGCTGAGCCGCCTCGGCACCCCCGGCCACTGGCCCGGCTTCCTCGTCACGTTCGTGGCGGTGCTGTTCGGCGGGCCGTTCTGGTGGGACATCTTCCGGCGCCTGACCGGCATCCGCGCGCGGGCAGGCGAGACCGACAAGTAGCCCCTCGCATGCGTCGATAACCGGTGAATGTCGATATATGCGGAACAAAGTGTCACTCTTGGCATGCGCGCGACTCCGGCGCGTGTGCGATCCCCGGGATCGGAGGGTAGGAGAGACGTATCTCATTGCTCGGGTGCTGGGGGGACCATGGGGCGCTTGGGGATACTCGGAACGACGGGCGCCGCGCTGGTGCCGCTGAGCCTGGTCGCGCTCGCCGGATGCGCGGACCAGGACGCGAAGGTGGTGGCGCAGCCCGCCAAGGCCGCCAAGCCGGCGGCCTCACAGGAGGCGCGCAAGGCCGCCGCCGCGAAGGCCGCCAAGGTCAAGGCCAACGAGCTCGGCCAGATACCGGTGCTGATGTACCACCGCATCGTCGCCAAGCCCGCCGGCACCGACGACCGCACCCCCGATCAGTTCCGCGCCGAGCTCGAACGCCTGGCCAAGGACGGCTACGTCCCCATCACGGCCCGCGAGTACACCACCGGCCAGATCGGCATCCCGGCGGGACGCCACCCCGTCGTGCTGACCTTCGACGACTCCTCGCCCTCGCAGCTCACCCTGGACGGCTCGGGGCAGCCCAAGCCCGACACCGCCGTCGGCATCCTCATGGACGTCGCGCGCAAGCACCCGGGCTTCCGGCC
This sequence comes from Sphaerisporangium album, assembly GCF_003323745.1. Taxonomy (GTDB): domain Bacteria; phylum Actinomycetota; class Actinomycetes; order Streptosporangiales; family Streptosporangiaceae; genus Sphaerisporangium; species Sphaerisporangium album. The sequence goes on from NZ_QOIL01000014.1 coordinate 103,516, forward strand.
CGTCGCCACGTTCTACGTCATCAAGGACATGTTCGGCACGTTCGGGCCGGAGGCGCAGGCCCAGACGCTCGGCTGGCTGCGCGACAACCACTTCGACGTCGGCAACCACACCCGCGACCACCTCAACCTGCGCGGCAGGTCGCAGGACCAGGTCGTCGGCCAGATCGCCGCGGGCCACAAGCTGATCACCTCGCTGATCAAGGACGCGCCGGCGACGCTCGCGCTGCCGTACGGCAACCAGCCGAGCACCAAGGACTGGGCGATCCGCGGCGACTCCGCCGACGTCCACTACCGGTACACCGGCGTCTTCCTCGCGGGCTACACCCCGGCCGCCTCGCCGTTCAGCAAGGACTTCGACCCGCTCGGCATCCCGCGCATCCGCGCCATGGACAAGGTCGGCGACTGCGCCCGCTTCTGCTCGACGGCGTGGCTGGACTGGCTCAACGCCCACCCGGAGGACCGCTACACCTCCGACGGCGACGTCCGCACGGTCGCCTACCCGAAGTTCAAGGCCCCGTACGTCGCCCAGCGCTTCACCAAGTACACGCTGCCGTACTGACCACCACTCTCGGTCCCCCCTTCCTCGGGCAGAGGTCACCACCCACCCGTCTCCCGGCGTCGACGGCGAGGGCCATCGGCCGATAGCTGATCACCTGTGCGGAAATCACGTCATGCTAGGCGTCGGTCAAGCGTCGCTTGAGCCCTTTGGCCCTTCCCGCGGTCCTTGGCCGCGGACACCACTTCGTGTATCGGTAACAGAGGTGGTTCCGCGCGCGATCTGTCTGGCGGATGCCTTCGGCGGAAGGGACGTGGGTGATGCACCGGGTGGTCCCGATCTACCTCGCGATCAACACCTCACCGTCGATGGCCAGAAGGCTCGTGGAGGTCGAGCAGATGCTGGTCGCCCTCACCGATGAGCTGCTCTCCTCGCCCGTCCTGGGCGACCAGGTGCGCATCGGGGTCGTGTCCTTCGCCGACACCGCCGACCTGGTGCTGCCGCTGACCGACCTCACCCGATTAGGACGGATGCCGCGCATCCCCTCGGGACGGGAGACCCGGTTCGGCCCGTTGTTCGAGCTGCTGGCCAAGGTGGTCGGCCGCGATCTCACGGTCCACCGGGCGATGGACGCCGAGGTCATGCGGCCGATGGTCTTCCTGCTGTGCGACGGACTGCCCACCGACAACGGCTGGGAACGGTCGTTCGCCAAGTTCTACGGCGTCGCCCACGCCGGCGTCATCCTCGCGACCATCGGGCTCGACGAGAAGGAGACCCAATGGCTGGGAAGCGCCCTCCGGGCGACGGCGGCGTTCTCGTGGGCCGATGAACGCACCTACTCTCTTGCCGCGCGCGTCGAAGAAGTGCTGCTGGACCACGCGTCCATCCTCGTCACCTCAAGGGTGATCTCGACCCCCAGAGGATCGTCGAGCGGGTCCCCCTCGCCGGAACAGGACGCATGAGCACCGGAACGACCCGAGCCGGATGGCCGTCCGTGCCGCAACGGCTGAAGGAGGCGGAGATCCGCCACGCCGTGCCCGGTTCCAAGGGCGGCGCCTCCACGGTCTTCACCGCGTTCGGGTACGCCGATCGGTTGATGTACAAGAAGTACACCGAACCCCGCGACCCGGCCGCGCTCGACCGCCTGGTGGAGCTGCACGCGGCGATGGACGCCGAGTCGGCCGGATACGCACGTGACCACATGGCCTGGCCGGTCGCCACCGTCCGCGCCGCCGACGGCCAGGTGGCCGGCCTGATGGTCATCCGGGCGGACATGACCTTCCACGCGCACCTGTCGACCAGCCGCGTGCGGGTCCGGGACTTCAACTACCTGCTGTACGAGGACCGGGCCGCACGTGTCGGGGTCCCGCCCGCGACGGTCAGGCAGAAGGCGGCTCTGCTGCGGGATCTGGTCTCGGTGCTGCTGTGGCTGGACGAGCGAGGACTCGTCCACGAGGATCTGGCGGCCCACAACGTGCTGTGGCGGCTGGAGCCGGAGGCCACGGTCTTCCTCTTGGACTGCGATTCTCTGCGCCCGGCCGGCGAGGCGACCGGGCAGCCGCTGTTCACGACGGTCGACTGGACCGATCCGCGGGTGCTCGGGGAGGAGGTCGCCCGTCCGGACAGGGCTTCGACGTCCTACGCCGTCGGCCTGCTGGTCGCACGGGTCCTCGGTTCCCCTTACTGGAGGCCCGCCTCCGGCGAGGGCTCCATCGGGCCCGGAGGTGGGTTCCCGCCCGCGCTCGAACCGCTGCTCGACGCGGCCGTCGGCCCTGCCGCGAACCGGCCCTCCCTCCGAACCTGGCTCGACGGCATCGACGGCATCGCCGGCGCTCTTCCAGCCGTGCGCAGGGTTCGGGAGGCTCCTCCCACACCGCCGGCCACTTTGAGGGTCGAAGGCCAGACCATCGGGCTCAACGACCGGCTGGCCCTGCTCGCGGGCCTGGTGATCGGCGCGCTCGCCGCGGTGCTCGTGATGGTGAGGTTCCTGTGAACAAGCTGGGGACGGCGGAGCCACCGCCGAGCCTGACCGGCACGCTGTCGGAATGGTTCGGCCAGGCGGCACAGATCGCGACGGGCATCAGCGGCATGTCCTACGCCTTCGGCTGGCTTCTGACCGCCCGCTTCTACGGCGGCCTCGGAGTCGACCCGGAGGAGGTCGGCGTCACCTTCTCCTGGCTCGTGGTCCGCGCCTTCCTCATCGGCCTGCTGGGACTGGTCGTCGTGCTCGGCGTCCGCAGGCTGCTGCAAGTGGCCGGCCGCAGTGGGCCGATCACCCGCCTGGTGCAGAGCCGGACGTCGATCATCCTCTCCCTTCTGCTCACGTGCGCCGGCATGGCCGGGGTCATCGTGCTCGCCTACCTCGTCTGGCTGGCGCCCGCGGGCACCGATCCGACCGGGACGGTGATCGCGATTTTCGCGTGCGCCGCGCTGATCGGGCTGATCGTGTGGTGGATGCGCCCGTCCTCGTTCAGGCTGCGGTGGAACAGCCGGTACTGGCTGCGCGGACTGGCCGGCGCGCTGCTGGGGTTCCTCGTCACGGCCACGGCCCTGCTCCCTTTCCGTCTCGGTGACCGGCTCGTGGCCGAGGTGCGCGCGGGCCGCCCGGTCACGATCGACGTTCTGCCCGGAGTGTCCGCGATCAAGGTGGCTGAGGTCCGCGTCACGTCGGCCGACCCGGCCACGCCCGGTCCGGCCGTCACGTGCGTTCTGCGACTGGGCGGGGGCGCGGGGACCTCGGTGTTCGTGGCGGAGGGAAAGGTGCTGCGCGTCTCCGACCAGAACGTGACGGTCACCTCGCCCTGCTGAACGGGCCGCCGCTCGGGGGAGGGGGCCGCGCCGCGGCGGTGGGCCTAGCGGAAGCGGCGCAGGCGCAGGCTGTTGGCCACCACGAACGCGCTGCTCACGGCCATTGTGGCGCCCGCGAGCATCGGGTTGAGCAGGCCGAGGGCGGCCAGGGGCAGGGCGGCCACGTTGTAGGCGAACGCCCAGAACAGGTTGGACCTGATCGTGGCCAGGGTGCGGCGCGAGAGCCTGATCGCGTCCGCCGCGACCCGCAGGTCCCCGCGGACCAGCGTGAGGTCGGAGGCCTCGATGGCGGCGTCGGTGCCGGTGCCCATCGCCAGGCCCAGGTCCGCCCGGGCCAGCGCGGCGGCGTCGTTGACCCCGTCGCCCACCATCGCCACGACCCGGCCCTCCGCCTGGAGCCGCTCGACCACCTCCACCTTGCCGGCGGGCAGCACCTCCGCGACGACCTCGGTGATGCCGACCTCCGCCGCGACGGACGCGGCCACCGCGCGGGCGTCGCCGGTCAGCAGGACGGGGGTGAGGCCGAGGTCGCGCAGCCGCCGGACGGCCTCCGCGCTGGTGGGCTTGACGGTGTCGGAGACGACCAGGACCGCGCGGGCCTCGCCGTCCCAGCCGACCGCGACCGCCGTACGGCCGGAGTCGTGCGCGTCCCGCAGGGCCTCCTCCAGGCCGGAGGGAAGGCGTTGCGACCACTCGGCCAGCAGGCGCGGGCGCCCGACGAGCACCGCGTGCCCGTCCACGACCCCCTGCACGCCGAGGCCCTCGACGTTGGCGAAGTCCTCCGGCGTGGGGAGCTCGCCGGCCCGCTCGCGCGCTCCCCGGGCGATGGCCTGGGCGATCGGGTGCTCGGAGGCGTCCTCCAGGGCGCCCGCGAGGCGCAGTACCTCGGCCTCGTCCTGGCCGTCGGCGAGGTGGACGGCGGTGAGCGTCATCCGGCCCTCGGTGACCGTGCCGGTCTTGTCGAGGACGACGGTGTCGACGCGCCGGGTGGACTCCAGCACCTCGGGGCCCCTGATGAGGATGCCCAGCTGGGCGCCCCTGCCGGTGCCGACCAGCAGCGCGGTCGGGGTGGCCAGGCCGAGGGCGCACGGGCAGGCGATGATGAGGACCGCGACGGCCGCGGTGAACGCCGCCGCCGGGCCGGCGCCGGAGCCGAGCCAGAAGCCCAGCGTGCCCACGGCGAGCGCGATGACGACCGGGACGAACACGCCCGAGACGCGGTCGGCCAGTCGCTGGACCCGCGCCTTGCCGTTCTGGGCGTCCTCGACCAGGCGGGCCATCTGGGCGAGCCGGGTGTCGGCGCCGACCCGGGTGGCGCGGACGACGAGCCTGCCGCCCGCGTTCACGGTGGCGCCCGTGACGGCGTCGCCCGGCCGTACCTCCACGGGCACGGACTCGCCGGTCAGCATGGAGGCGTCGACGGCCGAGGCGCCCTCCTCGACCACGCCGTCGGTGGCGATCTTCTCTCCCGGCCGGACCACGAACCGGTCGCCGGCCGTGAGCCGGTCGCTGGGGACGCGCGTCTCCACGCCGTCGCGCAGCACCGCGACGTCCTTCGCGCCGAGCTCCATCAGGGCGCGCAGCGCGGCGCCGGCGCGGCGCTTGGAGCGGGCCTCGAAGTACCGCCCGGCCAGGATGAACGCCGTCACCCCGGCCGCGACCTCGAGGTAGATGTTCCCGGAGCCGTCCGTCCGCTCGATCGTCAGCGCGAACGGGTGCGTCATGCCCGGCACGCCCGCGCCGCCGAGGAAAAGCGCCCACACCGACCAGCCGAACGCCGCGATGGTGCCGACCGAGATCAGCGTGTCCATGGTCGCGGCGCCGTGGCGCAGGTTGGTCCAGGCCGCCCGGTGGAACGGCCATCCCGCGTAGACCACCACCGGCGCGGCCAGCACCAGCGACAGCCACTGCCAGTTGGTGAACTGCAACGGCGGGATCATCGCCATCGCGATCACCGGCACGGCCAGCGCGACCGCGGTGGCCAGGCGGTCGCGCAACGGCCGGAGCCCGCGGTCCGCCTCCGTCGCGCTTCCGGGCCCGCCCCGCTCGGTCTCGGCCGGCGGGGGTTCGGGCAGCGCGGCGGTGTACCCGGTCTTCTCGACCTCGGCGGTGTACCCGGTCTTCTCGACCTCGGCGATGAGCCGCCCGGCGTCCACGCCTTCGGGGAAGGTCACCTTGGCCTTCTCGGTCGCGTAGTTGACGGTCGCGCTCACCCCGTCGATCTTGTTGAGCTTCCGTTCGATCCGGTTGGCGCAGGACGCGCAGGTCATACCGCCGATCGAGAGTTCGACCGCGTCGCGCCGGTCGCCGACGACAGGGGACATCGTCCTTCTCCTTCTCTCGCTCAGTGGCCGTGGTCGCCGTGCCCGCCGGGCGCGGTCTCGGGGGCCGCGCCGGTGGCCTGGACGGCGGTCAGGGTGAAGGCCGCGGTGCGGACCTCCCCGCCGTGCCGGAAGTCCAGGAACAGGCGGTAGTCGCCGCGGCTCGGCACCTCTGCCTGGAAGGCGATCCCGGGGCCGGCCTTGGTGACCCCGTCACCGGGCGTGCCGTCGGGGTGCACGTGCAGGTACGCCAGGTCTCCGGCGCGCAGCGCGACCAGGTGGCCGTAGGCGCCGAGGTACGGCTGCAGGTCGGTGACCGGACGGCCGTTCTTCGACACCATGAGCGTGAGCCCGCCGGCCCGGCCGGGGACCAGGTCTCCGGCGAGGGTGACGGTGTACCCGCCGACGGTGGCCGTGCGGCCGGTGCGGGGGAGCGGCTTCGGGGTGTGGCCGCCCGGCACGAGCAGGTCGGCGCCCAGGGTGAGGGCGTCGCCGCCGGTGGGGGCGAAGTCGGCGAGGACGCGGTAGGCGCCCGCCGACGGGAGCGTGAGCGGGACCGACCAGACGCCGCCGCCCGTCAGGACGGGGTGGACGTGCTGGAAGTGGCCGAGGTCGCGCGAGACGACGATGAGGTGGAGCCTCTTGTCGTGCCGGACCTGGTAGCCGGTGACCGGCGCGCCGTCGGGTCCCGTGACCGTGAAGCGGTAGTCGGCGGCCTCGCCCGGCCTGATCGTCACGGGGAGCGGGGTGAGCGTGTAACCGTTCGCGGACACCTGCAACCCACCGGGGGTATCCCCGCCCGCCGGTCGCGCGGAGCCGTGGCCCGTGGCCCGCGAGGCGGTGTGGCCGTCGCCCGGTGGCGTCGCGACCGGTCCGGCGGCCCGGCCCACGCCGAGCGCGCCACCGAAGAGGACGGCGAGGCCCAGGAGGTAGGCGCCCAGCTTGGTGGCGGCGTTCACGACCCCACCGCCAGGCGGTATCCGGCGGCTTCGACGGCGGCGGCCACCCGCGCCGGGTCCAGGGGGGCGTCGCTGGTGACGGTCAGCAGCCCGGTGGCCAGGTCCACCTCGACGCCGCCGACGCCGGCCACCTCGCCGACCTCCTCCTTCGCCGAGCTCACGCAGTGTCCGCAGGTCATGCCCTCGACGGTGTAGGTGGCGGTGTTCATCTCGATCTCCTTCGACGCGGTTCCGGGGACGGGTCGTCCCATGCCGGCGAATTACCCAGGGGGGGTATCGCCCACGCACAGAACCGTAATATACCCCCGGGGGGTCGGTCAAAGGGAAGTCCGCGGCCCGGCCTGGCGGCGGGTGGGTCAGTGCAGGTCGAGGGCCATGAGCAGGACCAGGCCGATGAGGTGGGCCACCACGACGAACCCGATCAGGAAGACGAACACGAACTTGGCCGGTCCGTGCTCGAAGTGGCGTCCCTCGCGGAGCGGGGGCAGTTGGGCACGGCGCTCGGCGAGTCGTTCTTCGAGGGGCTTACGACCGAACACCGCACCATCCTTCGCATCCTGGGGCTTTGTATCCCCCACAAGGGTATAGGCCGATACCGATGGTCGTTCCGGCAGGCCGGGACGTCCTCCGAGGGGCGCGAGGAAGGGGGTGATCGGTGGACGCGGCGGCTTGACACGACATATCGTGATCTGTGGACGTGGTCACACGTGACCCGGCGGCCATCCGCTCACAAGGAGAATCCATCATGTCGAGCAGCTCCGAGAACGCCAAGCACGTCACGGGGTCGAAGAAGCCCGAGAACCTGCTCGCGGACCTGATCCGGGCCGTGAGCGGCCTCACCTCGGCCGTCTCCAAGGGCGTCATCGGCACCCCGATCAACCCCGGCCCGGCCGTCGACATCAAGCACGGCAAGGGCCACCCCCGCCGCTGACGCCCCCGCGCACGCACCGCAGGGTCCCGTACGGCGCACCGCCGAGGCGCGGACACCCGCCGGCGCGGCCGGGACGCCGACAGCGATCCGCCGGTCACGGATGCCGTGCCGCTCAAAGGCACCTGTGACCGGAGGCCGCTCCACGTCGCCGCGGATCACATGTCGTAGGCCGGAGACCGCCCCGGAACGCGGGGCTTCGGGGCGACCGGCCGGTCGGAGATCACTTCTTGGCCCCCGGGCCCGTCCCCGGCGGGCAGGTCTGGCAGGAGGAAGAGGCACAGTCCGGGCAGGAAGGTGCGGGATCGACGCAGACCTCGACGTTGTCGGTGTCGTTGGACGGGTCGAGGTCCTTCTCGTTGCCGCCGACGGTGGCGGTGTTGGTCTTCTTACCGGGCGCCGTGGCCTTGGCGTGGATCGTGAGCGTGGCCGAACCGCCGGCCGTGACCACGCCTGCCTTCCAGGTGCCCGTGACAGGGTCGTAGGCGCCGGTCGAGGGCGTTGCCGAGACCAAGGTGAGGCCGGGCGGCAGCACGTCGTCGACCTTTACGCCGGTGGCGTCGTTGGGTCCGGCGTTGTGGACGGCGATGCGGTAGGTGACGGTCTGGCCGACGGTGACCGCGGTCAGGTCGGCGGATTTGACCACGCTCAGATCCACGGCGGGATTGATCTTGGTGATCGCGTCGCCGGAGGTGGAGGTCAGCGGCTCCGGGGTGTCGCCGAGCCGGTTCTCGTAGCCGACGGCACCCGCGTTGGTGATCTGCTTGCCCGCGGCGGCCCGATCGACCCTCACCCGGAACTCCACCGTGGTGCCGTTCGGCAGATCGGCGGTGTTGGGCAGCCGGCCCGGCGCCGACCCGGTCGCGCCGTTGCCCAGCGCGAATGAGACCTTGCCCGTCGCGGGGTCGTATTCGGCCTGGTCGTCGCCCGGCACGTCGGTCTTGATCCCGGTGTTCGGGCCGTCCAGGACGCGCAGCGAGCCGGGCAGGTAGGAGGCCCCGGCCGGGACGGCGTCGGTGAGCCGCACGTTCTCCGCGGTGCCACCTCCCTCGTTCCTGACGTTCAGCCGGTATGTGATCACGTCGCCGACGTCGATAGGCCCTTCGGGGATCGCGGACTTGCTCACCACGACACAGGGCGCGGTGCCGAAGAAGATGTCGTCCAGGAAGTTGCCGACGCTCTGGTTGCCTCCGGCCGCCGAGACGGACCGGAAGGCGAACCTGGTCGTCGTCTGACCGGCCGGCACCGTGTACGTGCCGGAGTAGGTGCCCCATGCCGTGGTGCCGTCGGACATGGTCCGCTGCTGCGCGGGTGTGCCGGGCGCGCCGATGTCCAGGGCCATCGTGTCGGTGCCCTGACGGCCACGGTGGGAGAGCCGCCAGTACAGCTTCGCTCCGGGGGTGGTCGCACGGTCCTGGTAGAGGGTGGAGACCTGGTTCGCGTTCAGCTCGGCGAACTGCTTGCCCTCGGCGGTCGGCGTGTTGGTGGGGTTCGGCGGGCCGGTCCAGAGCTCGATCACGTGGTCGGTCGCGGTCGTCACCCAGCCCGGCACCGAGTTCGGGGCGTTCTGCGAGGCGTCGGGAAAGAAGCCGACCGCTCCCCCGGTCAGGGTGGGCTTCTCGAAGCCGCCGTTGACCAGCGCGACCCGTGCCGGGCACGAAGCCGGACTCGGCGCGGCGCGCACGCCCGCCGCGACCGGGCCGGCCGGCGCGGCATCGGCCTGGCTCGCACCGAACACGGCCAGCGGTCCACTGAGCACCGCCAACGTGGCGACCCCGTAGCGCATTCGCCGGGTGTGTCCCATCATGGACGTCCTCTCGTCAGGTATCGGACTGCCTCCGCTGACCACGGCAACGGCATGGCATCGCTCGGCAGATTTGCCTGGCGGCTTCGGTGTGGAGTGCTCGACACGAGCAGGAGTCCCAATACTTGGCGGAACGTTGACCTGGGCACTCTGACGGCGCCACGCGGAAACGGCCCGGAACTGATCAAAGTGCCGGGCCGTGCGCCGGCGGGCGATGGCCGTGACGGTTTCCGGCTTTCGCCCGCGGGTCGTGGGAGATTTCCTTCGGGAGTGATTCGGGCTCACCGTGAACCGGGGGCGCGGCGCGTCGTACACATGGGTCCAACCCTGGTAATTTGCCGCAACTGGCCGTATTTGTCGTAACTGTCTCTTTTGTGGTGTGCCGGGTCGGCGCGGAATTCCGGTTCGACGGCCGTCCGCCCTTCGATTGGATCTTCTGAAAGACGCCGGTATCTCCTCCGAAGGCGCGGAAGAAAATCAACCGCGCGAGTCGGCGAATTGGACACCGGCGGATACCGGGTAATCCGGTTGACATGCTCAGATATCCGGTGCGAAGCTGGGTCGTCGGTGAACCGATGCCGAGGAGCATGAATGTCCATCGTGCAGACGGTGTCCCTCACGGTCACCCACGTCGATGTGCTCTATGTGGTGCAGCAGATAAAGCGTGACCTCCAGGAATTCCGAGCCGCATATCCGGCCCTGCTGAGCGCCGACCGCATCCTCGACCTCCACGACGCGATGGTCACCTTCATAATGAATGACGCCATTACCCGGGTGAGCTTCACCATCGAGGATCCCGCCCAGGAACACCTGGTCCTGCACGAACTGCGTTACGACATCAGCTACACCGGCACCGGCCCCCGGGTGGGACTGGGCGGCGCGAAGGTGCGGCCGGTCCGTGTCCCGCCCACCGCGCGGATGACCCCTTTCGTCGTGTGGAGCCCGACCATGCGCGCCCTGCCGCCCGACCGGCAGCGGAGGATCTTGCAGGGCACCGGCTGGCCCCCACCCGGGACGAGCGCCTTCAGGGCGCGTTACAGCGACGGCAGCTGGGTCGGCCGCAGCGTCTACAGTTCCGGGGTGCTCGCCGCCGAATCGCAAGAATTCAGAAGGAGCTGATCGCGGTGACGGCGACGATCCGGCTGATGCCCCGCGGCGACAACGTGGCCGGCAACCTCATGATCCGGTTACCCGCATCGGAGGTCGTGAGCACGACCCTCGTGGTCTCCAGTGACACGCGGGACCTGCCCACGCTCGCCTCCGTGGAACGGATCGTCGACCGCCTCGCCGGGTTCGGCCTCGTCCTGGCGGACCCCGGTGAGGGCGACCGTATCGCCCGCCTCGTGAACAAGCGGTTCCTCCCGGTCCCGCAGGAGAACTGGGAAGATCAGGAACTGTCCCTCAAGGTCGTCCGCGCGAGCGGGGAGGGCGAGCCCGAGGCGCTTCGCGCGGTCGCGGCGCTGCGCGTCCCCGTGCTCAACGCCACCGACGTCGTGCTCAGGCACGGCGGCGCCTACGGGCCCGTCGAGCGCCGCGCCAACGAGATCCGCCTGGTCGACGAGCTGAGGCAGGCGGTCACGACGCGAAAGCCGGTCTGGGTGCGGTTCGGCGGGCAGGCCCTCCGGTTCGTCGCGACGACGGTTCTCACCCAGCTCGTCGACCAGCTCGTGGGCATTCCCATCACGGACATCATCCGCTCGACACTGAGAGGCGCGGGCGAGCTCAGCCTCTGACCCGCGTACCTCTCCCACCCGATACGGAGCGACCGAGATGCCGACAGCACTCTTGTTCGCCGTGGACGGCCATCTCGAACCCGGGCTTACCCGCGTGGTCGAGGCCGATCTGCGCAGACAGCTCGACGGGCTCCGCCTCGACGGCGCGGCCGTCGGCACGGCCTTCGAGGTCCGCGACGCGCGACTGCCCGGGCACCGGGTTCTGGTGCGCCTCACGGCCTTGCCGGCGCCGGGCGTCGTGGTCGACGACCGGACGTCCTTCGAGTTCTCGGCGGAGGCGAGCCCCCCGGCGGCCCCGGGACCCGGCGCGCCGTCCGTGGAGGTCCCTCCCGAGCTGGCGCAGTACGCCTCGGTCGTGGTGACCGTGCCGCCGGACGACGCCCAGGCGCTGGCCCGTTCGGCCGCCAGGATCGACGGCCTGCTCGGCATTCCGAAGGACGCGGTCATCGCGGATGTCGTCTCCCGGCTGCGCGGCCGGGGCTGGCTCGCCGAGTGGAGCCGGCGCCACTACGGCCGCCTGATCCCCGGCGCCGACGATGTGCTCCGGTCCACCTCGTTCGTGCTGCTGACCGGCGACCCCGGAACCGGCAAGTCCGTTCTCGTCCACCATCTGCCTCCCGTCGCCGCGCGGCGGCTGAACCGGCCGGTCCTGTTCGTCCAGCTGAGCGAGCGACTGCGCGGATCCGGCATCCAGGGCAGGGCCGGCACCGATGTGGTCGGCGTCCTCGACGCCATCGGCCGCATGGCGGAGCGGTACGGCCTGCCCACGGTGGTGTTCCTGGACGAGGCCGAGGCGGTGGCGAGCAGTCGCGGGTCCACCGACGGCAGCTCAGGCGCGCAGGAGAACGTCGCCGTCGTGGACGCGCTCATCGTCGGCCTCGACCGCGTGTTCGCGCGCACCGACATTCCGGTGGTGTTCGTCATGGCCACGAACCTGGCGGGCCGGATGGACCCCGCGGTGCTCCGGCGGGCCACGGTGTACCGATTCGAGCGGCCGTCGGCCGCCGACCGCCACGCCATCCTGGTGCGCGCGCTCGGCGATGCCGTCGACATGGCCGTGCTCGAACAGGTGGCCGCGGCGCTGGAACGTCCCGAACCGCGACTCACCGCGGCCGATCTGCTGAACCAGGTCATCGTCCGGGCAGTCCGGGAGGCCGCGCATCACGATCGCCCGATCGACCCCGAGCACCTGCTCCACCTGGCCCGCACCGCCGTCGCCACGGCACCGGTGGCCGGCGGCTGACGGCCGGCGCCACCCGGCCCCACAGCCGAAACGGCCCGGCATCGATGGCGATGCCGGGCCGCTCCGTGTTTCGGACGGTCACACGTCGTAGTACAGCTCGAACTCGTGCGGGTGGGGGCGCAGGCGGATCGGGTCGATCTCGTTCTCGCGCTTGTAGGCGATCCACGTCTCGATCAGGTCGGGCGTGAACACGCCGCCCTCGAGCAGGAACTCGTGGTCGGCCTCCAGCGCGAGCAGCACCTCGGCGAGCGAGCCCGGGACCTGCGGCACCTGGCCGGCCTCCTCGGGCGGGAGCTCGTAGAGGTCCTTGTCGACCGGAGCCGGCGGCTCGATCTTGTTGCGGATGCCGTCCAGGCCCGCCATGAGCTGCGCGGCGAACGCGAAGTACGGGTTGCAGGACGGGTCGGGCACCCGGAACTCGATGCGCTTGGCCTTGGGGTTGGACCCGGTGATCGGGATCCGGATGCAGGCCGAACGGTTGCGCTGGGAGTAGACCAGGTTGACCGGCGCCTCGTAGCCCGGCACCAGGCGGTGGTAGGAGTTCACCGTCGGGTTGGTGAACGCCAGCAGCGCGGGCGCGTGCTTGAGCAGGCCGCCGATGTAGTAGCGGGCGGTGTCGGACAGGCCCGCGTAGCCGACCTCGTCGTAGAAGAGCGGCTCGCCGTCCTTCCAGAGCGACTGGTGGCAGTGCATGCCGGAGCCGTTGTCACCGAAGATCGGCTTGGGCATGAAGGTCACCGTGTGGCCGTACTCGACCGCGGTGTTCTTGATGATGTACTTGTACAGCATCAGGTTGTCGGCGGTCCTGAGCAGCGTGCCGAACTTGAAGTCGATCTCGGCCTGGCCGGCGGTGCCCACCTCGTGGTGCTGCATCTCGGTCTCGATGCCCGAGTCGATCAGCCGGCGCACCATCTCCGAGCGCAGGTCGGTGAAGTGGTCCATCGGCGGGACGGGGAAGTACCCGCCCTTGTACCGCGGCTTGTAGCCGAGGTTGCCGCCCTCCTGGGCCTTGCCGGTGTTCCAGGCGCCCTCGATGGAGTCGATGTGGTAGAACGACTCGCTGGCGCTGCTGGCGAAGCGCACGTCGTCGAAGATGTAGAACTCGGCCTCGGGGCCGAAGTACACCGTGTCGGCGATGCCGGTGCCCTTGAGGTACTCCTCGGCCTTGCGCGCGACGTTGCGCGGGTCGCGGCTGTAGGCCTCGCCCGTCAGGGGGTCGTGCACGAAGAAGTTGATGATCAGGGTCTTGTGCTGGCGGAACGGGTCCAGCACGGCCGTGGACGGGTCGGGCAGCAGCAGCATGTCCGACTCGTGGATGGCCTGGAAACCGCGGATCGATGATCCGTCGAACATCAGGCCGTCGGTGAAGACGCCGGCCCCGAAGTTCTCCACGGGGAACGTGAAGTGGTGCGTCGTGCCCGGCAGGTCGGTAAACCTGACATCGACGAACTGCACCCCTTCGTCCCTGATGTACTTCAGGACATCGTCAGCGGAGCTGAACATCCAACCTCCCAAGGGCACGGGCTTGCAGACTCGAACGTAGGCCTGTGCCGTTTCCGCCCCGTGTCTCGTTTGTTTCACCGGTGTTAAGCGGAGGGGGGTATGCCGCCGAACGGACCCAGTCGGCTCCCGGCTATCTTACCTGCATGGACAAGCAGCCGAGATGGACCCAGACGTGGATCAGCGGGACCCGCGCCGCGGGTGTCGATCTCGGGTACCCGGGCGAGCGGCTCGGCCTGCCCGCCGAGGGCAGCGGCTCGGTCGCCAGGTTCGGCAGGCGGTTCGGCGCGGTCCTGGTCGACTGGTTGATCTGCACCTGGGCCATCGCCCAGGGACTGCTCCGCGCCGACCCCCGCAGCGCCGCGTGGGTCGGGCTCGGCGTCTTCGCCCTGGAGTACGTGGTGCTCGTCGGCTTCATCGGTATGACCTTCGGCATGAGGCTGTTCGGCATCAGGGTCGCCACCCTGGACGGGGGCGGCCGCCCGCCCTTCGGTGCCGTCCTGTTGCGCACGCTGCTGCTCTGCCTCGCCGTCCCCGCACTGATCTGGGACCGCGACCAGCGAGGACTCCACGACCGCGCCTCCCGCACCGTCGTCGTCCGCCTCTGAGCACGCCCAGGCGCCCGGGCGGTGCCGCCGCCGGCGATCAGCGGCCGGACGCCCGGCCCACTACGTGATGACCCGGCCGCCCGCGCCGGGCTTCTCGCACGTGAAGATCGCCGTGCCGGGCAGGTGGCGGCCGCGCAGCGGGCTCCAGCCGCCCCACTCGCGGTCGTGGCCCGGCGGCCACTCCGGCTCCAGCAGCGAGGTCAGTACGAGCCCCGCCCCGACGATCGCCCCCACCCAGTCGCCCAGCGTGCGGTGGTGCTCGACGTAGGACGCCTCGCTGTGCTCGTCGAACTCGACGTACGGCGCGCGGTCGAAGTAGGACCGGTCGGCGGTCAGCCCGTGCGGCCCCGGATCGTCCGGGAACGCCCAGCGGATCGGATGGGTGACCGAGAAGACCAGCCGCCCGCCGGGACGCAGCACCCTGCCGACCTCGGCCAGCACCGCGCCGGCGTCGGCCACGAACGGCAGCGCGCCGTACGCCGAGCAGGCCAGGTCGAAGGACGCGCCGGCGAACGGGAGCCGCCCCGCGTCGGCCTGGACGACCGGCAGGCGCACGCCGAGCTCCTCGTCGATGCGCCGGGAGTGCTGGAGCTGACGGCGGGACACGTCGAACGCGGCGACCTCGGCGCCCTGGCCGGCCAGCCACCGGCCGCACTGCCCCGCGCCGCACCCGATCTCCAGCACGCGCCTGCCCCGCACCTCGCCGAGCAGGTGGACGTCGGCCTCGTCGACCCCTTCGGGGCACCAGACGAAGCCCGCGTCGCGCAGGAAGCCGCCGTGCTCGGCCTGGTACTCGTCGGCCGCCGAATCCCACCAGCGGCGGCTCGCCAGCACGCTCGACGCCTGGTCCAGCCGGCCGCGCGACACCGCGGCCGACGGGGAGCCGGACATCAGCGCATCTTGCCGCGCGGCATGCGCGCGCCCTTGGGCATCGGGCCCTTGGGCACGGGAAGGGTCTGCGGCAGCGCCCGGAGCCGGTAGTTGACCTCCGACACCGCCTGCTTCTTCAGGTTGCGCGGCAGCTTCATCATGTGGCGCTGGAGCTTGTTGAGGGGCACCTGGCCCTCGCCCTCGCCGCACTGGATGTCGTACACCGGGACGTCGATCGCCACGCGCTGGACGCGCTTCTTCTCGGCGACCAGCATCTTCTGCACCCGGGCGCCGGGGCCCTCGGACACCAGCACGATGCCGGGGTAGCCGACGGCGCGGTGCACGACGTCCTGGTCGCGGGTGACGGCGACGGCCGGGGTGACCTCCCAGTTGCCGCGCATGCTCTGCAGGATCGCCGCGGCGGCGCCGGGCTGCCCGTCGAGCATGGAGTACTGGGCGCGCTGGGCGAGCTGGCCGAACACGACCATGCCGACCGTCACGGCGACCATGACGCCGAGGACGATGAGCTGCCACACCAGACCCGTCACGAGCCCGAGGACGACGAATACGGCCAGCGTGGCGAGCGCCGACGCGTAGACGATCGGCATCCCCTTGGGGTTGGCCTTCTTGATGATCTGAGCGACCATGCGGAGCTGCTTGACGCGCCCCGGGCGGTCTGGGTCTGCGGGCTTGTTGGCCATGGTTAAAGGATACAAATGCCGGGCTGAAGAAAGGAAAACGTGATCTGACGCGGGCCGGACCGTGACCGTCGGCGTGGCGGTGCGTGACGGACCCGCCACGCCGCGGCTCGCGGGAGCCGTCAGGCGGTCTGCCGGGCCTCGACGGCCTGCCGGTACAGGCGGCCGGCGCGGTAGGACGAGCGGACCAGCGGGCCGGACATGACCCCGGCGAAGCCGATGGCCTCGGCCTCCTTCTGGAGCTCGGCGAACTCCTGCGGCTTGACCCAGCGGTCCACGGGGTGGTGGCGTGGGGTCGGGCGCAGGTACTGGGTGATCGTCAGCAGGTCGCACCCGGCGGTGCGCAGGTCGCGCATCGCCTCGACGATCTCTTCGCGCTCCTCGCCCATGCCGAGGATGAGGTTGGACTTGGTGACCAGCCCCGCCTCGTGCGCCATCGTGATGACCTGCAGCGAGCGCTCGTAGCGGAAGGCCGGCCGGATGCGCTTGAAGATGCGCGGCACGGTCTCGATGTTGTGGGCGAAGACCTCGGGACGGCTGGAGAAGACCTCGTCGAGCTGGTCGCGGTGCCCGTTGAAGTCGGGCACCAGGAGCTCGACGCCGCACCCGGGGACCTGGGCATGGATCTGCCGCGCGGTCTCGGCGTACAGCCAGGCCCCGCCGTCGGGGAGGTCGTCACGGGCGACGCCGGTGACGGTGGCGTACCGCAGGCCCATCTGCACGACGGACTCGGCCACGCGGCGCGGCTCGTCCCGGTCGTACTCCTTGGGCTTGCCGGTGTCGATCTGGCAGAAGTCGCAGCGCCGCGTGCACTGGTCGCCGCCGATGAGGAAGGTGGCCTCGCGGTCCTCCCAGCACTCGGAGATGTTCGGGCAGCCGGCCTCCTGGCAGACCGTGTGAAGACCTTGGTCCTTCACGAGGTTCTTGATCTCGTTGAAGTTGGGCCCGTTCCTGAGCCTGGTCTTGATCCACGGGGGCTTGCGCTCGATAGGGGTCTGGCTGTTGCGCACCTCCAGGCGGAGGAGCTTTCGGCCTTCAGGAGCAACGGTCACGCGTTCAAGCTTACGTCTCCGTCACCGCTGAACCCGACCCGGGACGTCCCCCGTGAACCCGCCCGCCGCGCCCGGCCGGGCGCCGGTCAGAAGCGGCCCGACAGCAGGTCCTCCTCCTGGACGTCGACGCCCTCGGCGCCGAGTGCCTCGGCCAGCCGCTTCTCGGCGAACGGCAGCACCTCGTCGACCGTCACGCGCCGGCCCGTCTCGGCCGACAGCGAGGTGACCCCGGCGTCGCGGATGCCGCAGGGGACGATGCGGTCGAACCAACTGGGGTCGTTGGCGCAGTTGAGCGCGTAGCCGTGCATGGTGACGCCCCGGGCCACACGGATGCCGATCGCGCCGAGCTTGCGGTCGGGAAGGCCGCGTGCCGGGTCGCGCGCCACCCACACGCCGCTGCGGCCCTCGACGCGCCCCGCCGCCACGCCGAAGTCGGCGCAGACCTGGATCAGCGACTCCTCCAGCAGGCGGACGTAGGCGATCACGTCGAGCGACCCGGCGAGCCGGATGATCGGGTAGGCGACGAGCTGACCCGGGCCGTGCCAGGTGATCTTGCCGCCGCGGTCGACGTCGATGACCGGGGTGCCGTCGGCGGGACGTTCCTCGGCGCTGGTGCGCTTGCCCGCGGTGTAGACCGGGGCGTGCTCCAGCATGAGGCACGTGTCGGGGAGCGCCCCCGCGACCCGCCGGGCATGCACCGCGCGCTGGAGCTCCCAGGCCTGCTCGTAGGGCACGTCGACCCCGAGGCGGACCAGCGCGAGCCTGCCGGCCCCGCTGCCCGTGGTGCTCTGCTGCTTGGCACGCTCGCTCACGGGGCCAGCCTAACGCGAGGTCACGTCGTCAGCAGGCGGGGTTCGATCCGGAACTCCTTCACATCGCCGTCGTCGCCGCGCTCGATCTTGTACGCGTACCCCTTGGGGTCGATCGTGACGGCCTGGATGAACTCGTGGCCGACGTAATGCAGCGCGACGCCCTCGTCGGCCGCGTACCCGGCCGGCAGCTCACCCGAGGCGATCGACTCGTGCAGCAGGGCACGGCGCTGCGGGTCGGAGTTGTAGTGGACGCCGCACGAGTAGGGCAGCAGGCCGAGCCCCTCGGCCCAGGGCCGCAGGACGGGCCCGAACGAGTCGGTGTTGCCGCCCACGTGCCAGCACAGGGCGCCGGCGCTCTGCCCCGACAGCACCACGCCCGCCCGCCAGGCCTCCTCGAACGCCTCGTCCAGGCCGTGCAGCCGCCACAGGGCCATCAGGTTCGCCACGCTGCCCCCGCAGACGTAGATGACGTCCTGTTCGAGAATCCAGTCCCTGGGGCTCTCCACGTTGGGCATCGGGAACACCGTGAGATGGCTCAGCTCGGCGTCCCACGACCGGAACCCGCCGTACATCTTCAGCAGCCAGTCCGCGTCGTCGCCCGCGGCGGTGCCGACGAGGCCGACCTTCGGGCGGTCCTGCCCGGTCAGGTCCAGCGCGTAGCGGAGCAGCCCGGTGGCCTCGATGAAGCCGTACCGCGGGGTCGGACGGAACGAACCGCCGCCGATGGCGAGAATGTGGGACTGGCCGAGCCTGCTCATGTCGTCTCCTGTGCCTTGTCGGGGCGCGGGTGGCGTCGTGCCGATGGCCTCAGGGCCGAGCCACGGCTTCCTCTCCCGCACAACCGGAACGGCACCCTAGATTATGGCGGCCAACGCCTCGTCGAGACGAGGATGCCGGAACCGGAACCCCATCTCCAGCAGGCGGCGCGGCATCACCCGCTGGCCGATGAGCACCCCCTCGTCCGCCAGGCCGCCGAGCGCGGCCCTCAGCGCGAACGCGGGAACGGCGACCGGCATGGTGGGACGGCGCAGCGCGCGGCCGAGGGCCTTGGTGAACTCGGCGTTGGTGACGGGCGTGGGAGCGGTCAGGTTCACCGGCCCCGACACCGCGGGCTCGGCCATCAGACGCCGGACCGCGCCGATCCAGTCGGCCATGGAGATCCACGAGATGTACTGCCGCCCGGAGCCGAGGGGCGCCCCCAGCCCCGCCTTGAAGAGGGGGAGCATCCTGCCGAGGAACCCGCCCTCACGCGTCAGGACGTGCCCGGTGCGCAGGTGGACGACCCGGACGCCGGCCTCCTCGGCGGGCCCGGTCTCGGCCTCCCAGGACCGGACCAGCCCGGCCAGCCACTGCCCCGGCGGGCCGTCGCCCGGCTCGCCCGGCGGCTCGGGACGCGTCCCCGGACGGGGCCTGGGCTCGGCGGACTCGTCCACGGGGTGGTCGCCGGTGTCGCCGTAGACGCCCATGGCCGAGCCGGACAGCAGCACCGCGGGAGGCCGGTCCAGGGACGCGATCGCGGTGGCCAGCGTGCGCGTGCCGTCGACCCGGCTGGCGACCAGCTCGCGCCGGTAGGCGGGCGTCCACCGCTTGTCGGCGACCCCGGCCCCGGCCAGGTGGACGACGGCCTCGGCCCCCTCCAGCAGCGCGGGGTCGAGCACGCCTTCGCGGGGGTTCCAGAACGCCTCGTCGGGGGCCGCGGGCGCGCGGCGGACGAGCCTGACGACGGAAAGGCCCTCGTCGCGCAGCGCGCGGACGAGGGCCTTTCCTATGAGCCCGGACGAGCCGGTGATCACGACTGCCATGCGATCAGCCTATGCGGCGACCGCCCGGCGGACGCGGACCACCGCGCCCCGGTCGCGTCAGGCCAGGCCGAGCTGGGCCTCGAAGCGGCCTTCCTCCAGACGGCGCTTGATCGTCGTCAGGAAGCGGGCGGCGTCGGCGCCGTCGACTAGGCGGTGGTCGTAGGTCAGCGCGAGGTACACCATCGAGCGGACCGCGATGACCTCGCCCTCGGGCGTGTCCACGACCACCGGGCGCTTGACGACCGCGCCGGTGCCGAGGATCGCGACCTGCGGCTGGTTGATGATCGGCGTGTCGAACAGCGCGCCGCGGCTGCCGGTGTTGGTCAGCGTGAACGTGCCGCCCGACAGCTCGTCCGGGCTCACCTTGTTGGTGCGGGTGCGCTCGGCCAGGTCCGCGATCTTGCGGGCCAGGCCGGCCAGGTTGAGGTCGCCGGCGTCCTTGATGACCGCGGAGGCGAGCCCGCGCTCGGCGTCGACCGCGAAGGCCAGGTGCTCGTGGTCGAAGTAGGTGACCTCGTTGGTCTCGCTATTGATCACCGCGTTCAGCTTGGGGTGCTGCTTGAGCGCCTCGACCGTGGCCAGGGCGAAGAACGGCGTGAAGCTGAGCTTGACGCCCTCCCGCCGCTGGAAGTCGGCCTTGGCGCGCTCGCGCAGCCGGGCGATCTTGGTGACGTCGACCTCGACGACCGAGGTGAGCTGCGCGGAGGTCTGCAACGACTCCATCGTGCGCTTGGCGATGGTCTGCCGCATGCGCGACATCTTCTCGGTGCGCCCGCGCAGCGTGGTGTCGGCCTGGACCGGCTCGGGGGCCGGGGCGGCGGCCTGCGGCGCCGGAGCCGGCGCCGGGGCGGCCTGAGCCTGGGCCTGGGCCTGCTGCGCCGCCTGGGCCTGCGCCTGGGCGGCCTGCTCGCGCTGGAGACGCGCGGCCTCCAGGACGTCCTGCTTGCGGATGCGGCCGCCGACGCCGGTGCCGCTCAGCGAGTCCAGGTCGACGCCGTGCTCGCCGGCCAGCTTGCGCACCAGCGGCGTGACGTACGGGCTCTCGCCGGAGGTCGCCGGCGCGGAGGGCGCGATCGGCGACAGGGCGGCGGTCGCGGGGGCCTGCTGCTGGACCTGCGGCCTCGGCGGCTGCGGCGCGGGCTGCGGCGGCTGCGGGATCGAGGACACAGGAGCGGGAGCCGGAGCGGGCTCGGGCTGCGGCGCCGGGGCCGCCTTGGCCTGCTCGGGCTCGGGAGCGGGCTCGGGCTCCGCCTGCGGCTCGGCCTGCGCGGGAGCCGCGGCACCGCCCGCCGCGCCGTTCTGGTCGATGACGGCCAGCTCGGCGCCGACCTCGACGGTCTCGTCCTCGGCGACGACGATCTTGGTCAGGACGCCCGCGGACGGGGAGGGGATCTCGGTGTCGACCTTGTCGGTGGAGACCTCGAGCAACGGCTCGTCGGTCTCGACGTGGTCCCCCTCCTTCTTCAACCAGCGGGTGACGGTGCCCTCGGTCACGCTCTCGCCGAGCTGGGGCATGGTTACGGAAACCGGCATGGTGTCGTCTTCTCTCGCGTTTCCTGTGAGGGCTTAGTTGTGTACGTGAAGGGGCTTGCCGGCCAGGGCGAGCATCGCCTCGCCGACAGCCTCGGACTGGGTCGGGTGCGCGTGGATGAGCTGCGCCACCTCGGAGGGCAGCGCCTCCCAGTTGTAGATGAGCTGCCCCTCGGTGACGAGCTCACCCATGCGCTTGCCCACCATGTGGACGCCGAGCACGGGGCCGTCCTTCTGGGAAATGATCTTGACGGCGCCCTGCGTGCCGATGATCTGGCTCTTGGGGTTGCCGCCGAGGTCGTAGACCAGCTCGGTGATCTCGTGGCCTCGCTCCTTGGCGACGGCCGACGTGATGCCGACGGAGGCCACCTCGGGGTCGGAGTAGGTGATGCGGGGCACGCCCGCGTAGTCGATGGGCATCGGGGACAGGCCGGCGATGTGCTCGGCGACGAGGATGCCCTCGGCGAAGCCCGCGTGCGCGAGCTGGAGCGTCGGGATCAGGTCGCCGACCGCGTAGACGCCGGGCACGCTGGTGCGGCAGAACTCGTCGACGACGACGGTGCCGCGCTCGATGGTCACCCCGGACTCCTCGTACCCCAGGCCCGTGGCGACGGCGCCGCGCCCGACGGCGACGAGCAGCAACTCGGCGTCCAGGGTCTTGCCGCCCTCCAGGGTGACGACCACGCCGGTGCCGGTGGTCTTGACGCTCTCGAAGCGGACCCCGAGCTCGTACTTGATGCCCCGGCGGCGGAAGGCGCGCTCCAGGAGCTTGGAGCTGGACTCCTCCTCCAGCGGGAGCAGGTGGGGCAGGGCCTCGACGATCGTGACCTCGGCGCCGAAGGAGCGCCAGACGGAGGCGAACTCGACGCCGATCACGCCGCCGCCGAGGACGACCACCGACGAGGGGACGCGGTCCAGCTTGAGCGCGTGGTCGCTGGTGATGACCCGCTCGCCGTCGATGTCGAGGCCGGGGAGCGACTTCGGCACCGAGCCGGTGGCGAGGACGACGGCGCGGCCCTCGACGGCCTGGTCGCCCACGATGACCCGGCCGGGGCCGGCCAGGCGGCCCTCGCCCTCGATGATCGTGACGCCCCGGCTCTTGAGCAGCCCCTGGACGCCCTTCCATGCGCGATTGACGATCTTGTCCTTGAAGGCGTGGACGCCGGGCATGTCGATGCCCTCGAACCTCGCCTTGACGCCCACGGTCGTGGCCTCGCGCGTCTCGTCGGCGACCTCGGCGGCGTGCAGCAGCGCCTTGGTCGGGATGCACCCCCGGTGCAGGCACGTGCCGCCGATCTTGTCCTTCTCGATCAGCGCGACGGACTTGCCGAGCTCGGCCGCCCGCAGGGCACAGGCGTAGCCGCCGCTACCGCCGCCCAGGACAACGATGTCGAAGGGGCCGCTGCCATCAGCCACTGGAAAGCTCCTTGTCGGATCGGTGGGCCCTCACGGCCGGGCCATGCCGCATCGACGGCGCCGCCCCGGCCTGCCCAACAGCATCTTTTCACTTGTCCCGCGTGTGTGTGACGCCGCCGGTCCCCGTCGATCGGTGGCGCCCCGCGTTCATCATGCCTCGCGCGCCGCCTGGTGGTGCTCGGCCAGCGCGACGAGGGTGCGGGTCAGTATCCCCGTACCGCCCTTGGGGGTGTACCCGTAGGGGGCCTCCTTGTTGAAGGCGGGCCCGGCGATGTCGACGTGCGCCCAGCGCACGCCCTCGGGGACGAACTCGCGCAGAAAGATGCCGGCGGCGAGCATGCTGCCCGAACGCTCCGGGTTGAGGTTGGCGATGTCGGCGATCGGCGAGTCGAGGCCCTTGCGCAGGTCCTCGGGGAGGGGCATGCCCCAGGCGGCCTCGCCCTGGCCGACGGCGAGCTCGACGAGCTCCTCGCGCAGCTCGTCGTCGGAGGCCATGACGCCGGAGGTGCGCCAGCCGAGCGCGACGATCTGCCCGCCGGTCAGGGTGGCGACGTCCACGATGATGTCCGGGTCGTCCTCGCCGGCGCGGGCGATGCCGTCCACGAGGACCAGGCGGCCCTCGGCGTCGGTGTCGAGGACCTCGACGGTCTTGCCGGAGTAGGTGGTGAGCACGTCCGAGGGGCGCTGGGCGCTCCCGCTCGGCATGTTCTCGGCCAGGCACAGGTAGCCGACGGTGTTGACGCGCAGGCCGAGCTTGGCGATGGCGAGCAGCGCTCCGAAGACCGCGCCCGCGCCGCCCATGTCGGACTTCATCCACGCCATGGAGGCGGACGGCTTGAGCGACAGGCCGCCGGAGTCGAAGGTGATGCCCTTGCCGACGAACGCCAGCGTGGTGGTCGCCTCGGGGTGGGTGTAGCCCAGGCGCACCAGGCGCGGGGGGTTCACCGAGCCCTGGCCGACCCCGACGATGCCGCCGTAGCCGCCTTCCCTGAGCGCGGTCTCGTCGAGCACCTCGACCGTGAGCCCGGCCTTGGCGCCGGTCTCCTCGGCGATCTCGGCGAAGCGGGCGGGCGGCAGATCGGACGGCGGGGTGTTGACCAGGTCGCGGACCAGCGCGACGGACTCGGCCAGCGTGGCCGCCCTGGCGACGGCCTCCTCGCCGCCGGGCGCGCCGGTCAGGACGGTGATCTCGCCGACGGGCGGCTTCTGCTCCTCCGCCGTGCGGTACCGGGCGAAGTCGTAGGCGCCCAGCAGGCCGCCGAGGGCCACGGCCTCGGCCTGCTCGGGCGTCGTGGCGGGCAGCGCGAGTGCGGCGCGGGGCGTGCCGGCCAGCGAGCGGACGGCGGCGCCGGCCGCGCGACGCAGCACCTCCAGGTCGTGGTCGCCGCCGGACTCCGGGGCGTCTCCCAGACCGGCGGCGACGACCACGGCCGCGGGCAGCGCGCCGAACGTCGGGATCTTGGCGATCTCGCCGGGCTTGCCGGAGAAGCCGAGGGCGCCGAGCGTCGCGGCGAGGCCGCCGGAGAGCGCGGCGTCCACGTCGTGCGCGCCCGGTGCGGGGCGGGGGCCTTCGGGTGAGGCGTTGATGCCGACTACGAGGGCGTCGGTCTCCACCGACCCCGAGTCAAGGGCGTTAAGTCGCACTGTCGTCACGAAGGCCGATGCTAGCCCTGGATGCCCCATACGCATAAACGAGGGTTCGTCCTACGAATCGGTTTACCTGCGCGAACGTCGATGGTGCTAATGCGTGTGGCACCATCCATCGCACGTCAGGGGCGAATGGTGCTAATGTCGCTAGCACTATGCTGCTCACCCTGGATCTGAACGACCCCCGGCCCCTCCACGTCCAGGTGGCCGAAGCCGTCCGGCGGGCGGTCGCCTCCGGCGTCGTGCTCCCGGGACAGCGCCTGCCGTCCGCGCGGGAGCTCGCCACGGCCCTCGGGGTCAACGCCAACACGGTGCTGCGCGCCCTTCGCGACCTGCGGGACGAGGGGGTGCTGGAGTTCCGCCGAGGCCGCGGGGTCTCGGTGCTGCGCCCCCCCGACGGGCGCGAGGTCGTCCTGCGCAAGGCGCGGGAGCTGCTGGACGAGGCGGAGCGCTACGGCCTGCGCCCGGAGGACGTCATCGAAATGATCAAGGAGTCGTCATGAACCACCGGTCGCGGTGCGTCCCGGCTGCCTCCCCGGCGAGCTCGGCGTGCGGTGGTCCGTCTCGAGATGCGCCGCGGCGGCCGGGTCTCAGGGCGCGGCGGCGCAGACCAGGAGCGTGGCCGTGGCGGCGATCTCGACCAGGGCGCCGAGGACGTCGCCGGTGACGCCGCCGAGGCGGCGCGTCGCGTGCGTGCGGACCGCCCAGGCCGCGCCCAGCCCGGCCGCGGACGCGATCGGGAAGACGACCGGGTGGCCCGCGACCAGGCCGCACACCAGGGCCACGACGCCGACGGCGGCCGTCACGAAGATCGCCGAGCTCTGCCGCACCGTGCCGGCGACCATCGCGCCGAGCCCGTCCGGGCGCGCGGAGGGCACGCCCGCCACGCAGGCCCACGTCACCGCCGCCCGGCCGGTCGCGCAGGCGAGCACCAGCGCCGCCGGGCCCGCCTCCGCCGCCGCGGCGACCTGCGCCAGCAGGGTGAAGATCAGCGTGAACACGCCGAACGGCCCGATGTCCGACTTTTTCATGATGTCCAGCGCCTGCGCGGCGGGCCTGCCACTGCCGAGGCCGTCGGCGAGGTCCGCGAGCCCGTCCAGATGCAGCCCGCGCGTCAGCAGCGCCAGCACGGCCAGGCCCGCGACGGCCGCGAGCAGCGGGGACACCAGGAACTGCGCGCCCGCCATCACTGCCGCCGCCACCAGGCCGAGCAGCAGCCCGACCAGCGGTGCGAGCGTCATGGCCCACCCGGCGGTCTCGCGGTCGGCGCGCGGCAGCCCGATGGGCCAGATGCTCAGCGTGCCGACGGCCAGGCGCAGGCCCGCGACGACCGGCTCGGGAACGGTGGGTGCGGCCATACTGACGAATCCTCCACGGGCGGAAGCGAGCGGGGAAGGCGGCTCGGCGCCGGGGGCCCGGTGAAGGGTATCGGGCCGCGGCGCCCCGCCAGGAGGGGCGTCAGATCGGCAGGGGGACGACGCGGCCGGCGACGACCAGGGTGGCCTCCTCCGACTCGGCGGCCAGGCCCTGGTTGAGCCGGCCGAGCGCGTCGCGGAACACGCGCCCGCTGGCCGTCGCCGGCACCACGCTCAGCCCCACCTCGTCGCTCACCGCCACGACCTGGGCCCGGGTCTGCCGCCACGCCGCCACCAGGTCGTCGCACCGGGCCGCCACCGCGTCCAGGGCCGTGCCGAAACGGCCGGGGTTGCGCCCCCGCGGACGGTCGTGCGCCGGGTCGTCCCAGGCGCCGCACGCGTCGAACACCGAGGCCAGCCAGGTGCCGATGCCGTCGATGAGCAGCGGCCCCGCCTCCGACCTGAGCAGCGCCTCCAGCTCGGTGGTCTCGATCGTCGTCCAGTACGGAGGCCGGCGCCGCTGGTGGGCGCGTACCCGGGCCAGCCAGTCGGCGTCGAGCCTCCCCGTGGGCCCGGTGGCCACGTAGGTGACGTCCGGCTCGGTGATCAGGCGCAGCTCGGCCTCCGCCGACTTGCCCGAGCGGGCGCCGCCGAGCAGCAGCACCCGCTTCGGCGCCGGCGGGCGCGCCGGGACGGGCTGCCGCGTGTCGAGGATAGTGCCGTCGTCCACCACCTCGGCGCCCCAGAACGCCAGCCGCCTGCCGAGCTCGGCCTCGGAGGGCACGCGGTGGTCCAGGTTGACCGCGACGACCCGCGTCCTGGCGGTGACCAGGCCCCGGCGGCGCAGGTCGCCGAGCCGCTGCGGCCTGTCGAGCAGGTCGATGAGCACCAGGTCGTAGTCGTCCTCGGCCCAGCACGGGGAGGGGGTTCCGCCCCGTTCGCCGGGCGGCACGGCGTGCAGGACCCGGCCGCGGTCGGGGCCGCTGACCGCGTAGCCGTCCGGCGTGACGGTCATGCGGTAGCCCTTCGGAAGGGTGGCCGGGGGAGTGACCGGGAGCCCGGCGGGGGGCGCGAGCCGGAGCACGTCGTCCAGCACCACGGCCGTGGGCAGGCGGTGACCGGCGGGAAGACGGCCGCAGGAGGCGCAGCCGCAGGTGGGCTCGGGCCAGCCGTACGGGCCCGCCGTGCCGGACAGGAGGACCTTCACCACGCCCCGGCCGGGGACGAGGGGCCCGCCGCCGTCGCGAGTCCGGGTCCGGCCTGGTGCGCCTGGAGACGGAGCGTGGGCGGCATGGGATGGCCTCCATCCTCGAAGGGGCTCGGGTCCGGTCGGTTCCCGTGGACCTCCTGGCCTGTCCCGGCGCCCGTCGGCAAGATCTGCGGCACACTCCAGGAGATAGGGTCTGCACAGCCGTCGTGAGGGCATTGGGCGAACCCGCGAAAAGGAGCGTATGGCATGACTTGGCGCTGGCGATATGAAAACGCAAATGGTGGTGAGGTTACGGACGGCCCGCTTCCGCGCGAGATCTTTCCAAGCCAGGCCGACGCCGAGTCATGGCTCGGGGAGAATTGGCGGATGCTCCTGGAGGCGGGAGTCGAGCAGGTCACGCTGCTGGAGGACGACAAGGTGGAGTACGGCGGGATGTCCCTGCGCGCGGAGTGATATCGGTAGTCAGGCATTGTGCCCCTTGTCCATTCCCGGTACTGGTGTGACCTGAAACAATCGGCCCGACCGAGAGGACAAGGGGCCCGAAAATACGTTACGGACGGGCGGCCGGGCTTTGCGTCCTGGCCGGATCCCGCTCCACGACGGGGCCGAGCACGTCGTCGACGCGCGCGAGCACGTCCTCGCCGAGCCGCACGCCCGCCGCCTTGACGTTGTCGCGCACCTGCTCCGGCCGCGTCGCCCCGACGATGGCGGAGGAGACGTTCGGGTTCTGCAGCACCCACGCCACCGCGAGCTGAGCCATGGACAGGCCCAGGTCGGCGGCGATCGGCTTCAGCTCCTGCACGCGGGTCAGCAGGTCGTCGTCCATCATGCGGCCGATGAAGTTCGCGCCGGTCGGGTCGGTGGCGCGCGACCCCTCGGGCGGGGCCTGCCCGGGCAGGTACTTGCCGGTCAGCACGCCCTGCGCGATGGGCGACCACACGATCTGGCCGATCCCCTCCTTCTGGCACAGCGGCACGACCTCGGCCTCGATCACGCGCCACAGCATCGAGTACTGCGGCTGGTTGGAGACCAGCCGGTCGAAGCCCATCTCGTCGGCGATGCGCAGCGCGTCCGCGATCTGCGCGGCGGTCCACTCGCTGACGCCGACGTAGAGCACCTTGCCCTGGCGCACCAGATCGTCGAACGTCTTCAGGGTCTCTTCGAGCGGGGTCTCGTGGTCGTACCGGTGCGCCTGGTAGAGGTCCACGTAGTCGGTGCCGAGCCGCCGCAGCGAGCCGTTGATGCTCTCGGTGATGTGCTTGCGGGACAGGCCGCGGTCGTTCTGCCCCGGGCCGGTCGGCCAGTAGACCTTGGTGAAGATCTCCAGCGACTCGCGGCGCACGCCCGCGAGCGCGCGGCCGAGGACCTCCTCGGCCCGGGTGCCCGCGTAGACGTCGGCGGTGTCGAACGTGGTCACGCCCTCGTCCAGGGCCGCGTGGACGCACGCCTTGGCGGCGTCCTCCTCGACCTGGGAACCGTGGGTGATCCAGTTGCCGTAGCTGATCTCACTGACCTTCAGGCCGCTGCGGCCGAGATGGCGAAATTGCATGTTCCGACCTTAACCACATGGTTCGAACCGACCCCGCCGGGTCACTTCTTGGGCGGCACGGGCTTGCCCCCGGGCAGCAGCTTGGGCGGCGGGAAGCGCAGCTTGCGGATCTGCATGGCGCGCATCGCCGCGTAGAAGCCGACGCCCTTGAGGTTCTCCTCCGGGTACTTCTCGGCGACCTCGCGCTTGACGCGCCGCGCCACCCAGAACCCGCTCAGCGCCACGACGACGATCATCGCCGGCCACAGGATGGTGATGGCGTAGGAGTAGAGGAGCATGCCGGTCTGCCCGCCGAACATCGGGATCGTCCACAGCACGACGAGCAGGATCAGCGAGACGGGCAGGAAGTACTGGCTGATCGTGCGCCGCGAGTCGACCCAGTCGCGGGCGAACTTGCGCGCGGGGCCGCGGTCGCGGGCCTGCAGGTAGCGGTCGTCGCCGCGCAGCATGCCCTCGCGGGCACGGGCGCGCTCGGCGGCCTGCCGCTCGCGGGCCTGCTTGTAGGCCTCTTTGCGGTTGGTGGGGGCGGTCACCGGCGAGCGGCGCCGACCTTCGGCCTCGCGGCGCTTGGGAGTGGGGCGGCCCTTGCCCGTGGTCTTCGCGGCCGCGTCGGAAGACGCGGCGGGGGAGTCATCCACGGGAGCCTCAGTACGACGTCGGAACACGACGTCAGCCTACCGGCGGTGCAACTTAATGACGCCCCCGTGCGTTATGCGTAGGGTGGACCTAGGCGACTTTGCCGCGATAATCGGGGGCTGACGGTGAGTAGGCAGCCAATGGAGTTGCGAGTCGGCGCGAAGGAGCACGGATGCCAGCGCAGCGAGCATACGGCCGGCGAGCATCGCAGCGAGCGGCAGCATAGGGCACAGCACAACCTAGAAGGGGACGGCCAACGCGCATGAGCGTGATGAAGAGACTTTCGATGATCTTCAAGTCCAAGGCCAACAAAGCCTTGGACAAGATGGAGGATCCGCGCGAGACCCTCGACTACTCCTATCAGCGGCAGCTTGAGCTTTTGCAGAAGGTGCGCCGGGGTGTCGCCGACGTCGCCACCTCGCGCAAGCGGGTGGAGCTGCAGATCAACCAGATCCAGCAGCAGGCGAGCAAGCTGGAGGACCAGGGGCGCAAGGCCCTCAGCGTCGGCCGGGAGGACCTCGCGCGCGAGGCGTTGAGCCGCCGGTCCGCGCTGCAGACGCAGATCGCCGACCTGCAGGTGCAGCACAACAACCTCCAGGGCGAGGAAGAGAAGCTCACCCTCGCGAGCCAGCGCCTGCAGACCAAGGTCGACTCCTTCCGCCACCGCAAGGAGACCATCAAGGCCACCTACACGGCGGCCGAGGCGCAGACGCGCATCAACGAGGCGTTCTCCGGCATCTCCGAGGAGATGGGCGACGTGGGTCTGGCGATCCAGCGCGCCGAGGACAAGACCGCCCAGATGCAGGCACGCGCCGGCGCGATCGACGAGCTGCTCGCCAGCGGCGCGCTGGACGACTTCAGCGGTCAGCGCGGCGACGACATCCAGGCCGAGCTGGACCGCATGGGCGGTGGCCGCGACGTCGAGCTGGAGCTCGCCCGCATGAAGGCCGAGCTGGGCCAGGGCCCCGCGCCGCGTGACGCGATCGAGGCCGGTCAGCAGGGGCAGCAGCAGGCTCCGCCGCAGCAGGCTCCCCACCAGCAGGCCCAGCCCACCCAGCAGTACCGTCAGCCGGGGGAGGGCCTGTGATCGTCCGCATCATGGGGGAGGGGCAGGTCCAGATCGCCGAGGGCGACATCGACGTGCTCAACGCCCTGGACAGCGAGCTCGAGGCGGCGATCGAGACCGACGACGAGTCGCAGTTCCGGTCCAAGCTGCACGCGCTGCTCGACAAGGTGCGCCAGCTCGGCAAGCCGCTGCCGGACGACGCCCTTGAGCCGTCAGAGTTGATTTTGCCGCCGTCCGACGCTTCGATCGACGAAGTGAGGGGCATGCTTGGGGATTCTGGGCTAATCCCGGGATAGCTTGGACATATGACTCAAACCCGGTACGCCCCCGACCGGGGACTGACCGTGCGCATGGTCGTCACCATGTTCCTGCTCGGCCTGCTCTACGTCGCCTTCGTGGGTGTCCTGATCGCCATGGGGGTCCAGGCGATCGTCGTGCTCGTCCTCGCCGGTGGCCTCCTGCTGGTGCAGTACTTCCTGTCCGACAAGATCGCGCTGTTCGCGATGCACGGCAGGGAGGTCTCCCCGCAGGAGGCACCGGAGCTGCACGGGCTGATCGACCGGCTCAGCGCGATCTCCAACACCCCGAAGCCGAGGGTGGCCATCGCCGACAGCGACGTGCCGAACGCCTTCGCCACCGGCCGCGACCAGAAACACTCGGTCGTCTGCGTCACAACCGGCCTGCTGCGGCGGCTCGACCCGATCGAGCTCGAAGGCGTCATCGCGCACGAGATGTCCCACGTCGCCCACCGCGACGTCGCGGTCATGACCATCGCGTCCTTCCTCGGCATCGTCGCCGGCCTGATGACGCGGTTCGCCCTGTACACCGGGCTCGGCCGCGACCGGGGCAACAACAACGGCCCGCCCATCGGGCTCATCATCATGCTGGTCTCGCTGGTGGTGTACGCGATCAGCTTCCTGCTCACCCGCGCGCTGTCGCGCTACCGCGAGCTGTCGGCCGACCGGGCCGGCGCGCTGCTCACCCAGCGTCCCTCCGCGCTCGCCAGCGCCCTGGTCAAGGTCACCGGCGAGATGTCGCGCATCCCGACCCGCGACCTGCGCGAGGCGCAGCCGTTCAACGCCTTCTTCTTCGCCCCCGCCCTGTCGGCCAAGGGCGCCCGGGCGGGCATCGCCACGCTGTTCGCCACCCACCCGCCGCTGGAGCGCCGGCTGGAGCAGCTCAGCGCCATCGCCGCCCAGCTCGGCAGAGGAGCCTGATCCGATGGGCTGGCTGGACGCGCTGCTCGGGCGCAGCAAGCCCGTGAAACCCGATCTTGACGCGCTGTTCGCGCTGCCCTCCGCGGCCGTGACCCTCCAGGCCGCCACGGGGGCCACCCCCACGGGCCTCGGCTCGGTCTGCTTCCGCGCGGCCGAGGGCGGGGCCTTCGCCACCCTCCAGCAGGACATCAAGGCCCTGCTCGGCGAGTCCGAGGTCGAGCAGTCCCAGGACTCCTACGGGTACACCTGGCTGCTCGCGCGCAGGCCGCCCGACGACCTCGCCGCCCTGGTGACCGACCTCCACGGCATCAACTCCTCGCTGGAGTCGGCGGGTTTCGGTCCCTCGCTGCTGTGCTCGATGGTCGCCTTCACCGACCCCTCCGGGCAGCGCCTCGCCATCGTCTACCTGTACAAACAGGGCACCTTCTACCCGTTCGCCCCCCTCGCCGGCGAGCGCAGGGACAACGCGCTGGAACTCCAGGTCCGCGCGGCAATCTCCGGCGACCTCAAAATCGAACCGGACCTCTCCCGCTGGTTTCCCCTCTGGGGCGCGCCAGGGTTGTAAAGGGAGATCAGTCGCCCGTTCCCGGCCTTAGATAGGTGGATCAAGGGGTATACCTGCGGCGATTCAGCCATCGCCGGGGGGATACAGGTGGCAGTGACCGAGCAGGGCCGTGTCAGTGCGGCGGTACGGGCGGGTGCGGGGGACGGGTTCCGGGGGCTGGTGCCGCGGGTGCTGTCGGTGTGCATGGCCGTCGCCGCCCTGTACTCCGCGGCCATCGCGATCGCCGGACCGCTGCGCAGCACGCTCGGACCGGTCACCGGCCTCATCGAGACCGCGGTCTTCCCCGTGGAGCCGAACCTCGGGTACGCCGTGTTCCTGGGCATCCTCGCCGGAGCCCTGGCCCGCCGCAAGCGCGCCGCGTACGGCGTCGTCGTGGTCATCTTCGTGCTGCTGGTGCTGGGCAACCTCGCGGTCGTGCTGTCCTCGTCCCTGATGCCCGACCTCGTGGACGAGTTCTCCCTCACCGGCCAGGTCGTCGCCGCCGAGGTGAACCTCGTGGTGTCGGCCGTCATCCTCGGCGTGCTCGCGGCGGCGCACGACGAGTTCTTCGCCCCCACCCGGCGCGCGTCCTTCAGGAAGGCCCTGCTCACGCTGGCGTCGCTGCTGGGCGTCTCGTTCGCCGTCGGGTACACGCTGGTGACGCTCTTCCCGGGCACGCTCAAGCCGGGCGACCACCTTCCCTGGACGTTGGAGCACACCCTGGGCGGGGTCGTCACCCTCGACTTCTACCGCGCCGGACGCCCGCCCTCGTGGGTCAACCTGGTGATCGGCCTGCTCAGCGCGGCCGCGGTGCTGGTCGCGTTCGCCGTGCTGTTCCGGTCGCAGCGGGCCAGGGCCGAGCTGCCCGCCGAGAGCGAGGAGCGCGTCAGGGCGCTGCTGCGGGCGTACGGCTCGCGCGACTCGCTCGGCTACTTCGCCACCCGCCGCGACCGCGCCGTCATCTTCTCGCCCAGCGGCAAGGCGGCCGTCTCCTACCGGGTGGTCGCCGGGGTGTGCCTGGCCGGGGGAGACCCGATCGGCGATGTCGAGGCGTGGGGGCACGCGATCCGGGCGTGGATGGACGAGGCCCAGCGCTACGGCTGGGCGCCCGCGGCGATCGGCCCCAGCGAGGCCGCCGCCCACGCCTACGCGCGGGCCGGGCTGCGGGTGCTGGAGCTCGGCGACGAGGCCGTCATCGAGGTCGCGGCGTTCGGGCTGGAGGGCCGCGAGATGCGCGGGGTGCGCCAGGCCGTGAACCGGGTGCGGCGCGCGGGCTTCACGCTGCGGGTCCGCCGGCACGCCGACCTGACGCCCGAGGAGATGCGTCAGGTGATCGACCGCGCGGCCGCCTGGCGCGACACTCACGCCGAACGCGGCTTCTCGATGGCACTCGGGCGGCTCGGCGACCCGGCGGACGGCGCGTGCGTGCTGGTCGAGGCCAGGGACGCCGAGGGACGTCTCGCCGCGATGCTGTCGTTCGTGCCGTGGGGCGAGGACGGGCTGTCGCTGGACCTGATGCGCCGCGACCGCGGCTCCGACAACGGGCTCATGGAGTTCATGGTCGCCGGGCTGGTCGCCGAGGCGGAGTCGCTGGGCGTCAAGCAGATCTCGCTCAACTTCGCCATGTTCCGGTCGGTGTTCGAGGGCGGGGCGCGGCTCGGCGCGGGGCCGGTGCTGCGGCTGTGGCGCTGCACCCTGCTGTTCTTGTCGCGGTGGTGGCAGCTCGAGTCGCTCTACCGGGCGAACGCCAAGTACCACCCGGTGTGGACGCCACGCTTCATCGCCTTCGAGGACACCCGTGACCTGCCCAAGGTCGGCCTGGCCTCCGTGATCGCCGAGGGCTTCCTGGCCGTCCCACGCGTCTTCGGCCCGCGCCGCTCCTGAGGCCGGACGGGCGCGCGGAGCCGGACGAGGGCGTCGAGGCCGGACGGGCGCGCCCGGCCGGGTCTGGTCTCGGGGCGCGATCCGCCCGGCCTGGCCTGGGGCTGCGGCGGCCCTGGGATTGGTCAAGTTCCCGCCGCGTGCGGAGGCGGCGCGCCGGAGCGGCGCGCCCTTGGTGGTGCCATGTGCTTCATGACTGTGCTCGTGATGCTCGTGACCCGCGTGACCAGACTGAGTGTCGTGCTGGCGGCCGCCGGCGCCGTCTTCGCGGGGGCGCAGGCGGCGCACGCGGCTCCCGGCCCCGCCGCTTCGACGGCCCCCGCGGCGTCCGCCGCCGGTGAACCCGCCGAGGTGGGCGTCGTGGGCCGGGGGAGCGTCCAGGCCACGCCGGACCTGATGCGGGTCAACGTCGGCGTGGAGTTGCGACGGGACAAGGCCGGCGCGGCGTTCGCGGCCGTGAAGGAGGGCGCCGCCAAGCTCACCGACGCCCTCCTCGCCGCGGGCGTGGCCCCGCGGGACGTGCGGACCAACGACCTGTCCCTCGGCGCGGAGTACCAGAAGTACCCGAAGTTGGTCGGGTACCGCGCCTCGCAGGGCATGGAGGCGCTGGTCCGCGACCTGTCGAAGGCCGACGCCGTCATCGACGCCGTGGCCGCCGCGGGCGAGGAGGTGCGGCTGAGCGGGGTCTCCTTCGAGATCTCCCGGTCCCAGGCCCTGCTCAAGGAGGCCCGCGCGGCCGCCTACCGCGACGCGCAGGCCAAGGCCGAGCAGTACGCCGCCCTGACCGGCAGACGCGTCGGCCGCGTCATGAAGCTGGAGGAGGAGGGCGACAGCGGCCCTCCGCGCTTCACGATGGCCGAGAAGTCCTCCATCAGCCCCGGTCAGGGCACGGTGACCATCATCGTCCGGGCGATCTACGAGCTCGTGTGACCCGCCCGGTCAGGGGAGTGCGAGCATGCGGTCGAGGGCGAGCTTGGCCCAGTACGTCGTCTCCGGGTCCACGGTGATCTGGTTGACGACCTGGCCCTCGACCAGGGACTCCAGCGCCCAGACCAGGTGCGGCAGGTCGATGCGGTTCATCGTCGAGCAGTAGCACACCGTGCGGTCCAGGAAGGTCACGGTCTTGTCGGGGTGCTCGGCCGCGAGCCGCTTGACCAGGTTGAGCTCGGTGCCGACCGCCCACGCCGACCCGGCCGGGGCCTTCTCCAGCGTCTTGATGATGTACTCGGTCGACCCGACGTGGTCGGCCTTGGTGACCACCTCGTGCCGGCACTCCGGGTGGACCAGCACGTTGACGCCGGGGATGCGCGTCCGCACGTCGTCCACGCACTGCTCGGTGAACCGCCCGTGCACCGAGCAGTGCCCGCGCCAGAGGATCATCTTGGCGTCCCTGAGCTGCTGATCGGTGAGGCCGCCGTTCGGGCGGTGCGGGTTGTAGACGACGCAGTCGTCCAGCGAGAGGCCCATCTCCAGGACGGCCGTGTTGCGCCCGAGGTGCTGGTCGGGCAGGAACAGCACCTTCCTGTCGTCCCCCTGCTCGAAGGCCCAGGTGAGCGCGCGCCGCGCGTTGGAGGACGTGCACACGGCGCCGCCCTTGCGCCCGCAGAACGCCTTGATGTCGGCCGAGGAGTTCATGTACGTGATCGGGACGGTGACGTCCGCGAGCCCGAGATCGGACAGGACGTCCCAGGCCTCCTCGACCTGGTCGAACGTCGCCATGTCGGCCATGGAGCACCCGGCGGCCATGTCGGGGAGGATCACCCGCTGGTCGTCGCCTGTCAGGATGTCCGCCGACTCGGCCATGAAGTGGACGCCGCAGAAGACGATGTACTCGGCCTCGGGACGGGCGGCCGCCTCCCTGGCCAGCTTGAAGGAGTCGCCGGTCACGTCGGCGAACCGGATGACCTCGTCGCGCTGGTAGTGGTGGCCGAGCACGAACAGCCGGTCGCCCAGGGCGGCCTTGGCCTTCACCGCGCGCGCCACGAGATCGGGATCGGACGCCGGGGGCAGCTCGCCGGGACAGTCGACGCCGCGCTCGCTGTGCGGGTCGGTGCCCTGGCCGAGGACGAAGAGAGGGATCCCGGTGTCGAGAGTTGTCACGGCTGTACACCTCATGTGGGGACTTATCGTCTAGTTGACGACTAATCATGACACATGGCGGCGTCCCGGTATTCCCGAGGGGTGGGGAGTTCGGAGCGCGAGACAGGAATGTGTAGTGGTCCCCCGGTGTTGGTAGCGTCTGAGTGAGACCTCAGAACAAGGCCACCGTCCCCCCAGGGGGCGTTGGGGCAGACGGGGAGTCAACAGATGACGGTTGAGAGCAGCGAGACCACGCAGCAGGGCTTGGTCCTGACCGACGCGGCCGCGGCCAAGGTGCGCAGCCTGCTGGAACAGCAGGGTGAGGAGGGCCTCCAGCTCCGTGTCGCGGTGCAGCCGGGCGGCTGCTCCGGCCTGCGCTATCAGCTCTTCTTCGACGACCGTTCGATGGACGGGGACGTCGTCTCCGACTTCGGCGGCGTCAGTGTCGTCACCGACCGCATGAGCGCTCCGTACCTCATGGGCGCCACGGTCGACTTCGTCGACACGATCGAGAAGCAGGGCTTCACGATCGACAACCCGAACGCCACGGGTTCCTGCGCCTGCGGCGACTCGTTCAACTAGGCAACGGGCCGCCACCACCCCGCCCGCAGGTTCGACGCCGGGCGGGGTTCAGGCATGCCCGGGGGTTCGCGTCCCGCATGCCTGCTCGCATCACACCCCGAGGACGGCGAGCCGAGCGTGCCCGGGGCCGGCGAGGCGGACGTGCCCGAGGCCCGGCGAGCGCCCGGCGAGGCCACCCCACCCGGGACGGGCGCGAGGTCGCTCCGTACTTCTGGGAGCTCTAGGGGTCGCCACGTCCCCGCAGGTGACCAATGCCACAACTTCGGCGCGAGCCGCCGGGGACGGGCCGATCAAGATCGCCGGCGGCACGGTCGTATCGCTATGGCCGGTGTTTCCGTGTCATATTCTTGGCGGGCTCAACGAGGCTGACCGACGCCGACCGTGGCCGACGGCCGTGGCTGACAACGAGGAGAGCGACCCGTGCGCATCGCCGTCACCGGCTCCATCGCGACCGACCATCTGATGACGTTCCCGGGCAGCTTCGGCGAACAGCTCATCGCCGAGCAGCTCGACCGCGTCTCACTGTCCTTCCTCGTCGACGATCTGCAGATCCGGCGTGGCGGTGCGGCGGCCAACATCGCGTTCGGCATGGGCTGCCTGGGCCAGAAGCCGATCCTGGTGGGCGCGGTGGGCGACGACTTCGCCGACTACCGCTCCTGGCTGGAGCGCCACGGCGTCGACTGCCACTCGGTGCACGTCTCCGAGACGCGCCACACGGCCCGGTTCCTGTGCACCACCGACGAGCACCACAACCAGATCGCGTCCTTCTACACCGGCGCGATGGCCGAGGCGCGCGAGATCGAGCTCAAGCCCGTCGCCGACCGCGTGGACGGCCTCGACCTGGTGCTGATCAGCCCGAACGACCCCGACGCGATGTTCCGGCACACCGAGGAGTGCCGCCGGCGCGGCATCCCCTTCGGGGCCGACCCCTCCCAGCAGCTCGCCCGCATGGGCGGCGACGAGATCAAGTCGCTGATCGAGGGCGCGGCCTACCTCTTCACCAACGACTACGAGAAGGCCCTGGTCGAGCAGAAGACCGGCTGGTCGGACGAAGAGGTGCTGGACCGGGTCGGCGTACGGGTCACCACCCTCGGCCCGAAGGGCGCGCGCATCGACCGCAAGGGCGAGCCGTCCATCCACGTCCCCCCGGCCCCCGAGCAGGGCAAGGTCGACCCGACCGGCGTCGGCGACGCCTTCCGCGCGGGCTTCCTGTCGGCCCTCGCCTGGGGCGTGTCGCCGGAGCGCTGCGGCCAGGTGGGCAACCTCGTCGCCACCCACGTGCTCGAAGAGGTCGGCGGCCAGGAGTACAAGCTCGGCAAGCAGGGCTTCCTGGACCGCTTCTCGGCGTCCTACGGCACCGAGGCCGCCGCCGAGATCGCCCCGCACCTGAACTGCCACTACGCCTGACCTTTGCCTATGGCCTCGCTCCGCTCGGCGTGTCCGGGCGCGCCCCGAACGGGCCTATGGCCGCGCCTCAGGAACTGGAGTTCGGGGCGGCTTGGAGGTGGCCCGGTCGCCTCGAACACGCCGCCCCGGAGACGCGGCCATAGGTAGGGCCATGGGCACCGCTTTCAGTAGTTGCGCCGCACGTGGATGGCCCAGCCCCCCTGGGGAAGCTCGTAGCTCCCCACATGGTGGTGGGACTTCAGGCGGCACCACGCGGGGACGTCGGTGAACGCCGCGGGGTCGTCGGCGAGCACGGCGACGGTCGCGTTCATCGGCACGTCGTTGATCTGCTGCGCCAGCATGATGATCGGAATCGGGCACTTGCGCCCGAGCGCGTCGATCGTCAGCGCCGCCTCGGGCGGCGCGGCCGGCTCCTGGCGCGGAGCCTCCCCGGCGTCCCGCCGCCTGGTCGTCACGACCGCGACCTTCCCCGGGCGGGCGACCCGTGGCCGCTCACGGGGACTCGACCCCGACGGCGGCGCGGACGCGCCGGACGATGTCCGGGAGGACGGCAAGGAACCGGTCGACGTCCGCCTCGGACGCGTTCCAGGGCAGGGACACCCTCACGTTCCCGTGCGTGAGCACTCCCATGGCCTCCAATACGTGTGATGGTCGTAGCGTACTCGCCGTGCACGAACTGCCGGATGATACGGCGAACCCGGACCTATCCAACTCAGTAAGTATCGCCTCACCCGCCACGTAAAGGCATGAAAACGTGACGATGTGCGGCACCCGCTCGACCGGGTCGCCGACCACCTCGACGTCGGGCACCAGCCGGGGCACGGCCTCGCGTACGCGGTCGACCAGCGCCGACAGCCGCGCGTTGTCCCGCTCGGCGTCGGCCACGCGCGCCCTCAGCGCCGCCACCGCCGCCACGATGGCCGGGACGTTCTCGAAGCCCGGCACCCGGCGCCGCTCCCGCTCGTCCTCCGGCAGCGGCGAGCGCCATCGCGTGCCCTTGCGCACCGCCAGCACCCCCACACCGGCCGGACCGCCCCACTTGTGGGCGCTGCCCGCCAGCACCGACCACCCGGGCGGGACGGGCAGCCGCCCGAGCGTCTGCGCCGCGTCCACGAGCAGTGGCACCCCGGCCGCCCGGCACGCCTCGGCCGCCCGCGCCACAGGCTGGAGCGTGCCGACCTCGTGGTTGGCCGTCTGCAGGCAGGCCAGCGCCGTGCCCTCGCGCGCCACGGCCGCCGCGAACTCCTCCGGGTCGACCCGCCCGGTCATCCCGACCCCGACGACGTCCATCTCGCCGCCCTCGCGCTCATGGACGGCCCCCGCCTGCAGCACGCTGGAATGCTCCACGGCGCCGGCGACCATGCGGCGTCCCGCGCGGCGGCGGCCCAGAAGCGTCCCGAGCACCCCGAGGTGGATCGCCTGGGTGCCGGAGGAGGTGAAGGACACCTCGTCCGGCCGCGCGCCGATCACCTCGGCGGCCTCCTCACGCGCCCGCTCCAGCAGCATGCGCGAGCGCCGCGCCGCGCCGTACAGCCGGGCGGGGTCGGCCGCGTCGAGGGCGCCGATCAGCGCCTCACGCGCGGCGGGGTGCAGGGGTTCGGTGGAGGCCGCGTCGAAGTACGCCACGCGTTCATGGTCGCACCAGCCCGCGAAACGGGCATCGGTGGGCCTGGGCGCGGGGGGAGCGAGGGACACGCGGGCGGCCGGCGGCGACGTGCCCGGCACGTTGACGGGGGCTGAGAGGGAGGGCGGGCCCAGTGCGCGCTAATGTGTCCCCCAGCGTGACGTGAGACAACTTAGAACGCGAATCCCGTTTGAGATCGTGAATCTGGAAACGACCGCCCAGGAGGGGGACTCTTGGGCTTTATCTGTGGAGTAGGCGATCCGTGAGTCCGACCCGCCGTTCTACACGGCGCCCGTTGGCCCGCAGGGTGCCGCGCGCCGCCGCTCTGGCGGTGCTGCTGGTGTCCCTGACGGCGTGTGGAGGGCCTGGCACGTGGTCCCGTGCCGGCATGCCCGAGGGTGCCACCAAGGAGGCCGGCATCATCCAGAATCTCTGGAACGGTGCCTGGATCGCCTCCCTCGCTGTAGGTGTCGTCGTTTGGGGCCTGATCCTCTGGGCCTGCGCGTTCCACCGCAAGCGGAAGAACTCGCCCGACGCGCTGCCGCCCCAGGTGCGCTACAACCTGCCGATCGAGATCCTCTACACGACGGTCCCGATCATCATGGTGGCGGTGTTCTTCTACTTCACCGCGCGTGACGAGAACGCGATCGTCGCGGTGTCGAAGAACCCCGACGTCAAGGTCAAGGTCGAGGGCTTCCAGTGGAGCTGGCGCTTCACCAGCGAGTACAACGGCAAGACCGTCAGCGTCGTCGGCACGCCCGCCAAGAGGCCCGAGCTGGTGCTCCCGGTGGACAAGAAGGTGCAGTTCGACCTCGTCTCGCCGGACGTGAACCACTCGTTCTGGGTTCCCGCGTTCCTGTTCAAGCGTGACGTCATCCCTGGGGTCAAGAACGTTTTCGACGTCCAGACGCTCAACAAGCCCGGCACCTTCGCCGGGCGCTGCGCCGAGCTCTGCGGCGTCGACCACAGCCGCATGCTGTTCACGGTCAAGCTGGTGCCCCAGGACCAATACGACACGTACGTCAACCAGGCTGGGAGTGCCCAGTGACCTCCGCAAGCGAACCGATCTACGGAGGCGTCCCCGCGAGGCGCGCTCGCAAGGGAAACGTCATCGTCCGGTGGATGTCCTCCACCGACCACAAGGTGATCGGGCACCTGTACCTGATCACGTCTTTCGTGTTCTTCCTGATCGGCGGCGTCATGGCGCTGATCATGCGGGCCGAGCTCGCCCAGCCGGGCCTCGAGTTCGTGAGCAACGAGCAGTTCAACCAGTTGTTCACGATGCACGGCACGATCATGCTGCTGATGTTCGCGACCCCGCTGTTCGCGGGCTTCGCCAACGAGCTCATGCCGCTGCAGATCGGCGCCCCCGACGTGGCGTTCCCGCGCCTCAACATGGTGAGCTACTGGCTCTACCTGTTCGGCAGCACGATCGCCGTCTCGGGCTTCTTCACCCCCGACGGCGCCGCCGCCTTC
This sequence comes from Sphaerisporangium album, assembly GCF_003323745.1. Taxonomy (GTDB): domain Bacteria; phylum Actinomycetota; class Actinomycetes; order Streptosporangiales; family Streptosporangiaceae; genus Sphaerisporangium; species Sphaerisporangium album. The sequence continues at coordinate 144,369 of NZ_QOIL01000014.1, forward strand.
GGCTGGACGGCCTATACGCCGCTGTCGGACGCCGTGTCCTCGCCGGGCCTCGGCGGCGACCTGTGGATCATGGGCCTGTCGATGTCCGGCATCGGCACCATCCTCGGCGCGGTGAACTTCATCACCACGATCATCACGATGCGCGCGCCCGGCATGACGATGTTCCGCATGCCGATCTTCACCTGGAACATCCTGCTCACCAGCATCCTGGTGCTGCTGGCCTTCCCGGTGCTGGCCGCCGCCCTGCTCGCGCTGGAGGCCGACCGGCATCTCGGGGCGCACATCTTCGACTCGACGACCGGCGGTGCGATGCTCTGGCAGCACCTGTTCTGGTTCTTCGGGCACCCCGAGGTGTACATCATCGCGCTGCCGTTCTTCGGCATCATCACCGAGGTCCTCCCGGTCTTCAGCCGTAAGCCGGTCTTCGGCTACATCAGCCTCATCGGCGCCACCATCGCCATCGCGGGCCTGTCCGCGGCGGTGTGGGCGCACCACATGTTCGTGACCGGCCAGGTCCTGCTGCCGTTCTTCTCGTTCATGACGTTCCTCATCGCGGTCCCGACCGGCGTGAAGTTCTTCAACTGGATCGGCACGATGTGGCGGGGCCACATCTCGTTCGAGTCGCCGATGCTGTTCGCGGTCGGCTTCCTGGTGACGTTCCTGTTCGGCGGCCTGACCGGCATCATCCTGGCCTCGCCTCCGCTGGACTTCCAGGTCAGCGACTCCTACTTCGTCGTCGCGCACTTCCACTACGTGGTCTTCGGCACCGTGGTGTTCGCGATGTTCGCCGGGTTCTACTTCTGGTGGCCGAAGTTCACCGGCAAGATGCTCAACGACACGCTCGGCAAGTTCCACTTCTGGACGTTGTTCATCGGCTTCCACACGACGTTCCTGGTGCAGCACTGGCTCGGCGCCGAGGGCTTCCCGCGCCGCTACGCCGACTACTCGGCGGCGGACGGCTTCACCGACCTGAACGTCGTGTCCTCGGTCGGCGCGTTCATCCTGGGCGCCTCGACGCTGCCGTTCCTGTACAACGTGTGGCGCACCGCCCGCACGGCGCCCAAGGTGCTCGTGGACGACCCGTGGGGCTTCGGCAACTCTCTCGAGTGGGCGACGTCCTGCCCGCCGCCCCGGCACAACTTCACGTCCCTGCCGCGCATCCGGTCGGAGCGTCCCGCCTTCGACCTGCACAACCCGCCGGCGGCCGTCCCCGACAAGGAACTGGAGGAGGCCCGATGAAGGTCCAGGGGTGGATGTTCGTCCTGTGCGGCGTCTTCTTCGCCGCCGTGGACCTCGTGTACTGGTTCTGGTCCAAGGAGCCGACGGGCACGACCGCGCTGGCCATCTCCGTGGGCCTCGCGCTCATGATCGGCTACTACCTGCTCTACACGGCCCGCCGCATCGGCGACCAGCCGGAGGACAGGAAGGACGCCGAGATCAGCGACGGCGCCGGCGAGCTCGGGTTCTTCAGCCCGTCGAGCTGGTGGCCGCTGTTCGTCTGCCTCGCCGCCGCCCTGATGACCGTCGGGTTCATCATCGGCTGGTGGATGTTCATCATCGGCGCCTTCGCGGTGATCATGGCCAGCATCGGCTTCGTCTTCCAGTACTACCGGGGCCACTTCACGCACTGATCACCCTCTGATCTACGCGCCCGCCCCGGCGCAGGCCCACATGTCGCGGGCGGCGGGCGGTTCCCCCAAGGGACCGCCCGCCGCCCGCGATTCTTTTTTGGTGTGTCGTGTCACCCTTTCTCCCGTCAGGCGAGGTACGCGACTCGGGGTAACCGGGTAATAACTCACAAGGAGTGATCCATCGGAGACGGGGGAGACGTCACGTGGGACACGTCGAGATCCGGGTGGTCGCCCTTGGCACGGGGGCGCTGGCCCTGCTACTGGCAAGTGCATGTGCGAGTTCCGGCACCGAGAAGGGTGCCCAAGGTTCACGTCAGGACGTGGCTGTGAACGTCTCTCCGGGCAACGGGGCCGCCCAGGTGGCCCCTGAGCTGCCCGTCACGGTAGGAGCCGTCAACGGCTCTCTCAGGAGCGTCAGCGTGCGCACGACGTCGGGGAACGCGCCGGTCGAGGGCGTGCTGAGCGCGGACCGCACCCAGTGGCGCAGCAAGCGCGCCATGGCCCCGGGCGAGACCTACAAGATCACGGCGGTGGCCGTGGGACCCGGCGGCACCAAGCAGGTGACCAGCGAGTTCTCCACCCTCAAGGCCACCAAGCTGTTCGCCGTGGACAAGATCCTTCCCAACAAGGACATCACCGGCCTCACCGTCGGCATCGGCATGCCCATCATGCTGACCTTCGACCAGCCCATCACCGACCGCGTGTCCGTCGAGCGCAACCTCATGGTGCAGGCGTCCAAGCCGGTCGAGGGCGCGTGGCACTGGTTCGACGACAAGTCGATTTCCTTCCGCCCCAAGCAGTGGTGGCCGGCGCACACCAAGGTGAAGCTGATCGCCCACCTCGCCGGCGTCCGCGGCGGCCCCGGCATGTACGGCGGGCAGGACTACGTCCGCGAGTTCGAGATCGGGCGCGCGCAGATCAGCCACGCCGACACCACGAGCCACCAGATGACGGTCAGGCGCGACGGCGACGTCATCAGGACGGTGCCGCTCAGCGCCGGTCAGGGCGGCGCCTGGAGGTACTTCACGACCAACGGCATCCACCTGGCCATGTCGCGGGAGGACGTCACCGTTATGACCTCTCCCGACGCCGGTCCCGGCAGCCCGGGGTACTACAGCCAGACCGTGTACGACACCGTGCGGATCTCCGACACCGGCGAGTACGTCCACGGCGCGCCCTGGTCGGTGGGCTCCCAGGGCAACTCCAACGTGAGCCACGGCTGCATCAACATCAGCCCGTCCAACGCCAAGTGGTTCAAGGAGACGACGCTCATCGGCGACCCGATCATCGTGAGCGGCTCCCCGCGCCAGCTCGACCCGGGCAACGGGTGGGGGCACTGGCAGGAGCCCTGGCAGCAGTGGCTGCGCTGGAGCGGCCTGCGCTCCGGCTTCACCACCGAGGCGCTGACCGGCCACGACCGCACCACGGGCGTCCCGGCGAGCGAGTCCAAGAAGAAGGTGACGTCTTGATGTCCTGACGGCCGGGCCTCCGGCTCGGCGGGTCAAGTCCCGGAACGAGAACGAAGGGGCCCGGGCGCGCATCGCGCGCCCGGGCCCCTTCACGTCCGCGGGGTCTGACTTCTCAGTGCCCGATGGCCTTTGTCTCGTCCCCGGCGCCGACGCCGGCGTGGCCGTGCCCCTCACCGTGCCCGTCGCCGTGGTGGCCGTCGAGCGAGATGGCCTCGGAGTCGGCCGAGTAGGTCTCGCTGAGCTTGGCCCTGAGCCGCCCGAGCGGGTTGCGCATGCCCTTCGGGGGCACGCCCTCGCCGTCCGGGGCCGCCTCGATGGCCGGGATGCGCTTCTTGCCCTGGACGAGGGCCGCGAGGTCCTCGGCCGGGGGGACGTGCACCTCGATGTACTCGCCGTGGGGCAGGCGCTTGATGACGCCCGACTCCACGCCGTGCAGCAGCGTCTCCTGGTCCCTGCGCTGGAGGCCGATGCACATGCGGTACGCGACGAAGTAGGCGATGGCCGGCCCGACGAAGATGGCGACGCGGCCGACCTCGGTCGTGGTGTACAGCGGGATGTGGAACGTCGAGGAGATCTCGTCGTTGGCGCCCAGCAGCCACAGGATGCCGTAGAACGTGATCCCCGAGATGCCGATCGACGTGCGGTGCGGGTTGTTGCGCGGCCGGTCGGTGAGGTGGTGCTCACGGTTGTCCCCGGTGATCCACCGTTCGGCGAACGGATAGAGCGCCAGGCCGGTCATGATGATGCCCATGGGCACCAGGGCCGGGATGAGCACGCTCAGCGGCAGCGTGTACCCCAGGAAGTTGATCTCCCAGGCGGGCATCAACCGCAGCGCGCCCTCCAGGAAGCCCATGTAGAAGTCCGGCTGCGAGCCCGCCGAGATGTCCGCCGGGGTGTAGGGGCCGAACAGCCAGATGGGGTTGATCTGGGCGAACGTTCCGAGCAGCGCCAGGACGCCGAACGTGAACAGGAAGTACGCGCCCGACTTGACCATGAAGGTCGGGTAGAACGGCGCGCCGACCACGTTGGTCTCGGTGCGGCCCTTGCCCGGCATCTGGGTGTGCTTCTGCACCCACATGAGGATCATGTGCGCGGAGATCAGCGCCAGCAGGATGCCCGGGATCAGCAGGATGTGCAGGCTGTAGAACCGGGAGATCACGTCCTCGCCGGGGTACTCCCCGCCGAACAGGAAGAACGTGATGTAGGTGCCCACCAGCGGGAGCGAGATCGCGACGCCCTCGGTGATCCGCAGGCCCGCGCCGGACAGCAGGTCGTCCGGGAGGGAGTAGCCGGTGAGGCCCTCCAGGAGCGCCAGCGTGAGCAGCAGCACGCCGATGATCCAGTTGAGCTCGCGCGGCTTGCGGTACGCCCCGGTGAAGAACACCCGGAGCATGTGCACCATCATGCCCGCCACGAACAGCAGCGCCGCCCAGTGGTGGATCTGCCGGATCAGCAGGCCGCCGCGGACGTCGAAGCTGATGTGCAGCGCCGAGGCGTAGGCCTCGGACATGTGCACGCCCACCAGCGGCTCGTACGCGCCCTTGTAGACGACCTCGCCCATGCTCGGCTTGAACCAGAACGTCAGGAACGTACCAGTCAGGAGCAGGATGACGAACGAGTAGAGCGCGATCTCACCGAGCAGGAACGACCAGTGGTCGGGGAAGACCTTGCGCAGGTTGCGCTTGAGGAAGTTCCCGGCGCCGATGCGGTCGTCCAGGAAGGTCGACGTGCCGGCGATGGGCTTCGGAACGGTGTCCAGGCTCATGCCTGCCCCCTAGCTTCCGCCTCCGCGTCCCCGCGCTCCCAGAAGCTCGGGCCCACCGGGACGTTGAAGTCGCTCTGTGCGATCAGGTACCCCTCGTTGTCGACACCGATCGGCAACTGGGGGAGAGGACGGGCCGCGGGGCCGAAGATGACCTTGGCTCCGTCGGCCGCGTCGAAGGTGGACTGGTGGCACGGGCAGAGGATGTGGTGGGTCGTCTGCTCGTACAACGCCGCCGGACAGCCCACGTGGGTGCAGATCTTGGAGTAGGCGACGATGCTGTCGTGCGTCCAGTTCAGGTTGACCCCGGGCTTGAGGTCCTCGGGCCTGAACTTGATGAGGATCAGCGTGGCCTTGGCCAGGGCGTTGAGGTCGTCCTCGTGCCCTTCCGGCACCACCGACAGGATGCCGCCGGGGGAGTTGAAGTCCGCCGCGCGGATCGGCTGGCGGGTGCCCTCGACCATCAGGCGAAGGCCCTTCTTCCACACCGTGTGCCGCAGGGAGGTGCCGGGCAGCGGGCCGAGGTCCTTGAGCAGCACCAGCGGCAGCAGGCCGAGCGGCGCGGACGCCAGCAGGAGCGTGCGGCGCAGCATCTTGTGCCGGAGGAACCCGCTCTCGTTCGCGCCCTCGATGAACGTCTTGGCGACGTCCTCGCGGACCTCGGGGCTGGAGGCCATCGGGTGGCGCTGCTGGACCAGCGTGTACTTCGGCATGATCTGACGGGCCCAGACCACCATGCCCGCCGCCATGGACAGCAGCGCGACGGCCAGCGAGCCGCCTAGCGCCAGGTTGGAGGTGGCCGTCCTCTCGACCGAGCCGACCTGGAAGATGACGTAGGACGCCACGAAGCCGATCCCGGCCAGGAACGTCACCAGGAACAGCAGCGAGGCGCGCCGCTCGCCCTTGCGGGCGCTCTGCGGGTCGGGGTACTTGATCTCGCCCACCGCGACCGGCTCGTCGGCCGGGTGCGCGTCGTGCGCGGCGGCCGCGCCGTTGCCGTCGCCCCGGGGACGCGCGCCGGCGTCCGGGCCGAGCAGGGAGTCGCCGCCACGCGGCGGGGGCGTGCCGATGACGCGCCGCGGAACCCGGGGGCTTTCGCCCGGCTCGATCTCGCCCGGGTTGATCTCGTTCGGATTGTCAGTCATGGTTGACCTGCCGCTTCTTCGCGGTGATCCAGATGGCGGCGATGATCAGCAGGCTCAGGCCGCCGACCCACGCCACGAGGCCCTCGGTGACCGGGCCGATGCGGCCGAGGCCGTTGCCGCCCGGGTTCGGCTCGTGACGGACGCCCACGATGTAGGCGATCATGTCGCGCTTCTGCTCGGGGGTGATCGTGCTGTCGTTGAACACCGGCATCGCCTGCGGGCCCGTGGCCATCGCCTCGTAGATCTGCGTCGGCGTGGCGGGCTCCAGGGACGGCGCGTACTTGCCGTAGGTCAGCGCTCCGCCGGCGCCCACGAAGTTGTGGCACTGGATGCAGTTGGCCCGGAACAGCTCACCGCCCTTGGCCGGGTCGCCCTTGGCGGGGTCGACGGCCTCCAGGGAGGGCTTGGTGGGACCGCCGCCGAGCGACTGCACGTACGCCGCGAGCTGCTTGACGGTCTCGGGGTTCACCCACTCCGGGGGACGCTTGCGCGGGGCCTGGGGGCCGGGGTTCGCGAACGGCATGCGGCCGCTGGAGACCTGGAAGTCCACCGCGGCGGCGCCGACGCCGATGAGGCTCGGGCCCGAGGCACCGCCGGGCGCGTAGGAGCCCTCGGCGTTGAGGCCGTGGCAGCTCGCGCAGTGCGCCGCGAACAGCTCCTTGCCCGCGGCCACGTCGTCCGCCTTGCCGGAGGCGATCGCCGCGTCAGCCCGGTCGCCTCCGGGCATGAGCAGGGCGTACACCCCTCCGAGGAGGCTCAGGGCCAGAAGGAGGACGGCGTATCGCGCGAGTGGATGCCGCCTCCGTGCGGTGATCGAGTTCACCGATATCCTCGTTCCGATCATTTGATGATGTAGATGGTCGCGAAGAGGCCGATCCAGACGACGTCGACGAAGTGCCAGTAGTAGGACACGACGATCGCGCTGGTGGCCTGCTCATGGGTGAAGCGCTTCGCGGCGTACGTGCGTCCCAGCATGAACAGGAACGCGATCAGGCCACCGGTCACGTGCAGGCCGTGGAAGCCCGTGGTCAGGTAGAAGACCGAGCCATAGGCGTTGGACGACAGGGTCAGGCCCTCTTCCACGAGGTTGTGGTACTCGTACAGCTGACCCCCGACGAACCACGCGCCCATGAGGAAGCTGACGACGTACCAGAACCGGAGCTTCTTGACCTGCCCCTTCTCGGCGGCCCACACGCCCAGCTGGCACGTCACACTCGACAGGACCAGAACGATCGTGTTGACAAGCGCGTACGGGACGTCCAGGTGGACGCCCTCGGGAAGAGTGGGCCATGGCCTTTCCAGGCCGAGGCTGACCGACCGGATCGTGAAGTACATCGCGAACAGCGCCGCGAAGAACATGAGCTCAGAGGACAGCCAGACGATCGTGCCGACGCTGACCAGGTTCGGCCGGCGGGACGATGGGGCTGTCGTCGTCGTGATTGCGGATGCTGTCGCCACGCGCAGCATTATTGCGGCTGTGAGGGCCGGGTCGCCGCACGACCCCCCGCTAAGGGGCACTTCACGCGAATAAACCGGACATACGCCCGGTTCCACGCCAAGTATGACTCGTCTGGGCTTCCGTCGGCGGGGACCGGTAGCATCCGTGGTGACCATACCTCGTCAATCGATAGTGAGCGCGACCGTGAGCATGAGGGTTCTCGTCTACAGCGACGACGCGGGCACCCGCGAGAAGGTGCGGCTGGCGATCGGGCGGCGTCCGGCCGCCGACGTGCCCCTCGTCGAGATCGTCGAGTGCGCCACCCAGCCCGCCGTCCTCAAGCGGCTCGACTCCGGCGACATCGACGTCGCCGTGCTGGACGGCGCGGCCGTCCCCGCCGGTGGCATGGGCGTGTGCCGCCAGGCCAAGGACGAGGTGTACGACTGCCCGCCGATCTGCGTGATCGTCGAGCGCCGCGACGACCGCTGGCTCGCCGACTGGTCGCGCGCCGACGCCGTCGTGTCCCAGCCGATCGACCCCATCGCGCTCGCCGAGGCCGTCGCGGGCCTCATGCGGCGCCGTTCGGAAACCCGCATCTCCTCTCACTGACCTCTCACTGACGGAGACCCCCATGGACGCGCGCACCACCTGGCCCGCGCTGCTCACCGCCCTGCTGTCCCGCGAGCACCTCAGCGCGGACGAGACCGCCTGGGCCATGAGCGAGATCATGTCCGGGGCCGCGACGTCCGCCCAGATCGCGGGCTTCGTCACGGCCCTGCGCGCCAAGGGGGAGACGGTCGCGGAGGTGGCCGGCATCGCGCGCGCCATGCTCGACTACTCCACCCCCCTGAAGATCGACGGCCCGACGGTCGACATCGTCGGCACCGGCGGCGACCGCGCCCACACCGTCAACGTCTCGACGATGGCGGCGATCGTGGCGGCGGCGGCCGGGGCGCGCGTGGTCAAGCACGGCAACCGCGCGGCCTCCTCGTCCTGCGGGGCCGCCGACGTGCTCGAACACCTCGGCGTCGCCCTGGAGCTGTCGCCGGAGGCGACCGCGCGCACCGCCGCCGACGCCGGCATCACGTTCTGCTTCGCGCCCGTCTACCACCCCGCGTTCCGCCACGCCGGGCCCACCCGCAGGGAACTCGGCGTGCCCACCGTCTTCAACTTCCTCGGCCCGCTCACCAACCCCGCGCGTCCCACGGCCCAGGCGATCGGCGTGTTCGACGCGCGCATGCTCCAGGTCGTCGCCGGGGTCTTCGCCGAGCGGGGCGTGTCCGCGCTGGTCTTCCGGGGCGACGACGGCCTGGACGAGCTGTCCACGGCCACCACCTCCACGGTCTTCGTCGTCCGGGACGGCGCGGCCGTGCGGACGGGCTTCGACCCGCTGGACCTCGGCGTCCCGCGCTCGGAGCCGGACGCGCTGCGCGGCGGCGACCGTGAGTTCAACGCCCAGGCCGTGCGCGACCTGGTCGCCGGCAAGACCGGGCCGGTGCGCGACGCCGTGCTGCTCAACGCGGCCGCCGCCCTGGTCAGCCTGGACGCCGGGTCGGCCGGAGCGCTGGACACGGCGGTCGCCGAACCCGACGGCAGGGCGGTCGGCGAGGCGCTGGTCGCCGCCATGGCCGGGGCCTACGAGCGCGCCGCCGAGGCGGTCGACTCCGGCCGCGCCGCGACGACCCTCACCCGCTGGGTCGACACCAGCCGCTCCCACCAAACCTCGGGCACCTGAAGCGAGCAGCGTGGCCGCTCTTCGGATGCCACGTCGTCCCCGGCCCTCATCCGTCCGTCACCGCGAACCACACCGTCCGGCCCGCCGCATCGTCCTTCCAGCCCCAGGCCGAGGACAGCTCGCGCACGAGCCACAGCCCACGGCCCCTCTCGGCGAGCGGGTCCACCTGTGAGGGGACGACGGGCAGGGGGGTGGCCGACCCCTCGTCCGCCACGCTCACGTAGGTCAGGTCGCCCGTTGCCGTGACCTCCACCCTGATCCGCCCGCCCTCCCGCCGTCCGGAAGCGGAGTGGCTGACGGAATTGGCCACCAGTTCGGTCACCAGGAGTTCCACTTCGTCCACGCGCGGGCAGCCGCATGGAATCAGAAGATCCCGCACGTAGGCACGCGCCGCCGAGACGGAGATCTCCGTGGCTGGGAGCTCGATGGAGCCCAGCAGGCCGGCCGTTCTCACTGCGCCGCCTCCCAGACCCGTTCGGACGCGTCGTCCGCCAGCGCCCGCACCATCTGGGCGCGGCCCCGGCCCCAGGTGAAGAACCACCTGCCGTCGCGCAGCAGCGCCATGACCTTCAGGGGAGCGGGGGTGCGGGGGATCAGCAGGGTGGGTTGCCGGCCTGTGCGCAGGTCGATCGCGGAGCTCAGTCCTCGTTTGCGCAGCTCCCATCCCAACCGCACCAGGTGAATGAGCTGCTGCCGCGAGTCCGGTAGCGTCTTGGCGCTCATCCACGCCGCCGCGTCGTGTGCGTGGCCGCGAGGGCGTCGGGAGCGAGGGCACCCGATGTGCCGGCCTCGCCCGCTACGCCGTACACGCTCAGGATTTTGGGCGTTTGGAGCGGTTCGTTCATCTTGCCACCTGTAAATTCGGCGAATTGGGACTACCGCCGACCTTCACATGGCAGCATGATGGGAAGTAGCGGAATCACGGCTACCCAGCTTTTGCAATCCGTGTCCACCCGTATGTAACGCGAGGTAACCCGAATGGCCGGGAACGCTGGCACCTCACGCGCCTTCTTGGGGCGAGAATTGCGACGGGCACGTGAGGCAAAAGGGATAACTCGTGCATCGCTTGCTAAAGTATGCTACGTTAGTGAATCACTGGTGAAACTGTGGGAGACGGGGCGCCGTGTTCCTGTGCCGGACCACCTCGCCCAGATGGATCAACTCTTCGAGATGAACGGCATACTGGTCCGGCTCCGCGAGGAGCTGGTGAAAACCGCGGTGCCCCTTGAATGGTTCGGCCGGTGGCCGGAGGTCGAGAATCGGGCTGCGTCTTTGTGGTGGTTCGAGCCGACCGTAATACCCGGTCTACTGCAGACAGAGGACTATATGCGCGCCGTCCTCCACGCCGGAAACCACCAGGCGGACGTTGAGGAGATGGTGAGCGCACGCCTGGAGCGGCAGAAGGTCCTCGAAAAAGAAGACGACCCGCCCATGCTTGTCGCTCTCATCTCGGAGAGCGTGCTACGGCACAACGCGGGCGGCGCCAAGACCATGGTGGATCAGTTGACGAGTCTCGCTGACATGGCTGAGCGGGACAACAGTGTCATAGTGCAGATCATTCCCAACCGCGCGTTCGCATGCGCGGGGTTCATCGCGCACTTTGTCATCGCCGGTTTCGATGACGGCACGGATGTCGCGTACGTCGATAACCAGTTGAGCGGCGAAGTCGTAGAGCATGCCGAGGATCTGGTGCGGTTGAAGCGTATGTTCGATGCTTTCAGGGCGGAAGCCCTGCCCAAGCAGGAATCAATATCATTGATTATGGAAGAGGTGGAAAGATGGAGAATCTGAATTGGCGCAAGTCCTCGTACAGCGGCTCCAATGGAGGCACCTGCATTGAGGTGGCGAAAGCCGCCGGTGGTATCGCGGTGCGAGATAGCAAGCGACCCAATGGTGGTCACTTGGAAGTACCTGTGGAAGCGTTTCGTGCGTTTCTGGTTGGTCTCAAGGAAGACGTCGTCTGACCAGTCCTGACGTGATCGGAAGAGCGCCCCGTCATGGACGGAAAGCGCCTGGCGGGCGCCCTCCGATCCGTGTTGGCCGCCCTGTCCGAGTGATCGTCGATGCTTGGCTGCGTCCTTGAGATCAAGGCCCGTTCTCAGGCGTCCGGATCGCTTTCTGGGTCATCGGGTCCGGCATCCTCAGCCAGCAGGCGATTTAGTCTCGCCAAATAGGCGTCCAGTTCGGCGACGCCGGACGCGTCGGGCCCCTGATAGCCGATAATCGCCTCCCGCAGTCGTACGGCGATCGCCACGGCACGGGTCGGCCGGTTCGCCGCCGCGTGCAGCCGCATGAGGGACGCCAGCGCGTCGAGGTGACGTTCGACGTCCTCGGTGTCATCGGGGTCCGGCCGGTAGGTGATGAAGTCCTCGTAGGCCGCGATGGCTCCGGTCACCGTGCCCAGCTCTTCCTGGCATTTCGCGAGCGAGTATCGAGCGGCCCGCGTGAACTCGTCGTCCGGCCCGTAAGCGTCGCGGTAGAAGAGCATGGCTTTTTCGAAAAGCTCGGTGGCCTCACTGAGTCCGCCACCGACGAACTTCACCTGACCGAGTGCGAAGATCAGCTCGTTGGCCAGCGTCGGGTTCACGGGCCGGGCCAGCAGGTCGGTGATGACGTCCGCGGCCTGCACGAACTGATGGTCCTCCGCCAGTCGCTGCGCGAGGCCCGTCGCCTCCTCGACCTCCTCAGGTGCCACCGGGGACGCGCCCGCAGGCCCGGAGCCTGGGGCGTTCAGGTGGGTCGCGGCGGCTTCGAGGTCTGTCGCCGGCCTCGGCCCGGTCTTCGTCCGCACAGTGCCGCCGAGCGGGCGTACGAACGGAAGACAGGGGTCGAGATGCGGGATGTCCAACGGGAAGCCCCGCAGGTCCGGCTCGGCAATGGCCCACGGCAGGAGCGCATCATAGATCTCGGCCGCGTCAGGCCGGTCTTCGGCCTGCTTCGCGAGCATGGCCAGGAGAAGTTCTTCGATCTCGGAGGGCGCGTCGGGACGCAGTCTCCGGAGCGGCGGCGGGGCGGCGTTGAGGTGGTGCCAGAGGTACGACCTGTCGCTGGTCTGCCCGAACGGCGGCTTGCCTGTGAACAGCTCGTACATCACGCACCCCAGGGCATAGGCGTCCGCGGCGGGACCCACGGCGTTCGCGATCCCCTGTTCCGGTGACATGTACGGCGGTGTGCCCACGGTCATTCCGACCTGTGTCAACCTGGTGTTCGTGCCCGAGCCGATGAGGGAGGCCACACCGAAATCCAGGACCTTGACGATGCCGCCAGGGGTCAGCATCAGGTTCTCCGGCTTGATGTCGCGGTGGACGACATCATTCAGGTGCACCTCGTGGAGCACGGAGGCGACCTGAGCCCCGATCGCGGCCACTCGCGAGACTAACAAAGGGTCGTCCGGGTCGCTTTCGTCGATGAGCGTCTTCAACTCCCGGCCGCGCACCAGCAATTGCATCACCACGAACAACCTGCCGGTGCTCGGATCGGTGCCCCAGTCGTAGACGGCGGGAATTCCGGGATGCTCCAGCCGTGCAGTCGTGTTGACCTCCCGGAGAAAGCGTTCCCGCCGAATCTCCAGGGCTTCCAGATCGGGATGCCCCGTCACCATGGAGGACCGTTCGGCGATCATCATCTTGACGGCCACCCGCCGGTCGAACTGTTCGTCGTAGGCCTGCCAGACCTCCCCCATGCCGCCCGCGCCGATAGGAGCGCGCAGGCGGTACCGGCCTGCGATGAGGCGGCCGTTCACGCCCTCCGGCTCGGTGCCATCTCTCATGCCGATGTCCCTTCCAGCGATGCCGCCGACCCCCGTCCCGCTGATCGAGACTAATCGGTGCGACTCTCTCTGGTCGCCCGAATCTCGGCAAGTCGGGCAGCCGTCGCCTGGCGCTCCGCCTCCCGCCGGGCGGGCCTGCGGATCAGGTTGTACGCCTGGCGTTTCGCGACCTGCTTGAAGAGCCGGCCGATCTCTTCTTCTTCGAAGTAGCGAACGAGCAGGGCGTCATTGGAAGCGGCCTGGTCGATGAGGATCCGGTCGAAATCCTTGTCCAGCTCCCGACCGAACGTCTCCTCGTCCTGGTTCAGGGCGATCTCGGCCAGTTCGGCGTTCTCGGTGACCGCCACAACGAGCTGGCCGAGCAGGATCTGATCGGTGGTGGACAGGTTCGCGCCGTACTCGTCGTTGACCTCCTCGATCACCCGGGCCAGCGACTTCTCCTCAGGATCGGCGCCACCGGCTCCGGCATCGTCGGTGAAGCCCGGCAGCACCTTGGGCCCTTCCGCCTTCAACGTGAGCTCGTGGTCGCCGGTCTTTTCGATGCGCAGGTGGCTCGGCGCGATGCCTCCGACGTCCACACTCGCTTCCTGGCTGGGTGGGGGCAGCCTGTTCAGCAGGAACCGTGCGTACTGGTAGAGCCGTTCCAGCGAATCGTCGTTGTACCCGATGATCTGCGACAGAAAGCCGTAAAGACGCACGTAGTCGCGCAGCGCGCAGCGGAACTGCTCGGCCTTCTCCGGCTCTTCGGCGGCTAGGTCGTTGAAGCGGTCGATGGCCGGCTCGGTGAATCGGTAGAGCTTGGCATGCGCCTTCCGCAGAGCGGCCTCGCTCTCGGCCGCGGCGAAGTAGGCGTCGACGAACGCCTGCATCTCCGACTCGACCAGCAGCCGGAAGGCCATGACCTCCCGCTCTTTGTCGTACAGAAGGTTCGGGTCGGTCGGTTCGGTGATCGTGGTCTCGTAGAACGGCTGGAACGCCGCCAGGATGTCCTCCGCCTTGTTCGAGAAGTCCAGCACGAACAGGTCTTCCTGTGTCTTGCTGCGGTGCGTGCGGTTCAGGCGTGACAGGGTCTGCACCGCCGCCACCCCGGCAAGGGGCTTGTCCACGTACATCGTGGTGAGCAGCGGCTGGTCGAAGCCGGTCTGGTACTTCTCCGCCGCCACCAGGATCCGGTACTCCTCCTTGCGGACGGTGTCGGCGTGCTTGTCGTCGGCCCGTGTGTAGGCGAACCGGCGCGGGAGCTCTCGTTCGGGGAATCCGTTGAGCTTCGGCTCGGTGTACTCTGGGCCGTCCTTCTCCAGCTTGAGCGTGCCGGAGAACGCCACCAGCGTGGCGCAGTCAGGGAACCCCCGCTCGTCCACGTAGGCGCGAATGGCCTGATAGAGCCGTACGGCGTCGCTGCGGTAGGGGACGACCACCATCGCCTTGGCGCGGCCACCGAGCCGCCGCGCCGTGTGGGAGCGGAAATGGTCCACGATGATCTTCGCGCGGGAGGCCATGGACGCGTCGGATCGCAGCGCGGCCCGTACCAGCTGCGACTTGGCCTTTCGCGGATCCACGAGCCGCTCCGCCTCCTCCACGGCGGCCTCGGACAGCTTGAAGTAGGTGGCGTAGGTGACGTAGTTGCGCAGCACGTCGTGGATGAATCCCTCGTCGATGGCCTGCCGCATCGAGTAGACGTGGAAGGGCTCCATCGCGCCCGTCGCCGGATGGGGCCGGCCGAACAGGTTCAGCGTCTTGGGCTTGGGGGTCGCCGTGAAGGCGAACACCGACAGGTTCGGCTGCCTGCCTCGGGCCAGTGCCGCCGACGTCAGCGGGTCACCGTTCTCATCGACCGTGCGGGAGCCGAGGGCCTTCTTCAGCGCCGCGTTGTCCTCGCCGCCCTGAGAGGAGTGCGCCTCGTCGATGATGATCGCGTACTTGCGGGTGCCCAGGCCCGTGACCTTATCGAGGACGAACTGGAACTTCTGCTGGGTCGTGATCACGATTCGCGCAGCCTGGCCCGTCAGCGCGGCGGCGAGTTGGGCGGAGTCCTCGTCGATCCGCTCGACCACGCCCTGGACCTGCTCGAACTGATAGATCGTGTCCTGCAACTGCTTGTCCAGCACCTTGCGGTCGGTGAGCACGACCACCTTGTCGAAGACCGGCTGATTCGGGGCGACGCCCTTGCCGCGCGCCGCCTCGTCGATCAGCCCGGCGTCCTCCGGGGTGTGCAGGGACGACAGCCAGTGCGCGAGCCAGGCGATCGTGTTGGACTTTCCCGACCCCGCCGAATGCTGCACCAGGTAGTTCTCACCCGCGCCGTGCCGCGCAGCATGAGCGGTCAGAGTCTTGACCGCATGCCACTGATGGAACCTCGGGAAGATCAGTGGCTGGGTGTGTGCCGCACCCGGCTTGTAGGAAGGCGCCCGTCCCGCCTTCGCGTCGGCGTCCTCCATGTGGAGGAACCTCTGCAGCAGCTCCAGGACGTTGTCACGGTGCAGTAGTTCCTCCCACAGATACGAGGTTCTGTACTCCCTGGCGCCCGCGGGCCGGTTGCCAGCGCCCCCGGACTCCCCGGGACCGTTGGAACCCTCGTTGAAGGGCAGGAAACGTGTCCTGTCCCCGGCCAGCCGTGTCGTGAGGAACACCAGGTCCGGGTCGACCGCGAAATGCACCAGCGTGCGCTTGGCGAACAGCGGCTCTTTCGGATCACGCAGCCGGTACTGCCGCTTGGCGTCAAGCACCGTCTGCCGGGTCGCGGGATTCTTCAGCTCTGCGGTGGCGATCGGGATACCGTTCACGAAGAACGCCAGGTCGACGGAGTTACCCGGTTCCTTCAGCGAGTAGTGCAACTGTCGGACCAAGGTCAACCGGTTCGCGCGGTATTCGTCGAGCGCATGGGCCGCGAGCGTGTGCGCGGGCCTGAAGTAGGCGAGGCGGAATTTGAGGCCCTTGTCCTTCACCCCGTGCCGCACCACGTCTAGCACGCCCCGCACGTCGATCTCCCTGGCCACGAGCCTGGCGAACTGCCAGATCGGCTGCTCCACGTCTCCGTACGCCTCACGCAGCCGTTCCCACTGGTCCGCCTGCGTCGCCCCGAGGAACAGCGCCAGCTCGGCCGTGTCAATGGCGAGCTCACGGTCGTAGTCGTCGTTCACCCCAAGGGCCCACCCAACCGTAGGAGCCGTCAGCGCGGCGACCACAGCGTCCTCGAATGCCCGCTCCGTATACACCCGCGCTTCCATCAGGCCAGCCCCTCGCTCCCTCGCCCTGCCGTTGTGACATCGATCTGCCCGGTCACCGCGCCCGTTATCAGTGCTTGTCGTCGTTCCGTTAGTAGTTGTTTCTGCTTAATTAGCAGATTGGTCAAAGAATCGATTCTATCAAGCGTGCGGCTTGTTTCTTTTACGATCCTCTTCTGAGTGGCGAGTGAAACTAGAGGGATGCGAAAGTCTCGGATTTTCCCGCTACTCGTCGACGCCAAGTTCGTTGTCTTCGTTCCTGTGCTCTCGAAGTAATTCCGGGCGTAAATCGACCTTGTCAATAACGCGAGGTAATCCGAATCCAAGCTAGCTCCGGGTCGTACTGCGAAGATGTGGTTTTGATGCAGGCATTCAGGAATTTCATCCCGCCAGACTGTGCCGCGCCCGAGTTTGTCGAGGTCGCCGCCCTCCGTCATAAGCACATCACCGAAACGTAGGGTGCTGGCGGCCGCCATCTTTTCCGAGACGGAGATCTCTGTGATGGAGTTAAGTTCCAAACGGCCTGCCTGAACGTTCGCGACGCGTATATAAGGTCGTGTCACCGCATCATCTGACAGGGTTCGTGATCCGTCCACGGTGATACCGGACTGAATTGTGGCAAGATAGCCGAGTCGGATGAATTGGCAATCTCCTGAAGTCGGCAGTACCTCGGAGATGAAAGCTGTCGAACGGTCGTTAAGTAGGTGGAGTTGGCGGTCGCGAATGGCGGCTAGCCGGTCGATGTAGATAGTTTCGACATCGAGGAAGTTTGCGATCCAACGCTGCTCATCCAAAGACGGGGTCGGTATCTCAATGTTCCCAAGATCTTCCGGATTAATGCGAGGCGTGCGTACTGCTCCGTTGTCTGTACCTCCGATTCCGCGTAGTCGTGATGCCATCTCTCCTATGAACCATGAAGATCGAAACAGGTGATGCAGATACTGGGCATTAACATGGGGGCTAGGCTGCAAAACCAGATAGTCCGGGCTGACGAGTCCCCGAATCGGGCTGACCCCGATGGCTCCCTGGAATGCGCGCATCCGATTCAGGATGATGTCTCCAGGCTCGCAAATCTTATAGTTACTCAAATCCTCTGCCCGAGGAAGATCATCGGTGAGGGATTCGCGTGGAATGACTCCTTTGTGGATTGAAACGGCAAGCAAGGGAGGCTGATCGGATCCCGCCCGCCTGTCGATCGTCCGGGACAAGTACTTGAGCCGTCGAGTCGGCCAGATCATGAGGTGACCTCGCCGAGGAGGGTCTGAATCTGCCCTTCGAGTGCCTTGAGTTCTGCGTCGATCTCCGCCAGGGGGCGTGGCGGGGTGTAGACGTAGAAGTGGCGGGTGAAGAGGATCTCGTAGCCGATTCTCGCGCGGGTGGTCGTCTTGGTCTTGGGATCTTTGATCTCAGCGATCCAGGCGTCGGGGACGTGGGGGAGTACTTCGCGTGCGAGGTACTCGTCTATGTCCTCGTCGAGGGGGACGTTCTCGTAGTCGCGTAGGTCCGGGTCGGGCTCGGGTTTGCCCTTGAGTTTCTGGATCTCGCCGCCGGGGTCGGGGACACCAAGCGCGTTCCAGATGGCCTTGTCGACCGAAGATCCCGCCGGCCACATTGTCCCGGCGGTGACGACCGCATGGAGGGTCGCGTTGCGGGCTTCGGCCTTGGTCCACCAGACCGTGCCGAGGAGGGGTTTCAGTGCGTCGACGAACGCCTCATGACCAGCGATCTTGGCGAGGGGCTTGGCCTCGCGGAGGGCGGCAAGGGTCTCCTCGGTGATCTCGAAGCGGAGCCTGAGCGGCCGGTCGACGGTGATGCGCTGGTAGCCGAAGTCCTCGTTGCGGAACACTTTGACGCTGCCATGCGACGGATGGGACTCGTCCTCGGCGATCTGCAGGGCGTCCCGGTAGAGCCCGCACACGTGCTTCACCTGCTCCGGCGAGATCTCCTTGCGCTTCTCGCCGAGGGACTTGCGCATCTTCCGCCACTGGTCGCGGGCGTCGAGCAAGATGACCTTGCCCTTGTGGCGGCTGTCCTTGCGGTTGGTGACGATCCAGAAGTACGTGGAGATCCCGGTGTTGTAGAAGAGCTGGTCCGGAAGGGCGACGATCGCCTCAAGGTAGTCGTTCTCCAGGATCCACCGGCGGATCTCCGACTCGCCCGATCCCGCGCCGCCGGTGAACAGCGGCGAGCCGTTGAAGACGATCGCGATGCGGGAGCCGCCCTCCGACACGGGCCGCATCTTGGCCATCATGTGCTGGAGGAACAGGAACGAGCCGTCGTTGATGCGCGGCAGGCCGGCGCCGAACCGGCCGGCGTGGCCACGATCCTCATGCTCGTCGCGTACGGCCTTCTCCACCTTCTTCCATTCCACCCCGAAGGGCGGGTTGGCGAGCATGTACGCGAAGGTGCGGCGGTTGCCGTTCTCGTCACGGTCGTGCCCGTCCTGGCTGAAGGAGTTGCCGAAGACGATGTGCGACGGGTCCTGCCCCTTGAGGAGCAGGTCAGATCGGCAGATGGCGTAGGACTCGGCGTTGACCTCCTGGCCGTAGAGGTTCACGCGGGTCCTCGGGTTCAACCGGCGGATGTGCTCCTCAGCGGCCGAGAGCATTCCGCCCGTCCCGCACGCCGGGTCGAGAATGTCGATGACCTGCCCAGGACCGGTCAGCACCGCGTCGTCGGGGGCGAGCAGCAGCTCGACCATCAACTCGATGACCTCGCGCGGGGTGAAGTGCTCACCCGCGGTCTCGTTGGAGATTTCCGAGAACCTCCGGATCAGCTCCTCGAAGGCGTAGCCCATCTGGTGGTTGTCGACGGCCTGAGGGCTGAGGTTGATCCTGGGGTCGGCGAACTTCTGGATCACCTGGTAGAGCAGCCCCGCCGTGTCGAGCCGGTCGATCTGGATATGGAACTCGTAGCGGTTGATGATCTCGGTGGCCTCGGAGGAGAACCCGTTGATGTAGTCGCGCAGGTTCCTGGCGACGTTCGCCGGGTCCGCTCCGATCGTCGCGAAGCTCTGCGAGGAGGTGTTGTAGTAGCGCAGGCCTGCGGCCACCTTTAGGAGGGAGTCGCGCTTCTGCCCGGTGTAGGAGGCGGCGCGGGCCCATACCGCCTGACGGGTCGGCTCCATGACGCAGTCGAGTCGGCGCAGCACGGTCATCGGCAGGATGACCTTGCCGTATTCGGACTGCTTGTAGTCTCCGCGCAGCAGGTCGGCCACCGACCAGATGAACCCGGCCAGTTCCTGGTGCTTACTCACTCGTCGCCCTCTCGCTTGTCATCGCCGTGCTTCGTACCTGTGCGGCGGGATGGTGGTGGATCCAACGCGCCGCTGGTCAGTCCTTCGTGTGCCAGCCGCGCGGCGTGTCTGCCCATCTTGGCGGCCTCGTCGAGATCACGGGTGAAACTCTCGAGTTCCCGGAACACCGCTCCGTACCGCCGCTGCCGCTCGATGTCCATCTGGGGCACCGACGCGCCGCGCAGGTCGGCTCTGTACGTGCCCGTCGCGGAGGTGTTCCGCCGTCTGTGGGTGACGCCGCGCAGGAAACCCTTGAGGTAGTCGGTGTCGAGGAGTTCGGTGCGCGAGGTGACGTCATCCCCCTCGGCGCTCACCAGGTTGTTCTTGATCAACTCGCTCACGTTCAACGTCGAGGTGAGCTCCTGGCTGGTGGAAACCGGGAGTTCCGGCAGCGCCCGGACCAGTTCCCGCAGCCGTTCCTCTAGCCGGGCCCGCGCCGTGGCGTACGCCGTCACGTAGTCCGGCTGGGAAGCGGCCACGTACCGGGTGGGGGAGAGGTCCACCTCGTCGCCGAGCAGCGTGATCATCGAAACCTCGGCGACCTGCTCGGAAGCGGGCTCGATCTTCCCCCCCGCCTCCGGATCGAGGTCGGTCAGGTCGATCATGCGTACCGGGACATCGCCGATCACGGGGGTTTCCGGGCGGCGCAGCACCCACAGATGTACGGGCAGGGCGTGGCCGGGGACCAGTCCCGCGGGTAGGGCGACCATCGTGTCGAGGATGCCCTTGCGCACGAGTTCCGCCCTGATGCGCTTTCCCGACCTGCGATAGGCCACGGACGCGGGCAGGACGAGCACCGCGCGACCGCCTGGCGCGGTGTGGAAGTAGCAGTGCTGCAGCCAGGCCAGCTCGCTCTCCGCCCGGGGTGGCACCGCCAGTTCCCAGCGGCGGTCCACCAGCAGGGCGTCACGGCCCCAGTCCGTCTGCGCGGCGGGCGGGTCACAGACCACCAGGTCAGCTCTGAGCTCAGGAAATCGGTCGTAACGAAGGGAATCGCCCGTCGCGGTGGTGAACGCACGGGACCGCGGGCCGAGTGACGACCGGAGTTCGGCGAAGCGGGCGACAGCGGGGCGCTGGTCCTGGCCCATTCGCCAAGCGACTCGCGGGCCGCCGCACGACAGCAGCAGGTCGCCGATGCCGCATGCGGGGTCGTAGACGGTGCCCGAGGTGTCGCCTGCGAAATGCCGTACGAGCCGCACGAGGCCCGGCGTGGAGACGTGCTCGCCACCGGCCCTGCCGGACGAGGCGACCAAGCGAGCGGAAAGATCCTCCAGCAACCCGTGAGGAGTGCGCTCGTCCGCCATCTGCCGTGCCAGTTCGACCGTTGAAGGAGACAGGGGCCGCGTGGCGGGCCCGCCCTCGCCGACCAGGAACTCCTCGCCGAGGGCGACCAGCGCCCCGATCATGTCGTCGCCGCATTCGGTTCTCAGTGCCTGCCAAAGGCGTACCTCGTCGGAGACGGCCTGCCCTTTGCCCTGCCGGTCCAGCCATCGCCGTACCTCGACGACAGAGAACAGCGGGTTCGTGGCCGTGCCCCCGGACGGCTCCGGGAAGTCGGCATGCCGGCGGCGCCAGTTCGAGACGGCCGCACGAGACACCCCCGCCAGCCTCGCTATCTCGACGGGCGCCACTAGCGCCACCTCTTCGCCGCTCATGCCAGCAGCGTACGCCTGTGTGCACAGCGGTGCAACGTTTTCAGCGTGTTGACCACGCTAACAGCATGAGCGCAGCCGAAGCCCGTCCTCGGAGATCCGTCCGGTGCCCCGGGGGCCTCAGTCGGCCTCGGTGAAGCCGATGCTGAACGCGGCGTCGAGGTCGTGCTTGCTGTAGGTGCGGAAGGCGAGGTGGGTCTCGGTCGCGAGGACGCCCGCCACCTTGTTGATGCGCCCGGGGATGACCTCGGCGACCTCGTCGTAGTGGGGCACGCGGACCATGGCCACCAGGTCGTAGTCACCGGTGATCGAATAGACCTCGCTCACCCCGTCGAGCTCGGCGATCGTCTCGGCGACCTCGGGAATCCGGTCGACCTCCGCCTTGATGTGCACGATCGCGGTGATCATCAGCGCTCTCTCCTTCGAGTACGGCCTGCGCCCGACTCTAGCGCCGGACGGCGATCCGCCCATCACCGGTGCGGCAGGCGGACCTCCCGCATCCCCGGCATGGCCGCGGCTCATCGCAGGGGCCGGCCCTCGCGGGGCTGTGAGACCTCCAGGCCCTTGTACGCGCGGTCGATGCGCTCCTTGAGGCGGCCCGCGCCCCTGGCGGGGAGGCTCCAGACGCCGTCCACGCGCACCAGTCGCACGCCGGGGGAGTCCAGCCAGCGCAGGATGCACTCGGTCTCCTCGGCGCCGGTGGCGGGCAGGGGGCCGGGGCCGGGGATCACGGTCTCGGCGGTGGCGACCAGCGCGTCGACGTACGGCGTCGGGTGGGCGCCCTTCGGCATCACGCCCGCCGCGGCCAGCCGGCCGTGCCGGACGACGTGGATGTCCCACCCGCCGCCGAAGGCGGGGCTGGCGGCGATCATCTCCGGGATGCCGGTCAGCGACCGAAGGCGCTGCATGCGCGCCGCCGTGCGCACGTACACGGCCAGCCGGTCGCGGTCGACCGCGGCCTCCTCGTAGCGCTGCTCGGCGGCGAGCCGCTCCATGCGGGCCTGGAGCGCCGAGAACACCGGGCCGGGATCCTCTTCCATGGCCGACTTCGCGGAGTCGACGTGGCGGCGGTAGTCCTCCACGGTCTGCCGGCCCTCGCAGGGCGCGCCGCAGCGGCCCATCTCGGCCAGCGCGCAGGCGGACCGGCGGGTGCGCGGGGTGATGCGCTCGGTGCACTGGCGTAAGGGCACGGCCTCGTGCAGCGCCGTCCTCGCGTCCTCGGCGCCGCGGGCGGAGGTGAAGGGGCCGAGGTAGGTGGCCGCGTCACCCTTGACCTCGCGGACGATGGACAGGCGCGGGAAGGGCTCGTCGGTCAGCTTGAGCCAGACGACCTTCTCGGGGAAGCGCGAGCGCCGGTTGTAGCGCGGCTTGGTGGAGCCGATGAGGCGCAGCTCTCTGACCTCGGCCTCGAGGCCGGTGGCGCAGACGATCGGCCGGACGCGCTCGGCGATGCCGATCATCTCGCGGATGCGGGGCCGGGTCTCGCTCGCGGTGAAGTAAGACCGCACCCGCTGGCGCAGGTCGCCGCTCTTGCCGACGTACAGCGCCTCACCGCGCTCGTCCTCGAAGACGTAGACGCCCGGGGCGCTCGGGACCGTGGCCGCGAGGTGGCGTTTGCGTTTCTGCTCGGGCGTGGGGGCCCGCACGAAGCCCTTGAGCTCCTCCAGGGTGTGCACGCCGTACGCGGCGACGCGCTCGATCAGGGCGTGGAGCACGTCGACGGTGGCCTTGGCGTCGGCGAGGGCGCGGTGGCAGGGCTCGGTGGAGCTTCTGAAGACCCGGGCCAGGGTGGCCAGCTTGCAGTTCGGCACCTCGTCCCGGGTGAGGACGCGGCGGGCGAGATCGGCGGTGTCGACGACCGGGTTGGCGGGGGGCGGGTAGCCGCCGGCCTGGCAGACGGCCTTGACGAAGCCGACGTCGAACGGGGCGTTGTGCGCGACGAGCGTGGCCCCGCGGATGAACTCGAGGAAGGTCGGCAGCACCTGCTCGACGCGCGGGGCGGCGGTCACCATGACGTCGGTGATGCCGGTCAGGACAGTGATGAACGGGGGGATCGGGCGGCCGGGATCGACCAGGGTGGCGAACTCGCCGAGCACCTCGCCGCCGCGCACCTTGACCGCGCCGATCTCGGTGATGGCGTGCTCGGAGGGGGAGCCGCCGGTCGTCTCCAGGTCGAACACGACGAAGGTCACCTGGTCGAGGGGCGTGCCCAGCTCGTCCAGCGTTCCTTGAACCCCGATCTCCACGCCCAAGACCATACGGTCGGGGGCCGACAGTTCCGAGGGGGGTCCGGGAAACCGCGGGAAACTCGGCCGGAATCCGTATGACGCGGGAACGCAACCCGGCATACGGACGGTCGTTATACGGCTTGTGTTCGATGTGCCCTGGCGTGTCGGACGCAGTGCCGACGCCATCGCCCGCGGCGGAGGTAGTGCCGTATTTCGGCTATTTGTCCGTTTTGACTGCTAATTCCGGAGGTACCTATGCGCAAGACGTCCACCTTGCCGGCATCCCTCGCCTTGGCGACCGGATCGCTGCTGTTATCCGCCGCCCCCGTCCAGGCCGCCCCCGTCCAGGCCGCCCCCGTCCAGGCGGCCCCGGCCCAGGCCGTCGCGGCGTCCGCCACAGGCGAGGCGTCCGCCGGTGCCCGGACGGCCCTCGCCGCGCGGGTCAAGGTGAGCTACCCGCGGGGCATGCGCCGCGGCGGCTACGCGACCTACACCTACAAGGTCACCAATGCCGGCCAGTTGCAGGACGACGCCCTCGTGCTCACGACGATCCTGCCCTCCAAGGCGGTGTCCAAGGTCCGGTTCGTGAAGAAGCCGCCGCACGCCTCCTGCGGCTACCGCAGCCTCCGCGTCTACTGCGTCGTCCGCCTGGGGAGCGCGAACACGCTCGGCATGCAGTTCCGCGTCTACGTGAAGTACAAGTACGCGGGCAACTTCATGGCCGACCACTACTGGACGCCCGTGAGCTACGAGCCGGGGCTCGGCGCCTGGGACTACGTCCGTGAGGTGAGCAGGGACGACCGCATCGGCCGCTCCAAGACGAAGATCTCCCTGCGCTGAGCGCCCGCGCCCGGTCCCGTGCGAGCGCCGCGGGCCCGGGCGCGTTCGGTGCACCTGGGATCACACCTTCGTACGCCCGCGGTTCGCCCACTGTTCACCAGGTCGGTGGGCGCGGCCGTGACCACACGCAACACGCGCCGCGTGGGCGACCGGGCACTGAGCGCTCTGACCACGGACGCGACAGCCGTACCCTTGTCGGATAGGGAGATTCTGAACGGCCAGTCAGCTAGGGGAAGTCGGATGAGTTCAGCCGGTGAAGGTCTGTCTCGCCCGCTGCCCGAGCAGGTCCGGTTACACGTCGTCGAGCTCGCGGCCCAGGTGCTCGGCTCGATGCAGCCCCCGGCGATCCCGCCGCCGCTGCGCAACATCGCCAGATTCGACCCGCGCAAGCGCGCCCGCCTGGGCAGCGCGCCGATCGCCGCGCAGCTGGAGACCGACAAGGAGTTCCGCGAGATCGTCGCCGAGGCGCTCAAGGAGGCCTGGCCCGAGCTGGTCGCCACCCTGGAGGAGGGCAACGTGCCCCCCGCCGCCGAGCCGGTGCTCGTGGCGGCCGCGGCCTACCTGACCCGCCCGCCCGGCTGGCCCGACCTCGTGGAGACCGCCCGCGCCGACCTGGAGCAGGTGGCGGCCGCCGCCGAGGGCAGCGCGCAGGAGCAGACGCTGACCCGCCTGCGCGAGCAGCTCGCCGCGCAGAAGACCGCCGCCAAGGAGGAGGTCGACCGCCTGCGCGAGCAGCTCAAGGCGTCCCGCGCCGAGGTCGCCGACCTGCGCCGCCGGTTGCACGACGCCCGGGAGCGCGGCAGGCTCGCCGAGGAACGCGCCGCCGAGCTGGAGACGCTCGCCCAGGAGGCCAGGGCGGCGGTCAGCTCGGCCGCCAGCGCGGGCGAGACCGAGCTGCGCAAGCTGCGCGAGCGCCTCACCGACGCCGAGCGGCAGCTGGAGGCCAGCCGCCGCGCCGCGCGCGAGGGGCGCAGCATCGAGGACGCGCGCATCCGCGTCCTGCTGGACAGCCTTCAGGACGCCGCGGCGGGGCTGCGCAGCGAGCTCGGCCTGCCCGTCGCCATCAGCAGGCCGGCCGACTCGGTCAGCGCGGTCGCCCCGGGCCGTCCGTCGGTCAGGGCCGTTCCCGCGCGGGCGCTCGCCGACGACGATCCGGCCCTGCTCGACCAGTTGCTGGCGATCCCGCAGCTCCATCTGATCGTGGACGGCTACAACGTCACCAAGACCGGTTACCCCTCGCTGACGCTGCTCGACCAGCGCTCGCGCCTGCTGACCGGGCTCGGCGGCCTGGTGGCGCAGACGCGCGTCGAGCTGACCTGCGCGTTCGACGGCGCCGAGCTGAACGGGCCCGTGCAGGTGTCCGCGCCGCGCGGAGTCCGCGTGCTGTTCAGCGCGCCCGGGGAGATCGCCGACGACCTGATACGGCAGCTCGTCCGGGCCGAGCCGCCCGGGCGCGCGGTGGCGGTCGTGTCCTCCGACCGCGAGGTGGCCGACTCGGTGCGCCGCATGGGCGCCCGTCCCGTGCCGTCCACGCTGCTGCTCCGCCGCCTCGGCCGCGCCTGACGGCCCCGTACGGACCGTCCGGGGCGTGCCCGTCGGGGCATCCCTGAACATTGCTGGTGCCTGGTGTCCAGGGGTTGCCAACGCCAGACGAATTAATGGGGAAAAGGTGCAGGTATCTGTACCTTTTCTGTAGGATCACGCCGCAGGTTGTCTCACTTGTCTCACAAGAGGGGGCTGTCGTCCCAGTGCTTGCGCGTGGCATCCGGCGAGTCGGGCGGATACCTGTGGTCACCGGCCTCATCGCCGCCGTCCTGGTGACGCAGGCGGCGGGGGCCGAGGCGAAGCCGAAGCCCACCATCGCCCAGACCAAGGCCAGGCTCGCGAAGCTCAACGACCAGGCCGACCAGGTGGTCGAGAAGTACAACCGGGCGAACGAGCAGTGGAAGAAGGCGCGCAAGGACTACAACGCGCTCAACGGCCGCTTCAAGGAGCAGGTGGAGCGCATCGACGGCCTGCGCGCGGGCCTGGTGTCGGTCGCGGTGAGCACCTACCAGTCGGGCGACATGCTGGCGCTGCCGAACCTGATCACGCAGGGCGACCCCGAGGCGCTGCTCAGCGGGCTCGCCTCGATCGACCAGCTCGCGGCCGACCGGTCGCGCAAGATGGCCGAGTTCGAGGAGGCCACGCGCTCCCTGAAGGGCCGGCGCGACGGCGCGAAGGACGCCTACGACAAGGCGATCAAGCTGCTGAACGACCTGCGCACGCAGAAGAAGGACGTCGAGAAGCTGGTGGGCGAGCAGGAGCGGCTCCTGCGCCGGCTCAACGCCTACAACCCCGGCAACCCCAACAGCACCGGCATCAAGTACACCGGCCCGGCCTCGGGCAACGCGCGGGCGGCGCTGCAGTACGCCTTCGCGCAGGTGGGCAAGCCCTACCGCTACGGCGGCACCGGCCCCGGCGCCTTCGACTGCTCGGGGCTCACCCAGATGTCCTGGCGCGCGGCCGGTGTCAGCCTCCCCAGGACCGCCGCCGAGCAGTACTCCTGGGGCGCCTCGCGCCGGGTCTCCCTGGACGCCCTGGAGCCCGGCGACCTGCTGTTCGCCTCCGGGCTCGGCCATGTCGGGATGTACGCGGGCGGCGGCAAGATGGTGCACGCCCCGCGCACGGGGGACGTCGTGAGCGTCGTCCCGCTGTCGTCCTACCGGGGCATCTTCGCCGCCGTACGGCCCTGACACCAACGAGCTCCTGGTCGTCACCACCCTGATCGCGCGACCGCCGCACACACGCGGAGCCGCCGCGTGTTCGTCGTCACGCGTCTCTCCGTGCCGGTGGGCCGTGGGGAGATCACCCCTGCGCCGGTGGGCCGGTCTAGGGTTGAGGGCGGCCCGGATCGCTCCGGCCGGGCCGGGAACGCGCCATGCCGCGGCGAGGAGGCATTCCTGGTGCCGACGACGGACCTACGCACCCTGAGCCGGCGCCTGACCGTGGTCGGTGAGCACGACCGGATGATGGCGCAGGCAGGGCGGACATGACCGTCGTCGGGATCACCGGCCACCGGTCGTTGCCGCCGCGGGCGTTGGCCCACGCCGAACGGGAGCTGCGCGCGCTGCTGGCCGGCATGGAGGCGCCGCTCATCGGCTGGTCCAGCCTCGCGGCGGGCGCCGACCAGCTCTTCGCCGAGATCCTCCTGCGGGCCGGGGGAGAGCTGCGCGTCGTCGTGCCGTCCCACGGCTACGAGGCGACGTTCCGGGGCCCGGGTCTGGACGCCTACCGCCGGTTGCTCGCCGCCGCAAGGGTCACGACGGTGCTGGACTTCGCCGAGCCGGGCGAGCCCGCCTACTACGCGGCCGGATGTCTCGTCGTCGAGAACTGCGAGGTCCTCGTGGCCGTCTGGGACGGCAGGCCCGCGCGCGGGTTCGGCGGGACGGCAGACGCCGTCCGGTACGCCCGCGGCCAGGGCCGCGAGGTCGTGGTCATCTGGCCGGAGGGCGTCCAGCGGCTCTGACCGCCCTCCGAGGGGCTGTGACCGCCCTCCGGCGAGCGGTTGGCGGTCGCCGCTTCCGGGCCCGATCCGCAGGGAGCGGGTGCGTCCCGCCGGAGGGATGATGACCCGAGGGTAATAGTCTGCTATCGGCATATACGGCGAATTGACTTCTGTGGAAACGCTGGAACGTGGGGGAATTTCTTGCCTTCCGCGAGATGTCCGCCGCCGGTGGAGGCCAGGTTCTCGATAGCTTTTTTGGTGATATTTGAGGACAATATCGCAAAGGCGCGCATTGACTTCGGCCCCCTTTCCTGGATGCAAGAGTGCTTTAGCTCACATTGCTGTCTAATTCAGGACGTGGCGGGTGAGCCGGGAAGGTCGCGGTCGCGCTTGATAGGCCCCGCGAGCAGGATGAGGCCCGTCAGGGCGAGCCCGCCGGTCATGATCCACATGGCGGGCCGCACGCCCAGGGAATCGCCCAGCGCGCCGCCGAGCAGGGCGCCCATCGGGACCGTCCCGAGGTTGACGAACTGCATGGACACCGACGCCCGGCCGAGAAGGTGCCGCGGGGTGTACATCTGCCGGAAGCTCCCCTTGATCACGTTGCCCGCCACCACGCCCGCGACGACGACCAGCCCGCCCGCCACCGCGAACGCCAGCCCCCATCCCGGGAAGGCCGCGGGGATCAGCAGCACGAAGGGCGCGCACCCGACCTCGGCGGCCAGCAGCGCCCGCGCGCTCCCGAGGCGGCGGGCGATCCACGGAGCGACCGCGGCTCCGGCCACGCCGCCGAGGCTCGTGGCGGCGATCACGCCACCGGCCGTCCCCGGGCCCACGCCGACCTCGCGTACCAGGAAGATGACCAGGATCGCCTGGTAGCCCATCAGGAACAGGTTGCTCGTGGCCCCGAAGGCCGTGAGAACCCGCAGGTAGGGGTCGTGGAGCACGAAGCGCAGCCCCTGGGCGATCTGCCGCCGCAGGGTGGTGGAGTCCCGGGGAGGGGGCGGCGCCTCGCGCGTCCTCATCGCCAGCAGGCAGGCCGCCGAGATCACGAAGGTGGCCGCGTCCGCGATCAGGCCGGTGACCGCGCCGAACGCCTGGGCCAGCAGGCCGCCCAGGCCGGGCCCCGCCACCTGGGCGGCGGACTCGCTGCCCTGGAGCTTGGCGTTGCCCTCCGGCAGGTCGCCGGCGGCGACGACGGAGGGCAGCAGCACCTGGTACGCCGTCTGGAAGAAGACCTTCGCGGTGCCGGTGAGCAGCGCCGCGACCATCAGGTGGCCGATGGTGAGCACGCCGAACCAGGCCGCCACGGGGACGCTGCAGAACACCAGCGCGGACACGGCGTCGCAGGCCAGCATCACCGGCCGCCGGGGCAGGCGGTCGACCCAGGCCCCGGCGGGCAGGCCGATCAGCAGCCAGGGCACCCAGGAGGCGGCCGCCAGCACGCCCACGACCAGCGCGTTCGCCTGCAGGACGGTGATGGCCACGAGCGGCAGGGCCACGCTGGTGACCGAGCTGCCGAAGGCGCTGGCCGTCTCGCCCACCCACAGCAGCCGGAAGTCACGCTCGCGCAGCAGCCCGCCGCGCCTGGGACGTCCGGGCGTCCCGGCGGCCGCGCTCGCGGGGCCGGGGGCGGGGCCGGGTGTGCGGACCCTCGCGAACAGGGCGCTGAGGGCGTTCACGGGCGTCCCGGGACGCCGTAGGTGAACACGAACACGGGGTCGCGGCGCCGGCCGTCGTCCGGGATCTCGCGGGTGGCCCAGCGCTCGTAGAGGCCGATGACCTCGTGGGACAGCTCGGACAGCTCCGAGGGCGTTAGCCGCAGCCACTTGTCGGTGGCGAACGGCGCGCCGTGCCAGGCCTCGTGTTCCTCTTCGGAGGCGGCGTAGTAGGTGCGGACCAGGTTCATGTGGTGTTCGAGATTGAGCGACTCGGCCGCGCCGGCGATGGCCGCGGACGCGGGGTCGCCCTCGAAGTCGCGCATGGACCAGCGGATCGTGGTCGCCACCAGGCGCCACCAGCGTTCGCGCCGGTCACGGGCCAGCTCGGGCGCCTCCTCGATCAGCTCTCCCGAGGCCAGGACGCGCAGGTGGTGGCTGACGTTCGCGACGGCCTGGCCGGTGTGGTCGGCGAGCATGCTGGCCGTGCAGGGCCCGTAGACCCTCATGACGTCCATGATCCGGCGGCGTAGGGGGTGGGTAAGGGCCGCGAGGACGCGGGAGTCGGTGATCTGGCGGACGTTCTCGTTCTCCATGATCCCAGGCTGGCATGTGCAACGGTTACTGCACAAGAGCCATTGCTAAAGATCTCTTGCACACTTGCATCTCTAGAGAGACCGCGCGGTCGGTCGCCGCCACCAAGATCGAGAACTCCTGTGGCTGATGTGACCCATGTGACTTCTATCGGGCCCTGTGTCGGGATATGTGAGGGGAATCACATTCGGGTAACAGAGGTCATTGATATGCAGGCGTTATCTGGCAAAGATCGCGTTATTTGATCTACGTTCCGCCCGCTCACCCTTTGCCGGAAATTGGCAAAGCTTGTACCTTCTGGGCCGCGGCGAGCACGCCATGCCGTCGCGCTGTGGGCCGGAACGTCGCGGGATCCGGCTTATGCAAGACCATCCATTCGGCCACCGCCGTGAACGAGTAGCGAAACCGAGAACCACCACTGGCGGTGGTCTGCCGAATCCGTGCGGCAAGGAGCACGGAGCCGGGGACCCAATTGACCCCTTGACCGGGGTCGGGGGTGAATCGGCGCGACAGCGCCGTAGGGCTACTTCCATGCCCGAATCCGTCAGCTAACCCGGTAGGCGTAAGTGGAAGAACCAAGGAGCGATCCTGTCCAGCACTACCCCTAGCCCCAGCCTGTCCAGATTCGCCCGGCTCTCCCTCGGCGGTGCCGCCCTCACCATGACGGCATCCGTCGCCGTGGCGGCGGTGCAGGCACCTTCGGCGGGCGCGGCCGCGGCGGCCACGGCGCGGAGCTCGGTCAAGGTCGGCAAGGTCAGCACGGCCGGTACGGCTAGTACGGCCGGCAAGACCTCCAAGACCACCAAGCTCAGCAAGGCCGCCAGGCAGCGGATCAAGGCGCACACCGCCGTGCAAGTGGCCAAGAAGCAGATCGGAGACCCGTACCGGTGGGGTGCCAGCGGCCCCGGTGCGTTCGACTGCTCAGGCCTGGTCGTGTACGCCTGGCGCAAGGCCGGCGTGAAGCTGCCGCGCATCGCGGCCAGCCAGTTCCGTTCCGTACGGAAGAAGGTCTCCTGGAAGTACCTCAAGCCGGGCGACCTGATGTTCTTCCGCGGACTGGGCCACGTCGGCATGTACGTCGGCCACGGCAAGATGATCCACTCTCCGCACAGCGGAACCCGGGTGCGGATCGACAAGCTGAACGGCTATCGCAAGAGCAGTTTCGTCGGAGCCGTTCGCCCCGGAGCGTGACCGGAGCGCGGGAGGACTTCCCGGGAGCCCTTTCCCGGGAAGCCCCCCGCGCCCACCGGCCCGCGCGGCGGCCCCTCAGAGGCCCCGTCCTCCTCCACCCCTCGGAGGCGGCCGGGGCCTCCCGCGTCCCCGCCCCGGCGCGCGAAAGAGTGCTCGGCGTCGCGGGTCACCTGGCCCGAGCGCGCCGCGTGGTACGCGGGGCCGGGAACGCGCGACGCGGGGGAGCGGGCGGGTAGATTGCCCGCATGCGCGTCGTGTGGCTGGGGACCGTGCTGGCGGGCCTGCTGGCCGCGCTGACCGTGCCCCCGGTGCCCCCGGTGCCCCCGGTGCCCCCGGTGCCCCCGTCCACACCATCTGGACCCCCCTCCGCGCTACCCGCGGCCCCCTCCGTGCCCGCGTCCATCCCCCTGTCCGTGCCTCCGTTCGCCCCTGTGCCGGGAGCGGGGGACCCGAGAGGGCCGACAGACGCCGTGATCGGGGAGCGGCCGGACATCTGGGCCCGCGCGAAGGTCGTCCGCGGAGCCCGCTCCCTGGTGATCGGCACGGCGGCCGCGCGCGTCGAGGAGCTCGAAGATCTCGCCCGCAGGGCCGACCGCGCCGGTCTCGTCGTCGCCGAGGTCGCCGGGCCGGTGCGCCCGCTGGTCCTGGTCCCCGCCACCACCGCGCAGGCCGCCACGCTCGCCGCCCCCGCCTCCGTGAACGGCCTCGCCGCCGTCGCCGCCGCCGACCGCGTGATCGTCGAGCCCGGCTCGTTCGCGCGCCTCAGCGCCGCCGGGCGCGACGTCGTCCTCGCCCACGAGCTGACGCACGTCGCCACCGGCGCGGCCACGGACGCCCGTACCCCCAAGTGGCTGGTCGAGGGGTTCGCCGACTACGTGGGCTACCTCCGCTCGGGCATCCCCGTCCGCGCGGCCGCCGCCGAGCTGGCCGCCGAGGTGCGCGCGGGCCGCCTGCCGTCCGCGCTTCCCGGCCCGGACGACTTCGCCCCCGGAGCGCCGCGCCTCGCCCAGGCGTACGAGGAGGCGTGGCTCGCCTGCCGGTATGTCGCGGCCCGATACGGCGAACGGGCCCTGGTCGCCCTCTACCGTGAGTTCAGCGGGGGAGACGCGGCAGGGGCCCTCCCGCGCGCGCTGGGGGTGTCCGCCGGGCGGTTCACCGCCGCCTGGCGCGCGTACATGAAGGCGGAGCTGTCCTGACGACGGCGGAAGGGCTGGTATCGGTGGCGGAGCTGATCGAGGAGACCCGCCCCGGCCGGCGCACGGACGGGGGAGTGCGCGCGGCCGGCGTCGCCCTGGTCGTGCTCGGCGCGGCGGTGGCCGTGCTCGTCGCGGTGACGACGCCGTGGCACGCCCTGCGCGGCGGCGCCCCCGAGGTGGCGCCGGACCCCGCGCGCGACTTCACGCCCGCGCAGATCGCCCGGGCCGCCGCGTTCGACTCGGCCGTCAGCCTGCCCGCCTACCTCTCGCTCGCGGTCACGCTGATCGTCGCCGGGGTGCTGATCCTCACCCCGGCGGGCGCGTGGGCGGTGGACCGCCTCAGGGGGCCGTGGTGGGTGCGCGTACTGCTCGGCGTGCTCGTCCTCTCGGCGGTGAGCCTGCTGCTGAAGTGGCCGCTCGGCATGTGGTACGAGACCCGCCTGCGCGCGTTCGGGCTGTCCACCCAGGACTGGGCGTCGTGGTCGGCCGACCGGCTGAAAGGCTTCGCCGTCCAGGCCGTGATGACGGCCGTCATGATCCTCGCCGTCGTCTGGCTGGCCCGCCGCGCCCGGAGGCGGTGGTGGATTCCCGCGTCGATCGGCGCCTTCGCGTTCACGATCGCCGCCTCCTTCGTCTACCCGCTCGTCGTGGAACCGCTGTTCAACGACTTCAGGCCGCTGCCCGCCGGGCCGCTGCGCGCGGACCTGATCGCCATGGCCGCCCGCGACGGCGTCCCGGTCGAGGACGTCCTGGTCGCCGACGCCTCCCGCAGGACCACCGCGCTCAACGCCTACGTCTCCGGCTTCGGGGCCACGCGGCGCATCGTCGTCTACGACACGCTGCTGCGGGCCCCCGAGAAGGAGGTCGAGCTGGTCGTCGCGCACGAGCTCGGTCACGCCAAGAACGGCGACGTCCTGTCCGGCACGCTGGTCGGCGGGCTCGGCGCCGCGGCCGGGGCGTGCCTGCTGTTCCTCGTCGCCGGATCGCCCTCACTCCGGCGCCGCGCCCGGGTGCCGTCCGTGGGCGACCCGCGCGCCACCGGGCTGCTGCTCGGGCTGATGACCGTCGCCACCATCCTGTCCGGCCCCGCCGAGAACGTCGTCAGCCGCGCGGTCGAGGCGAGGGCCGACGTGCACGCGCTCGACCTCACCCGCGATCCGGCCACGTTCGCCGCGATGCAACGGCGGCTGGCCGTCACGAACCTCTCCGACCTGTCGCCGGACGCCTTCGAGTACTTCCTGTACGCCTCGCACCCCACGCCCCCGCAGCGCATCGCCCTGGCACGCTCGTGGGCCCGGCAGAACGGGCTGCCGGAGCCGTGACCCCGCCGGGCCGCACGCTGATCGTCACCAACGACTTCCCGCCGCGTCCGGGGGGCATCCAGGCGTTCGTCCACGCCCTCGCCGAGCGCCGCCCGCCGGGCTCCACCGTCGTGTACGCCTCGCGCTGGCCGGGCTGGGAGGAGTTCGACGCCCGCCGCCCGTACCGCGTGGTGCGCCACCCCGGCTCGCTCATGCTGCCCCTGCCCGGGGTCGCCCGGCGGGCGGCGGCGCTGGTGCGCGAGCACAAGTGCGAGACCGTCGTCTTCGGCGCCGCCGCGCCGCTCGGCCTGCTCGCGCCGGCGCTGCGCGCGGCCGGGGCCCGCCGGGTGGTCATGCTGACCCACGGCCACGAGGCCGCCTGGGCGGGGGTGCCGCTGGCGCGCGGCCTGCTCGCCAGGATCGGCGCGCACGCCGACGCGATCACCTACCTCGGCGAGTACACCAGGGAGCGGCTGGCGCGGGTCGTGCCGCCGTCGCGCCTGGTCAGGCTGGCGCCGGGCGTGGACACGAGCGTGTTCCGCCCGGGGGCCGGGGGCGCGGCGGTGCGGGCGGCGCTCGGCCTCGGCGACCGGCCGGTGGTGGTGTGCGTGTCCCGGCTGGTGCCGCGCAAGGGGCAGGACACGCTGGTGCGCTGCTGGCCGGCCGTGCTGCGGTCCGTCCCGGACGCGGTGCTGCTGCTGGTCGGCGGCGGGCCGTCCCGGCGGACCCTCGCGCGGACCGTCGCGGCGCGCGGTCTCGGCGACTCCGTGGTCATCACCGGGCCGGTGCCCTGGAACAGCCTTCCCGCCTACTACGACGCCGGAGACGTGTTCGCCATGCCCTGCCGCACGCGCCTTCGCGGGCTGGACGTCGAGGGACTCGGCATCGTCTACCTGGAGGCGTCCGCGACCGGGCTGCCGGTCGTCGCCGGGTCCTCGGGCGGCGCGCCCGACGCCCTGCGCGACGGCGAGACGGGCCTGCTGGTGGACGGCGACCGGCCCGAGGAGGTGGCCCGCGCGCTCGCCTCCCTGCTGGCGGACCCCGGGCGGGCGCGGCGGATGGGGGCGCGTGGGCGTGCGTGGATCGAGCGCGAGTGGCGCTGGGACCTGGTCGCCGAGCGCTTCTCCGAACTGCTCGGCTGACACCGAGATCCACCACCGTTTCGCACGCAATGCGACACATTCCATCGTGTTCGAACGCGAGACTCGACATCGCGGATTTTTCCCCACGTCAAAGCCCGGACCCGAGGGCCGGTCAGCGCTCCGTGAGCGTGATCAGCGTGCGTGCGGCACCGCCGGGCGGACGGGCGGGTCGCCCCCCAGCTTCCTGGAGATGCGCGAGGCCGCCTCCGCCACCAGCGGCCCGAGATGACGGACCCGCGCCGCCGTGATCCGCGACGACAACCCCGAGACGGAGATCGCCGCGGTCACCGCGTCCCCGGGCCCGAAGATCGGGGCCGCCACGCACCGGACCTCGGGCTCGTTCTCCCGGTCGTCCACCGCGTACCCGCGCTGCCGGATCCGGGCCAGTTCCCCGCGCAGGTGCGCGGCGTCCGTGATCGTGTGGCGGGTGACGGCCGGCATCCCCGCGGCCACGACCTCGCGCAGGTCCGCCTCGGGCTGCCAGGCGAGGATCGCCTTGCCCACGGCCGTGCGGTACGCGGGCGTGCGGCTGCCGACGCGCGAGGCCATGCGCACGGTCGCGGTGTTCTCCACCTTGTCGATGTACACCACGTCCGGCGGGTCGTAGACCACCAGGTGCACCGTCTCCTGGACCTCGGCCATGAGCCGGTGCGACTCCTCGGCCGCGACCGTCCGCAGGTCGAGGGTGGCCAGATACGCCTGGCCGAGCAGCAGGGCGCCGTGCCCGAGCCGGTAGGCGCCGGTCCTGCGGTCACGTTCCAGCAGCTTGGCCTCGATCAGCGGGGTCGTCAGCCGCAGGATCGTGCTCTTGGACACGCCGAGCTCCTCGGCCAGCCGGGTCAGCGTCAGCCCCTGTGGGGCGCACCCGTGGTCGCGCACGCGGTGGAGCACGGCGAGCGCGCGCCGCAGCGACAGCGACTGGTTGCGCCCGGGGGCGGGTTCGTTCACTGGGGCCTTCTCGGGGAGATCCGGCGGATCAAAACGCAGGTGGACATAGGCGGTCATCGCGTGAATCACCACTGTGCACCACAAGATTCCGCGATGCACAACAATCCAACCGGACTCTTCCCGTGATCGTCAGGATCTTCGTAAGGTCTGCCGCCAACGGGAGGAGACAGCCGTGAAGATGCTGAACCGGGCGATCGCGGGCGCGGCCCTGCTGGCCCTGGCCGCCTGCGCACCGTCCACCGCCCCGTCGGCGAGCGGCGGCGACGACAAGTCGGGAACGCTGCGCGTGTGGCTCTTCGACGAGCCCAACCGCGCTCCCAAGGAGAAGGTCGTCGGCGAGGCGATCAAGGAGTTCACCGCCGCCAACCCGGGCGTGACGGTCGAGGTGTCCTACATCCCCACCACCCCGGCCCGGCACGAGAAGTTCAAGGGCGCGTTCAACGACCCCGCCAGCGCCCCCGACGTCGCCGAGTACGGCAACACCGACCTGGCCGAGTACGCCGCCGCCGGAGGGTTCGCCGACCTGAACGAGGACCTGCGGGCCTGGCCGGAGGGCCGGGACATCGGCACCGACCTGCTGCGATCCGCCACGGTGGACGGGAAGGTCTACGGGCTGCCGTGGTACATCGGCATCCGCGCGCTCTACTACCGCACCGACGTGTTCGGCGAGCTGAAGCTGAAGCCGCCCACGAGCCTCAAGGAGCTGACCTCCACCGCGCGGACGATCCGCGAGAAGAGGCCCGACCTGTACGGCGTCGCGGTCGGCGGCGAGTACACCTTCGGCGCGCTGCCCTTCGTCTGGAGTTTCGGCGGCGACCTCGAGAAGCTTGACGGCGCCGGGTCGCGTGAGGGCGTCAAGGCGTACACCGACCTGCTCGCCGACGACAACTGCCCGCCGCAGGCGTGCGCCGGGCTCACCGGCGGCAGGACCGTCGAGCTCTTCGCGGGCGGCAAGGCGGCCATGGGCATCCTCGGCAACTTCAACCGGTCGGCGGTCGACGCGGGGCCGGCGGCGGGCAAGTACGCCGTCGTGCCGCTGCCCGGCGCCGAGCCCGGCTCGATCGCCCCGGCCTTCGCGGGCGGCAACAACCTCGGCGTCATGAAGAGCAGCAGGCATCGCTCGCTCGCCGTGAAGTTCCTGGAGCTGCTGGGCGGCAAGACATACCAGACCAAGATGTACGAGGCCATGGGCAACCTGCCCACGCTGACCTCCGCGCGCGAGGAGCTCGCCGCCAAGGAGGCGTTCCTCAAGCCGTTCCTCGACACCGTCGCCGCGGGCACCCGGTTCGTGCCCGTCGACCCGGCCTGGGTGAAGATCGACAATCAGAAGGTCATCCCGACCATGCTGCAGAAGGTCGCCACCAAGCAGGCCACCGTCGAGCAGGCCACCACGGAGGCCGCCGCGGCGGTGAAGGCGGCGTTCGGCGGCTCATGAGGACGCTCACCGCGACGTCCGGGACACGGGCACGCCCGCACGGCGGGGCGGCCCCCGGCGCGGGGACTCCGGCATGACGACGCTGACCACGGCGCCCGCCGGCCCGTCCACCCGCGCGGGAACCCCGCCGCGCCGGCGGGGAGGGCCGCGGCCCTGGCTGTACCTGCTGCCCTCCGCCGCCGTCCTGGTACCCCTGCTCGGCTATCCGGTCTACATGCTCGGGCTGCTGTCGGTGTTCGACTACCGGCAGGCGCAGGTCAGCGGCGGCGAGCCGACCCGTTTCATCGGCCTCGCCAACTACGCGGCGCTCGCCGGGGACGGCCGCTTCTGGTCGGTGCTCGGGCAGACCGTGGCGTTCGCCGCCGCGCTGGTCGTCGCCACCCTGGCCGTCGGCGCGGCGCTCGCCGTCGTGCTGACCAGGGCCGCGCGGGTGCCCCGGCTGCTGCTGTCGCTGGCGGCCATGGCGGCGTGGGCGGCACCGGCCGTCACCGGGTCGACGGTGTGGATGTTCCTCTTCGACGCCGACCTCGGCCTGGTCAACCAGGTCCTCGGCCTGGACGGATTCAACTGGTTCTACGACAAATGGGTCGCCTTCGGGATCGTCGGCGCCACCGTCGTCTGGCACTCGTTCCCCTTCGTCATGGTCACGCTGTACGCGGGCATCCAGGCGATCCCGGCCTCGGTCCTGGAGGCGGCGGCACTGGACGGGGCGTCCGCCTGGCACGCCTTCTGGCGGGTCATGGTGCCGATGCTGCGTCCCCTCATCACGATCGTGGTCATCCAGTCGATCATCTGGGACTTCAAGATCTTCACCCAGGTGTACGTGATGACGAGCGGCGGCGGCATCGCCGGGCAGAACACCGTCCTGAACGTCTACGCCTACCAGACCGCCTTCGGCTCCTCGGAGTACGGGCTCGGCTCGGCCATCGGCGTCGTCATGACCCTGATCCTGCTCGCCGTCACCCTGCTCTACCTTCGCGCCCTCTACCGGGGCGGAGAGAAGCTGTGACGCCCTTCACCCCCGACGACGGGGACGCGCACGGGCCGAACGCACGCGGGTCGTGCGGCACGCGGTCGCAAGAGCCGCCCGGTGACCCGCGCCCGGGACCACAGGGAGGACGAGCGTGAACCGATCTCGCGTGGTCGCGAGCACGATCGCCGTCATCGCGACCGTCGTCACCCTCTTCCCGGTTTACTGGATGGTGCTCTCGGCGTTCAAACCGCCGGGCGAGATCCAGTCGCTGGAGGTCCGCCCGTGGACCCTGCACCCCACCCTCGACCACTTCCGCCGCGTGCTCGGCGGCGAGAACTTCGCCCGCTACTTCCTCAACAGCCTCGCCGTCGCGCTGACGGTGGTCGTGCTGTCCGCCGTCGTGGCCTTCCTCGCCGCCGTGGCGGTGACCCGGTTCCGGTTCCGCTTCCGCACCACCGTGCTGATCATGTTCCTGATCGCCCAGATGGTCCCGGTCGAGGCGCTCACCATCCCGCTGTTCTTCCTGGTCCGCGACCTCGGCGCCGTCGTCCCCGCCGTCGGGCTCAACACGCTCGGCTCCCTGGTCCTGGTGCACCTGGCCTTCTCGCTGCCGTTCGCGATCTGGATGATGCGCGGCTTCGTGGCGGCGGTCCCCGAGGCGCTGGAGGAGGCCGCCACGATCGACGGGGCGAGCCGGGCCGTCGTCCTGTGGCGCGTCATGTTCCCGCTGGTGG
Organism: Sphaerisporangium album; assembly: GCF_003323745.1. GTDB lineage: Bacteria > Actinomycetota > Actinomycetes > Streptosporangiales > Streptosporangiaceae > Sphaerisporangium > Sphaerisporangium album. The sequence continues at coordinate 183,216 of NZ_QOIL01000014.1, forward strand.
CCCCGGGCCTCGTCGCGACCAGCGTGTTCTCGTTCATCACCGCCTGGAACGACTTCATCTTCGCCCGGACGTTCATCATCTCGGCCAAGGACCACCAGACCCTGCCCGCCGCCCTGCTCGTGTTCTTCAAACCCGACGAGAACGACTGGGGCGGCATCATGGCCGCCTCGACCCTCATGACCGTCCCCGTCCTGGTCTTCTTCGTCGCCGTCCAGCGCAGGCTCGTCGCGGGTCTCGGCGGGTCTGTGAAGGACTGACCCGGCTGCCGGCGGGGCAGCGGGGGGATCGAGGCGCGCCGCCCCCGCCGAGGTCGAGCGGATCGATCGAGCCCGGGGTGGCCGCCCGCGCGGCCCTCCGGTCGCTCAGGCGGGTTTGCGGGCCGTCAGCATCCGCGTGCCGGACCACGGGCCGCCGTACCAGAACCGGGAGCCCAGGTCGCGGACGGTCACCTCCTCCGCGCCGAGCTCGCGGAGCACGGCGGCGTAGTCCCCGGTGTGCCGGAAGTCGGCGATCGCCATCCGCCCGCCGGGGGCGAGCACGCGGTACGCCTCGCGGATCGCGCGCAGCCGTCCCTGCGGGTCGGGAATGTTGTGGATGGCGAGGCTCGACACGATCAGGTCGAAGTGGTCGTCCTCGAACGGCAGCGACCGCATGTCCCCGGTGACCAGTTCGACGCGGTCGGCCACGTTCTCCGCCTTGAGGTTGCGCCTGGTCACGTCCTCGGCGTTGCCCGACTGGTCGCGCGAGAGCCACAGGTCGATGCCGGTGACCCGCCCCCTGGGTACGCGCTTCGCCGCCTGGACCAGCACCGCGCCGCGCCCGCACCCGAGGTCCAGCACCCGCTCGTCCCCCCGCAGGCCCAGCCGCCCAAGCTCCTCGGCCCACACCCGGAACTTCCCCCGCAGCGTGGTGTGCGCGAAGCTGCTCACGCTCGCGACCGAGTACAGGACCCCCACCAGCAGAACCCAGGCGAGCCACCACCCGTTCGCGAACGCGATGACCGTGACGACCGCCATGATCAACGCCCCGGCCGCCAGCCCCAGCAACGACGAGGGAGAGTCCACCCCGTAAGTGCGCAACGCGCGCATCCCCTTACCCACCCCCGCAACCTAACCCCGCCGCCCCACCCCGGACCAGACGGCGCGGCCATGACGCCCTATCCCGAATCTTGCCCGAACCCCACGCCCTCACGGCCGTTCGAGACGGATGACGTAGACCTCGCGTCGCTCCTCCAGCACCAGGTACGTGCCCTACAGTTCGACTCCGCGCGGCCGGCGCGTCCCGCGACGGCCTGCCGTCCTGGCGAGCGGAGTCGGAACGGCTGACATCTTTGAGGGGATTGGGGGATCGGTGGGCCGGCGAGGGGGTGAGTCGCCGTCGCCGGGGTTGTGGGGATGGTTCGCGTCGGCGGACGGGGTCGGGGGCGGGTTTAGGCTGGTGGGCCCGAGAGAGGTGGGAGCCGCTGATGGAGGAGCTTCTCGGACGTCTTACCGCCCTTGATCCCATCGCGAGCGAGGGGGTGAAGATCATCACCTATTTCGACGCCCTCGTGCAGCGCCAGGCGGGTCTGGAGGCGCTGATCCGGGGCGCCGCGATCCTGGCCGGGAGCCCGGCGGGGTTCGTCGCGGGCGGACGGCGGATGCGCGTCACGTCCGCCGGCGCGCGGACGCGCGAGCCGGTCCCGTCCGACTTCGCGGGCCGCCCGAGCCACGCGGTCGGCGCGGAGGGGCTGGTGTGGCTCGAACGCGAGGACGAGACGCACGCGAACGACGAGATGATCCTCGAACGCGCCGCCATCGCGCTGGGCGTCACGCTGGACCGCCTCAACGGCGTCGCGACGACGAGCCAGGCCGTCGAAACCCTCCTCGACCCGTCCTCGGGCGCCGACGCCCGCAAGCTCGCCGCCGTCCACCTCCGGCTCCGCGCGACCCACGAGTACCGCGTCCTCGCCACCCCCGCCGGCCGACCCCTCGATCCGGGCAGCCACGCGCCCGCCACCCGGCCCCTCGCCCCTGGCGGCCGCATGCCTGTGGCCCGGAGCGTTGCCGCCGACGGCCCCCACGCGCTCCTCGACACGACGGTGGGAATACTGCGGGCGACCATCGTGGACGCCGACGCCCCTGCGAACACCGGCACCGCTGCTCGCGCCGCCATCCCACCCGGCATCGTCACCACCTCCGACGTCGCCTCGGGTGCGGACGCCGGTGACCGGCTGGGCATCGGCGAGGCGCGGGTACCCGCCCTCCTGCACGAATCGTGGGCGCACGCCGTGATCGCCCTCCGGCTCACCAACGCGCGGTGGCCCGCCATTCGCGCGGACGACCTCGGCGTGCTGGCCGACATCGCCCGCCTGGCGGACGCCGCCGACCTGGCCGGCCTGGCGGACGTCAAGGCGGTCGGTTCCGTCGTCGCGTCCTCGCGGCACGCCCATGAGCTGCTGGAATCCATCGCGGTCACCGGCAGCCTGCGATCGGCGGCGGCCGACGCCGGGCTGCACCATTCCACGGTGCAGGCGAAGGCGGCCGAGTTCTCGGCGGCCCTCGGATACGACCTGCGTACCCCGGCGGGCCGCGTACGCCTGACCCTCGCCCTCACCCTGTGGCAGCTCGCGTCGAACCGCTTCGACTGACCTCTTCGCGGGACCGCCGGGTGGCGGGCGGCCGGGGCGGAAGCCGGGTCAGGTGGCGGTTGCCGGGCCGACAGGCCCAGGACCAGCATGAACGTAAGGCCCGGAGCGGCCGGGACACCGCTGGAGGAGTGCGATGACGACCATACCCCGTCCCCCGTACGACACCGAGCTGGAGGCCGCGCTCGCGGTCGTCTTGCAGCAGTTCGCCTCGGCCCATGGCACGGAGCCCGGGGCGAAGGCCTCCACGACGCTCGCCGAAGACCTCATCCAGACGAGGCGGTCCGGCATGGCGAGCCCGCCCATCGACCCGATCCTCCAGCAGTACGGGCTCGCCCATACGGAGCACGTGGTGCCCGGCCCCGAGGGCGACCCCGACATCACACTGTCGGTGTTCAAGCGGCATGATCTACCGCCCGGAGCGCCGTGCGTCTACAACATCCACGGCGGCGGCATGGTGATCGGCGACCGTTTCACGGGCATGGACCGGATGCTGGCCGAGTGGGCGGTCGACCTCGGCGCCGTCGTCGTCTCGGTCGAGTACCGGCTGGCCCCCGAGAACCCCGACCCCGCGCCGGTGGAGGACTGCTACGCGGGCCTGCTCTGGACCGCCGCCCACGCCCGGGAGCTCGGCGCCGACCCGGAGCGCATCCTGGTCGCCGGAGCCAGCGCCGGGGGAGGGCTGGCCGCCGGGGTGGCCCTGCTCGCCCGCGACCGCGGCGGCCCGCGCCTGATCGGCCAGCTCCTGATCTGCCCCATGCTCGACGACCGCAACGAGACCCTCTCCAGCCACCAGTACGACGGCATCGGCGTCTGGGACCGGGGCAGCAACGAGACCGGCTGGACCGCGCTGCTCGGCGACCGGCGCGGCACCGGCAAGGTGTCGATCTACGCCGCGCCCGCCCGCGCCACGGACCTGTCGAACCTGCCGCCCGCGTTCATCGACGTCGGCTCCGCCGAGGTCTTCCGCGACGAGGACGTCGCGTACGCGATGGGCATCTGGGCGGCCGGCGGCGTGGCCGACCTGCACGTCTGGGCCGGCGGCTTCCACGGCTTCTCCGGCATGGCCCCCCACGCGGCGGTATCGGCCGCCGCCAACGAGACCCGCACCAACTGGACCCGCCGCATCCTCGGCACCTGACCCGCAGCGTCTGGTCGTCCTGCGGCACGTGTGAGATACACGAATGGCCAGGGGCGACGCCGCTCGATGCCAGGTGGAGGTCTTCTCCTGATCACCTCCGTCGTCCTGCCGGTCTGGGCGGTCAGAGCTGGAGCCAGCGTTGCATGCGGTCGATGAGTTCCTCGGCGTCGACGGGCTTGGTCACGTAGTCGCTGGCGCCGGAGGACAGGGTCTTCTCGCGGTCGCCGTGCATGGCCTTGGCGGTGACGGCGATGATGGGGAGGCTGGAGAAGCGGGGCATCTCGCGGATCGCGGCCGTGGCGGCGTAGCCGTCCATCTCCGGCATCATGATGTCCATCAGGACCAGGTCGACGTCGTCGTTGCGCATCAGCATCTCGATGCCCTTGCGGCCGTTCTCGGCGTAGAGCACCTGCATGCCGTGCAGTTCCAGGATGTTGGTGAGCGCGAAGACGTTGCGGACGTCGTCGTCGATGACCAGCACCTTGCGGCCGAGCAGGCCGCTGTCGACCTTCTCGACGTCGCGCGGCGCCTCCTCGGGGGTCGACTGAACCAGCGGGAGGACGTCGCCGGGACCCTTGGCGGACAGGTGGAGCGTGATGCGCTCGCGCAGCTCGTCCAGGCTGGGCAGGCGCTCCAGGGGCTGGGTGCGCGAGCGGCCCTGGAGCAGCTTCTCCTGGTTGCGGGTGAGCTTGCGCGTGTGGTGGGCGAGCACGGGCAGTGTGCGCAGCGCCGGGTCGTCGTCGAGCCGGCGCAGGAACTCGGCGGCGGCGTCGTGCGGCATGCCGAGGTCGAGCACGATGCAGTGGTAGTCGTCCCCGGCGAGCGCGGCCATGGCGCTGTCGGGGTCGCTGGCCGTGGTGACCCGCACCGGGCCGTGCGTCTCCGACAGGTCGGCGACGACGCTCTGCGCCAGCAGTGACAGCAGGCCGTTGGCCCGTCCTTCGACGACCAGCAGCCTGCGGCCGTTCTCGCCCGGGAGGCCGTTTCGAGGGGCGGCCTGCGCCGGCGCGGGCAGTTCGATGGGCGCCCGCACGAGGATCTCCGGCGCGGGCGGCCTGGCGAAGGAGTCCGGGCGGGTGTCGGGCAGGGGATCCTCGGAGAAGTGGCTCATCGGCAGGTAGAGGCTGAACGTGCTGCCCTCGCCGAGCGTGCTCACCGCGCGGATCTCGCCGTTGAACAGCGTGGCGATCTCGCGGCTGATCGACAGGCCGAGGCCGGTGCCGCCGTACTTGCGGCTGGTGGTGCCGTCGGCCTGCTGGAAGGCGTCGAAGATCTGCGAGAGGTTCTCCTCGGCGATGCCGATGCCGGTGTCCACGACGTGGAACGCGAGGGCCTCCTGCGGCGGGCCGCCCTGCGGTTCGAGCGTGCCGCGTTCGACGCGCAGCTCGACCGACCCGGCCTCGGTGAACTTGACCGCGTTCGAGAGCAGGTTGCGCAGGACCTGCCGCAGGCGCTGCTCGTCCATGAGGAGCTGGGTGGGCACGTCCGGCGCGATGCGGACGTCGAAGCGCAGGCCCTTCTCGGTGGTCATCGGGCGGAACGTCGCCTCGACGTAGTCCAGGAGCTGGCGCAGGTGGAACGGCTCCAGCGTGAGGTCCATCTTGCCGGCCTCGATCTTGGACAGGTCGAGGATGTCGTTGATCAACTGAAGCAGGTCGGTGCCGGCGGAGTGGATGACGTTGGCGTACTCGACCTGCTTGGCGGTGAGGTTGCGCGCCGGGTTCTGCGCCAGCAGCTGGGCGAGGATGAGCAGGGAGTTCAGCGGGGTGCGCAGCTCGTGGCTCATGTTGGCCAGGAACTCGCTCTTGTACTTGGACGCGAGCGCGAGCTGCTGGGCGCGGTCCTCCAGCTCCTGGCGGGCCTGCTCGATCTCGATGTTCTTGGTCTCGATGTCGCGGTTCTGCTGGGCCAGCAGCTCGGCCTTCTCCTCCAGCTCGGCGTTGGAGCGCTGGAGCTCCTCCTGGCGGACCTGGAGCTCGGTCGCCAGGCGCTGCGACTCGGTGAGCAGGGAGTCGGTGCGGGCGTTGGCGACGATGGTGTTGACGTTGACGCCGATGGTCTCGACGAGCTGTTCGAGGAAGGCGCGGTGGACCTGCGTGAACCTGTTGAGGCTGGCCAGCTCGATCACGCCGAGGACCTGGTCCTCGACGACTATCGGCAGGACGATCAGGCTGACCGGGCCCGCCTGGCCGAGGCTGGAGGAGATCGTCAGGTAGCCGGCGGGCACCTCCTCGACGAGGATGGTGCGCCTGGCGAGCGCCGCCTGGCCCACGAGGGAGTCGCCGAGGGCATGGCGGCGGGTCAGCTCCTGGTGGCCGTAGCTGCCGACGACGCCGAGCTCGATGCCGCGCGGAGTGTCCTCGGCGAGCAGGAAGGTGCCGTGCTGGGCGCGCACCAGCGGCGCCAGCTCGTTCATGACCAGCTCGGCGACGACGGCGAGGTCGCGGTGGCCCTGCATGAGGCCGGAGATGCGGGCGAGGTTGGTCTTCAGCCAGTCCTGTTCCTCGTTGGCGCGGGTGGTCTCGCGCAGGGACTTCACCATGGAGTTGATGTTGTCCTTGAGCTCGGCCACCTCGCCGGAGGCGTCGACCGTGATCGACCGCGTCAGGTCGCCCGAGGTCACGGCGCTGGTGACCTCCGCGATGGCGCGGACCTGGCGGGTGAGGTTTCCCGCCAGCTCGTTGACGTTCTCGGTGAGGCGCTTCCAGGTGCCGGACACGCCCTCGACCTCGGCCTGGCCGCCCAGCCGTCCCTCGCTGCCCACCTCGCGGGCCACGCGGGTGACCTCGGCGGCGAAGGACGAGAGCTGGTCGACCATCGTGTTGATCGTGGTCTTCAGCTCCAGGATCTCGCCGCGCGCGTCGACGTCGATCTTCTTGGTCAGGTCGCCCTGGGCGACGGCGGTGGTGACCTGGGCGATGTTGCGGACCTGGCTGGTCAGGTTGTTCGCCATCGAGTTGACGTTGTCGGTGAGGTCCTTCCAGGTGCCCGCGACGTTGGGCACGCGGGCCTGGCCGCCGAGCTGGCCCTCCGTGCCGACCTCGCGGGCCACGCGGGTGACCTCGTCGGCGAAGGCGCTCAGCGTCTCGACCATCGTGTTGATCGTCTGCGCGAGCGCCGCCACCTCGCCCTTGGCCTCGACCGTGATCTTCTGCGACAGGTCGCCGCGGGCCACGGCCGTCGCCACCTGGGCGATCGACCGCACCTGGCTGGTGAGGTTGGACCCCATGACGTTGACGTTGTCGGTGAGGTCCTTCCAGGTGCCCGACACGCCCCGGACGGTCGCCTGGCCGCCCAGGTTGCCCTCGGTGCCGACCTCGCGGGCCACGCGGGTGACCTCGTCGGCGAACGCCGAGAGCTGGTCGACCATCGTGTTGATGGTCTCCTTCAGCTCCAGGATCTCGCCGCGCGCGTCCACGCGGATCTTCTGCGACAGGTCGCCCTTGGCGACGGCGGTGGTGACCTCGGCGATGCTGCGGACCTGCGCGGTGAGGTTGTCGGCCATGACGTTCACCGACTCGGTCAGCGCTTTCCACGTGCCCGAGACGCCCTTCACGTCGGCCTGGCCGCCGAGGCGGCCCTCGGTGCCGACCTCGCGGGCGACGCGGGTGACCTCGTCGGCGAAGGAGGAGAGCTGGTCGACCATCGTGTTGAGGGTGTTCTTCAGCTCCAGGATCTCGCCGCGCGCCGAGACGGTGATCTTCTGGGACAGGTCGCCCCTGGCGACGGCGGTGGCGACCTGCGAGATGTTGCGGACCTGGTCGGTCAGGTTGCCCGCCATGGAGTTCACCGAGTCGGTCAGGTCGCGCCAGGTGCCGGCGACCTCGGTGACCTGCGCCTGGCCGCCCAGGCGCCCGTCGGTGCCGACCTCGCGGGCGACGCGGGTGACCTCGTCGGCGAAGGAGGAGAGCTGGTCGACCATCGTGTTGATCGTGTTCTTCAGCTCCAGGATCTCGCCGCGCGCCGAGACGGTGATCTTCTGGGACAGGTCGCCCCTGGCGACCGCGGTGGTGACCTGGGCGATGCTGCGGACCTGGTCGGTCAGGTTGCCGGCCATGGCGTTCACCGAGTCGGTGAGGTCCTCCCAGGTGCCCGAGACGCCGGGGACCTCTGCCTGGCCGCCGAGCTGGCCCTCGGTGCCGACCTCGCGGGCCACGCGCGTCACCTCGCTGGTGAACAGCGAGAGCTGGTCCACCATGCCGTTGAAGACGGTGGCGATCTCCTTGTACAGGCCGTCGCCGTCCTCGGGCAGCCGCGTGCCGAAATCGCCGTCGCGCACGGCCGTGAGCCCGGCCAGCAGCTGACGGAGATCGACGTCCGGGCCGCCCGCGCCGCTTCGGGAGGAACTGCCGCGCTTGGCCGTGTTCACGCTCTCAACCATGTCCACCCTTTGCGATCTGGCCGACACCTCGCCAAACCATCGTATAGACGCCCTCGTGAGGAGGGAAAACAGGCATCCCCTCGGCCTCGCGAAGGTAAGACGCGGGCTACGGACATCTAACCGCGCGAGGAGAGCCCCAGCGCGAGACGCACCAGCTCGGCGTTCCCCGTCACCGGCTCGCCCGACGGGCCGCACAGGACGTCCTCCAGCCCGACCCGCCCCGGCAAGCCCCGGCGCGTGGCCTCCTCCAGCAGCGGCCAGGTGGCCGGGCCCTCGCCGTGCAGCAGCCGCCCCGCCACGACGCCGAGCGCGTCCAGCCGGTCCAGGACGCGGCCCGCCTCGGTGACGGCCTCGGCGGCCGGCACGTCGATGATCTCGACGAGGACGCGCACGACCCGCCCGGCCAGGCCCGAGGCGGCGAGCGCGTCCGCGTCGGCGGGCGACCACACCCCGGCCTCGACGCCGATCCCGGCGTCCAGCAGCGTCAGGGCGAGCTCCTGGAAGCCGGGCTCGGACAGGTTGCACGACGCGAAGTCCGGGCGCTCGGCGTCGGGCAGGGACGCCCACCGCCGCACGGCGCGCAGGCGCGCGTGCACGTCCCCGCCGGTGATCCACAGCCCCGTGGACACGCCGGTGGGCAGCATCGGGACGGCGGCGCGGATCGCGGCGACCGCGGCCCCGATGTCGGCGGCGTCGAGCGACTCCCGTCCCGCGGCGTCGCGGGGATGGGCGTGGACGGCCGACGCCCCCTGCCCGGCCACGGCCCGGGCGTCGGCGGCCAGCTCGTCAGGGGTGAGCGGCAGCGCCGGGTGCTCGCCGGGCGCGCGGCCGCCGTTCAGACATGCCTTCAACCACATCCGGCCACCGTACTGGGCGGGCGCCGGGACGTTCGCTAGGCCCGCGTGTCGACGGAGTACAGGGCGTCGATCTCCTTGCCGAAGTCGCGCACGACCAGGTTGCGCTTGACCTTCAGCGACGGCGTCAGGTGGCCGCTCTCTTCGGTGAAGTCGGTGTCGATGATCACGAACTTCTTCACCTGCTCGGCCTTGGAGACCAGCGTGTTGGCGTCGTCCACCGCGCTCTGGACCGCGGCGACGACGGCCGGGTCGGCGCACAGCTCCGCGAGCGAGGCGCCGGTCCTGCCGTTGGCGGCCTTCCACTGCTCCATCGCCTCGGGGTCCAGGGTGACCAGCGCGGCGACGAACGGACGGTCGTCGCCGACCACCATGGCCTGGCTGACCAGCGGGTGGGCCCGGATGCGGTCCTCCAGGGGGGCGGGCGCGACGTTCTTGCCCGCGGCGGTGACGATGAGCTCCTTCTTCCTGCCGGTGATGCGCAGGTAGCCGTCCTGGTCGAGCTCGCCGACGTCGCCGGTGTGGAACCAGCCGGAGGAGTCGATCGCCTCGGCCGTGGCCTCGTCGTTGTTCCAGTACCCCGCGAAGACGTGACGGCCCTTGACCAGCACCTCGCCGTCGTCGGCCACGCCGATCGTGACGCCGGGGAACGGCTTGCCCACCGTGCCGATCTTGTTGGCGCCCGGGATGTTCACGGTCGAGGGCGCGGAGGTCTCGGTGAGCCCCCAGCCCTCGAAGACCTCGATGCCCGCGCCCCTGAAGAAGTTGCCGAGCCGCTCGCCGAGGGCCGACCCGCCCGACACCGCCGCGTTCAGCCGCCCGCCGGTCGCCGCCCGCAGCTTGGAGTACACCAGCCTGTCGTACAGCGCGCGCTTGAGCCGCAGCCCCGCGCCCGCGCCGCCGGAGCTCTCGGCCTTGCTCCACTCGATCGCGACGGCCGCCGCGCGGTGGAAGATCTTGCTCTTGAGCCCGCCCCCGGCCGACGCCTTCTGCTCGGCCGCGTTGTAGACCTTCTCGAAGACGCGCGGCACGCCGAGCAGGAACGTGGGCTTGAACGCCTGAAGGTCCGGCGCGACGTTCTTCATGTTGGGCGTGTGCGCCAGCACGGTGCCGGTCTCGATGAGGACGATCTGGATGAGCCGGGCGAAGCTGTGCGCCAGGGGCAGGAACAGCAGCGCGGCGCGCCCGTCGACCTCGAACAGGGCCTCCAGCGGGCCGCGGGCGACGTTGTGCGCGGTGAACAGCAGGTTGTCGTGGGTGAGGCGGCAGCCCTTGGGGCGGCCCGTCGTGCCGGAGGTGTAGATGAGGGTGGCGAGCTCGGGGCCGCCGCGCGCGAGGCGCCGTTCCTTCAGCGTCTCCTCGGGGACGTCGGCGCCCCCGGCGGTCAGCCGGGCGAACCCGCCGTCGTCGATGCGCCAGATGGACGGCGGCTCGGCCATCGCGGCCGTGGCCTGCCGGACGACCTCCTCGTGCGCCTCGGATTCGACGATCACGCACGTGGCGCCGCTGTCGGCGAGGATCCAGTCCACCTGGTCGGCGGAGGACGTCTCGTAGATCGGCACGCCGACCGCGCCCGCCGCCCAGATGGCGTAGTCGGCGACCGTCCACTCGTAGCGGGTGCGCGACATCAGGGCCACGCGGTCGCCGGGCCCGACGCCCGCGTCGATCAGGCCCTTGGCGACCCCGGCGACCTGGTCGCGGAACTCGGCGGCCGTGACGGGGACCCAGGCGTCGCCGCTCTTGCGGCTGATCACCACGGCGGCGGGCTCCTGCTCGCCGCGCGTGAAGACGGTGTCGGCGCAGTTGGCGGACGCAGGGACGTCCACCAGCACGGGAACGGTGTACTCGCGCACGTTCAACTCCTCGGGGCGCACGCGCCACTGGTGCCGTCACAGACCCTGTATCAGGCCCTGTATGAAGGGGCATTCCACGCTATCAGTGTCGTCCGCCGGCGCCGTCCGCCACGAGGTGCGTGTCGCCTCACCGGCCAAGCGATAGGTTAGTCGCACCGGCCGTCCGCGGGGCCGTTCACGATTTACGATGTCGGTCATGCGGGTCCATGTCGTCAGTGACGTCCACGGGCGCGCCGACGCCCTCGCCCGCGCCGCCGACGGCGCCGACGCGCTGGTCTGCCTCGGCGACCTGCTGCTGTTCATCGACTACGCCGACCACTCGCAGGGCATCTTCGCCGACCTGTTCGGCGCCGAGCGCGCCACGGAGTACGTCCGGATGCGCGCCGCCGGCCTCATGGAGGAGTCGCGGCAGATGAGCGCCGCGCTGTGGGCCACCCTCGGCGGCGACCCGCGCGAGCACATCGAGCGCGCCGCCCGCGAGCAGTACGCCCGCCTGTTCGCCGCGATGCCCACCCCCGCCTACCTCACCTACGGCAATGTGGACGTGCCCGCCCTGTGGGGCGACTACCTCAGGGACGGCCACCACGTGCTCGACGGCCAGACCGCCGAGATCGGCGGGCTCACCTTCGGCTTCGTGGGCGGTGGCCTGCGCACCCGCTACCGCACGCCCTACGAGATCGACGACGAGGAGTACGCCGCCAAGGTGGAGGCCGTCGGCGCCGTCGACGTGCTGTGCTGCCACATCCCGCCCGCCGTTCCCGGGCTGCTGTACGACGTGGTGGCGCGGCGGTTCGAGCGGGGCAGCGAGGCCACGCTCGCGGCGATCGAGCGCACCCAGCCGAGGTACGCGCTGTTCGGCCACGTCCACCAGCCTCTGGCCGCCCGCACCCGGATCGGCCGCACCGAGTGCGTCAACGTGGGTCACTTCCGCGGGCGCGGCCGGCCCTTCGCCCTCGATCTGTGACACGCGGCCGGCCTCGCCGCCGCGCGCGCGAGCACGCGACCGCGAACACCCGCCCCGGCGCGCGTACGCCCGCGGACGGTGAGCGAGTACGGTATGGCCATGGCTGATCGCACCATCTCCAGCATCACGATCGGGGCCGAGCCCCCGGCCGTCGTGGCGGTCATCGCCGACTTCCCGTCCTACCCGCGGTGGGCGGGCCAGGTGAAGTCGGCGGAGGTCCTGTCGATGGGCGAGGACGGCCGTCCGGCGACCGTCCGGTTCGTCATGGACGCCGGGGTGATCAGCGACGAGTACACCCTCGGCTACACCTGGCACGGCGACGAGGCCGTCGACTGGCGGATCGTCGAGTCCGGCAAGATGCTCTCGGGGCTGACCGGCAGCTACCGCCTCGCCGGGGCGGACGGCCGCACCGAGGTCACCTACGAGCTCGTCGTGGACCTGAAGGTCCCCATGATCGGCATGATCAAGCGCAAGGCCGAGAAGGTCATCGTCGACACCGCGCTCAAGGGGCTCAAGAAGCGCGTCGAGGGCCGATGAGCGAGTCCGGCCCGAGGGTCCTGCTGTTCACCGGCAAGGGGGGAGTCGGCAAGACCACCGTCGCCGCGGCCACGGCCACGCTCGCCGCCCGCCGGGGACGCAAGACGCTCGTGGTCTCGACCGACACCGCGCACTCCCTGGCCGACGCCCTCGGCGTGCCCGGGTCCGGGGAGCCCTCCGAGATCGCGCCCGCCCTCTACCTGCAGCAGGTCGACACCCAGAAGGCGCTCGAACGCCACTGGGGCGACCTTCGCGACTACGCCCAGGGCGTGCTCGCAGAGCTGGGCCTGGACGAGATCACCTCCGAGGAGCTCACGGTGCTGCCCGGCGCCGAGGAGGTCATGGCCCTGCTGGAGCTGAGCGAGCAGGTCCGCACCGGCCGCTGGGACGTCGTCGTGGTCGACTGCGCCCCCACGGCCGAGACGCTGCGCCTGCTCGCCCTCCCCGAGGCGCTCGACTGGCACGTCAACCGCCTGCTGCCCGCGGGCCGCAGGCTGCTGCGCGCCATCGCCCCCGTGATGCGCCACGTCACCCGGCTCAACCTCCCCGAGGACGCCGTGGTCAGCTCGGGCGAGCGGCTGCACACCGGGCTCATGGGCGTGCGCGACCTGCTGACCGGCCCCGCCGCCTCCGTGCGCCTCGTGCTCACCCCCGAGGCGGTCGTGGTGGCCGAGGCCCGCCGCACGTTCACCTCGCTCAGCCTCTACGGCTACCGCGTCGACGGCGTGGTCGCCAACCGCGTGTTCCCGGCCGAGGGGTCGGACGACTGGCGGCGCGGGTGGGTGGAGGCCCAGGCCCGCCACCTCGCCGCCGTCCACGAGTCCTTCGCGCCGCTGCCCGTCCACACGGTGCCCTACCTGCCCGCCGAGCCGGTCGGCGCCGAGTCGCTCGCCGCGCTGGCCGGCGAGCTGTACGGCGCGTCCGACCCGTTCGCGCCGCCCGTGGGCGAGCCGCCGCTGGCCGTCCGCGCCGAGGGCGGCGTGCACGAGCTGACCCTCGCCCTCCCGCTCGCGGACAGGTCCGACGTCGACCTGGCGAGGAAGGGCGACGAGCTGATCGTCACCGCCGGGTCCTACCGCCGCGTGATCACCCTCCCCGCCGCCCTGGCCAGAAGATCGGTTCACGAGGCGGCGCTCCGCGACGGCCGCCTCCGGGTACGGTTCGAGGCAGGAGGGGCCTGATGACCGAGATGAACGAGAAGACCAATGGCGCCCAGCCCGCCGACCGGCGGCAGGACGACCGTGACGAATGGTTCAGAAGCCGGGACGAGAGCCGGCAGGGCGAGACCCGGCGGGACGACACCGCCCGCGACATCCCCGACCCGCTCGGGTCGGTCGCGGGCGAGGCGCGCAAGCTCTTCGACTCGCTGCAGGAGCGGGTCGGCCGCGAGATCGGCAAGGGCTTCGTGAAGGGCGGCGTCAGCGGCCTCGGCCAGGGGCTGGGGCAGGCGTTCGGCGGCGGTGGCGGCGGCCGTACGAGCGGCGACGTGTGGAGTGAGGCGGTGACCGGGCATGACGACGATGACGAGTACATCTGCCGTGCCTGTCCCGTGTGCCGCCTCAAGGCCGCGCGGCGCGAGAGCGGCGGAGACGTCGGCGAGCACCTGGTCGCGGCGGCCGGCGAGCTGTTCGCCGCGTTCCGCCAGGCGGTGGACGCGGTCTCACGGCCCGCCCGGCCGGGACGCCCCGGCGGCACGGACACCCGAGTACAGCACATCGACCTGGGCTGAGGGCCCGGTGGCGTTTCTCGGGGGGAAGGGATGAGACATGGCGCTGACGATCGGCGTTGACGTCGGTGGTACGAAGATCGCCGCCGGGGTCGTGGACGAGGACGGCCACATCGTGGAGGACCTGCTGCGGCATACCCCCGCGGACAGCCCCGACCAGGTCGCGGACACGATCTCCGAGGTGGTCCTCGAACTCGCCGGCCGCCACGACGTCGAGGCGGTGGGGGTCGGCGCCGCCGGCTTCGTCGACGAGACCAGGTCCATCGTCCGGTTCGCCCCGAACCTCGCCTGGCGCGAGGAGCCGCTGCAGAAGAAGATCTCCGAGCGGGTCAACCTGCCGGTGGTCGTCGAGAACGACGCCAACGCCATGGCCTGGGGCGAGTACCGCTTCGGCGCCGGGCGCGGCGAGAGCCACGTCGTGTGCGTCACGGTCGGCACCGGCATCGGCGGCGGCCTCGTCTTCGGCGGCACCCTCTACCGGGGCCGCTGGGGCATGGGCGCCGAGATGGGCCACATGCAGGTCGTCCCCGGCGGACGCCTGTGCGGGTGCGGCAACCTCGGCTGCTGGGAGCAGTACGCCAGCGGCAACGCGCTGGTGCACGACGCCCGGGTGATCGCCGCCGCCGACCCCGAGCGGGCCGGGCGCATGCTGGAGCTGGCCGGAGGCTCGGTGTCCGACATCGAGGGCGAGCACATCACCCAGGCCGCCCGCGAGGGGGACGAGGCCGCCCTGGCGGCGTTCACCGCCCTCGCCGAGTGGCTCGGCCAGGGCCTGGCAGACCTCGCCGCCGTGCTCGACCCGGGGTGCTTCATCCTCGGCGGCGGCGTGTCCCGGGCCGCCGACCTGTGGCTGGACCAGTCCCGCGCGGCGTTCCTGCGCGCGCTGACCGCCCGCGAGCACCGGCCGCACGCCGAGCTGCGCAAGGCCGAGCTCGGGCCGTCGGCGGGGCTGGTCGGCGCGGCGGACCTCGCCCGCCACCCCTGACGGGCCGCGGGGAACGGGCGGGCACCGAGCCACGATGATCCGCGTCGGCACGTACAACGTCCGGTCGATGTACGACGACACCGCCGCGCTGGCGCGGGTCGTCCGGGCCATGGCACCCGACGTGCTGTGCGTCCAGGAGGCCCCGCGCCTGGCGCGGTGGCGGCGCAGGCGCGCCGAGCTCGCCCGTTCCTCGGGCCTGCACGTGGTCACCGGCAGGCGTTTCGGGGGCGTCGCCGTGCTCGCCGCCCCCCGCGTCCGGGTGATCCACGCCGAGAGCCACCTGCTGCGCCGGTTCACCGGCCTGGAACGGCGCGGCGTCGCCGTGGCGGTGGTCGAGCACGCGGGCACGCGGATCACCGCCGCCTCCGTCCACCTGGACCTGAACGCCGCCGCGCGGCTGTGCCACGCGGTGGAGATCATGCGCCTGGTGCGGCGCGTCTCCCGGCGGTACCACGCGCCCGTGGTGATCGCGGGGGATCTGAACGAGCAGCCCGGCGAGCCCGTGTGGGAGTACCTCACCCGGAGCCTGGCCGACTGCTACGCGTGCGCGCCGAGGGGCGACGGGCTCACCTTCACGGCCCGCAGCCCGAGCAAGCGCCTGGACGCCGTGCTGGCCGGCGAGGGGCTGTGGGTGCGGTCCTGCGGGGGCGTGGACGTGTCGGTGGCGGACCTGCGCGCCGCCACCGACCACCTGCCGGTCGCCGCCGACCTCGTCGCCCTCTGAGCCGGGCGTCGGAACCCACCCTCGAACCCGCGCTCCGCCGGGTGGGCGCCGGTCGGCGGACGCCGGAATGGGAGGCTGAGTTCAGGTGACCTTTCGGTCAACACTGGCGTACCTCACGCGCACCGGATGACGGGACACGTACGATTTGCTCATGTCCCGCCGCCTGTCGCGGCGTGCTCTGCCCTTGTGCGTGTTGTTGACCGGCGTGCTGACCGGTGGCCTCATCCGCGCCACATCCGCAGCGCACGCCCACGCCGACCCGTCCCGGCCCCGCGCCGACCGGCCGCCGGCCGCGCTGCTCCAGCAGTCGGCGAGCGCGCGGCTCAAGGCCGACGGCTCACTGTCGGACGTCGTGGGCCTGTCCGCCACCGACATCTGGGCCGTGGGCCAGGAGGACGTCTGGGAGGCCTGGCAGAACCGCAGCGTGATCACCCACTGGGACGGCTCCGCCTGGACCGAGTTCGGCATCCGGAACGACGCCTCCGGCGCGGGGCACCTGCGGTCGGTCGCCGCCCCCTCGCCCCGCGAGATCTGGGCCGTCGGCGACGGTCACGACGGCCTTCCGTACGTCGTGCGCGGCGACGGCTCGGCGTTCGACCGCGTCAGCGTGCCGCAGTTCGGCTCGCGCGACTGGCTGGGCGGCGTCGCGGCCGTGCCCGGCCGAACCGTGGCCGTCGGCAGCCGGGGTGGGACGCCGCTCATCGCCACGGCCACCTCGGCGGGCTGGACCGTCACCGAGGGCGAGAACGACGGCACACTGTACGGCGTCGCGCTCACCCGCAAGGGCGACGCGGGCTGGGCGGTCGGCGACGACGGCGGCCGGCCGATGATCATGCGCTTCGACGGCGACACCTGGGACCCGGTCCCGGCGCCGTCCGTCGAGGGAGGCTTCCTGCGGGACGTCGCCGTCGACGGCCCCAGGAAGGCGGTCGCCGTGGGCGGCGTCTACCACGACGGCGGGAAGATCACCCCGCTGGTGCTCACCTGGAACGGCAAGCGGTGGAGCCGGGCCTCGATCCCCACCCGGTACGCCGAGCTGTACGGCGTGACCGGTGACGGCAAGGGCCACTTCTGGGCCTCCGGGTACGACCCCGAGCACGCGGGGCAGGCGTACCTGCTGCGCGGTGGCCCGTCCGGCGGCTGGCGGGTCGTGCGCGGCAAGTCCTCACCCGCGCCGCGCACCATGCGCCTGCAGGCCGTCACGCACGTCGGCGACCTCACGCTCGCCGTCGGGCACGTCGTGGACGCCGACGAGCGGTACACCGACGTGGTCGAGCGCTTCCAGCCGGGCACACCGAAGACCGTCACCGCGACGCCGAAGACCCAGAGCCCGCCCGCCCAGCGGTGACCTCGCCGGTCTCCGGCGAGACCCCGGGCGGGGGCGCGGGCCGGGTCAGACGATGGCGCCGTCGTCCCACCCCGAGTCCGGGGGCGGGCCGTCGCCCATGCGCACGATCAGCGCGACGAAGCCGCCGATGAACGCGGCGATGGCGGCGAAGATGATCCAGCCGTCCATCGGCCAAGACAACAGCGCGGCCAGCAGCAGATAGGCCGGGCCGCCGAACAGCGCCAGCCAGGCGACCTTCGTGCCGGAGTCCATCTTGGGGAGCGGTGGCGGGGGAGGAGGGACGTAGTGGTCGCCGTCGTCCTCCTGGGGCGCGGCGGGGCGGACGTCCTCCTCGGCGACCTCCTCGGCGGTCTCGGCGGGGATCTCCGCCTTCACGGCCTGGGGGGCGTCTTCGGTGGGGACGTTCTCGCGGTCCGGCCATGGCTGGCCGGCCGAAGGGGCTTCGGCGGTCTCGTTGAAGGAGGCGACGATCTGACGCCAGACCTCGTCCTCATCACTCTGCGGCGTCACCGGTCACTTCGATTCGTCCAATGCTCGTGATCACGACTGCTGTACGGCTGGGTGCTGATCGTGTTCCCCGGGGCTCCGGTCGGGCGGCCCGGACGTACGGATCTCGCCGCCGTGCCGCCTCGCCGCGGAGGCCGGTCAGTCTCTTTGCAAGGGTACCGAGGCGTGGGTCCTGATGAATTCGAGGCTGCCCTCGAAAATCTCGGGGGCATCGTTGTCGAGCGTCGCGACGTGGTAACTGTTGACGCATTCCCGCACCGTCAGGTTGTCACCGAGCGCCTGGCGCAGGAAGCGGACGCTGGCCGGCTTCACGACGTGGTCCTCCGGGCTGTGGTAGACGAGCACGGGCTGGGTGACCCGGCCGAGCTCGGACTGCACCAGCGACCACAGCCGCGGCAGCGTCGCCGCGGCGCTCAGCGGCGTGCGCGTGTAGCCCAGCTCGGTCACCCCCTCGCGCTTGATGTCCCCCGCGACGCCGGCCACCGAGGAGACCACGAACCTCA
This sequence comes from Sphaerisporangium album, assembly GCF_003323745.1. Lineage (GTDB taxonomy): Bacteria > Actinomycetota > Actinomycetes > Streptosporangiales > Streptosporangiaceae > Sphaerisporangium > Sphaerisporangium album. The sequence continues at coordinate 201,365 of NZ_QOIL01000014.1, forward strand.
GCACCGGCGCGAGCTTCAGCAACGGGACGTCGTTCACGATCGACGGGTTCACGACCACCACCCCCCGCACCTGCGGGCCCTGGACCTCCGCCAGACGCAGCGCCATGCACGCCCCGAGGGACAGGCCCATGACGAACACCTCGGCGCAGCGGGCCCTGAGCGCCTCGAACGCCCGCTCCAGCTCGGCGAACCAGTCCTCCCAGCGGGTGCGGTTCATCTCCTGCCAGGTCGTGCCGTGGCCCGGAAGGCGGGGCAGCGAGACGGTCAGGCCGGCCGCCGCGAGATACTCCGCCCATGGGCGCAGCGACTGCGGCGTCCCGGTGAAACCATGACAGAGCAGGACGCCGATCTGTCCACCTTCGTGCTGATACGGCTCGGAGCCGGGCATGAGCGGCATGGTTCCCCTCCTGATGCGGCTCGCCTGATCGTCGCACGTTCCAGGCCTCCCCGCGAGATCCGTTGGCCCGGTGTCGTGGGTTGTGAGACTCGGAAGTGTAGGTCCGGTGCGCCGGGCATGCGAAGATGACGCCACGCCGCGGCGCAGAGCCGTGAACGCCGACAAAGCCGCCGAAGCCGGATAAGCCAGAGAAGAGGTGCCCCGAGTGTTCTACTGGGTGGTGAAGGCCATTCTCGGCCCATTCCTCCATCTGGTGTTCCGTCCCTGGGCCGAAGGGAAGGAGAACGTCCCGAGGCACGGCCCGGCCATCATGGCCGGCAACCACCTGTCGTTCGCCGACCACTTCTTCGGGCCGCTGCCGCTGCCGCGCAAGGTCATCTCGCTCGGCAAGGCCGAATACTTCACCGGCCGTGGCATCAAGGGATTCTTCACCCGGCTGTTCTTCACCGGGGTCGGCACCGTGCCGATCGACCGGTCCGGCGGCAAGGCCAGCGAGGCGGCGCTGCGTACGGGCCTGCGCGTCCTGCGCGAGGGCGAGCTGCTCGGCATCTACCCCGAGGGCACCCGCTCGCCCGACGGGCGGCTCTACAAGGGCAAGACCGGCGTGGCCCGGCTCGCGCTGGAGTCACGGGTGCCGGTCATCCCCTGGGCGATGGTCAACACCTTCGAGATGATGCCCCCCGGCCGGTTGTTCCCCAAGCTCGGCATCCGCCCCGGCGTCCGGTACGGCAAGCCGCTCGACTTCTCCCGCTACTACGGCATGGAGGAGGACCGCCTGGTGCTGCGCGCCGTCACCGACGAGATCATGTACGCGCTGATGGAGCTGTCGGGCCAGGAGTACGTCGACAAGTACGCGGCGAGCGCCAAGGTCGAGATGGCCAGGGCCGCCCGGAAGGCCGCCAAGCCCTCCGCGTCGTGAGCCGTCCGGGTGTGGCTAACTTGTAGGGGAGGGGGCCTACGAGGTGAGCGAGCCATGAACGAGCGGTACGTGATCTCGCCGGCGCGGTCGAAGATCGGGTTCGAGGCGAGCAGCAGCGTCCATCCGATCCACGGCGAGGCCGACGGCGTGAGCGGCTTCGTCGACGCGGCCGTCGTGGGCGGGCGCGTGGACCTCTCCGCCGAGCCCCGCATGCGTGTGGAACTGCCCGCCGAACGCCTGCGCTCGGGCAACCCGCTGTACGACGGCGAGCTGCGGCGGCGGATCGACGTCCGCGCGTACCCCCGGGTCACCGGCGAGGCCACCGAGGTCGAGGAGCTCACCGGGACCGGCCGCTACCGCGTCCAGGGCGACCTGACCTTCCACGGCGTCACCCGCCCCGTCGAGGGCGAGATCACCGTCTCCGCGCCGGACGACCGCACCCTGCTCATCGAGGGCGAGCAGATCTTCGATGTCCGCGACTTCGGGCTCCAGCCGCCGAAGATGCTGATGCTCCGCGTTCATCCCCAGGTGAGGGTCCGCGTCCGGATCGTCGCCGAACGCGAGCCCTGACGGGCGGTCACGACAAGATCCTTACCGGTCCCTGGCAGCGGCGACCGCCACCTGCCCGAGGCTGATGCCGCCGTCGTTCGGCGGGACGCGGGTGTGCGTCAGCACCGTGAACCCCCGCCCCTCCAGCCGGGCGGCCGTCCGCTCGACCAGGTGGGCGTTCTGGAACACCCCGCCGGACAGGGCCACGGCCGACAGGCCGGTGTGCTCGCGGACGCGCGCGCACCCCTCCACGATGAGCCGGGCGACCCCGTTGTGGAAGCGCGCGGAGACCAGCGGCGCCTCGACTCCCGCACTCAGATCGTCCAGGACGGCTCGGACGAGATCGTGACCGCGGACGACGAACGTCCCCATCCGGGACGCCGTAGCCGTGTGCGGGGGCCCGGTGACGGGGCTTTCCGTTGTGCCCGACATTTCATGACCCGCCGGCTTCGCCGCGTTCGCCGTGTCGGTGGCGGTGCCCTCGGCGCACGGCGGGTCCGGTCCGTCGAGGATCCGGCACGAATAGGCCCGGTGCTCGTACCGGTCGGCGACGCGCTCCAGCTCGATGGCCGCTTGGCCCTCGTACGTCACCGTGTCGCGGCCCGTGGTCAGGGCCGCGACGGCGTCGAACAGCCGTCCCGCGCTGGAAGTGAGCGGCGCGTTCACGCCCTTCGCCGCCATGGCGACGACGGCGTCCCACCGGTCGGCGTTGCGGTCGCGGACCGCCAGCCCCCGCGCGGCATCCGTACCGGCCAGGTAGGCGGCGGCCATGCGCCACGGCTGCCGGATCGCCGTCGCGCCGCCCGGCATGGGCACCGTCGCCAGATGTCCGGCGCGCCGGAAACCGGTCAGGTCGGCGACCAGGAACTCGCCTCCCCACAGCGTGCCGTCCAGGCCGTATCCGAGGCCGTCGAACGCCACGCCGATCACCGGGCCCTCGACGCCGTTGTCCGCCAGGCAGGAGGCGATGTGCGCGTGGTGGTGCTGCACGCCCACCGGCTCGGCGTCCTCCCGCTCCAGCGCGTACTTCGTCGAGAGGTACTCGGGGTGCAGGTCGTGCGCCACGAGCTCGGGACGGATGCCGAAGAGCCGCTCGAAGTGCCGCACGCCGCCGGTGAACGACCGCAGGGTCTCGTAGTTCTCCAGGTCGCCGATGTGGTGGGACACGAACGCGTGACGGCCCTCGGCCAGGCAGAACGTGTGCTTCAGCTCGGCTCCGCAGCCGAGCACCGGCCGGCGCGCCTCCCGGGTGAGCCGCGCGGGCCGGGGGACGTGCCCCCGCGAGCGGCGGACCGGCAGCTCGCGCCCGCGTACGACCCTCACCACCGAGTCGTCGGCGCGGATGTGGATGGCCCGGTCGTGCAGCAGGAAGGCGTCCGCGATGCCGCCCAGGCGCTCCAGCGCGGTCGCGTCGGCGTACGCGATCGGCTCGTCGGAGGCGTTTCCGCTGGTCAGCACTATGGGCTGGGGGAACCGGCGCAGCAGGAGGTGGTGTACGGGCGAGTAGGGCAGCATCACCCCGAGAAACCGGTCCCCCGCCGCCACCCCCTCCGCGACCCGCGCCGCGCCGTCATCCCCACGGGTGCCGATGGAGGAGCGGGTTCCGGTGAACGAGTGGACGCCGTCGTCCTGGCGTCTGCCGGTCTCCTCAGGGGAATCGCCGTCCGTGCGACGGCGCAGCAGGACGATGGGGCGGCCGGCGTCCGTGAGCAGGCGCTCCTCCCGCGCGTCGAGGTGGCAGAGCGCCCGCGCGGTCTCCAGGTCCGGCACCATCACCGCCAGCGGCCGCTCCTCGCGGCGCTTCCTCGCCCGCAGCGCCGTCACCGCGACCTCGCTGTCGGCCCGCACGGCCAGGTGGTAGCCGCCGATCCCCTTGACCGCGAGCACGGCCCCCCGCCGCAGGAGGCGGGCCGCCTGCTCGACGGGATCGCCGGGAATCTCGACCGGCCCGGACACGGCCGAGGCGTCGGCAGAGGGTGCGGGTGGGTCATCGGGACGGGGTGGGGGGAGGTCATCGGGAGGAGGTGCGGGCAGGTCACCGAGAGGAGATGGGGGGAGGTCACCGGCAGGCACGGATGCCGGCTCGCGGCCCACGACGCCATGGCCGGCGTGCAGGAGGCGCAGGCGGGGGCCGCAGGCCGCGCAGCACACGGGCTGGGCATGGAAGCGGCGGCTCGCCGGGTCGTGGTACTCGGACGCGCACGCCTCGCACATCGCGAACGACGCCATCGTCGTGGTCGCCCGGTCGTACGGAGACTCACGCACGATCGTGAAGCGCGGCCCGCACGCCGTGCAGTTGATGAACGGGTAGCCGTACCTGCGGTCGGCCGGGTCGAAGAGTTCGCGGAGACAGTCGTCGCAGGTGGCCACGTCGGGGGAGATGAGCGCGCGGCCGTGGCCCGTTCCCGTGCTGGGCGCGATGCGGAACCCGTGCTCGCCGGTGACCGGGATCCGCCGCGAGGTGACCCGGTCCACGGTCGCCAGTGGGGGCGGCCGGTGGCGTACGGTCTCGACGAACTCCGCCACGGCCGTGGACGCGCCCTCGACCTCGATCACCACGCCGCGCTCGTCGTTCCCCACCACCCCCCGCAACCCGAGCCGCGTCGCCACCCGATGCACGAAGGGCCGGAAGCCCACCCCCTGAACGATCCCGTCGACCCTGACCTCGGCCCGGATGAATCCACTCACCACCCCAGTCTCAACCGCCCCCTGACCAGGAACAACGACCTCACCACGAGGCGTGTCCCCGCCCCCTCCGGCCCTGTCGGCCCGCCTCCCGCCTCCGGCCCGCATCCCGTCCTCCCCGCCTGCGCGGGTGGTGTTGCGGGCTGGGGGTGTCTTGGGGGTCAGGGGCGGGCGGTGGATTCTCGGGCTATGAGTTCGGGTTGGAAGAGGATCTGGCGGTGGGCGTGGGTTTGGGGGTTCTCGCATTCGTCGATCAGGAGTTCGGTGGCGATGCGCCCCAGTTTGTGGGTGGGCTGGCGGATCGAGCTGAGGGCGACGGCGGAGGCGGCGGAGAAGTCGATGTCGTCGTAGCCGATGAGAGCGACGTCGCCGGGGACGCGGACGCCCGACTGGAGCAGGCCGCGCAGCACGCCGAGCGCGAGCAGGTCGTTGGCGCAGAAGATCGCGTCGGGGAGACGGCGTCCGGAGACCAGGTTCTCGGCCGCGTGCTGGCCCGCCCTGGCGTTCATCGTGGGCACCTCGACGACCTCGATGGCCGAGCCCGGGTCCAGTCCCGCCTCGCCCACCGCCCGTGCGGCGCCGCCGCCCCGGTCGCGGCACTGCCGGATGCCGGACGGTCCGGTGACGTACACCAGGCGGGTGGCCCCGGTGGAGAGGAGGTGCTCGGCGGCCATCTGCCCGCCGGCGAAGTCGTTGACGGCGACCGAGCACTGGTCGGGACGGTGGGCCCGGTGGTCGACCAGCACGACCCGGATGCCGCGCTCGCGCACGACGTCCAGCGGCCGGGGGTCGTCGGCGGAGGGGGTGATGAGCAGGCCGCGCACGCGCTGCTCGGCGAAGACCCGCAGGTTGCGGTCCTCCTTGGCGGGGTCTCCCGCCGAGTTGCCGAGGAGCACGGCGTACCCGCGCTCGCTCGCCAGGTCCTCGACGCCGGCGGCGACGTCGGTGAAGAAGGGGTTGGCGATGTCGATCAGCGACAGCCCGATCGTGCGGCTGTGGCCCGCGCGGAGCGTGGAGGCCGAGCCGTGCCGGACGAAGCCGAGCTCGTTGATCACCTGCTCGACGCGGGAGCGGGTGTCGTCCGCGACCTTGTGCGGCCGGTTCAGGACGTTCGACACCGTGCCGGGGGAGACACCGGCCCGCGCGGCGACCTCCTTGATGCTCACCGGGACGGCGGCACTCCCCGTGGTCATCCGGACTCCTTCCGTGGCGGGCGTCAATTGAAACGTGGCAGCGCCCGCCCGCGCCAGACCCCACGAGAAAATGCCCGCCCGCCGCCTCGGCGGCCACCGTGCGGCCTCCCGGACGGAACGAAGCTCTGGAAAACAGCCTTCCAATCGCGTGCGCCCGCTCCGGAGATTGACCGGCGTTCGTTCGGCGGAGTCGTTGAAACGTTACAAAAGCGCGGGCAAGGTCGCCGTGCCGCGCCCGTGTCCGTCCGTTGGACCCGGGCTTCTTGCGTTATGAAAGCGTCTGTATCGTCATGCGTGCCTGTGATCGTTATGGAGCATCGGAGGGCCCATACGTGAGCGCATCACCCACGGCCGCAGGGCCCGCCGCCCCCGCGGGGAAGTCGGGGCTCGTCGTGGCCGTGCTGGCGCTGTGCGGCATCGTCGTCTCGCTGATGCAGACGCTCGTGGTGCCGCTCATCCCGGACCTGCCGCGCCTGCTCGACACCTCGGCCTCGGACGCCTCCTGGGTGATCACCTCCACGCTGCTGGCCGCCGCCGTCTGCAACCCGGTCAGCGGCAGGCTGGGCGACCTGTACGGCAAGCGGCGCGTGATGCTCGTCAGCCTGGGCCTGATGGCCGTAGGGTCGGTCGTCTGCGCCCTGTCGGACGGGCTCGTCCCCGTCGTCGCCGGGCGCGTGCTCCAGGGCTGCGCGATCGGCGTGATCCCGCTCGGCATCAGCATCATGCGCGACGAGCTGCCGCCGGAGCGCCTCGGCTCGGCGATGGCGCTGATGAGCGCGACGCTCGGCGTCGGCGGCGCGATCGGCCTGCCGCTCGCCGCGTTCATCGCCGAGCACGCGAGCTGGCACGCCCTGTTCTGGATGTCGGCCGCGATCAGCGTGCTGGACCTGCTGCTGGTCGCGTTCGTGGTCCCCGAGTCGCCGCTGCGCGCCCCCGGCCGCTTCGACGTGCCCGGCGCGATCGGGCTCACGGCGGGCCTGCTGTGCCTGCTGCTGGCGATCAGCAAGGGTGGCGACTGGGGCTGGGGGAGCGGCCTGACGCTCGGGCTGTTCGCCGCCGCCGTGGTGATCCTGCTCGCCTGGGGCTTCATGGAGCTGCGCGTCCGCGACCCGCTGGTGGACCTGCGGACGACCGCCCGCCGCCAGGTGTTGCTCACCAACCTCGCGTCGATCGTCGTCGGCTTCGCGATGTTCGGCATGTCCCTGGTGCTGCCGACGCTGCTGCAGAGCCCGCGCGCGTCCGGCTACGGGCTGGAGCTGTCGCTGTTCCAGGCGGGGCTGTGCCTGGCGCCGGGCGGCCTGGTGATGATGCTGCTGTCCCCGCTGTCGGCGCGCGTTTCGCGCCTGTGGGGACCGAAGATCGCGCTGATGCTCGGCGCCCTGGTCATCGCCGCCGGGTACGCGGCCACGCTCGGCCTGATGAGCTCGGCCTGGGAGGTCGTCCTGGCCTCGTCGATCATCGCGGCAGGGGTCGGCCTGGCGTACTCGGCCATGCCCGCCCTGATCATGACGGCCGTGCCGCCGTCGGAGACCGCCGCCGCCAACGGGCTCAACGCGCTGATGCGGTCCATCGGCACCTCGACCGCCAGCGCGGTGATCAGCGTCGTGCTCGCCCACATGACCGTCTCGCTGGGCGTGTTCACGCTGCCGTCGCTGCGCGGCCTTCAGGTGGCGATCATCATCGCCGCGTGCGTGGCCGCGCTCGGCGTGCTGATCGTCAACTTCATCCCCGGACGGGCGGTGGGCACGGCGGGCGGGGCGCTCCCGGGCGACGTCGCCGCGCGGACCGGCACGCGCGGGGCGTGAGGCCCGGTACGTGACGGCCGCTGCGGGGCGTGACGGCGGGCGCCGGGCGTGAGGGCGGGCGCCTCGCTCAGGGGGCGCCGGGGATCCAGGACGTCCCGGCCAGGGGGACACGCGCCATCGCCGCCGCCTCGACGGTGAGGGCGACCAGGTCCCCGGTGTCCAGGTCGTGCACCGACGCCTTGCCGCAGGCGCGGGCCAGCATCGCCGTCTCGGTGGCGAGGGCGCGCAGGTAGTTGGCGACGCGCTCGGCGCCGAAGTCGGGGTCCAGGCGGTCGGCGAGCATGTCGTCCTGGGTGGCGATGCCGACCGGGCACCCGCCGGTATGGCAGGCGGTGCACGCGCCGGGGACGGTGCCGAGCGCCCGGTAGCCGAGGCTCACGTCCGCGCCGGTGTCGTCGGAGGTGGCGTTGCACCCGAGCGCGACGAGCGCCGCGACGCCGACGGACACCGCGTCCGCGCCCAGGGCCAGCGCCTTGGCGACGTCGGCGCCGCTGCGGATGCCCCCGGAGACCACGAGCTGGACCTCGCGCTCCACCGACAGCCGCCGCAGCGTGTCGGCGGCGAGCCGGGTGGCCGCGAGGGTCGGGATGCCGGTGTGCTCGATGAACACCTCGTGCGCCGCGCCCGTGCCGCCCTGCATGCCGTCCACCACGATCACGTCCGCGCCGGCCTCGACCGCGTGCCGGACATCCGAGGCCACCCGGGTCGCGCCGATCTTGACGTACACGGGGATGCGCCAGGAGGTGGCCTCGCGCAGCTCCTCGATCTTGACGCGGAGGCCGTCGGGGCCGTGCCAGTCGGGGTGGCGGCTGGCCGAGCGCTGGTCGACGCCCTCCGGCAGGTCGCGCATGTGCGCCACGGGGGTCGTGATCTTCTGGCCGAGGAGCACCCCGCCGCCGGGGGAGGCGCCCTGGCCGAGGACGATCTCGACGGCGTCGGCCGCGCGCAGGTGGTCGGGGTCGAAGCCGTAGCGCGAGGGCAGGCACTGGTAGACGAGCGTCTTGGCCGCGTCGCGCTCCCGGGGGGCGAGCCCGCCGTCGCCGGCCGTCGCCGAGGTGCCGGTCATCGTCGCCGCCCGGCCGAGCGCCTCCTTGGCGGAGGCCGACAGCGCGCCGAACGACATGCCCGCGATCGTGATCGGGATGTCCAGGACGACCGGCTCCGCGGCGTACCGCGTCCCGAGCACGGTGCGCGTCTCGCCCGGCTCCCGGTACGCCTCCACCGAGGTGAGGGGCAGGCTCGCGGTGAGGATCAGCAGGTCGTCGAAGCAGGGCACCGCGCGCCGGGCTCCCCAGCCGCGCACCTCGCCTCCGCCGAGCCGGGCCCGCGCCTGGATCTCGGCGATGACCTCCGGCGTGAAGGTGTGGCTCACGAATAGGCTCCGTGGTGGGGGCTGTGCAGCTGGTAAAGCCGCCGCGTCGACACGACCTTGGTCACGTTCCCCGGCGAGACGTGGCCGAACCCGCACTCCTCGGCGATGACCTTCACGAACCTCACGTCACGCTCGGTCATCTCCTGGATGACGGCGTCGCCGCCCAGGCCCGCGATCCTGCCGCCGACATAGATCACGGCCTGGTACAGCGCGTCGCCGAGGCCTGGTCCGGCGTCACCCCCGACCAGGATGACGCCGGACTGCGCAAGGACCCCGCAGAACGGGCCCGCGTTCCCGCCGATCGCGAGCGTCGCTCCCTTGAGCGAGATCCCCGCGCGCGCGGAGCAGTCTTCGTCCACCACGATCACGCCTCCCCGCGCGGAGGACGCGGCGCTCGGGCCCGCGGGGCCGCGCACGTGCACGCGGCCCGACATCAGGTTCTCGCCGGCCCCGCAGCCGGCGGCGCCGTGCACCGTGACGCCGGCCGATTTGCCGAGGCCGCCCGCGTAGAACCCGGCGGATCCCTCGATCTCGACGCGCAGCGGCGCGTCGAGGCCCACGGCCAGGTTGTGCCGCCCTCCGGGGTTCACCACGACCGCGGTGCCGTACGCCAGCGCCCGAAGCGACCGGTTTATCTCCCGGGTCGTCATGACGGCGGCGTCGATCGTCACCTCCTGGTCGGGTAGATCCCCTTGCCTTCCGGCCCGCTGATCGGGCGGAAGCGGCAGGGCCGTCATCGCGCCTCCCGTTGACAGCCGTGGATCGGTGTCAGTCAGGAGTCAATCGCGGCAATGTTGCCGCTATGGTGCTCGCGGATGACCAGGGTGTTACTGCCGGGATACCAGCCCGCGCCGCCGCCCGGGGTCAGCCCAGATGGGCGCGGATCTGACGGATGTGCTCGGGGGTCGTGCGGCAGCAGCCGCCGATGAACACGGCTCCCGCGTCCCGCCACTCACGCGCGGCGGCGCCGAACTCCATCGGGTCGGCCAGCCCCTCCCAGCGGCGCTGCCGGGCGTCCCAGGTCTCCCCGGAGTTGGGGTAGACGATGATGGGCGATTCGGTGAGGCAGCCGATGAGGCTCTTGACGTGGCTCGGCGCGGTGCAGTTGACGCCGACCGCGACGACCTGCGGGTTCCCGGCGAAGAGGGCGGCGCACCGCTCCAGGGGCGTGCCGTCGCTGATGTGCTCGCCGTCGCGGCCGCAGAAGCTCACCCACGCGTTGACGTTCGGGGTGTCCTCCAGCAGCCGGGCGATCGCCCGCGCCTCGGCGTAGGACGGGATCGTCTCGCAGGCGAGCAGGTCCGCCGGGCTGCCGGCCAGCACCTCCCAGCGCGGCCGGTGCCAGGCGTACAGGCCGTCCTCGTCGAGGTCGTAGTCCCCGGTGTACTCCGCGCCGTTGGCCAGATACGCGCCGTACGGTCCCACGCTGGCCGCCACCATGCCGCCGCCCGACTCGTCCCTCGCCTGCACCGCCAGCTCCACCGAGAGCTGGATCAGCGCCTCGGCCTCGTGCACGACGTGACCGCGCCGCATGAAGGCCTGGATGCTCGCCTGGTAGCTGGCCGTGGTCGCCACGTCGGCGCCCGCCGCGAAGTAGTCGCGGTGGGCGCGCAGGATCATCTCCGGGTTCTCCATGAGGAGCTTCGCCGACCACAGGTCGTCCCGGAGGTCGCACCCCAGCGCCTCCAGATGCGTGGCCAGGCCACCGTCGAGGATCAGGACGCCGGTCTCATCGGGCTCGGAACTCACGCATATACCCTATGTGGGTGATATGTGGGGGTTAGCCGGAGGGCACCCACAGGACGCCCGTACCGCTGGTATAGATGGGGGCCATTTCGCCTGCTACCAGGGGAAACATCATTTTACTCTTGGTTGTTCGCCCCGGGCCGGAATACCGGCGGGGCCTCCAGGCGCCGGCCAAGCGCGCCGCTCCGGTGGCCGTCCCCGGTGGCGTCCGGGCGGCGGTACGGTGCGGTGGCCGGAATGGACGCGTAACGCGGGGGCGCCGGCGGCCGATCCTGGAACGGCCGAGCGGGCCCGGGGGGTGGGGGTGGTCGAGTGCTGGTCGTGCACGGTACGTGGATCGGCGGCGTGCCCGCGCTGTGGGCGGAGGACACCGCCGCGCACGGAACCACGCCGCCCCGCGGCGGGGACGGCACCGGTCGTCGCGATGAGGTTTCCGGCGCGGCCCTCGGCGGGGCCAGGGAGAACGGCGGCGGGGAACGCGGCAGAGTTCGTGGCGGGGCGCGTCCGCACCCCTTCGCCGCGACGGCGGAGGCCCTGACGGCGGCGCTCGGCGAGGCCGCCGCCCGTGCCACGCCGGTCCAGGCCACGCTCCTGCTCCCCGGGTCCGCCAAGGCCCCGCTGCCCTCGCCGGAGTCCGGGCTGGACGGCGCCGCCCGCGTCCCCCGCGTCTCCCCGTGGCGCGTCCCCGCCCTGGCCGTGCCCCCCGCCGACGCGCTCGCCCTGCTGGAGAATCTCTCCTCCCCGGCCCCCGGCCGGCCGGGCGCGCCCGAGTGGGGACCCGGCGCCTCGCTGCGCTACCTCGCCGTCGTCGCCGAGCACGCCACCGCGCTCGTCCGGCGCGGACGCGTGCTGCCCCAGCTCGTTGCCGAGGACGGCGTCCACGCCGCCCGCTGGACCCCGGTGATCACCGGCGCCGACGCCACCGCCTTCCGCGACCTGGCCACCGCGATGCCCCCGGTCTGCCGCGCCGCCGCCGGGGACCGCCCCGCGGCGGCTGGGAAGCGCCCCGCCGCCGAGGGGCGCCCCGCCTCCCAGGTGCTCCGCGAGGTCATGACCGCCCTGGCCGACGCCGCCACCCGCCGCTCGCTGCCCGACCGCCTGCTGCGCGGCAACCGTCCCGGCCCGAGGAGCCCCCTGCCCGAACGCTGGCTGTTCGCCCTCACCGGCGACGACACCACGCTGCCCGGCGTCGCGGCGGGGGAGGCCGAGACCCTCGGCGGCGCGCTGCGCGACTGGCTGCACGCCGCCCACCAGCTCGAAGGCCCCATCCGCGTCTGCTTCCGCCTCGGCGAGCCCGAGGGTGACGCCGACACCTGGGAGCTGGAGTTCGCCCTCCAGTCCGTGGACGACCCGAGCCTGTACGTCCCCGCGTCGCTGCTGTGGGACGGCGAGCGCGTCCCCGGCCTGCCCCGCCGCCCCGACGAGACGCTGCTGGCGGGCCTCGGCCGCGCCGTGCGGCTCTGCCCCGAGCTGCACACGGCCCTGCGCGATCCGCGCCCGTCCGGCATGGTGGTGGACACCGCCTGGGCCTTCGGCTTCCTGCGCCGCTCCGCGCCCCTGCTCCAGGCCGCCGGGTACGGCGTCCGCCTGCCCGCCTGGGCCGGGCGCAAGGCCCTCGGCCTCAAGCTCACCACCCGCTCCCGCACGTCCACGCGTACGCGCGCGGCGGCGGGCCAGGGGTTCGGCCTGGACGAGCTGGTGGACTTCCGGGTCGACCTGGCCGTCGGCGACCACACGATCGGCGAGGAGGAGCTCGAAGAGCTCGCCCGGCTGAAGGTGCCGCTCGTGCGCGTGCGCGGCCAGTGGGTCGAGCTGGACGACCGCCAGCTCAAGGCCGCGCTGTCGGTGATGGAGCGGCGCCGCGCGGGCGAGATGACCGTCGCCGAGGTGATCCAGGAGGTCGTCACCGGCGGCGACGAGGAACTGCCGCTGGTCGGCGTGGACGCCGACGGCCCGCTCGGCGACCTCCTCAGCGGCGAGGCCGACCGGCGCCTCACCACGGTCCAGACCCCCGCGACGTTCAACGGAGCCCTCCGCCCCTACCAGCAACGCGGCCTGTCCTGGCTGACCTTCCTCTCCCAAATCGGACTCGGCGGGATACTCGCGGACGATATGGGATTGGGGAAGTGCGTCGCGCCGGATACGCCGGTGTTCGTCGAGGGAATCCTGCGGGAGGCGGCGGAGGTCTGGTCACTGTACGCCCAGGACTCGACCTTCGACGGTGAGGGCGAATGGGCCCGCCTGGCCAAGCCCCTCACGACCGCCTCCATCGACGCGTCCGGATGCATGGTCACGGCCGAGATCACGCGTCTCTATCGTCAGCGGGTGCGGGAGAAGCTACGGCGTGTGCGACTCGACGACGGCAGTGAGATCCTCATCACCGCACGTCATCGCGTGCTCGGGGTCCATGGCTGGGTCAACGATGTCGTCCCCGGTGACCGCGTCTGCGTGCCCGGACGTCTGCCCTGGCGAGGTGATCGCGTTGACCCCGACCTCGCGGTGCTGCTCGCCTGGCAGATCAGCGAGGGGCACGAAGAGCGGAAGGCGGACCTCCGCATCACCCAGAAGAACCGCGCCGTTCTGGAGTCGCTACGCGAACGGGTTCTGGCCCTGGGCCGCCGCCTGGGCCTGAACTTCAATCAACCGACCATCCGCGCGAGCAGGACGGTGCACGAACTGCGGATGTGCAGCATCGACTATGCGACGTTCCTGGCCCGGCACGATTACCAGTGGGGATGCCGCTCGGCGGCCAAACGGATTCCCGATCTGATCATGTCGGCGGACGACGAGACGGTGAAACTCTTTCTGCGCGAGTACTTCACGGCCGAGGGAAGCGTCGTGCCGGGCACTCGCCTGATCGAGATCTCCTCCGCGTCCCCGCACATCATGCGTCAGCTCTCGGTCCTCCTGCGCCGTTTCGGTATCTGGCTGCGGGTCTCGGACGTGATGAAGTGCGCGACCAACGGATCCGGGATCAAGCGGCCTTACCAGATAGGCATTCTGGGCGGCCCCGCCCTGTGCGCATTCCGCTCCCTCATCGGGTTTTCCGATGAGACCAAGCAGGCCAAGCTCGCGCTGATCTGCGAGAAGGTCGCCAACTCGAATGTGGAAGGCGTACCAGGGCACGACCTCCTGTCCGCCGCGTACAGGCTGACCGGGCTGCCGCAGCGCCACTTCGGTGTCGGCACGGTCTATTTCGCGGGTACCCAAGAACTTTCCCGCCCGACGGCTCAGGCGGCGGTGGCGGCGATGGACCGGATGCTGTCCGGCGAGGCGGAAAGGGAGTACCAGGCACGGCCGCCAACGAGGTGGACGCCGGCGATATTGAAGGCCTATTCCGACCTGGACAGGCGGGCGTTGGGCCATATCCGCGACGAACTCGCCGGTCGCGCGGCGCGGGAGGTCTTCTACGCGCGCGTGAAGTCCGTGGAGGAGGTCGATTACGAGGGATACGTATACGACTTCGAGGTCGCCGGCCACCACAATTTCGTCGCGGGGGGCATGCTGTGTCACAACACCGCACAGACGCTGTCGCTTCTGCTGGAGGAACGGGTCGCCGGGTCGCCGGGGCCGACGTTGCTCGTCTGTCCGATGTCGTTGTTGAGCAACTGGCAGAAGGAGGCCGAGCGGTTCGCGCCCTCTTTGCGGGTTTATGTGCACCACGGGGGGACGCGGAAGCGGGAGGAGGAGCTCGTGGCGGCCGTGGGGGAGGCCGACCTGGTGGTCACCACGTACGGGACGGCGTTGCGGGACGCCGAGGTGCTCCGGCGGTTCGCGTGGGGGCGGGTGGTCTGTGACGAGGCGCAGGCGATCAAGAACAGCGGGGCGCGGCAGGCGCAGGCCGTCCGGTCGATCCCCGCGCGCACGCGGCTGGCGCTGACCGGCACCCCGGTCGAGAACCACCTGGCCGAGCTGTGGTCGATCATGGAGTTCTGCAACCCGGGCCTGCTCGGGCCGGCCAAGCGGTTCCGCGACCGCTACCAGGAGCCGATCGAGGCGCGCGGCGACGAGCAGGCCGCGCGGGCGCTGAAGCGGGCCACGCAGCCGTTCGTCCTGCGCCGCCTGAAGACCGACAAGACGATCATCTCCGACCTTCCCGACAAGCTTGAGATGAAGGTGTGGTGCACGCTCACGCCGGAGCAGGCCAGCCTCTACCAGGCCGTCGTCAACGACATGATGACCAGGATCGACCAGACCGAGGGCATCGAGCGGCGCGGCAACGTGCTCGCCACGATGACCCGGCTGAAGCAGGTCTGCAACCACCCCGCCCACCTGCTCAAGGACGGCTCGCGGCTGGCCGGTCGTTCGGGCAAGCTCGCCCGGCTGGAGGAGCTGGCCGAGGAGGTCGTCGAGGAGGGGGACAAGGCGCTGGTCTTCACCCAGTACGCCGAGTTCGGCTCCCTGCTCCAGCCCTACCTCGCCGCCCACCTCGACCGTCCCGTGCTGTGGCTGCACGGCGGTCTGACCAAGAAGAAGCGGGACGAGCTCGTCGAGCGCTTCCAGAGCGACGACGAGCCGATGATCTTCCTGCTGTCGCTCAAGGCGGCGGGCACCGGCCTCAACCTCACCGCCGCCAACCACGTGATCCACGTCGACCGCTGGTGGAACCCGGCCGTCGAGGACCAGGCCACCGACCGGGCGTTCCGCATCGGGCAGACCAGGAACGTCCAGGTCAGGAAGTTCGTCTGCGCCGGGACGCTGGAGGAGCGCATCGACGAGATGATCGAACGCAAGAAGGCGCTGGCCGAGAGCGTCGTCGGGGCCGGCGAGGACTGGATCGCCGACCTGACGACCGAGCAGCTGCGCGAGCTGTTCCGCCTCGGCCCCGAGGCGGTGAGCTGAGGTGCCCGCCGGGGCGCCTCGCGGAGGGGGGATGTGACATGCCGGTCGGCAGGGACGGGTGGTTCGAGGCGTCGGCGCCGATCCGCGTCGAGGGCGGCATCCAGGCGCGCGCCAAGCGGGGGTCCATCGGCGAGCAGTGGTGGTCGCGCAGGTTCGTGGACATCCTGGAGCGCGTCTGCGACTCCGGCCGCCTGAGCCGGGGCCGCTCGTACGCCAGGAAGGGCCAGGTCCTGGAGATCGACCTGGCGCCCGGCGTGGTGACGGCCAGGGTGCAGGGGTCGCGGCCCGACCCCTACCGCCTGACCATCGAGATCGCCGCGTACGGCGAGGCCGAGTGGGCGGGCGTGCAGGAGGCGCTGGCCGGCGAGGCGCTCTACCGCGCCAAGCTGCTCGCGGGGGAGATGCCGCCCGAGATCGTCGAGGTGTTCGACGGCCTCGGCCTGCCGCTCTTCCCGTCCGAGCTGGACATGCGGTGCTCGTGCCCCGACTGGGGCCTGCCGTGCAAGCACATCTCGGCCGTGCTGTACCTGCTGGCCGAGTCCTTCGACGAGGACCCGTTCCTCGTGCTCGCCTGGCGCGGCCAGGCCAAGGAGGACCTTCTGGACGCCCTGCGCGGCACCCCCGGCGACGACGCCGAGCCGGCCGACCCCCTGCACGTGGACGACGTGCCCTTCGCCGCCCGCCTGACCGACTTCTACGACCCCTCCACCCCGCCCACCCGCCTGCGCCCCCGCCCCGCGCCGGCGTCCGCGCCCCCCGAACTGCTGCTCCGGGCACTGGAGCCGCCCCCGATCCGCGTACGCCACATCCCCCTGCTGGACATCCTGCGCCCGGCGTACCGCGACCTCGGCGCCTCCTCCGAGGACCGCCCGTAGACGGCGGCAGGTCCAGAGGCGGCCATGGCGAGTCTCCCTCCCGGGGGCGCGCGCCGGGACCCGGTCATTCCACGGTCGGATCCGGGCCCACGCCCCTGTCGCCACCGCCTAGGAGCGCTTCCAGAACGGGCTCCGGGGTGCGTGGCCCCGCCCGGGCTCGTCCGGCTCGCCGGCGCCGGTCAGCTCGGTGAGGACGGTGATGGCCCGTTGCCACAGGGCGTCCACGTCGGTGCCCGGGGTGGTCTCGCAGGCCGTGAGGTCGGTGGCCAGGGAGGCCAGGCGGTCCTGGCCGCCCAGGTAGGTCACCAGTGCCGACAGGCGGCTGCCGAGGTCGGCGAGGTAGCGCAGGCGCTCGGCCCGGGGCAGCGACGACGCGGCGCGCAGACGCGCGAGCTCGTCGGCGAGCTGCGGCCGTACGGCGTCCGGCGAGCGGTGGATCGGCGGAGGCGGGGCCATCTTCGGGCTCGGCGCCCGGAAGAACGACCGGCCGCGCCCGGGGGCCGACCGCGGGGCCGGCATCGGCGCGGGGGGACCTCCGGCCACCACGCTCGGCGCAGCGCCGCCGAAGGTGGGAGCGGCGCCGGGCGGCGTCAGGCCCTCGGATTCGGCGTTGAAGACCGCCGGAGCCGCCGCGGTGAACGCCGCCGGCATCGAGGCCGCCATCGGCATGGCCGGGGCCGGCATGTCCCAGCCGCTCGGCATCTCCACCGGCTGGACGACGCGGTGGCGCGGCTCGCCGTCGGCGACCACGCGCGTGTCGACCGCGACGAAGGCCGTGAACCTGCACAGCACGCCGTGCCGCAGCGAGGTCGCGACGATCTCGCGCTCCAGGTCGTGCTCGCCGGTCGCGTAGCGGTCCTCCAGGCGGCGCAGGTGCGCCCTGGCCCAGATCGCCCGCGGGGCCTCCCCCTCGGCGGGCGTCCCGGTCAGCCGCCGCTCCCAGGGGGTACCGCCGGTGGCCGTCCCGTGGACGGTGATCGCGCCGCTCGCGGGGCCGCGGAAGCGTCCGGAGACGGTGAGCGGCACCCCGGAGTAGAGCGAGCCGAGGTGGGTCACGGTGCCGGGGAGCACGTCCAGGCCTTCCGGCTTGAGGGACAGGCCGGTGACCAGCGGGGAGCCGATCCTGCGGTGGATGTGCTCCATCGCCTCGTCCAGCCGGTCCTCCGACTCCACCAGCTCGCAGCGGCCCGCGCCGAGCCCGGCCAGCCTGCCGAGGAACCCGGCGTTGACGGCCCGGTCGACACCGACGGTGTGGACCCGCACGGCCGCGAGCCGCGCGCCGAGGCGTTCGAGGATCTGGTCCTCGTTGCCGACCTGCCCGTCCGTGACCAGCACGAGCACGCGCTCGCGCGAGGAGTCGTCCAGCAGGCCGAGCCCCTGCTCCATCGGCTGGAGGATCTCGGTGCCGCCGCGGGCCTCCAGCCGCGCGAGGTGCTCGACCGCGCGGTAGCGGTTGCGGTCGGACGCCGGGACGAGCCCCGCGTCGAGGCGGTCCGGGCGCTCCACCACCGAGTCGAACGACAGGACGGCGAACCGGTCGGCGGAGGTCAGCGTGTCGACGATGCGCGCGGCGGCGCGGCGTGCGGCGACCATCTTCCACCCGGCCATGCTGCCCGAGCGGTCCAGCAGCAGGACCACGTCCCTCGGCCTGCGCTCGCCCTGGCCATCGCCGGACGGGGGGAGCACGGTGAGGGTGAAGGTGCCGTCGCCGTCGGTCGTGTCCGGCTCGTCGTCGTCCTTCGCCCGGTCCGGGACGAGGGCCAGCGCGCTGGAGGCGGCGAACTCCAGCCGCAGCACGAAGTCGCGGTCCAGGCGCTCACCCGGCCGCAGGCTCACAGTGTCGTCCTCGCGGGTCACGACGTGCAGGCTGGAGCGCATCTCGCGCAGGTCCAGCCCGGCGGGGTCGACGCGGGCCGTCAGCGACAGGCGTACGGGGTTCGGGAATCCGGGCAGCAGCACCGGGGGGCTGATCCGCGAGGCGTCCGGGACGGCGTCGGTGTCGGGCGCCACGCCGTCGCCCGCCGAGCGCTCGTCCAGCGGCGTCCCCGGGATGTACCGGGGGGCGACCACGAGGGGGAAGCGGAACGTCGCGGCGCCGTCCTCGTACGGCAGCGGCTGGCTGAGCGCCAGGCGGACGGTCACCCGCTCGCCCGGCAGGATGTTGCCCACCCGGATGGTGAAGACGTCGGGACGCTCCTCCTCGGCGATGGCGGCCCTGCGCCCCTCGGCCAGGGCACGGTCGTAGTCCTGCCGGGCCTCGCCGCGCTCCTTCAGCACGCCCTCGACCACGCGGCCGTCGGCCTCCATGCGGAAGGACGTCACCGCGGCGCGGTCGGGCAGCGGGAAGACGTAGGTCGCCTCCAGCGGCACGTCGAACGGATTGCGAAAGCCCTGGGCCACCCCGACGCCCGAGGTCAGGCCGGTGATCAGCGCCTCCACCTCGACGCTCTCCAGCGGCAGGTTGCCCCGCGCGGTCCGCAGCGCGCCCAGTCCCGCGTCCGGCGTCGGCGCGTACTCACCGGGCTTCAACGAGGTGATCTGAACAGTCATGGGTGCATCCCTTCGGACGGGTCGGGTCCGGAACGGACGGGACCGGGGTGGCCGGCGCCGTTGCCGGTGGCGGGGTCGTCGAAGCGGCCGGACGCGGGGGGCGTGGCCGGCGGGGCGGACAGGTGGCGCTCGCGCAGGACGGACAGCAGGGGCAGGGCGGCCTCGCGCAGCGCGGCGACGTCGCCGGGGGAGGGCGCACGCCCGTCGATCAGCAGCGTGACCCCGGGGGACAGCCGCACGCCGTGCAGGAAGCCGTCGGCGTGCGCGTGACCCTCGGCATGGACGAACGCGTCGGTGTGGGCCGCCGCCTCGGACGGCGAGGCCGGCGGCGCCATAGGGGACGGTGTGACGACGGGCGGCGCCGCCGCGACAGGGGCCGGGGCCGGGCGCTGGGCCCAGAAGCGTGGGCGGGCCGGTGTGGGATCGCTCACGTCCGCGGCGTGATCGGGGGCCGCCGCCGGGGCGGGCAGCCGGGCGATGCCCTCCAGGGTGCCGTCGGTCGCGCCGGTGAGCTCGGCCTGGATCTCCGCGATGGACAGCCCCTCGGCCTGGCGGCGCTTGACGGCCACGAGCTGGAGCAGGTGACGCCTGCCGTACAGGGCGACCCTGCCCCGGCGGGTCAGCGGCGGGTCGAGCAGGCCGATGGTCGTGTACCAGCGGATGAGCCGCTCGTTGGGCACGTCGCGGACCCGGCCGTTGGGTCGCGGCGCCGAGGGGCCCAGCGTGTCCGCCGCCCGCTCCACCAGCTCGCCGATCGTCCAGGTGTCACTCATGAACCCATAGTGACACTGCAATCATTACAGTGTCAACGTTTAGGGCAGCGCAGACCGGTTATGGGCGAAAAGAGACACAAGGCCATAAACCGGATTTCTACGAGGAGGAGAACCTCCATGGCCCAGATCACCAGCCCGCTTCCGGCCGACAAGCAGAAGATCGTGGGCGAGGCGCTCCACGGCGCGCTCATCGATCTGCTCGACCTCTCGCTCGTGGGCAAGCAGGCCCACTGGAACCTGGTCGGCCGCAACTTCCGGTCGCTGCACCTCCAGCTCGACGAGATCGTCGCCCTGGCGCGCAACGGCGCCGACAACGCGGCGGAACGCGCGGTGGCCGTCGGCGTGAACCCGGACGGGCGCGCCGCGACGATCGCCCGCGACACGCACCTCCAGCAGCTCGACTTCGGCTACATAGAGGACGGCAAGGTCGTCGCGGTGTTCACCGAGATACTCGGGGGGATCGTCGCCCGCATGCGCGAGCGCATCGAGGCGACCGACGACGCCGACCTCGTCACCCAGGACCTGCTCATCGAGGTCACCGAGGAACTGGAGAAGCAGCACTGGATGATCCAGGCGCAGCGCTGACCGCCTTCCGGGGCGGGCCCGCGGACGGCACGGCCCCGCGCGGCGGCCTCGGACTCAGAGGAGGTCGCGCGCGAGGCAGGCGACCGAGGGCGGGGCGGACAGCAGGACGCGCAGCGCGTCCCAGCGGGCCGTCCCGGCCTTGCCGTTCCTGAGCAGCCCCGCCTCGGTGAGAGCCTCGGCCCATTCTTGCCGTCCAGGGACGGCCGCGGCCCGTTCCAGCCGTTCCAGGACGGTGCGCCCCTCGCCGGGGCGCTCGGAGTCCTGGCATTCCGTCGGCTCCGCGTCCCGGCCTGCCGGGGGCTCGGCGTCGCGGGCGAACAGCGACAGCAGGTGCGGCCACCGCACCGTGAGCACCGCCAGCTTGGCGACCTCGTCGTCGCTCGCGCGCGCCGCCCCGGCCAGCGCCCGCCGATAGGTGACGAACGAGTAGAAGCGGAACACGTTCACGTACCTCTTCAGCTCCCGCGGATTGCTCAGCGTCAGCGCGGGGAGCACCCGCTCGATCGCCGCGTACGCGTTCTCGTCGCTGTAGATGTCGTCGTAGACGCGGTCGGCGGCGAGCCGCGCCGCCGCCGTGAGCCCGCCGATCGAGTCGTGCGGCGGCCTCGGGGACGTGCGGGCCGCCCGTCCCGGGGCGGCGGCCTCCGTCCTGAGGGCTCCCGTCCTGGTCAGGAAGGTGATCGGCGTCCGCCGCGAGAACAGGCCCGGCTTGGGCGCGCCCGCCCACGTGCCCGGGGCGGCCGGCGGCCCGACGGCGTCCTGCACGCGGCGGGCGACCGTGTCGAGGTCCTCGGCGGTCGGGCGCAGGGCCCGGATGGCGGACTCCATGCGGTCGACCAGCTCCGGGTCCGGCTGCGCGCCCTGCCCGCCCGCGCCGGCCGTGTCCCGCGCGTCCGACGCGACCCCCTCGCGCGCGGGCGGGACGTCGAGCAGGGTGCGCAGGTACGCGGGGATCCGCTCGCCGTCGTCCAGCAGCGGCACGCTCAGCGGAAGCTGGATGATCTTTTCCAGGAACCGCCACCCGAGCCCCGAGCGCTCCTCGGCGCCGGAGGGAAGCGTGCGCGCGAGGTCCCGGTAGGCGACCTCGACGTGCGCCGCCACGACCTCCGGCTCCATCGCCAGCACGAACACGCAGTTGGGGAACTCCCCGGCCAGGAACAGGTTCACGGCCTCGATGACCTGCGCGACCGTGCCCGGCGAGCACCGGTCGAGGTCGTCCACGAACACCACCAGCGGCCGCTCCTCGGTCGCCACCATGCCGAGCACGCGGCGCATGTCGGTCTGCACCAGGTGCAGGAACCCCGTCCGTGACCGGTATCCCGGGTCGGGCACCAGCTGCTGGGCCTGCGCCGGCGACCCGAGCAGGTCGGGCTGGCGCACCAGCTTGCGGAAGGCCGTGTCCGCCGACTCGCCCAGGAACCGCGTCAGGCGCACGGCCGCGGCGGCCATGAGGAGCACCGACCCGCCGGACCCCACCGCGGCGGCCGTCCCGCGCAGCAGCGAGCCCACCGCCGGGAACAGCGCGCACGCGGCCAGCGACGCGCCCGTGAACAGCAGCGTCGCGCAGAGCGCCAGGGCGACGGGCAGCAGGCGCGTCGCCGCCAGCCCGTACCCACGCCGGCGCACGGCCTCGCGGTCGACCCGGGACAGGTTCAGCGTCAGCCAGAAGCGCTCGCGCTCACCGCGCGGCAGCCGGCCGGTGACCTGGCTGATGATCTCGTGGGCCAGGCCCGCCCAGACCTGCTCGCCGTTCTGGTACATCCACGGGTTGAACCAGACCGTCGGCCGCCAGTCGGCGGGCCGCATCGGCAGCTCGCCGGGCGTCGCGCGGTCGGGGTCGTCCTCCTCCGGCCGTTTGGCGCGGGCCAGCACCTCGGCGTTGGTCACCCGTCCCCGCCGCCTCCGGGCGCGGCGGGGGACGTCCGTCCGGCCGAGGTGGATCTCGGTGGCCCGGTCCTCGGCGGCGCCGGGGTCCAGCAGGTCCTGGATCATGCGCATCAGCGACGTCTTGCCCGCCCCCCAGGGGCCTTTCACGCCGATCGTGAGCGGCGGGCGGGTGTCGGGGTGGCGGATGAACGCGGCGACGGCCTCGGCGTGCACGCGGTGGCCGAGCCGGTCCTGGAGCGTCCACCGGTCGCCGGTGAGCCGGGTGCGGGGCCGTACGGGACGGGTGGCCGCGCGGCGGCGGCGCAGCAGGGCCGACACGTGCGCGGGCTCGCCCGCCTCCAGCCTGCCCGCGACGGCCTGCCGGATCGCCGGGCCCGCGAGGGGGGTGTCGTGCCCGAGCAGCCCCCAGGCGCGCAGCTCGCGCAGGGCCTCCTCCGGCGAGGCGCCCTCGGCGAGCAGTCGGGCGGCCTCCGGGGTGAGCGGCTCGTCCTCCTCCAGCAGCGCGGCCCGGCGCAGGAGCTGCCGCGCGTCCGGCCCGAGGTGCACCTCGTAGATCCTGTTCACCAGCTCGGCGGCCGACATCGGCGGCACGGCGTCGCCGAGGACGGCCAGGCGGGCGAGCGCGGTCCCGAACTCCTCGCCGAGGTCGTGGACGGCGCGGCGCGGGGACGCGACGCCGATCAGCTCGCCCTCGCCGTAGGTCAGCAGGAAGGGCGTGCGGTCCGCGCCGGCGCTGCGCTCCTGGGCGTACCGGAACAGGTCGCCGACCGAGATGGTGCCGTCGCGGTCGAGGTCCGCCTCGCCGGACAGGATGCCGTCGGCGAGTATCGCGGTGAGCGACACCGGGCGGCCGTGCCGCGCGGGGACGATCGCGCTGGTGGTGAGGGCGGCGGCGGCCGCCACGGGCTCGCCGCGCACGGGCAGGCGGCCGGTGGCCTCGTGCGGCGGGCCGGGGCTCGCCGTCACCAGCCAGCCGAAGTCCACGATCAGCAGCAGCGCCGCGCCGTCGGAGCGCTCGACGCGGCGGGCGAACTCGTCCATCAGCGCGCCGAACTCCCGGCGTCCCCACCCCGACTCGGTCGACCAGCGCACGAGCAGCAGGTCGCCGGGCTCGACCGTGTCGAGGAAGTCGCCGACCCGCCGGTGGTCGGCCGCGTCGCACTCGGCGGTCTCGACCGCGTACCCCTCGGCGGTGAGCGCGTGCACCAGCCTGCGGTCGGCCCCGGCGGCCCGGGTGCCGGCCTCGCGGTCGAGGAAGACCAGCGCCCTGCGCGTCCTGATCGCCGGAGCGGGCGGGGCTGAAATGATCAACGAGGTCATCGGACGGCTCCCCTGGCCGGGCGGCGGGCTCGGACGCCCCCGGATCCGCGGCCGGCGACGCGGCGCCCGCACGATGATCGCAGCCCGCCCGGCCCATCCCCGGCGCGGCGCGGCAGGGGAGGCCGAGATCTTGCCCCGCGTTTGCCGAAGCTTGTCGATCTTCGCCCGGCGTCCCTCGCAGATCTTCGTACGCCGCGTCCGTCTCCTCAGAGGTACTTGGACGCCGGGCCATCCCTCAGAGGTCTCGTGACCACGTCTGGACGGTGACGTCCGCGCCGTAGGAACGCTCGTCGTGCTGCTCGTCCAGCTGGAAGCCCGCCCGCTGGTAGATGCGCCGGGCGGAGGCCAGCACCTCGACGGTCATCAGGACGATGCGCGCGTACCCGGCGCGCCGGGCGAAGGCCAGGCACTCCTCGACCAGGCGCCCGCCGATGCCCATACCCCGGGTGGACGGCTCGACCAGCAGGAGCCGCAGCCGCGCCGTCCGGTCGTCGTCCCTGACGCACATGATCGAGCCCGCGCGCTCGCCCTCCACTTCGGCGATCCAGCACGCCTCGCGCTTGGGGTCGTGGTCGCGGACGTAGTCGGCGACGATGCGCGCGGTCATGGCCTCGAACGTCTCGTCCCAGCCGTACTCGTCGGCGTACAGCACGCCGTGGCGGTGGACTATCCAGCCGAGGTCGCCGGGGCGGGGCGGGCGGATGACGTACGGCTCGCGGCCCGCGCCGTCGTCGCCGAGGATGCGCTGGATGGCGGCCATGCTGGACTTCAGCCGCCGCCGGTCCTCTGCGGCGAGGGGTGCCAGCAGGTCGCGCACGTCCGACGCCGACGCCGCGTCCAGGACCCGCCACACCTCAAGACCGTGCGGGCTAAGCCGCACGACCTGCCGCCGGGCGTCGGCGGCCGAGCGCGCCCGCGTGACGAGCCCGCCGGACTCGAACCGCGCCAGCATGCGGCTGAGGTAGCCGGCGTCGAGGCCGAGCAGCCGCCGCAGCTCGCCCGTCTCCATCTCCTCGTGCGCCCGCAGCTCGAACAGGACCCTGGCCTCGGTCAGGGAGTACGGCGTGTCGTGCATGCCGGCGCCGAGGACTCCGATCACGCGCGTGTAGAAGCGGTTGAAGGTGCGGACGTCGGCGACGAGCTCTTCCATCCCTTGCTCCAATCAACGGATTCGTTGACTGAGTCAAGCATATGGACGCGCCGAAGATCCAGACCCGCGGCGCGCGAAAATGCCGGGTTTCGTGCCGGGAAAGCGAAATCTGTTGCGGGACGGGGACGCACCGTACGTTCCATGTGGCCGCAACGAGGATCAAGGAGAGGCCGGGGCGCTATCGTCGGTGCCATGACTTCGGGGACTTCGGAGACTTCAGAGAACGGCGCGGGCGCCGCAGGCCACGACCTCGTCTACATCGGCGGATACACCCCGGAGACCGGCGGCACCGGCCTCGGGCTCACGGTCGCCCGGCGGCAGGACGGCGCGCTCACCGCGATCGCCGAGACCTCCGCGCCCGGCCCCTCCTTCCTCGCCATGCACCCGCGCCTGCCCGTGCTGTACGCCGTGCTGGAACGCGAGGAGGGCGGCGTCGCCGCCTACTCGGCCGACCCCGAGGGCCCCAAGCTGCTCGCCGACGGCGCCAGCGGCGGGTCCTACCCCTGCCACCTGGCCGTCGACCCGACCGGGACGTGGCTCGCGATCGCCAACTACGGCGACGGCACCGTCGCGGTGTACCGGCTCGGCAGCTCCGGCCTGTTCGACGGCCGCCCGAGGCTGTTCCCCAACGAGGGCCACGGCCCCGACCCCGCGCGCCAGGCCGAGCCGCACGCCCACCAGGCCGTGTTCGGCCCCGGCCGCATTCTGCACGTCACCGACCTCGGCACCGACGAGGTCCGCCGCTTCCTGCTCGGCGCCGGGCCCGAGCCCCACCCGGAGGGGCCGGCCCGCCTGCCGTCCGGCTCCGGCCCGCGGCACATGGCCCGCCACGACGACCGCTGGTACGTCACGGGCGAGCTGGACGGCATGATCACCATTCTCGACTCCGAGTGGCGCGAGATCGGGCGGACGCCCGCCAGCCGCTCCTCGGTCCGCAACCACGTCTCGCACATCGAGATCGCGCAGGACGGCCGCCACCTCTACGTCGCCAACCGCGGCCCCGACACCATCTCGGTCTTCTCCCTCGACGGCGGGGAAGGCCCGGGGCTCACCCCGGTCGCCGAGGTCGGGTCCGGCGGGCTGTGGCCCCGCCACTTCGCCCTGGCCGGCGACAGGATGTACGTCGCCAACCAGCGCTCCGACGAGGTCGCCACGCTCGCGCTCAGCGACGGCGTCCCCCGGATCACGGGGGAGAGCTTCAAGGTCGGCAGCCCCTCGTGCGTGCTCGTGGTGCCCGCCTGAGCGGTCCGTTTCACGACGCCGCGCCGCGTACGGTACGGTCTAACCACTTGGTCTAGACCAATGTTGGCGCCTGCGGCACAATGCCATGCGGCGGCGGCCACATCGGTGACCTCGAAGACCTCGGGTGCTCCGGCGGTGCAAGGCGAATCGGTGGCCGCGGAGCTCAACATAGTCTGGCTGTGAACCCATCGGGAGGAACCCGCCATGCGCATCGGAGTACTGACCGGGGGCGGCGACTGCCCCGGGCTCAACGCGGTCATCCGCGCCGTCGTCCGCAAGGGCATCGGCGTCTACGGTCACGAGTTCGTCGGCTTCCGCGACGGCTGGCGCGGCCCGCTCGAGGGCGACACCATGCCGCTGGAGGTCCAGTCCGTGCGCGGCATCCTCCCGCGCGGCGGAACGATCCTCGGTTCCTCGCGGACCAACCCCATCAAGATCGAGGGCGGCGTCGACCGCATCAAGGCCAACCTGGCCGAGGGCGGCGTGGACGCGCTCATCGCGATCGGCGGCGAGGACACGCTGGGCGTCGCCAAGCAGCTCTTCGACCGCGGCGTCAACGTCATCGGCGTGCCGAAGACCATCGACAACGACCTCAACGCCACCGACTACACCTTCGGCTTCGACACGGCCGTCAACATCGCGACCGAGGCGATCGACCGCCTGCACACCACGGCCGAGTCCCACCACCGCGCGCTGATCTGCGAGGTCATGGGCCGCCACGCGGGCTGGATCGCCCTGCACGCGGGCATGGCGGGCGGCGCCAACGTCATCCTCATCCCCGAGAAGCCGTTCGACATCGACAAGGTTTGCGAGTACGTCGAGAGCCGCTTCAAGATCCGCTACTCGCCGATCATCGTCGTCGCCGAGGGCGCCCACCCGATCGAGGGCCAGATGGCCCTGCAGGCCGGCGAGCTCGACGCGTTCGGCCACGTCCGCCTCGGCGGCATCGGCGAGCTGCTCGCCCACGAGATCGAGAAGCGCACCGGCAAGGAGGCCCGCACCACCGTGCTCGGCCACGTCCAGCGCGGCGGCACCCCGAGCGCCTACGACCGCGTCCTCGCCACCCGCTTCGGTCTCCAGGCGATCGACGCCGCCCACGAGGGCGACTTCGGCAAGATGGTCGCGCTGCGCGGTACCGACATCGTCCGCGTCGGCCTGGACGCGGCGACCTCCGAGCTGAAGACCGTCCCGGTGTCCCGGTACGAGGAGGCCGAGGTCTTCTTCGGCTGATCGCCGGCGCCCGCCCCGGCGGGCACGCCGTCAGTCCGCGCCTCCGGCCGCCCGTCAGGGCCCGGAGGCGTTCGCGTTGCGGGCGTTCGCGTTCCGGGCGGAGCCGAGGCCGGGTCTGTAACCTCCGGGTGAGGTGGTCGCGGGCAGGTGCGGGGGACCGGCAGGTCGTCATCCGGGATAAATTGAGTGGTGCCGCACGCCGGAACGGTCGTCACCCGGCGCGTGCCCGATCCCGACCCTCATGCCCGGAGGCCCACCGTATGTCCGTCGTGCCCCCCTCAGCTCTGGGCGAGCCCTGTGTCCTGCTGAAGCTGGGCGAGGTCGTCCTCAAGGGCAAGAATCGCGAGCTGTTCGAGCGGCGGCTCCAGGCGAACATCAAGTCCGCGCTGAAGGGCTTCGACGTGCGTGCGGACGTCCGCCAGCGGCACGGCGTCATCGCCATCCTGCTGCCCGACGGCACGAGCGTGGACGTCGCCGATGCGGTCGCCGAGCGTCTCACCGACGTCATGGGCCTGGTGTGGATCCACCGCGCCTGGCGCGTCGCCAAGGACCCCGACGCCGTCACGGCCGCCGCGCTGGAGCTGGTCGCCGGGCGCACCGAGCTGATCGAGCGGCGCGCGACCTTCGCCGTCCGCTCGCGCCGCCGCGACAAGCGGTTCCCGCTGCGGTCCAACGAGCTCGACCGCGTGGTCGGCGGCGAGATCAACGACAAGTACGGCCTGCCGGTGCGGCTGAAGAACCCCGAGCTGACCGTGCACATCGAGGTCGACAGGGACGAGGTGTTCGTCTTCACCGACGGCCTGCCGGGCCACGGCGGCCTGCCCGTCGGCATCAGCGGGCGCGGCCTGGTGCTCATGTCCGGCGGCATCGACTCGCCGGTGGCGGCCTACCGCATGCTCCGCCGCGGCCTCAGCGTCGATTTCCTGCACTTCTCCGGCATCCCGTTCACGACCTCCGAGTCGATCTACAAGGCGTACGCGCTGGTGCGCAAGCTGTCCAAGTTCCAGGACCGCGCGCGGCTGTTCGTGGTGCCGTTCGGCAAGGCGCAGCAGTCCCTGCGCTCCTCCGGCGCCGACCGGCTCCAGGTCGTCGCGCAGCGCCGCCTGATGCTCAAGACCGCCGAGGAGGTCGCCCACCGCCTGCGGCGCGACGTGCTCGTCACCGGAGATTCCCTCGGCCAGGTGTCGTCCCAGACCCTGCAGAACCTCACCGCGCTGGACGACGCGGTCGCGATGCCGATCCTGCGGCCGCTCATCGGCATGGACAAGACCGAGATCATGGCCGAGGCCCGCCGCATCGGCACCCTGGCGATCTCCGAACTCCCCGACGAGGACTGCTGCACCCTGCTCGCCCCCCGCCGCGCCGAGACCCGCGCCAGGATCGCCGACCTCCGCCAGATCGAGAAGCGCCTGGACGCCGAAGAACTCGCCGTCCAACTCGCCGCCTCGATCCAGGAGTACAAGCTGGACGACCCCGCCTGACCCCTCCACCTGGCAGGCCAGCCGCCGCCGAGCCGTGCCTTTCCGCCTGGCTCGGCTCGCCGTCGCCGGTCGTGTCGAACGGCGGCCCCGTCCATTCACGCCACTCCCGCAGCGTGCCCGCGATGGTCATCGAGCGGGCCGCGACCTCGCCGATGACGCCGCCCGCCCGCGCGTGGACGCGCAGCCAGGCTCCTGGCAAAAGTGGTGGACCTGACCTGGTCAGCGGTCGGTGTCGCGCACGAAGCGGGACGCGGTCAGCCGCGCAATCGCACGAGATAAACCTGGTGACGTCGACGATCACCCCCGGGATACTGGTCGCCTATGGATGAGGTCCAAGTGGTCGTCGCCCATTCCGAGCGCGCGACCCTGCGCGTCGGCGATGTGTTCCTGAAGGTGGACGCCGATCAGGCACGCATCGAAGTCGAGGTCGAGGCGATGGCCCTGGCGCCGGTCCCGACCCCGAAGGTCCTGTGGCACAAGCCGCCGGTGCTCGCGATCGCCGCGGTCCCGGGGACGGCGCTCGGCCGCCTCGGCGAGCCGTCGACCGCGTCCCCGGCGGCGTGGGCCGCGGCGGGCGCCGCCATCCGGAAGTTGCACGATGCGCCGCTGCCGCCCCGGCTCGGCCAGGCCGGCCGGGGCATCGACGAGTGGGCGGCGGAACTCGACGGCGAGTGCGAGTGGCTCGTGACGAACGGTGTCCTGCCCGCCGGCCTGGTCACCCGCAACCGCCAGGTCGCCGAGGCCGCGCTCCGGCCGTGGGCTCCGGTGTTCACGCACGGCGACCTGCAGATCGCTCACGTGTTCGTCGAAGGCGACGAGATCACCGGCATCATCGACTGGTCCGAGGCGGGTCAAGGTGATGCCCTGTTCGACCTCGCCATCCTGACGCTCGGACACGAGGAGCACCTGGGCGACGTCGTCGCCGGCTATGGCACCGATGTCGACCTCGACGTGATCCGCGCGTGGTGGTCGTTGCGAAGCCTGCTGGCGGTTCGCTGGCTGGCCGAGCACGGCTTCGACCCGTTCGCGCCGGGATGTGAGATCGACGTGCTGCGATCCCGGCTGTGAGGCTGCGCGGCCCGACTGCTACGAGAAGTCCTATCGGGACGATCAGTGGATGAGGCGTCGCCGGCAGATGATGGCGGCGGCGAGGGTCATGAAGGCTTCGTGGACGTCGTCGCGAATCTCCCAGCGGATGCGCAGGCGGCCGCCCACACCGGCATCCGTGACGTCTTGGGCGCCGACACCCTGGCTGAGTTCGCGGTGCGGCTGGATGAGCAAGCAGTCTCACGTCGAGGCGCGGCGTAATGGCGTCTTTGTGATGGGTCCTTCCGTGATCCCGAACGGGGGCGGGGTGGGACCGACGTGGGCCATAGGTCCCTGAGGGGGTAGCCGGAGGCCCTGGAAGTACAGCCCGAGCCGGAGGCGAGGACCGTTTCCGGGACGGGTGGCCTCTTTGGGGGAAACGGGTGGGCCTGTGAGCCCCCGCGCTGTAAGGCGAGGGCTCACAGGCTCGTGATGCCGGGGGTCTAGGTGAGCAGGGACGGTTCGGGGGTGGCCAGGGTGCGGTTCATCAGGGGGGCGAAGGCGCGGATCGCGCGGGACAGTTCGTCCAGGTCGTCGCGGATCAGGGCCTGGGGGCCGTCGCACAGGGCCTGCTCGGGGTGGGGGTGGACGTCGATGATGACGCCGTCGGCGCCTACGGCGATCGCCGCGCGGGTGAGCGGGAGCACCAGGTCGCGGCGGCCGCCCGAGTGGGACGGGTCGACGATGACCGGCAGATGGGACAGGCGCTGCGCCATGGGGACCGCCGAGACGTCCAGGGTGTTGCGGGTGGCGGTCTCGAACGTGCGGATGCCCCGCTCGCACAGCACGATGTCGAGGTTGCCGCGCTGCGCGATGTACTCGGCCGCCATGAGCCACTCCTCGATGGTGGCGTTCATGCCCCGCTTGAGCATGACCGGCATCCCGGCCGCGCCCACGGCCTGCAGCAACGTGAAGTTCTGCGCGTTGCGGGTGCCGACCTGCAGCATGTCGGCGTAGGAGGCGACCAGTTCGACGTCGTGGGCGTCGACGACCTCGGTGACGATCGGCAGCCCGGTCTCGGCGCGGACGTCGGCGAGGATGCGCAGGCCCGCCTCGCCCAGCCCCTGGAAGGCGTACGGCGAGGTGCGCGGCTTGTACGCGCCGCCGCGTAGCAGGGTCGCGCCCGCCGCTCGCGCCATCAGCGCGGCCTCCAGGGTCTGCTCCGGCGTCTCCACGGCGCAGGGACCGGCGATCAGGGTCACGGTGTCGGGCCCGATCGGCACCCCGGCCACCCGCACGGTAGATCGTTCCGGGTGGTTCTCTCTGCTCACCAGCTTGTACGGCGTCGAGATGCGCACGACGTCCGCCACGCCCCGCATGCTCTTGAGGTTCAGCGTCTCGAAGTGGGTGACGTCCCCGACGAGCCCGATGATCGTGCGGCTGACGCCGCGGCTGACGAACGCCTCGCCGCCCGCCGCGGCGATCAGCGCGACGATGGCGTCCGCGTCCTCGCGGGTGGCGTCGGGATTCATGACGATGACCATGGTGAGTGCCCTCTCTGGCGATGTACCCGCTTGTCGTCCTGGTCAGTCCTTGATCTCGGCGGCCGGTGTCCGCGTGGCCCGGGAACGACGAAGGCCCCGGATGCCTGCGGACCCGGGGCCTTCGATCGACGTCTACCTGTCAGCGCAGCGTCTGACGGCGAACGGCCACCTCCACGGGTCCGTCGCCATACCAAAACTCCTGCGCTGCACGCATGCCGAGGAGTCTAGCGCATGCCCGCGACCGCCTTCCGGCCCCCTCTGGCCGATCGCCGCCGAAGGCCTTCCCCGGCGTGGACACCTGGTTTCGGGTTCACCTCTATCAGAATGTGTTCTGACTTAGGATGGCCAGAGTGAGCACCAGCAACGCCGACGCCGTCACCTTCTCGGACCTGTCAAGAAACCCCCGGGCCGTCGCCGAACGCGCCGCACGCCTCGGTCGAGTACGTGTCACCCACCGAGACGCTCCGGACTTCTACCTGACCGCCGCCGACCGTGAGGAACAGCGCGAGCGGACGCTGGCCACGGCATCCCGCCTGTTCCTCGCCCTCGTCAAGCATGATCCGACCGCCCGCGCGCTGGTGATCGCCATGCCCGAGGTCTTCCCCTGGGTCCGCCACCTCACGTCCGCCGAATTGCGTGACTTCACTCTCGAACTGGTGGAGGCCATTTCCGATGCCGCGGAGCTTGACGTCGATGCCACCATCCAGGAAGTGATCACAGGCTGGCGGGCGAGCGCCCGAATCAAGGCCGACCCCGCGCGCTACGCCCAGGCGCGTACGGCTACGAGCGGCGACTTCGGGCCGGTCGAGGTATCGGCGTGAGTCCCAAGCGTGGAGACCGGGTGACGGTCCCCCCTCCTGGGCATGAGTGGGATGTCCGGTTCGGTACCAGTGACGCGGTCAAGGGCTGGGAGGAGTTGTGCCGTTACGCCCTGGCCAACACGCGCCGGTGTTTCGAAGCGCTGCGCGCCGATCCGCGCTCACGGGCGGGTCACGAGCGTCAGCACCGCCTGCGCGGCGACCTCGCCACTCATCGTCATAACGGCCAAGACCTCGAGCAGTGGGAATTCGAGGTCACCAGCGGTGGACGCGTCCGCTACGCCATCGATGACGTCGCCCGGATCGTCTGGGTGATCTACGCGTCGCCTCGTGACCCGAAGGACACCGACGCCTGAAGCCGAGGATGGGAGCGGGGTAAGCTACGGCTCCCCGGGCGGCCGTTCGTCGGCGGCTGAAGTGGACGGCTGCCAGGAGACGGTACCCACCTGCTCGAAGGCCCACGCGACGTCCCCGTTCACGCCTGATGGGGTGCCGATGACGCGCCGTCACCGGCGCGATGGCAGGATGACTGCGTGCCGGATCCAAGCGAGGAATCCCGACTGCCCCCGGGGCAGTACATCCCACGTGGCCGCCCGGTGATCCACTACGGCCGGGTCCCGCAGTTCCGGCCCGATCGGTGGAGCCTCATGGTCTTCGGGGCCACCGCCACCGGGGGCGAGGCGCGCCTCAGCTGGCCGGAGTTCTCCGCCCTCCCGCGGGTGACCGTGCTGGCCGACTTCCACTGCGTCACGAAGTTCTCGATCATGGGAAACGAGTGGCGGGGCGTCTCGGCCGACACGCTGATGCGGGCGGTCCCGCCCGCCGCGGGCGTGGGGCACGTCATGGTCTGGGGCGAGTACGGCTACAGCGCGAACCTTCGTATGTCGGACTTCGCACGCGAGACCACGCTTTTCGCCACGGAGCTGGACGAGAAGCCGCTCACCCCCGAGCGCGGCCATCCGGTCCGGATCGTCGTGCCGCATCTGTACGCGTGGAAGAGTGTGAAATGGGTGCGCGCGGTGGAGTACCTCGTCGATGACAGGCGCGGGTTCTGGGAGGAGCGCGGCTACCACAATGTGGGCGATCCCTGGCGCGAGCAGCGTTACTCCTACCAGGAGGACGCCGGGGACGGTCCTTCATGGTTCGGGCACGATCACATTACGTGACCGATTACGGTTGCCCGCATGCTCGACACCGGCTGGGCACTGTTATGCGTCCTGAGCGGGCTCGTGGCCTATGGCCTGGGCCGCCGCGGCGCCACCGCCCGCGGAGGCGCCCCCCGGGAGGACGCGACCTTCGCCACCCTGCACCTCGCCGCCATGGCCGCCCCCTACCTGCGCGCCGGGCTGGCCCGTGACTCCGCCCGCAGGGCCGTGCGCCACCTGCGCTCCCTGGTCGGGTGCTCCGCGCTCGCGGTGACGTCCCTGGACCAGGTGCTGGCCTGGGACGGCGCCCGCGAGCCTCCCAGTGAGGCGCACACCCGCGACCTGCTCGGCCACGTCCACGGCGTCCTGGCGGCCGGCCGGCCCTACCTGGTGGCGGGCGACGAGCTGTTCTGCGAGGCCGAGGACTGCGCGGTCCGCAGCGCCGTCGTCGTCCCGCTGACCGTGGACGGACGGGTCATCGGCGCGCTCGCCGTCTACGACCCCGATGTGGACGCCGCGCTCGTCCGCGCCGCGACCGAGGTCGGGCAGTGGGCGTCGGGCCAGCTCGAACTGGCCGAGCTGGACGCCACCCGCCGGCGGGCCCTGTCCGCCGAGACGCGTGCCCTGCGGGCGCAGATCTCCCCCCATTTCGTGTGCAACTCCCTGGCCACGATCGCCTCCTTCACCCGCACCGAGCCCGACCACGCCCGCGAGCTCCTGCTCGACTTCGCCGACTTCGCCCGGCACGCCCTGCGCCGCGCGGGCGACTTCACCACGCTGTCGGACGAGCTGACCTGCGTCGACCGCTACCTGCTGCTGGAGCGGGCACGGTTCGGCGAGAAGCTGCGGTACGCCGTGGACGTCGTCCCCGAGGTGCTGCCGGTGCCCGTGCCGTTCCTGTGCCTGCAACCGCTGGTCGAGAACGCCATCACCCACGGCATCCGGCGCAGGGGAGGGACGGGCGAGGTCAACGTCGTCGTGCGCGACGCGGGCGGGGAGGTGCACATCACCGTCGAGGACGACGGCGCGGGCATGGAGCCGGGCCGGGTGCGCGAGATGCTCGACGGCGAGCCGCCGAGCGGGGACAGCGGCGGCATCGGCCTGGCCAACGTGGACGTACGGCTGCGCCAGATCTACGGCCAGGAATACGGGCTGACGATCGACACCGCGCCCGGCGAGGGCACGACGGTACGCATGCGCGTGCCGAAATTGCGCCCAAGGTGTGACTAATCGCAGTCGATCAAGCACACGAAGTCAAGATGGGTCTTGCCCGCGGGCACGTCCGGGCGGCAGCGTAAGTGCCATGCTCCGTGTCTTGGCGGTCGACGACGAGGTGCACGCGCTGTCGGAGCTGGCCTACCTTCTCCGGCAGGACAGTCGTGTCGAGGAGGTGCTGACGGCCTCCGACGGGGTCGCGGCGCTCCAGGACATGGTCGCGATGATCGGCGCGGGTGAGCGGCTCGACTGCGTCTTCCTCGACATCCGCATGCCCGGCCTCGACGGGCTCGACCTCGCGCGGCTCGTGGGCGCGTTCCCGAGCCCGCCCCGGCTGGTGTTCGTGACCGCGCACGACGACCGCGCGGTCCAGGCCTTCGAGCTGGAGGCCGTGGACTATCTGCTCAAGCCGCTGCGCCCCGACCGCGTCGCCGAGGCCGTGCGGCGGGTCGAGTCGGCGGTGTACGGCCCGCAGGCCGTCGAGGCGCCCATGGACGACGTGATCCCCGTCGAGCTCAGCGGGCGCACCAGCTTCGTCCCGCAGCACGCCGTCGCCTACGCCGAGGCCAGCGGCGACTACGTGCGCCTGCACACCGCCGAGGGCACCCATCTGGTGCGCATGTCCCTGGCCGCCCTGGAGCGGCGCTGGGCCGCCTCCGGGTTCATCCGGGTGCACCGCAGCACGCTGGTGTCGGCGCGGCACGTCACCGAGATGCGTTTCGATGAGGGACGCATCGTGCTGCGCGTGGGCGCCACGACGCTGCCGGTGAGCCGGCGGCACACGCGGCGCGTCCGCGAGCAGCTCGTCCGGCAGTTCCGCACCCCGCCGCCCGGCTCCCAGGACCCGCGCCCGGCGCCGCTACCGCCCGACGGCGTTCCCCGGCAGATTCCGCCGCTCGGGCCAGAAACCGGGGCGCGCCGGCCGTGAGCGCGCGCGGCGCGAGCCCCCGGAGCGCCGCTCGGCGACACCGGGACACCGCTCGTCGCGGCCGGGCGGTCCGCACATCGCGGGCCAGTGACCGCTCGGCGAGACGGCCGCCAAGTCGGCCACGCAGCGCAGATGACCCAGCGTAATGTCACTTGCAGCGAAAGGCCACACTGCGTAACCGTGGGGGAGGTCCGCCCCAAAGGCCGGACTCACCCCGGATACGCGATCCCCACGGCGCCCGCCTGGATTCCGCACCCGCGCGTGAAACAGGCGGCCGCCCTAGGTCGCCGGGCCCTCACCGGGGGGTAGGGCCCGTCGGCCTCGGCGGGGCGGGGTGTTCGCCATCCGGCGTCCAGGACGACGCGGTGATCCGGCCCAAGGGGGGCGGCCGGATCACGCCGGCGAACACCCCGCCACACCCTGCGGCACCCCGCCGCACTCTCCACCCGGGCCCTGGGGACGCCGGTCCGAAGGCGGGGCGCCGCGTGGCGTCCCCGGCCGTTCGGGCGTACGGCTCAGGCGAGCTCGTCGCGCAGGCGCTTCAGCAGCAGGATGTCGTTCCTGTGCCCCTCGACCTTGCCGGGGGTCTCGATGCACAGCGGGATCCCGGCCGCGGCCGGGTGGCCCAGCAGCTCGCCGAACGCCGCCGCGCCGATCAGTCCCGCGCCGATGTTCTCGTGCCGGTCCCGCCCCGAGCCGCAGGGGTCCTTGGAGTCGTTGGCGTGCAGCAGCTTCAGCCGCCCCGGCGCGATCGCGTGGAGCGCGTCCATCATCGCCTTCACCCCGCCGGGGGCCGCGAGGTCGTGGCCGGCGGCGAAGGCGTGGCAGGTGTCCAGGCAGACGTTCGCGCGCGGGTGGAACTCCAGCGTCTCCAGATAGGGCCCGAGGTCCTGCACGGTGGCGCACAGCATGTTGGCCTGGCCGGCCATCGGCTCCAGCAGCAGGTCCGGGCCGTCGTCGGGGATCTCGTCCAGCACGGGCAGCAGGTGGTCGTGGATCTGCCGCAGCGCGTCCTCGCGGGACTGCGTGACGGACGAGCCGGTGTGCACGACCACGCCGAGCGCGCCGACCTCCACGCCGCGCCGCAGCGCGTGCCGGATCGACCCGAGCGACTTCTCCAGCACCTCGGCGTTCGGTGACCCCACGTTCACGAGGTAGGGCGTGTGGATGAACACCGGCAGCGGCGACTCCCGCAGCGCGGTGTCCTCCGAGGGTTTGCCGTCGGTGAGCGCCCAGCCGCGCGGGTTGGTCACGAACACCTGGACGACCTCGGCCTCGATGTCGGCCGCGTACTTCAGCCCGCCCGTGGCCAGGCCGCCCGCGACCAGGACGTGGCCGCCGATCAGAGTGGTGGGGGAGGGACGCGAGGGTGGGAACGGTGCGGTCATGATGGCCACAGCCTAGGGGAGACGGCGCGGTGACCTGCCCGTCCATGGCCCGCTCGCGGGCGACTTGGAGCATGACACGAAAAGTCGTGGCGAGGCGTTGGCCCGCTTGGGAGCTCCTGCCGCTGGACCGCGCCCGCCGGCGCGGATGTACTTGCACCCATGCCGAACGTGACACCCGCTCAGGGCCTCGCGGGCTTCAACGCACTGAGCCCGCCCGAGGCCGAGCGCGAGCTGCTCGCCTGCTGCGCCTCGCGCGCCTTCGCCCGCGGGGTCGCCGCGGGAAGGCCCTACGACGACGAGACGGCGCTCACCGCCGCGGCCGTCGAGGCGGTCCGCGCGCTGGCCTGGCAGGATGTACAAGAGGCCCTGGACGCCCACCCCCGCATTGGTGAGCGGGCGAGCGGGCCGGCGCGCGAGTCGTCCTGGTCGCGGCAGGAGCAGTCGGGCACGGCCGGGGCCGACCGGAAGGTGCTCGCGGCGCTGGCCGCGGGCAACGCGCGGTACGAGGAGCGGTTCGGCCACGTCTATCTCGTCTGCGCCACCGGGCTGACGGCGGAGGAGATGCTCGACCGCCTGGAGGGACGGCTGGGCAACGACGAGACGGCCGAGCGGGCCGTCGTGCGGGAGGAGCTGGCGGCGATCACTCGGCTGAGGGTGGCCAGGCTGCTCGCCGCGCCGGACGCCGGAGAGGCCGGGCGGGCGGGAGACGCCCGGGACGCGGGGGAGGGCCGGTGAGCCTGTCCACGCACGTGCTCGACGCGAGCGCCGGCCGCCCCGCCGCCGGCGTGACCGTCGCCCTGTACCAGGGGGACCGCCTGATCGCCGGGGGCGTCACCGACCAGGACGGGCGGCTGCGCGACTGGCTGCCCGCCGGCGAGCCGGGCGAGGGCGTCCACCGGCTGGTGTTCGGCACGGGCGCCTACTTCGCCGGGCGGGGCGTGAAGGCGTTCTACCCCGAGGTCGTCGTCACCTTCGTGATCGACGACCCCGGCGAGCACCACCACGTGCCGTTGCTGCTCAGCCCGTACGCCTACTCGACCTACCGTGGGAGCTAGCGAATGACCGCCGTGCTCGGACCGAACCGCTACGGCAAGGCGGAGACCCGCGTCGTCCGCGTCACCCGTGACGGCGAGGTTCATCGCCTGAAGGACTGCAACGTCGGCGTCTCGCTGTCCGGTGACATGCGCGACGTGCACCTGACCGGCGACAACTCCGCCGTGCTGCCGACCGACTCCCAGAAGAACACCGTCTACGCCTTCGCCAAGAAGCACGGGATCACGCAGATCGAGGAGTTCGCCCGCCTGCTGGCCCGCCACTTCGTCGACTCCCAGCCGGCGATCCGCCACGCGCGGGTGTCGATCGAGGAGTACGCCTGGGAGCGGCGCGGCCCGCACTCGTTCGCGCGGTCCTCCGGCGAGGTCCGCACGTGCGTGGTGCACCACGACCAGGACGGCACCACCACGGTCGTCTCCGGCCTGGAGGGGCTGGTGCTGCTGAACACGACGGGGTCGGAGTTCCACGGCTTCGCCCGCGACGAGTACACCACCCTGCCCCCGGCCACCGACCGCGTCCTCGCCACCGCCGTGACCGCCCGCTGGCGCCACACCACGCCGCCGGACGGCCGGACTTCTCCGGATACGCTCGAAATCTACGACTTCGGGGAGTCCTACGAGGAGGTGCGGCGATGTCTGATCGACGCCTTCGCCGGCACCCACAGCCTCTCGCTCCAGCAGACGCTGTACGCCATGGGCGCCCGGGTGGTGGAGACCCGGCCGGAGGTCTGCGAGGTCCGGCTCGCCCTCCCCAACAAGCACCACTTCCTCGTCGACCTCTCGCCTTTCGGGATGGACAACGACAACGAGGTCTACTACGCCGCCGACCGCCCGTACGGGCTGATCGAGGGCGCCGTGCTGGACGACGCCGCGCCGGACGCCGGCCCGGCCTGGGACTAGCGGGAGAGCGCTGATGGACTTCCTGCGACCCACCACCTGGGCGGAGGCCCTCGCCGCCAGGGCGGACCGGCCGGACGCGGTGCCCCTCCAGGGCGGCACCGACGTCATGGTGGAGATCAACTTCGACGTGCGGCGCCCCGGGGCGCTGCTGGACCTCACCTCGATCCCCGAGCTCGCCACCTGGGAGCGCGCGGCGGACGGACGGCTGCGCGTCGGCGCCGGCCTGCCGTACGCGCGGGTCGTCGCCGAGCTCGGGGACGCCCTGCCGGGCCTGGCCCAGGCGTCCCGCACGGTCGGCTCGCCGCAGATCCGCAACCGCGGGACGGTCGGCGGCAACCTCGGCGCCGCCTCCCCGGCCGGGGACGCCCACCCGCCGCTGCTGGCCGGGGACGCCGTGGTCGAGGCCGAGTCGGCGGCGCGCGGCACCCGGCTGATCCCCGCCGCCGAGTTCTACCTCGGCGTCAAGCGCAACGCGCTCGCCCCCGACGAGCTGATCCGCGCGTTCCGGATGGCCCCCGCCACCGGCCCGCAGTACTTCTCCAAGGTCGGCACCCGCAACGCCATGGTCATCGCCGTGTGCTCCTTCGCCCTCGCCCTGCACCCGGCGGAGCGCCGCGTGGGCACCGGCGTCGGCTCCGCCGCCCCGACCCCGCGCCGGGCCCGCGCCGCCGAGGAGTTCCTCGCCGCCGAGCTCGACTGGACGGGCGGCGCCGCCCTGGACGCCCGGGTGCGGTCGCGGTTCGGCGAGCTGGCGGCCGAGGCGGCCTCGCCGATCGACGACGTGCGCGGCACGGCCGCCTACCGCCGTCACGCCGTCGCCGTGATGGCCCGCCGCACGCTCGGCTGGGCGTGGAACGACTACCGGAAGCAGGTGGAGGCATGCGCGTGAACCTCACCGTCAACGGCCGCGCCGAGGCCGTGGACGACGTCTGGGAGGGCGAGAGCCTGCTGTACGTGCTGCGCGAGCGCGTCGGCCTGCCGGGCTCCAAGAACGCCTGCGAGCAGGGCGAGTGCGGCTCCTGCACGGTGTACCTCGACGGCGTGCCCGTCTGCGCGTGCCTGGTCGCCGCCGGGCAGGCCGAGGGCCGCGAGGTGCGCACGGTCGAGGGCCTGGCCGAGGGCGACCGGCTCGACCCGCTGCAGGAGGCGTTCCTGGAGTGCGGGGCGGTGCAGTGCGGCTTCTGCACCCCGGGCCTGCTCGTCCAGGCCCACGACCTGCTGGCCCGCGTCCCCGAGCCCGGCGACGCCGAGATCCGCGAGGCCCTGGCCGGGAACCTGTGCCGCTGCACCGGGTACGAGAAGATCCTGGACGCCGTCCGCCTGGCCGCCGCGCGGAAGGCGGGCCGCAGGTGACCCCTCCGGCGGACGTCCTGATCGAGAACGTCGCCATCGCCCCCGTCACAGGCCCCGACATCCCCCACGGCCACATCCACGTCCGCGACGGCCGCATCGCCTCGCTCGGCCCCGGCCCGGCGCCGGACGTCCCCGGCGCGACCCGGATCGACGGCGCCGGCTGCCTGGCCACCCCCGGCCTGGTCAACACCCACCACCACCTGTACCAGTGGGCCTCCCAGGGCGTGGCCCAGGACGCCACGCTGTTCGAGTGGCTGACCGCGCTCTACCAGGTGTGGGCGGCGATGGACGCCGAGATCGTCGCGGGCGCGGCCACCGCCGGGCTCGGCTGGCTCGCCCTGTCCGGCTGCACTACGACCACCGACCACCACTACATCTTCCCCAAGGGCCGCGGCGACCTGTTCGCCGCCGAGATCGAGGCCGCCCGCGACGTCGGCCTGCGCTTCCACCCGTGCCGCGGCTCCATGGACCGGGGCGTCTCCCAGGGCGGCCTGCCACCCGACGAGGTCGTCGAGACCCTGGACGAGATCCTCGCCGCGACCGCCGAGGCCGTGGACGCCTACCACGACCCCTCGCCCGGCTCGATGCTGCGCGTCGCCGTCGCGCCCTGCTCGCCGTTCTCGGTGAGCGCCGACCTGATGACGGAAGCGGCCGCGCTCGCCCGCGCCAAGGGCGTGCGCCTGCACACCCACCTCTGCGAGACCGTGGAGGAGGAAGAGCACTGCCTGGAGCAGATGGGCTGCACGCCCGTCGACTACATGGAGAAGCTCGGCTGGCTCGGCCCCGACGTCTGGGTGGCGCACGCCGTCCACCTGCACGACCGCGACATCCGCCGCTTCGCCGCCACCGGCACCGGCTCGGCGCACTGCCCGAGCTCCAACGGCCGCCTCGGGGCCGGAATCGCCCGCGTGTCCGAGATGCTGCGCGCCGGGGCCGCCGTCGGGCTCGGCGTGGACGGCAGCGCCTCCAGCGAGCTCACGCCGCTCGCGGGCGAGATGCGCCAGGCCCTGCTGTTCCAGCGCGCCCGGTACGGCCCCACGGCGCTCACCGCCCGGCAGGCCCTGGAGATCGGCACGCTCGGCGGCGCCCGCTGCCTCGGCCGCGAGGACGAGATCGGCTCTCTGGAGCCGGGCAAGCTGGCCGACATCGTCCTGTGGCGGGTGGACGGCTTCGCCGCGGCGGTCGACGACCCGGTGTGCGCGCTCGTCTTCGGAGGCTCCCCCCGGGTCGCCCGGGTCCTGGTCGGCGGTGAGACCATCGTCCAGGACGGCGAGCTGCGCACCGTACCCCACGACGTGGCCGGTCGCGCGGGCGCCGAAGCCCACCGCCGCCTCACCCGGCTGGCCGCCGAAAGGGGATTCACCGTGAGCAAGCAGGTCCACTCGTGACCGGACACGTGCTCGTCGCTCCCGACAAGTTCAAGGGATCGCTCAGCGCGGTCGAGGTAGCCTCGCGCGTCGCCGCGGGGCTGCGCGCCGCGCGCCCCGAGGTAACGGTCGTGAGCGTGCCCGTGGCCGACGGCGGGGACGGCACCGTCGAGGCCGCCGTCGCCTCCGGGTTCGCGCGCGTCGAGGCCGCGGCGACCGGGCCGACCGGCGAGCCCGTCACCGCCTCCTACGCGTTCAGGGACGGCGTCGCGGTGGTGGAGCTCGCCGAGGCCTCCGGCCTGCACCGCCTGCCCGGCGGGCGCCTCGAACCGCTCACGGCGACCAGCCACGGCACCGGCGACCTCATCGCGGCGGCCCTGCGGCACGGCGCCCGCCGGGTGGTGCTCGGCATCGGGGGCAGCGCCTGCACCGACGGAGGCTCCGGCATGATGCGCGCCCTCGGCGTCCGCCTGCTGGACGCGCGCGGCCGCGAACTGCCGCCCGGCGGCGGCGCCCTCACCGAGCTGCGCACCCTGGACCTCTCGGGCTTCGAGCGGCCCGCGGGCGTGGAGTTCGTCGTCGCCGGGGACGTGGACAACCCCCTGCTCGGCCCCGACGGCGCGGCGGCCGTGTACGGGCCGCAGAAGGGCGCGAGCCCCGCCGACGTGGCCCTGCTGGAGGACGGCCTCGCCCGCTGGGCGGACGTCGCCGAGGCCGAGCTCGGCGTGCGCGTCCGCGACGAGCCCGGCGCGGGGGCGGCGGGAGGGGTGGGCTTCGCGGCCCTCGCCTTCCTCGGCGCCCGGTTCCGGCCCGGCATCGACCTGCTGCTGGACCTGCTCGGGTTCTCCGCGCGGCTCTCCGGGGCGCGGCTCGTGATCACCGGCGAGGGCTCGCTGGACGGCCAGACCCTGCGCGGGAAGGCCCCCATGGGCGTGGCCGCGGCCGCCGCCGAGGCGGGGGTGCCGGTGGTGGCCGTCTGCGGCCGCCGCACGCTCACGGCCGAGCAACTGCGCGGCGCCGGCATCCAGTCCGCCTTCGCCCTGACCGACATCGAGCAGGACGTCGCGCGCTGCATCGCCCAGGCCGGCCCGCTTCTGCAGAGCCTCGCCGCCACCCTGGCCGCCGACTGGCTCCCCGAGCCTTCCGCCGGCCCCCTGGGGGGAACCCGTACATGATCATTGGTGTGAGCGGGAGCGCGCGATGACCGTGACCGGCCGCCTGCCGGGCGAAGAGGAGGGGCCCGCCGGGGAACCGTTCGACCTCGTCGTGCGGTCGCGGCGGGTGGTGCTCCCCGACGGGGAGCGGCCCGCGGCGGTGGCCGTCCGCGCGGGCCGGATCGCGGCCGTGACGGCGTACGACGCCCCGGCCGTCGCCGGCGAACAGGCCGACCTCGGGGACGTGTGCCTGCTGCCCGGCCTCGTGGACACCCACGTGCACGTCAACGAGCCCGGCCGCACCGAGTGGGAGGGGTTCGCGACCGCCACCAGGGCCGCCGCGGCGGGCGGGGTGACGACGATCGTGGACATGCCGCTCAACTCGCTGCCCCCGACGGTCGACCCCGGCGCACTCGCCGTCAAGCGCGCGGCGGCCCGGGGGCAGTGCGCCGTGGACGTGGGGTTCTGGGGCGGGGCCGTCCCGGGGAACGTCCGGCGGCTGCGGCCGCTGCACGAGGCCGGCGTCTACGGGTTC
This sequence comes from Sphaerisporangium album, assembly GCF_003323745.1. GTDB lineage: Bacteria > Actinomycetota > Actinomycetes > Streptosporangiales > Streptosporangiaceae > Sphaerisporangium > Sphaerisporangium album. The sequence goes on from NZ_QOIL01000014.1 coordinate 244,391, forward strand.
AAGTGCTTCCTGTCGCCGTCCGGGGTGGACGAGTTCCCGCCGCTGGACGACGCGGGCCTGGCCGAGGCGATGCGCGAGGTGGCGTCCTTCGACGGGCTGCTCATCGTGCACGCCGAGGACCCGGTGCTGCTCACCGACCCCCTCGGCCCGACCTATCCGGAATTCCTCGCCTCGCGCCCCGGGGAGGCGGAACGCCGGGCCGTCGAACGGGTCATCGCCGCGGCCCGCGAGACCGGCGCCCGCGCGCACATCCTGCACGTCTCCTCGGCCGCCTGCCTCGAACCTCTGGAGGCCGCCCGGCGCGACGGAGTCCGCGTCAGCGCCGAGACCTGCCCCCACTACCTCACGCTCACGGCCGAGCAGGTGCGCGGGCCCGAGTTCAAGTGCTGCCCGCCGATCCGGGACGGCGGCAACCGCGAGCGCCTCTGGGAGGGCCTCGCGGCCGGCGTCCTGAGCTGCGTGGTGTCCGACCACTCGCCGTCCACGCCGGACCTGAAGGTACCCGACTTCGCCGCGGCCTGGGGCGGCATCTCGTCCCTTCAGGTCGGCCTGCCCGCGGTCTGGACCGAGGCCACCGCGCGGGGGCACACCCTGGCGGACGTCACCGGCTGGATGTCCTCCGCCCCCGCCCGCCTGGCCGGCCTCGCCGCCAAGGGCGCCATCGCCGTGGGCTACGACGCCGACCTGTGCGCCTTCGACGACACCGCGACCTTCACCGTCGAGGCGGAGCGCCTGCGCCACCGCAACCCGGTGACCCCCTACCACGGACGCACCCTGACCGGAGTGGTGCGCGCCACCTGGCTGCGCGGCCGCCCCGTGACCGACGCCACCCCGCCGTTCGGAGTCCTCCTTTGACCGCACCCACCAGGCCCGGCTCGTTCTCCACGTTGGCGACGACCCTGTTCGGAGCGCTCGCATGACCGCGTCCACCCCGCCCATCCCCTCCCACCCGGCCGGCGCCTCCCGCGCCCCTCGCCGAAGCGAGCTCGCGCGCCTGCCCGACCTCGCGCTGCGCACGTACGGCGGGTCGGTGGTGGCGGCCAGCGACGAGTCGTTCGCCGAGCGCCAGGCGCTGGTCCGTCCCGGCCGCCCTGCGTTCCAGCCCGAGACCTTCGGCCCCCGCGGCCAGGTCTACGACGGCTGGGAGACGCGGAGGCGGCGGGACGAGGGCCACGACTGGGCGATCGTCCGCCTCGGCATGCCCGGCGTCGTCCGCCGCGTCGTCGTCGACACGGCGTGGTTCACCGGCAACTACCCGCCCTACGCCTCGGTGGAGGCGTGCACGGCCGCCGGCCACCCGTCCCCGCAGGAGGTGCGCGACGCCGAGTGGACCGAGATCGTGCCGAAGAGCCCGCTTTCCGGCGACGCGCTGCACGAGTTCCCGGTCGCCTGCGAGCGCGTCTTCACCCACGTGCGGCTGAACATCTTCCCCGACGGCGGCGTCTCGCGCCTGCGCGTCCACGGCGAGGTGGTGCCCGACCTGGCCATGTTCGCCGGGATGACGATCGACCTGGCCGCGCTGGAGAACGGCGCCCTGATCACCGGCTGCTCGGACGACTTCTACTCCTCGCCCGCCAACGTGATCGCCCCCGGCCTCGCCCGGCACCAGGCTGAGGGCTGGGAGACCGCGCGCCGCCGCGACGGCGGCAACGACTGGCTCACCGTGCGCCTGGCCGTCCCCGGCGTCATCCAGGTCGCCGAACTCGACACCACCAACCTCGTCTACAACGCCCCCGGCGCGGCCTCCCTGATGGGAGCCCTCCTCCCGGATGGCCACCAGCAGAAGGAGGCCGAGTGGTTCGAACTCCTGCCCCGCACCCGCCTCCAGCCCGACAACCGCCACCGCTTCCGCCTCAGAGGCGACCGCGTGGCCTCGCACGTCCGCCTCGACATCTTCCCCGACGGGGGTATGGCCCGCCTGCGCCTCTACGGCGCCCCTGACCCCTACCCGGGCGTCTCGTCCGACTCCGGCACCTGACGGGCCTTCTCGCAGCAACAGCAGCCCGACGCCGGCTGAGGGAGCAGGCCGGGCGCCGTACCCGGATTACGAGCTCCGGACGTCCCGGTGCGGGGCCCGCCCCCGCTCAGTGCCAGATGGTGATGCGCGTGCCCGCCGGGGCCTGGCCGAGGGGGTTCTCGGCGACGACCGCGCCCGTGCCCGCGATCTTGCGGACGCGGACCTTGAACCCGGCCGTGCGCAGCTCCTGCGCCGCCTCGCCGACCTTCTTGAACCGGACGTCCGGGATCGCCACGAGCGCCTGGCCGGGCTGGACGTTCTCCGGGTTCTCCCAGGGCCAGTGGAAACCGGTGTCGGGGCCCTTGGAGCAGGTGAGCTGCACGCCCTGACCGGCGGTGACCTCGGCCCGCGCGGCGGGGGACTGGGCGATGACCGTGCCGGGCTGGGCGTCGTCGGTCTGCTGGACGACCGTGGGGGTGAACCCCTTGCCCCGCAGGAACGCGTCGGCCTGGTCGCACTGCATCTCGCTGACGTCGGGCATCAGCTGACCGGCGCTGAGGACGATCTGGACGGTGCCGCCCTCCTTCACCCGCGTGCCGACCTGCGGGCTCGTGCGCAGGACCAGGCCGCGCTGCACGGTGTCGCTCGGCACCCGGCTCACGGCCCCGGCGGTGAGCCCGGCCTCGGAGATCTTGCTGCGGGCGTCGGCCTCGGAGAGGTTCACCACGTTGGGCACCGCGATCTTGCGCGGTCCGGCGGACGGGATCAGCGTGATGACCGCGCCCTGGACGACCTCCCGGCCGGACTCCGGGTCGGTGCGCAGCACCTTGTTCTCGCCGAGCTTGTTGTCGTTCTCGGGCTGCCCGATCTTGACGGCGAAGCCTTCCTTCTCGGCCTCGGCCTTGGCGACCGTCACGTTGATGCCGAGCAGGTCCGGAACCTTGGTGTACCGGCCCTCGGAGAACCACCAGCCGGTGGCGCCGATCGCGCCGGTCATGACCACGGCCAGCGCGACGATGAACCAGACCGGCCGGACGCGCCGCCGCTCCCGGTGGCCGGGCGGCGGGGGCGCGACCCCCGGCGTGGTGAGCATCTCGGTGCGAGACTGGACGAGCGTGGGGTTGGCGGGCGCCGGGTGCGCCCCCGCGGGGGCGGCGTGGGCGGGCCGCGGGGCCGGGTCGCGCGGCAGCGTGCGGTGGGCCTCGACGGCCGCGACGAGCAGCGCCGTGGCGTCGGCCGGGCGGTGGTTCGGGTCGCGGTCGGTGGCCGACAGCACGAGCCTGTCCAGCACGGCGGGGCTCTCGGGCGCGAGTGAGGACGGCGCGGGCACCCGGTCGTGGACGTGCCGGTAGGCCACCGACATCGGCGTCTCGCCCTGGTAGGGCTGCCGCCCGGTGAGCAGCTCGAACAGCATCACCCCGGCGGCGTACACGTCGCTGCGCGCGTCCGTGACCCCGGCCGTGACCTGCTCGGGCGACATGTATGCGATCGTGCCGATCATGACGCCGGTGCGGGTCTGGTTGCCCGCCTCGATGGCGCGGGCGAGCCCGAAGTCGACGACCTTCACACGGCCGTCGTCGCTCAGCAGGACGTTCTCGGGCTTGACGTCGCGGTGCACCATGCCCGCCTGGTGGGCCGCGCCGAGCGCGGCCAGCACCGGGATCATGATCTCCAGGGCCTCGCGCGCCGGCAGGCGGCCACGCTGGCGCAGGACGTCGCGCAGGGTGCGCCCCGGCACGTACTCCATCGACAGGTAGACGTGGTCGCCGTCGGTGCCCTGGTCGAAGACGTGGACGACGTTCGGGTGGGACAGGCTGGCGACCGACTTGGCCTCGCCGATGAACCGCCGCACGAAGTCGGGGTCCTCGGCGAGGGACCGGTGCATGACCTTCAGGGCGACCGTGCGGTCGAGCCGCACGTCCATGGCCAGGTAGACAGCGGCCATGCCACCGCGGGCGATGCGCGACTCAACGCGATAGCGCCCGTCCAGCACTCGCCCTACGAGGGGGTCCGCAACCGTCGTGTCCACGGGAGTGAGTTTACGGGCGGTTTGCCAGGACGAGGGCAAGCACATCCCAAACCGATGCCGACATGTTTTCCCGTCAGGAAGGGGCTACTTACACGTGCGCACCGGCCGCGATCGCCGGTGAGGAGGCCTCAGCGTACCGCCGCCGGGGGATCCGGCCCGCTAGGCGCGCCAGACGACCCGCCGTGACGGCGTGTTTCATCGCCGCGGCCATCAGGCCGGGCCTGCGGGCGCGGGTGACCGCGCTGGCGAGCAGGACCGCGTCGCATCCTAGCTCCATCGCCAGCGCCGCGTCGCTCGCCGTGCCGATGCCGGCGTCGAGGATCACCGGGACGCCCGCCGCCTCCACGATCAGCTCGATGTTGTGGGGGTTGCGGATGCCGAGGCCCGAGCCGATGGGGGAGCCGAGGGGCATGACGGCGGCGCACCCGGCCTGTTCGAGGCGCCGCGCCAGCGCCGGGTCGTCCCCGATGTAGGGCAGGACGACGAAACCGTCCGCGACCAGCCGCTCGGCGGCGTCGAAGGTCTCGATCGGGTCGGGCAGCAGGGTGCGGTCGTCGCTGATCACCTCCAGCTTCACCCACGGCGTGCCGAGCGCCTCGCGGGCCAGGCGCGCGGTCAGCACGGCCTCTCCGGCCGTGTAGCAGCCCGCGGTGTTGGGGAGCACCTTGATGCCCCGCGCGCGCAGCACGTCCAGCACCGACCCCCGCGACGAGGGGTCCAGCCGCCGCATGGCCACCGTGGTGATCTCGGTCCCGGACGCGGCCAAGGCCTCGTCCAGCACCTCCAGCGACGGCGCGCCGCCGGTGCCCATGATCAGGCGCGAGGTGAACTTCTCGCCGCCGAGCACCAGCGTGTCGTCCGCCGCGCCCGCGTCGCGGTCCTCCTCTTCCGTGCCTGTCGAACCCGTGTTCGTCATCCTCGCCACCTCCGTTGTCTCGCTCGCCTGGGCCGTACGGGGGTCATCCACCCTGCACCGCCGTCAGCACCTCGACGCGGTCGTTCTCGCCCAGCGGGGTCGAACGCCACGCGCCGCGGCGGACCACCTCGTCGTTGAGGGCCACCGCCACGCCGGCCGCGGTCGAGGTCAGCACCTCGACGGCGTGGGCGACGGTGGCGCCTTCGGGCAGCCGGCAGGGGTTTCCGTTGATCGTCACGTTCATCGCGGTTCCGGGGCGGGATCCCTGGCGGGGACCGGGGGCGCCCCGATCCTCCTTGGTCATCGATGGTGGGCGGTGGTGCCGTTCCCCGATCCGTGCGCCGCGGGCGCCTGGTGGAAGCGCAGCGGCGAGCAGACCGCCGCCGCGCGCCCGTACGCGGACGGGTCGCCGGCGAGCGTCCCGTCCAGCTCGGCGGCGAGAAGGCCGGCGGTCAGGGGGGCGAGCAGGACGCCGCCCCGGTGGTGGCCCGAGGCGAGCAGGAGGCCCTCCATCGCCGTCGCCCCCAGCACGGGAAGGTTGTCGGGCGTCCCGGGGCGAAGGCCCGCGCTCAGGCCGGACACCTCCAGCTCGGTCACTCCCGGGACCAGCTCGCGGGCGTCGCGCAGCAGCTCCCACAGCCCGCCGGCGGTCACCCGGGTGTCGAACCCCATCTCCTCCTGTGTCGCCCCCAGCACGATCTCGCCGTCGCCGCGCGGCACCAGGTACGCGCTGGAGCCGTGGACGACCCCGCGCACGCAGCGGCCGAGGAACCCCGGCGCGCCGCGCAGCCGCATGATCTGGCCCTTGACCGGCCGCACGGGCGGCGCGACCTCCGGCGGGAAGCCCTCCAGGGACCCCGACCACGCCCCGGCGGCGAGCACGACCCGCTCGGCGGCGAGCACGCGCCCGTCCGCCAGGCGCACCCCGCGCGCGGCGCCGCGCTCGACGGAGAGGCCGGTCACCCGCTCGCGCACCACGGCCGCCCCCCGGCGCGGCAGCGCGGCGAGCAGGGCGGCGGTGACGCGGCGCGGGTCCACCCACGCGTCGCCCGCGGCCAGCAGCCCTCCGCGCACCGAGGGGGCGAGCATCGGCTCGGCGCGGCGGCATTCGCGCCCGGTCAGGCGTTCGACCGGAAGGGACAGCTTGCGCATGAAGTCGGCAAGCTCGTCCAGGGCGGCCAGGTCGTCCGCGCCGAAGGCGACGTCCAGCGTGCCGTCGGCGCGGTGGTCGACGTCCAGGCCGGACTCCTCGGACAGCTCGGCCGCGAACGACGGCCACAGCTCCAGCGAGGCCAGGCCGAGGCGCAGCAGCGGCTCCTCGGTGTAGGTGACCTCGCTCACCGGGGCGAGCATGCCCGCGGCGGCGTGGGTGGCCCCCGAGCCGGGGGAGGGGTCGGCGACGACGACCCGGTGCCCGGCCGCCGCGGCGCGCCAGGCCACCGACAGGCCCGCGATGCCGCCGCCCACGACCACGACGTCCGTGAGATCGATCACACCCATGAGGTCCCGCTCCCTTCGCCGGCATGATCCGGATCAGGTCTTTGCGGTCGAGGGCCGCCAGCCCTCCTCTCAGCCCGGTCTCGCCGGACTCCCGCGCGTCTGACGGCACAAGCCTATTCCTGCCTTGGTACGCCCTGCGCACCCGCTTGAGTGTTCTCATCACCCCGCGTGTGTAGTAGTGAGCCAATTCGTTACCAAATCGCCGTTGGCGGGTTACCCGGCTCCCCGCTTACTGTCAAGTTGTGAATCATGTCGTGGTGGTGGGCGCCGGGCTGGCCGGCGTACGGAGTGTCGAGGCGCTGCGGGCGCGCGGGTACCACGGGCGCGTCACTCTGGTGGGCGACGAGAGCCATCGCCCCTACGATCGGCCACCCCTGTCCAAGGCCGTCATGTTCGGCGACCTGGACTCGACCGTCGTGGACTCCGATCTCGGGGCCCTGGACATCGACCTGCGCACCGAGGTCGCCGCCAAGGGCCTGCGCGAGGGTGTCGTGGAGACGACCGAGGGCGAGCTGGAGTACGACGGGCTGGTGATCGCCACCGGCGCGACCCCGATCAGGCTGCGCGGAGAGGGGCCCCAGTACACGCTGCGCACCATCGACGACGCCCTGGCCCTGCGGGCGCGCCTGACCCCCGGGACCCGGGTGGTCATCGTCGGCGCGGGCTGGATCGGCGCGGAGGTCGCCACGGCGGCGCGCCGGGCGGACTGCGAGGTGACCGTCGTCGAGGCCGCCGCCTCGCCCCTGGCCGTGGCCCTCGGCCCCGAGATCGGCGGCCACACCGCCCCCTGGTACGCCCAGGCCGGCATCGAGCTGCGGCTCGGCACCATGGTCGGCTCGGTGGACCCGGGCGGGCTGACGATGATGGACGGCTCCTGGATCCCCGCCGACGTCGTCGTGGCCGGCATCGGCGTGCGCCCGGCCGTCGGATGGCTCGCCGGGTCCGGCATAGCGCTGGACAACGGCGTCCTGGTCGACGAGCACCTGCGCACGTCCATGGACCGCATCGTCGCGGTCGGCGACTGCGCCAACTGGTGGTCGCGCCGCTTCGGCCGCCGCCTGCGCGTCGAGCACTGGGACACCGCGCTGCACGCCCCCGAGACCGCGGTCGCCACCCTGCTCGGCCAGACCGCCGTGTACGACCCCGTCCCGTACTTCTGGTCGGAGCAGTTCGGCCGCATGCTGCAGTACGCCGGCCACCACACCGGAGCCCGCCTGGTGCTGCGCGGCGATCCGGCGTCCGACCCCAAGTGGGCCGCCATCTGGCTGACCGAGGACCACCGCCTCGCGGCGATCTTCACGGTCGACCGCCCCCGCGACCTCGTGCAGGGCCGCCGGATCGTCGAGGGCGGGCAAAGGCTCGACGAAGATCGCGCGAAAGACCCATCGATACCCTTGCGTGACTGCTTGTGACCCCTGTGGGGGTGTTTGAGACCTGCTGCGACGTGGTAGTTGTGGACTCGTGACGCTTTCTGTTGCGCAGATCGACCGGGAAACCGACCAGCTCGTGGGGGAGTGGCTCACCCTCTCGGAGGTTGGCGGCCGGCTCGGGCTCAGTTCCGGGCGCGCCAAGCAGCTCCTCAAGGACAAGAAGCTCATCGGCGTCCGCAGGGGCGGCCCCGAGCCGGAGGTGCCGGCGGTCTTCATCGCCGGGGACGACGTGCTCAAGGGCCTGCCCGGTACGCTGACCGTCCTGGCGGACGCGGGGTACGACGACGTCGCGGCCCTGCGGTGGCTCTTCACCCCCGACGACTCCCTGCCGGGGGCGCCGGTCGACGCAATCGTCGCGGGCCGGCACACCGAGGTGAAGAGGCGTGCCCAAGCGCTCGCTTTCTGACGCGAGGCTCTACCTCTGCACCGACGGCCGTCGTCGGCAGGGCGATCTGGAAGAGTTCCTGGACGCCGTTCTGGCCGCTGGCGTCGACATCGTCCAGCTCCGTGAGAAGGGCCTGGAGGCCCGGCGGGAGCTGGAGCTGCTCGAAGTGTTCCGCGACGCCTGCGACCGGCACGGAGCCCTGCTCGCGGTCAACGACCGCGCCGACATCGCCTTCGCCGCCCGTCCCGACGTGCTCCACCTGGGGCAGGACGATCTTCCCGTGGCGGTGGCGCGGGCGATGCTGGGGCCGGACATCCTCGTCGGGCGGTCGACGCACAGCGACGCGGAGGCGTCCGCGGCGGCCGTCGAGGACGGCGTGGACTACTTCTGCTGCGGGCCGATCTGGCCGACGCCGACCAAGCCCGGGCGTTTCGCGCCCGGGCCCGAGCTGCTGAAGCACGCGGCCTCGCTCGGGACCGGACGTCCCTGGTTCGGCATCGGCGGCGTCGACCTCGGCACGCTGGACGAGGTCATGTCCTACGGCGCGACGCGGGTCGTGGTCGTGCGGGCCATCACCGAGGCCGAGGACCCGGGCGCGGCGGCGGCGGAGTTCGCCCGTCGCCTGCGCGCGGGCTGAGGGCGCGACACGCTCAGCTCTGGCGCGAGGTCGCGGCGGCCGCGAGTTCCTCCAGGGCCGCGCGGGCCTCGGCGGTGATCGGCGCGCGCTCCAGGCTGGTCAGCGCGTCGTCGTGGTAGCGCTTGATCATCTCCTCGCTCGCGGCCAGGGCCCCGGTGTCCTCGATGATCCGGCGCAGCCGCTCGACGCCGTCCGTGTCCAGGGCCGGGTCGCCGAGCAGGCGCCGCACGTCCTCGGCCTGGCGCTCCGAGGCCTCCGACAGCGTGCGCGCGATCAGCATGGTGCGCTTGCCCTCGCGCAGGTCGTCGCCCGCCGGCTTGCCGGTCTGGGCCGGGTCGCCGAACACGCCGAGCACGTCGTCGCGCAGCTGGAAGGCGATGCCGACCTTCTGCCCGTACTCCACGCACAGCCGGTCGATCCACGGCTCCTGGCCGCGCGCGGCGAGCACCAGCCCGAGCCGCAGCGGCTGCTCCACGGAGTACTTGCCGCTCTTGTGCAGGGCGACCCGCAGGGCGCTGTCGAAGGTGTTCTCGAAGTGCGCCTGCTCCAGAAGATCCAGATACTGGCCGCACATCAGCTCGGTGCGCATGATGTCGTGCACCGGCTCGGCGGCGGCCAGCGCCTCGGCCGGCAGGCCGCTCGTCCGCCACATCTCGCTCGACCAGACCAGCAGAAGGCTGCCCAGCAGGACGGCCGCGCCCTCGCCGAACTGGGTGGACGAGCCGCGCCAGCCCGACCGCTCGTGCAGCGCCTGGAACCGCCTGTGCGCCGAGGGCCGGCCTCTGCGCAGGTCGCTCGCGTCCATCACGTCGTCGTGGATCAAGGCGCTGGCCTGCAACAACTCCAGTGAGGCGGCGGCGGTGAAGATCGCCGGGTCATCCTCGCCCCCCGCGCCGCGCCAGCCCCAGTAGCAGAAGGCGGGACGCAGCCGCTTGCCGCCCGCGAGGAAGTCCTCCGCGGTCGTCATCAGAGGGGCCAGTTCCGGCGCGCCGACCAGGGGGCGCTGCCGGTCCACGAACATCCGGAGGCGGCGGTCGACTTCGGAACGAAGGTAGTCCCACTGGAACGAAGCGGTCATGTTCTGAGATTAGTGGGAGCTTTATGACGTACTGATCCCCGTCCCCCGCATTCGCCGCGCCCCGTGGCCCTCCGTTGCCTCCTCCGGCCGGGAACGCCCGCCGGGAACGAGGCGGGACGAGAGGGGCGAACCGGCCGGGATTGGCGTCCGACGTACCGAAGCCCCGTCAAAACAGCGCGTTCACACGGGGTCCGGCATGGATCCGACCTGTAGCCTTGGGGGCATGGCTTTGGGTCGATCCTCCATGCGCCCCGACCGCGTTCCCACCGTCAGGGAACTGCTCGCCTCCGGCGGCCGGTCGTTCTCCTTCGAGTTCTTCCCTCCGAAGACCGACGAGGGGGAGCGTCTGCTGTGGCGCGCGATCCGCGAGCTGGAGGCGCTGCGCCCGACCTTCGTGTCCGTCACGTACGGCGCCGGCGGGTCCAGCCGCGACCGCACCATCGAGATCGTCGAGCGGCTCGCCCACGAGACCACGCTCACCCCGGTCGCCCACTTCACCGCCGTCAACCACTCCCTGCGCGAGCTGCGCCATCTCGTCGGCAGGTTCGCCGACGCCGGCGTGCGCAACATCCTCGCCGTCCGCGGCGACCCGCCCGGCAGCGACCCGCTGGCCGAGTGGATCAAGCACCCCGAGGGCGTCGAGTTCGCCGAGGACCTCGTGCGGCTGATCCGCCAGGCGGGCGAGTTCTGCGTCGGCGTCGCGGCCTTCCCCTACCGCCACCCGAGGTCGCCGTCCATCGATTCCGACACCGAGTACTTCGTTCAGAAGTGCCGGGCCGGGGCCGACTACGCGATCACCCAGATGTTCTTCCGCGCCGAGGACTACCTGCGGCTGCGCGACCGCGTCGCCGCCCGCGGCTGCGACACGCCGATCATCCCGGGCATCATGCCGGTCACGCAGATGAGCACGATCGCGCGGTCGGAGAAGCTGTCGGGCGCTCCGTTCCCGCCCGAGGTGGCCGAGCGCTTCGAGGCCGTCGCCGACGACCCCGAGGCCGTCCGCCGTCTCGGCATCGAGCACGCCGCCGAGCTGTGCCAGACGCTGCTCGACGAGGGCGCCCCGGGCATCCACTTCATCACCTTCAACAAGTCCAGCGCCACCCGCGAGGTGTACCAGGCACTCGTGCCGGCCGCCGCCGGCGTGAAGGCCTGAACGCCCGCCGCGCCCGTAGCGGAAATCCGGAAAAATCCATATTGAGGGACTTAACTCCCTAATTCGGATGAACCTGGGTGGCGTATCGACGATCCTCGGCACGGGTGGAACGCCAGGTCGTGCGGGTGACGCACACCCGGGACCGGTCCTGCCGGGCGGTTTCCACCTCGGACGCCATATCGATTTCCATCCATTTCGGTCACCCAGTCGGAGCCGTGCGTTGCTCTTTCCCGGATAACTCGTGAACTGCGATACTTCTGGGAAGAAATCGCCGACCGGCCACCGCGCCGCGATGAGGGGATGACATGGACGTCGCGCAACTCGCCGCGTTCCTCGCGCCGTTCCTGGGTTCCCTGCTCGGGAAGGCCGGCACGACGGCCGCCGAGGTGGCCGGCGAGTTCGGGGAGGCCGCCTGGGAGCAGGCCACCAAGCTGTGGCGGCGGCTGGCCGGCCACGTCGCCGAGCGCCCCGCCGCCCAGGAGGCCGCCGAGGACGTCGCCGAGCACCCCGACAGCGAGGGGGCCCGGGGCGCGCTCGCCTGGCAGCTGGAGAAGCTGCTCGCCTCCGACACCGCTCTACGTGATGACCTCGCGCGGCTGTGGCGGGAGGGCGCGGCCGCGGGCGTGACCGTGACCACGGTCACCGCCTTCGGCCACCGTTCCGTCGCCGTGGGCGGCGATGTGAAGGGCACCATCACCACCGGCGACGCGCCCCGCCCGCCCGTGCCGGACGTCTGAGCCGCCTCATGACCGCGCCGGGTGAGATGCGAACCGCCACCGCCGACGGCGAGCGGAGCATCGCCATCGGAGGCGACGCGATCAACAGCCTGCTCGTGACCGGCGACGGCAACACCTTCTTCATCGGCCGGTACGAGCGGCTCGTCGACGCCTACCTGAGCCCGGCCGCCCTGTACCAGGAACTCGACATGTTCACCGGCCGCGAGTGGCTCGTGGAGGGGGTCGACCGGTTCCTCGCGGGCAATGACCGCGGATACCTCATCGTGGAAGCCGACGCCGGCATGGGCAAGAGCACGTTCCTGGCCTGGCTCGCCCGGGCACGCGGCTACGCCCACCACTTCGTCCGGCTCATGCCCGACCCGCAGGACATCGCGGTCGCCGTGCGCAGCCTCAGCGCCCAGCTCATCACGGCCTGGGACGTCGAGACCCATTCGGTGGGCGGGATGCTCCCGCCGTCGGCGGGCCGGCCCGACTTCATGCAGGACCTGCTGGTCGACGTGGCCGCACGCCGTGACGAGGTGCGCCCGGGCGAGCCGATCGTCCTGGTCGTCGACGGCCTCAACGAGACTGTTCCACCGGCGGGCCAGAACCCACTGGGACTCCCGGTGTCGCTGCCCTGCGGCGTGTACGTCATCGCGTCGCAGCGGCCGGTCCAGGTCCCGCTGCGCGTCGACGTCCCCCGCGCCGTGGTCGCGATCGAGGCCGAAAGCGAGGGGAACATGCGTGACGTCCGTGACCACCTCGAACGGGTGGCCCGATCGGAGGAACTCGCCGGCAGGCTCAGGGAGGCGGGGGTCCCCACCGAGATCTTCGTCGAGACCCTGCTCGCCAGGTCCGGCGGTGTGTGGATCTACCTCCACTACGTTCTCGCCGAGGTGCGCCGAGGCCAGCGCTCGCCCGCCGACGTGGCGCACCTGCCGACCGGCCTGTGGCACTACTACGCCCAGTACTGGCACGAGTGGCAGCGCCGCCACGCCGAGCGCTGGGCGGAGTTCTACCTGCCGGTCCTGGCGGTCCTGGCCGCCGCGGCCGAGCCGTTGCCGGGGGAGCTCCTCGCCCAGCTCACGCGTGCGCCTGTCGCGGCCGTCGAGACCCTGCTGGAGGACGATTGGCGGCCGTTCGTGCAGGTGGAGGAGTCCGACGAGGGCAATCGCTACCACACCTTCCATGACAGCCTGCGCGAGTTCCTCCACGGAGACGTCGGCTCCGGGCAGCTCACGTCGGCCGAACGGTCGCTGGCCGGCCGTCTGGCACGCGCCACGAGGTCGGCGCACTCGCTCCTCGCCGACCGCTGCCTGAACGGCTGGGGCGGGCTCGCCGCCGGGCTGCCGGTGCTGCGCGAGGGCGGCTCGTCCGATCTGGACGGCGGCTACGGGCTGCGGCACCTCGCCGAGCACCTCGACCGGGCCGGCCGCGCCGCCGACCTGCACGAGCTGCTGGCGCTGTCGTGGGCGGACGGGCCGCGCCGGGTCAACGCGTGGTTCACCGTCCACCGCCGAACGGGCCGGCTCGCGGGGTTCCGGCGCGACGTGGGCACGGCCTGGAACGCCGTACGCCAGGCCGGCGGCCCGCTGCGCGCCGCCCGGCAGATGCGTTACGCGCTCGTGCTTTCGTCGTTGAACAGCATGGCCGCGACGACGCCCCCGATCCTGTGGCCGATCCTCGTCCAGAGCGACAACCTCACGGCGGAGGAGGCGCTGGCGTGGGCCCGGCAGATCCCCACGCCCGAAGAGCGGGCCGAGACGCTGACCAGTCTCATCGAGGTGGTGCCCGGCCGCCTTCGGGACGAGGTCGAGCGCGAGGCGCTCGCGGCCGTACGCGCCGTGCCGGACGGCTACTGGCGCCTCGGGGAGCTGTGGCGGCTGCACTCACTGGTGGCCGCCGATTTGCGGGAGGAACTGCTGGCGATCGTCCGGTCGCTGGCCGACGACTACTACCAGTTCGTGGCCTACAGGATGCTGAACGTCGAGAAGGCCGCGCCGGCGGTGTCGGTCCGCGCCGGCACCCGTTCGGGCCGGACCTCGGCCCGGCACCGGGGAGACTGGCAGGCGGCGGCGGACTTCGTCGAGGAGTACCTGCATCGCCGCCACTTCGCGGCGAGCTGCCTGCGGCAGGCCGGCCTCGATGTGATCACCGCGGTCCCGCAGGTCCCGGGCGACCCGGCCGAACGATACTGGCGCGCGCATCTGCTGGCCCTCGCCGTGGCGGACGCGGAGGGCGAGGAGAGGCGCCGCCTGGCCGCGGCCGCCGTGGAGATGGGGGAGAGCATCGGCGACGGGCGGTACGCGACCGCCGCGTGGGCCGCGTTCGTGCTCGCGGCCGGAACTTCGGCGGGCGCGGCCGGCGACGCGTGGCCGGAGATCACTGACCGGGGGCACCGTGCGGCGCTGGCCATCGCCACGGCTACGCCGGAGTCCGCCGGGACGATCATCGACGCGCTCAGCCGGATCGAGGGGGACGAGGACCGCGCCGAGATCCTGATCGCGGCGGCGCCCGCGCTGGCGCGCCTCGGGGTGCGGCCCATCCGGGAGGTCACGGCACTGGTCGGCGACCCGGGCGCGCGCCTTCGCGCCTTGTTCGCGGTGGCCGCGCATGCCGCGCCCGCCGACGCCGGGCGAATCGGGAGCGACGTGCTGGCGGTTCTTGGGGAACGGCCCACGCTGCCGGGCCGGGCCGGGATGCTGAGCCGGGCCGCGGCCTTCGTGCCCGCCGAGGCGCTCGAGGCCGTGGCCGCGATGGCCTCCGCGTTCGAAGACCCGGAGGTGCGGGCCGCGGTGCACGCCGCCGTCGGGATGCGCCACTGCGCGCTGGGCGATCTGGAGCGCGTGGCCGGGCTTCTGAGCACGCTGGAGCGGCAGGCCGGGGCGCCGGGCGCGTCCGGTGCTCCATGGCGTCCAGCGCTGGCGCGTGCTCTCGCACGGCTCCACGCGCGCGCCGGCGATCCCGCCGAGGCGCTGCGGCTCGCCGCAGGCCTGCCCTACCTCACCTGGCGCGGCGAGGTGCTCGCGCTGGCCGCGCACCGGCTGGACCCGGTCGCCGCCGGTGCGGTGATCGAGGAAGCGGTACGGCTCGCGGACACCGCGACCGCGACCTCCAGGACCATGGTGCTCGCGGCGGTCGCGGCCGCCGCGCCGGGCCCGTACCGGGCCGGAGTCGCCACGATGGCGCTGGACGCCGCCGGCATCATCGAGGAGGACTACGAACGGTCGGTCGCGCTGATCCCGGTCGTGGAGGCGCTCGTGGCGGGCGGTGACACGCCCGGCGCGCTGCGGGCGTGCGCCGGCATCCCGACCGAGCGCGTTCGCGCCGACGCGTTCGCGGCCCTGCTCGCCGTTGACGGCTCCCACGAAACCGCGCGCGAGGTGGCCCGGCTGGCGGACGCCCTCACCGACGCGGACGCGCGCGCCCGCGTGCGCCTCGGCGCCCTCGTCGCGCTGCACGCCGCCTGGCTGCGAGGGGAGGGGGCCCAGGCTTCGCTGGAGGCACGGTTCGACGCGGCGGTGGGCGAGTTCGCGGCGCGTCTCCGGCGCGAGATCCTGGAGAGCCTGCCCAGCTGGCTCGCGATCGTGGGCACTCTCGACGGGGCGGCGGGAGTCCGCGCCGTCGCCGCCGGCCTCGCCGACACGATGGACTGGTGGCGATGAACCATCCCGGCCTGTACGAACTCGTCCTCCACCACCGTTACGCCGATCCGGACTTCCAGGACCTTTCCGGTCACGGCAACCACGGCTACGGGACGGTGCCGCGGGTCGCCGGCGATGGGCGGGTCGCCGCGGTCTTCGACGGTGAGCGCGACCGTATCTTCGTCCCGCCTTCCGCGACGCTGACCCGGCGCGGCGGCATCCGCGCCGACGTCGTGGTCAACGTCGACGAGCTGGGACACCGCCGCACCCTCGTCGAGGGATACCTGTCCTTCGCCGTGCATGTCGAGGGGGACGGCGCCATCGGCGCGGGCATCTACCGCCATCTTGAGTGGTACGGCGTGCAGAGCCCGCGGGCGGTCGTCCCGACCGGCCGCTGGGTGACCGTCACGTTCCTGTACACCGAGGACGGGGTGATGACGCTGTCGCTGGACGGCGAGACGGTGGCCGAGGAGTACCGGAGGCTGGGCGCGGCCAACGGGGTCGCATGGCCCTTCGGGCTCAGCATCGGCGCGTGGCCGGACGCCGATCAGCGTGTCCTCAAGGGACGGCTGGCCGAGGTCAAGTTGTGGCGCTCCCTGCCGCCCGGCCCGTCTCTTGACCTTGACAGGGCGGACACCTAAGGTGAGCCGACGCTGCGGCCATGGCCGGAGGAGCCGATCCGCATGACGGCGAGGACGTCGGTGGCGGCGTGGCCACGTCCGCGGGCTCGGTGAGGGCCACGGTCTGGGGAGGTGACGTGGCGGGCGACGGCGACCGGTTGCGGCGGAGGTGGAGTTTCGACGCCGACCCCGACGGCTACCATGCGGCGCGGCCGGGCTACCCGTCGGCGGTGCTCGAGCGGTTGAGGGACGTCTGCGGGCTCGCCGAGGGCCGCAGGGTCCTGGAGATCGGGCCGGGCACCGGGCAGGCGACCAATGAACTGCTCGGCGCGGGCGCCCAGGTGGTGGCCGTTGAACTGGGGTCCCACCTGGCCGGATACCTGCGGGCCCGGTTCCAGGGGCGGCCCCTCACCGTCATCGAGGCCGACTTCGACACGGTGACGCCGGCGGAGGCGGGCTTCGACCTCGCGGTCGCCGCGACGAGCCTCCACTGGCTGGACCTCGCCGTCGCGCTCCCCAAGATCGGGCGGGCGCTGCTGCCGGGAGCGTGGCTGGCCGCGTGGTGGACGGTCTACCGCGACGCCGACCCCGAGCGGGAGACGCCGTTCCGCCGTTCCCTGGAAGCCGTGTTCCGTCGTCACCGGCTCGGGCGCGGTGGCGGCGGCATGCCGGGAGCGCTCGATCACGACGCCTGGCTGGCGGAGTTCGCCGGGGCGGGCATGTTCGACGACGTGCGGGTGGAGGACATCCGCTGGTCGGTCCCGTTCGACAGCCGGGGCCTCACCGCGCTGTTCGCCACGTTCACCGAGGTGACCGATCTGCCCGAGGCCGAGCGCGCCGCCCTGCTCGGTGACATCGCGACGTTGGTGGACGTGGAGTTCGGCGGCGAGGTCGTCGAGAACTACGTGACGGTGCTTTACCTCGCCCGCAGGAAGGCCGGATAGCGCCGTCCGGATATGAATTCCCCGGTTTTCCCCTGGAGAGGGCGATGGTGTCTTTCAGTCATGCTGCCGGTGTGGTTTACTTCGCATGCCGGATGTACGGCTCATCATGGTTCCGGCGATCTCCATCCTCATCCGTGTGCGGCGAGGTTACGGGATGCGCGACGAAATACAGATCTCGCGTGGTCGGTGGCGGGTTCGGGTAGACCCTGAGAACGCGTCCGCGTGCATCGATCTCGCGACGTTCAGCCAATCCCTGCGATTACACGTCAGTGTCGAGACCCTCGATTCGTTGGACCGTAATGTCTCGGTCACCTGGCTGGGCGCTGAGGTCCAGGGAGGCCGGGAGCGGCTGAGTTGGGCCGCGAAGAGCACCCTGTGGGACAAGCGGTACCACTTGGACGTCTATGCCGAGCACCTGGAGTTCCATGCCGAGGTGTACGGCACAGGCGATCTCGACGTCATCCGCTACTTCGACTCGATACCGGACCAGGGCCACCGGGACTATTCTCTGCGCACCAGGCACCTGGTCGACCGGGGCCACACCCCGGCCCGGGAATACTCGGCCGGTTCTCCTGTGGCGTTCAGCCGGGTCTTCTCTCCGGAGCCGAACTATCACGGCAGCAAGCATTTCGAGCCTTTCGAGTACGGCCTGATCAGCGTCACCGGCGACACCGACTACTGCGGCGGTAATCTCATCGCCAATCCCGGCCCGCTGTGTTTCGCGGTCGCTGCGGACCCCGGTCGTGAATGGCTCGCCTTCGGCCTGGCGGTGGAGCCGGGCGAGTATCTTTTCTCCGATTTCGAGTACCACGGCGGAAGCGATTTCGCGCTCGCGGTGAGCGGCTGGGGCGCCCGCCGGATCACCGGCACGTTCCACACGCCACGCATGGTCATCGTTCCCGCCGCCACCGCCGAGCAGGCCGTGGCGGACTACGTCGAGGTGCTTCACGCGTCCGGCCTGGTGCCGAGGCCGCGCAGGGAGCAGCCGGACTGGTGGAGCCGGCCCATCGTGTGCGGCTGGGGTCACCAGTGCTACCAGGCCGACCTCTTCCGCGTCCGTAGCAGCGCCGAACGGCCGCCCGACAACGCCGCGTACACGCTGTGCACTCAGGCCACCTACCGCGATCTCGTCGAACGGCTGGACGCCCACGACCTTCCCTGGGGCACGCTGACCATCGACGCTCGTTGGTTTCTCGCCGGCGGGCTGAAGGACGTCGACACCGGCAGGTGGCCCGACCTGCGGGGCTTCATCGACCGCCAGCATCGGCTCGGCAGGCGCGTGCTGCTGTGGTGGGGCCCCTGGGACCCCGAGGGCATCCCCGCGGGCGAGTGCATCCGCTATCAGCCGGAGCAGAGCCGCGGCCGGCGCAACCGGCCCGGCCGGCGCGCCAAGACGCCGCAGGGCAACATTCCGCTGAACGCACTGGCGCCCGGCACGAAGCTGGCCGTCGACGTCACCCTGCCCTCCGTGCGCGAGCGGGTCCGGGAGCAGATCCGCAGGCTGCTCGGCCCCGACGGCCTCGACGCCGACGGGTTGAAGATCGACCACCTGTCGGCCACACCGGGCAGTTACGGCATGGCGTTCCCGCACGGCTCGGGCCGCCTGTTCGGCATCGAGGCGGCCCGCGAGGTGCTGGCCCTGCTGTACGAGACCGCCAAGGAGGTGAAGCCGGACGCCCTGCTGAGCGGGCAGTCGCCCAACCCCTACATGGCCGACGTCCAGGACATGGTCCGCATCAGCCCCTGGCCCTTGTACCCGGACTCCGTCGTGGCGGAGGCCACTCACAGCGCGTCGATGGCGCGCATAGCCGATCCCGGCTGGCTGATCGACACCAACGGCTATCCGATGCCCTCCCTGTCGGCGTTCCGCGAGTACATGGACCTGCAGCCGGTTCTCGGCGTGCCGAGCCTGCTCTACGCCACCCACCTGGACACCACCGGTGAGGCGTTCACCCCCGACGACTACGCCCGGATCCGCCGGGCGTGGTCGCGCCTGTGAGGGGCACGACGATGCCGGAGCCAGGCGACCTCGCCGACCTGCGCCTTCGCGACTACAGGCCCTACTCGCGCATGCGTGCCCCGAACCGGCGTCGCGCGCGGGCCGCCGTCTCGGCGATGGACGCCCACGCCCATCTCGGCCGATGGCTGACCGGCGGTGACTGGGCGGTTCCTGACGTGGCGGAGCTGATCGACCTCATGGAGGCCTGCAACATCGCGGCGATGGTGAACCTCGACGGCCGGTGGGGCGGCGAGCTGGAGGCGAACCTTGACCGGTACGATCGCGCGCATCCTGACCGGTTCGCGACGTTCTGCCACGTCGACTGGAATGCGCTGGCCGAGCCCCGGCCAGGGGAGCGGCTCGCCGGCGACCTCGCCCGCTCGGTGGCGAGCGGCGCACGGGGGCTGAAGGTGTGGAAGGACCTCGGCCTGGAGGTCCGGGACGGCGACGGGCGCCTGGTCTCGCCGGACGATCGCCGTCTGGCGCCTCTGTGGGAGAAGGCGGCGGAGCTCGGGGTGCCGGTCGCCATCCACACCGCCGACCCCGTCGCGTTCTTCGACCCGGTCGACGAACGGAACGAACGGCTGGAAGAGCTGCTGCGGCATCCCGAGTGGTCGTTCGCGGACGAACGTTACCCGCGCTTCGAACGGTTGATCGCCGCCCTGGAAGCCCTCGTCGCGGCCAATCCGGACACCGCCTTCATCGGCCTGCACGCCGGCTGCCACGCCGAGGACCTGTCGTGGGTGGACCGCATGCTGGGCGCCTACCCGAACCTCTGCATCGACATCGCCGCTCGCGTCGCCGAGCTCGGCCGCCAGCCGCGCCGGACGCGTGAGCTCATCATGCGCCACCGCGACCGTGTCCTGTTCGGCACCGACCAGATCCCTCCGCGCCGGGAGGTCTACGAGATCTACTTCCGCTTCGCCGAGACGGCGGACGAGCACTTCCCCTACTCGCCGAAGGACCCCCCGCCCAACGGCCGGTGGCGCATCTCGGGAATCGACCTGCCGACGGAGGTGCTGGAGAAGGTCTACGCCGGCAACCTGCGACGGCTGCTCGGCGGCCGCGGCTAGTCCGGAGGAAGGAGCGGGAGCGTGCTGCCCACGATCGCGTACCGCTCGTAGCCTCCGGGGAAGACGAACATCCCCATCAGGTCGACGAAGCCCAGCCGGCGGTAGAGGTGCCGCGCCGCCGTCGGCTGGTCATGGGTGGACAGCACGGCCGTGCGCTCGGCACGGCCCTCGCACAGGCCCCGCACGAGCCTGCGGCCGATGCCCTTGCCCTGGTAGCCGGGGTGGACGTGGATCTCGGCGATCTCCAGCGCGTTCTCGAACCACGCCGCCGCGACCCCCGCGCCCGCGCGCTCGGCCAGGCCCCGGCGCACGACGTCGTGCCACCACTGCCCCGGCGCGCCGTGGAACCCGTACCCGAAGCCGACGATCTGCCCGCCGGGCGTCTCGGCGAACAGGCAGGCGAAGTCGGGGAACGTGGCGTGGTTGCGCATGATGCTCTGCCGGCCAGAGAGCTGCTCGACCGGAGGGCGCATCGCCGCGGTGTACGTGTCGATCACGGCATCCAGCTCAGCGGTGAACTCCTCGGCACCGGCGCGTCGCAGTTCGATCACTCGTCGCACACTAGCAGGACCGCGAAGAGGCACGGCCGAACCGGCTCAGAGCGCGCTTCGGGGCGTTAAACCGGCGTTTCGGGTGCCTCCCCGGCGAAGATCCGGACGGCTCGGAGCGGGGTGCCGGATCGGTCACCGTCCCGTGACCGCGCGGTGCCGCGCGCCACCGGTCATTCCACGTCGGCGGGCGTGCCGTCCGTGATGCGCACGAGCTCGTCGAACGTCGTCGGGAAGATGGTGTGCGGGTGACCCGCGGCGGCCCACACCACCTTGTGCTCGCCCAGCCAGGTGTCGACCAGCGTGCGGATCGGCGCCGGATGCCCGACCGGGGCCACGCCGCCGATCGTCTGCCCCGTCGCGGTCTTCACGAAGTCCGGGGCGGCCCTCTTCACCTTGGACGCCCCCACCAGGCCGGCGACCAGGCCCGTGTCGACCCGGTGGGCGCCGCTGGTGAGCACCAGCAGCGGCTCGCCGTCGGCGTCGAAGACCAGGCTGTTGGCGATCGCCCCGACCTCGCAGCCGAGCCGGGCCGCGGCGGCCGCGGCCGTCGGGACCGCGTCATCGAACACGACCACCTCGCCCATGGCGCCGGCCTCGCGCAGCGCCGTGGTGACCTTCAGGACGGTCGGATGCAACTTTTCTGGCACCCGGACACTCTAAACAGGTTGACCGGCATCAGCCATTCATTACATCTCCGTGACTGTAGGCGGGCGGAGGTGATCATTGCGCTAGTGTCCGTCATCCAATCATGGTGTTGCGGAGAGGAAGTTTTGACATGGGGGTTGGAAGGCGGCTCGCCGCCGCGGCGGTGCTGACCGCGGGAGCCGTGCTCGCCTCGGGGCTCGTCTCGGGTCACGCGGCGGGAACCCAGCGGAGCGACCTGGCTGGGGGAGCCGGGGGCGCGAGCGCGGTTGTCACGATCCACACGACGCCGGTCAGCGCGCGGACTGCGGTCACGCCGTTCACCGCGCCGCACGTCAGCCTGAAGATCGGCGCCAAGGGCGCCGCGGTGAAGCAGTTGCAGACCAGGCTGCGGGAGCTCGGCTACGCGCCGGGCAAGATCGACTCGCGCTACGGGGGCACCACGCAGTCCGCCGTGTGGGCGTTCCAGAAGGTCCAGGGCCTGTCGCCGACGAGCACGGTCAGCGCGCGCACGTGGCGGGCGCTGGAGAACCCGAAGGCGCCGCAGATCCTGGTCCCGAAAGGCAAGCCCGACCGGGTCGAGGTCAACCTGACCAAGCAGATCGCCGTGCTGTACCAGGCGGGGCAGGTGAAGCTGATCACCCACATCTCCTCGGGCAGCGGCATCCCCTACTGCGAGACGGCGACCTGGCAGGGCAAGGTCCAGAGGTTCTGCGGCGACGCGAGGACGCCCACCGGCGACTTCAAGACCACCTGGCGGCGGTCGGGCTGGCACAAGTCCTACCTCGGGCAGCTGTACAACCCGATCTTCTTCAACGGGGGGATCGCCCTGCACGGCGCGCTGTCGGTCCCGCTCGCGCCCGCCTCGCACGGGTGCGTCCGGCTTCCGATGCACGTCGCCGAGGCGCTGCCGACCCTGCTGGGGACCGGCGTCCCGGTCCACGTCCGGGGCAAGTTCCAGCGCTGACCTGGCGCTGAGCCGGCGCTGAGCCGGACACTCACCCGCCGCCGAACCGGCGGTCCAAGGGCCGCGAGCCGACGCTCGCGGCCCTTTTCGCGTCCCGAAGGCGCCGGACGCCCCGCCAGGCTCGGCTTCTTCCCGTATCCCCGCGTGTCCGGGCCGGCCGGTGCGGCCTCCTCCTGCGTACGGTGGGGCCGTGCTTCGCGGGCGCGCTGGAACGCCGTGGTCGTCCCCGGGTCGTGGTCGTGTTCGAACCGCACGTCGTTCGCATGATCGAACCTTTGTTCGCGTGATGCTTGACATCGCGGGTCATCGAATTTATGTTCGACATAGTGAGGGCAGGACTCGCGGCCTGCCCTCACTACCCGGCGGGTGAGCGTCGTGTGAGCCCGCCGCGCGAAGCACTGGCCGGACGGGGAGAGGGGAAGCTCCTCGTCCGGCCGCGAGTGACCGGCATGCCGAGACCTGTCTCCGAACCACCGCATCTCCGACATCTCCGACACCGCATCTCCTGAAACCGCACGACACCCCGACGACGACCCGAGATCCGCGGACCGAGCACCTCTACCGAACACCTCTGGAGCGACAGGCGGCGGAGGCGGGGCCACACCCCGCGACCGCCCTGGCGTCAGGCCGCCGGCGGGGCCGAGAGAGCGAGGGACGAGCCCGCCGAAGTGACCATGGGCCCGCAGGCCATCGGAATTGTCGGTGGCATCTGCGACGGTGTTATCACCGGCGGTCACCGCCGGGGCCACGACCCAAGGAGGGTGGCATGACTCGACAGCCCGGAGAAGGTCCCCGGGTCTCCCAGACCGTGCGCGCGCATCTCGCCGACGCGCACGCCTGCCTGGCCGACGCCGCGGCCACGCGCACCGCGGCCGAGCGCTACGTCTCGGCTCACCTCGCGGCGCTTCGTGCGGCGGCGGCGATCCTCGCGGCGCTCCCGCGGCCCATGGACGGGCGCCGGCGGCGGCTGCGCAGCGCGTGGGAGCTGTTACCCGAGGCCGAGCCGAAGCTCACGCGGTGGGCGGCCTACTTCGCCGAGAGCGCGCGCAAGCGGGCGATGGCCGAGGCCGGCATGGTGCGCGTGGTGTCGGCGCTGGACGCCGACGAGCTGATCGGCGAGGCCCGCACGTTCGTCGCCGTCGTCGAGGACATCCTCGGCGTCCCGGGCCAGTCGGCCCTCCCGGTGAATTCGCCCCTCGCGGGCTGACCCGCCCACGCCTGCGCATGGCGTGACACCCGGTTCCGGCATGGCGAAACCGTTCCGGCATGGCGAAACCGCGGAAGGACGGGTGTCCCGGCAGCCGATGGCGCATCCGGTCGCGCCTGGCTCAACGTGCCGCCGCATGTCGGCCCGGCACCCCTCAGAGCGTGTCGCCGTATGTCGGCCGGGCCACCTGCAGAGCCTGTTGTCGCACCCCGTCGCGCGCCGCTTCCGGAGTGGTGCCGTGTGTTCTCGGCCGGTCGTGTCGTGGCCGCGTCGCACCCCGTTGTGCGCTGCCATGGGCGGACCGTGTTCCGGGTGGACGGCGTGGAGGGGCAGGGCCGTCACAGGGTGACGGCGGGTGCGGGGATCGCCCCGTGATCCCCGGTCCGCACGTCGGTGGCAGAGGGTCCTGGAGGAACGGTTCGAAGGTTCTCAGAACCGAACGACAGGAACGGCTCTCAGAACGATTCGACGGCGCGGCGCGCCTCGGCGTCGAGCACTCCCCACGTGATGAGCTCTTCGGTCAGCTCGGTGGGGGACTTGTCGTAGATGACCGCGAGGGAACGCAGGTCCTCCTGGCGGATCGACAGCACCTTGCCGTTGTAGTCGCCACGCTGGCTCTGGATGGTGGCCGCGTAGCGGGCGAGGGCCCCGGCCTTCTCCTTGGGGAGCTGGGCGAGCCGCTCCAGGTCGATCACCAGTTTGGGCGTCGGGCCAAGCGGCGCGGGAGCGGAGCCCCCGGGAAGCAGCTCGGAGACCGGAACCCCATAGAAGTCGGCCAGCTCCGCGAGCTTCTGAACGGTCACAGCACGGTCGCCGCGCTCGTAGGAGCCGACGACGACGGCTTTCCACCTGCCGCGCGACTTCTCTTCGACCCCGTGCAGTGATAGACCCTGCTGGGTGCGGATGGCGCGGAGTCGCGCGCCCAGCGACTTGGCGTAGTCAGACGGCATTGGTTGGCCCCCGGCTTTCTATGAACGTTCTCACTTATTGTGCGCCTAGCGACGAATGCGGCGGCGCTCGGGTCTGGGACCCGGGGCAGGCACCATCGGTGACCGGAGCGTCGCGGTTTACCCGAGTACGTCGCGAGGTGTGGTTACGGACAGTGACGGTAAAGGTGTGGGCGTGATTGGTCAAGCTGATTGGAAAAAAGATGCCGAATCCTGTCCGGTCGGGTGCTGATCTGGGCGGTCACAATCGCCGCTCCCGTTCCCCACGTCTCCGCCCCTTCGCCTTTCCCGCCGCGCCCGCGGGGCCCGCGCCGCGCGGATCCGCGTGACCGCGGGCCGTCCCGCCGCGCGGGCGGGGCCGGGCCGCGCACGCCGTCGCGGCGACGTCCCCCCAGGTCAGCGGAAGGGTATCCGCCCAGGTTGGGAAGGGCGAACCGGTTCGGGATGTTCTCGGACAGGCTGCTAACGTGAAGGCACCAGATCCTTTAAACCCCGTCCTGTGAGGCGGGAAAGGCGGTGACCTCCATGAACGGCGCCCGAAATCAGGCGCACGACGGTGCCCGGCCCGGCCGGAACGACCTCGGCGACGTCGACGAGGACGCGCGGCGCGACGCCCATGCCGGCGACCGTCACGACGCGCGCGACGATGACCGTCAGGTCGCGCGCAACGGCGACCCGCTCGACGGCGAGCGCGCGGTCCTGGAAGCCCCGGACATCAACCGGGCGCTCACGCGCATCGCGCACGAGATCCTCGAACGCGCGAAGGGCCCGGAGAAGCTCCTGCTGCTCGGCATCCCCACCCGCGGCACGGTGCTGGCCCGCAGGCTGGCCGACCGCATCGAGCAGGTCGAGGGCCGCCCGGTGGCGTTCGGCTCCCTCGACGTCACCATGTACCGCGACGACCTGAGGCTCAGGCCGGCCCGTGCCCTCGGCCGCACCGACCTCCCCGAGGACGGGGTGGACGGCCGCATCGTCGTCCTGGTCGACGACGTCCTCTACTCCGGCCGCACCGTCCGCGCGGCGCTGGACGCCCTCAACGACCTCGGCCGCCCGACGGCGGTCCGCCTGGCCGTGCTGGTCGACCGCGGCCACCGCGAGCTGCCCATCCGCGCCGACTACGTCGGCAAGAACCTCCCCACCTCCCGGGCCGAGACGGTGCGGGTCTGCCTGTCGGAGACCGACCAGCGGGACGCCGTCCTGCTGAGGGGAGGCCAGCGATGAAGCGCCACCTGCTGTCGACGGCCGACCTGTCGCGCGAGGACGCACTGCTGATCCTCGACACCGCCGAGCAGCTCGCCCAGGTGTCCGGCCGTTCGATCAAGAAGCTGCCCACCCTGCGCGGGCGCACGGTCGTGAACCTCTTCTTCGAGGACTCCACCCGCACCCGCATCTCCTTCGAGGCCGCGGCCAAGCGCCTGTCCGCGGATGTGATCAACTTCTCGGCCAAGGGGTCGAGCGTCTCCAAGGGCGAGAGCCTGAAGGACACCGCGCTCACGCTGCAGGCGATGGGCGCCGACGCGGTGGTGATCCGCCACGGCGCGTCCGGGGCCCCGCACCGGCTGGCCGCCTGGGTGGACGGCAGCGTGGTGAACGCCGGCGACGGCACCCACGAGCACCCCACGCAGGCGCTGCTCGACGCCTTCACGATGCGCCGCCGCCTCGGCGAGCTGGACGGCCGCCGGGTCACCATCGTCGGCGACGTGCTGCACAGCCGGGTGGCCCGCTCCAACGTCCATCTGCTGCACACGCTCGGCGCCGAGGTGACGCTCGTCGCCCCGCCGACGCTGCTGCCGGTGGCGATGGACGACTGGCCGTGCGAGGTCTCCTACGACTTCGACGCGGTGCTGCCCAAGACGGACGTGGTGATGATGCTGCGCGTGCAGCACGAGCGCATGAACGCGTCCTACTTCCCCTCCGCCCGCGAGTACAGCCGCCGCTACGGCCTGGACCCCGAGCGGATGGGCCGCATGCCGGACGGCGCGATCGTCATGCACCCGGGGCCGATGAACCGCGGCATGGAGATCGCCGCCGAGGTCGCCGACGGCGAGCGCTCCACGATCGTCGAGCAGGTCACCAACGGCGTGACCGTCCGCATGGCCGTGCTGTACCTGCTTCTGTCCGGCTCCGAGCCCGCGATCGGGGGGAACCAGTGATCTACCTTCTCAGGGGCGCCCGCGTGCTCGGGGGCGACCCGCGTGACGTGCTGCTCAGGGACGGCCTCGTCGCCGAGGCCGGGGCGCCGGGCGAGGTGGACGCGCCCGGCGCGACCCGGGTGGACGCCGACGGCCTGATCGCGCTCCCGGGCCTGGTCGACCTGCACACGCACCTGCGCGAGCCGGGCCGGGAGGACGCCGAGACGGTGGAGTCCGGGACGGCGGCGGCGGCGCTCGGCGGGTTCACCGCCGTGCACGCGATGGCCAACACCTCACCGGTGGCCGACACCGCGGGCGTGGTCGAGCAGGTGTGGCGGCTCGGCCAGGCGGCCGGGCACTGCGACGTGCAGCCGGTGGGCGCGGTCACCGCGGGCCTGGCGGGCCGGCAGCTCGCCGAGCTCGGCGCGATGGCGGACAGCGCGGCCCGCGTGCGGGTCTTCTCCGACGACGGGGTGTGCGTCTCGGACGCGGTGCTCATGCGGCGGGCGCTGGAGTACGTCAAGGCGTTCGACGGCGTGGTGGCCCAGCACGCGCAGGAGCCCCGCCTGACCGAGGGCGCGCAGATGAACGAGGGCGCGGTGTCGGGCCGCCTCGGCCTCACCGGCTGGCCCGCGGTCGCCGAGGAGGCGATCATCGCGCGTGACTGCCTGCTGGCCGCGCACGTCGGCTCCCGCCTGCACGTCTGCCACGTGTCCACGGCCGGTTCCGTCGAGATCATCCGGTGGGCGAAGTCGAAGGGCTGGAACGTCACCGCCGAGGTGACCCCGCACCACCTGCTGCTCACCGACGCCCGCGCCGAGTCCTCGCCCGCGGGCCCGTACAACCCGATCTACAAGGTCAACCCGCCGCTGCGCACCGACGCCGACGTCCAGGCGCTGCGCGAGGCGCTGGCCGACGGCACGATCGACTGCGTGGCCACCGACCACGCGCCGCACCCGGTCGAGGACAAGGAGACCGAGTGGCCGGCGGCGGCCATGGGCATGATCGGCCTGGAGACCGCCCTGTCGGTCGTCCAGGAGGCCATGGTCGAGACGGGCCTGCTGGACTGGGCGGGCGTCGCCGACCGCATGTCCGCCCGGCCCGCCCGCATCGGCCGCCTGTCCGGCCACGGCCGCCCGCTGGAGGCGGGCGCCCCCGCGAACCTCACCCTGGTGGACCCCTCCGCGCGGTCGGCCGTCGACCCGCACGGGTTCGCCTCCAAGAGCCGTAACACGCCCTATGTGGGCATGACGCTGCCGGGCAGGGTCGTCGCGACCTTCCTGCGCGGCCGCCCGACCGTCTTCGAAGGGAAGCTGACGTGACGACCCGGCCCGTCCTCGTCGAAGGGAAGACCAGGTGACCCGGCAGACCCCGGCGGTCCTCGTGCTGGAGGACGGCCGCGCCTTCCACGGCGTCTCCTACGGCGCCGAGGGGGAGACCTACGGCGAGATGGTCTTCTCCACCGGTATGACCGGTTACCAGGAGACGCTGACCGACCCGTCCTACCACCGGCAGATCGTGGCGATGACCGCGCCGCACATCGGCAACACCGGCGTCAACGACGAGGACCCGGAGTCCTCGCGCATCTGGGTGTCCGGGTACGTCGTGCGCGAGCCCGCGCGGGTCGCCTCGAACTGGCGCTCGCGCCGCTCCCTGGACGACGAGCTGCGCCGCCAGGGCGTGGTCGGCATCGCCATGCCGGGCACCCGGGCGCTCACCCGCCACCTGCGCGAGCGCGGGGCCATGCGCGCCGGGGTCTTCACCGCCCCCTCCGCCACGGTCGAGGAGCTCGCCGGCAAGGTGCGCTCCAGCCCGTCGATGGTCGGCGCCGACCTCGCCAAGGAGGTCTCCACGCCCGAGCCGTACGTCGTGCCCGCCCGCGGGCCCAAGCGGTTCACGGTGGCGGCGCTCGACCTCGGCATCAAGGCGATGACGCCGTACCGCATGGCCGAGCGCGGCTGCGAGGTGCACGTGCTGCCCGCCACCGCGACGGCGGCCGACCTCCTGGCCCTCGACCCCGACGGGGTGTTCCTGTCCAACGGCCCGGGCGACCCGTCGGCGGCGGACTACGCCGTCGAGACGCTGGCGGGCGTGCTGGAGGCGCGCAGGCCCGTCTTCGGCATCTGCTTCGGCAACCAGATCCTCGGCCGGGCGCTCGGGCTCGGCACCTACAAGCTGCGGTACGGCCACCGCGGGGTCAACCAGCCCGTCCAGGACCGCCGCACCGGCAAGGTGGACATCTCCGCGCACAACCACGGCTTCGCGGTCGAGGCGCCGCTCGACGGCCCGTTCGAGACGCCGTACGGCCGGGCGGAGGTCAGCCACGTGAACCTCAACGACGGCTGCGTCGAGGGGCTGCGCCTGCTCGACCAGCCGGCGTTCAGCGTCCAGTACCACCCCGAGGCCGCCGCGGGGCCGCACGACGCGGCGGGCCTGTTCGACGAGTTCTGCTCCCTCATGGAAGGCGGGACGGGCACGGCCGCGGGCCTGCCCGCGCGTGGGCGGCACACCGGTTCTACGGCGGAGGACGGGAATGGCTAAGCGCACGGACATCTCCACGATCATGGTGATCGGCTCGGGGCCGATCGTGATCGGGCAGGCCTGCGAGTTCGACTACTCCGGCACCCAGGCGTGCCGGGTGCTGCGCGCCGAGGGCTACCGCGTGGTCCTGGTCAACAGCAACCCCGCGACCATCATGACCGACCCCGAGTTCGCCGACGCCACGTACGTCGAGCCGATCACGCCCGGCATCGTCGAGCAGATCATCGCCAAGGAGCGGCCGGACGCCCTGCTGCCCACCCTCGGCGGCCAGACCGCGCTCAACACCGCCGTCGCGCTGCACGAGGCGGGCGTGCTGGAGCGGTACGGGGTCGAGCTGATCGGCGCCGACATCGAGGCGATCCAAGCCGGCGAGAACCGCGAGCTGTTCAAGGGCATCGTCGCCAAGGTCGCCGCCGAGCACGGCCTGAACGCCGAGTCCGCCCGGTCGGTCATCTGCCACACGCTGGACGAATGCCTCGCCGGGGCTCGGGACCTGGGCTACCCGGTGGTCGTCCGCCCGAGCTTCACCATGGGCGGCGCCGGCTCCGGGTTCGCCTACGACGAGGACGACCTGCGGCGCATCGCCGGGGCCGGGCTCGACGCCTCGCCGACCACCGAGGTGCTCCTGGAGGAGTCCATCCTCGGCTGGAAGGAGTACGAGCTGGAGGTCATGCGCGACCGCGCCGACAACGTCGTCATCGTCTGCTCCATCGAGAACATCGACCCGATGGGCGTGCACACCGGCGACAGCGTCACCGTGGCCCCGGCCATGACCCTGACCGACCGCGAGTACCAGAACATGCGCGACGTCGCCATCGCGGTGATCCGCGAGGTCGGCGTCGACACCGGCGGCTGCAACATCCAGTTCGCCGTGGACCCGCGCACCGGGCGCATGATCGTCATCGAGATGAACCCCCGGGTGTCGCGTTCCAGCGCGCTGGCCTCCAAGGCGACCGGCTTCCCGATCGCCAAGATCGCGGCCAAGCTCGCCGTCGGCTACACCCTGGACGAGATCCCCAACGACATCACCCGCGAGACCCCGGCCTCGTTCGAGCCGTCGCTGGACTACGTCGTGGTCAAGGTGCCGCGCTTCGCGTTCGAGAAGTTCGCCGGGGCCGACCAGACGCTCACCACGCACATGAAGTCGGTGGGCGAGGCGATGGCCATCGGCAGGTCGTTCCCCGAGGCGCTCCAGAAGGCCCTCAGATCGCTGGAGAAGAAGGGATCGTCCTTCGGGTGGGCCGGAGACCCCGGCGCCAAGGACGGGCTCCTGGCGGCCTGCCGCACGCCGCACGACGGGCGGCTGCGCACGATGCAGCAGGCCATCCGGGCCGGCGCCACCCTGGAGGAGCTGTACGACGCCACGAACGTCGACCCGTGGTTCCTCGACCAGCTCTTCCTGATCGACGAGGAGGCGCGGGCGCTGGCGGGAGGCGAGCTGACGGCGCAGGCGCTGACCCGCGCCAAGCGCCACGGCTTCTCCGACGCGCAGATCGCCGAGCTCCGCGGCCTGCCCGAGGCCGAGGTCAGGGCGCTGCGGCACGGGCTCGGCGTGCGGCCGGTCTACAACACCGTGGACACCTGCGCCGCCGAGTTCGCCGCCAAGACGCCCTACCTGTACTCGACCTACGACGAGGAGACCGAGGTCCCGTACGGCGACCGGCCCAAGGTGATCATCCTGGGCAGCGGGCCGAACCGCATCGGGCAGGGCATCGAGTTCGACTACGCCTGCGTGCACGCCTCGTTCGAACTGTCGGCCGCCGGGTACGAGACCGTGATGGTCAACTGCAACCCCGAGACCGTCTCGACCGACTACGACACCTCCGACCGGCTCTACTTCGAGCCGCTCACCCTGGAGGACGTCCTGGAGGTCGTGCACGCGGAGCGGGAGACCGGGCCGGTCGCCGGGGTCATCGTCCAGCTCGGCGGCCAGACGCCGCTCGGCCTGGCCCAGGCGCTCAAGGACGCCGGGGTGCCCGTCGTCGGCACCAGCCCCGAGTCCATCCACCTGGCCGAGGAGCGCGGCGCGTTCGGCCGCGTGCTCGCCGAGGCCGGGCTGCCGGCCCCCCGGCACGGCACCGCCGTGACCGTCGAGCAGGCCCGGCTGATCGCCGGCGAGATCGGGTACCCGGTGCTCGTGCGCCCCTCGTACGTCCTCGGCGGCGCCGGCATGGCGATCGTCTACGACGAGGACACGCTGAGCGCGTACATGGAGCGGGCCGGCGCGGCCAGCGACCACCCCGTGCTCGTCGACAAGTTCCTGGACGAGGCCATCGAGATCGACGTGGACGCGCTGTTCGACGGCGAGGAGCTGTACCTCGGCGGCGTGATGGAGCACATCGAGGAGGCCGGCATCCACTCGGGCGACTCGGCGTGCGCGCTGCCGCCGATCACGCTCGGCGGGTTCGACATCAAGCGCATCCGCGCCGCCACCGAGGCCATCGCCCGCGGCGTGGGCGTGCGCGGGCTCCTGAACGTGCAGTACGCCCTGTCGGCGAACATCCTGTACGTCCTGGAGGCCAACCCCCGCGCGAGCCGCACGGTGCCGTTCGTCTCCAAGGCGACGGCCGTGCCGCTGGCCAAGGCCGCCGCCCGGGTGATGATGGGCGCCACGATCGCCGGGCTGCGCGAGGAGGGCATGCTGCCGCGCGAGGGCGACGGCGGCACGATGCCCCTGGACGCCCCCATCGCGGTCAAGGAGGCCGTGCTGCCGTTCAACCGGTTCCGGGGCGTGGACATCGTCCTCGGGCCCGAGATGCGGTCCACGGGCGAGGTCATGGGCATCGACGAGGTCTTCGGCACGGCCTACGCCAAGTCGCAGTCCGCTGCGTACGGCTCGCTGCCGACCAAGGGGCGGGCGTTCGTCTCGGTCGCCAACCGCGACAAGCGCGCGATGGTCTTCCCGGTGAAGGCCCTCGCCGACCTCGGCTTCGAGATCCTCGCCACGGAGGGCACCGCCGAGGTGCTGCGCAGGAACGGCGTCCATGCCAAGATCGTGCGCAAGCAGAGCGACGGCCCCGGCACGGACGGTGAGCCGACGATCGTCACGCGCATCCTGGACGGCGAGGTGGACCTCATCGTGAACACCCCCTTCGGCAGTCCGGGGCAGTCGGGCCCGCGCCTCGACGGCTACGAGATCCGCACCGCGGCCGTCCTGAGGGACATCCCGTGCGTCACCACCGTGCAGGGCCTCGCGGCGGCCGTGCAGGGCATCCAGGCGGTCGCCGCGGGCTCCGTGGGCGTACGGTCGCTCCAGGAGCACGCCAAGAGGCTGAGGGGCTGACCCCGCGGCGGGAGGTGGAGGAGACGGCCGGAACTCCGGTGCAGGTGACGGGCACGGTGCTCACGACGCGCCGCGTCGACGCCTACCACGCGCTGACCGTGGTGGCGCCGGGCATCGCCGAGCGCTTCCGTCCCGGGCACTTCGTCTCCGTGGCCGTCGGCGGGCCGCACACCTCCATGCCGTCGCGGCGGGCCTTCTCGGTGCACGACGTCAAGCCCGACTACGGCGGCACGGTGGAGCTGGTCTTCGCCGTGCGCGGCCGGGGCACCGCTTGGCTGGCCGAGCGCAAGGCCAGGGAGACCCTGGACCTGGTGGGCCCGCTCGGCCGCCCGTTCCCCGTGCCGCGCGACCCGTGCACGTGCGTGCTGGTCGGCGGCGAGTACGGCTCGGCGTCGCTGTTCGCGCTGGCCGACACGCTGCAGCAGCGCGGCTGCCGGGTCGACTTCGTGCTCGGGGCCGCCTCCGCCGACCGGGTGTTCGGCGCGCTGCGCGCCCGCCGCATGGGGGAGACGACCACCCTCACCACCGAGGACGGCTCGCTCGGCCTGCGCGGCCGGGTCACCGACGCCCTGCCCTCGGTGATCGCCGACGCGCGGGCCGACGTGGTGTACGCGTGCGGCCCGATGCCGATGCTGCGCGGCGTCACCGCCGTGGCGGTCGAGTTCGACATCCCCGTGCAGGTTTCGGTCGAGGAGTCGATGGCCTGCGGGTACGGCGTCTGCATGACGTGCGTGCTGCCGGTCATCGGCGACGACGGCGTGACCCGCATGGCACGGTCCTGCGTGGACGGGCCGGTCTTCCGCGGCGAGCGGGTGCGGTTCGAGGACATCGGGACGATCCCGTTCGACGCCCTGGGCGCGCCCGGGGGACGAGCACAGGAGGGGGGTGCTCACACCCGAAATGTCAGTTGACATGCGGACGTACCTCGCGCACGTCGAACTGGCCAACCCGATCACCACGGCCGCCGGGTGCGCCGCCTCCGGTGCCGAGCTCTCCCAGTTCTTCGACCTGGCCCGCCTGGGCGCGGTCGTCACCCGCTCGATCACCATGGCGCCCCGCGCCGGCCGGCCCACCCCCCGCATGGCCGAGACCCCCTCGGGCATGCTCAACGCCGTCGGCCTGCAGGGCCCCGGCGTGGAGGTGTTCCTGGAGCGGGAGCTGCCGCGCCTGGTCGACCGGGGCGCCAGGGCCGTGGTCTCGGTCGCGGGCGGCAGCGTGGCCGAGTACGCCGCCCTGGCCCGGAGGCTGTCGGACGCGCCCGGCGTCGCGGCGGTCGAGGTCAACCTGTCCTGCCCCAACGTCGAGGACCTCGGCCGGGTGTTCGCCCGCGACCCCGCGGCCTCCGCCGAGGTGATCTCCTCGGTGCGCGCGACCATGCGGTACGACGTCCCGGTCATCGCCAAGCTGGCTCCCGACGTCGCCGACATCGTCGCGGTGGCCCGCGCCTGCGTCGACGGCGGAGCCGACGCCCTGGCCATGATCAACACGCCGCTCGGCATGAGCATCGACGTCGACAGCATGCGCCCGTCGCTCGCCGCCGGTACCGGCGGGCTCTCCGGGCCCGCCATCCGGCCGCTCGCGGTGCGCTGCCTGTGGCAGGTGCACGCCGCGATGCCCGGCGTGCCCATCGTCGGCATGGGCGGCGTCATGACCGGCCGCGACGCGCTGGAGATGATCCTCGCGGGCGCCTGCGTCGTCTCCGTCGGCACCGCACTCTTCCACGACCCCTACGCCTGCCTGCGCATCCTGCGGGAGCTCGAGGACCTGCTCAAGGAGCGCGGCTTCGAGCGTCTCGCCGACGCGGTCGGGCTGGCCCACCGTCCGCCCGGGGCGGGACCCCGGCACCGTATCGACCTCGAGGAGAGCTCTCTGTGACGTCCGCACCCATCGCCGTCGCCCTGGACGCACCCGACCTGGAGACGGCGGCCCGCTGGGCGGCCGCGGTCACTCCGCACGTGAGCACCGTGAAGGTCGGCCTCGAACTCTACCTCCGTTACGGCCCCGACGTGATCGCCTCGGTGCGAGGCGCCACGGGCGTCCAGGTCTTCCTCGACCTCAAGCTGCACGACATCCCGAACACCGTCGCCGGAGCCGCGCGCGCCGTCGCGCGTCTCAGGCCGGCCATCCTCACCGTGCACGCCGCGGGCGGGCACACGATGATCAAGGCCGCGGTCGAGAACGCCCCGCACACGCGCATCGCCGCCGTCACGGCCCTGACGTCGCTCTCAGAGGCCGATCTGGAGCGTATCGGAGTCAGGGGACCCGCGAGCGACGCCGTGCGCCGTCTGGCCGTCGAGGCCGTGGGCGCGGGCGCCCAGGCCCTGGTCTGCTCGCCCCGCGAGGTCGCCGCGGTGCGGGCGGAGGTCGGGCCCGGCATCATGCTGATCACACCCGGGGTGCGGCCCGCCGGTTCCGACACCCAGGATCAGGCAAGAGTAGCGACTCCCGAGCAAGCCGTCGCCGACGGGGCCGATCTTCTCGTGATCGGGCGTCCCATCACGGGGGCCGCCGACCCCGGGGCCGCCGCCGCGCGCATCGCCGGGGCGCTGCGCCGCGTCCTGTCGGCCTGAGCCGCCTCCTCCCGGCCGCCCGTCACCGCGGCCTCCTCCCGACCCGTTCTCCGGCCCGCGTGACGGTGCCGCGCGGGCTTCGGGCGTCGCCGCGCGGGCCTTCGCGAACGCTTTCCGGGCGCCGTTCCGGCGGTTCCCGCGCGCCGTTCGGGCGTCGCCGCGGGTGGTTCGCGAAGGCCTTCGGGACTAGCCCGGTCGGGGGCGGGCCGTCCGGGGGTGACTAGCCCGAAAGGGGCCTGCACAGGCGGGTTTTGTCGACGGAATGCGATTCTTCGAACACGAAGAGTGATGAAAACAATTTTGTGAGGGGAGAAACTGGGCTTGACGTTGCTTGAAGGCCCAAGACCAGCTAGTTTCCCCTCCCGTCCGAGTACATCGACAGAAATTCGAGGTGACCCGGCGTGGCTCTTCCTCCCCTGACCCCCGAGCAGCGCGCCGCAGCCCTGGAGAAGGCTGCCAAAGCCCGCAAGGAGCGTGCCGAGGTCAAGAACCGGCTCAAGCACGGCGCGGTTTCTCTGGCTGAGGTGCTGAAGGATGGTCAGACCGACGACGTCATCGGCAAGATGAAGGTGTCGGCACTTTTGGAGTCGCTCCCCGGCGTGGGCAAGGTCCGCGCCAAGCAGCTCATGGAGCGGCTCGGTATCGCCGAGTCCCGCCGCGTGCGGGGTCTCGGCGCCAACCAGCGGGCCGCTCTGGAGCGTGAGTTCGGCGGCGCCGAGAGCTGATTCTCGGTTAGCTGGAGCAAGATCTACGGGGGTGTGGAGTGACCGGTACGTCCTGGCCCGAAGAGGGCGGCGCCCACGAGGTGCCCGTTTTCGGGGGGTTCGGGACACGTAGCGGTGACTGTATGCCTTCATCCGGGAGTCCGGAGGCGGCGCACGTCTCCTCCGGACCGACGGGCAATCGCCTGACGGTCCTCTCCGGGCCGTCCGGCGTGGGAAAGTCCACGGTCGTCGCCGAGCTTCGGCGGTCCCACCCCGAGGTGTGGCTGTCGGTCTCGGTGACCACCCGGGCCCCCCGTCCCGGCGAGACGCACGGAGTCGAGTACTACTTCGTCTCCGACGAGGAGTTCGATCGCCTGGTCGCCGCGGGTGAGCTCCTCGAATGGGCGGAGTTCGCCGGCAACCGCTACGGGACGCCGCGCGCGCCCGTCGAGCGCAAGCTCGCCGACGGAGTCCCCACGCTCCTGGAGATCGACCTCCAGGGCGCCCGTCAGGTGCGCGAGACCATGCCCGAGGCGCTCCTGGTCTTCCTGGCCCCGCCGAGCTGGGAGGAACTGGAAAGCCGCCTGCGCGGTCGCGGCACCGAGCCGGAGCACGTCATCGAGCGCCGTCTGGCCGCCGGCCGGGTCGAGCTCGCCGCCGAGAAGGAGTTCGACCTTTCGCTGGTCAACACGGCCGTCAACGAGGTATGCGTCCGGCTGATAGCCTTGATGAAGTGAAGATCGGCCACGCGCGCGCGACCTGCGCGCCTTTCGCGCTTGGTATTCTTCGAGGCCGAGACCGATTCTTCGATCGATCCGACATCCGACTGAGAGGCCGACGACGTGGCAGGCACTGCCCCGGTTGCCGAAGGCATCACCAACCCGCCGATCGACCAGTTGCTTGAGGTCGTCGACAGCAAGTACAGCCTGGTCATCATGGGCGCGAAGCGGGCGCGCCAGATCAACGCCTACTACTCCCAGCTCGGCGAGGGCCTTCTGGAGTACGTCGGGCCGCTCGTCGAGACCCACGCCCAGGAGAAGCCCCTCTCCATCGCGCTGCGCGAGGTCTCCGAGGGCCTGCTGACCTCCGAGGCCGTCGAGGGCACCTGACGCGACCGCCGTCCGCGCACCCGTGATGAACATCCAGGCCTCCGCCAGGCCCAGGGTCGTCCTCGGCGTCGGCGCGGGCATCGCGGCGTACAAGGCGTGTGAGCTGCTGCGGCTGTTCACCGAGTCCGGCCACGACGTCCGCGTCGTCCCCACGCGGGACGCGCTGCGGTTCGTCGGCGAGCCGACCTGGGCGGCCCTGTCCGGCAACCCCGTGACCAGCGAGGTCTGGGAGTCCGTGCACGAGGTGCCGCACGTCCGCATCGGCCAGGCCGCCGATCTGGTCGTCGTCGCCCCGGCCACCGCCGACATCATGGCCAAGGCCGCGCACGGCCTGGCCGGCGACCTCCTCACCAACACGCTGCTGACCGCGCGCTGCCCAGTGGTGTTCGCCCCGGCGATGCACACCGAGATGTGGGAGCACCCCGCCACGCGCGCGAACGTCGCCACCCTGCGCGAGCGCGGCTGCCTGGTCATCGACCCGGCCGTGGGCCGCCTGACCGGCGCCGACACCGGCCGGGGGCGGCTGCCCGATCCTCTCCAGATCTTCGAGGTCTGCCGCCGCGTCCTCGGCGGGCGCGCGCTCGATCTCGCCGGCCGCCGCGTGGCGGTGTCGGCGGGCGGCACCCGTGAGGCGATCGACCCGGTGCGGTTCATCGGCAACCGCTCGTCCGGGCTCCAGGGGTACGCGCTGGCGCGCACGGCGGTGGCGCGGGGCGCCCAGGTGACGATGGTCGCCGCCAACGTCGCCCTGCCCGACCCGGCGGGGGCCACGGTGGTGCGCGTGGAGTCGGCGCTGGACCTGCGGGCGGCGATGCTGGAGGCCGCCGAGTCCGCCGACGCGGTCGTCATGGCGGCGGCGGTGGCCGACTTCCGGCCCGCCGCGCGGAGCGACTCGAAGATCAAGAAGTCGTCCGCCGAGCCTGACCCCATTCATCTCACGAAGAATCCAGACATTCTCGCGGAGCTGTGCGACCGGCGCCGGGAGGGGCACAAGCCCTCGCCCGCCGTCATCGCGGGCTTCGCCGCCGAGACCGACGACGTCCTCGCCAACGGCCAGGCCAAGCTGGCGCGTAAGGGGTGCGATCTGCTCGTCGTCAACCAGGTGGGGCCGAACCTCGCCTTCGGCACGCCCGACAACGCGGCCGTGGTCCTGGTCGCCGGCGGCGACCCCGTCGAGGTGCCGCGCGGCCCCAAGGAAGACCTCGCCGACGTCGTCTGGGATCTCGTGGCCGCCCGTCTCGCCTGACGCGGGGCTCCCCGACGTGGCGCTTCCCACGGGGCGATTTAACGAGGTATGGCCCATTGTGACCTCGTCGTGCCTGGCGACGCCTTGATGACGGTCGTCCCCGGGCGGATACTCCAGTTGGACGCTGGAGCGAGAGGGCCATCCCATGCCGGTCACCGCCGCCGTCAGAGAGCGCTGCCGATCCCTGTTGCCCCCGGGCGAGGAACTGCACTACGTCTTCCCCGTGACCCTGGTCGGGTCGGGAGGAGTGGCCCACTACATCGTCGTCGTGACCGGCCTGTCGGTGACGGTGATGGCGACGAAGGTCTTCAGCCACAACGAGCCGGCCGTGGTGTGGGCCAGGTACCCGCGCAGAACGCGACTCGGTCCCGTGCGGCCCGGTGAGGGGCCGACGATACGGTTGGGTGATACCGTTTTCGAGGTCGACGATGAATACGTCGCCGTCGTCGGAGCGGCGGACACCGAGGCGTTCTCTCCGGGCGATCTGCCGAAGGATCCACTTCCCGATCTCTAGGCCGCCGCCACGAAGCGAGACGCCTGCGCGGTGGTGCACCCCATCGGGCTACACTCGGCGCAGTGCCTTGGCCGCCCAAACGCCAAAGCCACGACGACGTCAGCAGCCGCTGCATGAGGAGCCACTGAGTTGACCCGCCGCCTGTTCACCTCCGAGTCGGTCACGGAAGGCCACCCGGACAAGATCGCCGACCAGATCAGCGACGCCGTTCTCGACGCCATGCTCAAGGGCGACCCGAAGAGCCGCGTCGCGGTCGAGACCCTGATCA
>NZ_QOIL01000015.1:0-210726 GCF_003323745.1 Sphaerisporangium album
CTGACCATCCACCGGGAGATCGACCTGGCCACTCACCGGGATTTCCGGTGACCACACCAGGAATTTTGATGGCCACCAGCCGGGAGAAATCTGGCCGCTCAACTGGAGAACGGCGTGTCCGCTAGCAGCGAAGCCGCGCGTCGCGGCGGCTCACGTGTCATGGCCGTCGTTTTCGGTCACCGTGCACAGGCGCGACGTCCGGGGTGAAAGGCCTCGCGGTACGGCCGGGCATGTGGAAGAAGACGCGGCGGGGCGTCGATGCAAGATTTTCCTGATGCTGTTTCCCCGGGGTCTGTTCGGCGTGCAGTCAGGGAGCCCGCTCGGGGCCGTCACGTGACTCGGAAAAATCGATGCTG
The DNA here is from genome assembly GCF_003323745.1 of Sphaerisporangium album. Classification (GTDB taxonomy): domain Bacteria; phylum Actinomycetota; class Actinomycetes; order Streptosporangiales; family Streptosporangiaceae; genus Sphaerisporangium; species Sphaerisporangium album. Next base: position 357 of record NZ_QOIL01000015.1, read on the forward strand.
AATCGACGACGTGGAGATCGTCTCCTGACCGGAACTGTCAATTCCTCGGATGTGTGAGGTCGTCATCGCTCTCCGAGACGGGGGCCGATCCGGGGTTTCGGAGATCTGAGGCGGTCGCGGCCGTCGGAGCGTCAGCGCGGCGCCGCGCTGTGAACTGCGACGGGGCCGCGACCGTCCGTGTTCTGGGGGCTCGGACGTGACCGAGCATGCCGGAAATTTCGGGAAAGTACTTGCCAGTCCGGTCATAGGAGGTCTTTCCTATTCTCTGATCCCCCCGGAGAGTCTTCGGCGGCCTGTCGGGGAGAGCGCACAGGCTGTCACGTTGCCAGGGGAGACGGGGAAGACATGTTCAATCGACGACGCTTGCTTGCCTTGGGGGCGATCACGGGCGGGGCCATGGTGCTTCCGTTCACCAAGCTCCCGGCGCTCGCCGACGATCCGGCGATACCGCGGGGCAGGCAGGACCTGATCCCCCGCCGGGCGCGGGCGGGGACGCGGGCGGCGGTGACACCCTTCTCGGTACGGATGCCGATCCCGCCGGTCGCGCAGCCGATGATGTCGGCCGGCGGCCTCGACCTGTACACGATCCCGATCAAGCCGGCGAACGCGGACATCCTGCCCGGGGTGAGGACCCCGGTGCTGACCTTCGGCGGCTCCTTCATCGGCCCGACGATCCGCGCCAGGACCGGGCGGGCGGCCAAGGTCGTGTTCGTGAACCAGCTCGACATGGCGGCGAACGTCCACCTGCACGGCGGGCACGTCGCGGCGGCCGACGACGGCCACCCGATGGACGTGATCGACCCCGGGCGGATGCGGGCGTACAACTACCCGAACAGCCAGCAGGGCGCCACGCTGTGGTACCACGACCACAGTCACCACATGGAGGCCGAGCACGTCTACCGCGGCCTGCACGGCATGTACGTCATCGACGACCCGGCCGAGCGGCACCTGCGCCTGCCCGAGGGTGACTATGACGTGCCGATCCTCCTGCGCAACGCCCAGTTCGACGACGCCGGCGCGCTGGTGTTCGGCAGCCCGTTCGACCGGGCGACGATCCTCGCCAACGGCAGGCCGCAGCCGTACTTCCCGGTCGCGGCGCGCAAGTACCGGTTCCGGCTGCTCAGCGTCGCCAGCGAGTACACCTTCCGCCTCGGCCTCGGCGGCGTGGAGATGAAGCAGATCGGCTCCGACGGCGGCCTGCTGCCCGCGCCGCTGCCGCTGACCGAGCTGGTGCTGGGCACGGCGCAACGGGCGGACATCGTGATCGACTTCTCCCGTTTCGCGATCGGCACACAAATCGTCATGACCGACGCCACCAGCGGGACCCCGGTGCTGCGGTTCGACGTGACCTCACGGGCTTCGGACAACAGCCGCGTGCCGAACACGCTGCGGCCGCTGCCGCCCATGCCGGCCGCCACGGTGGAGCGGGACGTGCGGCTGAGCTTCGACTTCTTCAGCGGCGCGCCCGTGGGACTGGTCAACGGCCTGGCCTACGACCCGAACCGGTCGGACTTCACGGTCAAGCGCGGCAGCACCGAGATCTGGAACGTCTCCAACGGCGACAGCGCGTTCGGCATCCCCCACACCTTCCACATGCACCTGGTGCAGTTCCGGGTGCTGGCCCGCAACGGCGGAGCTCCCTTGCCCCAGGACGCCGGTCTCAAGGACACGATCGAGCTACCCCCGAACAGCACCGCCCGCGTCCAGGCGACCTTCACCGACTACCTCGGCCGCTACGCCTACCACTGCCACTATCTGGAACACTCCACCCTCGGCATGATGGCCCAGATGGAGATCGTCCCCTGACCCACGCGGCCGACACGGCCGGCTCGGTGCGTCCAACGGCCACCGAGCCGGCCGTTCACACCCTCGCCGTCGGCGCCTCGTTCAGAGTCTTTCGATCTCGGTCAGGTCGATGTCGATCTCGAACGGGTCGGAGAGTTGCAGCTTGTCCTGGTAGACGCCCGGCTCTCCGTAGGCGCCCGTGGCCCGGTCCAGTTCGTAGGTGTAGACGATCGCCGAACCCGCGTCCTCTTCGACTCGCCAGAAGTGAGGGATCCCGGCCTCGGCGTACAGGGTGGGCTTGCGCTGGCGGTCACGTACTTCCGACTCCGGGCTGACGACCTCGACGGCGAGCAGGACATCGGACGCCCGGTAGGCCGTGACGCGGAGCCCTAGATCGGCGCTGGCGCGGATTATGGTGATGTCCGGTTCTGGACGTTGCCTTGGTCCGAGGATGACACTCATCTCGCGGCGGACGCGGAACTCGGACGGTACGTACCTGCGCAGTCCTACTTCGAGAATCGTGGTGATCAGCGCATGGAAGGAAGCTTGCGGGCTCACAAGGACCAAGCTTCCATCGATCAACTCTGTGTGTGCAGGCAAATCCGGAAAGTGATCGAGGTCTTCCGCCTTGAACCCCTCTGGCGGCGGAATCAGCCAGTCGGGAAGCTGGGGGTCTGTCATGATTTCGCTCCGGACCTGGACTGTCATGGCTTCACGGTAGCAATCGCACCCGCTTCTCCAGGTGACTTTCCCCGTACCGGGGCGACGGAACGCGATCGGCCGATCACGGTACGGCCCCTCCGTCGCGCTCGGGTCCCGGGCGTCGCCGTGAAGATCACCACGAGGCCCGGAACGCCCGGAGCTACGAGGCGCGGCGGCCCGCCGTCTGCGGGGGGGACTCGCCGGGGCCCGCGGTGCGTTGCGGGGGGACCACCGGGGTCGGGCGGACCAGGCCGAGGGCGACGACCTCGTTGGCCAGCCGGGTGCGGCGGTTGATGCCCTCCGGGATGCGGAACTTCTGGTACAGGCGCAGCAGGTGCTGCTTGACTGCGGCCTCGGTCACCACGAGGTCGTCGGCGATCTCGCGCGCGGTCGCCGGCGCCACGAAGGCCTCGTCCGACAGCGCGGGGCGGCACAGGGACGTCAGCACGTCGACCTCGCGCCGGGTGAGCTCGGGCGCGGCGGCCCGGCGCAGCTCGACCTCGGGCGCGAAGTCCTCCCTGGGCACGCCGCCCACCCTGCACCGGGCGGCGCCGAAGGACACGACGTCGCCGTCGTCAAGGACCCTCCGGGCGATCGGCCTGCCGTTCACCCGTGTGCCGTTGCGGGACAGGCCCAGGTCAACGACATAAAGGTAAGGTCCACGGCGGACGAACTCGGCGTGCAACCGTGACACGCTCGGATCGGCCAGCCTGACGTCGACGCCTCGGCCTCGGCCGATCGTCGTCACTTCGGGGCGCAACGGGACGACCTCACCGGTGTCCTCGACGCGTATGAACGGCCCCTCCACGGCAGTTCCTCCCCAGGTAGCCCGCCGTTACTTCCGCTACAGCTCCGGCTTACCCAAACGAGGGGTTGGGGAATCGCCTTTGCCATAACGAGAATCAATGCAGAAATTGGTCTGGACCTCCTCGGCCGGTTTTACCTGCTCACAGGTAGACTTCGGACGAAGATAAGCGGAGGAAACAACACATGGCGGACAACCCCACCAAAGGTCTCGCCGATGTCGTCGCCGCGTCCACAGCGCTGAGCGACATCGACGGCAAAGCCGGTCGCCTCTTCTACCGCGGCTACGACATCCACGACCTAGCCGGGCGTACGAGCTTCGAAGAGACCGCGCACCTGCTCCAGCACGGCACGCTCCCCACGCGTAAGCAGCTCGCCGACTACGGGGCGGAACTCGTCCGGGGTCGGGCGCTGGGAGATCTCGTCCAGGCCAACATCGCCGAGATCGCCGAGAAGCAGGCGCCCATGGAGGCGCTGCGCACCCTGGTGTCCCTGGCCGGAGCCGAGGACGCCGACAAGGACTCCAACGCGGCCGACGCCAACCTGCGCAAGGCGGCGCGCCTGACGGCACAGCAGCCCCTGCTCGTCGCGCGGTACCACGGCGCGCGCACCGGTGTCACCCCCCGGGAAGCGGACCCGTCGATGAGCATCGCGGCGAACTTCCTGATGCAGATCACCGGCCAGGACCCGGACCCGCGCGCGGTCGAGATCTTCGACGCGTGCCTCGTCCTGCACGCCGACCACACCATGAACGCGTCCACCTTCGCCGCCCGCGTCTGCGCGGCGACGCTGTCGGACATGCACTCGGCGATCGTGGCGGCGATCGGCACGCTGAAGGGCCCGCTGCACGGCGGCGCCAACGAGCAGGTGATGCGCACGCTGGAGAGCATCCCCGCAGGCGGCGTGGCCGCGGCCGTGCGCGAGAAGCTGTCGCGCGGCGAGAAGATCATGGGATTCGGCCACCGGGTCTACAAGACCGAGGACCCGCGGGCGACTCACCTGCGCAAGATGTCGCGCGAGTTGTCCGAGGCGAGCGGGGACGACACCTACTATCGGATGTCGAAGGAGATGGAAGAGGTCGTCTTCGCGGAGAAGGGGCTGTACCCGAACGTCGATTTCTACGCGGCGACGGTCTACCACTACCTCGGCATACCGACGGACCTGTTCACTCCGGTGTTCTCGGTCAGCAGGATGTCCGGCTGGACGGCTCACGTGATCGAGCAGCACGCCGACAACCGGCTGATCCGCCCGGACAGCGAGTACATCGGAGAGCGTGACCAGAAGTGGACACCGATTGACGAACGGTAAGGCATGGGGGCCGTACCTGCTCACAGTGCTGGGTGCGGCCTTCGGCCTCGGCGCGATCGCGATGGGCCTGCCCGCGTGGGCGGGCTCGTTGATCGTGGCCTGTTCGGTGCTCGCGGGCGCCGTCCTGCGGTTGATCGTCCCCGGTGAGGGCGACAACCTGCTCGCCGTGCGCAGCAGGCGCACCGACGCCGTGATCTCCGGCGTCCTCGGCCTCGCGCTTGGCGTGGTCGCCGTCAGTGTCGCCGTGCAGTGGATCATGGGTAGGCAGTAAGCCGGATTTGCCCGGTCCGGTAGCCTCAACCGGCGTGTCTCCACGAAAGACCGGTTGGCCGGCCTAGTCGTAAGAAGTTGTGAGAAGGGGAACCCCAAGCATGCCCAAGATCAAGGTAGCGGGTCCCGTCGTCGAACTCGACGGCGACGAGATGACCCGGATCATCTGGAAGTTCATCAAGGACCAGTTGATCCTGCCCTACCTCGACGTCGACCTCAAGTACTACGACCTGGGGATCGAGCACCGCGACGCGACCGACGACCAGGTGACGATCGACGCCGCGAACGCCATCAAGCAGTACGGCGTGGGGGTGAAGTGCGCCACCATCACCCCGGACGAGGCGCGGGTCGAGGAGTTCGGCCTCAAGAAGATGTGGCGGTCGCCGAACGGCACCATCCGCAACATCCTCGGCGGCGTCATCTTCCGCGAGCCGATCATCATGTCGAACGTGCCGAGGCTCGTGCCCGGCTGGACCAAGCCGATCGTCGTCGGCCGTCACGCCTTCGGCGACCAGTACCGCGCCACCGACCTCAAGATCCCGGGCGAGGGCACGCTGACCCTGACGTTCACCCCCAAGGACGGCTCCGAGCCCATCGAGCTGGACGTCTACGACTTCCCCGGCTCCGGCGTCGCGCTGGCGATGTACAACCTGGACGAGTCGATCCGCGACTTCGCCCGCGCCTCCATGCGGTACGGCCTGGCCCGCAACTACCCGGTCTACCTCTCGACGAAGAACACGATCCTCAAGGCCTACGACGGCCGGTTCAAGGACATCTTCGCCGAGGTCTTCGAGACCGAGTTCAAGGCCGAGTTCGAGGCCGCCGGCATCACCTACGAGCACCGGCTGATCGACGACATGGTCGCCGCCTCGCTCAAGTGGGAGGGCGGCTACGTCTGGGCCTGCAAGAACTACGACGGTGACGTGCAGTCCGACACCGTCGCCCAGGGCTTCGGGTCGCTCGGCCTGATGACCTCGGTCCTCATGTCCCCCGACGGCCGCACGGTCGAGGCCGAGGCCGCGCACGGCACGGTCACGCGCCACTACCGCGAGCACCAGAAGGGCAACCCGACCTCCACCAACCCGATCGCCTCGATCTTCGCCTGGACCCGCGGCCTCGCCCACCGGGGCAAGCTGGACGACCAGCCCGAGGTGACCGCGTTCGCCGAGGCGCTGGAGCAGGTCTGCGTCGAGACCGTCGAGGGCGGTCAGATGACCAAGGACCTCGCCCTGCTCGTGGGCGGCGACGCCAAGTGGCTCACCACCCAGGACTTCCTGGCCGCGCTGGACGAGAACCTCAAGAAGAAGATGGCCGGCTGACCTTCCGGGCCACCGCGTGAAGGGCCGCCCGCCGGCGTACCGGCGGGCGGCCCTTGGCGTCTCCGGACCGCCCTGGTGACCCCCATATCTCGGCCGGTATCTCGGCGGGACGACACGCGAGGTCACGGCGTGGTCTCGGCCCCCTGTAAAGCCACCAAGGGGTCGTAAAGTTCTCATGGTCGACACTTGACGAAAACAACGGGACGGGGAATGCCGGAAATCGGGCCGCTCGAACGGGGAGACCCCCGGCAGCTGGGCCCTTTCGAACTCGCGGGGCGCATCGGGGAAGGCGGTCAGGGGGTCGTCTACCTGGGCGAGGACGCCGCGGGTGAGCGTGCGGCGGTCAAGCTGCTGCACGTCAAGTTCAGCGGCGACCGCACGGCCAGGTCGCGCTTCGCGCGCGAGCTCAAGGCCGCCGAGCGGGTGGCCTCGTTCTGCACGGCCCGCGTCCTCGCCGCCGATCTGGACGGCGACACCCCGTACATCGCCAGCGAGTACATCGACGGCCGGTCGCTGCGCGACACCGTCGAGACCTCGGGCCCGATCTCGGGCAGCGCGCTGGAGCGGCTCGCGGTGGGCACGGCGACGGCGCTGACGGCCATCCACCACGCGGGCATCGTGCACCGCGACTTCAAGCCCGACAACGTGCTGATGGCCGCCGACGGGCCGCGCGTGGTGGACTTCGGCATCGCCCGCATCCTCGACTCGACGGGGACGATCACCAGCAGGGCCGTCGGCACGCCCGCCTACATGGCGCCCGAGCAGATCTCGGGCGGCGAGGTCGGCCCGGCCGCCGACGTCTTCGCCTGGGCGGCGACGATCGCGTTCGCGGCCACCGGCGAGGTGCCGTTCGGCGGCAACTCGATCGCCGTGGTGCTGAACCGCGTGCTCAACCACGACGTCGACGTCAGCGCCCTGCCCGACCCGCTGCGCGGCGTGGTGCGCTCCTGCCTGAGCAAGACGCCCGCCGAGCGCCCGACGGCCGACCGCATCCTGCTGCGCCTCCTCGGCCACCCCGAGGAGGCCGGCGCGTCCACCGCCGTCCTGAGCCAGGGCGCCGAGCTGGCCGCCCGCGAGACGGCCGGGCGCACGCTGCTGTCGGGCGTGTGGGCCCGGCGGGGGACGTCACGGGACACGGTGGGGAACGGCGGCTCGGCCCCACCGCCGCCGGAGCGGGTGGACGTCACGCCACGACAGGAGCCGCCGAAGCGGTCGCGCGCCGGGCGGTGGGTCGCCGCGGCGGTCGCGGTGGCAGTCCTGGCGGGCGGCGGCGCCATGGCCGTACGGCGATGGGGGCCCGAGCTGGGCCTGACCGTCCCGGGCCCGTCGAAGACCACGACGAAGGCGAGCACGCCCGCCGTCGTCCCGACGACGCCCCGGACCTTCTCCTCGGTCGTGGACAAGGCGGCCGAGACGCACAAGCTGACCATCGCCATGCGCAACCTGCTGCCCGGGATCGCGCTCAGCGACGGCGGCGCCTGGCGCGGGTTCGAGGTCGAGCTCGGCACCTACATCGCCCGCCAGCTCGGCGTCCCCGCGAGCGGCGTCACCTTCCGCGAGTCCAGCACGGACCGGCGGGTGCCGATGCTGGAGGCCGGCGAGGCCGACCTCGTGATCGCGACCTACTCGGTCAACGACGACGACCGGGTGACCTTCGCCGGGCCGTACTACACCGCGCACGTGGACGTGCTGGTCCGTGACGGGGACCCCTATACCAAGATCGAGGACCTCAAGGGCCGCAACCTCTGCGCCCCCGCGACGAACGTCTCGATCGGCATGGTGCAGGACGAGGTCAAGGTGCGGCTGGTGTCCGCCCACACCTACGCCGACTGCATGAACATGCTCAAAGAGGGCAAGGTCGACGCCGTCCCCGGAGACGACCTGCTGCTGGCGGGCTTCGCCGACCGCGAGAACATCCGGTACCGAGTGCTCGGCGCCAGGCTCTCCGACGAGCGGTACGCCGTGGCGATCAAGCGGGGGGACACGCGGACGTGCAAGGCCGTCCGGGGCGCCATCGCCCGGTTCTACGCCGACGGGACGGCCAAGGCGCTGCTCAGGAAGTACTTCTCCAAGGTGCGCTTCACGCCCGAGACGACGATGCCCGCGCCGGTGAGCTGCGGCTGATCACCCGCCGGCGGGGCCGGAGGCCTCGGTCCCGCCGGCCTCGGCGGCCCTGGCGGCGGGGACGATCTCCCTCGCCCGGACGGAGGCGGTGCGCGAACTTTGCCCTCCTGTGGGGTTGACCTGGACGGGGAGACGCGTGTCGGGCGGGCGGGGCGCGAGCCCCACGGCGTTGAATTGACCACGAACGCTTGGGGGTCGCACAGCAATGGGTCTGTTCTCGACGGGAGTCGCCGCCGGTCTCGTCCTCTTCCTCGTCACCGGGGTCACCGCGGCCCCGGTGGTGGTGAACACCTCGTCCCGGCACGTGTCCCGCATCTGGGGAGGAGCCGACCTTTCGGTGCGCATGACCGCCTCCCCGCGCGTCGCCCAGCCGGGGCAGTGGCTGTCGTACGAGGTGCGGGTGCGCAACGCCGGGCCGGGGGACGCCGTCCTGCCCCTGCTCACGATCAGGATGCCGGCCGAGGTCGAGATCGCCGCGGTGAACGTCGCGAGCTGCCGGCCGGGGACGTCCAGGCACGTCAGGAACGAGGTGGTGTGCCCCTCACCCGTGGACGTCCGGGCGGGCGGCACCGGCGCGGTGACCGTACTCGGGCTGGTCCGGCCGGGCGCCCGGGGGCCGCTGCGCGCGTCCGCCGTCCTGTCCTCCGAGGTGGTCGACGAGAACGAGGCCGACAACCGCGCCGAGGCCGTCACGCAGGTCGACGAGGGCGCCGACCTGGCCGTGCGCCTCTCGCCCGCCCACGGCAAGGCCCGGCCGGGGCAGCGCTTCACGGTCAGGGCCGCCGTGAGCAACAAGGGCCCGCGTCAGGTGCGCGACGCGCGGGTGTACTTCACCGAGCGCGGGGCGCGGTTCCTGTCGGCCCGGGGCGGACGTTGCTCCGCGCGGCACGGGAAGGTCGGCTGCGCGCTGCGCCCGATCAGGTCGGGGGCGGGCGGGACGCTCAGCCTGGTGTTCCGGGTGCCGCGCCGCGGGACGGGCGAGGTGGCCACGGAGGCGACGGTCTACTCGGCGCGGCTCGGGGACCGGCGGCCGGACAACAACCAGGCCCGCATGCGGGTCTCCCTGGGCCGCGGCTGACCCGTCCGCGCGCTACGCGGGTTCGCCCTTGTCGAGCCGTCCGCCCTATGCCGGGGACGGGGAGGACACCGGGGCGACCGGCGACACCGGCGCCTTGGACGGCGGCGGGTACCCGGGGTAGGTGGGAGGCGGGTACGTGTACCACGGAGGCGGCGGCGGATAGCCGGGCGGCGGCCACGGTGGGGGATACCCCGGCGGCGGGTAGCCCGGGGGTGGCGGGTAGCCCGGGGGCGGAGGCGGCGGATACCCGGGAGGCGGGTAGCCGGGCGGGTACCCCGATGGGTAGCTCGATGGGTAGCTCGACGGGTGGTCCGACGGAGCCCTGTACGGTACGGGGGAGTACGAGCAGGACTGGCCGCCCGTCTGGACGGGCGGCCGAGCCGTGGCGAACACCGCGCCCGCGGCGGCCAGCCCCGCGCCGAGGAGGATGAGGGCCACGAGCCCGGCCTTCGTCGCGACGGGTGGGAAGCGTCGTCCTGCGGGGATCACGGGGGAACCCCATCACAGTTCGCGCACCGGAATGCCGGGTTCGCGCGGAGTGATTTGCTTTCGCAACCACCTGGTCAGCGGGTGAGGGCGGACCAGGCGTCGGTGACGATGGTGCGCAGGCCGGTGTGCTCGGCCTCCCAGCCCAGCTCGCGCCGGATGCGCTCGGAGGACGCCACGAGCACGGCGGGGTCGCCGGGACGGCGCTCGGCCAACTCGGCGGGGATCGCGTGCCCGGTCACCTCGCGGCAGACCTCCAGCACCTCCCGCACCGAGAAGCCCGTGCCGCTGCCGAGGTTGTAGACGGTGTGCGTGCCGGGACGGCAGGCGTCCAGGGCCAGCAGGTGGGCCCGCGCCAGGTCGGTGATGTGGATGTAGTCCCGCACGCAGGTGCCGTCAGGGGTGGGGTAGTCGGTGCCGAAGACGCTCACCGAGGGACGCCGGCCGAGCGCGACGGCGAGCACGTTCGGGATGAGGTGCGTCTCGACGGCGTGCCGCTCGGCGTACACGCGCCCGTCGGCGGCGGTGTGGGCGCCGGCCACGTTGAAGTAGCGCAGGCTGACGGCCCCGAGGTCGTGCAGGCCCGCGTACGCCGTCAGCGTCGTGTCGACCGCGAGCTTGGAGGCGCCGTAGGGGTTGGTCGGGCGGGTGGGCGCGGTCTCGACGATGGGCGTGCTCTCGGGCTCGCCGTAGGTGGCCGCGGTGGAGGAGAAGACCATGCGCCGCACGCCGTTCTCGCGCATGGCGTCCAGCAGGGCCAGCGCGCCGCCGAGGTTGCCCTCCCAGTAGAGGCCGGGCTTCTGCACCGACTCGCCGACCAGCGACCGCGCGGCGAAGTGCAGCACGCCGTCGAAGGCGGGGGAGAGCACCTTGCCCGCCTCGGTGATCGAGCCCTCGACGAAGGACGCGCCGGGCGGGACCGCGTCGGCGTGACCGGTGGAGAGGTCGTCCAGGACGGTAACCTCGTGACCTGCCTCGACGAGCTGGGCGGCCACGGCGCTTCCGATGTAGCCCGCGCCCCCGGTGACGAGCAACTTCACGTGTCTGGTCCTTCCCGTTTGATTATGTTTGATGATGTTTGAAAGTGTATGGCCATTGGTCAGCTTACGCACCTCCGGACACGGGCGGCAGGGGCTCCAGCGGGTACGCTGACAGATCATCATGTGAGTCTCGTGTGAACGGACATCGATCGACGTGCACAACGTCGCGGCTAATATCGTTCTCGTCCTGGTCTTCGTGCTGATCGGCGGGTTCTTCGCGGCGGCCGAGATGGCCATGGTCTCGCTGCGTGAGAGCCAGGTCCGCAGGCTGGCGGAAGAGGGGCGGCGCGGCGCGCGCGTCGCCAAGCTGGCCCGCGACCCCAACCGCTTCCTGTCCGCCGTGCAGATCGGCATGACCGTCGCCACCGTCCTGTCCGCCGCCGTCGGCGCGGACACCCTCGCGGGGCAGCTCGAACCGCTCCTGACCGGGTCCTGGCTGCCCGCGCCCACCGCGCGCCCGCTGTCGCTGGTCGTGGTCACCCTCGCCATCTCCTACGTCACGCTCGTGCTCGGCGAGCTCGCCCCCAAGCGCTTCGCCCGCCAGCGCGCCGAAGGGCTGTCCCTGCTGGTGGCGCCCTTCCTGGACCGCATGGCCGCGCTATCCCGGCCGGTGATCTGGGTGTTGTCCAAGTCGACCGACGGCATCGTGCGGCTGCTCGGCGGCAACCCCCACGCCGACCGCGCCGCGATGACGACCGAGGAACTGCGCGACATGGTCGTCGGCCACCAGGAGCTCACCAAGGACGAGCGGGACCTCATCGACGAGGTCTTCACCGCGGGCAAGCGCCACCTGCGCGAGGTGATGCTGCCGCGCACCGAGGTGGAGTTCATGGCCGCCGACACGCCCCTCGCCGAGGCCGCGATCCTGGCCGCGGCCATGCCGCACTCCCGCTTCCCCGTCTACCGCGACTCCTACGATGACATCGTCGGGTTCGTCCACGTCCGCGACCTGCTGGACCCGGTGCTCACCGGGCGCATCGAGCCGATCAGCGAGCTGGTGCCGATCAGGCCGGTCAAGCTGCTGCCCGCCAGCAAGCGGGTGCTGGCCACGCTCACCGAGATGCGCGACGACGGGCAGCACCTGGCCATCGTCGTGGACGAGTACGGCGGCACCGCCGGCATCGTCACCATGGAGGACCTGGTCGAGCAGCTCACCGGCGACATCCGCGACGAGTACGACGCCGACGGGCAGTCCGTGCGCCTCGTGGCGGGCGAGATCGAGATCGAGGGCCTGACCAACCTGGAGGACTTCGCGGGCGAGACCGGCATCCGGCTCCAGGAAGGGCCGTACGAGACGCTCGGCGGCTACATCATGGCCGCGCTCGGCCGCCTGCCCGAGACGGGGGAGCGGGTGGAGGGGCCCGGGTACACGCTGGTGGTCACCGAGATGGACGGCCGCCGGGTGGCCCGGGTGCGGGTGATCAGACGGATGGTGCCCGCCGACTCACCGGAGCCCGCCGACGGCTGAGGAACCGCGACCCCGGCGTGCGCCGACCGTGCGGACGGTGCCCACCGCGACCGTGCCGACCGTGCCGACCGTGCCGGCCGCATCGGCCGCACAGACCGTGTCGGGGGTGCCGTCCGCGTCACACGGCGCCCCCGGATCCTGACACAATTGTGTGCTATGGCCAGACCTCGTGTTCTCTCCGGCATCCAGCCCACCGCCGACTCCTTCCACCTCGGCAACTTCCTCGGTGCCGTGCGTCAGTGGGTCGAGATGCAGGAGACCCACGAAAACTTCATCTTCATCGCCGACCTGCACGCGATCACGGTGCACCCCGCGCCCGCCGAGCTGCGGCGCCGCACCCGCGTCTCGGCCGCCCAGCTCTTCGCCGCCGGCATCGACCCCGAGCGCAGCACGCTGTTCGTGCAGAGCCACATCCGTGAGCACAGCGAGCTGGCCTGGATCCTCATCTGCCAGACCGGAATGGGCGAGGCCGCCCGCATGACGCAGTTCAAGGACAAGTCGGCCAAGTACGGCGAGAGCTCCGCCGGGGTGGGCCTGTTCACCTATCCGATCCTCCAGGCGGCCGACATCCTGATCTACCAGGCCGACCAGGTGCCGGTGGGCGCGGACCAGAAGCAGCACATCGAGCTCACCCGCGACCTCGCCCAGCGGTTCAACAGCCGGTACGGCGAGACGTTCACCGTCCCGGCGCCCTACATCCTGAAGGAGGTCGAGCGCATCGCCGACCTCCAGGACCCGCTGGCCAAGATGTCCAAGTCGTCCTCCAGCCCGCAGGGCATCCTGGACGTGCTGGAGGAGCCGGGCCCGCTGCGCAAGAAGATCATGCGCGCGGTGACCGACACCGGGTCCGAGGTGGTCGCCGACGAGGAGAACAAGCCGGGCGTCACCAACCTGCTGCGCATCCAGTCGGTGCTGACCGGCACCTCGATCGCCGATCTCGAGAAGCGGTACGCGGGCCAGGGCTACGGCACGTTCAAGAAGGACGTCGCCGAGGTCGTCGTCGACGCCTTCGCGCCGATCCGCGAGCGCACCGAGAAGCTCCTGGCGGACGAGGCCGAGCTCGACCGGCTGCTCGCCGTCGGCGCCCGCCGCGCCTCGGCGATCGCGCGCCAGACCATGGAGGCGGTACGCGAGCGCGTCGGGTTCCTTCCCCAGCTCTGAGCCGATCTTCTCGCGGCCTTCATGACGTTCTTGGGCAGGAACGTCTTGAAGGTCCGGGGCCGCATTTCTTCCTCGTTCCATGACGATGCCTGTCCGCATACCGTACGCCTGCTGGGTAGGTGGCCAGGATGGGAAGCGTGTGGGCCCGGCTCATGCGGCGCGTCGACGCCGTCAAAGAGTGGGGCAGGATCCGGACGGAGCTGTTGCGCGTCCGCTGGCCCTGGCTCGACCATCTGATCCGCACGTTCCACCGCTACCAGAGCCTGCGGGGCGACCGGCTGGCGGGCGCGGTGACGTACTTCGCGTTCCTGTCGTTCTTCCCGCTCATGGCGCTGGCCTTCGCCGTGTTCGGGTACTTCCTCGCGGTGAACCCGCACGCGCTGAGCACCCTGGAGGCCGCCGTCAACCGGCAGCTTCCCGGGCTGGCCGGCCAGCTCCAGATCAAGCGGCTCGCCGAGGCCCGCGCAGGCGCCGGGCTCATCGGCCTGCTGGGCCTGGCCTACGCGGGCATCGGGGCCGTGGACGCGCTGCGCGACGCCCTGCACGAGATCTGCGTGAGCTGCGAGCCCCCGATGAACTGGTTCGTGGCCCGGCTGCGCGATCTCGCGGCGCTGCTGATGATCGGCCTCACGCTCGTGCTGTCGGTGCTGGTGGGCGGCTTCGCCGTGCAGGCCACGGGGACGGTCCTCGGCTGGTTCGGCGCGCAGGGCTCGCTGCTCGCGACCGTGCTGGTGCGGACGGCCGGTGTGCTGCTCGGCGTCGGCGCGGACATGCTGGTGTTCCTGATCATCCTGGCCTGGCTGGCCAGGATCCGTAAGCCGTGGCGGTACCTGCTCAAGGGCGCCCTGCTGGGCGCGATCGGCTTCGGCGTGCTCAAGCAGGTCGCGTCGCTCCTGCTCGCGCACACGCTGTCCAACCCGATCTACGGGGCCTTCGCGGTGGTCGTCGGCCTGCTCATCTGGATCAACCTGTCCGTGCGCTGGGCGCTGTACGTCGCGGCGTGGACGTCCACCGCCGATGGCGCCCCGCCGCCCGAGCCCACGCCGGCCCCGGCCAGCGGGTACGTGTGACGCGTCAGGGGGCCACGCCCTCGTCGCCGGGACGGGGGCCCGCTCCCGGCCGGGAGCGCCGGCGCACGCCGTACACGACCCAGGCGACGCCGCCGAGCAGCCCGACCGCGACTACCAGCGCCCCGATGCCCACGACCGGGGAGTCGTGCGCGGCCTCGACGGGCCTGGCGGGCGCCGGAGCCACCCTGGCGGGGCCGCCCACGGGCTTGGTGGGCTTGACCTTCGGGACGGGGGCGACCAGCGTGCCGACGGGCTGTACGTTGCCGCGCGCGGCGAAGCCCCAGTCGAGCAGTTCCTGGACCTCACCCCAGAACGACCCCTCGTGGCGCATGACCGAGACGATGATCGTGTGGCCGTCGCGGCGGGCGGCGCCGACGAAGCTGCCCAGCGCCTTGGTCGTGTAGCCGTTCTTGACGCCGATCATGCCGGGGTACTTGCCGAGCAGCCTGTTGTGGTTGGCGATCTCGTAGTGCTTGCCCTCGGGCGCGGGGAACTTGGCGATCTTGGTGCCGACGTACTCGCGGAAGTCGGCGCTGGCGAGCCCCGCGCGGGCGATCAGCGCGAGGTCGTAGGCCGAACTGCTCTGGCCGGGCTGGTCCAGGCCGTTCGGCGTCTTGGCGACGGTGTCGAGGGCCTGGAGCCGCTTGGCCTCGGCGTTCATGTCGGCGAGGGTGCGCGCGAGGCCGCCGTTGGCCTCGGCGAGCGCCACGGCGGCGTCGTTGCCCGAGACCATCATGAGCGCGCGGAGCAGGTCGTGGACCTTGTAGATCTTGTTCGGGGTGAGGCCGACGGCGCTGCCCTCGACGTTGCACGCGTCCTGGCTCGGCTTGATGATCTTGTTTTTGTCCAGGCGGGGGATGAGGGTGACGGCCGTGAGGATCTTCAGGGTACTGGCGGGCGCGTGACGCCCGTGCGGGTCCTTGGCGGCGAGGATCTGGCCGGTGTCGGCGTCGGCGACCAGGAAGGAGGACGCCTCGCTCTTGGGCAGCGGCTTGGCGCCCGTGCCGACCACGACGCCCCGCTGTCCCAGCATGACGCCCCCGATGGGCGCGCCGTCGTCGGACGCCGCGCGCGCCTGGACCGGGGTGACGAACGCGAGTCCCCCGATGAGCGTGGTCGCTACTGCTACGTGCTTCATCCCCATAGGGCAATCACTGTAGCTTTGTCGCTTTTCGCGTGGGGCAAGACACGACAAAGATCGCGAAGGTGCTGGTCAGGAACCGTGGCGGTATCATGAAGGTGGTGAAGATGACCCGACGCGTCGCCGCGTTTCTCCTGGCCCTGGCCGCTTTCATGGTCTTCGAGTGGATCAACCTCGGCTTCAACCTGGCCGACGGCCACCCCACGGCCTTCTACGTGGTGCACGGCATTCTGATCGCGGTGAACCTGATCCTGGCCCTGGTGGTCGCGGCCCTCGGCTGGCGTGCCTGGCGTGCGGCCGGACGTCAGCGCGGCATATAACCCCCCCTGCGCGGGCAGAGAAGGTAACGACCGTTTTGCGGTTGACCGTGCATGCATGGGTGCCGTCTCCGCTTTGGTGACCGACGCCTGGAAAGCCGCAAGTGACGGAGTACTGGGGTAACCCTACGGGTTGGCCGATTCCGCTGCGTAGCGGAAACTCGGCTTGAGACCATTGCCTTTGGAGGCGTGCCGTGACAATCGAGTTCAATCCATCGCGCGGCCCGACGCTGGGCGTCGAATGGGAACTCCAGCTTGTCGACACGCGTACGAGACGCCTCCGCCAGGACGCCCGCCAGGTACTCGAGGCGATCCCCGAGCTGAGCGAGAGCCCCCGGCCCAAGGTCATGCACGAGCTGATGCAGTCCCAGCTCGAAGTGATCACGGACGTCTGCCACACCGCGTCGGAGGCCGTCGAGGACCTCCGGCGGACGATCGAGCGCGTGCGCGAGGTCGTCGAGCCGCGAGGAATGTCCCTGGCCTGCACCGGCACCCATGCCATCAGCGACTGGCGCGAGGCGGTCTACGCACCGGTCCAGAGGTACGCGGAACTGGTCGAAGAGATGCAGTGGCTGGCATGGAGGATCCAAACTTTTGGCGTACACGTCCACGTGGGGGTGCGGGAAAGGGATAAAGTCATCCCCATCGTCAACGCACTTGCGGCCTACCTGCCGCATTTCCTCGCGCTGACGGCCTCCAGCCCGTACTGGGGCGGCCAAGACACCGGGCTCGCCTCCAGCAGGGCCATAGTCTTCGGCGCGCTGCCCACCGCCGGGCCGCCGCAGATGCTGGCCGACTGGGCCGAGTTCGAAGAGTACATGGACACCCTGAAGCGCGCGGGGACCATCAAAAGCATCAAAGAGGTGTGGTGGGATATCCGCCCGCACCCTGACTTCGGCACGATTGAGATTCGAATGTTCGACGGTATACCGACGCTCAGAGAGGTCGGGATGGTCACGGCGTTGTCGCAGTGCCTGATCCAGCAGTTCGATCAGCAGCTCGACCGGGGCTACCGCCTGCCGCATCCCGCCCCGTGGGTCGTGCGCGACAACAAGTGGCGCGCCACCCGCTACGGCCTGGACGCCACGGTCATCACCGACGACAACGGCACCACCGCGCCCGTCCGCGACATGCTGTACGAGCTGGCCCGCGAGCTGGCGCCGATGTCCGAGCGGCTGGGCTGCGCCGACGAACTCGCCGTCGTGTCGGACGTGCTGGAGCGGGGCAACTCCTGCGAGCGCCAGCGCGCGATTCTTTCCGGAGGCGGCACCCTTGACGACATCGTGGACGCCACGCTCGTCGAGCTCGCGGAGGACCGCTTCGTCACCACCAATCTGAGGACGTCGAACGGGGCGATCGGCCATGCTGGCACGTGATCTACGGGGGGAGCTCGACGCTTTCCTGAGGGTGCACGAGCGCCCTCTCATAGATTTCCGGCGCGACCTCCACGCTCACCCCGAGCTCGGTTTCGTGGAGTACCGCACCACCGAGCGCATCGCGGAGCGCCTCACCGAGGCCGGCCTGACGCCGGTGCCGCTGCCCCGGGGCACCGGCCTGATCTGCGACATCGGCAGCGGCGACGGCCCCACCGTCGCGCTGCGCGCCGACATCGACGCGCTCCCCCTGCCGGACGAGAAGGACGTCCCCTACCGCTCGACCGTCCCCGGCGTCTGCCACGCCTGTGGCCACGACGTCCACACCGCCATCGTCCTCGGCACCGGCCTGTTCCTCGCCGAGCAGGCGGCGGCGGGGCTGCTGCCCGGTCGCGTCCGCCTGATCTTCCAGCCCGCCGAGGAGGTCATGCCCGGCGGCGCGCTGCGGGTGCTGGAGGCCGGGGGCATCAGCGGCGTCGACCGCATCTTCGGCCTGCACTGCGACCCCCGGCTGGAGGTCGGGCAGCTCGGCCTTCGCGTCGGCCCGATCACCGGCGCCTGCGACAAGGTCAGCGTCCGGGTCGCCGGTCCCGGCGGCCACACCGCCCGCCCCCACCTCACCGCCGACCTGGTCTTCGCCCTCGCCAAGATCGTCACCGAGCTCCCCGCCGCGCTGAGCAGGCGCGTCGACCCCCGCGTGTCGCTCTCGCTGGTCTGGGGACGGGTGCAGGCCGGCTCGGTCGCCAACGCCATCCCCGACGACGGCGTGGCCGAGGGCACGATCCGCTGCCTGGACGAGCAGGCGTGGCACGAGGCCCCCGACCTGTTCAAGTCCCTGCTCGACTCGGTGGCCATCGCCTACGGCGTCGAGGCCGAGATGAACTACGTCCGCGGCGTCCCCCCCACCATCAACGAGTCGACCAGCGTCCACATGCTGCGCGACGCCGCGGGCCACGTGCTCGGCCCCGACGCCGCAGTCCCCACCCCCCAGTCGCTCGGCGGCGAGGACTTCGGGTGGTACCTGGAGTCGGTCCCCGGCGCGTACGCCCGGCTCGGGGTGCGCACGCCCGGCGACACCCGGCGGATCGACATCCACCAGGGCACCTTCGACGTCGACGAGAAGTGCGTCGGCGTCGGGGTCGGCGTGCTGGCCGCCACCGCGCTCACCGCGCTGTGGGACGGCTGCCGCGCCCCGGCCGACGAGGCCGCCGAGCCCGTCACCGCCTGAGCCGGGTCGGGTACACCGGGGGCCCTCGTATGGCGTCCCCGGTGTCCGACCGCGTGGTTTCGCAGGTCACAGGGCGGCCTGAGCTGCATAACGGACCTATTTCGGACCTGGGCTGCGGTTTGGCCAACTCCGGGCGAACAACTATCTTCCGTGCAGGGTTGCCGTGCGTTCCTTCGCGCGTGCACACGAGTTGGACGGCGAAGACACGGAAGGAGTCATCTTGCTCCGCGATCACGCAAGCAAGTTGGCCGCCACGGCGGCGGCGGGGGCCATGCTCATGGCCGTCGCGGCCTGCGGTGGCAGCAGCGACACCGGCACGGACACCGCGACGCAGGGCGCGACGACGGGCGCGAGCTCGGCGCCGGCGGCGAGCGGGCCCAAGGTCGGCCTGGCGTACGACATCGGAGGCCGGGGCGACCAGTCGTTCAACGACGCCGCCGCGGCGGGCCTGGAGAAGGCCGAGGCCGAGCTCAAGATCCCCAAGCCCAAGGAGCTGGAGGCCAGCCCCGGCGAGACCGGCGCGCAGAAGGAGGAGCGCCTGCGCCTGCTCGCCGAGGGCAAGTACAACCCGATCATCGCGGTCGGCTTCGCCTACTCGGAGGCCATCAAGAAGGTCGCCACCGAGTTCCCCGACACCAAGTTCGCGATCATCGACGACCAGGTGGCCGGGCCGAACATCTCCAACCTGGTCTTCGCCGAGAACGAGGGCTCGTTCCTGGTGGGCGCCGCGGCGGCCCTGAAGTCCAAGAAGGACCACATCGGCTTCGTCGGCGGCGTCCAGGTGCC
Organism: Sphaerisporangium album; assembly: GCF_003323745.1. Lineage (GTDB taxonomy): Bacteria > Actinomycetota > Actinomycetes > Streptosporangiales > Streptosporangiaceae > Sphaerisporangium > Sphaerisporangium album. The sequence continues at coordinate 19,817 of NZ_QOIL01000015.1, forward strand.
GCTGATCAAGAAGTTCGAGGTCGGCTACACCAAGGGTGCCCAGGCCGTGAAGCCGGACATCAAGGTCGACGTCAAGTACCTCACCCAGCCCCCGGACTTCGCCGGCTTCAACGACCCGGCCAAGGGCAAGACCGCGGCGCAGGGCATGTACGACGCGGGCGCCGACGTCGTCTACCAGGCGGCCGGCGGCTCGGGCGGCGGCGTCTTCGAGGCCGCCAAGGCGGCCAAGGGCATGGCGATCGGCGTCGACTCCGACCAGGCGCTCACGGCCGACCCGGGCGTGCGCGACGTCATCATGACCTCCATGCTCAAGAAGGTCGACGTCGCGGTGTTCGACTTCCTCAAGAGCTTCGTGGACGGCACGGTCAAGGCCGGCCCGACCACCTACGACCTCAAGGCGGGCGGCGTCGACTACTCGACCACCGGCGGCCAGGTCGACGACATCAAGGCCAAGCTCGACGAGTACAAGCAGAAGATCGTCAACGGCGAGATCACGGTTCCGGCCGAGTGACGCGCTGAAAGACGCAGGGGCCCGGCGGCCGTACCACCGGGCCCCTGCGGCTACCGTCGGTACGCCCACGGGGCCGCGTCCGCCCACAAGGCGAGCCGGTGCTCCAGGAGGTTCCCCCGTACGCCCGCGTGCCCGGCCGCAGCCCTGAGACCCTCACCTGGTTCCCACCCGGTTCCGCCGACCAGGCCCGGCCGGCACGCCCACGAGGCCCATCCGTCCGCCAACGAGGCCATCCGCATGGAGGAGGCCGCCATCAGCACCTCGACTTCTTCTGCCGGCACCGCCGAGCCCGGCACCGAGCCCGCCGTCCAGCTGGAGGGGATCACCAAGAGGTTCCCCGGAGTCGTCGCCAACCGCGACATCCGCCTCAGCGTCCGGCGCGGGCACGTTCACGCCATCGTCGGCGAGAACGGCGCCGGCAAGTCCACGCTCATGAAGATCCTGTACGGCATGCAGCGGCCGGACGAGGGGGAGATCCGCGTCAACGGGGCGCCGGTCCACTTCCGCACGCCGGCCGACGCCATCGCCGCGGGGATCGGCATGGTGCACCAGCACTTCATGCTGGCGGACAACCTCACCGTCCTGGAGAACATCATCCTCGGCAGCGAGCCGCGCAGGTTCGGCGCCGGCATCGACTTCGCCGAGGCGCGCCGCAGGATCAAGGAGATCTCCGACGCCTACGGCCTCGGCGTCACCCCCGACGCGCTGGTCGAGGACCTCGGCGTCGGCGCGCGGCAGCGGGTGGAGATCCTCAAGGTGCTCTACCGGGGCGCCCGCATCCTCATCCTGGACGAGCCCACCGCCGTGCTGGTGCCCCAGGAGGTCGACGAGCTGTTCGACAACCTGCGCGGCCTGGTCCGCGAGGGCCTCACCATCATCTTCATCTCCCACAAGCTGGACGAGGTGCTCTCGGTCGCCGACGCCATCACGGTGATCAGGCGCGGCACCACCGTCGCCAGCGTCCTGCCCAAGGACGTCACCGCCCGGCGGCTCGCCGAGCTCATGGTGGGCAGCGAGCTGCCGAGCCCCGAGACCCGCGAGTCCACCGTCACCTCCGACGTCGCGCTGTCCGTGCACGGCCTGACCGTGCGCGGCGACGCGGGGCGGCCGATCGTGGACGGCGTCTCCTTCGACATCCACAAGGGCGAGGTGCTCGGCATCGCCGGGGTCGAGGGCAACGGCCAGGCCGAGCTCGTCGAGGCCATCATGGGCATGCGCCCGGCCGAGGGCGTCATCACGCTCGGCGGGCGGGACATCTCCGCCTGGTCCACCCTGCGTAGGCGCGAGGGCGGCATCGGCTACATCCCCGAGGACCGCCACCGGCACGGTCTGCTGCTGGACGCCCCGCTGTGGGAGAACCGCATCCTCGGCCACCAGACCCGCAAGCCCAACGTCAAGGGGCCCTGGATCGACCGGGCGGGCGCCCGGGCCGACACCCAGCGGATCGTCGAGGCGTACGACGTCCGCACCCCGGGCATCGACGTGATCGCCGCGGCCCTGTCCGGCGGCAACCAGCAGAAGCTGATCGTCGGGCGGGAGATGAGCGGAGACCCCGTCGTCCTGATCGCCAGCCACCCCACGCGCGGCGTGGACGTCGGCGCCCAGGCCGCCATCTGGGACCACCTGCGGTCCGCGCGCGCCGCCGGGCTCGCCGTCCTGCTGATCTCCGCCGACCTGGACGAGCTGATCGGCCTGTCGGACTCCCTGAAGGTCATCCTGCGCGGGCGCATGGTGGCCGATGTCGACCCCGCCGACGTGACCCCCGAACGGCTCGGCTCGGCCATGACCGGCGCGGGCGGCGACCGCGACACACCCGCCCCCGAGCAGCTCGGCCCGGCCGTGACCGGCGCCGGGGAGGAAGCATGAGTTCGTCCTTCACCGACCGCCTGCTCGGCAAGGTCAGGCTCGGCGGCCTGCTGGCGCTCGCCGCCCCGCTGCTCGCCGTCGTGTTCGCGGGCGTCGTCACCTCGATCATCCTGGCGCTCACCGGCAACCCGCCACTGGAGACGCTGCGGCTGCTGCTCGACTACGGCGCGCAGTCCCGCACGATGGTCAACATCATCAACCTGGCCACGACGTACTACATCTCCGCGCTCGCCGTCGCCATCGGGTTCCGGATGAACCTGTTCAACATCGGCGTCGACGGCCAGTACCGGCTGGCGGCCCTGGTCGCGGCCGCCGTCGGCGGCGCGCTGGTGCTGCCGGCCCCGCTGCACGTCGGCGTCACCATCCTGGTCGCCGTGGCCGTCGGCGGCCTGTGGGCGTCCATCGCCGGGCTCCTGAAGGTGACGCGCGGCGTCAGCGAGGTCATCTCCACGATCATGCTGAACGCCATCGCGACCGGCCTCGGCGCCTGGCTGCTGACCACCGACCGGCTCGCCGTGGCCGTGTCCGGCAGCAACAACATCGGCACCAAGCCGATCCCGCCGTCGGGCCAGTTCCCCGGGTTCGCCCTCATCCCCGGCACCCAGGCCAAGGTCTTCGGGTTCGTCGTCGTCGCGGCCCTGCTCGGCGTCGCCTACTACGTGCTGTTCAACCGGACCCGCTTCGGCTTCGACATGCGCGCCACCGGCCGCTCGGAGTCGGCCGCGGTCGCGAGCGGCGTCAGCGTCAAGAAGATGGTGCTCATCACGATGATCCTGTCGGGCGCGGCGGCCGGGCTCGTCGGCATGCCGCAGCTGCTCGGCGCGTCCTACTCCTACAGCCTGGACTTCCCGACCGGGCTCGGGTTCACCGGCATCGCCATCGCCCTGCTCGGCCGCAACACCCCGGTCGGCATCGCGATCGGCGCGCTGCTGTGGAGCTACCTCGACAACTCCTCGGACATCCTCGACCTCGAGGGGATTCCCAAGGAGATCGTGATCATCATGCAGGGCACGATCGTGCTCTCGGTCATCATCGCCTACGAGCTGGTCCACCGGTACCGCATGGCCGCCGAGCAGCGCCGGGTGAGCCGCCAGCTGTCCGCGGAGTCCCCCTCCCCGCCCGGCTCCGGGCCCAACTCCGGGCCCAACTTCGGGCCCGACCCCGCGTCCGACTCCGCGTCCGAGGAAGGAGCGAAGGCGTGACCACCGTCTCCGACGCCCCCGCGACGGCCCCGGCGTCCCCCGGCGCCCGCCGCTTCCGCCTGAACTGGCAGATCCTCCTGCTCGGCCTGCTCGCCCTGCTGGTCATGATGTCCATCGCCCGCGTGGTGACCGGGGCGAACGACATCACCTCCGGCGGTACCATCGGCGCGGCGGTCGGCCTCGCCGTGCCGATCGGCCTGGCCGCGCTCGGCGGCCTGTGGTCCGAGCGGTCCGGCGTCGTCAACATCGGCCTCGAAGGCATGATGATCCTCGGCACGTGGTGCGGCGCCTGGGGAGCCCTCACGTTCGGCACGTGGGGCGGCGTGCTCGCCGGGGCCATCGGTGGGGCGCTCGGCGGCCTGCTGCACGCCCTGGTGACCGTCACCTTCGGCGTCGACCACATCATCTCCGGCGTCGCCATCAACATCCTCGGCCTCGGCGCCACCCAGTACCTGTCCAAGCTGGTCTTCACCGGCATGAAGGGCGGCGGCGAGACCCAGTCGCCGCGCATCCCGGCGCCCGCGGACGTCAGCGTCCCCGGCATCGGCGCGCCCCTGCTGGACCTGGAGAACCGCCACCTGTTCCTGGTCTCGGACCTGGCAGGCGTGCTGCGCGGCGTGACGCAGGACGTCTCGCTGTTCACCATCGTGGCCGTGCTGCTGGTGCCGATCAGTTTCTACGTGCTCTGGCGCACGGCCTTCGGGCTGCGCCTGCGCTCGTGCGGCGAGCGGCCGGTGGCGGCCGAGTCGCTGGGCGTGAACGTCTACTTCTACAAGTACGTCGCGGTCGTGATCTCCGGCGCGCTGGCCGGGCTCGGCGGCGCGTTCCTGTCGATGGTGGCCTCCGGCATCTACCGCGAGGGCCAGACCGGTGGCCGCGGCTTCATCGGCCTGGCGGCCATGATCTTCGGCAACTGGCGGCCCGGCGGGCTGGCCGGCGGCGCGCTGCTGTTCGGGTACACCGACGCGCTGCAGCTGCGCCAGGGCGGCACCTCCGTCCACGCGCTGCTGCTGGTCGTGGCCATGCTGCTCGCGGCCTTCGCCGTTTACCAGCTCGTCCGGCAGCACCGCAACCGTGCCGCGCTGCTCAGCGGCGTCTTCGCGCTCGCGGTGTTCGCCGTGTTCGCGATGACCGACACGGTGCCCGAGCAGTTCACCTCGTTCACCCCCCACCTGACCACGCTGCTGGTGCTGTCGCTGGCCTCCCAGCGGCTGCGCATGCCCGCGGCGGACGGCGTTCCGTACCGCAAGGGCCAGGCCAAGTGAGGACGGGCCCGGCCCTGACCTGCCGCCTGACCACGAACCCGGGAGGGATAACGTGAGCGTCGTGAAACGGGACGAAATCGACTGGGACGCGCTGCGCGAGCAGGCCACCGAGGCCATGGCCCACGCCTACGCGCCGTACTCCAAGTTCCCGGTCGGCGCCGCCGCCCTGGTGGACGACGGGCGCGTGGTGACCGGCTGCAACGTCGAGAACGCCTCCTACGGAATCGGCCTGTGCGCCGAGTGCGGGCTGGTCTCCGCGCTGCACGCCTCGGGCGGCGGGCGTCTGGTGGCGTTCACCTGCGTGGACGGCCACGGCGAGCTGCTCATGCCCTGCGGGCGCTGCCGTCAGCTCCTGTTCGAGCACGGCGGCCCCGACCTGCTCGTCGAGACCCCCGAGGGGCCGTGGACGATGGCCGAGCTGCTGCCGTTCGCCTTCGGCCCCGACGACCTCTCACGCGGCGCCTGACCCGTCTCGGGGTCTCGCCGCAGGGCGTACCGCGCCCGGGGTCTCGCCCGATATCCGCCTTTCCACCACCGTTCACCGTTCCGGGGGAGTAAGTAGTCCATGGACGCGATCGAGGTCATCGTCACCAAGCGGGACGGCCGCGCGCTGTCGGCCGAGCAGATCGCCTGGGTGGTCGACGCCTACACGCGCGGCGAGGTCGCCGACGAGCAGATGTCCTCCCTCGCCATGGCGATCCTGCTCAACGGCATGGAGCGCGAGGAGATCGGCCGGTGGACCGAGGCGATGATCCGCTCCGGCTCCTGCATGGACTGGTCCGGGCTCGACCGGCCGACCACCGACAAGCACTCGACCGGGGGAGTCGGCGACAAGATCACGCTGCCGCTGGCCCCGCTGGTCGCCGCGTGCGGCGCGTACGTCCCCCAGCTCTCCGGGCGCGGCCTCGGCCACACCGGGGGCACCCTGGACAAGCTCGAGTCGATCCGCGGCTGGCGGGCGTCCCTGTCCAACGACGAGATGCTCGGCGTGCTGCGCTCGGCGGGCGCGGTGGTGTGCGCGGCCGGGGACGGGCTCGCCCCCGCGGACAAGAAGCTGTACGCGCTGCGCGACGTCACGGGCACCGTCGAGTCGATCCCGTTGATCGCCTCGTCCATCATGTCCAAGAAGATCGCCGAGGGCACGGGCGCGCTCGTGCTCGACGTCAAGGTCGGCTCGGGGGCGTTCATGAAGAGCGTCCAGACGGCCCGCGAGCTGGCCCGCACGATGGTGGACCTCGGCACCGACCACGGCGTGGCGACGATCGCCCTGCTCACCGCCATGGACCGCCCGCTCGGCCTCGCCGTGGGCAACGCCCTGGAGGTCGCGGAGTCCGTCGAGGTGCTGGCGGGCGGCGGCCCGTCCGACGTGGTCGAGCTGACCGTACGGCTGGCGCGCGAGATGCTGGCCGCCGCCGGAGTGTCCGGCAAGGACCCGGAGACCGCGCTGAAGGACGGCTCCGCCATGGACTCCTGGCGCCGCATGATCACCGCCCAGGGCGGCGACCCGGACGCCGCGCTGCCGAAGGCCCCCGAGACCCATGAGGTCACGGCCCCCGCCTCCGGGGTTCTCGCCAGGCTCGACGCCTACGGGGTCGGGCTGGCGGCCTGGCGCCTCGGCGCGGGCCGCGCCCGCAAGGAGGACGCGGTGTCCTTCGGCGCCGGCATCACCCTGCACGCCAAGCCCGGTGACACCGTGCGCGAGGGACAGCCCCTGATGACCCTCCACGCCGACGACCCGTCCCGCTTCGACCGCGCCCTCGCGGCCCTGGCCGGCGCCTACGAGCTGGGCGAGACCGCCGACCCGTCCCTGCTCCCCCTGGTGATCGACCGCATCACCGCCTGACCCCTCGGCCGCGCCGCTGACGCCTCTGGCGTGACAAGCGACCCGCCTATGGGGCCAGGGAGGGCTTGGTGGGGGCCAGGCTGTGGTTGAGGACGGCGCGGTGGGTGGGGAGGGCCTCGGCGTGGCGGTGGCGGCCGTCCTCGGTGATCTGGACGAACACCCCGCGCCGGTCCTCGGCGCACATGTTGCGGCACACGAGCCCGGCCTTCTCCAGCCGGGAGATCAGGCGCGACAGCGCGCTCTGGCTGAGGTGGACGGCGTCGGCCAGCTCCTGGACGCGGTACTTGCCGTGGTCGGACTCGGCCATGTGGTCGAGGACCTCGAAATCGCTCACGCCGAGCCCGTGCTTGTCGCCCAGCTCGCGCTCCAGCGCGCACCACGTCGTCGCGTGGCGGGCGAGCAGCTCACGCCACGAGTCAACGACATCCGTGTCGTCCATGCCCGGACTATACCATGCACGTTCATTAGATGCACCGGAATTAAATGCTTGTGCATTGAATGCAGGCGCATGTAATGTCGGTGCACATGATCCCCTCCTCACATGACCAGCGATGGGATGCGCGCCTCTGGGGAGCGCTCACCGTGCTCTGCGCCGTCGTCTTCCTCGACGCGCTCGACGTCTCGATGGTCGGAGTGGCCCTTCCGTCAATCCAGGCCGACCTCGGCCTCACGACCTCTTCCCTCCAGTGGATCGTCAGCGGGTACGTCCTCGGGTACGGCGGCCTGCTGCTGCTCGGCGGACGCACCGCCGACCTGCTCGGCCGGCGCCGCGTCTTCCTGACCGCGCTCGTCCTGTTCGCCGTGGCCTCGCTGCTCGGCGGCATCGTCGACAACGGCGGCCTCCTCATCGCCGCCCGTTTCGTCAAGGGCATCAGCGCCGCGTTCACCGCGCCCGCCGCGCTGTCCATCATCACCACCACGTTCCACGAGGGCCCGGCCCGCAACCGCGCGCTCAGCATCTTCACCGCCTGCGGTGCCAGCGGCTTCTCGCTCGGCCTCGTCCTGTCCGGCTTCCTCACCGAGCTCGGGTGGCGCTGGACGTTCCTCATGCCGGTGCCGGTCGCGATCATCGCGCTCGTCGCGGGCTTCAGGCTGCTTCCCCGCCACTCCGGCGAGGAACGCGCCACCGGCGGCTACGACCTCATCGGTGCGGCCACCATCACCGGCTCGATGCTCCTGTTCGTCTACACCGTTGTCCAGGCGCCCGAAGCCGGCTGGTTCTCGGCCCGCACCCTCGGCGGCGTCGCCGGCGCCGTGGTCCTGCTCGCGGTGTTCATCGTCGCCGAGCTGCGCGTCAAGCACCCGCTCGTCCGGTTCGGCATCCTGCGCTCCGGCCCGCTCGTCCGCGCCAACCTCGGGCTCGTGATCCTCTTCGGGTCCTACGTCGGCTTCCAGTTCGTCGCCATGCAGTACTTCCAGAACCTCCTCGGATGGTCCGCCCTGCACACCGCGCTGGCGTTCCTGCCCGCGGGGCTCCTCGTCGCCGTCACGTCCACCAAGATGGGCGACCTCGCCGACCGGTTCGGCACCCCACGGCTGATCGCCCTCGGCTCCGCCGCCCTCGCCGGCGGCTACGCCATCTTCCTCGGCGCGGGGGACCACCCGAGCCTGGCCACGATGGTCATCCCCGGCATGGTGCTGCTGGGCGTCGCCTTCGCGCTCACCTTCCCCTCGCTCAACATCCAGGCCACCGCCGGGGTGCCGGACGACGAGCAGGGGCTCGCCTCCGGGCTGCTCAACACCTCCGGCCAGGTCGGCGGCGCGCTCGTGCTGGCCATCGTGACCGCCGTGGCGACCGCCGACGGGGGCGCGGTCACCATGTCGGCCGTCCGGTCGTCGTTCGTCTTCTGCGCAGCGATCGCCCTGGTCGGGCTGGGCATCGCCCTCACCGGGCTGGTTCGTGCCCGCACGGCGGGTGCGGACGCGAAGGACGTCTCCGAGGACGACGTGAAGATCCTGGAGACCATCTGATCCCCTGATCCGCACCTGTCCGTCAGCCCCCGGCGCCGCCCGCGCGCCGGGGGCTCCATGCTTGTTACGGGCAGATCGGACACATTTCCGAGACCTGTGGCCGGCGGCCGAACGGGTGCGGCATTCTCGGCGTCATAAGAAAGTAGCGGGAACCGGCCGCGCACCCGGGGACCACCGCACGGGACCGTCCAGGTCACGGCGCCGGCACGACCCCCGGGCCGGGCCGGAGGGACGGGCACCGCGCCAAGGACCGACCATCCCAGGAAGCCGAGGCCCATGAGAAGCACCGCCGTCGCCGCAGCCCTCCTCCCGCTCGCCCTGCTCACGGCCTGCGGTGGAGGGACTGGCGGGTCCCCCGAGGCGACGGTCACCACGACCGTCTCCGTCACCCCCTCCGCCGGCTCCACCGTCCCCCCTTCGGGGTCTCCGGTGACGCCGGACGCCACCGCGCCCGGCACGCCGTCCCCGATCCCGTCCCGCGAGCACACCGCCGCGACGCCCGACCTGCCGCCGCCCTCCGGCACCGGCCCGGTCGAGGTCAAGCGGTCGCCGCAGAGGCCGCCCCTGGTCACGGGCGTCCGCTTCGCCGCCCACCCAGGGTTCGACCGGGTGGTCGTCGACCTGCGGGGGGCCCCGACCGGGTACCACGTCCGCTGGGTCACCCAGCTCCTCCAGGACGGCTCCGGCGACCCCGTCGAGGTCAAGGGCGGCGCGTACCTCCAGGTCGCGCTGAACCCCGCGAGCGCGCACACCGAGGACGGGAAGCCCACCTGGCAGAGGATCCAGAAGGCCGGGCTGCCCAACGTGCGCAGCGTCGTGCGCACCGGGGACTTCGAGGGCACCGTCACCCTCGGGCTGGTACTCGGCCACCGCGCCGGCTTCCGCGTCGACGAGCAGTCGGCGCCGTACCGGCTGGTCATCGACATCGCCCACTAGAGCCGCCGCCGTGACGGGCGGGTGAGGCGCGGAGCTCTAGACTGGGCCGCGTGGTGCGCAAAATAGCGGGGGCGACCCGCATCCCCGTGCCCGGGGGCAAGGTCATCGACGAGTACGTCGGACGCGTCAACAGTGGCGACGAGCAGGTGTCGATCGCCCGCATGATCGCCCCTGCGGGCTGGGAGGAACCCGCCCAGACGCCCGAGTTCACCGAGTACACGCTCGTGCTGCGCGGCGTGGTCGTCGTCGAGCACGAGGAGGGCGTGACCGAGGTGGGCGCGGGCGAGGCGTTCGTCAGCCTTCCCGGTGAGAAGATCCGCTACAGCGTCGGCCCCGACGGCGCCGAGTACATCGCGGTGTGCGCCCCGGCCTTCTCGCCCGACACGGTGAACCGCGAAGAGTGACCGTCCCGCCGGACGTCAGCGAAAGTCATACGACGGCCCGGCGGACGTCACCCATCTGACGGCCGCCGGCCCGGAGCCACTGCTTAGGATGTTCCGATGACCCACCAGCCGACTCTCGACGAGATCCGCAAGGCGCCCAAGGTCCTGCTGCACGACCACCTCGACGGGGGCGTCCGGCCGCAGACCATCATCGACCTGGCGCGTGAGACGGGCTACGACGCGCTCCCCACCACCGACGTGGAGGAGCTGCGCACCTGGTTCCGCGAGGCGTCCGACTCCGGGTCGCTGGAACGTTACCTGGAGACGTTCGACCACACCGTCGGCGTCATGCAGACCAGGGACGCGCTGGTGCGGGTCGCCGCCGAGTGCGCCGAGGACCTGGCGAACGACGGCGTCGTGTACGCCGAGGTGCGCTACGCGCCCGAGCTGCACACCTCCGAAGGCCTCAGCCTGGACGAGGTCGTCGAGGCCGTCCTCGAAGGCTTCAAGATCGGCTCGGAGGGGCGCGGCATCCGCGTCGGCGCGCTGCTCACCGCCATGCGCCACCAGGCCCGCTCCATGGAGATCGCCGAGCTGGCCGTGCGCTACCGCGACGTCGGCGTGGCCGGGTTCGACATCGCCGGCGCCGAGGCCGGGTTCCCTCCGACCCGCCACCTGGACGCGTTCGAGTACCTCCAGCGCGAGAACTCCCACTTCACGATCCACGCGGGGGAGGGCTTCGGGCTGCCCTCGATCTGGCAGGCGCTCCAGTGGTGCGGCGCGGACCGCCTCGGCCACGGCGTGCGCATCATCGACGACATCCAGGTCGCCACGGACGGCACCCCCAAGCTGGGGCGGCTCGCCGCGTACGTCCGGGACAAGCGGATCCCGCTGGAGATGTGCCCCACGTCCAACCTGCAGACCGGCGCGGCGACGTCCCTGGCGGAGCACCCGATCGGCCTGCTGCGCCGCCTGTACTTCCGCGTCACCGTCCACACCGACAACCGGCTGATGAGCGACACCAGCGTGTCCAAGGAGTTCGCCAACCTCGTCGAGACCTTCGGATACGGGTGGGACGACCTTCAGTGGTTCACGGTCAACGCGATGAAGTCGGCGTTCATCCCGTTCGACGAACGCCTCGCGCTCATCAACGGCGTCATCAAGCCCGGCTTCGCCCAGCTCAAGTGGCAGGCCTGAACACCTCGCCGGAGGCGGCACGAGCACCGCGCGGGCGCCGTGCCGCGGGGGGCGGGAACGCCGCGCCGGAGGCGTTACGAGCACTGCGCCGCAGACGTTAGCGTGGTGACCGCACGGCGAAGTGGAAGGGTGACGGTGAGCGAGCGGTGAAACCCGAGGTTTTCCGATCCAAGACGGCCTGGGTTCTCGGCTGGGTATGGATGGCGTTCGCCGCGTTCAACGGCGTCGACCTGATCCTCCACGGGAGCATTCCGTCGGCCATGGTGGCCGGCGCGGTGCTCGCCGTGCTCACCGCGGCGGTCTTCGTCGGCTGCCTGCGCCCGGGCATCCTCCCCCGGGAGGACGGCATCCTCGTGCGCAACCCGCTGCGCAACGTCTTCGTGCCGTGGAAGGCCGTCGACAACATCCACGTCTCGCACGCGATCGTCATCGAGTCCGGCGACGGCGTCGTGCGCTGCTGGACTCCGCAGGCGTCGGCCCGCGAGCGCGCAAAGGCCGTGCGGCGCGGCGCGGTGGCCACGCCCGCCAAGTCGTCGGGGCGCTACCCCACGAGCACGCCGCAGATCTCGCGCGCCGAGCAGGCCGCCCTCAAGGCCATGGCGGGCCGCACCCACGCCGACTGGGTGGCCCAGCAGCTCACCGACGAGGCCGAGCGAAGGTCCCGCGGCCCCGAGCCCACCCGGCCCCTCACCATGACCTGGTCCCCCTCGGCCCTCACCGCCCTGGCCGCCGCCCTGACCCTCGTCATCGCCGCCCTCATCGTCGCCTGACCATACGGACGGCCCGCCGCGCGAAGTGGGCGAGCCGTCAGAGCGCCAGGGCCGCGGAGAGCGCCGCCTTGAGGGAGGACAGTTCCTCGGTGGCCCGCACCCGGGCGGACGGGACGTCGCGCTCGACCGGGGTGACGATTTCCAGGTAGCACTTGAGCTTGGGTTCGGTGCCCGAAGGGCGGATCACCACGCGGGCGTCCCCCGCGAGGCGGTAGCGCAGGCCGTCCGTGGGAGGCAGGCCGTCGACGCCCGCGCTCAGGTCCTCCGCCGACAGCACCGTACGGCCGGCGAGTTCCTTCGGCGGGCCGGACCTCAGCCGGTCCATCGCGCCGGCGATGAGCGACAGGTCCTGCACGCGCACCGACAACTGTGCGGTCGCGTGAAGCCCGTACCTCTGCGCCTGCCGGTCGAGCAGGTCCAGCAGCGTGTGACCGTCCCGCGCCGCCTCGGCCGCCATCGCCGCGACCGTCAGCGCCGCCCCGATTCCGTCCTTGTCCCGCACCGGCAGCCCCTGGTCCGAGCCGACGGTGTACCCGAGCGCCTCTTCGTACCCGTAGACCAGCCCGTCCCCGGCCTTGACGATCCACTTGAACCCGGTGAGCGTCTCGGCGTGCCGCACCCCGTGCGCCTCGGCGATCCTGCCGAGCAGCGAGGACGACACGATCGACGCGGCCACCGACCGGCCCGGCCCCGACGTGCGCGCGATGACGTACTCGCCCAGCAGCCCGCCCACCTCGTCGCCGGTGAGCATGCGAAAGCCCCCCTCGGGGAGCGGCACGCCCACGGCGCAGCGGTCGGCGTCCGGGTCGTTGGCGATGATCAGATCGGCCCCGGCCTTCTCGGCCAGCTCCAGGGACAGATCCATCGCGCCGGGTTCCTCCGGGTTGGGGAATGCGACGGTGGGAAAGTCCGGGTCCGGCGTGAACTGCGCCTCGACGGCGGCGGGAGCCGCGAACCCGGCCGAGGCGAACGCCCGCAGCAGGATCGCGCCGCCCACGCCGTGCATCGGCGTGTAGACGATCCGCAGGTCGCGCGCCTCGCCCAGCGGCAGCTCGGCGAGCGCGGCGAGGTACGGCTCGACGATGGCCGCGTCACCCAGCGTCTCCCACTCGCTCCCGAGCGGCAGCTCGTCCACCCGGCCGACGGCGTCGATGGCGGCCGAGATCTCCTCGTCCAGCGGCGGCACGATCTGCGACCCGTCGCCCCAGTACACCTTGTACCCGTTGTCCCGGGGCGGGTTGTGGGAGGCGGTCACCATGACCCCGGCGTCGGCGTCGAGGTGGCGTACCGCGAAGGCGAGGACCGGGGTCGGCCAGTGGTCCTCCATCAGCGAGACGCGCAGCCCCGCGCCGGTGAGCACGGCCGCCGAGTCACGGGCGAAGACGTCGGAGTTGTGCCGCGCGTCGTACCCGATGACGACGTGCCCGCCCGGCCCGAGCCGCCTGGCCAGGCCGGCGGCGGCGCGCATGACGGTCACCCGGTTCATGCGGTTCGGCCCGGCGCCGAGCTCGCCGCGCAGCCCGGCCGTGCCGAACTCCAGCTTGGCCCCGAAGCGGTCCAGGAGCGCCGCCTCGTCGCCGTCCCGGAGGACGCGGCTGAGCTCCTCGCGCGTCTCCGGGTCCGGGTCCTGCGCCAGCCACTCCTCCGCGCGCCGCACGAGATCAGTCATCGCTCGCCCTTGCTACCTGAATCGAGATCTACCGACAATTCACGAAATACAGCCAGGAATCGCATGAAGCTCGGCCCGATCGCCAGGTCAGAGCTTGTTGACGACCTTGGCCAGCAGCACGCCCATGCGGCTCGCGGTCGCGCGGCCCACCGCGAGGACCTCCTCGTGGTTCAGCGGCACGCCGACCAGCCCCGCGCCGGGGTTCGTCACCAGCGAGATGCCCAGCACCTCGGCCCCGCCCTCCCGCGCCGTGATCGCCTCCAGCACGGTCGACATGCCGACGATGTCCGCGCCCAGCGTGCGCACCATGCGGATCTCGGCGGGCGTCTCGTACGTCGGCCCGCGGAACGCGACGTACACGCCCTCCGCCAGCGACGGGTCGGCCTCGCGGGCAAGGTCGCGCAGCCGCCGGGAGTAGACCTCGGTCAGGTCGACGAAGGTCGCGCCGGTGATCGGGTTGGCCCCGGTGAGGTTGATGTGGTCGCTGATCAGAACGGGGTCGCCGACGTTCTGAACCTCCGGCCGCAGCCCCCCGGCGGCGTTGGTGAGCACGACCGTGTGCGCTCCGGCGGCCAGTGCCGTGCGCACGCCGTGCACCACCGGCTCGACGCCCCTGCCCTCGTACAGGTGGGTGCGGCCCATCAGGACGAGGGCCTTGCGCCCGGACTCGGTCTCCACCGCCCGAATCGTCCCGGTATGACCGGCCACGGCGGGTGCGGCGAAACCGGGCAGGTCGGTCACACGGTGCTCGGAGATCGTCCTGCCGAGGGCGTCGGCGGCCGGGCCCCAGCCGGACCCCAGGACGAGGGCCACATCGAACGAGTCGACCCCGGTGAGGTCCTTCAGCGCGGCCGCGGCCTCCGCGGCGAGGGAGTAGGCGTCTTTGCTCACGTTCACCGAGGCTACAGTGCCGCTCCGCTCGCGTGTGACCTGGCCGCCCGCACGAAGATCTGGTGGAGGTCGCGGGCCGCGGCGGGCACCGATCCGGCGAGCGGGCGCTGGAGCACGAGCAGCACCTCGGTGTCGTCGCCCTCGATCGGACGCCAGGTGATCGCCCCGCACCTTTCCAGCGGGTCGCCGATGACGCTGAAGTCCGGCAGCACGGTCGCGCCGAGCCCCTCGGCGACCATCAGCTTGCCCATCTCGGCCCCGTCGGTGGAGTAGGAGAACGCCGGGCTCCGTCCGTTCAGCAGGCGGTGCACGAACCGGTGCATGACGTACCCGGACCGCATGACGACGAGGGGCTCGGCCAGCAGATCGTCCGCTGTGATCGTCTGAAGTCGCGCCAGGGGGCTGCCGGACGGGACGCACGCCACCGGACGGCCGCGCAGGAGCTCGGTCGTGTGGAAGCCGGGCGGCAGGTCGTCCCCGGCGAGGTAGTTGACGAGCCCGAGGTCGAGGCCGCCCTCCAGCAGCCCCCGGTGGATCTCGGCCTGCCGCGCCTGGATCACCTCGACCTGCGTCCCCGGGTGCGACCCGCGGAACTCGCGGATCACCGGGACGAGCAGCGGGACGGTCGCCGCGTTCACCGTCCCGAGGCGGATCATGCGGCTGCTGCGGTGCTGCTCGTCGGCCGCGCGGCGCAGCTTGTCGACCGCGTCCAGCACGCCGATGATGTGCGGCAGCAGCTCGCGCCCCTCGTCGCTGATCTTCGCGCCCGAGCGCCTGCGGTCCAGCAGGTCCACGCCGAGCTCGCGCTCCAGGTTGCGGACGGTCTCGCTCAGCGCCGGCTGTGACAGGTGGAGCGCTTCGGCGGCGCGCCGCAGGGAGCCGAGCCGGGTCACGGCGGCGATGTACTCCAGTTGCTCGATACGCATGGAGCCGTCCCCTTTGGCCGAGTCGATCCCGCTGGTGGCCCGCCGAGGTGGAAGGGGCGCCCTATCACCGCTTCGCGGATGCCTAATCGACCACCAAGCTACCCTACCTTTAAAGTAGGAAATAGCCCGGTGGCGCGGCGTCCCGGAGGACGTCCCGTACCCGACCTCACTCGTCCTCAGCGGATCCCGAGGTGATCTCCATGGCCACCGTCCTCTCCATCTCCGGAAGCCCGTCCCCGATCTCGCGCACCGCCCGCCTGCTGCGCCACCTCGACGTCCGGCTCGCCGCCCAGGGCCATCACGTGATCCCGCTGGACGTGCGCCTGCTGCCTTCCGAGGCCCTGATCGGCGCGGACTTCGACCACCCGGCCGTCATCGAGGCCAGGACGCTGCTCGAGCGGGCCGACGGCATCGTCATCGGCACCCCCGTCTACAAGGCGGCCTACTCGGGCCTGCTCAAGTGCCTGCTCGACCTGCTGCCGCAGTACGCGATGGCGGGCAAGACGGTGCTGCCGCTCGCCACCGGAGGGACGACCGCCCACGTCCTGGCCATCGACTACGCGCTGCGGCCGGTGCTGTCGTCCATGGGCGCCGCGCACATCGTCCAGGGGTGGTTCGTCCTTGACCGGCACATCACCCTGCTGGACGACGGCGGGGTCGCGGTCGAGCCGGACACCCAGGTCGCGCTGGACAACGTCCTCGGCCAGTTCTCCACCGCCCTCGGCCGGAACCCGCTCACCACCCGGCCCGGCCCCTATCCACTCCCCGCCGCTGTCTGAGCCACTATCTGAGCCGCCGTCCCCGCGCCCCGGGTGAAATCGGTCCAGCGCTGAACCCGTCCAGCGAGAAGCGCCCGATTATCCTCGTTTTCGCTGATCCGTACTCTCAGGAGGCCATATCGTGCCCGCGCCGACCCCCAGGGCCACCGACCCCGTACCCGCCCATGTGATCGCCGACGAGACCGAGGCCCTGGCCGTCGCCCAGGAACTGGCCGCCGCCTTCCACGCCGGCGCCGCCGAACGCGACGCGCAGCGCAAGCTCCCGCACGCCGAACTCGACCGGCTCTCGGCCACGGGCCTGCTCGGCATCACCGTCCCGCGCGAGCACGGGGGAGCGGACGTCCCGGCGCGCGTCCTCGCCGAGGTCATGCGCCTGCTGGCCTCCGGCGACGCCAGCCTGGCGCAGATCCCGCAGAGCCACTTCGTCTACATCAACGTCCTGCGCCGCCAGGGCAGCCCTGACCAGCAGCGGTTCTTCTTCCGCGAGGTGCTGGACGGACGCCGCTTCGGCAACGCGCAGTCGGAGGCCGGCACCAAGCACGTCCAGGACATCCGCACCCGGCTGACCCCCGCCTCGGACGGCTGGTACCTGCTCGACGGCCTCAAGCACTACTCCACAGGCGCGCTGTTCGCCGACTGGATCCCCGTCCTCGCCCGCACCGAGGACGACGCCCTGCACGTCGCCTACATCCCGCGCGACGCCGCCGGGGTGACGGTCGTCGACGACTGGGAGGGCATGGGCCAGCGCACGACCGCCAGCGGCACCGTCCGCCTGGAGAACGTCAGCGTGCCCGCCGACCGCGTCGTCCCGCACCACCTGACCTTCCAGGGGCCCCAGTTGCACGGCGCGGTCGCCCAGCTTCTGCACGCCGCCATCGACGCGGGCATCGCCGCGTCCGCGCTGGACGAGGCGGTGCGGTTCGTCCGCACCAAGAGCCGGCCCTGGTTCGAGAGCGGGTACGACACCGCCGCCGAGGAGCCTCTGCTCATCCAGCGGTTCGGCGAGCTGTCGCTGAAGGTCCGCGCCGCCGACGCGCTGCTCGACGCGGCGGGCCGCGCGGTCGACGCCGCCACCGCCGACCTCACCGACGCCACCGCGGGCGAGGCGTCCATCGCCGTGGCCGCCGCGAAGGTCCAGGCCGCGACGGCGGCGGTCGAGGTCGCCGACGCGTTGTTCGAGGTGAGCGGCACCCGCTCGGCCCTGGACAGCCTCAACCTGCACCGCTACTGGCGCGACGCGCGCACCCACACGCTGCACGACCCCGTCCGCTGGAAGGTGCAGCACATCGGCCGCTACGTCCTCAACGGCACCCTCCCACCCCGCCACGGCCTCCTCTGACCTCACCCCGCCGCCCGCGCCTGGGCTCACCCCCGAGCTCGTCACCCGCCTGACCACACCGTGCCGCCCTGAGCTCGTCACCCGCCTGAGCTCGTCGTGTGGCCGGACCCACGCCACATTCCCCTCATTGCCTACCGGAGATGCCGATGAGCCTCACATTCCACTGGTTCCTTCCCACCTACGGTGACAGCCGGCACGTCGTCGGAGGCGGCCACGGGTTGCCCGCCGGGGCCGCCGGAGGCCAGCGCCCCGCCACCCTCGGCTACCTCAGCCAGATCGCCCGCGCCGCCGAGCAGCTCGGCTTCGTGGGCGCGCTCACCCCCACCGGGGCATGGTGTGAGGACGCCTGGCTCAGCACGGCCATGCTCGCCCGCGAGACCGAGCGGCTGAAGTTCCTGGTCGCGTTCCGCCCCGGCGTCGTGTCCCCGACCCTGGCCGCCCAGATGGCCTCCACCTACCAGCGGTACGCCCCCGGACGCCTGCTGCTCAACGTGGTCACCGGCGGCGAGAGCCACGAACAGCGCGCGTACGGCGACTTCCTGGACAAGGACGCCCGTTACGCGCGGACGGGCGAATTCCTGTCCATCGTCCGGTCACTGTGGCAGGGGGAGACGGTGACGGCGAAGGGCGAGCACCTCCAGGTCGAGGAGGCGCGGCTGGCCCGCGTGCCCGACCCGGTGCCCCCGATCTACTTCGGCGGCTCCTCCCCGGCCGCGGGCGAGGTCGCGGCCCGCTACAGCGACGTCTACCTCACCTGGGGCGAGCCGCCCGCGCAGGTCGAGCAGAAGCTCGACTGGATGCGCGAGCTCGCGGCCAAGGCCGGGCGCACCCTGCGCTTCGGCATCCGGCTGCACGTCATCACCCGCGACACCGCCGAGGCGGCCTGGGCGGAGGCGCGGCGCCTGCTGGACGGCTTCTCAGAGGAGGCGATCCGCGCCGTCCAGGCCGGCCTGGCCCGCAGCGAGTCCGAGGGACAGCGCCGCATGCTGGCCCTGCACGGCGGCAGCACCGCCGACCTGGAGGTCTCCCCGAACCTGTGGGCGGGCATCGGCCTGGTCCGCGGCGGCGCGGGCACCGCCCTGGTGGGCAGCCACGCCGAGGTCGCCGAGCGCATCGTCGAATACCACCGCCTCGGCATCGACGAGTTCATCATGTCCGGCCACCCCCACGTCGAGGAGGCCTACTGGTTCGGCGAGGGCGTCCTGCCGATCCTGTCCGCCGCCGGCCTCTGGACCCACCCCACCGCGACGACCGGCGACACCCCGGCCGAGATCCCTTTCGCCGGGGGTGTCGGTCGCTGAGGAAACAGAGAGGCGGACGAGCCTCACGCGCTGAGGAAACCTGACCGGCGGCGGGCGTCGTCGGGCCGAGAGCATGACCGGCGGCGGGCGTCGGTCGTTTGAGGAAGCAGAGCGGAAGGCCGGGGTCAGCCGCCGTGGAACACGACGGTACGGCTCGATAACAGGGCTGTATTGCGGCCTATTCACGCTGATCATTTCTGGCAGACTGGCAGGGTGACATTGCCCTACGATGTGATGACGGATCCGGCGGTCGCCGCCAGGCGGTACCGCTTACTCGCGATGCTGATCGACTGCGTCCCGCTTTTCTTTGTCAACCTGGCTCTGGGAAGCCTGCTGAATCCGCAATGGTTCAACACGACGGTCGGCGACGCCTCTCTGTCGTCCTCGGGGGGTCTGCTGGGCGTGTTGTTCGTCAACCCTTTCCAGGACCCGTACTGGTTCTCCGACCAGGTGTTCGCCGCCGTGGCCGGCCTCTACTTCTGGACCTGCCACTTCCGCTGGGGCCAGACCCTCGGCAAGAAACTGTGCCGCATAAAGGTCGTCACCACGGACGGCAACCCCCTGACCTCCCGCCAGTCCGCCCTCCGCGCCGTCTTCTACTGTGGCGTCATCATGATCCCCTACGTAGGCGTCCCCCTGGCCCTGGCAGACCAACTGATGATCGCCGGCTCCGAAAGAAGATGCCTCCACGACATTCTCGCGGGAACCGTCGTCATCAAGGCTCCACGGTGGTGAGTCCCGCCCGCGCATGATCCCTGGGTGTCACTTTCCGTTCGTCTTCACCGGGCGAAGCGTGACTCAGGTCCTCTGAATGACATGAACGATTACCGAGAGATTTCTCCGTTCTGTTTTTGCGGAGCCCGGCTTCCGTGGATCCGCTACGCCATGTGTACCGTTCCATCCGGTCTGTGATGTGATCCACATCACCATTGTTGCATGCGGCTGCTTCGCATACGTTCCGACTGTTCTCCTATGTGATCTGTTCGGAGCCGAGTAAGCATCGCGACGTTCGTCCGCCTGGCGAGCCGTGCGGCGTTTTCGGCATGCCCACGGGGATGTGCTCATGCGGCGTTCGTGGTTTCCTCGGCGATTGTCAATTGCGACGATGTTCACCGCCGCGTTAGCGGTGTTCATTTCAGGAGTGGGAGTTCCGGATGGCCTGACTCCCCAGGCCACCGCCAAAACGGTTCTCCCGTCCGGCGTGCGAGTGGACACATCTCATGTGGACACGCCTGTGCAGCGGACGGGGTCGG
The DNA here is from genome assembly GCF_003323745.1 of Sphaerisporangium album. Classification (GTDB taxonomy): domain Bacteria; phylum Actinomycetota; class Actinomycetes; order Streptosporangiales; family Streptosporangiaceae; genus Sphaerisporangium; species Sphaerisporangium album. Next base: position 39,919 of record NZ_QOIL01000015.1, read on the forward strand.
CGGCCGGGTTGCCGCATCTGGTCTCGGCGCAGGCGACAAGGGCTCAGGTCAAGGCTGCCGAGGGCGACGAACCTGGGAAGCCGCCGAAGGGAGCTTTGCCGCTGGAGTCCCGGGACCGGGTTGCCAGGGAGCCGGCCACGGGCGGACTGAAGCCTCCGGTGTCGCCTCGGAAGGCGGATGCGGTTCTCGCTGCGCGAGACTGCTATCACCAGGCATGGCGGCCGGGCAGCCAGTACTCGGTTGGGCAGATCGTCTCCTACTTCAACTCCACTCAGGGGATGACCGAGCCGCATGATTTCGAGGCGCAGTGGAATCCGGGCGGCTTGCCGCCCCTCACCACCAACGCGTGGAAGGATCTCGGGCTGTGCTACGTGGCTCCGCAGCCGCAGCCCCCTACCTTCTTCACATTCTGGCCGTGGAACAACACGACGGTCGGATCGCTGACTCCCACGCTCGGATCGATCGCGAACTCCGCGACCGGGCGGGTCGTGTCGTACTGGTTCCAGATCTGTTCCGGGCCATCAGGCCCATCCGGCAGCTGGGACTGGTGCACGAGCAGTTCGTGGAACTACGCGGGCACCTGGGACGTGACCGCGGGTTACCTGAAGTGGGGCAAGCAGTACTGGTGGTCGGTCGTCGCCGAGGACAGCTCCAATGGGTTGCGCACCACCTCGCCGTGGATGACGCTCACCGCCCAGCCCGAGCAGCCGTCCATCAACGCGCTGCTGGGCAGCGGGGTCGACGGCCGTGAGTTCAACCCGGTGGTCGGCAACTACACCCAGACGGTGACCGACGCCACGGTGGCCACGGTCGGCCCGCCGCTGACCACCACCCGCACCTACAACAGCCTGGACCCGCGTACCGACGGGATGTTCGGAGCCGGGTGGAGCACCCGCTGGGACATGCGCCTGGTGAACGAACCGCAGACCTCGACCGTTCTGGTGACCTACCCGGACGGCCGGCAGGCACGGTTCGGCGCGATGGGGGACGGCAGTTTCGTCCCGCCACTCGGCACCTATGCCACCTTGGCGACGGTCAGCGGCGGCGGGTGGCGCTTGATGGACAAGTCCGCCACCTCCTATCTGTTCGATGCCCAGGGCCGGGTCACCAAGGTCACCGACAACCGCGGCCGGGCCCAAAACCTGGTGTACGGCTCCGACGGGAAGCTCGCCCAGGTCACCGCGACCGGCGGCAGGTCGCTCACCCTCACCTGGACCGGCGGGCACGTCACCGGGATCTCGACCGACCCGGTGAACGGGGCCCCGCTGACGTGGTCCTACACCTACGATGGTCACAAACTGACCAAGGTCTGCGCCCCGGGCTCCGCGACAGCGTGCACCACCTACGAGTACCAGGACGCCTCCCGCTACAGCACTACGGTCGTCAACTCGGTGCCCTCCTACTACTGGCGGCTGAACGAGGCCACCGGCGCGGCCGGCTCGACGGTCGCCGGCGCGCTCGGCCGGCAGCTCGGCGGAGGCAACGCCTTGTTCAGTAGCGGCGGCTATGACGCCACGGTGGGGGTCGCAGGCGCGCTCGGCGGGTCCTCGGATACGGCGGTCCGGTTCGCCGGCACATCCTCCTCTAGTACCTACGTCAGCGTTCCTTCCTATGCCCTGGGGGGCCTGGGGACGCATCTGACCGTGGAGGGCTGGTTCAAGACCTCCGGTTCGGGTGTGCTGGTCGGTCACAGCAGCGCCACTTCCGCTCCGGAGAAGTACGCCCCGGTGTTGTACGTGGGCACCGATGGCAGGCTCCGCGGCCAGTTCTGGACGGGGCAGACCAGCCCGATCACCACCTCGGGCGCGGTGAACAACGGCCAGTGGCACCACGTGGCGCTGACCGGTGACGGCAACAGCCAGGTCCTGTACCTCGACGGCCGGGCCGTCGGGACGTTGAACGGCTCCATCAACCACGGCGACCTCTACTACACCCGCGTCGGCTCCGGCTTCGCCTCCTCGGCGTGGCCGGCCTCCACCAGCTCGGTGCAGGTGTTCCCGTTCCGGGGGGACATCGACGAGGTCGCCACCTACAACCGGTCGCTGCCCGCCGCCGAGATCCTCGCCCACTACCAGGCCGGCGCCGCCGCAGCGCAGATGACCAAGGGGACGCTCCCCTCGGGACGGGTGTGGGCGCAGAACGCCTACCTGGTCGACGGCGGGCGGCTCCAGACCCACACCGACCTCAACGGCGGCCTGTGGAAGCTGAGCGCCCTGCAGTACAGCGAGGACGACGAGGGTGATCCGCAGGCGACCGTCACCGTTACCGACCCCCACAACAAGACGCTGGTCTCGACACACGACGCGCTCCGCGTCATGCGCACCACCAGCCAGACCGACCAGCTCGGCAAGACGACCACCTACGACTACGACACAGGAGGCTACGTCGGCAAGATCACCGACCGGAACGGCAACACCACCCAACTGACACACGACGAGCGCGGCAACGAGCTGAGCATGACCAAGTGCCGCGCGCCGGGGGACTGCCAGACCACCTACGCGTCGTACTACCTCAACACCACCGACAAGTTCGACCCGCGCAACGACCAGGTGACGGCATACCGGGACGCGCGATCGCAGGGCAGCGGCAGCAACACCTACGCCACCAAGTGGGAGTACACGACCTTCGGCGACAAGGCCAAGGAGACGACACCCGCCACTCCCGACTTCCCCAACGGCCGGTCGACCACCTACGCCTATACCGATGGCACCGAGGCCGCTGTCGGCGGCGGGACGACCCCGGCCGGTCTGCTGAAAGCCGTGACCGACCCCAAGGGCAACCAGCGTAAGTACGCCTACACCGCCGCGGGCGACGTGGCCCAGGTGACCGAGCCCACCGGCCTCGTCAGCGCATACACCTACGACGCGATCGGGCGCAAGACCTCCACCAGCCAGATCTCCGGCGGCGGGCAGGCCCCGGCTCCGCTCACCGCGCAGGAGGGTCCCGTCGCAGCCTACGGATTCAACGCCGGGTCCGGGACCGCCGTCGCGGACGACTCGGGACACTCTCAGGCGGGCACCGCCACGGACACCACGTGGGCGACGTCCGGCAAGTTCGGGAAGGCGCTGTCATTCAACGGGACCTCTTCGTGGGTCACGATCCCCGACTCGCCCTCCCTGAGGTTGACCGACGGGATGACGTTGATGGCCTGGGTCAATCCGACGATCCTGGACAACTGGCGTCAGGCCATTCTCAAAGAGTTCAGCGGCGGCTTGTCCTACGGGCTCTACGCTTCCAACGGCTCACAACCCAACGGGTGGGCGGTCAACACCGACGGCACCGAGGGCTACGTCAACTCCACCGAGGACATCCCGCTCGACACCTGGTCACACCTGGCGCTCACCTACGACGGCTCGAAGCTGGCCTTCTACCTCAACGGCACCAAGACCGCCGAAAGCGACTTCCAAGGAACGCTCCGTGGCGACGACGGCCCGTTGCGCATCGGTGGGAACGGCGTATGGGGCGAGCACTTCGCGGGCCTGATCGACGAGGTCCGCGTCTATGACAGAGCGCTGTCGGAGGCGGAGATCCAGTCCGACAAGGACACCCCCGTCACCCCGTCGGACCCGGAGACTCCCGACCCCCCGACCGGTGGCGGGACGAGCACCACCACGTTCACCTACGACGCCTATGGACGCCTGGCCAAGCAGACCGCGTCCGGGGTCAAGAACGAGATCAGCGGCGTCACCCACACGGCCGAGACCGCCTACACCTATGACGCCGACGGCAACAAGCTCACCGAGACGCTGGCCGACCTCACCGGAGGCGACCCGGCCCGCACGACAACCTACGAGCACGACGCCTACGGGCGCGTGCAGAAGGTCACCGGGCCTGAAGGGGGTGTCCAGCGGACGGCCTACGACCACCGCGGCCGGGTCGTCAACACGGTCGACGCGGCGGGCGCCACCTATGACTACGGGTACACCGTTCGTGGCGAGTCGGCCACCGTCACCTTGAAGGGCTGGACGGGCAGCCCGACCAACCCCCAGCCCGCCCAGGACGTCGTCGTGCATTCCTATGCCTACGACCCGGGCGGGCGGCTGGCCTCGGAGACCGACGCGCTCGGCCGGACCACCCGCTACACCTACTTCGGCGACGACACGCTAGCTGAGAAGATCGCCTCCCAGGCCAAGCTGAACTCCTCGACCACTCCGGTAGACGTGGTGCTCTCCACCTCGACGTACGACGCGGCGGGGAACCTGACCCGCGAGGTGGCCGGTGGCGGGAAGACGCGCGTGGACTACGTCTGGGACGCCTCTGGGCGGATGACCTCCTCCACCCTGGACCCGGGCGGGCTCGCCAGGAAGACGGCCTACGTCTACGACGCCAACACCAACGTCACCCAGAAGACCCTGACGGCCACAGGCACCACGCGCATCGAGACCGAGTCCTACGGCTACGACGCGGGGGACCGGATGATCGAGCAGACGGTGGAGAACGGCTCCGCCGATCTGACGACCACTTGGAAGCTGGACGACCGCGGCCTGGTCACCGAGGTCACCGACCCGCGCGGCAACGCCTCCGGCGCCAACCGGATGGACTACACCTCGCTGATCGACTACGACGCCTTCGGCAGGGTCGTCAAGGTGCAGGAGCCGCCGGTCGCGGTGGAACGCGGCGGCGCGGCCCCGGTCACCGAGCGTCCGACCTCGAAGGCGGGCTACAACACCGCGGGCGAGCAGACCCACGAGACCGGGCCGGAGGGCCGGGCCGGTGTGATGGTCCACGACAAGGCCGGAAGGATCACCTCGATCACCGGCACCCCGTACACCCCGCCCGGGGGGACGGCCGTCACGCCGCGCACGTCCTACGAGTACGACGCGGCTGGTCGCCCCATCGCGATCACCGATGCTCGCGGGAATGTCGCCAACATCACCTACGACATCCTCGGCCGCACGGTGCGCATCACCGATCCGCCCGCCACCCAGGGCGCGGCTCGCGGCAACTGGGACTACACCTACACCCTCACCGGCGAGCGTCTCTCGTCCACCGATCCGACCGGGGCGCGTATCGAGGGCACCTACGACGGGCTCGGCCGCCAGGTCACCACGACGCAGCTCGAGCGCAAGCCCACCGCGGTCGCGTTGACGACCAGCGCCGAGTACGACACGGCGGGCAACCCGATCGCCGTCGTCCAGCCCGCAGGGAACCGTACCCAGGCCACCGTCAACGCCGCCGGAGAGATCGTCACGCAGACCGACGGCCTGAACCACTCCTCCACCTTCGAGTACGACCTGGCGGGACGGACCACCAAGGTCACCGACGCGCTCGGCAACGCGACCGTCGCCGAGTACGACCTGGCCGGGCGCAAGACCACGGCCAAGGACCTGAACTCCTCCGGCACTGTGCTGCGGACTTACGGGTTCGAAAGCGACGCCGCGGGCAACCTGGTGGGGCAGACCAGCCCCGAGGGGCACCTCACGCGGCGGACCTACGACGCCGCCGACCGGCTCACCCAGTTGGTGGAGCCGGTCTCGGCCACCACGTCCATCACCACGTCCTTCGGCTACAACGCCGCCGGCGAACGTACCCGGACCACCGACGGACGCGGCAACGCGACCCTCGTCACCTACAACTCGCTCGGCTTGGTGGAGACGCGGGTCGAGCCCGCGACCCAGGCCCACCCCAACCTGCCCGACCGGACCTGGACCTACGTCTACGACGCCTCCGGCAACCAGGTGAGCGTGCTGCAACCGGGCAACGTCCGCGTCACCAACACCTACGACAACCTCGACCGCCTGACCAACGAGGCCGGAACCGGCGCCGAAGCGGCGACCCAGGCCAACACGTTCGGCTACGACCTGGCCGGCAGGCGTACCAGCGCGGGCGATTTGGCCTTCGACTTCAACGATCGCGGCCTGCTGCTGACAACAGCCAAGACCGGCACCCCGGGTTCGCTGTCGAGCTTCGGCTACGACGCCAACGACCGGCTCACCCAGCGCACCGACGCCGCGGGCACCGCGACGTTCACCTGGGACGCCGCCGACCGGCTCAAGACCTACAGCGACCCGGTCACCTCCACGACCCTCACCTACGGGTACGACAACGCCGACCGGCTCACCGGCATCGACTACGGCACCAGCGGCCCCAAGCGGACCTACTCCTACGACCCGATGGACCGCCTGACCGGCGACACCCTGAAGACGTCCACGGGTGCCGCCATCGCCTCCATCACCTACGGCTACGACCGCGACGACAACCTCACCACCAAGACCACCGCCGGGACCGCCGGCGCGGGCACCAACGCCTACACCTACGACTGGAGCAACCGGCTCACCTCCTGGACCGCCCCCGGCGGCGCCGTCACCGACTACGCCTGGGACGACAGCGGCAACCGCACCAAGGCCGGCGCCAAGACCTTCACCTACGACGAGCGCAACCGCGTGCTGTCCGGCGACGGAACCACCTACACCTACACCCCGCGCGGCACCACGGCCAGCGAGACCAAGGGCAACGTCACCAAGATCCTCCAGTTCGACGCCCTGGACCGCATGACCAGCGACGGCGAGGCCGTCTACACCTACGACGCCCTGGACCGCGTCACCAGCCGAACCCAGGGCGCGGCGACCAGCCGGTATGTGTACGGCGATCTGGCCAACGACATCGTCGCCATGACCGACGCGGCCGGCACCAAGCAGGCGAGCTACAGCCGAGGCATCGGCGGCGAGCCAATCGGCATCTCCGACGGCACCGGCCCGCGCCTCGCCTTCACCGACCAGCACGGCGACGTCGTCGGCACCTTCACCACCAACGCGACCTCCCTGGCCGACTCTGTCGCCTACAACCCCTTCGGCGAAGAAAGCGCCAGAACGGGCGCCAGGCACGACCTCGGCTACCAAGGCGAACTCACCGACCCGACCACCGGCAAGATCAACATGCAAGCCCGCTGGTACCAACCCGGCACCGCCACTTTCACCAGCCGCGACACCTGGACCCTGAACGCCGATCCCTCCGTCCGGGCCAACCGCTATACCTATGGAAATGCCAACCCGCTCGTATACACCGATCCCAGCGGTCACGACGGCAGGCGTTATCCGCCGTGTAAGGGGCTAAGGGGGATACCCTATGCGGGCCCGCCGCTGTGGGTGTTCTGTGAAGTGGTGATGTATTCGACGCCAACAGAGAAGGACTGTACGTCGAAACATGACACGCGATGCAATCCTCCGGTGGACGACACATGCTCGGCGCACAAACCTCAATGCCGAACAGCTCCGAAGGGCACAGATCGCGAAAATCTCGCTCCGCTGGGTCGTGTAAATAGACCTGTAAGTGGACCAAAGGTCGGCCCGACGGCGCCGTATAATGGCCCGCGACAACCGCGCGAACCGACCATCGACTGTCGCAAAGGTCTGCAGCAGGGGTATTGCGACAAACTCCCGCCTGAAGCCAAGACTGGATGCAAGACGTGCTACATCTACGGGTACAACCCGGACCTGGACGTCCTGGACTGTAACTTCACCTCTCCTGACGCCGAGTGCCCTCCTCCGAACCCGGACCTGATCTCCTGCACGGGAAGATGTGCTCCTTCCGGTGAATGCGGGAACACGGGCGGCATGCTGCTCTGGGGTCCTTCGGGGGGCTGTCCTCCGTCCGGCGGCGGATCTCCTTCTCCCATCGAGCAGTTCGCGCAGGACTGTAGCAACAACATCATCTGCGACTTCACGATCGGCGACGCGGTCAACTGCGTGGCCAATCCGAACCTGATCGACTGCGCCGTAGCGGCGGCCGGACTGATCCCCGTCGGCAAACTCGCCGGCGGCGCCATCAAACTCGGCCGCAGACTCCCCAAGATCCTCAAGCCGGCCGAACGCTGCCTCGGCCGCAACAGCTTCGTCGCAGGCACCCTCGTCCTCATGGCCGATGGCACCCGAAAGCCCATAGAAGACGTCCAGGTCGGCGACTGGGTTTTGGCAACCGACCCCCAGACCGGCCAGACAGGCCCACGCCTCGTCCTGGACCGCATCACCGGTGATGGCGATAAGAGTCTTGTAGAGATCACCGCAGACACCGACAGCGCCAAGGGCAAGGCCACAGGCGTGGTGATCGCTACCGACGGCCACCCCTTCTGGGTGCCCACGCTCCACGCCTGGCTCACCGCAGCCGAACTCCGCGTCGGCATGCTCCTTCAAACCGGCGCGGGCACCCATGTCCAGATCACCGCCATCAGGAAGTGGACCGGCGTACGACAAGTCCACAACATGACGGTGGCTGGGCTCCCCACGTACTATGTGCAAGCAGGAGATCGGGACCTTCTTGTCCACAACGCCAGATGTCCAGCTCCGGGTAGTCGTCCCTTCCTGCCATTCACTCGAGCTGAAAAAAAGAAGGTGTGGGAAGAGAACGAGCGGTTCTATGGTGCCCCCGTGTGTGATATTCGCAATGGGGAGGGCTGTGGACGAGACCTGATCAAACCCAAGCAATCCACGAGGGGGAACAGGCCGCCGGACGACGAGGGCCATGTCGATCATGTCGATCGCAGGGAGGATGGTGGGTCCGGAACGGCCGACAATGGTCAGCTCCTATGTAGGGCGTGCAATGTGTATGAGAAGAACTGATTGTAAGGATGAGATTCCAAAGAGCATGAATGACATTAAACGTAATAAGCCGTTTCCCTTCGCGTTCAATCGTTTCCCGGATGACCTCGGTGCGGTTGTGCAGAACACGGTCGCTAGTGGGGAGCTGCCAGCCCTGGTAGTGATTCACGATGATGAGAACGACTGGGTTGTAGGGGATGGCGTGAACGACCCTGCCGGCAACTCTGTCGTATTCCATATCAAGCATCTGGTGCAAAGAGATCCGTCTCTGTCTCAAGTTGCTACCCTGCCCCTCGGGCACGTGGCATGGAGGTCTGCACAAAATGCGCCGTGGGCGATTGAAGAATGGACTTATCCGGACGATTAGCTGCTTTGGTGGGTCGAGATGGGTCCGTCGGCGGAGGCTTGTGGATTCTTCCAGGTGGGTGCGGGCGGTTTTGAGGTCGCCGGCCTTGTGGGCGGCTATGCCGAGGTGGCGGAGGGCGTAGGACGTCGTCAGGTCGGCGTTGGCGGCCTTCGCGAGTTCCAGGGAGCGTTCTTGGGCGGGCGCGGCGGTGGTGTCGTCGTTTCGGACGACCTGGTGGTAGATGCCTATCCAGAAGAGGGCCTCGGCTTCGCCCTCGACGTCGCCGACGGATTTGTACAGGTTGGCGGCGCGCTCGAAGAGGCGTAATTCGTCCGGGTCGTCTTGCTGGGTTTCGAAGAAGCGGCCGTGGAGGATGCGGCCTCGGGCCAGGGACAGGTCGGCCTCGACGGCGTTCAGTTCGCGGTCGGCGGTGTCCAGGGCGCTCGTGTCGCCGTTGAAGGTGGCCCGCTCGTAGAGCAGCCTGGCGATTTGAAGACGTTCGTCACCGCTCATCCGGGCCTCACGTTTCCCCTGGGGTGGTGGACCGTGATGAGTGTGGCACGCCGTGTCGGTGGTGATCGGCAATGGCGGAGGCCGAGCGCTCCGAGGACGGCTCTGGAGACGGGTCTGTGGAAGGCTTCAGGGACCGGTCCGGGCGGTGGGTCGGGGCCCAGGCGGCGGAGAGGGCGCCGCCGAGGAGGCCGAGGAGCATGCCGAGCAGGAAGCCGCCCATGTTGGCGTAGACGATCGACGCGATCGACAGCAGGATCGCCACGACGCCGAGGAAGACGCGCTGGGCGGGTTGGAGCCAGAGCAGCACCCCCAGGATGATCATCGTGATGGCTATCACGGAGGTCAGCCCGGCCTGGGGCGACTGGATGACCAGGGGGAGCCCCCGCAGCGTGAACGGGGCGGTGATCTGCTCCACGCCCGCGAGCAGCGTGAAGAGCCCACCCCAGAAGGGACGCGACCGCAACCAGGACCTGACCGCCCGCCCGGCGTTTCGCGGTCTCGTCGTCCGGTCCGATCTCGTGCCCGGTTCTGTGGCGGGTGGTCGGTTCGCCGGGGAGGCGGGGTCAGAAGCATTCATGGACGCCTGGGATCACGCGGAGGACGCTGTCGGGGGTGATGAGCTTGTTCGAGGTCGTGGCGACCAGGGTCTGCTGGGAGTTGAAGGCCACGATCACGTCGGTGTGCTGACCGACGAACCCTGGGGGGCCGCTGACGCCGGGGACGCTTTCCAGGGTGCTGGCGTCCAGGCCCAGCTTGACGTTCGTGGAGATGGTCTTGTCGTTCGTGATGCGGAGCGCGTAAAGGACGGTGCCTTCGCTCACCTGCGGTTCGCCGTTCGTCCCGCCCGTGAGCTTGAAGGTCGCGGGGCCGAGCGGGGTGTCGAAGAGGTAGCTCTGGCAGAAGCCGAAGGCTTCCGTCCGTCTGTTCGAGGCGACGTGCACCGGAATCTTCCTGCCGTCCTTGGCCTCCAGCGTCGTGTCGAACTCGACGACGTCGAACGCGCGAAGCTTGTCGATCCGTATCTTGATCTTCCTGCCCGACACGACGAAGGAGACGCCGACGGCGCCCTGCACGGCGGCGGCGACGAGCAAGGACGCCGCGACCGTGGCGGTTATGAAGATCGCGGCGAAGCGTCTCCACCGCACGCGTCCCTGCTCACGCATGGGCACTCCTCAGATCCCCGGCAACTCGGCCACCATGCGGCGACCGACCGCAGGCTCGATGCCGAGCATGCGGATCTTGTCCGGTCCCATCAAGGGGCCACGCGGAGCATCGCGTGATGTTTGCGCAGGTCTACGCCAGGAGCGGGAGAAGGCCCCGGAGTCGGCAAATCTCTTGGGACGTTCTCACATGGAAGACGAACGACCGTTTCGACGCGACGGGGTATGGCGAACCGCCCGGCGGACATGGTCCGGCCCGATGGGGTGTCACTCCGAATGGACGACTCCGATGACGTTCTCGACGGGGACGGTGCCGTCGCCGAGCATCCGTCGGTACGAGCGGGAGTCAAGGGCCAGTTCCCTGTTGTCGCCCATGACCCAGACGCGACCGGAGGGCACGGTCACGGCGTCGAAGTAGCGGTCCGCGTTCCCGTTGAGGCCGGTGTACGGCTCCAGGAGGGGCTTGTCGTCGAGCAGTACTTTGCCGTTGGCGTCGCAGCACTTCAGGGTGCTGCCCGGAATCCCGATCACCCGGGTCAGGACGGGCCCGTTGGCGCCCCACTTCTCGGGCGGCTGTATCACGACGATGTCCCCGGTTCTCGGGGTGTAGTGGTCGACCAGGTCGGCCACGACCCTGGTCCCGGGCTGGATGGTCGGGGCCATCGACTCGCTGCGGACGTCGAAGGCGCGCTGGCCCCTGATGCTGTACGCGAGCCCGCAGCCCGCGGTCAGCGCGGCCGTCAGCAGGACGAGGGCGAGCGTTCTGGCGCGGGTCACGGCGGACATTATCGCCTGGCGATCACGGAAGACGATATTTACCGGTATTCGTAAACTGTCCGACATTCCGCTGACATGGCGTGGTCACACACCTCACCGTGACACTGTGTGACCTCGCCCCATTATTCGGCGCGGAAGCGCGACCTACGCTGGCGGGAACTCTGTGGCCGTTCGTGCCGCAAAGGCCTCACCTGCGGAGGTAACCCCCCATGATCCGTCCGCGATCCCTGGCCGCCCCTCGCTCCCGGCTCCTCCTGCTCGCCCTCCTGGCCGCCCTGGTCGCCGCCCTCGGCGTCGCGCAGGTCCCCGGTCCCGCCCGCGCCGCCTCGCTGACCGCGGTCAGCGGGTTCGGGTCCAATCCCGGCAACCTGTCGATGTACAGCTACCGCCCGGACGGGCTGCCGTCGAACGCGCCCCTGGTCGTCGCCATGCACGGCTGCACGCAGAACGCCACCGACTACTTCGGCCACTCCGGCTGGCAGAAGTACGCGGACCTGTGGAGGTTCGCGCTGGTGCTGCCCGAGCAGAAGTCCGGCAACAACGGGCAGTCCTGTTTCAACTGGTTCCTGCCCGGCGACACGAGCCGGGGCCAGGGCGAGGCGCTGTCGGTCAAGCAGATGGTCGACTACGCCGTCGCCAACTACGGCGCCGACCGCTCCCGCGTCTACGTGACCGGCCTGTCGGCGGGCGGCGCGATGACCAGCGTCATGCTGGCGACCTATCCCGACGTGTTCGCCGGCGGCGCGGTCATGAGCGGCATCGCGTACGGCTGCGGCACCGACACCACGAGCGGCGTGCTCTGCCTGTCGCAGAACAAGGGGTACACCCCGCAGAAGTGGGGCGACCTCGTCCGCGCGGCGTACCCGGGCTACTCCGGCCCCCGTCCGCGCGTGGCCGTCTGGCAGGGGACGAGCGACACCACGGTGTACCCCTTCAACGCCGACCAGCTGCGCGACCAGTGGACCAACGTGTTCGGCCTGTCCCAGACGCCGACGAGCACGTCCGGCCTGCCCGGCGGGACCACGCTCAAGGAGTACGCCGACGGGACCGGCAAGGCCGCCGTCAAGGTGTACACCATCAGCGGCATGGCGCACGGACTGCCGGTCAGCCCGGGGTCGGCCGCCGACCAGTGCGGCAGCACCGGCCAGTACTACCTGAGCACGATCTGCTCGTCGTACTACGTCGCCACCACGTGGGGTCTGAACGGCGGCGGGACGCAGCCCCCGCCGGCGCTGCCCGCGCCGACCGGCCTCACCGTGACCGGTACGACGACGACCTCCGTCTCGCTGTCGTGGAACGCGGTCTCGGGGGCGAGCGGGTACAACGTGTACCGCAACGGCGCGAAGGTGACGGCCTCTCCGGCGAGCGGGACGACGTACACCGACTCCGGCCTGACGTCCGGCACGAGCTACACCTACGCGGTCAGCGCCGTGACCTCCTCGGGCGCCGAGGGCGCGCGGTCGGGCACGGTCACGGCCACCACCACCGGCAGCGGGGGCGCCTGCGTGACCGCGAGCAACTACGCGCACACCGTGGCGGGCAGGGCGTACGCGTCCTTCGGCTACACCTACGCGCTCGGGTCGAACCAGGCGATGGGCCTGTGGAACGTCATGGTCACCCACACGCTCCGCCAGACCGGGACGAACTACTGGGTCATCGCCGACGGCCAGTGCTGAGCGCCGAGGGCGAGGCGCGCCCGCTGGACGTCCAGGCGAGCCGGGCGTGTCGAGCGTCGAAGCGGCCCTCCTGGACAGCGCTCAGGTGAGTTGTTTGTAGAAGAACGTCGTCGAACGGAGCTCGCCGGCGGGGTCGGCGGCGTACGCGGGGACCTTGCCCACCTCGGTCCAGCCGCCGGTGCGGTAGAACCCCTCGGCCGGGCTCCCGGTCTCGGTGTCCAGGATGAGCAGGGTACGTCCCGCCTCGGACGCGCACCGTTCGGCGGCGGCGAGCAGGCGGCGTCCGAGGCCACGGCCCCGGGCGCCGCTGTGCACCATGAGCTTGGCGATCTCGGCCCGGTGGGCGCTGTTGGGCATGCCCACGGGCTTGAGCTGCACGGTGCCGAGGATCTCGTCGCCGTCGCGGGCGACCCAGATCAGGATGTCGCCCGCGTCCACCGCGGGGGCGAGACCCTCCCACCAGGTCGTGGCGGCGTCCGCGTCGAGGGAGGAGAGGAACCCGACGGAGTCGCCGGTGTGGACGACGTCCACGAGCAGCGTGGCGAGGGCCTTGGCGGAGGCGGTCAGCTCGGTGGCGGACAGGCGGACGATCGTGGGCTGCATGGGTGTGCGGGCTCCGTTCCTCCGAATCTCGTTTCCGGAGCCGAGGGTACATATCACCCGGTGGTGACGATCGGGTGGGTGCCTGAGAAGGTGGTGCCAGATGACGGCGGGCGCGGGCGAAGGACACGAGGACATGACGGATCTGAACGAGCGGGCGGCGAAGGCGGACGCCGAGGACCCTCTGGCCTACCTGCGCGCCGAGTTCGACCTCGATCCCCGCGTCGTCTACCTGGACGGCAACTCACTCGGAGCGCCGCCGAGGCGGGTGGCCGGGCGGGTCGAGGAGGTCGTGCGCGAGCAGTGGGGCCGGCGGCTGATCAGGTCGTGGCCGGAGCTCTGGTGGGACGCGCCCGAGCGGGTCGGCGAGAAGATCGCCCCGCTGGTCGGCGCCGCGCCCGGTCAGGTCGTCGTCGCCGACTCGACCAGCGTCGACATCTTCAAGGTCCTCGTCGCCGCCGTGCGGATGGCGCCCGGGCGGCGGGAGATCGTCGTGGACGCGGCCACGTTCCCCACCGACGGCTACATCGCGGAGTCGGTGGCCGAGCTGACCGGCACGGAACTGGTCCCCGCGGTCGTGGACGACCTGGACGACGTGCTCGGCGAGCGGACGGCCGTGGCGCTGCTCAACCAGGTCGACTACCGGACCGGCCGGCTGTACGACATGGCGGCGGCGACCGCGAAGGTGCACGCGGCGGGCGCGCGCGTGGTCTGGGACCTGTGCCACAGCGCCGGCGTGCTGCCGATCGAGCTGGACGCCCTGGAGGTCGACCTCGCGGTCGGGTGCACGTACAAGTTCCTCAACGGCGGCCCCGGCTCGCCCGCGTTCGTCTACGTGCCCCACCGCCTCCAGGCGTCGTTCCGCAACCCGCTGCCGGGCTGGGGTGGGCACCGGGAGCCGTTCGCGATGGCGCCGTCGTACGAGCCCGCGCCGGGCATCGCCCGCGCCCGCGCCGGCACCCCCGACATCCTGTCGCTGACGGCCCTGGACGTGGCGCTGGAGGTCTGGGACGGTCTCGACCTCGCCGCCGTGCGGGCCAAGGGGCTCGCGCTGACGGGGTTCTTCATGGACTGCGTGGACGAGCTGCTGGGCAAGGCGATCGAGGTCGTGACGCCGCGCGACGAGTGGCGCGGCCACCAGGTCTCGCTGCGCCACCACCAGGCGCGGGAGCTGATCGGCGAGCTGACCGCGCGCGAGGTGATCGGCGACTTCCGTCCGCCGGACGTGCTGCGCTTCGGCTTCGCCCCGCTCTACAACACCTACGGGGACGCGCTGCGGGCCGCCCGGACGCTCGCGGAGGTCGTGTCCGCCGGGTGACCCCGCGCGGACGGGCAGCGGGGACCGGCCGCCCGCCCCCCGGCCGCCGAGCCGCGAGCCGGGGTGCTTGTCGGCGCGGGTCAGCCGCCGATCGAGGTGCAGGGGCGGCTGCGCAGGTCGGTGACGTAGTCGTCGGGGGCGCCGGCCTTCTCGGCGGCGTCGGAGAGGATGCCCAGATAGCGGGCCGAGGGCAGGCCGCCCTCGTAGTCGTCGAGCACGTAGAACCAGGCGACGATCTCGCCGTCCAGGGTGGCCACGCGCAGCCTGACCTTGTGGTAGAGCCCGAGGGCGGCGCCCTCCCACTGGTCGAGCGACTCCTCGTCCCACTCGGGGACGTCGTAGAGGACGACGAAGACCTGCTCGTCGGGGTCTTCGACCACGGTGGCGAGCGCGCCCTCCCAGCCGACGTCCTCACCGCCGAAGGTCAGGCGCCAGCCTTGCAGCCAGCCGGTCCCGCGCATAGGTGAGTGCGGAGCCCTCTGAGCCATCTGCTTGGGATCCATGTTGCTGCCATAGGCGGCGTAAACAGGCACGGCATCCAAGGGTAATCCAAGATCCGCCCGTTGATCCGGCCCGGCGCCCGCAACACGCGACCGGGTGTGGGCGGGGCGCCGCGTTCTTCCGGTGAGCGCGTCCGGGACCCGTGGATTGATGGGGGTTTTCGCGGATAAATCACCGTTTTTAACGGCCTTCGTGTCTTCTGGTTGGGTATTGCACCACGGGCACCCCGCGGCATGCGGGACAATGGGGTATGTGACGACGATTGTGATCATAGGTGGTGGGCCCGGCGGTTACGAGGCGGCTTTGGTCGCCGCGCAGCTCGGCGCCGAGGTCACCGTGGTCGAGCAAGACGGTCCGGGTGGCGCCTGTGTGCTCACCGACTGCGTGCCGTCCAAGACCATGATCGCCACATCTGTCCGCAAACAGGCTCTGCTGGATGGAACGTCCCTCGGGGTCAACTTCACCGGCGGGCCCGACGGCGACCTCGGCGGCATCCACGTCGACCTCCCGTTGGTCAACACCCGCGTCAAGGAGCTGGCCCAGGCCCAGTCCAACGACATCGCCGCGCGCCTGATCGCCGAGGGCGTCAAGATCGTCAAGGGGACGGGCCGCCTCGTCGACCCGCAGGTCGTGCGCGTGGGCGACCAGACCATCCACGCCGACGTGGTCATCGTGGCCACCGGCGCCACGCCGCGCGTGCTGCCCGGCGCCGAGCCCGACGGGGAGCGCGTGCTCACCTGGCGGCAGCTCTACGACCTGGACGAACTGCCCGAGCACCTGATCGTCGTCGGGTCGGGCGTCACCGGCGCCGAGTTCGCCGGCGCGTACCGCTCGCTGGGCGCGGAGGTCACGCTCGTCTCCTCCCGCGACCGCATGATGCCCAACGAGGACGCCGACGCCGCCGAGGTCCTCGAAGAGGTCTACCGGCGCCGCGGCATGAACGTCATGGGCAGGTCCCGCGCGTCCTCGGTCAAGCGCACCGAGGACGGGGTCGTGGTCACGCTGGAGGACGGGCGCACCGCCGAGGGCACCCACTGCCTGATGACCGTCGGCATGATCCCCAACACCTCCGGCATCGGCCTGGAGGAGTGCGGGGTCACCCTGGACCGCTACGGCTTCGTCCAGGTCGACAAGGTCTCGCGCACCTCCGCCCCCGGGGTGTACGCGGCGGGCGACTGCACCGGCGTGCTGATGCTCGCCTCCGTGGCCGCCATGCAGGGCCGCATCGCCGTCTGGCACGCGCTCGGCGAGGCCGTCCAGCCGCTCCGCCTCGCGACCGTCGCCTCCACGATCTTCACCGACCCGGAGATCGCCGCCGTGGGCGTGTCCCAGCGGCAGATCGAGCAGGGCGAGGTCGAGGCCAACGTCGTCAAGCTTCCCCTCGCCACCAACGCGCGGGCCAAGATGCAGGGCTTCAACGACGGCTTCGTGAAGCTGTTCTGCCGCCCGCACACCGGCATCATCCTCGGCGGCGTCGTGGTCGCCCCCCGCGCCTCCGAGCTGATCCTGGCCCTGTCGATCGCCGTCCAGCACCGGCTCACCGTCGACCAGCTCGCGCACTCGTTCGCCGTCTACCCGTCGCTGGCGGGGTCCATCACCGAGGCGGCCCGGCGGCTGATGCTGCCGGTCACCTCGGCCGTCATCTGAGGCACGCCCGCCCGGTCACCCCATGCGGGACCGGACGCGGCCCAGGGCGTCGCGTCCGTGGTAGACCGCCGACGCCACCCCGCCGAGCTGCGGGACGTCCTGCGCCGTGTTGAGCGCCTGCTTGGCCGCCTCGTAGGCGTCCAGCGCGCGGCGCCAGTCCTGGTCGACGCTGCCCGTGGTCATGTGGTTGACCTTGTAGTCGAAGTCCAGCGCGTCGATCTCCTCGCCGAGCCTGATCACGTCCTCCTCGGCCGTGCGGCGCGCGGCGGCGAACCGGGCGGCCCGCTCGACCCGGCGCCGGTACGACAGCCCCCAGAGGATCAGCGTGACGCTCAGCCCGAGCCCGCTGAGGAGCACCAGGACGAGCCCGAGCCCGCCACGCCCGCCGGTCGTGCCCGGGAGCACCCCGCCGCCGACGTCCGTGCCGGTGTCCGTGCCAGTGTCCGTGCCGGTGCCGGTGCCCGGCAGGTCCGAGGTGCTGCCGACCGCGTCGTCCGGGACGTCCTTCGGCTCGCCGAGCGCGCCGGTGAGGTTGACTTCGTCGGCCTGGACGAAGGAGGCGCCCTGCACCGTCGCGCCGTGCAGGTCGGCGCCGCGCAGCTCGGCCTGGGTGAACTCGGCCTCGGTGAGGTTGGCGCCCTTGAACACCGCGAACTGCAGCTTCGCCTGCCCGAGCTTCACCTCGCGCATCTTGGCGCGGGTGAAGTCCGCGTTCCTGCCCTCGACCTGGCCGAGCGTCGCCTCGTTGAGGTCGGCGTCGACCAGCGTCGCGTCCGTCAGGTCGGCCTGGGTGAGCTCGGCCCGCGCCATGATCGCGCCGGTGAGGTCCGCGTGCGGGAACTCGGCCTGACCTCCCTGGGCGTCGGTGAGGACGGCATCGCGCAGGACGGCGTGCTTGGCGTGCATCTGCCCGAGATCGGCCTTGGACAGGTCCGCGCCGGTCAGGTCGGCGTACTCCAGCTTCGCCTGGGTGAAGTCCGCCTCCTTCATCGACGCGTTGTGCAGCAGCGCGCCGCTGAGGTCCTTCTGGGTGAAGTCGACCTCGTCGAGCTTGGCATTGGTGAGGTCGGCGCAGCGCAGATCGTCCGGGAGCGCGGCGCCGCCGGTGAAGTCCTCGCCGCGGAGCTTCGGTCCGGAGCCGGGCTTGCAGGGCGCGGAGGCCGTGAGGGCCACCGAGGCGGACGACGGCCCTGCCGCCGACGCGGGCCCGGCGGGCCCGGTGAGCACCAGGAGCCCGGCAAGGCCGGATACCAGGGCAAGGGGGATTGAACGACGCAACGCAGGCCTCCTCGACAACTGCGCCGAGTCTCGCAGGTGATCATATACGCGGGGTTGCACGATCCTTGCAGATCGCTTTCGCCCCCCGCCGCTCCCGCCGGGCCACCGTGGCGCGCCCGCCCGTCCAGGGAACCGCTGAGCGGCCCTGTGAGCGCGAAGGAGCCCCGGCGGGACGATGCCGCCGGGGCTCCGTGAACGTGCGTGCTGAGAGCGCTCAGCGCCGTCGGGTCATGCGCCGGCCGGTCCGGGCCGGGACGGTGACCCGGGGACCGTTACCAGTCGCCACCGCCGCCGCCGAAGTCGCCGCCACCGAAGTCGCCGCCACCCCAGTCTCCTCCGCCGCCGCCCCAGTCGCCGCCGCCGCCGAAGTCGCCGCCTCCGGCGTCGGCGCCCTGGGCGTAGCCCGCGTCGTACCCGGCCCCGTAACCGCCGCCGCCCCAGCCGAAGCCGCCGAACGAGCTGCCGAGGACGGTGCCGATGAGCATGCCGGTCATCAGGTCGCCGCCGAAGCCGCCGTAGTAGCCGGAGGCGTAGGGCGCGTAGGCCGGGCCGGCGTCATAGTACGGACGGCGCTGGCCGTCGATCATGACCTCGCGGGTCATCGGGTCGAAGCCCTGCTCGACGCGCCGCGCGTCGTCGGCGCAGGCGGGCACGTCGCGCGGCGCGCCACCGGGCGGGGCCCAGCGGACGTCGCGGACGGACGGGCCGTGCTGCGGGTTGAAGAAGCACGGCGCGCGCCGCTCGGGGAGCGGCTGGCCGGCCACCCGCGCCTTGACGCAGGCCAGGGCGTAACGCCCCTCTTCGAGGATGCCGGTCACGCCGCGCAGGTCGTCCGCGCGCTTGACGGCGGCGAGCTCCGTCTTCGCCCGCTCGTAGGAGTCGAGGGCCTGACGCCAGTCGTCCTGGTCGGAGGCACCGGCACCCGCCACCTTGACGTCCAGGTCCAGCTCGGTGATCTCCTCGCCGAACTTGGTGACGTCCTCCTCGACGGTCTGCTTGACGGCGGCCAGCTCGCGCGCCTCGCGGGCCTCGCGGTCGCGCCGCTTCTTGCGGGAGATCAGGAAGATGCCCAGGCCGCCGACGGCGGCGATCACCAGGATGCCGATCAGGATTCCCGCGCCACCGCCGCCGCCCGCGGAGGTGCCCGACTTCAGGGCGCCGCGGGTGTCACCGCTGACGGCCTTGTCGACGCGGGCCACGAAGTCCTTCATGCCCGACACGACGTCCTTGTTGTTGGCGACGGCGGCCTCGGCGAGGTCGCCGGCCAGACCGGTCCTGCGGATCGCGGTGGAGCCGGCGAACAGGGAGTTGCCGTCCAGAAGCGCCACCGTGGCGCGGTTGCGGCCCTCCTGCGCGAGCGACTGGCCCAGGGCGGTGATCAACTGACCGGCGGCGGAACCGCTGGTCACCGTGCCGTCCGCGAGGGCGGCCACGTAGATCTTGCTATCGGCGCCCTCCAGCGCGTCACGGATCTCTGAGAGCTGGTCCTTGCTCAGGGTGACGCCCGGGCCTACATATAGCGGGTCGCTGGACTTCCAGACCGCCACGACCGCGTTCGGATCGGGCGGTGGGGCCGCGGCCTGCGCCGAGGGCGCCAGCGCGAGCAGCGTGAAAAGGCCGACCAGGGCGGCCACGACTGTGGCCGCCGCGCGGCGCACCGAATGAGTGGTCACGGCAATATGCCTCCTTCGCCCTACAGGACGAACGGCGGGTCGACAAGGTTCCACTCAGGCGTCCTTGATTTCGCAGATGGCCGCGCCCGCCGTCACCGTCTGGCCGACCGTGGCCGCCAGCCCGGTGACGGTGCCGGCCTTGTGGGCGGTGAGCGGCTGCTCCATCTTCATGGCCTCCAGCACCACGATGACGTCGCCGGCCTGGACGACGTCGCCGTCGGAGGCCGCCACCTTGACGATGGTGCCCTGCATCGGGCTGACCAGCGCGTTCCCGCCCCCTGCCGCCGCGCCGCCCCTGCTCGCCGCGCGCCGGGCGGGCTTCTTGGGGTTGGCCTGGCGCGCCGTGGCGGGGGCGGCGGGCAGCACGACCTCCAGGCGCTTGCCGCCGACCTCGACGATCACGCGCTCGCGCTCGGCCGACTCCTCGGCGGTGACGACGTCCCCGGCGTAGGGCTCGATCTTGCCGGTGAACTCGGTCTCGATCCAGCGGGTGTGCACGCCGAACGGCTCGCCGGTGAAGGCGGGGTCGGCCACGACGGCCCGGTGGAACGGCAGGACGGTCGGCATGCCCTCAATGGCGAACTCGGCGAGCGCCCGCCGCGAGCGGGCCAGGGCCTCGGCGCGGGTGCGGCCGGTGATGACGAGCTTGGCGATCAGCGAGTCGAACGACTGCGGGACGGTCATGCCCGGCTCGTACCCGGCGTCCAGGCGCACGCCGGGCCCCGAGGGCACGTGCATTGTGGTCAGCGTGCCGGGGCTGGGCAGGAAGTTGCGGCCGGCGTCCTCGGCGTTGATCCGGAACTCGATCGAGTGCCCGCGCACCTCGGGGTCGTCGTAGCCGATCGGCTCGCCGTCGGCGACGCGGAACATCTCGCGCACGAGGTCGATGCCGGTGACCTCCTCGCTGACCGGGTGCTCGACCTGGAGGCGGGTGTTGACCTCCAGGAACGAGATCGTGCCGTCCTGGCCGACCAGGAACTCGCACGTGCCCGCGCCGACGTACCCGGCCTCCCTGAGGATGGCCTTGGAGGAGGAGTACAGCAGGTCGAGCTGCTCGGGGGAGAGGTAGGGGGCCGGGGCCTCCTCGACGAGCTTCTGGTGGCGTCGCTGGAGCGAGCAGTCCCGCGTGGAGATCACGACGACGCCGCCGTGCCTGTCGGCCAGGCACTGCGTCTCGACATGCCGCGGCCGGTCGAGGTAGCGCTCGACGAAGCACTCGCCGCGCCCGAACGCGGTCACCGCCTCGCGCACCGCCGACTCGTACAGCTCGGGGATCTCCTCCAGGGTGCGGGCCACCTTCAGGCCGCGCCCGCCGCCGCCGAAGGCCGCCTTGATCGCGATGGGCAGGCCGTGCTGGGAGGCGAACTCCACCACCTCGTCCACCCCGGACACCGGGTCGGGGGTGCCGGCGACGAGCGGGGCGCCCACCCGCTGGGCGATGTGGCGCGCGGCCACCTTGTCGCCGAGCGCGGTGATCGCCGCGGGCGGCGGGCCGATCCACGTCAGGCCGGCGTCGATCACGGCCTGGGCGAACTCGGCGTTCTCGGCCAGGAAACCGTAGCCGGGGTGCACGGCGTCCGCGCCGGACTCGGCCGCGATCCGCAGGATCTTGCCGATGTCGAGATAGGTCTCGGCCGGGGTCTGCCCGCCGAGGGCGTACGCCTCGTCCGTCATGCGGACGTGTAGAGCGTCGAGGTCTTGCTCGGCGTAAACCGCCACACTGAGAAGCCCGGCGTCTTTGCACGCCCGGGCGATCCGCACCGCTATCTCGCCACGATTGGCGATCAGGACCTTCTCCACCGAGGTCGTCCCTTTCCGTTTCCTCCCAAGGGGTCTGATCCTCCCAAGGGCCTTGCGCGCCTTCCACGGAGTGTAAGCGGCCTCTGATCTCACGAGAGCCCCCCTACCCCCGCCCCTGGATATGAGGCCTCAGGGGCCTATGCGGGGGTCAAACCCGATAACCAGTCGATATAAGCAGTGCATCATAGGGGTTGGACGTCTAAGGTAGGGGCGTTTGGCTACCCCCTGTGTGCATACGATCCCCAAGGAGACCGGCATGAGCCAGAGCTTGCTCGGCGGCGACCCCGCGGAAATGCAGAACATGGCCGCTCAGTTCACGCAGCAGGCCGAGCAGGTGCGTCAGACGATGGCGGCGCTCGACCGCGAGGCGGCGAAGGTCGGCACGGCGTGGACGGGCCCGGGAGCGGTGCGGTTCGGCGGCGCCTGGCAGAACTACCGCCAGGCGTTCCAGCGGATGTCGGAGGAGCTCGCCGAGGCGTCCCGCCTGATCAACACCTACCGCGGCAACATCGAGTCCGCGACGCGATAGCGCGTGAGACGCGGGGGCTCAGGGGCGGCGGCGGGCTCGCCGTCCCGTACGGACCGCGTTACGGCCCGGCGAGTGGCTTTCCACCGCCGGGCCTCGCCGTTCCGGGCGCGGGCGGCGTCGCGCGACCGCGGGGCGTCGGTGATCGAGCTGGCGCTGATCATGCCGGTCGTGCTGGTGGTCATCCTGCTGATCGTGCAGTTCGCCCTGGTCTTCCACGGCCGTCAGGTGGCGGACGCCGCGGCGCGCGAGGGCGCCAGGATCGCCAGGTCCGCCGGAACGGGGTCCGGGGGCTGGCAGGGGGCCGCCGAGGCGAAGGCGCGCGGCATCGTGCGCGCCGTGGGGCCGAAGATGCTCCAGTCGGTGACCGTCCGGGCCTGGCAGAGGGGCGACCAGCGCGGGGTGACGGTCGAGGGGGACGCGGTCGCGGCCGTCCCCCTGCTCCCGGGCATGTCCTTCAGGATCACCTCGACGTTCGGCGGGCCCATCGAGTGCTTCCGCCCCGACGACGGCACCGGCGACTGCCAGTAGGGTCCGGGGGCTCAGGCCGGGCTCGGCCCCGGCTTACGTGGCCAGAGCGGCCTGCATGGGCGTGGCCGCGCCCGAGACGACCAGCAGGCCGCGTCCCGGAGGCCCGCCCACCGCGCCGCGCGGCAGCCGCACGTTGAACAGGTCGCCGTCCGCCGGGCTCTGCACCGACAGCAGCAGCCCGGTGCGCGACTTGCGCGCCTCGGCCACGAACCCCCGGTACGCCGTCGCCAGGTCGCCGGTCGTGCCCGCGATCAGCAGCCCGTGCTCGCCGTCCCGCCCGCTGCGCAGCGTGGCCTCCAGCGCCATCCCGAGCGGCGAGTCGGGGGAGACGAGCTCGGCGTCGTCCACCAGCACGACGTACCGGTCATGCCCCGCCAGCGCGCCGGGCAGGTCGTCCCCCTCGCCGGTCAGAACGCCGAGCACGCCGTCCTGGCCGGACAGCTCGCGCAGCGGGCTGCGGCGCGGGGCCACCACGGCGACCGGCGTGTCCTGGCCGAGCAGCCAGCGCGCGGCCGTCAGCAGCGCCGACGACCGTCCGGACCTGGACGGGCCCGCGACCACCGCCGCAGGGCCCTGCGCGCCCAGGTCGACGCCGAGCGGGGCCAGCGAGTCCCCGCCCGCCCCGAGCAGCGCCCACAGCGGCGAGGGCGGCTTGAAGCCCGGGACCAGGTCCAGGGCCTGGGCGGAGGTGATGCGCATCGGCAGCGCGTCCACGCGCAACAGCGACGCGGGCGCGGGGTGCCGCTCGGCGGACGCGCGGGCGAGCGCCTGCAGGACCGCGACCTGAGCCGGGCCCGCCGGGTCCTCGTCCAGCAGCGCGATCTGGTTCTCGACGAGCCCCTGTTCCCCCATGGACAGCGCGCGGCCGGGCGGCATGACGGACGGCAGGCTGCGCGGAGGCAGTCCCGCCAGCCCGTAGTCGGCGGGATCGGCCAGCCGCATGATCAGCCGGTCGTCGAACAGCGTGGAGATCTGGCCGAGCAGCCCGGACCTGTCCGCGGTGACCACGGCCCGCAGCCCCACGGCGGGGCCCTCGCGCAGCAACTGCATCAGCGCGTCCAGCAGCCGGCCGTAGTCGTAGCCCTCGAAGGCGGCGGCGAAGCCCTCCCAGCGGTCCAGCATGAGCACGAGCCACGGCATCCGCAGCGCCTCGTCGCCGTGCCCTCCGGTCTGCCCGGCCGCCTGCCTGGCCTCGGCCAGGGACGCGTACCCGGCCTCGGCGAGCACCTGCTGCCTGCGGCCGATCTCGGCGCGCAGGCGGGTGAGCAGCCGCTCGACCCGGTCGAGCTGGTCCCGGGTGACCACCGCGCCGCAGTGGGGGAGCGCCACGAGGGGCAGCAGCGCGCCGGAGCCGCAGTCGATGGCGTGCACGTGGACGTCCTCGGGCGAGGCCAGCCGCGCGATGGAGCCCGCCAGCGTGCGCAGCGCGGTCGACCTGCCGGTGCGCGCGGTGCCGGCGATCAGCAGGTGGCCGCCGCGCGGCAGGTCGAGGGCGAGCGGGCGGCGGTCCTGCGCCCACGGCAGGTCGGTGACGCCGAACGGCAGCGGCGGCACCTCCCCGGCCCTGGTCAGGGCCCGCGCCGACCACGTCTCCTCAGGTCCCTCCAGGAGGGTCGCGTCCGGCAGGGGCGGCAGCCACGGGCTGGGCTGCTCGGGGACGTTCGCGAGGCGCGCCGCGTCCACCAGGGCGTCGACCAGGACGGCCAGGTCGGACGCCGGCCCCGACGCCGAGACGCCCCCGGTGGACTCGGGGACCGTGCGCAGGGGGTGCCCGAGGTCGCGCCAGCCGACCTCCACGACCCGGGGCCCATGGGCGCGGCGCGCGACCTCCGGGACCCGGCCGCCGATCCTGGCCGTCTGGACGGGCTGCGCCGGGCCCGCACCCGAGCGGACGTAACAGCGGCCGGGCGTGGACTTGGAGATGTGGGCGGCCTCGGGGCCGGAGATGACGTCGGCCGACTCGGCGGGCTCGGTCACCCGCAGCGCGATGCGCAGCGAGGTGTTGGCCTGGATGTCGGCGGTGACGACGCCGCCCGGTCGCTGCGTGGCCAGCACCAGGTGGATGCCGAGGGAGCGGCCGCGCCGCGCGATGTCGACGAGCCCGTCCATGAAGTCGGGCAGCTCGGACACCATCGCGGCGAACTCGTCGATGATCAGCAGCAGGCGGGGAAGGGACGGGCGGGAGCCGGTGAGCTCCTGGTAGTCGTCGATGTCCTTGGCCCCGTGGGCGAGCAGCAGGCGCTCCCTGCGCCGGATCTCGGCGGCCAGGGACGACAGCGCGCGCTGGGTGAGGTGCTCGTCCAGGTCGCTCACCATGCCCACGGTGTGCGGCAGGCGCACGCACTCCTTGAACGCGGCCCCGCCCTTGTAGTCGATCAGCACGAACGTCATCTCGTCGGGCCGGTTGGCCACGGCCAGCGAGCAGATGAGCGTCTGGAGCAGCTCGGACTTGCCCGCGCCCGTGGTGCCGGCGACCAGCGCGTGCGGGCCGTCCGTCCGCAGGTCCACGCTGAACGGCCCGTCGGCGCCGACGCCGATCGGCACCGTGGTGGTACGGCCGCCCGCGCGCCAGCGGGCCGCGATCGCGCGTCCGGTCGGGGCGGGCAGCGCCAGCAGGTCCAGCAGGCGCACCGAGCCGGGCAGGACGGCCGTCGAATCGTCCCTGCTCACGTCCCGCAGCGGGGCCAGGGAGCGCGCGAGGCGGTCGCACCAGGCGACGGACACCTGGTCGGCGAGGATCTCCCCGATCGCGTCGAGGCCGCCGCCGCGCAGCCGGACGAACCCGCTCTCGCCGCAGTCGACGACGGTGGCGCACTCCTCGGGCAGCAGCCGCTGGTCCTCGTCGACGGCGATCGTGTAGACGCCCGCGCGCGGGCCCTGCCGGAGCACCTGCGGCATGCCGGGGAGGCCGCGCAGCACCTGGGCGCCGTCGAGGATCACCAGCACGTCGTACGGGCGGTCGTCGTAGGAGGCGAACAGCGGCTCCTCGCCGGGCTGCGACGAGCGTCCCCAGGACTTGAGCGCGCCGCCGAGCGCTCCTTGAGGGTCGTCGTCGCCGAGACGCGCGCCGATCAGCGCGGCGAGCTCCGCGACCCGCTGGGCGGCGGCCTCGGGGTCGGCGCCGACCAGCGCCAGGGCGTCGGTGTCGCGGGGGGCGCAGTGCGGCAGCCAGCGGGCCCAGTTCCACTGCGCGGAGCCGTCGGCGTTGGCCGACAGGACGACCACCGACAGGTCGCGGGGGCTGTGCAGCGTGGCGGCGGCCCCGAGCAGCGAGCGGGCCACGCCGAGGGCGACCTCCCGCGGTCCGGTCACGCCGACGACGCCGAGCCGCCGCATGGCCAGCGAGACGGGCACGGCGCCGGAGGTCGGCGGCTCGGGCATCGCCAGGTCGGCGGAGGCGCCGCGCTCGGGCACGAACTCGATCTCGGCGGGCAGGTCGGCCAGGCCGACGCGCAGCCGCAGGGCGTCGGGGTCGTGGCTCCTGCGCTCCCACAGGCGCCGGCGCGGGCCGGTGGCGGTGAGCAGCAGCTCGGCGGGGTCGGGGGAGGCGGCGCGGCGTTCGAGCTCGTTGACGGCCCTGGCCTTCTCCACCGCGGCCTCGAAGCCCGCCTGGCGCTCCTTGTACGCCTTGAGCTCCTGGCGGTACTTCCTGCGGCCGTGCCGCCGGTCGCTGATCCACTGGCCGATCATGATCATCGGGGTCATGAGGGCGATCAGCAGGTAGAACCACATCTGGAACACCCAGGCCAGCGTGAAGCCCAGCACGGCGGGCAGGCAGGCGGCCAGCAACTGGAGGCGCACACCCTCGCCCCGGGTGGGCTCCGCGGGCACCTCGAAGCGCCTGCGCCGCTCGGCGGGGCGCAGGCGAGGCGGCCGGTTGTAGGCCAGGCCGCCCTCGGGCAGCGCGTCCAGGTGCGCGTCGGGCGGCTCGGTGGCCCGCAGGACGAGCACGGAGTTGCCGCAGGTCAGCGGGGCGCCGTCCGGCCACGCCCGGGGCGCGCCCACCGGCTCGCCGCCGATGTGCGCGGTGGTGTGGGTGGCGCCGCGCGTCATGGCGCCGATGATCTCGGCGGAGGCCGCCTCCAGGCTCGCGGCGGAGTCGCGGCGTGCCCGTCTCCGTCTCTTCCGCGGGGGCTTGGCCGCCTCCTTGCCCGGGGGCGCGGAGGAGCGCAGGAGCACCTCGTCCGGCGTGACCCGCACCTCGACCGCCTCGGCGGGCATCTCCGGGTCGCCCACCGGCACCGCGCAGGCCGGATCGGAGCCGATGACGTGCACCCCGAGGCCCAGCCTGTGCACCGACCCGGCGGCGGGCCCTCCGACCACCCTGATCTCGATCACGCCGCCCGGCTCTGCCAGCAGTGTCGACCCGGCGGCGCGCTGGTCGAGGGTGACCAGGTCGCCGTCGCGCAGGGCGGCGACCACCGTCGCGTCGGGGTCCAGCCGCCGGCCGTCCACCCACAGCGACGGCCCCTCCTTGGCGGCGCGCGGGCGCGCCTGCCCTCCCATGCCGTACGGCGCGCGTGCGCGCGGCAGGCGTACGACGTTGCCGAGGGTCTCCGCCGGCGCGCCTTTCAGCGCGGCGGCGAGCCCCGCGACCGTGGTCTCCTCGTCGCCCTCGGCCACCACGTCGCGATGGCCGTGCTCTGAGACCACGGTAAGCATGATCCGCATGCGGCGTCTCCTCCGGGTACCGGCTCCCGCGCTTCAACGTAGCGACGGGAGTTCGCCCGGTCCGGAGGTTTACGCCAACCAGACCCGCGGGTGCCCGTTCTCCTACTTCTCCACTCTCTTGCCATCTGGGTGGATGAGATACCACTTGCCGCCGAAATCGGTCTTGCCCTGGCCGTTGTAGTCTCCGGCCGCCTTGTCGCCGCTGTAGTAGTACAACGGGTGCTTGTCGTAGGTGACCTGCTTCTCCCCCTGCGGGCGCGTGGTGGTGCCGAGCAGGCTCTCCTTGACCCCGTCGCCCGCCCGCGGCTTGTCACGGGTGATCAGCGGCGGCCAGGCGGTGGCGCAGGCGCCGGTGCAGTTCGGTGTGCTCCCGGTGTCCTTGTCGAACACGTAGAGCGCCCTGCCGTTGTCGCCCACCAGGACCTTGCCGTACTTGGAGTCGGCGACCTTGACCTTGGCGTGCTCGGGCGTGGGCATGGGGCTCATCGACTCGGTGCCGGAGGGCGACGCCCCGGGCGAGGAGGTGGCCGTGGCCGTGGGGGACCCCGTGGGAGAGGTCCCGGGATAGCCCGGATAGGCGGACTCCGAGCCGGTCGGGGACGCGGACTCCGTGGCGTTCGCCGCCGCGTTGCTGTACCGCGTCGTGGGCGTGGCGGAATTGCCGCATGCGCCCACCAGCAGAACGGTCGTGGCCAGCCCGACGCCGGACGTCAGGATTCTGTTCATGACCCCCTCCTTCTCACGTGCTCCGCACCTGCGTGCCGAGACGGACATATGCACCTGTCGAGGGGGGACGTAGCTATCGTTCCCCGCCATAACGGGTTTCAGCACATCCGTCTGGTTTCGGCTGGTCTCATGCTTAAAGACCGATACGGAAAGACCGATAGCCTGGGTGATCGCCCGGCGGCTCCGCGTCCTTCGGGGGCGCGGCTCCGGCGCTGATGTGCGCGGGTTCCCGTTCACCTGGAGGTCGGATGGCGCCCGTCGTCCACAGCCATGTGGAAATCGACCCTCGCCTGTGGATAACTCTGTGGGCAACGGAGGGCGGGACGGGATAAACCGGATATGTGCCTATATTTCAGACAGAACTACTCGGACGGTCCCCGCCCGGGGTTGTGGACAAAGATGTGGACAAGATTGTGCACACGCGGCCGGCAAAGTGTCCGGCCGGTTAACGCGGAGGTACGCCCATGCCCGAATACGTGCAGGTCCAGGTCGCGGTGGACGGGCGCGCCACGGCGGCGGCGCTGGCGCGGTCGGTGGTCTCGGCCGGGCTCGCCGCCTGCGCCCAGGCCGTCGGCCCCATGACCAGCGTCTACCGCTGGAAAGGCGAGATCGAGACGGCCGAGGAGTTCCTGTTGCTCGTCAAGACGACGCGCGAGCGCTCGGGGGAGTTGATCGAGCACATTCGCCGCGAGCATCCGTACGAGACCCCGGAGATCATCGCGCTTCCGGTCGTGGGCGGCCTCGGCGCGTACCTCCGGTGGATCGACGAGGAAACGGCTCGGGTTCCCTTGCAGCCCTAGGAAGGGGTCCGTCCCGGGAGCGGTTAAGATGCGGGTTCGCGGGGAACAGGCAACTGACGATAGTGACGCCTGTTACGGGGGTTACAGCCGATACAAAGGGGAATATAGGCGCAAATTTCGATGCGATCGGTGTGACGGGAACGCTGGGATTGTTGACCCTCCCATTGACAGCTAATCGATAGTGGATGAGCATGGGTCCGGTTTCCAACCCTGAGCTTGGTGCAAGCTGCACGCGAAGGTACGAGAATTCGGTCCCATAACCGAAGATCTCCGTCCTAACATATCCGTGACCATGCCGTTCCGCCCCGTGGTCATGCGGTTCGTCTCGATCGGCCCAGAGTTGATCGATATCAGCGCATGGTGCGGGCATCGGCCTGGTCCCTGATTCGGGAGCCCCCCACCCATGAGGATCAGCGAGAAACCCGACCGCGACAGCCGTGCGACCGTCAACGCGGACCGCCCGGGGTCGCCGGGTGCGCTGTCGGGCCCCGCGTCCCGCAAGCTCCCCGTGCCGCCCCGCGAACGCAAGCCCGCCCTCGCGGCCCTCGCCCTGCTGCTCGTCCTCGGCGGCGCCCTCGCCACCACCCTGCTCGTCGTGCGCAGCGGCGACCGTGTCTCGGCCATCCGCATCACCCAGCAGATCGGCGCGGGCCAGCCGATCATCCTCGCGGCGATGGAAGAGGTCCAGATCGCCGACACGGGCATCGCCTACGTCGACTACCGCCAGCGCGAGAAGGTCGCCGCCACCTTCGCCCGCGTCACCCTGCTGCCGGGCACCCTGCTCACCGAGGCGATGGTCAGCACGGACAGCGAGCAGAGCGGCCCGGGCAAGGTCACCCTCGGACTGGCGCTCAAGGCCGGCCAGGTGCCGCTCGGCCTGCTGCGCGGCGACCACGTCCAGGTGCTGTACGTCCCCGGCTCGGGCAGGGGCACGTCGCAGGGCAGGGTGCTCGCGCCGAGCGCGCTGGTCGAGAGCGTGGGCTCCAGCGAGACCAGCAGCACGGGGCTGGTGTCCATCATCGTCGACTCCTCGGTCTCGCCCACCATCGCCATGTACGCCTCCAGCGGCGAGATCGCCCTGGGCAAGCTCGCGGGAACGGGCTGAGGTGGCGCTCATCGCCCTCGCCGCCGACAAGGGCGCCCCCGGCGTGACCACGGCCGCGACCGCCCTCGGCGCGGTGTGGCCCCGCCCGGTGCTCCTCGCCGAGTGCGACCCCTCCGGCGGCGACCTCGTCTACCGCCTGCCCGGCATGGACGGGTCCGTGCTCAACCCCTCCCGCGGCCTGCTCAGCCTCGGCGCGACGGCCCGGCGCGGCCTGCGCCCCGAGCAGGTCTACGAGCACACCCAGAAGCTGGTGGGCGGCCTGGACGTCCTCACCGGGCTCACCAACGGCGAGCAGGCCGCCGGGCTGACCTGGCTGTGGGGCCCACTCGGCCGCGCGCTGGCCGCGCTTCCGCAGGCGGACGTCCTCGCCGACCTCGGCAGGCTGGGCGGCCACCCGCAGATGAACGAGCTGATCGCCGAGGCCGAGCTGACGCTGCTGTTCACCCGGCCCAGCCTGGACCACGTGGCACACCTGCGCGAGCGGCTGATGCTGATCACCGGGCAGGTCGGCGTGGTCGTGATCTCCGACCCCCGGTCCTATCGCGGGTCGATCGACGAGGTGCGGCGCATCGTCGCCGCGACGAGCAAGGAGGTCGCGTTCGTGGCGGGCCTCGCGTACGACCCGAAGGGAGCCGAGCTGCTGCGCGGCCAGTGGGGCGGCCGGCTGGACCGCTCCCTGCTGATCCGTACGGCCCGCGAGCTGGCCGGGCGCCTGGCCGCCCGCGTCGCGCCCGGACGTACGCCCGCCCCCGGCCGCACGTCGCCTCCGGCCGGCGACGCGCCGCGCCCGCGGACGGGAGGCCTCTCCAGATGAGCGTCACGGCAGAGGAGGTCGGCGGGTGAGCATCGACCACACGCTGGTGAAGCGGTTCCGGCAGGACGTCGGCGACCGTCTCGCGCACCAGCGCCGTCTGGACCAGGCCGGCGGCCTCGCGCCCATGTCGGGCGAGGACGAGCGCCAGTTCGCACGGGCGCTGATCTCCCAGGTGCTGGAGGAGCACGCCCGCAACGAGATCGGCTCGGGCCGCACCCCGCCCACCGCCGAGGAGGAAGAGGCCCTCGCGGCGGGCATCCACGCCGCGCTGTTCGGCGTCGGACGGCTCCAGCCGCTGCTGGACGACCCCGAGGTCGAGAACATCGACGTCAACGGTTGCGACCGCGTGTTCGTCGGGTACGCCGACGGCCAGGAGCTCATGCACGACCCGGTGGCCGACTCCGACGAGGAGCTGGTCGAGCTCATCCAGATCCTCGCCGCCTACAGCGGCCTGTCCAGCCGGGCGTTCGACACCGCCAACCCGCAGCTCGACCTGCGGCTGCCCGACGGCTCCCGCCTCTCGGCCGTCATGGACGTGACGGTGCGTCCGGCCGTGTCGATCCGCCGGGCGCGCCTCGGCAAGGTCTTCCTCAGCGATCTGGTCGGCAACGGCACGCTCACCGCCGAGCTCGGCCGCTTCCTGTCGGCCGCCGTGGCCGCCAGGAAGAACATCATGATCGCGGGCTCCACCAACGCCGGGAAGACCACGCTGCTGCGGGCCCTGGCCAACGAGATCCCGCCCCACGAGCGGCTGATCACGGTCGAGCGCGCCCTGGAGCTGGGCCTGGACCAGTTCCCCGAGCTGCACCCGAACGTCGTCGCCTTCGAGCACCGCCTGCCCAACTCCGAGGGCCAGGGCGAGATCACCATGGCCGAGCTCGTGCGCCGCTCGCTGCGCATGAACCCCAGCCGCGTGATCGTCGGCGAGGTGCTGGGCGACGAGATCGTCACGATGCTGAACGCGATGACCCAGGGCAACGACGGGTCCCTGTCGACCATCCACGCGAACTCCTCGATGGAGGTGTTCAACCGCATCGCCACCTACGCGCTGCAGGCCGAGGAGCGGCTGCCCATCGAGGCCACGCACATGCTGATCGCGGGCGCGATCGACTTCGTGGTCTTCATCGAGAAGCGCAACGACTACCACCAGGGCGGCCGCCTGCGCCGGTACGTCGCCAGCGTCCGCGAGGTCGCGGGCGTCGACGGGCGGGTGCTCTCCTCGGAGGTCTTCGCCCCCGGCCCGGACGGGTACGCCGTGCCGCTCGCGCCGATCGCCTGCCTGAACGACCTGATCGACCACGGCTACGACCCGACGATGGGGGCCTGGTCGTGATCCCGCTGCCCGCCGGGCTCTTCGACTGGCTGGCGCTGCTGGCCGGCGCCGCGGTCGGCGGCGGCCTGTTCCTGCTCGGCCTCGCCCTGTACGGCGTCCGCCCGAAGCCCGCCACCCCTGACCGCGGCGCGCGCCGCCGCGAGCTCGTGCGCAGGCTCTCCACCCGGTCGGCCGTGGCCACCATCACCGGCGGCCTGGTGCTCGTCGTCACCCAGTGGCCGGTCATGGCGGCGGGCGCGGTGCTGCTCGTCCTCGCCTGGCGGGGCCTGACCGGCGGCGCGGCCGAGGAGCGCTCGGCCATGAGCCGGCTCGAAGGGCTCGCCGCCTGGACCGAATCGCTCCGGGACACCATCGCCGGGGCCGCGGGCCTCGAACAGGCGATCCCGTCCTCGATCAGGGCGGCGGCGCCGACGCTGCGTCCCCACCTGCGCTCGCTGGTCGACCGCCTGCACACCCGCATGCCCCTGGCCGACGCGCTGCGCCTGTTCGCCGACGAGCTGGACGACCCCTCCGCCGATCTGGTGATCGCCGCGCTGATCCTCAACGCCAAGCTGCGCGGCCCGGGCCTTCGGGAGGTGCTCGGCGCGCTCGCCGTCTCGGCCCGCGAGGAGCTGGACATGCGCCGCCGCGTCGAGGCCGAGCGCAGGTCCACGCGGCGCAGCGTCCAGATCGTGGTGGGCACGGCCGTCGCGTTCGCCACGCTGCTGGTGGTCTTCAACCGCTCCTACGTCGAGGAGTACAACTCGCTGCTCGGGCAGGCCGTGCTGGTCGTCGTCGCCGCGCTGTTCGGCGCCGGGTTCGCCTGGATGCGGCGGCTCGCCCGGTTCGACAAGCCGGCCCGGCTGCTCGGACCGGCCACCGGCGCCCCCGTGGAGCGCGAGCTGGTCTCGGGAGGCGCCCGTGGTTGAGAACGTCCTGGCGGGCGCGGCGGTGGGCCTCGGCCTGTTCCTGCTGTTCAGGGCCCTGTTCCCGCCCCGCCCCGGCCTGGTGGCCCGCCTGCTCGCGCTGGACTCGGTGCGCGAGGGCGACGACGCGTTCCGGCGCCAGCTCATCAGCCCCGACGAGAACGTCAGCGCGTTCCGGCGGGGCCTCGGCGTCCGGCTCGCCCAGTTCTACGCCTCGCGCGGCTGGGAGGTCCGCTCGGTCCGCGCCGACCTGACGCTGCTCGGCCGCTCCTTCGAGGGCTACCTCGCCACCAAGGTGCTGCTCGCGGTGTCCGGGCTGCTGTCCTTCCCGGTCCTGGTCGGCTGGCTGGCGCTGATCGGCTGGTCGATCTCGCTCCAGGTGCCGCTGTGGGCGGCGCTGGTCGTCGGCGTGGTGTTCTTCTTCCTGCCCGACCTGCAGATACGCCGGGACGCCGCCGTGCGGCGGCGCGACTTCCGGCACGCCGTGGGCGCCTTCCTCGACCTGGTGGCGATGAACCTCGCCGGAGGCAGGGGAGTGCCCGAGGCGCTGCTGATGGCGGTCTCGGTCGGGGAGGGCGGCGGCACGTCCAACTGGGCGATGGCCCGCATCCGCGAGGCGCTCGGCAACGCCAGGATCGTCGGCATCACCCCCTGGCAGGCGCTCGGCCAGCTCGGCGACGAGATCAACGTCGACGAGCTGCGCGACCTGTCGGCGGCGCTCGGGCTGGTGGCCGACGACGGCGCCAAGGTCCGTGCCTCGCTCACCGCCCGCGCGGCGACCATGCGGCGGCGCGAGCTCGCCGAGGTCGAGGGCCAGGCCGGCGAGCGTTCCCAGTCCATGCTGGTCGCCCAGCTCCTGCTCTGCGCGGGATTCGTGATCTTTCTCAGTTTTCCGGCAGCGATGAAGATGTTGGGGGCGTAGATGCTCACTCCACCGTGGCTCGAATACCTGGTCGCCGTGCTGCACGTGCGGGTCGACCGGGCCAGGAACGCCCCCTCGCGCGGAGCCTCCGCCGTCGAGTGGGTGATCATCACGGCGATCATTGCGGGCGTGGCCCTCGGGCTCGCCACGTTGATCAAGACGCTGGTCACCCAGAAGCAGAACGAGATCCAGACCAACTTCGGCGGGGGCGGCGGTACCGGCGGAAAGCCGTGACCGTGCGCTTCCGCCGGGATCGCGCGTCACCGGGCGATCGGTTCGCCCGGCGTCGCCGGGTCGCCAGGGCCGGTCAGGGCGCTCGGGTGGGCCAGGGCGCTCGGGTGGGTCGGAGCGACCGGGCCGGTCGTGAGGACCGGGGGTCGATGGCGGTCGAGGCCGTCATGCTCGCGCCCGTCTTCCTGCTCTTCCTGATGTTCCTCGTCGGCGCGGGCCGCGTCGTGGAGGCGCAGGGCGAGGTGAACGGCGCCGCCAGGGACGCCGCGCGCGCCGCCTCGGTGCAGCGCACGATGGGCGCGGCGTCGGGCGCGGCGGCCGAGGCCGCGAAGGCGGCGCTCGGCGGCCAGTGCCGACCGGAGGTGAGCCTGGCGGGCAGCGACTGGAACGAGGGCGGCACCGTCCGCGCGACCGTGACCTGCGAGCTGAGCCTGGACTTCCTCGGGTTCGGGGCGATCAAGCAGGTGGAGGGCACGTCCGTGGTGCCCTTGGAGCTGTTCCGGAGGGTCGGATGAGACCCGCTCGGGACCGCGGCGGCTCGATGCCGGTGTCCAGCGGCCGATGCTCGTCCACCGGGCGCGGGCCGATGTCGGTCCTCACCGACCGGGGCTCGATGTCGGTGTTCACCGTGCTGTTCTCGGTGGTGGTGTTCATGCTGGCCGGGTTGCTGGTGGACGGCGGGGCCGCGATCAACGCGCGGCTGCGGGCGTCCGACGTCGCCGAGCAGGCGGCGCGGGCGGCGGCCGACCAGATCGACGTCGAGAACCTGCGCGCGACCGGCACCGTCCGCCTGCTCGGGGACGAGGGCGCGGTGTGCGGCAAGGCGCGCCGGATCGTGGCCGCCCACGGCGACTCCGACCTGCGGCTCACGCGCTGCCAGACCGGCGCGGGCCAGGCCGAGGTGGACGTCGCGGTCGGCGTCCGCTGGAAGGCGATCTTCCTGGCGGCGTTCGGGTTCCCCGGAGCCGAGATGTCCGGGACCGCCGTCGCGGGCCCCGACCCCGGCGACCAGCCGCCGTGACCGCGCCGCCCGTCGCGGGCGGACGCCGCGTAAGAGGCTCGAATGACCGGGGGACGAAGGAAGGAGAGGGATGACCGCGTCACGCACGCCCCCGTCGCGTACGCCGTCCAGGGGGATCACGCCGGCGCCGGTCGCGCGCATCCGGCCGCGCCGCACGCCCGGTGACGTGATCGTGGGCATCGGAGCGCTCATCGTCCTGGCCGCGCTCATGGGCGGCGTCCCCTACGCCCTCCTGCGCTACGCCGGCCCGCCGCTGTCCCCGGAGTTGCTGAGCGGCGACCTGCTCACCCGCCAGATCGGCACCGGCACGGCCGTCGCGATCCTGGTGCTGCTGGTCTGGCTGACCTGGTTCCAGCTCGTGATCTGCGTGATCGTCGAGGTGTACGCCGGGATCCGCAGGATCGGCATGCCCGCCCGCGTCCCCCTCTCCGGCGGGCCGCAGGCGCTGGCCAACCGGCTGGTATCGGCCGCGCTCATGCTCTTCACGGTGTCCGCCGCCGCCATCCCGCTCACCGCCTTCTCCTCCGCCCCGCCTCCCGCCAGGCCGACGGTGGTGGCCTCGGCCCTGCACACCCCGGCGAGCACGGACGCCTCGACGGCCTCCCTGGACTCGCTGGAGGCGGTGCGCCAGGTCAAGAAGGTGTACGTCGTCCAGCCGCCGCACGGGCGTCACCACGAGAGCCTGTGGGAGATCGCCGACAAGTGCCTCGGCGACGGGCGCCGCTATCCCGAGATCTACCGGCTCAACCAGCACAAGACCCAGCCGGACGGCACCCGCCTGCAGATGGCCGACCTGATCAGGCCCGGCTGGGTGCTCGACATGCCGGACGACGCGCGGGGCGTCCACGTAGTGCCGGTGGACGAGACGCGCGAGGCCACGCTGAAGCGCCACGCCGGCGAGCCGGTCGAGGCCGACGGCCGCACGCAGTTCGTGGTCCAGGACGCCGGGCACCGCCGGACGGGCGGGACGGACGTCTCCCGCGACCGCCTCGGCACGGTCAACCGCGAGGCCGGCGTCGAGCAGGGGACGTCCGAGGCGAGGAACGCCGGGCAGGAGGAGAGGAAGATCTCCACCCCGCCCTCCCCGCCGCCCCACCGCGCCTACCACCTGCCCGCGCAGAAGGGGACGGGCGCGACGGCGGTCCCGTCCGTCAAGAGCGCCGACAGGACCGCCAAGCCCGAGCAGGCCGACAGGCTCCAGAAGCCCGAGACGCAGGACACCGGCGGGGGTCTAGACCTCATCGACTATCTGGCCGGGGGATCGCTGGCGGCGGCCGGCCTGCTCGCCGCGCTCGGACGCCGCCGCCGCGAGCAGCTCTGGAACCGCGCGTTCGGCCGCCGCATCGCCCGGCCGCGCGGGGACGCCGCCGGGGCCGAGGTCGCGCTGCGCCTGGGCTCCGACGCGCCCGGCAGCCGCATGCTGGACAACGGACTGCGCCTGCTCGGCAAGCTGCTGGCCGAGCAGGGCCGTGTCCCCCCGACCGTCTACGCCGTCCACTTGTCCGCCCGGGGCCTGGACCTGTGGGTGCACCCACCGGAGCCGGACGCGCCCGAGCCCTGGGAGTCGCACGACGGCGGCCGTACCTGGCGGCTGCCCGCCCACGAGGGGCGCGGCATCGACGAGCACGCGCTGGCGGACGCCCCCGCCCCGTACCCGGGCCTGGTCTCGCTGGGGGTGACCGACTCGGGCCGCGTCCTGATTGATCTGGAGGCCGCGCACGGCGTCATCGCCGTCACCGGGCACCGCGTGCGTGACGCCCTGGCCGCGCTCGCCGTCGAGCTGGTGACCAACCGCTGGTCCGACCGGATGCGGGTCACGCTCGTCGGCTTCGGCGGCGACCTGTCGATGATCGCCCCGGAGCGCGTGCGGGTCGTGGGCAGCCTGGCCGAGGCGCTGCCCGAGCTGGAGTCCCAGGCCGAGGAGGTCGCCGCGTCGGGCGACGGCGTGCTGACCGGCCGCGTCCACGCGCGCGCCGCCGACCCCGCCTGGCCGCCGCACTTCCTGCTGTCCGCGATCGCGCCCGACCCCGACGAGGCCGTCCGCCTGGCCCGGCTCGGCCGCCTGGGCACGCGCATGGCGGCCGGGTACGTCGTCGCGGGCGACGTCCCGCACCCCACGTGGACGTGGGAGATCACCGAGGACGGCAAGGCGAAGGTCGACGCGCTCGGCGTCACGGTCGCCGCCCAGTTGCTGCCCCGCCGCCACTACGACGCGGTGATCGAGCTGTTCCGCACGGCCGAGCGCCTCGACGGCGAACCGGTGCGCGAGGAGGAGGCGCCGCAGGAGTTCACCACCTCGCCCACGATCAACGTGCGCATCCTCGGGCCCGTCGAGATCGGCCCGGTGCCGCCGCTGGAGGAGGGCAGGGCCGAGCTGGCGTCCGAGATGGTGGTGTACCTGGCCTCGCACCCGGCGGGTGTCCACCCGGTCGTCCTCGGCGGCATCCTGTGGCCCCGCGGCGTGCAGTCCGTCGTCCGCGACGCCACGATCGCCCGGGTCGCCGACTGGCTGGGCACCGACAGCGAGGGCAGGCCCAACCTCAGGACCGACGACACCGGACGGCTCCGGCTCGGGCCCGAGGTGCGGTCCGACTGGCAGCTCTTCCGCGAGCTGGTCCGCCGCTCGCACAACGACCCGGGCGCGCGGGCCGTGCTGCTGGAACGGGCGCTCGGCCTGGTCCGGGGGCCGTTGCTCAACGGCAGGCCGCGCGGGCGGTACGCGTGGCTGGCGGCCGACGAGCTGGAGTACGAGGTGAGCGCGAGCGTGGCGGACGCGGCGCACCGGCTGTGCGAAGTGCGGCTGGCGCACGGCGACGCCGAGGCCGCGGTGGCCGCCGTCCGCGCGGGGCTGCTGCTCGCGGCCGACGACGAGGGGCTGTGGCGCGACCTGCTGAGGGCCGCGCACGCCACCGGGGACCCGCTCAAGCTGCGCGCGGTCGTGGACGGCCTGCACCGCCGGGCCGCCTCGCATCCGTACGGCGGCGGGATGGCCCCGGAGACGGAGGCGCTCATCGACGAGCTGCTCCCGTCATGGCGGCTGCATTCGATGCCGTCCGCATGATCGAACAGAAGTGACAAAAGGTGCAGACGCCGACAGAAGCGGACGAGATGGCGAGGGTGGCGGGGCTCGTGGGGCTCGATGAATCCGGCGAGTCATACCGATACCCGCAAAACGGTGGTTGGGGCGCCCAAGCCGTGATTACCGTCGCGGGTATGCGGATGCGGGTCGCCCTCGCCGCCGTCGCGCTGCTCGCCACGGGCTGCTCGGCCGGCGCGGAACGTCCGTTCACCCCCGGCGGCGCGTCCGGCGCGGCACCCTCCGCCTCCTCGGGAGCCGGGGTCGTCACGCCCGGAGCCCCGAAGGCCCTGTCCACCGCGGGCGCCGAGACCGTCGACGTCGCCCCGGGCCTGTCGGTGTCGATCGAGTGGCCCGCCGGCCTCGACTCCTCGCGGCAGGCCATGGTCAGAGCCTTCACCGACGGCTACGTCGGCGCGTGGCGGGCCGTCACCACCGGCGGCGAGGACAAGTCGTACCTCGACGGCGTCGAGGACCAGGCCGCGCGTGACGCCTACACCTGGGTGCGCGGCTTCCTGAACCGCGGCCAGTCCGCCACCGGGACGGCCAAGCTCTACGCCCTGCGGGTCGCCTCGGTCGTCGGCCGGGGCGCGGAGGTCGACGCCTGCGTCGACGAGTCCGGCCTCCAGGTCACCGGCACCGGCGGGAGCCCCGTCGCCACCCAGCCGTCCTGGACCCGGCCGCCCGCCGCGATCTACCTCCAGGTCGCCGCCCTGCGCAAGGGCGACGACGGAGCCTGGCGCACCAAGGCGTTCATGCACGCCGCCTACCCCCATCAGCGCGCTAAGGAGTGCCGCCGATGAGAACACTGAAGGCGCTGGCGCTGGCCGCCTCGCTGACCACTCTCACCTTGTCGACCCTGACCTTGTCGCCCCCTCCGACCGCCGCCGCGGCGTTCGACGACGACGGCGGTCCGAAGGGCACGGGCTTCCAGGACGGCCGCACGAGCGGCGTCGTGCTCCAGCACTCCAAGATCGTCGTCAGCGGCGATGGCCTCGGCGGCAAGGGCGACGGCTACCGGGTGAAACGTCCCTGCTGGTACGAGCCCGGCGACGACGCCGACGCGATGCTGAAGAAGCAGCAGGACGCCGACGTCTACTGGCGGCACCTCAACCCGGACGCCAGCGAGCAGGACCAGAAGAAGCACATGGAGCAGTTCCAGAACAAGGTGGGCAAGGACGGGCGGTGGTGGACGCCCGCCTTCAACGCGGCCGACCCCGACGGGCTCGCGTGCTGGTCCGGGCTCCAGGGCGCCGTGTGGGTGCCCGCGGGCGGCACACCCCCGGGCGGCATCACCCTGGAGGAGCTGTACCAGATCGCGCGCGCCGCGCTGACCGTCCCCGAGCCCAGGATCGAGCTCAGCCCCGACGTCAAGAGCTACGTGAACCTGCCCACCTGGGTGTGGCTGACCGGCATCGGCGCCCCCACCCGCTCGGTCACGGCCGAGCTCCCCGGCGTCATGTCCGCCACCGTCACCGCGAACCTGAGCCGGGTGGACATCGACCCCGGCACGACCTCCGACCGCGCCGAGGTCAAGGAGGACTGCGGCC
This sequence comes from Sphaerisporangium album, assembly GCF_003323745.1. Taxonomy (GTDB): domain Bacteria; phylum Actinomycetota; class Actinomycetes; order Streptosporangiales; family Streptosporangiaceae; genus Sphaerisporangium; species Sphaerisporangium album. Next base: position 79,953 of record NZ_QOIL01000015.1, read on the forward strand.
CCACCGGCCACCCGTACCAGAAGGGCGGCACCTTCACCTGCGGCGTCCGCTACCTCCACGCCTCCGCCGACCGGCCCCGCAAGGCGTACACCCTGCAGGTCACCACGGTCTGGACCGTGACCGCCGCCGCGGCCGGCTTCGCCTACGCCCCCGTCCAGGTGACCGCCGCCCGAGACGTCCCCGTGGGCGAGGTCCAGAGCATCGTCCGGGAAGGTCCCGGCGATTCCTGACCTGTTCGGGGCGTGACGGCGGAGGAACGGCGACTTGAGGGCGCCCCGCCCCCGCCGAGCCGGAGTCTCGGCCGTGAACACGGCCCCCCCGGGTACCGGACGACCTCGTCCGGTACCCGGGGGCCTGCGGTGCCGCCTTCTACTGACGGTAGGTGTTGCGCGTGTAGGTCAGGCTGTAGGTACCGCGGTTGGCGAAGTACTGGGAGATCAGGTACGCGGGGTCGGTGGCGAGGACGCCGGGCTGCAGGTCGCTGCCGTCGTCCATGTCGTCCCAGGCCCACGGCGCGTGCGCCGCGTTCGCGCGGCCGTTGTCGCCCGCGAACGTGCCCCACGAGGCGTAGGGCTGGGGGTCGAAGCGGCGGTCCCACAGGCCGCCCGCGCCGAAGATGTCGACCAGGCGGTAGGCGACCGAGCGGTCGTCGCCGCCGGACGGCACCTCTCCGTCCCCGCGGCTCGGGTAGTAGACGATGCCGTCACCGCCGGGGAAGCCGCCGCCGTTCCAGGCCTTGTAGCCGTGCCCCTTGGCCTCCTGGAAGCCGGTCGGATGCGGCTGGCCGTCCCAGTTCTGCATGATCAGGGTGCCGTCGATGTTCTCGCGTCCCCCGGTGAACGGGCTGCCCGGCGGCGTGTAGGAGTAGAAGTTGTCGTGGGACAGGGTGACCATCGCCTGGAGCGCGCCGTACTGGCTGCCGTCCTTCCTGACCGTGAGCAGCAGCCCTTCCATGTCGTTCTCGTGCGGGCCGAGCGTCTTCCAGTCGCGGGGGTGGAAGAAGCCATACGTGATGAACCAGTGGGTGTCGGTTTCTACCACCGAGTAGTAAACCGTGCCGACCAGCCGTGACACGTTCGCGTCGAGGTTGTCCCAGTTGTTGCGCGTGTTCCAGTCCCCGTCGTAGTCGACCGGGGCCAGGTAGTCGGCCGTGTACTTGGACGAGGCGCTGTCCTGGTAGTGAACGGGGGCCCAGCGGTACGCCAGGTCCGCGTCGCCGACCGCGGCGTCCGCCGTCCCTGTGAGGCCGATCACCGCGATGGCCGATGCCGTGAGGACGAGTGAGGCGAGCTTTCGTCGGAGCATGCCGAATCTCCCGTGACTGGGGGGTTGGGTCCGGGTCACGGTGAACGTAAACCGCCCGAACCACGCCGAGAAGACGCCGAGACGACCCTTCACGTGGAGATCACGGTCTCGTCACGACCCGTTCGGCCCCGAGTCCCCGCCCTCGTGGGCCGACGCGAGTGCGGGCCGTCGTGGGTCGTCCGTGCCAGGATCGTGGGACGGTTCCCGGTCCGGGACGTCGCTCGGCCCACTTTCCGGGAGGACTACGTGAAACAGCTCATGGCCCGGCTCTGGCGTGGTCTGGCGGGGCCGCTCCAGTGGCGCGTCCTGTGGCTCCGCCACGCCAAGTTCATGGTCGGCGTCACCGGAATCGTGCGGGACGTCGACGGCAACGTGCTGCTCCTCAAACACCGCTTCTGGCCGGAGGGCCGCCAGTGGGGGCTGCCCACCGGGTGCGCGAACAAGGGGGAGACCTTCGAGGACACCATCGTCCGGGAGGTACGCGAGGAGACCGGCCTCGACGTCCAGGTCGGCCGCCTCGCCCACCTGAGGAGCGGCTACAAGCTCCGCGTCGAGGTCGCCTACGAGGCCCGCGTGACGGGGGGAACCCCGCGCATCGACTCCCTGGAGATCCTCGAAGCACGCTGGTTCACCCCCGACGCCCTCCCCGAAGGCCTCCAGGAGGGTCACCGCCTGCTGATCCACGGCGAATAGGAGCTGGAGCGCCGGTCAGGTAACCGCCTTGGGCTTCGAGCGCGGTATCCCTGATCCAGCTCCGCTCGGATGCGGATTCCGCCGCGCCGGTGTGTGCGGGAGTCCGCGGGTATATGCGGGATGTGGCGGCAGTGGCCATGCGGAATAGAGGTCGCCTCTTTTGGCGGCCGGAACGTACTGTCGGTCGCATGAGAGTGCTGTCCGTCAATGTCGGCAGGCCGCGGACCAACCCGTGGAAGGGACTCGGTATGACGGGCATCGACAAGCGGCCCGTGGACGGGCCCGTCGCCGTCGTCGAGCCCGGCCCGAAGGGCACCGGGGTCTCGGGGCTCGTGGGAGACCGCGTCTACGACGTCAAGCACCACGGCGGGACCGACCAAGCCGTCTACGCCTACGCCCGCGAGGATCTCGACAGGTGGGAGGCCGAGCTGGGCAGACCGCTCGGGAACGGGGCCTTCGGGGAGAATCTCACGACGGCCGGTCTCGACGTCAACGCGGCGCTGATCGGCGAGCGCTGGCGTATCGGGGACCAGGTGATCCTGGAGGTGTCCTGTCCACGGCTGCCCTGCGGGACCTTCCAAGGGTGGCTGGAGCGAGAGCACTGGATCAAGGAGTTCACAGCGGCGGCGCTGCCCGGCCCGTACCTGCGGGTGATCGAGCCGGGGGAGATCCGCGCCGGCGACCCGATCGAGGTCGTGTACCGCCCCGACCACGACGTGACCGTCGCCGTCACCTTCCGCGCGACCACCCTCGAACCCGGACTCCTCCCCCTGCTCTCTGCCGCCGACGCCCTGCCCGAGGAACTGAAGCACCAGGCGCGCCGCCGCGTGAACTCGTAGAGGCATACGGTCCGACGGCGCGCGAAGGGGGCGGAGGTCACGCCGTCACAGGGCCTTTTCGTGGCCGAGGAGCCATTCCTTGACGTGGGCGCCGTAGTAGTAGCCGCCGAAGCCGCCCACCGAGGGGAGGACGCGGTGGCAGGGGACGAAGGGGGCGATCAGGTTCTGGGCGCAGGCGCCTCCGGCGGCGCGGGCGGCCGTCTTCGGCAGGCCCGCGTGCTCGGCGAGCCGGGCGTACGACACGGTCGTCCCCGGCGGGACCGCGCGCAGGGCCGCCAGCAGGCGCTGACGGGTGGGCGTGCCGGGCTGGTCCACTTCCACGCTGTCGAGCGCGAACAGGTCGCCGTCGAGGTAGTCCCGTACGGCCCGCGCCGGTTTGCCGAGGTCGTCCACCGGGTTGAGGGGCAGAGCCCTGAGCTTCGCGGGCAGCCGGGCGAACATCTCGCCGGGGTCGCCGGTGAAGCCGGCCGCGACCAGCACACCGCCGTGGGTGAGCAGCGACAGCGGGGCGATCGGGGTGGGCAGGACCTGCGCGTCGATCGTCTCGGTCATAGCGAGCTCCAGAGGTAGAGAGCGGCGTACGCCCGCCACGGGCGCCACCGTTCGACGTCGTGTTCGGTGATGTCGAGCGCCTTCATCGCCTTGCGCAGAACGAGATCGCCCGAGGGCCAGGCGTCCGGGTCGCGCAGGGCGCGCATCACGATGTAACCGGTCGTCCACGGGCCGATTCCGGGGATCTCCATCAACCGCGCCGCCGTCTCGGCCGGGTCGGCGCCTCCGTCCAGGTGGATCTCACCCGCGGCCGTCTTCTCCGCGAGAATCCTCAGCGTCTCGGTCCGGCGTCCGGTCATCCCGAGTCCGCTCAGATCCGCCTCGGCGAGCTGCGCGGCCGTGGGAAAGAGCAGATAGGGCTGCCCGCCGGCCACCTCCGGCACGGCCTTGGCGCCCCTTTGCCCGCTCCCACCGGACCTCGTGCACCCCTGGTCCGAGGTCGAGGGTTCTTCGGCTCCGGCTCCGGTGGATTCGTGGGTCTCGGGATCACGATCGGGGGTGGTGGGCGGGATGATGTCACAAGGTTTCGCGGGCGAGCCGGTGCGGGCGGTGATGCGGCCGAGCAGGGTTCTGGCGCCGGCTACGGAGACCTGCTGGCCGACGACGGCGCGGACCGCGAGTTCGAAGCCGTCGAAGGCGCCGGGGACGCGTAGGCCGGGGCGGGCTTCGACGAGCGGGCGGAGCGTGGTGGTGCGGAGGGCGTCGGCGATGGCGTCGGGGTCGGCGTCCAGATCGAGCAGGCGGCGGCAGCGGGAGACGATCCTGGCCAGGTGACGCGTGTCGTCCAGTGTCACCGAGAGGTCGATGTGGCCGTCGGCGGGGGTCAGCGTGATGATGCCGCCGGGGACGGCGCGGCGGTACATCGTCGCGGTGGCCTGCTCGACGCCGGGAACGGCCCGCGCCGCGAGGAACCCGAGCAGGTTGCCGGCGTCGTACGGCTTCCGGTGGTGGAGGCGCAGCGTCAGCGCCGCCGGGGTGCCCTGGACCGTGGCCCTCGCGGCCCCGTGGGCGCGTGGGGAAGAGGCCGCCGCCCGTGTACGAGGGCCGGTGGTGCCGTCCGTGGCGCCATCCGCCAGGGGAGACCGGGCGGAGTCGTCGGGCCGGGAGGGGCTGCCGGAGGGTTTTCCGCCGGGGCGGGTGAGGGGGCCGGAGGTCTTGCGGAGGTCGCTGGGGGCGAAGCCGTAGGCCTCCTTCATCGTGGCGTTGAACTGGCGGACGCTGCCGAAGCCCGCCGCGAAGGCGACGTCGGTGACCGGCAGGGAGGTCTCGGTCAGAAGCTGCTTGGCGAGCAGGAGCCGCCGGGTCCTCGCCACCGCCAGCGGCCCGGCGCCGAGGCGCGAGGTGAACAGGCGCAGCAGGTGGCGCTCGGTCACGTGCAGGCGGCCCGCCAGCCCGGCGACGCCGTACTCGTCGGCCACGCCGTCGTCGATCAGCCGCAGCGCCCGTCCGACCAGGTCGGCGGCCACGTCCCAGCCGGGGTCGCCAGGGCTGAGCTCAGGGCGGCAGCGGCGGCACGGGCGGAACCCGGCGGCCTCGGCCGAGGCGGCGTGCCGGTAGAAGCGGACGTTCTGCCGGGCGGGCGTACGCGCGGGGCAGACGGGGCGGCAGTAGATGCCCGTCGAGGTGACGGCCGTGTAGAACCGCCCGTCGAACCTGGTGTCCCGGGCACTGACCGCCCGGTAACAGGAGTCGAAGTCGAGCGTCTGATGGGGTGTCACACCCCCAAAGCTATGCGCCGCAGAAACCGAGCAACTGGCGGAATTCAGACCTCACCATGCCCGGCCTCCCGACCATGAGGTGAAGCTCCACCGCTCCGCCGACCAGACGGTACCGAGGGAGGATATTCCCCACGAGCGGGATGATCTAGCGAAAAACAGACACAGTCGGCAGGGGGGGCGTTACTTTGTGGAGATGCCGACGCCGAGGTCGAACTCCCGGTAGACGCGGGCCCAGAAGCCGTCGCGGAGCCAGACGCGGGCCTCCGGGTAGGGGCGCAGGGAGTGGCCCAGTTCCTTTTCGGCCTCGATGAGCAGCTCGGTGTCGATGACGGTCGGCAGGAGCGGGCCGGGGAGCAGGTCGCGGATGTTGTCGCGGCCCCGGGTGAGGATCCACTTCTGCGCGACGTGCTCGCCGACCTCCTCGACCCTCGGGCGGCTCGGGCCGAGCTTGGTGACCTGGCCGGGGTGCTTGACGGCGGGCTTGGTGCTGATCGGGGTGCGTCCGGCGAAGACCTGGGCGGGCGACGGCGGCGAGGGGGCCGCGGCGGGCACGACCTGCGCGGCGCGGCTGAAGTAGGGCCGCAGGAAGTCGGAGCCCAGCTCCTCCACCGTGTCGGATTCCCATACGAGCCGTTCGGCCTGATTCGTCCCGTAGGGGGGCTCGACACCCCACAGGTGGATGCGCACGCCGAACGTCTGCGCGGCCTCGACGGCGGGCACCATGTCCTCGTCCCCCGCGATGAGGACGGTGTCGCTCACCGCGTGGTGGCGGGCCAGCGCCTCCAGGTCGCTGCGGATCTGCGCGTCGACGCCCTTCTGCTGCCCCCGGGCGTTCAGGTTGCCGAGGCGGACCTTGACCCAGGGAAGCTGGGCGATGACCCGCTGGTCGACGGTCGGCACGCGGTCGCGGGCGGCGTCGTACCAGTAGACGCGCAGGAGCTCACCGGGGATGCGCTCCATGGCATGCTTCTTGAGCGCCTGGATGAGCTCGTCGGCGGAGACGCGGTATTCCTTGCGCTCCTTGGCGCCCAAGAGGACCTCGCCCGCCGCCGCGTAGAGGTAGCCGACATCCACGAGGACGGCGTATTTCGCCGCCACGGGATGCGGTGTGAGGTCCGGGATTGCCATGCTCTCCTCCAGGGCCTCTGACTCAGGCGATGATCGGCTGACTATATTCCCCCATTTCTAGATAGTCCCAACTCTTGGCTCGCTTGACACCCACTTCCAAAGATCTAATGAGGCCGTGAGCTCGCTCGCCACGCCCCTGATCCCGGAGAGAGCGCCGTTCTCATCTGGTGTGCAGGGTTACGCCACAAAGCTGGCTTTTGGGCGGGTCGCGGGGGAGTTGCCGCCCTTGTCGCCACCGCGATGACCAGCGCGGCGACCTCCTCCGGCGTGGCCGCCCCGTGCACGACCCTCAGATACGACTGAGCCATGGACTTCTCCTACAGCGGGATGTTGCCGTGCTTCTTCGGCGGCAGCGTCGCGCGCTTGTTGCGCAATGCCCGCAACGCCCGGACGATCTTGATACGGGTGTCCGACGGCCGGATGACCGCGTCGACGTACCCGCGCTCGGCCGCGAGATAAGGATTGGCGAGCGTGTCCTCGTAGTCGGCGATCAGGCGGGCGCGCTCCTTCTCCGGGTCCTCGGCGGTCGCCAGCTCCCGGCGGTACAGGATGTTCACCGCGCCCTGCGCGCCCATCACGGCGATCTGCGCCGTCGGCCACGCGAGATTGATGTCGGCGCCGAGGTGCTTGGAGCCCATGACGTCGTACGCCCCGCCGTACGCCTTGCGGGTGATGACGGTGACCAGCGGCACGGTCGCCTCGGCGTAGGCGTACAGCAGCTTGGCCCCGCGCCGGATGATGCCGTTCCACTCCTGGTCGGTGCCCGGGAGGAAGCCGGGCACGTCCACGAAGGTCAGGACGGGGATGTTGAAGGCATCGCAGGTGCGGACGAATCGCGCGGCCTTCTCGGAAGCGGCGATGTCCAGCGTCCCGGCGAAGCTCATCGGCTGGTTGGCCACCACCCCGACCGAATGCCCCTCGACCCGCCCGAACCCGACCACCATGTTCGGCGCGAACCCCGCGTGGATCTCCAGGAACTCGCCGTCGTCCAGGACGTGCCCGATCACCTGGTGCATGTCGTACGGCTGGTTGGGCGAGTCGGGGATCAGGACGTCCAGCTCGCGGTCGGCGTCGGTGACCGTGAGGTCGGCGGGGCTGTCGAAGGCCGGCACCTCGTCCATGTTGTTGGACGGCAGGTACGACAGCAGCGCCCGGGCGAACTCCAGGCAGTCGGCCTCGTCCACGGCCTCGTAGTGCGCGACGCCCGACTTGGAGTTGTGGGTGTGCGCGCCGCCGAGCTCCTCGAACGTGACCTCCTCGCCGGTCACCGTCTTGATCACGTCCGGCCCGGTGATGAACATGTGCGACTTCTCACGCACCATCAGCACGAAGTCGGTCAGAGCGGGGGAGTAGACCGCGCCGCCGGCGCACGGCCCCATGATCAGCGAGATCTGCGGGATCACGCCCGAGGCGTGCACGTTGCGCTTGAAGATCTCGGCGTAGAGCCCGAGCGAGACCACGCCCTCCTGGATGCGGGCGCCGCCGGAGTCGTTGATGCCGACAACAGGGCAGCCCGTCTTCAGGGCGTGGTCCATGACCTTGACGATCTTCTCGCCGAAGACCTCGCCGAGCGAGCCGCCGAAGACGGTGAAGTCCTGCGCGAACACCGCGACCGGGCGGCCGGCCACGGTGCCGTAGCCGGTCACCACGCCGTCGCCGTACGGGCGCTCGCGCTCCAGGCCGAAGCTGGACGACCGGTGGCGGGCCAGCTCGTCGAACTCGACGAACGACCCCTCGTCCAGGAACTCGACCAGCCGCTCGCGGGCGGTCATCTTGCCCTTGGCGTGCTGCTTCTCGACCGCACGCGCGGAACCGGCGTGCGCGGCCTCGTCCAGGCGCCGCTCAAGGTCGGCGATCTTGCCCGCGGTGGTGTGCGGGTCGGCGCCCTCGATGTGTGACACGGGCTCAGCGCTCATGCCCGTAGGTTAGTCCTCCCGCGAACGACGCCGTCACACGGAGTCGCCGTAGGGCATGCCCGATTAGAGTGACCTCATGACCCCTTCAGCCGGTGAGTCCCCTCGCGCGGAGCCCGGCGGGTCGCCCCCCGCCGTCCGCACACGTGGCCTGTTCAAGCGGTTCGGCCCCCAGGTCGCGGTCGCCGGGGTGGACCTGATGGTCCCGCGCGGCAGCTTCGCCGGTCTGGTCGGGCCGAACGGCGCCGGGAAGACGACCACCCTGTCGATGATCACCGGCTTGCTGCGGCCGGACGCGGGGTCGGCCGAGGTCGGCGGCGCGGACGTCTGGCGCGATCCCGTCGCGGTGAAGTCCCAGGTCGGGGTGCTCCCGGAGGGGCTGCGGCTGTTCGAGCGGCTGTCCGGGCGCGAGTTGCTGTCCTACAACGGGCAGATCCGCGGCATCCCGAAGGACGAGGTCGCCCGGCGCGCCGAGGAACTGCTGAAGGTCATGGACCTGGCCGGCGCGGCCGACAAGCTGGTGGTCGACTACTCCACCGGCATGCGCAAGAAGATCGGCCTGGCCGCCGCGCTCCTGCACAACCCGAAGGTGCTGTTCCTGGACGAGCCGTTCGAGGGCGTCGACCCGGTGAGCGCGAGCACGCTGGTCGAGGTGCTGCGCCGCTACACCGCGTCCGGCTCGACGATCATCTTCTCCAGCCACGTCATGGAGCTGGTCGAGCGGCTGTGCGACTGGGTGTCGGTGATGAACCAGGGCCACATCGTCGCCCAGGGCCCCCTCGACGAGGTCCGCGGCGCCAACACCCTCAACGAGACGATCCTCGACCTGGTCGGCGCGCGCGGCAACGGCGAGGAGGGGTTGTCGTGGCTTGGCTCTTCGTCCGCCTGAAGCTGCGGCTGATCGCCGGAAACCTGCGCGGCGACGCCGTCCGCCGGATCGGCTTCGTGGTGACGCTGATCGCGGCGGTGGTCGCGGGCTTCGGCGGGCTGGCGCTGACGAGCCTGCTGCGCCTGGCGCCCCCGGACGTCGCCGTGCAGGTGGGCATGGTGTTGTTCACCCTGCTCGCCGTCGTCTGGATCGTCGCGCCGCTGATGGCGTTCGGAGTGGACGAGACGCTCGACCCGGCCCGCCTGGCGCTGTTCCCGCTGACGCCCAGGCAGATGGCCACCGGCATGTTCGCCGCCTCCGCCGCCGGTCCCTGGCCCCTGGCCTCGATCCTCATCCTGCTCGGGGCGGTGATGGGGCTGGCACGCGGCCTGACGGGCGCGCTGATCGGCCTGGTGGCCGTCGTCCTGCAGGTCGCGCTGTGCATGGTCGCCTCGCGGGCCGTCACGACGGGCCTGTCGCGCCTGCTGCGCAGCCGGCGGGGCCGTGACCTGCTCGCTCTCGGGGTCGTGGTCGTCATCCTGGTCAGCCAGCTCCCCAACCTGCTGCTCAGCCGCGGCTACGGAGACGACGCCCGCGCGTTCCTGTCCGGCCTCGCCTCGGTGGTCCGCTGGGGGCCGCCCGGCATGGCCGCGCACGCCATCGCCGACGGCGGGCTCGTCGGCCTGGCCGAGGTCGCCGCCGTCGCCGTGGTCGTCCTGCTGCTCGCCTGGGTGTGGATCTCCACGCTGGGCCGCGCCATGGTGACCGCCGACTCCTCCACGCAGGCCGGCTCGGTGCGCCGCGACCGCCTGGAGGCCCTGCTGTCCGGCGGCCCGCTCGGCGCCGTCGCCGGCAAGCAGGTGAAGTACCTGCGCCGCGAGCCGCGCGGCCGCATGGGCTGGCTGGCCGCCATCGGAGTCTCCGCCGTCCTGATCTTCACCGCCACCGGCGACGCCGAGGCCGTCCCCGCGGTGATGTCGGCCCTCGGGCCCGTATGCATGGGGGCGCTGCTGATCGGGCTGCAGTCGGCCAACCTGTTCGGCGGCGACGGCGGCGCGCTGTGGATGAGCGCCCTGGCCTACTCCTCCGGCCGCGACCTGCGCACCGACCTCGCCGGACGGCAACTCGCCGTCGCGCTGGTCGGCGTCCCGATCCTGGCCGTGCTGTCGCTGGCCGCCGCCCTGGTCGCCGGGGAGCCGCTCGCGGCCGTCCCCGCCCTGCTCACCGGCACCGGCCTGCTGCTGGTCGCCCTGGGGGTGGGCGCGGTGGCGAGCGTGCTGATGCCCTACACCTTTCCCGACCGGCTCAACGCCTTCTCCAGCGCCGCCCCCGGCCAGGGCGCGGTGGCGTTCGCCGGGTCGATGGTCGCCATGATCGCGACCGTCGCGCTGGCGGTCCCGCTCGTCCTGCCGGTCTTCTTGGGGCTGACCTGGGTGTCGGTGCTGGGGGTCGCGTACGGGTTCGGCATCGCGCTCGGGGGCCGGGTGCTCGCGGCCTCGATCGGCTATCCCCGCCTTCCGGAGATCATCGCCGCCGTCTCGCGCCCCGCCTGAGGCGCCCTGTCCGAAGGCCCGTCCTGCGCCCCGTTCGCGCGCGGCCCTCGATCACATTGGTCTAGTCCAATACGTGAGACGGTATCCAGCTCCGGGCGACGCTTGGATACCCTTCGTGCTATGGCCGCCAACGCTTCGCAGCAGGCAGACCGTTCCTCCGCCGAACGGCACAGCGCCGTTTCCGAGATGCCAGACGAGTTGCGCGCCGACGTGCGCCTGCTCGGTGAGTCGTTGGGTCGCGTGATCGCCGAGGACGGCGGCCCCGACCTGTTGTCCGACGTCGAACGCCTCCGCAAGGCCGTGATCGCCGCCCGCAGGCGAGAGATCTCCGTGGACGAGGTGGCCGCCATGGTCGCCGAGTGGCCGATCGAGCGCAGCGTGCAGATCGCCCGCGCCTTCACGTGCTACTTCCACCTGGTCAACCTCGCCGAAGAGCACTACAGGATGCGCATCCTGAGGTCGCGGGACACCGGCGAGGCGGCCCTGCCCGATTCTCTGGCCCAGGCCGTCAGCGAGTTGAAGCACGACCTGGGCGAGGACGAGCTGACCCGGCTCATCGCCGACCTGGAGTTCCGGCCGGTGCTGACCGCCCACCCGACCGAGGCCCGCCGCCGCGCGATCGCCACGGCCATCCAGCGGGTCAGCGCCCAGCTCGCCGAGTACAACTCACCCGACCGCGGAGCCCAGGAGCGGCAGGAGGCGTACCGCCGCATGCTGGAGGAGATCGACCTCCTCTGGCGCACCGCCCAGCTCCGGCACACCAAGCTCGACCCGCTGGACGAGGTCCGCACGGCGATGGCGGCCTTCGACGAGACGCTCTTCCGCACGGTGCCGCGCGTCTACCGGTCGCTGGACGCGGCGCTCGCCGAGGGCACCGGCACCCGCGAGCCCAAGGCGAAGGCGTTCATCCGGTACGGAAGCTGGATCGGCGGCGACCGCGACGGCAACCCCAACGTCACCGCCCGCGTCACCCGCGAGGCCGTGCTGATCCAGGCCGACCACGTGCTGACGGCCCTGGAGAACGCCACCACCCGCATCGGGCGCACGCTCACGGTCTCGGCGCAGTACGGCGACCCGAGCAAGGACCTCGCCGACGCGATCGCCCTGGCCGTCGACGACCACCCCGAGCTGGTCTCCGAGCTGGCCACGCGCGCGCCTCGCGAGCCGCACCGCCAGTGGATGCTCTTCGTGGCCGCCCGCATCGCCGCCACCCGCCGCCGCGACCTCGACCTCGCCTACCGCTCGCCCGACGAGCTCCTGCGCGACCTGCGCACCTGCCAGGCGTCCCTCGTGGCCGGCGGCGCGGTCCGGCAGGCGTACGGCGAGATCCAGCACCTCATCTGGCAGGTCGAGACCTTCGGGTTCCACCTCGCCGAGCTGGAGGTCCGCCAGCACTCCCAGGTGCACGCCACGGCGCTGGAGGAACTGCGGGCGGGCAGGACGTCCGAGCGCACCGAGGAGGTCCTGGCGACGATCCGCATGATCGCCTGGATCCAGGAGCGCTTCGGCGTCCGCGCCTGCCCCCGGTACGTCGTGTCCTTCACCCGCTCGGCCGACGACGTCGCCGCCGTGTACGAGCTGGCCGAGCACGCCCTCGGCGCCCGCGCGCCCGTCCTGGACGTCGTGCCGCTCTTCGAGTCCGGGCAGGACCTCGCCAACTCGGCGGACGTGCTCACCGGCATGCTGCGCATCCCCGCCGTCCAGCGGCGGCTCGACCAGGGCGGACGGCGCCTGGAGGTCATGCTCGGCTACTCCGACTCGGCCAAGGAACTCGGCCCGGCCGCCGCCACCCTCAAGCTGTACGACGCGCAGGCGGAGCTGGCGTCGTGGGCGCTGGCCAACGACATCCGGCTGACGCTGTTCCACGGCCGCGGCGGCGCGCTCGGCCGGGGCGGCGGTCCCGCCAACCGGGCCGTGCTCGCCCAGGCCCCGGGGTCGGTGTCGGGCCGGTTCAAGGTCACCGAGCAGGGCGAGGTCATCTTCGCCCGGTACGGCCACCCGGCCATCGCCCTGCGCCACATCGAGCAGGTCACCAACGCCGTGCTGCTCGCCTCCACGTCCTCGGTCGAGTCCCGCACGGCCGACGCCGCCGCGCGCTACCGCCTGCTGGCCGAGCGGGTCGCCTCAGCCTCCGAGCGGGCCTACCGCTCGCTCACCGAGGCGCCCGGCTTCCCCGAGTGGTTCGGCCTGGTCAGCCCCCTGGAGGAGATCGGCTCCCTGCGCCTCGGCTCCCGCCCGGCCCGGCGCGGCCTCGGCGCGCCCAAGTCCCTGGACGACCTGCGGGCGATCCCGTGGGTGTTCTCCTGGGCCCAGACCCGCGTCAACCTCCCCGGCTGGTACGGCCTCGGCAGCGGCCTCCTCGCCGCGACCCGCTCCGCCGAGGACACCGCCCCGGCCGGCACCGCGAACGGCTCACCCGAGACCGGCCCCGCGCAGACCAGCCGGGTGGACGGTTCGCCTGAGAACGGCGCGCCGGTGGGCGGCTCGACCGAGATCGGTCCTGGCCTGGAGGAACTGCGCCGCGCCTACCGTGAGTGGCCGCTGTTCGCCTCGCTGCTGGACAACGCCGAGATGTCCCTGGCCAAGACCGACCGCCAGATCGCCTCCCGCTATCTGGCCCTAGGCGGACGCCAGGACTTCGCCGACCAGGTCCTCGCCGAGTACGACCTGACCCGCGAGCTGGTCCTCGCGGTGACGGGGCACTCCCGCCTGCTGGAGAGCCGGCGCGTCCTCTCCCGCGCCGTCCAGCTCCGCGACCCGTACGTGGACGCCCTGTCCCACCTGCAACTGCGCGCCCTCTCGGCCCTCCGCGCCGCCTCCGACCTCCCCGAAGACGAACGCGAACGCCTGGAGACCTTGTTGCTCCTGAGCGTCAACGGCGTCGCCGCCGGCCTCCAGAACACCGGCTGACGCCGCGGACCGCGACACGCGGGGCACCCGGCCGATCAGGTACGGGTGCCTTTCGCGTTCAGATCTTGCCAGTCCAGTCCTCCACGACCCCTAGCCAGTCCTCTTCGTTGAGAAAGTGGCAGTAAGGGAGCCTGGTGTTTGCTATGCGAAGCGGCTTGAACCCGGACCAGCAGGCTACTTCTACGTGACCCAGCCGAAGCTGCGTGATGGTCTGCAAGGCAGGCAATAGGTCCGTGTCGCTGGAGAACAGCACAAGTGCGTCGTACAACTTCCGGAATGCGAGATGGAGAAGGTCCACGGCGATCGCCACGTCGATGCCCTTCTCTTGCGGAGAGTTATGCGGCCATCCGCGGTAGTTAAGCTGACGCCGCACCATATGTACGCGTGGATCGCGCTCCCACCTGGAGGCTTGGGCGTCGTTTGCGGCGGCCGGGGTGCGCTGATGGTTGGGGTCGGGTCTGCCCCGGTATACGCGCACCGCGGCTGCCTCGCTGGGGCGTAGGCGACGTTTCGCGATGAGGTCGGCGATCTTGCTGGGGTCGGGGACGCAGGAATAGAGAGGGGCGCCGTACCTCTCGAATACGTTATGTCCGCTCAAATGGACATTCTGAAAGTCGAGGAAGACGGCGACACGCTCGGTCACGTTCTGACTCCATGAAAAAGCCCCGCCAGTCCCGGAGGACGGCGGGGAGCAATGTCAACAGTGTAGCAATGAGTTGCCCTAAGCCAAGATAGCTTTACGGTAAGGACTTCGCATGCTCAACGTGATGATGTGGATGCATGGAGTTGCCGACTGTGGTCGGGAACGGAGTCGACGGCCTCGCCACCGGCTGACACGACAATAATCCCTGCCAGTCCCGGAGGACGGCGGGGAGCAGTGCCCCAAGACCACCGGCGAGGGCGTGTGGCTGAGGCCGGTTCAGTTGGATTCGGCGTGGTCGGTGGTGTGTGCGGCGGTTGCGTCCGGGCGCCTGACGCGGTCGGGGGATGAGTAGATGTTGAAGCGTTCGTTTCTCAGGAAGCCTATGAGGGTCAGGTCGAACTCCCTGGCCAGGTCGACGGCCAGGGAGGAGGGGGCCGAGACGCCGCAGACCATGGGGAGGCCGGCGGACAGGGCCTTTTGCATGATCTCGTAGCTGGTTCTGCCGCTCACCAGGAGGAGGCAGGACGTCAGGGGGAGGCGGCCGGAGAGCAGGGCCCAGCCGACGAGCTTGTCGACGGCGTTGTGGCGGCCGACGTCCTCGCGCAGGGCGAGCAGGGTGCCGTCCGAGGTGAACAGGCCCGCGGCGTGGAGGCCGCCGGTCTTGCCGAAGATGCCCTGGGCCTTTCTGAGGTGTCGAGGGAGGTCGTACAGGGTTTCGGCGGCTATGGGGCCGAATGGCCGGGCGGCGGGAACGAGCGCGTCACCGGTGACCCTCCCGGAGGTGTCGGGGATCGGGGCAGGGGTCTGGCGGGCGCGCAGGGCTTCCAGGCTGGCGGTGCCGCAGACGCCGCAGGCGCTGGATGTCATGAAATGTCGGTGCATGGTGGGCAGGTCGGGCAGGGCCGGGCCGTGCAGGCGTACGGTCACCGTGTTGTAGCGGGCCTCGGGCGGCAGGTCCTCGTCGGTGCAGTACGCGATCGAGGCGATGTCGCCGGGCCCCGCGATGCCCTCGCCGGAGAGGAAGCCGGCGGCGAGTTCGAAGTCGGCGCCGGGGGTGCGCATGGTGACGGCGAGGGTGCGGGTGGCGCCGCCGGCCGTGAGGCGGATCTCCAGGGGCTCCTCGGTGGCCAGGTCGTCGCGGCGGTCACGCACGGCCGTGCCCGAGACCTCCCGGACGCGCACCCGCGTCGTCGGCCCGGGGCGCGCGGACCTCGCGGTGAAGGCCTCGGTGCTGGTCATGGCATGGTCCCTACCCACCTCGGCGGCCGTCATGGGGTGAGGGGGCGGAGGGTGACGGTGGCGTTGTAGTCCGGGATGCGGGCGTCGGGCGAGCGGCGGTGGGCGTCGAGCAGGACGTTGCCCTCAGGCCAGTGGATCTGCAGGTTGCCCGGGGTGAGGGGCGCGCGCAGCACGCGCCCGGTGAAGCGTCCGGCGGCCCCGGTCAGCTCGACCTCTGCGCCGTCGGCCAGCCCCAGCCGGTCGGCGTCGTACGGGCTCATCAGCACGGCCTCGCGGGTCGCGCCGTTGAAGCCGTCGCGCCGCTCGTGGACCATGCTGTTGAACTGCTTGCCGCGCCGGGTCGCCACCATGAACGCGCCTTCGGGCCGTTCGAGCGGCGGCACGGGCACGGCGCAGAAGTGGCCGAGGCCGTCCGAGGTGGGAAAGCGCCCGCCGGGGCACAGGTGCCGCCCGCCGTACTGCACGTTGTCGCCGAACTTCGCGAGCCCGGCGATTCCCGCGTAGAACGGCACAGCCGCCTCGATGTCCCGCCGGATCTCCGCGGTCCCTTCCGGATAGCGCACCCGGTCGGCCAGCTCCGGACGGGCGCGCGCGGCCAGCTCGGTGAAGATCTTCCACTCCGGCCACGCCTCGCCGACGCGCGGCCCCGCGACCTCCGGGGAGAAGATGACGCGGCGCTCGGTCGAGGTCTCGGTGACCCCGCCCTCCATCTCGTACCGCGTCTGCGCGGGCAGCAGCAGCACGTCGCCCTCGGACTCGACCAGCATCTGGCTGGAGAGCACGATGTCGACGTGGACGCGCAGCGGCAGGCGGGACAGCGCCTCGCGGCAGTACGCGGGATCGGGCAGGACCTCCAGGAAGTTGCCGCCGGAGGAGATCAGCACGTCCAGCTCCCGCGCGTGCGCGGCGTCGATCATGTCGGTGGCGGTCAGGCCGGGCGTGGCGGGCACCTCGAAGCCCCACTTCTCGCTGAACATCGCGGCGTTCTCGGGGGTGACGGGCAGCCCGCCGGGCAGGCCGGTGGCGTACGCGCCCATCTCGGCGCCACCCTGGACGCCGCTGTGCCCGCGGATCGGCATGAGCCCGCAGTTGTCGCGCCCGACGAACCCGCGGGCCAGCGCGAGGTTGACGATCGAGCGGACGTTGTCCTCGCCGTAGGTGTGCTGGGTGATGCCCATCGACCAGACCAGTACCGCCGATTTCGCCTGGCCCAGCAGGGAGGCCAGCTCGTGCATCTGCTCACGGGTGGCGCC
This sequence comes from Sphaerisporangium album, assembly GCF_003323745.1. Classification (GTDB taxonomy): domain Bacteria; phylum Actinomycetota; class Actinomycetes; order Streptosporangiales; family Streptosporangiaceae; genus Sphaerisporangium; species Sphaerisporangium album. Next base: position 96,567 of record NZ_QOIL01000015.1, read on the forward strand.
GCTCAGCGCCTCCAGCTCCTCCCACGACTGCGCGGCCACCGCCGCCCGCGCCTCCTCGAAACCGGCCGTGTGCTCGTCGATGAACGCCTTGTCCAGCCAGTCGTTCTCGATCAGGTGCTTCAGCACGCCGTTGAGGAAGCCGATGTCACCGCCGACGTTCACCCCGAAGAAGTGGTCGGTGATCTTCGTGCCGAACAGCGCGGACTCGGCGTTGGACGGCACCCAGTAGCGCTCCATTCCCGGCTCGCGGTAGGCGTTGACCATCGCGACGCGGGTGCCCGCCTTCTTGGCGTGGTACAGGTACTTCATCGCGACCGGCTGGTTGTTGGACGGGTTGGACCCGATGAAGACGATCAGGTCGGAGCCGATCCAGTCGGTGTAGGAGCAGGTGGTCGCCGCGGCGCCGATGGTCTGCTTGAGCGCGACGGTCGAAGGCGAGTGGCAGATGCGCGCCGCGTTGTCGATCGAGTTGGTGCCGAGCGCGCGCACGGCCTTCTGGGCGGCGAAGTAGTTCTCGTTCGGCATGCCCCGGCTGGTGAGGTAGACGCCGAGCCGGTGGCCGCGCACCTGGGACGCGGCGAGCTCCAGCGCGTCGACCCAGCTCACGCGGGTGAACCCGGGCTCGCCGCGCCGCCGCAGCATGGGGTACGGCAGGCGGCCGAGGTCGCGCAGCGCCGCGCTGCGCATCCCGGTCAGGGGGGCGACGTCCGCCAGGAGCGAGGCGTCCAGCGCGGGCATGGTGTTCAGCTTGAGCAGCCGCAGCCGGATGTTGCACAGGTGGATCTCGTCCATGGTCCAGTCGCGCATGCCGCGCGTGCCGAGCGCGCAGCCGTCGCAGGTGCCCTGGGTCAGCACGCGCCAGGCGTAGCGCCGGTTGCCCTTGACCGATCGGAACGCCTTCCACAGTTCCAGGTAGTTGTTGGGTTTGCGCTCGCCGATGCCGAAGGGCTTCCAGCTCGCCCAGTTCCGAGGGTCCAGACGCTTGCTCACCGGGGGTTCACCGTCTCCTAGCCGTTCCGACCCGGTCCGGCCGTCACCCGGCCGTTCCGCTCGCCCGCCGTGGTCAGGTGGGCGATACCCATAGCATCACCCCTCGTCCCTCTTTGACGAACGGCGGTCCCGAGCACCCGGCCGGAGGTTCGGTAAGGCGGAGACAAAATCTGGGGGGCATAACGGAGTCTTCGACGGTCCGCACACCCGGACTGGCACGCCACCGCGGCGGAGAGAGGAGGATGGAGGCGTGCTCGACTCGCCGTACACCGATCTCGACCGGCCGCCGCTCTCGCAGGAGGCCCTGACCCGTGCGCTCGTCCGGCCGGAGGGCCTGTGGTCCCGCCTCAGCGTCGTCGACCGCACCGGCTCCACCAACGCCGACCTGGCGCAGGCGGCCCGCGACGGCGCGCGCGAGGGCGCCGTGCTGATCGCGGAGCTCCAGCTCGCGGGGCGCGGCCGGCTCGGCCGGGTGTGGACGGCGCCGGCGCGGTCGGGGCTGACGTTCTCCGTCCTGCTGCGGCCCCCGGTCCCCGTGGCCCGGCAGGGCTGGGTGACGCTGCTGGTCGCGCTGGCCGCCGCCTCGGCGGTCCGCCGCGTCGCGGGCGTGGACGTCCGGCTGAAGTGGCCGAACGACCTGCTGGCCGGCGAGCGGAAGCTGGCCGGGGTGCTGGCCGAGCGCGTCGACAGCGCGGTGATCGTCGGCATGGGGCTGAACGTGACGGTGCGCTCCGAGGAGCTGCCGGTGCCCACCGCGACCTCCCTGTCTCTGGAGAACGCCGAGTGCGCCGACCGCGACCCGCTGATCCGGGCGGTGCTGCGCGAGATCGAGACGCACTACCGCGAGTGGGTGGCGGCCGGGGGCGACCCGGACGCGTGCGGGCTTCGGCCCGCCTACGTCGCGATGAGCGCCACCATCGGCCGGGACGTCCGGGTCGAGCTGCCCGGCGAGCGCATCCTGGAGGGCCGGGCCACCGGCGTGGACGCGTCGGGCCATCTGCTCGTGACCGCGGACGGGGTGGAGCGGGCGGTCAGCGTCGGCGACGTCGTCCACGTCCGGGCGACCTGAGCGTCGGCGCGGCGCGGTGTGTGGGGCAGACGCGGGGCTGATCGTCGTGCCACGATTTGCCCCATGGGTCTCCCTGAACATCATCTGACGACCGGGGAGCGGGTCGTCCACTCGTTCCACCCGCACTGGAAGCGGCTGGTCGTGCCGTTCCTCGCGTTGGTCCTCGTTGTCGCCGCCTCCAGCGTGGCGTTCCTCTACATTCCCACCGACTACGAGTACGTCCGGTACGCGTGGATCGCGGTCGCCGTCGTGTCCGTGGTCGCGCTCATCCTGTGGTCGTTCATCCCGTATCTGCGGTGGAAGACGACCTCGTACACGCTCACCACCCACCGCTTCAACATCAGCACGGGCATCCTGAACAAGTCCGACGACGACATCCCGCTGGCGAAGGTCAACAGCGTCAGTTCCGACCAGACGTTCGTCGAGCGCATGCTCGGCTGCGGCACCCTGGTGGTGGAGTCGGCGTCCGACAAGGGGGAGATCACGCTCAGGGACATCCCGAAGATCCAGGCGGTGCGGGCGGAGCTGTTCCGTCTCGTCGAGGACGCCTCGGACGGGGATATCGACGGCCGCTAGTGTCGCGGGGGCGGCGCGCGTCCGGGCGGGTCCTGAGCGGCGCGGGTCTTGACGGGCGTGCCGGTCATCGACAACGGTCATCTGGATCGTGAACGCGGTCGGCGCCTCTTCGAGGACGCATAGACGTCGACATATGCGGAAAAACGATGAACAGGGAATGGAGTCAGCATGCCGTACGAAGTGCAGGGCGTGGTCGCCGCGGGCAAGGGCGAGCCGGTGTCGGTGCGGACGGTCATCGTCCCGGACCCGGGGCCGGGCGAGGCCGTGGTGAACGTCCAGGCGTGCGGGGTGTGCCACACCGACCTGCACTACCGTGACGGCGGGATCAACGACGAGTTCCCCTTCCTGCTCGGGCACGAGGCCGCGGGCGTGGTCGAGGCGGTCGGACCCGGGGTGACCGGCGTCGCCCCCGGCGACTACGTGATCCTCAACTGGCGGGCCGTGTGCGGCAACTGCCGGGCGTGCCTGCGCGGCCGTCCGTGGTACTGCTTCAACACGCACAACGCCGCCCAGAAGATGACCCTGGAGGACGGCACCCCGCTCAGCCCGGCGCTCGGCATCGGCGCGTTCGCGTCCAAGACGCTGGTCGCCGCCGGGCAGTGCACCAAGGTGGACCCGGACGCGCGGCCGGCGGTGGCGGGCCTGCTCGGCTGCGGCGTGATGGCCGGGCTGGGCGCGGCGCTCAACACCGGCAACGTCACCCGCGGCGACTCGGTGGCGGTCATCGGCTGCGGCGGGGTGGGCGACGCCGCCATCCTCGGCGCGTCGCTGGCCGGCGCGGCGAAGATCATCGCGGTGGACATCGACGACCGCAAGCTCGACCTGGCCGGAGGGTTCGGCGCGACGCACACGGTCAACTCCAGGACCACCGACCCGGTGGAGGCGATCCGCGAGCTGACCGGCGGCCACGGCGCCGACGTCGTGATCGAGGCGGTCGGGCGGCCGGAGACCTACAAGCAGGCCTTCTACGCCCGCGACCTGGCCGGCACGGTCGTGCTGGTCGGCGTGCCGACGCCGGAGATGACGCTGGAGCTGCCGCTGCTGGACGTCTTCGGCCGCGGCGGGTCGCTGAAGTCGTCCTGGTACGGCGACTGCCTGCCGAGCCGGGACTTCCCCATGCTGATCGACCTCTACCTGCAGGGCCGGCTGAACCTCGACGGGTTCGTCTCGGAGACCATCGAGCTGGACCAGGTCGAGGAGGCGTTCGGAAAGATGCACCGCGGCGAGGTCCTGCGCTCGGTGGTGGTCCTGTGACGGGCACGCCGGGTATCGGGCGCCTGGCCACGTCCGGGACGTTCACGCTGGACGGCGGCACGTGGGACGTCGACAACAACGTCTGGCTGGTCGGCGACGAGCGCGAGGTGGTGGTGATCGACGCGGCGCACGACGCCGCGGCGATCGCGGCGGCGGTGGGTGACCGGCGGCTGAAGGCGATCGTCTGCACGCACGCCCACAACGACCACGTCAACGCGGCCGGGGAGCTGTCCGACGCCACGGGCGCGCCGATCCTGCTGCACCCGGACGACGAGGTGCTGTGGGCGATGGTGTACGGCGCCGACCGCGCGTTCGATCCGCTGCGGGACGGCCAGGTGATCGAGGTCGCGGGCACCGGGCTGCGCGTGCTCCACACGCCGGGCCACGCGCCCGGGGCGGTCTGCCTGTACGCGCCCGACCTCGGCACCGTCTTCAGCGGCGACACGCTGTTCTCGGGCGGGCCGGGCGCGACCGGCCGGTCGTACTCCTCGTTCGACACCATCATCGGCTCGATCAGGGATCGGTTGCTCGTCCTGCCGCCGGAGACGGTGGTGCGCACCGGCCACGGCGACGAGACCAGCATCGGCGCCGAAGCCCCTGACCTGGAGAAATGGATCGCCCGGGGCCACTGACCCCCGCTCACGGGCACGCCCGCGCCCCCGGACAGGGGGCAAGTGTGGAGGAACTCACATAGGCAAGCCTTACCTACCTCGGCTAAGGTGAGGCTTACCTTTTCCTCCATTCCCCGAAGGGCGTTTTCAGCATGTACGTATGCATCTGCGAGGCTGTGACGGAGAACGAGGTTCACGCCTGTATCGCCGCAGGTGCGAGGACGGCGCGCCAGGTACGCGACATCACGGGCGCGGGCAAGGACTGCGCGACCTGCGTCCGCAAGATCTGTGCGATTCTGAACCGATCTACGGAGCTTGTCGCAACCGCGTGAAATGAGGGTCTGCCCATGCAGGGGGACAAGGACATCATCGCTCTGCTGAACGAGCAGCTCACATCCGAGCTGACCGCTATCAACCAGTACTTCCTCCACGCCAAGATGCAGGAGCACTGGGGCTACACCAAGCTCGCCGCGTACACGCGGACCGAGTCGATCGACGAGATGCGCCACGCCGAGGTGCTCACCGACCGCATCCTCTTCCTCGAGGGTCTTCCGAACTACCAGAAGCTCGGCACGCTGCACATCGGCCAGACCGTCAGGGAGCAGCTGGAGTCCGATCTTCAGCTCGAACTCGGTGTGGTCGCGCGCCTGCGCCCGGGGATCGCCCTGATGCGCGAGCGGGGGGACGTCACCTCGGCCCGGATCTTCGAGGACATCCTCCAGGACGAGGAGCACCACATCGACTACCTGGAGACCGAGCTCCAGCTGCTGGACACGCTCGGTGACGGGCTGTACCTCCAGCGTTTCCTGGAGGTCCCCGGAGGCGAGGGCTCCGACTGACCCGCGCGGGCTCGCCCGCGTCCGGGAGCCGCCCCGCGATTCGTCCCACCGGCGTGTCGAAGCCGTGACCGAGGGTACGGATGGTGCAGCGGGTGTGTGAGGGTACTGCGGGCGAGCTCATCCAGGTTTCGTCGTCTTTGCCCAGGTCAATTGGTGGGTCAACGACGAGTCAAACCGCGCGCTGTACCCGGGAAACGATCGCCTAAGGTCCTACGATCGCTTTATGACCTGCGTACTTCTCGCCGAGGATGACACCTCGATCTCGGAGCCCCTGGCGCGCGCGTTGCGCCGTGAGGGTTATCAGGTGGAGGTGAGCCCTGATGGCCCGCAGGCCCTGGAGAGGGCTCTGTCCGGGGGCGTCGACCTCATCGTGCTCGACCTCGGCCTACCGGAAATGGACGGCCTTGAGGTCGCCCGCCGTATTCGCGCCGAAGGGCACGGCACGCCCGTGCTCATCCTGACGGCTCGCGTGGACGAGGTCGACACCGTGGTCGGCCTCGACGCGGGGGCCGACGACTACGTCACCAAGCCTTTCAGGCTCGCCGAGCTGCTCGCCCGCGTGCGGGCGCTGCTGCGGCGCGGCACGTCCGAGACCCCCGTGGTCCAGGGCGTGCGCATCGACGCCGACTCGCGGCGTGCCTGGATGGGAGACAAGGAGCTGCATCTCACCACCAAGGAATTCGATCTCCTGCGCGTGCTCGTCCGTGACGCCGGCAAGGTCGTCACGCGCGAGCAGATCATGCGGGAGGTGTGGGACACGAACTGGTGGGGTTCGACAAAGACACTCGACATGCACATCTCGTGGCTGCGACGGAAGCTGGGGGACGACGCCGCGAAGCCGCGTTACATCACCACGGTTCGTGGGGTCGGCTTCCGATTCGAGCGCGAATAGCATCCAGCTAGATGCGCCGTAGGTTGCTGTCCTCGACCTTGGTGGTCGCGGCCATCGCGGTCCTGCTCCTGGGCGTCCCACTCGGGCTGGTGGTCACTCGTCTCATCGACGACGAGGCGGTCCAGCAGCTCCGGGCACAGGCGACGCTGCTGCTCAGCCAGGTGGAATACGCCCGCATCGAGGATCGGCCGATCGATCCCGAAGAGCTGCAGCGGCAGTATCCGAACAGATACGTCCAGATCTTCATCCGCAACAGCCCGACCGTCATCGTCGGTACGGAGCCGCCCCCCGATCGGCAGATGACCGAGGAGACCCACTCAGAGAGCGGGGTCTATGTCCGCATATCCAGGGACCGTGCCCAGGTGGAGCGGAACATCCGGGGTTGGCTCATGCTCATCGTGGCCCTGGCCGGGCTGGCCCTCGCGGTCGCGGTGTCGCTCGCCGTCGTCCAGTCGCGCCGGCTGACCCTGCCGCTCCTGGATCTGGCGCGGATCGCGGAGCGGCTGGGCTCCGGCGAGGCCAGGCCGAGCCGGCACCGGTACGGCATTCCGGAGCTGGACGGGGTCGCCGAGGTGCTCGACCGCAGCGCCACCCGCCTCGCCGAGCTGCTGAGCCGCGAGCGGGAGTTCGCCACGGACGCCTCCCACCAGCTGCGCACCCCGCTCACCGGGCTCACCATGCGCCTGGAGGAGATCGTGGCCGCGGCCGACCAGCCGGCGATCGTCCGGGAGGAGGGCGAGGCGGCGATCATCCAGGCCGAGCGGCTCACGGCCGTCATCGACGAGCTGCTGGCCGCCGCCCGGCGGCAGCGCCATGCCCAGGCGGAGGCGATCTGCCTGGACGAGGTGCTGCGCCAGCAGATCACCGAGTGGGAGCCCGCCTTCCGCAGGTCCCGGCGCACGCTGCACCTGGACGGGGCGCGCGGCCTGCGCGCGCTGGTCAGCAAGGGCGGGCTGAGCCAGGTGGTGTCGACGCTGCTGGAGAACTCTCTGGAGCACGGGGACGGCCCGGTGACGATCACTACCGGCAACTGCGACAGGTCCGTCGTGATCGAGGTCGCCGACGAGGGGCAGGGCATCCCCGAGCACCTGCGGGCACGGGTGTTCGACCGCAACGTCAGCGGCGCCGGGGGGACGGGGCTGGGGCTGACGCTGGCGCGGGCGCTGACCGCGTCCGACGGCGGGCGCCTGGAGCTGATCCGGCCACGACCGGCGGTGTTCGCCCTGTTCCTGCGCCCGGCCGACGAGACCGCGCGCCACCGTGTGGTGAGCGGCCCCGCGTGATGAGCGCCATATGAGCCCTTGCGCCATATGAGCCCTTATGGGCCCTTACGGGTCCTTGTCGGCCCGTGATCAGCGCGGGCGGGGGCAGCGCGGCGGCGAGCCTTGTGGGCCCCGCCCGGTCAGCGCCTGTTGGCGGGCGGGGCCGTGGGGAAGAAGGCGGCGCCGCCGGGACTGCTCTGCGGCGAGGCGCCCTCGGGGCCGTGCGGCGTGTTGCCGTTGAGGCTGCGCGCCGAGGTGCCGTCGAAGGTCTGGAACGTGACCTCGGCGCCGGGGGCCTGCGCCGGGGTGCCGGGGGCCTCCGGGAGGCCGGTGTGCGGGTCGACCGGGGGCAGCCCGGGCGGCAGGAAGACCCACTTCTTGTACGACCAGAACCGGAACAGCGTGCCCAGGGCCGTGCCGATGAACATTGAGATGTTGTAGCTCAGGATGCTCTGCATCTGCAGGACGTACTCGACGAAGCTGATGATGAGCACCGAGATCAGCAGGCCGATGCCGTTGAGCACGAAGAACAGGAAATATTCGCGGGCCAGGCCGGACTGCTCGCGATGCCGCCACGTCCAGTAGCGGTTGGCGAGGTAGGAGATGGTGGCCGCGACGACCGTGGCGATGACCTTGCTGGTCACCGGCCCCAAGCCGAGGACGTACCGCATGAGGTTGGAGCCGCCGAAGTCGATTACGAAGGCGATGGCTCCGATGGTGCCGAACTTCGCGAGCTCGTCGAAGATCGAGGAGAACCTGTCATACAGGCGACGTATGAGCTGCACAACGGTCCTTCCTAGGGTCGAAAACCCCTTTAGGTTACCGGTGCCGGGGTGAGCCGCGTGTCGTGTCCACAGACCTCCCATAAAGACTGTTGTGTGAAATATCCGGACTTTAACGGCTAGTAACCGGTGCGGTGCGCTAGGCTGCGCCGCAGTCCGCAATGGTGTGCCCTGGAGAGGTGGCTCCCAGCGTGCTGCGTCGGCTGGCCGCTCTCGCGATCGGCGTCGTCCTCCTTCCCGGTTGTGGCGCGCGCGACGACGGCCCCCCGGTCGGGACGCCGAGTCCCGCGAACGTCGCGACCTCCGCCCCCACGGTCGGCCCCGACGAAGCCGCGACCGCGTTCGGCCTGCTGAGACGGCTCGACGACGCGTGGAGCGGTAAGGACTGCGCCGAGGTCGCCTTCCTGACGGCCTCGCCCGAGAGCGGGCTGGGCGGTCGTGCCTGCGAGGCGACCCGGAACGGCCGCCCGGTCCCCGCCTCCCTCGCCTACGGCGACGTCGACTACTACATCCCGGGCGCCCTCGGCGGCCGCCCCTGGTTCGTCGCCCTGGCCCACCGCCCCCACCCGTCCTACTTCCTGTTCGAGCACGACGAGGGCCGCTGGCGGCTCGCGCTCGGCCCGATCAGGCTCGTCGGCGACGCCCCGGAGCTCGACGTCGACGAGACGCAGGCCGCCCACGCCGTGCCCGCCGACGACCCCGAGGACGGCGTCCGCGCCCGGCTGGCGCCACAGAAGCACCTGGCCTACCTTTCCGACCCGGCCGGGCTGAGCGGCGTGCGGTTCGCCTCCGGGGACGCGATGACCCGCCTGCTCGCCGAGCTGGTGCGCAAGCCGTCCCAGGTGCGCCCGGACCGGCTCGGCGTCGACGTCCGGCTCGTCCCCGGCGAGACCCGGGCCCTCGCCCTCGCCGGCGGCGGCGCGCTCGTCTTCCACGCGCTCCAGGTCGTCTACAGCCAGCGGGCCCGCACCGGAAAGGTCGCCCACCCCGTCTTCGGCGCCGCCGCCGTACGCGCCTTCACCGGCAAGGCGAGCCCGAAGACGGTCACCGCCACCGAGCTGATCCTCCTGGCCACCACGGTCGCCCCCGACGGGAGGATGACCACCGTCGCCCTGCGCAGGACGCCGGCCGACATCACGGCCACCTGACCGCGCACAGGAGGCGGCTGGGTAGGGTTTGGGCTTGTGACCAGTGAAGCGACCAGGGGGGCAGTGCCTCCCATCGGCCCCGTCGTGGGCATGGTGGGGGCGGGCCAGCTTGCCCGGATGACCCAGCAGGCGGCAATCGCGCTCGGCGTCGAGCTACGCGTCCTCGCGAACTCCCTCGACGAGAGCGCCGCCCGGGTGATCGCCGACACGCGGCTCGGCGACTACCGCGACCTCGCCGCGCTCCAGGCGTTCGCCGAGGGCTGTGACGTGATCACCTTCGACCACGAGCACGTCCCGACCGGCCACATCGAGGCGCTGGCGGCGCGGGGCGTGGCCGTGCGCCCGGGGGCCGAGGCGCTGGTGCACGCCCAGGACAAGGCGGTCATGCGCGAGCGCCTCACCGCGATCGGCGCGCCCTGCCCGGCGTGGGCCCGCGTGTCCACCGCCGAGGACGTCGAGGGCTTCGCCAAAGAGCACGGCTGGCCGGTCGTGCTCAAGGCCGCGCGCGGCGGGTACGACGGCCGGGGCGTGTGGGTCTGCGCGTCGGCGGGGGAGGCCGCCGGGGTGCTGGCCTCCGGCACCGCGCTCATCGCCGAGGCGTTCGTCCCGTTCGAGCGCGAGGTGGCCGTGCTGGTCGCGCGCTCGCCGCACGGCCAGGGCGTGAGCTACCCCGTCGTCGAGACCGTCCAGAAGGACGGCATCTGCGTCGAGGTCATCGCCCCCGCGCCCGGCCTCGATCCCGAGCACGCGGCCCAGGCCCAGCACGTCGCGCTCAAGATCGCCAACGAGCTCGGGGTGACCGGGCTGCTGGCCGTCGAGATGTTCCAACTCCCCGGCGGCCGGTTCGTGGTCAACGAGCTGGCCATGCGCCCGCACAACAGCGGCCACTGGACGATCGAGGGCGCCCGCACCTCGCAGTTCGAGCAGCACCTGCGCGCGGTGCTCGACCTGCCGCTCGGCTCGCCCGCCCCCGCCGCGCCCGTCGTGGTCATGGCCAACGTGCTCGGCGGGGCCGACCCCGACCTGTTCCGCCGCTACGAGCACGTCATGGCGCACGACCCCGGCGTGAAGATCCACTTCTACGGCAAGGAGGTCCGGCCGGGCCGCAAGATCGGGCACGTCACCGCGCTCGGCACCGACCTCGCCGAGGTGCGCGCCCGCGCCCGCCACGCCGCCGTCCACCTCGCCACGGGAGAGTACGTCTGATGGCGGGATCGCCCCTGGTGGGCCCCCAGGTCGGCATCGTGATGGGCAGCGACTCGGACTGGCCCGTGATGCGGCTCGCCGCCGAGGCGGTCGCGGAGTTCGGCGTCCCCTTCGAGGCCGACGTCGTCTCGGCCCACCGCATGCCCCGCGAGATGATCGCCTACGGTGAGCAGGCCGCCGGGCGGGGCCTGCGCGTGATCATCGCCGGGGCCGGGGGAGCCGCCCACCTGCCCGGCATGCTGGCCTCGGTGACGCCGCTCCCGGTGATCGGCGTGCCGGTCCCGCTGAAGTACCTCGACGGCATGGACTCGCTGCTGTCGATCGTCCAGATGCCCGCCGGAGTTCCCGTGGCCACGGTCGCGGTCGGGGGCGCGCGCAACGCGGGGCTGCTGGCCGTGCGCATCCTGGCCGCCGCCGACGAGGGGCTGCGGGCGAAGATGACCGACTTCCAGGCGACCCTGCGCGACCAGGCCCACGCGAAGGGCGAGCGGCTGCGGGCCGAGGCCGCCGGCCTGGGCGGCTGAGGGCCGGCTGCTCGGTCGGCACCGGGCTCACACGGCGCTCACACGGAGGCTCGGCACAGGGCTCGTACGAGAGGGCCGCTCCGTTCGGAGCGGCCCTGTGGCATTTCGGTGGCCGTATCCAGGCACGGCCCGGCTACGGCCGGGCGGGCTACGGCCGGCCGAGTGCGCGGTAGTGCCAGCCCGAGGCGCGCCAGGTCTCGGCGTCCAGCGCGTTGCGGCCGTCCACGATCTTGCGGGCGGCCACGACCCCGCCGAGCTCCTCGGGGTCGAGGTCGATGAACTCCTGCCACTCGGTCAGCAGCAGCACGACGTGCGCGCCCTTGGCCGCGTCCAGGGCCGAGGCGCCGAACCCGAGCGTCGGGTGGGCCTTGCGCGCGTTGCCGAGCGCCACCGGGTCGTACACCGTGACGTCGCCGCCCTGCTCGCGGATCTTCACGGCGACGTCGAGCGCCGGCGAGTCGCGGATGTCGTCGGAGTTGGGCTTGAACGCCGCCCCGAGCACCGCGACCGTGCAGCCCTGGAACGAGCCCCCGGCGAGCTCGCGGGCCAGGTCCACCATGCGGGCGCGGCGGCGCATGTTGATCGCGTCGACCTCGCGCAGGAAGGTGAGCGCCTGGTCGGCGCCGAGCTCGCCCGCGCGGGCCATGAACGCCCGGATGTCCTTGGGCAGGCAGCCGCCGCCGAAGCCGAGGCCGGGGTTGAGAAAACGGCCGCCGATGCGCTCGTCGAAGGACAGCGCCAGCGACAGGTCCTTGACGTCGGCGTGCGCGGCCTCGCAGACCTCGGCCATGGCGTTGATGAACGAGATCTTGGTGGCGAGGAAGGCGTTCGCCGCGACCTTGACCAGCTCGGAGGTGGGGTAGTCGGTGATGATCACCGGAGTGCCCTCCGCCAGCATGGGCTCGTACACCTCCCGCATGACCTTCTCGGCCTTGTCGGAGACGACGCCGAGCACGATGCGGTCGGGGCGCATCGTGTCCCGGACGGCGAAGCCCTCGCGCAGGAACTCGGGGTTCCAGACCAGCTCGACCAGTTCCCCGGCGGGGGCGAGGCGTGCGAGCTTGTCGGCGAGGCGCTGGGCGGTGCCCACGGGCACGGTCGACTTGCCGACGACCACGCACTCGCGGTTCAGGTACGGGGCGAGGGACTCGACCACCGCGTCGAGGTAGGAGACGTCCGCCGCGTACTCGCCCTTCTTCTGTGGAGTGCCCACACAGATGAAGTGCACGTCGCCGAACTCGGCCGCCTCCTCGTAGGAGGTGGTGAATCGGAGCCGTCCTGAGGCGAGGCCCTGGCGGAGGATCTCCTCCAGGCCCGGCTCGTGGATGGGGAGCTCACCGGCGGACAGACTGGCGACCTTGCCCGGATCGACGTCCAGGCCGAGCACTTCGTAACCGAGCGCGGCCATGCACGCCGCGTGTGTGGCACCCAGGTATCCGGTCCCCAGGACCGTCAGGCGATAGGACACGAGCGTGCTCCCTCCATGTTCCGCTGTCGACCCCATCTTTACCGTTACGTTGCCGAGGCATGTTACCGGCCCCCCTGGCTCCCGCAACAGTACAAACCGGACATTTCACCGGGGGCGCTATCCATATACCCCTGGTTCAGTCCCCGTATTGTTGGACGTCCTACTATTTGTCTATGAGCTTCCCTCTGTACGCACCGGGTGACGAGCACCGCATGCTGCGCGAGACCGTGAGGGCCCTCGCCGACGAGAAGATCGCCCCGCACGCCGCCTCCGTTGACGAGAACGGAGAGTTCCCGTGGGAGGCGTACAAGGCGCTGGTGGCCGCCGACCTGCACGCCGTGCACGTCCCCGAGCAGTATGGCGGCGCCGGAGCCGACGCGCTCGCCGCCGTGATCGTCATCGAGGAGGTCGCGCGGGCCTGCGCGTCCTCCTCCCTCATCCCCGCGGTCAACAAGCTCGGCACGGTGCCGCTGCTGCTGTCGGCCTCCGAGGACCTCAAGCAGCGCTACCTGCCGCGAGTGGCTCGCGGCGAGGGCATGTTCTCCTACGCCCTGTCCGAGCCGGAGGCGGGCTCCGACGCCGCCGCGATGAAGACCCGGGCCGTCAGGGACGGTGACCACTACGTGCTCAACGGCACGAAGATGTGGATCACCAACGCGGGCGTCTCGGAGTTCTACACCGTCATGGCCGTCACCGACCCCGCCGCCGGAGCCCGGGGCATCTCGGCCTTCGTCGTCGAGAAGGACGACGAGGGCGTGAGCTTCGGCGCCAAGGAGAAGAAGCTCGGCATCAAGGGCTCGCCCACGCGCCAGGTCATCCTGGAGAACGTGCGCATCCCCGCGGACCGCATGATCGGCGAGGAGGGCACCGGCTTCAAGACCGCCCTCGCCACCCTGGACCACACCCGGATCACCATCGCCGCCCAGGCGCTCGGCATCGCCCAGGGCGCGCTCGACTACGCCATCGGCTACGTCAAGGAGCGCAAGCAGTTCGGCAAGGCGATCGCCGAGTTCCAGGGACTCCAGTTCATGATCGCAGACATGGCGATGAAGCTGGAGGCCGCCCGCCAGCTCACCTACGCCGCCGCGGCCAAGTCCGAGGCCGCCATGCACGGTGAGAGGGTCGCCGACCTGACCTTCTTCTCCAGCGCGGCCAAGTGCGCCGCCTCCGACGCCGCGATGGAGATCACCACCGACGCCGTCCAGCTTCTGGGCGGTTACGGCTACACCCGCGACTACCCGGTGGAGCGCATGATGCGCGACGCCAAGATCACCCAGATCTACGAGGGCACGAACCAGATCCAGCGCATGGTCATGGCCCGGCAGCTCCTGAAGTAGGGCTCCCGGTTTCGAGACGGTCCGCGGCGCGCCCCTGCCGCGCCCGCGTTCCATCGCTGGTTGAACGGGGACGCGACGGGGGCGTGTGCTCATGGGACCTCAACCGGCGAAGATCGTGAATCGTCAGGGAGTACTGCGGTTCGTCGTCCCGGCGTACTACCCATCCTGAACCGGGTGGCCCCTGTTCAGGCGTACGGATCGAAGGGAATGCCCACCGGCTTGGCGGTGAGCACGCGAGCCGCGAACGACGGGTTTCCGAACCGGCGCCGGCTCTTGACCGGAGGTCCACCGGGAAACGACTCTCCGGGCAACGCCGGTCGCATTGGACCTCCCTCATTCATTTCCCGGCATGGCGGAACCGCCTGCCCCGGAAAGGGGGCGGGGTTCCAGACCATGATCGAGGATCACGCTAGGATCCTGACATCCGTTAGTCAATAACGAAATAGGGAGAAATTTAAGGACCGGTGAATCTTTGGCGTCCAGAACGTCCGCCCTGCCGGAATCAGAGATCGGCCAGCGTCAGCGGCCCGTACCGTGCGGCCGACGCCCCGGTGACGTAGGCCCAATAGCGGTCGCCATAGCACCAGTGCCACCACTCGGTCGGATAGTTGATCAAGCCCGCCGCCTCCAGCGCCTCGCCGAGGATGTGACGGCGCTCGGCGGCGTCCGTGGAGATCGACGTGCTCGCGGTGTGGCAGGCATCGGTGTCGGTGTCGTTGACCTGCGTGCCGAGCCATAGCTCGTTGCCGTCCGCGTCGCACAGGGTCAGGTCCACGGCGGCGCCGGCCACGTGCGGCGCGACCTCCGGCGGCGAGATGTAGCGGCCGGCCTCGCGGCGGTACCAGGCCGGCTCATGGCCGGGGCGGGCCGTGCGGAGACGGTCGACGTGGGCGTCGAAGTACCGTTTCTGCAGCTCCAGGGGCCGGAAGCCTTCGATGACGAGGAAGTGCAGCTCGGGCGGCAGCAGGGTCTGCGCGGTGACCAGGCGGTCCACGACGCTGAGCCGGAGCCGGGCGTACGCCCCCGCCGCATCGGCCAGGCGCGGGTCGAGGCGCAGTGCCGGGATGCCGCGCAGGTCGAGCAGCTTCTCCCCGGACTCCACGACCGGGATCCGGCTGATCACAGGATCGGAGAGCAGGATCATTTCGTTTCCTTCGGTGGTCGGTTCGGGCTGGGCGCGATAGCCGTGAGCGCCGGCGGCCGCAGTGGGTGCGGCCACCGGCGCTGGGTGGGGTGGTGGGATCAGTTGTTGGCGGCGGTGGTGAGAAGCTGGCGGAAGATTCCCCAGCCGGTGCCCAGGCTCTTGTAGGCGGCGAAGCTGAAGGTGGTGGCGGTGCTGGTGCTGCGCCAGATCATGAGTTCGTCGCCGCCGTTGAAGCCGATGATGTCGCTCTTGCCGTCGGCGTCGAAGTCGCCGCCGATGAATTTCGTGACGGTGCGCCATCCGGTGGAGACGAAGACCCCGGTGGTGGAGAAGTTGCCGGGGGTGCTGGTGTTGCGGTGGATCCACAGGTCGCTGCCGGCGATTCCGGCGATGTCGACCTTGCCGTCGCCGTCGTAGTCGGCCAGGGGGAGGAACTGGGTGAAGATTCCCCAGCCGGTGCCGAGGCTTTTGTAGGCGGCGAAGCTGAATGTGGTGGCGGTGCTGGTGCTGCGCCAGATCATGAGTTCGTCGCCGCCGTTGAAGCCGATGATGTCGCTCTTGCCGTCGGCGTCGAAGTCGCCGCCCATGAACTTGCTGACGGTGCGCCATCCGGTGGAGACGAAGACCCCGGTGGTGGAGAAGTTGCCGGGGGTGCTGGTGTTGCGGTGGATCCACAGGTCGCTGCCGGCGATTCCGGCGATGTCGACCTTGCCGTCGCCGTCGTAGTCGGCCAGGGGGAGGAACTGGGTGAAGATTCCCCAGCCGGTGCCGAGGCTTTTGTAGGCGGCGAAGCTGAATGTGGTGGCGGTGCTGGTGCTGCGCCAGATCATGAGTTCGTCGCCGCCGTTGAAGCCGATGATGTCGCTCTTGCCGTCGGCGTCGAAGTCGCCGCCCATGAACTTGCTGACGGTGCGCCATCCGGTGGAGACGAAGACCCCGGTGGTGGAGAAGTTGCCGGGGGTGCTGGTGTTGCGGTGGATCCACAGGTCGCTGCCGGCGATTCCGGCGATGTCGACCTTGCCGTCGCCGTCGTAGTCGGCCAGGGGCAGGAGCTTGTCGAAGATTCCCCAGCCGGTGCCGAGGCTTTTGTAGGCGGCGAAGCTGAATGTGGTGGCGGTGCTGGTGCTGCGCCAGATCATGAGTTCGTCGCCGCCGTTGAAGCCGATGATGTCGTCCTTGCCGTCGGCGTCGAAGTCCCCGGCCATGAACTTGCCGACGGTGCCCCAGCCGGAGGAGATGAACGTGCCCTGCGTGGAGAAGTTTCCGGGGGTGCTGGTGTTGCGGTGGATCCACAGGTCACCGCCCGCCACGCCGGCGATGTCCTGCTTCCCATCGCCATCGAAATCGCCGAGCGTCCCCGGCAACGGTGCGGGAGGCGGAGGGACGTCGCGGTGGGCGAGAGCGTCCAGTTGAGCCTGCGTGCCGTTGAAGACGTTCAGCGTGACGTTAGTGGTGGGGACTCCGGGGACGCTGCCGACGTCGGCGTACTGCCACATCAGCCAGGTGCTCCAGCCGGGCGGCACCCTCGGGGTCGTCCGTCCGCTGCCGTAGTCGGCGACCTGGAGTCCGTAGGAGCCGAAGGCGGTGGTGCTCGCCATGCACCCCGTCATGAAGCCGGCCGCCGTGTAGATCCACGGCTTGACGCCGAAGGCCGCCTGCACCTTGTCCAGGAAGATCTGCGCCTGCGAGACCGTGGTGTACGGCGGGCAGGCGCTGGTGCCGTCGTCGGTCCACTCCATGTCCAGGATCGGCGGCAACTCGCCCGCCCGGTGTCCGGTGTAGCCCGCGGCGCGCAACTCGGCGATGAAGTAGTCGGCCTGCGCGCCGGCGGTGTTCGCGCTGTAGCCGGTGAAGAAGTGGTACGGCGCGGTGGCGATCCCCTGGGCCAGAGACGCGGCCAGGTCGCCCCGGAAGTAGGAGTTGATCTTGTTGGTGCTCCTGGTGGCCTTCAGCGTCGCGAAGGTCACTCCGGACTGGCGGATCTGGGACCAGTTCACCGAGGCGCCGCCCGGGTGCTGGTATTCAGTGATGTCCACGCCCTTCACCGGATACTGTCCCGGCTGCGGGCTTGCGGACGAGGCGTTCGCGGGCTGTCCGAGCGCCCCGGCGATTCCGACGGCGAGGACCGCGGCGACGAGACGGTGAGCCCACTTCGACCGTCGCCCGAACTGAACTGAGAACGCGGACATGTCTGCTCCGATCACCTGGGAATTCCGCGGGTTCTTGACCGGTCCGGCGTCGTGCGCTTGGGCACGACCACTCGAACGCGGGGAAGGCGCGAGCGTCGGTGGCCGTGGCGTGCGCTGCGGCCACCGACGCTCGCCGGTGTCGTGGTCAGCTCACGGCCGCGGAGGTGAGAAGCTGGCGGAAGATTCCCCAGCCGGTGCCTAGGCTCTTGTACGCGGCGAAGCCGAAGTCGGTGGCGTTACTGCTGCTGCGCCAGATCATGAGTTCGTCGCCGCCGTTGAAGCCGATGATGTCGCTCTTGCCGTCCGCGTCGAAGTCCGCTCCGAGGAACTTGCTGACGGTGAGCCAGCCGGAGGAGACGAACACACCCTGCGTCGAGAAGTTGCCCGGCGTGCTGGTGTTGCGGTGGATCCACAGATCGCTGTACGCCACGCCCGCGATGTCCTTCTTGCCGTCGCCGTCGTAGTCGGCCAGGGGCAGGAGCTTGTCGAAGATTCCCCAGCCGGTGCCGAGGCTTTTGTAGGCGGCGAAGCTGAATGTGGTGGCGGTGCTGGTGCTGCGCCAGATCATGAGTTCGTCGCCGCCGTTGAAGCCGATGATGTCGTCCTTGCCGTCGGCGTCGAAGTCCCCGGCCATGAACTTGCCGACGGTGCCCCAGCCGGAGGAGATGAACGTGCCCTGCGTGGAGAAGTTTCCGGGGGTGCTGGTGTTGCGGTGGATCCACAGGTCGCTGCCGGCGATGCCGGCGATGTCCTTCTTGCCGTCGCCGTCGTAGTCGGCCAGGGGCAGGAGCTTGTCGAAGATTCCCCAGCCGGTGCCGAGGCTTTTGTAGGCGGCGAAGCTGAATGTGGTGGCGGTGCTGGTGCTGCGCCAGATCATGAGTTCGTCGCCGCCGTTGAAGCCGATGATGTCGTCCTTGCCGTCGGCGTCGAAGTCCCCGGCCATGAACTTGCCGACGGTGCCCCAGCCGGAGGAGATGAACGTGCCCTGCGTGGAGAAGTTTCCGGGGGTGCTGGTGTTGCGGTGGATCCACAGGTCACCGCCCGCCACGCCGGCGATGTCCTGCTTCCCGTCACCGTCGAAATCACCCAGGGTCCCCAGTTGCTGCGGCACGGGCGGCGGCGTTTGCGGGTCCTCGATGACGTTGTTGTAGTGGATGGCGTGCTCGAAATTGCTCGTGATGTCGTTCAGGGACCGGAAACCGAGGTTGCCGAAGTTGCTGTTCCGTGACGGGTTGCGCACCGTCTCACCGGTGCTGTTGAACGAGTAGAAGTAGGCGCCCTCGGAGTGGTTGGCGTTGTTCTTCCAGCGCGCGAACAGCTCGGTGTGGTCCGACAGGCCCTTGAAGTTCACCCGCAGTACGGCGTCTCCCGGCTTGAGGTCGTTGAAGCTCCCGAGGCGGGTCAGCCGGCTTCCTCCGATCCAGCTCTCGAAGACGCTGGTGTCGTAGTAGCCCTCGGTCAGGTGCCAGACCATCGAGATGAGCCCGGAGCAGTCGCGGCGATATCTCTCACCCCCCGTGGGGCCGGTTCGCCATGTGCTCTTGTCCGAGCTGTTCAGGTAGGTGTAACCCTGGTCCACCCAGTGCTGGGCACGGGCCAGGACCTCGGAGCGGGTGATCTGGCCGCCGGCCGACGAGGCGGCGTGGGCCGGGGCGGCGGTCGCGACCGAGGTGACCACGGTGCCCGTGAAGCCGATGGCCGCTGCCACCATCGTGCCGAGGGCGCCGGAGACTAGGCGGTTGAGTTTCATGGTGTCCCTTCCGGGGAGGCGTTTCGTCCTGCACCGGAAGGTTCGGATGGGGCACTGAAAATTCGCTGAAACTCCGTGGAGCGGGGATTTCAGGACGCGGGCGCACCCTCGGTGAGCTCGGCGAGCATGGTCGCCTCGCCGAGTCGGTCGCCCGCGCGGCCTGGTTGATCCGCTCCCGGGCCTCGAACCTGTTGACCCCGAGGAACGACGGGCCCAGCCGGGCCGAGGCGAACTGGCACACCAGGTCGTGCAGGCCGAGGGCGGCAGCGCGCTCCAGGCCGACGACCAGCGCGGGCCGCTCGATGTCGAACCAGTCGTGCGGGGCCGCCAGCACCTGCGCCACCAGCTCGCGCGGGACCGGCGAGGCCGCCACGGCGGGGCGCCGCCAGCCGATCTCGTCGGACGGGGTGTGGACGGTCACCTGTTCGGCCACGCTCAGCCAGCCGCCGAGCACCCGGCCCACGGCCGCCGCCGCCCCTTCGGCCGACTCCTCCGCCTCGGCCCGTTCGCTCCCGTAGATCCGTACCAGGTCGTGCATCCGGTACCGGAGCGTGCCGATCTCGTCGACCCGGCTGAAGTCCACGAGCTGTAGCAGCCGTCGTAGTCGAAACCGGGCTCGTACATGCGGTCGGTCCACGGGGCCGCCCAGTCGAGGGCGTAATGGCCTGTGAACCTTTGGCGTCGAGAACGCCGCCTCGGCGCGACCGGCGCCGCGCGGTCAGAAGCCGGCCCGCGTCACCGGCCCGTACCGCGCGGCCGACGCCCCGGTGACGTAGGCCCAGTAGCGGTCGCCGTAAGACCAGTGCCACCACTCGGTCGGGTAGTTGACCAGGCCGGCCGCCGTCAGCGCCTC
This sequence comes from Sphaerisporangium album, assembly GCF_003323745.1. Lineage (GTDB taxonomy): Bacteria > Actinomycetota > Actinomycetes > Streptosporangiales > Streptosporangiaceae > Sphaerisporangium > Sphaerisporangium album. The sequence continues at coordinate 116,461 of NZ_QOIL01000015.1, forward strand.
GCCGAGGACGCGGCGGCGCTCCGCGGCCTCGGCCGGGACGGCGGTGCCGGCGGTGTGGCAGGCGTCGGTGTCGGTGTCGTTGACCTGCGTGCCCAGCCACAGCTCGTTGCCGTCCGCGTCGCACAGGGTCAGGTCGACGGCGGCTCCCGCCACGTGCGGTGCGACCTCGGGCGGGGAGATGTAGCGGCCGGCCTCCCGGCGGTACCAGGCGTGGTCGTGGCCGGGGTGGGCGATCTTGAGCCGGTCGACGTGGGCGTCGAAGTACCGTTGCTGGAGTTCGATGGGGCGGAAGCCTTCGACGATCAGGAAGTGGAGTTCGGGGGGAGGAGGGTTTGTGCGGTGACGAGGCGGTCCACGACGCTGAGGCGTAGGTGGCCGTAGTCGCCGTCCGGGTCGGCCAGGCGCGGGTCGAGGCGCAGCGCCTGGACGCTTCGCAGGTCGACCAGCTTTTCCCCGGCCTCCTCGACCGGAATGCGGCTGATCACGGGATCGGAGAGCAGGATCATTGTCTGTCCTCATCGGGTCTGGACGGCTAGACAGGCCGCCCGGTGGGAGTCCGGGCGGCCTGTCCGCGCTTGGGAGGAGGGAGGTGCGGTGGTATGGCACCGCCTGGTCGGGATCAGAGGGGGTTGGTGCGGGTCTGGTCCCAGCCGCCGGGGCCGGAGTCCCAGACGTTGGCCGGTCCGGTGAATCCGCCCGTGGCTTTGGCGGTCCAGACGAACAGGACGGTTCGCAGGTCCGGGTAGTTGTAGAACACTCCCACGTCGGTCATGCCGTCGCCGTTGAAGTCGCCGTTGACGGGCTTGGATCGGGTCTGGTCCCAGCCGCCGGCGCCGGAGTCCCACACGTTGGCCGGTCCCGTGAACCCGCCTCCGGTCTTGGCGGACCAGACGAAAAGCACCGTCCGCAGGCCGGGGTAGTCGTAGTAGACGCCGACGTCTGCCCGGCCGTCGCCGTTGAAGTCGCCGTTGACGGGCTTGGATCGGGTCTGGTCCCAGCCGCCGGCCCCGGAGTCCCACACGTTGGCCGGTCCCGTGAACCCGCCTCCGGTCTTGGCCGTCCAGACGAAAAGCACCGTCCGCAAGTCCGGGTAGTTGTAGAACACTCCCACGTCGGTCATGCCGTCGCCGTTGAAGTCGCCGTTGACGGGCTTGGATCGGGTCTGGTCCCAGCCGCCGGCCCCGGAGTCCCACACGTTGGCCGGTCCGGTGAACCCGCCTCCGGTCTTGGCGGACCAGACGAAAAGCACCGTCCGCAGGCCGGGGTAGTCGTAGAACACTCCGACGTCTCCGCGGCCGTCGCCGTTGAAGTCTCCGCTGACGGGCTTGGATCGAGTCTGGTCCCAGCCGCCGGCCCCGGAGTCCCACACATTGGCCGGTCCGGTGAACCCGCCTCCGGCTTTCGCCGTCCAGACGAACAGGACGGTTCGCAGGTCCGGATAGTTGTAGAACACTCCGACGTCTGCCCGGCCGTCGCCGTTGAAGTCGCCGTTGACGGGCTTGGACCGGGTCTGGTCCCAGCCGCCGGGGCCGGAGTCCCACACGTTGGCCGGTCCGGTGAACCCGCCTCCGGCTTTCGCCGTCCAGACGAACAGCACCGTCCGCAGGCCGGGGTAGTCGTAGAACGCCGCCACGTCATCGAGACCGTCGCCGTTGTAATCCGCCCGCATGCCTGAAGAATCCGCAGGAGGTGCGGACGGAGGCTCTGCGGTCCAGAGGGCGTCGACGAGTAGTTGGGCGTCGTGGACCTCTCTGCCGTAAGCGTCCGGGACCGCGGAGACCTGCACGGTCTGGCAGATGGTCCCGATGTCCCCGCTCATCCAACCGTTGTTGGGAAACTTGCGCAGCATGGCGTTGAGGAACGCGTTGGTGGAGTACACCGGGTCGGTCAACTGGGCGGGGGTGCCCCAGCCCTGCGACGGGCGCTGCTGGAACAGTCCCAGGCTGTCGTGATCCACGGCAACGGTGTAATTGTGCAAGGTGCTTTCGGTGATGGCGGTGGTCACGGCGATCACAGCCGCTCGCTTGTCCAGGCTCCGGCTCTTGGTCGTGTCAACGATGATCCGGGCGCACGAGACGTTGTAGGCGTTCACGCTCTGTCCCAGGCGCGGGCCGTTCATCTGTGGCCGTACCTGGCCGGCGATGGCGGCGTCGGTGCCGGTCTCCCCGCCTGGTACGCATGCGGCGTAGGCCAGCATCGGCGCCAGTTCGGTGGACACCGGAGGGCCTGCCGGACCGGGAATGCCGGCCGTTGGCGTCGGGTGAGGAGCTTGCGCTGCCGCGGTGCCGGTACCGCTGGCGAGGAAGCCGGCGACGAGAACGGTCAGCACGATCAGTAGGCGAACGACGGGTACGCGAGGGGCAGTGCCACGAGGGACATGGGGATGGGTCGAGTCCACAGTTCTTCTCCGGGGGGTGGCTCTGGCGGGACCTGGTCGGGGATCTGGCGACCAGTGCGGCGTGCGGGACCACCGCACGCCGCACTGCTGGTCGGCCCAGCAGGGTTCGGCCGACTGCTGGAGTTCAGGCATGCGTGGTGATCAGAGGGGTTTGGTGCGGGATTGGTCCCAGCCGCCTGCGCCGGAGTCCCAGGCGTTGACGGGTCCGGTGAAGCCGCCTGCGGTCTTGGCCGTCCAGGTGAACAGGACGGTTCGGAGGCCGGGGTAGTCGTAGAGGATGCCGACGTCTCCCCGGCCGTCGCCGTTGTAGTCGCCGCTGACGGGCTTGGATCGTGTCTGGTCCCAGCCGCCTGCGCCGGAGTCCCAGGCGTTGACGGGTCCGGTGAACCCGCCTGCGGTCTTGGCCGACCAGGTGAACAGGACGGTTCGCAGGCCGGGGTAGTCGTAGAAGACGCCGACGTCGGTCATGCCGTCGCCGTTGAAGTCGCCGCTGACGGGCTTGGATCGTGTCTGGTCCCAGCCGCCTGCGCCGGAGTCCCAGGCGTTGACGGGTCCGGTGAAGCCGCCTGCGGTCTTGGCCGACCAGGTGAACAGGACGGTTCGCAGGCCGGGGTAGTCGTAGAAGACGCCGACGTCGGTCATGCCGTCGCCGTTGAAGTCGCCGGTGACGGGCTTGGACCGTGTCTGGTCCCAGCCGCCTGCGCCCGAGTCCCAGGCGTTGACCGGTCCGGTGAAGCCGCCCCCGGTCTTGGCCGTCCAGGTGAACAGGACGGTTCGCAGGCCGGGGTAGTCGTAGAAGACGCCGACGTCGGTCATGCCGTCGCCGTTGAAGTCGCCGCTGACGGGCTTGGACCGTGTCTGGTCCCAGCCGCCTGCGCCCGAGTCCCAGGCGTTGACCGGTCCGGTGAAGCCGCCCCCGGTCTTGCCCGACCAGACGAACAGGACGGTTCGCAGGCCGGGGTAGTCGTAGAACGCCGCCACGTCACCGAGACCGTCGCCGTTGAAATCGGCTCGCAGACCTCCATTGCCGGTCGCGTCGTCTACCGGCGGGGTGGCCCCCGGGTCGTCGAGGATGCCGTTGTAGTGGATCGCGTGCTCGAAGTCGCTGGTGATGGCGCTCAGGGAGCGGAAGCCCAGGTTCCCGAAGTTGCTGTCCTTGTACGGGTTGCGCACCGTCTCGCCGGTGCTGTTGAACGAGTAGAAGTAGGCGCCGGCGCCGTGGTCGGCGTTGTTCTTCCAGCCGGCGAACACCTCGATGTGGTCCGACAGGCCCTTGAAGTTCACCCGGAGGACGGCGTCACCCGGCTTGAGGTCGTTGAAGCTGTCCAGGCGGGTGATCCGGCCGCCGATCCAGCTCTCGAAGACGCTGGTGTCGTAGTAGCCCTCGGACAGGTGCCAGACCATCGAGACCAGCCCGGAACAGTCGCGGCGATACTTCTCGCTCCCGACCGGGCCCGTCCGCCATGTGGTTTTATCCGAGCTGTTTAAGTAGGTGTACCCCTGGTCGACCCAGTACTGGGCCCGGGACAAGACCTCGGAGCGGGTGATCTGGCCGTCGGCCGTGGAGGCGGCGTGCGCGGGCGTGGCGACGGTGACGGTGGTGACCGCGGCGGCAGAGAAGCTGAGGGCCGCTGCCACCATCGCGCTGAGCGTGCTGGAGATCAGGCGGTTGAGTTTCATCGAAATCCTTCCGATGGAGGCGCGTTGTGCGTCCTTGCACCGAAAGGTTCGAGTCGGGCGCTGAAACTCCGCTGAAAATCCGTGGAGGGCGGATTTCAGGACGCGGGCGCACCCTCGGCGAGCTCGGCGTACTCGCGGGCGCCGTGGTCGTGGAAGACCTTGACGACCCGGGCGCGGATCTCGGCAGCGGTCTCGGTCTCGCCGCGGGCCTCGTGCAGCAGGGCGAGGTCGCGTTCGGTGCGGGCGAGCCACAGCGGGGCCTCCATGTCCCGCCACACGTCCATCGCCGCGGTGAGGCAGGCCGCCGCGTCCGTCAGGTCGCCGTCGGCCAGGTGCAGCTCGCCGAGGGTGCGCAGGGCCATGCCCAGCCCCCAGCGGTCGCCCATCGCCTGGCAGGTCGACAGCACGCCCTCCAACGGGGCCAGAGCCAGGTCGGTCCGGCCCAGGCGGAGCCGCGCCTTGGCCAGCGCGCGGATCGAGTGCGCCTCCATCAGCTTGTCGCCGAGCCGGGCGAAGATGGCCGCCGCGGCCTCGGCCGTCTCGATCGCCGGGACGTAGCGGCCGGTGGCCCGGTGGAACAGGCTCATCGTGCGCAGCGTCACCGCCTCGCCGCGCGGGCTGCCGAGACGGCGGTAGGCGGCCAGGGACTGCTCCAGACCGGACCAGGCGGTGGGGTAGTCGCCGAGCTCCAGCCGTACGGAGGCGGCCAGCCGCAGCAGGTAGAAGGTCCCTACGTCCTCGCCGAGCTCCGCCAGCAGCGTGGTGGCCTGGTCGAGGAAGTGCAGCGACTCGACCAGGCGTCCCGCCTCCCGGCAGGTGATGCCGAGCCCGGCGAGTGCCACGGCCTGGCCGCGCGCGTCGCCGAGCTCGCGGAAGGCGCCGAGCGCCTCGCCCAGGACCCGGCGGGCCTCCGGGAAGCGGTCCTGGTCGTAGCGGAGCTGCCCGAGCTCGGCCAGCATGGTCGCCACGCCGTTCTGGTCGCCCGCGCGGCGCGCCGCGGCCAGCGCCGCCTGGTTGATCCGCTCCCGGGCCTCGAACCTGTTGACCCCGAGGAACGAGGGGCCGAGCCGGGCCGAGGCGAACTGGCACACCAGGTCGTGCAGGCCGAGGGCGGCGGCGCGCTCCAGGCCGACGACCAGCGCGGGCCGCTCGATGTCGAACCAGTCGTGCGGGGCCGCCAGCACCTGCGCCACCAGCTCGCGCGGGACCGGCGAGGCCGCCACGGCGGGGCGCCGCCAGCCGATCTCGTCGGACGGGACGTGGGCGGTCACCTGCTTGGCCACGCTCAGCCAGCCGCCGAGCACGCGGCCCACGGCCGCCGAGACCGTTTCGGGGGATTCCTCCGCCTCCGCCCGCTCGCTCCCGTAGATCCGTACCAGGTCGTGCATCCGGTACCGGAGCGTGCCGATGTCGTCCACCCGGCTGAAGTCCACGAGCTGCGCGTCGACCAGGCGCTCCACGATGTCCTCGGCGAGCGTCGCCGGGACGTCGTTCAGCCAGGCGACGATCCACGGGGAGAACTCCGGGACGCCCAGATGGCCGAGCCGCCGCAGCGCGAGGCGCGCGTCGTCGTCAAGCCCCCGGTAGCTGAGTTCGAAGCCGGCCCGGACCTCGAGGTCCGCGATGGCCAGCTCGTCCAGCCGCCGCCGTTCGTCGGTCAGCCGGTCGGCCAGCAGCCGCAGCGGCCAGCGCTGACGGGTGGCCAGCCGGGCCCCGGCGATGCGGATCGCCAGCGGCAGCCGGCCGCACAGCTCGGCGATTTCCCGGGCCACCGGCTCCTCCGCCGCCACCCGCTCGGGCCCGACGATCCTGACGAGCAGCTCGATGGCCTCGGCGGGGTCGAGGACGTCCAGGTCGGTACGGCGGACGCCGCCGAGGCCGCCGAGCCGGTTGCGCGAGGTGATCAGCACGCCGCCGCCGGGACCGCCGGGCAGCAGTGGGCGCACCTGCCGCTCGTCGGCGGCGTCGTCCAGGAGCACCAGCACCCGGCGGCCGGCCAGCAGGGACCGGTACAGCTCGGCCCGCTCCGGGGTTCCGGCCGGGACGGCGGAGGGCTCGACCCCGAGCGCCGTGAGGAACCGGCCGAGCACCTCGCCGGCGTCGGCGGGGGTCTCGCCCATCCCGCGTAACTCGGCGTACAGCTGACCATCGGGGAAGGCGGCGGCGACCCGGTGGGCGACGTGCACCGCCAGGGCCGATTTGCCGGTGCCTGCGCGGCCCGCGACGACCTGGATGACCGGGGACGCGCCCGCGGTCAGCGCCGTGACCAGGGCGGAGGTCTCGGCCGCGCGGCCGGTGAAGTCCGCGGGCGCCAGCGGGAGCTGGGCCGGCGCGGCGACGCGGACCGTATCGCCGGACGGCGGCGCCAGCAGGGCGGGGTCGCCGCGCAGGATGGCGTGGTACAGCTCGGTCAGCTCTGGACCCGGGTCCACGCCGAGCTCCTCGGCCAGCACCTCGCGGCTCTCCCGGAAACCGGCCAGGGCGTCGGACTGGCGGCCGAGCCGGTACAGCGCGGTCATGTACTGGGCGCGCAGCCGCTCGTTGACGGGGTGACGGCCGACCAGCGCGGCCAGCTCGCTCACCAGCTCGCCGTGCCGGCCGAGCGCGAGATCCGCCTCGATGCGCTCCTCGGTGGCGGTCAGCCGGAGCTGTTCCAGCCGGGCCACTTCCCCGCCCAGCGGTGAGGTGCCCAGCCCGGCCAGGGCGGGCCCGCGCCACAGGGCCAGCGCCGCGCCGAGCAGGTCGGAGGTCTCCTGGAGATTGGACGCCTGCCGCGCCTTGGCCAGGAGTTGCTCGAACCGGTCCACGTCCAGCGACCCGACGGGGAGCTGCGCCATGTAGCCGGGCGCGCGGGTGACGATCACGTCGGTGATGCCGTACCGGGCCAGGGCCTGGCGCAACGTCTTGACGTAGGTCTGGATCGCCGCCTTGGCGGTCTCCGGCGGGTCGTCCGGCCAGAGGATGTCGATCAGCCGGGCCATCGGCACGATGTGCCCGTGCTCCAGCAGCAGCGTGGCCAGCAAGGTCTGCGGCTTGGCTCCGCCCAGCGGGACGGACACCCCCGTAGCCGCCGTCACTTCGACCGGCCCCAGAAGCCGAAACTCCACCGCCACTCCCCGTATGTCGGCTTTCCGGCGAGGCAGTTTTACTGAATTAACAGATATGTAGGCACAGCATGGCCAGTGCCGGCTCGGCGCGCAAGGTCGCGCGACGGGCTTCCTTTCGTGATCCAACCATTGAGCCACAGGCCTCGCGCGGAGCTGGAGCCGGACACTCACGCGGCTCGCGCCCGCGCGCCCCGGGGCGGGGGACGGCGGCGGGCCGGGCGGCGGTAGCCTGAGAGCTTGCCGGGGAGGCGGGTGGGCCGCCTGGGACCGCAGAGCAGGGGGCAGGGTGAAGCTTCTCCACTCCGGGAAGGTGCGGGACGTCTACGAGGATCGTGGGGACATCGTCCTCGTGGCCTCCGACCGCGTCTCCGTCTACGACGTCATCCTGCCGACGCCCATCCCCGACAAGGGCAAGGTCCTCACGCGGCTGTCGCTGTGGTGGTTCGAGCAGCTCGCCGACGTCGTCCCCAACCACGTGATCTCGGCCACCGACGTCCCCCCGGAGTTCGCGGGGCGGGCCGTGCGGTGCCGCAGGCTGGACATGGTCTCCGTCGAGTGCATCGCGCGCGGCTACCTCACCGGGTCCGGCCTGAAGGAGTACCAGGCGCGCGGCTCGGTGTCCGGCGTCGCGCTGCCGCCCGGCCTCGTCGAGGGCTCACGACTGCCCGAGCCGATCTTCACGCCCACCACCAAGGCCCCGCTCGGCGAGCACGACGAGTTCATCACCTTCGACGACGTGATCGCCCAGGAAGGCGCCGAGACCGCCGAAGAGCTCCGCCGCGCCACCCTGGAGGTCTACCGGCGCGGCGCCGAGATCGCCGCCGAGCGCGGCATCCTCATCGCGGACACCAAGCTGGAGTTCGGCCGGTCCGCCGACGGCACGCTCATGCTCGGGGACGAGCTGCTGACCTCCGACTCCTCCCGCTTCTGGGCCGCCGGCCAGTGGCGGCCGGGGCGCGCGCAGCACTCGTTCGACAAGCAGTTCGTCCGCGACTGGGCCACCGGGACGGGCTGGGACAAGCAGGCCCCCGCCCCGGAGGTCCCCGCCGGCATCGTCGAGGCCACGCGCGCCCGCTACATCGAGGCCTACGAGCTCATCACCGGCAAGGCCTGGTAGCGCCCGCCGGGCCCGGTCACTTCTTGCAGATGTTCTGCGTCGCCGTCCGCGCCACCGGGGAGCCCGAGGCCGAGGGGCTGGTCGAGGGGGACGCGGCGGTGTCCTTGACCGTCACCTTGCGCACGCCCGAGTACTTGGAGCCGACGATCACCTCGACGCCCGCCACGTCGGCCTCGCGCAACTCGGCTCCGGGGATCGCGGCGGCCACCGTACGCGCCGACTCCTCGCGCCCGGCCGGGTAGCGGACCACGGGGTCGGTGTAGTTCCTGGTCGCGGTGTCGCCCGGGGCGGACGGCACCTGGAAGCCCATGCGCAGCAGGTCCGCCTTGGTGCGCGCGCCGAGGCCGGTGATGGCCGTGCCGTTGACCACGCGCACCGCGATGCGCTCGGGCGGCACCGTCAATTCCTTCGCGCCGGACGTGGCCGCCGGGTCCGGCGAGGGCGACGTGGGCGGGGTGGACGACGGGGCAGGGATCGCGGTCTTCGTGACGGCGGGCTTGACGAGCGGCTCGTCGTCGCCGATGCGCCGGAACAGGTCGCGCGCCGCCGCCTTGTCCCACAGCACCGCCGACTCGCCGGTGGGCGCCCGGTAGTCGACGTCCGCGAGGGGCACGGTCGTGAACGCGACGTCGTCGGTGGAGACGTCCTTGAGCTGGTTGGCCAGCCCGAGCATGTCCTTGGCCAGCGCGTCGTCGACCGTCAGCGTCTTCAGCGTCGACCCGACCAGCCCGGTCAGCTTCGCGGGGTTGGCCAGGGTGCCGCCGCTGAGCGCGCGGTGCAGCAGCGCCGAGATCACCTGCTGCTGGCGGTCGATGCGGTCCAGGTCGGAGCGGGCGGTGGCGCGGGTGCGGGCGTAGAACAGCGCCTTCACCCCGTCGAGCTCGTAGGTCCCCGGCTGGAGCTTGAACTTGGTGTGCTGGTCGTCGATGGCCACGGGCGTGCAGACCGAGATGCCGCCGAGGGCGTCCACGACCTTGATGAAGCCGAGCACGTTGACCTCGACGTAGTGGTTGATGGTCAGCCCGGTGGCCTCGCGCACGGTGCGGACGGCCAGTTGCGCGCCGCCGAGGGAGTACGCAGAGTTGATCTTGTGGGTGCCCTTGCCGGGAATGTTCACCCAGCTGTCCCGGGGCAGGCTCACCACGGTGATCTTCTCGTGGTCCTCCGAGAGGTGGATGACCATCATCGTGTCGCTGCGCTGCCCCACCTCGCGGCCGAGGTGCAGCCGGTTCTGCTCCTGCCGCGTGAGGTCGTCGCGCTTGTCCACCCCGACCAGCAGGATGTTCATCGCACCCCGCGCGTCCGACCCGGCCGTCCCCGCGTTCACGGACCTGATCTGGCTCGTCGCGTACGTCGAGAGGAACCACAGCACGCCCGACCCGGCCAGCACCATGGTGGACAGCGCTCCGGTCACCATCACGCCCCGCGCGCCCGCCCGTGACCGCCTCGCGCGCCGCTGCGCGAGCCGCACGCCGCCGTACGCGTCACCGCCCACGTGGACACCGGACTCGGCGCCCACGGGAACGCCGGCATCGTCGTCGCTCACCGTGGTGCCCCCCTCATCGACGAGAACGCGTCACCGGTGAGGACGTTTCGCGCGTCCGTGGGTTGCCGTCCCCACCCGCTCGTACAGTAGCGTGAGCGCCGCCATGAAGGAGTTCCCCGACTCGCCCCGAACAAGCCGGACCACACGCGTCTGGCCGCCCATCTCGGTCGTCATGCCGGTGCTCAACGAGGAGCGCCACCTGCGTGAGGCCGTACGACAGGTGCTCGCGCAGCGCTACGACGGCCCGATCGAGGTCGTCCTCGCCGTGGGCCCGTCCCACGACCGCACGCAGGAGGTCGCCGACGCCCTCGCGGCCGAGGATCCCCGCGTGATCGTGGTGCCCAACCCCACCGGACGCACGCCGAACGCGCTCAACGCCGCCATCGGGGCGTCCCGCAACGGGATCATCGCCCGGGTCGACGGCCACGCCATGCTCCCGGAGGACTACCTCCAGGTCGCGGTCGAGACGCTGGAGGCCACTGGCGCCGACAACGTCGGCGGCATCATGGCCGCCGAGGGCGTCACGCCGTTCGAGAAGGCCGTCGCGTGCGCCATGACGTCCAAGATCGGCGTCGGCAACGCCCGCTTCCACACCGGAGGCGAGGCCGGGCCCGCCGACACCGTCTACCTCGGCGTCTTCCGTCGTGAGGCCCTGATGCGCGTCGGCGGCTACGACGAGCACTTCCAGCGCGCGCAGGACTGGGAGATGAACCACCGCATCCGCGAGACCGGCGGCCTGGTGTGGTTCCAGCCGCGCATGCGCGTCTCCTACCGTCCCCGGCCGAGCGTCAAGGCCCTCGCCAAGCAGTACTTCCACTACGGCCGCTGGCGCCGGGTCGTCGCCCGCACCCACGAGGGCACGATCAACCTGCGCTACCTCGCGCCGCCGATCGCCGTGGCCGCGATACTGCTGGGCCTGCTCGTCTCCCCGTTCTTCTGGCCCGCCCTGCTGGTCCCGGCGGCCTACGTCGCCGCGGTCCTCGCCGGCTCGGTGCTGACCGGCCGCACCCTCCCCGCCGACGCCCTGGCCCGCCTCCCGATCGTCTACGCCACCATGCACCTCTCCTGGGGCTGGGGCTTCCTGACCAGCCCCCCCGCCCTGAGCAAGCCACCCCGGAGAACCACCCCCGCCTGACCCGGAAACCTGCTGGAGGAGCTCAGAGCCGCCGCATCCGCCGGCCTGAGGCGCGGGCTCTGAGAGTCGCGGGCCGGGGACCGGCTCAGGGAGGCGTCCGGCCGGGTGCCGTTCGGTGCGGGCGGGCGTGCCCGGTGCAGGACACTGGGAGTGACGACGACAACAGGGAGCGGTCGGACGTTGGCTGGAGGAGAAGTGCGGCGGCGGGTCGTGGGAGTCGTGCTCGCGGGGGGCGTCGGCCGGCGCATGGGACACAGCAGGCCGAAGCAACTGCTCAAGATCGGCGGACGGTCGATCATCGAGCACACGCTGGCGGTCTTCGAGCGCGCGCCCGAGATCGACGAGGTAGTCGTCCTGATGGCACCGGGCTTCACGGCCGAGGCCGAGCGCATCGTCGCGCGGGGCCGCTTCCACAAGGTCCGCCAGGTCGTCGAGGGTGGCGCGACGCGCACCGAGTCCACCTGGCGGGCCCTTCAGGCGCTCGGGCCGGACGAGTGCGACGTGCTCCTGCACGACGCGGTCCGGCCGCTCGTCGAGCCGCGCATCATCTCCGACTGCGTCGAGGCGCTGAGGACGCACTCGGCGGTGAACGTCGCGATCCCGTCGTCCGACACGATCCTGGTGGCCGCTCCCGGCCCCTCCGGCGAGGTCATCCGCGAGGTCCCGGACCGCTCCCTGCTGCGGCGCGTCCAGACCCCGCAGGGATTCCGGCTGTCGGTGATCCGGGAGGCGTACGAGCGGGCGCTGCGCGACCCGGGCTTCGCGGGACGTCCCGCCACGGACGACTGCGGCGTGGTGCTGCGCTACCTCCCGGACGTCCCCATTCACATCGTGCCGGGCAGCGAGCGCAACATGAAGGTCACACACCCGGTCGACGTCCACATCGCGGAGAAGCTCATCGAGCTGGCCTCGCGCGCCGCGCCCGTCCCGGCCGGACCCGACGCCCACCGGCGGGCGCTGGAGGGCACGACGGTGGCGGTCTTCGGCGGCGACGACATCGGTACGCGGATCGCCGACCTCGCGACCGGGTACGGGGCTGCCGTCCACGTCTTCTCGCGGACGGGGTCCGGCGGGAGCGGGGTACGGGTGGAGGACCCGGCGTCGGTGGCCCACGCCCTGGAACAGGCGTCCAAGCAGAGCGGGCGCGTCGACCACGTGGTCCATCTCACCGAAACGGCGGCGGCGGGTGAAGGCCGGCTGGACGAGGCCGACGGGGAAGCCGTCCGCGAGACCATCGCCGTGAACCACCTCGGCCCGGTCAACATCGCCAGAGCGTCCCTGCCCTACCTACGCGAGACGCGCGGCCACCTCCTGCTGTCCACCATCGGCTCCCGCGCCGACTCGCCCGCGGAGAGATCGGCGAACGCGAGCCTCCGGTGCTCGACCGACGCCGCCGTGGTCGCGCTGACCCAGGCGCTGGCGGATGAATGGGCGGACCTCGGCGTCAAAGTCAACTGCGTCAGCCTCCGGAGCACCGGCACGCTTCCCGGCGAGTCCTCCCCGGGCGACGGCGACCCGCTTCCGCCACCGCCCGACGTTGCTCAGACGTGCCTGAACATCCTCACCTCCGACGTAACAGGCCACGCCACCGGTACACCCCACACCCCCTGACGCGTCGGCTGTGTTGTCGGCGGGATTCTTGCTGTATTACTGGTGATTGTTGGTCTTGGTCTTCGGGTCTGTTGTCAGTCGCGGTCGGCGGGTCGCCGGGATCTTCGACGGCGTGTGTGCGCCTGTCCTGCTGATCTTTACCCGGGCCGTCGCCCTGTCGGGGTGGTGTCCGGTATCGGTCGTTCGGTGTGAAGTAGGGCGATCGTCGCGCTCCGTCACTGTCGGGCGCCGCGTGGCATCGTCCGTTCCATGAAGCGCGGAGGCTTTTCACCTGCGGCGCGGTGGGCGACGCGCCGGATGGGATTGCGAGCCGTGTGATCGCTCGGTTACGTTGCGGGGTGGACGATCCCCGGTCGCGGAAGGAGACCCCGGTTGCCCGAGTCCGCGTCCCCACCCCCCGCGCAGCCCTCGCCGGCACCCGTAGGCGCTCCGGCGCGGCCGCCGCACGTCAGGACGTCCGCGCGCGTGGCGGTCGTGCTCGCGACGACCCCGGCCACCCGCCTGGCCTGCGCCGAGGGCACGCTGGCCGACCGCCTGATCGGACAGCTCGCCGCGCTCCATGCCGGCCCGGTGCATCTCATCACAAGGGTGACGCCTGTCGCGATCGGCGCCGAGGTCACGAAGGCGACCGACCCGCCCCAGTCATCACATCCCGCCCAACTCCAGCCCGAGCCGCAGTCCCAGCCTCAGCTCCAGTCCCAGCCTGGGCTCCCGCCCCCGCCTCCGGTCCCGGCGCCCCGGCCCGCCGTGCTCGTCGCCGACCCGGCCACCGGCCCGCCGCCCGAGCGGACGACCCCCGCCCCCGAGCGGACGACCCCCGCCCCCGAGCGGACGGCCCCCGCGCCCGAGCGGACGGCCCCCGCGCCCGAGCGGACGGCCCCCGCGCCCGAGCGGACGGCCCCCGCGCCCGAGCGGACGACCCCCGCGCCCGAGCGGACGACCTCCGCGCCCGAGTGGAGGGCCTCCGCCTCCAAGGCGACGGTTACCGCGTCCAGGGGGACGCGCAGCGGCGGCCTCCCCGGCGATCTGCGTGCGGTGGCCGACCTGGCACGGTCCGGCGCGGGCCCGGTCGCCGTGCTCCCAGGCGATCTGGTGGCGCACACCGAGGCCCTGGCCCTGCTGCTGTCCGACCCCGCGCGGGGCACCGGCGCGCTGGTGTCCTCCGGGTACGCCGAGGGCGACCCCGAGCTTCCCCCTGTGCGCGCCGAGCGCGCCAAGGTGGTCGCGGCGGGCAACTCGTTCCACACGGTCAGCGGCCCCAACGCCGCCTTCCGCGGGGTGCTGCACGTCGCGGAGGCCGATCTGGCGAGCCTCGCCGAGGTCGCCGACGAGCTCGCCGACCTCGCCCAGGAGGACCGCCTCGGCGACGCGGGGGAGTCGGAGGTCACGGCCCTGCTGCTGGCCGGGCTGGTGCGGGTCGGCGTGCCGGTACGGGCCGCGCCGCTCGGCCGGCTGCACTGCGAGCGGGTCACCACCCAGCCGGCCGCGGACGCCGCGATGACCCGGCTGGCGGAGGTGGACGAGAGCCACGCCCGCCTGCAGGCCGCCATCAAGTCCGACGACGGCTTCTCGTCCACCTACCTGGTCAGCTCGTGGTCGGGCCATCTCGTGCGGGCGGCCGCGCGTCTCGGCCTGTCGCCGAACGCCGTGACCGGCCTGTCCGTCGGCCTCGCGGGCCTCGCCGCCGTGGCGTTCTCGTCGGGCCGGCGCCGCGCGATGGTGGCAGGGGCCGTGCTCCTGTACCTGTCCTTCGTCCTGGACTGCGTGGACGGGCAGCTCGCCCGCTACACCCGCACGTTCTCGCCCCTCGGCGCCTGGCTGGACGCCACGTTCGACCGCGTCAAGGAGTACGTCGTCTACGTCGGCCTCGCCGTCGGGTACGCCGGTGGGGCCGACGTGGGGGCGCTGGGGTCGGACGGCATCTGGGCGATGGCGGTCGCCGCCATGCTGCTGCAGGCCGTCCGCCACATGGTCGACTTCTCCTTCGCCGACGCGCGGGCCGAGGCCGGCGCGGCCGGCGCGGGCGGCGGCGCCGTCGCGCGCGTCCAGGGGCGCCTGGACGGGAACACCGCCGCGCGCTGGCTGAGGAAGATCATCGTCCTGCCGATCGGCGACCGCATGGTGCTGATCGGCGTCACCGCCGCGCTGTTCGACGCGCGGGCGACGTTCCTGGCGTTGCTCGCCTGGGGCGGCTTCGCGTTTCTGTACACGCTCACCGGCAGGATCGCGAGGTCTTTCTGACATGACCACCACACCCGCCCGCAGGCAGCCCCGTGAGCGGCAGCGTCAGGCCGCGCCCGAGATGACCACCGTGCACATGACCCGGGTGCCGCGCAGCTCCGTGGTGACCTACCGCGACGACGGCGTGCTGGCGCGCGGCATGGGCCTGCTCGTCGCCGGGCAGCTCCCGCCCCTGCCGCCCGCGATCGCGGGGGCCTTCGTCACCGGCGTGATGCTGTTCCTCGGCGTCGCGGGCGCGGACGGCCCCGCGGTGTTCGCGCCCGCCGTGGCGCTGATGCTGGCGGGCCCAGGCAGCTCACACCCGCACGACGGGCGGCTCGACTGGCTGGTCCCGCCCATCCTGCGCGTCACCGAGTACGGCTTCATCGCCAGCGTGGGCTTCGCCTGGGGCGTCCCCCGCTTCCTGGTGCTGGCCCTGCTCGGCGCGGTGCTGTTCCACCACTACGACGTCGTCTACCGCTGCCGTCAGCACGTCTACCCACCCACCTGGCTCGCGTCGGCCGGTCTGGGCTGGGAGGGGCGTATGCTGATCATCGCCATGGGCGCCCTGCTGGGCATCGTGACGGCCGTCTTCGTGCTGGCCGCGCTGTATCTCTCGGCGTTGTTCTGCTGGGAGAGCGTCACGTGCTGGCTGGCCGCGCCCAGATCCGGCGTCGAGGCGGCCGACCTCGGCACGCAGGACTGACGGCGGGCATCCCTGGCCGGGCAAAGCCCCGGCCAAAGCCGGCCGCGCACCTCAGCCCCGAGCGTCACACGTGGCACCCCTGTCACGGCCTACATTGCCAAGGCAAGGTCTTGTAATCGAATAGGTGAACTCCCGATTACACGATCACCACCTCCAGGCAACTAACCTTTGGCCTTACAGACTTCACGCCACACTGAGGAGTGCACGTTGCTGGGAATGGTGCTGGCCGCCGGGGCCGGACGTCGGCTGCGGCCGTACACCGACACGCTGCCCAAGGCGCTCGTGCCGGTCGACGGTGAGACCACGATCCTGGACATCGCGCTGCGGAACCTCGCGGCCGTGGACCTGCGGGAAGTCGTGGTCATCGTCGGGTACGCGGCGCGGGCCGTCCACGACCGCCGGGCGGAGCTGGAGCGGCGGCACGGCGTGAAGCTCACCCTCGTGCACAACGACAAGGCCGAAGAGTGGAACAACGCCTACTCGCTGTGGTGCGCCCGTGACCACTTCGCGTCGGGTGCCCTGCTCGTCAACGGCGACACCGTCCACCCCGTCTCGGTCGAGCGCACGCTCCTGGACGCCCCAGTGACGAGCGACATCCTGCTCGCGGTGGACGACGTGAAGACGCTCGCCGACGAAGAGATGAAGGTCACACTCGACGAGGCGGGCCACCTGCGCCGCATCACGAAGCTGATGGACCCCTCCGAGGCGTACGGCGAGTACATCGGCGCGACGCTCATCCGTCCGGGCGCCGCCGAGCGTCTCGCCGACGCCCTGAAGGCCACCTTCGAGCGCGACCCGCAGCTCTACTACGAGGACGGCTACGGCGAGATGGTCTCCCGCGGCGAGCAGATCGCCGTCGCCCCCATCGGCAAGGTCGACTGGGTCGAGGTCGACAACCACGACGACCTCGCCAAGGCCAGGGAGATCGCGTGCACGTACTAGCCGGCCCGCCCGCCGGCGCGACGACGGCCTTGGAGACCGCATGCCCCTTCTAGCTCGAATGCTCACGGCCCCGCTGACCGTCGAGGTCCGCCGGGGCGCGGTGGCCCAGCTGGGCGCGCTGCTCGCCGACAGCCGGGTGGCCACCTCCGGCCGCGTGGCGGTCGCGGTGGGCTCCGGCCAGGGCGACCACATCTCCGGCATGATCGCGCCCACCCTCGGCGAGGCCGAGGTCTTCCGCGTCCCCGACGGCTCGGTCGACGCGGCCGTCTCCCTCGGCGCCGACCTGCGCAAGGGGGCGTACGAGGCCGTGGTCGGCATCGGCGGCGGAAAGACGATCGACGTCACCAAGTACGCCGCGTCGCTCGCCGGCATCCCCATGGTCGCCGTGGCGACGAACCTCTCGCACGACGGCATCTGCTCGCCGGTGTCCTCGCTGGAGCACGAGGGCGGCAAGGGGTCGTTCGGCGTCCCGATGCCCCTGGCGCTGCTCGTCGACCTGGACTTCGTGCACGACGCGCCCCCGCGGCTCGTGCGGGCCGGAGTGGGGGACGTGATCAGCAACCTGTCCGCCATCGACGACTGGCAGCTCGGCAACGTCGAGCGCGGCGAGCCCATCGACGGCCTGGCCGTCTCGATGGCGCGCACCGCGGCCGAGGCCGTGCTGGGCCGCCAGGACTCGATCGAGTCGGACGCGTTCCTGACGGTGCTGGCCGAGTCGCTGATCCTTTCGGGCATGTCGATGGTCGTCGCGGGGTCCTCGCGTCCGGGCAGCGGCGGCGACCACGAGATCCTGCATGCCATCGACCAGCTCTACCCGGGCACGTCCAACCACGGCGAGCTGGCCGGCATCGGCACGGCGTTCTGCTACTTCCTGCGCGAGGAGGACCGCCTGCTGTCGTCGGTGGTCGAATGCCTGCGCGCCCACGAGCTGCCGGTGACCCCGGGCGACATCGGGCTGACGAGCGAGCAGTTCTGCGCGGCCGTCATGCTCGCGCCCTCGACCCGTCCCGGGCGGTACACGATCCTTGAGCACCTGCGCCTGTCCGAGGCCGAGGTGCGCGACCGGGTGGAGCGATATGTCCGGGCCGTCGGTAATTGAGCTTCGCGCGGTCGCCCAGCCGCAGACCACCATGGGCCGCAACTCCGGCGAGCACTGGGCCGGCGCGCTGTACATGCGCAAGCTGTCGATCTACGTGACGTGGGCGCTGGCCCGCACCGCGATCACCCCCAACCAGGTCACCGGGCTGATGATCCTTTCCGGCGTCCTGGCGGGCGTGGTGCTGGCCCTGCCGGGGCTGTGGGCGGCCGTCGCGGCGGCCGTCCTCATCCAGGTGTACCTCCTGCTCGACTGCTCCGACGGCGAGCTGGCCCGGTGGACCCACCGCACGTCCATCACGGGCGTCTACCTCGACCGCGTAGGCCACTACTTCGCCGAGGCGGCGCTGCTGATCGGCCTGGGCTTCCGGGCGTCGGCGACGCTGCCCGACTGGTACACCGTGCTCGGCGTCGCCGCCGCGCTCGGGGCCATCCTCATCAAGTCCGAGACCGACCTGGTGGACGTCGCCCGCGCCCGCTCGGGGCTCACGGCCACCACCGAGGCCGCGGCCGAGCAGTTCCAGTCGCGGCGGCTCGGGGCGGCGCGGAAGGTCGCGGCGGCGCTGCGCTTCCACCGGGTGATCCAGGCGGTCGAGCTGTCGCTGATCGCCGTGGTCGCGGCCGTCTGGGACGCCGTGGCCGGCGGCCTGACCGCGACGCAGGTGCTGACCGTCGCCTGCGTGCTGTTCGCGGGGCTGCAGACGGTCCTCCACCTGGTGAGCATCCTGGCGTCCCGGCGGCTTGCGTGACATGACAGAGCCACGGAACCGGTGGCGCCCTGTCGGCGTCGTACCTCTATCGCGTGGAACTTTGTCAAGAGTCGCCGCCGGATTGACGTTCAATGTTCGGTGGGGGTTTCCTTACAGTTCCGATACGCTTATTTGGCAGTATGCAGACACGGCCGGGATTGCCCGCTCACACAGACTCGGTGATCATGAACACATGCGTTCTCCATGCGTCGGGGCGATGACGCGTTGAAGATCTCCTGTGTCATCCTCACTATGGGTAACCGTATCGCGGAGCTCGACCGGGCGGTCGAGTCCGCGCTGACGCAGACGGACGGCGACGTCGAGGTCGTCGTCGTGGGCAACGGCGCCGACGTCCCTCCGCTCGCGTCCGTTTCACGCATCGGGTCGGCCTCCGTCCGCATCGTGCGCATCCCGGACAACGTCGGCATCCCGGAAGGGCGCAACCACGGCGTCCGCGAGTGCAGCGGCGACGTCGTCATGTTCCTCGACGACGACGGCTGGTACGCCGACGACAAGGTGGCGGCCCACGTCCGCGAGCGCTTCGCGGACGAGCCCGACCTCGCGGTGCTGTCCTTCCGCGTCATGGACCCGGAGGGCGGCGTGGGCCAGCGCCGCCACGTGCCCCGGTTGCGTGCGGGCGACCCCCAGCGCTCCTCGCCGGTGACGACCTTCCTCGGCGGCGCCTCGGCCATCAGGCGCTCGGCGTATCTGCAGGTCGGCGGCCTTCCCGGGCACTTCTTCTACGCGCACGAGGAGACCGACCTGGCCTGGCGGCTGCTCGGCGAGGGCTACCGCATCGAGTACGACGCGGACTGCGTGATGTACCACCCACAGGTCCCGCCGACGCGCCATGCCAACTTCTACCGGCTCAACGCGCGCAACCGGGTCTGGCTGGCCCGCCGCAACCTTCCCTGGCCGCTCGCGGTCCTGTACCTCCTGGACTGGATCATGCTCACGCTGGTGCGCGAGCGCTCGTCCCTGGCGATCCGGTCCTGGTTCCAGGGCTTCGTGGAGGGCATCCGCGAACCGGCCGGCGAGCGCCGCCCCATGGCCTGGCGCACGGCCTGGCGCATGCTCCGCCTCGGCCGCCCCCCGATCGTCTGACGCTCCCAGACGGTCCGCCCGTTGCCTCATCCCGGTGGGTGAGCCCGAGCTTCTGTCTCGGGCTCACCTGCCTCTGATCGATCCGTTACGGACGGTAAGCGTCGCGACGGTGTTTTATCGTTTGGATGATCACAGCGTGTTTGCCCTCGTCAATGCGGGGCGGCTTCGGCGGAGTAGGGCTTGGCGGTCGGCGCCCGTCTCGGCCGGATGCGCGGTCGAGCGCCGCTGTCCGGGGGCCAGGGACGGATAGTGATTTTTCGCAGACTGTCCGCCATCAGTTGGCTACTGTTCAGTAGCGTGAGAAAGATGAGCCACGGCGCGCCTCGCGTCGGAACTGCATCGTTCCAATCGATCACCCGGGTCCCTCACCGGAGGTTCTCATGAGCGACGGCACACACCCAGGCAGGCATGAATCGGTATGTCCGAGCTCTCGCTTTCGACCGGCCGCCGATCGCGTCCGGCTCATTGTCGTGAATTCTTTATGTAACGCGCGGAGGGCCGGATGAAGAACGGCACCTCCGGGCCGCGGCGAATAGGAAACTGGCCTCCCCGGAGCCTGCTCGGCAGTCTGGAGCCCGCGACGCGGGAGCTCATGCTGAGGCTCGGTACCGCGACGCAGTTCGGGGCCAACGAGTCCCTGCTGCGCGAGGGGGACCCCACGTCCCGGCACGTGCTGCTGCTGATCGAGGCGTGCGTCAAGGTCGTCAGCAACACCGCCGACGGTCACACCGTCCTGCTCGCCATCAGGACCGACGGCGACCTGGTCGGCGAACTGGCCAGCCTGGACGGCCGGCCTCGGCTGGCGAGCGTCATCGCGGTCAAGCCCTCTGTGGTGCGCCGCGTCGGCCAGGCGGAGTTCCTCGACTTCCTCGACCATCACCCCACGGTGTCCCGGGCGGTGCAGCGGGTCGTCACGGCGAAGCTGCGCAACTCCACCTGGCACCGGATCGAGTACGGCAGCACGCCCGCGCCGCTGCGCCTCGCCCGCGTGCTCGTCCTGCTAGCGGCCCAGCACGGCGAGCGGGTGCGGGAGGGGATCGAGATCCGGCTCGCCCTGACCCAGCCCGACCTCGCCGCGCTGGCCGGGGCCCGGGAGCCCACCGTGCACAAGGAACTGCGCGCGCTGCGCCACAAGGGAGTGGTCGAGACCGGATACCGGCGGATCCTGATCCGTGACCCCGCCGCCCTGCACGCCATCGCGGGAATCGCCGAGATCCCGCCGGAATACGGGGTGTGGTCCGCGCCCCGGCCCCAAGGTGAGGGGGAGTGACCGGTCCGGCGCACGCCGGCGGCGAAGGGGCGACATGGACTCCGATCCGGTACGGCGACTGTGCGCCGCCGTCCGCGCGCAGGGACCGTCGCGCGCGCGGGCCGCGGACCCGCACCGTTGGCTGCTCGACGTCGTGCGGGAGGCCTGCGCGGCGGCCGATCTGGATCGGCTGTTCCTTCAGGAGCAGTGGAGCGGCGCCGGGAACCCGGGGCTCGTGCTGGTGATGCCCCCCGGCGTCCACGAGGCCCGCGTCATCGATGATCTCACGCGCGAGCTGCGCCGTGCGGCGCGGCGCTCGGCCGCCTGGCGGCTCCGACTGGCCTTCCACCAGGGGATCACCCGGCTGGGCCCCGACGGCTTCGAGGGCCGGGCGGTGACGGCGGTCAGCGGCATGTGCGCGGTCGAGAAGCTGGACGCGGAGCTGTCCGCCGACCCGCGGTGCGACCTCGCCCTGATCATCTCCTCGCCGCTGTTCGACGAGATCACCCAGCCGGAGTTCCCGGTGCTGCGCCAGGACCGGTTCCGGCGGGTGGGCGTGGAGGTGCCGGGCGCGAAGTCCCCGATGCCCGCCTGGATCCGGCTCTTCGGCCCGGAGATCGCGAAGAACCCGGAGGAATCGGAGAACCCGGCGGAAGCCGAGAACGGGGAGCGGTCGGAGAACGAGGAGAACCCGACGAAATGGAGAAGTGGGAGGAAGGCGAGAACGGGGGCGATCCGAGAACCAGAAGAATCGCGAGGAATAGCAGAATCCGGGAACCCCGCGGAACTGAGAGAACCCGGCGAGCAGGGGGAACTGGGGGAAACCGGAGAACCCCGAGAATCCGTAGAACCGGAGAGCCCGCAGAGCCTGCAGAACCCGGAGAACCCGGAGAACCCGCAGAACCCGCAGAACCCGGAGAGCCCGCAGAACCTGGAGAGCCCGCAGAACGCGGATAACGCGGGGGGACCGGAGAACGAGGAGAAGTCAGAGAAGCCGGGTAACTCGGAGAAGGAGTGACATGAGCGGTCCGGACCGCGTGCTGCGCGGAGAGGCGCCGGAGGTCGAGCAGGCCGAGCCGAGGACCCGTCCCGACGGCACCCTCGACGGCTGGCACCTGGCGCCTCTGCGCCCCCGGGACG
This sequence comes from Sphaerisporangium album, assembly GCF_003323745.1. Lineage (GTDB taxonomy): Bacteria > Actinomycetota > Actinomycetes > Streptosporangiales > Streptosporangiaceae > Sphaerisporangium > Sphaerisporangium album. The sequence continues at coordinate 138,260 of NZ_QOIL01000015.1, forward strand.
CATTCGTGGCGCGTGCCTTCACCGACGACACGTTGTCCCTCTCGGGGGACGGCTTCTTCGTGGCCCACCTGGGATCGGCGACGCTGCGCGGAAGCTGGTGGACGGCGGGTGGCTCGTTGGAGGTCGCCGCCGAGAGCCCGCCCGGCGAGGTGCGGCCCACGTCGATCGACGGCTATCTGACCATGGACGCCGACGGGTCGTGGAGCCTGGACGCCCTCTACGTCGGCCCGGGCCGGTTCGGCGCCGTCATCGCGCGCGTGCGGCAGCGGCTGGTGTCGCTTCACGAACAGGAGGCGGGCCCGGTCGTCCGCCGGATTGGAGAGGTCCCGGTGCCGACCTCGTACGCCGTCACCCTGCGGGGTACCCACAACGGGATCCGCCTGCCCGAACAGCCGGCGATGCTGTTCCTGGAGAAACCGCCGCCCGGGTCGCCGCTCGCGGTGAACGTCACCCTGGCGACCGACACCGTCACCAGCCCCGGCGACATGATGATGATCGCCGCCGAGCCCGGCAGCTCGCGGGTCACGGCGAGCGGCGGGGTCGTCGACGTCGTCATCGACCCGGGGCCGTCCGACCCCGTCGGCGCGTTCTGGGCGTACCGGGAGCCGCGGCTGCCGATCGCCGGGCTGGTCCAGGCGCGGCGCGGCGGCGCGCGGATCGAGGTGGCCGGCGACCAGGTGACGGGCCGGCTGTGGCTCGGCGGCGTCGGCGCCGACGGGGTCGCCGGCCGGTACGAGGCGACGTTCTCGGGGCGGCGGGTCAAGGCGGACTGGGTGCCCGGCGAGGGCGGGGGCCCGCCGGGCGCGGATTCGTACCGGCAGGACCCCGCGCCGCCGTCCTCCCCTTCCGGCGGGGCCGTGGAGCGGCTGGCCGCGAAGCTTGCGGACGCGTCGCTGCGTGGCCGGTGGCGGGGCGTTCTGGGCACCGGCGTGCGTCTCGCCGTGGGCACAGGCGGCGAACCGGCCGTGCCCGGAGAGGGCTCGCGGTACGCGGGAGGAGCGGTGGTCGCGGGGGAGGGTTCGGGGGACGCGGGACGAGCGGTGGTGGCGGGGGGCGGCTCGGGAGGGGGAGCCGTCGCCGGGGAGGGGGCTGATCGCGGGGGAGGGGTGGCCGTCGCTGTCGCCGGGGACGAGTTCTGGCCCGTGTCCTCCGGGCGTGTGAACCGGGCGGCCCGGCCGGGGGGCGCCGACGCGCTCGGCCGGCGCGGGTTCCTGCGCCTCGCCCAGGGCCCGGACGTCGCGGCCGGTCTCATCCCCGACGACGGGGACCTGCGCCTGGCCGTGCTCGTCCGGGACGACAAGGACGACCCGGACGAGCCGGACGACCCGGATCGGGACGCCGACGACGCGTTCACCGCCGAGGACCGGACCGCGCTGCGCCACCTCGGCATCGACCTCCAGACGAGTGGCCGTTACGGCCAGGCGGACCGGGTGCTGGAGCGAGCGGCCAGGCTGTACGCGGATCCGCCCGAGTCCGGCGACATGGGGAAGGATGTGCTCGACCGCCTCGGGCTGGTCGAGGCGCGGATCCGCTGCGCGTTCGCCCGCTCCGACCACGCGCGGATGCGGGACCTGCTGGCCGTGCTGGCTGACCTGCGCCGCACCAGCGTGACCACGCTGAACCCATGGCGGAGCGTCGTCCGCTCAGCGGAGACCTCGGTCGCGGAGCTGGCCGAACGGCTCCGGTATTTCAGGCAGGCCGCCGCCGACGCCCGCGAGCGGCTGAGCGACGGGCCCGACCTGGTCACGGCCACCGAGGTCCACGCGGCGGCATCGGACGCCGTGGCGGCGCTCGCCCCGCTGGAGCAGGTCGTGGGCCGGATGCGGCCCGTACCCGAGGACCTCGCCACATCGACGAGCGCGGCAGCCGCGCTGGACGGGACGTCCGCCAGTGGGGCTGCCGGGTTCGGCGTGGCGTCCGCCACTGGGGCTGCCGGGTTGGACGTGGCGTCCGCCAGTGGGGCTGCCGGGTTCGGCGCGGCGCCCTCCACCAGGGGCGCCGGGTTCGGCGCGGCGCCGGCCGCCGCGGTCGCCGAGCTGGATCGGGCGCTGGCCGCCGCCGCGCACGGCCTGCGCGCCGCGGTGCCCGCGTCCTGGGAGTCGTCCGACCACACCGGCCGCGTCTACACCGAGGCGCTCGGCGAGGACGAGGTGCCCGCCCCCAGGGAACTGTTCGCGATCCTCGCCCGGGACGGAGCCGCCGAGCTGGACCTGCTGCGCGACCGGGTGGCCGGGTCGGACGCGGCGGGCGGCGCCGCACGGCTGCGGGACGGCACGCAGGAGGGACTGCGCCTGGCGAGCCGGTACGTGGAGATGGCCCGGGCGCTGCTCGACGCCGACTGGGACCGGATCCAGTCGACCCGCCGCGCGATGCCCTTCTACGAGCGCATCGTGACCCTGCTGCTGGACCTGGACGCCCCCGAGGACGCCCTGGTGGCCTCGGAGATGTCCCGGGCCCGCGCGTTCGCCGACCTCCTGGAGGCCCGGTCGGACCGTCCGGCGCCCCCTGGCCTGGAAACGGCGGGCGTCGTCGACCGCACCCGGCTCGCGGAGATCCTGGCCGCGCACGACGCCACCGTGGTGGAGTACTTCCTCACCGGCGACCTGCTGGTGATCTGGGTCGTCCCCCCGGGCGGGCGGATGCGGGTGATCCGCCGCCCGCTGGACCGCCGCCGTCTGACGGAGGCGGTCGGCACGTTCACGCGGCTCTCCCGGCTCGGCCAGCTCAGCGACCCGCTCCGCGAGGCCATGGCGGACGCGCTGCGCCTGCTGCACGCCGACCTGTGGCAGGTCATCCCCGCCGGCCTGCTGCCCGCCGATCCGGACGCCCCCGTCACGGTGGTGCCGCACGCCGAGCTGTTCCAGGTGCCGTTCTGCGCGCTGCGCGACGCGGAGGGGACCCATCTGGTCCACCGGCACGCGATCCGGGTGCTTCCCGCGCTCGCCATCCTGCCCGACCTGGCCGCCCGCCGGGCCCGCGCCGCCCGGGCGGCACCCTCACTGGTCGCGCTGGTCAACCCCGCGCCGCTGGCCGACGGCTCGTGGCCGCTGGACGCGACCGAGCGCGGCTTCGGGGACATCGCCCGCTACTACGCCGAGGGCCGCCGCCGCGTCCACCGAGGCGCGGGGGCGGGCATCGCGACGCTGCGCGAGGCGGGCGCCGAGGGCACGGTTCTGTTCCTCGGCACCCACGCCAAGGTCGTCCGGGACGACCCGATGATGTCGTACGTGGCGCTCGCCGGGTCGGACGCGGACGATGGGCTTCTGCGCGCCCGCGACGTCCCCGGCCTGCATCTGGCCGCCGACCTGGTGATCCTCGCGGCGTGCGAGACCGGGGGAGGCGAGGTGACCCCGGACGGCGTCGTCGGGTTCAGCCGGGCCTTCCTCGCCGCGGGGCCGAGCGCCCTGCTGATGACGCTGTATCCAGTGGGCGAGGTGACCACCCTCGACGTCATGGTGGAGTTCCACGGGTGCTGGCTGGAGGACGGCCTGGAGCCGGTCAGCGCCCTGAGACGGGCGCAGGCCCAGGCCGCGGCCGAGCTGTCGGCCTCCCGGGAGCCGCACGTGTGGGCGGCCTGCACCTACTACGGGCTCTGAGTCGTGCCAGGACAAATCGCGGAAGCACAGAATGGAGCCGGTTCGATGAACGACCTTCCGACCGCCGACGTCGTCGGGGACGAGCCGGAACTGGACCCGCGGGACGTGCTGTCCCGCCCGGACCTGTTCCTCACGGAGCGGTTCCTCGGCGAGGGTGAGCAGCGGTCCCGCCAGTCGGGCGCGGTGCTCGTCCGCCCGCTCGCGTACGTCGTCCCGGACGAGTGGCTCTCGCCCGTGCTGCGGAGCCGGCGCGCGAGCCTGGGCGTCGACTACTACGGCGTGCTGTTCGCCTTCGACCTGGAGGACCTGCCCGCCGGGCGCCACTACACGCGGGTGCGTTTCGAGGTCCGCCTGATCGACGAGGCGGCGATGCCGCTCAGCGTGCGGGCCGACGACGGGGCCTGGGACGATGCCGTCGGTCCGTGGCCCGCGCCGCCGGTCTCGGCGGCCACGGGCGGCGGCCGGGGCAGGTGGATGTGGAGCCGGCTGCGCCGATCGGGCCCCGGCGAGGAGGAGCCGGAGATCTTCGGCATCCGCAGGGCCGACGGGTTCGGCTACAGCCTGACCGCCCGGCAGGGAGGCGGGCTGCGCCGCAGGTACGGCCTGCACGCGCTGGTCGAGATGCCCGTGGGGACCCCCGACCTGGCGGGGAGCGCGACCCTTACCACCGAGATCACCCGAACGCGGCGTCAGCGGACGAACGTCTTCCCCACCGGCCTGCCCACGGCGGCGGCGTTCAGCGAGCGACTGCCCCCCGGCGCCCACGACGACGGGCCCGCGCCACGGCCGGGCACGTCCTCGCGTTCCCGGGCGGCCGTACGCCTGTGCGTGAGCGCGGACATCGAGAAGTACAGCCGGTTCGACGACAACGAGCAGGACGCCGCCCAGGGGCGGCTGGTCAGGGTGCTGGAGCACGCCCGGCGCAGGGCCGGGGTGCCCGAGGCCGAGGTCGATCGCCAGGCGTCGGGCGACGGCCAGTTCGCGATCCTCCCCCCGGCGATCGACGAGACGCAGGTGATCCCCGACCTGATCCGGGGGCTGCGCATCGAGCTGAAGGACGCCAACGCCGGCCTGGACGCCCATCATCGGCTGCGGCTGCGCGTGGCGCTGTGCCGGGGCATCATCCGCGAGGCCGCGAACGGCTACGTGGGCGCCGTGTCGATCGCGGTGAACCGCGTCCTGGACTCCAAGCCGCTCCGGGAGGCCCTGGCGGGCGACAGGTCCGCCGACATCGCCTTCGCCGTGACCGACTCCCTCTACCGGGAGGTGGTCGCGCACGGGTACGAGGACCTGGTGCCCTCGGAGTTCCGCCCGGCGGCCGTCGTCATCCCGGAGAAGCAGTTCTCCGAGAACGCCTGGATCTTCGTTCCCCCCGCCCTCTGATCCCCGGCGGCCCGCCCTCCCCGCGCGGTCGCCGGCACCTCACCGCCCCGGCTCGCCGGTGAACAGGTATATCTCCAGGCGGGCGGTCCCGGGGGCGAGGCCGCCGTCGTGGAAGTCCCGCATCACCGCGCGCGAGAAGACCTTCGGGTAGGACGCGCGCAGGTGCCGGTTCACCGTGCGGGCCAGATCGGACCCGGTGGTGGCGTCGCCCGCACCGAAGGTCAGCACCAGCCCGGCCCGCGCGCCGAGGAACCGGCGGTCACGGCCACGCAGCTCGCGCCTCAGCCCGCCGGCGTCGCCCGGGACCCGCACGACGGCGACCTCCGGCTTCACCGACAGGCTGATCACCACCGGCGACGGGGACGGTGAGGGGGACGGCGGTGACGGCGAAGGGGTGGCCGGGGCAGAGGACGCGGCGGGCTTGGCTGCCGTCCCCGGGGCCGGGCCGGAGACCTCGGCGCCGAGGACGACCAGCACGAGCGCGGCCAGCAGGTCCGCGAACAGCCAGCCCGCCACCGCGCGCGTGGACATGCCCCGCTCCCCGCCGAACGGCGAGATCTTCCGCGCCATCGCTCCTCCTTCAGGCCCGTCGGTGTCGCGGCGGCGAGGAGGGCCGGACGTGCGCGCCGTCCCGTGTCCCCGTACGCCTTGGCGCGTCCCCGGCTCACCGGGCCTTCTTCTCCCACAGGCCGACCATCGACCGGTCCCCTCGGCTCTGCGGCTCGGGGACGGCGAGGCCCCCGAGGAAGCGGATCAGCGCGGGCGGCCCGTCCAGCCACTCGGGGGCGATCCGTTCGGCGAACCGCGGCCCCGACAGCAGGCGGGCCGTCGAGGCCGTGCACGCCACCGCCACCTCCCCGGCCGTGGTCGAGAAGCGGTCCCACCGCAGCGCGCCGGGGTGCATGGGCAGCAGCTCCTTGGTCCGCTCCGGCCCACCCTCCTCGGGGCCGTACGCCGGGGCCAGGGTTCCGTCCGTCCTGAGCACGGTGACCGACCCGGCTCCGATGCCGAAGGCGAGATGCTCGCGCCGTTGACCGTCGCCGAGACGGGTGAGCAGGCAGGTGAGGTCCGTCGCGATGTCCTCCGGGCCGAGGGCCCGCCGGCGGGCGGCCTCGGTCAGCGGGTCGACCAGCCTGAGCGCCACGTCGCCGAGCAGCCGGTCGAGCAGGCCGGACGCGTCCGGGGCGCCCGTGACGGCCGCGCGCCAGGCCGCGTCCAGGTCCGGGGCCGCCTCCGACAGCCGGTGCTGGACGCTGCGGCAGACCTGGGCGGCGCCGACCTGCGAGCGCCTGCTGTTCGGCCGGCCCGCGGCGAGCGCGGACAGCAGGACCGGCGGGTCGAACAGCTCCAGGACGGCGAGTGAGACGGTCTGCTTGCGGAGCTGGGCGTTCTGACGGGCGTGCTCGCCCCGCACCGAGGCCGCGCGGACGGTGAGCCGGCCGAACCTGGCGCCGTCCACGACGCTGTCGGGCACGGCGTCGGGCACGTCCGGCAGCGCCTCCGGGTCGGCCAGGTGCTCGGCCCCGGGCGGGGTCTCCGGCTCCTCCTCGCGCTCGACGTACCTGATCACCTCGACGGGCCGGTCCACGTACTTGACCACCTCGACGGGCCGGTCGACCCGCTTGACCACCTCGACCGGCCGGTCCACGTACCGGACCTGCGGCTTGACGGTCGCCGGGAGCCTGCCTCGCAGGTCCCGCACCTTGCCCCACAGCACGACGCAGGTCACCAGCGCGGCCGACAGGACGATCCACACGACGATGCTGAAGAATTCCATGGTCACGAACTTTCTGGGAGCGGCGTGCCGGGTCCTGGGGCGTCGTCCTGGCGTGGAGTGGCCGCGCCGGGCGGTCGCGTCTGTTCGTGTCCGTCACCGAGCCGCCCGTTCGGCGCGGCGGCCGTTGCGGCGGCTGTTGCGGGGACGGGGGCGGTGACGGGCAGGGGGACGGCCGGGCGGCCGGCGGTCGCGGTGAGCGTCTCGCTCAGCCGGTCGGCGGCCGCGGCCGTCATCTCGGCCAGGCCCGTCAGATGGCGCTCCAGCGCCTCGAACCGGGCCACCGCCTCGGCCCGGTCGCGTGCGGCCGTCTCGGCCAGCGCGCGGAGCTGCTCGTCCGTCGTCGCGGCCGTGATCCTGGCCTGCTCCGCCTGCGCGCGCGTGGTCTCGTCGACCTGCCGCACCGCCGTGTCCAGCCGCTCGCCCACCGAGACCATCTTCTCCTCCAGATCCACGGCGGCCGCCGCGACGGCCTCCTGGTAGATGTGGCCGATGTCGCGGGCGGCCCGCTCGCCCGACGCGCCGATCTCGGCCGCGAAGCCGGTGCCCGCCGCCACGAGCCCGTCGGTGGCCTCGAAGACCCGCTTGGCCATGGCGCCCAGGGCCTCCTCCAGCCGCTCCCCGATCTCGTGCAGGGTGGTGCGGCCCGCCGCCTGGAGCGCGCCGAGCTCGCTCCTGGCGGAGTCGGCGGCCGTCTCCAGCCGGGCCGCCGCGTCCGAGACGCGTCCGGTGATCTCGTCGCCGAGCCGGACGACGACGCCGCGCAGCGCGGTGGCCGCGGAGTCCACCGCGACACCCGTCGCCTGGAGCCGTCCGATCGCGGTGGTGAGGGACACGGCCGAGGTCCGCAGCTCCCTCGACACCTGCGCGTTGCGGTGCGCGAGGTCCGAGGTGCTGCGCTGGGCCCGGTCGACGTCCTCCAGGAGTTCGCCGAGGCGGTGGGCCGCGAGCGAGAGTTCGGCGGCGAACCGGGCCGGCGAGTCCAGACGCCGCCGGCCCAGCGCCCGCTGCGCCCGGCCCAGCGCCGGCACCAGCTCCAGGAGCAGCTCGTCGCGACGCCGGGAGGCGGCCCGCTCGTCGGCCTGCCGCAGCCAGGAGACGGTCGCCGTGACGCCGATGAGCAGGCAGATGGACCCCAGCGCGTAGGCGGCCACATGGGTCAGGTCGAGCAGGCCGGTGAGCCGCCCGCCGAAGCCGCTCTGCCACAGCTCCAGGAAGCTGTGGCCCGCGGCGGCGCGTCCGTCCCGCGGGTCGCCCAGCATGTCGCCGTAGGCGGCGGCCGCGTTGCTGATGCCCAGCCACGTGCACAGCAGCGGCAGGAAGACCAGGCTGGAGGCGAGCAGCGACAGGGACCGGCGCAGCCGGGCGCGGCGCGGCGGCACGGGGGCGAGCATGTCGTCGCGCGCGAACGTCGCGAGCAGGTCCGTGCCGGTCCAGCGATCGGCGTCGGCCGAGCCGCCGCGCAGGATCGCGCTCAGCTCCTCCAGTTCCGCGGCGCGGCCCCTCAGCTCGGGTTCCTTCGCGAGCTGGTCGATCGCCGCCGCGACGGCACGGTCGGTACCGTCGGGGTACTCCTCCATCACCGCCCCGTCCTCTCTACGCCCGAGGGGGGATCCGGCGCGATCCTCGGACGCGTTCCCAGTGAACACAGGACGTTTCACCGGAAACCCGTTTAAGGACGGGATGCGGTGCCCGGTTCCCTCCGTACGCTCACGCCGTACTCCGGGAGGGAGGGCCGGCCTTATGGCGATCGACGAGATAGCGGCGATGCGCGCGGACGCCGAGATGCTGCGCGCCGCGCTGAACGCCCATGTGTTCCCTGACGACGAGACGCTGCGCGCGGTGCGCGACCGCGTCGAGCAGCACGCGGTCGACCTGGTCAGACAGGCGGACGAGCCGATCACCATCGGTGTGGTGGGCGCGTTCTCGGTCGGGAAGTCCATGATGATCGGCACGCTCCTGGGCCGTCCCGATCTGCTCCCCACCGAGCAGCGCGCGACCACGGGCAACGTCACGGCGCTCTACCTGAAGCCCGGCGAGCCGGGTGCGCGCACCGAGTGGGACGAGCTCGTGACCGTCTCGTACATGAGCCGGCAGGAGCTCTCCGACTGCGTGCGCGACATGCTCGGCGAGCTCGTCGTGTCCGTCAAGAAGATCTTCCCCGACGCCGACGTCGCCCCGCTGTCCGAGTACGACCCGACCACGCAGGGCTGGGACCGGCTGGAGCACTGGTGCCGGGCCCAGGTGTGGGCGGGGGCGCACGGCAACATCGAGCACCGGAAGATCGCCGTGGAGCTGCTGGCCGTCCGCGACGCCCAGCTGAGCGCGCCCGACGTGCTCGGCCAGAGGGTGGTCGTGGCCGGCAAGCTCATCCGCGACGCCATCGACCTCGGCGCCGACATGCCGGTACCCGGGCACTTCCCGCCCCGGTCGGTCCACTCGGTCACCCTGGAGGGGGTCAAACGCGACGGTGACGCCCTGCGCGCCACTTTTCCCCTGATGAAGCGCGTGTCCTACGAGGTGCGCGTGGATCCGCGGGTGTGGCCGCTGGACGGCCTGCGCGACCGCAACGAGGTCGTGCTGCTGGACTTCCCCGGGCTCGACTCGCGGCGCTCGGCGCTGCGGGACGAGTACCTGAGCCGCAGCGAGCTTCGCGACATCCACACCATCATCACGGTGATCGACGCGGACAACCCGTCCACCAGCGTGCCCGACCGGTTCTACGGAATGCTGCAACGGTACGGGCGCGAGGAGAAGGAGTTGCGCGACTACGTCCTGGTCGCGGGCAACCGCTTCGACCTCGTCCCCGTGCCCGCGGCGGGCGTCCACGACCGGCTGACCTTCGCCGATCTGCGCGCGGCGTCCCAGAAGCTGACCGGCCTGTCCAACACGGCGCTCAACCTCGTGCAGGACCAGGCCGAGCGGATCCGGCTGGTCTCCTCGCCCGTGGCGATCAGCAGGAACGGGCTGACCGGCCATTTCCCCGGCGAGGAAGGCGAGAAGGTCCAGGCCGCCGTGGCCGCCGCGCCCGAGGTCGCCGACGCGTGGCGTGAGGTCGCCGCACGGCTGACCGCCGCCGACCCGGCCGACCCGTGGGCGGTCTCGCTGGCGGGCTTCGCCGAGGACGGCGGCATGGAGGGGCTGCGCAAGCTGATCGAGGACCACGCGCGCACGCACGGTCTCCAGAACAAGCTGCTCACCATGCGCAGCCAGGACCGGCGCATGCGCCAGGCGCTGGTCCAGCTCGAACGGCTGCTGCTGGCCGAGGAGGCCACCGACGACGACAACGCCTCGGCCCGCCGGGTCGTCGAAGGACTGCTCGACGACTTCCGGCTTCGCCACCAGCGGGTGGCCGAGTCGCTCAGGACGCTCCGTGACCCGGCCGGGCTGCGCGCCCCCGACGGGGCGCCTTTGCTGGAGCGGATCCGCACCTCCGCGGTCACCGAGGTCATGCGGTGGCCGGAGTGGCAGGCCATCCTCCAGCGATCCCAGGACGGATTCATCCAGAAGTCCAGACCCGTCCGGCCGGCTGAGGACGACCCCTTCGGGCTGGGCGACCTCCTCGGCCAGGGCTCCATCGGCAACGAGACCACCGAGACCTTCTTCGACTCCTACGCCGCCGCGCTCGGGACGGCGACCGGCCTTGGACGCCGGGGCGTCGAGGAGGCGGCGCTGCGCTGGATCGAGGATTCCTGCGCGGAGCTCGGCGACCTCAAGGAGCGGTTGCGCGACCCGGAGGTCGAAAGGCTGCTGGCGGTCGGGCTGCCCAGGCTCGGCCGGCTCTACGGTGAGGGCGATCTCGGGCAGGTGCTCGACCGGCTGGCCGACCTGTCGTGGATGGCCAAGGGCATCAAGAGGATCCTCGACGGCGAGGTGCCGGCCGAGTACGTCACCGCGGGGTACCCCCTCCACCTGGTGCGGGCGCTGCCGTGGCACGAGAAGGTCCGCGAGGCGCCGGACGACGCCGAGCAGCAGATGGCCCGGCACCAGTTCTACGTCTTCCGGCTCCAGCGGGAGCTGTGCAACGGCCTCACCGCCGGGCTGACGGCCCAGGTCAACGCCGACGTCGACCGCCTGCACGACGGGATGCTGAAGGTGCTCCAGAGCCTGTGGCAGCGGATCCCGGGCCCCGCCGCGCCCCGCCTGATGTTCCCGCCGGACCGTAGGCCACCGGAGGAGAAGGGCGGACCCACGCAGGACGGCGGGACCGGGCCGGGCGGCGGGACCGGGCCGGGCGGCGGGACCGGGCCGGGCGGGGGTCCGGGAGGCGGCGGGCGTCCGCTCATCGAAGTGATCGCGGAACTGAGGAGCCGGTGATGTTGCTGGAACTGTCCTTCGAAACGCCCGGCGAGCACGTGCAGGTCGCCGCCACCGGGGCGTTCCGCCTGTACGAGACCCACGGCTTCTACGTCCTGCCCGACGTCGTGCTGTTCACGGGGCCGGCCGTCCCGAAGGCGGAGCTGCAGGAGGCCGCCGTCGTGAAGGCGAGTGGGGCGACGCCCGACCAGCAGGGGCTCGCGGACACGATCCGCTCGGCGTGGAACGACGCCGCCGACCGGGCCGACGTGTGGGAGACCGGGCGGAGCTGGGTGTCCGGCAGGCGGGAGCTGGCCACCCGGGTCGTCGTGTCCGCCGGGCTCCCGGTGTTCGGCCCCGGCGCGTCCCCCGAGGCGGTGGTGACCTGGCGATACGTGTACACGGACGTCACCGGCGTGTCGGCGTCCAACGACGTGCGGGTACGCCTGGTCTTCATGCCGGTCGGAGTCCAGCCACCGCCCCCGGCCCCCGAGGAGGGCGCCTCACGCCGCCACAAGCCGACCGTGCTGCGCGTGCGCGGCGAGGACGAGAAGGACTACACCGGTTTCGCCGTGGTCGACTTCGGCACCTCGTCCTCGGCGGTGGCGCTGTACGACTCGCGGTACGTCAACCAGCGGGCGATAGACGTCGGGCAGGCGGCGAAGCTGCGCGAGAAGCTGGCGGGGCTGCTGCGCGCCGCGCCGCCGTCGCCGCTTGACGCGCCCTGGCGGGACCTCCTTCGGGAACTCGTCGAGACCGTCCGGCCGCGGGCGGGGAACGCCGGGCTCGCGGACGCCGCGGCGCTCGCCGACCGGCTGGAGGGGCGTCCCGTGTCCGGTGGCGGGGGCACCGACCCGCTGCTGGACGAGGTCTGCCTGGTGCTGGAGAAGTCGCTCGCCGCGTGCGGGACCGACCTCGCCGAATGGTTCGCGCCCCGGTTGCTGGAGTGCTTCGACCGCGCGTTCACGGTGCCGAACCTGGAGGAGCTGCAGATCCGCGAGGTCGTCTTCGACCCCGACAAGGACCTGCGGGAGCGGCCGAGCTCGATCCGCGTCACGAACGAGAACCCGGTCGAGATCGAGCTCAGCGTGGACGGCCAGGGCGTGCGGCGGGACCTGAAGAACTACCTGTTCGAGAGCGAGCTCCTGCCCGGCATGACCGTCGAGGACGGCCGCGAGGCCACCACCGACGACCTGATCGCGCGCGTGTACCGCATCCTCGTCGAGGCCACGGAGAACTTCGCCCGCGACGGGGACGAGAAGCCGGTCGAACGGCTGATCAACCTGGTGGCCACCTACCCGACCACCACCCCGCCCTCCGCCCGCCGTCACCTGCACGACCTGCTCGAAGTGTCCCTCGACCTGAAGAAGGTCGTCATCGACTTCGACGAGGGGGTGGCCGCCGGCCTGTACTTCCTGATGCGCGACTTCGGCAGCGGCCGGCTGGAGTTCGGCGCCGAGGCGATCCGCGCCCGCGCCCGCCTGGTGTCCGAGGATCCGCCCACCTGGCGGCAGAACATGCTGCTCGTCGACATCGGGGCCGGCACGACCGACATCGCGCTGATCGGCCTCACCCTCCAGGACATCACGCCCGAGCACCCCGACAGCCTCGTCCGGGGACGGCTCTACATTCTGCGCCCGGAGGTGTTGAACTCCACCGGCCACGCCCAGCTCGGCGGGAACTACCTGACGCTGCGGGTCTTCTACTGGATCAAGGCGGCGCTGCTGGACTCGCTGCTGTCGGGTCCCGGCGACGAGCAGACGCGGCGGCGGCTCGCCGACCGCGTCTTCGGCAGACTCCGCGGCAAGGGCACGGACCAGGAGCAGCCGCGGGTGCCGCTGGCGCCGCTGGTCGTCGGCTCGGACGCGGAGGACCCGGTCCCGGAGGAGATCGGCAACGCCCTGACCGCGGGCCTGCCCACAAGCTGGCACCGCCGTCAGGAGGGGTGGCAGAAGGCGCAGGACGCCTTCCAGCTCCTGTGGAACCTCGCCGAGAGCGCCAAGATCAAGATGAGCGGGACCGAGGACGAAGGCATCGACCTCGGCCACACGGCCCTGCAGGACCTTCTGCTCGCCGTCGACGCGCAGAAGGTCTCCGGCCTGCCCAAGCTGAGCGACCTCCTGCCGAAGACGGACCTGCGGCTGTCCCGCGCGGACTTCGAGACACTGCTCCGTCCGGCGTTGCAGGAGGCGGCGGAGCTGGCCGCGTGGCTGGTGCGCACCACGTCGACCGACTCGGAGGACGCCGCGCTCGACCGCGTCATGCTGTCCGGCAAGACCAGCAAGATGCCGCTGCTGTCCCGGGTCGTCACCGATGTGCTCGCGCACGGCGAGGAACGACTGCCGTGGAACCCGTCCGAACTCGCCGTCGAGTCCGAGCGGGCCAAGCAGGCGGCGTCGCTCGGAGCCTGCTGGGCGCAGGCGATCCGCGAGCGCGGCACCGGCGGCGGCGAGTCGGAGCTGGACCGGGGACGGACGTGGGTCAACATCGACGTCGAGAACCTTTTCCACAGCCTGCCGTGCGGGTTCCAGCTCAAGCTCACCGCCAGGCAGAGCAAGACGCTGCTGTGGCCCGGCACGAAGATGATCGAGGTGGACGACAGGGGCACGCTGGCGGCCAGGGCCGCCCAGTGGCAGCCGATGATCCCCAACTTCGAGATCCATCGCCCCACCGGCTGGGGGAGGACCATCCAGTGGGGGGTCTTCCGCACCTACAACTACCAGGACCGGGGCGGCTACCGCCCGGACAGGACCATCTTCGAGCCGAGCTCGGACGGCACCCGTCCCGCGCTGGTGCGGGCGCAGCTCGAAGTCGACCAGTCTCTCACCCCGTACCTGCACCTGAGCCACGGACCGGCCCACTACCACGTCGGGATGGTCCCGAACCAGGTCATCGAGCTGCGCGAGGCGCTCGGCGCGTCCTTCTGGAGCACCGAGGAACGGCGGCTGCGCGAGCTGCCCGCGACGGTCTGCGTCGTGGCCGCGGACGCCGACGGATCCGACGGCGCGGTCGAGCTGTTCCCCCAGTGGCGGCCCGCCGCCGGCGACGAGGCGACCGGCTACTTCACCCGGTTCTTCCACGACGAGCCGCACCTGGAGAGCCCGGCCGTCCCCGGGGTGATCTCCGCGCCGCTGCCGGCCCCCTCCTCCGAGGGGGACTATCGCTTCTTCCTGCGCAGGCCCGACGGGAAAGAGGAGGAGCTGGACACGCTGCACGTCATCGGCCGGCGGGGGCCCGTCGCGCGGTACGTGGCGACCCTGGACGTGCGGGGACGGCTGCGCCTGCACCGGGGCGAGCCCCGCTACTGGGAGGCAGGGTCCGTGCGTGACGTCGAGCGGACGCCCGGATCGGTCCTGCGCGTCCCCATGGAGCCTGGCGAGCCCGAGCTGAGGCCCGAGCGCAACCCGTTCAACGGAAGGCACTGATCCGCCATGACCACGCCGAGCGCCGCCGGCCCCGAACGACTCGGCCCGGCGATGATCGAGATCCTCACCCGGCTTCCCGAGGGGCGGGCCCGTCCCGTCCGGGCGAAGCTCCGTGAGCTGTACGACACCCTCCACGACGGCTTGAAGTCGGCCCTCGACGTCGAGGCGCCCGACGGGTGGGAACAGGAGTACCTGCTGGTACGGGCGGCGGAGGAGGCACTGGAAACCGTGCTCTACACGGCCCGTACAGGAGGCGCGCCCCCGCTCCTGAACCCGTCGCCGTCCCCGGCACCGACCGTCGCCCTGGCTCCGCAGGAGGGCCACGCCCACGATTCGCTCCTGACCCCCACCGAAGAAGCAGGCAACACGGGCGACGACGGCAACGCGGGCAACGCAACCGACGTAGCCGACAGGACCGACGCGACCGACGCCGTCACAGCCGGACCCATGGCGCCCGTCCCGAACGCGTCCGCGGACGAACCCGCGGCCGCGACGACCCCGGCGAAGGACAGCGTGCGTGAAAGCACCCTGGTGGCCGCAGATGTCACTGAAGACATCCCGGTTCCCGGCGGCGAGGAGACGTCCGCGGAGGCCCGGCCCCCCGCGCCTCGGCCGAGCCGGGCGGAAGTCGTGGCGGGCGCGCTACGGCAGCTCTGTCGTGAACTGGCCGACGACCCGGAGACCAGGGACTACGCCGTCGCCTACGAGCTGGACCACCTGACGGGCTCTCCTGATGAGTGGTCGGCGGCCGTACGGCGACGGACGTCCCTGTTGTTCCTGCGCCTGGCCCCGGCCGCGGAGGAGACGTGGAGGAAGCGCGCGGCCGAGCTGGTCTCCCGGGCCCTCCGCGACAACGGTCACCCCGAGGACGTCGACGAGGGCGATCTCGAATCGGCGAGCGGCCCGGAGGGCCGGTCCGACTCCGGGCCGCCGCAGGTCCTCGACCCGGACGTGATCACGGAGCTCCTCGGCTCGGACCCCCGGCGCGGCGAACCGTGGAGGCGGCTGGCGGAGCTGGCCGCCTCGGTGATCTGGCTGGCCGAGCACGACCCGGCGACATGGATGGGCTTCTCCGCCCTCGCGCCGGACAAGAATCTGCGCCCGGCGGCCGGCGAGGTCACGTCGTACCGCTCGGCCATGGGCAGCCGCTTCGACAATCTCCTGGCGGCGGATCCCGGCAGCGTCGAGGAATTCGCCCGGCTGGCCGAAACCGACGAGGCGATCCGGGGCCTCGTGCCGATCCCTCTGCCGCAACAGAACAGCTGGTGGGACCGGCAGGTGAGGTTACTGCGGACGATCAACGACGAGCACTCTGAGGGACGGCATGCGATCGTCATCGCCCCTGGAAGCGCTCCGTTCAAGGAGCTGTGGAAGGCCGGGCGGGTGAGCGACGACTCCATCGCGCTCACCGGGGAGGGGTACCGCGATCTGCTGCGCTGTGACAAGGGGAGCGTGGTGTGGACTCTGCGCGTGGGGTACGGACCGGACAAGCTCTGCCGGGTCGCCTATGTCCCCAGCGCGTCACCGATACCCTCCTCGTCCCGGCGCACTCCGCCGCCGACGTGAGCGCGGTGCCGGACCGCTGGCCACGGCTCGCGTCGCTGCTCGCGAGGATGCCCGCGACGGTCACCGGAGGACTGCTGCCGCAGTGCCTGCTGGACGACCTCACCACCATCACGACCGGCGCGCTGTCGAGAGGCGAGTACGAACTGCGCGTCCTCGCCGTGTCGGCCGTGAGCACCGCGACCGGCACGACGGCCGAAGCCCTGCGCACGACGCTCGCCGGAACCCCCATGGAACCGCCGCTCGCCCTCACGGTCGCGCCGGTCTGCGATCCGTACGACGGCACCCCTGCCGGGTCGACGGCGGCCATGACGCTGCGCACCGCGCTGACCGGCGCGCATGCGGCGCTCGTGGTCGTCGACTACGGGGACATCTACGGGCACACGTCCGGGCACACGTCCGCAGACACGTCCGGGCACCGCTCTGGGTACGTCTCCGGGAACACCGCGCCGGACGGCGCGCCCGAGCGCCTCCACCAGGCCGCCGCCTGGTTCTCCGTCGCCCTCGAACACACCGGTCCCGACCGGACGACACTCGTCGTCGACGGCCTCGGACGCGCGCGGTCCGAACCCGTCGTGGCCGCCGCCTGGGCGCGGCAGCGGGCCCGCGCCACGCTGCGCCTGCCCCTGTCCTGGCCCGACGAGGCGATCGTCCCCGTCGACTCGGCGCTCGCCGTCGAGGCCGCGCGGCGCGACGGCAGATGGGCGGACGAGGACCGGCGGGCGTCCGGCATGCCCGGCCTGCTGGACCGGATCACCGGCCCGCTCGCGGCCGATCCCGCCGCCGTCTACACGTCCACGGCCGTCGAGCGGTTCCACGCCGCCTGTGCGCGGGTGAGCCGGCGATGTACGGAAATCCTCGCCCTCGACGTCTCCACCGCACCCGCGCGCCCCGGCGTGCGCGCCGGAGGAGCCGCGCAGCGCCGGGCACGGCTCGCCGCGATGGCGGCCGCCCCCCTGGCCGCCGAGGTCGCCCGCACCGACATCACCGGACGGCGCCCTCCGGGCCGCGCAGGGGCGGCTGCCCGGACAGCACCTTGCCCATGACGGAGAGCGCGGACCCGCAGATCAGCACCCGGGCGTTGCTGGTGCCGCCGTGCGTACGGCCACGCAGGTCGATCTCTGTTTCAGGATGGACGGCATCGCGGGGTTCGCCCTCAGGATCGGGGGAGGACGTCGGGTTCGGCGAAGGTCATGGCGGTGTGGGTGATCGTCGTGGTCAGGATGGCGTGTTTGGGGAGGCCCAGCTCGCTGAGTTCCTTGGCGATGGGGTGGTTGCCGAGCCTGATCAGCGCGCCGCCCGGGCGGGTGCGGACGCTCTGGGGGCGGGTCGTCCAGCGGATGCGGCGGGTCGTGCCGTCCAGGTGCGTGTACGCGTCCAGGCGGGCGGAGCCGGGAGGGACGGGCATTCCGGGGCGGATCAGCAGGTCGAGGATGAGACGTCCGTCCTTGCGGAGGATGCACCGCTTGTACGGCGAGGACATGCGCAGGTCGATCTCGGCGAGCTCCTTGGGAAAGCCCCAGATCGAGCGGCCCGCCTCCATCGTGAAGCGCTGGTCCACGGGCAGCCAGTGGACGAACGCGCCCGTGCCCTGCCTGCGCAGCTCGCGCATGCCGTACAGGGCGTTGCGGGCGGCGGACGTCCGCTGCGCGTCCGCGGGGCGGACCATGAAGCCCACGCCGAACTCGTTGTACGCGCCGAGATCGCCGTCGTCGTAGCGGATGAACCCGAGCACGCACAGGGCCTTGCCCGGGAGGGCTTCGGTGACGTCCAGGTCGGGAGAGTAGGCGAGCACGGCCCGGGCGGCGTCGGCCCGGACGGTGTAGATCGCCGCGCAGGCCGTGGCGTCCGCGACCTTCACCGGCAGGGTGACCTCACGCCCCTGGACGAGATGGCTAGCCATGACACCCAGTACACCAACCCCGGCCCCGCACGCGCCACCGGTACGGGAACGACGCGAGCGGACTGCGCGGTGAACAGTCGGATCCCGACTCACCGCACCGGGCGTCGCAGGTGGGGGAAGGCTCTGTGATGGGCGCGTGGGCGGGCCGTGCCGGTGGAGGACGCCGGACGGGGGAACCGTGTGGTGAGTGAGCAATCGAACAAATCGGCGCCGGTGGTGAGATGGATCTCGGCGGGGGTGGGCCTCGATATGGTGAGGGGCTTGGCCGACGGCCCGTCCACGCTCCCGACTCCCCAGACCGCCCGCCTGCTCCCCGCCCTCGATGGCTGACAAAGTGGGCGCCGCGGCGGCGAGATGGGTCTACGGCGAAGTCGGCGCCTCTGTGCGGTGAGGGGCCTGGGCTGCGGCTCCCTGTGTCGAGCGGCGCAGCGTGTGGCGTAGGAGGGCGAGGAGCGCCAGCGTCGCCACCAAGCCGCACACCGCGTACCAGCCCCACAGCATGAAGGCGCGCACCCCGAGCCAGGACCCTACGCTCGCGCCTGTGAAGGTGCCGGTCATGTACACGGTGTTCAGCCTGCTGCGCGCCTCCGGGCGCAGGGCGAAGATCCGCGCCTGGTTGGCGACCTGGCCACACTGGACGGCGATGTCCAGCAGGAGCATGCCAAGGATCACGGCGGCCAGCCCGACGCCGCCACCGAGCGAACCCGCCACGAGCACGCCCGCCGCCACGATGGCCCCGAGGACGCACACCAGGGTGACCACCTCGGGCCCCTTGCGGTCGACCCAGCGCCCGGCCACCGGAGTGCAGAACACGGCACCGGCGCCGGCCAGGGCGATCAGCCCCACCACCTGCGCCCCGAACCCGTACACCGGGCCGTCGATGAGAAGCGCGAGGCTGGTCCAGGCGGCGCTGAACCCGGCGAACAGCATCGCCTGGTAGAAGACCGAGCGCCGCAGATCCGGTTCGGTACGCAGCAGGCGCAGCGTCGCGGCCAGCAGGGACGGGTACCGCTCGCGCGAGGTCGGCGCCGTCGTGGGCACCGTGACGGCGAGCACCGCCGCGAGCACGAGCGCCAGCCCGGCGGCCACGATGTACGGCCCGCGCCATCCCAGCCATTCGCCGACCACCCCGCCGAAGGTGCGCGCCAGCAGGACTCCGGCGAGCAGACCGCCGAGCAGCGTCCCCACCAGCGCCCCGCGCCGGCCGTCGGGGACCAGCCCGGCCGCCATGGGGATGATGATCTGCGGGACCACGGTGGTGATCCCGACGACCGCGCTCGCCCCGACGAGGAACCCGAGCGCGGGCGCGAGGCTCGCCGCCGTCAGCCCGAGCCCCGTGAGCAGGAGCAGCGTGACGATCAGCGGACGGTGCCGCACGCGGTCGCCCAGCGGGACGAGCAGGAAGAGCCCGGCCGCGTATCCGACCTGCGTCGCGGTCGTCACCAGTGCCGCGGAGTCCTGCGACACCCCCAGCCCGGACGCGATCAGCGGGCTGATCGCCTGCGCGAAGTAGACGTTCGCCACGCTGACGCCGCATGCGAGCGCGAGGATGAAGACCAGTCGGCGTCCCGGATCGGGCAATGACTCGTCGCGGGACACGGACGCTCCTTCGAGAGGGGGTGTTGCGTTCGCAATCTACCTGGACGCCCGATTATGTCCCTGCGTCGCCTCCCCACGTGCACACGAAGACGACCAGGTCTTCCTCCCGCCTCTCGCACCCGCCCCTGCTCGCCAAGGCCCACCGCTCGCCAAGGTCCACCGGCCCACTCTCGCTGAGCCCCACTGCTCCCAGGGGCTCACCCGGGCGTCGACGGCGCCATGGTGAGCGGCCGACGTGGCCGAGGAAGGGGGTCAGGCGGGGACCGCGCGGGGGAGGGCCGGGGCCGGTGCGGGGATGGCCCATTCCTCCAGGCGGGCTATGAAGTCGCGGGCGTGGTCGGGCCAGTGGTAGTGGCCGCGGGCCTCGGCGTAGCCTCGGGCGCCCATGACCGCGCGGCGCTCGGGGTCGTCGCGCAGGCGCAGCACCGCCTGGGCCACCGCGTCCACGTCGCCGTACGGGACGATGACGCCGCAGTCGGCGCGGCCCACGATGGAGGCGGCCATGGGCAGCGGCGTGGTGATGGTGGGGATGCCCCTGGCCATGTACTCGATGACCTTGGTCGGCAGCGACTGCCGGTAGTTGGGCACGTCGTGCAGCAGCGAGAGCCCCGCGAGCGCCCCCTCGGCCATGCGCAGCGCGTGGTCGTTGGGCACGTACCCGTACCAGTCGAGCAGGCCCTGCCGCTGGGCGTCGCGCAGCACGGGACGCACGTCCGGGTCCGCGGCGCCGACGAGGTCCAGCCGGATGCCCGCGGGCGCGAGCCTGCGCGCCAGTTCGATCATCTCCAGCGCGCCCCTGGCCTCCGACAGGTGGCCGACGTAGACGAGCCGGTTGCCGCCGGGGAGCGGCGGCGGAGTCGTGGGCACGTACGTGGTGTTGGGGATCACCGGGTGGTTGCCGAGGAAGCGGTCGCGGTAGGCGGCCTCGGCGAGGATCAGGTGCATGCGCCGCTCGGCCCGGCTCTCCATGTGGTGGACGATGCGCGGGAGCATCCGGCGGGCCGATTCAGGCAGGTACGTCTTGGTGTCCAGCGAGCCCACGAGGTCCTCGTGCACGTCCCACACGGTGGTCGGCCGCCTGCGGGGCAGCGCGAGCAGCAGCTCGATGTCGTGGACCAGCAGGATGTCGGCGTCCTTGACGCCCTTCTTGAGCGCGCGCCGCGCGGCGCTGAGCGCCCGTCCCCGCCGCAGGCCGACGGCGCGGGGTACGTCGATCGCGGTGATCTCGCTGGGCGGGGTGACGTTGCAGTGGGTGAACGGCGCGATGTACGTCACCGAATGCCCGGCGTCGAGCAGGGCGCGGATCTGCCGGTGCATGATCCGAGCGTCCTCCGGGTGGTGGACGATCGTGCCGACACATACCTTCATATGTAGATGTTGGGTGCCGTTCCCTTCAAATCCGGATGCGCACCGTTAATCGCGGTGAAAATGCCGCTGAACATCCGCCCCTAGCGGGTGCCCGCGCTGGCCTCCGCGGACGGTCTGCGGTAAAGCCAGGTGAGGCGCGGTTCCAGCAGCCATTTGAAGACCGTGCGGGTCTCCGGCAGGCACAGGATGATCGCCAGCGCGAAGCAACTGCTCGTGATGGCCATGACGCCGAGCGGGCCGTGCAGCCAGGGGAGGTCCAGCCAGCCCATCTCCTTGGCGATGTACACGGGCACGCCGTGGAGCAGGTAGCAGTACAGGGTGCGCGTGCCGAGGTCGGAGAACCAGGTGTTCCTGCGGGGGACCAGGGCCAGGATCGTCGCCGAGACCAGCAGCGCCGCGACCAGCAACCCCGCGCGCATCGCCATGCCCATCCACCACGAGATGTGCAGGTCGGCGTAGCTGTCCTTGTAGTAGATCGGGTCCAGTGGCACGTGCGGCGCGATGAGGATCGCCACCGCGGCCGCGCCCACCAGCACGCCCGCCGCCAGGATCTTCACCCAGAGCCGGTTGAGCAGGTCGAAGTGGTGGGGCTGGAGCAGGAGGCCGAGCACGAAGAAGGGCATCAACCCGAAGAAGCGGTCCATGCTGAAGTCGCCGGGCAGGTCGGAGAGGCCCGCGAGCAGGTACACGGCGACCGCGATCGGGAGCGGGTAGCGCATGCGCTTCCACACGGGCGTGGACAGACGCCACAGCAGCAGCGCGAGCAGGTACCAGTTCAGCCAGGCCGGGTCGATGATCGTCAGGCTGAGCTTGTGGCCGAACGCGAAGCGGAGCAGGGCGTACCCGACCTCGACGACGACGTACGGCACGAGGAAGGTGTCGACGAGCTTGTTGGTCTTGGCGTTCGAGTTCCAGAAGTTCCTGCTCAGATAGCCGCTGATGATGACGAACAGCGGCATGTGGAACACGTAGATGAACAGGTACGCCGACCGCGAGGAGTGCGCCGACAGGGTGGGCACCAGGGAGTGGCCGGTGGCGACCAGGGCGATCAGCAGGAACTTCACGTTGTCGAGGTACGGCTCGCGCGGGCGCCTGGCGGGCGAGGCCTCGGGGGCCTCGTCGGTCTCGGGGGCGGGCGCGTCCCAGGCGGGCTCGCCGGCCGCCCGCCAGGAGTGGGCGCCGCCGTCGAATCCCGAGGGGCCGGGGAAGCCGCCGGAGCCGAAGCCTGTGGGCGCGGGGCCGCGCGTGTCCCAGCCGGGGGGAGGGGGCGCGGGCGCCTCGGGGACCCGCCGCTCCCAGTAGGAGAAGCCGTCGGAGGACGGCGGCTGGGGCGGGGGAGCCTCCCACGCGGGGACCGGCGGGGGCGGGGCCGCCTGGCGGTGGCCGGCGGGCGGGGTGGGCCCGTCCCACGGCTCGTTCACCCGGCCGGAGGTCTGCTGCTCCCACGCCTGCGGGGCGGCGTGGCCGCCGGAGGAGGTCTGTTGTTCCCACGCCTGCGGGGCGGGGTGGCCGCCGGAGGACTCCCAGGTCCGCGGGGCCGCGTGGCCGCCGGAGGAGGTCTGCGGCGTCTCGTCCCACGCGGGACGGTCGAAGCTGAACGTCTCCGGGTCATCGTCACCGGAGGGACGGCGCGCGCCGTCGTGAGGGGTGGGTGCGTCCGGCTCGGCGACGGGCCACAGGGGCTGGCGGGGCTGGTCGCCGGTCTGCGGGCGCCGCCGGTCCCAGGCGCCCGTCGGCGGCTCGGCGTAGTCGGGGACGGGCCAGCGGGCGGTCGGCGCGTCCTCCTCGGCCGCCTTGGCGTCCGGGCCGGGGTCGACGGGCCTCTCTCCTGGGCTGGCGGGGGCGGCCGTGGCGTCGGCGTCGGTGGAGACGTCGTCGGTGCGGGGCGCCGGAACCTGGAAGGAGGAGGATCTCGTGTCGCTCACGGGGGAAAGCTCGGCTATCTGTCGGGAGACCAGGGCTGGCTTCTGGAGGGCGGCCTGAAGTTCTGCGAGGCGGACGGAAATGGCGGTGGCGGGCCGACCAGATCATCCACCATAACGCCCCGGCCGGTGGTTGTCGCGGCAGAGCACCGAGTTCGCCCGACTTCGATCATGAAAAGGCCCGGCCCCACAGGGGGACCGGGCCGTCGGGCGTAATGATCAAGCGCTGACCGGGTGCTGGTCAGGCGCTGGTCATCAGGTGCTGCACACGTCGGTCTTGGAGTCCACGACGCGCGCGCTGTCCGGGATCGTCACGGGCACCTTGACGCCCTTGAAGTCGGTGCCGATGACGAGCTGGATCACCGGGCTGCCGGGCTCGGGCGTCGCGGTCGACCCCGCGGGCGGCTGGATGGTCGCAGGCACGGTGAAGGGGGTGGTGAGCCCGGTCTTCACCTTGCCCGCGGCCGGGGTCACCTTGGTCATCAGCTTGGCGGCCAGCGGGGCGGCGTAGTCGGCGCCCTCGGTGGCCGTCTTGGAGTACAGGACCATGGTCTGCGGCCGGTCCGTGCCGTCGGCCTGCCGCGCGTCGCCCACCTGCGTGACCTTGAAGCCCTGGGCGGCCAGCGCCTCGGCGACCTCCTTGGCCTTGCCCGCGGTGTTGGTGCCGTTGAGCACCTGCACCTGGATCTGGCCCGGCTTGGGCGCGGGCTTGGCGGGGGTGCCGGACGACGCCGACGCCGCCGCGCTCGGCTTGGCCGTCGGGGTGACCTCGATGTCGTTGCGCAGCGACTCGAACATGCGCCCGGCGTCCGGCTGCTTCCACTGCACGCGGTTCTTGTCCGCCGGGTACGGCTCCCAGGGGACGGTGACGAACTTCACGCCCTTGGCGGTGAGGCTGCGGGCGCTCTGCGCGATCTGGATGAGCGTGTCGACGTCGAGCTGCGGGTCCATCACCACCGACTGGGCGGCGGCGGAGACCAGGCTGATCAGCTTGGCGGGGTCGGTCAGGGTGTCGCCGCTGGTGGCCTTCTTCGCCACCTGCGAGAGGAAGATCTGCTGGCGCTTGATGCGGCTGATGTCGCTGCCGTCGCCCAGGGCGTGGCGGGCACGCACGTACGCGAGCGCGGTCTCGCCCTTCACGATCTGCTTGCCGGCCTCCAGGTGCAGCTTGGCCGCCTTGTCGTCGACGGCCGTGGGGACGCAGATCTGGATGCCGCCGAGCGCGTCGACGATGCTCTTGAAGCCGGTGAAGTCGACCTTGATGTAGTGGTCGACGCGGATGTTGGTGTTCGCCTCGACCGTGTTGATCGTGCAGGCCATGCCGCCCTCGTTGAACGCCGAGTTGATCATGTCGAGGCGGGGCGGGATCGCGGCCTTCGTCCGGGCGTTCTTGCAGGCGGGGATCTGCACCATCGAGTCGCGCGGGAAGCTGATCAGCGTCGCCTTGTCGCGGTTCGGCGAGACGTGCATGAGGATGATCGTGTCGGTGCGCTCGCCCTCGCCGGCCATGTGCTGGCCGTACCTCTTGTTGTCACCGGCGCGTGAGTCCGAGCCGACGAGCAGCACGTTGAGGGCACCGGTGGTGTTGACCGGGCGGTTGGCGTTCAGGTCGCCGGTGACGTCCTCGGTGCGTACGCCGCCCAGCACGTTCCGGTAGAGCGTGTAGCCCGTCAGCGCGACGAGCACCAGCACGCCGGTGAGCGCGATGCTGATCCACGCCAGCACCCCCAAGCCCCCGGCGCCGGGCGGGGGGGTGCGCCTGCGGCCCCGCGAGGGCTCGTCGGGCGGTGGGGGCGGCGCGGGCGGGCCGCCTCGGCGGCGCCCGGAGCGCGGGGAGTCGGCCGGTTCGGCCTCCTGCGCGCCGCGGGGACGGGGAGGGGCGGCGTAGGCGCCGTACGCGCCGGGGTCGTCGGGCGCGGCGACGAGCTGGTCGGGAGGGCCGCCACGGTGGCGGCGTCCGCGTTCCCCCTGGGGTTGCGGGGGCGGGCCGGGAGGCTGCTGGCCTCGGCCGCGGCTCCGGCGGCCGGGTTGTGGCGGCTCGTCCCGGGGGTCTCTGACCGCGGCGTGTCGGTACTCGCTCATTTCGTCATGAGGTTAGTCATCGTCCCGGCTCTTGGAGCCATGATCGGGTGAATGAACGCATGATCATGAGTACTCCAGATGGGTTGATCCGGCGGTCAAGCTTACCGAGGCGAGGATATTCGGTGGAATATCGTAATCCGTGGCTTTACTGGAAGTTCACAGGATCCGGTTGGAACGGCTCCTGACCAGGGGCGGCCCCGTCCGGCCAGCGCCGCCGCCAGGCACGCCAGCGGCACCGCCGGCAGCACGTACCGATAGTCGAACTGAGCCGTCACGGCCGGGATCAGCAGCAGGGCCACCGACGTCGCCCACGGCAGGGTCCACGCCGTCCACGCCGTCCGGTGCGTTCCCGCAGGCCTCCCCCTCCGCGCCGTCCGCGCGATCGCGACGGCGGGAGGCACCAGCAGGACGGCCAGCAGCGCGGTGCCGGGCAGCCTCACCACATGCTGGTAGCCGCGCATCCACCCCGCGAACGGTTCAGAGACCCATGTGCCGATCGCCCCCTGTTCGTAGCGCTCCGCGAACCCCGCGCCGACCGTGGCCGGGTACCGCCCGGGCGGCGGAGGCGGCGTGACCGGGAACTCGTAGTAGCCGTAGATCTCGCGGTCCGGGTAGACCGGCCGCCCCCAGGTGAACGTCCGGGCGAACTCCGACAGCACCGAGGCCGCGAAGTCCGCGGGCTGGCTGCGGATCGCCAGGTACGCGAACCGCCCCGCGAGCCGGTCGGTCGCCTCGGTGAACGTGATGCCGGGCAGCGCCACCAGCGGGGATCCGGCCGCCCAGATGTACTCCTGGGACGGGGGGCGGCGCGCGGGCGGGGTGGGGTCGCAGAGCACTGCCAGGTCCGGAGGCGGGCGCATCACGTCGCAGTCGGCGAACGCCATCGTCCGCGAGTAGAGGAAGACCCCGTTGGAGCCCACGATGCCGAACCGGTGGTGGGTCGCCGAGAACCACGCCGCGTACGCCCCGACCGGCGCCAGCGCCACGGCCGCCAGCAGCCCGGCGAGGCCCAGCCGCCGCCACCGCAGCCCCGCCACCCACGTTCGGACTCCGGCCACCCACGCTCGGACTCCGGCCCCCGGCGCTTCTGCGTCCCCCGCACGGACCGGGGCCTTCGGCGGGCGGACTTCGGCTTCCCGGGCATGGACCGGGGCCTTCGGCGGGCGGACTCCGGCTTCCCTCGTACGGATTTCGGCTTCCCGCGGGACTCCGGCCTTCGGCGGGCGGCCGGAGGCGAGCCGCACCACCAGCCAGGCCGTCACGAGCGCGATCAGCGGCAGGCCGACCGTCCGGGTCAGCGTCGCGGCGGCCAGCAGCAGGCCCGCCGCGCAGACCGTACGCCAGGTCGGCTCGCGTAGCGCGGCGACCACGGCCCCCGCCACGAGCAGGCCGAACAGCGCGTCGGAGACGAGCAGGTGCTCCAGCTCGATCTGGTAGGCGTCGAGCAGCACCGGCGCCGCCGCGAGCGTCCCCGCCCACCGCCGCCCGCCCGCGCGCACGACGGCGTGGTAGACGAGCACCGCCGTCGCGAGGCCGATCAGGTGCTGGACGAGCACGACCACGCCGAAGCTGTGGAACGGCTCGAGAAGGCGCAGGAACATCGAGTACCCGGCGGGGCGCACCAGATCCGGACGGGGCCGCATCGCGGTGACCACGTAGGTGTAGGAGTCGGGGAACCAGATGGCTGGGCGGTACCCGAGCATGGCGACCGCCCGCAGCGCCGCGCCCAGCGCCAGCACGGCCAGGAACGACCGATGCGTCAAGGCCGCCGCGCCGAGCCGCCGGGCCGCGTGCGCGAGGGCGTGCCACCTCGCTGCTGCCACTGGATCCCCCTGCTGGTCGGATGCGGATACGCGTCTTCGACGGGCACAGGCGACCCTATGAGAAGAGCCGCCCCGAGGCACGCCGGGCCGCCGGGCGGGCGCCGCGCCGCCGGGAACCGGACCGGCGGCTAGGCTCGCGGGAACAGATGGACGGAACCTGGCTCGACCACTCGCGATGGCCGCCGGCGGGCCGGGTGCTCGCCGCGGCCACGATCATGCCCGCGCTCCTCCTGGCCGGCTGGCTGCCGGCCGGTCTGGTCCTGCTGCTGTTCGGCGCGTTCCGGCCGCTGCCCGTCCTGCTGCTCGGCGGGGCGCTCGCCGTCGCCCTCTGCGCGTACGCAGTGCGGCTGACCCGCGCCCGCGAGGCGCCCGAGGCCACATTCTGGCAGGTCACGGCGGTGGCGGTCATCGCGGCCGCCTCGGGCCTGTTCAACGGCCTGTTCCACAGCCAGCAGCTTCTGGTGCGCCGCGACCCCGGCACGTACGCGCAGTACGCCGCCTGGCTCGCCCGGCGGGGCTCGCTGCCGATCCCGTACGACACGGCGGCGTTCGGCGGCGCCGACCCCGCGCTGCGCTTCGACAGCGTCGGCTTCTACGACTACGGCGGCGCGGTGGTGCCGCAGTTCATGCCCGGCGCCCCGATGCTGTACGCCCCCGGCCACTGGCTGGGCGGCCTGGACGGCCTGCTGGTGATGCCCGCGGTGCTCGGAGCGCTCGCCGTGCTGACCGTGGCGGGGGTCGTCGCCCGGCTGGCGGGCGCGCGGTGGGCGCCGCTCGCAGCCCTGGCGTTCGCGGTCGCGCTGCCGATCCTCTACACCTCGCGCACGACGCTCAGCGAGATCCCCTCGCTGATCCTGCTGTTCGGCGGCCTCGCGCTGGCCCTGGACGCGCGCGCCCGCCCGCGCGTGGCGGCCCTGGCCGGGCTGGTCTTCGGCCTGGCGCTCCTGGTCAGGATCGACGGCCTGCGCGACATCCTGCCTGTGCTGGCGTACGCGGGGCTGCTGATCGCGATGCGCCGCGCGGGGGGCCGGGCCGCGGTGTACGCGCCCATGGGGCCGTGGCTGCTGGGCGGGCTGGTAGTGGGCGCCGGGATCGGCTTCGCCGCAGCGCTCCTCCTGGCCCGTCCCTACCTCTCGTATCTGTCCGGCTCGGTGGTGCCGCTGCTGTACATCTGCGCGGCCGTGCTGGTGATGGCCGCCGCGGGCGCGTCGCTCGGCCCGAGGATCATCGCCTGGTTCGCGTCCCGGGCGGGACGGGCGCCCCGGCTCGCGTCCCGGGTTCCGGGGCCGGCCGCCGGGCTGGTCTTCCTGGTCATGCTCGGGTTCGCCGCGCGCCCGTGGCTGCAGACGGTGCACCGCGTCGCCGTCACCCCCGAGGACCAGCTCAACGCGGGGTTCATCGAGGCGGTGCAGCAGGCCAACGGGCTGCCGCTGGACAGGTCGCGGCTCTACTACGAGGACTCGCTGTACTGGGTGTTCTGGTACCTCGGCGTGCCGGCCGTCGTGCTGGCCACGTTCGCGGCCGCCCTGCTCGTGCACCGCATGGCGCGGGGACGCGGGTTCGCCTGGGTGCTGCCGCTGGCCGTCGTCGGCTGGACCACGGTGACCACGCTGTGGCTGCCCGCCATCACCCCCGACCACCCGTTCGCGTCCCGGCGCCTGGTGCCGGTGGTGATCCCGGGCCTGGTGGTCCTCGCCGTGTGGGGCGGGCGGTGGGCGGCGGCCCGGGCGCGGTGGGCGGGGTACGGCCCGCGGGCGCGCGCGGTGATGTCCGCGATCATCGGGGCGCTGCTAGTCGTCCCGGCCGCGATCACCTCGATCGGCACGGCCTTCACCCATATCGAGCAGGGGGAGGCCGCCCAGGTGGAGAGGCTGTGCGCCGCGCTGCCCCGTGACGCCTCCGTGCTGATCGTCGAGCGGGTGACGAGCGACCGGTTCCCGCAGGTGGTGCGGGGCATGTGCGGCGTGCCCACCGCATCGGTCCGCGTCGTGGAGGGGGACGTCGCGCCGCGCGCCGACGTGGAGCGGCTGATCGGACGCGTGCGGTCCACGGGCCGCCGTCCCGTCCTGCTCGCCGCCGATCGCCGCCAGCTCGCCCCGTACGGCACGGCGGAGCAGGTGGTGAGCCTGCGCACCCGCCAGGACGAGCGCTCGCTGGTGAGCCCGCCGGACGGCACGTGGTCGCTGAACGCCACCGTGTGGATGACCACGCCGTGAACGCCGTCGTGTGGACGACCGACGCCCTGAACGCCGCGTCCGACCGGCGGCGGGCGTGCTCGGGAGGGTGGGCGGCGCGTATCCGGCAGGGGAAGAACGGGCTCGGCGTCGAGTTGGCCTAATGAAGCCGGTGGCCGGGAACGATCGGGCCGGCGGACCCGTCCAGCACGCAGCCGTTCGAGTAGCGCTGGGCGAAGAAGATCATCCGGCCGTCGTACACGCCTCTGATCCGCACGTCGTAGGGGTCGTGGATGGTCGGGCAGATGACGCCGGGCCGGGGCCTGATCTTGTCGAGGTCGCCGCCGATCGCGCGGAGCATGGCGCAGGCCTTCTCCGGCGCCGGGTGAGAGCCGCCGGTGGGATCGCACTTCAGGGACCAGCTCCTGGTGTCACCGGCGTGAAGGTGGTTCTTGCTGATCACCAGGCGGACGGGGGCGTCTCCGGCGGGAGCGGGGACCGGCGTCATGGTGGTGGCCAGAGTGGTGGCGAGAGTGGTGGCCAGGGCGGCGGCGTACATCGGGTGACCTCCTCGGATCATGGTACTCAGAGTGAGATCATAACTACGAAGCGTATATATTGAGGGAACTTTACTCCGCGCCCGCGGGTGGTTCGAGGGGAAAAGGGCCGGCCGGTGGGGGTTCTCGCCGGTCACGGCGGACGGGAGGCGGGAAATGATGGACGTCTGCGGCCCGAAGGCGAGGGGGCGAAAATACGGCAAATCGCGAAAAGTCCCCGTAATGGCAAGCCCGGAACCCGGACAGCGCCGGGCAAGCACGTGGTCAGGCGCGTCCGGACGTCACGCGCCCGCGGAATCGGCGAGATCGGGACGGCCGGAGTGGCACGGCCGCCGACGGATAAGACTCTGCTGATGGGGAAGATGTGGATTTCAACCTCGGCCGGGCACTGTATCCTCGCCCGACGTGAGTGTGACCGAGACGCCTGAGACTGGACTCGCCGTGGACGCCAAGCCCTATGTGACGATCGTCCTGCCCTGTTACAACGAGCAGGACCACGTCATCGCGGAGGTCGAACGCATCTGCGGGGCCATGGACGTGAGCGGCTACACCTACGAGCTG
The DNA here is from genome assembly GCF_003323745.1 of Sphaerisporangium album. Lineage (GTDB taxonomy): Bacteria > Actinomycetota > Actinomycetes > Streptosporangiales > Streptosporangiaceae > Sphaerisporangium > Sphaerisporangium album. Next base: position 168,286 of record NZ_QOIL01000015.1, read on the forward strand.
GTCGCCGTCGACGACCACTCCACCGACGGAACCCTCGACCGCCTCCAGGAGGCCGCGCCCCGGTTCCCGAACATGCGCATCGTCGCGTTCCACCGCAACGGCGGCTCGGGCACCGTGCGGCGCATCGGCACGCAGGACGCGCGCGGCGAGATCGTCGTCTGGACCGACGCCGACATGACCTACCCCAACGAGCGCATCCCCGAGCTGGTGCAGATCCTGGAGAAGGACCCGGCGATCGACCAGGTCGTCGGCGCGCGCACGAGCGAGCAGGGCTCGCACAAGATCCTCCGGGTGCCGGCGAAGTGGTTCATCCGCAAGGTGGCCGAGCGCCTGGCGGGCCAGGAGATCCCCGACCTGAACTCCGGCCTGCGCGCCTTCAGGAAATCGGTGTCGCTGCCCTACCTGCGGCTGCTGCCGCCCGGGTTCTCCTGTGTCACGACGATCACGCTGGCCTTCCTGTCCAACCAGCACGACGTGCACTACATGCCGATCGAGTACAGCAAGCGGGCCGGGAAGTCCAAGTTCAGCTTCATCTCCGACGCCTACCGCTACATCCTCCAGGTGCTGCGGATGGTGATGTACTTCAACCCGCTCAAGGTGCTCATGCCGCCCGCCATCTGGCTGGTGGTGATCGGGCTGGTGAAGGGCGTCGTGGACATGTTCCGGCACCCGTTCTACTTCCCCGCCAGCACGGTGATGGTGTTCCTCTCGGGGTTGATCATCGGCTCGCTGGCGCTGCTGGCGGACCTGATCGTCCGCTCCCGGGGCGAGTAGGCCGCGGGGGGCGGGGGACATGCGGATCGCGATCGTCGGGCCCACGTACCCGTACAAGGGCGGCGGGGCGCAGCACACCACCGAGCTGGCGCACCGGCTCGCGGCCGGCGGCCACGACGTCGTGATCGAGTCCTGGCGCGCGCAGTATCCCGCGTTCCTGTATCCCGGGCAGCAGACGATCTCCGCGCCGGAGGGCGAGCCGTTCCCGCACGTCCGGCGCGACCTCGACTGGCGGCGGCCCGACGGGTGGCTCCGGTGCGGACGCCGTCTGCGCGGGGCCGGGCTGGTCGTGCTGACGCTGCTCAGCCCCGTGCAGGTGCCCGCCTACCTCGGCATCCTGTACGCCCTGCGCCGCGGGGCGCCGGTCGTGGCGTTGTGCCACAACGTGCTGCCCCACGAGCGCAAGCCGTACGACGCGCCGCTGGTCAGGGCGCTGCTGCGCCGGTCCGACCGCGTGCTCGCGCACTCTCCCGAGCAGGCGGCCATCGCCCGAGAGCTCGGTCCCGCGCCGGTCTCCGTCGCCGCCCTGCCGCCGCACCTTCCGGCCAGGTCCGGGGAGCGCGCGGGGGAGGGCGTCCGGCGCAGGCTGCTGTTCTTCGGCATGGTCCGCCCGTACAAGGGGCTCGACCTGCTGCTGCGCGCCCTGGCCCGGGTGCCGGGCGTGTCGCTGACCGTGGCGGGGGAGTTCTGGGGCGGCCTGGAGGAGACGCGCGCCCTGGTCGCGGAGCTGGGGCTCGGCGACCGGGTCGAGCTGCGGCCCGGGTACGTGGCCGCCGAGGACGTGCCCACGCTGTTCGCCGCGGCGGACGCCCTCGTCCTGCCCTACCGCTCCGCCACCGCCAGCCAGAACGTCTGGCTCGCCCACGAGCACGGCCTGCCGGTGATCGTCACCCGCGTGGGCGCCCTCGCCGACCATGTGACCGACGGCGTCGACGGCCTCGTCGTCGACCCGGGCTCGGCCGACGCCCTCACCGGGGCGATCAGCCGCTTCTACGCGGACGGTGAACCCGAACGCCTCCGCGGGAACGTCAAGGCCGTCGACCCCGAGCCCTACTGGAACACCTACACCGAAACGCTGATCTCCCCGGGGACCTGACGCCGGCTACTACTCTTGACCGGGTGGGTAGGGAACGAGTCGCGCAGCTTGAGTACTCCGAGTTCCAGGTCGCGATGCTGGACGAGGCGAAGCGGCGGCGCAAGGCCGCCAAGATCATCGCCGTGCTGGCGCACTTCCTGGGAAGGGAGGCGCGGGACGGCGGCGGCGCGGTCCTGGACGGGCTGACCGTCGCCGACATCGGATGCTCGGCCGGGTTCATCGCCGACGAGCTGGCCCTGGCGGGCGCGAAGCGCGCGTTCGGTGTGGACATCGACGTCCCGGGCCTGCGCAAGGCGGCCGAGCGGTTCGGCGAGCGCGTCGACTTCGTCTGCGCCGACGGCACCGCGCTGCCCTTCCGTGACGGGTCCATGGACGTCCTGGTGTTCAACCACATCTACGAGCACGTCGTGGACCCCGACGCGGTGGTGAGGGAGATGCACCGGGTGCTCGCCGACGACGGCGTGCTGTACCTCGGTCTCGGCAACCGGCTCGGGGTGATGGAGCCGCACTACAAGCTGCCGTTCCTGTCCTACCTGCCGCCCTCGCTGGCCGACCGGTACGTCCGCGCGTCCGGCCGGGCCGACCACTACTACGAGCGCTTCCGCACCCGGGGCGGCCTGCGCCGCATGCTGGCGGGCTTCCACGTCTGGGACTACTCGCTGCCCGTGCTGGCCTCGCCGCAGCGGTTCGCGGGCGCCGAGCTGTTCCCGGGGGCCGTGGGCCGCGCCGCCCAGGCCACGCTGGCCCGTTCGCCGCGCGCGGCGCTGCGCGGGCTGCTGCCCGTCGTCCCGACCTACCTGTGGGTGGCCACCAAAGCGCCCCGCGGGCCGCTCGGCTCCGCGCTGCCGCAGCCGCCCCAGCGGGTCGCCACCCGATGAGCGCCCGGACCGGCCGATGACGGGCAAGAAGCTCCTCAGGTTCGCGTTCCTCCTGGTCGCGCTGGGGTTCGGCGGCTGGGCGATCGCCGGGCAGTGGTCGCAGGTCGCGGACGGGTTCTCCCGCCTGTCGTGGCCGCTGCTGGCGGGATCGCTGGTGGCGGTGCTGGCGGCGCTGGTGTCGGGCATGCTCATGTGGCGGGCGCTGCTCGCCGACCTGGGGTCCCCGCTGCGGTTCCCGGACGCGGCCAAGGTCTTCTTCATCGGGCAGCTCGGCAAGTACATCCCCGGGTCGCTGTGGCCGGTGCTGGCGCAGATGGAGATGGGGAAGGACCTCGGCGTCCCGCGCCCCCGCAGCGCCACCGCCTTTTTCCTGACCTATCCGATCTACCTGGCGACCGGGCTCGCGGTGGCCCTGCTGACCCTCCCGGCGTTCGCGGGCGCGTCGGTGTCCCGGTACGCCTGGCTGCTCCTGCTGCTCCCCCTCCTCGTCGCCGGGCTCCACCCGAAGGTCGTCAACACCGCCCTCGGGTTCGGCCTCAAGCTGCTCAAACGCCCCCCGCTGGAGCGCCCGCTGACCCGGCGCGGCCTGCTGACCTCCGCCGGGTGGGCGTTCGCGGGCTGGGTCGCGTACGGCGCCCACCTCGCGCTGATCGTCGCGGGCCTCGGCGCCACCGGCGGGCGCGCGCTGGCGCTGTCCGCGGGCGCGTTCGCCCTCGCCTGGTGCCTGGGCTTCATCGTGGTGATCGCCCCGGCCGGCGCGGGCGTGCGCGAGGTGGCGATGGTGGCGGCCCTCGCGCCCGTCCTGGACGGCGGGACGGCCATCGCGGCCGCCCTGTGCTCCCGTCTGGTCGTCTCCGCCGGCGATCTCGTCTGCGCCGCCGCGGCCGGTGCCGCCGCCCGCCGCGCCGAACCCGTCCCGGCGGCCACCCGAGGGGATTGACCGACTGCGGGGTGGCGTGCTGACGGCCCGAGCCGCATCGCACCGGAACTCCAGCCCTCCGGCGGCGCCCGGCTCCCGCATCTCCGTGCGTCATGCCCGTGCGAGGCGGTAACCGTCGCCGTGGTTAACAGGTGAGACATGGTTGGGGGATGAAAGGGGCTCGGCGCCGTACCGGGGGTTGCGGGTGGGGAAATGAGCGGTCATATCACTCACGGATCGGGGGAGCCTCGCAATAGAGTGAATCGGTGACCGGAAAGGAGCGCGGCTAGTGACGCCCCGTGTGCTCGTCGACGCCACCGCGGTCCCCGCCGACCGCGGGGGTCTGGTCCGTTATGTGGACGGTCTCGTCGGCGCCCTCGACCGCGCGGGCGCCGATCTCGCGGTCGTCTGCCAGCGCGCCGACGCCGACCGCTACGGCAAGATCGCGCCAAGGGCGCGCATCCTCACGGGGCCTCCGGCGATCGCGAGCCGCGGCGCGCGGCTGGTCTGGGAGCAGACCGGCATCCCGGTGCTCGCGCGCAGGGTCGCCGCCCAGGTGATCCACGCGCCCTACTACTCGATCCCGCTGCACTCGGGCCTGCCGACCGTGGCGACCGTGCACGACGTGACGTGGTTCACCGAGCCCGAGCTCCAGGGCGATCTGAAGGCGTCGTTCTTCCGCGCCGCCACGCGTACGGCGGTCCGCGACTCGGCCCGCGTGGTGGTGCCGTCCAAGGCCACCCGCGACGAGCTGGTGCGGCTGCTCGCGGCCGACTCCACGCGCGTCGACGTCGCCTACCACGGGGTCGACCGCCACCTGTTCCACGAGCCGTCCGAGCAGGAGGTCGCGCGGGCCGCGGGCCGGCTCGGGCTGCACGGCCGCCCGTACGTCGCGTTCCTCGGCGCCTTCGAGCCCCGTAAGAACGTCCCGAACCTGGTGCGGGGCTTCGGCCAGGCGGTGCGCGATCTTCCCTCGCCGCCCGCGCTCGTGCTGGCCAGCGCCGCGGGCTGGAGCGACGAGGTCGACGCCGCGATCAGCGAGCTGCCCGTGACGGTGCGCGTCGTCCGTCCCGGCTACCTGTCGTTCGCCGACCTGCCGGGGTTCCTCGGCGGCGCGGTCGTGGTGGCCTTCCCGTCGCGCGGCGAGGGGTTCGGGCTGCCGGTCCTGGAGGCGATGGCCTGCGGCGCCCCCGTGCTGACCACCCATCGCACCTCGCTGCCCGAGGTCGGCGGCGAGGCCGTCGCCTACACCGAGCCGGACGCAGAGAGCATCAGGGACGCCCTCAAGGCGCTTCTGGAGTCCGAGGAGCGCCGCGACGCGCTCGCCGCGGCCGGCATCGCCCGCTCGCGGGAGTTCACGTGGGAGGCTTCCGCCGAAGCTCATTTGGCCTCATATGAACGAGCGGTCGATCAGTGAGCTAGCCTCACCGTTGTGACGGAGAGCTACTCGCCGGAAGCGGCGGACCTGGAGGCGATCCTCCTCGTGGGCGGGCAGGGCACACGCCTCCGTCCGCTGACGCTGAACACCCCCAAACCGTTGCTGCCGACCGCCGGTGTCCCCTTCCTGGCGCACCAGCTCGCCCGGGCGAGGTCGTTCGGCGTGCGGCGCATCGTCTTCGCCACGTCGTACCGGGCGTCGATGTTCGCCGAGGCGTTCGGGGACGGGTCGGCGTTCGGGCTGTCGCTGGAGTACATGACCGAGGAGACGCCGCTCGGCACGGGCGGCGCGATCCGCAACGCGGCGCAGGCGCTGACCTGCGGGCCGGACGCGCCGGTACTGGTGCTCAACGGCGACATCCTGTCGGGGCACGACATCACCGAGCAGGTCGCGCTGCACGTCTCGCGCGGCGCGGCGCTGACGCTGCACCTCACCGAGGTGGACGATCCCACGCGTTTCGGCTGCGTGCCGACCGACGAGGACGGGCGGGTCACCGCGTTCCTGGAGAAGACCCCGAACCCGGTGACCAACCGCATCAACGCCGGGTGCTACGTCTTCACGCGGTCGGCGATCGACGCGATCCCGGCCGGCCAGGTGGTGTCGGTCGAGCGCGAGACCTTCCCCGGCATGATCGACGCGGGCGAGCTGGTGCTCGGGTACGCCGACCGGTCGTACTGGCTGGACGTGGGCACCCCGGCGGCGTTCGTCCAGGGCTCGTGCGATCTGGTGCTCGGCCGCATGCCGTCGGGCGCGCTGCCGGGGCCGTGCGGCGAGTTCCTGGCGCTGCCGGAGGCCCGGGTGTCGCCCCGGGCCAAGATCTCCGGCGGCACGGTCGTCGGGCCGCGGGCGGTCGTCGGGGCCGACGCGGTGGTGCGGGGCAGCGTGCTGGACGCCGACTGCGTGATCGAGTCCGGCGCCACGGTGGCCGGCTCGGTGGTGGGCGCGGGCGCGCGCGTCTCGTCGGGGGCCGTGCTGCGGGACGCGGTGATCGGCGACCGGGCGGTGATCGGCGCGGGCAACGAGCTGCTGGCCGGCGCCCGCGTCTGGCCGGGGGTCACGCTGCCGCCCCGCGCGGTGCGCTTCTCCAGCGACGTCTGACCGGCCTCCCCGGTCCGGGTACGGGCCCGCGCGGCCTGGCGTCTCTGGGACGTGCGGGCCCGCGCGGCCTTCGGACTCCCGGGCGTGAGGGCCCGCGCGGCCTTCGGATTCCCAGGCGTGAGGGCCCGCGCGGCTCCCGGTACGCGCGGGCGGGTCCGGCGGCAATACCCTGGACGGCGTGCGAGAGCGCAGGTGGCGGCCCGGCGCGCCCCTCGATGTGCGGCTGACGCTGGCGCCGCATCGCCGCGGGTCCGGCGACCCGGCGTGGCAGGCCACGCCGGACGGCGCGATCTGGCGCACGTCCCGCACCCCCGAGGGTCCCGGCACGCTGCGCGTCCTGGTGGACGCGCGGGCGGCCGAGGTCGTGGGGCAGGCGTGGGGTCCGGGCGGGCCGTGGCTGTTGGAGACGCTGCCCCGGCTGCTCGGCGCCGACGACCCGGTGGCGGACTTCCGCGTGCTGATGGAGCGGCTGGAGGCCGGGGGGCACACGCTGATCAGGGAGCTGGCCTCCCGTCACTCCGGCCTGCGCCTGAGCGTCACCGCGCGGGTGTTCGAGGCGCTGGTGCCCGCCGTGCTGGAGCAGAAGGTCGTGGGCCGGGAGGCGTGGCGGGCGTGGCGGTGGCTGCTGCGCGCGTACGGCGAGCCCGCGCCGGGCCCGGCGCCGTCCGGGATGCGCGTGTTCCCCGAGCCGGAGGTGTGGCGGAGGATCCCGTCGTGGGACTGGCACCGCGCGGGGGCGGAGGCGGTGCGGGCGCGGACGATCGTCAACGCGGCCCTGCACGCGGGAAAGCTCGAGTCCGCGGCGCCCGCCGAGGCGGACCGCCTGCTACGGGCGCTGCCGGGCGTCGGGGTGTGGACATCGGCCGAGACGCGGCAGCGGGCCCACGGCGATCCCGACGCGGTCTCGGTCGGTGACTACCACCTGCCCTCGCTGGTCGGGTGGTCCCTCACCGGCCGGAAGACCGACGACGCCGGGATGCTGGAGCTGCTGGCCCCCTATCGCGGGCAGCGCCACAGGGTCACCCGCCTGCTCGAACTCGGCGGGCGGAGACCACCGGCACGCGGGCCGCGGATGTCCGTACGGGATTATCGCTCGTTCTGAGCGTCCGTAACCGGGGGGCGTGCGGCTCGTCGCCGGAGCCGGACTTCCAGTCGCGCCCGTCGCGGCTGTCGGCGCCGAAGTACGGGGCGAGGACGGCGGCGGCGACGATGAAGGCGAGGATCAACCAGGACATCGGGGGCTCCCTTGGTGGGGTTCGTGCTGACTCCTCAAGTATGTTCCTGCGCATGTATTTACGTCCATCGAGACATCGTGACCGGTACTCTTAAGCGACACTTAAACGGAGGTGTTCTGCGGACCCGGTCACGGGAACGCGAAGCGCCGTTCCGTAATGTGCCCCCCATGGACGTGAACCCCACAGACGCCGCGATGCGGCGGGCGCTGGCCAGAGCCAGAGACGGCAAGGCGCTCGACGTGACGGAGGCCACGGTTCTGTTGCACGCCCGGGGCGCCGACCTGGAGCGGCTCCTCGAACACGCCGGTCGCGTCAGGGACGCCGGGCTGGCCGCGGTCGGCCGGCAGGGCGTCGTCACCTACAGCCGCAAGGTGTTCATCCCCCTCACCCGGCTCTGCCGCGACCGCTGCGGTTACTGCACGTTCGCCACCGCCCCCGGCAAGCTCCCCGCGGCCTTCCTCGGCCCGGACGAGGTGCTGGAGATCGCCCGCCAGGGCGCCGCCCTCGGGTGCAAGGAGGCGCTGTTCACGCTCGGCGACCGTCCCGAGGACCGCTGGCACCAGGCCAAGGAGTGGCTGGACGCCCACGGGTACGACGACACGCTCTCCTACGTCCGCGCCATGGCGATCCGCGTGCTGGAGGAGACCGGCCTGCTGCCGCACCTCAACCCCGGCGTCATGACCTGGCGCGACCTCCAGCGCCTCAAGCCGGTCGCCCCGTCGATGGGCATGATGCTGGAGACCACCTCCCGGCGGCTGTTCGAGGAGAAGGGCGAGGCCCACTACGGCTCGCCCGACAAGGACCCGGCCGTGCGGCTGCGCGTCCTGGAGGACGCCGGCCGCTCCAACGTGCCGTTCACGACCGGCATCCTCATCGGCATCGGCGAGACCGTCGCCGACCGCGCCGAGTCGATCTTCGCGATCCGCCGGGTCGCCCGCGAGTACGGGGGCGTCCAGGAGGTCATCGTCCAGAACTTCCGCGCCAAGCCCGACACGGCGATGCGCGGCATGCCCGACGCCGACCTCCAGGAGCTGGCGGCCACGATCGCCGTGACCCGGCTGGTGCTCGGCGCCAAGGCGCGCGTCCAGGCCCCGCCGAACCTCATCGGCGACGAGTACGCGCTGATGATCCGGGCCGGCATCGACGACTGGGGCGGGGTCTCGCCGCTCACGCCCGACCACGTCAACCCCGAGCGGCCCTGGCCCCAGATCGACGAGCTCGCCGCGCGTACGGCCGCCGCCGGGTTCACGCTCAAGGAACGCCTGACGATCTACCCCGAGTACGTCCTCGCGGGCGAGCCCTGGCTGGACCCGCGCCTGCGCGCGCACGTCGACGCCCTCGCCGACCCAGAGACCGGCCTGGCCCGCGACGTCCTCCCCGTGGGTCGGCCGTGGCAGGAGCCCGACGGCGGGTTCGCCTCCTCGGGCCGTACGGACCTGCACGTCGAGGTCGACTCCACCGGCCGCTCGGCCGACCGGCGCGACGACTTCGACAACGTGTACGGCGACTGGGAGGCCCTGCGCGACCGCCTGCCCGCCGCCCCGGCCACGGCGATCGGCGCAGGGATCGGCTCAGCGACCGGCTCAGCGGCTGGCTCGGCGATCGGCGCGGACATGCGCGAGGCGCTGCGCCGCGCCGCCTCCGACCCGGCTCGGCTCACCGACGACCAGGCGCTCACGCTGCTGTCCGCCGACGGTCCCGACCTGGAGGAACTGTGCCGGGTCGCCGACGACCTGCGCAGGGAGGCCGTCGGCGACGACGTCACCTACGTCGTGAACCGCAACATCAACTTCACCAACGTCTGCTACACCGGCTGCCGGTTCTGCGCCTTCGCGCAGCGCCGCACCGACGCCGACGCCTTCACCCTCTCGCTGGAGCAGGTCGCCGACCGCGCCGCCGAGGCATGGGCGGCCGGGGCGACCGAGGTGTGCATGCAGGGCGGCATCCACCCCGACCTGCCCGGCACGGCGTACTTCGACATCGCGCGCGCGGTGAAGGAACGCTGCCCGGAGATGCACGTCCACGCCTTCTCGCCCATGGAGGTCGTCAACGGCGCGAGCCGGACGAACATGTCCATCGAGGACTGGCTGCTGGCCGCCAAGGAAGCCGGGGTCGACTCGCTGCCGGGCACGGCGGCCGAGATCCTCGACGACGACGTGCGGTGGGTGCTCACCAAGGGCAAGCTGCCCACCCGCGAGTGGATCGAGGTGATCACCACCGCGCACCGCGCCGGCATCCCGACGACCTCGACGATGATGTACGGCCACGTGGACACGCCCGCGCACTGGGTGGCGCACATCCGGCTGATCCGCCGCATCCAGGAGGAGACCGGCGGCTTCTCGGAGTTCGTACTGCTGCCGTTCGTCCACCACAGCGCGCCCATCTACCTGGCGGGCGTCGCGCGCCCCGGCCCTACCGCCCGCGAGAACCGCGCCGTCCACGCCCTGGCGCGCATCCTGCTGCACGGCGCGATCTCCAACATCCAGTGCTCCTGGGTCAAGCTCCAGGACGAGCTGTGCCGGTCCGTGCTGTCCGGCGGCGTCAACGACCTCGGCGGCACGCTGATGGAGGAGACCATCAGCCGCATGGCGGGCTCGGAGAACGGCTCCTACAAGACGATCAGCCAGATCGCCGCGATGGTCGAACCGACCGGCCGCCCGTTGCGCCAGCGCACCACCGGCTACGGCACCCCGTCCGCCGAGCGCGTGGCGGCGGCCACGGCCAGCGACGGCGTCTGCGGCAGCGTCCGCAGAACCATCCCCCTGGTGACCCGGTGATCGTCGGGGCGTAAGGATAAGGGCGTAAGGCATGGTCCGGGCAGAAACTGCGCTCCGCGCGAACGCTGCCCGGGCCGTGCTCATCGGACGCGCGCGCCCGTCCGATGAGCACTGCCGGATTCCTCCCCGCGGACGTCCGTCGCCGGCGGCGTAGGCGACCTGGCGCAGGCGGCGATTCCGGATTGATGCGGCAAGGCCTTGGAGGAGGCGCAGCATGGCGTCGACGATCACCCGGCGGCCTGCCGCACTCCCCAGTGCGCGGATGGCGTGGCGATCGATGGCGCGCGACAGGTCCGGATCTCGTCAGCCCACGCTCCGCCGGCATGCCAACTTTTCCTCCGATAGGCGCGTCTCACCCTTATGGGAATGTTGTTTCGCGGCACCGCTGCAGCCGTCGCCTTTTTCGTCGCTACGGTGCCGGCCGCCGCCCACGCCGTGGCGCCGGCCGGTCAGTGGAGTGTCGTCCATGACGACCGCCGCGACTCCTACGACGCGGTGACGGTGACGCCGGGTGGGGCGGTCTGGGTCGCCGGGACGAGGGGTCCGGATCGCGGATCGACCGGCGCCGAGTCGCTGCTATTGAAGGGCGGCCGGTCCACCTTCAAGCGTGTCACCGGGCCGGGCTTCCGGGTGAAGCGGCTGACGTCGGCGTCCGACACCAGGGTCTGGGCGTTCGGCGCGTCTCGATACGCCCGGTGGGACGGCAAGCGCTGGCAGGTCAAGCGATGGCGCTACGGCCGGGTGGATCGGGCGTACGCCATCGGCAGCAACCTGTGGGTCATCGAGAACTCCAACGTGTTCCCGTCGGCCGGTAAGGCCGGGTGGAAGGCGCGGTCCACGCTGCGGCGCCTGGCCGGGTCGGTGTGGCGCAAGGTGCACACGCCGATCGTGGTCAAAGGACTCGACGGCAAGTGGGCGGCGGGCTCGGTGCGGGGCACGGCGGCTCTGGCCCGCTGGACCGGCACGGCCTGGCGCGCGGTCGCACTTCCAGCGATCGCGTCCGCACACTCGGGCCAGATCTCGGAGCTGACGGATGTCGCGGTCGACGGTGAGACCGGCCGGGTGATGGCCGTCGGCTGGGTCGCCTGGCCGTGCGGCGGTGCGAAGCACGCCTTCTGCGGTGGGACTTTGCTGCTGTCCGGCTATCCGGGCGGCTGGAACTTCGAGGTCCGCGGTGAACCGGGCATCCAGCCGCGCGCCCAGGCGGAGCCCGACGGCAGAGGCGGGGCCTGGATCGTCTACGACGCCAAGGGCGGAGGCAGCAGGTTTCTGCACATCGGCGCCGATAGCGTCGAGTCGGGCGCCTTTCCATCTCCGCCGAACCAGAAGGGGTCCGTCCGTGACCTCGCCATCCAGCCGGAGAGCGGTTCCGTCTGGGCGGTCGGCGCGGCACCTTCCGGCCGCAGCGGTTTGATCTGGGCCCACGGCCGCTGAGTCTCCGACCACCCACAATTTGCCCGAGCTGGTGTAGAGCTCTGTCGTCTCGCCCCTGGTCCACTGGTCATCGTCGCCGGGCGGTCGCCCGTCCAAGAGTTCTGGTGTGACGTCGACGACGCGCCAAGAATCCGCCTGGCTGGTGAAGATGGCGACATTCGCGGTGGTGAGGAACCAGTTGGTCGGGTTAGCTCGGTTTGAGAGCTGCCAAAGATCCTCAGCACCTCCCAGAAACGGACCGGACGGATTTCGAACCCGCCGGTTCGCTGCTACCGGCTGATCAGGGGGAGGGCGGGGAAGGTGTGGGTCTGCCAGATCGAGCGGGAGGGCTCCTCCGGGTAGATGGTGACGGTGGATTGTGTGTCGAAGAGCTGGACGAGGCGTTGGTCGGTGTCGTAGGCGGGCCAGCCGGGGGCGCCGTGGGAGGCGAACGATGTCCATGCGGCGCGCATCCGGGCGGACAGGGCCTCCGCCTCCGGGGAGGGTGTTTCACCGATCAGCAGGGCAGGCTGGCCGCGGTCCAGGTTGCCGAAGACCAGTGGTACGTCGAGGCCGTGGCAGGCGCCGAAGGTGCCGCCCATGCCCGGGGCCGGCCAGGCCAGCTCGTAGACATGCGCGCGGCCGCCGCCGGACGTCTGGGCCTCGGCGAGGTGGAGCGACGGCATGCGGAACAGCCAGTCGGAATGGACCAGCTCGTACAGCTCCTCCGTGCCCGCCGCCGGGAAGGCGTCGCGGTAGTGGCGCGCACCGTCCGGGCCGGGGGCGAAGAGATGGAGGGCGTTCGCCGCCTGCTCCTCGCTCACCTGGCCGAGCAGACCGGTGATGACGGTGAACAGGCGCTGCTCGTCGCGGGTGTGACCGGCGATGAGTTCGATGTCGCGGCCGGCGCCGTCGTTCAGGGCCTGCCACGGTGTGCGGGCCAGGACCTCGCCGTCGACCACGGGCGAGAACGGGATCGTTCTGTGCGCGGGCAGGCCCCAGCGGTGTGCCGACTGGTCCATCTTGGCGCCGACCGCGTCGGCGGCGGCGGGCAGCTCTCGCGGGGCGACGCCGGACAGGTCGGCCACCGTGGGCCGCAGCCCGAGCTCGGCGGCGAAGGCGGCGGCGATGTCCGCGGCGAGCGCCGGCGAGAAGAACGTTCCCGGCATACTCTGCGCGATGGCACGGCGGAAGAGCCCGGCCGCGCGGTCCATCGCCAGCAGCGCGGCGACCGACCCGCCGCCCGCCGACTGGCCGAAAACCGTGACCCGGTCAGGGTCGCCGCCGAAGGCCCGGATGTTGTCGCGCACCCACTCAAGAGCCGCGACCTGGTCGAGCAGGCCCCGGTTGGCGGGAGCCCCCTCGATCTGCGCGAAGCCCTCGACGCCCACGCGGTAGTTGAACGTCACCACGACGACGCCACCGTCTAGCGCGAGCCGGCCACCGTCGTACTCGGGCAGGCCGGACATGCCGATCCCGTAGGCGCCCCCCTGGATCCACACCATCACCGGCAGCCCCGCGCCCGGGCCGGGGTCGGGCGACCAGACGTTGACCGTCAGCCAGTCGTCGCCCGCGTCCCGCGACAGCGTGTCCATGCCGAAATGCCCGGCCTGCGGGGGCGGCGGGCCGTAGGAGACGGCCTCCCGCACCCCGCTCCAGCCCTGTACCTGTCGAGGCGCGGCGAAGCGCAACACGCCGACCGGGGGCTCGGCGAACGGGATGCCACGGAAGACCGCCACACCCGCCTCCCGGCTACCGCGCAGCCGCCCGGCCGCCGTACGGACTTCGGGCCGGGGCCCGGATGGCTCGGACTCGGCAACGGTCATCACAACTTCCTCCCAGGTGGGGCGGAAGGGGCTCGCGGCGGCCCCGGACCCTGCGGATCATCCACCCGCGGTCGGATGCCGCGCCAGCGATTTATGCACGCGAACGACGTCGACCGCTGGCCGGCCCCGGCAGCCGTGTGACCGGCACAGGCCCACAGCCCCCCGATGGCCTCGACCGCCGTCGGACACGTCCCCAGGCCGGACGCAGCGTGCCGATGCATGCCGGCGACGTCGACCTCATGCCGGGCCCAGGCGGGTCGGCGGGACCCGAACCGAGGGCGTGGGTCCCGCTTCTACCGGCAGGTGGGTTCCGAGCTCAGGCGCTCAGCTCGCCGGATTTGAGGCTGTTGCGGAATGCGGCCCACTCGGTGGAGAGGAAGCAGAGTACGGGGCTGTATGGGCGCTTGCTGTCGCGGACAGCCATGCTCTTACCCGGCAGTGCGGCAAGCTCGACGCAGTCACCCTCGTCGCCGCTGTACGAGGACTTGATCCAGACGGGATCGGTCAGGTCGTTCATTTGGCATTGTCTCCGTGTCCGGAATCGAGGGTCTGATGTCTCGCTGGGATACCGCCGTGTTGTGGTTAGTCAGCGGGACCCGGACTGCAGCGCGGGTCCCGCTCTCTTCTTATGTCAGGTGGTTTCCAAGGTCAGGCGCTCAGTTCACCGGACTTGAGGCTGCTGCGGAATGCGGTCCACGCGGAGGTTGAGATACGGACCACCGGGCCGTCGGAACGCTTGCTGTCGCGGATCGCCATTCCATTGTCATGCAGCGTTGCCAGTTCCACACAGTCGCCCTCCTCGCCGCTGTACGAGGACTTAACCCAACTGGCGCCGTTCATGTCGACCATTTCTGCATCCACTCCCTGACCAGACTCAGTGACGCGTTCTGCGCAAGCGCGCTCGTTCGTACCGCCTCATACCGTAGCTGGATGTTCCGTACTTCCTTGGAGTGGGCAGTAACCTGGCCCTTACCAGCGGTATCAAGGTAGACGATGTCCCGACCATCTCGTATCTGCGCGATGATGAACCCTGCTCGCAATGCTGCAGTACACCCCGCGTCCAGTGGGACTATCTGTAGCGTGATACGGGGGTGCTCGGCGATCGCCAAGAGATGGTTCAGCTGCCCCTCCATGACGGCCGCTCCACCGATGGGTCTTTGGAGGACCATCTCGTCGAGCACCGCCCAGATCATGGGAGGACGCTCGCGTGTGAGGATCGCCTGTCGATCGAGCCGCGCCTCTACGGCCCTCTCGACGTCGTCTGATGACGCGCCGGGCCGTCCGGCGAGCATGGTCCGCGCGTAGTCGGGCGTCTGAAGCAGTCCGGGAACGAGGGTCGGCTGCCACGTACGTAGGGTCAGGGCCTGCTGTTCGACCTCCAGCCATTCGTAGAACCAGCGCTGGTTGCCGTCGGAGCGGCACTGTTCCCAGATCTGGAGTAGGGCGCCGTTGACGCCGAGGGCCTCGTCGCACTGTTCGACGAGTTCTCGTTGCTGAGGGAGGCGTAGTCCCCTTTCTATGGCGCCCATGGCGGCTCCCGTGTAGCCGAGCCTGCGGCCCAGTTGGGACTGGGTCATGCGTACTTCCATGCGGAGCCTGCGCAGCTCGTAGCCGAAACGGGCTGCCGGGGAGGTCTCCGGGTTGGTCGTCTGCGGTCGTGGCACCTGACCCTCCACGTAACGGGATGCAACTGAATGCAACGGGAGACAACCGCGCCATGACGACGTCGTTGTCGGTATTCGGTTACGGACAATAGAGCCCGCGAACACTCTTGGAAGGGCGAATCAAGAACCGGCAAGGAAACGGTGTCCCTCATGCCACAGAAAATCGCATCCAAGACCTTCCCGCAACCCCGAAAAACCGGACATCCCACCGAAAGCATCGATATCGCTTTTAAAGCAGCGCAGCCTCTTCGACGCGAGTCGGGTGCCTTTCATATCTCCACGGACGTCAATGCGGGGAACGGCGTCGCGGCTGGCGTCGCCGCTTACCTCGCCGGGCGTGCCGACCTGCGCCCGCCCGGTGCCGGAGCGGCTCGTCAGCGCCGGCTGCCTCGGCCGCAGGACCGGCCGAGGTTTTCGCGACTACAGCTGAGCCGGGTCAGTCCAGGCAGAACTCGTTGCCCTCGGGGTCGGTCATCACGATGAAGCCGGCGCTCATCGGGGGAGCGGGCTCGTGGCGACGTACCCGCGTCGCTCCCAGCGCGACGAACCGGTCGCACTCGGCCTCCAGCGCCGCCATCCGCTCCTCTCCCCGCAGTCCGGGAGCCGCGCGGACGTCGAGGTGGAGGCGGTTCTTGGCGACTTTGTCCTCCGGCACCTGCTGGAAGAACAGCCGTGGGCCGCGCTTGTCCGGGTCCTCGATGGCCGATCTCGTGTTGCGCTGCCCTTCCGGTACGCCGGCCCGCGCGAGGAAGTCGTCCCACGCGGCCAGCGGGTCGGCGTCCTCGGGCAGGTCGACTCCGGGCGGGCCGGGGTGGACGTAGCCCAGGACGTCGCGCCAGAAGGACGACAGCGCCCGCGGGTCGTGGGCGTCGAAGGTGACCTGGATGTGGCGGCTCATCGGCTCGCCCCGCTCGTCGCGGGTTTCGTGTGCAGGTAGAGGTCGCGCAGCAGGCAGACCTCGGACAGGTGGTGGATCAGCTCGCGGTGGATGTGCAGCACCAGATCGGCCATGGACAGCTCGGGGTAGGGCTCCTTCGCGCCGACCGGGACCCGGAGCCCGGCCTCGCCGAGGCCGCGCACCCCGGCCAGCCAGAGGTCGAGCTGGGCCTGGAGCTGGTCGAGCGCGGTGGCCGCGCTGCCGGCGTACTCCCAGGTCTGGTACGTCGCCGCCGGCGCGCCGAAGTGCGCCGCGTTGCGCGCGCCGAGCACGCCGACGATGACGTGACCGAGTCGCCAGGCGATCGTGGTGAAGGCCGCGGGGACCGGCTGAGGCAAGGCGTAGTCCATCGTGAAGTCCCCGGCACCGGCCTGCACGGGCGCCGTCGAGGTGCCGCGCGGCCGCACGCTCCAGGCGTCCGGCACCGGCGACCAGAAGTACTCGT
This sequence comes from Sphaerisporangium album, assembly GCF_003323745.1. Taxonomy (GTDB): domain Bacteria; phylum Actinomycetota; class Actinomycetes; order Streptosporangiales; family Streptosporangiaceae; genus Sphaerisporangium; species Sphaerisporangium album. The sequence continues at coordinate 184,786 of NZ_QOIL01000015.1, forward strand.
CGTCGGTGAGGCCGTCGAGCCGGGCTCTGAGCTGATGGTTCCAGTGGAACTCCCACTGCTCGCGCAGCGTCCGGTTCCAATCGAGTTCGTGTGCTTCCATGGAGCCACTCTGACCCCATAAGCGGACAGGATCGGTCCGCTGGCCATGGCAGGGTGGACGGTATGGGCGTGGCGAGCGGTGACGAGCGGGGTACGACGGAGCGGGTGCTCACCCTGCTCGGGCTGCTGCAACAGCGCCAGGTCTGGACCGGCCCCGAACTCGCCGACCGGCTCGGGGTCACGCCGCGCACCGTACGGCGTGATGTCGGGCGGCTGCGCGCGCTCGGCTATCGGGTGCGTGCCACCCAGGGCGCCGGCGGCGGCTACCAGCTCGGCCCTGGGCAGGACCTGCCGCCGCTGCTCCTGGACGACGAGGAGGCGATCGCCGCCGCGGTCTCGCTGCTCGTCGGCGCGGGTGGCGGCGTCGCCGGCGCCGGCGACGCCGCCCTGCGGGCGCTGGCCAAGCTCGACCAGGTGCTGCCCACCCGGCTGCGGCACCGGGTGCGCGCGCTGTCCGGCTCGGTGGAGTCCTTCGGCGGAGGCCGCGCGCCGGTCGACCCCGAGGCGCTCATGACGCTGGCCGGAGCCTGCCGCGACGAGGTCGAGGCCGGCTTCGCCTACCCGTCCGGGAGCGAGGTGCGACGGCGGCGGGTCGAGCCCTACCGCCTGGTCGCCTCGGACCGGCGCTGGTACCTGCTCGCCTACGACCTCGATCGCGACGACTGGCGCAGCTTCCGCGTCGACCGCATGACCGAGGTGTCCGCACGGACCTGGCGCTTCCGCCCGCGCGCGGCGCCCGACGCGGCGACGTTCGTGCAGGAGGGGGTGGCGAGCCGGGTCTACCCGCACCAGGCGCGGTTCCTCGTGCACGCGTCGGCCGACACGGTGCGCGCGCAGATTCCGGGGTCGGCGGCCGTCGTGCGACGGCGAGGGAGCCAGCTGTGCGAGGTGCTCAGCGGCGCCGGCAGCCTGGACTTCGTGCTCGTGCGCATGCTCCTGCTGGGGCACGACTTCGAGGTACTCGACCCTCCGGAACTGGGGCGGCGCTGTCGCGCACTGGCGGAGAGACTGCTGGCGGCCGGTGCGGCGACCTCACCGGTGCCGGACGAGTCATGAGCCGCGACCACCAGGAGGCCGCCCCGATGATCTCGCTCAGGCACGTCGAGGAGTTCGCAGAGTGGGCTCGGGCTTCCCGGAGCACGTCCGGGACCGATCACTGACGAGCCGGGAGGCGCCGCGCTCCGCAGTCTGATCCGCGGTCCTGGGCCCTGCCGCCCGCTGTGGCCGGCGGCGTCAGCCGCGTAGATAGGTGACGACCGCGAGGACGCGGCGGTGGTCGTCCTGGGCGGGGGGCAGGTCCAGTTTGGTGAGGATGTTGCCGATGTGCTTGCCGACGGCGGCCTCCGAGACGACCAGGGCGCGGGCGATGGCCGCGTTCGAGCGGCCCTCGGCCATGAGGGCGAGGACCTCGCGCTCGCGCGGGCTGAGACGGGACAGCGGGTCGCGGCGGCGGCGCAGCAACTGCCGGACCACCTCCGGGTCCACCACCGTGCCGCCACCCGCCACCGTGCGCAGGGCGTCGACGAACTCCTCGACGTCGCCGACGCGGTCCTTCAGCAGGTAGCCGACGCCGGTGCCGTCCCCGGAGTCGAGCAGCTCGGAGGCGTAGGTCTGCTCGACGTACTGGCTGAGGACGAGCACGGCCAGGCGCGGGTTCGCCGCCCGCAGCGCCACGGCGGCGCGCAGGCCCTCCTCGGCGAAGCCGGGCGGCATGCGGACGTCGGTCACCACGATGTCGGGGGCGTGTTCGGCCACCGCCGCCATCAGCGACTCGGCGTCGCCCACGGAGGCCGCCACGCGGTGGCCGAACCGGGCCAGCAGCCCGGACAGCCCCTCGCGCAGCAGGACGCCGTCCTCGGCGATCACTACCGTCAGGCCGGCGTCGTCGCGCACGGGATCTCCACACGTAGCAGGGTCGGCCCGCCGGGCGGGCTGGACAGCATGAGTCTGCCGTCCACCACCGAGACGCGGTCGGCCAGGCCGGCCAGGCCCGTGCCCGCCGCCGCGTCCGCGCCGCCCACGCCGTCGTCGCGGATCTCCACGACCAGCAGCCCGTCCTCGACGCGCCCGTCGATCGTGGCCAGCCGGGCCTCGCTGTGCTTGGCGACGTTGGCCAGCGCCTCGCATACCACGAAGTAGGCGACCGACTCGATGGCCTCGGGGAGGCGCGGGCAGTCGACGGAGCCCTCCACGAGCACCGGGGACCGGTCGGCCACGTCCATCACCGCGGCGGGCAGCCCCCGGTCGGTGAGGATGCGCGGGTGGATGCCCCGGATCAGGTCGCGGATCTCGGCCAGCGCGAGCTTGGCCTGCTCGTGCGCCTGCCCCACCAGCTCCGCCGCCTCCGCGCCGCGCGTCACCCGGGCCAGGCCGAGCGTCATCGTGAGCGACACCAGCCGCTGCTGCGCGCCGTCGTGCAGGTCGCGTTCGATGCGGCGGCGCTCGGACTCGAACGCCTCCAGCAGCCGGGTGCGCGAGCGCGTCAGCTCGGCCAGCCGCTCGCCCTGCTCCTCGTCGCGCGGGGCCAGCAGCAGCCTGGCCAGCATGGCGTGCCCCATCGCCAGCGCCGTCAGCGGGTAGGCGGCCAGGGCCAGCGTGAGCAGGCCGAGCGCGCTCATCGCGAACGCCTCGGGGTAGCTGTCCACCAGCCACAGTTTGAGGACGTTCAGGCTTCCCGCCTGCGCGAGGCCGTACGGGGTGAAGATCATCGTGAGGGGTATCACCAGGCCGTAGAGGACCACGGCCAGCTCGGCGGGCCAGAGCACCACGACCAGCAGCCCCGTGTACGCCAGCTCGCGCCACGTGGCCTGTTCCTTGAAGCGCCACTCCACCCAGGCCCACAACCCCGGCCGCTTCGGGTCCAGGTGCGGGGTGGGGACCGGCTCGTCGTCGATGAGGCGCAGCCGCCGGCGCTCCAGCGCGGCGACAGGGAGGCCGCCGAGCCCCATGGCGAGCACGATCGGGATGCCGATCAGCACCAGCGTCAGGACGGCGCCCGCGGCCAGCGAGGTCACGAAGAGCACGAGCACGACGCCGCCGACGCCCACGCCGGTCAGCAGGTAGGCCATCGCGCGCCACGGCCAGGCCGAGATGATCAGATCCCGCCGGGCGAGGGTTCGCCAGGCATGTCGAGGTCGCACTCACACGACGGTACGGCCTGCTCAGCGCGCCTTGACAGGTGGCCCGGCCCACCTTCGGGGTAGGTCTGGCCATACCCCGAAGACTAGGCGCCGTCCCCCTGCGCGCCTGGCCTCCGCGGCGGTCTGATTGCCCGTCATGAACGAGACAGCACGGCTCAGGCCGGACACGAACGTCGGCGGCGACGTCGAGGGCCCGGGCCGAGCCGGCATACGAACGAACGTCGGCGGCGACGTCAAGGGCTCGGGCCGGGCGGGTACGCGGGCGAACGTCGGAGAAGCCATCCGCCCGACGGGAGGCGTGCCGGGCGGCCGTGCCGCGGACCTGCGGGCCTTCGCCGGGGTGGCGCTGCGCCGGCAGCGCGTCGTCGGGGCCGTGGCGCCGAGTTCGCCCGCGCTGGCGCGGGCGCTCACCACGATCGTCCCCTCCTCTGGGACGCCGGTCGTGGTGGAGCTCGGCGCGGGCACCGGGCCGATCACCGAGGCGATCCGGGGCAGGATCGCCCCCGGCGGTCGCCAGGTCGCCATCGACGTGGACCGCGAGATGGTGGCCCACCTGCGCAGGACCCGGCCCTGGCTGGAGGTCCTGCACGGGGACGCCGCCGACCTCGGGGCACTGCTGGCCTCGGCCGGCGTGGGCCGGGTGGACGCGGTCGTCAGTACGCTGCCGTGGTCGCTGTTCCCCGTCCCGCGCCAGGTGAGGATGCTGGAGGAGATCGGCCGGGTCCTCACCCCCGCCGGGGCCTTCACGACGGTGACCTACCTGCCCGCGTTGCTCCTGCGCGGCGCCCACGAGTTCCGGCGGCGTCTCGGCCGGGCGTTCGAGGAGGTCCTGATCACCGGGCCGGTCTGGCGCAACATGCCGCCGGGCCTGGCCTACGTCTGCCGCAGGCCCGTGCCCGCCTCAGCCGCGCCGGGTGGCGAGGATCACTCCTGACCCGTCCGCCAGCTCGGCCGCGACCAGTTCGGGGTGAGCGAACAGCGCGCGCCTGACCCCGTGCTGGCGCTCGGCGAAGTCGGCCGGCCAGTCGGGCATGGGACGCATGTCGTCCACGACCAGCGTGCCCCGGGGAGCGAGGGCGGCGATCGTGGCCTCCAGCCCCTCGTGCTTGCCGGCCGCGGCGTCGGCGAAGATCAGGTCGAACGGGCCGAGCCCCAGCGGCGGCACTTCCCCGACGCGGAAGTCGACGAAGTCCGGCCAGTCGCCCACCGCGGCGCGCGCCGACCGGGCGGCGTCCCGCTCGACGGTGATCACGGTGACGTCGGTGCGGGGCAGCAGGCCGGAGACGATCCAGGCGGTGCCGACGCCGAGCCCCGTCCCGATCTCCAGGACGTGACCCGACGGGGGGACGCGGGCCGCGAGCACCGCGAGCAGCCGGCCGGTGACGGGATCGCACGAGTACGCGAACGCCTCGGCGCGGGCACGGGCCGTGGCCTCGGCCACCAGAGGGTGATCAGTGTCCATGATCCACAGAGCCTAGTGGCGCGGTCAGCGGGTGACGATGAAGTCGGCGGCCTCGCGCGGCGGGCGGTCGCGGGGCGGGGCCGCGGCGTGGCCCACCGCCACCGAGCCCATCGGGTCCCACGTCTCCGGGATGTCGAGCACCTCGCGGACGACGTCGCGGCAGAACATCGTCGAGGAGACCCACGCCGAGCCCAGCCCCTCGACCGCGAGCTGCACCAGCAGGTTCTGCACGCCGGCCCCCATGGCGACGACGAACATCTCGCGCTCGGCGGCGTTGCGGCGGTCGTCCGGATAGGTGTGCGAGCCGTCCATCACCAGGCATGGCACCACGAGGTACGGAGCCCGGCGCAGCACGTCACCGCGCCGCACCCGGCGCGCGATCGACTCCTCGGTGAAGCCGGTCGCCCGCAGGTCGCGCACCCAGGCCTCCAGCATGGCGTCCAGCAGCTTCTCGCGCGTGGACGCCGACTCCAGCAGCACGAAGCGCCAGGGCGTGGTGTGGTGGGGGGCGGGCGCGCTGATCGCCGCGTTCACCGCCCGCCTGACCGCCGCCGGGTCCACCGGCTCGCTGGAGAACTCCCGGATCGTCCGGCGGGCGAACACCACATCGGCGGAGCCGTACCGGAACATGTCCTCGTCGGCGGGCCGCACCAGCGGGCGCACGCCGGGCCCGTCCTCCTCGGTCACCAGGTGGGACAGGCCGCGCACGACGGCCACCGGCACGCCGTCGAGCTTGCCCTTCACCAGTTCGGCGGCGGCGGCGATCTCGTCGACCAGCGCGGTGAGCGTGGCCATCAGCGGGTTGCCGTAGCCGTCGGACATGCCGCGGAAGTCGGCGAACGGGCGGACGCCGGCCACGCCGATCGCCACGTCGGTGAGCCCGTTGCGCCACGGCCGGCCGAAGGTGTCGGAGAGGATCACCCCGGCCTTCACCGGCAGGCCCGCGCGGATCCGGCGCGCCGAGGCGTCGGGGTCGGTGGGCAGCAGCAGCACGGTGCCGGGCTCGGTGTTGGAGGCGTCCACCCCGGCGGCGGCCATGACGAAGCCGTGCCGGGTCTGGGAGATGACGGTGTCGCCGCGCCGGGCGACGACGCGCGCGGTCTCCTCGGCGATGGCCTGGGTGCGGTCGGCGCCCTGCCGTACGCGGCCCTCCGCCTTGCTCACGATCTTGGATGTGACGACGAGGATGTCGCCCTCGGCGAGGCCGGGGGCCGCCCGCGCGATGAGCGCGGCGAGGTCGTCGCCGGGACGCACCTCGGGAAGGCCGGGGACCGGGCGGATCTCGATGCTCTGGTGGGTCGTCGGGCTCTGGTGGGTCATCGGGCGAGCTCCAGCGCGGCGCGGGCGAGGTCGGTGGTGGCGTCGAGGTCGGTCATGAGCAGCGGCCTGGCCTGGACGCGCACCCCGTCCAGCGCGACGCCGGCGTCCTGCTCGGCCACCAGCCACCCGTCGACCAGGCGCGAGCCGTACAGCTCCAGCACCGCCTGGGCGCTGGTCTCGACGCCGATCGCGGTGAGGCAGGCGTCGGCCATGCCGCGCACCGGGGCGCCGCCGATGATGGGGGAGACCCCGACGACGACCTTCTCGTGGAGGGCGTCGCGGATGCCGGGGATCTGGAGGATCGTCCCGATGCTGACCACCGGGTTGGACGGCGGGAGCACGACGACGTCCGCGTCCCGGATCGCCTCGATCACGCCCGGCGCGGGCTTGGCGTCCTCCGCGCCCACCAGGATGATCTGCCTGGCCGGGACCGAGGCCCGCAGCCGCACCCACCACTCCTGGAAGTGGATCGCGCGCCTGCCCCGGTCGTCCTCGATGACGACGTGGGTCTCGGCGCGGTCGTCGGTCATGGGGATGAGCCGGACGCCGGGGTTCCAGCGCGCGCTCAGGGCCTCGGTGACCGCCGAGAGGGGGTAACCGGCGCCCAGCATCTGCGTGCGGACGATGTGCGTGGCGAAGTCCTTGTCGCCGAGGCCGAACCACTGCGGCTCGACGCCGTACGCGGCGAGCTCGGCCTTGACGACGTGGCTCTCGCCGTCGCGGCCCCAGCCCTGCTCGGGGTTGATGCCGCCGCCGAGGGTGTACATGACGGTGTCGAGATCGGGGCACACACGGAGGCCGAAGAGCGTGATGTCGTCGCCGGTGTTTCCGATGACGGTGATCTCGGCGTCGGGGGCGGCGGCTCGCAGGCCGCGCAGAAAGCGGGCGCCGCCGATTCCACCGGCCAGGGACACGATGCGCATGCTGTCAAGTGTTCCACTGCCGTCTTCTGGCTTGATCCCGGCCCGGGCCCGTCGTGGCGGGTGGCGGAGAAAGCCCAGGTCACAGGTGGCGACAAAGGCGTTAAAGGGATAGATCGGTAGCTTATGCGGCAATTGAGGTTCTTGAGACTGGCGCCCCGAAAGTAGGCACATGTGCAAAACTGCCAGGTGCCGTATGGACCCATTGGGGGGTAGTTGTGGTCAAAGTCGAGCCTGGGCGGCTACGGGAGCCGGCGGCATGGATCATGCTCGCCGTGGTCTGCGTCAGCGTGCTGACCGGCGCGTGGGACCTGATCATCGGTGCCGACGGCGTCCCGTTCGCCACGCAGTCGGCCCTCGTACTCTTCACGCTGATCTCCCCGGTGAACGTCGCGCTCGCCGTCGGAGCGGTGGTCCTCGCCACGCGCTTCGGTGAGCCGCTCGGGCGCGCGCGCCTGGTCAACCTGATCGCCGCCGCCGCGCTCGCCCTCGCCACGCTGCTCGGCCTGGTCGCCCTCGTCGGCGTGCTGGTCGGCGGGGCCGGCCTGCTGCACAACCTGCTGAGCGGCCTGCCCGTCCTCGCGCTCGCCGCCGTGGGCACGGTGTACCTGTTCTCCGTCCTCCCGCCCGCCGCGCCCTCGGCCGCGCGTCCCGCCCAGGAGGCGTTCGGCGCGCGTCCCGGCGAGTACGGCCCTCAGCCCGGCTTCGCCGGTCAGCCCGGCACGGGCGGTTTCGTCCCGCCGCAGGGCCCCGGCGGAGAGCACTTCGTCCCGCCGCACGGCCCTCAGGGGGACGGCGCGTACGGCCCCCAGGGGGACGGCGCTTTTGGTCCCCACGGGGACAAGGGCGCGTACGGCCCCGGCGGGCAGCCGTCCTACGGCCCGCCGCCGCAGAACGCCAACGGTTTCTCGGGCGCGCCCGGGAACGCCCCCGCGTCCGCGCCGTCCGCGCCGTCCGCCTCCATGTCGGCTCCCGCTCCCGCCTCCGCGCTGCCGGCGCTGCCTCCAGGTCCTCATGCCCCGCAGCAGGGCTACGGCCCCGACGGGCGGCCCGCCGAGTCCCAGCCCCGGCATGGCTCGCCCGAGCCGTACCAGCCGCAGTACGCCGCCCAGGGCGAGCAGTACCCGGCCCCGGCAGGCGAGCAGCGCTACCCGGCCGAGCAGCCGTACGCCGGGTCCGGCTACCCCGTGCCGGGAGACCAGCAGTTCGCCCCGAGGCCCGAGCAGCAGTTCGCCCAGCAGGCCGCCCCCTCCTTCGCCCAGCAGTCCGACCCGTCCTTCGCCCAGCAGTCCGACCCGTCCTTCGCCCAGCAGTCCGACCCGTCCTTCGCGCCGCAGGCGGAGCAGCCCTTCGCCCCGCAGGCGGAGCCGCGGTTCGGCGGGCAGCCGCAGCCGTCGTACGCCGCCGCGGGCGAGCCGGGCGGCGACCCGTACGGGCTCCAGCACTCCCAGCCGCTGGAGACCTACACCCCGACGGTCAGGCAGGAGAACTCCTACTCCCCGCAGGCGGACGCGCAGCAGCCTCCGAGCACCGGGGCGTTCGGCCGGCCGTCCGCGTCGGTGTACGCGCCGCAGCCCTCGGCGCCGTCGCACGCGAGCGGGTCGTACGCCCCGCAGGCCCCCTCCCCGTACGCGGCACAGGGCGGAGGGGAGTTCGGCAACGCCGACGCCTTCACGACCGGCGCGCGCCAGGCCCTGCCGTCCGAGCCGCTGACCGCCCCGACGCCCGCCGACCAGGCCCCGCAGCAGTCCGGCGCGTTCGGCCGCACGGGGCCACAGGTGAGCCCGCTCGACCCGTCGTACGGTCAGACCGGTCCGCAGACCAGCCCGCTGGACAAGACCTACGGCCTGCCTCCGCAGGACCAGGGATCGTCGTACGGTCAGACCGGTCAGCGGGACCAGGGCGCGGGTTACGGTCAGCCGAGCCCGCTCGACCCGGGGTACGGTCAGACCGCTCCGCAGGTCAGCCCGCTGGACGCCCCCTCGCCCTACGCCCCGACCGGCCCGCAGACCAGCCCGCTGGACGCGGCTCCCTCCTACGGCGGCTACTCCTCCGATTACGGGCTGCCCGAGCCGTCCCCGCTGTACGCGGAGGGGACGGACCCGCGCCAGCAGCAGCTCGCCCAGGCCTACCAGCAGGCCCAGAGCTACCAGCAGTCGCAGAGCGGGACGCCGGAATCGGGCGAGTACCCCGGCACCGGGACGCACCCGGTCAGAACGCCCGACTACAACTCCTACGGCGCCAGCCCCTTCGGCCACCCGCAGATGCCCGCCGACACGACCGCGTACTCCCGTCCCGCCGCCGAGTCGCAGCCGTACCCGGCGCCGCAGGACCAGGCGTACCAGCCGGGCCGCTCGACCTGGGAGGACCCGCCCGCGGAGAGGACCGTCCGGTTCGACCCGAAGGCGGCGTACCAGAAGGACCCGCTGAACGCGCCGCTGCCGCCCGGCATGGACCAGGGCCGCGCGGACGAGGCGATCGCCCCCACCGCGATCTACGCTCCGGACCGTTCGGCAAGGCCAGAGGAAAGCCCCGGTAGAGATCAGACCGGGTCGGGTGTGGACCAGGGGGCGCCTTGGTACGGTTCCGACCGCTGAGCCATTGAAGATCGGGGATCACTCCAGAGCGTCGGATCCCCGCGCCGGGCGGCATATGCGCGTGAGTCCGCATATCCGCCGAGGCCCGCGTATCGGGGTGAGCCGGGCTTTCCCCGGATACTGTCCTGCTGCTTGACGCCACACGCGGCACACGCGTGTAATTACAACTGTGTTGTTACACCTTTCACTTGCTGGGTATTGAGGAAGGTGTTCAAAAAGGGGGGCTCCGTTGCGGGGCGGGCGGGCGATCAGCAGGAGGTGTGCAGTGACCGACCTGGTCATGGCACAGGTGCTCGGCGCGGAAGAGCTGGGATGGCAAGAGCGCGCGTTGTGCGCGCAGACGGATCCGGAGGCGTTTTTTCCAGAGAAGGGCGGTTCGACCCGCGAAGCGAAGAAGGTCTGCCGGTCCTGCGAGGTCCGGGCCGAGTGCCTGGAGTACGCGCTGCAGCACGATGAGAGGTTCGGCATCTGGGGGGGATTGTCCGAGCGCGAGCGTCGCCGCATCAAGCGCGAGGCCGGCTGAGGGTTACTACGACGACAGAAGCGCTGCGCCGGTGTGCACGACGATCACGGTCACGGCGGAGGGTCACGGCCAGGGGGGCCACGACCGGACGCCGGCGAGGGGACCTGATCACCGGCACGCGCCGCGGCCCCGCCGCTCCCCATAATCCCTGGACCGTGCCACCCGCGCCGCCGCGGAAGGCTCGCATACCGGATCGGCGGAGTGGCGGACCGGTCATGCCCGGGGTGCCGTATCGTGATCGGCGCAAGCCACACGAGCCACCAAGGACACCACCTCCGTGCACCCGCAGCGCGCCTCCGTCACAGCGATCGTCGTCGCCCACGATGGCGCCCGCTGGCTGAAGGAGACCCTGCAGGGGGTCCTGCGGCAGTCGCGCCCCCTCGACCGGCTCGTCGGCGTCGACAACGGCAGCCGTGACGGAAGCGGACGGCTGCTCACCGAGGCGTTCGGCGCCAACGGCGTGATGTCCCTGCCCCGCTCGACGAGTTTCGGCGAGGCCGTCGCGGCGGTCCTCGAACGCCTGCCCCGGGCGGGCGCCGACGAGTGGATCTGGCTGCTGCACGACGACTGCGTGCCCGACCGCCACGCCCTGGAGGCCCTGCTCTGGGCCGCGGCCCAGGACGAGAAGGCCGTCATCCTGGGCCCGAAGCTGCGCGACTGGCTCGACCGCCGCCTCCTGCTCGAAGCGGGCGTCACCGTCGACCGCTCGGGCCGCCGCGACACCGGACTGGAACCCCGCGAGTACGACCAGGGCCAGCACGACGGCGTGAAGCAGGTGCTGTCGGTCTCCACGGCCGGCATGCTGATCCGCCGCGACGTCTGGGAGAGCCTCGGCGGCCTGGACCCGGCCCTGCCGCTCTTCCGCGACGACCTCGACCTGTGCTGGCGCGCGACCTCCGCCGGCCACCACGTCCTGAACGTCACCGACGCTGTCGCCTGGCACGCGGAGGCCGCCGCGCGCCGCCGCCGCCGCATCACGGCGAGCACCGACCACCCGCGCAGGCTGGACCGGCGCAACGCCATGTTCGTGATCATGGCGAACCTGCCGTTCCGCTCGCTGGTGTGGTCGCTGCTGCGCAACACCGTCGTCTCGCTGTTCCGCACGCTCCTGCTGCTGCTCGCCAAGCAGCCGGCCAACGCCCTGGACGAGATCGTCGCGCTCGTCTCCGTGCTCGCCCACCCGCGCCGGCTCATGAAGGCCAGGAAGGCGCGCAAGAAGGGCAGAAAACAGGGCTACCCCGACGTCAAACGGCTGTTCACGCCGTCGAGCATGGCCGTGCGGCGGCTCGCCGACATGGTCCAGGGCTACCTGTCCGGGTCCGGCCCCATCGACTCGGCGGGCCGCCACCACGCCGTCATCTCCGACTCCAAGGAGGACGAGGGCGACGAGCTGCTGACCGACGCCGGGTTGATGCAGCGCGTCTTCGGCAACCCGGGCGTCCTGCTCTGCCTCGCGCTGATCGCGGTCACGGCGGTCGCCGAGCGCTCGCTCCTGACCGGCGGCCTGCTCGGCGGCGGCGCGCTCGTCCCCGTCGTCGGCGGCGCCTCCGACCTGTGGCACTTCTACACCTCGGGCTACCACGCCGCCGGCCTCGGCTCCGACGGCTGGGCCCCGCCGTACGTCGCGATCATGGCCGCCCTGTCGGCGATCTTCTTCGGGAAGACGTGGCTGGCCGTCTCGGTGCTGCTGCTCGGCTGCGTGCCCCTGGCCGGCGTCTCCGCCTACGTCGCCACCCGGTCGATGATCTCGTTCCCGCTCGCCAGGGTCTGGCTCGCCGCCTCGTACGCGCTGCTGCCGGTCGCCACCGGCGCCGTCGCGGGCGGACGTCTCGGCACCGCCGTGGTCTTCGTCCTGCTCCCCGCGTACGCCGCGCTCGCGTCCCGGGTCCTCACCGCCGAACGCCGCGTGGCGCGCCGCGCCGCCTGGGCCCTCGGCCTGCTGCTCGCCGTCGGCACCGCCTTCGCGCCCCTGGTGTACGTGCTGGTCGCGTTGCTCGCCGGGCTCGCCGCCGTGTCGTTCGGGGGCGTGCGGCGGGGCGTCGGGCTCTCGCTCGGCATCGCGATGGCCGTCCCGATCTTCCTGCTGTTCCCGTGGCTGGCGCAGATCGCCACCCATCCCGGGCGCATCCTGCTGGAGGCAGGGCTTCACCGGCCCGGCCTGGCCGACCCGCGCCTGCCCGCCGACGCGTTGCTGCTGCTCAGCCCGGGCGGCCCCGGCGTGCCGCCCGTGTGGGCGACCGGCGGGCTGATCGCCGCCGCGCTCGCCGCCCTGCTGTTCCGGCGGCACAAGATGGTCGTCATCGTCGGCTGGGGCGTCGCGTTGTTCGGCGTCCTGGTGGCGATCGTGGTGGCGCGCGTCCCGGTCGAGGGGGCCGCGCCCTGGCCGGGCGTCCCACTCGCCTTCGCGGCCACGGGCCTGATCGCCGCGGCGGCCCTCACCGGGCACCACGTCATGGAGTACGGCCGGGCGGGCGGCCTGCGCCGCGTCGCCGCCGCCCTCGTGGTCGTCATGGCGTCCGCGACGCCGCTGCTCGTCGCCGGGCTGTGGGTCAAGGACGGCGTTACCGGGCCGCTCAAGCGCGGGGTGCCCGCGGTCGTCGGCGACTTCGCCGCCGCGAGCACCGCCCCCGGCGACGCCGCCGAGACCACCATCGTCCTGCGCTCCGAGCCCGGCGGACGCATCGCCTTCACCGCGCTGCGCGGCCGCTCCCCCCTGCTCGGCGAGACCGACCTGCCGGTGTCCGAGAGGACGCGCGCCCGGCTCGCCGACATCGTGGCGGGCGTGGTCTCCGGCCGGGGCGGCGACGACGCGCTCACCCTCGCCTCCTACGGCGTCCGCTTCGTCGCCGTGCCGGCCCCGGTGGACGAGGCCGTGCGGCGTGCCCTGGACTCCGACCCGGCGCTGACACGGGTCAACCTGTCGGCCGACGGAGGGCTGTGGAACATGACCCGGCCCCTCGGGCGCGCCTACCTGCTCGGCCAGGACGGGCGGCGCACGCCCGTCCCGGTGGCCGAGGCGCGGGGCGGCGGGCTGACGGCGACCGTCCCCGCGGGCCCCGCCGGGCGCACGCTCGTGCTGGCCGAGCCCGTCGGCGGGTGGACGGCCACGGCGGCCGGCGCCACGCTCGCCGGGCGGACGGTCGACGGGTGGGCACAGGGCTTCGAGATGGCCCCGGCAGGCGGCCGCGTCACCATCCACCACGAATCGTTCTGGCACGACGTGTGGCTGTGGGCCCAGCTCGGCCTCGTCGCCCTCGTGCTCGTGTTCGCCTCTCCCGGCTCGCGCGGCACCGAGGTCGCGGAGGAGTGGGCCGAGGCGCCGGTCGAGCGCGAGCCCGAGGGGGTGCTGGTCCCATGACCCAGTGGCAGCCACCGAGGGACCCGTCCCAAGGACGGGACGGCGCCGGCCAGGACGGCACCGGTCCGAATGGCACCGGTCCGGGTGGCACCGGTCCGGGTGGCACCGGTCCGGGTGGCACCGGTCCGGGTGGCACCGGTCCGGGTGGCACCGGTCCGGGTGGTGTCGGGCCGGGTGGGACGATGCCGCCGTGGGCCGGCGTACCGGAGCCCTTCGCGGGCATGAGGTCGACGCCGCCCTGGCCGGACGCGCCGAGCGGAGCGACGGGACCGGCCTCCGGACCTTCGGGCCGGCCGGCGGACGGCGAGCCCGCCTCGGGCCCGGCGGCGGACGGCGAGACGGCCGCGGGGCGCACGGTGGCCGGGGAGCCCGCGACGGGCCGTGCGGGAAGCAGGCGGGCGGGATCCCGGCGGGCCGACGCCAAGGCCGCGCGGCAGGCCCGGGAGAAGGCGGCGCGGCGAGACCAGGCTGAGACGGCGCGGCGAGACCGCGCGGAGACGCGGCGAGATCGTGCGGAGGCGGCGCGGGGAGACCGCGCGGATGGGACGCGGCGAGGCCGGGCGGCCGGGCGTGTGGCCGAAGGCGCGGACGGAGGCGCGAAGGCGCCGGGCGGCGTCGGGCGCGGGCTGGTCGAGAACCGGTTCGGGTTCCTGGCGCTCGTCCTCGTGGCGCTGGCCGCGCTGTTCGGCGTCGCCTTCGTGACCCGTCCGGCCGCCGTGGCCGCGCCCGCCGCCGTCCCGGGCAGGGTCGCCGTCGAGTCGGTCACCGCCGTCTGCCCCGACCCCGGGGGCGCCCGGGTGAGCGCCCTAACCCCGCCCGGTGGCACAGCAGGCACGGGGGGCACCGGCGCTTCCGGCGGCACCGGCGGTTCCGGCGGTACCGCAGGCTCTGGAGACGCGGCCGGTACAGAAGGCGCGGACACCAGCGGCACAGACGGGACAGGCGGTGCCGGGGACACGGCCAGGGGACGGGCCACCGTGGTGGAGGTGTCGAAGGACACGGTCGACCCCGAGGGCCTGGACGCCTCCGGCAAGGCCCCGGACAACTCCGGCAAGGGCCGGGTGCAGGCCGTGCTCGACCGGCCGGGGACGCTCTGGCAGCGCGACGTGCCCGCGAAGGCGGCTCCGTTGCGGATCTCCGGCACCGGCGCGATGGCCGCCGGGCTGGAGGCCGCGCAGACCAGCCGGGTGACCGACGGCGCGGCGCGCGGGCTGGCCTCGGTGCGGTGCGCCGAGCCCGGCGCGAGCGCGTGGTTCGTCGGACCGGGGTCCGCCTCGGCCGACGTCGTGCTCTACCTGACCAACGCCGACGCCGCGCAGGCCGTCATCACGATCCTCGTCTACGCCGGAGAGGGTCCCGTCGTGGGCGACTCCGGCAACGGCCTGGTGCTCAAGCCCGGAGAGCACCGCGCGATCCGGATGCGCGACCTCGCGCCCTCACCGCTGGTCATGGCCGTCGAGGTGCGCACCATCAGCGGGCGGGTGGCGGCGTCCGCGCGGGCCGGTCTGGGCGCGGGCAAGGGCGTCGACTGGCTGCCCGCCGCGGCCGCGCCCGCCACGAGCGTCGTCGTCCCGGGCATCCCCGGCGGCGGCGGGCTGCGCGAGCTGTACGTCACGGCGCCGGGCGAGCGCGACACCGTCGTGCGGGTGAAGGCGCTCACCGCCGACGGGTTCTACGCCATGAAGAACCGCGAGACGCTGGACGTGCCCGCCGGGTCCACCGCGTCGCTCGACCTGTCCACCGGCATCGGCGGCCAGCCGGCGGCGATCGTCCTGAGCGCGGACGTCCCCATCGTGGCGGGCGTGATGGCGACCGGCACGGGAAGCAAGCAGGACGTCGCGTTCACGGCGGGCGCGCCGCCCATCGACATCGGCAGCGTGGTCGCCGACAACCGCGCGGGCAAGAAGGTCTCCTCCCGGCTGATCCTCTCGGCCCCGGCCGCCGCCGGGAAGGTGCGCGTGCAGACGCTGCCCGCCAAGGGGGCCGCGCCCGCGCCCGTGGAGGTCGACATCCCGGCGTCCCGCACGAAGGAGATCAAGCTGGCGGTCCCGGGCGGGCGGGGCGACTACAGCGTGGTCGTGCTGCCGCTGCCCGGCTCGGGCCCGCTGTACGGCGGGCGCGTCCTGGACGAGCAGGCTCCCGACGGCCTGTACCTCACCACCCAGCCCCTGGCCCTCGCCCGCACCTCGGCCGCCGTACCCCCGATCACAGAGTCGACGACCGTCATCCTCCCCTGAACCCTTAGTGGCGGTCGTCGTAGCCCGGGTCGACGGTCTCGGGGGAGAGGCCGAGAAGGCTGGCGACCTGCTCCACCACGACGTCATGCACGAGCGCGCCCAGCGTGTCGCGGTCGCGTGCCCTGGCCTCCAGGGGACGCCGGTAGACCACGACGACGGCCGGGGAGCCGCCCGCGGCCGGTTGGGCGCGGCCGAAGGGGATCGGGTCGGAGGAGAGCCTGCCGGGGCCGTCCAGCAGCTCGTCGGCGGGCGGCACCTCCTCGACGGCGAACTCGACCGCGGAAAGTTGCCCGCCCCACTTCGGCTTGAGCCGGTCGACCGCGTCCAGCACGAAATCGTCGAAGCGCTCGCTGCGAGCCCGCGCGATCGGGACGTTCGCCGGGGCGAGCGGACCACGCATGCCGCGCCCGTGTCGGTCACGCCGCCGCGGGCCGTTTGGGCGGGGCTTCCCGCCAGGGGCCGAACTCACAGAGCAAGCCTAGATTGTGCCCGGCGGATTATGTGCCCGACCTACAGCCGTGCCTCCGGTGGATCCCGGAACCGCCGTATCCGCACCCGTTGCGTTCGAGACGCCGACTCCAGGGCACCCCGAACCGCCGGGCCGGAGGTTCGGCCATATGCACGGTCAAGGAGGTTCGGTGCTTGGCCATACGGGCCGTAAATGGAGGGCAAGTGTCCGAATTGTGGCGACACGCTCGTTAAGAGGTGCCGGGTGGTGGCAATGTGAACGCGGACCGGATACGGTCCCTCCGTGAGCCCCGTCCGCAGCTGTTCCCGTACCGCCTGCAGGCAGCCTGCCGTCTTCACACTCACGTACGTCTACGCCGACTCGACCGCGGTGCTCGGCCCGCTGGCGACGTACGTCGAACCACACTGCTACGACCTGTGCGCGGACCACGCGGAGCGGCTGACGGCCCCGCGCGGGTGGGAGGTCGTCCGGCTGCCGTCGGAGGCGGGGCAGCCGAGCACCGACGACCTGGAGGCCCTGGCCAACGCCGTGCGCGAGGCCGCGCGGCCCGCCCCCTCGTCGGGGGAGCCGGTGGGGCAGGGGGTCGAGGTCGGCCGCCGCGGTCACCTCCGGGTCCTGCGTTCGGCCCAGCAGAACCGCGAGCGCTGACGGTACGACGCGAACCGGTGGGGTTCTGTCGGAAATGCGGGGTCTTGTGGGGTGACCGCCGGTTCACGGCCGGCGGGGGCCAGAGGAGCGAGATCGTCTACCACGCCCGGTCCCGGGCTTTGCATGGTTTTCCGAAACGTTCACCGAACTCGGTCGTGTCTTTGTCCCCGCAGGGCGCTTCGCCGCCCGGGGTGCTCCGGGAAGGGTGGGCGGCTTCGTCCACAGGTTCGTCAGACACCCTGACGGAACGCAGTAGGCTCGATCCGGAAAGACGCGACTAGGGGCGGAGCGGCTGTGGGTGACCTGGCCAAGATCTTCAAGGCGTACGACGTCCGCGGCGTCGTGCCCGGCGAGCTGGACGAACGCACGGCCGAGGCCGTCGGCGCCGCCTTCGCCGAGGTCGTCGGCGCCGGGTCCGTGGTCGTCGCCCATGACATGCGCGCCTCGTCCGTCCCCCTGGCCGCAGCCTTCACCCGGGGCGTCACCGGCCGGGGCGCCGACGTGGTCGACGCCGGGCTCGGCTCCACCGACCTGCTCTACTACGCGAGCGGAAGCCTTGGGTTACCGGGCGTGATGTTTACGGCCAGCCATAATCCGGCCCGCTACAACGGGATGAAGATGTGCCGTGCCGGCGCGGTCCCGGTGAGCGCCGAGACGGGGCTCACCCGCATCCGCGACCGCGCGGCCGAGCTGCTGGCCACAGACGAGCTCGGCTCCGGCGCGGGCTCGGCGGGCACGGTGGTCAGGCGCGACCTGCTCGACGGGTACGCCGCCCACCTGCGCGGCCTGGTCGACCTGTCGGGCATCAGGCCGCTCAGGGTCGTGGTCGACGCCGGCAACGGCATGGCGGGCCACACGGCCCCCTCGGTGTTCGCGGGCCTCCCCGTCGAGCTGATCCCGCTCTACTTCGAACTGGACGGCGAGTTCCCCAACCACGAGGCCAACCCCCTGGAGCCGGACAATCTGCGCGACCTGCAGAAGGCCGTCCTGGACAAGGGCGCCGACCTCGGGCTGGCCTTCGACGGCGACGCCGACCGCTGCTGGGTCGTCGACGAGCGCGGAGAGTCGGTCTCGCCCTCGGCGATCACCGCGCTGGTCGCGGTGCGCGAGCTGGCCAAGCACCCCGGCGCGCCGGTCGTCCACAACCTGATCACCTCACGGGCGGTCCCCGAGATCATCATCGAGCACGGCGGCGTCCCGGTCCGCACCCGCGTGGGGCATTCGTACATCAAGGCCGAGATGGCCCGCACCGGCGCGGTCTTCGGCGGCGAGCACTCCGCCCACTACTACTTCCGCGACTTCTGGTTCGCCGACTCGGGCATGCTGGCGGCGCTGCACCTGCTCGCGGCGCTCGGCGAGCGGGACGTCCCGCTGTCGGACATGCTCGCCCGCTACTCGCGCTACGCCGCCTCCGGCGAGATCAACAGCACCGTGGAGGACCAGTCCGCCGTCGTGGCCCGGGTGCGCGACGCCTACGCGGGCCGTGAGGGCGTCGAGGTGGACGATCTCGACGGCCTCACCGTCTCGGGGCCGGGTTGGTGGTTCAATCTTCGTCCGTCCAACACAGAGCCGCTTCTCCGCCTGAACGCCGAGGCGTCGGACGAGAAGCAGATGGCGGCGGTCCGTGACGAGGTCCTCGCCGCCGTGAGGAGTTGACCGTGAAGATCGACGATTGGTTGCTCGACATCCTGGCCTGCCCGAACTGCAAGTCGCCGCTCAAGGTCGTCCCCGACACCGACGAGCTGGCCTGCGGTTCCGAGACCTGCGGGCTGATCTACCCCGTCCGGGACGACATCCCGGTCCTGCTGGTCGACGAGGCGCGCAAGGCGTGAGGTCGTTCGAGCCCGAGCGGCTGGATGACGCCGGCTTCCTGACCGAGGGCGACCCGGAGGGCATGCTGCCCTCGGTGGCGACGTCCGGCGCCCAGGTGCGCACCTCGCACCGGGCCGCGCTGGAGGCCGGGGTGGCCAGGCTGTCCGCCGAGGGGCGGCCGAGGGCGCTGGTGGTCGCGGGCATGGGCGGTTCGGCCCTCGCGGGCGACATGCTCGCGGCCGTGTGCGGCGGCGGCGTGCCGATCCCGATCGTCACCGTGCGGTCCTACCGGCTGCCGGGCTGGGTGGGGGCCGCCGACCTGGTCGTCGCGGTGTCGTCCTCGGGCGCCACCGAAGAGACGACCGCGCTGGCCCTGGAGGCCGTGCGGCGTGGCAGCCGCCTGGTCACCGTCGGCCGTCCGGGCTCGCCCCTCGCGGCGATCGCCGAGCAGTCCTCCGGCCTGCACCTTCCGGTCGTACCGGTGGCCGGGGCGGTGGGCGGTCCGCGGGCGAACCTGTGGGGGACGACCATGCCGCTGCTGGCGATGGCGTCGGCGCTCGGGCTGGCCGACATCGGCCAGGACGCGGTAGAGGCCGCGGCCGCGCGCCTGGAGGACATCGCGCACCGCTGCCGGCCGTCGAGCGAGTCGTTCATCAACCCCGGCAAGACGCTGGCCCTGGAGCTGGCCGGCACGATTCCGATGATCTGGGGCACGTCGGCGATCGCGACGGCGGCCGCGCACCGGCTGGCGTCCCAGCTCAACGTGAACGCGAAATATCCGGCGATCTGGGGTGAGATCCCCGAGGCCAACCACGACCAGATCGAGGCGCTGGACGGTCCTCTGGCCGAGCGCGACATCTTCGGCGACTCGCCCTCGATGGGCCTGCGGCTGTTCGTCCTGCGCGACCTCGACGAGCATCCCCAGGTCGGCAAGCGCCGGGTGAACTCGGTGCGTATCGCGAACGATCGGGGCGTTCCGGTCAGCGAGATGACCGCCGAGGGTGCGCATCCGCTGGAACGGCTGGCCTCGCTGGTCGGCCTCGCCGACTATGGAAGCGTTTATCTGGCGCTCGGGTTCGGCATCGATCCGGCACCCGTGAGCGCGGTCGTTGAACTTAAGTCGAGAATTTCCCAATAAGATCTGCCGTGACCGCTTTGGCGGTTGTGGAGAGTCGGTCTGACGGATGGGTGGACACAGCGGGTGAGCGCGAGCGGCGGTAGTAAGGCGATCATCGCGGCGCTGGGGGCGAACCTCGCGATCGCGGTGGCGAAGTTCGTGGCGTTCCTGTTCACGGGCTCCTCCTCGATGCTGGCCGAGTCGGTGCACTCGGTCGCGGACTCGGGCAACCAGGCCCTGCTGCTGCTCGGCGGCCGGCGGGCGAGGAAGCGCGAGAACCGCAAGCACCCGTTCGGGTACGGCCGCGAGCGTTACTTCTACGCCTTCGTGGTGGCGGTCGTGCTGTTCACGATCGGCGCGGTGTTCTCGCTCTACGAGGGTTTCGAGAAGATCGCCCACCCGCACGACGTCGAGTCGCCCGGGTGGGCGTTCGGCGTCCTGATCTTCGCGATCATCGCCGAGGGTTTCTCGTTCCGCACCGCGATCAAGGAGGCCTCCCAGGTCAAGGGCGAGGAGTCCTGGTTCGCGTTCATCCGCCGGGCCAAGGCCCCCGAACTGCCCGTCGTGCTGCTGGAAGACCTCGGGGCGCTGCTCGGCCTGATCTTCGCGCTGTTCGGCGTGGCGATGGCCGTCGTCACCGGCGACGGTGTCTGGGACGGCGTCGGCACCCTCATGATCGGCATCCTGCTGGCGATCATCGCGGTCATCCTCGCGATCGAGACCAAGTCCCTGCTCATCGGCGAGAGCGCGGCGCCGGAGGCCGAGCGCAAGATCTGCGACGCCCTGGAGTCGAGCGACCGGGTCACCCGGGTCATCCACCTGCGCACGCTGCACCTCGGGCCCGAGGAGCTGCTGGTCGCGGCGAAGATCGCGGTGGACCACGACGACACGGCGGCCGAGGTCGCCAAGGGCATCGACGCGGCCGAGCGGCGCATCCGCGAGGCCGTCCCGATCGCCCGGGTCATCTACCTGGAGCCCGACCTGTACCGCCCGGACAAGGCCTCGGAGGGCGGACCCTCCGTCGACACCGCCGAGTCCGCCCCGGCCGATCACGCCTGACCTTCGCGGGCCTGGTCACGGCCCCGGCTCCCGGGTCCGTGTCAGGGCGTGGCACGCGGATGCGCAGGAGGCCACGCCGTGCTCTCACCTGCGTGGTCCGTCGTTTAACGGGATCGTCGTCGCGGGGAAACCGGCGCGACCCGGCACCACGCCAGCATGATGACGGCGCCTGCGACACCCGCCCGTGGAGCGGGTCGTCGGCGCCACCCTCGGCCCGAGGTGGACGGCCACGGCTCCGGCAAGCCCGTGGCCGTCACCTCGAAGGCCGTGGCTCCCGTGGCCGCGCCGGTCAGCGTCCCTGGCGGAGGAGCCGCAGGGCCTTCTCCTTCTCGAAGTCCAGGGCGCGGCGCGGGGCGTGGATGCGGCCGATGCGCAACCCCAGTTCGCGGACGGCCTGGGCGACGGCGGGCTCGCTGAGGACGCGCAGGCCGAACGCCAGCTCGGCGGGGGAGACGTCGAAGCGCCGCTCCAGCTCCATCGCCTGCGTGACGGCGGCGAGCTCGTCGGGCCCGAACCGCCGGTGGGATCCCTTGTTCCGCGTGGCGGGCAGCAGCCCGAGGGCCTCCCGGTAGCGGAGCATCCGGGGAGACATACCCAGCCGTTTCGCCGCCTCCGTGATTCGCATAGAGCGAAGTCTTACATTCTTTTGTCAGGTTCGCAGTTCTGGGGATGCATTGGGGGTTGGCCGCCTCTTACACTCGGCAGAGACGCAATGATCCGGGTTGAGGGGAAGACAGATGGACTTCAAGGTCGCAGACCTTGCGCTCGCCGATTTCGGCCGCAGGGAGATCCAGCTCGCCGAGCACGAGATGCCCGGCCTCATGGCGGTCCGCCGCGAGTACGCCGAGTCGCGTCCGCTGGCCGGTGCGAAGATCATGGGCTCGCTGCACATGACCATCCAGACCGCGGTGCTGATCGAGACGCTGGTGGCCCTCGGTGCGGACGTCCGGTGGGTGAGCTGCAACATCTTCTCCACCCAGGACCACGCTGCCGCCGCCGTGGTGGTCGGGCCCGACGGCACCGTGGACGACCCCAAGGGCGTGCCGGTCTTCGCCTGGAAGGGCGAGACGCTGGAAGAGTACTGGTGGTGCACCGAGCAGGCCCTCACCTGGCCCGGCGGCGGCGGCCCCAACATGATCCTGGACGACGGCGGTGACGCCACCCTGCTCGTCCACAAGGGCGCGGAGTACGAGAAGGCCGGCGCGGTCCCGACGGCCGGCGAGAACGACCCCGAGGAGTGGAAGATCATCCTCGACCTGCTCCGTCGCACGGTGACCCCCGAGGGCCGCTGGACGTCGGTGGCGCAGGGCATCAAGGGCGTCACCGAGGAGACCACGACCGGCGTCCACCGTCTGTACGAGATGTTCAAGAACGGCACGCTGCTGTTCCCGGCCATCAACGTCAACGACTCGGTCACCAAGTCGAAGTTCGACAACAAGTACGGCTGCCGCCACAGCGTGATCGACGGCCTCAACCGCGCCACCGACGTCCTGATCGGCGGCAAGGTGGCCGTGGTCTGCGGCTACGGCGACGTGGGCAAGGGCTGCGCCGACGCGCTGCGCGGCCAGGGCGCCCGCGTGATCGTCACCGAGATCGACCCCATCTGCGCCCTGCAGGCGGCCATGGACGGCTTCCAGGTCACCACCCTGGAGGACGTCGTCGGCATCGCGGACATCTTCGTGACGACCACCGGCAACTTCGACATCATCACGGCCGACCACATGGGCCGGATGAAGCACAACGCGATCGTCTCCAACATCGGCCACTTCGACAACGAGATCGACATGGCCGGCCTCGCGCGCGTGCCGGGCATCGTGAAGACCGAGGTCAAGCCGCAGGTCCACACCTGGACCTTCCCCGACGGGCACCAGATCATCGTGCTCGCCGAGGGCCGCCTGATGAACCTCGGCTGCGCCACCGGCCACCCGAGCTTCGTCATGTCGAACTCCTTCACCAACCAGGTGATCGCGCAGATCGAGCTGTTCACCAAGACCGAGCAGTACCCGATCGGCGTCTACGTGCTGCCCAAGCACCTGGACGAGAAGGTCGCGCGCCTGCACCTCGACGCGCTCGGCGTCAAGCTGACCACGCTGACCAAGGCCCAGGCCGAGTACATCGGCGTGGACGTCGAGGGCCCCTACAAGCCGGACCACTACCGCTACTGATCCGCACCGATCGGTAGCCGCTCCAGCGGCCTCGGGTCCCCGCGCGCGGTTCGCGCGGGGACCCTTCGCCACATGACGCACCACTGAGGAATGGGATGGAAGCGCAGGACGCGTCGCTCGCCGAGGCCGGGGAACGCCGGATCGACTGGGCCATGCGCTCGATGCCGGTGCTGCGGGCCGTCGCGGCGCGGTTCGAGGCGACGCGCCCGCTGGAGGGCCTGCGCATCGCCGCGTGCCTGCACGTCACGGCAGAGACCGCCGTGCTGGTCGGCGCGCTCAAGGCCGGGGGCGCCGCGATCGCCCTGGCCGCGTCCAACCCGCTGTCCACGCAGGACGACGTGGCGGCGGCGCTGCGGACCTACGACATCGCGGTGCACGCCCGCGCCGGGGTGGACCGCGACACCTACTACCGGCACATCAACGAGGCGCTCGACATCGCCCCCGATCTGGTCCTGGACGACGGCTGCGACCTGGTCAACACCCTGCACACCGAGCGCGTCGAGCTGCTGGACGGGGTCAGCGGAGGCTGCGAGGAGACCACGACCGGCATCATCCGGCTGCGCCAGATGGCGGCCGAGCAGGCCCTGCGGTTCCCGATGGTCGCGGTGAACGACACACGCACCAAGCGCATGTTCGACAACCGGTACGGCACCGGCCAGTCCACGCTGGACGGCATCGTGCGCGCCACCAACACGCTGATCGCGGGCCGCACGGTCGTCGTCGCGGGGTTCGGCTTCTGCGGGCGCGGCGTGGCCGAGCGCGCCCGGGGCCAGGGGGCGCGCGTCATCGTCACCGAGATCGACCCGGTGAAGGCGCTGGACGCGAGCCTGCAGGGCTACGAGGTGCTGCCGATGTCCGAGGCGGCCCGCACGGGCGACCTGTTCGTCACGGTCACCGGCAACCGCGACGTCATCCGGGGCGAGCACCTCGCCGAGATGAAGGACGGCGCGATCCTCGCCAACGCCGGACACTTCGACGTCGAGATCGACGTGCGCGCGCTGGAGGGCATGGCGCACGACGTGCACCTCGGCGTCCGGCCCCACACCGACGAGTACGTCCTGGCCGACGGGCGGAGGCTCCTGCTGCTCGCCGAGGGCCGCCTGGTCAACCTGACGGCCGCCGAGGGCCACCCCGCGGCCGTCATGGACATGTCCTTCTCCGCGCAGGCGCTCGCCGTCGCCTGGCTGGCAGCGGAGCGGGCCCGGCTCGCGCCGGGCGTGTACGACGTTCCGGCGGACATCGACGCGGAGGTCGCGCGGCTCAAGCTCGCCGCGGCGGGCATCGCCATCGACGCGCTCACCCCCGTCCAGGCGGAGTATCTGCGCTCCTGGCGCCTCGGCTCCTGACGCCGTCCCCGTTCGGGGTTCCCGCTCCCGCGCACCTCGCCGGAGGGCGTCAGGCGGGGCGTCCGCGCAGGCCAGTGCCCCGATCGAGGGCGCGTATCGGTTGTGTCGTGATTCGCTGACATTTGTTCACCCAACCGGCATCACTTACGGATCGCGCCTCGCCAACGGTTGCGTAACCACTCTCGACAGCCACCCCTCCGGAGTGGGTTCCTTCATTCAGAGCCGCCCCCGGACCGGCTCGGGAAAGCCTTCAGCAAGCCGCAGGGAGCGCGTCGAGGTGGCGTCGCGGGCCCTGCCACCGGCCACCACGAACACCCATTCTCGAAACGAGGAGGGCAGATGGCCAACAGGCGCCATCTCACCATCGCGGTTGTGGCAGCGGCGGCACTTCTGGCCACGGCGTGTCAGACGGACGGCGGCGTGGCGGGGCAGAGCGGTTCCGCGACGCCCGACCAGACCGGCAAGCCGACCTCGGGCGGCACGCTGCGCCTGGTCGGAGGGGGCGATGTCGACCACCTCGACCCCACCAGCTCGTACTACGTGGTCACGCAGGGAATCATGCGCGCCTACGCGCGCCAGCTCTTCTCGCTGCCGGCGTCGGGCGATCCGAACAAGGCCGTGGAGGTCGTGCCCGACGTCGCCGCCGAGATGCCGACGACGGAGAACGGCGGCATCGGGGCCGACCATCTCACCTACATCATCAAGCTGCGCTCCGGCGTCCAGTGGGACACCGCGCCGCCGCGGCAGGTCACCGCGCAGGACTTCGTGCGCGGGTTCAAGCGGCTGTGCAACCCCGTGGCGGGCGCGGGCGCACCGGGGTACTACACCAGCACCATCAAGGGAATGGCCGAGTACTGCGCGGCGTACGCCAAGGCGTTCGAGACGGCCAAGCC
This sequence comes from Sphaerisporangium album, assembly GCF_003323745.1. GTDB lineage: Bacteria > Actinomycetota > Actinomycetes > Streptosporangiales > Streptosporangiaceae > Sphaerisporangium > Sphaerisporangium album. The sequence goes on from NZ_QOIL01000015.1 coordinate 209,951, forward strand.
GACCCCGCAGGCGCTGGCCGGCTTCCAGAACTCCCACGACATCGCGGGCGTGCGGGCCAAGGACGACATGACGATCGCCTTCACGCTGATCCAGCCCGCGAGCGACTTCCTCAACATCCTCGCGCTGAACTTCGCCTCGGCCGCGCCGAAGGAGTACGACCAGTACGCCCCGGACGACGCCGAGTTCCGGCAGCACACGATCTCCAACGGCCCGTACAAGATCACCAAGTACGTGGCGACGAAGGAGATCCGGCTGGAGCGCAATCCCGCGTGGAAGCAGGAGGCGGACCCGATCCGGCATCAGTACGTCAACGCCATCGAGGTGAAGCAGGGCGTCACCGAGCCGGACAGCGTGCAGCAGCAACTGGAGGCCGGCACCGCCGACCTGTCCTGGGACCTGCCCGTCCCGACCTCGCAGCTTCCCCGGCTCGCCGCCGCCGGAGACCCGAACTTCAAGGTCTACCCGGGGGCGATCACCAACCCGTACCTCGTCTTCAACCTGCGGAGCGCGAACGAGAACGGGGCCATGGGCAAGCTGAAGGTGCGCCAGGCCATCGAGTACGCGATCAGCAAGGTGGCCATCGGCAAGATCTACGGCGGCAAGGAGCTCAACACGCCGCTGCACACCGCGATCCCGCCCGGCAACATCGGCTACCAGGAGTACGACCCGTACCCCACGCCGAACGACGAGGGCGACCCGGCCAAGTGCAGGTCGATGCTGGCCGAGGCCGGCTACCCCGACGGCCTGACGCTGATCGGGGCGTTCCGCAACGCGG
>NZ_QOIL01000015.1:210736-267727 GCF_003323745.1 Sphaerisporangium album
CGCGGGCAACCACCCGGCGGTGTTCCAGTCGTACTCCGCCGACCTCAAGGAATGCGGCATCACGGTCAAGGGAGTGCCGGTCCGGCAGGGCGACTACTACGGGGCGTTCCTGCAGAACCCATCCCTCGCCAAGGCGAGCAAGTGGGACATCTCCGCGCCCGGGTGGGTGCCCGACTGGTACGGCAACAACGGCCGGGCGGTGTCCCAGCCGCTCTTCCAGACCAACTGCACCCCGGGCACGTCCAACTACGGCTGCTACAGCAACCCCAAGGTCGACGACCTGATCAAGCAGGCGCTGGCCGAGCCCGACCAGGCCAAGGCCGGCGCGCTGTGGCACCAGGTGGACCAGCAGGTGATGGCCGACGCCGTCATCGTGCCGTTCCAGAACCAGAACACGCCCATCTACCACTCCAAGCGCGTCAAGAACCCGATCTACCTGCCGTCCTTCCAGCTCTTCGACGTCACCAACCTGTGGCTGGACCCGGCGAGCCCCTGACCGGCCGAGACCTGATCAGGCGAGCACTGCCCGGCGTCTCCGCCCGGCCCGCACGGCGGCCGGGCGGAGGCCCACCACGAGCCCCGGAAACAACGCCCGGAAAACAAGGCTCGGAAACAAGACCAGAGACAAGGTTCGGAACAAAGGCCCATGACGAGGAAGGCCGGCGAGAAGCGGTGAACGGACCTGTGCGCGACGACCACGGACGAAGGACCGTTGGATGAGCCTTCTGGAGGTGAAAGATCTCACGGTCGGCTTCCCGACCGCGGACGGCCTCGTGCGGGCCGTCCGCGGGCTGTCGTTCAGCGTCGAACAGGGGCGGACGCTGGCGATCGTCGGGGAGTCGGGCAGCGGCAAGACCGTGAGCACCCAGGCGATCCTCGGCCTGCTGCCCGAGGCGGACATCTCGGGCAGCGCGCTGTTCGAGGGAATCGATCTGCTGACGCTCGACGAGGAGCGGCTGCGCCGGATCCGCGGCGCCGAGATCAGCGTGATCTTCCAGGACCCGCTGACCAGCCTGCACCCGCTCTACAGGGTCGGCTGGCAGATCGCCGAGATGATCCGGGTCCACGAGTCCGGCGTGAGCCGCGCGCAGGCCCGGCGGCGCGCGGTGGAGCTGCTGGGCCTCGTCGGCATCCCGCAGCCCGCGCGCCGCGTGGACGACTACCCGCACCAGTTCTCCGGGGGCATGCGCCAGCGCGCGATGATCGCGATGGCGCTCGCGCTCAACCCCAAGCTGGTGGTCGCCGACGAGCCCACGACCGCGCTGGACGCGACCGTCCAGGCGCAGATCCTGGAGCTGATCATCCGGCTTCAGCGCGAGTTCGGCATCGCGCTCGTGCTGATCACCCACGACCTCGGGGTGGTCGCCGGGATGGCCGACGAGGTGATGGTGATGTACGCCGGGCTGCCGGTGGAGCGCGCCGACCGGCGCACGCTCTACTACCGGCCGCATCACCCCTACACCAAGGGCCTGCTGGAGTCGATCCCCGGCAGCACGGGCGTGCGCGAGGGCCGTCTGCGGCCGATCCCCGGGCAGCCGCCAAGCATGATCGCGGTCCCGGCCGGGTGCGCGTTCCACCCGCGCTGCCGGTACTCCATGCCGGTCTGCACGGCCGAGCGCCCGCCGCTGTCCCGGGTCACCGGCGACGGAGACCACGCCTCGGCGTGCTGGCTGCCCCACCACGCCGTCGGGCTCGGCGACGAGGCCGAGGCCGCCCGGCTGCGCGCGGCTGATCAGGAGACCGAGACCGAGACGGGGGCCCGGTGAACCTTCTCGAAGTCGACGACCTGGTCAAGCACTTCCCCGTCAACGAGGGCGCGGTGCTGCGCCGCACGGTCGGGCGCGTGCACGCCGTCGACGGCGTCAGCCTCACGCTGGCCCCCGGCGAGACGCTCGGCCTGGTCGGCGAGACCGGCTGCGGCAAGTCCACCCTGGCCCGCTGCATCGCCGGCCTGCACCCGGTGACGTCCGGCAAGGTCCTCTTCGACGGCCGGGACATCACCAACCTGCCGCGCAAGGCGATGCGTCCGGTCCGCAGGGACGTCCAGGTGATGTTCCAGGACCCGTACGGCTCGCTGAACCCGCGCCGCCGGGTCGGCTCGATCATCGCCGACCCGCTGGTCATCCACGACGTCGGCACCCCCCGCGAGCGGCGGCGCACGGTCGCGGAGCTGATGGAACGGGTCGGGCTCAACCCCGAGCACTACAACCGATTCCCCGCCGAGTTCTCCGGCGGCCAGCGCCAGCGCATCGGCGTGGCCCGCGCGCTCGCCCTGCGCCCGCGGCTGATCATCTGCGACGAGCCGGTGTCGGCCCTGGACGTGTCGATCCAGGCGCAGATCCTCAACCTGCTCAAGGACCTGCAGGACGACTTCGGGCTGACCTACCTGTTCATCGCGCACGACCTGTCGGTGGTCCGGCACGTCAGCGACCGGATCGCGGTCATGTACCTCGGCCGGGTCGTGGAGACGGCCCCCGCGGACGAGCTGTACGACCGCCCGCGCCACCCGTACGCGCACGCGCTGCTCTCGGCGACGGCCGTGGCCGACCCCGATGTCGCCGACCGGCGTACCCGCGTCGTCCTCACCGGCGACGTGCCCTCGCCCATCGACCCGCCGTCCGGATGCCGGTTCCACCCGCGCTGCCCGAGAGCGCGGGACCTCTGCGCGACCGTGCCCCCGCCCCTGGAGGGCGGCCCGCACCGGACCGCCTGCCACTTCCCCCTCGACGGCCCCGCCACAGAGCCGGGTGCCCGCGACGACGAAGGCGAGGCCCGGTGACGCTCACCGAGATACGGCCCGGCGCGGTGCCCGGCGGTCCCGTCGCCGGACGCGGACCGTGGACGCTGGCCTGGGCGCGCATCCGCACCGACCGGGTCGCGCTGACCTCGGCGATCGTGGTCATCGCCCTGCTGGTGCTCGCCGCCGCGGCGCCGCTCGTCGCGCAGTGGACCGGGCACGGCCCCGACGACCAGTTCCGCGACATCGGCATCACCGGCCAGGGCCTGCCGGTGCCCCCGAACGGAACCTTCTGGTTCGGCACCGACCGGCTCGGCCGCGACCTGTTCGTCCGCGTGCTGTACGGCGCCCGCGTCTCGCTGGTGGTCGGCGTGCTGTCCACCCTGCTCGCGGCGGCGCTCGGGGTCGCGGTCGGCCTGCTCGCCGGGTTCTACGGCGGGGTGGTCGACACGCTGCTGTCGCGGCTGATGGACGTCGTGCTGTCCTTCCCGTACCTGATCTTCGCCATCGCGGTCGTCTCCATCGCCGGGCCGTCGCTGACCGCCACGATCGGGGTGATCGCGTTCTACTCCTGGGCGGCCATCGCCAGGATCGTGCGCGGGCAGACCCTGTCGATCAAGGAACGCGAGTACGTCGAGGCGGCCCGCTCGCTGGGCGCGAGCGACACGCGGATCATGTTCGTCGACATCCTGCCGAACCTGCTGGCCCCGGTCATCGTGCTGGTCACGCTGCTGGTCCCGGCCGCGATCGTGTTCGAGTCCACCCTGTCCTACCTCGGCCTCGGCATCGTCCCGCCGACGCCGTCCTGGGGCAACCTGCTCAGCGAGGCGCAGGGCTTCTACCGGGTCGCCTGGTGGTACCTGACGTTCCCCGCGGGCGGTCTGCTGCTCACCACGCTGGCGTTCAACCTGCTCGGCGACGGAATCCGTGACGCCATCGACCCGAGGACCGAACGGCTGTTCAGCCGGCGCCGGGGCGTCCTGCGCGGACGCGGCAGGGCCCGGCGTACCACCCCCGCGACGACGAAGGGCTGACTCATGTTCCGGCGCTTTCTCATCCGGCGGGTGCTGCTCGGGGTGGTCGTGCTGTGGCTCGTCACGCTGGGCACGTTCTTCATGTTCTTCGTCGCGCCCGGCGACCCGGCGCGCACGCTGGCCGGACGCCAGGCCACTCCCGAGCAGGTGGAGATGATCCGCCGCGACCTCGGCCTCGACCAGCCGATCCTCGTGCAGTACGGCGAGTACATGGGCCGTCTGATCCGCGGCGACCTCGGCAAGTCCTACTTCAACGGCGAGTCGGTGGGCACGCTCCTCGCCGGCGACCTGCCGCCCACGCTGTCGCTCGTCATCGGCGGCGCGGTGCTGTGGTTCCTGACAGGCGTCGGCCTCGGCGTGCTCAGCGCCACGCGGGCCCGCTCGCCGCTGGACAGGCTGATGACGTTCCTGGCGCTGGCCGGGGTGTCCATGCCGACCTTCGTGATCGGGCTGTTGCTGCTCTACCTGCTGTTCTTCCAGCTCACCAAGGCGGGCGTGCCGGTCTTCCCGCCCGATTCGTACGTCGGCCTCTCGGAGAACCCGGGGGAGTGGGCACGGCACCTGATCCTGCCGTGGGTCACGCTCGCGACCGTGCAGGCGGCGACGTACCTGCGCCTCACGCGCGGCTCGATGCTGGACGTCCTCGGCGAGGACTACATCCGCACCGCCCGCGCCAAGGGCGTCCCCGAGCCCCGCGTGATCGTCCGGCACGGCCTGCGGTCCGCGCTGACGCCGGTGGTCTCGCAGCTCGGCGTCGACGTGGGCACGCTCATCGGGGGCGTGGTGGTCACCGAGTCGGTCTTCGGGCTCGGCGGCGTGGGCCAGGCGGTCGTCCAGGCGTACGTCAGCAGCGACCTGCCGGTCATCATGGGGGTGGTGCTGATCACGGCCGCCGCCGTCGTGGTCGCCAACCTGCTCGTGGACGTGGCGTACGCCCTGCTGGACGCGCGGGTCAGGCTCGCGTGAGCGCGACACGCGGCCGGTGGTGGGTGTGGTGGGTATGGCCGGCGCGACCTCTCCCTCGCGCGCCGGGCCATACCCGTTCCCACGTAGCGAACCAATGCCCCAGTGGCTCGCTGGACGTCTCAGTGCCCGTCGTTGCCCGTTGTATGCACCCGCTTGGCGAAAAACCTACGCGGGCGGCGTGAAGCCGCCCGGCGTGGACGTCGTCGTCCCTGGTGGGGGCGCGAAAACGGGCGGCGGAAGGGGTACGGGATATCCCTGCGGAGGCGGGGCGGCGGCGGGACGGCCGGGCGGCGGCGTCGTCCCGTAGGCCGGCGTGTGGCCGGTCGCCAGGTGAGCGCCGGTCGTGGCGTGGCGGCCGTAGGAGGGGGCGCCCATCTGGCGTGCCAGCCGGACCTCTGTGCGGCGGCGGCGCTCGGCCAGGACGGCGGCGAGGTACGCGTACGCCGGCGCGCCCGGCGGAGGCGGCGGGGAGACGTACGCGGCGAACTGCGAGGCGATGCGCGCGCCCATCTCGTGCCGGACCTGCGGCGAGAGCTGCGGCAGCCGCGAAAGGTACTGCCGCGCGGTGGCCGCGAGCCCCTCGGGCAGCCGGGACAGCTCCAGCGTCGTCGCCCACGCGGCCAGAGCGGGTGGCATCTGCGGCGGCGGAGCCTGGCGGGGGCCGCGCTCGGAGATCACGATCGTGCCGGAGAAGATGTCGCCCAGCCGCTTGCCCCGCTCGGAGACCAGCGAGCTGATGAGCGCGGGAGCGCCGAAGCACAGCCAGAACTCCACGAGCCCGGCGAGCCCCCGGAACAGCGCCTGCCGGAACCGCTCTGGCCCGCCGTCGTCGCTCACCACCCGCAGCCCGAGCGCCAGCTTGCCCAGGCTGCGGCCCCGGCCGAGCGTCTCGAAGATCACCGGGTAGCCGACGACGACCAGCGCGCTGAGCAGGATCGCCATCGCCACCGCGACGGCCTCCTCGGTGACGAACGTCACCATGCCGAGCAGCAGGCTGACGCCGAAGAGGCTCGCGAGCTGGACCGCCATGTCGATCGCGAGCGCGAGCGCGCGGCTCGGCATCTGCGCGACCCGTACCTCGACGACGACCGCCTCACCGGTCACGACATCAGCCACGACCCCACCCTATCCATCGGGACAATAGGCTCTCCGCGTGGACATCGACGCGTTTGTCTCCGCGCACAAGCCGACCTGGGATCGGCTGGAAACCCTGGTGCGTCACCGCGGGGCGCTGACCGGTCCCGAGGTGGACGAGCTCGTCGACCTCTACCAGCGGGTCGCGACCCACCTGTCCATCGTCCGTTCCGGCTCCGACCCGCTGTTGGTCGGCCGCCTGTCGGCGCTGGTGGCGCGGGCGCGGTCGGCGGTCACCGGCGCGCACACGCCCGCGTGGCGGGAGTTCGCCCGGTTCTTCACCGTTTCCTTCCCCGTGGTGGCCTACCGCGCCCGCTGGTGGTGGGCGGCCACCACCGCGGTGTTCCTGCTGGTCTCCACGGTGGTCGGCTACTGGGTCGCGAGGAACCCGGACGTCCAGGCGGCCATCGCGAGCCCGGAGCAGATCAAGCAGCTCGTCGAGCAGGACTTCGCGAACTACTACTCCGAGCACCCGGCCGGGGCGTTCGCCGGACAGGTGTGGATCAACAACGCCTGGGTGTCCATGCAGGTCATCGCCATGTCCGTGCTGCTCGGCGTCCCGATTCCGTACGTGCTGTGGCAGAACGCCGCGAACGTCGGCGTCTCCGCCGGGCTCATGGCCTCCCGCGACAAGCTCGACGTGTTCTTCGGCCTGATCACTCCGCACGGCCTGCTCGAACTCACCGCAGTCTTCCTCGCCGCCGCCGTCGGCATGCGCCTCGGCTGGACGGCCATCGACCCCGGGCCGAGGAAGCGCGCCGAGGCGCTGGCCGAGCAGGGCCGCGCCGTGGTGAGCGTCGCCCTCGGGCTGGTCGTGGTCCTGCTGGTGTCGGGCCTGATCGAGGCGCTGGTCACGCCGTCCCCGCTGCCGACGTGGGCGCGCATCGGCATCGGCGCGGTGGCGGAGGCGGCGTTCCTCGCGTACGTCGTGTACTTCGGGCGCCGCGCCCTGCGCGCGGGCGAGAGCGGCGACGTCGAACGCGCGCCCGACGTCGCCCCGTCGAACTGACGGGAGCGACGCCGGGCGCCCGCTGAGTCGATGTCAGGGGGTGACGGGGATGTTGGTGAGCCCCCTGCCTCCGCTGGACTTGTTGGACGCGTAGACGACGTTCTTGGCGGCGCAGGACGACTGGTTGTTCACGAAGATCGCGTACCCGGTCGCGCTGCCGATGGTGAAGTCGTTGGAGCGCAAGACGTTGCCGCAGCCGTAGGGCGCGTAGACGGTCTGGACGCGGACCCCCTCGGTGTAGGGGTTGACGCCGGTGTTGGACTCGATGGTGTACCCGTCGCCCTTGACGTCCAGCCAGCTGTCCCCGGAGTTGACGTTCTTCTGGCCGGTGCCGTCGAAGTGGTTGCCCCTGATGACTCCGCCGCTCGTCCCCTCCTTGATGTCGACGGACTCGGCGGCGACGTTCGGGCCGATGGTGTTGTTCAGCACCTGGACGTTGTCGCTGCGGTCGACGCCGTCGGAGCCGCCGAAGCAGGCCCAGTTGCTGTTGGCCGAGCCGATGTAGACGCCCTCGCCGTAGCCCGGCTGGACGAGGCCGGTGTCGGTCACGGTCGAGTTCCTGATGACGCCGTCGGAGCTGCCCTTGCGGAAGTGGACGCCCTCGTCCTGGGTGTGGTGGACGTACACCCCGTCGATCACCGTGCTCCTGGCGCCGTCCATGACGATGCCCTTCTTGGAGTCGCGCACGGTGAACCCGGTCAGGTTCCAGTAGCTCGCGCCGTTGAGGTACAGCCCGTACTGCAGGTGGCCGTTCGGGCAGCCGCTGCCGGCGCCGGCCAGGTCGTTCTCGAGGATCGCGTTACGGGAGCCGGACAGCGTGATGCGGTTGCCGGACGTGCCGGAGGTCGTGATCACGAACTCGTCGTGGTAGACGCCGTCGGCGAGCCTGATCGTGTCACCCGGCCTGGCGTCCGCGATGGCGGCCTTCAGCTGCGCGGGGGTGGAGACGTTGACCGTGCGGTTCGGGCCCGTCGGCGTGGGGGTCGGTGTCGGGGTCACGGTCGGTGTCGGCGTCGGGGTGGGGGTCGGCGTCGGGGTGGGGGTCGAGGTGGGGCCGTCCGGGCCGTACAGCTCCAGCTCGTTGACGGTGAAGCCGCTGCTTCCCGCGTACTGGCTCAGGTAGAGCTGGAGGTAGCGGGTGGTGACGTTGACGGCCACCTCGTCGGTGCCGCCGTCCAGGCCGGTGCCGTTCTGGAAGGTGGACCAGCTCGACCCGTCGCTGGACTGGCGGAACTTGTACGAAGTGCCGTAGCCGGCGCCCCACTTGACCGCGATGCGGGTGATGTTCTGAGCCGTGCCGAGGTCGACCGTGAGCCAGGCGGGCTTGGTCGTCGTGGACTGCCACGCCGTGGCGGCGTCACAGTCGACGGCCCTGCCCGCGGTCGAGCCGTTGGCGGAGGCGGTGATCGTCTTGCCGCAGGCCAGGTTCCCGCCGCCCGGCGGAGGGGTCACCGTGGGGGTGACGGTCGGCGTCACGGTGGGGGTCACCGTGGGCGTCGGGCTGGGCGTGGAGGTGCCCGAACGAAGGAACAGCGAGCCACTGGCGTCCGTCTTCGTGGCGTTGACGCCCGCGTTCGGGCTCGCCGAGTAGTCGACCGACTCCCGCGAGGCCCAGTCCGGGATCGTCGTCCCGCCGATCGCCAGGTGCTGGAACTTCGTCGCGTCGGCGGCGGTGCTGCCGAACTGGTAGACGCGCCGCGGGTCGGTGTAGTAGCCGGTGTACGGGCCGCCGGCGGTGAGCTGCTTGCTCATCGTGTTGCCGTAGAAGACGTTCTGCGGGCCGGACGAGCCCGACCACTTGAGCGCCTTGGGCCCGGCTCCCCACCAGATGGGGTACCAGGTGGAGTCGTCCGGCGCGCCCCCGCCCTCCTCGCCGCAGTTGGCGCGGCAGTTCTTGGACGAGTGCTCGAAGGGCACGCGCACCGTGCTGCCCTCGAACAGGTTCCGGTGCTCCCAGCCGCCGTGCAGGTTGAGGTCGGAGTCGGTGTCCAGGCCGATCACCACGTTGTCCGAGGCCGACCACTGGAAGGTGAAGTGCCGCAGGTTCCTGCTCGTGTTGTACGCGTACAGCGAGTCCCAGACGCGCGAGCCGCGGAAGTAGCCGTTGCCGCCCTTGCCCTTGTTCCACGCGCCGTCGAGCGAGGTCTCCTGCACCTGGATGTTCTTGGCGTTCTCGGTGACGATCGGGTGGGAGCCGGTCATGTGCGTCTTCACACGCCGGATCCAGGAGTTCACCGCCCACTTCAGCACGATGCCATGCATCTCGTACTCGGGGGCCATGTTGCCGTAGTTGTGCACGGCGTCGGCCTCGCTGAGCGTGTACGTGCCGCCGCCCAGCTTGGGCAGCCCGTTCATCTCCTGGGTGATCCCCAGGTCCTCCAGGCCGACGCCCTGCACCACCTTGAGCGGCGTCACCCGGCTCGGGTAGGCCGTGCCGCCGATCGCGGCCGAGCCGTCGGAGGTGGAGTCGACCGGAAGGTCCCACTCCATCGGCTTGTCGATCGTCACCGTCCGGTTGGTGGTGTCCACGGCCGCGATCTGGAAGATCTGCTGCCGCATGTGCTGGTTCAGGTACATGGTCGAGTCGGTGGCCGTCTGCTGCTGGTACCACTTGACCGAGTTGGCGCCACCCACCCACAGGTAGCCGCCGGCCTTGAACAGGGCCATGTTGGCGTTGCTCGCGAGCGAGATGAGCGTCGAGCCCGCGGCGGACGCCTGCCGGATCGCCACCCCACCGGCCCAGTGCTGGTTGACGCTGCCCTCGAAGAGGTCCTTGCGGTTGGCCGGGGCCGCCGCGTAGTCGCTCGTGTACTTCGAGGACACCTCGCGGGTCTGGACGCGGAACAGGCCGCGGCCGGGCCACGTCCAGCCGCCCTTGCCCGCGCCGGACGTCATGCCGTCCTCGTCCCAGTCGCTGCCGTCCGGGGTGAGGGCGTCGTAGCGGGTGTTGACGTCGGGGCGGAAGACGATCGTCGTCTGGTCCTGGCCCGCGCCCTTGATCAGCAGATAGTCGGCGTCGAGGCCGATCTGGCGGCTGACGTCGATCCGTCCGGCCGGCAGGGTGATCAGCGACAGCTTGGTGTACCCGGCCGAGGGGGAGCAGGAGGTCCTGACGAAGTCGACGGCCTGCTGCAGGCCGGCGGAGTCGTCGGCCCCGTCGTCAGGGCGCACGTTGTACGTGGAGGCGAGCTCGGCCGGGGTGATCTGGCAGGTCGCGCTGGGGTTCACGTCACTCGTGCCCGGGAGCGCGGCGCCGCCCCGGTACCCGGCCTTGCTCCAGTCGGGCAGCCCGGCGATCGGGGCCCGCCTGTTGGCGGAGGTGAGGTCGGGGATCTGGGCGGCCGCCTGGGCGAGGCTCTGGGCGGGGGCTTGGAGGGGGGCTTGGACGGCCACCGCGTTCGCCGCGTGGAGCACGAGGATCGCGGAGGCCGAGGTTGCGAGGGTCACGGCCGTCAGGACGGCCGTCCATCGGGGGGTTGGCATGATGTCGCGGTCCTTGGGGGATGTCCGGCCACCGGGACGGCACCGTCGAACGTCCCGGGGCACGGAGCGGGGGGTGGGGGGTCACCGCGCGATGAGGGGAAAGGTAACTCTCTTAACGAACCCGGGTCAAGATGATGGACCGCGTTTACATATGTGAACGCCGTCCAGGATGCGGGAGATCCGATGACCGATGGGGAAAACCGAGTGCGAGCGCTCGGGCGGGCGCGTCGGGGGCCGGTATCGCCGCGCATTGGTCCGAAAGATCGGATGAATAAGGGTATTTTACGGACTGTTTAAGGATGTCCAAAACGGAGATTCGGTGCTGTCCCTTTATGGTGGTCCGCCATGTGAGACGCGGAGCCGGCGCTCGGCCTGGAAACGAACGGCCCGCCATGTCCCGGGAGCCGGCGTCGTCCTATGGGGATCGGCCTACGCGGATCGCCCGGCCGGAAAAGGTTCCTCGCTCCCCGTTCCCTTGAACGCCAAGGGCGCCCGTCACGGTGGATGCCGTGGCGGGCGCCCGGGTCGTCGCGGACCTCGCGACGCCTGTGCAGATCCGGGAGGATCACACGTCCATGCAGTGCATCCAGCCGTAGCCGCTGACCCAGCAGGGGTACCACTGGGGCTGCATCGCGTTCGCGGGGGCGCTGGTGGCGGCGAGGGCGGTGCCGGCGATGGCGAGGGCCGCGGTCGTCATGGCGGCGCGGCGGACTAGCTTACGCATGTTCGTCTCCAAGGTGTCGTGGTGCGGACACCCTCAGAGAACCGGACCGCGCTTGGACCCTTCTTGGAGGTGGCTGCAGCCGGAGCGTGACGGGGCTCAGGCGGCCGGAACGGTGCGCTGCTCCCAGGAGAAGACGTCGGGGGACTTCGGCTTGACGGTGACGCGCAGCCACTGGCTGGCGGTGTCGCCGAAGGTCTCCAGGCGGGTCAGGTTGGGCACGCCCGCGTAGCCGGGCTCCACCTCCTGGACGTGCTCGTCACCGTGGACGAGCAGGACCGGCTTGCCGTACGCGCGGGACCGCTCGACGATGCGCTCGCGGATCTCCGTGAACCCCTGGGTCGGCGTGGGCTCCGCCTGCATCAGGAGCAGGACGCCGGGGGCGCGGGTGCGGCGGGCGGTGTCGAAGGCGTTGTCGATCCAGTCGAGCGCCGCCGCCTTCCGCGCCTCGTACTCGGCCAGCCGGAGCTCGGGCCGGTCCCCGCCGGGCAGCTGGCTCCACGGCTCCAGGTCGTTGGCGCTGCCGACGACGTGCACCGTGGCGAAGACGACGCCCTTCTCGGTGAACAGCGCGTTCTCCACGTAGGCGCGGTGGCGGCGGTCCCAGGCCTGGGTCTCCACCCGCATCGGGTGGCGGCCGAGGGTGCGCCCGGGGACCGGGAAGAAGATCCGGCGCACCGCTTCGAGCCGCTCCGTGGGCAGGAAGCCGCCCGCCGCCACGCGGTGGCAGTCGGTCCAGTCGTTGTCGCCGGGCGTCAGCACGAACGGGTCTTCGAAGGCCTGGTAGAGCTTCTGCGTCGCGGTCAGGTGCGCGTCCTCGCAGGAGGTGGACCCGCTCTTGACGTCACCCGCGTGCAGCACGAGCTTGACGTCCTTGTCGGCGTTGACGTCCTTCACCAGGCCGGGGAAGGACGCTTCCTGCGCCGGGCCGTAGGGGGTGTCGCCGAGCAGCGCGAATGTGTAGGAGGGTCCGCGACCGCGCGACCCGTCGGAGCCGGACGCGTCCCCGGCCAGGGCGGGCGTGGCGATCCCGGCGGTCAGCGACGCGGCGACCATGGCGGCCGCAAGCAGTGATTTACGCATGCAGCCATCTTTCGCCCCCATCCACCACTACTCGATGGCCACGAACCGACACCCCAGAAAACCCTGGCCCAACCCCTCCGATCATCTGCGGCGACCCGGCCGGCGGCGACCCGGTGGGCCGGAGCCGGGGACTCCGGCCCGCCGGGTCGCGGTGGCGCGGGTGTTCTACGGGGCCGGGTACTCGGCGATGTACACCGGGGAGCCGATTCTGGTCGTGTCGGCCGGGCCGCCGACGCCGTTGACGACGTGGTCGATCGTTCCGGCGCTGAGGTTGACGGTCATGATGTGGTGCAGCTTGACGCCCGGGGTCTGCGGAACCTCGAAGCCGTTCTCGGTGTGGATGGCCGGGTTGTTCTGGTTGAAGACGTAGACGCCACCGCCGTACAGGTTGTGGGTCCTGACCCGGTCGCCGACCTTGTAGCCGGCAAAGCCCTCGACGGCGCCGTTCATCCAGTCGGCCTGGGTCGGCGGGTCGTACGGCAGCTCGTTCTGGTACAGGATCGTCGTGCCGTCGTCGCCGTTCCAGACGGTGTTGTACCGCTGGAAGTGCTCGACGAACAGGCCCGTCGCCGTCACGTGGTCGCCGTTGATGACGGCGCCGTAGCGGCCGGTGTTGGTGTTCCAGCGCTGGGTGTCGGTGAAGCCCTCGACGCCGTGGTCGCCGCGCCACACCCAGGTGTGGTCGATGAGCACGTTGTCGCTGTTGACCTCGAGCGCGGTGTCGGTCTTGCCGACGTGCGGGCCGCCGACGCGGAAGTACACGTCGGACAGGGTGGTCGGGTTGTCGGCCGCACCGGGACGCCTGCCGTGGTCGTCGTCCCTGCCGTGGTCGTCATGCCCGCCGTGCTTCTTGCCGACCCGCAGCAGGACCGGCGACTTCTCCAGGCCCGCGTCGACCGTGACGCCGGCGATGACGACGCCGGGGACGTCGGCCACCTCCAGCGGGGTCGAGCCGCCGACTGCGGTCAGCGTGGCGTGTCCGAGCCCGAGGACCACCGTGTCGGGACGCTTGACCTCGATGCTCCGCGCGATGTCGTAGACGCCGGGCGTGAGCAGCAGGTGCTTGCCGCGTGCGAGCTGCTGGTTGATGTCCCTCACCGAGTCCGAGGGCTTCGCCACGTAGAAGTCGGAGATCGGTAGCGTGCGGCCCGGCGTCATGCCGTTGGCCCACGTGACGCCGCGCGTGTTCTTCTGGGCGGCGGGCACGCGGACGTTGTACCTGCCCTGCGCGTCGGCGAACAGGTACGGCTTCTCGCGGCTCACCGGAGTGGTCTCGAGCGTCGTGTAGGGCGGGTTCGGGAAGGCGGCGTCGCTCGGAGCGCCGACGACGCCCGAGAAGACCTGGTTCCACACGCCGTTGGACCAGCCGGCGACCTCGGAGTTGCGGGTCAGCCACTGCTGCTGCGATCCGTTCGTGACGGACGGCAGCTTGGAGTCGGCGATGAAGCCGCCGCTGGCGTACTGCGGGCCGGCGGTGCAGTAGTCCATCAGCGAGAGGTTGCCGCCGCTGACGTTGAGGCGGCGCATGGACACGGCCTGGGAGACGGCCCAGAAGTTCGCCGACGACCTGCAGCCGTCCTGGCCGGCCGCGACGACGTTGAGCGACAGGTTGGACAGGGTGCGCCAGAAGTTGACGAGCGCCAGGCAGTTGCCGGTGCCGCCGTTCTCCAGGCAGCGGTTGTAGACCTCGACCTTGCCGTTGATGACGACGTCGGTCGGCGAGGCGCCCAGGCCGGCGATCTCGGTGTAGTAGCCGACCTTGAACTGGAGCGGGTTCTCCTTGGTGCCGTACGTGCCCGGCTTGAAGAGGTAGGCGTGGCGCGTGGTGCCCATCTCGTTGTCGACCTGCGCGGCGTGCGCCGCGTCGAGGGTCGCCTTGATCTGGCTGACCGGCATGCTCGGATCGAAGATGGTGACGTTCGCCCCGAAGTCCGGGGTGCCGGCACCCGCCGCGTCGGCGGTGGCGGCCGTTCCCGTCGTCATGGCGGCGGCGGTGATCAGCCCGAGGCCCAGCGCGAACGCCCGGCTGAGGCGCCGCCTCGCGGGACGTCCACTGTCAGAGGGCTGGGTCGTCATACGGTTCGTCCTTTCCGCTCGGCGTGCGGCGCTGTCTGGACAGAAGACGCCGGGTGGGCGGCGGGCATGGGGAAGAGGCGAATGGGGTGCTTCGACGGGCACGGAAGCGCTCTCCGCGCCGGGGGGATCACTATGGTCATCGACCTGTCTACTTAGGGGGTGGGCGGCTGGACAAGGCGGGCCTGCGCTGGGAGAGCGCTCTCTTTCTCGCTGACGGGCATCCAGCCGGGGAAGGTGGATGTTGTTGGGATGTTTCTACCGTGTGAACCGATCCAACGCCATGTCCGCGAGGCCTTGACTTTTCGCGTAGGAGTGGTGCCAACGGGACAGCCCGAGCCGGAGGCGAGGGCCTCCGGCTCGGGCCGCGAGAGGTGTGCGGGTCAGCTCGCGTCGCAGTACTTGTTGCTCAGGCCGACGTTGGAGAAGGTCATCCCCTTGGCGAGCTGGAGAGCCGGGACGCCCGAGGCCATGTAGGCCATGTTGACGCGGATGACGAAGCAGCCGCCCCGGTTGGCGCCGGCGGTGATGTTGTAGGCCGCCGGGGCGCCCTTGTAGAGGATCGCGGCCGCGCAGACGGCCATGCCGGCCGGGTGGGGGATCTTGCTGCAGACCATGTACGCGGCGCCGGTGGTGAACGTGGTGCCGGCTCCGATCATGTCCTTGAGGTTCCGGGTGACCTTCTTGGAGAGGTACCAGGAGCAGGTCACGATGCCGCAGTTGCGGCGGACGCTGGACAGGATGGACGCCGCGTCCGATGTCGTGGAGGCGAGGGCGGCGGTGGACGTCTGGGCCGTCGCGGCGGTGGCGGCCGCGGGGGTCGCGGCGGCGCCGGCGGCGGGGGCGGCGGCGAGCATTCCGGTGGCCGTGGCGCCCAGGAGGGCCAGGGCGGTGAGCGAGGTGCGCAGGCGGCGGGTGGCCGTCGTGGTCGTGGCGGTGGTCGCGGTCTTCATGGTCTACCTCCGTGGAGTGGTGTCCTGTCGCTGGTCAGGAAGGTAGGCCGGGACGTGTTGAGGAAAAGTTGAGCTTGCGTGAGGACCGCCGGCCGTCAGGGGCGGCGGGTGGCTTCGAGGATCGCGAGGGCCCGGGAGCGTGGGCGGTCGTCGTCGGTGCCCCGCAGGACCGTCAGTGCTTCGTCGGCGAGTTCCCGGGCGCGGCCCGGAGAGCCCTCGGCGAGGTCGACCTCGGCCAGGACGACGAGGGCGTGGGCGTTGAGCAGGCGGTCGCCGAGGCGGACGGCGATGCTTCTCGCCTCTTGGGCCGCGGTGCGCGCGTCGGGGACCAGTCGCTGTGAGAGGCGTACCGAGGCGAGGTCGAGCAGCGCGTCGGCCTTCCTGTGCCGGTCGCCGGTCGCGGACAGCAGCGCCACCGCCCGCACGAGCGCGGCCGCGGCCTCGTCCAGACGGCCCGCGCGGTGGAACAGCGTGCCGAGCGCGCGGCGGGTGTCCGCGGCCCCGTGCGGGTCGGTGTGGTCGTCCAGTCCGGCCAGGGACGCCACGAGGTTGCGCTCGGCGTCCTCCGGCCGGTCCTGTTCCAGGAGGACCTGGCCGAGCCTGCGCCGGGTGTGGGCGGCGTTCCTGGCGTCACCCGTGCGCAGGAAGACGCCGAGGGCGAGGCGCAGCCGGTCGTGGGCGAGGTCCCAGCGCCGCTCGGCCCGGTGCAGGTCGCCGAGGTCGCGCAGCGCGAGCGCCTCGGCGTGGACGTCGCCGGCCTGGCGCGCCGCGTCGAGGCCGAGCTCGCCGATCCGGCGCCAGCCGTCGAGGAAGCGGTGGCGTTCCAGGAAGGGGGTGAGCAGGTGGGCGAGCCGGCGGGCGTCGTCCCAGAGCGCCGCCTTGTGCAGGTCCTCCACGAGGGAGGTGAGGAACGCGCGCTCCGCGAGCAGCCAGTTCACCGACTCCTTGATGTCGGTGGTGGCGAAGCGAGCACGCCCCCCGCCGGAGCCCTGGGCACCGGGGAGCGAGCCGCTGAAGGAGCCGGAGGTGAGGGGGAAGCGGGAGGCGCGGACCATCGTCATGGCGACGCCGATGAGGGTCGTGAGGGCCTGTCGGACGGCGTTCTCGCCGCTCTCGGCGACGAGACGTTCGCGGGCGTACAGGCGGGTCAGGTCGTGCATCCGATAGCGGACCTGTCCCGCGACGTCGATGGTGTGCGTCTCCAGCAGGCCCGCCTCGACGAGGGTCTCGGCCTCGTCGCCGAACAACACCGTGACCCAGTGCGCGAAGTCCGGCGCGGACAGCGCGCCGAGCGTCCGCAGCATGCGCCGCGCCTTGTCCGGCAGCCCTTCGTACCCCACGGAGTACACGCTGCGCACCGTCTGGTCCCCCGAGTGCAGCAGGTCGAGCCGCCGGTGCTCGTCCTCCAGCAGCCCGGCGAGGTGGCCGACCGTCCACCCGGGGTGCGCGGCGAGCCGGGATCCGGCGACGCGCAGGGCGATGGGCAGCCCGCCGCAGACGCGCCCGAGCCTGCGCGTCGCGGCGGCCTCGGCGTCCGCCCGCCCCGGGCCGATCAGCCGGACGAGCAGCGCCACCGCGTCGCCGTCGTCCAGGACGTTGACGGGCAGGCGTTCGGCGTCGGTGAGGCCGCCGAGCGGGGACCGGCTGGTGACGATCGTGGGGCACGAGGCGAGCAGGGGACGTACCTGGGCCTCGTCGACGGCGTTGTCCAGCAGCAGGAGCAGCCTGCGGTTGGCCGTGTAGGTGCGGAACAGGTTCTCCCGCCGTTCGAGGGTGGCGGGCATCGCCTGGACGGGGCAGCCGAGCCAGCGCAGGAAGTCCTCCAGCACCGCCGCCGGGTGGACCGGCCGGCCGTGGTCGCCGCGCAGGTCGGCGTAGAAGACGCCGTCGGGGTAGCGCGGCCGGGCACGCCAGGCGGCGTGGACGGCGAGCGCCGACTTGCCCGTCCCGGCCTGCCCGTGGACCACGACCATCGCCGGGCTCGCGGGGTCGGCGGTGAGCCGGTCGAGGCGTCCGAGCAGGTCGTCGCGGCCGGTGAAGTGGGCGACGTCGTGGGGGAGCAGCACGGGCGGCCCGGCGGCGATGTGCAGTGAGACGTCGTCGTGCAGCATCCGGTGGTACAGCAGTTGCAGCTCGGGGTCGGGCTCGATGGCGTGCCCGTCGTCCAGTGCCTCCCGCAGGCGGCCGTACGCGTCGAGCGCCTCGGCGCGCCGCCCGCTGCGGTAGAGCGCGAGCATGTACTGGCCGTGGAAGCGCTGCCACAGGGGATGCAGCCGGGTGAGGCGGCCCAGGCCGGCGACGAGCATGCGATGCCGCCCGGCCGCCAGGTCGAGGTCGTTGCGGCGCTCGACGGCGAGCAGCCGCAGCTCCTCCAGGTCCTCGCGCAGGGAGGCGGTCTCCGCCCATCGGTGCCCGGCGGGGTCGACGTCCTCCAGGACCGGCCCCCGCCACAGGTCGAGCGCCTCGCCGAGCAGGGCGCGGGCGCGTTCCTCCTGCCCGGCGCCGGCGGCGTTCAGGCCCTCCTCGACGAGGCGGCGGAACCGGTGCGCGTCGATCTGGTCGTCGTCGACCGCCAGGGTGTAGGCGCCCGAGACGGTGGTGATGACGTCGTCGCCGACGAGCCGGCGCAGCGCGCCGACGTACCCGCGGACCAGCGAGTCGGACCTCTCGCCGCCCTCGCGGGGCCACAGCAGTTGCCGCAGGCGGGCGACGGTGAGCGGGCGGCGCGGGTTCAGGATGAAGATCACCAGCAGATCGCGGTGCTTCGGGGCCGTCGGGGTGCGGTCGTCCGCGCCCGCGTGCGCCCGTAGGGCACCCATGATCCGGAATTGCATGACAGGCTTCATAGTCGCTCGGGTCAGAGGTATCTGACAACCGGAACCCTCGATATCGCAGGGAGGACGCGATGCCGTTGTCGCCGCTCACCCCGTCCGACCCGCAGCGGCTCGGAGCGTACTGGCTGGCGGGCCGGCTGGGCGCGGGCGGCCAGGGCGTCGTCTACGAGGGGTACGGCGAGGGTGGCGAGCGCGTCGCGGTCAAGGTGCCCCGGCTGGACGACCCCGCGGCGCGGGCGCGCCTGGCCAAGGAGGCGGCGGCGGCCCGGAAGGTGGCGTCGTTCTGCACGGCGCGGGTGATCGAGGCGAGGACGGACGTCTCCGAGGCGTTCATCGTCAGCGAGTACGTCCCCGGCCCCAACCTGCGCCAGGTGGTCGAGGAGTCGGGGCGGTACGAAGGGGACCTGCTGCTGAGGCTGGCCATCGGGGTCGCCACCGCGCTGACGGCCATCCACGAGGTGGGCATCGTCCACCGCGACCTCAAGCCCGACAACATCATCCTGGGACCGGACGGGCCGCGGGTGATCGACTTCGGGGTGGCCCGGCGGCTGGAGGTCCCGGCCACCACGACCGGCCCGATGCTGGGCACGCCGAACTACATGGCGCCCGAGCTGTTCGCCGGCCGCGCGGCCACGGGCGCCGCCGACGTCTGGGCGTGGGGGCTGACCGTCCTGTTCGCCGCGACGGGCCGCGACGCCGTCGCGGACCGCGAGCCGCTCGCCGTCGTCACCCGGATGCTCGGCTTCGTCCCGGACACCGGCGGGCTGGCGGCTCCGCTCGGCGGCCTGGTCGCGGCGGCGCTGGCCCAGGATCCGGAGGCGCGTCCCCCGGCCCGCGACCTGCTGCTCGGCCTGCTCGGCGGCCTGGACGGCGGGGTGCGGCCGGCTGACCGGGCACGGGCGGGCGGACGGGCCGAGACGCAGGGTCGGGTGGACGGTCGGGTGGACGGTCGGGTGGACGCGGACGGCGGTCAGGCCGCCGACGCGTTGCTCGCGGACGGCGGCGATGTCGCGGCGGGCGTACGTCCTCCGGGCGCGTCGCGCGTCGCCGAGCCGGACCTCGGGACGATCGCCGAGGAGCTCTACCAGGAGCTGTCCGAGGGCGAGCGCGCGGTCGCGCCGGAGGTGTTCCTGCGTATGATCGGCGCCTCCGAGGACGGCGGCGAGACGATCAGGCAGGTGCCCCGCGAGGAGCTGCCCTCGGGCGGCGGCCCGGCGGCGTCCCTGCTCACGGTGTACGGCGCGGCGGGGCTCGTCGCCGAGACCGACGCGGCGTTCACGCTCGTCCACCCCGCCCTGGTCCAGGCGTGGCCGCGGCTGCGCGCGTGGGTGGCCGAGGACCGCGCGGGCCTGCCCGTCCACCGCAGGCTCACCGACGCCGCCCGGTCCTGGGACCGCGACGGCCGCAGGCCCGGCGACCTGCTGCACGGCTCGACGCTCGACCGCGCCCTGCGCTGGGCCGCCGCCGAGCGCAGGAACGTCACGCTCATCCCGCTGGAACGCGAGTTCCTGGACGCCGCCGCCACGCTTGCCAGGCGCACGTCACGGCGCCGGGGCATGCTGGCGGCGGCGCTCGGCGTGCTGCTCGTCCTCGCCGTCACCGGCGGCGGGCTGGCCGTGCAGCAGAGCCGCGCCGCCGCCCGTGAGCGCGACGAGGCGAACGCGCGGCTGCTCGCGCTGCGCGCCTCCGACCTGCGCCGTCGCGATCCGAGGCTGGCGATGCTGATGAGCGTGGCGGCATGGCGGCTCGGCCCCTCGCTTCCCCAGGCGCGCGGCGCCCTGTACGACTCGCTGTCGCAGTTCGAGGTCGACTCCTTCACCGACCCGGACGTGACCGCCGCCACCGCGTACGCGACGAGCGGCGACGGGCGCACGCTGGTGGCGGTGCGGTCCGGGGAGGTGACGGCCTGGGACGTCCCGGCCCACCGGGAGGTGCGCAGGTTCGGGGGCGTGAGCCCGTCGGTGACGGGCGCGGCGCTGCGCCCGGACGGACGGGTGCTCGCCGTCCAGGACGATCGGGGCGTGCGCCTGTGGGACATGGCGTCGGGCACGCCCATGGGAGGTGTCTTCGGGACGGCGGCGGTCGAGGGGTCCATCGCCGAGTTGGAGTTCGACCCCTCCGGGCGGCATCTGGCCGTCCCGGAGTTCCGCGACCGCCTCGCGGGGTGGTGGGATGTCGCCACGCGGCGGCGGGTGCGGGCGGGATCCGGCGCGACGGTGAACGCCGTGAACGCCGACGGCACGCTCGGGCTCATTTACGCCACCGGGTCCGGCCGGGCGGAGCTGTGGGACCTCGAAACGGGGCGGCGCCTTCGAGCCGGGTGGCTGCCGGAGAAGAAGGACCTCAGGGACGCCCGCTTCGCCCCGGACGGCCGCTCGCTGGCCGTCACGCAGAACGTCCCCGAGGTGGGCGGCCTGAAAGTCTTGCTGAGGGACGCGCGGACGGGCACCCCGCTGAAGGGCGACGGCGCGGGGCCGATCTCCAGTGCCGTCACCTTCGGCTACCAGGGCCGGTTCGTCGCGCTGTGGGAGGGGTCCACGCTGCGCGTGCTGAACACCACGGACGGCCTGATCGTCGTGGACCGCGATCTCGGGACCCCCGTCGAGGAACTGCGGTTCGACGAGCCCGCCCGCCGCCTGCGCGTCCGCACGGACACGGGCACGGTACTGACGCTGGACGTGTCGATCCTGCTGGACCGGCCCGCGCTGCCGGGCTCGTCCGCCGACGGCGAGGTGCTGCTCGGCCCGGGCGCCCGCGTGCTCGCCCTCTACGGAGCCGGCGAGCTACGGCTGTGGGACGTGGCCGGGTCGCGGCCGATCGGAGCCCCGGTCAAGCTGGGGGAGTCCTGGGCGGCCCCCGCGCTGGCCTTCAGCGCGGACGGCCGGAAGTTCGCCGCCGGGGCGGTGATCCGCCGCGGTGTTGGGGCGGCGCGGCCCGCGGTGATCGTCGTGGACCTTTCCCCCAGCGCCGTGACCTCCACCTTCACCGTGAAGGCCCGCGACGCGACGGCCGTGGACGGCCTGGCCTTCAGCCCGGACGGCGCCACGCTCGCCGTCGCCCCGATGGCCCTGGGGACCGGCTCGCCCCTCGAACTGTGGGACCTGCGGCGCGGGGACGCGCACGTCGTCCAGGGCGTGACGGGGTCGGGCGCGATGGCCTACCGCCCGGACGGGAAGCTGCTCGTCGCGGGCAACGATCCCGAGCTCACCCTCGTCGACCCGGTGCGGCTCGCGCGGGTGGCGCGCCCGCGTGGATCCGGGAGCCTCGCCGCCGGGCAGTACTCGTTCAGCCCGGACGGCCGTCGCGTGGCGATCCGCGGCACGTCCGGGCTCACGGTCTGGGACGCGGGATTCCGCGGGGCGAGCGGCCCGGCATTCCCGGTGACCCAGGGCGACAACTCGGCTCCCGTCTGGTCGCCCGACGGCCGCGTGCTGGCCGTCTACGGATCCGGCGACAGGATCACGCTGTGGGACGAGAGCAGCCGCCTGCCCCTGGGGACCGTCTTCGACGGCCTGACCCGGGACCACCCGCCCGAGCTGACCGCCGCGTTCGCCCCGGACGGCCGCACGCTCGTCAGCGCGACGCCGGAGGGGGTGATCCGCACGCACGTCCTGGACGGTGAGCGCGCGGCGGCGGCCGTCTGCCTGCGGGCGGGGGGACGGCCGGACGCGCGGACCATGGAGGCGTGGCGGCGCGACGTCCCCGAGCTCGGCCAGGCCGGCCTGTGCTCCAGGTGACCGGCCGCCGCCGCGTCAGAGGCGGCCGGCGGCCTTGAGGGCGAGGTAGGCGTCCGCCAGGGCCGGGGCGAGGTCGTCGGGGGTGGCGTCCACCACCTCGCAGCCGTGGCGGCGCAGGCGGGCGGTCAGGCGGGCGCGCTCGCCGCGCAGGTGCTCGGCCGCCGCCGCGTCGTACACCGCCTCGGACGTGCCGCGGCCCGCCGCCATCTCGGCCACGCGGGGGTCGGCGACGGCGGCCACGAGCACCAGGTGGCGCGACGAGAGCTGCGGCAGCACGGGCAGCAGGCCCTGGTCCATGGCCGCGGGGTTCAGGTCCGTCAGCAGGACGACCAGGCAGCGCCGCCTGGCGCGGGACATGACCGTGGCCACCATGCGCTCGGCGTCGGCCTCCACCAGCTCGGCCTCAAGGGGGGCCATCACGTTGACCAGCGCGGACAGCGAGTCGGTGCGCGAGGCGCCGGACGTCCACGCGCGCGCGACGCGGTCGTGGGCCAGGAAGTCCACCCGGTCGCCCGCGCGGGTGGCGAGGGCGGCGAGCAGCAGCGCCGCGTCCATCGACCAGTCCAGGCGCGGCCACCCGGCGGCGGCGCTCGCCGGGACCGCTCCGGTGGCCGGCGAGACCGGCGTGCCCGGATGGGGAAGCGGCAGGGGCGAGGTGCCCACGCGGCCGGCCGAGGTGCGGCCGGTGTCCAGGACGATCAGCACGCGCCGGTCGCGCTCGGGCCGCCACGTCCGGACCACGACGTCCGCGCGCCGCGCCGTGGCACGCCAGTCGATCGACCGCACGTCGTCGCCCACGACGTACTCGCGCAGGGAGTCGAACTCGGTGCCCTGGCCGCGCACCAGCGCCGGGTGCACGCCCTCCAGTTCCCGCAGCTTCGACAGCTTGGCGGGCAGGTGCTTGCGGCTCAGGAACGGCGGCAGCACGCGGACCGCCCACGGCACGCGGTGGGAGCCCTGCCGCGCGGCCACCCCGAGCGGCCCGAGCGAGCGCACGGTCACCGTGACGGCCTCGCGGTCGCCGCGCCGCGTCGGCGTCAGCGTCGTGACCAGGCGGCGCCGCTCCCCGGCGGGGACGTCCAGGCGCAGGTGACGAGGGCTGGCGCCCGCCGACGGAGGCCAGGCGTCGCGCACCGTGCCCCGCACGCGGCGGCGTCCAGGGTTCTCCACGATCAACTCGACGGCCACCGACTCGCCGAGCCGGACGAGCCGCTCGCCGCCGCGCCGGAAGCGCAGCGGGCGCACGCCGCCCGCGAACAGCAGGTCCACCATGACCAGCGCGCCGAGCACGAGCAGCAGGCCGAGCACCGCGTAGGCGGGCCGCGGCGCGACCAGCACGACGATCGCGCCGAGCGCGGCGATCAGCCCGGCGCGGCCCGTCAGCGCCATCAGCGGGGGACCGGGACCGAGGCCAGCACGCCGTCCAGCAGGCCGTCCGCCGTGGCGCCCTCCAGCTCGGCCTCCGGGCGCAACTGGACGCGGTGCCGCAGCGCGGGCTTGGCCAGCGCCTTGACGTCGTCGGGCGTGACGTAGGAGCGGCCAGACAGCCAGGCCCAGGCGCGGGCCGCCGCCAGCAGCGCGGTCGCCCCGCGCGGCGAGACGCCCAGCTGTAGCGAGGGCGACATGCGCGTGGCCCTGGCCAGGTCGACGACGTAGCCGAGCACCTCGGGGGCCACGTGCAGCTTGGCGACCTCGGCCCGGCCCGCGGCGAGGTCGGCGGCGGAGGCGACCTGCTTGACGTGCGAGAGATCCTTGGGGTCGAAGCCCAGCGCGTGGCGTTCGAGCACCGCGATCTCCTGGTCGCGCGGCGGCAGCGGCACGGTCAGCTTGAGCAGGAACCGGTCGAGCTGCGCCTCGGGGAGCTGGTAGGTGCCCTCGTACTCGATGGGGTTCTGCGTGGCGATCACCACGAACGGGTCGGGCAGCCTGACGGGGGAGCCGTCCACGCTGACCTGGCGCTCCTCCATGGCCTCCAGCAGCGCGGCCTGGGTCTTCGGAGGGGTGCGGTTGATCTCGTCGGCGAGCAGCAGGTTGGCGAAGATCGGGCCCTCGCGGAAGGCGAACTCGGCCGTCCTGGCGTCGTACACCAGCGAGCCGGTGACGTCGCCGGGCATCAGGTCGGGGGTGAACTGGACGCGCTTGAAGTCCAGGGCCAGGGTGGCGGCCAGCGTGCGCACGAGCAGCGTCTTGGCCACGCCGGGCACGCCTTCCAGCAGCACGTGGCCCCGGCAGAGCAGGGCGATGACCAGGCCGGTCACCACGGCGTCCTGCCCGACGACGGCCTTGCCGACCTCGGCGCGCAGCGCTGCGAGCGCGTCCCTGGCCAGGTCGCCCTCGCGCGTGCCCCGGACTGCGGGACCGGGGGGACCGGTGAGACCCGGGGGGACGGCGGCGGGCCGCGCGGGCGCGTCCGCGAGACCCTCGGCCGAGGGACGCGGCCCGGGGGCCATGGGCGGGGTGGGCCGGTCGGGCGTTGCCCCGGGCGGGCCTCCGGGCGGAGGTGTGGTCACGACTCTCGTACCTGCCTTTCCAAGGTGTCCAGGTGGCCCGCGAGGGCGACGAGCCCGGCGTCGTCCGCCGGTATCGGGCCGTACATGACCGAACGGACCCACACCGCATCCTGCCCCGACTTCAGGGCGGCCGCGGCGACGATCTCGTCGGCGGTCGCGTCCCCCGGCAGGCCGAGCCGGGGGGTGAGCCGGGACGCGCTCGCCGCCCGCAGCGCGGCGGAGGCGCGGTCGCGGGCCCGGCGGGCGCGGTAGAGGCGGCCCCGTCCCTCGACCGTCTCGGCGGCGCGGACGACCACGGGCAGGCGCTCGACCACCACCGGGCCGAGGCGGCGTCCCCGCCACAGCGCCACCACCAGCAGGGCGACGACGAGCTGGACCAGCGCCCAGATCACCCCGGCCGGGACCAGCTCGCCCGGCGTGGCGCGGCCCGAGCCCACGGCGGCCGGGGTGTCGCCCGGGACCAGCCAGATCAGCACCGGCTTGGTCCCGGCGAGGTTGAGCGCGAGCGCCGCGTTGCCGTCCTCGGCGAGCCGCTGGTTGGTCATGAAGGAGCCGTCCCCGGCGACGGTCACCGCGGACGGGCCCGTGAGCGGGCCGAACGCGCGGACCAGGCTCGGCCCGTCGGGGCCCGCGTAACAGCCGAGCGCGCCCCGGCCCGGCACGTCGAAGGTCAGGCCGCCGAGGTACGCGCTGCCGGCGCCGGCGGCGGCGGGCAGCGCGCAGCCCGGCTCCCGCGAGCGCAGGGACGTCGAGCCCCGGGCCGTGATGCCGGGGGCGAGCACGGGCAGGGCGGAGCTGAAGCCGATGATCAGCCGGTCGGCCCGGGTCTTCCCAAGCCGCTCCAGGTCGCCGGGGCTGAGTGACCAGGTGTCGTAGACCAGGAGCTGGCTGTCCGGGCCGTCCAGCCGCTCGACCTCCTCCACGGTGGAGACCCGCTCGACCCGGACGCCGCGGGCGGCCAGGAGCCGGGCGAGCGCCTTGGACCCGGTCAGCGTCGCGTCGGCCGGATCCAGGCGGCGGCCCTCGGTGGAGGCGCCGGTGACGAGCGCGGTCACCACGGCGACGAGGAGCACCGCGAGCCCGAGCGCCACGAAGCCACGGCCGCCGCGCCACAGGCCGCGGGGCGTCGGCGACACGGGGGCCGAGGTGCCGGCCGCGCGCGGGGGCGCCTGCACGCCCACGGGCCGCACGCTCATCGGCCGCCCGCCGAGGGGCGCGCGCCGGCCGTCGCGGGCGTCGCGGGACGCGCGGCGCGCAGGTCGTCGTCGAGGGTGGTCATCGTCGCGTAGTCCTGCGCCGACCCGGGGTCCTGGCCGTAGGTCACGTCGTCGAACAGCCGCGCGGCCCGCGCGAGCCGGTCCGCGAACACGGGCAGCTCGGCGCCCGCGGCGGTGGCCAGCTCGTCCGCCGTGCGTCCGGGCTGGGGTGCGACGATCGCGCGGTGCTCCAGGTCGCGGGCGATGGCGCGCAGCCGCTCGCGGACGGCCTCCGCCCAGCGGGACTCCCCGGCGAGGCGCTCGGCCTCCCGCCGGTGCTCGTCCGCCGTGAGCTCCCCCGTGCCGAACAGGCCCTCCTGCGCGGCGCGGCGGCCGCGCGTGGCCTTCCTCGCCTGCCACACGATCAGGCCCGCCAGGGCGGCGATGAGCACGGTGATGACGACGAGCGCGACGACGCCTCCGGGCACGCCTCCGGGCGTGCTGTCCAGCAGGCCGTCGAAGAACTCCCCGACGATCCTGATCAGGCGGTCCACCAGCGACTCCTGCTGGTACTCGGGCCGGATCAGCTCCTCGACGGCCTTGCGGCGCGCCTCGTCGCGGCCGATGTCGTCGAAGATCGTCAGGAGGCCCGGGGGCGCGGCGCCGATCACGGACATGATCATAGGAACGGTCACGGCGCTCCGGGGCCCTGGGGTCCTGCCGGCCCGGGTCCGTAGGGCGAGCCGGGGCCGGGCCCGTAGGGCGTCGCCTGGCCGGGACCGTAAGCGGCGTTCTGCGCGTACGGCCCCGCCTGGCCGTAAGGGGCGTTCTGGGCATGCTGGGCGTACGGTCCGGGCTGACCGTAGGGCACGCCGGCCGCGTGGGACGGGTGCCACAGGTCGTCGGCGGCGGCCGGGACCCAGCCCAGGCGCTGCTGTTCCCCGGCGGCGGTCCGCAGGACCAGGTCGAAGGCCTCCGCGCGCATCCGCCGGTCGGTGTAGAGCAGCCCGTTGACGCCCGCCTGCAGGGGGTAGGTGATCATGGAGCTGAGGATGCCGCCGACGATGGCCAGTACGGTCGTGATCACCATGGCCCCGAAGCTGCCCGGCGCGCCGAAGGACACGATGAAGGTGAGGATGCCGACCGGCGTCGACAGGAGGCTGCCGATCAGCACGCCGAGCAGCAGTGTGGCGACGATGATGAGGAACGTCCGCCAGAAGGCGCCCCTGACCAGCGTCCACGACCGGCTCATCGCCGCGGTCACCCCGTGCCGCTCCAGCACCACCGCGGCCGGCGCGAGCGCGAGGCGCGTGGTCACGATCGCCCAGTAGACGAGGTAGCCGAGGCCGAGCACGATCGCCGACACCACGACGAATCCCACGCTCGCCCCGGCGGCCGCCAGAGCGGCCACCAGCACGACCCCGGCGACCAGCGGCACGGCGACGATCAGCCCCGTGAACAGCGCCAGCCCGAACAGGGCAGGCAACCTCGACCGGGTGAGCCGCCACGCCTCGCCGATCGTGATCCGCCCGCCGAACACCGCACGGCCGAGAATGCGCGTCAGCATGCCCGTCAGGATCGTGACCAGGAAGAACTGCATGACGTAGGAAAGGAACGCGCCGCCCACCTGGGCCACCAGGCCGCCCGTCGGCACGTCGGTCCGGATCGTCATGGGGTCCGCCATCAGGTCGCCGACCGAGCGGTAGTACATCGCCTGGCCGATCGCCAGCGGCAGCGTGCCGATGGCGGCGGCGATCGCCGACAGGCCGAGCGTGGCCTTCGGGTTCGACCGGATCAGCTTGATCGTGCCGTCGAGCATCTCGCCGAAGCCCAGCGGCCGTAGCGGGATGATGCCGGGACGCGGCGCCGCCGGGGGCGGCATGAAGCCCTGCGGCGCGCCGTAACCCGGGGCCTGCCCATAGCCGGTATGGCCGTAACCGCCCTGGCCGTACGCCTGCTGCTGCCCGTACGCGTCCTGCCCGTACGCGTCCTGCCCGTACGCCTGCCCAGGAAGCTGCTGCCCGTATACCTGCCCGTACGGGTCCTGCCCGTAGCCCGGCCGCCCGTAGCCCTGCTGCCCGGACGGAGGCGCGAACGGCTGCTGCCCGTCCTGCGGTGAGGCGCTCTGACCTGGGGGGACCTGACCCGGCTGTGCCTGGCCGGCGGCGCCGGAGCCGCCGGACGCGCTGGGGGACGTCCACGGCGTCCCGCCCTGGCCGGTGTACGGCGGAGGCTGGTCGCTCGCCCAGCCCTCGGGGGTACTGGACGCGGAGCCGTGACCGTCTGACATATCCCAATCCTGGCATGTCGCGCGGCTCTTCGGGGTTCTCACCGAAGTGATCAGGTCACGGGATGGCCGAGTACGGCCCACTTGACGCAGACTTGGGGAGGGGCCCTACACTCCCGCGCCACGCCACATGGCAAGCTCGTCGAGCCAGATCATTGGCGGGTTGAGTCACGTGCGCCTAAAATTCAGCCTTTGGTGAAGCCAACGTTCGATCGTTTATCCTCCCGCGATGACACGCGGGTAGCCTTCGGTCGGTCTACCCGGTTTCACCACAACCTTCTAGAACCTGTGCAGAACGAATGAGGGGCCATGAAAGGACGCGTGCTGGTCGTCGACGACGACGCCGCTCTCGCCGAGATGCTCGGCATTGTCCTTCGGGGGGAGGGCTTCGAGCCTTCGTTCGTATCAGATGGCGACAAGGCGCTGGACGCGTTCCGTGACACCCGGCCGGACCTGGTCCTTCTCGACCTGATGCTGCCCGGGGCCGACGGCATCGACGTCTGCCGCCGCATCCGGGCCGAGTCGGGCGTGCCCATCGTCATGCTGACGGCCAAGAGCGACACGATCGACGTCGTGCTCGGCCTGGAGTCCGGCGCCGACGACTACATCGTCAAGCCGTTCAAGCCGAAGGAACTCGTGGCGCGCGTGCGCGCCCGGCTGCGCCGCACCGACGAGCCGACCCCCGAGGTCCTGCAGATCGGCGACATCACGATCGACGTCGCCGGCCACTCGGTGAAGCGGGAGGAGGAGACCGTCAACCTCACCCCGCTGGAGTTCGACCTGCTGGTCGCGCTCGCCCGCAAGCCACGCCAGGTCTTCACCCGCGAGGTCCTGCTGGAGCAGGTGTGGGGCTACCGTCACGCGGCCGACACGCGCCTGGTCAACGTGCACGTCCAGCGGCTCCGCGCCAAGATCGAGAAGGACCCTGAGCATCCGGAGATCGTGGTCACCGTCCGCGGCGTCGGCTACAAGGCCGGCCCGGCGTAGGCAGGCCCGGCCGTGCCGTGACCCCCGGACCTTCCATGGCCACCGCGCCCCTTCCCGGCTCCTCCGGCCCCGCACGCCCGGGGGGAAGGCCCAAGCCGAAGAAGAAGACACGGCGGACGCCGCGCCAGATCGTACGCGGCGTCCGCAGGCGTGCCCGCCGCGCCGCGGGCCGGGTCCGGCGGGTGTGGCGGCGCTCGCTCCAGCTCAGGGTGGTCACCAGCACGCTCATGATCTCCATGACGGTGGTCGCGGTGCTGGGCTTCTTCCTGTGGCAGATGATCGACACGGCCATCCTGCGCGGCCGGCTCGACTCCGCGACCGCCGAGGCGCGGGCCAACGTGACGACGGTCGAGAGCTACCTCAACCAGCCGCTCGCCACCCCGGGCAAGCAGACGCCGTCCTCGCAGGCCGACGACTCGGAGCTGATCTTCACCAGCCCGGTCGACCAGGCCGCGAACGCGCTCACGACGCGCGCCGACGGCCGCTACAGCGTCGTGATCCTCAACGCGGGCCAGGTGGGGCAGGATCGCGGCACCAACGACGTCGACTCCAGGAGCGTTCCCCAGAAGCTGCGCGACACCGTCTACCGGGCGAAGGACGGCGAGACGCCCGCGCAGTACACCCCGCTGTACTACGTGGGCAGGACCGAGGCGGTGCCCGCGCTGGCACTCGGCGCGCTCGTCGACGGCTACGAGATCTACCACTTCTTCCCGCTGGACGACGACGTCAAGACGTTGTCCGCCGTCCAGCAGTGGCTGTTCGTGGTCGGCGTTGCGCTGGTGCTGCTGCTGGCCGCGGTGGCGTCGCTGGTGACGCGGCAGGTGGTCACGCCGGTCCGGCTCACCCGGCAGGCGGCCGAGCGGCTGGCGGCGGGCAGGCTGGAGGAACGGCTGAAGGTGCGCGGCGAGGACGACCTGGCGCGCCTGGCCGCCTCGTTCAACGAGATGGCGTCCAACCTCGCCCTGAAGATCCACCAGCTCGAGGAGCTGTCGCAGGTGCAACGGCAGTTCGTCTCGGACGTCTCCCACGAGCTTCGCACGCCGCTGACCACCGTCCGCATGGCCGCCGACCTGCTGTACGAGAGCCGTGAGGAGTTCGACCCGGCCACCGCGCGCGCGGCCGAGCTGATGCAGAACCAGCTCGAACGCTTCGAGTCCATGCTCGCCGACCTGCTGGAGATCAGCCGGTACGACGCCGGGGCCGCGACGCTCGACATCGACTCGGTGGACATGCGCGACGTCGTGCTGCGCGCCGTGGGCGACTCCCAGCCGCTCGCCGAGCGCCGGGCGACCCGGCTCGACCTGCGGCTTCCCGGCGAGCCTTGCATGGCCGAGGTGGACAGCCGCCGTGTCGAGCGCATACTGCGGAACCTGCTGTTCAACGCCATCGAGCACGGTGAGGGCCGCGACATCGTCGTCGCCCTCGGCGCCGACCGCGACGCGGTGGCCGTGGCCGTGCGCGACCACGGGGTCGGCCTGAAGCCGGGCGAGGAGAACATGGTGTTCGACCGCTTCTGGCGTGCCGACCCCTCGCGGGCCCGCACGATCGGCGGGACCGGCCTCGGCCTGGCGATATCGCGCGAGGACGCCATGCTGCACGGCGGCTGGCTGCAAGCCTGGGGCATACCGGGCGAGGGGTCGCAGTTCCGGCTGTCGCTGCCCCGGCAGGCGGGGGCCGAGCTGCGCGGCTCGCCGCTGCCGCTGGTGCCGCCGGAGATCGAGATGCGGCGCACCTGGCGCGGCCACGCCACTCCGGTGCTGTCGCCCGCGGTCGAGGGGGCCTTCGATGCGGACTAGACCTTCGACGGCCGCGCTCTGCGCGCTGGTCATGGCCGCCCTCGCGGTCGCCTCCTCCGCGTGCTCCACGGTGCGGACCGGGGGCAACATCTTCACGGCGCGGGGGCCGGGCAAGAACGACCCGCTCAGCCAGCCGTACGTGCGCATGCTGCCCGCGCCCCCGAAGCCGAACGCCCTGCCGACCGAGATCGTCAGCGGCTTCCTCGCCGCAGCGGCCAGCTTCGACGACCCCCTGCGCACCGTCGCCAAGCAGTACCTCACCGGCGACGCGCAACGCACCTGGAGTCCCTTCGACGCCGTGATGATCTACGACCAGGGCGAGGTCAAGACCGACACGCCCGGGGACGACCTCACGCAGGCGCACGTCACGCTGAAGGGTGTCAAGCTCGGCGAACTGGACGGCGACAGCCACTACGTGCCCCGGGACGCCTCCGCGAGCAACGACCTCAGCCGCGGCTTCACGCTGGTGCGGGTCCGCGGCCAGTGGCGCATCTCCACGGCCCCGGCCGGGCTTCTGCTGTCCAACGACGACTTCAAGCGCGCCTACCGGTCCTTCGACCTCTACTTCGCGGCGGGCGACCTCGAAGGCCTGGTCATCGACCAGGTGTGGGTGCCGATCAACCCCAGCCAGGGGCTGGCCAAGTCGCTGGTCCAGCGGCTGCTCGCCGGGCCGACCACGCCGCTCCAGGACGCCGTCGAATCGGCGTTCGGCGGCGACGTGGACGTCAGCGACGTCAACGACGTCACCGTCGAGGGCGACACCGTCGTGGTCGACTTCACCTCCGACGTGGTCGACTCGGCCCGGGTCGCGCGGTACAAGAGGGCCCTGTCGGCCCAGTTGTCCTGGACGCTGAAGCCGCTCACCGAGTCGCGGCGCATCGAGGTCAGGGTCAACGGCGAGCAGTTCCCCGGCGGGCCGTTCATCATCGCCCCCCGCGACTACCAGGGGTACGACCCCGACGTCGTCGACGCGAGCGCCCAGGCGCTGTACCTGCGGCAGGGCAGGCTGTACGTCATCGACAAGGACAAGGACGAGCCGCTCTCCGCGGGCGCCGGCCCGGCGCGGCAGCTCACCTCCCTCGCGGTGTCCGACCGGAGCTTCTCGCGGGTGGCCGCCCTGGAGAAGGGCGGCGGCAGGATCTGGGTCACCGGCGCCGCGCCCGGCAGCCCGTGGGAGCGCTGGCTGGAGGCGCCCGGCCTCACCCCGCCGTCCTGGGACCGGCACGGCGACCTCTGGTCGGTCTCCCGGGCCGGGCCGCGCAGGTCACAGGTCCTGCGGGCGCGCGAGGCGTCCCGCCCGGTTCCGGTCAGCGCCCCCGATCTGGAGCCCACCGACGTCACGGCGTTCCGCGTGGCCCGCGACGGCGTTCGCGTGGCGGTCGTCTCCGACGACGGGCACGGCCAGCAGGTGCTGGTCGGCGCGATCACCAAGTCCCGCACGGAGGTGAGGAACGTCCGCACGCTCGTCCCGGCCCAGGCGGGGCAGGAGATCGCCGACATCGCCTGGCGCGACGCGAGCACGCTGCTGGTCCTCACCAGGAGCAAGAACGACCGGCAGCTGACCGCCGTGTCGGTCACCCAGGGAGTGACCGACACGCCGAGGTCTGCGGCACGCATCGAGACGATCACCGCCGCGCCCGAGCCCGCGCCCGTCCTCGCGGGCACCTCGGACGGCCAGGTGCTGATGTGGGACACGCAGAAGCGCCAGTGGACGCCGCTGGAGAAGAACGGCGCGAGCGCTCCGATGTACCCGCTGGGGTGACCCGGCCTGTGGACGAACGGGCGTTCGTGACCGGAAGCGGCCAGGCGCTGTGGAAAACCCGGATGACCAGGCGCGCGGCCGGATTTCCGTCGGTGCCGGGACGCATGGTGGACGAGTGCTGACCACCGTCCTCGACCTGATCCTTCCGCCGCGCTGCGCCGGGTGCGGCGGGGCGGGCGCCGTCCTGTGTCCCCCCTGTCTGGGGCGCATGCGCGCCGACCCGTTCCCCAGGCCGCCCGGCTCCTCGCCGCGCGGGCTGCCCGAGTGCTGGGCGGCCGCCCCGTACGAGGGCGTCCCGCGCCGGGTGATCCTCGCCTACAAGGAACGCGGCCGCACGGCCCTGCGGCCCGCGCTGGCCGCCTGCCTGGTCGCCACGCTCGTCGCCGCCGCGGGGACGCCCACGGCCCCGCTGCTGCTGGTCCCGGTGCCGAGCTCTCCGCGCGCCGTGCGGCGGCGCGGGCACGATCCCGTCGGGCGGCTGGCCGCGCTCGCCGCGCGCCGGCTGCGGGCGCGGGGCTGCCCGGTCGTGGCCGCCCCCGTGCTCAGGCACCGGCGGCACGTGCGCGACCAGGCGGGCCTGAGCGCGTCCGAGCGCGCCGGAAATCTCGCGGGAGCCTTCGAGGTCGCGGGGCCCGGTACCTGGCGCGCCATGGCGTCCACCGCCGCGCGCGGGCGGCTCTCGGCGCGCCCGGTGGCGGTGCTCGTGGACGACATCGTGACGACGGGGGCGACGCTCGCCGAGGCGGCGGGCGCGCTGCGCGCCGAGGGCGTCGCGGTCCCCCTCGCGGTGGCGCTCGCGGCGACCCGGCGGCATTTGTGACACGCCCGACACGCCCGGCGACATCAGACTGAAAAAGATTACGAACAGTAATGAAATCACCAAAACGCTCGGCTGCCCCCGGGGACACATGTCCGTACCGGGGAGTGTGAAAGGTGCAGCTCACGGGACACAGGAAGGCCGTCGGCGCCGAGCACGAGCACGGCCAACGTGGGGTCTGCTCCAGGGCTCGGATCCTCAAGGAAATCACTCAATGTGATCCTTTGGGCGCTCCCGCGGCTGACATTCGGCCCGGCAGCGACTAGCGTCTGAGCATGGCACCCGTTCGGGTCCGTGGTTGCGCCGGACCGACCCCCGCAGAGGGGCCGGCCCGGCTAGCCGATGCCAGCCGCAGGCGAAACGGCCCACGTAAGGCGACTCTTTGTCGACCGATCACGGTGCGGCTTAGAGGTAAGTCCTGCCTTCCCGGAGGTCCAGATGTCCTCCGTCAGAAGAGAAGGGCAGTAGTGGCACAGAGCCGCGAGACCCTCAGCAGGCGGATGTGGGGACGAAGACCAGGTCGGCCGGACGGGTGCCCTCCTCGCAGTCGATACGAAGGGGGGCCTTTGAGTGGACATCATCGTCAAGGGACGGCACACCAGTGTGAGTGACCGGTTCCGCGATCACGTGACGACCAAGCTGGCCAGGATCGAACGACTGGACAACAAGCTCATACGCGTCGATGTGGAGGTGTCCAAGGAAGCGAACGTGCGGGCGACGGAAGACCGGGAGCGGGTCGAGCTGACCATCCACTCCAAGGGTCCGGCGATCCGTGCCGAGGCGTCGGCCGACGACCGCTTCGCGGCGCTCGACATCGCCCTCGGCAAACTCGAAGGACGGCTCCGGCGCATCGCCGACCGGCGGAAGGTCCACCACGGCAACCATTGCCCCCCATCGGTGGCCGCCCTCACCTCCGCCCTGGCGGACACCTACGAGCCCCTGCCCGAACCGCTTCCCGCCGAGCCCCAGGCCCAGGAGAAGGCCGGCCGCGCCCCGCGCGACTCCGGCTTCGAAGAACCCATCGTGCCGATCGAGATGGACGGCGACGGCCCCCTCGTCGTCCGCGAGAAGTTCCACAACGCCGACCCGATGACCATCGACCAGGCACTGCTGGAGATGGAACTCGTCGGCCATGATTTCTACCTGTTCAGAGACAAGGAATCCGGGCATCCCAGCGTCGTGTACCGACGTGTCGGGTACGCGTACGGAGTGTTGCGGCTCGTAGAACAGTAACCGCGGCGTTCGAAGATCCTCTCGACCAACCCCGCGACCCGGAAACCCATGTAATGATGGCGGTTCCGACGGGTCGCGGGAGCGTCGTGCGGTAGGGATCGACCTACCCGGCGCGATCAGGCTCCCCACGAGGAGGAGGCGTGACGCAGACCGACGAAACGGCCGGCCGCTCCGGGCGTGACGAGCCGATCCGCGTGCTGATCGTTGACGATCACGCGCTGATCCGGCGGAGCCTGGAACTGGCGCTGGCCGCGGAGCCGGACATCGATGTGGTCGGCGAGGCGAGCGATGGTCAGGAGGCGGTCGAGATCGCCGACCGCCTCCTGCCCGACGTGGTCCTCATGGACGTCCGCATGCCCCGTCAGGGGGGCATAGAGGCGACCCGGGTGATCAAGGCCTCGGTCCCGAGCGCGCGGATCATCATGCTGACCGTCAGCGACGAGGAAGAAGACCTCTTCGAGGCGATCAAGGCCGGGGCCACGGGCTACCTGCTGAAGGACGTCCAGATCGACGAGGTCCCCGACGCCGTGCGCGGCGTGCACGAAGGACAGTCACTGATCAACCCGGCGATGGCGGCGAAGCTCATCAGCGAGTTCGCCAACATGAGCCGCAAGGAGGCCGAGCGGCCGCCGCAGCTCCCCGTCCCCAGGCTCACCGAGCGCGAGATGGAGGTGCTCCGCCTGGTCGCCAAGGGCATGAACAACCGCGAGATCGCCAAGGAGCTCTTCATCTCCGAGAACACGGTGAAGAACCACGTCCGCAACATCCTGGAGAAGCTCCAACTCCACTCCCGCATGGAAGCCGTGGTCTACGCCGTGCGGGAGCGCCTGCTCGAAATAACCTGAGCGGTCGTCCGTGCTGATGGCCCTCTGTTCGTTCGCGCGGGGCTTGTGCGCCCTTCAGGCGCCCAAGCCCACGGCGGGGAGTCACTTCAGCTTTCGCGCAGAGCCGCCTGGAGCGGGAGAGCCAGCTCGGGCGCGCTGACGCGGTCCACGCGGACGGTGTCGCAGCCGACCCACGTCGCGGCCTCGTGCAGAGCCTGGCTCATGGCCTCGACCGCGGCCGCGGGGACGCGGCCGGTCGGGCCCGGCTCGAAGGCGACGTGGCGGGCGACGAACGTCGTGCCCTCGCGGGCGGGGTCGACGCGGCCGATCAGGCGGCCGCCGGCGAGCACCGGCATCGTGAAGTAGCCGTGCACCCGCTTGTCCTTCGGGACGTACGCCTCCAGGCGGTGGGTGAAGCCGAACACCCGCTCGGTGCGGGCCCGGTCCCACACCAGGGAGTCGAAGGGCGACAGCGGGGTCGTGCGGTGGCGGCCCTTCGGCGCGGACTCCAGCGCCAGGGGATCGGCCCACGCGTTGGCGACCGCCCGCCCCGCGGCCGCCCCGGTCCCGGCCCGGCGCGCGGCGGCCCACCCGGAGACGCGGACGGGGACGAGCCCGGCGGACCCGTCCAGCAGCGCGTCGTCGAGCATGGTCGCGTACACGCCCTTGAGCCGCAGGAAGTCGACGATGTCGGCGCGGGTGGCCACCCCGAGGGCCGCCCCGGCGACGCGCGCCAGCCGCACGACGCACTCGGCGTCGGTCAGCTCCTGTCCCAGAAGGGCGGCCGGGACGACGCGGTCGGCGACGTCGTACACCCGCCGCCAGCCGACGCGGCGCGTGCACACCACCTCGCCGATGTCGAGCAGGAACTCGACCGCGATCTTGACATCGGACCAGTCCCACCACGGGCCGCCGTTCTTGGCGCCGCCGAGCTCGGTGGTCGTGAGGGGACCCTCGTCTCGCACCTGCTGGAGCACCTTGTCGATGGTGGGCGGCACCTCGTGCCAGCGGAACCGCCGGTCGCGGTAGGCGCGGCGGCGGAAGGCGTACAGCGGCCAGTGGTCGATCGGCAGGACGCAGGCGGCGTGGCACCAGTACTCGAACGCCGACGCCGGGTCGTGCCAGTAGGCCCGCTCCACCTTGGCCCTGCCCACCGCCCCGAGCCGCGCGTAGGCGACCAGCTCGTGCGAGCGGGCGAGCACCGAGATGGTGTCGAGCTGGACGGCCGCCAGGCGCCGCAGCATCGCGCCCACCCCGCCCCGCCGCGAGTCGGCGCCGAGGAACCCCTGGGCGCGCAGGATGAGGCGGCGGGCGTCGTCGGCGGAGAGCTCTGTCACGGGAGCGGGGAGACCACTGGGCATGGACCGATGGTAGAGCCTGCCACCGACAAAGCCCCTATGAAGGTGTTCTGTGCCTGGGGCGAATCAGGCGCCGTGCCTCTCGAAGGGGGAGTGGTGCTCCTGGACGGCGATCTCGCGGGGGGCGTCCTCGATGACGTCCGAGAAGATGTCGAAGATGAGGGCGAGGATGCCGCCGACCACGACGATGCCGCCGCCGAGCCAGAACAGGAACCAGTTCGGGCCGAGGCACAGGGCCACCCCGCCGATGGTGAACCCCAGAAGGATCACGGTGACGGCCAGCCATGAGGTCGGACGCCCCGCGTGGGACTGCCCGCCGTGTGCCGGCGCCGGTGCGCTCTCGGCCATCCTGACTCCTCGATCTCGTTCGACTCGCGTGACGTCGGGAGGGGGCGCGCCACGTGGCAAAGATTCCCTCCCCTTACCGTCGCACGATATACAACGTCACCACCGGTCGCCGCAGGCCGTACCGGTGTAACCCGTGTAAACGGTCCGGCAGGGGGGAAGCCGGGAACTCCGGCGGCCCCGACAGCGTCATTGACGGTGGCTGTGTGCGGTGGTGAAACCGCCTACCATGGTTACGGGGAACTCTGTTACGTCCTCATGTCCCGGCCGCCGGGCCGCGGTACAGACCTGCGAGGAGCTTTACAAAAAGTGCCAGCCATTTTCGACAAGATCCTTCGCGCCGGTGAGGGCAAGGTTCTGCGCAAGCTGAAGCGGATCTCCGAGCAGGTCAACTCCATCGAGGCCGACTTCAAGAGTTTGAGCGACGCAGAGCTGAGGGCGCTGACCGACGAGTACAAGCAGCGTCACGCCGACGGCGAATCCCTCGACGATCTGCTTCCCGAAGCCTTCGCCACCGTCCGCGAGGCGGCCAGCCGCGTCCTCGGCCAGCGCCACTTCGACGTTCAGATCATGGGCGGCGCAGCCCTGCACCTCGGCAACATCGCCGAGATGCGCACCGGTGAGGGCAAGACCCTGACCTGTACGCTGCCGGCCTACCTCAACGCCATCTCCGGCAAGGGCGTCCACGTCATCACCGTCAACGACTACCTCGCCAAGCGCGACGCCGAGACGATGGGCCGCATCCACCGCTTCCTGGGCCTGGAGGTCGGCGTCATCCTGGCGAACATGCCGTCCGACGAGCGCCGCCGCCAGTACAACGCGGACATCACCTACGGCACCAACAACGAGTTCGGCTTCGACTACCTGCGCGACAACATGGCGTGGTCGCTCGAAGAGTGCGTCCAGCGCGGCCACAACTTCGGCATCGTGGACGAGGTCGACTCCATCCTGATCGACGAGGCCCGCACGCCGCTGATCATCTCCGGCCCCGGCGAGCAGTCCGGCAAGTGGTACCAGGAGTTCGCCAAGATCGTCCCCCGCCTCCGCCGCGGCGTCGAGGGCAAGGACGGCGAAGAGAGCACCGGCGACTACATCGTCGACGAGAAGAAGCGCACGGTCGGCGTCCTGGAGGCCGGTGTCGAGAAGGTCGAGGACTGGCTCGGCATCGACAACCTGTACAAGCCGGAGCACACCCACCTCGTCGGCTTCCTGAACAACGCCATCAAGGCGAAAGAGCTGTACAAGAAGGACAAGGACTACATCGTCGTCGACGGCGAGGTCCTGATCGTCGACGAGTTCACGGGCCGCGTGCTCCACGGCCGCCGCTACAACGAGGGCATGCACCAGGCCATCGAGGCCAAGGAGTCCGTGAAGATCAAGGACGAGAACCAGACCCTCGCCACGATCACGCTGCAGAACTACTTCCGCCTCTACGCCAAGCTCGCCGGCATGACCGGTACGGCGGCCACCGAGGCGAACGAGTTCCACCAGACCTACAAGCTCGGCGTCATCCCGATCCCGACGAACCGGCCCATGATCCGCCGCGACCAGGCCGACGTCGTCTACAAGAGCGAGGACGCCAAGTTCGCGGCCTGCGTGGCCGACATCAAGGAGCGCTACGAGAAGGGCCAGCCGGTCCTGGTCGGCACCACCTCGGTCGAGAAGTCCGAGAAGCTCTCCAAGATGCTCAAGCGCGTGGGCGTCCAGCACGAGGTCCTGAACGCCAAGAACCACGCCCGTGAGGCCGCGATCGTCGCCGAGGCGGGCCGCAAGCACGCCGTCACGGTCGCGACGAACATGGCCGGTCGAGGCACCGACATCATGCTCGGCGGCAACTCCGAGTTCCGCGCCGACCTGGAGCTTCAGCAGCGCGGCCTGTCCCCGTCCGAGACCCCCGACGAGTACGAGAAGGCGTGGGCCGAGGCGCTCGAGAAGGCCAGGGAGGCCGTCAAGGCCGAGCACGAGGAGGTCGTCGAGCTCGGCGGCCTCTACGTTCTCGGCACCGAGCGCCACGAGTCCCGCCGCATCGACAACCAGCTCCGCGGTCGTTCCGGCCGTCAGGGCGACCCGGGCGAGTCGCGTTTCTACCTGTCCCTCGAGGACGACCTGATGCGGCTGTTCAACGCCGCCCGCGTCGAGATGATCATGACGCGGCTGAACATCCCCGAGGACGTGCCGATCGAGTCCGGCATCGTCTCCAAGGCCATCGCCTCGGCCCAGCACCAGGTCGAGCAGCAGAACTTCGAGATCCGCAAGAACGTCCTCAAGTACGACGAGGTCATGAACCGCCAGCGCAAGGTGATCTACGCCGAGCGCCACCGCGTTCTGGAGGGCGCCGACCTGCACGAGCAGGTCAGCACCTTCGTCACCGACGTCGTCGAGGGGTACGTCCAGGCGGCCACCTCCGAGGGCTTCGCCGAAGAGTGGGACCTGGACAAGCTGTGGAAGGCGTTCCAGCAGCTCTACCCGATCACCGGCACGGTCGAGGAGCTCATCGAGAGCGAGGCCGGCGGCGAGCGCGAGAACCTCACGCCGCAGCTCATCACCGACTGGGTCAAGGCCGACGCCCTCGCCGCGTACGCCAAGCGCGAGGAGACGCTCGGCTCCGACACCATGCGCGAGCTGGAGCGCCGGGTCATCCTGTCGGTGCTCGACCGCAAGTGGCGCGAGCACCTGTACGAGATGGACTACCTGCAGGAGGGCATCGCCCTGCGGGCCTACGCCCAGCGCGACCCGCTGATCGAGTACCAGCGCGAGGGCTTCGACATGTTCACCGCGATGCTCGACGGCATCAAGGAGGAGTCGGTCGGCTACCTGTTCAACCTTGAGGTCGAGGTGCAGGACAACCCGATCGTCGAAGAGGTGCCGCAGGACGCCGGGGTCAGCGAGACCGAGGCGATCATCTCCAAGGCGCTGCGCCGCCCGCAGCGTCCCACCGAGATGATCTACAGCGCGCCGGGCGAGAGCGGCGAGGTCGAGCAGACCCGCGTGCGCACCACCGCCGAGGAGCGCGCGGCCTACGGCAACGTCGAGCGCAACGCGCCGTGCCCCTGTGGCTCGGGCAAGAAGTACAAGCGCTGCCACGGCGACCCGAAGCACGTCAGCGCCTGACCGTCCCATCCCTCGACCGCCGCGCCGGCGGCCGAGGGCCCGGATCACCCGGCCCCGTGACCCGCACAGGTCACGGGGCCGTTCCACGTTCAGGCCGTCTCGAAGTCCGTGCACAGCCACTGGACGCCCCGGCGTTCGACCCGCAGCGCCAGCACGCGACTTCGCTCGCCGCAGCGGACGAGCATGCAGGCCTCGACCACGCCGTCGCACGGCCGGTGCACGTGCGGGGTGCCCGCCACCGGCGGCCGTCTGGTGTCGATCATGCGTCCGGCCCGCACCAGCTCGGCGTACGCCCGGCCGGTCAGGCGGTCGGCCACGCCGCCCGGCGGACGCCGCCCCGCCAGCACCTCGGCGAGGGCCTGGCCGAGGCCGCGCAGCCCGCGCTCGTCGGGCGAGGCGCCGCTCCGGGCGGCGAGCGCGACGGGGCGTGTCTCGGGCGGCGGCCCGTCGCAGGCGACGGCCGGCGAGCCCTGCGGGGGAACGGGGGCCGTCGGCGGCGAGCCGGGGCGGCGCTCCTCGTCGTACGGAGGGTCGGCCGGGGGGACGGTACGCAGCGCGGGGAGCGTGATGGGGCGGGAGAGACGGGACATCGCGGGCACTCCGGAGTCGTCGGCGAATCGGGACGACACTAAGGAGCACCCGCCCGGCCGGGCTGATGCGCGTTGTCACGGACCGGTCACGCGGACCGCGTCCGGGCGCGTCACGAGCCGCGGCCGCCGGGGGGAGCGGCGGGCTCGCCGGAGTCCGGGTCCGGCTCGGGCTCCCGCCCGGGGGTGAAGATGTCCAGCCGTTTGATCAGGAAGCTGAACACCACGTAGTACACCACCGCGTAGATCAGGCCGAGCAGCATGATCTGCCAGAACTTGTCGGTGTTGGACTTGGTGGCGTTCAGCGCCGCGTCGATGGCGCCGGCGGAGAAGTTGAACCCCAGGTGCCCGTCCATGGCCGCGACCAGGGCCATCGAAAGGCCGGTGAGCAGGGCGTGGATGACGAACAGCAGCGGCGCGACGAAGATGAACGCGAACTCGATCGGCTCGGTGACCCCGGTCACGAACGCCACGAGCGCCGCCGAGATCATGATGCCGCCCACGGCGCGGCGGCGGTGGGGCGGGGCGGCCCGCCAGATGGCGATGGCGGCGGCGGGCAGGCCGAACATGATGACGGGGAAGAACCCGGCCATGAACTCGCCGGATCCGGGATCGCCCTGGAGGTAGCAGGTCAGGTCGCCCGCGAACTGCCGGCCCGCGACCGTGCAGTCCGGCACCTGGAACCACACGATCGAGTTGAGGAAGTGGTGCAGGCCGAGGGGGATGAGCAGCCGGTTGAAGAGGCCGTAGATGCCCGCGCCCGCGGTGGAGTGGTCGGCGAGCCAGCGTCCGAACCCGGTGATCCACTCGCCGACCGGCTGCCAGAGCAGGCCGAACACCACGCCGAGGATCAGCGCGGCGAAGGCCGTGACGATCGGGACGAACCGGCGCCCGCCGAAGAACGCCAGCCAGGTGGGCAGCTTGACGCGGTAGTAGCGCTGGTAGAGGACGGCCGCGACGAGCCCGATCACGATGCCGCCGAGCACGCCGGTCGGGTTGCCCGCCCCGAGGTTGAGCACCTGCGACGTCCTGCCGTCCGCGCCGACGACCGTCTGGGCCACGCGGGTGTGCACGGCGTAGCCGGAGGCGTCGAAGAACAGCAGCTTGGACACCCGGTCGAACACAAGGTAACCGACCAACGCGGCGAGGGCCGTCGACCCGTCGGAGCGCCGCGCGTACCCGACCGCCACGCCGATCGCGAAGAGCAGGGGGAGGTTCTCGAAGAGCGCCGCGCCCGCGCCGCCCACCACCTCGGCGATCTTGTCCAGCGCGGCGTTCTGGGTGCGTCCGAGGAGGTCGTCCTGGCCGAGCCGGAAGAGGAGGCCCGCCGCGGGGAGGGCGGCGATCGGCAGCATCAGCGAGCGGCCGATCCGCGACAGGATCGCCATGGCGCCGGATCTCGGGGGCGGGGGCGCGGGGAGGCCCGCATCGGTCGAGGCGGAGCTCATCGGCTTTCCTCCAGGTATGGGAAGGGAGGATTCAGCTACGCCGCGTCGGGATCTCCAGCACCGTGCGGAGCTGGTACCGGTCGGCGCGATAGGTCGACACCCCGAACTCGACGCAGACGCCGCCCGAGAACGACCGCCGCTGGAGCAGCAGCACGGCCCCGCCCCGGGGGAGCTTGAGCAGGTCGGCGTCGCCCGGATCGGCGATGCCCCCGTCGATGGTCAGCTCTCCGGCGTCCAGCACGACCCCGTGGCGCGTCTCAAGGAGCGCGTAGAGGGACCGGCCGGACAGGTCGAACGATGCCAGATCCGGCGCGAAAGATACAGGGATGTGCGCCCGTTCGATGCACAGCGGCTCCCCGTCGGCCGTCCGCAGGCGCTCGATGAAGTGGACCGCCTCGCCCGGCTGTATG
The DNA here is from genome assembly GCF_003323745.1 of Sphaerisporangium album. Taxonomy (GTDB): domain Bacteria; phylum Actinomycetota; class Actinomycetes; order Streptosporangiales; family Streptosporangiaceae; genus Sphaerisporangium; species Sphaerisporangium album. Next base: position 253,172 of record NZ_QOIL01000015.1, read on the forward strand.
CCGAGTTCGCGCGCGAGGTGCGCGCTGGCCCGGACCACCCGCCGGTCCAGGTCGCGCGAGCCGGGCTCCATGCCGCGCGCCCGCATGTCGTCGCTGAAGGACGTGAGCCGTAGCGCCATCTCGATCTTCGGACGGGCCACGAACGTGCCCTTGCCCGCGACGCGGTGGAGCCGCCCCTCGGAGACGAGGTGGTCGACCGCCTGGCGTACAGTCATGCGCGACAGGCCGAAGCGCTGGCACAGCTCCCGCTCGGAGGGGATCGCCGCCCCGATGGAAAGCTCGTTGCTCTCGATGAGGTCGAGGAGGATCTCGCGAAGCTGGAAGTACTTCGGCACGGGGCTGTCGGGGTCGATCTGGGCCACTATCTCTCCTCTCGATCTCAACGTCGGCATACGTTAAAGTTTGTACTGGTCTAGTCCGGACTAGACCACAAGCCAGAAATAAGTGTCAACGTACGGACCGGCGACGGATCGATAACGGCCCGATCTCGCCCTCCGAAGCTGAAGGACGGGCACGGATGACGACCAAGATGCGCAGCGAGATAGCCGAGCAGCCGGCCGCCCTGCGAGCCACCCTCGACGCCCTGCTTCCCAGGGTCGACGAGGTCAAGGGCCTCGCCGGCGGCGCGCGGCAGCTCGTCTTCATCGCCAGGGGCACCTCCGACAACGCCGCCGTGTACGGCCGCTACCTGATCGAGGCGCACGCCGGACGGCTGTCCTCGCTCGCCGCCCCCTCCATCGCGACCACCTACAAGCGCAAGCTCGACCTCGGCGGCGTGCTCGCCGTCGCGCTGTCCCAGTCGGGCAGGACCGAGGAGATCGTCGAGACGCTGGCCTGGGCCAAGGACTGCGGCGCCTCCACCGTGGCGATCACCAACGGCGGCGAGGAGTCCCCGCTCGCCCAGGCCGCCGACCTGGCGCTGTGCACCGTCGCGGGCGAAGAGAAGGCCGTCCCCGCCACCAAGACCTACACCACCCAGCTCGCCGCCCTCGCCGTGCTGGCGCTCGGGCTCGGCGCCGACGTCGACGCCGACGACCTCCAGCGCGTGCCGGACGCCGTCGAGGCGCTCATCGCCGACCCCGGCGACCTGGACGCGGTCGTGGACGGGCTGGCCGAGGTCTCCGGCGTCGTCGTCTCCGGCCGGGGCATGGCCTTCTCGACCGCGCTGGAGACGGCCCTGAAGCTCAAGGAGGCCTGCTACCTGCACGCCATGGGCCTGTCGTACGCCGACCTGCTGCACGGGCCGATCGCCGTCGTGGACGAGAGCACTCCCGCGCTGCTGATCGCGGCCGGCGAGGGGCCGACATTGCAGGGCACGGTCGCGCTCGCGCGGCGGGTGACCGGCGCTGGAGCGTCCGCGTTCGGCGTCGGCGGCGGGGACGAGCTCGCCGCCGCCTCCACCGCGGCGCTCAACGGGCCCGCGCTGCCCGAGTGGGTGGCCCCCATGGGGTTGATCATCCCCGGCCAGCTCGTGACCGAGGCGCTCGCGCGCCGTCGCGGCATCGACCCGGACTCCCCGCGGGGCCTCAACAAGGTGACGCAGACCGATTAGCGTCACTAGCGTTGCCCCGGGCGTATCGAGGAGGTCCGAAATGGCGGCAGACGCGAGTGCGATCATCGCCGGGCTCGGGGGAGCCGACAACATCATCGACATCGAACCCTGCATCACGCGCCTGCGCACCGAGGTTCGCGACGCCTCCAAGGTCGACCACGCCGCCCTGCGGGCCGCGGGCGCCCACGGAGTGATGGCGGCGGGCAACGTCGTGCAGGTGGTGGTGGGCCCCGACGCGGACACCATCGCCTCCGACATCGACGATCTCATCGCCTGAGGGGGCGGCCTCTCGTCGGAGGCCGCCCGGACCGCCTGGAATCGCCTGAACCCCACCGCCGGGACGCCGGAAGGTGAACCTGCCATGACCACTGTCCTCGCCCCTGTGGCGGGTCGTGTCGTGGGGCTTGCCGCCGTGCCCGATCCGGTGTTCGCCGAAGGCCTGGTCGGGCTCGGCACCGCCATCGACCCGGCCAGGGAGCCGGGCACGGCGGTCGCCCCGATCGACGGCACGATCGTCAAGCTCCACCCGCACGCCTACGTGATCGTGGGCGACGACGGCCGGGGAGTGCTGGTGCACCTCGGCATCGACACGGTGGAGCTGCGGGGCGAGGGGTTCCGCGTCCTGGCCGCGGAGGGGGAGCGGGTGCGCGCCGGGCGGCCCGTCGTCGCCTGGGATCCCGCCCTGGTCGAGGCGGGCGGCAGGTCCCCGATGTGCCCGGTGGTGGCCCTGGACGCCCTGCCGGGCACCGTCGGCGCCCTCGTCCCCTCCGGGGCCGTCCGGGCGGGTGACGGGCTCTTCCTGTGGCACTGAGGCCCTGGGAGCGGTGCTCCGCCGGGGCCGGGGAAATCCCGGGAGCTCCGGACATGTTGGATGGGCAGACAGTGGAGCGTTGAAAACTGGACCAAAGGGGAGTGACGGGCGGGTGGGAGCGAAGGCCGCGTTGTTCGACCTGGACGGCACCTTGATCGACAGTGAGCGCCGGAGTCTGGTGCTGTGGGGCCTTCTGCTGACCAACCACGGAGTGGACCACGACGAGACCCTGCTCAGGGAGTTCATGGGCCGCAGGGGGCCCGACGTGCTCGCCGAGAAGGCCACGCTCTTCCCCGGCAGGCGCGTCGAGGACCTGCTGGCCGAGCTGATCTCCTACCTGGACCGGCCGGGGCTTCCCGAGATCAGCCCGGTGCCGGGCGCCGCCGACCTGATCCGGCGGATCGACGGCCACGGCCTGCCCGTGGTGCTCGTCACCTCGGCGCACCGGTGGTGGGCCGAGAGCTGCCTGGAGCTCGTCGGGGTCGGCGACGTGGTCCGGACCATCGTCTCCGCCGAGGACGTCACGGTCGGGAAGCCGGATCCGTCCGGTTTTCTCCTGGGCGCCCGCGCCGCGGGCGTCCGTCCGGGGGAGTGCGTGGCCTTCGAGGATTCGCTGGCGGGGATCGCGGCGGCCAAGGCGGCGGGTATGACCTGTGTCGGGGTCGCCACGACGCACCACGCGAGCGAGCTGTCCGCGGCCGATCTCGTGGTGTCCGACCTGGCGGGGGTGGACTGGCCGCTACCGCTGTACGGCGATTTCCCGGTATAACCCGCTGTCCGTAGCCCAATTTCGAGCGGGTGGTCTGGACCGCCCCGCCAAGGAGGAATCGTGCCCGAGCGCAAGGTCATCGTGGAGTCGCAGGTGGGGCTGCACGCCCGGCCCGCCGCGACGTTCGTGCAGACCGCCGCCAAGGCCCCCATCGACGTCACCGTCGCCAAACCGGGCGGCTCGCCGGTGAGCGCCAAGAGCATCCTGTCCATTTTGGCGCTCGACGTCCGGCATGGGGAGGCGATCGTGATCCACGCCGAGGGGGAGGGCGCCGACCGGCTCCTGGACGAGCTGGTCGCCATCGTCTCGGCCCCCTGAGACCCCGCCGTCGGTGCGCCCGGCCGTGTCTGAGACCGTGTGCTGCGACCGTCCGGCGAAGACGGTCTTCTGGTTCTTCCGAGAGTTCTTGAAAGTGCGGTCAGGGTGATGGAAAGGCTGACGGGAGCGGGGGTCAGCCCCGGCGCCGGGTACGGGCCCGCGTACGTCATGGGCGGCGCCGTGCCGGAACCCGCCGCCGGGTCGCGGCACGACGACGACCCGGTGGGGGAGACGGCGCGGGCCGAGGCCGCCGTCGAGCGGGTCGCGGTCGAGCTGGAGGCCAGGGGCGAGGCCGTGGGCGGCGACGCGCAGGACGTGCTCGCGACGCAGGCCATGATCGCCCGGGATCCGGCGCTCTCCGCCGACGTGGCCGCGCTGATCGACGCCGGGACGTCCGCCGAGCGCGCCGTGTACGAGGCCTTCATGCGTTATCGGGATGTCCTGTCCGAGATCGGCGGGTACCTCGGCGGGCGGGTCACGGACCTGGACGACATCCGCGACCGCGTGATCGCTGAGTTGACCGGCGTGCCCATGCCCGGCCTGCCCTCCGGCGACCCGTCCGAGCCGTACGTGCTGGTCGCCCGCGACCTCGCGCCCGCCGACACCGCCCTGCTGTCCCCCGAGATCGTCGCCGCGTTCGTGACCGAGGCGGGCGGCCCCACCAGCCACACCGCGATCCTGGCCCGCGCCATGGGCGTGCCCGCCGTGGTCGCCTGCGCGGGCGCGGGCACGATCGTCAACGGCACGTACGTGCTGGTCGACGGCACCACCGGGATGGTCGGCCTCGTCCCCTCCGAGGAGGAGGTCGCGGCGACCCTCCACGTGGCCAAGGAGCGCGAGGCCATCCTCGCCGCCTCCTCCGGCGGCCCCGGCGCCACGTCCGACGGGCGCCCCGTCGCCCTGCTGGCCAACATCGGCGGGCCGCGCGACATGCGGGCCGCGCTGCGGTACGGCGCCGAGGGCGTCGGGCTCTACCGCACCGAGTTCCTGTTCCTGGACCGCGAGGACGCGCCGTCCGAAGAGGAGCAGATGGCCGCGTACCGGGAGGTCCTGACGGCCTTCCCGGGCGCTCCGGTGACCGTGCGCGTCCTGGACGCGGGGGCCGACAAGCCGCTGGGCTTCCTGCCCGCGCCGGGGCACGAGCCCAACCCGGCCCTCGGCGAGCGCGGGCTGCGCATCCTGCGGGCCTACCCCGACGTCATGATGGGCCAGTTGCGCGCCCTGGCCCGGGCCGCCGAGGGCACCTCGGCGCGGCTGCACGTCATGGCCCCCATGGTCGCGGACGCGCAGGAGGCCGCCTGGTTCGCCGGGGCCTGCGAGGAGGCCGGGCTCACGTCCGCGGGCGTCATGATCGAGATCCCCGCCGCGGCGCTGCGGGCCGCCGAGCTGGCCTCGGTCGTGGACTTCTTCTCGGTCGGCACCAACGACCTCGCCCAGTACACCCTGGCCGCCGACCGTGAGGTCGGGGGGCTCACGCGGTTCCAGGACCCCTGGCAGCCCGTCCTGCTCGACCTGGTCGCCATGGCGGCCTCGGCGGGCGTGCCGTGCGGAGTCTGCGGGGAGGCGGGCTCGGACCCGGCGCTGGCGTGCGTGCTGGCCGGCCTCGGGGTGACGTCCCTCTCGATGGGCGCGCCCGCCCTGCCCTGGGCACGCGCGGCCCTCGCCCGCCACACCCTCGCCCAGTGCCAGGCCGCCGCCACCGCCGCCCGCGCCGCCCGCAGCGCTGAAGACGCCCGCGCCGCCGCCCGCGCCCACCTCCCCGGCCTGGCCCAGCTCTCCGTCTGACGGCACGCGGCTCGCTGTCGGGCGTTTCGCGCGGACCCGAGGTTCGGGCAGATCCGACCCTCTCGATTCGCTCACGTGTTCGCACTGAGCGAACTGGTGATTGGCGGAGGTATGTGGGCTCGTAGGTCAAATGCCGGGAGCGGTTAGGTCAAGGCGCGGATACGGTTGACGGCATGGCTGGACCTCTGCGCCTGGTTGCGCTCCTGGTGATCGCGATGGTGACGGCCGCGTGCGCCGGCGCCGGCCCGCAGGCGTCCTCGCCGCCCTCCACCACCGCTCCTCCTTCGTCGCCCGCCGGCACCCCGCCCGCGAGCCCGTCCCCGGACGCGCCCCCGGCTTCGAGCGCGGCCCCGAGCCCGGCTGTGTCGTCCGCGCTGGCCGCGATGAGCGTCGAGGACAAGGTTGGGCAGTTGTTCATGCCCGTCCTGTACGGCTCGCGCGCGAACGGCGCCGGGGCCGAGAACAAGGCCCGGTTCGGCGTCGGCAGCCCCGCCGAGGTCGTCGAGAGATACCGCCCCGGCGGGGTGATCCTCTTCCCGTGGGCGGGCAACGTCGAGGACGTCCCGCAGGTGGTCGGGCTCACCAACGGCCTGCAGAAGGCGTCGAAGATCCCCCTGATCATCGGCGCCGACCAGGAGAACGGCGTCGTCTCACGGCTGAGCCCGCTGGTCACCGACGTGCCGGGCAGCATGGCCATCGGCGCGACCCGCGACCCGGCCTCCGCGCGCGCCGCCGCCCGGGTGACCGGCGAAGAGCTGCGCGCGGTCGGCATCAACGTGGACTTCGCGCCGGTCGCCGACGTCAACGTCAACCCCGCGAACCCGGTGATCGGGGCGCGGTCGTACGGCTCCGATCCCGGGCGGGTGGCCGAAATGGTCGGCGCCGCAGTGGAGGGTTTCCACGACGCCGGGGTCGGCGCGGCCGCCAAGCACTTTCCCGGGCACGGCGACACCAAGGCCGACAGCCACACCGGCCTGCCGGTGATCCGCCACTCGCGGTCGCAGTGGCAGAAGCTGGACGCGCCGCCGTTCGAGGAGGCCGCGCGGCGCGGCGTCGACATCGTCATGTCCGCGCACGTCGTGATGCCGGAGCTCGACCCCTCGGGCGATCCGGCCACGCTGTCCAAGCCCATCCTCACCGGCCTGCTGCGCGACGAGATCGGCTATGACGGCGTGGTGTGCACCGACGCGCTCGACATGGCCGCCGTGCGCGAGAAGTACGGCGACGCCGAGGTCGCCGTGCGGGCGATCCTCGCGGGGGTGGACCTGCTGCTCATGCCCCCCGATTTCCGTGCGGCGTACGGGGCGGTGTTGGCCGCGGTGAAGTCCGGCCGCATCCCGGCCGACCGCCTGGACCGGTCGGTGACCCGCCTGCTGGAGCTGAAGGAATCGCGCGGCATCCTGTCCGCCCCTGCGGCCGACGCGGAGAACGCCGCCGGCGTCCTGCGCTCCAAAAAGCACCGCGAGACCGTCCAGGGCATCGCCGACCGGTCGGTGACGCCGGTCAAGGGCGCCGACGGGCTCCCCGTGAAGGGTGACGTGCTGGTCACGGGCCCGGCGGGCAAGCGCCTGGCGAGCATGCTGGACGACGCGTCGGCCGCATCCACAGGGGACACCCCGACGGAGTCCGAGATCGCGCGCGCCCGGTCGGCCGCCGCCAGGGCCGACACCGTGATCGTCACCACCGAGGACGCCGGGCCCGCCCAGACCAAGTTGCTCGCTGCCATGGCGGGCACCGGCAAGACGGTCGTCGTGGTGTCCATGGGCGCGCCGTACGAGCTGAAGCGGTTACGCGGCTACGACACCGCGCTCGCGGTCTACTCGGACGGCGACGCCTCGCTGAGGGCCGCCGCCAAGGCCCTGAGCGGCGCGCTGACCCCCGAGGGAGTGCTTCCGGTGGGGCTGGACGACCGCTAGCGACATGGCGCGTCTTACTCTGAAAGGCCGAGCTGGACATAGGGAGCAGATGTGGTGAAAGGTGTGCTGATCGACTGGGGTGGGGTCCTCACCACGGGCCTCCACGAGGCGATCACCGAGTGGCTCACCGCCGACGGCATCGATGCGGCGCACTACCGCGACCTGATGCGCGACCTGGTCGCCCACGCGTACGAGGGCGGGGCCGACGGCGAGAATCCCATCCACGCGCTGGAGCGGGGGGAGGTCGACGCGGCGACGTTCGAGCGCGACCTCGCCGCCCGGCTGCTCACGCTGGACGGTGGGCCGCCGGTCGCCGAGGGGCTGCTCGCGCGGATGTTCGCGGGCTTCCGCCCGGTCGAGCCGATGTACGAGATGCTGCGCGCCGCCCGTGCCTCCGGGGTCGCCACCTGCCTCGTCTCCAACTCCTGGGGCGACCACTACCTCAGGGACGGGTGGGACGTCTGCTTCGACGCGGTCGTCATCTCGGGCGAGGTCGGCATGCGCAAGCCCGAGCCGCGCATCTTCCACCACGCCCTCGGCCTGGTGGGCCTGTCCCCGGGGGACTGCGTCTTCATCGACGACATCGAGGCCAACATCATCGCCGCCCGCGCCCTCGGCATGATCGGCTTACACCACCGCGACCCGGACGCCACCATCACAACCCTGGAAACCCTCAGCCGCCTGAAACTCAGACTCGACTGACGCGGCCACCACCCCCGGCCGCGACGTCCGCACGTCGCACCTCGCCCCATGGGCCGCACCCGTGCCGACCCACCGGTTCCGCGCGCAGAGTCACATACGGGGGTGCTGCCACATCCGTGGGCGGCCGGCCGGTCCCGCCGTGGTAGCCGCAATTGTCGTGGTGGGTCGGACGTACGGCAGCCGCCGAAGTGCGCTGATCGGTCGGTGCACTGGTGATCCGCTGGCACACTCTTAGGTGATCGGTCATTGGTGATCGGCGGCGTTCCTGCCGGGCCGGATTCCGGCGTCGTGGAGCTACACGCACCCGAGTCGGCCAGGCACGGGATGCGGTACGAGACCTCGCAAGATCGCAAACTCGCGAACAACGTGATTGAGGAACGCATGCGCGTCTACCTGCCATGCACGCTGCCGGCGCTCGCGCGGGCCGCCGCGGACGGGGAGGTCGGTCCGGCCCCGCTGACCGGCTACGCCGTCACCCCGGCCCTGATCGAGTGGTACGTCTCGGGCGACACCGAGGAACTCGAATACGTCGCCCTCACCGACGCCGCCCGGGCGTCCCTGCGCATGCTCGCCGCCGACCGCGCCGACGGCGTGGACGTCCCGGCCCGGCGCGTGGTGATCGCCGCCGAGGTCCCGGACGGCTCGGTGACGGTCGGCGTCGACCTCGAAGAACGCTCGCGCGTGCGTGTCCCCGCCCCCGTCCCCCTCGGCAAGGTCGCGGCCGTCCACGTCGACGACCCCCAGGCCGCCCCCGACATCGAAGCCGCCCTGATGGCCGTCTTCGCCGCCGACAACGGCGACGGCGACGCACAGTTCGACGTCGACGGCGCCGAAGCGCACGAACTCCTCTGGTACGCCACCCAGGAGATCCCCGACCTGCTCGCCTGACCCGTGCCGACGCGGACGCCGCCCTGAATCCGGAAGATCTGCGCGCCGAAGACCACGTTACGACCAGGAAAACCGCAGGAAGGGCGCCGAGGGCTTGGTTTATCCTTGACTCTGATATGAAGCACATAATCTGGGACTGGAACGGCACGCTCTTTCACGACATCGATGCCGTCGTCGGGGCCACCAACGAGGTGTTCAGGCCCTACGGCCTGGCCGCGTTCGACGCCGACGGCTTCCGCGCCGCGTACACCCGCCCGATCTGGGTCGCCTACGAGCGCATGCTCGGCCGCCCGCTGAACGAGGGCGAGTGGGAGCGGCTCGACGCCGCCTTTCACGACCACTACCACCGCCTGATGCTCACCTGCGCCCTCGCCGAGGACGCTCTGGGCTGCCTGCGCACGTGGACCGACTCCGGCCGCACGCAGTCGCTGCTGTCCATGTGGGCGCACGACCGGCTGGTGGCCAAGGCCGCCGAGCTCGGCATCGACGAGTTCTTCGCCCGCATCGACGGCCTGGGCAGCGCCACGTCTCCCGGCGGCGGCAAGGCGGAGCACATGGTGGCGCACATCGCCGCCCTGCGCATGGACCCGGCCGACATCCTCGTGGTCGGCGACAGCCTGGACGACGCCCACGCCGCCCAGCACGTCGGCGCCACGGCGGTCCTCTACACCGGCGGCATGACCAGCCGCGCCGACCTGACCGCCTCCGGCTTCCCGATCGTGGAATCCCTCAGCCACGTCCTGGACTACGCCGGGTAGCCCACCTCTTCCCCCTCCGCCCGGACGCGCCGAGCCCGCGACGTGGTGTGCCGTGTGTATCGCCGGTGCCCCTGCCCGGCCGCTCTCTGGAGCGTCTCGCGGGTTCGCCGGCCGGGGACCGGCTCACCGGGCGTCGCGAGTGCGGGCCTGGTTGTGTGGAAGGCCGGGATGGGTTGGTGGGCATGACGAGTTCGGCATCGGGTGGACCCGGGACGGCTGTGGTCGTCGTACCCTGAGCGCACACCTTTCGCGCGTTCGGAGGCCCCCCATTAACCGTCTCGTGCTGTGGAATGTCGACCTCACGCTGGTCGACGTGACCATCGTCACCCGTGAGGCATACGCGGACGCGTTCCGGCAGGTCACCGGGCGCCCGTTGGTGAAGCTCGCACCCGCGATGGGCCGCGCCGACTCGGAGATCATCTTTGAGACCCTCGCGATCAACGGCATCGTCACGAGCGACGAGCACCTGCCGAAGTTCATCGACGCGCTCGCGGGAGCCTTCTCCGGCCGGCGCAGGCGTCTGGACAAGGACGGCCGCGTCATGCCGGGCGCCAAGGAGGCACTCAAGGCCGTGTCCCGGCTGGAGGGCGTCGTCCAGTCCGTCCTCACCGGCACGATCAAGAGCAACGCCATCCACAAGCTGAGGGCCTTCGGTCTGGACGCGTTCGTCGACTTCGAGGTCGGTGGCTACGGCGAGGAGGTGTACCCCAAGGCCACCCTGCTGCAGGTCGCGCAGGGCCGGGTCAAGCGGATGTACGGCTTCACCTGCGACGGCTCCAACACCGTCCTCATCGGCGACTCGACGAGGGACGTCCAGACCGCACGCATCGCCGGCGCGTCCATGATCGCCGTAGCCTCCGGCCGCTCGACCGCGACCGAACTCCGGGAGGCCGGGGCGAACATAGTCCTCGAAGACCTGACGAACCCCTCCGAGGTGGTCGCCGCCGTGGCCCGCCTGACCACCCCGATGGACCGCAAGGCGGGCTGACCACCCTGACGGACGGACGCCGGCTGCTTCCCTTGGTGGTCCGCACAGTCGGGCTGACACGGGGCGGTTGCAGTGCCTCCGTCACCCTCGCGACAGGACATCATGGCTCGGACGCCAAGGGGCGCGCCGCCCCGATGTGTGGGCGTCCGGGATGGCGCGGGCCTGGGGGCGGGGGCAGGATGGGGCCATGGTTGAGGAAGGTGTACTGCTTTGGGAGCCGTCCCCGGAGGTGGTCCGGGACGCGAGGATCACCCGGTTCGCCGCGTGGCTGGGGCGCTCCGGGCAGGATTACGAGCGGCTGTGGCGCTGGTCCGTTGAGTCTCCCGAGGAGTTCTGGACGTCGGTCTGGGACTATTTCTCGGTCGAAGGCGAACGTGGTGACGGGCCCGTCATCAGTGGGACGATTCAGCATGCGGAATGGTTCGCGGGATCGACCCTGAACTACGCGCGCAACGCGCTGCGCGGCGACCCCGCCCGGCGCGCGGTGATCGCCCGGGACGAGACCGGCGCCCGGCGGGTGCTCACGTACGGCGAGCTGGCCGAGCGGGTCGCCCGGGCCCGGACGGGGCTCGCGCGGCTCGGCGTGGGGCGCGGCGACCGCGTGGCGGCCTACCTGCCGAACACCGCCGAGGCGCTGATCGCCTTCCTCGCGACGGCCAGCCTGGGCGCGATCTGGTCCTCCTGCTCGCCCGACTTCGGCGCCTCCAGCGTCACCGACCGCTTCACGCAGATCACCCCGAAGGTCCTGATCGCCGTCGACGGCTACACCTACAACGGCCGCCGCTTCGACCGCTCGTCCGTCGTCGCTGACATCGCCGCCAAGCTGCCGAGCCTGGCCGCGACCGTCCTGATCGGAACAGGAGCCGGTGCAGGAGCCGGTGCAGGAGCCGGTGCAGCGGGCGCGGTTGGCGCACCCGCCGCGGGCGGGGACGGCGAGGGCGCCGGGTCCTGGGACGGGCCGCCGGTCGAGTCGTGGGACCGGCTGTGCGCCGAGGCCGGGCCGCTGGAGTTCGAGCCGGTGCCGTTCGCCCACCCGCTCTGGGTGGTGTACTCCTCGGGCACCACCGGCCTCCCCAAGCCGATCGTCCACGGGCACGGCGGCATCGTCCTGGAGCACCTCAAGTCGCTCACCTTCCACCAGGACATCGGTGAGGGCGACGTGTTCCTCTGGTACACCACGACCGGCTGGATGATGTGGAACTACCTGGTCGGGGGCCTGCTCGTGGGCGCGACCATCGTGCTGTACGACGGCGCGGCCACGCACCCCGGCCCCGACGCGCTGTGGCGGCTGGCCGAGGAGGAGGGCGTCACCTACTTCGGCACCGGCGCGCCGTACATCATCGCCTCCATGCGCGCCGAGCTGCGTCCCACCGGACTGTCCCGGCTGCGCGGCGTCGGCTCCACCGGCTCGCCGCTGCCGCCCGAGGGCTTCGCCTGGCTGTACGACGTGCTGCCCGACGTGCAGCTCGGGTCGTTCTCCGGCGGCACGGACGTCTGCACGGGGTTCGTGGGCGCGGTGCCGGTGCTGCCCGTGCGGGCGGGCGTGATCCCGTGCCGCTGCCTCGGCGCCTCGGTGGAGTCCTACGACCCGGAGGGGCGTTCGGTGATCGGCGAGGTGGGCGAGCTGGTGATCACCAAGCCCATGCCGTCCATGCCGGTCATGTTCTGGAACGACCCCGACGGCGAGCGGTACCGCGAGAGCTACTACGCCGACTACCCGGGCGTGTGGCGGCACGGCGACTGGATCAAGATCCTCCCCGACGGCGGCTGCGTGATCTACGGCAGGTCCGACTCCACGCTCAACCGCGGCGGCGTCCGCATGGGGACGAGCGAGTTCTACCGCGTCGTCGAGCGGTTCCCGCAGATCGAGGACAGCCTGGTGATCGACACCGGGCAGCTCGGGCAGGAGGGCCGCCTGCTGCTGTACGTGACCATGGCCCCCGGCGAGACGCTCACCGACGAGCTCGCGGCCAAGCTGAAGGACGCGCTCAGGAGCGAGCTGTCCCCGCGTCACGTCCCGAACGAGATCCGTGAGGTTCCGGGCATTCCGCGCACGCTGAGCGGCAAGAAGCTGGAGGTGCCCGTCCGCAGGATCCTGCTCGGCACGCCGGTGGAGCAGGCCGCCAACGCGGGCGCCATGGCCAACCCCGAGGTGCTGAAGCACTTCCTGCCCTGACCCCCCTGAATGCTCCGACAGCCCTGAATGCTCCGACAGCCCAGAATGCTCCGACAGCCCTGAAGGTGATCTCGGGCGCCCCCGTCGGTCGCACGCGGCGGGGACGCCCGAGGGCGCGCGGGCCGGTCAGACGGCCTGGGGGAAGCGGAACAGCCGGTCCGGGTCGTAGGCCGCCTTGACCTGGGCCAGGCGGCCGGCGTTGGCGCCGTAGTACGCCTGACGCCAGCCCTTCAGCTCCGGGTCGATGTAGTTGACGTACGCGTGGGGGCCGAAGTGCGGCTCCATGGCGGTGCGCGCGGCCCGCAGCCAGGCCGCCGCCCCTGTCATGTGCGCGTAGTACTGCACGCTGAACAGCGCCTGCCGGTGGGGGAAGGCCGTCGCGTCCGGCCGCGGCCGTCCGACGGCACCGCCGAGGGCGTCCAGCAGCACGGCGTGGCGTCCCCCGGCGGCGATCTGGTCGACCAGCGCCTTGACGCCCGCCGCCGACAGCGGTCGGTACGCCAGGTGCGACTTGGCGCTGAACGAGTCGCGCGGGAAGAGGCCGTTCGGCGTGCGCCCCGGCAGGTCGCCCTGGCGGTGGCACTGCGACACCGTCCGCGAGGCGCAGCCACCCATCTCCATCATCGCCCGCAGGTACGGCGCCTGCCGGACCGCGCGCCCGGACGGGGCCCCGGCCGCGGCGGTGAACGGTTCGAGCAGCCGCTCGCACTCGCCGCGCGAGCCGACGTGGACCCCGGCCAGTTGCACGTCGAGGGTGGGGTCGTGGCTGAGGTGCAGGGTGGACCAGATCGCGTCCGGCGCGGACGGAGCCCACGCCTGCCAGGCGGTCACGACCTTGCGGGCGCGCGACCACGGCCAGCTCAGGTAGAAGACGGTGACGTCGCGCGCGGCGTGGGCGCGGAAGGTGAAGGACACCGCGACGCCGAAGTTGCCGCCCCCGCCGCCGCGCGAGGCCCAGTACAGGTCGGCGTCGTGGTTCGCGTCGCACGTCCGTAGCCGGCCGTCGGCCGTGACGATCTGCAACGATTCCAGCGCGTCGCAGGTGAGACCGTACTTCCTGCACACCACGCCGAGGCCGCCGCCGAGCGTGAGGCCCGCGATGCCGACCGTCGGGCACGACCCCGCCGGGATGCTCACGCCGTGCGCGGCCAGCCGGTCGTAGACGTCCACGAGCTGCGCGCCCGCGCCCACGACGGCGCGTCCCGCCGTGGCCCGCACCGTGTTCATGCGCGAGACGTCGATGACCAGACCGGTGCCGGTCGACCACCCCGCGTAGCTGTGGCCGCCCGAGCGGGAGGTCAGCGGGACGCGCATCCGCCGGGCGAAGGCCAGGCACTCGGCGACGTCGGAGGGGTTGGCGCAGTAGGCGACGGCGCTCGGCCGCACGGCGTCGAAGGACGGGTTGTAGAGGCGGCGGGCGGCGTCGTAGGACGCGTCGCCCGGCCGGATCAGCTTCCCGGCCAGGCCCCGGCCGAGGGCCTTCCAGTCGGACGGACCGGGGGCGGTCCGCGCCCCGGCGGCGGCCGTGCCGGTCGCCGTGCCGGTCGCCGTGCCGCTGGCCGCCGCGGTCCCGGACGGGGTTCGGGTCGTCCCGCCCGAGGCGGTGGCGGTGTGGCCGGGCGGGGTGGGACCTCCGCAGGCGCCCGCCGCGGCGGCCGCGGCGAGGGCGGAGACGCGCAGGAAGGCGCGCCGGTCGAGCTGGTCCCGGATGGTCACCGAACCCTCCAATAACGGTCATCGGCCGCGAAAGCCCGCGCCTGTTCAGTGAGCCTATTTCAGCGGGCTTCCCGGAGTTGTAGGACGAGGATTGCTTTGACGATCTGACCTGCGCGAAGTGGGCAGCAGCGGAGCTTTCGCAGGATGCGCCAGGCCTTCAACTGGGCGTTCGCGCGT
>NZ_QOIL01000016.1 GCF_003323745.1 Sphaerisporangium album
CATGCCGACGAACAACGACACCTCGCCGATGAACACCCCGCCGGACCACCCACGGCGGGGTGTTCTCATCCCAGATCATCGGCATCCTCAGCGCCTACCTCGTCGGCAATTTCGGCGCCGGGCAACAGACATGTCCGTGACGAAGGAGTCGGCGAGGGTAACCAGTACGGCGTAGACCGTGCGAGAGGCCGGGGTTGCGCCGTCGCTGCGGGTCATACGGACGAAGGTGACGGTGGTCATCGGGTGCCGCCGTGGACGACGCGGCCGTCGCGGATGAGGGTGAGCTGCGCGGGCCCGGCCTCGAACCACGGCTCGGCCAGCGGGTCACCGGCCACCCCGGGCGAGTACCAGCCGACGTCGTCGGTGTCCTTGGCGGTGTGCGACATCAGCGCGAGCACCAGGCCGCCGTGCTCCTCGGAGTTCTCGACCCGGTAGGTCTCGCCGAACTCGGGCAGCGCGCCGTTGGTCTCGTAGTGGACGTGGAGGACGTCGCCGTCACGGGCGGGATACCAGGGCTGGGACTCCAGGGCGCGCTGGCCATCCTTGAGCCCGTCGATCTCGCCGATGAGGTGCGAGTCAGCCTGATCACCCGAAGCCTCCACGGCCTCGCGGATCGCCTTGGGGATGATCCACTCCCCGGTGTCGGACTTCTCGCAGACCTCGTGGGCGTGCAGCGACACGAGGATGTGGAGGCCGTCGATGCGGCCGATGATGTCCACGAAGGTCGTCAGCTCCGTATGGCCGTCGATCGGGTTCAGCTCCACGGTGGGCGGCTCGCTCATCGCCCCGATGTAGAGCAGGGCCTGGCCGATCGGCGAGGTGTCGTCGTCGATGACGGTGGACCAGGGGGCGTCGGCGTCCATGCCGTCGGGCAGTCCGAGGCTCGGGCTGAGCTCCAGCAGGTTGGCCAGCTTGCGCAGGCCGGAGACGTAGGCGGTGCGCCCGAGGGTGGTGCCCTTACAGGGCTTCTCGGTGTCGATGGGAGGTCTCGCTTTCAGGTGAAGGAAGAGGGGCGGCCCGGACGAGAGAAAGGCCAGGGCGCATCGTCAGGCGCCGCCGGGGTCAGGGATCGCCTGGTCGAGGGGAATGCCAGCGTCGGCGTGCCGCTGGTACTCGGCGAGTGCGCGCCAGATACCTTGCCGCTGGTGGCCGTTCGAGAGGTGTCTCTTGGTCAGCCACGCCTCGACGGCGTCGCCGCGGCGCGGGATGTACGGCTCGTTGGCACGCAGGGAGCGGACGATGGCGATGGCCTCGTCGACGGAGTCCGGCGCCTGGTCGGCGAGGAAGTGCAGCGCGCCGTCCAGCTCGCGCGGGGTCATCGTGGCGAAGAACGCGCTGCGCTCGCCGCTGGTCAGCGCGCGGAGGTCGATCTCGACCGTGTGGGTGCGAGGCCGGTCCTGCGGCTGGCCGAGGCCGAGCGTGGCGGGGTCGATCTGGTCGTTCATGGTCAACCTCTGAGGGGAGAGGGGCGGCCCGCGCGGGGCGGGCCGCCAGGGCTTCAGTGACGTGGGAGCTTGATGGTGAAGGGCTGGTCGAGGCGGTAGCCGTGGACCTGGCGGGCGACGTCGAGGGCGGCGACGCGCATGGCCTGGATGAACGGCCCGCCGTGCGTACCCACCGCGTCGGCTGCGCTGGCGTAGTGATGGAAGTGGGTGCGGTTGTTCGGGCGCTCTTTGCGCGCGGTCCACAGCCGGTCGTGGATGTCGACCAGACAGACCTGGACGAACTCCATTGAGTCGGGTCGCTTGTCCAGCCTCTGAGCGCGGAGGTCGGCGTCCAGGCGCTCCCGCTCCTCGGCAGGGAGGTCCGCCGGAGATACCACCGCGTAGCCCTCGAAGGTCAGGGTGAAGCCGTAGAGGGTGTGCTCGCTCGCGGCGAGCTGGGCGGCGATCTCCTTACCGGCGGCCTTGATCATGTAGCCGGGGTAGAGCTCGGGTGGGACGTCGGGGGCGATGGCGTGGAGGGTGGTGGTCTCGATCCGGGTGCCGTCCCAGGTCAGGGTGCGGAACTCGTGGAGGCTGTCCCAGCCGTCGTGGAGGGCGAGCAGCCCGGACGCGTAGTCGGCGAATACCATCTCGGGCGGGGCTACGAGCTGGTTGTCCATGCGGTGTCCTTCCGGTTCGTTGGCGGGGGTCACGAGCTGGTGCTCGGGGAAGGTGAGGCGACCTCACGGTCGGCGCGCGGGCCGTTCATCACGCGCCTCCGATGAGGAGCAGGCCTGGCAGGGCGGCCGCGAAGCCGAGCGAGGCGAGCAGCAGATGGACGCTGTGCTGGATGGTCCGGTACTTGCGGCGGACCAGCCGGGACAGCAGGACCAGTTCGGCCGCGCTGTCCTGCCGGTGGTCGGATCCCGTCCGCGCGGCGAGTTCGGCCGGGTCGGCGTCGGCGTAGCCCATCCACCCGGGATGGGGACCGACGCGGCTCAGGGAGGGCCGGATGGCGACGGCGAGCAAGGCGACGCAGGCGATCATGCAGGCCACACACAGCCAAACCACCACCCGGGCGGCGAGAGGCAGCTGCCGGCCGGTGAGGGCCGCGGCAGCGACGGCCACACCGGCGAGGGTCAGAGTGGTGCCGAGCAGCGTGCCTGCCTTGGCGTCGGTGCGGGCAAGCTCCGCGCGAACGCCGGCGAGCTCAGCGAGGAGGTCCATTGGGCTCCGTTCGGGTGGGCGGGGCGCGAGGGCCAGGGGGCGGCCCGCTCACGCGGGCCGCCGCGGGTGAGGTCAGTTGGCGGTGCTCGTCGAGGCGACGCGGAGGGTGTCGGTCAGCACGGCGATGACGCCGCGCCCGTCGCTGAGCACCGTGCTGCGCTCGTTGCCGGACCAGGGGGTGCGGTCGACGAGGACGCGGGTCGTGCGCGGGTGCGTGCTGGCAGTCGTGGCCTCGACCAGGTCTCCCGGGTGGATGTCGGTGATCTGCACCGGGGCGGTCAGGGCGAGACTCAGGGCGCGCTTCTCGAGCTCGGCGCGGTAGGCGCGGTCCCACTGGTCCTCGTTGCCGGTGGCGGCGAACCGCTCGGCGGCCGCGGTGGTGGCGCGCAGCTCGTCGGGAGTGAGGGTGTCGAGGGCGGCGATGTCGGCGGCGAGCTCGGCGGCGAAGTCGAAGAGCATCGGGTCTCCTGGGTTGCGGGGCTGTGTGGGCGAAGGGCGGGGGCGGGTTGGCGGGCCCGGGTTGCGGGCCCGCCGGGTGGGTCAGGCGCGGCGCCAGTCGCCGCCGATCTGGTTGTTCTTCCAGGCCTCGTACTCGGCGTCGCCGCAGCGCTGGCGGTTGTCGGGGGTCATGGCGTCCCATTCCTCGGTGGGGATGCCGGTGTCGATGACCTCGGTGAGGACCGCGCCCTTGGCGCCGAGGGTGATGCTGACCTCGAGGTGGGTGGTGCTCATGGTGGTTCCGCCCTTCAAAACTTTGTCCTTATGTGCAGACAATGTTAGCGAGGCCACTCTAACTTTGTCCAGACATCAGGACAAAAATCCGGCGAAATCCACCGCCTCCCCACTCGCCTCCAACACCGGCACAACCCCCGTCAGGTCCTGCCACCTGCGACAGATCACGTCCACATAGCGCGGATCCAGTTCGACCACGTGCGCCGCACGCCCCGTCAGATGCGCCGCGACCAACGTCGAACCCGACCCCCCGAACGGCTCGAACACCCGCCCACCCGGTCGGCACGAGTTCTGCAGGCACCGCACGATCAGCCCGGTCGGCTTCATCGTCGGGTGATCCGCGTTGCGCTGCGGCTTCGCCACCTCGAACACCGTGGTCTGCGCGTTATCGCCGTACCAGCCCTCACCGCCCCGGCCCAGCCGCCCCTTCCCGCCCGCGGTGAACCCGTACAAGATCGGCTCGTGCTGGTAGTGGTAATCCGCCCGGCCCAGCACCATCTGGTCCTTCGCCCAGATCAGGTTCTGCCGGACCTTCCACCCCGCCGCGAGCATCGCCGCCTCGAACACCCCGCGGAACACGTCCGGGTGCGCCACGTACACCGGCGACCCCGGCCGCAGCGCCGCACTCGCCCCCGCGAACGCACCCGCCAGCAGCGCCGGCAACCCCTGCGCACCGTCGTTGCGAATCGTCAGCGCGTCCTTGGTCTTCCCCACGTACTCCACGCCGTACGGCGGGTCGGTCCACATGCAGTCCGCCAGCTGCCCGCCCATCACCGACTCGACGACCTCGAGCCGGGTGGAGTCCCCGCACACCAGACGGTGCGGCCCCAGCAGCCACACATCGCCCTCCGCCGAGCGCGGCACCTCCGGCAGCGGCGGCGCGTCATCGGGGTCGGTGCGCTGCTCGGGGACGTACAGCGACGCGATCAGCCCGTCGAAGTACCCCTGGTCGTACCCGGTGCCCGACAGGTCCGGCTGGGCCTGCTTGAGCAGCTCGGCGAGCGCCGCCAGGTCGTACCCGGCGACGTCGTTGGCCCGGTTGTCGATCAGCACGATCCGCCGGGCCTTGGACTCGTCGACGTCGACGTAGGTCACCGCGATGTGCGTCCACCCGAGGTCGCGGGCAGCGCCGACGGTGCCGTTGCCGGCCAGGATCTCGCCGGTGCGCCGGTTGACGACCACGGGCCTGTATTGGCCGTTGCGCTCGAGGCTGTCGCGGAGCATGTCGTCGTCGTGGGTGCGGGCGTTGCCGGGGAAGTGCCGCAGCTGGTCCAGCGGGACGAGCAGATGGTGCAGGGTCTCGGGCACGTTGTGCCGTGTCACGTCTCGTCGTGTGTCCTGGGTCATGGGGTCCTCCGAGGGGTGCTGAGCTGGGCGTAGGCCGCGTTGCGCGGGTGGGGGTGTGTCATGGCGGCGAGGTGGATGGCCGTGGTCACCGGGCGGCTCCGGCTGTGCCGATGTCCTCGGTGGGGAAGAGCGCGCCCTGGTCGTATCTCGGTATCTGCGGGCCGCTGGGCCGTACGCCGGTCCGCCACCATTCGGCGTGCGCGCGGGCGGCGGCGCGGGCCCGGTCGGCGGAGGCCTCGGCGGGCCGGCACCGGCCGCTGTGGACGCGGCCGTTGACCATGCGGCGGCCGGGGTGGGGGCAGCAGCTGCAGAGGGCGGCGCTGCTGCAGGGTGTGCCGTCGGGGTCGAGGCTGCCCCAGTACTCCGCCCAGGGGCGGCCGTCGTCGGTGGTGCCGGTGAGGATGGTGGCGCCGATGTAGCCCTCGACGACGCCGCGGAAGCCGGTGACGGCGTGGTCGTTGAGGTGGCCCCCGCGGTGGACGTGCTCGCCGGAGTAGCCGTGCATCTGGACGCGGTCGCCGGCCTTGTAGGGGCAGTGCCTGGGGATCTCACTCACGGGCGGCCGCCGGGAGGAGTCGGAGGACGTGCAGGGCGTTGGGGGCGTCGTGGCCGCCGATCGTGGCGACCTCGAATCCGGCGGCGCGCAGCGTGTCGGCCCAGGGTCCGAGGGTCTGGCGTTGGGTGGGGGCCCAGGGGAGTTTGGTGAGGGTCTCGCCGCGGATGAGGGTGACCATGACGACGCCGGCGAGGTGTTCGAGGTGGTAGCCGTCGCCGGTTTCGGAGTCGGTGGCGGCGGTGTGGCCGGCGTCGGCGAGGGCGGTCTGGACGGCGGCTGCGAGGTGGCTGCGCTCGAGGGTGGCGCCTACAGGGGTGGGCGGGCGCTCGACTACGGGCGGGGTGGCCTGTGGTTCGCCCGTGTAGACCTTCGGGCGGTCGCCGCTCGGGGCCGTGGTCGCTTCCGCAGCCTCGGGGGTCACGCCTGCATCGGCGTTGCGGATGGCCTCGGCCCAGCGGCGGAGCTCGTCTTGCCGTGCGGGGGCAGGGAGCTTCGAGTCGGCGTCGTGAAGGTCGAGCCAATCGGCGAGGAGGTCGAGCGCGGCGGGGCTGGGAAGGAGGATCTTCGGGATGATTACGTAGCTGTTCTTGAGGTCTCGGATGACGTCGCTGGCGGTTTCTCTGGAGTAGGCCCGCCCGTGGTCGCCGCGCGGCGCTGTGATCGTTTCTGCGCCATCGAGGGATCCTGGGATACCGGCCTCGGGGCCTACGGGCGCCTGCGGGGCCTCTGGGGCGCGTGCGGGGGCATCGGAGCTTGATCGTCCCTTCCCGGGTGCGGTGATAATGAACGCCATGCCGCGGTAGGCCACCCTGGCGACGTTGCGGGGGTCGTCTTGGATGGCGCCGCCGATCGCCAGGGTGGGGAGTTTCTCGGCGAGGATCTCGGCGAGCCAGTCGTGGTTGTTGCCGTTGGAGTCCTCGATGGCGGCGGCGCGGGCGTGCAGGTCGGCGGCGATGGCGGCGCGCTCGCCGAGCTCACCACCGTCGGGGTCGTCGACCTCGGGGTCGAAGAGGTTCACGGTGCGGTGCACCAGGCGGTACCCCTCCGCGCGCAGTGCGTCGACGAGGACCCACCCGGCCCGCCGGCCGAACGCCTCGCCCGCGCCTGCGAGGTCGCCCAGCTTGACGTCGCGCAGCGCTGCGGCGAGAACGTCGCCGGGGTCGGGCACCCCGGGGCACTGGTCGCGGTGGTGGCCGTGGGCGGTGGGCTGGGGCGGGTGGTTACGGCCGTGCTGGATGCAGTCGGGTTCGGCGTGCGCGGGGTCGACCAGGCCGCACGCCTCCTGGGGGCAGGGGCAGAGGTTCTCGGTGCGGTGGCCGACGGAGTCGACACTGCCGTGGTGGCGGGGGATCACGGGCGGTCCTTCGCGGTGGTGGGGAGGATCTCGGCGCGCACCTGCGACTTCCAGCTCTCGAGGTCGAGCTGGTCGAGTTCGGCGAGCTGCCGGCAGAGGATGGCGGCCCAGGTGGTGACGCGGTCGCGCTGGGAGTCGGGCACTGGCGCCTCGGCCGGGTTCTGGCTGCCGGGCATGCCCGCGAGGTGGCCGTCCAGGGCACGCAGCGCCTCGGTCATAGAGCCGCGGAGACGCTCGAGATGGAGGCAGCAGCGCTGCATGGTGTACCAGGGCATGGCGCGCGTGATGTGTCCGGCGGTGCTCTCGTCCGGCTGGCGGTGTTCGGGGCGAGGACGGTCGGCCATCACGAGGGCGCACCGCCTCGCCGGTCGATGGCCTCGGCCCACGCCACGGCGTCGACAGCGACGCGGATCAGCGCGGCGCGCAGCTTGGCCGGGTCGTCTTGCGCGAAGGCCTCGGCGGTGTCCGCGTGCAGAATGTCCAGCCAGGTGGCGCGCCCCTGGGTGAGCCGGCCGAGGCACTCGTGTTGGGCGTGCATGGCGACGTGGCGCGCGATGTCCGTGCGGCCCCAGAGGACCTCGGGGCCGGTGCCGTCGGCGTAGTCCTGCTGCCCGTCAAGGGCCTGCTGCCGGGCGCGGGCGGCGGTGACGTCGTCGATCACGCTCATCGGGTCGCTCCGGCGGCACGCGCGGCGGCGCGGGCGCGCATACGGGTCTTGATCTGCTCCTGGGTGGGCGGGGCCCAGGTGTGCCATCCGGCTTGTGCGGTCCAGCGCTGGAGGTGGTCGTGCTTGGCGACGCCGCACCAGCGGCAGCCGCTCGGGGTGAACTCGGTCTGGGCCGGGCGAACTCCGGCGCAGCCCATCTCCCACCGCGCGCCCACGCGCTGCCACCGGCACTGCCCCGCGTCGCGGGCCTGCTCGACCGTCCACCGGCTGCCGTCGGCGATGAGGGTGCCGTCGAAGGCAGTGGCGCCGGAGTCCGACAGCGCGACCAGGCGGCCGCACCGGCACTTGGCGCCGGTCAGGACCTTCTCAGCGAGGGCCTGAGCGGCCTGGGCGGCGCCGGGCTGGTTCTCGACCGTCAGGCGGGCGCCCCGGTACATGGCGTGGGCGTACCAGCCCGCCTGATCGGCCGGGACGCCGTCATGGAGGTAGCCGATCTGGAGTTGGCGGGCGCCGCTTCGGCCCACCAGGTCGCTGCATGCGGCGAGGATCTGCTGCTCCTCGGGGGGCAGGTGGGCGGCCAGTTCGTCAAGCACAGCTGGTCCTTTCGGTGAGCGCGGCGCGGGCGGCCGCGGCGCCGCGTTCGGCGGCGTGCTGGTGTTCGGGGGTGTGCTCGGCGAGCGCGGCCGTAGTGGCGACCGGGGGCCGGTCGAGGTGGACGACGTAGGGCCAGCCGCACTGGCCGACGCGCACCCGGACGCCGAACGCGGCGGCGTGCCAGTGGACGCGCTCGCACCACGGGCAGGAGTCCACGACGGCCAGGCGGCGGCCGGGCCGGGAGCCGGGGGTGCCGACGGCGAGCCGAGCGGTGACGTGGCGGGTGATGATGCACACGTCGATCACGTCGGGCTGGGCGGTGTGGGCGCAGACGACGGCGCAGCGGGGCTGGCACAGTCCGCGGCCTTCCGGGCCGCCGCAGCGCAGGCACGCGGGTTCGCAGTCTTCGTCCTGGTTGGCGCGGCGCCGGCGGGGAGTGTGGGCGAGGGACCGCGCGGTGCGGCGGCCGCGGCGGGGCGCGGGCGGCGCCGGGCGGGCGGGCGGAGGCTCGGGGTCGCCATCGAGGGCGAACAGCGTGTCCTGGCCGTCGACGACGGCGGCGCGGCTCATGCGGGCCCGCCGGGCTCGTGGTCGCCGAGCGCGCGGTGGGCGTTGGCGGCCCGGGCGCGGGCGACGACGTCGGGGACGGCGTTGAGCGGCGGCCGCCATCCGGGCCCGGCGATGTGCTTGGACACGATGCGCTTGACCAGATCCTCGAGGGAGACAGCGGCGACGAACGGGCCGAGTTCGCGGCGCACGCCGTCGTACAGCTGGTTCCAGGCGCGCTGGATGTCGGGGTCGGAGCTCATCGGGGCCTCCGGGTGGGGAGCAGCAGCGCGTCGGCTGCGTCGCGGTCGGTGGTGCGGCGCGCGGCGGCCAGGTCGTCCTTGGCGGTCTCCCGGGCGATCAGTGCGTTCCAGCACTCCAGGCCGGCCAGACCCCAGGCGGCTCGGGCACCGGTGACCGGCGCGCCGACCGGGGTGGCACGGCGGATGCGGTCGTACGCGGCGGTGGCGGTGTCCAGGCGGTTGCGGGCGTCGACGAGCTCACGGTCAGCCTGATCGAAGGTGTCCTGGGCGGCGCGCAGGTCGGCGGATAGATCCATCAGGCGCTCCCGGCGGGGTCGAGTTGGTCGGGGGTGACGCCGAGCTGGTCGAGGCCGCGGGTGAACGCCTCCAGGTCCTCGGGGGTCGGGACCCGGAAGGCGGTGGCAGGGTCGACGCAGCAGAACGACGGGCCGGTGGGGTCGCCGCCGCAGCGCGGGCAGGTGGTGCCGAGGGCGACGTCGCGGCCGAGGCGTTGCAGGGCGCCGCGGAGTTCGGGGATGTGCTGGTGGTCGGCGTAGGTGCGTTCGGCGATGACCTGGTGGGCGTACTGGAGGATGACCTCGCGGGCGAACCCGGCCTCGAGGGCGTGGGTGGCGAGGGCGATGAGGTGTTTGCGGACCCAGGCGGGGGCGGCGCGGTAGCGGGGGGTGGCCGCGATGATGCCTCGGGCGGTGAGGTTGTCGGGTTGCGCCGTAGGCGCTGTCGCGGTCGTGCGCGCGGTACGGACCGTTAGCTCGCCTACGGCGAGAACCCCAGATTCGTACTCTTCTCGTACTCCTGACGTACTCCTTACGTACTCTGCCGCAACGGTTGCGGTTGAGATCCGCTGTGGTTGCGGTTCACTTCCGCAACGGTTGCGGTTGAGATCCGCTGTGGTTGCGGTTGAACGCGTTCGAATCTCGGGGTTATCCACAGGGTCGAACCGCAATGGTTGCGGTTGATCGGGAGGGTTATCCACAGACGTGAACCGCAACGGTTGCGGTTCACTGTCGGTCTCCGCCTCATCCTCCAACCGCAACGGTTGCGGTTCAGGGGTCTCCTCGTGCTCGATGCACGGCCCCTCGCCCTGATGCTTGGTCCCCCGCCCCGCGCGCTTCTTGCACGCGCCACCCTTGCTCGTCGGCCGCCCGCACAGCTTCACCTCAACCTTGCCTGGCGCCTGGGCGATGACGTCCTCCGTCGGCCACGCCAGCCGGAACGTCGGGTAGCGTCGCGCCCCGCGGGTAACCAGCCAGCCCTCGTCCATCAGCTGGTGCACCGAGGCGATGGCGGTGTTCTCCGCCATGTTCAGCTCCGTGGCCAGCGACTTGTACCCCGGGTTGGCCTCCTTGTGGTCCTTGCCAACCGTGTACACGTAGAGCCGCTGCGCGATGTTGTAGCGCGAAGAGTCGAGCCCTGTGCGCTTGTAGAAGAGCAGCATCCACACAAGCGCCCGGTTCAACTTGAGCTGCCCAGGGCTCAGATACCGGTGCGCCCATGCCGGGACGTCGGTCTCATCGATGGCCGCGCCCCGCGCCTGTCCGCTCACGCCGTTTCAATCCGTTCTCTCGTTGGGGGTCATGTGGAGGCGGGACCTGTAATCGGTCAGGCATGGGGCACCCCCGTCTCTCTGGCAAGCAGGGGGCGGCGGCTCTCATGGATCGGCGGTGTCCCGCTGACCGGCGGCGCGGTGTTTTCAGGCATGCGAAATAGAGCCCCCGTCGGGCGACAAAGTGCTGGCCATAGTGGGACTTGCGGTCCCCGTGTATATCCACGACGATAGCAAGCGTGGATATACACGGCAACGGCGCGGGCAAGGATCCTGGATATGCACGGGTTACGATGTGCGATGTGAAGGACACCCACACCAGACACCGGCCCATCAGGGTGGACACTGAACTGTGGGAGGCATTCGGCCGGCTGGTCGGCGTGCGGAACCGATCGGCGATGATCCGCGACTTCATCCGCTGGTACATCGGCATCCCCGGCGCCGAACTCCCCAAGCGGCCAGAGCCAGCCAAGCGATCGAAGCCCGCCGGCGCCTGACGCCGACGCCCTCAGAACAGCCCGTCCTGCCGCGCGGCGCGGTCGTAGGGCTTCTCGACGATCGGCCCGCTGGTCTCGTACGCCTTCTGCCGGTGCCTGTCCGCGCACCGGTCGCATGACAGCGCGTTGTACAGGGTCTTGCCGGGGACTCGGCCGCTGATGATCAGCGTGGCGGGGCGCGGGCTTGTGGAGCAGTGCGAGGTCACAAACGCCCTCCAGCCCGAGCGCATCTGTGGTCGTCCGTGTCGACGAATACCCTTGCTGTGACCTGCAGAGGTCGTTGGCCGTGATCGCTGGCACACGGCCTCTGAGCGCACATGGCGGGGTGTTTGCCCTGGCCACGGGGGAGTGTGATCGTTGACACGGATGATGGCAATAGGGCCGCGTCACGTTTCCCCCTGACCATCGATGAGGAGGACCAGGCCGTCGGCGAGGAGCACGGAGCCGCCGAGGGTGACGTGCATGCGGGCGGCATCGGCCGCAGCGGCAGGGGTGAAGCCAGCGTCGACGAGGCGGCCCATGAGGTCGCGGACGCGGCTCTCGATGACAGGCCATTCACGGGGGTGGCCGGTGCCCCCGTTGTCGATGGGGCGGAGCCAGCCGCGGCGGATCCAGTGGTCAATCTGGCGGTAGCTCGGGGTCACAGCGGCCACCTCGCGAGCAGCTTGGCGGGCAGCTGGTTGCGGAAGGTGTCGCCTAAGACGATGTTGTCGTCCATGAACGTGATCGGCCGGATGCCGCCGATCTCCAGCCAGCACACCGACTTGGCCAGGTCGATGGCCACGGCGTCCAGGTCGGTCCCGTAGAGGCATTCGCTCATGACCTGGGCCGTGACTGCCTGGATGAGGAAGTCCGGGACGTGCGGTGGCGGGTCGGCCTGGGTGATGCACCACTCGGTGAGATGGCGCGCGGTGTGGATCAAGAAGATGCCGGGGCCGCAGAACGGGTCGTGGATGGTGATGTGGGCGAGCGGCCGCGGGTGGCCGGCGAGCCGGTTGAGGTTGGCGGCCTGGAGCGCGGCGGGCACTTGGAAGTCGACGACCTCGGGCGGGGTGTAGATGACGCCGTCCCGGGCGCGCCGACGGGGGGCGAGGAGGCGCTGCCGTAGTTCGCCGAGCTCGACGATGCCCCACTGGGAGAAGTCGGCGTCGGTGAGCCATGAGGGCAGCTCGGCGTCGGCACCCGGCCAGGGCGCGGCCAGGCCGCGGGCGCCGGCGATGCGGTTAATGACCGTGCGCGCGACGAGTTGGTCGTGGGCGAGTAGGGCGGTCATCGTGGCCTCCTGGCCCAGCGGATGGCGATGAGCGGCACGGGGCACACGTAGATGGCGTCCGGGCCGATGTAGACGCCGATCCAGGCGTCGCGTGGCTCGAACCAGAGGGTGAGGCGTCCGGCGGCCGCCAGGCGGGTCTTGGTCATGACGCGGCCTCGAACAGGTCGAACGGCGGAAGCTGAACGTTCTCCACGGGCCGCGGATGGGCGGCTTCCACCCGGTCCGCGTGCGCTTGGATGATCAGGGCGCTCTGGGCCAGGGCGTTCGCTTCGCCGTGAAGGCGGCGTTGCTCGCGCTGCGCGGCCATGATGTCCTGCCACCCCACGGCGGCGAGGACCGCCGCGTCGGCCTGTACGGCCTGCACGCGGACTTCCTGTGCTCGATGCAGGAGCTCCGCGGCCTTGGTCCGCTCACCGTTGAGCCAGTCGGGGAGCTGGTCGGGGTGGGCGCAGGCGAGGCAGTCCGGGTCGTTGTGCCGCGCGGGCGGCTTCGGCGGGCGGCCGTTGGGCTGCGGCGTGGTCGTCATGAGGCCGCTCCGAACAGGTCGGGCTGCTGGGGGGCGGTGACGACGACCACGGGCGGGGCAGGCTCGTGGTCGTGGCCGAGGTTGGCGATAGCGGCCAGGCCGGGGTGAAGGCGGGCGTGCTCCTGGCGGCTGATGCGGCCGGCGAGCAGGGAGTCCCCGACGGCGATCCGCGGGCGGATGGGCGGGATCCGGTCCAGGCGCAGGACGGGGATCAGGCTGGAGCGGTGCATGAGCTCGCCGATGGTGACGACGCAACGGAGGCGGGCGACGGAGGCGGTGAGCGGGTCGATCTCGCAGCCGTGGACGCCGGCGAGGATGCGGCGGATCGCCTCGGCTGGCGGGTACACCGGGCCGCCGGTGATGCCCTTCACCTTCATCTGGCGGGCCGCCAGGCCGCCCGTGGTGTACCACTCCCAGAGGAAGTCGATCATTCGGACGAGGAAGTGGCCGGTGCCGCAGGTCGGGTCGACGGTGTGGAGCGTCTGGCCGGTGAACTCGGCGGCGGCCGGGAGCAGGGTGAGGTCGAGGATGCCGTCGGCGATCCACCATGGCGTCTGGGCGTTGCCGCCGCCTCCGCCGTGCGGCCGAGGGTCGCGCAGGTGCTGGAGGATGTCGCCGGCCAGCCACCCGGAGATGCTCAGGGGCCCGCTGGTGGCCTCGTAGGCGAGCGGCGGCGCCTCGTCGGCCCACCAGTGGATCAGGTCCAGGCACGCGTCGTCGGTGGGCGTGTGGTCGTGCAGGGCGCTGTAGCGGCCGTCCAGGAGGCAGCGTGTGGCGGGGTGGGCGGCGGCGAGGCGGTTGATGGCGGCCGCGACCCAGCCGCGAGGACCGCCGGCGCGGTCGAGGACCTCGCGGCGGAGCTCGGGGGTGATGGTGCGCAGGAACGGATCGATCAGGTGATGGTCCTCGGCCCAGGCGACGAGCACGGTGCAGTAGACCCACGCGACCGCGGCCGGGCGGACTTCGGCGAGCCGGCCGCTGGAGGCCTTGGCGCCGGCCATCGACGCGGCGAAGACTTCGACGTGCTGGCGCAGGGCGCGGATCAGGGGCCGGGTGAAGGTGTTGTCGTCGACGGGGTTCGAGGGGTTGGTCATGCCGGGGCCTCGCTTGGCGTGCAGGGGTGCTCCAGGGCGTTGATGCGGGCGGTGATCTGGTCAATCAGGCCGGCGAGTTCGGTGGCCTCGGCCGCGGGGTGGGGCAGGGCGAGCGCGGGGTCGAGCGAGGCGCGCAGGGCGTGGGCCCACTCGCGGAGATGGCCCTGGGCGGCAGCTAGGCGCAGCAGGGAGATCGCCCGGGAACCCTCGGGCGTGGCGTGGTCAGGGTGTGCGACGGCCTGGGCACGTTCAAGCGCGGCGGGAAGCCGTCCGGCCAGGGCTTCGGCGAGGGCCCAGCGGTCCTCGGTCGGCCAGCGGGCGCCGGCGGGGGTGGCGGCCGCGCCGCGGACCACGATGTGGATCTGCCGGGCGAGTTCGGCGATCAGGTCGAGGTCGCGCTCGCGCCCGGCGGGGCAGCCGACCAGCGTCGGGTCGCAGTCGTACACGGCGGCCGCGTCGCGCAGGTGGGCGGCTGCGGTGGTGAGCAGCCGGATCGCGCGTTCGGGCAGGCCGGTTCGGGCCTGGTCGAGTTGGTCCGCCTGCTTCAGCAGATCAGCCTGCTGGTCCCAGGTCACGGTGCTCCTTCCCTGTCGCTGGCGGGGGCGGGTTGGTGGTCGACACATGCGGGCCACCACGCCCGGCAGTCGGAGGCCTCGCTCGAGGTCGCGCGCAATCGGCACTTGGGGAAGTTGCGGTGGTTGAGGTATCGGGACTGGCAGGTGCCGCACCGCCGCCCCGGCGCCGTGCGGTCGTCGTGCGGCGCGGCCTCGGGGTGGAGGCGCAGCTGGACCGAGAGCAGGGCCGACAGTGGGTGGATGCCGGCGGCGAGCATCTCGGCTTGCCGGCGGGTCCGCCGTACGGTGTCGGACTCCTGTGGTGCGGGAGGCGTGGGTTCGGGGGCGTCGAAGAGCGCGAGGACGGTCTCGGTTTGCGCGCCGGGATCAACGGCTTCTTCGTCCTCGGGGCCCGTCCAGGAGGGGCACGGCGTGCCAGTGGCCACGCAGTAGTGGCGGCCGGGCGCGCAGTACTGGCCGGTGGCCTCGGGCTTCCCGGCGATCGCCGCAGGGGTGTGGCGAGGGCACCGGTGGCCGTTGATGTAGAGGCGGACGTCGTCGGTCGCGCCGCAGTAGTCGTCGCCGTCCCAACGCCGGCAGGCCCGGTCGCGTTGGGCGGCCGGGCTGGTGGTTGTGGTGCCGGGAGGTTGGTCAGTCACGCGGCCCCTCGCCGCGCAGCAGGGCCTGGACTTCGGTCTCGCGGAATCGGCGGTGCCCGCCGGGGGTGCGGATGCTGGCGATGCGGCCGGCGACGGCCCAGCGGGTCACGGTCTTGGGGTCGACGCGGAAGAGGGCGGCGACCTCGCCGGGGGTGAGGAGCCGGTCGGTGGGCGGGGGCGCGGTGACGCTCATCGTTCGGTGCTTTCTGTAGTGATGGCGGGCTCGTCGGTTTCGGGGAAGTCGATGTCGAAGGGCTCCCGGGCGCGGTCGCGCTGGCGGTCCCACCAGGCGCGCACGTGGCGGATCATCGGCGCCTCCGATCGGCGGCCATGTTGGCGTCCTGCAGGAGGTGCACCCGCCGCTCGAGGGCGTTGGCGCGGTCATGCTCGGTGCCGCATGGCGCCGGCGGGGCCGGGATGATCTCGGTGGGCTGGTCGTCGGGCGACACGTGCTCCAGGCCGAGGTACAGCCGCGCCTCCCGGCGGCCGTAGCTGGTCAGCCGGTAGAAGGTCAGCGCAGGCCTGTTCTCGGGGATGGGGGTCTCCAGGCGAGTGGTCACCCAGCGGTTGGCACGCAGGCGGGTGAGCCACCGGTCGACCTGGCGTGGGGACCTGGCTCCGGATAGGCGCCAGATCGCGGTGGCCGTGATGTTGCCGGCATCGGTGAGCAGGACCAGGAGAACGGCGCGGAACCACCGGTCGGTGCCGTCGGCGCGGCGTCGGCGCTTCACAGGGCCTCCCCTGCTGCGAGGCGGTCGGCCTTCTCGCGGGCGAGGGTGGCGTAGATCCGCGAAGGGAGCGGGGCCGGGAAGGGGTGGGCTTCCAGGTAGGCGGCGAACTCCCGGACGCCGGCGGCCTTCAGCTCGGCCGCCGCCTTGCGCTGAGCCGCGCGCACGACCTCGCCGAGCGCCTGGCGGCCGCCGTCGTCGAGGTCGCCGGGCCCGCCCTGCACCCGGATCGCGCCGACGTCGGGCACGTCGACGACGGTGCACTGGTCGGGCTGGTAGCCGCCGTGGGTGGCCTCGTGGTCGATGGCGAGCGTCATGACGTCGCCGAGCGTCAGCACGGCGCCTTCCTCCCGCTCGTCGTGTACTTCCGTGCGGCACTCGGCGCGTGGGCAGGTCAGCCACACCTCGCAGGTCGAGGTGATCTCGTAGGCGTCGAAGGCGTCGTCGTCGAACGGCTGGCCGGCGCGCTGGTTGAACACGCTGCGGGCGGCGTCGGTGGCGATCGTGGCGATGGCGGCCGGGTTGACCGGGGTGCCGTCGTAGTTCTCCGCGATGGCGCGCTCGATCGCCTCGTAGAGGCGGTCCTCGAACTTCTCGCGGCGGGCGTCACGTTCAGACACGAGCGGCCACCTTCCGCAGGGCGCTGTGCTGCCTCTTCCGGACGTGGCCGTGGGGCACGCCCAGGACGTGGGCGATATCGGCGCCGGGCATGCCGTAGAGAAACCGGAGCGTCAATACCTGCTGGTCGGTCGTCGAGAGGCGCGCCATGGCGGCTTGCACACGGCTGTACATGTCGGTCGACGCGGCCACCTCCGCCGGGTCGGGCACGTCGGCGGCGAGGTCTTCGAAGCCCAGTCCATCGAGGCTCATGCTGGGGCGCTGAGCTCGAAGGGCACTCACGCACTTGTTCACCGCGATGCGGGAGACGACCGCCAGGAAGGGCCGCTCGGGGCGCCACCGCGGCACCACGGACCACGTCGCGATCACGGTCTCCTGCACAGCGTCGTCGACCAGGTGCGGGTGCCAGGCGAGGCGCCGGCGGCAGACCTTGATGGCGTGGGCTCTGACGAGGCGCAGTAGTTGGTCGGTGACAGCGGCGTCATGCGGGGCGGTGAGGGCCAGTTGGTCGAGATCAGGCACGGATGCTCGCCTCCTTCACCGCGCGGCGGGCCCGGCGCAGCGAGGCCGCGAAGGAGTTCCAGTTCCGCGGCTGTGTGCGCTCGGCGCGGTAGAGCTGCTTGCGGATCTTCGTAGGCACCAGGTTCCAGTGGCCTTTGCACATCAGGTGGCGCAGGGGAATCTTGGTCAGGCAGTCGATCGCGGCGCAGCGGTGAGTGCCTGTGGGCTGCTCGGCCATCAGAAATCACCATCCGCGACCTGAAGTACGGTCAGGCCCATGGCGCGCCAGGCGCTCACGACCTGACGTCGGTCGTCCAGAACGCACGCGACGTCGTAGTGGTCGCGCACGTGGGCGTCGAACAGTTCGGCCTTGACCAGGTAGTCGGGGCGGTGGTCGCCGATCTTGCGCATGTGCAGGCCCGCGATCGGCATGCCCAGGTGCCGCTCGAGCCACCGGGCAGTGCCCTGCCGGCAGGCTTCGGTGCGGCCGGACATGACCACGATCTGGTGGCCGGCCGCGTGCAGCGCGCGGACGACGTTAATGACCGGAGTGTTGGGGAGATCCTCGTGGACGAGGGTCTCGTCATAGGGGGAGCGGCCGTTCATCAGCGCGGTGGTGCCGTCGACGTCGACCAGTGCCGCGCGGGGCGTGCCCGGCTTGGGCTCGTAGGGGCGCAGCGCGGCCGCGTCCGGGTCCTCGGGGATGGGGAGCGGCAGGTCGCGGCCGTGCAGGTGGCTGGCGTGCATGCTGCGGATGACCTGCTCGCCGACCGGGCGCTCACGCGCGGCGTCCCGCGCGATGCACTCTTTCAACGGGACGCGGGTGAAATCGCGCACCGCGAAGTCGGCGCCCGCCCGGCGGGCGAGTTTCATCAGGTCGCGTACGACCCGCTGAGGCAGGTTGGTGTCGTCGCACACCACCTCCACGCCCTTGCGGAGCAACGCGGCGATCGTGGCGTTGCGGGCCACGATGATGCGGGGTTCGGTCAGGCCGCTGATGAAGGTGCCGTTGTGCATCATCGACCGCAGGTCGTCCCGGTTCACGCGGGCCCGGGCGCCGGGGTCTTCGGCCACCCACCCTGCCGCCCAGGTGGTCTTCCCGCTTCCCGGAAGGCCGCGGGTGATGGTGAGGGTGCTCATGCGACCGCCTCGGACCGGGCACCCCAAGGCTTCTCCGCCGGCGGGTAGATCAGCTTCCAGACGTTGGTGGTGATGTCGCGCCTGTCGCGCAGCAGGAACAGCTCACCGAAGTGGTCGCGCTGCAGGGCGTCTGCGGCGAAGGCCTTGCGGTCGTCGCCGTACAGGGCCTCCAGTTCCCGGGCCGTCGCGGTGAGCTGCTTGTGGAGGTCGGTGGCCTGGGCGCGCAGGCGGCTGATCGTGGTGCGGATCCAGGTGTGGAACTCGTCGGGGACACCTTCGATGAGGTGGTGCTCCCAGTCCGGGCCCATGGCGAGGATGGCGGTCGCGCGCTCGGGGTCCAGGCCGATGCGTGATCCCCAGTGCTTGGGCACCGTGATGAGGTGCTTGCAGGCGTCGACGGCGCAGAACTCCCACACGTTGCGGGCGGAGGTGCGGGTGACGATGGCGTGGAGGCGGACGTAGTCCTCCTGTTTGATCTTGACCATGTGGCCGGTGTCGAGCTGGCGGACGACCAGGCCCTCGGCGCCCGGGCGGGGCGGCATGGCCAGGGCGTCGGCCAGGGTCGGCAGGTTGAACACCGTGGCGGCGGGCCCCGGCCAGCCGGGGATCTCGTCCGGGCCGAGCACCCGGCCGGAGCGGATCTCCACGCCACCGAGGAGGAACAGGTCGTCGGCGCCGCCGTAGTCGCAGACGATCCGGTTGGCCGGGTAGACGATCTCGAATAGCACCGTCACGCCGGGCGGCGGGGTGAACGCCGCGGCGTAGCGGGCCCGGTACAGGGCGGTGGCATGGAGGGCCTGCTCGCTGGTGAACGAGCCGCGGGTGGCGACCTCGTAACCGGTCGAGGTGGGCACGAGGATGCCAAGGCTTCCGTCGAGCTTGTCCAGCACCTGGGCCGGCGCCGAGAGGTTCAGCTCGTCGGCGAGCGGCTCGCCGTGGTTGAAGAACTTCTCATACGGACGGGCGATGACAGCACCGTGGTCGTCGACGACCAGGCCGCGGCACTGCTGGGTAACGGAGGTCCACGCCTGCTCGTAGATGGTCTTCTCGGTGTAGTTGAAGATCCGCAAAGCCTCGGCCGGGTGGCGCTGCTCGCGGACCAGGCCCTGCTCGACGGCGTCCTCGAGGGAGGAGAGCTTGACCAGATCCCAGATGTGCAGGTGGTCGAGTCTCGGATCGAACGTCGGTGTCATTGCCGTGGAGGTGTTGCTCAATTCGATATCCAGTTCGCTTGGAGGGGGGTGCCGAGCCCCGGCCCCTGATCGGGGCCCGGCGAAGATCAGCTGTCGATGAGGTGAGGGACGAAGGAGGAGGTGTTGCCGGTGATCAGGCCGGAGGTCTCCCGGATACCGAGGCCGGCGGACTCGTCGCCGATGACCCACGAGCCGAGGACCGGCCGCCTGCCCTCGAAGTCCGGGAGCGGCCAGAATTCCTGGTAGACGTAGCCCTCGGCGCCGTAGTCACCCGGCATGGTGGTCGTTTCGCTGGCCTGGACGATGCGGATCGAGGCGCCTTCTCGGCCGAGGAGCGGCTTGGCCACGTACGCGGCGAGGTCCCGCGGGCCGTCCAGATGGGCCGGCAGCAGGTTCGGATGGCCGGGGTACATGTCCCACAGCACCGCGAGCAGCGCCTTGTTGGACAGCAGCATCTTCCACAGTGGCTCGACCCACGGCGTGCGCGCCTGCCGTTCGATGGCCAGGGCGGCGAACGACTCGGTGACCAGCCACTCCCACGGATACAGCTTGAACAGTCGCCGTATCTTCTGGCCCTGCAGGTCGACGAACCGCCGTTGGCCGGAGTCCCAGCCGATGTCCTCGATGGCGAGGAGCCGGGTCGGGAGACCCGCCTGGGCAGCGGTCTCCATCATGTAGGCGGCGTTGAGGGCGTCTTCACCTGCTTCCTCGTCGCGGGTGAACGCGAAGTGGATGCCGGCGCCGGGCGCGGAAATGTGCAGCCATCGGTCGATCAGCTTCTCGTGGAGAGAGTTCCACTGGTCGCAGGCCGGATGGACGTCTTCCTTCCAGTGCCACTGGATCACCGAGCTCTCCACCAGGCTGGTGGGGGTGTCGGCGTTGTACTCCAGCAGCTTGGCGTGCCCAGCGCCGTCGTAGCACAGGTCGAACCGGCCGAACAGGTGCGGGTCGCGGCGCTTCCACGACTGGCGGATCGGCTCGTGCAACCAGTCCGCGATCCTGAAGTCGGCGTACCGCTCACGAGTGATGACGTGGTCGACGGCCTCCAGGCACATGCCGTGGAGGTCCTCGGTGACGCGCTCGAGCTCCAGGATCTCGGGCATGGTGAACGCGTAGTACACGGACTCGTCCCAGTAGGGCCGGCCATCCTCGCCTTGCGGTACGTTTCCATGAAAGCCCAGTCCCTGGGCCTCGATGGTCTTCTGCCAGTCGGGTCGGCGATCGCTGAGCAGGCGGCGCATCAGGACCCGCTCCCGCTGACGGAACCGCGGCTGCCGAACCCGCCACGGCTGACGGTGCCTTTGCCGGCGTTGGACAGTACGGTTCGGCCGGATCGGGAGGCGATGTTGGTGTTCGGCGGCTTGGTGTAGGACCCGCCGTAGACGTGCCCGTTGGAGTAGCTGCCGCCGTAGATCCAGACGAACGAGCTGGTGCTGTGCCCGCCCCCTCCGCCGCTGTTGCTGCAGTACTTGTCGTCGACGGCCTTGAGCTTGCCGTCGGCCTCGCGGATGACGCAGTCGGCCGCGACGGTGGGGCCGTCGTCGTCGGAGCACGCCGTGACCATGGCGAGTGACAGCGCGCCGAGGGCGACCAGGGTGATGGCGGTGGACGCCTTTCTGGGAGTTTGCATGTGGATCAGCTCCAGAGCAGGAGGACGATTGCGATGAGGAACAGGACGGCGGCGATCAGTACGTAGGGGTTGCAGTCGTGGTCCATGCGGTCACCTCGTCGGCCAGGTGATCAGCACGGCTGCGAACATCCCGACGACGACGGTCAGCACCACGGCGACCGCGACGTACGTCGTGATGCGGGCGCTGCGGCGCTGGGCGGGGTCGTCGAGCACCCGGACGGTCTTCGCGCCGGCGCGCAGGATCCACCAGACGCTGATCGCTGCCCCCACGACCGCGGCGATGGCGAAGATCACGACTCCGAAGCTGTTGCCCATCAGCTCACCGCCCCGGCCTTGGCGTCTTCCTCGGCCTCCAGGACGGCGTAGTAGACCGACAGGCGCAGCCGCTCCCAAATCTCCCCGTCGACCAGTTCGTCGGGGATCGAGCCGGGCCACGTGGCATACAGCGCCGGTCCATGCTCGTCCTCGTGCACGGCGACCCCGCACGTCAGCAGTGCCGGCCCGCCCCAGTGCTGGCGCGGCATACCGGGAAGGCGGTCACGCACGTCGGGACGGCGCAGCCGGTCGAGGACCTGGTCGATCCGCTTGCCTGCGGTGATGGAACGGTTCGGGACCAGGTGGCCGAGCTTGCGGTGGACACGCCATCCCGCGGGTGGGTCGCCGCCGTCGTGCTCCACGCCGATGATCGCGCCGGTGTACTCGTCGACAATGACCTTGCGGCCGGCCATGTCGAGCTCGCTCAGAGCGGCCTTGACCTCGGTATTCCACGCGTCGTCGGCATGGGCCAGGTGCTGCCAGAGCTGGAGGACGCCGGGGAGGCGGGTGCGGTAGACGGTGAGGTCAGCGTGCGACATCGAGGGCCTCCGGAGCGGGCGGCGCTGGGTCGGTGGGGGCGTAGATCGTGGTGAGCATCGCGGTGGCCCGGCCGCTGGGGTCGTCGGCGGGCGCCCAAACCAGGGGGCGGTGCGGGCCGCCGTCGAGCTGCCACGGCACGCCGTCGGCGGCGTCCGCCCACGCTTCCCACTGGGCCAGGTCCGCGATGGTGTACCGGCCGTCAGGCGTGCCGATCAGCTGGTGCCGGATCTTCGCGCTGACCTGGCGGATCCACGGCGAGGCCTCGACCGGTGTCCGGGCCTGCTCCAGGTAGGGCAGGATCCGCCTCACGACCGTGTCGGCTGGGTAGTTGCCGACGCCGGGTGTGAGCCTGCCGTCGGGAGCGATCCGGTATGTGCCGTCAGCCGGGTCACCCAGCACCTCCAAGAGCAGGTGATCAAGCCGGATGCAGCCGACGGGCCAGCCGGCGTACCGGCTGCCGTCGGGGTGGGTGGCGATGGTGAGGATCGCCGGGCCGCCGTAGCCCACCGCGCGAGCCATCTGGTATAGGGCGCGCGGGATCATGCGTCGGCTCCGGTGTCGGGCGCGTCCGCGGGGAACAGCAGTGGCTCCACCGGGCCGTCCGCGGGGACGCAGTCCTCCAACCAGGGGTTGCCGTCCAGGGCGCGCCCGGGGTCGAAACCCTCCTGGGTGATCGGCATCCACAGGCCGACGAAGCGGTGCCCGACGAGCACCGCGATCGGGTCACCGGGGCGGGGGCCGCCGAGCACGGTGAGGTGGTCCCACTTATGGGCGGCCCGGGCCCACCGCGGCAGGTACTTGGGGGTGAGCAGAACGGCGGGTGAGACCGGCGCGAGCGGCCGGTGCAGCATCTTGGCCACGATGGGCCGCCAGTTGAACGCGATGGCGGGCTGGCCTTGATGGGTGAGGCGGGTGCCGTCTTCGGAGTCGACGCGCAGGCTGAGCCCGCTGGGAGTGGGGTTGTCGGTGGAGGTCAGCTGCAGTTGGTCGATGACCAGGGTGAGCTGCGGGTCGCTGTCTTTGGTGTACCTGAAGGTCCGTAGCATGTTCCGGGCGTCGATGACGCTGATCGCGATCTTGACGGGGTCGGTGTCGCCCAGGGGATGGCGGGTCGCGCCGAGGGTGTATCGGTCGGTGCCGACGGCGTACAGGGTGTCGTCGGTGGTCTCCAGGCGGACGACGTTGTAGTTGGGGTCGTCCTTGTCGGTGGAGGCGTGCGGAATCACCGGGACGAGCAGCTCGTGCAGCTCGCTGGTGGTCATGTCGATTCTCGTCACGATGCCTTCTTCCTGGCTCGGACCCGGCGCATGGCCTCGCGCTTGCAGGTGCGGCACACCCGGCTACCGGATGGATTGCGGTGAGTGTTGACCTCGTCATAGGGGTGGTTTTGAGGGCAGTGAGTGATCGCCCGTCGTAGCTCTGCGGCGCGCTCTACACCCCCGCCTCGTCGAAGGTTTTCGGCATGCGTCACGGGCTCAAGGTGGGTGGGGTTCACGCAGCAGCGATGGCGACAATTCGTGCCACCTGGGCAATCCCGGTCGCGCGTGTGACACAGGTGATCGAGTTCGAGCCCGTCGGGGATCGGGCCGATCAGTAGCTCGTAGGTGACCTGGTGCGCCTTCCGCCAGCCCTTCTTCGCTGCGATCCAGAGCTGGCCGTAGCCTCCACGGGCTTTAGACCCGGTCCATCTCCAGCACCCGGTCTCTGCATCGATGCGGAACTTGCTGGTGATGCGAGGAGGCAACAGGTCGATGTTGGTCAACGGACGGCCGTCCTCTCAGGGGTGCGCATGGCTCGGCGCTCGGATTCCGTGGTGGCGGCCCAGATGCCGTATCGGGCCTTGGCGGGGTTGGTCACCACGTAGTCGAGGCACTCGGCGTAGACCGGGCAACTGCGGCACACCGCGCGGGCGCGCTCGATCTGCTCGCTCAGCAGGTCGCTGACCGGGTGGAACAGCTCTGGGTCCTCATCCCTGCAGGCGCCTCGCTTCTGCCAGGTCATGGCGTCGCCCCCTCACCGGTTTGGAGGGCGGGCTGCTCCTTCTGGCGAGTGCGCGACGCGCCAGCCAGGCGCTGGACGTGCCGGACCGAGCAGCCGAGCTCGCGCGCGAGGGCTTCCTCGTTACGCTCGCCCTGGTCGATCAGGAACTCGTAGTC
This sequence comes from Sphaerisporangium album, assembly GCF_003323745.1. Classification (GTDB taxonomy): domain Bacteria; phylum Actinomycetota; class Actinomycetes; order Streptosporangiales; family Streptosporangiaceae; genus Sphaerisporangium; species Sphaerisporangium album. The sequence goes on from NZ_QOIL01000016.1 coordinate 23,681, forward strand.
GCGGACGAGAGCCCTTGACCGGGCCTGCTTGGGCTGCCACGGCTTCTTGTCCTTGTGCGGGTTCCCCAGCAGCGGGAACTGGGTGAGCGTCCCCTTGCGCTTGTGCCGCCCGTGGCAAATCGTGCATAGGCCGCGGCCGCCGTGCGGCCCTCGCTGCTGGCAGCTCTTGCAGGTGACGATGGAACGGTCGCGTTGTTTGGGCGCGGCCTGCCAGAGCATCATGGGACGGCTGCCGTAAGGGTTCTTCGTTGGCGTGCCGACGACCAGCCCGGCGAGCTGAACCCGCGGCAGTGCCTTGGCGACGCTGCCCTTGTCGCGCCTGATCGCGCGGGCGATATCCCCAGCGGTGAGCTGGGCCCGCGGGTGGGCGTCGAGATGGGCGACGATGAGCCGGTCGAGCTCGTCGCGGGCGGCCTGGTGCTTGCCGGTGGGCGCCATCAGCGGCTCACCGCCTCGACGGGCAGCGGCCAGACACGGATCACCGCGCCCGGCGCGCGCAGGGCGTCCGGTTCGCCCGGCTGGCCGACGAAGACCTTCGCGGCGCGCCGGTACTCCACCACCCGGGCGTCATCCCGCCACGCCCGGGCCTCGGTGAGAGCGTCCTCGGTGCTCCTGATCAGCTTGGACAGGTCGGGCGCGCCCGCCGGGCGCCACCACAGCAGCCGTGACCAGCGCGCCGACGTCGGCCACCACGTGGGCCTGCTGGCGGGCTTGTCCCTCAGCGTGAACACCATTTCGACCGCCAGCGGCCCGTCCAGGGGTTCGCCCTTGCCCATGGCCTCGAGCGCGGCCTGCTTGACGTCCTGCCGCCAGGGCTTGACCTTCTTCGACGACTCCATGGTCACGACGCGGCGGGACTGCTTGTGGAGGGTGGCGTGCTTGCTGCCCTGCGGCCCGGGGGTGCCGTACACGGTGATGGTGATCGCCGGGGCCTGGCGTGCCGCGTGGTCGGCGCTGATGTGCGGCCGCCGCGCGAAGATCTCTTCGACCTCCTCGGCCAGGTTCTCCATGTACCAGTCGCGCAGGCCCCGAGGATTGGCCGGCACGGTGTCGGTCACCAGCTCGTACGCGGCGACCAGGCCATCCTCGAGGATGGCGATGCGTGCCCGCAGGGCGGCGGGGCTGCTCTCCTCGGGGGAGCTCATTGGGCCGCCCCCAGCAGGACGGTGAAGATCGCGATAAAGATCGCCCCGGTCGACAACGCGATCGCGGTGACCCATCCGTCTTCGTCGCCGGCCTGCCACTTCCGGAAGCCGCGCATGGCGGTGGCCACGGCCAGGGCGAAGAAGAGGACGGCTATGAGCGCCGCGATCATCGGATGCCTTCCTGTGTACGGGCCTGGATGACGTCGAGCGCCTCGGCCGGGTCGAATGAGTCCACCGCGGCATGCAGCTCCTGCCGCGTGCTGGCCTCGGCGATGGCGCGACGGGCCCGCGTGCGGACCTCGTCTGGGCTGAGGCCGTCGCGTTCCCACTCCTCCAGGAGCGCGCTCAGCTCGTCGAGCAGCCGCTGGTGGCGCCGGTTCTGGTCGGTGATCTGCTGGTCGCGGCGGTTTACGACGGCGCGGAGCGACCGGTTGGTGTCCTCGGCCGTGTCGCGCTGGGCCACGGCCAAGTCGCGGTCGCCGGTGACCCGGATGAGGTCGCGTACGGCCTGGGCCCGGGACAGCAGGGCCCGAACGGCTGAGGGGCGGTGGTTCACGCTCTCCTCCGGTCCATGGCGTGCAGCTGCTCGGCGATGGCGTCGAGGACGGCCTGCTCGCGGCGGGTCAGGGGGCGGTCGAGAGACTCGGGATGGCCGGGGCCGGGCATACTCGGGTCCACCGCCGCGGTGGGCTTGCTGCGCTTGCGGGGCGGGCGGCGCCGTCGGCGCGCGGAGTCCCGCTTGCCGGCGGCGGTCGCGACGACGACGCAGACCACGGTGAGGATCAGGAGCAGGATCAGCGCCGCCATGTCCTTGTCCTGGTGGAGGTATCGCAGGACGGCGCTGGTGATGTCCTGGTCGTCGGCGAGGTACTGCAGGTGGATCACTCGGCATCACCCGCCTGCGGCTGTCGATCCTCGGCCAGCACGTCGGCCGGGACGTAGCTCAGCCCGTCGACCCGCAGGTGTCCCTGGGCGCGGTCGTCGATGTCCCGCACCAGCTCGACCGCCAGGCGGCGCATCTCCGCGAGCTTCTCCCGGTAGCCCGCCAGGCGCTGTATGGACATGCTGATCAGGGCGCCGGCCGCTAGGCCCATCACCAGAGACATCACCGAGTCGCCCAGAGCGTGCCTGCGAAGGCCGGGATGAGGGCGAACCATCCGGCGTTGTCGGCCAAGCTGTCTTGAGACGATCTTGGCGCGGCCATCAGGCGCCTCCAGGGGTTGGTGCTGCCGCCTGCGCGCGCGGCAGGATGGGGATCACGGCCCGCGGGCCCACCGTCATGCCCCACTTGCCGCTCCACGCAATGCGTGTGCCGGCGCCCAGCTGCGCCTTGAGGCGGCCGGTGTAGGGCGTGAACTGGTCGATCTTGTAGTGGCGGCCGAGGAAGTCGATGACATCGCCGATCGCCAGGTCCTGGCCGAAGACGGTGCCCGGCCGCAGTGCCGGAGCCTCCGGGTGGCGGTCGAGCTGCCCGTCGTACCAGCTGGCGGCATCGGCTCTGGAGGTCTCGGCACGCCTTGCCGCACGCCGCCCGGGGGCCTTGGCCTTGGCGTTCTCGCGGTGCGCCGCGAGACACTCCTGGCAGGCGGACACTTTGCGGTACAGGTGCTGCTTGTAACCCCTCGGCGTCCCGTGCTCGATGCCCTCGGCCTGGCCGATGACGCTCATGCCGGCACCCCCGCGTGCTCGGGGCAGGGCCCGAATTCCCCGCACGCGTGCGGCGGCGGCGGCGGTGCGTCCTCGCCGACGGCCTCGGCCCACAGGTCGGCCGGGACAGCCGACAGCGCGGCGCTGACACCCGTGCCGTCGCTGGTCGTGTGCAACGCCCGAGCCAGCTGCACGATGACGCCGCGTAGTACGTCCCGCTCGGCCTCGGCCTGCGAACGCGCCTCGTGCGGAGTGACCTTGCCGACCCGCTGCAGGATGAAGACGAACCGCTCCGCCTCGCCGGCCAGTCCAACCTCCATCGAGGCCTTCGGCATCTCGACCAGCGTCTCGACGTAGTTCGGAGCGTCGCCGAGCATCTCGCGGGCGTAGCGCACCCACGCAACCGCGATCTCGTGCGGCGGGACGATCGCCAGCTCCGCGACGCCGTCCTTGACGGTCAGCCCGCGAAGCAGCGTCTGGTCAGCGAGCTCCTGGGCGGCCGCGTCGTCGAGCTCGTCGATCAACTCCCGGACCCGACCGACGCAGGCGCTACACAGGTCCACGCCAAGCCCGTTCGGCACCCAGCAGCAGCCGCCCTCGCAGGCCGCGTCCTCGGTGCACCCGCACAACCGGCAGGTGGCCACCTCGACGTCCTCGCGGCCGAGCTCCACCACGGGCCAGCGCTCCCGGACCTCCTCAACGGTGAGCCCGGCGCCGCCGAGCGCCCGGCGGGCCCGCAAGATGAGGAACTCCGCGGCCCCCAGTGCCTCGTCACCGGGCAGGACGCTCGGGCTCTGCAGGACGTACCGCAACACCCGGTTGATGGCTTTCGCCTCCTCGACCGTGGCCATCAGCGACCACCGCCCGTCACGACCACCACGGGCGGCCCCGGCGTCGGCGAGGGCACCGCGCCGGACACGGCGCTCCCCGCTCCCGTGATCAGAAGGAACGCCACACCGGCCACCAGCAGCGCGGCCGGAGCGGCGAACCCGGCGAACGGCGGCCGCATCACGCACCACCCGTCACACTGGCGCGCAGAGCCTTGATCGCGGCGATCTCCCCGCGGAGTTCCGTGACGCGGCCCGCCGAATGCTCGTCGTCGCGGCACTCGTACAGCGGCAGATAGTCCTGCTTCTGCCTGGCGTGCTCGTCGAGTGCTTCGAGGACCGCCTCACGGGTCGCCCACTCGCCGTCGAGGATCGGCGTCTGCCCTTGATGCAGGCAGGTGCCGATGTACCCGTACACGGAGGTGATCGACAGGTCAGCGCGACGGTCATACCAGGCGTTCTTGAAGAAGATGCCGATCCGCTTGCGGCCCAGTTCGTCGACGATGTCGGTGTGCATGGAGTGGCCGGTGCCAGTGCGCTTCCACCCGGCGGGCAGCGTCGCCTCACGCATCAGCCGATCAGCCGGATCGACGGGGCCTAGGACGAAGCCCAGCGCGATCAGGTCTGCCTCGGTGCCGCCGTTGATCTCGACGGGGATGATCTCGCAGTCGCCTCGCTGCATCGCCGCAGCGCCTTCGGCTTCCTGCTTCTCGATGGCACCAGGGATGCTCATCCCGTGCAGGGCCGGGATCGAGATGATCTGATTTCGGGTGTTACGGGGGCGGCTCACCGGTTCTTCTCCTGGTTGGACTTGCGGGTAAGAGCAGGGCAGTCGACCGGGGGGACGACGATCGGGTACGCCCGGTAGGCGGCGACCATGGCGGCCAGGTCGCCCCAGCCGGAGCAGCGCATGTGACGGCCGCCGTGGCGGCGGAAGAGCTTCATGAGGCCCCCGCCTGCCGGGGCGCCTGCGTGGCGTCCTGCGGCTGCCCGCAGAACTGGCCGGCGGGGCGCCACCCGTTGTCCGGAAGGTCGTGGATGAGCCCGTGCTCCGCCGTCCAGCGCATCGGCCCGTCCCCCCGCGGGCATGACTCCATCACGGGCTGCTGCTCGGAAGGGAAAACCTTCACACCGTTCACCGGCGGGGACAGCGCAGCGGTCTCCAGCGCGGTCGCGGCCGCCGAGTAGGCCTCGCTGGTCCGCTGCTCCTGCTCGGCGTACAGGTTCTCCCGCCGCTCGTCCTCGATGAGCCCGTCGATCCGGCCGCGCAACTCCTCGAGCTCCTGGCGCTTGGCCTCGAGCTTCGGGGACAGCGCGCCGATCTCGTCGTGGATCCGGCGCGCGTTCGCGCGGTGCTCCTCGGCGTTGCGCAGGCGCTGCTCGGCGGCGACCCGGTTGGACTCGATGACGGTCTGGCGTGCCTCGTCCCCGGGCCACGCCGCGGTCTGCGCGGCTGCCGGTGGGGCCGCCGGGGCCTGCGCGGTCGGGTTGGTCGGTCTGGTGGTGCCGTTACGATCGGTCATGTCGTACTCCGTCGTGCTGATGGGGGCAGCCCCGCGCCAGGCCACATCCCGGCGCGGGGTTCCGTCGTTCAGGGGGTTCACGTGAGCGCTCCAGTGGGCGCCGGAATCAGCGGCCAGTCGCCGGAGACGACCGCATCCGGGTCGCGCTTCTCGCCCGCCTTCGGGCTGCGCAGGTACTCCTCGTAGCTCGCTGCCTGTTCGGCGGCCCATCGCTTCTGGGCGGCGAACAACTCGTGCAGGTCCACAGCGAGGTGATCGAACAGGTGCCGCTCGTCCCGGCGGCCCGATAGGCGCGGCCTCTGATGCACCGGCGCGAACGCGTGCCGGCCCATCCACCACGCCACCCGGGCTGCGATCAGGGCGTCGTACCGGGCGCCGTGCGCGTCGTCGTCGTTCCACTTCACGCCGAACACCTGGGCGGTCGTCTTCAGCACGTGCGCGCCCTGCTTCTCGCTCACCCGCGGGCGCCACCGGTCGACGTGCTTGCTGATCACGTAGGTGTCGATGATCAGGCCGTCGAGCGTGCCGTCGATGCGCTCGGCCAAGCTGGGCAGCCCATGCCGGCGGCAGTCGCGATCCAGCACCGTGAGGTCGTAGCGGATGTTCTGTCCGACCAGCGGCACCTTCTCGTTGACCGCGTCGGCAACCCGCGTGGCGATGGCATCGACGCACTCAGCAGCGGGGCCGCCATGCTCGCGGAGGAACTCGGTGGTGTAGCCGTGGATCTCCGCGACCTCGTCCGGCACCTCGACGCCCGGGTCGACTAGGATCGGCGGCGGGTCGAACTGGGGCAAGCCGCCGCCGACCATGCCGATGTACGCCTCGACGATCCGGGCTTCCTCCGGATCCTTGCCAGTGGTTTCGAGATCGAATGGCGCGAGCCGCGCAAGGTACCAGGGACCAGCCATCAGAACGGCACCTCGCCCTTGTCGGGCACCGGGTACGGAGCGGTCATCAGGCACCACCCGCCTCACGTGACTTCCCGACCCGCACGATCAGGTCGCCGATCGCCTCCTCGTCGCCGACCTCGTTCTCCACCAGCTCGCCCAACCGCCGCGCGGACTTGAGCTCCCAGTGCATCTGCCGGAGCCGGGTCTTACTGGTCGTCTCCTCCAGCGCCTCATCGCGGTAGTTCGCCGCGGTCCGGACCTGGGCCTCTCCCCGCTCGATGTACTGCGAGTCCGGATCCGGGTCGCCTGTGGGCACCATCGCGGCGGTGAGCAGCAACACGCGCAGGGCCACGCTCTGGGCCTTGGCCGTGCCCTTGTCGGAGGTGTCGAGGGCTTCGCCCGCGGACTGAAGCGTGGAGGGCAGCGTGTCGCCACCAGGGCCAATGACCATCCAGGTCACGGTGACGGTGCATTCCCGCTGGATCTTGTTGTTGTTGTTCTTGAAGTCGCGATAGCTGGCGTCGACCTTGACCGGCAGGACCAGAACGCCGTGTTCGCGAAGGACCGGGGCGAAGTTGTTGACGGTGCGATCGACACCCCGGAAGTTGAAGGTGCCCGCGGTCCCGCCCTTGAACTCGTCCCTCTTGCCGATCTTGCGGATGCTGGTCATAACCCGCTGCCATGCGACGTGCACAGGGACGATGTCGGCGTCCTTGGTCGGCATCTCCGGCAGGTCGTCGTCGTCCGGGGCTGAGGCTGGGGCCGGCGGCTCACGACGCTCAGCCGAGGACCCTCCAGAGCCCGGTGTGGCGACCGGCGGCCAGTCATCCTCCTGGCGGGCCATCTTGGCGGCTTTCTCACGCAGGGACATCAGGGAAGCTCCTCCATCCGGAAGGCCTTGCCGATCTTGATGCGGCGTTGTGTGGTCGGGGTCACGCACGCGGCATAGGCGTCGGGGTACTGCTCGGCCATCAGTTCCAGGTCGACGGCCGGGCGGCCGGCCGACTCCTCGTAGGAGAAGGCGAGCTCGTCGCCGAACAGCGCGACCGCGTTGCCGCCGAGCCGTTCGACCATCCGGGCCTTGGCACTGTCCTTCTTCGCCTTGCCGGCCTTTTCCTCCAGCCGCCCGGTCTCGTACTCGGCGAGGAGCTCCACCGCGTCGGTGCCCTCCACGCGCACCGAACCGGCCCGGCCCGGGTTGAGCCGCTCGTACAACTCGATCAGCTGGTCGGGGTCGCCCGAGGGCTGGGGCGGCCGGCCCTGCCGGATCCGGTGCCACATCCGCTCGGTCGCGGTGACGATGTCGGCGATCAGGTCCTCGTTGCCCTCGCGCCGCACGGTGTACTGCCGGTAGTCGTTGCCGCCGATCAGCACGGCGACGTGCACGTGGTCGTAGCCGGTGACGTTGATCTGCCACAGGGTCTGCGCCAGGACGTCGTCGGGGACCTCGCGCTTCCACTTCTTGGCGACGAACGCGTTGCGGGTCTTGACCTCCAGAGCGCACTTCTCCCGCTCTGTGCGCTTGAGCGGGCACTCGGTGACGCGCCGGTCCAGGGTGCACATCATCCAGCGCGCGTCGATGTGTGCGACCAGGCCGACGCGGCGGATGACCGACCGGTTGCGGCGGGCCCACTCGCGGGCGACGGTCTCCTCGTGGAGGGTGCCCCACAGCAGCGCTTCGTCGAGCTCCTCGTCCGGGTCGGGCGGGAGCTCGCCGCGCTTGTCGTGGTAGACGTGCAGCGGCGGCTTGAATCCGACCTCGAGGATGTTGGCGACGTCGCTGGAGCCGATGCCACCGAGCCGGGCCGTCAGCCACTCCTCGCGGCTGGCGGTGGCGGGCAGCACCAGGTGGGCGGTCGGGGTGACCCTCCGGGCGGGGGCGGCCGGCGGCCCGTCGATGACGGTCACACGCCACCCCGCACGGGTCGGCGCCGGGTGGCGGCGGCCATCTTGCGGGTGATCTCACGCTCGGTCATGCGCACCGCGGCGTCGTAGACCGTCACGATCTCCGCGCGGTCACACTCGATGCAGCCGTCCGGCATGTCGGGGTCCGGCCAGCTCTCGCCCACGGGCCGGGCCACGTACAGGGCGCCGCGCCCGAGGCGGTACTCCCCGCCGGTCTGGGTGATCCAGCACGCGGCGTAGGCCCGGGCGAGCCCGCGGTCGGTGGTGAGGTACACCCGGTCGCTGCGCATCCGGTCGGCCTCCACACCGTTGGCGTGCGGATCGAACCCCATGCCCTTGAGCAGCCGGGCGCTGGTGAGGCTGCCGGTCTGGTCGGGCGGCAGCAGCAAGTCGCTGGGCTTCAGACCCGGGAAGCCGCCGTGCCACAGACGGATGTCGTTCACCGGGCGACTCCCAGCTCTCGCCGGACACGGCGGGCAAGGGCGCTGTGGGCCCGGGCGCGGGTACGAGCCTGGCGCTGCTTCAGCGTCGGCTCCTCGAACCCGCGGCACGACCCCAGCCATGCCAGGTCGTGGTCATCGCGGTGGTAGCCGCACCACCGGCACCCGCCGACCGGCGGGGGGTCGCCGTCCTGCCAGCGGATCGCTGACCGGCGCAGGCCGGTCTTCCAATCGATGATCGTCAGCGCCATCACCGCGCGTGTACGTCGCTGGCCGCGCTGTGCCGCGAGGCGCATGGCCTCCCGCAGCTGCCTGTTGTCGGGCACCCGGTAGTTGCCCAGCCAGCCGAAGGCCGCGCCCAGGTCCCCGCCGGCCGCCACGTAGTCGTGTGCGAGGCACTCCTCGCCCGCGTCGCCGGCGGGGCACTGGTACATCTCCTCTTCGGTGCGGCCGGGGTCCGCGCACCAGCAGGCGCTCACTGGTCACCGTCCTTACGGCGGTAGACCAGCGCGATCTCGTCGCAGGCGTACTCCAGGAACTCCTCCGGCGCCTTCACGCCCGTCGTGCCCGGACTGCGCTCGGTCGGCACCATCACCAGTTCGGAGTGACCGATCTCGTGGAGGACCTGGGCGAACCACAGGGGCGAGCCGAACGGGTAGCCGTCGTGCCACACGTCGCCGGGCTGCGGCGGCCAGTGCCGGGGCGGCAAGCCAGCCACCTTGCGCGCCGTGGCGGCGACGTACGGGGAGATGACGTCCTCGGCCTCCAGGCGGTCGAGGAGTTCGAGGATCTTGGCGGTGCGGTCGCCCTGGTCCCCGGCCGGCAGTTCGCCGATCGCCTCGCTGGTGTCGGCTCGCCCGACCGCGGCTTGGGGCGGCATGTGAAAACTCGCCGGGCCGCCGTCCCCCGCCTCGGCGGTGATTGTCACGCACCCGTACCGGTCCACACCTGCGAGGGGGACACCCTTGATGGTGACGTCGACGAGGACCCCAACCTGGACGCCGCTCACCGGGCATCACCCACCCCGGACCGGCCGTACGGCCGCCGGCCGCTGGTCGTGGTCCGGCCACCGCGGGCGGCGGCGAGGTAATCACCGATCTGCCGGTCGTTCGGCGTCCCGGCCTTCAGTTCGCGGCGCACCCGAGCCTGCTCACTGCGGTCGCGGAGACGTGTGATCAGGCCGGTCACCGCAAGCACCCCTCGACGCAGCCGGGGGTGCACGGCTCGCCGGCCGCCATGCGCGTCATCTCCGCATCGCCCGGCCACACAAGGTCGAACCCCTGGGCGAACGCCCGCACCTTCGGCGCCCCGTACGGCGGGTACGGCGCCTCGTCCATCGCCGCCACGACGTCGTCCTGGCCGAGCAGCCACGCGTGCTCGGCCAGCTTCAAGACACTGCGCTCCGCCGACAGGCCACGGTGGTGACGGATCTTGCCGAGCGCAAACTGGTAGTACTCGCGCGCCGCGTTCTCCCGGTCGGTGACCTGGTGCCAGTCGGTCTCGGTGACACCGTCCTTCAGGAACTCGCGGACGTGCTCGAAGTCCAGCGCCGCGGCGAGGACCTCTGTCCGGAAACCGAACAAGTCGGTTTCGCCCACGGCGTGGATGCGGGTCACGATCTCGTCCTGAGTGCGGGCGGCCATCACACGCCCGTCACGGTTCTGGCTGGCGGCGCGCAGCTCAGCCGCCACCTCGTCGCGGCTGCGCGGCTTGGACCACTCACGCACCCACTGGCTGCTCCCGGCGGCCTTGGTGTCGAGGTAGCTCGCGAACGCCTCCAGCGCCGCCTGCGCCTGGTGGTAGTCGCCCCCGGCGGCGCTGCGCAGCGCCAGGCCGAGGTCCACCGGGCTTACCCGGGCGTGCGGCAGCGAGCCCACGATGTCGGCCGCCCCCCGGAGGGTCTGCTGGAGCGTCACGCGGTCACCGCCGACGCGTCCTCGGACCGCTCCACCCGGTCGACGTACGCCCACATCTGCACCAGCACGCCGTGGTAGCTGCCCTCGACCTCCAAGTGGATCTTCTCGTCCGCCTCCCTCTCGCTCACCTCGACGCCCAGCAGCGTCGCGTACGCGGCGAGGGCCGCCCGCTTGTTCTCATGGCGCGTCCCGATACTCGCCACCAGCCCGACCTGCCGCGGACGCGTCACCAACGTCCAATCGACGATGGGGAGCGGGAGGCTTACGATCCGCGCCAGGACCGCCCCCGCCTGCCGGACCGCGACCCGCAGCAGCAGTTCGTCGGTGGCCTCTTTCCAATCGCCCCAGACCATCCCCTTGCCGGGGGCCTTGGTGTAGGTCCGCATCACCAGGAGGGACTGCTTGTAGGGGCCGTGCTTGAAACTGTCCATCAGGTCGCGGACGATCTGCTGGTTGTCGGTGGGCATGGTGCTGGTGATGTCGGTCTCACCGCCGCGGATCCAGACGGCGTATTCGACCGCGCCGTCGTACGGCCAGTCGCTAGGCTTGGTCATCTCTCTGCTCTCCTGTTCAGCGCGTTGAGCGGGTTGAGCCGGGGGTGTGCGGGTTCGGCCGGGTGCGATCCGGCCGGCCCGCCTTTTCATGCGAGGGTCAGCGGCGGAAGACGCCGACCGGCAGGGACGCCCGCCGCTTCTGGGCGTCGGCGGCCTCCGCGGACTTGGCCTGGCGTGCGGCGAGGGCCGCGAGCGTGCGGCGGCCCTCCTTGCGGCGGATCCGTCGGAACTGGGCGGCGGTGAGGCGGGACCCGCCGCCGTTCTGCCGCAGGTAGCGGTCCACCCTCTGGTCCGTGGTCAGCATCGGTGTCTCCTTCAGGCAGGGGCGGTCAAGCAGCGGCCGTACGGCCTTGCGCGGCGCGGGCCTCGGCCCTGTGCCGCTCGATCAGGGCGGTGAGCTCCTCGATCGACGGGCCGCCCGGGACATAGGCCTCGCGGGCGGCCTCCTCCGGGGGGAGGGAGTCCCGGCGCTGCCGGGCGGCCGCCAGGATGCGACCGGCGCTGGCGATGGCCTGGTCGTAGAGGGGGCGCTGCTCGGGGCGGAGGCTGTCGCGGTAGGCCGACATCAGGACGGCCGCCCGTCGTTGTCGTCCGCCGAGGCGGGGGTGGTGTTGCTGTTGTCCTCGTCGGCGGGGGTGCACAGGTCGTCGACCGTCACTCCCAGCGCGTCGGCGAGGACCTTGACGCTCGGCGCGGTAGGGCCGAAGTCACCGGACTCCCAGCGGCTGATCGTGGTGTGTGCGAAGCGGCGGCCGGCCTCCGCGCAGCGATCGGCGAGAGCGACGAGGGTCAGGCCCTGGCGCTCCCGCTCGCGCCGTGCCCGGAGACCGTCGAAGGGAAGGCTCAGGCGTGTTGGAGGTGCCATGTGCGGAACGTAGCGCACATGTGCGGTGCTGCGCAACAAACCGCACATGTGCGCCCTTGTGTCGGATTCTTGTCAAAACAGAAAGGGCCTCGGACCTGCGAATGTGCGGTACTGTGCGATACAGTGCGCCCAGTGCCGCAACTCGACGAGTTCGCCAGAAGGGCCATGCATGATCAGCGCAAGCGCCGAGGGGCAGACACGCGAGCACCTCGGCCACTTGATGGATCAACGGCGTAAGCAGCTGCGCCGCCAATGGGAGGACATCGCCGACCATGCATCCATCTCGGCGACGCACCTACGGCGCTTCCGCCGTGGCCAAGCCGGCGTAAGCGCCATCGTCGAGGCGCGCCTCGAAGAAGCCCTCTTGTGGGCGCCCGGCTCGATCAAGCTTGTCCTGGCCGGGCAGGAACCTATTCTCATCTCCGGCATCGGAGGCGTGCCCCAGGACGCGGTCGGGGCGAAGGCGGCCGCGCGTACCAAGGAGGCAGCCCCCGACATCGCCGCCATGGAAGCGGAGCTCGCACAGCGGCTCGCCGCCATGACCCCCGAAGAGCGTGAGCAATTCGAGCGGGTCATACGAGAAGAGGAGGTGGACTACCAGCGCCGCAGACTTCGACGGAATCTGATATATGCCAAGTTGTTGCGAGGAGAATGGACCCCCGAAGAACCTCCCGAAGACACCTGAAAAATCCGGAGCGGCACGTAACCCGCATCAGGTTCTGGAGCGTCCATATCTAGCCAGAGCGCACCAAGAAACGCTCCTAACCTGAGGTAAGCGCATGCAACAAAAAGCCATCGGCTACATCGCCGTAGCCCTGTGGGCGCTCGTTCCACTCGACACCCTCGTCATCGTCACGGGGATTGTCGATCCCGACCAGTGGAACGCCACCCTTCGGGCAATCGCCGTCGCTGCGCTCGGATGCACCGTCGTCTGGTGTATCGGACGCATCGTGACCGCAATCAGCGAACTGGCCGAAAACCAGCGACGCGCCGCAGAAGCCAGCAGGGTCGTCGCAGAAAAGATCGATGACCTGACCAAGAGCCTGGCCGACATATCGCTCCGCGCCAGCTACCTGCGAGGGCGGCTCGACGCGCTGACCCCCGACGCCATCGACAACCCACTCGAGTTCGTTCCCCGGATTTGACCCCTACGACAACCTGACCCCCTACAAAGGCTCGCTCGTGCCCCCTGCCACGGGCAGCCCCGGGACCCGACCCCGGACGAGAGTCACATGCCCCCCCAACAGCGCACAATCGCCAGCGGCGAACTGATTCCCGCCATCGGCTACATACGCGTCTCGATGCTCATGGAAGAGCAGATCTCCCCGGAGATCCAACGCGCCGCCATCACCGACTGGGCCCGCCGCAACGGCCGGCGAATCGTGCGATGGATCGAAGATCTTGACGCCACAGGCCGCAACTTCCGTCGCAAGATCATGAAGGCGATCGAAGGTATCGAATCAGGCGACGCCCGCGAGATCATCGTCTGGAAATTCAACCGCTTCGGCCGCAACCGCACCGGCAACGCCGTCAACCTCGGCCGCGTGAACCTCGCCGGCGGTGAACTCCAATCAGCCACCGAAGACGTTGACGCCCGCACCGCCGTCGGGCGACTGACCCGCGGCATGCTCATGGAGATCGCGTCCTTCGAAAGCGACCGCATCGGCGAGCAATGGGCCGAGACTCACGCCTACCGCGTCGCCAGCGGACTCCCGGCCAACGGCCGCCCCCGATTCGGGTACGTTCTCCGCGGCCGCCAGCCCGACCCCCTCCACGCGCACCGGACCCTCCGAGCTCCCGACGACGGCCCCGAGCGGTATGAGCCAGATCCCATTACCGGGCCGGTCCTGGCGGACCTCTACCGGCGATACATCGCCGGCACCGGCGGTCAAAAACTCGCCGCCTACCTCAACCAGACAGGCTTGCGCACCACTCGCGGCAACCACTGGTCCGATGTAGCCATAAGGGGCATGCTCGACCGCGGCTTCGGCGCCGGCCTGCTGCGCATCCACGACCCCAACTGTGAATGCAACCAGCCCGCCAACTGCAGCAACATGACCCTCATCAAGGGCGCTCACCAACCTGTGATCAGCGAGGAAGAGTGGCAGGCATACCGCCGCCGGCGACTCCGCGTTGCCGCCACCCCACCCCGCGCCCGTGCCTCGATCTACCCCCTGGCAGCCTCCTTGCGTTGCGGCCACTGCGGCAGCCGGATGACGCCCTGCGCGGAAGGCCCCGAGCCGGCCGTCCGGTACCTCTGCAGCGGCTACCTACGAAAGCGCACGTGTCTTGCTCGAAGCGCACGACGGAGCGCCATCGAGGCCATCGTGGTGCGCGAGCTCGCCCAGTGGGCCGACGACATCGCCGCCGAGGCGCCCGTCGCCAATGAGCCATCCCAGGCCACAATCCAGCCCGAGCGCGCCAAGCTCGAGGCCGAGGTCGCCGCCGCTGACGCCGCCATGGACGCACTGACCTTGAAAATGGCTAAAGGGATCATCCCCGAGGACTCCTACATCCGAGCCAGGGACGTGCTCCTGACCGAGCGGGCCGTGGCTGCGGCAGCTCTGGAGGAGGACGATCGACCGGCGCCGCTGCAACGGCACGAGTACGTGCCAGTGATCCGGACAGTGGTGGAGGAATGGCTGACGCTTCGCCCCGAAGCACGGCGAGAGATGGTCGCTGATCTGCTGCCGGAGATTCTGATCTTTCGCGAGTCGCGCAGGTCGGCATGGGTGACGTTGCGCGCGGCATGGGGCGAGGAGCGGACCTTCCCCATTTAGTTGCGGTACACGAGCCTTCCTGACCAAGTACCTCTCCAACACAGCCGGCCTGTCGAAGTCCGACGCCACACTGGTCGGCTTCCTCGCCCTCACGATCTTCTGCCTGCTCCAGCCGCTGGCCGGGGCGCTGTCGGACCGGGTCGGCCGCAGGCCCCTGCTGATCACGTTCGGCGTCGGCTCGATGCTGGGCACCGTCCCGATCATGACCGCGCTGGCCGGGGTCACCACCGTCGGAGCCGCGCTCGCCCTCTCCCTGACCGCGCTGGTGATCGTCACCGGCTACACCTCGATCAACGCGTGCGTGAAGGCCGAGCTGTTCCCCACGCACGTGCGCGCGCTCGGCGTCGCCCTGCCGTACGCCATCGCCAACGCCCTGTTCGGCGGCACGGCCGAGTACGTCGCGCTGTGGTTCAAGAACGCCGGCGCCGAGTCCGGTTTCTACTGGTACGTCGCCGGCTGCGCCGCGGTGTCGCTCGTCGTCTACACGACGATGCGCGAGACCCGCGACGCGGCCCTCAGCCGCTCCGAGCGCGGCGGCGACATCCCCCAGCCCGCCTGAGCCGTCCGTCCGGGCCGGTCAGGCGGTGGTGCCGGAGGCGTCCAGGCGAGCGAGCTCCAGGCCGGGCTCGGCCGGTTCGCCGGGCCCGTCGACCGCGGCCGCCTGCACCCGCTCGGCCTGCTGGAGGTGCCCGTGGGCGGTGGACAGGATGACGATGCCGAGCACGAGCGTCCCCGCGCCGATGTAGAAGGGCACGTGGACGTGGTTCAGCGGTCCTCGGGTGCCAGGTGCGTCAGGCGGTCGATGGCGGGGACGGCCGCGACGAGCGACGCGCGCTCGTCCTCGCTCAGCTGGTCCAGCAACTCGGCCAGCATGGCGGCGCGCGTCTCCCGGCGTCCGGCCAGCGCGGCGCGTCCCGCGTCGGTGATGCGCACCTGGACGACCCGCTTGTCGTCCGGGTCGCTCGTGCGGGTGACCAGGCCGGACTCCTGCAGTCGTGAGACGAGCTGCGTCATCGCGGGCTGGGTGACGCCCTCGTGCGCCGCCAGTTCGGTCAGCCGGCAGGGGCCCGAGCGCTCCAGCGTGCCGAGGGTGCCGACGGCGGTGAGGGAAAGGTCGCCGCGCGGGCCGAGCCGGACGAGGAAGCGGGTCAGCCGTTCCAGGGCTCCCGTGACGTGGGCGGCGGGGTGCTCGCGTGTCGAGGCCGGACCGGAGATTTCCATAACATGCTTATATCACCACATTATGTATCCGTCCACGTCGCCTGTGACGTGCGGTTCGGGGGCTCATGCTCGGTGTAAGACCGGTTTGATCGAACAAATGGCCGATCGAGCCGCATATCCGTACCGTAGAGATCATGGCCGGGGGCGCGGGACAGGATGGGCGGTTGTGCGGTACGACGGAAGGTGTGACGGATCCCCCTCGCACTACCATCTCGGCTTACCGGAATGCTTTTGGTGTGGTCGGTACCGGAACGGTTGAGATGGACGATGGTGAAGGCCGGATGCTGCCGGCCGCCGTGTGCCGGTTGTTCGACGACGGCGGCGGCGGGCGCACGCTCTCGGTGGATCTCCCGCCTGGAACGCTGGTGTGGCCCGACCCGACGTACGCGCGCTTCCCCGCGCGCCGGCGCCCCGCCTTCTGGCTGAGCGAGACGCCCGCGACGGGCACGCTGTGGGCGCGGCTGCGCGCCGAGCACCCGAGGTCCGGCCTGTGGCCCGTCCTGCTGGAGGAGTCGGTCCAGCCGTGGTCGGTCGGCCAGATCGCGCCGGACGCCGCCGCCGAGATCGACAACTACAACATCGGCGCGTTCATGGACGAGGTCTGGGCCGACTGGATCCAGCGGGCGCACGAGGACCAGGTCGAGACCCTCGACCCCTTCGGCCCGGTCTGCCCCGGCCCCGCGGACCCCGGCGAGCTGAAGACCGACCCCGACGCCCTGGCCGACCGGTACGCGGCCATGCTGGCCGAGCAGGGCATGCCGATCGGCCTGGCGGCGGTGCAGCGCGGCGCGGACGCGCTGGCCGTCATGGGGTGGCAGGGCGCCCTGCACCACAACGAGTGGAATGTGCCGCTAGCCGCCGTCGTGCGGAGCTGGGAGGACCGCTTCGCCGCCCGCCTGGTCGGCATGGGGTTCAACACGCTGGAGCTCAGCGTCGCCGCGCCCCCGCAGACGCCGGCCCACGCCGTGCACGTCGCCGCCGAGCACTGGGCGTTCTGCCCGGACGCGATCATCCAGAGCGCGGGCACGCTGATCGACTACGCCGAGCAGATTCTGGGCAAGTACACCTGGTCGTTCTGGTGGGACTGATACTTCGGACATTCTTCGACGTTCAGCGTCAAAGTGGTGCGAGGTGCCACTGTCCGTGTCGACACACTTGCACCACGAAGTCAGTTCATGTCAGGACAGGCGTATGAAGCGCAACGACCAGCCATGAGATGATGTCCGCGTGCTTCGCCGGATCTCGGCGTGACGTAATCGGGGGCGGGGGCAGGCCACCGTCGTCGGGCGAGCGGTCACGCGCGCGTGCGAGGCCCAGTGGTACCCCGTCCAAGAGCAGGAGGTCCGCATGACCGCCAACGCACCGGAGCCCGAGGCCGAGACTTCGGACGACGAGTTGAAGCGCAAGTTCCGGGAGGCCCTGGAACGCAAGCGCCAGACCCAGGCGGAGTCGAACGCCGCCGGCCGAGGCAAGAACGCCTCCAAGATCGCCGGCGCCCACGGCCCCGCGGCAGGCAAGCGCTCCTTCCGCCGCAAGAGCGGCTGACCCCTCGGAGCCACCCAGCCCGCGAAAGGCCCGTTCTCAGCAAGCCTGAGACGGGCCTTTGTGCCATGCGCGTCCGCACGTCACCGTGCCCGCGAGGCCGCGTCGTTCACGACCCCCGCGGGACACGGCCACACTCCGTGGGCGGGGCCGCTCAGCGGAAGGCGTCCAGGCCCGTGAGGGCGCGGCCGAGGGTCAGGGCGTGGACCTCGGCGGTGCCCTCGTAGGTGGCGACCGTCTCCAGGTTCACCATGTGGCGCATCACGGGGTATTCGAGGGTGATGCCGTTGGCGCCGTGGATGCTGCGGGCGGTGGCGGCGACGCGCTGGGCGGCGCGGACGTTGGCCAGCTTGCCGAAGCTCACGTGCGCGTGGGTCGCGAGGCCCTCGTCCTTGAGACGGCCGATGCGCAGGGCGGTCATCATCGCGTGGTTGACGTCCACCAGCATGTCGGCGAGCTTGGCCTGGGTGAGCTGGAAGCCGGCGATGGGCCGGTCGAACTGCACGCGGTGCTTGGCGTAGTCGATCGAGGCAGTCAGACAGGCCCTGGCGGCGCCCGCGACGCCCCAGACGATGCCGTACCGCGCCTCGGACAGGCACGACAGCGGCGCCTTGAGCCCCTCCGCGCCCGGCAGTATCGCGTCCCCCGGCAGCCTCACCCCGTCCAGCACCAGCTCGGAGGTGATGGACGCGCGCAGCGACAGCTTCTTGTGGATCACGTTCGCCGAGAACCCGGGTGTGGAGGTCGGCACCAGGAAGCCGCGGATGCCCTCGTCGGTCGCGGCCCAGACGATCGCGACGTCGGCCACCGAGCCGTTGGTGATCCACATCTTGGTGCCGTCCAGCACCCAGTCGTCGCCGTCGCGGCGGGCACGGGTGCGCATCGAGCCGGGGTCGCTTCCCGAGTCGGGCTCGGTGAGGCCGAAACAGCCGAGCGCGTCGCCCGTCGCCATGCGGGGGAGCCACTCGTCCTTCTGCTCGGGCGACCCGTACCTGTGGACGGCCGTCATCGCGAGCGAGCCCTGGACGGAGACGAAGCTGCGCAGCCCGCTGTCCACGGCCTCCAGCTCGCGGCAGGCCAGGCCGTAGCTGACGGCGTTGGTGCCCGCGCAGCCGTACCCGGTCAGGTGCATGCCGAAGACGCCTAGCTTGCCGAGCCCCTTGGCCAGCCCGCGCGGGTCGGGCAGCGTCCCGGCGTCGAACCAGTCGGCGACATGCGGCAGCAGCTCGGCGCCCGCGTAGTCGCGGACGGCGTCGCGGATCGCGCGCTCCTCGTCGGAAAGTTCGCGGTCTACTTCGAGAAAGTCGTGAGCGTTAATGCCGATCACCGCCCAGGGGTCGTGAGGTGACTTGTGTGCCCTCGTGCTAGTCAGCACCCAATCACAGCTCTTCCCGGCCCCTCCAACGCGCCCGGGCGAAGGCGGCCGAAGACGTCCTCCGCGTGATCGCCGATCGCCGTGATCGGCCCTGCCGGGCGCGCTGTGGTGGGTGGGCGGTTCCAGGGGCGGAGGTCCGCGGTGGCGGGTGTGCCATGACCCCGCCCCCACGGCCGGTCCCGGGCGGCGGGCCTAGCCCGCGTCGGCCAGGGAGACGCCGGGCCGCTCCGCGTCGGAGCGGCCAGGGACGTCCAGGATCGGGCTCTGAGCCGGCATCTGCCCGTCGGCCGCGGGCTTGGGGGCCACCCCTTGGGCGAGCAGCGCGTTCGGCTGGGAGTGATTGCGCGGCCGCGGAGAGTGGGGCCGCGGGTAGGGGGCGGGGTAGTGATGATGATGCTTGTGGTACCAGCCGTAGGGCGGCCACGCGGGCGTGGGGTACGGGTACGGGTAGGGATATGGGTATACCGGCAGGGTGTACGGCGGGGTCGGGGGGGTCGCGGTCCCGTTCGGGACGCACTCGTACTGAGGGCACGGAACGGTCAGGCACTGCTTGGGCGCGTACACACAGGCGTAGCCCTGCGGACACGCCACCTCGGCGCAGCCCTGCGGCGCGCAGGCGGGCCGCCGAGCTTCGGCCGTGACGGCCGGCGACGCGAGGGAGCGCGCCGAGACCGCGGGCGCGAGGCGTGCCGCGTCGGCCGGCGTGGTGACCGCGGAGAACGGCAGCCCGGCCAAGGCGGTCGCGATGACGAACGCTGATCGGAACATATTGACCCCGACTTTCCTTTTCGTTCGCTCCATGGATTCGATGGGCGGAAATTCGCCAGGGCATCGCATGGAATCGTAGGGCATTTGGTGCGTCAGGCTTTCGACCTACCGAGATGGTCGCATTATGTGGCCGCCGTCCGTCGGAGGCGGCCGGGGCGGGAAGGCCAGGAATTGGTAAGAACGGCGACCGCCGTTCTGGCCCGGCGAATCCATCGGCCGGTCGTTTCGCCACTACGGGCATTTCCCTGCAAGGCGGGACATTCGCGGGGAGGCGGGAATGTCCACCGGTGGTCATATGGCGACCGGCGCCCTGACGAATTTTGACCCTAACGGATGGCACACGCGGAGCGGCGCGACGATTACGCCGCACGGATGATCGTTACTGTCTGGAGGACGAATGAAGCTCAGGACGGGGACGAGCTCTGAAGGGATGCGATGGTCATGCGCTCCGCACGCCGATTTCACAGGATCAGGGGAGGTGCCTCGCCTGCGGTGATCGGGCTCGCGTTCGTCAGCGCCCTGATCGGAGTGGCCCCGGGCGCCCAGGCCGGTACGGCGGCCGTACGGCGAACCGCGATAGAAGTGACGGTTCCTCCCGCCGCGAGCGCTGTCCCCGGCCAGTACATCGTCACGCTCAAGCCAGGCGCTCTCAGCTCCGGCGTGATGGCCCCGAGCGGGGTGCGGCCCCTCTACATCTACGAGCGGGTGATCAACGGGTTCACCGCCCGGATGACGCTCGCCCAGCTCAACGAGATGCGGACCCATCCCGATGTCGCCGCGATCGAACAGGACGCCGTGGCCCGGGCGGTGGACGTCCCGCGCGGCTTCGCCGGGCCGATCACGCGCGTTCCGCCGGCGGCGCCCACCACTTCCTGGGGACTCGATCGCATCGACCAGCGCCGTCTTCCGCTCAATCGTGTCTACAACGCCGCGCACACCGGCGCCGGGGTGACCGCGTACATCGTCGACAGCGGCATCGACAAGACCAACAGCCAGTTCACCGGCCGCATCGCTCCCGGCTACAGCACCGTCGACGACGGCAACGGCACCAACGACTGCCTGGGCCATGGCACCATGACCGCCGGCATCGTCGGCGGCACCACTTGGGGGGTGGCCCGATCGGTCAAGCTCTCCCCGGTACGCGTCCTCGGCTGTGACGGCTTCGGCACCTTTTCCCAGATCATCGCCGGCTTCGACTGGGTGGCCGCCCACGCGGTCAAACCCGCGGTCGCCAACATGTCCCTCGGCGGCCCGAAATCCGCCGCGGCCAACGCCGCCGCGACCGCGCTGGCCGACTCAGGTGTCTTCGTCAGCGTCGCCGCCGGGAACAGCGCGGACGACGCGTGTGACTTCTCCCCGGCCGGTGCCTCCCGGGTGCTGACCGTCGGAGCGTCCGCCGGCGACGACACGCTTTCCGGTTTCAGCAACGTGGGCCCATGTGTCGATCTGTTCGCCCCCGGCACCGACGTCGTCTCGGCCAGGATGGGCGGCGGCAGCGCCCAAGGCAGCGGGACCTCCTTCGCCTCGCCTTACGTCGCCGGGGTCGGCGCCCTGTTCAAGCAGACATATGGGGACTACCCCACGGCCACCGTCCTCAAGTGGATCAACGACGCGTCCACGAGTGGTGTCCTCAAGGGCCTTCACGGCGCCAACGACAGGCTGCTGTACACCGCGGGGCTGTAGGCCAGTCCCGGTCCGCTTCCCGGTCCGCGAGCGGCCCGGCGGGGCCGCTCGGCAACGCGGCGCGTTCGACGTCGAACGCCCGCTCGCAGGATTTCGTCCGAAAGATCGACAGCACTGGGCTTCCATTCATCGGGGGATATAGATGGGACTTCGTTTCAGTCGTGCGGCTTGCGTCGCGGCGATCATCGCCGCGACGGCCGTGCTCGGGCAAACGGCCGCGGACGCCGGTTCGGCCGCAGGTGACCCGCCGCCGAAAGACCCCACCGCCACGTCGGGCGCACCCGGCGCCGTCTCGTCCCCCCGCTCGCTGGTGTTGGTGATACACGAAGGACGGGACGCCTCCACCAGCGTGGTGCTGCGGTGCGCGCCGCAGCAGGGCGGCACGCATCCGAGAACGGCCGAGGCGTGCGCGCTGCTCGGGACGGTGGGCGGCGACCTGCGAAAGCTCAAGGCCCAGGTGGGGACGGCCTGCCCGGCGATGTACGAGCCGCTCACCGTGACGGCGTCCGGCGTCTGGGACGGTCGTATGGTCATGACCTCCCGCACTTTCGGCAACAAGTGCGAAATGCGCAGCACCCTCGGTCCTGTGGCGGACGTTCGGTCTTGAACGCGTGAACCAGGAGACGCGAAGGGGCCCGGCCGATGCCGGGCCCCTTCGCGTGTGGGCAGGACGTTCCGGCGGACGGGGAGCATCGGACCTCCGGACTCCGGGCGGAGCCGATGGCTCCGATTCTGTGGCCGGTATTTGTTTCATTAATTCAGGCGATTCGCTACAGCTGTCGTTTTGGGATGTTCTGGGCCGCGGTCGCGTTACCGCCGGGCAAGGGAATTCCGCGACACCCGGCACGGGGGTTATACGGGTCGGAAACAATTGAGCATCCGAACCTCCGTCGCGGAAACTTTCCGTCTCCCGGGTGCTTTCTCCGAACTTCTGGGAAGAGAGCGCAGCGTGGCTACGCTAATGAAACGAACCCTGCTGGGCGGCGCGCTCGGCGGGGCAATTCTCCTCTACTCGCCCGGGCCGGCGGGCGCGGAAACAACGACCGAACTGCGGCCAGATCGCCCGATGGGGAACCACGCGGGGATCGGCACGCGCGACGGAGCGCCGGCCGGGGTTTCGCCGACCCCTTCGCGGCTTTTCGTGTCTCCCGCGGACTGCGTCCTTTATGTGTGTGTGGCGCCGCCCGGCGCGGCCGTCCAATGGGTCGAGACCCCCGGAGCCGTTCCGGCAGAGCCCGGGACCATCCCGCTGTGCAGATGGCTTCACCTGCCCGAAGCGCTCTGCAAGGTCCCACCAGGGCCGCGCGGCCCCGCCGGCCCACAGGGTCCCCCAGGTCCGGCCGGGCCCCCAGGCCCCCGAGGTCTTCCCGGACCGGCAGGCCCGGCAGGGGCCGACGGGGACGCGGGGCCCGCCGGTCCTGCGGGTCCCACGGGCGCTCCGGGGGCCGACGGTGCTCCGGGTCCTGAGGGCCCTCCCGGGCCTGAGGGTCCTCCCGGGCCTGAGGGTCCTCCCGGGCCTGAGGGTCCTCCCGGGCCTGCGGGACCTGCCGGTCCTCCGGGACCTGCCGGTCCTCCGGGGACCGATGGCGCCCGCGGTCCCGCCGGTCCCGCCGGTCCCGCCGGTCCCGCCGGTCCTGCCGGTCCTCCTGGGGCCGATGGCGCTCCAGGCCCAGAGGGTCCTCCTGGGCCGGAGGGACCTGCGGGGCCTGCGGGACCTGCGGGGCCTCCGGGGCCTCCGGGGAGCGATGGCGCTCGCGGTCCGGCGGGTCCTGCGGGTCTTCCGGGGGCCGATGGCGCGCCCGGCCCCGAGGGTCCTGCCGGTCCCCAAGGTCCCGTAGGCCCTCCCGGTCCTCCCGGGCCTGAGGGTCCTGCCGGTCCGCAGGGGCCCGCGGGTCCTCCCGGTCCTCCGGGTCCGCCAAGCAGTCCCGCGGCACAGGCGGTCACGACGAGACCTCGTCCGGTCCCCGTAGGGCTGTTGACGTATCCGTGTGCGAGGTCGATCTATCCCGTGTGCGGCGGCTGATCGTCCTCGAGGCGCAGCGGACCGGATACCCGAGGGGGTGCGCGCAGGCCGCGCGCACCCCCTCGGCCGACGACGCGCCCGCCGCCGTGATCTCATCGGGCGGGCCGTCCGGCCGTGCCCGGCCTGGTGAGCCGTTCCGGGACCACCACCTCGTCGAAGAGTTGCTCGCTGACGCCGCACTTCAGGGCGGCCTCCTTGAGGGGCAGGTCCTCCTCCAGCGCGAGGTGCGCGATGCGGGCGGCGCGGTCGTAGCCGATCACGGGGCTCAGGGCGGTCACCATCATGATCGACCGGCCGGCCATGGAACCACCGCCACCGCGGTTCGAGGGACCTTCAGGCTGCGACCACTGTGCCGGGGACCTCGCGGCCCGGTTGCAGGGTCAGGGCCGCCTTGGCCGGTATCTCGCCGGGATCCACGCGCAGGGAGAACCGGCGTGCCACCGTAGCCAGCACCAGGACCGATTCGACCAGTGCGAACCGGGCGCCGGGGCAGGCGCGCGGGCCGCCGCCGAAGGGGAACCACGCGTGGGCGGGCAGGGTGGCGTCGAACGCGTCGGTCCAGCGCTCGGGCCGGAACTCCTCGGGGTCGGGGAACCAGCGAGGGTCCCGGTGGGTCACCCAGGGGCTGGTGTAGACGCGGCTGCCCGCCGGGATCCGCACCCCTCCCACGGTGGAGCGTTCGGTCGCATGCGCGTACACCAGCCACACCGGCGGATAGAGGCGCAGAGTCTCCTTGATCACCTGCTGGGTGTAGGTGAGGCGCGGGTAGTCGTCGTGGTCGGGGAAACGGTCTTGGAACACCTCGCGCGCCTCCCCGGCGAGCTTGGCCAGCACCTCGGGATGATCGGACAGCAGATACCACGCCCAGGTCAGCGTGGTGCCGGTGGTCTCGTGCCCGGCCACGTAGAGCGTCACCGCCTCGTCGCGGACCTCGCGGTCGGTGAGCGACCGGCCCTGCTCGTCCCGGGCCGTCATCAGCCGGCTGATGAGATCTTCACGCTCCCCGGCGCTCTGTTTGTGCGCCTTGATGAGCCGGAGCACCTCGGCGTCCAGTTCCGTGATGGCGGCCTTGAGGCGGAGTCGTCCAGGCGTGGGCACCCAGCTCGGCACCATCGAGGCGAAACCACCCAGCTCAGCCCCGATCTCCCGCTGGGCGACCTCCATGGTGCGGCCGACGGTCGCCTCCTGTTCCGCGGTGTCGGTGCCGAACAGCGTACGCACGGCGATGCGCTGGGTCAGCTTCAACATGTGGCGCCGGATGTCGAGGCGTTCGCCCGCCTTCAGCCCGTCGGCGAACTCCTCGGCGCACTGCGCCATCGTGCGCGCGTAGGCACGCACCTGACGCGGGCGTATCGCGGGCTGGACCAGGGCGCGCTTGCGCCGCCACGCGTCGCCGCTGCTGTTGACCATGCCCTCGCCGTGCAACTGGAGGAAGGTGGGCGGCATCTGGGCGTGAACGAAGGTGCTCTCGGCGCCGGCGAGCACCTCGCCGACGTGGTCCGGCCTGGCGAGGAACAGGCACCTTTGCCGGCCGAGCCGCCATTCGACCATGTCGCCATGGTCGTCGCGCAGCCGTGTGAAGAAGGCCAGCGGGTCCCTGGCGAACTCCGGAAGGTTGCCCAGCAACGGAGTCCGGGAGGCGGGCACCGGCCGGACGGGTTCGGTGTACGCGGGGACGGTAGGAACGGACATAGCGGTCCTCCGATAAATGGCCTACGGGACGGCCGATGCCGGAAAGGCGAAAGCGGGCACGGAAGGTGAGTGAGAAAGCGACGACGGAAGCGGCGGACGAGGAACTCCCGGTGCCCCGGGCTCCACCTTTTCGTTGTTCCTTGTTCCACGAATTCCCTGCCCGCCCAACCAACTATCGCCGTGCGCCACGATCTTCGCAACAGCCGGATTCAACGAAATAGAACCGGTTCTAGTCAAGTCACTCGAAGCCCGGCAGGAGCACCTTTCCGTGTCCTGTCGGCAGGCTCGTCAGAGGCCACGGCGAGGCGTTGCGCTGGGGCTGTACTACCGGGGCGATCTGGACGTGGCGGCGCTGCGCGCGTTGGCCGTTCAGGAGGCCGGCGCAGAGGCTGAAATCACCGAGCCGGGCGGCTGGGGGCCATGGGTAGACGGCGGCGGCTGGCTGACCATCGAAGGCCGACGCGTCGACTGGATCTACCGCGACCTGGACCGCGTCCACCCGGATCTGGGCCGACTGCCGGGAAGGCCGCTACGAGGTCGGGGTGCAGCCCGGACATCCGCTGGGGTTCTACGGCAACGTCGGCGAGTCACCGCACCAGATCGCTCAGACCGTCACCGACGCGACCACCCTCCTGGATGAGGTACGGACGACCGTCAACCGCTGACCCGCGGTCACGGTTCGTCCACCGTCGGTCGAAGGTGGCCGGGAGCCCCTGGGGAAAGCAGCCCGGCCCGGTGGCGAGGGCCATTCCTTGCGGGGCCGGTCTATGAACACGGCCGGCCCCGTGCTTCCGGGGCTTTAGTCGTCGAGGGATTGGCGGCGCTTTGATCTCGGGGTTACGAGGTTCTTCAGGGCTCGGTCGAAGGCGCTGCCGAAGGGGTTGTCCTGGACGAGGTAGGTCCAGGTGGCGGTGGGGCGCTTCAGGCCGCTTTCCTCGGAGTCCAGGCCGTCGGCGGTGATCGTCGCCGTCTCGAAGGTCTCGATGGAGCGGCGCTCGACCTCCTCCAGCAACTGCTTGTACGCGGCCACGCCCTCGCGGTGGAACTCGTCGATGGGCTTGAGCTTGTGGCCGAGGCCGCGCAGGTGGATGCCCTCGCGGATGTCGGACATGAAGCCCAGGTGCTCGGTCCAGCAGCGGTCGAGGTGGAACAGGACGATCTGCCGGGCGGCCTCGCGCAGCACCGCATCGCCGACCTCGGCGCCCAGCTCTTCCCAGCGCTGGGGACGGGCGGCGGCCAGCGCGTCTCCGCCGGCCTCGCCGCGCAGCACCTTGTCACGCTGTTCGAGGACCTGCGCGCGCTGCGTTTCGAGCAGCCGCGTGTAGCGCCAGGTGTTGCGGTGGATCTCCAGGTGGGTGCCCTCGGCGACCCGCTGGGCGTGGCCGACGATGTACCCGGCCCGCTTGCTGCGGACGACGCCGGTCTCGTCGTCGGCGGGGGGCAGGGACTCGTGGGGCGCGTACTGGGTGATCAGGTCGTCTTCCAGGCTCACGTAGAAGACCGAGCCGCCGGGGTCTCCCTGGCGGCCGGCGCGGCCGCGGAGCTGGTCGTCCAGGCGGCTGCTGGCGTGACGGCCCGCGCCGATGACGTACAGGCCGCCGAGCTCGGCGACGCCCTCGCCGAGGCGGATGTCGGTGCCGCGCCCGGCCATCTGCGTGGAGACGGTGATGGTGCCCTTCTGGCCGGCCTGGGCGATGATCGCGGCTTCCTCGGCGTCGTTCTTGGCGTTGAGGACGACGCACTCCAGGCCTTCGCGGCGCAGGTCGTCGGCCAGGCGCTCGGACTCGGAGACGTCCAGGGTGCCGATGAGGATGGGGCGGCCGGTCTCGTGCACGCGGGCGATCTCGTCGACCAGGGCCATGCGCATGTCGACGACGGCGCCGAACACGCGGTCGGGCTCGTCGACGCGGACGTTCGGCCGGTTCGGGGGGATGACCGCGACCTTGAGGCCGTAGAACTCGCGGAGCTGGTCCTCGACCGCGACCGCCGTACCCGTCATGCCACAAATTTCGGGGTATCGGCGGATAAGGCCTTGAATGGTGATCGAGTCCAGGATCTCGCCGGTCTCGCTGGCCGGGAGGGCCTCCTTGGCCTCGACCGCCGCCTGAAGGCCGTCCGGCCACCGCTGCAGCGTCGCGACGCGCCCGCGGGACTGGTTGACGAGCTGGATGCGCCCGTCGCGCACGAGGTAGTCGACGTCGCGGGTGAGCAGCGCGTGGGCGTGCAGCGCCAGGTTGACCTGGGTCAGCACCTCGGGCGTCTCGTACAGGTTGATGCCGCCGAGGGCCCTCTCGACCGCGTCGGTGCCCTTCGCGGTGAGGAAGACGTTGAGCCCCTGGTCGTCCAGTTCGTAGTGGTAGCCGCGCGACAGGCGCCGTACCAGCTCGGCGGTCTCGGCCGAGTCCAGGCCGGGGTCGGCGGCGCCGGCCAGCACGAGCGGGACGCGCGCCTCGTCCACCAGCACCGAGTCGGCCTCGTCGATCAGCGCGACCTCGGGCTCGGGGACGATGAGGTCGTCGGCGGACGTCGCGATGCGGTCGCGCAGCACGTCGAAGCCGATCTCGCTCACCGAGGCGTACATCACGTTCTTGGCGTACGCCTCGCGGCGCTCCTCCGGCGTCGAGGACTGGCTGATCCAGCCGACGGAGACGCCGAGCGCCTCGTACAGCGGGCCCATCCACTCGGCGTCGCGGCGGGCGAGGTAGTCGTTCACCGAGATGACGTGGACGCGCCGTCCGCGCAGGGCGTGGCCCGCCGCGGCGATCGCGCCGGAGAGCGTCTTGCCCTCGCCGGTGGCCATCTCGGCGACCTGCCCGGACAACAGGGCCAGGGCGCCGACGAGCTGCACGTCGAACGGACGCTCGTCGAGCGTGCGCCGGGCGGCCTCTCGGGCTATCGCGCAGAACTCCGGCAGATCGCCCATGCGAGGTGGCGGGAGCTCGTCCAGCTCCTTGAGCCGATCCTCATGCGCGCCGGCCTGGGTGGCCACGCGTTGAAAAGGGCTGATGTTTGCACTTCCCGGGCGATCCAGGAGGTTTCTAATCAACTGCGATATCGAGGCCACATTCCCTCCAACGCCAACTACTCTACCGGCGTTCCCGCCTCTGATCACTCAGGTGCTGTGCGCGGCGACGTCCCGGCGTGCCGCGCCCGGCCGCGTGGAGAGGGGGACCTCCTTGATGAAGAAGGCGAGGACGAACCCGATCGCGACGATCGGCGCGACGTACAGGAAGATCGGCGGCAGCGCCTGCGCGTACGCCCTGGCGATCGCCGCGCGCGCGGGCGGCGGAAGGTGGTGCACCATCTGCGGGGTGAGCGCGTTGACGCCGCGCACCGGCAGCCTCGTCCCACCGGCCGTGATGGCGTCCGTCAGGCGGTGGATGAAGACGGCGCCGACCAGCGACGTGCCGAGGGACGCGCCGGTCTGGCGGAAGTAGTTCACCGCGGAGGTGGCCGCGCCCACGTCCCGATAGTCGACGGAGTTCTGCACGATCAGCACCAGCGTCTGCAGCACCATGCCGAGGCCGAAGCCGGCCACGAACATGTAGAGGCCGTTGACCAGCATCGAGGAGTCGGCCGTCATCCGGGACAGCAGCACCAGGCCGGCCGTCAGCAAGCCCAGGCCGAGGATGGGGAACACGCGGTAGCGTCCCGTTGCCGAGATGACCCGGCCCGAGCCGATCGACGTGATCGTCATCCCCGCGACCATGGGGAGCATCAGCAGGCCCGACTGCGTGGCGCTGGCGCCGTTCACCATCTGCAGGAACGTCGGCAGGTACGCGATCATGGCGAACATGCCGATGCCCACGAACACCGACACCGCCGCGGGCAGGGCGAACAGGTTGTCACGGAACAGGCGCGGCGGGATGATCGGCTCCGCCGCGACCCGCTCGGCCAGCACGAAGCCGACGGCGAGGACGACCGCCCCCGCCGCCAGGCCGATGATCACGGGCGAGCTCCAGGCGTACTCGGTGCCGCCCCAGCTCGTCACCAGCACGACGCACGTGGACGTGCCCGCGAGCAGCGCCGTGCCGAGGATGTCCAGCTTCGGTTGGACGTCCGGCTTCGGGAGCTTCAGCACGAGGGCCGTGACCACCAGCGCCACCAGGCCGAGCGGCAGGTTCACGTAGAAACACCAGCGCCAGCTCGCGTGGTCGGTGAAGAACCCGCCGATCAGCGGGCCGATCACCGACGACAGGCCCCAGACGGCGCCGATGATGCCGGTGTACCGGCCGCGCTCGCGCGGCGAGACGAGGTCGGCCACGATCGCCTGCACGCCGATCATGAGGCCGCCCCCGCCCAGCCCTTGCAAAGCCCGGAAGGCGATCAGTTCGGGCATGTTCCGCGAAAGCCCGCAGAGTGCCGACGCGATCAGGAAGATCACGATGGCCGCCTGAAACACGATCTTCCTGCCGAACAGGTCGCCCAGCTTGCCGTAGATCGGCAGGCCGATGGTGGAGGCGAGGATGTACGCCGTGACGATCCAGCCGATGTGCTCAAGGCCCTTCAGATCGCCGACGATCGTCGGCAGGGCCGTGGACACGATCGTCTGGTCCAGGGCCGCCAGCAGCAGGGCGATCATGAGCCCGCCGAACACGAGGTTCCGCTGCCGGGGGTTCACCTGTGATCGTTCGACGTTCATCCACGCCGCCTCTCTTCCGGGGCCGGATGGTCTTTTCCAGCGTATGCAGCGCAAAAACCTTCGCGCCCGATTCAACCACCGGTTGCACCGGCCATGCGCGGCGCGCCGATCGCTAGCCTGACGTGCCCGCGCCGCCGACCTGGCGTGACTCGCCGAAGGCCAGCAGCGCCACCGAGCCGAGCAGCACGGCCGCGCCCGCCGCCGAGGTCGCGCTCAGGCGCTCGCCGAGCAGGAGGACGCCGATCGCCGTCGCGCCCGCGGGCTCCAGCAGCGCCACCACGGACGCGGTGGTCGCCTGGACGGCCGAAAGCCCGGTGAAGAACAGGCCGTACGCGACCGCCGTCGGCATCACCCCTAGGTAGCCGAGCAGCGCCACCGTCGCGGCATGCCCGCCGCTCGGGGCCAGCCCCTCCACGGCGGCGACCGGGAACAGCAGCAGGCCCCCGACCGCGAACCCCCACATGGCCGTGGCCCAGCCCTCCGCCCCGGACCCCGCCAGATCCGACCCGGTCGGGGCGGGCGACGAGGAGTCGCGCCGCCGTGCCGACGCGCGGGGGAGCAGGGTGACCGCCGCGTACGCGACCGCGGACACCAGCGACAGCCCCACACCGGTGACCGAGACCGTCGTCAGGTCGCCTGTCAGCAGGAACAGCCCCGCGACGGCAAGCCCCATGCCGACGGCCCCCGTGCGGCTCAGCCGCTCGGCCAGCGCCAGCCGTGCCCCGACCGCGACGAGCGCCGGGCTCGCGCCGAGCGTGATCACCGTGGCCATGGCGACCCCGGTTTCGGCCACCGCCCCGAAGTACGCGGCCTGGGAGATGGCCAGCCCGCAGCCGGCGAGCGCCACCGTGCCCCGCAGCGGGCGCGGCAGGGCGAGCCGCAGTACGCGGGCCGCGGCGAACATCACGGCGGCGCCGAAGACGAACCGCCAGAACGAGACGGCGACCGGGCCGAGGCCGCTGACCTGGTAGAGAACGGCCGCCGCGGGGCCGCCCGTGCCCCAGATCGTCGCGGCGACGGTGACGTACAGCAGACCCCGCCGTACGGAGACATGCGTCATGAAGGTCTCTCCAAGGGAGTGGTCGGAAATGTCCCGCGCATGCGGGCAGCCGCCACCCACCGGGCCACTCAGACCCGGACAAATGGAGAGGAACCGCCCGCTAGTGGGCGGCGGGCGGAGAAACGATCAAAACTCGACGCATGGCGGCCAGGGTAGCCACCCCCACCAGGGCCAGGCTACGGAATAACGTCTGGACCACCGGTCCGGCGGTCACGCGACCGATCGACCGTCGGGCGGGTGACCGGTTCGACGTGCGAAGCGTCGATCATCCAGGTCTGGGAGCCCCTATGTCGATGGCCGCGCTCCCAGCGTGGGACGCACATCCGGGTGACTTGTCCAGGTGGGCGGGAGCGCGGTCAGGGGCGGGACGCCCCTTCCCCACCGCGCGGATTTGGGGGATGTTGGGGTGGGGGTAGTTGAGGTCACTGGAGGCGGGGAATTGACCAAGGTCGTGTGCACGGCGGACGGCAGGCGACTCGCAGTGGAGGAAAGGGGGAAGCCTGGAGGCGATCCGATCTTCCTGCTGCACGGGACGCCGGGGAGCAGGATAGGCCCGAGCCCGCGAGGCTCGGTGCTGTACAGACTCGGAGTGCGACTGATCAGCTTCGACCGGCCGGGCTACGGCCTGTCGGACCGCCTGGTCGGCAGGTCGGTGGCGACCGCGGCGGACGACGTCGCCGAGATAGCCGACGCGCTCGGCCTCGACCGCTTCTCTGTCGTCGGCAGGTCAGGAGGCGGCCCGCACGCGTTGGCCTGTGCCGCACTGCTCCCTGAGCGGGTCATCCGCGTCGCGGTACTCGTGGGTCTGGCGCCACGCGCCGCCGAAGGGCTCGATTGGTTCGGAGGCATGACCGAGTCGAACGTCACCGAGTACACGGTGGCACTCACCGGCCGCAGCCGATTCGCCGATTGGCTGGCCCCTGCCGCGCGGGAGATCCGCACCGACCCGGCGAACCTGATCGCCGCTCTCTACGCGGAGCTGCCTGAGGTCGACCGCCGTATGGTGGCCAACCCACGTGTGCGCGCCATGCTGCTGGAGAACTACGCCGAGGCCCTGCGCCACTCAGAGGACGGATGGGTGGACGACGCGATCGCGTTCTGCTCTCCGTGGGGCTTCGATCTCGATGACATCGAGGCCCCCACTCTGCTCTGGCACGGAGCGAAAGACCGCTTCTCGCCTGTCGCGCACTCCCGCTGGCTCGCCGGCCGCATCCGGACGGCCACGTTCAAGCTCGAGCCCGACGCGGCGCACTTCGGTGCCCTGACCGTGCTCCCCGACGTGCTGCCGTGGCTGGTCAGGGACGCTCGAGCCGCCTGATCACCAAGGCTGCAACTCAAGGTCGCGGTTCAGCCTGCGCCACGCCGCGAGAGCGGCGATGTGCGAGTGGTTCTCGCCGAGGGTGTGGCGCATCATGTTCAGCGCGCGCTCGCGGATCTGCCTGGCCTCGACCGTCCTGCCCAGCGCGTTCAGCGTCATGGCGAGGTTGGCCTCGCAGACCAGGCTGTCGGGGTGCTCAGCACCGAGGATCTTCCGCAGCTCGCCGAGAGTCTGCCGGTCGAGCTGTTCGGCGGCGCTCAGCTCGCCCTGTTCGGCCAGGCAGTTGGCGACGTTGATCGCGCACACCAGCGTGGACGGGTGGTGCTCGCCGATTCTCTGCGCCAGCGTGCGGAACGTCGTCTCGGCCAGTTGCCGTGCCTCCTGGACGTCACCCAGCTCACGCAGGTAGGCGGCACTGTTGTTCGCCGCCGCCAGCGTGTAGGGATGGTCTTCCCCCAGGACCTGGGAGAAGTTGCGCATGACGTCCATGGCGGAGTCGTAGGCGCGTGAGGTCTCGCCGGTCACGTCCAGGCAGGACGCGAGCTCCAATCGGCAGGCGAGAGTGTCCGGGGCGTTCTCGCCGATGTGCGCGACGAACCGCTCGTGGGTGTCCTCGGCGCGCCGCCTGGCCTCGGTCTCCAGGCCGATCCGCCGCAGGGACACGGCGAGGTTCGTCGCGGCGCGCAGCGTGTCGACCAGGTCCTCCCCCAGCACCCGGCGGTAGTCCTCCAGGTTGGCCTGCAGCATCTCCAGAGCCTCCTGGAGCCTGCCCAGCTCGCGAAGGTCGCGGGCGAGCATGGACGTCGTGTGCAGCGTGTACGGGTGCAGGTCGCCGCTGACCCTGCGGCGCCGCTCCACCGTCTCCTGGTCGAGGTTTCTCGCCCGGGCGAAGTCACCGGCCAGGCGGAAGCTGACGGCCAGGTTGTGCGCGGCGGCGAGCGCCCGGGGGTGATCCTCCCCGAACAGGTCCTTGACCCGGTCGTAGTTCTCGCTCGCCATGCGCAAGGACTCCTGGAACTCCCCGAGGGCCCTCAGGTCGGCCGCGAGCCCACCCGCGGTCATCAGGGTGTACGGATGGAAGTCGCCCAGCTCTCGGCTCTGGTGGGTGAGGACCTCCGTGTCCACGACGTGCGCCTCGCGGTAACGCCCGAGTGAGCGCAACGTGTTCGCGATGTGGAATCGCAGGTGCACCGTCTGCCGGTCGCCCGGGCCGAGCTTGATGTTCCACGCGTCCTCCAGGCGGTTGCCGAGTTGGAGGCTCTGGTTCAGCTCGCCACGCTTCCACAGATACCGCACGCGGTCGATCAGCAGCTTGCGGGTCTCCTCCTCGTCGCAGTCCTGTGCCCGCGACGGGGCGAGGTGGGGCCAGATCTCGTCGTAGCGCGGCCAGTTGCCCGGGTCGTCGGTGTCGCCCACGCGGGGACGTCCCGCGACGAGGATGCGGTGGACATCGTGGACGGTGACGTCCTCCTCCTCCGCGTTCATGCGATCACGGACGACCGCTTGGATGAGGCGGTGGACCTGGATGGAGTTGTCCGCCTGGTCGACCCGGGCGAGGGCGTACCGGCCGAGTTGCCGGATGACCGGGCCGATCATGAGCTTCTCGCGCATGGCCTCGTCGTACGGCACGAGGATGTCGACCATCGCGTCGCAGTACAGCATGTCCATGGAGACGGGCTCGGGGGCGAAGTACGCGAGGAGCTCCAGCAGGCGCACCGACGCCGGTGAACGCTCTTTGAGCCGTTCGAAGGACAGGTTCCAGGTGGCCACGACGGGTGTGGGATAGCCGCTCGGCGGCTCGCCC
This sequence comes from Sphaerisporangium album, assembly GCF_003323745.1. GTDB lineage: Bacteria > Actinomycetota > Actinomycetes > Streptosporangiales > Streptosporangiaceae > Sphaerisporangium > Sphaerisporangium album. The sequence goes on from NZ_QOIL01000016.1 coordinate 57,301, forward strand.
AGGGACAGTACCTCGGTGACCTGACGTTCCAGTTGCTCGACGTACTGGTCGGCGGGCATGCCCGTCTGCTCCAGCCAGGCGCCGGCCTGCTCGATGGCCAGCGGCAGGTCTCCCAGGGCGGAGGCGACCTTGTCCGCGTCGTCCGCGGCGAGGCCGGGGGCCCGGCGCAGGAGGTGCTCGACGCTCTCCGGACGGGTGAACACGTCCACCTCCAGCGGGTCGGCCACGCGCGACCATGCCGGATTGCGGGAGGTGATGAGCACATGTCCCGACCCGCTCGGGATGAAGTCCTCGAGGTCCTTCGGGTCGTCGGCGTTGTCGAAGATCAGTAACCAGCGGGAGTAGGGCCTGCCGAGCCGCAGCGCCTCCCGTACGGCCTTGGCGGCCTCGGCGACGCTGTCGCTCACCGGAGTGCCGAGCCTGCCCGCCAGCTCCGCCATCTCCGGATTGATCAGCTCCAGGTGCTCGGCGGGAATCCACCAGACCACGTCGTAGTCCGCCATGAACCTGTGGGCGTACTCCAAGGCGACCTGGGTCTTGCCCACCCCGCCCAGGCCGTACAGAGCCTGAGGCAGCACGACGGTCTTGCTCCCGCCGACGATCTGGTCGCGCAGCTTCTCCAGCACGGCGTTGCGGCCGGTGAACGCGGCATTGCGTGTGGGGACGTTCCATACGGGCGGACGTGTACCGGGGAAGCGCGGGCCCGCGGGGGCGTGCCCGGCCGGATGCTCGGCGAGTTGCGACGGCCGCCCCAGCGAGCGCAGCAGCGCCTCGGCGGCCTGCGGCTCGTCCAAGCGCATGAGGTCGACGAGGGCGCCGTCGTTGAGCGGCGCGATCGGTCGCACGTCCGAGACCTTCACCACGAGAAGCCGGGGTCGGCTTCCCGCCGGCTCGGACATCGCCAGAGTGTCCCAGAGCGCACGCGGCTCGGGAGAACGCATGTAGGCACTGGACATGATCGCGACGACTCGGTTGTAGGAGCCCATCCTGCGCGCGCCGTCGCCTTGCGCGGAGCCGGAGGTGTCGTCCGCCTGCACTATGCGAAAGCCCGCACGGGTGAGCAGCGAGCCGATCCACTCGGCCCACATGCGGTCCTCCGGGACGTAGCTGAGGAGGATGTCCGTCGGGACCGACGCCGGCCTGCGGACGAAGGTGTCCCTGATGCGCAGTCGGACGTCCTCGCGCAGCGGTGGCATGGACGGGACGGCGCCGTGGGTGATCACGTTCACCAGCCGTTCGAACGCCGCCAGCATCGATGTCGGCGAGCCCGGGGCGTCGCCGAAGGTCGCCAGCGTCTCCTCGAACGCGTAGAACGGCTTGTACGGGATCTCCACCGCACCCCAGTAGCCGCGCACTTCCTCCTGGGCCATCCCCGAGGGAAAGCCCTCGAACCGTCGCCGGGCCAGCGCCCGGCCCGCGTCGAGCTTTTCCTTCTCGCCGTCGTCGATGCGCATCGGCACGGGAAGCACTCGGATGTTGCGATCGCCGTAGCGGTCATCGATATGCCGGGCGACGGCCGCGGCGCCCTCGATGCTCTGGTCGCTGAGCGTGAAGCAGACCACGAGAGTGTCGGGAAAGTGCACCGTGCAGATGTCGGCGATGTCGCTCAGGCCGGTGCGGCTGTCGATGAGGATGTAGTCGTAGTGGCTCTTCATGTCGGCTCGTAGCGCGTCGAAGAACTGGCCGCCGCCCAGCCGCTCGTAGAAGTTGTCCCAGTCGAAGGTCGACACGAGCGAGGCGTAGTCGCGGTTCTGACGGCCGGCCGAGATGAAGTCCAGCGTTCCCTGGTCGGGAAAATGGTTCCACTCCAGGGACACCGCGTGGGGGAGGACCTTCGCGTACGTCAGGTGCCAGTCGCCGGGGCGTGGATCCGGACGCAAGGTGGCCAGCGAGTACTCGTTGATCATCTCGATCACGCCGGGGGTGGCGCCGATCATGGTGACGTCCAGGAACGGATGGAAGAACTTATGTAAACCGGGCGATTCCAGATCCCAGTCGACGACCAGCACCCTTTTCCCGCTCGCCGCGAGGATCCACGCGGTGTTGGCGAGGGCCATCGTGCGGCCGGTCCCGCCCTTGTAGGAGTAGAAAGTGATGATGTGGCCCTCGGGAGCGTCGGTCATGGCGAAGCCTCCGCGTCGTTGCCGTCGAACGGGGACATTGGACCTTGCAGTCGCGGGCGTTCAATGGACGGACGCCCCTCGGGCGGGTGCGCCGTCGCGTGGCGGAGATAATGCGCGATGGCGGAGCGCGCGATTTCCGGCACCTGCTTGGTGAACTGGTCGAGCGTGGGGATGCCGTGCGCGGCGGCCCGCGGCGCGATCCGCCCCTCCTCGAGTTTGCGTGGGAGCACGGAGTGCAGAGAGTCGCGTAGGACGGGGGTCGCCTGGGTGGTCTCGTGGTCGTCCTGGTTCCAGGGCACCATCACGCTGATCCACGGGCAGTGCGCGTCGTCCAGCGCGCGCAGAGACTCCTTGAACGCCGGCGAGGTGGCGGCCCAAGCGTCCATCAGAAGCAGCCCCGGGCACGTCGGTGCGCCGTCGTCGGTGATCTGCTCGGCGTGCTCGGCCAGCGAGCCCACCTCGGGGCGGTGGCCCATGCTCCGGACGATGTCGGCGGTGTGTTCGGCGAGCGGCCTGCCGAGTTTGGGGCGGTAAGGATTCCATTCCTGAGAGTTGTGGCCGTAGTGGTAGGGGCCTCGCCCTTTCGGCAGATCGGTGATGTCGGGGGCGACGACGGTGACGCGGAGGCGGTGGCCGTTCGGCCGGGTGTGGTCGCCGGCCCCGAACGCGCTTTCCAGCGATTCATAGTCGGCCGGTGCCATCGGCGAGAGGTTCGCCCTGTCGCCGACCTCCACGATGCGCCGGGCCAGGTTGTAAACAGCGAGGTCATAGGCCGAGCGGAACTGGCGCAGCTTCATGATGCCGTAGAAGCCGTGCTCGGCATATCGAGCCCCGAGATCGGGGTCGACGAACTGGATGGACCGGCTCACCTCGGGTAGTTCATCGACGGGAACAGGCACCCAGAGTGCGGGAACGATGGTCTCCACTTTCTCTGAGCCCCGCGCGCGGTGGTGCAGAATACGTTGCGCGAACGCCATCCACTCCTTACCGCACTGCTCGCTTTCGAAGTAGCGCCTGGAGTACAGCGGAACGAAGACCCTGCAGGTGGCCAGAGCCTCCGCCAGCCTGTCCGGCCAGACACTTCCCGGATGGAGCTCCCGGTCCATGAATCCCGGCCGGACTCCACGGGGCAGACCGGTAAGAACCATCACATGTCTGCATAGATCATTGAAGAGCTTCTCGACCCATTGGTCGGGATCATAAGGATCGTTCAGATCGTGCCGCGGAGTGTGTGCATAGCTCAGAAAGAAGTACGGAGCGGCTCGTGGAACTTCTCGCACGAGCGGATCCACCCCCAGCGCATCACGGTCCCGGACTGTAAAACGCACCTTAGGCCGATGGAAACAGTCGTGCAACGAAAAGCAGTGAAAAACTCCCATCACTTTTAGGAGCCGTCCGGAAACCGGCGAATCGGTGCGGACCGGAAAACGGCGTGGCGGGGCCCGGAGACGCTCAGGCGCCGTGGGGCACCCGGGCAGCGGCTCGGCTCCTGTGCCGCGCGGCCGCCAGGCGGGCTTCCTCCTCGGCTGAGGCGGGGATGGGCTCTGCCAGCCATGGCCGGATCGAGTTCCCCATGGCGGCCACGAAACGCCGTCCTGTTCCGGTGAGCGCTCCAGAGCCGGCGAGGGTCTCGACGGCCTCCGCCGTCTGTGTACGCCAGCGGGCGAACTGGACGCTCGCCCTCTCGGCCGCAGGACCGTCGTCGGCCTGGCGGCGCACCCGCCAGAAGTCGGTGACCGCGATGTGGGCGTACGTGCCCTGAAGAAGCCCCTCGATCGGGCGTGGGTCGTCCCGCCAGGGGGCATAGTAGAGGGTGGTGTCGTCCTGATCGTACAAGTCCACCATGTCCAGCAGCGCCCCCAGCTTGACGTGCTGGAATTCGTGGATGAGCAGCAGGGCGAGCGTCGCGGCGTCCGCGGGCGGGGCCACGGCGACCGCGCCGAACGCGTCGCGTGCGGTCGAACTGACCTCGGAGCCGTCGGCGGCGGGCTTGAGGGGCATGACGGCCCGCAGCCCCGCGGCCAGGCCGGCGGCATAAGCGGAGTGATCACGGGTGATCAACGCCCAGGCGTCCGAGAACAGCGTGGACCAGCGCTCCACCTCTTGATCGTTCAGCCTCTGGGTGGCCGGCCACTGATGGCAGTCCCGGTAGAGATCGACATCCTCCAGAGCCACCGTGAGGCCGTTCACGGACAGGTGGCGTACCGGTGACCATTCGCCGGGACCGCCCGGCTCGTCCAGCCTGACCTCATGGTGGAGCCCATCGGCGTGGACGCGGAACCCGCCCGCCTCGGTCTCGACCGTCGCGCCGGAGACGGCGCCGACCCGCAGCAGCCCGAGCCCGGGCAGATGGAGCGCACCGTCGCGCACAGGCAGTCGCACCGAGGCCTCGACCCCGGCATGAAGCGCGGCGGTCGCCGCGATGGACGCGAGGTGCCCGTCGTCGGCGGTTCCCCTGAGACACTTCACCGCCCACACGCGCACGTACGGATGGCCCAGCACCGTGTCGAGCGCTGCCGGTGTTTCCCGGTCGATCTCGGTGAGCAGCCGCCAGGCCTCCATCGACGGGGAGGCATTGCCGATCGCGGCCAGCAAAGCGCGCCGCACGCTTCGCTGCCCGGCCTCCAGATGGGCGATCGCCTCGACCCCGCCGTACCCCGCCGCGAGTGCCGCGACGTCCGCCGCCGGGAGTGTGTGAGCGGTTCGGTCCATGGTGGTGACGGCCTTCTGGACGTGGGTGATCAATTTCATGAGATCGGCGCAGTAGACGCTCGGGTTGGCGAATCCGGTGCCGGTGCGATAGCGGTGCGCGTAGAGGCCGCCGCCGCATGTACTCACCACAGGACAGGACCGGCATTCGGCGCACAGCCCGGCGAGACCGGTTTGGCGGCCGTGGATGCCCGGATGCAGGCCGACCGTGTCCAGCGAGTGGTCACTGACGTTGAAGCCCGTGGCGGGCGCGCCGTCATAGGAGGTTTTTAGGGAGTCGGCCTGCTCGTAGGTGCCTTCGGTCTCGATCACGACGAGGTCGCTCGGCTCCAGGCCCAGCGACTCGGTGAGGCTGGTCTCGGAACCGATGGTCCGGAGCGCGGACTCGAAGAGCCGTACCTTCATCATCCGGCCGTCGGCCAGCCACCGGTCGAAGATCCGAACGAGCCAGTCGCCATAGGCCCCGGGGGGACCGGGGGGCGGGGCGTCCCACGTGGCATGGGGCAGCAGGAAGTCCACCCGCGGGGGGTGCAGTGCGGCGAGCGCCTCGTAGACGGCCAGAGGGTCGTTGGCGACGTCGATGGTGCAGAGCAGGCCGGCGTACAGCTCGGGACCGCGCCGTCGCACGAGATCGATGGCGCGCAGGACCTTGTCGTAACTGCTGCGGCCGTCGGCGTACAGGCGGTGCCGGTCGTTCGCGACGCGGTCGCCGTCGAGGGATATGCCGATCTTGACCCCGTGTGCGGCGAAGAGGTCGCAGAACGCCTCATCGAGTAGGACGCCATTGGTGTGAATACGCAGGTCCAGCGCGCAGACTCCGTCGAGGGCGCGGATCAGCTCGCGCGAGATCCGCTCCAGCCGGTGACGGCCGGCCAGAAGAGGTTCCCCGCCGTGCAGCACCACCGTGACGCCCGGCAGGCCGTGACGCTTCGCGTGGTCGGCGATTCTGCTCGCCGACCACGCGATGGTCTCGTCGGACATGACCTTCGGACGGGCTCGCCAGCTTTGGTCGGCGTGTTCGTACACATAGCAGTGGTCGCACGCGAGGTCACATCGGCTGGCGACCTTGAGGACGAACTGCCGGAACGGAACGGCGGGCCCGGCCACGGAAATGCTAGATCGAGGACTGGAAGGCGGCGACGGTCACCTGCTTGGCCGGGGACTCGGGAAGGATGCGCTTCAGCAGCCCCGCGTCGGCCAGAGAACCCACCCGTGAAAGGGGCATATCGCGCAGGTCCACTAGATCTGTTGAGATTCCGGACTCGGCACCCTCAGATATGTTGTTCATGGTTCCATCCAAATTAGCCCGGAACCCCAGGGTAGGCTGGGGCGATCGGTAACCGGCCGATTACAATGGGTATCACTAGTCTCGCAAACCATCCCCGCCCAGGATCCCAAGGCGAGCCCCCAATATTGGATTGTAGCGGTTAAGTTGCGACCCCTTGCCGGGTGTATAGGGGTAGATAGTGTCAGGTCTCGCCCTTTTCCTCCATTGATGTCCATCGGTGCGGTGAATTCTGATGGTAGGCCGGTTTGGTGGCAATCGCGTGCGATGTCCTTTATTGCCGAAATAGCACTATTGTTCGAGTGGATGCTCCGGCCCGTGCTGCTCGGGTGAGACCTTCTGTGTCGTGCGGCGATATCGGTGGGGCTTGATTCTAGCGGTGAGCCTCCAAACGATCGCGGTGTCGGGGCGGCCCTGGAAACCGCGACGGTAGTCGGAAACGGTTGGGAAGGTAGCTTTTCTGTATCGGCGGAGATCGGGTTGGTCGCCGTTCTTGACACGAATCGTCTCAGCGGTTCCAGTGAATGGATATGGGCAGCCACCCGGAGGCGGATTTCCCGGCGCTCTACCGTGCGGCCGATCGAGGGGCGATTGTCGGGCAGCGCAGGCTTCTCGCCGCCACGGGCGTACGTCTCGCATCCCTCGTCCTCGCCGCGATCTTCGGCTCTTTCAGCCTCGACACCGGGCGCCTGGACGCGGCGGCCATGGTGGCCGCCTGCGCTCTCGCGTCCGCGCTGGTCAGTGAGGTGTACCTCCTGACCATGCGCCCCGACCGCCAGTGGTACGAGGCGCGGGCGGCGGCTGAGTCGGCCAAGACGCTCGCCTGGCGTTATCTCGTCGGGGGTGAGCCGTTCGGGCACGGGCCGGGCGACGACGCGGTGGACCTGCTGCTGTCGCGCAGGTACTCCGAGATCATCAACGGGATCAAGGGCTTCGCCCTGGTTCCTCTGCCGGAGGAGGGTTCCCAGGTCACAGCCATGATGCGCGAGATCAGGGCACTGCCGCTTGAGGAGCGCAAGCACCGTTACCTGACGGGCCGGATCAACGACCAGCGCGCCTGGTACGGCCGCAAGGCCAGGCACCACGACCACCGGTCCGGACAGTGGTCGATCGCGCTGGCGGTGATGGAGGCCGTCGGATTGATCGCGGCCGTCCTCAACGCCGTTCAGGCTATAAATCTGGATTTGCCGGGAATTGTGGGAGCAATGGCCGCGGCCGGTATCGCCTGGCTCCAGACGCGGCAACACCAGCAGCTCGCCACCTCGTATTCGATCGCCGCGATGGAGCTCGGCGATATCGTCTCGCGGGTGGAATGGCCGCGCACCGAGGGCGAGTGGGCGCATTTCGTCGACGAGTCGGAGGAGGCCATTTCACGGGAGCACATGCTGTGGTGGGGGTCGCGGAGCTGAGCGGGCCGATCGAGGCGGCGCCCGGCGGCGGGGCTCGGTGAGACGTCGTGCGCGTACCTGACGGGGGGTGACAGGTATGGGGGGCAGAGTGGCGGTATGACGACGAAAGCAGCGTTCATCGCGGTGACCCTGGACTGTGCCGAGCCCAAGGTGCTGGCGGACTTCTACTCGAAGATCACGGGGTACGAGAGCCTGTACGCCGACGGCGATTACGCCTACATCGGGGACGGCACGCACTCGATCGGGTTCCAGCGGGTCGACGACCGGGTGCCCGCCTCGTGGCCGGGGCCGGCGAAGCAGTTCCATCTCGACTTCCGGGTGCCGGACGTCGACAAGGCCGTCCAGGAGTACGTCGAGCTGGGAGCCGCCAAGCCGGAGTTCCAGCCAGGGCAGGGCTGGGTCGTCCTCGCCGACCCGGAGGGGCATCTGTTCTGCGTGTGCCCGGAACGGTCCTGAGTCAGTCGTCCGGGCCGGTCAGGCGGGCGCGGCGGAGGAACTGGGCGTTGACGGCGACGACGATGGTGGACAGGCTCATCAGGATCGCGCCGACGGCGGGGGACAGGGTGATGCCCACGGGGGCGAGGACGCCGGCCGCCAGGGGGATCGCGACGAGGTTGTAGCCGGTCGCCCAGGCGAGGTTCTGCAGCATCTTGCGGTACGCCGCGCGGGACAGGCGGATCACGGCGACGACCGCGCGCGGGTCGTCCCGGGCGAGGACGACCCCCGCCGACTCGATCGCCACGTCGGTGCCGGCGCCGATCGCGATGCCGACGTCCGCCCTGGCCAGCGCGGGGGCGTCGTTCACGCCGTCGCCGACCATGGCCACGCGCAGGCCGCGCGCCTGGAGCTCGGCGACCTTGGCCTCCTTGTCCTCGGGCAGGACCTCGGCGAAGTACTCGTCCACGCCGAGCTCGGCGGCGACGGCCCGCGCCACCTGCTCGGCGTCGCCCGTGATCATGATGACGCGCTTGCCCTCGCGGTGCAGCGCCCGGACGGCCTCGCGGGACTCGGGCCGGACGGCGTCCTCCAGGGCGATGGCCCCGGCGACCCGGCCGTCCACCACGACGTACAGCACGGTCGCGCCGCGCTCACGCCATTCCTCCACGCTTTCGCGGCGCGGCTCGCCGGGGCCTTCCCCGCGGCCCTCGTGAAGGCGTTCCCCGCCGGGCCCGTGGGCGTCGTCGTGGAGTTCTTCGAGGCCGAGTTCGCGGAGCAGGGCGGGGCCGCCGACGGCGACGGTGTGGCCGTCCACGGTGGCCTGGACGCCGCGGCCCGTGCGGGAGCGGAAGTCCTTGGCGGCGGGCAGGGGGCCGCGGGCGCGGGCCGCGGCGACGACGGCGCGGGCCAGGGGGTGTTCGCTCTCGCTCTCGGCGGCCCCCGCCAGGCGCAGCAGGGCGCCGGTGTCGCCGTCCACGGCCACGACGCCGCTGACCTCGGGCTCGCCCTTGGTCAGCGTGCCCGTCTTGTCGAACAGGACGGCGTCCACGGTGCGCATGCCTTCCAGGGCGGTGCGGTCCTTGACCAGGATGCCGTTCCTGGCGCTCACCGCCGTCGAGATCGCGATCACGAGGGGGATGGCCAGGCCCAGCGCGTGGGGGCAGGCGATCACCAGGACGGTCACCGTCCGCTCGACCGCCTCGCCGGGGTCTCCGGCGATCAGCCAGGCGGCGAACGTGAGCACGCCCGCGGCCGTCGCGACGTAGAAGAGCAGGGCCGCGGCGCGGTCGGCCAGCGCCTGGGCCCGCGAACGTGAGGCCTGCGCCTGTTCGACCAGGCGGCGGATGCCCGCGAGCGCGGTGTCCTCGCCGACCGCGTCCACCTTGACGCGGACGGCCGAGTCGAGGGCGACGGTCCCGGCGACCACGCGGTCGCCGGACGACTTCGGCACCGGACGCGACTCGCCGGTCAGCATCGACTCGTCGAACTCGGCCTCGCCGTCGAGGATCACCCCGTCGGCCGGTACCCGCGAACCCGGACGTACCAGCACGATCTCACCGGGCCGCAGCGCGCTGACGGGGACGAGCTCCGTGCCGTCGTCGACGACGCGCTCGGCCTCGTCGGGGAGCAGCGCCGCGAGGGCGTCCAGGGCGTTGGACGCCTGGCCGAGCGCGCGCATCTCCAGCCAGTGCCCGAGCAGCATGATGTCGATCAGCAGCGCCAGTTCCCACCAGAAATCGAGCCCGAAGAAGCCCAGGGCCGTGGCGGCGCTCGCGCCGAAGGCGACGGTGATGGCGAGCGAGATCAGCAGCATCATCCCCGGCGCCCGGCTCCGGATCTCCTCTACGGCGCCCGTCAGGAAGGGACGGCCGCCGTAGAGGAACACCGCCGTGCCGAGGACGGGCGCCACGAGCTGGGAGCCCGGGAAGGACGGCGGCGTGAACCCGAGCCACATCTGCACCATGTGGCTGTAGAGGATGACGGGGATCGAGAGGACGACGCTGATCCAGAGCCGATCCCGGAACTGGGCGGCATGGTCGCCGTGTCCAGCATGGCCGGTATGTCCATCGTGTGGACCGGCGGCACTGTGGTCGTTGTGTCCCATATGTCCACTATGGGGGCGGCTGTCGTCGGCGTCATGGCGACCGTGCGGTGCGTGGCCCGGGTCGCCGGCGGTGCCGGCGGGATGGGGGGAGGCCCCGGCGTGTGCCGCGGGCCCGGTGTGGTCGTCTCGCATGGCCGCTCCCTTGTCGCATACCCCGGTAGGGTACCTCCAGAACGACTCGCGTCGCTCCCCCATTCCCCCCGCAAGGGAAGAAGTCCGGTTCCGTCAGGCCGCCACGGCCTGGCGGCACGACGCCGAACGTAATTCGGCATAGCGGTCGTGGGGATTAGGGACCGAGGTACCCAATTTGTCCTTAAGCTGACGGGGTGCTCCCACTGATGCCCTCAGACGTGCTTCCCTCTGCCCACGGGGAACCCCGCCCAGGCGGTCGCCCGTGATGTGGCTGGGCGTCTCGATCGCGCTGGTCGGCGCGCTCGGGTACGCCGGGGGCGCGGCGATCCAGCAGTACGAGGCGGTCCGCGGGGGGGCCACGCTCAAGCTGGTCAAACGGCCGCGCTGGTGGATCGGCGGCGCCATCGGCTTCGTCGGCGCCGCCCTGCACGCGCTCGCGCTGAGCTTCGCGCCGCTGGTGCTGATCCAGCCGGTCAGCGTGACCACGCTCGTCTTCGCCGTCCCGCTGGCGGCGGTGCTGCACGGCAGGCGTCCTCACCGGGCCGAGGTGCTCGGCTCGGTCGCCGTGTCCGTCGGCCTTTTAGGCATCATGCTGCTGATCCCGCAGAGCCACACGCGCCCGGAGCTCTCCACGCCCGGAGCGCTGTCCTTCCTGGGCTGCGTGGGCGTGGTCGTGGCGGCGTGCGAGCTGTTCGCCCGGCGCGCCCGGGGCACCGCCAAGGCGCTGCTGTCGGCGATCGGCGCGGGGGTGGTGACGGCGGCGGTGTCCACGTTCGTCCGGGTCGTGGGCGGAACGTTCGACGGCGATCTGTCCCACCTGTTCCACTGGTTCACGCTGGCGATCCCCGTGCTCCTGGTGTGCGCGATCGTCCTGTTGCAGCGGTCCTACGCCGTCGGCCATTTCAGCGTGGCGTACGCCGGGGTGCAGGTCGTCGACCCCGTGACGTCCGTGCTGGCGGGCGTGATCCTGCTCGGGGAGCCGGTGCCGACCGATCCGGGGAGCATCATCCCCGCGCTGGTCTCGGCCGCCGTCCTCATCGGCGGGACGATCACGCTCGGCCGCCTCAGCCCCGACCTCACCTGCGCGCCGCCGATCGACGCCCCCGTCCCGGTCAGGACGCGGGCGGCCGCCAGGTGAACACGTCCTCGAACTGACGCAGGGCGTTCCTCTCGCCGAGGCGCCCGGCGAGGGCCATGGCCGTCTCCCTGGCCCGGACGGCGAGGGGGTTCGACCAGAGGGTCAGGCGGCAGATCGCCCGCGACCTACGCATGATCTTCGTCGTGCGCGCGAGCCTGGCGGCGGTGTAGGGCCTCAGGTCCACGGATGACGCCCGGCCCGTGACGTGGGCGAGGACGACCGCGTCCTCGATCGCCTGGCACGCGCCCTGGCCGAGGTTCGGGGTCATGGCGTGCGCCGCGTCGCCGAGCAGGGCCACCCGCCCCGCGTGGAGGGCGGGCAGGGGCGAGGGCAGGCAGTAGAGGTCGCGTTCGAGGATCTGGTCCTCCCGTGCCGCGTCGAGCAGCGCGGGGATCGGGTCGTGCCACGTCCCGAAGAGCCGGGTCAGCTTCCGCCTCGGCCCGCCGCCGCCGGCGCCCGCCCGTCCCGCCGGCGCGGTGGCGTAGCAGTAGACCAGGTCGTCCACCAGCGGCATGACGCCGAAGACCTGGCCAGGACCCCAGGTCTCGCTGCCGCGCACGTCCCCCTCGGGGCGCGCGACGACGGCCCGCCAGCTCGTCGCGCCCACGTGGACCGGCCCCGGGTGGCCGGGGAAGAGGGCGTGGCGCACGGCCGAGTTGACGCCGTCGGCGGCCACGACCAGGTCGGCCTCAAGGTCTCCGGCGCTCGTGGTGACGCGTCCCGTGCGCGGGTCGGCCGCGTGGACGGTCGTGCCGAGGCGCAGCGCGTCCGAGGGGAGCGCGCTCGCGAGCAGGTCGACCAGGGTGGCGCGCAGGAGGAGGACGGTGGGGTCGCCGAACCGGGCCGTCGCGGCCTCGGCGGTGGTCCTGAGCAGCCAGCGGCCGTCCGGCGTGCGCAGCCCGGCCTCGCCCTGCATGGCGGCGAGCGCGCGGACCTTGTCGCCCACGCCGATCGTGTCCAGCCCTTTGAGGGCGTTGGGGGCGATGGCGATGCCCGAGCCGACCGGTTCCAGGGACGGGGCTCGCTCGCAGACCGTGACGGACCATCCCTTCCGGGACAGGGCGGCCGCGGCGGTCAGGCCGCCGATGCCGCCGCCGATGATCACCGCGTGGGACATGGCCCCTCCTTGACTACACCTGTAGTTACTACGGATGTGGTCAGGCTACTACGCCTGTAGTCTGGTCCCGTGCGCAGGGAGGAAGTCGTCGCAGAGGCTGCCATAACGCTGCTGGTCGAGAGGGGGATGCGCGGCCTGACCCACCGCGCCGTGGACGAGGCCGCCGGGCTGCCGCTGGGGTCGACGTCCAATCTGGCGCGCACCCGGGCGGCGCTGCTCGCGCTCACGCTGGCCCACCTCACCGAGCTGGAGGAGCGCCAGTTCGTCCTGCCGCTCGCCGCGGATCCGTCTTCCCGGGCCGCCGGCGCGCCCGGCGGCGCCGAGTCGTCTCCGTGGCCGGACGCCCCCGGCGGCCATCCGGGGATGCCCGCCGGGCCGGAGGAGCTCGCCGCGCTGATGGCCTGGCTGCTGCACACCCAGCTCACGGCCGGCCGCCGCACCACGCTGGCCCGCTACGAGCTCGCCCTGGAGGCCACGCGCCGCCCGGAGCTGCGCGAGGTGTACGACCGGGCGGGGCGGCGCTTCCGGGAGCTGGCCGTCGCGGTGCTCACCGCCGCCGGCTCGCCGGACCCGGTCCGGCACGGCCGGCAGCTCGTCGCGTACGGCGAAGGGGTGATCTTCGACGCGGTGGCGGGCGCCGGGGGGACGCCCGCGCTCGCGGACCTGCGGGCCGGCATGCGGGAGGTCCTGCGCGGCATGCTCGGCCCACGACCCCGCTGAGGCCCTGCCGTCAGGCCGCGTCCCTTGGGAACCGGCCTGGTCAGAGGCCTGGCATCTCCTCCAGGCCGCGTCTGGTCAGAGGCCCAGTATCTCCTCCAGGCGGCGCCTGGCCGGGGGCCACTCGTCGTCCAGGATGCCGAAGTAGACCGTGTCGCGCCACGTCCCGTCCGGGCGCGGGCGGTGCCGCCGCAGGGTGCCCTCGTAGACGCCGCCGATGCGGCGGATCGCGTCCTGTGAACGGGTGTTGAGGCAGTCCGTCTTGAGCAGGACCCGGTTGTGGCCGAGCACCTCGAAGGCGTGGGCGAGCAGCATCAGCTTGCACTCGGTGTTGACGGCGGTCCGCCAGTGCGCCCTGCCGTACCACGTCCAGCCGATCTCCAGGCTGTGGTCGAACCCGGGCACGTCGTGGTAGGTCGTCCAGCCGATCGCGCGGCCGGTCTCGCGCAGGACGACCGCGAACGGGACGACGCCGGGGTTCTCCAGAAGGCTCAGCGCGACCTGCCGCAGTCGCTCCTCGGTGCGCGGCGTGGCCACGGGCATCCAGCGCCACACCTCGTCGTCCCCGCCGCCGGAGACGAACAGGTCGGGGACGTGTTCGAGGCCGAGGGGGACGAGCCGTACGGTGCGGCCTTCCATGACGAGGGGGCCGGGCATCTTCGCGGTCATGCGCAGAAGTGTCGTGGCGCGGGTGGCCTGGGGAACAGGGCCACTAATGGGTGGTTGCGGGTGACCACTTCGCTGGGTACGCGGGGGTGCGGGGGAGCCGGTCGACACACATACCGGCCGGTCGGTACGCTTCGAGGACCGGCACGATTGAGGAGCGCGATGCCCGCGAACATCGAGACGAGCCCGCCGGGCCTGGACCTCGACCGCCTCAAGGACCACCTCGCCTCGCACGGCCTGTCCGGGGGCCCGCTCGCGGCCGAGGTCATCCACGGGGGCAAGTCCAACCTGACCTACCTCGTGCGCGACGGCGACCGCCGCTTCGTCGTGCGGCGCCCGCCGCTCGGGCACGTGCTCGCCACGGCGCACGACATGGGCCGCGAGTTCCGCGTGATGACCGCGCTGCGCGACACCGGCGTGCCCGTGCCGCGCACCTACCACCTGTGCGACGACCCCGAGGTCGTCGGCGCCCCGTTCTACGTCATGGAGTACGTCGACGGCGGGCAGCCGCCGGTGACGCCCGCCATCGAGGCCGAGCTGGCGGCCGTCCTCGCCCGGCTGCACGAGGTGGACCCCTCCGGGGTCGGGCTGGCCGACTTCGGACGGCCGGACGGCTTCCTGGAGCGCCAGGTCCGGCGGTGGAAGCGCCAGCTCGACGCCTCGCGCAGCCGCGAGCTGCCCGGCATCGACCGCCTGTACGCCCTGCTGGCCGACGACATGCCCGTCACGCAGCGCCACGCGATCGTCCACGGCGACTTCAAGCTGGGCAACACCCTCATCGCCGGCGGCCGGGTGCGCGCCGTGCTGGACTGGGAGATGTCCACGCTCGGCGACCCGCTCACCGATCTCGCGCTCTTCCTCCTCTACGCCGACTTCGAGGCGCTCGACATCGGCGAGGGCGGGGCTGCCGGGGAGGCGGGCGAGCACATGCCGTCCGGCGAGCTGGCCGGGACGTACGCGCGCGGCACCGGCCTCGACCTGTCCCGCCTCGGCTGGTACGTCGGCCTGGCCTGCTTCAAGCTCGCGGTGATCGCCGAGGGCATCCACTTCCGATACACGCGGGGCCTGACCGTCGGGGAGGGGTTCGAGGAGGTCGGCGGGCACGTCGCGCCGCTCGTGGCCCACGGGCTGCGCGCGCTGGAGTCCCAGGAGGGCTGATGGATTTCGCGTTCGACACCACCACCGAGGAGCTCCGCGAGCGGCTGTCCGCCTTCATGGACGAGTGCGTGTACCCGGCGGAGGAGGCGTTCGAGCGGCAGGCCGCCGAGAGCGGCTGGAGCTCCCCGCCGATGATGGAGGACCTCAAGCAGGAGGCACGCCGGCGCGGCCTGTGGAACCTGTTCCTGCCCGGAGAGCACGGCGCGGGCCTGACGAACCTCCAGTACGCTCCGCTGGCCGAGATCATGGGCCGCAGCCCGCGCATCGCGCCCACCGCCACCAACTGCGCCGCGCCGGACACCGGCAACATGGAAGTGCTGGCGATGTTCGGCAGCGAGTGGCAGCGCAAGACGTGGCTGGAGCCGCTGCTGAACGGCGAGATCCGCTCGGCGTTCGCGATGACCGAGCCGGACGTCGCGTCCTCCGACGCCACGAACATCTCCACGTCGATCGTGCGCGACGGCGGCGAGTACGTCATCAATGGACGCAAGTGGTTCGCCTCCGGGGCGATGAACCCGCGCTGCGCCGTCTTCATCGTCATGGGCAAGACCTCCCAGGAGGGGTCGCCGCACCGGCAGCAGAGCATGGTGCTGGTGCCGCGCGACACGCCGGGGCTGACCGTCCGGCGGGGCATGAGCGTGTTCGGGTACACCGACGCCGACCACGGCGGGCACGCCGAGCTGCTGTTCGAGGACGTCCGCGTCCCGGTGGACAACCTCATCGGCGAGGAGGGCGGCGGGTTCGGCATCGCGCAGGCGCGGCTCGGCCCCGGGCGCATCCACCACTGCATGCGGCTGATCGGCATGGCCGAGCGGGCGATCGAGCTGATGTGCGCGCGCGCCCTGTCGCGCACGACGTTCGGGACGCCGGTGGCCCGGCAGGGCGTCGTCCAGGACTGGATCGCCGAGTCCCGGGTGCGCGTCGAGCAGCTGCGCCTGCTGGTGCTCAAGACCGCCTGGCTGATGGACACGGTGGGCAACCGGGGCGCGCACACCGAGATCCAGGCCATCAAGATCGCCACCCCGCGTGAGGTGGAGTGGATCCTCGACAAGGCGATCCAGGTGCACGGCGCCGGGGGCGTCAGCCAGGACTTCCCGCTGGCGGGCCTGTGGGCGGGAGCCCGCTCGCTGCGGCTGGCGGACGGGCCGGACGAGGTGCACAAGCGGTCCCTGGCGTACCGGGAGCTCAAGAAGCACATGCCCGCCGAGTGAGGAGGGCCGGGGTCGTGTCCGAGCGATTTGGAGGCAAATTTCGTGACAGTCGATGAGGCGGGCCTCGCCGAGCGCGCCCGCGCGTTCCTCGCCGCCCAGGACCCGGAGGCCCTGCCCCCGGCCGAGTTCCTCGGGGCGCGCTTCGACGCGGGCCTCGCCTGGGTGCACTTCCCCGAAGGGCTCGGCGGCCTCGGCCTGCCCCGTGAGTGGCAGTCCGCCGTCGACCGCGAGCTCGCCGGCACCCCGCAGCAGGACTACGGCAAGCTGGCCATCGGCCTCGGCATGGCGGCGCCCACCATCCTCGTCTTCGGCACCGACGAGCAGAAGAAGCGCTTCCTGCGCCCGCTGTGGACCGGCGAGGAGATCTGGTGCCAGCTCTTCAGCGAGCCCGGCGCCGGGTCCGACCTCGCCACCCTGGCCACCCGTGCGGTGCGCGATGGGGACGAATGGGTGGTGGACGGGCAGAAGGTGTGGACGTCGGGCGCCCACCACGCCCGCTGGGCCATCCTCGTCGCCCGCACCGACCCGGACGTGCCCAAACACCAGGGCCTGACGTACTTCGTCTGCGACATGCACGCGCCCGGCGTCGAAGTGCGCCCCCTGCGCCAGATCACCGGCGAGGCCGAGTTCAACGAGGTCTTCCTCACCGGCGTGCGGCTCCCCGACACGCTCAGGCTGGGGGCCGTCGGCGACGGCTGGCGCGTCGCCCAGACCACGCTGATGAACGAGCGCGTCGCCATCGGCGGCTCGCCGGTGCGGCGCGGCGGGGGCATGGTCGGCGCGGTCCTGCAGACCTGGCGCGAGCGGCCGGAGGTCCGCACCCACGCGCTGCACCAGCGCCTGCTCGGCCTGTGGGTCGAGGCGGAGGTCACCCGCCTGGCGGGGGCGCGGCTGCGCGAACAGCTCGCCGCCGGAGCCCCCGGGCCCGAAGGGTCGGGCATGAAGCTCGCGTTCGCCCGGCTCAACCAGGAGCTTTCCGGCCTCGACGTCGAGATGCGCCGCGAGGAGGGGCTGGCGTACGACGACTGGACGTTCCGGCGCTCGGAGTCCGTCGACTTCTTCGGCCGCGGTCCCGGCTACCGCTACCTGCGCGCCAAGGGCAACTCGATCGAGGGCGCACGTCCGAGATCCTCCGCACGATCATCGCCGAGCGGGTGCTGGGCCTGCCCGCCGAACCCCGCGCCGACAAGAACGTCCCGTGGAAGGACCTGCCGAGATGACCTTGCTGTACTCCGAGGTCGAGGAGGAACTGCGGGCCGCGGTGCGCGGCCTGCTGGCCGACAGGTACCCGCCCGCCACGGTGCTCGCCAGGGCCGAGACCGCCTCGCCGTACGACGCCGCCCTGTGGAAGTCGCTGGCCCGGGACATCGGCGCGGCCGGGCTGCTGATCCCCGAGCAGTACGGCGGCGCGGGCGCCTCCGCCCGGGAGGCCGCCGTCGTGCTGGAGGAGCTCGGGCGCGCGGTCACGCCCGTGCCGTTCCTGACCAGCTCCGTCATGGCGACGCGCGCCCTGCTCGCCGCCCGGTCGGACGCGGCGGAGGAGCTTCTCGCCGCGCTCGCCTCGGGGGACGCCACGGCCGCGCCGGCGGTGTCCTTCGCCCTCCCTCCGTACGCGGTGCCCTTCCACGCGCCCGAAGGGGTGGGGGCGCTGTGGCCGGTGCGGGCCATGGGCGGCGTGCTGAGCGGGCGAGTCCCGGCCGTCGCGGGCGCCGAGACCGCCGACGTGCTTCTCGTCCCGGCGGGACGGACGCTGTACGCGGTCGCCGCCGCAGACGTCCGGGTGGAGCCGGTCGTGTCGCTCGACCTGACCCGCCCGATCGCCACCGTGACGCTGGAGGGCGCCCCCGCCACGCCCGTCTCCGCCGGTCTCGCGCCGCTGCGCGCCGCGCTGGAACTCGGCGCGGGGCTGCTGGCCTCCGAGCAACTCGGGGTGGCCGAATGGTGCCTTTCGACGACGGTCGCCTACGTCAAGGAGCGGCACCAGTTCGCCCGCCCCATCGGCTCGTTCCAGGCGCTCAAGCACCGGCTCGCCGACCTGTGGACGCAGATCGTGCAGGCGCGCGCGGCCGCCCGCAACGCCGCGGACGCGCTGGCCACCGCCATGGAACGCTCGGACGACCGCGCCGCCGCGGACGAGGCGACGACGGCGGTCGCGGTCGCGCAGGCGTGGTGCGGGACGGTCGCGGTGCGCGCGGCCGAGGAGTGCGTGCAGATGCACGGCGGCCTCGGCATGACCTGGGAGCATCCCGTGCACCTCTACCTCAAGCGCGCGAAGGCGGACGAGATCGCGCTCGGCACGCCGGGCGACCACCGCGACGCCCTGGCCGCCCTCGCCGGCATCCCTGCGCCGCCCGGCTCCTGACGGCCTGTCGACGAGGAGCGGTTCACGAGGGACGTGCGCGTGTGCGGATCCCGGGTCAGCCCGACGCCGGCCCGGGACCGTCGACCGGGCGCAGCGAGGTGAGCAGCAGCCCGGCGAAGTGGCGCCCGATGTCCACCCCCGACAGCGGCCCCTCGGCGTGGTACCACAGCCCCAGGTGGTGGACGGAGCCGAAGAAGAAGTCGACCACCAGGTCGGCGGGCACGTCGTCGCGGAAGACCCGGGTGCGCTGCCCCTCGGCCACCAGGTCGCGGAACCGCTCGTGGTAGCGGCGGCGCTCGGCCCGCACGGCCTGCTGCGTCTCGGGCGCGAGCTGGTGCATCGAGCGGAAGAAGATCTTGGAGTCGTCGAGGTTCTCGATGGTGGTCGCGATGACGTCCACGGCGGCGTCGTACACGCGCGTGGCGACCGGCCCCGGCGCGTCCGCGAACCGGTCGAGGCGTTCGGTCTGCATGCGCAGCACGCGGGCGTAGATCTCGCGCAGCAGGTCATCCTTCGACCCGAAATAGTGGTACATCGCGCCCTTGGTGACCCCGGCGGCCGCCACGATCTCCTGCACCGACGTGCCCTCGAACCCCTTGTCGGCGAACAGCCGCGTCGCCGCCCCGAGCAGCCGCTGGCGCACGGGCTCGTCCTTCTCCCGGGGCGTTCCCGCCGCCGAGCCGTTCATCTCGCAGGCCTCCCTGAATGTCGGTCCGCCCTCAGCGTACCGACTGGTCGGTCGGCTGGCTGTGACATTCGTCTCCCGAGTGCCCAGGAATGCCTCCTGACGGACATTCCACACGTCCTCGCTGTGGCGTCGGTGGCGTACTTACATAACCTTTTGACAGGTTGGAGCCCCGGGTTGGGTATCCATCAAACGTAATCCGACTGAGCCCGAAATCGTGGGGGTTTCAGGTGCCCAATGGGTCCATCTACGTGCCGCAGGACGACAAGTTCAAATGGGGCTCACCATCGGTGATGTACGAGCTCCGCTGGCGCGAGACCAGGTCAGAACGCCGCCGTAGGCGTCACATCATGGCCGGAGCCGGTTTCGTCCTCATCACCGCGCTCGCGTTCTACCGGTCCTTCCCGGTCCCCTTCCTCATCGGCGTCCTCGGCGGCGGAGCCGTGTGGGGCGTCGACGCCTTCATCTCCTGGCGGATGTTCGAGGCCACCGCCGTCTGGCGCGGCAAACGGAGCGGCGCCGTCCGCACCGGCAGGCTCCTGCGCCGCGGGCTCGGCAAGCACGGGTACCGCGTCCTCGACGGCCGCGCCGTGCCGGGCAAGGCGTCCATCGACCACCTCGTCATCGGGCCGGGCGGCGTCTGGATCGTCGACAACGAGGCATGGCCCCCCGACACGCACATCGCGGCGTACGGCGGCAAGCTGTTCTTCGGCGAGCGGTCCGGCGCGTCGGTGTCCAAACCGCTCGTCGAGGCCGCCGCGTCCATGGGCGAGCTGCTCTCGAAGGAGTCGGGCATACCCGTCGACATCTCGCCGCTGCTCGTCGTCCACGGCGGTCGCGTGACCGGACCCGCGGTGAGCGCCGAAGGGCTCACACTGTTCCTCCCCCGCAAGGCCTCCAAGTGGATCCTCGGCGACGCGCACGCCGAGCTGACCGACGAGCAGGTGGAGGTCCTGGCCCGCACGGCCGCGCGCATCCTGCGCCGCATGGTCTGACCCGCGCCCGGGACGCGTGCTCTGACCCGCGCGCGCCCGGGTCGCGTGCTCTCGCCGCGCGGCCCGGGCGCTGCGAGGGATGTTTCCAGCGCGTCCTCACCGAGGCTGGCTATATTTGTGCCCGGCGACGAGATCGTCGTGCTTGATTCCGCGCCGTGCCTCGCTCGGTCCCGTCTCGCGGCGCACACGCCGGGGATCGGATGAGTGAAAGGCAGGCACACGCACATGGAGCCGACGAGGCCGGGCACACAGGCTGATTCCGAGTACGTCCAGTTGCTGGCGCCGGACGGCACGTTGCGCCACCACCCGGACTACGAGCTGAGCCTCACCCCGGCCGAGGTCACGGCCCTCTACCGCGACCTCGTGCTCGTCCGCCGCTTCGACAAGGAGGCGGTCGCCCTGCAACGCCAGGGGCAGCTCGGCCTCTGGGCCTCCTGCCTCGGCCAGGAGGCCGCCCAGATCGGGTCGGGCCGGGCGCTCACCGACGCCGACATGGCCTTCCCCACCTACCGCGAGCACGGCGTGGCCTGGTGCCGCGGCG
This sequence comes from Sphaerisporangium album, assembly GCF_003323745.1. Classification (GTDB taxonomy): domain Bacteria; phylum Actinomycetota; class Actinomycetes; order Streptosporangiales; family Streptosporangiaceae; genus Sphaerisporangium; species Sphaerisporangium album. The sequence continues at coordinate 78,091 of NZ_QOIL01000016.1, forward strand.
TCGACCCGGTGGACCTGCTCGGCATGTTCCGCGGTGTCAACCACGGCGGCTGGGACCCCGCCGAGCACAACTTCCACCTGTACACGATCGTCATCGGCAGCCAGACCCTGCACGGTGTGGGGTACGCGATGGGCATCCAGCGCGACGCCGCGGAGGCGGCCGTCCTCGCCTACCTCGGGGACGGCGCCACCTCGCAGGGGGACGTGAACGAGGCGTTCGTGTGGGCGGGGGCGTTCAACGCGCCGGTGGTGTTCTTCTGCCAGAACAACCAGTGGGCGATCTCGGCGCCGATGGAGCGGCAGTCGCGCATCCCGCTGCACCGCCGCGCGGACGGTTTCGGATTCCCCGGCGTCCGGGTGGACGGCAACGACGTGTTCGCCTGCCTCGCCGTGACGCGCAAGGCCCTGGCCGCCGCCCGCTCCGGCGCCGGCCCCATGCTCATCGAGGCGTACACCTACCGCATGGGCGCCCACACCACCTCCGACGACCCGACCCGCTACCGCCTGCGCGAGGAACTGGAGACCTGGAGGTCGCGCGACCCCCTCGCCCGGGTCAGGGCGTACCTCATGGCCAACGACCTCGCCGACGAACAGTTCTTCCACGAGATCGACGCCGAGGCCGACGACCTCGGCCGGGACGTCCGCAAGCGCTGCCTGGAGATGCCCGACCCGGACCCGATGGCCATGTTCGACCACGTCTACGTCGACCACCACCGCCTCGTCGAGGAGGAACGCCTCCAGTACGCCGCGTATCTGGAAGGGTTCGGTGACTCTTCGGAGTGATTCCGGTCATGGCCGCGGCCGCCGGGCGGTCCCTCACAGGTCTTCGATGAACGCCGCGAGCTGGGTCAGGTTGCGGCATTCGATCATCTCGACCACGCCGCCGTACGGCGTCGCCACCGAGTCGCCCGTGTCCCACTGGGCGCGCGGCTCGGGGTTCAGCCAGTACGCGTGCCGAGCCTCGCCCGCCAGGCGCTTCAGGGTGGCGAGGGCGGGGGGCTGGTAGTTCGAGCGGGCGTCGCCGAGGATCAGCAGGGACGTCTTCGGGCCGATCGCGTCGCCGTACTTCTCGGCGAACCGCTCGAACGCGCGCCCGTAGTCGCTGCGGCCGAACCGCGTGATGTCGGCCTCCCGGGTCATCCGCGTGATCGCGTCCACCACGTCGGCGCCGGGCGCGAAGAAGCGGGTGATCTCGTCGACCGTGTCCACGAAAGCGAACGCGCGCACCTTGGCGAACTGCTCGCGCAGCGCGTACGTCAGCAGCAGCGTGAAGTGGGAGAACGCCGACACCGAGTCGCTGGCGTCGCACAGGACCACGAGCTCCGGCTTGTGGGGGCGCCGCGGGCGCATGGGGGTCGCCAGCGGGACGCCGCCCGTGCCGAGCGACGCCCGGACCGTGCGCCTGAAATCCAGCCTGCCCCTTCTGCCCAGCTTGTGCTTCATCGTGAGCCGGGTGGCCAGGCGGCGCGCCAGCGGGTACACCTCGCGGCGCAACGCGGCCAGATCGGCCTTGGTGACCCTGAGGAAGTCCACCTGGTCGGGAGGCGGCTTCACGGCGGCGCGGGCGATCTTCTCGATGCCGGAGTCCTCGGCGATCCTCCTGCGCACGTCCGAGGCCACGGCGTCCTCGAACGCGGCGAGGCCGTCCTCCAGGCGGCGCCGGGCGACCTTCTCGGCCATCCCGCCGCGCTCCTGGCCGCCCAGGACGTCGCCCAGCATGCCGGCCATGAGCGTGCCGGGGGACAGGGCGCGCAGCACCGAGTAGGAGAACCACGCCTGGCGCCCCGGACCGGCGGGCTGGCGGCCGAACCGCTCGACCATCGCGCGGACGAACCTGGTGAACTCCGGATCACCGGCCGCGGCGGCGCCGTCAACGACGAAACCGGCCAGCCGCCGCCTCAGCTCGGGCACATCGGCGCTCGCGGCGTCCGGTCCGTCCTCGCGCGGCGGGACGGCGGAGGCGGCGCCGGTCACGGGCGGGAACCACAGGTCGAACAGCGCGTCGAAGGCCGGCCGGTGCGCGGGACGCTTGACCAGCGTGGCCGCGTACGCCTCACGCAGCGTCTCGCGCTCGGCGAGGTCGACGACGCCGATGGCCCGCGCCGCGTCCAGCCCCTCGGCCACCGACACGGGCATCCCGGCCGCCCGCAACGCCCGGACGAACGCGGCGTGCCGCTCAAGCAACCCCACCCGGCCACCTCCTTCTGGAACCGTCGACCCCGGGGACCTTCGGACTCGCGGACGGTCGAACCAGGGACGGCCGGACCGGTCGCGTCAGCCGGCGGCCAGTCCGAGTTCCTTGGCCGCGCGGGCCTGGTCGGACGCGTGCTTGAGCACCACGCCGAGCGTGCCGGCGGTCGTACGCTCGTCCAGGTCGGCGCTGCCGAGCGCGAGCAGCGTGCGCGCCCAGTCGACGGTCTCGGCGATCGACGGCGACTTCTTCAGCTCCAGCGCCCGCAGCGCGGCCACCGTACGGGCCAGCTTCTCCGCCAGGGCGGCCTCGATGCCCGGCACCTGGGCGAGCACGATGTCCCGCTCGCGCTCCGGTGAGGGGTAGTCCAGGTGCAGGTAGAGGCAGCGCCTCTTCAACGCCTCCGACAGCTCCCGCGTCGCGTTCGACGTCAGCACGACGTACGGCCTGGTCACGGCCGTGATCGTGCCCAGCTCGGGGATCGTCACCTGGTAGTCGGAAAGGATCTCCAGCAGCAGGCCCTCGACCTCGACGTCCGCCTTGTCGATCTCGTCGATCAGCAGCACGGTCGGCTCCGCCCGGCGGATGGCCCGCAGCAGCGGCCGCTCCAGCAGGAACTCCTCGCTGAAGATGTCGTCGTGCGTCTCGTCCCACCCCTGTCCGCCGGACGCCTGAATCCGCAGGAGCTGCTTCTTGTAGTTCCACTCGTACAGCGCCCGCGCCTCGTCGAGCCCCTCGTAGCACTGCAGGCGGATCAGCTCGGCGCCGGTCACCGCCGCGACGGCCTTGGCGAGCTGCGTCTTCCCCACCCCTGCGGGCCCCTCGGCGAGCAACGGCTTGCCCAGCGCCGCCGCGAGGAAGACGGGCGTCGCGACGCCGTCCCCGGCGAGGTAGCCCACTCCGGCGAGCCGCTCCCTGGCCTCGGCGGGCGAGCTGAACCACGACGCCATCGGCACTCCCGTCCTCGACCCGAACGATGTTCTAGCCTAACCCGCCCGATGCGTACGATGACGCCCACAGGGTGCGCTAATCTTGTCCTGCTTCCAGCGCCGCTAGCTCAGTTGGTTAGAGCAGCTGACTCTTAATCAGCGGGTCCGGGGTTCGAGTCCCTGGCGGCGCACTCAGGATCTCTGGGCAGCCTCCATGATGTGAGGCTGCCCAGAGATGGTCCGCCCCTGCTGGAGCCTTTCGGCCCGAGGGGTCAGGCGCGGAAGCCGCCGTAGCCGCCGCGGAAGAAGACCAGAGGTCCGCCGTCGTCGTTGACGTCGAGGTGCCGCACCTTCGCGACGACGATCATGTGGTCACCTGCCAGGTGTTCGCCGTCGATCGAGCAGTCGATCCAGGCCAGGGTGCCGTCGATGATCGGGTTGCCGCCGGGGGAGCTGGACCATTCGATTCCGGCGAACTTGTCCCCGCCCTTGCCGGCCAGTTGCCGGCACACCCCTTGGTGGTGCTCGGCGAGCACGTTGATGGTCAGGGTTTCGGCGTGCCGGATTCGAGGCCAGCTGGTGCTGGTGTGCGCGACGCAGAAGGCGACCAGGGGCGGGTCCAGCGACACGGAGGTGAACGAGTTGGCGGCCAGGCCGCAGGGCTCGCCGGTGCCCGGTTCGAGCGCCGTGATCGCCACCACACCGGTGGGCAGTCTGCCGAGCACCGACCGAAGCCGCTGCCTGTCCACATGCCCGTCGCCGTACGGGTGGCCCGTGGACATGCCGGCCCCATCGAGCCTTCCGCCCGGCAAACCCACACCCACACTTTGGCTCATCGAGCGCATCATCGCCTCAGCTCTCAAAGGGGTGGGCGCAGCGCCCTGCCGCATCGGCGCGTCACTGCTTGGGCACCTCGCAACCGCTTCGGCCGACCGGCGTCGAGGCCGGCTCTGACCGTCTTCACTCCAAGGCTCTGCGCGATCCGCCTTGGTTCGTGAAATGTCAGGCATGCGTACAACGCCCGTCTGCCGGGGCCGTCCTCGCCGGGCAGCCCGACCTCGTACACCTCCAGCTCGTCCCGGTAGGTCAGAAGGGTGACGGCTCCCTCCGCGGCTCCCTCTTCACCGCCGGCGGTGGCGTGCACGACGGACACGCTCACCTCGTCGCACTCGTCCCACTGATCCATCCGATAGCGGACGAGCGCCGGGTGGTCGACCATGCCCATGCGCTTGTTGTGCTCCGCGATCAGCGCGCACGCGGTGCCGCGGTACTCCTGCCACGGCACCGTTTCCGCCTTGATCTGATGCTCGGCGATCTGGCGCTCGCCGTGGCGGATCGTCTGCCGTACGTTGCGGGGGACGTCGGCGAGCGAGCCGAGAACGATCTCCTCCGGGTACACGAAGTCGTCGTACTCGACCAGCCACTCCATCGGACCGAAGATCGCCTCGGCGAGCCGTTGCTGCCGTTCGTCGAGATAGCCGAGGAACAGTTCGCGTCCGTCAAGCTCGGAGATCGACGCACACCCGTCGAGCACCGAGCGGAACACCTCCGGCTCGTCCACGCACCGCAGGCTGCCCCGGATCTCCAGGCGCCCGCCGACCAGGGCGCTCTTGGCCTGGATCGGTGACTCGTCAAGCCCCCACTCCTTGGGCGAGTGGATCTGGTCCGACCACTCGGTGCCGAGCCCCAGGAAGACGGGCACCGCCGCGCACAGCCGTGAACCGTCCCGCACGATGACGTAGCGCGGCTCCCAGCGGGGATCGTCCGAGTGCTGGACCAGCCTGCCGCGGCACCCAAGGGCCCCTACGTTCGCGTCGAGTTCGTAGAGCTCGTCGGCCCCCACGTCCCCGAGATCGTCCGCCACCACCACCGAAAGCGCCATCGCTACCCCGCCCGATACTCGAGTGCGGTCACCGACCAGCTGAAACCGGCGCCACTGGTCGCCAGCAACACCAGATCCCCGGTGTCCAGCGCACCCCCGTCCCACAACCGGCGCAGTGCGATCAGCGTGTCGGAGCACCCCATGTGGCCGAGCTCCGAGTGGTTGTAGACGCTGCGTTCCGGTGGCAGATCCAGTGTCGTCAGGAGGCGGTCCTGGATGTTCTTGTCGTTCTGGTTGATGAGCAGGAAGCGCACGTCGTCCTGCTTCCTGCCGATCTCGTCGAGCGTGTCCCCGACGAGCGTGACGAAGTTGTTCACGTATGTGTCGGAGAGTCCTTTCCGGTGCCCACGCCGGCGGGTGTAGACGCCCGTGTCGTGGTAGTCGCCGATGAAGTAGTCGCACCACTGCGGGTCGGTCCGGGCCGACGAGCCGAGGTACGCGAACGAGTGGTGTGAACCGCCCACGAGCACGGCGGACGCCGCGTCTCCGAAGTTGAACAGGCCTTTGGAGTCGGGGTCGCGGCGGTCCACCGCGTGGGCGAACCGTTCGGCCGCGACCACCAGGACGCGCTCGTCGGAGCCGGGGGTGAGCCCGTCGACGGCGATGCGCATCCCGACGGTCAGCGCGTTGCAGAAGTTGGTGACCTCGAAACAGTGCGCCCGGGTGATGCCCAGCTCGTCGGCCACCTTGGCGGCGGGCGACCAGGCGGGGGCGTCCCAGTAGCCGGCTCCCGCGTAGATCACCCGGCTGATCGATCCGGGATCGGTCCCCGTGCGGTCGAGGGTGGTGGCGGCGGCGTCGACCGCCAGCTCCCACGCCTGCTCGTCCGGTCCCAGCACGGGGAACTCCTGGCAGTGCGTGATCTCCAGGATCTCGGGTATCGAGACGCCGGACCACTCGTGCATCTGCTGGACCGTCATCCGGCCCTGGGGGAACGCGACCTCGAAGTCGACGAGCCCGCCCCGTGACATGGTCATCGGCTCTCGCCGCCGGTCTGGGACGCCTGCCGCAGCCGGTCCAGCCTGGTCAGCCCCGACAGCACCGAATCCGCCGGCAGGCCGAAGTCGATGAGGCACGCCACCTCGTCCACTCCGGCGGCGCGGAACTGCTCGATGACGCCCTGCGCCTTGGACACGGTGCCCAGCAGGCCGTGGTCGTAGTAGCGGTCGAAGGCCTGCCCCACCAGGAACTCGGTGTCCTCGGCCGACAACCGGGAGAGGTCCACCTTGCGCCGCCCGTCCAGCTGGGACGCCGTCAGCAGCCCCAGCGAGCTTCGCATGTACTCCGACAGGGGCGGACGGACCATCTCGCGGGCCGTGTCCTCGTCGTCGTCCAGGTAGGTGTGGATCATCAGCGCGACATGCCCCGGCCACTCGTCGGCGTCCGGACGGTCGATGAGCGCCTTCCGGTACTCGGCGATCTTCATGGCGAGGGTGTCGAGATCCTGGTCGAGCAGGTGGGTGAGCACACCGGCGCCCAGCCGGCCGGCCTGGCGGAAGGTCTCCACCCCGCCCGCGCTCGTCACCCAGATCGGCAGGTCGCGCTGGATCGGCTGGGGATAGATCCGCACGTCCACCGGCTCGCCCACACCGTTCGTCACCGTCAGGGCGTCACCCCGCCAGAGGCTCCGCACCGTCTCGACGTACTCCCCGAGCAGCCGCTTACGGTCGGCATAGTTCTCCGGCCTGAGCGAGTAGTCGTTGGCGTGCCAGCCGGACGCGAAAGAAATGCCAACCCGTCCGCCGGAGATGTTGTCGACGACCGCCCACTCCTCGGCGATCCTGAGCGGATGGTGCAGTGGCGCGACGACGCTGCCCGCGCGGATCCCGACCCGGTTCGTGACGGCGGCGATGGCGGCGCTCGTCACGGAGGGGTTGGGGTACAGCCCGCCGAACGGATGGAAGTGACGCTCGGGGGTCCACACCGCGCTGAATCCATGGGTGTCGGCGAATTGGGCGCCCTCCAGGAGGAGCCTGTACCTGCCCTCACCCGGGGTGCTGTCGTCGGCGAAATAGAAAAGACTGAAATCCATCTTGACCTCTTTCAAGTCGCGAAGTTCAGGCGTCGGCGGCCGTTACCGAGGCTTCCACTGGTCCGATCCGGGTGCGCTGTGCCCAGCGGGCGATCGGCGCCGCGATCATTCCCGCGACGAGGAACACGCCGGCCCACACCAGCAGGCCCATGCCGCCGATCGCCGCAAGCACCGTGGTGACGGCCACGGGCGCGATCATGGAGCCGAGCTGCGTGGACATCTCGAACAATCCCTGGTACTGCCCCTGGGCGCCTTCGGGAGCGAGTCCGTAGCTCAACGACCACGCGCCCGCACTGTGCAGCATCTCGCCGAAGACGTGGACCAGCGTCCCGACCAGGAGAAGCGCGCACGCCACCCACACCGGCTGCCCGGCGGACGCGGCGAAGATCGCGCAACAGGCGGCGAGCGCCAGGCTGGCCCTCCGCCAGGCCCGTACGCCGCCGGTGACGTCCTCGCTCCCCTTGCTCGCACGGACCTGGAACAGGATGACGACCGCCGTGTTGACGAGCAGCATCACCGTGAGGAAGAACGGCGGCGCCGTCGTCTGCTGACTGATCCATACCGGCATGGCGACCACGAGGACCGCGTCGCTCATGACCAGCACGCTGTTGACCAAGGACACCGCGGCGTACGGGAGGTCGCGCAGGACCCCCCACGACGGCCCCTCCTTCGGGCCGGCTCCGGTCGCCGGCACCGAAGGCACCCGCAGGAAGGCCAGACCGGCCGTGGTGTAAAGGACGCCGGCCGTGATGAGCAGGCCCATGTAGCCGGCCCGGGAGTCGAAGAGCAGGCCCAGGCCGCCCGCGACCGATCCCAGGGCCACCCCGATGTTGGCCGTCGAGCGCATGTGGGCCAGCGCGTGCGACCGCGCCGCACCCGGCAGCAGGCCGGCCAGCAACGCCCCGCGAGCCGCGTGGGACGCGGACTCGAACCCGAGGACGACGGCGGCGGCCACCACCAGTCCGACGAACCCGGAGACGAGCGCGTAACCGCAGGCGGCGACGCCCAGCAACGCCAGCATCGTGATGGTCACGGCGCGCGGCCCTCTGACGTCCGCCAGCCGTCCGGCAGGGACGCTGGACAACATCCCGACCGCGGCGCCCAGGGTCAGCGCGAGCCCCACCCGCTCGGGTGCGATGCCGATCACCCGGGTGAAGTACAGCACGCTGATGGTCATGAGGATGCCGTGCGCCGTCGTCTTGGCCAGATTACTGATCGCCAGTAGTCGAACGATCCCGGCGGGAGGGATCACGTCCTTGAGGAATGACATGGGGAATGCGGACCAATCATCCGGTTCCGGACATTACGTCGTCCCGCAACGAGTTCCGGTCGACCTTGCCGTTGGCGTTGAGAGGGAGAGAATCACGGTGATGCAGCCGCCGGGGCACCATGTGGATGGGGAGGCGCTCCCGCAGCCAGCGGACGAACTGCCGCTCGGGCACCTCGGTCCCCGTGTAGAAGCCCACCGGCTGGACGGTCTCGCCGTCGCGGATCGCGATGACCACCGCGTGGATCACGTCCGGATGCCGCAAGATCGCGGCCTCGATCTCGCCGAGCTCGACCCGGTAGCCCCGGATCTTCACCTGGTGGTCGAGCCGGGCGAGGTGGACGAACTCCTCGTTCTCCCACCGCACACGGTCACCCGTGCGGTAGTAGTGATCCGGTCCGGGCGCGGCCCCCTCGTCCGGCACGTACCGGTCCCCGTTCCAGACCAGGAACCGGCCCCGGTTGTCCTCGGGATCCACGTATCCGGCGAACCGCTGCACCCCCCGGACGCACAGCTCCCCTTCCAGGGCCGGCGCGCCGTCCTCGCCGACGATCACGTGGTCGAGATACTCGTAGACCGGTCCGATCGGCACGGTGTCGTTGGACGTCGACGGCCACTGCCCCGGATCCGCCGGCAGCCGGTACTCCGTGCACGCCACGGTCAGCTCCGTGGGACCGTACACGTTGTCGATACGCGCCTGCGGCGCGACGGCCCGCCACGCCGTGGCCTGGTTGTAGGTGAGCTGCTCCCCGATGAAGATGCTCTGCCGGAGCGCGGTCGGTCGTCCCGTCGGCAGGTTGTCGAGGTTGGCGCTGACCGAGACGATCGAGGGCACCGAGAACCAGTGGGTGATGGCGTTGTCGACCAGGTAGTCCACCGGGCTCAGCAACTCGCTCCGGGCCGGTGAGACCAGCGTCGCCCCGCCGCCCCACGTGACGAAGAGATCGAAGACCGACGGGTCGAAGGTCAGGTCGAACGTGTGGGAGACCCGGCACCCCGGCCCGACCTCGTACCGGGCGATGTTGCGCGCGACGTACGGCGAGGCGTTGGCGTGGGTGATCGGGACACCTTTCGGCCTTCCCGTCGAGCCCGAGGTGAACAGGACGTAGGCCACGTCGCCGGGCGTGGTCGCCGGCTCGGGAAGCGGTCCCGGCCGTGCGCCGAGCACGTCGGAGTCCTGGAGCCGCACCACCGTTTCCACGGTGCCGCCGACGCCGGCGAGCTGGCTCTCACCGTTCTCGTCCGCGATCAACACGTCGCACTTGATGGCGCGGCAGATGATCTCGTTGCGGTACACCGGGTGACCGGGGTTGAGCGGCACGACGGCGGCGCCGAGCCGCTGGGCCGCCAGGTAACCGGCGAACGCCGCCAGGCTGCGGTTGGCGAGGAGCGCCACCCGTTCCGGTACGGCACCGTGTGCCTCCAGGATGCCCGTGGCGACCGCCTCGGCGCAGCGGTGCAGTTCCCGGTAGGTCAGCACCTCGCCGCCGACTTCGAGTGCCGGCCCGTCCGGAACCCGCTCGACCGATCGGGCGAACCACTCGTACAGCGTCTGAGGCATCACAGCGCCGCCCCCTGTGAGCTCCGCGCGAACCACTCGACCAGGTCCGGTTCGGGACGGGCCAGATTCACGGCGCGCACCAGGATCGTGTCCGGCGCGGGCCGGCGCTGCGGCAGCAGGTGGAGGCGTTCCACGCCGTCGGTCCCCGCGGGCAGGGCCGCCGCGCAGGGGCACGCGTCGTCGCCGAATCCGGCGAACCGGTAGGCGACCTCCATCATGCGGTTGCGGTCGGTGCGCCGGAAGTCGGCCGTGAGATGCGCTCCCGCCGAAGCGGCCTGGTCGGAGAGCCAGTTCAGCAACACCGAACCGGCGCCGAAGGCGACGACGCGGCATGACGTCGCCAGCAGCTTGAGGTGCCAGACCTCGGAGTGCTTCTCTATCAGGACGACGCCGACCGCTCCGTGTGACCCGAACCGGTCGGTCATGGTCACGACGAGCACCTCGTGGCGGGGGTCCGACAGCAGGTCCCGCAACGCCTCGTACGAGTAGTGCACGCCGGTCGCGTTCATCTGGCTGGTGCGCAGGGTGAGCTCTTCTGCGCGGCCGAGGTCCTCCTCGTCCGCCCGGCGTACGCGCATCTCCAGGTCGAGGGTGCGGAGGAATTCCTCGTCCGGCCCCGGGAAGTCCGACCGTGCCGTTTCGCGGGCGAAGTTGGCCTGGTACATGGCGCGGCGGTGCCGGGAGTCCCCGGTCACCTTGGCGGGGTTGAACTCGGGCAGGTCGAGGAGGGTCGTGGCGACCTCGGCCGGGTAGCAGCGGACTTCGGGCAGCCGTAGGGCCACCTCCGCGCGCTCGGTCGCCTGGTCGTCGATGAACGCGATGGTGTTGTGCGCGAACTGCAGCCGGTCGGCGATCGCGGTGATCGACGCGGACTTCGAACCCCAGCCGATCTGCGGCAGGACCATGTACTCGGCCACGCCGAGCTTCTCCAGCCACCCCCACGCGTGGTCGTGGTCGTTGCGGCTCGCCACCGACTGCAGAATTCCCCGCTCGTCGAGTCCGACGATGACCCGGCGGATCTCGTCGCTGAGCCGGACCTCTCCGTCCTCCAGCAACACCCCGTGCCACAGAGTGTTGTCCAGGTCCCACACCAGGCACTTGACCGTATCGGAACCCATCTCACGGCCTCCTTAGATTTCCCACAGGGTCACAGCCCACGCGGCGACCGGACTGTTGTTGAGGACCAGGACGTGGTCACCGGGTGAAACGTCGCCACTGCTCATCAGGCGATCCAGATTGAGCACCACGTCCATCGCGCCGAGGTGCCCGTACTCCGTCAGGTGGGCACGGCACAGCGGATGGATGGGCATCCCCAGCAGCGTCCCGTAGAACTCGTACGCCGACGCGGTGACGTTCTGCATCAGTACGGCGGCGACCTGCTCCTTGCCGATGCCCGCCTCGGCCAGCACCTCGTCCACCATGCGGCCGATCCGCATCCGGCTGTGCATGGCGAGCTCGAACCCGTACCGGTCGGGCGACGCACATATTTCGCGCCACTCGTACCAGGGCGCCTGCTTGTACTCGACTTTGAACAGGTCGTGGAAACCGCCGTCGGTCTCCATGCGGTGGGCCCGCAGCACCGGCCGGCCTTCCCGCACCATCGTCATCGCGTACGCGCCATCGCCGATCACCGTGACCGGGTACCGGATGCGGTCGACTCCGGTCGGCAGACTGCTGTGCGTGATCAGCACGCTGTCGCGGCGGGGATCGGCCAGCAGGAGGTCACGGGCGAGCGCCCACGCCGCGCTGGATCCGGTGCACCCGAGACCGTCCACGGTGAACGCGAACGACGACAGCTTGTTCTCGGCCTGAACCCGGCACACGTCCGACCCCAGCAGCACGTCGGGCGACCGGGGGCCGACCATCATCAGCAGGTCCGGCTCTCCGGCCGTCCGGGCGAGCAGCTCGCCGCAGGCCCGGGCGGCCAGCCCGCCGTTGTCGGCGTCGGGGAAGACGCCCACGGTGCGGATACCGCACTCGTCGACGAATCTGGACTCGTCGTGACCGAGCAGGTCGAGTTCCGGGAGGGCCTTGACCTCCAGCCGCTCCTCGGGCAGCACGCAGTGGATCGCGCCGATGCCGATGTTCATGTCCACAGCTCCCGCGCCTGCCGGGCCAGCAGGAGCTGGCTGATCTCGCTGCTGCCCTCGATGATCTCCATCAGCTTGGCGTCGCGGTAGGCGCGGGCCACCACGTGCCCGTCCCTGGCCGCGGCCGAGGCGAGAACCTGGACCGCGGACGCCGCCCCCTTGGCTGCCTGCGTCGCCGCGAAGTGCTTGGCCGCGACCGCGGCGCCGACCTGCTCGGGGGAGCCGTCGTCCCAGCGGCGGCTGGCGTGCTCGCACATCAGCGTGGACGCCTGCTCGGCGACGTGCAGTTCGGCCAGGTGCCGGGCGACGAGCTGGTGGTCGGCCAGCGGTTTGCCGAACTGCTCCCGCGTGCCGGCGTGCCGGACCGCGGCGGCCAGGCACGCGCGCAGGATGCCGACGCACCCCCACGCCACCGAGAGCCGGCCGTGGGTGAGCACCGAGGTCACCAGCCATTCCATCGGCAGGCCGGCGCCCCCCAGCATGTGGTCGGCGGGCAACGTGACGGCGTCCAGCTCCACCTCGGCGTGTCCGGCGGCCCGGCAGCCCAGCGGGTCGCCGACCGGGGTCACCGTCACGCCGGGCGCGTCGGCCGGCACGACCACCACCGCGCCGCCGTCGCCGTGGCGGCCGAACACCACGATCAGATCGGCGTACGCGGCACCGGTGACCCACACCTTCGTCCCGGAGACCTCCACGCGGTCACCGGAGAGCGTGACGCTCGTGGTCATCGCCGACAGGTCGCTGCCGGCGCCGATCTCGCTGAAGGCGATCGCGGCCGTCGCCCCGGAGGCCAGACGCCGCACGAACGCCTCCTTCTGCCGGTCGTCGCCGAGCCGGCGGATCGCCCAGGCCGCCATGCCCTGCGAGGTCATCAGGCTGCGCAGAGACGAGCACAGGCCACCGGCGTGGGCGGTCAGCGCCCCGAGCTCGCCGCTGGTCAGCCCCATCCCGCCGAACTCGGCCGGAACGTCGGGGCACAGCACGCCTTGGGCGGCCAGGTGCCGCACGACGTCACCCGGCAGGCGGCCGGCACGGTCCCACTCGTCGGCCCGCGTGCCCACGGCCTGGGTGACCAGCTCCGCGGCTACGGCGTACGGATCAGCCATCGCCGTTTCCCCGAAGCCGTAAAACGAGATCGGTGATGGCGTTGACGGTGCGGAAGTTGTCGAGCTTGAGGTCCTCACCCTGCACGGACACACCGAAGGTGCTCTCCACGTGCACGACGAGCTGCATGGCGAACAGCGACGAGACCAGGCCGGACCCGAACAAGTCGAGGTCGGCGGTCACCGACGCCTTGGTCTGCCGCTCAACGAACCCCAACAGGTCGGCGGAGATCGCCTCCGCCGCCACGGCCTGCTCGGTTGACGAACTCATGACGCTCCTTGGTGCTCGTAGAACCCACGGCCGGTCTTGCGGCCGAACTCGCCGGCTTTGACTTTCGCCACCAGCAGGTCGCAGGGGCGGTAGCCCTCGTCCCCGGTGCGCTCCAGCAGCACGTACAGCGAGTCGACGACGTTGTCCAGGCCGATGAGGTCGGCGGTGGACAGCGGGCCGGTCCGGTGACCGAGGCAACCGGTGAACGCGGCGTCGACCGCCTCCGGGGTGGCGACGCCGTCCTGGACGATGCGGGCCGCCTCGTTGATGGCCCGCTGGAGGATGCGGTTGATGACGAAGCCCGGGCCGTCGCCGACCAGCACCGGCGTCGTGCCGAGGTCGGCGAGCATCCTCTGCGCCGCCTCGATCGCCGCGTCGGCCGAGCGCGGACCGCGGATCAGCTCGACCGTGCGGATCAGGTAGGGCGGGTTCATGAAGTGGATGCCGACCAGGTCCTCGGGACGCGCCACGTACTGGGCGAGCTCGTCGATCGGGATGGCCGACGTGTTCGACACGACGAGCGTCCCCGGCGAGACGGCCGCGGTCGCCGCGGTCAACGCCTCGGCCTTCGGCTCCAGACGTTCGGTCACCGCCTCGATCACGGCGCTGGCGCCCGCCACCCGGCCGACGTCCGTGGTCGTCTCCAGCTCACCGGCCGGAGTGTCCGCCGGCAACTTGCCCATGAGCTGGCACAGGCGCAGCTGCTGGGCGACGCTCGCCCTGGCGCGGACGAGCTTCTCCTCGTCGATGTCGACCAGGACGACCGGAAAGCCGTAGCCCACGGCCAGCGTGGCGATACCGGTGCCCATCACGCCGGCGCCGAGGACGGCCAGCCGGCCCTTGGTGTGATCGCTCATCGTTCGGTTTCACTCTCCTCGTCCCGGGCGACCAGGTCGCCCACCAGCTTCATGACCAGGTCGTCGCGCCGGGCCAGGAACTCGATGCCGCGGCGCAGCGTCTGACCCGTCAGCCGCGGATCGAGACCCTTACGGCTCAGCCACGGCTGCCATCCGGCGGCCTGGACGGCCAGCTCGTCGTCGTCGTGCCCTTCGAGCTCCAGCAGGGCGGCCGCGGACAGGATGGGATTGCCGGTCTCCAGCGCCAGCCGGCGCACCCGCTGCTGCCAGTCCGCCAGCGGCATCGGCTCGGTGGGCAGGCCCGCGGCCCCGAGCAGGGCGAAGAGCCTGCGCATGCTGACCCCGCGCTCCGCGACCAGGTGGTAGGCGCGGCCGATCGAGCCCGGGGACAACGCCAGCTCGACGATCGCGTTCGCGACCAGGTCCACCGGTGACATCATCAGCACCCGGTCGTCCTGCGGATGCCCGCCCACGGCCAGGCCGCTGATCAACGCGAAGTAGATCAGGTCCTTGTCGTTGCCCGCGCCGGTCCGGCTCGACGACATGATCAGGCCCGGACGGAACACCCGCACCCGCATGCCGTCCTCTTCCGCGCGGGTGAGGAGACGCTCGCAGACCCACTTGCCGGCGCCGTAACTGCCCGCCTGCGGGTCGAGCGACTGGGCCCGCGTCTCCAGGTACCGGTTGGCCGATCCCATCGCCGGGCCGGCCGCCGCCAGGGAGGAGACGTAGCTGAAGTCGCGGATGCCATGGCCCCGTGCCCATGTGAGCAGGTCTGCCATGGGCAGGACGTTCTCCTCGCGGAGGGTGCGGTACGGCTCGGTGAACACCACCTTCGCGGCGCAGTGCACGATGTGGCCCACTCGGCGCCCGAGTTCTCCGTCCCGGTAGACCTCCCCGGCCTTGGCGAGGTCGCGCAGGTCGGCGGGCACCACGTGGACCCGTTCGGCATCCGGTTCCGGCAGCGTGAACTTCTGGGCCGCCGCGCGCAGGCGGTCCATGCCCGCGGCCTCGTCGTCGGCGCGGACCACGCAGTAGATCCGGCCGGTGGTGTGGTCCAGGAGCTCCCGCAGCAGGAAGGCGCCGAGGAAGCCGGTCGCACCGGTGAGGAGGAAGTCCTTCCCCCGCGACCGGGCCGACGCGACCGACCCCAGCGGCAGCTTCAGGTCCGCGTCGATGAACTCGTCGTCGCCCCGGTCGAGCTCGTCGCCGAGGCCGGTGTTCGGGGTGCCGGACATGTCCTTCTGGGCGCGGACCAGTTCGGCCAGGCGGCGGACGGTGACCTTGCTGCCACCGGCGCGGTGGACGTTCACCATGCAGCCGAAGCGGTTCTCGATCTCCAGGGCCAGTTGCACCGCCAGCAGCGACGTCCCGCCGAGCGCGCCGAAGTGGTCGTCCAGGCCGATCGCCGGGACGCCGAACAGGTCCCGCCAGATGGCGAGCAGCCCCGCCTCGACGTCGTCCCCGGCCGTGTCCGCCACGGGTGCGGCGGAGGCGGCCGAGGCGGCCGAGGCGGCGGCGCCGGCTCCGGGGGCCAGCGAAACGCGATCCAGCGCCCAGTAGCGCTGCCGGGTGAACGGGTAGCTGGGAAGAGCGATACGGCGGCCGGTGTCGGGCGACAGCGGCGTCCAGTCCACCGGAACACCCTGGAGCCACGCCTCGGTGAGCGCCGCCTCCACTTCGTCGCGCAGATCCGGCGCGTCCTCGCGCAGGACGTGCCGGTCCTCCCCGGGCTGCGGCCCTGTGCCGACGAGGATGACGAACCGGTCGGCCGGCACCGCCGCGGTATCGGTGAACGTCTCGGTGCCGGCCGGCAGAGCGGCCAGCAGGAGTTCACGGATGTCCGCGGGGATCGCCGAGTCCGCACCGATGACGAGCGCGGCGCGGCGGGCGGGGCTGCGCCGGGACTTCACGAGCGGCGGACGGGGCAACCGCAGCGCCGCGGCCAGGCGACCCGGCTCGGCGGTCACCACGCGGCGCTCCTCGAAGTCGCGCCGGCCCACACGCAGCGTGTACATCACATCGGCCGGCGGGAGCTCGCTCCGCTCCAGGGCATCGGCGAGCTTGCGGGACAGCGCGTCCAGCTCGGTCCGGTTCCGGGCGGAAAGCTGGAGCCGGACCTTCTCGCGCCGCGGTGCGGCGGCACGCGTCCGCGCGGGCGGCGGGCCCAGCACGGCCGCCGCGTTGGAGCCGCCCATGCCCACCGAGTTGACCAGCACATAGCAGTCGTCGGTGGAGTGGCCGAGTTCGGTGGAGATGGTGAACGGGCTCTCGGCGAGCACGCCGGGCTCGCGCGGCCGCTCGAACGCGGGGTGCGGCGGCAGCACTCCGGTGCCGGCGATGTGCACGGCCTTGATGAAGCCCGCGATGCCCGCCGTGGGACCGGTGTGCCCGATGTTCGACATGACCGAGCCGAGGCGGCAGTACCCGGTTCCCGCGCTGGTCCTGCGCAGCGCGGTGGTGAGCGCCGCCAGTTCGACCTGGTCGCCCAGCGGGGTGGCGGTGCCGTGCGCCTCGACGTAGCGGAGTCGCTCCGCGCTGATCCCGGAGACGTTCAGGGCGCCGCTCACGACTCGGGTGATCCCGGCGGGGCTCGGCGCGACATAGCCGATCTTGTCCGGTCCGTCGTTGCCGACGGCGCTGCCGTACAGCACGGCCAGCACCTCGTCCCCGTCGGCCAGGGCGTCGGCGAGCCGGCGCAGCACCACGACGCCCACGCCGGACCCGTGGTTGGTGCCGTTGGAGCGGTGGTCGAAGGAGCGGCACTGCCCGTCGTCGGACAACGCGCGCCCGGGTTTGTGGCGGTAGCCGAGCAGCGGTTCCTGGACGGCGGAGCCGCCGGCCAGCGCGATGTCGCACTCACCGGCCAGAAGGCTCAGGGCCGCGTAGTTCAGCGCGTACAGGGACGACGAACAGCCGGTCTGAACGCTCAGAGCGGGTCCGCGCAGGCCCAGTTTGTACGCCGTGCGCGAGGGCAGGAAGTCGACTTCGCCGCCCAAAGTCAGGTCCAGGTCTCCCACCGCGGCGGCCACGCCCTCGGTGCGGGCCTTCGCGGCGAAGAGCGCGGCCGAGTACGGTCCCACACCGCTACCGGCGAACACGCCCACCGTCTTGGCGTCCGCGCTGGAGATGTGCCCGGCTCGTTCAAGCGCCTCCCAGGCCACCTCCAGGAAGATGCGGTGCTGCGGGTCGATCAGCTCGGCCTCGCGGGGCGTGTAGCCGAAGAAGTCCGCGGCGAACTCCGCGGCGCCGGGGAGCCGCGTGCCGACCCGGACGTAGTCGCTTCCGCGGAGTGTCTCCTCGTCGACACCGGAGGCGCGAAGCAGGTCGTCCGGCAACGGGCGCATCGAGATGACGCCGTTGTCGATGTTCGACCAGAACTCCTCGGGCGTCCACGCGTCCGGGAACCGGCAACCGACGCCGACGACGGCGATCGCGGTATCGCTCATAACCGGCCCCCGCCCGCCGGGGTGGCGGCCGCCCGCCTGGCGGCGAGCAGCGACCGCTGCCCGGACTCCGCGGCCACGGGTCGCTCGGTGGCGGTGGGCTCGGCGGCCGCGGGCTTGTCGGCCAGCAGGTCGGCCTGCGCTCGCACCGTTCCGTGCTGGAACAGTTCGGAGAGCTTCACCGGACGCACCGCCAGCGGCTGCAGCTCTTCCCACAACATGACGAGCAGCAGCGAGTTCCCACCCGCCTCCAGGAAGTTCACGTCCAGCGGCACGCTCTCCGCGGAGTCGGTGCCGAGGACGTCGGCCCACGCCTTGCGCACCTGAGCGACGAGCTCGTCACTTGTCTCGGAGATGTTCACTTGATATCGCCTCGTTTCGTTGTTACCGAGCTCGCTGTGCGGGATCGGACTTCTTCGATCACCACGCTGATGTCTCGTTCGCTCAGGCCGCTGTGCACGGCCGCCGACAGGTGTCTCCGCGCCGCGGCGACAAGCCCCGAAGGGTCGGCGCCGGCGGCCAGGATGAGTGCCAGATCCTTCTCCGCCAGTCCGAGGGAGAACTGCGTGGGGAATTCGTCGTCACCGATTCGGTCGCGAATCCGTTCCACGAACGGGCCCACCGCGCTGGTACCGAGCAGGCCCAGCGTGTCCTCGGTCGTCAGGCCGAGCCGGTCGCCCAGCGCGAGCGCCTCAGCGATCATCGTGAACGACGTAATCGTGATCATGTTCGCGACGAGCTTGCCCGCGGCCCCGGAACCGAGAGGTCCGAGGTGGGTGACCGAGCCGAGCACGGCCAGCACGTCGGCGCACCGTGACACGTCGGCTTCCTCACCCCCCACCAGGATCCGCAGCTTGCCGGCCGTCGCCTGGGGGAGGCTTCCGACGACGGGCGCGTCCACGAGCCGGATGCCCGGCCGCAGGCGGTCCCGGAGTTCGGTGACGGCGTCCGGGCCGATGGTGGACATCTCCAGCACCACGGTGCCGGGGGCCATGTCCTGGCCGGCTCCCTTCTCGCCGAGCAGCACCCCGCCGACCGCGTCGGCGTCGCGCAGCATGGTGATGACCAGATCCGCGTCCCTCGCCGCCTCCGCCGGAGTGCCGGCGATGTGGGCTCCGGCATCGGCGGCCCACGCGCATTTCTCCGGGGTACGGTTCCAGACCGTCACCCGATGACCGGCGTCGACGAGCCGGCGGGCCATGGGCACGCCCATGCGGCCCTGTCCAAGGAAGGCAATGGTCGACATGGCGCCCGGTCAGCCTTCCGAGCCGTGGGCGGTACGGTCGCGGGGTGCTCCCGCGGTCGCCTCTACCTGCGCCTCCGCCTGCGCGCGCAAGGAATCATCGAAACTCATGTGCCCGCCCGGGCGGGCGTACCGGCGCGGTAGGACGCCGGCGGTCCGGCGCAGGATGGTGACGCTGTTCTGCGTGAGCTTGTGGGGCTCCAGGAGGTTCACCACTTCGAACTCGCCGGGCCTTTCACGCTGGAGCGTGGCCAGGTACCTCAGGAACGCCTCGCCTTCCGGGTAGGTCATCAGATAGTGCATGACCACGAGGCCCCCGTCCGGATTGATCAGATCCCAGAAGTTGTCGAAGAAGTACAGGCACTCCCACGCGTCGATCCAGGCGAAATCAATGGGCAGGAAATCCTCGGGGAGATGTTCGGCGCACGCCCGCAGATCCGCGTTCACAACCGTCACGAGATGGTCGAGCTCCAGCTCGCGCAGCACGTCCCACACCTTCGACGACGACGACTCGGGAATCGAGAGATCGTCGACGGCGACGAGCCTGGGGAGATAGGGGGCACCGTAGAACCCGGGCGCCAGCAGGGCCGGCGGGGAATCCATCCACGTCTCGTCCAGGGGGACGCCGCCGTCGAGGTAGGGCCGGGTCTTCGCGGCGAGCGCCGGTGACTCCGCCCGGACCTCGTCGGCGATCTCGCCGAGGGCTCCGGCCAGAAATGGGGTGGTGTACCCCATCCCGACTTCCAGCACCCGCTGCGGACGTACGAGCTTGAGCAACGCGGCGAGCAGCGGGCCCACCGCCTCGGTCCCCATCACGGGGACGCATAAGGACTCGACCGCGCGGCGGAACCGCTCATCGGTGGTGCGAGTGACGGACAACGTCACTCCCCGGCGCCCGGACGGGCCATGACCGCCATGACCTCGACCTCGATGACCGCCTCGGGAAGGAACAGGCGCGAGACCTCCACGGTGGTGCTGGTCGGAGGCTCCTCGGTCGGCAGGTACTTACGGCGGATCTCGCCGTACTCGCTGCGCCTGTCCATGTCGGTCAGGTAGGTCCGGATGTTCACGATGTCCCGGAAGGTCGCGCCGTGCGCCTCGAGAATCTTGCCGATGATCTCGAAAATGCGCTCGGACTGCCCGCGCATATCGCCAGGAGCGACGAGGTCGAGCCCGGTGTCGTCGACGGCGACCTGGCCGGACAACATCAGAACAACGCTGTCACCGATCTCCAGGCGGGCGACGTGGGAGTACCGGCCCTGAGGCGGCTCGGGGACGCCGGCGGGGTTGTCGATGATCTTACGCAATTTCCTGCCTCCAGTTATCGCGACGTGCTTATCGCGCCGTGCTGTAAACGAGGTCGCGGGCGCTGCGATCCACCCGCCTGCCGTCTATCTCGAATTGGTAGGAGATCCTGCTCATGATCGTCTCGATCGTGGCTGCCAGCGCCTCGTGGTCCGGCACGTCCCCTACCACCAGGTCCAGGTCATGGGTCCACACCCCTCCGACCTCGGTACCGGGCCTGACCAGGGGATATCGGTGGACGACACCGGGAACGTCCTTGAGCGCGTCCGCCCCGCACACCGCCGATACGGTGCCGGACTCGGTGGGCGCGGGCGTCGTGAACTGGAAGTAAACCCGGTCCAGATCCACGGGATGGATTTCAACCCGCTCGCCACGGGCGATTCTGCCGGCGACGTCTATCAGGTCGATCGCGGCCGCGCGGCGGGCGAGTTCGGGAATATAGCCGCCTACGCGACCGTTCACCTCGATGATCCGCGGGCCGTCCGGGGTCAGTTTGATTTCGGTGTGAAGGATTCCCGATTCGACGCCCAGGGCCTTGATGGCCTGGTCCGCCAGCACTTCGACGCTTTCTCGGGCGGCTGTGTCGAGCCGGGGCGGCCAGAATTGGCCGCATTCCCGGAACGGTGGCACGAGCCGCAGTTTACCGGTGATCGCGAGATGGCATCGCTCGCCGTTCTGAACGACGGTCTCGACCGACACATAATCGCCGAACGGTTCCGGGACGTCAATGCCGCGTAAGTATTTCTCGACGACGACCGTGCCTTCTTCGCGCAGTATGGGGCCGATATGTGAACGACCGGCCTCCAATTCGTCGATCAAGACCGTGTTCCGGCTGCTCACGCCTCGCGCCGGTTTAATGACGACCGGTAATCGGACCCGTTCCACGGCGGAATCCCATTCGTCGGCCCGGGATATGACAATGGAGCCGGTTTCGTCGACACCGGCGGCGCGGAGCCGCCGCCGCTGCACGTGCTTGTTCGTCAGGCGCTCCACCAGGCCGGCGTCGTGGAAACGCAGCCCGAGGGCCGACGCGAGCACGGATGTCGCCTGGAGCATGGGTTCGCTGAACGTCACCACGCCGGTCACGCCATGACCGCGAAGCCGTTCTACCAGGTCGACGTCCTCCAGGTCGTGAACGGCGGCACACGTCTCGGCGAACAGCGGACGCACCCGCTGGGCGTGGGCGGACCCGGCCAACACGAGAATAAGGGCCTGTGGCTCCGTGAATCCTTGAAGGATCTCAGTTGGCGATACGGCACCCTGATCGTAAACCACGACTATCGACACAGGCCGAACTCCGTCTTCTACCGCTGATATCCACGCCGACATGCCAACATGCCAACATGACGCTGTGTGAGCAGCGCCTGGCGAAACCACCCGGATGAAGCCCTACCCCCCACGAACCCCGTAAGCCGGTCCCATTCACGCCTAAGACGACAATGACCGGGAACCGCCAGACAGTCTGCACTCTTACGACAGCCTGTGTCTAGTCCCGACGACCAGATTGACATGTCGCACTGT
Source organism: Sphaerisporangium album (assembly GCF_003323745.1). Lineage (GTDB taxonomy): Bacteria > Actinomycetota > Actinomycetes > Streptosporangiales > Streptosporangiaceae > Sphaerisporangium > Sphaerisporangium album. Next base: position 99,788 of record NZ_QOIL01000016.1, read on the forward strand.
GCATTGCCGAATACGCGGTACCCGTCCGGGCGCGTCCGCAGGGGTGGTGTAAGAGTTTCCGCTGGTAGTCGGCGTGGCGCGGCAAATGAGACGGCCGTCTCGTGATCGCTTCGTGATTGCGACAAATGCAAGTAAGAAGACGGTGTCGTGAACGACAGTGTCGCCCCCCACGAGCCGGCCGGCCGGTGGGGCGGATCGGCGGGGCGGCGGCGCACCCGTCCGCCACCCTCCACGCGATGGAGGGTGGCCGAAGGTGTTCCCCGGGGGCGTCCCGGAACCCGAGAACGGTTTCCCCGCCGTGGGCGGGGCATCGGCATCACGTTTCCGCGATCAGTGTTAGCCCAGGTCAGGGGGGTACGGCTTGTGGGTATACGAGGGTTCGCCGTAGGCCGGGCCTGACGGGCGCCTTGGGGGGCGTGATCCGGGGAGCGTCGGCGGTGGGCCCGATCCGAGGGAACCCAGCCATGTGAGGTTCACATGAGCGAGAAGAATCACCGTACGCACGAGCGCCTGGCGACCACGCTGGGATGGGCCAGCCTCGGCCTGGGCGTGGCGCAGCTCGCCGCGCCGGGCGCGATCAGCCGTCTCAGCGGCCTCGACGACTCGCCCTGGGCGGGCAAGGCGATACGGCTCGTCGGCATTCGGGAACTGCTCCACGCGGCCGCCCTTCTGGGCACCCGCAGGCCCGCTCCCATGACGTGGACCCGTGTCGCGGGCGACGCCATGGACTTGACGATGCTGGGGCGCGCCATGGCCAACCGTGACGGGCCCAGGCGCCGCCGGGTCGCCGCGGCCTCGGCGGCTGTGGCCGGCATCACGCTCGCCGACATGTACACCGCGATGCGCGCGAACCGCCCGATGCCGGGTGCCGGCCCCGAACCCATCACGAACCTGCGCGCGTCCATCACGGTCAACCGCCCGCGCCAGGAGGTCTACCGGTTCTGGCGCAGCCTGGAGAACCTTCCCCGCTTCATGATCCACCTGGAGTCGGTGGAGACCATCGGGGGCGGGTACTCGCACTGGAAGGTCCGCGGCCCGGCGCACAAGGTCATCGAATGGGACGCGGAGATCGTCGAGGACCGCGAGGAACAGCTCATCGCCTGGCGCTCGATCGAGGGCGCGACCGTCCGTAACAGCGGGTGGGTCCGCTTCACCGACGCCCCCGGCGGGCGCGGGACGGAGGTCCGCGTGCGGATCGACTACGAGGCGCCGGCGGGCAAGCTCGGCCTCGCGTTCGCGCGACTGCTGGGGGAGCACCCCGAGCAGCAGGTGCGCGACGATCTACGCCGGTTCAAGCAGGTCATGGAGACCGGCGAGGTGACCCGTTCCGAGGGCAGCCCGGAGGGCACCCGCGCGCAGCGGCAGCTCTTCCAGCGTCCGGCCCAGCCGGTGAGATGAGGAGGATCCGATGAAAGCGAACTGCTGGATGGGCCGCAACACCGTCGAGGTGCAGGAGGTTCCGGATCCTCGGATCCTGAACCCCAGGGACGCCATCGTCCGCATCACCTCCAGCGCGATCTGCGGCTCGGACCTGCACCTGTACGACGGGTACATCCCGACCATGAAGAAGGGCGACGTCCTCGGCCACGAGTTCATGGGAGAGGTCGTGGAGGTCGGCCCGCGGGTGTCGACGCTGCGCGTGGGGGACCGCGTCGTCGTCCCGTTCCCGATCGCGTGCGGGGACTGCCTGGCCTGCGCGCACGGCATGTACTCGGTGTGCGAGAACTCCAACCCGAACGCGGGCCTCGCCGAGAAGCTCATGGGACACGCTCCCGCGGGCATCTTCGGCTACTCCCACATGCTGGGCGGCTATCCGGGCGGCCAGGCGCAGTACGCGCGCGTGCCGTACGCCGACTTCGGGCCGATCAAGATCGAGGACGATCTTCCGGACGAGCAGGTGCTGTTCCTGTCCGACATCTTCCCCACCGGCTGGATGGGCGCGGAGATGTGCGACATCAAGCCCGGCGACGTCATCGCCGTCTGGGGCGCGGGCCCGGTGGGTCAGTTCGCGGTCGCGAGCGCGTACCTGCTGGGCGCCGAGCGGGTCATCTGCATCGACCGCTTCCCGTACCGGCTCGACATCGCGGCGCGGGCGGGCGCCGAGACGCTCGACTACGAGGAGGTCGACGTCCTGGACGCGCTCCGCGACCTGACCGCCGGACGCGGCCCCGACGCGTGCATCGACGCCGTGGGCATGGAGGCGCACTACCCCGTCCCGGCGATCCAGGCCTACGACCGCGCCAAGCAGGCGACCCGCATGGAGACCGACCGGCCGTACGCGCTGCGCGAGGCCATCCTCGCCTGCCGCAACGGCGGGACCGTCTCGGTGATCGGCGTCTACGGCGGCCTGGTGGACAAGTTCCCGATGGGCTCGTTCATGAACCGGTCGCTCACGATGAAGACGGGCCAGTGCCACGTCCAGCGCTACCTGGAGCCCCTGCTCAACAAGATTCGGGAGGGCGCGATCGACCCCAGCTTCGTCATCAGCCATCACCTGCCCCTGGAAGAGGCTCCGCGGGGGTACGAGATGTTCAAGAACAAGGAGAACCACTGCAACAAGGTCGTTCTGCGCCCCTGGGCGTAGGGCGCTCACCCGCGGGATGGTGGCCCAGCGGCGCCGGCGAGGAGGGCTCCGTGCCAGATGCCACCGAAGTCAAGAGGAGGCTGTTCCGGGCGTTCAACGACCATGACATGGACGGGGTGCTGGCCTGCTACAGCCCGGACGCGGTACTGGTCACGCCGGCGGGCGTGGCGGAGGGCCACGAGCAGATCTCCTGGTACTACGAGCACTTCCTGGAGGCCTTCACCGACCTCTGCATCACCCCCTGGCACATGTACCAGTGCGGTGACGTGACGGTCCATGAATGGACGCTCATGGGCACCCACAATGGGCCGTTCCTCGCTCCGAGCGGCGCCGTGCTGGAGGCGACCGGGCGCCAGATCGTCGTCCGGGGCGCGGGAGTGTGCGCCATAGCCAGGGGAAAGATCATCACGAACCGGGAGTACTACGACCAGCTCGAACTGTACGCCCAACTCGGCCGGCCCCCTGGCTGACGCCGCCTGCCCGGCGCCGCACGAGGAGGCACGACGTCTACGGCGCGGATGCGGGGTCGAAGGGCTTCACGCCTGGCGCGGGCCTGGCATAGCACTCGACTCGGGGGTTGATGTGATGGGTGGACTTCGGGTCGGTTCGGGGCTTGATTTGGGGCATGGAGAAGATCCCCCCTGTCCGGCACGGCGGGTCCAGCCGTCGTGCGTTCCTTTCCGCCTCCGCCGTCACCGCCGTCGCCGCCCCCCTGCTCGCGGGGCCCGCCGCCGCGGCCGCGGACGCGGGAACCGGCCTGGCCCCGGGGCCGGGACGGGCGGTCGCGCCGCAGCGGCCCGACAAGGAGTTGCGCAGGCTGCTCGGTGAGATCGACCGCCGCCGCGTCGAGGCCACGGTGAGACGGCTGGTCGCGTTCGGGACGCGGCACACGCTGTCCAGCCAGGACGACCCGGTGCGGGGCATCGGCGCGGCGACCGCCTGGGTGTTCGCGCAGTTGGAGGCGGTCGCGGCGACCTCGGGCGGCCGGATGACCGTGCGGCGGCAGTCGTTCGTCCAGCCCGTCTCGCCGCAGGTGCCCACCCCGACCACCATCACCAACGTCATCGCCACACTGAGCGGGGACGCCTCGCCCGAGCGGGTCTATGTGGTCTCCGGGCATATCGACTCCCGGGTCACCGACGTCATGAACTTCACCGCCGACGCCCCGGGCGCCGACGACGACGCCTCGGGGGTCGCGGTGGTGATGGAGCTGGCCCGCGTGTTCGCCACCCGCCGCACCGAGGGCACCCTGGTCTTCGCCGTGGTCGCGGGCGAGGAGCAGGGGTTGTACGGCTCGGCGTACATGGCCGCGCAGATGAAGGCGGCGGGCACGGACGTACAGGGCATGTTCAGCAACGACATCGTGGGCGCCAGCTCGGGCTGGGACGGCACCCGGCCCGACCCGCGCACCGTCCGCCTGTTCGTGGAGGGCGTGCCGACGACCGAGACGCCTGCCGAGGCGTCGGCCCGGCAGTCCGTCGGCGGCGAGAACGACGGGCCCTCGCGCCAGCTCGGCCGGTTCGTCCAGGAGGTCGCGCAGAACGACTCGACCGGGATGGACGTGCGGGTGATCTGGCGGCGCGACCGGTACCTGCGGGGCAGCGACCACATCTCGTTCCTGCGGCAGGGCTACCCGGCGGCGCGGTTCACCGAGCCGAGGGAGAACTTCGCCCACGAGCACCAGGACGTCCGCGTGCAGGACGGGGTGCAGTACGGCGACCTCGTCGAGTTCGTGGACTTCGACTACATCGCCCGGGTCGCCAAGGTGAACGCCGCCACGTTGTGGACGCTGGCGCAGGCCCCGGGGACGCCGAAGAACCTGAAGATCATCTCGGCGGCGCTCACCAACGACACCACCCTGCGGTGGGACCGCGGCACCGAGCCGGACCTGGCCGGGTACGAGGTGGTCTGGCGGGAGACCACGGCCGCGTCCTGGACCCACGTCATCGACGTCGGCGACGTCACCACGGTGACGATCGACATGTCCAAGGACAACGTCCAGTTCGGCCTGCGCGCGGTGGACACCGCCGGCCACCGCAGCCCCGTCGCGTTCCCGAAGGTCTCCTCCTCGTAGCGCGGACCTGGCGCGGAGGCACGCCCCCCTCCGCGCCGGCGGCGGGTAAATCGGTTCGCGAGGCTCCGCGGCGACTCTAGTCTTAGGAGCGGGGCCGGATCTTCCGCCCCTTTTCTGAGAGCCCCGCCCGTCCGGCGGGGGGCGTGTCGCGCTGGGGAGGGACCCCTGATGGAGTCGGTCGAGATTCGGCGGCGTTGGCTGCGGTTCTTCGAGGAGCGCGGGCACGCCGTGGTGCCGTCGGCATCGCTGATCGCCGACGACCCCACGCTGCTGCTGGTGCCCGCGGGCATGGTCCCGTTCAAGCCGTACTTCCTCGGCGAGGCCAAGCCGCCGCATCCCCGGCTCGTGAGCGTGCAGAAGTGCGTGCGGACGCCGGACATCGAAGAGGTCGGCAAGACCACCCGGCACGGCACCTTCTTCCAGATGTGCGGGAACTTCTCCTTCGGCGACTACTTCAAGGAAGGCGCCATCCAGTACGCCTGGGAGCTGCTCACGAACTCCGTGGCGGACGGCGGCTACGGTCTGGACCCGGACCGCATCTGGATCACCGTCTACCTCGACGACGACGAGGCCGAGCGCATCTGGCGCGAGAAGATCGGCATTCCGGCCGAGCGCATCCAGCGCCTGGGCATGGGCCCCAATTTCTGGTCCATGGGAGTCCCCGGCCCGTGCGGGCCCTGCTCGGAGATCAACTACGACCGCGGCCCCGAGTTCGGCCCCGAGGGCGGCCCGGCCGTCAACGACGAGCGGTACGTCGAGATCTGGAACCTCGTCTTCATGCAGTACGAGCGCGGGCCGGGCGAGGGCAAGGAGGACTACCCGATCCTCGGCGAGCTGCCGTCCAAGAACATCGACACCGGGCTCGGCCTCGAACGCCTCGCGATGATCCTGCAGGGCGTGCACAACATGTACGAGATCGACACGTCCCGGGTCGTGATCGACCGCGCCACCGAGCTGACCGGCGTCCGCTATGGCGCCGCCCGGGCCTCCGACGTCTCGCTGCGCGTCGTCAGCGACCACATGCGCACGTCCGTGATGCTCATCGGCGACGGCGTCGTCCCCGGCAACGAGGGGCGCGGGTACGTGCTGCGCCGCATCATGCGCCGCGCGATCCGCAACATGCGGCTGCTCGGCGCCACGGGCCCGGTCGTCCTGGACCTGGTCGACACGGTCATCAGGTCGATGGGCGAGCAGTACCCCGAGCTCCTCGCCGAGCGCAGGCGCATCGAGGCCGTCGCCCTCGCCGAGGAGGCCGCGTTCCTCAAGACGCTGAAGGCCGGAACCGCGATCCTCGACACCGCCGTCACCGAGACCAAGGCGTCCGGCGGCGGCGTGCTCGCGGGCGACAAGGCGTTCCAGCTTCACGACACCTGGGGCTTCCCGATCGACCTCACCCTGGAGATGGCCGCCGAGCAGGGGCTGTCCGTGGACGAGGACGGCTTCCGCCGCCTGATGAAGGAGCAGCGCGAGCGCGCGAAGGCCGACGCCCGGGCGAAGAAGACCGGCCACGCCGACCTGTCCGCCTACCGCGAGGTGGCCGACGCCTCCGGCTTCACCGAGTTCACCGGGTACACCTCCACCGAGGGCGAGTCCACCGTCGTCGGCCTGCTCGTGGACGGCGTCCCGTCGCCCGCCGCGGTCGAGGGGGACACCGTCGAGGTCGTCCTCGACCGCACCCCGTTCTACGCCGAGGGCGGCGGCCAGCTCGCCGACCAGGGCCGTATCAGGCTGGACTCCGGCGCCGTCATCGAGGTCCGCGACGTCCAGCAGCCGGTGCCGGGTGTCAGCGTGCACAAGGGCGTCGTGCAGGTCGGCGAGGTGACGCTCGGCGCGTCCGCCTTCGCCGCCATCGACATCGGCCGCCGCCGCGCGATCGCCCGCGCCCACAGCGCCACGCACCTCACGCACCAGGCCCTGCGCGACGCGCTCGGCCCGACGGCCTCGCAGGCGGGCTCGGAGAACTCGCCCGGCCGCTTCCGCTTCGACTTCGGCTCCCCGTCCGCCGTACCCGGAACGGTGCTCGCCGACGTCGAGCAGAAGATCAACGAGGTGCTCGCCCGCGAGCTCGACGTCGAGGCCGAGGTCATGAGCATCGACGAGGCGAAGCGGCAGGGCGCCATCGCGGAGTTCGGCGAGAAGTACGGCGAGCGCGTGCGCGTCGTGACCATCGGCGACTTCTCCAAGGAACTGTGCGGCGGCACGCACGTCCGCAACACGGCCCAGCTCGGCCTGGTGAAGCTGCTCGGCGAGTCCTCGATCGGCTCCGGCGTGCGGCGCATCGAGGCGCTGGTCGGCCTGGACGCCTACAACTTCCTCGCCCGGGAGCACACCGTGGTCGCCCAGCTCCAGGAGCTGGTCAAAGGCCGCTCCGAGGAGCTCCCGGAGCGCGTCTCCACCATGCTCGGCAGGCTCAGGGACGCCGAGAAGGAGATCGAGAAGTTCCGTGCCGAGAAGGTCCTGCAGGCGGGCGCGGGCCTCGCCGCGGGCGCGCAGGACGTCAAGGGCGTCGCGGTCGTCGTCGGCCGCGCCCCTGACGGCACGGACGCCGACGACCTGCGCAAGCTGGTGCTCGACGTGCGCGACCGCATCCTCGGGGGCCGCCCGGCCGTCGTGGCGCTGTTCTCCACGGCGAACGGCCGTCCGCTGACGGTCGTCGCCACCAACGAGGCCGCCCGCGAGCGCGGCCTGAGGGCCGGAGACCTGGTCCGGACGGCCGCGAAGACGCTGGGCGGCGGCGGTGGGGGCAAGCCGGACATCGCCCAGGGCGGCGGCCAGGACCCCGAGGCCGTCGGCGACGCCATGGCGGCCGTCGAACGCCTGATCGCCGAGACGGCCTGACGGCCTGACGGCCTGACGGCCTGACGGCCTGACGGCCTGACGGCCGACAGGACGCCGACCACCTGCCGACCGCCGCGAGAAGGGCCGACCACCGGGACGCCTTGATCGCGGCGGGGGCTCCGGCGGCCGAGGCCGACCGCCGGGGCGGGTGGCTACGGCTTGCGCGCGACCCCGCCGGCGCAGGCGATCTCCCGCGTCTCGCCCCCGGGGTCCGGCCGCCACCGCGTCACCGGGACGACGCCGGGCTCCAGCAGCGTCAGGCCGTCGAAGTAGGCGGCGATCAGCTCCGGGCTTCGTGGCGTGTACGGAACGACGCCCGGTCCGGCGCCGTGCCGTCGCATCGCCTCGACGTACGCCGGGTCGGTGTCGGCGCCGTCGTACAGCGCCAGGTAGCTGCCCGAGGGCAGGGCGTCCATGAGCCGGTTCACGATCGACCGCGCCTCGTCGTGGTCGGGGACCAGGCCGAGGATGCCCATCAACATGAGCGCGGTGGGCCGGCCGAAGTCCAGCGTCCGTGCGGCCTCGCTCAGGACGCGGCCGGGGTCGCGGACGTCGGCCTCGATGTAGTCGGTCGCCCCCTCGGGCGTGCTGGTCAGCAGCGCGTGGGCGTGCACCAGCACCAAGGGGTCGTTGTCCACGTAGACGACGCGCGCGTCCGGGGCCACCCGCTGGGCGACCTCGTGGGTGTTGTCGACGGCGGGCAGGCCGCTGCCGATGTCCAGGAACTGCCGGATTCCCGCCTCGCCGGCCAGGTGGCGCACGACACGGGTCAGCATCTCGCGGGACCGCAGGGCGATCTCGGCCATGTCGGGGAAGACCGCCCGGACCCGGTCGCCGGCCTGGCGGTCGACGGGGTAGTTGTCCTTCCCGCCCAGCAGGTAGTTCCAGATGCGGGCCGAGTGCGGCACGGACGCGTCGACGCGCGGCGGCACGGGCCTTTCGGCGGAGTCGTCGGTGTCTGCGCTGTGGTCGGTGTCGTCGGTGTCGTCGGACAAGGGACCTGGTACGGCCGGCTCGTCGAGCATGGTGGTGTCTCCCGTCACCCGCTGGCTTCGCTCAGAGGGTACGCCCCACGGTCGCCGGGGAAAGATCGGGATGGGCCTCGACGAATCGCCGCAGGCCGGGCGATGGTTCGTCCCACCGTGCGGCCGAGACCGTGCCGACCCCGCCCGGTCGTGCGAGCGGGATCGGCCGGTCGTCGGACCTCGCCGTTCCGGTTACTTCTTCGGTGGTTTGACGAGGGTGTTGTGGAAGGAACGGACCAGCCACCGGCCGCCGGTCTTGACCACGAGGCTGGTGTTCCACGAGGTCGTGTTCGGATGGCAGCTCGTCTCGGCGCGGTAGAACACGCACCCCTTGCGGATGATGTAGGCCAGCGTGGGGGACAGCATCTGGACCTTTTCCTCCAGCGTGATGATGCGGCTGTCCTTCAACTGGGCGCCGAGATACCGCTGGAACCGCACGCCGATCTCGCGGCCCGTGTGGATGTGCTCGCCGGTGACGTTGACGAAGTCGGCATCCGGCGTGTACGTCGCGCCGTACGCGTGCCCGTCCCCCCGCGCCCAGGCCTCGGCCTGGCGCTGCCACAGCTGCGCGAGGGCGGTGAGGTCGGGATCGGTGGCGCCCGCCGTCATGGGGGAGTGGACCGGCGCCGCGCGGACGTCGCCGGTCGGGGCGTGCGCCGGCGTGGCCGCGCCGGTCAGCGCCAGTCCGAGCCCGCTCATGACGACCAGGCGGATCGGTCCCCTCGCGTACGTGTGGATGCCCATCTGTGCCCCCGTCCGAGATTGATGCCAGATGCATCTGATGTGGTGTGGAGTGTCATGGGGTGGGAGGGCTCACGGCTTCGCCGGGGCCGTCCGGGAGCGCCGGCGGCCGTTCCCGGGTGGCGGGGAGGACGCCCCTGAACGGCCGGCGCGTCTGGTCGTGCGGTTGGACGAGGGTGTTGTGGAAGGACGTGATCAGCCACTGGCCGGCGTCCTTGACGGCGACGCTGGTGTTGATCGAAAGGGTGTCGGGCCGGCAGGACCTCTCGGCGCCGTACAGGACGCAGTCCTTCCGCACGATGATCGCCATCGTCGGCGAGACGAGCCGTACCCGCTCGTCCAATCTCAGGATGTGCGTGTTCTTGAGGTCGTTGTTGAAGTAGAACTGGAGTCTGGCGGCGATGACAGGTCGGTTGCGCAGATGCTCGCCTTTTATGTTCACGAGATCGGCGTCCGCGGTGTAGATCCTGGCGTACGCGGCGCCGTCCCCCCGGGCCCAGGCCTCGGCCTGCCGCTCCCAGATGCGCCTCAGGGCCACCAGATCGGAATCGGCGGCGGTGGCCGGCGTTCGCGAGGCGGCCGCCGGGTTGTCCGCCGACGTGGCGCCGACCGGCCGAGGGCCTGTCAGGAGCGCGGCCCCGAGCCCGCCGACGACGGCCAGGTGGACGGTTCTCCTGGTGTATCGACGAATGTCCATGCATGCCCCCGTTCAACGTGCACCTGGAGCAAACGTATAGGCGATTCTCCTTATCGATGGTCGAGACGATCACGCGCCCGGTTATGACTCGGCAACCTGTGCATACAGGCGGGATTCGTCGCGGGCGCGCGGGCGGTTTCTTCTGATTGCTGCGTGGCTTGTCTATGGGTATTCCCCGGAATGCCGGTTTTGGCACTTCGCTTGCGATTTTCCCCAGATTGTTCCGCGAGGGGCCGGGGAAGGATGCCGGGCGAGGGGGAGTGACATATGCACATAGCCGTACTCGGAATGGGGCACATGGGGCGAGCCGTGGCAATGCGTCTGCTCGACCACGAACTCAACGTAACCGTATGGAACCGGACGCAGGGCAAGGCCGCGCAGGTGGTCCAGGCCGGCGCGTCCGAGGCCTCCACGCCGGAGGAAGCCGCCAAGGGCGCCGACGCGGTGCTCATGTCGCTGGCCGACGACGCGGCCGTCATGGAGGTGGCCGGACGGCTCACCGAGATGGGATCCGGCGAGGACGGGCCGATCCTGGCCGACCTGAGCACCGTCTCCCCGCGCACCTCCCGCGCGGTCAGGGACCTGGTCCCCGGTGGCCGTTTCCTGGCCGCCCCCATCATCGGAGCCCCGCAGACCATCGGCCACGGCAAGGCCACGTGCCTGCTCGCGGGCGACCGGCGCCTGGCCGACCGGCTGGAGCCCGTGTGGACGAGCCTGTTCCTCGGCCGGCAGTACTGCGGCGAGGACCCCGGCGCCGCCACCACCTTCAAGCTCCTCAACAACTACCTCCTGATCTCGGCGATGGCCGTCATGGCCGAGGTCGTGGCCACCGCCGAGGCCGCCGGTCTCGACACCGGCCTGCTGCGCGAGGCCCTCCACCAGTGGCCCACCGTCCCGCCCTGCCTCTTCAACCGGATCGACGACACCATCGGCGGCGACCACCACGGGTGGTTCAGCACCCGGCTCGGCGCCAAGGACGTACGGCTCGTCGCCGAGGTCGCGGAGGAGAACGGCCTGCCCCTGCCCATCGCACGGCTCGTCGAGCGGCGCTTCGAGGAGGCGGCGCGGCACACGTCGAGCGAGGCCGACATCGCCGCCATCGTCGAGCTGGTCCGTGCCGGCCGCGGCCCCCGCCCGGGACTGCCCGTCCATGCCTGAGCGCGGCGGCCCCGCGTCCCGTCCGATGACGGCGCTGGTCACCGGGGCGAACCAGGGGATCGGGCGCGAGATCGCCGCCGGGCTCGCGGCGCGCGGCATGACCGTGCTGCTCGGCGCCAGGGACCCGCGCCGCGGTGAGGAGGCGGCCGAGGCCCTGCGGTCCACCGGCGGGGACGTGCGGGTGATCCAGCTCGACGTCACCGACGGCACGTCCGTGAAGGCCGCGGCGCAGTACGTGGACGGCCGCTTCGGCGTGCTCGACGTCCTGGTCAACAACGCCGGCATCCTCGGCGACCGCGCCGGGCAGGCTCCGGGCACCGCCGAGCTGGACGTCGTCAGGGACGTGTTCGAGACGAACGTCTTCGGCGTGATCAGCGTGACCACCGCGATGATCCCGCTGCTGATCCGGTCCCCGGCGGGACGCGTCGTCAACGTCACCAGCGGCCTCGGATCGCTGACGCTGATGGGCGACCCCGCCGGTCCGTTCGCCGGGCGGCCCGCCTCGGTGGCCTACGTCCCGTCCAAGACCGCGCTCAACTCGCTGACCGTGCAGTACGCCCGGGAGCTGCGCGCGCACGGGATCCTGGTCAACGCGGCGGACCCGGGGCCGTGCGCGACCGGCTTCACCTCGGGCGTGCCCGGCCTCACGCGCACCGCCGCCGAGGGCGCCGCGATCGCCGTCCACCTCGCCACCCTCCCCGCCGACGGCCCCACGGGGGGCTGCTTCGGCGACCAGGGGGCGGTTCCCTGGTAGTGAGCTCGCGGAGTGATCCCTGAGGTATCCGGGCCGTTCCCTTGCGGGGCGGCCCGGATACGCCCGAAGCAGTGACGAATCTCCACCGATCCGTGACCGTGGCCTGGAATCGTGGTGCGCCCGGCGAGCCGGTCGCCGGGGCGGACACGGAGATGGACAGTGCTCGATCACAAAGCGCGGCGCATCGCCCTCAGGCTCTCCGGCTTCGGCATGGCCTTCGGGCTGTTCGCCAGCGTGAACCCGGCATCTGCGGCACCCGCGCGGGCCGTGACGGTCGCGACCGACATCGTCGAGTACACCTGCAAGACCGAGGGCGTGACCGAGACCCAGAACGTGAAGGTCCGCGTCGAGCTGACGATGCCGACCGGCGCCAAGGTGGGGGAGCCGCTGACCATCGGCTGGCGGGGGACCTACGTGGGCACCGGCGTGACGGCCCCCGCCGAAGGACTCGACGTCGCCACCAACCTCTACGCCTACGCGTCGATCAGCGAATTCCAGGCACTGACCTCGGGCACGGGCGTGAGCAGTGTCAGCACCGTGGCTCCGGGCCAGGTCATCCCGCTGCCGACCACCAAGGTCGACATCACGACGACACCGTCCTACGCGGACACGGGGATCGTGCGAGCAGGCGGCATCAACTTCGGGCCGGGCCCGACCGAGCCGGTCGTCAACTGCGACGTGCTGAACAAGGAAGACCTCACCACCTACACGCTGGTGGTGACCGAGGAGGGCGGCTCCGCGAGCCCCTCCCCGACGCCCACGCCGACCCCGACCCCCACCCCCTCGGCCACGCCGACGCCCACCGACACCGCGCCCGAGGCGGACGACGGCGTTCAGGTGGGCGGGGGCGCGAACGGCAAGGTGACCCGGACCCCGCAGGGCGGGGCAGGGACCGGTGGCGGCGGCGAGGCGGGGCCCGACGGGCGTGTCCTCGTGACCACCGGCCTTCTGCTCATCCTGCTGGCCGGAGCCGGCGGCCTCACCCTGCGCCGCACCGGCGCCCGGCGTCATCGAGCAGGCTCGGCGGGCTGAGAACGAGACCCGGCACGAGAAGGAGACCCGGCACGCGGAGACCGGGCCCCGGACGTCGAGACCTCGACCGCGCGTGCTGATGAGGCGCGCCGGTACGCCGTGACGTGGCCCGCCTGGTCCGCGGGTCAGGGCCTCGGTCTCCTGCGGCGGGTCGCCAGGCGGATGAGGACCGCGCCGCCGAGCAGCGTGGCCGCGCCGCCGACCAGTGTGATCACCAGCGTGGCCGGGTCGGCGCCCGTGAAGGGCAGTCTGCCCGGGGCGGGCCCGCCCGGCCGGGCAGGAGCGCCCGGCTGGACGGGGGCCGTGCCGCCGGTGGAGACGCCGCCCGGCTGTTCCGCTCCGGCCGGGCCGGTGCCGTGGCCCGCGCGAGAGTCCTCGCCCCCGCCGTGGGAGTCGTTCGCGCCCTCGGTGTACTCGAAGGTCCCGCCCCCGGAGACGGTCACCCCGCCGCCGGACTCGCCGGCCGGTTCCTCGACGGCCACGACGCCGGCGGGCCCTCCCTTGGGGTCGACCGGGGTGGCCGGTTCGCGGCCAGAAGGCGGCGGGTCGCCCTTCGGAGGAAGGACGCGCACCGACACCTCGGTGGACGAGGAGGGCGTGCGCTCCGGGGCGGGGGCGGGTTCGGCGGGCGACGTCGCCAGGCCGGCGCAGAAGACCAGCGCGATCGCCGGCTCGACGCCGAGCAGGAACGGCGTGAAACGTCTACCCATCATTCCCCCAAATATCCCCGGTAATGGTTAATTGACGATTGGCTTGATATCTTTGCTCTTCCGGGTTTTTACCCCTTTGGTCGCCGTGTCCACCGCGACGAACGTCCATCTCCCTGAATCTCTCCGTCCTTTCTGGACGTAGATTTCATTACCAGCCAGAAGCGGATGGTGTGCGCGGACATACGAACGTGTGACGGTTCAAATGGCATTTAGGGGTGGCATCTCCGGCCCTTGGCTGGTTTCGCGGACGACACGTCAGTTCTTCGGACGATCATTCTTGACACTCTGAGTGAGCATTCGGACACTGTCTGCAAATGATCACTGTGGGTGGCGAGGGTTACGCGCATGCAACTGGTCGTATTCGTTCGGGCGTCCAGGTGAACGGCGCCGCAGCCCGCCGCCTCGGCAGACGTCTGAGCGGTGTCCTTGGCGCTGTGTGCCTGGTCGGAGCCTGGTGTCCGCCCGTCCTGGCCCAGGCCAGGCCCACGCCCGACTTCTCCATGCAGGTCAGCCCGACCCGCCTGGTGGTCCCGGCCGGCGCGGCCTCCGTCACCCAGCGTTTCCGGGTGTCGAACCGCGGCGCGGCCCCCTTCAAGGTGACCGTCGCGCGGGCCGACTTCACCATGGACCTGAGCGGCATGATGAACTTCAGCGCCAGGACTCCCTTCGCCGCGGCCTCCTGGGTGAGCGTGGAGCCGGCCCGGTTCACGATGGCGCCCGGGACGACCCGTCAGGTGACCGTCCGCGTCGCGGTGCCCCACGACCCCGAACCGGGCGACCACCACCTCGCGGTGCTCTTCCGGGTGCCCGCCGGCCGCAACGCCCAGAACATCAGGATCAACCGGGTCATCGCCGCGCCGGTGTTCATCACCGTGCCCGGCACCGTCGACCGGACGGCCGGGATCGCGGGACTCGACGCGCCCGGTTTCGTCACGCGCGGCCCCGTGCCGATCACCACGAAGATCAGCGACCTCGGTACCGTGCACCGCGACTTCCGGGGCCCGCAGCGCCTGCGCGTGAACGTCGGCGGCGACGCGGTGGACTTCCCCGACTTCACGGTGCTGCGCGGCGCGACCCGGCAGGTGACCACACAGTGGAACCCGCCGCTGATGTGCGTGTGCCACGCGACCGTGTCCGTCCCCGCCCCCGCCGGCGTCAACCGCACCGCCACCGTGAGGATCATCGTCTTCCCCCTGGACCTGCTGGCGCTCCTGGCCTCCCTGATCGTCGTGGCGCTGACGACCGGCTGGTTCGTGCGACGTCGTTACCGGGCGAAGGTGCTCGCGGCCGCCGCGGCCCTCCAGAAGACCCAGGAAGGTCATCATGACTAGGAGGAACCGCGGGCCGGCGCGCGTGCCGCGCCGCGTCCGGGTGAGCTGGACGCCGCGCGTGCGCCGCGGCGTCGCGCGCGTGGCTCTGGCCGGCCTGCTCGGCTCCGTGCTGACCGGTCCCGTGAACGGGCTGACGGCCGTCCCCGCGAACGCCGCGGGCAGCACGCTGTTCGCCCAGACGTTCAAGGAAAACACGATCAACGCGGACTACCCCGTGAGCATCCCCGCGCTGCCCACCGGGACGACGAACCCGGTGTGCCTGACCGCGCGGGGCAGCACCGGCAGCACGGGCCTGCGCAGCTGCACGAGCAGCACCGACGCCCCAGGGTCCGGCGCGCTGCGCCTGACCACCACGACGACCGGCCAGGAGGGCGGCCTGTTCGGAGCCACCAGCGTCCCCACCTCCCAGGGCCTGGACGTGACGTTCAACCTGTACCAGTACGGCGGTACGGGGGCGGACGGCATCGCCTTCGTGCTGGCGGCCGTGGACCCCGCCAACCCCCTGTCCCCGGCGAACATCGGGCAGTCCGGCGGCGCGCTCGGCTACAGCCCGGCGCGCACCGGCAGCAACGTCGGCCTGGCCAACGCCTACCTCGGCTTCGGCTTCGACGTGTACGGCAACTTCAGCAACAGCATCTACGAGGGCACGGGCTGCACCGACCCGGCGTACATCAGCACCGGGGGACGCGTGCCCGGCCAGGTCGTCGTGCGCGGCCCGGGGGCCGGGCTGGTCGGCTACTGCGCGATCAACAGCACCGCCACCAACACATCCTCCCCGGCGCTGACGCTGCGGTCGAGCGGGACCAGCCGCTCGGCGGCCACGGTCCCGGTCGAGGTGGCCATCAACCCCACCGCCACGAACTTCACCACGGCCTCGGGCATCGCGGTCGCCGCCGGCACGTACAAGGTGGTGTTCACGCCGATCGGCGGGACGGCCAGGACCCTGCAGGGCACGCTGCCCACCGTGTCCTCGACGCTGTACCCGTCCATGACCTGGCTGAACTCCAGCGGCATCCCGCGCCAGCTCGCGTTCGGCTGGGTGGGGTCCACCGGCTCGGTGACCGACTTCCACGAGGTCGACACCGTGAACGTGGTGAGCTTCAGCCCCGTCCCCGACCTGAACGTCACCCAGACCAGCTACAACGGCGCCTCCCCGCAGCCGGGCGACCCGGTGAACTACACGGTGGTCGCGAGCGTCAGCGGCACGGGCGCGACGGAGACCAGCCCCGTCTCGATCACCGAGACGCTGCCCACCGGTGTGGTCCCGGTCGGGGCGTTCGGCACGGGCTGGGTGTGCCAGGCGCCGTCCGGGCAGAAGATCACCTGTACGAACGGCGACACGCCCTTCGCGGCGGGGACGACCCTGCCCATGCTGGAGATCGTCGGCATCGTGACGGGCGGCAGCGTCACGCCCGCCCTCATCCAGGGGTCCTCGACGGCCACGGCCTCGTCCAACGACGCGAACCCGGCCATCGCGACGACGACCACGGCGGGGACGCCGCCGGCGACGCCGTCGGGCATCACCCTCAGCAGCACCTCCGGCACGATATCCGGGGGCAGCACGGTCACGGTCAGCGGCGGCAACCTGGCCGGGGCGACCGCGATCGAGATCGGTACCACGGCCCAGCAGAAGGCCGGTACTCCGGTCGTACTGCTGCCCTGCGCCTCCGGCCCGGCCGCCGGATGTTTCACCGTCAACGCCAACGGCACGCTGACCATCAACTCCATGCCGTCGCGGTCCTCGGCCGACACGGTGACCGTGACGGTCGTGACCCACGGGGTCGCCGGGGCGGCGTCCTACGTCTACACCAGCGCACCCGGGGTCCCGGCCGCGCCCACGGCGACCGCCGGCGTCAGGAGCGCCACCGTGACCTGGACGGCCCCGGCGAGCAACGGCAGCCCCATCACGAGCTACATCGTCACGCCCTACCTCAACGGGGTGGCGCAGGCTCCGCAGACGTTCGACGCCACCACGACCACCCGGACCCTGACCGGGCTGACCGCGGGAGCCTCCTACACCTTCACGGTCGCAGCCGTGAACGCCGTCGGCACCGGCGCGGCCGGCGCCCAGTCGAACGCCGTGGTGCCCTACACCGTCCCGGGGCAGCCGGCCATCACGTCGGTCACGGCGGGCGACGCGACCGCCACGCTGACCTGGACGGCCCCGTCCAGCACCGGCGGCAGCCCGATCACCGGGTACATCGTCACGCCCTACATCGGCAACGTGGCCCAGACGCCGCAGACCTTCACCGGCACGGCGACGACGCAGACCGTCACCGGCCTGACGCCCGGCACCGCGTACACCTTCACCGTCACCGCGCAGAACATCGCCGGGCCGGGCCCCGCGTCGGCGCGGTCGACCGCCGTCACGCCCAACGCCGCACCGACGCTGACCTTCCCCGCGCCGCCCTCGGGAGAGGTGGGGGTGGCCTACAGCGCCCCGCTGACCTTCACCGGGGGCACCGGGCCGTTCACCTGGTCGGTCAGCGCGGGCGGTCTGCCGCCGGGTGTGACGCTCAACGCGTCGACCGGCCTGCTGTCGGGCACGCCCACGACGGCGGGGACGTACACCTTCACGGTCAGGGTGACCGACGCCGCCGGCCAGAGCGACGCGCGTGCGGTGACCCTGGTGGTCGCGCCGCCTCCCACGCTGACCTTCCCCGCGCCGCCCGCCGGGCAGGTCGGGGTCCCCTACAGCGCCCCGCTGACCTTCACCGGGGGCACCGGGCCGTTCACCTGGTCGGTCAGCGCGGGCGGTCTGCCGCCGGGTGTGACGCTCAACGCGTCGACCGGCCTGCTGTCGGGCACGCCCACGACGGCGGGGACGTACACCTTCTCGGTGCGCATCACCGACTCCTTCAACCAGACCGACACCCGCGCGGTCACCCTGGTCGTCGGGGCCGGTCCGCTGGTCGTCACCAAGACCGCCGACACGACCACGGCCGCCCCGGGTGCGACCGTCCACTACACGGTGACCGTGAACAACACCGGTACGACCGCGTTCACCGGGGTCACCTTCACCGACTCCCTGGCGAACGTCCTGGACGACGCCACGTACAACGGCGACGTCGCCGCCACGACCGGGACGGCGTCCTTCGGCGCCTCGAACGTGACCTGGACCGGCAACCTGGCCGGCGGGGCCACGGCGACGATCACCTACTCGGTGACGCTCAAGCCGCTGGGCTCGGGCGACGGCGTCATGACCAACGGCGTCACCTCCACCACGCTCGGCGCCAACTGCCCGGCCGGGAACACCGACACCCGGTGCCGCACCACCGTCGCCCTGATGGCCCTGACGATCACCAAGACGGCGAGCGTGCCCACGGCGACGCCGGGCGACACGGTCCGGTACACGGTGACGGTCACCAACAGCGGCCAGGCCGTGTACCCCTCCGCGTCGTTCTCCGACTCCCTGGCGGGGGTGCTCGACGACGCGACGTACAACAACGACGCCGCCGCCACCTCGGGCACGGTCTCCTTCACCAGCCCGACCCTGGCGTGGACCGGCACCCTGGCGGTCGGCGGATCGGTGATCGTGACCTACACGGTGACGGTGAGGACGCCGGATCCGGGCGACCGCAACCTGACCAACACCGTCGTGTCGCCGGCGGCGGGGAGCAACTGTTCCGCCGGGGGCGCCGACCCGCGCTGCACGGCGGCCGTCACGGCGTTGATCCCGCAGCTGACCGTCACCAGCGCCACGGACGTCAGCACGACGGTGCCCACAGGGGTGGTGCGCTACACGGTGACGGCCACCAACACCGGGCAGACGCCGTACACCGACGCGAACTTCACGTTCGACCTGTCGGGTGCGCTGGCCAATGCCACCTACAACGCCGACGCGACGGCGACCTCGGGGAACCTGGTGTTCCACCCCGACGGGACGGTGACCTGGCACGGCCCGCTGGCCATCGGGGCGAGCGTGACGGCGACGGCGTCGGTGACGGTGAACAACCCGCCGACGGGCGGGCCGGCCCTGACCAGCACGGTGAGTTCCACCACGCCCGGCACGACCTGCCCCGTCGGCACGGGCAACCCGGCCTGCTCCACCACGGTCACCATCTTGACCCCGCAGCTCTCCATCACGGCCACGGCCGACACCGCGACCGCCACGCCGGGGCAGACCATCACCTACACCGTGACGATCGCCAACACCGGCCAGACGCCCTACACGGGGGCGAGCGTGGTCACCTCGCTCGCCGGGGTGCTGACCGACGCGGACTACACCGACAACGCCACGGCCACCTCCGGCACGGTGGCGTACTCCAGCCCGAACCTCACCTGGGCCGGGGACCTACCGGTCGGCGGCACCGCCGTGGTCACCTACACCGTCACGGTCAGGAACCCCGACCCCGGTGACAAGGTGATCGTGACCCAGGTGAGCTCGACCACCCTGGGCAGCACCTGCCCGCCCGGAGGGGGCGGCGCGGGCTGCGCCAACCAGGTCGTCGTGCTGGTCCCCGGCCTGACCGTCACCAACACCGCCACGTCCGCGACCGCCGTTGAGGGCGCGACCGTCGGCTACACCATCACGGTGGCCAACACCGGCCAGACGCCCTACACGGGGATCACGGTCACCGACGTGCTCACCGGGCTGCTCGACGACGCGACGTACAACAACAACGCCACCGCCACCAGCGGTGCCGTGTCCTACGCCGCGCCGAACCTGACCTGGACCGGCGACCTCCCCGTCGGCGCCACCGCCACGATCACCTACACGGTCACCGTGAACAGCCCCGACACCGGCGACGGCGTCCTGACCAGCACGGTCGTGGCGCCGGCCGTAGGGAGCTACTGCCCCGTGGGCGGCACCGACCCCCGCTGCACGACGACGGTACGGCTGTCGAGGCTGTTGCTCACCCAGGCCTACGCCGAGCCCACCACGACCCCCGGCTCGGTCATCCATCTGAGCGCGACGTTCACCAACACCGGGCAGACGCCGTACACCGGCATCAGCGTCACGGCCGGCACCGGCGGCACCGTGGACGACGCCGTACCCAACGGTGACCAGCACGCCGACTCCGGCACGCTGGTGCTCGGCGCCACCGCCATCACCTGGACCGGGGACATCCCGGTCGGCGGCGTCGTCACCATCACCGGCACCCTGACCGTCAAGAACCCCGACCCCGGGGACAAGGTGATCACCGGCACCCTGGTCTCCTCCGCCCCCGGCAACAACTGCCCCTCCGGCGGCACCGACCGGCGCTGCACCGCCCGGGTGGACGTGCTCATCCCGGCCCTCACCATCACCAAGACCGCCGACACCACGACGCAGGTCCCGGGAGGAACGGTCGGCTACACGGTGACCGTCCAGAACACCGGCCAGACGCCGTACACGGGGGCGACGACGCACGACGACCTGTCCGGACTGCTGGACGACGCCGTCTACGCCGGGAACGCGGCCGCCTCCACCGGCACCGTGGCCCTGGCCGGTCAGACCCTGACCTGGACGGGGAACCTGGCGGTCGGCGCGACCGCGACGATCACCTACAGCGTCACGGTCCGGAATCCCGATCCCGGCGCCAAACTGATGGCCAACGGCATCGACTCCACCGACGTCGGCAGCACGTGCCCGCCGAACACGGGGAACCCGGCCTGCGCCGCGAGCGTGGTCGTGCTCACGCCCGCCCTCACGATCGTCAAGACCGCCGACCGCGCGACCGCGGTCGCCGGTCAGACCGTCAGGTACAGGGTCACGGTGACCAACACCGGCCAGACCCCCTACACCGGCGCCACGTTCGCCGACGACCTGACCGGGCTCCTCGACGACGCCGCCTACGGCAACGACGTGACGGCGACCTCCGGAACGGCCGGGTACACCGCGCCCAACGTGACCTGGACCGGAAACCTGGGGGTCGGCGCCGCGGCCACCATCACCTACACGGTCGTGGTGGCCAATCCCTCCCTCGGCGACCAGCTCCTGGCCAGCACGGTCGGCTCGCCCACCACCGGCAACAACTGCCTGCCCCGGAGCGGCGACCCGCGATGCACCTTGAACATCCCGATCACCCCGACGACGCAGCTGACCTTCACCAAGACCGCGGGGGCGAGCTCGTCCCCGCGCGGAGGCGTGGTCGCCTACACGGTGACCGTCACGAACTCGGCGGCGACGCCGTACCTCGGCGCGACGTTCACCGACTCGCTGGCCCGCGTGCTGGACGACGCCGCCTACAACTCCGACGCGGCCGCCACCGCCGGGACCGTCTCCTACGCCGCGCCCGTCCTCACCTGGACCGGCAACGTGCCGGCGGGGGGGACGGTGAGGGTGACGTACTCGGTCACCGTCCACAGCGCGCCCGGCGGCGACGACATCCTGGCCAACACCCTGACCTCGACGTCCCCCGACGGCAACTGCCCGGCGGGAGGAACCGACCCCCGCTGCGCCGCCACGGTCACCGTCTCCAGCCTGACGCTGGTGAACACCTCGGACGTGCCGACGGCGACGCCGGGCAGCGACGTCCGGCTCACCACTACCTTCACCAACACCGGTCAGACCCCGTACACAGGGATCAGCATCTCGTTCACGGCCGAGGACCTGCTGGACGACGTCACCCCCAACGGCGACCAGACCAGCACATCGGGAACCATTTCGATCGGGCCTTCCGGGCTCGTGTGGACGGGTGACATCCCCGTCGGCGCCACGGTCGTGCTGTCGGCCTCGTTCACGGTGAACAATCCGGACACCGGCAACCGGAACATCTCCGCCAGGTCCATCGCGGACGTCCCCGGCAGCAACTGCCCGTCGGGCAGCGCCGACCCGCGCTGCGTCATCAACGTTCCCGTGCTCGTCCCCGCGCTCACCATCACCAAGAGCGCGGGCGCGACGGTCGCCGTCCCCGGGGCCGTGGTCGGTTACACGATCGTCCTCAGCAACACCGGCCAGACGCCGTACACGGGGATCAGCCTCACCGACCCGCTGTCCGGTGTGCTGGACGACGCCGTCTACGACGACAACGCCGCGGCGACGGCGGGCGCGGTCGCGTTCGCGGGCTCGAACCTGATCTGGACCGGCGACGTCCCGGTCGGGGGGACGGTGACGATCACGTACTCGGTCACCGTCCTGAACCCGGACCCGGGTGACACGTTCCTGGTCAACACGGTGACCTCCGCGGCGGAGGGGAGCACCTGCGCGCCCACCGGCCGCACCTCCGCCTGCACCACCACGGTCGACGTGCTCACCCCGGCGCTGACGATCGTGAAGACCGCCGACGCCGCCACGACGGCGCCGGGCGCCACCGTGCACTATACGATCACGGTGACCAACACGGGCCAGACTCCGTATCCGGCGGCCACGGTGACCGACTCGCTGGCGGGGGTGCTGGACGACGCCACCTACGGAGGGAACGCCGCCGCGACGAGCGGCACCGTCGCCTTCACCAGCCCCCATCTGACCTGGACCGGCGCGCTCGGTCTCGGTGCCGCGGCGACCATCACCTACTCGGTGACGGTGAACTCGCCGGACACAGGGGACCGGAACCTCGTGAACGCCCTGGTCTCCACCACCTCCGGCTCCAACTGCGCTGCGGGCTCGGCCGACCCCCGGTGCGGGGTCACGGTGCCGATCGCGGTGCTCAGGATCGTGATGGCGACGGACGTGAGCACGACGGTTCCGACGGGGGTGGTGCGGTACACGGCGACGGTGACCAACGACGGGCGGACGCCTTATGCGGACGCCGACTTCACCTTCTCGCTGGCGGGCGCGCTGGACAACGCGAGCTACAACAACGACGCGATCGTGACCTCCGGCAGCCTGGACTTCAACCCGGACGGGTCGGTGACCTGGCACGGCCCGCTGGCGGTCGGCGAGAGCGCGACGGTGACGGCGTCGGTGACGGTGGACAACCCGCCCGGGGGCGGGCCCACGATGACCAGTACGGTGGTCTCCACCACACCGGGCAACAACTGCCCGGTGGGCACCACGGACGCGGCCTGCTTCACGACGGTCGCCATCCTGATCCCGCAGCTGAGCGTCGCCGTGCTCGCCGACGCCGCGACGGCCACTCCGGGCGGGACCATCGGCTACACGCTCGCGATCACGAACACCGGCCAGACGCCCTACACCGGGGTCAGCGTGGTCGCCTCGCTGGCGGGCGTGCTGACCGACGCCGTCTACGACAACGACGCGGCGGCCACGGCGGGGACGGTGTCCTACACCAGCCCGAACCTGGTCTGGACCGGCGACCTCAACGTCGGGGACACCGCCATCGTGACGTACACGGTGACGGTCATGAACCCGGACCCGGGGGACAAGCAGGTGGTGACCACGGCGAGCTCGACGGCGCTGGGCAGTACCTGCCCGCCCGGCAGCACCGGGCCGCCCTGCGTCAACCAGGTGATCGTGCTCATCCCAGGACTGACCATCACCAAGACCGCCGACACCTCCGGCGTGGTGGAGGGCGCGGGCGTCCGCTACACGATCACCGTCGGCAACACCGGGCAGACGCCGTACACCGGCGCGAGCCTGACCGACTCGCTCGCCGGGGTGCTGGACGACGCGATGTACGACAACGACGCCACCGCCACGAGCGGGACCGTCTCCTACGTCGCGCCCGTGCTGACCTGGACCGGGGATCTGGACGTGGGGGCGACGGCCACCATCCGCTACACCGTCACCGCGCACAGCCCGGGGGCCGGCGACGGCAGCCTGACCAACACCGCCGTCTCGGCCGCCGCGGGAAGCAACTGCCCGAGCGGCGGCGAGGACCCTCGGTGTACTGCGACGACGTCCGTCATCGCGCTGAACATCGTCCTGAGCGATCTGACCAGCGCTTTCACGCTGACGGGGCCGCCCGAGACCACGGTGCGCGGTGACGGCGCGGTGACCATGACCGTGGTCACCAACAGCCCCACCGGATACACCGTCACGGTGCGGCCGGCCTCTCCCACGCTGACCTCGGCCGGCACGGGCGCGTCCATCCCCATCGGCGACCTGAAGGTCCGGGAGAGCGGCACGGGCGTCTTCACGCCGCTGTCGCCGGACACCCCGGTGCTCGTCCACTCCCAGCCCGTCGCGTCGGCGCACAACGGCGATCCGCTGAGCAACGACTATGAGGTGGACATTCCGTTCGTACCGTCCGGTGCCTATTCGGCGACGCTGGACTATGTCGCCGGCACGCAATGAAATGAACGATCGCCGCCTCGGAACGATCGAGGCGTCACCAGCCCACGGTCACGGCCGCGCATTTTGGGTGGAGGAAGAGTGAATCGAGGGTTTATTCGCGCGGTGATCCGGTGATCATGGCCAATATAACGGAATTTCGTGGGGGGCGATATGTCCAGTTTTCGAAAGTCTCGGGCCGTATTCATGGGCCTGGCGATGGCAGGCGCGACGACGGCCGCGGGCGTGCTCGGGGCCGGCGTCACACCGGCCCTGGCCGACACCGACACGGCGTCCACGGTGGTGAACGTCGTCGTGACGTCGTCCATCACGCTCACCGAGCTCACGCCGTCGTTCACGCTGACCGGCGCGCCGGGGGAGGTCGTCACCACGGGAGCCAATCCGGTCAGGATGCGCGTGACCACCAACAACTTCGCGGGATACACCGTCACGGTCGCCCCGCGCACGGCGGCCCTGACCCCGTCGATCGCGGGCAACACCGACACCATCCCGACGAACCTCCTGCAGGTCAACGGGCCCGCGCAGGGAAGCGCGTACGTCCCTCTGAGCTTCGGCACGCCGGTCGTCGTGGCCACCAAGTCCTCCGCGTCGGGGGCGGACGGCGACGTCATCGTCAACAACTACCGGATCACGATCCCGTTCGTCCGCCCCGACACCTACAGCGGAATTCTGGATTACGTGGCCACGACGCTGTAGCCGCCGTAGTCCGGGATGAAAGGGTTTCCCGGACGTGCGCGGCGCGCCGAAGGTGATGCCGACGGAAAGAACTCTGCCGGCATCTACCATTCATCGGGGTGGAATTCACCCGCCATGGCCGGGGCGGAATGTCCCTGCACCATAAAAGGGATGGACGCATGCCTTCTACCGTCACACTTGTGCGCACGGCCGCGACGCGCGGAGCACGGCCGCCCGCCGTCCACCTCCGGTGGATGATGGCCGCCGCCCTCGCGGCGCTGCCGCTCGGAAGCACCGCCGCCGCGCACGCGGCCGCGCCCCACCCGGCCGGACCCGACAAGTCGTACGCACTGCGCATCGGCATCGAGAACGGGCACAGCAGCGTGCGGCCCGGCGAGCACCTCACCTACACCATCGAGGTCAGCAACACCGGGGTGAAGGACTCGCCCGACCTGCTGCTCACCCAGATGCTGGCGCCCGGCGTCAAGGTCCTGTCCTCGACGCCGCAGGGCACCGTCTCGGTCGGCCGGATCGCGTGGAAGCGCGCGGTGCCCGCGGGGAAGACCGAGCGGCTCAGCGTGGCCGTCGAGATCGGGTCGTTCCCCGCGCAGCTCCAGCGGCTCGCCGCCGTCGTGTGCGCCTCGGTCAAGAAGGAGAAGCGCCCCATCGTCTGCGCCACCGACCTCGACCGTCTGCCGGCCGCCGCCCCGCAGACGCCCCAGCCCCACGCGACCGGCGGCAGGTGGTACGCCCTCGCCGCCGCCCTGGCCGTCCTGCTGGCCTTCCTCGGGCCCCGCGCCCGCCGCGCGCTCCGCTCACGCCGCGCGGCGCCCTCGTCGGCGTCCTCGGCGTCGCGTCCGGATTGAGGCCGGATTCGCGGGTATCCGGTCATGGCGGCTGAACAGGAGGACACCATGGCAGGGACCACCGACGACGGCCAGGCGTACGACGCGTCACCGTATGTGCCCGACCTGAGGGCCGCCGCCGAAGTGCTGCGCTGACCGGGGCCCGGTCACGTCGCGTCCCAGGCGACGGGGAGCCGGTCCACGCCGTAGATGAGCATGTCGGTGCGCACCGGCACCTCCTCGGGCGCGACGGCCAGACGGAGGGTGGGGAAGCGGGTGAACAGCGCCGGGTATCCCACCCGCATCTCGACGCGGGCGAGCTGCTGGCCCAGGCACTGGTGGATGCCATGGCCGAAGGCCAGGTGCCCGGCGGTCGGCCTGCGCAGGTCGAGCAGGTCCGGGTCGGCGAACTTGCGCGGGTCGCGGTTGGCCGCCGAAATCGACACCGTCACCGTCTCGCCGGCCTTGATCGGATGCCCGTCCAGCTCGACGTCCTCCAGCGCCGTCCGGGTCGTGAACGGGGCCACGCTCAGATGGCGCAGCAGTTCCTCCACCGCCTGGTCGGCCGCCTCCGGGTCGGCGCGCAGGACGGCGAGCGGGCCGGGGTGGCACAGCAGGGCGAAGGCGCCCAGGGCGAGCATGTTGGCGGTGGTCTCGAAGCCCGCGCCCAGCAGCACGAAGCCGATGTTGACGAGCTCCTCGTCGGTGAGGTCGGCGGCGGTCAGCCCGCTCAGCAGGTCGTCGCCGGGCTCGGCGCGCCTGGCCCGCACCAGTTCGCCCAGGAACTCCTGGAGCGCGGTGTAGGAGGCGATCATCTCCTGCGGGGCGTTGTCCAGGCGCATCAGCACCGCCGTGTGGTGCTGGAAGTGCTCGCGGTCGGCGTAGGGCACACCGAGCAGCTCGCAGATCACGAGCGCCGGAACGGGCTGCGCGAACGCCTCGAACAGGTCCACCGGCGGCCCGTGCCGCTCCATGGCGTCCAGATGCTCGGTCGTGATCTCCTGGACGCGCGTCGTCAGGGCGCGCATGCGGCGGACGGTGAACTGGCCGGTGAGCAGGTGCCGGTAGCGCGTGTGGTCAGGGGGGTCCATCCGGGTGAAGATGCCCGGCGGGGACGGCCGGAGCTCGCCCGCGCGGCCGGCCCGCGCGAACGGCACGTGGTTGAGCTCAGCCCGTGCGCTGAAACGCGGGTCGGCCAGCACCGCGCGGACCAGGGCGTGCCGGGTCACCAGCCAACCCGTATGGCCGTCGGGGTAGGCCAGGGGGCTGACGGGGGCGGTCTCGCGCAGCCGCCCGAGGGCCGCCGGCGGGTCGAAGTGGTTGGGCCGCTCCAGGGGGAACGGCGCCGCCGGGGGAATGGGCTTCGTCATGTCGGTCTCCTTCGACCGGTGTCGCCGGGGACGGGCTCGCGCGCCGTCGCCGGGGCGGAGTGCGCGCCCGATGTCTCCGCGGCCTCCTGCGCGCGCCGATAGCCGTAGATCCGCTCGCGGTAGGGCGGGATGACGTCCGCGATGGCCTCCAGGACCTCGGCGGCCGCCGAGGCGACGGCCTGGGGGTCCGGCGGCCCGGCCGGCTCGAAGGCGGTGCGGACGACGTGCGCGAGCGAGCCGGCCCTCGCCCGCACGTCCGGCGCGGTGGCGGTGGGGCCCGTCTCGCCGAGGTTGTCCATGAGCAGGAATCCGGCGTGCGTCGCCGTCAGCGCGTAGGCCAGGTTCGGTACGTCGTCGCGGAAGAGGCCGTGGCGGGTCAGCACCGCGAAGAACCGGGCGGTGGCGAGGAGCTCGTGGCCGCGCGTGGGGCTGTCGGCCGGTCTGGCCTGGAGCTGTTCGGCGTCCCCGCCGAACAACGCCCGCAGTACGGGCCTGTCGTGGACGATCAGGAACGACGCGGCCAGCAGGCGGTGGGGGAGCACGGTGGACGGGTCGCGGCGCAGCTCGTCCACGAGCCCTTCGACGTAGGTGAGGGCCTCGCGCAGGAGCAGGGCCTCGAAGAGCTGCTGCTTGGTGCGCCAGTGCAGGTACACCGTGCCCTTGCCGATGCCGGCGTGCCGGGCGATGTCCTCGATCGTGACCTTCCGATAGCCGAGGCGCAGGAGCAGCTCGGCCGCGGAGTCGAGAATCCGGTCCGCCCTGTGGAGATCCTGCCGTGGTCGCCCCAGCACCGCACGCTCCTCCGTGACTTGTTGACCAGATTCCGAACTCGGTCAACAAGTCAAACGTACGCCCGCCCGGCCGCGCGGACAAGCCCAGGCGGGTCCGCGCGGCCGGGCGATGCGCCGCGAAAGCGTGAGGGCCGCCGCGGACGTGCGGAGAGAGCGGCGGCCCTCGGGCTCACGGCCGGATCGGCACGGCCGTTCGGGTGGTCGGTCAGCCGTCGATGCGGTGGGTCGTCCAGAACGAGGTGAGGTCGACCGTCGTGGCGGCCTGGGCGGCGGCCTTGAACTCCGCGGTCGTCGAGACGCCGTACCAGTGCGAGGCGGCGTAGTTCTTGAGCAGGTTCTGCATCGCCGTCGTGCCTATCACGCGGCGCAGGTCGTGCAGCGCGCACTTGCCGTAGGTGTAGACGACGGTCCCGTACCGGCTGGAGTGGGCGTCCCAGTAGGCCATCGAGTTGCTGATCTTCTCGGCCGAGGACTGCCAGGTGACGTTGTTCCAGCAGTTGGTGCCCTGGATGTTGTTGTACAGGTCGGTCGCGTAGTCGGTGAACGACTCGTCCAGCCACGGGCTGTTGTACTCGTCGTCGCCGACGATGCCGTACCACCACTGGTGCGCCAGCTCGTGGGCCAGGGCCGTGGAGCTGATCACGTCGAGCACGAAGCCCGGGTACTCCATGCCGCCGAACCAGAAGTTGTTGTCCAGCACGACGTCCGCCTCGCCGTACGGGTAGGCGCCGAACCGCCCGGCGTGGGCGACCAGCGAGTTCTTGGCGGTCGTCATCATCGAGCTCGCGCTGCTCGCGCTGATCGCGCTCGTGCGGTACACGTTGACGGTGACGCCGGTGGTCGTCGTGCTCGTCGTCTTGACGAACGGCCCGGCGGCCCACGCGAACTCGCGCACCTTGTTCGCGGTCGCGGTCGTGATCGTACGGCCCGACGCGCCGGGCGTGTCGACGGAGGTGCCGGTGGCGGGCACCAGCAGCGAGGTCGGGTGGTCGAGGGTGACCTTGAAGTCGCTGATCAGGGCGTAGAACGACTCGCCGTTGTTGGTGTACGGGTCGAGGTGCCATCCGGCGCCGTCGCGCACCGCGAGGACGGGCAGGGCGTTGCCGATGAAGTTGTAGGAGCCGTCCCGGCCGAAGCGGTCCGCGCCCGCGGGCACCACGATGCTCAGGTCGAACCCGATGGACGCGCTCTGGTTCTGGCCGAGCGGCGCCGGCAGCGTGATCTTCAGCGCGGTGCAGCCGACGGACAGCGCGGACGGCGTGCCGCCGGTCACGTTCGTCACGGTGATCGGCGTGGACGGGCAGGCGCCGTGGGCGTTGTCCCAGAGCCGCAGGTAGACCTCGGGCATGGGGTCGGCCGACGGGTTGCTGAAGGTGACGCTCTCGTGCCCGGTCCAGGTGCTGCCCGCCGCGTTGCTGGTCAAGGTCACCGTGTAGGACGGTGCGGCGGGAGTGCGGGTGGCGTCCAGCGCGAACGCCGCCGGTGGACTCCCCCAAACCAGAACAAATGCCGCTGCAAGTGCGGAAAACAGGAATCGTCGCACCATCGGGACGGATCTCCTTTCGAGCCCCAAAACCCCTGCGCTGCCGTCGTGAACGTAACTGCTAGTCAAATGCCAGTCAACGAGCAATCTCCTGCACACGGCCGTAACGTGAGAACGCCTTGATGGTTTGCTCACATGATCTCCGCGACGCCCGCGTCCCGCCCCGGGCCGAGAGGCTGCTGTGGCCCGCCACCGCGGGCGCGGTCGCCGGGCAGTCCGCAGAGGATGGCCGACCCGGCGGCTGTACGACGGCACGGGCGCGTCCGTGCTCGACCGTGAGATCGACGTGACCCCCGAAAGCGTCTTCCCCAACGGCCCGGACTGTGGCGCGGAGGGACCCGAGGCGGTCGTCGTCGCGGGGCAGACCGGGCTGCGCGAGGCGGCCTGAGCCGGGCGCCGGGCCGCGCGGGTGGCTCCGAGCGCCCGCGGCCGCGTGCGGGCGGCTTGCGGATAGGGTGGCGGGCCATCGGAGGAAGGAAGCCACCACATGATCCACATGCCGGGCATGGCGGTCACCGACCACCATTTCAGCGTCCCGCTCGACCACGCCGACCCGGACGGGCCCGCCGTCACCGTGTTCGCCCGCGAGGTCGCCGACCCCGTCCGGACCGGGGACGACCTGCCGTGGCTTCTGTTCCTCCAGGGTGGCCCCGGCGGCAAGTCGCCCCGCCCGACCCGGCCGGACGGATGGCTGGCGCACGCGCTGCGCACCCACCGCGTCCTGCTGCTCGACCAGCGTGGCACCGGCCGCAGCACCCCCGTCACCGCCGCGACCGCCGCGCGGCTCGGCGACGGGCTGGCCGCCTACCTGCGCCACTTCCGCGCGGACGCGATCGTCGCCGACGCCGAGCACATCCGCCGCGCGCTGTGCGGGGACCGGCCGTGGGAGACGCTCGGGCAGAGCTACGGCGGGTTCCTGACGCTGACGTACCTGTCGCAGGCGCCCGAGGGGCTGCGCGCCTGCTACGTGACGGGGGGTCTCAGCGGGCTCACCGCCGGGGCCGACGAGGTGTACGCCCGCACCTACCCCCGCGTGCGCGAGAAGGTCGAGCGCTTCTACGCGCGCTATCCCGGCGACGTCGCCACGGTCGCGGCGGTGGCCGGCCACCTCGCCGCCGGGGACGTTCGGCTTCCCGACGGCGACCGGCTGACCGTCCGCCGGCTCCAGACGCTCGGCATGCTGCTCGGCATGGGCGACGGCGCCGAGCGGCTGCACTGGCTGTTCGACGAGGCATGGGACGGCGCCGCGCTGTCGGACACCTTCCTGCGGCAGGTCATGGCGCTGACCTCGTTCGCCGAGACCCCCCTGTACGGCGTGCTCCAGGAGGTCATCTACGCCCAGGGCGGCGCGCCGACCGCGTGGGCCGCCGAGCGGGCGCTGCGCGACCACCCCGAGTTCGCGCCGGGCGCCGAGCCGCTGCTGTTCACCGGCGAGATGTTCTACCCGTGGATGTTCGAGGAGCTCTCGGGCCTGCGCCCCTTCGCCGAGGCGGCGCACGCGCTGGCCGGGACGCGTGACTGGCCGGCGTTGTACGACCCCGCGCGGCTCACGGCGAACACGGTGCCGGTGGCGGCGATCGTGTACCACGACGACATGTACGTCGACGCCGAGCTCTCGCTGCGGACCGCCCGGTCGGTGGGCAACCTGCGGTACTGGGTCACCAACGAGTGGGAGCATGACGGTGTGCGCGCCT
Source organism: Sphaerisporangium album (assembly GCF_003323745.1). Classification (GTDB taxonomy): domain Bacteria; phylum Actinomycetota; class Actinomycetes; order Streptosporangiales; family Streptosporangiaceae; genus Sphaerisporangium; species Sphaerisporangium album. The sequence continues at coordinate 130,768 of NZ_QOIL01000016.1, forward strand.
CGGGCGACCGCGTGCTGTCCCGGCTGATGGACATGGCGGCGGGCCGGGTCTGACGCCGGCGGCGGCAGGGGGACGGCGGCCCGGGGGAGGGGGGTCCCCAGGCCCCGTTACGGGTGGCGGGCGGAGTTTCCCGGGTCTTCATCTGACGGCTATTTGAGTCAGAATATTTTATGCAAAATGGACATATATCGCTGCCCATTGGCGAGGGGCGGTACATGTGAAGGACCTGGACGAGGCCCCGGCGCCGCGAATCAGCGGTGGCCCCGGCGAACCGGGCACGGCCGTCGATGACGCGTTGTCCGCGCACATCGGCGCACTGAGCGACAGGGGCGTCAAGGTCCGCGTCCTGGACCGCGCCGAACATCCGGTGGAGGGCGAGGACGGTCCTCACACCGCCGTATACGTCGAATGCGAGATCGGCGGTACCATTCTTTGGGGCGTCGGAATCGACTCCAACAGCACCGTCGCTTTGTTCAAGGGCGTCGCGAGCGCGCTCAACCGGGCGTATCGCACCTGACGGTCACCTGCACGTGAGCCTCCTGACCCGCCTGCTCGCCGGCTCCCGCGGCTGACCACCCCCCGGGCCGGCGGGCCGAGTCCGAAGTATCCTCCTGGGGAGACGTGGTTCACCGAGGAAAGTCTCTTAGTTCCCCGCTAAGAGAATTGGGATGGGACGTCAATGCCGGAGAACTCCCGTTCGCTGCTGCTCGCACGGATCCAGGAGGCCATGCGGGCCTACACCGCCGGCACCGTGCTGGTGAGCCAGGCCATAGCCGAACAGCTGGGGCTGAACGCGACCGACGCCCGCTGCCTGGACATCCTGGGCAGGACCGGGCCCATCACGGCGGGGCAGCTCGCCGAGCTGACCGGCCTCACGACCGGCGCCATCACGGGCGTCGTCGACCGTCTGGAGAAGCCCGGCTACGTCCGCCGGGTCCGCGACGCGGAGGACCGCCGCCGCGTGATCATCGTGCCGGTCCCGCAGAACGAGCTGCCGATCCACGCCTCACTGGAAGCCACGGGCCGGCGGGTGGAGGAGCTGTTGGAGGCGTACGACGACGACCAGCTCGCCGTGATCCTCGACTTCCTCAGCCGCTCGGCCGCCATGACCCCGTCCGGCATCCCCGGCATGCGCGACGTGACCGGCCACGTCGCCGTCCGCGGCGGGTAGCGCGCCACCGCAGTGCCCATGATCGTGCCCACCGCCGTGCCCACGGTCCGCGCTCACCGTTACACCGCCGTCTGGATGAATGTTTCATCGAATCCGCGTGTACGGCGGGGCCCGCGGACGTAACCGCCGTCATGTTTCCCGAGGCCAGCGGGCGGAAGCGGCGTCCAGGGCGAAAGCGGGCCTGCCGGTGAGCCGGGCCCGGGTGCAATGTGCTGTACATCCTCCTGAAACAACCTGACTATGGGAGCGCTCCCACCGCCGGATGTCGAGCGGGGCGCTGCTTGGCCGTCTCAAGAAGGCGGCGGACCCATAAGTTTCATGAGGGAGAAAACAGACGATGGGACCCCACAAGAGTTCCTGGCGTCGAGCCTTCACGGCGGTGGCAGTCCTACTGCTCTCCGCCGTCGGGCTCGCCGTCAGCCAGACCTCGGCGCACGCCGCGGTCGCCTGCGAGGTGACCTACCAGAAGGCGTGGGAAGGCGGCAACGGGTTCGGCGGCAACATCACCATCAAGAACCTGGGCGACCCCCTGACGTCCTGGGCGCTGACCTTCGCCTTCCCCGGAAGCCAGCAGGTGACCCAGGGCTGGACCGCCGACTGGACGCAGTCCGGGAGCAACGTGACGGCCCGGAGCCTGTCCTACAACGGCGCCCAGGCCACCGGCGCGTCCTGGACCATCGGCTTCAACGGCACCTTCAGCGGCACGAACACCAACCCGAGCACGTTCGCCATCAACGGCACGACGTGCACCGGCCAGGGCGGCCCCGGCCCGCAGCAGGGCCTGGTGGTCACCCCCACCTCGGTCAGCGTCCCCGAGGGCGGCACCGCGACCTACTCCGTGAAGCTGGCCGCGCAGCCCACCTCCAACGTCACGGTGACCTCGACGGCGGGCGCCGGTGACACCGACATCACGGTCTCCGGGGGGTCCAGCCTGACCTTCACCTCGGCGAACTGGAACACCGCGCAGAACGTCACGCTGGCCGCCGCGCAGGACGCCGACACCACCAACGGCTCGCGCACGATCACCGTGGCGTCCGCCGGGCTGACCTCGGTGTCCGTGACCGCGACCGAGGCCGACGACGACTCCGGCACCGGCACCCAGTCCCTCGTCGTGACGCCCACCGCCATCTCCGTCCCCGAGGGCGCCACCGCCACCTACTCCGTGAAGCTCTCCCGGCAGCCCACCGCGAACGTCACCGTCACCTCGACGGCCGGCACCGGTGACGCCGACCTCACCATCTCCGCCGGGGCCAGCCTGACCTTCACGACGGCCAACTGGAACACCGCACAGAACGTGACCGTGGCGGCCGCGCAGGACGCCGACACCACCAACGGCTCGCGCACGATCACCGTGGCGTCCGCCGGGCTGACCTCGGTGTCCGTGACCGCGACCGAGGCCGACGACGACGGCGGCACCCCCGGCACGCACGTGGACAACCCGTACGCCGGCGCCACCGGCTACGTGAACTCCGACTGGTCGAGCAAGGCCGCCGCCGAGCCGGGCGGCTCCGCCGTGGCGAACATCTCCACCGGCGTGTGGCTGGACCGCATCGCCGCCATCGCCGGCTCCTCCAGCGCCAAGGGCCTCGCCGCGCACCTCGACGCCGCCCTCCAGCAGGACGCCGCCAACGGCAGCACGCCGCTGACCATCCAGTTCGTCATCTACAACCTGCCGAACCGCGACTGCTCCGCGCTGGCCTCCAACGGCGAGCTCAAGATCTCCGAGAACGGCCTCAACCGCTACAAGACCGAGTACATCGACCCGATCGCCGCGATCATGGGCCAGTCGAAGTACTCGCAGCTCCGCATCGTGACGATCATCGAGATCGACTCGCTGCCGAACCTCATCACCAACACGAACATCGCCGCCTGCCAGGAGGCGCAGCAGAGCGGCGCCTACGTCCAGGGTGTGCAGTACGCCCTGAACAAGCTGCACGCGATCCCGAACGTCTACACCTACATCGACGCCGCCCACCACGGCTGGCTCGGCTGGGACACCAACTTCGGCCCGGCCGCGCAGCTCTTCGCCAGCACGGTCCGCGGCACCACCGCCGGCTTCGCCAGCGTGGACGGCTTCATCACCAACACCGCCAACTACTCCTCGCTGACCGAGCCGTACTTCACCATCAACACCACGGTGGGCGGCCAGACGGTGCGCCAGTCCCGCTGGGTCGACTGGAACTTCTACGTCGACGAGCTCAGCTACGCCCAGGCGTTCCGGCAGCGGCTCATCAGTGAGGGCTTCGCGTCCAACATCGGCATGCTGATCGACACCTCGCGCAACGGCTGGGGCGGCTCCGCGCGCCCGAGCGGCCCGAGCACCTCCACCAACGTCGACACCTTCGTCAACGAGTCCCGCGTCGACCGCCGGATCCACGCCGGCAACTGGTGCAACCAGAGCGGCGCCGGCCTCGGCGAGCGTCCCCGCGCCAACCCGGCCACCGGTCTGGACGCCTACGTCTGGATCAAGCCCCCGGGCGAGTCGGACGGCTCCAGCTCGGAGATCCCGAACAACGAGGGCAAGGGCTTCGACCGGATGTGCGACCCGACCTACACCGGCAACGCCCGCAACGGCAACAACCTGACCGGCGCGCTGCCGAACGCCCCGATCTCCGGCCAGTGGTTCTCGGCCCAGTTCCGCCAGCTCCTGGCCAACGCCTACCCGCCCGTCAACTGATCCTTCAGCCCTGAACCAGCCCTGAACAGCGTGCCCCGCCACAGCCGTGGCGGGGCACGCTGCGTTGATGGCCGCGTCTCCGGCACGGCGTGTCCGGGCGCCCCGCAGGCCAGGCGGGACCGTGGGCGCGGCCCGCGCCATGGATGCCCGAGATGGATGGGGGACAGCCACGAGGCGCACGGGCGCCGCGGCCGGACCACTCCGGCCGCGGCATGCCATGGCCGGCCGCTGTCCCCCTGAGCGCGGCGACGGCGGAGCCCGGCCCGAACGCGCTGTACGGCACCCTCCAACGACCCCTGAACGGGGCGCGTCGCGGGTGACCGGCCATCGCACGCCCCCACGCCACTGGTCTTCCCTGACGTGCGGCATGTATCCGCAGCTCATCGGCATAAATCGGCCTATTGGAGGCATTGGTTGTACTGTGGAAATCGTTGTAGGTCTACAAGCATCTGGGGGCCCCGTGACCGGACCGAGCCGCCGCCGGCGCCTCCTGATCCTGTCGATCTGCTGTATGAGCCTGCTGATCGTGGGGCTCGACAACACCATCGTCAACGTCGCCCTGCCGGCGATCGGGCGCGACCTCCACGCGGAGGTCTCCGGCATGCAGTGGACCATCGACGCCTACGTCCTCACGCTCGCCTCCTTCCTGCTGCTGTCCGGCTCGACGGCCGACCGCGTCGGGCGCCGGCGCGTCTTCCAGATCGGTCTCGTGGTGTTCGCGGCCGGTTCGCTGCTGTGCGGGCTCGCGCCGTCCACGGGCTGGCTGGTGGCCTTCCGGGTGCTCCAGGCGATCGGCGGCTCCATGCTCAACCCCGTCGCCATGTCGATCATCACCAACACCTTCACCGAGCCGCGGGAGCGGGCCCGCGCGATCGGCGTCTGGGGCGCCGTGGTCGGCATCAGCATGGCCCTCGGCCCGGTGGTGGGCGGGGCGCTCGTGGGGTCGGCCGACTGGCGCGCCATCTTCTGGATCAACGTGCCCGTGGCCCTGGCCGCGCTCGTGCTCACCGCCCTGTTCGTCCCCGAGTCCCGTGCTCCGCGCCCCCGCCGCGTCGACCCCGTCGGGCAACTGCTCGTCATCGTTACGCTCGGCTCGCTGACCTACGGCATCATCGAGGCGCCCGGCCTCGGCCTTCGGTCCCCGCTGATCGCCGGCGCCTTCGTCCTCGCCGCGGCCGCGCTCGCCGGCCTGCTCGCCTACGAGTCCCGTCGCCGCGACCCCCTCATCGACCTGCGCTTCTTCCGCAGCGTGCCGTTCTCGGGAGCCTCGGCCATCGCCCTGTGCGTGTTCGCCGGGTTCGGCGGGTTCCTGTTCCTCAACACGTTGTACCTGCAGGAGGTACGCGGGCTGTCGCCGCTCGCGGCCGGCCTGTGCACGCTGCCGATCGCCGCAATGACCGTGGCGTTCGCGCCGCTGTCGGGACGTCTCGTGGCCGACCGGGGGGCGCGGGTGCCGCTGGTCGTGGCGGGGCTCGGCATCGCGGCGGGCGGGCTCATGCTGACGCGGCTCACCACGAGTACGTCCCTGCCGTGGCTCCTGGCCGGCTACGCCGTCTTCGGCCTAGGATTCGGCATGGCGAACGCGCCCATCACCAACACCGCCGTCTCCGGTATGCCACGTACGCAGGCGGGGGTCGCCGCGGCCATCGCCTCCACCGGGCGTCAGGTCGGGCAGTCCCTCGGCGTCGCCGTCGCCGGGTCGGTGCTGGCCTCAGGCGTGGCCGGGCCGCTCAGCGCCGATTTCCCTCGGGCCAGCCGGGCCGGGTGGTGGATCGTCGCCGCGTACGGGGCCGTCGTGCTCGTCCTCGGCCTGCTCACCACCGGCAGGTGGGCGCGGGACACGGCCGCCCGCACCGCCGCCCGCCTCACCGCCGACGACACCAGAACGCCGGTGCCCCGATGAGCCACGATCCGTCCGCACCGTCGGGACCGCCTTCACCGCCTGCACCGTCGCCTGCACCGGCGGCACCTGCCGGGGCCTCGGCGCACCCGTCCGACGCGGTGCCCTTTGGGAAGGCCGTGCCCTCGGCGGACGCGGTGCCCTCGGCCGAGGCTGACGACGCGGGCCGACCCCCGGCGGACACCGCGGACCTGGCCGCGCGGGTCTGGGCCGAGATGCGGACGATGGTGCTCGACCTGTACGACCGGCGCAAGGAGGTCTGCGCCGCGCTCGACATGAGCTTCATCAGGGCCAAGGCGCTGCGCCACCTCGCCGCCGCGCCGATGACCGAGCCGATGACGATGCGGCGTCTGGCCGCCGAGCTCGTCACGGACGCCCCGTACACGACGGTGGTCGTGGACGACCTCGTACGGCGCGGGCTGGTCGTGCGGGACGTGCACCCGGACGACCGCCGGCAGAAGATCGTGACGGTAACGGCCGAGGGTGCGAAGGCGGCGGCGCTGGCAGAGTCGATCTTGACCGAGCCGCCTCCTCCGCTCCGCACCCTCGACCCCGCCGACCTGGCCGCGCTCCACCGGATCCTCACCGCCCTCGCCCGTCGGTGAGATCCGCCCGGCAAGCCGGGACGGTGGCCGCGGCAGGTCAGTGGTCGCGGTGGGTGATCAGGTGGGCCAGCGCGCGCAACTCGGCGGCGGTGCGCGCGGCCGGGGACGCGGCGGCGAGGTGGCCCAACGCCTCGCGCAGCAACTCGCCGGCCTGCCGCAGGCTCCAGGCGCGCCCGCCCGCGAGCTCGACCAGCTCGGCCGCGCGCACGAGATCGGGACCCGACGGCGCCTCCTCGCGCCCGTACAGCGAGGCCAGCTCGTCGCCGGCCGGTGATCCGGACGTGAGTGCCGCGACCACGGGCAGGGACTTCTTCCGGTTGCGCAGGTCGGAGTGGATGGGCTTGCCGGTCACCGCGGGATCGCCCCAGATGCCGAGCAGGTCGTCCACGACCTGGAACGCCAGGCCGAGGCGGTCGCCGAACGCCCGGAGGTGCTCGACGCGCTCGGCGGCGGCACCGCCGAACAGGGCGCCCAGGGAACAGGACGCGCCGAGCAGGGCACCCGTCTTGCCCTCGGCCATGCTCAGGCACTCCTGGAGGCCGACGTCGTCCCGCGTCTCGAAGGAGGTGTCGGCGCTCTGGCCCTCGATCAGGTCCAGGACGGCGGCGCCCAGCAGGCGCGCGCCCTCGGCGGCGGCTGGATGCCCGCCGTCGGCGAGGACCTCGAACGCCAGCGTGAGCAGCGCGTCGCCGGCGAGGATCGCCCCGCTCACCCCGAACAGGCTCCACGCGGTCGGGCGGTGCCGCCGGGTGACGTCGCCGTCCATCACGTCGTCGTGCAGCAGCGAGAAGTTGTGCACCAGCTCGACGGCGACCGCGGCGGGGACCGCCGTGCCGGGGGCGGCGCCGACCGCCTCGGCGGCCAGCAGCGTCAGCGCCGGGCGGACGGCCTTCCCGCCGCCACCGGTGGCGGGAAGGCCGTGCTGGTCGAGCCACCCGAAGTGGTACCCCGCGATCCGCCGCATCGACGGGGGCAACGTCTCGACGGCGGTCCGCAGAGCGGGACCCACCTGGTCACGGCTCCAGGCCAGCACTTCGTCCGCCTGCCGGCCCGTGGTCATCACCCTGGCCATGCGCGCCCCTTCCGTCCGAGTCCGGACCCGGCACGCTGGGGGGAGGGCGCGCCGGGGAAGATTCTCATCGACTTCATCACATTTACCGGGGTCGATCTCTGCCATGTGCACGTAAACCTGGCGCCCTGACCGAACGGCGCAGGCGAGCGCGGAAACGGCCCGGCGTTGATCCCCGCTTCTCGTGGCCGGTGGCCGACCCAGTGGCCGATTCAGTGGCCGATTTCGACGTTCTCCAGGATGCCGAGCGCGTCGGGGACCAGGACGGCGGCGGAGTAGTAGGTGGAGACCAGGTAGGAGATGACCGCCTGTTCGTTGACGCCCATGAAGCGAACGGAGAGCCCGGGCTCGTATTCGTCGGGGAGACCGGTGTAGTGCAGGCCGATGACGCCCTCGTCCTCCTGCCCGGTGCGCATGACCAGCACCGAGGTCGTGCCGGCGTCGCTGATGGGGATCTTGTCGCAGGGAAGCAGGGGGACGCCGCGCCAGGACGCGACGGTCTGGCCGTGGAGCTCGCTCGTCTGGGGGTAGATGCCCCGGCGGCTGCACTCGCGGCCGAACGCCGCGATGGTGAGCGGATGGGCCAGGAACAGGTGTGACCTCCTGCGCCTGCACAGCAGGTCGTCGAGGTCGTCGGGGGTGGGTGGTCCGGTGCGGGTGTGGATGCGTTGTTTGAGGTCGGCGTTGTTGAGGAGGCCGAATTCGGGGTTGTTGATGAGTTCGTGTTCTTGGCGTTCGCGGAGGGCTTCGATGGTGAGGCGGAGTTGTTGGTGGGTTTGGTTCATGGGCTGGTTGTAGAGGTCGGCGACGCGGGTGTGGATGCGGAGGATGGTTTGGGCGACGGAGAGTTCGTATTCGCGGGGGGTGGTTTCGTAGTCGACGAAGGTGCCGGGGAGGTGGGGTTCTCCGTGGTGGCCTGAGGTGATTTCGATGAGGGCTTCGCCGTGTTTGTTTTGTGGGGGTTTGGGGGTTTCTTGTTGTGTTTGGAGGTGGGTGCGGAGGGTTTGGGATTGGGCGAGGAGTTCGTTGAAGGCTTGGCGGGTGAGGGTGAGGGTGGTGGTGGGGGTGACGGCCTGGATGGTGTGGTCCCAGGTGGGGGTGGGTGTGGTGGTGGTGAGGGTGTGGTCGCCGTAGTAGTCGCCGTCGGCGAGGACGGTCAGGATGGTGTTGTCGCCGTAGGGGCCGGTGCCGATTTTGTTGACCTTGCCGTGGGCGATGAGGATGAGGCGGTCGGCGGGCTGGCCGGTTTGGGTGATGGTGTCGCCGGTGTCGTGGTGGGTTTGGGTGAAGCGGTTGGCGAGGGCTTCGAGGGTGGAGTCGTCGTCGAAGTGGCGGAGCAGGGGGAGTTCGCGTAGTTCGGGGGGGATGACGCGGATGTCGGTGCCTTGGCTGGTGAAGCTGAGGCGTCCGTCGCCGATGGCGTAGGACAGGCGGCGGTTGACGCGGTAGGTGCCGCCGCTGGTGTGGATCCAGGGGAGCATGCGCAGCAGCCATCGGGAGGAGATGTTCTGCATCTGTGGCTGCGACTTGGTCGTCGTGGCCAGGTTGCGCGCGGCCGCGGTGGCCAGGGCTTGTTGTGCCTGGGCTTGGTCGCCGCCCGGCCTTGTATCGGTTGTCTCGGTCACAACCCACACCAATCACTGAGGCGCCGCGAACCACCGGCCGGCGCGTTGTCGGGAGGAAAAGCGAGACCCCGGCGACCCGCCGGGCCGTGAGGCCGTGGCGGGTCCGCGGGGCGGTGAAACGCGGGGGCCGGTTCAGTGGCCGATTTCGACGTTCTCCAGGATGCCGAGCGCGTCGGGGACCAGGACGGCGGCGGAGTAGTAGGTGGAGACGAGGTAGGAGATGATCGCCTGCTCGTTGATCCCCATGAAGCGGACCGACAGGCCGGGCTCGTATTCGTCGGGGATCTCGGTCTGGTGCAGGCCGATGACGCCCTGGTTGTGCTCACCGGTGCGCATGAGCAGGATCTTGCTGGTCCGGCTGTCGGTGATGGGGATCTTGTTGCATGGCAGCAGCGGGACGCCGCGCCAGGACGGGATGGCGTGGCCGTGCAGGTCGGTGCTCTGCGGGTAGACGCCGCGGCGGCTGGCCTCGCGCCCGAACGCCGCGATGGTCAGCGGGTGGGCGAGGAAGAACGCCGGCTCCTTCCACACGTGCGCGAGCAGGTCGTCGAGGTCGTCGGGGGTGGGTGGTCCGGTGCGGGTGTGGATGCGTTGTTTGAGGTCGGCGTTGTTGAGGAGGCCGAATTCGGGGTTGTTGATGAGTTCGTGTTCTTGGCGTTCGCGGAGGGCTTCGATGGTGAGGCGGAGTTGTTGGTGGGTTTGGTTCATGGGCTGGTTGTAGAGGTCGGCGACGCGGGTGTGGATGCGGAGGATGGTCTGGGCGACGGAGAGTTCGTATTCGCGGGGGGTGGTTTCGTAGTCGACGAAGGTGCCGGGGAGGTGGGGTTCTCCGTGGTGGCCTGAGGTGATTTCGATGAGGGCTTCGCCGTGTTTGTTTTGTGGGGGTTTGGGGGTTTCTTGTTGTGTTTGGAGGTGGGTGCGGAGGGTTTGGGATTGGGCGAGGAGTTCGTTGAAGGCTTGGCGGGTGAGGGTGAGGGTGGTGGTGGGGGTGACGGCCTGGATGGTGTGGTCCCAGGTGGGGGTGGGTGTGGTGGTGGTGAGGGTGTGGTCGCCGTAGTAGTCGCCGTCGGCGAGGACGGTCAGGATGGTGTTGTCGCCGTAGGGGCCGGTGCCGATTTTGTTGACCTTGCCGTGGGCGATGAGGATGAGGCGGTCGGCGGGCTGGCCGGTTTGGGTGATGATGTCGCCGGTGTCGTGGTGGGTCTGGGTGAAGCGGTTGGCGAGGGCTTCGAGGGTGGAGTCGTCGTCGAAGTGGCGGAGCAGGGGGAGTTCGCGTAGTTCGGGGGGGATGACGCGGATGTCGGTGCCTTGGCTGGTGAAGCTGAGGCGTCCGTCGCCGATGGCGTAGGACAGGCGGCGGTTGACGCGGTAGGTGCCGCCGCTGGTGTGGATCCAGGGGAGCATGCGCAGCAGCCATCGGGAGGAGATGTTCTGCATCTGTGGCTGCGACTTGGTCGTCGTGGCCAGGTTGCGCGCGGCCGCGGTGGCCAGGGCTTGTTGTGCCTGGGCTTGGTCGCCGCCCGGCCTTGTATCGGTTGTCTCGGTCACAACCCACACCACCAATCCGTAGAGCATTGAACGGGGGGAACAAGGGATCGCTTGGATTAGTCCGGCCGGAGAGGCCGTGCGCAGTGAGATCGTGCCGCCGGCGTGAGGACGCGTGAATCGAATTCCGGCGCGGCGTCAAGTGATCGACGGGGTGCGAATCCGCGTCGCCGTTAACCGCTCGCCGGAATGGCCGAAAGAATGTCGTACATGAATGGTCGAACGCTACGCGGGCCGTTCGCCGCGATAGAGGAGCCGTCGGTTTGCCGTGGGGGGTTGACGTGCGGACGCTCTGTCGTGTGCGTGTTCTTCATGGTCGCCGGGCCGCTGCAATTATGCGGTGCCGATCTTTCGCGTGTCAATTCCGGGTCCACATCGGTTGACTCGGCGGTTTCCGATAGTGCGAATCTACCGAAAAGAAGGCCGACGCCAGATATTTCGGAACAGAGAGGCTGTTTCCGAATAGCTTGGTCAAATGCCGCTTATGCCGCACGGTCGGATGTCCGTAACCATGGCGGCCCCGGCGTCCGGCGGGCGAGGAGACCGGAGGGCGGGAAGCGTAGGCTCGTTGTGACGGCCCAGGTCCGCCCGGTGGCGACCTCGACGCAGAAGTCGCCGGCGGTGTCGCCGTGCGCAGGGTGGTCCGCCTCCGAGCACGTTAGGGGCCAGCCATGTCCGACCACCTGTTCCGCGACCGCAGAGACGCCGGTCGCGCGCTGGCGGGGCTGCTCGACCACTACCGGGGCGAGCCCGGCGTTCTCGTCCTCGCCCTCCCGCGCGGCGGCGTCCCCGTGGGTTTCGAGGTGGCCAGGGCGCTGGGGGCGCCCCTCGACGTCTTCCTCGCCCGCAAGCTGGGCGTGCCCGGCCAGGAGGACCTGGCGATGGGCGCGGTCGCCGGCGACGGGGTGATCGCGCTCAACGACGACGTCATCCGTGGCCTCGCCATCCCCGCCGAGGTGGTGGAGCACGTCGCCGACTGGGAGGGCCGCGAGATCCCCCGGTGGGAGCGGCACTTCCGGCAGGACCGCCCGCCGCGCCCGATCGAGGGCCAGGTGGTGATCCTGGTGGACGACGGCCTGAGCACCGGGGCCGGGCTGCGCGCGGCCGTCAAGGCGCTGCGCCGGTCGGGTCCGGCGCGCGTCGTGGTGGCCCTCCCGGCCGTCGCCCAGGCCACCTGCGAGGACTTGGCCGCGCAGGCCGACGAGGTGGTCTACGCGACCACGCCCTCGCCGTACTCCGCCGTCGACCAGTCGTACTGGGACTTCGCCGAGATCACCGTGGAGGACGTCCGGGACCTGCTGCGCGCGTCGGCGGCGTCGCTGCCCGCCAGGGCGTGGTCACCGGGCTCCGGGGACGTCACGGCCGTCCGCGCGGAGGCGTTGCCGACCGAGGGCGGCGTCCCGCACCCGAACGTGCTCGCCGACCTGGTCGGGGACGCGCGCCTGGTGCTCCTCGGTGGCGCCTCCCACGGCACGCACGAGTTCTACGCGGCCCGCGCCGCCATGACCCGGTGGCTGATCGAGGAGAAGGGCTTCCGCGGCGTCGCGGTGCAGGCGGACTGGCCCGACGCCTACCGGGTCAACCGGTACGTCCGGGGGTGCGGCCACGACACCACGGCCGAGGAGGCGCTGCGCGACTTCCGCCGATTCCCGGTGTGGATGTGGCGCAACACCGTGGTGCTCGGCTTCGTCGCCTGGCTGCGCGAGCACAACCACCGCGTTCTCGGGGAGCACCCGGACAAGGCGGGCTTCTACGGGCTGGACCTGTTCGGGACGCACCAGGCGATGCGGGACGTCGTCTCCCATCTGGAGGCCGTGGACCCGGCCGCCGCCGCGTGCGCGCGCGAGCGTTACGCCTGCTTCGACCACCTCGGCAGCGGCGAGGCCCAGGCGTACGGCTTCACTGCGGCCTGCGGGGCCGGGGAGGCCTGCGAGGACGAGGTGGTCCAACGCCTGGTCCACCGGCGGCGCGAGGCGCTGGGGTCGATGCGGCGCCAGGGGCTGCTCCACGAGGACGAGCTGTTCTTCGCCGAGCTGAACGCGCGGGCGGCGAAGTCGGCCGACGAGCACTACCGTTCGATGTTCGCCGGCCGGATCGCGTCCTGGAACGCGCGCGACCGGCACATGGCGGACACGCTGGACGCCCTCCTGGAGCATCTGAGCCGCCACCGGGGACGCCCGGCGAAGATCGTGGTGTGGGCGCACAACGCGCACGTCGGCGACGCCCGCGCCACCGAGGCGGCCTGCCGCGGTGAGATCAACCTCGGCGGGCTCGTCCGGGAGCGGCACGGGGACGACTGCCGCATCGTCGGCCTCACCACCTACACGGGCACGGTCACCGCGGCCGACCACTGGGAGGGCCCGGCCGAGCGCAAGTGGCTGAGACCGGCCCTGTCCGACAGCGTGGAGGAACTCTTCCACGAGGTCGGCGAGAAGGAGTTCCTCACGTCGTTCAGGACGGCGCCGCGCACGCGTGACGTGCTGGGCTCCGCGCGGCTGGAGCGCATGGTGGGCGCCGTCTACCGCCCGCGCACGGAGCGCAGGAGCCACTACTTCCGCGCCCGGCCGGCCGGCCAGTTCGACGCCGTCGTCCACGTGGACGAGACCCGGGCCGTGGAGCCCCTGGACGACACGGACCGCTGGGTCCAGGGGGAGCTTCCCGAGACCTATCCCGCCGGCGTCTGAGGAGGAGGACGCGATGGCAGTTACAGAAACCGTCTCGATTCCCGCGGCCGGGGTATCGCTCGACGCGGACGTCGTCGTGCCGCGGCCCGCCCACGGGGTGGTGCTGTTCGCGCACGGCAGCGGCAGCGGCCGGCACAGCCCCCGCAACCGCCACGTGGCGGCCGCGCTCCATGACGCGGAGCTGGCGACCGTCCTGGTGGACCTGCTGACCCCCGAGGAGGAGCGGGTCGACGCCCTGACGGCGGCGCTCCGGTTCGACATCGGCCTGCTGGCGGAGCGGCTGGTCGCGCTGGTCGACTGGGCGGGGCGGCATGGGCCGCTGGCCGAGCTGGGCGTCGGGCTCTTCGGGGCCAGCACCGGCGCGGCGGCGGCGCTGGTCGCCGCGGCGGAGCGGCCCGTCTCGGTCCAGGCCGTCGTGTCGCGCGGCGGCCGTCCGGACCTGGCCGGCGACCACCTGCGCCTGGTGCGCCAGCCGACCCTGCTGATCGTCGGCGAGCTCGACCCGGTGGTCATCGAGCTGAACCGCGAGGCCATGGAGCTGCTGGCGGGCGAGACCGCCTTCGCCGTGGTCGCCGGCGCCACGCACCTGTTCGAGGAGCCCGGAGCCCTGGACCAGGTGGCGCACCTGGCCCGCGACTGGTTCCGCCGCCACCTGAGGAGCGTGCCGCACCGCCAGGTGCACCCCTCGGCCTAGCCGCCCCCCGCCCGCCGCCGCGCGCGAGGAAGATCGTTGATCGGACGACGCAGGGCGTACCGGGGTGAGACCGCCCAGGTGCCGCGATCAACCCTTTACTCCATGTTGTCCGGCTTAGGGTGTCGGTCCCGTGCGTACGCACCGTAGCCTGGCGACTACGGTACATAACGGAGCGTACACATGCCTGTGACATCGAGCACGCGCCTGGCCGTCGGCGAGGCATTCGCCCGGCGGGACGCCGCGGGCCGCCGCCTGGCGGAGGACGCGGAGCGCATCGCGCGAGCATGTCGTGACATGGCGGCGAGGTTCCACCAGGGCGGCAAGCTGATCGTCTTCGGCAACGGAGGCGCGGGCACGGACGCCTCGCACGTCGCGGTGGAGTTCATGCATCCGGTCGTCGTGGGCAAGCGGGCGCTGCCGGCGATGGCCCTGGGCAACGACGCCGCCACGGTCACGGGCGTGGGCGCCCGCGACGGGTTCTCCGAGGTCTTCGCCCACCAGATACGGCACTGGGCGGACCCGGCGGACATCGCGCTCGGGATCTCGCCCGACGGCCGGTGTGCCAACGTCCTGCGCGGGCTGGAGACGGCCCGCGAGCTGGGTCTGTACACGATGGCCCTCGTGGGCGGCGACGGCGGCGCGTTGGCGCGGAGCCCGGCCGTCGGCCAGGCGCTGATCGCCAGGTCCTGCGACCCGGCGGTGGTGAAGGAAATCCACGTCACCACCTACCACGTCCTGTGGGAGCTGGTTCATGTCTTCTTCGCCCAGACCGTCCCGCCCGGGCCCGCCAGGACCCCGGCCGTCGAGCCCGAGACCGCCGCGCGCGGTGGCGCGGAGGCGGTGAGATGACCGGCCGCGTGGACCCGCGCGCGGACGCCTGCCCGACCTGCTCGGACGAGGCGCTGCCCGCCCGTGTGCTCCGGCTGACCGGCTCGGGCCTCGCGATCGTCCAGGTCGAGCGCGCCGAGTGCTCCGGGAGCGCCGAGGAGGCCGAGGAGCAGGTGAGCGTCGCGCTGGTCGACGCCGAGCCCGGCGACACGATCCTCGTGCACGCCAAGGAGGCCATCGCCGTGATCGCCAAGGCTGGCGGCGACGGACACGACCACGGACACGACGACGGACAGGGCCATGGCTGAGGAGGCGCGCACCGAGGCGGTGCGGCGCCTCTACCCGTTCCTGTACGGCGGCACGGACGCGCGCACCGGCGCGCCCCCGGCGGACGGCGAGCGGGCGCGCGCCGGCGCCGGCACCGACCAGATGCGTCGCGCGGCCGAGCACGCGATCTGGTCCACCGAGGTGAAGGCGGACGAGATCGTGCGGCTGCGCCACCAGGTGGGGGAGATGTACGCCGACCGGCTGGCCGTGTGCGCCGAGGAGATGGCGGCGAGGTTCGCCGCCGGAGGCAGGCTCTTCGCGTTCGGCAACGGCGGTAGCAGCACCGACGCGCAGGAGATGGCGACCTGCTACCTCAACCCGCCGTACGGCCGCCCGCTCCCCGCGCTGTCGCTGACCGCCGACGTCGCCGTGGTGACCGCGCTGTCCAACGACGTCGGATTCGACGTCGTCTTCGCCCGGCAGATCGCCGCGTACGGCCGGCCCGGGGACATGGCCGTCGGCCTGTCCACCAGCGGCGGCTCCCTCAACCTCGTGCAGGCGTTCCAGGAGGCGAGCCGCGTCGGCATGCTGACGGCCGGGCTCGCCGGTTACCAGGGCGGGCGGCTCGCCGAGCTGGCGGAGCTCGACGTGCTGGACCACCTGTTCGTCATCCCGTCGTCGTCGGTGCACCGCATCCAGGAGGCGCAGACGACGGTCTACCACGTGCTCTGGGAGATCACCCAGCGGCTGCTGGAGCCCGGCGACGGCGCGGGGCCGCCGCCGGGCGGGTGATCGCCCGTCGGGGCGCCAGCGGTGAGGCCTCGGCCTCATCGGAGTCCGGCCGAGGGCCGGGAGATCGGCGAGATCGGGGAGAACGGGGAGGCGATATGGCCACGACGGCAAAGGCATCGGGTGACGCGGCGCGCGAGCAGGACGAGCCCGTCGTCCACATTCTCTGGCTGAACGCGGGCATGAGCTGCGACGGCGACTCCGTCGCGCTCACCGCGGCGATGCAGCCGAGCATCGAGGACATCCTCCTCGGCGTCCTTCCCGGGCTGCCGAAGGTCGACGTCCACTGGCCGCTGCTGGACTTCCACAGCGGGCCGATGCAGGGCTCCGACGCCATGATCGAGTGGTACTTCCTGGCGGCCGAGGGCGGCCTGGAGCCGTTCGTCCTGGTCGTCGAGGGGTCGATCCCGAACGAGTCGATCAAGCAGGAGGGCTACTGGTCGGGGTTCGGCAACAACCCCGACACCGGCCAGCCGATGACCCTGCCCGAGTGGCTCGACCGCCTCGCGCCACAGGCCACCGCGATCATCGCGGCGGGCACGTGCGCGACGTACGGCGGCATCCACGCCATGGCGGGCAACCCGACCGGCTCGATGGGCCTGGCCGACTACCTCGGCTGGGAGTGGCGGTCGAAGGCCGGCGTGCCGATCGTCAACGTGCCGGGCTGCCCGATCCAGCCGGACAACATGTCCGAGACCATGCTGTACCTGCTCTACCAGCTCAACGGGCAGGCCCCGATGATCCCCCTGGACGAGGCGCTGCGCCCGACGTGGCTGTTCGGCCAGACCGTGCACGAGGGCTGCGACCGGGCCGGCTACTACGAGCAGGGCCAGTTCGCCACCGAGTACGGCTCGCCGCAGTGCCTGGTCAAGATCGGCTGCTGGGGGCCGGTCGTCAAGTGCAACGTCCCCAAGCGCGGGTGGATGAGCGGCATCGGCGGCTGCCCGAACGTGGGCGGCATCTGCATCGCCTGCACGATGCCCGGCTTCCCGGACAAGTTCATGCCGTTCATGGACGAGCCTCCGGGGGCCCGCGTGTCCTCGACGGTCAGCACCATGTACGGCGGCGTCGTCCGCAGGCTGCGCGACATCACGTTCAGGACAGTCGACAAGGAGCCGAAGTGGCGGGCCAAGGGCCGCGCGCTGCTGACCGGCTACAAGGCCCCGTGGAGCTGACATGACGACGTCACAGGAGCAGAACCGCGACCTGGTCGAGATGGCCTGGGACCCGATCACGCGGATCGTCGGCAGCCTGGGCATCTACGCCAAGATCGACTTCGCCAAGAAGGAGGTCGCGGAGTGCTACAGCACCTCGTCGATCTTCCGCGGCTACAGCATCTTCATGAAGGGCAAGGACCCGCGCGACGCGCACTTCATCACCAGCCGCATCTGTGGCATCTGCGGAGACAACCACGCGACCTGCTCGGTGTACACGCAGAACATGGCCTACGGGGTGCGCCCGCCCGCGCTCGCCGAGTGGATCATCAACCTGGGCGAGTCGGCCGAGTACATGTTCGACCACAACATCTACCAGGAGAACCTGGTGGGGGTCGACTACTGCGAGAAGATGGTCCGCGAGACCAACCCGGGCGTCATGGAGCTCGCCGAGCGCACCGAGTGCCCGCACGCCGGCGAGCACGGCTTCCGCACGATCGCCGACATCATGCGCTCGCTGAACCCGCTGGAGGGCGAGTTCTACCGCGAGGCGCTGGTGATGAGCCGCCTCACGCGCGAGATGTTCTGCCTGATGGAGGGCCGCCACGTCCACCCGTCCACGCTGTACCCCGGCGGGGTCGGCACGGTGGCGACGGTGCAGCTCTTCACCGACTACCTCACCCGGCTCATGCGCTACGTCGAGTTCATGAAGAAGGTCGTGCCGATGCACGACGACCTGTTCGACTTCTTCTACGAGGCGCTGCCCGGGTACGAGCAGGTCGGGCGGCGGCGGGTGCTGCTCGGGTGCTGGGGCTCGCTCAACGACCCCGCGTACTGCGACTTCACCTACGAGAACATGAACGCCTGGGGCCACAAGATGTTCGTCACCCCCGGCATCATCGTCGACGGCAAGCTCGTCACCAACGACCTGGTCGACATCAACCTCGGCATGCGCATCCTGCTCGGCAGCTCGTACTACGACGACTGGCAGGACCAGGAGCCGTTCGTCACCCACGACCCGCTCGGCAACCCGATCGACATGCGGCACCCGTGGAACCAGCACACCATCCCGCGCCCGCAGAAGCGCGACTTCAAGGACAAGTACAGCTGGGTCATGTCGCCCCGATGGTTCGACGGCAAGGACCTGCTGGCGCTGGACACCGGCGGCGGGCCGCTCGCGCGGCTGTGGTCCACCGCGCTGAACGGCAAGGTCGACATCGGCTACGTCAAGGCGACCGGCCACAGCGTCCAGATCACCCTGCCGAAGACGGCGACGCTCCCGGAGAAGACCCTGGAGTGGAAGATCCCGCAGTGGAACGGCGAGCCGCTGTCCAACGCGCTGGAGCGCAACCGGGCCAGGTCCTACTTCCAGGCCTACGCCGCCGCGTGCGCGGTGTACTTCGCCGAGCAGGGGCTGGACGAGGTCCGGCGGGGGCACACCCAGACCTGGGAGCCGTTCGAGGTTCCCGAGGAGGCGATCGCCGTCGGGTTCACCGAGGCGGTGCGCGGCGTCCTGTCCCACCACATGGTGATCAGGAACGGCAGGATCGCCAACTACCACCCGTACCCGCCGACGCCCTGGAACGCCAGCGTCCGCGACAGCTACGGCACGCCGGGTCCGTACGAGGACGCCGTGCAGAACACGCCGATCTTCGAGGAGAACCCGCCGGACACCTTCAAGGGCATCGACATCATGCGCACGGTCCGCAGCTTCGACCCCTGCCTTCCGTGCGGGGTGCACATGTACCTCGGCGGGGGCAAGGAACTGCGCAAGCTGCACAGCCCCCACGCGTTCGGTGGCGGCTGACCCGCCGGGCGCCGCGGCGCGCCCGGACAGTCAGGGCACGTCGCCGGCGCCCCAGGCCGGCGGCGTGGCCGCGCTCGACGTGCGCCGGGCGGGGGAGCGGGCCGAGGCGCTGATCGACGAGCTCGGCGCACTCGCCGACCCCGCCGCCCGGGGCAGGGCCGAGGAGCTGGTGCGCCTGCTCGTCGGCCTGTACGGCGCCGGCCTGGAACGGGTGATGGGCGTCGTCGTGGGCTGCGACGCGGCCGAGGTGCTGCGCGGGCTCACCGCGGACGACGTCGTGTCCGGCCTGCTCGTCCTGCACGACCTGCACCCGCTGGGCACCGAGGAGCGCGTCCGCGCCGCGCTCGACGGCGTCCGCCCCTACCTGGGGCTGCACGAGGGCGGGGTCGAGCTGCTCGGCGTGGACGACGGGGTGGTGCGGCTGCGACTGTCCGGGACCTGCCACGGGTGCGCGTCGTCGCGGGTCACCGTGAACGACGCCATCGAGCGCGCGGTGCTCGGGGCCGCGCCCGAGGTGTACCGGGTGGAGGTCGACGGGGTGGCGGACGCGCCGTCGCCGCTGCTGCAGATAGAGCGCAGGCCGCCAGGCCCGTGCCCGGTGCCCGAGGAGGCCACGCCATGACGCCCGACCGGGAGGCGGCGCCGGGGGGCGCCGTACAGCAGGGGCCGCAGGGACGACCGGGCGTGCCGGGAGGACCTGGTGTGCCGGGAGGACCAGGTGTGCCGGGGGGACCGGGAGAACCGGGGGTGCCCGGAACGTCCGGATTGCGGCGCTTCCGCGAGCCCGCGGCGGACGGCGTGTCGCGGTGCGAGATGTGCGCCGAGCCGCTGGACGAGCGGCACGGCCACGTAGTGAACGTCGAGACCCGCGCGCTGCTGTGCACCTGCCGGGGCTGCTCCCTGCTGATGCCCAGGGGCGGCGGCCCGGGGGCCCGCTACCGGGGCGTTCCCGAGCGTTACATCTACTTCCCGGCGTTCCGGCTGACCCCGGCGGACTGGGACGAGATGCAGATCCCCGTACGCACCGCCTTCTTCTTCCGCAATTCAGCGCTGGACCGGTTCGTGGCCTTCTACCCGAGCCCGGCGGGGGCCACCGAGTCGCTGCTGCCGCTCGGCGTCTGGGACCGCGTGCTCGACGCCAACCCCGAGGCCGCGCGCCCGCAGCCCGATGTCGAGGCGTACCTGGTGGACCGCCGTCCCGAGGGCTTCGTGTGCCACCTGGTGCCGATCGACGCCTGCTACGAGCTGGTCGGCCTCGTCCGGCTGCACTGGAAGGGGTTCGACGGCGGCCGCGAGGCGTGGGTGGCCATCGACGGCTTCTTCGCGAAACTGCGCGCCCGTTCCGAGGGAGAGGCCAGGGAGGACGACCGTGTCTGAGATCGGGTCCGAGATCGGGTCGGAGACGAGCCCCGAGACGAGTTCCGAGGGCCGATCCGGGGCCCGGCCGGAAATCGGCTTCCGGTGCCTGGGCGTGCGGGCCGACCCGCACGCGGCGTTCCCGACGCTGCGCTTCCGCGTCCGGGTGACCGAGCCCGTGGGCGAGTCCGTGCACGCCATCGCGCTGCACACGCAGATCCGCATCGAGCCGGCGGGCCGCCGCTACGGGGACGGCGAGAGCGCCCTGCTCGCGGACCTGTTCGGGGACCCGTCGCGGTGGGGCGAGACGGTCAGGCCGCTCCGGTTCGCGAACGTCTCGGTCATGGTGCCGAGGTTCACCGGCTCCACCGAGGTCGACCTGCCCGTGCCGTGCAGCTACGACCTGGAGGTCGCGGCCGGCAAGTACTTCGCCTCGCTGGACGACGGCGAGGTGCCCATGCTGCTGCTGTTCAGCGGCACGGTCTTCGCCAGGTCCGGGGAGGGCTTCGCCGTGCGCCAGGTGCCCTGGCACTGCGAGGCCCGCGCGTCGCTGCCCGTGAGCGTGTGGCGCGAGCTGATCGACCGCTACTTCCCCGGCTGCGGCTGGCTGCGGCTGCACCGCGACACGCTGCGGGCGCTGCAACGGTTCAAGTCCGGCCGCGCCCTGGCGACCTGGGACGAGGCCGTCGAGGCTCTGCTGGAGGAGGCACGCGGATGACCGTCGCCATGGACACCGCCCGCCGGGTCGCCGACGCCGTCCTGTACGAGGGGTACCTGCTGTATCCCTATCGCGCCTCGGCGGCCAAGAACCGGGTGCGCTGGCAGTTCGGGGTGCTCGTCCCGCCCGCGTACGTCGAGACGGCCGAGCCGTCGGCGAGCGTGACCGAGTGCCTGGTCGAGGGCGCGTCGAACGCGCTCGTGCGGGTGCGCCTGCGGTTCCTGCACGTCAAGGAGCGCAGGGTCGAGCGCGCGGAGGGGGACGGTTTCGTGCCGGTGCCCCGCCTGGAGGCGGACGGCAGGACGTACCTGACCTTCGACGAGGCCACCGAGCGTGAGATGGAGGCCGTGCTCGCCATGCCGGCGCTGCTCGGCGTGGAGCGCACGGTGGCGGTTCCCGTCCCCGGGGACCGCGCCGAGGAGCCCCTCCCGTCCGGGAAAGGGAAGGGGAGAGGGAACGGGAACGGGTCTGGCCCGGTGGGACGGGTGGTCACCGAGCACCGGCCGCTGCGGGCCGTGCTGCGGGTGACCGCCGAGAGCGGCGCCGGCCCGTACGGCCTGACACGGCTGCGCGTCCGGCTGGAGAACGCCACCGCGTGGACGCCCGGCGAGGACGGCACACGCGACCGGGCGCTGCGGCACTCCCTGGTCGCGGCGCACCTGCTGATCGGCGTCACCGCCGGCAGGTTCGTCTCGCTGTCGGACCCGCCGGAGTGGGCGCGGACCGCCGCGAGCGGCTGCGTCAACGAGCACACCTGGCCCGTGCTGGTGGGCGAGCCGGGGCACCGCGACGTGGTGCTGTCCTCGCCGATCATCCTGTACGACCACCCGCGCGTCGCCCCGGAGAGCCCCGGCGACCTGTTCGACGCGACGGAGATCGACGAGATGCTCCACCTGCGCACCCGGACGCTGACCGAGGAGGAGAAGCGTGAGGCGCGGGCGACCGATCCCCGGGCGGCGGAGATCATCCGGATGGCGGGGGAGCTGCCGCCCGAGCTGATGGAGCGGCTGCACGGTGCGATCCGGCACGTGGGCGAGCCCGCGCGGCGGGAGCCGGTGCCCTGGTGGGACCCGGCGTCGGAGGCCGAGGTGTCGCCCGGCTCCGACAGCGTGACCGTCGCCGGGGTCGAGATCGCCAAGGGCAGCCGCGTCCGGCTGGCCCCCGGCAGGCGGCGGGCCGACGCCCACGACATGTTCCTGGCGGGCAGGACCGCCCGCGTGGAGGCCGTGCTGCTCGACGTCGAGGGCGCGCGCCACCTGGCGGTCACGCTGGAGGAGGACCTCGGGGCCGACCTGCACCGGTCCCACGGCCGCTACCTCTACTTCGCGCCGGACGAGGTGGAGCCGGTCGAGCCGGTGGGGCCGGACGGGGAGGTGGGCGCGTGAGCGTCCTGGTGGCGGGGGTGGGGAACGTCTTCCTCGGGGACGACGGCTTCGGCGTGGCGGTCGCGCGCCGCCTGGCCGAGGCGGTCCTGCCGGACGGGGTCGTGGTGGGCGATTTCGGCATCCGCGGCGTCCACCTCGCCTACGAGCTCACCGGCGGCGCCTACGACGGCGCGATCCTGGTGGACGCGGTCTCCCGGGGCGGCCCGCCGGGGACGTTGTACGTCCTGCGGCCGGAGCCGGGGGAGGCCCCGCCGGTCTTCGCGGACGCCCACGACATGACCCCGGACGCGGTGCTGGCGCTGACCGGCGCGTTGGGCGGCGGTCCCGGCCGGGTGCTGGTCCTCGGGTGCGAGCCCGCCGACCTCTCGCCCGGCATGGACCTGAGCCCGCCCGTCGCCGAGGCGGTGGACGCGGCCGTGGACCTGGTGCTGGACCTGGTCCGGGAACAGATGGGCCCGGAGCCGCGGGGCGCCGGGCGGAAGGAGAACGATCATGATCAAGCGTTTGGTGATGCTCTCGGCGCTGGTGGCGGCGGGCGTCCTCGTCTACCAGTCGATTCCGGACATCAAGCGGTACATGCAGATCAGGAGCATGTGACCGGCCTGGCGTGCGGTGTCCAAGCAAGCCCAGTCGTCCAAGTGACTCAGAGAAACCCAGAGAAGTGAGGTGACGTGACCGTGCACGAATTCGGGATCGCCGAGTCGATCCTCGCCGCGGTGGAGGGCCGCGCGGACGGCCGCAGGATACGCCGGGCCCGCGTCCAGGTAGGCGCCCTGCTGCATGTCGCCGAGCCGTCGCTCAACGACGCGTTCTCGCTGGTCGCCGAGGGGACGGTCGCCGAAGGCGCCCACCTGGACCTGGTGACCGTTCCCGTCCGGCTCACCTGCCGGGCCTGCGGGGACGTCTCCACCTCGGTGGACCCGTACGCGGTGTGCCCGCGCTGCGGGGATTCCGATGTCGACTGCGAGGGCGGCGACGATCTCGTCCTCGAATCCATCCAGCTCGCGGAGGCCACCCATGTGCCTGGGAATTCCCGGGGAGATCGTGGAGATTCTGAAGGATCGTCCTGATCTGGCGAAGGTCGACGTGAGCGGCGTCCGCCGCGCCATCAACATCGGCCTGCTGGAGGGGGAGTCCCTCGTCCCGGGGGACTGGATCCTGATCCACGTGGGCTTCGCCCTGTCCAAGATCGACGAGGCCGAGGCCAAGTCGGCGATGGACTTCCTCACCAGCATCGGCCAGGCGTACGAGGACGAGATGGCCGCGCTCCGCGA
The DNA here is from genome assembly GCF_003323745.1 of Sphaerisporangium album. Taxonomy (GTDB): domain Bacteria; phylum Actinomycetota; class Actinomycetes; order Streptosporangiales; family Streptosporangiaceae; genus Sphaerisporangium; species Sphaerisporangium album. The sequence continues at coordinate 154,316 of NZ_QOIL01000016.1, forward strand.
GTCCATGATCGAAGAGGGGTGACACCCGGTGCGCTACGTCGACGAGTACCGCGACGCCGCCAAGGCCAGGGCGCTCGCGGCCCGGATCGCCGCGCTGTGCGAGCCGGGCCGCGCCTACAAGTTCATGGAGGTCTGCGGCGGCCACACCCACACGATCTACAAGCACGGCCTGGAGGACCACCTGCCCGCGGCGGTGACGCTGGTGCACGGGCCGGGCTGCCCGGTGTGCGTGATCCCGATGGGCCGGGTGGACGACGCGATCCACATCGCCGAGCAGCCGGACGTCATCATGACGACCTTCGGCGACATGATGCGCGTGCCCGGCGGCAGGGGCTCGTTCCTGGACGCGACGGCCCGCGGCGCGGACATCCGCATGGTCTACTCGCCCCTGGACGCGCTCAAGATCGCCCGGGAGAACCCGGGCAAGCGGGTCGTCTTCCTGGCGATCGGCTTCGAGACCACGGCTCCGTCCACGGCGATGACCGTCCTGCGCGCGCGGGCCGAGGGCATCGAGAACTTCTCGGTGTTCTGCAACCACGTGACGATCCTCCCGGCGATCAAGGCGATCCTGGACTCGCCCGACCTGCGGCTGGACGGGTTCATCGGCCCCGGCCACGTCTCGACGGTCATCGGCTGCCTCCCGTACGGCTTCATCGCCAGGGACTACGGAAAACCGCTGGTCGTGGCGGGGTTCGAGCCGCTGGACGTGCTCCAGGCCGTCTACCAGAACCTGATACAGCTCTCCGAGGGCCGCTCCGAGGTCGAGAACCAGTACGCCCGGGTGGTGCCGTGGGAGGGCAACCTCAAGGCGCTGGCCGTGATCGACGAGGTGATGGAGCTCCGGCCGACCTTCGAGTGGCGCGGACTCGGGTTCATCTCGGAGTCGGCGCTGCGCGTGCGCGAGCGGTACGCCGCCTTCGACGCCGAGGAACTGTTCCGCATCCCGGGCGGGCGGGTGGCCGACCCGCAGGCGTGCCAGTGCGGCGAGGTGCTGAAGGGCGTGCTCAAGCCGTGGGAGTGCAAGGTGTTCGGCACGGCCTGCACCCCGGAGACGCCGATCGGCACCTGCATGGTGTCCTCGGAGGGCGCGTGCGCCGCGTACTACAACTTCGGCAGGTTCTCGCGCGACCGGGTCAGGGAGGCGACCGGGACGTGAGCAGCGATATGTGCCTCTATATGCGCACCGGCATGGGCACCGATATGTGCGCCGGCACGAGCGCGGACGTGAGCGGGCGGAAGGGCGGGGCGCCGTGACCGGCGAGGAACAGGTCCTGGAGCGGATCGAACGGGCGCGCCGCCGCAAGGCCCGCGTACGCGAGGACCTCGTCACGCTGGCGCACGGCGCCGGGGGCAAGGCCACGCGCACGCTGGTCGAGGCGGTGTTCCTGGAGTCGTTCGCCAACCCGCTGCTGGCCCCGCTGGGGGACGGCGCCGTGGCGGACGGGCTGGCCTTCACCACCGACTCCTTCGTCGTGACGCCGCTGTTCTTCCCCGGTGGGGACATCGGGGACCTGGCGGTCAACGGCACCGTCAATGACCTGGCGATGTGCGGGGCGAACCCGTCGTACCTGTCGGCCGCGTTCATCCTGGAGGAGGGCTTCCCCATGGACGACCTGCGCCGCATCACCGCCTCGATGGCGGCGGCGGCGCGGGCGGCGGGCGTGCCGATCGCGACCGGTGACACCAAGGTCGTGCAGAAGGGCAAGGCGGACGGCTGCTACATCACCACCGCGGGGGTGGGGACCGTCGATCCGTCGATCCAGCTGCGCGCGTCGGCCGCGCGGCCGGGGGACGCGGTGATCGTGTCGGGCCCGATCGGCGAGCACGGCGTGACGGTCATGCTCGCCCGGGGCGAGCTGGACATCGAGGCCGAGGTCACCTCCGACACCGCGCCGCTCGCCGGGCTGACCGCCTGCCTGCTGGACGCGTGCGGGCCGGGCGCGGTGCGCTGCCTGCGGGACCCCACGCGCGGCGGGGTGGCGACCGTGCTCAACGAGATCGCCGGCGCCTCGGAGACGGCGGTGGTCCTGGAGGAGGACGCGATCCCGGTGCGGGCCGCGGTGCGCGGGGCGTGCGAGCTGCTCGGCATCGACCCGATGTACGTCGCCTGCGAGGGGCGCATGATCGCCGTCGTGGAGCCGGGGGCCGCGCCCGCCGCGCTGGCCGCGCTGCGCGCGCACCCGCTCGGCGCGGGGGCGGCGGTCATCGGGCGCGTCGCCGAGGACCCGCCGGGGCTGGTGCTGCTCAGGACCGGCTTCGGCGGCACGCGGATCGTCGACGTGCTGGTGGGCGACCCGCTGCCGCGCATCTGCTGAGGTCACCCGGGGTAGGTGACAAATGGGATTAATGACCCGATCCGGGGGTGAGATCATCATGACCACGCCATTCGGTACCGGCGCCGGCCGCGTCGACCTCGGCAAGCTGCGCGAGCGGGTGCACCGCCAGGTCGTCATGGCGGGCAACCGCGCGTTCGAGAGCCCGCCGCGCGGCGACAAGCGCCCCCCGCGCGTGGTGAGCGAGCAGGAGCGGCACGGCGTGCCCTCGACCGACACCGAGGCCAACCCGCCGCTCGGCGTCGGCCCGAGCACGAGCGCTCGCGCTGAGAAGATCGCCCAGCGCGAGCGCGAGGTGGGCCGCAGGAAGGGCGGGACCGAGGGACCGGCCGCGCGTCCCTACGGCTACTCGCGCCCGGAGCACGGCACGGGCGTCGGCGTCCAGGACACCGCCGACGAGGAGAGCCCGTACATGCCGCCGGGCGACCAGGCGGGCTGACCGCAAGGCTCGTCCGCACGGGCGGCCCGCAAGGACCGACCGCCAGGGGTGTCGCACGCGCTCACCGCACGGGCTCACGGCGGCGTCCCGGTCGGGCGGGCAGGCCCGGTGGGCGGGTACGCCTGCCCGTGTGGCGAGGGGGGTGATCCGCGGCGGCGAGGATGGCAGAGTTGAGGCGTGGCGGACGAGGTGCGTATCGGGGTGTTCCTGCTCGCGGCGGCGTTCCCCGGCCGTGACCACGGCGAGGTGCTGACCGCCGCCGTGGATACCGCCGTCGCCGCCGAGCGTGCCGGGTTCGACGACGTGTGGATCGCCGAGCACCACTTCATGTCGTACGGGGTGTGCCCCTCGGCCACGACGCTCGCCGGGTACGTGCTCGGCCGCACCGAGCGCATCGGCGTCGGGACGGCCGTCAGCGTGCTCTCGTCCCGGCACCCGATCGCGCTCGCCGAGGAGGCCGCACTCCTGGACCGGGTGTCGGGGGGCCGCTTCCGCCTCGGGGTCGGGCGCGGCGGCCCGTGGGTCGACCTGGAGGTCTTCGGCACCGGTCTGGACCGCTTCGAGAACGGCTTCACCGAGAGCCTGGACCTGCTGGTCGCCGCCCTCACCCGTCCCACGGTCTCGGCGGACGGGGCCGTCTTCCGCTTCCGCGAGGTGGAGATGGTGCCCCGGCCCGGCGGGCCGCTGCTTCCCGTGGTCGCCGCCACCTCGGCCTCGACGGCGCGGCTCGCCGCGTCCCGCGGGCTGCCGCTGCTGCTCGGCATGCACGTCGGCGACGAGGAGAAGGCCGCCCTGGTGGAGGACTACGCGCGTGCGGCCACCACGAGCGGGCGCGACCCGTCCGGCGCCGTCACCACCGATGGATCCGGCGGCGCCCGCGGTGTCGCCGGCGCTGTCGGTATCCGAGGTTTAGCCGATGTTGCCGGTGTGACCGTGGGCGATGTGGGCGGCGCGGGCAAGGTAGGCGGCGGCGGGCATGTGGCGGCGGGGGTCGCGTATGTCGCGGACAGCACCGGCGAGGCCGTGGCGGCCATGCGGGAGTCGCTGCCCCGCTGGCTCGCGCCCGGCCTCGCCGGGTACCGTCCCGTGGACGACCGGCCGTACCGCCCGAGGGACGCCGCCGAGTACGCCGAGTTGCTGTGCCGCCTGCACCCCGTCGGCTCGCCGGCGCACTGCGCGGACACGATGATCACCACGATCCGGCGTACGGGTGTCCGGCACCTGATCCTCCTGGTGGAGGGCGCGGGCGACCCCGCGCGCACCCGCGAGAACGTCGCGCGGCTCGGCGCGGAGGTGCTGCCGGTCGTACGCGAGGCATTCCGACTTTTTCCGCATAACTCGCGATAACCGTTATTTCACAATAAGTCGGATGACGGGTAAGGCCGGCCCCAATACCATTGGCCTCTCTTGATCGGATGAATCAACGGGAGTGTCCGTGCCCTGCCCCCAGTGCGGATTCGCGCTGCCCTCCGACGCGCGACGGTGCCCCACCTGCGGCAGGCCCGCCGGCGACCACGCGGTCCCTGCCGCCCGCCCGGACCGTTCCGCGCGCCCCCTCCAGGGCCTCACGGTCGCGGTGGCCGTGACCCTGTCGGCCTGGTGCGCGGTCGAGCTGTTCTCGGCCGCCGTGAGCCTGACGCGCGTGTTCCTGATCAACTCCCTGCTGGACGGGGAGGAGCCGTCCCAGGACGCGCTGGACGTCAACGACGGCCTCTACGCCCTCAGCGGGCTGATGCAGCTCTGCGCGCTGCTCGCCTGCGCCGTCGTGTTCGTCGTGTGGCTGTTCCGCGCCCGGGCCAACGCCGAGGCCCTGAGCCCGCTCATGCATCGTCACGGCAGGCCGTGGTTCGTCTTCGGCTGGATCCTCCCGATCGCCAACTTCTTCATACCGAAGCGGTTCGTCGACGACATCTGGCTGGCCTCCCGGCCCGGCACGCCCGCGACCGACTGGCGGGGACAGCGCCACCCCGGCCTGGTCCGCCTGTGGTGGGCCTTCTACCTCCTGTACTTCTACGCCCCCCAACTGGCCGAACGCGCGCTCGGGCTCCGGTCCGACGATCCCGGCGTCATGCGGACGATCGCCCTCGTGGAGGTCGCCGCGGCGCCGTTCGGCGTCGCCGCGGCCGTCCTGGCCATCGCGACCGTCCGGCGGATCACCGCCTTCCAGGAACTTCGCCGCACGGCGCCCGTCGCCGAGGCGCGGCTTGCCCCATGATTGGGTGCCGGAACGTACGGCATCGGACGGCCGCCCCGGGCGGCCGAAGGGGAAGGCGGTTCGTATGCGGGTGGTCATCGCGGGCGGACACGGCAAGATCGCCCTTCGCCTGGAGCGGTTGCTCGCGGCGCGCGGGGACGAACCGGTCGGCCTGATCAGGAACCCGGCGCAGGAGGCCGACCTGCGCGAGGCGGGGGCGCGGGCCGTGGTGTGCGACCTGGAGGGCGCGGGGGTCGAGGAGGTCGCCTCCCACCTGCGGGGCGCGGGCGCGGTCGTGTTCGCCGCGGGCGCCGGTCCCGGCAGCGGCGCCGCGCGCAAGGACACCGTCGACCGCGCGGCCTCCGTCCTGCTGGCGGACGCGGCCGAGCGGGCGGGCGTGGCGCGGTTCGTGCAGATCTCGGCGATCGGCGCGGGCACGCCTCCGAGCGCGGGCGCGGACGACGTCTGGGCGGCGTACATCCGGGCCAAGGGCGACGCCGAGGACGACCTGCGGGCGCGCGACCTGGAGTGGACGATCCTGCGTCCCGGCGGCCTGACCGACGCCCCCGGCACCGGCCGCGTCAGCCTCGCCGAGGGCGGGACGCTGCGCGGCGGGATGGTCACCCGGGACGACGTCGCGGCCGTCGTCGCCGGGCTGCTGGACACGCCCGGGACCTCCGGCCGGACGTTGGACCTGGTCCAGGGCGAGGTGCCGGTGGAGGAGGCGGTCCGGGCCGCCGCCTCCTGAGACGTTCGCCACGGCCGGGCGCGGGGGCTTGTCGCGGGCGGAAACCGAATGCGATTCTGACCGCATGAACCGTGTGACGACCAACGGCATCGAGCTGGTCTACGACACCTTCGGCACCCCCGGCGCACGCCCGTTGCTCCTGATCACGGGACTGGGCTGCCAGATGATCTTCACGGACGAGGATCTCTGCGCCATGTTCGCCGGCAGCGGGCACCACGTCGTCCGCTACGACAACCGGGACGTGGGGCTGGCCACCCACCTGCACGACGCGGGCGTCCCCGACTTCACCCCCGCGCTCACCGGCGGCGCCGTCACCGCGCCGTACCTGCTGGAGGACATGGCCGACGACGCGGCGGGGCTGCTCGACGCGCTCGGCTGGGACAGCGCCCACGTGTTCGGCGTGTCGATGGGCGGCATGATCGCCCAGGCCTTCGCCATCAGGTACCCGGAACGGACGCGCAGCCTCACGTCCGTGATGTCCACGCCGTCCTTCACCATCGGGACCCCGACGGACGAGGCGCTCGCCGCGCTGCTGTCGGGGTCGTCCCCCGACCGGGAGTCCGTGGTGGCCGGTTCGGTGGCTGCCGCGCGGGTGTTCGGCTCGCCCGGCTACCCGCTGGACGAGGAGCGCGTCGCCCGCGTGGCCGGCGAGAGCTTCGACCGTTCCTTCGACCCGGGCGGCTGGGGCCGCCAGTTCGGGGCCATCCTCGCCTCGGGCGATCGCAGCGAGGCGCTGCGCGGGCTGTCCGTCCCCGCCCTGGTGGTCCACGGCGAGGACGACCCGTTGATCCAGGTGGCGGGCGGCATCGCGACGGCCGACGCGATCCCCGGCGCCAAGCTGCTCACCTTCCCGGGGATGGGCCACGACCTGCCGCGCCCGCTGTGGCCGGAGATCGTCGCCGCCGTGACCGAGCTCACCGAACGCGCCGAGGCGCGATAGCGCGGTGCCGCGAACGTCAACCGGGTTCCTCGCCGTAGGGCATCGCCGGCGTCTCCGCGCGCCGGCGCGGCGCCGGACAACAGACACCGTGCCGGCGGGGAAGGCGGAACCGGCGAGGACAGCACCGCCGTACGGTGAAGGTGTGGAGAGGATTCTCGTCAGCGCCTGCCTGGTCGGGCGCCCGGTGCGCTACGACGGCCGCGCCAAGGACGTCGGCGGCGCGCTGCTGGCCCAATGGCGCGACGAGGGCCGCCTCGTGCCCTTCTGCCCGGAGATGGAGGGCGGGTTGCCGGTGCCACGGCCGCCCGCCGAGATCGAGGGCGGCGCAGGCGGGGCGGCCGTGCTCGCGGGCTCGGCGCGCGTCCTGACGTTCGCGGGCGCCGACGTCACCCGCAACTTCCTCGCGGGCGCGCACGCCGCGCTGGCCGTGGCGCGGTTGATGGGCATCAGGATCGCCCTGCTGAAGGAGGGCAGCCCCTCGTGCGGCGGCCTGCGCGTCTACGACGGCACGTTCCGCGGGCGGGTCACCCCGGGCGCGGGCGTGACGGCCGCCCTGCTGGAGGCGGGCGGCGTCCGCGTCTTCGGCGAGGACCGCCTGGACGAGGCCGCCGCGTACCTCGCCGAGCTGGAATCGGCGTCCGGACGGCCCTGAGCGGCCCGCGGGGCGGCGCTCAGGGGCTGACGGTGTCGGTGGCCGTGTCGCCGCCGAGGATGGCCTTCTCGTCGGGCTTGAACACCAGCACGGTGTCGATGTACGAGCGCAGGGCGGCGTCCAGCCCGACGTCGCGCCCGGCGGACTCGGACATGAACCAGCGGTGGTCGAGCACCTCGTGGAAGAGCTGCGCCGGCTCCAGCTTGCCGCGCAGCTCGGGCGGGATCGACTTCACCGTCGGCTGGAAGATCTCGGCGAGCCAGCGGTGGGCCACGATCGCCTCGTCCTCGTGGCGCAGGCCCTTGGCCACGCGGAAGGAGTCGAGGTCGTTGAGCAGCCGCCTGGCCTGGTTCTCCTCGACGTCGAGGCCGGTCAGGCGCAGCAGGCGGCGCTGGTGGTGCCCGGCGTCCACGACCTTGGGCCGGACGATCAGCCGGGCCGTCCCCGCCTTGCGGCGGACCATCATCTCGGCGACGTCGAAGCCGAGGGAGTTGAGCCGCCGGATGCGCTGGTCGATGAGGTGCCACTCGACGTCCTCGACGATCTCCTCCTCCATGAGCTCTTTCCACAGCCGGTGGTAGCGGCGGCAGAGCTGCTCGGCGAAGGCGAGCGGGTCGATGGAGGAATGCAGGAAACCTCCCGCCTCCAGGTCGAGCATTTCTCCGTAAATGTTGATATGAGCGACTTCGATGTCGTGATTGCGCTGGCCCTCGCTGAGCATCGGATGCAGTTCCCCGGTCTCGGCGTCCACCAGGTAGGCCGCGAACGCGCCGGCGTCCCGCCGGAACAGCGTGTTGCTCAGCGAGCAGTCGCCCCAGTAGAACCCGGCCAGGTGGAGCCGGACCAGCAGCACGGCCAGCGCGTCGAGCAGGCGGGTCAGCGTGTCCGGGCGCAGCGTGCCGGACAGCATCGCCCGGTAGGGGAGCGAGAACTGCAGGTGGCGGGTGATCAGGGCCGAGTCCAGCGGCTCTCCGGCGGCGTCGCGCCTGCCCGTCACCACGGCCACGGGCTCGACGGCGGGGGCGTCCAGGCGGCTGAGATCCCACAGGAGCTGGTACTCCCGCTTGGCGTACCGCTCGCTGATCTCCTTGATCGCGTAGACCCGCCCGGACAGCCGGGCGAACCGGACGATGTGCCGCGAGATGCCGCGCGGCAGCGTGACCAGGTGGTGCTCGGGCCAGTTTTCCAGCGGGACGTCCCAGGGCAGGCGGATGAGGTCGGGATCGCTCGGGGCGCCCGTCATCTGGAGCGGCAAACCGTGCTCCTCCGTGTCGGGGGTGTGTCGGAGTGCTTTACCAGACGCTAGCCGTTTCCGCCGCGCCGCGCCGGGGCGGTTCACCCGGTGGACACTGTGGTGGACACTGTGGCGGCGTCCGGCCTGCGCGCAGTGTGGTCGTCCGATGACGGACCGCACGATCTCGTGATCTCCCGGAGCTCCGGAGGCAGACCGCCGAGGCCCTGACCGGCCAACTTTCCCGGGCTGGTCTAGACCAGGTCATGAGGGTGTCGATTTGGCCTCAATTTGTGGCATCATCGGGCGGTGACCTGTGCTGTTGCTAGGTTTCATACGAGTTTCACCGGGCGTCGGACACCGCGATCGGTCGCGGGTCGAGTGCTGGTCGGCTACAGCTCGATCACGGGTTGGCCCATACCACTTGACGCTGTACGGGGATGGACGTACGTTCCTCAAACGTTTAGGAAACTTTCCTAATTGATTGCCCCATTCCTGGAGGGTTGCATGACCAACTCCGCAGGCTCCCCCAAAGACATCACCCGGCGGCAGATGCTCCGCCGTATCGGCCTGACCGCCCTCGTCGCCGGACCGGCGGGAAGCATGCTCAGTGCGTGCGCCACCGGCGGCGGCGGCTCGGACGCCACCCCCACCGCCGCGTCGAGCGCCGCCGCGACCTCCGCGGCCAACCCGTTCGGCGTGAAGGCGGACGCCGCGCTCGAGGTCGTCATCTTCAAGGGCGGCCTCGGCGACAGCTACGCCACCGACGTGCACGAGCCGCTGTACAAGAAGGAGTTCCCCGGCGCGACCGTCAAGCACGTCGCGACCCAGCAGATCGCGCAGACGCTCCAGCCCCGCTTCGCCAGCGGCGACGTGCCGGACTTCATCGCCAACTCCGGTTCCGACCTGATGGACAACGGCGCCCTCCAGACCGAGGGGCAGCTCCTGGACCTCACCGCCCTGTTCGAGGCCCCGTCGATCGACGACCCGAGCAAGAAGATCAAGGACACCCTGATCCCGGGCACGGTCGAGTCCGGCCTCATCGCCGGCAAGCCGTACATCCTCAACTATGTGTCCAGCGGCTACGGCCTCTGGTACAACGCCAAGCTCTTCCAGGAGAAGGGCTGGGCCGCGCCGAAGACCTTCGACGAGTTCAAGACCCTCTGCGAAACGATCAAGAAGGCCGGCCTCACGCCGTACGCCTACGCTGGCAAGAACGCGTCGTACTACCAGTACTGGATGATCCTCATCACGGCCGCCAAGGTCGAGGGCAACCAGGTCCTGCTGGACATCGACAATCTGGCCGACGGCGCCTGGACCAAGGACTCCGTGAAGCAGTCCGCCGCGGCCTGGGCCGAGATCGGCAAGTTCATGGACAAGAGCTACGAGGGCCTCATCCACACCGAGGTCCAGACCAGGCAGAACCAGGACAAGATCGCGTTCTACCCGTCCGGTTCGTGGCTGGAGAACGAGCAGAAGTCCAACACCCCGGCCACGTTCGAGTACGCCGTGACGCCGACCCCGAGCCTCACCTCGGCCGACAAGATGCCGTTCGAGGCCATCCGCTCCGCCGCGGGCGAGCCGTACATCATCCCGGCCAAGGCGAAGAACACCGCCGGCGCGCTGGAGTACGCCCGCATCATGCTCTCCAAGGAGGGGGCCAAGGGCTTCACCGAGAAGTCCGGCAGCCTCACCGTCGTCTCCGGCGCGGCCGAGGGCCTGTCCCTGTCCCCGGGCCTCAAGAGCGTCAACGACGCCCTGACCGCCGCCGGCGCGAACATCGTCACCTACAGCAGCTTCGAGAACTGGTACAAGGAGCTGGAGACCGAGCTGCGCAAGCAGACCAACTCCCTGATGTTCGGCCGCATCTCCGCCGACGAGTTCTGCGCCAACATGCAGAAGAAGGCGGACTCCGTCAAGGCCGACAGCTCGATCACCAAGCAGAACCGGACGGTGTAGTCGATCATGCGGCATGGCGACGTCGGGGGCGCCGGGAGGCTGGCCTCGAACAAGATGAGGAAGTACGGGTTCATATTCTCCTTCCTCGTGATCCCGGTGGTCCTCTACGCGATCTTCGTGATCAGCCCGTACGCCCAGGCCTTCTATATCTCGCTCACCAACTGGCGGGGTATCTCGGCGAATCCGCAGTTCGTAGGGCTTGAGAACTTCACGCGCCTGCTGAGCGACGACGTCTTCTGGGCGGCCGTGCGTCACCACGCGCTGCTGCTGATCGCCATGCCGCTGATCACCATCGCGATCGCGCTGTTCTTCTCGTTCCTGCTCAACCTCGGAGGCGGCAGCAAGGGCGGCCGGATGTCCGGCGTCGCCGGCTCGAAGTTCTACCGGGTCGTCTACTTCTTCCCGCAGGTCCTGGCCGTGGCGGTGGTCGGCGTCCTGTTCCAGGCCATCTACCGCCCCGACGCGACCGGCGTGCTGAACGGACTGCTCGGCATCTTCCACATCGGCGAGGTCGGCTGGCTCATCAACACGAACCTCGCCCTGTGGTCGATCATGGGGGTGGTCATCTGGCAGTCCGTCGGCTTCTACGTGGTGCTGTTCTCGGCCGGCATGTCGGCCATCCCGAGCGACGTCTTCGAGGCCGCGGCCCTGGACGGCGCGGGCCGGTTCCGGCTGTTCTTCAGCATCACGCTGCCGCTGATCTGGGACACCATCCAGGTCGGCTGGGTGTACCTGGGCATCGCGGCGTTCGACTGCTTCGCCCTGGTGCAGGTGCTGTCGGTGGACCGCGGCGGTCCCGACAACGCCACGACGGTGCTGCCTTTGGAGATCTGGCGCACGGCGTTCACGTTCTCCAAGTTCGGCTACGCCTCGGCGATGGGCGTGGCCCTGTTCTTCCTGACCATCACGTTCGCGGCACTGAGCCTGCGTGTGACGCGGCGCGAGAGGATCGAGCTCTGAGATGGTGACCCAAACCGACGCGTACCGGGTGGCCGGCGCGCCCCGTGCCGCCGCCCGGCGCAGGCAGAAGAAGAACAACATCGGGGTCTTCGGCGCGTTGTCCCACGTCGCGCTGATCGTGTGGACGATCCTGGTCGTCGGCCCGATCCTGTGGACGTTCCTGGCGTCCTTCAAGACCAACCCCGAGATCGTGGGCGACGCGCCGCTCGCGCTGCCGAACAGCTTCAGCTGGGCCTCGTGGGGACGCGCCTGGGAGAAGGCGCACATCGGCCGGTACATGCTGAACACCGTTCTGGTGGTCGGCGTCAGCACGTTCTTCACGATGCTGTTCGGCTCGATGGCCGCGTACGTGCTGGCGCGGTTCCGGTTCCCCGGCAACCGGCTGATCTACTACTTGTTCGTGTCGGGCCTCTCCTTCCCGGTGTTCCTGGCGCTGGTTCCGCTGTTCTTCGTCGTGCGCAACCTGGGCCTGATCGACACCCACACGGGTGTGATCCTCGTCTACATCGCCTACTCGCTGCCGTTCACGGTGTTCTTCCTGACGGCGTTCTTCAAGACGCTGCCGCAGTCGGTCGCCGAGGCCGCGATGATGGACGGGTCCTCGCACACGCGGACGTTCTTCCAGATCATGGTGCCGATGGCCAGGCCCGGCCTCATCAGCATCACGATCTTCAACATCCTCGGCCAGTGGAACCAGTACCTGCTGCCCATCGTCCTGCTGTCGGGCAGCGTCGAGGACAAGTGGCTGATCACGCAGGGCATCGCGAACATCAACACCAACGCGGGCTACGAGGCCGACTGGCCGGGGCTGTTCGCCGCGCTCAGCATGGCGATCCTGCCGATGCTGATCGTGTACATCGTCTTCCAGCGGCAGATCCAGTCCGGGCTCACCGCGGGAGCGGTCAAGTAACGGTCCGGGTAGGGGGCTTCTGAGCGGCCCGTTTCACCATCTGTAGGATATTTCGCCCAGATTTTTCCTACAGATGGTGGAAGATCTCCGTCTGCGGCGTCTGTAGCGTCCTCCGCTGAATGCCGCGCCCAGACGGAGGGTGATGCCGTGACCATGTCGCAGGCCCATCATGGCAAGAGTCGTCGCAGGATTTCTGTGAAGAGACGGCTGGCCCTACTATTCACCGCCCTCGTGCTCGGCCCCGTGGGGCTGGGACTCACCCAGACCCCGGCCTCGGCCGCCCCGCCGCCCCAGCCCGAGAACCACTGGCAGGCCGACCACTGGCCGCAGCGGCAGCCCTGGCAGGAGCAGGAGCCGGCGGCGCTGATGCGGGGCACGGCCGGTAAGTCCGGCGGGCCCACCGCGATCGACCCCCAGAACTGGAAGAACCCCGACCACATGACGTGGGCCGACTACAAGAAGGTCCCCGGCACCAACTGGTCGGACCCGGCGGCCAAGGGGTCCACCCGCACGTTCAAGGGCGCGCTGGTCCTGCTCGACTACCCGAACCAGCCCTTCGTCGTCACCCAGCCGGCGAACTCCACCGTCTTCGGCAACCCCAGCACGCAGGCGCACGACGTCCCCCGCGCGCAGGTCGCCGAGTTCTACAAGAACTTCCTCAACGTCCCCGGGGCGCTGAACAACGGGCACACCATCCACGAGTACTGGATGGAGGACTCCGGCGGCCGGTACGGCGTCGACCTCACCGCCTTCGGGCCGTACCAGATGCCCGGCAAGTCGCACGAGTACGCCATGGAGTTCCAGGCCGGCACCGGATGCCCGTCCGGGGACACCTGCAACCGCAACATCCGCACCGACGGGCGCGCCGCCTGGGTCGCCGACGCCGGTGACACGACCGTCGGCTCGTTCGACTTCGTCTTCTACCTCAGCGCGGGCCAGGACGAGTCCTCGACCTGGCAGGAGTTCGGGTCGATGAAGTTCCCGACCAAGGAGGACGTCACCGACGCCTTCGGGCCGCCCGACCCGGCGCTGCCCAACTGGTCGCGCACCCGGTACGTCGACTGGACCTCCTGGGCCTCGGGCTCGACCATCTGGCCGAACGCGGGCGGCGGCTCCTCCACCCAGGCCGAGAGCTCCGGCATGAGCGTCTACGCCCACGAGTTCAGCCACATCCTCGGCATCGGCGACAACTACAACAACCCGTTCGGCGTGCCGCCGCAGCGGGACTACTCCGGTCCCTGGGAGATGCTCAGCCGGGGCACCTTCAACGGCCCCGGCGGCCCGCACAGCCGCTGGGTGATCCCGCCCACCGGCGGCGCCTCCATGGGCGCCCAGCACATGCTCCGTAACAAGATCAAGCTGGGGATAGTGGACGAGCAGAACGTCCTGCGCCTGTCGCGTGAGGCACTGGCCCAGTCCGGCCTGGTCGTCGCCAAGGTGACGGCTCGGGTGGTCCAGCCGGGAGCGAGCGACCTGTCCGGCGTCAACGTCGTCCTCGGCACCGGCGACCTCAGCCCGGAGTGCAAGGTGAGCACCGACCCGTTCTGCGACGGCGGCGGCTACCAGAACTACACCGTCGAGGTCGTGGACCGGATGGGCTCCGACTCCTTCACCCCGGACTCCGGCGTGCTGCTGGCCAAGACCAAGAACCAGGACCGCGCGCCGTTCGAGTGGGTGATCGACGCCAACCCGCAGGACATCGGCATGACCGACTACGTCCTGCCCGACGGCACGAAGGTCCCCATCACGATCGGCGACTACCGGCAGCTCTCGGACGCGCTCTTCCACGCCGGCACCGACTCCGGCAGCGAGTACGAGTACACCGACCAGGCCAACCGCCTGCAGTTCTACGTGCTCGACAAGCATCGCGACAAGAAGGGCCTGCTGTCCTACACCGTGGCGATCCGCTCGCTGGACGGCGCCGGCCCGCAGAAGCGCGGCGTCCGGCTGCTGCCCGGCGTCGGGCTCACCAAGGGCACGGAGTGGGCCGCCTGCGACCTGCGGCTGGTCAACACCGGCAAGGCGGCGGCGCCTCAGGGCCAGCACCCCGAGGACGTCTCGTCCTACCTGAAGTCGGACGTCTACCGCGTGTCGGCGACCGTGGACGGCAAGGGCTGGACGACCTGGCTGCCCAACAAGCTGAGCGCCGTCGAGTTCGGCAAGACCGGCTCCGTGCGGGTCTACGCCCAGCGCGCGGCGTCCGGCGACCACCTCGCCAAGGTCAAGGTCACCGCCACCTCCGAGAGCGACCCAACCAAGACGTCCACCGCCAGTTGTCAGATGGTGGGCCTCTGACCGGCCCCACCCCACCCCTGAAAGTCTCGGACGATCTACCCTCCCCACCCCCTATGGGGTGAGACTGGGGCCGGTCTGATCTTTCACGTTGTACGGACGCGCCCACCGGCCCGCTGCCGGTGGGCGCGCCCGCGCGTCCAGGGAGGGTGGCATGGCGCACATCGAGTTGGGTAACGAGTCCCCCGGCATCGGCGGACTGATGGAATACCGGCCGGACACCGGCCGGGCGCTGAGCGGCCTCGCCGAGGTCCTGCTCCGCGCCGACGAGACGATCGACCGCGACGACAACACGCTGACCCGCGGGGAGCGCGAGCTCATCGCCACCTACGTGTCGTCGCTGAACCAGTGCAAGTTCTGCTCGACCTCCCACGCCGCCTTCGCCGCCGCCCAGCTCCCCGGGGGCGCGGAGGCCGTCGTCGACACGTGCGCGGACCTCGACACCGCTCCGGTCTCGGACAAGGTGAAGGCTCTGCTGCGCGTCGCCGGCGCCGTGCAGCAGAGCGGCAAGGCCGTGACGCCCGAGCTCGTCGCCGCCGCCCGCGAGACCGGGGCCACCGACCTGGAGATCCACGACACCGTCCTCATCGCCGCGGCCTTCTGCATGTACAACCGCTACGTCGACGGCCTCGGCACCTGGGCCCCGGACGACCCCGCGGGCTACGAGGCCGCCGCCCAGCGCATCGTCGCCGAGGGCTACATGGCCCGCCACAGGGAACCCGCCGTCTGACGCGCGTCCCGCGCCACCCCCGCACCACGCGCTGACCCCGTCCCGGCCGGCTCCCCACCTGGGAGAACCCCTGCCGGGACGGCCCGGGAACCTCCCCCCGCCCTTCGTCCGTCTCCACGACGCCGGAGATCGGCCGTGTCGTCCTCCGGCGGGCGACAAGCGCACCGTCCCGTGGAAAACTGGCCGCATGGACAGGCTGGACGAAGAGGCGATCACCACCCGGCTGGCCGACGTGCCCGAGTGGCGGCGCGAAGGCGACGAGATCCGGCGGACGGTCACGGCGCCCGACTTCCGCACGGCCATCGCCATCGTGAACGACGTGGCCGAGCAGGCCGAGAACCTCAACCACCACCCGGACATCGACATCCGGTGGCGGCGCCTGCATCTCGCCCTGTCCACCCACGACGCCGGCGGCCTGACCGAGATGGACTTCAGGCTCGCTGCGAGGATCGACGCCATCGCGGCCGACCACGGCGCGTGACGCCGCACGAGGGTCCCGCCGGGCCGACGTGGCCGGATGTCACCGCGGTACTCGGTTCGCGTCATCCGAGGGGCGTCCGCGGCAGGGGAGGGCCGGGTCGTTCCCCATGGCGTCCGGACGGGCGGGCGGCGAGGGCTCAGGTGAAGAGGTCCGGGGGCGGGGTGGGGGCCAGAACCGGGTCGCCGTCCTTGATGGGGGACGCGCCCGCGACGAACTTGGTCAGGTCGTCGTCCGCGAGGAGGCGGGCCTGGGTCAGGCCGCCGGCGGCGCGCCGGGCGAGGGTGGCGATGGGCAGCGGTGCCGGGGACGCGGCGATGATCAGGTTGCCGAACCTGCGGCCGCGCAGGACGCCGGGCTCGGCGAGCAGCGCGACGTGGCGGAACGTTCCGCGCACGGTGGCGACGACGCGCCGGGCGAACGCGAGGCCCTTGCCGTCGGCGAGGTTGACCAGCAGGGTCCCGGCATCCCTGAGCACGCGGGCGACGTCGCCCATGTACTCGGCCGTGGCCAGCTCCAGCGGCATGACGGCCCCGGTGAAGGCGTCCAGCACGAACAGGTCGGCCGAGGCGTCGCGCAGCCCGGCGGCTCCGGCGCGCCCGTCGGTGACGCGCACCTTCAGCGAGGGCACGGACCTCAGCCGCAGCTGCTCCCTGACCAGCCGGACGAGGGCGCCGTCGGGCTCGATCACGATGTGCCGGGAGCCGGGCCGGGTCGCGGTGATGTACCGGGGCAGAGTGCAGGCCCCCGCGCCCACGTGCACCACGTCGAGCGGGCCCTCGTCGATCACGTCGATGACGTCGGCCATCAGCCGGACGTACTCGAACTCCAGGTAGGTGGGGTCCTCCAGGTCGACGTACGACTGGGGGACCCCGGCCATGCTCAGCAGCCACCCGTTCGGCCGGTCCAGGTCGCGCAGCAGCTCGACCTCCCCGGAATCGACCGGGTAACGCCCCGGGGCGGGGGTCGTCTCCTTGGGCTTGCCCACACGCTCTCCCACGCGTTCTGGTATATCCGGATGTGCCCTGCCCGGCACCTTTGGGAGAACCGTATGCGCCGCCGAGGACTGCTCGCTCTCGTGGTGGTCTGCACGGCCATCCTCATCGCCGCCGTGACGGCCGTCGTCGCGGACGCCCGCAGGGTGACGGGCAGCCCCGAGCAGACCGGCCGGGCCTACCTGGACGCCTGGGCCGGGGAGAACCAGACCGAGATGCGCGACCTGGTCGCGTCCCCGCCGGCGGAGTTCCTGGACCTGCACCGGCGGCTCAGCTCCGACCTGCAGATCCTCTCGATCAAGCTCACGGCCGGCGCCGTCGTACGCCGCGGCGAGGAGGCCGCCGACATGGCCTTCGACGGGGTGCGCCAGATCGGAGAGCTGGGCCAGTGGAGGTTCTCCTCGGTGCTGCACCTGGCGGTCCGGGACGGCACGTGGAAGGTCGTCTGGACGCCCGCGACGCTCATGCCGGGCGTCGGCGCCGACGAGAGGCTCCGGCTGGCGGAGATCTCCGTTCCGGGCACCGAGCTGCTGACCCGGCAGGGCAAGCCCCTGCCGCACGACAGCGGCGCCGACGCCTACTTCAAGGAGCTGGCCGGCAAGATCGACGACCTCGAGAAGGACCCGGCGCGGGGGTGGGCGGTCGAGGCGGTCTCGGCGAAGACGGGCGCGACCAGGCGGCTCATCGTGTTCCGCCATGCCATGGACCGCACGTTCAGGACCACCCTCGACTGGTGGACGCAGGCCGCCGCGGCGCGGGCGCTGGACGGGGCCGGCGCGCCGGCCGCGATCGTCGCGCTCAGGCCCTCCACGGGGGAGGTGCTGGCCGTGGCCGACCGCCTGCCGGAGCGGGGCGCGTTCTCCAAGCCGTACCCGCCGGGGTCGAGCTTCGAGATCATCACGGCCGCCGCGCTGCTGCGGGACCGGCTCACCCCGGGCACGCCGGCGGGCTGCCCGGCGCACTACACCGTCCCCAAGGGCAGGACCTTCGACAACGCCGAGGCCCAGGACCACGGGACCGTGACGTTCCGGCGGGCGTTCGCGCTCTCGTGCGACACGACGTTCACCCGCCTCGCGGTCGAGCGGCTCAAGGACGGCGGCCTGCGGCGCGAGGCGGCGGGCTTCGGGTTCGGCGGGGAGCTGAGGTCGGGCCTCGGCGGCGTGTGCGGCTCCATACGCCCGGCGAGGAACGCCGACGAGCTCGCCGCGGACGCCGTCGGCCGGAACTCCGTGGAGGCGACCCCGTTGTGCATGGCGTCGGTCGCGGCGGCGGTCCAGAACGGCACCTGGCGGCCGCCGAGGCTGATGTCGGAGCGCGCGGTCGCCCGCCTGGAGGCCGGCGGCCGCCCGAAGCCGAGGAAGCTGCCCGCCCCGGTGGCCGCCTCGCTGCGGAGCATGATGTCGGCGGTCGTGACCGGCGGGACGGCCGCGCCGGCCGGGCTGCCCCCGGGGACGGCGGGGAAGACCGGAACGGCGCAGGCCGCGCCGGGCGACGACCACGCCTGGTTCGTCGGCTACCGGGGTGATCTGGCGTTCGCGGTGTTCGTCGAGCACGGCGGCTCGGACGCGCGGGCCGCCGCCGCGGTCGCGGCGCGCTTCCTCGGCTCCCTCTGAGGGCCCGTCCGGGGACGTACGGCACCCCTGAAGCCCCTCAAATACACCACAAGCGCCTCAATGGCATCCGAAAGCCCCAGGAGCCTCGTACCGGGCCGGAAGGGCGCTCAGGCGGTCACGGGCTCGCGGGCGAGGCGGCGTACGGCCAGCTCGGCGTACAGGGCCGCGCCGTCGGCGAGGACGGCGTCGTCGAAGGACGCCTCCGAGGAGTGGTTGTAGGCGGCGACAGCCGGGTCGACCCCCGTAGGGCACGCGCCCATGGCGACGAACGCGGACGGAACCTCGTCGCAGACGAACGCGAAGTCCTCGGCGCCGGTGAACGGCTGCGGGGCCCTGATGTACCGGTGCTCGTCGAACACCTCGCGCACGGTCGCGCCCACGAAGTCGGCCTCGGAGGCGTCGTTCACGGTGACCGGATAGCTGATGTCGTAGCGGGCGTCCACGGTGAGGCCGTGCGCGGCGGCGATGCCGTGCAGCAGGGTGAGGATGCGCTCCTGGATGCGGGTGTGCGTCGCGGTGGAGAACGACCGCACGGTGGCCTCGAACCGGGCCTCGTCGGGGATGACGTTGTCGGTGGTCCCCGCGTGGAAGCTGCCCACGGTGACGACCACCGGGTCGAAGACGTCGAACGCCCGCGTGACCATGGTCTGCAGCGCGGTGACCATCTCGCAGGCCGCCGGGATCGGGTCGCTGGCGCGGTGCGGGGTCGAGCCGTGCCCGCCCGCGCCGCGGACGGTGACGAGGAGCCGGTCCGCCGCCGCCATGATGGGGCCGCCACGGCTGACGAACACGCCCTGCGGGAGCACCGAGCTGATGACGTGCAGTGCGTAGGCGGCGACGGGACGCGCGCCCGCGGCGTCCAGCACGCCCTCGTCGATCATGATCTTCGCCCCGCCCGACCCCTCCTCGCCCGGCTGGAACATGAAGACGACGTTCCCGGCGAGCCGGTCGCGCCGGGCGGCGAGCAGGTGGGCCGCCCCGGCGAGCATGGTGGTGTGCAGGTCGTGCCCGCAGGCGTGCATGCGGCCGGGCAGCTCGGAGACGACGGAGGCGCCGCTGCGCTCGGTCACCGGCAGGGCGTCCATGTCGCCGCGGAGCAGGACGGTGGGCCCGGGACGCGCGCCGCGCAGCACGGCGGTGACCGAGCTGAGGCCCTTGCCCGTCGACACCGTGAGCGGCAGCCCGGACAGCGCGGCGAGGACCTTCTCCTGCGTCCTCGGCAGGTCGAGGCCGAGCTCGGGCTCGCGGTGCAGCGCGTGGCGCAGCCGGACGAGCTCGCCGCTGATGTCGTTGGCGTCCTCGCGTAGTGACACCGGCGTCTCCTCCTCGGCCCTTGTCACAGACATGTCCCCGCATCGTCCGCGCGTTCAAACGATATTGCCTGACTTGACGCCTGGTGGACAGCTTTTGGCCGTGCCTTGGTCTGCTGTCGTGACCTTTCAGGATAGGACGGAAACGTGGTGATGGAGGCAGACATATTTAGACATTGGAGGACGACATGCGCGATGTCAGTGGCCAGGCGGCCCCCGGACTCACGGGCCGCGACTGGTGGGTGCTCGCGGTGCGCGGGGCCTGCGCGATCGTATTCGGCATCCTGGCCATCATCTGGCCCCTCATCACGCTCCTCACGCTGGTGATCCTCTTCGGCATCTTCGCGATCGTGAGCGGGATCTTCACGCTCATCGGCGCCTTCCGCGGCGACCACCCCCGGCAGTCCAAGCTCTGGATGATCGTCTCCGGTGTCCTCGGCATCATCGCGGGCGTCATCGCCTGGGTCTGGCCGGGCATCACGGCGTTCGCGCTGCTCATGCTGATCGCGGCCTACGCGGTCGTCATCGGCGTCTCCGAGATCGTCGCGGCGGTGCGGCGGCGCGCGTCGGGCGAGACCGAATGGATGTGGCTGGTCAGCGGCGTGCTGGCGGTCATCTTCGGAATCCTGCTCTTCATCTGGCCCGCCCCGGGCGCGCTGGCCCTGACCTGGCTCATCGGCGTCTTCGCGATCGTGTACGGCGTCTCGCTGCTGGTGCTGGCCTACCGGGTCCACGACATCGGCCACCGAGGGACCGCGGGCACGGCCGCCCACGCCATGTAGGACGGCTCACGTACGGCTCAAAGGACGGCTCGAAAGGACGGCTCAGGGGCGAAGAACTTTCGACGCGGGGCGCAATGGCCGGAAACTATTCACATAATCACAGACTGGCGGGGAATAGTTCTGGCAAGACCTTCCATCGACCCAGGAGGGCCCATGAGCGTCCTCGATCGTCTCGCGCGGCACCTGCTCGTGGACGGCTACCGGCTGGAGCTGGATCTCGAGCGCAGCGGCGGGTCCTGGATCGTCGACGCGGCCACCGGCCGGCGCTATCTCGACTTCTACACGTTCTTCGCCTCGGCCCCGCTCGGGGTGAACCCGTTCGACGACGACCCCGAGTTCGTGTCCCTGCTCGGCAGGATCGCCGCCAACAAACCGGCGAACTCCGACCTCTACAGCGTCCACCTCGCCGACTTCGCCGAGACCTTCGCCCGCGTGCTCGGCGACCCGGAGCTGCCTCACCTGTTCTTCGTCGAGGGCGGGGCGCTGGCGGTGGAGAACGCCCTCAAGTGCGCCTTCGACTGGAAGAGCCGCCACAACGAGGCGCGCGGCCGCCCGCGCGAGCTCGGCACCAAGGTGCTGCACCTCACCCGGGCCTTCCACGGCCGCAGCGGATACACCCTGTCGCTGACCAACACCGAGCCGGTCAAGACCGAGCGCTTCCCGGTCTTCGACTGGCCGAGGATCGACGTGCCCGCGATCCACTTCGGGGACGTCGAGGCGGCCGAGCGCCGGGCGCTGGCCCAGGCGCGGGACGCCTTCGCCGCCCATCCGCACGACATCGCCTGCTTCATCGCCGAGCCGATCCAGGGCGAGGGCGGCGACAATCACATGCGCGCGGAGTTCCTCCAGGCCATGCAGGCCCTGTGCCACGAGAACGACGCGCTGTTCGTCCTGGACGAGGTGCAGACCGGCGCCGGGCTCACCGGCACGCCGTGGGCCTACCAGCAGCTCGGCCTCGCCCCGGACATCGTGGCGTTCGCCAAGAAGGTGCAGGTCGGGGGCATCATGGCCGGCCGCAGGGTGGACGAGGTCGAGGGCAACGTCTTCCAGGTGAGCGGACGGATCAACTCGACCTGGGGCGGCGGCCTCGCCGACATGGTGCGCTCGCGCCGCATGCTGGAGATCGTCGAGCGGGACGGCCTGATCCCGCGCGCCGCGAAGCTGGGCGAGCGCCTGCTGGACGGCCTGCGGAAGCTGGAGGCGGGCTTCCCCGAGCTCGTGCGCAACGCCCGGGGCAGGGGTCTCATGTGCGCGTTCGACGTCTCCTCCGGCCGGGACCGCCTGGTCGCCTCGATGCGCGACGACGAGGGGGTGCTCCTCCTGCCCTGCGGTGAGCGGTCGGTACGGCTGCGTCCCGCGCTCTCGGTGAGCATGGAGGAGATCGAGCACGGCCTTGCGGCGCTCGGGCGCGCGCTCAAGGCCGCCCGCGACGCCATGACGGTGCCCGCCTGAGCGGCCCGTCTGAAGGCCAGGGCCCTTCCCGAGGGCCCGGCCGTACCCCCCGTCATCCGCCCGGACGCCCCCTGACGTCCTCGCGGGCGCGGGAGGTCAGCCGCGCGGCCGACCCGCCGTGAGCCCTTGCCACAGGCCGATGGCGGTCACCCGGGAGTCGGCGCCGAGCTTGGAGTAGATGCGGTTGACGTGGTTCTTGACGGTCTTCTCGCTCAGGAAGAGCCGTTGGGCGATCTCTCCGTTCGAATGTCCGGTCGCGATCAGCTCCATCACCTCGGCCTCGCGTTTACTCAACCCGGTGTGCGCGTGCTCGTTGTACGTGGCGTCATCGACACTCATCCGGCCTCCGGTGGCGCGAATCATTGTCAGATCGCCGAGCCCCCCGCGCTGACGGCGTAGCGGTTCTGTGCGAGCATAGCCCGCCGTCCCATTCTTTGGGGTCCATGCTGCCGGAGAAAGGCTACTTTCCCCGGTAGGGGTGGGGTTGTCCGGTAAAAAGCGCGATGGCCGGTCCGTCGGGACCGGCCATCGACCGCTGGGGTGAGTGATGGGACTTGAACCCACGACATCCAGGACCACAACCTGGCGCTCTGCCAACTGAGCTACACCCACCATGACCGCTGATCGCGCCGCGGCACAGGAAAAGTGTAGCGGGCTTTGCGGGGTCCTGGCGCCGCGGCGGGTCAAGATCCGGTGATGGCCTCGGCGACTTCTCGTGCGGTGGCGGAATCGGGGCCCGGCTGCGGGACGAAGACCGCCGCGCGGTAGTACCTCATCTCCTGCACGCTCTCGGTGATGTCGGCCAGCGCGCGGTGGCCGCCCTGCTTGGCGGGGGCGGCGAAGTAGACCCGCGGGTACCAGCGGCGGACCAGCTCTTTGACCGAGGAGACGTCGACCATGCGGTAGTGCAGGTAGGCGTCGACGGCGGGCATGTCACGCGCGATGAAGGAGCGGTCGGTGGAGATCGAGTTGCCGCACAGCGGCGCCTTCTTCGGCTCGGGCACGTGCCGCCGGATGTACTCCAGCACCACGGACTCGGCCTCGGCGAGCGTGACGCCCTCGCCGAGGGCGGTGAGCAGGCCCGAGGAGGTGTGCATCTGGCGCACGACCTCCGACATCTGCTCCAGGGCCTCCCTCGGCGGCTTGATGATGACGTCCACGCCCTCGTCGAGCAGGTTCAACTCACCGTCGGTCACGACGCACGCGACCTCGACGAGCGCGTCACGGCCCAGATCGAGCCCGGTCATCTCACAGTCGATCCAGACCAGCAGGTCACTCATAATGCTCAGCGTAGTGCCCGGTCAGGAGGCTTTGAGAGAGTCCAGTACGCGATCTATCACCTTCGTGTCCAGATTGTCCGGCACCGAGGCGTACATCAGCGTAGGTCGCGCTTGCGGTCCCTGGTCGATGAGCAGGTAGAACCCCTCCTCCTTGCGGAACTTCCAGCCGCTCTTCTTGGCCACGTCGGTGAAGTCCATCTCGAACCGCAGCAGCCACGCCTTCTTGCCGCTGATCTCCATCGCCTCGTTCTTGACGATCCTGCGCTTGTGCGGCGGGGAGTAGACGATCGGCTCGTAGGCGAGCAGCACCTCGAAGGTCCTGTTGCGCAGGTCGTCGGCCCCCGTGTAGTCGAACGCCTCCGGCAGATGGGCGGACGCCACCTGGCTCAGCCAGTCATGGCCCTCCTGGCCGTCGTAGTTCTTCTGCGAGATGGCCATGTAGCCGCCCGTCCACTGAGGGAAGCGCGGGTCGGGCGGGCCGGTGCCGTTGAACACCGACCACTCCGGCACCTCCCAGGGCGCGCCGGGGAACGTGTACGAGACGCCCGTGCGCGGATCGGTGATCCTGCCGTCCTTGACCGGAGGCAGGACGGCGGGGAAGTCCAGGGAGGACGAGGGGCTCGGCTCCGGGGTGGGACTCTCCAGCGGGGGAGTGATCTGCGGGTCGCTGGGCTCGATCGTCTGGCTCGGCACCGGGGCCGGGCTGTCGATGGCCGTGGGCGTGCCGTCGCCCCCGCGGACGATGGTGAAGCCGATCACCAGCGCCACGACCAGCAGGATCACCAGAGCGCCACCGCCGAGCACCCACGGCATCGCGCTCTTCTTGGACGGCGGCGTGCCCCCGAACTCGGGCACCGAGAACTGCGCCGTGTTCCCGGGGTTCCCGGGGTTCCCGGGCTGCGCGCCGCCCCACTGCTGCGCGGGCGCGCCGTACGGACCGCTCGGCGGCGCCCCCTGCGGGCCCCCCGGAGGCCCGTACGGCCCCGGGGCGGAGTACGCGCCGCCGCCCGGAGGGGCGAACTGGGCGGTCCCCTGGGGAGCGCCCGGCTGCTGGTAGACGGCCGTCGGCTGGGGGCCCTGCTGCGGTCCCTGCGGAGGGCCCTGCGGTCCGGGCGGAGGGGCCTGCTGCGACCCCTGCGGGAGGAACTGGGGCCCCGTGCCGGGCTGGGCCGGGTACGGGCCGGTGCCGGGCTGCCCCTGCGGCGGCGCGCCGGGGCCGGCGCCCTGCTGGGACGCGGCGCCCATCACGGGGTTCGGGCCCGT
Organism: Sphaerisporangium album; assembly: GCF_003323745.1. Classification (GTDB taxonomy): domain Bacteria; phylum Actinomycetota; class Actinomycetes; order Streptosporangiales; family Streptosporangiaceae; genus Sphaerisporangium; species Sphaerisporangium album. The sequence continues at coordinate 178,877 of NZ_QOIL01000016.1, forward strand.
GCCTCCCTGCGGACCCGTGCCTCCCTGCGGGCCCGTGCCTCCCTGCGGGCCCGTGCCTCCCTGCGGCGCCGCGCCCTGAGCCGCCACGCCCGGCTGAGGTGCCGTACCCGGTTGAGGTGCCGTACCGGACTGAGGTGCCGTGCCCGGCTGAGGGGCGGTGCCGGACTGGGGCGCGCCGCCCGGCTGCGGTGGCGCGCCGCCCGGTGACGCCTGGCCGGGCTGCGCCCACTGGCCGGTGGTCACGGGCCCGCCAGGGGAACTCTCCAGAGGATGGGTGGCATCGGTCCACTGCGTGCCATCCCACCAACGCAATTGGGGGGTTCCGTACGGGTCGGGGTACCAGCCGGCGGGGGTCTGCGTCATGCCCGTCACAATAGTGACATTGCCGTTATCGCGCATTTGCGGGCACAAGGTGGCCGACGGCGGCTACGGCGGATTGTGATGTGCTAGGTCAGCATTTATAGGTGAACGAGGCCTTGTCCTCCAGCGGAGTCCCCGACCCTGTGGGCGAGAGGACGCGCAGTCTGGCCGTGTACTTCTGGGTGCCCTCGCCCTTCACCTTCCACGGGAAGTGCAGCTCGTAGGTCGTCGAGCCGGACGGGATCGTGTCGGTCTGCTCGATCGGCTCCTTGCGGTCGCTGCGCCACCACTGGTAGCTGACCTGGCCGGACGAGCCGTTGGTGGTGAGCACGCCCACGACGTTGACCGTGACGTCGCACCCCTTGGGCTTCGGCGCCCTCACGTCCACCGCCTGGACCGACAGCGGCGCGGCGCGCTGCGTCCACAGGTACAGCCCGAGGGCGAGGATCAGCACGAACAGCACGCCCGTCCACAGCGTGCCCGCGCGCCGGCGGCGCCTGGGCGGCCGGCCCCCCAGCCGGTCCTTGGCGGCGACGGTGAGCTGTTGCTGCTGCCCCGCCCGCCAGATCTGCGCGGCGGTCGTGTCCGAGGGAACCCCCGGCCCGAAGCGCATCTCGCCGCTCGCCGCCGTCGGGGCGGTCCCCGCATGGGCGGTGCCGGGCAGCCCGGCGACGGCCCCGGCCGCGCCCGCCGCGCCGATCGTGGCCGCGTGGCCCGGTCCGAACGCGCCGGCCGGGGGCGTCTCGCCCGTGCCGGGGGTGTGGAGCAGCGTCACGATCTCGCCCTGGTCCACCCCGGGCGCGTCGTACGGGGACGGCGCGGGCCGGGCGGTCGGGACGTCGGCCACCGCCCACTGCTGGATCGTGCGCACGAGCCGCTCGCGGGTGGTGAACCCGGCCGGCAGCAGGTCGCGCCCGGCCACGAGCGTGTCGCGCGCGGCGCTCAGGCCGTGCGCGGTCGCCGTGGCCGCCGCCCGCTCGAACAGGCGTGCCGCCTCGGGCGACCCCGCGGCCCAGCCCGCCGCGAGCCCCCTGGCCAGGGACGCCCACGCCGTGACGTCCTGGCCGGGAGAGGCCTGGCCACCCCAGAGGGCCACGGCCAGGCCGCGTTCCGCCAGTAGCGCGGTGCCGTCCTCGCCGACCACGATCGTGCCGGGGCCGAGGGCGCCGTGCGACAGCCCGGCCGCGTGCACGGCGAGCAGGGTCTGCGCGGTCTCCACCAGGACGGTGGCGGCGCTGCCCGCGTCGGGTCCCGCCGCCGCGCCGTTCACCAGATCGTCCAGGGAGGGGATGGCGGGGCGGGCCGTCAGCAGCCAGACCTCCCCGCCCGCGGCCACGAGGTCGGCGACGGGCAGCAGCCCCGTCAGGCCGGACTGGGTCAGGCGGCGGTCCTCGACGACCGCGGCCACCACCCGCTCGCGGGCGCCCGGGGCCGACAGGGCGCGCGGGTCGAGCCTCAGCGCCCCGGCCCGCCCGCCGCCGGGCGCCACGGCGTCGTTCCAGGTGCCCACCTCGCCGGTGCGCGAGCGGGGTTCGAGCCGGTAACCCGCGATGTCGCCGCCGTCGGGCATCTACCCCTGCCTCCGGTGCCGTCCCGCCATGCGCTTCTTCAGAACCAGTGTGGCGGGAACCGTGCCCGTCGTCACCAGCCCGATGGCGAGAAGCGCGGGCAGGTCGCCGCCGCGCGGCGGATCGGAGGGCGCGGGCGTCGCGGGCGCCTCGCCCGTGTCGCCGCGCGGGGTCTCCCCGCCGTCACCCCGGGGCGTCTCCTCGGGGCCACTGCTGCTCGGCGTCTGGCCCCTCGTCGGGGTCTCCTCCGGCGTCGGGGTCGTGGGCGTGGGGGTCGGCTCCTCCGTCGTCGGGGTCGGGGACGGAGTCGTACGGGTGGGGGTCGGGGTGGGCGTGGGCTTGGGCCTGCCCGACGGCACCGGATTCTTCACGTTCGGGTCCGACTCGTCGGTCGCCGTGGGCTTCGGGGAGGCGGAGGGGACCGGCTTCTTGGTCGGTTTCCTGGTGGGAGACGGCTTCGGGGAAGGGCTCTTCCTGGTGGCTGTGGGGGCCGGAGCGGCGGCCGTCGGCGCCCCGGCGGTGTTCTGCGGGGTGGACGGCTCGGGGGAGGTCGTTTCGGTCGGCTCCTCGGACGGCGTCTCCGTGGGCTCCTCGACCGGGGTGTCGTCGATGGCCGGCTCCGGGCTGCCGCCGGTCGTCACCGTCTCCACCACGGACGGGGTCGGCGTGATCACCGTGGTCTGGGCCTGCAGGGACGTGCTCCCGAGGGACCCGACCAGCACGGCGGTGATCGCCGAGACCACCGCCAGGCCGACCGCGCCGACCGCGATCTTGACGCTGAGCTTCTGGAGGCCCCGCCGGTGGCCGAGGTCGGACTCGGCGAGCGAGGCGCCCGCCTGGGGCGCGTCCTCCCCGAGCGGGAACAGCAGCACCAGCAGGCCGGCGAGGGCGGCGAGGCGGCGCCGTCCGCGGTCCTCCCAGTCGTTGCCGTAGGCCTCGACCGCGACGGCTTCGAGCTCGGCCAGGAACTCCTCGGCCGAGGCTGGCCGGTCGGCCGGGTGCTTGGCCAGGCCCCGCTCGATCAGCCCGCGCAGCGGCGCGGGCACCTGCTCGATCGGCGGGGGCATCGACTGGTGCTGCCGGGCGAGCACCGCGATGTTCTGCGACTGGAAGGGCCGCGTCCCGGTGAGGCACTCGAAGAAGACGATCGTGGCCGCGTAGACGTCGGTGCTCGGCCCGGCGGGCGCGCCCGCCCACTGCTCGGGCGCCATGTACGGCGGGGTGCCCGCGCCGCTCACGCCGTCGCCGACGCGCACGGCGATGCCGAAGTCCACCAGCTTGCTTTGGCCGGCGCCGTCGATGACGATGTTGTCGGGCTTGAAGTCGCGGTGCACCAGCCCGTTGGAGTGCGCCGCGCCGAGGCCCAGCAGCGAGCCCTTGAGCAGGACGAGCGCCGCCTCGGGCCCGGTCGGGCCCTCCGAGCGCAGCAGCGTGCGCAGTGAAACGCCGTTGACGAGCTCCATGACGATGGCCGCGCCGCCGTTGCCGTGCTCGACGTACTCGTAGAACCGGGCGGCGTGCGGGCTGTCGAGCAGTTCGAGCAGCCGGGCCTCGTGCCGGAACCTGATCAGGAAGCCCGGGTCGGAGGTGAGGTCGTCGGAGAGGTACTTGATCGCGACCATCGTCCCGTCGGCCTCGTAGCGTGCCATCACGACACGCCCCGAGCCACCGGCGCCGAGATCTCTGATCTCGGTGTATCCGGGCACTCGCCATGCCCCCATGGCCCCCATGTGGCCGTCCATTCGGTCTCCTTATGTGGCCGGGCCCCCACCCATGACGCGAGAACGAAGCTTAACGACGGCGTGGCTGCGCTGAGGTGCCTAAATGGATATTTGGCATATTGTCGGCGCGATTGTCAGTGGTTTCGGTCCTGCACCAGGGGGTCGCAGGACCGAACGGGGCCGGGACGGCCCGGGGGATCAGCCCGTCCGGCCGGGCGCGGGACGGTCCGAGATGTGCGCAGGAACCGGGACGCCGGGCGGCAGCGCGGGGTCCGGCTCCGGGCGGCCCCAGCTCGCCCGCAGCGGCAGGACCCCCGCCCACACGGGCAGCGCGTAGTCCTCCTCGTCGTCCACCGGCGGCCCCTGCCGCACCTTGACCGACGCCTCGGCGAGCGACAGCGCCACCACCGCCGTCGCGGCCAGCTCCTTGCGGTCGGGCGGGCGCGTCGCGTCCCACTGGCCGGGCGCGAGCTGCTCGGTGATCGCCCGCAGGGCCGCCAGCCGCTCCTCGTCGTCCTCCACCGTCCGCGCCGTGCCGTAGATCATCGCGGAGCGGTAGTTCACCGAGTGGTGGAACACCGAGCGCGCGAGCACGATGCCGTCCAGGTGGGTCACGGTCACGCAGACCTCGCCGCCCGCGCGCAGCGAGGTGGCGCCGGTGGACCCGTGCAGATAGAGCGTGTCGCCGATCCGGCCGTAGCCGGTGGGGATCACGCGCGGGGCGCCGCCGACCACGACTCCGAGGTGGCAGACCAGCCCCGCGTCGAGGACGGCGTACAGCTCGGAGCGGTCGGTGCGGCCCCGTTCCTTCGAACGGTTCAGGGTCGTGCGCGCGGTCGTGGAAAGCATGCCGCTACCGTAGGGAACAAGTGGACGGTTGTGGACGTCCACTGGTGACCACTTTCGGGAGACCACTTTGCGCGGGCACGTCGACCTTCCGCTGTCGCTCGACCGGGAGGCGCCGGTCCCGCTCGCCGTGCAGCTCGGCGACCAGCTCCGGCAGGGCGTGCGCGCGGGGATGCTCAGGTCGGGGGAGCGCCTGCCCTCCAGCCGGAGCCTCGCGCGGCTGCTGGACGTCAGCCGCACGGTCGTCACCGAGGCGTTCCAGCAGCTGTACGCCGAGGGGTGGCTGGAGGGCCGGCACGGGTCGGGCACCTACGTCGCGCGCCTGACGGATCTTCCGAAGCACGATCCCCTCCGGCACGACCACCAGGGGAAGAACGGCCGGGCGCCCGCGAACGGCCGGCCGCGCACGCCGGGCGAGGGGCCGGCAGCCGACGGCGAGGCCCGTGCACAGCCGCACCGCGAATCGTGGAGCGCCGTCGAACCGCCGCCCGCCGGGATGATCGACCTGCGGCCCGGACGCCCGTGGGTGCTCGGCTACGACCAGCGCGCCTGGCGGCGGGCCTGGCGCCGCGCCGCGGACCTGCCGCCGCAGGCGTACGTCGACCCCTACGGGCACCCCCGCCTGCGGGAGCTGCTGGCCGCCCACCTGCGCAGGGCCAGGGCCGTCCCCGCCGGGCCGGAGAACGTGATGGTCACCCGGGGGACCGGCAACGGGCTCGACCTGGTCGCCGCGACCCTGCTGCGGCCGGGGGACGGCGCCGGGGTGGAGGAGCCGGGATACCGCACCGCGCGCCACGTGATGGCCGCGCGGGGCGGGCGCGTCGTCCCGTGCCCGGTGGACGAGCAGGGCGTGGTCGTCTCCGGCCTGCCGGACGACCTGCGGCTGCTCTACACCACCCCCGCCCACCAGTACCCCCTCGGCGGCCGCCTGCCGATCGCCCGCAGGGAGCGGCTGCTCGCCTGGGCCCGGCGCACGGGCGCGACCGTCGTGGAGGACGACTACGACGCCGAGTTCCGCTACGACGTGGCGCCGCTTCCCGCCCTGTACGGCCTCGACCCCGGGCGGGTGGTGCTGCTCGGCACGCTGTCGAAGTCGCTCGCCCCCGACGTCGGCATCGGCTGGCTGGTGGCCACGCCCGAGCTGCTCGCGCGCGTCGCCCGCGTCCGGCGGTCGTTGGCCGACCGCACCCCCGGGCCGGTGCAGGAGGCCGTGTCGCTGATGCTGGAGAGCGGCGACCTGGACCGGCACCTGCGGCGCATGCGCCTGGAGTACGCCCGCCGCCGCGCCGCCATCGTCGAGGCCCTCGGGGCGCGCGTCCACGGCGTCTCGGCCGGGCTGCACGTCTTCCTCGGCCTCCCGGCCGGGACCGTGGAGCCCCTGGTGGAGGCCGCGGCCCGGCGCGGCGTGCTGCTCGACACGGCCGCCCGCCACCACCACGGCCCGGTCGCGGCCCACGGCCTGGTCATCGGCTACGGCTCGGCCTCCCTGAGCGAGGTCAGGAGGGCCTGCGAGGTTGTCCGCGACCTGCTGCCGGACGCCGGCTGACCCGCCCGCTCAGGCGGCGCGGGACAGCGAGCGGTCGCCCGGCGGGGGCGGAGCGGGCTGAAGCGACTCGACGACGGGGAGGGCGCGCCCGGCGTACACCGGGTCGACGGGCAGCACGTGCCGCGCCCACCAGCGGGCCGGTTCCGGGTCGGGCGACGGCTCGACGAACGCCTCGGCGTAGGTGTCGTACGGCGGGTCGTACAGGTAGCCGGTGGGGACGCCGCGCCGCTCCAGCGCGGCGATGGCGTGGTCGCGGTCGGCCACGAGCAGCGGGACCCGGAACAGGGGCTGGTCGGCGTGCGCGCGCACGGCCCCGGCGGCCGTGGGCAGCTCGGCCAGCCGGGCCACCCCGGCCAGGCGGCGGTCGCGCTCGCGAGGCAGGCTGGCCAGGCACCGGCTCTGGTACCAGCGGGAGACCGAGCCTCGCGCGTGGCGGTAGTCGTGCAGGTCGGCGCGCACCCAGGAGTCCAGCGGCGGCAGGCCGGGCGCGGCGAACCCGGGCGACGCCGCGCCCATCGCCTTGCGCAGCTCGTCGGGCCGCAGCGCGATGCGGTACCCCTCGCGCCGCTCCTGGAGGCCCAGCGCGCGGGCGAGCAGCATCGCGGGACGCGCCATGTCGAGCCGGAGCGCCAGGCGGCGGGCGGCCGAGGTGGCGACGCCCAGCACGTCCCTGCGCAGGACGCCCGGCTGGAGCAGCAGGTCGCGCTCGTGTTCCAGCGCGCGGCGGTCGGCGGCGCCGTCCACCACGAGCACGCCCCCCGACCCGGCCCCGGCGTGCTTGGAGAGGCTGAACACCCCGGCCACGCCGAAGGTGCCGAGCGGGCGGCCGTCGACGGAGGTCTCGGCGGCGTGGGCGACGTCCTCGATCACCACCGGCCCCCTCATGGACAGCACGTCGTCCGGCAGGCCGTACAGGTTGGTGGTGAGCACGGCGTCGACCGTGCCGAGCAGGGCCCGCGCGGCGTCGATGTTGCCGTCGAGCACGGAGATCGGCGCGATCACGGGGATCAGCCCGGCGGCGAGGACGAGGAAGAGGATCTCGTCGGCCGAGATGGGCGACATGAGCAGCCGCTGGCCCGGAGTGCACCAGTGGCGCAGGGCGAGGTACAGCCCCAGCCGGTTGGAGGGCAGATACACGCTTTCGCGGCCCGTGCGCGCCGCAACGAATTGTTCGGGGCTCACTTGCTCCCTCATTTCACGGCCCGGTCCCGCCACCGCGACGACGTCAGACCAGAAGGTAGCGCATGCGGGCCGCCGTGTCCGGAAGGGAGATGTACCGAGGGCCGTGCGGCCGTCCGGGAGCTTCGGCGTTCCTCGCCGGCGGGTCGGGACCGATGCCTTCCGGGGACCGTGCGCCCGAAACCGTCAGGAGGCGAGGGAGGTGCGGATGCGGCCGTAGGTCTTGAGGGCCAGGTCGGCGGTCTCGCGCAGCATCGAGTTGGCGAGGACCGTTCCACGGGCCTTCCGGACGGGAACGCGCACGAGCCAGTGAACTCCGGCCCCCGGGGTGGCGCGGGCGATCCTGCCCTCGGTCACCCACAGCTCGCCGGTCTTCAGCTTCTCCTTGTACTCCTTCTCGCCCCGCCCCATGTCGATCAGGCGGATGCCGGCCTCGGCGGCGCGCTCGGCCATCGCCAGGTGGTGGATCAGTCCGGGGGAGTACTTGGCGAAGGCCGTGTCGTAGGCGGGGAACCACCCGGCGAGGGTGGTCTTGGTGCGCAGCCCGAAGTGGCCCGCGACCGGGCGGTCGCCGACGTAGACCATGTCGAGCGAGCCGCCGAAGTGCTCGCTGTCGATCTCCAGCAGGTTCTCGACCAGCTTCGTGATCCACGGCCGGGAGAACCGGTCGGCGCGGCCCGTCCTGCGGTACTGGTCGGTCTTCCAGTCGGTGAGCACGCGCAGGACCGCCTGGTCGCGGATCCCGTAGTCGTGGCGCAGCTCGCCGAAGTCGCGCCCGAGCTTGCGGCTCTTGTACGCCGTGCTCTTGTACGTCTTGCCGGAGACCTGCTTCAGCGTCTCGACGTACGCCGCGTAGCCGTCGGACAGGTCGATCACCGGGGACGGGTGCCGCGTGTGCTTGGCGGGCACCAGCGGCTGGCCCGCCAGCAGGTGGTCGAACTCGAACACCGCGAGCCCGCACGCCTTCATCAGCTCGTGGAGGGAGAACTCGATGTCCTTGGCGTGGATCATGCCCTGGGCGTCGGTCAGCCCCGCCGCGATCGGCCTGCCGATGCCGAGCTGGTGACGCTCGAAGGGGAAGAACCCCACGACGTCGGCGCCGTCGGTCAGCACGGCGACGCGGGCCTGTTCTCGCACGCGGCCGGTCTCGATCGTGAACTCCGGTGACAGGAACGGGTTGTCCAGGGCCGGGTCGGCGCCCTGGAGAGCACGCCACCGGGCCGTCTCGGAGGGGCCGAGCTCGCGAGGATGAACGACGGAAATGCGCATGGGCTCCTACTGGGGGTACCTAGCGACGCGGGCCAGGCTCGCGCCTTCTACCCAGCTTGGTGCCTACGATGTAATAGTACGATAAAGATCAGATCACGGTGCTGTTCGCGATTCCGATCGGCTATCGTTCCGTCGCGTTCACGGCCTCCGCCGGGCGTCCGTTCTCGCGCGACTCCATCTCTTCGCGGGGCCGGGGCACGCCCAGGTCCGCGGCGTGCCCGCCCACGATGCGATCGACGTCGATCGGTCCCGGATCTCCCTCGGACGTGCCCGGAACCTGGGAGTTGCCGAAGTGCCCGCCTCCGGCCCACAGCCGGCGGCTGCCCTGGGCGGCCACCGAGTGCGGGTAGGGCAGCGGGGGGCCGGCGGGCCACCGCCGCGGCACCTCCCACGAGTCCAGCCACGCCAGGATGTCGTCCAGACCGTCGAGCTTGCTTTCGGTGAAGGGCTCCTCCACCGATCCGAGCACGCGGATCTGCACGCAGACCCTGCCCTGCCGGTTGAGGTCCCCCGGCAGGCCGTTTGCCGCGCGCGTGGGGGGCAGAGACTGGATGATCTGCCCCGAGACGGGATTCCAGACGAGATGGGCGGGACGTTTGATCTGTACGAGCCGCTGGGCGATGGATCTGGCCGTCACCCGGTGGGGATCCGTAGGCCAGATGAACCAGACCACCCGGGGAGCGCCCCCGGCCATGGGTCCGGAGTCCTCGAGAGCGGGAATTCGACTGGCGACGGGCAGCCATGCCTGGGCCACTGTGCCCCCTCAAATCCTCGGTCGCCGGATTCATACCGCTTTCATGCCAACTTGACACCTTATGATCTTTGATAATTGGTTAGACGCCCATAAGCGAACTTGAGTGGTTAGTGCGCTTAATGAGCGGTCTGGTGGCAATCGCGATCCCTCCCTGTGGTGACGGCCCGCGCCCGCGGCGTCGCCAGGAGTGGGAGCATTCAAGGGTTCTGCAAGCGCGAGCGGATACGGTGGCGAAGTGTTGGAGAACGGTGGTGGCCGGCATGCTCGGCGTCGCTACATCCCCCGAGGGCCGATGGCCGCGGGGGCCGGTCTCGTCGCCCTGGCCATGGTGGTCGGGCTCCTGGTGATCGCCGCGCAGCGGGGCGCGAACCGCGGCGAGGGCGTGGCCGCGACGATCCTCGCCACCCCGCAGCCCCCGCCCAGCCTCGAACCGCCCCCCGTGGTCGAGAGCTGGCCGCGCTGGGGGGTGACCCACACCCAGTACAGCGCCGACAACGAGACCGCCGAGGTCCGCGACCGGGTGAAGGACCTGTTCAGCCGCGTTCCCCTGTTGCAGAACCAGCACATCATGGGCTGGGGCGCGGGCAACCCCGAGCCCGCGCCCGGCAAGTACGACTTCCGCGACCTGGACCGCCGCGTCAAGCTGATGGCCGACACCAAGGCCCAGCCCGTCCTCACCCTCTGCTGCGCCCCCGACTGGATGAAGGGCGGAGCCGAGGGCCGCACGAGCTGGGGCAAGATCGAGGTCGCCCCCCGGCGCGAGCACTTCGCCGACTACGCCAAGCTCGCCGCCACCGTCGCCAAGCGCTATCCCACCGTCACCCACTACATGGTGTGGAACGAGTTCAAGGGCTTCTGGGACGAGGCCCACAACAACTGGGACGTCGAGGCCTACACCGAGCTTTACAACCGCGTGTACGACGCGCTCAAGGCCGTGAACCCCAAGATCCAGGTCGGCGGGCCGTACATCCCCGTCGACAGCCACGTCTCCAGCGCCAACTCCTCCACCCTCAAGGGCCCCTGGGGGGCCGTCGACAGCAGGCCGTTGGAGGGCCTCCAGTACTGGCTGGACCACAAGAAGGGCGCGGACTTCATCGTCATCGACGCCTCCTCGGCCACCAACGACCGGGGGCTCGTGCCGGACGAGTTCGCCGCGCTCAAGAAGTTCTCCGCGGTGACCACCTGGCTGCGGCAGCAGAGCGGCGACCTGCCCGTCTGGTGGGCCGAGTGGTACATCTCGCCCGACAACATCGACTGGGACGAGCAGCACCGCACGGCCGTGCAGACCGCGGCCATGATGGAGTTCGCCAGGAGCGGGGCGGCGACGGCCCTGTACTGGAACCCCCAGCGCAAGGGCGGGGACGACTGCCCCGGCTGCCTCTGGTCGCCCGCCGAGGGCCAGGAGATGCCGATGGCGGGCCTGCTGAGCGGGTTCACGCGCTGGTTCCCCGCGGGCGCGAGACTCGTCGAGGTCGCGGTCTCGGACCCGCGCGTCCAGGTGCTCGCCGTGGACAGGCAGATGATCATGGTGAACACCACGGACGCCCAGCTCGCCGTCAACGTCGACGGGCGCCCCTTCCAGCTCGGCCCGTACGCCGTCGAGTGGAGCGACCGGGGCCAGTGAGCCCGCCCGGCGCGGCGCCGTCCGCCGGGGGACGACCCTCCCGGGATCCGTCCTTTCCCGGACCGGCCCTCCCGGGATCCTTCCTTCCCGGATCGGCGCTTCCGGGATCGGCGCTTCCGGGGTCGGCCGTCCCGGGATCAGGTGTCCCGGGACGGCCCGAGGTGCCGTCCCGGGACCGGCCGGACGTACCGGTGGGTCAGGTGGACGTCAGGGTCAGGAAGCGCTCGACCACGACGGCCAGCGCGGCCGCCGTCATCAGCAGGCCGACGACCACCAGCCTGCGCCGCCCGCGCGAGGTCCGCTCCGCGCCGCGCAGCCGCGCCAGCTCGGCGGCGAACAGCGTCGCCACGGCCAGCGCCAGCGCGACCAGGCCGAGCGGCGTCCACGGCGTCGACCGGTCACCGACCAGCGTCATCGCCGTCGGCGGCGGGATCTCGGCCCCCCTCGGGTACGAGCGCAGCGTGTAGATCGCCGCGTCGGCGTTGGAGTAGACGCGTTTCAGGCTGGTGGAGGCGTCGAGCGCCGCGCGGAAGCGCGTCCCCCAGTTCACGGGGAAGCCGTGGTTGAGCTCCAGGTACGCCGCCTGCCCCCGGCTGATGATCACGAAGGTGTTGGCCGCCTTGGACCGCAGCGCCGTGAGCACCCCGCTGAGGTCCTCGGCGTTCTTGGTGACGAGCGCCTGGTCGTACTCCACCCGGTCGATGTCCCGCTCGCGCCACGGGATCGTCGGCGTGACCTCCTCGCCGATGACCGGCACCAGGTACAGCAGGCGCGCGCTCGGCCGGTCGTGGGCGTAGACGTAGTCCATGGCCGCGGCCTCGCCCGTGGTGACCCGCTCGAACTTCTCGTTGCCGAACCGCGCCAGCAGGAACGCGACCGCCAGCACGAGCGCCGTCCCCGCCGCCAGCACCGCCGAGATCTTCCTCGTCGTGCCCGGGGACGGCCGTAGCGAGCGCCGCCGGATGGGCACCGTCTCGCCCTCGCGCGCGTCCGCCGTGTGCGCGGGCAGGTTCGGGAAGAACGCGTACGCGCCGAGGATGCAGGCCGCGGGCAGCGCGAACATGTACACGCGAAGGCCGATCTCGCCACCGTAGCTCTGCAGGCCGAGGGCCAGCACGGGCACGCACAGCAGTACCAGCGCGCTGCGGTCGCCCACCCCGCGCCGCAGCCGCCGCAGCAGGCCCGTCGCGGCGAACGCGAGGATCACCCCGCAGATCGCCAGCCGCACCTGGAGCACGATGGCGTGCTGGGGGTCGGTGCCCGCCAGCCGGTCGCCAGTGTTCTCCTGGAAGGTCGAGAAGATCCTGCCGATGCCGCCGAACAGCTGGTCGATGCGACCGCTCCAGAACGGCGTCGCCTGGTAGTTGATCCAGGCGATCACGATCAGGCCGAAGAACACCGGCAGCGCGAGCGACAGCGTGCTGCGCCGCAGGAGGATCAACCCGGTCAGCGCGCCCAGCATCATGAACGGCGTGATCTGGTGGGTGGCCGTCGTCGCCACGAACAGGCCGACCACGAGGGTCAGCAGCACGACGCGGTCGGTCACCGTCGTCGGCCTCGCGGGCAGCTCGCCGGGCGCCAGCCGGTCCAGACGGGCGATCAGGCGCCGTAGGAAGCCCTTGGCGGGCAGCGGCGCCGTCCTCGGCTCCGCGCGGCCGAACCAGCGCATCAGGATCGCGATGAAGACGAGGTACAGCGCGTAGGTGAAGCCCTGGGGCGAGAAGTAGTCCTGGCCGATCCACTGGACGAGGATGAACAGCAGCGCGGCGAACCAGCGCGCCCGCGTGGTCGCGACGAGCTGGCGCAGGATCAGCACGAACGGCAGCAGGTACAGCAGGTTCGACAGGAACGGCGTCCACTGCAGGACGAACGACGGATCGTCCACGCCCGCCGCGCGCAGCACGAAGCCGAACAGCGCGAAGAAGCCCGGCCAGGCGAACCGCGCGTCGAGGCCGGGCAGGGCCTCGCCGGCGCGGCCGATGTACTCGGCGAAGCCCGCGTGCACCCAGGCGGTGTGAAAGCGGGGCTCGGGCTCGATCAGCGCCGCCGCGCCGTGCAGGGTGAACGTGACGGCGCCGAGCTGCAGGAGCAGCAGGCCCTTGCGGTCGGTGTTCTGCGTCAGCGTGACGAAGAACGAGACGATGATCAGGGCGATCGCGGCGAAGGCGGTCACCGGGAGCACCGAGATCAGGCCGAGGCCGTCGATCTTGTCCAGGTCGACGCCGCGCATGGGGCCGTACGGCACGCGCATGGCGAGCACGTACATGACCAGGCCCTCGACGGTCAGCAACGGCGGCAGCCACGCGGACGCGCTCGACGCCAGCCGCGCCACCAGAGACGGCGCCCCCGCCGGCCGCGACGCGCCGCCGCCGGCTCTCGCCCTGGCCGGGGCGACCTTGACGGAGCTCTCCTTGGCGGGGCTCTCCTTGGCGGGTTCCCTGTCCTGCCCGGTTCCCCGCGCGGTCTCCGGCTCGGGGGCCTCACGTGTGGCGAGCACCTGCCGGACGTACCGGCGGGGAGCCGTGGCCTCGTACCACTCGAGGTCCGACATGGAATCGGCATCGGAACGGCGACCCGAACCGGTCTCGCGCGGAGAACCGGGTTCGGGGTCCGCGCCGGACGCGGGCTTGGTCGCCGGCTTGGCGTCCGGTGCGGAGCCGGCCGGTTCAGGGGCCGGCGCGGCCTCGGGGGACTCCGCGGGCTCGGGCGCCGGCGGCTTCGCGGGCTTCGCGGGCGCTTTCGCGGGGGCGGCGCCGGGCTTGGTCACGCGGATCGGTGTGTCCGGGGCCGCCGGGGGCTGGACGGCCGGGGCGACCGGCTCGGCGCGGGACGCCACGGGCAGTGGGATCACCTGGGTGACGGAGTCGTCGGACAGGTTCAGCAAGATCACCTGGGTGTCGTCGTCCCGCACGTCCTCCGGTGAGCCGTCGACGGCGGTCTCCGACGCACCACCGGACGCACCACGCGACGCACCACCGGACGCGGTGTCGGAAGGGATGCCTGAAGCGATGTCGGAAGCGGTGCCCGACAGGCTGCCCGACGTGGTGTCTGACGTGGTGTCCTTGTCCGGCTCATGTCCGGCGGCCTTGGCCGCCTCTCCCCGCCGCGCCGCGTCACCCGTCCGTTGCCTCACGTTGACCATGATGCGGCCTCGGGCGTCTCCCGCGCGCCAGACGATCGCGGCGTTTCCGCGCCATCAAGAATTTGCCGGAGCCCGCCGAAAATCAGCAAGGCCACCAGAAGCTCGCTGAAGAGCAGCCCGTACCCCACGGACGTGATGCCCGCGATGGGCAGAAGGATCACCGAGGAGGACAGCACGAGCACCGCCAGCCCGATCTGAACCACGGCCAGCATCCGCGCCCTGCTCTGGGCCCGCAGCGCGCTGAGGTAGATCTCGATGAGCACGCGCGGCAGCACGGCGAGCGCCATGAGCCTGAGCAGCGGCGTGCCGTGCTCGGAGAACCCGGGCCCGAACACCGAGAGGATCAGCGGGGCCGCGGCGAAGGTCACCACCGAGACCGGCCCGATGATGAGGTACGCGCGGCGTAACGCCTGTCGGCAGTTCGCGGCCAGGCGTGACCGCTCGGTGGACCCCTCGACGGTCAGCGACGTGGCCATGTTGATGGCCAGCAGCTCGATCATCGCCCCGAGCGTCTGCGCCATGGCGAAGTAGCCGAACAGCTCCCCGCTCACCCGCGAGGCGACGTACACCGGCAGGAAGTAGACGATGGCCAGCACCGAGAACGCCCCGGGGTAGTCGCCCGCCAGGAAGCGGCCGATCTCCCGCGGCCCGGGCGGGCGGCTGCCCTCGGGGGCGCTGCGCGCGTGCCGGGGGACCAGCACGCCGAAGATGAAGAAGTTGACCGGCACCAGCGCGAGCGCGGTGGGCACGATCCAGGAGACGTACACGCCATCGTTGGGCAGGGCCCCGGCCAGCGCGACCAGCAGCGCCATCTTGACCAGGCCGAAGCACACGCTGTTGACCGGCACCCAGACCGCCTTGCGCAGCCCGGCCAGCGCGACGTCCTGCAACGTGAACACCGACCAGATCGCCACGGACGCCAGGAAGAACACCCCGGGCCCCGCTCCGGCCAGCGTGGCGTAGTTCTCGCCCCAGAACGGCAGCGTGAGCAGGAACCCTCCGGCGGCGACCACCGCCGACAGGGTGGCGATGAGGTAGCCCCGGCCGATGAGCGCGCCGGTGCGCCGGCCCGCCACGGGGATGAACCGCGCCAGGGCGCCGGTCAGGCCGAGGGCCGTGAGCCCCGCGAACAGCCGCATCGCGGTGATCAGCGCCTGGCTGCGCCCGAAGTCCTCGGGAGAGTACAGGCGGGCCGCCAGCAGCCAGTAGCCCATGCCGAGGACGGCGGTGACCCCGGTGTTGGCCATCAGGGCGTAACCGTTGAGGAAGAGCGGGTTGCGCAGGTCGCGCATCAGCCGCCGTCGCAGGCGCGCGAGCCGCCCCTCCTCCCCGCCGTCCTTCCGGTCCCGCCGTCCGCCGGCCATGGTGCTGGTCACGGCCGTCTCACCCCCCTCGTCGACGCCAGGCGTCGCCCCCGCGTTTACGTCACTCACGCCCGACCACGTGGCGCAGGCCGTACCGCGTCCGGCGCACCACCGCGAAACCCTTGGTCAGCGCGTGTTCCTTCATGTAGATGATCGGGACGCCCCGCCCCTCGACGGCGCGGCGGAAGCGGTCCATGGTCGTGGACCGGCCGACGGTGAGCCGGGGGAGCGCCATGACGTCGTCGGAGTCGCCCGCCAGCGTGTTGGCGACCGCGCAGGCGGCCCAGTAGCCGGCCTTCCGCACTTCCCTGCGCACCCGGGCGCTGGAGTAACCGTACGGGTAGGCCATGGTGGCGACCAGGCGCCCCACCTTGTCCTCCAGCAGGCCCTTGTTGCGGCGCAGCTCCTGGCGCAGGACGGCGTCGGGGAGCTGGTCGAGCTGGGGGTGGCTGTGGCTGTGCCCGGCGATCTCGACGCCGCAGGACGCGGCCTCGCGGGCCTGGCTCCAGCTCAGCATGCGGTCGAGCGGCTTGCCGGCGGCGTCCGGGCCCGCGTCGTCCACCCAGCCGCTGGTGAGGAACACCGTCGCGGTGAAGCCCAGCCGTTCCAGGACGGGCAGCGCGTGGACGTGGAAGTCCGCGTACCCGTCGTCGAACGTCACGACCACGGGCCGTTCGGGGGCCGGGGCCCCGCCGGTGCCGTACTGCGAGGCGACCAGGTCGGCGAGCGTGAGGGGGGTGAACCCGCGGTCCTTCAGGTAGGTCATCTGCGCTTCGAACACCGATGTGCGCACCGCGAGCGGCCGCGTCGCGCTGTTCGGGCGATCGGTGACGGAGTGGTACATCAGGATGGGCACGCGCATCAGGTCACCGTTCGTGTTCCGTGGATCGCCCCGCCCGGTCGCCGCGCAGGCGCAGCCGGGCCGTCCCGACCGCGTACCCCCACGAGGTCCAGGCCAGGCCTGTGACGATCGCCCCGGCCCTGCCCAGGCCGGACGGGTCGCCGCGCAGCGCGTCCCGCACGCCGCGCAGCACTCCGAGCGGCAGGACCTTCATCGCGTGGGCGCGCTCACTGGACAGCCCGTCGCCCGCGCCCACGCTGTGCGCCACCAGGGCCTTGGACAGTCCCTCGGCGTAGCAGCGGGAGCGCAGGTAGCGGAACGTGGCCCGGGAGGCGGGCACCCGGTGGCCGATCACGGCCCCGGGCTCGAACATCATGACCGACCCCGGCCTGCGCTGGGAGAGCCTGATGCAGAACTCGGTCTCCTCACAGCCCAGCGGACGGCTCTTACGGCCCTGGACGCTGCGGCCGATGCCGGTGTGGAACCCGCCGACCTCGCCCACGACGTGCCTGCGGAAGGCGGCGTTGCCCCCCATCACGTTGCGGATGGCCTTGCGCTCGGCGGGCAGGCCGCGATAGGTGCATCCGATGGTCCAGTCGAACTCCTCGGGGAACCATCGCGGCCTGCGCCCGGTGTCCCACAGCGGCCTGGTCAGGCCGCCGACTCCCACGACGGCGGGATCCCGCGACATCGCGTCCTCGAACGCCGCCAGCCAGCCGGGGTCGGCCACCGCGTCGTCGTCCAGGAACGCCACGACGTCACCCGAGGCGGTCGCCACTCCGGTGTTCTTGCCGCCGGACAGTCCCTTGGCGTGGGTGTTCTCCACGACGATCGCGTCGGCGTACTCCCGCTTCAGCCTGAGGTGCAGCTCGGGGTTGTAGTCGACGACGAGGACCAGCTCGTGCGGCGGGCGTGTCTGGCCGCGCACCGACTCCACGGCGGCCCTGATGTCGTCCCACCGGTCCTCTGTGTAGACACAGATGACGACGGAGATCTTCATTGCGGTTATGCCGCGCCCTGGTCGGCGGCAGGCTGCGCCGATGGTGCCGGGGCGACCTGCAGCGGCGGGCGCCGCCACTCGCGCATGATCGTCTTGAGCACCCGCCACCCGTCGCGGACGACGCGCAGGTTGCTCTCGCCGTGGATGCGGCACCGCTCGTGGCTCGGCACCTCGTGCACGCGCAGACCGGCCTTGGCCGCCCGGATGTTCAGCACGGTCTCGACCTCGAAACCCTCGCAGTCGAGGTCGAGGACTTCGAGGTGCCGTGCCCAGAAGGCGTTGTAGCCGTAGCACAGGTCGGTGTACCGGGTTCCGTAGATCCAGTTCACCAGCGAGCGCAGGACGCTGTTGCCCATGCGGCGGCTGAAGGTGAGGTCGTCGCTGCCGCCGCCGCTCGCGTACCGGGAGCCCTTGACGAAGTCGGCGCCGGTGACGAGCGCGCCGACGAAGTGGATGATCTCGCGGCCGTCGGTCGAGCCGTCGGCGTCGATCATGACGATGATGTCACCGGTGCACTCGGCGAAGCCGGTGCGCAGCGCGTCCCCCTTGCCCTTGCCGCGCTGCTGCACGACGCGCAGGTTCGGGCGCAGGCGGCGGGCCACCGCGACGGTGTCGTCGGTGGAGTTGCCGTCCACGAGGACGATCTCGTGGATCCAGTGAGGCAGCGTGGCGAAAACGTGCGGAAGGTTCTCCGCCTCGTTCATGGCCGGTACGACCACGCTGACGGTCGGGGATATGGCCAGGTGCGGGGTCACCGGCGTGAAACGCTCCACGGCCGGCAATGGCCTCAGGGTGTGCACCTGAGGTTTCCCGTTGTACTTGGTGATCTCGGGACTCATTTTGAGGGATGTCCTTCCGGGCGGTCTGACATCGGCGGCGACTGCCAATAGGACCGGCGCGACTGGACGGAGAGGGGTCTTCTCCGCCCCGGTCAGATCAATGGGGGATGAGCTCTGGCGAGGGGGAACGCTTCTCAGCGCGCCCCCGAGGGTTCCTTCTCGACTGCTGGATGGAGGGATGTGCGGACCCGTCCGAACCCTTTCAGCACGCGGTCGGCCAGCCGGTAGAGCGACGGACGGTCGACGACGATGCTGCGGGCCTTGTTCACGGGCGTCCGGCCCATCCAGTGAACGGCCGCGGTCGCCGAGGGCCGGGCGACCCTGCCTTCGGAGACGTGGATGGTGCCGTTCTTCAGCCAGCCTTTGTACTCTCTGCCTCCCTTGCCCATGTCGACCTGGCCCAGGCCGTGAGAGGCGGCCTGCTCCGCCATGTGCAAGTGGTGCATTATCCCGGGGGAGTACCGGGCGAATTCGGGGTCGTAGGCGGGGAACCATCCGACCAGCGTGTTGTGGGTGCGCAGCCCGAAGTGCCCGGCAACGGGGGTGTCGCCGGCGTAGAGCATGGTGAGGACGCCCGCGAACGCCGGGGAGTCGGCGGCGTGCATCTCTTCGAGCAACTCGACGATCCAGGGCTGGGCGAACCGGTCGACCCGGCCCGTCCTGCGGTACTGGTCGGACTTCCAGCCGGTGAGGAGGCGCATGGCGGCGGGGTCGGTGGCGCCGTATTCCAGGTGCACCACCCCGTGCTCGCGGGCGAGCTTGCGTTCCTTGTAGCGGATCGTCTTGTAGTTCTTCGGAGAGTTGGCGCGGACGTATTCGATGTACGCGTCGTAACCCGCGGTGAGGTCCATCAGCGGCACGGGGCGCACCGCCGACTCATGCGGTGACCAGGTGCGCTGGCCGGCCACCATGTGGTCGAAGTCGAAGACCGACAGGCCGCAGGCCCGCAGCAGGTGGCGGGCGGGAACGTCCAGATCGGGGGCGGCGATGAGCCCGTGGCATGTGGTCAGCCAGCTCCCGAGGGGCTTGCCGATGCCGAAGGCGTGCCGTTCGAACGGGAGGTACCCGACCACCTTGCCCTGGTCCTCGATCACCGCGACGCGGACGTAGGGACGCAGCCGGCCGAGGGCCAGCGTGAACTCGACCGAGAGGAACGGGTTGTCCAAGGAGGGCGACGCGATCTGGAGCTCACGCCAGCGGGCGAGCTCCGGCTCTCCGAGTTCTCCGGGCCGGATGACCGTCACTTTCACCTTGACCCGGCCCCCTGTTCTGTGTGCGCACTGCCGTTCCCCCGGTACAGCGACCGAAGCACCCACATGAACCCACCGAGGACGGCGACGGTGGCGACTCCCGCGCGAGGAGACCACGCGTCGAACATCAGCATGGCTTCGGCTAAGAGAACGTTTATAACGAGACTTGCCGCGGCACCCACCGTTAGAGCCGCGAGAGGGTCACGATCACGCAACAGTCCCACGACCGAGGCGCCCGGTACCACCAAGAGGAACAACGCGGTGAGAATCGGGCGTGCTGGAGTTCGGATGTCGGCGAGCGCGATCACCGCTCCCGCGGCGCACGCGAGCACCAGCACCCACTTGAGCACCGCCCTGTTCGTACGCATGTCTCCTGGCTCCGCTGGTCAAGGCCGACTGAAAGACGCGGTTGATCGCTGCTCTCATAGGACCAACGACGTTACGCGACCGTCAATGCCGACGCCCTAACCTGGTCACTGGTTTACAGCGCCAAGGGCAAGAAGCGTTGTGTGATCGACCACGCCACCTCCACCGTTCTCCTGATGCCCCTGAGGCTACCGGGGCTGCAGGGACTGGGGTGTTTACAAAGGTACCGCCGGTTCGACCCGAAAGTGGAGTCAGGGTGGGTTGGGGGGAGTTCAGTCCACCCCCCCGGACGACTCCTCGGACGGCGTGCCGGTGGGGGTCGGCTCGGAGGTCGGCGGCTGATCCGGCGGCGGCTCGGACGCCGGAGGCATGTCCTGCCCGTCCCAGGACACCGTGCACGAGGCGCCCCCCGCCGCGGAGCTGAGCGTCACCGTCCCCTTTCCCGCCTGGGCGGGGTCGGTGGGCGAGACCGACAGCCGGGCCTTCACCCCGGACGCGAGCACGCCGTTCGCGGGCGTGACCGCGAGCCCCCCGCCCGCGCTCGCCCGCCAGGAGACGGTGCCGCCGCGGGCCGAGACGAGGATCACACCCGCGCCCCCGTCCCCCAGACCCTTGGGGCAGGAGACGACGAGCTTGGCCGGGGACGCCGGCGGGCGGCGCGTCGGGGTGCGCGAGGCGGGAGTCCTCGGCATGGTGGACGACGCCGCCGGAGCCTGCGCGGCGCTCGACGGCGATCTTGTGGCCGCGGGCCTCGGGGGCGCCGTCCGCGAGGGTTCCGAGGCGGGGGCGGCGTCCGTGGGCTCGGGCGCGTAGCTGATCTGGAGCTCCTGCGGGGAACGGCTCGGGAAGCGCAGGGTCTGCGGCACCTCCTTGCGGTGGCTCGCGTCCTGGCCGGTCACGACGACCATCGCGCCGGTCGCCAGCAGCGCGCAGGCGATCGTGGCGAAGACGGGGGTCCTGCGCGAGGCCCTGCGCGGCGCCCCGCCGCCGCGGCGCCGCGTGCGCCCGTTCCCGCGGCCTCCCATCCGCTCGTACGCGGTCTCCCTGTGCGCCGTCTGCTCGTACGCGCCGGCCGACGCGTACCGCGTGGTGTCCCCGTGCCTCGGGGGCTCGCCCGCCCGCATCCCGCGGCGGGGGGTGTCGGAGTGGCCGGCGGGGGAGGGCATCGGAGGGACGGCGCGCAGGGTGCGCGTGCCGTGCCTGGGCGTCTCGTCGTGCGCCGTGAACCCGCGGGCGGCGGTGTCCGCCTGGTCCGCTGGGTCCGCCGTACGGTGGGCCCTCGGCGCCTTGGCGCGGCGGTCGCTTCCGACCGGCGGGAAGCCGTTCTTGTCCAGGACGCCCACCGCCGGCATGATCGCCGCGCGGACCGCGTCGCGCTCCGGGCGGGCGCAGGTCTCGGCGACCCGGCGGCGCAGGGACAGCGGGGGGAAGGCGACCGGGACCGTGTCGAGCAGGCGCTCGGCCGACACCCGGCGGTGACGGCCCTCGGTGCATTCCTTGCAGCCGACGATGTGCCGCACGAGCCGCCGCCGCAGCGGCTGCGGGAGCGGGCCGTCGATGGAGTCGAGCAGGGCGGAAAGATCGGGGCAGTGGGCCCTGCCGGTCCTGGCGAGGACGACCGCGGCGGCGGCGTTCTCCAGGTGGTCGGTGGCGCGGGCCAGCTTGGTGGCGGTCTGGCGCGAGGTCAGCCCCGTGACGGCGCCGACCTCGGAGGTGCTCAGGCCGTGCCGCACGGCCAGGAACAGCACCTCGCGCTCCTTCTGCCCGAGCTCGCCCAGAGACTCGCGCACGATCGCCGCGAGCTCCGGATCGTCCTCGTCCCCCGTGAGGCCGTCGAGCGCGGTCCCGTGGGGCGGCGTGCGCCCCTGGCGTGCCGTGCACTGGTAGCGCGTCAGCGCGTACAGCCACGCGCGCAACCGGGTGGGCTCGCGCAGCGCGCCGGCGCGACCGTGGGCCGTGACGAACGCGTCGTGCACCGCGCCAGCCGCGGCGTCTGGATCGTCGAGCAGTGAACTGGCGTAGTCGTTGAGTCGGTCGGCGTAGCTGTCATAAAGGCCGTCCACCGCGCGGCTTTCCGCACGGCGAAGGGCCTCCGCCAGCCGTTGGTCGTCGGTCCGGCCGACGCTCGGCCATCCGGGCACGAATATTCCTCCCCGCAGGACGGGAACCTGGCTCTTGGTCGCACATGCACACGAGAATTTCTCCTGCCCGCGCCAGTCCCCACACGCGTAGGACGCCCATTCTCCCTGAGGGGTTCACCCGGAATTGTTTGATAATCAGCGGGTATGAGCTGGGAAAAGGGGGTCTGCTGGGGCTGCTGTAACTGGTGGTGCGTTGAGGCGCGTCTGAGGCGCTGACCGGCGACGCGCGGCGCGGCCTCTGGTGACGAGGCGCGCTTTCGGAGCACTCAGAGGATAGGGAGGGCCCTGAGCGCGGGGAGGTTCGCGATGACACGGGGGAAGTCGAGCACATCGATACCTAGGAGAACACACAAAAAACGGAAATGCCCGGCCCCGGGCACCTGAATGCCGGAACCGGGCGGTCCGTAATCAACTGCCAGTCCGTAATTAATCGCCCACTACTACTGGCCGCCGTTGCAGTTGGGGGCGCACAGGCGGCGGGAGATACCTTCCAGGAACACCTTGCGGATCTCCAGCGCGTTGCGCGGGAAGAACGCCTGCCCCTGCGTCGCCTCGGCGATGGCCTGCATCTGCTTGCGGCCCGCCGCGTCGTTCGCGCCGAGCGCGACGATGATGATGCTGATCGGCTGCGTCTCGTCGAACTCCTCGCGCAGCTTCTTGAGGATCTCGCTGTTGGAGATGCCGCCCTCGGGGTCGTCGTTGCCGACGCCGTCGGTGAACACCAGGATCGTGTTGATCTTGTCGGCCTCGTACTCGGCCTTCATCTTGTCGTAGGCGGCGGCGAGCGTGTCGTTGAGCCCGGTGTCACCGGTCGGCTTGGCCTTGATCCGCGCGAACGACCGGGTGAGGACGTCCCGGCGCGGGACACCGTTGATCGTGGCGCCGAGCGGGCCGACGGGCACCGCCTCGCGGTAGTCGACGCCCTTGCCGTTCAGGTTGGTGGAGAAGATCCACGTGCCGGCCTCGGTCTTGTCCGGGAACAGCTTCAGGCCCTCGATGGCGGTCTGCCCGATGAGCTGCATGCGCGTGACGGGCGCGCCGACGGCGGGCAGCGCCATCGTGCCCGAGATGTCCATCAGGGCGAGCAGGCGCCCGCCGAGCTTGAGCCGGGACCACGCCTGCGACAGCTTGGTCACCGAGGCCGCGTCCGGGATCTTGATGCTGCGCGGCGTCGCGGGGTTCAGCCCGTTGGCCTGGCTGATCGCGCCGCCGCCCTTGCCGTCGGGGGTGCGGAAGCCGTACTCGCGGATCGTCTTCCTGGCGCTCGCGCTCGACAGCGCCGTCGCGAACTTCTTGGCGGCGTCGCGGGCGGCCTGCTGCTTGGCGGTCACGACGACCGGGTAGTCCAGGCTGATCGTGCCCTCGGCCGGGTACAGCGCGATGACCGACGCCGGCTTGTTCTCGGTGTTGAACGACCACACGCCCTGCTCGGACGCGATGCCGATCGGCGCGCGCGACGACTGCTTGCTCATGGTGGCGAACATGTTCGCCGGGCTGCTCACCGCGCTCTCGGAAAGCTGCCGCAGCACGCCCACGAGCTGGTCCTCGCCGGATCCGGCCGCCTTCAGCACGCCCGCGCCGGCGAGGATCGCGCCGAGGCCCGCCGCGTTGAGCGTCGGGTCCAGGGGCAGGATGCGGATGTTGCGGCCGATGCCGTCCGGGGTGGCGGCGTTGGCGGCCGACATCAGCCCGCTCCAGCTCGGCTCGCCGAAGGCGCTCTTCAGCTTCTCGACCACGGGCTTGGGCGCGGCCAGAACCACGGGGGAGCGGGCCACCGAGCCGGTCGGCGTGGGCACGCCCTCGCCCTTGGGCGAGGAGCGCAGCTTGGAGACCCAGAGGCTGGAGTCGGGGATCCACACGTCGGCGTCAAACTTGCCGTTCGTCGCGCCGGAGCCCGCGATGGAGTTGACGACGTCGGCGGGGTCGCCGTCCGAGACGGTGACCGTCACGCCCCCGCAGCCGGTGGGCGTCGTGGACGACGACTTGTTGTAGCTCTCCGCGATCTTGGCGATGGCGGGCTCGATATCGGGGGAGGCCACCACCCGCAGGGACACCGTCCCGCCGCCGGGGGCCTGGCCGTCGGCGCAGGTCTTGTCCCGGCTCATGATGACGTACGCGGCGACGCCGAGCAGCACCGCCAGCGCGACGGCGCCCGCGAGCGGCACCAGGACCTTTCCCCGGCTCGCCCGGCGGCGGCCCGACGGCTCGTGATAAGGGCTGTAGCCGCCCTCAAGCTCGTCTGTGCGGTGGCGTCCGCCCACGTTGTCCTCTTAGAGTGTTCGATCTTTTCCGGTCTCGGCGCGCTAGCAGCGACCATATAGCCAGAGCCGGGGTAATGCTTACGGAACCATAGCGTTCGGGACTAATTGGGCAAAACCGATCACTTGCAGGAGTGATTACGGTACGTATCCGTAACCGGCGACTATAAGAACATGAATGCGATACATCTTGACTTGCCGCAAACGCGATGTAACGTGTCTCTCGGGATCACGCGAGCGCCGGACGGGGCCGGCGCGGCAGTCCGGGGGTAGGGGCATGTCGATGATGATCGAACCTGGCGAGGCCGAGCCTCCCGCCGCCTGGCCGCTCGGCCGGCCGCCCGAGCCTCCCGCACCCGGCGCCGGCCCCGAACGACCACCACGCCCCCACGCCTCCCGCGCCGGAGCCCCACCGGGTGAGGCGGAAGCCCCGCCTGCACGCGACCTCGCAGGCGCGCCCTCGGAGGGGGTCGCGCACGGCGAGGCGGGGATGATCTCGCGGGAGATCGCGTGGGGTGAGGCGCGTCCCGACCTTCTCCTTATGCGGCTGGCGGGCCCCCGGTGCCCCGAGGAGGTGCGCCGAGCCCTCAGGAGTTGCGCGTGTGTGCGCGAGGTCGTGGTCTCCGGGCACGACTGCCGGGCGCTGGCCGACCCCGGCACCGCACCCCGCGTGGCCGCCGCGCTGCGGGCCGAGGGCCTGCCGCTCGCCGTGGTGGTGCTTCAGTGGGCGCAGGAATGGCCGCGCCAGGTGTTGCCGCCCTCGCGCGCGGCCACCGCCGCCAGCAGCAGCGCCACGGCCGGGTCCACCCACCACCAGCCCAGCGACGTCGCCGCCAGGCCCGCCAGGACGCCGCCCGCCATGAGGGCGCACAGCAGGTTCTGGGCGCCCTCGCCCGCGGTGGCCGCCGACCCCAGCCGGGCGCCAAGCCGGCGTTTGGCGACGCCGAGCACCGGCATGCTCACCAGGCTGATCGTGGTGACGACGACGCCGAGCGCCGTGGGGGCCGCCCGCTCACCCGTCGCGACGTCATAGGCAACGTGCACCACCAGGTAGGGCGCGAGAATCCAGAAGCTGACCGCCACCGCCCTGCGCGCGCGATGCTCGGACGCGGGAGAGCGGAGCCGAGACCCCGTGAAGCGCCAGACCACGATCAGACCGGCCAGCGCCTCGCCCAGGGACGACCAGCCCCACCCGATCAGCGCGACCGAGTGGGCCGACAGGCCTGCCGCGAGCCCGAGTGCGCTCTCGAAGCCGAGCCAGGCCAGCGTCACCAGCGAGAGCGCCCGCGCCCGGCGCGCGTCACGCACCCAGGACGCCGGAAGGGCCATGGCGCGCGTGTCCGTACCAAGATCTGGCACCATAGCCCCCGATCGTTGAGCAGCCGCCGCAATCGCGCTCCGTAGCCTAACGCTTACCGGATGTGCCGGACCGGCCCGCCGCGAAAGCTGTGGACAACCGCCGCCTCGTCCACAGGCGCACCCGAGCGAGGAGAACCCCCGTGCCGTTCACCCCGAGCCACGTCGCCGCGGTGGTCCCCCTGATCTCCTCCGCGCGGGTGCGCAGGGTTTTGGACCCGTGGGCGCTCGGCGTGGGGTCCATGGTTCCCGACCTGCCGATGTTCCTGCCCTACCTCGACGCCTACACCCGCTGGCACTCGCCGATCGGCATCGTCACCGACGACCTCGTGGCGACGATCGTGCTGCTCGCGCTCCTGCGGTTCGTGTTCCGCGACCCGCTCACCGCGCTGCTGCCGGGGCCGCTCGCCGCGCGTCTCGCGGCCCTGCCCGGACCGGCCTGGCGCCGTTTCCCCGCCATCGTGCTCGGCGCCGTCGCCGGCGCGGCCACCCACGTCGTGTGGGACTCCTTCACCCACGACTGGGGCGCCGCCTTCTGGGGATGGAGCTGGATGACCGCGTCCGTGTTCGGCCGGCTGCCCGGCTACCGGCTGGCGCAGTACGCCTGCTCGGCGCTCGGCCTGGCCGTGGTCGCCTGGTGGGCCGCGCGGGGGCTGCGCTCGCCTGGAACGGTCCCTCTGCCGCCGCGCCTCGCGATGCCGGTGCCGCTGCGCCGGGGCGTGCTGGCCTGCACCGGCGTCGGCGCGTGCTGCGCGGCCGCCGTCTGGACCCTCGTCGACCCTCCGAACCCGGTCTTCGGCTGGGCGGGCGTCGTCACCAAGACCGGCGTCGGCCTGCTGGTCGGCTTCTGCGCGGTGCTCACGGCGTACGCCCTGCTCTGGCATCTCCTGCGGCTCATCCGCTGGAGCCGTACCCGAGCACGACGAGAAGACCACTTCGACACCCGAGCCACCCAAAGCTGAGACGCCCCCGCCCCAGCGCACCAAGGCTCCGCAGCCGCCCAGGAAAAGGGCCTCGCCAAGGCTCGGACCGTGTTTCCCGGGCGGACATCTGGCGTACGTTGCACGACGTGGGCTCAGGGGCGGAACGGGCCGGTGACGCAGTAGGTGATGCCGCCCGAGGACGACCCGGTGCTGCCGCGCTGGGATGAGAAGTAGAGGCGGTTGCCGGCCGGACTGGTCGACCCGGGGCTGACCAGGTTGTCGTCGTAGGCCGGCTCGTAGGTGTTGTTCGCCAGGTTGAGCTGCCAGACCCGCGTCCATCGCACCTACACGGCGGCCTACTTGTTGGCGCGGGAGATGATCTCGCGCAGGAGCTTTGCCTGGTCCGAGTCTCCCATCGCCTCGAGTTGGCTCTTGGCGTCCTTTGCGAGCTTGGCGGCGATCGGTTTGAACTGCCAGGCGGGTAGGACGATTGCCGCGTTGCACAGTCCGGCGAGGGCCGTGGGGTCGGCTGTGATGTGCTTGGACTGGAGGTTCGCGAAGATCGAGGTGGCGAGGAGTCGCTGGGTGTCGAGGGTGACGCCCGTCATTGAACTGCCGAAGACGCGGATGGCCGCGGGTACCAGTGCGGGCTTTGGCCCGTAGGCGTTCTGGAAGCCGAACAGGCAGTACGAGGCGAGGATGTTGTTCTGGTACTGCGCGGCGGTGGGATTGCTCTGCGCGGCGATCGCCACTGCGTCCAGGTGCTCGATCACCGTATCCGGCGTCAGCCGGTCGAGGTCGATCGGGTCGTCGGTCTTGTCGCCGTTGGGGAGCAGGCTGGCGGCCAGGTGGCCGAAGGCGTAGAAGTTCTCGACCATCTTCTCCTTCGGCTCGTGGCCGGTGTTGATCCGCACATAGTAGCCCTCTGTGTCCGGAACCGGCCACGGTCCCGGGATTCCGCCGACGTACGACGTGCGCAGGAACGAGAAGCTGTCGCGCTGATCGACTCCGGCGAGGCGGCCGAAGATTTTACCGACCTTCCCGGTGGGCGACGAGCGCAGGAGTAGGGGGATGCCGTCCACGTATTTGGAGCCCTTGGCATAATCCGCTTCGATCGGCCAGCAGAACTCGTCCACGAACTTGGCGTTCTCGGCGGCGTGGTCGATCAGCGCCAATTCGTCGCGATGCCCGTGCTTGAGCATGTGGATGATGAACTGCCCCTCGTCGTGCGCGGCGATGTCGAGGTCGTGCTCTTGAATCCTCGCCTTGGCGCGCGCGGACGCCGAAGCGAGGTTGCCCCTCTTGGACAGCATCGTC
Source organism: Sphaerisporangium album (assembly GCF_003323745.1). Taxonomy (GTDB): domain Bacteria; phylum Actinomycetota; class Actinomycetes; order Streptosporangiales; family Streptosporangiaceae; genus Sphaerisporangium; species Sphaerisporangium album. The sequence goes on from NZ_QOIL01000016.1 coordinate 206,541, forward strand.
AGGTCGCCGGCGGCCACCTTGCCGGTGCCGAACGAGGCGTACTTCTGGAAGCTCTTGCACAGGAAGACTTCGAGGCTGCCGTCGGCGATGAGGTCTTTCAGGCCGTCGAGCACGGCGTCGAGCTGGGTCGGGTCCTCGGTCGACTTCGCCGCCATCTGGATGGTGGTGTCGAGGATCAGCGCGAACGGCGGGTCGCCCTTTTTGCGCGACTTCATGGCGTCCCGCACGTCCTTCACCAGGTTCTCGGTCGACGGCGCGACGAAGGGTGAGCTCGGGTTCAGCGCCGCGATCAGGACGTCGTCGCGCGGTTGCACCGCCTTGCCCTTCTTGAGGCTGTCCAGCAACATGCCCGTCTCGAAGTAGTCGATCCCTTCGGTCTTACGCGAGACCTTGTCCTGGTCGCGTGTGGACAGGGCGATGTACAGAGCCGTGCTGAGTGAGTCCATGCCGCTCGACATGAGGTGGCTCTCGAGCTGGATCTCATTCCGGGTGACCAGCGGCTTTATTTTCGGCGCCCGCTCCAGCGTGATGTCCCGCATCGTGCTCCGGTAGTCGTCGGCGACGTAGTTCTTGGCGGCGGCGACCACGAGGCCGATTTCGTCCATCATGAGGTCGGCCGCACGCATCGCCGCGGATGGGTTTCTCTCGTTCTCCACGATGATGTCGAGGAGCCGGTCCATCGAGTTCAGGGCGCTGGCGGTGAGTGTGTCGAACCGCTGCGGGCCGTTTTCGTCGGTCAGGCCCAGGACGAGGTGTTCGACCATGGCGCACACCGTGGCCAGCTGGCCCTTGCTCCTGGCCATCTCCTGCAGACGGGAGAACTTGCTGGAGGTCATGAGCGCGATGAGGTCGGCCCGCGTGTCCACCTTGAAGTTCGTCGGTGGTTCTTTCTTGCCCAGGTCCATGAGCTCGTAGAGCTGGTACGCCGAGGGGGCCGCGCCCAGTTCATGCATGATGGAGTCCCAGTTGATGTCGCTTCGCATGAGTTTCCGGACGCCTTTCAGCACGCTGACGCCCGTGGTCCCCTGCAGAGGCTCGATCGTGAGCTGGTCGGTCACCTCCTTGCCCACCAGCATCTCGAGCCTCTTCTTGACGCTGGGGCTGTTCACCAGCAGGTCGCCGTCTTCGATCTTGACCTTCGTCCCCAGCTTCTTCATGAAATCGGGCAAGGTCTTGGCGAAGGTCGAGCGCCAGTAGGTGGACGTCAGGTCGTTCTGGGCTGACAGGCCCTTGTCGTTGCGCTGTGTCGGCGCCGTGCGGAAGCCGATCTGGTCGACGAGGTGCTGCTGGGTGCTGTCCGTCACCATCGGGCCGAGCGCGGTACGGCGCGCCTCCGAGTACGTCCCCTTGCCGCCGTTCATGTCGTCGACGAACTTCATCGCCATCTTCAGGTGGCCCATCGACGAAGCGTCGCTCTCGTCGTCGATGTGCTGCTCCATGGCGGCCAGGTCGACCATGCGCTTGTCCGCGGTGGACAGATCCAGTGCGTTGAGCAGCTGCGGATCGCCGAGCTTCGAGGTCTTCGGAAGCCTCTGCTTCGTGCTCGGCTCCACGACGTCGAGATAGTGTACCGGGTTGAGGTGCTGCGGCGTCGGATCCTTCGGCGTCAGGACCGTCGGATGCTTGAGGCGGGTGGCGGCGGTCACCTTCAGGAAGTCGCGGGCCTGGTCGGTGATGAGCTCGGCCATGATGAGCCGGGACATCTCGCTGCGCTCTTGGGACGAGCGCTCGGCCAGCGTGTCGGCGATGAGCTTCATGGTCGTCTTCGCGTTGCCGGGGCGCATGCTCTGCAGCTCTTCTGCGACCTTTCGGGCGGTGGTCGCGTCGGGCTTGAAGGCGAACGTCTGCCAGCCCTTGGGTAAGGACGCCGAGGATACGGACACGTCATGCTTGGTCACGGATAACGGTGCCGTGCTCGTCCCGTCGAGCCCTGGACGCCGTGTCGTGGTCGTCGGGCGTCTGACCTTGCTGCTATTGCTGCTATTGCTGCTTCTGCCTCTGTCCTTCTTCATGATCTTCCAGCCAATCCCTCGCTGACGACCGATCGTCCACCTTTGGACACAGCTTGAGCAAATGTCTCTGTAGGCATATTCATGAAGCCATTTATAGGTTTGTATCACTATAGTGGACCGCTCCAACAGGCTTGGTCTCTTGAGGGGGAACGTATGGCGGGCAACGACGCGCTGCCGAGCTACGAAGAGCTGTTCGACGACTCTGACCTCGATCGACGGCAGGAGGACGAGGCCAGGACGGTCTATTCGCCCGGCGCCTATCTGTCAGAACTGCTGACATTCCTCGACAACGTCCTGGAGCAGCCGTCGGTGCTCGGTGACGGTCGGCGCGCCGACCTAAAAAGGATTTTTCTGGACGCGGAGAACACTTTTGGCGATTCGCCCTATCTCGATATCGTCATCGAGCTGCTGGAGAAGCTGGCCGGCGGTCAGCCGTACCAGCTGATGCGGCGGCTGGAGCACCCGTTCGGGATGCCGTTCTCCCTGGACGAGGAGCGGTTCAAGACCTACCTGCGCCGCCTCAGGACGGGGCCGGACGAGCTCTACCGGATCTTCGCTCCGGTCGCCGACGCCGACACGGTGGCGAGGCTGTTCCTGGGCCTGTCCACGGATGCCGTCTCGCATCTGACGAGACCGGCCGACGAGGCCAGGACCAAGGCGTTCTACGGGCTCACCCCGCAGGATCCACTGACGTCGCTGGCGAAGGTGGAGACGTTCAAGCAGCTCACGGGCCTGTCCGCGCTGGAGTTACGTGAGCTGTTGGGCGACCCTGAGGACATCGAACGGCCGGCCAAGGAGTCGTACGCCAACCAGGGCAGCGCGCCGGTCACCGTGTCGGCGGACGGCACCGAACTGCGGGGGACGACCTTCGGCTGGTACGACCGCGTCAGCCGGATCGTCCGGCTGGCCAGATGGACCGGGCTCGGCCTCGGCGACCTCGACCGCGTGCTGACCACCTGCTGCGGAGGCGAACTGGACGCCGCGGCGCTGCGGACCACGGCGCTCGTGGTGCACCTGCGGAGCGGCTACGACCTCACCGTCGACGGCGTGTGCGGGCTGGTGGCGGCGGTCGAGCCAGTGCCGGAGGAACTGCCCGCCACCTCGGGTGACATCCTCGGCCCGCACAACAAGGAGTACCGGCGCAAACTGGCCATCGGGATCGAGACCGCCGAGAGCGACCTCGTCGAGACCGTAAGGCGCTACCGCGACCGGCACAGCGCCCTGGAGCCGAGCCTCTTCGACCGCGGCCCGACCGGGCCGGCGCAGATCGCACTGCTGCGGCGGGTGGGCCGGCTGACCGCGGCACTCGGCGTGTCCGCCGCCGAGCTGTTCGACCTGGTGGAGATGCTGGAGAGCGACCCGTCGCTCTGGCGGTACTCGACCTTCTCCGTCCTGGGCGGGGTCGAGCCGACGTCCCAGGACTGCTACCGCATCCTGGAGGGCGGCGATTCGGCCTCCGGCCTGTGGCTGGCCCAGACGCTGCTCGCGGTCACCCGGTGGATGCAGGACAGTGGCTTCGGCGCGCGGGAACTGGCCGACATCCTGGGCGGCGCGCCGGCCGCGTCGTCCGATTCGGAGAGCCGGCTCGCGGTGCTGGACAGCCTCGACCAGCGTTTCCAGGAAGTCGCCCTGGACCCGGCCGTGTTCGCGAGCGAGCGCTTCGGGCAGCGCGCCGCGCAGGTCGTCCACGACGTGCTGGCCCAGCGCGCCGAGGGCGTGGTGTCGAAACACGACCCCCGGCTGCTGCACCTCGACCCCGCCGCCGTCCCCGCCGCCGCCTACGAGGCGGTCACCGCCCTGGGCACCATCGTGGACCAGGACCTGATGGGGCTGGGTCTCGGCGAGCGCCTGGCCGACAAGATCCACACCCAGATGGTGTTCACCGGGCGCCTGGGCGCCGACAACATGCTCGTCGCCGAGGACCTGCCGGTGACCGACTACGCCCTGGTCCTGGAGCGGGACTTCACCCCGTTCAGGGAGTCGCTGTTCAAGCTGATCAACAGCGCCGGCAACGGCACCTCGGCCTTCTACCCCTCCGACCTGGCCACGGTCGGCAACCTGTCGCAGGGCCAGCTCGACGAGCTGTACGACAACCTGATTTACCACGACTACCTCGACGACGAGGGCAACGTCCAGAATCCGGAGTTCTTCGCCGACGAGGCGAACCTCGAAGGGTTCCGCGTCAACGCGGGCCTGTCCGACGCCGCCCCCGAGGTGCTCGACCTGCTGCGCCGGCGCGTCGCCGACTTCCGCGCCGAGCCGCTCGTGCTCGACGCCGGCGTCTTCGCGTCGCTGCGGCTCGGCGAGGTACGGCTGGCCAGGCTGATGGACGGGCTGCGCTTCAACGGCTATCTCGACGAGAACGACCACTACCTGGACAAGCAGGCGTTCAGCACGCTCCAGCTCGCGGACTTCGCGCTGCCGCCGGAGTTCCACCCGCACCGGCAGGCCGTGCTGGACGCCTTGAGACGGCAGGTCGGCGAGCTTGAGGCAGAGCTGCTCTCCTTCGGTCCCGAGGACTTCGCCGAAGTCGCGGACGCGGTGATGGCGCAACGGGCGATCACCGCGATGGAGGGCACCGCCCTGGACGACGGCTGGCTGGTCTCCGAGGTGGAGACGCTCACCGATGAGTTCACCGCCACCGAGACCGCCATCGTGACCCGCAGGGTCGCCGAGTGCGCGCAGGACGAACGACCGTACCGGATCCACCTGGACGCGCTGGGCGCGCTCGGCTTCGACCAGGAGCAGCAGGGCAGGCTCGTCGAGCAGCTGGTCGCGACGGGATCGCTCACCGACGCCATGTCCGTACCGGCCGAGACCGTCCCATTCTTCGCCAACCCCACCAACGTCATCCACTTCGCCCTGCCGGGCCTGGAGGACTTCGAACGGGACGTGTTCTTCCTGCTGCACGCGGTCGCCGTGGAGCTCACCGAGGCGATCGACGAGGTGACCGCCGCTCTGGAGAGCCGCGCCGGCCAGCAGCAGGAGGCCCTCACCGCCGTGCTGGCCGACGCCTTCGGCGTGACCGAGGAGACCGTCGCGGCGATCTGCGAGGGCGTCGCGGGCGGGCTGTCCGAGGCGATCGAGATCCTCGTACCGCCGGTCATCGCGGCCCCCCGGCAGACGGCGAATCCGCACTTCGCGGCCGTCTACCAGCGCATCCACCGCTTCGCGCTGCTGGCCGCCAAGCTCGGCATGAGCGCGACCGAGGTCGCCGTCGTCTTCCACGACCAGGACCTGACCGGCAAGTACCCCGAACCGCTGACGCTGCCACCGGGCGTCGAGGCCGTGGACGCGGTGCTGCGCAGCTCGGACGGCCTCGTCTACGTGTTCGCCGGCGACGCCTACTGGACCTACGCCGCCGACACCTACACCCTGCTCGACCCCAAGCGCAGGCCACTGACCGACCTGTCCCCCCGGTTCACCGGGCTGACCTCCGTAGACGCCGCCGTCGCGTTCCCGGACGGCAGGGAGTGGATCATCGGACGCGCCCTCGTGGGCGACAGCCGGGCGGAGTCGCGGCTGTTCGTCAAGGAGCCCGGCAGCATCCGCTGGGCGCCCCGCGAGCAACTGTGGGGCAAGGTCAGGAACAACTTCGAGGCCCCGCGCCGGATCGACAGCGCGTACGTGGATGAGAACGGCAGGACCTACCTGTTCTGCGCCGACCAGTACATCCGCTACTCCAGCCCGGACTTCACGACCGTCGACGAGGGTTACCCGCGCAGCGTCGCCGAATGGTGGCAGGCGGAGGGCCACGACACGGCGCTGCCCGCGGCGTTCACCGGGGCGCTCGACGCGGCCTTCGACGACGTGGACGGGCACGTGCACCTGTTCGCCAACGGCCGTTACCTCGAGGTCGGCGGAGCGGAGCAGCAGATCTCCGCCCGTTGGGGCCGAATCCACAACGCCTTCGAGGGCGCGGGCAGCCTCGGCGCCGCGTTCACCGGCCCGGACGGCAGGGCGTACCTTTTCCGCGACAACCAGGTGATCCGCTACACCGACGGCGTGGAGAACGACGGCGTGCGGGTGGACGACGGCTACCCGCGGCGCATCGAATCCGAGTTCCCCAACCTGCCCGGCGAGTTCCACACCGGCGTCGAGGCCGCCTTCGCCGAGCCGGGCTCGGGGATCGTGCACCTGTTCAAGGACGGCAGGACGGTCTCCTTCTTCTCCTCTGGCGTCGGCGCGCCGCAGGCCACCGCGGAACGCTGGGGCAAGCTCACCGACGTACTGACCGGCGGCGGCGTGGACGCCGCGTTCGTGGGCATGGACGGCAAGACCTACCTGTTCAGCGGCGAGCGGTACATCCGCTACTCCGGCGCCGACTACGCGGTCGTCGACCTCGGCTACCCGCGCGGGATCGCCGGCGACTGGGGCGGGCTGCGCAAGGTCGGCGCCGCCTTCGTGATGGACGGCAGGACCTACCTGTTCGGCCAGGGCGGCAGGCTGTTCGACGTGCCGCTCGTGCAGGAGTCCGAGCTGAACGCGGGCCGCCTGTCGCCGGCGCTGCGCCGCCGCTTCCTGGAGCACGGCCTGACCCTGGCCGAGAACGCCGCCGTCACGGCCGAGGGCACGGCCGAGTACCGCAAGTGGCACGTCACGACCGAGCAGGGCATCGCGCTGACGCTCCATCGCAACCCGTTGCACATCCAGGTGCACGCCGACGGCGGCCACTTCCACGTGCGCTACTCCACCAGGGACTACAGCACCGCCGACCCCGGCTACCCCAAGCCGGTCTCCGACAACTGGTGGAACCTGCCCGCCTCGCTGGCCGCCGACCCCCGCTTCGCGACCATCGACGCGGTCCTCACCGACGGCGCGGGCCGTACCTACCTCTTCGCCGGCGACCGCTTCGTGGTGTCCGACGCGCGGCACCGCTGGTGGTCGGAGCCGCGCACGATCGCCGGGCACTGGGACAGCCTGCTGCCGTTCACCAAGGTGGACGCGGCGTTCGTCGGCAAGGATGGCCGTACCTACGTCTTCTCCGGCGACCGCTACACCCGCTTCTCGAACGGCGACTACACCAGGGCCGACGACCGCTACCCGGCCTCCGTGCCGGCCTACTGGGGCAACGTGGTCAACCGGATCGCCAGGACCGGCCGGGTGGACGCGGCGCTGGTCAGGACCGTGACCGAGCTGATCGACGGCAGGTCGGTGGAGAACCGGTACACCTACCTGTTCTCCGGCGACCAATACGTGCGCTACCTCGGCACGCGCCTCGACCACGTGCAGGACGGCTATCCGGCAGCAGTGTCGGAGCTGTCGCGCGAGCCGGGAATGGCGGCCCTGGACGTCGCGCTCGATGGCGTGGACGCGGCCTTCGCCGACCGCCGCACCGTCTACCTCTTCCGCGGCTCCCGCTGCCACATCGCCTCCGACGGTTTCTACCGCCGCTACGACGACAGCTCGCTGCGCGGGGCGAGCTGCGTCTTCGTCGAGGACGGCAAGCTGCTGGCCGAGGACGGCGGCGGCTGGCACCACCACGCGGCCGTCGAAGGGGCCCGGAGCATCGCCTCCGTGCCGCGGGCGGTCACGCCCCGGCTGTTGCGTGCGGTGTCGGAAGAGTTCCGCAGCGGACTCGACGCCGTCCTGCGCGGCGCCGACGGCACCACGTACCTGTTCAAAGGGCCGAAGTGCCTCAACACCCGGCTCAACAAGTCCTACCCGCTGGCCGAGGAGTGGGGCAGACCGCGTAACACGATTTATCAGGACAACAAGGTGGACGCGGCGTTCGTCGGCACGGACGGCCGGACCTACCTGTTCAGCGGCGACCAGTTCGTCACCTACGCCGCCGACGGCCCCGGCCTCACCATCGACGGCGAGCCGCGGCTCATCTCCGACCACTGGGGCGGCCTGCGGGACGTCGCGCTCGCCTACGTGCGCGGCGGCAGAACGTACCTCTTCGAGTCGCCCGACGAGGACGGCCTGATGCGCCACGTCGTCTACTCCGGCGCGGACTACACCACGCCCGACGGTGAGCCGGAGATCGCCGACGACAGCTTCTGGCAGGTGCCCGAGCGGTACCGCGTTCCCGGCCACCCCGTCCCCGGCGCCGTGCTGTTCGAAGGCGGCACCATGCTCCTGCTGTACGGCGAGCAGTTCCTGCAGCACGACGAGGCGACCGGCACCTGGTCCTACCCACGCCCGATCGAGCGGCTCTGGCCCGGCTTCGAGCGCACCCTTTCGGCCGGCAGGGAGGCGGGCGACGCGCTGCGCACGGCCTTCACCGCGCCGGACGGCTCGACGTACTTCTTCCTGTCCGAGCAGTTCTCCCGCCACGACGGGCACGATTTCAGCCCGCTCGCCGTCATCCGCGACCGGTGGGGCAGGTCGCCCAACCCGTTCGTGCCCGACGAGGCGACCGCCCGGATCGACGCCGCGTGCGTCTTCGGCGAAGGCACGACGTTCCTGTTCTCCGGCGACCGGTACGTGCGCTACACCGGTTCCGAGTACCGCTACATCGATCCCGGGTACCCGAAGCAGATCGTCGGGAACCTGCGCAGGGAAACGGCCTTCGCCAACCTGCCGGAGTCGTTCGACGACGACGTGACCGGCCGCACGGTCGACGCCGCCATCGCCGACGACCGCACCGCCTGCCTGCTGGTCGGCGGCTCCGGCCACGTCGTCTCCCGCGCCGCGGTCGCCGACCGCCACCTGAGCGTCTTCGGCCGCGTCCGGAACAACATCGTCGAGAAGGAGAAGGTGGACGCGACGCTCGTCTCCGGCGCGCGCACCTATCTGTTCTCCGGCGACCAGTACGTCCGCTACACCGGCACCGAGTACGCCTACGCCGACGACGGCTACCCCCGCGCCATCCACCCCAACCTCGCCTTCGACCTGTCCATCCAGGAGCCGCTCACCGACTTCACCGACGGCCTGGACGCGGCCTTCCGCGCTCCGGACGGCACGATCCACCTGCTCAAGGGCACGCTTTGCCAGCGAATCGGCGGGCTCGGCACGCCGCCGGAGACGGTGGCCGTGAACAGCCTGTTCGGCAAGGTGCGCAACGCCTTCGCCGACACCGGCCACGAGCTGGTCGACGCCGCCTTCGCGACCCCCACCGGCGAGCTGTACGCCTTCAAGGCCGACCAGTACGTGCGTTACGGGCCCGGCCGGCTCGACTACGTCGAGGAAGGCCACCCGCGTACCGTCCGGGACGACTGGGGCAACATCCCCGACCGCTTCGAGTCCGGGATCGACGGCGCCTTCGTCTTCGAAGGCCGCGCCTACCTGTGCAAGAACGACGAGTACGTCCGCTACTCCGGCGGCTTCCACGAGGTGGACCGCTCCTACCCGCAGCGCTTCCGGTATCGCTGGGGCGGCACGGCCGACTACCGGCTGAGCGACGTACACACGATCACCCGCTTCATCGAGCTGGCCCGGCGGCAACCGGACGGCCTGGCGGCCTTCCTGCTGGACTCGACCTCGGTGGTGGAGGATCCGTACGCCTACCTCAACCGCCTGTTCGGCTGGGACATCGACGAGATCCGGTGGGCCAAGCGCAACGCCGCGCTGCTGGCCGCCGAAGCCGAGGCCATCGCGGCCTCGGCCAACAGCGCCGCGCCGGCCCGCCGGGAGGAGGACCGCTTCGAGATCGAGTTCCTGCTCCGGCTGGTCGAGCTCTTCCAGCTCACCGACCGGATCGGGGAGGCCCCGTCCGCGCTGCACAGTGGCGTCTGGCGGCCTGCCTTCGGCGCCGAGCCCGCCCTGGCGACGGCGAACACCGCCCTCTACGGGATCATGGAGCGCCTGTTCACCGGGGAGTGGGCGGCGCTGTCGGCCGCCGTCCACGACGAGATCAACGTGCTCAAGCGCGACGCCCTCGTCTCGATCGCGCCCAGGACGGCCCACGAGCTGTACGACGATCTGCTGATCGATGTCGAGATGGGCGGCCAGGGCCGTACATCACGGGTGCGCGAGGCGATCGCGGCCACCCAGCTCTACGTGCACCGTTACCTGCTCAGCCTGGAGCAGGCCACCGGCCGGAACGGGCAGGACCCGGAGGAGCTCAGGCAGCGGATCAAGACCTGGTGGGGGTGGCTGAAGAACTACCGAACCTGGGAGGCCAACCGGAAGGTCTTCCTCTATCCGGAGAACTACCTGCGACCCGAGCTGCGCGGCTCCAAGACGCCCGCCTTCCGCGACCTGGAGGACAACCTGCTCCAGGGGGAGATCACCCAGGAGAAGGTGGAGCGCGCCTACAAGCGCTACCTGGACGAGTACACCGAGGTCTCCAGGCTCTCGATCACCGGCGGCTACGTCTACACCGCCGACGGCGCGGAGCCGGGCGTGCGGCGGCTGGTGCTGTTCGGCCGGACCAGGACCGAGCCGCGGCGCCACTACTGCCGCGAGGCGGAGTTCAGGGACGGCGAGCGCCTGTCGGCCGCCTGGGGGCCCTGGCTGAAGGTCGACGCCCAGATCGAGGCCGAGAAGGTCTATCCGGTGCACGCCTTCGGCCGCATCTTCGTCTTCTGGCCCACGATCGAGCCGGTCGCACCCGAGCCCGGCGCCCAGACCGCCCTCATCGACAAGCAGAGCGGCGACGTCCGCACGCTCACCCCGCCGCCGCCCAAGCACCGCGTGCGCGTCAACTACTCCTTCCGCAACCTCAACGGCGAATGGGTGCCCGCGCAGGTCCTGCCCCTGGAGGAGGTGCAGGACGCGCCCGTCTACGACGCGAGCCTGTACGTCCAGGCGTCCGCCACCGTGCCCGGCCCGCAAGGTGACACGCACGACACGATTCTGATCACCTGCTCCTACACGGTGCTCACCCCACTCGGCCCGAAGCGGGTCTCCCCGGCGTTCGCGCTCAATCCCGAGCTGTACGCCATCCGCGCCACGGGCGTGCCCGAGCCGGTGCGGGAGTCCCGGCTGGACCGGATCTTCGCCGAGCCCGTCGACCAGACCAAGGTCGTCAGGTTCGCCATGCCGGCCGAGGCCGAGAGCGGCGCCTGGGTGAGCGTCGACCACAAGGGCGGCAGCTTCCTGTGCCGGCCGATCGCCCCGCCCCCGGCGGGCGACGAGCCACCGCGCACGCTGAGCGGCAACGCGGACCGGCTGCCGACGTGGTCTCCGGTCCACGCCGCGGTCGAGCTGCCCGGCGGGGCGCGGTACTTCTTCAACAACACCGGGGAGAGCGGCTCGGGCCCCTACTACGTGGAGGTCCCGGCGGACCGGACCAGCGCCCTGCGCCTTTCCAAGCCGCCGACCGCCGACCGCTGGGGACACGTCGCCACTCCGCTGTACAGCGACAAGGCCGAGGTGGACGCGGCCATCCTCAGGAACGACCAGCTGTACCTGTTCTCCGGCGAGAACTACTACCGTTACTCCGGCGGCTCCTTCGGCAGGATCGACACCGGCTACCCGAAGAAGATCGCCGGGAACAAGGAGGGCTTCCCTCAGTGGAAGACGATCTCCACCGCCGCCGTGGACGCGAGCGGGGCCGAGTTCTACTACTCGGCCGGGGATCGCCAGTGGGTCCGCAGGACCCAGCCGGGCGGTGCCCTGGAGTCCTACCAGCCGGCGTGGATGGCCGGCGTCACCAAGGTGGACGCGGTCCTCTTCGAGGGGGAGAAGGTCTTCGTCATCACCGGCGACACCTACCGGCGCTGGGAGGGCCGTGCCGACTCCGCCATCCCGCTCAAGGACAACCCTGACGGCCTGCCCCGTTCCGCCCCCGTCAGCGCGCCCTTCCGCCACGGCGGCCAGGTCTACTTCTTCGACAACAACGCCCACACCTACATCACCGTCACCCCCAAGGAATCCGAGAAGGGCAAGAAGAACTCCGGCAACGCTCCCAAGGAGTTCGTCCGGAGCGAACCGACCCCCATCAAGACGCTGGGCGTGGCCAGAACCGTGATCAGCGACGAAGGCGTCGACGCCGCCTACGTCGCGGACAACATGCTGTACCTCACCAGGAACCAGGAATACGTCGGCTACACCCTGAGCGGCGGCGTGCCGGGCAACCTGGCCGACGCCGGCTATCCCAGGACCATGAACCGCCGGATCCGGGCCGTCTTCACCCGCGCGGGCCAGCGCTACGTCCTCAGCGGCACCGACTACGCGGTGCTGCAGCCCGGCCGGGAGCTGGACTCCAGCCCGGCCTTCTCCCCCGTCCACGGCAACTGGGGCGGCCTGCCCGCAGGCTGGGAGACAGGACTGGACGGCGTCCTGGACAGCGCCGACCTCTATCTGTTCATGGGCGCCAAGTACGTCACCTACGCCTCCAGCCCGAAGGTCCAGCGGCCGTACGAGATCGCCGCGCTGCCGCACGAGGTCATCAGGCTCACCTCCAGCACCGCCTACAAGCTGAACAAGACGCTGCTGGAGGGAGGGGTGCCCGCGCTGCTCTCGCCGTACATCCAGGAGCTCGACGAGCTCCCCGCCTTCAGCACGCGCGACTCCAACACCACCACGATCAGGGTCACCGCCTCGGCCGCCGAGCAGGGCGTGCCCACCAGCTCGCACCTGGACTTCAACAGCAGCAACGGCATCTACTACTGGGAGGTCTTCTTCCACGCGCCCACGCTGATCGCCCAGGCGCTCAACGCCGCCCAGCGCTTCGACGACGCCCGGACCTGGTACGAGTACGTCTTCGACCCCACCCAGCCACGGTACTGGCGCTTCCTGCCGTTCCTGGCGGTCGACGTCGAGGCCCTCATCCACAGCTGCCGCGACGACCTGGCCGAACTCGCCGCGCGGGGCGTCGAGGCGGGCAAACCGGTCGACGAACTCAAGAAGATCCTGCTCAAGGTCGAGTCGATGGCACCGGTGTTCCAGCACCACCGCGAGCTCACCGACGAGGAGAAGTCCTACCTGGCCGGCCTGCCGGCCACCAAGCTGCCGCCGATCGAGGGAGCACTCAACGCGCTCAAGATCCCGCAGGAGGCCGAGCCGGCCCGGCTCGCGCTGGGCGAGCGCATCGCCATGATCGGCAGGCTGCACTACCAGTACTCCCTGATGGGAGACCGGGGCGCGCTGCTGAAGGCGTACCTGGAGGACCCCTTCGACCCGCACACGATCGCCGAGCTGCGCCCGACGGCCTACCGGCGCGCGGTCGTGATGGCCTACGTCGACAACCTGCTCGACTGGGGCGACCTGCTCTTCCGGCAGTACACCGCGGAGAGCGTGGACGAGGCCCGGATGCTCTACATCTTCGCCTACGACCTGCTAGGCGAGCGCCCGCCCGAGGACCTCGGCAGCCGGCCCGCGACGACCGCGCTCACCTACGAGCAGATCCGCGCGCTGCCCCCGGCCGGTCGGGTTCCCGAGCTCACCGCCGGCGCCGCGCTGCTGAAGGGATCGGGCGAAGTACACGCCAGCGTCGCCGGGCCGTACTTCCACGTGCCCGCCAACAGTGTGTACCTGGAGTACTGGGACCGGGTCGAGGACCGGCTGCGCAAGATCCGTGCCACCCTCGACATCATGGGCGTCAGCCGTCCGCTGCCGCTGTTCGAGCCGCCGATCGACGTGATGGCGCTCGTCCGCGGCGCGGCGGGCGGAGCCTCGCTCGACCAGCTCGCCGCCGCGGCCGCCGTACCGGTGCCGCACCATCGCTTCTCCGTCACCTTCCGCAAGGCGCAGGAACTGGTGGACAAGCTGCGGCAGTTCGGCGGCGACCTGCTCAGCGTGCTGGAGCGGCGCGACTCCGAGGAGCTGACGCTGCTCAACCAGCGGCACGAGGGCAAGATCCTCGCCCTCACCCGTGCCGTGCGCGAGGCGGAACTGGAGATCGCCGCCGAGAACCTGCGCGAGGCACGGGTCAGCGAGCAGGGCGCGCTGGACCGGGTCAGCCACTTCGAGCACCTGATCGCCGAAGGGCTGTCCCCGCTGGAGGAGGCGCAGCTCAGCATGTTGTCCGCGGCGGCCGTCGCCCACGTCGTCGCCTCCGGCTTCCAGATCGGCGCGGCCATCGCCTCAGGCCTGCCCGACGTCCTGGTCGGCCTGTTCATCATGGGCACCAAGCAGGGCGGCGAGCAGGTGGCCGAGGCCCTCGGGCACGGCGGCGAGGCTTCCTCGACCGCCGCGGAGGCGCTCAACGTCATCGGTGAACTGTTCGGCATCCGCGCGGGCCAGGAGCGCACGACCCAGGACTGGACCTTCCAACTCGGCCAGGCCCGCAACGACGTGCAGCAGCTCGGCCACCAGATCAAGGCCGCCGAGCTCCGGTTCAAGGTCGCCCAGCGCGAACTGGAGATCCTCGACCAGCAGATCGCCAACCTGGAAGCGGTCGGCACCTTCATGACCGGCAAGTTCACCAACCTCCAGCTCTACCAGTGGATGTCGGGACGGCTGGCCGGCCTCTACTTCCAGGCCTACTCCATGGCCTACGAGATGGCCCGCTCCGCGCAACGCTCCTTCCAGTACGAGCGCGGCATCCCCGAAGGCGAGGCCGACTACATCCAGCCGCTCTACTGGGACAGCCGTCGCAGCGGCCTGCTCGCCGCCGAAAGCCTGGGGCTCGACCTGGAACGGCTCGGCAAGGCGTGGATGGAGACCGACCGCCGCGGCCTGGAGATCATCAAGAAGGTGTCGCTGCTGGCACTGGACCCGCTCGCCGTGCTGAACCTGCGCGCCACCGGCCGCGGTGAGTTCGCCCTCACCGAAGCCCTCTTCGACCGCGACTTCCCCGGCCACTACCGCCGTCGCATCAAGACGGTCTCGGTCGACTTCACCGGCCCCGAAGGCAAGCTCGGACTCAACGCCGTGCTGACCCAGCTCGACAGCAGGACCGTGCTCTCGGCCGACCCCAAGGCCGTCAAGTACCTCCTGGACCCCAAGGGCCCCATGCCCGCCACGCTGCGCGCCGACTGGCGTGGCGGCCAGCAGATCACCCTGTCGGACCTGGAGGAGTACAAGGACAACAACGGCCTGTTCGACCTGCGCTACGACGACGATCGCTACCTCCCCTTCGAGGGCACCGGCGCCGTCTCCCGGTGGCGCCTGGAGCTGCCCTCCGGCGGCGCCGCCCAGCTCATCGACGTCACCATCACCGTCAAGTACTCCGCTGACCAGGGCGGCGAGCTGTTCGCAGGCGCGGTCAAGGGCATGCTCAAGCCTTACGCCACGGCCCGCCACTGCGACGTCCCGGCGGAGTTCCCCGAAGAGTGGTCCGCGTTCCTCGAGGGCTCCGACGACACCCTCACCCTCCCGTTCATCTCAAGCATGTTCCCCGGAATGTCCAGCCGGGCCATCACCGGGGTCTACGCCCTCTACACACACGAAGCCGGCGGCTCCGGCCGCTTCCTCCTCAACGGGGAATCGCGACTGGCCCTCAACGACGGCAAGTTCCTCCCCACTCCCGGTCTTTCAGTCGGAACCTGGAACCTGCTCTTCGAAGGAGACAAGGCCACCCTTCAGGGGCTGGGTTTGATCCTGTCCTACCGCGCCCGTTAACGGGACCCCGTGCCCTGACCCACCTCCGTCAGGGCACGGCCCCCGGCCGTTCCGAAGATCGGTTGTTGAGGGGCTTCGGGTGGGTCATACGCTGGTCGCGTGGCTGAGCTGATCGAGGTGGAGGACGTTGGGGATCCTCGGCTGGGTGACTACGTGCGGTTGCGGGACGTTGAGTTGCGGAAGAGTCTGGAGGGCGAGCGGGGGCTGTTCATCGCCGAGGGGGAGAAGGTCATCCGGCGGGCGGTCGCGACCGGGTATCCGGTCAGGTCGGTCCTCACTACTCGCCGCTGGCTGCCCGGGCTCGCGGACGTTCTCGGTGGCGCGCGCGTCTACCTCGTCCCCGATGACGTGATGGCGGGCATCGCGGGGTTCGCCGTTCACCGCGGGGCCCTCGCGTCCATGGCCCGGGTCGAGCTTCCCACCGTGAAGGCCCTGCTCACAGGAGAGCGCGCGGGCGGCGCGCGGGACGTGGCGGCGGGTTCAGGCCATGCGGAGTCGGTGGCGGGTTCAGATCGTACGGCGTCCGTGGCAGGGGCAGGCCATGTGGCGTCCGTGGCGGGTTCCGGACGTACGGTCTTTGACGGGACACCTCGTCGGGTGCTGGTGCTGGAGGATCTGGTCGATCACGGTAACGTCGGCGCGATCTTCCGCTGTGCCGCCGCGCTCGGGGTCGAGGCGGTGATCCTTTCGCCTCGGTGCGCCGACCCGCTGTACCGCAGGTCGGTGAAGGTGTCCATGGGCGCGGTGTTCGCCGTCCCGTACGCGCGCATGACGAACTGGCACGCCGGGCTGGACGAGCTGCGCGAGCTGGGATTCCGCACGCTCGCCCTCACCCCCGACCAGACCGCGACGCCGATCGACGAGGCGGTCATGGGCGCGCGCGTGGCCCTGCTGCTCGGGTCGGAGGGCGACGGGCTGTCGTCGCGCTGGCTGCGCGAGGCGGACGAGCCCGTCAGCATCCCGATGAGCCCTCAGGCGATGAGCCTCGGCGTCGACTCGCTGAACGTCGTCGCCGCCGCGGCGATCGCCTGCCACGGTCTGATGCGGTCGGCGGACCTGTCCCGAGGTCAAGGCTGACCGAGGACGCGGGTCGCCCTCGCCGCGACCTCGTTCCCGCGCGGTGCTCAGAGGCCCTCGTGGAAGGCGGCGGCGAGGCCGGCGAGGCGTTCGTCGGTGCCCGCGGGGGCCAGCAGGGTGAGGCCGTGGGGGCGGCCGGTGGCCGTCATGCCCGCCGGGACGGAGACCGCGGCGAGGTCGAGCAGGTTGGCGAAGGTCGTGTAGTGGCCGAGCACGGTGTTGCGCTCGATAGGGCTCTCGATCATCTCGCTGATCGTGTAGGTGGTGGGCACGGTCGGCACGGCGAGGGCGTCCACCCGTTCCCACGTCGGACGCACCTCGGCGCGCAGCTCGCGCAGCCGGTAGAGGCCCTCGAAGGCGTCCACCGCGCTGAGGCCGGCGCCCTTGAGCAGGATCTCGCGGACGACCGGGTGGACCTGCACCGGGTTGAGCGCGGCGAACCGGCCGAACGAGGCCAGCCGCTCGGCCACCCACGGCCCGTCGTACAGCAGCCGTCCCGCCGCCAGGAACGGCTCGAAGCCGACCGGGACGAGCCGGTGGCCCTGGTTCGCGAGTCGTTCCCTGACCTGCTCGAACGCGGCCTCCGCAGCGCGGTCGCCGAAGAAGTCCAGATGGGCGGGCACGCCGATCCGCGCGGGGCCGGTCACCGGCGGCACTGGGGAGGGCGCCGGAAGCACGCGGGACCACGGGTCGGCCGGCTCATGCCCGGCGATGACCGCGAGCACGGCCGCCCCGTCGGCGACCGTGCGGGCGAACACGCTCGGGCAGTCCAGCGACGCGCACGCGGGCACGACGCCGAGCGTGCTCACCAGGCCCCGGCTCGGCTTGACGCCGACGGTGCCGGTGAGCGCGGCGGGCACCCGTCCCGACCCGGCCGTGTCGGTGCCGATGGCGAAATCGACCAGCCCGGCCGCGACCGCCACGGCGGACCCGGAGCTGGACCCGCCGGAGATCAGCCCCGGGACCAGCGGCGACTCGCACGCGCCGTACGGACTGCGGGTACCCGACAGGCCGGTGGCGAACTGGTCGAGGTTGGTCTTGCCGACGAACAGCGCGCCCGCGGCGACGAGCCGCTCGACGAGGGGCGCGCCGCGCTCGGGGACGTAGGCGAAGGCCGGGCAGGCCGCCGTGGTGGGCATCCCGGCCACGTCGACGTTGTCCTTGACCGCGAACGGCATCCCGTACAGCGGCGGGCGGGTGCGCGGGTCCGGCCAGCGGCGCGGCAGCCGCGCGGCGTCGTCCAGCAGCTCGTCGGCGGGGCGCAGGGTGATCCACACGTGGTCGTCACCCCGCGCCTCGATCCGCTTGAGCACGTCCTCGGCGGTCTCGCGGGGATCGCGCCCGTCCTGTCCACTCACGCGGCGGGCACCCCCGCGGCCTCGGGCGCCTTGACGGGTTCTGGGGCCTCGGCCGTCTCGGCGCGGCTCGGCTTGACGAAGACGAATCCGAGCAGGACCAGCCCGGCCAGCAGGTAGCCGAGCGCGACCTGGCCGCTCGCGTTCCATTCGACCTGGACGCCGTGGATGAGCCCGACGAACGCGAGCGCCGCGCCCGCGAAGGCGTACCCGGCGGCCCAGACGAACGAGCGGTCGATGATGAACGCGGTGATCGAGCCGAGGACCAGCCCGGCCAGCACCGCGCCGCCGCCGAGCAGGGCGGTGCCCTCGTACACGGTGCCGCTCTGGGCGATCGCGTCGTACCCGACCTTCTGCGCGCTGGTCCCCGCCGCGGCGAGCGCGTTGTCCATGTACCCCTGCGCCCACGCCGCGATGTTGGGGATGATCGCCATGACGACGGCCACCGCGTGTGCCCTCGGCACCGTCTGGAACGCCTGGGCACCGATGAGCAGGCCGATGTACAGCAGGATCGGCACGATCGCCGGCGTCGGCAGCACCGCGCCGAGCAGCGCGAACATGCCGAGGAAGCAGAACAGCGCGATGACGACGCCGCTGGCCATCGAGTAGCCGCTGCGGCCGCCCGCCGACTTCCACCCCGGGTGCCCGATGTAGACGGCCGGGGGGAACGGCGAGCCGAGCAGCGACCCGGCGATCGCCCCCGCGCCGTCCGCGAGCAGCACCGACCGCAGGTTGTAGGAGTCGCCCGCCGCGGCGGCGCTCTCGACGTTGGTCATGC
The DNA here is from genome assembly GCF_003323745.1 of Sphaerisporangium album. Classification (GTDB taxonomy): domain Bacteria; phylum Actinomycetota; class Actinomycetes; order Streptosporangiales; family Streptosporangiaceae; genus Sphaerisporangium; species Sphaerisporangium album. The sequence continues at coordinate 225,158 of NZ_QOIL01000016.1, forward strand.
CCTCGGTGAAGTTGTAGATGCCCAGCGGGATCGCCGTCGCCAGCAGCGGGGAGACCTCGCTCAGGCCGTCCAGCAGCCGGTCGAGGTTGAGGGTCGGCAGGCTGATCGCGATGTTCTCGGCCGCCGAGCCGACGTCGGCGGGGTTCATGTAGCCGCCGATCCAGGCGATGGCCGTGCCGGCGAGCAGCGCGGCCAGGCCGACGGGGATGTTGCCGGGCAGCTTCAGGCCGGTGAAGAAGCCGACGAGGATGATCGCGAGTACGGGCAGCGCGATCCAGGCCGCCTCCCACATCTGCGCGGCGGGGCGCATCGAGATGAAGGCGATCGAGATGCCCGCCAGCGTGCCGAGCATGGCGGCCCTCGGCGTGAACCGGCGGATGTAGGGCCCGACGAAGGCGCCGATGAGCACGATCACGCCGATGACGAAGCACCAGGCCAGCCCGGCGGCCCACGCCTGCAGCGGGTTCTTGGTGGCCAGGTAGGTCGGCAGCATGATCACGAAGACGACGATGAACATGTGCGGGACGCTCGGGCCGTACGGCATCGCGCACACGTCGTCGCGGCCCTCGCGGCGGGCCAGCCGCCGGGCGAGGTAGGTGTAGTACACGTTGCCGATCAGGAGCTGGATGCCCATCGCCGGGAGGATGACGCCGAAGACCTCCGCGCCGGGCAGGTGGACGACGCCGAGGCACAGGCCGCTCAGCACCAGCACGTTGACCATCACGTTGAAGCCGAGCCCGAAGAAGGCGTTGGTGTCGCCGCCGACCCACCAGGGGAGCCTCACGGGGGCGGGTGTCGTGGTCGTCATCAGGCCGCTCCCCGGGTCTCCAGCGTCTGCAGTGCCTTCAGGTAGCCGGCCGAGGTGGCGACCCAGCCGAAGATGCCGCCCTGCGCGGCGATCATTTCCAGGCCGACGCGCTGGAACTCCGGGAAGTACGAGCCGACGCAGTCCGAGAGCACCAGGCACTCGTACCCGCGGTCGTTGGCCTCGCGGACGGTGGTGTGCACGCACACCTCGGTCGTGACGCCCGTGACGACCAGGCTGCGGACGTCCATCGCGCGCAGCGACTCGTCCAGCGTGGTGGCGTGGAAGGAGCCCTTGCCGGGCTTGTCGATCACGAGCTCGCCCTCGGCCGGGGCCAGCTCGTCGATGATGTCGTGGCCGTACTCGCCGCGGATCAGGATGCGTCCCTTCGGGCCGGGATCGCCGATGCGTAGCGACGGGGCGCCGCGGTTCAGCTTGGACGGAGGGCAGTCCGACAGGTCGGGCAGGTGGCCCTCGCGCGTGTGGATTACCGGGACGCCGGCCTTACGCGTGGCCGTGAGCACGTCCCGCAGCGGAGGGACGACCTCCTGGAGGAGGCCGACGTCGTTGCCGAGGGTCTCTCCGAACCCGCCGGGCTCGACGAAGTCGCGTTGCATATCGATGATCAGCAGAGCGGTGCGCGCGGGGTCGAATCCGTAGGGGTACGGCTCGGCCTCGACGAGAAGCGGATCGGGCACGGTTTGGCTCCGTTCCTCGGTACGAGCTTCCTGGAATCCCCCTTTTGTCGATTGTCGACAGAATTGTGTCGGCGGGCGGTCCGCGCGGTAACGCTTGTGTTAGCGGGGCCGATCGGACCGCTGAGACACCGCTCGGCGGCGCTTCGACCGCGCCTCACCGGTGCTCGGTGGTCCTTCGGCCGGTGCTCGGCGCATCCTCAGCCGATGTACGTGCGCGCGCCGTGCCGCGACAGCGCGTCCAGGGCCAGGGCCGCGTCCCCCGAGGCCACGGCCTCGAAGAGCCGCCGGTGCCGCTCGACGCCCTCGGACGCCGCGCGCTGCTCGGCCTCCCTGCGCAGGTTCGCCGCCATGTAGAGCTGGAGCTTCAGAATGACCGGCTCGTACACCAGCAGGAGCTGGCGGTGCCCGGCCAGCGAGACGAGCGCGACGTGGAACCGCCGGTGGAACTCGTTCTCGGCGAGTGGGTCGCCCGCCTCGGCGGCCGCCGCCATGCCGTCCAGGGCCTCGGCCAGCCCCGTCACGTCGCGGGGGCCCGCGCCCGCGGGGAGCGCGGTGCGCACGGCGTAGCGTTCGAGCACGTCGCGCAGGCCGAACAGCTCGTCCACGTCCTCGCTGGACAGCTCGGCGACGCGCACCCCGCGCCGCGGCAGGTGCTCGACCAGGCCCTGCTGGCCGAGCGAGCGCAACGCCTCGCGCAGCGGCGCCCTGCTGGTGCCGAACCGCTGGGTGAGCTGCTCCTCGATCAGCCGCTCGCCGGGCGCCAGCGCGCCGCTGAGGATCTCGTCGCGGATGCGCCGCATGGACAGCTCGACGAGGCTGCGCGGTTCGAGCACGCCGTCCCCCACCGGTCCACCTCCTCGCGCCGTTGGACAAACTCTCTCAGACTTCACGAGCACGCCGCGCGCGGGCCAAGGTCCACCGGCGCGGACGTCAGACGGCGGCCGCTGCGGCGGCGCTCGCGTCGAGCAGGGAGCGGGCCGTGCGGTAGCGGGCGGCGTCACCGGTGTCGCCGAGGATCACGCCGATGTAGGTGTGCCCGCCGCGCGCGGCCGCGAGCATCAGGCAGTACCCGGCGGCGCGGGTGTAGCCGGTCTTCAGGCCCTGGGCGTCGTCGGGCAGCAGCCGGTTGGTGTTGCGCCAGACGTGCGCGCGGTGGGCGGAGGTCTTCTCGACCGCGTGCCGCTCGGTGGCGGCGATCTGGGTGATCACGGGGTCGGACAGGACGGTCCTGGCGAGCGTGACCTGGTCCACGGCCGTGGAGTGGTCGCCGCCGGTCTGCGGCAGGCCGTCGGCGTTGGTGTAGAAGGTGTCGCGCATGCCGAGCGCGCGGGCCGCTCTGTTCATCTTCTTCACGAAGCCCTTGACCCCGGGCCCGTACCTGCGGGCCAGCGCGTTGGCGGCGTCCGCGCCCGAGGGCAGCAGCAGCGCGTACAGCAGGTCGCGGACGGTGAGCCGCTCGCCCGCCTTCAGCGCCGCGTGGGTGGCGCCGTTGGCGGCGGCGTGCCGCACGTCGGTCTTGGAGATCGTCACCACCGCGTCCAGGGACGCCTCCCGCCGCACGACGTACGCCGTCATGATCTTGGTGAGGCTGGCCACGGGGACGCGCCGGGTCTCGCGCCGCGCGAACTGCACGGCCCCCGTCGTCGCGTCGACCAGGTAGACCTCCTTGGCCGTGACCTTCACCGTGACCTTCGCCGCCGCCTTCACGGGGACGGCGGCGCGGGCCGGGACGGTCAGGCCCGCCAGGGTGAGGAACGCGACCAGGAGGAACAGGGTCACCTTGCGCATTCGCATATGATCGCACGCCCTTTCGCGCCTGCGGCCGACTGCAAGTAGACGGCAAGCAGGGAGCAACCGCCCAGGCGTACACATTTGAGTGAGCGAAAGGGGAGGATCATGAGGACGCGGAGGGGCCTGACGCGCGCGGGCGGCCTGATGCCGGCGATGGCGAGTGGTACGGCCACCGTGTTCAAGCTCATCGTCGCCAGCCTGGCGCTGACCGGCGCCTACTTCGGGGCCGTCGCCGCCCAGAACGGCGGGCGGCCCGGCACGGCCGCCGGCGAGGCCCCGGTCAGGACCGTCGTGCTGTCCTCGCGGGCGATGCCCGTCCAGGACGCGCACGTCCCCGAGCCGGGGACCGTCAGCGTGGGACTGTCCGGGACGGGCGACGACTGCCGCAGTGTCTACCACGCCCAGAGCGTGATCGACCCGGGCCCGGCCGGCGACCCCGTCGTCTACGACTGGCGCCTGGCCCGCTGGAGCCCCTCCACCCGCACCTGGAAGACCTATCTCTTCTCCGGGCCCGCCGGCTTCATGGGCGCGCGGCGCACGGTCGAGTGGTATCCCCACGTCGTGGGCAACCCCGGCTGGTACCGCGTCGAGCTGTCCGTCCGCGACGGCGTCGAGGACGGCGCCGCGCTCGCCAGGGTCGTCAGCGAGAGATTCCGCGTCGGCTGCTGAACCCCCCCACGGGGCTGCCGGGCTCCGCTCAGCCGGCGTCGAGCGCCTTGCGCGCCGCCGTGACCCACCGGGGGACGCCGACCCGCTCGGCCACCGCCAGCGCCTTCTGGAAGTGCCCGCGCGCCTCGGCGGGCTGGCCGAGGTGCAGCGCGAGGTCGCCGAGCGTCTGGGCGACCGGCCACAGGGCGACCACCCCGGTGCCCGCCCCGGCGATCCGGTCGGAGAACGGGCCCAGCGTCGAGTAGGCGTCCTGCATGCGGTCGCGGTCGCCGAGCAGCATGCCCGCGAGCGCCCGCCACGTCATGGCCAGCTCGTACAGGAAGTCGGGACGGACGGGCGTCCGGGTGACGGCGACCGCGCGGGCGTCCTTGACGTGGCCCGCCGAGGCCAGCGCGACCGCGTAGGCGTCCAGCGTCCACTTGGCGCCGCGCCGGTGGGCCTCCTCCAGCGGCTCCACCATGTCCGCGGCCTTGCCGTCGACCAGGTGCAGGCAGAAGGCGGCGATCAGCGGCAGGTCCTGGCGGCCCTCCAGCATGCCGGCCCGCGCGGTGAGCCGGGCCGCGTTGCGGTAGGCGCCCTCGGCCCCGGCGTAGTCCCCGCTGATCATCATGCGCATGCCCGCGTACCAGGCGCCGACCGCCGACGGCGCGGGCAGGTCGTACTGCTTGGCCAGCCGTTCGGCCGCGCCGATCCGCGCGTCGGCCTCGGCGAAGTCGCCGCGCGCCGCCGCGCATTCCATGAGGACCAGGTGGGCCAGCGCCTGCACGGCGATCTGCCCGGACGCGGCGCCGACCTCCAGCAGCTCGCGCCCGATCGCCTCCCGCTCGTCCACGACCGTGATCACGTACGACTGGCGCAGCCGCCCGCTGAGCGCGACGGCGAGCAGCGCGGGGTCGCCGCTCTGCCGGGCCAGCTCCTCGGCCTCCAGGGACGCCTCGTACCCGCGGCCGGTCGCGGAGCCCTCCAGCTCCAGGGCGAGGGTGGCCAGCAGGCTGGCGCGCAGGGACTGCTCGCCGGGAGGCAGCTCGATCAGCGCCCGCTCGGTGACGTCGACGATCTCCCACGCCGTGCGGGTGAAGTCGCGGGCGATGCCCTTGTACGGCACGGCCACCGAGGCGGCCACCCGCGCGGTCAGCTCCAGGTCGCCCAGCGGCAGCGCGGCGTCCATGGCCTCGCGGCGGCGGGCGCGCGCGGCCGTCATGTCCCCGCACAGCGCCAGCGCCTTGATCAGCCGGAGTTGCAGGACGATGCGCTCCTTGGACGGCGGCCCGCCCGGGTGGGCGCGGTCGAACGCGGCGATGGCCCGCTCCCACAGCGTCGCCGCCTCGCGGTGGGCGAAGCGCCGCTCGGCCTGCTCGGCGGCCAGCCCCGCGTACCGGACGGCCTTCGCGGCGGTCTCGGCGGTGCCGGCGGCGTCGTAGTGGTGGGCGAGCGCCGCGACGTCGGACGGCGACCGGCTCTCGATCACCGAGGCGACCGCCGCGTGCAGGCGCGACCTGCGCAGCCGTGAGGCGTCGGAGTACAGGGTGTCGCGGACCAGATCGTGGTCGAAGCGCAGCATGCCCGGGCCCGGCTCGGTGACCAGGCCGGCCAGCAGCGCGGCCTCGACCGCGTCCACCACGGCCTCCTCGTCGCCCGAGACGTCCACCAGCACGTCGATGTCGACGTCCCTGCCGATCACCGCCGCCTGCAGCAGGATCTGCTGGGCCGTCACCGGGAGGCGGGTGACGCGCCGGCGCAGCACGTCCCGCACCCCCGAGGGCACCTCGGAGATCACCTCGGCGGCGGTGGCGCGCTCGCTCGTGGCCTCGGAGTCGAGCAGCCGCACGGTCTCGCGGACGAAGAACGGGTTGCCGCCGGTGCGCTCGACGATCGTGCTGACGGCGTCCTCGTCCACCTCGCGGACGCAGGTCGCCCGGACGAGCGCGGCCACGGCGCCCTCGTCCAGGCCCTCGAGCTCGACGCGCACCGGGCCCAGCCGGGCGAGCGCCGCGAGCACGTCGGACTGCTGGTCGTTCAGCTCGCCGTCGCGGCAGGTCACGACCAGCAGCACCCGGCTCGCCGCCAGCAGGCTGGGCAGGGCGCGCAGCAGCGCCAGCGTCTGGTCGTCGGCCCAGTGCAGGTCCTCCAGGACGATCAGGACCGGGGCCTCGCGGGCGATGCCGGCGATGTAGCCGCCGACCGCGCGGTGCAGCCGGAAGCCGCCGGACGCCTGGTCATCGTCGTCGTCGGGCGCGGCGTCGTCCAGCAGGGGCGCCAGCAGCGGGCCGTACTCGCCGGTGCCGCGCGCGGCCGCCAGCGTGCGCAGCACCTCGACCCAGGCCCAGCCGGGCGGGGTGGCGCTGCTGTCGGGACAGCCGCCCGAGGCGGTGATCCACCCCTGCCTGCCCAGTTCGAGGCCGAGCTGCGCGACCAGCGTGGTCTTGCCCGCGCCCGGGTCGCCGCCCACGACGGCGGCGGTCAACCGCCCGGAAAGGGCGTGCGGCGCGGCGCCGGTCAGCCGCGCCAGCTCGGCCTCGCGGCCGACGAACGGCTCGGGGGGCAGGGGAGGCATGTCGCCGGTCGGGCTCTCCGGGCGCGGCGGCCAGGTGCCGGCGGGCTCGAAGCGCGGGCGCTGGGGGACCGTCAGGTCCAGGGACGGATCCTGGGACAGGATGTCCGACTCGATCTTGCGCAGGGCGGGGCCGGGGTCGATGCCCAGCTCGTCGGCCAGCGTCGTGCGGGCACGGCGCAGCGCCGCCAGCGCGTCCCCCTGCCTGCCGCAGCGGTACAGGCCGAGCGCCAGCAGCCGCCAGCCCTCCTCGCGCAGCGGATGCTCACCGGTCAGCGCCTCGAGATCGGGCACGGTCTCGGCGTGCAGGCCGAGGCGCAGCCCCGCGTCCGAGTGCCGCTCGCGCGCGACCAGCCGCAGCTCGGCCAGCCTGCTGACCTCGGCCTCGGCCCACTGCTGCTCGGCGAAGTCGGAGTACGGCGTGCCGCGCCACAGGCCGAGCGCCGTCTCCAGGCTCGACCGCGCCGCCTCGGGGTCGTCGTTGTCGAGGAACTTGCCCGCCGAGCGGACCATCGCCTCGAAGCGCAGCGCGTCGACCTGGTCGGGGGTGCTGCGCAGCGCGTACCCGGAGGCGACGGTGACCAGCAGGCGGTTGGGGCCGCCGCGCGGACGTCCCGGCTCCAGGACGCGGCGCAGCCGGGAGATGTAGACCTGCAACCCCGACTGGGCGCCTCGGGCGCCCTCGTCCGTCCACAGGTCGAACAGCAGCGTGTCGACCGGGACGACCTGCCCGCGGGCGACGAGTAATCGGGCGAGCACGGCTCGCTGGCGCAGCCCGCCAAGGTCGAGCTCGCCATCGTCGTCGTACGCCTCGACGGGTCCAAGCACGCGGAACGTCACCATGTCAGCCGCCACGCTATGCGGGCCCGTCAAGCACGCACAAGCCATTCGCCAAGGCACGCCTTCCTTCTCATGCCCGCCCGCCATGGGCTTCGCGGCGCGATCACGCCGGTGCTGAGGCTATCGCCTCCGGGCACTCCGGGGGCGAAGCGGGCGAACGGGCCCGGGGCCCTCGGCTCAGCCGCGCGAGGCCGGTTGGGGGGATCGCCGGTCGCCGGACGCGGACTCGCGCCGCCGCAGCAGCGACCACGCCCCGAGCGCCAGCCCGCCCCAGGGGATCTCGATCGTGTACGTCCAGAAGCCGAACAGGATGGCGGCGGCGGTCGCCGAGCTCGGCGGCTGGCCGAAGGCGATCAGCAGTGAGGCGGTGCCGCCCTCCATGATGCCCGCGCCGCTCGGGGTGATCAGCGCGCTGGTGAGCACCCGGCTCACCGCGAACACCGCGACGGTCTCGGCGGGGCCGGGGTAGGCGCCGGTGGCGACCAGGCAGCTCGCCATGATCAGGCACTGGAGCCCCAGGAAGCCGATCATGCCGAGGGACAGGCCGAGGGACCGCCGGCGCACGATCTCGGCGGTGTCGGCGCGCAGGCGCTGGATCGCGCCCGAGGCGGCGTGCTCGGACGGGCGGACGCGGCGCGGGAGCAGGCGCAGCAGCCCGTCCAGCAGGCGGCCGAGGACGACGGCGGCCCGCTCCCAGTACAGGGCGGAGGCCAGGACGACCACCAGGACCAGGATCGAGATCGCCCCGCCCCAGGCGGCGCTGACGACCCGCTGGTCGGGGATGCGTCCCGCGACGAGCAGGGCGATGATGCCGACGGCGGGCAGGATGAACCGGAACAGCGTGTTCCAGACGCCGGTGACCACCGCGTACACCACGACGGGACGGGTGGCGAACCCCCATCCCTTGGTCATCCCGAACGTCAGGGCCAGGCCCGCCGCGCCGCCGAAGGGCAGCAGGTTGCTGACCGCGCTTCCTGCGGCGTTCAGCGTCAGGGCCTGCGGATGGGTGAGGCCCGGCAGCGCCGAGGTCATCACGAACGTGTACGCGTACAGGCTGGCCAGCCACAGGGCGGCCATCAGCAGGATCGTCGGCCAGCTCATGGCGGAGAACTGGGCGCCGATCTCGCGCCAGCTCACGTTCGCGCCGGTCAGGCCGTGGACGATCTGTGGCAGGAACACCACGAGCAGCACGGCGAGGGCCAGCGAGGCCACGGAAAGGCCCGCTTTGACCCACTTGCTCCGCATCCGGGTGCTCCTTCCCGTCCGTATCGATCTATCACGTCCCCCCGCGCCCCCGTCCGGTGGCCCCGCCCCAACGGGCCCGCCCTCCCCCCCCGGCAGGCCGCCCGCGGCCCCGGACGGCGACGCGACCTCCAGTCTGAGGCGGCGTCCCGGACGAGATCTCATCCCTGAGAAGGAACTCGCCCTCGTCAGGTCTCCCGAGGAAGGTCGTCGAAGGGATGAGTGCGTCTGCTGCCCGGCGGCAGCTCGCGCCGGACGTACCACTCGGTGCCGAACACCAGGCGGTACAGCGGGCCGGGGATCTTCAGCATGACCCCCAGCGTGCGGTCGCCGTCCCCGCCGGACGCCTGGCTCGTGTGGGCCGCCATGCTCGCCCGCTTGACCTTGGTGAACCTGCGGACGTTCACGCGGTGGGTGATCACGTCGCCGGGGGAGTAGGCCCGCTCGAACGAGCGTACGTCGAACTCCGGCGGGAAGCGGTAGAAGCGCTGGGCCAGCCGGAGCGCCTTCAGCAGCGGGTCGCGGTTGACCGTCGCCTCCAGCAGGATCGGCGTCCCCGCGATGTCCGCCGCGCGCTGCCCCACCCGGTAGACCTGCACGTGGTCGGGGTGCCCGTACCCCCCGGCCGGGTCGTAGATCGTCAGCAGGTCGGCGCTCTCCTCCTTGAGCACCGCCGCCAGGCGCTGGGCGGCCTCCTCGATGTCGGCGTCGATGAAGGCGTTGTCCGGGCGGTCGTCGCCGACGCCGCCGTTCTCGCCCATGCTCGCGGTGTCCAGGCCCGAGTCGCCGTAGCCGAGCAGCACCACGCGGGCGACCCCCAGCACGGCCGCGGACGCGTACAGCTCGCCGGTGCGCGCGGCGGCGAGCTCCTCACCGTGGGGCAGTTCGGCCAGGCCGCGCTCGCCGGCGGTCGCCACGACGAGGACGACCCGATGGCCCTCGGCCGCCAGCATCGCCATCGTGCCGGCGGTCAGCAGAGCCTCGTCATCGGGATGGGCGTGGAAGAAGACCGCGGTACGTGCCACGACCGCCATGATTCCACGGAGCCGCCACCCGAGTGCGAGCCGCCTCCCCGCGACCCGTTCCAGAAGCCTCCCCGAACCCTTCAAGAACGGGCGCGGCTCGGCCGGTCACGGGCCGGTCCGGGCGCGAGGACGTCGGTGCGGGCGGGACCGGCCGGTGGTACGGGTGAGACCGGCGGGGTCGAAGCGTGGCCACGGGCGGGACGGGCGCGTTTGATGCCGATCGCGGGCTCTGCCAGTCTGGCGGGGTGCGGATCCTTCACGTCAGCGACTGTTACCTGCCCAGGCTCGGGGGCATCGAGGTGCAGGTGGCCGACCTGGTGCGGGCACAGGCCGACGCCGGCCACGAGGTCGAGGTCGCCACGGCGACCCCAGGCGAGCGCCTTCCCGGCGTCCACCGCGTCGTCGCGCCCATGCCGTTCAGCCTGCCCGTCCATCCCCGCGGGGTCCGGCACCTGCTGCGCCTCATGGCCGCCCGCCGGCCCGACGTCGTGCACGTCCACACCGGCGCGGTCTCGCCCTTCGCCTGGATGGGCGTGCGCGCCGCCGTGCGCGCCCGGCTGCCGGTCGTGGTGACGGTGCACAGCATGTGGGACCCGGTGACGCGCGTGGTCTACCGCGGCCTGGACGCGGTCTGGGGGTGGAGCCGCTGGCGCCTGGTGTCCACCACGGTCAGCAACGCCGCCGCCCGGCCGATCCGGTCCGTGGTGGGGGGGCGGGTGCCGGTGAACGTCGTCTCCAACGGCCTGGACGTCACCGCCTGGCGTCCGTCGGGGGATCCGCCGCCGCGCCGGGACGAGGGCGTGCACATCGTCGCCGTGGGACGCCTCGCCCCGCGCAAGCAGCCCGTACGGCTGCTCAAGATCCTGCTGGAGGCTCGCCGCAGGGTGCCCAGGGACGTCCCGATGCGGGCCACCCTCGTGGGCGACGGGCCGGCGCGCGGGGCGATGGAGCGGTTCCTGCGCGCCCACGGCATGGGCGGCTGGGTGTCGCTGCCGGGGCGCTACTCACGCGACCAGATCCGCCGGCTGCTCGCCTCCGCCGACGTGTTCGTGGCGCCCGCGCCCCGTGAGTCGTTCGGCATCGCCGCACTGGAGGCGCGCGCCGCGGGGGTGCCGGTGGTGGCACGCGCGCAGAGCGGCGTGGCCGACTTCGTCCGTCCCGGCAAGGAGGGCCTGCTCGGGCGCAGCTTCGACGAGCTGGCGGGCTCGGTGGCGCGGCTGGCCCGCGACCGCGAGCTGCGGGAGTCGATCGCCCTGCACAACAGGGAGACCGAGCTGACGCGCTGTGCCTGGCCGTCCGTGCTGGAGGGGTTCGACCGCTGCTACGCGCTGGCGAGGGCGCGCGCCTGACCTTCGCCGGGGCGTCCGCTGCTCAGGAGCAGTTCGCCGCCAGCTTCTGGGTGGCCTCGGTGGCCTTGGTGCCCATCTTGGCCAGCTCGCCGCTGGCCGCGGCCGGGTTCGAGGCGTCGATCTTGATGCCGCCCCAGGACGTGGAAAGGTCCGCGAGGGTGGCCTTCAGGTCGCCGTCGGCCTTGCCGGAGAGGTCCTTCAGCTTGGCGGCCAGGTCGGCGTTCGCCGAGTTGAAGGCGTCCAGGTTGCCGGCGCCCGCCGCGGCCTGCGTGCTGTAGTCCTGGAACGCCTTGACGGCGTCCTGGCAGACCGCCTGGGTGCTGCCGCCGCCACATCCCGCGGTGAGCGAGACGAGGATCGCCGCAGCGGAGACGGCGAGAACGTGGCGGGGGAGGGAGATGGACATTATGTGCCTTTCCTAGTGATCTTGTCGCGATGGACAAGCTAGTCAGGGCACCTTGCAGGCCGCTTTCATCCCGCCTGCACGGCGGACGGCCCACTCCACCAGGCCTGAGCGCGGCGGTGGACGTGTGAGGGGGCGCGAACGGATGACAGGGGACCGTCAGAAGGGGAGCGTCCGGCCGGAGGGGGTGCGGAGATCGAGCGGGCTGGGACGGCTCGGCGGCTTGGGGCGGGATGTGATGAGAATCCGCTTCATGTCCATCTCCTTCGGTACGGGCTCCACACTTCCCTCATCAGTCGTCGGCGGACAGGTCCTTTTCCTCACTGAGGGAATTCCACGGCCTGGGAGGTTCGTGGACCCGACCCCACCTCCTGTTTACCCTTTGCGGGGCCGACGCAGACGCTTTCGAGCATAGTTTCTCCGATCATCATTTGGCGCGGAACCCCTACCGTGCCCCTGCGGGCGGGCTACGTCCGGTCGCGGTGCGACCTCGTCACCTTCCGATATCACCAGCGTAAAAACCCGATGTTTCCAATTGGGTTCGGAATTGTTGCGGGTTCATGCCCGTGGGGCCGTCGGAGGGCGTCACCAGGGGAATCCGCCGCCAATCCGGGCGGGCGTGCGAGCCGCTCTTTTCCCCGAAATTGTCCCCCTGAAACCTTGCCGGTAATGTTTTTTCCGGGAATGTGGGGGTGGTGGTCGTGAACCGGAACCGGTCGGAGTCCATCGGTCACATTCCGGTGCGCTCATGCGGGGATGGCGGGTGCCGGCCGGCTCCTGTGAGCCGAGTCCACCGGCCGCCGCCGTGCCGGGCGCGTGACGCCTCCGCGGAGAGATCACAGGAACTGGTCGATGATCACTGAGGTGATCGTGGAGACGATGGCGGCGGCGAGGAGCCAGAAGCCCCAACGGATGAGCCGGTACTTCCGGTAGACGATGTGGCTCATCTTGTGCACCTGGTCGGAGATCTGCCGCAGGTCGGGCTTCGCGGCGCCGATCAGGGCCGTCGCCAGCGCCGGAACCGAGTCGAAGCGGACGATGTCCCCGTAGTACGCGACGACCTTCGCCCCCTTGGCGTCCGACATGCCCGTCCTCGGGTACACCGCCCCGGCCAGACAAGCCAGAGACGCCAGCGCGGCCGCGACGCCGGTCCACCACAGCCACTCGACGGCGTTCGACAGCGACGCGGGCGACCAGTCGCCCGCGAACAGCCCGCCCGCGACGGCGCCCAGCCCAACGCCGGACACTCCCAGCAGCACCTGCGCCTTCGCGTCCGCCTTGTTGGTCTCCTCGCGGGTGTCCGCCAGGAGCTTGACCGCGTACGCGAACGCGGCCGCCTCCGCCTCCTTCCGCACGGCCGACATGGAGGGGGCGGGCGCCTTGCCCAGGCGACGTAGCACGTTCAGGTTGCACTCCCTCAGGACAGCCCGCGCCGACCGGCGGCGGGTACCCGGCGAACCACTCCTGTCGCGGGCGAGCATGTCACGCGCCCGCGACGGTCGTACAGGAACTTTTACGCACTCACCCAGCCGACCTTCACACCTGGCATGCGGTCCGCGACGCGCCTCAGCGCTGTCGGCCGGGTGGCCGGTGAGGGTGGAGGAGAATCGGCCGGGACATCAACGTCACGCTGCCGTGACACCCAATTTTCGATGATGCTGCCAGGCCGACCGCTCTGTGGAGGTGGTGACGAGTAAAGGCAGGCAGACCATCACACACGCAGGAGACAGCGATGACGAAGACTTACGTCCGCCGGGCGCTCGCCGGTGTTCTGGGCACCTGTTGCCTGGCCGCGACGGTCCAGATGGCGGCGAGTCCCGCCAGCGGTGAAACCGCGACGGCGCAGGACAGGAACCTCTCGGCCTCGGCGGCGGACATGTCCCCGGCCGCGCCCTGCGCCACGGGCTACTACTGGACCGGATTCGCGTGCGCGTCGAGAGACGTGGTGTCGCCGCCGACAGGGCAGATCCCGGCGCCGGGAAAGAATCCGATACCAGGAAAGGACCAGATACCGGAGAAGGTTCCCGTGCAGGTACCCCCAGGACAGGTGCCCGGAGCCCCCACCTGCGCTCTCGGCTACTACTGGACCGGGTTCAAGTGCGCGTCGCGAGAGGGCGAGGAAAGCGGCAAAAAGCGCCGCCGGGACATCGAAAGCCGGGGCGAGAGCCGTGGCGAGGGACGTGGCGAAGGCCGGTACGAACGCCGGTACGAGGACCGGTACGACCGGCGCGACCGGGATCGGTACAACGAATACCGATACTACGAGCGCAGCACCTACTACGAACGCGGCGACCGTGGACGGGGCGGCGGACGCGACTGACCCGCCACGCCCCGGAGCCGCCGACGCACGGACTCCGTGAAGAAACGCGACGAAGCCCGCTCCGCCCCGGCCTGAACCGGGGAGCGGGCTTCGTGGCATTTCTCTGGGGTCCCGAGGCGGGCGTACGGGCGGAGCGGCTGCCGGTCACCGTACAGACGATCGCCAAGGCGGCGGCGTGATGGACTCTCCGCTCCCTCTAGGGCCCTGACGGTCCCGGGCGTCGCCGAAAACGTGGCGGAGGCTCGGCGGTTCCCGACGTCATGGCGTCGCGCTGGGGTTTCGTCCGCGACCCGGCGGAGGGCGGTACGACATGGTTCGAGCTCGGCGGCACATGGAAAGGCCCCTCTGAGTCGGCGGCATGACCTGCGGACGGCGCCCCGCGTTCTCAGGGCCGGTCGTTCGGCGCTGTCGGGCGCGGGGCGTGTGGTGAGGTGCGGGAACGATTACGGGGTGTCAGGCGGCGGCGGGTTGGAGGGTGTATGGCGATTGATCTTGATGCCGAGATCGGACGGGTCGGGCTGGTCGATCATCATGTTCACGGAGCCCTGCGCGAGCGCGTGGGACGGCGTGAGTTCGAGGAGATGATCACAGAGTCGGACCGGCCGGTGCCCGGGTGGATGACGCAGATGGACTCCCAGATCGGGTTCGCGATCCGCCGTCACTGCGCGCCGCTGCTCGGGCTGGAGGCGTCGGCGAGCGCGGACGACTACTGGGCCGCCAGGGCGGCGCTGGAGCCCGGGGACCTGGCCCGCGTCTTCCTGCGCGCGAGCGGGACGGACTTCTGGCTCGTGGAGACCGGATACAAGGGGGAGCGGATCCTCGGCATGGACGGCATGGCGTCGGCCGGGGGAGGCGAGGTCAGGGAGGTCGTACGGCTGGAGTCGCTCCTGGAGGAGGTCGCCGCCGGCGGCGCCTCGGCGTCCGGGCTGTGGGACGCCTTCCGCGCGGCGTTGCAGGACCGCTGCGCGCTCACGCCGCCGCGATCCGTGCCGGTGGACACCTTGGCGACAGGGCAGGAGGACCCCGTGACAGCCGGCCGGGGGGATCCTCTATGGGCCGTACAGGGAGACGGGCTGACTTCCGACGGGGCGAGCCTGTTGACGTCCGGCCGGGGGGACGATGCGCGATCCGCTCAGGCGTACGCTGCGAGATTCGGCCGGGCGGCGCGGGTGGTGGGGTTGAAGAGCGTCGTGGCCTATCGTCACGGGTTCGACTTCGATCCGGCCCCTCCCTCCCACGCCGAGGTGACGAACGCGGCCGGGAACTGGTTGCGCGAGATCGGGCACGGGGCCGTGCCGCGCGTCACCGATCCGGTGCTGCTGCGCATGGCGTTGTGGTCGGGCGTGGAGACGGGCCTGCCGCTGCAACTGCACACCGGTTACGGCGACCCGGACCTCGAACTCCACCGCTGCGACCCTCTGCTGCTGACCCGCTGGCTGAAGGAGGTCGAGCACACGGGCTCGTCCATCCTCCTGCTGCACTGCTACCCGTTCCAGCGCAACGCGGGCTATCTCGCCCAGGTCTTCCCGCACGTGTTCTTCGACGCCGGCCTGGCGATCAACTACACGGGCGCGCGGTCGGACTCGGTCATCGCCGAGACCCTGGAGCTGGCGCCGTTCGCCAAGATCCTCTACTCCTCGGACGCGTGGGGCCCGCCCGAACTGCACTACCTGGGCGCGCTGCTGTGGCGCAGGGGCATGACGCGCGCCGCATCGGCGTGGGTGGAGGAAGGCGAGTGGACGGCGGCGGACGCGGTGCGCGTGGCGACGATGATCGGACGCTCCAACGCCGCCCGCGTGTACGGTCTGGACGTCCCCTGAGCCTGGATCTCCCTGAGCCTGGGGGACATGGAGCTCCGTACGCCTGAGCGACACGGACCTCATCCGGCCGTGGGCGGCGGTGACGGATCGACCGTGGGGCGCTACCGCCGCAGACCCGGCGACGACCTGGGCGACCGCCCGGACAACGGCTCCGGTCGGCGTTCAGATCGGGAAATGTCATGAAATCAGGACATCCGCCGGTTTCCCGCGAGATCAGTGGGCCCTCGTTAGAGTGCTGATCACACGTTCCCACCCCCTCGGAGACCGTATGCCGGACGCTCAGCCCCTGGAGCCGGACGACCCCGCGCACCTCGGCGCCTACCGCGTGATCGGGAGGATCGGCGAGGGCGGGCAGGCCGTCGTGTACCTGGCCGAGACCGACGCGGCGGATGGCGGCCTCGTGGCCGTCAAGCTCTTCCACGCGCGCCTCGGCCGCGACCCCGCCTTCCGCGACGGCTTCGCGCGCGAACTGGAGGTGGCCAAGCGGGTCGCGCGCTTCTGCACCGCGCAGGTCCTGGACTCGGGCATGGAGAACGGGCGGCCGTACATCGTCAGCGAGTACGTGGACGGCCTGTCGCTCCACCGGGTGGTGCGAGAACAGGGGCCTCGCCGGGGCAGCGCGCTGGAGCGCCTCGCCATCAGCACGGCCACCGCCCTGGTCGCGCTGCACGACGCCGGGATCGTCCACCGCGACTTCAAGCCGCACAACGTGCTCATCGGCCCGGACGGCCCCCGCGTCATCGACTTCGGCATCGCTCGCGCCACGACGGGCGTCGGCACGATGACCAGCACGGTCGTGGGCACGCCCGCGTACATGGCCCCTGAGCAGCTCGACGCGACCCCGCACGGCTTCGCGCTGGACGTGTTCGCGTGGGCCTCCACGATGGCTTTCGCGGCGACCGGCCGCCCGCCGTTCGGCAACGACGCGATCCCGGCCGTCATCAACAGAGTCCTGCACGCCCCTCCGGACCTGGAGGGCATCGACGCCCCGTTCAGGAACCTCCTCACCGAGTGCCTGGCCAAGGCCCCGTCCCGCCGCCCGACGGCCCGAGCCCTCCTGGACCGCCTGGTAAGAGGCACGAACCACGCACCCCCGCCAACCGCCCCACCGCAAGCAGCCGTACCGCCGCAGACCCCACCGAACCCAAGGCCCGCCCCGCCGCAGTCACCATCGGGCCCGGGGCTAGGCATGCCGGGCCCGGGGATGGCCCCGCCGCAGGGACCGCTGGGGCCAGGGGTTGCCCCGCCGCAGGGACCGCTGGGGGCAGGGGTTGCCCCGCCGCCCGGACCGCTCGGCTCAGGAGCCGCCCCGCCGCCCGGATCGTCGAGCCCGGTGGCCGTCTCGTCGCACGAGACGGCAGGCCGTCCGGGTGAAGGAGCGCCGGGCTCCGGGGAGACCGGCCCCATGGCCGATGCCGCTCCCGCCCCTCCCGAGGACCCGGAACGCAGGCGCCTGCGCAGGGGCCTCCTGGCGGCGGGCGTGGGAGTGGTGGTCGCGGTCGTCACGGTCGTCGGCTTCATGCTGATGCCATCCTCACGCGTCTCCGCGCTGAGGCCGGCGGCACACGGGTCACCCGTCGGGACGGCGCTGCTCCCGTCCGATGGAACCGGCCAGTTCTCGGTGCCGCCCCAGGTGCCGGTAGACCCCACCGAGACCGGCCCCACCGAGACGGACCCTACGGACACCACCCCGGCCGACCGCACCGGCGCCCCCGAGCCCACCCCCACGCGCACGACCTCACCGTCGGCGCGTCCTCCCGTCACCCGCCCCACCGTCACCCGCCCCGCCGTGAAGAAGAGCTCCACGGCCAAGCCCACGCGCGGCCCGTCCGCCAAGCCGACGCCCACGCGCACCGCCACCGCCGACCCCCGGCCCCCGACCGTCAAGCCCTCGACACCGCCACCCGCCCCGACCGAGCGCCCCACGCCGAAGACCGTGGAACTGGGCCCCGGCCACTTCACCGAGTACTGCGTGTCGCTCGGCTGGGAGTGGGTGGAGTACCGCGAGACCCCCAAGCCGGGCGCCTACTGCGTCAAGCGCAAGAACGACCAGACGATGTACCTCACCCCGGCCCAGCGCGACGCGGGCTGCCAATGGCGCTACAAGGACCCCAAGGCCTTCCACCGCTTCAAGGGCAAGTCCAACTACTGCTACGTAACCCGCTGACCAGGCACGCGGATGCGAAACTTCGCCGCTGCGGTCCCTCGTCGAGAGCATTGAATTCGAACGACACAGATTTGATCATCGACGCTCGATTAGAACAAGGGTTCGCGTGGAAGTGGCGCCGGCGCGCGACTTAATGCTGAATTGTGCTATCGCCTGCGCGCTCAGATGGCGCGGTCTTATCCTGCGTTGTCGCAATACGAGAGACGAGGCGGAGAGATGAGCGAGCGGACAGAGGATGTTACGGCCCTTACGGATGACGCGAACACGATCTCTCCTCTGACGAAGATCGCAAATACCGAGCCGGTGCTGGCGAAGAAGACTTCCGCGCCACGAACCGCTCCGAAATGGGAGACGGAGGCGCGTGACCGCGTTCGAGCCGCTATTCGCCGCTACTCCAAGCCGCTCACCGACCTCGTCGCCAGGGACGCGAACGAGGGGGACACGAGGCTGCTCGTCACCGACTTCCTTTGCGATGGACTCGGCTACGACAAGTACGAAGAGCTGACCACCGAGTACCAGGTCAAGGGCGAGTTCGCAGACTACGGCATCCGCATCGACAAGCAGCTCGTGGCCTTCATCGAGGTCAAACGCTGTACTCAGAAGCTCGGCGTCAAGCATCTGCGGCAGGTGCAGATGTACGCCGTCAACGAGGGCGTGGAGTGGATGATCCTCACCAACGGTCAGGTGTGGCAGGTTTACCACATGACCGGCGGACTTCCGGTCGTCATCGACCTCGCCGTCGAAGTGGACCTGCTCGGTGACGCGAGCCTGGCCGCCAAGTCCGACGCGCTCTTCTACCTGAGCAAGGACGCCTTCAAGCGACGTCTGATCGACGACCTCTGGAAGGCTCGTGCCGCGACGGCCCCGAGGGCGCTGGCGAACGTCGTGCTCTCGGAGGTCGTCCTGGAGACGATCCGGAAAGAAGTCCGCCGCCAGACCGGCCACAATGCCGACATAAAGGACATAGCTCGGATCCTGAGAGAAGAAGTCCTACGTCCTGATGTCGTTTCCTAGAAGCGGGCCGGCAGGGCGCCATCTTTGATGGCATGGGTGAACACACGCCATTCTTGACGGGGGTAGGCGACGTGAGGGCCGCCGCGCTTCTTGCTGTCTCGTACTGCCACGCCCGATGTGGCCAGCCTGACCTCGACACAGCCTCCGTTCTCACCGCTGTAGGAGCTCTTGAACCAGGTATCCCGGGGCGGGGGCTTCGCGATCATCCGGTGATCTCCTACGGAGTCTGGAGTTCGTCGGCCTTGGAAGCGATGAATTCCATGGACTTCTCCGGCGTTAGCGCCATCGCTGTCAGTTGGCCAAAAGTCAGCGTATATCGGCTTACTTCGGCCTCGCTCTCGATGGCGAGGCTACTTGTCGGTTGCTCCAGGTAGACGACGTCGAGGTCGTCCGGCTCCGGGAACTGCAGGATGTAAAAAGGGCCCTCCATCGCCGGATGCGCGCCCAGTTCCGCGGGCAGCACCTGGATCGTGACGTTGGGCTGGCGGCCGATGTCGACGAGATGCCGCAACTGTGCGCCCATGACCTTGGATCCGCCGACTCTGCGCGTGAGCACCGCCTCGTCCAGGACCGCCCACAGACCCAGCGGCTCGGCCTGGACCAGCCGCTGCTTGCGCGCCATGCGCAACTCCACGAGTTGTTCGACTTCCTGCTGGGGCGCGGTCATGGTGATGGCCTTGATGACGCTCCTCGCGTACTCCTCGGTTTGAAGGAGTCCGTGAAGAAGCTGGGACTGGTAGGTCCGCACGGTGGACGCCTCGGATTCGAGACCGAGGTAGATGTCGAACCCCGCCTTGAGGGATTGCCGGTCGGGCCACCACCAGCCGCGCTGGCGCGCCTCTCTGGCCAAGGCGAGCAGAGTGGCTCGTTCGTCGCCCTCCACGCCGTAGATATCGAGAAGTATCCGCAGGTCTCCTTGTCGAGGTATGCGGTCGCCCGTCTCGTAACGCCCGACCGTCGAGGCGTTGAAGGAGCCCTCGGACGCTGTGGCCACCTGTTCCAAGGTCAGGCCGTGGGCGTCGCGGAGGCGACGGAGTTGCTGGCGTAGCCGTCGTGCGCGAACGGTGGGACTTGTACGTACCTGCATGGGGACCTCCTGAATGTCCTGTCATGGCCGCGCGACGGATCCGCACTGGATCGGAGATTTTCCAAAGACGACTTGCCTTTGGTGATTACTGTCTGCATCCTGATGATGCCATTCGGTGACGACGCTGTCAGTCGATCTAGATAGCTGCCCGCCTGTACTTCACGCCGTAGGAGGCAACCCCCATGAGCGGTGAACACCACACGTTCGCGCCTTCCACTCCCTTCGCCTCAAGTCCGGGTGGAACAGCATCGGAGGGACGCTCGCAGCAGCGATACGCGCTACTGGCATGGCTGGCGTGGGGACTGCACCGACTAGACCGGACGGCCATGCTCGTCGTTCGCTCGCGCGGCGAACCGGTGCTCTATGTCGTATGCGTGGACGGGAGGAAGATGCCCGTCCTGGCCGTCCAACACGGCGGCAATTGGCTCTTTGTCTGGGGACCTCACTCCGGGATACGGGCCGACTGGACACCGGCGACGGTACGGGCGATCGCCCGGGCGGCCGTGTGATGGGTACGCCTGTCATCCTGGGCGCGCTGACCCTGCCCGGCGCTGCCGAGCATGTGGCCGAAGCCCGGCGGTTCCTGGTGAAGCTGCTCGGTGCCGAACACCGGGACATTGAGACGAGCAGGCTGCTCGTCAGTGAGTTGATCGGGAACAGTATTCGTCACACTGCCAGCGGGCGGGGCGGTTCGGTCACGATCGCCGTGCTGGACGTCGGTGGCGCCCTACGGGTCGAGGTCGCGGATGGTGGTGGCGAGACCGTCCCCTGCCTCTGCTCCAGAGGAGAACTTCTCGAATCGGGGCGAGGGATGAAGCTGGTCGACGTCATGGCGTCGCGATGGGGCTTCACGCGTGACTCCGCTGTCAGCGGCACGACATGGTTCGAGCTGGAGGGCGCCCGGAGCGTGCCGGGGAGGACGCCGGGCGCCCAGTCGAGGATCACACGCCGAGGGAGCGCTTGAGGAAGTCGAGTTGGAGGTGGAGGAGGTTTTCGGCGATCGATTCCTGGGGGGTCATGTGGGTGACGCCGGTCAACGGGAGGACGGTGTGGGGGCGGGCGGCGGCGGTCAGGGCGGCGCTGAAGCGGAGGGTGTGGGCGGCGATGACGTTGTCGTCGGCCAGGCCGTGGATGAGCATGAGGGGACGGGTCAGGCCCGCCGCCTCGTGGATGATCGAGTTGCGCGTGTAGGCGTCCGGGTCCTCGTCGGGGTGGCCGAGGTAGCGCTCCTTCCAGTACGTGTCGTACAGCCGCTGGTCGGTGGGCGGGGCGCCCGCGACGGCGGCGTGGAAGACGTCCGGGCGGCGTAGCACGGCGAGGGCGGCGAGGAATCCGCCGAACGACCAGCCGCGGATCCCGACCCGGGACAGGTCGAGGTCGGGGTACCGGTCGGCCGCCGCGTGCAGGGCCGTGACCTGGTCCTCCAGCACGGGGGCCGCCAGTTCGCCGCGCACCGACCGGTCCCACGCGGGGCCGCGGCCGGGCGTGCCGCGGCCGTCGGCGACGACGACCGCGAACCCCTGCTCGGCGAACCACTGCGCGACCAGCATGTTCCAGGTGCGCGCGGCCACGACGAGCTGTAGTCCCGGCCCGCCGTAGGGGTCCATGAGCACGGGCAGCTTCCCGGCGCCGGGCTCGTGCCAGGACGGGAGCAGCACCGCCGTGCACAGCTCCAGCTCACCGGCCCGCATCAGCGTGACGCGCGGGGTGAGCAGCGGCGTCTCGGCGTGGGAGGCGATCTCGGCGACCTGGCGCCCGTCGCGGTGGACGGTCACACGGGTGCCGAAGTGGTCCAGGGACCGCGCGGCCACGACGAGGGTGCCGGCGCCGAGCCGTCCCTCGTGCACGCCGGGCTCGCTGGTGACGGGCCGCGGGCCGTCCTCGGGGGAGTACATCCACAGGTGGGTCTCGGTCGGCTCGGCCGTGGCGGCGAACAGGACGGTGTCGCCGTCGACGTCCAGCACGGCCCGCACCTGGAGGCCGGCCGGGGTGACCGGCTCGCCGTCCACCAGCAGGCGGTAGGTGGCGCCCACGGCGTCGGTCCACACGAGCGCGCCGGACGCGGTGAGCGCCGGGGTGCCGGGCGCGATGTCGACCCAGGACGGGTCGCGGTCCTCGCGCACCTCCGTGGTGCCCCCCGTCTCGGGGTCCACGCGCAGGACCCGCGCGGTCCGCTGGTCGCGGCTCTGGACGACGATCAGCAGGGCCGTTCCCCAGTACACCGACACGACGTACTCGAACGCCTTCCGGTCCCACTCGACGGGCACCCGGGAGCCGTCGAGCCCGAGGAGCCACAGCATGACGTCCGCGTTGTCCGTTCCCGCCTGCGGGTAGGCGATCACCTTGGGCGGCGCGGCGGGCTGGGACGGGTCGGAGATGTACCACCTCTGGAGCATCGAGTTGTCAACGCGCGCCGCGAGCAGGCGCGAGCCGTCCGGCGACCACCAGTACCCCCGGTCGCGTCCCATCTCCTCGGCCGCGACGTGCTCGGCCAGCCCCCAGACGACGTCGGGACCGTCGGGCGCGGCCACCAGGTGGTCGGTTCCGTCCAGGTCGATGACGCGCAGGGCTCCGCCGGAGACGTACGCGACCCGCGTGCCGGACGGGTCGGGGCGCGGGTCGATCACCGGGCCGGACGCGGGAAGCTCGGTGGCCGTGGCCGCCGGGTCGTCCAGCGGGACCGTGTACAGCCGGCCGGACAGCGCGAACGCGGCGAGGCGCGTGGCGGCGTCCGTCGCGTAGGCCACGATGCCCCCGGCCTGCTCGCGCGACCGCTCGCGGCGGGCCTTCTCCTCCTCGGGCAGGTCCTCGGCGCCGATCCCGAGCGCGGCCGGGTCGGCGACGAGCCGTTCCTCGCCGGTGGCGACGTCGAGCGTCCACAGGCGTTCGACGGGGTCGTCCCCGCCGGCCGAGCGGACGAAGGTCACCCGGCCGCCGTCGGGGGAGATGCCGAACAGGCGAGGGGTTCCGAGCCGGAAACGTCGTGTACGGGCGAACTGGCGGGGAAAGCTGGGTTCGGTCATGTCCGGCATGCTGGCAGAGACCCCGGCCGCGCCTCCAATCAATTGCGGTCCCGCCGCAGGTCGGGAAGCCGGCGACGGTCAGCCCCGTACGAGGACGAAGTCGTCCTCGTCGTCGCCCTCGCCGACCGATCCCACCGCCCACAGCCTGGACGTTCCCGGCACGCGGGCCACGCGGGTGACCCGCACGAGGTGCGACGTCTCGTACGGCTGCTCCTCCCGCCGGGTGCGCAGCAGCGGACCGTACGAGGCCGTCCAGGTCCGCCCGTCGAAGTGGAGGAACAGCGGTCTGCCCGGCTGGGAGGCGTCCACCCCGCTGATCCAGACGTCGCGGGCGCCGGACGCGGTGACCCCCTGGAGGCCGCCCCCGGAGACCGGCACCTCGGCCCGCCGCCAGGCCCTGCCGTCCCAGTGGAGGACCAGCGGGGTCTCCGTCCTGCCGTCCGGTGAGAGCACGCCGCCCACCGCCCACACGTCCGAGGGCGTCGTCATCCAGACGTCGCGCAGCACCGCGCCGGGGATCTCGGGAAGCAGGGCGCGCTCCCAGGACTGGATCTCGGACCCTGACACGGCGGTGCCGTGCCAGATCATCGGTGCGCCCCGCTCCGGCGGGCCGGAGGACGCCGACGTTTCCGACCCGACCGCCCACACGTGCCCGGGCGCGGTGGTGATCTTCATGAACTGGCCGTCGGCGCGCAGGACGGTGCGAAAGCCGCGTCCCGTCCAGCGCGTGATCAGGCCCTGGGTGAAGGTGCGGCCCGTGAACCAGGTTCCGGCGGGCCCGGTCGAGACGCCGGCGAGGTGGTAGTCCTCGGCGTCTCCGTACGGATGCCATCCGCGCCAACGGACGCCGTCCCAGTGCGCGACGTACGGGCCGCGGGCGTTGCCGACGATCCACACGTCGCGCGGGGACGCCGCGCTCACGTCTTCGAGGTGCCAGGCGTCGACGCCGCTGACCGCCGCCTGTGCCCAGCGGGCGCCGTCCCAGTGCTGGAGGGCCGGGGAGCCTTCCCTGTCTTCGGCGCTGAGCTGGTAGCCGACGGCCCAGGCGTCGCGCGGGCCGGTCGCCGCGACGTCCCGCAGGGCGGCGGCGCCCTTCAGGCCCGCGTCCCCGGCGTGCTTCCACTCCGATGGCGGGACCGGCGACGGCGTGGGGACGGGCGTGGGCGTGTCGGCCGGGGACGACGTGGGCGGCCGGGGCGCGGTGGCTGACGCGGTGGCTGACGCGGTGGCTGACGCGGTGGACGACCTGGGCGCCGACGCCCCTTCGGCGGGGGTCTCGGAGCCGCCGCCGCACGCCGTCGCCAGAGCGAGGCAGGCCATCGCCGCCGGCCACCAGCGCGTGATCCTCATGTCACGGCATGGTCGCAGGTAGCGACGCGCCCGCGCCACCGAAGCGCCGTTGTCGGCTACCGGCTCGCCGTCTCGACCTGGACGACCGCGGGCTCGACCGCGATCAGCGAGGGTCGAGCCGACGTTGCCGTCCACGGTCGTGATGCCGAGGATCTCCAGCTCGGGGCCGCCGTGCGCGAGCGTGATGGGCGGCGCGTCGTCGATGCCGGGGTCGCGGTCGATGATGATCTTTTTCGCCGTCACTCTTGGAGCGTGAATGATGCGGCGATGTTCCCGCAATTCACATCAGTCACGTTTTTCCACTGAACGCGCGGACGGCTCGCGCGGTGGGTGCGCGCGAGCCGTCCGGGTATCGGGCCGGGAATCCCGGGCTCAGAGGTGGGCGACCCCTGGAAGCCATGAAACGCGGAGAACCTCCGAAATGTGGAGTGTGCCGCGAAACGATCGTCAGGAGGTGGGACCCCGGGGGCGGGTCAAGACGGTCAGCGGCGCATGACGTGCAGGACGCTCGCGATGCGTTCCGCCGCCGTGACGATGTCGGAGGCGTGGCCGATGCGGCCCGCCCACGAGAGCCAGAACCACCACTCGCCGTCGGCCGCGTTCGCGGCGAGCACGTCCTCGGTGACCGCCGGGGCCATCGGGTTGATCACACGGAGCCGAGGATAGAGTCCGGTGCGCGCCGTCAGGCGTACTTGGAAGGCGTGAGCCTCCAACTGCGCGGCGAGTCGCTCCAGATGGTCGAGGGCCTCAGCCGACTGGGTGCCTGAGTCTGCCGTCTTCATCGGGGTCTCCAACTGGGAGAGGGGGACCGGATGGGGACCAGACTGGACCCGGCGGCGCCGACCGGCAATCCGAGCAAATCCACTGATAAGTGGAATACCGTCGAATGGAACGCGGGTTTACGTGGAAAGCACGCGGGTGCCCGTGCATCAGTCCCATAACGGCCTGGGCCTTTAGGTGCCGGCTCGTTAACATCGGGGAAACATCCGTAAGGCCAACACCTCAGTGGCGGAGGGGCGACAGATGGCCCGTGGAGAACACTCCCCGGCGTGTGCCAGACGCTGGCGAGAGCAAGCCGTGGAACAGCAGTGGACCCTGTGGCAGACCGCCCAGGCCATCCACGGCTGCTGCGGGGTGAGCCTGCTCAAGGCCCACCGCCTGGCACGCGGGTGGTCCGCGCGCCAGGCAATCGAGGAGCTCGAACGGCTCTGCGAGACGCACTCGCTGGGCCTTCCCCGGGCGAGCATCGACCTGCTCAACGCCTGGGAGAACAACCGCGCCCGTCCACGTCCCCAGACCATCGACCAGATCGCCAGGCTCTACTCCGCCAACGCCGTGCGCCTGGGCCTGGCGGCCGACTACTGCGACGACGGCGACGGCGCGAAGGTCGTGGTCGTCGCCGCGGCCCAGCAGACGCTCCCGGGCGAGGACACCGTCCCACAGCCCTCCCGCGCCGCCCCCTCCGACCTGGACGACGAGGGCGAGCGCCGCGCGCTGTTCCACCACGCGCTGCTCAGCTCCGGGCTGCCCCTCAACGGCCGCCTCCTCGCCGAGGTCGAGCGCACCCGCCAGGACATGGACCGCACGCTGGCCGCCGGCACCATCACCGAGGACCAGCTGGACCGGCTGGACGAGCAGGTGCTGCGCTACCGCCGCGAGTACATCAAGAGCGCGCCGCTGCCGATGCTCTACCGCCTGATGCTGGAGGTCGGCGACGTGCGCAGGCTGGTCGCCGCGCGTCAGCCCGCCGTCACCCAGCGGCGCCTGCTGAACGCCACCACGATGCTCGCCCTGCTGTCGGCCGACGCGCTCATGAAGCTCGGCGACACCCGGCAGGCCCACGCGTGGTACGGCACGGCGCGGGCCGCCTCCGACGACATGGGCGAGGTGCGCCTGCGCGCCCTGGTCCGCGCGCAGGAGGCCATGCTGCCCTACTACTACGGCGACCTCACCGAGACCGTACGGCTCGCCCGCGAGGCGCGGATGCTCGCCGGGAGCGCTCCAAGCTCGCCCGCCGCCCTCGGCGCGGCGGCCGAGGCGCGTGCCCTGGCGCGCATGGGCGAGCACCAGGCGGCCCGGGTGGCGCTGGCCGAGGCCGAGCGCATCTTCTCGCGCATGCCCCGCGACGGCACCGACCACCTGGCCTTCCGGTTCTCCGAGCGGCGGCTGCAGTTCTACCGCATGGGCACGCTGATCGAGCTGGGCGAGGCCGAGCAGGTACAGGAGTGGATCTCCCGCTCCGCGAGCCCGTACACCATCGACCCGGCGCTCGTCCTGCTCGACCAGGCCGCGCACATCGCCAGGGAGGGCGGCTACGACGAGGCCTGCCGGCTGGCCGAGCAGGCGCTGACACAGGTGCCGCCCGAGCACCGCACCTCGATCGTGGTGACTCGGGCGCGGGCTCTGGTGTCGATGATCCCGCGCGGGCATCGGCGCACGCCCGCCGCGCGACATCTGCACGACCTGCTGGCGGATTCCGGTCCCCAACTCGCCCTGGAACGCCCATGAACATGCTGGCGGACGAGGCCACCGCGATCCTCGTAGAGGTGTGTGAGAGCG
The DNA here is from genome assembly GCF_003323745.1 of Sphaerisporangium album. Lineage (GTDB taxonomy): Bacteria > Actinomycetota > Actinomycetes > Streptosporangiales > Streptosporangiaceae > Sphaerisporangium > Sphaerisporangium album. The sequence continues at coordinate 251,871 of NZ_QOIL01000016.1, forward strand.
TCGGCCTCGACGCCCGGGACGCCCGGCTTCTCCGGGTGCGCAGCAACGCGGTGTTCAAGCTGCGCGACGAGATCGTCGTGCGCATCGCCACCGCGCCGGACGCGATGACGCGGCTGCCCGTCGTGCTGGCGGTCGCCCGCTGGCTCGCCGACCAGGGGTTCCCCACGGTGCGGCCGGCCGACGAGCTGTGCGACCAGCCGCTGGTGTACGACGGGCGGGTCGTGACGTTCTGGCACTACGTGCCCGCGAGCGGGCGGCCGACCACGCGGCAGCTCGGCAAGATCCTGCGCAGCCTGCACCTGCTGCCGGTGCCGCCGTTCCCGCTGAAGCGGCTCGCCGACCCGCTGGCCGAGGTGCGCCACTCGGTCGAGCACCGCAAGGAGGTGCTGTCGCCGTGCCAGCGCGCCTGGCTGCGCGACCGGGTGGACGAGCTGACCACACGGTGGGAGTCGCTGGAGACGGACGCGCCCGCGGTGCTGCTGCACGGCGACGCCTGGATCGACAACCTCCTGCGCTGCAGCGACGGCCACGCGGTGCTCTGCGACTGGGACGGCGTCGCGGTGGGCCCCCGTGAGTGGGACCTCGTGCACACCTACCACGGCCAGCGGCGGTTCGGCCTGACGGAGGCCGACGTGGACGAGTTCGCCGGCGCCTACGGCTCCGACCTGCGCGGATGGCACGGCTACCCCACCCTGATGGAGGTCAGGGACATGTACGCCATCGGCATCCACATCCGCAACGCGACCCGCGACCCGTTCTCGCGCAAGGAACTGCCCCGCCGGCTCGACTCGCTCACCCGGGGGGACGGGCAGGCTCGCTGGTACCTCACCGAACCCGCCTGATCCCGCCCGCGCGGCCCGGCGGAGCCTCCACCTCCGTCCGGGCCGCGTGGCGCGGGGGCGCGCTCCGAGGGCATCCCAGGCGCACGGCCGGCGGTGGTGACGGCGGGAGGATACCTGAGCGCTACGAACATGTTGTTACTTTTTTGACGGTATGTCAGTTTATTGGGGACGCAATGCGTTCGAATGCACGAGGTGTGAGGCGACACGCCGAACCCGTTTGAGATCGGCGCGAGCACCATGTAGGGTCGGCCATGTTGCAGTCGTTGTTTCCTCGAACGTCTTTTCATAAAGCGCCCGCGGGAAGTTTCCTGACAGCGGTCGTTCTGCTTCTTTCGTGGTAAACGTGGATGCAGGGTAAGGTCCGCTATGCAGCCCCGAGTCGCCGCCCCGGCGACCCGGTGAAGCTCTTACCAGGGAGAAAGCAGTTGTCTGAAGGCACCGTCAAGTGGTTCAACGCCGAAAAGGGCTTTGGTTTCATCGCTCCGGACGACGGTAGTGCCGATGTATTCGTGCACTATTCGGCGATCACCTCCGGTGGCTACCGCACTCTGGACGAGAACCAGCGGGTCACCTTCGTGACCGTGCAGGGCGCCAAGGGTCCGCAGGCCGAGCAGGTCACCGTCATCTGACCTCGGTGAATCTCACCTGAGCCCGTACCGCATCGCCGGTACGGGCCACTGGGCTTTTCGGGGCCTCCCGCTCGTGTCACCCGTTGCTTAGATATTTTGCCCGCCCTTGGGGTAGTGGCGGCCGGGTGAGACTCACCAACACCTCAGACCTGTGGTGGAAGAACGCCGTCGTCTACTGCCTGGACGTCGAGACGTACGCCGACGGCAACGGTGACGGCGTAGGCGACTTCCGCGGCCTCACCGAGCACGTCGACCACCTCGACCGGCTCGGCGTGACCTGCATCTGGCTGATGCCGTTCTTCCCGACCCCCGACCGCGACGACGGATACGACATCACCGACTTCTACACCGTGGACCCGAAACTGGGCACGCTGGGGGAGTTCGTGGAGTTCATGCGGGTGGCCCGCGACCGCGGCATCCGCGTCATCGCCGACCTCGTCGTCAACCACACCTCCGACGAGCACCCGTGGTTCAAGGAGGCCCGCTCCAGCCGCGACTCGCGCTACCGCGACTGGTACATCTGGTCCGACACCCCCGAACCGGACGATCCGAAGGGCGTGGTCTTCCCCGACAAGGAAGACAGCCTGTGGCAGTACGACGAGGGCAGCGGGCAGTACTACTACCACCGCTTCTACCGGTTCCAGCCGGACCTCAACGTCGCCAACCCCGAGGTCCGCGACGAGATCGCCAGGATCCTCGGCTTCTGGATGGAGCTCGGCCTCTCGGGCTTCCGCGTCGACGCCGTCCCGTTCCTGGTCGAGGACGTCGGCACGAAGGAGGAGGCGGCCAAGGAGAGCTCCGGGAAGCGCGAGAGGCGTCCGCACGCGGCCGGCGAGTGGCAGGGCGGCCAGGGGGTCGGCGACCAGGGGGAACACGCCGGCGACACCCAGGGCACGGCCGACGACGACGGCAAGCTGCCCGACGTCCACCGCTTCCTGCGCGACATGCGGGCGTTCATGAACCGCAGGAACGGCAGCGCGATGCTGCTCGGCGAGGTCAACCTGCCCTACCCCGACCTGCTGAAGTTCTTCGGCAACGACCTCGGCGACGAGGTCACGATGTGCTTCGACTTCATCGGCATGCAGCGCATGTACCTGGCGCTGGCCCGGGGCGAGGCCGCGCCGCTGGCCGAGGCGCTCAGGGATCGTCCGTACCCGCCGAGCGACTGCCACTGGGCCACGTTCGTGCGCAACCACGACGAGCTGACGCTGGACAAGCTGTCCGAAGGCGAGCGCCAGGAGGTGTTCGACGCGTTCGGCCCGGACAAGGACATGCAGGTGTTCGGCCGGGGCCTGCGCCGCCGCCTGCCGCCGATGTTGGGCGGCGACCAGCGCAAGATCAGGATGGTGTACAGCCTGCTGTTCTCCCTGCCGGGCACGCCCGTGCTGTTCTATGGCGAGGAGATCGGCATGGGGGAGAACCTCGCCATCGAGGGCCGCCAGGCCGTCCGGACGCCGATGCAGTGGACTCCGCACAAGAACGGCGGCTTCTCGACGGCGGAGCCGGAGCACTTCCGCAACCCCATGGTCGAGGGCGAGTACGGGCCCGAGAAGATCAACGTCAGCGCCCAGCGGCGCGACCCGGACTCGCTGCTCATGTGGATCACCAAGCTGGTCGAGCAGTACCGCGAGTGTCCGGAGCTGGCCTGGGGCCGCTACCGGATCCTGGACACGGGGACTCCCTCGGTGCTGGCCCACCGCGCGGACATCGACGGCGCCACCGTCCTCGCCCTGCACAACTTCGCCGGCGAGCGGGTCTCGTTCGCGCTCACCCTGGAGGGCCTGGACGACGGCCAGGTGCTGACCGACCTGCTGGTCGACGGGACGACGAAGATCTCTGCGGACGGCCGCGCCGAGATCGAGCTGGACCCGTACGGCTGCCGCTGGATGCGCGCCTCCGAGCCCGAGCTGGCCCCCGCCGACGCCGCCGACATCGCCGACTCCGAGGCCAGGGAGGGCGCGGGCGGGTGACCCCGAGCCCCTGAGGGGTGCGGGGCGCGTTCCCGCAGGTACCGGGGCCGGACCCTGACCCGGCCCCCGGCGGCGGCACGGCGAGGTCGGGGTCGGGCCGGGGCACGCCCAGGGCTCGCTCCGGCCGATCTCCGATGTCCGCGCAGGTCACCGGGCGCGAGAGTCGAGGACATGACAAGTCCTTTGACCGCGGGCGGCTTAGCGACCCTGGCCGGTGGCGCCGCCGCGATGGCCGCGCTCCACGTCGTGTCCGACCTCGACCCGCTGCACGGGATGATCAGCGAGTACGCCTACCACCCGAACGGCTGGTTGCTGCCCGTCTCGCTGACGTTGCTGGCCGTGGGGTCGGCCTTGTTCGCGGTGGAGATGTCCCGGCGGCACGGCGAGCGCTCCAGCGGGCTGCTCCTCGGCGCGTGGAGCGTCTGCATGCTGCTGATCGCGGCGTTTCCCACGGACAGGCCGGGGGTGTCGCTCTCCATGTCCGGGGGCATTCACCGGTACGCGGCTTTTGTCGCCTTTGTTTGCATGCCCGTGGCGGGCCTCATCGTGGCCGCACGCGGCGGCGCGCACGCCCGCGCCCTGCGCGGCCTCAGCGTCGCGGCCGGCGTCTTCCTGGTCCTGGTGCTGGTCCCCTACGCCGTGCGCATGTTCGGGGTCGACCCCGGCCCCGGGGTCGCCGGGCTCACCCAGCGCCTGGTCGTGGTGACCGAGGTGGTGATCCTCACCCTGATCGGGCTGACGGCGGCGACCGGACGCGCGAACCGCCCCGCCGGTCGCCCGGCGCGCGTGGAGGCCGCGGGGGAGACCGTCGCGGGCGCGCCCGCGAGCGCCGCCGTCCTGCAGAAGGTGTAGATCAGCCCGAGTCCGGCTACAGACCTGGACAGGCCCGAGTCCGGCTACCGACTTAGATGAGCCCGAGTCCGGCTACAGACCTAGATGAGCCCGAGTCCGGCTACGGACCTAGATAAGCCCGAGTCCGGCTACGGCGTCGCGCTCCTCGCCCAGCTCGCGCACCGAGGCGTCGATGCGCTCGCGCGAGAACGCGTTGACCGGCAGCCCCTGGACGATCTCCCAGCGCCCACCGCGGGACACCGCCGGGAACGACGAGATCAGGCCCTCGGGAACGCCGTACGAGCCGTCGGAGGTCAGCGCCACCGACGTCCAGTCGCCCTCGGGGGTGCCGTTCACCCAGTCGTGCACGTGGTCGATGGCCGCGTTCGCCGCCGAGGCCGCCGAGGACGCGCCGCGCGCCTCGATGATCGCCGCGCCGCGCTTGGCCACCGTCGGGATGAAGGTGTCCCGCAGCCACGCCTCGTCCACCTGCTCGGCCGCGATCTTGCCGTTCACCTCGGCGTTGTAGAGGTCGGGGTACTGCGTCGCCGAGTGGTTGCCCCAGATCGTCATCTTGGAGATCGAGGTCACCGGGACGTCGAGCTTGGCGGCGAGCTGCGACAGCGCGCGGTTGTGGTCGAGCCGGGTCATCGCGGTGAAGCGCTCGGCGGGCACGTCCGGGGCGTTCGAGCGGGCGATCAGCGCGTTGGTGTTGGCCGGGTTGCCCACCACGAGGACGCGCACGTCGCCGGCCGCGTGGTCGTTGATCGCCTTGCCCTGCGGCCCGAAGATGCCGCCGTTGGCCTGGAGCAGGTCGCCGCGCTCCATGCCCGCGGTGCGCGGGCGGGCGCCCACCAGCAGCGCCACGTTGGTGCCGTCGAAGGCGACGTTGGGGTCGTCGCTGATGTCGATGCCCTGGAGCAGCGGGAATGCGCAGTCGTCCAGCTCCATGGCGGTGCCCTCGGCGGCCTTGACGGCCTGCGGGATCTCCAGCAGGCTGAGCCGCACGGGAACGTCCGGGCCGAGAAGCTGGCCTGATGCGATGCGGAAGAGCAGCGCGTAGCCGATCTGACCGGCGGCGCCGGTGACGGTGACCTTGACGGGAGCCTGCGTCATGACGTTTCCCTACGTGGACGTGTGAAGGTTTCCGAACAGCCGAAGGCTATCCGCTCGATTCCCCGCCCTCCGCACGCAGGTCCGCCCAAGACGGCGCGACACCCGCCGCACCTCGTTGACGCACGGTCGCCGGAGATCTACGGTACGGACACCCCTCCGACGCCGGACGAAGCCGGGAGATCGCGTGCCGATGGTCCAGACCGTCCGCGGGCCGGTGGACGTCGGAGCCCTCGGGCAGACGCTCATGCACGAGCACGTCTTCGTCCTCGACCCGCAGAGCCTCGCCGACTACGGCGTCGGGAACTGGTGGGACGAGGAGTACCGCATCGCGGACGCGATAGCCAAGCTGCGCCGGCTCGTCGCCCGGGGCGTGTCCACCATCGTCGACCCGACGGTCTGGGGGCTCGGCCGGTACATCCCGCGCATCCAGCGGGTCGCCGCCGAGGTGCCCTCGCTCAACATCATCGTCGCCACCGGCGTCTACACCTTCGCCGACGTGCCCTTCCGGTACTCCCACCACGGCCCGGGGACGCTGTTCGACACCCCGGAGCCCATGGTCGACGACTTCGTGAAGGACATCACCGAGGGCATCGCCCGCACGGGCGTCAAAGCCGCGTTCCTCAAGTGCGCGATCGGCCATCACGGCCCCACGCCGGGCGTCGAGCGCGTCCTGCGGGCCGTGGCGAAGGCGCACGCGCGGACGGGCGTGCCGATCACCGTCCACACCGACCCTCGCGCCCACACCGGGACCGCCGTGCTCGACGTGTTCACCAAGGAGGGGGTGGACCTGACCAAGGTCGTGCTCGGGCACTCGGGCGACAGCAACGACCTCGACCACCTCATGCGGCTCGCCGACACGGGGGCGACCCTCGGCATGGACCGCTTCGGCCTGGACGTCTACAACCCCACCGCGTCACGCGTGGACACGGTCGCGAGCCTCTGCGCCCGGGGCTACGCCGACCGCATGGTGCTCAGCCACGACGCCGCCTGCTTCATGGACATCGTCGGCGGCCAGTGGGACTCCCTGCTGGAGCACTTCACCCCGAACTGGCACTACGGGCACATCCACGACAACGTCCTGCCCGCCCTGCGCGAGAAGGGCGTCACCGACGCGCAGATCCACCAGATGCTCGTGGACAACCCCCGCAGGCACTTCGCCTGAACGACGCCGCGGAGCCGGGCCTCCCGAACGGGTCAGGGCCGGGCGATGTAGTAGAGGATCACGTCGTGCACGTGGTGGCTCTTCTGTTCGCCGCGGAAGTCCATCTCGTAGACGTGCGTCCCGACGTTGACCGCGATCGACCCCGACGAGAAGAACGACCCCGCGATCGACTTGTTGCTGACCACGCTGACGCTGGTGATCTTCGAGTACGGGATGCTGGTGATCGCGACCTTCTTGCCGACGAACGACTTGTCCTGGATGATCACACGCCGGTCGGTGAGCCCGAGGAACCCCGTCCCCGCCCCGATCGCGTCGTAGACGGCGATGATCTGCTCGCCCTGCATGAGCCCGCTCTGAACCTGCGCGAGCTGCTCCGGCCGATCGTGCGGAATGGGCTGACTCATCGAACGCTCCTCGTGTCGCGGGCCGGCCCTGCCGGAGGACACCGGCCGGGCACCACCGACTCTCGCCGACGCGGGTCACGGCCTGATCTCGCGCCCCCTGGCACCGTGCGGCGCGGCCTGGACGCCGATGTCCCCGGCGGACCTCAGGCAGTCCACGTATCTGCGGACCGCGACGTCGTCGCGGCGAAGGACCGAGACGTGAAGATGGCGAAGGCCAGGGGAGACGTCCAGGCCCAGCTCGTCGCCGAGCGTTGCCGTCGCGCGATCCCACGCGGAGATCGCCCCCGCGATGTCGCCGCCGAGATAGTAGGCGCGGATGAGATGCGCCCATGCCGCTTCCCGATAGGGGGCGATCGCGAGTATCTCGTGAATCTCAGGGATGAGATCAGTTGTGCGTCCCATGTCCAGTCGTGCCGCCACCAACCGGTCGCGCATGGTGATCCGGAGTTCGTCGAAAGCGAGGAAGCGGTATCGGAGCTTCTGGGAGCTCGTGCATCCCTGACCGACCGGCCCCTGCCACAGAGAAAGAGCACGTTCCAGGATCGTCTCCGCCGTGGTGAGCGACCCGGAACGCAGCTCGGCGAAGCCGAGGGCGGCGAGCTTCTTGAAGCGCGCAACGTCCACCTCGTCGGAGTCGACCAGCAGGCGGTATGCTCCGCCGCCTCCCCGATACGTGGTCAGCCGGTCGCGAAGGGACGCGAGTGCCAGTTGGCTTCGTAATCGGGCGATGTGCAGGCGGAGGTTCGTTCTCGCGGAGTCCGGCGGGTCGTCCCACAGTGACCCCAGCAGGTGGTCCACGGACGCCAGGCGCCCCTCCTCCAACAGGAGAGCCACGAGCACTCCTCTGACCGGCGAGGACTCGATGGTGATCGAGGTATCAGCGGTCTCAACCTGAACGCCTCCCAGCAGGCGAAACATCATGTGAGGCCTCTCTGTAGCCGATCGGCAACGCCCCGGGAGGACCTTCGCGTTGCGCTCACCGGTGACGCCGAGGCGTACCGGCGACCCGGGGGCGGCCAAATAGGATCTTCTATCAACCTCAGTTTATGTCGCCTACGTGACTATATGGAGATCATGGTGAGTGCGTCAATCAGGTAGACCCCCTACTATGGTCACCATCAGCTGATGGGCTATATGCGCAGAGGTAGCCGTGAGTGTTGAGCGGAAGCGGACACTAGTGCTGTGACCGGAAACGATCACCGGGTTCGCGTGTAGTCCGTCGCACCGATTGGATGTGCCGTACACGTCCGATCGGCGCGAGGAGGCGCGGTGGCAGAACCGGTCAGGGTGCGAAGACTTAT
>NZ_QOIL01000017.1 GCF_003323745.1 Sphaerisporangium album
TGATCAGGGTCTCGACCGCGACGCGGCTCTTCGGGTCGCCCTTGAGCATGGCGTCGAGAACGGCGTCGCTGATCTGGTCGGCGATCTTGTCCGGGTGGCCTTCCGTGACCGACTCGGAGGTGAACAGACGGCGGGGCATCTTCACTCCTCGGGTTTGACGGGTGCGAGCTGTGGTCCTCGCACCGGGAGAGGTGCTGCGGGCGAGGCGGTGTTCCCGGAGTCTCGCGCTCCGGGGCCTCGCTCGGGAACGGATCGTCACCGCCACGAGCCGCGCGCGGTGAAATGGTGCTCGGGGACCGGGGGCGTCCGGCCACATCTATTTCACGATGTCCATTGCCAGCGATATTCACCGCGCGGGGCCGCCGATCGGCGTAACGGATTTCCGGCCGGTCGGCCGGCCATTGTGTCTCCGTTTCCGCATTCCGGCGGCCTCACCTTTGGTGACGGTGTTCACACGGTCAGGGTTCGCACGTGAAAAGCAAGGCCACCGCGCGAGTGGCGTTCGCACGATGGCCCTTGCCCGCGTGGGGACCTGCCTCGAAGGAAACCGCCCAGAGACACCACCTCATCGCCCGGATAAAATCCATGCAAGCTCGATCGATTCGATGCTAAGCCGGTGCGGAAGCGCGCTGAAACCCCAGCGGAACCCCTACCGTTTCCATCGGTCGAATCGGCGGTCAGGGCGTGGGACGGGAGGGCGGGCGACGTTTCCCGCCAGCGCAAAGGCTACAACGGACGACCGCCCCGCGGGCGGCTTCCCGCGTGCCCGCGGCGCCGTCCGCCCCCGATTTCCGCGCCGCACTTGACAGATGACCCGCCATCGTCTCGGCCCCGGAAGGGCGGGCGGCGCCGGAACACGGAGCGTTTCCGGGCCGACGCGAAACGCGACAGCGCGACCGTCCGCGGCTCACCACCTGCGGACCTGACGCTTCGCACCCGCGTTCCCTCACAACGCTACGGGAAACAGCGTTTTCCCCGGTTTAACAGACCTTCTCAGATGGGATATCTGGTGCGTAAATACCTGTCCGGTTGCCGTAACGACAAACTTGTAGTATACGGGATTAAGCGGTAGTGGCTGGAAGGAGAGGGACAGGGCTTGATCCCGCGCGCCTCACCAGGCGGTCCTCTCCTTGGTCCGTCCCGGCCCTGCCTGAGGCGGCGTACCTGATACTTGCCCCAGTAGGCCTGAGAGCGTGAAGACTTCGGGTGGGTCCGTAGGTTTTCTGGCAAGGAGTAAGCAGGTGGAGTTCCGCATTCTGGGACCACTTGAGGTGTTCGCGGCCACGGAACGGCTCGATATCGGAGGGACGCGGCAGAGGATCACCCTCGCCAACCTCCTGCTGGACGCCAACCGGGTGGTCACCGTCGACCGCATCGCTGAGGCGATCTACGGTGACGACCTGCCGCCGACCTCACGGGCCCAGGTCCAGATCTGCATCTCGTCCCTGAGGCGGCTGTTCGCGGCCCACGGGGATCCCGACATCATCTCGACCCAGTCGCGCGGCTACATCATCCGCGTGGAAGACGGCCGCCTGGACACCCAGCGGTTCGAGGACCTGACCTCCCGCGCCCGCCGCGCCCGGGAGGCCGGCGCACCGGACCAGGCCGTCAGCCACTACCGCGAGGCCCTGGCGCTGTGGCGCGGGGAGGCGCTGGAGGGCATCGACAGCAGGCCGGTGCAGGCGGCGGCGAGCAGGCTGAACGAGGAGCGCATCCTCACCAACGAGGACTGCGTCCAGCTGGAGCTCGACCTCGGCCGTCACCAGCAGGTCGTGGGCGAGCTCGGCCGGCTCGTGGAGGAGTATCCGCTGCGCGAGCGCCTGCGCGGCCAGCTCATGCTGGCCCTCTATCGCTCGGGCCGCAGGGCCGAGGCGCTCCAGGTGTACCGGCTGGCCCGCGAGACGATGATCGAGGAACTCGGCATCGAGCCGAACGAGCAGCTCCAGCGCCTGGAACAGGCGATCCTCACCGCCGACGACAGCCTGGACGCGCCCGCCGAGGTCACGACGATCCGGGCCGAACCCCCGGCCGCCCCCTCCTTCCCGGTGCCCGGCCTGCTGCCGAACGCCATCGCCGACTTCACCGGCCGCGCCAAGCAGGTCGACTCCATCCAGCGCGAGCTGACCCTCGCCCTCGAGGACCCCTCCCGGTTCGCGGTCCCGATCATCGTCATCGCCGGCAAGGCCGGGGTCGGCAAGACCACCGTCGCCGTGCACGCCGCGCACGCCCTCGCCGAGCGCTTCCCGTGCGGCCAGCTCTTCGCCGACCTGCACGGAGGCGCCTCGCGGCAGGTCAGCCCGATGCACGTGCTCGAGCGGTTCCTGCGCGCGCTCGGCGTCCCGGGCAACTCCATACCGGACGGGCTGGAGGAGCGCGCCGAGATGTACCGCGCGCTGCTCGCCGACCGAAGGACCCTGATCGTCCTGGACGACGCCGCCGGCGAGAGCCACGTCCTGCCGCTGCTCCCGGGCACCCGCAGTTCCGCCGTCCTCATCACCAGCCGCAGCCGCCTGGCCGGGCTGGCGGGCGCCATCCACATCGACATGGACATCTTCGACACCGACCAGTCGATCGAGCTGCTCGGGCGCATCGCCGGCACCACGCGGGTGCGGTCGGAGCCCGAGGCCGCCCGGGCGCTGGCCGAGCTGTGCGGGCACCTGCCGCTGGCGCTGCGCATCGCCGGGGCCCGGCTGTCCGCCCGCCCGCACTGGCGCGTCGAGCAGCTGGTGAGCCGCCTGGAGGACGAGACCCGCCGGCTGGACGAGCTCAACCATGGCGAGATGGGCATCCGGGCGAGCATCTCGGTGACCTACGAGAGCGTCGGCGAGGAGGCCAGGCGCCTGTTCCGGCGGCTGGCGATCCTCGACACCGGCATGTTCTCGGTGTGGATCGGCGCCGCCCTGCTGGACCGGACGTTCGACCAGGCGGCGGACCTGTTCGACGAGCTGGCCGACGCGCAGCTCATCGAGGCGGCGGGCGGCAACGGCGTGCACAGCCTGTACCGCTTCCACGACCTGATCCGGGTGTTCGCCCGTGAGCGCCTGGCGGCCGAGGAGACGCCCGCCGAGCGCAAGGCGGCCCTGGAGCGTGTGCTGCGGGCACTGCTGTTCCTCGCGGAGGCCGCCCACCGCCGCGAGTACGGTGGCGACTACGTGCAGATCCACAGCGACGCCCCGCGCTGGCCGCTGCCCCCGCGCCTGGTCGCCGCACTCGTCGCCGAGCCGCTCCCCTGGTACGAGCGGGAGCGCCCGCTGCTGGTGTCCGGCATCCGGCAGGCCGCGCAGGCGGGGTTCGCCGACCTGTGCTGGGACCTCGCGATCAGCGCCGTCACGCTGTTCGAGTCGCGCGTCTACCTGGACGACTGGCGCGAGACCCACGAGACCGCGCTCGCCGCCGCCCGCCACGCGGGCTGCGTCCGGGGGCAGGCCGCGATGCTGTACTCGCGGGGGTCGCTGCACATCACCGAGAAGCGGTTCCCCGAGGCGCGTCGCGACTTCGAGGAGGCGATCAGGCTCTTCACCGACAACGGCGACGACCAGGGCACCGCGCTGGTGCTGCGCAACATCGCCTTCCTGGAGAGGATGAGCGGCCGCTTCGACGAGGCGGCGGCCCACTACGAACGCGCGCTCGCCATGTTCGCCGGCACGGGCGACCAGGTCGCCTCGGCGTACGTGCTGCACAACCTGGCGCAGCTCCGCCTGGAGACCGGCGACCCGGAGGGGGCGAGCACCCTGCTGTCCGAGGCGCTGGCGCTCAGCCGCGAGGGCGGCAGCAGGCGGGTGGAGGCCCAGGTGCTGCACCGGATGGGCGACACCTACCTCGCCTGGGAGGAGCCGGCCCTGGCCGCCGAGATCTTCGAGACGGCCCTGGCGATGGTGCGGACGATCGGCGACCCCGTCGGCGAGGCGTACAGCCTGAACGGGCTCGGCCTCGCACGGCTGCGGCGGGGTGAGACGGCGCGCGCGGAAGAGGCGCTGCGCCAGGCGGTGCGGCTGGCCCGCTCGACCGGCGACCGGCTCGCCGAGGCGCGTTCCCTGCTGGGGCTGGGCGAGCTCGCCGTGGCCTGCGACGACGCAGAGCACGCCATCGTCCACTTCGAGCAGGCGCTGGCCCTGTTCCAGTCGATGCGCACGCCGGCGTGGGAGGCCCGCGCGCTGACCATGCTGGACGGGGCCAAAGCCGCGCGGCGCGGAGGCGCCCCCGGGGCCGGGGACGCGCCGGCGCGCGAGGGACGGGCCGCCGGACCCGCCGTGCTGGGCCGCGGGGAGCGCATGGGCGAGTCCGGGGAACTCGTCGGCTGAAGGGCGCGGCCGCGCGGGCGGGGGGTGGCCCCGGCGTCCGCGCGTGCCGACACGCCGAGTGTCGCTTTTCCGGACATTGCGGACGAGTAGCAGGGCCGCGCGGTAGGATGCGGGCACGCCGCGGCGAACGTCCGGGGGACGCCCGCCGTGATTTCCCGCGTCACCCGCCTTTATCGCACGGGCGGCGCGGTTCCCGGGCCGGCCGGTTCGCCCGGCGGCCATTCGGTCTCGATTTCCCTGCGGGCCTTATCTCTCACGAATACCTGATATACGATGCGCACGCATCTCGCAGGGAGCCCTTTCCACGGGGAGCCGAATGCCGGACGGCGCGCAAAGGCCCGCCCTCTGGACGAAGACGCAGGTCACCGCCTCGCTACAGGGGAAACCGAAACGCCAGCGCCCCGCGCGGGAGCCGCGGAATTCCCGCCGCCGATCCCCTGTGAGAACCCTTACCGTCCGCCCGCGCCGCCCTAGCACGACGTGATCTCGTACCCCAAGGAACACGGGTATTGATTTCCAATGGAAGTTCCGCGTCGATACGCTGGGAACGTGACCGCTACCCACGTGAGCATTCAAAGGCCCCCGGGGGCCGCCATTCTCCCTTTACGCGTTTCCCGCGGCCGGGAGACCGCTGAGAGGCCGTCGCTCCGGCCGGGGTTCGGCGGCGCGCGCGCGGGCGACTCGCTCGGGCGGTTCCTCACGGGGTGCGAGATACCATGATCAAGTCGATTCTGCCGGACAGCGTCGTCGCCGTCGACGTGTTCACCGACCCGCCCGATCCGATGCTCTTCCCCGAGGAGGAGATGTCGATCGCCCACGCGGACGAGGTGCGGCGCAAGGAGTTCACGACCGTGCGGGTGTGCGCGCACGAGGCGCTGCGCAAGCTCGGCATGCGGCCGAGCCCGGTGCTGCCCGGCCTGCGGGGCGAGCCCCAGTGGCCGCCGGGCGTCGTGGGCAGCATGACGCACTGCACCGGCTACCGGGCCGCCGTGGTCGGCGTCTTGGCGAAGGTGACCACCATCGGCATCGACGCCGAGCCCAACGAGCCCCTCGTCGGCGGCGTCCTCTCGGCCATCTCGCTGCCCGAAGAGCGCGAAAGCCTCGCCAAGCTCGCCGCCCGCCATCCCCGCACCCACTGGGACCGGCTGCTGTTCTGCGCCAAGGAGGCCGTGTACAAGGCCTGGTTCCCGCTGACGAAGCGGTGGCTGGACTTCGAGGACATCATGATCAACATCGACCCGCTGCACGGCAACTTCTCGGCGTGGCTGCGCGTGCCCGGTCCCCGGGTGCGCGGCCAGCGGCTGACGGCCTTCTCGGGGCGCTGGTCGGCCGAGGGCGGCCTGATCATGACGGCCATCGTGGTGCCCAGCCCGGGACGGAGCGGACCGGCGCGGCACGTCGCCGAGCGGCCCGCGGCCCACGCGCGCCGTCCGCAGGCGACGGGCGTGGGCGGGCGCTGAGACCGGCCCGGCAGATCGTCGCCCGGCCGCCCGCCACGCGGCCGGGACGATGATCGAATGTGTGTTTGAATACATGCCCTATGCTGGGCCTATGACCGCACCATTCCAGGGCTCGCTGCTGGACATGTGCGAGGAGCCCGGCCCCGGCCCGCTCGGGGCGACGGTGAGGCGCACCCTTCTCGACCACGGCGCGTGGGTCGACGTCCGCCCGGGCTGGATCGCCGGCGCCGACGCGCTGTTCGACCGGCTGGAGCGGGTCGTGCCGTGGCACGCCGAGCGGCGCCACATGTACGACCGCGTGGTCGACGTCCCGCGCCTGCTGAAGTTCTACGACGAGGGCGAGCCCCTGCCCGACCCCGTGCTCGACCAGGCCCGCGACGCGCTCAACGCGCACTACGCGCGGGAGCTCGGCGAGCCGTTCCGCACCGCCGGGCTGTGCCTGTACCGCGACGGGCGCGACAGCGTCGCCTGGCACGGCGACCGCATCGGGCGGGGAAGCGACGAGGACACGATGGTGGCGATCGTCTCGGTCGGCGCGCCGCGCGCCCTGCTGCTGCGCCCGAACGGCGGCGGGCGGGCCCTGCGTCACGAGCTCGGCCACGGCGACCTGATCGTCATGGGCGGCAGCTGCCAGCGCACCTGGGAGCACGCCGTGCCCAAGACCGCCCGTGCCATCGGCCCCCGCATCAGCGTCCAGTTCCGCCCACGCGGCGTCCGCTGAGGGCCGGCCGCCGAGGGCGGCTGACATGTCCGGTCGTGGCGGGCCGGGCGAGGCGTCCGGCTCACCGAACGGACACGCGACCGGACGGGCGTCTTCGTCGGACGTTTCCCCGAGGGTCATCCTTGATCGGCAGGTTGGCGGGTGCATCGAGCTCCCGATCAGAACGGACGCCCTCACGATGATCAGATCCCGCGCCCTGTCCACCGCCGCGGTCCTGGCCGGCCTCCTCGTCGCCGCCGCCCAGGCGCCGGCGCTGGCCGACCCCGCGACGCCCCCCACCGGCGTCCCGCAGGACGCCGCACCCCTCGCCGGCGACCAGGGCGACGTCGGCCGCCACGGCGGGCACAGGCGGTTCGACCTCCAGGCGCACCGCGGCGGGCTCGGGCTGGTGGTGGAGAGCACGCTGGACTCCTTCGCCAACGGGCTGCGCGTCGGCGTCAGCACCCTGGAACTGGACATCCAGATCACCGAGGACGGCCGGGCCGTCGTCACCCACGACCGCAGGGTGGACGGCCGCAAGTGCCAGGACACCGGCCCCGCCTCCCCCGGCGACCCGGAGTACCCCTATGTCGGCAAGTACGTCAACACGCTCACGCTCGCGCAGGTCAGGACCCTGGACTGCGGGTCCAGGACGCTGCCGGACTTCCCCGGGCAGAGGTCCGCGCCCGGCGCGCGGATGCCGCTGCTGAGCGAGGTGTTCGACCTGGTCAAGAGGTTCCACGCGCATGACGTGAAGCTCAACGTCGAGACCAAGGTGGAGGCCGGGGCGCCCGCCGAGACCGCGCTGCGCGAGCAGTTCGTCCAGGTGGCCGTCAAGGAGATCCGGCGGGCCCACATCGAGCGTCAGGTCACCATCCAGAGCTTCGACTGGGGCGCGCTCATGCGGATGCGCCAGGTCGAGCCGCGCCTGCCGCTCGTCGCGCTGACCAACTACGACTTCCTGCAGACGGGCAAGCCGGGCGCCTCGCCGTGGCTCGGCGGCATCGACATCGACGACTTCGGCGGAGACCCCCTGAAGGCGATCAAGTCCTTCGGCGCCGCCGCGTTCTCGCCGGTGCACGGCTTCCCGCAGAACGGCAAGGTCACCGACCCCTCCTACGTCCCCTACGTCACCAAGGCCATGGTCGACCAGGCCCACGGGATGGGCATCAAGGTCATCCCCTGGACGATCGACGACGAGCCGACGATGAACAAGCTCATCGACGACGGCGTGGACGGCATCATCACCGACTACCCCGACCGGCTGCGCGCGGTGCTCGCCGCCCGCGGTTTCGACCTGCCCCGGCCGTACCCTGGCCCGCGCCACGGGTGACCCCGGAACGGCCGCGCGGCCCTGTCCCGCCGCCGCTGCCGGAAATACCCTCGAACCGACGCGCCCAGGGCGGGCGCGGCGAACGAGGAGCACGGACATGGCACCCCTGGGGCACGATCGTTACTGTGACGAGATCATCAACCAGAGCGGCATGCTCCGGGAGCTGGTGAAGGGCTTCGAGCCGTCCGTCCCGGTGCCGACGTGCCCTGGCTGGACGCTCGCCGCGCTCGTCCGGCACATCGGGGGCAACCTGCGCACGGTCGGGACGGCCGTGCGCACCGGCACGCCGGTCAGCGACCCGGCCGCGCAGGTGGACGGGCTCGCGGGGCCCGGGACCGACGACTGGGCCGAGCTGGACCCCTGGTTCTCCGAGGGCGCCGAGACCTACACCGCCGCCCTGCGCGCGGCGGGCCCGGACGCCGAGGCGACCGTGTGGGGGTTCCAGGGGAACACGACCTTCTGGGTCCGCCGTGCCGTCCACGACATCGTCGTCCACCGCGCCGACGTCGCGCTCGCGGTGGGCGGCGACTACGCCGTGGCGCCGGAGCTGGCCGCCGACGCGATCGACGAGCTGCTGGAGCTGTTCAAGGGGCAGCAGGCGGGCGGGATGCCCCCGCTGGCCGAGCTGCGCGGCACCGGGGAGACCATCGGGCTCCAGGCCACGGACGCCGACGCGGCCTGGCTCATCACGCTGGGCGCGGACGGCTTCACCTCCGGCCGCGCGGGCGGCGAGGCGGCCACCGTCACCGTGCGCGGCCCGCTCATCGACGTCCTGCTCACCCTCTACCGCCGCCTCCCCGCCGACGGCGGCCGGGTGAAGGTCCTCGGCGACTCCGCGCTCCTGGACTTCTGGCTCGCCCGCGCCTCCCTGAGCTGACGCCCGGACCACCCAGGCCCCCCGTACCGCTCGCACCGCCCATGCCGCTGGTGCCGGCCGCGCCTCCGGGAGCGCCTGGGTGTGCCGGGCCGATGCGGCGGATCTCGGTCATGGCCTCGGCCAGGGCGGCGCGGTCCACGTCCGCGACGCGCCCGCTGAGGCGGACGACGTGGCCCTCGCCCGCGACGGCGTACTCGTGGCGGTCGCCGCTGACGCGGTACCAGCCGGCCTCGTCGGCGTCGCACCCGACGGGCGTGCCGATCCACTCGGCGTCGTGGACGGGACGCTCCGGGCACAGGGCGTCGCTGAAGTCGCCGCGCTCGACACCGAACCACACCTGCCGGCCGGGCGCGGCGTAGTACGCCTGGAGGCCCTCTTCGCCGTACACGCTCATCGTCCGCTCGACGAGCCGGTACCCGGGCAGGTCCACGACGAAGAGCAGGTCGGGCGCGACCCCCTGTGCCCGCAGGTCGGCGATCCGTTCCGGGCCGACGACCTCCCCGCCGCCGCACCCCGGCAGCACGAGCAGGCCGAGCGAACCGAGCAGCACGACCAGCACGACCGAAACCCCGCGTCGGATCACGGCGAGAATGTCCCGCACGCCGCGTCCCCGCCAAACCTCCCCCACGACCGGTCACTCCAGCCTTCTCGTGGTCCGGGTCGAGGCTGGAATGCCCACGCGTGTCTCGCAAGCCGCCCGTCCGACCTTTCGCGGCGGCGGGCACGCGGCGGGCGGGGCGTGCAGGACCGCGTGCTCGGATTCGAGATCGGCCGCGGCGGCGGGCACGCGGCGGGCCGGGTCACGGGGCCGGTGTGGTTACGGTTGAGCATGACGTGTCGGGGGCTGTTCGCGGGGTTGTGCACGCTCGACCTGGTCCAGTCGGTGGAGCGGATGCCGGGGGCGAACGAGAAGGTCACGGCGCTCGGGCAGACGGTCGCCGCGGGCGGGCCCGCGGCCAACGCGGCGGTCGCGTTCGCGCACCTGGGCGGGATCGCGACGCTGGTCAGCGCCGTGGGCGCACACCCGCTGGCGCAGGGCGTTCTGGCCGACCTGGCGCAGCACGGCGTACGCCTCGCCGACCTCACGCCGGACGCCGCCGGACCTCCCGCCATCTCGACGATCATGGTGACGCGCGGCACCGGCGACCGGGCGGTGGTGTCGGTCAACGGCTCGGGCGTGCGCGTCCAGCCGCCGCCCGGGCTGGCGGACCTGGTGGCGGCGAACCACGTGGTGCACCTGGACGGCCACCACCCCGACCTCGCCCTCGCGGCGGCGCGGCTGGCCCGCGAGCGGGGGCGGCTCACGGTCCTGGACGGCGGCAGCTGGAAGCCCGGTACGGCCGAGTTGCTGCCTTACGTCGACGTCGCGGTGGTCTCGGGCGACTTCCACCCGCCGGGCGCCCGCACGCCGCAAGACGTCCTCGCGTATCTCGCCGGCGCGGGCGTGCGCTGGACGGCCGTCACGAGCGGTGGCGGCGCGGTCCTGTGGCGGGGCGGGGGCGAGGCGCCGGGCGAGGTGCGGTCCCATCCCGTTCCCCGCGTGGACGTCGTGGACACCCTGGGCGCGGGGGACGTCCTGCACGGCGCGCTGACCTTCGCCCTGTGCCGCGCCCTGACGCAAGCCCTCGGCCCCGTCACTGGTTCCGTCCCTGGTTCCGGCGACCCCGGCTCCGTCACCGAGGCCGTCATCGAGGACACCTTCGCGGCGGCCCTGAGCTACGCGATCCCCATCGCCTCCGCGGCCTGCGCGTCCTTCGGCACCCGCGCCTGGATCGGGTCCGGGGGCGACGGCAGCCCACCCAGAACCCACCGCTAACTCAACGGGTGAACTTCCGGCGCGGGCCACCAGGCGTTGAGCCGCCGCTCGTCCGGGGAGGAGGATCGGGTGGGTCCGGTCCGGGTGGCGCGGCGGCGGATCAGCGTGTCGAAGGTCCGGCCGACGGCGCCGGGGACTTCCTGGCGTCGTCGTGGGCGGTGCGGGCCTTCAGGACCTCGGGCATCTCGCCCTCCAGCCAGTCGATGAGGTCGAGCAGGCGACCGGCCGCCTCGCGGCCGAGCGGGGTCAGGCTGTACTCCACCTTGGGCGGGATCGTCGGCTGGGCGGCGCGGTGCACCATGCCGTCGCGCTCCAGGGCCTGGAGGGTCTGCGCGAGCATCTTCTCGCTGACGCCGTCCACCCGGCGGCGCAGCGCGTTGAAGCGATAGGTGCCGTCGGCGAGCGCGGCCAAGGCGAGGATGCCCCAGCGGCCGGTGATGTGCTCCATCGTCTCGCGGGAGGGACATCCTCGGGCGAACACGTCGAAGATGATTTCTCCGTGCTCGTCCCGGACGCACGCGCCGTCCGGCCCGTCCCCGGCGATCGCGTCCGGCTCGCCCTCCGTGACCGGCTCGCCCTCCGTGACCGGCTCGCGGACGTCCGAAGCCACCGTGCCCTGCTCGCTCATACGCCAAGCGTACGGTCTCACCGCACTCTCCCGAGGAATGTACCGGTCTTCTGGGTAGCACTTTCTAAAAGTTAGTACTAACCTACCAGCGAACCCCGATCCGAAGGAGAGCCGAAGCATGATCGTCGTCACCGCCGCCACCGGACACCTGGGCCGCCTGGTCGTCGAAGGGCTGCTGGCCGCCGTACCCGCCGACCAGGTCGCGATCGTCGTGCGCGACCCGGGCAAGGCCGCCGATCTGGCCGAACGCGGCGTCCACGTCCGGGAGGCCGACTTCGACCGGCCCGCCATGCTGGAGGGCGCCTTCGCCGCGGGTGACCGCGTGCTGCTGATCTCCGGCCCCGACGTGGGCGCGCGGCTGAACCAGCACAAGGCGGTCGTGGACGCCGCCGCGGCGGCCGGCGTCGCGCTGCTCGCTTACACCAGCGTGCTGCACGCCGACACCACCCCGCTCGCGGTGGCCCCCGACCACCTGGCGACCGAGGGGTACATCCGCGCCTCGGGCGTCCCGTTCAGCTTCCTGCGCAACGGCTGGTACACCGAGAACTACGCGCCCGCGGCGCTGAACGGCGCCGAGCACGGCACGATCGCGGGCAGCGCGGGCGAGGGCCGCGTCGCCAGTGCCACCCGCGCCGACTACGCCGCCGCCGCGGTGGCCGTGCTGACCGGCGAGGGCCACGAGAACACGGTGTACGAGCTGTCCGGCGACACCGCGTGGAGCATGCCCGAGCTGGCCGCCGAGGTCGCCGCCCTGGCCGGTCGCCCGGTGACGTACCAGGACCTGCCGCGCGACGAGTACGCCCGCGTGCTGGCCGCCGCCGGGCTCCCCGAGCCCGTGGCCGCGATGTTCGCCGCGATGGACGCCGACGTCTCCCAGGGCGTCCTCGCCGCCACCCCGGGCATCCTGTCCAAGCTCATCGGCCGCCCGACGACCCCGCTGCGCGAGGCCCTCGCCCCTCTGTTCCCCGCCGCCTGACCGCCCCGGCGCCCCGGTGTGAGGCCGGCCCCTGGGCGGCGCACCACGCCGCCCAGGCCGACGGCCGCTGTTGTGTCAGTCGAGCGCGCCCAGGGTGATGCCTTCGATGATGTGGCGCTGGGCGGCCACGGCGACCAGCAAGACCGGGACGATGGTGATGAGGGACGCCGCCATGATCAGGTTGTACTGGGTGGCGAACTGGCTGTGGAAGACCGACAGGCCCTGGGACAGGACGGACATGTCCGTCGTGTTCACCACGATCAGGGGGAAGAGGAAGTTGTTCCAGTTCTGGAGGAACAGGATGATGGCCAGGGCGGCGATCATCGGACGGGCCAGCGGGGCGTAGACGCTCAGGAACACCCGGAGCTCCGAGGCCCCGTCGAGGCGCGCGGCCTCGCCCAGCTCGCGCGGGGTGCCGAGGAAGAACTGCCGGAACAGGAACGCCCCGAGCCCGGAGGCGATGTTCGGGACGATCAGCCCCTGGTAGGTGTTCAGCCAGCCGAGGTCGCCGAGGAGCTGCGACATCGGGACGATGATCGCGCTGAACGGCACCATCAGCCCGCTCAGCGCGACGACGAACAGCAGGCGCCTGCCCGGGAAGTCGAGCAGGGCGAAGGCGTACCCGGCGAGCAGGCCGCTGGTGAGCTGCCCGGCGGTGGCGGCGACACCGAAGATCGCGGTGTTGAGGTACCAGCGGCCGAACGGCGCCTGGGACAGCGCCCGCCCGATGTTGGACCACTGGAGCTCGGCGGGCCACAGCGGCGCGGCCGGGTTGACGATCTCGGCGTCGGTCTTGAGCGCGCTCACGGCCATCCAGAACAGCGGGAACGCCACGACCAGGACGGCGAGGCCGAGGAGCAGGTACACGAGCGCGCGGCGGGCGGCGAGGCTAGCGGGCACGATCGGCCCGCCCCACCAGCCAGAGCTGCGCGATCGTGATGAGCAGGGAGAGCAGGAACAGAGCGACCCCCATGGCGTTGGCCCGGCCGGTGTCGAACTGGACGAATCCCTCGTTGTACACGTAGTAGAGGGCGGTGGAGGTCGCGCCGTCCGGGCCGCCCTGGGTGAGGACGTAGATCTGGGTGAAGGTCTGCAGGCCGGTGAGGGTGGTCACCACCCAGATCAGCAGGGTGTGGCGGCGCATCATGGGCCACTGGACGTGCCGGAACCGCCGCCAGGGCCCGGCGCCGTCCACGCCGGCCGCGTCGAGCACGTCCCGGGGCACGGACTTCAGCGCGGCGACGTACAGGATGACGTTCTGCCCGAAGAACTGCCAGGCGCCGAAGGTGAGGACGGCGAGCAGCGCGAGGCCCGGCGAGGACAGGAAGTCGGCCTGCGGCAGACGCAGGGCGCCCAGCAGCCTGTTGACGAGCCCGAACTGCGGCGCGAACATGTTCGCCCAGATCAGCGCGGTGGCGACCACCGGCACGACCAGGGGGATGATGAACGGGGCCCGTACCCGGGCCACCCCGGGGGCCCCCGAGTTGAGCAGCAGGCCGAGGCCGAGGCCCGCGCCCATCGTCAGCAGGACGAACCCGGCCGTGTAGACGCCGGTGACGCCGAGGGCCTGGCCGCCGCCCTCGGCCAGCATCCCCGTGTAGTTCTCCAGGCCGACGAAGCGCGGAGCGAAGTCGAACACCCCGCCGCTGTAGAGGCTGCGCCACAGCAGCATCGCGAGCGGGACCAGCGAGAACAGCACGGTGAGGACCACGGTCGGCGCCACGAACGCGTAGGCCAGCGCCCAGGTGCCGCGCCGCCCGCGCCGCCTGGCGGGCCTCGTCCCCTCGGCACGAGGCGCCGCGCCGGTCCGCCCGGCGACCTGCCTCCCCACGGCGCCGCCTCCGGTGCGCGTCATGGGTCAGCCGAGCTTCTTCAGGGCCGCGTCGCCTTCCTTCGCGGCCTGCGCCAGAGCCTCCGCCGGGGTCTTCCGCCCCTGGAGGGCCGCGTTGATCTGAGTCCACAGGCTCTGGGAGATCGCGGTGTACGCGGGCGTGATCGGACGCACCTTGCCGGTCTTCTCGGCCTCGGCGAACACGCGGTAGGTCGGGTTCTTGGCGATGTGCTCCTTGAGCAGGCTCTGCTCGAGTTGCGCCGGGTCGGAGGGCAGGCCGCCGCTCTTGACGGCGAGGTACGCCCCCTGGGCGGGCGTGGCGAGGAACCTGAGGAACGCGAGGCCCGCCTTCTCGGCGGCGGGGTCGGTCTTCAGCAGGGCGGCCACGCCGATGCCCATGCTCGTCGAGGTGCCGGCCGCCCCCGCCGGCATGGGCGCCACGCCGAAGTCGACGCCGGCCTTCTCGAAGGTGGTGATGGCCCACTGCCCGTTGACGATCATCGCGACCGTCCCGCCGGCGAAGGCCGGGGCGCCGTCGAAGCTGCCCGCCTGGGCGTAGGCGGTGCTGGGCGCCGACCTGGACCTGAGCAGGTCGACCCAGGTGGTGAGCGCCTTGACGCCCTGCGGGCTGTTGAAGGCGGTGGCGGTGCCGGCGGGGTTGAGGAAGGACCCGCCCTCGGCGTACAGCATCGGAGCCCACGCGAAGGAGATCCACTCGGCCTCGCCGAGCGGCACGTAGAAGCCGTACTTGTTCTTGGCCGGGTCCGACAGCTTCTTGGCGTCGGAGGCGAGCTCGGTCCAGGTCTTGGGCGGGCCGTCGATGCCGGCGTCGGCGAAGGCCTTCTTGTTGTAGAAGAGCACGATGTCGCCCACGCCGCCGAGCGCGATGCCGAGCTGGTGCCCCTTGTAGAACAGGGACTCCCTGATGCCGGGGTAGAGCGCGCCGGTCTCGGCGGTCAGCTTGCCGTCGAGCGGGATGAGCTTGCCGCTCTGCTGGACGACCGGCAGGTCGGAGGGGTTCTGGGTGAGCAGCACCGTGGGCTGGGTGCCGTTCTTCAGGGCCGCGATGACCTTGGGCAGGTACTGGTCGGAGCTGGCGATGTACTCCCCCTTGGAGCGCATGCCGGGGTTGGCCTTCGCGAACGCCGCGTCGACCTCGGCGATCTGGTCCGGCGGCCACCCGCTCGTCCAGTACGTGAACGTGCCCCCGGCCGCGCCGGACCCGCCCGCAGCCCCGGAGGAGCCGCTCGGCCCGCCGCACGCGGCGACGGCGAGCACGAGCCCGAACGCGACGGCGCCTGCCTTCTTCCTGATCATCAGCATCCCCGTTCCGCCGCCCCTGACGGCGCGGCGTGCTCGTCGCGGCGGCGGCCGGAGAGAGACCCCGGCCCCCGCCTCCGCTCTCGATCTTGGTGTCATGATAACCAAGCGCCGCGGTAGGTAAATGGTGTCCCAACGCCTGACACGCCCCGCCGCCCCGGGGTTTGCCGCCGCCAGGGGTGGTAGAGGACGGGGATGCCAGACGTCGATCATCGGAAGGGCGTTCTGGTGGGGACCGCGTCGTGGACCGACAGGAGTCTGCTCGCCTCGGGCTGGTACCCCCCGGACGCCGTCACCCCCGCCGCCCGGCTCGCCCACTACGCCTCGCGGTTCCCGCTGGTGGAGGTGGACGCGACCTACTACTCCCCGCCGTCCGCGCGTACCGTCCAGGCGTGGGCCGAGCGGACCCCGCCGGGGTTCACGTTCAACATCAAGGCGTTCTCGCTGCTCACCGGGCATCCGACTCCCGTGCGGTCGCTCTACAAGGACCTGCGGGAAAGGCTCGGCACGCCGAAGGCGAGCGTCTACCCCAAGGACGTGCCCCCGCAGGTCGTGGAGGAGGTGTGGGACCGGTTCCTCGGCACGATCCGTCCCCTGGAGGAGGCGGGCAGGCTCGGGGCGGTGCTGTTCCAGTTCCCGCCATGGTTCGCGCCGGGCGAGCGGAACAGGCGGTACGTCGTGGAGTGCGCGCGGCGCACCGCCCCGATGCGCGCCTGCGTGGAGTTCCGCAACGCGGCCTGGATGACGGCGGGCGCCCGGGACGCCACGCTCGGGTGGCTCAGCGAGCACGGCATTCCGTACGTGAGCGTCGACATGCCCCAGGGGCACGCGTCGTCGATCCCGCCGGTGCTGGCCGCGACCGCCGACCTCGCGGTCGTCCGCTTCCACGGGCACTCGCAGAAGTGGGCCAGCAAGGTGATCGAGGAGCGGTTCGGCTACCTGTACTCGGAGGAGGAGCTGGAAAGGTGGGCGGGCGAGATCGGGGAGCTGGCCGCGCGCACGCCGTCCGTCCACGTGCTGATGAACAACTGCTGCGCCGACAACGCCCAGCGCAACGCGGCCCGGCTCGCCGAGCTGCTCGGGGCGGCGCCGGCGGCGGCTCAGACGCCGACCGCGCCGCCGCTGCGCCAGTAGACGCTGTTCTCCCTGCTCAGCAGGCCCTCCTCGACGAGGTAGCGGCGCAGGGCGGCGTGGTCGTCGTGGAAGGCGCGCAGGGCGACGTTGACGTCCTTCTCGGGGTAGCGCACGCCGGGTTCGAAGACCTGGGCGATGTACCGGAGCACCGCCAGCCGCTTCTCGCGCCGTGTGGGGATCGCCCGCAGGCGGCCCTCGACGAGGAAGGTCTGGACGACGCGGGCGTCGGCGTCCTCGGGCGCAGGCTCCGGGGGCGGCGCGGTGGCGTGCAGCAGCTCGCGGAAGCGCTCGGGCCTCGGACGCGGGCCTTCCTCGTCGCGGACGATCAGGCCGCCGCGTTCCAGCCGCTCCAGCGCGCGGCGCAGCGCGTCCGGGCCGAGCCCGGCCTCCTCGGGCTTGCCGCTCAGGACCAGGGCGGAGAAGACCCGCAGCGTGTCGTCCTGGTAGAGCAGGCCGAGCACGCGCCTGATCTGTTCCTCGCTCATGTTCCTCAAAGCCCTCGCCGGTGTCCTCGGTGACCGCCCGGGCGGACGGCACCGATCATTCTGGCCCATGCGCCCGGATCGGGCGCGACCCGTTTTCCGGAGGCGGCGGCGTGGGGAGGTGTCCTCTGGCCGGCGTCCCGGCACACGGATGTCCGTGTTGTCAGGGACTTCCTCTTGCTAAGCGGCCGGGTGTGGGCAATTATTTTCACCTGATCACCCAATGATGAAGGGAATAATTTTGGACATCAGCGCCGCCGCCTATGCCCAGGAGGCCGAGAGGCTGGTGCACGAGGTCGCCGCGAGCCAGGCGGGGGCCGTACGGGAGGCCGCCGCCCTGCTCGGCGCCTGCCTGCGCGGCGGCGGGGTGATCCACGCGTTCGGCTCCGGGCACTCGGAGGCCATCGCGATGGAGATCGCGGGCCGCGCGGGCGGCCTCGTCCCCACCAACCGGCTCGCCCTGCGCGACCTCGTGCTGTACGGCGGGGAGCCGGCGAGCGTGCTCGGCTCGGCCGAGCTGGAGCGCGACCCGTCCGTCGCCCGCCGCGTCTACGACCTCGCCCCCGTCCGGCCGGAGGACGCCTTCGTCCTCATCTCCAGCTCGGGGGTCAACGGCTCGGTGGTGGAGCTGGCGTCCATCGTCAAGGAGCGCGGCCACGGCCTGGTGGCGCTGACCTCGGTGCGGCACAGCGGCGAGATGAAGTCGCGGCACCCCTCGGGCCTCAAGCTCATGGACCTCGCCGACGTCGTGCTCGACAACGGCGCCCCGTACGGCGACGCGGTGGTCCCGATCCCCGGGGGCGGCACGTTCGGCGCGGTCTCCACGATCACCTCGGCCCTGCTCGCGCAGATGGTCGTCGCCGAGATCGTCCGGGGGCTGCTGGAGGCCGGCGAGACGCCGCCGATCTACCGGTCCGCCAACGTCGTCGGCGGCGACGAGCACAACCGCGCCCTGGAAAGCCGGTACGCGGGCCGCATCCGGCGCGGAGGCTGACCGCCCCGCCGCCCGGCCGAAACGCACTGCCACGCGTCACCGACCAGGTTCGACCAGAGACCTCCGCGCCCGGGCGGGCCCTCTCGCCGGAGGCGCGGCGACGCTCCAGCCCCCCAGGAGGACCAATGGCGGACAAATCCATATCCCGGCGCGAGCTGCTGCGAAGCGCCGCCGTCACGGGACTGCTGCTCCCCGGCGCGCTGGCGGCGTGCGCGTCCCCGGGCGGCGGCGGGTCCAGAACGCCTGCCGCCGCGGCCACCGGCGCCACGTCGGCGGCCAACCCGCTCGGCATCGCCGAGACGTCCCCGTTCGAGGTGGTGATCTTCGACGGCGGGTTCGGCGACGCCTACGCCAGGAACATCCACCAGCCCCTGTTCGCGGCCAGGCACCCGAGCGCGCAGATCAAGCACTCGGCCACCAAGGAGATCGCCAAGACGCTCCAGCCGCGGTTCGCCGGCGGGAACCCTCCCGAGTTCGTCAACAACAGCGGCGACAACGCGATGGACTTCGGCGCGCTGGCGCAGGACGGCCAGCTGCAGGACCTCGGCGCGTTGCTGGACGCTCCGAGCTGGGACGACCCCGCCATGAAGGTGCGCGACACGATCCTGCCCTCGGCGGTCGAGCTCGGCACCTACGACGGCACGTACTGCGTGCTCAACTACGCCAACACGGTGTGGGGCATCTGGTACTCCACCAAGCTGTTCGGCGACAACGGCTGGCAGGTGCCGAAGACCTGGGACGAGTTCACGGCCCTGTGCGAGACGATCCAGAAGTCGGGCACGTGCGCGCCGTTCACCTACGCGGGCAAGCACCCGTTCTACATCTACGAGACGATCCTCACCCTGGCCGCCAAGATCGGGGGCGTCGAGGTGCTGAAGAACATCGACAACCTGGCGCCGGACGCCTGGAAGGCCGAGCCGGTCGCCAAGGCGGCGGAGGCGTTCGCCGAGCTCGGCGCGAAGTACCTGCTGCGCGGCACCGAGGGGCTGGACCACATCCAGACCCAGACCGCCCACAACAAGTACCAGGTCGCCATGCTGCCGTGCGGGTCGTGGCTGGAGAACGAGCAGAAGGACACCACCCCGGCGGACTTCGGGTACGCCATGTTCCCGCTGCCGTCGTTCTCGGAGTCCGACGCGCTGCCGTACGGCACGCTGCACTCCCGGCCGGGCGAGGAGTTCTTCGTAGCGGCCAGGTCGGCCAATCCGCGGGCCGGCATGGAGTACATGCGGGCGATGCTGTCCAAGGAGGGGGCCGGGAAGTTCAGCGAGCTGGTCAGCACGCTCACCATCGTCAAGGGGGCGGCGGACGGCCGCACGCTGAAGCCGGGGCTGCGGAGCGCGGCGGGACGGCTGAAGGAGGCCGGCGAGAACGTGACCTACTTCCGGTTCCGACAGTGGTACAAGGAATTGCACGACGAGGTGGCCGCGGCCACCGGCCAGCTGATGGCGGGACGCCTCAAGGTCGCGCAGTGGGCCGAGCGGGTCCAGCGGAAGTCGGACGAGATCAAGAACGACACCTCGGTGAAGAAGTTCACCCGCGCCTGACTCCCGCCGTGAAGCCGGGGCACGTGGGCCGACATATCAGCTAAGGATGGAACGACCGGAAAGCGGGGAATAGGGTGTCGAATGGCACAAAACCGCCCTTCTTCATGAACCGCACCGCCTTCACCCGGGCGCGGTTCATCATCGGATTCCTCGCGGTCCCGGTGCTGCTCTACCTCGTCTACGTGATCTCGCCCTACGCCCAGGCGTTCTCCATCGCCATGACCGACTGGCGCGGCGTGAACGCCGAGCCCGGCTTCGTCGGGGCGGCGAACTTCCGGCGGCTCCTGGACGACAACGTGTTCTGGACCGCGGTGCGCCACAACGGCCTGCTGCTCGTCCTCATGCCGCTGGGCACGCTCGTGATCGCCCTGTTCTTCGCGTTCCTGCTGAACGCGGGTGGTCCTCGCGGCGTGTCCGGCGTGCGGGGGGCGCGGTTCTACCGCGTGGTGTTCTTCTTCCCCCAGGTGCTCGCCGTCGCGATCGTCGCCGTCCTGTTCCAGCAGGTCTTCCGGCCGGACGAGAGCGGCATGCTGAACGCGCCGCTCATGGCGCTCGGACTGGAGCCGGTCGGGTTCCTGTCCGACCCGGGCGTCGCGTTCTGGTCGATCCTCGGCGTGCTCATCTGGCAGGCGGTCGGCTTCTACGTCGTGCTGTTCTCGGCGGGCATGGCGTCCATCCCGCGCGACCTGTACGAGGCGGCGCAGATCGACGGCGCGACGCGCGGGCGGCTGTTCTTCCGCGTCACGCTGCCCCTGCTGTGGGACACGGTGCAGGTCGGGTGGATCTACCTCGGCATCGCGGCCCTGGACGTCTTCGCGATCGTGTGGGTGATGACCGCCGAGCACGGCGGCCCCGACCACTCGACGACGGTCATGGCCGCCGAGATCTACCGCAACGCCTTCCAGTACTTCAAGTTCGGCTACGCCTCGGCCATGGGCGTGGTGCTGTTCTTCTTCACGGTCGCCTTCGCGGTGGTGGCGCTTCGCCTGTCCCGCCGCGAGCGGGTCGAGTTCTGAGGGGGCCGGCGATGGTCTCACGCACGAGCGCAAGGACGGCCGAGGTCGGGCTCACCCGCGGCCAGGTCCGCGAACGGCGGCGGCTCCGGCTCGGTCCGCTCTCGGGGCTGTCCCACGTGGCGCTGGTGGTGTGGACGGTCCTGGTCGTGGTGCCGATCGTATGGACGTTCCTGGCGTCGGTGAAGAGCGAGGACGAGATCTTCGGCAGTGCCTGGTCGCTGCCGGCCACCCCGCGCTGGGACAACTGGGCCCGCGCCTGGGACCAGGCGCACGTCGGCCGGTACATGCTGAACAGTGTCGTGGTGGTGTCCCTGGGCACGGCCGGCACCATGCTGTTCGGCGCGATGGCGGCGTACGTGCTGGCGCGCTACCGGTTCCGGGGCAACCGGGCGGTCTACCTGCTGTTCGTCTCCGGGCTGGCCTTCCCGGTCTACCTGGCGCTCACGCCGCTGTTCTTCGTGGTGCGCAACATGGGGAACCTGCCGCTGATCGGCCCCCTCATCGGCCTGGACTCCTACGGCGGGCTCGTCCTCGTCTACATCGCCTACTCGCTGCCGTTCACGGTGTTCTTCCTGTCGGCCTTCTTCCGCACGCTCCCGCAGGCGGTGGCCGAGGCGGCGTTCGTGGACGGCGCCTCGCACAGCAGGGTGTTCTTCCAGATCATGCTGCCGCTGGCCCGGCCGGGCATCGTGAGCATCACGATCTTCAACGTCCTCGGCCAGTGGAACCAGTACCAGATCCCGCTGGTCCTGCTCAGCGGGCAGGCGAAGGACAAGTGGGTGCTCACCCAGGGCATCGCGGACATCTCCACGGCCGCGGGCTACGACGCGGACTGGGCGGCGTTGTTCGCGGCGCTGAGCATGGCGATCCTGCCCATGCTGATCGTCTACACGATCTTCCAGCGGCAGATCCAGGCCGGGCTGACCGCGGGCGCGCTGAAGTAGCCGCGCGGCGGAGGGGGCGCCGCGCTCAGCCGTGCAGGCGCCGCTTCATCTCGGCCTCGTAGATGTGGCGCCTGCCCTGGGCCAGGTCGTTCCTCACGCGCGTCTCGATACCGGTGAAGCAGCGGTAGTAGCCGTCGTCGTACTCCTCCACCACCTGGAACGTCCACCGGCCCTCCAGCACGTCGCGGCCGAGCAGCTCGGCGGCGACCGCGTCCGCGTGGGCGGTGTGGCCGGCCTCGCGCAGCAGGTCCACGGCGTCCTGGAGTTGCAGGTGGGCGTGCCCGGTGAGCTGGTGGAAGCTGTATAGGTGGCCGCGGGCGCGCTCCACCGTCTCCCGGGCCTCCGACAGCTTGCCCAGCGCCTCGACGGTGGTGTCGTCCATGCCCTCGGGCCGCCGGTGGCCTGGATCGTCAAGGTCCTCGCTCATGCCCGCTTCCTACCCCGCGCTCACGCGGCGGTCCTGCTCACGCCGGGCGCTCGCCCTGCGCTCGTCCGGGTCGGTGCCACCCCAGATCCCGTGCTCCTGGCCGGTGCTCAGCGCGTAGTCGAGGCACGGCCTGCGGACCGGGCAGCGCCGGCACACCGCCTTGGCCCGCTCGTGCTGCAGGTGGCCCGGGCCCTTCGCCGATATCGGGAAGAACAGCTCCGGGTCCTCGCCACGGCAGGCGGCGCGGCGCAGCCAGGAGACGGCGGGCAGGATCGCGTTCTGGGTGATCATAACAATCCAATGAGAGAGACCGATGTCCAATGGCTGCCGGGTCAGCCGTGGAGTCGCGTGCCCGCTGGCGATGCCTTGACACCTGTTTGCGGATAAATCAGCCGTCCGATGTCGATATCGGGTACCACCCATTACTTCCCTTTTGAACCGAACAGCGGTGCGCTTCCCGCGGCCTTCCCGGGGAATCGCCCACCGACCTCCCGCTCCCCGCCGGCCGTTTCTCCGGGATCAACGCGGATCGGGCAGCAGGACGGAAGGAAGCGTGCTGTCCGGGTGCATCCGGAGCAACTGGTAGATCATGCCGCCCACGCCCGGGAGCAGGCCGGGCGTGAAGGCGTCGCGGGCCAGGCCGCTGACCGGCCCGTGCTCCTCCAAGCCGCCGATCACGTGCGCCGAGACCGACTCCCGGGTCAGCCCCTCCGGTCCGAGGCCTGCGGCGATCGCCCGGTCCAGGGTCTCCCAGATGCCGAGGTCTCCGTGGCAGAGGGTGTGGTTCCAGCCGAGGCTCCCGGGCCAGCTGGACGCCGCGGCGCGGCGGAGCACGTCCTCCCAGTGCCGGCCGCCCTGGCGGGCCAGCAGGTCGGCCGCGATGATGCCGATGCCGGCCCCGCCGTGGCACCACGCGCTGGAGGTCACGCGAGGCTCGGCTTCGCGCAGGTCGCGCCATCCGCCCCCGGCCGGGTCGTACAGCGACTCCTCGAACAGGAATGCCTTCTCGGCGAGGACGCCGAGCCCGGCGGTGTCGCGCGTCGCGGCGGCGGAGAGCCGGGCCAGCGCCCAGCCGATCCCGGTCGCGCCGTGCGAGACCCCGCCCATTCCCCGCGGGTACAGGTCGCCGGGCCAGCACGCTCCCCGCTCCTCGTCCCGGGCGAGCGAGACCAGCCGCTCCCCGATCAGGTAGGCGTCCTTGGACCACCGCTCGTCGCCGGTGCGTTCCGCCAGGCGCAGCAGCGGCACCACGCCGCCGGCCATTCCGGTGAGCAGGTCGTAGGTCTCGTCGGCCGCGACCGCCTCGGGCATGGCCTCGGCCGACGCGCGCGCCCGGGCGAGCGCCTCCCCGGAGGGGACGGCCCCGAGCCCGCTCAGCAGCAGCCAGGCCCAGATCCGCGAGCCGAGGCCGACGTAGCCGCCGGGAGGCTGGGGGCGGCGCCGCGTCCCGGCACGCCGGAGGTCGGCCTCCCGCTCCTCGGCCGTCCTGATCGAGCGGAGCAGATCCGCCAGCAGCGGCTCCAGTCCCGGCACCGCCTCGGCCCTGCCCCGTCCCGCCTCGCTCTGGTAGGCGGCCAGCACGATCGCGACCCCGTACGACCCGCCGTACAGGTCCAGGGACAGCGGCTGCACCGACCAGCCGGTGGCGTTGAGCACCGGCGCGATCCAGGTGACCGTGCCGTCGTCCCCGCGCACCGCCGCGTCCAGCAGGTCACGGGCGATGGCGGCCGCCACCCGGCGCCGGCGCGCGTCGAGGTCGTGGTACCGCAGAAGCGACGGTGCCGCCGATTTGGCCTGCGGCGTCCACCCCTCGTTGAGGTAGGCGCTGATCAGCGCGGCGCGGATCACGTCCCGGTCCAGGGCCGGCTCACGGTCGCGCCAGCGCCGCAACGCGTCCTCGATGAGATCCTTCTCCTCTCCCCACGTGGTGCCGCGGGGGCCGTCCATACGGCCATGGCGAGGGGTTGTGCTGAAGAAGGGGATGTCGCCGTCCAGCAGCTCGGCGACCTCGGCGCCGATCACATCCGGGTCCGACGGCGCTCCGGGGAGGTTCCCGGCCTGCTCGGCCAGCAGGTGTGCCGCCTTGCGGATGGCGGGCGCCTCGTCGTGGAGCGAGGCGGGGTGCCACAGCATCCGGCTGAGCTCGGCGTACGCCTCGGTGGCGCGCAGCACGACCCGGATCGGGTGATCGGCGAAGTCCGCGAGCAGCCCGGCCAGCTCGCCGCGCCGGTCCAGCGCGTCGAGATGCCCGGCGAGGTCGGTGAATCCCGCCAGCACCAGGTCCCAGTAGCGGGCCAGGACCGGATCGGGGCTCGGGTGGTTGGCCGCGGTCCCCATCTCGACCCGTTCCATGCCCAGCCGCGCCTCGTCCGTGCCGGCCCCGACGACGACGGGCACCCTGATGTACGGCTGCTGGCCGGGCAGGCCGCCGAGGGCGGACATGTCGACGCCCCGCCAGCCGAGTGCGACGCCCCGGCCGGGCAGGAGGCCGGTGCGCAGCACCGATCCCTCGAGCAGGTCGATCGCCCGGTCGAAGGCGGCGCCGTAGCCGGAGGGTTCGGCGGTGGCGTGCGGGGTGAACAGGGTCTCGCAGTCGACGACGACGGGAACGGGCCCGGCGGCGATGAGGTTCTCCGCGTGCAGGTCGCTGCCGCCGATCAGGCGCATCAGCGCCAGCCAGTGCCCGACGCCCCGGTAGAAGGACCGCAGCTCCGCGTCACCGGCGCAGTGGCGGTGCCCGATGTGCTCCGCCCACCCGTACTCCCCGCGCACCAGCACGCCGGGCACGCGGATACCGAGCCCACCGGGCACGCCCGGCGACAAGCGGGCGATCAACCCCGCCAGCTCCCGGTCCACGGCCAGCGAACGCGGCTTGTAGACCGCAGCGCCCTCCGCGCCGCGCACCAGGGCGACGGCGCGTCCGCCGCGATGGCTGTCACCCGCCCCGAACTCCACCCCGGCCAGATCGCCCCGCACACCACCCGGCAGCGCCGCCAGCTCCGCCCGGTCGGCCGCGAACCGGCGCGCCAGCTCCACGGCCGCCGCACACCTGCCGGCGATGATCGTGCCGAGCCGCGACAACATCGTGGGATAGTGCGCGGTCAGTGAACTCCAGAACTCCGGCGTCTCGGCGGATGCCTTCCATTCCCTCCAGCGAAGCTGCGGCGTCTCCTCGGTCAGCCGCCCGCTGATGCGGGCCGCGTTGAGCTCCAGCAGCAGAACCCGGGTGACCTTGCGGCGGACGGTCTCCTCCAGCGCCTCGGCGGCTCCTTTTCGGATGACTCCCGCCTCCGCCTCCGCGAGGCCGGGGACCGAGGCCAGTGCGGCCGACAGCGCGTCCAGCGACGGTGCGGTCAGGACGTCCAGCGACGGGTCGAAGTCCCCGGCCACGCGTCTCGGCCTTTCCCGGTCAGCAGCAGAAGCCGCCGCCCGCGGTGCACGAGCTCGGCCTCTTCGTCTCGATGAGGCTCATCGTGATCTCCTCCTCGGTGTACTCGCCGATGAGCGGCGGGCCGGCCGGGTTCTCCCAGCCTTCGGCGGAGGCCACTCCCCTACGCCACGCAGCGATGATCTCTTCGGCGTGCTCCACTACAACCGGCATTGTTACTCCTATTAGGGATTGGATGGCATATCCCACGCTAACTACATGATTTTCAAAATCAATAGACATCACGCACGATGGCCGATCACGTGGATTAATGGCGGCGCCGAAACGCCACCGACCGGCGGACGACCCGCCGGGTGCCGCGCGTGACAGCCCGACACGTGCCGCCCGGCCCGTCAGGTCGCGGACGCGTCCCAGTCCCAGGTGATGCCGAGCACGCCCGCGGCGACGTCCGAGGCGACCAGGTGGACGGCGTGGTGGGGGTTCATGGTGAGCACGCCCGTGCGGTGCGGGGGGCCGACCAGCCCGCGGCGGGCGTAGGAGTAGCACGCGGCGGGCAGGCGCTCGGCGTGGAAGCGCACCTCCAGGACGTACTGCGACACCATGTACCGGAAGCCGTGCCCGTACTCGGTGTCCGGCTCCTCGGCGTGGTCCTCGTACTGGTGCTCGAAGACCCACGTCTCCCCCGCCCGCAGCTCGGCGCCGAACAGGTACTCGGCGACCAGCACCGGCTGGGTGGGATGGCGCTCGACCCGGCCGAGGCGGCAGTTGTCCATCGGGGTCAGCACGACGTCCTCGATCGAGGTGCCCGGGCCGCCGAAGAAGCGCAGGAAGTAGCGGTCGACGCCGTCGCGACGGGCCCGGATGAGCGTGCGGTTCCACACCCGGCAGGCCGCCCCGAACCGGTTGACGGTCACCTTCTGCTGCTGGTTGAGGATCGTCGCCTCGCGGTCGCGCGAGCCGGGGAGCAGGTCGAGCAGCTCGCCGATCGCGCCGCCGCGCTCGTCGTGGGTGACCGACTCGTGGTCCAGCAGGTCGGTCAGCGACGAGGGCGGCAGGCCC
Organism: Sphaerisporangium album; assembly: GCF_003323745.1. Lineage (GTDB taxonomy): Bacteria > Actinomycetota > Actinomycetes > Streptosporangiales > Streptosporangiaceae > Sphaerisporangium > Sphaerisporangium album. The sequence goes on from NZ_QOIL01000017.1 coordinate 26,234, forward strand.
AGTATCTGCTCCAGCGCCGTGACGACGCGCATGGAGCGTTCGGTGCCCGGGCGGCGGTTGCCCTGCTGCCAGTCGCTCAGCGTCGACAGCGCGACGGGCACGCCGGCCTGGACGATCCTGCGGCGCAGCCGTTCCAGCGTCAGCGAGCGCTCCTGGATCGCGACGCGCAGCGCCTGGTGGAACGGGCCTACGAGCAGCAGGTCGGCGAGCTCGCCGCGCTCTTCTCGTGACTCCCGGCTCATGGCGGTACTCCTGGATCGCCGAATTCCTGTACCACTCGTGCCCGCCGGAGGGCGTCCCGCGTCCCCGGCGGGTTCCTCACGGCTCGCGCCTCCCTGCCAGGGCCGTCGTCCGCCGTCCGCGTGCCACGGCGGACGGATGCGCCGCGTCCGCCGCCACGCGGACGCGCGGGCTTTCCCTCGGAGCCCGGCCCTGGGCTCCCAACCGTAGCGAAACGGGGGCCTGTAGCGCGAAATTTCACCACTTGCGGCTACTGGAACCGGGAATTTCGCCCTCGCGCGGCCGCACGGCGCGGGGAGATGATGCGGGAAGGCACCCGTCCTCGCCGACGGCCGACCCCGGGAGCACATCCATGGTGGACGTCTTCCACAGCCCGCGCGGGCGGCGGGGCCTGTTCCGCCGCGCACGTCCACGGAAGCCGGAGGACGAGGCGATCGTCTCCGAGCTGTACCGCACCTACCACCGGCCGCTGCTCGCGTTCGCGGCGCGGCTGACCGGAGGGGACCTCCAGTGGGCCGAGGACGTCGTCCAGGAGACCATGATCAGGGCCTGGCGCAGCGCGGCCGAGCTGGAGCCCGGGGCGTCGTCACTGATGCCGTGGCTGGCCACCGTCGCCAGGCGCATCGTGATCGACGAGACGCGCCGCAGGGACGCGCGGCCGCGTGAGGCGGGCGCCCTGCCGCTGGACCACACCCCGGAGCCCGACCGCACCGACGACCTGCTGCGGCAGGTGGTCGTCTCGGAGGCGCTGAAGTCCCTGTCGCGCGCCCACCGGGAGATCCTCGACGAGACGATCCTGCGGGACCGGTCGGCGAACGAGGCCGCCGCGGTGCTCGGCATTCCGCTCGGCACGGTGAAGTCGCGGGTGTACTACGCCCTTCGCGCGCTGCGCGCCGCGCTGGAGGAAAGAGGCGTGACCACCTGACGCGGCGGCCGGTCCTGCCGTGCCGCCGGCCATGCGCCGGGACCGCCACGGACGGGACGGCATCGCTCACGCTCGGGATGTGACCTGGCATTTTAACGGCCGGCCCCGGCGAGGGCCACATTTCCATCTGTGTACTTTTACCGGTTCACGGATTGAACCTTTCTCCCCCCGCGCTCCGTACTAAGGCCGGAAAGCACGAACGGGCGCCCCGGCGCCCGGGAGTGCCGCCCCCGCCCGCCCGACGCGGCCGGCCCGCCCTACGGCCGCCCGGCGCGAGGCCCGCTGACGGCGCCCGCCGCACCGGCCGTGACCCGGTGCGGCGGGCGCCTTGCCGTCCAGGACGATCGCGCCCGCGCCGCATATTCGCTGGAGACGGCCGGCGAGGGACATATACCGTGTCCCGGTCGACGACCGCCGAGCGTCCCGCGCGCCCGCGCGAACGACGCGTGATGAGAAGGAAGACGGGCGATGGAACACAGCGGATGGGCCGACGAACGGTTCGGAGCGGTCGCGGACGCCTTCGCGCGGAACTTCGCCGACTTCGGCGAGCTGGGCGCGGCCGTCACCGTGTTCGCCGGGGGACGCGAGGTCGCGAACCTGTGGGGCGGGGTCGCGGACGGGCGGACCGGCCGGCCGTGGGACCGGGACACGATCGTGCCCGTGTTCTCCTGCGCCAAGGCCGTCGTCGGCGTTTGCGCGCACCTCCTCGCCGAGCGGGGAGCGCTCGATCTCGACGCTCCGGTGGCCCGGTACTGGCCGGAGTTCGCGCGGGCGGGCAAGGAGGCGATCACGACCCGCATGGTGCTCGGCAACCGCGCTGGGCTGCCCGTCCTGGACCGCGTGCTGAGCTTCGAGGAGATCGCCGCGTGGACGCCGGTGGTCCACGCGATCGAGGAGCAGAAGCCGCTATGGGAGCCGGGCGCCGCCTACGAGTACCACGCGCACGTCTTCGGCTTCCTGGTCGGCGAGGTGATCCGGCGGGTCACCGGGCTCACCCCGGGCGCGTACTTCCGCCAGGCCGTCGCCAGCGAGCTGGGCTTGCGGACCTGGATCGGCCTGCCTCCGGAGGAGGTCCCGAATCTGGCACGGCTCGCCGAAGCAGAGGGCCGGCCCCCGATGCCCGGCCCCGAGACGCTGATCATGCGCATGGTGACGATGAACGGCGCGTTCGCCTTCCCCGGCCTGGAGGAGCCGCACGGCTGGAACGACCCCGCGCTGCTCGGCGCCGAGATCCCCGGCGCGGGCGCGGTCTCGTCGGCGCATGGCCTGGCCGCGTTGTACGCCGCCGCCGTGACCGGGGTGGACGGCTCGCCGCGGCTGCTCTCGCCGGACACCGTCACGAGCGCGGTGCGGGAGCTGTCGTCCGGCGTGACGTGGTCGGGCATGGACGCGGGCCAGCGCTGGGGATCGGGGTTCCTGCTCGACTCGTCCTTCCGTCCCATGCTGGGCCCGCGCAGCTTCGGCAACGACGGCGCGGGCGGGCAGTTCACCTTCGGGGACGACGAGTACGGGGTGGGCTTCGCCTACGTCTCCAACCGGATGGTCGGCTACGGCGACGCGCGGGCCAACCGGCTCGTCTCGGCGGTCCGGGAGTGCCTGGCCGCCGCGTGAGCCGCGCGCGATCGGCGGGCTGATTCCCCGAGAAGCGGCCCAGCCCGCCGGCCGCGTCGGCGGCGCGACGGAAAGCGGGACAGCGCCTCACGAATGCGCAAGGTGAGTGGTTAGTAGCGTTCCGGAGTGTTGACCGGTCGGTCAATCAGCGCGACGGTCGAGGGACCACGACACCTCTCTCATCCCGGAGGCAAGGATGGACCTCTCCAAATCGTGGGCCGACGTCGTCGCGTTCCTCGCGGGCGTGGTGGCGGTACTCGCACCGTTCTTCTGGGCGGACGGCTCCCGGGCCGCCGGTCAGCCGCTGCTGCTGCTCGGCGGCCTCCTGCTCGTCTCCGCGCTCTGGACGCTCCTCGGGGCGGGCGGCGCGAGCTCCTGGGTGACGGCGGCCTTCGGGGCGCTGCTCGTCCTCTCTCCGTGGGCCTTCGGCTTCGACGGCGACGGCTCCGCCGCATGGACGGCGTGGATCGCCGGCGGCGCGACGGTTATCGTCGGGCTGTGGACGGCCCTTCAGACGCGCGGCCGCGTTCTGACGAACGCGTGATCAACCCGGCCATGTGGTCCCGGGCCGCCCCGCGGCGGTCCGGGGTCGGCGAGGCATGGCCGGACGCCCGCACCCGCATCCTGGACGCCGCCGAGGAGCTGTTCGCCGGCGGGGGTTACGACGCCACCGCGACGGCGGAGATCGCCAAACGCGCCGACGTGCCCAAGGGGCTCGTCTTCCACTATTTCCCCCGCAAGATCGACGTGCTGGTCACGCTCGTCGGGGAGCGCACGGGCATCGACGACATGGGCGACGAGCCCGTCGAGGAGGTCCCGGCCGACCCGGCGGGCGCGCTGGCCAGGCTCGCGAGGCGCGTGCCCCTGCGCGCCTCGCCGGCCATGCGGCGCATCCTGTTCCGTGAGGCCGACACCCACGGCTCGGTGCGCGAGCGGCTGCGCCACCTCAACGCCGAGATAATCCGCCGCGCCAGCTTCGTCCTGGAGCTCACGCTTCCCGGCGGCCGGGGCGACGCCGCCCGCCTGGAGGCCGCGGCCGCCACCTTCGCCGCCGTCCTGCTCTACCAGGAAAGCCTGTGCCTGCTGACCGGGCACCACATCGATCCCGAGATGGTGGCCGACCTCATCGTCAGGGCCCTGACCTGAGGCTCGGTCGTCCTGGCGCGCGGGCGCGGCGACACCTCCGTTGAGCGGACTTTCCGGGCGGCGCCGCGGGCGCGCGGTGCCGGGGCGACACGCCCGGGGACGGGATCGTTCCAAACCTCCTTGCGGATCAAGTCGGCCCTGAATGACCTGACAGGAGGGTAAATATCTTGTCATCGATGCATTTACCCTTAGGAAAGTTTCCTACAGAATTGGAGGCACCCCCCAGCAAAGGAGCAGACATGCGAAGAGCGATGACCCTCCTCTCCGCCCTGGTGATGGCCATCGGCGCCACGGTGTTCGTCACCAGTCCCGCCTACGCGCACGGCTACATCTCCTCACCGCCGAGCCGGCAGGCCAACTGCGCCCAGGGCAAGGTGCCCAACTGCGGCGACATCATCTGGGAGCCGCAGAGCGTCGAGGGCCCGAAGGGCCTGCGCAACTGCCACGGCAACGTCGCGCGGTTCGCGCAGCTCAGCGACGAGAGCAAGCCGTGGCCCGTCGCCCGCGTGGGTAAGACGGTCACGTTCAACTGGGTGCTCACCGCCCGCCACGCCACCAGCACGTGGGAGTACTACATCGGCGGCACCCGCGTCGCGCTGTTCAACGACGGCGGCCGCCAGCCCGGCGCGACCGTGTCCCACACCGTGAACCTCGGCAGCGCGACCGGCAGGCAGAAGCTCCTGGCGATCTGGAACATCGCCGACACCGCGAACGCCTTCTACTCCTGCGTCGACCTGCAGATCAGCTAGTCAATCGCCGTCGCGCGGCCCTGCCCGCGCCGGCGGCCCGAGAAGTTCGGTCCCGCCCCCGCCACGGCGGGACCGGACGGCCGGGCCCATGGAGGACCGGGACGACCGGGACCGCGGGATGGCATGGACGGAAATGATCCAGTTCGCTACGTTGCCACCCATGATGCTGCGAACCGCACTCGGCGTCGCGTCGGCCATCGGCGTCCTGCTCGCGACGATGCCGGCCCTGTCAACGGCCCCCGCGCTCGCCGGGACGGAACCCTCCGCCCCTCCTGCCGCGGAACGGACACCGCCTGCCCCCCGCCTCACGTGGGAACTCGCCCCGACGGGCAGCACCGCGCGCCTGCGCGGGCTGTCCCCCGTGAGCGGCCGGGTCGCGTGGGCGTCCGGCTCCCTCGGCACCGTGCTGCGCACCGAGGACGGCGGGCGGCACTGGACGGCCGCCGGCCCGCCCGGCACCTCCGCGCTGGAGTTCCGGGACGTCGAGGCGTTCGACTCCCGCACCGCCGTGGTCCTTTCCATCGGCGAGGGCGCCGACTCCCGGGTGTACCGCACCGAGGACGGCGGGCGCACCTGGGCGGAAACGTTCCGCAACGACGAGCCGCGCGCCTTCTACGACTGCATGGCCTTCTTCGACCGCAGGCACGGCCTGGCGATGAGCGACCCGGTCGACGGGCGGTTCCGCGTCCTGTCCACCGACGACGGCGGGCGGAGCTGGCGCGTGCTGCCCTCCTCCGGCATGCCGGAGGCCCTTCCCGGCGAGGCGGGCTTCGCCGCGAGCGGCCAGTGCCTGGTCACGGCGGGCGGACGGGACGTGTGGCTGGCCTCCGGCGGAGGCGCGCGCTCGCGGGTCTTCCACTCGCGTGACCGGGGCCTGACCTGGCAGGTGTCCGACACGCCCGTCCCCGCGGGTGACCCCGCGCGCGGCGTCTTCGCGCTGGCGTTCCGCGACCCCTGGCACGGCGTGGCCGTCGGCGGCGACTACCGTACCGGCCAGGCCTCGCCGGACGCCGCCGCGCTGACCGGGAACGGCGGCGCCACCTGGACGCGCGCCGCCGCGCCGCCCCCCGCCTACCGCTCGGGCGTCACCTGGCTGCCCCTGCTGCCGTTCGCCGCGATCGCGGTCGGCCCCACCGGCAGCGACCTCACGGTGGACGCCGGCAAGGCGTGGCGGACGTTCGACACCGGCTCGTTCGACACCGTGGCCTGCGCCCCCGACCTGAGCTGCTGGGCGGCCGGCGAGAAGGGCCGCGTCGCCAGGCTGTCCCTCCGCCCGTCCTGAGCGCGCCCGGTCGGGCGGGCCTAAAGGACCCGCCCGACCCCGCACAGAAAGTAGGCGGAGACCTTCTCCAGGGCGGGCGTGGTCACCGGGTCGTCCGAGCGCCACTGGTGCAGGTTCACCAGGCCCGGCTCGACCAGGTCGAGCCCTTCGAAGAACGGCCGGATCTCGCGGGACATCCGCGCGACGAACTGCGCGGAGGCGCTGTTGTAGACGCGCTCCACGCCGGGGGCCGACTGCGGGCGCTCGTCGATGGCGACGTGGGAGATGGCCATGTAGCTGCCGGGGGGCAGCTCGCCGCGGATCTTCGCGATGATGCCGGCCGGGTCGTCGGAGTCCTCGATGAAGTGGACGATGGCCAGCAGGAGCACGGCGATGGGCTGGTCGAAGTCGAGGTGCTCGCGCAGCTGGTGGTTGCCCATGATCTCCGCCGGGCGCCGCAGGTCGCCCTCGACCACCAGCACCTGGGGGCTGTCCTGCAGCAGGGCGCGCGCGTGGACGAGCACCTGCGGGTCGTTGTCGACGTAGACCGTGCGGGCGCCGGGGGCGTACTCGGCGGCCACCTGGTGCACGTTGCGCTGCGTCGGCAGCCCGGCGCCGATGTCGAGGAACTGGCGGATGCCCTGCTCGGCCAGGAAACGCACGGCCCGGAGGAGAAACGCCCGATTCTCGCGGATGCCAATGGGAATTTCCGGGACGAACCTCAGCACCTTCTCGGCGGCTTCCCGGTCGGCGGGCAAATTGTCCTTGCCGCCCAGCCAGTAGTCGTACATGCGCGCCGCGTTCGGGACATTCGGGTCGAAACCTCTACCGAACTGCGCCGGGTTCATCACTGGCCTCCACAGGTCCGCTTCACACGGGGGATCTTAACAAGTCACCGTGAATATCCGTGTATGTAGAAAAGAGCTACGACACGGTGTCATGATCTTCCCATGGCCGCACCCCCCACGCGCCGTGTGCTGGGCGCGCAGCTCGCCGACGGCATCACCAAGGGCAACATGTGGGCGCTGCTGTCCATGGCCACGGTGAGCACCGCGGTGATCTCGTTCCTCCCCTCGGCCCAGCCGCACATCCTCACCACGATCCTCGGCGTGCCCGAGTCCTCCCAGGGCACCACCGTGGGCGTGCTCGGCTTCGCCGCCGAGCTCGCGATGATCCTCAGCCTGGCCTGGTACGGCGCGCTCGCCGACCGCTTCGGGCGGCGGCTCATCGTGACCGCCGGCATGCTGCTGTGCGCCGCGGGCACGGCCCTGTTCCCCTTCGCGGGGAACACCGCCGTGCTGGTCGCGCTGCGCGTGGTGTTCGGCCTCGGCGTGGCGGCGCTCAACGCCATGCTCTCGACCATCGCGATCGACTACGTGCGCACCCGCTCGCGCGGCAAGTCCTACGGGCTCACCGGCGTCTTCGGCGGGATCGGCGCCGTCGTCGCCGTGCTGGTGCTCGTCAAGCTGCCGGTGACGCTGGAGGGGGGCGGCATGTCCCCGGTGGCGGCGACCCGGCTGGCGTTCCTGCTCATCGCCGCCGGCATCCTCGTGGCCGCCTGGCTGCTCTGGCTCACGCTCTCCCGCGCACAGGTGAGCGAGACGGCCGTGCGCGTCCCGCTCCCCCGCCTCGTACGCGAGGGCGTCGCGCTCGTGCGCGACCCCGGCGTCGCGCTGTCGTACGCGGCCTCGTTCGTCGCGCGCGCGGACCTCGCCATCGTGGTCAGCTTCATGACGCTGTGGATCTCCGACTACGCGACCTCCGAGCGCGGGATGTCCAGCGCGGAGGCGCTGGCCAGGGCGGGGGCCGTCGTCGGCGTGTCCCAGACCGTCGCGCTGCTCTGCGCCCCGGTGTTCGGCTGGCTGGGCGACCGGATGCCCCGCCACAACCTCGTCATCCTCGCCCAGGCCCTGGCCGCCGTGGCCTACCTGTCGACGCTGCTCGTCGAGGACCCGCTCGGCGGCGGCATGATGCTGGTGGCGGTGCTCATCGGCGTCGGCGAGATCGCGGGCATCACCACCGCGGGGCCGCTGCTGGCCCAGCAGGTGCCGGCGGAGGTGCGCGGGTCGGCGTTCGGCGTGCACACGCTGTGCGGTGCCGCGGGCATCATGGTCATCTCGGCGCTCGGGGGCGTGCTGTACGACACCTGGCGGCCGGCCGGGCCGTTCGTCGTCGCCGGCGTCGCCGGGCTGCTGGTCGTGACGCTCGGGCTGGTGGTACGGCGGCGGGTCGCGCCCCGCGCGGAGGCGGACCTGGCGCGCGAGGCCGTGCCGGCGGGCCCGACCGGCTGAACCGCTCCCCCGCGGACGGTGAACCCGGGGGACGGAGTGCCCGCCCGTCGCGCGGCCGGCCTTGGACGGCGCCCTGGCCGGCGTGCCGACACCCGCCGCACCAACGGGCACCGGCACGCCGGGGTCACCCGGCGCCCGCACGCGGGCGCCGAGTCTTGAGCGCGGCCGATGCTCAGGCCGTCGCGTTCACGTCACGACCCCATGGCCGCCACCAACGCCACGGCGGCCCGGGACCGCGGCATCATGGCCACCAGGCGAGACCCAGAAGGAACGACCGGCCCGACTCCTGACGGTCCGGCCCGGCGTCCTGCGTCCCGGCGTCGCCGGTGGTGTGCCCGGTGTGCTCCGAGTCGGCCGCGGCGGGCGCGGCTCCCCCGGCGGACGTCCCCATATCGATCACGTCGTCCATCCCGTCCTCGGTCGCGCCGTCCCCGTGGACCGGGCCGCCCTCGCGGGCGGCCGTGTCCTTGGGTTCGGCACTCGTATCGGCGTCAGCGCTCATCATGTGGATCCCCGTGGCCGAACACGCCGGCGAGCCAGTCCAGCCAGGCCCGCTCGTTGTCCGCGGGGTCGATGTCGTCGGAGAAGATGTGGTGGCCGATCACGATCGTCGCCTTCGAGCCCTCGATGAACCGGTAGAGCCCGTCACCGGCGCGAACGCCCAGGAATTTCGGCGCCACGTAGTCGGCGACCCCCTCGATCGGGGCGAACCCCTCGGGGGTGAGCCGCAGCCTGTCCCCCCGGACCACCGGGCCGTTCAGCCCGAGACCGCGCTCCAGCGCCGCCCACAGGGGTTCCTCCGCGGGGGAACGCGGAGGCGGGGTGTAGACCACGAGCGCGAACCGCCCGGGGAACCGCGTGAGGTACTGGTCTAGGGTGTGCAGGTACATGTCCCAGCCTCTGCTCAACGCCGCTACTCCGCCCGCTCGACACCGTGGGTGTCGCGCGGGGGCCGTGGCCCTGGCTGAGTCCGGTTGTGTCCGATGAACCACGAATCGACGGCGGTTGTGGTGGCGATCCCCGCCCGCACCGGAGCGGCCCGCAGCTCGATCTCCTCGCGTGACGCGAATGGGTCGGTCACATCGCACCTCCTTGATCGCGATCCCGGATGTCGCGGTACTCATGCGACGACCGGAGAGCCGAGATCCGCCGAGGTCTGGCGCCGCGGGCGAGCGCGGCCCGACCGGCGGTGTCACCAGCGGCGCCGGGCCGATCTCGTCATGTGCTCGTCCCCCAGACGCCGGGGCGATTGATACTCCTACGAACAACTGTGCGGGAACCCCCGTCAAGGGGCAATGCGCACCGATGGCAGCATGTTGCAGTAACCCGTCCACTTCCTGCCGACCAGGACGCCCGCGCTTCATCGCCGGCCGTGGAGTCGAGACACGTCGCGCCCTCCGGATCCGCTCCGAGATACGCCTTACCCTTCCCTCGGTTACCTCCCGTTCCTCCCGTCCGACCGGCCGATCAGAGGCGCCCATGCGGCTCGCTTCCGCCACCATCGCGCACGGCGATATCGAGGCTCAAGGCCGGGCGGCGCGACGCCCCATTTAACGTAAAGTCGGCGCGCGTCCGCCCGGGACACACCTGGCGGGGGTCCTGTGCCCGATGCGGCGGACGGGGAATAGTGGAGCGCATGACCACCGGGACCGGCGGGCCGGACGCCATGCTGCGCGTGGCGCTGGAAGAGGCCAGGAAGGGGTACGCCGAGGGCGGCGTCCCGATCGGCGCCGCGCTGTTCGCCGCCGACGGCCGTCTGCTCGGCCGGGGGCGCAACCGCCGCGTGCAGGACGGCGACCCGTCCGTCCACGGCGAGACCGCCGCCTTCCGCGACGCGGGACGCCAGCGCACCTACCGGGGCACCACCATGGTGACCACCCTGTCGCCGTGCTGGTACTGCGGCGGGCTGATCCGCCAGTTCGGCATCACCGGGCTGATCGTCGGCGAGAGCCGCACGTTCACCGGGCAGCACGAGTGGCTCGCCGCCCACGGCGTGGAGGTGCGGGTCCTGGACTCCGAGGAGTGCGTCGCGCTGATGACCGCCTTCATCGCCGCCAACCCGGCCCTGTGGAACGAGGACATCGGCGAGGAGGCCTGAATCCCGCCCTCCGCCCCCCGGACCACGGTCCGGAACGGAATATCTACGGGCGCGCCGCGTTTAGATGCTTGAAACTTCAATGAAGTGGAGAGCGATGAGCACGATGCAGTTCGGCGTCTTCACCGTGGGCGACGTCACCACCGACCCCACGACGGGGACGACGCCCACCGAGCACGAGCGGATCAAGGCGATGGTCGCCATCGCCCGCAAGGCCGAGGAGGTCGGCCTCGACGTCTTCGCCACCGGCGAGCACCACAACCCGCCCTTCGTGCCGTCCTCGCCGACCACCCTGCTCGGCCACATCGCCGCCAGGACCGAGCGGATCATCCTCTCCACCGCGACCACCCTGATCACCACGAACGACCCGGTGAAGATCGCCGAGGACTTCGCGATGCTCCAGCACCTGGCCGACGGCCGCGTCGACCTGATGCTCGGCCGGGGCAACACCGGCCCGGTGTACCCGTGGTTCGGGCAGGACATCCGCCAGGGCCTCCCGCTCGCGATCGAGAACTACGCGCTGCTGCACCGGCTGTGGCGCGAGGACGTCGTGGACTGGCAGGGCCGGTTCCGCACTCCGCTTCAGGGCTTCACCTCGACGCCCCGCCCGCTCGACGGCGTCCCGCCGTTCGTCTGGCACGGGTCGATCCGCAGCCCGGAGATCGCCGAGCAGGCCGCCTACTACGGCGACGGGTTCTTCGCCAACAACATCTTCTGGCCGAAGGAGCACTTCATGCGGCTCATCGGCCTGTACCGCGAGCGCTACGCGCACTACGGCCACGGCACGCCCGAGCAGGCGATCGTCGGGCTCGGCGGCCAGGTGTTCATGCGCAGGAACTCCCAGGACGCCGTCCGCGAGTTCCGCCCCTACTTCGACAACGCGCCGGTCTACGGGCACGGCCCGTCCCTGGAGGAGTTCACCGCGGAGACGCCCCTCACCGTGGGCAGCCCGCAGGAGGTCATCGACAAGACCCTGACCTTCCGGGAGTCCTTCGGCGACTACCAGCGCCAGCTGTTCCTGATGGACCACGCCGGGCTGCCGCTGAAGACCGTGCTGGAGCAGCTCGACATCCTCGGCGAGGAGGTCGTGCCCGTCCTGCGCCGGGAGTTCGCCTCCGGCCGTCCCGCCGAGGTGCCGGCCGCGCCCACGCACGCGTCCCTGCTCGCCCGCCGGGACGCCGAGGCCGGGGACCCGGCGTCCGTCCCCGCGACCGCCCTGACCTGACCCCGCCCCGCCCTCACCGACCCGCCACCCCTGTCCCCCGCCGCCCCGGATCCTGGAGAGAGAAGAGATGAACCCGCTGAAGCTCGTGGCCGTGTCGGCCGGCCTGGGCCTGCCCTCGTCGACGCGCCTGCTCGCCGACCGGCTCGCCGAGGCGGCCCGGTCCCACCTGGCCGGAGACCACGAGGTCGAGGTCGCCGTCGTGGACCTGCGCGACCTCGCCACGGACATCGCGAACGCCATGGTGGCCGGGTTCCCCGGCGCCCGGCTGCGCGAGGCGATCCAGGTGGTGACGGACGCGGACGGCCTGATCGCCGTGACGCCCATCTTCAACGCGTCCTACAGCGGGCTGTTCAAGTCGTTCTTCGACGTGATCGACAACACCGCGCTCGCCGGCAAGCCCGTGCTGATCGCCGCGACCGGCGGCTCCGCGCGCCACTCGCTGGCGCTGGAGCACGCGATGCGCCCGTTGTTCGCCTATCTGCGGGCGATCGTGGTGCCCACGGCGGTGTACGCGGCGTCGGAGGACTGGGGCACGGGCGGGGACGCGTCCACCGACGCGCTGGCCGGCCGCGTGGACCGCGCCGCCCGGGAGCTGGCCGGGCTGGTCGCCGGCCGCCCGGCCTCGGCGGCCCTGGCCGTCGAGGAGGTCCTCGTCCCGTTCGAGCAGCAGCTGGCGGCCCTGCGTCCGTGACGGCCCCGCGCGGCCACGGCCCGTGGACGGCGGTGACTGGCGATGCCAATGTGAAGGAAATGATTTCGGGGTAAATAAGGTCCTCAGGAGGAAGGACGGCCATAGAACGCGAGAAGCGCGCGGATAGGGACTGGATAGCGACCGCGAATACCTTGGCGATGCGAGCAGGGAAACAGCACCGGACGCGAAGCCGCCCGCCGCAGACAAGGGGACCGCAGTCATGAAGCCCTACCTCTCGAAGTTCGCCGCCCGCCTCCTCCTCGTCACCGTCGTGACCGCCGGAGGCGTGGTGGCGACCGGCACCATGGCATCGGCCCACACCACGTCGAAGCACGCGGTACGCGTCTCGACGACGATCCACACCCACCACAGCACGACGCACACGGTGTGGCGCGGCAACACGCCCTGGGGGTGATCCCCGGCGGACAAGGCGGCGCGGACACGAACGCGGCGGGAGTCAGCGGACTCCCGCCGCGTTCGCCGTTCAACGGGAATTGCTTTTCGGTGCGTTTTCACGGCCGTCGCGACATAGCCCCGAAATAAGCCGGGCACCTGCGCGTCCGGCTCGCGTCATTTTCCGGGATAATCATCCGCCGTTGAATATCGGCGGACGCCGGGCCGTCCGCGCGGCCGGTCAGCGCAGGACGCCGACGGCTCCGACGATGCCGATGCCGCCCCTGCGCGGCAGGACCACGGCCTCGGGTTCCGGGCGCCAGTCCTCGACGGGGACCACGCCGGGCGGGAGCAGGTCGAACCCCTCGAAGTTCGAGCGGACCTGGGCGTGGGTGCGCGGGACGATGCCGCCCGCCGGGGTGGCCGTGTAGACGTCGCGGCCCTGCCGGACCTCCTCCTCGGTCAGGTCGCCCGAGGTGACGTGCGAGATCGCCAGGGTGCTCCCGGGAGCCACGGCCCGGCGCAGGGTGGCGACGATCCGGGCGCACTCGGCGTCGTCGACCACGAAGTGGAGGATGGCCAGCAGCAGCACCCCCACCGGCCGGTCGAAGTCGAGGTGGGCGCGCACCGCCTCGTGGCGGAGGATGCCCTCCGGGTCGCGCATGTCGGCGGAGATGACCACGGTGCGGCGGTTGTCGGCGAGCAGGGCGCGCGCGTGGGCGAGCACGATCGGGTCGTTGTCGACGTACACGACCCGGGCGTCCGGGTTGACGCGCTGCGCGACCTGGTGCACGTTCTCCTGCGTGGGCAGGCCGGTGCCGATGTCGAGGAACTGGTCGATGCCCGACTCGACCATGGCGCGCACCGCGCGGCGCAGGAAGGCGCGGTTGGCCAGGGCGATCTCCCGGGCGTTCGGCACCAGCTTCATGATCTTCTCGGCCGCCTCGCGGTCGGCCGCGAAGTTGTCCTTGCCGCCCAGGTAGTAGTCGTACATGCGGGCGACGCTCGGAGTAGTGGGGTCGATGACCCACGGTCGAGCCCGCTCCCGATCCGTCACGTCGCAGTCCCCCAAGTCACGCGATCTCCGGCTATGACCCAATCTATCGATCATCTGTCCCGGATTTGCGGATTCCTGGGGGCGCGCCGCAAATCAGGGCTTTCGGCCGACACCACCCCATGCGTCCACGTCGACCAGCGCGACGGCGGAATCGATCTCAGGCCGCCACCGGGCGATCGGCACCACGCCGGGCTCCAGCAGCTCCAGCCCGTCGAAGAAGCCGGTGAGCTCGGCCGGGGTCCGCAGGTGGTAGGGCTCGGCGCCCGTGTCGTTGTACTGCTGGGTCGCCTCCAGGTTCGCCGCGCTGGTGTCGGAGCTGTCGTTGAAGGCCAGGTGGCTGCCGGGCGGCAGCCCGTCCATCAGCCGCCGCACCAGGGCGTGCGCCTCGGCGGTGTCGGCGATGTGCCCGGTGATCTGCATCAGGATGAGGGCGACCGGCCGGGTGAGGTCCAGGGTGCGCGAGGCGGCCTTCAGGATCGCCTCCGGGTCGTGCATGTCGGCGTCGATGAAGCTGGTGACGCCCTGCGGGGCGCTGGCGAGCAGGGCGTTGGCGTGCACCAGCACCAGCGGGTCGTTGTCGACGTACACGACCCGGGCGTCCGGGGCCACCCGCTGGGCGACCTCGTGCGTGTTGTCCACGGTGGGCAGGCCCGTCCCGACGTCCAGGAACTGGCGGATCCCGGCCTCGCCGGCCAGATACCGCACAGTCCGGCTGAGGAAGTGCCGGGAGGCCTTGGCCAGCTCGGCGATGCCGGGGAAGACCTGCGCGAACTGGTCGCCCGCCTCGCGGTCGACCGGGTAGTTGTCCCGGCCGCCCAGCCAGTAGTTCCAGATGCGGGCGGAGTGCGGCACCGAGGTGTCGATCTTCGGATGCTCCTGGGCGGGCATCGCGGCGTCGTCCGGCACGGATGATCACTCCTGATCGGCCTATTCTGGTTTACAGTGCACCAACGTAGATCATGAAGGGCCGCCTGGCGAGCGCCGATGCGCAGGCGGGGATTTACGGACGCCTGTCCGGCGTTCCGGCCCGCCCTCTCACGCCGTCAGGTCGCGCCCGTATGCCAGCAATGTCAATCCGGGCACCGGTTCCCAGTCCAGATCGGGCCTGCGCGCGAACCCCTCGGCGGCGTAGACCCGCCGGGCCGAGGCCATCGCGGGCTGGGTGGACAGCAACAGCGAACGGACGCCCCGGCGCGCGGCGCGGTCGACGACGGCGCGGATCAACGCGGTGGCGACGCCGCGCCCGCGCGCCTCGGGAGCCACGGCCAGACCCCTGATCTCGGCCTCCTCGCGGCCCCGCGCGACCTCGCTGCCGGCGTGCCAGGAGTCCAGCATGATCGTTCCCATCAGCTTGTCCCCGTCGACGGCGACCAGCACCTCGCCGCGGCCGCCGGTCCCGAGGGCGCGCAGCGTGGTGGCGTAGGCCGGGTTGGCGTCCAGGAGCCCGTCGGCGAGGAACGCCGTGACGCGCAGATCGCCGGCCGCCTCCAGCTCGCCGGGCAGAGCGTCTCGCACAATCATGGCGGCATTCAACCAGCCCCCGTCCCGGGCACCGGCCGCAGGGTCCCGCGTCCCTCCCCCGTCGAGGAGGCGGCCCTGGGGCGCTGGGCGCGGCGCGACCTCATCAAGCGGTGACCGGGTGGCCGCCGAGCTCGCGGGACGTTTCCTACCAGGAAGGACGGAGACGGTCAGGGGGTGCGAGGCGGGACACAGGCATTGACCATGGAGCAATACCGTCGTAACAATATGGACGTCTCGCGCTCAGCGGTGGTGGCACGTCGATGAGCCGAAGGTTCCGCCCTGACGCGTTCGGCGCGCGCGTCCCCACGAAGGGACCATCTGTGCCCGTCGCAGCGACCATGCCTTTATCCCGCCTTCGCGGGTTCCGCACGTCCCGCTGAACGACGCCGGGCGGGCGGCCGTCCCCGCGCTTCCCGCCGCACCGCTCCCCCGCCGGCGGCGGGGCCGTCCGGCACGTCCCGGAACGGTCCTCGGCGGCCGCACCCGCGAGGCGCGCGGCGCTTTCCACGTAGAAGGAGTGACAGTGACCGACCGTGAACCCCGGGGCGCGTTGCCCGACGCGCGGACCCTGGCCGAGCTGGTGCGCGCCCCGGCCGCGCTGACCGTCCCCGGCGACGTGCTGGCGGGCGCGGCGGCGTCCGGCTGGCCGTTCGGCGGCCGGTCGGCCGCGCTCGTGGGGAGCTCCGTCTGCCTGTACTGGGCGGGGATGGCCCTCAACGACTACGCCGACCGCGAGATCGACAAGGAGGAGCGGCCGGGCCGGCCGATCCCCTCCGGGCGGGTGACCCCCGGGTTCGCGCTGGGCGCGGCGGCGGGGCTGACCGCCGCGGGCGTCGCCGTCGCGGGCCTGGCGGGCGGCCGCTCCGCGCTGAAGGTCGCGGTCCCGCTGGCCGGCGCCGTCTGGGCGTACGACATGCTGCTGAAGAACACGCCCGCGGGGCCGGTGGCCATGGCCGCCGCCCGCACGCTGAACGTCCTGCTCGGCGCGGGAGGCAGACGGGCCGCGCTGCCACAGGCGCTCACCGTCGGCGCGCACACCCTGAGCGTGACCGTGCTGTCGCGCGGCGAGGTGCACGGGACCCGCAAGGAGGTGCCGCTGGCCGGGCTCGCCGGCACAGCCGCGATCGCCGGGGTCGCCGCGCTCGCCGGCCGCCGGGGCGTCCCGGCGCCCGCGCGGGCCGCCGCCGCCGCGCTCGCCGCCGTCTACGGCGCGACGGTCGGCGGGGCGCAGTCGTCCGCCGTGCAGCAGCCGACGCCCGGACGGGTGCGGAAGGCGGTCGGCGCGGGGATCCTCGGCCTGATGCCCCTGCAGGCGGCGCTCGTGGCCCGCAACGGCTCGGTGGCCGCCGCCGCCGGCGTGCTCGCGGCGTTCCCGCTGGCCCGCCGGTTGTCCAGGAAGGTGTCACCGACGTGAGCCGCGCCGGCCGCGGCTCCTCGCGGCCGGCGCGCGCCCGGGCAGGCAAGTGAGTCCTCGCGGACGGCCCCGGCCCCCGCGGGAAAGGTGATAGATGCGGTTCCTGCACCGCGACGGCACGGTCGTGCACGTCGCCTACTGCACCAACGTCCATCCCGCCGAGGACTTGGACGGGGTGCTCGCCCAGCTCGCCCGCTTCGGCGAGCCCGTACGGGATCGGCTCGGCGCCGACCGCCTCGGGCTGGGGTTATGGCTGGCCCGCGACGTCGCCTCCGCGCTCGCCTCCGATCCCGCCGCGGTGGAGCGGCTGCGCGCCGAGCTGGACGCGCGCGGGCTGGAGGTGGTCACGCTCAACGCGTTCCCGTACAAGGGGTTCCACGACCCCGTGGTGAAACGCGCGGTCTACTCCCCCGACTGGAGCGAGCGGTCCCGCCTGCGCTACACGCTCGACGTGGCCGCCGTGCTGGCCCGGCTGATGCCCGGCGACGCCCGGCGCGGCAGCGTCTCCACCCTGCCGCTGGCCTGGCGCACCCCCTGGGACCACGACCGGACGGAGGCCGCCCGCCGTCACCTCGCCGAGCTGGCCGACGGGCTGGCGAAGCTGTCCGCCGAGACCGGACGCGTCGTGCGGGTCGCGATGGAACCCGAGCCCGGCTGCGTCGTCGAGACCACCGGCCAGGCCGCCGAGCGGCTCGCCGCCGTCGACACCGAGTGGATCGGCGTCTGCCTGGACGTGTGCCACCTCGCGGTGGCGTTCGAGGACCCGCGCGAGGCCCTGGCCCGGCTCGGCGCGGCGGGGCTGCCGGTGGTGAAGACGCAGGCGTCGTGCGCGCTGCACGTCGACGACCCGGCGGACCCGGCGACCCGCGCGGAGCTGGCCCGCTTCGACGAGCGGCGCTTCCTGCACCAGACCCGCGAGGACGGGCCGGACGGGGTGCTGGCCGCCGACGACCTGGACGAGGCGCTGGCGGGCGGCCTGCCGGATCGGGGCCCGTGGCGGGTGCACTTCCACCTGCCGCTGCACGCCGCGCCGCAGCCCCCACTGGCGAGCACGTCCGCCGTCCTGTCGGACACGCTGGACGCGCTGCTGGGCGGGCCTGCCGCGCTCACCGACCATGTCGAGGTCGAGACCTACACCTGGCAGGTACTGCCGGAGGGCAGCCGCCCCTCGGGCGACGACGGCCTCGTCCAGGGCCTCGCCGCGGAACTGGACTGGACACGGGCACGCCTGCTGGCGCTCGGACTGGAGGAGATCACCTCATGACCAGGCAACTCGTCGTCCTCGACGTCGTCGGCGTGACGCCGCGGCTGCTGGCGGACATGCCGAACCTGCGGCGGCTGGCCGCCGAGGGGTTCCAGGCGAACCTGCGGACGATCCTGCCCGCGGTCACCTGCTCGGTGCAGTCGACGCTGCTGACCGGCCTGATGCCGCGCGACCACGGCGTGGTCGGCAATGGCTGGTACTTCCGCGACCTCGGCGAGGTGTTCCTGTGGCGCCAGCACAACGCGCTGGTCCAGGGCGACAAGCTGTGGGACGCCGCCCGGGCCGCCGCCCCCGGCTGGAACGTCGCCAATGTGTGCTGGTGGTACGCGATGGGCGCGGCGACCGACGTGGTCGTCACGCCCCGGCCGGTGTACCACGCCGACGGCCGCAAGTCCCCCGACTGCTACACCCGTCCTCCCAAACTGCACGACGAGCTCACCCGCGAGCTCGGGCCGTTCCCGCTGTTCACCTACTGGGGCCCGACGGCCGACATCACCTCCTCGCGGTGGATCGTCAAGGCCGCGCGGCGCATCCTCGACCGCGAGAACCCCGACTGCCTGCTGGTCTACGTCCCGCACCTCGACTACGACCTCCAGCGGTTCGGGCCCGACTCCCCGCAGGCGGTCCAGGCGGCGCGGGACGTCGACGCCGAGCTCGGGCCGCTGCTGGAGGACGCCCGTGCGCGGGGCGCGGCGGTCGTGGCCCTGTCGGAGTACGGCATCACGACGGCGCGCAGGCCCGTCGACGTCAACCGGGCCCTGCGCCGGGCCGGTCTGCTGGAGGTCTACGTCCAGGACGGCGGCGAGCTGCTGGACCCGTGGACCTCGCGCGCGTTCGCGGTGGCCGACCACCAGATCGCGCACGTCTACGTGCGCGACCCGGCCGACCTGAAGCGCGTCCGCGACATCTGCGCCGAGCTGCCCGGCGTGGACCAGGTGCTCGCGATGGACGGCAAGATCCAGCACGGCCTGGACCACGAGCGGTCGGGGGAACTGGTGCTGGTCGCCGAGCCGGACGCCTGGTTCACCTACTACTACTGGCTGGACGACGACCACGCGCCGGACTTCGCCCGCAACGTCGAGATCCACCGCAAGCCCGGCTACGACCCGGCCGAGCTCTTCATGGATCCGCAGGACCCGCTGGTCAAGGCGAGGGCCGCCACGGCGCTCGTCCGCAAGAAGCTCGGCATGCGCTACTCGATGCAGGTCGTCCCGCTGGACCCGACCTGTGTGGGCGGCTCGCACGGGCGGCTGCCGGACGACCCGGCGGACGGGCCGGTGCTGCTGTGCTCGGACCCCTCGCTCGGGCGCGACGAGATCGCGGCGACGGAGGTGAAGGACCTGCTGCTGCGCCTGGCCGGGCTTCCCGGAGCCCCCTGAGGCCGGGCGTGAGACGGCACGGGCGGCGCGCGGAAATACGCCGCCGCCCGTAAGGCCCGGCTCGGGTGGCACTCACCGGCTCTCCGTCTCGGCGCGACGGCGGGCCGGCGACCAGGCCGGGACACTTGCGGGCGGCGGGCTCTCGGCCCCCCTGGGCGCGTCCTGGGATCAGCGGGTGATCACAGGACGGTCATACGGTGGTCCAGCGGCTGTCCTCGGCGGCGCTGCGCTCGACTGCGGCCAGCACGCGCTGCACGTGCAGGCCGTCCTCGAAGGACGGCGTGGGGTCGGTGCCCTCGCCGATCGCCTCCAGGAAGTCGCGCACCTCGTGGACGAAGGTGTGCTCGTAGCCGAGGCCGTGCCCCGGCGGCCACCACGCCCCGGCGTAGGGGTGGCCGGCCTCGGTGACGAGGATGCGGCGGAAGCCGGAGTCCTCGGCCGGGAGCGTGTGGTCGTGGTACCACAGCTCGTTCAGCGACTCGAAGTCGAAGGTGAGGCTGCCGAGCGAGCCGCTGACCTCGATGCGCAGCGCGTTCTTGCGGCCGGCGGCGAAGCGGGTGGCCTCGAAGGACGCGATGGCGCCGCCGGAGAACCGTCCGAGGAACAGGGCGGCGTCGTCGACCGTGACCGGGCCCTTGCCGTCCGAACGGCCCTGGCCGGTGAGGCCGGCGGAGTCGCCGGCGTACGGGCGTTCCTTGACGAAGGTCTCGGTCAGGCCGGACACGCCGGTGAGCCTGTCGCCGAGGATGAACTCGGCGGTGTCGATGACGTGCGCGCCGATGTCGCCGAGCGCGCCGGACCCGGCCTTGTCCTTCTGCAGGCGCCACACCAGCGGGAACTCGGGGTCGACGATCCAGTCCTGGAGGTAGACGCCGCGCACGTGCCGGATCTCGCCGAGCCTGCCCTCGGCGACGTACCGGCGGGCCAGGGCGACGGCGGGCACGCGGCGGTAGTTGAACGCCACCATGCTGCGCACGCCCCTGGCCGCCGCCGCGCGGGCCGCCTCGGCCATCGCCTCGGCCTCGGCGACGGAGTTGGCCAGCGGCTTCTCGCACAGGACGTGCTTGCCCGCCTCCAGGGCGGCGAGGGCGATCTCGGCGTGGGAGTCGCCCGGGGTGCAGATGTCGACCAGGTGGACGTCCTCGCGGGTGAGGAGGTTCTTCCAGTCCGTCTCGACGGAGGCCCATCCCAGGGTCCGCGCGGCCTCGGCCGTGCGCTCGGGGGAACGTCCGGCGAGGGCCGTCATCGCGGGCGACACGGGCAGGTCGAAGAACGCGCCGACGCTGCGCCACGCCTGGGAGTGCACGCGTCCCATGAACGCGTACCCGACCATGCCGACACCGATCCGCCGCTTCACGATCGATCCGATCGGGCTCGGCTCATGTTCTTCATAATCCGGGATGCTAAGGACGACTTATGCCGAGCGTCAAGCAAAACTCCGGGGCTATCTAGCATAATGACTGTCGAAAACATCAGAAGTGAGCGCTTCAGTAGTCAGCAAAGGAGCCGCCGTGGCCCGCGGCATGCCGACCGAACCGGACGGAACGATGACGGGCACGGGAGCCGGCGCCCTGCTCTCAATCCTGCGCGACGGGCGGGCGCGCACCCGGGCCGAGCTCACGCAGGTCACGGGGCTGGCCCGGTCCACGGTGTCCCAGCGGCTGGACGCGCTGCTCGCCCAGCGGTGGATCGTGCCCGCGGACGACGCCGTGTCCTCCGGCGGGCGCCCGGCCGTCGCGTTCGCGTTCAACCACGGCGGGCGCGTGGTGGCCTCTGCCGACCTCGGCGTCACGCACGCGCGGGTCGCCCTCACCGACCTGGCCGGAACCCTGCTGGCCGAGCGCACCGCCGACCTGTCCATCGCCCGCGGCCCCGTGGCGACGCTGGGGTGGGTCGTCGACACCGTGGGAGCGCTTCTGGCCGAGATCGGGACGGAGCGGTCGCGGTTGTGCGGCGTGGGGGTCGGCCTGCCCGGCCCCGTCGAGCACGCGACGGGGCGTCCGGTGAACCCGCCCATCATGCCCGGATGGCACGACTTCCCGGTGCCCGAGTGGCTGGAGGCACGGCTCGGCACGCCCGTCCTGGTGGACAACGACGTGAACATCATGGCGCTCGGCGAGCACCGGGCGGCGCGGCCCGAGGCCGAGCACCTCATCTTCGTGAAGATCGGCACCGGCATCGGCTGCGGCATCATCTCCGAGCGCCGCCTGCACCGCGGGGCCCAGGGCGCGGCGGGCGACATCGGCCACATCCGCGTCACCTCGGCGGGCGACGTCATCTGCCGGTGCGGCAACAACGGCTGCCTGGAGGCGGGCGCGGGCGGCGGCACGCTCGCGGCGCGGCTGCGCGCGGCGGGGCTGGAGGCGGCCGGCAGCAGGGACGTCGTGCGGCTGGTCCGGGGCGGCAACCTGCTGGCCCTGCAGCTCATCCGGCAGGCGGGGCGGGACGTCGGCGACGTGCTGGCCGCGCTGGTGAACTTCTTCAACCCGGCGGCGATCGTCCTCGGGGGCGACCTGGCCGAGGCGGGCGAGCACGTGCTGGCCGGGGTCCGCGAGGTGGTCTACAGCCGGTCGCTGCCGCTGGCGACCCAGCACCTGACGATCAGCACCAGCGACCTCGGCGACCGCGCGGGCGTGCTCGGCGGGGCCCTCATGGTCATCGACCACGTCCTGGCCCCGGCCGCCGTCGACCGCACGGTCACCTGACCCGCCCCGCGCGACCTCGTCCCCCCGTCACCAGGCGAAGTGGGCCGGGTCGAGGTCCACCCGGCCGCGCAGCCCGCCCACCGCGTCCAGCGGGATGAGCGTGCCGTCCCCGCGCCGGGCACCGCACGATCGCGGCGACTCGAAGGACGGCCGGCGCGTGTCCGTCCTCGACCTGACGTCCAGCGTGAGGCCGCTCCCGGCCCGGCGCACCCTCGTCCGCGGTCGTCGGGCGAGTTCCCCCTCGATCGGTGCCCCATCGGGTCTCGTTCGGCAACGTCAACTTAGTGTAGCCTAACCTAAGTTTTGGCCGGGCGGTGAACCGAAGGGGAGACGTGTGGGCAGGTCAGGGCGGGCGGTTCTCGGCCGCGCGGTCAAGGGACAGTGGCGGGGCGTCGCCTTCGGCTCGGCGCTCGGCATGGCCCACCAGGCAGGCGAGGCGCTGGTCCCGGTCCTGATCGGCGTCGTGGTCGACCAGGCCATCGCCCGCGGCGACCTCGGCGCGCTGCTGCGCTGGCTCGCCGCCCTCGCCGTCGTCTACCTCGCCCTGTCGTTCGGCTTCCGCTTCGGCGCCCGCGCCGGGGAACGCGCCGCCGAGCAGGCCGCCCACGCGCTGCGCGTCGCCCTCGTCCGGCGCGTGCTCGACCCCGGCGGCGGCGCCGGGAACGGCCGCCCGCCCGGTGCGCTGACCTCCATCGCGACCGAGGACGCCCGCCGCGCCGGCGCGGTCAACATGGCGCTGATGTCCGCCGTCTCGGCCCTCGCCGGACTGCTGGTGGGTGCGGTGGCCCTGCTGCGCGTCTCGGTGCCGCTCGGGCTGACCGTGCTGGCGGGCACGCCGGTGCTGCTCTGGCTCGGGCACCTGCTGAGCAAGCCGCTGGAACACCGCAGCGAGGCCGAGCAGGAGCGCGCCGCGCACGCCTCCGGCGTCGCCGCCGACCTGGTGGCCGGGCTGCGGGTGCTCAAGGGCATCGGCGCCGAGGCGGCGGCGGTCGCCCGCTACCGGCGCACAAGCCGTGACTCGCTGGCGGCGACCCTGCGGGCGACGCGCGCCGAGGCGCTCCAGAACGGCGTGGTGCTCGCCCTCACCGGGGGCTTCATCGCCGTCGTCGCACTGGTCGGAGGACGGCTCGCCGCGCAGGGTGACATCAGCCTGGGCCAGCTGGTCTCGGCGGTCGGGCTCGCGCTGTTCCTGCTCGGGCCGCTGGAGACGTTCTCCTGGGTGAACGCGGAGTTCGCGCAGGGACGCGCGTCGGCGGCGCGCATCGCCGAGGTCCTCGCCGCTCCGCCGGCTGTCGTCCCCGGCGGCCGTCCGCTGCCCGTCCCGGTACGCGGCGCGGTGCGGCTGCGCGGCGTCACCTACGGCGGGCTGCGCGACCTCGACCTCGACGTCGCGGCCGGTGACACGCTCGGCGTCGCCGCCACCGACCCGGCGGACGCGGCGGCCCTGCTGCGCTGCCTCGGGCGACGGTCCGACCCCGACAGCGGAACGGTGGAGCTGGACGGCGTCCCCCTGCGCGACCTCTCCCCCGCCGACCTGCGCACGGCGATCCTGGTCGCCGCGCATGACGCGGACCTGTTCGCCGGCACCCTGCGGGCCAACGTCACGGCCGGACTCCGCGACGACGCCGGGACACCACACGGCGGTGACGTCACCGTGGTGGAGGGAGCCGCCGGCGTACCGATCCCGGACGCTCCCCGGCCGGCGGCGGAGGCGGCGGCCGATCCGGGCCGGGCGATGGAGGCTGCGGCCGATCTCGGGCGGGCGATGGAGGCGGCCGCGGCCGACGAGGTCGCCCGTGCGCTGCCGGACGGCCTGGACTCACTGGTCGGCGAGCACGGGCGGTCCCTGTCGGGCGGGCAGCGCCAGCGGGTCGCCCTGGCCCGCGCCCTGGCCGCCGACCGGCCCGTGCTGGTCCTCCACGACCCGACCACGGCCGTCGACGCCGTCACCGAGGCACGGATCGCGGCCGGAATCCGCGACCTGCGCCGGGGCCGCACGACGATCCTGGTGACCACCAGCCCCGCGCTCCTCGCCATCGCCGACCACGTCGTCCTCCTCGACCGCGGGCGGATCACCGGCTCGGCCCCGCACGCCGACCTGCTCCGGGACGACATCACCTACCGGACGGCGGTCCTGGCATGAACGACCGCACCCTCGGCACACCGAAGACCACCGCCGCCCCGGAAGAGACCACCACACCCGAGACGACCACCGCGCCTGAGACGAGCGCCGTACCGGAGGGGGCCACCGCGCCCGAGACAGCCGCACCCGAGAAAACCGCCACACCCGAGGGGGCCACCGCGCCCGGAATGGCCGCGAGGGCCGGATCCCGGCCCGGTGGAGGAAGTGCCGGCCGTGAGCTGCTGCCCACCGCCACACCCCGGCGGACCTGGGCCGCCGTACGAGAGTCGCTGCGTCCTCACCGCGGGGCGGCGGCCGGCGGGTTCGCCGTCATGGTCGCGGCGACCGCGATCGGCCTGCTGACGCAGCCGCTGCTCGGGCGGGTCGTGGACCTGGTGGCCGAGCGGCGCCCGCCCGGCGCGCTGACCGAGCCCGTGGTGCTGCTGGTGGTGGTCGCGGTCACGCAGGGGCTCGCCACGGCGCTCGGTCTCTCACTGGTGTCCCGGCTCGGGGAGACCATGCTGGCCCGGCTGCGTGAGCGGTTCGTCGACCGGGCGCTGCGGCTTCCCCTGGAGCAGTTGGAACGGGCGGGCTCGGGCGACCTGACCGCCCGCGTCACCGCCGACGTCTCCCGGGTGGCCGAGGCGGTGCGCACCGCTCTGCCCGAACTGGCCCGCTCGCTGCTGACCATCGTGCTGACCCTCGCCGCGCTGGCCGTGCTCGACTGGCGCTTCCTGGCCGCCGCGCTGGTGGCCGTCCCCGTCCAGCTCCACACCGCGCGCTGGTACGTCCGCCGCGCCGTCCCGCTGTACGCCGGGCAGCGCGTCGCCGCCGGGGAGATGCAGCAGCAACTGCTCGACACCATCGGCGGCGCCGCCACCGTGCGGGCGTTCCGCCTGGAGCGCGAGCACGCGGGGAAGGCCGCCGGGCGGTCGCGGGCCGCGCTCGATCTCACCATGCGCGGCGTCGGGCTGGTGCTGCGCTTCTACAGCCGCCTGCACATCGCCGAGTACGCGGGCCTGGCGGCGGTGCTGCTGGCCGGGCTCCTGCTCGTGCGCGGCGGGTCGGCCAGCCTCGGCACGGCGACCGCCGCCGCCCTCTACTTCCACAGCCTGTTCGGCCCGGTCAACTCGGCCCTGGTCCTGATGGACGACGCCCAGGTCGCCGCCGCCGGCCTCGCCCGCCTCGTCGGCGTCACCGACCTGCCCGTTCCTGAACCGCCCCCGACCCCGCCCACCTCCGAGACGCGGGCGGCCTCCGAGGGAGCGACCTCCCAGGTGGGGACGGCCCCCGAGGAGCGCGCGGCGTCCCGGGGAGCCATGTCCGAGGCGCCGGCGGCCTCACGGGCGGTCACCTCACAGCCGCCGGCCGCCGAGGGCGTGGTGGCGGCCGAGGCGGACGTCGCCGTGGAGATCGTCGGCCTCGGTCACGCGTACGAGCCGGGCAGGCCCGTACTTCGCGACGTGGACCTGCGCCTCGCGCGCGGCGAGCGCGTGGCCCTGATCGGCGCCAGCGGCGCGGGCAAGACGACCCTCGCCAAGCTCGTCGCGGGCGTCCACACCCCGGCCACCGGATCGGTGCGGCTGCCCGTACCCGAAAGGGACGCCCTGGTTCCCGGACCGGGCACGACCCGACCCGTCGTCGCCCTGGTCACCCAGGAGACGCACGTCTTCGCCGGGCCGCTGGCCGAGGACCTGCGACTGGCCGGGCCGGACGCCACCGACGAGGAACTGCGCGCGGCGCTCGCCCGGGTCGGCGCGCTCGGCTGGGCCGAGGCGCTGCCCGAGGGCCTGCTCACGGTCGTCGGCGAGGGCGGCCACCGTCTCACCGCCGCGCAGGTGCAGCAGCTCGCCCTGGCCCGGCTGGTGCTGGCCGACCCTCCGATCGCGGTGCTCGACGAGGCGACGGCCGAGGCCGGCAGTGCCGGCGCCCGCGTGCTTGAGCGGTCCGCCGAGCGGGCGATCGAGGGCCGAACCGCCCTGATCGTCGCCCATCGACTCACCCAGGCCGCCACGGCGGACCGCGTCGTCGTCATGGACGGCGGCCGGATCGTCGAGAGCGGCCACCACGACGAGCTGCGCGCGGCCGGCGGACCCTACGCGGCGCTGTGGAAGGCCTGGTCACAGGCCCGCTCCGAGCTTCCCCCGGCCCCGGCCCACGACTCGGAGGCCCTGTCCGGCCCGGCGTCCGGCCCTCTCCTCACCCCATGATCCCGCACCACCTGTCCGACACGAAGGAACAACCGATGCTCCGCACTCTGAGAGGCGTCCGCACGGCCGCGGCTCTCGCGTCCGTCCTGCTCTTCGGCACCGTCGCCGCCTGCGGCTCAGGCTCTGGCTCTGGCTCTGGCTCTGGCTCTGGCTCTGGCTCTGGCTCTGGCGACTCCACCGGTTCGGCCGCTCCCGCCGCCAGCGGCTCCACGCCGGCGTCCACCGCCTTTCCTGTGACCATCACGCACAAGTTCGGCAGCACGACCATCTCCGCCGCACCCGAACGGGTCGTCACGGTGGGTCTGACCGACCAGGACGCCGCGGTGGCGCTCGGCTCGGTCCCTGTCGGCACCACCGAGTGGCTCGGCGGCTATCCGGGCGCGATCGGCCCGTGGGCGAGCGCGAAGCTGAACGGCGCGACCGCCCCGACCGTGCTCAAGGACACCGGCACCGGCCCGCAGGCCGAGAAGATCGCCGCCCTGGCCCCCGACCTGATCCTCGCGGTGTACTCGGGGGTGACGAAGGAGCAGTACGAGACGCTGTCGAAGATCGCCCCTGTGGTTGCCCAGCCCGGGGAGTACGCCGACTACGGGGTTCCGTGGCAGCGGCAGACCGAGATCATCGGCAGGGCTCTCGGCAAGGAGGCCGAGGCCAGGACGCTGGTCAAGGGCGTCGAGGACCGCTTCGCCGCGGCGAAGGCCGAGCACCCGCAGTTCGCGGGCGCGACCGGCGTCATCGCCACCCCCTACGAGGGCGTCTTCGTGTACGGCTCGCAGGACGGCCGCGCGCGCATCCTCACCTCGCTCGGCTTCGCGATTCCGGAGGGCCTGGACAAGGCGGTCGGGGACGCGTTCGGCGCGAACATCAGCAAGGAGCGGACCGACCTGCTCGACGCCAAGGCCATCGTGTGGATCGTCGGCGACCCCGCCACGGACCCGGCCAAGCTACACCAGGACAAGCTGTACGCCGACCTGGACGTGGTCAGGCAGGCCCGCGAGGTGTTCGTCAAGGAGAGCGGCGACTACGGCAACGCGCTGTCGTTCGTCTCGGTGCTGAGCCTGCCGTACACCCTGGACCGCCTCGTCCCCCAACTCGCCGCCGCCGTGGACGGCGACCCGGCCACCGAGGTCCCCGACCCGCGGTCCTGACCGGGGCCCGCACCCGACGCCGCCACCACGGCGCCCGACCTCCCCAGTGATGCCCCCGATCCGGGCTCACGGCTCGACGGCGACGGCGGGCTTCCCAGGCGGAAGGGCGGATACGAAAGGCGTGGCCGCCGGACCTGTCCTGGTCCGGCGGCCACGCCTCTGTCGTGTGCCCGTCGTGGGTCGGTGATGAGCGGTTCCGCCGGTCATCCGCCCTGGCGGTCGATGAGGCTCTTGGGGCGCATGTCGGTCCAGTTGCTCTCGATGTAGTCCAGGCACTCCTGGCGGGGGCCGGGGCCGTGGACGAGCGTCCAGCCCGCCGGGATCTCCGCGAACTCCGGCCAGAGGCTGTGCTGGTTCTCACCGTTGACGAGCACCGAGTAGACGCCGTCGGGGTTCTCGAAGGGGTTGGTCACTTTCTTCTCCTCTTGTCGGGATCGGCCGGGCTCATGGCCGCGTGTTCCAAAGGCGTTCTTCGCGGTCACGCTGTTCGCGGTTCGGTCGTTGGCGGTTCGGTCGTTCGCGGTTCGGTCGTTGGCGGTTCGGTCGTTCGCGGTTCGGTCGTTGGCGGTTCGGTCGTTCGTGGTTCGGTCGTTCGTGGTTCGGTCGTTCGTGGTTCGGTCGTTCGTGGTCAGGGCGTTCGTGGTCAGGGCGTTCGCGGCCTGATCCTTCGTGCCGCGGTTGTTCTCGGGCGGCGGGCCCGATGTCGGTGGTGCGGTGATGCCGGCGAGATGGATCTCATTGTCGTGTGCGCCGGGTCAGCGCCGGGTGTCGATCGTCTCGGCGCGGCCGACCACCGCGCGTAGCACCTGGAACCAGGTACCGGCGAGGTCCGCGACCGCCTCCTCGGTCAGCAGTTCGGCGGCGAAGGACCACTGGGCGGTGAGCACCGGGCCGCCGGAGCGATCTTCGGTCAGGGCGTTGACCGTCAGGGGATGGGACAGCGGCATGCCCGGGTCGGCGTCGAGGTCGCCGGGCTCCTCCTCGGGCGCGTACGACCAGTCGGCTGCCTCGAAGCCACCGAAGCGTCCGAGGTAGTTGAACTCGATCTGCGCCTCACCGAGGCGGGCGAGCTCGGGCCCGGTCACAGGGTTGAGGTGCCGGAGCAGGCCGTGCCCGAGGCCCGCCATCGGCAGGGACGCGAGCCGCGCCTTGATCCGCTCCACGGCCTCGTCGAGGGCCGGTCCGCCCGCGAGCGCGTCGTCCAGGTCGACGGCGCCCGGGTCCAGCAGCACCGGGACGACGCTGGTGAACCAGCCGACCGTACGCGACAGGTCCGCCTCCCCCACCAGCCCTTCCTCACGACCGTGCCCCTCCAGGTCGACCAGCACGGCGTACCCGCTCCCGCCGCCGCCCTGCTCCCCCCTGCCCGCGCCGGGACCCCTGTGGCGGGTCTCCTCGGCGCCCAGGCCGGGAACGTCATCTCCGGCCTTCCCGGTGCACGGGTCCGAATCGTCCTTTTCATCCCAGGGCCTCGCGAGGCCGCCGGGCGTGCGGCGGCGCCAGTCGGCGACGGCCAGGGCGAGCGCGGTGAGGAGTACGTCGTTGACCGTCGCGCCGAAGGCGGCGGGGACGCGACCGAGCAGGCGCTCGGTGACGTCCTCCGGCAACGCGCGTGACAGGTACTTCGCGGTGGCCACGAGGTCGCGCCGCGGGTCCAAGGGACGGGCCAGCGGCAGCGGTTCGCCGCCCTCCAGCATGCGCGTCCACATCGGCAGCTCGGCCTCCAGCGCCGGATCCACGGCGCGCTCCCGGAGTCGCTCCGACCAGCGGCGGAACGACGTCTCGACCGGCGGCGGCGAAGGCGTCCCGCCCGCCGCTACGTCCCTCCAGGCGGCGGCGAGGTCGGGCAGCAGGACGCGCCAGGACACCCCGTCGACGACCAGGTGGTTGACCATCAGCAGCAGGCGCCCCGGACGGTCGCGCCCGGCGTCGAACCAGACCGCGCGCACCATGACGCCCGCCTCCGGATCCAGGAGCGAGCGAGCCTGGAGCGCCTGCTCGACGTAGAGCGCCCGCAGCGCCTCCTCGTCGCCGGACGTCTCGACCCGCACGATCAGGGACGCCGCGTCCACCGTCCCGGGCGCGGCCACCCGCAAGGTCCACAGCCCGCCGTCGTCCTTGCCGGGGGCCCGTTCGAGGCGGGCTCGCAGCATGTCGTGGCGGTCGACGACGGACTGCAGCACCCGGCGCAGCCCGTCGAGGTCGAGGGAGGCGGGGGTCAGCACGAACGCGGCCTGGTGGAACCCCGCGATCGGCCCGCCGCGCTCCAGCGTGGCGCGCATGATCGGGGTCAGGGGAACCGTGCCGGTGCCGTCGTCGTGCGTCGCGGCCGCCGTCTCGGGGCCGGCCATGACGGCGACGGCGGCCAGGGCCGCGACCGTGCGGTGCCGGAACACCTGGCGCGGGCTGAACCGGACGCCCGCCGCGCGGGCCCGGGCGGCGAACCGGATCGCGACGATACTGTCCCCGCCGGAGGCGAAGAAGTCGTCGTCGGCACCGACCCGCGGCACGCCGAGCACCTCGGCGAAGACGGCCGCGAGGGCGCGCTCGGCCTCGCCGGAGGGTTCACGCCCGCCCCCGGTGCCATAGTCGGGCGCCGGGAGCGCCCTGCGGTCCAGCTTGCCGTTGGGCAGCAGCGGAAGCGCGTCGAGGACGACCACCGCCGCGGGGACCATGTAGTCCGGCAGCGCGGCGGCCACGAAGGCACGCAGCTCCGCCGGATCGGCGTCGAGACCGGTGACGGGGCCGGTGACGGGGCCGGTGACCGGGGCAGTGACCGGGCCGTCGACCGAGGCAGTGACGGCGACAGGGCCGGTCACAGGGCCGGGGGCGGGACCGGGGGCGGGAGTCGTGGTGGGGCCGGTGGTAGGGACGACGTAGGCGACCAGGCGGGTGACGTGGTCGTCCTCGCGCGGGGTGACGACGACGTGGGCCACCGACGGGTGCCGGTCCAGCACGGCCTCGATCTCGGCGGGCTCGACGCGGAACCCCCGGATCTTCACCTGGTCGTCGGCGCGCCCGCCGTACTCCAGCCGCCCGTCGCGGGTCCAGCGCGCCAGGTCGCCGGTCCGGTACATGCGCGTGCCGGGCGGGCCGTACGGGTCGGCGGTGAACCGTTCGGCGGTCTGACCCGGGCGGCGGAGGTACCCCCGGGCCAGGCCCGCACCCGCGAGATACAGCTCTCCCGTGACGCCCGGGGGCACGGGCCGCAGCCGGGCGTCGAGCACGTAGGCGCGGGCCCCGGCGACCGGACGTCCGACCAGCGGGCGCTCACTGTCGCCGACGCGGGCGACGAGGGCGTCCACGGTGGCCTCGGTGGGGCCGTAGAGGTTGAACGCCTCGGTGGAGCGGAGGGCGGCCAGTCGCCTCCACAGCGAGTCCGGCACCGCCTCGCCGCCGACCCCGACCACGGCGAGCGGGCCGTCGCCGTCCGCGAACAGGCCCGCCTCGGCCATCTGCGTGAGGAACGACGGCGTGACCTCGATGAAGTCGATCCCCTCGCGCCGCACGGCCTCGGCGGCGAGCTCGGCGTCGCGGCGCGTCTCGTCGTCCAGGATGTGCAGGGCGTGCCCGTCCAGCGACCAGAGCTGCGGCTGCCAGGAGGCGTCGAAGGAGAACGACCATGCGTGGCCGACGCGCAGGGCCCGGCGGCCGGTGGCGCGCTTGGCCGGGTCGTACAGGGTCGCGCGGTGGCTACGGAAGAGGTTGACGACGCCGCCGTGGCAGACCACGACGCCCTTGGGGCGGCCGGTGGAGCCGGAGGTGTAGATGACGTACGCCGGGTGCAGCGGGTCCGGTCCCGTGGCGAGGTCGTCCCCGGGCAGGGCGGCGAGCAGTGCGGCCGTCTCGGCGGTGTCCAGCCTGACCGTCGGCACCTCCGCGTCCGGCAGCCCGGCGGCGGCCTCTCCGGCGGTGACGGCGAGCAGGGGCCGGGCGTCGCCGAGCATGGCCCGCACCCGCTCGTCCGGCAGATCCGTGTCGACGGGCAGGTAAGCGGCGCCGGCCTTCATCACGGCGAGGATCGCGAGCACGAAGTCGGCCGAGCGGGGCAGCGCGAGGGCGACGACCCGCTCGGGCCCCGCGCCTCGGGCGGCGAGCAGACGGGCGAGCCGGTTGGCGCGCTCGTTCAGCTCGGCGAACGTCCAGCGGACCGCCCCCGAGACGACGGCGACGGCGTCCGGGGTCGCCGCCGCCTGAGCCTCGAACAGCGCGGGCACCGTGCCGGGCTCACCGCCGCGCTCGCCACCACGGACGGCGGCCGCGTCACGGGCGGCGGGGAGGGTGGTGTCGTTCCAGGTCGTGAGGATGGTGTCGCGTTCGGCGGCGCCGAGGACCTCGATGGCGCC
This sequence comes from Sphaerisporangium album, assembly GCF_003323745.1. Taxonomy (GTDB): domain Bacteria; phylum Actinomycetota; class Actinomycetes; order Streptosporangiales; family Streptosporangiaceae; genus Sphaerisporangium; species Sphaerisporangium album. The sequence continues at coordinate 58,027 of NZ_QOIL01000017.1, forward strand.
GACGGGCAGCCCGGGGTCGGCGGCCACCTGTTCCAGCACGCGCACCAGCCTCTCGGCGAGCCGTTCGACGGTCTCGTGGTCGAACAGGTCGGCGCTGTACTCGATATAGCCCTCGATGCCCCGGCCCTCGCCCCGCTCGATGAAGTCGAAGCTGAGGTCGAACTTCGCCGACTCCTGGCCGAGCGGCTCGGGGCGGGCGGCGAGCCCCGGGAACGCCGGGCCCCCGTCGCCGCCGGTCAGGTAGGCGACCATCACCTGGAACAGGGGGTGCCTGGCCAGCGAGCGGGCGGGGTTCAGCACCTCCACCAGCCGCTCGAACGGCACCTCCTGGTGCTCATAGGCGGCCAGGTCCGCCTCCCTGACGCGGGCCAGCAGTTCGGCGAAGGTCGGGTCGCCGGACAGGTCGGTGCGCAGCACCAATGTGTTGATGAAGAACCCGACCAGGTCCTCCAGGCGCTCGTCGGCGCGGCCGGAGATGGGCGCGCCGAGCGGGATGTCGTCCCCCGCGCCGAGCCGGTGCAGCAGCGTCGCCACGGCGGCCTGGGCGACCATGAACATGCTGACGCCGTGCTCGCGGGCCAGGCGGCGCAGCCCGCGCTCCAGGCCGGGGCCGAGCGACAGGCCGACGGCGCCGCCACGGTGGCTGCTCTCGGCCGGGCGGGGACGGTCCGCGGGGAGCGCCAGTTCCTCGGGCAGCCCGGCCAGGGCCCGCTTCCAGTAGGCGATCTCGCGAGCCTGGCGGCTCCGCGGGTCGCCGGGGTCTCCGAGCCGGTCTCGCTGCCAGAGGGTGTAGTCCGCGTACTGCAGCGGGAGCGGCGCCCACGCGGGCGCGCGGCCGTCCAGCCGGGCCCGGTACGCGGCGGCCAGGTCACGCCACAGCGGCGCGTCGGACCACTCGTCCCCCGCGATGTGATGGACGACCAGCAGCAGCACATGCTCGTCCGGGCCGAGCCGGAACACCCGGGCGCGAAGCGGCGGCTCCCGGTCGAGCTCGAACCGGTACCCGGCCGCCTCGGCCAGCCGTCCGGGCAGCTCCCCCTCGGTGACAGGCTCGGGCGCGGCGGTGACCCGGACGGCTCCGTCCCCGGCGGCGCTGCTCCCGTCCCACTCGCGGCCTGCGGCGACGTGAACACGATCCGACCCGGGGACGCTTCGACCGTCATCAGAGCCCCTGCCCGCGGACGGCTGGACACGGTCCGACGCGGGGTGTCTCCGGCCGTTGCCGCGCTCGTGGCCGGGGATGGCGCCGATCCGCTCGGGGGTGAGGACGAGCTGGTACGGGTCGCCGTCCCGCTCGGGGAAGATCGTGCGCAGGCTCTCGTGCCGGACGGCCAGGTCGAGGACGGCCGCCTCCAGCGCCGCCGCGTCCAGGGGGCCGGTCAGGCGCCAGGCCATGGGGATGTTGTAGGTGTCGCTCGGCCCCTCCAGCCGGTACAGCACCCACAGCCGCCGCTGGGCGAACGACAGCGGAACCGGGTCCGGCCGTTCCGCGACGGCGGGAACGGACCCCCAACCGCCAGCCTCCCCCAGCCTGCGGGCGAGCCGGGCCACGGTAGGAGACTCGAAGACCTCGCGCAGGGTGAGCTCGGCGCCGAGTGCCGCGCGCACGCGGCTGACCAGCCGCATCGCCAGCAGCGAGTGCCCGCCGAGCGCGAAGAAGTCGTCCTCGACGCCGACGTGCCCGGTCCCCAGGACGGCCGCGAACAGCTCGGCCAGGATCTCCTCGCGCGCGTCGCGGGGCCGTCGTCCGGAGAGCGGAGCCGGAGAGCCGGGCGGAGCGGGCAGCGCGCGGCGATCCAGCTTGCCACCGGCCGACTTCGGCAGCGTGGAAAGCTCGACGTACACCACCGGGACCATGTGCTCGGGCAGCACCTCCGCGACGTACGCCCGCAACGCACGGTGGTCCAGCACCTCTACTGTGCCGGCCCCGCGGACGACGGCCCCCTCGACGATGCCTCCCTCGGCGCCGACCCCGGCAGCAGCGGAGGGCGAGTCCGCGCCGAAGGACGAAGCACCGCCGAAAGACGAACCGCTCCCGGAGGACGGACCACCGCTGGAGGGCGATTCGGACACGACGCCCCCCGGCGCACCCGAGCCGGACGCCGGGACCACGTAGGCCACGAGGCGGGGGGCGCCAGGGGTGTCCTCGCGGAGGGCGACGGCGGCGTGGGCGACGCCGGGGTGGGTCGCGAGGACCGTCTCGATCTCGCCCGGCTCGATGCGAAAGCCGCGCAGCTTGACCTGGTCGTCCGCGCGGCCGAGGAAGACGAGCGTGCCGTCGGGGCGGCGCCGTGCCAGGTCGCCGGTGCGGTACATGCGCGTGCCGGGCGGCCCGTACGGGTCGGCGACGAACCGCTCGGCGGTCAGCCCGGGACGGCCCAGGTAGCCCCGGGCCAGCCCCTCCCCCGCCAGGTACAGCTCGCCGGCCACACCCGCGGGCACCGGCTGGAGCACCGCGTCAAGCACATGCGCGCGAATATTGGCGACCGGCGCCGCCCACGAACCCCGTGCCCGACCGGACCTGGGGACGGCCCCGGCGGCGTGGTCGCCCGGCCTGTCCGGCACGGGTACCGGCCCTGGAAGGTGGTCGCCCGCGTGGCGGCCGTAGGCGTCCACCGTGCACTCGGTCGGGCCGTACAGGTCGTGGACGAGGGTGCCGGGGAGCGCGGTGAGCCGGTCCCACAGGGCGGCGGGGGCGGCCTCGCCGCCCACCGTGATGACGCCGGGCACGTACCCGCCGGGCGCGAGGAATCCGTGGTGGGTCAATTCCTGCACGTAGGTGGGGGTCAGGTCGACGTAGTCCAGACGCTCGTCCTCCACGTAGCGCAGCAGGGCGGCCGGGTCGGTCATCGTGGTCTCGTCGAGGACGTGCAGCTCGTGCCCGGCCAGCAGCCACAGCAGCGGCTCCCAGGAACCGTCGAAGCCGAACGACGCGGCGTGCAGCGCGCGCAACGTCTCGCGTCCTGAGGCCGACCGCGCGGGCTCGATGACGTCCTCGCGCTGCCCGCCGAACAGGTTGCTCAGACCGCCGTGGATCCCGACCACGCCCTTCGGCCTGCCGGTCGACCCGGAGGTGTAGATGACGTACGCGGCCGCCGACGCCGGCACGCGCTCGCCGGGCAGCGGAGGAACGCCGGGGGCCTCAGGTCGGATCGCGCCGGAGAGCGGCACGCCCCGGCGCCGGTCCCGACGTGCGTCCCGGCGCCGGTCGGAGAGCGCGTCTGCGATCGTGTCCGGGAGTGGGGCGGGGAGCGCGTCCGGGAGTGGGGCCGGGAGGGCGTCGGGCGTGCCGAGGGGCAGGGTCGGTGTGGCGGAGGGCAGGGCCGGGGTGAGGGTGGGGCTGGTGAGGACGACGGCGGGGGCGGCGTCGTCCAGCATGTACGCCAGCCGCTCGGCCGGGTACCCCGGGTCCAGCGGCAGGTAGGCGGCGCCGGTCGCGAGCACGCCGAGGATCGCGGGCACCATCTCGGCCCGGGGAAGGGCCAGCCCGACGACGTCCCCCTCGCCCACCCCGCGCCACAGCAGCAGCCCGGCGATGCCGTTCACCTTGGCGGACAGCTCGGCGAAGGTCAGCCTGCGGCCCCCGGCGACCAGGGCCACCCGCTCGCCGTACGCGCGGACGGTGTCGGCGAAGATCGCGGGCACGGTACGCGGCTCGACGGGCCGGGCGGTGTCGTTCCAGGCGCCGAGGGCGTCGCGGCGTTCCTCCTCGGTGAGGATCGGCAGCGCGCCGACGCGCCGATCAGGGTCGGCGGCGAGCAGGCCGCACACCGCGACGGTCCGCTCCAGCAGCGTGCGCGCGGTCGCCTCGTCGGCGAGGTCGGCGGCGTACTCCAGCAGGACGACGACGCGGTCCTCGCCGGTGTGGTCGACGAACGTGAAGTCGAGGTCGAACTTGGCCGTCTCGACGCGGGCCGGCAGCCATTCGGTGGGCATGCCGAGCACGTCGGGGTCGCCGTCGGGGCGGTGGTGGTAGCCGAGCATGACCTGGAAGAGCGGGTTGCGTCCGGGCACGCGCGGCGGGTTGACGGCCTCGACGATCCGCTCGAACGGCAGGTCCTGGTGTTCGAAGGCGGCGAGGTCCGCCTCCTTCACGCGCGCCAGCAGCTCGGCGAAGGTCGGGTCGCCGGACAGGTCGGCGCGCAGCACCAGCGTGTTCACGAAGAAGCCCACCAGGTCGTCCAGCGCGGTGTCCGTGCGTCCGGCGATCGGGGAGCCGAGCACGATGTCGGTGCCCGCGCCCATCCGATGCAGCAGGACGGCGACGACGGCCTGGAACAGCATGAACATGCTGGTCCCGGTCTCGGCGGACAGGGCGCGCAGCGCGCGGGCGGTGCCGGCCGGCAGCTCGGCGCGCACGGTGCCGCCCCGGCCGGTGGGCTCGGCGGGGCGGGGACGGTCGAGCGGCAGCGCCATCTCCTCGGGCAGACCGCTCAGCGCCGCCGTCCAGAAGGCGAGCTGACGCGCGCCCTCGGCGGCGGAGTCGGCGGGGTCCGCGGGGTCGCCGAGGAGGCTGCGCTGCCAGAGGGTAAATCGGCGTACTGGACGGGCAGCGGCGTCCACGCCGGCGCCCGGCCCTCGCGGCGGGCGTGGTAAGCGGTGGCGAGGTCGGCGAGGAAGGGGCGGTCGGACCACTCGTCGGTGGTGATGTGGTGCAGCACGATGGCCACGACATGGTCGTCCGGCGCGACCCGGAACACCTCGGCGCGCACCGGCAGCCCGGTGGCGAGGTCGAACGGCCGCGCCACGGCGGCGGCGACCCGGTCGTCCAGTTCCCCCGCCGGGCAGTCCACGACGGCGAACTCCGGCTCGGCCTCCTCCACGGGGACGACGAGCTGGTACGGCTCGCCCTCGTGCACGACGACCTCGAAGCGCGCCTCGCCCTCCTGAGGAGAGAAGGGGCCGGAGGACGCGGCGGACGTCGGGGAGACGGACGGCGTCGCGGATATGGCGAGCCGGGGGAAGCGGGTCCGGAGGGACTCGTGGCGGGCCACCACGTCGCGCAGCGCCTGGCGCAGGGAGTCGGTGTCCAGGGCTCCGCGCAGCCGGAAGACCAGCGGGAAGTGGTAGGCGTCGCCGCCGCTCAGCCGGTCGGCGAGCCACAGGCGGCGCTGCGCCGGGGACAGGGGAACGCGCTCGGGACGGTCGGCCACGGGCGCGACGGGGGGACGGGCGGGCCGTCCCGCACCGGCCCGCGCGGCCAGCAGAGCCGGGGTCGGGGCCTCGAACAGGTCGCGGATGGCCAGTTCCGCGCCCAACTCGGTACGGGCGCGGCTGACGAGCCGGGTGGCGAGCAGCGAGTGGCCGCCGAGGTCGAAGAAGTCGTCGTCCGCGCCGGCCTCGGGCAGTCCGAGCAGCTCCGCGAACAGGCGGCAGAGCACCACCTCCTCGGGGGTGCCCGGCTCGCGCCCGCCCGTGGCGGCGCGCGGCTCGGCGTCGGGCAGGGCGCGGACGTCGAGCTTGCCGTTGTCGTTCATCGGCAGCCGGTCCATGACGACCAGCGCGGCCGGGACCATGTAGTCGGGCAGCAGCCCGCGCAGGTCCTCGCGCACGCGCCGGGCGAAGTGGCCCGCGTCGCGCGCCGCCGCCGGGGCGTTGGCGTACGGCTGCGCGCCGCCGCCGGGGCCGTCCGCGCGTGGTGGACGAGGTTCGTCGCCGGGACGCCCGTGATCGCCTGCGAGCGGAGCCGGTCGATAGAGGCCGCCGGTCACCCGGAAGTCGCCGCGCAGGAAGACCGCGTCGAAGTGGCCCGGCTCGGCGGAGGGGGTGGTGAGCAGCCGGTATCCGTGCTCGGCCGCGAGCGCGTGCAGCGCCTCGGGCTCCACTCCCCCGAGAAGGGCCGAGCCCCGCTCGGACGCGGCCCGCGCGTCGGGCACACCGGTCACCCGCACCCGCTCGGGCCGGTGCTCCCGCAGATAACGGTCAAGCTCGGTCGGGTTCGAGGTGCTTTCTTCCTCGGCCGTCGGCTTGGCCATGGAGTCGCCGGTGTGGGCTGAAGGCCATCGCAGGGTCGGCTCGCCGGCGAGGTGGACGTCCGGGGCGTGCTTGTAGAGGACGACGTCGTAGCGGTGGCGGGTGAGTTCGTCGTGGTGGTGGCCGCGCTTGGTGCGCAGGTCGACGCCGTAGCCGAGCGTGGTGAAGAAGTCGGGGTGGACCAGCAGTTCCTTCTCCAGCGCGAGGCTACGGTCCACGGCCCGGCGCACGGCCTCGGGGTCGGCGTCGCCGAGCGGGACGGGGCCGGCGCCGGTGCGGGTGAGGTCGGCGGCGCCGTGGCCGGCTCGGGTGAGGTGGATGGCGGTGTGGAAGGCGCGGGCCGTTCTGAGGTCGCGTACGTCGCCGATGAACAGGGCGCCGCCGGGGGCCAGCAGGCGCATGGCCCCGTGGATCACCTGGGCGAGGTGGCCGGCGCTCGGGAAGTACTGGACGACCGAGTTGACGACGATCGTGTCGAAGTACCCCTCGGGGAGCCCGGTGGTGTCGTGGGCGGCCTGGCAGCGCAGCTCGACCCTGGCGGCCGGCTCCGGGGCGTGCGGCAGGTCCCGGCGGAGCTTGCGGATCACGGGGGCGGCGAAGTCGGTCGCCCAGTACGCCTCCGCGTCCGGGGCCAGGCGCGACAGCAGCAGCCCGGAGCCGACGCCGATCTCCAGGACGCGGCGCGGGCGCAGCTCGCGGATGCGGTCGACGGTCCGCTCGCGCCACTCGCGCATGTTCTCCAGCGGGATCGGCCGCCCGTCGTAGCTGCTGTCCCAGCCCGCGAAGTCCTCGGTGAGGACGGCGGTGCCGATGCGCTCGTACTCGTCGGAGTAGACGTCCCGCCATTCGCCGATCTGCTCCCGCTCCGCGGACTCCCGCGCCGCACCGGTCGGCTCGGCGGGCACCACGTACCCGACGAGGCGGCGGGTGCCGGGAGCCGACGGGTCGTCGCGGGCGACGACGGCGGCCGCCGCCACCTCGGGGTGGCGGGCCAGCGCGGACTCGACCTCGCCGGGCTCGACCCGGTACCCGCGGATCTTGACCTGGTCGTCCGTGCGGCCGAGGAAGTCCAGGTTGCCGTCGGCGCGGCGCCGCACCAGGTCGCCGGTTCGGTACATGCGCTCGCCCGGCCGGCCGAAGGGGTCGGCGACGAACCGCCCCGCGGTGAGGCCGGGCCGGTCGAGGTAGCCGCGGGCCAGGCCGACGCCCGCGATGTACAGCTCGCCGGGAACGCCGTCCGGGACGGGCCGCAGCCACGGGTCCAGGACGCGGACGCGGGTGGCGCGGATGGGACGGCCGACGGTGGGGGTCGCGCTGTCGCCCGTGCCGCCGCCGAGGGTGTTGATCGTGTACTCGGTGGGGCCGTACAGGTTGTACCCGTAGGTGCCCTCGGTGTCGCGCAGCCGGTTCCACACCGTCTCCGACACCGCCTCCCCGCCGAGCAGCACGAGCGGCGGGCGGTGCCCTTCGAGCAGGCCCTCCTCGATCAGCAGGTGGGCGTAGGTGGGGGTGACGTTGACGACGTCCACGCGGTGGGCCTCGCAGTAGGCGACCAGCGCCCGCGCGTCGCGCCGCAGCTCCTCGTCGCACACGTGCACCTCGTGGCCCTCGACCAGCCAGAGCAGCTCCTCCCAGGACATGTCGAAGGCGAAGGACACCGTGTGCGCGACGCGCAGCCGTCGTCCCCCGGCGGAGGCGACGGCCGGGGCGAAGATCTCCTTCTGGTGGTTGAGGCGCATGTTGGTCAGGCCCCGGTACGGCGTGACGACGCCCTTCGGCCGCCCGGTGGACCCGGAGGTGTAGATGACGTACGCCGGGTGGTCCAGGCTGAAGGCGGGACGGTCGGCGCCGGTGACCGGCCCGGCGGGCAGCGCGGCGAGCGCCCCGGCCACCACCGGGTCGTCGAGCATGACGCGCCGGTCGCCCGGGACGCCGCCGTCCAGCCGCGCCGAGACGGCCGAGGTGCACAGCATCAGCGCGGGACGGGCGTCGGCGAGCGTCGCCACCAGCCGGTCGGCGGGGTGGTCGAGTTCCAGGGGCAGGTAGGCGGCGCCGGTCCGCAGGACGGCGAACAGCGCGGCCACCATCTCGATCGAACGCGGCAGTCCCAGCGCGACGACCTTCTCCGGGGCCGCGCCGCGCGCGATCAGCAGCCGCGCGAGCCGGTTGACGCGGGCGTCCAGCTCGGCGTAGGTGACGGTCAGGCCACCGAAGACCAGGGCGGTCGCCTCGGGGGTGCGCGCGGCCTGGGCGGCGAGCAGGTCGGAGATGGTCTCGTCGGGGACGGGCACCCGGCTCGCGGCGTCCTCGCGCGCCAGCGCGGCGCGTTCCGCCGGCAGCAGCGGGTCGAGGCGGCCGGCCGGCGCGGCGAGGTCGTCCGCGAGCCGTCCGAGGAGGGCGGTGAAGCGGTCCAGCAGCGTGCGGGCCTCGGGGCCGCCGACGAGGTCGGGCCGGTGGGCGAGCGTGACCCGCACCCGCCTGCCGGGGGTGACGATGAGGGTCACGGGGTAGTGGGTCGCGTCCACGTTGGCCACGGCCGTGACGCCGTGGCGGGCGGACAGCTCGGCGAGGCGGTCGTCGGTGTCGGTGTCGCGCAGGACGAAGAGGGTGTCGAACAGCCGCCGGTGCCCGCTCTCGGCCTGCAGCACGCCCAGGCCCACGTACTCGTACGGCATCAGGTCCAGGCGCTCGCGCTGGACGCGGCGCAGCAGGCCCAGCACGGGTTCGGCGGGGTCGAAGGCGATGCGGGCGGGCACCGTGTTGAGGAACATGCCGATCACGTTCTCGACGTCCGGCACCTCGCTCGGCCGCCCGGCGACCGTCGTGCCGAAGACGACGTCGGCGCGGCCGGTCGCGGCGGCGAGCGTGAGCCCCCAGGCGGTGGTGAGCAGCGTGTAGAGGGTCAGGCCGTTGCTCCGGGCGAGGTCGCGCAGCCGCTCGCCCAGGGCGGCGGGCAGCTCGTCGTCCAGGCTCTCCGGGATGACGGGCTCCAGGTCCTGGGCGGCGTGCCCGGCGATCAGCGTGGGCTCCTCCAGGCCCGTGAGCGCGTCACGCCAGGCGCGCGTCGCCATCCCGGCGTCCTGGGACTCCAGCCAGGTCAGGTAGTCCCGGTAGGAGCCTGGGCGCGGGAGGTCGCGCGCGTCGCCGCCCGACTCGTACAGGGCGAACAGCCGGCCGAGGAACACCCAGGCGGACCAGCCGTCCCACAGCAGCAGGTGACGGCCGATGACGAGCCGGTCGCCGCGCCCCTCGCCGAGCCGGATCAGCAGCATGCGGAACAGCGGCGGCCTGGCCAGGTCGAACCCGCGGGTCCGCTCCTCGTCCATCAGCGCGCGCAGCCGCGCGTCCCGCTCGGGCTCGGGCAGCCCGGATAGGTCCGCCACCTCCAGTGGGACCTCCGGGCCGGCCGCGACGAACTGCACCGGGCGGCGCAGGCCGTCGCTGGTGAAGCCCGCGCGCAGGCTCGGGTTTTGGGCCATCAGCACCCGGACGGCGGCGCGCAGCCGTCCCGCGTCGAGCCCGGCGGCGACGTCGAATGACTCGTGGACGGTGTAGACGTCGAGGACGCCCTGGTCGTAGGTCGAGTGGAAGAACAGACCCTCCTGAAGCGGCGCCAGCGGCCAGATGTCCTCCACCGGGCCGCCGAGCCGGTGGACGCGGGCGGTCTCCTCCTCTGTCAGGTCGAGGGCCGGCCCCGCGCCGGTCCTCGCCGTCGCCGTGCCGGACCTGGCCGCGGCCGCGAGCGCGAGCGCGGCGGGGGTGCGGTGCTCGAAGACGTCGCGCGGGTCCAGCTCCAGGCCGGCGCGGCGGGCGCGGCTGGACACGCCGATCGAGCTGATGCTGTCGCCGCCGAGCATGAAGAAGTCGTCGTCGGGACCGGCGCCGTCGATGCGCAGCACCGCGGCGAAGATCTCGGTGAGGACGCGCTCGCGCTCGTCACGTGGCGCCCGCGCCTCGGCCCGCACGACGTCGGGAGCGGGCAGCGCGTCCCGGTCGAGCTTGCCGCTCGGCGTCAACGGCAGCGCGTCCAGCACGACGTACGCCCCGGGCACCATGGACGCGGGCAGCGTTTCGGCGAGCGCCGTCCGCACCGCGTCCGTGTCGAAGGCCACGCGCGCCGCGTCCGTGCCGGCCTCCGCACGGACCGCGCCCGCGTCCCGGAGCGCGGGGACGACGTAGGCGGCGAGCGTCGTCCCTCGGACGGCCACGGCCGCCTGGGCGACGGCGGGCAGCGCGGTCAGGGCCGCCTCGATCTCGCCGGGCTCGACGCGGATGCCGCGCAGCTTGACCTGCCGGTCGGTGCGGCCGAGGTACTCGACGGCGCCGTCCTCGCGGCGGCGGACCAGATCGCCGGTGCGGTACATGCGCGCGCCCGGCTCGCCGTACGGGTCGGCGACGAACCGCTCGGCGGTCAGGCCCGGCCGCGCGTGGTAGCCCCGGGCGAGCTGGACGCCGGTCAGGTACAGCTCGCCGGGCACGCCGGGCGGCGCGGGACGCAGGCAGGCGTCCAGGATGCGCAGGCCGGTGTTCCAGACCGGGCGGCCGATCGGCACGGTGGTGCCGGCCGAGCCGTCGCACGGGTGGTAGGTGACGTCGACCGCCGCCTCGGTGGGCCCGTAGAGGTTGTGCAGTGGCACACCGGTGAGCCCGTGCCAGCGCGCGGCCGCGGCGCCGGGCAGCGCCTCCCCGCTGCTGAAGACGCGGCGCAGCGACGCGGCCCACGACGGGTCGGCGGTGATCTCGCCCGCCGCGAGGAAGGCTTCGAGCATCGACGGCACGAAGTGCATGGTCGTGACGCGCCGCTCGCGGATCAGACCGGCCAGGTAGGCGGGGTCGCGATGCCCGTCGGGGCGCGCCAGCACGACCGCGGCCCCTTCGCACAGCGCCCAGAAGAACTCCCAGACGCTGACGTCGAAGCTGGACGGCGTCTTCTGCAGCACCCGGTCGCCGGCGCGCAGCCCGTACTCGCCCTGCATCCAGGCGAGCCGGTTGACGATGGCCCGGTGCGTGACGACGACCCCCTTGGGCCGGCCGGTCGAGCCGGAGGTGTAGATGAGGTACGCGGCGTCGTCCGGCCCCACGTCCCGGCCCTCCAGGGCACCCGTGTCCGGGGCGTCCGGCGGCTCGGCCCGCGTCGCCACCGGAGTGGAAACGGTCTCGTCGCGGCCGGCGGGAGTGTCGGGGAGGAAGAGGGTGAGTGCGCCGGTGGCGGGGAGGCGGGGCGCGGACGCGGGGGTGGTGACGACCGTGCTCGCGCCGGAGTCGGTGAGCATGTACGCGATGCGGTCGGCCGGGTAGTCCAGGTCCACGGGCAGGTAGGCGGCACCGGACTTCAGGACGCCGAGCAGGGCGACCATCAGCTCCGCCGAGCGCGGCACGGCGACGGCGACGATCCGCCCGGCGCCGGACGCGCGCAGGCGGGCGGCCAGGGTCTCGGCGCGGGCGTCCAGCTCGCGGTAGGTCAGGGTCTCGCCTTCGTGGACGACCGCCGTGGCGTCGGGGGTCCTGGTCACCCGGGCCTCGAAGGCGGCGGCCAGCGTGGTCTCTCGGACGTCCACGGTGTCCCCGGCCAGGACGGAGGCCGCCAGATCCTCACCCGACGGCGGGTCGACGCGTGCGGCCGTCCGTCCCGGGGCCTCGGCGATGGTCTGGAGGATGCGGGTCAGCCGGTCGGCGACGCTTTGGACGGTCCGCCGGTCGAGCTTCTCGGCGTGGTGCTTGAGGCGCAGGTCCAGGCGGCGGCCCGGCTTGACGATCAGGGCGAGCGGGTAGTGGACGGCGTCGTGGAACTCGTGGCCGGTGATCCGCACCGTGCCGGTGGCGTCGGTGAGACCGGCGGCGGACGGGTAGTTCTCGACGACGACCAGGGTGTCGAACAGCTCGCCGCCGCCCGCGAACCCGGCGACGCGCTGGATCTCGGCGAGCCCGAGGTGCTGGTGGTCCAGCAGGCGGGTCTGCTCCTCCTGGAAGCGCGTCAGGAGGTCGGCGAGGGTGTCGGCGGGCCGCCACCTCACGCGCGTCGGCAGGGTGTTGATGAACAGGCCCACCATGGACTCGATGCCGTCCACCTCGGCGTCGCGGCCGGAGACGGTGGTGCCGAAGACGACGTCCTCGCGGCCGGTCAGGCGTCCGAGCAGCAGTCCCCACGCGGTCTGGACGATCGTGCCGAGGGTCACCCCGCGCTCGCGCGCCACGGAGGTCAGGCGCGCGGTGAGACGCTCGGGCAACTCGACGCGCACCTGCTCGGGCCGCGCGGGCGCCCCGCCCATCACGACACCTGCCACCGCCGTACCGCCCGAAGCCGCGGGACCAGCCGCCACACCGCCCGCGGCCGCGAGAGGGACCGTCGCATGAGCCGCCGCCGCAGGACTCGCCGCCGCACCGCCGGTCGTCGCAGGATCCGGTGCCGTGCCGGCCAGCCGGGCGGGCTCGGCGAGACCCGCCAGCGCCGCCCGCCACGCAGCGCGGGCGGCGCCCCTGTCCGCTCCCGCCAAGCGGCGCAGGTACTCGCGGTACGGAGCCGGCGTGGTCGATAGGGCGGAGCCACGACCGGCGCGCACGGCCTCGCCCGCGCTGCCGGAGGCGTCGTCGACGCCCCCGCTAGGGGAAACGCCTGTCCCGCTCGCGAAGTTCGTAATGGTCTTGGGCTTTTCGCCGGGTTCAGTACTCTCGTGGGCGTCGCGCCCGGAAGCGGTGGGCGCGTAGAAGGCCATCAGCTCGCGGTGCAGGATCGGCAGGGACCAGCCGTCCGCGACGATGTGGTGGAACGTGAGCAGCAGGCGGGCGCGTCCGGAGCCCATTCTGACCAGGGCGCAGCGCAGCAACGGCGGGCGCGCCAGGTCGAACCCGCGGGCGCGCTCCTCGGCGGCGAGGGACTCGGCCCGGGCCTGCCGGTCGGCGGCGTCCCGCGTGGACAGGTCGACCTCCCGCCACGGCAGCTCCAGGCGCGCGGCGATGAGCTGGACGGGCCGATCGTCCGGCGTCCTGCGGAAGAAGGCGCGCAGCGGGGCATGCCGGTCCAGCAGGCGCTGGGCGGCGCGGCGCAGCGCCTCCGCGTCCACCGCGCCCTCCAGGTCGATGGCCTGCTGGACGACGTACGCGTCCCCCGCCGGGCCGTCCACCAGGGAGTGGAAGAAGAACCCCTCCTGGAGCGGGCCCAGCGGCAGCACCTCCTCGACCGCAAGCGGATCGCCGCCCGGCACCTCCGCGACCGAGATCCCGTCGCCGTCCAGAACCTCCCCGCCCCAGAACGCGTCGCCGCCGGGCACCTCTGCCGACTCCGGCCCGCTCGCCCCCGCGCGCGGGCCGTCATCGGATCCGCCGTCACGCTCCTTCACCACCGGGGCGAGGGCGGCGACCGTCCGGTGGCGGAAGACGTCGCGGACGGTGAGCCGCAGGCCGGACTCACGGGCGCGGACGAGCAACCGGATGGCGACGATGCTGTCGCCGCCGAAGGCGAAGAAGTCGTCGTCCACGGTGACGGACGGCAGGCCCAGCACCTCGGCGTACAGCGCGCACAGCAGCTTCTCGCGGGGATCGCGCGGGGCGCGGCCGGAGCTGAGGGCGGCGGGGTCGGGCACGGGCAGCGCGGCGGCGTCCAGCTTGCCGCTCGGCGTCACCGGGAGACGGGCGAGCGGGACGAACGCGGACGGCACCATGTACTCGGGGAGGTACTCGGCCGCGTACGCGCGCAGCCCCTTCATCAGGACGGCGACGTCACGGAACGGCGCGGGCCGGTTGGCGTGCGGGAACGCCCCGGCGGTCCGGTAGATCCCGCGAACCGGCGCGCCGGAACGCGCCTCGCCGTCCCCCGCCGCGACAACCTCACCGTCCGCCCTGGGCGGGCGACCTCCCGGTACCTCCGCGACAGCGCGCTCCCCGCCGGACGCGTCGTCCTGATCGGCGAGCCTGCGACGCGTCGAGCGGCCGACGGGGGTGAAGGCCACGTCGAGTGCGCCGTCGTCCGCGTGGCCGTTCCAGGTGACCACCACGTGGTAGCCGTGCCGGGCGCCCAGGTCGTGCAGGGCCTCGGGGTCGGCGCCCGGGTCGGGGACGGCCGGGCCGCCGTCCTCCTCGACCGCGTAGAGACCGGCGAGGTCGTCGGTGAGCCGGGCGTTCGGCACGCCGGTGACGCGGAGGCCCGCGGGACGGCCCGCCAGCCGCGCGCCCAGCCCGTCCAGGCCGCCGAGCCCGGCCCACCGGACCTCCTCGACGTGCATCCCCGCCATACGGCCTTGAGTCTCGCCGTCAGCGGGCTCGACGCCCGCGACCGCGCCCGCGCCCGGCACCGAGGCAAGCACTGTGGCCCGCCTGCGCAGGACCGCGTCGTACCGGTAGCGGGTCAGTTCGTTGTGGTACGTCCCCCGCTTGACACGGATGTCGGCGTCGAAGCCGGCGAGCGTCGCGAAGTAGTCGGGGTCGAGCAGCAGCTCGCCCTCCCAGGCCACCGACCGGTCGACGGCCGCGCGCAGGGCCTGCTTGTCGCCGGCGCCGGCGCCGGCGCCGCGCCGGGTCTCGACGGCGGCGCGCAGGCAGCGCAGCAGCCGCAGATTGCGCACGTCACCGACGAAGACCGCGCCTCCGGGGGCGAGCAGGGCCTCGGCCTGGCGCAGGACGCCGGTCAGATAGCCGGCGCTCGGGAAGTACTGGGCGACCGAGTTGAGGACGATGGTGTCGAAGTAGCCCACCGGCAGACCGGTGAGGTCGTGGGCGGGCCGGGCGCGCAGCTCGACCCGTCCCGCCAGCTCGGGCACCGCGCCGACCTGTGCGCGCAACGCCTCGACCGCCTCCCGCGACAGGTCGGTGCCCCAGTACGCCTCGCAGCCGGGAGCGACGCGCGACAGGATGAGCCCGCTGCCGACGCCGATCTCCAGCACCCGGCGCGGCCCGAGCTCCCGGATCGCGGCGACGGTCGCGTCCCGCCACTCGCGCATCTGCTCGACGGGGATCGGCAGCCCGTCGTACATGCTGTTCCAGCCCGCGAAGTTCTCCAGGAAGCCGTCGGAGCCCGCCGCCGCGTAGAGCAGTTCGTGCAGGTCCTTCCACTCCTCCACCCGTCCGGCGTCGCCGGGGCCCGCCTCGGGCGACAGGGACGGGACGACGTACGCGGCGAGCCGCCGGTCGCCGGGCCGGTCCTCGCGGACCACGACCGCGGCCTGATCGACGGCGGGGTGCCCGCGCAGCACGGACTCGATCTCGCCGGGCTCGATGCGGAAGCCCCGGATCTTCACCTGCGCGTCGGCCCGCCCGAGGAAGTCGAGCCGCCCGTCGGGCCTCCACCGGACGAGGTCCCCCGTGCGGTAGAGCCGCTCCCCGGGCGCGCCGAAGGGGTCGGCGACGAACCGCTCGGCGGTCAGCGCGGGCCGTCCGAGGTAGCCGCGCGCCAGCCCCGCCCCGCCGAGGTACAGCTCGCCGGTGACCCCGGCGGGGACGGGACGCAGGCGGGCGTCCAGCACGTAGGCGCGGGTGCCGGGGTCGGGGACGCCGATGGGGACGGTCGACCCCGGCGGGGTGGCCGGGTCGCACAGGCCCAGGGTGGAGTTGGTGGTCGCCTCCGTGGGGCCGTACGCGTTGAACATCCGCCTGCCGCGCGCGTAGCGGGCGACGAGCTCGGGCGAGACGCGTTCGGTGCCGGCGAGCAGGGTGGCGGGCGGCAGCTCCGCGTCGTCGGGCATGGCGGCGAGCAGCGCCGGGGGCAGGATCATGAAGGTGACGCCGTTGGCGTGCGCGTAGTCGGCCAGCGGCCTGCCGGGCACGCGCAGCTCGGACGGGACGACGACGAGGCGTCCGCCGGAGAGCAGGCCCAGGCACAGGTCCCAGAAGGCGACGTCGAAGCTCGGCGAGGCGAACTGCAGGACGCGGCTGTCCGGCCCGACGCCGAAGCGCTCGCGCTGCGTGGCCACGAGCTTGGCCACACCGGCGTGGGACAGCACGACGCCCTTCGGACGGCCGGTGGAGCCGGAGGTGTAGATGACGTAGGCGGCGTTCGGCGCCGACAGCGGCCCCCGGTCGGCCTCGCCCGGGTCGCGGCGGGGACGTTCTGTCAGCTCGCGGACGGTGGCGGGCGCGTCAAGGACCACGACCTCCAGGCCCTCGGGAAGGTCCTGGAACTCGGCGGCCGGCTCGGCGGTGGTGACCAGGCAGGCGGGCCGGGCGTCGTCCAGCATGTAGGCGACGCGCTCGGCCGGATAGTCGGTGTCGACGGGCAGGTAGGCCGCGCCCGACTTCAGGACGGCGACCTCGGCGACGATGAGCTCGGCCGAGCGGGGCAGGGCGAGGGCGACCACGCGCTCGGGCCCGGCGCCTCGCGCGATCAGCGCGTGGGCGAGCCGGTTGGCGCGTTCGTCCAGCTCCGCGTAGGTGAGGCGGGCGTCCCCGAAGACCAGGGCGACGGAGCCGGGGCGCAGGCGCACCTGCTCGGCGAACATCTCCGGCCAGGTCAGCGGGGGGACGTCGTGGGCGGTGTCGTTCCACTCGACGAGGATGCGGCGGCGCTCCTCGGGGGCGAGCGGCTCCAGGTCGCCGACGGGGGTGTCCGGCCGGGCCAGCCCGCCGGCGAGCAGGGCGTCGTAGTGGGCGAGCATCCGCTCGGCGGTCGCGGCCTCGAACAGCTCGGGCCGGCAACGCAGCCGCGCCTCACCCCCGGCGACCTCGAACACCACATCCAGCTCCGGGTCCTCGTCGGAACGGCCGGCCGTGTCGGAGGCGGTGGTGAAGGCGGTGTCGAAGGCGGTGGTGAACGCGGTGTTGAAGAAGAGGCCGCCGCCGCGCATGGCATCCGGGCGCAGCGTGGTGGCGAGGGTCGTGAGCGGGACGCGGTGGGCGCGAGCCTCGGCGCGGACGGCGTCCACGTGTCGTACCAGCTCGGCGAAGGTCGTGGCTCCGGTGAGGGTGACGCGCAGGGGCAGCCCGTCGTACCCGACCGTGATGTCGCCGGAGCCGCCGTACCTGTGCAGCAGCGCGACGTACGCGGCGAGCAGCACGGGTTCGGTCGCGGTGGCGGCCGTCCGCGCGGGGCCGGTCGCGGGGGTGGTCTCAGGGGCGGGGGCCGTCGCGGGTTCGCCAGCGGTCACCGGTTCGGGGGCGGTCACGGATCGGAGGGCGGTGAGCGTGCGGGTGTGCGTCACTCGGGGGCCGGTGGGCGACGGCGGGTACGGACGGTCGAGCGGCAGGGCGGCTTCCTGCGGGAGCGGGGACAGTCGCCGGTTCCAGTACGCGGTCGCTTCTTCGATGCCGAACACAGGTGACGAACCCTCCCATAGGTGGACGAAACCGGCCGGACCCCGACCGTGATCGGCGCTCATACTAAGGTAAGGTTTACCTAAGTTACATCCCCGGGGGCATGGTTTCCGGCCTGAAAATAAGGTTCGCCTAACCTAAGGAAGTCGTAAGTGGAGACAGTTCGGTGACCCGCGCCGGAGGGCTTCGGCCCGTGCTCCTTCTGGCGTCGCTCGCCGCCGTCCTGCTCGTGCTCTGCCTGCTCTCGATCGCCCTCGGCGCCCGGGGCGTGCCTCTCGACCAGGTGCTGCGCGCCCTGTCCGGGCACGCCGACAGCCGCCTCGTCGAGAACATCGTCTGGACGGTCCGCGTGCCGCGCACGGCGCTCGGGCTCGCCGCCGGAGCGGCCCTCGGGCTCGCCGGCGCGCTGATGCAGGCCCTGACCCGCAACCCGCTCGCCGATCCCGGCGTGCTCGGCGTCAGCGCGGGAGCGGCCTTCGCCATCGTCTTCTCGGTCGCGGTGCTCGGGCTCGGCTCGCTGTACGGATACGTCTGGTTCGCGTTCGCCGGCGCGCTCGCCGCCGGCGTCCTGGTGTTCTTCCTCGGCAGGCTGGGACGCTCGGGGCTGACGCCCGTCAAGCTCGCCCTCGCCGGCATCGCGGTGACCTCGCTGCTCACGTCGCTGACCAGCGCCGTCGTCCTGACCAACCCGGACGCGCTGAACCGCTACCGCTTCTGGAACGCCGGCTCGCTCGCCGACCAGACCGGCGCCACGGTGCTGCGCGTGCTCCCCTTCGTCGCCGCCGGCGCGCTGCTGGCGCTGGCGTGCGCGCCCGCGCTGAACAGCCTCGCCCTGGGCGACGACGTGGCCGCCTCGCTCGGACGACGGCTCGGCCTGGTGCGCCTCCAGGGCGTGGCCGCGGTCACACTGCTGACCGGCGCCACCGTCTCGGTCATCGGCCCGGTCGTCTTCCTCGGCCTGGTCATCCCGCACGCCGCGCGGGTGCTCGCGCAGCGGGCGGGCGTCGGGCCGGACCACCGCTGGCTGCTGCCGCTGTCGGCGCTGCTCGCGCCGTGCCTGCTGCTCGCCGCGGACATCGTGGGACGGGTCGTCGTGCGTCCCGTCGAGATCCAGGCCGGGGTGCTCATCGCGTTCATCGGCGGGCCGTTCTTCATCGCCATGGTGCGCCGGCGCCGGCTCGCGGAGGTGTGACGTGGCACGCGCCTCCGGCACCGGGAAACCCTCCGTCCTCGCGCGGCGCCACTTCCGGCTCGCCGTGCCGCCCGTCTCCGGCGTCCTGCGTCCGCGCCTCGTCGCGGTGTGCGCGGCGCTGACGGCCGCCGCCTTCCTGGTGTTCTGCTGGGGCGTCTCGATCGGCGAGGTGCCGATCGGGCCGGTGGACGTGATGAAGGCGCTGGCCGGCCAGGGCGACCCGGGGACGCTGCTGGTGGTGAGGGAGCTGCGGCTGCCGCGCGCGGTGGTCGGCCTGCTGGCGGGCGCCGCGCTCGCCGTCTCCGGCGCGCTGTTCCAGACGATGACGCGCAACCCGCTGGCCAGCCCGGACATGATCGGCCTCACCGCGGGCGCGGGGACGGCGGTCGTCGCGGGCATCGTGCTCGGCTGGGACGGCGGGCCGGGCGCGCAGGCGCTGGGGCTGCTCGGCGCGCTGGCCACCGCCGTGCTGGTGTACGCGCTGGCGTGGCGGCGCGGCACGACCGGGTACCGCATCGTCCTGGTCGGCATCGGCCTGTCGTGGATCTGCACCAGCGCCACCGACTTCCTGCTGGCCAGGGGCGGGCGGTTCCAGGCGCAGGCGGCGCTCGGCTGGCTGGTGGGCAACCTCAACGGACGGTCGGCCGCGGACGCGGTGCCGCTCGCCGCCGCCGTGGCGGTGCTGGTACCCGCGGCGCTGGTCCTCGGCCGCCTGCTGCGCACGCTCCAGCTCGGGGACGACGTCGCCGCCGCGCTCGGCACCCGCGTGCAGCCGGTCCGGCTCGCGCTGATGCTGACCGGCGTCGGGCTGGTGGCGTTCGCCACCGCGGCGGCGGGGCCGATCGCGTTCGTGGCGCTCGCCGCGCCGCAGATCGCCCAGCGGCTGGCCGGCGCCGCCCACCCTCCCCTGGTGGCGTCGGCGCTGGCCGGGGCCCTGGTGGTCCTGTCCGGGGACCTGGCCGCCCGCACGCTGATCTCCGGCACCGAGCTCCCGGTCGGTGTCGTCACGGGCGTCCTCGGGGCGCCCGTCCTGCTCTGGCTGCTCATCCGCGCCAACCGCGCGGGCTCAGGAGGCTGAACGCATGCCCACCACCCATCCGGCCCCCCACCCGGACCTCCGGGCGAGCGGCCTGCGCCTGGCGTACGGCGGCCGTCCGGTCGTCGAGGACCTGGACGTGGCGATCCCGCCGGGGCGCGTTACGGCGATCGTCGGCGCGAACGCCTGCGGCAAGTCGACGCTGCTGCGCGCGCTGGCCCGGCTGCTGGCGCCCGTCCAGGGGACGGTGCGGCTGGACGGCCGGGCGCTGGGGTCGATCCCGACGCGGGAGCTGGCCCAGCGGCTCGGCATCCTGCCGCAGGGCCCGGTCGCCCCGGAGGGCCTGACCGTCGCCGACCTGGTCGTGCGGGGCCGCTCGCCGCACCAGACCTGGTGGCGGCAGTGGTCGGCGGCCGACGAGCGGGCCGTCCGGGACGCGCTGGCCGCGACCGGCATGACGGCCCTGGCCGACCGGCCGGTGGACGAGCTGTCCGGCGGGCAGCGCCAGCGAGCCTGGATCGCAATGGCCGTCGCGCAGGGCACCCGGGTGCTGCTGCTCGACGAGCCGACGACGTTCCTGGACCTCGCCCACCAGATCGACGTGCTGGACCTGGTGACCGACCTCAACCGGCGTGAGGGGCGGACGGTCGTGATGGTGCTGCACGACCTCAACCAGGCGTGCCGGTACGCCGACCACGTGATCGCCATGAAGTCCGGCCGGATCGTCGCCGAGGGCGCGCCCGCGGGCGTCATCACCGAGGAGACCGTGCGGGACGTCTTCGGGCTGCGCTGCCAGGTGGCGACGGACCCGGTCAGCGGCACGCCCCTGGTCATCCCGAAGGGCCGTCACCACGACGGCGACACGGCGATGACAGAGTGACGGCCTGGACGGCGGCCCGGGGACACGCGCCCCGGGCCGCCGGGGTGAGGGGCTAGGGGTGCGCGGTGAGGTAGCCGCCCATGCCGCGGAAGTACTCCAGCGCGGGGTACTCCGCGCCGTCGTCGGTGCGCACCCGCCGGACGACCAGCCCCGGCCGCCGTCCGGTACGGGCGTCCGCGCCGGCGACGATGACCACGCCGTCGTCCTCGCGGATGAACACCCGCCCGGGGGTGCCGCCGTAACGGGCGCGGGAGACGGCGGCGGACACGATCCGGATCCGCTCGCCGCCGTGGTAGGTGAACGCGTTGGGATAGGGGTCCGACTGCGCGCGCACCAGCCGCTCCAGGTGCTCGGCCGGCCAGTTCCAGTCGATGCGGCTGTCCTCGACCGACCGCTTGTGGAAGAAGCTCGCCCGGTCGCGGTCCTGCGGCGTCCACCGCGCCCGCCCGGTGGCGATGAGGTCGAGCGACTCGCGCACGACCGGGCCGATCAGGTCGACCGTCCGGTGGAACAGGTCGGTCGCGGTGTCGCCGGGCCGTACGGGCACGGCGCGCTGGAGCACGATGTCCCCGGCGTCGAGCTCGGCGTCCATCCGGTGCGCGGTGACGCCGACCTCCTTCTCGCCGTTGATGAGCGCCCAGATGATCGGCGAGAACCCCGCGTACGCGGGCAGCAGCGAGTCGTGGACGTTGAGCGTGCCGTGCGGGGGCAGGTCGAAGATCTCCGGCGGCAGCCAGGTACGCCAGTTGTTGGCGACGATGATGTCGGGCGCGGCGTCCCCGAGCGCCTGGAGCAGTTCGGCGTCGCCGGGGCGGCGGCGCAGCAGGACGGGGACGTCGTGCTTGGCGGCGAGCTCGGCGACCGAGTCGTCCCAGATCCTCTCGTAGACGTGGTCGCTCCTGGGGTGGGTGACGACGAGGGCGACCTCGTGGCCGGAGTCCAGCAGCGCCTGCAAGGTGCGATGCCCCCAGGTCTGGTAGCCGAACATGACGACCCGCATAGACGATCCCCTCTCCACCACATGAACAGCTTAGGTTAGCCTTGCCTCATGATTGCAAGGTAAGGCTAACCTTATCTAGCACGTGGCAGCCGGAAATAGGAGGAGATGCCGCGGTGAAAGCACTGCGCAGTGGGCCGGACCTCGTCTATGACATCCTGGGCGTCGGTTTCGGACCGTCCAACCTGGCGCTGGCCATAGCCGTCGAGGAGCACAACGCCAAGGCCCCCGCCGCCGACCGGCTGGTGGCCGGGTTCCTGGAGAGGCAGCCGCGCTTCGGCTGGCACCGGGGCATGCTCATCGACGACGCGACGATGCAGGTCTCCTTCCTGAAGGACCTCGTCACCATGCGCGACCCGTCGAGCGACTTCAGCTTCCTGTGCTACCTGCGTGAGCGCGGCAGGCTGGTGGACTTCCTCAACCAGAAGACCCTGTTCCCGCTGCGCGTGGAGTTCCACGACTACTTCGAGTGGGCCGCCGCCCGGGTGTCCCACCTGGTCGACTACGACGCCGAGGTGCTCGCCGTGGAGCCGGTGACGGCCGAGGACGGCGAGGTGCGCTGGTTCGACGTGCGCGGCCGCGTCCCCGGCGACCCGTCGCGGACGGTCGTGCGCCGCGCCCGCAACGTCTGCCTGGCCGTCGGCATGGAACCCCACCTGCCGCCGGGCGCCGTGCCGTCCGGCCGCGTCTTCCACACCAGCGAGCTGCTCCCCCGCGTCGCCGAGCTGGCCGCCGCGGGCACCCCCGTACGGCGGGCCCTGGTGCTCGGCGCGGGGCAGAGCGCCGCCGAGGCCGTCGACTACCTGCACCGCACGTTCACCGGCGCCGAGGTCTGCGCGGTGTTCGCCAAGTACGGGTACACCCCGGCCGACGACAGCCCGTTCGCCAACCGGATCTTCGACCCCGAAGCGATCGACGTCTTCTTCAACTCCCCGCCGCAGGTGAAGAGGTCCCTGTTCGACTACCACCGCGGCACCAACTACTCGGTCGTCGACATGGAGCTCATCGAGGCGCTGTACGCCACGACCTACCGCGAGAAGGTGCGGGGCCGGGAGCGGCTGCGGATGCTGAACGTCTCCCGCATCCGCGACGTGCGCACGCTGGACGACGGGCTGGAGGTCGCCGTCGAGTACCTGCCCACGGGTGAGCTGGAGGTGCTCACCGCGGACGTGCTCGTCCACGCCACCGGCTACCGCCCTCCCGACATCTCCGGCCTGCTCGGCGAGACGGCCAAGCTCTGCCTGCGCGACGAGGAGGACGGCGTCCGCGTCGGGCGCGACCACCGGGTCGAGCTGTGCTCCCCCGTCACCGCGGGCATCTACCTGCAGGGCGGCACCGAGCACACGCACGGCCTCACCTCGACGCTGCTGTCCACCACGGCGATCCGCGCGGGCGAGATCCGCGACTCGCTCCTCGCCCGCCGCGCGGCGCGGCGCCCGGCGACCGCGTCGGCTTCGCCGGCACCCGCGTCCACTGGGTGACCGACCCCGCGGCGGCGTGGACGCTGCTCGTGGGCGACGAGACCGCGCTGCCGTCCATCGCCGCCATCGCCGAGCGGTCATCTTTCCATTAACTTGCCGGACTCCCTGTGATTCACTCGTGCTCATCGGGCCGAGCCCGGGACGATCTACCGTCTGGGGCCCCACCCCCCGTGCACGAGGAGCACGCACATGTTCCGACGCAAGGCCTTCACGGCGGTGTCAGCGGCCGCCGCCGCCGGCGCGGCGCTGATCACCGCCGTGACCCTGTCGGGTGGCGTCGCCAACGCGGCGACGACCACCTTCACCCCCGTGGCCGACACCTACGTGGACAACAGCACGACCGGCACCAACTACGGCACCTCCGCCCAGCTCGGCGTGGACAACTCGCCGGTCAAGCGGCTGTTCCTGCGCTTCACCGTGTCCGGTGTGTCCGGCACGGTCACCAGCGCCAAGCTGCGCGTCCACACCGACGACGTGGCAGGCGCCGAGAGCCCGAGCGGCGGCACGTTCAGGCGGATGAGCAACACCACGTGGTCGGAGACCGGCACCACGTGGAACGCCCAGCCGTCCATCGACGGCGCCACGCTCGGCACGCTCGGCTCGGTGGCCCGCAACGCCTGGTACGAGGTCGACGTGACGTCCTATGTGACGGGCAACGGGACCTACAGCATCGGCGTCACCTCCACCGCCACCGACGGCGCCGACTTCGACGCGCGCGAGAGCGGAAGCGCGACCGCGCCGCAGCTCGTGGTGACCACCGGCACCGTCTCCAGCCCGTCCCCGACCGTCACCACTCCCCCGCCGTCCGGCGACCCGGTGCTGGTCGGCGCGGGCGACATCGCCGACTCCGGGTCGGGCGACACCGCCACGGCGGCGCTGCTCGACAACATCCCGGGCACGGTGTTCACCCTCGGCGACAACGTCTACACCAACGGGACCGCCTCGGAGTTCAACTCCTACTACAACCCGACCTGGGGCCGTCACAAGGCGCGGACCAGGCCGGTGGCGGGCAACCACGACTACAACACCTCGGGCGCGACCGGCTACTACGGCTACTTCGGCTCCTCCGCGGGTGACCCGACCAAGGGCTACTACTCGTACAACGTCGGCACGAACTGGCACGTCGTCGTGCTGAACTCCAACTGCTCGGCCATCGGCGGCTGCAACGCCGGCTCCGCGCAGGAGCGGTGGCTGCGCTCGGACCTCACCACCAGCGGCAGGCCCTGCACCGTGGCGATGTGGCACCACCCGCGCTACACCTCCGGCGCCAACCACGCGCCGGACACCTCGGTGGCGCCGCTCGTGCAGGCCCTGTACGACAACAACGCCGACCTGATCCTGACCGGCCACAACCACCAGTACGAGCGGTTCGCGCCGATCAACCCGTCCAACCAGCTCGACACCACGCGGGGCATCCGTCACTTCGTGGTCGGATCCGGCGGGGCGGGCCACTACAGCTTCGGCACGATCCTGGCCAACAGCGAGGTCCGCAACAGCGACACCTACGGCGTCCTGAAGCTAACGCTGCACGCGAGCAGCTACACCTGGCAGTTCGTGCCCCAGTCGGGCCGGACATTCACCGACAGCGGCACCACCAACTGCCACTGACCGTGTACCTGACCACTCTGGACAGGAGCGGTGCCGCCGGCGGCCCCATCAGGGCCGTCGGCGGCGCCGTGCTCGCGCTCGGCACGGTGTTCTTCCTGCTGCTCGCCGCGTCCTCGCCCCGGAGGTCACGATGCCTCTCAGCCTGAGCCGGAGGTCGCGATGACCCTCAGCCTGCGCGCCCGTGTCCTCGTGACCGTCCTGGCCGCGCTGGTGCTCGCCGGGGCCGCCGTCGCCTACGCCGCGTCCGCCAGGTCGGCGAAGGCGGCCAAGGACAGGCTCGCGGCCGTCCCCTCCGCCCCGGTCGGGAACGGCCCGCGCCTGCAGGTGCTGACCAACGGCCGCCTGTCGACGGTCTCCAGCGCCGACCCGGGCGGGCCGCGCGAGGTCACCGCGCTGGCGTGCGACCGCGCCTACGCCGCCGCCGGCACGGTCGCGTGCCTGAAACCGGCGGGCCCGCTCAGCGCGACCTCGCTGTCGGTCATGGACGCGTCCCTGAAGGAGCGCGCGTCCGTCCCGCTGCGGGGCTTCCCGAACCGGCTGCGCGTGTCGGCGTCGGGGCGGATGGTGGCCTGGACGCTGTTCATCGACGGCCACTCCTACGCGACGACCGGCTTCTCGACCCAGGCCGGGATCCTGGACACCCGCACGGGACGGCTGGTGAAGTCGCTGGAGGAGTTCACGATCACCCTGGACGGGCGGACGTACCGGAACCCGGACGCCAACTTCTGGGGAGTCACGTTCGCCGCCGACGACAACCGCTTCTACGCGACCCTCTCCACCGGCGGGCGCCGCCACCTGGTCGAGGGTGACTTCGCGGCGGGCACCGTGCGGACGCTGCGGGACAACGTCGAGTGCCCGTCCCTGTCCCCCGACGGCACCCACATCGCGTACAAGTCGGCCATCGGCGGCGACCCGAAGAAGGGCTGGCGCCTGTCCGTCCTCGACCTGACGTCGCGGCGCGTGACGCCTCTGGCCGAGACGCGCAGCGTGGACGACCAGCCGACGTGGCTGGACGACCACACGATCGCCTACGCCCTCCAGACCGGCGACGGCACCAACAACATCTGGTCGGTTCCTGCCGACGGCTCGGGCACCACACGCCTGCTGGTCCCCGGCGCGAACTCGCCCGCCCCCTCCGGGAGCCCGGCGAGCCGGTAGGACGGCCCGGCGCGGAGCCGCTCCCCGGCCCGGGACGGCTCCGCGTCCGCCATCCGCGACCTCTCCCCCGCCGACCTGCTCGACGTGAAGACCATCGTGTGGATCGTCGGCGACCCGGCCACGGGCCCGGCCGAGCTTCGCCAGGACAAGCTGCACGCCGACCTGGACGTGGTCACGCAGGCCCGCGAGGTGTTGGTCAAGGAGAGCGGCGACTACGGCAACGCGCTGTCGTTCGTCTCGGTGCTGAGCCTGCCGTACACCCTGGACCGCCTCGTCCCCCAACTCGCCGCCGCCGTGGACGGCGACCCCGCCACCGAGGTGTCCCAGCCGCAGTCCTGAGGACGACCACGTCGCACCCCGGTGGACGGGAGGACGGTCATGCCGTCAGCGGCTCCATGGCGGAACCCGGGCGCATGCGCCGCCAGGCCACCGCGATGAAACCGACCAGGAACAGCAACGGGATCGTGGTGATCGACCAGGACAGCGCGAGCGGCGGGCCGGGCTGTTGCAACGCCGTGAAGGGTGTGGCCAGTGAGCCCTCTCCACGTCCCTGGGGGCCGTCGATGACGAAGCCGAAGCGCCACTGCCCCGGGCTCGGCAGCGCGGTGGTGTCCAGGCCCCACACCCCCCGCTTCCGGGGATGGCGTGCCAGCGGTTGAACGCGTTCGTCCGCTGGCATGTTCGGGCCGTCCACGTGGAGTTGACCGGACTTGCCCTGGATGCCGCCGTCGGGGATGAAGCTGAAGTCCATGGACTGCATGGCATGGACCGGCCACACGCTGAAGCCGATGGTCACGCCATAGGGGCCGGCCTGGACCCGCTCGGTGTGCACGATGTTCACCGGAGCGTAGGTGGTGCCGGGGGGCGTGGTGGGCGTGACCGGAGCGTGGGCGAGGGCGGGGGACGCGGTGAACCCGCCGAAGGCCAGGGCGACCAGCGCGGCCGCGGTCAGATTCCGCGAGCGGGCGAAACGTCGCATCGGTCAGATCCCTTCGATGAGCGGACGGGTGGTGGACGCGGCCGTGTTCGGCGTCGCCGTGGTACCGCGCATCATGGTGCCGAAGCGCCAGCCGAGGAACCCGGCCAGTACGCCGAAGGCGGCGCTGCCGATGGTGGTGGCGACGAGGGGGGGCATGTCGAATCCGCCGTGCCCGGTCATCACGAGGTCTTGGAGCGGCGCGCACACGGCGACCACGGCGCCGCCCAAGGCGCCGGCGGCCAGGGGAGCCCAGCGCATCGGCCATCGCCGCGACCGCGCCCGCCACAACACGAGTTCGACCGAGGCGGCCGCGAGGACCAGGAACATCGGCAGTTTGGAGGGGAACGCGGGCACGGGCTCGACGTAGTCCCGCAGCGGCAGTCCCACGAAGCCGGCGTAGACGTGCGCGGCCCAGGGCGAGTAGACCCACAGCACGCCCTGCATGGCGGCGAGCACGAGACCGATGGCCAGCGCCCCACCGGGACGGCGAAGGCACGCCGCCGCGGTGATCAGCAGCATCAGCGACAGGAAGGCGGACCCGATGGTCTGCGGGTTCACCACGCCGGGCAGATCCTTCACCGGCGCCAGGGTGATCATGCTGAAGGCCACCATCACCGGCATGGCGATGATCATGCCGATGCGGCCCCAGCGCTGTTCCCGCGCCGCACCGTAGACGATCACGGAGCCGGCCATGGTCACCGTGATCGACAGGAACAACGACACGTGCGGCGGCGAGCTGAGCGTGGCGTCGAAGCCGTAGAGCGTGTGCCACCACATGTCCCACAGCCCGGTGAGGAGGAACATGGCCGCACCGGTACCGGAGACCAGATAGCCCACAGGTGCGGCGAAAGCGCCCCCGAGCACGCGGACGTGCCGTCCTCCCACGAGCGGGTCGATCAGCCGGCCGGCGCGCTGCCGGGCTGTGGTCATCAGCACCACGGCCAGGCTGGTGAGGCCCGCGATCGCGCTGCCGGCGTAGAGCACCAGGTGAGGCAGGGTGAAGAAGGTGTCCGGGCCGACGTCGATGTGCCATTGGACGTCCCAGCTGATGCCGAACAGCGACGAGAGGGTGCCGAGGGTGACAAGGGCCGCGGGCAGCCACGGCCGGGTCACCCCCTGATCGATGGCCTTGTCCGCTGTGGGCAACGCGAAGGCCGGCCTGTTGGCCATGGAATGGTCCATTGTGTACTCCTTTCTGGCTGAGAGTGGCTGTTTGTCTCGTGAATTTCGGTCTGTATGACTGCCCGCGTGCGAGTTTCCGGCTGGCGATCGTGACCGCGTGAAAGCGGCGGGCAACTGCGAGCGGGGAGCACCGTTCGACGTGGATCAGCCGGTGACCGGCAGCGCCAGCACGACCTGCTCCGTGCCGCTCGCGGCGCGCAGCCCGACGTCCAGCTCCCACTGACCGGCCATGGAGAGCTCCACCCCCGTGGCCCGGTAACGGCCGGGACCGGCGGCGGTCGCGGTGACGACCCCGGTCGCGTGCCCCATCGTGGGCATGATCGGGGTGATGGTGACGGCGCTCAGCCGCGCGGGCGCGCCGTGACCGTCGGTCGCGGTGACCGTGAGCGCCGTCGTGCCCACGCGCGGATCGTCCACCGACACGGTGACGCGGTAGCCGGCCGTCCGTCCGGTGAGGACGTTCGTCGGCGTGCCGCCGCGCGAGGACAGCAGGACGACGGCGAGGATCACCACCGCGACGACAACGGCGATCAGCATCACCGTGGCGCGCGGCCGGGCCGTCCTGGGCAGAGTGGTCATGACGTTCCTCCTGGGGTGGCCGGTACGTCCAGCACGACGGGAATGGTGAGGATCGAGTAGTCCCGTTCGACCTGGATCCACAGCCGGTACCGTCCGGGCAGCGGAAAGGTGTAGGTGAACGGCACCTGCGGGCCGTAGCCGGCCACGGTCTCGTCGGGCTGGCCGCCGAAGGCGCCCGGATTGTTGATCGCGGCCATGCCGGCGGACGTCATCGAATGCACGTGCGCCCACACCTGGGCCTTCTCCGCGGCTGTGCTGGTGACCGGGCCGTCGTCCAGGGGACCTGTCACGATCATGTGGCCGAGCATGCCCAGCCACGGCTGGAGGTCCGCCGAGTCGCCGACCTGTGCGGTGATGGTGGCCGGTGTCCCGGCCGACAGGGGCGACGCGGCCAACCGCACCGGTATGCCGGCGACCACCCGCTCGCCCAGCCCGGGCGCCGGCGCCGCCGCGTCACCCGGTACGGCCTGCGGCCCGGTCGGCGCGGTCGCGTCGCCCTGTGCGACGTCCAGCCCGGTCGGCGACCGCAGCAGCTGGTCGCCGCCACCGCGGCGGGCCAGTTCGGCGGACACCGCGTAGTGGCCCGGCTCGGGCGGCACCAGGTGTGCCTGGTAGACCGCGGGCCCGGTGCGGATCGGGTGCAGGTGCCACAGCTGCCCCGAAGGGCCGACCACCACGAGATGGATCAGCGCGTCGTCGTGGACCAGCAGGTCGTCGACAGGGTGTCCGGTCGCGCCGTCGGACAGCTGCAGCGTGACGTCCGCGGGCCGGCCGACACGCAGCGGCGCGGAGCGCAGCGTCAGCACGGCCGCAGGCCGCGAGAAGTCGGTGATGGGAGGTTGCAGCCCGGCGTAGGGGTTGGTCATGTTCGCGACGGTCGGGTCCAGGTGGAGACCGGGCTGCGGTGGTGGCGGGGTGCTGCCCGACAGCACCGCACCCGTGGTGCTGACCGCGATGGCCGCCACCATGGCGCCGCCCGGGATCAGTGCCGGCCAGGAACGACGCGAGCGCACCGCGACGCCGAGCGCGACGAGCAGCAGCGCGCCGGCCGCGAAGAATCCGGCGTAGGCGGCCTGTTCGGCCGGGGACGACACGACCGGCTTCACCAGGAACGGGATGCGCGCGGTGCGCCGGCCGTCGGAGATGGCCAGCTCCCAGGGGCCCACCTGGTCCACCCGCATCGTGCCGGAGTAGGGGCCGGGAGCCTGGCCGAGGACCAGCGTGGTGGTGTCGGCCGGGGTGGACGTGCCGTTGCCGGGGGTGACCGCGAGCGCGAGGGCGCCGGGTGCGGTCCCGGCGTGGGCGACGACGTCGACCTGCACCGGTCCCGGGACATCGGCCACCCGGCGGATCACCACGGTCAGCTCGCGACTGCCCAGCGTCTGTGCGATGTGGACGTCCCCGCCGCCGGGCGCGCCGTCCGCAGCGGCCGGCAAGGCCCCTGCGCACGCGAGCACGACGGCGCACAGCACGGTGAGCACCCACCGGTACCGGAGCACCCATCGGCCGAACAACTCCACGATTCCTCCGCGAACAACGTCACCGGTAGTGGTTCGCAACTGTAGGAATCACTAGCTTTCAGTTCGCTTACGACCGTGAGCGGCGGCCCGCGATCGGCCCGCCGCGCTCCAGCGTGGCGCGCATGATGCTTGCCGCTCGGCGTCGATGACCTGACCGGTCTCTTCGCCGGATTCAGCCCGCTGGTAGTCATCGCGCCCGGAGCCGGTGGGCTCGTAGAAGGCCATCAGCTCGCGGTGCAGGATCGGCAGGGACCAGCCGTCCGCGACGATGTGGTGGAACGTGAGCAGCAGGCGTGCGCGATCGGAACCCAGTTCGACCAGGGCGCAGCGCAGCAAGGGCGGGCACGCGAGGTCGATCCGGCGAGCGCGCTCCTCGGCGGCGAGGGACTCGGCCAGGACGTCCCGGTCGGCGGCGTCCTGAGTCGACAGATCCACCTCCCGCCGCGCACGACATGCACGACGCCGGCCTCGCGGTCGGCCCGCTCACGCTCCAGCCGGCCGGCCAGGGCGTGCAGGCGGCGGGAAAGGTCGTTTCCTGCGGGCACCGGCATGCTGGAGGTCGTCTCCAACGCGCCGCCGTCCCCGCTCGTGCGCCGCATCGTCTTCCGCCTGCACTGCGACGTCCCCCTACCCGTCGAGGAGCCCGCCGAGATCGTCACCCTCATCTGGCCCGCGCCCGGCGCCTCCGGGGTCGTCCCCCTGGGTCGTCAGCAGGCCGGCCTCCAGGGGGCTGCGTCTGCTCGGGGTGAAGCCCAGCAGTTCCTTGGCCAGTTCCTCGTTGCCGGAGAAGCCCGCCGCGGAGTCGACCAGCTCGCAGCCGTCCCACAGGACGAGCATCGCCGACACCGTGTGCGACGCCTTGTCGCTGTGCATGTCGTAGTGCGCCGCCGCGGGCACCGTCTCGTAGCGCGCCCACAGGTCGTGGCCGGTCATGAAGACGTCCAGGTCGTAGCGGACGGTGAGCCCCAGCAGGTCCGGTTTGTACACGTCGTCGATGCCGGCGAACGCCTCGTCCAGCGCGATCATGCGGGGGCAGCCGCCGGACGCCGACGAGTACAGCGCGTTCGCCGCGGCGAACAGCGGCAGGTGGATCGCGGCCGACTTCTCGCCGCCCGACATCTGGGAGTGGCGTTTCTTGCTCAGCCGCACCTCGTCCTCGCCGGGCACCTTGAGCCGCAGCTCGAACGAGCGCCAGGCCCGGTAGTCCAGGACGGCGAACAGGACCTCCTTGTACGTCGCCCGGGGATGCCCGGCACGGTACTCGCGGATCATCTGCCGGATCAGGCGGCGCAGCTCGGCGAGCCGGTCGGCGCCGTGCCCGTCCTGTTCCAGCAGCGCGGAGACCTCCCGCTGGAGGTCGGTGATCCTGTCGGAGACCACCCAGCGGATGCCCACCGTGGTCCCCGTGGACATCGGACGGGACCTGGTGTCGGCGTCCATGCCCTTGACCAGGTCCTTCGCCACGAGGACGCGGTCGAAGATCTGCTGGGCCAGCCCGGCGAGCAACTCGTCCTCCAGGACCGTCCGCTCGCGCTCCTCCAGCAGGACGCCCTGCTCCTCCGCGCGCTCGGCGACCCGCCGCGCGAACTCGGCGACGGGGTGGCGGCCGTCGGCGTCGTGCACGCGCACGATGACCACGGACTCCCCCTGCTCCCAGTCGACCCGGTAGTCCTCCTCGCATCCGGTGAGCGCGTCGTCGAACTCCTTCAACGCCTCGGACATGCGCTCGCGGGCGGCCTTGCGCGCGGCCTCCCCCGCCTGACGGCCCGCGGTGGCCGCCTCGCACAGCGCGAGCAGCTCCACGGCGCCGTCCGGCAGGATCGACCGGACGGCCTCGGCGGCCTCCGCGGGATCGGCGGCCTCGGCTGGGGCACGTCCGGAGAGCCGCTCGACGATGCCGGCGACGGCCCGTTCCGGCTCCTCCCAGCGGGTGCGGTCGGGCCAGGACGGGCCGGGGTCCACGCCGAGCACCGGCCGCAGGTCCGCCTGGACGAACGGCGCGAACGACGCGAGCTGCTCGAACAGCTCCGCCACCGCGGACACGAGCGCGCCTCTGCCGTGGTCGTAGGCGGCCCTGGCCGTGACCAGCGCGTCGTGCTCGGCACGGGCCCGCTCCTCCTCGGCCCGCACGGCGGCCTTGGCGGCGGCGAGCTTTCGCTCCACCTCGTTGATCTGGGCGAGGATCTGCTTGAGCGGCGCGCTCAGCGCGTCCTCCAGCGCGGCCAGGCGCGCGGCCGCGGCGAGGTGCGCCTCCTCCTTCTCGGCTAGCTCCTCGGAGGCGGTGCGCAGATCGGCGGCGAGCCGCTCGATCGTGCGACGCCGGCCGGTGAGGTCCTGCTCAAGCAGGGCGATGCCGTCGCGCTCTCGCAGGAGGCGTTCCGCGGCGGCGGCGTAGTCCGCGACCGCGCGGGCGACCGCCTCGACCTCCTCCTCGCCGGACGGCATGCCCCGCTCGGCCGCCGCGTGCCGGAGCCTGCGCCGCTCGGCGTCCAGCTCGGCCGTGGCGGCGTCCAGCCCGGTCGCGGCCTCGGCATGCTGCCCGCGGGCGGCGGCCAGCAGCGTGGACCGCTCGGCGAGCGCCGCCACGGCCCCGGGGACCTCCCTGCCGAGGCGCCGCAGCTCGGACCTGGCCCGGCCGATGTCGTCCAGCCGCTCCCGGAGGGTCGCCCGCTCGGCCTCGGCGGCGACCCGGTCGCGGTCCACGTCCTCCAGCGACCGCTCGTACTCGGCGATCCTCGCCCGCCGCCGGGCCGCGCGGTTGGTGGCGCCGATGTACTCCGCGGCGGGTTTGGGCCCGGCGCCCACGTGGACGCCGAGGCTGAAGTGGCCGCGGGTGCTGATCGCGGGCGCGGGGGTGGTGAGGGTGAGGTCGCCGGTCAGCGCGATCGAGCCGAGCACGGCCGACACGACCGCGACGGGCACGAGGTCCTGCTCCTCGGGCACCAGCACGCTCGCCAGGGTGCGCCCGGCGGTGGGCGGGGGCGACGGTGACCCGTCCGCGACGTCCGCGGCCGGTGGCGCGCCGTCCACGCCCGGCGCATCCGCGGCCGCCCCGTCCATGCGCGCCACGGCTGAGGTCTGCCCGTCCGTGCCGGATTCGGACGAGGATGGCGCGTTCAACCCCGAGCCGGGACGCGGGAGCAGGTAGGCGTCCGGTTCCGCGCGGTCCAGGGCCTGGGCGGTCTGCCGAAGGTCGGGGTGGATCCATGCGGTGAGCAGGCCCGCCGCGTCCAGGGCGCCCTCCACGGCTGCCGCCTCGTCGCCGGACACCGCGTCTGCGAAGCGGACGAGCCGCCACAGCGGCGCACCCGGCCGCCCGTCCCGGCCCGCGTGACGGGCCGCGGCGAGTGGAGGGGCGTCGTCGCGCTCGGCCGCGACCTCGTCCCGCAGCGCGGTCAGCCGGCTCGCCTCGGCGGCGATGCGCTCCAGCCTGGCCTCGACCGCCGCCACGCCCGCGGCGAGCGTCGTGCGCCGGGCCTCGGTCAGGTCGCCGAAGACCTCGGCCAGGCTCGGCGCTCCCGCCTCCCCCGCGCGGGCGAGGGCGGCGGCGAGGGCCTCGGTGTCGGCGGCGCGGACGGTGCCGACGCCGACGGTGCCGATGTCGGAGCCGCCGACGGAGCCGATGCCGGCGCCGCCGACGGTGCCGGTGATGGGGGCCGTGTGCCCCGCCGACCACCTGGCGGCCCAGGCGCGCAGTTCCTCGTCCGCACGGACGCGCGCCCGTCCGAGTTCCGCCTCGGCCTCCGCGCAGGCCAGCTCGGCCTCGTCGGTCCTCTGCCGCGCCCTGCGCGCGGCCTCCTCGGCGCGCGCCCGTTCCCGCTCGGCCTCGCGCGCCTTCCCCAGCCGCAGCCGCACGTCCTCGACGTCCTGCGCCCGGGCGGCGGCCTGCGCCCTGACGACCTGAAGGGCGGCGGCCCTGTCGACGGCCTTGCCCTCCGTACCGGCGGTGTCGTCGGCGGGGGCTTCGGGGGCGACGTCCGGCGTGATCCCGGCGAGCTCGGCCGCCTCCGCCCTGGCGGTGGCCAGCCGGAGTGCCGCCTCACGCGCGTCCCCCAATCGGCGCTCGACCTCCTCGGCCTCGCCGCGAAGCTGGGCGATGTGCTCGGCGGCGCGGGCGTTCGCCTCCCCGGCCCGCGCGATCTCCTGGGCACCCTGGGCGACCAGCCGGCGCGTGCTCTCCAGCTCGCCCTGCGCGGTGTACGCCTCGTGCCGCTTCAGGCCCTCCAGCGTGCCCTCGAGCGTGTTCCGCTCGGCGGCCGCGGCCCCTGCGGCCTCCTCGGCCTCGCGCTGGGCGGCGTCCGCGCGCCGCGTCTCGGCGCTCGCCTCGCTCACCGCGGCCGCGTGCCGTACCGCCTGGTCGGTGCGGACCCGGACGCGGTCGAGGTGGGCGCGCGCCGCGACCCGCAGGTAACCGCTGTAGCGCTCCAGGAACACGCGGGCGGCGCCGTCGGCCGCCGCGAGGTCGTCCATCAGGCGCTGCACGGCCGCGAGGTTCTCGAAGTCGCGCGAGGCCTGCTCGACGAGCTCGTCCGAGACGGGGCTCAGCCCGGCGGTGAGGGTGTCGGACACCTTCGCCGGATCGAGGTCCTTGGCCAGCAGGGGACGGCGCAGCGCGAGCAGCAGGTCGAGGAGCTGGGTGTACCGCTCCCGGCCGAGGCCGAAGAGGGCGGCGTCCACGGCCTCCCGGTAGTCGGTGGGGTTGTTGTGCCAGGCCCCCGGCCCGAGCACGGCCTTGAGCTGCCGCTCGGTCAGCGGCCGGGAGTCGCCGGTGAGCAGCCCGAAGTCGACGCCGAGCCGCTTGTCCGTCACGAAGTAGGCCCGCTTGACCTCGGGGCGGTCCTTGTGGGCGTGCAGGGCGATGACCAGCGTGACGGTCCGCGCGCCGTCGGCGAACTCCATCCACACGAAGCCGTGCTCCGACTCCTGCCCCCGGTACAGCAGGTTGGACTTCATGGTGCGGTTCTCGCCACTGAACGGGTCCAGCCGCCGGGCGTCGACCACACCGTCCAGGACGAACGGGAACAGCACCTCCAGCGCCTTGGTCTTGCCCGAGCCGTTGTGCCCGCGCAGCACCAGCCGGCCGTCCGCGAACACGAACTCCTCGTCCGTGTAGTCCCAGATGTTGATCAGGCCCGCGCGGGACGGCTTGAACCGCTTGACGCCCTCCCCGGCGGTTCCCCCCGCGCGGCCCCTACGAAAGTCCCCGATCCGCACGTCGAACACATTAGCGTCTTGCCGGCGTGTCAAGGGCCGGGAAGAGACGCGGGCGACGGGAACCGGGCCGGGGCGCCGGACGACTACCTGAGTCGACCAGCGACGAGCGGGCGGAGCGCCGGTCGGCGCACGTCGCCACGGCTCCGGGCCGGTGCCGGCCGGGGGTCTCGTGGCGCGGACGCCCGCGTCGTCGCCGTACTCGGATTGGAGTCCCGGGTGACCATCGCCGTACTGGAAGCGCTGACCTTCGGGCTGGGCCGCATGGTGGCGGCGGCCGGGAAGGCGGGGGAACGCCTGTGCCTGCTCACGGGGAACCGCGGCATCTACAGGTACGAGCTCGAACGCCTGGCACCCGGGGCCCTGGACGTCGTCGACGTCGACACCCGTGACGCGGCCGGGTGCGCGAAGGTGCTCGCGTCCCTGCCCGGCCTGCGCGGCCTGATCAACTCGACGGACACGTGGATGCTGCCCGGAGCCGACCTGGCCGCCCGGTTCGGGCTGCCAGGACCCGGGCCCGGCACGGCCCGCCTGCTCCGCGACAAGCTCGCCGTCCGCACGCTGCTGCACCGGCACGGCCTCTCCCGCGGCACGGCCGTCGCGGTGTCCCCCGGCCCCGGCGCCGCCGAGTCGGTACGCGAGGCGGTCGGCCTGCCCGCCGTGGTGAAGGACACCGCGGGCACCGGATCGCGCAACGTCTGGCTCGTCCGGAGCGCCGGGCAGCTCGACGCGGCCCTCGCCGAGGCGGCCGGCCGGTCGCTGATGGGGGGTCTCCTGGCCGAGCCGTTCGTCACCGGCACGCTCTACAGCGCCGAGACGCTGAGCTGGGACGGCCGGACCCGCCTCCTGGGCGTCACCGGGCGGCTGCTCTCCGCGCGCTGGTTCGGCCGGGAGGAGCTGCTGTCGTTCCCCGCGGTGCTGCCCGGCCCCGAGGTGACGGCCGTGGAGGAATGGGTGGCGCGGGTGCTGGCAACGGTCGGGCACACCCAGGGGTTCGCCCATGTCGAGTTCGTGCTGACGCTCGACGGGCCCGAGCTGGTCGAGATCAACGCCAGGATCGGCGGCTGCCTGGCGGGCGAGGCTATGTGCCGCGCCCTCGGCGTCAACGTGTACGAGGCGATTATCGACATCGCCCTGGGCCGGGCCCCCGAACTGCTCTACGCGGCCTTGGAAGGCGTGTCCCGGGCCCGTCCGACCGCCACGGTCCTCGTCTACCCGGACGAGACCGGCGTGTTCACCGGAGTGGAGGGCGTCGAAGACCTGTCCCTTCATCCCGGCACGCCCGAGTGGTACCCGACCATGGCGGCGGGGACCCGGGTCGAGGATCTCGGGGACCAGCGCGCCTCCACCGGCCTGCTGCTGGCCGAGGGCCCGACGACCGAGGTGGCGGTGTACAACGCGCTCAGCGCCGCCCGGGGCGTGCGTCCCGTGATGAGGGACGGGCGTTGACCCGACCACGCGCGTTCACCGGCGCCCGGCGGGCCGGCCGGTGCGCGCTCCTGCCAGTACTGCTCCCCCTCGTGTGGCGAGCCTCGCGCGGACTCCCGCGCCCGGCGGCCGGCGACGACTCTGTGAGGACGGCATGAAACCTGAGGAGATCCGGGACGCGGCCACGGAGGTCGCCGCGGTGTTGCGGAGCGACGCCGCCGACCGGGACCGCGCGAACCTTCCCCCGGTACGCGAGATCGACCTGCTGCGACGGTCCGGGCTGCTCGGCGTCCCGCCGCACGACCATGCCGCGACGCACCTGGCGACCCGGATCGTCGCCGCCGCGGACGCGTCGATCGGCCACCTGCTCGGCTACCACTACCTGCACCTGTGGCGGGTGGGCCTGTTCGACCGCCCCGAGCCGACCTCGCGGATCTGGCGGGAGACAGCGGAGCGGGGCCTGTTCTGGGCGGCGGCGAGCAACCCGCAGGACACGCTGCGGCTGACCTCCGTGTCGGGCGGCTTCGCGATCAACGGCGGCAGGGCCTTCGCGACCGGGGCCGCCGTCGCCGACCGGCTGGTGGTCAACGCCACCCACGACGACACCGGTGAACGGCTCACCCTGGTCGTGGACGCCCGGGCGCCCGGCGTCGGCCATCCGGCGGACTGGGACAACATGGGGCAACGGCTCTCGGCCAGCGGGAGCGTCACGTTCGAGAACGTGCGCGTCACCGCCGACCAGGTCGTCGGCGCGCTGCCGCCCGGCGAGAGCGACCCGAAGATGATCCGGCTGTCGCTGTCCGCGCTCGCCTACCAGTCGGTCCTCACGCAGGTGTGCGTCGCCATCGCCGAGGGCGCGCTGGCCGAGGCCGCCGCGTACACCCGCGAGCACGCCCGGCCCTGGCCGCTCAGCGGCGTGGGCGGCGCCGATCGGGATCCGTACATTCTGGCCGGCTACGGAGAGCTGGTCGCGAGCGTGCGCGCCGCGGGCCTGCTGGCGGACCAGGCCGTGGACGCCCTGCGGAGCGCCTCGGACCTCGGCACGGCGCTCACCGCCGAGCGGCGGGGCGAGACGGGCGTGACGATCTCCTCGGCCAAGGTGGTCGCGACCAGGGTCGTCACCGAGACGACGAGCCGGATCTTCGAGTTCATCGGCGCGCGGGGCACCGCCGCCCGGTTCGGTTTCGACCGGTTCTGGCGGAACGCCCGCACGCTGACGCTGCACGATCCGGTGGCCTACAAGGCGCGGGAGGTCGGCGCGCACTTCCTGTCCGGCGAGCTGCCCCCGTCCACGGCCTACAGCTGAGCGCCCGCCGAGGTCAGCGGACGGCGACCAGCACCACGTCGTTGCCGGACTGCCAGACGGTGCCGACCTCGGCGAAGCCCGCCGCCCGCAGGAGTTCGGCGTGCCGGCGCACCGACAGCTCGGTGATCCCGCCCCGAGCCCCGCGACGCCCGCGTTCGGCGACCGCGCCGGCGAGGGCGGGATCGGCCGACACGGCGCGCCACCACGTGGCCCAGTCCTCGTGACCGCCCACCCCGGCCCGCGCCGCCCGCGCCTCCAGGACCGCGGCCGCCAGCCCGGCCACGGCCGGCTGCTCGTCGTAGAGGTTGTCGGCGTTCACCAGCACGCCCCCCGGGCGCAGCAGGGCGGCGACCTCTTCGTACACCGCGCCGAGCCTCTCCTCGGGGATCCAGTGCAGCGCGGTGGTGGACACCGCGGCGTCCACGGGCCCGGTGAGCTCCAGCGCCGCGGGCCAGCCCGGCGACGCCAGATCGGCGTCGACGAACCGGGCGAGGTCGTGGTAGCCGCCGCGCGCCAGGGCCAGCAGCACCGGGTCCTGGTCCACGCCCACGATGGCGGCCTTGGGGAGACGGGCGGCCAGGCGCGCCGCCATCGACCCCGGGCCGCAGCCCAGGTCCAGGATCAGCGGGTCGGGGCTGTTCGCGGTCACCTCGGCGACCACGTCGGCGACGACGGTGAAGCGTTCCTCGCGGTCGGCG
The DNA here is from genome assembly GCF_003323745.1 of Sphaerisporangium album. Lineage (GTDB taxonomy): Bacteria > Actinomycetota > Actinomycetes > Streptosporangiales > Streptosporangiaceae > Sphaerisporangium > Sphaerisporangium album. Next base: position 96,493 of record NZ_QOIL01000017.1, read on the forward strand.
ATGTAGTTCTCCTGCTGGCGGTCCCAGCGCTCCACCCAGGCACGCGCCCTGCTCACGTCGCCCACGTCGCTCACGTCCTTCATGCCCAACGAACTGACCTCCTCGGCTTCGGTCCCCTGCGGTTCCCCCACCTAGTCGTCGCGGACGGCGCCCGGGTTCCGCGCTCACGGGTCCTCGTCGCCGGAAGGCCCGCGCGCCGCCACACAGATCACCACCGGCCGGGAACCGCGGGCGCCGTCCGGACGACTTCTGTTGCAGACGACCACGCGGCTCCACCCCAGGAGGTCAGCAGGCATGGACTGGTACGAGGACGAGGACCTGTGGACCGGCTTCTCGGAGGTGATGTTCTCCCCGGAACGGTCGGCGCAGGCGGCCCGGCACGTGACCGGCTCCCCGCTCCTCCGGTTCCCCGCCGGGGCCCGCGTGCTCGACCAGTGCTGCGGGATGGGCGTGTTCACCGTGCCGCTCGCCCGGCAGGGGTACGCCGTCACCGGCGTCGACCTCAGCCCGGTCATGCTGGCGCGGGCCGAGCGGGCGTGCGCCGACGCCGGGGTCAAGGCCGAGCTGGTGCGCGGCGACATGCGCGAGTACGTGCGGCCGGGCGCGTTCGACGCGGTCATCAACCTGTACACCTCGTTCGGGTACTTCGAGGCCCCGGAGGAGAACCTGCGGGTGCTGCGCAACGCGCACGACTCGCTGGCGCCCGGCGGGAGGCTCGTGGTCGACGTCATGGGCAAGGAGACCTACGCCCGCTGGGCCGGTCAGCCGAAGGTGGTGGAGGTTCCCGGCGGCCAGGTGTTCATGGCGGACACGATCCTCGACGACTGGACCCGGTACCGCACCGAGTGGACGCTGGTGCGCGACGGGACGGCCAGGCGCGCGGCGCTGACCTGCTTCGTCTACAGCGCCGCCGAGCTGCGCGCGCTGTTCGAGGCGGCGGGCTTCACCGGCGTCGAGTGCTTCGGCGGGTTCGGCGGCGAGCCGTACGACAACCTCGCGACGCGGCTGATCGTACGCGGCACGCGATCCGGCTGAACCGGTGGGAACTTTCCGGCGTCCGCACCCGACTAGTGAGATTGCTGAGGGAGAAAGGACGGCCATGACGGAGAACGCGGACGTGGTCTCCGTCATGGCCGCCGCGCCCGATCCACGCGGGGCCGCCGAAGGCTCCGGGAGGGAGGGCCGGGGCCGCCTGCCGGTGACCGTGGCGGTGCTGGCGGCGGCCCTGCCGGTGACGATCCTGCTCGGGGTGGCGCTCGGCGCGACGGTGATCCCCGTGGGCGATGTCGTCCGGTACGTCGGCGCGGCGCTCACCGGCGGCACGATCACCTCCGGCGAGGTCCCGGCCTACAGCATCATCTGGCAGGTCCGCGTCCCGCGCGTGCTGCTCGCCGCCGTGGTCGGCGCGGGGCTCAGCGTCGTCGGCGTGGCCGTCCAGGCCATGGTGCGCAACGCGCTGGCCGACCCGTTCGTGCTGGGCATCTCCTCGGGCGCCTCGGTGGGCGCGTCCCTGGTCGTGGCGTTCGGGCTGTTCACCGGCCTCGGCATCTACGCGGTCTCCACGGCCGCGCTGCTCGGCGCGCTCGGCGCGTCGGTGCTGGTCTACCTCGCGGCGCGCGGCCGGGCGGGGCTGTCCCCCCTGCGGCTGGTGCTGACCGGGATCGCGCTGGCCTACGGGTTCCAGGCGATGACGAGCCTGGTCGTGTTCCTGGCGCCCAACTACCAGGCGGCGAGCACGGTGCTCTTCTGGCTGCTGGGCGGCCTCGGCGCGGCCACCTGGGGGTCGCTGCCGCTCCCGGCGGCCGGGGTGCTGTGCTGCGTGGCCCTGCTGCTCAGGTACGCGCGGGCGCTGGACGTGCTGGCGATGGGCGACGAGACGGCGGCGAGCCTCGGCGTGGACGCGATGGCGACGCGGCGGTGGACGTTCGTCCTCACCTCCGTGGTGACCGGGCTGCTGGTGGCGGTCAGCGGCCCGGTGGGCTTCGTGGGGCTGGTCATGCCGCACCTGGTGCGGATGCTGGTCGGCTCCACCCACCGCCGCGTGCTGACGGTGGCGCCGCTCGCGGGGGCGTGCTTCATTGTGTGGGCCGACGTCGTCTCCCGGACGTTCTTCTCGCCGCAGGAGCTGCCGCTCGGGGTGGTCACCGCGCTGGTGGGGGTGCCGGTGTTCGTCGTCATCCTGCGCCGCCGCGGCTACCTGTTCGGTGGGGGCCGCTAGATGGAACTGCGCCTGGACGGGGTCTCGGTCGCCGTCGCCGGCAGGGCGCTGGTCCGCGAGCTGCGCCTGGACGTGCCGAGCGGGCGGATCGTCGGACTGATCGGCCCCAACGGCAGCGGCAAGTCGACGGCGCTGCGCTGCGTCTACCGCGCCCTGCGGCCCACGGCCGGGGCCGTGCTGCTGGACGGGGCGGACGTGACCGCGATCCCGCTGCGCGAGAGCGCCCGCCTCGTCGCCGCGCTGACCCAGGAGAGCCACAGCGAGCTGGACTTCACCGTCGAGGAGGTCGTCGCGCTGGGCCGGACGCCGCACCTCGCCCACGGCCGGGCGCTCGGCCGCGAGGAACGCGAGCTGTGCCGGTGGGCGATGGCCCGCGTCGGCGTCGCCCACCTCGCCGGGCGCAGCGTGCTCACCCTGTCCGGAGGCGAGCGGCAGCGGGTGCTGATCGCCCGCGCGCTGGTGCAGCAGCCCCGCGTCCTGGTGCTGGACGAGCCGACCAACCACCTCGACGTGCGCCACCAGGTCGAGCTGGCGGCGCTGCTGCGCGCGTCCGGGCTGACGGTGCTGGTCGCGCTGCACGACCTCAACCTCGCCGCCGCCACCTGCGACCGGCTCGGCGTTCTCTCCGGCGGCTCCCTGGTGGCCGCCGGCAGCCCCGCGGACGTGCTGACCCCCGAGCTGATCAGGCGGGTGTTCGGCGTGGAGGCCACGGTCGTCACCCATCCGCGCACCGGCGCGACCCAGCTGCTCTACGACCTCACCGACGAGACCGGACGCACCGGCGGCGAAGACCGGACGCGCGGCGTCCAGTCGACCGGCACCGCCGGCACCGCCAAGACGGCCAAGGCGGCCAACACCGTCCACACGAGCGACGCCATCGCGAAAGGTGCCCCCACATGAGGCGTTCCCCCCTGCGCCGTACCCTGACGCCGCTGCTGGCCGCGGGGCTGCTGGCCACCGGATGCGGCGCGACGGTGCGGACGGCGGCCGACCCCGGCCCCGCGCCGGTCACCGTCACCGACTGCGGCCGTCAGGTCACCTATCCACGGCCGCAGCGGCCGGTGGCCTACGACGTCAGCGCGATCGAGAAGATGTTCGCCCTCGGCCTGGCCGGCCGGATGCGCGGCTACGTCATGAACACCCTCTTCGACAACGCCATCGCCAGGTCGCCCTGGAGCGAGGACTACAAGCGGGTGCCCCGGCTGGGCAACGGGCGGATCAGCAAGGAGATCGTGGTCGCCGCGAAGTCGGACTGGGTGATCTCCTACTGGGGCGGCGGCTTCAGCGAGGACCGCGGGATCACGCCCGAGCTGCTCCGGCAGGTGGGCGTCCACAGCTACGTGCAGACCGAGAGCTGCTTCGGGTACGGCGACATGAAGCCGGTGCCGCCGATGGAGTCCGTCTACACCGACCTGACGAACCTCGGCAAGATCTTCGGCGTCGAGGAGCGGGCCGAGGCCCTGGTCGCCGACCTGCGCGGGCGCGTCGACAAGCTGAAGGGTTCACGTCCGGCCGGGGCCGAGCCGCCGGGCGTGTTCGTGTACGACTCCGGCACCGACCAGCCCTACACGTCCGGGAGGTACGCCTCCCCCAGCGCCATCATCGAGGTGGCCGGGGGCCGCAACGTCATGGACACCGTTCAGAAGGGGTGGACGACCGTGGGCTGGGAGTCGGTCGTCGCCGCCAAGCCCGAGGTGATCATCATCGTGGACTACGGCGACCAGCCTCTCGCGGACAAGAAGGCCTTCCTGGAGTCCAGCCCCGCGCTGCGCTCGGTACCCGCCGTCCGCGACCACCGGTACTTCGTGCTCGACTATGGCGCCGCGGTCAGCGGCCCGCGCAACGTCACGGCGGCAGAGGAGTTCGGCGCCTACCTGCGTTCGATCGGCCGGTGAGCGATGTCCGCGTTGTCCGGTCTTCCCGCGGCCGCGGTCCGTGCCGGCGCGGGGACGGCCCGCACGGCCTCCGGCGTGTGCAACGGAACGCTCGGCGAGCTGTTCCAGGGACCGGTGACATACCAGGGGACGGACGCCATCGGCATCGTCTCCTTCCCGGTGGACCGCTACGCCTGGGCGTACTTCACCGAGGACGACGGTGACGGCGACCCTCTGCCGGCGCTGCCCAAGGCGGCCCAGAGCGCGCGGCTCTTCCTGCGCCGCTACGGGCTCCGGTTGCCGCGCGGCCGCTGGAGCAGGCACAGCGAGCTCGACATCGGGGTCGGCATGGCGAGCTCCACCGCCGACATCGTGGCCACGGTCCGGTCCCTGTTCCAGTTCTTCGGCCTGCCCTACGACCAGGACGTGATGATCGACATCCTTTCCGGGATCGAGCGCGCCGACAGCGTCTTCCTGGACGAGTTCGCCCTCTACCTCAGCGACCGCCACCGCGTGGCCGAGCGCCTCGGCGCCTCGGTGGGGTTCCACACCTGCTTCGTGGTCGAGTCAGGGCCCGTGGACACCCGCGCGGTGACGCCGCTGCTCCTAGAGCACTACGGCGCCCACCGGGACGCCTACCAGGCGTGCCTGGACGAGGTCCTCGCCGCGTTCCGGGCCGGGGACCCCACCGGGGTGGCCCGCGCCGCGACGACCAGCGCCGCCCTGTCCCAGCGGGTGCTCCCCAAGGCCACGTACGAGGCGGTCGCCGCCGGCCGCGGCCGCTTCGGCGCGGACGGGATCTTCGTGGCCCACACCGGCGGCGTGATCGGCTACCTGTTCACCGGCCGCCTCGCCCGCAGGCGGATGGACGAGCTGTCGGCGTTCTTCCGGGACCTGGGACACCAGTGCTCGTTCGCCTGGGGCGGCTATGGCGGTGCATGAGCACATCACCGACGCGCTGAAGACGCCGCAGCTAGTGCGGCTCGGCGGCAACCTCGTCGTGGCGAGGTTCGAGACCCTGAAGATCTACTCGGCGCTCGCCGCCGTCCGCACGCTCCTGGAGCGCGGCACGGTGTCGCCGGGACAGACCCTGGTCGACAGCTCCAGCGGCATCTACGCCACGTCCCTCGCGCTCGCCTGCCACCGGTACGGCATGCGCTGCCACATCATCGCCTCCACCACGGTGGACGCGACCGTCCGCGCCCAGCTCGACATCCTCGGCGCGACCGTGGAGCAGATGCCGCCGTCCGCGTCGCTGCGGCTCGACCAGGAGGCCCGGGTGCGCCGTGTGCGGCGGCTTCTGGCCGAACGGCCGGACGTGCACTGGATGCGCCAGTACCACGACGACATCCACTATCTCGGGTACGAGGAGTTCGCCGGCGTGGTCGCCTCCGACCTGGGCGTGGACGCGCTGACGGTGGTCGGCGGTGTCGGCTCGGGGGCCTCGACCGGAGGCGTGACCGAATATCTGCGCCGCGCGAACCCGGCCGTGCGGCTGGTGGGCCTGCAACCGTTCGGCAGCGTCACCTTCGGCAGCGAGACGTTCAGCGACCCCGACGCGATCATCGCCGGGATCGGCAGCTCGATCCCCTTCGACAACGTGCGCCACGAACTGTACGACGCCATCCACTGGCTGGACTTCCGCCACGCGATGGCGGGCGCGGTGGCGCTGCTGCGCGAGCACGCGGTGTTCGCCGGCCTGTCCACCGGCGCGGCGTACCTCGTCGCCCGCTGGCTCGCCGCCCGCTCCCCGGAGCGGACCCATCTGGTGATCGGCGCCGACACCGGCCACCGGTACGTAGAGCGGGTCTTCGCCCGCCATCGCGAGGCGCTCGACCCGTCGGCGCTGAAGCCCAGGGAGATCTTCTCGCTGGACGAGCTGGAGATGCCGTGGTCGGCCATGCGCTGGGACCGGCGCGCCTATGATCCTGGGCCTGGGCAACCGCTCTCCATCTGACAGTATGGCAGTCGTGTCCGCGGAAGAGCCGCTCCTACGCCTGGCACGGGCCGCCGTCTTCGCGACGGTGTGCGTCGTCGTCTCCGCGGCCGGACACGTCTTCGCGGGCGGCGGCGAGGTGGACCCCGCGGTTCTGGCGGCCGGGGCGGCGGGCGCCCTGGGGCTGGCCTACCCGCTCAGCGGACGCGAACGCGGGCCCGAGGTCGTGCTCGGCACGTCGATCGCGGCGCAGATCCTCCTGCACGAGCTGTTCACCCGCACCTCGCAGCCGGTGGCGACCCTCCTCGGATCCCCCCACGGTCACCTCACCTTCGGCATGCTCGCCGTCCACGTCACCGTCGCGATGGTGACGGGGTGGTGGCTGTACCGCGGCGAGAGCGCGGTGTGGCTCATGCTGCGCCTGCGGGCCGCGGCTCCCCTGCCCCTGCTGCGGTGGCTGTTCGCCGCCGGCACCCGGGCCCTGCCGACGGCCCCGCCGGTCGTCCCGGCCTCCAGCCCCCAGCCGCCCCCGGCGTGGGAGATCCCTGCGGCCATCCCCCGGCGCGGACCGCCCGTACCGGCCGTCGCCGGCTGAAGGCTTTTCCCGGCCCGGCCGGCGCACCTCGATGAGCAGGCGCTTCGCACTCCCGCGCGGCGTCGATCCGGTCATGCCCGGCGACGGCCCGGGACCTCCCCACGGGAGACCCGCGCCGGCGGAGTGCGCCCACCCACACACCACCGCAGGGAACGATCACCATGAGCTCTGTCACCAGGGAGCACCGCACCCCGGACGACGACCGGCGGCTGACCGTGCTCGCCTTGGCCGCCCGGGAGGGAAGGCCCGCGGACATCGAGGCCTTCGCCCGCGCGATCTACCCCGACGTCCAGCGCTTCACCACGTACCTGACCGACCCGCAGGCGGCGGAGGACCTGACCCAGGAGACCCTCGTCCGCGTCCTCGGCAGCCTGCCGCGGTTCGCCGGACGCTCCTCGGCCCGCACCTGGCTGCTGTCGATCGTCCGCCGGGTCGTGGTCGACCGCTTCCGCACCGCGGCCGTGCGTCCCGTCATCGCCGACGTGCCCGACTGGCAGCTCGCCGCCGAACGGCGCCAACTCCGCGACCTGCCCGGCGCGGAGGACGGCGTCGCCCTGGCCGACCTGCTGGACAAGGTCCCGCCCGACCGGCGCCAGGCGTTCGTCCTCACCCAGCTCGCGGGCCTCCCCTACGCCGAGGCCGCCGACCTGATCGGCTGCCCGATCGGCACCGTCCGCTCCCGCGTGGCCCGAGCCCGCGCCCAGCTCATGGCCTCTCTCCTGGAGGCCGACGCCGCAGGGGGCACCCGGGCCACTGTGGCACCAAGTTGCCGGGCAGCTCGCTGCCTGGGTTTACCACTTTCATGATCCGGACCAATGGGTCGTGCCCAAGCCGCACCGATTTCGCGCTCGCCAGAAATAGAGGAACACATATGTGCCGCACTAGCTCGCCGGGGTGAACAGCACGTCCACCCAGTAGTTCGCGCCGTTGAAGCCGGTGGCCGGGAACCCCGAGGACGTCCCGTACCGGTAGACGCCGTTGCGGCCCATCGGCCCGTTGTCCGCCAGGGCCCGCAGCGGCGGGTTGTCGTAGGGCCCGGAGGCGAAGTAGCCTCCGTCCCCCGCGTAGTTGCCGTTGGGCGCGAAGTACGAGGCCACGTAGACCTGGCCGGCGGTGACGCCGACGGGGGTGGCGAAGTTCAGCGTCTGCCAGCCCGAGGCCGTCTCGCCGGTGAACGTGCCGGTGGCCAGCAGCGTGCCGGTCGAGCTCCACAGGTTGCCCACATGGGTCCCCGTGTTGCCCGCGCCCTTGTAGAAACGGACGCCGGTTACCGTGCCGTCCATCTGCGCGGTGAACTTCACGCCCAGCTCCACCGAGCCGGAGTCGGCGTTCGACGGGGTGGCGGGGGCGGCGTTGCTCGCCCAGATGGAACACGGGCAGCTCGCCGGGCCGCCGGTGGTGAACGACCACGAGGTCGTGGTCATGCCGTTGCCGGCGTCGTCCTTGGCGCCGCTCACCGTGACCGTGTAGGTGGCACCCTGCGCCAGCGGAGCGCCGGGGGTGAAGGTGAGCAGCGTCCGCGCCTCGTTGAGCGACCGGGTCCCGGCCACGGTCTGGCCGGCGGCGTTCGTCAGGGCGATCGTCGCGGTGCCGTCCTGGATCGGCTCGCTGAACGTCGAGGTGACCGCGGTCCCGGTGGCCACGCCGATGCCGCCGTGGCCGGGCGTCTTGAGCGTGACGTACGGGGCCGTGGTGTCCGCGAGCCTGCTGAAGACCACGTCCACCCAGTAGTTGGTGGCCGACCACGAGGACGTCGGGAAGGACCGCGCGCCGTACTTGTAGACGCCGTTGCCGCCGCTCGCCGAGCTCGCGAGCGTGCGCAGCGGGGTCGCCGTCACGGCCGAGGCCAGCCCGTTGTAGGTGGCCGCGTAGTGACCGTCCGGGGCGTGGTACGACGCGACGTAGGTGGTGTCCCTGGTCACCGGCACCGGGGTCGGGAAGTACACCTCCTGCCAGCCCTGGGCCGACTCGTCGGTGAAGGTCGCGGTGGCCAGTTCCTGGCCCGCGCCGTTCCACAGCGTGCCGGTGTGGGTGCCGGTGTTCCCGGGGCCCTTGTAGAACCGGATCGCCTCGACGAAGCCGTCCACGGCGGGCTGGAACTTCACTCCCAGCTCCAGCGAGCCGGCGTCGCCGACGGCCGGCACTTCAGGGACGGTGACGTCGGGCCACAGGGTGCAGGGGCAGACGCCGGCCGTCCAGGTCCTCGCCGTGGTGAAGGAGAAGGTGTACGGCCGCGCCATCGTGTTACCGGCGTCGTCCTTCGCCCCGGACACCGAGACCGTGAACCGCTCCCCCGGAGCCGGCGGCGCGGCGGGCGCGAAGGTGAGCGACGTGCGCGCGGCGTCGAGCGATGCCGTGCCCGCGACGTTCGCGTTGGTGGAGTCCTTGAGCGTGAACGTCGCCGTGCCCGCCTGGACCGGCTCGCCGAAGGTGACCTTCGGCTGGACGGTGACCGGCACGCTGGAGGAGCCGGGCACGGGCGCGGCCGCCGTCACCGCCGGCGGGAAGGTGTCGACGGTCGTGAACACCACGTCGACGTAGTAGTTCCCGCCGTTGTAGGTCTTGTCGGGGAAGCCCGCGCCCGATCGGTAGACGCCGTTGCCGGCCGCGGCGGTGGCCGCGGGCGCGGTGAGCGGCGTGTTCACCGTGGGCCGGTAGCGGAAGAAGTTGGCGTCGGCCGCGTACCGCCCGTTCGGCGCGTAGTACGAGGCGACGTACTCGGTGCCGGCCGCGATGTGAACCGGCGAGGGGAAGGTGAGCGTCTGCCACCCGCTCGGGGTCTCCCCGGTGAAGGTTCCCGTGGCCAGGAGGGCGCCGCCGGCCGTCCAGAGCGTCCCGGTGTGCGTGCCGGTGTTCCCGGTGCCCTTGTAGAACTTCACGCCGGTCACGTAGCCGCCAACGGCCGAGGTGAAGCGCACCCCGAGCTCCAGCGCGCTGGTGTCGTTCTCGGCGGGGTTGGCGGGCACGGTGGAGGAGGCGAAGAGGCCGCACGGGCATTCGACGGTGACGTTCCTCGACGCCTCGGCGCCGACGTTGCCGCTGTCGTCGCTCGCCCGCGCCTTGATGGTCGTCGCGCCCGCGCCCGTGACCTTCCAGGAGTAGGTCCAGGTGCCGCGGCCCGTGGCGGCGTGCCAGGTGACGCCGCCGTCGGTGGAGACCTCGACCCCGCCGACCTGGCCGCCGGTGTCGGCGGCGGCGCCGCTGACGGTGACGGTGGAGCCGCTGGCCACGGTGGTGCCCGCCGCCGGGGCGCCGATGGTCACGCTCGGCGCGGTGGTGTCGGCGGACCTGGTGGCCGCGCTCAGCCCGGCGGTGAGCGATCTGGGCTGCACGCCCATGTCGGCGAACAGGTTGACCGTCGCCTGCCTGACGCGCGTGTCGGCGAATCCGGTCTGGCTGTAGGTGTCGTGCCCGTCGTCCAGGCCCCAGGACCACTGCACCGTTCCCGCGCCGAACACCAGCGCGCCGCTCGCCGCCCGGTACAGCGTCAGACGATGCGTGGCGCTCTTCTGCGCGACGTTGGTGCCGTGGTCGATGAGCACCTGCTCGGCCGTCGCCGTCGTGCTCGACATCGGTACCAGGCCCTTCGGCCGGAACCCGTTGTCGCCGTCCTCGTCCCACTCGTAGCCGACGAGGCCGGGGATGCTCACCGACCCCGAGACCTGCTCGGCGACGGACGTGCCGCGCCAGAAGCGCATCCTGCCGTCGGCGGCCGGCACGGTCAGCGGGATCGCGGCGCAGCCGTCGGCGGACGTGGTGCAGTTGACCGCGAAGGAGGTGCCGGTGAGGGCGTTCTCGGGCTTGCCGCCGTCGGCGGGAGGGCTGAACCGCGGGTCGCGCCAGGTGCCCGTCCACACGTTCGGCGCCGGGTCGATCTTGGCGTTGGCGTGCGTCTCCTTGTAGGAGACCAGCGTCCGGTAGCCGTTCTCCCAGCGGGTCTTCCAGTACACCTCGTTGCCGCTGAAGAAGGCGAGGCTCACGCCGCTGTCGCGCGCGTTCTCGAAGGCCGCGCGCTCCTCGCCCGACCAGTACTCGTCGTGCCCGACCGACAGCAGCGCCTTGTGGTTCAGCAGCGTGGACGGCGCCCGCGCGGCGTCTATGGAGGACATGTACGACACGTCGTAGCCGTTGGCCTCCAGCCAGCGCACCATCGGGTACTCGTTGGCGAACACGAAGTCGCGGCCCCATGGCGTGGACTCCCGCGTGTTGAACGGCCGGTCGTAGCTGACCTTGACCGCGCGCCCCGGCGCCGCGGCGCTGTCGCCCCGGTACAGGCTGTTCAGCACCTTGTCCGGGTTGGCCTGCGTGGCCGTGATGTCGCCCCAGGAGTTGTACGCCTGCCAGGTGCTGTCGGAGGTCCGGAACAGCAGGTCCGAGGTACTGGCGTCGTCACGGACGACGAAGACGATGTGCGTGTCGTCGCCGGTGTCGGTGCGGGTCACGTGGGCGAAGTAGATGCCCGAGACCGCCGTCGCCGGAACGCTCCAGCTCGCGACCGTGCCCCAGGCACAGGCGACCTCGCCGGTGGTGGCGTTCGCCGGGCAGCCCGGCTGGGTGCGGGACACCGACGTGGTCGCGGGCACCGAGGTGACGAAGCGGGCGCCCTTCCCCTGGTAGTAGCCCATCCGGTAGATGTCCACCCGCAGGGCCAGGGCCGATGACCGGACCTTGAAGTTCACGGTCCCCCCGAGGCCGACGCTCATCGTGTCGCCGTAGCCCTCGACGGTGCCCTGCGGGTCGGCGTCCCACTCGCCCGGGTCGGTCCCCGTGTTCTGGTTCTCACAGGTGATCTTGTTGCCCCCCGCGTCACACGGGCCGACCGCCCGCGCGGGCGCGGCCGGCACGGCGAAGAGTGCGGCGAACGTCAACGCCACCACGATCCCCGAGAGGCGTCGGCGTGCGGCACTGCGCGATTTCATGAAGCTCCCACGTGATCCAGGGGGTCGGCCACCCCGTCGGGCCCAAGCCCCGGAGCGTGGTCCCAACGAATCGACGTCCGGAAGATGATCTCGGTTTACGCCACGCCACCAACTTTCGTCACATCCGTAACTGCGATACCTGGCCGGGCAGGCGCGAGGACCGGGCCACTTTCGCCGCCAAAGACAAAAGTTTGTGCGTTCTCGGTAGAACTATCTTCACAATCAACCCAAAGCGCCGTATCTTCGGGACACTCACCGCGTCTGCGGAGGAACTGTGAAGCGAATGCCCGTCCTACGAAGGAACTTCCGCCGTCCCGGCCCGCAGGCCCGAAACCCCCACCGCCCGTGACCCCGCCGGGTCCGCCGCCCGGCGAGACCCCCGCGGCTCCTCGCATTCCGCCCGGCCGATCCTGCGCCGGGCCGCACCACACCGCACCGAAGGAAAGGAACGCCCCGCCAATGCCCCCCAGGCGGCCGACCGCTCGCATCAGAAGATGGATCGCGCAGACCTGCGCCCTAGCCCTCAGCCTCACGGGCCTGACCGTACTGACCCTGACCGGCCCCGCCCAGGCGGACACCGCGGCCATCGACCCCGCCGACTACCAGCGCGTGGAGATGGCCAAGGGGGTCGCCGACATGGGCGAGCCGATGACCATGACCGTGCTGCCCGACCTGTCGGTGCTGCACACCTCGCGCGACGGGACCCTGCGGCGTACCGACGCGCGCGGTGACACGGCCGTCGTGGGGACCCTGAACGTCTACACCCACGACGAGGAGGGGCTCCAGGGGGTCGCCGCCGACCCCGGCTTCGCGGCCAACCGGTTCGTCTACCTGTACTACGCGCCCCGCCTCGACACCCCCGCCGGCGACGCCCCGGCCAGTGCTGCCGACTTCTCCGCCTGGAAGGGGGTGAACCGGCTTTCCAGGTTCACGGTCAAGCCCGACTGGACGCTCGACATGGGCAGCGAGGTCAAGATGCTCGACGTGCAGGCCGACCGGGGCATCTGCTGTCACGTGGGCGGCGACATGGACTTCGACGCCGCGGGCAACCTCTACCTGAGCACCGGCGACGACTCCAACCCCTTCGACTCGGCGGGCTACTCCCCGATCGACGAGCGGCCGGACCGCAACCCCGCCTACGACGCCCAGCGCACCTCGGCGAACACCAACGACCTGCGCGGCAAGATCCTGCGGATCAAGGTCAAGCCGGACGGGACCTACGACATCCCGCCGGGCAACCTGTTCCCGCCGGGGACCGCCAACACCAGGCCGGAAATCTACGCCATGGGCTTCCGCAACCCGTTCCGGCTGACCGTCGACAAGGAGACCGGGGTCGTCTACGTGGGCGACTACGGCCCCGACGCGGGAAGTGGCGACCCGGCCAGGGGGCCGAGCGGCCAGGTCGAGTTCAACCGCGTCACCGCCCCGGGCAACTTCGGCTGGCCGTACTGCACGGGCGCCAACACGCTGGCCGAGACCTACAACGACTTCACCTTCCCCTCCGGTCCCTCCGGGCCGAAGTACGACTGCGCCGCCGGCGGGCCGACCAACGACTCCTTCCGCAACACCGGCCTGCGCACGTTGCCGCCCGCCCAGCCCGCCTGGATCCGGTACGGCGGCGACGCCGGCTCGCCGCCGGAGTTCGGCGGCGGCTCCGAGTCCCCGATGGGCGGACCGGTCTACCGGTACGACGCCGCCCTGAAGTCCGAGGTCAAGTTCCCCGAGGACCTGAACGGCCACTTCTTCGCCGGCGAGTTCGGCCGCCGCTGGATCAAGCCGATCGACGTCAACGCCGACGGGACGCCCGGCGGCATCTCCGACTTCCCGTGGACCGGCACCCAGGTCATGGACCTGGCGTTCGGCCCGGACGGCGCGCTGTACGTCCTCGACTACGGGGCGGGCTTCTTCGGCGGCGACGAGAACTCCGCGTTGTACAGGTTCGAGTACATCAAGGGCCGCGACCGTTCACCGGTCGCCGTGGTGAAGGCCGACAAGACCTCCGGCAGGACCCCGCTGACCGTGACGTTCTCCTCCGCCGGATCCGCCGATCCGGAGGGCGCCGCGCTCACCTACGCCTGGGACTTCGGGGACGGCACCACCTCCACCGACCCGAACCCGGTCAAGACGTACACGACCGACGGCGACTACAGCGCGAAGCTCACCGTGAGCGACCCCGCCGGCAACACCGGCACCGCCAGCGTGCTGATCACGGCCGGCAACACGGCGCCCGCCGTGGCCGTGGAGACGCCCGGCGACGGTCAGCTGTTCCAGTGGGGCGACACCGTCCCCTTCAAGATCAAGGTGACCGACCCGGAGGACGGCGACATCGACTGCGCGAAGGTCAAGATGACCTACGTGCTCGGCCACGACAGCCACGGTCACCAGATCACCTCGAAGAACGGCTGCTCGGGCGACCTGACCATCCCGGTGGACGGTGAGCACGACGACGCGGCGAACATCTTCGCGGTGTTCGACGCCGAGTACACCGACAAGGGCGGCCTGACCACGCACACCCAGCACATCCTGCAGCCGCGGCACCGGCAGGCCGAGCACTACTCGGCCTCGCAGGGAGTGAACCCCATCGGCAAGGCGCCGGCGCACGGCGGCAGGACGGTGGGTGACATCAACAACGGCGACTGGATCGCGTTCAAGCCGTACGACCTGACCGGCGCGAAGGGGATCACCGCCCGCGTCTCCTCCGGCGGAAAGGGCGGCACCATCGAGGTGCGCGCCGGATCGCCGGCGGGCGCCCTGCTGGGCAAGGTGAGCGTGCCGGTGACCGGCGGCTGGGAGACCTTCACCGACGTCTCCGCCCCCCTGTCCAACGCACCGGCGGGAACCACGCAGCTCTCCCTGGTGTTCAAGGGCAACGACGGCGCGCTGTTCGACGTGGACGACTTCACGCTGACGGCCGAGCCGCCAGCCGGAAGCCCGATCGGCACCATCGTCAGCGCCGGCGGCCGGTGCCTCGACGTCGCCGGAGCCAACCCGGCCAACGGCACCAACGTGCAGCTCTGGGAGTGCAACGACACCGGCGCCCAGGTCTGGACCCTCAGCGGCTCCACGATCCGGTCACTCGGCAAGTGCCTGGACGTCGACGGCGGCCGTACCACCGACGGCACCAGGGTGCAGATCTGGGACTGCGTCGCCGGCGTCGGCGCGCAGAACTGGACCATCGGGGCGGACGGCACGGTGAAGAACCCGCAGTCCGGCAAGTGCCTCGACGGCTCGAACGCCGGGCAGATGGTCATCAGGACCTGTGACGGCGGCGACGCCCAGAAGTGGAGGACACCGACCCCGGCCGGCGACGGCGGCCCCGGCGGCGGCCAGGGCGACCTCCTGGTCTTCTCGGCCACGGCCGGCTTCCGGCACGACTCGATCCCGGCCGGCATCCAGGCGATCAAGGAGCTCGGCTTCAAGGTCACCGCGACCGAGGACGCGAGCGCCTTCACCGCCGCGAACCTCGCCAAGTACAAGGCGGTGGTCTTCCTCAGCACCACCGGCGACGTGCTCAACGACGCCCAGCAGGCCGCCTTCGAGTCCTACGTCAAGGCGGGCGGCGGCTACGT
Organism: Sphaerisporangium album; assembly: GCF_003323745.1. Taxonomy (GTDB): domain Bacteria; phylum Actinomycetota; class Actinomycetes; order Streptosporangiales; family Streptosporangiaceae; genus Sphaerisporangium; species Sphaerisporangium album. The sequence continues at coordinate 111,604 of NZ_QOIL01000017.1, forward strand.
CGGCGTGCACGCCGGGGCCGACACCGAGTACGACTGGCCCTTCTACGGCGAGCTCGTGGGGGCGTGGTTCGCCTCCCACCCGGCCATCCAGCCGGCCACCATCAAGGTGGAGGACCGCGCCCACGCGGCCACCGCCCACCTCGGCCCCACGTGGAACCGCACCGACGAGTGGTACAACTACCGCTCCAACGCCCGCACCACCGCTCACGTGCTGGCCACGCTGGACGAGTCCTCCTACTCCGGCGGCGGCATGGGTGCGGACCACCCGATCGCCTGGTGCAAGGAGTACCAGGGCGGCCGGTCGTTCTACACGGGCGGCGGGCACACCTCGCAGTCCTTCTCCGAGCCGGCGTTCCGTCAGCACCTGCTCGGCGGCATCAAGTACGCGATGGGCGACGCCAAGGCGGACTGCCGTGCCGAGAACGGCTACACCACGATCTACAACGGCGGCACGACGGGCTGGTCGCAGGCCGGGCCCGGCGGTTTCACCAACGCCGACGGCACCCTCACCTCGCAGGGTGGCCTGGGCATGTTCTGGTACAAGGCGAAGGAGTACAGCTCCTACTCGCTGAAGCTGGACTGGAAGATGCGCGGCGACGACAACTCTGGTGTCTTCGTCGGCTTCCCCGCCTCCGACGACCCGTGGTCGGCGGTGAACAACGGCTACGAGATCCAGATCGACGCCACGGACGCTCCGGAGAAGACCACCGGCGCGGTCTACGGCTTCAAGTCCGCGGATCTCGCGGCCCGCGACAAGGCGCTGAACCCGCCGGGGCAGTGGAACACCTACGAGATCCGGGTGGAGGACGAGCGTCTGCAGATCTTCCTCAACGGCGTGAGGATCAACGACTTCACCAACACCGATCCCAGCCGGTCCCTGAAGCAGGGGTACGTGGGCATCCAGAACCACGGCGACGGCGACGAGGTCTCGTTCCGGAACATCCGGATCAAGGAACTCGGCCCCGCCACCGGTGACGTCACCGTCCAGGCCGAGGCCTGGACCGAGGCCAACGGCGTGCAGCCCTACCCGCACACCCCGGCCCACGGCGGCACGGTGCTCGGCTTCGTCAACCCCGGCGACTGGGCCGCCTACACCGATGTGGACCTCACCGGCGTCACCGGCTTCACGGCCCGGGTGGCCTCGCCCAACCCGTCCGGCGGATTCGAGATCCGCACCGGTTCACCGACCGGGCCCGTGCTGGGCGCCGTCACGGTTCCGAACACCGGCGGCTGGGAGACCTACGCCGACGTCTCGACGCCGCTCACGAACGTTCCTTCCGGAAACACCAAGCTCTACCTGGTGTTCACCGGAGCGGACTTCGACGTGGACGACTTCACGCTCGTCCGCGGCCCGAAGGACACCAAGGCGCCGGTGACCAAGGCCGCCCTGGACCCGGCGGAGCAGCCCACCGGCTGGCACACCACGCCCGTGACGGTCAGCCTCACGGCCACCGACGAGGGCTCCGGGGTCGACAGGACGGAGTACAAGCTGGACGACGCCGAGTGGGCCGCCTACACCCAGCCCTTCAAGGTCGAGGGCGACGGCGCCCACAAGGTGTCCTACCGCTCGAAGGACAAGGCGGGCAACCAGGAGGAGGCCAAGGACGTCACGCTGAAGCTGGACGCCACCAAGCCCGTGCTGACCGTCGGCGGGCTGAACGCCGACGGGAACTACGGCGACAGCGCCCAGATCACCGTCACCGCCGAGGGCAAGGACACGGGGTCGGGCATCGACACCGTGACCGCCACCGTCGACGGCAGGGAACTGCGGCTCGGCAAGGCTCTCGATCTGACGTCCGTCACGCTCGGCTCGCACGTCGTCAAGGTGACCGCCAAGGACAGGGCCGGCAACACGACCGAGCAGGCCCGGACCCTGACGGTGACCACGTCGTTCGCCGATCTGACGACCCTGCTGGACAGGTTCGCGGTGGAGGGCTCGCTCGGGAGCGGGCTTCGCAACTTCCTGAGGTCGGCGAGCACGAGCGACCAGAAGGGCCACACCGACCAGGCGCTCCATCACCTGGGCAAGTTCAGGGACCGAGCCACCGGCGTGGCCGATCAAGCGGCCCGAAGGGTGCTGGTCCGCGACGCGGACGCCCTGATCGTCCACCTGGGCGGCCAGGCGTCCCCCGAGGGGATCGCCGCCAACGGCGGACGGCTCCTCCCGGACATGGCCAGGTGACCTGCCCGACCTAGCGGGCCGGCGGGCCCGTCACCCGGTCGTCCGGCCGGGCGACGGGCCCGCCGGCGTGATGGCCTGGGCGGCGTTGATCAGGCCGATGTGGCTGAGAGCCTGCGGGAAGTTGCCGATCGGCTCTCCGGTGGCCGAGTCGACCTCCTCGGCGAGCAGGCCGACGTCGTTGGCGTACGAGACGGCGGTCTCGAACACCCGTCTGGCCGCGGGGTGTTCGCCGGTGACGGCCAGGGCGTGCGCGAGCCAGAAGGTGCACAGCAGGAACGTGCCCTCCTGTCCCGCGAGCCCGTCGGCGGCGTGATAGCGGTGTACCAGACCACGCGGGTCGACCAGGCGGGTGCCGATGGCGCGCACGGTGGAGCGCACGCGTGGATCGTCGGGGGCGAGGAATCCGACCAGCGGCATCACCAGCAGCGCGGCGTCCAGGCTCGTGCCACCGAACGTCTGCGTGAAGGCACCGATCCGCTGGTTCCACGCCTGGCTCAGGATCGCGGCGCGGATCTGTTCCCGGACGCGCGTCCACTCGCCGACACGCCCGCTCGCCCTCAGCAGGGGGGCGAGCGCGATGGCCCGGTCCAGCCCGACCCAGCACATCAGTTTGGAATGCGTGAAGTGCCGGCTGGGCCCGCGGACCTCCCAGATGCCCTGGTCCGGCTCCCGCCAGCGACGGGCGGCGGCCTCGGCCACCCCGACCAGCATCGCGCGGGTGAACGGGTCGAACGCGCAGTAGGTCTGGTGGGCGGCGTCGAGCAACTCCCCGTAGACGTCGAGCTGGGCCTGGCGCCAGGCGTCGTTGCCGACCCGCACCGGAGAGCTGCCCCGCCAGCCGCGCAGGTGCGGCAGACGTCGTTCGCTCAGGTCGCGTTCGCCGCCGACGCCGTAGATGATCTGCAGATGGGCGCCGCGATCGAGCTGGGTGGCCGAGGCACGGGCCAGGAAGCCGAAGAAGGCGGTCTCCTCGATCTCGCAGGCGGCGGTGGACAGGGCCTGCAGCGTGAAGCTGGCGTCCCGGATCCAGGTGTAGCGGTAGTCCCAGTTGCGTTCCCCGCCGATGCTCTCGGGCAGGGATGTGGTGACCGCGGCGACGATGGCCCCGGTGGGGGCGTAGGTCATCGCCTTCAGCACTCGGCCGCTGTGCTCGACCAGGTGCCGCCAGGGGCCTTCGTGGTTCACGTGCAGCCGCGACCAGGAGCGCCAGCCCCGGACGGTGTCCTTGACCCTGCGACGCACCTCGCGGGAGGTACGGCACGGCGGATCCGGGTCCCACGCCCAGCCGGCCTGCATGGCGAAGCCGAGGCTCCGCCCCGCGCGCAAGGTGAAGGTGGCGTCCGCGACCGAGCCGCTCACCCGCAACTCCACCGGGCTGGACAGGGTCAGCACGGTCGCGCCGCCGCGCGCGATCAGACCGCCCCCGACCGGCTGCATCAGTGGGTGAACTAGACCGAACTCGGGACGCGGCGCGTAGGCCATGTCCACGGGCACACTGCCCTCGACGCAGGTCACCTGCCGCAGCACCATCCCGGCGGAGGACGCTCCCAGATCGTGCCCACGCTCCCCGGCACCCAGGGCGAGCGCGTCCGTCAGGACCAGGGTGCCCTCACGGGTACGGAAGGTGGTCTCCAGCACCAGAGTGCCGGGGACGTAGCGGCGGGTGACCTCGGCTGGGCCGGCCGGGCCGATCGTCCAGTGGCCGGCATCGTCGTCGAGCAGCCGGGCGAAGATCGCGGGGCTGTCGAAGCGAGGCAGGCACAGCCATTCCACCGAGCCGTCGCGGCTCACCAGGGCCGCCGACCGGCAGTCCGACAACATCGCGTAGTCGCCGAGCGGCCGGCTGCTCACCGGTGCGCCTTGCCGGTCCGGCGGCCGCCGGCGGCGCGCCGCACGGCGTAGACGAGCGCGGACCCGGCGAAGAGCACCAGGGTCACGAGCAGCCACCGGCCGAGGAACGGGGCGGTGCTCAGGGCCGTCGCCTCCCGGTAGTTGTGCTCGGACGCGCGCAGGACGAGGGGGAACCAGATGAGCAGCAGCAGCCCCGACAGCCCCGCCGGTACCCGCAGGTAGTTGACCGACGGCCCCCGTCGCCGATCCGCCACCGGTGGAAGGCGCTGCAGGGCGCGGTCCCCCGCGGAGTAGAGAGGAAGTACGACGAAGTCGTGCAGGATCACGGCTCCGAGGAACCACAACAGGAATCCCAGCAGGATGCCGGCGGCGATGACGCGGGTGAGGGCGTAGGCGGCCACCAGGAAGCAGGCGAGCAACGCGAACAGGTGCCACAGGCCGGCGCCATAGCGTTCTCGCGCCCGCCTGCGCGCCTCGCCGATCCGGCCTCTCATGGCGGGGCCCGGAAGTCGAGCTCGCGCACCCACTTGGTGTTGTGCACGCCGGGGGCGTTGGGCACCATGATCCGGGCGGGGAACCCGTGGTCCAGCGACAGGTCGGCGCCGTTGACCCGCAGCGCCAGCAGGGAGCGGGGATCGGTCGTCTGACCCGCGCTCAGCGACACGTGGCTGAACACGCCGCCCCGCTGCAGCGAGCGGACGTAGACGCCCGCGCCGCCGTCCGCCCCGCTCAAACGTGCCAGATCGGTCAGCCGGACGCCGGTCCACGTCTGTTCGGTCGACCATCCCTCCACGCAGGCGATCGGCAACCGGTAGGTGTACAGCGGCATGGCCAGCAGCTGCTCACGCGACAGCCGCACCTGACGGGCGCCCCGCACCGTCAGCCGCCATTCGGGGCCGGTCTCGGCCGCGACGACGCCCACGCTCGCCGCCGTCTTGTTCACCTGGAAGTCGTTCGGCCCGGGGCCGTAGTACCGCCCGTGCGGGGCGAGCAGCGCGGTACGCCGCCACGGGCCGTCCATCGTCTGCCCGGCCGACAGGCCGAGCACGGTCAGGGAGCCGGCGCCGACGAAGGCCAGCAGGCCCCGGCGTGAGATGGTCGGCGGCGCGGGAGCGGCGGCGACCAGGCCGTCGGGGTCGGGCGGTTCCGGGCGCGTGTCGCGCAGGGACGTGCGCAACTCCCGGCGGAAGCTACGGGATCGCAGGGATGTGACCAGCCGGGGCAGCTTGATCGCGACGTGCACCGCCAGCGCGGCCAGGAAGATCCACGCGCCGTACAGATGCGCCGGGTAGAACGAGAAGGGGAAGACGTAGAAGAGCTGGATGTTGAGGATGCCGGTGACGAACTCGAAGACGGCGCCGCCGACCAGGAGCAGCAGGCTGGCCCGTTCGAGCGTCTGCGCCGGGCTGCCGGTCGGCGGCCAGGCGAACAGCTTGGGGATCACCGACCACAGCTTGGCCAGCAGGACCGGCACCAGCGTCAGGCCCAGAATGACGTGCACACCCTGGGTGACCCGGTAGAGCCAGACCGGGCTGGTCGGCCAGTCGAACAGATAGAACCCGAACAGCCCTTTTTCCGGCGTGATGTCGTTGCCCGGCAGCCGGGGATCATAGGCGGCGTACGAGATCAGGCCCGTGATCGCCACCAGCGGAAGCCCGGCCAGCAGCACCAGCCCGAACACCGAAGTCAGCCACGGCCCACGCAACGGACTACGCCAGAACTCCGGCCGGAACGGGCCCGGCGGACGTTCCTGCCCCCGCAGGTACGCCCACAGCCGCGCGCCCGCCCCGCGTCCAGCAGGTTCACCTGGATGGCGGTGAGGCCCGTCTGACGCAGACGACATGATCCCTCCGAAGCCGGCGCAGGACCGCCGGCCGCTGGCCTATCCGCCTGTTCTCACCGCGAACACCGTTGGCCAAAGTCGAAGCCGGTTCCTTTTTCCGTCATGCTCTGTCCCCGAGGGAATGGCTTTCCCCAAGGGGGAGCCCTCCCATCGGTTCGACCCACGCTTCCGGTCCGCGCTGGAGGCGGGCCGCGCGCCGAGGGAGTTCGAGGACGGCCGGCAACGACGCGAAGGCATCACGCCGGGTGACGGGCCGTGTCGGCGACGCGAGAGGCATGGTCCCTGGTCACCAGGGAGAGGCGACCAGCCCCTGCAACAGCAGGCCGGTGACCACCTGCGCGGCGAGCAGGCGACGCCCCGGCGCGTACGCCGCCGCCACGCCGATCCACACCGCGAAGGGCACCCAGATGCGCTCCACCTCTCCCCGCGTCACCCCGCTGACGTCCAACGCCAGCACCGCCACCAGGGCCGCCGCCACGACGGCGGCGGCGCCGTGGCGGCGTGCCAGGTTCATCACGGCGACCGCCCCCCTGGCCCTGGGGATGCGGCCACGAGGATTCCGGCCGGCCGCGGCGACGGCCGGGCATCGGCTGAGGTGGCGTCCCGCGTGGACGAGGCCCGCCGTGGTGGCCGGGCCGGTGATCAGTGCGAGGACGGCCAGGTTCGCCACCAGGAAGTACAGGTAGGGCCGGGCCGCGCCCGGGTCGGCCGCCCACTCCGCGTGGGTGGCCGCAACCCCGGCGAGCCACGAGAAGCCCGCAGCCGTGAACACGCCCGTCACGGCCGCCGCCCCTGCCAGGGCCGCGAGCACCGCCGGCCGCGGCGGCCGGACCAGCACGGCGACGGTCACGGGGATCAGCAGATAAGGGACCAGCCCGTAGCTCAGATACGGCAGAGCGCCGAGTAGCACCCCCGCCCCGGCCGCGAACCACGTCCTGGCCGTGGTGCTCCGGCCGAGCACCAGGAGCGCGACGCCCCACGCGCCGGCACCGGCGAAGAAGGCGTCCATCGTGGTGGCGATCCAGACCGAGGCCGGGGTGAGGGCGAGGTACGGCAGCGCCCGCCGGGCCGCCTCCTCCCCCGCCAGGCGGCGTACGGTCAGCCCGATCGCCACCGTGGCCGAACAGCCGGCGAGGATCACCAGGATCGCCGCCCACAGCGGCCCGCCCAGACCCACGGCGGCCAGCGCCCAGACCACGAGCACAGGTAGTGGCGGATGCCCCCGCACATGCGTCGGATACTCCGGCAGCCGCTGGGTGAAGGACGCCAGCCAGCCGAGCGGGTCGTCGCCCACCGCGGGCAGCACCGCCAGATACTCCTGGCGGTGCGTGAACGGCGCGGCAAGCCCGTCGGCCGACATCGCCAGCACGATCGTCCAGGCCAGCGCGAAACCGTAGGCGACGAGCGACGCACGCCCGAACCCGCCCCGCCTGACCAACTGCGGCAGGACCCGCACGGCGACGGCCGCGAGAACCGCCGCCGGGATCAGCGTGATCGTCAACACCCGGAAATGGGCGTGGAGCGGCGGCAGATGGTCGATCCGCAGCACGCCCAGCCCGTGCAGCACCGCGCCTAGCGCGACGCAGACGGCGATCAGCGCCCCCCACCAGGCGAGCGCCGCCCGCGTCCAGCGGCCGTCCGCGGCATCGGCCGGGCGGGCCCGCCGGGTGCCGACCGTCCGCCGGCTCGATCCCTCCACTCGGCAACAGTAGGTCTGAACTGGGCTTATTTTGAAGCCGGCGTCACCACTCCGTAAGAACCTCCGGGCGTTCCCTGCCCTAGCGTCGGAGCATGGAGATCGACGTGGTCCTGCCGTGCCTGGACGAGGAGGCCGCCCTTCCCTGGGTGCTGGGACGCATGCCGTCCGGCTATCGGCCCATCGTCGTGGACAACGGGTCGACGGACGACTCGGTGAAGGTCGCCGCCCGGCTCGGGGCGCGGGTGCTCGTGGAACCGCGACGCGGCTTCGGCGCCGCCTGCCATGCCGGGTTGCTGGTCGCGACCTCCGACATCGTCGTCTTCATGGACGCCGACGCCTCCCTTGACCCGCGACAGCTGCCGCGCGTGGTCGAGCCGGTGCGAGCCGGAGACGGCGACCTGGTGCTCGGCCGGCGGATCGCCCGGTCGATGCGCGCCTGGCCGCCCCACGCGCGTGCCGCGAACGCCCTGCTGGCCCACCGGCTGCGCCGGCGCACCGGAGCCGTGGTGCACGACCTCGGCCCCATGCGCGCCGCGCGCCGCGCCGGGCTCATCGCCCTGGGGATGCGTGACCGCAGGTTCGGGTATCCGTTGGAGATGGTGCTGCGCGCCGCCGCGGCAGGTTGGCGGATCTCCGAGGCCGAGGTGGACTACCTGCCGCGCGCGGGCCGCTCCAAGGTCACCGGCACGGTACGCGGCACCGTTCGCGCGATCGGCGACATGCGGCGGGTCATGCGGGAAACGGTGTGACGCGGATCCTGGTCATCGCCAAGGAACCGGTACCCGGCCAGGTCAAGACCCGGCTCTGCCCGCCCTGCACCGAGGTGCAGGCCGCCCGGCTCGCCGCCGCCGCCCTGGAGGACACCTTGCGCACCGTGGCGGCGACCCGCGTACCGCACCCGGTCCTCGCCTTACAAGGGCTGCCGGGCCCCTGGCTGCCACCCGGTTTCACGGTGATCCCGCAACGCGGACGGGGCCTGGACGAGCGGCTCGCGGCGGCCTTCACCGACGCTCACCGCCTGCACGCGGCGCCAATCGTCCTCATCGGCATGGACACCCCTCAGCTCACCCCGCCCCTGCTCGAAGCCGCCGCCGACGCGCTGACCGGGCATGACGCGGTCTACGGCCCCGCCACCGACGGCGGCTTCTGGCTCCTCGGCCTGCGCCGCCCCAACCCCGCGCTGCTTCTCGGAGTGCCCATGTCGCAGGCGGGCACCGGAACGGCCCAGATCCGGCGCCTGCGCCAGGCCGGGCTGAGCACGGCCCTCCTGCCCGAACTGCGTGACGTCGACACCTTCGCCGACGCCTGCCAGGTCGCGGCACAGGCACCCGGCACCCGGTTCGCCGCGACGTTGAAGGCCGTCCGCTCGGGCTGAACGGCTCGGTGCGCAGGCGCCGGACGTCGTCCTCGAAGAAGCCCTCGCGGCATGCGGTCCCGGCTGCGCAGGACCCGCGGGATCGTCCTGTGCTCATGTGTGTTCGTCATGACGACCATGGAAGTGAGACCGGGCGGGACTTCACATGGCCATGACGCGCGGCTCTGTGTCCGATCGTCTACGGGACCATCCGACGGTCACGCCGGGGCGGTTTCCTCGAAGATGTCCAGCTGCCCCTTGGGCGGGGACGGGATCGCCAGGGTGATGTTGCGGTAGCGGACGGCGGCCGGGAGGACGACGACGCCGCCGGGCACCGGGCGTGTCAGGCGCAGGTCGGCGAGCAGGACGAGCGCGGCGTCGAGCAGGCCGTACGGGTCCTGCTGCCAGGCTCCGGTGAACGACGCCGCGCCGAACTTCTCGTACAGGTCCTGGATCAGTTCCTCCAGCCGGTGCCGTTCCAGGAACGCCAGCGGCTCGGGGCGGCGCGGCGGGTCGGGAACGCGTTCGGGGGCCGACCACGCGAGGTCGCGGACGACCCCGGCCTCGGGGAGCGCGGCGTCGATCCGGGCGAGCAGGTCCGCCTGCGCCTCGGACTCGACCGGCGGCTCGACCCACGCCAGGGCGTCCTCCTCCAGGAGGTCGGCGATCCTGGCCAGCAGGAGGCCGGCCGCCCGGTTGACCACCCCGCCCCTGCCGGGGAACGCCTTGTCGGTGAAGCGGCCGCCCGGGTCGGCGAGAAGGACGCCCTCAGCCCGGCGTTCCACGACTAGGCCCGTGAGTCTGGCCAGGTTGTCGGTGACGTCGTCGCGGCGCAGCACGGCGGCGGCCTCGGCGTCCAGGTCGGCGTAGTAGACCACCGGGCGTTCCAGCAGCAGCCTGCGCACCCGGGCCTCGGGCGAGCCGCCGAGGCCGTCGAGCAGGCCCGCGGCGCTGGTCAGGTGCTGCACGGGACGCGGCGGCCTGAACAGGGCCGCGCACACGTCGTGGTCGACGTCGTAGAGGGCGTCGCCGCCCTCGTCGCGGGCCCACGCCTCGGCCGAGCCGTCCGACAGCGTCAGCGCGCCGCGCTCGACCAGCCAGCCCACGACGTCCACCACGGCGCCCTTGTGGCCGGGGACCAGCGGGTCGAAGCCGAGGCCGTCGATGGAGTTGGCGACCGGCGCGAACAGGCGGACCAGGTCGGCCAGGCTGACCTCGACGCGCGACCTCTGGAAGGACCCGAGGATCAGGCAGAGGTAGGCCAGCCGCCTGCGGTCGAACGGCTTGCCCGCCCTGCTGGTGAAGATCTTGCCACGTGAGGGGTCCAGGACGTCCAGGCGGCGGATCAGCCGCACCTGGCGGGTCGTGGCGATGAGCGTGTACCCGAACAGGTCGCGCAGGTCGCGGGTGAGCTGGTCGGCCCAGGGCAGCACCCGCTCCAGCATCCCCGGCCGAGGGTGGACGGCCGTGATGAGGTCGCTGGTGAGCACCAGCCGTACGGCGTCCTGGTAGGAGCCGAGGTCGCCGGCGGCGACGTCCGCGGCCGCGCGCGGCTCAGGCATCGACACCCCCCGCGCGCGTGACCAGGCGCAGGGAGAAGCCGGGCAGGTGCAGGACGCCGTGCGGCGTGCGGACGGCGCTGCCCTTCGGGTCCGGGACCAGCCGCATGACCACGGTGCCCTCGGTGCCCGCCCCGGACCTCAGCCGACCGGAGACGACCGTCCTGGCCTCCAGCGCACGGGTCAGCAGGGCGAGCAGCACCCGGGTCTCGGCCTCGTCCAGCACCCTGTCGTGGGCGCCGCCGTTCGCGAGGCTGTCGGCGGCGGCGCGCTCGGCCGCCCGGGCCGCGACCTGCCGCCGCCGCAGGTCCGCCCGCATCCGGGTGTCGGCCCGGACGGGCTGGGGCAGCCCCGGGCCCGCCTGGCGTCCGGTGCGGAACTGGGTGAGCGCGACCTCGATGCCGGGGGCCTCCCACCACGTGGCGCGCGACGAGATCTGCTCGGCGTCGTCGTGCGCGCCGCCCAGGTGCCGGGCCGAGCCCACGTTGAACGCCGCGGCCATCAGCGCGTGGGCGGCGGCCTCGTCCGGGGTGTTGAACGTCCATTCGGCCAGGTGCCGCAGCTCGGAGACGCGGTTCACGCCGCCGCGCCTGGCCTCGGTGAGCTGCCGCAGCAGGGCGATCACGCCGGAGACCGCCGAGCGGGTGGCCCGGCGCAGGTCGGCGGCGCCGGACTCGGCGTCGGGCGCCGCCGTGAACCACGCGCGCAGCGTCCGCCAGCGGCGGCGCCAGTCCTCGACGCGCTCGGCGCCGCCCAGGAACGGACGGTCGTCCGCGGTGGCCGCCCGGGTCAGCAGCGTGGCGACGCCGGTCGCCTCGACGTCCCGCACGGCCCGGTCGAGGCGGGGCAGGTAGCGGTCGAGCTCGGCCATGAAGTCGCTCATGTGGGTGAGCAGGGCGTTCTTGTAGCGCAGGAACAACTCGGGCGAGGCCTCCGTGGAGGTGACGATCTCGCCGAGGGTCACGTGGAAGTGGGCGGACCGGCGCACCATGTCCTCCATGACCTGGTCCAGCCGGGAGAGGCGCCGATAGACCTGCTCCTCGTCGCCGGCGCGGTTGGCCGAGGCGAGCGACCGCAGGTCGTCCAGGATGTCGGAGAACACCAGCCGGGACAGGTTCGCGTCCTGGACGCGCGCGGCGAGCACGTCCTCGACGGCGAGGAACGCCCGGTAGCCGAGCTCGCTGAACTGGTAGACGGACTGCCGGTTGCGGTAGCGCGCCAGGGACCCCGCCCGCGAGGCGTCCTCCAGCCGGTGGATGATGCGGTCGGCAGCCAGCGAGTCCAGCCGGTCGCGCAGCGAGGCGCCGGGGTCGGGGACGTCGTCGTGGAGCAGCGCCAGCTCGGCGAGGGCCGCCGCCACGTCGTCGGTGTCGACCCGGACCCGGTGGACGGCCCTCAGCCGGTCCATCGCCCGGAGCGCCCACAGGTAGACGACGTAGTCGTCGCGCTGCGTGAAGTTGAACAGCCGGAACCTGTCGCCGACCGCGAGCGCGTCCAGGTCCAGCGCGCGCCGTGCCCGCTCCGTCCGCCCTACCGGCCCTGTCGGCCGTGTCCACCGGCCGTTCGTCGCATCCCCCATGACAGTGGCAAGTATCCCGCAGACGGGGGCCGCGTCCGACCCCGTGCCCGCTTGTGCGCGTGGCGGACGGCCGCGGCAGGGGAGTCGTGCCGCGGCCGTCGCGAACGTCACGTCATGCGCGCGGGCTCACGGGGTCGGGGTCGGGCTTGGGGTCTCACTGCCCGTGGGGGTCGGCGCGGGGGTCGTGGGGACGTCGGTCGGCGTGCCGGTCGGCGTCCCGGTGGGCAGGTCGGTGGGCGGCGGGGTGACCGTGGGGGTCACCGTGGGCGGCACGGTCGGCGTGGCCGTCGGGGTCGGGACGGGCGGGATGGACGGCGTGGGGCACGGCTTGGGCGTGCGCCACTTGGCGGACCCGCCCGGGCGCCACTTCCACTGCTTGGTGTACCACCAGTCCTTGCCGCGCCAGAGGTTGCGGATGGGCCGCGTCAGGTCGTAGACGTACGCGGCGGTGGCCTGCTCGGTGCCGCTCGCGGAGCTCACCGAGACCCAGTCCCCCTGCTGGATCTCGCCGTTGCCCCGGCTGCCGGCGAACGTCCTGGTGGTGTCGTCGATGGCGTAGACCTTCTCGAAGCCGTCCTGGCTGCGAACGGTGATCGAGTCCTCGGCCACGACGGTGGCCTCGCCGGTCTGGGTGAACACGGTGACGAAGACGCAGGCGTCCTTCGTGGCGACGACGAACTCACCGTGCGGCGTGCCGAGGAACGCCCACGGGCCCAGAGGCGGCACCTGCGGGGGCGTGGTGGGCGACGGCGTCGGAACGGGCGGCGCGGTGGGAAGATCTGTCGGGTCGCCCGTGGGGCTCGTGGTCGGTGATCCTGTGGGGCTCGCCGTGTCGGTGGGCGTGGGGGTACCCGGGTCGGTGGCCGTCGGCGTGGCGGGCGGGGGTTCCGGCGTGCCCGCGGAGGCCGCGGCCACGCCCATGCCTCCCGACGCCACGAGGATGGTGGCGGTGGCGAAGATCACCGGCCGCGGAACACGCCAGTGCGGCCCGCCCTGTGCGTTCGACCGTACTTCGTCGGGCTTACCAGGGTTTGTTGGCATCACTACGTCCCTTATCAAAGCTAGTGCTGATCGCTCCTCCCCCATCCACCGTCCGGTATGAGTGGAGCGTCCCTGCGTACCCCTCGATCGCGCACATCGCATCTCCTCCCTTTTCACCCCGAACCGAGGGGACCGCGGGAGCCTGCCCGCTTCATCCGCACCCATGCGGGCACATCCGGCGGCCGGTCCCGGAATCGGCGTCCTTGCCCAGGTAAACCCGTATCCGCCACTTCGAAATAAATTTGTGACCAACCCGCACCGGCCTCCACACCCGGGCCGGGCGCCGCCGGCGTCAACGCCCGCTGTCAGTTACACGCTCGCAAGGTCCCCGTAACGCCGCCAGGCGATCAAGCACGATCTCATTCAGGTCGTTAGAGGACGAACCTCACTATTCACGTGCATCACTCGCGTACGGAATATCTGGGGCATTGCACCTGAAGGGAAAGAAATGCGCTTGCATGCGCAGGCCTGGCGGCGGGGACTCGTCGGAGCCGTCACGGCCGCCGCGATCTCCGCGACCTTCCTGGCGGGACCGGCCTACGCCGACCCCCCGGCATCCCGAAGCGGCGACGGGGAATGGACCGTCCAGAAGGAGGACTCCGGCTTCCGGATCACACTGCGCCTGGACCGGCCACTACCCGTCCGCGACGCCGTCCCGGAGCTCGCCGTCGACGGCAGATCGCTCGGCCCGGCCGAGGAGTCGCCGGACGGGCGGACGCTGACGATCGTCACCTCCGACCCCGGCGCCGCGGCCGCGTCGTCCGTCGACGTGGCCTGGAACGGAGAGGTCCCCACACCGGCCGCGAACCTCAGGAGCGCCGGCCCCGACGCGGCCGGCCCCTCCCCCGAGGCGGCCCGCAAGAAGCCCCCGCACCTCCCCGTCGACCCCGCGGCGCCCGGCCCGTACACGGTCGCGCCGGACGAGTACGACCTCGGGGACACCGGCATCGCGCCGGCGAGCCTGAGCGGCAAGCCGGTCGAGCTCCGCGCCGCCGTCTACCTGCCGGTGGGCGCCAAAGGCCCGCGCCCGCTCGTCGTGTTCCTGCACGGCCGCCACTCCGCGTGCTACAACCCGGTCACCCGGACGACGTCCAACAGCGCCTGGCCCTGCCCCGCCGGGCAGCAGCCCATCGCCAGCTACCGGGGCTACGACGGCCCCGCGAACGTGCTGGCGAGCCATGGCTACGTCGTCGTGTCGATCAGCGCCAACGGCGTCAACGCCGCCGACAACCCCTTCAGCGACGACCGCGGCGCCAAGGCACGCGGAGAGCTCGTCATGAAGCACCTCGACCTGCTCGCCGCGGCCGACCGGGGCGAGGGCGACCCGAAGATGGTGCGGCTCTTCCACAAGCGCCTCGACATGGACGACATCGGCCTGATGGGACACTCCCGGGGCGGCGAGGGCGTCGTCAAGGCGGCGCTGCTCAACGCCGGGCGACACCGGCCGTACGGGGTCAAGGCGGTGCTGCCGCTCGCGCCCACGGACTTCGCCCGCGCGACCCTGCCCGACGTCCCGATGGCCGTGATCCTGCCCTACTGCGACGGGGACGTGAGCAACCAGCAGGGACAGCACTTCTACGACGACTCCCTGTACGCCAACGCCGACGACGCGGCGTTCCGCTCTTCGCTGCTGGTCATGGGCACCGACCACAACTTCTTCAACACCGAGTGGACGCCGGGCGTGGCCACCGCCCCGGCCTCCGACGACTGGTCCAACAACAACGACCCGGTGTGCGGGAACAAGGCGCCGACCCGCCTGAGCGCCGCCGAGCAGTACGCGGTCGGCACCTCCTACATAGCCGGCTTCTTCCGTCTCGTGCAGGGCGGCGAGAAGTCGCTGCTGCCGCTCTTCGACGGCAGCGGCGGCACCACGCCGTCCGCCGGACGCGCCGTCGTCCACGCCGTCGCCCAGGCGCCCGCGCGCGAGCGGCTCGACGTGGCCCCCTTCACGTCGGCGTCGCCGTCCGTCCGGGTCTCCGGCGCGGCCACCGCGGCGGTGTGCGCCGGCATGCTGGACCGCTCGCCGCAGAGCGGGTTGCCGTCCTGCGCGACCGCGCTCACCACGTCGCAGGCCCCGTCCTGGACGCCCGCGACCTACGCCGGCAACGTCGCCGCGACGCCGGTCCTGCGGTTCTCCTGGACCGACACCACCGGCCGGGTGACCGTCCCGGTCCCGAGGTGGGACCAGAACGTCGCCAAGTACGACGCGCTGACCTTCCGCGCGGCGCTGGACGAGAAGGCGACCGGCGACGCCGATCTGACGGTCGGCGTCGTCGACGACAGGGGCAGGACCGCGACGGTCGCGGTCTCGGAGCTGAGCACGGCGCTCACGAAGCTCCCGGGCACCACCTCGCCGCTGCCCAAGACGTGGCTGCGGACCGTCCGCGTCCCGCTCTCGTCCCTGCACGGGGTCGACCTGCGCGACGTCCGCGAGGTCCGCCTCACGGGGGTGAGCCCCACCGGCGCCGTCTACCTCGGCGACCTGGCGTTCTCGTCGGTCGAGGTGGGCGGCACCCGGCTGGACCGGCTGCCGCAGGTCTCGGTGCAGGGCGTCACCGTCCCCGAGGGCGACGGCCCGGGAGCCGCCACGATGACGCTGACGCTCTCGGAGAGGAGCCACGAGCCGGTGACGGTCAACGTCCAGTCGATCACCAACGGTGCCACCCCGGTGATCACGCAACTGGCGCAGCGGATCGTGGTCCCGGCGCGGGCGACGTCCGTCACCTTCCAGGTGCCGCTGGCGGGCAACACGACGCCGGCGACCGCCGCCCAGTCCTATCAGGTGGTCGCCTCGGTGCCGACGAACGCGGTCATCGGCGAGGGCTTCACCCGCCTCGTCGTCACCGACGACGACGCGCTCTGAGAAGACCGCCCACGGCGCGGGCCCGGCGGGTCGGACGGACCTGCCGGGCCCGCGCCGTGGGCGGCCGAAAACTCCGGTCCCAGGCGGCCTCCGGCACGACCCTTCAGGCTATCGTGAGTGGTTTGCGGACGATCGTCGGCAAAGCGAAATATATGATTGTTCGGACAATGTTCATGTACGCGTGGCGCGGAGCGTCACGGCGGCCCAGATGTGCGTCCGAGGTTCCCGATCTTCGAGGGGGAACGCGCAGGTCACGGTGACCCGGGGGTCGCGTCGTTGACGCTTGGAGTGAGTTTTTGCTGCCGAACGCCGGGGCTGTGCCGCCGGATGCCGTCCATCTGCCCGATGACGCCGTCTTCCTGTCCGAGAACGCCGTGTTCCTGTCCGGTGGGGAGACGCCGCCCGCTCGTACGCTCGTGGAGATCCTGGAGGAGACGACCCGGGCGCACCCGGGCGCACCGGCCCTGGACGACGGTCGCGTGGTGCTCTCCTACGCCGGGCTCCGCGACGAGGCCGGCGCCCTGGCCGGGCGGTTGCGCGCCGCCGGGGCGGGTCCGGGCGAGCGGGTGGGCGTACGCGTCCCATCGGGAACCGCCGACCTGTACGTCGCGATCCTCGCGGTGCTCACCGCGGGCGCCGCGTACGTGCCGGTCGACGCCGACGACCCGGACGAGCGTGCCGAGCTGGTCTTCGGCGAGGCGGGTGTCCGATTGGTGGTCGGCGAGGGCCGCGCGCTGACGTTCCGCGGCGAGACGGAGCCCGAGGCCGCGAGCACGCGGACGCCCGGGACCGGGGACGCCGGCCCGGTCGTGCCCGGGGACGCGGGCTCGTCGGCGGCCCGAGGCGGGCGGGCGCCGCGGCCCGGGGACGACGCGTGGGTCATCTTCACGTCCGGGTCCACGGGGAAGCCCAAGGGGGTCGCGGTCAGCCATCGCAGCGCCGCAGCGTTCGTGGACGCCGAGGCCCGGCTGTTCCTCCAGGAGGCTCCGATCGGGACCGGGGACCGGGTGCTCGCGGGGCTTTCCGTCGCGTTCGACGCCTCCTGCGAGGAGATGTGGCTGGCGTGGCGGTACGGCGCGTGCCTGGTCCCTGCGCCGCGCGCGCTGGTGCGCGCGGGCATGGACCTCGGCCCCTGGCTGGTCGAACGCGGCGTCACGATCGTCTCGACCGTCCCGACGCTGGCCGCGTTGTGGCCGGTGGAGACCCTGGACGAGGTCCGGCTGCTCATCTTCGGCGGCGAGGCGTGCCCGCCCGAGCTGGCCGAGCGCCTCAGCGTCCCCGGGCGCGAGGTCTGGAACACCTACGGCCCGACCGAGGCCACCGTCGTCGCCTGCGCCGCGCCGCTGGGCGGGCCGGGCCCGGTGCGCATCGGCCTGCCGCTGCACGGCTGGGACCTCGCGGTGGTGGGCCCGGACGGCGAACCCGTCGCCTCCGGCGGGACGGGCGAGCTGGTCATCGGCGGCGTCGGCCTGGCGCGCTACCTCGACCCGGTCAAGGACGCCGAGAAGTACGCGCCGCTGCCGTCCCTCGGCTGGGAGCGGGCCTACCGCAGCGGCGACCTGGTCGTGGCGGACCCCGAGGGCCTGATCTTCGTCGGACGCGCCGACGACCAGGTCAAGCTGGGCGGGCGGCGCGTCGAGCTGGGAGAGATCGACGCGGCGCTGAGCGCCCTGCCCGGCGTGGTGGGCGCGGCGGCCGCCGTCCGCACCACGGGGGGCGGCCACCAGCTGCTGGTGGGGTACGTCGTGCCGGGCGACCCGGGCGCGTTCGACGCGGCGGCGGCCCGCGAGCGGCTGGCGGGCGCGCTGCCCGCGGCGCTCGTGCCGCGCCTGGCCGTCGTGGACGACCTGCCCACGCGGACCTCGGGGAAGATCGACAGGGCCGCGCTGCCCTGGCCGCTCGCGGCCCTGGACGCGGACGCGTCCGCCGAGCCGTCCGGGGAGCTGAGCGAGACCGAGCGGTGGCTCGCCGAGCGCTGGCACGAGGTCCTCGGGGATCGGGTCACCGGACCGGGGGCCGACTTCTTCACCGCCGGGGGCACCAGCCTGGCCGCGGCCCGCCTGGTCTCCGCGCTGCGCACGCGCCACGCGTCCATCGCGGTCGCCGACCTGTACGACCATCCGACGCTGCGGGGCCTGGCCGCCCGGCTGGAGGAGCTGGAGGCGCGGGCGGGTTCCCGGCGACAGGACGTGGACGACGGCCGCAGGGTGGCGCCGATGCCGCGCCGCGCGTCGCTGACCCAGACGGCCCTGACGCTGCCGCTGCTGACCGTCCGCGCGATGCCGTGGGTGATCGGCGCGGCGGTGGCGGGCAACCTGCTCGGCCTCTCCTGGACGCCGGTCGTCTCCTGGTGGTGGGTGCTCGCCGGGGTCCTGCTGTTCATGACGCCGTTCGGACGCCTCGGCCTGGCGGCGGCGATGGCCAGGCTGCTGCTGCGCGGCCTGCGGCCGGGCGACTACCCGCGCGGCGGGGCCGTCCACCTGCGCATCTGGTTCACCGACAAGCTCACCGAGATGCTCGGCGTCGCGGGCATCTCCTCCGCGCCGTGGATCACCCACTACGCACGGGCGCTCGGCGCGCAGGTCGGCCAGGACGCCGACCTGCACACGCTGCCCCCCGTCACGGGCATGCTGCGCCTCGGCAGGGGCGCCTCGATCGAGCCCGAGGTCGACCTGACCGGCCACTGGCTGGACGGTGACGTGCTGCACGTCGGCGAGATCCGGGTCGGGGCCAGGGCCGGTGTCGGCGCCCGCTCGACGCTGCTGCCGGGGACCAGGATCGGCAAGAACGCCCAGGTCGCCCCCGGTTCGTCGGTGAGCGGGCCCGTCCCGGCCGGCGAGCGCTGGGCGGGCGCGCCCGCGACGCGTCAGGGCAAGGCCGCCCCGCGCGCCGCGCGCCCGCCGCGCCTGCGCCGCTGGAGCGCGATCTACGGCGTCTCGGCGTCGCTGCTCGGCCTGGTGCCCCTGGTCGCGGCGATCCCGGGGCTGGCCGTGCTCGGCGCGGCCGTCCAGGACTCCCCCGCCCTGGGCGCGGCGATCGTGCCGGCCCTGCTGGCCGTGCCGGTCGCGACCGTCGTGTCGATGGCCGCGATGGCGCTGCTCCTGCTGGTGCTCGTCCGGCTGCTCGGCGTCGGCCTGCGCGCGGGCGACCACCCCGTGCACAGCCGCCCGGCCTGGCAGGCGTGGGCGACCGAGCGGCTGATGGCGATGGCGCGGGTGTGGCTGTTCCCGCTGTACGCCAGCCTGTTCACGCCGCTGTGGCTGCGGGCGCTCGGCATGAAGGTGGGACGCCAGACCGAGATTTCGACGGTGCTGGCGCTGCCCAAGATGACCACGGTCGGCGACGGCGCGTTCCTCGCCGACGACACGATGATCGCGCCGTACGAGCTGGCGGGCGGGTGGATGCGCGTCGACCACGTGCGCATCGGCAAGCGGGCGTTCGTCGGCAACTCGGGCATGACCGCGCCGGGGCGCAAGGTGCCCAAGGACGGGCTGGTCGGGGTGCTGTCGGCCGCGCCGAAGAAGGCCAAGGCGGGCTCGTCCTACCTGGGGATGCCCCCGGTGAAGCTGCGCAGGACCGCCCAGCGGGCCGACACGACCCGCACCTACGACCCGCCGCTGCGGCTGCGGGTGGCCCGCGCGCTGGTGGAGCTGTGCCGGGCGGTCCCGGCGATGGCGACGGCCGGGCTCGGCGTGCCGGTCCTCGCGGCGCTGATGTGGCTGGCGGGGACGGCCGGGTTCGCGGTCGCCGCCCTGCTCGGCGGGGTCGTGCTGGCGGGGGCCGGGGTCGTGGCGGGCGGCGTCGCGGTCGGGGCCAAGTGGGCGCTGCTGGGCCGGATCAGCGCGGGCGACCGGCCGCTGTGGAGCTCGTTCGTGTGGCGCAACGAGCTGGCGGACAACTTCGTCGAGGTGCTGGCCGCGCCGTGGTTCGCGACGCCGTGGCTCGGCACCGCGCCGTTCAACGCGTGGCTGCGCGCGCTCGGCGCCCGGATCGGCAGGGGCGTGTGGTGCGAGACGTACTGGCTGCCCGAGATCGACCTGGTCAGCCTGGGCGACGGGACCTCGGTGAACCGGGGCTGCGTGCTTCAGACCCACCTGTTCCACGACCGCGTGATGAGCATCGATACAGTCGAGCTGGCGGAGGGCTCGACGCTGGGCCCGCACGGGGTGGTGCTGCCCGCGGCCACGGTCGGGAGCAACACCACGATCGGCCCCGCGTCCCTGGTGATGCGCGGCGAGTCGCTGCCCGCGCGGACCCGCTGGTACGGCAACCCGGTCGCGGCCTGGCATGGCGCCGCGTGACCGGCATCGAGGGGAGGACAGTGGCAGCGGCCACCCGCTACTTCCCCGAGCGCGGCGATCCGGGCTACCACGTCAGGCACTACGACCTGGCGCTGGAGCACCGCCTCGGGCCGAACCGGCTGAGCGGCACCGCCCGGCTGACCGCGGTCGCGGCCGAGCCGCTGGACCGGGTGGAGCTCGACCTCGGCCCGTTCCAGGTCGGCCAGGTGCTGGTCGACGGCGAGCGCGCCCGGTTCGCCCACCGTGACGAGAAGCTGCGCGTCACGCCGCCGCGCTGGCTGCCGGAGGGCAGGACGTTCACCGTCGAGGTCCGGTACGCGGGCAACCCCCGGCCCGTGCCCAGCCACTGGGGCGGCCTCGGCTGGGACCAGCTCGACGACGGGGTGATCGTCGCGAGCCAGCCGATCGGCGCGTCGTCGTGGTTCCCGTGCAACGACCGGCCCTGCGACAAGGCGAGCTACGACATCGCGGTGACGACGGCCTCGCCGTACACGGTCGTGTGCAACGGCACGCCGGTCTCGACGCGGCGCGGCGGCTCGCGGACGACCTGGGTGTACCGGCAGGAGGAGCCGACGGCCGCCTACCTGGCGAGCGTGCAGATCGGCCGCTACCAGCTCGCGGCCCTGCCCGGCGAGGTGCCGCAGCGCCTGGCCGCGCCCGCCGCGCTGCACTCCCGGGCACGGCACGACCTCGGACGCCAGGAGCAGATGATGCGGGTCTTCCGCGAGCTGTTCGGACCGTTCCCGTTCGCGTCCTACACCGTGGTCGTCACCGAGGACGAGCTGGAGATCCCCGTCGAGGCCCAGGCCATGTCGATCTTCGGGGCCAACCACATGGACGGGCGGCGCGGCAGCGAGCGGCTGGTCGCGCACGAGCTGGCCCACCAGTGGTTCGGCAACAGCCTGACGCTGCGTCACTGGCGCGACATCTGGCTGCACGAGGGCTTCGCGACGTACGCGGAGTGGCTGTGGTCGGAGGCCTCGGGCGGCGAGCCCGCCGAGGCGCACGCGCGGCGCTGGCACGCCCGGCTGGCCGACCGCCCCGGCGGCTTCGTCCTCGCCGACCCCGGGGCGAGGCGGCTGTTCGACGACCGCGTCTACAAGCGCGGCGCGCTCACCCTGCACGCGCTGCGCCGGGTGCTCGGCGGCCCGGCGTTCACCTCGCTGCTGCGCGTCTGGACCGACGCCTACCGCCACGGCGTCGTCACCACCGGCATGTTCACCGAGCTGGCCGGGCACTACACCCCCGAGCCCCTGGACGCGTTCTTCGAGTCCTGGCTCTACACCGAGACGCTGCCCCCGCTCTGAGTCGCGCCGGCGGGCACGAGCCCGCCGGGGGCCCGCGGCGTCAGCGGCCCTCCGGGTCCCCGGCCGGCCGGACCTCCACATAGGAGACGGCGGGCATCGGGAGGTCGAAGACGGCCGTCAGCGTGCCGTCCACGGCCGGGGTCGTCGTGGGCGGGTGCAGTTCCTCCAGGACGTCGCGGCCGCGCAGCTCGGCCCACTGGTCCGGCGACGGCCAGTCGCCGCCGCCCATGGACTCCCACACGTGCCGGATGTCGGACCGTCCCCGCTCGATCCGGTGGTGGGTGACGACGTACGGCCCGTCCGCCAGGCCCTCCAGGGTCAGGGTGACCCGGCGGCGGAGGATCGCGGCGCCGTCCGCCTGGGCCTGGTGGAGGGTGCCGTTCCACACCAGCACCCCGGCCCGGCCGTCGTCGTGGCGGGCGGCCCACGCCTCCACTCCGGCGACGTCGCCCGCGAGGTCGGATCGCAGCTCGTGCTCGCCCAGCCGCTCGGCGAGCGACAGCGCGTGGTAGCGGGGTTTGCGCAGGTTGCCGACCGTGAGCAGGCCGAAGCCGCCGTGGAACAGGCGCGGCGGCCGTCCGAGCTCCTCGAAGTGGTCGGAGGCGACCCAGTGGGACAGCGCCTCGATCCGCCCCGCCGCCGACCTCATGCCGTGCAGAAGGAACGCTGCGCCGAAGGGGCCGTCGCCGACGCCGTGGAAGTGGGTCGGCGTCGGCCCCCACTCGGTCCACCAGATCGGCGTGCCCGCCCTGCCGTGCCGGGCCAGCACGGGCCGCCAGTCCAGCGGCGCGTTGCCGTAGGTGTGGGTGGAGACGAAGTCCAGGGCCGCGCCCGACGCCGTGGTGTGGACGATCAGCTCCTCGACCCAGCCGTTGGCGGCGCTGCCCGGCCCGCCGACCCGCAGGCCGGGGTGCACGCTCTTGACCGCCGCCGCCGTCACGTCGTACAGCCGCAGGTACTCCTGCGGGGTGCCGCTCCAGAACACCTCCAGGTTGGCCTCGTTCCACACCTCGAAGGACCACTCCTCCACCAGCTCCTCCAGCCCGTACCGCTCGGCCAGGTGCTCGGTCAGCGCGCGGACCAGCGCGGCCCAGCGGTCGTAGTCCTTCGGGGGCGAGATGATCGCCTGGTAGCCGAACACGGTCTTGGACGGGTCGGCGGCCAGGTCGCGGGGCATGTAGCCCAGCTCGACGACCGGGCGCAGGCCGATGTCCCTCAGCGTGTCGTACACCCGGTCCACGCCGGTGAAGTCGTGCACGGGCACGCCGTCCACCTCGCGGTAGACCCCGAGGTCGTCGCCGAGGATCGCGTGCGCGCGCACCGCGCGGACGCCGAGCTCGTCGTGGACGGCGCGCAGCGCCTCGGTCAGCTCGGGGCCGATGGGACGCCCGCCGGTCTCGTCCTGGCTGAGCAGGTGGGACAGGTGCTCGGACCCGATCATCGGCCGCCAGGGGCGGGGCAGCGGGCGGGTGACCCGGCCGGTGTCCACCCGGACGGTCACGGCGCGGTCGCCGTCCTGGTGGGCGGCCGCCGCCACGGGCGCGCAGAACTCGCCCACCGTCTCCATCGTGCCGAGGGCGGCGACGACGTAGTGGACGGTCCGCCCGGGTGTGACATCGGTGTCGACGTACCGGGTGGCCGGGACGGCGGGCACGTCCACGTCCGGCTGCTTGGTGGTGACGAACGGCCCCTCGGCGCTCGCCGCCCGGTGGACCAGGTAGCCGATGGCCCCGTCCACGGGCTCCCACTCCAGCGTGACGTGCCCGGCGCCGGCGCTCGCGCGCAGCCCGGACGGCGCGGCGGGGGCGACTCCCGCGGGGACGCCCGTCTCGCCCGAGGTGCGATAGATGCGTTCCCGCCAGTCCCTGAGCGCGGACTCCGTCATAAGTGATCTTCTCCCCGATCGGTGTGGTGTCTCGTCGTGGCGCCGCCGCCGCGGGCGGGCACGGCCCGCGGCGGCGGCGGATCAGCGGGGGCGGCGGCCTCAGCGCAGCCGCGCGTCCCATTCCTCCAGGCCGAGCACGGGCTTCAGCAGCCGCTCCGCCCCGCCGGGCACGTAGTAGCGGCGCAGGGCGTCCCTGGCGAGGGCGTTGCCGAGGGCGCCCATCACCATCCCCTGGTCCAGGGCCAGGTACTCCTTGGCGACCTTGCCGCTGCGCACGGCGACGGCGTCGTAGAAGCCGCCCGGCCCGTAGGCGTCGAAGCCGGCGCGCAGCCTGGCCAGGTTGTCCAGCGCCTTGTCGCCCGCGTAGCGCAGGGCCAGGAAGGACGCGTGCGGCGTCACCACCCCGTCGCCGTAGGCGGCCGGCTCGGGCTTGGCGGGCCGGCAGTCGCCGAAGCCGGGGTCGACGGAGGTGCGCTCCTGGTCGGAGGTGTAGCCGTCGGTGTCCATGCCGAGGCCGTCCACGCCGTACTCGCGGTAGCCGCCGGCCGGGTTGTCGGACGGCGAGAAGCCCCAGTAGCCGTACTTCGCCTCGTTCAGGCCGTGCTCGATCTGCGCGGCGACGTGGACGGGGTGGTTACGGCCCCAGCTCCTGGCCGCCCACGTCTCCTCGGGGACGACCAGGTCCGCCATCAGCGCCTCGAACATGCTGCCGCCCCAGGTCGGCACGAACCGCATGCCGCGGTAGCCGTAGGTGCCCTCGAAGACGTCGACGCCCTGGTAGGTCTTCCAGCTCCCCTGCGGCTTCTGGTCGGCCCAGCCCCAGTCACAGGTGTCGGGGAAGGTGCGCCACAGGCCGAAGTAGTGCTCGGCCGGCACCTGGCCGAGGGCGATCGCGACATAGGTGACCATGCGGGTCTCCGACATCGCGCCGTAGCGGTGGCAGGTGGAGTACACGGTCGTGCCGGTGTGGGCGTAGTCGCTCTCCTGCGAGCAGCCTTCGGGCTTCTCCGTCCAGTACCCGCCGGTCATCAGGCCGGTCCCCACGTCGGCGCGGCCGGCCGGGTCGTAGAAGGCGGTGAAGTCCATGCGCGAGAGCAGGGCCCGCGCGGTCCTGGCCTGCTCGGGGACGGCGTTGGCGGTCATGGTCAGCGCGGTGGCGAGCCAGGCGTTGTCGACGCTGGACACGAACGGGCGCACCGGGTCGCCGGTGTCGGGCCAGGTGCGGACGATCCGCAGGGTCGCCGGGTCGTACCAGTTGTAGTACAGGCCGGTCGCGGTGTCGTGCTCCAGACGGCCGAGCGCCGCGAGCACCTTGGCGACGCGCGCGGTGGCCTCGCGGTGGCCGACCAGGCCGATGTCCCGGGCGGCGAGGGTGCTCCATATATAGGTGGCCAGGTTGGTCGGGGAGGTCACCTTGGCCCGGACCTTCAGGTCGCCGGACACCTTGTCCGACGGCAGCCCGGTGCCGGGGTCGACCATGGCGGTCATGGAGCGCCAGGTGTCGGCGGCGTAGCGCCGCAGCACCGCGGTACGGGCGGCCGGGGTGAGCGGGCCGGGCACGGCGGCGGACGGCGAGGAGTCCGGGCCCGGGGGCGCGGCG
The DNA here is from genome assembly GCF_003323745.1 of Sphaerisporangium album. Lineage (GTDB taxonomy): Bacteria > Actinomycetota > Actinomycetes > Streptosporangiales > Streptosporangiaceae > Sphaerisporangium > Sphaerisporangium album. Next base: position 136,668 of record NZ_QOIL01000017.1, read on the forward strand.
GCTCCGGCGGCCGGGATCCCGGCCGTCAGGCCGAGTACGAGCGTGCAGGCGGCGATGGTCTTGCGCATGGACACCTCGGGTTGCTCGGATGCGGGGAGTGCGATCGGACAGTCCGGGCGCTCACGAGAGCTCGGGCGGCCGGAACGGTTCGGGCGCGGCGGGGCGGGTCACTTGAGGCCGGCCGTCGCCACGCCCTGGACGAAGTAGCGCTGGAGGAAGACGAACAGCAGCAGAACGGGGGTGATGACGACGATGACCCCGGCCAGCAGCAGCCCGTAGTGGACGGTCTCCCTGCCCGACAGGCTCGCCAGCGCGACCGGCAGGGTGTACATCTCCTTGCGCTGGGCCACCACGGCGGGCCAGACGAAGGCGTTCCACGAGCCCATGAACGTGATCAGGCCGAGCGTGGCCAGCACCGGCTTGCACAGCGGCAGCACGATGCGGAAGAAGATGCGGAACTCCCCCGAGCCGTCCACCCGCGCCGCGTGCACCAGCTCGTCGGGGATGTCCGCCATGAACTGGCGCATCAGGAACACCCCGAGGGGGGTCACCAGACCGGGAAGGACGATGCCCGCGTAGGTGTCGGCCAGGCCCAGGCTCGCGACCGTGACGAACTGCGGGATCAGCAGCACGATCGCCGGCACCATCATCTGCAGCAGGACCAGCCCGAACACGGCCCGGCCCGCGGCGAAGGGCAGCTTGGTGAGGGCGTAGGCGACCATCGAGCAGAACAGCAGGTTGGACGCCACCACGATCACGGCGACGACGGCGCTGTTGAGCGTGACGGTGACGACGTCCATCCGCTCGAACAGGGCGGCGTAGTTGCCGGTGATCCAGCGCAGCGGCAGGAACGTCGGCGGCTCCTGGCGGATCTCGGCGTCGCTCTTGAACGAGCCGAGCAGCGTCCACACGAAGGGCCCGGCCACGAAGACCAGCCCGATCGCCAGCGCCGCGTACAGCCCCGCGGCGCGCAACCTCCCGGCGTTCCTCACGGTCGCGCTCCTCTCGTCTCGCCGTGTGCGTTTCGTGGTGGCCATGTCGTTCCCGGTCAGGTGCGGGGCCGCAGCCAGCGGAACTGGGCGGCCGAGAACGCGGCGATGACGGTGAACAGGATGGTCGCCGCCGCCGCTCCGTAGCCGTAGTCCCCCGAGCCGAACTTGTTGTAGATCGCCAGCGAGGCCGACAGCGTGGAGTTCAGCGGGCCGCCCTTGGTCATCACCAGCGGCTCCTCCAGGAACTGGGTGAACCCGGCCGCGCTGTAGACGCCGCAGAACAGCAGGGCGGGCCGCAGCATCGGCACCGTGATGCTCCGGAACCGCGCCCACGCGCCCGCGCCGTCCACGTCCGCCGCCTCGTACAGCTCCCGGGGCACGCTCTGCAACGCGGCCAGGAACACCACCATGTCGAAGCCGAAGTTGCGCCACGCGGTCATCACGACCAGCGACCCGAGCGCGGTGCGCTCGTCCAGCAGCCAGGCCGGGCCGTCGACGCCCACCGCCCTGAGCAGGTCGTTGACCAGCCCGGCCTGCGGGTCGAGCAGCAGCCGCCAGGCCACCGCGATGCCGATGATGCTGGTGACGTACGGCAGGTAATAGCCGAGGCGGAAGAACGTGCGCAGCCGGGTGATGCCCGAGTTGAGCAGCATCGCCGCCAGCAGTCCGAGCGCGATCGTCAGCGGCGTGGTCGCGACGACGAAGAACAGCGTGTTGGCCGCGGCGCGGCGCATGACCTCGTCCTGGAACAGGCGCTGGAAGTTGTCCAGGCCGACGAAGTTCACCGCGAACGGGTTACGCGCGTCGGTGCTGCGCATGTCGGTGAACCCCATGACGAGCCCGGCCAGCAGCGGCAGCGCGTACATCAGCCCGAACACCAGCAGGAACGGCGCCGAGAACAGCCACGCCGTGCCCGCCCGGCGCGGCGGGTTGAGCCGCTGCCCCGCCGGGGCGCGGCCGGCCCGGACGGGGGCGCGCGTGCCCTCCGCCGTGCTCCTTCCTGTGCCCTCGGCCGTGCCCGCGGCGGCCGGGCCAGAGGCGAGGCCGGACATCACAGGCCGGTGCCGACCGCGTCGGCCTGCGCCTGGATGGACTTCGCCGCCTCCTCGGGCGTCGACTTACCGAGCGCGACCTTCTCGACCTCCTGGTCGATCACCTTGGCGATCTGGTCCCAGGTCGGGACGGGCGGCGGCGTCCTGGCGTCCTTGAGCTGCTCGCCGAAGACGGCGACCCGCTTGTCGGCCGTCAGCTCGGGCCGCTGCCACGCCGCCTGGACGCTCGGCAGGTCCCTGACGGTGGTGTACCAGCTCGCCTGGGTCTCCGGGTCGCTGAGCCACTGGACGAACTTCCAGGCGGCGTCCCGGTTCCTGGAGTCCTTGAACACCACCAGGTCGCTGCCGCCGACGAAGCTGGTGCCGCCCGCGCTGCCCTTGGGGTAGGGGGCGACGTCGAACTTGCCGGCGAAGCCGGGGCCGCCGTCCTTCTCCATGCCGGCGATCATCCACGGGCCGGAGAAGTACGCGGCGACGTCGCCCTTGAAGAAGCTCGCGGGGAAGGACGCCGGGTCCACCTTGTTGGAGGCCAGCCCCTCCTCGAAGTACGACCGCTGCCAGGCCAGGGCCTTGACCGTCTCGGGGGTGTCGAACGTCCACTTGCCGTCGGGGCCGGTGATGGAGCCGCCCTGCTGCCAGATGAGGGGCAGGATCTCCTGCCAGGAGCCGGTCGTGTAGTTGAGGTTCATGCCCTGGGCGGCGCCGGCCTTCTTCAGGCCCTTCACGAAGCTCTTGGTCTCGTCCCAGGTGGCGGGCGGGGTGAGGCCCGCCTTGGCGGCGATGTCCTTGCGGTAGTACAGGACGCGGGTCTCGACGTACCAGGGGACGCCGTAGGCGGTGCCGTCGACCATCACGGTGTCCCAGGCGCTGGGGAAGAACGCGGCCTTGTCGATGAGGTTGCCCGGGGTCGGGTCCACCGCGCCGGTCTTGGCCAGCTCGCCCATCCAGGTCGAGCCGATCATGCTGACGTCCGGGGTGGAGCGGCCGGCGATCGAGGCGGTGATCTTGTCATGCGCGACGTCCCAGCCGACGGGCGTGACCGTGACCTTGATGCCCGGGTTGGCCGCCTCGAACTTCTTGACGAAGGAGGCGAGCGCCTCGCCCTCCGATCCCATGGCCCAGACCGCGAGGGTTCCGGTCGCCTTGGCGGAGGTGTCGACGTCCTTGGGCTTCTCGGCGGCACCGTCCGAGGCGCGGCCGCAGGCGGTGAGAAGGAGCAGGCCCGCGGTGAGCAGGGCGAGCGAACCGGTGGTGTACGTCTTCAACTCAGCGACCTCCTGGAGGGTGGTGCCCGCAGCTACTGCGGATGATCAGCTCGGTCTGGAGGACGCGGTGGCCGTCCTCCGGCCCCGCCCCGGCGATCAGCGCGTCCAGGGCGCGGGCGGCGCGGGCGCCGAGCTCCCGCATCGGCTGGCGCACGGTGGTGAGCGCGGGCCGGGCGTGGCGGGCGGCCATGATGTCGTCCCAGCCGGTGACGGCCACGTCGTCCGGCACCGACAGGCCGAGCTGCTCGGCCGCCAGGATCGCGCCGAGGGCGACCTCGTCGTCGGAGCAGATGACCGCCTCCGGCCCGCCCGGGGCTCCGAGCAGCCGGAGCGCGGCCTCGTGGCCGCTCTCCACGGTGTACTCGGCCGTCAGGACGGGGGTGACGGCGTCGCCGAGGACCTCGCGCACGCCCTGCCACCGCAGGTCGACGTCGTCGCCCGTGGCGTACGGGGCGCCGAGGAAGGCGAAGCGCCGGTAGCCGTGCCCGAGCAGGTGGGTGGCCAGGGCCTTCGCCGAGGCGGCGTTCTCGCTGCGCAGGGTGACGGCCCCCGGCCTTTCCGCGTGGGAGATGAGCACCAGCGGCAACCCCGAGGCGGCCAGCTCGTCGATCACGTCGTCCGGCACGGTGCTGCCGAAGACCACCAGCCCGTCCACGCGCCCGGCGAGCTCGCGCACCAGGTCGCGGATCGCGTCGCGTCCCTTGGTCGAGAGGATGATCACCGAGCGGCCGAGTTCGGAGGCGACCTCCTCGTACCCGATGAGCACCTCGGTGAAGTACGGCCCGGAGAGGTTGGGGAAGACGATGCCGTTGGCCGCGTGCCTGCCCTCGGCGAGGCTCACCCCGGCCCGGCTCGGCATGAACCGCAGCTCCTCGACGGCCCGCAGGACCTTCTCCCGGGTCGGCCCCGCGACGGGACCGGTGCCGCGCAGGGCCCGCGACACCGTGGCGATCGACACCCCGGCGCGCCGCGCGACCTCGTAGATGGTCACGCCTCCGGCTCCGGAGACCTCCCGGCCGTCCATGATCCTCCTGGATGTAAGCGCTTCCACTCACGAAGAGCGACGACCGCCCTCGGATGGAAGCGCTTACAGTGCCCACGAGTATGCAACCGTGTGACGGCGATGTAAAGAGATCCGCACTTTCCGGCCCAGCGGACGGGGAGCGCGGCAGTGGCCCCGTCCGATCGCCCCGGCCCTGACGCGCCGAGGCGGCCGGGCCGGCGCAGGCAGACGCGGGCGAGGACGGGTGCCCCGGGGGCAGGGGTCAGCGGGTGCGGGTAAGGGACTCGCCGTTGGAGGCGACGAGGGCGAAGTCCTGGCGGGCACGAAGAGCGCGGTGACGGGCACCCTGCCCAGCACCCTGCCCAGCACTGTGCCCAGCACTGTGCCCGGCCACGAGGACGGCACCAAGAGCCACGCTTCCTTGCACGCTCCGGAGACGCCGACCGGCACCAAGAGCTGGATCTCGTCCTGACCGGCTCACGACCCGGGTACTGAATCGCCCTCCGCGTCCGCGTGGTTCGCGTGAACGGCCGCATATTTTCGGCCCTCACGCTCGCCCGTCGTCCGGTCCTTCATTTCGTCCCTCAGGAGACTTCTCGGCGACCACAGGAATGCGATGAAAGATCATATCGAATTCACTGTGCAAGAGGGACGGCGTCCGTTTTATCAGGTTTGTCAATGTCGTGTCGGGTCAGGGGGGATTCATGAGTGAAAACCTTCAACCTGTTCCCGATGACTGGAGTCGGGCGCTCGCCATTGTGGCGCATCCCGACGACATGGAGTTCGGCTGCGCCGGAGCGGTGGCGGCGTGGACCGCGGGCGGCAAGAGCGTCGGCTATCTCCTGCTCACCCGCGGTGAGGCGGGCATCGACGGGATGGCCCCGGCGGAGGCCGTCAAGGTCCGCGAGGAGGAGCAGCGGGCCAGCGCGGAGATCTGCGGCGTCGGCTCGGTGGAGTTCCTCGACTACGCCGACGGCGCCATCGAGCACTCGCCGCGGCTGCGGCGTGACCTCGCGGCGGCGATCCGGCGGCATCGGCCCGAACTGCTGATCACGTTCACCCACCACGACTTCACCTACACCGGCAAGTGGAACTCGCCGGACCACCGCAACACCGGCCGGGCCGCGCTGGACGCGGTCCTGGACGCGGGGAACCGCTGGATCTTCCCCGACCTCCAGGACAAGCCGTGGAACGGCGTGAAGTACGCCGCGATCGCGGGGTCCACCCGGCCGACGCACGCGGTCGACGTCGGCGGATCCCTGGACGTCGCGGTGGCCTCGGTCGAGGCGCACTCGGCCTACCTGGCGGGGCTCGGGCTGCCGCCCGGCGCGGCGCGCGGGCCGCTGGAGGCGTTCGTCACCAGCACGGGCGAGCGGTTCGGCGGCCGGCCGGCGGTCCCGTTCGAGCTGATCCGCTTCTGAGCCGCCGCGAGATCGGCTCTGGAGAACGGCTCGACATGCCGGCACCCCCGTCACGACCCCGCCCGACGAACCCGACGAGACCCGATGAAAAGAGCGCCCCGGAGGTCATCCTCCGGGGCGCTCCGTCGCTCGGCGCCTCAACTCTCGATCCCTTCGACGTCGACGTACTCCGCCAGCCGCTTCTCGTTCACGAGCAGGAAGGGCTCGGACACAGGGAGGACCAGGCCGGCGTCGCGGAACCGCTTGAGGAAGTAGCCCACACGGGACCGGGTCGTCCCGACCATGCCGGACAGCTCCTCCTGGGTGATGCGCTCCTCTATGGCCAGGAGATTGTTCGCGCGCCGCTTGCCCAGCTTCCTGGACAGGCGGAGCAGGACGGCGGCCAGGCGCTGCTCGCTGTCCATCGTCACCATCGTGGTGATGACCTGCTGCTGCTCGGAGAGGCGCCGGGCCAGGTGGTCGATGAAACCGTTGAGCAACCGGGTGTCGGCCATGGCGGCCCGGAAGCCCGTCGCCGGGATCCTCCTGATCCAGGAGGTGCGCATCACGGTCGCGGTCTCCGTGCGCTCGGGGCCGAGCAGGGAGGTCTCACCGAAGATGTCGCCGGCCGTGAAGATCGATAAAAGACACTCCTTGCCGCAGCGGGTGTAGGTCTGCGTCTTGACCTGCCCGCTCTCGATGAGATAGATGTTCGCGTCCCGCTCGCCGCAGTTGTAGATGTGCGTTCTTTTCGGAAATCTGATCGAAGAGGCGCTGAGCGAATCGCGCGCGATGAAAGCCTGGAGCTCGTCCTTGAACTGCGCAACCTCTACTGAAGTCATGCTGGTACCTTCGACCTGGGTTTCCTTTTTGCCAGAGGAACCCATACCCGCCCATCACAGAGAAAACGGGAATAGTCAAAGAAAACTGGAGCAGTCGCTCCGGACGGTCAGGGCAGCGAGTCGATAAAGTCTCCCACCAGGCACATCAAATCCGCGTCGCCCTTGAAGAGCGAAATATGATCTCCGTGCTGCCGGACGTGGAGTGTCGCGTCGGGCAACGTCCGCGCCACGACCTTCGACCCGTCGGGGTGCGCCGTCCGGTCGTCGGTGCTCGTGACGACCAGCACGGGCAGCCGCAGCTCCTCCAGCCACGGCGTCACGTCCGTCTCCATGATGGTGCCGTTGAGCCGGCAGTACCGGAACAGGAGCCCGGCCGTGGCGTACGGGTAGACCACCAGGTGCGCCAGGTCCGGCGGAACGGCCGAGAGCATGGTCTGGCACAGGACGGGATGGATCGCGGCGGCGCGGTCGGGCCCCTCGGCGCCCATCTTCATGAGCGCCGCCAGGTTCTGCTGGTGCGAGGTCTTCTCCGCCGCCGCGACCCCGGCGAAGTCCCCGTGCCAGAGGCTGAGGGACCCCACCCGGGCCGCGGAGCCGCCGGCCGCGTCCCGGTGCGCCGCCGCCAGCCCGATGACCGCGCCGCCGCACAGGCACATCAGGTGCGCCCGTCCCACCCCGAAGTGGTCCATCACGGCGAGCAGGTCACCGGCCTGCGCCTCGACCTCCGCCGGAGGCATCGCCGCGTCCTCGGCCGCGCCGAACAGTCCACGGCTCTCCCACGTGAGCACGTGGTGGTCGCGGGCGAGGAACCGCATCCACCGCTCGGCCAGCCGGGCGGGCATCCCGCACGGAGAGATGATCACGACGGCCGGGGCTCCGCGCGTGCCGGCCGAGTACGCGACCAGCGGGGGGCCGCCGTCGCGGGCCGCGACCTCCTCGCGGACGCAGAGCCCGTCGAAGCCGTGCGCGGTGACGCTGCCGGCCGTCCGGTCGATCTCCTCGGCCGGCAGGTGCGGGTCGAGGTCGTGGCTCCTGAGGGCGAGGTGCTCGCTCAGCACCCGTTCGAAGACCCCCAGCTCGTCACCGTCGTCGGTGAGGCGGAACTCCGGTGCGCCCAGCCGTACGGCCATCCGGTTGAGAAGGGAGGAGATCTCCACCGGACCGGCCACGCGCACCGGATGTTCGAGGACGTCGGCGAGCGGCTGCGCCGACAGCACCGCCTCCGCCAGGCGTCTGAGCCCGGTCGTGCCGGTCGCGCCGGTCATGTCGGTCGTCACAGGGCATCACCGCGTCACGAAGGGATGCCCGGTCGTCGTGGCCGTGGCCATCCGGTTGTGGGGGTTGTCGTTGTGGCCGGCGACCAGGACCGAGCCGTAGCGCTCCAGGCTGACGCGGCCGCCGTACTCCTCGATCTCGTCGGTGCCGGGGTAGACCCGCACCTTGGTCGGCACGTAGCGGGCGGCGAAGCCGAGGCGCATCTCGTCGGTCAGCCCGGCGTGCGGCTTGGAGGCGTGCATGAGCGTGGACCAGAACAGGATGGCCTCGCCGGGGCGCATCACCATCGAGACGGCCTTGGACTCGTCGGGCTTCCAGTCCGGGTCGATCTGCAGCTCGCGGTAGTCGTAGCCGAAGAACCCCCGGCGGACGCCGCCCTTCTCCTGGTTGTTGATCTTGTTCGGGTCGTAGTGCATCCGCTTGGTCTCGTCGTAGAACATCGTCTGGTGCGTGCCCGGGATGAACTGCAGGCAGCCGGTCTCCTCGTTGGCCTCGGTGAACGCGGTCCAGACGGTGATGGTGCCGCCGAACTCCTCGGCCTCGGGCCAGACGATCTGCGGCTGGCCGGAGGCGTTGGCGAAGGTGTCCGCCTGGTGCCAGTCGGTGCCCTCGTCGCCGGGGTACTTGGGGAAGAACTCGGTGCGCCAGCACAGCACGTCGGGGCCGAGCACGCTGCTCACCCGGTCCACGATCGGCGGACGGCTGATGTGGTCGGCGAGGAAAGGCGAGTCCAGGTGCCGGTCGTAGTTGGAGATGTTGGTGTTGCCGGAGGCCGCGGCCTCGTCCTGGTACACGGCGTGGCTGCGGTCCAGCAGCCGCAGCCGCTCGCGCCGCCACATCGCCCGCATCTCGTCGATCTCGTACACCTTGAACGGGCCGAAGTAGCCGCGGGCGTGGAAGCCTTCGAGCTCCTCGGGGGTCATGGCGAATGCGCCCTGCGTGCGGGTGTCCTGCATGATCATCCTTTCTACGCGTTGAGTCCTCGCCCGACGCAGGAGGCCAGGCATTCCACCGAGGCCTCCTCCTCCAGCTCGCGGCCGGTGAGCGCCAGCCCGTAGTACTGGTTCACCTGGGCGATGATGCGGGTCAGTGCCAGTGACGTCGCCCCGAGGTCGAACAGGTCCGCCTTGGGCGGGACGACGTCGCGTTCGAGCACGTCCGCGGCGATGGCCTGCACGACCCGGAGGGGCGGCACGCCGTTGTCGGAATCGGTGGCGGGCCGCTTCGCCTGGTCGACGAGGGCGCCGCGGTCCGCCTTTCCCTGTGGTGTCATGGGTATCTCCGGCACGATGTGGTAGGTGGATGGGCGCGCGTGGGCGGGGAGCTCCCCGGCGGCCCGCGCGGCGAGCCGGGGGATCAGATCGGCCTCCGGCCCGGCGTCCCCGGCGGGCACGACGAACGCCAGCAGGCGGACGTCGCCCTCGCCGTAGTCGCGGGGCGCGACCACGGCGTCGCCCACGGCCGGGTCGCCGAGCAGGCACATCTCGATCTCGCGGGGCTCGACGCGGAAGCCGCGCACCTTGATCTGGTCGTCGGCGCGCCCGATGTAGGCGTACTCGCCGCCGGGCAGGCGCACGGCCAGGTCCCCCGTGCGGTACAGGCGCGTGCCGTCGCCGCGGACGGCGAAGCGCTCGGCGGTGAGCCGGGGACGGCCGAGATAGCCGCGGGCCAGGCCGGCCCCGGAGACGTACAGCTCGGCGGCGACGCCGCCCGGGACGGGACGGCCTTCGGCGTCGAGCAGGTGGAGGCCGAGGTCGGGGATCGGCACGCCGATCGGGCTCCGCTCGGGGCGGCCGAGGTCGTCCTGGAGGATCCGCCGGTAGGTGACGTGGACGGTGGTCTCGGTGATGCCGTACATGTTGACCAGCTCGGGCTTCTCGTCCCCGTAGCGGGCGATCCAGGGCCGCAGCGTCTCGACGTCCAGCCGCTCGCCGCCGAAGACGACGCGGCGCAGCCGGAACGGCGACGGCCCGGGCCTTCGCGCGTCGGCCGCGACCAGGTGGCGGAACGCCGAGGGGGTCTGGCTGAGGACGGTGACGCCCTCAGCGAGCAGCAGCTCGCGGAACTCCTCCGGGGACCGGGCGACCGGCGCGGGCACGACGACCAGCCGGCCGCCGTGCAGCAGGGCGCTCCAGATCTCCCAGACCGAGAAGTCGAAGCTCACCGAGTGGAACAGCGTGACGACGTCGTCCTCGTCGAAGCGGAACCACGGCCGGGTGCGCGTGAAGAGCCGCACGGCGTTGCGGTGCTCGACCAGGACCCCCTTGGGCGAACCGGTCGAGCCCGAGGTGTAGATGACGTACGCGAGGTCGCGGTCGGTGGCCTGCTCGGGAGGGCTCGCGACCTCCTCCCCCGGCGCCGGGTCGTCCCGGTCGATCCACAGGATCCCGGCCGGGCGGCCGTCCAGCGCCTCCGACACCCGGGACACGGCCACGACCGTCGTGACGCCGCTGTCCTTGAGCAGGTGGTCGATGCGTTTGGCCGGGTAGGCGGGATCGATGGGGACGTAGGCTCCCCCGGCCTTCAGGATGCCCAGCAGCCCGACGATCATCTCGACGCCCCGGTCCGCGCACAGCCCCACGAGGACGTCCGGGCCCACTCCCATCGCGCGCAGCCGCAGCGCGAGCCGGTTCGCGCGGTCGTCGAGCTCCCCGTAGGAGACGTCCTCGGCGGGGGCGGAGACGGCGATCCGGCCGGGCGCGGCCCTGGCCCGCTCGGCGAAGATCTGGTGCAGGCATTGTCCGGTCATGTCGCGTACATCCCCCAGTGGTGCGGGGTGAGGGCGACGTCGGCCATGCTGCCGGGGACGAACATGCGCGCCCAGGTGCCGCCGCCGCGCTCGGGGGCGATCCGCTCCTGGAAGTACAGCTCGCGCACGCGCTCGTCCTTCACGTGCAGCGACAGCACCTTGTAGTACGTGGAGAGCGACTTCAGGTGGATGAGCCAGTGGATGCGGTCGGCGGCGCCGAACGCCTCCTCGTAGACGAAGACGGTGGCCTCGCCGGGCAGGTTCTCGTTGATGGACTCGGCGGCCTCGCGGGCGAACGTGCGGCCCTCGGACCTGAAGTCGTAGTCGAGCTGGGCGGTGCGGTGCAGCAGCAGGCCGCAGGTGCCCGAGTGCAGGATCTGCCCGGCGGGCAGCGCCACCTGCTCGCGGGCGCCGGGCAGCCCGGTGATCGGGCCCTCCTGGGTGTACTGCGCGGTGCCGCGCTCCCGCTCGCCGTCGACCTTCGTGCCGTACATGCCCCAGAACTGCGGCATCAGGACGGTCTCGTGCATGCTCCCGTCCACGAAGACCCGGTCCCAGCCGCCGCCGTCCCCGGCCTGCGGCTTCGCGACGGCGCCCCGGTACTCCTCGTCGGAGGTGCCCATGTGGACCATCGCCTCGTAGGCGTCCAGGGAGCTGAGGTGGATGAGCCAGTGCAGCCTGTCCTTGGTGCCGAACGTCTCCTCGTAGACGTACGCGCTGGCGACGCCCACCTGCTTGGCGGTGACGAACTCGGCCATCATGCGGGCGAACTTGCGTCCCTCGGCGTGGAAGCCGTTCCTCACCTGCGCGGTGCGTTCGACGATCACTCCGGCGTTCGCCGAATTGAGCAGATCCGCCGCGGCCACCGAGGTCTGCTGCTCGGCGGGCGGAATTACCGGACTGGGGTTTGTCATCACGGGACTCCGTCTCTTCTCGGCTTGCCGGTCACGCTAGTCAGGGTCCGGACCGCCGCCTGCTCAATACTGAGCAGGCCCCTCACAGCGGGATGTTGGTGTGGCGCCCGCGCGCGGGCAGGGCGTCCAGCAGCGCGCCGGCGATCCTGCGGCGCGTCTCCCCCGGCTCGATCACGGCGTCGACGACGCCGATCTCGACGGCCCTGGCCACGCCGCCCACCTCGCGCTCGTGCTCGGAGATGAGCCGCCGGCGCAGCTCCTCGCGCTGCTCGGCGGGGCCCGAGCTCAGCTTCCTGCGGTGCAGGATGTCCACCGCGGCGGCGGCGCCCATGACGGCGACCTCGGCGGACGGCCAGGCGAAGACCGCCGAGGCGCCGAGCGCGCGGGAGTTCATGGCGACGTACGCGCCGCCGTAGGACTTGCGGGTCACCAGCGTCACCCGGGGCACCACGGCCTCGGCGAACGCGTGCAGCAGCTTGGCCCCGCGCCGGACCACGCCGTCCCATTCCTGCCGGACCCCGGGCAGGTAGCCGGGCACGTCCACGACGACCACCAGCGGGATGCCCAGCGAGTCGCACATGCGGACGAAGCGCGCGGCCTTCTCGGCGCTGGCCGCGTCGAGGCAGCCGCCCTTGCGCAGCGGGTTGTTGGCGAGCACGCCGACGGTCCGGGTGGCCAGGCGGGCCAGCGTCGTGACCATGTTGGGCGCCCACTTGGGGTGCAGCTCCACGCCGGGGCCGTCGGTCAGGCCCGTGACCAGCGGCTTGACGTCGTACGCGCGGCTGGCGCGGCTCGGCAGCAGCCCGCCCAGGTCCACCACCCCGTCCACGCCCTCGACACGGCCCATCTCGATCGCGCCGGGGCTGCCGAGCAGCGCGGTGATCCGGCGCGTCTCGGTGATCGCCTCGGCGTCGTCGGTGGTGACGACGTGCGCGACGCCGCTGCGCCGGCTGTGCGGCTCGGGGCCGCCCAGGCCGGCCATGTCGACGTCCTCGCCGGTCACCTTGCGGACCACGTCCGGGCCGGTGACGAAGATGCGCCCGCCCTCGCTCATCACCACGATGTCGGTGAGCGCGGGCCCGTAGGCGGCGCCCCCGGCGGCCGGGCCGAGCACCAGCGAGATCTGCGGCACCAGGCCGGACGCGCGCACCATGGCGGCGAACACCTGCCCGACCCCGTGCAGCGCGGCGACGCCGTCCCCGAGCCGCGCGCCGCCGGAGTGCCAGATGCCGACGACCGGGATCCTCTCCTTGACGGCGAGGTCGATGGTGTCGACGATGCGCGCGCACCCCTCCGGCCCCATCGCGCCGCCCATCCGCGCGGGGTCGGTGGCGAAGGCGACGGACGGGCACCCGTCGATGAGGCCCCGCGCGCCCGCGACGCCCGAATCGTCGTCGCCGGGCAGCGGGGCGGCGGTGCCGGGGTCGAACAGCGCGCGCAGCCGGGCGCGCGGATCACGGTCGTCCATTGCAGGTCACCAGGTCACGGGCAGCTCGTGCACGCCGTACACGAACATGTCGGAGCGGAACGGCACCTGGTCCACGGGCACGGCGAGCCGCAGCCCGGGGATGCGCCCGAACAGCGTGGACCAGGCGATTTCGAGCTGGACGCGGGCGAGGATCTGTCCCATGCACTGGTGGATCCCGTAGCCGAACGAGAAGTGGTCGTGCCGCGCGCGGTCGAAGTCGAGGGCGTCGGGGCAGGCGAAGACGGCCTCGTCGCGGTTGGCGGAGGCGACCACGACCACGACCCCCTCGCCGGCCCTGATCACCTGCCCGCCCACCTCGACGTCCTCGGTGGCGGCGCGGCGCAGGCCGTAGTCGATGACCGTCTGGTGGCGGATGATCTCCTCGACGGCGGCGGGCAGCCTGGCGGGGTCGGCGCGCAGCTCGGCGAGCCGGTCGGGGTTCTCCAGCAGCGCGGCGGTCCCGGCGCCGATCTGGTTGGCGATGGTCTCGTACCCGGCCACCATGAGCAGCGTGGCGATGCCGACGACCTCGTCCCTGCTCACCCCCGCCTCCTCGCGGCGGGCGCCGAGGCGGCTCAGCACGTCGTCGGCCGGTTCGGCCTCCTTCACGGCCACGAGCTTGTCCAGGTAGGCCTTGAGGTCGTTGCGCACCTGGATGCGGCGTGCGGGATCGACGCCCTGGTCGCCGATGACCTTGGTCGTCTCGTGGAAGTAGTCGCGGTCCTCGTACGGCACACCGAGCAGCTCGGTGATCACCATCGAGGGCAGCGGCAGGGCCAGGGCCTGGACCAGGTCGACGGGCGGGGTGCGCGCGGCCATGTCGCCGACCAGGGTGTCCGCGATGCGCTGGATCGCCGGGCGCAGCGCCTCCACGTGCCGCCGGTTGAGCTCGGGCAGCAGCAGGCGGCGCAGCCGGGTGTGGTCGGGCGGGTCCATGCGGATGAAGGTGCCGGGGCCCGGGGGCGACGAGGTGAGGCGCGCCGGGAACCCGGGAGTGGAGAAGTCGGAGCTGAAGCGCGGGTCGCCGAGGATCGCCCGCGCGTCGGCGTACCGGGTGACCAGCCACACCTCGCTGTCGTCGAAGTCCAGCCTCACGCGGGCCATGGGACGCTCGGCGCGCAGCAGCCGGTACTCCGGCGGCGGGTCGAGCGGGCACGTCCTCGGGATCGGATAGGTGTCGGGAAGCCTCGCGGCGTCGAGGTCGGCAGCGTCCATGCCCCCAGCTTCGGCCGCGGCGCGCGAGGGGTCTGCTCAACACTGAGCACGGACGCGCGGAGGCACGGATGCGGGAACACGCCGATGTGGCGGGACGGCCGCCGGTCGTCCCGCCACATCACCCCGGATCAGGCCGTGACCCTCTCGATCAGACCGTGACTCCGGGCCTTCTCCCGATCCGCGGGGTTCTTCTCCGGAGTCGGGTACTTCTCTGGACGGGCCCGCGGATCAGGCCGTGACCGTCTTGCCCTTCGCGCCGCCCCGCCCGCCGGACGCCTTCCTGGCCATGGACATGTCGCGCAGCGGGACCTCCTTGAGGAAGAAGGTGGCCACCAGGCCGATGCCGACCGCGATGGCGGACGTCAGGAACAGGTCGTGCAGTGCGTCGGCGAGCTGCGCGGGCGGGACCCCTCCGCCGCCGAGGACGCCGGCCTGCCCCGCGACGCCGATCTGGCCGGACAGGATCGAGCCGAGGACGGCCAGCGCGACCGGCCCGGCGAACATCCGCCAGAACTGGATCTGGCTGGTGCCCGCGCCCATCTGGCTCATCGGGATGGCGCTCTGCACGACGGCCGTGGCCATCGGGAACGCGATGCCGATGCCCATGCCGATCAGCACCATGGCGACGATGGGGACCACCTGGCCGGTGTGCGGGCCGACCGAGGAGAGCATCAGCAGCCCCGCCATGATGGCGGCCATGGCGAACACGGCCAGCAGCCGGTAGCGCGGCAGCGCCGTCATCACCTTGCCGGCCACGGGGCCGAAGAGCATCAGGCCGAGGGTCATCGGGATGAGCAGCGTGCCGGAGTGCGTCGCGGACACGCCGAGGACGCCCTGGTAGAGCAGCGGCACGTAGAACGTCGTGCCCATCATGGCGAAGGCGGAGAAGAACGCCACCACGACCATGACCGCGAACTGGTTCGTGCGGAACAGCGGGAACGGGACGAGCGGGTTGCTCGCCCGGCGCGTCTCGACCAGGAAGAACACCACGAGCAGCAGCGCGCCGCCGACGAGCAGGCCCAGCACCTCGGGCGAGGTCCAGGCGTGCCCGTCGCCGGTGAGGGTGAGGCCGATCAGGATCGGCACCACGCCGAGCACCAGCGTGAGGACGCCGCCGAAGTCGATGTCGCGCCAGCTCGCGCCCGTCCGGACGAACGGCACGCCGACGGCCACCGCGAGGATGGCGAGCAGGCCGAGCGGGACGTTGACGTAGAACACCCACCGCCAGCTCCAGGCGTCGGTGATGAACCCGCCGAGCGGCGGCCCGATCACCATGCTCAGCCCGGCGACGCCGAAGAACAGGCCCTGCATCTGGGTGCGGCGCTCGGGGGTGTAGATGTCGGCGAGCAGCGTGAAGATGTTCGCCATCAGGATGCCGCCGAACAGGCCGGCCAGGCCGCGGAAGCCGACGAGCTGCGGCATCGTCTGGGCGATGCCGCAGAGCCAGGAGGCGATCACGAAGCCGCCGAGGCCCACGAGCAGGACCGGCTTGCGGCCGAACATGTCGCCGAGCTTCCCGGCGATCGGCACCACGACGGCGGCGGCGACCGCGTACGAGACCCCGACCCAGGCGTACAGGCCGAGGCCCTGCAGGTCGTCGGCGATGCGCGGCATGGCGGCGCCGACGACCGACACGTCGATCGACGCGAGGGCGAGCGCCAGGATCGCGCCGATCGTCGCGATCAGCTGGACACGCGAGGACACCTCCTGCGGCCCCGGGCGTCCCCCCGTACTCATATCGGACTGGCTCACCGGCCATCGCCTCCTCAAGGATTCCCAGCCCGTTCACCTGCGAGCTGCCTCATTCCTGCGGGCTTGCGCCTTTCACATGCCTTCCCAGCAAACGCCTCGGCGGCGGCGCGGTCTGCTCAACAGTGAGCATCCGCCAGGGGCGCGCGATTCTTAGCCTTGGCGGCATGACGACCCTGCCTGAACTGGTCTCCGGACCGGTCACCGCCCGGGACGACGACCTCGTGGCGCTCACCGTCGACGGCGGCCGCTCGCTGCGGGCCGGCCTGTGGGCACGCGCCTCGCGGGCCGCCGCCGGCCGCCTGCCGGGAAGCCGGATCGCGCTGCTCTACGACGACGCCGACTGGACGGGCTACGCCGTCGCGAGCCTCGCCGTGCACATGGCGGGCGGCACGGTCGTCGGCCTGTCCCCGCGCCTGCCGGGCGAGGAGCTGCGGGCGCGGCTGGAGCGGTGCCACGTCGAGGGCCTGCTGCACGGCCACGCCGTCGTCCCGCCCGCCTTCGCCGGGTGGACCGCCACCCTGGACACTCTGGACGCTCTCGACATGGCCCGAGCGCAGGCCGCGAAGCCCCGGCCGGGCGACCTCGCCGAGATCATCTACACCTCGGGCACCACCGGCGTCCCCAAGCCGGTGGCCGTGACCCACGCCAACCTCACCTTCGGCCACGAGGGACGCGGGCGGCTGTTCACCGGCGTGGACGGCGTCCTGGCGGCCGTGCCCATCGGCACCAACGCCGGGCACAGCGCGATGATGACGGCGATGACCGCGCCCACGACCGTGCACGTGCTGAGCCGCCAGGACCCCGAGACGGTCGCGCGCATGATCGAGAAGCTGCGGGTGTCGATGGCGATCGTCGCCCCCTCGGCGGCGACGTACATGGTGGCCCACGGCCTGCACGAGCGCCACGACCTCACCGCGCTGAAGGTGCTGATGCTCGGCTCTGCCCCGGTGCCGATGGCCACCGTGAGCCGGCTGGCCGAGGCGCTGCCCGGGACGAGGATGCTGCTCGGCTACGGCTCCACCGAGTCGGCGCCCGCCTTCGTGAGCCGCCCCGTCGGCCCGTCCGAACCGCTGGAGGAGCACCTCGGCCGCCCGAGCGGCGGCACCGACCTGGTCATCGCCGGGCCGGACGGCGAGGCGCTGCCGCCCGGCGAGCTGGGCGAGATCCGCATGCGCTCCGACGCGCCCCTGCGGTCCTACTACGGCGACCCGGAGGCGACCGCGCGCGTCTTCCATGACGGCTGGACGTGCATGGGCGACCTCGGCCACCTGGACAAGGAGGGCCGCCTGCACTTCTTCGACCGCGCGTCCGACGTCCTCACCGGCGCGGACGGCGGGCCGGTCTCCTCCACGCGGGTGGAGCACGCGCTGCACTGGCACCCGGAGGTGGTGGAGGCGGCGGCCTTCGCCGGCCCGGACGGCGTGACCGCGGCCGTGGTCCTGCGCTCCCCCGTCCCCGTCGGGGAGCTGGAGCGCGTGGCCGCCGCCCGCCTCGACCCGCGCGAGCGGCCGGCCAGGATCGTCACGACCGGCTCGCTGCCGCGCGGGCCGATCGGCAAGACCCTCAAGCGGGAGCTGCGCCGGACGGCCACCGGCTGAACCGGGCCGGACCGCCATGACTTCTCGCCGGTCAGTCCGAGCCGGTCAGTCCGAGCCGGTCATTTCGAGGAGCTTGGTGACGGTGCGCCAGTTGCGCGCCGTCGCCGTGACCCCGAGCAGCTTCTCCCAGAACAGGTAGGACAGCTTGGTGTTGCGCACCCCGTCCGGGCACCAGACGTAGATCTCGCGCCCGGAGTGCTCGAACACGTCCGGCGCGAAGTCCTGCGGGTCCAGGTCCTTGATCGGCTTGGCCGGGGGCTTGTCCGACAGGAACGTGACCAGGTACAGCGAGGGGTCGGACGCCACGTCGCCCAGCGGGTCGGCCTTGACCATGGCGGCGAGCTCGCCGTGACCACGCACCAGCACGGGCACCTTGACGCCCAGCTCCTTGGCCAGTCCCGCCTCGATGCGCTCGGCCGCCTTGGCGGGCGTCCTGTCGGTGGTGTAGACGACGTTGCCGCTCTGCAGATGGGTCTTGACGTCCTCGAAGCCGAGGCTTTCCATCAGCTCGCGCAACGCGGCCATCCCCACCTTGTTGCGGCCGCCGACGTTGATGCCGCGCAGCAGCGCCACTTGCCGGGTCATGCGCCTCCCCCTCTCCGGACCGGGGCGCCCGCCGTGGCCGCGTGACGGGCCCGGCCGCCGCGGCGGAACTCCTGGATCCGCTCGACGAGATAGGACGCGTCATCCTTTACCCACCAGACCAGGGCCGAACCGTAGGAGTACTGGCACTGCATGCCGAGGACGTACAGGCCCGGCGCGGAGGTGACGCCCCGCTCCTGCACGGGCGTGCCGTCCTCGTCGTGCACGGGCACGCGCACCCACGAGTAGTCGTAGCGGAAGCCGGTGGCCCAGACGACGGCGTCAGGCTGGAAGGCGCGGCCGTCCTCGAAGCGCAGGGTGTCGCCCTCGCAGTCCACCGTGCGGCCGACCAGCTCGACCCCGTACCTGCGCGAGATCTTCTTCAGGCTCGGCCCGACGAGGATGGTCTTCTTGTGCAGGCGGTCGCGCTCGCCGACGAGCGGCTTGGAGATGAGCCCGAACTTGTCGCCCCACCAGTGCAGGCCCTTGCCGAGGAACTTGCGGCCGAAGGCGGGCAGGTGGGAGCCCTGGGACAGCAGCACGCGGTGCGTGCGGGTCAGCTCGGGGGCGATCTGGGCGCCGGAGTTGGCGGCGCCCACCACCACGACGGTCTGGCCGGGGATCTGCGACGGGTTGCGGTACTCGCCGGTGTGGACCTGGTAGACGTCGCCGTTCAGCTTGCGCGCCATCTCCGGGACGCGGGGCAGCCGGTAGGCCCCGGTCGCGATGATGACCTGGTCGGCCTCGTAGACGCCCTTGGAGGTCTCCAGGCGGTAGCCGCCGTCGGTCCGCTCCAGCGAGGTGACCTTGGTGTCGAGCCGGACGGGAAGGTCGAACTCCCGGGCGTAGGAGCGGATGTAGTCGGCCATCTCGTCCTTGCCGGGAAAGTGGTTCTTCCTGCCGGGGAACCGCAGGCCGGGGAGCGCGCAGTACTGGGCGATGGTGAACAGCTCCAGCGAGTCCCAGCGCCGCCGCCAGTCCTCGCCGAGGCGGGGCTCCTCGTCGAGGACGAGGAACGGGATTCCGGCCTTCTTCAGGAAGTAGCCGGCGACGAGTCCGCTCTGCCCGCCTCCGACCACTATCACCTCTGTGCGCTCAGCCATGGTCTAGGACCCCTCTCGTACGTTCGTGGGCCCATCGTCGCCCGCTGACGTCGAGGGATCTGCTCAACTCTGAGCAAACCCCCTCGGGCCTCGGCGGACATGCCGGTACGCGGAGCCGGAAGCCCCGCGTACCTGGAGGAAGCCGGTCGGCCCAGGGGCCGACGGGTCGGCTAGATGGTGTAGTCGAGCGTGAGGTCGACGCCGCCGTCACTCGTCGAGACGAAGCCGCCCTCGCCCTTGATGCCCTGGAGCTCCTCGGTGCCCGACTCCGGGACGACGGTCCAGTCCGCCTTGGCCTGACCGTTCGCGAAGGTACCGTGGACCTCCAGCACGAACGACCCCTTGCGGCCCTTGACGCTGCCGACGACCTGCTGCAGGCCGACGAAGGTGGCGTAGGTCTCGGAGGGGTAGGCCATCAGGTACTCGGCCTTGCCCTCGCCCTCGATGTCCCCACTGAAGGTGTTGGTGACGTGCGCCGCGGTGAGCTTGGCCTGGCCCTTCTTCTCGGAGTACGGCTTCTCGTCCCAGCCGGTGATCTGATAGGTGCCCTTGCTCTTGGTCGTCATTGCCTCTCCTTCCGTTGTCGCAGCCCTACCCGAGGCTTCATGGGGCATGCGGCGGCCGCCTGAGCACGATGCTCGTGTTGAAGCCGCCGAAGCCGAAGCCGTTGGACAGGGCCCAGGTGATGTCCGCGGGCTCCGCGGCTCCGTGGACGAAGCGGCAGCCGTCGTCGATCGGCCGCCGCAGGTTCAGGTTGGGGTGGACGAACCCGTGCCGGATCTGGATCACCGTGGCGACCGCCTCGACCACGCCCGCCGCGCACATGCAGTGCCCGACCAGGCCCTTGGTGGCGTTCACCCACGGCCTGCCGAAGGCCGGGCCGAGGACGCGCCCGAGGGCCCGCACCTCGACCTCGTCCCCCAGCGGCGTGGCGGTGGCGTGGGCGTTGACGTAGTCGATCTCGCCAGGCCGCACGCCGGCCATGGCCATGGCGCCCGCCATCACCTTGGCCTCGCCGTCCTCGTGCGGGTCGGGCAGGCTGTTGCCGTCCAGCTTGAGGTCGTACCCGGCAAGCTCGGCGAGGACGTCCGCGCCCCTCGCCCGCGCGGACTCCTCCCCCTCCAGCACGACGCACGCCGACCCCTGGCCGGGGACGAATCCCTCGTGCCGCACGTCGAACGGGCGGCACCGGGCCAGCTCCGGCTCCGCGTCGCCCGCGCCGGCCACCGCGCCGAGCGTCGCCAGGCCGCGCTTCTCCATCGGCGACAGGTCGGTCGTCGCGCCGACGACCAGGCACACGTCCACCGCGCCCGACTCCACGAGCCGGCTGCCGTTGACGATGCCCACGTTGCCGCTGGCCGAGGCGCCCCCCACGGTGTACCCCTCGCCCTTGACGCCGAGCACCTGGCTCAGCGTGGCGACCCGGTCGGTGTCCATGAAGTGCAGCGCGAACCGGGCCGGCAGGTACTCGGGGTTGTTCTCGTACTTCGGATACAGGTCCTGGACGTAGCCGGAGCTCAGGTTGTGCCCGGCGACGACCAGGCCCAGCCGGTCGGCGGGCGGGGCGCACCGGTGCAGCCCGGCGTCCCCGAACGCCTGCATGGCCGCGACCAGGTCCATCTTCAGCGGCTCCGGCGAGCGGCGAGCGGCGCGCAGCGCGCTCTGCCGGAGTTCCTCCGGCAGCGAGGTCCGCGCGGCGACCGCGTCCTCGAAGCGGAAGTCCTTGACGAGCGCCGCGAGGCGGGGGCCGCCGTCGCCGATGTCGGGCACCGGGCCGATCCCGCACCTCCCCTCGCGCAGCGCCCGAGCGAAGGACGGCACGGTCGCGGCGACGGAGCAGACCACGCCCATGCCCGTGATCACGACCTTCACGCCTGCCTCTTCAGCAGGTCCACCAGGGACGCGATGTCGTGCACGTCGCGGAACTCGGCGATCGGGACGACCAGGCCGAGGTCCTCCATGGTCATCGTGACCACGTCGGCCCGGTCGACGCTGTTGGCGCCGAGGTCGGTCAGCGTGCCGGTCATGGTGACCCGGTCCGGTTCGAGGTCGGGGAGCACCTCCAGCACGTTGCGCTTGACGGTCTCGAATATGACGTCCTCATTCATATGACAACCATTCGTAGGTCCGGTGGTAGTCCTTGGTTCCGGTGTTGACCAGGAGGTCCCGGTCGATCCGCGCCCGGTCGAGGATGCCCTCGTACGCCTCGACGTCGATCCGCCTGTCCTGGTCGGGGACCAGGCAGCGCAGGTTCGCGGGCAGCAGCCCGGCGTACTCCTCGAACGTCAGCGCGCAGCGGCCCGCCAGGTGGTCGGGAATGCGCATCGCGGCGAGCTCCTCGGCCGACCGCCGGTCGACCAGGCCGCTGAAGAACTCCGAGGAGCAGCCGGAGCCGTAGGAGTACAGCCCGACCCTGGCGCGGTCGTCCGGCTGCGGGCCGCCCGCGTCGCCGAGGTGGTCGATCAGGCTGCACAGCGCCAGGTACACCGACCCCGAGCACAGATTGCCCACCGCGCTCGGGTAGGCCAGCGAGGGCAGCACCCGCCGGGTGAAGTCCTCCTCCGCCTCGGCGGGCGCGGTGCCGGTGAACTCGCGCATCAGCTTGCGGTGCGCCGCCTTCACCATGCCCGCGAACGGCGTGTGCATGGCCAGGTAGTCGAAGGTGGTGGCGAAGTCGGCGCCCTCGACCCTGCTCCGGTAGTCCTCGAAGCAGTTGGTCAGGCAGTCGAGGTAGGCGAACAGCGAGCGGTCGGAGTCGGCGATGTCGAAGGACGGCGAGGGACGGGCCGAGTCCAGCGTCTCGTAGCTGTGGTTGCCGAACGCGCCGAGGTCGACGTCGAGCACCCGGGGGTCCTCGCCGACCAGGACCGCGGCGGCGCCCGCACCGGTGGCGGGTTCGGCGTACTGCGCGCGCTCGTCCACCAGTGCCACGTCCGTCGCGATCACCAGCGCCTTGGCCCCCGGCGAGACGCCCGACGCCACGTACGCCACCGCCATCTGGACGGCGGCCGTCGCCGCGTAGCAGGCCTGCTTCACCTCGACCACGCGGCAGCTGCGGGGCAGGCCGAGGTATTCGTGCACGTAGGAGGCGACGGACTTGCTGTAGTCCAGGCCCGACTCGGTCGAGGTGATCAGGATCTCGACGCGGTCCCGCTCGGCCGGGTCGAGCCGGTCGACGATGGGGACGGCCGCGTTCACCGCGTTGGTGACCGGGTCCTCGAACGGCAGGCCGACCGACCGGTTGCGCATCATCAGGTTGCCCATGCGGTCCAGGTCCAGCCCCCGGCCCTCGAACAGGGACCTCACCGGGATCTGGGCCAGCCCGCAGTACACGTTGAGTGCCTCGATGCCGGCGCTCATGACACACGCTCCGCCAGCACGTCGACCAGCGCGTCCACGTTCGGGACGTCGCGGACGTCGGACAACGGCGCCCGCAGGCCGAGCCGGTCGAGCACGCCGAGCAGGATCTCGACGCGGTCGACCGAGTCGGCGCCGAGCTCCCTCAGATGCAGTTCTCCGGATATCCGCGCCGAGGGAAGGATCTCGGCGATCTGCTGGTGCACCACCAGCCTGACGTCTTCACGCACCGTCATGGGCACCTCCTGTCGAGAGCACGTGCAGGGTGCTGACCGCGACCGTCCGGCCGGTGTCCCGGTCCCGGACCACCAGGTTCACGATCTCGTCGCCGGGGTCGCCCGCCTTCTGCCACGAGTCCACCGAGATCCGCAGCACGGAGTCCGCGTCGGCGTTGCCCAGGTAGCACAGCCGCTGGTCGAGCACGACCCGGTCGAGGAACGCGGCGGTGCCCCGGCCGAGCCGCCGCCAGTAGCGCAGCAGCGCCCAGTCGATGATCGAGAAGTAGCTGGCGAAGTAGAGCAGGCCGACGCCGTTCAGGTCCCGCGACGCGTCGATCGGGTAGTCGAGGGTGAACCCGGGACGCGGCACGCGGTCGGCGGGCAGGCCGTCCAGGAAGGTCAGGCGGTTCCTTGCGTGGTCGTAGACCCGGCGCGGCGAGTACGCGTCCGGGAGCCGGGGCAGATGGTCGTGCCGGAAGCCGACCGGCGACGACTTGACCAGGTCCCTGTTGCTGCCGGGGCGGCTCCTGCTGATCCACCGGTTGTAGTTCTCGACGTAGATGCAGCGCGGGTCGTCGTAGGCGTAGAAGCGGTCGGGGTCGACGGGCGCGTCCGGCCCGCCCTCCGGGCGCACCTCGTGCAGGGTCAGGATCGACTCGCTGCCGAAGTCGAACAGCCGGGACGCCACCCGCAGCCGGTCACCGAAGGTGAGCCCGTGGACGTGCATCTGGCGGCTCCCGCGGATGTGGAAGTAGTAGAAGGACAGATAGGTCGGCGAGCCGTCGGCGTTGGTGGCGTCGAAGGCGTTGGTGCCGCACAGGTCGCTGACGGTCTCCCACGTCCAGTCGCCGAGCCGGCCGACGAACAGCGAGTTGTGCCCGCACATGCCGGGCTTCACCAGCACCGACCGGGCGGCCGTGCTCCCGTCGCTCGTCTCGGTCCTGTCGTGCGTGGTCACGCTCATGAGACCCGTCCAAGGAAGTCGGCGACGATGGAGTTGACCGCGCCGGGGCTGGTCAGCCCCGGGAAGTGCCCGGCGTCGGCGATCTCGGCGTACTCCGCGTCCGGGATCGCGCCGTGCAGCAGGTGTGCGGTCTTGCCCGGGATGACGGTGTCGTGCGCGCCCTGGACGATCAGGGTGGGCGCGGCGATCTCGGGCAGCCTGGCGAGCAGGTCGGGACGGTCGGCGAACACGTCCAGGTAGCGCAGGCCGATCTGCGGGTCCATGCTCTCGGACCGCAGGAGCGTGGTCACCAGCGCCTCGCGCTCGTCGCGCAGGCGCTCCGAGCCGCTGCGCTCGATCACGTGGTCGAAGTCCTCCGCCGCGACGACCTCCAGGCGGTTGATCTCGCCGACCCGGTTGCCGATGCGGTGCGAGCCGGCGATCAGGATCAGCGACGCCGTGTCCTTCGGATACCGCAGCGCGAACGACAGCGCGGTGAGCGCGCCGAACGACCAGCCGGCCACGTGCACCGGGAACTCCGCGCCCAGCTCACGGAGCACGTCGTGGCACAGGCGGGCGATGCCGTCCAAGGTGATGTCGGCCGCGGCCGTGGTGCGCCCGACGCCCGGGTGGTGGACGCTCACCAGCCGGTACCGGTCCGCGAGCGCGGCGAACTGCTCCGCGTAGACGCCCGCGCCGATGTTGAAGGGGTGCATGAGCAGCAGCACCGGGCCGGAGCCGGCCGTGAAGACCTCGACGTCCCCGTCCGGGGTGCGCACGAGGCGCTCGGCCACCTCGGGGTTGCGCTCGCGCAGCACCGCGAGGTTCTCGTTCCTGGGCCTGTGCCCCTCGCGGAGCGCCTCCCGCACGTCCTCGGGCACGGTCTCGGCCGGACGGTACTCGGCCTGGGCCGCCGCCGCCCCGCGCAGCTCCCGGTCCGCGACGAGCCTCGGCACGTCCGCAGCCGCGCGCCCGGCCCTGTGCCCAGCCTTGTGCCCGGCCTTGTGCCCGGTCGCCTCCTCACCGGTCACCTCTTGGTACGCCGCCGCCAGGCGAGCCGCCACGTCCTTGGCCTCCGCCACGCCGAACCCGACCGGCACCGCGAGCCGGACGCAGCCCTCGCGGCCGAGGTGCGGTCCGCCCCGGACACCCGTCTCCCGATAGATCCAGGCCAGGCACGACATGAGCGGGTGGTCGTGATCGGCGAGCATCGGCATGCGGCCGACGTCCAGGAGCACGCAGTGGCCGCCGACCGGCGCGACCACCGGCACCCCGGCGTCCGCCAGCCCCCGCCACAGGGTCGCGACGGCCTCCATCCGCATGCGGACCTGCGCCGACACGGCCGCCGTGTCGTCCAGTGCCGCCGCGATCACCTTGCGGTCGTGAAGGCCCGCCGTCCGGCCCAGCGTCGCGATCCGCTCACGCACCGTCGCGGCGACGGCGGCGTCCCGGGTCGCCAGCAGACCGCCGGACGTCACCCCGAAGTCCTTGGACAGGCTGACGGTGGCATGGTCGGCGATCTGGAAGATGTCCTTGACGACGTCCCACTCCGGGCGGCCGTTCTCGTCGGCGACGAACACCGCGTTCTCCACGATCCGCGCCCCGTCGACCACCAGCGGCGCACCGTACCCGGCGGCGACCCGCTTCACCTCGCGCAGGTTCGCCGGGGCGATCGGATACCCTCCGGCGGCGTTGTCGCTGACCTCGACGCAGACGAAGGACACGTCCTTCCGTCCGTCCAGGGCCGTGCGCAGCGCCTCGACGTCGATCTCGCCGGACTCCTCCGTGCCGGGGATCCGGACCGGCTCGAAGCCCGCGTCGGCCAGGCTCAGGTACCAGGTGGGGAACAGCCCGTTGTGCAGCACCGTCCCGCGCCTGCCCGGCCACGCCCCGCACAGCAGCGCCTCCGCCGCACGCCCCGAACCGGTCGGCACGACCAGGGAGAACGGCAGCCAGCCGATCCCGGGCAGCTCGGTGACGTCCGGTGTGGCGGCGGCGCGGTCGGCCAGCTCGCGCGCCCGCCGCCGGATGTAGGGGGAGTCCAGCTCGGCCCAGGAGTCGGTGATCAGGTCGATCTCGACCTGATCGGCGGGGATCCGGACGGGGTTGTACCCATGCGCCGCGAGCACCGCCGCCCGCGCCGCCTGCTCGCCCGTGGTCGAGGCCGCCGGGGACGGAGCCGGGGTCGAAGCCGAAGGGGCGGTGTCGGCGTTGGCATTGGGGTTGATGTCGGCTTTGGTATCGGCGTCGGCGTACGGGTCCGCGCCGGTTCTGGTGCCCGCGCCGGCGTTCGTGTCGACGTGCGGGTCGGCGATCATGAGGATGACGTCGGCGACGGACGTCCGGTCGGGGCCCGCCGACCGGCACAGGTAGATGGGGACGTTCACCGGGCGGAACTTGTTCTTGAACTGGAAGTTGCCCTCGCCGAAGATGCCCACCGAGCGCAGCTCCTCCATCGCCTCCATGACGTCGCCCGCCGCGTTCGGGGCGTCCTCCTCCAACTGGACACCGAAGCTCGCGCCGAAGCTGAACATCGTGACGCCCTCGGCCACGAGGGTCTCGATGATCCGCGTGATCGCGTACTCCAGGCCGCCGAGCGGCATCGTCTTCGGATAGAACTCGGCGTCGAGGAGGTAGGCGTTCTCCGACGGGATCTTGGTGATGATGACGGCGTTCGTGAGCACCTCGTCCCGGTAGGTCAGGAACACCCGATGCCGCCGCGTGTCCAGCGCCCCGCCCTCGATCTCCCGCCGGACGACCGAGACGTACGGATTCACCATCTGCTTGCCGCCGCCCCACTGGTCGACCAGCTCCGCCATCTGGCGGTCCACCTCGGGGTCCTCGCCCGGACGGTGCTCGACCGTACGGCACTCCGCGTTCTTGGAGAACCGTCGCACCATGTACCGCAGCCGCTCCATCCGGCCGCCCTTGAGCGTGAACGCCTTCAGGTCGTCGAGACGCTGCACGGCTCCGAACGGGGTCGCGGTGTACGGCCGCCCGCCGACCTCCCCGACCGGGATCATCGACAGGAAGTTGGGCTTGAGCCCGTTGCGCTCGGCGTAGGCGGCGTACTCCTCGATCAGCTCGGGGAAGTACTCCTCGGAGCCCACGTAACTCCAGGCCAGCAGGTTGCCGTCCTTCTCGGAGAAGTTCAGGTACCCCTTCCGCGCGGACCCGAGGAACGCCAGCGGGGCGATGTCCCGGCCGGCCAGACCGCCCTCCTTGGCGTGCTCCCGCTCGATCCCCGCGACCAGGTCGCGAAGCTCGGGCCACTCGGGCAGCCGCCTCTTCTCGACGACCGACACCCCACCGTCCGCGTACGGGACCGCCCCGGCGTCTCGGGCGCCCTGGGAATGCACGGCCTCGCGCATGTCCCCGGCACCGCGGGGCTCCAGCGGGGTTCGAGCGTCGGCACCGCGACCGTCCCGGCCGCCGCGACCGTTGCGGGCGTCCGCCACGTCCACGGTGGTCGCCGGTGCTTCGGACGGCTCCTGGAGCGCGGCCTCGCCATGCTCGGCGGCGAGATGGGCGGCCAGGTCGTCCACCGTGGGGTGGTCGAACAACAGGGTCTTGCGCAGCGCCCCCACCTGCTTCTCCAGGGCGCTCACCACGCGCAGCATCTCGAACGAGGTCAGCCCGTTGTCGGCGAAACTCCTCTGCGCGTCAAGCTCCCTCCCCACGACCCTGCTCACCAGGTGGGCGAGCCGGTCCTTCGCGGAGCCGGCCGAGGGGCCGGAGAGGCGGCGCGGGATGTCGAGTGGTCGACCGGAGGATCCGCCATCGGCCCCGTCCAAGCCGCGCTTCCCGTCGCGCCACCCTCGCACCGGCCGCTCGTCTATCACGACCTCGGCGGCCGGGACTTCCGCGATGGGGTCAGCCGTGGCCGGGTCCGCCAAGGCTCTTTCCGTCGTGGCCGGGTCCGCCGTGGCCGGGTCCGTCGTGGCTGGTTGCGTCGTGGCCGTTTCCGGCGCATCCGTTTCCGGCGAAGCCGTATCCGTTGGCGTGTGTCCGGCGATCGCGGTCTCGACGGCGGTGCTCAGCCGTTCGACGGTGTCGTACTCGTAGAGCTCCGAGGCCTGCAAGTCGAGGGAGAACGCGGCGTTTATGCCCTTGACCAGCTCCATCCTGAAGATCGAGTCAAGGCCGAGCTCCGCGAACGGCGTGTCCACCGCCACCTGCGCCGGATCGGTGCCCAGGATCCCGGAAAGCCGCTCGCGCAGCATCCGCTCGACTCCCGCCACCGAAGAGACACCATCCGAACCCGGCGCGAAAGCACCGCTCGGACGGACACCGGAGACACCACTCCCAGAAGGCCGGGAGACACCACTCCGAGGTGACTGCGAGACCCCGCTCCCTGGCCGGGAGACCCCACTCCGAGGTGGCTGGGAGACGCCGTTCTGGGGTGACTCGGGGATCCCGATCGGAGGTCGCGGGGAGGTACTGCCGGGGGTCGGTCGAGAGTCCCTGGCCTGAGGTGGCTCGGGGCCCCTGACCGGCGCGGTGGTCGGATTACGGGTCGCGGACATCCGCAGCCGCGACGGCCGTTGCGCACCGCCTCCCCGCTTCGCACTGCCCCCATGCTCGGCACCGCTTCCCTGCTCGGACGCGCGCTCCGCCACCGAGCCGGCGCGGGCCGGACGTAGCCGCGCCTTCGCCCCACGGGTCCGCATCGGCTCGGGCACCGCGTCCGCCGCAGCACCGGGGCGAACCGCGCGGGAACGCGCGGCGGGCCGCTCATCGGTCCGGGCCTGGGACGGGACCTTGAACCAGTGCTCGACCCGCTCGAACGGGAAGCTCGGCAGCGCCAGCCTGCGAGGCCGGGGCTCGGGCCAGAGGTCCCGCCACGGAACGTCGGCACCCGCCGTCCACGCACGAGCAAGATCCGCAGCATGGGCACCTTCCCACCCCGCGCGGGCCGGCTCCGTGGCCCCGGTGTCGGCGCGCCCACGCGCCTTCTTGCGGACGGTGCCCCGGTGGACGTCAGGGGCGTCCGCACCTCCGGTGAGCGCGCGGACGGCCGACTCCAGGTCGTCGGCGGGCACGGCCAGGCGTTCGGCCATCGACTCCCGCCCCACCTGCAACGTGTAGGCCACCCGCGCCAGGTCGATGTCCGGATGCTCCTCCAGGAAGCGGGCGAGCCGGCCCGCGTACTCCTCAAGAGCCTCCGACGTGCGCGCCGACAGCACGAGCAGCCGAGGACCGCCGCCCGCGCGCGAGCCCGGGTTCAGGCCGGTGCCAGAGTCGGCACCGGTACCCGAGTCGGTGCCGGGACGGGTGCCCGATGCGACGTCTCGTACAGGCTCGTACGCTTCGAGGACGACATGGGCGTTCGTCCCGCCGAAGCCGAACGAGCTCACCCCCGCGCGCCTGACCGGAACCCCGGCGGCGTCCGGCACGCCGTCCCACGGCCTGAGCCGGTCGTTGACGAAGAAGGGGGTGCCGTCCAGACGCAGGTACGGGTTGGGACGGTCGAAGTGGATGGTCGGCGGCAGCTCGCCGTGCCGCATGCACAGCAGCACCTTGAGCAGCCCGGCGATGCCCGCCGCCGCCTCCAGGTGGCCGACGTTGGTCTTCACCGAGGCCACGGCCACGTGGGGCAGCTCGGGCGCCGACCGGTCCCACTCGGCGTACAACCGCTCGAAGGCCTTCTTCATCCCCTCGATCTCGATGGGGTCGCCCAGCCGCGTCCCCGTGCCGTGGGCCTCGATGTAGCTCACCGTGCCCGGATCGACCCCCGCCTTCCGGTACGCGTCGGCGAGGACGCGTGCCTGCGCCTCGGGATTGGGCGCGGTGAGCGAAGTGCCCTTGCCACCGTGGTTGACGGCGCTGCCCCTGATCACGCCGAGGATCTGGTCGCCGCCGGCCAGCGCCGCGGCCAGCGGCTTGAGCAGCACCGCCCCGCAGCCCTCGCCCCGCGCGTACCCGTCCGCCCGCTCGTCGAAGGTCTTGCAGGCGCCGTCCTCGCTGAGCATGCCGGACTCGGCGAACGCGACATAGAGACCTGGGCTCAGGGTGAGGTTGACGCCTCCGGCGATCGCGGTGTCGCACTCCCCGGACTCGATCGCCCGGACCGCCCGGTGCAGCGCCACCAGCGAGCTCGAACACGCGGTGTCGATCGCCTCGCTCGGTCCCCGCAGGTCGAGGACGTGCGAGACGCGGTTGGCCAGGATGCAGCTCGCCACGCCGCTCGCGGTGTGCGCCTCCACGGGGACGCCGTGCTCCCTGAGCAGGTCGTCGTAGTCGCACGCGGACACGCCCGCGAACAGGCCGGTCGACGTCCCGGCGAGGTCGGAGGGCCGGTACCCGGCGTCCTCGATGGCCCGCCAGACGGTTTGCAGGAACAGGCGCTGCTGCGGGTCCATCGTCGCGGCCTCTTTGGGCGAGATCCCGAACAGCGCGGCGTCGAAGGAGCGCACGTCGTCCAGGAATCCGGCGCGGACCTCGGCGGTCGCGGGGTCCGCGCGCAGTTCGGCCCGGTCCTCGGGCACCGGGCGGACGAGATCGTCGCCGTCCGCGAGGTGCCGCCAGAACTCTTCCAGGTCCCGCGAGCCGGGCAGCATGCCCGCCATACCGATGACCGCGATCCCGGCCGGGCGGACCGGCCCCGGCTCGGTGGTGTTGTCCGTATACGCGGGCTCGGGCTCGCGGATGTGGGTGCGGTGGGCGGCCTCGACCTCAGCTGGATGGCTTCGTACCAGGTGGTCCGCGAAGGCGGTCAGGTTCGAGGATTCGAACAGGATGGTCGGAAGCAGGTCTATGCCGTACATCCCGTTCACCTTGTCGACCAGCTCCGCCATCGAGATGGAGTCGAAGCCGCTGTCCTGGAGGTCGGCGTCGAGGTCCACGTCGTCCTCGTCCACCAGCAGGAACCCGGCGGCCACCCCGCGCAGGTCGGCCCGGACCCTCTCGTCGAGGTCGACGG
Source organism: Sphaerisporangium album (assembly GCF_003323745.1). Taxonomy (GTDB): domain Bacteria; phylum Actinomycetota; class Actinomycetes; order Streptosporangiales; family Streptosporangiaceae; genus Sphaerisporangium; species Sphaerisporangium album. The sequence goes on from NZ_QOIL01000017.1 coordinate 167,318, forward strand.
GACCGGCGACGGCTTCCCTGCCCGACAGAGGATGGGCGGTCGTGTCGGCGAGCATGCCGACGGTCGGAGCAGTGGTCGTCTCGGTGATCGGGTCGGTGGTCGGAGCAGTGGTCGTCTCGGTGAACCTGCCGACGGTCGTGTCAGTGGACCTGTCGGAGTCGGTGGCGGGGGATCTGCCGTTGGCCGAGCCGGCGACCCTCTGAGTGGTGGTACCTCTGGTCGTGTCCGTGGGCGGGTTGGTCATGTTCCTCTCCGTCCTGTCCTTGGTGCCTTCGACCACGACCAGGCAGGCCTCCGATCCGGCCAGCCCGCGCGCGAACGCGGTGAGCCCGGCCTCCGTCCCCATCGGGACGCTGCCCCAGCGGCGTTCGAACATTCGGCGGGTGACGTCGTCCACCGTCATGCCGCCCTCTTCCCACAGCGGCCAGCAGACGGAGAGCGTCCTGCCCCGCCCGCGCGCCTCCCTCAGCTCGGCGTAGCCGTTGAGGAACGCGTTGGCGTAGGTGTAGTCGACCTGTCCCAGGTTGCCGGTCTCGGCGGCGACCGAGGAGAACAGCGCCAGGAAGTCCAGCGGCTCGTCGCGCAGGGCCTCGTCCAGCAGCACCGTGCCCAGCACCTTGGGCCCGAGGACGGCTTCGGCGTCCGCGCGTTCCTTGCGCACGGCCCGCGCGTCGCGGTGCACGCCGGCCGCGTGGATGACGCCGTTGATCGCGCCGAACCGCCCGTGCGTCTCCTCGACCAGGCGGCGGAGCCCGGCCGCCGACCGGACGTCGGCCTGGACGTACACGGCGGGCAGCGCGTCGATCCTCGCCCGCGTGGCGGCGTCCAGTGTCGAGCGGCCGGTCAGGACCAGGTTCACGGGGCCGTGGGCGGCCAGGAACTCGGCGAAAGCCAGGCCGATCGCACCGGCTCCCCCGGTGATCAGGTACGTGCCGCCGCGCCGCAGCCGCAGCTCGGCCGGGGCGGGGCGGAACGCTTCCAGGGTCTTACGCCACCGGATCCCGTCGCGGTAGCGCAGCTCGGTGACCCGATTCTCGGGGGTGGCCTCACAGTCGGGCACACCAAGCTCGTCCACGACCCGAGCGGCCACCTCCACCGGGTCCACGGTGCCCTGGTAGTCCACGGTGCCCTGGTAGTCCACGGTGCTCGGGTAGTCCACGGTGCTCGGGTAGTCCACGGTGCCCTCGATGTCGGCTGGGCCGCCGCTGCCGCCTACGTGGGCCCCATCCACGGCATCCGCAGTCTTCGTGGCGGGCGTCGCGGTGGGCTTGCCCTGCATGACAACCGCTTCCACCGCGTCAGCCGCACTTGCCTCGTCCGCCGCGACCACCGCGTCCGAGGCCATCACTGTGTCCGAGGCCATCACCGCGTCCGAGGCGACCGCCGCGTCCACCGATGGCACCGCGTCGGCGAGCGCCACGTTCGCGCCGCTGAAGCGGCTGTGCTCCAACGCGAGTGTCCGGAGGACGGCGGCGAGCGCGGTGTGGTGGGGCCGGGACCGGCCGTCGTCCTCGACGTGGGCGACGACAGTTCGCAGCGGCTCTTTCGAGGCCTCCAGGATGGCGGTCGCCATCCAGAGAAGGGGGTAGAAGCTCCGGTCCAGCCCCGCCGTGAGGCCGGCGACGTCCGGGCCGGGGAACGTGTCGGTCAGGACCTGCACGAGTGCTTCGGGAAGCGCGTCGCGTCGCGCCAGTTCCTCGATCAGCCGCTTGGCGTCGCCGGCGTCGGCGAGGTCGAGGACGTAGACGTCGTCGCCGCGCCTCTCGAACGCCCTTCCTGGGGTCGCGAGCACGCAGCGCGTCCCCTCCGCGCCCAGCCTCCGGACCAGTTCCGCGCCGACTCGGTCGTCCTCGCCGAGGATCAGGGCCGTACGCGGCGCCGCACGCCCGTCGCGGCCCCCGTCGCGGTCCCCGAGAGGCGACCGCTCCCAGACGGGCCGAAGGTAGGTGCACCGGACATCGGCATCCTCATCCAGGACGACCGTCACGGCCTCCGAGACCCGCCTCCCTGGCCTGACGGCCGTCGACTCGGCGGCCGTGGAGGGAGCCGCCGTGGAGGGAGCACTCGTGGACGGTGCGGTTGCGGATGGAGCCGTTGCAGATCGAGCGGTTGCGGACTGAATGCTTACGGACGGACCGGTTGCGGGCTCGGCGGGAGGTGGCTCGGGGAGCCAGTAGCGGCGTCGGTCGAAGGGGTATTCCGGCATGGTGACCCGTCGCGGCCTGGGCTGGGGCCACAGCGCTCGCCAGTCGACGGGTACGCCCGCCACCCACAGTCGCCCGAGCTTGGCGAGCTGCCGCCTCTCGGCCAACGCTTCCACGAAGGCCGCTCCGGCGCCGTCGTCGAGCAGGTCGAGGCCGCCGGAGTCCGCTCCGGCCGTGCCCGCCACGACGCCGTCCGCCCGCCCGGTGTCGGAGAAGGCGCGCAGGCTGTGCGCCAGTTCTGAGATGCCGGTCGCGCGTGCCGCGAGTCGTTCGGGCAGCTCCGCCCGTCCCACCTGGCTCGTGTAGGCCAGCGCGCGCAGCGACAGCTCGTCCTGGTCCGGTTTCGCCGCCAGGTCCGCGAGCCGTCCGGCCAGAAGCCGGAGCTGGTCGCGCGTACGGGCCGAGAGCAGGACGAGCTGCTCCTCTCCGGTCGCGTCCTGCACCGCGGATCCGTCCACGGGGGAGGCCGCCGTGCCCCCCTGGGACGCGGCTACGCCGCGCCCTCCGGAAGCGGCCGCAAAGTCCGGCTCGGTGTCGAGCGGCATGTACTCCTCCACAACGATGTGCACGTTCGCGCCGCCCGCGCCGAAGGAGCTCACGCCGGCCCGGCGCGGGAAGGCGCGCGGGACCCCGTCGACCTCGACCACCGGCCGGGGCCAGTCGGCCGGCTCGGTCACCGGGTGGAGCGGGGACCCCGCGAAGTCGATCTTCGGGTTGGGCGTCACGAGGTTGGCGCAGGGAGCGATCCGGCCGTGCCGCATCTGTAGCAGGACCTTGGTCAGCCCGGCGATGCCCGCCGCCCCTTCGAGGTGGCCGATGTTCGCCTTGACCGACCCCACCGCGCACTGGTCGGGGACGTCCCCGGTCGCGCGGAACGCCTTGGTCAGGCTGGCGATCTCGATCGGGTCGCCGAGCGCGGTACCCGTCCCGTGCGCCTCGATGTAGGAGATGGTCCGCGGGTCCACACCGGACCGCCGGACCGCCTCCGCGACCAGGTCGGCCTGCGCGTTCGGGTTCGGCACCGTGTACCCCGAGGTCCTGCCGCCCGCGTTGGCGAAGGCTCCCTTGACGACGCCGTAGATCCGATCGCCGTCGGCCTCGGCCTCCGCCAGCGGCTTGAGCAGGACGGCGCCGACGCCTTCCCCGGGGACGAACCCGTCGGCGGACGCGTCGAACACCTTGCAGGCGTCGCCCGCCGAGAGCATGTTCATCGAGCAGAGCGCGACGTGGTGGGCCGGGTGCAGGATGAGGTTCACCCCGCCCGCGATCGCCAGCGCGCACTCGCCGCGGCGCAGGCTCTCGCAGGCGAGCTGGATCGCGGTCAGCGAGGACGAGCAGGCCGAGTCGACGGCGAAGCTCGGCCCGCGCAGGTCCAGCACGTAGGACACCCGGTTGGCGATCGACCAGTACGCCGAGTGCGCGCCGGCGAACCTGCCCTCGGGCCAGCCCTCGGCCGCGGCCATGCGTCCGTACGAGCCGTACATCGTGCCGACGAAGACGCCCGTGCTCGGCTCTCTGGTGTGCTCGCCCAGGTAGCCGGCGTCCTCCAGCAGCGTCCACGCCGTCTCCAGGAAGAGCCGTTCCTGGGGGTCGATGGCCTCCGCGTCCCTTGGCAGGATGCCGAAGAACGCCGGGTCGAAGAGGTCGACGCCCTCGATGAAGCCGCCCCACCGGCTGTAGGTGCGGTTCTTGCGTCCCCGCTTGGGGTCGAAGAGGCCGTCGAGAGCGAAGCGGTCCTCGGGCACCTCGGTCACGCAGTTCGTCCCCTGGGCCAGGTTGCGCCAGAAGGCGTCGAGGTCGGGCGAGCGCGGATAGCAGCCGGTGACGCCGACGATCGCGATGTCGAGCGAGGCCGGCTCACGCTGTTCCCTCCGGCGCCCTTCCTGACGCTGCCCTTCCTGACGCTGCCCTTCCTCGCGGTTTCCTGCGGCCTGGGGCGCTGTGGGTTGGGATGTGGCCGGGCGGACCTCGTCCCCGGCCGTCTCGGCGTGACGGCCCGTACCGCGCCCGGCGGAACCCTTCCCGTCCCCTGCCGGATCTTCATCGGCGGCCCCGAAGAACGCGCGAAGCCGCTCGCCGTGCTCGTCCACCAGGTACTCGGCCAGTTCGTCGATCGTCAGGTTCTCGAAGAGCAAGGTGGCGGGCAGGGCGCCCAGGTCCTGCTCGAACCGCTGGACGATGTTCTGGCTGACCAGCGAGTCGATCCCGAAGTTGTCGAAGGTCAGGCGCTCGCCGAATTCGGCCGTGGGGTACTTGAGCACCTCGGCGAACACCCGCTTGATGTAGGCGCGCACGGGCGTGCGGAGAGAGCCGGACGAGGGGGCCGCCTGCCGCGCGGCCACGAGGACGCACTGGTCGATGTCCTGAACGGGCGTGCCGGGAATGCCGATCGTGCGGGCCGGGGTGAGACCGGCGGCCCGCAGCGCGTCCTGCCACTGGAGGGCTCCGAGCAGCGGGGAGTGCGGCAGCCTCCGCCCGCCGTCGGCGAACCTCCACCAGCCCGTGGTCAGACCGAAGGTCAGGGTGAGGAAGTCCGCCGCGCGGGTGACCTCGTTGACCAGCAGCACGCCGCCGGGACGCAGCAGCCGTGCCGCGTTGCGCAGGGTCCGCCGAATGTCGGCGGTCGCGTGCAGGACGTTCGTGGCCAGGACGACGTCGTACGCCTCCGCCTGGAGTCCTTGCTCGGCGGGGTCACGCTCGACGTCGAACATGGCGTAGGAGACGAAGGGGTGGCGCTCGCCGAACGCCTGCTCGCCGTGGCGCAGGAAGGCGGGGGAAATATCGGTATAAGTGAACTCCACCGGCACACCCGTCTCCGCGAGCGCGGGCAGGGTGAAGCCCGTGGCGGCTCCCGTACCGGCGCCTACCTCCAGCAGCCGTACGGTACGGCCGTCCTCGTCATGCGCGCGCCGCGCGGCCTGGGCCGCCTCGGCAGCCAGGAGGCGGTTGAAGTGGTCCGAGGCGGACTGGCCCCGGTACACCTGTTCCACCAGGCCCACCTGACCCCCGGGGAACAGCACCTCCATCGGGTCGCGGGCCCCGGAGAGCACGTCGGCGAGCGCGTCCACGCAGGTCGCGAGCAACCGGACATGGGGCTCCATGTCGGGGAAGCGCGCCGTCACGCCGTCCGGCGACGGCCCTGTCCCGGCGTCGTCGCCCAGGACGGTCAGGACGCCGCCGTCGGCACCGCCGCCGCCGTCCAGCCGTATGAGGCCCGAGGCGTCGAGTATGTGCAGCGCCGCGTCGAAGAGCCGCCCCCGCTCGTCACTGACCCGTAGCCCACGTCGCAACCCGGCCACCGACGCCCGTTCGCCCCGAGCGGGAAGGACGTGGCGAAGCGCCCGGAAGAGCAGGGCACGCGCCAGCTCGTCCACCGCGGCGAACGCCGCACGCGCCCGCTGCAACTCCTCGGCGCGGACGGCATGCCCGGCCTTGGGATCCCCTGGCCGCACGCCCATGCGCGCGAGCCCGGAGGAGGTGCCCTTGACGACGACCGCCTGGCGCGGTCCTTCCCGGAGGATCCTCGACAGCGACTCCACGCCCTCACGGGGCTCGATCGAGCCGATGCCGAGCGCGGCGAACCTGTCGGCGTACCCGCCTCGGGCGACCGCGCCGACGCTGCCCCAGAATCCCCAGTTGACCACGCTCACCGGACGGCCCTCCCGGGCCAGGCGCAGGGCGTAGGAATCCTCGAACGTGCTGGCGGCCGCGTAGTTGGCCTGCCCGCCCGCGTCGACGAACGAGGCGGCCGACGAGAAGTAGGCGAGGAAGTCCAGGGGCTGGTCTCGCAGCGCCTCGGCCAAGGCCGCCGTGCCTCTGACCTTCGGGGCGAGCACGGCCGAGAACGCGGCTTCGTCCATGTCCGCGAGGGTCATGTCGCGCAGGACGAGGGCGGCGTGGAACGCCCCGTTCAGGGGGCCGAACCGCTCGACCGCGGCGGCGACCGCCTTCCGGATCGCCTCGGGGTCGGCCACGTCGGCCCGCAGGTGGACGGCCTGCCCGCCGAGGGATTCGAGCTCGTCGATCCGCCGCCCGACCTCCGCCGTGGTCGGCCCCCGCCCGACCAGCGCCAGCCGCGCGCCGACCGTCCGCGCAAGGTACCGCGCGAGCACCTGACCGATGCCCCCGGTCCCGCCGACGATGAGGTAAACCCCGCCATCCCTGAACGGACCCGTACCGAGATCCGTGACCGGGCGGGGGTCGGGAACACCGGTCCTGGACGGTCCCGTGTCCGAAGCGGTAGCCCGGCGCGATTCCCCGGCATCAGCCCCGAACGCGTCCGACGCCGACGCGGCAGCCGGGCGTGGTTCCAGGACGCGGACCAGCCGGCGCTCACGCAGAGCCACCAACGGCTCTGCGCAGTCCTCCGCCCGCAGGCGCCGGGCGAGGTCCTCGGGCTTCGGCGGCGCTGCGCCAACGTCCACGCAACCGACGGTCCAGCGGAGGTACTCCGCGCCGATCGTCCTGGTCAGGCCGATCAGCCCGGCGGCGTGCGGGATGACGGGCTCGTCGTCTTCCACCGGCAGAGCGCCGGCGACCACGACCTTCATCGTCAGCGCGCGCCGACCGTACCCGGCACCGATCAGCCGCTTGACCAGCCGGAACACCGCGAGGGCGCAGGGGTCGTCCTCGGGCGCCGCTTCGGGGTCCCCTGTCCTCGCCAGCACGTACACCGTGTCGAAGGGGGCACCTGTGGTCAGATCCGGAAGGTTCTCCCCCAGCGGTGCGATCCGGCCGTCACCGTGCAGGCCGAGCAGCGCCCGCGCGACCGGCTCGTCGGCGGAGCTGTGGAGGACGAGCACCCGTCCGCCATCCGATGACCGGCGGACACCGTCCCCCGACGGGACGGCGACGACCGTCCGCCCATCACCGGGCGACGGTGGGAGGCCGTCATCCGACAGGGCGGTGGTGACCCTCCCTGGGGGCTTGGCGTCGCGCCAGGCAGGGACGAAGATCATCTGCTGGTGCCGCCTGGCGCGCAGCGTGACGCCGGTGAACGTGACGCAGACCCGTCCCCTCTCGTCGGCCAGCCGGACCGAATACCTGTCCCGGCCGTCACGGCGGGCATGCACGCGGGCGGGGCCGGTCAGCGGCCGGAACACATCGACGGATTCGACGGCGAACGGGATCGCGGGCGCCGAGGGGTCCTCGGGCCGCAGGGCGGCGATCACCTGAAGCGCGCCGTCCAGCAGGCCCGGCTGGAGCGAGCCCGCCGTCCCCCAGACGCGCGGAACCTCGGCAAGGACGGCCAGCGCCTCATCCGCCTGGCACTCCCCCAGCAGACCGGTCTGTGCCTCCCGAACCTGGCCAGCCTGGCGCTCCTCATCCCGACCGGCCTGGCACTCCCCCACCGGACCGGGCTGCGCCTCCCGCACCCGGTCGCCGTGGAGCTCGGGCAGCCGGCCGACGCGGAGTTCCCGCACCACCCGGAAGGCGGGGCCGTAGTGAAGTCCCGCCCGGTCGAAGGCCGCGTAGAGCTCGTCGCCCGACCGCCGCTCGGGGCAGCGCGCGGTGATGGCCGCCAGGTCCATCACCTCGGGCTCCCGGCCTTCGGCGCCACCCGACAGGGTTCCTTGCGCGTACGGGACGGACGTCCCCTGGTCGTCGGCCGCGCCGAGCGTGAACCGCGTCCCGCCGTCGACCTCGGCTACCGAGACCGTTATGGAGCGGGGGGCCGCCACCTCGAAGGGCCGCAGCCAGCGGACCCCGGAGATGTGCAGAGGCAGCGGCAGGTCACAACGCTGCACCGCCATCACGAGAGAGGCGACACCGGGCAGAACCGGCGTGTCCCCGATCCGATGATCGGCCACCATCCAGTCCTCGGGCTCGACCCGCTCCATCGACACGGATTCGGCACCGCGCCGGTCGGCGGCCGCCGGCTGACCGGCGGTCAGCCGCCCCGTCCCCGGGTTCTGGACCCAGTACCGGTCACGGACGAACGGATAGGTCGGCAACGGGACCCGCCGTCCAGGACGATCCCGGTACAGACCGGCCCAGTCGACGTCCTCGCCCGACACATACCGCCGGGCAAGCCCGTCAGCGGGCGAACCGGCGGGCGCGATAGTGTCCGCGCCGCCCTCCGCGCCGCCCTCCGCGCCGCCCTCCGCGCCGCCCTCCGCGCCGCCCTCCGCGCCGCCCTCCGCGCCGCCGTACGCGCTGGTGTCCGCGTCACCGTGCGCGCGGCCGAACGCGCCACCGGACGAGGCCGACATTTCATCGGTCCGACGTGCGCGTGCACCGTCGGACGAGGCCGACACCTCTTCGGCAGCACGGCCGGACACGTCTCCGAAGCTGCGGTGGGACTGAGCGGCCACGCCTTCGGAGACGTGGTCGGGCGAGGTGGCGGCCGACCGGAGCCGGACCTCCAGCTCGGCGAGGTCGCGGGCGGGGACCGCCACCCGGACGGGCAGGTGGGCACGGCCGACCGCGAGCGTGTACGCGACGTCCCGGACGTCGAGTTCCGGATGCGCGGCCAGGTGGCTCGCCAGATCGGTCAGCAGCCGGGACAGCGCCCGCTCATCGCGCCCGGACACCGGCACCACGACCTCGATACCACCCGGCGAACCCGACGCCACCCCAGAACCCGCGGAACCCGCAGACGCCGCGACTGCCGACAGGACCGAGGGACTTGGCAACTCCTGGCCGCCCGGCACCGGCACCTCGCCGCCACCCTCCCGAACCGACCCCACCCCAGAACCCCCGCGCGCCCCGAGACCCGACACGACCGACGGGGTTCGGAACGTCCGGTCGTCCGGTCCGGTGACGGAGGTCGTCGCGTCGTCCGGGAGCTCTGATACGACCACGTGGCAGTTGGTGCCGCTGAAACCGAAGCTGCTGATCGCGGCCGTCCTGCGTCCCGAGGGACCGGGGCGCCAGTCGGAGAGCTCCGTGACGACCCTCAGCGAGGTCTTCGCGAAGTCGATCTTCGGGTTGGCGGTCGTGAAGTTGGGCGACGGCGGCAACTGCCGGTGTTCGAGCGCGAGCAGGACCTTCAGCAGCCCGCCGATCCCGGCCGCCGTCGTCGTGTGACCGATGTTGGCCTTCAGCGAGCCCAGCCCCTGGAAGCGCCCCTCGTCCCGTTCCCCGCCGAAGACCTGGGCCAGCGCCTTGGCCTCGATGGGGTCGCCGAGGGACGTGCCGGTGCCGTGCGCCTCCACGTAGTCGATGTCCCCGGCCGTGACACCCGCCCGCCGGTGCACGGCGGTCAGCAGTTCCGCCTGGGACGCGGCGCTCGGCGCGGTGATGCCGTTCGTCGCGCCGTCCCCGTTGGTGCCGCTCCCACGGATGACGGCGCGCACGTGGTCGCCGTCGGCCAGAGCGCGGTCCAGTCGCTTGAGCACGACCACGCCGACACCCTCGCCCAGCACGATGCCGTCGGCGGACGCGTCGAACGGCGCGCATGTACCAGTCGGCGAGAGCATCCCGGCCCTGCTGCACCAGACGTGCATCTGGGCGGTCGTCATGACGGCCACGCCCCCCGCCAGCGCCGCCTCGCACTCGCCGCGCCGGATGCTCTCGCAGGCCAGGTGCACGGCGACCAGCGAGGACGAACAGGCCGTGTCCACCGCCAGGGTGGGGCCGCCGAAGTTCAGCAGGTAGGCGATCCTCGCCGGAAGCACCGAGGAGGTGTTGCCGAGGAAGGCGTGCCCGCTGTCCACGTCTCCGGCCGCCGCGAGCAGCCGCGCGTAGTCGCCCGCCGCGCAGCCCACGAAGGCGCCCCACGGCCGCCGCTCGCCCGTCCTGCCGGCGTATCCCGCGTCCTCCAGCGCGTGCCAGGCCTCTTCGAGGAACAGGCGCTGCTGCGGGTCCATGGCCTCGGCTTCGAGCGGGGAGATGGTGAAGAACCCCGCGTCGAACGCGTCCACGTCGGAGAGCATCGCCGCCCACTTGCTGTACGTCTTGCCGGGCGCCGTCCGGTTCGGGTCGTACACGGCGGAGACGTCGAACCGATCTCTCGGAACCTCGCGGACGCTGCATCGGCCCGCGGCGAGGTTCTCCCAGAACGTCCCGAGATCCGGCGCATCCGGGAAGCGCCCGGCCATCCCGATGACGGCCACGTCCATCTGCTCGGCACCGCCGCCGGCCACTCCGGTCGCGGACCTGTCGCCCGACGCGCTCGGCATCCCTGTGTCCGGTGGTTCGGGGTCCTGCCGCCGCTCCTCGGGGACGTCCGAGGGCACCGGCGCCGCGTCCGTCTGGGCGGCACGGCCGGCCCCGGCCGCTAGGCACGATGCCGCGGGAGCGGCCGATGAAGTGCCGACCGGTCGCAGCTGGATGCGGAAGGATCCGGATTCATCCGACATAGCCCCTTCGGGCGCCACCGCCGCCGGGGACTGGGCTCGCGGTGCCCCGAGCCGGACCTGCCCGTTCCCATTGGCCGGCACGGTACCGACACCCGACGTCCAGGAACCTGCGGGCGCGGACTCTGCGCTCCCGGCGTCTGTGCTCCCGGGGTCTGAGATCCAAGGCTCTGGACCGCCGGTCACATCCGGGCTGCCGGTGCGCTGCCGCGGCACGGTCGTCTTCGGCGCGGCCTCGGGACGGTGCTCAGGGCTGTGCTCGGGGCGGGGCTCGGGGCGGGGCTCGGGGCGGGGCTCGGGGCGGGGCTCGGGGCTGTGCTCGGGGCTGTGCTCGGGGCTGTGCTCGGGGCTGTGCTCGGGGCTGTGCTCGGGGCTGTGCTCGGGAGCGTTTGCCGGGGGGACGTCTATGGGAGTGTCCTGGTCGGCGGCCGTGGTCAGGACGTGGTCCACCAGTTGCGGGATCGTCGGGTGGTCGTAGACGGCCACCGAGTCAAGATCGAGATCGAAGCGGCGGTTCAGGTCGCGCACGATCTCCACCGTGCCGATCGAGTCCAGCCCCATCGCGCTGAAGCTCTGCGTCTCGTCGATCTCGTCCGGCTCCAGGTAGAGATGCGCGGTGAGCGTCGCCATCACGACCTGCCGCACGTCCGCCGCGTCCAGACGGGACACGGAGCCCGATACGGGGTCCGAAGCGCGAACGGCATCCGAGGCCGGAGGCCGTACGGGAACCCGCGCGAGATCCGAGGCGGGGACGGAGGTGGCCGCGGCCGAGGGCGTTCGGGTGGCGCCGATCGAGGCGGAGGTGGCCGGGGCAGAGCCGGTGAAGGCGGAGGTGGCAGGACGCGAGGTGACCGGGGCAGATCCAGTGAAGGCCGAGGCGGCCGGAACGGAAGTGGCCGGAGCAGCGACGGTCGAGAGAGAGGCGGTGGAGAGAGAAGCGGTCGAGGCGGAGGTCGTGTGGCCGCGGAAGGTCTGCACCTTGGTGAAGTGGTCCTGGACACGGGATGCCGACTCCTGGCCGAGCACGCGTTCGTGCATGGCCACCTCACTGGCGATGACGTCCGTGAGCCTGCCCAGGACGCGTCCGGCCAGCTCCTGCTTCAGTGCGCGCAGCGCGGGCAGCGGGAGATCCGCGATCGAGCGGGCATGCCGGAGGGCGACCTTGAGCACGTCCCGCTGGGGCAGGACGGTGACGTTGACCCCGCGCCGCTCCAGCTCCTCACCGCTCACAGAGCGGCCGGTGAACAGCATCTCGTGCGCCAGGGACCGGCCGAACCGCTCCTCAAGCACGTAGGTCGCACCCATCCCCGGGGTGAATCCGAACTTCATGAAGTTCGCGCTGTAGACGCCCTCGCGGGCCATCAGGACGACGTCCGCGTACAGGCCGTACGCCAGGCCACCGCCCGACGCGTGCCCCTGGATGGCGGCGATCACGGGACGGTCGCACTTCAGCATGCCTTCGTAGAGGAACGGCACGTCGGTGAAGCGGCCCTCGCCCTCGGAGAGGGTCCGCAGGGCGTCAGGGGTGCCTCCCATGCTGAAGACCTTGTCGGCGCCGGTGACGACGACCACCTTCACGTCTTCGCGCGCGGAGATCTGCGCGAAGGCGTCGCGCAGACCACTCACCAGCTCGTCGGTGAACATGTTCGGCCCGGCGTCCATGGTCACCACCGCGACGCCCTCCCGGACGCCGAACCGCAGAGCCTCCCCGTCGGGCCGCCGCGAGTGAGGCGCAGGCTCGCCGTCCGGGGACGACGTCTCCGCCCCGGCGGAGCGCCGAGGCCCGGCCGCCACGACGTCCAGGGACGATGCCTCCGGTCCGGCGGAGCGCCGCGGCCCGGGCTCGACGTTCGGGGACGGCGCCTCGGTCCCGGCGGAGCGCCATCCGCCGACCCAGCAGCGCTCTTCCTGGAAGGGGTACGTGGGCGCCGGCACCCGGTGCGGCTCGTCGCCTGCCCGGCGCGGGTGGCAGTCCTGCCAGGGGACGTGACCGCCCGAGGTCCAGTGCTCGGCGAGTTCCCGCAGCCGGTCCGCCCGGAACAGCCGGACGCACGCGTCGGCGTCGAGGCCGTCGCCGGACGCGTCGGCGTCGGCCGTGCCGGAGTAGCCGTCCGCACCCAGGTCGTCGCCCCGCGCGAACGCGGCGAGCCCGGCCCGCAGTGCGGCCAGGTCCGTGACGACCAGCGCGAGTCGCACGGGGAGGGCGGTCCTGCCGACCTGCGAGGTGTAGGCGAGGTCGGCGAGCGAGACGTCGGCGGCGTTCGTACGTGCCGCCCCCGGCCGTCCGGCCGTAGGCCCGGGGACGTCGGCAGCACGATCAGGACGCCCGGCCGCAGAGCCGGGGAAGTCGGCCGCGCGATCGGGACGCGCGGCAGTGGATGCGGACGCGGACTCCGGCGCGGCGGAGGTGGACTCCAGCGCGGCGAGGTCATCCACCGTGCTGTCGAGCGTCAGGGCGGGGCCGCCGTTCAGCTGGAGCAGTGCGGCGGCGTCCAACCCGAGGTCGCCCAGCGGCTCGCGGGTGTCGACCTGGTCCGCCGGAATGCCCAGCAGCGCGGCGACCCGCTCGGCGGCGCGTGGGTGGGCATCCGGACCCCGGACGTCCTCCAGGAACGAGACGTACGCCTGCGCGTACTCGCGCAGGGCGTGCCGGCTGCGGGCCGAGAGCAGGAAGAGGCACGGTCCGTCGCCCGATGAGGCGGCGGGCTCCCCCGAGAGGACGTGCTCCTCAACCAGGATGTGCGCGTTCGCGCCTCCGGCGCCGAAGGCGCTGACGCCCGCGCGCCGGGGCGTCCCACCGGCGGGGCGGGGCCAGGGGGCGAGTTCGCGCTGGACGTGGAACGGCGTGTCCGCGAAGTCGATGCGCGGGTTCGGCTCGTCGGCGTGCAGGGACGGCACGAGCCGCCGGTGCCTCATCTGCAGCAGCACCTTGGTCAGCCCGGCGATGCCCGCCGCCCCTTCCAGGTGCCCGATGTTGGACTTGACCGAGCCGATCGCGACGCTCCCACCGCCGGACGTGGTGAGCGCCTTGCGCAGGCCCTCGACCTCGATGGGGTCGCCGAGGGACGTGCCGGTGCCGTGGGCCTCGACGTACCCGATGGTGGACGGATCCCAGCCCGACCGCCGTACGGCCGTGCCGATGAGCGCGGCCTGGGACGAGGGGCTGGGCACGGTGGCGCCGCTGGTCCTGCCGGTGTGGTTCACCGCGGACGCGCGGATCACGCCGTAGATGTGGTCGCCGTCCCTCCTGGCCCGGCAGAGCGGCTTGAGAAGGACGGCCCCGACCCCCTCCCCCGGCACGTACCCGCCGGCGTCCTTGCCGAAGGCGCGGCACCGGCCGTCGGCGGACAGGAACCGGCCCTGCGCGAGCTGCAGGTACTTCTGCGGGTGCACGGTGACGTTGACCCCTCCGGCCAGGGCGAGGGTGCACTCGCCGCGCCGCAGGCTCTCGGCGGCCATGTGCGTGGCGGTGAGCGACGAGGAGCAGGAGGTGTCCAGGGCCAGGCTGGGGCCGTCGAAGTCGAACGTGTAGGAGACCCGGTTCGGGATCGCCGCGTGCATGGCCGGCGGCGCGACGCCGCCCTCGCCGCCCTCGACCATCTGGTAGTGGTTCCACATGACCCCGGCGAACACGCCGACGCTCTCGCCGGCCAGGGCGTCGGGCGGGTACCCGGCGTCCTCCAGCGTGTGCCAGCAGGTCTGGAGGAAGAGCCGCTCCTGCGGGTCCATCCGCTCGGCGTCGCGCCGGGAGATCCCGAAGAACGCCCGGTCGAAGCGGTCCACCCCGTCGAGGAAGCCGCCCCACCTGCCGTATGTCCTGCCCTCGCGGCCCGGTTCGGGGTCGTAGTAGGCGTCGTGGTCCCATCGCCCGGCGGGGACCTCAGTGACGCAGTCGCGGCCGGCGACCAGATTGCGCCAGAAGGCGGCGAGGTCGGGCGCCTGCGGGTAGCGTCCGGCGAGGCCGATGATCGCGATCGCGTCGTCACCGGGCTCCGGGCGCTCGTCCGGCTCGCCGTGACGCGCGCCCGCGCGGCCCGGGTCGGAGAGCGGACGGTCGATCGCGTTGGCCGGTCCGGGTGCGGGGAGCACACCGTCGAGGCGGTCCTCGTCCCCGTGCAGGACGACGAAGCCGGTCCCGGAGGCGGCCAGGCCGCGCGTCAGCACGCCCAACCCGTCGGCGGTGGGCAGAGGCGTCATACCCGTGTCGCGCCGTGACCTCTCCAGCGCGTCCGCGCCGATGCGCATGCCGCCTTCGGCCCAGTACGGCCAGCCGATGGCCAGCGTCACGCCCGGACGATCATGGCGCCGCGCCCGCCGCCGCGCGAAACCCTCCAGATAGGCGTTGGCGTACGCGTAGGCGGCCTGCCCGGGGTTGGCCCGGGACGCGGCGAGGGAGGAGAAGACGAGGAAGAAGTCGAGGTCGTCGTCCTTGGTGGCGGCGTCGAGGTTCGCCACTCCGAGCGCCTTGGGCGCCACCACGGCCTCGACGTCGGCGGCCTCCTTCCGGAAGTACAGCCCGTCGCGCTGCACCCCCGCGCAGTGGATCACGCCGTCGATCCGGCCGTACCGCTCGCGTACGGAGGCCAGCGCGCGTTCGACCTCGCCGGCGCGGGCCAGGTCGGCCCGGATGCCCGCGGTCCTGCTGACCACGACCGCGCGGGCACGGTAGTCGTCCTCGAGATGCCGGGCGACGAGCCGGCCGATGCCACCGGAGCCGCCGGCGATCACGTAGACGCCGTCCTCCTTGATCGGGACGGTTCCGTGGCCGAGGTCCTGCCGGACCCAGCGCCGCACCAGGCGTGCTCCTTCCCGGTAGCGGACCTCCGGTTCGGCGGACGCGTCCCGCACGGCGCGCGCCAGGCTTCGGGCGTCCGGCATGGTGTCCAGGCCCACGCTGCGACATCGCACCAGCGGGGTCTCGGCCGAGATGGTCCGGGCGAGCGCGCCGACCGCGTCGTGCGCGGGCTCCGGCTCGACGTCACGCGAGCCGTGGACGAACGTGAGCGTCACGGGCCTGCGCGGCTTCCGGCCGACGATCGCACAGGCCAGCGACCACATCGTCAGGCAGGTGTCCACTCCGTCGTCGCCGAGGGTCCCGAGCACCGCGAAGTGCCGGGGCAGGTCGCCCGTGCGGGACAGGTCGGCGAGCAGCGTCTCGGCCTGGCCGCGGCTGCGCGGATCGAGCCGGTACGCCCGCTCGCCGGTCTTCTCGAACTCCGGGCCGGGCTCGACCCGGACGAGCCCGCCGCCGTACTCCGCCACGTCCCCCAGGGCGCCCGCAGGGGCGATCAGGACCAGCTCCCCAAGTTCGCCGAGTCCCCCGAGCTCGCCAGGCTCCCCAAGTTCGCGGCGTCCCCCAAGTTCGCCCCGTCCCTCAAGCTCCCCAAGCTCGCCGAGTCCCCCAAGTTCGCCCGGTCCCCCAAGTTCGCCGGGCTTCCCCGGTTCCCTGAGGTCTCCGAGGTCCCCGCGGCCGGCCTCGGCCTCCTCCTGCCGCACCCAGACGTCGCGGTAGCACAGGGTCCGCGTACTCGCGGCGGCGGCGTCCGGCCCGGGCGCCTCACCGGACGCCCCCGCGGGGCCGTCTTCGCTTCTCGCGTCCCGGCTCTCGTGCGGTTCCAGCGCCTTGTCCAGGCCCTCGTACGTGGCCGAAAGGTGGGCGGCGAGGCTGTCGATATCGCTGTACTCGAACAGCAGCGTCGGGTAGAGCCCCTGCCCGACCAGGCTTTCCAGTTCCTCGCCGAGCCGGACGAGCGTGACCGAGTCCAGGCCGAGCTCGTAGAAGCCCACTCCGGTGGGCACCTCGCCGGGACGCCGTCCGAGCTGGCCGGCGACCATGGCCCGTAGCCGCCCGACGAGCCCCTTGGAGGCCGCACGGCCCCCGTCCGCGCGCGCGGACAGGGTCTCGGACGTATCAGTCCTCGCCGCCCCAAGCTCGGACATTTGGGACCCCGACGTGCCGGACCCGGACGTCCCAGAGGTGGGCGCGTTGATGTCGAGGAGCTTCTCCATCAGACCGGGGTGCCTGATGCGCTTGCAGGACAGGCCCGTGAACCCGGCGACGAAGCGGCCGCCCTCGTCGTAGAGGCCGTAGTCGTTGGTGATGACGTCGCCGGAAGGGGCGAGCGTCTCAGGGCGCGGGGCGTACACGTGGAAGGCGTCGCCGAGACGCTCGGGCGCGCGGAACTCGCGGACGTAGACAGGGATGAACGGCTCCTCGCCCGAGGCGCGGGTCTGTCCCAGGCCCGCGATGGTGGAGGCGTCCAGCGCGGCCGGATGCAGGTGGAAGCGCTCGTGCCCCGGCTCGGGGGCGGTGAGCCGCAGCTCGGCGAGCAGGTGGCCGCGGCCGTGGTAGAGCCGCCCGGCGCACTTCATGGCGTCGCCGTGCCGGATGTCCTCGGCCCGGGCGCGGGCGTACAGGTCCTCCATCTCGCCGCGCCTCTCCGCGCCGTCCTTCAGCGCGGACACCTCGATCGGCCCGGGCGGCTCCCGATCGGTGAAGGCCAGCGTGCCGGAGAGGTTGCGCCGCCAGGCGGACAGCGGCGTCCCGTCCCTCACCCAGCGGCTCTCGGCCAGCAGCGCGTGCTCGCCGTCGCGCGCCTCGCCGACGACGACGCGCAGCTCACGGTCGGCGTGCTCGCCGGTCGCGACGGCCTCGGTGAAGAGCACCTCGCGGAGGATCGCCCGGCGGTGGTCCCATCCCGCCGCCGCCAGCGTGCGGTACACGAGGTCGAAGAAGACCACGCCGGGCATGACGGACACTCCGTGCACGCGGTGGTCACGCATGATGAACTCGGAGTGCTTGAGCAGGGTGTGACTCTCGATCGCCGCCATATGTTCAGGCACCCCTTTTCGCGCGGTCGCCGTTCATCGTGAGTTCCAGGTCGAGGATCGAGAGAGGTACGCTCGGCCGCCCCGTCCGCTCGGCCGGCGTTCGCGCCTTCCGCGCCGCTTCGGGCTTGTCGTACCAGAGCCGCCTGCGGTCGAAGACGGGCGCCGGCCGGGGCTCACGCGGAGGCGGCGCCCCGTCGCGCATCCGCGGTTCCAGTTCGCTCAGGACGAGGTGGGCGTTGGTGCCGCCCAAGCCGAACGAGCTGACCCCGGCGACGCGCGGGCGCCCGCCGGAGGGCCAGTCGCGCGTCTCGGTGCTGGGATGGAACGGGGAGGCGGCGAAGTCGAACCGGGGGTTGGGCCTCTCGCACGAGAGCGTGGCCGGGATCCGCCCGGACTCCACGGCGAGCGCGGCCTTCAACAGGCCCGCGATGCCCGCGGCGGTCAGCGTGTGCCCGATGTTGGACTTCACGCTGCCGATCGCGCAGACGCCCGTCTCGGCGGTGGTCTCGCGGAACACCTCGGTCAGGGCGCGCAGCTCGATCGGGTCGCCGATCAGCGTGCCGGTACCGTGCGCCTCGATCAGGCCGATGTCCCGCGCGGTGCGGTCCGCGCCCGCCAGGGCCCGGCGTACGACCTCGGCCTGGGCCTTGGGGTTGGGCGTGGTGATCCCCATGGTGTGCCCGTCGTTGTTCACCGCGACGGACTCGATGACGGCGTGCACCCGGTCGCCGTCGGCGAGGGCGGCCGCGAGCGGCTTGAGCAGGACGACGCCGCAGCCCTCGCCGGGGACGAAGCCGTCGGCGCGCTCGTCGAACGTGTGGCACCTGCCCGTCGGGGACAGCGCCTTGGCCGCGCTGAGCTGCAGGTAGTCGTTCTCGTCCAGCAGCACCTCCACGCCGCCCGCGAACGCCATCTCGGCCTCGCCCGCCAGCAGGCTCTGGCAGGCCAGCTTCACGCCGACCAGCGCGGAGGAGCAGGCGCTGTCGACGACGAGGTTGGGGCCGCGCAGGTCGAAGTGGTGGGCCACCCTGGCCGCGATGAAGTTCTGGTCCGCCGCCAGCCCTCCCGGGCGTACGCCGGCGCGGCGTCCGTAGTCCGACATCCTGGCGCCCATGAAGGCGCCGAGGTCGCGTCCGCGCAGGTCCGCCCGGTCGTACCCGGCGTCGGTCACGGTCGTGGCGCAGCACTCCAGGACGAGGCGGATCGCCGGGTCCAGGGCCCTGGCCTCGTCGTCGGTCATGCCGAAGTAGGCGGGGTCGAAGTCCTCGATGCCGTCGACGAACGCTCCCCACTTGCTGATGCTTCGGCCGAGCGCGGGCTCGGGGGCGTAGAGGACGCGGTGATCCCAGCGCGATTCCGGCACCTCGCGCACCGCGCAGGCTCCTGACAGCAGGTTGTCCCAGAAGGTAGAGATGTCGGGGGCGTCGGGCAGACGGCACGCCATGCCGATGATCGCGACCTTCCCGTCGGTACCGGCCGGAGTCCCCGCGCGCCCACGGCCCGCCGTCAGCACCCGAAACCCCGCAGCCGCCCCGGCCTCGTCCCCCGGCCCGCCCTGAGTGCGCGTGACGGGCTCGGGCGCACCGTTGACCTCGCCGCGCCTACTGGTCTCGTCGGCCGTGCCGACCTGACCGAGGCCGACGGGGTCGCCGGCACCGGTGACCTGGTCGCGCCCGGCGTCTCCTTCGGCCACGGTGAGCCCGCCGAGTCCGTCGCTTCCCTGCGCCATGGTCGCCTGGCCAGGCGTTCCGGGCGCGGTCGTCCCGTGGACGCCCAGGTGCTCGCGTAGTTCGTCCAGGGTCGGGTGGTCGAGCAGGGCCGAGGGCTCCAGGCTCCGGCCCAGCCTCTCCTCGATGCGCTGGACCAGCTCGGCCAGCATCACCGACTCCACGCCCATGTCGCCGAACTCCATCGTGGGGTCGAGCGCGTCCAGGGGGATGCCGAGCGTCCGGGAGAACAGCTCCGCCAGCCAGTCCGGGCCCGGCCTCGGCTCCGCGGTCCGAGCACGCCGGGGCGCCGTCCCCGACGCGGCCTGCGACCGGGTCTCGGCCGGAGTCCCGGACAGGGGCCCGGGCGGCTCCCCGGACGGGGCCTGCGATGAGGCCCGTGAGACGGCGAGAAGCTCCTCCGGGTCGGGCATGCCGTCCTCGGGCGGGCAGGGCACGACCGTGGCGCCGAGCGGCAGGGCCAGCACCCGGTCGAGCACCCGTAGGCCCTCGTCGTCCCCGATGGTCGCGATGCCCACGGAGGCGCAGGCGTTGGGCCTGCCCCGTGCCGCGCCGGACTCGCGCCACTGCGGCCAGTCGATGGACCTGAACTCGGAACGCCCGGCGCGTCGCCTGTGCCCGGCGTACAAGTCCAGGAAGGCGTTCGCGGCGGCGTAGTCCGACACCCCGGCCGCCAGCCGGGGGACGGCGGCGCTGATGGAGGAGAACATCACGAAGAAGTCGAGCCTGTCCCGCGCGCAGGCGTCGGCCAGGACCTCCAGGCCGCCGGTCTTGGGAGCCAGCACCGCCTCGATGTCCTCGATGTCCTTGTGCGCGAGCGCCGGGCGGCCCTGGCTGCCCCGCCCGGCGCAGTGGACCACGCCCGCGACGCGCCCCAGGTCGTCGCGCACGGCCGCCAGGAACGCCGTGACGTCCGCGCGGTCCGTCAGCGGGCCCGTGTGCACCATCACCGTCGCACCGGCCCGCTCCAGCGCCCGCACGCCCTCGACCGCCTCCGCCGTCGCGGTGGAGTGACCGTCCCTGCCCCGTCGGCCATTACCGGCCGCGTCCCACTCGTCGCGGGGCGGTAGCGGCCGCTCGCCGAGCAGCGCGAGTTTCCTGGCGCCTCGCGTCACGAGGTGCCGGGCCACCAGCGCGCCCAGGCCCCGGGTTCCGCCGCTGATCACGTAGACGGCGTCGGGGTCCGGCCGTGGCTCGGCGTGGGGAGCGGCGAGCGGGCGCAGCCGAGGACGGTACCGCTTGCCGCCCCGGTGGCAGATCTCGCCGTAGGGGCCGGTCGTGGCCCACTCGGCGAGGACGGCCCCGGCGTCCGGACGGTCGGTGTCGAGGACGGTGGCCGCCACTCCCCCGTACTCGGCCGCGAGCATGCGGACGAACGAGGCCATACGCGCCCCGGCCAGGCTGGGCGGGGGGCCGTCCAGGTCGAGCAGGCCGCGGGTCACGTGGAGCACCCTGAGGTCGGCGCGGCCCCCCAGAGCCCGCTGGAGCAACCGAAGCCGGTCCAGCTCCCCGGACGGGTCGGTGCGCCCGAGATCGCACAGGTCGATCCATCCGACCAGGTCGGCGGGCAGATCGAGGTCCGCCCGGGGCTCAGGCGCCAGGACGGCCCTGTCCCGGCCGAGCGCGCCGGCCACCTCTTCGGCGAGCCCCCGCGATGCCTCGTCGCACAGGCACAGGACGCTCCCGGCGGCGCCGGCACCGCCAAGGCCGATGCCGCCGGCCCAGGTCTCGGGCAGGCCCTCAGCCTCGGCCCAGACCTTCTCATAAAGCGGAACCTCGGCCGGCCGCTCCCCCGGCACCGTCCTCCAGCCCTTCTCAGAGGCCACGGCGGGGGCCTGCGGGGCCGGGGCGGGGACCGGGACCCAGCAGTGCATTCGGGTGAACGGGTAGGTCGGCAGGGCCACGATCCGGGCGGGGCCGCTGCGCCGCCGTTCCCAGTCCACATGCCCACCGGTCACCCAGTGGTGGCCCAGTGCCCGCAGATCGGGCGAGAAGTCCCGCCATGACGCCGGTTCGCGTCCCTCGTCACCCGCGGTGGCCCGGCCGCGCAGGACGCCGGCCTCCTCGCCGCGCGCGAACCGCTCAAGCCGGTCGCACAGCTCGGCGAGGTCGGTGACGACCAGGGCCAGGCGCTCGCGCAGCGGTTCGCGGCCGACCTGGAGCGTGTGGGCGACATCCGCCAGGCGCGGTCCCCGCTGCTCGTCGTAGGTGCGAACGAGGTGCGCGGCGAGCGCGCCGGCGGACAGGTCCGTGCGCGTCTGCCCGGAGGCGATGCGGCGCAGGTCCCGCACGAGGGCGGCCGAGTCGACCGGGTGACGGCCGCGGCGCAGGAACTCGGCCAGCCGGACGCACACCGCGCGCAGCCGATCCTCGTCACGCGCGGACAGAACGACCAGCTCCGGGCCGGCGTGACCCACCGTGGCAGCGACCCCGGCATCGCCGAGGCCTCCGTCCCGCTCCTCGCCTGCCCGGCCGTCTTGGTCACCGCCCACGACCGCGTCCCGTTGGGCCGCGTACTCCTCGATGATCGCGTGGGCCACCGTGCCGCCGGCGCCGAACGAGCTGAGGCCCGCGCGGCGCGGGCCGCCGTCGCGGCCCTCGGGCCAGTCGGACAGTTCGCGCTGGACCCGGAACGGCACCCGCGCCCAGTCGATGTTGGGGTTGAGCTCCTCGGCGTGCAGGGAGGGCACGAGCCTGCGGTGCCGCAGCTGTAGCACGATCTTGGTGAGCCCGGCGATGCCCGCCCCCGCCTCGCCGTGCCCGAAGTTGGACTTGATCGAGCCGATGGGCACGCTGCCCGGCTCCAGCCCGGCGTCCCCGAATGCCCGCGTGAGCGCGTTCGCCTCGATCGGGTCGCCGAGGTCCGTGCCCGGGGCATGGCACTCGACGTAGCCGATGTCGGCGGCCTGGAGTCCCGCGTCCGCCAGGGCCCTGCGCACGACCTCGCCCTCCATGACGGGGCTCGGCACGACCCAGCCGTTCGTCCTGCCCGTGTGCAGGACGGCGGTTCCCCTGATCACGGCGTGGATGCGGTCGCCGTCGGCCCGGGCCCTGGCCAGTGGCTTGAGCAGGACGGCTCCCGCGACCTCCGCCGGGACGAACCCGTCGCCTCCCGCGCCGAAGCTGCGGCAGACTCCGTCCCCGGCCGACATCTTCATCCGCGCCTGCTGGATGAACTTGTTCGGGTGCAGGGACAGGTTGACGCCGCCGACCAGGGCCAGCTCGCACTCGCCCTGGCGCAGCGCCCGGACCGCCAGGTGCAGCGCGGTCAGCGACGAGGAGCACATCGTGTCGATCGACATGCTCGGGCCGGTGAGGTCGAGGTGGTAGGAGACGCGGTTGGCGATGCCGGCGGGCGTGGCGCCGGTGTCCTGCGGCGAGCCGAGCAGGGTGTTCTCGACGCCGAAGTACGGGTACTCGTTGTGCATGACCCCCGCGTAGACGGCGACGTTCGAGCCGTGCCGCGCGCGCAGCCGTGATCTCGGGTATCCGGCGTCCTCAAGGGTCTCCCAGGCCACCTCGAGGAAGATGCGCTCCTGCGGGTCCATCAGCGCGGCGTCGCGCGGGGTGATGCCGAACAGGAACGGGTCGAACTTCTCGACGCCGGCGAGGAAGCCGCCCCGCATGAGGTCGGCGGACCGGTCGTCACGGACCCGCTCCGGCGGTACGCGCGTGGTGGAGTCGCGGCCCGCGGCCAGGTTCTCCCACAGCGCGTCCAGATCGGGCGCGTCCGGATACCGGCCCGCGATGCCGATGACCGCGATGCCGTCGGCCATCGCGTCCGCCATCACGTCCGCGTCCGAGATCACGTCCGCGTCCGAGATCACCTCCGGGTCCGAGATCATCTCCGGGTCCGGCACGACGTTCAGCTCCGCGCCCGGCACCGCTGCGGGGCTCTCCCCGTTCGACGGCCGCGCGGGCGCGCCCGGGGTGTGGCGGTGGGTCGTGACGCGTTTCGCGAGTGCCGTGGCGACGCCGGCGAGGTCGGTGTGCTCGAAGAAGAGGGTGCGGGAGCGTTCGCCGAGGTCCTTCTCCAGGCGCGCGTTGAGCCGGGCCACGATGAACGACGTCAGCCCGTAGTCCTCCAGCGGCACGTGCGGGCTCAGCCGGTCCGCCGGGATCCCGGACGCCTCGGCGTAGATCTCCTTGAGGTATTCCCACAGGTCGCGGCCGTCAGCCCTCTCCGTCGGCTCGGCGAACCCGGCGGAAGGACCGGATCGCTCGTGATCAGCGGGTCCAGCCGGGACGCCGGACCTCGTCCGGGGCCCGGCATGGCCGTGGTCAGAGGTGGCCCAGATCCAGTACGGCTCCCGGATCCAGTACGGCTCCGCGGCGAACGGATACGTCGGCAGGGGCACGCGTGACGCGGGCGTGGGCCAGTAGTCCTCCCAGGTCACCTCCTGGCCAGAAAGCCACGCGGTGGCGGCCTCGGCCTCCGTGCCGGGCCGCTCCCCGGCGTCGGCGCGTGGGGCTTCCACGACGCCGGTGGCGAGCGCCGCGTGACGCTCGCCGGCGAGGTGGGCCCGTAGCCCGTCCCGGAGTCCGTCCAGGTCGGAGCAGGTGACCGCCAGGCGGTGTGCCAGAGACGCCCGGCCCGTCTGGGTGGTGAACGCGAGGTCGGCGAGCGCCGGGCGGGCGTCCGCGTCCAGCTCCAGGTGGTCGAGCAGCCGCCGGGCCGACACGCGCAGCTGCTCGTCCCCGGCCGCCGACAGCAGGACGGCGTGGGAAACCCCGTCGGGACGCGCCGGGACGTACCGCTCATGCCGCGCGGGCGCGCGGACCAGCGCGTGCGCGTGGGTGCCCGTCGCGCCGAAGGAGTTCACCAGAGCGATGCGCGGCTCGTGCTCCCAGACGCCGAGCCGGTCGGCCACCTCGATCGCCGCGCCGTCGAGTTCGACCAGGGGGTTGGGCCGATCGGACATCAGCGTCGGCGCGATGCGCCCGTGCCGCATCTGCAGCAGCACTTTGGTGAGCTGGGACATCCCGGACGCGGCCTCCAGGTGGCCGATGTTCGGCTTGACCGTGCCCACGGCGACCGGTTCCTCCCGATCCCCGAAGACCCGGGTCAGCGCCTCCACCTCGGCCGCGTCGGCGAGACCGGCCCCGGCGGCGGCGCACTCGACGTAGCAGACGTCGCCGGGGTCGACCCCGGCCCGTTCCAGGGTCCGCCGCATCGACTCGGCCATGGCGTCGGCGCTGGGCGCGGTGAACCGGCCGGCGCGACCCGCGTGCGCCGTCCAGGTGGCCTGGACGATCGCGTGGACGACGTCGCGCTCCCGCACGGCGTCGGCGGCGGGGCGCAGCAGCAGCGCGCCGGCGCCCTCGCCGACCGTCCAGCCCGGGTTGTCTGCGTCGTAGGCACGTCCGGCGGGGTTATCGGCGAGAAGGCCGAGCCCGGCGAGGACGCCCGTGTGGTACGGGTCGGCGACCAGGTTGACGCCGCCCACGACGGCCGCGTCGCACTCGCCGCGGCGCAGGCTCGCCGCCGCGAGGTGCAGGGCGGTGAGCGCCGAGGAGCACGAGGTGTCCACCGCGATGCTCGGCCCCGTGAAGCCGAAGAAGTGGGAGACGCGGTTGGCTGTCTCGGAGGAGGTGGCCGAGACGACCGCGTCACCGCCCTCGCGCCAGGCGGCGGCCCCGGCGTGCTGGTAGTCGTGCCACATCGATCCCACGAAGACGCCGACCCGCGGCGCGGCGCGGCGCAGGGACGCGGCCGTGTGGCCGGCGTTCTCCAGGCACTCCCACACGCTGTGCAGCAGGAGCCGGAGCTGCGGGTCCAGGGTCCTGGCCTCCTGCGGCGAGATGTGGAACAGCAGGCTGTCGAACCGGTCGATGTGGTCGAGGTAGCCGCCCGGCACGCCGCCGCGCGCGCCCGGCACGATGGAGGAGACTCCCGAGCTGAGGTTCCGCCAGAAGGCGTCCAGGTCGCCGGCGCCGGGGTAGCGGCCGGCCATGCCGATGACCGCGACGCCGTCCCCGGGTCCGTCGTTGACGGCCGACGCGGCGCGGGCGGCCCGGCCCGCGAACGGCGGCGTCTCGCCCGTCTCGGACGCCTGCGGCGGGTGGTCGGCGGGACCGCCCAGGAACGCCTGGAGGAAGCGGTGGCCGTCGTCCAGCGCGAGCCGGTCGCGGAGCGGTCCGAAGCTCACGTCGCCGATCGGGCACAGGCCGACGCCGCACGCGGCCTGGCCGCTCATCAGGAGCTGGCCGAGGTAGCCCGCCTCCAGGGTGAGGTAGCGCAGGCTCTGCTCGCCGTACAGGGGCTCGATGGCCTTGGTCTGGCCGACGAGGTACAGGCTGAACCCGGCCCGGTCGTACACCGGGCGGTTGTAAACGAAGTGGACGGACCGGTCGAGGTCCGGACGGTCGTTGACGAGCTGGAGGACGTGCTCCCGAGGGTTGTAGTAGTAGACGCCCTCGGCGATCCCGTCCACCGCGCCACGCGTGACGTGCACGTACACCTGGACGGCGTAGGTGTCGCCCGCGGACGGGTAGAGGTGGCGCTCGCGTCCGCCGGCCGAGGTCTCGCGCAGCAGGCCGAGCAGCCTGCAGAACGAGCGGTACGGGATCGGACCGGGGCGGAACTCGCGCGTGCTGGACCGCCAGGCGTAGTGCTCTTCGGCCACGTCCAGCCGGTCCAGGCGGATCAGGCTGGCGTCGGGTTCCATCGGCCGCAGGTTCCACGCCGCTTCCTTGAACCGCGCGCGGTCCTCGGGCGAGAAGAACTCGACCGCCCCGGGCCCGTCGTCCGACGCCGCCTCCGGTCCGCCGGGTTCCGCCGGGCGGGAGGAACGTGCGTGGGCGCGGGGCTCGGGCTGTACGACCGGCTCCGGCGGCGCGGCGCCCTCCGGCGGCCGGACGGGCTCGGCTGCGGGGGTGGGCGACTCGCCGGGGACGGTGCCCGCGACGATCGCCGCGATCGCGTTGACCGTCGGGTCGTCCAGCAGGGACGAGACCGGGACGCGCCGCCCGTGGCTCCTGCGCAGGGCCTTGGAGACCTGGACCATCGTGAACGACGTCGCGCCCTGGTCCCAGAGGTCCTGGCCGGGGTCGACGGCGGGGACGGCGAGCAGCTCGGCGAACAACGCCGAGAGCTCCTCCACCAGCTCGGACGGCGCGGCGGCTTCGGCCGGCTCCGCCGACGCGCCCGCCTCGGCCGCTCCGGCCGTCTCGACGCCCGGCTCCGGTTCGTCCACCGTGACCGAATCGTCGGCGGCTTCCGATCGGCTCGCCGCGACCGGTTCGCCCGCCGGCAAGGGGCCGGTCAGAGGCCAGGGCAGGGCGTCGCGGTCCAGCTTGCCGTTGGGCGTGGCCGGGAAGGTCGGGACGAAGGCGATGTGGTTGGGCACCATGTACGCGGGCAGCGTCTCGGCCGCGTACGCGCGAAGATCGGCGACGGACGGGGGCGGCGCGGTCTCGGCGATCACGTAGCCGACCAGCTTCCGCTCTCCCGACGGGTCGTCGCGGGCCAGCACGACGACGTCCCCCACGCCCGGGTGCGAGCGCAGCCGGTGCTCGATCTCGCCCGGCTCCACCCGGAACCCGCGGATCTTGACCTGGGTGTCGGCCCGGCCGAGGAAGGTGATGGTGCCGTCGGGGAAGTAGGCGGCGCGGTCCCCCGTCCGGTACATGCGTTGTCCCGGCTCCCTCGCGAACGGGTCGGGGACGAACCGCTCGCGGGTCAGCTCGGGCTGGTTGCGGTACCCCAGGCTGAGGCAGTCCCCCGCGATGAACAGGTCGCCTTCGACGCCGACCGGGCAGGGTTCGAGGTCCTCGTCGAGGATGTAGTACCGGCAGTTGTCGATCGGCCTGCCGTACGGGATGCTGCGCCACTCCGGGTCGACCTCGCCGACCTCGAAGTAGTTGGACCACACGGTGGCCTCGGTCGCGCCCCCCAGGCTGACGATCTTGGCGCGGGGGAACAGGCCGCGCACGGCGCCGGGCAGCGGCAGCGGGGTGTAGTCGCCGCTGAGGAAGACCAGGCGCAGGTCTCCGGTGCCCTCGGCGCCGCGCCGGTCCGGGAACAGCGGCGCGAGCTGGTTCAGGGTGGTGGGCGCGGAGTTCCAGAACGTGATCGGCTCGGTGAGCAGGACGTCGAGCAGCATCTCGGGGTCGCGCTGCTGCGCCTCGTCGGCGACGTAGAGCGAGGCGCCGCGGCCGAGGAGGCCGAAGATGTCGAACACCGACAGGTCGAAGCCGAGCGAGGTCACGCACAGCCCGACGTCGGAAGCGTCGAAGCCGAAGGTCCGGTCACACCAGCTGAGCAGGTTGAGCAGCGGCCGATGGGTGACGGCGACGCCCTTGGGCCTGCCCGTGCTGCCCGAGGTGAAGATCACGTACGCGAGGTCGTCGGCGGTGTTCACCGGCTCGGGGTCACCGGGCTCCCCGGCGCCGAGGTCGAGGTCCAGGTCGAGGACGCGCACGTGGTCCGGCACGGCCCAGCCGCCGGTCCCCGAGCAGGTCAGGACGATGTCCGCGCCCGCGTCGTCCAGCATGACGCGGGCACGGCCGTCCGGGAGCGCGGGCTCGACCGGCAGGTACGCGCCGCCCGCCTTGAGGATGCCGAAGACGGCGGCGACCATGTCGGCGCCGCGGCACAGGCGGACGCCGACGACGGTCCCCGGCCCGGCGCCCATCTCCTTGAGCCGCCAGGCGATGGCGTTGGCGCGGCCGTTGAGCTCGCCGTAGGTGGTCGTGCCGGCCCGGGTGCGGACGGCGACCGCGTCCGGCCGCGTCCTGGCCCGCTCCTCGAACAGCAGGTGGACGGGGCGCTGCTCGGGGACCTCTCGGGCGGTGTCGTTCCACTCGTAGAGGATCGTGTCCCGATCGGGCCGCCCGGCCTGCGGGACGGCGTCCCGGTCGGCGAGGCGTCCGGCCTGCGGGAACGTGCCCCCGCGGGCGCGGGGTCCCGCCTGGGGAACCGGGTCGCCGTCGGCGGCTCGCCGGGCGCGCAGGGCCTGCTCGAACGCGTCGAACAGGTCGGCGAGGCCACCGCCGGGGAACCCGGCCTCGACCGCGTCCCAGAAGTAGCCGAGCCGCCCCCCTTCCCTGACGACGATGCAGTCCAGGCCGACGTCCGGGGTGTAGGTCATCCAGGGGCCGGGCTCCACGCCCTCCGGGAGGGGATGGCCGGACAGGTCCAGTGTGCTCGTATAGACGACGGGGAAGCCGTACGCGCGCCGCCGCCGCTCCTTCATGACGATGCCGCGCAGCGCGCCGAGTCCTTCGAGGGTGCCGTGCTCGGCGTCGGCCTCGATCTGACGGCGGTAGGCGTCCTCCGCCTCCGCCGCGTGGTCCGCGTCCGCCGCCTCCGCCGCGTCCTTGGGACGGCCGGGCGTGGTGACCCAGCTCAGCGCGGTGAACTCGCCAGGTCGGCGGGGCTCGGACTCCGGGGTCCAGCGGACCACGGCGACGGTGAACGGGTCGGTGAAGCGCGAGGACAGGGCTGCGGTCAGCGCGGCGAGGACGGCCTCGTCGGAGATCTCGGCCCCCTCGCTCTCCTCGATGCTCCCGCTCAGCCGGATCCGGGGCATGGGCGGTGAGCTCAGCGGGGGGCCGGGCGGCATGCCGTCGAACCGCTCCGCCCAGTAGCCGTCGTCGCGGACGGGAGCGGGGACGTGCTGCCCGGCCGGCGCCGGTTCCCGGATATGGGCGCCGGGGTCGGTGTAGAGGCGGAACAGCTCACGCAGGACGACGTGAATGCTCCGGCCGTCGAGCACGGTGAGGTCGATCGCCACGTGAACCATGCCGTCAAAGCCGCCGAAGCGGTCAAGGCGGTCGCGGCCGCCGCCGTAACCGTCCCGGCCGCCGCTGTACCCGTCCCGGCCGCCGCTGTGCGCGTCGCGGCCGTCGGCTCGGCCCGTGCGGGACACCCGCAGGTCCCACTGCGGCCAGCGGCCCAGCGGGTAGGCGTTCGCGGCCATCTCGTCGGGGGCGACGGCGTCCACGACGGGGATCGTCCAGGTCTCCGGCGCCCTCGGTCTGGTCCGCAGCCGGCCGTCGTGGGTCACCTCCGAGCGCAGCGCGTCGTAGGCGGCGACCAGGCGCGTCCAGGCGGCCGAGAGCCGGTCCACGTCCAGGTCGCGGACGTGGAAGCTGTGGTAGACCTGACAGCCGTCATAGGCGCACGAGCCGTTGGCGCGGGCGACGTAGTACGCCTTCTGCAGTTCGTTCAGCGGCCCCTCCACGGCGTCCCCGTCGGCGGCGAGGACGCGCAGTGAGTTGACGAAGGCCGCGAAGACGACATCCAGCACGCCGGGCGCGAACCGGTCCGGCGTCACGTCCCAGCGGAACCGCAGGTCCCCCCCGTGCTCCCACATCTGGTGGTCGAGCGCCACGCCCGACGTGCGGCTCAGCGCGTACGTGACCGGGGGCACGGCGTCGTCGGGCCGGGCGTCCAGCAGGCTCGTGAACACCACGGGCAGGGGCGCGCTCACCGCCGGCACCTCGGCGCGCAACTCGCGCGTGACCGCGACGCCGGGCACCGACGCGTGCCCGAGGTCACTCCACAGCCGGTGGTGGACCGCGCGCACGGCCTCGTCCAGGGGCTCGCCGAGCGTGGTCTCCGCGGGGAACACGGCCGTCGAGGTGAACGGGCCCACCACCTCGTCGACCTCACGGGGCAGCCAGGCGCGGGCGGTCGTCGTGAGCGCGAGCGAGAACGGCTCGCCGTCCGCGCGGGCGAGCGCCTCGGCGAAGAGGGTGAGCACCAGGGAGGTCGGGGACACCCCGAGATCGGCGGCGACGCGCCGCAGGGAACCCCATTCGTCGGGCGACAACGCGCCGGTCATGGCCACGCGCCTCAGGCCCTCCGGGCGTCCGGCTCCGGTCACGGCCGCGCGCCCCAGGCCGTCCGAACGCACCGGCGCGGCCGTGTGCCGCAGACCGTCCGAACGCGCGGACGTGGCCGTGTGCCGCGAGTCGTCCGGCGGTCCGGACGAGGCCGTGCCCGGTGAGCCGTCCGGCCGTTCGGAGGCGATGCGCGGGCCTGGCGGCATGCCGTCGAGGCGCCGCCTCCAGTAGTCCAGGTCCGCGCTGTACCCGGCGCTGCCCCGGTAGGTGTCCAGCGCGGTCACGCAGTCCCGGAGCGAGACGGGGGCGCCGGTGAGCTCGTGGGAGGGGTCGCGGTAGCAGCGCCACCAGTCCCGCAGGATGACGTCCAGCCCGCGCCCGTCGGTCACGCTCGCGTCGATGCCGAAGTGGACGGTGCCCGGGAGGGTCACCTCGACCGAGAACGGCGGCCACACACCGGCCTCGTAGACGTGCCGGGTGAGGCGGTCGCGAACGCCCTCGGCAGAACCGTCGAGGACATCCTCGGGCGAAGCGTCGCGGACGTCCTCGGGCGAACCCTCATGGACGTCCTCGGGCGAGCCGTCGTGGACGGGCAGTGTCCAGTCGGGGGTGTGTTCGAGCACGCGCTGGGTGCCGTCCTCGCCGATGACCAGGCGCAGCGCGTCATGGTGGTCCACGACCCGACGCCAGGCGGCTTCGAGGCGCGCGGGGTCGAGCCCCTCGACCCGGAACTCCCGGTACACGTGGCAGCCGACGGGGTCCTCGGTGAGGTCGCCGTCCTGGCCCATGAGGTACGCCTGCTGGAGGGGGGTGAGCGGGAACGGCTCGAAACGATCGCCGGGACGCGCGGTCACGACGGGCCCGGCCGGCTCGCCCTCGCGCGGGGTGCGCCGTCCTGCCGTCTCCCGGCCACCTGGCGCGGGCGGCGGCGGGCCCTCGGCGCCCAGTTCCCCGGCTATGCGCGCGGCGAGCTGGGCCGGGGTGGCGCACTCGCCGAGCCGTTCGACGGGAAGATCCAGCGAGAACTCGCGCTGGATCTCGAACCACACCCGCACCGCGGAGATCGAGTCCAGCCCGTGGTCCCGAAGGACCGAGTCCGGGCTCAGCTTCGCGTCGCCGGGCAGCACGTCATCGAGCAACCGGACGACCGTCTCAAGGACACTCACGTTCGACTCCATGGCCCTCCTCCCGCTTCCCGACGCTACGGACGCGGCCCGGTGCCGCCTGCTCAAGACTGAGCAGTCGCCCCGATCGGGCCCGGTTAGCTTCGGGGCCATGGCGAAGGCGTGGATCGCGGGAGAAGGCCCGAGGGCGGACGCGGAGGTCAGGCTGTTCTGCTTCGCGCACGCGGGGGGCGGGGCGGCGCTGTTCCGCAGGTGGGACGAGCATCTGGCGCCGTCGGTGGACGTCTGCCCGGTCGTCCTGCCCGGGCGCGAGAGCCGTCTTCGCGAGGCGGCGTACGACAGCATGGACCGGCTCGTCGGCCCGCTGTCCGACGCGCTGCGGCCGTACACCGACCGGCCCTACGCCCTGTTCGGGCACAGCATGGGCGCCGCCGTGGCCTGGGAGGTCGCGCGCAGGCTCGCCCGCGACCCCGCCGGCGTCCGCCTCGGCGGTTCCGCGCGGGAGCCGGTCGTCCTGTTCGTGTCCGGGCGGCGGGCCCCGCACCTGCCCACGAGCCGCCGCCGCTTCTGTGACCTGTCCGAGGACGCTCTGCTGGCCGAGCTCGGCAAGCTGAACGGCACCCCCGCCGAGGTCATGGACCAGCGCAACCTGCTGGACGTCTTCCTGCCGACCCTGCGCGCGGACTTCACGCTCAATGAGCGGTACGCGCCGCTGCCCGGCCCGCGGCTCACCTGCCCGGTCTCGGCCCTGCTCGGCGACGCCGACCCCGAAGTGGACCCGGACGAGATCGCCGCCTGGCGCGACGCCACGGACGGCGGCTTCACCCAGCGGGTCTTCGCCGGCGACCACTTCTACCTCAAGGGCCCCCGTCCGGAGGTCCTGGACGCCCTCCAGGAGGATCTCGACCGCGCCCTGCTGTCGCCATTCGTCCGCTGAACACGCTCTCTCGCCGGGCCCTGTATACAGTTTCACGGCGGCCGTGAGCGCGCGGGCGCGTCGTTCCCCCTGGTGGCTCACCGTTTACGGTCGCCGATAGTGCGGGGCCGTCATCTGCGCGCATGCGCGAAACAGGCAAGTATCTTGCCATCTAGACATGGAGCTTCCATAGTCGTCAAGGATGGCTGTCACCCCCCATCAGGCAGCCGCATCCATCGGAGGTCTCCATGACCGCACCGCAGTACCTTCGGGGTCGCCTGCCCCGAGTGCTCCTCACGACCGGCGCCGCCACGGCCCTCGCCGCCGCGCTCGTCGTGGCCCAGCTCGGTGGCGCGATCGGCCCCGCCTCGGCCGCCGTCGGCACGCCGATCACCGGCATCGGCGGCAAGTGCGTCGACGTCGCGGGCGCGAGCAGCGCCAACGGCACCCGCGTCCAGCTGTGGACGTGCAACGGAAGCACCGCCCAGCAGTGGACCGTCGGGACGGACGGGACGATCCGCGCGCTCGGCAAGTGCCTCGACGTGGCCGCCGCGTCCACCGCGAACGGCGCCAAGGTGCAGATCTACGACTGCAACGGCACGGGCGCCCAGCGCTGGACCGTGACCGGGACGCAAATCGTCAACGCGGGCTCCGGCAAGTGCCTGGACGCGACGAACGGCAGCAGCGCCGACGGTACCCCGCTGCAGATCTGGGCGTGCTCGGGCGGCCCTAACCAGCAGTGGTCCATCGCCGTGTCCCCCACGCCGACCCCGACCCCGACGCCGACCGGCACCACCTCCCCGGTGCCACCCCGTCCGGGCGTCGGGCCGTGCGTGCCGGGCACGACGTACGGCAACCCGCTGCCGTCCCCCACGGTCACGGCGGCGAAGATCCGGGACGGCTTCAACTTCCTGGAAGGCCCGGTCTGGGACGCCACGACGCAGACGCTGCTGGTGTCGAACATGTACGACGGGACCGGCCCCCAGGGCGTCCAGCCGGCGGACATCCTGCGGTACACCGCGCCGAACACCTTCGACATGTTCATCGCGGGCGCGGGCAGCAACGGCCTGGCCCTCAGCCGGGACGGCGGCTCGATCCTGGCCGCGACGCACGACCAGCGCAGCGTCTCGTCCGTCCGCCTGCCGGACAAGGTACGCGGCGTGGTGGCGGCGAACTACCAGGGCAAGGCGTTCAACTCGCCCAACGACCTGACCGTGGGCGCCGACGGAACCGTCTACTTCACCGACCCCAACTTCCAGCGCGCCAACCGGCCCGACCAGATGTCCGGCCGCACGAGCGTCTTCCGGGTGAAGAACGGCGTGGTGTCGCTGATCGACGACACGATCAGCCAGCCGAACGGCATCGTGCTCTCCCCCGACGGCAGGACGCTCTACGTCGGCGGCAACGGAACCGGCAAGGTCTACAAGTGGCCGGTCAACGCGGACGGCAGCACCGGGGCGCGCAGCGACTTCGCCTCGCTGAACGGGTCGGACGGCGCGACGATCGACTGCGCGGGCAACCTCTACCAGGTCTCCTACAACGACGGGAAGGTGCACGTCTTCTCGCCGGCGGGCGTGGAGCTCGGCACGATCTCGGCCGGGACGAACAGCACCAACGCGGCGTTCGGCGGCCCCGACGGCAGGACTCTGTTCATCACCTCAGGGACGGCCTCGCGCGGCGGCAACACCGGCAACTTCGGGCTGTACAGCGTGCGCCTGAACGTGCCGGGATGGCCGTACTGACCCTCACCGGGCACCCGTCCGGCGCAGGCGGGCGTCGAGCACGCCCGCCGCGCCGGACATCAGCCGTTCGGCGATGACGTCGACGTGCCGGTCGCGCCAGTCGGCGAGGCCGATCGTGGCGGCGTACCGGTTGAAGGAGCCCATCGCCGGGCCGCAGTGGATCTGGTAGTCGACCCGCCGGCCGGGCACGCCCTCCAGGGCCAGCCTGATGGAGTGGACGAAGTACCAGCGGAAGACCAGCGCCATCTTCCGCCGGGGGTCGTCCTGCGCCCTGGACAGCTCGGCCGGTCTGCGGGCGGCCAGGTACGCGCGGGTCTCGTCCCAGACCTCCTCGAAGGACCTGCGGAAGTACCTGTCCTGGATCGTCCGCCGGGTGTCCGGGTCCAGCTCGTCCAGAGAGCCGTGCCGCCGGTAGAGCTGGTACAGCTTGTTGGCGCGCGCGGGGAACAGCGTGCCCTTCCTGGCGACCTGCACCCGCGCGCCCAGCTCGAACATGTCGCCCGCCGGGGCGTACGCGGTGTCCTGGACGTCGAGCCCGGCCAGCATGTCCTTGACCTCGCAGGACGTGCCCGCCTCGGGCGAGCACTGGTTCACCGAGCCGGTGACGACGAAGTCGGCGCCGAGGACGAACGCCGCGGCCGCCGCCTCGGGGCTGCCGATGCCTCCAGAGGCGCCGACGCGGATCGGCCGGGCGTACCCGTGGCGGGCCGTCTCGGTGTCGCGCAGCTCGACCATGGCGGGCATCAGCGCGTAGGGAGACCGGCCGTCGGTGTGGCCCGCCGAGTCGGCCTCGACGCAGACGTCCTCGGCGACCGGCAGGGACGAGGCCGCGTCCGCCTCGGCGGGGGTGAGGTCACCGCGCTCGACGAGGCGGCGCAGCACGGACTCGGGCGGCGGGGCCATGAACGCCGCCGCGACCTCGGGCCGTGAGACCTTGGCGAGCACGCGCCGCACGGCCACCGGCCGCCCGGACGCGTCGCGGTGGGCGCCGGTGAAGCGGTAGCGGACGAGGGGGGCCGTGACGTGGGGATACGCGGCCGCCTCGACGTAGCGGACGTCGTGGCGGAGGTAGAGCTCGACGGTGTCGCGTTCGAGGCC
Organism: Sphaerisporangium album; assembly: GCF_003323745.1. Classification (GTDB taxonomy): domain Bacteria; phylum Actinomycetota; class Actinomycetes; order Streptosporangiales; family Streptosporangiaceae; genus Sphaerisporangium; species Sphaerisporangium album. The sequence goes on from NZ_QOIL01000017.1 coordinate 202,051, forward strand.
GTCCTCGTCGAAGCCGTAGAGCAGGTTCATGCCGAAGGGGGCGTCGGGGCCGAGCCCGCGTCTGATCGTGTGGATCGCGTCCTCGATCTCGGGCAGCGTGAGGCCGCCGGTGCCGAAGAAGCCCATCAGGCCCGCCTTGCCCATCCTGATCACCAGGTCGGTGGAGGCGATGCCCTTGAACATCGACCCGGCGAGGTAGGCGTAGCGCAGGCCGTAGTCCTCGCGGAAGGCGCGCGAGCCGAGGGACGCGGGGTCGCCCGCCCGCTCGGACGCGCCGCCGGCCCCACGGAGGGACGCGCCCGGCGCCGCGCCCCTGGACCTGCCTTCCCCGGACGCGCCCTCCCCGGACGTCCCCCGGCCCGGCGCGCCCGCGTCCGCCATGCGTGCAGCCGGCATGCGCGTGTCCGGTGTCCGCGTGTCCTCCTCGGGCGCCGCGACAGGGTACCTGCGCGTCACGTCCCACAGTTTGGTGAGCACGTCGCCCGGCCCGATCTCCTCCAGTTCGTCCACGCCCCGCGCGAGCAGGTACCGCATGCCGTCCAGCCAGCGCACCGGGCCGTCGATCTGCCGGCGCAGCGCCTCGGCCATCGCCCCGGCGACGTGCGGACGCCCGGTGACGTTGGCGATGACCGGAACCTCCGGCTCCGCGAACCGGACCTCCTCCAGCGCGCCCGCGAAGGCGTCGGCGGCGTCCCTCATGTACCTGGAGTGGAAGGCGGTCCGGACGTTCAGCGGCACGCATTTGCCGCCGATCTCCTGGACGGCCCCGGCCGCCGACGCCAGGGCGTCCTTCGGCCCGGCGATGACCACCTGCTCGGGCGAGTTGTCGTTGGCGACGTCCACTCCGGTGCCGTCCAGCAGTTCTTCGAGCCGTTCCCGGGGGACGCCCAGCACGGCGGTCATCGTGCCGCCGGTCGCCTCGCCCATCAGCTCGCCGCGCCGCCTGACCAGCCGCAGGCCGGTCTCGAAGTCGAAGCAGCCCGCGGCGAACAGCGCCGCGTACTCCCCCAGGCTGTGCCCGGCCAGGTAGTCCGGCCCGCCGCCCTCCTCGCGCCGGGCGAGGTAGCTCAGCGCGTCCACGGTGTACAGCGCGGGCTGGACGTACCGGGTGTCGCGCAGGCGCCGGGTGTCGTCGCAGAGTTCCCTGATCGAGTACCCGAGGATCTCGTCCGCCCGCGCGCACAGGGCGGGGTAGCGGTCCAGCACGCCTCCCATGCCCCGGCGATGAGAACCCTGCCCCGGAAACACCCACACGACGGACATCGGCCGCAATCCTTTCTAACGCTCCCAGGGGAACCGCTTCTCCGCCGCGTAGTCGGTGAGCCGCCGCCGCACCTCGGGCGCGGACATCAGGCGGCCGAACTCCTTGACCGCCGTCGCCTCCACCTCGTCGGACAGGATCCACATCTCGCGGAAGTAGGACTTCATGTCCCGGATGATCGATTCGTCCAGCTTGGTGAGCCGGTACGCCAGCCGGTTGACCAGCGCACGGGGGTCGTCGGCGACCGCGTCGACCAGGTGGAACCGCTCGGCCTCGACGGCGGGCACCGGCTGGGTGCTGAAGGTCATCGTGTACGCCTTCTGGAAGCCGGCCCGCCGGATCAGGAACGGCAGCACGCAGCACGGCAGCAGCCCCCACAGGGCCTCGGGCAGGCTGAACGCGCTGCGCTCGCTCGCGTACACGAAGTCGCTCGCGGCGGCCAGCCCGACCCCGCCACCGGCCGCCCGCCCGTCGACCTGCGCGACGACCGCGCGCGGGGTCGTGGTGAACCGTCTGAGCAGGCCGAAGAAGGCGGCGCCGCCGTCGGAGGCGTCCTGCCCGGCGGCGCCCTCCAGGTTCAGGCCGGTGCAGAAGACGCCGTCGCCTCCCTCCAGGATCAGGATGCGGCAGTCAGGCTCGCCCTCGGCCTCGTCCAGGGCGTCGTGGATCTCCGCGATGGACCCGGCGTCCAGGGTGTCGCGGATCTTCAGCCGCAGGATGACGGACATCGTCGTCAGCTCCATCTGTATTCGCGGTGGAAGTCCGCGATCCGGTCCAGGACGAGCAGGCCGCGGCCCTCGAACCGGTCCTCGAACAGAGCCCCGTACGGCTTGGTGTCGAACACCGCGTCGCGCACGCCGAAGATCCGGTCCGCGCTGAGGTCGGTGATCACGTCCAGGTCCTCGACGGTGATTTCCTGGCGTTCGGCCAGCGCCCGGCCGATGTCGCCGGTGGGCCGGGCTCCGGCGGGGACGACGCCGCTGTAGAACTCCGAGGCGCAGCCGGAGCCGTACGAGAACAGGCCGATGCGCCGCGGCTCGGCGAACTCCCCGTGGTCCAGCAGGGAGCACAGCGCGAGGTACAGGGCCGCGGAGAAGGTGTTGCCCACCCGCATCCCGTACGCGAGCGACGGGACGACCCGGGCGGAGAAGTCGGCCTCGATGTCACGCGCGCCGAGGCCCTTCTGCTTGCGCAGCAGCATGCGGTGGGCGCCCTTCACCATGCCGGCGAACGGCGTGTGCATGGCCAGGTAGGCGAAGGTGTCCACGAGGTCGGCCCCGGCCACCCGCCGCTGGTACGCGGCGAAGCTCTCCTCGGCGCACCGCATGTACGCCAGCAGGGACAGGTCCGGGTCGACGGAGTCCAGGTCGTGGCGGGGGCGCAGCGTGTCCATCACCTCGAAGGTGTGGTAGCCGTTCGCCCCGAGGTCGAGTTCCAGCACGTTCGCGTCGTGGCTCACCAGCATGGCGACCGCCCCGGCGCCCTCGGACGGCTCCCAGTAGGACGCCTTGGCCGTGGCGCTGGCCGCGTCGGTGGCGACGGCCAGCGCCTTCACGCCGGGCACCGGGCTCGACCCGACCATGCCGGCGGCGGTCTGCAGGGCGGCCGTGCCGCCGTAGCAGGCGTGCTTGACCTCGAACGAGCGGCAGGACGGGCTGAGGCCGAGGTGATGGTGGACGTAAGTGCTGATCGGCTTGCCGAAGTCGAGCCCGGACTCGGTGCCGACGACGAGCGCCTCGATCCGGCCGCGCTCCTCGGGCGTCAGCGCGTCGACGAGAGGCTTGGCCGCGTTCACCGCGTTGGTGACCGGGTCCTCGCACGGCAGGTTGACCGACCGCTGCTCCATCATCAGGTTCGCGAACCGGCTCAGGTCCAGGCCGCGCGCCCGGAACATGCCGCGCACGTCCAGGAACGCCCGGCCGGCGTAGGCGCCGACCGCCTCGATTCCCAGCGCCATCGGCTAGGGCCTGTCGGCGAAGTGGGGCACCATCACGACGTCGTTGATGCTGGTGGGGACGAACAGCCGGTCCCAGCGGCCGCCGCCCTTGGCCGCGGGCACCCGCTCGGGGTCGTAGACCTCCTTGTGCATGCCCTCGCTGCGGTCGACCTCTTGGACGACCCGGTAGTCCTCCAGGTCGCGCAGGTGGATGAGGCAGTGGATGCGGTCCTGCTGCCCCCAGGTCTGCTCGTAGACGAACGCGGTCGCCTGGCCGGGGAGGGCGTCGTTGACGTACGTCGACCAGTCGTAGAGGAACCGGCGGCCCTCCTCGCGGAACTCGTACCTCACGTCGCCGGTGCGCAGGACGATGGCGCCCGCGTTGGCCGAGTTGAGCTGCCGCCCGGGCGGCTGGGTCGTCTGGTGCGTGGCGGGCGGGACGAACGACTCGCGCCGCTCGCGCGGGTCGGTGGGGTGCTCGTCGTGGCCGACGTTGGCGAAGCCGTGCTGCGGGCACATGATCGTCTCCCGCAGGCTGCCGTAGACGAACATCTTCTCCCAGTTGCCGCCGCCCTTCTTGGGCAGCCGGTCCCGGAGCGAGATGTCCTGGAACGCCGCGTCGTGGTCGACCATTTCCAGCAATCTGCTGTACAGCTCCGGCGACTTCATGTGCACGAACCAGTGCACCCGGTCGCGGACGCCGAACACCTCCTCGTACAGGAAGGTCGTGGCGACGTCGACCTGCGCGCGGTTCATGTAGTTCACCAGCTCGACGCTGAAGTCACGGCCCTCGGCCGCCATCTCGTACTCGAGCTGCCCGGTCCGGTGGATGACGATCCCGGCGTTGCCCGAGTGCAGCAGGCGCTCGGGCGGCAGGGTCGTCTGGTACTGCGCCGACCTCGGCGACCAGGCATCCGTGTCCGTCATGACATCCCTTCCGCTGAGTCGGATTCCGTACTCGAATGTCGCGCACGCGCCCCGGCCCGTCCGCTCAATGTTGAGCAGGCCCGCCGTTTCCGTGGAGCGCGGCCGCGTCACTCGACGGGGACCCCGGGCGCGTCGCTCAATCTTGAGCAGACCGTCCGCGCCCCGATGGGCGTCAATCGCTGGTGTGCCCGACCTTCATCCCGTCGCGCCGCTGGGCGCCCACGAGCTGCTGCTGTTCCTCCTCCAGGTGGGGCTGCTGCTCCTGCTCGCCACGCTGCTGGGCCGCCTCGCGGCCCGGCTGGGCATGCCCGCGATCGTCGGCGAGCTGTCCGTCGGCGTCCTGCTGGGCCCCTCGCTGCTCGCGCACCTCGCCCCCGGCCTGTCGGAGTGGCTGCTGCCCTCGCGGCCGGCGCAGTTCCACCTGCTGGACGCGACCGCTCAGATAGGCGTGCTGCTCCTGGTGGGGCTGACGGGCGTGCAGCTCGACTTCGGCCTGGTGCGCCGCCGCGGTTCCACGGCGGCGAAGGTCAGCGTCGCCGGGTTCGCCGTCCCGCTGGCGCTCGGCGTCGCGACGGGCTACCTGCTGCCCGCCTCGCTGCTCGGCGAGGGCACCGACCCCACGGTCTTCGCGCTCTTCCTGGGGGTCGCCACGTGCGTCAGCGCGATCCCGGTGATCGCCAAGACGCTGCGGGACATGAACCTGCTCCACCGGGACGTGGGCCAGCTGTGCCTGACCGCCGGGACGGTGGACGACGCGTTCGGCTGGTTCATGCTGTCGATCGTCTCCGCCATGGCCACGACGGGCGTGCGCGCCGGGCAGATCGCCCTGTCCCTGCTCTCGCTCGCCGGGGTCGTCGTCTTCGCGCTCTTCGCCGGCCGGCCGCTGGCCCGCGGCGTCCTGCGGGCCGCCTCGCGCTCCCCCGGGCACGGCCCGGCGATCACCGCGGTCGTGGTCATGGTGCTGCTGTCGGCGGCGGCGACGCAGGCGCTCGGGCTGGAGGCGGTGCTCGGCGCGTTCGTGTGCGGCATCGTCATCGGCCGGTCCGGCCACGCGACCTCGGAGTGGATGGCTCCGCTGCATTCAACGGTGATCGGCGTGCTGGCCCCGCTGTTCTTCGCGACCGCGGGCCTGCGGATGGACCTCACGCTCCTCGCGGACCCGGCCGTCCTCGCCGCCTCGGGCGTGGTGCTGGGCGTGGCGATCGCGGGCAAGTTCGCCGGGGCCTACCTGGGCGCCCGGCTGAGCCGTCTCAGCGGATGGGAGGCGCTCGCCCTCGGCGCCGGGATGAACGCCCGCGGGGTGATCGAGGTCATCGTGGCCATGGTGGGCCTGCGGCTCGGCGTGATCACGACGGAGATGTACACGATCGTGATCGTGGTCGCCATCGTCACGTCCCTGATGGCCCCGCCGATCCTCCGCCTGGCCATGGCCCGGGTCCGGCCCACCAAGGAGGAGCACCTCCGCCGCGCCTTCCAGGACCGCCTGGTCAACGCGGACCAGAAGGTCTGACCGGCGCTCGCGCGTCGCGTCCCCCGCTGCGGCCGAAGGCCGTGACAACGACCGCGCAAACCGTTTTCACCTGCGCGCAACCACTTGCGGAGACTCCCGGTCGAGGAATTCCCGCGACTAAGTCGTTACATTTCACGGAACCGGCGAAATATTGCAGACATCTGTCTGTCATTTTAAGGTATCGGTACCCCCCGGACACCACCGGTCTGTGTACCCGGCCGCCAAGTGTCCGGCTCTTCGCATGAAGGGTCAGCGATGAACAAGCCCGGCAGGCTGAAGGCCTGGACGATCGCCACGGTCGTGGCACTGACAGCGGGAGGAGTGGCCTGGCTCCCGGCCACCCCCGCCTCGGCCGCCACGCGCGCCGACTCCCCGTTCGACTTCCCCGGGCGCGGCGCCACCGTGCCCTTCGCCGAGATCGAAGCCGAAGACGCCGTCACCTCCGGCCAGGTGATCGGCCCCGACCGGATCTACACCCACCTGCCCTCCGAGGCCTCGGGCCGCCGGGCGGTGACGCTCGACGCCGCCGGCGAGTACGTGGAGTTCACGCTCCCCCGGCCGGCCAACGCCATGTCGCTGCGCTACAGCGTGCCGGACAACGGCGCCGGCACCGGGCAGAACACCACCGCCGACCTGCGGGTCAACGGCGCCCACCTGAAGGACCTGCCCCTGACGTCCAAGTACGTCTGGTTCTACGGCGGGTACCCCTTCAACAACACCCCCGGCAACAACCCCCACCACTTCTACGACGAAACGCGGACCATGTTCGGGTCCACGCTGGCCCAGGGCGCCAAGGTCCGCATCCAGTTCACCGGCGGCATCCCGATCACCGTGGACCTGGCCGACTTCGAGGTGGTCCCGAACCCGATCGCCCGGCCCGCCGGGTCGCTGTCGGTCGACGACTACGGCGCCGTCCGCAACGGCGCCACCGACTCCACCGCGGCGTTCCAGGCTGCGGTCAACGCGGGCAAGGCCCAGAACAAGGTGGTCTGGATCCCCGAGGGCACCTACACCCTGTGGGACCACGTCGTCGTGGACGGCGTGACCCTCGCCGGCGCGGGCCCCTGGTACAGCGTGCTCACCGGCCGCCACCCCACCGACCGCAAGCGCGCGGCCGGCGTCTACGGCAAGTACGTCTCCGGGGGCGGCTACACCGGCGAGATCCGGCCCCACGAGGCGGGCGGCCCGAGTCGCAACGTCACGCTGAAGGACTTCGCCATCATCGGCGAGATCGCCGAGCGCGTGGACGAGGACCAGGTCAACGCCATCGGCGGCGCGATGAGCGACTCGGTCGTCGACAACGTGTGGATGCAGCACACGAAGGTCGGGGCGTGGATGGACGGCCCGATGAACAACTTCGTCATCAAGAACAGCCGCATCCTCGACCAGACCGCCGACGGCGTGAACTTCCACACCGGCGTCACGAACTCGCAGGTCACCAACACCTTCGTCCGCAACACCGGGGACGACGGCCTGGCGATGTGGCCCGACCGGGTGGCGAACGTCAACAACTCGTTCGACCACAACACGGTGATCCTGCCGATCCTGGCCAACAACATCGTCACCTACGGCGGCCGGGACATCAAGATCACCGACAACGTGGCCAGCGACACCATCACCAACGGCGGCGGCATCCACATCGCCAACCGGTACCCGGGCGTCAACTCCGGGTCGGGCACGGCGGTCGCCGGCACGCACACCGTCGCGCGCAACACCCTGCTGCGGGCCGGCAACTCCGACTACAACTGGAACTTCGGCGTCGGCGCGATCTGGTTCGACGGGCTCAACGAGCCGATCAACGCGACGATCAACGTCTCCGACACCGACATCCTGGACAGCTCGTACGCGGCCATCCACTTCATCGAGGGCACGACCAGGACCGTCAACTTCACCAACGTGAACGTCGACGGCACCGGCACGTACATGATCCAGGCGCAGGCGGGCGCGACGACGTCGTTCACGGGCGTCCGGGCGAACCACATCGGCGCGGGGGTCTCGATCCACAACTGCGTCGGGACGAGCTTCAGCCCGACGGTCGGCGCGGGCAACACCGGCTGGAGCACGAGCTCCACGGTCTGCACCGGCCAGTGGCCCGCGCCGAACTACATCTACCCGGGCGGCGGCGGCAGCACCGGGGGCCTGTCCGGCACCCCGGGCCTGCTGTCCTTCGCGGCGCGGCAGGTCGGCACGACGAGCCCGGCGCAGACCGTGACCGTCACCAACGGCGGCACCGCGGCGGCCCCGATCAGCGGGGTGAGCGTCACCGGAGACTACGCGCAGACCAGCACCTGCGGCACGTCGCTCGCCGCCGGCGCGTCCTGCACGGTCAACGTCACCTTCCGCCCGACGGCGACGGGCACCCGCACCGGCACGCTCACGGTCGCGAGCAGCGCCCCGGGCGGCCCGGTCACCGTCGACCTCACCGGCGCGGGCACCAACGGTGTGACCCTGAGCGCGTCCCCGGCGAGCCTGTCCTTCGCGGCGCGCGACACCGGCACGACCAGCCCGGCGCAGGCCGTCACCGTCACCAACACCGGCAGCGCGGCGGCGACCCTGAGCGGGGTCACCGTCACCGGAGACTACGCGCAGACCAGCACCTGCGGCGCCTCGCTGGCCGCCGGAGCGTCCTGCACGGTCAACGTCACCTTCACCCCGACCGCCTCGGGCAGCCGTCCCGGGACGCTCAACGTGGCGAGCAACGACGTCAACAGCCCGCTTTCTGTGGGCCTGTCCGGCAGCGGCATCAGCTCGACCACCAACCTGGCGCTCGGCGCGGCCATGACGGCGAGCAGTTCCAACGGCGGCTTCCCGCCGGGCAACGCCAACGACGACAACACCGCGACCTACTGGGAGTCGACCAGCAACGCCTTCCCGCAGTGGCTCCAGGCCGACCTGCGCTCCGCGCAGAACATCGGCTCCATCACGCTGAAGCTGCCGCCGCCCGCCGCGTGGGCCACCAGGACACAGACACTGTCGGTCCAGGGGGGCAACGACGGCACGACGTGGACCACGCTCAAGCCGTCGGCGGCCTACACGTTCGACCCGGCGACGGGCAACACGGTCACGATCCCGCTGACCAGCACCAGCACGCGGTACGTCCGGCTCAACTTCACCGCCAACACCGGCTGGCCCGCGGCGCAGGTCGCCGAGTTCCAGATCTTCCCGGGCGGCGGGTCCCCGCCGCCGGCGGTGTCGCTGTCGGCGTCCCCGGGCAGCCTGTCGTTCGCCTCACGGGCGGTGGGCAGCACCAGCCCGGCGCAGGCCGTCACGGTGACCAACACCGGCACCGGCACGGCGAACCTGGGCGCGATCGCCACCACCGGTGACTTCGCGCAGACCAAGACCTGCGGCGCCACCCTGGCCGCCGGCGCGTCCTGCACGGTCAGCGTCACCTTCACCCCGACCGCGACGGGCGCCCGCACGGGCACGCTGAGCATCGCCAGCAACGCGCCCGGCAGCCCGCTGACCGTGGCGCTCAGCGGCACCGGCGGCACCGTCCCGGTCACCAACCTCGCCCAGGGCCGGCCGACCACCGAGACCAGCCACGTGCAGACGTACGGCTCGGGCAACACGGTGGACGGCAACGCCGACACCTACTGGGAGTCGGCCAACAACGCCTTCCCGCAGTCGGTCACCGTCGACCTCGGGTCCGCCGTCAGCGTCGGCCGCGTCGTCCTCAAGCTGCCCCCGGCGGCCGCCTGGGCCACGCGCACCCAGACGATCACCGTCCTCGGCAGTACCGACGGGACGAACTTCACCAACGTCGTCAACTCGGCGACGTACACCTTCAACCCCGCGACCGGGAACACCGCGACGATCACCTTCCCGGCCACAACCCGGCGCCACCTGCGCCTGACCTTCACCGCCAACAGCGGCTGGCCCGCCGGCCAGCTCTCGGAATTCGAGGTTTACAGCTCCTGACCGCTCCAGGGCTCCGGAGGAGGCGTGGGTCGCCTCCTCCGGAGCTCTGTCATGTCGTGATCGTTTTGTGTCTATACATCCCTGTCTCGAACGTGTTAAAACCCGATTAATTAATCTCCTAGACATAAAAAATCTAGACCTGGCACGTTCCCATCCGACACCTAGACACCCGACAGCACGACGGAGGCGGTGGCACCCCTCCGGCCCCGCATCACCCCCCGGCAACAGCGCGGCGGCGCGCGCCTTGCCTGACTGGACCATGAGGTCAGGAACGACATGCAGATGCATATCGGAATTCACCTGCGCAGAGGCATGCGAGGTGTGGCATGAAACGAGTGCTCACCTCCCTGGTTCTGCTCCTCTCCACGCTCGTCATCCCTTCACAGCTCCTGCTCCCCTCCCCGGCGTCGGCCACGGCCAGCACGGCCGCCGCCGAACCGCCGTTCTCCGCGCTGGTCTTCTCCAAGACCGCCGGGTTCCGGCACGACTCCATCCCGGCGGGCATCGCCGCGATCAAGAAGCTCGGCCAGGACCACGGGTTCACGGTGGACGCCACCGAGGACTCCGCCGCCTTCACCGAGCAGAACCTGGCCAAGTACCAGGTGGTGGTGTTCCTGTCCACCACGGGCGACGTCCTGGACGCCGCCCAGCAGACCGCCTTCGAGCACTACATCGAGGGCGGCGGCGGCTACGCCGGCATCCACGCGGCCTCTGACACCGAGTACGACTGGGCCTGGTACGGCAAGCTGGTCGGCGCGTACTTCAAGCAGCACCCCGCGCCCCAGCAGGCCGTCGTCAAGGTCGAGGACCCCGCGCACCCCTCCACCACCGGCCTTCCCTCGCGCTGGTCCCGCTTCGACGAGTGGTACGACTTCCGCGCCAACCCGCGTGGCAACGTTCACGTCCTGACCTCCCTGGACGAGAAGAGCTACAGCGGCGGCACGATGGGCGTCGACCACCCCAACAGCTGGTGCCAGAACTACGATGGCGGCCGCTCCTGGTACACCGCGCTGGGCCACACCAACGAGTCCTACGCCGAGCCGAACTTCCTGAAGATGCTGCTCGGCGGCCTGCAGACCGCCGCCGGCGTCGTGCCGGCCGACTGCTCGGCCAGCCTGGACACGGCGTTCGCCAAGGTCACCCTTGACGACAACACGTCCAACCCGATGATGCTGGACATCGCCCCCGACGGCACCGTCTTCTACATCGACCGGCTCGGCGACGTGAAGGCCGTCAAGCCGGCGGGCGGCGTGGTGACCTCCGGACACCTCAACGTCTTCACCGCCAACGAGAGCGGCCTGCTCGGCCTGGCGCTGGACCCGGGCTTCGCGACCAACCGCTGGGCGTACCTGTACTACTCCCCGCAGTCGAAGGTCGTGGACCGGCTGTCGCGCTTCACGATCCGCGAGGACCTGACGCTCGACCTCACCAGCGAGAAGGTCGTGCTGGAGGTGCCCGTCCAGCGGGCGGAGTGCTGCCACCACGGCGGCGGCATGGTGTTCGACAAGGCGACCGGCGACCTGTGGCTGGCCAACGGCGACAACACCAACCCGTTCGCCTCCGACGGCTACACGCCGATCGACGAGCGCGCGGGCCGGTCGGCGTGGGACGCCCAGGGCACCTCGGCCAACTCCAACGACCTGCGCGGCAAGGTGCTGCGCATCCACCCCGAGCCGGACGGCACCTACACCGTCCCCGCGGGCAACATGTTCCCGCCGGGCACGCCGAAGACCCGCCCGGAGATCTACGGGATGGGCTTCCGCAACCCGTTCAGGATCGGCATCGACCCGAAGACGCACAAGCTCCTGGTCGCCAACTACGGCCCGGACGCGGGACAGCCGAGCGCGACGCGCGGCCCGGAGAACACCGTCGAGTGGGACATCCTCAACAGCCCGGGGTTCTACGGCTGGCCGTACTGCGTCGGCAACAACAAGGCCTACATCGACTTCGACTTCGCCACGAACACCTCCAAGCAGGCGTTCGACTGCGCGGCGCCGAAGAACGATTCGCCCAACAACACCGGCCTCAACGACCTGCCCAAGGCGCTGCCGGCCACCGTCTACTACCACTACGCCGCCGACCCCGCCTTCCCCGAACTGGGTGGCGGCGGCGCGCCCATGGCCGGACCGGCCTACCGGTTCGACCCGGCGCTGAAGTCGGACAACAAGTGGCCCGCCTACTGGGACGGCAAGGCCGTCTTCGGTGAGTGGAACCAGAACAACCTGTACTCCTTCCAGCTCAGCGAGGACGGCTCGCAGCTCGTCGACATCAACACGATGCTCGGCAAGATGAGCTTCAAGAAGCCGATGGACATGAAGTTCGGCCCCGACGGCGCGCTCTACCTCATCGAGTGGGGCTCGGGCTTCGGCGGCGACAACACCGACTCCGGCGTCTACCGGATCGACTACGTCCAGGGCAGCCGGTCGCCGGTCGCCCAGGCCAAGGCCGACAAGACCTCCGGCCCGGCGCCGCTGACCGTGAAGTTCTCCAGCGCGGGCTCGGCCGACCCCGACGGGCAGGCGATCACCTTCGCCTGGGACTTCGACGGCGACGGCCAGACCGACTCCACCGACGCCAACCCGACCTTCACCTACAACACGGCCGGCAACTTCACCGCCGTGCTGACCGTGAAGGACGAGGACGGCAAGACGGCCACCGCCAACGTGCCGATCGTGGTCGGCAACACGGCGCCGACGGTCAAGATCAACCTTCCGCCGGACGGCGGCCTGTTCGAGTTCGGCGACCAGGTGAAGTTCACCGTCACGGTCACCGACCCCGAGGACGGCACGGTGGACTGCGCGGCCGTGAAGATCCAGGCCATCCTGGGCCACGACACGCACGGCCACCCGCTCGACCAGTACACCGGCTGCTCGGGCGTCGTCCAGACGACCCTGTCCGGCGGGCACAGCGAGGGCGACAACGTCTTCTACGTGCTGGAGGCGTCCTACACCGACAAGGGCGGCGCCGGTTCCTCGAACCCGCTGACCGGCCGGGCGCAGGCGCTGCTGCAGCCCAAGCACAAGCAGGCCGAGTTCTTCACCACGACCGGCCGCGCGCCGGGCGGCATCGGCACCGGCGACCCCGGCGTCAAGGTGGAGACCACCTCCGACACGCAGGGCGGCTTCAACAACATCGGCTTCATCGAGGACGGCGACTACTGGAGCCACGACCCGGTGAACCTGTCGGGGATCGAGAAGCTGAGCTTCCGCGCGTCCTCCGGCTCCACCGGCGGCACGATCGAGATCCGCGCGGGCGCCGTGGACGGCACCCTGGTCGGCAAGGCCGACGTCGCCAACACCGGCGGCTGGCAGACCTTCCAGGACTTCCCGGTCACGCTGACCAACCCGCCGACCACCAGCGGCCCGCTGTACTTCGTCGTCCGCAATCTGGCGGGCGGCACCAACACCGGCGGCCTGCTGAACGTCAACTGGACCGACTTCGTCGGCAAGGGCGTCACCGACAACCAGCGGCCGGCGGTCACCCTCACGGCGACCCCCGACAGGGGCCCGGCTCCGCTGACGGTCAGCCTGCACGCCGAGGCCAGTGACCCCGACGGGAACACCCCGCTGACCTACAAGTGGAACCTCGGCGTGGCCGGCGCGCCGGCGCCCACGACCCCGGACGCCCGCTACACCTACCAGACGCCCGGGACGTACGACGCGTCGGTCACCGTGACGGACGCCAAGGGCGCCGCCCGCACCGAGCACATCCCGATCATCGTGGACACCCCGGGGACGACCTGCCTGACCGGCAAGTCGGACGGCTTCGACGGCGTCGCGCTCGACCGCTCGCGGTGGAGCGTGCTGCGGGAGAACCAGGACCTGCGGGTGGCCGGCGGGGCGCTGCACATCCCCACCTCGCTCACCGAGATCTACGGCACCAACAACAGCAACCCGGTGCCCAACCTGGTGCTGCAGCCCATGCCCAGCGGGGCGTGGCAGGCCACGACCAAGGTGACGATCGACGCCAGGGACGCCTACCAGCAGGCGGGCCTGATCCTGTACGGCGACGATGACAACTACGCCAAGATGGTCATCTCCGCGCGTACCGCCAATAACCCGGCCAACCGCGTCTTCCAGTTCGTCCGGGAGGAAGCGGGCCAGCCGAACGAGGTGGCCGCGTCCAACACCGCCAACCTCGGCGCGGACTACCCGACCACCGTCTACATCCGGCTGGCCAGCAACGGCACCACCCTCACGGCGGCCTACTCGCCCGACGGGGTGACCTGGACGACGATGCCGCAGACCGACAAGGCGATCGCCGGCATCACCAACCCGCGCATCGGCCTCACGTCGTTCGCCAGCACCGGCAACAGGCCGGTCGTCGACGCCGCCTTCGACTGGTTCCAGCTCCTGCCGGACGCCACCGCGGGCCCGTCCACGCCGGACGACGAGTTCACCGGCGACTCGCTGGACGCGTGCCGCTGGAACACCGTCATCCGCCCGGACGCCTCGGCGACCCGGGTGACCGGTGGCAACCTGGAGATCGACACGAGCAAGGGTGACATCTACGGCACCGACAACTCGGGGCCGAAGAACTTCATCCTCCAGACCCCGCCCTCCGGGGACTGGTCCGTGGAGACCAAGGTCGACGCGTCGGCCTTCAACGAGGCCTACCAGCAGGCCGGGTTGATCGCCTACACCGGCGACGGCGACTACGTGAAGCTCGACTACCTCACCGACGGCCCGACGTCGCGCAGGATCGAGCTGCGCAGCGAGATCGGCGACTCGGTGCAGAACCCGCAGCCGCAGCTCGGCGACCTCACCCAGGGCGTGTGGTGGCTGCGACTGACCAAGACCGGCACGACGTACCGCGGTTTCGCCTCCTCCAACGGCACCACCTGGACGGAGATCGGCACCGGGGTGGCCAACACGGCGATCGGCAACGCCAAGGTGGGCCTGTTCTCCTTCGGGGTGAACGCGGCCGCGTCCAAGACGGCGAAGTTCGACTTCTTCCACGCCTCGTGGGGGCGGCCGGCCGACACCACGCCGCCGACGGTCTCGGCGACCACCACCCCGGCCAAGCCCGACGGCGGAAACGGCTGGTTCGTCTCCCCCGTCACGGTCGCGGTGACCGCGTCCGACAGCGGCTCGGGCCTGGCCTCCACCGAGTTCAGCGTGGACGGGGGCCCGTGGGCGCCCTACACCGACCCGGTGACGGTCGCGTCCGACGGCGTCCACACCGTCGCCTACCGTGCCGCCGACAAGGCGGGCAACACCGCCGACGGCACGATCGAGGTGAAGAAGGACACCACGGCGCCGCTGACCACGGCGCAGTTCGCCCCGGGCAACGACGACGGCTGGCACGGATCCACCGTGCCGGTGACGCTGACCGCGTCCGACGGCGCCTCGGGTCTCGCCGGCGTCGAGTACTCGCTCGACGGCGGCGCGTGGAAGTCGTACACCGAGCCGGTGAACATCACCGGCGACGGCAGCCACGAGCTGCGCTACCGGGCCAAGGACAAGGCCGGGAACGTCGAGACCGAGAAGGCCGCGGCGGTCAAGATCGACGGCACCAAGCCGACGGTCCTGGTGTCCGGCATCTCCGACTCCGTGATCTACGGGGACAGCCAGGACCTGCGCATCACCTGGCAGGCCGTGGACAGCACCTCCGGGGTCAAGACGGTCACCGGCACGCTGGACGCCGCTCCATACGCCTCGGGCCGGCTGCAGGCGCTGTACGAGCTCAAGCTCGGCACGCACGCGCTGGCGGTCACCGCGACCGACAACGCGGGCAACGTCACCAAGGAGCAGGTGACCTTCGGGATCACCACCTCGACGCGGGACATCGGCCTGCTGATCGACCGCTTCGTGGCGACGAGCCGGCTCAGCCAGAAGAACGGCAACACGCTCCAGTCCGAGCTCACCAAGGTCAAGAAGACCGAGGCGAAGGGCAACGACGGCAAGACCGTCAAGGAGCTGCAGAAGTTCAGGACCCTGGTCAACGACGGCAAGACCGTCCCCGACCAGGAAATCCGCACCGTCCTCACCCGCGACATCGACGCCGTGATCGCACGGCTCTCGTGATCGCCTGAGGACCTGACAAGGTAACCACTCCCAACGGAACGCGGACCCTCCTCCCCGGGTCCGCGTTCCGCCTTTTCCGGGAGGTTCACACCGCGGACGTGCCCCTCACGTGGGCCATGGCGGCGAGGTCGGCGGCCCTGGTGGGCTCGGCGGTGTCGTGAGCGGGTGTCTCAGGTGAGCTGGACAAGCACCGACCCGGCGATGAGCAGCGCCAGGCCTCCGAGGCGCGGCGCGGTGAGCGGGCGCTTGGGCAGGCGGAACAGGCCGGAGTTGTCGATGGCCGCCGACGCCACCTGCTGACCGGTCACGGTGAGCGCGACGGTCGTGGCGGCGCCGATCTCGGGGATCAGCATGAAGGTCGCGGTCACGTACGCGGCGGCGCAGGCGCCTCCGAGCCAGCCCCACCACGGCATGGCGCCGAGCGGCTGGAACTTCGGCTGCGGGGTACGGCGGAAGGCGAGCAGGAGCAGCAGGACCACGACGATGGTCAGGGTGGCGACGATGAAGCTGATCGTGGCCACGGTCACCGGCGCCTGCAGGTCCTTGCGCAGCTGGGCGTTGACCGCGCCCTGGATCGGCAGCACCGCGCCGGCGACGAGGCCGAGCAGGATCCAGCCGCCCTGGAAGGCGCCGGACTGCTTGGCGGCGACGGCGGGCGCGGTGGCCGTCGCGACGGAGCCTCCGCCGGATCCCGTGGCGGGCGGCGGGGGCGGCACGGCCGGTTGGGCGGCGCGCTGGCTGCGGATGATGACCGTGATGCCGACCAGGACGGCGACGGCGCCGAGCACGATGCCGAGGCTGATCGGCTTCTTGGCCAGGCCGAGCAGGCCGAGCAGGTCCAGCCCGAGGGAGGCGAACATCTGGCCGGTGACGAACAGCCCGACCGCGGCCAGCGCGCCGAGCCGGGGGAAGAGCAGGATTCCGCTGGTGATGTACAGCGGGCTGGCGAGCCCGCCGAGCAGGTGCCAGAACGGCACGTCGGGCACCAGGCGGATCGCGCCGATCGTCCCCACGGCGACGGCCAGGACCGCCAGGAGCACCGTGGCGACGCTCAGCTGCACTGAGGAGGCGCCGTACGGCGTGCCGACGGCCTTGTTGAGCTGAAGGTTCACCGACGTCTGCACTGCCAGTAAACAGCCGATCAGCAGCGCCGACGCGAGGAGGAGGGCATGCATGAGAGGTCCCAACGACAGATGTGGACAGTCCGTCCGTTTTAGCGAGCTCAGAGTACGTCAGAACTGGACGACATGTCCACATAACGTTGTGGGGCCTACGATGGACCCATGAGCGACAGGCTTACCGGCGCCGACGAGACCCCGGTGAACAGCCAGATCCCGACACATCCGGCCATGTTGGTCGGCATTTCGAGCCGCGACCTTCCCCTGCTCCAGCCCACGGCCACCGAGGAGACCCGGCAGCCGGTGCGCGAGCGCTCCGACGCCGCGCGCAACCGGGCCCGCGTCCTCGCCGCGGCCGAACGCCTGTTCGCCACGATGGACGCCCGGCAGGTCACCATGGAGGAGATCGCGCGCGCCGCAGGCGTGGGCCGGGCCACCTTGTACCGCCGCTACCCCGACCCCGCGTCCATCGCCATCGCCCTGCTCGACGAGCACGAACGCCGCCTCCAGGAGCACATCCTGCGCGGCGACCCGCCCCTCGGCCCCGGCGCCTCACCCACCGAGCGCCTCGCCGCCTTCTACGAGGCGTCGGTCGACCTGCTGGAGGGCCACCTCCACCTGGCCCTCGGCGCCGAGGTCGGCAAGGCCAGGTTCGCCACCGGCGCCTACGGCTTCTGGCGCGCGCACGTGCGCGTGCTCCTGGTCCAGGCGGGTGTCCCCGACCCCGACGCCGCGGCGGACGCCGTCCTCTCCCCCCTGGCGCCCGAGCTTTACTCCTTCCAGCGCCACACCCTCGGCCTGCCGAAGGAGCGCATCACCGAGTCCCTGGTCTGGCTGGCCCGCCGCCTCACCGACTGACGTCTTCTCCCAGGCGCCGCTGCTCGGCCTCGACGATCGCGCGGGCCAGGGACTGCTCGGAGACGTCGATCGCCTCCGCCGTGGTCTCGGCCAGCTCGCTGCGGCGGGCGTAGGCGTCGAAGATCTCGGTCTTGGCGTCCAGCAGTTCCAGCATGCGCTCGTCCACGCTGTTCACCAACAGCAGCCGGTGCACCTGCACCGTGCGGACCTGGCCCATTCGGTGGGCGCGGGCGACGGCCTGGGTCTCCATGGTCGGCTTGACCTGCGGTTCGCAGATGATCACCACCGACGCGGCCTGAAGGTTCAGGCCGACGCCCCCGGCCTCGATCTGGGCGAGCAGCACCGCGTGGCCCGGCGCGGACGTGAACGCGTCCACCGTCCGCTGGCGGCGGGCCGCGGTCACATCGCCGGTGATCGGCCCATGGACCTCCGGCCCGAGGACGTCGCCGACCGCGGTCAGGACGTTCCGGAAGTACGAGAAGACGACGACCTTGAGACCGTTGCCCGCGGCCTCCTTCACGATCTCCGTCAGCCGGTTGAGTTTGGCCGACTGGCTCGGCACCGCGTACGCCGCGCGCCGCATCGCCATGAAGTTCCCGGCGGCCACCGCCTGCCGGTAGGCCGTGAGGTCCGCTCTGCCGAGCTCCTCCCATTCGTCCACGTGGACCACCTCGGGGAGCTCGTCCAGCACGTCCGCCTGGTTGCGGCGCAGGTAGACCGGCGCGACCGCCTTGCGGAACGCGGCGGCCCCCGCCACGCCGTCGTGGACGCGGATCGCGGGGAGCAGGTCGGGCCGCAGGTGGCCCACGAGGGCGCGGAACTCCCCGGCGCGGTTCTCCATCGGCGTGCCGGACAGGAACAGGACGCGCTCGACGCGCTCGCACCAGCGGGCCACCGCCTGGGTCCGCTTGGCGGCCGGGTTCTTGACGTAGTGCGCCTCGTCCACCACGAGCATGCCCACCGCGAGCTCGCCGGGGACCGCGAGGTGGCCGAGCATGGCGAAGGTGGTCACCGCGACGCCGCCCTCACGGATCCACCGCGCCGTCGCGGCGGCGCGGTCGCGCCCGTGCAGAGGGTAGGCGTGCAGCGTGCTGCGGCGTTCCACCTCCCTCAGCCAGTTGATCAGGACGCTGGCCGGGCACGCGACCAGGAAGTGCGTGGCCCCCTCGGCCCTGAGGTGCGCCATGGCGGCGATGGCCGTGATCGTCTTGCCCAGGCCCATCTCGTCGCCGACGATCACCCTGCGCTGGACCAGCGCGAACCGCGCCCCGAAGGACTGGTAGCCCCGCAGTGACACCCGCCGGTGGGTGTCGTCCAGTTCCTGCGCCCGGACCCGCGACGCGAGGTCGTCGGGCAGGAACCCCTCGGCGGCGTGCCGGTCGGGGCCGGTGCCCGCGATCTCGGCGAGCAGGCCGTGGTAGGTCGCCGACTGCAGCTCGTAGTCGCTCCACGCCTCGATGTCGCTCGCCACGGGACGCAGCAGGTCCACCGACGCCTGCGCCATGAGCAGCGAGGCGCCCGCCACCCCCGCAGCGCCCACCGAGCCCACCGCACCCGCCTGGCCCACCGCGCCCGCCTGGTTCGCCTCGGCGAGGAGCCGTTCCAGCTCGTGGACGGCCTGCCGGGCGCGGGCGCGGCCCTTCGCGCCCGCCAGCAGCATCCGCAGGCCGCTCCCGGCCGGACCCGCCGCCGACAGCGCCGGCGCGAGCCGTTTCTCGGCGTCGCCCGCCAGGCCGAGCGCGCGCGGCAGGTCGGGCCCCGCGTTCACGAGCCGCTTCAGCGCCTTCAGCAGGTCGGTGGCGGCGGCGTCCTTGCGTCCTACGTCGATCCGGACGGCGACCGCTTCGGCGACGGCGCGCTCGATCTGCTGGGCGGCCGCGTGGATCTGCCGCGCCGACCGCGCGCCGATGCCGGGCAGGAGCTGCAACGCGTACGGCGTCGTCTCCAGGACGTCCAGCACCGTGGTGTACCCGGCCTCTTCGACGGCCCCCAGCCGCAGGCGCCCCTCCGTCACGTCCTTGACGCGCGCGACCGGGATCGCCGCCAGCTCCCGTCGCGCGGCCTCACCACGGACGACCGTGAGCGCCCGCTCGACGTCCGCCCGAGCGCGCCCGTGGTCGGCGAGCAGGGTGCGCGCGGTCTCGCGAAGCCTGCGCGCCTTCAGGAGGACGGCCCGCGCCTCCCGGGCGCTCGGATGCCCGTCCTCGCGCCCGATGCCGTTCACGTTCCGCCTTCCCCGCGGCCTCGAACGCGCGTGGCGCCGTCACCCGGACACCGGAGTCACATCCGCGGAATGCCGGAATTCTAGCCAGCCGTCAAGCGGCTCCTCCCCGCTCTCGCGGAACAGGCTTCCCACCGGCGTGGCCAAAGCGGCGCGACCTCGCCGACCGCTTCGGCTTATGGCGTGACAGTGAACGGAAGCTGAATTGTGCACGCGTCGTCGATGCCTCGGCCCGCCTTGTCGTGATAGCTCACATAATTCGGTGGGGAACGCCGGTTCACGGCGAATACGGGGCGAGCTTTCGAGGAATCAGATGAAGCGTTGGATCGGCGTCGGGCTGGCGCTGCTCCTCGGCGCCGCCGTGGTGGCGGCGATCGTGGTGGGCAACCGTGGCGGCGGCACGGAGACGCGGGAGCCCACCGTGGTGCGGGGCGTGATCGGATCGGAGAAGAAGCCCTTCTTCGACGATCAGCGGGTGCGGGCGGTCTTCACCCGGCACGGCCTCCGGGTGGAGGTCGACACCGCCGGCTCGCGCCAGATCGTGGACTCGGTCGATCTGAAGAAGTACGGCTTCGCGTTCCCCTCCAGCGCACCGGCCGCGGAGAAGATCAAGCGTGACCAGGGCGCCACCCGCACGTTCGCGCCGTTCTCCTCCCCCATGGCGATCGCCACCTTCGAGCCGATCGTGGGCGTGCTCACCAAGGCGGGCGTCGTGCGGGACTCCGGCCAGGGCTATCAGGTGCTCGACGTCCGGAAATATCTGGATCTGGTCGGGAAAGGCACCCGGTGGGACAAGCTCCCCGGCAACACCGCCTATCCGGCGCGCAAGCGGGTCCTGCTCACCACCACCGACATCCGCGCCTCGAACTCCGCGGCGATGTACCTCGCGATCGCCGGCTACGTGGCCAACGGCGACGACGTGGTCACCTCGAACGCGCAGGTCTCCAAGGTGGCGGAAACCGTCGCTCCCCTCTTTCTCGACCAGGGCTACTCGGAGACCTCCACCGAGGCGCCGTTCGAGGACTACCTGTCCCTCGGAATCGGCAAGACGCCCATGGTCATGGTCTACGAGGCGCAGTACGCCTCGCGCCTGTTCGCCGGCGACGGCTCGATCCGCCCGGACATGCGACTGCTCTATCCCTCGCCCACGGTCCTCAGCAAGCACACCCTCGTGCCGTTCAGCGCGCAGGGCACCGAGGTCGGCCGTCTGCTGGAGGAGGATCCGGAACTCGGACGCCTGGCCGCCCTGTACGGCTTCCGCACCGCACACGCCAGGGCGTTCGACGACCTGGTGGCGAAGGCCAAGGCCCCCTTGCCGACCGACCTCATCGACGTGGTCGAACCGCCCGACCACGATCGGCTGGAGGGCATGATCACCGTGATCGAGCGACTCTACCGGTCGGGCGCGGCGCCCTCCCCCACGCCCTGACCTCGCATTCGCCCGCTTGGAAGAGAGAGAACACCGTGAGCGACCTCGTGCTCAGCCCGCCGGAACCCGTGGCCAAGGTGCCCACGGAGAAGGCGGCCACCATGCTGCCCGTCGAAGAGGGACGAAGCGCCGAACTCGCCGAGAAGGCCAGGGGCTTCGCCGAGGAACTCGGCGGCCTGGACCCGCGGTCGCCGCAGTTCACCCGCAAGGTGCACGACATCACCTCGATGGGAGACACGGAGATCCGGGCGTCCTCCCAGGTCGCCAACCGCATGCTCAAGCGTCCGGTGGCCGCGCTGGCGTCTGCCAAGGGCGAGGGCAAGGACGCCCAGGTGGCGGTGGCGGGGCAGCTTGTCGCGCTGCGCCGGACGATCGTCGACCTCGACCCCAAGCAGGCGTCCAACCCTGGCAGGAAGCTGCTGGGACTGATCCCGTTCGGCGACAAGCTGCGCGACTATTTCGCGAAGTACCAGTCGGCGCAGAAGCACATCGACGACATCATCCGGGCCCTGAAGTCCGGGCAGGACGAGCTGCTCAAGGACAATGCGGCCATCGAGGGCGAGAAGGCCAACCTGTGGGAGTCGATGCAGCGCCTGCAGGAGTACGCCCTGCTCGCCGCCGCCCTCGACTCCGCTGTCGAAGAGAAGATCATGCAGGTCGAGACGGCCGACCCCGAGAAGGCCACCGCCCTGCGCTCGGACGCGTTGTTCGGCATCCGGCAGAAGCACCAGGACCTGCTGACGCAGCTCGCGGTGTCCGCCCAGGGGTACCTCGCGCTGGACCTGATCCGCAAGAACAACCTCGAACTGATCAAGGGCGTGGACCGGGCGACCACGACGACGATCGCCGCGCTGCGCACGGCCGTGACCGTGGCTCAGGCGCTGGCGAACCAGAAGCTCGTGCTCGACCAGATCACGGCACTCAACGCCACGACCTCGGACCTGATCGTGGCGACCAGCGAGATGCTGCGCACGCAGGCGGCCGACATCCAGACCCAGGCGGCCTCGACCACGGTGAACATGGACGCGCTGCGCAAGGCGTTCGACAACATTTACACCACCATGGACATGATCGACACCTTCAAGGCACAGGCCGTGCAGAACATGGCGATCACCGTGGACAACCTGACCGTCGAACTCGACCACGCGCGCACGTACCTGGATCGCTCCCAGCGCGGCGGCGAACAGGCGCTCCCCCGATGAGACGGCGAGCGCCGGCCGTACGAGCGGGCATACCGCCGGTCGCGCGGGTCCTCGGCGTGCTGACCCTGCTGGTGGCGTCGGCCGCGTGCGGAGGGGCGGACACCCCCGCTCCCGTGGACGGCCCCGAGGTGCTCCGCGTCCTCGCCGGAAGCGAGGTCAAGGACCTCGAACCGCTGCTGAAGCGAGCGCAGGACGCCGTCGGCGTGCGGGTCACGCTGTCGTACGCCGGGACGCTCGACGGGGCGGACCAGGTGGCGAGGGGCGGCGCCGACGGCAGGTACGACGCGACGTGGTTCTCCTCCAACCGGTACCTGTCGCTGATCGACGGGGCGACCGCGCGTCTGTCGACCCAGACGAAGGTCATGGTCTCGCCGGTGTTGCTCGGGCTGAAGGCGTCCAAGGCCCGCGAACTCGGCTGGGACGGCAGGCCGGTCACCTGGAACGACATCGCCGCCGCCGCACGGGCCCGCAAGTTCACCTTCGGCATGACCAGCCCCGCGGCATCCAACTCCGGTTTCTCGGCGCTGGTCGGTGTGACCGCCGCCCTCTCCGATGCCGGGGAGGCCGTGGACAAGGCCCAGATCGACGCGGCGACGCCCAAGCTGAAGGAGTTCTTCTCGGCGCAGACGCTCACCGCCGGCTCCTCCGGATGGCTCGCGGACGCGTACGCCAAGCAGGGCGCCGTGGACGGGCTCGTGAACTACGAGTCCGTGCTGCTGGGCCTCAACGCCTCCGGCAGGCTCAAGGAACCGCTCACTCTCGTCTACCCCACCGACGGGGTCGTGACGGCCGACTACCCGCTCACCCTCCTGAGCTCCGCGACGCCGGACAAGAAGGAGCTCTACGGCAAGCTGGCGGCGTGGCTGCGCAGGCCGGAGATCCAGCGGGAGATCATGACCACGACGTTCCGGCGGCCGATCGTCCCCGAGGTCAGGCCGGACCGGCGTTTCGGATCCGCGTCGCTGGTGGAACTGCCGTTCCCGAACCGGCGGAGCGCCGCCGACGAGCTGATCGGCGTGTACCTCAACCAGGTGCGCAGGCCGTCGCGGACGCTGTTCGTCCTGGACACCTCCGGATCGATGAAGGGCGACCGGATCGACGCGCTCAAGCAGGCGCTGACCGCCCTGTCCGGCGCCGACACCACCGTGAGCGGGACCTTCTCGCGCTTCCGGAACCGCGAAACGGTCACGATGATCCCCTTCAACACGGCCCCCGGCACGCCGCAGAGCTTCACGCTGCCCGAACGCGACCCCGAGCCGACACTGCGGCAGATCCGCGCGTACGGCGAGGCGCTGCGGGCCGGCGGCGGCACGGCGATCTTCGACAGCCTGCGGGCCGCCTACGCGCGCGCCGAGTCGTCGGCGGCTTCGGGGGACTTCACCTCGATCGTGCTGATGACGGACGGCGACAACACCGACGGCGGCTCCTACGACGACTTCGCCTCCTACTACGGTTCGCTGCCGGTGAAGTTCCCGGCGTTCGTCGTGCTCTTCGGCGACAGCGACGTCAACGAGATGAAGCGGGTCGCCCAGCTCACCGGGGGTGCCACCTTCGACGCGCGGTCGGGATCGCTGGCCGCGGCCTTCAAGGAGATCCGTGGCTACCAGTAGTCCGGGCAGGAGGATCCTCGCCTACGCCGGGTCGACGAAGAACATCGCCGGGTGCGCCCTGGCGCTGGCCGGAGTGGTCCTGGTCTTCTTCGGCGTCGCCGGCGCGTTCTGGCCCGTCGTGGTCGCCGGACTGTACGGCGTCGGGGCGCTGCTGGCCCCGGCGGACCGGGTGAGGCTCACGATCTCGCACGCGGAGGTGGAGAGCCGGCGACTCCTCGCCGACCTGGAGACGCTGCTGGCCAAGGTCGGCGGGAACCGGTTCCCCGATGACGTGATGGCCAGGGTCGGCGCGCTGGCCGAGGTGCTGCGCGACATCCTGCGCCGGGCGGACGCGCTCACCTCCTCACCCGACCATCTGCACATCGTGTCGCAGACGATCAGGGACTACCTGCCGTCCAGCCTGGAGGCCTACGCGAACCTGCCCCGCTCGTACGCGCTGACGCGGCGCGGCGAGCGGCAGCGCAGCGCCCACGAGGAGCTGCTCGCCCAGCTCGGCCTGCTGGACACCCAGCTCCGCAAGGTGGCCGATTCGGTGTACCGGGGCGACGAGCAGGCCCTGCGCGACCAGGGGAGGTTCCTCCAGGACCGGTTCGGCGGCTCCGGCCTCGATCTCTGACCGCCCGGAAGCCGCCGGGATCCCGCGGTCAGCCGGTCTGGACGGCGCGGGGCGGGCGCTGGGCGGGCATGCCCCCTTCATTCGGACCGAGCACCGGAGACGCGCACGCGCTTCACCGCGAGGTGCGTCCGCCGCACACCTCGACCCGGGCCTCGCGGTGGGGCGTGGCGGGCGCCGCCGGGCGGGGGCGCAGGCGGGCGCGGAGCCGTTCGGCGACGGGCTGGCCGAGCAGGATGCCCGCCATGACGAGGACCAGCCCCGCGGCCTGCCGGAGCGTGAGGACCTCGGCGGCGAGCAGGGTTCCGAGCAGCACCCCCGTGGCCGGGTTGAGCAGGCCGATCAGCCCGACCGTCCCGGCGCGCAGGTACTTCAGGCCCGCGAACCAGGCCGCGAACGCGGCGGCGGTGGCCACGACCGCGACGTAGGCGAACCCCGCGACCGCCGCCCAGTCCACCGCGGGCGGCGCGCCCTCGACGAGCACCGCGAACGGCGCGAGAACGAGCCCTCCGGCCACGAGCTGCCAGGACGTGGACGCGAGCACGCTCGTGTCGCTCCCCCACCTCTTGGTAAGCACGAACCCGAGCGAGGACATCAGCATCGCCGTGACCGACGCCACCACTCCCCACCAGTCCACGGCGGAGACCCCGCTGAACAGCATCAGGCACACCCCCGTGACGCCCAGCACCGCTCCGGCCGAGGCGAGCAGGCGCGGACGTTCGCCGAGCAGCGCCCAGGCGATGAGCATCATCACCACGGGGGACGACGCCATGATCGTCGAGGCCACGCTCGTCGGCAGGAGCTGCGCCGCCGTGTAGATCAGGGCGAAGAACGCCCCCATGTTCAGCGCGCCGAGCACCAGCGAGCGCCACCACCACGGCCCCCGGGGCAGCCGCCGGCACACCGCCAGGAGCAGCAGCCCGGCGGGCAGCGCGCGCAGCAGCGCGCCCCACAGAGGGTGCCCGGCCGGCAGGTACTCGTGGATGACGTAGTAGTTCGTCCCCCACGCCACCGGCGCGATCGCCGTGACCAGCGTCCACCTCAAGTTATCTTCCACGGAAGTTACTGTAGCTTCCACGGAAGTCATCGCCAATAGCTTCCCGGGAAGTTATAGTGACGGCATGACGGGCATGGACCACGTGGCACGCATCCAGGCCGAATGGGCCGCCGAGCGCCCCGACGTGGACGTCACCCCCCAGGGCGTCATCGGGCGCCTGCACCGCCTCGCCGCGCACCTGACCTGCGAGCTCGTCGCCGTCTACCGCGAACACGGCCTCGACGAGGGCGAGTTCGACGTGCTCGCGGCGCTGCGGCGCGCGGGCGAGCCCTTCGAGCGCGCCCCCGGCGAGCTCGCCCGCCACACCATGGTCACCACCGGCGCGATGACCAAGCGCATCGACCGGCTCGAACGCGCCGGCCTCGTCACGCGGCGCCGCTCCGGCGACGACGGGCGCGGCCGCGTCGTCGCGCTCACCCCGGCCGGCCGCGCGCTCATCGACGAGGCGTTCACCGCGCACATGCGCAACGAGCACCGCCTCCTCGACGCCCTCCCCGCCGACCAGGCCGCGCACCTCGAAGCCATCCTGAGGACCTGGCTGGCCCGCTTCGAATCCTGAGCCGCCGGGCCCGTCCGCGTTTCCTCAGCGGAGCGCCCCGCACGGCAACGGCTCCGGCGCGCGGGGCGCAAGGCCTGGGAGATCAGCTCAAGTTCGTACCAGGTCGTACGTCAGGAGCTCCCGAAGCCGGGGCCCTCAGCACTCTGGAGGCCGCGGCCGTGATCATGTGAGTGCGCGCCACCCCTGGAAAAGGCCGCTTTCCGATTTAACAAATTCGTCCGCATCTTACCTATTGCCTGACTCCGCGTTGCGTGCGATGTTCCCTTCAGCATGAGTTCGGCTCATGTACAGCTCACCTTCAGGAAGGGCTATCCCGTGCGACGTCCATCCCTGTTCGCAGCCCTGGCATGCGCCGCCACCCTCGCCTTATCCGGCGGAGTCGCGGCCAACGCCTCCAGCACCGCCACCACGGCATCGGCGGAGCTGACCCGTTACATCGTCACCCTCAAGCCCACGGCGAAGAGCCAGGTGCCCACTCTGGCCACGCGCCAGGTCGAGGAGCACGCCGGCGTGCTCGTCGGCACCTACCGCTACGCCTTCCAGGGCTACACCGCCCTCCTGACCCCCGACCAGGCGGCGCGGCTCGGCAAGGTCGCCGGTGTCGCGTCCGTCGAGCCCGACGCGAAGGTGACCACCTTCGCCCAGACCGTGCCCACCGGGATCCAGCGCATCTTCGCCGACCAGAACCCCAACCTGGACATCGACGGCGTGGACGACGTGCGCGTCGACGTGGACGCGGCGGTCGTCGACACCGGCGTCGACCTCACCCACCCCGACCTCAACGTGGTGGCGAGCACCAACTGCACCACCGGCGTGTGCGTGGCCGGCGGCAACGACGACAACGGACACGGCAGCCACGTGGCCGGGACCATCGGCGCGATCGACAACGCCATCGGAGCGGTGGGCGTCGCTCCCGGCGCCCGCATCCACGCCGTCAAGGTGCTCGACAGCACGGGCTCCGGCACGCTGTCGGCGATCGCGGCAGGCATCGACTGGGTCGTCGCACGGGCGAGCACGATCGAGGTCATCAACATGAGCCTCGGCTGCCAGGGATGCACGAGCAGCGCGATCAGCACCGCGATCACCAACGCCACGAACGCCGGCATCGTCGTGGTCGTGGCCGCGGGCAACAGCTCGCTCAACGCGTCGGGCTTCTTCCCCGCCAACCACCCGGACGTCGTCACCGTCTCCGCCGTGTCGGACTTCGACGGCAAGCCCGGCGGCCTCGCCGGCACGGTCACCGTGCCCTGCCGCACCGACGGCGCGACCGACACCGACGACACGCTGGCCTGGTTCTCCAACTTCGGCACGACCGTCGAAGTCGCGGCTCCGGGTACCTGCATCTACTCGACGTGGATGAACGGCGGCTACAACACCATCAGCGGCACCTCGATGGCCAGCCCGCACGTGGCGGGGGCGGCGGCGGTGCTCACGAGCGGAGCCAACAAGCCGACCAACCGGACCGGCGCGCTGAACGTGCGCTCACGGCTGATCAGCACGGGCAACCTCAACTGGACCGACGACTCCACCGACGGCGTCAAGGAACCGCTGCTGGACGTGCACGACGCCACGCAGTACCCGCCCGGCGGTGGCGGCGGCAACCAGCCCCCGATCGCGAGCTTCACCAACACCTGCGACAACACCACGCGGGCCTGCACGTTCGACGCCTCGGCGTCCACCGACGTGGACGGCACGATCGCGTCCTACGCGTGGAACTTCGGCGACGGCGCCACCGGCACCGGTGTCACGACCTCGCACACCTACGCGGCGTTCGGCACCTACACCGTGACGCTGACCGTGACCGACAACAACGGCGCGACGGCCCCGACCAGCAAGTCGATCACCGTGGGCACGCCGCCCAGCATCTGCACGGGCTACCAGCAGAGCTTCTCCGGCAGCCTGACCAGCGGCCAGAGCGTCTACCAGCCGAGCACGTCGGGCTACGTGACGACTGCCTCCGGCACCCACCGCGGCTGCCTCGACGGGCCCAACGGCGTCGACTTCGACCTGTACCTGCAGAAGTACAACAGCACGCTCGGCACCTGGCAGCAGGTGGCCAGCGCGATCAGCACCGGCCCCGACGAGACCATCACCTACAACGGAACCGCGGGCACCTACCGCTGGCGCGTACACGCCTACAGCGGCGCCGGCGCCTACACGGGCGGCTACTCCCGTCCATAACCCAGGGCATGAGTGATCGGAAATGATCCGCAACCGCGGCACGGCACACGCCCGTGCCGCGGTTGTCCCCACGCACCCCCGGATCCCCGCGACCGCACGTCGAACGACGGACCGGCGCTGCCCTCACCCGCCCGCTGCGCGGCGGGCCGTCGATGACCGGCTGTTCGGTCCTCGCGCGGTGTCTGACGGAACAGCGACGGAACAGGAGGTCGGTGCCTGATGCTCGCCGACGGAGCGAAATCAGCGAACGGGCAGGCCAGTGACCGCGCGGCCGATGATGAGCCTTTGGATCTCGCTCGTGCCCTCGAAGATGGTGAAGATCTTGGCGTCGCGGTGGAAGCGTTCCACGGGGTGGTCGCGGGTGTAGCCGGCGCCGCCGAGGACCTGGATCGCCTGTTCGGTGACCCAGACGGCGGTCTCGCCCGCCACCAGTTTGGACATCGAGCCCTCGGCCTGGGTGAAGGGGCGGCTGTTGCGGGCCAGCCAGGCGGCGCGCCAGGTCATCATGCGGGCCATGTCGACCCGGGTGGCCATGTCGGCCAGCAGGAAGGCGACGGCCTGGTTCTCGCCGATCTTGCGGCCGAACTGCTCGCGCTCGCGGGCGTAGTCGCGGGCGTACTCGAAGGCGGCGCGGGCGATGCCCACCGCCATCGCGGCGACCGACGGGCGGGTCGTCTCGAACGTCCGCATCGCGGCCTGGTCGCCGGCCTTGCCGCCCTCGCGGACGCGGGCCAGGCGGGCGTCCAGCTTCTCCTTGCCGCCGAGCAGGCAGCGGCCGGGGACGCGGACGTCGTCCAGCACGACCTCGGCGGTGTGGGAGGCGCGGATGCCGTGCTTCCTGAACTTCTGCCCCTGAGAGAGGCCCGGCGTGCCCGGCGGGACGACGAACGACGCCTGGCCGCGGCTGCGCAGCTCGGGGTCGACCGAGGCGACGACGATGTGGACGCCGGCGATGCCGCCGTTGGTGACCCAGGTCTTGGCGCCGTTCAGCACCCATTCGTCCTTGGCCTGGTCGTACACGGCCCGTGTGCGGATGGCGCCGACGTCGGAGCCCGCGTCGGGCTCGGAGGCGCAGAACGCGCCCAGGCTGACCGCGTCCGGGCTGCCGAACATCTCGGGCAGCCACTCCCCCATCTGCTCGGGGGTGCCGCCCGAGACCACCGCGGCGGCGGCGAGGCAGGTGCCCACGATGGACAGGCCGATGCCGGCGTCGCCCCAGAACAGTTCCTCGAACGTGACGGGGATGGCGATGCCGCTGGGCTCGAACCACTGCTGGGTGAAGAAATCCAGCGAGTAGAGCCCGATCTTGGCCGCCTCCTGGACGATCGGCCAGGGGGTCTCCTCGCGCTCGTCCCATTCCGCGCCGGCCGGGCGGATCACGCGGGCGGCGAAGTCGTGCACCCAGTCACGCACTTCGCGTACGTCGTCACCGGGTTCGGGACTGAAACCGGCAGCGGCCTCGGACATTCGTGACGTCTCCTCACACACTCACGCCCGGCCCCGACCGGACGCCATCGTCGTCCCCGGCGATCACACCGGACCGCGTCCGACCCTACCCGCTGAACGCGCCGAATCCCCGGCAGCGGGGCGTTGCGGCTTCGGCTGCCCGCGCGGCGAGCCTCCCTCCTGATGAGCTGGACAGGTTCGTGTTCGCCACGTCCGATGAGCTGGTCGTGCTGCTGACGCCCCGTATGGCACGGCGTATGCAGGCGTCTCTGCGGCGCCTCGACGTCGGCGCGATCTATCTGGAAGACGGCTTTCCGGTCGGCTGAATTGTCGTTACCGCCGCGAGAGGAGCACGCGAGCGGCATTCGATGGTCCGCGGCATGAGGTGGTTCCCCCGGGTAAGGGGTACCGCGAGAGGGCGAAAGGGGACGTGATGGAGCGGCCGAGGTTGACGGTGTCGGGGACGAATATCGGTGCGCCGGACGCGCCGGAGTTGGCGGAGTTCTACCGTCGGCTTCTCGGATGGGAGGTCGCGGAGTCCGAGCCGGACTGGGTGCTGCTGAAGCCGCCCGGGGGTGGGGCGGGGCTGGCGTTCCAGACCGAGAAGGGGTACGCCAGGCCGGCGTGGCCCGCGGGGCCGGGCGACCAGCAGATGATGATGCACCTGGAGATCCGGGTGGACGACCTCGACGCGGCGCTGGCCTACGCCACCTCCGTCGGCGCGGTCCTCGCCGACTACCAGCCGCAGGACGACGTGCGCGTCTGCCTCGACCCGGCCGGGCATCCGTTCTGCCTGTGGCTGTGAGCGCGCCCGGGCCGTATTGACGAAGCGCCTTTGTGAACGCGGTGGCCGCGGCGTTGGGGGGCGCGAGCGGCCGCTCCGGCCGGGACACGTGCGAGGGCGGCCCGGCTCGGTGCCGGACCGCCCTCAGGTGTGGCTGGGCGCGCAGGCCCGTTCAGGCGGGCGTCGGGGGATCCCGTTCAGGGAGACCGGTGGACGCCCGCCCGGTGGGGTCAGTCGTCTTCGTCGCCCCAGAACCACCCGCCGCCGTGCCCGCGCTCGCGGTAGGACGCCTGGGTCTGGGTGTTCAGGCGGTCGACCTTGACCTTCTTGGCCGGGTCGGTGAGCCTGTCGTTGATCTTGATGACGTCGAAGCCCTTGTTGAAGTCGCTCGCGTAGATGTAGCCGTTGTAGTAGTACGCCGACCAGAATCCGCCGGAGCCCTCCGAGGCCGGGCCGCGCTCGAAGTACCCGATCTCGACCGGGTGCGCCGAGTCGGTGAAGTCCCAGATCGAAGCGCCGCCCTGGTACCAGGCCTGGACCATGATGTCGCGGCCCTTCACCGGGATGAGCGAGCCGTTGTGGGCGACGCAGTTCTCCGAGTCCGCCTGGTAGCGCGGGATCTTGAAGTAGTTCTTGAAGACCATCTGGCCCCGGACGATGTCGTAGATGGCGTCCGCGCCGCGTGTCGGGCCGGTGGCCTCGTTGCACGTCGCCTGGCCGCCGCCGCCGAGCTCGTCGGTGAAAACGACCTTGGTGCCCTCGTTGTTGAACGTCGCCGAGTGCCAGAACGCGAAGTTCGGGTCCGTCACGCGGGCCGTGACCACCGGGGCCTCGGGGTTGCGGATGTCGAACAGCACGCCGTCACCCATGCAGGCGCCGGCCGCGATGCCCTTCTCGGCGTACACGGTGATGTCGTGGCAGCCGGACGTCTTCAGCAGGAGGTTCGGCTGGGTCTCGTTACCGCCGTCGGGGAACACGACCGGGGTGTCCACCACGGACGCCGCGGTGGGGTTCCAGAGCGGCACCTTGACGATGGAGATCTTGTCGTGCGGCGGCTGGCAGTCCGGGAACGACGCCGACGGGTTGTAGGAGGAGACGTACAGGTAGACGTTTCCGTGCCTCTTGTCCGGGACGAGCGTGTGCGTGTGCGAACCACAGGCGGTCTCGACCGACTTGATGTACTTCGGGTTCGCCTTGTCGCTCACGTCGAAGATCCGGATGCCCTCCCAGGACTCCTTCACCGACGCGGGCTGCGACGTGCTCGCGCAGGAGTCGTTGTTACGGGAGCTGTCGACGGAGGCGAAGAGCAGGTTGCCGTACACCGACACGTCCATCTGCGACCCGGGGCAGACGACCGAGCTGACGACGGTAGCCTTCTTGGGGTTCTTGATGTCATAGATGGAGAAACCGCCGTAGTTTCCCACGTAGGCGTAGTCGCCCTGGAAGGCGATGTCGGTGTTGATGGTCGCCGCGATGCTCGCGGGCTTCGGCACGTTGGCGACGTGCTGGACGTTCGGGCTCATGACGATCTGGTCGGTGCCCGGGATGTCCGCTGCCTGCGCGGGCATGGCCGACAGCACAAGCGCTGCGGCGGAACCCGCCAGGACGAGGAACCGGCCTAGACGGCCGCTTCTGGGGGGAATGGACAACACGCAGGGACCCTCCTTGGTTACTTTTTGCCGCAAGAGATCATAGATGGGCAGATTTTCTCCCAAACCGGATCAGTTGACCATAGTGCACGTTGTCAGGAAAAGGTGCCGACCTGACGCCTTACGCGGGTGACGGGGACCGGTTAGGGTGCACCCGCACAACAAGAGATCTTCAAGGAGGCCGGGTGCGCGCCGCGTCCCTCATCGTCATCGGTACGGCAGCACTCGCCCTGGCGGCATGCTCGGGCGGCCCCGCCACCCCGACGGCCACGTCCACGGCCCCCGTGATCGCCCCGGGCAGGCCCGGTGAGGCCGCGAGAACCCTGAACCCGTCGGAAGCCGCGACGGCCGTCCCCTCGCCCACGGCCAACGCCGCCGACGTGGTCTTCATGCAGGACATGATCGTGCACCACCGCCAGGCCCTCGACATGAGCACGGGAGCGGCCACGCGCGCCGCGTCCGACGCGGTGAAACGCCTCGCGGCCAGGATCAGCGCCACACAGGGACCGGAGATCAACGCCATGATCCGCTGGCTGCGCGCGCAGGGCCAGCGCGTCCCCGACCACCACGCCGGGCACCAGACGATGCCGGGCATGGCGACGCCCGAGCAGCTCGCCCAGTTGCGCGCGGCGAGCGGCGCCGAGTTCGACCGCCTCTACCTCCAGCTGATGATCGCCCACCACATGGGGGCCATCAAGATGGCGGCCGACGAGCTGGAAAAGGGGTCGCACATCTACGTCGAGGAGCTGGCGCAGGACATCTCGGTCTCCCAGGCGACGGAGGTCAACCGGATGCACCGCCTCCAGACCTCCGGCTGAGCCGCCGGCGGACGTCCGGAATGAAGCACGCCGGCCCATGTGATCCTCGGCAGGCGGGAGACGTCACAGGCCCGGCCCGCAGGGGCGCAGCCGTGGCCGCGTCGGCACGGGTGGCGGCGTGGGCGACCGTACGACGAGGCCCGCGTTAGGGTGGGCTTGTGGATCTCGCCACCTTGCCGTATCCGATCATCCTGGCGCCCTTGGCGGGCGGGCCTTCCACTCCCGAGCTGACTGCGGCCGTCTCGGACGCCGGGGGCCTCGGGTTCCTGGCCGCCGGCTATCGCACCGCCCGCGACGTCGAGGCGGACATCGCGGCCGTACGGGCACGCACCGGCGCGCCGTTCGGCGTGAACCTCTTCGTGCCCTCGCCGGGGCCGGGCGACCGGGCCGCGGTCGGGGCGTACGCGGCGCGGCTGCGCGACGAGGCGGACAGATCGGGCGTCGCTCTCGGCGTCCCCGCCGACGATGACGACGGCTGGGACGAGAAGCTGGCCCTCGTCATCGCCGAGCGGGTCCCGGTGGTGTCGTTCACGTTCGGGCTGCCGTCGCCGGAGGTCATCGAGCGGGTGCGCGGCGCGGGAGCGTACGTCCTGGTCACGGTCACGACGCCGGACGAGGCGGCCGCCGCGCACGAGGCCGGGGCCGACGCGCTCATCGCGCAGGGCATCGAGGCGGGCGGACACCGAGGCGGGTTCACCGACGACGCGGGCGACTTCGGGCTGCTGGCGTTGCTGCGGCTCACGTTGCGCCGCACTCCTCTGCCCGTGGTCGCGGCCGGTGGCATCGCGGACGGCGCGGGCATCGCGGCGGTGCTGGCGGCGGGCGCGGTGGCCGCCCAGCTCGGCACCGCGTTCCTGCGCACCCCGGAGGCCGGCACGAGCCCCGCCCACCGCGAGGCTCTGGGGACGTACGACCGCACGGCGGTCACCCGCGCGTTCACCGGGAAGCGCGCCCGCGGCCTGGTCAACCGCTTCCTGCGCGACCACACGGCCGAGGCCCCCGCGGCGTACCCGCAGGTCCACCAGCTGACCGCTCCCCTGCGCGCGGCCGCCAGGAAGTCGGGCGACCCAGAAATGATCAACCTGTGGGCGGGCCAGGCGTACCGCCTCACAGAAGAGGTCCCGGCGGCCGACCTGGTCCACCGCCTCGCCGCCGAGGCCCACGAAGCCCTGACCCGCGCCGCCCACCGCCGCCCGGCTCCCTGACGACGCCGCCGGCCGCCGGCCGGGCGAACCCGTCCACGGCCCGGCGGCCTCACGGCCGTCGCGGAGCGGGGAGGGCGAGCCGGCATGGTCCGCTCGATCTCGTCCACGTCCGGGCCGGCGGCCTCTGTGGAGACGCTTCGAGATCCTGGCCGACATATGGCGTTTCTATGGCGTCGCTACGTAGCGTCCGAAGGTGCGTACAACGCATACCTGCATGGGAGGCAACGTGGACGAGCCCGTTCAGACGCCCGAGGCCCAGCCCCGCAAGCTCAAACTGGAGCTGCGCAGGCTGGAGAAGATCGAGACCACCATCGAGCGCGACGAAGGTTGATGACGGATCGACCATGGAGCCGGCCGGGTCTTCCCGGCCGGCTTCCCCACCTCCCCACAGCACCAGGAAGGTTCCCCCCTCCATGCGGACTCCTCGTGTGAAGCTCGTTCACCGGCCCTATGCCCTGCCGGGCAACCGGATCACGATCGGCCTCATGCAGTACGGCATCGCCGCCGAGATCCAGGACGACGAGGACGCGGCCATCGAGCGGCTGATCCGGCTCATGGACGGTACCCGCACGATCGACGAGATCTGCGCCGAGTTCGCCGAGACCCACCCGGCCGTGACCGAAGAGAGCGTCCGTGAGGTCGTCGACGGCCTGGTCGCCGGGGGCTACATCGAGGACGCGAGCGCGCCGCTGCCGGACACCCTCACCCCGAGGGAGGCCACCCGGTACGAACCGGCCCGCAACTTCTTCGCCTGGATCGACCCCACTCCGCGCAGCTCACCGTACGAGATCCAATCGATGATCAAGGACGCCCGCGTCACCCTCCTCGGCATCGGCGGCACCGGTTCCGCGGCCGCCGCCGGGCTGGTGTCCAGCGGCATAGGCTCCCTGCATGTCGCCGACTTCGACAGGATCGAGGAGCCCAATCTCACGCGCCAGCTGCTCTACAGCGAGCACGACATCGGCGCGCTCAAGGTGGACACCGGCGTCGCCCGGCTCCGCGCGATGAACAGCCTGGTCGAGGTGACCGGTAGCGACACCAAGGTGACCGGGCCGGACGACGTCGCCGCGCTGATGGACGGCCGCGACGCGTTCGTGCTCTGCGCGGACGAACCGCATCCCGACATCATGGCCTGGACCAACCAGGCCGCCCTGCGAACCGGCACCCCGTGGTTCATCGGCTTCTACGCCGGGCCGATGGCGGTGGTGGGATCCTACATTCCAGGCGAGACCGGGTGCTGGCAGTGCCTGGCGACGCAGGAGGCCGAGCGCGAGTTCAGGGCGCACGGCCGCCCGCTGGCGCCGGAACGGCCGAACGCGGTGGTCGCCGCCACCGCGAACATCAGCGGCCACCTGTGCGCCCTGGAGGTCATGTACCACCTCGCCGGTCTTCCGGCCCAGGTGCGGGGGCGGATCTTCCACTGGAACTACGCGCGGTGGGAACACTCCTACTTCATCGACTTCCCCCGTGACCCCGAGTGTCCCGCCTGCGGGCCGGCCGCCCGATGACCTCGGCACCGGTCACCGCGGCGAGCCGCATCACCTTCCACGCGCTGGTCATGAGACCGGACGACGACGATCCGGAGATGATCGTGGTCGGCCGGCCGGAGCTCCGCGAGTTCGTCGAGCTGCCGGCGCTGTACGGGGAGGCGATCCGGCTGCTCGGCGAGGGACTGCCGGTCACCGCCGCCCAGGAGCGCATCA
Organism: Sphaerisporangium album; assembly: GCF_003323745.1. GTDB lineage: Bacteria > Actinomycetota > Actinomycetes > Streptosporangiales > Streptosporangiaceae > Sphaerisporangium > Sphaerisporangium album. Next base: position 238,085 of record NZ_QOIL01000017.1, read on the forward strand.
CCGCCGACCACATGGTCGAACTCGATGTCGCCGAGCTGGTCGACGCGCTCGCCGAGCTGGGCTTCGTGGCGTCCGTCAACGGGCAGGAACTGCACGACCCGGCCGGCGACGCCCCGCGCAACCTCTTCCCCTGGCTGGTCCAGCGGCACGTGGCGTGGATCTTCAGCCGCCCGGTGAAGCTCCTCTGGCTGGCCGTCGTGGCCGGGGCGCTGGTCACCCTGGCCACCCAGCCGGACCTGGTCCCCCGGTACCAGCACTTCTTCTGGGGCCATTACATCGGGCTCACCGTGCTGGTCAACACGGCGCTGTTCTCGGTCTCCATGAGCATGCACGAGCTGATGCATCTCGCCGCCGCCCGTTCGCTCGGCGCGCCCGCCAGGATCAGCTTCGGGACGCGGCTGCACAACCTGGTGGTGCAGACCGACGTCACCGCCATCTGGGGTGTGCCCAGGCGGCGCCGCTACCGGGTGTACCTGGCGGGGATGGCCTGGGACTTCCTGCTCATCGCCACGCTCATCCTGCTTGCCGGGCACGTCGGGATGCCCGCCACCGCCAAGGCCCTGCTGCAGGCGCTCGCGCTGACCGCGCTGCTGAGCATGCCCTTCCAGATCCAGGTCTACATGCGCACCGATCTCTACTACGTGCTGCGCGACCTGCTGCGGTGCCGGAACCTGTTCGACGACGGGCTCCGCTACGCCCGATACCTGCTGGCCAGGGTCGCGTCCCCCCTGCGGCGACCGCGAGGGCCGGTCGAGGACCCCACGTCGGACCTGCCCGCCCACGAGCGCCGCGCCACCCGCGTCTACACCTTCTTCCTGGTCCTGGGCAGCTCCGTCACCCTCGGCTCCTTCGCCCTGTACGGAGCCCCGATCGCGATCGGCGCGCTGCTGCGCGCCATCGAGGGCATCACGTCCGGCCTCGGCGGTGGATCGGCGCTCACGATCGTGGACTCCGCTCTCTTCCTGCTCATCGAGGGCGGCATCCAGGCGCTGTTCGTCGTGACGTTCATACGGGGACATCGCCACTGGTTCCGGCGATCACCCGGCTGACCTGCACGGCCACGGCCCTGCCGGACGGCGGGGCGAGCACTCCCCGCCGTCGCAGTCGAGGTCGCAGCAGCGCGTAGAGGGTGCCCCCGTCACCGAGCTCGCGGAAGATCTCCGCCGCCCGGCCGAGGTCGTCGAGCGCCTCCTGGCGGCGGCCGAGCACGTGCCCGCAGATTCCGCGGCCGGTCAGCGCGTAGGCCGAGGCGTGCCGGTCGCCGGCGCCCTCGAAGTGGCCGAGCAGCGTCCCGAACTCGTCCGAGGCCCTGTCGAACCGGCCACGATGCATGTCCACGTCCGCGAGGATGAGACGGGCGCGCAGGACCTCGCGGGGACCTCCCGCCTCCAGCAGCGTCCGCTGCACGCGGGCGACGTCGTCGTGCAAACCGTGCGCCATCAGGTAGGACGTGAGGTGGTAGGCCAGGTCGGCCGCGGTCCTGGACCATCCCAGCCCGGCGGCGAGCGCCACGGCGGCGACCAGGTTCTCGCGTTCGGCGGCCGGCCATTCCCGGTCGGGTGCCCGCCGGACGGGCCCGCCGGGCGGCGGCGGCGCGAACGGGCGTGGAAGGTGCCCCACCGCGGCCCGCACCCGCTCCAGGCACTCCGCGAGCAGCACGCGCAGCGCGCCCCGGCGTAATCGCTCGTCGTCTTCGGCCACGGCCCGCTCGTGGGCGTAGACCCGCAGCAGATTGTGCATCGCGTAACGAGGCCGGCCGCCGTACGCGTCCACCGTGACGAGCAGCCCCGCCATGACCAGGGTCTCGATCACCGCGTCGGCGTTCTTCTCCTGTTCGCCCAGGAGCGCCGCCACCGTCCACTCCGCCGCGCGCCGAAAACCGGTGAGGCCCAGCAGGCGGAAGGCGCGGCGGGCCGCCGGCGGCAGCGCCGCGTAACTGACCTCGAAGTCCGCCCGGACGCTGAGCCGTCCAAGGGAAAGCTCGTCCAGCCGTCTCCTGGCGTCCTTCAGCCGATCGGCCAGGTCGCGGATCGGCCACGACGGGCGGGCCGCCAGCCGGGCCCCGGCCACCCTGATCGCCAGAGGGAGCCGCCCGCACGCCCGCAGGACCGCGTCGGCGGCGTCCGGGTCGCTCCGCAGGCGGTCCTCGCCCGCGACCCGCGCGAGGAACTCCAGCGCCTGGTCTCGCGGCGGGACACCGAGGGACAGCAGGGCCGCCCCTTCCAGCGGGAGACGGCTCCGGGAGGTGACCAGGACCGCACTGCCCGGGGTTCCCGGAAGGAGTGCCCGTACCTGCTCCTCGTCGCTCGCGTCGTCGAGGAGCAGCAGCACGGCACGGTCCGCGAGCCTCGACCGGTACAGCGCCGCGCGTTCCTCCCACGACGCGGGGATCGCCGTCTCGCGCACGTGCAGGGCGCGTAACAGCTCCGCCAGCAGGTCGCCCCGCGTACGGGGGCTCGGCGAGGACCCCCCGCACCGCACGTAGAGCTGCCCGTCGGGGAAGTGCGGCCGCAGCCGATGAGCGAGGTGGACGGCGAGCGCGCTCTTTCCCACCCCTGGCCCGCCGTGGACGGCCGCGATGACCGGCGCGCCCGCATGACCCGCGAGGATCGTCCCGGCCAGCGACTCCAGCTCCTCGCCTCTGCCGACGAAGTCACCGATCTCCGGCGGAAGCTGACGGATCACCGGCCACGACGCGACCTCCTCCCGTTCCAGCGCGGCCCGCGAAACGGGCAACGGATCGCCCCGCAGAATCGAGGCGTGCAGCCCGGTCAGCTCGGGACCGGGGTCTATCCCCATTTCCGAGGCGAGCGCCGAGCGTGCCCGGTGGTAGGCGTCCAGGGCCTCGGTCCGCCGTCCGGCCCTGTAGAGGGCGAGCATGTACCAATTCCAGGCGCGTTCCCACGTGGGGTGGGCGTGCACGATCTCCAGCAGCTCGCCCACCAGATCGTCGTGCCGGCCGAGGTCGAGGCGCACGTCGATCCAGTCGGCCCTGGCATGCGCCAGCCGCTCCTCCACGCCACTGATCAGGGGGGTCATGACACTGCCGAACCAGGCGTCCTCGAACGGCCGGCCCCGGCACAGCGAGAACGCGCGCCCGAACTCGCGGTCGGCCGCCGTCAGGTCACCGCGAACGGCCTCGAGACGCGCCCGCCGTGCGGCGTCGTCGAAGACGGCCAAGTCGAGCTGGTCGCGTTCCAGAGGCAGCAGATATCTCGACCCCTGTGTCCGCAGGGTGGCGACCCCGGCCAGGGAACGCCGCAGCTGCGAGACGTACGTCTGCAGGTTGGCGACCGCGGACGCGGGAGGCCTGTCCCACACCGCGGCTATCAGCTGATCTCTGGAGACGGAGGTGTTGAAGTGGAGGAGCAATGTGCCGAGGACCGCACGGAGCTTTCCGCTGAGCCTCACCGGCCCGTTGTCACCGTGGACCTGGACCGGGCCGAGGACGAGCAGGCCTGGCCGGGGCATCTCGTCCACCGCAGACGCTCCTAGGTGACGGGGAGACAGCCTGTCACGAGGCCGAAGCTCCCCCCGAGCGCACATGACCGACAATCTCCCTATACCACATTCGATCGGGCAGGTCTCGGATTTCGATGCCGCCCCGCGACACCGCGCACCTGACCGCCGCCCACGCCGACCGAACCGCGCCTATGGTGGGGCCAGCACTACCGTGTACCAGCCTGGTGCCGGGATGTCGCAGGACAGGGCGATCCAGAAGTGTTGAAGTGCCCGTCCGACCCGTCCGACGCCGCGTGCGCCGATCTCACGGCGCAGGCACGGGCGGCCGGTCCGCCACCATGTCAGGAGATCCGTGATCGACACCTCCACCATCGACGCCACCGCCCGCGAGGCGCGCGGCAGCGACTTCGCCAGGCTCTCCCGGCGGGTGACCGATGCCGGGCTGCTGGACAGGCGCCCCGGCTACTACGCTCTGCGGTTCGGCATCGTGGCGGCTCTGCTCGCGGGTGGCTGGGCCGCGTTCCTCGCCCTCGGCGACTCCTGGGCACAGCTGCTGGTGGCGGCGTTCCTCGCGGTGGTCTTCGCCCAGGTGGCGCTCGTCGCCCACGACCTGGCCCACCGGCAGGTCTCCCGGTCCAGGCGGTTCAGCCAGGCGGCCGGATGGCTGGCGGGCAATCTGATCATCGGCATGAGCTACGGCTGGTGGATGGACAAGCACACCCGCCACCACGCCAACCCCAACCACGAGGACCACGACCCCGACGTCTCCCCCGAGGTGCTGGTCTGGTCGCACAAGCAGGCCGCGACCAGCCGGGGCGTGGCCAGGATCATCGGCCGGTGGCAGGCGTTCCTGTTCTTTCCCCTGCTCACCCTGGAAGGCCTGAACCTCCACCTGGCGAGCTTCCGCGCGCTGCGGCGGCCCCGGCTCAAGCACCGCGGGCTGGAGGCCACGCTGCTGACCGCCCACGTCGTGACCTACCTCGGGGCGGTCTTCGCCGTGCTCCCCCTGGGCAAGGGACTGCTGTTCGTCGCCGTCCACCAGGCGATCTTCGGGGTGTACCTCGGTTGCACGTTCGCTCCCAACCACAAGGGCATGCCGACCCTGACCGGCGAGGACCGCCTGGACTTCCTGCGGCGCCAGGTGCTCACCTCCCGCGATGTGCGCGGCGGCCCAGCGGTGGACATCGCCCTGGGCGGCCTCAACTACCAGATCGAGCACCACCTGTTCCCCAGCATGCCGACCCCCAACCTCCGCCGCGCCCAGCCGCTCGTCCGGGCCTACTGCGCCGAGCTCGGGATCCCGTACCACGAGACCGGCCTGATCAGCTCCTACACCCAGGCCCTGCGCCACATGCACGCCGTGGGCGCGTCGATCCGAGCCGGGGGCGCGGCAGGCGCGGCATCCGCCCGGCGTCAGACGTAGGCGTCGAAGCCGAGCTTCAGCGCCACGAGCAGGCCCGCGACGGCCGAGACGACGCGCAGGGTCTGGCCCGGCAGGCGGCGGGCGAGGGGCGGGCCGAGGCGCCCGCCGATGAGGAAGCCCGCCGCCAGCGGGATGGCCGCGCCCCACTGGACCGGCCCGAACAGGGCGAACCCGATGGCCGCCACGCCGTTCGCCAGCGCCGACAGGGCGTTCTTGATCGCGTTCAGCCGGGCCGGGGAGTCTTCGAGGGCGGCCGCGAGCACCGCGAACATCATGATGCCGCCCGCCGCGCCGAAGTACCCGACGTAGATGGCGACGGCGAACACCCCCACCTTGAGCGCCCGCCCGGGCGACCCCCCTCGATGGAGGCCCTGCCCCGGAACACCGCCCTGCTCAGGATGACCGGCCTGCCCCGAATTGGCGTCCTGACGTGGAAGGGCCTTTTCGTCCGTAAGGGCGTCGAGCCGGGGACGGGCGGTTCGTGACCTCCGCGGGCGGAGCAGGACCAGGGACGCGGCGCCGACGAGCCACGGCGCGACCGCCTCGAACGCCCTGGCCGGCGTGAGCAGCAGCACCCCCGCCCCCACCGCACCGCCGAGCGCCGAAAGCCACCCGAGCGCCAGGACCTGCCGCTTCCGCCCGGCCAGCTCGGGCCGCGACCCTGCCACCGCGCCCAGCCCGGTGAACACCAGCGCGACCGTGTTGGTGACGTTGGCGGCAAGCGGCGGGAAGCCGAAGGCCAGCAGGATCGGAAACGACACGATCGACGCCAGGCTCACCAAAGTGCTGACGACCCCTGCCAGCACGCCCGTCCCCAGCAGCCCCAGAACGTCCACGAATGTCACGCCCCAACCCAACCACGGCCGCCATCACCGCCTCCCCGAGGGGCCCACGCGGGCGCCCGGCAGGTCGTTCTGCTGGGCGCGGGCTCGACTCGCCGCCGGGTCGTGCCCTGTCGGTAGCGTGGCGGCGCGCCGCCGGGGCGTTCCGGCGGCGCGCCGCCACGCTGGGGCCCGTCCGCCCGGTCGGGCCCGGCTTGGGGGTTTTGGAGGCGCTGGTGTTGAAGTAGCGGTGGTGGTCAGGCGGGGACGATGTCGAACTGCTCCCAGCCGCCGATGGCGGCGCGGTTGGCGATGAGCGGCTGGGCCCCGGCCTGCTCGGCGCACACGTACTGGCCGTTGGCCTGGGCGCGGAGGCTGACCGAGCCGTTGGAGTTGGTGACCAGCGCAAACGTCTCCCAGGGGCCGACCGCGGCGCGGTTGGCGATCAGAGGCTGGGCGCCGGCCTGCTCGGCGCACACGTACTGGTTGTTGACGCGGGCGCGCAGGGCGATGTTGCCGTTCCCGAGCTCGACGCGCTCGAACTGCTGCCCGGTGCCGACGGACGTGGCGTTCGCGATCAGGGCCGCGCCGTTGGCGGCGGTGACGTACCGGCTGTTGGCGCGGGAGCGCAGGGCGATCGCCGCCGTGCCGGCGTTCGTGGTCACGTTCACGGCGTTGGACGGGGCCGAGGTGTTGCCGGCCGCGTCGCGGGCGGTGACGGTGAAGGTGTAGGCGGTGTTCGGGCTCAGCCCCGTCACCGTGTACGGCGAGCTCGCCGGGGAGGCCACGACGGTGCCGGCGCGCAGCACGTTGTAGGCGGTCACCCCGACGTTGTCGGTGGACGCCGACCAGGAGAGCGTCACGCTGGTGGCCGTCTTGCCGGTGACCGCGAGATTGCCGGGCACGGACGGCGCCTGGGTGTCGCCGCCGAGCGTCGGCGGGGTGGGACGGGTGGCCGTGAGGGCGATCTGGCCCTTAAGCATGCGGCCGCCGTCGCCGGTGAGGCGCAGGTAGTAGTCGGAGGAGCAGCGGGTGCCGTCCTCGTCCAGGGCGAGCATGCCGGAGTTCGTGGGGACCATCGCGAGCGTCTCGGCGGACTTGGCGA
>NZ_QOIL01000018.1 GCF_003323745.1 Sphaerisporangium album
GTTGGTGAAGTTGAACTGGCCCCGGTTGGGCTCGGTGGCGTCGATCTTCATCTCGTTCTCGGCCGTCACCATGTCGAACTCGCGGCCGGCGATCGTGGTGTACGCCGAGTCGCCGAGCTTGCCGGCGTTGATCGCGGTGCCGAAGTACCGCCCGCTCTGCGCGGCCGCCGCGCCGAGCGTGCTCGCCGCGGCGTCGGCCGCGTCGGGTACCGACAGCGCCGTGATCGAGCCGAGTACGCCGAGTGTGCAGAGGATGCCGGCGACAAGGGGCCGACGTAGGCCGCTCAAGGACGGCCGCCTGGTAGGCGGAGGTATGGCGTTCGAGTTCATGACTGAGCCTCCATAGTGAAATCACGGGAAATGGGGAGATGCGGGGCGCTCGCGAAAGCGACGCCGTGCTTCCCGACGAGGGGACGCACACCACCAGGGCGTCGCGAACGGCGACCCCTGCCTTTGCACCGCCGCCGCGCAGGGGAAGATCTCCTGGGAGACTCAGTGTGGAAACCTCTCTGAAACTTGTCAAGCATGTCAGAAATTTTCGGTACTCCTGGCGTCGCACGTGCGTGACATCGGCTCGAAGTGCCAGGTGGGTTGGGCTGAAACTTTCGCCGCCCGGTGCGCGACAGTGACCATGATTGAAAGTTTCATCACCAGACCCTGGAGATGAGGCGGGCCATCTCGATGACGCCAGATAAGCCCCCCACGGTCCCCGCGCGGTCGGTACGGGCACGCCGCGGACCTTGACAGGGGCGGTCCGCCTCGTATTAGCTCCGCCCACGCCGCCTCCAACCGATCGACGGAGAGGGGACTTCACCGGTAAGACGAAATGTGAACGTTAACGACGCCTCGCGGCCCTGTCCGCGACGGGCGGACGCCGTGCGCCCCGGACAGATACCACCTATCTGCCGTCCGGCTGTCCGGCCGGCGGCCTGCGCGGCGTGCAAGGCCCTGTCCAGGTCGCGCGCGAGGTGCTGCGAGCACTCGGCCAGGAGCTTGGGCCGGCCGACGAGCACGGCGTGACCGTCGACGATGCCCTGCACGCCGAGGCCTTCCAGGTTGGCGAAGTCCTCGGGCGTGGGAAGTTTGCCGAGGCGCAGAGCCGCTAGTGAGTGGCGATTAGTTTGGGATGGCTTGTACGCCGGGGGGTAGTTGGGCCCGTTCCTGGGCGTCCAGGAACGCTTTGACTACTGCGGCGTCTGAGCGGCGTCTGGTCCAGAAGAGGGCGACTTCTCGGCGGGCGGTGGGGGAGTCTATGGTGCGGATCGCGAGGCCTTCGGTGCTGGTGGTCTCCAGGGCGAGGCGGTTGATGACGCCGATGCCGAAGGCGGAGCGGACCAGTGCGACCAGGGTCGCCGGCTGGTCGGTGAGGTAGGCGATGTCGGCTCGTCCAGCCTCGTCGCCGAGGGTGTTGCGCAGGTCGAATCCGCCGCCGTCGTCCTCGCTGCCGGCCGGATTGCCGATCAGTGGCCGCTGCAGGATGTCGTCGACGCTGACCGAGGTCCTCTGGGTGAGGGGGTCCTGCTCGCGCATCACGGCGACGATGTCCTCGCGCCAGATGGTTCGATGGCAGAGCGTGGTCTCGTGCATCTTCGGGAGCAGCGGCCGGAACGCGAGGTCGACGGCCCCGCTGACGACCATTTCCTCCAGTGTCGAGGCGGTTCCCTCGTGGAGCTCGATGGTGATGCCCGGGTATTTCGACGTCAACTCCCGTAACACCGAGGGAAGGTACGTCGAGCTGACGCTCGGGTAGCTGCCGATCTTGACGTGCGCGACGAAGTTGTCGAGCGTGCTGCGGGCGGCCTCGATGCCGCGTTGGAGCTCGAGGAGGGCGTTCAGGGCGTGTCCGCGGAACAGCTCACCCGCCTCGGTCGTGCAGATGGGGCGTGCCTTGCGATCGAAGAGGGTCACTCCGAGGGCATGTTCCAGGGCTGCGATGTGGGCGCTGACTCGCGACTGCGACAGATGCAGGCCGAGGGTGGCGGCGCCGAATCCGCCTTTGTCCGCCACCGCGAGGAAACTGCGCAACCAGGCGGTCTGCAGCGACATGGCGTCCCGCGGATCGCGTGGGGCGAGGTCGACGATCTCGTCGGCGGGGTGATCGTTCGAAGAGGACGGCGAGCCGTTCATCCGTCCGCCGTTCCCGCTTGAGCCATGGCGACGAGCTCGGCCAGGTGGAGCACCCGCGTTCGCAGCCGAGCGCGGCGCACCGCTTTGATCAGCTGACGCTGGCAGCCTGGGTTCACCACAACCAGGAAATCTAGATTAAGTTCGGCCGGTTCCGCCATCTTCGCGGTGCCCAGCTCGTCGGGGTCAAAGACGTTCGTCATGAATGAGTTTCCCGGGGTTGAGGATGCCCGCCGGGTCGAAAGCCTGCTGATCCGGGCCGGCAGGGCGGTCTGTCGACGCGGCGAACCAGTTCAGGTAGGCGTGAGCGTGGCACGCCGACGTCCTCCAGCATGGTCGCGCCGCCCAGCCGGGCCAGTGCCGGCAGCGCGCAGCGCCGCGCTGCCGGCAGTGCTTCCGACTCGGCGGCCGCTGCGGCGACCTGCACTGAGGTGGCACCGTGCTCTGGCATGAGCTCGGCCATCTCCCGTACGGTCCGGGCCACCTCATCCGGGCTGCTGTTCGACGCACCGACGATCCTGCGCAGGTCGGCGGAGATCGCTCGGGCATCGGCGACGGCCGGAGTCCTCATGCCGCCGTCATCCCTCCGTCGAGGACGAGTGCGGCCCCGTTGACGAACCGGCCCTCGGGCCCCGCGAGGAAGGCGACCATGGCCGCGATCTCGTCCGGTGAGCCCATGCGCCCGTCCAGTTGCCGCGCCGCCATCGCGGCGCGGGCCGCTACCGGATCCGGCGCGTTCGCGAGGATCTTCCCGATCCACTCGGTCTCCACGGTTCCGGGGCAGATCGCCACGCAGCGGATTCCTTCGCGTGCGTGGTCGACGGCGACCGCTCGGGTGAGGCCGACCAGCCCGGCCTTGGACGCGCAGTACGCCGCCCGGCGAGCCAGCCCGACCTGACCGCCCACGGAGGCGATGTTGATGATCACGCCGCTGCCGCGGTCGAGCATCAGCGGCAGGGTGGCCCGGATGGTGAGGAACGGTCCGGTGAGGTTCACCGCCATGACGCGGTTCCAATCCGCGTCACTCGTCTCCAGTACGGTCGCGGCCAGGCCGATCCCGGCCACGTTCACCAGCACTTCCGGGGCGCCGACGGTGACGGCGATCTCCCGGGCCACCGACCCCACGGCCAGCGGGTCGCACAGGTCGACGGTGAAAGGGTGCGCCAGGCCACCGGTCTGCTGGATCAGGGTGCCCGTCTCGGCGAGACCGGACACGTCGAGATCCATCATCGCGACCTCGTAGCCGTCGCGGGCCAGGCGCAGAGCGGTGGCGCGGCCGATACCGGAAGCCGCGCCCGTCACCACGGCGACGGTGCTCATGAGTACACCGTTCCAGGCAGCGAACCGTCCATGGCGTATCCGCCGTCGACGTCCAAGCAGGCGCCCGTGGTGTAGCACGCCTCCGCGGACGCGAGGTAGGCGATGGCGGAGGCCACCCACTCGGGCGGCGCGATCTTCCCCAGCGGGATCTTCGCCGTCAGAGAGCTGACGATCTCGGGGGTGTAAATGGGCTCGCTCATCTTGGTCCGGGTGGCGCCCGGGCGTACGCAGTTCACCGTGATGCCGGAGGGAGCCAACTCCGATGCCATCGTGCGGGTCATCGCCTCGAGCCCGCCCTTGGTCGCCGTGTAGGGCGCGGCGTTCGGCTCGGAGACCACGGCGTGGACCGAGGAGACGTTGACGATGCGGCCGGGCGTGCCGTGCTCGACCATGATGCGAGCGACGGCCTGGCTCAAGAAGAAGACCCCTGTCAGGTTCACCGCGATGACGCGATCCCAATCGGCCCGTGAGACCTGAAGGAAGGGGGCGATATGCAGGATTCCGGCGACGTTGGCCAGCACGTCGACCTGCTGGAACTCCCCGCGCAGGTACTCCTCCAGTGACCGCGCCGCATCCAGGTCCGCGACGTCCAGGTCGAGCAGGCGAAGGCGCCCCTCTACGTGGTCGGGCCACGGCGTGGTGTGCTTCAGATCGACCGCCACCACCGTGGCTCCCTCGCGCAGAAACCGGACCGCCGTCGCCCGGCCGATGCCGGAGTCGGCGCCGGTGACGATGGCGACCTTCTCGCTGAATCTCATGCGATGACCTCTCGTGCAAGGCGGAAGGGGGTCGACGGCCGCCCCGGGGTGTCGGCCTCGCGCCGCAGTACCGCCCCTGACAGCGGCCACATGTCCAGTTGGGAGGAGCTGAGGCCAATGGACGCCGAGGTGATGTACATCGTCTGGAGCTGCGGTCCGCCGAAAGCGATGCTCGTCGGACGGATGACCGGAACCCGCACCTGCTCGGCCACGACGCCATCGGGGGTGAAACGGGTCACGTGGGCTCCGTCCCAGAAGGCGCACCAGACGTCACCCGCGGCGTCGACCCGAAGCCCATCGGGGATACCGCGGAGCGACGAGGTGTCCGCGAAGACCCGACGAGCCGTCGCCTCCCCTGACTCGACGTCGAAGGCGTACCGGTAGATCACGTCGTTGCGGGAGTCGACGAAGTATGTCCACCGCCCGTCCGGCGACCAGTCGATGCCGTTGGAGCAGTAGAACCCCTCATCGATGACGGTGTAGGCGCCGTCGCCGTCCAACCGGTAGAGCCGGCCCTCGGGCCGCGTCTCGCCGTCCTCAAGCGAGCCGGTCCAGAACCGCCCGGCAGGGTCGACCGACCCGTCGTTGAACCGGCAGGCCGGGCGGTCCGCCTCGGGGTCGGCCAGGAATGTACGGTCGCCGGTACGGACGTCCAGGAGATGCCAGCCGGAACGCATACCGGCGACGAGCACATGCGGATCATCCGTGAGGCCGAGGCAACCGACCTGGGTCTCGACATTGATCTGTGCCGGACGCCCGGCGTCGGCGGCCTGGGTGAAAACGGTTCCCGCGACGATGTCCACCCAGTACAGGGTGTCGATCCGCGCGTCCCACAGCGGCCCCTCACCCAGGGTGGCCCGGCCGTCCCAGAAAACTGAGGTCATACAACGGCTCCCATCCGCCACGGCACGATCTCCTCGGTGCCGAACCCGAGCGCCTCGGACTTGCTCGGCGTACCCGATGCCATGTCCACCAGGGCCTCGAACAGCAGGGTTCCATAGCGGATCTGGTCTTCCCGCGACATCGCCGGGCCCGCGTCGAAGTCCATGTCGGCGCGCATGTGCTCGTACAGCCGGGTCGTCGTGCTGATCTTGAGGCAGGGGGTCGGGCGCGACCCGAAGACCGACCCTCGGCCGGTCGTGAACGCCAGCAGGTTGGCCCCGCCGGCGACCATACCGGTCGCCGAGACCGGGTCGTAACCGGGGGTGTCCATGAAGGTCAGCCCTGGGGCGGTGACCGGGGCGGCGTAAGCGACCACGTCGTTGAGCGGGCTCGTACCGCCCTTCAGGACCGCACCCAGCGACTTCTCCCAGATCGTCGAGATGCCACCGTCCCGGTTGCCCTTGGACGGGTTGTTGTCCAGCTCCGCGTCGTTGCTCGCCGTATAGGCCTGCCACCAGGCGATCAGCTCGTCGATCCGGTGGGCGACCGCGGGCGCCTCGGCCCGCTTGCGCAGCATGTGCTCCGCACCGTAGATCTCGGGAGTCTCACCGAGGATGACCCGGCCACCGGCGGCCACCAGCAGATCGGCCGCCACGCCCAGTGTCGGATTGGCCGTCAGACCCGAGTAGGCGTCGCTGCCGCCGCACTGCAACCCCAGTATCAGCTCGTCGACCGGAATGGGCTCACGCCGCAGGCCGGCGAGCTGCGACGCCATCGCCGCGATGGAGTCCAAGGCGGCGTTGACGGTGGCGGCCGTACCACCCAGGTCCTGGATGGAGAGGGTCTCGACGGCCAGGCTGTCGCCGAAGATGTTCTCCGGCTGGTTGATCTCGCAGCCCAGACTGACCATCACCACTCCGGCGATGTTCGCGTGCCTGGCATACCCGCGCAGGGTGCGGCGCAGGATGTCATCGCCGGCGGTGCCCTCGGCCATACCGCAGCCCAATTCGTGGGTGAGAGCGATGACCCCATCCAAACCAGGCACCCTGACCTGGGCGTTCGCGGCCTGTGCGACCATCCGGGCCACCGTCGAGGAGCAGTTCACCGTCGGAAGCACGGCAAGGTAGTTACGGGTCGCGGCCCGGCCGTCGGGTCTGCGATAGCCGAGGAAATGGTCGCGCGTCGGGACGGCCGGCGGAGACCACAGCGATGGCGTGGAGGGGACCGTCCCGAGGCCGACGCTCTGCGGCCCGACCCCGAGGTTGTGCATGTGAACGTGGGCGCCGGGCAGGATGTCCTGCAGCGCGACGCCGATGACCTCGCCGTACTTGCGAACGGCCGCCCCCTTGGCGACGGCGCGCACGGCAACCTTGTGGCCCTCCGGGATGTCATCGATCGCGGCGACGACGCCGTCGACCACCTGCACGAGCGTCCCGCGGCCGAGGTGCTCGCGGGCAAGCCCTACGTCGTCCACGCCCTCCAGCGGAACCAAAGGGACGGCGACATCGGCCGGCATCGGTGCGGTCATCCAAGATCCAGCCAATGCGCGAACATGCCGAACCAGTAATCTTGAAATCGTTCAAGTCCAGATTCAGAGGGTGTCACGCAAGTCACCCTAGTTCCCGGGGCAACGTCAGATGAAGCGCGAGTAACAGAACGACGTCATCCGTCCCACGAATAGTCACAGGCCAGAGCCGGAATCCGAATGACGCCCATTCGGATAACGGTCTCCATGATCCGAATACCTGAGGTTAGTGTGTCGAAACAATCCAAGCAGGGTCCGGGAGAGGCAGGAACATGAAATTCGCACGGCACGGTGAGCCCGGCCACGAATACCCGATCGTGAGCGGTGCCGACGGACTCTGGCGCGACCTCACACCGATCGCTCCGGACGTGACGCCGGACCTGCTGTCGCGATCGGAACCCGAGCTCGGCCTTGAGGCGTTGCCGGTCGTCACCCGCCTGGAGCGGTTCGGACCGCCCCTCACCGGTATCGGAAAGATCATCTGCATCGGGCTGAACTACAGCGATCACGCCGAGGAGACCGGGGCCGCCCCACCACCCGAGCCGATCATCTTCCTCAAGGCCCCCGACACCGTCGTCGGCCCGCAGGATGACGTGCTGATCCCGCGCGCGTCACGCAAGACCGACTGGGAGGTGGAGCTCGCCGTGATCATCGGGACGAGGGCGCGCTACCTGACCAGCCCCGACGACGCCCTGGCCTGTGTCGCCGGGTACACGATCAGCAACGATGTCAGCGAACGCGAATTCCAGCTGGAACGAGGCGGCCAGTGGGACAAGGGCAAGAACTGCGAGACCTTCAACCCCCTCGGACCGTGGATCCTCACCGCTGACGAGGTCCCCGACCCGCAGAAGCTGAACCTGCGGCTGTGGGTCAACGGACACCTGCGCCAGAACGGCACCACCGCGGACATGATCTTCGACGTGGCCCACCTGATCTGGTACGTCAGCCAGTTCATGGTCCTCAACCCCGGTGACGTCATCAACACCGGCACGCCCGCGGGTGTCGCCCTCGGCAGCCCAGGCCGGCCCTACCTGCGCGCCGGCGACGTGGTCGAGCTGGAGATCGACCACCTGGGACGCCAACGCCAGAATCTCCGGGCCACACCCTGAACCTGAGGGGGCCGGTCGCGGTCTTCATTCCGAGACCGGCCTTCGTGCGTCCCCGTCAGAGGATCTGCTGCCATTTCTGGTTGTTGCCGTTCCCGCATGACCACAGTTGGACGTTCTGGGCGTTGTACAGGTCGGCGTCCAGGCAGAGCTTGGAGTCGACTCCGCGGATCGTCCCATCGGAGAAGAAGAGCCACTTCTGGTTGGCGTTGCCCAAGCAGTCATGGATGACGACCCGGGTGCCGTTGGTCTTGCCGAATCCGAAGGCGTCCAGGCATTTCGTGCCGTTGTAGACGGTGATCGTGCCGTTGGACTGCCTGGTCCATCGCTGGTTGTCGCCGTTCCAGCAGTCCCAGACCTGGAGCTGGACACCGTTGTTGTGTGAGATGCCGGGTATGTCGAGGCACTTGTTATAGAAGACGTTTCGCAGCTGGCTCGTGCCCGAGACGGATCTGCCCCAGGCGTACTTGAGGCGGTCGACGGCCGTGGGGTTCGGCGTCCACAGCGGCAGGTTGGTGGTGCCGCCGTAGAACCCGCTGTAGAGCCTCAGGATGTTGAGCGAGTCGTGGTCCGGGCTCGTGGTCCTGCCGCCGAGGCCGTGGCACCAGATCGCACCCAGGTGGTAGTCGTGGATGACATCGGTGATGGCGCGCAGGAACGCGACCTCCTTGGGGGTCGAGCCGCTGGGGGTGGCGTTGTAGTTGATGCCGTTGTCGGCGTCCGCGCCGAACTCCTCTATGACGGTGCGTGAGGCGCAGTTGCCCATGAGGGTCGTGATGTCGCTGACCCACTGGTCGTAGGTCCGCGCAGCGTATGGAAAGGCATAGCGGTGCATGGCGAGATAGACACCGTTGAAGCGGGGGTCGTTACAGAGGGGCCGCAGGTCGCTTCCCCAGCCGCCGCCATCGAGTTGGGCGCCCTCAATGAGCATCCGGTACCTGGGAAAGCCGGCAGAACTCACGCGGGCTATCCAATTGGCGGCGAAGTTCAGCCACTGGGGGGTGGTGAATCCGATAGGCTCGTTTATCGGGTCGAAATAGATCTGGGGGTTGTTCACGTACCTGGCGGTGAGGGTGTCCCACATCTGGTTCCAGGTGGGCAGGTAGCTGTCGACGACCTTGTTGCTACCGTCTTCCACCCAGTAGGACAGGATGACCTTGAAGCCCCTGGCCGTCGCGGCGTCGATGACGCCGTTGTAGGTGTTCCAGGCCGTGGTGGCGGGGTTGATCGGCAGCCGGACGGTGTTGGCGCCCAGGTCGCTCTGGAACGTGGCGAACACGGCGTCGGCCTTGCTTCTGGCGGCGTTGTAGTCGTCGTTCGCGGACAGCCCCTGCAGGACGAGCCGGTCAGAGCTGAAGTTGTCGCCGAGGCGGGACCAGTGCACGCCCTGGAACTGGCTGGGGTCGAGGGCGGGGTCCGCGGCGGCCGCTGATGCGCCGGACATGGCCAGGAGCGGTGTCATGACCAACGTCATCAGTGCGGCCAGCACCCAGGCCGACGTGCGGCGGCCGAGGCGGGTTCGGGCAGGAACGGATGGGATGGGATGGGGGCGCGGCATGGAATTCCTTTCCGCTCGGCGCGCGAAAATGGCGGATGGAGTTCGATTGGCCACTAGCGCGCGTTAACAAGTTTGAAATGAACGTATCCACGCTTCCTTGAGGCGTCGATAGCGTTTTTCGGAACTCGCCGATCTGTGCCGCGAATGTCATTGAGTTTCAGGGTCCGCGCCTCAGCCGACGGTGGAGTCCATCGGCGGACGCGGCGATGAAGATGATGACGCCGGTGACGATCTGCTGGTCGAAAGAGGCCAGGCCGAGCAGGCTCATACCGTTGGAGAGAAATCCGAGGAAGAGCACGCCGATGCCGGTACGCAGCAGGCTGCCCCGTCCCCCGGTCAAGCCGGTGCCGCCCAGGACGACGGCGCCCACGATGTTCAGCAGCAGCGGGCTCCCCATGCCGGCGCCTGCTCCGGCGAGCCCGGAGGTCAGAACGATGCCGGCGATCGCGGAAAACAGGCCCGCGACGGCGTAGACACTCGTCTTGACATGGGTGACGCTGACGCCGCTGATGCGAGCGACCTCGACATTTGCTCCAACGTGCAGGACACGCCTTCCCCACGCGGTGCGCGTCAGGACGAGTTGCGCGATGGCGTACAGCACGACGGCCAGCCACACGGAGTACGGAACCCCGCCAGGCCCATCGATACTGAAGCCGATGAACCCGGAGGGGACCGGGGCGATCGTCTTGCCATGGCTGAGGAGCGTGGTCCCCCCGCTCACGACATAGAGCGCGGCAAGGGTCACGGCGAACGGGACGACAGGCATCCTCGCCACGACGGCTCCGACCACAAGACCTATCGCGGTTCCGGTGAGCAGTCCTGCCGCGACACCCGCCGGGACGTTACCGGTGCTGGTGATGATCCAGGCGCCCGCGACCCCGCTGGCGCCGATCACGCCTCCGGTGGACAGGTCGATGCCGCCGGTCAGGATGACGAAGGTCGCGCCGATCGCCGCGATCGCGACCACGGCGGACTGGCTGAACACGTTGGTGATGTTCGAAGGCGTCAGCAATCCATCGGTGAGCAGGCTCAGCACCGCGATGAGGACGACCAGCGCGGGCAGCATCGAAAGATCGGCGAACCACCCGGGACGCCGGGCCGGATCACGCAGCCACGACGTCCGCTTCGTGGAGTAGGTCGCAGGCACGGTGGAGGGCACGTCGGCGGTTCCCTCCCCGCGGACTGGTTCAGGCAACACAGCCCCACACCTGTGGGCTGGTCTTGGCGAAGCCGGCCTGGTTGAGGGTCAGCCCCTCCGTCTGGACGGTTCTGGGGTCGACGGCCTTCCCGCCCAGTGCGGTGGTGATCGCCGTGATGGCCTGCCGCCCGAAGTCGTCGACGGGGGTGGCGATGTCGGCGTCGAGGGTCTTGTCCCGCATGGCCTTGCATCCGTTCTGGTCACCGTCGATGGTCACCAGGAACACGTGCTTGGGATCTCCGACCGGGGCCAGCCGGTTGGCCGAGGTCAGCGCGGACTGCACCGACGGCAGCAGGAAGTCCGAGGGAACGAAGATCGCGTTGATGTCGGGGTTCTTCTGGAGCGCGTTGGACGTCCCGTCCAGGGCCTGGGCCGGATCCCAGTTGGTGGGGACCTGGCTGACGACGGTGACGTTCGGGTCGCCCTTGAGAGCGGCGTTGAATCCGTCCCTGCGGCCGATCGCGTTCTGGTCGGTGAGCGCGCCCACCAGCTCCAGTACCTTCAACGGTTTGGTCTTGGCCGCATTGGCGAACTCGGTCGCCGAAAGCCGGCCGTCGGCCGAAGGGTCGCCGGTGATCTGGAACGTGACGTTCTGCTGGTCGGCGACCGCCCGGTCGATGGCGACGAACGGGACGTTCTTGGCCTTGGCCAGGCTGATGGAGGAGGCGATCTGCTGGCCGTCCTGGGCGATCACGATCACCGCACTGACCTTGCGCGTCTGGATCAGGTCCTGGATCTGCGAGGACTGCTTCTGCGGGTCCTTGTCGGCGACGGCGAAGATGACGTCGTATCCGGCCGCCTTGGCCGCCTTCTCGATCGCCGCCTTCTCTGCCTGCCGGATCGCGTTGAGCAGATCGAAGCTCACACCGATCGTGACCTTCTTGGCGGACGCGCCCGCTTCGGACTGCTTCGCGCTCGAACCGCAGGCGGCGAGTACGAGACACGACGCCGTGAGCGCTGCCATGGATCGAATGATCGGGAAGGCTTTCATTGGGGGTTACCTTTCATTTCATGACGCACGATTCATGCGCTGGAAATCATCCGGCCCCCGCCGGACGATGAACGGCCAGGCAGCCGCAAGGTCTGAGCCAGGTTCCGCCACCGCATTCCGGCGGCGATGACCGCGGTGAGAAGGACGCCGCCGCGGACGATGTCGAAGACATAGGGCGAGGCTCCGGAGAAGACCAGCCCCGTCTGCGCGGTGGTGAGGACGAGAGCGCCGAGGACGGGGCCGGTGATGCTTCCCCGCCCCCCGAACAGGCTGGTGCCGCCGAGGACCACCGCCGTGATCACCGTCAGCTCGTAGCCGTCGCCGATGGAGGGCTGGACGGCGCCCAGACGTGCGGTCTGAGTAAGTGAGGCGACAGCGGCCAGCAGGCCCGCGAGCGCGTACGCACCGGCCGTCACCGTCCTGACGGGGAGCCCCCCGTTGAGGGCGGCGGCGCGGTTGGACCCCACGGCCTGGGTGTATCTGCCGAACACGGTCCGGCTGAACAGCATGCCCCCGCCGATGGCCGTCGCCGCGGCGAGCAGAACCGGAGCGGGGACGCCGAGGAGGCTCCCTGTGCCGATACCCCGCAGGTGCGCGGGCAGATCGATGTTCTGCTGGCCGGTGATATGACCGCCGGCACCTCGGAAGACCTGCATCGAGGCGAGGGTCACGATCAGGGCGGGGACCCGGGTCATCGCGACCGCGACCCCGTTGAGCAGGCCCATGAGCAGTCCCGCCGCGGCGATGGCAAGGAACACCACACCGGTCGGCGCTGAGATGAGCGCCTGGCTGGACTCGATCGCGGCTGCCAGGAACAGAGTCGAGCCGACGGATAGGTCGATTCCCGCAGTCATGATCACGAATGTCGCGCCGACCGCGGCGATGATCAGCGGGCTTGCCTGGATGGCGATATTGCGAAAGTTCGCCGTCGTGCCGAAACCGCTGTAGAGACCGGAGAGAGTGAGGAGCAGCACCACCCACACCGGCAGAAGTGGCTGCCGTCGCAGAGCGAGAACAGACCATTTGTAGGCAGATTTCATCGGGCACCCCCAGTGGCGAGCCGGATGACGGCCTCCTGGGTCGCCTGCGACCGGTCGAGAATGCCGACCAACCGGCCATCGTGCATGACACCGACGCGATGACTCAGCCCGAGCACTTCCTCCATCTCGGAGCTGATGAGCAGGATCGCCGAGCCGGCTCGCGCGAAGTCGGCCAGATGCCGGTAGATCTCAGCTTTGGCCCCCACGTCGATACCGCGTGTCGGCTCGTCCAGAATGATCAGTTGGGGTCGTCTGCTCAGCCACTTGGCGAGGACCACCTTCTGCTGATTGCCGCCGCTCAGCGAACCGCCGCCCGCGTCCAACCCGCCGCGCGCGGTCAGGCCCACGGTCGTCGCGAGTTCTCGGGTGAGGTGGCGCTCAGCCGTATTGTCGAGCCATCCGAACGGCCGCAAACGGCAGACCGAGTCGAGGTCGACGATGGAGAGGCTTTCGCGGATCGGCCGCTCGAGGAACAGTCCCTCGTGCCGCCGGTCCTCGGTGACGAATGCGATTCCGGCACCGATGGATGCGCGAACGTCTCCGCGCCGCAGCGGCCGTCCGGCCACCTCGATCTGCCCGGCCCGGCCCGCGAGTCCGAAGATCGCCCGGGCGACCTCGGTACGGCCCGAGCCCATCAGTCCGGCCAGGCCGAAGATCTCGCCCCGGGCGATGTCGAACGAGATTCCTTCGACCCGGGAGTCGTCGCTCAGGTCACGTACGGACAGCGCGATCTCGGGCTGCGGTTCCGGAAGCTCCGGGTATCCCTGGGCGAGTTCGCGTCCCACCATGAGCGACTCGAGGGTGGGGCGGTCGAGCTCGCCGGTCGGTCGGTCGGCCACGAGTCGCCCGTCGCGCATGACCACGACTCGCCGACTGAGTCTGAAGATCTCCTCGAGATAATGGGTGATGTAGAGGACCGCCACCCCGTCGCTGCTCAGTTGCTCGACGATCCGCATGATCAGCTCGCGTTCGGCGAGATTGAGCGAGGCGGTCGGCTCGTCGAACACGATGGCGCGGGGTTCGGCCGCCAGGGCCTTGGCGATCTCTACCAGTTGACGCTGCCCGGCGGAGAGTTCACGCACGACGGCGTCGGGACCGAAACCGGCCCCGACTCGCTGAAGGATGGGGGCGGTGGCGCGCCGCAGGGCCGCGGGCCGGACCGTCATCGCCCGGGAGGACCTGAGATGGCCGATGAAAATGTTCTCGGCGACCGTCAGGTCGGGAAATAGGCTGGTCTCCTGGTGCACCGTGGCCACGCCCGAGTGCCTCGCGCCGGCTCCCGCATGGGCGCCCTCGCCGCCGATACCGACGTGCCCGGAGTCGGGCCGCAGAGTTCCGCCGATGATGTTCTTGATGGTGGACTTGCCGGCACCGTTCTCCCCGGCCAAAGCAACGACCTCGCCATTCGAGACCGTGAACGAGACGTCATCCACCGCGACGACACCGCCGAACGACTTCGACAGCCTGCTCACCGTGATCGCGGCCACCGGACTCACCACGCTTGGTTCACAGCCACAGGCATGAGGTCCTCCCATAAGTCCGAAACGCCATTCATCTGGCAATGAGCCTTGCGACGTTCCCGAGCGGTGTATTCGCCTGCGGGAATGCTGTAGAACGTTAAGGCCCGAGGTCGAGGCTGTGAAGCGCATGTTTCAGCAGGCAACGATCCGGTAAGCGAATCAGCCGCTCCCTGGCCCGCGCCGCCCGCCGGGTGCTCGATGCCCATGGCCGGCGGCGTTCGCGGTAGTCGGCGTTGCGCTCGATGCCGGGGAACTCGCGGTCGCGTCACCGCGGCAGTCCCCGTTGCGCCGCTGCCGGACGTCGGCGTTGACCCGCAGCCAGATCCGGCCGCCGGAGACCGACGCGCTCGCGGGCTCGGGTGCCGACCACCTGGTGTCGTCGGGGTCGTGGTTCCACTCCCACCGCGGCCCGAGCGCGCTCGTGGACCGGATCCAGCCGTCGGGGGAGAAGCACGTCGACAACCGGTTCCGGTGCCCTGACCCCCGCGTGTCGTGATCGGTCCCGCTGACCTGGAAGTTCAGGACCATCCGGACCGATCCCGGGTCATGAAAATTTCAACGAATGCATCGGCCAGGTTCTCCGCCTGCGGTCAAGGAGTATGAGCGACCCGCGGCGGCCCCTGCGGGAACCTTGCAAACATAATACGTATGGTCTTATATTTCGACGCGATGAACAGCTCGTCAACATGACCGTCCAGACAGGGACACTCCTTCGGCGTGTACCTCACGTACATCTACTTCTCGACGCCGAACACCGCCAAAGGAGCGAGTTTGAAGGTCACCGGCTACCGCAGCCTGACGACGGAGCACGACTGGGGGCGACCTATCGGCGACGCCAACGGGGTCATGCCGGACTCGCGTACCGAGGTGCACGTGCTCATCGTCGAGACCGACAGCGGTCTTGAGGGGGTCGGGGTGGGCCCGCACGGCGACATCGACCGCGTCTTCGGCGCCGTCGAGGGTGAGGACCCGCGGGCCGTCTCGGCGCTCTACGACCGGATGCTGGCGCGGGTCTTCAAGACCGGCCACTCGGGCGCGACGTTCGGCGCGATCGGCGCGATCGACATGGCGCTCTGGGACCTCAAGGCGAAGGCGGCCGGCGAACCGCTCTGGCGCACCCTCGGCGGCCTGGACCGGTTCGTCCCCGGCTACGCCTCCGGGCTGGACATCGCACTCGACGACGACGCCTTGGCGAACCTGTACGAGCGCTTCGCGGACCGAGGCTTCAGCGCCGGAAAGCTCAAGGGCGGCCGGAACCTCGGGCACGACCTGCGCCGGCTGGAGGCGTTGCGGGACGTCCTCGGGCGCAACTCGGCGCACCCTGCCCTCATGTTCGACGCCAACGAGTCGTGGAACCGCTCGCAGGCCGTGCGGTTCGTCACGGCGCTGGAGCGCACGGTCGACCTCACCTGGATCGAGGAGCCGGTGCGAAGGTGGGACGCGGCCGGACTGGCCTCGGTCCGGCGGGGCGTCCGCGCCGCCGTCGCGACCGGCGAGAATCTCACCGGCCTTGAGCAGTACCGGCCGCTCCTGGACGCCGACGCGATCGACATCGTCCAGGTGGGCAACGTGTGGGGCATCACGCACTTCCTGCGAGTGGCCGCGGTGGCTCACGGCCGCGACCTCCCTGTGAGCCCGGTGGCCTACCACGCCAACCCGCTGGCGCACGCCGCCGTGGCGGTGCCCAACCACCTGACCTGCGAGGTCCAGGACCTCTCGTCTCCGGTCGGGATCGAGGTCGACCAGGAGTTCGCGGACGGAGGGATCGTCCTCGGTGAGGAGCCGGGCCTCGGCATCCGGGTCGACGAGGACCGGATCAAGGCCGTGCGAGCCGCTGGCCCGCCGGCCGTGATCTCCGGGCCCCATGTCCGTCCCGACCGGGCGGGTCTGCGTATCGTCCCCGACTCCCGCCAGGAGGAGCCGATCGGCGGCCCCGCGGTGGAGCGGGTGGGGTCGTGAGCGCGCGGCACCGCATCGAGCGTCACGCCCTCGTCGTCGGCGTCCGGCCGGAGCGCCGGGAGGAGTACCTTGAGCTGCATCGCAACGTCTGGCCGCAGGTCGAGGCAGCCGATCGACGAGATCTGGCATCTGTCGTGAGCCGCGTCCCTCGACCCGCACGTCATATCTGGAACAGGGTGACCGACCCGTGGTCGTGGCCGGCGGCGGCCGAGCCGGCCCGCGCCGTCCGGCCGACGTGGCGCTCGGGTGTTCTGGGCGGCCGTGGCGAAGGCCCTGGCTACCGCTGCAAACGTACGGGGTCGCTCAGTCCGGTGCGGCGGACGAGCCAGGCCTCGGTGATATGTGTGAACATCGCCTCGGCGGCGCCCGCGGGGTCTTGAGCCGCGATGCGTTCGTAGACGCGCCGGTGGCCCTGATTGGACGCCACGCACAACGCCCGCTCCGTGCGGCCCATGTAACGGGCGGTGTTGATGGCCTGGCTCTCCAGTGACCGGACGACACCGCGGGCGATGCGGTTCCTGGATGTCCGCATGATCGTGTCGTGGAAGGCGCGATCATGTTCGGCGTACGTGACGGGGTCTTCCACGAGTTCGTCCATGCGATCGACCAGCGCGCGCAGCCGATCGACGGTCTCCTGGTCCGCCAGGCGCGCGGCGACGTTCGCCATGTCGGACTCCAGCAGACGCCGGGTGACGACGAGGTCGTCGAGGATCGCCAAGGTCTCGTCTTCGGCGATGGTCGCGGCGAGGACGAGCTCGTCGAGCATGTCCCAGCTTGTGGGCGGGGTGATGATGGTGCCGAAGCCTTGGCGGACCTGTACCAGGCCCTTTTCCTGGAGGATCTTCACCGCTTCACGGATGACGGTCCGGCTCACCGAGAAGGTCTCGCACAGGTCGGCCTCACGGGGCAACGCCGTCCCGGGCGCGTGAACTCCGCGGACGATCCGCTCCACCAGCTCGACCGTGACCGCCTTGGCGAGATTGGCCGGTCGTCGCGCCCAGGCCGGGGGAGTGGTAGCAGTCACCCCTGCATGCTGTGATGCCGTCATGTCCCCTCCGGATGACGCGCCGCAGGCGGCGTCACGACTTGGCTCTCACTGTACTTCACCGCATTGACGTTACACGTCATACGGCTTATGACTGAGCGCTCTTCGCGGAACACGGACCTGGTCGAGGACATTGGCGCCCGCACTTCGCTCAATGGTCTCTCCCCGGGCCGCGATTCGGGAACGGCCACCGCCGGCCGCGATGAAACTTTCGCCGGCGGCGGCTGCGCGCGTCGGGCGAGATGACGTTCTGAACTGGGGGGTCGCCGTGCCCCTCGTGGGGGTGCGCACCTGCTCGCCCGCACCTATGTGCCTTCCTGGCCGCCAAGCCGGGGCGGCCGTCCGCCTTCATGTGGCCGCCGTCTCGGACGGCCCCTATTGACGAAGGACGTCATACGAATTACCTTCCGCGGCAGGCCGGTTGGGATCACCGGCCGCCCTGTGGAAAGTGAGCAGCGATGAGCAGCGAGCCCTGTGGCCGTGGGCGCTGGTCGCGGAGCGTGAGCGCGGGCTGCGAACTCGAAGCGACGCGGGCACCGAGACCTGGGCCGCACCCGCCGGATCGGCTGCGGTAGGCGCTCACCACACCCCCCACCCATATCAGGAGGTCCCAATGTTCGGATTGTCGTTACCTGCGCTGCGCAGGTTGGTGTCGGCCGGAGTCGCCGCGATGGGATTGACCGCCGCGGTCGCCCTGGTGGCGCCGGCCTCTCCCGTCTCGGCGGCGGTCACGACGCTCTACGCCTCCCCTTCTGGGAGCGGCACCGAGTGCACCGCCGCCCAGCCCTGCTCACTGGCGGCCGCGCAGTCCTCGGTGCGGGCGCGCACCGGCTCGATGTCCGGTGACGTCGTCGTGGAGCTGGCCGGCGGGGTGTACCGGCTGTCCGCGCCGTTGCGGCTGACCGCGGCCGACTCCGGCACCAACGGATATCAGGTGGTGTGGAGGGCGGCTTCGTCGGCACGTCCGGTGATCAGTGGCGCCAGGGCGGTCACCGGGTGGTCGCTCGCCGACTCAGCGAAGAACATCTGGCGGGCCAACGTCGGGGCAGGGATCGACACCCGGCAGCTCTACGTCAACGGTGCCATCGCCACGCGCGCGCGTACCCAGGTGAACCGGGCCGACTTCACCGCCGGCAACACCGGGATGAGGTTCGGCAACACCGCGCTGAGTTATCTGAACAACCTCGCGAACCAGAGCCGCGTCGAGATGGAGAGCGTCGGCTCGTTCACGGACCGCTACGTGCCGGTGCAGAGCATCAGTGGGAACCTCATCACGATGCAGCAGCCCGCCTGGAACAACAACAACTTCGGGTACGACACCTTCAGCAGCCCGCACCGGGCGGGCCCGCTCTACCTGGCCAACGCCTACGAGTTCCTCGACTCGCCGGGGGAGTGGTACATCAATCCCGGGACCGGAGTCCTGTACTACATCCCGGCCGCCGGGCAGAACATGAGCAACGTCAGCGTGGAACTGCCGGTGCTGCAGTCCCTGGTGAACGTCGGGGGCACCTACGACGCGCCCGCGCACCACGTCACCTTCAGCGGGATCACCTTCACCGGCACGAGCTGGCTCGGCCCCAGCGGCAACCAGGGTTACGTGGACCAGCAGACCGGTTCGTACATCGCCGGAAACTGGAGCTGGCCCGGCTTCACCGCCTGCCATGAGGGCTGCCAGCAGTTCGAGGCCACTCGGCCGAACTGGTTCCAGATGCCCGCCGCCGTCCAGGTCTCCGCCGCCAACAACATCACCTTCAGCGACTCCCAGTTCGTCAACCTGGGGCAGACGGCCGTGGGCATCGGAAACGACGCCAACGCCCACGCCAGCGGTGTCGGCCTCGGAGCCGCCAACATCACGGTCACCGGGTCCGAGATCGCCCGCAACTCGGCGGGCGGCATCGTGATCGGCGGCGTGCGCGCCGACGCGCACCACCCCAGCGACCAGCGGATGGCCAACCGGAACATCACCGTCAGCAACAACCGCATCCACGACCTCGGCCTTGATTACCGGGGCATCGTCTCGGTCCTGCCCACCTATGTCACCAACGCCACGATTTCCCACAACGAGGTCTACAACCTGCCGTACACCGGCATGTCGCTCGGGTACGGCTGGGGCGCCAACGAGCCCGGCGGCAACAACAGCTACACCAACCGCGGCCTGTACAACTACCAGCCGCGGTACACGACCGCCACCACCGCGTCGAACAACCAGCTCATCGGCAACTACATCCACGACGTCATGCAGCAGATGACCGACGGCGGATGCATCTACACGCTTTCGTGGAACCCGAACGCGGTGATCAGCGACAACTACTGCCTGCGGACCAACGGCTGGTTCGGAATCTACTTCGACGAGGGCTCCAAGTACTACACGGTCCGGAACAACGTCCTCTCCGCCATCGGCACCTGGGCCACCGCCAACTACTGGGGTGGCGAGAACATGGGCAACTTCACCGTCACCGGCAACTGGACGAGCAACAGCGCCACCAACGTGTCCAACGGCGACCGCGGCAACGTCGTCGCCAACAACGTCACGGTCACCAACGGCAACTGGCCCTCGGGCGCCCAGGCCGTGATGGCGTCCGCCGGGCCCCAGAACGGCACATCTCCCTCGCCGTCCCCCACTCCTGGCACCCCGACCGCGATCCGGGGCACCGGGTCGGGCAGGTGCCTGGACATCACCGGCGCCTCCCAGGCGAACGGGACGCAGGCGCAGATCTGGGACTGCAACGGGCAGGCCAACCAGCAGTGGACCATGACCAGCGCGAGTGAGCTGCGGGTGTACGGCAACAAGTGCCTGGACGTCAACGCCGCGGGCACCGCTGACGGCACGGCGGTGATCATTTGGGACTGCAACGGGCAGAACAACCAGAAGTGGAACTTCAACGCCGACGGGAGCATCACCGCGGCAGGCGCGAACAAGTGCCTGGACGTGTCCAACTACGGCACCGCCAACGGCAGCAAGGTGCACATCTGGACCTGCCACGGCGGCACCAACCAGAACTGGACCCGGGGCTGAGAGCCTGGACACCCCGCTGAGGCGGCCCGCCTCGGCGGGGCGTCCCGGCTTCCGGATCGGGCCAGGCACGCTTGTGTCGCCCATCTCATGGCGAATCGACGCTCGGGGTGGGGGCGAGAGTCGAAAGCCTCTTCTTCGGTGACCTAAGTCGCGGGGTGTTCGCGGGCGCGGGCTCCCGCGGGGGTTCGCGGGTAGATTCGGCTCATGTCCCCCTCGGAGTCCGTCGGCGAGGCCGTGCGGGAGCACGGCGCTCCGCGGTATCGCCGGCTCCTGCCCGCGGCGGTCGCGGACGCCTGGGAGCCCGGTGATGGTAGGTCAGGGCGGCGCGTCCGGCGGACCACGCGCGACTGGTTCGTGGACGTGTGCGTGTTCCTGTGCGCGGCCTGCTTCGCGGTGGCGACCGCGGCGGCCAAGGGCGAGCCGTCCTACGTGCCGGCCTGGCTGCTGGCCGCCGACCAGCTCACCGGCGTCCTCGGGTGCGTGGCGCTGTGGCTGCGCCGCAGATGGCCGGTCGCGCTGGCCGTGGTCCTGTGCCTGCTCAGTACGTTCTCCGAGTTCGTCGGGGGCGCGGGCCTCGCCGCGCTGTTCACCGTGGCCGTGCACCGGCCCCTCCGCGTGGTCGCCCCGGTCGGCGCGGTCTCCATGGCCGCGTCGTTCGCCTACGCCTACCTGCGGCCCGAGCCCGAGATGCCGTTCGCGTTCCTGGTGGCGCTCGGCGTCACCCTGAACGTGGCGGTGATCGGCTGGGGCATGTTCGTCCGGGCCCAGCGCCGGCTCATGCTGTCGCTGCGCGAGCGCGTCGAACGGGCCGAGACCGAGGCGGAGCTGCGCGCGGAGCAGAGCCGGCTGCGCGCCGAGCAGGCCCAGCGGCTGGCACGCGAGCAGATCGCCCGCGAGATGCACGACATGCTGGGGCACCGGCTCTCGCTGCTCAGCGTGCACGCGGGCGCGCTGGAGTTCAACGCCGGGGCCTCCCGGGAGCAGGTGACACAGGCGGCGGGCGTGATCCGCGACAGTGCCCACCAGGCGCTCCAGGACCTGCGCGAGGTGATCGGCGTGCTGCGCGCCGGGGATGACGCCGAGGCCGGCCCGTCGGACCCGGACCGGCCGCAGCCGACCCTGGCCGGGCTGCCGAGCCTGGTCGAGGAGTCCCGGCAGGCCGGCATGCGGGTCACCCTGCTGTCCGAGGTCGGCGACCCGGACGCGGCCCCCGCGGCCGCGGGGCGCACCGCCTACCGCGTCGCCCAGGAGGGGCTGACGAACGCCCGCAAGCACGCGCCCGGCGCCGAGGTGCTGGTGCGCGTGTCCGGCGGCCCGGGGGACGGGCTGACGGTCGAGCTGCGCAACCCGCTGCCCGCGCGGAAGAGGACGGGTGTCCCCGGCGCGGGGCCCGGCGGCCTGTCCGAGCGGGAGGGGCCGGGGGTCGGCGGCGCGGGCAGGGGACTCGTCGGGCCGGTCGAGCGGGAGGGGACGGAGATTCCCGGCGCGGGCAGGGGGCTCATCGGGCTGGCCGAGCGGGCGACGCTGGCGGGGGGCCGTCTGGCCTGCGGCCCGCTGGCGTCCGGCGAGTTCCAGGTGCGGGCCTGGCTACCCTGGCCCGCATGAACCCGCCGATCCGCGTCATGATCGTCGACGACGACCCGCTGGTGCGCGCCGGGCTGTCGCTGATGCTCGGCGGCGCCCCCGACCTGGAGATCGTGGCCGAGGCGGACGACGGCGCCGCCGTCCCGTCCCTGGTGGACCTGCACGCCCCCGACGTCGTGCTCATGGACGTGCGCATGCCCGGGACGGACGGCCTGGCGGCGACCGAGGCCCTGCGGCGGCGCCCCCGGGCCCCCGAGGTCATCATCCTGACGACGTTCAACGCCGACGAGTACGTGCTGCGGGCGCTGCGCGCCGGGGCCGCGGGGTTCGTGCTGAAGGACACCCCGCCCGCCGAGATCGTGTCCGCGGTGCGCCGCGTCGCGGCCGGGGACCCGGTGCTGTCGTCGGCGGTGACCCGCAGGCTCATCGCCCACGTCGCCGGGAACCGGCCGGACCTGCGGCGCGCACGGGCCCTGGCGCGGCTCCGCGAGCTCAACGACCGGGAGCGCCAGGTGGCGGCGGCCGTCGGGCGGGGGAAGTCGAACGCCGAGATCGCCGCGGAGCTCTACATGAGCGTGCCGACCGTCAAGACCCACGTCTCGCGCATCCTGACCAGGCTCGATCTCAACAACCGGGTGCAGATCGCCCTGCTCGTCCACGACGCGGGCGTCCTCGGCCCCTGAGGGGCCGCCTCCCGTCAGGCGGCGGCCCGCCGGGAGCACCCCCGGCCTCGCGGCCGGGGCGTTTCTCACAAGATGGATCCTCACCGCCATCTCCTACCGCGTCCTCGGCCGCATCGCCGACGACGCGCTCGGCGTGGACGGCAGGTCCGTCCACCTGGCCACCATCGACCCCGAGTGGGAACGGCCGGACGTTCCGGCGGAGGAGGCGAGCTGATCCGGCGGTCTTGACCCGGCTTTGCCCGGTGAGTGAGTCGCGTCACCCTTCTTGGCAATCCGTTGGGGCTGTGCATAGGGTTGAAAGCGGACAAAAGGCGTGTAACCCGGCATTGTGCCGCTCCGCTCCGGACACGTCGTGCCCCCTCGTCATCGCCCACCGGAAATCCCACGGAAAGTCGCGTCATGAGCCACGGCAGCGGTCACAACCCGCCCGAGCACGCAGCACCCGAGCACGTGGTGTTCGAGATGGACCTCACCCTCCACGAGTCCCGCCGCCGCGCCGAAGTGATCTCGGCGCTCGGCCCCGGGTGGGACCCCCTCGCGGTCATGCGGGCCGAGGAGGAGGCCTGCGACCTGCTCTACTCCGGCCTGGACGCGCGGCAGCGCGAGACCTACGACATGCTCGTGGCGGCCGGCGTCCTGCCCCGGCGAGAGGCGGACCGTGCTTCCGATTGACCCGCACGCCGACATCGCCCGTCGTGCCTGGATCCCCTGCCCCCGCTGCCGTGACGACCGCGGCTGCGCCGACTGCGGCTCCGGTCGCAACTGCCGCGACCACTGGCGCTATCTGCTGAGCAACACCGGCAGCGTCCTGCACGTGCAGTGCCCCGGGTGCGCCCACCTCTGGAACCACGAGTCCGGCTTCGGAGCCGGCGGCAGGCCGCCCGCCCTGGCCTGACGCCGTCAGCGTCCTCCCCGGCCTGACGCCGTCAGGCGGAGGCGGGACCGGGCGACGGCGCCGGGACGTGCGCCACGGAGACGGCGTCGCCGGCGCACGTGACCCCCGCGTCCGGCACCGCATGATCAGGCCGAACGTGTCGCCGTGCTCGGCGATCAGATGCGTCTGCGGCTCCGGCCGGCGCTCGCGCCCGTGCGGATCCCGGCTCGGGACCGCGCGGCGGACGCGCGCGGCGGGTGCGCGGCCGATGGTACGGCCCTCCCGGCACCGGCGTTAGCATGCGGCAATGGTCGCCGACGATGTCCAGGAGACGCTCGAGTCGCTCGCCGCCGCGGTGGGGCGCGGCGTCTCCGTCGACGATCTCGACGGGCGCGTCATCGCCCACAGCGCCCACGGCGCCGACGCCGACCCCGTGCGCGCGCGGGCGATCCTGTCGCGGTCGGTGCCCGCCGAGGTCGGCGAGTGGCAGCGCGCCCACGGCGTCGGCGCGGCGACCGGGCCCGTGCGCGTGCCCGCCAATCCCGCGCTGTCCATGGGGGCGCGGCTGTGCGTGTCGCTCCTGCACCGGGGACGGCGGCTCGGGTACCTGTGGATCACCGAGGGCGAGCGCCCGCTGACGCCCGCCGAGACCGACCGCGCCGTACGGGACGCCGCCACCGTCGCCGCGCTGCTGGACGAGCAGGACTTCCCCGGCCCGTCGAGCCGAAGCCGCCGCGTCCTGCGCCGCCTGCTCACCGGCGACCGCGAGACCCGGTACGAGGCCGCCGCCGAGATGCTCGCCCGGGGCCTGGCCGACCACGACCGGCCGTACCGCGTGCTCGCCGCTCGCCCGGACGTCGTGACCGATCCCGGGCAGGCCGGGACGCTCGGCGTGACGCCCGCGGGGGTGGGCTCCGGGTTCTCCGGTGCCGGGGACGGGGTGGTCACCTCGGCGGCCGACCTGGAGCGCCTGATCGGCGGCGGGCTGCGCGGGCCGCGCGTTCCCGCCGCCTACGCCCGCATCGACGGCCTGACCGTCGTGCTCGTCCCCGAGGGTCCGGTGGCGGGCGCCCCGCCGCCGGACCGGGCGGGGCGGGGGAGCACGTGGCCCGGCGTCGTCCCCGGCACGTTCCCCCTGGGCGGCGCCGTGGGGGTCAGCGCCCGCCACGCCGGCCTGGAGACCGCGCGGGCGGCCTACCGCGAGGCGCTGGCCGCGTCGCGGGCGGTGGCGGCCGACCCGGCGATCGGCCCGGTGGCGGTGTGGCCGGAGGTCGGGGTCTACCGCTTCTTCGGCCCCTCCGCCGAGGAGCCCTCCGGCGCGCGGCCGGAGCCGCTGGCGCTGCTGGAAGGCCGCGACCCGCGCGGGGTGCTGGCCCGCACCCTGGAGGTCTACCTTGACTCGGGCGGCGACGCGCAGGCGACCGCCGAGGCGACGCACCTGCACCGCACGAGCCTCTACTACCGCCTGCGCCGCATCGAGGAGATCACCGGCCGCGACCTGCGCGACGGCCGCGACCGCCTCGAACTGCACCTCGCCCTCAAGCTCGCCCGCTGGAACGCCTCCCGGTGACCCGCCCGCCCGCCGTGCTCGCCTGAGAGGACCCGAGCCGACCTGGGCGGATCTGAGTCGCCCGTGACGGATCCCAGCCGGCCGTGGCGGATCCCAGCCGCCCGTGACGGGCCTGGGCCGTCTTCGCCGGTGGCATCCCTGGTCACGACGGGTGGGTCGGTTTCGGATTTCCGGAAAGACCGGTAAAGGGGTTCCCATAGGCCCGCAAATTCGTTATAACAACCTATCAACGTAACGATTGCTCACCAGGGGGCGGCGTGGGCGGGGAGGAGGACTCTTGAGGATCATCACGAGCGGTGGCCGCAGGGCCGGAGCCGTCGCGCTGAGCGCCGCGCTGGTCATCGCGGCCGCCGGGTGCGGCGGGACGGACGCCGGGGGGACCGGCGGGGGAGGCGGGGCGCGCGCCGTCACCTTCCTCACCCACTGGGGCCCCGAGCAGGTCGCCATGCTGAAGAAGGCGGCCACGGCCTTCCAGGAGAAGAACCCCGGCGTCACGGTCACCGTCCGCGCCGTGCCGTTCGCGAACCTGCTCAGCACGCTGCGCACGCAGGGCGCGAGCCCCGGCGGCCCCACCATCGCGAGCATCTACGACCTCTGGCTGCCCGAGCTCGTGCGCGACGGCCTCGCCGCCCCCGCGCCCGCCGACGTCGCCCAGGACCTGTCCGCCGGCTGGCCCGCCAACCTCGTCGAGGGCGTCACCAAGCAGGGGCGGCCCCGCGGCTACCCCAACGAGGTCGACCTGTACGCGCTGAACTACAACAAGAAGCTGTTCGCCGAGGCGGGCATCGCCGCGCCGCCCAAGACCTGGGACGAGCTGGCCGCCACCGCCGCCAAGCTGACCAAGCGCGACGGGGGCGGCGGCAAGGTGACCCAGCAGGGCTTCGGCGTCATCACGAGCTGGGCCGCGGGCGTGGTGCACCCCTGGCTGTCGCTGGTGAACTCCAACGGCGGCGCCCTCGTCGACGGCTCGGCCCCCAAGCTGGACGACCCGAAGGTCCAGGCCGCCACCGACCTGTACGCCAAGCTGGTGAAGGACGGCGTGACCCAGCCGTCCATGAGCAACGCCAACGCCAACACCACCGGCCCCTACCTGGACAACTTCGTCAACGGCAAGACCGGCATGATCATCATGGCGAACTGGTGGCAGAGCGCGCTCAAGGAGGCGATGGGCGACCGGTTCGCGGACGTCGGGGTCGCGCCGATCCCCGTCGGCCCGGACGGCGCCGCGTCCGCACCGGTGTCCTACTCCTGGCTGACCATGGTGAACGGCAAGGCCGACCAGGCCAAGCAGGACGCCGCGTGGAAGTTCCTCACCTACCTCAACGGGCCGGACAGCGGTCAGAACGGCTCGTCGGCCATGGGCGACATCCTGGTCTCGATGGGCATCCTGCCCAGCCGGACCGGGGACCTGTCCGCCCACAAGGCCGAGCTGTCGGACCCGTTCCTGTCGGTCTACGTCGAGCAGCTCCCGCACGCCAGGCCGTTCCCCGCTGTCCTCGGCGGCGAGGAGATGAGCCAGGCCGTGCAGAAGCACATCGAGAACGTCGTCTTCGGCAAGGAGACCGCCAAGGAGGCCATGGACGCCGCGCAGCGGGAGGTCGCCGGCATCCTCACCAAGGCCGGCGCATGACCTCTCCCTCCGTGACCACCGCGACCGCCGGGCGGGGCCCCTCCGCCCGGTGGGGACGTGACCTCGCCGCGGGCCATCGCGGCGCCGCGGTGGTGTTCCTGTCGCCGGCGATGGCGGTCATCGTCCTGTTCGTGGTGGTGCCCATCGGCCTGACGTTCTGGATCAGCCTGCACGAGTGGTCGATGTACACCCCGCTGACCGACATGGCCTGGCGCGGCCTCGCCAACTACCGCGAGCTGCTGGCGGACCGGGACTTCTTCACGGCGCTGCGCAACACGCTCGTCTACGTCGTGCTGGTCGTGGCGGTCACGCTGCCCCTGGCGGTCGCGCTCGGCATGCTGCTGTACTTCCCGAAGTCGGCGGCCAAGGGCGTGGCGCGCGCGGTGCTGTTCTCGACCTACGTCGTGCCGACCGTCGCGACCGCCATCGTGTGGGGCGCCCTGTACGCCCCGGACTACGGCCCCTTCGCCCAGATGTTCTCGGCCGTGGGCCTGAGCGCCCCGGCATGGCTGAGCGAGCCCGGCACGGCGCTGGTCTCGCTGGTCGTGTTCCACGTGTGGCAGATGATCGGCTACTACACGATCCTCGTCGTCGCCGGGCTCACGCAGATCCCGCCGGACCTGTACGAGGCGGCGCGCATCGACGGCGCCGGCTTCTGGCGCCAGACGGTCAGCGTCACGCTGCCGCTGCTGCGCCGCACGACGATCTTCATGACGCTGATCACCGTCATCAACGCGATCCAGGTGTTCGACCCGGTGTACATCCTGACCCAGGGTGGCCCCGCCGAGAGCACGTCGGTGGTGTCCTTCTCGATCCAGCGCGAGGCGTTCCAGTACGGCATGGCGGGCCAGGCGAGCGCGATGGCGTTCAGCCTGCTCATCGTGCTGCTGGCCATCGGCGGGCTGTTCCTCGCGGCGATGCGGAGGCGCTCATGAGCGCGCCGGTCGCCCCCGCGCGGGAACAGGCCGCCCCGGAGGCGGCCCGGGTGCCCGCGGCGCCGGTGAGGTCCGGGCGGCTCGTGAGGCGCGCGGCGGTCTCCCTCGTCATCGGGCTGGTCATGCTGCCGCCGCTGTTCCCCCTGTACTGGATGCTCGTCTCCGCACTCAAGGGGCCGGAGGAACTGCAGAAGACCCCGCCCACCTGGTTCCCCGCCGACGTGACCTTCGGCGCCTTCTCCGAGGTGTTCTCGGTGGTCCCGTTCGGGCGCGCCTTCCTCAACAGCGCGCTCATCGCCGGGGTGTCCACGCTGTCGGTGCTGGTCACCAGCGTCATGGCGGGCTACGTCTTCGCGAAGTACCACTTCCGCGGCAGAGATGTGATCTTCTGGGCGGTCGTGGCAACCATGTTCCTTCCCCCCATCGTCACCCTCGTCCCCCTGTACTGGCTCGTCTCCACGATGGGCCTCGCCGACTCCTACGCCGGCGTCATGCTGCCCTGGCTGGCGAACGCCTTCGGCATCTTCCTCATGCGCCAGTTCATCGCCGACGTCCCCGACGAGCTCATCGACGCCGCGCGGGTCGACGGCGCGGGCGAGATGCGCATCCTGTGGGGGGTCGTCACCCCGCTGCTGCGCCCCGCGCTGGTCAGCCTGGCGGTGTTCGCGTTCGTCTTCCACTGGAACAACTTCCTGTGGCCGCTGTCGATCCTCCAGGACGACGGGAAGTTCCCCGTCGTGCTCGCCCTCGGCCAGTTGCTCTCGTACAGCACCAGCGTGCGGTACCAGAACGTGGTCATGGCGGGCGCCCTGATCGCCAGCGTGCCGACGATCCTCGTGTTCCTGCTCGCGCAGCGCGTCTTCGTGCAGAGCGTCTCGCGCACGGGGGTCAAGGGATGAACGGGACCAGCGGGACGTACGTGGGCGTCGACGTCGGCGGCACCTCGGTCCGGGGCCTCACCGAGACCGCGCGGGGCCGCGGCGAGCCGGTCGCGCTGCCGGTCGCGCGCGGGTACGAGGCGTTCCTCGCCCAGCTCGCGTCCCTGTGCCCGCCCACTCCGCGGGCCGTCGCCGTCGGGCTGCCGGGCACCTCGCTGCGCGGGACCCCGGTCTTCGTCCCCGCCCTGCCGTGGCTGGAGGGACGCCCGCTCGCGGCCGACCTCGCCGAGCGCGTCGGCGCGCCGGTCTCGCTGGCGCTGGACGGCCACCTCACCCTGCTGGCCGAGTCGGCCGAGGGCGCCGCGAAGGGGCTGCGCTCGGCCGTCCTGGTCGCCCTCGGCACCGGCGTCGGCGGGGCGCTGCTCGTCGACGGCCGCGTCTGGCGCGGCGCGCACGGCAGCGCGGGCTCGTGGGGCTGGCTCCCCGCACCCGTGCCCGCCGACCCCCGCCAGGGGCCGTTCGAGCGGGTGGCGGCGGGCTCGGCGCTGCGGGGAGGGCCGAGGCTCGTGGCCGCCGCCCGCTCCGGCGACCCGGCCGCGCTCGCCGGGCTCGACGACTACGCGGGCCGCCTCGCGCCGGGCGTCGCCGCCCTGGCCGCCGCGCTCGATCCCGAGGTCGTGCTGATCGGCGGCGGCATGGCCGACGCGATGGACGTCCTCGGGCCGCTTCTGGACGCGCACGTCGCGCGCTGGACGTCCCCGGACGGCCGCCGCGTTCCGGTGCGCGCGACCGCCCTCGGGTCGCGCGCGGGAGTGGTGGGGGCCCTGCTGGCCGCCCGCCTCGGGGAGGAATGGTGATCGTGCCCCCGCTCGACCCCACTTCGGGCGTCCCGCTCTACCTGCAGGTCGAGAGAAGCCTGCGCCTGCGCATCGACGCGGGCGAGTGGCGGCCGGGGGAGAAGCTGCCCACCGAGGGCGAGCTCGGCAAGGCCTACGGCGTCAGCCGCGTCACCGTCCGCCAGGCGCTGGCCCGGCTGGTCGACCGCGGCGCGCTGGTGCGCGAGCAGGGCCGCGGCACGTTCGTCCGCGACACCAGCCTGACCGCCGGAGCCCGGGGCGTCACCTCGTTCAGCGCCGAACTCCAGGTCCTCGGCCACACCTCCGGCGCCCGGGTGCTGGAGCAGGTGGTCGTCACCGCGGCCGAGGCCGACCTGCCGCCCGAGATGGGGCTCGCGCCGCGGGACCCGCTGCTGCGCCTGCGCAGGCTCAGGACCGACGGCTCACGGCCGGTCGGCGTGCAGACGGCGCTGCTGCCCATCACGCGCTTCCCCGGCCTCGCCGACCTGGACTTCGCCGACCGGTCGCTCTACGAGACGCTCAGGAGCGTCTTCGGCGTCGTCCCCCGCGAGGCGGTCGAGACCTTCACCGTCGGCGGAGTGCTGGACGAGGACGCCCCCACCCTCGGCGTCGCCCCCGGCGCCCACGCCTTCTACGTCGAACGGCTGACCTTCGACGCCGCGGGGCCCTTCGAATACGTGCGCAGCGTCATGCGCGGTGACCGATACCGCGTGCGGCTGGCGCTGCGCGACACCCACTGATGGAACCGATGGAGAGGAACACACCGTGACGTACACCCGTACGCTCATCGATATGCTCGACCGCCTGGACACGTCCCAGGGCGAGGCGCTGAACACCGTGGCCGAGCGGTGCGCCGACGCCGTGCAGAACGGCGGCCTGATCCACCTGTACGGCAGCGGGCACTCGGTGATCCCCACCATGGACGCCTTCCCCCGGTACGGCAGCTTCGCCGGGCTGCACCCGCTGACCGACCCCCGGCTGATGTGGCACAACGTGCTCGGCCCCGGCGGGGTGCGCGAGCTGCTCTGGCTGGAGCGCACCGAGGGCTACGTCCAGCAGTACCTGGACCACGAGCCGCTCTCGGCCGGAGACGTCCTGATCGTCTACTCCCACGGCGGACGCAACGCCGCCCCCGTCGAGGCCGCGATGTACGGCGCCAAGCGCGGGCTGTTCACCGTCGCGGTCACCTCGCTGGCCAACCTCGACCGGCCGGCCGAGCACTCCAGCGGACGGCGCATCGCCGAGGTCTGCGACGTCACCGTGGACACCGGGGTGCCGATCCAGGACGCCATCGTGGACGTCGAGGGCTGGGACCGCCCGGTCGGCGGGTCCTCCACCGTCGTGGCCTGCGTGGTCAGCCACGAGATCGTGACCCGCACCGCGGCCGTGCTGGCCGGGCGCGGGGTCGTGGTGCCCACGTTCGTCTCGCCCACGGTGCCGGGCGCCTCGGTGGAGTCCAACGACGAGGTGTTCGAGGAGCACCGCCGCCGGCTGCACGCGGCCAAGGGACGCGGGATCTCCTGACCCGGGCGCGGCCCCGGCGGTCACGCGGGCGGCCGGTCCTCGTCCTCGTGGTCGGGGTCGTAGCTGGTCGGCTCGGCGGGCAGGGTGTAGCGCTCGTCGATGAGGTCGACGATCCTGCGCCTGCCGCCCGCGGGGTCGCCGGGGTCGTGCGCCTCCTCGACCTCCGCGACCCGCTCGGCCAGGTCGTCGTCGCCCAGCGCGCCGCCGATCCAGCGCGAGTAGTCGCCCTGGCGCAGGTGGTGCAGCCAGGTCTCGTCGTCCACGCCCTCGGCCAGCTCGACGAAGGTGTGCAGGTTGCGGGCCCGCAGCTTCAGCCGCCCCTCGGGGCCGGTGAAGTAGAAGCTGTCGTCCTTGGACATCGTGCCCGCGGCGTACTTGCGCCGATGCCGGCTCCGCTCGGTGCGGGCGGGCACC
The DNA here is from genome assembly GCF_003323745.1 of Sphaerisporangium album. Lineage (GTDB taxonomy): Bacteria > Actinomycetota > Actinomycetes > Streptosporangiales > Streptosporangiaceae > Sphaerisporangium > Sphaerisporangium album. The sequence continues at coordinate 30,992 of NZ_QOIL01000018.1, forward strand.
AGCGTGAGCGATTCCGCCCGCGCGGAGCCGGTCCTCCACAGCGCGATGTCGCCCTTCCCGGACGCCGGCGGCGCGGGCGGCTCGTCCCCGCGGGCCCGCGCGAACGCCGCCAGCGTCCCGGCGGGGTTCTCGCCCACCGCGATCACCGAATCGGCCAGGCGCAGCGCCGCCGGGCTCATCGCCTCGGGGTGCACGGTCACCATGAGCAGCGAGCCGACGTCCTCGGCCTCCTTCACCGCGATCTCGGGAAGCTCGGCCGGCATCAGGTGGTGGGCCTCGTCCACCACCACCCAGTGGGGGTGCCCGAGCCGGGCGCGCAGGCTCGCCAGGCGCGGGAGCACCTCGGTGAAGAACCCCGGCCGGTCGCGCAGCGGCATGCCGATCAGGTTGACCACGACGTTGTGCCCCGGCGACTCCAGGACCCCCAGCACCTCCTCCACGCCGGGGGCGCCGTCGGGGCCGCCCAGCACGGTCATCTCCGGGAACTCGCTGTAGTCGCCCTCGGGGTCGATCACGACGCACTGGTAGCCGTCGTCGACGAGCCGCTCCAGCAGCGCCGTGGTCGCGGTCGACTTGCCGCTGCCCGACGGCCCGGCCACGACCAGGCCCTGCCCGTAGGGCGGCAGGCGCACCTCGGAGTCGTCCTCGCGGTGGCCCAGCAGGACGTGCCTGCGGGGAATCTCCCGCGCGTCCAGCTCGCCCGACAGCATCATCTCGGCGAGTTCGGCCACGCCCGCGCCGTTCTCCCCGGCCAGGGCCAGGTCGCAGCCCTCCTTGAGCGCGGGCAGCGCGTTGGCGACGGCCGCGCCGCACTCGGCGGCCGTCAGGAAGGCGTGGTCGTTCTCCGCGTCGCCCACTGCGGCCACGTTGTGGGGGGAGAGGTTCAGCCGGTCCAGGGCGGCGGCCAGGCCGCTCGCCTTGTTCACGCCCGGCGGCAGCACCATGACGGCGCCCTTGTTGTAGATCACCTGGAGCTCCAGCCCCAGGTCGCGGATGGCCTCCAGCACGGGCACGTCGTGGGGCGTGCGGGTGGCCACGATCACGTCCCCGGTGCCGAGCGGGGACACCCCCCGCGCGCGCAGCCGCTCCAGGAACCCCTCCGGCGGCGACGCGGCCAGGGCCTCGCGGGTGCGTTGCGCCGGGTCGTACAGCACGGCGCCGTTCTCGGCGACGATCAGGTCGAACAGGCGCGCGTGCGCGAAGACCTCCAGCAGGTCGTCGAGTTGCCGGCCGGTGACCAGCAGCAGCTTCACCCCCGCCCGCGACAGGCGTTCCAGCGTGGTGAGGGTCTGGTCGGCGATCCGCCCCTTGTGGACGAGCGTCTCGTCGAAGTCGCAGGCGAGCACGTGGTAGCGCATGCCGTGCCCCCTACCCCTGGGGGCGGGGTCACGCTCCTGAACGCCGGGCGAACATCGGGCGAACCGCGGGCGCCGGCGGCCCGCGCCCGGGCGTCAGGCGGTGCGGCGGAGAGGTTCGATGAGCTCCAGGGCGACCTCGACGGCCGCCTTCTTACGCTCGTCCTCGCTGACCTCGTCCTCCTTGAGCAGGAACCAGGCCGCGTGAAGCGTGAAGATGGCCATCGAGCTTCTGAGGCGCTGCGCCGTCGAGTCGTGCTCCTCCCACAGGATGCCGACCAGGCTGGTCATGAGGCTGCGCATCTTCTCCAGTTTCGGATGATCGCGCAGCGCGGTCTGGTTGCGCTCCATGAACCTCATGAACGCGTGGTGGTTGGCGTTGTAGAGGGACTCGGCGTACCGCAGGACGAACTCGCGCCGGGTCTCGACGGTGCGCGGCTGGTCCTGCGCCCACTTGATCAGGCGCTCCATCTCGGCCTGCCGGTCCTCGCCGAGGCTGGCCACGATGTCGTCCTTGGTCCTGAAGTGGTAGTACAGCGCCGCCTTCGTCACGCCGAGTTCTTCGGCGATCTCCCTCAGTGAGGTCGCCTCATAGCCCTGCTCGGTGAAGAGCTTCAGGGCGATCTCCTGGATGCGAGTCCTTGTGTCGGTATGTTCCCTCATGTCTGTTTCGGACCGCTCCTGTCCCCATTTATTAACTTGACGGCCGACAAGTAAGTTATCTACCTTTGGCAGTATAGTCACTAGCCGGTCGGCAAGTAAGCAACCGACTACCAGGTAACTACCAAGGGGGCTCAAAGGAATGACGGAGACCGAGGCCGAGATAGTTCCCGGCCGTCGGCGGGAGGTCATGGTCGTCCTGCCAGGCCTGATGCTCGCCATCATGCTGGCCATGCTCGACAACATGATCGTCGGTACCGCGATGCCGCGCATCGTGGGCGAGCTCGGCGGCCTGGCCCATCTCTCCTGGGTGGTGACGGCGTACGTCCTCGGGACGACCGTCTCGACTCCGATCTGGGGAAAGATCGGTGACCTGTACGGACGCAAGACCATCTTCCTGGCGTCCATCGCCATATTCATGGTCGGCTCCGCCCTGTGCGGCATGGCCGGCTCGGACATCTTCGGCGGCACCTCGGGCGGCATGGGCGAGCTCATCGCCTTCCGCGCCATCCAGGGACTCGGCGCCGGCGGCCTCATGGTCAACGCCATGGCCATCATCGGCGACCTGGTCCCGCCCCGCGAGCGCGGCCGCTACCAGGGCATCATGGCCGCGATCATGGCGCTGGCGATGGTCGCGGGCCCGCTCGTCGGCGGCTTCATCACCGACAACCTGAACTGGCGCTGGGCCTTCTACGTGAACCTGCCCATCGGCGCCATCGCGTTCGTCTGGCTGCTCCTGCGCCTGCACCTGCCGAAGTACCGCACCGAGCACCGCATCGACTGGCTGGGCGCCGCCCTTCTGGGCGTGGGCATCACCGCCCTGGTCCTCATCACCACCTGGGGCGGCACGGAGTACGCCTGGGGCTCCTGGCAGATCCTCGGCCTCGTGGCCGTGGCCGTCGTGAGCCTCGCCGTCTTCATCCCGGTCCAGCGCCGGGTCGCCGAGCCGATCATGCCCCTGCACGTCTTCCGCGACCGGAACTTCACCCTCGTCTCGCTGGTGGGCTTCCTTCTCGGCTTCGCCATGTTCGGCGCCATCAACTTCCTGCCGCTGTTCCAGCAGACCGTCCAGGGGGAATCGGCGACCAACTCCGGCCTTCTGCTGCTGCCGATGATGGCCGGCATGATGGCGATCTCGCTGATCGCCGGGCAGGCCATCACCAAGACGGGCAAGTACAAGGCGTGGCCGTTCTTCGGCGGCGTGGTCATGGTGGTCGGCATGTGGCTGCTGTCGCTCCAGGACGTCAACACCACCACCTGGCAGACCGGCCTGTTCATCGCCGTGCTCGGCCTCGGCATGGGCGGCCTGATGCAGACCACGATGCTCATCGCGCAGAACAGCGTCGAGCAGAAGGACCTCGGCGTGGCCAGCAGCGCGTCCACCTTCTTCCGCTCCATCGGCGGCTCGTTCGGCGTCTCGCTCTTCGGGGCCATCTTCAACCACCAGCTCACCGCCAACCTGACCGACAGGCTCGGACCTCAGGCGGCCGCGATGGCCCAGGGCGGCAGCGGCCGTCTCGACCCGACCGCGCTGGCCGGGCTGCCCGCGCAGGTCCGCGACGGCTTCCTGTCCTCGCTGGCCGACTCCATCTCCAGCGTGTTCTTCTGGGCCATCTTCATCTCGGTGCTGGTGCCGGTGTTCGCGGCCTTCATCAAGGAGGTCCCGCTGCGCTCCGGCCCCGCCGCCCCGGGTTCCGCGCCGAAGGACGGCACGGGCGACGACGCCAAGGACGCGATGCCGGTCGCGGCCTTCGACTGAGACGCCGCGCCCCTCTCACGTCCCATCCGCTTCATCGCTACGGCCGTGGCCACCTCCCCGTGGTCACGGCCGTAGCCGTTCCGGCCGTAGGCGGACACGGCAGGCATCTGATCGCTCGTTCCCCGCAGGCGCCCGGCAAGTGCCCTGCAAGCGACCCCTTCTAGCGTCGGGCGCGCCCCCCTTGCGAGAACCCCGGCGGGAACCACGGAGACCCGCCAGAACGAGGAGTCCCGACGTGTCCACCGCAGCCCTGATGGTGCTCATCTTCGGCGTGATCGCCCTGGTCCTCGGAGGTGTCGGCCTCGGTCTGCTGTTGTCGGCCCGCGACTTCCGCCGCATCGCGCTTCGCGTCCCCGGGGAGGTCGTGCGGCTGCGCGAGAGGCGCGACGACGAGGGATCCGTCTACTACCCGACCACCGGTTCATGACGCTGAACGGGCAGTACGTCGAGGCCGAGACCGGCGTCGGGAGCAGCCCGCCCTCGGCCCGCGTCGGCGACCGGGTGACCGTGCTGTACGACCCGGCCGGGCCGGACCGCATCCGTCTGGAGGGCTTCTGGGCCGGCGGCAACGGCGTCGGCGTTCTGTTCGCGTTCCTGGGCCTCGTGTTCCTGGTGGCCGCGGCGGCCATAGCGGCGTTCAGCCCCTGACCCGCCGGGCGCCTCGGGCGCCCCGAGCCGCCGAGCCGGAGGCGCGGCACAGGCGCGGCACCGCGGGGTTGCCTGCCGGACTTCTCGGAAGTCCCGGGCGAAGATATGGTTAGTTAGCGTAAGCAACTAACTTGCTGAAAGGGTGCCTGTGCGGACGAAGCACTATCACTGGGTCGCGCTGAGCAACACCACGCTGGGGATGCTGCTCGCCACCGTCAACTCGTCGATCGTGATCATCTCGCTGCCGGCCATCTTCCGTGGCATCCACCTGGACCCGCTCGAACCCGGCAACGTCAGCTACCTGCTGTGGATCCTGATGGGGTACATGCTCGTCTCGGCCGTCCTGGTGGTGACGCTCGGCCGCCTCGGCGACATGTTCGGCCGCGTGCGCATGTACAACGCCGGGTTCGCCGTCTTCACCCTCGGCACCCTCGCGCTGGCCCTGGACCCGTTCCAGGCCGACGCCGGCGCGATGTGGCTGATCGGCTGGCGGGTCTTCCAGGGCATCGGCGGCGCGCTGCTCATGGCCAACTCCGCCGCCATCCTCACCGACGCCTTCCCCGCCGAGCGGCGCGGCATGGCGATCGGCGTCAACCAGGTCGCCGCGATCGCGGGCAGCTTCTTCGGCCTGGTCGCGGGCGGGCTGCTCAGCGAGATCAACTGGCGGCTGGTGTTCTTCGCCTCCGCGCCCATCGGCGTCGCCGGGACGATCTGGGCCTACAAGTCCCTGCGCGAGACCGTCCGCAGGACCTCCGGCGCACGCGTCGACTGGCTGGGCAACGCGACCTTCGCCGTCGGCCTGACGGCGCTGCTGGCCGGGGTCACCTACGGCATCCAGCCCTACGGCGGCCATCCCATGGGATGGACCAACCCGTGGGTGCTCGCCGGGGTCGTCGGCGGCGCGGCCGTGCTGGGCCTGTTCTGCGTGATCGAGACCCGGGTCGCCCAGCCGATGTTCCACCTGGAGCTGTTCCGCGTCCGCGCCTTCGTGGCCGGCAACTCCGCCGGGCTGCTCACCGCCATCGCGCGCGGCGGCATGCAGTTCATGCTGATCATCTGGCTGCAGGGCATCTGGCTGCCGCTGCACGGCTACCGCTTCGAGGAGACCCCGCTGTGGGCGGGCATCTACCTGCTGCCGCTGACCGTCGGCTTCCTGGTGGCCGGCCCGCTTTCGGGGCACCTGTCGGACCGGCACGGGGCGCGGGCGCTGTCCTCCGGCGGGCTGGTGCTGTCCGCGCTGGCCTTCACCGGGCTGCTGCTGATCCCCACCGACTTCCCGTACTGGCTGTTCGCCGTGCTCATCTTCCTGAACGGCGTGGGCTCGGGCCTGTTCGCCGCGCCCAACTCCACCGCGATCATGAACTCCGTCCCGGCGGGGCAGCGCGGCGTGGCCTCCGGCATGGGGGCGACGTTCACCAACGCCGGCATGGTGCTGTCGATCGGCGTCTTCTTCTCGCTGATGATCGCGGGCCTGGCGGACACCCTGCCGCGCACGCTGACCGCGGGCCTCACCGAGCACGGCGTCCCGTCCGCCATCGCCGCCCAGATCGGGAACCTGCCCCCGGTCGGCACGCTGTTCGCGGCCTTCCTCGGCTACAACCCGGTCGAGAGCCTGCTCGCCCCCACCGGCACGCTCGCCTCGCTCACCCCGGCCGACGCCGGGACGCTCACCGGCGGGTCCTACTTCCCGAACCTCATCTCCGGCCCGTTCCACCACGGCCTGGTCATCGTGTTCACGCTCGCGATCGCCATCTCGCTGCTCGCCGCCCTCGCCTCGCTGCTGCGCGGAGGCCGGTACGTGCACGAGGATGAGCCCACGCCCCGGAAGGTGGTCGCCGTGGGCGAGTCGTGACCGCGCGCAGTGGAAGGCCTCATGATCGAACAATCCCCCGGCGTCACCCTCGCCGACGCCGAACTCGCCGACCGCCTGCGCAAGGCCCTGGCACGCCTGTCCCGGCGGGCCCGCCAGCAGGTGCCGCAGGCGCTCACGGTGAGCCAGGTCTCCACGCTGTCGGCCGTGGAAGCCCTGGGCCCGGTCCGCCTGGTCGACCTGGCCGCCCACGAGGGCGTCAGCGCCCCCACGCAGAGCAGGCTGGTCGGCAGCCTGGAGACCCTGAACCTGCTGACCCGCGCGCCCGACCGCGCCGACCGCCGCGCGTCCCTCCTCACGCTCACCGAGGAGGGACGCGCCCGTCTGGCCCAGCTCCGCGACGACCGCTCGGCGTTCTTCACCGCCCGGGTCGCCGCCCTGCCGCCGGCCCAGCGGGCCGCGCTCGCCGCCGCCCTGCCCGCGCTGGAGTCGCTCGCCGCGCCCTGATCACATAGGTGATTTTCTTCATGATTCCCCGCAGGTAGTAGCGTCGGATCATGCGACTAGGCGTCCTCGACATCGGCTCGAACACGGTGCATCTTCTGGTGGTGGACGCCCACAGGGGCGCGCAGCCGCTGCCGGCGTACTCGCACAAGGCCGAGATGCGCCTGGCCGAGCACCTCCACGACGGCGACACGCTGTCCACGCAGGGGGAACGCGAGCTGCGCCGGTTCATCGAGGAGTCGCTGCGCATCGCCGAGGACAAGGGCGTGGAGGACATCATGGCCTTCGCCACCTCGGCCGTGCGCGAGGCGTCCAACGGCGAGGACGTGCTGGGCCGCCTGCGCGACGCCACCGGCGTCGACCTGCAGGTCCTCTCGGGGCAGGACGAGGCCAGGCTGACGTTCCTGGCGGTGCGGCGCTGGTTCGGCTGGTCCTCCGGCAGGCTGCTGGTGGTGGACATCGGCGGCGGGTCCCTGGAGATCGCCTCCGGCGTCGAGGAGGCGCCGGACGTCGCCGTCTCGCTGCCGCTCGGCGCCGGGCGGATGACGCGCCGCTGGTTCACCGGCGACCCGCCGCCCGCCGTGGAGGTGCGGGACCTGCGCCGGCAGGTGCGCGCGCAGATCGGCAGGGTGGTCGGCGACGTCGTGAAGTACGGGCGCGCCGACCACGCGGTGGCGACGTCCAAGACGTTCAAGCAGCTCGCCCGCATCGCCGGCGCCGCGCCCTCCGCCGAGGGCCCCTACGTCCGGCGGACGCTGAGCCACAAGAACCTGTCCAACTGGACCGAGCGGCTCACCTCCATGACCAACGCCCAGCGCGCCGGGCTCCCCGGCGTCTCCTCCGGCCGCGCGCCGCAACTCCTGGCCGGCGCCATCGTCGCCGACGCCACCATGGACCTGTTCGAGCTGGGTGAGCTGGAGATCTGCCCGTGGGCGCTGCGCGAGGGAGTCATCCTGCGCCGCCTGGACGGCATGCCCGGCACGTGAGCGGTCGGCGTCTCTTGCGTAACGCAACCCCCGCGAACGGCGCGGCGGCCCCGCGGAATCAGTACGTTCACCTGCGTGGGGCGAAGTGTGAGCGTGCCCGTCGCGGGCACGAGTCCCACGCCACAACACAAGAGGAGGATGGGCGATGATGGAGATCATCGGCGCGGCCTGGACAGTTCTGGCCGTCCTGATGCTCGCGGGACTCGCCCTGATACTCATCGCCGTGGTGACGCTGATCCTCCTGGCGCTGATGGCCTCGGCCACCAGCCCCGAGCCCGACCTCACGTCCGTCCCGCGTCCAGAGCCTTCCGGGAAGCTCCCGGCGGCCTCTCCGGCCCCCCGGCCGGTCCAGGAGCGCAGGGACGGCCGCGTGATGATGGGCCAGGCCAGGGGCGTCGTCATCCGGAGGGAGGGCCACCCGGGAGTCCCGTGAGGCGGGTCGTACGCCCGCGCCGCGGTCAGCGAAGCGGCGCCGCCTCGACACGGTGCCCGGCGAGATGGGCCAGGACGGCCTGGTTGGCCTCCCACCCGTCGGGGAACTTCACCGGGACGTTCAGGCGGACCGGCTCGGCCGAAGGATGCGCGTCGAGCAGTTCGGGGATCCCGGCGCGGGCGACGACCACGCACGCGTGCCGATGCCGTGAGGTCAGCACGCACAGCCGCCCGGACTCCAGGTGGAAGGCCGTCGCGTCCCTGCGCCCCGACAGCGGGTGCAGGACGATCGTGACGTCGTACTCGCGGCCCTGCAGCCGGTTGGCCGTGTCGACGGTGACCCCCGGCGGCGGCCCGGCGGCCAAGATCGCGGCCACCTGGTCGCGGTGCGCCGCCCCGATCGCGATGCGCTCGGCCGTCACCGGGCGCTCGCCACGCTCGGAGATCGCCACCGGCGCGCGCTGCACGAGCCTCGTGGCCAGCAGGGCGGCGGCCTGGACGGCCTCGGCGTCGGTGCGCAGGGTGTGCCGGCTCGGCAGCTCGTACAGCGCCCAGCCGCCGGACGCGGCCTCTTCCAGTGCGCGGTCGTAGGCGGTGCGCATGCCGCCCGCCCGGAACACCAGGCGCCGCTCGCCCGGCTCGGTGCCCGCACGAAAGCCCGTGAACGGGTAGAACGCCTCGGAGACGACCGGCGCGGCCGAGGCGGGCAACCTCCAGGACACCGGCAGCCGGTGCACGGGCAGGTCGGGGTTGTGGCGCAGCAGCACGGCCACGGCGCTCTGCAGCGGATCCCACGACAGGCCCGCCCAGCGGTCGCCGTCCACGACCGAGAACGGGTCGAGCTGCCCCGGGTCGCCCACGAACAGCGCCCGCTCGAACATGCCCGCGACGCGCAGCAGCTTGTCCGAGCGCATCTGGTACGCCTCGTCCACGATCGCCCACGGCCAGGTGCGGTCGCCCGCCCACGCCCACTTGTCGGCGGTGGCCACCACCACGGCGGGGTCGCCCAGCTCGGGCAGCTTGGTGCCTACGGCGGCCTTGCCCATCACCCGGGCCGGCACGACGTAGTCGGACGCCGACAACCGGCCGACCGGCAGGCCGGGGTGCTCCTCGGCGAGGCGGACGATCAGGTCGTCCACCTGCTCGTTGGTCTGCGCGACGATCATCAGCGGCTCGCCGGACTCCGCCAGGTGCCCGGCCGCGCGCACCACCAGCGTCGACTTGCCCGCGCCCGGCGGCGAGTCGACGACGACGCCCCGGTGCCGCGGCAGATCGTCCAGCACGGCGTCGACGACCGCCGCCGCCTCCGCCGCGGGGGACGGCATCGCGCCGATCACGGCCGCTCCTCCCGGCCGCCGCGCGGGGCCGCCGCTCTCCTCACGCCGGAGGGCGCGCTCATGACCACTCCTCCTGATCGTCCTCGGTGCTCGGGACGTACTCCGGCGGGGGGCCGCCGTGCGTCCAGGGAGTCTCCTCGGGGGCGGGCAGGCTCGCGGGCGGCTGGTACTCGTCGCTGAGCGCGGCGTAGCAGACCTGGTCGCCGACCTCGGGGACCGCGCCGGGCGTCGCGACCTTGCCGCGCCCCATGCCCTTGACGATCTTCAGGGTCACCAGCTCGCCGTCGACCTCCACGACCTCGGCCTGCTGGCCGCGCCGGTCCGGGGTGCCCAGCTTCGTCCCGGTGGCCAGCCGCACCGGATCGCCCGTCCGCACGGTGAGCAGCGGCCGCAGCTTGCGCCCCCTGCCCTCGCCCTCGGCGTTGGCGGGGTCGGACGCGACGACCGTGCCGGTGAACGCCTCGCCGGTCAGCCGGTAGGCCGCCATCACCAGCGGGTCGTCGTAGGCGCGCTGCGCGTCGTAGGACGCCTGCGCGCGCTCCATGCGGGCCAGCCGGGACGCCGCCGCGACCGCGCCGTCGTGCTTGGGCTGGGGCGGCCCGCCCTCGGCGAGCTGCTCGGCGAAGGCGGTGAACGACCCGCGGTCGGTCTCCCACCGCGCCGAGGCGCCCCTGCCCTCGGGCAGCCCGCGCAGCAGGTCCACCGCTCGCCACATCAGCCGCCAGGTCGGATCGAGCTGCGTGCGCACCGCCTCGGCGACCCGCGCGGCCGCCCGCTCGCCCGGCGCCTCCTCGTACGCCCGGATCGCCGGCGCCAGCACCTCGGCGTCGAAGCCGGGGTCGGTGGCCGGGCCCGCGGGCGGCCACACCAGCGGATCCTCCGCCTCCCTCGCCGCGTCCGCCCCGGTCGTGCCCGGCGGCGGGTCGATCCAGCCGATCAGCGACGCGAGGTTGGCGTCCTCCAGCGCGCTCTGGCCCGTGGCCCAGTGCAGCGACAGCGCCTCGGTGGCCGCCAGCAGCAGCGCCGAGCCGGGGTGGCGCGCCCGCTGGGCGAAGAACGTGAGCCACCGGCCGAGGATCGGCACCGACGGGTGGACGGCGTGCGGGCCCTCCGCGCGGCGGAACCGCGTCGAGCGGCCGAGCAGCAGCGTGAACGCCAGCGCGGAGCGGCCCGGGACCAGCAGTTGCGGCGCGTCGGCGCACCGCTCGTACGGCTCGGCGCCGCGCCGCTCGACCGTCTCGGTCTCCTTCAGGAAGCCCTCGACGTACGGCAGGACGATCTCGGCCAGCTCGGCGGCGAACGCGAACCGCAGGTCGCGGTCGCGTGGCTGGGGCACCACCAGCAGGTGGGGATGGCCGGGGTCGGTGCCCACCATCGCGGCCAGCGGCGCGGCGGCCTCGCCCGCGAGCCGCAGCGGGATGAACACCATGGGCCGCTCGGACAGGTGGCAGTGGCGCACGGTGGCGAGCCGCTGGGCCGTCCCGGTTCGCACGGCCCGCAGGCGGGCGAGGGCGGCGAGCGTGCTCATCGTGCCTCCGCGATCGGGCGACGGCGTCCACGCGGGCGCGGGCGCCGGTGCGGTTGTGCCCGGCGGCGGGTGGGGCTCATCCCGCCTCCGCGTAGATGCGGTCGGCCAGGCGCAGCAGCCGGGCGATCTCCTCCTGGCCCTCGCCGGGGGTCAGGGAGCCGTCGGCCAGCCCCAGCGCCTCCGACACCGTCGCCACCCCGCCGAGCGCGTCGCGGACCTGACGTCCCAGCAGCTCGGTCGACCCCCCGGCCGCGGCCTCGTCCCGGCAGAAGAAGCACAGGTCGCACGTCGACAGGCACTCGGGCGCGTACCGGGCCCCGACCGTGCGCACCGCCTCACGCAGCTCGGGCACCGGGCGCGTCGGCACGCCGTCGGCGTCCGGCGCCAGGTCGAAGGTCAGCTCCTCGGGCAGCCCGTCCACGATCGCGCCGACCCTGGCCATGCGCGAGAGCTGCCTGCGCAGCACAGCCAGCTCCCTGCGCACGTCCAGCAGCGTCCCCGCCGGGCGGTTCGCGAAGTTCTCCGGGCACACGAGCACGACCTCGTGCGACACCCGGGCCGGGTCGTGGCCGAGCTCCGCCAGCATGGTGCGCAGCGCCAGCACGTACACCGCCGCCTGGCGCGCCGCCGCCGCCACCTTGTCCGGCTCGGCCTGGCCGTCCACGATCGCGAACGACTTGATCTCCACGATGTGGAACCGGCCCGCGAGCCGGAAGGCCACGACGTCCGGCTCCAGGTACGAGGTGTGCCCCGCGATCTCCAGCCGCAGCAGCGGGTGGTCGTACAGGGTGCCCGCCTCGTCGTCGTCGCGGGCGGCCCGGTCGATCAGCTTGAGCGTGTGGGCGTGGCGCAGGTGCGCCGACGGGTTGCCGCCGATGTCGCCGAGGTCGGTGTAGGCGGCGAGCGGGATCGGCAGGCCCAGCAGCTCGCGCAGCAGCCGCAGCAACTCGGCGCAGCCCGAGTCCTTCACCAGCGCCTCGAACGCGTTGCCGCGGGTGATCGCGAACGGCGACTGCCCGAACGGCGCCGGGAACCCCAGATGGGTCGCGGTCGCGTCCTTGTCCACCCCCGCGGCGTCCATCACCGCGCGCCGCGCGCACCCGGGGTTGGCCGCCAGCGCGGCGATCGCCCGCGCGTCGTGCGGCCGCGCGGGCACGGCGCCGCGCAACCGGTCGAACCGCTCCACCTCACACCTCTCTCTGCCACGCGACATGAACACCGGACCGCACGGCCGCCCCGGGCGCGGCGCGGGCTCTCACGACGCCTCCTCGCGGGCGAGGCTCAGGATCGTGCCGCCGAACAGCCGTTCGGCGTCCCCCAGGCGGGCGCGGGCGCGGTCGGCGATCCGCGCGCGGGCGTCCGCGTCCGCGCCGGCGTGGACCTCCAGCTCGGCGCGGGCCGCCTTGACCACCATGGCCGGACGGGGCGGGGCGTCGGGCGCGACGGGAACGCCGGGGACGTTGTACGCGAGCCGCGACAGCAGTCTCTCCGCGCCGGACGGCGTCGGCTCGCCCGCCTCCTCCAGCCGCAGGATGTGCTCGGCCACGCGGATCGCCGTGGTGAGGAAGTCGACGCGGGGGCTCAGCGGGCCGATCGCCCGGCGCTCCAGTGGCCACGTGCTGACCGTGAGCAGGCCGCGCGAGGCCGACAGGCGGTCGGTGAGCGCGGCGCACAGGTAGTACGGCCGCGCGAACGGCGAGGACCTGAAGGAACGCTCCTCGTCCCTGCGAAGGCTGGCGAGCTGCGTGCCCCGCAACGAGCCCGCCCGCAGCGCGCCGTGCACGGCGACGATCATCTTCGCCGACGCGGGCACGCCAAGGATCGTCAGCGCCTGGTGCACCTGCTCGCGCACGGGCACCAGCGCGCCCGGCTCCCGCGCCGCCCCGGCCCGCGGCGCCTCGTCCGGCTCGCTCGCCGAGGGGGTCTCGCGGGCGGGCGGCTCCTGGTCGGCCAGCGCCTGGTCCCACGCGCGCTCCACGCCGCGCAGCTCGGCCCGCAGCGACCTCGCCAGCGCGCCGTCCCGGGCGCGCACGGCCCGGCGGACCTCCGCGCGGAGCGCGTTGATGCGCTCCTCCAGAGCGTCCAGCCTTTCACTCACGCCCGGAGCGTACCAACAGTTCCCTTGAGTTCCAGACATTTCCAATATTCACAGCGCGTCGCCGTTCCGCGGGCGCGGCGCTCTCAGCTCAGGGGTCTGAAGTAGGTCCCCGGGCGCTCGCTGCCCATCACGCCGCCGACGCACCGGTAGACGCGCACCCCCTCCTTGAAAGCCTCCGGGCTCGGGGGCAGCGCCGAGACCATCCACTTGGAGGGGGAGATCTCCCTGGCGACGCCCTGCCTCGACTTCAGCAGCACCTGCATCGAGCAGAGCTTCTTCACCACGGGGTGCGCCTCGAGGTCCTGCAGGTCGTAGGTGATCCCGTCCACGGGCATCGGCGCCACGGCGAAGGTCTCCCACGAGTGGGCCTCCTCGCAGCCGCGCCGCTTGACCGTCACCGACCCCGCGATGGAGACGATGCCGCCCCAGCACTCGGCCTCCTGACTGCAGGCGGCCCGCGCCGCGGCCACCGACGCCGCGGGGCAGTTGGCCGTGACGGTCGCAACGGCCCCGGCGGTCGGCTCCAGGCCGCCGGACGGCAGGCCCGTGCCCACGCCCGCCCCCGTCGCCGGTGGAGCGCTCGCCGGCATGGTCGTGGCGGCGTCGGGCGTCGCGCCCTCGTGGAGGGCGAGGGCCGTCCCGATCGTCAGCAGCAGGGCGAACACCCCGGCGACCGCGACGTACGCGCCGGTGTGCGCGTTCTGCTTCGGCGTGTGCGGGGGGAGGGTACTGGACACGGCACGTGCGCTCGGCCCGGTGACGGCCTCCCGGGGGGACGGGCGCCCGCCTCGGTCAGGGCCGTCCCCGTGCCGCCGGGACGGCCCGGTGGGAGCCGAATGCCGGGAATGGGCCGGGGGCGCGGACGGCGCGCTCCGCGCGGCGGGGCGGGAGTACTGCGGCGGGCGCTCGTACGGCCCGGAGTGGCCGGGCGCGCTCGCGTGGGGGAGCGGCGCCGAATGTCCGTGGGGGGCCGGATGCGACAGCGGTCCCGAGTGCCCGGGGTGGCCCGGCTGGGCGGCCGGACCGGGGTGGCTCGGCTGGGCCACCTGATATGCCACCGACGGACCGCCCGATCCGGATCGCCCGGAGTGCCCCGGCCGTCCCGGCAGCACGGCCGCGGGGATCGCCGCGAGGGCGTCCCGCAGGTCGGCGGCGGACGGGATGCGCTCGCGGGGGTCGGCCGCCATGCCCGCGCGGAGCACGGCGGTCAGCTCCGGCGCCACCCCGGGGATCTCCGGGACCGGCCGCCGGTGCAACGCCATGATCATCGCGACGTTGACCACGCCGCTCTCGGGGAAACGCGGCGGACGCCCGCTGAGCAGCGCGTACAACGTCGCCGACAGCGAGTAGACGTCGCCCGCCGGGCTCGGCTCGGCGAGCTCGAACGCCTCCGGAGGGCCGAACGCCGGGGTCAGCGACTCGCGGGTCACCGACATCTCGCCCTCGGTGTGAGCGGTCGCGGCCAGCCCGAAGTCCGACAGCGCCACCATCCCGTACCCGTTCACCAGGATGTTGGCCGGTTTCACGTCACGGTGCAGCACGCCCGCCGTGTGGGCCGCCGCCAGCGCGTCGGCGATGCGCACCCCGATGTCGCGCACCTCGGCGGGGCTCAGCGGGCCCTGCTCGCGCAGCCGGTCCGACAGCGAACCGCCCGGGCACAGCTCCAGCACCATGTACGGACGCCCGTCGCCGAGCACCCCGGCGTCGTACACGTCCGCCACGTGCGGGTGGCCCGACAGCGCCCCGGCCGAGCTGACCTCGCGCATGAAGCGCCGCCGGTCGCGCTCGGAGACCAGCACGCGGTTGTCGACCTTGAGAGCGACCTCGCGGCGTACGGCGAGCTGCCGCGCGCGGTACACCACGCCGAACCCGCCCTGACCGAGGATTCCGAGCACCTCGTACCCCGGCACCTCGGGCGCCCCAGGCTCGCCCACCCGCCACCTCCCTCACGGCCCGCGAGCGGCACCCTATCGGAAGGTTCTCGCTCATATTTCCGTATAGATCACACTCACCCGGTGCCGATACGGCGGGGAGGGAGGAAAAGCCCTGCTCACCACCGGGCGCGGCGCGTGGGAACGCGAGCGCCCGGCGATCCGACGGGGACCGCCGGGCGGGCGTGCCGCGCGGGGTGTGCCGGCCGGGCGGCCACGGGTGACGGGCCGCCGGAGGACGGGCGGTCAGTGGGAGCCGGTGAGCTGGATGTCGTGGACGCGGGGGTCGCCCTCGTCGGCGAAGTAGTCGGAGGGGCGGGTGGCGTCGGCGCCCTCGGCGAGCTTGGCGGCGCGGGCGATCAGCGTGCCGACGAGGGCCACCACCAGGTTCACGGCCAGGGCCAGGAAGCCGGCGTAGATCGTCATCTTGGTGTCCAGGCCCAGCTTCGCCAGCGGGAACGCCGACCCGCCGAAGTGGGCGTGGTCGGTGGCGGGGTTGGCGATGTTGTAGAGCATCAGCATGCCGGCGGCCATGCCCGCCGTCCAGCCGGCGATCAGCCCGCCCCGGTGCAACCAGCGGGTGTAGAGGCCGAGCCCGACCGAGGGCAGCGTCTGCAGGATGATCACGCCGCCGATGAGCTGGAGGTCGATGGAGAACTGCGGGTCGATCAGCAGGATGACCAGAACCGCGCCGATCTTCACGACCAGCGAGGCGATCTTGCTGACCGCCGCCTCCTGGGCGTTGGTGGCGTCCCGCCTGATGTACTCCTTGTAGATGTTGCGCGTGAACAGGTTGGCCGCCGCGATCGACATGATGGCCGCGGGCACCAGCGCGCCGATGCCGATGGCGGCGTAGGCGACTCCGGTGAACCAGTCGGGGAACATCGCGTCGAAAAGCTGGGGCACCACGGTGTTGGGGTCGGCCTTGCCGCCCGCGGTGATCGGCTTGACCCCGGCCGCGATCGCCATGTAGCCGAGCAGCGCGATGAGGCCGAGCAGGAGGCTGTAGGCGGGCAGCGCGGACATGTTCCGCTTGATCACGCCCCGGTTGCGCGCCGCGAGCACGCCGGTGACGCTGTGCGGGTACAGGAACAGCGCCATCGCCGAGCCGAGCGCCAGCGTGACGTACTGGAGCTGGTTGTTGGCGTTGAGCAGGTAGCCGTCACCGGGCGCGGGGGTGGCCTCGAACTTCGCCCGGGCCGCGTCGAAGATCGAGCCCATGCCGCCGAGCCGCGTCGGGATGTAGATCACCGCCACGAGGATCACGATGTAGATGAGCGTGTCCTTGACGAAGGCGATCAGCGCCGGGGCGCGCAGGCCCGACTGGTAGGTGTAGGCGGCGAGGATCGCGAACGCGATGATCAGCGGCAGCTCGCCGCTGACGCCCATCGACTTCAGCACCGCCTCGATGCCGACGAGCTGGAGGGCGATGTAGGGCATCGTGGCGACCAGCCCGGTGATCGCGATCAGCAGGGCCAGCGTCGGGGAGCCGAACCGGGCGCGGACGAAGTCGGCGGGGGTCACCAGGCCGTGCACGTGGGACACCGACCACAGCCGGATCACCACGAGGAAGATCAGCGGGTAGGTGATGATCGTGTAGGGCAGGGCGAAGAACCCGGTCGCGCCGGCGCCGTACAGCAGGGCGGGGACCGCCACGAAGGTGTAGGCGGTGTAGAGGTCGCCGCCGACGAGGAACCAGGTGATCCACGTGCCGAACTTCCGTCCGCCGAGGCCCCACTCGTCCAGGCTCGCCAGGTCGTCGGGGCGGCGCCAGCGGGCCGCGACGAACCCCATGCCGCTGACGAGCAGGAACAGGACGGCGAAGACCACGATCTCGGTGAGATGCTCGCTCATCGGCCGTTCCTCCGCTTGCCGACCTGGTACACGATGGTGGTGGAGGCGACGCCGAGGATGATGAAGGCGAGCTGCGCCCAGTAGAACAGCGGGAGCCCGAACAGGCGGGGCTCGTCCGCGTTGTAGACGGCGGTGATCAGAGGGATCACGATCGGCACGAGCAGCAGCCAGTTCCACGGGCTGCGATCGCTCCTGGCCGGGCGCTGATCGCTGGGTGGCGTGGTCAACTCACTCTCCTCGCGAAAGGGAGGCGGCACCGGCCTGGCGAGGCCGGTGATCCGGTCGAGCGGAAGCGTAATTTCGCGTGCGAGGCGAAACCTTCACCGATCTGTGAACGGACTTGTTGGCGCGGTGAACGGGCCCCCGTGCGCGCCCCTCGGCGATCTTCCCAGCTCAGGGGGGTCGTGAAGGGGAGGCGTGCCCCGGGGGTGGCCTTTCGGCGACGCGGCGGGCCCGGTCGCCGATCGTCGTCGGCGCGGGTCTTGACAAGCGGCCTGACGCGCGCGGGAACGGCCATGACTTGAGGCGCGGGCGCCCGCGATCCTCGGCGGTGGCCTCAGGCCCGGGCGTGGGGGAAGATGATCGCCGAGGGGTGGCCGGGGTCGTGGAATATCTCCTGGTCGGCGGCGACCGCCGTACGGCCGGTGGCCAGCGGCTCGCCGGTGCCGAGGTTGCGCGCCAGCCGGGGGTAGGCCCCGCTGGCCACCTGGACCCGCACCCGGTGCCCCCGCAGGAAACGGTGGGCGATCGGCCACAGCTCGACCTCGACGCGGCGCACGTCGTCCTCGCCGGTGGGCGGCGCTCCGGGGAACAGCCGGCGCACGCCCTCGCACACGTTGTACGACGACCCGTCGGGGTGCACGTCGCAGACGCGGATCACCAGGTCGGTGTAGGGGGTGCTGGAGCGCAGGTAGACGTCGGCGGTGACCGGGCCGATCAGGTCCAGGTCGTCCCGCAGCACGTCGCCGGTGTAGACGAGGACGTCGGGCCGCGCCTCCAGGCGCCGGTTGTCGCGGGGCGCGGAGTTGCCGAGCAGGGTGGGGCCGCCGAGGACCGGCGTGGGCCGGGCGGGGTGGTAGCGGTAGCGGTCCGGGAAGGACTCGGCCGGGGCGCCGGGGCCGAGGCCGAAGCCGGGCTGGAGGTGCCAGCGCCGCCGCGCCATCCCGGGCACGGGCCAGTCGTCGTAGTCGCGCCACATCCCCGCGCCGGTGACGTACAGCCGCACGGGGCTGGCCCGCAGGCCCGAGGAGTCGCCGAGCAGGTGGGCGCGGAACCATTGCAGCGCGTCCAGGTTGGCGAGCCGCCCGTGCCGCACGTCGGCGTGGTGCCAGGGCCCGATCGTGAGGTGGGGACGCCGCCCGGCCGCGCGCATGGCGGCGTAGTCCTTGAGCTGCCAGGGCAGGAAGACGTCGTACCAGCCGCCGGTCATGGTGACGGCCGCCTCGACCTCGCCGACGGTGGCCGAGAAGTCCCTCTTCTTCCAGAACGGCACGGCCGGATCGGCGTGGTGGCTGAGCACCTCCTGGTAGAAGGGCAGCGTGCGCCCGGCGGCCACCTGGTCGAACTCGCCGACGGGACGGCCGGACATCACGGCCCGCTGGGTGCGGCGCGGGGCGAAGACCGGCGCGGCGCCGCTGAGCGGCCCGGACAGCATGGCGGTCAGCGTGCTCCAGCTCAGCACGGCCTCCAGCGCGAAAGAGCCGCCCACGTAGGCGGCGTCACGGAACTGGGAGGCGGTCACCTGTGTCGCCATGGCCCTGAGGTCGGGCCCGGCGAACGGCGCGATGGCCCACTGGGCGTACCCGAGGTAGCTCGGGCCGTGCATGGCGAAGGTGCCGCCGTACCAGGGCTGGGCGCGCATCCACTCGACGGTCGCGAGCCCGTCGTCCTGCTCGTCCAGCGGGGTGAGCTCGCCGCCGGACCCGAACCCGCCTCTGCAGCTCTGCAGGATCACCTGGAAGCCCTGCCGGGCGAACGACCTGCCGTAGACCAGGCCGAACAGTCCGCGCCTGCCGTAGGGGGAGCGGACGAGGATGGTGGGCGGGGCGCTCACGCCGATCGGGATGTACCGGTCGGCCAGCAACATGACGCCGTCCGGCATGGGGACCCGCATGTCCCTGTGCACGACGACCCTGTGCGGTAACCGAGTCATGGGCGCTCCTCGCTTGGAGTCATACCCTCGTGGACGTAAGCGGCGCGTTACTCACTGGTAACATGCTAGTGCTATCGTGCGTCGAGCGCTGTGACGTACGTCACTCCGCCCTCCGGGTGCCGCCGCCGCGGGCGTGTCGGGGCGAACAAGTGGCGCCGCGCACCGGGGGCCGCTAGCATTCCAGCATGCGAAAGACCTCTTCTGCTCAGTGGTGGCGCCCCGCATAGGCGGCGCGACTTTCGCATACCCACGGACGGCCGCCCCGGGAGGCGGCCTTTTTCGTGCCCGCCCGGGGCCAATCGAAGATCAAGAAGGGCGGGGCAAGGGTGGAAACGAGCGCATATACCACCGCCGGTGGCATCGAGGTCGAGGTGACGACCGCCGACGTACCCGAGTCGGTGCTGGAGGACGTCGTCTCCTCGCTCGGCGAGCGTCGCGGCGGCGTGCTCTCCTCCGGAATGGAGTACCCCGGCCGCTACAGCCGATGGCACCTCGCCTACGTCGACCCGGTGCTGGAGATCGTCGCCCGCGGCCGCGCCATCTCCGCCCGCGCGCTCAACGCGCGCGGCCGGGTCGTGATGCCCGCGGTCACCAGCTGCCTGCTGGCCGTGGGCAAGCCCACCACCGAGCCGGCCCCCGACCACGTCGAGGTCCACATCGCCGAGACCGGGGAGATCCTCCCCGAAGAGATGCGCAGCCGCCGTCCCACCGTGTTCACCGCGATCCGTGAGGTGATCGCCGCGTTCGCGGGCGAGGACGAGCACCTCGGCCTGTACGGCGCCTTCGGCTACGACCTGGCGTTCCAGTTCGAGCCGATCCGCCGGCGACTCGAACGCGCGGCCGACCAGCGCGACCTGGTCCTGCACCTGCCCGACCGCGTCATGGTGATCGACCGCAAGCGCGAGACCAGCTACGAGTACCTCTACGAGTTCACCGTCGACGGCGTCTCCACGCGCGGCCTCGAACGCGAGGGGGAGACGGTTTCCCTGCCCGTCCCGCCCGCGGAGGTCCCCGCCGACCCGAAGCGCGGCGAGTACGCCGAGGTCGTCGAGGCCGCCAAGCAGAAGTTCCGGCGCGGCGACCTGTTCGAGGTCGTCCCCGGCCAGGTATTCCACGCCCCCTGCGCCGACCCGGCGGGCTTCTACCGCCACCTGCGCCAGAGCAACCCCGCGCCCTACGAGTTCCTGTTCAACCTCGGCGAGGGTGAGCACCTCGTCGGCGCCTCGCCCGAGATGTACGTCCGCGTCCAGGGCGACCGGGTCGAGACCTGCCCGATCTCCGGCACGATCGCCCGCGGCGCCGACCCCGTGGAGGACGCCGAGGCCATCCGCACCCTGCTCAGCTCCGTCAAGGAGGAGTCCGAGCTCACCATGTGCACCGACGTCGACCGCAACGACAAGTCGCGGATCTGCGTCCCCGGCTCGGTGCAGGTGATCGGCCGCCGTCAGATCGAGCTGTACTCGCGCCTCATCCACACCGTCGACCACATCGAAGGACGGCTCCGCCCCGGCTTCGACGCCCTGGACGCCTTCCTCACCCACATGTGGGCCGTCACCGTCACGGGCGCCCCCAAGACCTGGGCCATGCAGTTCATCGAGGACCAGGAGGCGACCGCCCGCCGCTGGTACGGCGGCGCCGTCGGCTACCTGGGCTTCGACGGGTCCATGAACACCGGGCTCACCCTGCGCACCGCGCAGATCAGGGACGGCGTGGCCATCGTCCGGGCGGGCGCCACCCTGCTGTTCGACTCCGACCCCGCCGCCGAGGAACGCGAGACCGAGCTCAAGGCAAGCGCCCTGCTCGGCGCCCTCGCCGCCGTCGGCCGTCCCCAGGAGCATGCCGTCCCGTCCTCCGCGCCCGAGCGGCCGGGCGAGGGCGTGAAGGTCCTGCTCGTCGACCACGAGGACTCCTTCGTCAACACCCTCGCCGACTACTTCCGCCAGCACGGCGCCGACGTCGTCACGCTCCGCCACGGCTTCCCCCTGTCGATGCTGGAGGAGGTCGACCCGGGCATGGTGGTCCTCTCGCCCGGCCCCGGCTGGCCGTCCGACTTCGGCTGCTCGGCCCTTCTGGACGCCCTCTACGCGCGCGGGCTGCCCGTCTTCGGCGTCTGCCTCGGGCTCCAGGCGATGGTCGAGCAGGCGGGCGGCAGCCTCTCGCTGCTGTCCCACCCCGAGCACGGCAAGCGCGGGCAGGTCGCCCGGGTCGGCGGGGGGGCGCTGCTGGACGGGCTGCCGCAGGAGTTCACCGCCGCGCGCTACCACTCGCTGCACGCCAAACGGCCCGGCGTGAAGGGGTTCACCGTCACGGCCGAGACCCCCGACGGCGCGGTCATGGCCATCGAGGACACCGAGAACCGCCGCTTCGGCGTCCAGTTCCACCCCGAGTCCATCCTCACCGTGGAGGGCGGGGCCGGGGCCAGGATCATCGCCAACGTGTTGCGGCTGTGCCGGGGTTGAGTAAAGGCGGGGGATGAGAAGCGGCCCGCGGCCGTAGAGTCCACGGGCGCGAGCGGGCGTCCGGCCCGCCCGCGACGTACGACGTACGCCGAGAGCGGGGTGAGGGGGCCGATGGATCCGGCCGACATGGCCGCGGCCGGCGCGGTTCCGGCCGCCCTCCCCGACTCGGTGCGGGCGGCGCTGCTCGCCCCGCTGGTGGACCACCACTGCCACGGCGTGCGCCGCGACGAGCTTCCCCGGGCGCGGTTCGAGACGCTCATCGCCGGGACCGGCGCCCCGCCGGTCCCGGGAACCACGCACTTCGAGACCCCCCTGGGCGCCGCCATCAGGCGCTGGTGCGCCCCCGTGCTCGGCCTCGCCCCACACGCGCCGCCCGCCGTCTACCTCGCCCGCCGCGCCGAACTCGGCCCCCAGGAGGTCAACCGCCGCCTCCTGCGCGCCGCCGGCGTCGTGGCGTTCCTCGTGGACACGGGCACGGACACCGGGCCGGACGGCATGGCGGACCGCACGGCGCGCGGCGCGCGGGCAGGGACGGCCGACGGCGCGAGGGGCGGCGCGCCGGTGGGGGGCGACGGTCCGGTGGGGCCTGCCAATGGCGCCGCGCGCGGCGTCCGGGAATGGGCGGCCAACGGCGGCGCGCGGGAGGAGACGGTCACCCGTGCGGCCGCGGGCGGGCGTGAGCTGCTCTCGGCCGCCGAGATGGGCAGGCTCGGCGGGGCCGCCGCCGACGAGATCGTCCGCCTGGAGAGCGTCGAGGAGGACGTGGCCCGCGGGGGCACGACCGCCGCCGGGTACCTCGCGGCGCTGGAGGAGCACCTGTCCGCACGCGCCGCCGGCGCCGTCGCGCTGAAGACGGTCGTCGCCCGTCGCTGCGGGCCGGGGTTCGACCCCGCACGGCCGTCACGCGGCGCGGTGATCGCCGCGGCGGGCAGGCGGCTCGCCGACCCCGGGCGCCCCCTGGACCACCCCGTCCTGCTGCGCCACCTGCTCTGGACGGCCACCGCCGTCGCCCGCGAACGCGGCCTGTCCCTCCAGATCTCCACCGGCTACGGCCCCGTCGCCGGCCCGGGCCACTGCGACCCCGCCCTTCTGGCCGGGTTCGCCGAGGCGCTGGGCCCCGCGGGCGTGCCGCTGGTCCTGCTGCACTGCCACCCGTTCCACCGGCAGGCCGCCCACCTCGCCGCCGGGTTCCCGCACGTGTACCTCGACGCCGGCTCCGCCCTCATCCACTGCGCCGGGAGCGCGGCGGGCGTCGTCGGCGAGCTGCTGGACCTGCTCCCGTTCCACAAGCTGATGTTCGGCTCGCACGGCCGCGGCGTCGCCGAGACCTGCCACCTCGCCGCGCTGCGCTTCCGCCGGGGCCTCGGGCGGGCGCTGGCGGACCGGCTGGAGCAGGGGAAGTGGAGCGCTCCCGACGCCGCCCGCGTCGCCCACATGATCGGATCCGACAACGCCCGCCGCGTCTACCGCCTCTAGCGGGCCCCGGGCTCGCACTCCAGTACGATGGCGGCGGCCGCAGACGGAGGGGGAACCGAGGCGTGGAATTCCTGAGCGATGTGACGGTGGAGCTGGTCAGGCACAACGCCGCCGACTCCGACGTGGTGTGGGCCGCCCGTGTCTCCACCGCGGGCGAGCAGTCGCTGGAGGCCGTCCACCAGGACCCCGAGCGCTCCAGGGGCCTGATCAACTACCTCATGCGCGACCGCCACGGCAGCCCCTTCGAGCACAACTCGATGACCTTCTTCATCAGCGCCCCCATCCTCGTCTTCCGCGAATTCCACCGCCACCGCGTGGGCTGGTGCCTCCCCGGAGACGCGCTGATTCCGGTGGGGCCGTTGACGAACGGGGTGAACAAGAAGATCAAGGACATCTACGCGGACTGGCACGAGGGCGTTCACGACTCCGTGGGCGGCGTCCGCGAACTCCCCTCCCGCCGCCATCCGACCACGCGTACGGTGAACCTCGACACCGGCCTGATCGAATCGGCCCGCATCGCCGATGTCTTCAGGAGCGGGATCAAGCCGATCCTGAAGATCACGACGGTCCACGGCAAGGTCCTGCGATGCTCACCCGACCATGCGCTCCTCTCGCGCGGCGCCTGGGTCAAGGCGAAGGATCTCGCGCCCGCAGACCTGATCTCCGCACAGGCGACCGTGCCGGCCGGCGAGTCCACCGGTGTTCCCGGGCCTCTGCGGGAGGGTGTCCGCGACGAGGAGATCCTTTCGGTCGTGCCGGACGGCGAGGAGGAGACCTATGACATCTCCATGCCGGGCCCTTGGCACAACTTCATCGCCGACGGCATCGTCGTTCACAACTCCTACAACGAGGAGAGCGGCAGATATCGCGAGCTCCAGCCGGTCTTCTACGTTCCCGGGCGGGAGCGCAGGCTCGTGCAGCAGGGGAAGCCGGGGAAGTACACCTTCGTCGAGGGGGACGACGAGCAGTACAAGCTGGTGACCGAGGCCATGGAGGACTCCTACCGGCGGTCCTACGAGGCCTACCAGGAGATGCTGAAGGCCGGCATCGCCCGGGAGGTAGCCCGGGCGGTGCTGCCCGTCGGGCTGTTCTCCTCGATGTACGCCACGTGCAACGCCCGCTCGCTGATGCACTTCCTGTCGCTGCGCACCAAGGACGAGCGGGCCACGGTGCCGTCGTTCCCGCAGCGCGAGATCGAGATGGTCGCCGAGAAGATGGAGGCGATCTGGGCCGGGCTGATGCCGCTCACGTACGCCGCCTTCAACGCCGCGGGCCGCGTCGCCCCCTGACCGCGACACCGATCCCCGCGCCGATCACCCCGCGCCGATCACACGGTGATCACAGCGCCGGCAGCACGTACACCTCGGCCCCGGGGGGTAAGGCGCAGGCCAGCCCCCCGAGGCGGCGGGCGTTCTCCCCGCAGACGAACATGCTGATGTGACGGCGGATCCCGCCGTACTCGTCGCACAGACGTTTCTCCAGCATCGGGTGGGTGCGGCGCAGGGTGTGGAGGGCGGCGCCGAGCGTGGGACGGCTCTCGGCGGAGTCCGCCACGGCGAAGACCCGCACCTCGGTCGCTCCGCTGCCCCAGTGGCCGAGCGCGCTGGGCAGCACGAATGTCACGAGCGTGACCGGCTTGGCCATGGGAGTCAGTGCACCGCCGGCGCGGTGAGACGGGCCCGGGCGAATGGGGGAGAGGGCCGCCGGGGGTCGGCGGCGGGCGGGGTGCCCTGCATGATCGCCCTTCCTTTCGGGGCCGGGCCGCGTCGCCGTTCCCCCGACACGGCGTGGCGCCGCCCGGCCGACGTGTCGGCCGCTGCGCGCGGATCGGCATCATCGTGTCACGTCGGCGGGGCGTCCGCCGGGCTCCCCGCGATGTTGGTGATCAGATCGCCCGGATCGTCCTGCGATATCTGTTTACCCTGCGAGGAGGGCCGTTTTTCGGCCGGGCGCGCGCCCTCACGGCTCGCGGACCGGATCCCGGTGGATCCGGGCGGGAGGCACGCCGTCGTCCTCCAACAGCCGTACGGTCTCGCTCACCATGGCGGGCGGCCCGCAGACGTACACCTCGTGGTCGGTCCAGGAGTGGAAGCGGCGCACGGCGTCGGTGAGCGTGCCGCGCATCCCGTCGTAGCCGGGCTGGCC
This sequence comes from Sphaerisporangium album, assembly GCF_003323745.1. Taxonomy (GTDB): domain Bacteria; phylum Actinomycetota; class Actinomycetes; order Streptosporangiales; family Streptosporangiaceae; genus Sphaerisporangium; species Sphaerisporangium album. The sequence continues at coordinate 56,126 of NZ_QOIL01000018.1, forward strand.
GGACACGACCGGCACGACCCTCAGCCACGGGTACCGGGCCTCCATCTGGATGAGGTCGCCGAGGTCGTACAGTTCGGCGGCCGTGCGGGCGCCGAACAGCAGGTGGATGTTGGGGCGGTGCCCGGAGGCGATGACGTGCTGGACGACGGCCTTCAGCGGGGCGAGGCCGGTGCCGCCGGCCACGAGCAGCAGGTCGCGCGGGTGCTCGCCCTCGGGGGGCGTCATGCTGCCGACCGGCGGGCCGAGCAGGACCGAGTCGCCGACGCGCGTGCGGGAGACCAGCGTCGTGCTGACCCAGCCTCCGGGGACGGCGCGCACGTGCAGCCTGATTGTGTTGTCCGGGCGGGGCGCGTTGGCGATGGAGTAGGTGCGCCATACCCGGGGCCAGCGGGAGGTCTGCACGTTGACGTACTGCCCGGCGGTGTAGGGCAGGGGGGCGCCGGGGCGCAGGGTGATCACGGCGATGCCGGGGGCGCGGGTCTCGTGGTCGACGACCTCCGCGGTCCACCAGGCCGGGGAGACCCCGGCGTCGGCCTCGGCGGCCTCGATCATCATGTTGGCCGCGGCGGTGTACGCGGCGGCCCACGCCGCCTCGACCTCGGGGGTCCAGCCGTCGCCGGAGAAGCGTTTGATGGTGGCGAGGAGCGCGTTGCCCACGGCGGTGTAGTGCTCGGGGACCACGCCGTACTTGCGGTGGTCGCGGCCGAGTTGCCCCAGGTAGCTGCGGAGGCTGTCCGGGCTGTCCAGGCTCCACACGACGCGGGTGAGCGCGCTGAAGAGGCGGTCGCGCTGGACGTCCATGGCGGGCGGGAACAGCCCCCGGAGGTGTGGGCTCTCAGCGAACAGCCTCCCGTAGAAGTACGCGACGGCCTTGCCCATGACGGGCTGGATGTCCGAGAAACTTTCCTTGACGAGACGGGGATTCAACGACATTTGTCAACGCCACCCTAATAGACCGGAAACGGTGTCCGATCTTGTCGTGCCACCTCCTGATGGTTCCGGGTCGGTGAGCGTCCGGCGGCCCCGGCGCCACCGATCGCTCGAATTGGAGTCTTCCATTCCTACATGGGCCTCACAACCGTTTCACCACAATGTGGCGGGAAAGCGAACTGTTCGTAATTGGCGATTGATTCTCCGTAATGGCCGATCAGGACAGCAGGAAAACGGCGGGGAACGAGAGTCTTATTCGTATTCGGTGGTCGAAATCATGGGTGCGCCGGCGGCCCCGGCAGAATAGTGAATCCGTCTCTCATATCCCCGGCCGCCTGGGGTCCCGTCGGCGGAGCGGTGCGGCGGAGCCCGTACGCGCCGCCCCCGGCGGGCGAGCGGGAGCCTGCGACGGGTGTGACCGCTGGGGTCAGTGAGACGGGACTGATACCCGGATACGTGACATACCCGGAAATGTTGTGCGTCATGATGGGTCTGCCACCGCTACTGGGCTGGGTGCCGCCGCAGGGCGGCACGACCGTGCGCGAGCCCCTGGAGACCGCATGTCCCGACCGCTTATCGGTATCACCACATATTTCGACGCCGCCCGCTGGGGCACCTGGGTGCGCGAGGCCGTCCTCTCGCCGCCCGCGTACGCGAAGGCGGTGGACAAGGCGGGAGGCGCCCCGGTGCTGGTTCCCCCGCTCAGCCTCGGCGCCGTGGACAGCTATGTCCGGGGCCTGTCGGGGCTCATCCTCGCCGGCGGCGTGGAGGTCGACCCGGCGGTCTACGGGGAGGAGTGGGACGAGCGGGTCGATGAGCCGCAGCCGCGGCGCGACAGGTTCGAGATGGCGCTCGCCAAGGCGGCCATCGACGCCGACGTGCCGGTGCTCGGGGTGGCGCGCGGCATGCACGTCCTGAACGTCACCCTGGGCGGTTCGCTGATCCGGTGGCTGCCCGAGGCCGTGCACCACGACCGGCACGCCGCGAGCACGCCCCACGCCATCCAGGTCAGCGTGTCCAGCAAGGCCGGCAAGGCCATCGGCGACCACATCGAGGTGGCCACGCCCCACCACCAGGGCCTGCGGCGGCTCGGCGCCGGCCTGATCGCCATCGCCTGGGCCGACGACCAGATCGTCGAGGGGGTGGAGCTCCAGGGCCACCGGTTCTGCGTGGGCGTCCAGTGGCACCCCGAGCGCGGCAACGACAACCGTCTGGTGGACGCGCTGGTGGAGGCCGCGATCCCCTGAGCCGCGGAGGCCCGGCCGACCCGTGCGGGCCACCCCGACCGGCCCTCCGCCGCCCGCACGGGGCGGCGAAGGGCCGCGTCTCGAAAGGGCCGCGTCTCAGAAGCTGCGGGGCAGCCCCAGCACCTGGGTCGCCAGGTAGTTCAGCAGCAGTTCCTCGGTGACCGGCGCGACCTTGCCGATCCGCGCGTCGGCCAGCAGGCGGGCGACCGGGTACTCCAGGGAGTAGGCCATGCCCCCGTGGGTCTGGAAGGCGTGGTCGGCGGCCTCCCAGGCTGCCTGGGAGGCGGTGAGCTTGGCGATGTTCGCCTCGGTCCCGCAGGGCATCTGACGGTCGAACAGCCACGCCGCCTTGTACAGCATCAGCCGCGCCAGCTCGATCTTGGCCTTCACCTGCGCGAGCGGGAAGGCGATGGCCTGGTTGGCGCCGATCGGCCGTCCGAACACCTCGCGCTCCTTGGCGTAGGCCACGGCCACGCGCAGCGCGACCTCGGCCCCGCCCAGGGCGCTCGCGCCGAGCAGGATCCGCTCGGGGTTGAGGATGTCCCACAGCACCACCGCGCCCTGGTCGACCTCCCCGAGCACGTCGGCGGCGGGGACCCGCAGGTCGTCGAAGAACACCGTGTTCGAGGGGGTGGTGTTGGCCCCCATCTTCGGGATCGGCCGGTAGGAAAGCTGCCCGGCGGCCACGGCCTTCGGCACGTCCACCAGGAACACGGTGAGCCCGTTGGTGCGCGGCCTGGCCTCGGCCGCGGGGATCGTCCGGGCGACCAGCAGCATCCAGGCCGCCCGCTGGACCCCGGTGATCCAGATCTTCTGCCCTTTGATCACGTACTCGCCGCCGTCGCGGCGGGCGAAGGTGGAGATCGCCAGCGAGTTGGACCCGGCGTCGGGCTCGGTGAGCGCGAAGCACGTCTCCAGCTCACCGGTCGCCAGCTTCGGCAGCAGCGCCCGCCTCTGCCCGGGCGAGCCGTGCCGCGCCAGGGTCAGCGCGCCGAACCCCGGCGTCAGCACGTACGTGAACGCCGACCCGCCGGCCGAGCCCGAGGCCGACAGCGTCTCGGTGGCCACGGCCAGCTCCAGCAGGCCCTGGCCCCCGCCGCCGTACTCCTCGGGCACGGCCAGGCCCAGCCACCCGCCCGTGGCGAGCTCGGCCCAGACCTCCTCCGGCCACCGTTTCTCCGCCTCGCACCGCTGCCAGTAGTCCATGTCGTAGCGCGCGCAGATGGCCGCGACGCCGCGACGGACGTCCTCGGCGCTCTCGGGAAGCGTGAAGTCCACCGTGATCTCTCCAAGTACCGGTCGGGTCCCGTCAGGGGCGCCATGCTAGAACGGAGTTCTGGCGGCGGGTGCGCTTATCGCCTCGCCGGGCCTGGCCGGGTCGGCGCGCCGGACGGGTCAGCCGCGCGGGCGCCGGGCGTGGTAGACGAACGCCGGGGGCAGGTTGCCCCACACCGTGCGGCTCGGCACGACCTCCTCGAAGGCCTCCATCAGCCGGCGGCGGAACCGCAGGGCCGGCGGCAGCGTGCGGGCGTGGGTGTAGGCGAAGGTCGTGAACGTCCCGTCGTGGCCGAGCACCGTGGTGATGGCCTCCAGCAGCCGGTCCTGCAGCCGGGCGGGGAACGCGGCCCACGGGAGCCCGCTGACCACCGCGTCGGCCCGCTCGAGGCCGTGGTGCTCCAGCAGGTGCGGCAGGTCGCAGGCGTCGGCGGTGACGACCGTGGCGCCGGGGTGGCGCTCGGAGAGCCGTGCGGCCAGCACCGGGTTGATCTCGACGGCCAGGTGGTGGCCGCGTCCGCCGAGGCGCCGCTGGATCTCGCCGGTGAACACACCCGTCCCGGGCCCCAGCTCGACGATCACCGGCTCCCCGCGCTCGGGCACGGGCGAGGCGACGACCCGCGCCAGGCGGAGGGAGCTGGGCGCCACCGCGCCGGTTTTGCCCGGCGATCGTAGGAACTGCCCGAAGAAGAGGGCTGTGTCATTGGCCATGCCCACGACCTTAGAGAACCGGGGGGCGTGCTCGCTTCCCCAATGCGGTGGATCTCGTGACGCGCCCGGCGTCCGTCTGCGGGAGGAGGGCGGACCGGGGCAGGTCGCGCCGGTGGGACGCCCGCCCCGTCACCTCGCGCCGCGCCCCGGTAGGGTCGGCAGCAGATTCACGCGGGGGCACGAGGGGAGCAAGCCGGTGAGATCGGCCGAGGACCGGATCTGGACGGTTCCGAACGTCCTGAGCATGCTGCGGCTGCTCGGCGTGCCGGTGTTCCTGTGGCTCGTGCTCGGGCCCAAGGCCGACGGGTGGGCCCTGGCACTGCTCATGGCGGCCGGGTTCTCCGACTGGCTGGACGGCAAGCTGGCCCGCGCCTGGAACCAGACCAGCAGGCTCGGCAGGATGCTCGACCCGCTGGCCGACCGGCTCTACATCCTGGCGACGCTGATCGGCCTGACCCTGCGGGACGTCATCCCGTGGTGGCTGACCGCGGTGCTCGTCGGAAGGGACGTCGTGCTCCTGCTCGGCGTCCCCGTGCTGCGCAGGCACGGCTTCGGCCCGGCCCTGCCGGTCCACTTCCTCGGCAAGACGGCGACGGCGAGCCTGCTGTACGCCTTCCCGCTGCTCTTCCTCGCGTCCCACGAGGGCTGGTACGCCGACGTGGCGCGGATCCTGGGATGGGCCTTCGCCATCTGGGGAACAGGTCTTTATTGGTGGGCGGGGGCGCTGTACGTGGTTCAGGGACGCCGGCTCATCGAAGAGGCGAGCCGGGCATGATCGTATCGTGGGGCCGCCTCCGCGGCCTCACGGCGATCACCCGCGTAAGCGCGGCCGCGTGCCCACCGTGACGAAACTGCCGGAGGGTGATTTGTGAAGGCCGTCGTGATGGCGGGCGGGGAGGGGACTCGGCTGCGGCCGATGACCGCCAACCAGCCCAAACCCCTGCTTCCCGTGGTGAACCGGCCGATCATGGAGCATGTGCTGCGCCTGCTCAAGCGGCACGGTTTCACCGAGACCGTCGTCACCGTGCAGTTCCTCGCCGCGCTCGTGCGCAACTATTTCGGCGACGGGGACGAGCTCGGCATGAGCCTGCACTACGCCACCGAGGAGATCCCGCTCGGCACCGCCGGCAGCGTGAAGAACGCCGCCGACAAGCTGCGCGACGAGCGCTTCCTGGTGATCTCCGGGGACGCGCTCACCGACGTCGACCTGACCGACATGATCAGGTTCCACGAGGAGAACGGCGCCCTGGTGACCATCGGGCTCAAGCGCGTCCCGAACCCGCTGGAGTTCGGCATCATCATCGTGGACGAGCACGGCCGGGTGCAGCGCTTCCTGGAGAAGCCCACCTGGGGCCAGGTCTTCTCGGACACGGTCAACACCGGCGTGTACATCATGGAGCCCGAGGTCCTGGACGAGGTGGCCCCCGGCATGGCCGTCGACTGGTCGGGCGACGTCTTCCCCAAGCTGCTCGCCCGCGGCGCCCCGCTGTACGGCTACGTCGCCACCGGCTACTGGGAGGACGTCGGCACCCACGAGAGTTACCTCAAGGCCCAGGCCGACGCCCTGTCGGGCCGGGTGCGGCTCGACGCCGACGGCTTCGAGCTGTCCCCGGGCGTGTGGGTGGCCGAGGGCGCCTCGGTCGACCCCGACGCCATCCTCAAGGGTCCGCTGTACATCGGCGGCTACGCCAAGGTCGAGGCCGGCGCCGAGCTGCGCGAGTACACCGTCCTCGGCGACAACGTCGTGGTCAAGGAGGGCGCGTTCCTGCACCGCGCCGTCGTCCACGACAACGTCTACATCGGACCGAGCGCCCACCTGCGCGGATGCGTCGTCGGCAAGAACACCGACGTCATGACCGGCGCCCGCATCGAGGAGAACGCCGTCGTCGGCGACGAGTGCGTCATCGAGGCGGAGGCCTACGTCTCCTCCGGGGTGAAGATCTACCCGTTCAAGACGATCGAGGCCGGCGCGGTCGTCAACACCAGCGTGATCTGGGAGTCGCGCGGCCAGCGCAGCCTGTTCGGCCCGCGCGGCGTCTCCGGCCTGGTCAACGTCGAGATCACCCCCGAGCTGTGCGTCCGCCTGGCCAGCGCCTACGCCACCACCCTGAAGAAGGGCGCCTCGGTCATCACCTCGCGCGACTCCTCCCGCGCGGCCCGCGCCCTCAAGCGCGCCGTGATCAGCGCGCTCAACGCCAGCGCCATCAACGTGCTGGACCTGGAGGCCGCCCCGATGCCCGTGGCGCGCTTCCACACCTCCAACGAGACCGCCTCGGGCGGCATCGCCCTGCGCACCACCCCCGGCGACCCGCAGAGCGTCGACATCATCTTCATGGACGAGAACGGCGCCGACCTGTCCCAGAACGCCCAGCGCAAGCTGGAGCGCGTCTTCTCCCGCCAGGAGTTCAGGCGCGCGTTCCCCGGCGAGATCGCCGAGCTCAGCTTCCCCGCCAGGGCCGTGGAGGACTACACCCGCGAGCTGCTGCGCTGGGTCGACATGTCCGGCGTGCGGGACGCCGAGATGAAGGTCGTGATCGACTGCGCGGGCGGCACCTCGGCACTGGTGCTGCCGAGCCTGCTCGGGCGGGTCGGCGTGGACGTCCTGACCGTCAACAACCGCCTGGACGACTCCTCGCCGACCGAGACCCTCGCCGAGCGCCGCAGGGACCTGCAGCGCCTGGCCGAGCTCGTGGGGTCCTCCAGGGCCGCCTTCGGCGTGCGGTTCGACCCGGTGGGGGAGCGCATCTCGCTGGTCGACGAGATGGGCCAGCTCATCAGCGAGGAGCGCGCCCAGCTCGTCGTCCTGGACCTGGTGGCCGCCGAGCGCCGCGGCGGCCGGGTCGCCCTGCCCGTGACCACCACCCGCGTCGCCGAGCAGGTGTGCCGCTTCCACGGGGCCCAGGTGCAGTGGACCTCCACCGCCCTGGACGCCCTCACCTCGGCCGCCGCCGACCCCGAGCTGATCTTCGCGGCGGACGGGCGCGGGGGCTTCATCGTCCCGGAGTTCGCGCCCACGGTGGACGGCCTGGCCGCCTTCCTGCGCCTGCTGGGCCTCGTGGCCCGCACCCGCCTGTCGCTCAGCCAGATCGACGCCCGCATCCCGCAGGCCAAGATGCTCAAGCGCACCGTGCCGACGCCGTGGGCGGCCAAGGGGGCCGTCATGCGGTCGGTCGTGGAGGCCGCCGACGGCTACCGCCTGGACACCACCGACGGCGTCCGGGTGGTCGAGGAGGACGGCGGCTGGGCGCTCATCCTGCCCGACCCCTCCGAGGCCGTCACCCACCTGTGGGCCGAGGGCGACGACCTGGACGTCGCCCAGGCCCTGCTGGAGCGCTGGGCCCGCGTGGTCGAACAGGCCGTCGGCACCTGACCGCCGCCCCCACCGCGGCCGGACGCCCGCGCCCACCGGGTTCGATCTGCCCCGAACCCACCGTTTCCAGTCACATTCGACCGGCGCGGCGCATGGACCGCGGGGCCGCGCGGGCGGTAGCTTTGGACCGGCGCGGCGAGCCGGGCAGGAAGGGGAAAGGTGAGCAAGCCGTCACGAGCCCCCGTAGTGAGAGCCCGAGCGAGTCTCACCAGCATGTCCGAACCCGCGAGCATGCCCTCATCTTGACCTTTGCGACTCATCAGCGTATGTTGCGGCATTCGCAGTCTGAGCAACATGAGCAGCGAAGAACCGAGGCACGCCGCCCAGAGCACCGTCGCCGCGACTTCGCGGTAGGAGGCCGAGCCGATCGATGCCGAGCGTCTACTGCACGCAGTGCGGCAATGCCAACCCTGAAGACGCCCGTTTCTGCTCACGGTGCGGGTCGCCGCTGAGCCGACCCGAGAGCACGCCGGTGGGGGACACGACCTCCACGATCTCCCTCAGCGGGATCGAGGCGATGGACTCGGAGGCGACGGGGCAGACGCTCCTACCCGACCGCGCGGCCGTCGATCAGCTGCCTCCGGGCACGGCGCTGCTCGTCGTGATGCGCGGGCCGAACGCCGGGAGCCGCTTCCTGCTCGACAGCGAGCTCACCACGGCCGGCCGCCACCCCGAGAGCGACATCTTCCTGGACGACGTGACGGTCTCGCGCCGGCACGCCGAGTTCTACCGGCGGGGCGACTACTTCACCGCCCGGGACGTCGGCAGCCTCAACGGCACCTACGTCAACAGGGAGCGCATCGAGGAGCTCCCCCTGTCCGGCGGCGACGAAGTCCAGATTGGCAAGTTCCGGCTGGTGTTCCTCACGCGTGGGTGAGGAGGAACGGTGATGAGCGCGCAGGCCGCCCGGGCGTTCATGAGCATCGGGGAGGTCATCGAGATCCTTCGGGCCGACTTCCCCGACGTCACCGTCTCCAAGATCCGTTTTCTCGAGGGCGAGGGGCTGATCGAGCCCCAGCGCTCCCCGTCGGGGTACCGCAAGTTCACCCACGCCGACGTCGAGCGCCTGCGCTACATCCTCACCGCCCAGCGTGACCGCTACCTGCCGCTCCGGGTGATCAAGGACCATCTGGAGACGGCGGAGCAGGACGGCCCGCCGCCGACCCGGCCCCGCGCCGTCGCGGGCGAGTCCCCGCCCGCCGAGGTCCGGCTCAGCCGGGCCGAGCTGCTGGAGGCCGCCGAGCTCGACGAGGAGACCCTCGCCGAGCTGGAGGACTACGGCCTGCTGACCCCCGTCGCCCGCTGGTACGACGCCGAGGCCCTCACCGTGGCCAGGGCCACCGGCGCGCTGGCCAGGTTCGGCCTCCATCCCCGCCACCTGCGGGTGCTGAAGGCCGCCGCCGAGCGCGAGGCCGGGCTCGTCGAGCAGGCCGTCGCGCCCCTGACGCGCCGCCGCGCGCCGGGCGCCGCCGGCCAGGCGGGGGAGACCGCCCGTGAGATCTCCGCCCTGCTCCAGGAAGTGCGTACCGCCCTGGTGAGGGGCGGCCTGCGGGGCATTCTGGGCCGCTGACGGAGCCGCCCGGACATTTCGGGGTGCGGGGATGTTACGTTGAATTTTGCGGCGATGGTCACGCCGCGAGCTGAGAGCCGCAAGGGAGCAGGCCCGGAACGGGCCGGTGACCCAATGGGACGGAGCCGCGTGTGTTGCAGATGGAGGTCGTGGGGGTCCGCGTGGAGATGCCCACAAACCAGCCCATCGTCCTGCTCAAGGAGGCGAAGGGTGAGCGATATCTGCCGATCTGGATAGGCATGACCGAGGCTACGGCCATCGCCCTGGCTCAGGCAGAGGAGCCGCCTCCCCGGCCGCTCACCCACGACTTGTTCAAGGACGTCATCGAAGCCCTCGGCGTGCGGTTGCAGGCGGTCAACATCGTGGCGCTGCGCGACGGGATCTTCTTCGCCGACCTCGTGTTCTCCAACGGAGTGGAGGTGAGCGCGCGTCCCTCCGACTCGATCGCGCTGGCGCTTCGCACCGGCGCGAGCATCTTCGCCAGCGAGGACGTCGTGCGCGAGGCCGGGGTCATCATTCCCGACGACCAGGAGGACGAGGTCGAGAAGTTCCGCGAGTTCCTGGACACGATCACCCCGGAGGACTTCGGCCGTGCGGGTTAGCCATATCGGGCATTTACGCTTCACGACGCGCCGGGCGGGATCGTTGACTGAGCATCGCACCGGTCCTACGGTGCAAGGGAAACCACGGTTGTAATTCACGAACCCCCAGATCAGACCGTGGGATGAGAGAAAGCCGGAGGTCCGCAGTGGCGGTCAGCAGCGGCGAGGGAAAGACGGCCGGCCAGCATGATCCGGCCCAGCGCCGGTCGGCGCGGGAACGCGCGGGAGAGCAGGGCCTGCTGTTCGACGAGCGGCCGGCGTCTCTGCCCGCCGACGTGGGTTACCGCGGCCCGACGGCCTGCTCGGCGGCCGGCATCACCTACCGGCAGCTCGACTACTGGGCCAGGACCCAGCTCGTCGAGCCGTCGGTGCGGGCGGCCCATGGCTCGGGTTCCCAGCGGCTCTACAGCTTCCGCGACATCCTCGTGCTCAAGGTGGTCAAGCGCCTGCTCGACACCGGGGTGTCGCTCCAGCAGATCCGCACCGCGGTGCAGCATCTGCGCGACCGCGGGGTCAACGACCTGGCCCAGATCACGCTGATGAGCGACGGAGTGAGCGTCTACGAGTGCACCTCGGCCGACGAGGTGATCGACCTGCTCGAGGGCGGCCAGGGCGTGTTCGGCATCGCCCTTGGCGGCGTGTGGCGCGAGGTCGAGGGATCCCTGGCGGAGCTGCCGGGGGAACGGGCCGAGCCGGCCGCCTCGGACTCCGCGGAGGATCACCCGGGTGACGAGCTGGCTCGGCGCAGGAAGGCCCGCAAGACGGGCTGAACGGGGCCGCACCCCCTATCCGGGGGGCCGGTCAGGGGGCGCGGTCGAACGCGGCGTGGGGCCGCGCACGGCGAACCCGCAGGCCGGCGGGCGAACGCACGGGGTGCGGGGACTGGGGTAGCCCCCTACCAGGGGCGGGACGGTACAGTTGAGCCGAAGGCTTACGACCCCGCGCGGGAGAGTTCCGGGAGCGGGCCGGCGCCGCGGCCGCGGCACCGGTGAGCGACCCGGGCGCCGAAGGAGCAACCTCCCCGGAATCTCTCAGGCTCACGTACCGCGCGGGTGAGGCGACTCTGGAAAGCAGGCATGCCCGCCAGGCGTGTCTCACCGACGGTGCAAGCCCCTGCGGGGGTGAAGCTCTCAGGTCGTGGTGATCGAACCGCGCTGACAGAGGGGGAGACGGCAAACGCGCGCGCAAAGCGCCGGTCTCTACCCCTCTGGAGGGCACCCATGACCGATCGGTCACCGCTTCGCGACCTGTCCGCACCGCCCTTCGCCACCCGGCACATCGGCCCCGACGACGCCGAGCAGGCGCGCATGCTCGAGGCCGTCGGCTACGCCTCCGTCGCCGACCTGGTCGCGGTGGCCGTCCCCGAGCTGATCCGCGCCGAGGGCCCGCTGGAGCTGCCCGGCGCGGCGAGCGAGACCGAGGCCATCGCCGAGCTGCGCGCGCTGGCCTCACGTAACCAGGTGCTCACCTCGATGATCGGCCTGGGCTACCACGACACGATCACCCCCGCGGTCATCCGGCGCAACCTGCTGGAGAACCCCGGCTGGTACACCGCCTACACGCCCTACCAGCCGGAGATCTCGCAGGGCCGCCTGGAGGCCCTGCTCAACTTCCAGACCGTGATCAGCGACCTCACCGGCCTGGACGTCGCCGGCGCCTCTCTGCTGGACGAGGCCACCGCCGCCGCCGAGGCGATGACGCTGGCCCGCCGCGCCGGCCGCGCCAAGAGCCCGGTGTTCGTCGTGGACGCCGACACGCTCCCGCAGACCAAGGCCGTGCTCGCCACCCGCGCCGAGCCGCTCGGCATCGAGCTGGCCGAGGCCGACCTCGCCGAGGGCCTGCCCGACGGCGAGCTGTTCGCCGTTCTCGTCCAGTACCCCGGGGCGAGCGGCCGCCTGAAGGACTTCCGCGCCGTCGCCGACGAGGCCCACGCTCGCGGCGCGCTGGTCGTCGCCGCCGCCGACCTGCTCGCGCTGACGCTGACCGAGGCCCCCGGCTTCCTCGGCGCCGACATCGCCGTCGGCTCCTCCCAGCGCTTCGGCGTGCCGCTCGGCTTCGGCGGCCCGCACGCCGCCTACATGTCCGTCCGCGAGGGCCTGCAGCGGCAGATGCCGGGCCGCCTGGTCGGGGTGTCGCAGGACGCCGACGGCCGCCCCGCCTACCGGCTGGCCCTGCAGACCCGCGAGCAGCACATCCGCCGCGAGAAGGCCACCAGCAACATCTGCACCGCCCAGGTGCTGCTGGCCGTCATCGCCGGCATGTACGCCGTCTACCACGGCCCCGAGGGCCTGCGGCTCATCGCCCGGCGCGTCCACCGGCACGCCGCGATCCTGGCGGCCGGGCTGCGCGGCGGCGGCGTCGAGGTCGTGCACGACGCGTTCTTCGACACCGTGCTGGCGCGCGTGCCCGGCCGGGCGGCCGGCGTCGTCTCCGCGGCCCGCGACCGGGGGGTCAACCTGCGCCTGGTGGACGCCGACCACGTGGGCGTCACCTGCGACGAGAAGACCACCGGCGACCACCTGACCGCCGTCTGGGAGGCCTTCGGCGTGGACGGCGTCGTGCTGGACGACCTGGACACCGCCGCCTCCGACGCGCTGCCGGCCGAGTTGCTGCGCACCACCGACTACCTGACCCACCCGGTCTTCCACTCCCACCGTTCCGAGACCGCGATGCTGCGCTACCTGCGCCGCCTCCAGGACAAGGACATCGCGCTGGACCGGTCGATGATCCCGCTCGGCTCCTGCACGATGAAGCTCAACGCCACCACCGAGATGGAGCCGATCACCTGGCCCGAGCTGGCCGGCATCCACCCGTACGCGCCGGCCGACCAGGTCGGGGGGTACCTCGCCCTGATCGGCGACCTGGAGCGCTGGCTGGCCGAGGTCACCGGCTACGACGCGGTCTCGCTGCAGCCCAACGCCGGCTCCCAGGGCGAGTTCGCCGGACTGCTGGCCATCCGCGCCTACCACCGCGCGAACGGCGAGCTGGAGCGCGACGTCTGCCTCATCCCGTCCTCGGCGCACGGCACCAACGCCGCCAGTGCGGTCATGGCGGGCATGCGGGTCGTCGTGGTGGCCTGCGACGACCAGGGCAACGTGGACGTCGCCGACCTGGACGCCAAGATCGCCAAGCACCGCGACCGGCTCGCGGCGATCATGGTCACCTACCCCTCGACGCACGGCGTGTACGAGGAGACGATCACCGCGATCTGCGAGCGGGTGCACGAGGCCGGCGGCCAGGTCTACGTCGACGGCGCCAACCTCAACGCCCTGGTCGGCCTCGCCAAGCCCGGGGCCTTCGGCGCGGACGTCTCCCACCTGAACCTGCACAAGACCTTCTGCATCCCGCACGGCGGCGGCGGCCCGGGCGTCGGCCCGGTGGCCGTCCGCGCCCACCTGGCGCCCTACCTGCCGGGCCACCCGCTGGAGGACGACGCGCCGGTCGGCCCGGTCTCGGCCGCGCCCTACGGCTCGGCGGGCATCCTGCCGATCTCCTGGGCCTACGTGCGCATGATGGGCGGCGAGGGGCTCAAGGCCGCCACCGAGCAGGCGATCCTGTCGGCCAACTACCTCGCCAGGCGCCTGGCCCCGCACTACCCGGTGCTCTACACCGGCCGCGAGGGCCTGGTCGCCCACGAGTGCATCGTCGACCTGCGCCAGATCACCAAGGAGACCGGCGTCACCGTCGACGACGTCGCCAAGCGGCTGGTCGACTACGGCTTCCACGCGCCCACCATGTCGTTCCCGGTGGCGGGCACGCTGATGATCGAGCCGACCGAGAGCGAGGACCTCGCCGAGCTCGACCGGTTCTGCGACGCCATGATCGCGATCCGGGGCGAGATCGCCAAGGTGGCCTCCGGCGCCTACGACCGGGCCGACAACCCGCTGCGGGGCGCCCCGCACACGGCCGACTGCCTGGTGGCCGACGACTGGAAGCACCCCTACACCCGCACCGAGGCGGCCTACCCGGTGCCCGCGCTGCGGGAGGGCAAGTACTGGTCGCCGGTGCGCCGCATCGACCAGGCCTACGGGGACCGCAACCTGGTGTGCTCCTGCCCTCCGCTGGAGGCATACGAGGACTGACGTCCGTCCTCCGCGCCCGTCCCGATCGGCATAATATGTCGCGCGCGACGGCGCGCTCGCGTCGCGAGGCCGGCAGTTCCCCTACGCGGAGAAGAGGTCCCGATGGCGGCGCACGAGGTGGAGTCCGGACGGCGGATCGACGACGCGCGAAGGCTCGCCGAGAGCGGCGAGCTGGAGGCGGCCGCCGAGATCTTCGCCGATCTGGTCGCCGACGACGGCGAGGCCGACCGCGCCCAGGCCGCCGTCGGCCTCGCGGTGGTGCTGGAGCAGCGCGGCGACGTCGCCGGGGCCCGGGCGGCGGCCCGCACGGCCCTGGCCACCGGGCACCCGGAGTTCGCCGCGCAGGCGGCCTGCCACCTGGCGCGCGGGTTCGAGCGGGAGGACCTGGGCGACCAGGCCCGCGCCGCCTGGCAGGCCGTGATCGGCATCGGCACCCCGGCCTACCTTCCCGCCGCCCACATGGCGCTGGCGCGCATCGCGGCGCGGCAGGGGGACGACGCGGCGGCAGACGCCGCGCTGCGGGCCGCGCTCGCCACCCGGGACCCGCTGGTGGCCTCCCGGGCGGCCCAGGCGCTGGCCGAGCGGCTCCTCGCCGACGGGGTGCCGGGGGAGGCCGCCGACGTGATCCTGGAGGCCCTGGACGTGCCCGGGGCCGCCGACGCCGGGCGGCTGCGCGTCCTGCTCGGCATGGCCCACCTGGACATGGCCTGCGGGGAGTTCGCGGCCGCGGTCGAGGGCGCGGCCGAGGGCGGCGACGCCGATGGCACGGCGCTGGCGATCGAGCTGCTGGCGCGTACGCTCCCGCTGCGCGGCAGGGACGACGACGCCGGCGCGGTGTGGGACTACGGCCTCACCCACCCCGACGAGGCCGTGGCCGAGCAGGTCCGCCTGCGGCTCGCCCGCGACGAGGACCCCCACGCCGACCTGGACGGACAGGAGGACGCCGGAGAGCCGCGGGGAGCCGGGAACGCGGGCTGACTCCGAGCGGCAGGGCCGGCGGGCAGGACGAACGGGCGAGGGGACCGGCGGAGCCGACGGGGCGGGGCCGCCCGCCCGGCGGCGCCGGCCCGGCGGAGCCGACCGGCAGGGTCAGCGGCGGCGCCGGCCGAGCGCGGCCGCGATGTTGACGAGTACGATGCCCGTCCAGGCGAGGAACAGCCCGCCGGGCCCGGCCTGGGTCACGGCGATCGCCGTGAGCGGGACGCCGATGCCGAGCGACCCGAGCGCGATCGCGATCGTGGGGTCGGCCTGCTTGGACGGCCTGCCCGGCGCGGGATGGGCGCCGCCGGGCGGCGGGGCGTACTCCTGGTGCCCGTGCTGGGCGGCGACCTCGGCGCGCACCCTCGTCTCGATCGTGTGGTCGAGCTTCTCCAGGAAGGACTCGATCAGGACGTTCTCGTATTCGGGCCCGAGGTCCCGCCGCGCCTCGACGGTGGCGCGCAGCTCGTCACGTGGATTATCCGGCACTGCCCTAATCTGTCACAGGCCCGCGCGCTGTGGCATCCCCCGCGAGAAGTAGCGGGGTCATCCCCAGGTACGGTGTCGGCCATGCGCATCGTGACGCCGAACGGCCCGGCGATCGTGGAGGTCGACAAGGCGCGCGACCCGCGGTTCCTGTTCGTGCTCACCCACGGGTCGGCCGGAGGAGTGGAATCGCCCGACCTGCTGGCGGTGCGCGACGCGGCCGGCGCGATCGGCGGCACCGTGGCGCGGGTGCTCCAGCCGTTCAGGGTCGCGGGCGCCCGGGCTCCCGGGTCGGCGGTCAAACAGGACGAGTCGTGGACCGCGCTGGTGGCCTCGCTGCGGCGTCGGTTCCCAGGCCTGGCCCTGGTGCAGGGCGGGCGGAGCAACGGTGCGCGGGTCGCCTGCCGTACCGCCCGTGCCGTCGCGGCCGACGCGGTGGTGGCGCTGGCCTTCCCGTTGCACCCGCCCGGCAAGCCGGAGCGCTCGAGGGTCGGCGAACTGCGCGAGGCGGGCGTGGACGTGCTCGTGGTCAGCGGAGACCGCGACCCGTTCGGCGTGCCCGACGAGGCGGACGCCGCCCGGCGGGTCGTGCTCGCCGGGGAAGGACATGAACTCAAGAAAAACCCCGCCCGGGTGGGCGAGGTGGTCGCGGAGTGGCTCGGCCCCCGGTTCGGGTGATCCCGTGGGCGAGTCAGGCCGCGCTGATGGCGAGGTCGGTGGGGCGGTGCGGGGCGATGACCGCGCCGTCGGGCAGGAGCTCCCCGGTGTCCTCGAAAAGCACGATGCCGTTGCACAGCAGGCTCCACCCCTGCTCGGGGTGGGCCGCGATCGTGCGGGCGGCTTCGCGGTCCGGTGCGGTGGTAGTCGGACAGGACGGCTCATGCGGGCACATCGGCGTGCCTCCGGATTTCTCTCTCGGTCTGGTGTCCGGCCGGGATCATCGGTGCCGGCGCGTCTGCCCGCTCCGATTCCCCCGCCCCCGTCGGACGGGGCCGAACGCTGTGTGGTCGACGTGTGTGCTGGCGCACACTTACAGAGTAAGTGTGCTGCGGGTCACACGCGGGCGACATAGCCCATTAGGACGGTTTAGATCCTTCGATTAGGGGGTTCAAGGGGGCCGGCCGGGCCGGTCTTGTGCCGTGTGACCTGCGACACAAGCGTGCCCGACCGAAGATAACGGTCTCAACACGACTCGCCGCCGAACGGATAAACGTATGGTTACGCCTCGGCGAGCCCCCTGAGCAGGGCGTCCAGCCCCCGCTCGAAGGCCTCCGCGGCCTCCTCCCCGGACTCGGGAACGGCCGCCGTCGCGCCGCCGAGTCTAGCGCCGCCAAGGCCGCCGGTCCCGCCGTTCGCGGACTCCGCGGCGTCCTCGGCGTCATCCAGGTCACCGTCGTCGCCCGCCGGGCCCGCCGCCCAGCCGGACCGCTGGAACTCCACCGCCACGCTGCCCATCACGTACGCCCGCAGCGTGCGCACGGCCCGCGCGGCGTCGCCGAGCCCGGAGGCGTCCAGTTGCTCGGCCTGCTCGCGGATCGCCATGAGCGCCGTGCCCCGGGGAGGCTTGGTCAGGGCGAGGGCCAGCACGCCGGGGTGCTCCAGCAGCGCGGCCCGGCTCGCCCGTGCCCACGCGCGGGCGACGTCCTGCCAGCCCGCCGCGCCGGAGGGCTCGACGGCGACGGTCGTGACGTGCTCGGCCAGCGCGTCCATGAGCGCCTCCTTGCCGCGGGGGAGGTGATGGTAGATGGCCATCGCCTCCACCTGGAGCGCGTCGCCGAGCCGGCGCATGGTGAGCCGCCGCAGGCCCTGGCCGTCGGCGATGTGCAGAGCCGCCTCGATGATGCGCTCGCGGGACAGGGGGACGGGAGGTCGTTTCGCCGGCATACAGGGCATGATCCACACCATGGCTTACTTTGTAAAGGCCGCCGCGCCGTACCGGCGGCCCGACCCCTCGGCGGGCGGCGTACGCTAGGGCGAGCGACGAACGCCGGATCACCGGCGAAGTGCCGAGAAAGGGCAGGCGATGGCGTTTTTCCGTCCGAGGGTGAGCCGGGAGGCGGAGGTCAGGCACCACGCCGACCAGGAGGTCGGGAGGGGCTTCGCCCAGGTGCTGGAGAAGGCGCGTGAGGCCGAGCGCGCGCTGCGCCGGGCGCGGGCCGAGGGCGCGGGCGCGGCCGAGTTGCGGGCCGCGGGCCTGGCCTTCGACCGGGCGCTGACCGACGCGCTGCGCACCGCCGAGGCCGCCAGGCGGGCGACCCTGGGCGTGCGGGCCTACGACGACCGCATCCGGCGCCGCAAGGGGGTCGCCACCCCCGAGGGCGCCCGGTGGACCGCCGAGGTCGACCGGCTGCGCACGCTGCGCGAGGAGAACCGGCTGACCGGCATCGCCCGGGTGCCGCGCCCGTTCGTCTCCGCCCCCACCGGCGCCTCCGCGCACTAGCCCGGACGCGCGCCGGCCTCCGCCCTGGTGTGGGCGGAGGCCGGTCGTCGTCGGGGTGGTGTCAGCTCGCCCAGTCGAGCAGCGGCCGGGTGTTGCTCGGGTGGCGCAGCTTGCTGAGCGACTCCTTCTCGAGCTGGCGGATGCGCTCCCGGGTCAGGCCCAGGTGCTTGCCGATCTCGTCCAGCGTGTGGGGCTTGCCGTCGATCAGGCCGAAGCGCAGCGCCATGATCTTGGCCTCGCGCGGGGTGAGGTTGTCCAGGACCCCGCGCAGCTCGGCGCCGAGCAGCTGCCGGTCGACGACCTCCGAGGCCTCGGGCGCGTCGACGTCCTCGATCAGGTCGCCGATGGTGGTCTCGCCGTCCTCGCCGATGGTCGCGTTCAGGCTGATCGGCTGGCGGCTGGTGCGCAGCAGCTCCTCGATCTGGTCGGGGGTTTTGTCGAGCTCCACGGCCAGTTCCTCGGGGGTGGGCTCGCGGCCCAGGCGCTGGTGCATGTCACGCTCGACGCGCGACAGCTTGGACAGAAGCTCCAGCACGTGGACGGGCAGGCGGATCGTCCGGGCCGAGTCGGCGAAGCCGCGCTGGATCGCCTGGCGGATCCACCACATCGCGTACGTCGAGAACTTGTACCCCTTGGAGTAGTCGAACTTCTCGACCGCGCGGATCAGGCCGAGGTTGCCCTCCTGGACGACGTCCAGCAGCGCCATGCCGCGGTCGGTGTACTTCTTGGCCACCGACACGACCAGGCGCAGGTTGGCCTCCAGCATGTGGTCCTTGGCGCGCCTGCCGTCCTCGACGACCCACTCCAGCTCCGCGCGCTCGTCCTCGCCCGGCGACTCCGTCTCCAGCTTGTGCTCGGCGTACAGGCCGGCCTCGATGCGCTTGGCCAGCTCGACCTCCTCGGCCGCGGTGAGCAGCGTGCGGCGGCCGATGGACTTGAGGTAGGTGTGCACCGAGTCGCCCATGACCGAGGACTGGTCGTCCAGGTCCATGGTCTCGTTCTGGAGCTCGTTCTCGTCGGGCTCCTCCCAGACGTCCTGGGGACCCGGCTCCTCGTCGGGGACGGCCGCGGCGGGGGCGGGGGCGGGTGTGGCGGTCTTGCGCGTGGCACGCCGGGGGCGGGGCTTGGTGGTGGCCTCGGTGGGCGTGATGGTGGTGCTGGTCATTGCGCTCTTCGCGGTAGTCTCCACAGTGGTGCTCTTACGAGTATCGCGCGACGGGTCGCCGGCCTTCGGGGCGGGCTCCCTCTCCGCGGCCAGGCTCACGCCCGCCTCGGTGAGCTCGCGCAGGATCGAGCGGCCCTTGGCCGGGCTGATCCGCGCCGACGAGAACGCCTCGCGCAACTCCGCGAGGGAAAGGTGACCCTGAGCTCGACCTCTGTCGAGAACGCGGTCGAGGGTCGTCGAGGGCGCCTCGCGCTCGGTCGAGGCCGCCGCGGCAGTTCGGGGCATGAGCACACCTCCTCCGTCACGGAGTCGTCTGATTCAGTCGATGGGATGGCGCGGCGTTCGCGTTCGGCGCACCAGTATCAATAACGTCGGACGCCGTCGTTTGTTCCCGCGGCCCGCAACACCGTGACCGATCAACTCCTGATCTACCGGCTCGTCCTCCCTGGTCCTGGTGCCCCCTGCCCGCGATCGGGGCTTCGACACCGCCCTTCGCCCGCCGCCGCGAACATCCGCTCCCACGTCTCCTCCGGCGTCCGTTGCGTGCCCCCGCCGCGAGGTGGCGGGACCCCGGCATGAAAGAAGGCGGGCCCCGTCGTGGTGGCCCGCCTCCCCGGCGTGATCGCGCCGTCAGCTACCGGGCTTCTTGGTGGGGGTCTTCTCCGGCGTCAGCACGGGCATCGGCATCGGCTCGGCGCTCTCCAGCCGCTTCTCGGTCCAGTACTCCGCCACCTTGCCCGGGTCGGAGTTCATCTCCGGGTTGGTGACGACGAATTTCTCCGGCGAGCGGGTCGGCTCGGCGTTCTGGGGGACCTCGGGGCCGGGAATCTGGCCTGGAGCCTCACCCGGGCCCGGGGTCGTGGAGCTCTGCGACTCCTGACCGGCCTTCTCGGACTTTTCCACCCGTCCGGACGCGGCGGCGGCCGCGACGGAGATGCCCCCGGCGAGGACCACACCGGCCACTCCGGCCGAGATCCACATCTTGCGGGTTGGGTTCATCGAGGCGTCCTTCCTGATCCAGCCTGTCCGTATGACGCGCTGGACGTCACTTCCGGTTCCCTTGACGGGACATTGTGGTCAAGAAGGATCGCTTGTGCCAACAAACCCGGAAATCTCATCACGTATCGCGACAAGATCGTGTTTGCCGTTGGGCAGCAGCGGCAGCCGGTCCACCACCGCCAGCGCGCGCGGCGCCGCGTACCCCGGCAGGCGCGTCTTCACCAGCGACCGGAGCTCGGCCAGGGGCGGGGGAGCGGCCGGGTCGGCCGCGACCACCACCGCGACGACCTCCTGCCCCCACTGCGGGTGGGGACGGCCGACCACGACGGCCTCCCGCACTCCCGGGTGCCCGGCCAGCAGACCGGCCACCGTCCCGGCCAGGACCTTCCGCCCCCCGGTGTTGATCACGTCGTCCACCCGGCCCAGCACCCGCAGCCGGCCCTCCTGGAACGTCCCGAGGTCGGAGGTGACGAACCGGCCGCCGTCCAGCGCCGCCGCCGTCAGGTCGGGCCGCAGCCGGTACCCCGAGAACAGCACCGGCCCGGCGACACGGATGCGCCCGTCCGGCCCCACATCGGCCCGTACCCCGTCCAGCGGGACGCCGTCGTACACGCACCCCCCGCACGTCTCGCTCATGCCGTACGTGCCCACCACGCGCGCGCCGGCCCTCCGGGCCGCCTCCACCAGGCCGGGAGGGGCGGCGGCGCCGCCCAGCAGGATCGTGCGGAACCCCGACAGGTCCGCCCCCGCGTCGAGCATGCGCCGGAGCTGGGTGGGCACCAGGGACACGTGGCCGGCGCCGCTCGCCGCCACCGCCTCGGGGTCGAACCGCTCGTGGACCAGCGGCTCCGACCCGCCAAGCGTCGCCCGGACCAGCACCTGCAGGCCCGAGACGTGCGAGGGCGGCAGGCAGCACAGCCAGCGCTCGCCGGGCGAGGCGCCGAGCCGCGCCAGCGACGCCGTCGCCGAGGCCGTCAGCGCCGAGGCCGTCAGCTCCACCCCTTTGGGCGTTCCGGTGGAGCCGCTCGTCGCGATGATCACCGCGACCCCGTCCCCCGCCGGAACCCCGCCGGGCAGAGCCCGGACCTCGCCGGGGGTCACCAGGTGGGTCGGGCGCATCGCCTCCAGCGTGGCGCGCAGCGCCGGGGCGGGCAGGGACGGATCCAGCGGCAGCACGGCCGGGCCGTCGCCGAGGAGCGCCTCGCGGACCTTCCGCGCCACCAGCGGCCCGGGGCTGGAAACCACCGCGTGCACCGGTCGCTCAGTCACGGTCGTAAGGTTAGTCCCGATGGCAGGCGTCCCCGCGCGCGGCGCCGGGCGCAGTGAGGAGCGAGACTGATCGTGGGCGTTGTCGACCGCAAGCGCGCCGTCCCGGCCGCTCGATGACGGCCTCACGCGTCCCCGCCGCGGCGTTCCCTCCCGCCCGGCCCAGCGTGCCAGGGGAGGGCCGGTGAACCCGGCGACGGCGCTGAGCGACGTCCTGATCGACGAGCTGGTGCGCTGCGGGCTGACCGACGTGGTGCTCGCCCCCGGCTCGCGGTCCGCGCCGCTGGCCCTCGCGGCGCACGCCGACTCCCGCGTCCGGCTGCACGTCCGCATCGACGAGCGGTCGGCCTCGTTCCTCGCGCTCGGCCTGGCCCGCAGGTCCGAGCGTCCCGTCGCGCTGGTCTGCACCTCCGGCAGCGCCGCCGCCAACTTCCACCCGGCGGTCATCGAGGCGGGCGAGTCCGGCGTGCCGCTGCTGCTGCTCACCGCCGACCGGCCGCCGGAGCTGCGGGGCACCGGCGCCAGCCAGACCATCGACCAGCTGAAGCTGTACGGCGCGGCCGTCCGCTGGTTCGCCGAGGCCGGCGTGCCCGAGGAGCGTCCGGGCCAGGTCGCCTACTGGCGCTCGCTGGCCTGCCGCGCCTACCAGCGCGCCCTCGGCCCGGGCGACCCCGGCCCCGTCCACCTCAACCTCGCCTTCCGCGAGCCGCTGATCCCCGACGGCGACACCTCCTGGTGCGAGCCGCTGGACGGCGGCGCGGGCGGGCCCTGGGTGCGGGCGCGGGTGGCGCCCCCCTCGGCCGGGCTGCACGTCACCCCCACCCGCCGGGGCGTGCTCGTCGTCGGCGACGGCGCGGTCAACGTGCGGCGGTACGTCGCCGCCGCCGGCATGGCGGGCTGGCCGGTGCTGTCAGAGCCGAGCGGCGGCGCCCGCTACGGCGACAACGCCGTCTCGGCCTACCACTTCCTGCTCGGCGTCCCCGAGTTCGCCGACGCCCACATCCCCGACGTGGTGGTGACGCTGGGGCGGCCGAGCCTGTCGCGCACGCTGCTGTCGTGGCTCAGGCGGGCGCCCGAGCACGTCGTGGTCACCCGCGACCTGTCGCGCTGGCCCGACCCCACCCGCTCGGCCACCCAGGTCGCCGAGGCCGTCGAGATCGCCGCGGCCCCCGGCGACGACGGCTGGCTGCGGTCCTGGCGCGCCGCCGACGCGGCCGCGCGGCGCGCGGTGGACGCCGTGCTGGACGACACGGGCATCAGCGAGCCGCGCCTGGCCAGGGACCTCGCCGAGCTGCTGCCGAACAACTCCCTGTTGTTCTGCGGTTCCTCCATGCCGATCCGGGACCTGGACCAGGCCATGCGCCCCCGCCGCGGCCTGCGCCTGCTCGCCAACCGCGGCGCCTCCGGCATCGACGGGCTGGTGTCCACCGCGGTCGGCGCGGCGCTCGCCCACAACGGGCCGTCCTACGCCCTGCTGGGCGACCTGACGCTGCTGCACGACCAGAACGGCCTCATCCTCGGCCCCCGCGAGCCCCGCCCCGACCTGTGCGTGGTCGTCGTCAACAACGACGGCGGCGGCATCTTCTCCCTGCTGCCCCAGGCCGGGCTCCCGGACTCCTTCGAACGCGTCTTCGGCACCCCCCACGGCGTCGACCTGTCCTACCTCGCCGCCGCCACGGGCACCCCGCACACCCTGGTGACCTCGATCGGCGACCTGCCCAAGGCGATCAGGGGCGAGGGCCTGCGCCTGGTGGAGGCCCGCACCGACCGCGTGGAGAACGCCCGAATACACACGGAAATGCGCGACGCCGCCCACGAGGCCGTCCGGCAGTCGGCGGCCATGGAGGGAAGGACGGAGAGCACCTAGACCATGTCCGACGCGTCCGATGCGCCGTGTGATGCGTCCCCGCACGGATTCACGCTCACCGCCAAGGGGCCGTTCGACTTCGGCGCCTCGCTGCGCTTCGTCGAGGACTGGCCGGCCACCAGCGCGCTGCCCTCCGACGGGCGGGCGCTGCGCTTCGTGTACTGCGCGGAGTCCGACTGGCTGCCGATCGGCGTGACCGTGACGGCCACCCCGGGCGGGGTCGCCGTGGCCACGACGCGCGCCGCGGGGCCGGACCTCCGTGGCGAGGTGGCGCGAATCCTCTCCCTTGACGTGGACGGCTCTGGATTCGCCGAGCTCGGCGAGGCGGACCCGGTGCTCGGCGATCTGCAGCGGCGCGGTCCCGGCCTGCGGCCGGTGTGCTTCTGGAGCCCCTGGGAGGCCGCGTGCTGGGCGGTGATCGTGCAGCGCTCGTCCATGCTCATCGCCTCCCGGCTCAAGCAGCGCATCGCGGAGCGGTATGGCGCGAAGGTCAAGGTCGACGGGCGGGCGTACGCGGCCTTCCCCCCGCCCGTGACGCTGTTGGAGGCCGGCGGCCTCGGCCTGCCCACGCAGAAGGAGGAATGGCTGCGCGGGCTGGCCAGGGCGGCGCTCGACGGCGTGCTGACCGCCGAGCACCTGCGCTCGCTCGCCCCGGAGGAGGCCCTGGCCGAGCTGCGTGCCCTGCCCGGCGTGGGGCCGTTCTCCGCGGGGCTGATCCTGATCCGCGGCGCGGGCGCGCCGGACGCGTTCCCGGGCGACGAGCCGCGCCTGTTCGCGACCCTGCGCGAGGAGTACGGCCTGCGGGAGGACGCGCCGCCGTCCGCGTACCGCAGGCTGGCCGACGCGTGGCGGCCCTACCGCTCCTGGGCCTCCTTCCTGTTCCGCGCGTCCACCTACGGCGTCCTGGACGATCGAGTGCCCGATCCCGAGCGGGCGCCGAGCTGAGCGAGCCCGGATCCCCGGCTCGGACGCCCCGCCCGTACGGCGGACGCGGGGCTCATGACCGCTCGTGGTTTCATCAGCGATCGTCAGGGTTCAGAGGATCTTCCGGGCCACGGCACCGGCGGATCAGGCTCGGACTCGGGGGCGCGTCACGGCCGGCCCGTCGGTGCGCGGCGGGCCGAGAAGTAGGCGACCGCGCCGTCGGCGTCCACCTCGACGCGGTCGAAGCCCGCCGCGTCCAGCCAGCGGGGCAGATCCCGGGCCGTGCCCACGGTGGCGAAGATCCCGATCCGCTGGAACAGCCGGATCAGCGCGTCCTGGCGCGGACCGCCGCCGCGCACGACCGCGGTCCCGTGCAACCGGCCCCTGGGACGCAGGACGCGGGCCATCTCGGCGAGGGCCGCCGCCGGGTCGGGGAAACAGTGCAGGCCGAAATGGCTCAGGCACCGGTCGAACTCGCCGTCGCGCAACGGCAGGTCCGCCACGTCGCCCTGGAGGAAACCGATGCCGTGCAGCCCGCCGCGCCGCGCCCGGTCGCGGGCCCGCCGCAGCATGAGCGGGGACAGGTCCAGCGCCACGTACCCGCTCACCCCGGGTTCGAGCTTCCTGAAGGCGGTGCCCCCGCCGCACGGGACGTCCAGCACCCGCTCACCGTCCGCCGGTTTGCGGGGACGGTCCAGGTCACGGTAGAAACGCCGCATGTCCGCGCCCCACAGGAGCCTGCCGCCGAGCCTGCCGAGCCGCTCGTGCGCGACGCCGAAGTCGTAGATCACCGCGGTGAGCCGCGCCCGACGCCAGCCGTCCATGAGAAACCTCCACGCCACGCCCCACCTATGCCCCGAAGACCGGCGATCCTTACGTCACGCCTAGGTCAGGTCTGCTTCAGTAAGTAAAACCCGATTCATCCCACGACATAGGGTGTGAGCCATGCATGTCGAGCAGTGGCTCCAGGCGATCCCGGCGATCTGGGTCTACGTGATCGTGGGCGGCGTCATCGGTCTGGAGAGCCTGGGCATCCCGTTGCCCGGGGAGGTCGTCCTCGTCAGCGCCGCGCTGATGTCCGCGCACCACGCGGTGAGCCCGGTGTGGGTGGCGGTGTGCGCCAGCGCGGGCGCGATCATCGGCGACTCGATCGGCTACGCCATCGGCCGCAGGGGCGGGCAGCCGCTGTTCGACCGCCTGTCCCGGCGCTTCCCCAAGCACTTCGGCCCCGCCCACGTCGCCAAGGCCCGGCAGGCGTTCGACCGGTGGGGGATGTGGGCGGTCTTCTTCGGCCGGTTCGTCGCCCTGCTGCGCATCCTGGCCGGCCCGCTGGCGGGCGCGCTGCACATGCCCTACTGGCGGTTCCTGGTCGCCAACGTGCTGGGCGGCATCACCTGGGCCGCCGGCACCACGGGCGTCATCTACTACCTCGGCATGGCCGCCGACCGCTGGCTGAAGGGCTTCTCCTGGGTGGCGCTCGTCGCCGCCGTCCTGTTCGGCATCGGCACCACGGTGTTCCTCAAGCGCCGCGCGGCACGGCTGGTCGAACCCGCGGCCGGGGACGCCGATCAGCGCTCGATCAGCGCTCGATGAGCGTGACCTCCAGCGAGTAGTGCGAGGCCCGGTAGACGTGCGAGCCGTGCTCCACGGCCCTGCCCTGGTCGTCGTACGTCGTGCGGACCATCGTGAGCAGCGGCGCGCCCCGGCGCTCGTCCAGCAGGCGCGCCTCGGCCGGGGTGGCGGCCCGCGCGCCGATGCGCTGGTTGGCCACCCGCATCCGCACCCCCGCCGCACGCAGCAGCTCGTACAGGCCCCGCGCGGCCAGGGCCTCGGACGTCAGGCCCGCCCCGGCGGGCAGCCAGTTGTGCAGCAAGGCCAACGGCTCACCCCCGGCGTAGCGCACGCGTTCCAGGTGCAGCACCTCGGTGCCGGCCGCGACGCCGAGGACGCCCGCGATCGCCTCGTCCGCGCCCACCGGCCGCAGCGACAGCACACGGGTGGTCGGCTCCTGCCCGGCGCGGCGCAGGTCGTCGTACAGGCTGGTCAGCTCGACCGAGCGCTTGACCTGGCCGTGCACCACCTGGGTGCCGACGCCGCGCTTGCGCACGAGCAGCCCCTTGTCCACCAGGTACTGGATCGCCTGGCGGATCGTGGGACGCGAGAGCCCGAGCTGGTCGGCCAGCAGGATCTCATTGTCGAGCCGGGCGCCGGGCGTCAGGTCGCCGCGCCGGATCGCCTCGGCGATCTGCTCGGCCACCTGGAAGTACAGGGGCACGGGGCTGGAGCGATCGAGATCGATGTCGAGTCGAGTGCCCATGCCTTCTCCCGGCTCCGTTACAGATCGCTGAGGGACCAGGGTAGCGGACATCAGGATGTCCGGACAAAAACGCCGTCGTGCGTGCGGATCGACCGCGATGCCGGCGAGTCATGCCACACCCCGCACAGTGAGATGTTTTCACCTACGGTCACGGATCGAGCGCGAGGAGTCACGGTCCCGCGATAGTGTTCGGGCGTGGAGGGAATGAAGATGTCATCGACTGATCTTGAACAGCGCGTGACCGTGATCGAGTCCACACTCGGCTCGGTGCGCCAGCAGGCGGCGGCCGCGTTCTACTTGGCCGGCCAGGCGAAGGGCGAGGCCGAGGCCGCGAGTGGCCTTTACGGGGCCATGGTCGACGACCTCAAGGGAATCCGTGAGCAGCAGAACCTGCACACGGCGATCCTCACCGGTCATTCGAAGATCCTGGACGGTCTCGCGACGACCGTCCAGGAGCACACGAGGACCCTGGAGGGGCACACTCAGAAGCTCAATGTGCTCACGACGACGGTCGACGGACACACCGGGATCCTGGAAGGGCACACGAACAAGCTCGACGAACACACGAAGAAGCTCGACGAACACACGATGAAGCTGGATGAACACGGCACGAAGCTCGACGAGATCCTCGACATCGTGCGCACGTTGAAGTAGACCCGGCATCCCCCGCGCCCGGCGAGATCGCTCGCCGGGCTTCTTTGTGTCCGGAGTCGTCCGCTCGAACGCCGCAGACGCCGTTACGTCAGTATGTCCTGACAAAGCGCGAGCCAAAATACCAATACATCCGAATGTCACGACAAACAATTGACAGGGAGGTTAAGCGAGGTTACAAACTCTGGCATGCGGCCGATCCCGTCCCCCGGACGGAGCGGGAGGTAATCCATGACGCGTGTCACACGATTGATCACGGCGACGCTGCTGGGAGCGCTGGCGCTGGGCGGATGTTCCGGCGGGGACGGGGGCGGGCAGGCGGGCGCCTCCGCGTCCACATCGTCCGCGCGGCCGGCCGGCGGGCAGGCGGGGGCGGGCGGCACCTACGCCGTCATCACGCACGGCGCGCCCGGAGACTCCTTCTGGGACGTCGTCAAGAACGGCGCCGAGGCGGCGGGCGGGCAGTACGGCGCCAAGGTCACCTACCAGGGTGACGGCGACCCGGCCAAGCAGGCCCAGCTCATCGACCAGGCGGTCAGCGAGAAGGTCGACGGCCTGGTGATCTCGATGGCCAACCCCGACGCGCTGCGCGAGTCCGTCACCAAGGCCGTCGCCGCGAAGATCCCGGTCATCACCATCAACTCCGGCGCCGACAACTCCAAGGAACTCGGCGCGATCACCCACGTCGGCCAGTCCGAGGAGGTCGCCGGGCGCGGCGCGGGCGAGAAGCTCAGGGCCGAGGGCGTGACCAAGCTGCTGTGCGTGATCCACGAGGCGGGCAACGTCGGCCTGGACCAGCGGTGCAACGGCGCGACGGCCACGCTGGGCGGCACCGTCGAGCGCCTGCAGGTGGACGTCAGCAACCTCGCCGACGCCACCTCCAAGATCAAGGCCAAGCTGCAGGCCGACACCTCCGTCAACGGCGTGCTGACGCTGAACCCCGCGGTCGCCGTCGCCGCCCGCGACGCCATCGCCGACGGCGGATCCAAGGCCCGGCTCGCCACCTTCGACCTGTCGGCCGACGTCGTCGACGCCATCCAGGCCGGGGAGATCCTCTTCGCGGTCGACCAGCAGCAGTACCTGCAGGGATGGCTGCCGATCACGTTCCTCTACCTGTACAAGAACAACCTCAACACCGTCGGCGGGGGCCTGCCGGTCAACACCGGGCCGGGCTTCGTCACCAAGGACAACGCGGCCCAGGTCGCCAAGCTGGCCCAGGGCGGCACCCGGTGACCAGCGTCCCCGCCGACGAGCGGCTCGCGGGCGCCGGTGTGCTGCGGCGCCTGCTGGTCCGTCCCGAGCTCGGCTCGGTGGTCGGCGCCGTGGCCGTGTTCGCGTTCTTCTCCTCCCAGTCGGCGGTCTTCCGCTCGGCCGACGGCGTCGCCAACTGGCTCGACCCGGCCTCCACCCTCGGCATCATGGCGGTCGCCATCGCCCTGCTGATGATCGGCGGCGAGTTCGACCTGTCGGCGGGCGTGCTGACCGGCACGACCGGCCTGGTCATGGTGACGCTGGCCACCAGGTTCGGCTGGAACGTGTGGCTCGCCATGCTCGCCGGGCTGGTCCCGGCCCTGGCGATCGGCTTCCTCAACGGCCTGCTGGTCGTGCGCACCAAGCTGCCGAGCTTCATCGTCACGCTCGGCACGTTCCTGATGCTGCAGGGCCTCAACCTCGGCATCACCAAGGCGATCACCGGCACCGTGCAGGTCGGCGGGCTGCGCCGGGCCGACGGGTACGAGGGGGCCCGCGCGGTGCTGGCGGGGTCTGTCACGGTCGGCGGGGTGGACTTCCGCGTGGCGATCTTCTGGTGGCTGGCGGTCACGGCCCTGGCCACCTGGGTGCTGATGCGCACCAGGGCCGGGAACTGGATCTTCGCCATCGGGGGCGACGAGCAGGCGGCGCGAGCCGTCGGCGTCCCGGCCGCCCGCGTGAAGATCGGCCTGTTCATGACCACGGCCACCGCCGCCTGGCTGGTCGGCTCGATCATGGCGCTGCGTCTCAGCTCGGTGCAGGCCAACGCGGGCATCGGCCAGGAGTTCATCTACATCATCGCCGCGGTGATCGGCGGATGCCTGCTGACCGGCGGCTACGGCTCGGCGGTCGGCGCCTCGATCGGCGCGCTGATCTTCGGGATGGCGGACAAGGGCATCGTGTTCGCGGGCTGGGACGCGGACTGGTTCAAGTTCTTCCTGGGTGGCATGCTCCTGCTGGCCACGCTCGCCAACAGCCTGGTGCGCCGCTACGCCGAGGAGGCGCGACGATGACCGTTCCCTCTCCTTCCCCCTCCCCGTCTCCGGCGGACTCCTCCGCCCCGCCGCTGCTGGAGACCCGCGAGGTCGGCAAGGTGTTCGGCAGCGTGATCGCCCTGCGCGGCGTCTCGATGGTGCTGCACGCGGGGGAGGTGACCTGCGTGCTCGGTGACAACGGCGCCGGCAAGTCGACGCTCATCAAGATCCTCGCCGGGGTGCACGCCCACGACGGCGGCGAGTACCTGGTCGACGGCTCGCCGGTGCGCCTGGGCGGGCCGCGCGAGGCGCTGGACCGGGGCATCGCCACCGTGTACCAGGACCTGGCGATGATCCCGCTGATGTCGGTGTGGCGGAACTTCTTCCTCGGCTCGGAGCCGGTCACCGGGCCGCTGCGCCGGTTCGACGTGGCGCGGGCCAAGCGGGTCGCCCGGGAGGAACTGCGCGACATGGGCATCGACATCCGCGACGTGGACCAGCCGGTGGGCACGCTGTCCGGCGGCGAGCGCCAGTCGGTCGCCATCGCCCGCGCGGTCCACTTCGGGGCACGGGCGCTGATCCTGGACGAGCCGACCTCGGCGCTCGGCGTCAAGCAGGCAGGCGTGGTACTGCGCTACATCGCCCGCGCGCGGGACCGCGGCCTCGGCGTGGTGTTCATCACCCACAACCCCCACCACGCCTACCCGGTCGGCGACCGCTTCCTGGTCCTCAACCGCGGCACGAGCCTCGGCCAGTTCGCCAAGGCGGACATCACCAGAGAGGAGCTGACGTCCCTGATGGCCGGCGGCGCCGAACTCGACCACCTCGCCCACGAACTCGGCCGCGCCGCCGCGGACACGACACCCGGCCCCGCGTCCGCCGGCCCGGGTACCACCTGACCCTCACCCGCCGGGCCGGTCACCACGAAACCGGGTCTAGGTCGGTGCTCGGAACTCGTACCCAGCAAAGAGAGTCATGTTCGGGAATTGACCCACCGAGGCGAGGGCATGCCAGACGATTCGGGGTGGGGTTCCGTACGGCGACTCGATTGACTTGATGGCATCGACGGATGGATGGGATTCCGCGGGCGGCGAGTCGTTTCACGTGGCGATACGGCTAGGCATTGTTTCGAGCGAAGTTGGAAGACACAGGTGCGGCCCGCGCTGGACGGTTCAGAACTTTTCCCGGCGTGCTCGCGGTCGACGGTGTCGGGGCAGACTGGTGGGTGGTTCGGGGGTGTCGTTGCACAGGGGTGGGGAGGGGCGCGGATGCCTCTGGATTTCGGCGGCGCGTTGCTGGGTGCGTTGGTGCAGTGGACCGGTCAGGGCGCCGGTTTGCGGGTGCGGCGGGCCACGGTGGGAACCAGCGTGCAGGCGGCGTTGTCGAAGATCGTGACCAACTCGGTTGAGCCCGCGGTGCGACGGGTGACCGTTCCCAGTGAGGTCGAGGCGGTGACGGCGGCGGTTGCCGAGCATCTCGGGTATCGGCTGGACGCCGATGGCGATGCGCTGGTGGATCCGCTGGTGGTACTGCGGGCGTGGCTGGCCCCACTGATCGACCCGGCCCCCGAGCTCGGCGGCATCGGCTATCTGGACGAGCGGGGCGTGGCGGTGGAGGAGCTGATCGACGCCCTGTACGAGCAGATCCTGACCCGCATTCGCGCCGACGCCGTCAACGGCGGCCCGCTGGCGCCGCTGTGGCAGGAGCTGGCCGCTGCGGGCCGGGAGCGGTGGGCGGCGGTGCGTGACCACGACTCCGGACGCCTGCTGGCTTCAATCAGCCGGCAGACGACGCAGATCCTCGATCTGCTGGGTGAACACGGTGCGGTTGCCGTGCCCGTGGTACGGCCGATCGGCCAAGTGAACCCGTTGGAGCTGGGCGTGCACCTCGCTCCCGACCCTGGCGGTACCGTCACCGCGCCACTGACGGCGTACCTGGTCAGGGAGCACGACCACGAGCTGCGCTCTGTGCTCGACCAGGTCACCAAGCGAGACGGCCGGCCGGTGCTGGCGGTGCTGACCGGCGACTCCGCGACGGGCAAGACGCGGGCGCTGTGGGAGGCGACATGCGCGATTCTCCCCCACTGGACGCTGGTGGCCCCCGCGGACACGGCCGAGCTCTGCTCGCGGCTGGAGCGAGGGGTTGCCCCTGACACGGTGTTATGGCTGAACGAGACGCAGCGGTTCCTCTACGGCGCGGACGGGGAGCGGGTGGCCACGCTCCTGACCGCGTTCCTGGCCCAGACCACCCGTGTGGCGGTGCTTGGCACCCTGTGGGAGCGGCCCTACTGGCAGGCCCTGACCGCCCAGGGCCAGTGGCCTGACACGTATGCCGCCGCCCGCGACCTGCTCACCGGGCCGTACGCGCGCCGCATCCTCGTACCTCCCCGGCTCAATTCCGGTGAGCTGGACGGGTTCGCGGCTCTGGACACCAACGATCCGCGGTTTCCTGCCGCTCTCGCCGCAGGCGCGGCCGATGGCAAAGTGATCCAGCACCTGACCGGCGGCCCCGAACTGCTGGACGCATACGTTCGCGGCAGCCTGTTCACACCGGTCGAGCACGCCCTGATCACCGCCGCACTGGACGCCCGCCGTCTGGGCCACCGCGCGCCCGTGCCGCCCGCAGTGCTGACCGCTGCCGCCGATGGCTATCTGGCGCCATCGCAGCGGCCAGGCGATCCTGCTGACCTCATCGACGCCCTCACCGCATTGGGCGCCGGCCACCG
Source organism: Sphaerisporangium album (assembly GCF_003323745.1). GTDB lineage: Bacteria > Actinomycetota > Actinomycetes > Streptosporangiales > Streptosporangiaceae > Sphaerisporangium > Sphaerisporangium album. The sequence goes on from NZ_QOIL01000018.1 coordinate 87,956, forward strand.
CGCCGATGGAAGCCGCACCGACGTCCGCCGTGCGGTAACCGCCGTCACCGCACTGCGCGACCGCACCGGCGCGGATCCTGCCTATGAACCCCACGACTACCTGATACAGCACTCGCAGCGCGAGGCGGAACGTGTCCCGGCCGCGCTCTGGGACGCTCTGACCCGACACACCACCGACCCCGACGAGCGTCTCAGGCTCGGCCGCGAAGCCGTCGGCCGCGGCCTCTTCCGCATCGCAACCGCCCTGCTGGAGCCGAGCGCGCACAAGGGTAACCTGCCTGCCATGCGCCTGCTGGCGACCCTGCTGCGAGAGGCGGGCCACGACCAGGAGGCTGCCGCGTGGAACAACCGCGCGTACTCCCTTGAGGACGACAACGAAACGCCGGCCTGCACAGCCACGATTCCCGGCCAGTGGCGGCAACTCGGGCGGGCGCTGCTCCAAATCGACCTGCTCGATTGCCCGGACCGCGAGATCTGGGCGCGCTGGGCCCGCGCGTGGCGGGAATGGGAGCCAGGAGATCCGCTCCCGCCACATGCCCCGCCTGACATGCAGACGTGGCCGGTGGCGCAGGAGCGCGAATCTTGGTTGCAGAACGCCGTACGGATTCTCGCCCAGAACGTGGCCATATCTTACGCAACAGCGGCGCGGGCGGGGTTATATACGTTCATCGACGTCAGGGACACCTTGCTCGGCATCTTCGTCAGCCCGCACTTAAACCTGAACCGTCGCGCCGACGAGGCACACTGGACCTCGCTGGCCGAATCGGGTGACTGCGACGCGCGGCGTATCCTCGCCAGGCTGCGAACGCTCGAAGGCCTCACGTCCGAGGCGGAGGAGTGGCTGCGCCGCGACCCCTCGCCCGCGGCCTGGCGAGATCTAGCTCGGCTGCTGGAACGTACGGGAAGGCGGGAGGAGAGCGATGCGTGTCTGCGGCGGGCGGCCGACAGCCGAGACCTCGACGCGACCTGTGACCTGCTCCTGCGTGACGGGCGCACGCGCGAGGCGGAACGGCTGCTCATGCACGCCGTTGAGACAGGCCATTGGCCCGCCCAGGACAGGCTGATCGCACTGCTCGGCCGCACCGGCCGCGCAGGTGAGGCCGACCGGCTGTGGAAGTTCGGCATAGAACCAGGAGGCTCGACGGCTCAACCCTGGTGAGCGTTGGGTCTAGGGGACCTTGTTCCGGGTCGTCGAGCCAGTCGTCGACGTCGCCGTACAGCCAGAAGGCGCCCTCCAGCCCGTACCGCTCGGCCTCGGGAAGGCCGGCGTCGGCGAACTCGCCCGGCACGCTCGGCCAGGTGATAGAGCGGGCCCAGCAGCAGCACCGTGTCTACGCTCGCGTCCGGCACCGGCGAACGGCGTGTGTCGCCCAGCCGCGCCGTCACCTCGGTCACTTCCGCGGCCCGCTCCACGTGCAGGGGGACCGGGTCTAGCAACTCGACCTCGTAGCCGTCGGCGGCCAGCCACTCGGCGTGCGCACCGGTGCCGCCGCCCACGTCCAGCACCCGGGCCGGCGCCGGGGGCAGCATGCGGCGCAGGACGTCCTGGGTCCGCCAGAACTCCAGCCGGTCACGGCCTTCACGAAGCCGTCCGTGCTCCCTGTCCTGCGCGTAGTAGGCGAGTAGCTCGCGTGTCACCGTCATACTCGATCATGGGGGGACCGCGCGCCACGGGCAAACGGATTTCTTCCCGGCTCCTCGTGGCCGGACCGCGGGACCGGCGCGCCCGCATCGGGCCGGGCGCGCGATCCGGCGCCCACCCTCGGCGAAGGGCTGATCGGCGGTCAGCCCTCCAGGGCGTAGCGCATCACGCGGAACTTGGCCTGGGCCTCGGCGAGTTCGGCCTCGGGGTCGGAGCCGCCCATGATGCCGCAGCCGGCGAACAGCCGCGCCCTGCGGCCCTCGACGTAGGCGCAGCGCAGCGCGATGCCCCACTCGCCGTCACCGCGGGCGTCGATCCAGCCGACCGGCCCGGCGTACCCGGCGCGGTCCATGCCCTCCAGCTCGCGGATCACCTCCAGCGCCACCGGCGTCGGCGTGCCGCCGACGGCCGCCGTGGGGTGCATGGCCGCGACCACGTCCAGCACCGAGGCCCCGTCGGCGAGCCGCCCGCGCACGCGGCTGGCCAGGTGCTGCACGTTGGGCAGCACCAGCAGCTCCGGCTCCTCCGGCACCGACAGCGACGCGCACAGCGGCGTCAGCGCGTCGCGCACCGAGGCGACGGCGCAGGCGTGCTCGTGGCGGTCCTTGGCGGAGGCGAACAGCGCCGCGGCCTGGGCGCGGTCGCCGGCCGGGGTGGCGCCCCGGTAGGTCGTGCCGGCCAGCACCAGCGACTCGATCGACTCGCCGGTGTGCCGGACCAGCAGCTCGGGCGTGGCGCCGACCAGCCCGGCGCACGAGAAGGTGTAGCAGTCGGGGTAGGCGCGGGCCAGGCGCTCCAGCAGGACGCGCGGGTCGATCTCACGCTCGGCCGTGGCGAGAAGGTCGCGGGCCAGCACGACCTTCTCCAGCCGGCCGGCCCGGATGTCCTTCACCGCGCGGGCCACGGCGTGCTGCCACCCGGGCGCCGAGAGCGACCCGTCGCCGTACACCACCCGGCCGGGGGGCACGGCGGGCGCCACCAGGTCGATGGGCGGCTCGCCGACCGTGGTCAGCCAGGCGCGGCCGTTCCTGCGGCCGAGCACCACGCGCGGCACCACCAGCACCGACCCGGCGGCGTCGGGGTCGAAGGTGAAGGACCCGAAGGCGACCGGCCCCGACCCGGGCACGTGCACGTCGTCGTCGATGTGGGCCTCGCCGAACACCTCGGCCAGCCAGCGCCGCGCCCAGTCGAACCGGCCCGCGCCGGGCGGGACGGAGACCCGGGCGGCCTCCCCCCAGGCCACCAGCCCCTCGCCCTGGTGCACCCAGGCGTACGGAGGGGCCTGCGGCAGTCGCGCGATCAGATCTTCGGCGTGATGGACGGGGACGCTGCGAACCAGCGGGGGGCGGGTTATCCCGAGCGCGACACTCACTCTGCCCACCTTATTCGGAATCTGAACGTGTTCGACATCAGGTGCCGGTCTCACTGCCCCCAAGCGGCCGGCGTTAACGGACTCATCGGCGTCTACACAGGTGGCAGGCCGTGTCAAGCCACGATAGGAACTCGGTCAACGGTAGCAACGCCTCGCCCGCAGGTCATAGAGCGGGCCGCCCGTGATCTCTACCTTGGTAGCCGATCTTTTGCCCAGGATGGATCGTCCCAGATAGAGGTGACCATGGTCGGAAAGATCGCGCTGGTACTGGCCGCCGCGGTGGTGTGCGCCCCCGTTACGGCCGTCGCGGCGGCGGCCGATCCGGTGCCCCCGGTGATGGCGGCGCTCGGCGATTCGATCAGCGCGGGCTTCAACGCCTGCGGCTGGTACGTCTCCTGCACCTCCCGGTCGTGGTCGGCCGGGGACGACGCCGGCGTCAACAGCCACTACCTGCGCATGCTCGCGATCGACCCGGCCGTCAAGGGGCACAACCTGAACTTCGCCGTGCCCGGATCCACCAGCGCCGGGCTGGCCGCCCAGGCCGAGAAGGCCGTGGCGGCCAAGGCGGCCTACGTCACGATCCTGATCGGCGCGCAGGACGCCTGCGTGTCGGAGGAGTCCAGGATGACGCCGGTCTCGACCTACCGGGCCCACATCGACCGGGCCCTGGCCGTGCTGGCGCCCACGGGGGCGAAGGTCTTCGTGGCCAGCGTCCCCGACATCAAGCGCCTGTGGCGCCTGGGCAAGGACAACGTCGTGGCCCGCTCGTTCTGGGCCATCGGCCACATCTGCCCGGCGATGCTGGCCCGCGCGTCCTCCGACGCCAAGAAGGACCGCGCCCGCCGCGACCGCGTCCGCGAACGGGTGCGCGACTACAACGAGGCGATGGCCGAGGCGTGCGCCGCCTACGGGCCGGGGTGCCGCAGCGACGGCGGCGCCGTGTTCGAGTACCCCTTCACGCTGGACGAGGTCAGCAAGTGGGACTTCTTCCATCCCAACGCCGACGGCCAGCGGGCGCTCGCGCGGGCGACGTTCAAGGCGGGCTTCCCCTGGGACGCCGGCACGCTCACCCGCGAGCCGCTCGCCTCCGGCCGCCAGGGCCGCTAGCGCTGTGTCCACGAACTTTCACCGGGTTCTCGCCATCACCGTCGTCCCTTCTCGCCGGCCCGGCGCCGGATAGCAAGACCCACACCGGCGAAGGAAACGGACGCCCCGGTGAACCTTTGCGGCCACCGCACTGGACGGGGTCACCGGGGCGAGGGGGCCGAGGGGGCAGGGTCAGAGCCAGCCGTTGTGGCGGGCGAGCGCGGCGGCCTCGATCCGGTTGCGGGTGCCGGTCTTGCCGATCGCGGCCGACAGGTAGTTGCGCACCGTGCTCTCCGACAGGTGCAGCCGCCCGGAGATGTCGGCGATCGTCGAGCCGTCGGCGGCGGCGGTCAGCACGTCGCGTTCGCGGTCGGTCAGCGGGCTCGGGCCGGTGCTGAGCGCGGCCGCGGCCAGCGCCGGGTCGATGACGCGTTCTCCGGCCAGGACGCGGCGCACGGCGGCGGCCAGTTCCTCGACCGGGCCGTCCTTGACCAGGAAGCCGTAGGCTCCGGCCTCCATGGCCCGGCGCAGGTAGCCGGGCCTGCCGAAGGTGGTGAGGATGAGCACGCGGCAGGACGGCAGGCGCTCGCGCAGGTCGGCGGCGGCGTCCAGGCCGCTGCGGACGGGCATCTCGATGTCCAGCAGCGCGATGTCGGGGCGGTGCTCCAGCGCGGCGGGGAGGACCTGGTCGCCCGAGGCCACCTGGGCGACGACCTCGATGTCGTCCTCCAGGCCGAGCAGCAGGGCCAGGGCTCCGCGCATCATGCCCTGGTCCTCGGCCAGCAGTACCCGGATCATCCGGCCCCCGCCGCGCCGAGGCCGGTCACAGCGTTTCCCCGGGCGTCTGTGGGCATGGTCACGCGCAGCCGGAACCCGCCCGCGGGCAGGTCGGCGACGTCCAGCAGCCCGCCGGTGGCCGTCACACGCTCGCGCAGCCCGCGCAGGCCGTGGCCGGACCCGGCCAGGGCGGCGCCTCCCTTGCCGTCGTCGCGGATCTCCAGCACCGTGCCCTCCCGCCCGACCCCGAGATCGATCTCGCACGCCCGCGCCCCGCTGTGCCGGATCAGGTTGGTGACGCCCTCGCGCACGGCCCAGCCGAGCAGCGCGTCGGCCTCGGGCGCGAGGTCGGCCACGGGCATGCGGGTGGTCAGCCTCACGCCCGCGTCGCCGAGCACCGTGCGGGCCGAGTCGAGCTCGGCGGCCAGGCCCCGGCCGCGGTACCCGGTGACGGCCGTGCGCACCTCCGTCAGGGCGTCGCGGCCGATCTTCTCGATGTCGGCGGCCTGCTGGGCGGCGGCCTCCACCCCGGCGGGCAGCACCCGGCGCACCGCCTCGGCCTTCACCACCATCACCGACAGCGTGTGCCCGAGCAGGTCGTGCAGGTCGCGGGAGAAGCGCAGCCGCTCCTCGGCGACCGCGATCCTCGCCAGCTCCTCGCGCGTCCTCTTGAGCTGCCCGATCACCTGGAACAACTGCAGGATGATGGCCGGGACCAGGCCCGCGGTGAACGTCCCCCAGCCCAGTGACAGCGTGCCCGCCAGGTCGCCGTCCTCGGCGAACGCCACCGCGCACGCGGTGACGGTGAGCGCCGCCAGCACCGGCCACACCCTGCTCAGCGGCTTGACGACCACCCCGCAGGCGATCGCCAGCAGCAGGAACAGCGTGTACCAGGCGCCCTCCAGCGTCAGCGCGAGCACCAGGGTCAGCGCGCCGAGGGCGGGCAGCGGGCCCTTCTCGGCCCGGCGGGGGGCGGTGAATCCCAGCCGGACGCTCCAGACGTACAGGACGCCGGCCGCGACCAGGCCGGGGATCGCCAGCCACAGCGGGCGGGACTCGTCGTGGACGATGCCGAGCAACGGGGGGACGAGCAGCAGCAGCCAGGGCATGAAGCCCCGGGCGTCGGGGCCCTGCGCCGCGAAGTCGCGGTCCATGGAGTCCGGGCAGGGGATGCGCGCCTCGGTCACCGGCCCAACCTAACCTTCCGCCTCGCGGACCGCATCCCCGGGCCCGTCAGGCGGAGCGCCCGGCGCGCCGGTAGGAGGCCAGCGCGTACAGGCCGAACACGGCCAGCCACCCGCACAGGATCAGCACCGACCGCGGCGCGGGCGCCTCGCCGTAGGCGACGTTCCAGGACAGGTCGGCGTAGCTGTGGGTGGGCGTCCACTCCGAGACGGCCTTCAGCCATCCGGGGAAGACGTCGGAGGGGATCCACAGGCCGCCGGCGACGGCCAGCGTCATGCTGGAGGCGAAGTTCGCGATTCCCGCCGCCTGGCCGGTGAGGCGGTACCCGTTTCCCAGGCCGAACAGCGTGAACGGGATCGTGCCCGCCCACAGCAGCGCGATGATGGAGATCCACTGGCCGGCGTCCAGGCGCACGCCGTTGACGAACGTGCCGGCCAGCAGGATCGCGGCGATGGCGGGCACGACGACGACCATGCCGGTGATGGCCTTGCCGGCCACCACGGCCGCCGGGGCCAGCGGGGTGAGCCGCAACTGGCGTAGCCAGCCGAGCGCCTTGTCCTCGGCCAGCCCCGACCCGTTGTTGAACGCGGCGCCCATGCCTCCGTAGGCCGCCATGCTGACCATGACGAACAGCGCGGCCTTCTCCCGGTCGCCGGGGGCCAGGGCGAGCGTGGTGAAGATCAGGTACATCACCACGGGCATCGCGATGCCGAAGACGACGAACGTGACGTCGCGCAGCACGCGGACGACCTCCAGGCGGACGTAGCCGAGCATCAGACCGCGCTCTCTTCCTGGCCGGCGGGGCCGGTCCTGACGGGGGAGGGGACGGGCGGGGTGGCGCGGTGCGCGGTCAGCGCGACGAAGGCGTCCTCCAGGTCGGCGGGGGACACCTCCAGGTCGCGCACGGCGCCGGCCTGGGCCAGCGCCACGACGGTGGCGTCGGAGTCGGTGCAGCGCAGGCGGGCGCGGTCGCCGCGGATCTCGATGGCCGACACGCCGGGCAGGCCCGCCAGCCAGGACGTCTCGCCGGTGACCGTGACGCCGACCGTGGTGAGGGCGGTCACCCGCTTGATCTCCCTGCTGGTGCCGTCGGCGACGATCCGGCCGCGGTCGATGACCACGATGCGGTCGGCGTGCTCGTCGGCCTCCTCCAGGTAGTGCGTGGAGAACAGGATGGTCTTGCCGCGGGCGGCGAAGCGGCGCATGCCGTCCCAGAACTCGCGGCGGGCCTCGACGTCGAGCGCCGAGGTGGGCTCGTCCAGCACGATCAGGTCCGGGTCGCCGGCCAGCGCCAGGGCGAACCTGACCCGCTGGGCCTGGCCGCCCGACAGCTTGTCCACCCGCCGCCCGGCGAGGCCGCCGAGCCCCGCGCCGGCCAGGATCCGCTCCAGGGGGAGCGGATCCTGGTAGGTTCCGGCGACGAACCGGATCAGCTCGCCGACGGTGACCCGATGGATCAGGCCGCCCTCCTGGGGCATGGCGCCCACGCGCCCGGCCCGCACGGCCTGCCCGGGACGGCCGCCGAAGATCTCGGCCCGCCCGGAGTCGGGGGCGATCAGGCCGAGCATCATGCCGATGGCGGTGGATTTGCCGGCGCCGTTGGGGCCGAGCAGGGCCACGGTCTGCCCGCGGGGGATCTCCAGGGACAGGCCGTCCACGGCCCGGACCGCGCCGAAGCTCTTCGTCAGCTCGCTGAGCGCCACCGCGGGAGGTGCTCCGGGGGAGCCGGTGGCGTCCGCCGCGGGTGGGGCGGGGGAGACGGCGTTCGCGTTCATGCCGGCAACGCTAGGGAGCGCGCCGCGCGGCCGGTAGGAACGGTGATCCGCTGTTGGGCGGGACAAAAGTACTGAGCCGGCCGGCAGGCCGCTCGGACGGCGGGGAGGCGCGGGAGGCCCTGGCGCTCGGCCGATGGCCGGACGCGGCCACGCGGCGGACAGGCCGTCCCCCTTTTGATCTACATTGTAAAGGGCGCGGGTCGGTTCATCCCTCCCTGACCAACCCACCCACGCCCACTCTCACAACGAACCGAGCAGCCGCGCGGTGTCCGCCGGACGCGAGAACATCGGCCAGTGTCCGGTGGGCAGGGCACGCAGCTCCCGGTCCCCGCCGGCCATCGCCGTGAAGATCGGACTTCGTCACCGACCTCACCGACGCGTTCACCACGGTCGCGACCAGGGAGGCGGCCCGGCGGGACGTGATCCGCAAACGGCTGCCGCTGGTTGTACGCGCTCGGCACCAACGCGGGGATCAAACGCGTCGCCGACGGCGGCCGTCACGGCGAGACCGAGGCCGCGCTGCAGATCGGCAGGGACAGCGCTCCCCGGGAGGAGGTCCGAGGCCGGGATGTTCATTCGGTGACGTGCCGGGCCCGAGCAGAGGTCTCGGTGTTGCGGGCGGCCCAGGCGGCCAGGAGTTGCAGGCCGTCACCGGACGGGGTTCCCGGTTCGGCGGAGTAGGTCAGGAGGGTGAGGGCCTGTTCGCCGGGCAGCTCGAACGCCTCGAAGTCGAGGTCGAGGTCGCCGATGGCGGGGTGGTGGAAGCGTTTGGTGCCGTGCCGTGCCGGTGCACGTAGACGTCCTGCGCGGCCCACCAGGCGCGGAAAGCGAGGGCTCCGCGGCGCAGTCCGAACCTCATTCCGGAGGGCTGGTGGACGCGCTCGCCGGCCGCCTGCGCGCCTACGGCGCCCGCGAGCCCGGTGTCCCGGCGAGCTGAGGGACGCCGCTTGGCCTGGTCAGCCGCGCGGGGGCAGCGGCGGGACGGCCAGGTGGGGACGGTCGGCCGGGCGGGGCGTGTGGGGAGGCTGGGCGGCCAGCCGCTCCACCGCGACGTCGATCGCGCGCTCCAACTGCGTGTCCACCCCGCGCGCGTAGTCCTGCGGGGTGATATCGACCTCGATGTCGGGGTCGGTGCCGTAGTTCTCCACGCGCCAGCCGACGTCGTCGAAGGCGAAGGAGAACTCCGGCTGGGTGGTGACCGTGCCGTCGGCCAGCCGGTGGCGCGGCCAGATGCCGATCACGCCGCCCCAGGTGCGCTTGCCGATGAGCGGGCCGAGGCGGAGCAGCTTGAAGGTGTGGCTGAAGATGTCGCCGTCGGAGCCGGCCAGCTCGTTGGTGATCGCCACCATCGGGCCGCGCGGCGACTCGGACGGGTAGGGCTGGGGCACGCCCCAGCGCGGGAAGTCGTACCCCAGCCGGCGCCGGGCGAGCTTCTGCATCACCAGGCCCGACACGAAGCCGCCGCCGTTGAACCGGACGTCCACCACCAGGCCCTCGTGGTCGTACTCGGCCAGGAAGCCCCGGTGGAACTCGGCGTAGCCGCTGACGTCCATGTTGGGGATGTGGATGTAGCCCACCCTGCCGCCGGTGCGCTCGTGGGTGCGCCGCCGGTTGGCCTCCACCCAGTCGCGGTAGCGCGCGGCCTGCTCGTCGGCGATCGCCTTGACGGTGACGCGCCGCGGCGGGCCGTCGCCGCGCCTGATCGTCAGCTCGACCTCCTGGCCGGCCTGGTTGACCAGCAGCCGCGCCGGCCCGTCGGGGCCTTCGACGGGCCGTCCGTTGATCGCCAGCACCGCGTCGCCGGGCCGCACGTCCAGGCCGGGGCGGTTGAGCGGGGAGGTGGCGTCCGGGTCCCACGGGTCGCCGCGGACGATCGCGGCGATGGTGTGCACGCCGTCGGCGTAGGACCAGTCGACGCCGAGCTTGCCCTGGGAGTAGTGCGGCCGGGGGCGGTACTCGCCGCCGCTCTCGTAGGCGTGGGAGGTGCCGAGCTCGCCCTGGACCTCCCACAGCAGGTAGGAGAACTCGCCGCGGGTGCCGACCCGGTCGACCAGGGGCAGGTAGCGGTCGTAGACGCCGTCCCAGTCGATCCCGGACATGTCGTCGGCCCAGAAGTGCTCGCGCTGGAGCCGCCAGGCCTCGCGGAACATCTGCCGCCACTCGGCGTCGGGGCTGACCGACACCTTGACGCGGTCCAGGTCGATCCAGCCGCTGGTCCTGCTCGGGGAGTCGTCGTCGCCGGGGGACTCTCCCGCCTTGATCACGCGCAGGCGCCGCCGCGCGCGGTACAGCAGCGTGGTGCCGTCCAGGCCGAGCTGGAACTCGGTGACGCCCGAGACCAGGGTCTCGATCTTCTGCCGGGTCAGGTCGTAGGCCTGCAGGGTGCCGGTGGCCGGCTCGGCGTAGTCGTCGCCGCGGCTGCCCTGGACGGGGGAGGAGGTGAACAGCACCTTGTCCTTCATCGCGGCCAGGCGGTCGTAGCGGCCCTCGGGGACCGGGAAGGCGACGACGCGGCGGTCGATGCCCTCGAAGTCGATGCGCAGGCCGGATTCGCCCATGTCGTCCTGCCCGGTCGCGCCGCCGGCGCCCTCCGCTCCGTCCGGGCTCGCGATGCTCTCCCCGCCGGCCTCGCCCTTGTCGCCGTTGTCCGTGCTCTTCTCCGCGGTGTCCTTCTCCGCGCCCTTGTCCTTGTCGCCGCCGGAGGCGTCACCGGACAGGGGCCTCGGCTCGGGCACGAAGGGCGAGCCGACGTCGGCGCGCAGCGCGACCGCGTACGGGCGGGTGCCGAGCGGGAAGCCGAGGTCGAACTGCAGCTCGTCGAAGACCGGATTGAAGATCCGTTCCCCGATGAAGTACAGGTAGCGGCCCTCGGGGTCGAAGGCGGGCGCGCGGTCGCGCAGCACCGGCCGGGTGGCGAGGCGGGACTCGCCGGTGGCGAGTTCGTAGACGCGGATCGCGGTGGTCTGCGCGGACTCGGGGCGGGTGTAGGCGAGCCAGTCACCGGCCGGGGACCAGACCGGGTCCTCGATGCGGCCGAAGCCGCTGCGGTCGGCGACGGTCAGCGTGGCCTCGCCGCCGGCGGGCAGGTCGAGGACCAGCAGCTCGTTGCGGTGGTTGGTCAGCGCGACGCGGTCGGCCTCGGGGGAGACCGTGAGGGTGATCGCGCGCCCGGTGTCCAGGTGGTCCAGGCGCACGGGGGCGGCCCCGCCGTCGGCGGTGAGCACGACCAGCACCTCGCGGTCGCCCTCGTCGCTGGCGGCGGCCACCAGCCGCTCGGCGTCCTTCAGCCAGGTCAGCAGGCGGTAGCGGACGCCGTCGGGCTCGCCGTGCTGGCGGACGGGGCCCTCCCACGCGGCGAAGGAGTAGGCCTTGCCCCGGGTGGTGATGGCCAGGCCGCTGCCGTCGGGGGAGAGGGCGGCGCTGTCGAGGTAGTGGGCGGCGTGGACGAACCGGCGGTTGCGCTGGGTACGCGGGCTGCCCAGGCGCATCTCGACGCGGCGGGACTCGCCCTCGGCGGGGTCCAGGACGTACAGCTCGGCGCCGGCGTGGTACACCAGCCGCCGGCCGTCGCCGGAGAGGTTGCGGGCGTAGTAGTCGGCGTGGTCGGTGTGGCGGCGCAGGTCCCGGCCCTCGGGGGTGCAGGAGTAGACGTTGCCGACGCCCTCGTGGTCGGACAGGAAGTAGACGCGCTCGCCGGTCCAGCAGGGGGAGGCGAGGTTGCCGGTCAGCGTGATCAGGCGGGTGAACTCGCCGTCGCCGTCGCGGTCGACCCACAGGTCGCCGACGGTGCCGCCGCGGTAGCGCTTCCAGCGGGCCGGGTCGGCGGTGTTGCGGCCGAGGACGACCGCCCCGCCCGGCCCGTAGGAGACGGTGTTCGCGGGGCCGTAGGGCAGGCGCGTGGAGACGCCGGTCGCCGGGTCGACGCGGTGCAGCCAGCGGCGGCGGCCGATGGGCTGCGCCTCGTCGCTGGCGTAGACGACGGCGCCGCCTGGGTCCCAGCCGGTGACCGTGCACAGGGCGTCGTCGTAGGTCATCCGGCGGCCGGCTCCGCCCTCGGCGGGCATGACGTAGACCTCTTCCGGCCCTTCCTCCCGCCCGACGTAGGCGATCTGGGTGCCGTCGGGGGAGAAGCGGGGGTATCCGGCCTCGGCGACCCCGGCGGTCAGCCGGAAGGCGCGGCCGCCGTCGGCGGGCACCATCCAGAGATCGTCTTCGGAGGCGAAGACGATCTCGTCGCCGAAGATCGTGGGGAAGCGGGCGTATGCGGACATCGATCCTCGCGTTCGGGGGGACGGGGGTTTCCATGATCAGGCACCCGGGCCGTCACGTCGAGACGTGAACGGATCTCTTCGCCGCGAGAGAGAACCGCGCACCAGGCGAATACGGGCATATGGCACGAAAAACTAACACGGCCGTACGCCGGCCCGGCGTCGGGTGCCCGATCAGGGACCTACCGGATAACGGGATCATGCCGTCCGCCCTGGGGCGGGCGGACGGCCGGGGCGATGCCCGGTGAGGTCAGCGGGCCTCTCCGGGCCTGGCCTCGCGCTTGTCGTCGTCCTCGCGTTTGTTCTGCTTGGTCTCGCGCGTGGCCTTGATGGCCGCTTTCTTGGCCTTTCCTGTGGCCTTGGTGGACTTCTTTCCTGTTCCCGCCATGTTTCCCCCCGAATGCATGGGTCGAGTTTCACGTGACAATGCCCACATAGGGTGCATCACCGGCTTTAAATACCCATCGCCGCAGCGAATCACCCATATGTAGATTTAAGGGTGTTCTATAGCAAGGTGAGCTGTTCCGGCCCGGCGGGCGGCGCGGGGGCCCTGGGGGCCTCGGCCTGGCGCGCGGAGGACGCCCGCCGGCCCATGCCGCAGGCCGCGGCGAACTCGCGCACCTGCCGCGCGACCCGCTCGCGGTAGGCCTTCGGCGCGTAGGCGCCCCGCCCGTAGAGCTCCAGGTAGCGGGGCACCAGGCGGGGGTGCTCGCGGCCGAGCCAGGCCAGGAACCACTCGCGCGCCCCCGGCCGCAGATGCAGGACGATCGGCGTGACGTGGGCGGCGCCGGCCTCGGCGATGGCGCGCACGGTGCGCTCCAGCTGCGCGGGGGAGTCGGTCAGGTAGGGCAGGACCGGCGCCATGAGCACCCCGCACCGCACCCCGTGCTCGGTGAGCGTGGCGCACACCTCCAGGCGCCGGGCGGGCCGGGGCGTGCCCGGCTCGACCGCCCGCCACACCTGCTCGTCGAGGAACCCGACCGAGACCGCGGTGCTCACCTCGGTGACCTGCGCGGCCTCGGCCAGCAGGTCGAGGTCGCGCAGGATGAGCGCGCCCTTGGTGAGGATGGAGAACGGGTTGCGGTGGTCCCTGAGCGCCGACAGGATGCCGGGCATCAGCCGGTAGCGCCCCTCGGCGCGCTGGTAGCAGTCGACGTTGGTGCCCATGGCGATCGGGTGCCCGCCCCAGCGCGGCGCGGCCAGCTCCTTGCGCACCAGCTCGGGGGCGTTCACCTTCACGATGATCTTGGAGTCGAAGTCGCGCCCGGAGTCCAGGTCGAGGTACTCGTGGGTGCGGCGGGCGAAGCAGTACACGCAGGCGTGGGTGCACCCCCGGTAGGGGTTGATCGTCCACTCGAACGGCACCTGGCTGGCCGCGGGCACCCGGTTGATGATCGAACGGGCCTGGATCTCGTAGAAGGTCATGCCCCGGAACTCCGGGGTGTCGAATCGTTTGGCGACCGCGCCGCGGGCGATCAGCGGCACGGCCGGCGCGCCCTGGCCCGACCCCCCGGCCCCGCGGGCCGGTGAGGGCTCCGAGGACTCCGGCGGGCCGCCGAGGCGCAGGTTGTCCCAGCGCATGACCCTGATTAGAACAGGCATTCGATCGAGATCGCAACTCGCGGAACCGCCGGGCAAAAAGGGGTTCAACGGATGGCTAAAGATCTTCATGATGGGGAGAACGTCGTCACACCGCTTGCGTTGCCGGGAGGTTAGGCATGGCCTCATCGCAGGACGAGGAGCGAATGCTCGCCCAGATCGAGAGTTACCTCACCGACGACGACCCCAGGCTCGCCGCCCGGCTGGAGTCGTTCAACGAGCGCGTGGTGCGCAAGGAGGCGGGCGACCGCAAGCGCACCGCCCGCGCCCGCCGCCGGCGCAGGCGTCCGAGCAGGTCGACGGTCATCATCCTGGTGAGCTGGCTGCTGATCGCCACCCTCATCGCGACGCTGCTGATCATGGTGTTCCGGGGAGACGCGGCGGCGCTGCCCATGTGACACCCGGCCCGCGCCCGCGGGCCGCAGGGGTTCACCCGGGAAGGCCCCGCAGGAAGCGGGCGGCGACCGGCGCGGCCACCGCGCCGCCCATTCCTCCGGCCTCGACCACCACGGCGAAGGCGACATCGCCGCGAAAGCCGATGAACCAGGCGTGGGAGTCGAGCTTGGGCCCGGTGCCGAACTCCGCCGTTCCCGTCTTGCCCGCGGTGCCCGCCGGGAGCCCGGCGCCCTTGGCCGTCCCCTCGTTCACCACCGCCGCCATCATGGCGCGCAGCTTCTCGGCCACCCCCGCCGGCAGCTCCTGCGGCCGGGCCTTCTGTGCCAGCGAGGGCACCAGCGTCGGCGGCCGCCAGGTGCCGTCGGCCACGGCCGCGGCGACGCCGGCCATCACCAACGGGCTGGCGGTGATGCGCCCCTGCCCGAACGACTCGGCCGCCAGGTCGGCGAGCCCCGTGGGCTTGGGCATGCTGCCCTTGGTCGCCGGGACGCCGATGGTGAGCGGCTGGTTGAAGCCCATCATGGTGGCGACCTGCAGGAGTCTGCCGCCGTCCAGGTGCTCGGCCGCGAGCGGGGCGAAGGTGGTGTTGCAGGAGTGGGCGTAGGAATCCTGGAAGGTGAGCGAGCCGAAGGACTCGTGGTCGGAGTTGCGGATCGGCAGCCCGCCGACGTTGGCCTGCTTGGGGCAGGTGACCTTCTGCCCGGGGGTGAGCCCCTCGGCGAGAAGGCCCGCCGCGGTGACGGTCTTGAACGTCGACCCGGGCGGGTAGCGGCCGTCCAGCGCACGGTTGAACCCGCCCCGGTTGTTGACCACCGCGAGGATCTCGCCGGTCGCGGGGCGCATCGCCACCAGCGAGGCGGGCTTGTCCAGATCGCGGACGGCGGCGACGGCCGCCCGCTGCACCCCCGGGTCCAGGCTGGTGCGCACCGGTTTGCCGGGGGAGCCCTCGATCGTCTTCAGCGTGCGCACGGTCTTCTTGGACCCGTCGGTCACCACGATGCGGGTGGTCGGCACGCCCGCCAGGTCCTTCTGGAAGGTCTCCTGGAGCCCTCCCCTGCCGACCGGGTCGCCGGTCTTGTAGGCGGAGCCGAGCTTGGCGACGTCCTTGGCGGTGGCCTTGTCCAGGTAGCCGGCGAGCTGCTGTACCGAGCCGCCGGCGTCGGGGCCGTCGATGCGGGCTCCGGAGGCGTCCTCGATCGCGGCGCGTTGCGGCCACGTCGTCTTCAGGGCCAGGTGGGTGGAGCCGGTCAGCGCCGGGTGCACGGCGGCGGGCGTCCAGGCGACCTTCCAGTGGCGGTCGGCCACCACCAGCTCCAGCGAACCGGTGTAGGTCCACTCGCCGATGTTCTTGAGCGTGAGCGTGGCGGTGTAGGCGGCCTTGGCGCGATCGCCCCCGGTTTCGGTGACCGGGCCTAGCCGCACGGCGGTGCGCGAGGCGCCGAGGTTGTCGTCCGGCTCGGCGTAGGCGGCCTCGAACCCGCTCACCGGCGCGGCCAGGTCGGCGCGCATGGCCGCCAGGTCGCCGCGGGCCCAGGCGGCGGTGAAGCGGGACGCCGTCTCGGCCGCGCTGCCCCGGGTGTGCAGCACGTAGTAGGCGCCACCGGCCGCGGCCCCGGCCACCAGCACGGTGGCGACGGACGTGATCGCGATGATACGGCCGCGCCGCACGAAGCCCCCCGGTGTCTCGACGTCGCCACGAGCTTAGCGCGCGATCCGCGGGGAGCGCGGGGGACGCCGGGAACCCGCGGCGGTCACCGCCTCGCGGACGGCTCACGCGGTGCGGTTCAGAGGGTGTGGTTCGGAGGGGGGCGGCCCGGGGCGGGCTCGACAGGGCTCAGGCCGCGCGCCGGGGCGCCTCCTTGCGGCTCTGGGCGTAGGACGGCACGTACTGCTGGCCCGACAGGCGCTGGATCGCCTTCATCACCTCGTCGGTCACCGCCCGCCGGTCCTGGGCCCGGCCCGGATCGCCGGTGAAGTGCAGGGGCTCGCCGATGCGGACGCCGATCCTGGCGATGCGCGGCACCGTCGCCCCCGGCGGCAGCACGCGGTCGGTGTTGACCATCGCCACCGGGACCACCGGCACCCCGGCCGTCAGCGCCAGCCACGCCACGCCGATCTTGCCCCGGTACAGCCGCCCGTCGGGGGAGCGGGTGCCCTCGGGGTAGATGCCGAACAGCTCGCCGCCCTTGAGCACCCGCAGGGCGGTGTCCAGCATGGCCTGGGCCGCGGCGGCGCTCTCGCGGTCGATGGCCACCTGCCCGGTGCCGCGCATGAACATGGCCATCAGCCGGTTGCCGGTGAAGTACTCGGACTTGGCGACGAAGGTCACCTGCCGGGGCAGCATGAGCGGCAGGAACACCGAGTCCAGGATGGACAGATGGTTGGAGGCCAGGAGCGCCGCGCCCGAGGCGGGGACGTTCGCGGCCCCGGTCACCTCGGGCCGCCACAGCAGCCGCAGGACGGGGCTACTGATGATCTTGGTGATGCGATACAGCACGGACTCTCCCGGTGTGCGAACGGCCAATGACCACCATACGACCCGTGGTGGAAACTATGTGTTACGGGAGCGCACAAACTGTTACATCCGCCGACAACGAAGAGCCCCGCGAGACGGGCTCGCGGGGCTCTTCGTTGTGGCCGATGTGGCGGTCGCCTCCTCGGCGAGAGGCACAACACGGCTCCAGCCGAACGGTATTCCGTGAAGGCGGTAATTGCGGCCCGGGGGACACAAACCACATCGGCTACCACCGACTGTAGCCCACTTCCGGGAGTCGTCCCTCCAGACCTGCCGACCGCAGGGGGCACCCCGTGACGTCCTTGTGGGGGACACCAGGGGGTTCGCCGCAAAACAGGACGCCAGGGGCGCCGCCGGAAAATCCGGGGCGGACCACGCGGCGCGGCGGGAAGATGGGGTCATGCTGGAGACCGGACGACTGATCCTGCGCCAATGGCGCGAGGAGGACCTGCGGCCCTTCGCCGAGATGAACGCCGATCCCGAGGTGATGGAGCACTTCCCGGCGCCGCTGACCCGGGCCGAGAGCGACGCGCTGGCCGAGCGCGCCCGCGCCCGCCTGGAGGAGCACGGGTTCGGGCTGTGGGCGGTGGAGGTGCGCGAGACCGGGGAGTTCGCGGGGTTCACCGGCCTGGTCTGGCAGCGGTTCGAGGCGCCGTTCACCCCGGCGGTCGAGGTCGGCTGGCGGCTGCGCCGCGCGTCCTGGGGCCGGGGGTACGCCACCGAGGCGGCGGGCGCGGCCCTGGACCACGGGTTCGGGTCCGCGGGCCTGACCGGCGTGATCTCGATGACGGCGGTGACCAACCTGCGCTCCCAGGCCGTCATGCGGCGCCTTGGCATGACGCGCGACCCGGCCGAGGACTTCGACCACCCGGGCATCCCTCCCGGCGGCCACCTGCGCCCGCACGTCCTCTACCGACTGCGCGCCGCCGACTGGCCGCGGCGCCGCGCCGCCGCGCCGGCGAGGGGCCTCACGGGCCGCCCGGCCTGAGGGGACGGGCGGCGGGCATCGCCAGCCGGTCCACCGCCTCGCGGCGCCGGGACTCCGGGCGGCGGTCGTAGCGGGCGGTGGTGACGGGGGAGGCGTGGCCGACCAGCGCCTGCGCGGTCGCCAGGTCGACCCCGGCGTCCAGCAGCTCGCCGATGAACGTGCGCCGGAAGTCGTGCGGGGTGCGCTTGGCCGCCCCGGCGGCGGCCAGTCGCCGGGCCAGGATGTCGGCGATGGCCTGCCCCGTCATCGCCGCCGGCCGCCCGCCGGGGGCCCGTAGCCGCCCGGCCTTGTTGATCGACGGGAACAGCGCCCCCGGCGCCGCCCCGCGCACGGCCAGCCACGCCTCGATGCGCGCCACGGCCTCCCGGGTCAGGTACACCAGGCGTTCCTTGTCGCGCTTGCCGCGCACGCGCAGGGAGCGCGCCGCGGGGTCGTAGTCGTCCAGGGCCAGCCCGGCGATCTCGGCGCGGCGGCAGCCGGTGGAGTACAGGACCGCCAGCAGCGCCCCGTCGCGCGCCCCGGCGGGGGAGTCGTCGCGGTCGCAGGCGTCCAGGGCGGCCCCGGCCACCTCGGCGGGGACGTGCTGCCCGGCGGGCAGGCGGCTGTGGCGCACGGTGGGAAGGTCGGCGGCGCGGTGGTACTCCTCGGCGGTCATCTGGCCCAGGCGCCAGGCCTCGCGCATGACGCGGCGCAGCGCGACCAGGTGCTTGTTGACGTAGGCGGGGGACCAGCCCTGCTCGGTGAGGATCGTGCGGATGCGCACGGTGTGCTCGTAGCGCAGCAGATGCCAGGGCTGGCCGGCGCCGGTCGCCGCCTGGTCGCCGGTGATGACCCGGGCGACCCGGTCCAGGCAGCCGCGCATCGTGCGCCGGGACTCGGCGCCGGTCAGGGAGTCCAGGTAGACCCGGTAGGGGTCGCCGTCGCGCGCGATCGCGCCGGGCCCGGGGTCGCGTACGGCGGGTGCGTCCACGTGACGATCTTAGACCGGCCCGGACCCGCCGCCCTTATTAATCTACATTGTAAAGGCGTCCGGTCGGTGACCGACCAGCGTGACCAGGTCGGTGAGCCTTCGCCCGGCCGCCAGCAACCCCGCGACCAGAGCCAGATCGTCGCAGGCGACGCGGGCGCGGGGCTGCCAGGTCTCGCGCAGCTCGCGCAGGGCCGGCTCGGCGCGCGCCCGGTACGCCGGCAGATCGGGGTGCACCAGCACGCGGCCCGGCGAGCCGCGGCGGGCCGCGCAGCCCCGGCGTTCCAGCCGGTCCACCGTCCGCGCGGCCGCGTCGCCGGAAAGGCCCGCCGCGGCGGCCAGCTCGCGCGTCGGCAGCGGCCCCTGGCGTGACAGCGCGCACAGGCAGCGGAACTCGTCCGGCTCCAGCCCCGCGCGGGCGGCGAGCGCCTCCACCAGCCGCCTGGCCTGGGCGAACAGGGCGGCGGCCTCGCGCTCGACGGCTTCGAGCACCCCGACGCCGGCGTCACCCGCCTCCTCACGGCCCAGGCCGCCGGCCTCCGCCCGGCCCGCGCCGCCGGTGTCCTCGATCTCACGGCTCGTGCCGCCGGGCCACCGGCGCGCGGTGCGGTCGGCGTCGGTGGCCGGGATGCCTCGGATGGCGGGGACGTCGTCGCGGGCCGTCCGGTGTGACGCCTGCCCGGACTGGCGCGGGGCTGGGGCGGAGTCGTGGGCCATGGTCGCGGTCACTCCCTTCGCGGCGATGCCCGGCCGGTGCGGCGGCCGGGCCCGGGTAGGGCGGAGCGGGACCGGCTGAGCCGCCCGCCGGTCGGGCCGGGTGCGAGGCGGCGTCACGGCGGGCAGGCGGCCGGTGTCACATCCGGGCCGGCTGGGTCTCGCTGGAGGACTGGGTGAGGCAGCGCATCATGGCGTCGCGGAAGAACGCGGCGAAGCCCTCGGCGGTGCCGGTGTCACGGCTGTCGGCCAGGTAGGGCACGATGCGGTCCTCGACGGCGTGGACGTGGTGCTGGGAGGCCAGGTGCCGGGCGATGCCGGAGAAGTCGCCCTCGTAGTGGATGACCCGGACCAGCACGTCGTCCTTGACGAACACGCCGGTGCCGAGCAGGCGGGCGGTCTCGCGGCCGTGCTCGTCGGTGACGACCGGCGACTCCAGGGCGGGGGCGTCGCCGAAGATCTCGGCGAGCTCGTCCTCGTGGCCGGGTTCGACGCGGAAAGTGATCATTGCGTAGGGCATCGGGTACCTCCATGGGACACGTCGTGACACGTCTTCACCGGGCGTGCGGGTGGCGGGGATCGCCCGGTGCCGGAGCGATCCCCGCGGGCCGGGCGCCCGCCCCGGCGGCACACGCGCCGGCCCGGGCGGGCGGCCGAGGTCAGTAGGCGGCCACGACCTCGTAGGAGCCGAAGATCCCGAGGCCCTTGTCGTGGTAGCGGGCGAGCGGGGAGGTGGTGGGCAGGTGCTCGGGGCTGCGCTCCCACTCGCGGTAGGCCGGCACGTCGTCCCACTCGCTCAGCACCGCGTACCGGCGCGGGTCGCGCAGCGAGCGCAGCAGCTCGTTGCCGCGCAGGCCGGTCCTGCCCGCCAGCGTGGTGCTGATCTGGTGGTAGGCGCTCTCGATCGAGCCCCTGTCGGACTCGGGCTCGTTGAGGTACAGCGCGACGCGCACCCGGCCGGGGGTGGGGGCGGACCGGCCGCCCATGCGCTCGAGCACCAGCATCGGGATCATCGAGGTGCCGGCCGGGTCACGGAAGGGGTCCAGCCGCATGCGGTTGGCGGCGTGCTCGGGGCTGTGCTCGAAGCGGCGGAACTTCTCCTCGTTCTCCCAGTCGCTGACGATGTAGTAGACGCCGTCCTCGTCCGGGCTCTTGGCCAGCGACTGGCCGACGTTGGCGGGCTGGCGGGCGATGGTGGCGGCGATCTCGCGCCAGGTCCGTTCGAAGTCGCGCTCCATGCCGGGGTGGATCCGCATCTTCACCATGACGCGGTACACCGCGCCGCCCTGGTCGGCCTGGTCGCCGCGTCCGGCGGAGCCCTGCTGTCCCTGCTGTCCGCGCTGAACGCGCTGCCCCTGCTGCCCGTGCTGCCCGTTGGGCGCCTGCCGCGCGCTCTCGTCGCGGGCCGTGTCTCGGGCCGTGTCGCGGGTGCTCGCCCGGGCGTGGTCCTTGCGCTGGTCCCTGGAGTCCTTGGAGTCCTTGGCGTTCATGCCTGCTCTCTTCTATCCGTCGTGCTGGTGTGCGTGGAAGGGACGGTGTGCCGGGGAGAGGGGACCGGACGGCGGGGGCGGTGTGGTGTCCGGCGGCGTGGCGGGCCCGGGGCGGTCACATCCGGGCGGGTGAGGCGGAGGCGGCCTCCTCGACGAGCTGCCGGATCCGGTTCATCTGGATCACGGTGTTGTCGTTGAGGCGCTTGGTCATCTGCTTGTCGCTGAGCGGCGCGTCCGGCTTCATCTCGAAGTCCTGGACCCAGCGCATGCGCACGGCGTCGGGAACCTGGGTGTACTCCCAGAACAGGTTCATGTACTTGAACCAGCCCGGTTCGACCCGGTGGGCGCGCACGGTGCGGGTGCCCGGGTCGGGGGTGCGCTCGGACACCCAGCTCCACTGGTTGCCCTCGGCGTCGGGGTGCATGGTGAGCCGGAAGCGGACGGTGGGCCCGCGCTGCTCCAGGATCTCGGTGGCGGCGTACTCGCTGAACAGCGTGGGCCAGGCCTCGACGTCGTTGGTCATGTTCCAGACCAGGTCCATCGGCCCCGCGATGATGATCTCGTTGTCGGTGTGTCCTGCCATGGTTCCTCCGATGTCAGGCCGCGAGGCGGCGGTTGACGTAGTCGACGGCCGCCTGCGGGGTCTTCATCTCGTCGACGGCGTCGTCGGGGATGCGGACGCCGAGCCGCTGCTGGATGCGGGCGGCCATCTCCAGCACGGCCAGGGAGTCGTAGCCGAGCTCGGCGAACGACACCTCGCCGATGTCCCCGGCCAGGTCGAGGGTCTCGGGTACGCCGGCGCAGCCGCCCATGATGCGTCTCATGTCGTCGAGGGTGAACGTGGTCATGTCTTCCTCCGTTGGATCGGATCGGGTGATCGGGTGTGAGGGGCGCCGCGGGAGCCGCGGTGCGGGGCCGCGGCGGGTTGTTCAGGCGGCGGTGACCAGCACCGCCGCGTTGAACCCGCCGTGGCCCCGGGCCAGGACCAGCGCGTTGCGTACCGGCCCGTCCCTGGCCGCGCTGCGCACCAGGTCCAGCTCGTAGGCGGGGGCGGCGGCGCGCACTCCCACGGTGGGCGGGATCACCCCGTCGCGGATGGCCAGCAGCGCCGTGGCCACGTCCAGGGCCGCGCCGCCCGCGTACAGGCGGCCGGTCATGGTCTTGGGCGCGGTCACCGGCACCCCGTGCGGGCCGAACACCGCGGAGATGGCCTGGGCCTCCAGCCGGTCGCGGGCGGGCACGCCGAGGGCGTCGGCGAAGACCACGTCGACCTCCGCCGGGTCGACGCGGGCCTCCTCCAGGGCCAGGGTGATCGCGCGGCGCAGGTTGGAGCGGGGCTCCTGCCCGGGGACCGGGGGCGGGTCGAAGGTGGCGCCGTAGCCGGCGACGGCGCCGTAGGGGCGGGCGCCGCGGGCGCGGGCGGCGGCGGCGTCCTCCATGATGAGCATCGCCCCGCCCTCGCCGGGCACGTACCCGCAGGCGTCGTCGTCGAAGGGCAGGTAGGCGCGCTCGGGGTCGTCGCGGGTGCTGAGCAGCCCGGTGGAGACCTGGGCGACCAGGCCGTAGGGGCACAGGGAGGCGTCGGTGCCGCCGGTGACCACGACGCGGGCGTCCTGGCGCAGCAGCCTGCGGCCCTGGGCCAGCACGTCCAGGCCGCCGGCCTGCTCGGCGCAGATGACCCCGCACGGGCCGCGCATGCCGTAGCGGATGGAGATCTGGCCGGTGGTGGCGGCGTAGAACCAGGCGATGGACTGGTAGACGCCGACGTATCCGGGGCCCTGGGACCACAGCTTCTCGATCTCGCGCTGGCCGAACTCGGTGCCGCCGGAGGAGCTGGCCGTGACGACGGCCATCTCGTACTCGGGCAGGGTGGCGGGGTCGACGCCGGCGTCGCGCAGGGCCATGTCGGCGGCGGTGAGGCCGAGGTGGCTCCAGTGGTCGGTCTGGACGGCCAGGCGGCTGGGCACGTGCTCGGTGTCGTCGAACTCCGAGACCTCGCCGGCCACGCGGACCGGGTAGCGCTCGGAGTCGAAGCGGGTGATGCGGCCGAGGCCGCTCTTGCCGTCGAGCGTGGCGGCCCAGTAGGCCGGGGTGCCCAGGCCGTTGGGCGCGGCGACGCCGATGCCGGTCACCACCGGCCGGTCGTCGTGGTCGCGCGCGGGTGTGCGGGAGCGTGCACGGGAGTGTGCGCGGGTGGGTTCGGTCATGCGCGGCCGCCTCTCTGGCCGGGTTTCGCGCCGCGGTCGCGGGCGAGCAGCATCGCCGTCTGGAAGCCGCCGAACCCGCTGCCCACGCTGAGCACGACGTCGACCCGTGTGTCCCTGGCGGTGAGCGGGACGTAGTCGAGGTCGCATTCGGGGTCGGCGGTGTGCAGGTTGGCGGTGGGCGGGACGACGTTGTGGGTGATGGCGAGCGCGCAGGCGGCGACCTCGATGGATCCGATGGCGCCGAGCGAGTGCCCGATCATGGATTTGATGGAGCTGACCGGGACCCGGTGGGCGTGCTCGCCGAGGGCGGCCTTGAAGGCGGCGGTCTCGTGGCGGTCGTTCTGGCGGGTTCCCGAGCCGTGGGCGTTGACGTAGTCGATCTGACCGGGGCGCAGCCGCGCCTGGCGCATGGCGGTGCGGATCGCCTCGGCCATTTCGCGGCCGTCGGGTTTGAGGCCGGTCATGTGGTAGGCGTTGCTGCGGCTGGCGAACCCGACGATCTCGGCGTACACCCGGGCCCCGCGCCGCAGGGCGGCGTCGCGCTCCTCCAGGACCATCATGGCCGAGCCCTCGCCGAGGACGAAGCCGTTGCGGTCCAGGTCGAAGGGACGCGAGGCGGTGCCGGGAATATCGTTGCTGGGCGAGGTGGCCTTGATCGCGTCGAAGCAGGCGACGGTGATCGGCGAGATCGGCGCGTCGGAGGCCCCGGCGACGACGGCGTCGGCGGTGCCCTCCTTGACGAGCTGGTAGCCGTGGCCGACCGAGTCCAGGCCGGCGGTGCAGCCGGTGGAGATGAGCGCGACCGGTCCCTCGGCGGCGCCGGCCCAGGCGACCTCGGTGGCGATGGTGCTCGGGATCATGTACCCGTACAGCTGGGGTACCCCGTAGGCGGGGTCGACGAGCCACTGCCGGCCGCAGTCGCTGAGGACCACGTACTCCTGCTCCAGGCCCATCGTGCAGCCGACGGCGCTGCCCACGGTGACGCCGAGCCGTTCGGGCGGCACGTCGCCGGGCGTCAGGCCGCTGTCGGCCAGGGCCTGGCGGGCGCTGACCACGCCGAGCTGGGCGGCGCGGTCCATGCGGCGGACCTCCTGGGGGGACAGCCCGTGCGCGGCCGGGTCGAAGTCGCACTCGGCGGCGATGCGGGAGCGGAACCCGGTGGCGTCGAACAGCGTGATGGCGCGGGTGGCGGTGCGCCCGGCCGTGAGCAGGTCCCAGAACGCCCTGACGCCGATGCCGCCGGGCGCGGCGACGCCGATCCCGGTGATCACCACCCGGCGGCCGGCGCCGGCGTGGTACCGGGAGCGCCGTGCGCCGGGGCGGGCACGGGTGCGGCGCCGGGTGCCCGGACGGGCCTCCCCGGCGCTCATCTCCCTCACCGCGCCGCCGCCGGCGGCGCCCGCGGCGTTCGCCGTGTTCACCGCGGGCTCCCTGCCACGGCCTCGCCGGCGCCTCCGGGCCGGCCCGCGTGCCCGACCTCGGGCTCCTTGCCGGTGTGCGGGTTGGCCTCGGTGTCCACGTGACCGAGCTCGGGCCGCGGCGCCAGCGGGCTGAGGTGGAAGACCATGCACACCTCGTCGTGGCCGTGGTTCTCCACCCGGTGCCGGACGTTCCTCGGCACCATCAGCGCCTCGCCGGGGGACAGGACGATCTCCTGACGGCCGTCGACGCGGACCATGACGGTGCCGCGCACGACGTACATGAACTCCTCGGAGTAGGGGTGGTAGTGCTCGATGAAGTGCTCGCCGGCCTTGAGGTAGGCCGCGCCCATGAAGCCGGAGGTGGAGCCCACGGTCTTGGGGCTGAGCATGACGCGGATGTCGCCGCCGCGGCGCCGGTTCGGCTCCACCTCACCGGCGGTGATCTTGTTGAGGCGGATCTCAGTCACGGCGGTCCGCCTCCCAGGTGTAGAACGGCTCGGCCATGGCGTCCTTGGGCTCGCGCCAGTTCGGGTCGTATGGGCGGATGTGCTCGCCGAGCCGCTGGTTGATCTCGCCGTACAGCGGGTGGCTGCGCGCCTTGTACAGGTTCGGCGTGATGTCCTGGTCGGCCTCGACGAGGTGGAAGTAGAGGTCGTGGAAGCGGAAGAGCGTGCGACGCGACACCCCGATGAGGTGGGGCAGGTCGCTCGCGTCCGAGTCCGCGAAGATCTTGGCGACCGCCTCCGTCTCCGAGGGCTCCATCCGCGCCACGATTAGCGTCCGATGCACCAGACGTCTCCTTTCGTCCTTAGACGGCAATGCTGTCCGGGAGGTCTGGAGTGCCGCTGATGCAGGGCTAGTGCCGGCCTGGTACGCCCGGCCCGGCGCCTCGCCCCCTCGCGGGGGCGGCGCCGCGTGCCCGGGCACGCCGCCCGCGTCTACGGGCCGAGGACGCGCGCCGGGCCGCCGTTGACGCACCCGGCGGGCCGAACCAGCACCGGCAGGGAACGCTCGCCGTCCCCGGCCTGGTCCCCGCGCGCCTGCGCCTGCGCCGTCGACTGACCCGGCACCGGCGCCGCACCGGCCACGGCCTGCCCCGGCTCGCCCGGCCGGGCGTCCCCGGCGTGCTCGCCCCCGGGGTGCTCGCCGAAAGCATCGAGCTCCCGTTCCAGGCACTCGCGCGCGTACAGCCGGACCAGCTCGTGGATGCCGTAGCGCACCTCGGGGGAGCCGGGCCGGGCCGACAGCAGGTGGCAGCCCGCCAGGCGCGCCAGCAGCCGCTCGGCGTGGTCGTCCTCGCAGCCGAGCAGCGCGCCGGTCTGCCGGGTGGTGATGTAGGGGGTCTGCAGCAGGCCGAGCAGCCGGAACAGGCTGCGCTCGGGGTCGCCGAGCCGCTCGTAGGTGCCGCGGAAGGCGGTGCGCACGTCCAGGTCGGCCACGGACAGGTCGGCCAGGCGGGTGCGGGGGTCCTCCAGCCGGTCGGCGAAGGTGCCCAGCGTGAGCCCCTGCCCGGCGGCCAGCCGCGACCCGGCGCACCGCAGGGCCAGCGGCAGCCTTCCGCACAGGCGGACGATCCGCTCGGCCGCGTGACGTTCGGCGCCGGTGCGGGCCGGGCCGACGATCCTGCCCAGCAGCTCCAGGCCCTCCTCCTGGGTGAGCGGGTCCAGCTCGACCATGGAGGCGCCGGCGAAGCCGTGCAGAGCGAACCGGCTGGTGACGATCACCGCGCATCCGGCCGAGCCGGGCAGCAGCGGCTGGATCTGCGCGGCGTTGCTCGCGTCGTCCAGCACGATGAGCACCTGCCGGTCGCTACACCAGGTGCGGAACAGCTTGCTGCGCTCGTCGCGATCGGCCGGGACGTCGCCGGGCGCCACGCCT
Organism: Sphaerisporangium album; assembly: GCF_003323745.1. Classification (GTDB taxonomy): domain Bacteria; phylum Actinomycetota; class Actinomycetes; order Streptosporangiales; family Streptosporangiaceae; genus Sphaerisporangium; species Sphaerisporangium album. Next base: position 114,236 of record NZ_QOIL01000018.1, read on the forward strand.
GCGGCGCGCAGGAACCCGGCCAGCACCTCGCCGGGGTCGGCCGGCGCCGCGCCGCCGCCCAGGCCCGCGAATAGCTGGCCCGAGGGGAACGCGGCCCGCGCGCGGTGCGCGGCGTGCACGGCCAGGGCGGTCTGGCCGACGCCGGGCATCCCGCTCAGGCACAGCACCCGGACGGCGGTGCCGGGCTCGGCGGTGCCGGCCAGCACCGCGGCGATCCGGTCGGTCAGCTGCGCCCGCCCGACGAAGTCGGCGATGTCGGGCGGCAGCTGGGCCGGCCTGACCTCCACGGGCCGGGCCGGGGGCGGGGAGAGCGGCGCGGGCGGGGGGGACGCCTGGGGGGCGGGGGAGGAGGTCTCGGGCAGCGGGTCGACCAGCTCGGGCTGGTCCAGGCCCGGCTGGTCCAGGCCGGGGTCGGCCGACAGCAGGCGCTGCTGCAGGCGGCACAGGGCGGGGGAGGGCTCCAGGCCGAGCTGGCCGATGAGCACCTGGCGCAGGTTGTGGAACACCTCCAGCGCCTCGCCGCGCCGTCCCACCTGGTACAGCGCCGTCATGAGCTTGGCGTAGAAGTCCTCGTTGAGCGGATAGGTCGCGATCAGCTCCTTCAGCTCGCTGATCAGCTCCCGGTGGCGGCCGAGGCGCAGGTCGGCGGCGAGGCGCAGCTGCAGCGCGCGCAGCCTGCTCTCCTCCAGCCGGGTGATCTGCGCCGACAGCAGTTCCCCCGCCGCCAGGTTGCCCAGCGCCGGCCCCCGCCACAGCGCCAGGGCCTGCGTCAGGGTGCCGGTGGCGTGCTGGGGGTCGCCGCGCTCCAGGGCGTTCCAGCCCTCGGCGACCAGGCGGTCGAAGCGGAACACGTCGATGGTCTCGGGCGTGGTCGCCAGCAAGTAGCCGTACGGCTGGGTGACCACCGAGGCGGGGCCGCCGGTGCCGAGCATCTTGCGCAGCTTGTAGACGTAGGTGTGCAGCGTGGGCAGCGCGGTGGCCGGCGGCCGCTCGCCCCACAGCTCGTCGATCAGCTCGCGGGTGGACACGATCTGGTTGTGCCGCAGGACGAGCATCGCCAGTACCGCGCGCACCTTGGCGGCGCTCGGCGTCAGATCCGCGCCCTCGTCGACGACTTGCAGCGAACCCAGCACCCGGAATTCCATGTGATCTCCGCAGATGATCGTCGAAGTCGTGCGAGCCGACCGGTGCGCGGCGCCGGTGTACGCCGCCGCCTGGTGGACCTCTCGAATTTAGATGAACTCGCTTATCGGAACTTCCGGAAAGATGGCTCATGAGGACAAAATCTGCGAAAAAGTCCTGGTCTGGTACTATATTCTTTACCTCGCGCTTATTTCCCGAATAGTGAAGTTGCGGATCTTCGCGCGGAATGACCCCTGCAGCGCTGCCCGTTTTGATATGAAATAGCGCATAATTTCGGCATAAAGGCCGTCGAGTTGTGGGAGACCTCGGCCGCGCCCCCGCCGTCCCGCACCGCCGGAAGGCACCCGGAAACCCCTGCCTCCGCGCGACTTCCGGCGCCGGGCCCAGGGCGCCACCATCGCCCCGCGAGCGCCCGTCGAGCGCCCCGGGGGATGGTGTCCGGACAAGGAGATACGCCACCACGCCGCCGGCCCGCGTACCTCCGGCAGTGACGGGAGGAATGCCATGCGACCACACGCCCGACCCGCGGCCCGCGCGGAGCACCCCGCATGACCGCCACCTCCGCCGCCCCGGCGTCCCGCACTCCCGCACCGGCTCCCGCACCCTCCGCGCCCGCCCAGCCCTCCCCGCTGTGGGTGCACTGCCCCGGATGCTCCGCACCCGTCTACGGCGAGCACTTCCGGCGCGGCCTGCGCGTATGCCCGGCCTGCGCCCACCACGACCGGCTCGGCGCCCGCGAGCGCCTCGACCAGCTCACCGACCCCGGCTCCTTCCGGCCCCTGGCCGCCGCGCCCACCCTCGCCGACCCGCTCGGCTTCACCGACACCCGCCCCTACCCGGCCCGTCTGGAGCAGGCCCGCCGCGACACCGGCCTGGACGAAGCGGTGCTCTGCGGCACCGCCACCCTGGACGGCCACCCACTCGTGCTGGCCGTCATGGACTTCGCGTTCATGGGCGGCAGCCTGGGCTGCGCCGTCGGTGAGCGCGTCACCGCCGCCGCCGAGCACGCCCTGGCCACGGGCACCCCGCTGGCCATCGTCTCGGCCTCCGGCGGCGCCCGCATGCAGGAGGGCGCGCTCGCCCTGATGCAGATGGCCAAGACCAGCCAGGCGCTCGCCGACCTGGACGACGCCGGGCTGCTCACCGTCTCGGTGGTCACCGACCCCACCTACGGAGGCGTCGCCGCCTCCTACGCCACCCTCGGCGACGTCATCCTCGCCGAGGCCGGCGCCCACATGGGCTTCGCCGGGCCTCGCGTCATCTCCGGCACCCTGCGCCAGACCCTCCCCGAGGGCTTCCAGACCGCCGGGACCCTGCTCACCGGCGGCCTGGTCGACGGCGTCGTACGCCGCCCCGAACTCGCCGCGGCCCTGGCCCGCCTGCTGTCGGCCGCCTCCTGGGCCCGCCGCGGCCGCCCCACGCCCGCGCAATGGCGCGACGACGCCCCGCCGCTGGTGCGCCGCGCCGAGGACCTGCCCGAGGACGGCACCGGCGCCTGGACCACCGTGACCCTGGCCCGCGACCCCGGCCGCCCCACCACCCTGGACTACGCCGGCCACCTGCTGGAGGACTTCCAGGAACTGCGCGGCGACCGCATGTCCGGCGACTGCCCGGCCATCGTCGGCGGGATCGGCCGGCTCGGCCCGGTCCCCGTCATGCTCATCGGCCACCAGAAGGGCCACGACACCCGCGAGCTGGTCGCCCGCAACTTCGGCATGGGATCACCCGCCGGGTTCCGCAAGTCCGCCCGCCTGATGCGCCTGGCCGCCAAGCTCGGGCTGCCGATCGTCACGCTCATCGACACCCCGGGCGCCTACGCCGGCGTCGAGGCCGAGGCCGGGGGACAGGCCCACGCCATCGCCGAGAACCTGCGCCTGATGTCCCGCCTGCCCGTCCCGATCGTCGCCGTCGTCACCGGCGAGGGCGGCAGCGGCGGGGCCCTGGCCCTGGGCGTCGCCGACCGTGTGCTGGCCCTCGGCAACGCCGTCTACTCGGTGATCAGCCCGGAAGGATGCGCGGCGATCCTGTGGCGCGACGCCACCGCCGCGCCCAAGGCCGCCGCCGCGCTGCGCCTGGGCGCCCGCGAACTGCTGCGCCAGGGCATCGCCGACGCCGTCGTCCCCGAACCCGAAGGCGGCGCCCACCGCGACCCGGCCCTCACCGCCCGCCTGGTCGGCCGGGCCGTCGCCGCCACCCTGCACGAGCTGGTGCCGGCCGACCCGGCCCGCCTGGTGGCCGACCGCCGGGCACGCTTCCGCCGCTTCGGCCTGCGCGCCTGACCCGCCGGCGCGCCCCGGCCCCGCATTCACGAGATCGCGCCCGAAGGAGGACGTGCATGACACCCGAAACCACCGGCGAGGACGAACGCGAGCAGGTGCTGGACTGGGTCGTCCGGCACACCGCCCTGCTCGGCTCGGCCGGCCAGGCGCCCCTGCGCAGGATCACCGTCTCGACCGCCACCCTGGCCATCGACGTCCAATGGTCGCCCCCGCCGGGACCGGCTCCCGGCGTCGGCGGCCAACACGACACCGGCCACGCCCACCCCCTCGAGTTCGCGGGCGCACCGCCGGACACCACGGCCGGCACACGGAGCACAGGCGGCACGGTGCTGGTCACCGCGCCCATGGTCGGCACCTTCTACCGGGCCCGCGAACCCGGAGCGCCGCCGTTCGTCCAGGTCGGCGACCTGGTCGAAGCGGGCCAGCAGGTCGGCGTCATCGAGGCGATGAAGCTCATGAACGCCGTCCAGGCCGAGCACGCCGGCCGCGTCAGCGAGATCGTCGCCGAGGACGGCACGCCCGTGCAGTACGAGGAGCCGCTGCTGGCCCTGGTGCCCTGCGACGCCCACTGACCCGACATGACGCGGGGGCACGTACGCCACTGGGCAGCCGCGCTCAGCCACCCTGAGCCACGCTGACACTCCGTCAGCCCGCCGCCGGCCGTCCCCGTCTGATCGTTCTCATTGGAAAGCCCGGAACCTGGAGCGCGATGTTCACCACAGTTCTGATCGCCAACCGGGGCGAGATCGCTCTGCGCGTGCTTCGGACGTGCCGCGAGATGGGCGTCCGCACGGTGGTCGCCCACTCCACGGTGGACCGCGACTCGCCGGCGGTGCGCCAGGCCGACGAGTCCGTCCAGATCGGACCGGCCTCGCCCAGGCGCAGCTACCTCAACCCGGCCGCGATCATCGCCGCCGCCCAGCAGACCGGCGCCGACGCGATCCACCCCGGCTACGGCTTCCTGTCGGAGAGCCCGGAGTTCGCCGAGATCTGCCAGGCGCACGGCATCACCCTGATCGGCCCCCCGGCGGGCGTCATCGCGCGCCTGGGCGACAAGGTCTCGGCCCGCGCGTTCGCCGCCGAGGCGCGCCTGCCGCTGCTGCCCGGCGGCACGGGACCGGCCGAGGGCGTCTCCGACGCCGCGCGGACCGCCGCCGCCGTCGGCTACCCCGTGGTCCTCAAGGCGTCGGCCGGGGGCGGCGGGCGGGCCATGACGGTGGTGCACGACCCCGGCGACCTCGCCCGCGCCTACGCCGCCACCCGCCAGGAGGCGACCGCCCTGTTCGGCGACCCCCGCGTCTACGTCGAGAAGTACCTCGACGCCGCCCGCCACGTCGAGGTGCAGATCCTGGCCGACGCCCACGGCGAGGTGCTCCACCTCGGCGCCCGCGACTGCTCGGTGCAGCGCCGCCGCCAGAAGCTCATCGAGGAGACCGCGCCGCCCAACCTGCCGGCGGCGACCGTCGAGCACCTGGGCGAGCTGAGCGTGCGCGCCGCCCGTGCCGCCGGGTACGTCGGCGCGGGCACCTTCGAGTACGTGCTGGACGAGCACGGCGCCTGCCACTTCATCGAGGTGAACTGCCGGTTGCAGGTCGAGCACCCCATCACCGAGATGGTCACGGGCATCGACCTGGTCCGCGAGCAGCTGCTGGCCGCCGCCGGGCAGCGCCTGTCCTTCCGGCAGGCCGACATCACCCCCACCGGGGTGGCCATCGAGTGCCGCGTCAACGCCGAGGACCCGGCCCGCGGCTTCCTGCCCACGCCCGGCCTCGTCGAGGAGTTCGTGCCGCCCGGCGGGCCGTTCACCCGCGTCGACACCCACGCCGCCGCGGGGACGCGGATCACGGCCGACTACGACCCGCTGCTGGCGAAGATCTCGGTCTGGGCGCCCACACGGGCGCAGGCGCTGGCCCGCGCGGACCGGGCGCTGGGGGAGTTGGTCGTGCGCGGGCAGGGGGTGTGCACGAACGTGGCCTTCCTGCGGGAGGTGCTCACCCACCCGCTGTTCCGGTACGCCAAGCACACCACCTCGCTGGTCGAGCAGATGATGTCCACCCCGATGCATTGATCTACAATGTAAAGGCGTCCGGTAGGGACCAAAATCAAGATCAAAAAAGGACTCAAGACAGCTCCCACCCCACAGGGCGACGCCGGCCGCGACCCGGGGTCCCGGTCGCAATGCTATTGGCGCTGAGGGCTGATCTGCGGGCCGGGAACAGCAGGAGCACGGCGAGCACCAGCGTGACCGCGGCGAACAGCCGATCTCGGGGCAGAGGTGGGATGGTGCGCGGTTCGTTAATGACGAACTACGATCGACGCCGAATGTGCGCGTTGTCCGCCACGTGTCACGGTTTGTCGCCGGCGGCCATCGCCGGTGCGACCGTGACACAACCATGACACGGCGCGAACGAGGCGGGGACACGGCCGGCGGACAGTGGACGGGGTTGACGGGCGGGCGAGTTACGGAGCGTGCGGTGATACTCGGCGGCGTGTCGCGAGTGTTGTTGATCGAGGATGACCCGGCCGTGCGGGAGGGCCTTGAGCTGGCCCTGACCCGGCATGGGCACCGGGTGCGCGCGGTGGAGTCCGGCGAGCAGGGGCTGGACCGGCTGCGTACGGACCTTCCCGATGTCGTCGTGCTCGATCTGATGTTGCCTGGCATGGACGGGTTCGAGGTCTGCCGCCGCATCCGGGCCGCCGGGGACGTACCGATCATCATGGTCACCGCGCGCGGTGACGACATGGACGTGGTGGCCGGGTTGGAGGCGGGCGCCGACGACTACGTGGTCAAGCCGGTGCAGCCCAGGGTGCTGGAGGCACGCATTCGCGCGGTGCTCCGGCGGATCGGCCGGGACCAGGCGGAGCTGGAGCGGCACGGGGACCTGACCGTCGATCGGGCCGGGCTGGTGGTCGCCAAACGCGGCGTGCCGGTGGGCCTCGCGCCGACCGAACTGCGCCTGCTGCTCGAGCTCTCCGGCACGCCGGGCCGGGTGCACAGCCGCCAGCAGTTGCTGGAGTCGGTGTGGGAGCACGGGTATTTCGGCGACTCGCGTCTGGTGGACGCGTGTGTGCAGCGGTTGCGCGCGAAGATCGAGGACGACTCGGCGGCGCCCGTCTACGTCCAGACGGTGCGTGGGTTCGGGTACCGGTTCGGGCCGGTGTGAGCCGCCGATGGCACCTCGGCCGAGCCTGGGGCTGCGTACCCGGCTGTTGTTCGCGTTCGCACTACTGTGTGTGGTCACCGCGGCGGCGGTGGCCGGCGGGAGCTACGTCCAGGCCCGCACCGCCATCCTGCAGCGGGCCCAGGATGCGGCGGTGCTGGCGATGACAAGCCGCCTGCAGGCGCTGTTCCCGTTGCGGAGCGCGGCGCCGGGCCTGGACGAGCTCGGTGAGATCGCCGCGGCCGCGGCCGACCAGAACGGCTTCGCGGTCGCCGTCTACCGCGGGATGCACGCGCCGGTTCCCCCGTCCCTGGCACCGCCCCTGGCACCGGGGTCGGGGGCGGGGCGCTGGAGGCCGGGCGGGAAGGCCGGGATCTTGGATCTCGGGGTGGTTTCACCGGAGTTGCGGCAGGTGGTGGCCGGCGGCCGTACCGCGTGGCAACGTGTGGTGTGGCAGGGCGAGCCCTATCTGATCATCGGCACGCCGTTGCTGATCATCGAGCAGGATCGGACGACGCGGGTGTCCGGCGTCGAGGTCTACACCGCGCGCAGCCTGCTTGCCGAACAGCACAGCATCGACGAGCTCGCCGCACGCGCCTGGTTCATCGGCGGGGCGGCCCTGGCGTTCGCGATCGTCCTGGCGTTGCTGGCCACTCGTGGCGTGCTGGGCCCGGTGCGTGAGCTCGGCCGGGCGGCACGTCTGCTGGGCGAGGGCGAGATGCGGACCAGGATCGCGGTGCGCGGCTCCGATGAGCTGGCCGACGTGGCGCGCACGTTCAACAACACCGCCGCGGAGCTGGAACGGCTCGTCAAGCAGCTGCGCGAGATGGAGGCCGATGCCCGCCGGTTCGTGGCCGACGTGTCCCACGAGCTGCGCACCCCGCTGGCCGCGCTGGCCGCGGTGGCTGACGTCCTGGAGGAGGAGGCGGCCCGGCTGCCCGAGCCCGCCGGCAGGGCCGCCAGGCTGGTCAGCCAGGAGACGCTCAACCTCACCGCTCTGGTGAACGACCTCATCGAGATCAGCAGGTTCGACTCCGGCGTCGCGGCCCTCGCGCTGAACGGGGTCGACGTGGCCGAACTGGTGCGCGCGACCTTGCGCGTTCGGGGCTGGTCGGAGCGGGTGCGTACCGAGGTTCCGCCCGGGGTGATGGCGCGGCTGGACCCGCGCCGGGTGGACGTCATCCTCGCGAACATGGTCGGCAACGCCCTGCGGCACGGCGAGCCACCGGTGTCGGTACGGCTCTGCGCCGACCCGCGCTGGATCGCTCTGGAGGTCCGCGACCACGGATCGGGGCTGGACGAGGCGGTGCTGCCGCAGGTGTTCGACCGGTTCTACAAGGCCAGCGCGGCCAGGGCCAGGTCCGAGGGCAGCGGCCTGGGCCTGGCCATCGCGCGGGAGAACGCACGCCTGCACGGAGGCGATCTGACCGCGACCAACGCCCCGGACGGCGGCGCCATCTTCACGCTGCGCCTGCCACGCCGGGCGCCCGATCCGGATGAAGGCCCCGAATGAGGACCGGACTTGCCCGCCGCATGCTCGCCGCGGGTCTCGTATCGCTCGTCGCCGTGGCCGGCTGCGGCGTGCGACCCAGCGACGCCATCCCCGCCGGCGACCCGCCGAGCGGACGCGTCGCACCAACCACGACGATCACCCTCTATCTGGTGAAGGACGGCCGACTCAGCGCGGTAACGCGGCCCAGTGATCGTGCGATGTTCCGGGCGGACACGCTCGCGCTGCTGGCAGAGGGACCCACCGCGGGGGAACAGGCGCACGGATTCACCACCGACGTCCCGCCCGAAGCCGGCCCGTTCTCGGTGACCGCGGCCCCGGCCGGTCACTTGATGGTGACCCTGTCCACTCCGGCCGGCGAACTGTCCGCGCTGGCCGTCGCGCAGATCGTGTGCACGGCCGCCGCCACGGCGCCGAAAGGCCCTGCCCAGGTCACCGTCGTCGGTGCTGGGCAGAGTGTCGGCCCCCAGAACTGCCCGGGGTAACGGTGGAGACCTATCCTCTGCTTTGGGCAGATCGCCGCGGTGTCGGGGAGATCGAATGGAACGTGCGGCCGGCGGTGGTGGTGACGGCGATGACCGCTGCGGCGAGGTCGGGTGGCCGCGCGCGGGGGCAGCGGGCACTGGGCATGGGCGACGGCCAGAGCGGCGGCCGCACGCCGGCGTCGAACGTGTCCGCGCCGGCCTGTGGCACCGGGAGCTGTACGGCGCCAACTCGCCGTGAAAGAACGCGACCGCGGGTGCGTCAGTCGGCCAGCGCGAAGCCGGCCGCCGCCTGCGCGTGCAGCCGAGCGCTCGGCAGCAGCGGGATGGCGGTGTTCTTCTCGGTGATCAGGAGTTCGATCTCCGTGCAGCCGAGGATGACGCCTTCGGCGCCGTCGGCTGCGAGATCGGCGATGATCTGGGCGTAGGCGTCCCTGGAGGATCCCCGGAGCACCCCGCGCACCAGTTCGTCGAAGATCACGCGATGGACCAGTTCCCGCTGCTCGCGCCGCGGGACGACCACGTCGAAGCCGTGGGTGGCCAGCCGATCCCGGTAGAAGGGCTGCTCCATGGTGAAGTGAGTGCCCAGCAGACCGACCTTGCGCATCCCTCTGGCGCGGACCTCCGCGCCCACGGCGTCGGCGATGTGCAGCACGGGCACGCTCGCGGCCCGCGCCACGTCGTCGCTCACCCGGCTGAAGGTGTTGCTGCAGATGAGCAGGAGGTCGGCGCCGAGATCTTCCAGTTTCCCGCCGGCATCGGCCAGCAGCGTACTCACCTCGTCCCAGCGGTCGGCGAAGATGAGGTCCTCGACGGTCGTGTAGTCGACCGACCAGATGAGGCTGTTGGCGGAATGGCTGCCGCCGAGTCGCTCGCGTACCCGCTGGTTGATGATCTGGTAGTAGATCATCGTCGATTCCCAGCTCAATCCGCCGATGAGGCCGATAGTGCGCATGGATCTCCGTTTCGATGGCTTGTGCCGGCGGGCTGGTCGGTGCCGGCCACGGTGACGGTGCCGCCACTGGCCCGGCCGAGTCCGGCCAGGCGGTGCATCGGCATGGACTTGCCCGATCCGCTCGGCCCCTGGGCGATGCGCCAGCGGTCAGGCACCGGCCAGCGCACGGGCGCAGGCACCGAGCCCGATCTCGCTGGAGGCCTTGACGAACACCACGTCTCCCGGTTGGAGAAGCGCGGTGGCCAGCGTGAGGGCCCCGGCCACGTCCTCGACGGTGTGGACGGCCACGCCCTGGTCGCAGGACTCCACTGCCTCCGCCATCGCGAGCGGATCCCCTGCTCCGACCGCGATCAGCACGTCGAAGCGGAGGTCGGCGACGAGCCGGCCCATCTCCGTGTGCCGGGCGCGGGAGGCGTCCGCCTGCTGCCCCATCGCACCGAGCACGGCGACGGTACGACGGGTGCCGGCCAGGGCCTTCACCGCCCGCAGCCCGGCCCGCATGGATTCGGGGCTGGCGTTGTAGGCGTCGTTGACGATGGTGATGCCGTCAGGTCGTTCGACGATCTCCAGCCGGCCCGCGGAGCGCCGCCGTGCGGCGTTCAGCCCATCGGCGATCTCGGCGACGCCCAGGCCGAGAGCGGTGGCGACGGCGGCGGCGGCCAGGGCGTTGCTCACCTGGTGCTCGCCTATGAGGTCGAGCTGGACCGGGGCGCGGCCGGAGGGCGTCACCAACTCGAACGCGGTTCGCGCGTGGTCGGTCATCCGCACGTTTTCGGCTCGCACCTGTGCCTCCGCCGACTCTCCGTACAGCAGGATCTGGGCCCTGGTGCGGCTTGCCATGCCCATGACGTACGGGTCGTCGGCGTTGAGCAGCGCGAACCCGTCCGCCGGAAGTGCCTGGACCAGCTCGCCTTTGGCCGCGGCCACATCGGCCGGCCCGACTCCCATACGCTCCACATGTGCGGTGCCGACATTGAGCACCAGGCCGACCTGGGGCGGTGCGAGCCCGGTCAGGTACGTCAGGTCGCCCTTCCGGCCTGCTCCCATTTCCAGCACCAGGTATCGGGTTGTGGCATCGGCACGCAGCACGGTGAGCGGCAGCCCGAGCTCGTTGTTGAACGACCTGTCAGTGGCGACCGTCGCGGCGTGCCGTTCGAGCACCTGGGCCAGCAGGTCCTTGGTCGTGGTCTTGCCCACGGAGCCGGTCAGGCCGATCACGGTCGGGCTGATTTGTTCGAGCAGGTGCCTGGCCAGCAGGCCGATCGCGAGCTGGACGTCCTGGACCACGAGGGCGGGCACGCCGACGGGCCTTGAGCCCAGCACGGCGACGGCGCCGCCCGCGATGGCACCGGCCGCGTAGTCGTGACCGTCAACGCGGGCGCCGACCGTCGCGGCGAACAGGCCGCCCGGCACCACCTCGCGGGAGTCGACCGCCGAGGGCGCCGTCACCAGCGCCTGCGGGTCGCGCACGTCATACAGGCTTGCGCCGACTACGTGCGCGATCTTGTTCAGCGTCATGGGGATCATGAGCCGCTCCTGGCGAACGCGAGGTCGATGAGGCGGCTCAGCAGGTCCGGGTACGGGACACCGCTTGCGGCCCAGGCCCTGGCGTAGACGGAACGGGAGGTGAAGCCGGGCATGGTGTTGATCTCCAGCACGTACAGGCGTCCCATGTCCTCCTCATAGAGGAAGTCGACACGGGACAGGCCGTAGCCACCGATCGCCCGGAAGGCGCGCAGGGCCAGCTCGCGCACGTCCTCGGCGACCCGTTCCGGCAGCACGGCAGGGATGATGGCGATCTCGGCCTGGCTGAGGTACTTGGCCTCATAGTCGAGCCAGTCGCCGGGCACGATGAGCTCGCCGGGCACCGAAGCTTCCGGAGTGTCGTAGCCGCCGAGCACGCCGCAGATGACCTCGCGCGCGGTCACGCCCTGCTCGACGATGACCACCCGGTCGTAGGCCAGCGCCAGATCTACGCCCGCGCGCAGCTCCTCCATGGAGGTGACACGTGAGATGCCGATGGAGGAGCCCATGTTGGCCGGTTTGACGTACATCGGCCAGTCGAGCGACTTCACCAGACCCCGGTAGCCGGTGGTGGTGCGCCATTCGTGCTCGGTGAACCACACATGTGGGGTGACCGGAATGTCCTCCGCCAGGAAGGTGCGCCGCATCGCGACCTTGTTCATGGCCACGGCAGAGGCCATGACGCCGCAGCCCACGTACGGGATGCCCAGCGTCTGCAGGTGACCCTGGACGACGCCGTCCTCGCCGAACGGCCCGTGCAGCACGGGGAAGACCACATCGGCCAGTTCGCGTCGCAGTTCCACCGGCCACCTGCCCTGCCGGTCGATGATGACGGCGACGGGCTCGTACAGATCCCTCGGCAGAGCATCGAGCACGGCCTGCGCCGACTGCAGCGACACCTCATGCTCGGCGGACGGCCCACCCGCCAGCACAGCCACGCGTACGCGTTCGGTCACGATCAATCAGCCTTCCTCAGTGGCACGGAGACAGCCGGACCCACCGCTGGGGAACAGGCGCCGGTCGACCGCATCCACTGTCGGCCGACCGTGTCCCCGCCTCGTCTTCGCCGTGTCATGGTTGTGTCACGGTCGCGCCGATCGCCGTCATCTCGACTCGATGAGTCCGGTGACCTTCAGTCCCGGATGCGGGGCGCCGGTCGTCCTCGCTGGACAGCTCGACGGCGGCGATCTCCTCCGAATCGCACCCATGGGCGGACCCGGACCGGGCTATAGCCGGTCCGTGTACTCGCCGGCGTAGCCCACGCCTGGGTGGGGCCGTCGTCGTGGTGGCCTGCCGCCGCTGTCTGGGCGGTACTCGAAATGCCACCACTCGTTGTCGTAGATGCGGTACAGGTCGTAGCGGGCGCCGTGTTCCTCCAGCCAGCGCGCGCCCTCATGGGGGCGCACGTCCAACGCGACGCCCTTGACGTGGGAGGATTCCGCCGGTGGCAGCACGAGCATGCGTGCCAACGCCGGGGAGCCGCAGCGGCGCACCTCCTGGTCGAACATCCGTTGCTGGACATGGGGATCGCGGTATCCCGAGGTGAGGCCGATGAGCCGGCCGTGACGCCAGAGCGCCTGGGTGCGCGCCGCGGTGAACGCCGCCAGGGCGCCGTCGGTGAGCCCGGTGAGGTCCTCGGCGGGGAATCGCATCCGCAACGCCCAGCGGCAGGCCAGTTCGCGGGCACGGCGGGGATGCCGGACGAACGCCGCGGGCAGCAGGGACACGGCGAGCATCAGCGTGACCGCGGCGTACAGCCGGTCTCGGGGCCGAGGTGGGATCGTGCGTGGCTCGTTCATGACGAACCACGATTGGCGCCGAATATGTGCGCGTTGTCCGCCGCATGTCACCGTTTGTCGACGCGGCCGTCGGCGGCGCGGCCGTCGGCAAGGCCGTGACACGACCATGACACGGCGAAGACGAGGCGGGCACACGGCCGGCCGACAGTGGATGGGGTCGACCGGCGGGCGAGTTACGGGGCGTGCTGTAGAACTCGGCGGCGCGTCGCGAGTGTTGCCGATCGAGGATGACCCGGCCGTACGGGAGGGCCTTGAGCCGACCCTGACCCGAACCGTCCACCGTGGAGCCGCTGTGACCGTTCGTCGGACAGAGAGTTACGGCGAAGGTGATCACGAAAAGGAGAAGGCATGGCCAATGACGTAAACCGGGACCGGCGTTCGCTGCTGCGGGGCGCCGCCGTGCTGGCCGGTGCCGCCGCGACCGCGCCGCTGTCAGGCGGGGCGGCCGCGGCGCCGGCCGGCAGCAGTGACGCGGACGCGCTGTTCAAGGCCGGGAAGTTCGAACAGGCCGGCCGCGTATACGAGGAGATCCTGAAAAACGACCCCAAGAACCTGCACGCGGCTCGCCGGCGCGGCTATGTAGGGCTACTGGCCAACCGGTTCCCCGACGCCGAAAAATACCTCAAGATCGCCATCACGCTGGCGCCCGACGACAAGGACGCCAACCGGTTCCTGGCCGACTGCTACACCCGGCAAGACAAATTTCCCCTCGCCGCACCACGCTGGCAAGCGGCCGGCGAGGAAAGCTACGCCAAGTTGTTCGCGGCATTCCGCGGCGAGCCATATCAGATCCACGGCGACATCGCGCGCGTGCCGTGGCAGCAGACGGACCCGAGGCCGCTGGTAGAGGCCTCACTCAACGGCGGACCGCCGAAGCGCCTCTCGTTCTACACGCGCGTCGCGTCGCTGAACGTGTCGGCGAAAGCAGCCAAGGAAGCCGGGCTGCGCGCCGTGACCGAGGACACGTTCGAGTACGAGGGCAAAACCGTAACGTACTACTCCGGGGTGCTGGACTCCCTCAAGCTGGGCGCCATCGAGCTGCGCAACATCCCCGTGGGCTGGTCGGACTCAGACGACGACCCAGAGGCGGGGGACGGATTGATCGGCACGTGGATCTTGTACCACTTCCTGGCCACCCTCGACTACGCGGGCCGGTCGCTGATCCTGCGCCGCAGAACCCCCGAAACGGCCAGGAAGGCACGCGCCGCCGCCAAACGGTCGGGCGCCGAGCCCCTGCCGCTCTGGCTGGCCTCTGAGCACCTCCTGTTCAGCAGGGGCAGTGTCGCCGGCTCCGGCACACGGGTGGTGGCCCTGAACATCGGCGGAGAGAGCGAAATGGCCGCGAGCATGACCGAGGACACGGCCAAACGGCTGCGGATCCGCACCGACTACGACCGCCCCATAGAGACTTCGGCCGGGGGCACGTTTCTCACCGCCTACCCCTGCTACCCGAAGGAGGTCCGCCTCGGCAACGCCGCCGCCAACGACATCTACTGCTACGCGGACAAACGGTCCGCGCCCGGCCGCGAAGGGTTCGACGTGCTCGCCAACTTCTCCCACAGCTTCTACAAGCCCTACAACGTCACCCTCGACTTCACCGACATGAACGTCTACATCGCCCGCGGCCAGGCCACCTGACCGCCGCGACCGCACGGCCGTCACGGGAGCTAGCGGGTGTAGGCGACCTCGGGGAAGCGCGGCGCCGGGCCGTCCAGGAGCGTGGCCTTGCGCCCGCGCAGGTGCCGGTCGAAGAAGGCACGCGGGTAGGCGTGCTGGAAGGCCAGTGCGCGTCCGGCCGCGATGGTGCCGACCGACTCCTCCACCTCCCGCGGAGGCAGCCCGATCAGCGGCGCGATCAGCGGGATGAGCCGGACGTCGTCGCCGAAGGAGTTGTGCGCGGCGCCCCGCACGGTCAGATTGAGCCGCCATCCGCGCAGGTTGGACCAGAACTCGCGCAAGGCGGGGTTGGAGGCCATCCCGCCCTTGCCGGGAGTGTCCACCACCAGGTAGGGCCGATCCAGCCCCGCTTTGGCGACGGGGCCGAGCACCGCGCCGTCCAAGCCGAGCCCCGCCTTGATCCGCCGGTCGGCGTACATGGCCGAGGAGGTGGTCGCGCCGCCCAGCGAGTGGCCGAACATGCCGATCCGTTCGAGGTCCGGCGCGTTCTTCAGGCCCTTGGGCAGGGGCTTGGCGTCGGCGTCAGGGTTGCGGCCCGCGGTGAGCGCGGTGAGCTCGTCGAGCACGAACCGCGTGTCCTCGGTGCGCGTCCTGACGGCCTTGGCGAAGTCGGTGACCTCTCCTGCCGGGTTCGTGGCCACCCTGCCGCCGGGGAACTCCACGACGGCCGCGTCGTAGGTGTGGTCCATCGTCACCACCAGATAGCCGCGGCTGGCCAGTTCCTGCACCACGCCCGTGCCGTAGGAGCGGGAGGCGTTGGCCCCGGGGGAGTACAGGACGACGGGCAGCCGGCCGAGACGTTCGTCGACCGGCGCGCCCTCGTGGCCGTGCGTGTCACCCAGCAGCAGCTTGCCGGGCGGTACGCCCGCGTCGCGCAGGTAACGGTCGGCGGCGGCTTTGGGCATCCATGGGGCCAGAGGGTGGTGGCCGGCCTTGCGCGCCGGGTACCACAGGCTGATCATGAGTTCTCGCTTCTGCCCGGTGGTCAGCCAGGGTTCGATCCTGGAGTCGTCGACCAGGTGCAGCGCCACCGTGCCGATCTGGTGCGGTCCCCCCGGTTTCGGCAGGACGAGCTTTGCCGGTGCCGTGGCCCCGGTGGCCGCGGTGGCCGGGGTCGTCGTGGTGCTCGCGGCGATGGCCAGCGCCGCCATGAGGCCGATCATGACTCGTGCTCTGTTCATGCCCGCAACCTTTCCGTGGGCGGCGGCGCCGGGCATCGCACGCGCGCATGAACCCGGCCTCAGCCCAGGAGGGTAGGCCGGAGCCGGACGCCGTGGCAGGGTCGTCCTTGAGGATGAGATCGCTTTCGCCGGGTCAGCCGCGTGGATACGGTCGGGAGATGACTGATCGCCTCGTGGTGGTGCGCCGGATGCGCCGCGCCCACTGGGTCGCCGTGGACGCCGTGGCCGCGCTGCTGCTGGCCGTCGCCTTCGGCGCCGCCGCCTTGGCGGGCACGGGCCCGCCGGCGGTGGCGGTCGCCGCGGCCCTTCCCGTGGCGGCCCGGCGCCTGTGGCCGGCGCCCATGCTCGTGACGGCGGTGACGGCCGTGACGGCGGGCCTGCTCGCGGGAGTGGAGGCGCTGTACCTTCCCCTCGCCGTCATCCTGTACACCGTCGGGGCGCAAGAGCCGCGGCGGCGGGCGGTCATGGGCCTGGTCCTGTCTCTTGCCGCGGTCGCGGCGGCGCTGGGCCTGGCCGGGGGATCAGCGTGGTCGCAGACCGTCTCCGCGGTCACGTTCAGCTGGCTGGTGATGGGGTTGCCGTGGACGGTGGGCCTGGCGATGGGCGAGCAGCGGTCGCACGCCGCGCGGGCGGCGCGGCAGTCGGCCGAGCGGGCGGTGGCCGACGAGCGTCTGCGGATCGCCAGAGAACTGCACGATGTGGTCGCGCACAGCATGAGCCTGATCACGATGAGGGCCGGGGTGGCCGGTCTCGTCGCGGAGACGCGGCCGCGGGAGGCACGCGAGGCGCTACGGCTGATCGAGGTCACCGGCAGAGCCGCCATGGGGGAGATACGCGCCGCGCTGGGCATGCTGCGCTCCGAGCCCGGCCAGCCGGGCACGCGGCCCGCTCCCCGGCTGACGGATCTGCACGCGCTCGCCGCCCGCGCGGCCGTCCGGGTTGATCTGTCGGTCGACCTGGACGCCGCGCTTTCGGAGGGATTGGAACTGACCGTCTACAGGATCGTCCAGGAGGCGCTGACCAACGTGGTGAAGCACTCGGGTTCATCGTGCTGCCGGGTGCGGGTCACCTCGCCCGAGCCCGGAGTGGTGGAGGTCGAGGTGACCGACGACGGAGAGGGCCTTCCCGGCGCGGGGGGCGGGCACGGGCTGGCCGGGATGCGCGAGAGGTGCCTCATGTACGGCGGGAGCCTCACCGCCGGGCCGCGGCCGGACGGCGGCTTCCGGGTGCTGGCCCGCCTGCCCTGCCGACATGGGGAGTCCTCGTGAGCGGGCCGATCCGAGTCGCCGTGGCCGACGATCAACCGTTGCTACGGGCCACCCTCGCCATGCTCGTGGGCAGCACCGAGGACATGGTCACGGTCGGCGAAGCGGGCACCGGCGACCAGGTCGTGACCATCGCCGCACGTCATCGGCCCGATGTGGTGCTCATGGACGTTCGCATGCCCGGCATGGACGGACTGGAGGCGACCCGGCGCATCCGTGCCGCCCCCGAACTCGCCACGGTCCGCGTCATCATCCTGACCACCTTCGATCTGGACGAATACGTCTACGAGGCGCTGCGCGCGGGGGCCGGCGGCTTCCTGCTCAAGGACATCCCCCCGGCCGACCTGCTCGCCGCGATCCGCGTGATCGCCGCGGGCGAGGCGCTGCTCGCCCCCACCGTCACCCGCCGCCTCATCGCCGAGTTCACGCGCCGCGCCGAGACCCAGGCCATCATCGACCGCGAACTGAGCCAGGTGACCGGCAGGGAACGCGAGGTGCTCGTCCTGGTCGCACGCGGCCTGACCAACCCCGAGATCGCCGCCCACCTGGGGGTCGGCATCTCGACGGTCAAGACCCACATCCGCAGCCTGCTGGCGAAGCTGTCGGTCCACGACCGCGCGCACCTGGTGATCGTCGCCTACGAGACCGGCCTGGTCGCCGCCACCCGGTCCGGTCGCGGCGGGCGCTCACCCGGGTGACACGAGCAGCGCCACCCCGACGGGCCGGGACCCGGTCCCACGCCGCGCGTAATCCCGTTGCCCGCGCGGGCGCAGGTGTGGAAGTCTCGGCCGGGCCGCCACGGGCGGCCCGCCGGTTCGAGCACGAGTCACAGCTGGGGGAGTGGTGGAGAGCGCCGAGATCACCGGGACCGGTCCGCTGGCCGGGACCCTTTCGCGGTACCGGCCGTCCTCGCCGGAGGAGGCCGCCGACCTGGACCGCGTACGCGAACTGCTGGCCACGGGCGGCGACCCGTGGAGCCGTGCCACCCCCCTGCACGTGACGGCCTCGGCGATGATCGTCGACCCGGCCACCCGCCGGGTGCTGCTGCGCTGGCACGCCCGCCAGCAGGCCTGGCTGCAGGTCGGCGGGCACGCCGACCCGGGGGAGAACGACCCTGTGCAGATCGTGCTGCGCGAAGGACGCGAGGAGACCGGCCTCGCCGACCTCGCCCTGTGGCCGGGCTCGTCCCTCGTCCACCTGGTCATCGTGCCGGTCACCGCCGGAGGCCACGAGCCGGCACACCAGCACGCCGACCTGCGGTACGTGCTGCGGACCCGCACCCCCCAGGCCGCGCGGCCGGAGAACCCCTCGGCGCCGCTGCGCTGGCTGCCGGTGGAGCAGGCCCTGGAGACCACGACCGAGGCCAACGTCCGCGAGACCCTCACCCGGGTGGAGCACCTGCTGCGCGACGCCCCGGCCGGCGCCGGCTGACCCGCGACCACACCCGCGCACGGACCGAGGCCGCACCCGGCGTACGGGTACGGCCTCGACGCGGGCACACCAGCGCTCGCCGGCCAAGGTGCTACGGCAGGGTCGCCAGGTGCGGCTTGACGGTCCGGGAGAAGCTCCAGTTGTTGGACGCGTCCCAGTTGATCGACCAGGTCATCGCGCCGCGGATCCCCGGGTAGGTGCGCGGCGGGACGAACGTCCCGCAGTTGACCCGCTTGGCCAGGCAGTCCAGCGCGCTGTTGACCAGGGACGGCGCCACGACACCGCCACCGGCCGCGCCCGGCCCCGCCGGCAGGCCCAGCGCCACCTGGTCGGGCCGCAGCCCGTTCTCCAGCTGGATGCACGCCAGCGCCGTCATGAAGTTCACGGTGCCCTGGCCGTAAGCCTGCGCCTGGTCACAGCCCAGCATCGACCCGGAGTTGTAGAACTGGGTGTGCACGACGGTGAGGATGTCCTTGATGGCAAGCGCGAGCTGGAAGTACCCCATCCCGGTCGACTGCATGTCGATGGTCTGCGGCGCCATCGTGATGATCAGATCCGCTCCGGCCTTCGTCCGCAGCTTGCGCAGCGCCTCGGCCATGTAGGTGGGGTTGAGCCCGTTCTCCAGGTCGATGTCCACCCCGTCGAACCCGTAGGTCTGCATCAGGGCGTAGGCGCTGTCGGCGAACGCGGTCGCCGCCTGCGAGCTGGCCACCTGCACGCGGCCGAGCTCGCCGCCCACCGACAGGATCACCTTCTTGCCCCGCGCGTGCAGGGCCTGGATGTCGGCCTTGAACTGCGCCTCGGTGTACCCGCCCACCGCGCTCGCCAGCCCGGGGTCCAGGTGGAAGGACAGCTGACCCGCGGTCGAGGTCGCCTCGGCGAAGGCCACCGCGATCAGGTCGTACTCGTCGGGCACCGCGCCGAGCTTCAGTTCCACGGCCGGGTTGACGAAGTTGTGCCAGTACCCGGTGAGGAAGTGCTTGGGAAGCGGCCCGCCGCCGGTGCATCCGGTGGTGGTGGCGGTCACCGGGTCGCTGGCGGGGGACTCGCCCTGGGCGTTGTACGCCTTCACCGTGTAGGTGTGTGTCTCGCACGCGCCGAGGGAGGCGATCGTGGCGCTGGTGCCGGTGACGGTGGCCTTGACCGCGGTCCCCTCGTACACGCGGTACCCGGTCACCGTGCCACTGGACGCGGCCCACGACAACGCGATCGACGAGCCGGTCGTGGTCGCGGCGGGCGTGCCCGGCTTGCCGGGCAGGGTGCCGGTGCATCCGGTGGTGGTGGCGGTAACGGGGTCGCTGGCGGGGGACTCGCCCTGGCCGTTGTACGCCTTCACCGTGTAGGTGTGGCTCTCACAGGTGCCCAGCGCGCCGATGGTCGCGCTGGTGCCGGTGACGGTGGCCTTGACCGCGGTCCCCTCGTACACGCGGTACCCGGTCACCGTGCCACTGGACGCGGCCCACGACAACGCGATCGACGAGCCGGTCGTGGTCGCGGCGGGCGTGCCCGGCTTGCCGGGGACGGACGGGTCGGTGGTGCCGCCGCAGGACGCGCCGTTGAGGGTGCAGTTGGCGGGCACGGCCGAGCCGGGGCTGGCGATGAACCCGAACGTGGCCGAGGCGCCGGGGGCGATGGTGGCGTTCCAGCTGAGGTTGGTGAAGGTGAACCGCTGGCCGTTGCGCGACATCGAGGCGTCCCACGAGGAGGTCACCGCGGCCCCCGACGGCAGGTCGAAGGCGACCGACCAGCCGTTAATGGGGGTGGTGCCGCCGTTGTTGATCGTGTAGGCGCCCTGGAAGGCCGACCCCCACTCGGAGGTCTTGACGAAGGTCGCGGTGGGGGAGGCCGCGGCGGCGGCTCCGGGTGTGGGGAGCACGACGGCCGCGGACAGCAAGAGGGTGAGGAGCAGGACGAGGGGATTTCGTTTGGGGCGCATGGGGGTCCTCAGCCTGTGGGGGACAGGGGTGCAGCGTGTCGGGGTCACGCTTTCTTTTAGGAAAGTTTCCTAAGAGTTGTCGTGATCGTAGCTTTGACACCCGACCCGTCACAAGGCCTAAAACCACACCCCCCGCGATCGAGAATCCTCACCCTCCACCGCGCGAACCCCGTCGATCCCGGCCCCGCGGGCGCCTCCGCCTGGACCGGCCGGGAGCCCCGCACACCTCTTCACACGCGCGGGGCCGGGGGAGAGGCGCCCACCCCGACGGCCGGCGCGCACCGCCCCAGGGCGGAAGCCGGGACGGGAAGCACCGGACCCCCGGCGCTCCCCGAGAAAGAAGGTGCACACGAGTGCCCGCCGGCGTTCGAACACGGCGCGGACCACCGAACCGCATCGCCGTCGTGACCGGGCACGGATCCCGTCGCCAGCACATCCGGCGTGCCTCACAGAGCGGGAGGAATGACGGCACCCGCCGCATGCGGAGCCCGAGAACTCCAGGGACGTCCCGAGCGTCGCCGGCGGCCTCCCGGCGGCGCTGGGGGGGGTGCTCATGTTTGATGCATAAGTGCGATTATGCATCAAATACTCGGAAACGGCCTGGCAGAAGACGGTACGCCGCACCCTGATCAGACCCGCACAGCACCCGCACGGCAAACGACCGCCACCACGCGCCGCCAGACCTCGACACCGGCCCTTCCAGGTTCAGGCCGCACAGATGCCGGCATGCCGAGGCCGGGCCAGATCGCGGACACGCGCGGTGGACAGCGCGGTCGACGGTCCCGCGACCGCCTTCGAGAGCCTGAAGTCGCGTGACCGGCGCTCCCTGGGGCGCGGCACCCCGTCACCTCACGCGTCCGGCCTTCCCGAGCCGGCCTGGAGTCCCATGCGGATCTTCTTCGAGGTCCGCGCCCCTCCGTATGCCGATCCACGTCTGTCGATCATGGAGTGGCCGATCACGCCGGCGCGTCAGGCGGCACCCCAGTGATCCCGGCGGCATGAGAGGACGAGGAACTGCGTATAGATGCGAGCGACCGGATACGCCTATATGGCGCTGACCAGCGCGAATATCATTTAACCCTACAGAAGGTGGATTCTGTTCTGTTAGAGACGTACCAGTGCATAACACCCGCAAGTGAGCTGCCGTCCAGCCTCGGGTTCGGGATCCCGCCCCTGTCCCCCAAGTAGCTCTGGCCCATGATCGCGTCCCCGCACACCGACCCCGCCGATACAATCCCCGCCCCGTCGAACGTGCCGGCTCTCCAGCACTCCGTTGGCAGCCGGCCCCGCTCCCCCTCATTCGGCACCGTCTTCTACCAGGCCGTTTCTGACTGTTCGATGCATAACCGCGCCATTGACGGCGTCGCCTTCCACTCCCCTGGCAGGCTCTAACGCCGTATTATCCCGCCGCCCCGGTGGCATGTACGCGGTGGTGCGGGCGCACGCTACTGGCCGCCGCAAGCCACGACCGCACGGTGCGACGAGCCCACCAGCGACCTCTGGGTACGCCGCCCGGAGGCCCTCGCCGGGCGGCTCGCGGACCAGGCCGACATGACCCCCTCGCGGGAGTCACATGCTGCGAAGGACTGAGACCACGATGCCCAGCACCACGGCGTCGTCACCGTCGAGGACGTCGTAGGCGGGGTTGCGCGGTTCGAGATGGATGTGCCCGTCGCGCCGGCGGTACACCTTGACGGTGGCCTCGCCGTCGATCATCGCGGCGACGATCTGGCCCGAATGCGCCTCGGGCTGGCGCCGTACCACGACGATGTCGCCGTCGCAGATCGCGGCGTCGATCATCGAGTCGCCCCGCACACGAAGCCCGAACACGGTGCCACGCCCGGTGAGGCCGCGGGGCAGGGTCAGCACGTCGTCCACGTGCTGGTCGGCCGCGATGGGAGTGCCCGCGGCGATGTCGCCGACCACGGGCACGGCCACCAGGTCGCCTGCCGGTTCCGGCGCCGAGTGCCGCAGGAACAGGCGCACGTCGATCGGCCGGGTCATCGTCGTGCCCCGGCGCAGGAACCCCTTGTCCTCCAGGCTCTTCACGTGTCTCGACACCGACGATGACGACCGCAGCCCGACCGCGTCGCCGATCTGGCGCGTGCTCGGCGGATAGCCGTACCTGACCACCCAGTCCCGGATCGCGGCCAGGATCCGCTGCTGGCGCCGCGGCAGGGAGGAGAAGTCCAGGTACTCGAACGGGTCAGGATCGTCGTGGGTGGTCATCTGGGAAATGGTAGAGGCCGGAAACCTCCGCGTGCGGGCGGTGTGCTGATCCCCTCGCGTACGCGGCGGGCGCGAGCCGGTTCTGCAGGTGCTCGTGCGGGGACAGCAGGACGCGGCCGGTGAGCGTGGCGGCTTCGCGGTGTACGGCCACTCGCCCGTCACGCGCTGCGCGCCGAGCGTGTGGGACCCGCTCGGCGTCACGTAGCCGAGGAGCGCGTCACGCGGTTCACCGCGGCCCTGGCGGGCGCCCGGGTCGACTCCTGCCATCGTGTCTGGTTCGAGCTCCACGAAGACCTCATCGCCACGCTCGGCCTCGACCGGCACGCGCACCCCTGAGCCCACGCTCCGCCGCCCCGCCTCCTCAATGGCCCTGTGGTCACCTGTCAGGTACGCCACCGAGCAATCGGTGCTGGTGCGGCCGGGGGGTTGGACTGGTGTGGCGCCGTGTCGTTGAATCGGGGGGTGGCTTCGGTGGCGCCTGCTGGTGATGACCGTGAGATGGACATGGGGTTGGTCCTGCACGTTCCCGGGCGGGAAGGGGTGGCGCCGCTGCTGTTGCGGGTGTGGGCGGCGGGGGACGTCCCGGAGCTGATCGAGGCCTATCGCGATCCGGTGATGCTGCGCTGGACCAGGTTCCACGTCCGGGACGAGCGTGATGCCGGGCAGTGGCTGGAGAAGCAGTGGAAGGGGTGGCGGGATGGCGACCGGTTGAGCTTCGCGGTGACCGAGCCGGACCCGGGGACCGGGGTCCATCGTCTGGTGGCGAACGTGGTGGTGAAGGGCCTGGTCGCGGGCGCGTCGTTCGCGGAGGTGGGTTACTGGACGGCTCGGGCGGCGCGTGGGCGGGGTGTGGCGGGGCGGGCTCTTGAGGCGTTGACGACCTGGGTGTTCGAGGCTCGGGGGCTGGAGGGCCTGCGTCTGCTGCATGAGGTGGGCAATCTGGCGTCGTGCCGTGTGGCGCGGAAGTGCGGGTACGTGCTGGAAGGGGTCGTGCCGGCCACGCCTCCGTTTCCGTGCGACGGGCACGTGCACGTCCGTCGCGCGCCGTGCTGACCCCGCGCCGGGGTGGCGCCCCTCTCCCTGTGGCGCGCGCCGCGGCGTGGGGTGTCACTGCCCCGCCCTGGGTGTGGGGTGGGGGTCAGGGTCTGGGGCGTGTGGCGAGTACGTCCAGGTAGTGCTGGTTGTACATCACGCCGAGGGTGTCCCCGAAGGGGTCGGTGACGGATGCGGTGACGAATCCAGGGCGGTCGACAAGGCCGCGTTCACGCTGTGCGCGGTGCGGTCGGCGGCGGCGCCCTGGTCTTCGTCGGTGACGTCGCAGACCAGGGAAGTCCTCCAGGTCCAGGGTGAGCGGGAGCAGAGAGGCCAGGTCACGGGCGGCGGGGCTGCCGTTCAAGGTGGCGTCGACAGGCTGCCCGTCGAGGGTGAAAGGGACGTCCATTGCGCTGTTCCTCGCGGACGGTGCGGAGGATGTCCCGCGCGGCGCGGTCGGCCGACGGGATGAGGCGGACGGCTCGGCTGGCGCGGTCACTGCGGCAAGACGAGGGAGGCGCGCGGCATGGACGGTCACTGTTCTTTCCGTCGTGTTAGCGGCTCGGCGTCGTGCTCGCAGAGCCGGGAGTCAGGCGGTGTCCGGGGCGGCGGCGTACTCGGCGTCGGTGACGGGGGTCAGCCAGTGCACGACATCGTGGTCGGCGTCGCCTTCGTTGATGGCCAGGTGGACCATCAGCCGGTTCGGTGCGGCGCCGTGCCAGTGCTCCTCATCGGCCTCGAACAGCACGCGGTCACCGGGCCGGATGACCTCGACCGGTCCGCCCCGGCGCTGGCACAGGCCGATCCCTTCGGTGACGAAGACGGTCTGGCCCAGCGAGTGGCGCTGCCAGTGGGTCCGCGCCCCAGGCATGAAGTGCACCAGGCTGGCGGTGACCCGGGACGGGGCGGGCGCCGCAGCGACGGCGTCGATGTAGACCTCGCCGGTGAACCAGTCCGCGGGGCCTTTGGTGGTGTCGATCGAGCTTCGCGTGATCTGCATGGTCGTTCCCTTTCCATAGCGTTGCGGGTGAGCCGGCGGGGACCGATGCGCGCGCGGTCGAGCGGGCGGCTGGGTGGGGCCCGGGTTGGTTAAGGCTGGAGGAGGGCCTTGATGGCGCTGCGCTCATCCATCGCCCGGTAGCCCTCGGCGACCTGGTCGAGGTGGAGGGTGAGGTCGAAGACCTTGCCCGGGTCGATCCGGCCGGTCAGGACGCGGTCGATCAGGTCGGGCAGGTAGCGGCGCACGGGAGCAGGGCCGCCGCGCAGGCCGACGTGGGAGAAGAACAACTCCTGCCCATCGAGCGCGACATCGTGGGGGACGCCGACAAAACCGACGTTGCCGCCCGGCCGCGCGGAGTGCAGGGCCTGCCGCATCGCCTCGGCGGTACCGACGCACTCCAGCACGCTGTCGGCGCCGATCCCGCCGGTCAGCTCCTTGATCTGGGCCACACCCTGCTCGCCGCGCTCGACGACGATGTCAGTCGCGCCGAATTGACGGGCCAGTTCCTGCCGGGGCTCGTGCCGGGACATGGCGATGATCTGTTCGGCGCCCATCTCCTTGGCCGCGATCACCGCGCACAGGCCGACCGCGCCGTCACCGACGACCACGGCGGTGGAGCCGGGCTCGACCTCGGCGGCGTCGGCGGCCCACCAGCCGGTGCCCATCACATCCGAGACCGCCAGAAGCCCCGGCCAGAACTCCTGACCGGGCACGCCATCGGTGGCGACGAGCGTGCCCTGGGCGTTGGGGATGCGAACGTAGTCGGCCTGGCAGGTGCTCATGAACTCCCGGTTCAGACAGCTGGACTGGAAGCCGTTACGGCAGTTGGCGCAGGTGTTGTCCGAGGTCGCGAACGACCCGACGACGAACTGTCCCGGCTTCACCGAGGTCACCTGCGATCCGACTTCTTCCACGAAGCCGACGTACTCATGCCCCATCGGATGCGCCGCATCAGTCGGCTCCGTGCCGCGGTAGGGCCACAGGTCCGAGCCGCACACGCAGGTCACCGCGGTACGGATGATCGCGTCGGTGGGGTGAAGGATCTTCGGGTCCTCCAGCGTCTCCAAGCGGATATCGCCGGGGGCATGGATCACTGCTCCGCGCATGAAGAGGTTCCTTTGCGTGATTAGACGGGTACGCGCCAGCAGGATGCTTGGCGGCACCGCGTGCGGTTGGGAGCCCAAGGCGTCAGGTAGCGGACCGCCCGGGCCGGGCGAGAGCCCCTCCGGTCACCGGCTTCACATCCGGCGGGAGCACCACACCTTCTAGGTAACACCTCGTGGGCGCGCGTAACCAGGCACGGCCAAGGGGTGTACTGGCAGTACATCCCTATAACCGCAGGTAGGACGTACCGTCGAGGGGTGGACATCCGTGAAGAGGTCCGCGAGTTCCTGACCTCGCGGCGCGCAAGGATCACCCCCGAGCAGGCCGGGCTGCCCTCCGGTTCCCGGCGCCGGGTGCCGGGGCTGCGCCGCAGCGAGGTCGCGGCCCTGGCCGACATGAGCGTCGAGTACTACGCCAAGCTCGAACGCGGCAACCTCGCCGGTGTCTCCCCGGCCGTCCTGGAAGCCCTCGCCCGCGCCCTGCGGCTCGACGACGCCGAACGCTCCCACCTGCTGAACCTGGCCCAGACCGCCGACGGTTCCGGCGCCCTCACCCGCCCCCGCCGCCGACGCACCAAGGACCAATGGAAGCCGCACCGCAGCCTGCAATGGACCCTGGACGCCATCACGGCAGGGCCGGCGTTCGTCCGCAACGGCCGCATGGACA
This sequence comes from Sphaerisporangium album, assembly GCF_003323745.1. Lineage (GTDB taxonomy): Bacteria > Actinomycetota > Actinomycetes > Streptosporangiales > Streptosporangiaceae > Sphaerisporangium > Sphaerisporangium album. The sequence goes on from NZ_QOIL01000018.1 coordinate 140,610, forward strand.
TCCTCGCCGCCAACCAGCTCGCCCGCGCCTTCTACACCGACCTCTACGCCACACCCGGCAACCAGGCGAACCTGGCCCGCTTCAACTTCCTCGACCCCGCCTCCCACCGCTTCTACCCCGACTGGGACCAGGCCGCCGACATCACCGTCGCCATCCTGCGCACCGAAGCCGGCCGCAACCCCCACGACAAGGACCTGCACGACCTCGTCGGCGAACTGTCCACCCGCAGCGACGAGTTCCGCACCCGCTGGGGCGCCCACAACGTCCGCCACCACGGCACCGGCACCAAACGCTTCCACCACCAGGCCGTCGGCGACCTCACCCTCGCCTACGAAGGCCTGGAAATGGCCGCCGAACCCGGCCTCAGCCTCACCATCTACACCGCCCAACCCGGCTCCCCCTTCGAAGAGGGCCTGCGCCTGCTCGCCTCCTGGGCCGCCACCCCCCACGCACCCTCACCCGCACCGCACCCCAGCAGCTGACCGTTCCCACCCCCACGGGCACAAAGCCGTTGGAGTACAACCGGAGACAGCCGACCGGCGCGACACTCCCTCGCGCGACGGTGCTGGTGGAGGCGCGGATCGGCGCGGAGCTTTCGGGGCGTTATGCCGGGGGGTGCTGAGTGGCGCGGGTGGCCTCGTCGACGATGTCGCGCATGGCGCGTTCGGCGGCGTGGGGGTCGCGGGCCTGGATGGCCTGGGCGACTTCGGCGTGCCAGCGGATGGCGGCGGGTTCGGGGTGGGCGGGCATGAGGTCGTGGCCGGTGCGGCCTTTGAGGACTTCGGCGACGACGTCGGCGAGTGCGGCGAGCATTTCGTTGCCGGAGGCGGCGAGCAGGGTGCGGTGGAAGAGGATGTCGGCGTCGAGGTAGGCGTGCAGGTCGCCGGATCTGCCGTGGACGGCCATCTGCATGACGGCGCCGGTGAGGGTGCCGCATTGCTCGGGGGTGGCGTGGTGGGCGGCGAGGGCGGCGGCGGCGGGTTCGACGCCGTGGCGTAGCTGGCCGAGGGAGAGCAGCAGGGCGGGGCGGTCGGTTCCGTTCAGGCGCCAGCGGATGAGGCGGGGGTCGAACAGGTTCCAGGCGGTGCGGGGGGCGACGGTGACGCCGACGCGGCGGCGGCTGGTGACCAGTCCCATGGATTCCAGGACGCGGATGGCTTCGCGGATGACGGATCGGGACGCGGTGAAGCGGGTTTCGAGTTGCTCGATGCGCAGGGTGTGGCCGGGGGGGAACTCGCCGGAGGTGATGCGGGTGCCTAGTTCGTCCAGGACGCGGTCGTGCTGGCCGGTATTGGTCTGGTCTTTGGTGCCCACGGTGGCCAATCCTGCCATGGGGCGGCGGGCGGGCTGCCCCCTCACCCTAAAGGTATGATTAATTGGCCGTTACCCCTTGATTACGGATGATTATTCGTGTCAGGCTGTGGCCAGTATCGTCCGGATTGGAGCCCCGATGACCTCCGTCGATCCCCCCACGCCTCCCCCCGCCTCCGCGCCTTCGGGTTCCCCGACTCCCCCAGGCGGCGGCGGGCAAACCTCCGCGGCGCCGCTGCTGGTGGTCATGGGGGTGACCGGGTCGGGCAAGACGACGGTGGGCGTGGCGCTGGGGCGGCGGCTGCGGGTCCCGTTCGCCGACGCCGACGACTTCCACAGCCCCGCCGGCATCGCCAAGATGTCCAAGGGCGTGGCGCTGACCGACGCCGACCGGCTGCCGTGGCTGCGGGCCATCGGCGGGTGGCTGGCCGCGCACGACGCCGGTGGCGGGGTGGTGAGCTGCTCGGCGCTCAAGCGTTCCTACCGGGACGTGCTGCGCGCGGCGGCGCCGCGGGTGGGCTTCGTGCACCTGGACGGCGACCAGGAGGAGGTCCGGCGGCGGGTGGCGGGCCGTCGGGGGCATTTCATGCCGGCCTCGCTGGTGGACTCGCAGTTCGCGGCCCTGGAGCCGCTGGGACCCGGCGAGCGCGGCATCGTGCTGGACCTGCGGCGCGGGGTGGAGGAGCTGGTCGAGGACTGTCTGGCCGCGGTCTCCCCCGCCCGTGGCGGGCCGGGGCCGTCCCTGCCCCCGCCGGGCGACCGGCGCGCGCGGTAGGGCCGCGCCGTGCCCCTTCCCCTCATGAATCCGTACACACACATGGACGTACACGTGGACACACACGCGGACGCGGTCCTCGCCCTGGGCGGCGCGGGCACGCGGGTGCTGGCGGCCTCGGCCCCGCACGTCGCTTCCGGGCGGCTGCTGGTGGCGGCGCTGGCGGGCATCGCGCTGATCGTGGTGGCGATCACCTGGCTGAAGCTGCACCCGTTCCTGAGCCTGACGCTGGGCTCGCTGCTGGTGGGCGCGGTCGCCGGGCTGCCGATGGCCGAGGTGGTCGACAGCTTCACCAAGGGCTTCGGCGGCACCGCCGCCGGGGTGGGCACGCTGATCGCGCTCGGCGCGATGTTCGGCGGGCTGCTGGCGGACTCCGGCGGCGCGGGCCGGATCGTCGACACGATCGTCGGCCGGTCGGGCAGCCGCGCGCTGCCGTGGGCGATGGCCGGGGTGGGCGCGCTGATCGGCCTGCCGATGTTCTTCGAGATCGGCCTGGTGCTGCTCATGCCGGTGGTGTTCCTGGTGTCGCGCCGTTCGGGGCTGCCGCTGCTGGCGGTGGGCATCCCGGCGCTGGCGGGACTGTCGGTCATGCACGGGCTGGTGCCGCCGCACCCGGGGCCACTGGTGGCGGTGGACGCGCTGAAGGCCGACCTCGGGCTCACGCTCGGGCTCGGGGTGCTGGTGGCGATCCCGACGGTGGCGGTCGCCGGGCCGCTGCTGGCCCGCTACGCCGCGCGGTGGGTGCGGGTGCCGGCGCCGGAGCTGTTCGCCGGCCCGGAGGAGCGGGCGCAGGACCAGGGGCGGCGCCCGTCGTTCGGGGCGACGGTGGCCACGGTGCTGCTGCCGGTGGCGCTGATGATGGGCAAGGCGGTGGCCGACCTGGTGGCCGCCGAGGGGGCCCCGGCGCGCACGGTGCTGGACTTCCTCGGCACGCCGCTGGTGGCGCTGCTGATCGCGGTCGTCGTGGCGATCTTCACTCTGGGCGCGGGCGCGGGCATGGACCGGGCGGGGATCGCCGCCTGCCCAGCGGGCGCTGCCGCCGATCGCCGGGGTGCTGCTGATCGTCGCGGCGGGCGGCGGGTTCAAGCAGACGCTGGTGGACAGCGGGATCGGCGGCCTGGTCGCCGAGTGGGTGCGCGGCAGCGGGCTTTCGGTGCTGCTGCTGGCCTGGCTGGTGGCGGTGCTGATCCGGCTGGCGACCGGGTCGGCGACGGTGGCGACGGTCACCGCCTCGGGCATCCTGGCGCCGCTGGTGCCCACGCTGGACACCGGGCAGACCTCGTTGCTGGTGCTGGCCATCGGCGCGGGGTCGCTGTTCTTCTCCCATGTCAACGACGCGGGGTTCTGGCTGGTCAAGGAGTACTTCGGGCTGAGCGTGGGGCAGAACCTGCGGACCTGGTCGGTCATGGAGACGGTGATCTCGGTCACCGGCCTGGTGCTCGTGCTCGGGCTGAGCGCGGTGATGGGCCCGATGCTCTGAGCGGGACCCCGGCCGTGCTGCGGCCGGGGCAGAGACAGGGCCGGGACGAGGGGCGACGAGGGGCTCTGACGTGCGCGGGGACGGAGGAGGCGTGCTAGCCTCACCAAGGACCGCCCCAAAACTGGACATTTTCCGTCTTGTGAGGGCGGGTGAACACGTCGTCGACGATGGGGCGAGGGCTCGGTGGAGATCGAACAGACCGCGCTGCCGGGCATCGGGCTCAAACACGAGTTCACCACCCAGTCGGGGCGCCGTATCGCGGTGGTGTCGCACCGCAGCGGCCGCCGGGACGTGGTGATCTACGACAAGCACGACCCCGACCGGGCGTGTGAGGCCGTCCAGCTCAACGACGAGGAGGCCGACGCCCTGGTGGAGCTGCTGGGCGCGCCCCGCATCGTCCAGCGGCTCAACGCCCTGCACCGCGAGGTGGAGGGCCTGGTCAGCGTCCAGCTTCTCATCGCCGAGGGCTCGCCCTACGCCGGGCGGCCGATGGGCGAGACCCGGGCCCGCACCCGTACCGGCGCCTCGATCGTGGCGGTGGTGCGCGGCGGGCAGGTGCACGCCAGCCCCGCGCCCGACTTCGGCCTGATGGCGGGGGACGTGGTGGTCGTGGTGGGCAGCCCGGAGAGCACGGCCGCGGTCGGCGACATCCTTTCCCACGGATAAGGCCGGCGTGCACACAGCGAGCATCTTCATCGAACTCGGCGGCATCGTTCTGGCTCTCGGTGTGCTCGGCGCGCTCGCGCTGCGCGCCGGCATCTCCCCCATCCCGCTGTACCTGCTGGCGGGGCTGGCGTTCGGGCAGGGGGGCATCCTGCCGCTGGCCACCAGTGAGGACTTCATCGCGGTGGGCGCCGAGCTCGGCGTGGTGCTGCTGCTGCTCACCCTGGGGCTGGAGTACAACGCCGACGAGCTGGTGACCAGCCTGCGGGGCAACGCCCGGGGCGGGCTGGTGGACCTGGTCCTGAACGCGGCCCCGGGGGCGGCGGCGGCGCTGCTGCTCGGGTGGGGGCCGGTGGCGGCGGTGGCGATGGCCGGGGTGACCTACGCGACCTCCTCGGGCATCACCGCCAAGGTGCTGTCGGATCTGGGGTGGATCGGCAACCGGGAGACGCCGGTGGTGCTGTCGCTGCTGGTGTTCGAGGATCTGACGATGGCGCTGTACCTGCCGATCCTGACGGCGATCCTGGCGGGGGTGAGCCTGGCGGTCGGGGCGGTGACGGTGGCGATCGCGCTGGCGACGGTCGGGGTCGTGCTGCTGGTGGCGCTCCGGTTCGGGCGGTTCATCGAGGCGTTCGTGGCCTCGCCCAACTCCGAGGTGCTGCTGCTGAAGGTGGTCGGGCTGGCGCTGGCGGTCGCCGGGGTCGCCCAGCAGCTTCAGGTGTCGGCGGCGGTCGGGGCGTTCCTGGTGGGGATCGCGCTGTCGGGCGAGCTGGCGCATGAGGCGCGGGCGCTGCTGATCCCGCTGCGGGACCTGTTCGCGGCGGTGTTCTTCGTGTTCTTCGGGCTGCAGACCGACCCAGCGGCGATCCTGCCGATGGCCGGGGTGGCGGGGCTGCTGGCGGTGGTGAGCATGGCGACCAAGCTGGCCACCGGCATGTACGCGGCGCGGCGCGCGGGGGTGGCGCGGGCCGGGCAGGCGCGGGCGGGTATCGCGCTGATCCCGCGCGGGGAGTTCAACATCGTGATCGCGGGGCTGGCGGTGGCGGCGGGGGCGCATCCCGATCTCGGGCCGCTTGCGGCGGGGTACGTGCTGATCCTGGCGGCGTTCGGGCCGCTGGCGGCGCGGCTGGTGCAGCCGTTGATCGCGCTGGTGGCCCGCCGCGCCTGACCCCCACCCATATATACGGACATTGCGGGCATTTCCGGCGTTCGGGTGGGGTACACCGACGGCATGGCCGAGTTTCTTACCGACATCCAGACCCTGCGCGAGCGCGCCCGGGCCGAGATGGACAAGGGCCCGGTGACCGAGGCATACGGCGCCGACCTGCCGCGGGTCGTCCAGGTGTGCAACGAGGCCCTGGCCACCGAGATCGTGTGCGTCCTGCGCTACAAGCGCCACTACTACACCGCCACCGGCATCCACGCCGAGCCGGTGGCCGCCGAGTTCCTGGAGCACGCCGCCGACGAGCAGCGCCACGCCGACCTGCTGGCCGAGCGCATCTCCCAGCTCGGCGGGGCCCCCGACTTCGACCCGGCCCGGCTCAGCGCCCGGTCCCACACCCAGTACGACGCGAGCCTGGACCTGATCGAGATGATCAAGGAGGATCTGATCGCCGAGCGGGTGGCCATCGCCTCCTACACCGAGATCGCCCAGTGGCTGGGCGACGGCGACCCGACCACGCGGCGGCTGTTCGAGGTGCTGCTGGCCGATGAGGAGGACCACGCCGACGACCTGGCCAACCTGCTGACCCGCCTGCCCGCCGAGGCCGGACGCCGCCCCGCCTGACCTCCGGGCGCCCGGACGGTCGGCCTATAGTGGATCACGGGGGCATCCCGGCCCGGTGAGCCGGCGTGGTGAGCCGGCGCGCGGCGGGCGTGCCCGCCGCCGTCCGACGTCGCGGGGAGGCATCCGGTCGTGTCCGTCCAGCTCAACCACACCATCGTCCACGCCGCCGACAAGGGGGCCTCGGCCGCCTTCCTGGCGCGCATCCTCGGCCTGGATGTGGGCGCGCCCTACGGGCCGTTCCTGCCGGTAGAGACCTCCAACGGCGTGACGCTGGACTTCGCCGACTCCCCCGCCGCCTCGATCACCCCCCAGCACTACGCGTTCCTGGTGAGCGAGGGGGAGTTCGACGCCATCTTCGCCCGCGTCCGCGAGGCCGGCCTGGACTACTGGGCCGGGCCCAGGCACCAGGGGCCCGGGCGGTTCAACCACAACGACGGCGGCCGCGGGGTGTACTTCGACGACCCCGACGGCCACTCCCTGGAGATCATCACCCGCCCCTACGGCAGCGGCGGCTGAGCCCGTTGCCCACCCGGGGCGGGTGCGGCGGCCGGTGACCCCGCGGGGGCTCAGCGGGCGGCCGGGTCGGTGTGCGGCCAGGTCCAGTCGCGGATCTCCGGCGAGTCCTCCCCGTGCTCGCGGGTGTAGGCGCGGGCGCGCAGGCGGTCGTCGGCCATCCGCTGGCGCAGATGGGCGCACCGCTCCCCCAGCCCCGGGACGCGGTCGATCACGTCCATCACCAGGTGGTAGCGGTCGATGTCGTTGAGCATGGCCATGTCGAACGGGGTGGTGGTCGTCCCCTCCTCCTTGTAGCCGCGCACGTGCAGGTTGTCGTGCCCGGTGCGCCGGTAGGTGAGGCGGTGGATCAGCCACGGGTAGCCGTGGAAGTTGAAGATCACCGGCTTGCCGGTGGTGAACAGGGCGTCGTACTCGGCGTCGGGCATGCCGTGCGGGTGCTCCGAGGGCGGTTGCAGGCGCATCAGGTCGACGACGTTGACCACGCGGACCCTCAGCTCGGGCAGGTGGCGGCGCAGCAGGTCGGCGGCGGCCAGCACCTCCAGGGTGGGCACGTCCCCGGCGCAGGCCAGCACCACGTCCGGCTCGGCGCCCTCGTCGGTGGAGGCCCACGGCAGGATGCCCACCCCGCGGGCGCAGTGGACGACCGCCTCGGGCATCGCCATCAGGTCCAGCACCGGCTGCTTGCCGGCGACCACCACGTTGACGTAGTCGCGCGAGCGCAGGCAGTGGTCGGCCACCGACAGCAGGCAGTTGGCGTCCGGCGGAAGGTACACCCGCACCACCGTGGCCTTCTTGTTGGAGACCACGTCCAGGAAGCCGGGGTCCTGGTGGCTGAACCCGTTGTGGTCCTGGCGCCACACGTGCGAGGACAGCAGGTAGTTCAGCGAGGCCACCGGCCGGCGCCAGGGGATCTTGCGGGAGGACTCCAGCCACTTGGCGTGCTGGTTGAACATCGAGTCCACGATGTGGATGAACGCCTCGTAGGAGGTGAACAGGCCGTGGCGGCCGGTCAGCAGGTAGCCCTCCAGCCAGCCCTGGCACAGGTGCTCGCTCAGCACCTCCATCACCCGGCCGTCGGGGGACAGGTGCTCGTCGGTGGGCAGCCGCGCGGCGTCCCAGGCGCGGCCGGTGACCTCGAACACCGCCGACAGCCGGTTGGAGGCGACCTCGTCCGGCCCCATCAGGCGGAAATCGGCCGGGTTGGCGGCGATGATGTCGCGCAGGAACCCGCCGAGCACGCGGGTGGGCTCGCTGGTGGCCGCGGCCGGGGCCTTGACCTCGGTGGCGTAGTCGCGGAAGTCGGGCATCACCAGGGGCTTGAGCAGCTCGCCGCCGTTGGCGTGCGGGTTGGCGCTCATCCGGCGCGGGCCGCGGGGCACCTGGGCGCGCAGCTCCTCCACCGGGCGGCCGTGGCCGTCGAACAGCTCGCCGGGCCGGTAGGAGCGCATCCACGCCTCCAGCTCCCGCAGGTGCTCGGGGTTGTCGCGCACCCCGCTCAGCGGCACCTGGTGCGAGCGCCAGGTGCCCTCCACCGGCAGGCCGTCGACCTCTTTGGGGCCCGTCCAGCCCTTGGGCGTCCGCAGGATGATCATGGGCGGGCGGTCCTCGGCGCCGGACTTCACCGCGGCGATCTGGTCGAAGACCACGTCCAGCGTCTCGGCCATCAGCCGGTGGGTCGCGGCGGGGTCCTCGCCGGAGACCAGGTGGGGGCGGTAGCCGTACCCCTGCATGAGGGCCAGCAGGTCGGCCTCGGGGATGCGGGCCAGCACCGTCGGGTTGGCGATCTTGTAGCCGTTGAGGTGCAGGATGGGCAGCACCGCCCCGTCCCGCTCCGGGTTGAGGAACTTGTTGGAGTGCCAGCTGGTGGCCAGCGGGCCGGTCTCCGCCTCGCCGTCGCCGACGACGCACGCCACGACCAGGCCGGGGTTGTCGAACGCGGCGCCGTAGGCGTGGGCCAGGGAGTAGCCGAGCTCGCCGCCCTCGTTGATCGACCCGGGGGTCTCGGGGGCGACGTGGCTGGGAATGCCGCCGGGGAAGGAGAACTGGCGGAACAGCCGGCGCATCCCGTCCTCGTCCTGGGACACCGAGGGGTAGACCTCCGAGTACGTGCCCTCCAGCCAGGCGTTGGCCACGGCCGCCGGGCCGCCGTGGCCGGGGCCGCAGATGTAGATCATGTCCTGGTCGCGTTCCCGGATGATCCGGTCCAGGTGGGCGAAGCAGAAGTTCAGGCCCGGTGTGGTCCCCCAGTGCCCGAGCAGGCGGGGCTTGACGTGCTCGGGCCGCAGCGGCTCGCGCAGCAGCGGGTTGTCCAGCAGGTAGATCTGGCCGACCGACAGGTAGTTGGCGGCGCGCCAGTAGGCGTCGATGCGCTCAAGCTCACTCATGCCTACGAGCGTTCCCGGCCGGGGGTGGTTATGCCAGAGACCTTGGTCCCGATCTGGCAGGGCCCTCGGCGGCCGCGCCTCGCGAGGCCGGAGGGGAGCCGGCGGGGTGGGCGGCGGGCGGGGCGTCCAGGGTGGCGGTGAGGCGGCGCAGGACCTGGCGCAGGGACGCCGGCTCGTGCCCCTACTCCAACGCCACGCGCGGCAACATCCCGGTCGAGTTCGTCGTCGAACAGGGCCCCGCGCGGGGCGCCGGCCCCCTGAGCGCCCCCGGCGGTCGCGGCGACACCGAAAACCCGGTGGGAAAATGTCGGAGGGGTTGGCTAGGGTCTGCACCGTGTCCGACCAACCTCTGATCTACGCGCGTGGCCTGGTCAAACGCTTCGGTGACTTCACCGCCGTGGACGGCATCGACCTGTCGGTCGCCCCCGGCGAGGCGTTCGGCTTCCTCGGCCCCAACGGCGCCGGGAAGTCCTCCACCATGCGCATGATCGGCTGCGTGTCCATGCCCACGTCCGGTGAGCTGCGCATCCTCGGCATGGACCCCGTCCGTGACGGCACCCGCATCCGCGCCCGGCTCGGGGTCTGCCCGCAGCTGGACAACCTCGACCCCGACCTCAGCGTGCGCGAGAACCTGCTCACCTACGCCCGCTACTTCGGCGTGCCCCGGGCCGAGGCCCGGCGCCGCGCCGACGAGCTGCTGGAGTTCGTGCAACTGGCCGACCGCGCCGGCAGCAAGGTCGATCCGCTGTCGGGCGGCATGAAACGCCGCCTGACCATCGCCCGCGCGATGGTCAACGACCCCGACCTGGTGCTCTTGGACGAGCCGACCACCGGCCTGGACCCCCAGGCGCGCCACCTGCTGTGGGAACGGCTGTTCCAGCTCAAGCGCCGCGGCACCACCCTGGTGCTCACCACCCACTACATGGACGAGGCCGAGCAGCTGTGCGACCGGCTGGTGGTCATGGACGGCGGCCGCATCGTCGCCGAGGGCTCGCCGCGCGCGCTCATCGAGACCTACTCCACCCCTGAGGTGGTCGAGCTGCGCTTCGGCGACGAACGCCCCGCCGACCTGGCCGGCAAGCTCGCCGGGGTGGGCACGCGCATCGACCCGCTGCCCGACCGGCTGCTGGTGTACGCCGCCGACGGCGACGCCGCCACCGCCGAGGTCCACCGGCGCGGCCTGACCCCCTCCAGCGTGCTGGTGCGCCGCTCCACCCTGGAGGACGTGTTCCTGCACCTCACCGGCCGCACCCTGGTCGACTGATGGCGATCCTGGCGACGCGGGTCAGCGCGCGTTCGACGCTGGCGGTGCTGGAGCGCGACCTCACCCTGTACCGGCGGCTGTGGCGGGCCTCGGTGTTCTCCTCCTTCGTGCTGCCGGTGCTGTTCCTGCTCAGCATCGGCCTGGGGGTCGGCGGCCACGTCGGCGACATCGGCGGGGTGAGCTACCTGGCCTGGATCGTCCCGGGCGTGATGGCCGCCACCGCCTTCCAGATGGCGGTCGGCGAGTGCACCTACCCCATCCTCGGCGACTTCAAGTGGACGCGCGGCTTCCACGCCATGCGCGCCACGCCTGTGGAGGCCGGCGACATGGTGTGCGGCTACCTGCTGTACATCCTGATCCGCGTCGAGATCGCCGCGGTGGTGTTCCTGGGTGTCTCGGCCCTGTTCGGGGCGCTGCGCTCTCCCTGGGCGCTGGTCACCCCGCTGGTGTGCGGCCTGGTGGCGCTGGCCACCGCCGCCCCCACCATGGCCTTCTCGGCCGGCGTCGACCACGACAGCTACTTCGCGCTGCTGTTCCGGTTCGTGATGATCCCCTCCACGCTGTTCGCCGGGGTGTTCTTCCCCGTCGGCCAGCTGCCCGCCGTGGTCCGGCCGCTGGCCTACCTGTCGCCGCTGTGGCACGGCGTCGAGCTCGACCGCGCCGCCACCCTGGGCGCCGCTCCCCCGTGGCCGGTGGCCGCGCACCTGGCCTACCTGCTGGTCTTCACGGCCGCCGGCATGCTCTGGGCCTTCCACGCCTTCGGCAGACGACTTCAGGACTGACACATGGTGACCACGATGATCGCCGCCCGGGTCTCCCCGGCCCGGGTCGGCGCGGTGTTCGGCCGAAACGTCGGGGCGCTGCGCTCGGGCCCCGCCTACTGGCTGGTGCTGCTGTCGGGGTTCTTCGAGCCCGTGCTGTACCTGCTGTCCATCGGCGTCGGCGTCGGCGCGCTCGTCGGCGACCTGCAGGTCGGCGACCGGTCACTGCCCTACGCCGCGTTCGTCGCCCCCGCGATGCTGGCGGTGTCGGCCATGTCCGGCGCGCTCGCCGAGACCACCTACAACTTCTTCTTCAAGATGAAGTACCAGAAGACCTTCGAGGCGGTCCTGGCCACCCCGGTGCGGCCCTTCGAGATCGCCGTCGGCGAGCTCGGCTGGGCCATGGTCCGCGGCTCCCTGTACACCGGGCTGTTCCTGGTCGTCATGGTCGCCCTCGGGCTGGCCGCGCCGCTGTGGGCGCTGGCGGCGTTCCCGGCCACCATCCTGGTCGGGCTGGCCTTCGGGTCGATCGGCATGGCGATCAGCACGCTGCTGCGCGGCTGGCAGGATTTCGACCTGATGTCCACCGGCCAGTTCGCCCTGTTCCTGTTCTCCGGCACCTTCTCCCCCGTCGGCGACTACCCGGCGGCGATGCAGGTGCTGATCCAGCTCACCCCGCTCTACCACGCGGTCGAGCTGGTCCGGGGAATCGCCATCGGCCAGATGGCCTGGGGGCTGCTCGCCCACGCCGCCTACCTGCTGGCCATGGTCGTGGGCGGCCTGCTGTTCGCCGCCCGCCGCCTGCAGCGCACCCTGTGCGAGTGAGGCTCGGTCAGCGGCGGAACGGCGTGACCTGGACGACGGCGCTGACGGGGAGCGGGCCGTAGATGTGGGGGAACGCCTCCTGTGCGCCTTCGGGGATCTCCCGCACCACCGGGCAGCCCACGAGCTCCTCGTCGATGGCCAGCACCACCAGCGGCTCGGTCACCTCGCCGTAGTACCGCCCCGCCACACCGCGCAACTGCTCCAGATCGGCGCAGGCGTGGATGAAGCCCTCCTGCGCCAGGGTCCGCCCCAGCGTGGAGACGCGGTACTCGCCCGCGTCGACCGCGGCCGTCCAGTCATCGGCCAGCGCCAGATGAAGAATCGTCACCGTCGACAGCGTAGATCACCCCACACCCCTGCGGACACGCCGGTTCCCACGCAAAGTGCTCCTCGGCCGCCCCCGCAGCCCCATGTCGCGTGTCGTCGAGCCGCGGGAGATCCCGCCGTCCGGCTCGCGGACCCCGTGACGGCGGTCACCGGGGGCGGAGGGACCTCAGCCGGCGCGACCAGGAGCGGACGGGGAAAGCGCGCGGAGGGCTCGGAGGAGGATCTCGCGGGCCTCCTGGGCGGCTTCGGGGCGGCCCTCCACCGCGTACTCCATCCACAGACCGGCCAGCAGTATGCCGATCATGCGCGCGGACGCGCGTCCGGAGGGGTATCCGGCGTGGTCGAGGACCTGGGCCACCAGGGCGTCGCACCCGTCGGTCCAGTCGCGCGCGATGGCCTGCAACGCCGGGTCGCGGCCGGCCTGCAGGTACAGCTCCCACAGGCCGAGCTGACGCAGCCGGTCGCCCTCACCTGCCCCCCGCGAGCCCGCCTGTGCCGGTGAGCCCCTCCCCGCGCCCGGGACGGCCCCCGGGCCCATCGCCGTGGCCAGGAGCGCCGCCAGGGACTCGGGATCGCGCGGCGTCCCCGGTTCCAGGCGGGCGCGCATCTCCCCCAGCTCGCGGACGACCAGCAGGGCGAACGCCTCGGACACCAGCTCGTCGCGCGAGGTGAAGTAGTAGGTCGTCGCGGCGAGCGGCAGCCCCGCGCGGCCGGCCACCGCCCGGTGGGTGACCGCGGTGAACCCGCCTTCCTCCAGCAGGCCCACCGCCGCCGCCAGCAGCGCCGCGCGCCGGCGCCGTCCCCGCTCCTGGGGCGGCCGCGCCGTCGTCCCCGAAGGCCCCGGTGCGTCAGGCGCGCAAGGGTGCCTTTGGGGGGAAGAGTGCCTTTCCGTCGTCATCGGCGCCCTCCACGGATCCGGTATCAGGACCATCGTTCCCCGGCGCCCCGCCGTCCGGACGGTCGCAGGACTCGTGCGCGGGACGGCGGGCGGCCGGAAGGACCGGCCCGGGAGGCAGACGCCCCCGCCCGCTCGGGTGCGCGGAGGCCGCGGCCGGGCCGGTCAATGGGCGCCGGCCAGGTTGAGCAGGACCACCCCGGCGATGATCAGGACGATACCCCCGGCCTTGGCGAGGTTCATGGCCTCGCCCAGGAACAGCGCCCCGATCACGGCGATGGCGGCGGTTCCGACGCCCGACCACACCGCGTAGGCGACGCCGATCTCCATCTGCAGCTTCAAGGCGCGGGCCAGCAGGGCGAACGAGGTGACGTAGCCGACGACGACCACCACCGCCCAGCCCTTGTGGGCGAAGCCGTCGCTCAGTTTGAGCGCCGTGGTCGCCAGCACCTCCGAAGCGATCGCGGCGGCGAGCAGCAACCACGCCATGACAACCGGCCTCCATGATCCTGACCGGCTGCGGATACCGGTACGTCCGTACCAGTTTAGTGGAATGGGGGGATATTTGCCCGATTGCGCGGTTTCCGGGATCGCCGTGGGGGTGAAGGGCCGCGCCGGACGCCCAGAAGGCGGACGCTCCCCACGAGGCTTCGGCAACGTCCCGCCGTTCAGACGGCTCCTGGCGACTCCTGGCACGACACGGCCGGGTCGGCATGGGACCTGTGGTGCCCGGCCGATCCGGCGACCCCGGGGAGCGTGCGGCGCGTCCCGGGCGGGCCGGCGGATCCGGCCGCCGCCCGAGCCCCGCACCGCCGGACCTGCCCGGTGACCAGGACCAAGTGCTACCGGGCGACCGCGACGTCCCGGGCGGGCGGCCGCGGGCGGCCACGGCGTGAAGCCGAACGGTCACGGCGCGCGGAGCCTTCCGGGCCGTGTCTCGGCGGTGCGTTCGCTTGCCACGGGTATCGAATGCGTGTTCCACTATCAGTCATGCGTTTCGACGCCCTTCCCCTTGTCGAGAGCACCCCCGCGACCCGGCCGCGAATCGAGCGGCGGGCGGTCCGCCGCGCCTCGGGTGCCACGACCTTCTACGAGGTGCCGTCCCGCACGATCATCGACCGGGTCCCCGAGGCCGTGGGCCTCGGCGTGTCCTGGGCGGTCAGCCCCTACCGCGGCTGCGCGCACGCGTGCCTGTACTGCGCGGCCCGCGGCGGTCACCGCCAGCTCGGCCTGGACGGCGAGCGCGACTTCGGCTCGGCCATCGTGGTGAAGACCGACGCGGCCAAGCGGCTGCGGGCCGAGCTGGCCGCGCCGCGCTGGAAGGGCGAGCCGGTGGGCATCGGCTTCAGCGGCGACTGCTACCAGGAGGCCGAGCAGGTCTACCGGCTGATGCCCGGCATCATCGCGGCGCTGCGCGACGCCGGGAACCCGTTTCGCGTGATGACCAAGAGCGCGCTGGTGCTGCGGGACGCCGAGCTGCTGGCCGGGGCCGCCGAGGTGGCCCAGGTCGAGGCGCGGGTGTCGATCGGGTTCGTGGACGACCGGCTGCGCCGCGCGGTCGAGCCCGGCGCGCCCAGCGCGCAGAAGCGCCTGGAGCTGTGCGCCGAGCTGGGCGAGCGCGGGGTGCCGTGCGGGGTGCTGATGGGCCCCATCCTGCCGTGCCTGACCGACTCCGAGGACCAGCTGCGGGCGGTGGTGCGCCGCGTGGCCGAGGCCGGAGCCGTGAGCCTCACCCCGATGGTCCTGCAACTGCCCCCCGGGGCGCGGGAGTGGTACCTGCGCTGGCTGGCCGAGGAGCACCCCCGGCTGCTGCCGCGCTACGAGGAGCTGTACGCCGGCGGTCCGCTCGCCGGCGAGGACTATCGCCGGCGCGTGGTCGGCCGGGTGAACGAGCTGGCCCGCCTGTACGGCATCGGCGCCCGGCGCGCCCCCTGGCAGGCCCAGCGGTCCGCCGACCGCCAGCTCGCCCTGCTGTAGGCGTGCCCATTCCGCCTGCGGGTGCGGGGCCCCCGCCGCACCGGTGCGGGTCCCGGGGCGCACGCCCGCTGGTACCGCCACGTCGCCTCGGACGGCGCCTGGCATCCTCTCCGCGCCCCGGCGGACCGCCGTCACCACCGGCCCCCGCACCGCCGCGTCGGGACCGACAGGTCCGGTAAATGGGTGGAGCCCTGCCGGGCGGTCCGGTAGCGTCCGCAGCCGGACAGCGGTGCCTGTGAGGAGGTCTGGTGGGGGTCTTCACCGACGAGGAGCTCGGGCGGTTCGTGCGCGACGGTTTCCTGCCGCTGCGCGAGGCCTTCCCCCGCGAGGTGGCCGACCGGGCGCGCGGCCTGCTATGGAAGAAGATCGGCCTGAGCCCCGGCGAGCCTTCCGGCTGGACCGAGCCGGTGCGCTGGGCGGCCGACGACCACGGCCACGGCGCCCTGGGCGAGGCGATCCGCTCGCCCCGGCTGCACGCCGCCCTGGACCAGATCGCCGGCGCGGGCCGCTGGTTCCCCCGGGGGTCGGTCGGCAACGCGCCCGTCCGCTTTCCCGGCCTGCCACCTGCCGACGACACCGGCTGGCACCTCGACTCCTGTGTCCCGCGCCCCGACGGATCGTGGGGGGTGGCCCTGGGCGCCAGGACCATGCTGCTGCTGATGCTGTACTCCGAGGTCGGCCCGGACGACGCGCCGACCCGCATCCGGGTGGGCTCGCACCTGGACGTGCCGGCCGTGCTGGAGCCCCACGGCCAGGACGGCCCGGCGTTCGCCGAGCTGTACCCGGCGGTGGTGGACGCCACCGCCGCCCGCCCGCAGGTCCTGGCCACCGGCGCGCCGGGCGACGCCTTCCTGTGCCACCCGTTCCTGGTGCACGCCGCGCAGGCCCACCGGGGCACCGAGCCGAGGTTCATGTCCCAGACGCCCGTCCTGCTGCGCGAGCCGCTGGCCGTGCACCGGCCGGACGGCGCGTACTCGCCGCTGGAGACGGCCGTCCGCCAGGGCCTGGGCGCCTGAGGAGACACCGGCCCGCGCGGACGGCCAGACCCGCCCCCGGCTACGGGCGGAAGGTGACCTCCGGGTCGCGGCCGCCGGGGAGGCGCTGCCGGCTCCCCGCGTCACCCGCCGCCTGATCGCCGAGTTCGCCGACCGGCCCCGCCGCGCGGGTGAAGCTGCCCGGCGCCCTGCAACCGCACGGGCCGCTTCGGAGTCGTGATCACGTGGCTGGAAAAGGATTGGACGGCGCGATGCTCGGGCTTGTAGCTTGCGGTTGACCGTGACACCGCCCGAGGAGGTGAGACCCATGAACGCTGTATCGATGTGGGTGCTCCCCCTTCCCGTCACGGCCGGGCGATTGACGTAGGTGTCGCCGGGAGCGCCTCGCCAACAAGGCACTCCCGAAAGGCAACACCTATGCACTCTCCGCGGGTCACCCCCGAGCCGTCGTCGAACGATACGGTCGAGCGCGACTTCACCGCGCGCGACGTCCCCGGACTCCGGTCGCCGGCCTCCGGCGCCGATCGCGCGCCCCTCATGTTCGACGTGATCATCGCCGGGTGCGGGCCGACTGGTGCGATGCTCGCCGCCGAACTGCGGCTGCACGATGTACGGGTACTCGTACTTGAGAAGGAAACCGCGCCCAAGTCGTTCGTCCGCATAGTCGGCCTGCATATCCGCAGTCTCGAGCTGATGGCGATGCGCGGACTGCTGGATCGCGTTCTCGAACACGGAAGACAGCGACCGGCCGCCGGTTTCTTCGCCGCCATCACCAAACCCGTGCCCCAGGGCCTGGATTCCGCGTACGCCTATCTGCTGGGCATCCCGCAGCCGGTCATCGTTCACCTGCTCGAAGAACATGCGGTCGAACTGGGTGCGCAGGTCCGGCGCGGTTGCGCGGTCGCCGGTTTCGCGCAGGACGACGAGGGTGTGACCGTCGAGCTGGCCGACGGGGAACAGCTGCGTTCGCGCTATCTCGTCGGCTGTGACGGCGCGCGCAGTACGGTGCGCAAACTGCTCGGCATCGGCTTCCCCGGCGAGCCCTCACGGTCCGACACGCTGATGGGCGAGATGGAAGTGGGTGTACCGCAGGAAGAGATCGCCGCCAAGGTGACCGAAATCAGCGAGACCACGAAGCGATTCTGGCTCAGGCCCTTCGGCGAAGGGATCTACAGCGTCGTAGTCCCCGCCGCGGGAGTCAGCGACCGCGCGGAACCACCCACCCTTGAGGATTTCAAACAACAGTTGCGCGCCATCGCCGGAACCGATTTCGGCGTGCACTCCCCGCGCTGGTTGTCCCGCTTCGGGGATGCGACCCGGCTGGCCGAACGTTATCGGGTCGGGCGGGTGCTGCTGGCCGGCGATGCGGCACACATCCATCCACCCACCGGCGGACAGGGCCTCAACCTGGGCGTCCAGGACGCATTCAACCTCGGCTGGAAACTGGCCGCACAGATCCGCGGCTGGGCCCCGGAAACTCTGCTGGACACCTACCAGGCCGAACGTCATCCGGTCGCCGAGGACGTGCTGGACAACACCCGCGCCCAGATGGAACTGCTGTCCACCGAACCGGGCCCGCAGGCCGTGCGCAGGCTGCTCACCGAGCTGATGGACTTCGACGAGGTGAACCGCCATCTGATCGAGAAGATCACCGCGATCGGCATCCGCTACGACTTCGGCGAAGGCCCCGACCTGCTCGGCCGCCGCCTGCGCGACATCGACGTGAAACAGGGCCACCTCTACGGTCTGCTGCATCGCGGCCGCGGCCTGCTACTGGACCGTACCGAACGCCTGACCGTCGGCGGCTGGTCAGACCGGGTCGATTACCTCGCGGATCCCACTGCGGTACTGGATGTTCCGTGCGTCCTGCTACGCCCCGACGGCCATGTCGCCTGGATCGGCGACGATCAGCAGGACCTGGACGGCCACCTCGCCCGCTGGTTCGGCAAGCCCGCCGACTGATTTCGCCTGAGCAACCGAAAAGGCCCGTGAGGAGGATCGGAACAGCCAGGAGCGGTGTCCAGCACCAGGGAACCGAGGACGCCGGCGCGCACCCGCCACCGGCGCCGCACGACTCGGTCGCGTTGGCCGTGGCCAGGAGTCTGTCAGATCACAACGTATGACCTGACAGTCGAGGTTGGAGGCCGCCTCGCCATCCGCTCCGACGGCTGTCCCTGTCGAATGCTCTGGCGCGGTGGCCGTGCCCTCAGGCGTCGAGGGCGCTGCCCTTCTTCCACTGCTTGAACGGCAGTTGCCAGAAGCCCCAGCCGTTGTTCCACTCCAGCGCGCGGTTCGTGCCGACGATCTTGACGACGTCGCCGCGGTGGAAGTTCTCGTAGAACCACTTGGCCTGGTCGGGGCGGGCGTTGATGCAGCCGTGGCTGACGTTGGCGCGGCCCTGCGAGCCGACCGACCAGGGCGCGCTGTGGACGTACTCGCCGCTGTTGGAGATGCGCACGGCGTGGTCGACCACCTCCTTGTAGTAGCCGGGGTCGCCCTCCTTCTTCCCGGGGGAGATCATGGTGACCGGGCTGCCGCGTTCCATGGTGAGGTGGATGCCGTTGGTGGTGGTGTACTCGCGGGTGGTGGCCTTGCCCGCGCTGATGGCCATCCTCTGCACGATCTTGCCGTCCTTGCGGACGACCATGGTGTGGGTCCTGGTGTTCACCGTGCTGATCCAGGCCGCGCCCACCTGCATGGTGGTGGCGTAGTTCTTGACGCCGTACATGTCCTTGCCGGCGCGCACGCCCTCCAGGGCGGCGGTGAAGCGGACCTTCTGGTGGGCGGGCCAGTACTTGGCGGGCCGGTAGATGACGTACTTGTTGTCGATCCAGCGCCACGCGCCCTCGACCGGCTTCTGCGTGGTGACCTGCAGTGCCTCCTCGACGGCCTTCCTGTCGCCGACGGGCTGGTTGAACCGCACCATGATCGGCATGCCGATGCCGACGGTCTCGCCCTTGACGTTGGGCGTGACGTCGATGATGCGCAGCTCCTGGGCGGGCTTGAGGGTGGTGAAGGAGCTGGTCACGGTGGCGGGGCCGCCGTCGCCGGTGGCCTTCGCCGAGACGGTGTAGTCGCTGGCGGGCTTCAGCGGGCCCTTGGACACCCACTTGGTGTGGTCGGCGTCGAACTCGCCCTCCAGCACCTTGCCGCCCTCGCCCTGGACGGTGACCTCCTCCAGCTCCCCGTTGCTGGCGGTGACCACGACGTTCTTGTCGGGGCGGACCTTGCTGGCGCCCTTCGCCGGACTGATCTTGATGATGGGCGCGGGCGTGGGCGGCGCGGTCGTCTCGGCGCCCGGCCCGGTTCCGGTGCCCGGCGATCCGGGCGCGCCGGAGCACGACGCGGTCAGCAGCCCGGCCGTCACCACGGCCAGCACGGCGATCGGAGTCCTCAGACGCTGACGAATGTCCCGCACAGACCTCTCCCCCACGGCGCCAAAGCCCATTAAAAAAACCCTAATGGGCATGCACGCCTGAACGCGCATCTTTTGGGCGAGTTAGATCACATTTCGGTCACTTGGCGCGGGTAATGGGCCCACCAAAGCCACCACGGGTGGTCAAGAAGATCCTCCCGATCGGGTCAGGAAAGGCCCGCGCGGCGCGACCGTGAACGATCATTCGGTATGGGCCGTACCGGCGTGGAGCAGGGGCCGCGTCCGGCCCGTAGCGGCTCTCGCTCCCGTGGCGCGGCCGTCCGGCCTGCGGCTCGGGTGATCGGCGGGCGTTCCGGCGCCGCGGCCTCGGGCGGGCCGGGATCCGCGCAGAGGCTCGTACCGCCGCGTCCGAAAAGGCGGTTAGATCACCGAAAAGACCATGTTCGCCCGACGCCCCTGTTACGCGGCGCATTCACGAGTACTGTCCGTGAACAAGTCGCGCGTCGTCTCACATGCGGCGATCTTCTGGGAACACGAGCCTGTTCGAACACGCGCCGGCGCGCACCCGCCGGGCGCCGCCCCCGGCGAGCCGTGGGCGCGTCACCCAGGCCGCCGCCTTTGTCCCCCTGACGGAGCGATATCACGGTGATCGGCGGAAGGCAGCGGACCGTGACGGAGAGCATTGCAAGGTCGCCGCGTGCGCGGGGACGACAATACGTCCGCACCGCTCGGGAGGCGCCGGGACGTCCCCGGGTGATCAGTCCTGGCGTAGGCGGTGAGTGAGGCCGGTGTGGCGGCGCCCGGCGCCGCGGGTGCGCACGGCCTGGCCCAGGGCGCGGCGGGAACCGACCAGCACCACCAGCTTCTTGGCGCGCGTCACGGCCGTGTAGAGCAGGTTGCGCTGCAGCATCATCCACGCGCTGGTGGACAGAGGGATCACCACGGCCGGGTACTCGCTCCCCTGAGAGCGGTGGATGGAGACGGCGTAGGCGTGGGCCAGCTCGTCCAGCTCGTCGAAGGCGTACTCCACGCTCTCGTCCTCGTCGGTGAGTACGGTGAGCTTGCTCTCCTCCGGGCGCAGGTCGGTGACCACCCCGACGGTGCCGTTGAACACCCCGGCCACGCCCTTGTCGTAGTTGTTGCGCAGCTGGGTGACCTTGTCGCCGATCCGGAACACCCGCCCGCCGACGCGCCGTTCGGGCATGCCGTCCCGGGAGGGGGTGAGCGCCTCCTGCAGGGCGGTGTTGAGGTTGGCCGCCCCGGCCGCGCCGCGGTGCATCGGGGCGAGCACCTGCACGTCGCGGCGCGCGTTGAGGCCGAACCTGCGCGGGATGCGCCGGGCCACCACGTCGACGGTGAGCGCCGCGATCTCCTCGGGCTCCTCGCAGGGGAACAGGAAGAAGTCGGCCATTCCCTCCAGGACGGGGCTCAGGCCGGTGTTGATGCGGTGGGCGTTGACCACGACGCCGGACTGCTGGGCCTGGCGGAAGATCTGGGTCAGCCGCACCCGGGGGACGGCGTCGGCGGCGAGCAGGTCGCGCAGGACCTCCCCGGCTCCGACCGAGGGCAGCTGGTCCACGTCACCGACGAACAGCAGGTGGGCGCCGGAGGGCACGGCCTTGACCAGCTTGTTGGCCAGCAGCAGGTCCAGCATGGACGCCTCGTCGACGACCAGCAGGTCGGCGTCCAGGGGGTTCTCGCGGTCGAAGGTGGCCTCCCCGCCGGGGCGCAACTGCAGCAGCCGGTGGACGGTGGTGGCCTCGTGCCCGGTCAGCTCGGCCAGGCGCTTGGCGGCCCTGCCCGTGGGGGCGGCCAGGATGACCTTGGCCTTCTTGGCGCGGGCCAGCGCGACGATGGAGCGCACGGTGAAGCTCTTGCCGCAGCCCGGCCCGCCGGTCAGGACGGCCATCTTGGCGGTCAGGGCCAGCCTTACCGCGTCGGCCTGCTCGGGGGCGAGCTCGGAGCCGGTCTGCTTGCGCAGCCAGCCGAAGGCGGCCTCCCAGTCGACGGCGGCGAAGGCCTTGAGGCGGTCGTGGCCGGAGTCCAGCAGGCGGCGCAGCCCGCCGGCCAGCGCCTGCTCGGCGCGGTGGAAGGGCGGCAGGTAGACCGCCGGAACCGGGCCCTCGGCGGCGGGGACCTCCTCGCGGACCACGCCCTCGGCGGCGACCAGCTCCTCCAGGCAGCTCGCCACCAGGTCGGGGCCGACCTCCAGGATCTTGACGGCGTCGCCGATCAGGTTCGGGGCGGGCAGGAAGCAGTGGCCGGCGTCCGCGCCCTGCGACAGGGTGTAGCGCAGGCCGGCCTTGACCCGCTCGGGGCTGTCGTGCGGAATGCCGACGGCCTGGGCGATGGTGTCGGCGGTCTTGAAGCCGATGCCCCACACATCGTCGGCCAGGCGGTAGGGCTCGGTCTTGACGACGGTGATGGAGGTGTCCCCGTACTGCTTGAAGATGCGCACCGCGATCGAGGTGGACACCCCGACGCTCTGCAGGAAGATCATCACCTCTTTGATGATCTTCTGTTCCTCCCAGGCCACGGCGATCATCTTGGTGCGCTTGGGGCCGAGGCCGGGGACCTCGACCAGGCGCTCGGGCGAGGTCTCGATGACGTCCAGCGTCGCGGTGCCGAAATGGCCGACGATGCGCTCGGCCATCTTCGGGCCGATGCCCTTGACCAGCCCCGATCCCAGGTAGCGCTGGATGCCCTGCACGGTGGCCGGCAGGACGGTGGAGTAGGACCACACCTCGAACTGCCTGCCGTACTTGGGGTGGGAGCTCCAGCGGCCGCGCAGGCACAGGCTCTCCCCCACCTGCGCGCCCAGCAACGGGCCGACCGCGGTGACCAGGTCGGCGCCGCCGCGCTCGGGCGCGACCCGGGCGATGGTGTACCCGGTCTCCTCGTTGGCGTAGGTGATGCGCTCCAGGACTCCTTGAAAACTCGCACCAGGGGGACCATCTGATCCAGCGGTCACCGAACCCCTCTCTCCCAGCCCTTTCGCCAAGGTTAGAGCAGTTCGACTCTGTTCGAGAGATCATTGTCTGGGGCGCCTCTGACCCGTCTGACGCGTCGTCGCTCGATTGTTGTGTGATAACCCGCACTTAGGCTTTGATCCGTGCCCGGGTGCTCCCACGGTCCCCACGCCGCGCGGCTGCCGTGTCGGGGAAGGAACCGGTGTTCACCCACAGCGCCCCGGTCGGCTACGTCACCAGCGCCGGCTTCGGCTGCAGCGGCCCGGTGAACGGCTCGATCGCGTCACGGGCGAGGTCGCCGGGGACGCGCAGCGCGTGGTGGCGGGCCGGGGCCGCCGGTGGTGAGGAACTCCAGGCACAGCGCGCCCGGGGCGAACCGGTGGATGGCGCCCTCCGGGGAGCGCATCGTCAGACCATCCGCCACGTAACCCGCCTGGGTGGTTACGCCGGTGGCAGCGTCCCCGCGCGGGGGCGAGCGCGAGAGAAGATCCCCGCTAGTGTGGCAGGGTTGCCGGCGAGCGGCGTACGGATGACGGGGAGGCGGCCGGATGGCGGCGGTTCTGGAGGCCACGGCGCGCGCGCTGCTGCGGCGCGTGGCGATCGAGCAGTCCGAGGCGCGGGCGCCCTCGCTCGCCGTCACGATCGTCCGCGACGGCGAGCCGGCCTGGTTCGCGGCCCGGGGCACGGTCGAGGGCGCCGTCCCGACGCCCGCGACCCAGTACCGCATCGGGTCGATCACCAAGACCCTGGTCGCCGTCATGGTGATGCGCCTGCGCGACGAGGGCGCGCTCGACCTCAACGACCCGATCGGCAAGCACGTGCCCTCCGCCCCCGTGGGCGAGGTCACCGTGGCCCAGCTGCTCGCCC
Organism: Sphaerisporangium album; assembly: GCF_003323745.1. Lineage (GTDB taxonomy): Bacteria > Actinomycetota > Actinomycetes > Streptosporangiales > Streptosporangiaceae > Sphaerisporangium > Sphaerisporangium album. The sequence goes on from NZ_QOIL01000018.1 coordinate 163,781, forward strand.
ACACCGGCGGCCTCACCGCCGAGCCCCCCGGCCCCTGGTGGGAACGCACCCCCGGCGTGCCGGTCGAGGCCCTGACCGGCGCCCTCACCGACGAGTCCGCGCGCCACCGGCCCGGCCGCAGGTTCCACTACTCCAACGTCGGCTTCGCCCTGCTCGGCGAGCTGGTCGCCCGCCACCGCGGCACCGGCTGGGACCAGGCCGTGGCATCCGAGATCCTTCGGCCGCTCGGCATGCAGGACACGACCACCCGCCCGCGCGAGCCGCACGCGCGCGGCTACGCCGTCCACCCCTTCGCCGACGTGCTGCTGCCCGAGCCCGAGCACGACGCGGTGGCCATGGCCCCGGCGGGGCAGCTGTGGTCCACCCCGGCCGACCTGGCCCGCTGGGCGGCGTTCCTGTCCGGCGGCGACGAGCGCGTCCTGCGCCCGGCCACGCTGGCCGAGATGCGCGAGCCCGCCATCGTCGAGGACGGCGACGCCTGGACCGGCGGCTACGGCCTCGGCGTCCAGTTGCTGCGCCACCGGGGGCGGCGCCTGGTCGGGCACGGCGGGTCGATGCCGGGCTTCCTGGCCGTGGTGTGGGCCGACCCGGCCGACCGCACCGGCGTGCTGTGCATGGCCAACACCACCTCGGGGCTGCGCGGATCGGTCGCCACCGACCTGCTGGACATCCTGGACACCCACGAGCCCGCCATCCCCGCCGAGTGGGCGCCCGCCCCCGCCGACCCGGACCTGCTGGAGCTCACCGGCCCCTGGTACTGGGGCCCGGCCGCCTACGTACTGCGCCTGCTGCCGGGCCGCGACGTCGCCCTCACCCCGCTCGGCCACCCCGGCCGGGCCTCCCGCTTCGCCGCCCAGGCCGACGGCACCTGGCTCGGGCTGGACGGCTACTACGCCGGGGAGGTCATGCGCCTGGTGCGCCGCCCCGACGGCTCGGTCAGCCACCTGGACCTGAACACCTTCATCTTCACCCGCCTCCCCTACGACCCCGCCGCCCCGGTCCCCGGAGGCGTGGAGGACCCGGGCTGGCGCTGACCCGGCGGTTCCTTCGGTGTGGTGCACGTCGAAGGAGCCGGCGGATCAGTGGTTCACGACCTCGGCCTGCGCGTGACCTCCGGCGTTTCGACCCTGTGGACCGTCGATCCCGACAGGCGGCCTCATAGGCGCGCGACCACCACGGGCGTCGCGTCGCCGCACCCGCGTCCCCGGGGTGCAGTACATTCTGGTGGTCCGGGGAAGGGGCGTGGAGCGGCGGGGGTCAGCGTGACTTCGAGGGAGACGGCCGAGCACCGGCGGGGCCGGGACCCCGGCCCGAGCGGCGGTCCGGCGATGAGCACCGGCACGGCGGTCGAGGAGCTGCTGCGGGAGCTGGCGCCGCAGGTGCTCGGCGCGCTCATCCGCCGCCACGGGCACTTCGACACCGCCGAGGACGCCGTCCAGGAGGCGCTGCTGGCCGCCGCCCTGCAATGGCCCGGCCAGGGCGTGCCCGACAGTCCCAGGGCCTGGCTGATCACCGTCGCCTCGCGCAGGCTCACCGACCAGTGGCGCAGCGACCAGGCCCGCCGCGTGCGCGAGGTCACCGTCGCCGCCATGACCCCGCCGCAGGACGCCCCGGCCCCCGGCGACGAAGCGCCCGGCGAGGACGACACCCTGACCCTGCTGTTCCTGTGCTGCCACCCCGCGCTGACCGCCGCCTCGCAGATCGCGCTCACGCTGCGCGCCGTCGGCGGCCTGACCACCGCGCAGATCGCCCGCGCCTTCATGGCGCCCGAGGCGACCATGGCCCAGCGCATCAGCAGGGCCAAGCAGCGGATCAAGGCCACAGGCATCCCGTTCGGCATGCCGCCCGAGCAGGAGCGGGCCACGCGGCTGGCCGTGGTGCTGCACGTGCTGTACCTGATCTTCAACGAGGGGTACACCGCGAGCTCGGGCCCCGACCTGCAGCGCGTGGAGCTGACGGCCGAGGCGATCCGGCTGGCCCGCGCGGTGCGCCGCCTGCTGCCCGCCGACGGCGAGGTGGCGGGGTTGCTGGCGCTGATGCTGCTGACCGACGCGCGGCGCGCGGCGCGTACCGGGCCGGACGGCGCGCTGATCCCGCTGGCCGAGCAGGACCGCTCCCGGTGGAACCGCGCCCACATCGCCGAGGGCGTGACGCTCATCACCGAGGCGCTGTCGAGCGCGCCGCTCGGCCCCTACCAGCTCCAGGCGGCCATCGCCGCGGTGCACGCCGAGGCGCCGCGCGCGCAGGACACCGACTGGGCGCAGATCCTGGAGCTGTACCGGCTGCTGTCCCAGGTGGAGCCCAATCCGGTGGTCACCCTCAACCACGCGGTGGCGGCGGCGATGGTGGGCGGGCCCCGCGCGGGGCTGGACCTGCTGGCCGGGCTGGAGCGGGACGAGCGGATGGCGGGCTCCCACCGGCTGGAGGCGGTGCGCGCCCACCTGCTGGAGATGGCCGGTGACCTGGAGGCCGCCCGCGCGCACTACCGTACGGCGGCCCGTCACACCACGAGCCTGCCCGAGCAGCGCTACCTGGAGTCCCGCGCCGCCCGCCTGACCCCCCAGGCGCGCCCCTCCTGAGCCGGCCCGCCACGCGAGCGCCGGGACGGGCGGCGGCGCGCCCGGGTTCGCGGTGACGCAGGTGACGCGCCTGATCGGGTGACCTGGGTGAGAGGTCAGAAGTCCATCTCGCCGGAGGGGCCGGCGGCCGGGGCCCTGTTCCTGTCGGGCCTTTCGGCGATCCGGCGGTGGTGGGACCGCGCCGCCACGCCATGGCCGTCGACGTGGTCCATGACGTGGCCGCCACCGGACCTGGGCGGTTCACGACGACATGGCCACGAGCTGAGACCGGTTGCCCTGGCGTGTTTCCTGGCATTAGGGTTTGTTTTGTGACTGCCGGGTCGGCCATGGGCCATAAGCGAGTGAGGCACCCGGCCACGGCGTGAGCGCCGGGCGGGCCAGAGGTCCGCCTTTCGTATTCTCCGCGCATTCTCCGTGACCGCTCGTGTTCACGATGGCGCGTCGCCGCCGAGGTCGCGGCCCCGGTGAGTTCCCGTGCGGACGGCGAACCGTCCGTTCCTCACGGATGTCCCGGCGCGGCGCCTCCCGCATTTCCGTACCGCGGCGAAAAGCCGTTTCACGATTCCATTCCGGCCGCCCGCGGGGCGGCCATCTCGCCATGCCCGCGTACCGTTCGCGGCATCGTCATGCCTGGAGAAGAAACACAGAATGCCCAGCGATTTCAACCGGCAGATCATCGAGGAGTTCCGCGCCAACGGCGGACGGGTCGGGGGCCCGTTCGAGGGCGGGCGGCTGCTCCTGCTGACCACCACCGGAGCCCGGTCCGGACGGCCGCACACCACCCCGCTCGCCTACCTTCCCGACGGCGGCGAGCGGACACTGGTCATCGCCTCGGGCGGCGGAGCGCCCAAACACCCCGCCTGGTACCACAATCTGGTGGCCGACCCTCGCGTCACGGTGGAGTACGGCGTCTTCACCGTCGAGGCGCGGGCGATCGTGCTGGAAGGGGCCGAACGCGACCGCCTGTTCGCCCGCGCGGCCGAGGCCGACCCCGGGTGGACCGCCTACCAGGCCAAGACCACGCGCGTCCTGCCCGTGGTGGCCCTCCAGCAGGTCGCGGGCGGGCCGCCCCGGGCGACGTCGTTCGGCGCGGCCCTGAGGGCGATCCACGACGCGTTCCGGCGGGAGCTCGCCGTGGTCCGCGCGGAGGTCGCCCGCTCGGGTCCGGGGCTCGCCGCCCAGTTGCGGGTGAACTGCCTGACCGTCTGCCAAGGGCTGCACCACCACCACGTCGGCGAGGACACCGGCATCTTCCCCCACGTGGCCGGGCTGCGCCCCGACCTGGCCCCGGTGCTGGAGCGCCTGCGCGCCGAGCACGAGAAGGTCGCGGTGCTGCTGGAGGAGCTGCGGCAGGCCGTCACCGGGCCGGACGCGGGCTCGGCGGGAGTGCTCGCCCAGGTCGAGCGGCTCATCGACGAGCTGGAAGCGCACCTGGCCTACGAGGAGGAGCAGCTCATCCCGGTCCTGGACGCGCAGGCCCCCTGACCTGCGCACTCCTGACGGTGGCCTCCCTGCCGGCGGGCTCTGTGCCGGGGGGCCGGGCGGCCAGGGAGGCGAGGTAGTCGTTCAGGCGGCCCGCGCCCTCCAGCATCGCCCTCGCCCGCCCGGTCAGCTCCGCCCGCCGCTGGGCGATGGCGGCGCGCAGCGCGTCGCTGCCGCCCGTGCGGCGCAGGCCGTCCAGGACGAGCCGGATCTGCGGGAACAGATAGCGGCCCTGCCGCAACATGATGATCATGCGGGCGTCCCGGACGTCGGCCGGCCCGAAGCGGCGGTACCCGGTGCCCGGCTCGCGTCTGGGGGCCAGCAGCCCGGCCGACTCCCAGACCCGCAGGGCCGACGTGCGCACCCCGAGGTGTGCGGCCACCTCGCCGATGCGCATGCCCGCCCGCGAGGATGCCGGGTCGCCCGGGTCCTGCACGGCGACGGCCTCCAGCGCCTCGCCGGTGGCCTGGAGCGCGCGGCGTTGCTCGTGCACCATGGCGTGAGCGGCGTCCACCAGGGCCAGCGCCGAAGGGAGGTCCCCCGCGTGCACCGCCTGCATGATCGACCGGGCGGTGTCCCACCCGTAGCCGGCGGCCAGCGTCCGGTAGGTGAGCAGCGCGCCGCGGTGCCGCTCGTCGAACCTGCGATAGCCGGACGGCGTGCGCGGAGCGGGCGGCAGCACCCCCGCGTCGGCGTAGTTGCGGATCTGCTGGGTCGAGACGCCCACCAGCCGCGCCAGGTCGACCGGACGCAGCCCCGGCCCCCTCACCACAGCGTTCACCGGCGAGTTGAGGGTTCTCGGTTCATCGGCCCAGCATAGACGGGCCAGCCAGGCAGGAAAGTCTTCACTCGGTACTTCAATGAGAAACTTGAAGGCATGAATGCAGCCGCCAATGACGGCGAATCCCGAGATCCCGCTCGTCACATATCACCGCCGCACGCCGGGGACGTCCCCTCCGCGCCGGGTCCCCGTCCCGCCGCGCCGTCCGGAGCCGAACCGGTCATCGAGACCCGCGGTCTGCGCATGCGCTACGGCGCGAACGACGTGCTGCGCGGCGTCGACCTGCGCGTGCACCGCGGCGAGGTCCTGGCCCTGCTCGGGCCGAACGGCGCCGGAAAGACGACCACCATCGAGATCCTGGAAGGGTTCCGCAGGCGCTCGGCCGGAGAGGTCAGCGTGCTGGGCACCGACCCCGACCACGGGGACGAGGCCTGGCGCGCACGGCTGGGCGTCGTCCTGCAGTCCTGGCGAGACCACGGCAGGTGGCGGGCCGCGGAACTGCTCGACCACCTCGGCCTCTACTACGCCCCCTACGGCACGCCCGCACGTCCCCGTCCGTACGACACCGCCGAGCTGCTCGCCCTGGTCGGGCTCACCGGGCAGGCCGGCACCGTGATCGCCCGGCTGTCCGGCGGGCAGCGGCGCAGGCTGGACGTGGCCATCGGCCTGGTCGGCCGTCCGGACCTGCTGTTCCTGGACGAGCCGACCGTCGGTTTCGACCCGGTGGCGCGCCAGGACTTCCACGACCTGGTGCGCCGGCTGTCGGGCCTGGAGGACACCGCGATCCTGCTCACCACCCACGACCTGGACGAGGCCGAGAAGCTGTCGGACCGCATCGTGCTCCTGGCGGGCGGCGAGATCGTCGCCGACGGCACCGCCGCCGAGCTGGCCGCCCGCTTCTCCGGCAAGGCCGAGGTCCGCTACAGCAGGGACGGGGAGTTCTTCACCGAGTCGGTGCAGGACGCCACCGGGTACGTGCGCGAGCTGTTCGCCCGCCACGGCGAGGCGATCGGCGATCTGGAGGTCCGCAGGGTGAGCCTCAGCGAGGTGTACCTGGCCATGGTGCGCGAGTTCGAGTCCGGGCAGCACCACGCGGCCCGCGAGCTGACCGGGGTGGGCGCGTGAACGCCACGACGGTGGCCGTCCGCGCCGGGGTGTCGCGCGGCCGGATCGAGCTGCGTCAGAGCGCGACCAGCGGCCAGGACCTGTGGGGCGCGGCGTTCTTCCCGGCCGTCGCGCTGGTGGTGATGTACCTGCTGCGGGGCAACACGGTCCCGGGCACGGACTTCTCACTCGGCTCGCAGGCGATTCCGGGCATCCTGGCGATGAACATCGTGCTCAACGGGGTGACGGCCCTGGCCATGATGCTGACCCTGGACCGCGAGGACGGCACGCTGCTGCGCGCCAAGGCCACGCCCAACGGCATGGTCGGCTACCTGGTCGGCAAGGTGATCAGCAGGTCCGGCATGGTCGTCCTCAGCGTGCTGATCCCGCTGATCCCGGCCGCGCTGCTGTTCGACGGCCTCCAGATCGGCGCGGTGTCGTCCTGGCTGACGCTGGCCTGGGTGCTGGCGCTCGGCCTGGTCGCGGTGCTGCCCATCGGGGCGATCTGTGGCGCGGTGTTCGGCAGCGTGCAGAGCCTGGGCCTCGTCACCGTGCCCATCATGGGGCTGGTGGCGATCTCGGGGGTGTTCTATCCGGTCAGCGGGTTCCCCGAATGGCTGCAGGGCATCGCACAGGCGTTCCCCCTGTACTGGATCGGCCTCGGGCTGCGTTCGGCGCTGCTGCCGGACGCGCTGGCGGTCGCCGAGATCGGCGAGTCCTGGCGGCACCTGGAGACGGCCGGCGTCCTCGGGGCGTGGGCGGTCGCCGGCCTGCTCGTGGCGCCCGTGGTGCTGCGCCGCATGGCCCGGCGCGAGTCGGGGTCCAGCGTGGCGGAAAGACGGGAAAAGGCCATGCAGCGCCCGATGTAGGCTCTCCCGGCTCCCTCCGACTCCCCCAGCCATCCGTCACCGGCCGAAGATAGAAGGGTTCCGTGGCTTCCAGCCCCCTCGAAGAAACAGCAGAAACAGCAAACTCGGTCAGCACGGTGAGCGGCGCCGGACGCGCCGGCCGCCGGCCGGACCACACCGCCGCCGACGGCCATGACGTCATCCAGGTCCGCGGCGCCCGCGAGAACAACCTGACCGGCGTCTCCCTGGACATCCCCAAGCGGCGGCTCAGCGTGTTCACCGGGGTCTCCGGCTCCGGCAAGTCGTCCCTGGTCTTCGACACCATCGCCGCCGAGTCGCGGCGGCTCATCAACGAGACCTACACGGCGTTCATCCAGGGGTTCATGCCGAGCCTCAACCGCCCGGACGTCGACGCACTGCGCAACCTGAGCGCGGCGATCATCGTCGACCAGGAGCGGATGGGCTCCAATGCCCGCTCCACCGTGGGCACCGCCACCGACACCCACACCATGCTGCGGATCATGTTCAGCCGCGTCGGCACCCCGCACGTCGGGCCGCCCTCCGCCTTCAGCTTCAACCGCGCCGAGGGCATGTGCCCGGAGTGCGAGGGCCTGGGCAAGGTCTCCGACATCGACGTCGACGAGCTGGTCGACCGGGAGCTGTCGCTGAACGACGGGGCCATCAAGGTGCCCGGGTTCGCGGTGGACACCTGGTACTGGCAGCTCATGGCGCTGTCGGGGTTCTTCGACCCGGACGTCAAGCTCAAGGACTACACCGCGGACCAGTGGGAGGACTTCCTCCACAAGCCGGCCACGAAGGTCAAGATCGGCTCCAACAACATGACCTACGAGGGGCTGATCACCAAGGTCCGGCGGATCTATCTGGCCAAGGACCGCGAGTCGATGCAGCCGGGGGCCCGCGCGTTCGCCGACCGGGCGGTCAAGCTGACCCGCTGCCCCGCCTGCGGCGGCGCGCGCCTCAACGAGGCCGCGCGCACCGCGACCATCGACGGGCGCACCATCACCCAGTGCTCGGCCATGCAGATCAGCGACCTGGCCGAGTTCGTCGGCCAGATCCGCGACCCCTCGGTCGGGCCGATGCTGGACTCCCTGCGCGAGACCCTGGAGTCGCTGGTCGGCATCGGCCTGGGGTACCTGAGCCTGGACCGGGAGTCCTCCACGCTGTCGGGCGGCGAGGCGCAGCGCGTGAAGATGGTCCGCCACCTCAACTCCAGCCTCAGCGACGTCACCTACGTCTTCGACGAGCCCACCGCCGGGCTGCACCCGCACGACATCCAGCGGATGAACGAGCTGCTGCTCCAGCTGCGCGACAAGGGCAACACGGTGCTGGTCGTCGAGCACAAGCCGGAGACCATCGAGATCGCCGACCACGTGGTCGACCTCGGCCCCGGCGCCGGCACCGCCGGCGGCCGCGTCTGCTACGCGGGCGACCTTCCGGGCCTGCGCCGGTCCGGCACCCTCACCGGCCGCTACCTGGACCACCGCGTGCGCCTGCGCGAGAAGGTCCGCCCGCCCGCCGGGCACCTGCCGATCACGGGCGCGTCCCTGCACAACCTGCGGGACGTGAGCGTCGAGATCCCCCTCGGCGTGCTGACGGTCGTCACCGGCGTGGCCGGGTCGGGCAAGAGCTCGCTCATCCACGGGTACGTCGCCGGGCGTGACGGCGTGGTCGTCGCCGACCAGTCGCCGATCCGCGGCTCGCGCCGTAGCAACCCGGCCACCTACACCGGGGTGCTGGACCCGATCCGGACGGCGTTCGCCAAGGCCAACGGCGTCAAGCCCGGCCTGTTCAGCGCGAACTCCGAGGGCGCCTGCCCGGCCTGCAAGGGCATCGGCCTGATCTACACCGATCTGGCGATGATGGCCGAGGTCGCCTCGGTGTGCGAGCAGTGCGAGGGCCGGCGCTTCACGCCGCAGGTGCTCTCCTACACCCTGCGCGGCAAGAACATCAGCGAGGTGCTCGCCATGCCGGTGGCCGAGGCCCGCGACTTCTTCACCACCGGCCAGGCGCGGGTCATCCTCGACCGGCTCGCGGCGGTGGGCCTGGGCTACCTGGGGCTCGGGCAGCCGCTCACCACTCTGTCCGGCGGCGAGCGCCAGCGGCTCAAGCTCGCCATCCACATGGCCAGGAACGGCACGACCTACGTCCTGGACGAGCCGACCACCGGCCTGCACCTGGCGGACGTGGACCAGCTGCTGGAGTTGCTGGACCGCCTGGTCGACGACGGCAACACGGTGATCGTCATCGAGCACCACCAGGCGGTGATGGCCCACGCCGACTGGATCATCGACCTCGGCCCCGGGGCCGGGCACGACGGCGGGCGGGTCGTCTTCTCCGGCACCCCCGCCGACCTGGTCGCCTCGGGCACGACCCTCACGGCCGTGCACCTGCGCGACTACGTCGACCAGACCTGAGCCGACCGGACCCGGCCGTCCCGGTCCGGGCGGCACGCGTGGGCCTGTCACGCCACCGGGCGCGGCAGGCCCACGCGTGCGCGTCCGGTGCCGGCGCGGCAGGTGGTCACGATGACCCGACACAGCGTTCGCGTCACCCCACCGGCAGGACCTGGGGCCCGCGCTCACGTGGGCAGGGGACGGTCGTTCACCACGTGCTTCATCACCAGGGTGGAGTTCAGGCGTTGCACGCCCGGCAGCGCCGACAGGATGTCGTCCTCCAGGCGCTGGTAGGCGCCCAGGTCGGCGGTGACGATGCGCAGCAGGTAGTCGGGGTCGCCGAACAGCCGCTGCGCCTGCACCACCTCCGGCACCCGCGCCACCGCCGCCTCGAACCCCAGCAGGGTGTCGCGGTCCTCCTGGCGCATGGTGACGAACACCAGTGCCTGGAACCTCAGGCCGAGGGCGTCGGCGTCCACCACGGCCCGGTACCCGCGGATCGCGCCGCCGCGCTCCAGCTCCCGCAGCCGGCGGTGGCACGGCGAGACGCTCAGCCCGACCCGCGCCGCCAGTTCGGTGATCGTCAGACGGCCCTCCTGCTGGAGCACGGCAAGAATCTTCCGATCAATGCGGTCCATACGGAAGATGCTTCCACGAACGGTCGCTTCTCGGGCGAAAGTTGGAAGCACTTTCGAGGAGATCGGGCCTATTCTTCCGATCAAGCCGAGGTTGGGGGGACGTTCGTGGCCGCCGCTTCCGTGTTCGCCTTCTGGGCGGTCGCGCTCCTGCTCATCGTCGTCCCGGGCGCCGACTGGGCGTTCACCATCAGCGCCGGACTGCGCGGCCGTCCGGTCTACCCGGCGGTGAGCGGGCTGGTCGTCGGCTACGCGGCCGTCACCCTCGTCGTCGCGGCCGGAGTCGGCGCGCTGGTCGCCCGATCGCCGGCCATCCTCACCGGACTGACCCTGGTCGGCGGCCTGTACCTGATGTGGCACGGGGCGAGCACCTTCGCCCGCCCCTCGGCCCCGGGCACTCCGGCGGCAGGCCCGGCCGGCACCGACTGGGACACCTTCGTCAGGGGCATCGGCGTCAGCGGTCTCAACCCCAAGGGCCTGCTCGTCTTCCTCGCCCTGCTCCCCCAGTTCACCGACCCGCACGGAGCCTGGCCCGTCGCCGGGCAGATCCTGGTCCTCGGGCTGGCGTTCATGGCCACGTGCGCCGTCTTCTACCTCTGCCTCGGCTCGGTCACCCGCACCGTCCTGCACGGCCGCCCCGCCGCCGCCCGCGTCATCGGCCGCCTGTCCGGAGCCGCCATGATCGGCATCGGCGCCTGGCTGCTCGTCGGCCACATGCTCACCTGACGCGACCGCCCCTCACGCGGGCCCGCCTCGGTGATGGTCTGCGGGATGGCGCATTCGAGCGGCCCCTGCGTCCCGTTCTCGGAACCGATGCCGGACTGCCCGTGCCCGGCGAAGGGGACGTGGGGCGTGAGGTGCCGCACCCCGTCGGCCGGACGGCGGGGGCAGGGCGGGCGGTTCATGCGACGGCCGCGTCCCACAGGTCGGTGCTGCGGGAGCGGACGAGGGCGCCGATGCGGGCGAGGGCGTCGGCGGCGGGCCGGGGATCCAGGCGGCGGCCGTCTCGCAGGCGCAGCGCCACCTCGCCGGTGGCGGCCTCCTTGGCGCCGATCACCGCCTGGTAGGGGACCAGACGGGCCTCCCGGACGCGGGCGCCCAGGCTGCCCCGCCCGGGACCGGCGACCTCGGCCCGCAGCCCGAGCTCGGCGCATCGCCGCGCGAGCGCCGCCGCGTCCGGCAGCTCGTCCTCGGTGATCGGGAGGATCACCACCTGGGTCGGGGCGAGCCAGGCGGGGAAGGCGCCGCCGTGGCGCTCGATGAGGTGGGCGACGGCCCGCTCGACGCTGCCGATGATGCTGCGGTGCACCATGACCGGCCGGTGCCTGGCGCCGTCCGCGCCGATGTAGTGCAGGTCGAACTGCCGGGGCTGGTGGAAGTCGACCTGGACGGTGGACAGGGTCGACTCCCGCCCGGCGCCGTCGGCGACCTGGATGTCGATCTTCGGCCCGTAGAACGCCGCCTCCCCCTCGGCCGCCTCGTACGCCACGCCCGAGCGGTCCAGGACCTCGGTCAGCAGGACGGTGGCGCGCTCCCACATCTCGGGCGCGGCGACGTACTTACCCCCCGGCCCCGGCAGGGAGAGCCGGTAACGGGCGGCGTCGATGCCGAGCGCACCGTACGCGCGGCGGATCATCTCCAGGGCCGCCCGCGCCTCCTCGGCGACCTGGTCCAGGGTGCAGAAGATGTGCGCGTCGTTGAGCTGGATGGCGCGTACGCGGGTCAGCCCGCCGAGCACGCCCGACGGCTCCGAGCGGTACATGCCGCCCAGCTCGGCCATGCGCAGCGGCAGCTCGCGGTAGCTGCGGGAGCGCGAGCGGTAGATCACGGCGTGGTGGGGGCACAGGCTCGGCCGCAGGACGACCTGCTCGGACCCGAGGTCCATCGGGGGGAACATGTCGTCGCTGTAGTGGGACCAGTGCCCGGAGATCTCGTACAGCTCCCGTTTTCCGAGCACCGGCGAGTACACGTGCCGGTAGCCGGCCCGCCGTTCGGCGTCGCGGATGTACTCCTCCAGGGTGTGGCGCACGATCGCCCCGTCGGGCAGCCAGTAGGGCAGCCCCGCGCCGATCAGCGGGTCGGTGTCGAACAGGCCCAGCTCGCGGCCGAGCTTGCGATGGTCGTGCATGGTGGTCTCCTCGCGGGGTGCCGGGCGAGTGACCACAAGCCGAAGCCCCGGGGCACTCGCCCCGGGGCTTCGGACTCAGACTGTGTCAGCGCGCCGGGACAACCTCCGGCGTCGTCGTCATGGCAGCGCGCTTCATGCCGCCAACGGTAGCAGAGCGGTCCGCCGCGCACGCGCCCTTTCCGGGTCTCCCGGTCCGCTTCAGGAGTGTCAGGAGTGCCCGCCTCCCGGCCCCGGCCATTCTATTAGCGCTGTTATATTAGTGCTGTGACATATTTGGACCCGACCGCGTCACCCGGACGGTGGGACGCGCTCCACGCCATGCTGGCCGCCCTGGACGCCCAGATCGAGACCGTGTACGCCGAGCGGGGCATCGAGGGCGTCCGTCCCCGGTTCGCCTACCCGTTGATCCGACTCGCGCATACCGGACCCCTGACGATCCGCGAGCTCGCCGAGTCCCTGGGCCGCTCCCACTCCGCGATGAGCCAGACCATCTCGGCGATGCGGCGCGAGGGGCTGGTCGATTCCGAGCCCGGCGCCGACGCCCGTACGCGCCGCGTCACCCTCACCGGCCGGAGCCGTGCCCTCATCCCCTTCCTCGAGGCCGAGTGGCGCGCGACCGAGGCCGCCGTGGCCGAGCTCGACGAGGAGGTGCCGCACGCGCTCAGCGCCGTCGTCACCGAGCTGACGCGCGCCCTGGAGCGGCGGCCCATGCGCGACCGCATCCTCGCCCACCTCGTCGAGCCCGCCGCCGGGCCGGCGCGGACGGACACCTCCGCGCCGATCGACCCGTCCTCGTGACCTGGCGCGAGCGGCTCGTCGACCTGCGTCCCCTCCGTGCCAGCCGGCCGTTCCGCGACCTGTGGATCGGCTCCTCCCTCGCCGGGATCGGCGCGCAGATCGCCTCGGTCGCCGTCCTGCTCCAGGTCTGGGAGCTGACCCGCAGCCCGGTGTGGACCGGCGGCATCGGCCTCGCGACGGCACTGCCCATGCTGGTGTTCGGGCTGGCCGGCGGGGCGCTGGCCGACGTCGTCGACCGCAGGACGATCGTCCGGGTCACCACCGCGGGCCACGTCCTCATGGCCGCGGCCCTGGTCGCGCAGGCCGCCGCGGGCAACCGGTCGGTCGTGCTGCTGCTCGTCCTGGTCGCCGCCCAGTCCGGATGCGCGGCGCTCGGAGCCCCCGCCCGGCGCACCTTTCCCGTCCGGCTGCTCCCCCCCGAGCAGGTCACCGCCGGGCTCGCGCTGCACAACATCGCCTTCCAGACCTCCATGCTCGTCGGCCCGGCCCTCGCCGGCATCGTGCTCGCGCAGTGGCGCTACCCGGCCGCGTACGCGATCCAGGCCGTCGCCGACATCGCCTCGCTGATCGCCGTGATCCGGCTGCCGTCGATGCCCGCCGTGGACTCCGACGACGACCGGCGCCCCGCGCACCGAGGCCGCGAGAAGGGACGATTTGAAGACGCACGGCCCGGAGAGGGACCACCCGAGGACGGACGCCCCGGGAAGGATCCGCGCCGGCGCCGCGGCCCGGCTCCGGGCGGATGGCGGATCATCGTCCGGCGTCCCGTCCTGTGGGGCGCCTTCGCGACCGATCTCGCCGCCACCGTCCTGGCCATGCCGGTCGCGCTGTTCCCGCTGATCAACGAGATCCGCTTCGGAGGCGGCCCGCAGACCCTGGGGCTGTTCCTGTCGGCGATCGCGGTCGGCGGGCTCGGGGCCGGGCTGCTGTCCGGGACGGTCACCCGTCTGCGCCACAGTGGCCGTGTCCAGCTCGTCGCCGCCACGACGTGGGGCCTGGCCCTGGCCGGATTCGGGCTGGCCGGGCCGCTGTGGCTCGCCCTCGGCTGCCTCACCGTCGCCGGCGCCGCCGACACGATCGCCGTGGTGACCCGAGGCGGCATGGTCCAGCTCGAGACCCCCGACCGCTACCGCGGGCGTGTCTCCTCGGTCGAGCACGTCATCGGCCTCGCCGGCCCCGAGATCGGCAACTTCCGCGGAGGGCTTCTCGCCTCCCTGACCTCGGCCCCCGTGGCGCTCCTGATCGGCGGCCTGTCCGCCGCGTTCACCGTCATCACCGTCGGCCTGCTCAACCGCCCTCTACGCGACCACCGCCTGCCGTCCCCGCAGTCGTTCCGACCCCAAGGACGAGCACCTACCGGACCAGGGAGCGACACCAATGCCGGCACATGGGCGAACACGCCCGCTGCGGCCGGCGGGCGTCCAAGGCCGCCAACGGGGAAGGGCTGATCTGCCGGACCTGCTGCGAGAAAGCCACGCGCGCATCTACGGGCATCCGCCCCGGCTTCAGAGCCGAGGTCATGACGATCCGCCTTGCCTGGGAGCCGGGGCCAGGGGGAGGCGCATGACGAGCCGGGCGCCGCGGGGGCTGTCCTCGGCGGTCAAGGTGCCACCGTGGAGCTGGGCGATCTGCCGGGCGATCGGCAACCCGAGCCCGGTGCCGCCGGGGTCCCTCACGCGCGAGGCTTTCAAGCGCGCGAACCGCTTGAAGATGACCTCCCGCTGCTCGGGGGCGATGCCCTCGCCGTCGTCGCATACCAGGAGCACCGCGGTGCCGGGGTGGAGCTCCAGGGTCACGGTGATCGCGGATTCGGCGTGCCGTTCGGCGTTGTCCAGCAGGTTGTTGAGCAACCTGGTCAGGCCGATCCGCTCGCCGTCCACGTTCACCCCGGGGGTGAGGTGCTGGTGTACGGGGACCTTGCGTGGCTGCCGGTCCAGCTCGCGCTGCACCAGCTCGGTCAGGCTGATCGCTTCGCGGTTGCCGGTGACGCCCGTGTCCAGGCGGGCGATCTGCAGCAGGTCGCCGATGAGGGCCTGCATGCGCTCCACGCTCTCTAGCAGCGCGTTCGCGGTCCGCAGCCAGTCGGCGTGGTGCGGGTCCATCAGCGCCTCCTCGATCTGCGTGCGCATGGCGGTCAGCGGGGAGCGCAAGTCGTGGGAGGCGTCGGAGGCGAAGTCGAGTTGCTGCTGGACCGCCGACTGGGTCCTATCCAGGGTCCGGTTCACGGTCTCGACCAGATCCCGTAGCTCGTCGCGGTACCTGGGCGCCGGCACCCGATGGCCAAGGTCGCTGGCGGTGATCCGGGCGAGGTTACCGCTGATGTCGCACACCGGCTCCAGAGCCTTGCTCACAATCCGGTAGCTGCCCGCGGCGGTGACCCCGACCAGGAGCGCCCAGCCGGCGACGAGCGGGACCAGCAGCTCCGAGTTCACGTACCAGGGGACGCCGGGAGCGGCCATCAAGAGCTCCCAGACGCCGTCATGGCGGTGAAAAGGATAAACGAGCACGATCCTGCACCGGCCGGGGAACACCTGCCCGTCGCAGGTGTGGGTGACGGCGAACGCGTCGACATCAGGATGCACCTGCGACATGAGCGGCCTGCCGGCCATATCAGGGGTGGCGGTGGCCACGACGCCGGCCGGGTCCACTATCTGGATCGTCTGGTCGGGGGCGCGTTTCGCCAGATCAGGTATCTGCAGGCGCGCCTGACTACCCATGGTCACCGCGCGGGCCAAGAGCTGCTCGAACCCGTGGTCGATGGCCGCCTGCCGCATCATCACCACCATGAACATGGCCATGGCCGTGCACAGGAGCGCCATGACGAGCCCCGCCAGCACAGCCAAGCGGCACCGAATAGAGCAACGGTGCCACCTGCTCACTCTGATCACCGCCCTTCGTGACCAGATGCACCGAAACAACCCCCAAACGATCTCTCACCGGATCTGAGGCAATGTACGACCAAAACATGGAAAGGGTTGACAGCACTACCCAAAAGCCCGCCGCGCCCGAGCTCCCCGCACCGCCGCCCTCCGGCAACTGGTTCTCCAAGCCCCCGCTCCCGGCACGTCGGCGACGTCCAGGGCGACCAGCTCGGCGACGTGCATCCCGGAGTAGAACAGCAACAGTCCGACGGCGCGGTCGCGGGCGAGCCGGCGGGTCTCCACGGCGCGCCGCCCGCCGACCCGGGACCTGGCGACCTTGTGCGGCAGGCCAGGCCACGGGTTCGGTCTCCGGAAACTCGTCTTGTTGCTGGCTCTGAGCGCCCTCGCCAACTTCGCCTCCGCCAGCCGGTGGGAGAACTTCCTGATGGGCCCGATCGGACTCGCCCTGTCGTTCCTGTGCCTGCTCGTGGCGCGTCGGCCCGGTCCACTCCCCTGTCTGATGATGCCCAGCCCGCGCGTTGCAGGCGGGTGACGACACGATCCTGACCGATCGGCGTGCTCGGCTCATGGAGTCGGGGGTGGCGTGCCGGGTGCGCCGGTTGCGGCGTTGGCGTAGCGGCGGGCCAGGTGCGCGAAGGCGTCCTTGAGCTCGGCCGGGCCGACGACCTCGATGTCGGCGTCGAACCTGCCGATGGCGGCTGCCAGGCCGGGCCATGACCACGAGCCCAGGACGAGCCGGCAGCGGTCCGGGCCGAGTTCCTCGACGACTCCGTCGCGGGTGTGGCGGGACACGACGGCGGCGGGCAGGTCGAGGATCACCTCGCCGCGGCAGGGCCAGTCGCCTGAGCCGTCGGAGCCCCGGAACCTGCCGGCCACGAAGGCGGCCACCTCGCCTCCGGGCAGCTCGCGGGGGGTGAAGCGGGGCCCTGTAGGGGTGCGCGGGGTGATCCGATCGGCGCGGAAGGTGCGCCAGTCCTCGCGGTCGAGGTCCCAGGCGACGAGGTACCAGCGCCCGCCCCAGGTGACGAGGTGATGGGGCTGCACCCGGCGCGGCGGGGTCTGCGCGCCGTCGTCGTCCGCCCCTCGCGCGGATGCGGCGGATGCGGCGGGTGCGGGGGTGTAGTCGAAGCGCAGCACCTGGCGGGCGTGGACGGCGGCGCTGAGCGCCAGCAGCACGCCGCTGTCGGCCTGGGGGTCCGGCCGGGCGGCGGGCCGCTCGACGGCGGTGACCTGCAGGGTGTCGATCCGGCGGCGCAGCCGTGCGGGCATGACCTGCCGGACGGTGTTCAGCGCGCGCGCCGCGGCCACCTCGATGCCGGCACCGATGGTGGCGGCGATCTGCAGTGCGATGGCCAGGGCGACGGCCTGCTCGTCGTCGAACAGCAACGGGGGCAGCTCCGTGCCCGCCCCGAGCCGGTATCCGCCGTCCGGCCCCTTGAAGGCCACTATGGGATAGCCGAGCTCGCGCAGGCGATCGACATCACGGCGCACGGTGCGCGGGCTGACGTCCAGCCGCTCGGCCAGCAGCGCCCCCGGCCAGTCCCGGCGCGCCTGGAGCAGCGAGAGCAACGACAGCAGTCGCGCGGAAGTCTTCGGCACGAACCCATTCTGCCCGCAGAAGCGGCCACTCACTGGCCGCTTCTCCTGCGACTGTGGTCACCGAGCAGGGCAGGCAAGGCGATCCTCGTGATCGTCGGCGGCGGGCTACGTAGCTCCCGCCGTCACAGCCGACCGCCCCTGGGGCCGACACGCCCTGTGGGCCGTTCGGGACGCGTAGGACCCGCCCCAGTGAAGCGAATCAAGAGGCAAGGAGCCCATTCATGTCCGTCAACGCTGTGACCCACCTGAACTTCCGGGGCGACGCCCGCGAGGCACTCGAGTTTTACCGGTCCGTGTTCGGCGGGCACGTGGTCATGGTCACCTACAAGGACGCCGGAAACATCCAGGACCCCTCCGAGGCGGACCAGGTGATGTGGGGCCAGGTGGCCGCTGACAGCGGTTTCCGCGTGATGGCCTACGACGTGCCCTCGCGCATGCCGTGGAACCAGGGCGAGAACGCGTTCTTCGTCTCGCTCCGCGGCCAGACGACCGAGGAGGTCACCGCGTACTGGGAGAAGCTGTCCGCCGGCGCGACGGTCGTGCAGCCGCTCGGGCCCGCGCAGTGGGCGCCCCTCTACGGAATGCTGAACGACCGGTTCGGCGTCACCTGGGTCGTGGACGTCGTCAGCGAATACGACGCGGGCTGACCACCAAAGTCCCGATGACGAAGACCAGCGCGTGAATGGCGTGCGCACCACCGTGGCCGACCAGGGGCGGGCGCTGGCGTTGTTCCTCTCCGACGACGACGGCCACCGCGTACAGATCGCCGCGTCCCCCGGCTGAGCGCCGCACCCGCGAGCCGCTTGACCTGAGCACGGGATGGGCATCCCCACGCCGGGCGCCCTCGGCGGCGCAGCCGCGGGTGCGGCGCTCACGCGGCCGGCGGCCAGTTCCTGAGGACGGTGTCGAGGGCGTCCAGGGTCCTGGACCAGGAGGCTTCCACGTCGCGAGGGTGGCGGCTGAACCCGCCCGCCGTCTCCAGGGTCACGTACCCGTGGAAGGTGCTGTGCATCATCCGTACCGCGTCCGTCTGGTCGGGCTCTGACAGTTCGTATCCGCGCAGTATCGCCCGCGTCATCTCCGCGTGCCGGCGCCCCGCGCTGGTGGCCAGCCTCTCTGAGTCAAGCTCGATCTGCATCGCGGCGTACCTTCCCGGATGCGCTTTGGCGTAGTCCCTGTAGGCGTTCGCGAAGGCCACCAGCGCGTCCTTGCCCGCGCGGCCGGCCAGGGCGGCGGCGGCCCTGTCGGCGAGCTCCGCCAGGGCCAGCACCGCCACTCTCACCCTCAGGTCCTGCGCGTCCTCGATGTGCGAGTACAGGGCCGCCGGCCTGACGCCGAAGCCGCGCGCGAGCGCCGAGACGGTGACGTTCTGAAAGCCGATCTCGTCGGCCAGGTCCGCCGCCGCCCGGGTCAGGCGTTCGGCGGTCACTCCCGCCCGTGCCATGTGCCGCCCTTCTCGCTTACTTACAGGCTTTAAGTATTTGCATAATACCCGTAAGGAAGTTAGCCTCCCCGCCCATGAGACCTGTCACCGAGCACGACATCCGCACGTCTTTCGTGAACTGTTCCAAGGGAGAGGCCAAGCGACTCGACCTCCCCAGGGATCTCGCGCAGCACCCCTGGGACGACCTCGACTTCCTCGGATGGCGAGATCCGGGTGCGCCCGAACGCGCCTATCTGGTCGCCGAGCGCGACGGCCCCCTCGTGGGAATCGCGCTCCGGGTGACCTCCGGAGCGTCCCGCGGGTTCACCTCGCGCAGCATGTGCTCGATGTGCCTGACCACGCACACCAGCGGCGGCGTGGCGCTGATGACCGCCCGCCGGACCGGCGAGGCCGGTCGGCAGGGCAACTCGGTCGGGCAGTACCTGTGCGTCGACCTCGCCTGCTCCCTCTACACACGCGGGAAGAGGGAAGCCGCCGGGGGCGGGGTCATCGACGAGTCCCTCACCGTGGAGGAGAAGGTCGCCCGTATCCGGGCCAACCTGCACTCCTTTCTGGACAAGGTGGTCGAGTGACCAGGCCGGACCGTCCCACTCACGGGGGGTGGAGCCCTCAGCTCGCCGCTCGCTTCACGAGTGTGCCGATCCTCGCCTCGTTGTCGGCGGTCAGCTCCGTCAGCGCGAAGGCGGTCGGCCACATGGTGCCGTCGTCGAGGCTCGCCACGTCGTTGAAGCCCAGGGTCGCGTACCTCGACTTGAACTTCTGCGCGCTCTGGAAGAAGCAGAGCACCTTGCCGTCCTTGGCGTAGGCGGGCATGCCGTACCAGAGCTTCGGTGAGAGGGCCGGCGCGGCGGCCTTGATGATCTCGTGCAGCCGCTCGGCGATGACCCGGTCCGCTTCGGCCATCTCGGCGATCTTCGCGAGCACGTCGCGCTCCCCGTCCGCCTTGGCGTTGCCCGGGCTGCGGCGCGCGGCCGTCTTCAGCTCCTGGGCGTGCTCCTTCATCGCGGCTCGTTCTTCGGCGGTGAACCCGTCGAACGCCTTGCCGGCCGCGGTGGTGCTCTTGGTGGTCTTCCGGGTTTCGTTCATGGTGGGAATCTCCTTGTCTGCGGGTCTTGGCAGGGGCGGCCGGCTTGCACAGGGCGGCCGCCGTCGTGGCGGCCTCTCCGGCGTCGCTGTGAAATCTCACGGCGATGAGGAGAGCGGTCCCCGGCCACGGTACGTGCACGCCGCCCGGGGACCGGCACGCCCCACCCCCACGCGCCGGCGATCTGCCGGGTCGTGGCGTTGAGCCGGTTGAACAGGTTGGTGACGCCGATCATCAGGACGATCGCGGCCAGCTGCTTCTCGTCGAAGTAGGTGGCGGCGGTGTCCCAGACCTCGTCGCTCACCGCGTCGGCGCGGTCGCGCGGGACACGGGCCTCAGCTCGTCGTCACTGTCGCGCTACCTCAGCGGTCAGACGGTGCCGCCCTGGACGGCGGTGATCGCGCTGTGCCGCCTCCTCAAGCGCGATCCCCGCCCGCTGCGGCCGCTGTGGGAACGGGCTTCGAACCCGCTGCCGGCGCCCCCGAAGACCAGCCGCCAGGTCCAGGCCCCGTCGCCACCCGCCGGGGCGCCGCGTCCGCCCCGCAACGATCTGCCGCGCGACGTGCCCGACTTCACCGGACGCGAGGCCAAGCTCGCCGCCGTGCTCGCCGCCGTGCTCGCCGCGGTGGACGGCAGCCGGGTGGTCGCCGTCGACGGCATGGCGGGCGTCGGCAAGACCTGCCTGGCGGTGCACGCCGCGCACCGGCTCGCCGCCGCCTACCCCGACGCCCAGCTCTACGTGGACCTGCACGGGTTCACCGCCGGGCGGGAACCGCTCGATCCCGACCCCGCGCTGCGGACATTGCTCGCCGCCCTCGACGTGCCGTCGGAAAAGATCCCGCAGGAGGGTGGCATCGAGCCGGGCTGGGACACCGCGAGGAGGCGGCGCGGCTGGCCCGCACGGTGCTGGACATCCCGCACGCCGACCCCGCCTGGCCCCCCACGCTGACGGCCCGGATCACCCTCGGCGTGGCCATCGCCCACGAGGAACCCGACGAGGCGATGGAGCACCTGGAGCGGGCGCTCGCGCTGGCCCGCGAGGACGGGCACAAGCACAACGAGGCGTGGTGCCTCAACTGCCTGGGCGTCGCGCTGCGGCAGATGGGCCGGTACGAGGAGGCGCTCGCCGGCCACCGCCAGGCGTTCGCGCTGCTGGACGAGTTGTTCGAGGAACACTGGAAGATCCATTTTCTCAACGGCTACGCCGGGACCTGCCGGCTGGCGGGCCTGCCCGAGAAGGCCCTGCGGCTGCATCGGCCGGCGCTGGAGCTGGCCCCGAAACTGGGGTATCGGTACGCGGAGGCGCCGGCCCACGAGGGAATCGCCGCCGTCCTCGACGAGACGGCCCCGCCCGCGGCCGCCGAACACCGGGCTGCCGGGCAGGCCATCCTGCAGGAGCTCGGACCAGGGACCTGATCAGAGGTGTCCGTCTGTGAAACAGCGCGGCCGTTCCGGGATCGTGACCACCGCGCCATGCGCGGTCGCCGGGCGTTCGGCGGCCGACGTCAGGAGCTCGTGAGGATGACGAGTTGCCGGGTCGCCCGGGTCATGGCGACATAGCGGTCGACCGCTCCTTCGACGCCCTTGCCGAACTCCTCTGGGTCGATGAGGACGACCAGGTCGAACTCCAGCCCCTTCGACAGCTCCGGGGTCAGCGACCGGACGCGGGACGTCGACCGGAACGTGGGATCGCCGATGACGCAGGCGACCCCCTCGGCGTGCTCGGCGAGCCAGGTGTCGAGGATCGAGCCCAGCTCCGAAGTGGATCCGTGGACGACGGGGACGTCGCCGCTGCGGATGGAGGTCGGCACGTTGGCGTCCGGGAGCACGGCGCGGATGACCGGCTCGGCCTCCGCCATGATCTCTTCCGGCGTCCGGTAGTTGATGCTCAGGGAGGCCAGGTCGATCCGGTCGAGCCCGATCCGCTTCAGCCGTTCCTGCCACGACTCGGTGAACCCGTGCCTGGCCTGGGCACGGTCCCCCACGATGGTGAAGCTCCGGGACGGGCAGCGGTACAGCAGCATCTGCCACTCCGCGTCGGTGAGTTCCTGCGCCTCGTCCACGACGATGTGCGCGAACGGGCCGGCGAGCCGGTCCGGTTCGATGCCGGGCGGTTCGGTCTCGTCGACCAGGGCGTCCTGGATGTCCTGTCCGCGCAGCATCGTCACCAGACCCTCACCGTCGTCATCGGCCTCGAGCAGATTGTCGACGACCTTGGCCATGCGCGCGCGTTCGGCGGCGACAGAGGCGTCATGCCGGCGCCTGTGCCGTGACGCCTCCGGGTCGCCGAGCCGCTGCCGTGCCGCGTCCAGGAGCGGCAGGTCGGACACCGTCCAGGCCTGGGCCTCATCGCGCTGCAGCTTCCGAACGTCGTCGAGGCTGAGCCAGGGAGCGCACATCCGCAGGTAGGCGGGTACCGACCACAGGTCCCCGACCAGGTCGGCCGCTTCGAGCAGCGGCCACGCGCGGTTGAAGGTCGTGAGCAGCTCCCTGTTCTGCAGCAGCGACTTGCGGATCAGGCCGGCCGGTGCGTCGCCGTCGTGCTTGTCCACCAGGATCGTGAGCAGTTCCTTCCAGATCCGGTCGCGCGCCTCGTTGTGCGGCGTACCGGGTTCCGGTGCTTCGAACGCCTCGGCCCAGTCGTCGGCGCTCAGCCAGACGTCGGACCAGTGGGTCGTCACCGTCATCCCTTTGGTGGGCGGGTTCTCGTAGAACCTGACGGCCGGCTCGATCGCCTTCACCAGGTTCGCGGACGACTTCAGGAGGGCCACGTCCGGGTCGGCCTCGATCGCCGCTGTGGCTCCCTCGGCGACGAGGTCCCGCAGGGTGCAGGTCTGCACGCCCTCCTCTCCGAGGCTGGGGAGGACGTCGGCGACGTAAGCCAGGTAGGGCTGGTGCGGACCGACGAACAGCACGCCGCCCCGGCGGTGACCGAGGCGAGGGTCGGAGTAGAGGAGGTAGGCGGAGCGGTGCAGGGCGACGACGGTCTTCCCCGTACCCGGACCGCCGTCGACGACGAGAGCGCCGCGGGATCCCGCGCGGATGATGGCGTCCTGGTCGGCCTGGATGGTGCCGAGCACGTCCCGCATCCGGGGCGACCGGCTGCCGCCCAGGCTGGCGATGAAGGCGGACTGGTCGTCGAGCGCGGCGTGCCCGACCAGCCCGTCCGAGGTGAACACCTCGTCCCAGTAGTCGCTGATCCGGCCGCGGGTCCAGCGATACCTGCGGCGGCTCGCCAGACCCATCGGGTTGGCGTGGGTGGCGCCGAAGAACGGCTCGGCCGCGGGCGAGCGCCAGTCGAGCAGCAGCCGGCGGCCCGCGCTGTCCGTAAGGCCGAGTCGTCCGACGTACACGGGCTCGGGGTCGTCCGCGCTGACCATGTGTCCGAGGCACAGGTCCAAACCGAAGCGACGCAGCGCGCGCAGGCGAGCGGTCAGCCGGTGGATCTGCAGGTCCCGGTCCAGCGCCTGCCGGCCTCCGCCGCCGGGCGCCCTGCGCTCGGCGGCGAGGCGGCCGGACAGGTCGGCGATCGACTGCTCGAGGCTCTCCGCGATGGCCGCGAAGTGCCGCTCATCGCCGGCGATCAGCGTCTGGTCGGCCTTGGCGGTGAGGTGGCCGGGAAGGTCGAACGCGCTGGTGGTCAGGGGGTTCACGTCATCGGCTCCGATCTGCGGTTGTCTGCGACTCCCGGCCGGCCACGTCGGGCAGCAGCCTCGCGGCCACCCCCGCCCCGTCGGTGCGGATCGTGCCGGCCACGGCGGTCGTTCGGGCGCGGGTCCCGGGGGTCAGGGCCGTCCTGAGCGCGGCCGACAGGGACTCGGTGGGTGGAGCCGGACCGTCGTGGGGCGTCCAGGTCCCACAGCACCCGGTTGTCGGTCACCTCCGGCGGGAACGGCGGGCCCGGATACGCCGGCGGTGGGTGGTGCGGCGACGGCGGGGTGAGCTGCCGGAAGGTCACGGACACGGAGCGGATGCCCGGTTTCTCGGCCACCGAGCGCGCGCCGGCCGCGGCCGGCATCATGCCGGTCGCCACCAGCGCGTCACATCCCTCGGCCGCCTCGGTCACCGGGTCGAACTGGCCGGCGATCGACTCGGCCGCGCGCCGGGGCAGGTCCGAGGACGACGGCGGCACCCCGGTCGTCAGCGTGCGCGCCGATGGGCCGACGGGCACCATCGGCACGCCGGCACCGGCGGGCCGCTGGGCGAAGTCCTCGTCCGACGGGGCGCATATCCGCGGGTCGCGCATGGACCGTCAGACTTCGTCGACGCTGCTCGGCTCACGCCGGGACAGGTCGATGCCGAGCTCCTCCGCCGCGCGGAAGACGTCCTCGTCGGTGTCGCGCATCTCGATGGACATGCCGTCGGTGGAGAGCACCTCGACGTTGAGGCACAGCGACTGCATCTCCTTGATGAGGACCTTGAAGGATTCGGGAATTCCCGGCTCGGGGATGTTCTCGCCCTTGACGATGGCCTCGTAGACCTTCACCCGGCCGAGGACGTCGTCGGACTTGATGGTCAGCAGCTCCTGCAGCGCGTACGCGGCGCCGTACGCCTCCAGCGCCCACACCTCCATCTCGCCGAAGCGCTGGCCGCCGAACTGGGCCTTACCGCCGAGCGGCTGCTGGGTGATCATCGAGTACGGACCGGTCGACCGCGCGTGGATCTTGTCGTCGACCAGGTGGTGCAGCTTCAGGATGTAGATGTAGCCGACCGCGATCGGATACGGGAACGGCTCACCACTGCGGCCGTCGAACAGCCGGGCCTTGCCGCTGCGCTGCACCAGCCGATCCCCGTCGCGGTTGGGGACGGTGCTGTCGAGCAGCCCGATGATCTCTTCCTCGTGGGCGCCGTCGAAGACCGGGGTGGCCATGTTGGTGCGCGGCTCGACCTTTTCGAAGCCCTTGTCGCGCAGCCGCTCGGCCCAGGCCTCCTGGATGCCGGAGATGTCCCAGCCGCGGGCGGCGATCCACCCGAGGTGGGTCTCCAGCACCTGGCCGACGTTCATACGGCCGGGCACGCCCAGCGGGTTGAGGATGATGTCGACCGGGGTGCCGTCCTCGAGGAACGGCATGTCCTCGACGGGCAGGATCTTGGAGATGACACCCTTGTTGCCGTGACGGCCGGCCAGCTTGTCGCCGTCGGTGATCTTGCGCTTCTGCGCCACGTACACGC
>NZ_QOIL01000019.1 GCF_003323745.1 Sphaerisporangium album
ACGCGCGAACGCCCAGTTGAAGGCCTGGCGCATCCTGCGAAAGCTCCGCTGCTGCCCACTTCGCGCAGGTCAGATCGTCAAAGCAATCCTCGTCCTACAACTCCGGGAAGCCCGCTGAAATAGGCTCCATGAAGCTGAACCAGTTGGAGGACTGGCACCGGCCCATCCGTGACCTTCTCCGGGAGATCGAGGCCCGCGTTCCGGCCGAACTGAAGGCGTACGTGTTCTACACCCCGTGTGACAACACCGGCATGCTCCCCCACCGGGACGGTTCACACGTGCTGGCCCTACAAGTCGCGGGCGCCAAAGAGTGGCGGATCTACGACTCCCCTGGCGACATCGACGCACGACCCGGCCTTGTGGACCTTGACGTGGACAGCCATTCCCACTCTTTCGTCATGGAGCCCGGCGATGTGCTCTACCTGCCCCATGGGTATCCGCACGTCGCGTCCGCCCGGGGCGGCACCTCCCTTCACCTGACCCTCACCATCACCGAACCGACACCGCTGGACCTGATCGAGTCGCTGATGAACACATTCGCCCCCACGGCGACCCCGGCGACGGACCGGATGTCACCCGAGGAGAAGACGGACGTCATGATCGGGGAGTTGCTGCGGCATCTTCATTCCGTCGAGGCGCGAACCCTGGTGGACACGGCGGTGGCCCGGATGAGGGACAGGACGGAGTAAGCCGATGACGAGCGTCATCACCACCATGCCCCTCGCGGACTCCTGGGGCCTTCGCCCGAAGGTGTTCCGCTGGAGCGGCCCGCCGGCGCTGACCCCGGCGGAGATCTGGGACCTCCTCGACTGTGGGCTTCTGGTCAGCCCATACTTCGAGGTCCGTCCTGAGGTCGCTCCCGCGCCCGCCACGGTGACGCGTATCGTGCAGACAAAGCCCAGACCTGGCTACGCGGATGGCCGGGCCATCCGGGAGCACTACGCCGCGGGCGCCGTCCTCACGCTGAACCAGGTCGATCACTGGCATGCCGGGATCAAGGCGACGGCCGAGTGGCTGCGAACGGAACTGCGGGCGGACGTACGTTCGTCGGTCGTGCTCCGCCCAAAAGGCACTTCCCCGCCGTCCCCGGCCCTGGATGGGGCGCACGTGCTGATCCTGCAGGTTACGGGGCACACGGTGTGGCGGCCGGGCGGTGACCCGGTCACGCTCCAGCCGGGGGACGCCCTGTACGTCCCACCCGACCATCTGCGTCAGACGGCCGATCCGGGTGATGAGTCTTTGCATGTCGCCTTCACCATCCGACAGCCCGGCATCACCGACCTTGCCGAACTCGCCCTTGCGAACTTTCTGAGCGACTCCAGGGCCGAGGCAATCGCGGCGACGCACCACTTCATGTCTCCCGATGAGAAGGTCGCGTGGTTACGTGCCGAGCTGAGCGCGTACCTGAAAGAGCTCGACTCCGGCGCGTTGGCAGAGCAGGCGGTGCGGATCGCGCGGCGTGGTGGCCAGGCGTGAGCGTGATGACAGCCGAAGGCCCGGGCGTGCGGCTGATCGAACTGACGCTGGGCCAGTCCCGGGTGCTGAGGGCCCATCGGCGGGGTGACGAGCTGATCGTCGAAGCCATGCTCAGGCGTGATGGGCGGCCCTTCCTGGTACCTTTCGTGCTCTGCTACGCGCCGGCGCCCTCCGGTGGATGGGCATTGCGAAACGCTTACGCGGGTGCCTCGGCTGTGACGACGCTCGATGACGGTCACTTGATCCTCTCTGACCGGCCTTCCGAGCAGAAGGCCACGCGTGGGCACTCCGGCCGCGCGCTGTGGCGGCATCGG
Source organism: Sphaerisporangium album (assembly GCF_003323745.1). GTDB lineage: Bacteria > Actinomycetota > Actinomycetes > Streptosporangiales > Streptosporangiaceae > Sphaerisporangium > Sphaerisporangium album. The sequence continues at coordinate 1,791 of NZ_QOIL01000019.1, forward strand.
CCGGAGGAGGGCCTGCGCCTGGTCCTGAGCACACCACGTGACGTCGTCTCCTATTACGCCGTGGCTTCTGTGATCGTTGCCGCCGTCTGGATGCACGCCGAGGCGCGCACGACGCGGGAAGACGCGGAACTGCGGGAAGAGCTGGCGCGGAGCGGGCTGAGCGCCACCATGGTGCACGGTGATCTCTGGCCAGAGTCCAGCTATCAGATGCGGGCCGAAACGCTCCGCCTGGTTCGGATCGACCCTGACCACTCAGACCCCGAAATCCTTCCCCTGCCTCTGCCCTCGCATACGCGGTTGACGGGCGAACTCGCCATGACCCCGGACGGTGGGCGCTGCGCGGCGGGCGTGGTGCGCTTCCTCCCCGGCGGCCACCGCCGCCATGGCCTGCTGCTGTTCGCCCCCACCGACCCGAGGGGAGCCAGCTCCTTCTGGCACGAAGATGACCTCACCGCGCCCGTGGCCTCGCCAGACGGCGCCTGGTTCGCCTGCACGGCCGAGCGAGTGGCCGTACCGGGCAGGGGCCCGCGCCAGGGCGTGGTTCTCGTCGCGGCCGACAGCTCCCGGTCGGTCCGGGTCGCCCGGCTCCATCCCGACTGGTTGCAACCGGCCGCCTGGGCTGCTCCGGACGTTCTGCTCTGCACTGGGGAGCAGAACGGCCTGCGCCGCCTGTGGCGGGTACATCTGGAAGGTGGCCGGCCCGAGCCTGTCGAGCTGGGAGGCTCTGTCGACGAGGTGACCGTAACGGCGGGTGAGGCGCTCGTGGTGCGCTCGCGTGTCGACCTGCCGTCCGAAGTCGTCGCGCTCCGGGCGGACCGTCCGGCGTCGGTTCCCGAACCGCTGATCGCACCCGCCTCGGCCGTCGCCCCGGCCGGGCGGGTGGAACGGCTCACCCACCACGCCCCGGACGGGTCTAAATGGCATAGCCGCCTCTGTCTGCCGGCCCATGATCCGGGACACGCTCTGCCCGTGCTCATCTGGTGCCACGGCGGCCCACTCCTAAGCTGGACAAACTGGTCATGGCGATGGAACCCCTGGCCGTTCGTCACGGAGGGATACGCCGTACTGATGCTCGACCCCCCGCTGTCGCTGGGGTACGGGCAGGATGCGGTGGAACGGGGCTGGGGCCGCTGGACGTCCGGCGTGGCCGCCGTCGCGGCCGGACAGGTCAGGGACGCGCTGAACCATCCCGCCCTGGACGGGAACCGGGTCGCTGCCATGGGCGGCAGTTTCGGTGGCTATCTCGCGCTGGCCCTGGGCACGCTGCTACCCGAGATCCATCTGATCGCCGCCCACTGCGGCTGGGCCGACTTCGCCGCTGTTGCGCGCGCCTGCGACCTGCACTGGCACTGGCTTCGGGAGTACGGCCCAATCGAGACTTCCCCCACGTACCGGAGGGAGAGCCTCGACCTGACCCGGATCGATCCCGGCGTGACGGTGTTGTTGTCCCACGGCTGTGGTGACACCCACGTGCCCGTGGGCGAAACCCGGGCGATGTACCGGTCACTCGAGAGCCGGGGAGTGGACGTGCGGCTCATGCTGCTCCCCGACGAGCGGCACAGCATCGAGAAGCCGGCGAACGTGGCAGCCTGGTACCGGTGGGTGCTGGAGGCGTGCCGGACCGCCCTCGCACCACGACCGGCGAGGAAGGAGCAGTTCCTCCGGTGACCGACACGACATTGAGCATGCCGGCGAGCGCCGGTAGGAGCCACTGGTTCCCGCCGGGAGACCGCGCGCCCGCCACCGCATGCGGCACCTCGCTGCGCACCCGCCCACTCGAGGAGACCGAGGCGCTGGCCACGGCGTTCCTATCCCGCTGCGGTATCACCCGAATCTCCGACATCACGGACCTCGATGTCCTCGGCATCCCCGTCTTCCACAGCACCCGTCCCGGCGCGGCTGCCGGGCTCAACACGGTGACCAGCGGAAAAGGCGTAACCAGGCGCGCGGCGAAGGTGTCGGCGATGATGGAGGCGATCGAGCGTACCTGGTGCGAGCCGCCTACGGGCCGGCAACCCCGCCGCGCGTCCTACGCGGAGCTCCGCCGGGAGGACATCCCCGTACTCGACCCCCGGCGGCTCATCCTGCGACGCGGTCACACCTGGCACGAGGACGCGGTCCTCGGCTGGTGGCCGACCCGGGAGTTGTCCTCCGACATCGAAGTCTTGGTCCCGGCGCTCGCGATCTTCACTCCTTATCCCCCAGAATGTGACATGTTCCGGTCGAACACCATCGGCCTGGCCATCGGCAACAGCCCTCAGGAGGCGCTGTTACACGGCCTGCTCGAGGCCGTCGAGCAGGACTGCACGGCGTTCGGGGAAACCCTTAAACGGGGCGGCCGCATCCGCCCCGGATCCCTGCCCGACGGGCCCGCGAAACTCGCCGCCCGGTTCCGGGAGATGGGGGTGAACGTCCAGCTGTTCGGCTACGTTAACGAAATCGGCGTGCCGACGGTCTTCGCCACCGCCGACGACACCCACGCCGAGGACGGCATGCTCATCAACGGCGGTGCCGGATGCCACCTCGACCCGGTGGTGGCGGCCACCCGCGCGCTTACCGAGGCGGCCCAGTCCCGGCTGAATGTGATCGGAGGCGCCCGCGAGGACCTCGACAGCCAGGCCTACCGCCGCCATGCCTCCTACGAAGCCATGCGGGACATGCTCAGGGTCTGGAGTGACGGCCGACCCGAAATGGACTTCGCCGAACTCCCCAGTGCCGGCACGGGACGAATCGACGGCGATCTTGACGTGGTACTTTCGGGTCTGCGCGGAATCGGCCTCGACCTGGTCCTTGCCACCGAACTCGCACCGCACGACCTGCCGTTCTCAGTCACCAAGGTCGTAGTCCCAGGCCTGGAGAACTACCACAACGATCCTCTCAGGTTGGGTGCCCGGTTGCGGCGGGAGATGGTCCGCGACGGATTGGTGAGGTCCCTGTCGTGACCACATCCCGTGACGTGATTGTCTTCGCCGGCCCCTCCTTCCGCCCCGCTGACCTGGCCCGGCTTCGCGAGCTGGCGGTGACCATGGGCCGGACGCTGGAGGTCCGGCCTCCCGTCCGCCGCGGGGACCTGCTCGACCTGGCCGACGGTCCGAAACGCACGGCTGTCATTATCGACGGCGAGTTCGGCCAGCGGCTCGCCGTCAGCATCGCCGAGGTGCGCGCTGTACTGGCTACCGGCCAACCGCTGACCGGTGCCTCCTCGATGGGTGCCCTCCGGGCCGTCGAGTGCCGCACGCTCGGCATGACCGGCACCGGCTGGATCTACCGGCAGTACCTGGACGGCACGATCGACTCCGACGGTGACGTCGCCCTGCTCTACGACCCGGAGGATTTTGCTCCGGTGACGATCCCGCTGGTCAACGTGCGCTGGTTGCTGAAACGCACAGGCCTTCCCGAAGGCCCGGCCGAGGCGGCCCTCCGGATCGCCCATGGCGTGCACTTCCGGGACCGCCGGCCGTCGGTGCTGCTGCGTGCTTGGGAACGGCACCTTCCCGAGGGGGTCAGCGCAGTGCTCTTAGCGGAATTGTCCCCTGACCGGCGGGACGCCTGGGACCGCAAGCGCCTCGACGCGCTCGCCGCAGTGCGGATGGCACTGGGACTCCACGGGACCGACGCGCGACCTTCGGAGCTGACATGAACGTGACCCCATCTGGGCGGGTTTTGCCCCTCCTCGGCGACCCGCGGTTGTTCGACAGCTCCTGGCCGGACAGGCCGTATCACAGCGCGCGGACCGCAATGGGCCTGCGGGAGGCATTCACCTGGTCGTCCCTCGACGGCCTGCTGAACGACCAGGCCATCCGGCTGCCCGCTTTCCGCATGGCCAGAGACAACCGGCTGGTTCCCGCGCCATCCATCACCCGATCGGATCGCGCAGAATCAGCTGCGGGCAAAGAGTTGGCCGATCCCGTTCGGATGACGGCCGAACTGGGGCGGGGCGCCACCCTGGTCCTTCAGGGCGTGCACCGACGATGCCTCCCACTGCGCGATCTCACGCGACGGCTGGCCACCGAGATCGGTCACGCGGTCTCCGTCAACGCGTACCTGACTCCGCCGTCCGCACAGGGATTCGGAGCGCATTTCGACCCCACCCATGCCTGGCTGACGCAGCTCGAAGGCACTAAGAAGTGGCGACTCTGGGAATATGGAAGGCGGCCCGCCACCGATGCTCCCGACCTGGAGTTAGTGCTCTCCGAGGGGGATGTGCTGTGGATTCCTCGAGGCTGGTGGCACGAGGGAGCCAGTGGAGAACGCCCCAGCCTCCATCTGACCTTCGCCGTGGTCGCCACGACACTGGCCGACGTGCTTGAGGCGGTGGTGGGAGACCTTGCCCAGCACGCCGCACTCGCCGGAGAACTGCCACCGAAGTCGCTCAGTGACCGCGAACGCGCCCAGACCACCGTGATGGACGCCACCATGGAGATCGGCCGCTTGCTCGCGAACCTGGACGTGGAGGCGCTGACGGAGCGCGTCGTCACACGACGTCTGGATCCCTTCGACCCGCTGCCTGCCCGGCCACTGGCCGAGGTGCTAGGAACCGGCCGGGACGGGACTGTCCACACGCACCCGGAAGGCGTGCTGTACAGCTCCGCCGACGACACGCACGTCCACCTGATGACCGCCGACGCGGATCTGGCCATTCCGGCTGAGCTGGCCTCTGACCTCGGCGACCTGCTGACCAGGACCGGGTCCTTCTCCCTGGAGGAGATCGGGGAGCCGCTCTCCGGGAAAGTGCTCGACCAGCTCGTGGAGGCGCGCCTGGTGTGTTCTGCGGGCTGTCCGGAAGCGAGCGTACGATAGCAGCTCCCGCTTCCAGATCAGGAGACCCGCTTGATTCAAGTGACGTTACGGCCGGTCGTCGAGAGCGATCTGACAGTCTTCGACCGCGAGTTGCACAGCCCTGAGGGTCGGGGGGACTTCCAGTGGTTCGGTTACCGGTCCGGCCTACATGACCGGCGGGCGTTGGAGGCGAACGGCCTGCTCACTGACGACGGCGGCACGCTCACCGTCTGCGCCGATGGCGAAGTGGCAGGGCGGGTGCAGTGGGGCAAGGCCATCTGGGGTCCCCCGGCCACGTCGTGGTGCTGGACCATCGGCATCCTCATCCGACCGGCCCTCCAGGGCCGGGGCATCGGTACGGAAGCGCAACGGGGGCTCGCCAGGTACCTGTTCGACCACAGCTGGGCCAACCGGATCGAAGCCTCCACCGACATCCGGAACATCGCCGAACGGAAAGCCTTGGAGAAGGCGGGTTTCACGCGTGAGGGTGTCCTTCGGGGTGCCCTCTGGCGTGGGGGGCAATGGCATGACCAGGTGCTCTACTCACTCCTCCGCGCCGACTGAGGCGAGGCCTAGACCGCGCGCACGCAGGTCGCGGGCACGTGGTGACCCGGGGCCAGTCGTACCCGTCCCGCCCGCACTTCGTGTACCCGGAACCGTTGGGGTGCCCGCGGTACGCTCAGAGGGGTGCGCTGACCTGGTCGAACACGGACTGACCGATCGCCAGCGGGGAACCAGAGAGCCCTCCTCGGTTAGGAGGGCTCTCTCGTCCTGGTGCTGTCGCCGGGGGATCAGGTGTTGAGGGTGCCGGTCTTGAGTCCGGTCAGGAACGCGGACCACTCGGCCGGGGGGAGGAGCACCGGCGTGGTCGGGGTCTTGCTGTCTCTGACCGCGATGAGGCCTGGGAGGTTCGCCGCGACCTCGACACAGTTGCCGTTGTGGGTGCTATAGGTGCTCTTGCGCCACTTTGCGCCCTGGAGGTCACCCACTTTGGTTCACCACTTCCTGTATGAGGCGGAGTGACTGTTTGAATGGTAGGACTTCAGCGCGAACCGCGTCATACGTGGCGGTGAGTTCCGCGAGGATCTGCCGGTTCTGTATCGTCCGCCCGTTCGGTTGCGCGTCCGTATAGGCGGCATAGGCGGTCCCGTTCCGCTCGGCGATGATGAACCCGCCCGCCAACCCGCAGTGCTCTCCGGCGTCGTAGGGCACGATCTGGATGGTCACGTTGGGATGCTGGGCGATCTCCAGCAGGAGCCTCAGCTGTTCGCGCATGACCGCCGCGCTCCCTATGCGGCGCCGGATCACGGCCTCGTCCATGAGGAAGGTGACCGTCGGGGGCCTGTCCCTGTGCAGAAGCGACTGTCGTCGCATGCGGCTCGTCAGCCGGTCCTCGACTTCCTCCGGAGTGATGCCGGGGGCCGTTGCGATCAGCGCACGTGCGTACGCCTCGGCTTGGAGAAGGCCGGGGATGAGGGTGGGCTCCCAACTGCGGAGCGCTTCGGCGTCTTCCTCCTCTTCGAGCCAGGGCCTGAGGTGCTCACTGGCCTTGTCCCACGTCATGGCGATGTAGAGCCGCACCATGGTGCCGTCCAGCCCGAGAGCCTTGTCGCACGCCCTGGCGAAGTCGTCGGTCGGGGGACGTCGGAGGGTTTCGACCATGGCGACCAGCGACTCCGAGAAGCCCATGCGCGAGGCCAGTGCCCGCTGGGAGAGCCTGGCCGCCTCGCGGTACCGCCGCAGCTCGGCGGCGAAGAAGGTGCGCGGGGATTCGCTTGGGTCCGTGTCCTTGATGGGGGGCATATCGCTCCTTTCTATCCGAATTTCGACGATATTGAAGTGCTCACCGGCTCCTCACAGAAATGTGACCCTATGTGCGGGGCAATCGCTCCCGATCGTAGCTCTCCGTCGCCACTCTGATAGGGCGAAGTCTCCAACAAGCGCGTTCCTCGCGTCGGACGAAAAGGCGAGCGCATGCGAATGGGAAGATTGCTGGGCGTCATCGAGTTGGCCGGCGAGCCCAGGTCGGCCGGAATGGCCCGTGAGTTCGTACGGGAGAAACTGGGCGACGATCATCCGGCGCTGGACACCGTGACACTCCTGGTGTCCGAGGTGGTCACCAACGCGGTGGTCCATTCGAATTCCAGGAATGGCGGAAAAGTCACCCTGGCGCTCGCCGACTGCCACGACTTCGTTCACGCCGACGTCATCGACGCGGGCGGTGAAGAGGTTCCACGGGTGCGTGACGACGAATCAGGCGAGGGTGGGCGGGGTCTCCACATCGTCCAAGCGCTCGCCTCTGGCTGGGGTGTACGCCAGGACCTCACCAGCAGGACCGTGTGGTTTCAGGTGGCGTACGCGTACGAGCGGGGGGCCCATCCGGTCTTGCCCCGGCAGCGCGAATCCCCGGACGGCGGCGAGACCGCCTTACGCCGGACCGCCAGGCGCGCGGCCCCGGCGGTCACCGAAAGCCGTGCTCCGGAAAGGGTTCATTCTCGGCGTTTCGCGGGGCGCTGGAGCCGTGCCCGGGACGGATTCGGCGGGGAATCCGGCTCACCCGGCGTCGATCCGTTCCTGTACTAAGTCTTTCCGCGGCGTTCGTCCGCCTGGCCGGACCGGGACGAGCAGACCTTATTGGATGGGCGGGTGGTTGCTTCCTCGTGGTTCAGGAGCACCGTAGCCTGCCCAGTCTCATGCGGGTCCGGACCGTTACCGTCGGGAGCCCGCATGAAACCGCGCAGGTCACGGCCATTTCGGCACCTGCTGGAACATCGCGGCTGGTCTGGGGCGGTGCTGTCCCGGCTACGCCGGGGTTGCCGCCTCATGGTTGGGGGTGGCTATTCGTATTATGGCGCCGAGCCGACGCACCGTCGGCTGCTCGACGAGAGCGGTGACCGGGAGTCGCACGCCGAGGGCCGACCCGATCCGGCTGGCGAGCTGGATGGCGATCAGCGAGTGACCGCCCAGCTCGAAGAAGTCGTCGTCGATGCCGACCGTTTCCAGACCGAGGACGGCGGCCCAGATATCGGCGATCGCGGCTTCCGTCTCGTCGGCCGGTTCGGCGTAGGGGGTCATGAGGTCGGGTCGTGGATACCGCTCGCGGTCGTCGTCCACTGTGCCGGGCGCGGCGAGGTCGCCGGTGACCCACTGGGCGATCCGGTCGGCCAGCGGACCGGTGGAGATCACGGCGTGTCCCACATGGTCGACGGCGGCGAGCGCCCGCTCGAACACGGCGATGCCCTCCTCGGGCGTCATCGCGAAGGTGCCGGCCGTGGGGCCTTGCGCCAGCCGGGCAGGGTCGATGGCCCAGGTGTCCCAATCCACGGTGATCCATGGTGTGCCGCGGAGCCGTGCGGTCCGGACGTAGGCGTCGAGGGCGGCGTTCGCCGCCGAGTAGGGGCCGAGCGCGATGCCGCCGAGAACAGCGGACAGCGACGACAGGGTGATGAGCCGGTGCGGCCGCCGGCCGGCCGGCAGTATCGAAAGGGCCGCCTCGAGCGCGAGGAACCCGGCCGCCTTCGCCCGTAGGTGCGCTTGGCAGGCGGCCCGGTCCATCCGGTGCGCCAGGTCGAAGAACTGCTCGTTCTGGACGCCGGCGCCGTGGACCACCACGTCAACGCCGCCGAAGACACTGTCCGCGGCCCGCACCACCTCTCGCATCGCCTCGGCGTCGGCTGCGTCGGCCGAGACGGCCAGCACCTGAGCGCCCCGGGCCTCCAGGTCGAGGACGTTCCTGATATGCCGGGCCGTCCGGTCGGCGCCCTCGGGGACGGCGGCGAGGAAGGCCGGCCACTCCTCCCGCGGGGGCAGCGGGCTCCGGACGGTGAGCACCAGCCGGCAGTCGCGGCCCGCGGCCAAGTGCCGGGCCAGCACGAGGCCGACGTCACCGAGGCCGCCGGTGATGAGCACGGTGTCGCCGCTGCGGATCGGGCCGGTCTCCGGGGCGGCCAGTGGCAGGGACCGGTAGCCGCGCAGCCAGGCCTCGCCGGCCCGGACAGCCACCGGGCCCTCGAAGGGGGCGATCATGGCCGCGAGCGTCCGGTCCACATCTGCCGGAGCGGTGACATCGCCCACGTCGACGGTGCGGCAGCGCAGGTGTGGGTTCTCCTGGCTCAGGCTGGGTGCCAGGCCGACCAGGGTCGCATGCTCGGGATCCGTCAGATCGGGGCCGACCACGCCGACCGCGCCGCCGGTGAGCAGGATCAGTTCGGTCGGTTCGGCACCGGGGTCGGTGGCCAGGGCGGCGGCCAGCGCGAGGGCGGAGTAGAAGCCGTACTCCTGCGCCGCCTCGAAGGTGTCGATGGCATCGGCGGCGGATCCGGTGCCGCGTAACGCGAAGCCATGAATGATCGTCCTCGGGGGGACCTGGCTGCGGAGCAGGTCCTCGTGATCGCTCGGCTCGCCGGGCCGGACGGCGAACTCGCCGGAGTCGGTGGCGTCGAACGTCGCCCCCGGCCGTACGGTGGTCACCTCCGCTCCGGCGTCGCGGAGCCGTTGGACCAAGGCATCTCCGCGCGGGTCGGCAGTGAACACCAGCCATGGGCCGGCGGCTCGCAGCCGGGCGTCCAGGTCGGTGAGCGGCAGCGGGTGCTCGAACCAGGTCGGCAGGTAGGTCCACCGCGACGGATCGGCGCACCGGCCTGTGGCCTGGGCGTCCCGGTCTGCCGGGGCGGCCTTGACCCAGTAGTGGCGGCGCTGGAAGGGGTAGGTGGGCAGCTCGACGCGGCGGCCCATCCCATGGTGTAGCGCCGCCCAATCGATCGTCGCGCCGGCCAGCCACAGCCGGGCGAGCGTGCCCGCCAGCCAATCCACGGCCGGTGCGCCGTCCGGGGAGAGCGCGACCTCCACGGCGTCCGGCGTCGAGCCGATCCGGATACCGAGCCGCGTCAGGCCGTCCGTCACGGCCGCGGCCGCCCCCACCCCGGTGGGCGGCACGCCGGCCACGGCTGCCCCGAGCAACTCACCGGCGGCCGAGACAAGCTCGGCGCACCAGTCGGCGGGCGGATCGGCCGGGGTCACCAGGTGAAGCCGCGGGTCGCGGCGGTCGGTCCGGCCGTCGATCCAGCGGGCCGGATCGGCGAGTGCCGCGACGGCGTCGTCGAGATCGGCGCACACGACCGCCCGGCGCAGTGCGAAGTAGCCGCGGGACTCCTGCAGAGTGAAGGCGACGTCGGCCAGGTCGGTGTCCTGGTGCGCGGTCAGGTGGTCGCGCAGCCTGGCGGTCAGCTCGTCCAGCGCGGCCGGGTCGGCGGCCGACATGGTGAGCAGGTGGGGTCCGGTCCGGGGGACTCCGGCCTGCCGGGGCGGTGCCTCCTGCAGGACCACGTGTGCGTTCGTCCCACCAAGGCCGAAGGAGCTGACCCCGGCGCGCCGCGGATCCGTCCCGGCCGGCCACGGCTGATCGCCGGCCAGCACGGTGAACCTGTCACCGGCGGCGGCGAGCACTGGGTTCGGCTTGGTGTGGTGCGGCGTGCCGGGCAGCACGCGGTGTTCCAGCGCGAGCGTCGCCCGGATCAGTCCGGCGACACCGGCGGCGCGGTCCAGGTGGCCGAGCATCGGTTTGATGGTGCCGAGTACGCACGGGGTCCGCGGATCCGGGCCGAACACCCGGTTCATCGCGGCCAGCTCGATCGAGTCGCCGAGCATGGTTCCGGTCGCGTGGCACTCCACGTAGCCGACGGAGTCGGGGTTGACGTCGGCCGCCGCCAGCGCCGACTCGATCACTCGTGCCTGGCCGTCGACGCCGGGCGCCGTGTAGCCGACGCGGTCCCTGCCGTCGTTGGAGACCGCCGACCCGAGGATCACCGCATGAATCACGTCTCCGTCGGCCAGTGCGTCGTTCATCCGCTTGAGGGCGACGACTCCCACACCCGGGGCCATGACCGTGCCGTTCGCCTTGGCGTCGAAGCTGCGCACGATCCCGTCCGGCGACAGGATGCCGCCCTCGGTGTAGAGGTAGCCGGCGGGCTGGGGAAGCGGCAGAAAGGCGCCGCCCGCCAGGGCCATGTCGCAGTCGTAGGTGAGCAGGCCCTGGCAGGCCAGGTGCACGGCCACCAGAGAGGTGGAGCAGAACGACTGCACGGTCATCGAAGGGCCGGTCAGGCCGAGCTTGTAGGACACGAACGAGGTGAGCGAGTCGCGTTCGTTGCCCACGGCGAGCAGCAGGACGCCGCCGGGCTCGCCGATCAGGCCGCTCACGTTCTGGACCATGTAGTCGGGGAACGCGCAGCCGCCGTACACCCCGACCTGGCCCGGCACGTCGACGGGGCAGTAGCCGGCTGCCTCAAGGGCCTCCCACGAGCATTCCAGGAACAGCCGGTGCTGGGGATCCATCGTCTCGGCCTCGCGCGGGTTCAGGCCGAACATGGTCGCGTCGAACCGGTCGATGTCCGGGACCGCGCCGCCTACGCGGACATAGCCCGGGTCTCCACTCAGCTCCGACGGCACGCCGGCGTCGGCGAGCTCGTCATGGGTGATCTCGCGCAGGCCGGGGACTCCGGTGCGCAGGTTGTGCCACAGCTCCGCGACGGTCGCCGCGCCGGGGAACCGGCCGGACATGCCGATCAGTGCGACAGCCGTATCGAACGCGGACTCACTCACAATTACCCTCCGGGAAATGCTGGTCAGCCTGAGCCGCCGGCGTCACATCAGTCGGCCGCGGCCGAAGCCATGGGCAAGCCGGTAGGTGGCGAATGTGCCGGCCACCAGTGCGATCGCCAGGCATACCAAGGCGGGTCGGACCAGGTGCGCGGGTTGGCCACGCAGTGCCGCTTGGAACATGTCAACCCCCCAGTAGCCGGGGGAGAACGGGGCCACGTGGCGGGCCCAGCTCGGCATCAGGGAGACAGGCAGAAGGGCGCCGCCAAAGGCACTGACCATCATGGTCCCGAGATCGGAGACCATCCCCATCTCCCCGCGGCTGCGCACGATCGTCGCGAGCGCGGCACCAATGGCCAGCAGCATGACGCCCCAGATCAGGATGGCCGGCACGACGTAGCCGATCGTGTCCGGGAGAGGGATGCCGGTCAGCGCGCAGCCGAAGAGGACCACGACGAGCTGCTGGGTGATGAGGATCGCCATGATGGGCAGCGTTTTTCCCAGCAGGAGCTCGGCGCGGTGCGCCCGGCTGACCCGCAGCTGGTCCCAGGTGCGCCACTCCCGCTCGATGAGGATCGAGTTGCCGACGATCGCCAGTGTGAAAATCGAGAACATCACGAGTGGTCCGCTGATGATCTGGTAATTGGCGCCCTGGACGGCCTTCTCGTACAACGGCTTGAACACCGTCATGAGGATTATCGGCAGCACGATGTAACTGATCATTTGGCCCGGGTCGCGCAGCCGCACAAGCACGTTGTGCCGAACCAGGACGCCGATGCGGCGCAGGGATTCAGTGAGCATAGGAAACCGTCAGCGATCGGTAGAGGTCGTCGAGTGAGGGCTTGCGCAGGTCGACGGCGATCGGCGGCCGCCCGGCGTCGCGGAGGATCTCCAGGAGGGTCCCCGTCGGGTCGGTGGTCGACACGTGGACCTCGGCGTCGGCGAACGTGACCAGGACCTCGCCGGGCAGCCCGTCGAGCAGGTCGGCCGCGCTGCCGCGGGCGATGACCGCGCCGGCCCTGGCCACGGCGATCGTGGCCGCGAGCTCGGTGAGCTCGGGCAGATAATGCGTGGTGTAGATGACGGCGGCCCCCTCACTGGCGCGCTGCTTCACCACGTCCAGCAGCGCCTGCCGGGTCTCGGGGTCGGCGCCCGCGGTGGGTTCGTCCATCAACAGCAGCGACGGCCGGTTGATCAGCGCCACCGCGGCCTGAGTGCGGCGCTGCTGGCCGCCGGACAGGACGCCGACCGGCCGGTCCATGAAGGAGGTCAGCTTCAGGCTTTCAGCCAGATCGTCGATCTCGGCCCGCAGCGCCGTCCTGCGCAACCCGGCGAGCCCGCCGAACAGCCGGAGATGCTCGCGTACCGTCGTGGACAAGTAGAGGCCTATCTGCTGCGGGCAGACGCCGGTGATGCCCCGGACCCGTGCGGGATCCTGCCCGTTCACCGTGACCCGGCCGCCGTCCGGCCGGATCAGCCCGGTGGCCGTCTCGATGAACGTCGTCTTGCCTGCGCCGTTATGGCCGACGAGACCTACGATCTCCCCTGCGGCGACCTCGAGGCTGAACCCGGCAAGCGCCTGGACCCGTCCGTAGCGCTTTGTTAGATTCTCGGCTTTCAACATAGATCTTCCGCGGTGAGCGCGACCCTTCCGATGGGCGGTCATTGTCGGGTAATGCGGTTTTGCCAAGATCGGTGATTCAGTCCTTCGCCTGCCGCAGCCCGCCGGTAGAGGGGCGCGGCGTCGTCGCGAAACCGAGCGGCCTCGTGCGGTCACTCGAAGATCAGCGGCGGGATCAGACCGGCAAGCTGAGCGCCTCGCAGAGGATCTGCCGGGTGCGCTCCCACTGTTCCAGAACGGCGAAGTGCCCGCCGGGCAGCGTGTGCGCGGTGAACGGTCCGTTGGTCTGCGCCCGCCAGCCGCGCATCGAGGCGCCGTCGGCGCGCGGATCGGCGGTGGCGCAGACAGCGGTGATCGGCACGTCCAGCGGCGGCAGCTCGGTATATCTGTACGACTCCTTGATCTCGAAGTCCGCCCGGAACGGCGGCAGGATCATCGCCAGCATGTCCGGGTCGGCCAGGAGCCACTCCGGCGTCCCGCCCAGCCTGCGCAGCATGCCGACGATCTGGGCGTCGGTCGCCCCGCCGACCCGCGGCCCATCGTCGAACGGGACCTGCGGCGCCGCGCAGCCGGACACGACGAGATGCGTCGCCGCCGGGCCGCCGAGGCGGCGGATCTCGCGCAGTGCCTCGAAGCCGACCAGCGCCCCGAGGCTGTGCCCGTAGACGGCGTAAGGGCCGTCCGCGGTGGCCAGGATCATCTCGGCGAGCTCGGCCGCCGACTCGGCCATCCGCCGGTGCGGCACCTCCCTGAGCCGCCCCTCCCGGCCCGCGGGCTGCACCGGGCAGACCGCGACTCCCGGCAGCCGGTCCACCCACGACCGGTAGGTGGAGGCGGCCCCGCCGGCGTGCGGCAGGCAGTACAGCCGGAGCGCCCCGGACCGGCGGCCGAACGGCAGCCGCCGGTCGATCGCCGCCGACTCCAGCGGGCTCACCGGGTGACCTCCAGCCGCACATAACCGGGAGGCGCCTGGAGCGCGTCCAGGTCCGCCGCCAGCACGACGTGGGCGCCGTCTCTGGCCACCTCCCGGAACCCGCTGAACGCGTAGGTGATCTGCATCATCCGGTTGCGGCCCGTCTCCACGAAGTCGGCCCGGAGCCCGGCACCCGCCTCCCTGGCCAGCCGCATGACGTGGTTGAGCAGCACCATGCCCACCCCGCGGGACATCACCCGGCAGGACATCAGCATCATCCGCAGCCACCAGTCGTCCGCACCCTTTTCCACAAGCGCCAGGCCGATCTTCCCGTAGGAGCCGAACCGGTCGGTCAAGGAGGCGACCAGCAGAAGATGGCCGGGCGACTCTCGCAGCGCGTCGAGTTCGTCGTAGGAGTAGGTGCGGCCGGTCGCGTTGAGCTGATTGGTGCGGATGGTCAGTTCCTCGGCGCGCTGCAGGTCCTCCCGGCGGGCCGGCGCGATCGTGAAGGTCATGCCGAGATCGGCGAGGAACGCCTCGTTGGTGCCGACGAAGTCGCGCTCGAGAGCATCCCTGGTCAGCTGTGCCTGGTACATGAGCCTGCGCTTCGCCGACTCGTCGGTGACGAACCGCGGCCGGAACTCCGGCCCGGCCAGGGCCGAGTCGACGTCGCATGCGTCCACGCAGGCCACCTCCGGCAGCGCCGCGGCGACTTCGAACCGTTCGAACGGCTGGTCGTCGATGAACGCGAAAGCGTCCAGGCCCAGGTTGAGCACCCCGGCCAGGTGCCGGATCGAGTCGGACTTGGCGTTCCAGTTGATCTGGGGGGCCAGGAACATCTTGGTAAGGCCGAACTCGGCCAGCTTGGCCATCGCCGCCTCATGGTCGTTCCTGCTGGCGATGGAGTTCAGCACGCCCATGCGGTCCAGCCGGTGGATGTGATCCACCACCGTCCTGCGGAGCGTCACCTCGCCGTCCTCGAGCAACACCCCGTCCCACAAGGTGTTGTCCAAGTCCCACACGACGCACTTGATCCGGCCCTGCTTCGGCGTGCCCGGCAGCACCGCACCGGTGGCAGGATTCATGCCGCCCTCCCCTGGTAGGCGGCGGCCGCGATGGTGAGCCGCTGGATCTCGTTGCTGCCCTCGATGATCTCCATCACCTTGCTGTCCCGGTAGAGCCGGGCGACCGGATGTCTGGGACTGCACCCGCCGGCACCGTGCACCTGGACCGCCTCGCCGGCGTGCCGGGCCGCAGCAGTGGAGGCGAAGTACTTCGCCACCCAGGTCGCCATGATGGTGTCGGCGTCGCCGGCGTCCTTGAGCCGACCGGCCTCCTCGACCAGCATCCGAGCCGCCCGGACGTCGGTGACCATGTCGCTGATCTTCGCTTGGATGAGCGGCAGGTGCCGCAGTTGCGTGCCGCCCACGGTCCGGGTCGCCGTGTAGGCGGCACAGGCATCCAGGCAGGCCTGGATGATGCCCACCGAGCCGGCGGCGACGCTGTAGCGGCCGAGATCCAGGGTCCCGGTGAGCACCATGCCCGCGGTGAATCCGCTCGGTCCGAGCAGCGCGTCGGCGTCCAGCAGTACGTCCCTGAATGTGATCTCGGCCAGCATCGAGGCGCGGGTGCCGAGCATGTCGTCGATCGGCTGCACCGACACCCCTGAAGTCGACCTTGGGACCAGGAACGCGCCGATGCTGGTCGCCGTCCGGGCGAACACCAAGAACAGCTCCGCCCGCTGGCCACCTGTGACCCACGTCTTGGTGCCGTTGAGCCGCCACCCGCCGCGGTGGTCCACCGCGGTGGTCACGATCCCGGCCGCGTCACTGCCGGCACCCGGCTCGGAAAGGCAGAAGGCCCCGAGGGTCCGGCCGGCCGCCACCTCGGGCAGCCACCGCTCGCGCTGGGCCGGACTGCCCCAGCGCTGCACCGCCCAGGCCAGCATGGTGTGCACGGTGAGCAGGCTGCGGACCGAGGAGCACCCGCGGCCGACCTCTTCGTGCACCCGGCCCAGCGTGACCATGTCCAGCCCGGCGCCGCCGACCTCGGCGGACAGGAACGGTGCCCAGAGGCCCGCCTCCGCGATCCGGTCCAGCAACTCGTCGGGAATGCGGCCCAGCCGGTCGTACATATCAGCGAACGGCACGATGTGGCGATCCACGAACTCGCGGACCGCACCACGATCGAACGATCGGAGGTGAGACCGCCCTGCGGCCTCTTCCTCACTTGTGACCTCATATGCGGTGCTCATGGAGCTATCCCCACCGCGTCGGCCGACCGCCGGCCGATCAGGTCGGCCATCGCCAACGCGGTCCTGAAGTTGTCGATCCGCAGCTCCTCGTTCGGGATCGTGATCTCGAACGTCTTCTCCAGGAACATCACCAGCTCCATCGCGAACAGCGAGTTGACGTAGCCGAGCGAGAAGATGTCCTCGGACTCGGTGACCTCGGCCTGCGGGAACCGGCTGACGATGAACGCCAGGACCTCGGACGTGACGTCACGTGACATGATCAGATCTCCTCGTATTCCCCGGAGCTCCTCCGGGCGCCCTGGTGGCGATTCGATCGGCGGCAAGCCGGTCAGCCGGCATAGGTGTGGAAACCGCGGCCGGACTTGCGGCCGTGCAGTCCCGCGTCGGTCATCTGCTTCAGCAGCGGGCACGGGCGGTACTTGCTGTCGGCGTAGTGCTCGTAGAGCACCTCCATGCTGTAGAGGATGGTGTCAACGCCGATCAGGTCGGCGGTTTCGAGCGGACCCATGGGATGCCCGAAGCAGCCGCGGAACACCTCGTCCACGGATTCGGCGGTGGCCACCCCTTCATGCACGAGGTAGGCGGCCTCGTTCACGGTGAGCATCAGCACCCGATTGGACACGAACCCGCAGGCGTCCTTGACGTCCACTGCGCGTTTGCCCATGCCGCGCAGCAGGTCCCGGGTCCGCCGCACGGTCTCGGCGGAGGTGTGGAATCCGGGGATCAGCTCCACGACCGGCTTGACCGGCACAGGGTTCATGAAATGCACGCCCACCACTCGCTCGGGGTGGCGGCCGACGGCACCGACCTTGGTGATCGGAATCGCGGACGTGTTGACGATGATGACGGTCTCGGCCGGGCAGATCTCGTCCAGTCGCTCGTGTACAGCACGTTTGATCTCGACGTTCTCGGTCACGTTCTCGATGACGACCTCGGCCTTGGCCACCTCGTCCAGACTGGTGCTGGTGGCGATCCTGGAGAGGATCTCGGCGGCGTCCAGTGCCGGGCCGCCCATCAGCGCGCTCATCCGGCAATGGCCGGCGATCGCCGCCCTGGCCGCTGCCAGGATCTCCTCCCCGGTGTCGACCAGTACGACGTCGTAGCCGAACTGCGCGAGGTTCTGGGCGACGCCGATGCCCATCACGCCGGCCCCGATCACGCCGATCGTGGAGGCGCCATTTCTCATGTCTGTCATGCCGGTGTCCCTTCGGTCGCCAGTTCGTCGGTCAACGCTCATCGGTACTGACCTGGTTTCCGGGGAGGGCCTGCCTTCCGGAAACGACCTGGCCCGCGACGGGCTGCGGTCTGCCGCCTGCGTTGGGCCTCCCCTCCGTCCTGCGGCGGTGAGCGGCCTCGATCCCGGACCGGCGCAGCTGCGCCTTGGCGCGGCTGTCGTCCCGGCGGGTACCAGGCTCGCCATCCGAGTCGATGTACCTCGCCATGGCGGCGACGGTCGGTGCCTCGTAGAGGATGTGCGGGGCCAGGCGCGCGCCGGGGAAGGCTTTTCGCAGCACAGACACGATCGACACCCCGATCAGTGAGTTACCGCCGAGCTCGAAGAAGTTGTCCGCACTGCCGATCCGCTCGAGCTTGAGCGACTCCCGCCAGACCCCGGCGACCGCCTCCTGCGTCGGGCCGGTCGGCTCCTGGTAGGGGGTGAGCAGTTCGGGCCTGGGATGCCGGGTGGTGTCGGCCCTGGTGCTCTGCTCGACCACGTCGAGGGTGAACGCCGCGCTGAGCCGGGCCACGGTCGGCAGGTCCTGAGTGGACACCACCACCTGTGGGACGCCGGCGGCCAGCACGCGGCGCAGTACCCGCCAGCCCTCTTCGATGGCGATGCCGAATTCGGCACGGTGCCACCGGAAGAAATCCGCGAGCGCCTCGTCGTAGCCGCCGAGTCCGGCCTCCCAGGCGTTCCACACCCACTCGCCCCAGTCGATGGTCACAACTCGCCGGCCGGTGCCGGTCTGCTGGTGGGCGTAGCCGTCGAGGAAGGCGTTGGCCGCGCAGTAGTCGACCTGCCCCGGACCGCCGCCGGTCGCGCTGGCGATGGAGCCGAACAGGACCAGGAAGTCAAGCGGCACCTCGTCCGGCTCGCCGATCCGCAGCGCCTGCGCGATCGCCTGAGTGCCCGCGATCTTCGGGGCGAGCACGTCGGCGCCATCCTCGGGCAGTTTGAACTGGATGAGCCCGGTGCCCGGGACACCGGCGGTGTGCAGGACGCCGTGCAGCGCTCCGAAGGTCTCCTTCGCCATCAGGATCGCACGGCGGACGGCGGCCGGATCGGCGACGTCCCCGGTGACGACCTCGACCCGGCCGCCGAGCGCCTCGATCTCCATGACCGCGGCGATCCGCCGGCGGGTGACTTCGTCGGCGCCGTCGTCGGTCAGTACGGCCGGCCAGCGGTCCCTGGCCGGGAGCCCATTGCGGCCGAGTAGCACCAGCCGGGCCCGGTGGTCGCGGGCCAGGTGGCCGGCCAGGCCGAGGGCGATGCCGCCGAGCCCACCGGTGATCAGGTAAACGCCCTCGTCCCTGAAGGTGCTGCCCGGTCCGAGGTCGGCCGCCCCCTCAAGCACCTCATATCCCTGCAGCCAGCGCCGGCCGCGACGCAGAGCGACCGTCGGATCGGTCCGGGGCCGCCGAAGCTCGGCGACGATGTCCGCTCCAGGGGTCTCGGGCCCGGCGTCGATGAGCCGGGTGGTCACCCCGGGGTACTCCAGCGGAATGACGAGGCAGGGCCCGGTCACGGTCGCCGCGGCCGGCCTGGCCTCACCGCCCAGTACGTCATGCGCGCCGGCCGAGACCACGTCGAGCGTCCAGCCGTCGGCGCCGGATTCGCCCGCTGCCCGGGCCAATGCGACCAGCGTGTGCAGGCCCGCGGGCACCGTCTCGACGTCGGGGCAGTCCAGCGTCCAGAGGTGGACGACCCGCTCGAGGCGGCGGCCGCTCGCCCGCATGCCGCGCAGCAGCGCCAGCGTGTCCGCCAGGTTGCCGGGGCGTACGGTGTACTCCTCGCCTGAACAGGCGTAGCCGGTCCCCGGCGTGACGACGGTGATCGTCACGCCGTCGGCTGGCACTGCGGCCCGCAGCGCGGCGAGCACCTCTTGGGCCCGGCCCTCCCTGGCGTAGACGAGCCAGGAACCCGGCTGGTCCGGTGCCGGGCCGGTCGCCGCCGCCTGCCGCCAGACCGGCTGGGAGAGCCATCGCTCCTCGGGCAGCCGGGGCAGGTCGCTGAATTCCTCCGGGAGGGCCTGCCCGGCCGGGGCCTCCCTGCCGGCCGGCGCCGCGGGGCGAACGGCGGACCGCTCGATCCAGTACCGCTTCCTCTGGAACGGATAGGTCGGGAGTGGGATCCGGCCGGGCCGTCCGCCCGAGTAGACGTGCGGATCACCGTCGCCGCGGCCGTGGACGGCCGGCCAGTCCACGTCGGCCCCGCACAGCCACAGCCGGGCCAGGCAGTCGGCCAGTGCCGCGTCCGCGGGCCGGGAGTCGGCCGCGGCCGGCAGCGTCGTCGCGATCAGCGGCCACCGCTCGGGCGGGCAGCCCGCGGAACGGATCAGCGCGCCAAGGGACGGGCCGGGCCCGATCTCCACGATCGCCAGATCCGGGTCGGTGAGCAGTGCGGTGGCACAGTCGGCGAACTGGACCGTGCGGCACATGTGGCGCCCCCAGTAGCCCGGGTCGGTCGCCTCCTCGTCGGTGATCGGCCGGCCCGTCACGTTCGACAAGTAGCGCACCGCCGGCGGCTTGAGTGTCACATTCGCGGCGACCCACGCGGTGAGGTCGTCGGCCAGGGGGGCGAGCATCCGGGAGTGGAAGGCGTGCGTGGTCTGCAGCGGCCGGCAGGGGATCTCGGCCCTCCGAAGCTCATCGGCCAGCGTCTCGGCGGCGACGGCAGGCCCCGCGATGACGGTCATCTGCGAACCGTTGACCGCCGCCACGTCCAAGCCGCGCTGGTCGATCCGGTACCGGCCGGCCAACTCGCCGACCGGCAGCGGCACCGCCAGCATCGCGCCGGTCGGTGCGCTTGCGATGAGCCGCGCCCGGTAGGCGACCAGGGCCAGCGCGTCCGTCAGGCTGAGCACCCCGGCCAAGCAGGCGGCGACGTACTCGCCGAGGCTGTAGCCGAGCATCGCCCGCGGTCGCACCCCCCAAGCGATCAAGGTGGTGGCCAGGGCGTAGTCGACGGCGAACATGAGCGGCTGGGCGATCTCGGTGCGCTGAATCAGTGCGGCCCGCTCGTCAGGGCCGGCGGCTCGGCCGAGTAGCGCGGCGAGATCCGGCCCGCCGCCGCGCGGCCCGGTCAGCAGGTCGTGCAGGTCGGTGCCGGGGAGCTCGTCGGCCAGCACGGTGAGGCACTCGTCCAGCGCGGCGCGGAACACCGGCTCCCGCCGATACAGCTCGCCCACCATCCCGGGGTACTGCTCGCCCACCCCGGCCAGCAGGAAGGCGACAGGTCGGTCGAGTACCGCTTCGACGCGCCCTGCGGGCTGGGGACCGCTGCCCGTGAACACCGCCGACGCATCCGCGATCGAGGAGACAACGGCGACCCGGCGGTGCTCAAAGGTCTTTCTGCCGGCCTGCAGGGTGAAGGCGAGGTCGGCCAGGCCGGTGTCGGGCTGGCCGGCCAGCGCCTCGCCCAGCCGGGCACAGGCCTCATCGGCGGCGGTGGCGGTCCGGGCCGACACCGGAAGCACCTGGTACCGGCGGCCGGTCTCGGCGTGGACCGGAGGCATGGCCGCCCGGGCCGGCGGCTCTTCCACGACCACGTGCACGTTGGTGCCGCCCATACCGAGGGAGTTCAGCCCGGCGATCCGCGGCCGATTCCGCACTGGCCACGGCGTGTGCGCCGCGTTGACCACGAACGGGCCGCCCTCGAAGTCGATCTCCGGATTGGGTGTGGTGTAGTGCAGGGTCGCCGGGACGACGCCTTCGTTCACCACCAGGGCCGTTTTGATCAGACCGGCGACGCCGGCCGCCCGGTCCAGATGGCCGATATTCGTCTTCACCGACCCGACCCGGACCGAGGCGGCCGGCAGCGGCCCGAACGCCCGGGTGAGCGCGGCCATCTCGATCGGGTCGCCGAGCTCGGTCGCGGTGCCGTGCGCCTCCACATAGCCGACGTCGGCGGCGGTGACGCCCGCGTCGGCGAGCGCGTCGGACACGACCCGGGCCTGGCCGATCACGCTGGGCGCGGCGTAGCCGACCTTGAGCGCCCCGTCGTTGTTCAGCGCCGAGCCGCGGATCACCGCGAACACGTGGTCGCCGTCGCGCAGCGCGTCGCGGAGCCGCTTGAGCGCGACGACAGCGGCGCCGTCCCCGAATACGCTGCCGCGGGCGGCGGCGTCGAAGGTGCGTACGTGCCCGTCGGGCGATTCCTGCCCGCCCGCGGCGAACCGGTGACCGACGCGGTCGGGTACCCGGATCGAAACGCCGCCTGCGAGCGCCATTTCGCACTCGCCTGCGCGCAGGCTGCGGATCGCGGTGTGCACGGCGGCCAGCGATGTGGAGCAGAACGTTTGCACCGCCATGCTCGGGCCGCGCAGGTCGAGCGCGTAGGACACGGTCGTGGTAAGCGCGTCCTTGTCGTTGCCCATGATGACCTCGTAGTTGCTGACGTCCGCATCGGCGGTCAGCTGATCGGTCATGCCGAGCAGGTAAGTGCTGATGTTCGCGCCGCCGAACACGCCCACGCGCCCCCGGTCGCCGGGCTCGGGGTAGCCTGCCTGCTCCAGGGCCTCCCAGCAGACCTCCAGGAACAGCCGCTGCTGGGGATCGGTGATCGCCGCCATCCGGGGACTGATGCCGAAGAAGGCGGCGTCGAATCCGGCGATGTCCTCGAGTACCGCCCGGGCCGGCACGTAGGAGGGGTCCTCGAATTCGGCCGGGTCGACGCCCGCCTCGCGCAGCTCCTCGGGGGTGAAAAAGGTGATCGACTCGACGCCGTCGCACAGGTTCCGCCAGAACGCCGCCACGTCCTCGGCTCCGGGGAACCGGCCGGCCATGCCGACGATCGCGATCCGCTGGTCCTCCTCTGACGGGGTCCGGGCCGGCGCCGCGGGCAACGCGACCCCTTCGGTGATCGACGCGGACGACGTCGCGCGCTCATCTTCGGTGATCGAGGCGGACGGTGCCACGCGCTCATCCAGGCGGGCGGCCAGCGCCTGTACGGTCGGTGCCTCGAAGAGCGTCACGCTCGGCACGCTCACCCCGAACCGTTTACCGGCCAGTGCGAGCATCTGCAGGCCGATCAGCGAGTTTCCGCCGAGGTCGAAAAAGTTGTCGCGAGCGCCGACCGAGTCGATGCCCAGCAGATCCGACCACAGACCGGCCAGCGCCCGCTCGGTCGCGGTTCGCGGCGGGGCGTAGGGCTGGGCGAGATCCGGCCGCGGGAACCGCGGACCGGCGGTCGCCCGGTCCGGCCCGCCCGAGCCGGTGGGCAGCCGATCGGCCAACCCGCCCGCGGCCACGATCACGTCCGGCCGGCCGAGCCGGAGCACGTCGTCGACGGCCGCGAGCGCCTCGGCGTCGGTCATCGCGTGCGCGGTCATGGTGGCGCCGAGGGCACCGAGCCGGTCCAGGGTGACCGACCAGGTGTCGAAGGAGGCGGCCAGCCACCGGGTCGGGCCCGCCGCACTCGCGGCGACCGCCGTCAGCGCCGCGTTCGCCGCGGCATAGCCGCCGAAGGTGAGTCCGCCGAGCAGCGCCGAGGTGGACGAGAACGCCAGGCACCAGTCCGGCGCCAGGCCGGGCTCCAGGTCGGCGAACAGCGCGGCAAGCACCTGGGCTCCACCGGCTTTGGCGTCGTAGCTGCGGGCGGCGAGAGCGGTGTCCAGGTCTCGCAGGGGCACGAACGTGTCCGGTCCGATGGCCGCCGCGGCGTGCAGCACGCCGTCGATCCGGCGACCGGTGAACAGCGCCCGCATCGCGGCCGTATCGGTGACATCTGCGACGGCCACCTCGATGGTGGCACCGGTTCGCGCGGCCTGGGCGCGCAACCGGTCCACGGCGGCGGCGCGTGGATCGGCCGGGTCCGCGGACAACTCGGTGCGGCCGGTCAGCACGATCCGACCGGCGCCGCGGCGGAGCAGGTGGCCGGCCAGCACCGGGCCGATACTGCCGAGCCCGCCGGTGATCAGATAACCACCACCGGGGCGGACGGCGTAGCCGTCGGCCGCGGCGCCGGCTTGTACGTACTCGGGCAGGTACCAGCGGCCGAGCCGGTGCCCGGCCAGCCGGACCGGTGGGGCGTCCCGGACCGCGGCGGCCAGCACGGCGGCCATCTCCGCGGGGTGGCCCGCCGGATCCAGGTCGAGTACCTGGCAGTTCAGGTTCAGGTACTCCTGGTTCGCCACCACAGGCAGCACCCCCGCCGCGGCCTGAGCCGGGTCGGCCGGCTCGCCGTCCAGGATGCCGAACGCGCCACGGGTGGCGACCAGCACCCGGGTGATGCCAGTGGCGTGCTCGCCCCAGGCGGCCAGAGTCGCGGCGGTGGCCGCCACAGCGGCCGACGGCTCGGGGCGTTCGAGGGCGCCCAGCACGACGAGCGTGACCGGGCCGGTGGCTGCCGCCGTCGCGCGCGCGGCGACCGCGGCCAACTCGGACGCGCCGGCCGTCAGGACGGTCTCGTGGCCTCCCAGTCGCGCGGCCAGCTCTGTCGCCATCTCGCCGGCGATGTCGTCTCCGGCCAAGACGGTCACCCCATGGGGCCGGGTGGATCCGGCGTCCTGCCAGGTGTCCTCGCACGGGGTCCACCGCCGGGTCATCAGCTGCACATGGCCGGCCGGTGCGGCCGCCGGCTCTACGGCCGCGGGGTCGCCGGCAGTGATCCGCGCGCCGTCCGGCGAGGTCGAGACCTCGGCGACCGGCAGCGGTGCGGGGCCGGGCCAGAATCGCTGATGCTCGAAGGGGTATGTCGGCAGCGAGACCTGAGCGTGCGTGTAGGGGCTGTGCAAGGCAGGCCAGCTGATCCGGACCCCCGCGACCCACAGCTGTGTGGAGGTCCGCACCAGGTGCTCCTCCTCGCCGACGCCGCGGTGTGGCGACGGCAAGGCGGAGAGAGCGACCAGTCCCCGCTCCGATGCGCCGGCCGCGCAGATCTGGTTGGCAAGACTCGACAACTGCCCGGAGCCGGCCTCCAGCAGCACTCCGCCGACTTCCTCCGCTATGAAACGGATACCCGCATCGAAGCGAACCGTGTGGCACATTTGGTCGGCCCAATACCGCGGATCCACCGCCTGAGCCGCAGTGAGGGGTTCGCCGGTGAGATTGGACACGACCGGCACCTGTGGCGGCCGAAGCTCGGCGTCGCCAAGGAGCGCGACAAGTTGCTCGCGTAGGGGTTCCAGCTGGGCCGAGTGCATCGCGTGCGAGTTCGGCAATCGGCGACAAGCCGTTTCCTGCGCTTCCAGCCGCAGTTCCAGACGCCTGATCGCTTCTTCGGATCCGGATACGACCGAGGCCATCGGTCCGTTCGCCGCGGCAAGACCCAGCTCCCCATCGAGGAGGTGGGCCGTCGCCGTGGCCTCCAGTGCCACGGCCAGCATCGCCCCTGCCGGGGCGGATCGGATCAGCCGAGCCCGATGAATGACGACGCGCACCGCATCCTCCACGCTGAGCACTCCGGCCAGGCAGGCGGCCGCGTACTCGCCGAGGGAGTATCCGATCAGCGTGGCCGGCCGAATCCCGAGCGACTCGAACAACATGGCGCATGCGTAATCCACGGCGAGGACCGCCGCGTGGGACACCTCGATCGACGATGTCAGGTCTGTGGAGGCCACGGCTTCGCGGCCGAGCATCGCCGGCAGGTCCATGCCCGCCGACTCGATGGGCCTTTCCGGGTACAGCGCTGAGAGGATGTCCACACCATGGGCGGCGGCGGCAGCGGCACAGCGCTCCAGCGCTGCCCGGAACACCGGGTGCCGCTCATACAATTCCCGGCCCATGCCGGGATACTGATCACCGGTTCCCGGCAGCAGGAGGGAGACCGGGGTACCGCCACCGCCCGGATTCCGAACGCGCCGACCCTTGATTCGGCCATCGGCCACCTCGCGCAACCGCGCCACGGTGTCCTCGAGTCCGTCTGCCACCACGGCGACACGAATGTCGAGCGCACTGCGTCCGGTTTGCGTGGTCCACGCAACTTCGGGGAGTTCGAGGTCGCCGCGACCCAGCCGGTCGAGCAGGTTGGATGCCGCCTTCGCCAGGGCCGGCGGGGACTTCGCAGAGAGTAGAACGGCGTGCCACGTCGAGACGGATTCGGCGCGAGGCGAGGGCTCCGGCGCCTGTTCCAGCACGACGTGGGCGTTGCTGCCCGACCATCCGAACGAGCTCACGCCGGCGAGTCGCGACTGGTAGCCGTCAGGCCAGGGGAGAGGGCGATCAGGCAGCAGCATGGGGAAGGCCTGCCAGTCCACGGCCTGGCTCGGCTCCGACAGATGCAAATTGGCCGGGACGCGGCCGTGCTTGAGGACCAGTACCGTCTTGATCAGGCCGGCCATGCCTGCCGCCCCGATCAGGTGGCCGATGTTCGTCTTGACCGCGCCGAGGATCAGCGGGCGGCTTGCGTCGCGGTTCCGTGCGAACACCTCTCGCAGGCCGGCGATCTCTATCGCGTCGCCCAACGCCGTGCCGGAGCCATGCGTCTCGACGTACCCGATGTCGGTCGGCGCGGCCCCGGCCCGCCCCAATGCCTCACGTATGACCGCTGTCTGCGCCTGTCGGCTTGGCGCTGTCAAGCCATTGCTGGCGCCGTCCTGATTCGTGGCGGTTCCGCGCACCACGGCCAGTACCTGGTGGCCCCGCAGGGTGGCCTCGCTGAGCCGTTCGACGACGACGACGCCGCAGCCCTCGCCCAAGAGGAAGCCATCGGCGGCCGCGTCGAAGGTCTTGCATCGTCCGTCCGCGGCCAGCATCCGCATCTTGCAGGCCTGGCGGAACGCATCAGGGTGTGATGTGGCGCTCACACCGCCGACGAGAGCGCGGTCGCAATCTCCGCGCTCCAGGCTCTCGACGGCCAGGTGCAATGCCACCAAGGAGGAGGAACAGGCTGTGTCGACGGTCAGGCTCGGTCCGCGCAGGTCGAAGAGATAGGAGATTCGACCGGCGGCCACGCTGGAGGCGGATCCGACGCCGTAGTGTGGATCGTCCAGGCAGTCCTTGCCGTGATCTTTCTGTAACGAGGCGTACTGGTCGCCGGCCATCATGCCGATGAACACGCCAGTGCGACTGCCCCGCAGTTGCTCCGGCGGAAGCCCGGCGTCTTCGAGCGCCTCCCAGCTCACCTCAAGCAACTGTCGTTGTTGCGGATCCATGCGGAGGGCCTCCCGAGGGGAGAGGCCGAAGAACGCGGCGTCGAATCCAGCCAGATCCTCGACGAAGGCGCCCCGAGTGGTGTAGGCCGTGCCGGGCGCGTCAGGATCCTTGTTGAAACGCGCCGCGGCGTCCCACCGGTCCATCGGCACCTCCGCGGAGGCGTCCGCTCCGGCGAGAAGGCCGGCCCAGAACTCGCTCGGATCATCGGCGCCGGGGAAGCGGCAGGCCATGCCCACCAGGCAGATCGGATCCGCAGCGGACGACGACGGCGCGGCCAGGGCCTCGAACTCGTGAGAGGCTCCGCTGTCCGGTTCCGCCGGCTCGGCGAGGGCGCACGCCAGGTCGGCGATAGTGCAGTGCTCGTAGAGGAGCGCCTGAGACAGGCGGCGACCCAGCAATTCTTCGAGTTCCCCGGAAATGCTCACCGCTTCGGTCGAGCCGATGCCCAACGTCTCGAAGGCGCTGTCTGACCCGATCGCGGTGGGAGGAGCGCCTATCGCCTGCGCGATTCGATCGACCAGCCATCTCTCGATGTCCCCCGCGCGAATACCGCTCGTTTGGCCATCGTCCTTCTCCGCCATGTCACTACTCCTGGTACGCGGGGCACTATCGAGTCTGGTCGGGTTCGCAACCGCGACGGTAACGGCCTTTTGTCTCGGCTACATCAGCTGATCGAGGGAGATCGGTCTAGGAATTCAGGGGATGCCTTCGTCGGCCGACCGGATAATGGCTCACTCCGACCTCCGGTGGATCCGGAACCAGACCCCCGGCCAGTGACAATGCTCATTAGGGTCGGTAGCCTCTCCCCTTGACTTCCGGATTTATGGAGGGCTCTGTCGTGACACCGTTCATCGCCGGGGTCATAGCTTCATGGGCATACGATCCGGGTGACCTTCAGCCGGCAGCCGACCTGCGCATCGTCCGCGGTCGCGAAGAACGCGAACGCCGCGGCGCACCCCGTGGAGCATCGATCGGCCTCATCCACATCGATGAAGCGTTCCTCGGTCTTCGCGAACGAGTGATCCCGGCGGCCAAGCCCGGCGAGCCCGGCCGCTGACCGATTCTTCCCGGGCATCCGCCGCTCGGCCTGGACCACCCACCGTTTCCTGACACCCATGGGGTCGAAGAATGCCTGATCTCGCAGGGCGAACCGCCCAAACGCTCGTCCACCTGCTGCGCACGCGCGCCGCGGATCGGCCGGAGCACATACCTCACGTCTATTCCGAGTACGGCGACAAGCAGAACGTCGAGCTTTCATATCAAAGGCTTGATCAGAACGCCCGGGCGGTGGCCGCCCGGCTGGCGGGGCTCTGCTCACCCGGCGACCGCGTGCTGCTGCTGTACCCGCCGGGTCTGGAGTTCAATGCCGGGTTCTGGGGGTGCCTCTACGCCGGGGTCATCGGGGTGCCTGTCGCGCCCCCGCAGCTGAGCAAGCTGGAAGCCGGGGTCGCTCGGATGCGGGCGATCGCGGCCAATTCCGACGCGCGCGTTCTGCTGACCGACTCCCCGACCGCTGAACGCCTACGGGAGGCCCTGCCGTTGATCGGCGGCTTCGAGCACGTGCGGATTCTCGCGACCGACGACCTCCAGGACGGCGAAGCGGAGGAGTGGCGGCCGGTCTCGGTCTCTGGGAATACGGTTGCCTACCTCCAGTACTCGTCGGGTTCTACCGGCGCACCTAAGGGAGTCGCCCTGACACACGCCAGCGTGCTGGCCAATCTGCGTGTGATCGGCACCGCCGTCGGGATCACCGAGGAATCGCGGGTCGTCAGTTGGCTGCCCACGTTCCACGACATGGGTCTGATCTCCGCCGTCCTGCTCCCGATCTCGGCTGACATCACTACGTTTCAGATGGCGCCCCTTGCCTTCGTCCAGCGGCCACACCGCTGGTTGCGCATGATCGCGGAGGTGGGAGCCACGACAAGCGTCGCACCGAACTTCGCCTACGACCTTTGCGTTCGGCGGATCACGGAGCCGCAGATGTCGGAACTCGACCTGTCTGGTTGGGACGCGGCCATGTGCGGAGCCGAGCCGATCCGGCCGGCCACACTGGACCGCTTCGCCGACATGTTCGCCGTGTGCGGGTTCCGGCGGCAGGCCCTCTATCCGTGCTACGGCCTTGCGGAGACGACACTCATGGTCACCGGCGGACCTCTCGGCACCGGAATGCGCACCGCATGGGCGGACCCCGACGCGCTCGCATCGGATCGATTCCGTCGAGATGTGGATCCTCGGCACGGGCGCCTCTTGGCCTCCAGCGGCGGGATGCTGGCGGGCATGCAGGTACGCATCGCCGATGCCGAGAGCCTCGAGGTTCTGCCGGACGGACGGATCGGCGGGATCTTCGTATCCGGTGACAGCGTGGCCCAGGGATATTGGAACAACCCTGAGGCCACCGCGGACTGCTTCAACGTGCGCCTGAACGGGGCTGAGGGGCTCTTCCTGAGCACCGGGGACCTTGGCTTTCTGCAGGACGGACAGCTCTGGGTCACCGGTCGACGCAAGGATCTGATCATCGTCGACGGCGGCAACCACTATCCGCAGGACATCGAGGCCACTGCCGCCGCCAGCCACCCAGCGGTTCAGCCCAACGGCTGCGCCGCCTTCCAATTCGAGGAC
Source organism: Sphaerisporangium album (assembly GCF_003323745.1). Taxonomy (GTDB): domain Bacteria; phylum Actinomycetota; class Actinomycetes; order Streptosporangiales; family Streptosporangiaceae; genus Sphaerisporangium; species Sphaerisporangium album. The sequence goes on from NZ_QOIL01000019.1 coordinate 30,888, forward strand.
GGAGCGCTCGGCCTGGTCGTCGAGGTCAATCGGCGTTACCGAGTCGCCACCCACTTGCAGCCCGCGGCGGACGGCGGATCGGTGGTCCTCTCCGCGGAGCTTGAGCAGGCGATTCGGCAGTCGGTCAGCGTCGCGCACAACCTTAGGGTCGACCGGCTCTACCTGGTGAGGCCGCGTACCATCCCTCTGACCTCAAGCGGCAAGATCCAGCGGAACCTGTGCCGGACGCTGGCCCTTGATGGCGCCCTGGAGGAAAGATCAGCGGTCGCCGAACAGCGCGCGGCGGCGGATCCGGTCGGCCGGTTATGAAGCCCAGGGCACCTTCGTTGGCCCTCAGGGCTCACCGCTCGGCGAGCAGGCCGGGATCGGCCGGCGGATAGCCCGGCAGCTCGGCGGGGTCGCCTACCACGATCGCCGTCACCGGCACGGTCGACGCGAGCGAGACACTGTGCCAGGGCGGCCCCTGTAGCTGATCGAGGTCCACGTCGTACAGCCAGACCGGACTGCTCGGCCAACCCGGCACCGACTCGACCGTCGCGGTCGATCCCCGAACATCGAGCTGGTCCGGGCCGACGCGCAGCCCCAGACCGGACACCTTCATCGCCGCCTCCTTGCGCGTCCACACCTGGAAGAACCACCGGGTCCGGCCAGGTTCGGTCATCCGGTTGAAGGCGGCGGTCTCGTCAGGGGTCAGTGTCCGCCGGGCGAACCCCTCGACGTCCCGCAACGAGTGGTGGCTCTCGATGTCGACCCCGATGCGGCCCCGGCCGATGACGGCGACCAGCATCCAGTCCGCGGTGTGTGAGACCGAGTAATCGAACGGAGCGCCGGGGAACCGCGGTCGGCCGAGGTCGGCCTTGCCACAGTGTTCACAGGTTCGTTCGATCGTCAGCGACTCCGGCGGCCGGCGGAGGTATCGGGCGCCGACCAGGCGCTGAACCACCCGCGATGTGATGAACGTCAACCGGGTTTGCTCGACGACGAAATTCGCCGCCTGGACCTGCTCAGCCTCGTCGAGCAGGTCCGGCCAGTCGATATTCGGCCGGACGGGGACCAGCCACAATTCGGCGGTGCCGTCCGTCGTGACCGCTCTCGCCTGGGGCCCGGAGGTGGATGGATTGGTCGCCACGGCATGGCCGGTGGCCGCTTCCGGTCCCTTCGAGGTCCGCATCAGGGGTGGGAGGTCGAGAGGAGGTCATCCCACTTTGCCGCCTGGTGACGTCTCGCCAGCTCCACGTAGCTGTCCGCCGTGCCGGTCAGCACGGCGCGGTCACCGTCGGTCAGTTTGCGGACGACCCTTCCGGGCGCCCCGGCCACCAGAACGCCGGGCGGGATCGCCATCCTCGGGCCGACGAGTGCACCTGCGGCGATCATCGACCCGGCCCCGATCCGTGCTCCGCCGAGCACGATCGCGCCGATGCCGATCAGTGATCCCGCGGCTACATGGGCGCCGTGCACCACCGCCTTATGCCCGATGCTCACCCGGTCCTCGATGATGCAGGGTTGGCCCCGGTCGGCGTGCAGACAGCACATGTCCTGGACGTTGCACTCCTCACCCACGACGATCGCGTCGTCGTCGCCGCGTAGTACGCTCCCGTACCACACACTGGTTCCCCGGCCGATCGTGACGTTCCCGACCACGATCGCGCCGGGCGCCAGCCAGGCCCGTGGATCGATCCTAGGGACGTTTTCCTCAAGCGTGCCCCGCATGTCGCGCTCCCCTCTCCGGACCGTCTCTCCTGTCCGGCCCGGCCATGACTCTTATGAAACTTCGGAACCCTCGGCAATCAGGAACTGGACCGACGAATCTCAGGACCACCCTTCGCCGCCCGTCATGACCGGCCTCCCAGGCACGCCGGTGGCGCGCCGAGCAGTTGAGGAGAGATCCATCCGATGCTTTCGATCGGAGGGAGGCGAGAGGTTCATGGTCCGGCCACGCGAAGATCATCCCGCCATTCGGGGCCGGGGTTGCTTCCATCCCCTGCGGTCGAGACCCCGGCGAGGCGCGCGACCAGTGCGGCGCCCAAGCGATCGCGAACATCGAGTTTCACGAAGATGTTGGACACGTGGCACTTCACCGTCGCCACCGAGACATGCATGCTCCGTGCGATTTCCTGATTGTTCTCCCCGATTGCCAGGCGGAGGAGCACATCACGCTCGCGCGGGCTCAGGTTCTCCAGTGCGGCAACCTGCGAGGAGCCGACCGCTTGGCCGAGCATGCGGAGGCGATCGAACAGTATCGTGGCGATCACAGGATCGATCACCGTCAGCCCTGCCGCAACCTTTCGCACGGCGTACACCAGTTCGCCCGCGTCTGCGCCGCGCACCAACATGCCGGTAACGCCGGCGGATATGGCCTCATAAACGAACTGGTAACTGTGGTCTCCAACGAGGATCAGGACACGCGTGTGTGGGCAGTCGCGGGCGATCCCCGCGGCCAATCCAAGGCCCACCTTCGCACGCAGGCCGATCAGAACCACGTCGGGCCCTTGCGCGATAACGTTGGGCAGTGATTGACCCGTGAATCTGGATTCCGCGATCACAGATATGTCGTGCACTTCTTGTAATACCGTGGACATCCCTCTTCGGGATATATCCTCGTCGTCCACCAACAGAACCTTAATCACACTACCTGCCTCGATTAGATAGTGGTGTAAGGAGCACCACGGAGGTATCGGGCCGCCTGGAGTCGGAGTATTGGGGCCAGTGGAATACCTTGAACCAGGCTTGGCCCAGTATTCATCAATTGCGGAGCTCGCCCGACGGGTTCGCCTGAGTGCTCCAGATGGATCCTCGACCAGAGCGGCGGTCGATCACTGCCGGCTGAACCGACCGGTATTCAGGTTCACCGGGATGACGCGGCGGCGTCGCCCACCTCGAGGTGATCCGCACCCTATCCGGTTCCCGCCCCGGATGGAACTCCTGCCATTTATCCAAGCGGCCGTTTCGAGACTTTGAGAAACGAGATCGGCGACATGGACCACGCGGTCGAGATGGGCATCGACGTGGCCCACCGGGTGGTGAACGGAACACACGAGGAACTCTTCCGCCCCGGCGGTCTGACCGCGACTGCTTCGTCCTCTGCGGAGGCCTGGCATGATGGGCCGCCGAGCGCTCATGCGTGTCCAGTTCGCTGAACGCCCTCCAAGGCGTTCCTCGTGATGCGCCTCGTGCTCGTTCTAGTAATCACAGGATGACTTCCCCCTTGTGAAATCCTCCGGCTCCGCACTGCACCCGTGGAGAGGTCCCCCGACATCTTGAAAAGTGCGTCCTTAAGCCCCGCAGGACGCATTATGCAAGATCCGGGGTTCGGCAGCAATAGCCTTGATCAGTCACGCGTGATGCGTGAGGGAGTATCGCCGACATGAAGCCGATCCTCGGCCATCCTGTCAATCCCGTTGTCAAGCTGCCGGGCAGCGTGTCCGCCCGGCTCTCGCGCCGGGTGGGCGTCGGTCCACGGGGCCGATGCGGCGATTCGTCTGGGGGCTGGGGTCAAGGGGCAGGTTGCGCGTCAGTGCTCTCGCGGACGAACGGCTCGGCACCCCGTGCGGGGTTCCGTCAGGTGCCCTGATCATTTCGGACACGGACCCAAGTAGGGTTACGGTCAAGTCCAGAAGGAAGAGTGCGTGGGTAGGAAATCTCGCATCTATTCCCTTGGGCTGCGGGCAGAAGTGGTCCAGGCGGTCATCGACAGCGGCGGCAACTGTGCGCAGGCCGCTCGCGCCTTCGTCCTGGTGCCGGAAACGGTTCGCACATGGGTCCGAGCCGCCGAGAAGAAGCGGCAGGAAATACGCCCGAGGCGCGCGATGCGTTCGACCGTGCCGAGCGTGCGGTGATGGAACGCCGCATTCGGCGACTTGAAGCCGAGAACGCTTTCTAAAGAAAGGTGAAGGCGATGCCGCGTGGGCGGTGGAGAGCCCGGCACCGGGCGGAGAGCCTGGTGCCGGGCTGCGGTCGAAGCCGGGTGGTGTTTCCGGCGCCGGCGGAGAACGTGGTCGGGTGTCAGTCGCCGAACTCGTTCTGCACCCCGGCCGGCGTCAGCGCCGAGACGTAGTGCTGCGGCAGGTGGTCGTCGATCGAGTAGACCGCCGGCAACGAGCGGGTCGCCTCGAACTTGCGCGCGGCGTACGCCATCGCCGACATCGGTATGCCGAGCAGGCCCGGCATCTGCCCCGTCGGCCGCCTCCGCGCCTCCCAACGTCCCTTGCGGGCCTGCGAGGCGCAGCGCGAGGTGGCGATCATGGACATGAGGCTGTTGACCAGGTGCGGCACGCGGTAGTGCATCTCGCGGCCGAAGTGCCGGAACGGGCCGGACGCGGTGGACGGCATGTGCGGCACGACGTCGCTGTCGTACACGTACCGGATGACGTTCTCGCGGAGGAACTCGTCGCTCTGGCAGGCATCGGCGAAGTTCGGGTCGCCGATCATGGGCTGGCCGAACGTGTAGACCGCGCGCAGCCGGTCGGCGAGCGCGTCGTGGTACTTGCGCTCGTGCCTGATCATGACGCCCATGAGCGCGGCCATCGCGCCGCCCTGGCTGTGCCCGGTGATGTAGAGCGCCTCCAGCTCGCCTTCGCTCCGCGGGCCGTCGGCCTCGTAGTGGTCGCCGCCGGCGGAGGGGCCGCCGGTCGCCTGGCGGTCACCGCACGCGCGCCGCAGCGCGTTCATGATCTCGTAGCGGGTGGCCCGCACGTTGCGGTAGACGCCCGCGTGCACCGTGGCGCAGGGGTCGCTGATCTGGTAGCCCATCCGCTCGGGCTCGACATCGATGTCGCTCATCCAGTTGATGAAGTTCAGCGGCTCGGTGCCCCGGTAACACAGGATGCCGACCCGGCCGCTTCTGCTGAGAATGAGAAACGCGGTCGAGGAAATCAGCATCGCGTCGACCGAGGACTGGATCATCTGGCAGTGATTGTCCTCGAGGCCCATTCTGGCCATGATCATGGAGAGCGTTTCCGGGTCGGAGTAGGCGTACGCCGCGCACGTCGCCATCAGGTGCGCGATTTCCGGGTCCGGCTGCTCGACGGCGTTGAGAAGCTTTCGCTCCAGGTTCTTGTAGACCGGGAACCCCGCGGTCTCGCGGTGGCCGAACGGCCGGAGCTCGTCGTAGGAGGGGGCCTGCACGCCGCGCCTGCGCAGCCCTCCCGCCTGCAGGATGTCGCGCATCCGCGCCTCGAAGGAGTCTTCGGAGGCCGTCATCGGTTTCCTGTTGCCGCTCACCACCTTCCCGGCGTTCGGCTGGCCGACGGTGGCCGTAACAGGTTTATCCGACTGGCGACTGTTTCTGGTGGTATCCACGCTTGCCACGCCATACACCTTCCGGTAAGCGACGGTGCTTTCGACTGTTCCGCGGCCTCAACGATGAGCAGGACAGCATCTTCAACGATCGTAAGCATCGCTTAACGCGCACCCCGAGATCCGCCTGTCCCTGACAATTTCCTGGACATCCCGGGTTAAATCCCATGTATCGGCAAACTCATTTCCCGGGTGCCCATTTTCGCCCAGGGGTGGCCCGCCGGGGACGGGTGGCCAGGTCCGGGCCGCGCCGCGCCGGGAAGGCGGCCGGCCGCGCCGCGCCCGGAGGCTAGCGCCGGGAGAACGCGGCGAGCGTGAGCGCGGTGCCGGTGGGGCGCGCCGGCGCGTCGTCCCCGGTGGCGGACGCGGCGAGCGGCAGGCGCAGGACGAACCGCGCCCCGCCGGCGTGGGACGTGCCGACCTCGATCGTCCCGTCGTGCGCGCGGGCGATGTCCCGGACGATCGCGAGCCCGAGGCCCGTGCCGCCCTTGTCGCGGCAGCGGGAGGCGTCCAGCCGGGTGAAGCGCTCGAAGATCCGCTCCCGGTCCGCCTCGGCGATGCCGTCCCCGTCGTCGGTGACGATCAGCTCGGCGTGGGTCTCGTCCCGGCACACCTCGACCAGCACCAGGCGCTTGGCGTGCCGCTGGGCGTTGTCGAGCAGGTTGGTCAGCACACGGGCGATCTGGGTGTCGACGGCCTTGACGACGACGCCCGGCGCGAGCCGCAACTGGGTGGGAAGCCGGTCCTTGCGCCGGGAGACCTCCATGTGGACCGACTCCGCCAGGTCGACGTCGTCCCTCGCCCTGGGCTCGCCCCCGCCGACCCGGGCCAGCAGCAGCAGGTCGGAGATGATGGCCTGGAGCCGGTCGACGTCGCGCAGCGAGTGGTCGACCAGTTCGCGCAGGTCGGTCTCCTCGGGGTACATGCGCGCCTCCTCAAGCTGCACGCGGAGCCCCGCGACCGGGGTGCGCAGCTCGTGCGAGGCGTCGGAGGCGAACCGCCGCTGCTGGGCGAGGACCTCCTCCATCCGTCCCCGCGCGTTCTCCAGGCGCTCCAGCGTGCTGTTGACCGTCCGGGCGAGCCGGGCGATCTCGTCGTCGCCGACGGGCTCGGGCAGGCGGCTGCTCAGGTCGCTGAGGTTGGTGGCGGCCAGCTCGGCGCGGATGGCCTCGACGGGCCGCAGCGTCCGCCCGGTGATCTTCCAGGTGGCGAAGACGGCGACGGAGATCAGCGCCGCCACCTGGACGGCGAAGATCAGGTCGAACGCGCCCGCGGAGATGCCCCCGCGGTCGGGGCCGGCCGCGTACACGACGTGGGAGCCGGGGGAGGTGTCGACCCGCACCGCGGCCAGGCGCAGGCAGCCCAGGTTCTTGTTGGCGCAGGTCTGCACGTCACGGCGCGGCTCCAGGGGCTCGGGGCGGACGTCGGAGAGCGGCGGCAGCCCGCGGGCGTCGGGCGAGGCGGCCACGAGGCGCTGGTCGGCGTCCACGACCTGGATCAGGTCCGCGCCCGGGAAGCCGGTCGTGATCTCCGGGCCGACGACCCGCCCGGCACGGTCCGCAGCGGCCACCGCGCTCGCCGCGTACCGCGCGTCGAGCCATGCGGCGTTGGTGAGCTCCTGGCGTGCGAGTATCCCGGCGAGCACTCCGGCCGGGACGAGCAGGAGCATGGCGAGGCCGGCGACCAGGGCGGTGACCCGTCCCCGGATGGACCGGGGGCGCCACAGCTTCAGGGCGCGCCTCGGCGGGCGTGGTGAAGCGGGGAGTCCGAGCGGCAAGCGGGTCCTCCAGGTGGCGCGGTCTGCGGTCGTGGGTGCGGTGTGGGAGCCGGTGTTCCGGGCCTCGCGGGCCCGGAGGGCGTCCGGCCGATGTGGTGTCCGCCGGGCGGACGCGCGGCGGGCGAGGATCTTCGCCGTCCCCTCGGAGCGGTCCGGCGAGGACGGCGCGGACGCGGGCGCCCTGTGGGCGCGGGAGGGAGGCGCGGTGGGTCTGACACCACCGGGTGGGTGCCGGCGCGGTGGGCACAGGGCGCGAACGACCGCGCACCTAGAGCGATCCACTAGGGCAAAACCCACCCTAGCAGCAACCCCAAAATGGTGCAAACCAGACAAAAGACTACTTCAAAGAGGTCACAGCGGGATAAAGCTCCGGGCCCCCGGACGGAAAGAAACCCGGCAGAGGACGGGAGCACCGTGCCCGGCCGGGTAAGGCGAACGGCCCCCGGCGAGGCGGTCGCGGTGCCCGCTCCCGCCCGCCGGGGGCCGTCAGACGTTCCGCGGGCCCCGGCGTTGTCACGCCGGGGCCCGCGCCGCCGTCTACTGGCGGTAGACCTGGAACTCCGAGACCTGGCCCGCGGGCCAGCCGGTGTTGGCGGTGATGTTCAGGCGCAGGTAGCGCTGCGTCGTCGCCGGGAAGGTGATCGTCACGGTGTTGCCCGTGGACGGGCTGAACGTGTACGACCGCGAGGGCACCAGCGTCGTGGTGGGCGTGCCGCTCGTGCCGCCCAGCACCGACAATGTCTGGGTCCTCGCGCCCCACGACGGCGGCAGGGTCAGCACGATCTTGCTCACGTCGCTCGCCGCGCCGAGGTCGACGGTGATCGACTGCGGGAACGCGTGGTTGGCGCTCTCCCAGTAGCTGCCGGTGTTCCCGTCCACCGCGTTGGCGGGGACGTAGTTCTGGGTGTGGCTGCTCGCCGTGATCGACTTGCGCAGCGCGAGGTTCGGGTTCTGCGGCGGGACCGTCGTGCCGGTGAACTGGCCCACCCAGTAGCGGGTCCGGTCCAGGTACGCCGTCTCGGCGGCGGCGCCGGTCTTGCCGTAGGCGCCGTTGAAGGTCTGGTAACCGATCCCGGCGGGCGGGGTGGAGGACGCCGGCTCGATCACCGACCCCTCGTGCCACTCGTTGAACGAGGTGACCGAGACCCAGGTGGGCGAGCCGCCGATGGTCGGTGACAGGGCGTTCTGCCACTCCTTGTCGTAGGACGCGCCGTTGTCACGCGCCACCGTCGGGCTGGTGTTGCCGGGCACGGCCCGGTCGTCGATGTACCCGGGGGCCACCGACGGCGACCAGACCAGGCCGTTGGCCTTGCAGTAGTCCCCGGCGTTCTTCCAGCCCGGCGCCGTCATGCCCGCGATGCCGTCGTAGGTGTACATGCCGCCGAAGTGGGCGACCTTGCTGGTGTCGGTCGTCTGGGCGAGGACGATACTGGTGGAGCTCACCTGGTCCAGCGCCGACCAGTCGGTGACGTCCAGGCTGTTGAAGACGTAGAACGCCCCCCGGTTGCCGTGCGCGGCGTCGCGGTAGAAGGCCGGGCTGCTCCCGTAGCGGGAGTTGATGTAGTTGATGTCGGCGACCGTCGAGGCGGCGGTCCGCCCGCTGTACGGCTCCAGGTGCCAGGCGACCTTGATCCCGTAGCGCGCGGCCGTGGCCAGCACGCCGGCGGCGAGGCCGTCCTCGTAGGAGCCCTGGCCCCACCAGCTGTAGACGATCGTGCCCGCGCCGGACTGCTGGATCCACCGCATGTGCTGGGCCACCGCGCCGTTCTGGTCGCCGGAGTCGTAGGCGCCGAGCTTCGGGTACAGGTCGGCGCCGATGTCGTCCGGCGGGGTGTGACCGCCCTGCTGCCAGTGCCGGTAGCTCCCGTACACCGACGGGCTGCCGTACCAGGGGTAGTAGAACAGGTGGACGTCGGTCGCGGTGGGCGCGGCGGCCGCGGCGGCGGCCGCCTTGCCCGAGGCGAGGGCGGGCCCCGCGGGGACCGACATGAGTCCGGAGGTCACGAGCAGGACGGCAGCGGCTGTCACGCTGCGCCACTTAGGCATGGATGCTGACTCCTCACGTCGAGTGGGGGGTGCGCGCCGGTGCCGCGGTCACGCGCCGTCCGCCGGGCGGGCTCTGTCGTGCCGGCGGCCGCGTGGAGCCCGGCCGGCCGCAGGGGTCCAGGGCCTCCTGCGGCCGGCCGGGAGAAGGGCCCGTCCGTCCGGCCGATTCGAGCGGCACCACCGCGGCGCAGCCGAAGTCGGCGGGAACGGCTCCGCCGCGGGTCTTGTCGGCCGGACGGACGGGAGCATCAGCGAGGTCAGGGAAGTACTCGCCCCGCCCTCAAAAATTTGCAGAGATCGCTAAGTAATTTGCGGTTTCAACCAATGGATTTGACAGGGCTTGTCGAATTAAAGACCGCGCCTGGGGGCTGTGCCAAGACCTCCGACCACTTGGCTTTTGTAACGCTTCCGTAACGTGGGATGCCACCGAGCCGTGACCTGCGACTGTGCCACGGATGCCAAGTCGTTACCTGATCAGGGTGTTTACGTCCAGATCTCGCCGTGTTAGAACTCGGTTAATTGTTCTTCGATACATACAAACTTGGTCGGGTGATCGATGTGGCGCAGAGACGGCCGGCGGCGCCGGCCGGCGGGGGCGCCCAGGCGGTGGGACACGCCTCCCTCCGCCGGGCCAACCTCGCCCTGGTCCTGCGCCACCTACGCGAGGAGGGCTCCTGCTCGCGCTCCGACATCGCCGACGCCACGGGCCTGCACCGGGCCACCGTGTCCAACCTCATGGCCGAGCTGCTCGGCCGGGGCCTGGTACGCGAGGTCGGCATCGAGCACATCGGGGCGGTCGGCCGCCCGCGCAGGGCGGTCGCCCTGGACGGCTCGCACGTCGGGGTGCTCGGCACCGAGATCAACGTCGACTACGTCGCCGTCTACGGCACCGACCTGGCCGGACGCGTACTGGTCGAGCGGCGCGTCGGCTTCGACGCCATGGGCATGGGCCCGGACCGCTCGCTGAAGGAGCTCGGCCGGGTCGCCAAGGAGGCGCTGGACGACCTGACCGCCTCCGGAGCCGTCCCGGCCGGCATCGGCGTCGCCGTCCCCGGCCTGGTGGACGTCGCCCGCGGCGCGGTCTCGTTCGCGCCCAACCTCGGCTGGCGTGACCTGCCGCTGGCCGAGCGGCTGCAGGCCGAGATCGGCGACGGCCGGGCGCCCGTGATGGTGGACAACGACGCCAACCTGGCCGCGCTCGCCGAGTTCACGGGCGGGGTGGCGGCCGGCACGCCGGACATGGTCTACCTCACCGGCGAGGTCGGCGTCGGCGGCGGCATCATCGTCGCCGGGGCGTTGCTGCGCGGCGCGGACGGGTTCTCCGGCGAGGTCGGGCACATGCCCGTCGACCCGACGGGAAGCCGCTGCGGCTGCGGGCGCGTCGGCTGCTGGGAGACCAAGGTCGGCCTCGCCGCGCTGGTCAGCTCGGCGACGCCCGAGCGGGCCTACGGCCTCGGGCCGGCGCCCGATCCCGAGGAGCGCGTGGCCGAGATCGCCCAGGGCCTCGCGGCGGGCGACCCGCGCGTGATGGCCGCGGTCGCCGAGGTCGGACGCTGGCTCGGGCTCGGCGGCTCGATCCTGGTCAACCTGTTCAACCCCCGCGCCATCGTGCTCGGCGGATACTTCGCGAAGCTGGCGGAGCGGCTGATCCCGCCCGCCCAGGCGGAGCTGGAGCGGCTGGTCATCGCAGGTCCGGCCGCCCGCTGCCGGTTCCTCGCCTCAGGCCTCGGCTTCGGCGCCGCCTCCCGGGGCGCCGCCAGCATGGTGGTCGAGCAGGTCATCAACGACCCCACGGCGATCGGTTCGGCCCCGATCGCCTCGACGACAAACCTGGCAGGCAGATGACTCCTTCTTTCAATAGTTGATACGCTTTTTGCGGAGTCATGTTCTGTCCGGCCTAGGCACCGGACCCCCTGGAGGTGGCACCCTTCCAGGCGCACCGCGGCACAGCGCAGCACCACCCGCACCATCCCGGCACACAGCACCACGCACCACCCCCCGGCAACAAGCGCGGCGGCGCGCGCCTTGCCTGACTGACCCCCCAAGTCAGGAAAGGACCCCCCATGTCACCACGTCCTCGGCCGTGGACCCGGCTTCTCGCCACGTTCGCCCTCGTACTTTCGGGCGGCATGGCGGCCGTGACGGCCTCAGGACCGGCGGCCAACGCCTCGGTCATCCCCGCGTCCGACTACCAGCAGGTACAGCTGGCCGTCGGCGGCGCCGAGCTCGGCGAGGCCATGTCCCTCGCGGTGCTCCCCAACCGCTCCGTGCTGCACACCGCGCGCGACGGAACGATCCGCGTCACCGACGCGGCCGGCAACACCAAGGTGGCCGGAAAGCTCAGCGTCTACACGCATGACGAAGAGGGCCTCCAGGGCATCGCCGCGGACCCGAACTTCGCCTCCAACCGGTACATCTACGTGTACTACTCGCCCCCGCTGAGCACGCCCGGCGGCGACGCGCCGACCACCGGCACCCAGGCGCAGTTCGACCAGTGGAAGGGCGAGCTGTACCTCTCGCGCTTCACGCTCAACGCCGACGAGACCGTCAACCTGGGCAGCGAGAAGATCGTCCTGCGGGTGCCCAACGACCGCGGCCAGTGCTGCCACGTCGGCGGTGACATCGACTTCGACGCGGCCGGGAACCTGTACCTGACCACGGGCGACGACACCAACCCGTTCGAGTCGAGCGGGTACTCGCCCCTGGACGAGCGCACCGACCGCAACCCGCAGTTCGACGCCCAGCGCTCCTCGGGCAACACCAACGACCTGCGCGGCAAGGTCCTGCGCATCAAGCCCCAGGCGGACGGCACCTACACGATCCCCTCGGGCAACCTCTTCGCGCCGGGCACGGCCAAGACCCGTCCCGAGATCTACGCGATGGGCTTCCGCAACCCGTTCCGCATGTCGGTGGACAAGGCGACGGGCATCGTCTACCTCGGCGACTACGGCCCCGACGCGGGCGGCACCGACCCCAACCGCGGCCCCGGCGGCCAGGTGGAGTTCAACCGGATCACCAGCGCGGGCAACTACGGCTGGCCGTACTGCACCGGCACCAACACCACCAACGAGACCTACAACGAGTACACCTTCCCGAGCGGCCCGTCCCAGGCCAAGTACAACTGCGCGGGCGGCCCGACCAACAACTCGTTCCGCAACACCGGCCTCACCACGCTGCCCGCGGCCAGGCCGGCCTGGATCCGCTACGGCGGCGACGCCGGCTCCCCGCCCGACTTCGGCGGCGGCTCCGAGTCCCCGATGGGCGGCCCGGTCTACCGGTACAACGCCTCGCTGAACTCCGCGGTCAAGTTCCCGCAGTCGCTCGACGGCCGCTACTTCGCCGGCGAGTACGGCCGCAGGTGGATCAAGGCCATCCAGGTCAACGCCGACGGCACCCCCGGTGACATCGGCGCCTTCCCCTGGACCGGCACCCAGGTGATGGACATGGCCTTCGGCCCCGACGGCGCGCTGTACGTCCTGGACTACGGCACCGGTTCCAACAACCAGGCCCTGTACCGGATCGAGTACATCGGCGCGGCGAACCGCAACCCGATCGCCAAGGCGGCCGCCGACAAGACCTCCGGCCCGGCGCCGCTGACGGTGAACTTCTCCTCGGCGGGCAGCTCCGACCCCGAGGGCGGCGCGCTGACCTACTCGTGGAACTTCGGCGACGGCACCACCTCCACCGCCGCCAACCCCACGAAGACCTACACCACCAACGGCACCTACACCCCGACCCTGACCGTCAGGGACCCGCAGGGCCTGACCGGCACCGCCAGCCTGGTCGTCTCCGTCGGCAACACCGCGCCGACCGTGAACCTGACCACGCCCGGCGACGGCCAGCTGTTCTCCTACGGCGACACCGTGCCGTTCACGGTGACCGGCAGCGACCCGGAGGACGGGGCGCTGGACTGCACCAAGGTGACCGTGACCTACTTCCTCGGCCACGACAGCCACCGCCACCAGATCACCTCCAAGACCGGCTGCTCCGGCTCGATCACCATCCCGACCGACGGTGAGCACGACGCCGCGGCCAACATCTACGGGGTCTTCGAGGCGTCCTACACCGACAAGGGCGGCCTCACCTCCACCAGCACCCGCACCCTGCAGCCCCGGCACCGCCAGGCCGAGCACTACGGCGCCATGCAGGGCATCCAGCTCGCCACGCACGGCCCGGCCGAGGGCGCCACGACCGTCGGCTTCACCGACAACGGCGACTGGATCTCCTTCACGCCCTACAACGTGAGCAACGCCGTCAGCATCACCGCCCGGGTCTCCTCGGGTGGCGTCGGCGGCACGCTGGAGGTCCGCGCGGGCTCGGCGACCGGCACGCTGCTCGGCACGGCGACCGTCGCCAACACCGGCGGATGGGAGACCTTCGTCGACGTCAACGCCAACCTGACCAACAAGCCCGCCGGGGCGACCACGCTGTACCTGGTGTTCAAGGGCGTCACCGGCCAGGGCAACCTGTTCGACCTGGACGCCTTCACGCTGAACACCTCCACCGGCGGCACGAACACGACGACCGAGGGCGAGGCCTACACCTCCAACTTCGGCGTCCAGCCGGCCTCGCACGCGGGCGCCAGCGGCGGCACGACCATGGGGTACATCGACAACGGTGACTGGGCCGGGTACTCCCAGGTGAACACCCAGGGCGCCAAGACCTTCACCGCGCGGGTCTCCTCGGGCGGCCCCGGCGGGACGATCACGATCCGCTCGGGCTCGCAGACCGGGACGGTCCTCGGCACGGTGAACGTCGCCAACACCGGGAGCTGGGACACCTTCGCCAACGTCTCCACGAACCTCACCGGCTCGGCGACCGGCCCCTTGTTCCTCACCTTCACCGGCGGCTCGGGCTCGCTGCTCGACGTCGACACCTTCACCATCACCCGCTGACGGCACGTCCGGCACGGCGCCCTCCTCGGACGGGCCGCCGCGCCGGACGGGCCTCCGGTCCCGCGCGAGAGCATCCACTCGCGCGGGACCGGAGCCCTTCAGACGAAAGGACAGCCATGTTCGCCCTCACCAAGGTGATGCGCGGCGGTCTGGCGCTTGTCGCCGCAGCGCTGGTCGCCACGCAGTTCGCCCCCACCGCCGCCCACGCGGCCGACCCCGCCTACAAGGTGCTGGTCTTCTCCAAGACCGCCGGGTTCCGCCACGACTCGATCCCCGCCGGCATCCAGGCCATCCGTGACCTCGGCGCCGCCAACAACTTCACCGTCACCGCGACCGAGGACGCCACCGCCTTCAACACGGCCAACCTGGCCCAGTTCAAGGCGGTCGTCTTCCTCAGCACCACCGGTGACGTGCTCGACGCCGGCCAGCAGACCGCGTTCCAGTCCTACGTGGACGGTGGCGGCGGGTACGTCGGCGTCCACGCCGCCGCGGACACCGAGTACGACTGGGCCTACTACGGCACGCTCGTCGGCGCCTACTTCAAGAGCCACCCGGCGCAGCAGAACGCCGTGGTCAAGAACGAGGACCGCACCCACCCGGCGACCGCCCACCTGGGCGCGACCTGGACGCGGTACGACGAGTGGTACAACTACCGCACCAACCCGCGCTCGACCGTGCGCGTCCTGCAGAGCTTGGACGAGAGCAGCTACACCGGCGGCGAGATGAGCGGCGATCACCCGATCACCTGGTGCCACGCCCAGGCCTCCGGCCGGTCCTTCTACACCGGCCTCGGCCACACGATCGAGTCGTTCGCCGACGGGAACTACCGTCAGCTGCTGCTCGGCGGCATCCGGTACGCGGCCGGCATGGTCACGGCCGACTGCCGCCCGGCGAGCGGCCCGCCGCCCGGCAACACCACCACCGTCGAGGGCGAGGCGTACACCTCGAACTTCGGCGTGCAGCCGGCCGGCCACGCGGGCGCCAGCGGCGGCACCACGATGGGGTACATCGACAACGGCGACTGGGCCGGCTACTCCTCGGTGAGCACCTCCGGGGCGACCGGCTTCTCGGCCCGCGTCTCCTCCGGCGGCGCCGGCGGGACGATCACGGTCCGCTCGGGGTCGCAGACCGGACCGGTCCTCGGCTCGGTGAGCGTCGCCAACACCGGGAGCTGGGACACCTTCACCACGGTGTCCACCACGCTCAACGGCACGGGCACGGGCGCGCTGTTCGTGACCTTCAGCGGCGGCGCGGGTTCCCTGTTCGACATCGACACGCTCACCGTGACCCGGAACACCACTCCGCCCCCGGCCGCGACCGAGGGCGAGGCGTACACCTCGCAGTCGGGCGTCCAGCCGGCGAGCCACGCCGGCGCGAGCGGCGGGCGGACGCTGGGCTTCATCGACAACGGCGACTGGGCCGGCTACTCCTCGGTGAGCACGGCGGGCGCCACCAAGTTCTCGGCGCGCGTCTCCTCGGGCGGCCCCGGCGGGACGATCACGGTCCGCTCGGGCTCGCAGACCGGATCGGTCCTCGGCTCGGTGAGCGTCGCCAACACCGGGAGCTGGGACACCTTCACCACCGTCAACACCACGCTCAACGGCACGGGCACCGGCCCGGTGTTCCTGATCTTCAGTGGCGGCGCGGGTTCCCTGTTCGATATTGACACCTTCACCGTCTCCAAGTGACCCTTCATCACCCGATCGAATGACCGATCGGCACGGAGATCCATCGCCCGGGACGTCCACTTCGGATGTCCCGGGCGCACGGGTGTCCGCGCGCATGCCCCCCGGAGCCCCCGCGGACGGGGCCCGGGGCATCGGGCAGGCGCGCGGCGCCCACTGCTGTATCGCGAGAAGGCGAGCCCGGCGGGGGCCCGCCCGTAAAAGTAAAAGGAGTAGGCGATGGACGTCGGGGTGTGGCTCGTAGGAGCACGAGGATCGGTCGCGACCACGGTGATCACGGGCGCGGCCGCGCTGCGCGCCGGGCTCGCGGCGCCCATAGGGTGCGTAACCGAGCAGCCCGGATTCGCCGAGGCGGGCCTGCCGCCGATCCGCGGCCTGGTGTTCGGCGGCCATGACATCGCCGGCACGCCGCTGCCCAAGCGCGCGGAGGAGCTCGCCCTCGCCGGGGTCGTCCCGGCCCGGCTGCCCGAGCTCGTGCGCCAGGACCTGGAGGAGGCCGACGCCGAGATCCGTCCCGGCGTCACGCCCGGACCCGCGGGCACCCAGGCCGAGCAGGCGCGCCGGCTGGCCGATGACATCACCGGCTTCCGCGAGCGCAGGGGACTGGCCCGCGTCGTCGTCGTCCATGTGGCCTCCACCGAGCCGCCCGTGCCCGCGCACCCGGCCCACGGCGACCTCGCGGCGCTGACCGAGGCCCTCGAACGGCCCGGCGACGTGCTGCCCCCGAGCTCGCTGTACGCGTACGCCGCGCTGCGCGCCGGGTGCGCCTACGTCGACTTCACCCCGTCCACCGGCGTGTCGCTGCCCGCCCTGGACGAGCTGGCCCGGGCGCAGGGCGTGCCGTACGCGGGCCGCGACGCCAAGACGGGGGAGACCCTGGTCAAGACCGCGCTCGCGCCGATGTTCGCCGACCGGGCGCTGGCCGTGCGCTCGTGGTCGGGGACGAACCTGCTCGGCGGGGGAGACGGCGCCACGCTGGCCGACCCGGCGGCGGGGGAGAGCAAGAAGATCTCCAAGGACCGCGCCCTGCCCGGCATCCTCGGCCACCCGGTGGAGGGGCAGACGCACATCGACCACGTCTCCCACCTCGGCGACTGGAAGACCGCCTGGGACCACATCACCTTCGAGGGCTTCCTCGGCGTCCGCATGACGATGCAGTTCACCTGGCAGGGGTGCGACTCGGCCCTCGCGGCGCCGCTCGTGCTCGACCTCGTCCGGCTGATCGCCCGCGCGCACGAGCGGGGGCACGCCGGGGCGGTCCCCGAGCTGGGCTTCTTCTTCAAGGACCCGATCGGGCAGGAGGAGCACCGCCTGCACGCCCAGTACGACCTGCTGCGCGCCTGGGCCCGGACCCTCGCGTGAGCACCTCCCGTCGTCCGTCCGGGGAGCGGCGTACGCTCCCCGCCGGTGTGCCCGTCCGGCGGCCCGTCCCGGCAGAGGTCTTGCTTTGCACGCCCGATACCGTTAAGCCCGAAATATCACGGTATAGCGGGAAAGGCGGCCAGGCATGAGGTTCGGGTATGGAACCAACGGGTTCACGAACCACCGCCTGGACGAGGCGCTCGACGTCCTGGCCGACCTCGGCTACGACGGCGTCGCGCTCACCCTGGACTCCGGCCACCTCGACCCGTACGCTCCCGGGATCGCCCGCGACGTCGGCCACGTCGCCAAACGACTCGGCGAGCTGGGCCTCGCCGTGGTGATCGAGACCGGCGGCCGCTACGTCCTGGACCCGTACCGCAAACACCACCCGACCCTGCTCCACCCCCCCGAGGCGGCGGCCCGCCGGATCGACCTGCTCCGCCGCGCCGTGCGCATCGGCGCCGACCTCGGCGCGGAGGCCGTCTCCTTCTGGAGCGGCGTCATCCCGCCCGAGGTCGACGAGGGGCAGGCCTGGGACAACCTGCTGTCCGGGGTCGCCGCCGTCCTGGAGGAGGCCGAGGAACGCCAGGTCACGCTCGGCTTCGAACCCGAACCGGGCATGCTCGTGGACACGATCGCCGCGTTCGAGCGCCTCCACGCGC
Organism: Sphaerisporangium album; assembly: GCF_003323745.1. Lineage (GTDB taxonomy): Bacteria > Actinomycetota > Actinomycetes > Streptosporangiales > Streptosporangiaceae > Sphaerisporangium > Sphaerisporangium album. The sequence goes on from NZ_QOIL01000019.1 coordinate 48,610, forward strand.
TGGCCGGCGCGCCCCCGCGGCTCGGCATGACCCTCGACATCGGGCACTGCCGCGCCGTGGAGCCCGAACCGGTCCCCGACTGCGTCCGCCGCGCCGGGCCGCACCTGGTGAACATCCAGATCGAGGACATGCGGCGCGGCGTGCACGAGCACCTGGAGTTCGGCGAGGGCGAGATCGACTTCCCGCCCGTGCTCGCGGCCCTGGAGCTGACCGGGTACCGCGGCCTGGTCAGCGTCGAGCTGCCCCGGCACAGCCACGCCGCCCCCATGATCGCCGAACGGTCGCTGCGCTTCCTGCGCGAGGCGGCCCCCACCCCCTCCATCCCGTCCCGCGCCCACCCCACCAGGGGCGTGAGGCAGCGATGACCGCCCGTACCGGAAGGACGAGCCAACGATGAGCACGACCCACGACCCAGGCCCGGCGCTCTCCCTCGGCCTCGGCGAGGAGGCCGCCCGCTGGCTGGCGGACGCCGCCGGGCGGATCGGCGCCGACCCCCGGGCGCTCGCGAGCCTGTTCCCCGCCGCCGGGCGGGTCTGCGGCCGAGGGCCGGTCGCCGCCATGCCCGGCTGGACCGTCGACCAGGCGGTCCGCGTGGAACTCCTGCGGGCACTGCCCCTGACCGGCGCCGATCTCGGCGAGACCCTCTTCGACCTGTACACCCACGGGGACGCCGCCGAGCGCCTCGCCGTCCTCAAGGGCCTGCCCGCCCTGGAGGAGGACCGGGGGCTCGGCGACGCGGGCCTGCCCGTCGTCCGCGACGCCCTGCGCACCAACGACGCCCGCCTCGTCCGCGCGGCGCTCGGGCCGTACGGGGCGCGCCACCTGCCCGACCACTCCTACCGGCAGGCCATCCTGAAGTGCGTCTTCATCGGGGTGCCGCTGGCCGAGGTGTCCGGCCTCGACACGCGCGCGGACGAGGAACTGGCCCGCATGATGGCCGACTTCGCCCAGGAACGCCTGCTCGCCGGCCGCGAGGTCCCCGCCGACATCTGGCCCGTCGTCGAGCGGTACCCCTCCCTGCTGACCAAGGTCCGCGCCCTGCTGGCCGAGGGCGATCCGCACGCCGCGGCCGGGTCCGACGCCCCACGCGACCTGGCCTGAGCCCTGCCGAGATCGCCCGACCGAGAGGAATCCCACCCCCATGCGCATCTTCGACCCCCACATCCACATGACCTCGCGCACGACCGACGACTACGAGCGCATGTACGCGGCCGGGGTCCGCGCCATCGTCGAGCCGGCCTTCTGGCTGGGCCAGCCGCGCACGTCCCCCGGCACGTTCGCCGACTACTTCGACGGCCTGCTCGGCTGGGAGCCCTACCGCGCCGCGCAGTTCGGCATCGTGCACCACTGCACGATCGCGCTGAACCCCAAGGAGTCCAACGACCCGCGCCTGCGCCCCGTCCTGGACCTGCTGCCGCGCTACCTGGCCAAGGACCGCGTGGTCGCCGTCGGCGAGGTCGGCTACGACGACGTCACCCCCGCCGAGGACGAGGCCCTGGCCCGCCAGCTCGAACTCGCCGCCGAGCACGGCCTGCCCGTCCTCGTCCACACCCCGCACCGCGACAAGGCCGCCGGCACCCGCCGCACGCTGGACGTCGTCCGCGAGTCCGGCCTGCCGCCCGAGCGCGTGCTGATCGACCACCTCAACGAGATGACGGTCGGCATGGTCGCCGAGAGCGGCTGCTGGATGGGCTTCTCGGTCTACCCCGACACCAAGATGGACGAGGACCGGATGGTCGCGATCCTCAAGGACTACGGCTCGGACCGCATGCTGGTCAACTCGGCCGCCGACTGGGGCCGCAGCGACCCGCTGAAGACCCGCGCCGTCGCCGACGCCATGCTCAGCAGCGGTTTCTCCGACGCCGAGGTCGAGACCGTCCTGTGGGACAACCCCGTCGCCTTCTACGCCCAGAGCGGCCGCCTGGACCTCTCCGACGTCAAGCCGGGCGACACCTACGCGGGCAACAGCATCCAGCGCGGCGCCCCCCGCGACCGCTGACCCCGGCGCCCCAAGAGCTCCCCGCCCCGGGGGCCATCCCCACGGCCCCGGCCCCGGGGCGGGACGCGGCGCCTACGACAGGACTCGGGCCCGGCGACGGCCGAGGCGGAGCAACGGAGGGCAGGTCAGCCGGGTGCCCGACCGCGTGGGGAGCGCGAACGCGACGGCCTTGGCCGGCTCGCCGGTGGCGAACGTCGTCGTCGGGTAGGCGCGGCAGTGGCCCTCCGACAGCACGCGCACCAGCATCAGGCCGCGCCCGCCCTCCGCGTACAGGTCCACCACGGTCTGGACGCGCGGCCGGTCCAGGACGGCCGGGATCCACCCGAGGTCGGGGTCGCCGTCGACCACCTCGCACCAGGCGGGCGCGCCGCCCAGTGTGAATACCCGCACCTCGTACGGCGGACGGCCGTGCCGCTCGGCGTTCGCGGCCAGTTCCCCGGCCGCCGTCTCGGCGTCGGAGATCTCGTCCTCGGATACCCCTTCGCCCTGAAGTGCCTCACGAACCAGTGCGCGGGCCCGGCGCGAGGCCGACCCGGGATGCAGAAACGCCACCAGCATGCCGACCTCGGCACGGGCCTCGTCCGAGGCCAGGTCGGCGGGGGTCTCCTCTGAGGCGCCCTCCGCACGGGTCTCGTCCGAGGGGATCTCGGCCTTCGGCGTACCGGGGGCGGGGTCGTGCTGCTGGTTCCGGGGGGTGGGCTTCATGGGGACTCCTCGCTCTCGCTGGCAGTGCTCAGCAGGAGACGCCATCTACTGGCTCATCCGGCAGGTCCGGACGCGGGCGTCGCGCTGCACCGCGTAGATCGACCGGCACGCCCGATGGGGCGCCGCCGTCCATAGGGATCACCACGCCGGGTGGTCGTTTCCCCGTCGTTTCCACGGACGCACGTGGCCGCACCAGAACAGATATTGACAATGAGTAGCTGATTGATGACTCATTGTTTCCGGGGGTGGTCATGAGCGAACAGGGCAAGGGACGTCCGGAGCTGGCGCGGGCGCGCAAGCGGCTGGGCATGAGCCAGGACGAGATCGCGGAGGCGCTGTGGGTGTCGCCCACGACCTGGAGCCGCTGGGAGCGCGGCAAGCAGAAGATCCGGCCGGTCTACCGGGCACGGATGGCGGAGGTATTCGGGGTAGACCCGATCGAGGTCGAGCGGTGGGTGGATGGCGGACAGCCGGTCGATACGGAAGCCTGGCTATGTCCGGACTTCAGCGACTTGTCGCTCCCCGCTACCGTCGAGGCGGCCGGACGACTGTGGAGGTGCGACGTGGATCCGGAACGGCGTCATCTGCTGGCCACGCTGCCGTTCGTACCCGCCGCCCTCGGAGGCTGGCTGTCCGCGTGGAGCTATGGCGCTCCGGTCACGTCGGCGGCACGCCAGGCGTCCGGGCCGCTCGTCGGTCTCTCCGACGTCCAGCGGATCGTCGAAGCCCGTCAGGCGTTCGGGCAGATGGACCACCAGTTCGGAGCGGGGCTGGTGCGCCCTGCCGTGGTGGACTACCTGAACACCGTCGTCGCTCCGCTCCTACGAGGCCGCTACAACGACAAGGTCGGGGCCGAGTTGATGACGGCGGCTGCGTCGATGACCCAGATGGCCGGGTGGACAGCCTTCGATCTTGGCCGCCATGGGCTGGCACAGCACTACTTCGGCCAGGCGCTGAAGTTGTCCAAGGCCAGTAGCGACGCGCTTACGGGCGTCTGGGTTTTGACGAGCATGACGCAGCAGGCGATTTGGCTGGAACACCCCTCGCAGGCGGTCTGGCTCGCCCGTGCAGCGGTCGATGCCGCCCGCCGGGCGCAGGCGCCGCCGCGTGTCCTGGCTCCGTTGCTGGTCAGAGAGGCATGGACCACGGCGCTCCTGGCGAGACAGGCCGACACGTTGGACACACATGCCGCCAAGCAAGTCGAACAGCTGCTAGCCGGAGCCGAACAAGCGTATGCCCAAGGCAGCACGGACCGCGATCCGGTTTGGACGACGTGGTGTGACGAACCGGAGCTGGGCTCCGAGATCGGCCTCTGCTGGGAACTGCTCGGCAAGTACGACAGGGCGGCTCACCTGGCGGACTTCGCGGTACGCGAGTTCTTGGAGAGGCGTCCTAGATCGGCTCAGATCAATCGGATGAACGCGGCGGATGCCTACCTCGGTATGGGTGAGGTGGAGCAGGCCATCGATTCCGCCCGAGCCGCGATACCGATGGCCAGGTCACTCACGTCCGTCCGATCCGTCGAACGCGTCAGGAAGTTCTCCGACCGCCTTGAGCCCTACGCCGCGACCATCCACGTCAAGGAATTCCGCGCCTACCTGAACAGCGAACTCGCCTCCTGACTCGACACCGTACGCAGCAGGGCGGGCCTGACGATCCGGGGCAGGCGTTCACAGCAGAATGCGTCGCCGGGCCGAGGGATCCGGGGGCAGATGGAGCATGGCGAGTTCCCGCAGGGCGCGCGCGGCCCCGGTCCGGCGGGCGAGGGCCAGCGCCTCTCGCGCCAGTGCCGCCGCCCGGTCGCGCTGCTCATGGGCCTCCGCGTACGCGTGGGCCATGCGGGCGGTCGCGAACGCGGTGGCATAACCGGGTTCCGGGCCGTAGGGGCCGCCTTCACCGACCGGCCCGCGTCCCTCCTCGACACGCTCCGGCCCGCCGGCCCCCTCGCGAAGGGCGGAGCCGGCCCCGGACGCGGCGGTCCGCAGTTCGAAGATCTCGACGGCTCCGGCGGGACGGCCCAGGTCGACCAGGCAGCCGGCGCACAGGACGGCCTCCGGCTCGGCGGGAACGTCCAGGCGGTATCGCACGTCCTCCCCCTGCTCCCGCTGTTCCGGCGGCGACGCCGACTCCTCCAGGCACCGGTGGCACAGGTCCTCCTCGCCCGCGATGGCGTGGCCGCGGGCCTCGTACCGCCGCGACGCCGCCGCCATCCCGGCCGTGATGCGACCGCGTTCCCTGGCGGAGAGGGCGGCCTCGACCGCCTCCCGGGGGCCGGTCGCGTCGACCAGCCCCGCCCGCTGGACGAGGGCGTAGGTCTCCAGCAACGTGTCGGCGCCCTCCCGTGCCTCGCCGATGGCGCGGTCGGACCACTCCCGCGCTCCGCGGGCGTTCCCGGCCTCGTGCTGCATGCGGCTGATCAGCTCCGCGTCCCGCGAGGCGAGCGCGAGCAGCGACCGCCGCACGGCCGGCCGGGCGTCCCGGCGGAACCCCTCGATCGCCGCGAAGACCGGGCGCAGGGCGGCGACCAGGGCGGACGGCGCCCGATCGATCCGGGAAACGGCGTCGGCGAGCGCCTCGAAGTAACGGGCCGTGGCCTCGTCCACGCGGTCGGGCCGCTCGATCGCCCGTCCGGTCCGCTCCTCCTCGTCCTCGTCCTCGGAGACCAACCCCGGTACGAGCGGGATCCGGGTGAGGTGGTGCCAGAGGGTCGTGCCGGACCGCTCGCCGGCGAACAGGCCGCGCTCGGGCATGCCGAAGGCCCGGCACAACAGGTCCGCCTCGGCCTCACCCGGCCGTCGCTCGCCGTCCTCCCACTGGCGGACGTCCTCCGCGAGCACGGCGGGCGACGGCAGTCGGTCGCGCTCGTCCTCGGCCGCCACCTGCCGGAGCCGTCGTCCCAGCCCCTCGCGGCTCCACAGGCGGCTCTCGCGCAGCACGCGCAGCCGGGCGGCCCAGATCGGAACATCTATGGTGATCATGACGCATCCCCGTTCCCCTCTCTCATCATCCGCCTTCAGGCGGGCGGGCCGTGCACGTGGGATCGCCGGCCGGCGGCGGTGTGGCGCGGCGGTCCTGGGCCGCCGCGCCACGGGTGCGGTGTTCCGGGGGTCCGGGTCTCAGCCGGCGCTGCAGGAGACCGACGGCCACGTCCAGTTGCCGTTGGGCTGGATCGTCACACCCCAGTTGTTGCCGTTGCCGTTGGGCCTGGCGGTCAGCACCTGGGCACTGGGGTAGCTCGCGCTGATGTTCCAGGTGGCGATGATCTTGGCGGGGGACGGCACGTTCATCGTCACGGTCCAGTTGGCCGAGCCGCTGACCGAGACGTTGAGGTTGTACCGGTCGCTCCACTGCTGGCCCGCGGACAGCGATGCGGTGCAACCGCCACCGCCACCGCCTCCACCGCCGCCGCCACCACCGGAGGTGGAGTCCACCGTGATGTTGGAGTTCCCGCTGCTCTGATATCCCTCTGTGGCGAGGATCATGTAAGCGTGGCTGCCCAGATTCATCCCGTAACGGGCCCATGCGTCGAAGTGGTTACCGGTGGTTATGGTTCCGCCGGTCTTCTTCGACTGCCGGACGCTCCAGTACTGATTGAAGGTTCTGGTGCCGTCGATGGAGGGGGCGTTGGTTCGCGTCGTCTGGTAGACGTCGTACGTGCCGCCATCGGTGGTGACCGTGCCCTTGTACGTTCCCGTGGGCCGGTAGGTGCCCCAGTTGTCGACGACGTAATATTCCACGAGCGGGTTTCTCGTCCACCCGTACAGAGCCAGATAGGCGTTGCCGGACGGGTTGAAGCTGCCCGAATAGTTCACGGCCCTGCGTCCGCCGGTGCTCCAGCCCTTCCCGGCGACGAAATTGCCGCTGTTGCTCCACGAGGTGCTGTAATTGCCTCCGGATCCCAGCTCCATGGAGACAGACCCGCCGCCATCGGTCCAGAACGAATAGAAGTAGCCGTTGTTGGTGCCGGTTTGGTTGGTGGTTATGGCCGCGTGGGCGACGCCGGGCAGCATCGCCACGACCATGGCCAGCGCCAAGGCGAAGGCGCGGCCGATGAGCGGCCTGGCGTGGCCGCGTCCTCGGCTCTTCGGGTGGGCGGGGACGTCGTTCATGTGCGTGTTTCCTCCTCCTGGTGAAGGCCGGGCGGTGTGTCAGGCGGGCCGGGCAGGGTCAGCCGACCCGGCAGGAGACCGCCGGCCACTGCGTGTTGCCGTTGCTCTGGACGGTGAACCCGAAGGTGTTGCCGCTGCCGTTGGGCCGCATCGTCATGACGTTGCCACTGCCGTCCCAGCTCGGGCTGCCGTTCCACGTGGCGATGATCTTCTGGGGGCTGCGCACGGTGACCGTGACGATCCAGGAGTTGGTCCCCGAGACCGTGACCGAGAGGTTGAACCGGTCGCTCCACGACTGGCCGGGCGAGACCGCGGCCGTGCAACTGCCGCCACCGGGCGGAGGGCTGGACGGAGGCGGGGTGCCGCCGCCCCCGTCGGCAGGCGCGACGGCCCGGCCGGTGGAGGGGGAGATCATGCCGGCGCACAGGTTGCGGCTCCGCAGGTTCGCGGCGATCTGCGGGATCGCCTGGACCGTGGTCGCGTACTGGTCGTGCATGAGGATGATCTGGCCGTTCTGCAGCCGGCCCGCGGCCTGCACGATCTGGGCAGTGCTCGCGCCGTTCCAGTCCTGGGAGTCGACGTCCCAGAGGATCTCGGTGAGGCCGAGCTGCTGCTCGACCGACTTCAGCGTGGAGTTGGTCTCCCCGTACGGTGGGCGGAACAGCTTCGGCGCGGTCCCGGTCGCCTGCTGGATGGCCTGCTGCGTGCGCTGCAGCTCGGACTGCATCTGCGAGCCGCTCAGCTGGGGCAGGTGCGGATGGGTGTAGCTGTGGTTGCCGATCCACATGCCGGCGTCCTGCTGGGCCCGGACCAGCGCCTGGTTGTTCTGCGCGTTCTGCCCGATGTTGAAGAGCGTCGCCCGCAGGCCGTTGGATTTGAGGGCGTTCAGCAGGGTGCTGGTGTTGCCGGGGTTGGGTCCGTCGTCGTAGGTGAGGCCGACGTAGCCGGCGCTGCAGTCGGCGGCGCTGGCCGAGGACGACAGCCCCACGAGGAAGCTCGCGCCAAGGACGCCGGCGACGCCGGCGACGAGGGCCTTGCGGACGGCGGAAAGACGCTTCCGGGTCCTGCCGTGGGGGATGGCACTGTCGATCATCTCTGTTCCTCCAGTGGAACGCTGATCGTCGAGATGGCATGTGTGCGGCGGCCGGCCTGCGCGTAATTCTGCGGAGATCCCCGAAACATGTCAATGAGATGAAGAAATGTTTCAGACGGATGAACCGGTTAAGACGGTTATGACCTCGTAAGACGCGAATGAAAGTCCCGAAACATTTCGGAGGTGAGGCCGCAGCCCGCCCCGGAGAGGTCGTCGCGCCGGGGACCCGTCCGGCGGAGTTGCGTTGTTAGGGTGGGCGGAACGGTGTGAACGCGCAGGTGAGGAGCGTCGGCGATGGAATCGGTCGTACGGGTCGCGAGGGACGGCGACATGCCGGGCGTACGGGAGGTCGCCGCGCACTACGAGCTTCTGGACGACTGGACGGGCACGCCGGACTTCCTGGACGCCGAGCGGGCGTTCGGGACGCTGGTCGTGGGCGAGGTCGACGGGCGGATCGCGGGGTTCGGCGGAGTGCTCCGCCGGGGGCCGGTGGCCCACCTGGGCGACCTGTTCGTCCTGCCGGAGCACCAGTCCTCCGGGATCGGCCGGGCGATCCTGGGCCGCCTGCTGCCGCCCGGCACGCCGGCGGTCACGTTCGCGTCCGACGACCCGAGGGCTCTCGCGTTGTACATCAGGCAGGGGATGCGCCCCATGTGCCCGCTGCTCTACCTGACCGCCTCGCCCGAGGCCGTCAGGCCGCCCGGATTCGTCGCACGGGACGGGGAGGCGTTCCCCGCGCCGTCCGTACGAGGACCGGTGGACGCGCCTCGGCCGGAGACGGGAGAGCGGCCCGGCGTGCGGGAGGCCGCGATCCTGGACGCCCCGCTCAGCGGCGGCGACCGGACCGGGGCCCTGGCCTGGTACGCGGACCTGCCCGGGGTGACGCTGCACGTCACCGGCACGGGGTACGCGTTCGCCCGGGTGACCGGCGGCGAGGACCTCGAAGTGGGCCCGGTGGGCGGCGACACGCCGCAGGACTGCGCCGCCGCCCTGTACGCGGCGGTCGCCGCGCACCCGGACGTCGACGAGATCCAGGTGGCGGTCCCCGGCGTCCACCCCGTGCTGCCCCGCCTGCTGGAGTCCGGCTGGCAGATCGACGACCTGGACACGTTCATGGCGACCGACCCCGGAGCGATCCGCCTGGACCGCTACCTCCCGCACACCGACCTGGGATAGCGCGGAGGTCCCGCCCGGACGCCGGTCGCGCCAGGGGGATCGGGCCGCCGGGGCGACCCGATGGACGTGGACCGCCTACATCGGCCCCCGGCCGCACGCGAGCGCGGCGCAGAGCCCTGGTGTCCGTTATCAACATGAGTCGTATGAGTCCGGCGCGATCACGATCACCCCGCCCGCCGGAAGCGGGCCACTCGGTGGTGCGTGCCGCCCGGTCCACGTGGGCAGGGAATGGATGACCACATGCCAGGCGATAGGTCACGGGGGTCGTCATGGACGGTCAGCGGATCGCCGCTGTGAGCCGGCCTGTCACGCGGTACGAGATCGAGATCGAGGAGGCGTTCGACGACTTCCGCGACCGGTTCGAGCAGGCCGTGCCGCCCTACCCGGAAGAGCGGTTCGCCGCGCTGGTGCGGCGCGGAGCCGGGTGGGACGAGGTGCTCGCGCTGGCGCGAGAGGCCGCGCCGCACGACTTCATGATCTACTGGAGGTACGACGCCGGCTCGATGATGGGGCTGGCGGGCGACTACTTCCGCTGCACGGAGTATCTGATGGGCAACCACACCATCGCCGAGCGGATGTTCCGCCACAACCCCGGCATCTTGCTGTACGCGCCGCTGCGCATGGCCATCACCGAGGGCGCCGACGGGGTCACCCGGTTCTGCTTCGACCGGCCCGCCGACGGCTTCGGCAGCTTCGGCGACGACGCCATCACCGCCGTGGGCGCGGACCTCGACCACAAGGTCGCCTCCCTGCTGCGCCACCTGTCCGTCCCGGTTCCCGCCGCGCTGGAGGACGGCGCCTACTGACGGCTTGATCGTCCGGGCGCCCCGGCTTCCGGCGTGAGGGACCGGCCATGGTGTGGCGCCATGGGCTCACGCCCGGCCGTCCACCGGCCAACGGGACGGCCGGGCGGGCCCGGTCAGGGGCCGGCGCGGAAGTTCCGGGCATCCGTGCCGGGGGCAGGGCATCGGCCGTCGTCGTGGAGGCGCTGGGCCGGGAGCGGTGGGTGGCCGGCCAGGGGCAGGCGGACGAGGAAGCGCGCGCCGCCCTCGGGCGAGTCGCCCGCCTCGATGGAGCCGCCGTGCGCCAGGACGATGTCGCGGGCGATGGCGAGGCCCAGGCCCGTGCCGCCCCGGTCGCGGCTGCGGGCCGCGTCGAGCCGGGTGAACCGTTCGAAGACGCGTTCCCGGTCGGCCGGGGCGATGCCGTCCCCGTCGTCGTCGACGACGAGCTCGGCGTGCGTGGAGTTCCTGCGGACCTCGACGCTCACGTTCCGCCGGGCGTGACGCCCGGCGTTGTCCAGCAGGTTGGCGACCACGCGGCCGAGCCGGCCCTGGACGGCTTCCACGGGCACGTCGGAGGCCAGTGCCATCCGTATGTGGAGATCGTGGGCCTGCCGCGTCAGCTCCGAGCGGACGATCGCGGACAGGTCCGCCTGCTCCCGTCGCTGGGCGTGGTCGGCGCAGATCCTCTCCAGGAGGAGCAGGTCGGAGATGATCGCCTGGAGCCGGTCGACGTCCTTCAGCGCGAGCCGCAGCAGTTCGCCGAGGTCGGTCTCCTCGGGATGGAGCTGGGCCTCCTCGAGGTTCGCGCGAAGCCCCGCGAGCGGGGTGCGCAGCTCGTGGGAGGCGTCGGCGGCGAACTGCCGCTGCCGGCTGAGAGCCCGGTCCGTCTTCGATTTGGCTCCCTCCAGCCTCGACAGCGTGGCGTTGATGGTCCGTGCCAGCCGGGCGATCTCGTCGTCGCCCGGCGGCTGCGGGACCCTGCCGCTGAGGTCGTTCAGGTTGATCTTGGCCAGCTCGTCGCGGATGGACTCCACCGGGCGCAGGGTGCGGCCGGTCACCTTCCAGGTGGTCGCGACCGCGAGCGCGATGAGCACGGCCCCCTGGGCGGCGAAGACGGAGTCGATGAGCCCGGTGGACGCCTCCATGGGCGCCCGTGTGCCCGCGTACACCACCGGCGAGTCCGCCGAGGAGCTCACCCTCAGCGCCGCCACCCTGACGCAGCCCACATCGTGGTGGGAGCAGGAGCTCACGTCCTCCTCGGGTGCCCGGGGCCCCGGCCACACGGTGGTCATCGGGGCGAGCCTCCGCGCGTGGGGGGAGGCGGCGATCACATGGTGGCCCGGCGCCACGACCTGCACCAGGTCGATGCCGGGCACGTCCGACCTGATCGGCGGGCCGGCCGGGTGTCCCGAGCGGTAGGACGCGGCGACGAGCCCCGCCTCCTGCCGCGCGTCCAGCCCGATCGTGTTCATGAGCGAGCGGTGCGCGACCACGCCGGCCGCGAGCCCGGCAGGTACCAGCAGGAGTATCGCCAGAAACCCGACCAGCAGCGTGAGCCGGCCCCGGACCGATGCCGGGTACGGGGCCACGCGCGGCAGGAACGCCGGTGGCGGCGTGTCGGGCACGTGTTCCTCTGCGAACATCATCATCGTCCAAACCGGCGATCGCCGAAGCGAGACTGTCGTCGGGCTCCGCGGGGACGCCTGTCGCGGCGCTCCACGCGAAGCGTTCCGGCCCCTGCCGCGGTCCGCGGCGGCCGTGACGTGGGACGCCGCACGGTCGCGCGAGAGCCGGGCGGATCAGGCAACCACTACGGCGGTGAGCGCCATCTGGCCGTGGATAGCGCTTTCCGCTGTCGGCGATTCCAATATGGGTCTTGTGATCTGTAAAAGTCGCGAAAGGTGGCCGGTCGCTCGCGCCGAGCGCACCTGGCCGGACGTATGGGCGGGCCCTCTGACCGGGGCGCCGCGGCGGTCCGCGTCCGGCGGGCCGTGCCCGGAGACGGTCTGTGCCGTCACGAGAAGAATTATCTGGAAAGACTCAAGTTATCACGGTACGTGAGGCTCTCGGGGGATTCTGTAGTCCCTTGGGGGAACGCTTGACCACTATTGGAGCGCCGGTACCTGACGGCCGGAAGGCTTCGCCCGCGCTGTACGCGTTCCAGAGACGCCCGTGTCGCGGACGTGGCCTTCACCCGGCCTTCGGGGTGAGGACGTCGCCCGCCCCGCGCTCGTCGGGGCGGGCCGAGTACGGCGAGATGTCCAGTGGTGGCCGCTCACCGAGGGCCAGGCACGCGGCGACCATCCCGGCGTACGGCCCCGCCGTGAGGCCGTAGGCGCCGAGCCCGGTCGCGACGACGACATTGCGGGTCCCGCCGGTCCCGCCGCCGTTCCAGCCGTGCCCGCCGATCGGGCCGAGCAGCGGCCGCCCGTCGGCCGTGACCGGGCGCAGCCCCGACCGGGTCTCGATGACCGTGGCGCCGGCGAGGCCAGGGGCGATCCGCACCCCGCCGGACAGCACCTCGGCGACGCCGCCCACGGTCGCGCGCGGGTCGAACCCGGCGTCCTCCACGGTGGTGCCGAGCACCACGCGCGACCCGGGGAAGCCCAGCAGGTACGGCCCCCGCCGGGGAAGGACGATCGGCCAGCCCTCCGCGTCCGCGCCGGGAAGCTCGGCGTGGACGATCTGCCCGCGCCGGGGGCCCACAGGCACGGCCAGGCCCATGGGCCGGCACACCTCGCCCGTCCAGGCCCCGGCGGCCACGATCACCGCGTCGGCGTCCAGCACCGTGCCGTCCAGCAGCGGCGTGCCCGTGGAGGTGAGGGCGGCCGCGCCCCCGCGCACCCGGGCGCCGCGTCCCACGGCGGCCCGCTCCAGCGCGTCACGGACGACGCGGCCGTCGACCCGGGCCGCCCCCTCCACGCGCAGGGCCGCGAGGCCGGGGTCCAGGGGCGGGAACAGATCGGCGGGCCGGTCGACCGCGGAGACGTCCCCCATGTCGGGCGCGGACGGCCGTCTGCGGCGCAGCAGCGCCTCGACCGGCGCGAGCCGGGCGGGGTCCTCGTCGACGACCAGCGCTCCCACCGGGGCGTAACTCGTGTCGGGCTCGCCGTCCTCGGCGAGCAGCCCGGCGAGCGTGGCGTAGTAGCGGGCGCCCTCCAGCGCGAGCCGGTACCAGGCGTCGTCCCCGTCGTGGTCCACCCACGGGCAGATGATGCCGGCCCCGGCGTCGGTGGCCCGCCCGGCGCGCGGCCGGTCGATCACGGTCACCGACGCGCCCCGCAGGGTGAGGTGGTAGGCGGCGCTCGCCCCGACGATCCCGTTCCCGATCACGGCGACCCGAATGCTCATTGCTGCATGATGACAGCAGCGGTCAGACCGCCCGATTCGGGGGGGTATCGCATAGATCTGATCGCCGCCGTGCCCGTCGCAAAGCGCCTGGCGGCGGTCCCGGTGCACGTCAGCGCGTCGGGGCCGCCGCCAGGCGAGGGGGAGGTGCGGGACGGTCAGGCGTTGACCTCCAGGGCAGCGCGGACCGCGGACTCCAGGGACCCCTCGATCCAGGCGTGCTTCAGCGAGGTGTGCTCGCCCGCGAAGTGCAGGGGCCCCTCGGGGACGGCGACGGCCGGGTGGATCTCGGTCATCTGGCCGGGGGTGAAGACCGCGGCCTCCCCGAAGGCGTACCGGTTGCGCAGCCAGCTCTGCGTCTGCCCGTGGCCGGTGTAGAACTCGGTGATCCGGTCGCCGTGCACCTCCGCGAGGCCCCGCAGCGCGTAGCCGTACCGTTCGCGGTCGTCCATCGAGTCCCAGCGCGCGGCGTCGTCGGCCCACACGTAGCTGGCCAGCACGACGCCGCCCTCGCTGCCCGGCACCGCGTGGGAGGGGTAGTAGGTGAACCGGTTGGCGTTGTCCGCCACCGAGCCCCCGCCGGTCACGTGGGTCACCCGGCCCGGACGGTAGCGCGGGCCGAGCTCCCGCTTCCAGTCCTGCTCGTCGAACTCCCACCAGCGCCTGCGGAACTCCAGCAGCACCTTGGTCGCCGAGTCGTAGTGCAGCTCTATGATCGCGCGGCGCTTGGCGTACGACAGCGCGGGGGTGATCTCGACGTGGCGCAGCGCCGGGAACGGGATCGTGACGATCGCGACGTCGCCGTGGAAGGTCTCGGCGGGCCGCTGCGGCGCCGAGGACGACTCGTCGCTGCCCCGCTCGCTGACGGTGTCGACGCGCACGCCCCCGCCGGAGGTCGTGATGCGCACGGCCCGCCGGTCCATGCGGATGTTCCCGCGCAGGCCGGGCTCCAGCCGGTACGGCAGCATGCGGCTGCCGCCCGTCATCTCCCAGTAGGTGGCCGACGGGTTCACCAGGCTGCGCGTGAGGAAGGTGTGCATGAAGGCCAGCGGGAGCCGCGAGGTGAGGTTCTCGATCGTGCCGATGGCGTCGATCGCCGCGTCGCTCAACCCCGCGTGCTCGGTGAGGAAGCGGTTCATGGAGTGGCCGTCGAACTCGCGCAGGACGCGCGCCCAGCCCCTGATCAGCTCGGGGAGCGGCTTGTCGACGCGCTGGGAGCCGTGGAGCACCGAGATGTGGTCGCGCACCGGGTCGAGCGCCTCGTCCAGGATCTGGGCGGTCGTCCTGCGGTCCTTCAGGCCGAAGGAGGCGTTGATCCTGCGCGGGTCGGCGGCGTACTCGTCGCGGCGCTGGACGATGCCGTTGACGCGGATCCAGGTGTGGTTGAGCCGCGCGGGCGCCTCGTACTTCCCCTTCACCGGCCCCGACCGCCAGACGTGCCCGCCGCGCGAGGTGTAGGTGACGGGCGGGATCGGTCCGCTCGGCGCCGCGCCGGGCCGCACGTCCACGTTGTAGAACGGGCGGCGGGGGATGCCGAGCTTGTCGATCAGCGCCATCGTGAGCGGATGGAAGTCGGGGATGCGCATCGCGCCCGCCTCGGCGTACTGCGCGTGGTCGGCGAACCCGGACGTGAAGGTCTTGATGCGGCCTCCGATGCGGTTGCCGTTGGCCTCGATCACCGTGACCTGGTGGCCCGCCCGCTTGAGCAGCGTGGCGGCCACCAGACCGGCGATGCCCGCCCCGATGACGAGCACCTTCTTCGGCGAGCGCGCCTTCGGCAGTCCGTGGTCGATGAGCACGCGCAGGTAGCGCAGCTTGAGGTCCGCGTTGTGCTCGTCGACGAGCAGCAGGTCGCGGGCGACCTTCTCGCAGGTTTCCCGGCTCGGGGCCGCCGCCCCGCGCGAGGGCGCCGAGGCGGGGGCCGCCGAGGCGGGTACGGCGGGGGCCGCGCCCGCCACGCCGGCGAGGGAGCCGACGGCGCCGAGCCCGGCGAGCCGGGCGAATCCTCGGCGGTCGATGGTCGTCATTGATGTCCTCCGTGTGAGACGAACACTCTGGGTCGGGATATGACCACGGAAAGTCTCGACATGGAGGGGACATCGGTCGTCTCGGCACGCCATGCCAGATGAGCTGGCATTCCAACCGATGAGGAAGGGGCTTTCCTTTCGGGGGCCTTCGCGGCGGTACGGGCTGGTCCGTCAGCGCGTGGTCAGCGAGCAGGAGTTGGCGAGGTCGCCGGTGGCCGGGCGGGGGAGCGTGGCGTCCCTGGGCGGGGTCTTCCCGCGGGTCGTCCAGCCCTCCATGGCCGTGAACGCCTCGCGGAAGCAGGGCAGGATCGGCCGCAGCAGGCCCGGCTGGGCGTCGTACAGGCCGTCCACGTGGTTGCCGCCCTCGATCCTGTAGTAGCGGTGCAGCCGGTCGCGCCCGCTGGAGCGGATCAGCCGGTCGTAGACGTCTGAGTCCTCGCCGATGGGCAGCAGCGTGTCCAGCGTGCCGTGCAGGGTGATGAGGGGACGCCCGATGCGGCCGGTCAGGGAGATCCGCTTCACCGCGTCGCGCACCGCCTTCGGCCGGGAGGCGTAGTCGTAGTCGGCGTCGCAGGCGGGGGTGCCGGACGCGCAGAACGGGGTGCCCGCCTCGGTCGCGCCGTCGTACCCGGGGTCGAGCTCCTCGCGGTAGATGCGCTGGGTGAGGTCCCAGTACACCTGGTAGTGGTAGTCCCACAGCGGCTCGGACCCCGGCGCGAACCCGGCCGCGATGATCGCGTCGTGCGCGGCGGCGTCGCCGGTGGCCTTGTACTTCGGGTACGCGCGCAGCGTCGCGGGCAGGGAGGTGAGCAGGTTCGGGCCGTTCTCCCGCCAGAGCGTGCCCTCCCAGTCGACGCCGCCGGTGTACAGCTCGGGGTGGTTCTCGAGCTGCCAGCGCACCAGGTAGCCGCCGTTGGAGATCCCCGCCGCGTACGTGCGCGCGGGCGGGCGGCCGTAGCGGCGGGCGGCGACGGCCTTGGCGGCGCGGGTGAGCTGGGTGACCCGGTCGTTCCACTCCACGATCGCGTCGCCGGGCCTCACTCCGTCCTTGTAGAAGTCCGCGCCGCCGTTGCCCTTGTCGGTGGCCGCGAACGCGTAGCCCTTGGCCAGCACCCAGTCGGAGATGGCGAAGTCGTTGGCGTACTGGCGGCGCACGCCCGGCGACCCCGCGACCACCAGGCCGCCGTTCCAGTGCTCGGGCAGCCGGATCACGAACTGGCTGTCGTGGTTCCAGCCGTGGTCGGTGTTGGACGTCGAGGTGTCGGGGAAGTAGCCGTCGATCTGGATGCCGGGCACGCCGCTGGGGTTCTTCGCCCCCGCGGGGGTCAGGCCCGCCCACTCGGCGGCGATCGAGTGCCCCGAGGCGACCGTGGCCGCGGTCGTCAGGTCGTCCAGGCACGCGGAGATCTGCTTCTCGGCGCCGGGGACCGTGACCCGGCCGGCTCCCGGGCAGGACGCGGGGCCGGCGAGGGCCGCGGGGACGGGCCCGGCCAGGGACACGGCCAGCGTGGCGGCCACTGCGGCGGCCAGTGTGGCGGCCACCCTCTGGCCGAGGGCCCGGCCCCGGGCGCGGCGTCGTATCGATCGCATTATGGACTCCTCACAGGGCGCGATCAGCGGATCCTGGTCATGGTGGACCTCCGGTGTGAGCCGGGCCACGTCCCGGGCCGCCATATTCGGCGGCCTCCCTATGTTCCACTCCGCCATGATCGGAGGTGCGCGCCATCGACCGGCCGCTACACCGATGCCCGGATCGTCCGCATCACTCGCCGCGCCGCCACGTTTCCCTTACGTGGCCCGTCCACATGTCCGCTGGTCGGCGACGTGGGACCGCCCCTGACCTGCGCCGAATGTGGCCGAAGCCCATCGGATCGCCCGGGAATGTGTGATGCCGCCACATGGAACGGCTCTCCCGGCTCACCTAGTGTTCCGCGTCACAGGACTTCGTCCGTTAACGCCGAGGTGACCTGGACGAAACCGGCGAGTCGGACGAGACGACGAGGAGGCCACATGGACGGCGCCGTCCTGCGAGCCCAGGGACTGGCCAAGGAGTTCCGCGGCTTCCGTGCCGTCGACGGCGTGGACCTGGCGGTCGCGGAGGGCAGCGTGCACGCGCTGGTCGGGCCCAACGGAGCCGGCAAGACCACGTTGTTCAACCTGCTCACCGGCTTCCTGAAGCCGAGCGCCGGCAGCATCCGGCTCGGCGAGCACGACCTGACCGGCAGGCGGCCCGAGCACGTCGCCCGCCTCGGGGTCGCCCGCTCGTTCCAGATCACCAGCCTGTTCCCGCAGATGACCCCGCGCGAGCACGTCGAGCTGGCCCTGGCGAGCCCCACCGGCCTCACCTGGCGGTTCTGGCGCTCCCACCGGACGCTGGACCGCCACGCCGCCCGCGCGATGGAGCTGCTCGACCAGGTCGGCCTGGCCGCGCACGCCGCGATCCCGGCCGGCACCCTGGCCTACGGCCACAAGCGGGCCCTGGAGCTGGCGCTCGCCCTCGCGCTCGACCCGCGCGTGCTGCTGCTGGACGAGCCGACCGCCGGCATGGGCGTCGAGGACGTCGAGCGCACGGTCGAGCTGGTCAGGAAGGTGCGCGCCGGCCGCACGGTCGTGATGGTCGAGCACAACATGACCGTCGTCGCCAGCCTCGCCGACCGCGTCACCGTCCTGCAGAGCGGCCGCGTGCTCGCCGAGGGCCCCTACGCCGAGATCCGCCACGACCCCCGGGTCATCTCCGCCTACCTGGGAGACGCCGATGCCGTCCACTGATCCGGATCCGATCCTGCGCGTCGCGGGCCTGTCCGCCTGGTACGGCGAGGCGCGGGTGCTGCGCGAGGTGTCCCTGGAGGTGGGACGCGGGGAGATCGTCACGCTCGTCGGCCGCAACGGCGCGGGCAAGACGACGCTGCTGCGCTGCCTGATGGGCCTGCACGCCCGCCGGGACGGAACCGTCACCCTGTCCGGGACGGACATCACCCGGCTGCCCGCGCACCGCCGCGCCCGCCTGGGCCTCGGGTACGTCCCCGACGACCGGGGCATCTACTCCACGCTCACCGTCGAGGAGAACCTGACGCTGCCGCCCGTCGCCGGCCCGGACCCGTGGCCGCTGGCGAAGGTGTACGAGACCTTCCCCCGGCTGGCCGAGCGGCGCGGCTTTCCCGGGACCAAGCTGTCCGGCGGCGAGCAGCAGATGCTCGCCCTGGCCCGCGTGCTGCGGACGGGCGCGCGGCTGCTGCTGTGCGACGAGCCCACCGAGGGCCTGTCGCCGCTGATCGTCCAGCAGATCGGCGGGATCCTGCGCGAGGTCAAGCGCCAGGGCACCACCGTGCTGCTGATCGAGCAGAACGTCCACTTCGCCGCGACCGTCGCCGACCGGCACTACCTGCTGGCGGAGGGCCGGATCGTCGAGTCGCTGGACAACGACGAGATGCGCGCCCGCGAGCACGAGCTGCTCGACTACCTCGGCATCTGACTCCCCCCAACATCAAGGAGATACGCACATGAAAGCTCTGGGCCGGGCGGCCGTCGCCGTGGTGGCGGCGGGAGCCACGATCGCCGGCTGCGCGGGAGGACCCGGTGGCGGGGGCGCCGGGGAGAAGGTCAGCGACGGCAAGGTGGTGCTGGCGGTGCTGAACGACCAGTCGGCCGTGTACGCCGACCTGTCGGGCAAGAGCAGCGTCGAGGCCGTGAACATGGCCGTCGCCGACTATAAGGCGAAATATGGTGATAAAGCGGTCGCGAAGGAGATCGAGGTCCTGTCGGCCGACCACCAGAACAAGCCCGAGGTCGCCAACTCCAAGGCACAGGAGCTGTACGACCGGCAGAAGGCGGACCTGATCCTCGACGTGCCGTCCTCGGCCGCCGCGCTCGCCGTCGCGGGCGTGGCCAAGGCCAAGAAGCGGCTGTTCATGGACATCGGCGCCGCGACGACCGCGCTCACCGGCGCCCAGTGCAACAAGTACACCTTCCACTACGGCTACAACACCTACATGCTCGCCCACGGCACCGGCGACACGGTGACCAAGGACGGCGCCAAGAACTGGTACATCGTCTACCCGGACTACGCGTTCGGGCAGGACATGCAGAAGAACTTCACCGCGGCGGTGACCGGCGCGGGCGGGAAGGTCATCCAGAGCGACCCGGCGCCGTTCCCCAACGACAACTTCTCGACGTTCCTGCTCAAGGCCCCGGGCCTCGACCCCAAGCCCGAGGTGCTCGGCACCATGCAGGCCGGCGGGGACCTGGTCAACCTGGTGAAGCAGTACAACGAGTACAAGCTTCGCGACAAGGGCATCGGCCTGGCCGTCGGGCTCATGTTCATCACCGACATCCACTCGCTCGGCGCCGACGCGCTGGCCGGCACCAAGTTCACCGACGCCTGGTACTGGAACGCCTCGCCGGAGAACCGCGCCTGGGCCGACAAGTTCCAGGCCAAGGCCGGCAAGCGGCCGTCCTTCCCCAACGCCGCCAACTACTCGGCCGCCACCCAGTACCTGGAGGCCGTGCAGCGGGCGGGCACCGACGACCCGGACGCCATCGTCAAGCAGCTCGAAGGCCACAGCTTCGAGGACGCCTTCGCGCACAACGCCACGATCCGCGCGCAGGACCACCTGCTGCTCCACGACGTGTACCTGGCCCAGGTGAAGCCCGCGAGCGAGGTCACCGAGCCCTGGGACTACGAGAAGATCCTCAAGACCATCCCCGCCGCCGAGGCGTTCCAGCCGACCCCGGACTCCGCCTGCAAGCTCTGATCCCTGGACCCCGCCCGCGCCCGCGACCACCGTCCCGGTGCGCGGGCGCCGGGTCCGGAGGCCGGCGACCCCGGTCCCGGCCGCCGGGCCATCCGCCCCCCGTCCCACCCGGACGCGTCCCCGCCCCCGCCGGCGGGCGCGCCCCCCGTCCGTCCCCCTGGAGGTCACCGTGCTGCAGCAGGCGTTCAACGGCCTGGTCGGCGGCGCCTTCTACGCCCTGCTCGCCCTCGGCCTCGCCGTCATCTTCGGCATGCTGGGCGTCGTCAACTTCGCCCACGGTGCCTTCTACATGCTCGGCGCGTTCGGCTCCTACGTGCTGCTCGACTCCTTCGGCGTGAACTTCTGGGTCGCCCTGGTCGCGGTCCCGGTCGTCCTCGGCCTCGCGGGCGTCGCGCTGGAGCGGCTGTTCATCCGCAGGCTCGCCCCGCTGGACCCGCTCTACAACTTCCTGTTCACCTTCGGCCTCGCGCTGATCCTTCAGGACCTGGTCAAACGCGAGTACGGCGTGCAGTCCCAGCCCTACCCGCGCCCCGCGCTGCTCGACGGCACCGTCGACCTCGGCCTGTTCACCTACCCCGCCTACCAGGTGTTCGTCCTCGCGCTGTCGGTCGTCGTCTGCGCCGCCGTCTGGCTGGTGCTCACCCGCACCCGCCTGGGCATGATCGTGCGGGCGGCCACCGAGCGTCCCGAGCTGACCCGGGCGCTCGGCATCGACGTCGGCCGCTGGGTCACCCCGGTCTTCGGCTTCGGCATCGCGCTCGCCGGGCTGGCGGGCGTGCTCGCCGCGCCCATGCGCGCGGTCAACCCGCTGATGGGCGCCGACCTGATCATCACGGTGTTCGCGGTCGTCGTCATCGGCGGGCTGGGCTCGATCTTCGGCTCGGTCGCCGCCGGGTTCGCGATCGGGCTCGTCTCGGCGCTCGGCAACCTGTACGTGCCGGCGCTGTCGCAGACGCTGGTGTTCATCCTGATGGCCGCCGTGCTGCTCTGGCGTCCGGCCGGCCTGTTCGGACGCGAGGAGTCGCTGTCGTGATCCTTTCCCGGCTCGCCGCGCGGCCGATCCTGCTGGTCGCCGGGCTGTTCCTCGCCCTCGTCCTGCCCTGGATGATCTACCCGCCGGTCGCGATGGACATCGCGTGCTGGGCGCTGTTCGCGTGCGCGCTCGACCTGCTGCTCGGCTTCACCGGGCTGCTGTCGTTCGGCCACGCCGCCTTCTGGGGCGGCGGCGCCTACGTCGCCGGTCTCGTCGCCGTCCACAGCGGCCTGCCCTTCCCCGTGGCCGTGCTCGCCGGCGCGGCGTTCGCGGCCGTGCTGGCCGTGCCCATCGGCTACCTGTCGGTGCGGCTGCGCGGCATCTACTTCGCGATGGTCACCCTGGCCTTCGCCCAGATGGTGTACTTCCTCGTCAACCAGTGGCGGGACCTGACCGGCGGCGAGAACGGCCTGCAGGGCGTTCCGCGCGAGCTGTTCGGCCTGGATCTGTCCGACTCGTTCGTCTACTACTACGTGGCGCTGCCCCTGGTGCTCGCCGGGTTCGTGGCCGTGTGGCGGATCGTCCGCTCGCCGTTCGGCCGGGTGCTCATGTCGATCAGGGACAACACGGCGCGGGCGCAGGCGCTCGGCTATCCGGTCGACCGCTACAAGCTGCTCGCGTTCGTGCTGTCGGCGTGCCTGTCGGGCCTCGCGGGCGGGCTGTTCGCCATCGGCCACGGGTTCGCCTCGCTGGAGAGCGTCTACTGGACGACCTCCGGGCAGGCCGTGATGATGGTCGTCCTCGGCGGCATCGGCACGCTGTGGGGCGGCGTCCTCGGGGCCGCGCTGGTCGTCGAGCTCAACGACTACCTGGTCACGGCGGGGTTCGAGGGCATCGGCATCGTCACCGGCACCATCTTCGTGCTCATCGTGCTCGTCTTCCGCCGGGGCATCTGGGGGACGGCCCGCCACCTGCTGGAGACGCGCTCCGGCGGGCGCGGCGCGTCCCCGGGCGACCGGCCTCCCGGCGGCGCGCCGGACGGGTCGCCCGCCCCCACCGAGGGCGTCGGCTCGCCGGTCTAGGCCCCCTGTGCTCCTTCGTCGCCTGAACGTCCATGAGTCCGTGCTTCTAGGAGTAATGCTGTGGTTTCAACGAGCGTGACCGCCGGGAACGCCGCCGCGGTGGATCTGACCGGCCGGCGCGCCCTGGTGACGGGCGGGGCTAGCGGCATCGGCCGGGCCTGCGCCCGGCGGCTGGCGCTCGCGGGGGCCGAGGTCGTGATCCTGGACGTGCGGGAGGGCCTGGCCCGCGAGGCGGCGGGGGAGATCGGCGGGACGGCCGTCGCCGCCGACCTGACCGACATGGACGCGGTGGAGGCGCTGGAGTTCGGCGGCGTCGACATCCTGGTCAACAACGCCGGGTTCCAGCACGTCGCCCCGATCGTCGAGTTCCCCGCTGACGTCTTCGCCGCGATGATGAAGATCATGGTCGAGGCGCCGTTCCGGCTGGCGCGGCGGGCGCTGCCCGGCATGTACGAGCGCGGCTGGGGACGCGTGATCAACATCTCGTCGGTGCACGGGCTGCGCGCCTCGCCGTACAAGGTCGCCTACGTGACGGCCAAGCACGCGCTGGAGGGGCTGTCCAAGGTCATCGCGCTGGAGGGGGCCGAGCACGGCGTCACCTCCAACTGCGTGAACCCCGCCTACGTGCGCACGCCGCTGGTGGAGGAGCAGATCGCCGACCAGGCGCGCGTCCACGACATGGACCCGGACGAGGTGGTCGAGCGCATCATGCTGGCCCCGGCCGCGATCCGGCGGCTGATCGAGCCGGAGGAGGTGGCCGAGACCGTCGCCTACCTCTGCTCGCCCCCGGCCTCGATGATCACCGGCGCCTCGTTCGCCATCGACGGCGGCTGGACGTCGCACTGAAGCCGGTGGCGGACGTATCGGGGGGACATATGCCGATCAAGGGGACAATGAACCCCATGAGCTGCACCGTCTTTCTCGACCTGCTCGCCCGGGAGGCCCCTCCGGTCGAGTTCGAGGCCCCTCTGGTCGAGGCGCGTGCCTCCGGTGCCGCCCCGGAAGTCCTCGCCGAGCTGGAGCAGGCCAAGCTCGCCGCCCTGCGCGTCCGCGCCCTGCTCGAACGGCGCGCCCGCCGCGAGGCCGAGCTGTCGGCGCTGTTCGACACCGCCGGCGACCTCGCGGGGCTGCGCGACGTCGGCGCCGTGCTCGAAGCCATCGTCCGGCGCGCCCGGCGGCTGCTCCAGGCCGACATCTCGTACATGACCCTGCACGACCCCGACCGCGGCGACACCTACATGCGCGTCACCGACGGCTCGGTCTCGGCCGCGTTCCGCGCGCTGCGGCTGCCCATGGGCGCCGGGCTCGGCGGCCTGGTCGCCCAGACCGGCACCCCGTACGCCAGCCCCGACTACTTCGCCGACGAGCGGTTCCGGCACCGCGACCACATCGACGTCGCCGTCCGCGAGGAGGCGCTGGTCGCGATCCTCGGCGTGCCGATGCGGCTCGGCGCCCAGATCATCGGCGTGCTGTTCGCCGCCAACCGCAGCGCCCGCCCCTTCGCCCAGGAGGAGGTGACCCTGCTCGCCTCCCTGGCCGCCCACGCCGCCATCGCCCTCGACAACGCCCGCCTGCTGGAGGAGACCCGCACCGCCCTGGCCGAGCTCGGCGCCGCCAACCAGCTCGTCCAGGCGCGCAGCGTCGCCGTGGAACGGGCCGCACAGGCGCACGACCGCATGACCGGCCTGGTCGTGCGCGGGGGAGGGGTCGAGGACGTCGCCGCCGTCGTCACCGACATCCTCGGCGGCGCGCTCATCGTCCTGGACGCCGACGGGCGCCGCCTGGCCGCCGTCGGAACCGTCGGCGACCTGGACGAGGCGGGCGTCGCCGGCGCCGCCGCCGCCTCGCGCGGCCTCGGCAGGAGCGTGCGCAGCGGCGACCTGTGGGTCACCTCGATCGCCTCCGGCGCCGAGATCCTCGGCACGCTCGTCCTGCGCACCCCCGAGGAGGTGTCCGCCATGGACCAGCGCATCCTCGAACGGGCCGCGCTGGTCACCGCCCTGCTCCTGCTGTTCCGCCGCACCGCCGCCGCGGCCGAGGGCCGGGTGCGCGGCGAGCTGCTGGACGACCTGCTCACCGGCCGCGCCGTGCACTCCGACGCCCTGCACGAACGGGCCCGCCTGCTCGGCGTGGACCTGCACGCCCCGCACGTCCTGGTCGTCGCCCGGCACCGCACCGAGGACTCCCCGGACGGACGAGCGGCGTCCTGGTCATCCTCCGAGGGACGAGCGGCCTCCTGGTCATCCTCCGCCCGCCGGACGGCCTTCTGGGCGTCCTCGGACGCCGCCTCCCGGCACGGGCTCGTGGCCGCCCGGGGCGAGGAGACCGTCTTCCTGCTGCCCGGCCTCGCCCCCGGCCCGGCCGCGCAGCGCGTCGCCAAGGAACTCGGCGCCTCCCTCGGGACGCCCGTCACCGCAGGCGCCGCCGGCCCCGTCCAGGGACCCGCCGCCATCGCCGGCGCCTACCACGAGGCCCGCCGCTGCGCCGACGCCCTGCTCGCCCTCGGACGCGCGGGGGACGGGGCGAGCAGCGAGGAACTCGGCTTCGTCGGCCTGCTCATCGGCCGCGACCGCGACGTCGGCGGCTTCCTGGAGTCCGCCCTCGGCCCCGTCCTCGCCTACGACCGCCGCCGCGGCACGTCCCTGATCCAGACCCTGGAGACCTATTTCGGCACCGGCGCCAGCCTGTCCCGCACCGCCGAACGCCTCCACATCCACGTCAACACCGTCACCCAGCGCCTGGACCGCATATCCCGCCTCCTCGGCGACGACTGGCAGGACCCGGCCCGAGCCTTGGAACTACAACTGGCCCTCCGCCTCAACCGCCTCGGCCCCTTGACCAATTGAAGGAATTTCGCCCGCACCCATGGTCCTTCGCTCCGCTCAGAGCTGCGCTTCCCAGGGGCTCTGCCCCCCTCGCCCCCCGAACGAAGGGCTCCGCCCCTCGCGCCGTCGATGGCGTGGGGTCTCAGTGTTTGCGCGGAAGTCGGTAGAGGGTTCGCGGCGATGAGAACCAGTCCCGGTCGATGAACCGGCCCGTGATCCGCCCCACCATGCAAAGGATCCGGTCGAAGACCTCGGCGGTGCTCATCCCATCGCCGAGTTCTAGGCCGCGCGAGTACGGGGTGAATTCTTCGACCTCGCCCACCCCGCCGGGATAGGGTGGGGAAACGTCGCCGATACAGACACCGTCATAGGTGTACCGGTTGTTGAGGTGACCGGTTTCCCAGATGAAGAAGACATCGAAAACGCGTCGCCGCCCCGCGCTCAACGTGTCGATCACCTCCTTGGGTGGTGCCGTGCCGCTCAGGGTGAGCATGTGGGCCCAGCCCGGCGCATGTTCGCCCAGCCAGACGACTATTTCGTCGGAGTAGCGGTCATACGACCGCATGGCTGTTGGGAAGTCACACACGACCCCCGATGCCGGATCGACGCCCAGGCGTCTGACCACGTCGCCGACGTCTTCCGTCTGCACCCACTGACCGCTGAACAAATCATGCAATCCGTGCTCACGCAGCAGATCCCGTTGGCCTTCCACAGGGAAGGTGTCCCACATTATTGACTCCTTCGATTGAGAAGCGGGAGGGAAGCGTCGCGACGCGCCCCTCCCGCTCCTGGGAGACCTAAGGCAAGATCACCGTTGAATCCGCCCGGGAGACCGCGTGCCGGAGACCGCAAAGGGCGGCCCAGATGGCTGGGCCGCCCTTCTCGCGTGAGTGGGTCAGTGGGAGAAGGCCTGGAACTCGGCGGCGCGGATCTGGGCGGCGGACGCGCTGGCGGTGGCGCAGTCGGTGCTGGAGTTGGGGTCGTTGTCCTGCTCGCCCAGGTACAGCGGGTTGCCGGTGCACTGGCTGGACACCGTGCGGAGCATCAGATGGGTGGCGACGGTCTTCGGGACGTCGAACGAGTCGATGATCAGGTCGCCGCCTCGCGGACGCGGGAGGCTGGTGGCGAAGGCGTCCTTACGGCTGGTGTAGATCTTGGAGTAGCTGGCCGGGTTCGCGCAGTCGGTGCCGGAGGTCGCGTCGCACGCCAGGACCTCGAAGGCGCGCAGCGCGGTGAACCGGTTCTGCGTACCGGGATCGGCGAGGTCGTTGATCGCCGGCCGGAGCATGGCGCTGACCTGAACCCTGCGGATCTTGACGGCTTCGGTGCCCGCCAGATCGACCATGACCGACCGGCCGGCGACCGGGGCGGTGAGGGACGCCCAGTTGGTCGCCTCCGTCTCGTCGATGAGCTTGTCCTGGTTGACCCCGTCGCCGGTCGCGACCGCGCCCGCCGCCGCGGAGGCGTGGTTGCGGGACATCTCCACGAGGAGGTCGGCCGGACGGTCCTTCTTCACCTTGAACTCGAACCTCTTGTGCCCGAACCCGGGGGCCACCGCGACGAACGAGTACTCGCCGGGCACGATCTCGAAGGTCGCGCCGAGCTCGGTCGCGGGATCGGTGTCCGCCACCGGGACGACACGGCCTTCGTAGTCACCCACGTACAGGCGCACCGGGGCGCCGGTGGCCTCGCCGTGAGGCCGCAGGGTCACCGTGGCGTTGCCGCCGTCCGGGGAGGCGAAGCTGGGCGTGGGGTCCGGGTCGGCGGTCCCGTTGCTGGACGCTCCCGCGCCGAGGCCGTGCTCGGCGAAGGCCTTCCACATGATGTCCTGGTTCGCGCCGCCGAAGCGGAGGGTGTCCGCCGCGAGCATCGCGTCCCTCATGTCCACCATGCTGAGGTTGCCCGCGGCCGTGAGCAGGAAGGCGTCGAAGTGGAGCTGGATCCACCGCCGGTTGCCCGGGCACTCGTCGATCGGCTTCTGCCCGGCGGCGCAGGCCCGCTGGTCCTTGGACGAGCCCTTGCCGTACCTGTCGATGAAGGCGTCGCGCACGTCGAACTGGGTCGCCGACCAGATCTCGCCGTCGGCGTGCACCTGCTGGCCGACCAGGTCGTAGGCGATGTCGCTGTAGTTCAGCGGCGACTTCGACATGTCGTAGTTGCGGATGCCCCGCTCGGCGTCGCCGGTGACGTAGCCGCCGGTCACGTACGGGGTGTCGCCGCGCGGCCGGTAGCCGTTCTCGAACAGGTACTCCATGGCGAACAGGTCGGAGATGCTCTCGCCCATCGCGCCGGCCTGCGCCCCGCTGAGCCCGGCGTTCGGCCCGGCCACCATGCGGTTGGAGATGGCGTGGGTGTACTCGTGCCCGATGACCGACATGTCGTAGTCACCGTCGACACAGGGCGGGTAGAACGCGCCGGCCTGTGGCTGCCACAGGTACATGTTGGTGATCGGGGCGACGCCGTCCCTGGGAGTGATCTGGTTGGCGTTGTTCCTGATGGACAGGACCCGGGCACCGGCCTGGGCGTTGCCCTGCTCCGGGTCGCCGCCGAGCCCGCCGCGCTCACCGTTGTCCGACTGCATGTTCCAGGCCTTCTCGGTGAAGCCGAGACGGTACGACCAGTCGTGCATGCGGTTGTGCATCGCGTGCAGGTTCGAGATGGCCGCCTCGAGGTCGGCCTCGCCGGGCGCGTCGAACGCGGCCGGGTCGCACTTGGCGGTGAACCACTGGTTCTGCCAGGGGAAGTCGTACTTCCGGCTCGGGGTGACCACGTTGGGGCGCGTGCCGACCGAGTTGGACGAACCACTGGCGCGGTTCTCGAACGTGCGCGCCGCGTTGCCGAGGCTGGTGTTCGTCGGCGTGTTCGTGGCGTGATCGACGTCCCACGCCCTTCCGGTGGCCGCGTCGCCGACGACGAGATCGCACCGCCACCCGGGGGCGGCGCACCAGGTCTCGCGGGTGTCCCTGGACGAGTAGTCCGCGGGAGGATTGGCCGGGAACGCCGACCACGACGCGGGCTCCGGGTCGAAGTGGTCGACCAGGTTCTCCCTGACGAGGACGTCGCCGCTGACGGCGTCGACGTAGGTGGTGTAGGCGAGGGGCTCGTCCTCGTGCCCCTGCTCGATCAGCGTGACCTGGAAGGCCCGGTGCACGCCGTCGGCCGCGGGCACGGCCACCTCCTCCACCTGCTTGGTCGAGGCGGCGCCGAGGTCGATCTCGCCGTCGCGGGCGGCGATCTCCAGTGCCTGCCGCTCCGTGATGGCCGCGGCCGGGGGCGCGTCCGTGGCCCGTGACAGCGTCGAGGAGGCGTACACCACCTTGCCCTGGCTCACGCCCACCGACACCAGGCCGTCGTAGCCGGCGGGCAGGCCGCCGAACGTCTGGCGCAGGAGCACCGCGTGCCCCGTGCCGATCGGATTGACCGCGACCGTCTCCAGCGCGTCGACGGCTTCGGCCTCCAGGCCGAAGAGGTCCGTGCCGGCCTTCAGGTAGTCGCGGGCGGCCTGGGCCGGATCGGCGGCGAGCCCTTCGGCGAGCGGCTCTGCCGAGGTGACGAGAGCGGGGGTGCCGAGGTCGTTCCACCGGACGGTGGCCTTGGTGGATTTCCTGGCCGAGAGCGGGGGCGCCACCCGGCCGGTCCTGTTGTCCTTATCCGGTTTGCCGTGGCCATCGCCTTGGACCACGGAACCTTTCCGCTGTTCACGGCGCTCTTCGCCTTGGGCGGCCCCGGCGACGGAAAGGGCGAGCGAGGCTGCGGCGGCCGTGACGACGATGGTGCGTAATGGGGGGAGAGACGACACACTTGCCTCCTGAAATGGGGACGTCGCCGACGTTGGTTACGTCCCATCCGATGCGATAGTGGTAGCACCACCTGGAAATCCTGACAAGATCTTGCAAAGTGTGAAAAATGGCCATATATAGGACTAGGTAGCCCGAGGGCGCCTCCGCCTCGCCCATTTCGGTCAGGAGCTGCGTGGACGTCGCCGCCCCCCATGACGACCGCGCCGTCGGTTTCTCCGCCGAACGATGTCGAGAACGTATGCCCGGCTCCGACCTTCTTCACGACGGTGGCCGACGTGGCCGGCCGCGAGCGGAAGGTGACATGACATGCAGCACGGCATCGACGAGGGGACTCCGGCGGACGGCACGCGCGTGCGCGTGGGGCAGGGCCTCCTGAGCCATGACCGCTACTGCGCGGAGATCGTCGCGCAGACCGGCCTGCTGAGGGACGGCGTCGCGGGGGCGGACCTGGCGGCGCCCGTGCCCTCCTGCCCTGGCTGGAACCTCGCCCAGTTGCTGCGGCACGTGGGCGAGGGGCACCGCTGGGCCGAGACGATCGTCCGGACGAGGGCGGCCGAGCCGTTGTCCGACGAGAAGCTGCGCGACCTGTCCGGCGACCCGGAGTGGTCTCCCGCCGCTGTGGACGCCTGGCTCGCCGAGGGGGCCGCGCGGCTCGCCGCCACCCTGCGCGCCGCCGGGCCGGACGCGGAGGTGTGGACGCCGCTGCCGGGCGAGAAGGCGGCGTTCCTGGCCCGGCGGTTCACGCACGAGACGGCCGTCCACCGGGCCGACGCCTTCCTGGCCGCCGGTGCGGACTTCGTCCTGGACTCGGACGTCGCGGGTGACGCCCTCGACGAGTGGATGCGGCTGGAGTCGCTGCCGCAGGTCTTCGATTACCAGCCGGCGAAACGCGACCTGCTGGGACCGGGCCGTACGTTGCACTTCCACGCCACGGACGCAGGAGCCGGGGTGGGGGAGTGGCTGGTCGACCTCACCGGCGACGTCATCGCCTGCCGCCGCGCCCACGAGGCGGCCGCGGTGACCGCACGCGGCCCGCTGAACGCCCTTCTGCTGCTCGTCTACGGGCGGTTGCCGGCACGTCGTGACGGCATCGAGATCACCGGCGACGCGCGGCTGCTCGACTGGTGGCTGGAACGGGTCGGTTTCGGCGTCTGACCGGCGCCCCGCTCCGGCGGAGGTCAGTCGTGAAGGAACCGGACGCCATCGGCGGGGACTCCGGACGGGAACGGTTTCGCGGGAAGAGCACTCCGGGAGTGAGCGCGGTGCGCCCCGACTTCCTGTAGTCGCTTGACTACGGTGCCACCGGCCGCGAGCCTCGGAGGTGTGCGGGTCCATGCGTACTTCCGATGCGGGAGGTTCCGATGGCGCTACGGTTCTTCGGCAAGGGCGGCAGCCAAACCGACAGTTGTCCCTCGGTCCATGTGGACGAGGCGGACGGAAGCCTCGTGATCGTGGGCGCCCTGATCGAAGACCCGGAGGTGCTCGGCGAGATCCAGCGAGAAAGCCACATCGACCCCCATGAACGGGCCGTTCGCGTGCCCCGCGAGCTACGGAAGGCTCTTTGGGAGGCGCTGGGTGGGCATGATCCAGATCTTGGCTGAGTTGTTCGGGCGGACGCGGCGTTCGGTGACGCACATGGAACTGCGGGACGACTACGGGGACGGGGGGCCCGGTTACCGGGCATGGCGCGAAGGCGTTCCCATGGACGAGATCGCCCGGTTCGATCCGGTCGGGCCCTGGGTGACGCTGGTGCGCGCGCATGTGAGCCGGGGGGTCAGCTTTCGCCGGGCCAGGATCATCTCCGAGCCGGTCAGCGAATACATCCGCTTCGAGCACGCCGCCACCCCCCACTCGAACCTGGCGGCGGGCGAGCGGGTTCGCTGGCTCCCCCGGCCCCGGGCCGCCGACCTGGCCCTTCCCGGGTGCGACTTCTGGCAGTTCGACGATGGGCTGGTGTGTTTCGTCTACCAGAGCGGGGACGGCAACCCCGCGGGTTACGACCTGGTGGACGACGCCGCGGTGGCCGAGTTGTGCGCCTCGGCCTTCGAGGCGGTATGGGAACGCGCCCTGGACCACGCGGAGTACAGCCCGGCGTAGATACGACGATCGCACATGCCCGCGTCTCCGTCCTCCAGTGGCCAGCAGGCCCGGCAGGCCATCGCCGACCGTTTGCGCGAAATCCTGCGCGACTCCGGTCTCACCGCCCGTGCGCTCGCCCGTCAGGCCGGATGGGACGAGACCAAATGCTCCCGCCTCATCCACGCCCGCACGCCGCCCAGTGACGACGACATCCGCACCTGGTGCCGGATCTGCGGGGCGGAAGACGAGATCCCGAACCTGATCGCCGCGTCCCGCAGCGCCGAGAACGCCTATCTGGAGTGGCGCAGGGTTCAGCGCAGCATGAAACGGATGCAGGATCTGGGACTGCGGCTGTTCGAGGACAACCGCGTGTACCGGTTCTACTCCTCCAACCTCGTTCCCTGGCCCCTGCAGACGCCGGGGTACATGCGGGCCATCATGCAGCGCTTCTCCGATTTCCACCGGGCCGACGTGCCCGACATCGAGGACGGCGTGAGAACGCGGATGGCCCGGCGTCGTTTCCTCGACGACGGCACGCGCCGCTGCGCCATGATCATCGAGGAGTCGGTGCTGAGGAACCGCGTTTTCGGCGACGAGGTGATGAAGGACCAGTTCCGTCATCTTCTGACCGGCATGCGGCAGACGAATCTCTCGCTGGGCATCATTCCGCTGGCCGCGGTCCGGGTGCAGAAGCTGACGGAGACATTTCACATATATGGCGACAACACGGTATCCATCGAACTGGTCTCGGCCATCATCACCATCACCCAGCCGCGCGAGATAGACCTCTACATCAGGTGCTTCAACGACCTCGCGTCGGCCGCCGTCTACGGCGACAAGGCCGAAGCGCTGATCACGGCCGCCATCGGCGCGCTCGAATAGGCGTGCAAGTTCGTGCATGTTCGTTGAGCCCGGGAACTCTCCGCACATAACGTCTTGCGCATGGTGATCGGACGGAAGGGCGCGGAGCTCCGCATTCCCTGGTTCAGGGGCGACGAGGTGTCCGAGACGACCGCGGAGAAGCACGACGCGGCGCTGGGAGCCGTGCAGCGGTTGCTGAAGGCGCAAGGAGTCCGGTCCCAGGTGATTCACGTGATCCATCTGAAACTGTCGCGTGCGAGGCCTCTCCTCATGGTGCGGACGCAGGTCACGCCCGAGCTCGCGGTCCACCGCGGGGACGGGCAGGTCGTCGCCGTGGTGTCCATGGGCACGCACTCGGGCTGCTACCTGGTCACCGTCCGCGGCTCGCTGCCGGACGTCCACACGGTCAGGCGCCGGCACCCCGAACGGGTCGCCGACCTGGTGGCCGCGGCCCTGCACAGCGAGCGGGCCGCCTCATGACCGGTTTGCGCGAGCTGGAGGCCGCCTACGGCAGGCGGTGGACCTTCATGGACGGCGCCGGGGGAGGGTTCATCGCCCTGCGGATCGGCCGGGTCTCGGCGGAGGCACGGAGCAGAGGACTGGCGCACGTGGTCTGCGGCGCCGACGTGGACGAGCTGACGCGAGAGCTCGAAACCCAGTACCGCCTCGAAGGCCGGGCCGTCCCTCCCGCCCCCCACCGCCAGGACCGGCACCTGCGGGCCGCCTCCTAGGGGGAGAGGGCCCGAGGTCACGTCGTCACACGCCGGCCGTGCCGCCCGGAATGGGCGACTCGGCCTCGTGCCGCGCGTGCGTCAGGAGCATCAGCTCCGTGACGTTCGCCCACGCTGCGAATCAGGAATGTCGCCGGGATCAACGCCATAATCGAAGTCCTGAAACGGGAACAGTGACGGCACCAGACCCGGCCGACCATCTCATGCGTTGCGCCGCCGGGGGTACGAGACGGGGCTTGTGCGTGGGCCGCCCCGCGGTTCACTCCTGCGATGGGCCCGTCGTCTGGTGGGCGAGGTTCGACGGTTGTCCGTAGTAGAACGCTCGGACCCGGTAGAAGGAGTGCTTCTCGGACGGGAGGGTGATCAGGCCGGTGGAGTTGACGTCCGGTGGCATGACGGCGGCTACGTGGA
Organism: Sphaerisporangium album; assembly: GCF_003323745.1. GTDB lineage: Bacteria > Actinomycetota > Actinomycetes > Streptosporangiales > Streptosporangiaceae > Sphaerisporangium > Sphaerisporangium album. The sequence continues at coordinate 81,365 of NZ_QOIL01000019.1, forward strand.
ACTGCGTGGCATCGGTCGGTCGCACCTCCAGCAGGTAGCCTTCCTCGTCGTTCGCGTGGTCCGTCCAGGTGAACCGGACGCCGTTCGCGTGCATGACGGTGGCCCGCAGGCCGGACGGCGCCGCGGAGGCCGCGGTCCGGGCGTCCCTGATCGGGTGCGTGTCCACCGGGCCGCCGGGGATCGTCCGCGGGTTCAGCCAGGCGTGCTTCTCGTGCTGGGTCTTCTCGTCGAACTCGCCCTTCGGCAGCCTCACCTCCACCGGTTGGGACGCGGGACCGTAGTAGGGCCGGACGCGGTAGTAGAACGGAGTCTGCGGGATGAGGTCCGGGTGGGTGAACGTCGTCCGGCCGGGCGGGACGAACTCCAGGATGGTGTACTGCCCCCGCGGCGCGGTAGCGAACTCGACGATCCGCCCGGCGGCGCCGGGGGCGCCCTCGGTCCACTCCAGCGTGATGTCGGTCGGCGAGACCAGCGTGGCGGAGAGTCGTATCTCCGGCTCGGGGGTGGCGGAGAGCCGGGCCTCCGGATCGGGGGTGGCGGAGACTCCGAGGGCCGGTTGGGGCGTGGCGGCGGCCGGCGGTGGCGCCGTCGAGCAGGCGGTGAGCCCGCATGCCAGCAGCGCCGCCATCAGGGCCGGGACTTTCTTGGTCAATGTCGGCCTCGCGTCCAGGGCGCGGAGACCGCCCCGGCCGGCCGGTGACGGCGGCGCCGGGACGGTCTCACTGTGGGGGGTGCCTTGCGGGGGTCTCCTGGCGATGGGGCCTACTTGCGCCAGAATTGGATGTTGCTCCACTCGACCGTGATCGGCCCCTGCCCGCTGTTGGTCCGGTAGGAGCCGAACTTGTCGTAGAAGGAGCCGCCGGGGCTGGACTCCGTGCGCTTGAGTGAGCCGTTGATGTACGTCTTGTGGGTCTTGCCCACCTCATGCACCGTGTTGACGCGGACGGTGGTGCCCACCGTCGCGCCGGTCGCGATCGTGGTGCCGCCGTGCACGGCGTAGAGCCGGCCGCCGCGCTCGACGGCGAGCATGAAGTACGGGCCCTGAGGGTCCTGGAACGTCTGCTTCAGGCTGATGCGGGTGCCGCCCATGCTGGTGATCTTGAAATAGCCCTGGAACTGCCGTGTGCCGCCGGTGTAGGTGTCGTAGCGCCGCTCCGCGCGCTGGTCGCCACTGGCGGTCGAGCACGTGAGCTGGAAGGTCCCGCCGCTGACCTTCCCGCAGCCGCGCTGCTGGACCGCGAAACCGGGCGAGTACGACGTCCAGGGCCCTGCCTCGACCGGCGGGTCGGCGGCGAGGGCCGTGGCCGGCCGCTGCGCGGGCGCCGCGGAGGCGGGAACCGCCGCGGGCACTGCGGCCATCGGCCCGGCCACCGCCAGGGCCGTGAACGCCCACAGGCGCTTCGAAGATCGCATCGGACTTCTCCTGACTGTCTCGGGGGGTAAGACCGTCATCTCAGGACCGCGCGGACGAGCATGGTGTCGCGGTCCTTCAAGGCATGTCCGGCCACCGGGACGGCATCGTCAACGTCCCGGGGCACGGATCGGGGTGGATCACCGCGCGCGATGAGAGGAAAGTAAACCTCTTAACGAACGGCGGTCAAGATGGTGAACGCTATCCATATATATGAACACTCTCCACGGGCAGGGGAGTCCGATGATTGTGTCCAGAAGGCCCCGCCGTGCGTTATTCCGAACGACGTGGAGGGATTGGATACGTCGAAAGGTCGGATGAATCTCGTCAGTTTACACGCTTGTTAAGGGCGGGCCGAAATATGCATTCAGGAAAGTACCCCAGATCCCCGGATGTGCTTCATGGCGGCGGGCGGGCCTCCCGGACGGCGCCCGTCGCGTCGGCGTGGATCGGTCCCCGGGTAGGTGTTCCGGGGCCTGGACGGGGGTGGGCATTGTCGCCGATGCAATAAGTCGACGGTATTGCGCAATATTGCCGGAATGTTAACGCCGTCGGCGGATGCCTCCCGTTCGGCGGTGGATTTCGCCGCTGGACCTGGGGAATCGGGAGTCCGGCCCGCTCGGGTGGCTAAGTATGGGTCCGAGCTGTGGTGACGTCTCGGCGGGACCGTTTGGCCTTGCCAGGAGGCCTCCGGGTGGCCGTCGGGTGGCTCGCATGCCAAATCATGATGCTGTCACCGGCTTGCGTTGTTTTTTACAGTATCCTTGCGGCATGACACGACGACTTGCGGAAGTTGCTAAGAAGGTCGGGGTCAGCGAGGCCACGGTCAGCCGGGTGCTCAACAGCAAGCCCGGGGTGTCGGAGTCCACGCGCGCCGCGGTGCTGACCGCACTGGACGTGCTGGGCTATGAGCGGCCGTCCCAGTTGAGGGGGGAGCGGGCACGCCTGGTCGGGCTCGTGCTGCCCGAGCTGGGCAATCCGATCTTCCCCGCCCTGGCGGAGGTCGTCGGGGGCGCGCTGGCGCAGCGGGGCTTCACACCGGTGCTGTGCACGCGCACGGCCGGAGGGCTGTCCGAGGCCGACTACGTCGAGATGCTGCTGGACCAGCAGGTCTCGGGCGTGGTCTTCGCCGGCGGCCACTACGCCGAGGCCGACGCCCCCCACGAGCACTATCGGCGGCTGCTGGAGCTTCGCCTGCCGGTCGTCCTGGTCAACGCCGCCAGCGAGGCCCTCGGGTTCCCCTGCGTGGCCACCGACGACGCGGTGGCGGTCGAGCAGGCGTTCGGCCACCTGCTCTCCCTTGGCCACGAGCGCATCGGCCTGGTCCTCGGCCCGCACGATCACGTCCCCTCGCGCCGCAAGCTGATGGCGTTCGTCGAGGCGGCGCGGCGGGTGGGCGTGGACGCGGGTCCCGAGACGGTCGAGCGGGGGCTGTTCTCGGTCGAGGGCGGCCAGGCCGCGGCGGCCCGGCTCGTCCGGCAGGGCTTCACCGGCATCATCTGCGCGAGCGACCCCCAGGCTCTTGGAGCGATCCGCGCGGTGCGCCGCCTGGGCCTTTCCGTGCCCGAGGACGTGTCGGTGGTCGGCTACGACGACTCGGCGTTCATGAACTGCACGAACCCTCCGCTGACGACCGTGCGGCAGCCGATCGAGGCGGTCGGCCGGGCCGCGGTCACGCTGCTCGCGGGGCAGATCGACGGCGCGTCCGTCACCGCGCAGGAGCTGCTGTTCGAGCCCGAGCTGGTGGTCCGGGGCTCCACCGCGCCGGTCAGGGCCCGGGTGCTGGCCGCGGCCGTGTGACGACGTCCGGGAGGCGGGACGGCCGCCGCCGGGGTGTAACGGTCCACACGCGGACGCTCCGCACGTGGGCGGTCGCGCGCCCGTGGCAGCCCCCGCCTCCCGCCCCCCGAAGGTGGCCGACTCGCCGCGTTCACAGCGGCAGCCGGAAGGACGTCATTTATTTGCGGTTCATGTAAGCCGCGTTGCCGGGAGTTGCCGGCTTCTGCAAGCGGCTTGTGAGGGGTTTCGGGCTCGCGGTGGGCTCGCATCGGGGCCCGCCGGGCACGCGGCCGTCAGGCCTTGTAATTCTTGGCGTCGATGATCTGGTTGAGCTGGGCGCGCATCTGCTGGGCGAGCGAGGCGTCCATCTTGTCGGTCAGCGCCAGCGCCCGCGCCAGCGAGTCCTGCGCCGCCTCGCCGTCCCCGGCATCCTGCTGCGCCTCGCTGAGGGAGATGAGCGTGCGGGCCTCCAGCAGCGGCATGTGCATGGCCCGGAACAGCGAAAGCGCCTGCTCGAAATGGACGACGGCCTGCGGCGCGTCCTCCTGCGCGATGGACAGCTCGCCCAGCCCGAGCTGCACCCGGGCCTCCACGAGCTGCTCGCTGGACGTGCTCGCCAGCATCAGTGACCGGTGCAGCGCGCTCGCGGCGTCGGCCAGCTCCCCTCGCCGGAGCCGGGCGATGCCGAGGCCGTGCAGGGCGTACGCCTCGCCTGTGGGGTCACCGATGTTGCGCACGACCGCGAGCGCCTCGTTGAAGACCTCCGCCGCCAGCGCGGGCTGGTCGGACTGGAGGTAGGTATGGCCGATGCGGTGGAGGACCTGCGCCTCCACCCGCCTGCTGCCGCTCGTGCGGCTCAGCTCCAGCGCCTCGGTCAGCAGGCGCTGCGCCCCCGGAAGGTCGTCGAACTCCAGACGGAGCTGGGCCAGGTTGTGCAGGACGTACGCCGACGCGACCTGGTCCTCGGTGCTCCGGAATATCTCCAGGGCCCGTTTGTAATGTGCCTCTGCGTCGGAGAACCGCCCGCTCAGCCGATCCAGGAACCCGATGTTCCTGATGACCAGGGCCGTTCCCTGCCTGTCCCCGACCTCCTCGAACAGCTGGACGGCCGCCTCGAAGTCGCAGCGGGCGTCGCCGAAGCGCTGTTCGGTGATGTAGAGCGAGCCGCGCGAGTAGTGCATCGCCGCCTGCCCGCGTTTGTCCTGCGCCTGCCGGGCGGCCGTCAGCGCGATCTGGTGGGTCTCCCGCCAGTCGTCGAGGTAGACCCGCGACTCGAAGAGCGTGACCGAGCTGATCGCCAGGTCCCAGCACAGCTCGACGAACCCCGCCTGCGCCGCCTGGCGTATGCCGGAGACGAGCATCGACCGCTCGCGCTCGTACCACTGCAGGGGGGCCGCGACGAGCTGGCCGACGAGCTTGTCCGGCAGCGGCCAGCGCATGGCGCCGCTGTGGATCTGGACGTAGTCCCCGCCGTACTCCCTGCGGTGCGCGGCCTCGGCCAGGTAGAGGAGGCCGCCGAGGACGCGGGCCAGGGCGGCGCCGCGCTCGGCGGGGGTCTCCTCGGCGGCCAGGCGCTCGCGGGCGAACACGCGCAGCAGGTCGTGGAAGCGGTACTGGCTGTGGACGCCGTACCCGATGCCGGTGGTCTCGATGAGCTGGGCGTCGGCCAGGTCGTCCAGCAGGTCCTGGGCCTCGGCCAGCGGCCGGTCCAGCAGAGCGGCGCTGACCCAGGCGGAGAAGACGGGTGAGTCGAGGATGGTCAGGCGGCGGAACAGGCGGCGCGCGTCCTCGCTGATGCTGTCGTAGGTCAGCGAGATGCTCGCCCGGATCCCCATCTCGCCGTGCTTGAGCTCGTCCAGGCGGCGGGTCTCGTCCTCCAGGCGGCTGACGAGCTGCTCGATGCTCCAGTGCGGGCGGGCCGACAGGCGCGCGCCGGCGATGCGCAGCGCCAGCGGCAGGTGCCCGCACAGCTCGGCCAGGGCCTCGGCGGCCTCGATCTCCGACTGCACGCGCTCGATGCCCGCGATGCGCGACAGCAGGTTGACCGACTGGTCGGACTCGAAGATCTCCACGTCGACGTGGACGGCGCCGGCCAGCCCGGCCAGGCGGCTGCGGCTGGTGATGATGACGGCCGAGGCCGGGTTGCCGGGGAGCAGGGGCAGCACCTGGCTCTCGCTGCCGGCGTCGTCGAGGACGATGAGCATACGGCGGTCGGCGAGCAGCGCGCGGTACATCTCGGCCCGCTCCTCCAGGCCGTCGGGGATCGCGGTGCCCGACACGCCGAGGACGCGCAGGAAGCGTTCGAGGACCTGCATGGGGCTGGTGGGCCGGGGCGCGGCGCCGTGCAGGTCGGCGAAGAGCTGGCCGTGGGGGAAGCGGTCGCCGACGCTGTGGGAGGCGTGGACGGCGACGGTGGTCTTGCCGACGCCGGGCTTGCCCACGATCACGATGATGGGGACGGCGAACCGCGAGCGGTCCTCCGAGGCGAGCATCAGCCGCTGCCGGATGTCCTCGATCTGCTTGGTGCGCCCGGTGAAGTCGGCGATGTCGGTGGGCAGCATGCCCGGGACGTTCGGGACGGTCGGCGCCGGCTGCGCCTGCACCCGCTCCGGCTGGGCGGGCGGGTCCAGGCTCTCGTCGGAGGTGAGGATCGCGTGCTCCAGCTGCTGGAGCCGCTCGTTGGGTTCGATGCCCAGTTCCTCGATCATCGTGCGCCGGGCGTTGCGGTACACCTGGAGGGCCTCGGCCTGGCGGCCGGAGCGGTACAGCGCGGTCATGAGCTGGCCGCGCAGCCGCTCGCGCAGCGGATACTCCTCGGTCAGCTCGGTGAGCTCGCCGACCAGCTCGTGATGGCGCCCGAGGTCGAGCTCCAGCTGGATGCAGTCCTCGTTGGCGGTGATGCGGTCCTCGGCGAGCCTGCTGGCCGCCGACTGCACCAGCCTGCTGTCGATGCCGTCCAGGGCCGGGCCCCGCCACAGCGAGAGCGCCTCGCGGTAGTGCCGGATCGCCTCGTTGACGTTGCGGCTCTCGCGGGCGCGCCGGGCCCGCTGGACGAGGCTCTCGAAGCGCTGGGCGTCGATCTCGTCGGCGGCGACCCGGATGGCGTAGCCGAGGGACTGCGTGGAGATGATGTCGGGGCTGCCGTTGGCCGCGAACAGGCGCCGCAGTGAGGAGATGCAGATCTGGACCTGGGCCCGGGCGGTCGTCGGGGGCTCGTCGCCGTAGATGGCCTCCATGAGGCGGCCGATGGTGACGACCCGGTTGGCGTCGAGCAGGAGGACGCCCAGCACGATCTGCTGCCTGATCCCGCCGAGATCAAGCCGCCGACCGGCCACGGACGCTTCGAGAGCCCCTAGAATCCCGAATTCCACCCTGCATCTCCTCGCAAGAAAGCCCGCGGCCCATCCGGAACTTTGCTCACCCTCCGATGCGAGAGGTAACAGGTGCCTGATTCCAGGAGATCCGCCCCGTAGTAAACATCGACCATTGGCCGGTTTGTCACACTCTTGCGCATTGATACTGCCAGGCGCCAGATAGTCACGTATAGCGATGTCACTTATGTCTGGATCGTACTACTATACGTGGTTCAGATCTATAGAGAGTCTACGAAGACTTTCCGAACTCGTATACTTGTTTGCACATGCAACCAAATGCCGGATGTCGGACGACCCCCGTGCGGTGAAATGTCCGGTTATGTGCGTTGTTTCCCGTTTGAGTGACCCGGCTCGGCGGAGCGCGGGGCAGGGGATCGCTCTCCGGCGCGGCCGGAGGCGGGCCGGGTGCGCGAGCCGCCCGAGGCTCAGCCCCACGGAGTCTGGCCGCCGCCCTTGACGGCCGCGGCGGCCACGGTCGACCCGGCGGACCCGATGGGCGCGGTGCGGCCGGCGCCGGTGATCCGGGACGCGGCGGTCACGGCGACGCGGAAGGCGGGGCGGGCGTGAGCACTCATCTCTGCTGACCTCTTCTCGTGTCGCGGTGCTGCGAGGAGCCGCAGCCGGTGGGTTCCGAACACCGACAACATAGAAACCACCGCCATTCGGTCCTTATCGGTTCTCTTCTCGCCTGCCATTTGTCCAGCTCAGAGCGCTATTCGGGGACTTTCGGTCATTGGAAGCCATTTCCGGCCGGCGAGGGGGTCGCGGGGGGCTCTCGCCGCCCGAAAGCGGCGCACGCAGGCGCGGGGGCCCCGTGGGCGCGCGCGAATGCCGGGCCGAATAGCCGGACGAAAGAGAATCGATAGCGAGATACGGCATTATTGCCCGCAGGCCGGAACTCTCCAGGTGTCCTTGGCATCTTCAGCTCCGGATCCATGCGCGTCGGCTCAGGGACGGTGAATCCGGATGTGCGGCACGCCGTCCGGCAGCTCACGCGCGTGTCGCGTCAGTGGGGGCGCCATGGCGACCGGCGCGCGATCGCAATGGTGGTCGAGCTGTCCGTCATGGCGGACCCGGCAGATTGGGTTCTCGAGATGAGCATTACGGCGCAGGCGCTGGACGGCGTTTACGGCCGGTCGGCCGCAGGCGTACGCGCGCGCCTGGAGCAGGACCGTCTCGGGCGATGGCAGGATCTCGCGGACGCGGAGACCGACAGCGAGGGCTGCATCAGCGAGTGGCGTGACAAGAAGCTGGAACGTGGGCTTTATCGCATTGTTTTCGATAGTGACTACTACTTTGTCGGGTTGGGCCTGAGCGCTGCCTATCCAGAGATAATCGTCACTTTTCGCATGCAGGACGAGACCGACGCCTATCTGATCCAGGTCATGTTGTCCCCGTACTCGTACTCGACCCACTTCCGGATCGCGTGATCCACGCGAGCCGTGCCCTGTCCTCGCCCGACTTCCCGGGGGACGGGCCCCAGGCGGAGAAGGGAACCCCCACAGTGACCACAGGAGACAACACGGGCACGGCCGCCGGTGCCGGGGGGCCGGCCAGGCCGCCCGCCGCGCGCTACCGCCCGTTCGCGCCGGTCCCGCTGGACGGCCGGACGTGGCCGGATAACACGATCACCTCGGCTCCGCGCTGGCTGTCGACCGACCTGCGCGACGGGAACCAGTCGCTCGCGATGCCCATGGCCCCCGAGCGCAAGCTGGCGATGTTCGACCTGCTGGTGCGCATGGGCTACCGGGAGATCGAGGTCGGCTTCCCGGTCGCCAGCCAGGACGACCACGCGTTCCTGCGCACGCTCATCGAGCACGACCTGATCCCGGACGACGTGCGCGTCTCGGTGCTCGTCCCGGCCCGCGACGAGCTGATCAGGCGCACCGTGGAGAGCCTGGACGGCATCCGGCGCGCCACGATCCACCTCTACAACGCGACCTCGCCGCAGTTCCGGCGCGTCGTGTTCGGCATGGACCGCCACGAGTGCAAGGACCTCGCGGTCCAGGGCACGCGCCTGGTGATGAAGTACGCCGACAAGCTGCTGAGCGGGTGCGACCTCGGGTTCGAGTACTCACCCGAGCTGTTCAGCGACACCGAGCTGGACTTCTCCCTTGAGGTGTGCGAAGCGGTGATGGACGTCTGGCGGCCGGAGGCCGGGCGCGAGATCATCCTCAACTTCCCCGCCACCGTCGAGCGCTCGCTGCCCAACGTCTTCGCCGACCAGATCGAGTGGCTGGACCGCAACCTGTCCCGCCGGCGGCACGTCTGCCTGTCGATCCACCCCCACAACGACCGCGGCACGGGGGTCGCGGCCTCGGAGATGGCCCTGCTGGCCGGGGCGCAGCGCGTCGAGGGCTGCCTGTTCGGCAACGGGGAGCGGGCCGGCAACGTGTGCCTGGTCACGCTCGGCCTGAACCTGCTGACCCACGGCGTCGACCCGGGCATCGACTTCTCCGACCTGGACGCGGTCCGGCGCACCGTGGAGGAGTGCACCGGGCTCCCCGTCCACCCGCGCCACCCCTACGGCGGCGACCTCGTCTACACGGCCTTCTCCGGGTCGCACCAGGACGCCATCAAGAAGGGGTTCGAGGCCCGGGAGCGCGACGCGGCGGAGCGGGGCGTCGAGGCCGGGGACCTGCCGTGGGAGATGCCCTACCTGCCGCTGGACCCGCGCGACGTCGGCCGCACCTACGAGGCGGTCGTGCGCATCAACAGCCAGTCCGGCAAGGGCGGCGTGGCGTACGTGATGAGCGCCGCCCACGGGATGAACCTGCCCCCCGCCCTGCGGGCCGACTTCGCCCGCGCCGTCCAGGCCAGGGCGGAGGAGAAGGGCGGGGAGATCACCCCCGAGGAGATGCTCGACCTGTTCGACCGCGAGTACCTGAAGTACGCGGCCCTGCCCCTTCCGCCGGCCTTCACCGGCAGGCCCGTCACCGTCGAGCTGCACGTCGACGGGGAGCCGTTCGACGTCGGCGGCGCGCGCACCGACTCCGTCCGGCGGGTGCGGGAGGCCCTGGCCGGATGGGGCGTGGAGGTCCGCGCGGTGCACCGCACGGCGGGACCGGCGCCCATCGACGGCGGGGTGGCGGTGTACGCGGAGTGCCTGCTGCCCGACGGCACGATGTGGGGGGCCGGGATCGATCCCGACGTGGGGACGGCCGCGCTGTCGGCCGTCCGCTCGGCGCTCACCCGTGCCCGCCTGCTCGCCACCATGGCCCCACCCGCCCGACCATCACCGCAGGCAGAGGAGGCCGAGCCTCTCGGCATACCCGCGCCGAGCCCCTCACATCCCGCCGTGGCCGCCGCGCGGTGATAGCCACGCGATAAAGCCCGGAAGGTGCCCGAACTTAACGTGGGCATTAACGCCGAAATCGGACATGTATGGACAATCGGAAGACGCCACGGCGTGCCGCCGGGAATTCCCGGCCAAGCACGGAATAGGCGGACGGGGATGCGACGCACTGAACCCGCGTATCGGGGGAGGCCGCTCTCTGGGCTTTCGATTTACGGCGGGGATGTGATTTTCGTCGGGAAAGAGGGGGGCTCGTCATGAGCCTGATCGAACGACAGGAGGCGTTGGCCTCCTTGGAGGGACTACTCACCAGCGCTATCAACGGAAAAGGCCGGGTGGCCCTGGTAAGCGGCACCGTGGCGACCGGCAAGAGTGAGTTACTGCACTCATTCGCCGAGCACGCGGCCGAGCTCGGCGCACTGCCCGTCACCGCGACGGGCTCGCTCGCCGAGCGCGACATGCCGTTCGGGGTGCTCGGGCAGCTCATCCACGACGCGCCCCTGGTCCCGGCCGAGCGTGAACGGGCGATGGCGCTCCTGCAGGAGGGGGCCCGCGCCGTCAGCTCGTCCGAGCCGGGGGGCGAGCCGCTGAAACAGGTTGACGCGCAGATCGTCCACGCTCTGTGCACCGTCCTGCTGGAACTGTCCGAGCGCTATCCCCTGATGATCGTCGTGGACGACGTGCACCACGCCGACCGGGCCTCGCTGCTGTGCCTGGCCTATCTGTCCCGGCGGGTGCGGTTCGCGCCGATCATCGTGGTGTTCAGCCACTCCACCCACGGGAGGTACGCCGAGACGTCGTTCCCCACCGAGCTGCTGCGCCAGCCCCACTGCCGCAGGATCCAGCTCGCGCCGCTGTCGCAGGCGGGCGTGATGAGCCTGGTGGCCGAGCAACTCGGCGCCGGCGCGGCCGAACGGTTCGCCGGCGAGTGGTACGCCGTCAGCGGGGGCAACCCGCTGCTGGCCGCCGGGCTCGTCGAGGACTACCAGGCCGCGATGCGCTCGTCCGGGGGAGATCCACCGGAGGAGCTGGTCGTCGGCGAGGGCTACGGGCAGGCCGTCCTGTCCTGCCTGCACCGGGCCGACCCCAAGATGATGCAGGTCGCGTGGGGTCTCGGGGTGCTCGGACGGCCCGAGTCCCTGGCCAGGCTGCTCGACGTGGGCCAGGAGTACGTGACCCGCCTGCTCAACGCCCTGGACGCCGCCGGCCTCCTGACCGGCGGCCGGTTCCGCCACGAGGCGGCGCGCTCCGCCGTCCTCGCGGAGCTGGACGCCGGGGAACGGTCCGAGCTGCACCGGCGCGCGGCCAGGCTCACCTACGACGGCGGCGGCTCCACCACCGTGGTCGCCGACCATCTGCTCAGCGCCGGAGGGTCCCACGAGCCCTGGACCGTCGAGGTCCTGGAGGACGCGGCCCGGCAAGCCCTGCGCGACGGGCGGGTCGAACCGGCCGTGGAGTACCTGCGCATGGCCAGCCGGACCTGCACCGACGACCAGCGGCGGGTCAGGATCACCACCACGCTCATGCGGGCCGAGTGGCGCATCAACCCCAGCACGCCGACCGGCCACTTCACCCAGCTGACCGACGCGCTGCACCGCGGTCACCTGCGGGGAAGCGACGCCGTCGTGCTGGCCAAGGCCCTGCTGTGGCACGGCAGGCTCGAGGACGCCGAGGACGTCCTCAAACACCTCAACGAGTCGGAGGAGAAGCTGGACGCGGACACGATCACCGAGCTGGTGGTCACCCGTCCGTGGCTGCGCTGCTCCTACGCCCCGTTCCTCTCCCACCTGCCCCAGGTGAGCAGCGAGCAGTCACGCGCGGCGATCCTGACGGTGGCGGCCTACCGGCGCCTGGAGTCGGCGGTCACGCTCGCCGCCGTCCTCACCCGCGGGCCGCGCGAGGAGATCGTCTCCGGCGTGGAGCGCATCCTGCGCAGCTCACGCCTCGACGAGATGTCGATGGACACGGTGGAGAGCGCCCTGCTCGCGCTCACCTACGGGGGGCGGCCCGACAAGGCGGCGCCCTGGTGCGACCTGTTCATCGACGAGGCCTCCTCGCGGCGGGCGCCGAGCAGACAGGCGCGGCTCTCGGCGATCCGGGCCGAGATCGCCCTGCGCCAGGGTGACATGCTCGGCGCGGAGTTCCACGGCCGCCTGGCCCTGGACACCATCCCGCTGAGCGGCTGGGGCGTGGCGCTGGGCGGGCCGTTGTCCAGCCTCGTCATCGCCTCCACGGCGATGGGGAAGTACGACGCGGTCAACGAGCTGCTCGACCAGCCCGTGCCCGAGGCGATGTTCCAGACCCGCTGGGGCCTGCACTACCTGCACGCCCGCGGCCGCTACAGCCTGGCCACCGACCACGCCCAGCTCGCGCTGCGGGACTTCCAGCGGTGCGGCGAGCTGATGGGCAAGTGGGACCTGGACGTGCCCTGGCTCATCCCCTGGCGGGCCGAGGTCGCCGAGGCGTGCCTGCGCCTCGGACGTCCCGACCAGGCCAGGAGGCTCGCCGAGGAGCAGATCAGACGGTGCGGCAACGGCGCGCCACGGGTGCACGGCATCGCCATGCGCCTGCTGGCCGCCACCAGCGAGCCACGCCACCGCCCGATGCTGCTGCGCCAGGCCGGTGACCTGCTGCAGGCGGGGGGAGACCGGTACGAGCTGGCGCGCGTGCTCGCCGACCTGACGGAGGCGTTCCACGCGCTGGGCGAATACCGGCGGGCCGGCATGATCGGAGGGCGGGCCCGCGCCGTCGCCCAGGAATGCCACGCCGACCCGCTGCACAGGTCCCTGGCCAGGGAGGGCGACGGCAACGGCGCCACCGCCACGACGGGGACGGTCACCGAGACCACGGACGTGACGGCGATCCTGAGCGACGCCGAACGCCGGGTCGCGGTGCTCGCCGCCGCCGGGTACACCAACCGGGAGATCGCCGACAAGCTGTACGTCACGGTCAGCACCGTCGAACAGCACCTGACCAGGACCTACCGCAAGCTCGACATCACCAGCAGGGCCGAGCTGCCCTCCACGTTGCAGCTCGGCACCACGATGCCCGCCTGACAGACACGCCTTCCCCGGACGCGCTGGATCGGAGCGCTTCCGAGGACGCTCCGGCCCCGGGCCGGAACGCAAGAGGCCCGAGCACAGGCCGCTCCGCGCGAGACGAAGTCCTCGCGGGAGAAGTCGCCGGCCTGTGCCACCGCCGCTCAGCGGCGACGCGGGCCCGAACGGATCGCCCCCGCCCCACGTGCCCGGCACACGACCGGCACCCGCGCCCGGCGGATCCCACGCACCACCCACGCAGGCCAAGGCACTCGCCGCCGCGCATCCCGCGTTCCCGGCACCGCGCGCCTTCGGCGGCCTCCTACGGGCCTCGCCCCAGCCGGTCGCCCGTGCGGAAGCCCCTATTCCGCTTGTCGCGCTATCGCGCACCCCAGGCGCCCGGGGGGCCTGTACCGCGTGCCGCCATTGCCGGGGCCGGTTCGTGCACTACCGTCACGGACAGTGACCGCGGCGGTTCCGGGAGGGGATCATGGCCTCGCGCACGCGGGGCGCCTCCCGTGACCCTCTGCCTCCCGCCCTTCTCGCGCTCACGCTGCTCAGCGGCTGTGTCGACGCGGTCAGCCTGCTCGCGATGGGCCGGGTCTTCACGGCGAACATGACCGGCAACGTGGTCATCCTCGGCCTCGCCGCCGCGGGCACGCCCGGATTCTCCGCCGTCGCGTCGCTGACCTCGCTGCTCGGCTTCATGGCCGGGGCGCTCGCCGCCGGGCGGCTCGGCGTCCACGTCCCCTCCTCCCGTGCCCGCGTGCTGATCAGCCTGGCGGCGGAGACCGTCCTGATCGCGGTGGCCGCGGGGGTTTCGTCCCGCTCGCGGGCCGTCACGGGCGGCTACGACCCCGTGGTCGCGTTGGTCGCCCTCGCCATGGGGCTGCAGTTCGCCACCGTGCGGTTGCTCGGGATCCCCGACCTGACCACCACGATCCAGACGCGGATCCTCACCGGCCTGGTCGCCGACTCCCGCCTCGCCGGGGGCGAGGGCCCGCGGGCCGGCCGCCGGATCGCCTCCGTGCTGACCCTGGTGCTGGGCGCCTTCGCCGGAGCGCAGGCGTACCGGGCGGGAGGCGTGGCCCGGACACTGGCCGCCGTCGCCGTCTGCGTCGCCCTGATCGCCGTCGTCTACGCCGTGCGCTCACGCCCGCGGGGCGCCGGCCCCGCGGGCACGCGTCCGCGAGACGAAGGCCCGTGAGACGAGCCCCCCGCCGGGGCGGGGCCGATCACGGCCGTCCTCTTCCCCGGCCGGCCGCAGCGACAGGTCCCCGGGACCATTGTGAGGCGGCGCGGCCGCGCACCGCGCGGTACGCGGCCGGGAACGGCGTCCTTCTCCCGAAGCCGTCCCCAGCCTCGAGGTGGATCGACCGGTGCAGGTCACGGGGATATGCCGAGCGTCGCGGAGACCAGGTCATCCGAAGGGGCATGATCGTCGGAAGCTCCGGCTAGGCGAAGGAGCGTGCCTCGAAGCTGATCCCGCCGCGGTCGGCCATCCGCAGCACCCGACGGCCGTAACGCGGGGGCCGGCGGAGATAGAGCCTGAAGCCCAGGGCCTTGAACCTCAGGTCGAAGTCGCGGCCCTCCAGGTGCCACCGTGTCTCGTCACGCGGAATCACGGGCGTGGACCGGTGCAGGTTCCTCGTCTCAAGGGGAAGGCAGATGGAGCGCAGATCCCCGGTGACCGCCCACACGGAGTCGAAGACCAGCGTGGCCGGCGCGACCCAGAACTCGAAGCCGCGCCGAGGCACCGGCCCGACCCGGCGCACGATGTAGTCGAGATCGAAGTGCAGTGCCAGGCCCGACGGCGCGGAGGGGTCGAGGTCGTCCAACTCCAGGCGCTCCTCCGGGGTCAGGTCGTCGGGAAGGCCCTCGTCGTCGGTGATGGCGAGGGCATGTACCTGGCAGGAGTCCCACGACATCGTGTCGAGGTCACCATCCGTCCAGGTGGCCTTGATCAGGCCGGACTCTTGGTGCACAGCGGGTTCCATCTGACAAGTATCGACCACGCACGTCAGGCGCGCCAGATCTCCGAAAGTGCGGGGCAAGGGCCGTTGGTCAGGTGGTCAGGAGGGCGCGGGCCTCGTTCGCCAGGCGGGTCATGCCCAGGCGGGTGGACTGGCGTAGCGAGCGGTGGAGGAGGCGGGTGGCCTCGCCGGTCGTGTCGGAGGGGTCCAGCAGGCGCAGGGCCTTGGTGCGGTCGAGCTGGATGCGGGCCATGTGCGGGGACGCGCCGGAGACCAGGCGCTTGGCCTCGTCGAAGCAGCGCAGCGCGTCCTCGGGGTCGCCGGCCGTGGTCGCCAGCAGGC
The DNA here is from genome assembly GCF_003323745.1 of Sphaerisporangium album. Lineage (GTDB taxonomy): Bacteria > Actinomycetota > Actinomycetes > Streptosporangiales > Streptosporangiaceae > Sphaerisporangium > Sphaerisporangium album. Next base: position 96,577 of record NZ_QOIL01000019.1, read on the forward strand.
CGCGGAACCGCGCCGTGGGCCCGATCAGCACCGTCGGCCACCCGGCGAGCACGATCTCCCCGGGGTAGGCGGCCAGGCGCTCGCGCAGCAGGCGCACGTGCCCGTCGGTCTCGGCGCCCTCCGCGCCCGCCTCGTCGATCATCGCGCACGCCTCGGCCAGCACCGCGAGGGTGGGAACCGTCCAGCCGTGCGGCGGCAGCGCGGCCAGGCCCGCGGTGTCGCGGACGACGGCGGTCAGCCGGTCGGCGGCCTCGTCGTACCGCTCGGTCTCGCACAGGGCCAGCACGTGCGCGGCCCGCCAGATCGGGAAGTAGCCGTGCTGCTCGATCTGGGTGGCCACGCCCCCTTCGAACAGCTCGGCCATCGCCCCCCGCTCGCGCAGCAGCCAGAAGTACTGGCCCATCCAGGTCTGCCACAGCGTCTCGGCCGCCACGGCCTGGCCCTTGGCCAGCTCCTGCACGATGCCGAGCGACTCGCCCATCAGGCGCTCGCGCGCCCGCGTGAAGTCGCCGCCCCACAGGTCCATCACCGTGTCGAAGGTGGCCTGGAGCCAGGGGCCGAGCGCGCGGGGGTTGCGGGCGACGTGCCGGCGGTGGGCGTCGACGGTGCCGAGCGCGTCGGGCAGCAGGCCGAGCCGGAGCTGGTCGACGGCCAGCGCCACCATGCCCTCGCTCTGGAAGTACGCCGACCCCGCGCCGATGCCCGCCTCGCGCAGGCGCGCGGAGATGCCGATCAGCTCGCCGGGGTAGGCGTGGTCGAACAGGGCCCAGCGGCACTCGTTCAGCACCTCGCAGCGCACCAGCGGGTCGCCGTCCCCGGGCAGCTCGCGCAGGGTGGCGCGGGCCAGCTCGACCTCCGGGGGAGGCCCGGCGGGTACGGCGCCGGCGCCGGGGCTGACGGCCATCGTCCGCTTCTTGGCCAGGTGGGCGCGTAACTGGAGCCGGAGTTCGGCGGCCTGCCCGCCCGGCCCGTCGCCGAGGGCGGCCAGCGCGCCGCGCAGCAGGTGGACGAGCTGCTGGTCGGCCTGGCCGGGGGCGGACCAGCGGCGGGCGAGCCGGATCGCCGCGGCGGCCGCGAGCTCGGGCAGCCTCTCGGCGGCGTCGTGCGCGGCCAGGTAGTGGCGCCCGGCCTCGTCCAACTCCCCTGCGTCGCTGAGCGCGTCGCCGAGGGTGATCAGCAGCCCCACGCGGGTCGCCGGGTCGGACCGCAGCCGCAGCCCGGCCCGCGCCCACTCGACCGCGCCGTCCACGCCGAACCCGCGCTGCTCGGCGCGCGCCGCGTCCAGGCACGCGGCGGCGACGCGCTCCTGCGGCAGGTCGGCCCCGGCGGCGCGGGCGTGCCGGGCGATGCGCACCGGGAGCGCAGGGTCGGCCCAGCCGCCGCCGTTCACACTCTCGGTCAGCGCCTCGAAGGCCCGCCGGTGCAGGTCCCTGGCCAGCGCGGGGTCGCCCTTGAGGCCGTCGAGCACCGCCTCGCGGGACCGGTCGTGCGGGAAGCACAGGTGGTCGTGGCCCAGGACGGCGTTGCCCGCGACCGCCACTGCCTGGTCGCGGTCGGCCTCCTCCGGGCGCAGCCCGAGCATACGGGTGACCAGCGCGGCGTCGATGTCCAGGCCCACGGCGGTGATCGCCGCCGCGGCAAGCCAGCGGAAGGCCGGGGTGCCCGCGGGCTCGGCGCGGGCCGGCGCGGGGCGGGGCTCGCCGTACTCGGTGAGGTTGTGCAGTTCCAGCGGGACGCCGTCGGTGACGCGCGCGGCCTCGCGCACCTCGTCACCGGTGGGCTCGCGGCCCCACGCGCGGCCCAGCCACTCGCCGACCTCCTCCACCGTGAGCGGGGACAGCGTGAGCGTGTCCATGGCCTGCCGCCAGTGCGCGGCCTCCGCGCGCGTGGCGAGCAGGAAGCCCACCGGGGCGGCGCCGAGCCCCCTGCGCACGTGCTGGAGCAGTTCCTCGGTGTAGCCGGTGAGCAGGTGGGCGTTGTCGAACGCCACCAGCAGGCCGGATCCGGCGGCGCGGCGCAGCAGGCCGGTGAGCAGGAAGGTCAGCTCCCGGGGGTCGCGCTCGTGGCCGGGACGGGCGGGGGAGCCGAGCTCGGCGGCGGACATGAGCTTGGCGAGCGTGCCACGCTCCTGGGTGCCGATCGGGTCGGCGGGCGCGGCGAGGTCGCGGCGCAGGTGGCCCCACAGGGCGCCGGCCAGCTCGCGCCACGGTTGCAGCCCGTCGGCCTGCCGGCACATGACGGTGACCGCGCGCACGCGCGCCACGGCGGCCAGGCGCGCCGCCTCGCGCAGCATCCGGGTCTTGCCGATGCCGCCCGCGCCGCACAGCGCCAGGGCGGCGGAGTCCCCGCCGCCCAGCCGCCCGATCAGGCGCGAGAGCTCCTGGAGCTCCCGCTCGCGGCCGACCAGCTCCCGGGGCCCGCCCCGCTCGGCGGGGCCGGGATCGGCGCCGAGGGGCGTGCGCACGTCGAAGCCGTGCTCGTGCAGGGTCAGCAGGTCCTCGGCACGGCGCAGGGCCTCGTCGCCCGGGGTGCGGGCGCGGCGCGCCCCGGCCATGCGGCGGGCGGCGGCCCCGCCGTCCTCGCCCAGGGTGGTGAGGAAGCGCAGCAGCCACATCGCGGTGGTGTCCTCATGCCCCTCGCCCACCGGGCCTTCGGCGAGGAACGAGGCGTCCTCGTGGCGGCCGAGCCGCAGGGCGATGCGGGCCACCAGGCGCACGAGCTCGGTGCGCTGCTCCTCCAGCCGGGCGCGGTGGGTCTCGCAGACCCAGGGCAGCGACCATCCCGCCGCCAGCGAGGCGAACGGCGCCCCCCGCCACTCGGCGGCCGCCGCGCGCAGGCGCGCCAGCGAGGCGGCGAGGTCGCCGGACTCGTACAGCTCCCGCCCCTCGCGCAGCCGCGCCCTGAACCGGGAGGCGTCCAGCGCGGCGGCGAGGATGCCGGGCTCCTTCTCGACCAGCTCGTAGGCGTGGGACCACTTGGCGGGAGGGATGTCCAGGTTCGCCCCGGCGAGCGCCTGCCTCAGCCGGGAGAGCGGCGGCGCCACGTCCGGCACCGGCCGGTCGGGGCCCTGGCCGAGCGCGGCGGCGAGGGTGTCCTGGGGGACGGGGTTTCTGGAGGACAGCAGAATGGCCAGGGCCTTGGCCGTCTGGGGGAGGAGTTTCCTCGGCGTTCCGTCCACCAGGATCGCGACTTCGCCGAGGAGTCTGATGTCGAATTCCGCCACATTCACCGCCGGATCGGTTCTGCGATTCTCGGATCGACGGCCTTCCCCGCAAGGACATCGCAAGGATCATCGGCCACGATGGGGCCGGTGGCAAAAGGAGTCGTGGAGTCACGGGTCGCGGACGCCGGAGGCGCCGTTAACACCGTGAACACCGTGCCGTTGTCAACGCTATGACCCGAGGTGAGCCCGTGGCAAGGACCGGACCGATCTCGGTCGACGCGCTCGACGAGCATCAACTCGACCGGGTCAGGCAGAACGTACGCCGCGAACGCGACACCGAGGCGAACAAGGCTCTGAGCGTGGCGGTCATGGGGCATGGCGGGGTTGGAAAGTCCTCCTTGCTCAACGTCCTGTTCGGCACGCGACTCCCCGTGGGGGACGTGAAGCCCGCCACCCGTGAACCCCTGGCCATTTCCGTTCCCAGTAATTCCGGCCACTTATTGACATTCTGGGATATGCCGGGAATCGGGGATTCGGAGGATGCGGACGCGGCTTATCGCGCGATGTACCTGGAGAAACTCGCCGAGTGCGACGTCGTCATCTGGGCCATGCACGCCGACAGCCGCTGCACCGGCCACGAGGCCCGCCACCTGCGCCGCCTCCTGGACGACGCGGACCCCGAGGAACGGCGGCGGATCGTCGGCAAGGTGACCCACGTCCTCACCAAGGCCGACCTGCTCACCCCGCCGCCGTGGATCTTCGACATGCGCGGGGAACGCGGAGCCTTCGTCCCCAGCCCGCCCCTCACCGCCCGCATGGAGCTCAAGGCGGCCCACGTCGAGCAGATGCTCGTCGAACCCTGGGGCGACGTGCTCAGCGCCCACACCTACAACACCGGCGAGTTCGCCGTGCGCGACGACCGGCTCGGTTTCGACCGGCAGACCGTCACCTACCGGGGCCACTTCTCGCGGGAGGTCCGCGAGCGGTACACCGCCGCCCACCCCGAGCACGCCGCCGTCTTCTCGCGGCTGCGCGACAACCACCGCGTCCTGCCCTGCTCGGCGCTGTTCCGCTTCAACCTCGCCGCGCTCATGGTGAACGTGGTCAACAAGCTGGGGCCCACCGCGATCTTCCGCTTCCAGCGGGTGCTGGACGACGTCGCCGAGCTGGCGGGCGTGCCGGTCACCGAGATGCGGGAGTACGGCAACTTCCTGGTGTGGGACGGCATCCGCGGCGCGCGCGCCTTCGACCTGTCCCGGCTGCCGTTCTGAGCCCCTGTGAGCAGCTCCGCGCCACCTCTCCCGGACGCCGCCACGGCAGGCGCCCCGGCCGGACACGAGGAACCGACATGATCGAGGACGACGACATGACCCGGGCCGTGGAGGCCAGGCGCCGGGAGGACGCCGAGTACGTCACGCGGCTCGACGACGCGGTGCAGCACCGCGACGAGACCGCCATCGAGCACCTGGTCAGGGAGGCCGTCGCCCGCGTCGTCGGCAGGGCCGCCGACGTCGGGTTCGACGTCGTGCGCGACATCTGGAACTGGCTCGTCGGCCACTGACCCCGCGCCCGCGTCCCGGCGACGGCGTTCGCCGCCCGTTCCCCGCGTGTCCCGTATCCGTTCCGCCCCAATCCCCGCCCGTGACGGCCGCGTGACCGGTATGTGATCGAATTCTGGCTCACCTGCCGGGGCGCGCGGCGCGCACTTCCCGGGTTTAGGTAAAGAATGTGTATGGAGATGGACTCGTCCATCCCGTACCGGGGGGAGGCGCGGAGCGTTGGTCATGCGCGGGGCAGGCGGCCCGCCGATGGGCCTGGCCGAGATCGACCATGCCCTGCGCCGCCGCACCGAGGAGCGCGACCGCGTCGCCGGCGACCTGCTCGACCTGGACGACCACCCGAGCCACCGCCTGCTGACCGGCATGACGCCCGCCGGCGAGACGGGCCGCCGCTGGCGGCACGCCCAGGGCAGGTACGTCACGCTGTGGTGGCTCTTCGACGCCTACCGCCGCGTCCTGGACCTCGCGCAGGAGCTCAGGGCCGTCAACCGCCCTGACGTGGCCGCCCTCACCGCGCTGCTCACCGGCCCCTCCGCCGAGCTCAAGCCCGACGACGTGCCCGTCGAGAAGCGCTCCCTGCTCCAGGCCGCCGGCGAGCGCGTCACCCTGGACGTGCTGCTGGCCCGCATGGACGAGGCCTACCGCGAGGTCGCCGAGACCGTCGCCGCAGTGGACGCCGCCTGGACCGACCTGCTGCCCGTGCTCGACGGGGCCGACGCCGCCCGCGCCGCCGCCAGGGAACTGGCCCGCGACCTGGACGTCAACGACCCCGACCTGGAGCGCCTGGACGCCGAGGCCGCCCGCCTGCGCGCCGCCGTCACCTCCGACCCCCTCGGGTCGCGGGAGCGGCGCGGCGAGCTCGACGCGCTGGCGTCCGCCGTCGCCGCGCGCAGGGCCGCGCTGGACCGGGCCGTGCTCGCCCGCCACGACCACGCCGAGCGCACCCGGCGCCTCGGCGAGCGCATCGACGAGGTCGCCGAGGCCGAGCGCGAGGCGCTGCGCGTCCGCGACATCGTGGTCGCCAAGATCGCCGCCCCGGCCCTGCCCGCGATGCCCGACCAGGCGCCCGCGCTGCGCGACCGGCTCGGCGCCCTCGGCACGCTGGGCGGGCGCTGGCTGGAACTGGCCGAGCGCCTCTCGGGCATGGAGCGCGCGGCGGACGAGGCCCTGGCCCGGGCCCGGGGCGTCGCCGACTCCCTGGGCGGGCTCATCGGCCGCCGCGACGAGCTTCGCGGGCGGCTGTCCGCCTTCCAGGCCAAGGCCGTCCGCCTCGGGCACGCCGAGGACATGGCGCTCGCCGACCTGTACGGCAAGGCGCGCGACCTGCTCTGGACGGCGCCATGCGACCTGCGGCGGGCCACCGTCGCGGTCGCCGAATACCAGCGGGCCATCACGCGGATCGGAGCGGCCGGATGACCAAGTGCACGCAGCCGGGATGCGCCGGGACGGTGGTGGACGGGTACTGCGACACCTGCGGCATGGCGCCCGTCGCGCAGCCCGCCCCGGCCCCGGCCTCCTCACCGGCGGGCCCGGCCTCCGGGTGGGCGCCCGGCCTCCCGCCGCAGGGCCAGCCCGGCCCCGGCGCGCCCGGCGTCGCCTGGCCCTCGGCCCCCGTCCCCGGCGGCCCGGGAGTCGCGTGGCCGTCCGCCCCGGCGGGCGCGCCCTCAGGAGCGGCCCCCTCCGCGCCGATGGGATCGGCGCCCCTGCCGCCGGTGACGATGCCCTCCATCGGCGGCGCGCCCGTCACCGGCTCCGTCGGCACCTCGCCGAGCACGCGCAGCGGCGGCTCCCGCCGCGGCAGCACCCGGTCACGGCGCGGCATGCTCGGCATGGGCCTGGTCGAGGTGCCTCCCGTCCCCTACCGGGACCCCTCCGCCGTCGTGATGGCCGACCCCGTCGTCCCCGAGGACCGCCGCTTCTGCGGCAACCCCGACTGCGGCAAGCCCGTCGGCCGCCACAGGGACGGGCGTCCCGGACGCCCCGAGGGGTTCTGCCCGCACTGCGGCCAGCGGTTCTCCTTCACCCCCAAACTGCACCCCGGCGACCTGGTGGCCGGGCAGTACGAGGTCAAGGGCTGCCTGGCCCACGGCGGCCTCGGCTGGATCTACCTGGCCGCCGACCGCAACCTCGACGGCCGCTGGGTCGTCATGAAGGGCCTGCTCGACACCGGCGACCTGGAGGCGCTCGCCGCCGCCGAGGCCGAGCGGCGCTTCCTGACGGCGATGGACCACCCGAACATCGTCAAGATCTTCAACTTCGTCAGCCACCCCGACCCCGGCACGGGGACGATGGTCGGCTACATCGTCATGGAGTACGTCGGCGGGGAGTCCCTGCAGGACCTGCTGCGCAAGCGGCTCAGGGAGACCTCCAACGGCGAGGCCCTGCCGCTGTCCCAGGTCATCGCGTACGGGCTGGAGATCCTGCGCGCGTTCGGCTACCTGCACGACCGGGGCATGCTGTACTGCGACCTCAAGCCCGCCAACGTGATCCAGGTCGAGGAGCAGCTCAAGCTCATCGACCTCGGCGCCGTCCGCCGCATCGACGACCCCGACAGCGCGATCTACGGCACCATCGGCTACCAGGCCCCCGAGATCGCCGCGCACGGCCCGTCGATCGCCTCCGACCTGTACACCGTCGGACGCACCCTGGCCGTGCTCAGCTTCCCGTTCAGCCCCTCCAGCGCAGGCGCGGCGGCCCCGCTGCCCGACATGGGCGTGGGCCGCGAGTCGTTCATGCGCTTCCTGCGCCGCGCCACCGACGCCGACCCGGCCCGCCGGTTCGAGAGCGCCGCCGAGATGACCGAGCAGCTCGTCGGCGTGCTGCGCGAGACCAGGGCCGAGGAGGAAGGCAGGCCCCACCCGGCGCAGTCCGGCGTCTTCGGCCCCGAGCGCGGCGCGGTCGGCACCGAGCTCGCCGCCGCCGGCACCGGGCGGGTGTTCGGGGCGCCGGACCGGCTCGACGCCGCCTCCGCGCTCCCCGTGCCCCTGGTCGACCCGCTCGACCCCGCCGCCGGGTTCCTCGCCGGGCTCACCTCCGGCAGTCCCGACGAGCTGATCGCCGTCCTGGAGTCCGCGCCGCCCACGCCGGAGACCAAGCTCGCGCTGATCCGGGTGCTGAGCGAGCTCGGCCGTCCCGTGTCCGACTCGCTGTACGCCGCCGCGGCCACGGACCTGCCGGGCGACTGGCGGCTGTGGTGGTACCGCGGCGTCGCCGAGCTGGCCTCCGGGGACGCCGGCATGGCCGCGCGGTTCTTCGACGGGCTCTACTCCTGGTTCCCCGGTGAGGCGGCGCCCCGGCTGGCCCTGGCCTTCGCCTTGGAGGCGGCGGGCGCGGGCGCCGAGGCCGCCCGTCACTTCGCCGCCGTCTGGCGCACCGACCGCTCCTACGTCAGCGCGTGCTTCGGCCTGGCCCGCATCGCGCTGGCCCACGACGACCGCGCCGGCGCCGTCCACGCCCTGGACGAGGTGCCGCCCACCTCGATCCACCGCACCGCCGCGCAGGTCGCCGCCGTCGCCGTCATCGTGCGCGGTCAGGCCCCGGCCGAGCCCGAGCTGGTCTCGGCGGGGGAGCGGCTGCGCGTGCTGAAGCTCGACTCGCGCGACCGCGACGGCCTGGCCTCGGAGGTCCTGGAGAGCGCGCTCGCCCGGTTCGTCACCGGCCAGTCCGCCGGCGGCGCCGGCACGCTGCTCGGCACGCCGCTGAACGAGCGCGGCCTGCGCGGCGAGCTGGAACGGGTGTACCGCGCGCTCGCCCGCTCGGCCCGGTCCACCGAGGACCGGTACGCGCTCATCGGCCGGGCCAACTCCGTGCGCCCGAGGACGCTGTGGTGAACGGCGCCTGCCCCGCGTGCGGCACCCGCGTCCTGGCCGGCGAGGCGTTCTGCGAGAGCTGCGGCCACGACCTGTCCACCGCCCCGGCGGGCCCCTGCACGGCCTGCGGGGCCTGCGCCGTGGGGCCGGACGGCTACTGCGAGAACTGCGGCATGCTCCAGCCAACCGGCCGCGACCACGTCGAGATCGAGGCGGCGTACTCGGCCGCCGTGAGCGACCGCGGCCTGCGCCACAGCCGCAACGAGGACGCCATGGCGCTGCTGCCCGGCGGCCAGGGCGCGGTCGTCGCGGTGGTCTGCGACGGCGTGTCCAGCTCGCCCCGCCCCGACGAGGCGTCCCAGGCGGCGGCCGACGTCGCGGCGGCGGCCATCGTCAAGCGGCTCGCCGACGGCGACGACGCGCAGGCCGCGACCCGCGAGGCCGTGCGCCTCGCCGCCGACGCCGTCGCCGCCGCCGCCCGCCCGGGCGAGGACTCTCCCGCGTGCACCTACGTCTCGGCGATCGTCCTCGGGCGGCAGGTCACGGTGGGCTGGGTGGGCGACAGCCGCGCGTACTGGCTCGGCGGCCAGTCGGCGCTGCTGACCGAGGACGACGCGACCCCCGGCACCCACATGCTGACCGCGTGGCTCGGCGCCGACGCGGGCGAGGTCGTCCCGCACGTCAGGACGTTCACCACCGACGGGCCCGGCGCGGTGCTGCTGTGCAGTGACGGCCTGTGGAACTACTACCCGGAGCCGGAGGCGCTGGCCGCCACGGCGTTGCACGACACCCCTCTCGTGGCGGCGCGGCGGCTCGTACGCCTGGCCATCGAGGCGGGAGGCCACGACAACATCACCGTGGCGATCATCCCGTTCGGCCAGGGGGAGCGGACGGACACCACGGTGGCTTTCCCGAAGGAGAGAAGTGACTGACTTCACCATCCGTGTGGACCAGAACAAGTACCTGCCCGCGGGGAGCCAGGAGGTCCACGGCATCATCACGGTCGAGGCGAGCGGGCCGGTGCGGAGCGCCTCCGTGGCCGAGGCGGCCGAGGTCATCATCATCGACACGTCGGGCTCCATGTCCTACGGCAAGATCAACGACGCGCGCAAGGCCGCGCAGGCCGCCGTGGACACCCTGCGCGACGGCGTCCACTTCGCCGTGATCTCCGGCAACCACCAGGCCGAGGTGATCTTCCCGGGCTCGGGGCGGCTCGCCCCTGCCGACTTCCACAGCCGGCAGGCCGCCAAGGAGGCCATCGCCCGCCTGCGCGCCGAGGGCGGCACCGCCATGGGCCGCTGGCTGCGCCGCGCCGCCGACCTGTTCAGCGCCCACCAGGCCGAGCACCCCGGCGCCATCCGGCACGCCATCCTGCTCACCGACGGCAAGAACGAGCACGAGCCGGCCCCCGAGTTCGACGCCAACCTCGCCTACTCCGCGGGCAAGTTCGTCTGCGACTGCCGCGGCGTCGGCACCGACTGGGTGGTCGCCGAGGTCCGCAGGATCGGCTCCACCCTGCTCGGCAGCGTGATGGACGTCCGCAGGCCCGAGGAGCTGGAGGCCGACTTCCGGGCGATGACCGAGGCCGCGATGGGCAAGACCGTCGCCGACATCGCGCTGCGGGTGTGGGCGCCCCGCGCGGCGAAGCTGAACTTCGTCAAGCAGGTCTCGCCCGCCCTGGAGGACCTGACCGGCCGCCGCACCGAGGTGGACGCGCTCACCGGCGACTACCCCACCGGCGCGTGGGGCGGCGAGACCCGCGAGTACCACGTCAGCGTCAGCGTGCCCCCGGGCAACGTCGGCCAGGAGATGCGCGCGGCCCTGGTCAAGCTCGTCCAGCCCGCCACCGGCGAGGTCATGGCCAGCGGGAACATCCTGGCCCAGTGGAGCGACGACCCCGTCCAGTCCACGCGCATCAACCCCCGGGTCGCCCACTACACCGGGCAGCAGGAGCTCGCCTCGCTCATCCAGGAGGGCCTGCAGGCGCGCAACGACGGCGACGTCGAGACCGCCACCGCCCGGCTCGGCAAGGCGCGCGGCATCGCCGAGCGGGCCGGGAACGAGGAGACCGCCAAGCTGCTCGACAAGGTCATCGACGTCGACCCCGCGACGGGAACCGCCCGTCTCAAGCGTGTCGTTGACAAAGCGGATGAGATCGCACTCGACACCCGCTCCGTCCGAACCGTCCGCATGCGCAAGGACCCGGAGAGCTGAGCGATGGCCATCTGCCCACAAGGGCACGAAAGCTCCGACGAGGAGTACTGCGACACCTGCGGAGCACGCATGACGGGCGCCCCCGCCGCGGGTGTGCCCGCGGCGCCGTCCGGGGGGCCGTCCGCGGCCCCCGGCGGCGAGGACGGCCCGTGCCCCGACTGCGGGGCTCCGCGCACCGGCCGGTTCTGCGAGAACTGCGGGTACGACTTCGTGCTCGGCGGGTCGGGCGCCGGTCCGTCCCAGGCCGTGCGTCCCGCCCCGCAGCCCACCGGCTCCTCCCCGCAGCCCGCGCCGTGGCAGCCCGCGCAGCCGTCCCAGTCCTGGCGGCCCGCCGAGCCGGGGTGGCAGCCGCCTGCGCCCTCGTCGTCGTACCGCACCGCGCAGCCGCCCGCGCCCGCCCCGGCCCCCGCGGGCGGCTGGGTCGCGGTGATCAACGCCGACCGCGCCCACTACGAGAGCATGATCGCCCAGGGCGGCCCCGACGCGGCCAGGGTCGCGTTCCCGCCCTACTGTCCCGAGCGCCGGGTGCCCCTGCGCGGGCCCGAGACGCGCATCGGCCGGCGCCGGCAGTCGCGGCCCATGGTGCCCGAGATCGACCTGTCCGAGCCCCCCGAGGACCCTGGAGTGTCCCACCTGCACGCCGTGCTGCTCGCCCAGCCCGACGGGAGCTGGCAGATCGTCGACCCCGGCTCAGCCAACGGCACGCTGGTGAACGGCAAGATCATCGAGGTCAACGTGCCGGTCCCGCTCGAAGACGGCGACCGCGTCCACGTCGGCGCCTGGACTCTCCTCACCGTGCGGAAGGGCTGACATGACGATCGCCGGTCCCCCCGCGGCGTCCGCCCCCGCGCCCGCCGCGCCCCCCGATCCCGCCCCGGCGCCCGGCCCCGTCGCCGTCCCGGTGCCGGGCTCCGTCGTCGGCTCGCCGTCGCTGCGCCGCGTCACCCGGGTGCGCACCGTGCCCGGCTGGATCCGCCTCCTCGCGGCCGTCGCCACGGCGACCGTGCTTCTGGTGTCCGGCGCGGTGGCCCTGTCCATCGGGCACGCCAGAGACGGGCTGCGGGCCATCGGCCACACCGCCGGCCCGCAGGTCGTCGCCACCGCCGACCTTTACTTCGCGCTCAGCGACATGGACGCGCAGGTCGCCGGCCTGCTGCTCACCGGCAGGGACGCCGGCTTCCAGGCGGGCCGCCAGGGCATGCTCGACCGCTACGAGCAGCGCCGCGCGCAGGCCGACCGGGCGGTGCTCCAGGCGGCCGACCTCGCGGGCGGCGACGCCACCGGACAGACCACCGTACGCGCGCTGCTCGACGGGCTCGGCCGCTACGAGCGGCTCGCCGCCCGCGCCCTGCTGCTGGACGAGCAGGCGGGGCACGACGCCGGGCCGCCCCCGGCCGAGGTGCTCAAGGAGTACCGCGAGGCCACCGACCTGATGCGGCTCCAGTTGCTCCCCCAGGCCTACAACCTCACCCTCGACAGCGCCACCATCGTCCGTCACTCCTCCCTCGCCGAGCTGGACTCGGTGCGGACCGGGCGGCTGTGGGTCGGCCTCACCGGGCTGATCGCGCTCGCCGCGCTGGTCGCGCTCCAGGTCTTCCTGAGCCGTGGTTTCCGGCGCACGCTCAACCTGCCGCTGCTGGTCGCCACCGCCGTCGTCGGCGCGCTCACCCTCGCGGGCATCGTCGTGCTGCAACACGAGGGCAACGCGCTCACCTCCGCCAAGGAGGACGGCTTCAACTCCGTCCTCGCGCTGTCCCGCGCCCGCGCCATCGGCAACACCCTGCACGGCGACGAGATCCGGTACCTGCTGGACCCGCAGCGGGCCGACACCTACGAGCAGGTGTACCTCGACAAGTCGCAGGCCGTTCTCTACGTGCCCGGCGGCAACCTGGACAAGTACTACACCGCCCTGGACTCGGCGGTGGCCGCCTATCCCGGCAAGGTCACCTTCCTCGGGTTCTACGGCACGGAGGCCTCCGGCGGCAGCCTTCCCGGGCAGGAGGCCGCCGTCGCCCGGGTGCTGCGTCTCTACCAGGCGTTCCAGCGCAACGACCGGCAGATACGCCAGACGGCCACCTCCGGGGCGCGCCGCGACGCCGTGGGCAAGGTCATGGGACCGGCCTTCGGCGACTACGACGAGGCGCTGGTCAAGCTGACCGGCCTGCACCGCAAGGCGTTCGACGACGCCGTGGCCGACGGCGACCGCGCCCTCGGCGGGTGGGACTGGCTGCCTCCCGCCGCCGCGCTGCTCGCCATCGTGCTGGTCCTCGTCGGTGTCCGGCCCCGGCTCGCCGAGTACCGCTGAAGGGAACGTATCGATGCTCACGCTCATCCGGACGCGCGGCCCTCTGGGCAGGGCCGGTCGCCCGCGCCGCGCCGCCGCCGTCGCGCTCGCCGTGGCGGCGGCGGTCCCCCTCGCCGCGTCCTGCGCCGCCGGCACGTCGGTCCTCGACAAGGACGCCCTCGTCGTCGGGGTCAAGAAGGACCAGCCCGGTCTCGGCATGCTGGTGTCGGGGAGGTTCGAGGGTTTCGACGTCGACGTCGCGAACTACGTCGCCGCCAAGCTCGGCAAGCGGGCGAACTTCGTCCCGGTGACGTCGGGGGAGCGAGAGAAGGCGCTCATCGACGGCAGGGTCGACCTGATCTTCGCCACCTACTCGATCACCCCCGAGCGCAAGACCAAGGTCGGGTTCGGCGGCCCCTACTACGTCGCCCACCAGGACACCCTCGTGCGCACCGGGCAGGCGCGGATCGACAACGTCCGCGACCTGCGCGGCCGCAAGCTGTGCCAGGTGACCGGGTCCAACTCCTGGAAGCGGGTGAAGGAGGAGCGCAAGGTCCCCGTCGCCCTGGTGCCGTCGGAGTCCTACAGCGAGTGCGTCAAGGACCTGCGGTCGGGGAAGGTGGACGCGGTCTCGACCGACGATCTGATCCTCGCGGGGTTTGCGACCCCCGGCACCGCGATCGTCAACGCGCCGTTCAGCGACGAGAAGTACGGCGTGGGCATCCGCAGCGGCGACATCGACGGCTGCGAGGCGGTGAACAAGGCCCTCACCGAGATGTACCAGGACGGCACGGCCAAGAAGCTGCTGCAGAAGTGGTTCGCCAAGTCCGGGCTGGCTCTCACGTTCAGCGTGCCGCAGTTCGAGGGCTGCGGCTGACGATCCCCTGACGGAGGCGGAGGGCGTCCGCGCCGGACGTTCCGACGCGCCGTAGGCGGCGCGCGGCGTCGCGGCGCGCGCGTCCGGCGGTTCCTGACGCGTCCAGTGGGTCCGCCTTCATGAAATTCCGTGAACATGGTAACCGGTTTGTCCGCTGGACTAGCGGGACATACTGCGAAGACGGCTATATTACGCCCTGAACAACCGCACGTTTGTTCATGAACATTCGGGTTTCTCAGGGATCGGGGCCGGCCGATGGGCGACAAGGTCATCGTCAACTGCACGGTGGTCGACGGCAGGACGGCCGAGGGCGGCGCCCCCGTTCCCGATGCGGCCGTCCTGATCCGTGGCGAGCGGATCGCCGCCGCCGGGCCGCTCGCCGAGGTCATGCCCCAGGCGTCCGAGGCCACGGTGATCGACCTGGGCGGCGCCTACGTCACGCCCGGCCTCGTCAACATGCACACCCACCTCTCGCTGTCGCTCCCCGGGGCCGAGGGGGAAGGCGTCAAGGCCATGGGCCCGCACGACCTGGCCCTCTACATGGCCGACGGCGCCCGCCGCACGCTCGCCTGCGGCGTCACCACCGTCAGGTGCGTCGCCGAGAAGGACCACGCCGACTTCGCGCTGCGCCGCGCGATCGACGCCGGCCGCGTCCCCGGGCCGCGCGTCTTCACCGCGGGGCGTGCCCTGGTCTGCACCGGCGGGCACGGGCACGAGGGCACCGACACCCTCGAATGCGACGGCCCCGCCGAGTTCCGCCGGGGCGTCCGCGCCCAGATCAAGGCGGGCGCCGACCTGATCAAGCTCATGATCTCCGGCGGCATCGCGGGCGAGAACGAGCGCATCGACACCCCGCAGCTGTCCGCAGACGAGATGGCCGCGGTGCTGGAGACGGCGCACGCCTGGGGACGCAAGGTCACCGCGCACGCCGGCCCGGCGACCGTCATCGCCGAGGCCGTCGCGCTGGGGCTCGACTGCGTGGAGCACGGCTACGAGCTCACCCCCGAGGTCGCCGCCGCCATGGCCGCGCGCGGCACCGCCCTCGTGCCCACCCTGCTCGTCACGCGCTGCGCGGACTTCTTCGAGGAGCTCGGCGTCCCCGCCTGGATGCGCGCCCGCTCGCTCGGGGCGGGCCCCCGCCACCTGGAGAGCTACGCCATGGCCCTGGACGCGGGCGTCACCGTCCTGCTCGGGAGCGACATGCCGCCGTTCTGGCCGTTCGAGGGCACCAACGCCACGGTCAGGGAACTGGAGCACATGTCCGAGGCGGGCCTCGGCCCCGCCCGTGCCCTCCACGCCGCGACGCTCGGCCCGGCCCGCTGGCTCGGCGCCGACGCCGACCTCGGCACCGTCGAAGCCGGCAGGTACGCCGACCTCGTCGCCACGGACACCGACCCCCTCGCCTCCGCCTCGGCCTTCCGCACGGTGAGATGGGTGATGAAGGGCGGCGCCGTCGTCCGCGACGACGCGGCCGTCCCGTCCCTCGCATGACCGCCGCTGGACACGACCGACAGGAGACCGCAGTGAACGACGCGGGAGACGTCCGGGAACCCGGGGAGGCCGCGAGCCTCGCGGACGCGGACCCGGGGCGGACCGGGGACCTCCAGGAGCCCGGGGAGTCCGGGGAGTCCGGGGAGTCCGGGGACATGGAGCTGTACGACCTGCGGGTCGTCGTGGACCGGATCGAGGGCAGGTCGGTGTGCGGCATGGCGACCGGCGACCACTTCACGCTGGAGCGCAGCGCCCACCTGCGCCTGCCCGACGGCAGGCACTTCTGCGTGTACGCCCTCGCCGCCGTGCTGCCCTTCCTCGCGGCCAAGCAGCGCGACCTCGCCTCCGGCGACTGGCTCGCCAAGGACGCGCTGTTCGCCTGCCCGGACCCCGAGGAACGCCTGATCATGCGCGTCGAGCGCACGGGCCGCCGCCGCATGAACTCCGCCGACCTGACCTGAGACGGGAGCTTCGGAAATGACCGCCGCCGAGATCGGCCTCGGGCTGCAGAGCGACAAGCGCGCCGGTGACTACGCGCGGCTCGCGCGCCGGGCCGAGGTGCACGGGTTCGACGTGGTCAGCGTCTTCGGCGACCTGATGTACCAGCCGCCCGTCTTCCCGCTGCTGGAGATGGCCGCCGCCACCCGGCGCGTCCGGCTCGGCGCCGCCTGCCTCAACCCGTACTCGCTCGCGCCGTACGAGATCGCCGGGCAGGTCGCGGCCCTCGACCTCGCCTCGGACGGGCGCGCGTACCTGGGCCTGGCGCGCGGGACCTGGCTCGGCGCGGTCGGCATCCCCCAGCCCCGCCCGCTCACCGCCCTCGCCGAGGCGGCCGAGGTCGTCTACCGGCTGCTCGGGGGAGACGACGGCGGCTTCGAGGGCGAGATGTTCCGCCTCGAACCGGGCACGCGGCTGCGCTACCCCGTGCGGCGCCCCCGGCCGCCGCTGCTGCTCGGCGCGTGGGGCCCCAAGGGGGCGGCGCTGGCCGGGCGGATCGCGGACGAGATCAAGGTCGGCGGCAGCGCGAACCCGGCGATGGTCCCGGTGATCCGCGAACGGGTGCGCGCCGGTGCCGTCCCGGCCGGGCGCGACCCCGGCGACGTCGGCATCGTGCTCGGCGCGGTCACGGTCGTCGACAGAGACGGAGCCG
This sequence comes from Sphaerisporangium album, assembly GCF_003323745.1. Classification (GTDB taxonomy): domain Bacteria; phylum Actinomycetota; class Actinomycetes; order Streptosporangiales; family Streptosporangiaceae; genus Sphaerisporangium; species Sphaerisporangium album. The sequence goes on from NZ_QOIL01000019.1 coordinate 113,124, forward strand.
CCGCCCGCGCGCGAGCCCGCACGGAGGTCGCGATGTACCTCGCGGTGGTCGCGGACCTGGACCCGACGGCCGACGTCCCCGCGGACCTGCTCGCCCGCGTCAAAGCCCTGGTCGCCTCGGGGGAGGACCGCGCCGCCGGGGCGCTGATCCCCGACGACGTCCTCGACCTGTTCGCCTTCTCCGGCACCCCCGGCCAGGTGGCCGCGCAGGCGCGGGCGCTGCTCGACGCCGGCGTCCGCCGGGTCGAGTTCGGCACGCCGCACGGTCTCACCGACGACGAGGGGGTCGACCTCCTCGGAACGGCCGTCCTGCCGATGCTGCGCGAGTAGCCGGGGGTAGGTTCGCGAGCAGATGGTGGACGGAGGTGCGGTGTGCGCGTGCTCGTTGTGGCCGGGCCGGGGCTGGTGGCCGACGCGCGGCTGCTCAGGGAGGTCGCCGGGGCCGAGGCGGCCGCGCTCGGGGTTCCCGCGCGGTTCGCGGTCGCGGGCGACGCCGCGGCGCTGGAGGCCGAGCTGGGCGCGACCTCGGGAGACTGCGCGGTCGTCGTCCTGCCGGGGCCGCACCCGGACGTCCGAGCGCTCATGGGGCTGCCCGCCGCGTACGCGCCGCGTACGGTGTGGCTCGACCTGGAGCGCACGGGTCCGGTCCCGGTGGCCGGAGGGGCGGCGCACCAGCAGGGACGCGGCGTCGGCGGGCTGATCTGGGCGATCCGCCACGCGGTGCACCGGCTGAGATGGCCCGCGCGCCGGATCGCGTACGGCCCCCACCCCGACCAGTGGGCGGAGCTGCGCCTTCCCGCGCCGCCGGCGCGTTCGCCCGTGCCGGTCACGGTGCCGGTCGTGGCGCCGGTCGTGGTGCTGGTCCACGGTGGCTACTGGCGGTCGGTCTGGGGCGCCGACCTCATGGACGCGCTCGCCGTCGATCTCGCGCGCCGGGGCCTCGCGTCCTGGAACCTCGAATACCGCCGCCCCGACCTGCACGGCTGGGACGCCACCACCGCCGACGTGGCCGCGGGCATCGCCGCGCTGCGGTCCATGGACGTTCCGGTGGACCTCGGCAGGGTCGCCGTGGCCGGTCACTCGGCGGGCGGGCAGCTCGCCCTGCGCGCGGCGGCCGACGCCGGGGGAGCGATCGCGGTCGCCGTCTCGCTGGCCGGGGTGCTGGACCTGGTGGAGGGGCACAGGCGGCACATGAGCTCGGGGGCCGTCGCCGGCGCGCTCGGCGGGACGCCGGAGGAGCTTCCCGAGGTGTACGCCGCCGCGAGCCCGCTGGGGCGGCTGCCGCTCGGAGTGCCGCACCTGGTCGTCCAGGGCGCGTCCGACGACCCCGACCTCGTGGACATGGCCCGCAGGTACGCGGCCGCCGCGGGCGGCGAGGCCCTCTACATCGAACGCCCGGGCGACCACTGGTCGGTCATAGACCCGTCCGCGCCGATCTGCGCGCACACGGCCCGCGACCTGACCGCCCGGCTCGCCTCCGCCCGCGGCTGAACGGCGCGGTCGGTCACTCGTCGACGGGGCTCAGCGCGCGCCAGGGGAGGGGGCTGGACAGCATCATCATGCTGGACGGCTGGCCGTAGGGGGCCAGGCGGTCGATGAGCTCCTCGAAGGCGCCCATCGAGGTGGTGGCGACGCGCAGCAGGCAGCAGGTGTCGCCGGTCACGCGGTGCACCTCGACGATCTCCGGCCAGGCCAGCGCCAGGGGGTCGCGCAGCACGCAGCGCACGCCGTAGCAGGACATGCGGATGAGCGCGCTGACCTTACGCCCGGCCCGGGACAGGTCGACGCGGGCGTGGTAGCCCGCGATCACGCCGGCCTCCTCCAGCCGCCTCACCCGTTCGGCCACGGCGGGCGCGGACAGATGCACACGGCGGGACAGCTCGCTGTACGACAGCCGCGCGTCCGCCTGTAGTTCGGCGAGCAGGGCCCAGTCCATCGCGTCCACGGTCACGCTCCGTCATTCGCAAACCGGAACCCGGTTTGCACCTTTCATCCAGAAAGCCGAACGCCAGAATCGCTCCTGGCCCAGTATTTCACTAAAATTCGACCTAAGTGAACATGGAGGTGAAACAGGGAGACGAGAATGACGAGCAGACGGCGGGCAGGCGGGGCGCGGGTGCGCCCGGCGGACGTACGGCAGCGCGCCTCACGGGCGGCGGCGAACCACGGCAGGCCCACGCTGGAGTTCACCTCCGGCACACCGTACGACGACTACGTGGCCGCGCAGGAGCTGCACGCCCTCCAGCGGCCGATCACCGACATCCCCGAGGAACGCGCCTTCCTGGTCACGACCCAGGTGATGGAGCTGTACTTCGGGCTGATCCGCGCGGAGTGGCACCTGGCCCAGCGGCTGCTGGACGCCGAGCGCGTGGCCGAGGCCACCGCCGTGCTGGCCCGCAGCGTCCGCTACTTCGAGGCGCTCAACGCCGCCTGGGGCGCGCTCGGCTGGCTGACCCCCGCGCAGTTCAACTCCTTCCGCGACGCGCTCGGCGAGGCCTCCGGATTCCAGTCCGCCATGTACCGCCACCTGGAGTTCCTGCTCGGCAACAAGTCCGAGCCGCTCACCCGGCCGCACCGCCGCGACCCGAAGGTGTACCGCGAGCTGGTCGCGGCGCTGCGGGCCCCGAGCCTGTACGACACCGTGCTGGCCCTGCTCGCCCGGCGCGGGTTCGACGTCCCCCCGGCGGGCGACCCGGCCGCCGAGTACGTCCCGAGCCCGCTGGTCGAGGCCGCCTGGGTGAAGATCTACGCCGAACAGGGCCCGGGCGACGAGCTCTGGACGCTCGCCGAGACGCTCACCGACCTGTCCGAGCGGTTCTCGGACTGGCGCTACCGTCACCTCATGGCCGTGCGCCGCTCGATGGGCGCCAAGCCGGGCTCCGGCGGCTCGAGCGGCCTGACCTGGCTGGAACGCAGCCTGCGCCGCGACGTCTTCCCCGAACTCTGGTCGGCGCGCACGACCATGTGACCGCCCCGCCCACCGGAACGGGCGCCGTGAACAACATGAGCACTGTTCATGATATTCACGTCCCACTGAACAGCACGGGGTTCCGCCACACGCGCCCGGGTTTCGGCTTCGTCGATCCCAGATCAAGCCGGCCGGGCGGAAGAAGCGGGTTCCCAGACGGATCCCCGGATCTCATCCCGCACAGAGGGGTGGCCCGGCCGCCGGTGCGGGGCCGGGCCACCCGGGGGTCACGGCAGGCGCCACACCTGGGCGCCCGTGGCGTTGCAGTCGTAGATCTGCAGCTGGATTCCATTGGCCGTGTTGGAGCCGGGCACGTCGAGGCAGCGGCCGGACGGCGGGTTCACCAGGGCGCCGCCCGCCTTCGGCCACCACTGCTGCGCCCCCGTGCCGTTGCAGTCCCACAACTGGACCTTCGTCCCGTTCGCCCGGCCGCTCTGGGCGACGTCGAGGCAGCGGCCCAGGGCACGCAGCGACCCGTCCGAGGCGAGCGTCCACTGCTGCGCGGGCGTCCCGTTGCAGTCCCACAGGCGGACGACCGCGCCGTTGGCCGCGGTGGAGGGCTCGGCGTCGAGGCACTTGGACGCCGGCCCTGTGATCGCGCCGGACCGCGCGGGCGTCGGGCCGACGTCATAGGACGGCGCCGCGTCGGCCGCCGCGCCGCCCCATCCGGTGTTCGGGGCGCTGCCGAGGGTGAAGTCGAGCGTGCCGCCGTTGGCGGCGAACGACTCCGGCAGCCACGGCCGGGTCGAGGTCTGCCCGTTCACGCGCAGGCTCTGCACGTACTTGGCGGTGTCCGAGGCCTCCGGCGCGGTGATGGTGATGACCTTCCCGTTGCCCCGGGTGATGGTGGTCGAGGGGAACTGGGGGCTGGCCAGCACCAGATCGGCCCTGCCGGGGACCTGCGGGTACATGCCGAGCGCGGCCCAGACCGCCCACGACGACATCTGGCCGAGGTCGTCGTTGCCGACCAGGCCGTCCGGCGTCGGCTTGAAGATCGTCGTCAGCGCGCGCCGCACGATGTCCTGCGTCTTGTACGGGGCGCCGGCGTAGGCGTAGGCCCACGGCGTGTTCAGCGTCGGCTCGTTGCCCAGGTACGCCTTCGCCTTGTTCGGCCCGCCGTTCAGCTCGGTGAAGAAGTCGTCCAGCCTGGTCAGGACGGCGGCGTTGCCGCCCATGGCGTCGAACAGGCCGCGGTGGTTGAACGGCACCATCCACGTGTACTGCGCGGCGTTGCCCTCGACGTACTCGTTCTGCTGGAGCGGGCTGAACGGGGGGAAGGTGGTGTCGGCGTTGCGGGGCTGGATGTACCTGCTGCCGGACTCGAACAGGTTGCGCCAGTTCTGCGCGCGCCGCAGGAACGTGTCGGCGGTGGCGTTGTCCCCGATCCGCCGGGCGAGCTGCGAGATCGCGAAGTCCGCGCTGGTGTACTCCAGCGTGGTCGACGCCGAACCCCAGACGTCGCCGAGCCCGGTCGGCACGTAGCCGTAGGTGTCGTACTGCAGCCAGCCCTGACGCTGGCGCACGTCCTTGGTGCCGGCGACGATCCGGCGCAGCCCGTCCGCGGCGTCGAAACCGGTCGCCCCGAAGGCGTGCATGGTCGAGATGATGATCGCCAGCGGGTCGCCGTTCATCACCCCGGTGCCGCCGTTGGCGACGGTCCAGCGGTCGAAGTACCCGCCGTAGGCCGCCTGGTTGATCGCGGACTGCGCGATGTCGGCCGCCTCCTTGGGCGCGAGCAGCGCGATCAGCGCGGCCTGGGACCGGTAGACGTCCCAGCCGGAGAAGTTGGCGTACTGCGCGCGGCCCGCGGGCACGGTGTGGATCTGCTTGTCGAAACCGATGTAGCGGCCGTCGGCGTCGCTGAACACGTTGGGGTGCAGCAGCGAGTGGTAGAGCGAGGTGTACAGGTTGCGGCGCTGGGTGTCGGTTCCGCCGGTCACCGAGACGCGGCCCAGCAGATCGTTCCACGCCGTCCTGGCGCCGGCCCTCACCTCGTCGAACGTCCGCGACCCCTGCTCGGCGGCGAGGTTGGCCTTGGCGCCGTCCAGGCTGACGAACGAGATGCCGACCCGGACGGTGACCGACCGCTGGGTGCCGGTGTCGAACGAGACCAGCGCGGCGGCGGCGAGCGGCCGGACGTCCTCGGTGCTCGCGGTGGCGCGCGCCTTTCCCTGCCGCTCGGCGGTCTTCGGCGCGGGCGGTACCGTGCCGGCGCTGTCGCCCTCGATCGACTTCCTGCTCAGGTCGACCTTGCCGTCCGCCGTGGCCACTCCCGCGGTGGCGAAGGGACGGTCGAACGCGGCGTGGAAGTACAGCCGGTACCGGTTGCCGGCGCCGCAGAAGCCGCCGCCGTCGGTGTACCCCGACAGCGTGTCGGTACCGATGGTCAGCGAACCGCTGGCCGCGTTGAACGCCTTGGCGACGTCCACCGACAGCGAGGCCCGCTGACCGGCCGGATAGGTGAAGCGGCCCATTCCGGACCGGGCGGTCGTGGTCAGCTCCGTCCGCAGGCCGTTGTCGAACTGGACCGAGTAGTACCCGGGCGACGCGGACTCGCCGGCGTGCGTGAAGGTCGAGTAGGAGACCGGGGAGGAGCCGAGGACCGGCATGAACGGGATGTTGCCGAAGTCGCTGCAGCCGGGGCCGGACAGGTGGGTGAGGCTGAAGCCCCTGATCCGGTTGTCGTCGTAGTCGTATCCGCCGTGCTGGTGGGTCACGGTGTCCGGGCTCCACTGGAGCATGCCGAAGGGGGCGTCGGCGCCCGGGAAGGTGTTGCCTCCGCCGCCGCCGTGCCCGAAGTCCGGGCCGCCGGGCCTGGTGCCGACGAAGGCGTTCACGTACTGGGCGGGGTCGTCGATCGCGAGCGCCTCGGCGGCGGTGGCCGAGGCCGGTACTCCGATCACGGACAGGGTGAGGGCGAGCGCGAGTAAGGCGCGCACGGGTGCCTCCTGTGGGGGGTGGGGCGTCGTCTGGAGCGATCGAGCCCGGATCGTGGACAACGTTGTCATGGGGGGAGCGCAGACAACGTTGTCATGAGGAGTTGATCGGATAATCGACCGGCGCTTGACCGCTGTCAACAGAGGTTGTGAATCTCGCCTGATCTCCGCAGCTCACGGCCTCGGCACGGCACTATGGGGAGCGGTCCGGGGCATGGCGGCCCGCGGCCACCGGATGGCAGCGACGCCGAGGTCCCCAGAGCGGTCGCGCCTGCCCGTGCCTTCGGCCGCCCGGTCGCGGCGCGGAGGCGGCCATGAAGGGCTCTTCGCGGGACCGGCTCAGTACAGCCGGGGCGTCACCACCGACACGACCGTGGTGACGCGGTCGGTGTCGTTGTACATGGTGTGCGGCACGGTCGAGCGCAGGTGGACGCTGTCGCCGGCGAACAGGCGGTGCTCGACCCCCTCGACCTCGTACAGCAGCTCCCCCTCCAGCACGAACGCGAACTCCTCCCCGGCGTGCCCGTAGGCGTCCTCGCGCCTGCCGCCGGGGGCGATGCGCACGAGAAGCGGCTCCAGCACCAGGTGCGGCCCCCGGGAGGACAGCATGCGGTAGGTCTGCTGGCCGGAGACGTACTCGGTGGCCGCGGCCTCGGCCCGGGTGAGGGTGAAGTGGAACGGCAGGCGGGCGACCTTGGAGCCCTCGCCCTCGGGCGCGTCCTCCTCGAAGAAGTCGGCCACGGTGCGGTCCAGCGCCGCCGCGACGCCGTTCAGTGCCGTGAGGCCGATGGAGGAGATGCCGCGCTCGACCTGTGACAGGAAGCCGATCGAAAGGCCCGAGCGGGTGGACAGGCCGCGCAGGGTCATGCCGCGCTCCTTGCGGAACCGCCGCATCCGCGCGCCGACGGCGTCCCCGCGCTCCTCGCGGTCGTCGTCGCTGCCCCGGCGCTCCGATATGCCCACCGGGACCCCTCCTCCGACCAATGCGGCACGCGCCGCGCCATAGATCCGGGCAAACCATATTTCACAACAGAGCCACTCCGCGTGCCAACCCGCGCTCGCCGGGGCTGGGGGCGTAGGGGTGTCCAGGGGGCGGGGGCGCACCCCTCCATGCCCGTTCCACATCGCCGGCGGGCCGAACGCTGACCCTGCGGGCGTCCTGGCCCGGTCAGCATGGCCGTTTCATGGGATAGCCCTGGGGATTGCGGGGGTAGGGAAGCGCGGGTGAAAGCCCGAGCGAACGAACCGCGGGGCGACACCGCCCCTGGACCGATGACCGTTGACCTCCAACTTTCGGTGAACGAGCAGATATATCCGCTCACGGTGGACACCCGTGAGACCCTGCTCGACACGCTGCGTGAACGCCTCGACCTCGCCGGCTCCAAGAAGGGATGCGACCACGGGCAGTGCGGATCCTGCACGGTGCTGGTGGACGGCAGGCGCGTCAAATCCTGCCTCACCCTCACGGTCACCGTGGACGACCAGCCGATCACCACCGTGGAGGGGCTCGCGGGGGAGGACGGGCTGCATCCGCTGCAGAGGGCGTTCATCGAGCACGACGCCTTCCAGTGCGGCTACTGCACCCCCGGGCAGCTCTGCTCGGCGGCCGGCATGCTCGCCGAGGCGGCGCGGGGGTGGCCGAGCGCGGTCACCCCCGACGTCGCCGCCGACCCGGTGCTCGGCGAGGAGGAGATCCGCGAGCGGATGAGCGGAAACCTCTGCCGGTGCGGCGCCTACCCCGGCATCGTCGCCGCCATCGAGGAGGTGGCGCGATGAGGCCCTTCGCCTACGAGCGTCCCGCCGACGTCCGATCGGCCGTGGCGACGCTCGGCGCGGGCACCGACGCGATGTACCTCGGCGGCGGCACCAACCTGGTCGACCTCATGCGCCTCGGCGTCGCCGAGCCCGGCACGCTGGTCGACGTCACCCGCGTCACCCCCGCCGCGATCGAGGAGACCCCGGACGGCGGCCTGCTGATCGGCGCGGGCGTGCGCAACGGCGACCTGGCGGCCCACCCGCTGGTGCGGCGCCGCTATCCCGTCCTGGCCCAGGCGGTCCTGTCCGGCGCGTCCGGGCAGATCCGCAACATGGCCACGGTCGGCGGCAACCTGCTGCAACGCACGCGCTGTTCCTACTTCCAGGACGTCACCAAGCCCTGCAACAAGCGGTCGCCCGGCTCCGGCTGCCCCGCCCGCACCGGCGACCACCGCAACCTGGCGATCTTCGGCCACTCCGAGAGCTGCGTCGCCACCCACCCGTCGGACATGGCGGTCGCGCTGGCCGCGCTCGGCGCGGTCGTGCACGTGGAGGGCCCGGGCGGCGCGCGGACCGTCCCCATGCCGGGCCTGCACCGGTTGCCGGGCGAGGACCCGAGCCGGGACACCGTGCTGGAGCCCGGCGACCTGATCACCGCCGTGGAGGTGCCCGCGCTGCCTCTGGCGGCGCGGTCGCGCTACCGCAAGGCGCGCGACCGCGCCTCGTTCTCGTTCGCCGTCGTGTCGGTGGCGGCGGTCCTGGAGCTCGACGGCGAACGGCGCGTCCGCGACTGCCGCATCGCCTTCGGGGCCGTCGCGCACGTGCCCTGGCGGGCCGGGTCGGCCGAAGCCGCGCTGCGCGGCGCGCCGGCGACCGTGGAGGAGTTCGCGCGGGCCGCCGACGCCGAGGTGCGGGGCGCCCGCCCGCTGCCACTGAACGCCTTCAAGGTCCCCCTGGCCCACAACCTGCTCGTACGCGTGCTCGCCGACCTCGCGGAGACCTCATGACCACCACCGAGATCACATACGTCGGCTCCCCGATCGACCGGGTGGACGGCCTGGAGAAGGTCACCGGCCGGGCCCGGTACGCCTCCGAGCACAACCCCCGCGACCTCACCTACGCCGCGCCCGTGCAGGCGACGATCGCCCGGGGCGAGGTCAAGGGCATGGACGCCGGTGCGGCGCTCAAGGTCCCCGGCATGATCGCGGTGATCTGGCACGGCAACGCGCCGCGCCTGGCGCCCAGCGACGCCGCCGAGCTGTCGGTCCTGCAGTCGCCGAGGGTCGCCTACCGGGGACAGTACGTCGCGGTGGCGATCGCCGAGACGCTGGAGGCCGCCAGGGAGGCCGCCGCCCTGCTGCGCGTCGAGTACTCCGAGGAGGCCCACGACGTCGAGCTTCGCGCCGACCATCCCCGCCTGTACCGGCCGGATCACGTCAACCCGCGCCTCCCGGCCGACGACGTGCGCGGCGACCCCGACGCCGCCCTCGCCTCGGCGCCGGTCGTGGTCGACGCGACGTACACCACCCCGGCCGAGCACAACAACCCGATGGAGCCGCACGCCACCGTCGCCGAGTGGGACGGCGGCGGGCTCACCGTCCACGACTCCACGCAGGGGCCGACCGCGCTGCGCGGCCAGCTCGCGCCGCTGTTCGGCATGCCGCCCGAGCAGGTGCGGATCATCTCGCCGCACGTCGGGGGCGGGTTCGGCTCCAAGGGCCTCGCCCACCCGCACGTGGTGCTCGCCGCCCTCGCCGCCAAGCAGGTCGGACGCCCGGTGAAGCTCACGGTCACGCGGCGCGAGATGTTCGCCGTCACGGGCTACCGCACGCCGACGATCCAGCGGGTGCGGCTCGGCGCGGAGGAGGACGGGCGGCTGATCGCGATCTCGCACGAGGCCTGCGAGCAGAGCTCGACCATCGCGGAGTTCGCCGAGCAGACCACCGTCGCGACGCGCATGATGTACGCCGCGCCGCACCGGCGCACCACCCACCGGCTCGTCCGGCTGGACGTGCCGACGCCGTCGTGGATGCGCGCGCCCGGCGAGGCCCCGGGCATGTTCGCGCTGGAGTCGGCGATGGACGAGCTGGCCGTCGCCTGCGGCGTCGACCCGGTGGAGCTGCGCGTCCGCAACGAGCCCGCCACGGACCCCGACACCGGGCTGCCGTTCAGCTCGCGCAACCTGGTGGCATGCCTGCGCGAGGGGGCCCGGCGGTTCGGCTGGGACGCCCGCGACCCGCGTCCCGGCGTCCGGCGCCGGGGCGGCCTGCTGTACGGAACCGGCGTCGCCTCCTCGACCTACCCGGCCTACCGGTCCCCGTCGCAGGCCTCCGCCCGCGCGGAGCCGGACGGCACGTTCACCGTGCGGATCGCCGCCGCCGACCTCGGCACCGGCGCCAGGACCGTCCTGACCCAGATCGCCGCCGACACGCTGCGCGCGCCCGCCGAGCGGGTCCGGGTGGAGATCGGCGACAGCGCGCTGCCGCAGGCCTCCATCGCGGGCGGGTCGATGGGCACCGCGTCGTGGGGCACGGCGGTCGTGCGGGCCTGTGAGGCCCTGGTCCGCGAGCTGGAACGGACCGGCGGCGTCGTGCCGCCGGGCGGCGCGGAGGCTTCGGCCGCCACCGCGGAGGAGGTCCGCGGGCAGGAGAAATACGCGCGGCACGCCTTCGGCGCGCAGTTCGCCGAGGTGGCCGTGGACGCCGACACGGGGGAGACCCGGGTGACGCGGCTGCTCGGCGTGTTCGCCGCCGGGCGCATCGTCAACCCCAAGACCGCGCGCTCGCAGTTCGTCGGCGGCATGACGATGGGCCTGTCCATGGCCCTGTTCGAGGAGAGCGTCATGGACGCGCGGTTCGGCGACTACCTCAACAACGACCTCGCCCAGTACCACATCGCCGCGAACGCGGACGTGCGGGACATCGAGGCGTTCTGGGTGGAGGAGGACGACCCGCACCTCAACCCGATGGGCACCAAGGGCATCGGCGAGATCGGCATCGTCGGCACCGCGGCCGCGGTGGCCAACGCCGTCCACCACGCGACGGGCATCCGCGTCCGCGACCTGCCCATCCGCCTGGACCGGCTGGTGCGCTGAGGGACCGGCGGGATGAGCGGCCCGCTGCGCCGTCCCGCCGACCGGCTCGCGGACGTCGCGCCCGGCTGGCTGGTGGAGGCCGTGCGGCCCGTCCCGGTGCGGCCCCGCTGGGGCGCGATGCTGCGCGTGGCGGCCGCCGTCACCACCCCGCTGCTGGTGGCCATGCTCGCCGGGCGCATCACCATGGGCCTGCTGCCCTCCATGGGCGCCATGGCGGCGGCGCTGGCCGACCGGGGAGGCTCCTACCGGGCGCGGGTGATCCGCGCCGGGGCGGGCGCGATCGGCGGGGCCACCGGCTTCGTGATCGGCCACTCCGTGCCGGGGCTCGGCTGGTGGACGGTGGCCGCCGTCGTCGCGGTCTCGGTGCTCTCGGCGCTGGTCAGCACGGCCGGCGGCGCGGGATCGTTCGGCGCGCTCCAGCTTCTGGTCATGTCGGTGATCGGCCTAGGGGTGCCGTTCCCCGAGACGCCCGTCCAGGGCGCGCTGGCGTACCTGGCCGGCGCGATGTGGTCGCTGCTGCTGTCGGTGGCGGGCTGGCCGCTGCACCCCCGCGCCGCGGAGAACGCCGCCGTGGCGGGGGTCTACCACAAGCTGGCCCGCCTCGCCGAGGACCCGGGCGCGAGCGGCGCCCTGGAGGCGTTCGACACGGCGCTGAAGCGGGCGTACGAGGTTGTGTTCGGCGCGCGGTCCTCGGCGGCGGGGCCCGACCCCGAACGCACCCGTCTGATCGCGCTGCTGAACCAGGCCTCGCGGATCCGCCACGCCCTGGTCGCGCTGGCCCAGGAGGGCCGCGGCCCTCCGCCGGAGGTCGTGGACGCCGTGCGGTCGCTGGCCGAGGCCCTGGAGCGCGACGGCCTCCCCGTGACGGTGCCGTTCGAGACCGATTCGCCCGCCCTGGCGGCGCTGCGCTCCGCCGCGCGAGGCGCCGTGGATCTGATCTCCGGCCACTCGGTGTCCGAGGACGAGGACGAGCGCCTTCCCTACGAGCGGGTCGGTCCCGGCGCGAAGCTGCGGCAGACCGCGCGGGGGATGTGCTCGGGGCATCTCACCCGCGTCTACGTGATCCGGCTGGCGCTGTGCATGGGCGCGGCGGCGGCGGTGAGCGAGCTGCACTGGCTGGAGCGGTCGTACTGGGCGATGCTGACCGTCGCCCTGGTGCTCAAGCCGGACTTCGGGTCGGTCTTCGCGCGCGCGGTGCAACGCGGGCTCGGCACCGTCGTCGGCGCGCTGATCGGCACCGTGATTCTCTACGTGGTGCCGTACGGCCCGCCCATCCTCGTCCCGATCGCGATCTTCGCGGCGTTGCTGCCGTACGGCCAGCAGCGCAACTGGGGCCTGATGTCGACCTTCCAGGTGCCGGTGGTCGTGCTGCTGGTCGACCTGCTGACCGGCGCGGGCCCGCGCATCGCCGAGATCCGCCTGGTGGACACCCTGGTGGGCTGCGCCATCGTGCTGCTGCTCGGCTACCTGCCGTGGCCGGCGAGCTGGGAGGCGCCCGTGCGGCCGCGCTTCGCCGACGCGGTCTCGGCCACCGCGCGCTACCTGCGCCACGCCTTCGACCCCGGCCACCCCGACCGCGCCGTGGCCCACCGCCGGGCGTTCGACGCGCTCGCCGACCTGCGCACGGTCTTCCAGCGGGCGGTGACCGAGCCGCCCATGGTGAGCAGGCGGGTTACCACGTGGATGGCGCCGATGACGGCGCTGGAGCAGGTCGCCGACGCCACGGCGGCGACCGTCGCCCGCGCCGGCCACGGCGCGCCGCTCCCGTCGGACGAGGCGGTGCGGGACGTGGTGCGCTGCCTGGAGGGGATCGCGGAGAGCGTGCGCGCGGGCACGCCCCTGCCGGACCGTCCCTGCCGGGTCCAGGAGGGCCCGCTCGAACCGGTGAGCCGCGCGGTGAGCGGCCTGCGGGCCACCCTGGCGGGCGACTGAGGGTTGCCTAATCCCCGTATTTACGGTAGGAAATAGGTGTGATTACGACCCCCCGTCGGCGTCCGCGCGCCCACCCGTGACGTCCCCCGCCTCCCTGCGTCCGGACGCGGGCCGGAGCGCGCCCGCCGCGTCCGCCGAGGGCTCCGGCTCCCCGGCGGGAAGCCCGCGCGCGGCGCGGTACCGCCGGTTCGGCGTCAGGGTGCTCGCCCTGGCGGTGCTGCTGGTCCTGTGGCAGCTCCTGGCGGCGGCGACGCGGAACCCGTCCTTCATCCCCTCGCCCCGCGCGGTGTGGGACCAGCTCGTGCTCACCTCGACCGTCCACGACGGCACCCGCGGCTACAGCGGGCACCTGCTGGTCGAACACCTCGGGGTGAGCCTGCGCCGCATCCTCATCGGCTCGGCGCTCGGCGTGGTGGCCGGGCTGGCGCTCGGCGTCATCATGGGGACCGTCCCCTGGATCCGCGTGGTGGCCGAGCCGGTCGTCACCTTCGTCCGCGTCCTGCCGCCCCTGGCCTACTTCAGCCTGCTGATCATCTGGTTCGGCATCGACGAGACGCCGAAGCTGTGGCTGCTCACCATCGCCGCGCTGCCCCCGGTCGCCGTGGCCACGGCCTCGGCGGTGTACGCCGCCCCGGTCGGCCTGGTCGAGGCCGCGCGGGCGCTCGGCGCCACCCGGTGGAACGTCGTCGGCGACGTCGTCCTGCCGAGCGCGCTTCCGGAGATCTTCACCGGCGTCCGCCTCGCGGTGGGCGTCGCGTACTCCTCGGTCGTGGCGGCCGAAACGATCAACGGCGTACCCGGCATCGGGGGCATGGTGCGCGACGCCCAGCGCTACCTGCAGACCGACGTCGTGGTGCTCGGCCTGCTGGCGATCGGCGTCTCCGGCCTGCTCATCGACGCCGTCCTGCGCCTGGCCGAGCTCAGGTTCATCCCCTGGCGGGGCCGCGCCTGAGCCGGCGTACGGCGAGGCCGTCACGCGAAGGCCCGGGCACGCTCAGGCCCCGGTACGCACAGCGAGAAGGCCCGGGATCCCGGAAAGGGGCCCGGAGAGAGACAAGGAAGATCAACCCATGGCCCGACCAGGCCTCAGCCGCCTTTTCCTGCTCACCGCGGCCGCCGCGGCGGCCGCCGTCCTCGCCGCCTGCGGAAACGGCGCCGCCTCCGCGGGACCCTCCGGCGGCGACGCGGGCAAGACGATCCGCCTCGCCTACCAGGCGTTCCCCAGCGGTGACCTCATCGTCAAGAACAAGGGCTGGCTGGAGGAGGCGCTGCCGGGCTACAAGATCACCTGGACCAGGTTCGACTCCGGTGCGAGCATCAACACCGCCTTCGTCGCCAGGGCCGTCGACATCGCGGCGATCGGCTCCAGCCCCGTCGCGCGCGGGCTGTCGGCGCCGCTGAACATCCCCTACCAGGTGGCGTTCGTCCTGGACGTGGCCGGGGACAACGAGGCGCTCGTGGCCCGCGACGGCACCGGCATCGCCTCGATCGCGGACCTGCGCGGCAAGAAGGTCGCGAGCCCGTTCGCCTCCACCGCGCACTACAGCCTGCTCGCCGCCCTGGACCGCGCGAACGTGCCCGAGTCGGCGCTGACCATCGTCGACCTGGAGCCGCAGGACATCCTCGCGGCCTGGACGCGCGGCGACATCGACGCGGCCTACGTCTGGCTGCCCGCCCTGGACACTCTGAAGAAGAACGGCAAGGTGCTGGTCTCCAGCCGCGAGCTGGCGACGGCGGGCAAGCCCACCCTGGACCTCGGCGTCGTGTCCACCGCGTTCGCGAACGCCCACCCGGACGCCGTCGACGCCTGGCGCGAGGCGGAGGCCAGGGCCCTGACCCTGATCAAGAGCGACAAGGACGCCGCGGCGGCGGCCGTGGGCGCCGAGCTCAACATCGCCCCGGCCGACGCCGCGAACCAGCTCGCCCAGGGCGTGTTCCTCGACCCCGCCGACCTCTCCGGGCCCGAGTGGCTCGGCACGCCGGAGAAGCCCGGCGGGCTGGCCGGGAACCTCGTCAGCGCCGCCGAGTTCCTCAAGGAGCAGAAGAAGATCGACGCGGTGCCCGACCTGGCCACCGTCCAGAAGGCGATCTACACCAAGGGCCTGCCCGATGCCCTCTCCTGACGCCGCGGGGACGGCTCCCGCCACGCGGCAGGAGCACGCCGCCGTCGAGGTCCGCGACGTGGAGCACGTCTACGGGCGGGGCTCGGAGGCCGTCGCCGCGCTCGGCCCGATCTCGCTGGACGTCCCGGCGGGCGCGTTCCTCGTGCTCGTGGGACCGTCCGGCTGCGGCAAGAGCACCCTGCTGCGGCTGATCGCCGGGTTCGAGGAGCCCACGTCCGGCTCCGTGCGCACCGCGGGCGCGGTCCCCGTCCCGGGGAAGGGGGCGGGGGTCGTGTTCCAGCAGCCCCGGCTCTTCCCCTGGAAGACCGTCGGCGGCAACGTCGAGCTGGCCCTGCGTTACGCCGGGGTCCCGCGCGCCGAGCGCCCGCGCCGGGTGGCCGGGCTGCTGGACCGGGTCGGCCTGCACGACGTCGCCGGGCGCCGCGTCTGGCAGATCTCGGGAGGCCAGCAGCAGCGCGTGGCCATCGCCAGGGCGCTCGCGGGCGACGACCCGCTGCTGCTGCTCGACGAGCCGTTCGCCGCGCTGGACGCCCTCACCCGCGAGCGCCTGCAGGAGGACCTGCGCCGGGTGAGCGCAGAGACGGGCCGCACCTCGGTCTTCGTCACCCACAGCGTGGACGAGGCCGTGTTCCTCGGCAGCCGCGTCGTCGTGCTGACCCGGCGGCCCGGCCGCGTGGCCCTCGACATCGACGTGGACCTCCCGCGCACCGGGCCGGACCCCGACGAGCTGCGCGCCCTGCCCGCCTACGCCTCGCTGCGCGCCGAGATCGGCCACGCCGTCCGCGCCGCCGCCTGACCTCCCCGCGCCAAGCCCGCCCGCCAAGCCCGCCGACCCGTACGCGACCGCCACCACAGATCGGAGGACCCGGAGATGACCTACACATCCCAGAAGCCGGCCCCTGCGCTGACCCTCGACCCGCTCGGCCCGCGCTTCGGCGCCGAGGTGATCGGGCTCGACCTCGCGACCGCCACCGACGCCGAGCTCGCGGCCGTGCGCGCCGCGCTCGTCGAGCGCAAGGTGCTGTTCTTCCGGGGGCAGAGCCTGGACGATGACGGCCAGGTGGCCCTCGGGCGGCGCCTCGGCGAGCTCACCCCCTCCCACCCGGTGGTCGCCGGCGTGGACGAGGCCCACCCGGAGATCTACGCGATCGACAGCGCCGACAACGGCTTCGCCGACGTGTGGCACACCGACGTCACCTTCATGCCCCGGCCCCCGCTCGGCTCGATCCTGCGCGCGGTCAGCCTGCCGGAGTCGGGCGGCGACACGAGCTGGGCCGACTCCCAGCTCGCCTACGAATCCCTGTCGGCGCCGGTGCGCGACCTGGTGGACCGGCTGACCGCCGTGCACGACGGCAACCGCGAGTTCGGCTACTACCTGGCCCAGCGCCGCGGCGGCCGGGGCAACGTGTGGGAGGGCGAGACGGTGACGCGGCTCGACCCGGTGGAGCACCCCGTGGTCCGCGTGCACCCGGAGACAGGGCGCAAGGGCCTCTTCGTCAACCCGGGCTTCACCTCCCACATCGCCGGGGTCTCCGACGCCGAGAGCCGCGGGATCCTGGACCTGCTGTACGCCCACCTGACCAAGCCCGAGCACATCGTCCGCCACCGCTGGCGGGCCGGGGACGTCGCGATGTGGGACAACCGCAGCACCTCCCACTACGCCAACCGCGACTACGGCGACACCCGCCGCGTCATGCACCGCATCACGCTGCGCGGCGACCGTCCCGTCGGGCCCGCGAGCTAGGGCGCCTCAGGAGGGTTCAGCAGGGTGCCGCGGGTTGCTGTGGCGGCGCGTCAGGCGTCCTCCCACAGGACCTGGCGCGGCGCGCGGGGAAGGCGGACGGCGCCGCTGCGGTCGGCCAGGGCGACGGCTTTGAGCAGCAGCGGATGGCCGTCGCCGAGCGCCGGGCGGCCGTGGGCGAGCGGCGTGCGGTCCAGGAGCGGGGCGAGCAGCTCATCCAGGCCGTCGAAGCGGCCGGTCTGGAAGCGGCGGGCCGCCTCGTCGTAGCGCCCCTCCAGCAGCAGCGGATGGTTCGGGTCCAGGCCCTTCACGCCCGCGAGGGCGGCGCGGTGGCGCGCGGCGGCCTTGTCGTCGCCGCGCGCGTCCTCGCAGCGCGCGGCCAGCAGCGACGTCCTGGCCCGGCCCGGCGGATCTCCGGGGTCGGACTCCGCGGCCCGCACCGTGCGCAGCACGGCGGCGGCCTCGTTGGGATCCCCGCTCAAGAGCAGCACCTCGGCGAGGGCCCGCCGCACGGTCAGCGGCAGGGCGTCGCCGGGATCGGCGGCGAGCCGCTCGGCCAGCTCGCCGAGCGCGGCGACGGCCGTCCCGGGGTCCTCCCCGAGCGCGAGCGCCTGCGCGTGCACCACCCGGGCCTCCACCCACAGGCGGGCCGAGACCTGCGCGGCGAACCAGTCGTCCAGGACGGGCGCCCGTTCCAGCAGCCGCACGACCGTGCCCGGGTCCCGCAGGGCCAGCTCGGCCTGCGCGGTGCGCACGAGGTCGTGGTTCGGCCAGTAGGCGGTCGGCTGGAGCAGGTCGGCGCGTTGCCGCCCGGCCTCCTGGAGCAGGTGACGGGCCTCGATCGGCTGCCCCGCCTCCAGCAGGGCCTCCCCGAGGGACACCCGGGCGGCGACCACGTTGATGTCGCCGGGGTCGCCCAGGCGGGCCTGCCGGTCGGTCACCACGGCCTCGGCCTGGCGCAGCCCCTCGACGACCTGGCCGGAGCGCACGGCCGCGCGGGCGGCGGCCTGGGCGGTCAGGGTGAGCCGCCGCCAGGCCCTGGACGCAGCCCCTGTGCCGCCCGTGCCGCCTGTGTCGCCCGTGCCGCCCGCCTCGCGCGCCGAGCGGGCCTGCTCGATCAGCCGCCGCCCCTCGACCGGGCGCCCGGCCTCGACCAGGGTCTCGCCGAGGTGATGGCGGGCGCGCGCGGCGTGGGCGGCGGCGTCGTCCGGGTCCAGCGACCGCTGCTTCTCGGCGATCTCCAGCGAGGACTCGAAGGTGGCCCGCGCCGTCTCCAGGTCGCCGTAGCGCAGCAGCGCGAGCCCGCGCCGGTTCTGCACGTCGCAGCGCGTGCCGAGGGCGGCGCCGGCCGCCGGGCCGGCTTCCGGGGACTCCAGCAGCCCGGCCAGTTCCCCGGCCTCCCGGGCGGCCCGCTTCAGCAGTATGCCGGTGTCGAGCAGCGCGCGCAGCACGCCCGCCTGCGCGTCGGCCTCGGCGGGGGTGCCCGGGGCGGAGCGGCGCGCCACGTCGCGGGCGCGCTCGGCCACGTCCAGGTCGTTGATCCAGGTGCCGGCCAGGGGGATCAGGTGTCGTTCGTACCAGTGCGCGCTCAGCGCCGCCGCCTGGCGGTCGACCGGGCCGTCCAGGTCGTCGGTGAGGGCGTCGAAGGCCAGGTCCGAGAGCTTCTCGGCGCAGGCGCGGGCCCAGCCGGGCGGGGGGAGGCAGACGGCGCGCGCCGCCGCCGCGATGACGGGGGCGAGGTGGTCGGCGTAGGCGACGACCCGGCCCGACCAGCCCGCGGCGGCCGTCCGCCCGATGGCGGTGTCGGGCCAGCTCGGCGGTCCCTGGGGCGCGGACTGACGCTTCTCGGAGGTGGCGATGTCGCCGATGCCGAGCTGGACCTGCTGGGTCAGGAACGCCTCGGCGCGATGGAAGCGCGCCACGAGCAGCAGCGCCTGGGTGAGCAGGTCGCGCGCCTCGACGAGCGAGCCGGGCGTCTCCAGGGGCTCGCGCGGGCCGGCGCGGTCGGCGAACTCCGCGAAGGCGTGGCGCAGCGCGAGCGCGACGAGCACCCTGCGGCTCTTGACCTCGTTGTACAGCCAGACGGCGCTGCGCCGCCCGCTGTGGCCCTCCCGGGAGAGCCGCACGGCCGCCGCGACGTCCTCGGCCCTGACGAGGTGGTAGTCGGTGTGGCGGAGGACCTCTGCCGCGGCCTCTCCGATCGCCGAGAGCCGTCTTTCCTGCGCCGACACCCCTGAAGCCTCCTCGACGGTGATGCGGTTCACACCTGTGGCAGCGGATATCAATGGGCAAAAGCCATATTGATCTCCAAAGCATATATCTCGGGCAACTCCCAAGCTGCATGGGCCCGTCATGGAGGGGCGCGTTCACGAGCGGGGGAATCGGCTCTCATCTTTCCCACGTTGCCTGGAAAGTCGCCGTCCCGCGACCGGCAAACGGCCGGATGAATAGGCTTCAACGGTAATAACCGGATATATCTCTCGGATATCTGCCGGCCTTTCGACCCATGGATCGCTCCACGCTACGCCCGCGGCGCACTGTGTTCATGGCCGTGCCTCCGGCACGGCGGTTCGGGGCCCTGTGTTCATGGCCTCGCTCCGCTCGGCCGGTTCGGGGCGCCTGAGAGTCGGCGTTCTTCCGCCGCGCCCCGACCGGTGCCTATGGCCGAGCCTCCGGGGCGGCGTGTCGGAGGGGGCGGGCGGGTCAGGTGTGGTGCCTGGCGCGCCGTGAGCGGTACTCCGGAGGACGATCCTCGCCGGGCCGTCGGGGGACCTGCGCCAGGAACAGCGCGAAGTCCTGGGCCGGGTCGGAGTACCAGCGGACCGGCGTGTACCCGGCCCGCTCCACCTCGCGCTCCAGCCGGTAGCGGTAGAACTTGGAGCTGATCTCCGTGCGCGTCTCCTCGCCCGCCTTGAAGGTGACGACCAGGTCGAGCTCGCGGAAGCGGACCCGCGTGTGCCGCACGGCGCGTAGCCGCATCTCGATCCGGTTCAGCCGGGCGTCGTACAACGCGACGTGCTCGAACGCCTCGGGCACGAAGTCGGCGCCGAGCTCGCGGTTCATCACCGACAGGACGTTGCGGTTGAACGCCGCCGTCACCCCTTCGGCGTCGTCGTAGGCCGCGACCAGCCGCCCGGTGTCCTTGACCAGGTCGGCGCCGAGCAGCAGGCAGTCGCCGGGGGACAGCGTCGCGCGCAGCTCGGTCAGGAAGGACGCCCGGCCCTCCTCGTCCATGTTGCCGAGCGTGCCGCCGAGGAACGCGACCAGCCGCCGGCCGATCCGGGGCAGCAGGGACAGATGCCGCTCGAAGTCGGCCCGGACCGCCCAGATGGCCAGCCCCGGGTAGGCGGCCGCCACCCGCTGGGCCGCGGCCTCCAGCGTCGTCCCGTCCACGTCGACCGGGGTGTAGGTCTTGAGCGTGCCCTCGGAGGTCAGCGCGTCCAGCAGTAGCGTCGTCTTCTCGCTGGTCCCCGACCCCAGCTCGACCAGGTTCTCGGCCTCGGTGAGCGCGGCGATCTCGCGCGCGTGCTCGCGCAGCAGGGCCAGCTCCCGTCGCGACGGGTAGTACTCGGGGAGCCGGGTGATCCGGGAGAACAGCTCGCTTCCCGCCGCGTCGTAGAACCACTTCGGCGGCAGCCACTTGGGGACGGAGGTCAGCCCGGTGCGGACGTCCTCGGCGAGGGCCTGGCGCAGGTAGCGGGGGCCCATGTGGTCGACCGTGTACAGGAACGGCAGCGGAATCTGTGTGACGGACACGCGAACCTCCTGAGGTGACGGGTGGACGGGCGGCGGCGCGCGCGGCGGGGCACGTCCCGGCGGGTCACACCGGCTGGACGCGCACGCCGTCGGGCGTGGCGAGGACGAGGTGCCGGTCGGGCACGGCTTCCCAGCCCGGCCGGTCGTCCAGCGGCTCGCTGGCGAGGAGCGCGCCCTCGCCGAGATGGAGGAACAGGGTCTCGTTCCAGGCGGTCGCGGCGATCATGCCGCCGTCGGCGACCAGCAGGTTCAGCCGGGCGTCCGGGTCGCGCAGCCCGGCCAGCCGCACCACCTCCGACACCGCATCGCCGAGCGTGGCGCCCGCGCCGAGCCGCGCGAACACCGCGGCCGCCAGCCACGCCGAGTCGCACGGGCTCTCCGGGGCGCGCCCGCCGGTCAGCGGCCGCACCGCCTCGCGCGCGACCCGCCCGTTGTGGCTGAGCAGCCAGCGCCCCTCGGCGAACGGCGCGGTCGCCGACTCCTCGACCGGCATGCCCGGGCTCGCCGAGCGCACGGCGGCCATCAGGCAGGCCGAGCGGGCGACGGAGGCCAGGCCCGGCAGGTTCGCGTCCGCCCAGATCGGGATGGAACGGCGGTAGCGCACCGGCTCCTCGCGCCCCGCGTCGTACCAGCCCACCCCGAACCCGTCGGCGTTCACGGTTCCGCACCGCTGCATGCGCGGCGCGTGGGACTGCCGGCACAGGCCGTACGACGGCTCCTGGAGCAGCGACGCGAGCGGGCGGGGGACGCCGAGCCACGCCGCGTGCCGGCACACCTACGCCTCCTCCTTCGGCGCCGGGCGCGCGCAGCGGAAGCCGGCGAATATCTGCCGCCGGTTCGGCAGGTCCCAGTTGCGGAAGCTGGCGCGCGCGGCCCGGGGGTGCGTCGCCCACGACCCGCCCCGCAGCACCCGGTGGGCGCGCCCGAAGAACACCTCGCTGTACTCCCGGTACGGGAAGCCGCGGAAGCCGGGGTAGGGCAGGAACCACGAGCCGGTCCACTCCCACACGTCCCCGATCATCTGCTCGGCCCCGTAGCAGGACGCGCCCGCCGGGAACGCGCCCACCGGCGCGGGACGGGAGGCGCGGTGGCCGAGGTTGGCGTGCGCGGGCCCCGGGGCGGCGTCCCCCCACGGGTAGGCGCGGGCCCGCCCGGCGGCGGGGTCCCACCCGCACGCCTTCTCCCACTCGGCCTCGGTGGGCAGCCTCTTGCCCGCCCAGCGCGCGTAGGCGTCGGCCTCGTACCAGCTCACATGCTGCACGGGCTCGTCCGCGGGCACCGGCTCGGCCCGGCCGAAGCGGGTGCGCCACCACGTGTGCCCCTCGCGCCACCAGAACAGCGGGGCGGTGACGCCCTGCTCGGCGCGCCAGCGCCATCCGCGCGGGCTCCACCACCGCGGCTCGGCGTACCCGCCGTCTTCCACGAACGCCGCGTACGCGCCGGCCGTCACCGGGTGGCGGTCGATCCAGAACGCGGGCAGGTCGGCGTCGTGGGCGGGCCGCTCGTTGTCGTAGGCCCATGGGTCCGCGCCGGCCCCGGCGCGGAACCGGCCGGCCGGGACGAACACCTCCTCCGCGCCGCCGGGCCTGCCGGGGGGCAGGTCGCCGTCGCGCACGAGCCCGGGCCGCCCGGAGAGTTGCAGCGTGGCGAGCATCGTCTCGTCGTGCTGGTGCTCGTGCTGAAGGACGAGCCCGAACACGAACCCGCCCGCGCGCAGCGGGTCGGCGCCGCGCAGGTCCGCCTCGCCGAGGCCCTCGAGGACGTCCAGGACGCGGCCGCGGACCCCGGCGATGTAGGTGCGGGCCTCGGCGGGGCCGAGCAGTGGCAGGTTCGGGCGGTCCTTGCGCGGATGGGCGAAGGCGTCGTAGATCGTGTCGATCTCCGGGCGGGTCGGGTCGGCCCCGGCGAGCTCGCGCAGCACCCACAGCTCCTCGTAGTTGCCCACGTGGGCCAGGTCCCACACCAGCGGGGACATCAGGGCCGAGTGCTGGCGCACCAGCAGGTCGTCGTCGATGTCGGTGTAGGTGAGCGAGCGGCGGCGGCCCTCGTCCAGTTCGGCGGCGATCCGCTCCTTGAACGCGGCCGCGTCGTCGAGCGCCGCGGTGTGGAGTGCCGCGGTGTGGGACGCGTCGGTGGCCTCGGCCGCCTTCGTGTTCCTCAGGGTGCTCATACGGCGACCTCCTCGCTCAGCCAGGCGAGCGGGCCCGCGCCCGGCTCGCGCGAGCGCGTCAGCGCGTCCACGGCGGGGGAGCGGCCGGTCGTCACGTGACGGTCGGCGTAGGACTCCACGTCCGCGACGAGCCAGGGTTCGGCGCCGAGCCGGGGGAGCGCCCCGGCGGCGGCGCGGAAGCACTCGTCGGCGGCCCGCCGCACCCGCTCGTCGCCGAGGCCCACGTGGGCGGCGTGCCACCAGCGGTCGGCGAGCGGCCCGGTGGCGGCGAGGGCGGCGTCGGCGGCGCGGTCGTCCAGCAGCAGCGCGCAGGTGACGGCCACGCACGCCGGCCACCACTTCACGGGCAGCGCGTCGAGGTAGCGGATCTCCAGCCATCCCCGGGGCCGCACCGGCGGGAACACCGTGGTCGCGTGGTAGGTGAGGTCTCGCAGCGTGGGCGGGTGCCCGCCGAGGTGCGGGGAGCGCATCCAGTCGCCGAACGTCGCCCGGCTCGGCGCGGGCGGGCGGCGGGTGCCCTTCTCGCGCAGGAGCATCAGGCGGGCGTCCATGAGGTAGCGCGCCCAGGCCGCCGCCGGGTCGCCGTCCCCCGAGACCGGGCGGGTGCGCGTGGAGTCCAGGTGCAGCCACACGGCCTGGCGTCCCGACATCCATCCGCACGGCCGCCCGCCGGACAGCGGGGAGTTGGCGAAGGCGGCGTTGAGCACCGGGCCGAGCGCGTTGGCGCGGTGCCAGCGGACGTGCGGCCGTTCCCCGAAGTCCACGTTGACCTGGATCGACGCCGACAGGCACATCATCATCGGCCCGTAGGGGACGCCGAGCAGTTCGGCCATCGCCTCGTAGCGCGGCTGGCGGAGCTGGCGCAGGGGCGGCCGGATCGGGTCCAGGCCGATCCCCGCCACCAGCAGGCCGTCGTCGGCCAGGGCCCGGCGGGCGGTCTCCAGGTCGGCGGCCATGTCGCGGACGGCCCGTGCCAGCGGGGCGGCGGGGCCGGACAGTTCGAGCTGGCCCCCGGGTTCGAAGGTGAGGGCGCTGCCGCGCGTCAGCGGGGGGAGGGCGTCGATGATCCGGGCCACGGTGACCTGCCGGGAGGGTTCGGCGCGGTCGAAGACGAGGAACTCCAGCTCGACCCCGACCCTGTCGCCGGGGAGACCGGGGGAGCCGAGGAAGCCGGGGGAGCCGGGGGAGCGGGGGGAATCCGATGGGGCGGCGGTGCCGGGGGAGCCGCGGAAGCACCGCTGCGCGAACCTCTCCACGTCCGCCGGACCGCGGACCCGCGCGTCGCTGTTCTCTGTACCGATCATGAGACCTCCTAGGACGAGGCGTGTACGGTCGGCAGAGCCGTGGAGACCTCCTGTTCGCGAGAGGCGAGCGGCGAAGAGGGCGGGGCGGGAAGTCGGAAGGTCCGGAAGGTCGAGAAGGCCGAGAAGGACGAGAGGGCGCGGCCGTCCGGGTGCGCCGGCGCCGGGCCATTGGCTAAGCATCTCGTACCCGGCATTCCGCCCTATGAAGCCCAAAACGGATGATCAGCTCAAAAGCACATGATCTCCCAAATATACGGATCATGCCGTATAAAGCGGATGTAAGGGGCGCCGTGCGGGGCCTTGTGCTGTCCTCTTGTGGCCGGACGGCGGCGCGGCGGCAAGGGTCGCGCGGACGGGCCCGCCGGGCCGCGGCGCGAGGAACGCGCAGGTCGCGCGGGGGAGCGGGGAGTCAAGGGATCACGCCGACCGAAGTGGGCGCCGCGCGCGCGAGGCAAGGGCGGCGCCCGGCGGGCATGGACACGCACTGTAGTCGTATGGATACTTCCGGTGACGAACCGAAGATCCCCGGCCCCGCCCGGGAGCACGCGACGGCACCGGCCGCCGACGGCCCCGCGGGACGGGGAGGGGAACCATCGAAGGAGAATCAATGCGCGCGAAGAAGGTCTGGACGCTTGGAGTGGCCGCCGCCTGCTGCGCGGGACTCGCCACGATCGCCGCCGCCCCGGCGTCGGACGCGGCCCCCGCCCCGGCGCCGGCCGCTCAGCGGGCCGCCGGCTTCACCGGGTACCAGTTGGTCAAGCTCCCCAACGCCAACGTCCCCAACTTCCAGCGCCGCGTCGTGCGGTGCCCCTCCGGCAAGCGCGCCGTCGGCGGCGGCGCCGAGGCCCAGGGCAACGACGCGATCCTCGTCGGGAGCTTCCCGACCGACGACGGCGCCGGATGGATCGGCCTCGGCCGCCAGAACAAGTACAACGACGTCGGCATCAGCGTCTACGTGATCTGCGCCGACGTCAGCTGATCGTCTCTCCCCGCGGCTTCGGCGAGGACTCGCAGGTGGTCCTCGCCGAACCGCCCGCGGCCGCCGGCGGACCGGGCCCGCCGGCGGCCGCCCCTCATCGCAGGGGGCCGGTCAAGCTACGAGAACAGGCGGTCGCGCGTGGCGCGGGCGATGCCCGGGTCGTCGGAGAACACGCCGTCCACGCCGAGGCCGAACAGCCGCTCCAGCCAGCCCATGACGTCGCCGGTGGCGCGCGGGTAGGCGGGGCTCGCCGGGTTGCCGAGGCGGTAGTCGACCGGGAGCTGCGAGTTCTCGGGGCGGATCGTCCAGGTGTGCACCTTCAGGCCGCGGCGGTGGGCGTCCTTGATCAGCGTGGTCGGCTGCAGGAGCCTCCCGTCGGGGCCGGTCGGGACGATCCACGCGGTGGCCACGCCCACCCCGTCGGCGTACCGGGCGATGTCGCGCAGGCCGTCCGGGGTGACCAGGTCGGCGTAGGTGCGCTTGTCGCCCGCCGCCACCAGGTCGTACGGGGCGCCCGTGCCGTTGACGAGCTGGATCAGCGGCAGGCGCGTCAGCGGGCGCAGCTGCCTGAGGTTCGTGGTCTCGAACGACTGGATGAAGACCGGCGCGCGCGAGCCGTCCCAGTTGTGGCGCTTGAGCGCGGCCAGCAGCGGCTCCTCCAGCGACAGCCCGATCGAGTCGAAGTAGGTCGGGTGCTTGGTCTCGGGGTAGACGCCCACGCCCTTCTTCTGCGCGAGCTCGATCACCTCGTCGAACGTCGGGATCTGCGCCAGGCCGTTGAACGCGGTGTTGTCCGGCCGCAGGTCCGGGATGCGCTCCTCGGCGCGCAGCGTGCGCAGCTCGGCCAGCGTGAAGTCCTCGGTGAACCAGCCGGTCACCGCCACGCCGTCGATCGTCTTGGTCGTCCTGCGCGCCGCGAACTCGGGGTGGTTCTCGACGTCGGTGGTGCCGCCGATCTCGTTCTCGTGCCGGGCGACCAGCACGTGGTCCTTCGTGGACACCAGGTCGGGCTCGATGTAGTCGGCCCCGAGCTTGATCGCGGCCTCGTACGACAGCAGCGTGTGCTCAGGGCGGATCGCGCTGGCGCCACGGTGGCCGATGACGAGGGGCACGCTTCCCTCGTGGCGGTCGCGGTCTCCGGCGGTCGCGTTCTGCGGCGCGAGGACGGCGAACGCCGCTCCCGCCGTGAGCGCCGTCGTCAGCACCGTCAGCATCTTCTTCATGTCCGGGCACACCCCACTCTCTGGTTTCGCGGGGCACGCTAACGGCCGCACCTGTACCCGGGGTGGCGCGACGGTTAACGATCAACGGCGGCGGCGCCTCTGCCCGACAGCCACTCGCGGGCGCGGGTCAGGTGCGCGTCGGTCAGCCCCGTGCCCGGGTCGACGTCGACCAGCAGGAACTCGTCCACGCCGGGGTGGTCCTTGAGGTAGTGCCAGTCGGCGACGCCGAGGCTGTCGTCGAACCAGACGAACGGGCGCCCGGCGACGTATTCGGCGACGTGACGGGTCTTGAAGTGCTCGCCCGCGCGCGACCCCGGGTCGCCGTTGACCGTGATCACCGGCAGGGCCGGCAGGCCGAGGCGCGGGGCGATCTCGGCGTTGGCGTGCTGCTCCCAGGTGGTGGCCCAGGCCAGCTCGGCGCCGGTGTCGCCGGCGAGCCTCGCCAGCTTGGCGCCGTGCCGGGTGTTCAGCAGAATGCGATAGGAGCGGCCGTCCAGGACGCACTCGTGCCGCCGGAGCCGCAGGGAGTGCCGCCGGGCCGGGTTCAGCACCCCGTCCACGTCCAGAAGTACAAGGGGGCGCTTGGTCACGTGCCGCTCCTCGGTCGTCGGTCCTGTAGACATGATGCCGTGTCCACGGGTTCCGACGGCACGACGGACCCTTCCTCCGCCTAGGGGCGGTTCCACGCCTCCGCGAGGAGCCGGTACGAGCGCACGCGATCGGCGTGCTCGTAGGCGGTGGCCGTGACGAGCAGCTCGTCCGCCCCGGTCACGTCCCTCGCGCAGCGCCTCGCCCACGGTGCCGCCGGAGCGGATCGGCGCCAAGGATGGACAGCGGGGTCCGTCGGGGTGCCATGTCTGGCCTTCGTCTGCCTTTCTGTGCCAGGCCGGGCGCCGGTCTCAGGCCGTGGGGGGCGCGCCGGGGAACGGCCTGCTCGGAATCTCCCGGCGCAGCACCGGGGCGATCTCGCCCTGGAACAGCTCCAGCGCCGCCCGGTGCTGCTTGTCGGTGAGGCCGTCGGCGTCGGCGGCGATGTGCATCACCTCATGGCCGAATCGCGCGTGGTAGCGGTGGACCTTGTCGATGATCTGCTGCGGGCTGCCCACCAGGATCGAGCTCCGCTCGATCGCGTCCTCCAGCGTCGGGAACACCGGTTCGACGCCGACCTTCCTGAACAGCGCCATCCGCGCGTCGTAGATCGGCCGGTAGGTCTCGATCGCCTCCTGGGAGGTCCTTGCCGCGTGGAACCCCGCCGTGCCCGCGCCGACCAGCGCGTCCGCCGGGTCGTGGCCGTGGAACTCCCAGCGCTCGCGGTAGTACGCGATCAGCTCGGCGTACGGCTCGATCGGGTTGGTCACGTTCGCCGAGAACAACGGGTCGCCGTACTTGGCGGCCAGCTCGACCGAGTCCTTGCTGGTGGCGCTGCCGTGCCACACGCGGATCGGCCGCTGGAGCGGGCGCGGCAGGACCTCGGCGTCGCGCAGCTCGGGGCGGAAGCGGCCCGACCAGGTAACCCTGTCCTCGCGCCAGAGCCGGCGGAACAGCTCGTAGCCCTCGCGGTTGCGGTCCCACTGGTCCTGCGCCGTCACGTGGAACAACTCGGCCTGGGCGGCGCCGTTGCCCTTGCCGATGATGAGCTCCAGCCGCCCGCCCGACAGGTGGTCGAGGGTGGAGTAGTCCTCGAAGGCGCGCACCGGGTCCAGCAGGCTCAGCGTCGTGACCGCGGTGAACAGCCGGATCGTGGACGTGCGCGCGGCGATGTGGCCGAGCACGACGGGCGGGGAGGAGGAGATGAACGGGCGCTCGTGGCGTTCTCCCACCCCGAAGCCGTCGAAGCCGAGCTCCTCGGCCAGGACGGCGTTGTCGACGACCTCGCGCAGCCGCGCCGTGGTGGGCTTGGTCTCGCCGGTCAGGGGGTGGGGGCCGTGGACGATCAGCGTGATGGCGAGGAACTTCATGCGGTCTCCCGTTCCGGGCTCGGAGGGGCGGCGACGGGCGCGCGTGTTCCTGGGTTCCTCGGGCTCCTCGGTCGCTCGCGTCCCTCGGTTCCACGGGCCGTCCGGCGCGCCGGGGCTCGCCGGGCCGGTCCGACTCGACCATAGCCCCGCGGTCACAAGTTATGCAATTCCTACCTGATTAGTTCTAAATACGGGCCGGAGCCCGCGGCCGGGCGACACGCCCGGAAGGTATGGAAGGCTGGGAAAGTCCCGCGACCGATCCGGGCCCGCGCCCATCCGCACGACCATCTGGTTCGAAACACCCATGTCCGCACCTGTAGATGTCCACACCGACGGTTGGGGGCAGCGCATGAGCGCGGCCGCCAAGGTGGGCGTCACGGTCGAGCCCGCCGGCGGCTCGGCCCGGCCGACCACCACTCCCGTCATGCTCGTGGACCTGCCCGCGGCCTGACCGCCGTGCGTCACGCGGAACGGTTGACAGGGAAACCCATTATTCCTACCTTTTGAGCGGGTAATACGGAGGATGTGAGCGCATGGCGGCGGCACACGCGACGTACGACGTCGGCATCGTCGGGGCGGGCGTCCACGGGGTCGCCGCCGCCTACCACCTGGCGCGCCGGGGCGTCTCGGTCGCCGTCTTCGAGCGGCTGACCCCGGCCGCGGGCCCCACCGGACGCTCCGGCGGCATCTGCCGGGCCTACTACACCGACCCGTTCCTCGTCGAGAGCGCCCGCGACGGCATCGCCTTCCTGGACGCCTTCGAGGAGCGCACCGGTGGCGGCCAGTCCGGTTTCCGCCGCACCGGCGCGTTCTACCTCCACGGCCCGGACGACGTGGCCGCCGCCGGGCGGACCGCCGCCGGCCTCGCCGCGGCGGGCGTTCCCAGCGAGGTGGTCCCCGCCGCCGATCTCCGGGAGCGGCTGCCGGGGCTCGACCTCGACGGCGTGGCCGTCGGCGTCTGGGAGCCGGGCGCGGGATTCGCCGACCCGTTCGCCACGACGCTCGGTCTGGCCGAGGCGGCACGGCGGCACGGCGCCGTCCTGCACCTGCGCCACCGGGTCACGGAGCTCGCCGAGCGGCCCGGCCAGGTGGACGTCACCACGGCGGACGGCCGCACGTCCGGCGTCGGTCACCTGCTCGTCGCGGCGGGCCCGTGGACGCCGGCGCTGCTGCGCCCGCTCGGCGTCGACCTGCCCCTGACCGCCGAGCGGCACGTCGTCGCGGTGCTCGAACACGACCCCGCCGACACCGCCGAGATCGTGCGCCACGTGCTCATCGACGTCGCCGCAGGCTCCTACTCCACGCCCCAGCCGCGCACGCAGTTCCTGGCCGGCGGAGTCGTCCCCGCCTCGCGCGCCGACCCGGACGACTTCCGGGCGGCCCCCCGCGAGTCCGAGCTCGGACGGCTCGCCCGCGCGGCGGCCCGCCGCAGCCCCGCTCGGCGGCGGGCGGCCCTGATCGGCGGGTGGGCGTCGCTGTACGACGTCAGCCCGGACTGGCAGCCGGTGACCGGCCGCGTCGGCGAGCGGGTCTTCGTCGACGCCGGCACCAGCGGCCACGGCTTCAAGCTGGCCCCCGCGTGGGGCGAGCACGTGGCCCGCCTGATCCTCGGCGAGGACACCGACCCCCGGCTGGCGGCCTTCGGCCCCGGGCGGTTCGCCGCCGGCACGACGCTGGCCGCCGGGTTCGGGGCCGCGCGCATTCTCGGATAGCCCGGCCGGAGGCGGTGGCACGGAGGCGCGGGGTCAGGGCTTGAGGGTGGCCTTAAGCTCCTCCAGCAGCGCCAGCTCCTCCTCGATGTCCGTGCTCGCCAGGTTGGCGAAGAACACGTGGCCGACCCCGGCGCCCTCCAGCCGCTTGAGGTCCTCGGCGATCTGCCGCGGCGACCCCGCCAGGAACGGCCGGTCGCCCCCCGTGATCGGCTCCCGGGTGATCGGCACGTTCGCCCGCGCCACCACGGTCAGCGCGTCGGCGTCGCGGCCGTTGTCCCGCGCGGCCCGCCGGAACGCGCCCACCAGCTGCGTCAGCGCCTCCGGCGAGACGGCGATCGGGTTCAGCCCGTCGGCGATGCGGCCCGCCCGCTCGACCCCCTTGGGCGTCATCGCGCCGAGCAGGATCGGGATCCGCGGCTGCACCGGCTTGGGGTTCACCTCCGAGGGCGCGATCCGGTAGAAGCGGCCCTCGTACTCCACCGGGTCGGGGCCCCAGGCCGCGCGCATCGCGGCGACGAGCTCGTCCATGCCGCTGCCCATGCGCCGCATCGGCACGTTCGCCGTCTCGAACTCCTGCGGCATCCAGCCCTGGCCGAGACCCGCGATCACCCGGCCCCCGCTGAACTGGTCCAGTGTGGCGAACCGGCGCGCGAGCACGACGGGCGGGTGGAAGAGCCCGTCGACGACGCTGGTGCCGAGCTTGATCCGCTCGGTGATGGCGGCGACGTAGCTCAGCGTCTCCAGCGGCTCGTAGGTGAGCCGGTAGATCTCCGGGATACGCGCCGGCTCGCCGCCCCCCGGCAGCGGCAGCGCGGCCATCGGGCGCAGCAGCCGCTCGTAGGTCCACAGGGAGTCGTATCCGAGCCGTTCGGCCTGCCGGGCGAAGCGGGAGATGTTGACGGGTGACGCGAGCGGTCCCGACGTCGGGAGCGCCACACCGAGCCCCATAGATTCCATGTGCGTCCTCACGTGGTGCGGATTCGTCAGCGGTGATCTGGTCGTCTCGGGGGATGCGCGACCGGCGGCCGGGCGACGGGCCGTCCGGCCGTTCCGCGCCCCCTGGTGAGATCCCGTGCAGTCCAGCCCCGCGAAATGCCCCGGTATTCCGGAAACCTGAGAAACGACGGAAAAAGATCGTGTCCGCTGGTGAAGCCCTACCCCGTCGGAGTTCCCGCCTCACACCAGGCGTGCCACGCGGCCGGACGCCGCTTCCCGAGTGGCACGAACGTGCCCTTTAGGAGCAGGATTGAGGGCCAAGTACAGAGGACGCCGGCGCGTGCCGGGCCGCCGCCGGGGGGCGGAGGGGCCGCCGTGCCGCGCGCTCGCGTCGGCCCGGTCCCGGGCCGATCCGCTACCGCGAGGAGAATTCATTGACCGCCGCGCCGCATATGGACAACCTCGATCTCGCCACGACCGCCCGCGAGATGGCCGACAGGACCCCGGCCGGTTCGCTGGACCACGCCGCCGCCACCTCGGTGGCGATCACCTGCGCCACCACCCGCGACATCGCCGAGGCGCGGGCCGCGCTGGACGGCATCACCCCCGCCAGCGTGCGGGAGGCCGCCCTGGAGCTGTTCGGCCGCCTCTCCGCCGGCGCCGGGTGACCGTGCTCCCGGCGCGTCCTGCGCTTCCGGTCGCGCTTGTCACGCCGTCCGTCCCGCCCACCTCACTGCTTGCCTGACCGTGCCTCAGCCCGTGGCGAGGGCGTAGGCCGGGAGCCACTCGACGAGGCCCGCCGTACCGATCCGGCCATGCTCATGGCCATGAGCATGGCCGTGCTCATGGTCGTGCTCATGGCCGGGCCAGCGTCGCGGTGAACCGCGCGACGAACCGGTCCGCGTCGACGGCCGTGACCACGCGGGCGTCCGGCCCCGGTCCGGCGGCGGGGCGGGCCCGCCAGGACGGGCCATCGCGGACGACGGCGACCGGCCCGGTCACGGCCTCGGTGACCAGGCCGGGGTCCAGCAGGACGCCTGCCGCCAGCGGGTCGTGCAGCGGGATGACCGGCATGCCCAGCCGCAGCCGCTTGAGGTCCCGGTAGGCGCCGAGGACCGCGGCGGCGAACCGCGCGACCGGCGTGCCGGCGGCGCGCAGGGCGTCCAGGGCGGTGTCCGGCAGCAGCGCGGCGCCGGTGACGTTCACCCCGACCATGGTCAGCTCGCCGTGCGGGGCGGACAGGACGTCCCGCGCCGCCTCGGGGTCGCACGCGACGTTCGTGTCGGACAGGCCGGTGCCGTCCGGGCCGGAGCCGCCCATCACCACGACCGAACGATACTTTGTAAAGACCGCCGGGTCGGCGCGCGACGCCAGGGCCAGGTTGGTCAGCGGCCCGAGCGCCAGCAGGTCCAGCTCGCCGGGCCGCTCACCGGCGAGCCGCGCGATCAGCGCGGCGGCCGTCTCGTCCGTCGCGGGCGGCGGGGGACGCTTCAGGCCTAGGTCGCCGAGGCCGTCCGCGCCGTGGGAGTCGCGCGCCACGGGCGGGGCTCCCGGCAGCGGCACGGCGGCGCCGCGCGCCACCGGCGCCTCCAGCCCGATCAGGCCGGCGACGTACGCGATGTTGCGCGCCGCCTGCTCCTCGGGGCAGTTCCCCGCCACCGAGGTCACGGCGGCGATCTGCGCCTCCGGGCGCCCGGCCAGGTAGAGCAGCGCGCAGGCGTCGTCGATGCCCATATCGGTGTCGACGACGACGCGGCGGGCGGCGCTCATGGCGCGGGCCGCCCCTCGCGGGAGAGCCCGCCGGGAACCGGGGCGGCGGTGAAGTGCTCGGACACGCGGAAGGGCTCGAACGCGCCGCGCTCGGTCACGATCCGGGTGACCAGGTGGGGCGGCGTGGCGTCGAGGGTGGGGGAGTGGCCCCGCGTCCCCTCCGCGGCGCCGCGCGTGCCGGGCACACGATGGACCGAGTCCGCCAGTGCCGGTGCGCTGACGCCCACCCGGCCCACCCCCTCCATCTCGGCTGACTCGCCGTGGCCCCCCAATCATCGCAAATCCGGACGAACATCCCAGGCGAGGTGACCTCTCCAGGTATCGGTCTGCAAACGGGGCTATCCGGCCGTCCCGCACGGGATTGTGCCGGTAGCGATGCCCATTGATCGCCCCGTGGGCGCGTCGTATGTGAGAGTGTTCTGATACTGCGGGTATGCGGTGGGTCACGGCCCCGCCGGACCCCGGCGGCACGGTGACCGAATGTTTAGCGATTGCCTAGTTTTCCTACCAAATTCATGGGTTTCATGGGATGCTGGGAGCGTGGAGGAGGCGACATGAGCCCGGATCGGATCCACCATCCATCATGGCCGCGCGCCGAGACCCCGCTCACCACGGCGATCATGGCGGGCCGCTGGATCCGCTCGGCCGCCGTCGAGGACGGGCGCGGCCGGCACTGGGTCGCCAACCCCGATCCTCGCCGCCAGTCCGCCCGCTCCGGCCAGCCCGGCTCGCTGTACGCGGGCGTCGCCGGCATCGTGCTGTTCTTCCTGGAGCTCGCCGCGGCCACCGGCCACGAGGCCTACCTCGACGACGCCCGGCAGGGCGCCCGCTACCTCGCCGCCACCTGGGAGGACGAGCCCGACCTCTCGCTCTACCACGGCCTCACCGGAATGGTCTTCGCGCTCGCCGAGGCCGGGTGGGCGACCGGCGACGAGAGCCTGTCCGCGGCCGCGAGAGCGGCGGCCGACCGTGTCGTGCGCAGCCTGCGCAGGACCGGCGGCGGCGTCGGCTGGACCGGCGACCCGGCGCAGCGCGGCGACGGCGGCATCATCCTCGGCCTGCTGCACGCCTCCGGCATGCTCGGCGTCCCGGCCTACGAGGAGGTCGCCGTGGAGGCCGGGGTGAGCGTCGCCGACCGGGTCGTCCCCGGCCACCGCTTCGGCCGTGAGGGTTGCCCCGACCTGCCGGAGGACGCGGTCACGCCCGGCTTCCTTTCCGGCACCGCGGGCACGGCTTTCCTGCTCGCCCGGCTGTACGGCGTCACCGGGGACAGACGCTTCCTGGACGCCGCCCGGCGCGGCGCCGACTTCGTCCGCACGGTGAGCGTCGTGACCGACAAGCACGCCCTCGTGCCCCACCACGTGCCGCAGGGCCGGGGACTGCACTATCTCGGGCTGTGCTCGGGCTCGGCCGGGGTGGCTCGCCTGTTCTACGAGCTTCACCGCGTGACCGGCGACCCCGGCGACCTGGACTGGGTACGGCGGCTCGCCGCCGGAATCGTCTGCAGCGGCGTCCCACGCCGCCAGACCGCCGGCTACTGGAACGTCGCCTGCCAGTGCTGCGGCACCGCGGGGCTGCTGGAGCTGTTCGTCGGCCTGTGGGCGGCGACCGGCGAGACCGCCCACCTGGAGTTCGCGCGCACCCTCGCCGAGAACCTGATCGGCCGCGCCACCGGGCACGACCAGGCCGGTTACCGCTGGTACCAGGCCTACCGCCGGCTGCGGCCCTGGGAGGTCACCGCCGACACCGGCTACATGATCGGCGCGGCGGGCATCGGCTCGGCGCTGCTGCACATGGACGCGGCCTGCCGGGCGAGCGAGCCGCACCGCATGATCCTCCTGCCGGACAACCCGTTCCCCGCCATCCCGCTCCCCGCCTCGGCGCTGCGCGGCACGTCCTGAGGGCGAGGGCCGCGCCGCCTAGGGACGCCCGGCGAGCGGCAGCCGGACCACCAGCCTGGCCCCGCGCCCGCTGGGCTCGATCGTCAGCGTGCCGCCGGACAGCTCGGCGATCTGCCGGGCGATCGGCAGGCCGAGCCCCGTGCCCCCGGCGTCCTTGTTGCGCGCGGCGTCCAGCCGGGTGAAGCGCTGGAAGACGATCTCGTGTTTCTCCGGCTCGATCCCGGCCCCGTCGTCGATCACCTCCAGCACGGCGGTGCCCGGGGGCATCCCCCGGGCACGGGGCGGCCCGCCCCGCTCCGCGCGCAGGGTGACGGCGACCTCCGTCTCGGCGTGCCGCTCGGCGTTGTCCAGGAGGTTGGTGAGCAGGCGCGCCAGGCGCAGGGAGTCGCCGATCACGATGACCTCGGGCTCCAGGTCGCGTTTGATCTTCATCACCGGATGACGGCGGTCCAGCTCCCCGCCGACGAGCCGGGACAGGTTCACCGGCTCCCGCTCGTCGGCCACCCCGGCGTCGAAGCGGGCGACCGTGAGCAGGTCCGACACGATCGCCTGCAGCCGGTCCAGGCTGCGCAGCAGGGAACAGCCGAGCGCGGTCACGTCCGTCTCGGCGGGCGCCAGCATGGCGTCCTCCACCTCGGCGCGCATGGCGGTGAGCGGGCTGCGCAGGTCGTGGGAGGCGTCCGAGGCGAACTGGCGCTGCTGCTCCATCGAGATCTGGAGCCGGCCGAGCGTGTGGTTCACGCTCACGGCCAGGTCATGGATCTCGTCGCGGCCGGGTGGCACGGGGACGCGGCGCTGCGGGCAGGTGGCGTTGATCTCGTCCAGTTCGGAGCGGATCGCGTCGACCGGCACGAGGCTTGTGGTGACGAGCCGGTAGGCGCCGTAGGTGATCACCCCGGTGAGCAGCACGACGCCCACGCAGATCACCGCCACGAGCATGGGGTGGACGAAGAACGGGACGACGGGCGCCGCGCTGTAGATGGTCCAGCTCTGCCCGGCGCGGTAGACCTTGGTCGCGACGACGATCTCGCACCGGCCCTTGGGGAAGAGGGCGTGGTCGCAGACCACCGTCGTGGCCATGTCCTTGGCGCCGGGCGGCGGCACGAGCGTCGCCATCGGCGGCTTGCCCTGGAGGCTTTCGCTGGCGCTCACCACGCGCCCGCGGGCGTCGACGACCTGGATGTCGCCGACGAGACCGTGCGGGATCGGATTCTGGACGATCCCGCGTTCCAGGTCGTAGGCGACGCGGGCTCCGACCGCGGAGATCTCCCGGGTGAGGTACTGGGTGGCGAGATGGTTGATCGCGACCATCAGCACGACCCCGAGCATGAGTGACAGCAGAGCCGCGACCGCGCCCGCGTAGAGGGTCAGGCGGCCCCTGACCGAAAAACGGTGCCACGTACTCACCGATCGCCCCCCACGGACCCAGTCGACCACACCGGTCCGGTCCCCTGCTCGCGGGGGGCGGGTGAGAACGCGTCAGTCGGTGGTGGCGGCCGCGTTCGGGTCGCTCACCCGCGTGGTGAGCGACCGCACGGCCTCGGTCAGCGAGGCGACCTGGAGTTCGAGGGTGTGCACCCGGGCCTCCAGGTCGAGGGGGCTGGGGGCCTGGTATGCGGCGATCTGCCTCGGCATCGGCGACCGCTCCTTCCGTGGTGTCCGTGCACGGGCATGGGGGACGCGGGGGAGTGGTCCCGTCGCGCTCCTGATCCATTACCTCTGCCCCCGCAGCGGTCTGGCAAGCGCGAATGCTCCCTTCAGGCTGTGTGACTTTGCGTTGCCCCGCCCTCGCCGTCCGCGATGTCCCGCTCACGGCCGCCGCAGCGCGCCCGAGTGGGCGGTGTCACAGGGGGGCACAGGACGGCGTCACGGGGCGGTGTCACGGTGCGGGGTAGGCGTGGGTCTCGGCGGCCGGGACGCAGGCCCACACCTGGTCGCCGGGGGTCAGGCCGAGGTCGGCGAGGGTGGCGGGGATCAGGTCGGCGGCCGCCGCGATCGGCCCCCCGAGGCGGACCCGGACGCGGTCGCCGTGCCCCTCGATGCCCTCCACGCCGCCACGCCACAGGTTGTGCGGCGTCCCGCCGGGCATGGCCCGCGACAGGGTGACCGCCGAGGGCGGGAACGCGACGAACACTGGCCCGCGCAGCGCCTCCCGCACGGTGAACGTGACCGCGCGCCCTCCCACGGCGCCGGTCCCGCCGACCGTCCCGCCGTCCAGCCCGGAGCCCGTCCCGCCGCCTTCTGTCCCGCCGCCGACCGACACCGACCGCCCGGCGGCGTGCCCCCGGCACAGGTTGAGCCCGGCGAGGCGCGCGGCGTGGCCGGTGCGCGGGCGGCGGGCCACCTCGGCGGGCGCGCCTTCCTGGACCACGACGCCGTCGTCCATCACCAGCAGCCGGTCGGCCGCCACCATGGCGTCCAGTGGGTCGCCGGTCACCAGCAGGCACGCGCCGGTGAAGCCGGACAGGTGCCGGTGCAGCAGGGTGCGCGCGGGGGCGAGCTCGCCCGGGTCCAGGGCGGCGAGCGGCTCGTCCAGCAGCAGGATCCGCGGGCGGGCGGCCAGCGCGCGGGCCAGCGCCACCCGCCGCGCCTCGCCCGGGGACAGCTCGCGCGGCAGGGCGCCCGCGCGGGCGGCGAGGTCCATCCGCTCCAGCCAGGCGGAGGCCGCGAGGCGCGCCTGCTCCGGGGACTCGCCCTGGCAGCGCGGGCCGAAGGCGACGTTGTCGAGCGCGGTCAGGTGGGGGAACAGCAGCGGATCGCGGCCGGCCATGGCCACGGACCGGCGGCGGGGCGCGCGGGCGTGCACGGCCGCCCCGTCGAGCAGGACGTACCCGCCGAGGGACGGGGTGAGCCCCGCCAGCACGCGCAGCGCCGTCGTCTTGCCGCAGCCCGCGGGCCCGAGCAGCGCGACCACCTCGCCCGCGGCGACATGGAGCCTCAGGTCGAGGCGGAAGGGCGGGTGCCCGGCCACCAGGCGCGCGTCGATCACGGCCCGGCCTCCGCCCGCGCGGGCGGGTCCGGGACGGCCTGCCCGCCCGGCGCCCCCCTCCTCGCGCCGGCGGCCGTCCCCCCGCCCGGCGCTCCCACCCAGGCGCGGGGGACGCCCACCCCGCCCGGCGTCCCCATCCAGTGGCCGCGCAGGCCGGCGAGCACGGCGACCGACACCGTGACCAGGGCGAGGCTGAGGGCGACGGCGGCCGGGGACCCGAGGGCGGGGGACAGCCCCGGCGGGGCGATCGGCGTCCCCCAGACCGGGTTCCCGGCCAGCGCGAGTGCCGCGCCCGACTCTCCGAGCGCCCGCGCCCAGCACAGCACCGCTCCGGCGGCGATCCCGGGCGCGGCGGAGGGCAGGGTCACCCTGCGGAACACCGTCCACCGGGACGCGCCCAGCAGGGCCGCG
Source organism: Sphaerisporangium album (assembly GCF_003323745.1). Lineage (GTDB taxonomy): Bacteria > Actinomycetota > Actinomycetes > Streptosporangiales > Streptosporangiaceae > Sphaerisporangium > Sphaerisporangium album. The sequence goes on from NZ_QOIL01000019.1 coordinate 150,781, forward strand.
GTCTCCTCCAGGCGCGGGTCCCCGGCGCGCAGCGCGCGCTCCACGCCGATCACCACGAACGGCAGCCCGACGAACACCTGGGCGAGCACGAACCCCGCCGTCCCGGGACGCAGGGACGCGCCCGCCCACCCGCCCCCCGGCGACGCCACCAGCGGCACGGCCACGAGGGCGGCGGCGGGCGGCAGGACCACGGGCGCCGTGACCAGGGCCCGGACCACCCGCTCGCCCCGCATCCGCGTCCGGGCGAGCACCCAGGCCAGCGGCACCCCGAGCGGCAGGCAGGCCAGCGTCGCGAGCGCCGAGGTCACCAGCGGGAACCGCAGCGCCCCCAGGACGTCCGCACCGGCCAGGGACGGCCACGGCGCGCGGGCGAGCGTCCCGGCGAGCGGCAGCGCCACGAGCGCCAGCGCGACCGCGGCGGGCACGAGCAGGGCCGCGGGAACCCCGTGCGCGACGCCGTGACCGCTCCCGCGCTCGGGTCTTCGCCGCCTGCCCTTGAGTACCGTGATCACCGTAAGCGTGCTCGATGCCTTCATGCCGGATGAATCCCCTGTATCCCGCCGCGCCACGCGAGCGCCTCCCGCGGCCCCTCCGCAGGGGCCCGGGTACGGCGATTCCGGCGATTCTCCTGGGGGGCAAGGCGGATTAGGCGTTTGATTTCCGGCCAGATGTGTAGTGGGGAGGCGACTCGAGAGGAGCCAATATGAACTCCGTGGCCTCAGCGGGGAATCAGGCGCGGGGAGCCGCGCGGCAGGTGACCAACAGCCGGACGTTCGACCGGTTGGCGCGGTTCGGAATGGCGTGCCGGGGCGTGTTGTACGCGCTCATCGGAATCCTCGCGTTGCAGATCGCCTTCGGGGGCGGGGGGAAGGAGGCGGACAAGACCGGCGCGGTGCGGACCGTCGCCGAGCAGCCGTTCGGCACCGTCCTGCTCTGGCTGCTGGCCATCGGCTTCGCCGCGCTCGCCCTGTGGCAGCTCTCGGAGGCCGCGCTCGGGTCCGGCATGGACGCCAAGCACCGGATCGAGGCCGCCGCCCGCACCGTCGTGTACGCGCTGGTCGTCGGCACCGTCCTGAGCTTCCTGCTCCGCGGCACCACGGGCCGCTCGACCGACGAGCAGTCCAAGGACCTCACCGCGGCCGTCATGGACTGGCCCGGGGGGCGGCTCATCGTCGGCGCCGTCGGCCTCGGCATCGTGGCGCTCGGCCTGTACTGGATCTACAAGGGCTGGAAGAAGAAGTTCTTCGAGCACCTGAACACCGGTCAGATGTCGCCGAGGACGCGCGACATCGTCGAGAAGCTCGGCATGATCGGCTACGCCGCGCGCGGCGTGATCGCCGCCGGCGCCGGGATCTTCGCCGTGCAGTCGGCGATCACCTACAACCCCGACGAGGCCAAGGGCATCGACTCCACGCTCCGCGCGTTCGCCGACACCCCGCTCGGGCCGTGGCTGCTCGTCGTGGTCGCGCTCGGCCTGTTGGTCTTCGCCGCCTTCTGCTTCTGCGAGTCCCGCTGGCGCCGCACCTGACCCGGCCACACCAGCGTCACGGACCCGGGCCGCGCGCCCGGGTCCGTTCGCGTGCGAGCGGGGTCAGACGTTGCGGCGGTACTGGCCCCCGGCCTCGAACAGCGCCTCGGTGATCTGGCCGAGCGAGCAGACCCTGGCCGCCTCCATCAGCGCGCCGAAGGCGTTCTCCTGGGACATCGCGGCCTCCCTGAGCCTGCGCAGCGCCCCGGGGGCCTCGGCGGCGTGCCGCTCCTGGAACGCGCGCACGCGGGTGAGCTGGCCGTGCTTCTCCTCCTCGGTCCCCCGGGCGAGTTCGAGCGTGCCGTGCTCGGTGGTCCCGGCGGGGTTACGGAAGGTGTTGACGCCGATGATCGGCAGCGACCCGTCGTGCTTGCGGGTCTCGTACAGCATCGACTCGTCCTGGATGCGGCCGCGCTGGTAGCCGGTCTCCATGGCCCCGAGCACGCCGCCCCGGTCCGACAGCCGCTGGAACTCGGCCAGCACGGCCTCCTCCACCAGGTCGGTGAGGTCGTCGACGATGAACGAGCCCTGGAGCGGGTTCTCGTTGTACGCCAGGCCCCACTCCCGATTGATGATCATCTGGATGGCCATCGCGCGGCGCACCGAGTCGGCGCTGGGCGTGGTCACCGCCTCGTCGAAGGCGTTGGTGTGCAGGCTGTTGCAGTTGTCGTAGATGGCGATCAGCGCCTGCAGCGTCGTGCGGATGTCGTTGAAGTTCATCTCCTGCGCGTGCAGCGAGCGCCCGGAGGTCTGGATGTGGTACTTCAGCTTCTGCGAGCGCTCGCCCGCGCCGTACCGGTCGCGCATGGCGACGGCCCAGACCCGGCGCGCCACCCGGCCGAGCACGCTGTACTCCGGGTCCATGCCGTTGGAGAAGAAGAACGACAGGTTGGGCGCGAAATCGTCGATCGCCATCCCGCGCGCCAGGTACGCCTCGACGTAGGTGAAGCCGTTGGCCAGCGTGAACGCGAGCTGCGTGATCGGGTTCGCCCCGGCCTCGGCGATGTGGTAGCCGGAGATGGACACCGAGTAGAAGTTGCGCACCTCGTTGGCGATGAACCACTCCTGCACGTCGGCCATCATGCGCAGGCTGAAGTCGGTGGAGAAGATGCAGGTGTTCTGCCCCTGGTCCTCCTTCAGGATGTCGGCCTGCACGGTGCCGCGCACGGTCGACAGCGTCCGCGCCCGCACGTCCCGCGCCTCCTCGGCGGTGGGCTCGCGGCCGGCGTCCTCGCGGAAGCGGTCCAGCGCCTGGTCGATCGCGGTGTGCAGGAAGTACGCCAGGATCGTCGGGGCCGGGCCGTTGATGGTCATCGACACCGACGTGCTCGGCGAGGCGAGGTCGAAGCCGTCGTACAGCGCCTTCATGTCGTCCAGCGTGGCGATCGACACCCCCGAGGTGCCCACCTTGCCGTACACGTCGGGCCGCTCGGCCGGGTCGTGGCCGTACAGGGTGACCGAGTCGAACGCCGTGGACAGGCGCACGGCGGGCTGGCCCTCCGAGAGCATCTTGAAGCGCCGGTTCGTGCGGAACGGGTCGCCCTCGCCGGCGAACATGCGGGTCGGGTCCTCGTCCGCGCGCTTGAACGGGAACACCCCGGCGGTGAACGGGAAACGGCCGGGCAGGTTCTCGGCGCGCAGGAACCGCAGCAGCTCGCCGTGGTCGGTGAACCGGGGGAGGGCCACGCGCGGGACGCGGCTGCCCGACAGGGACGTGCGCCACAGCGGCGTGTGCAGCTCCTTGCCCCGCACGGTGACCACCAGCTCGTCGGCGGAGTACGCCTCCACCGTCTTCGGCCAGTCGTCCAGCAGGGCACGGGCGTCGGCGGGCAGCTCCAGGTCGGCGCGCTCGTGCAGCGCGTCCACGTCGGCGGTGGCGGCGCCCTCGGCGGCCAGCAGCCGGCGCACCTCGGCGAGCCGCTGGCGCCGGCGGGCGGCCTCGGCCAGCTCCGCGGTGCGCCGGTGGTAGGCCCGGACGGTCTCGGCGATGTCGGCGAGGTAGCGCACCCGGGCCGGCGGGACGATCGCCGCGCCGATGCTGGAGGTCTTCACGTCCGTCGCCGGCAGCAGCCCCGGGCCGTCCGGCAGGCCCCGGTCCCGCAGCGGGCCGCGCAGCGCCTGGTACAGCGCGGTGACCCCGTCGTCGTTGAACCGCGCCGCGACCGTGCCGTAGACGGGCATCTGGTCGGGGGAGGTGCCGAACGCCTCGCGGTTGCGCACCATCTGCCGCCGCACGTCGCGCAACGCGTCCTCGGCGCCGCGCCGGTCGTACTTGTTGATCGCCACGAGGTCGGCGAAGTCCAGCATGTCGATCTTCTCGAGCTGGGAGCTCGCGCCGAACTCCGGGGTCATCACGTACAGCGAGACGTCGCTGAACGGGACGATCGCGGCGTCGCCCTGCCCGATGCCGGGGGTCTCGACGATCACCAGGTCGTACCCGGCGGCCCGGCACACGGTGATCACGTCCTCGAGGTGCTCGGGAAGCTCGCGGGAGCCGCGCGTGGCGAGCGAGCGGAAGAACACCCGGCCGCCGCCGAGGCTGTTCATGCGGATGCGGTCGCCGAGCAGGGCGCCGCCGCCCCTGCGCCGGGTGGGGTCGACCGCGATCACCGCGACGCGCAGCTTGTCCTCGTAGTCCACGCGCAGCCGGCGGATCAGCTCGTCGGTGAGGGACGACTTGCCGGACCCGCCCGTGCCGGTGATGCCGAGCACCGGCGCGCGGCGCTCCCCGGCCGCCGCCCGCAGCGCGCCGAGGTAGGCCTCGCCGGCCCGCCCGCACTCCACGAACGTGATCGCCCGGGCGACCGCCCGCGGGTCGCCGCCCTCCACGGGCGGGGGCTCGGCGCCCTCGGTGAGGTCGACGTCGCACGCCTCGATGATCGTGTTGATCATCCCGGCGAGGCCCAGGCGGTGGCCGTCCTCGGGGGAGAAGACCTTGGCGACGCCGTGCCCCTCCAGCCGGGCGATCTCGTCGGGGACGATCACGCCGCCGCCCCCGCCGTACACCTTGACGTGCCCGGCGCCGCGCTCGCGCAGCAGGTCGACCAGGTAGCTGAAGTACTCGACGTGGCCGCCCTGGTAGGAGCTGATCGCCACGGCCTGCGCGTCCTCCTGGACGGCCGCGGTGACGACCTCCTCGACCGAGCGGTCGTGGCCCAGGTGGATGACTTCGGCGCCCTGGGTCTGCAGGATGCGCCGCATGATGTTGATCGCGGCGTCGTGCCCGTCGAACAGGGCCGCCGCGGTGACCACTCGCACGGGGTTGGCAGGTACGTGCACCGGCGCTCCTCAACCTGAGATACTTGGACGTCCTACTAAATTGTAGGACGTCCAAGTATCATCCTGCGCCCGGATTCGGATCGTCATCCACCGTGTGGGCGAATGTCGCCTCCCGGACACCGCGAGAGGCGGGCTTCCGTCCTCCGGAGCATCGGTCAGGCGGGGAGGCGTGGCTTTGATTCCTACAAATGCCTAAATATCCGGTATTGATCTCCTGTGGTGGTCGGTGGTGAGACGCTGGGCGCGCCCGTAACGTCGGAAACGTCCTGGTACGAACCTCGGCCGAACGGAGTGGTCACCCTGGAAGGTCCCCGCCGCGTAGCCCCCTGGGCACCGCCGCGCGCCCGGCGGCGTCTCGCCGAACTGGAGGCCCGGCTCGCCGGGCAGGACGCCGACCAGGTCGTGCGGACCGTGACGGGCGCCCTCGCCGGGCACCGCCGCGCGTTCGACGAGGACGGCATCGTGCTGTACGCGGGCACCAACACGATGAGCCCACGGGCGCTGGCCGCGCACGACGCCGCCGTGTCCGGCCGCCCGTCGATGGGCTGGCCGGGCGACAAGTACCAGACCGGGCTCGACCACCTGGACGTGCTGGAGACCCTCGCGCCGCTCCAGGTCGCCGCCCTGATGGAGGGGGAGTTCGCCGAGGTCCGGCTACAGAGCGCGACCCTGGCCAACCTGGCCTGCTACACGGCCTTCGCCCGGCCCGGGGACACGATCGCGGTGCTCCCGGAGGCGGCGGGCGGGCACGCCAGCCACCACGCGCAGGGCGTGGCGGGCGTGCGCGGGCTGCGGGTGGCCGACCTGCCCTACGACGCGGCCGCGTTCTCCATCGACCACGCGCGGCTGCCGGGCTTCCTGGAGCGCGAGCGGCCGGCGCTGGTGGTCATCGGGGCGAGCCTGATGCTCTTCCCGCACGACGTGGCGGCGGTACGCGCGGCCTGCGACGAGGTGGGCGCGACGCTGGTGTACGACGCCTCGCACGTGGCCGGGCTGATCGCCGGACGCCGCTTCCAGCGCCCGCTGGAGGAGGGCGCGCACGTCCTGACCATGTCCACCTACAAGTCGTTCGGCGGCCCGCCCGGCGCGGCCATCGTGACCAGGGACGAGGCCCTCGCCGAGCGCGTCTCGGCCGCCGCCTACCCCGGGCTCACGGCCAACTACGACGCCGCCCGGCTCGCCCCCCTCGCCGTCACCGCCGCCGAGCTCGCCGAGACCGGCCCCGACTACGCCGACGCCTGCGTCGCCAACGCCTCGGCGCTGGCCGCGGCCCTCCAGGAGGCCGGGTTCGCCGTGGTGGCCGCCGACCGCGGATGGACGGCCTCCCACCACGTCGCCGTGGACGCCTCGGACCTCGGCGGCGGCGACGCGGCCGCGCGGACGCTGGCGGAGGGCGGCGTCTACCTGAGCGGCATCGGCCTGCCCGGGCGCGCGGAGCCGCTCCCCGGCCTGCGCATCGGCACCCAAGAGATCACCCGCCGGGGTTTCACCCCGCCCCTGATGTGCGACCTCGCCGCGTTGATGCGAAGGCTCCTGCTCGACCACGAACCCCCCGCCGACGTCCGCCCCGCCACCACCACCCTGCGCCACTCCCTCCCCTGACCCCGGCCCACGACCTCCGGGAGATCACCGTCAGCTCGGTGCGCCCGGTTCAGTGGCCGGCCTCCGGGCGGCCCGGGGCCAGGAAGGTGACTCGTTCGGCGCTTTCGATCATCTGGAGGGCGAAGGCCCCGGGCCGAGGGACGGCACGCCCAGGGCGGTGGCCATCCGGGTGGCCAGATCGGTGATCGGGACTCTGCGGTCGGGGCCGATCGTTCCGGCGAGGGGGTCGGGCAGACCGCGGAGGGCCTTGGTGAAGGTCCCGCCGGACCCTTCCGGGATCTCGACGGCGAAGTGCAGGGTCTCCGGCCGCTGGTGCAGGTCCAACCGGGCCGGCGCGCCCTCGCCCCGGCCGAAGAGCGATCGCATTGACGGCATATCCGTCCTACGGCCGTGTCGGAGCCGCATGGCGAGAGCGATCACGGGCGCGACCGTTTCGCGCTCGTGTCGGAGGAATTACGAACATCCTGAGTGATCACTATGACGAAATCAATGCGCGCCAGGGAGGAAATAGGGCGGCCCGGCGGAGGCGCTCACGGTCGTGAGCGTGCACGAACGGCCAACTGAATTCGCGGCACGCGGTGATGAAAGTTTCACGGAGGTGCGTGGTCGAGTGTGCGGTCGCGGCGTGGTCGCGGCGGTAAGGGCCTCGCGTGAAGGGTCCGCGTCATCGTGAGGGCCCTTGACGAACCCTTCGCGCGTCGTATTTGATCCGCGCAGCATCCCGCGCCAGACGGTGACCCGACGTGGCGCGAGGCATGTTAGCGCTCACAACCGCGCTGTGACCCGCAGCGATCCATCTCGTTCGGACGACGCACCCTCCGGGAGTGACATGAAGATCTCTCGCCAATGGCTCCGGCTCGTCGCCGGGGCGCGGCGCGGCGGCCGGCCGCGCCGCAGTGCCGGCCTGACTCATCGGCCAGGAGTCAGCGCGCGAAAGACCCTCCAGTGGACGCTGGCGGCGGTGCTGGCCGCCGGCACCCTGGCCGTGATCAGCGGAGGGACGTCGCCGGCCTCCGCGCTGGACAACGGGCTGGCCCGTACGCCCCAGATGGGGTGGAACGACTGGAACAGTTTCGGCTGCAACGTCAACGACTCTCTGGTGCGGCAGACCGCGGACGCGATGGTGTCCAGTGGAATGGCGGCGGCGGGCTACACCTACGTCAACATCGACGACTGCTGGTCCACCAGGAGCCGGAACTCCAACGGCGATCTGGTGCCGGATCCGCAGAAGTTCCCCAACGGCATCAAGGCCGTGGCCGACTACGTCCACTCCAAAGGCCTGAAGCTCGGCATCTACTCCTCGGCCGGCACCACCACCTGCGCCGGGTATCCGGCGAGCCTGGGCAACGAGCGGCGTGACGCGGCCTTGTGGGCGTCGTGGGGGATCGACTACCTGAAGTATGACAACTGCGGCGACCATCAGGGCAAGAACGGGCAGCAGCGGTACACCGCCATGCGCGACGCGCTGGCCGCCACGGGACGTCCGATCCTGTTCAGCCTGTGCAACTGGGGTCAGGAGAGCGTGTGGACGTGGGGGATGCCGGTGGGCAACTCCTGGCGTACGACGGGCGACATCCAGGCGAACTGGAACTCGGTCATGGGCATCCTGGACCAGCAGGTCGGTCTGGAGGCGTACGCGGGACCGGGCGGGTGGAACGACCCGGACATGCTGGAGGTCGGGGTCGGCTCCCTGACGGGGACCGAGGCGCGGGCGCACTTCAGCCTGTGGTCTCTGCTCAACGCGCCGCTCATCGCGGGCAACGACATCCGCACGATGAGCGCCGAGAGCCGGACGATCCTCACCAACACCGAGGTCATCGGCGTCAACCAGGACTGGGGCGGCAGGCAGGGCCACAAGATCAGTGACAATGGGAACCTGGAGGTCTGGCGAAAGCCGATGTCGAACGGCTCGGTCGCGGCCGTGCTGCTCAACCGGGGCGGCGGTACGGCGACGGTGTCCACCACCGCCTCCGCCCTGGGCCTGGGCCCGGCGTCCTCCTACTCGGTACGCGACCTGTGGGCCCACACGACCGGCTCCTCGTCCGGGACGATAAGCGCCTCGGTGCCCGCGCACGGGGCGGCCATGGTCATCGTGAGCGGAGGCTCCGGCACGCCTTCGCCCTCACCTTCGCCGAGCCCTTCGGGCGCGTTCAAGGGCGTGGGTTCGGGCAGATGTCTGGACGTCACAGGAGCCTCGCAGGCGAACGGCACGGCGGCGCAGATCTGGGACTGCAACGGGCAGGTCAACCAGCAGTGGACGCCGACCGGTTCAGGCGAGTTGCGGGTGTACGGCAACAAGTGCCTGGACGTGTACAACCGTGGCACCGCCGACGGCACGAATGTGATCATCTGGGACTGCAACGGGCAGAGCAACCAGCAGTGGCGGCTCAACGCCGACGGCACCATCACCGCCGTCGCCGCGGGCAAGTGCCTGGACGTGCCCAACAACGCCACCGCCAACGGCACCACGCTCGTCATCTGGTCCTGCAACGGCGGCGCGAACCAGCGCTGGTCCCGCGTCTGAGGTGACAAGTCACATCTGTGGCGGGCCCTGAACGTTCCACGCCCACGACATGCCGGTGACTGTGAACGCCGAACGAGGCCGGACTGTACGGGAAAGCGCGGCTCGATCGCCTTTTCACCATGAAGGAACCGCCCTGGGGCGGCGTGATTGTGCCGTCGTACATGGCTCAGGGGGAGCGGAAGAAGATGCGTTGCTGGATTTCCCTGCGGTAGTCCTCCAGCGTGTTGTCGATGTGGATGGCCGCGGCCTGGGCCGCGGCCTCCGGGTCAGGCAAGTCCGGCGGGCTTCGCGAATGAGTACCACACATCCGCGGATCACGACTCCATGATCGGTCGGCCGCTGGATCGCAGCCATTTGACCGGGATCACATACCGGCGCCGATCACGGTTTGACCGCGACGCCGCCGTACGCCCAGGCCCGTCCGCCGCCGGGGATCATCTCCTGCGGCTCCTCGTCCGGCCACCACCGCACCACTTCGACCAGGCCCGGCTCGACCAGCCGCCAGTCCCCGAAGAGCCGGAGCACCTCGGCGTGGGTGCGGGGCACCATGGGCGCCGTGCTCTTGTCGTACGGCTTGGTGAAGTCCTCGCGGCGCACCTCGGGGGCGAAGTCGAGCGTGATGTGCGACAGCAGCAGGTGGCTGCCCGAGGCGGCAGCGCCGACGCCACGTGCCCCGCCCGCCGCGAGTCCTCACGGCAGGAAGAAGGAGTCCATGTCCCCACGTTCGTGGCTCACGAAGCTGGCCGCGACGGCGCCGCAGACCCTCGACGGACGCTTCTTCGCCGGTGAGTACGGCCGCCGCTGGATCAAGGCGATCGAGGTCAAGTCCGACGGCTCCCGGGGCGAGATCTCCTCGTTCCCCTGGGCGGGCACGCAGGTGATGGACATGGCCTTCGGCCCCGACGGCGCCCTGTACGTCCTGGACTACGGCACCGGTTCCAACAACCAGGCCCTGTACCGGATCGAGTACATCGGCGCGGCGAACCGAAACCCGATCGCCAAGGCGGCCGCCGACAAGACCTCCGGCCCGGCGCCGCTGACGGTGAACTTCTCCTCGGCGGGCAGCTCCGACCCCGAGGGCGGCGCGCTGACCTACTCGTGGAACTTCGGCGACGGCACCACCTCCACCGCCGCCAACCCGTCCCACACCTACACCGGCAACGGCGGCTACACGGCGACGCTGACGGTACGGGATCCGCAGGGTCTGACCGGGAGCGCGAGCGTCATCGTGAGCGTGGGCAACACCGCGCCGGCCGTCTCGCTGACGAGCCCGGGCGACGGGCAGCTCTTCTCCTTCGGGGACACGGTGCCGTTCCAGGTCAACGTCGGCGATCCTGAGGACGGCGCGATCGACTGCTCGAAGGTGACCGTGACCTACTACCTGGGCCACGACAGCCACCGTCACCAGATCACCTCCAAGTCCGGCTGCAGCGGCTCCATCACGGTGCCCACCGACGGTGAGCACGACGCCGCCGCCAACATCTACGGCGTCTTCGAGGCCTCCTACACCGACACGGGCGGTCTCACCTCGACCGGCACCCGCATCCTGCAGCCGCGGCACCGCCAGGGCGAGCACTACGGCGCCATGCAGGGCGTCCAGCCCGCCGCTCACACCGCCGCCGAGGGTGGCCAGACAGTCGGCTTCGTCGACGACGGCGACTGGATCTCCTTCCAGCCGTACGCGCTGGGCGGCGCGACGAGGATCACCGCCCGGGTGTCGTCCGCCGGCGCGGGCGGAAGGATCGAGGTGCGCACCGGCTCGGCGACGGGCACCCTGCTCGGCACGGTCACCGTGCCGGTCACCGGGAGCTGGGAGACCTTCGCCGACGCCACCGCGAACCTCGGCGGCGTGCCGGCCGGCGCTACCACGCTGTACCTCGTCTTCCGGGGGCCGACAGGCCAGGGGAACCTGTTCGACCTGGACGCCTTCACCTTCGACGGCTCCTCCGGCACGCCCCAGAACGCGATCAAGGGCGTGGCGTCGGGCCGGTGCCTGGACGTGAACGGCGCCTCCCAGGCCAACGGCGCGCAGGTGCTGATCTGGGACTGCAACGGGCAGGCCAACCAGCAGTGGACGTCGACCGCTTCCAGTGAGCTGCGGGTGTACGGCGGCAAGTGCCTGGACGTCAACGGCGGGGGCACGGCCGACGGCACTCCTGTGATCATCTGGGACTGCAACGGCCAGAACAACCAGAAGTGGCGCCTCAACGCCGACGGCACCATCACGGCCGTCGGCGCGAACAAGTGCCTGGACGTCAGCGGCGCCGGCACGGCCAACGGCACCACCGTGCAGATCTGGTCGTGCAACGGCGGAGCCAACCAGAGGTGGGCCCGTGCCTGACGTGTTCCCCCACCAAGAGATGCGATGCCGTCGCGCCACGGCGCCACGATCGGAAGGACTACCATGCTGCGACATCTGACCCCCGCCACGGGGCGCGACGGGAAGAGATCGATCCTGCGACGCCTGTCGCTGGCCATGGCGACGTTCGCCGCCGCCACCATGATCCCCGGCTTCGCCGCCGCCCCCGCCGAAGCCGCCGCCTTCAAGGTGCTCGTCTTCTCCAAGACGGCCGGGTTCCGGCACGACTCCATCCCCGCCGGCATCCAGGCGATCCGCGATCTCGGCGCGGCCAACGACTTCACCGTGGACGCCACCGAGGATTCCAACGCGTTCACCGCCGGCAACCTCGCGCAGTACAAGGCCGTCGTGTTCCTCAGCACCACCGGGGACGTGCTGAACGACACCCAGCAGAACGCCTTCCAGGCGTACGTCGACGGCGGGGGCGGCTACGTCGGCGTGCACTCCGCCGCCGACACCGAGTACAGCTGGCCCTACTACGGCCAGCTCGTCGGAGCGTGGTTCAACAGCCATCCCGCGATCCAGCAGGCCACCGTACGCACCGAGGACCGGGCGCACGCCGCCACGGCCCACCTGGGGGCGAACTGGACCCGGACCGACGAGTGGTACAACTACCGCACCAACCCGCGCTCGGCCGTGCACGTGCTGCAGAACCTGAACGAGGGCAGCTACAGCGGCGGCTCCATGGGCGGCGACCACCCCATCACCTGGTGCCACCCGCAGTCGTCCGGCCGCTCGTTCTACACCGGCATGGGACACACGATCGAGTCCTACGCCGACGGCAACTTCCGCACCCTGCTGCTCGGCGGCATCCGCTACGCGTCCAAGGCCGTCAACGCGGACTGCCGTCCCGAGACCGGGTACACCGCCCTGTACAACGGCTCCACCACCGGCTGGTCGCAGGCCGGTCCGGGGTCCTTCACCAACAGCGACGCCACGCTGACCTCCCAGGGCGGCCTGGGCATGCTGTGGTACAACGCCAAGGAGTACCGCTCCTACTCGCTCAAACTCGACTGGAGGCTGACCGGCGACTCCAACTCCGGGGTGATCGTCGGATTCCCGGCCACCAGCGACCCGAACGCGGCCATGAACACCGGCTACGAGGTCCAGATCGACGCCACCGACACCGCGGACAAGACGACGGGCGCGATCTACGGGTTCAAGGCCGCCGACCTCGCCGCCCGCGACGCGGCCCTGAACCCGCCGGGACAGTGGAACACCTACGAACTGCTCGTCGAGGGGGAGCGGCTGCAGGTGTTCCTCAACGGCGTGAAGATCAACGACTTCACCAACGCCGACCCGGTCCGCTCCCTGCAGCAGGGGTACATCGGCATCCAGAACCACGGGCCCGGCGACGTGGTGGCGTACCGCAACATCCGCGTCAAGGAGCTGGGCGGCACGACCCCGCCCAGCACGACCGCGATCAAGGGCGTGGCGTCGGGCCGGTGCCTGGACGTGAACGGCGCTTCGCAGGCCAACGGCGCCGTTACGCAGATCTGGGACTGCAACGGCCAGGCCAACCAGCAGTGGACCTCGACCGCTTCCAGCGAGCTGCGGGTGTACGGCGGCAAGTGCCTGGACGTCAACGGCGGGAGTACGGCCGACGGCACTCCTGTGATCATCTGGGACTGCAACGGCCAGAACAACCAGAAGTGGCGCCTCAACGCCGACGGCACCATCACGGCCGTCGGCGCGAACAAGTGCCTGGACGTCGGCGGCACCGCCAACGGCACCCGGGCACAGATCTGGTCGTGCAACGGCCAGAACAACCAGAAGTGGACCCGCCCCTGAGACGAGGTGACACCGCGCGTTCGCCGGACGGCCCGCCGTTCCGGCGAACGCGCGGCACCCGTCAGTGGCGGGGGCGCGCGGGCCCGGTCGTCCCGCGCAGGGAGATCGGCGGGCTGACGAGAAGATCGCGGTACGAGGCGGCCGGATCGGCGATGCGCTCGATGAGCAGCTCGACGGCCTTCGCGCCCAGCTCGTCGGCGGGGACGTCGGCGGCGGTGAGCGGGGGGTGCAGGTTCTCGGCCAGGTAACGGCCGGCGACGCCGGCGATGGAGAAGTCGCGGGGCACCGAGAGGCCCGCCTGTTCGAGCCCCCGGTACATGCCGGGAACGGCGGCCTCGTTTATGGTGGCGATCGCGGTCAGCGCAGGGTGTTCGACGAGGAGCCGCTCGACGCACGACACCCCGGAGGTGGCGTCGTCGGCGCAGCACGTGTGCACGCCTTCCACCTGGCGTTCGGCGATCGCGCGCAGGAAACCGGCATGGGCTCGGTGGCTGGGGCCGTATCCGGTGGCCGCCAGCTCGGCGGAGCGGTCGACCAGGGCGATGCCGCGGTGGCCCAGGTCGGCCAGGTGGTGGACGCACCTGGCGATCAGCGTCTCGTAGTCGATGTCGACCCATGACATCTCCTCGGGGTCGCTGGTGCGGCCGATCCCGACGAACGGCAGCCCGGCCCGCCGCAGGCTGGTGACGCGGTCGTCCTCCAGCCGGATCTCCATCAGGATGACGCCGTCCACGCGCCTGCCGCCGACCACGCGCTCGAACGAGCGGTCGTGCTCGCCGCCTGAGGACGACAACAGGACGTCCAGGTCGGCGCGTCCGGCGGCGTCGACGACGCTGGCCACGAACCCGAGCTGCATGTCGGTCAGGCGCTGGCTGGCCGGAGGGATGATCAGGCCGATGGTGCGGGTCCTGCCCTCCTTGAGGGCCCTGGCCGTGGCGTTGGGGCGGTATCCCAGCTCGTCGATGACCGCCTGGATGCGCCGCCGGGTGGTGTCCGACACCGGTCGCTTGCCGCTCAGGGCGTAGGAGACGGTGCTGCGCGACACACCTGACCGTCTGGCGATCTCCCCGATGTTCACCGGCACTCCTCGTCTGGTCCCGACCTACGCCCCTCATCGTAGGTCGAATCGGTCCCGTGGAGGAACTGGTGGGGCTTCCAGGGCTTTTGGTCGCGGGCATTGACGTCGGGAGTGGCCGGGCCTATCTTCGGGCGAACCGATTCGACTTCGGATGCGAAATAGCCGCGTAACACTCAGCGGAGGTCACGATCATGGGATTAGCGGCAGCGAGCCGGCGCGCGACCGGTCTGGTGTCCCTGGCGGCCCTAGGTGGCCTGGTGGCGTGCTCGTCGCCGTCCGGCGGGGGCGGCGATCCGGCGGGCGCGAGCCAAGCCTCTGGCGGGGGGACCTACACCATCTGGGATCCGTACCCCCAGCACGACAGGAGCTCCGAGTGGGTCAAGCTGCTGGAGACGTGCGGCACTCAGGCGGGCGTCACGATCGAGCGCACCGCCTACGACACGACCGACCTGACGAACAAGGCGCTGCTCGCCGCGCAGCAGGGTAACGCGCCGGACGTGCTCATCGTCGACAACCCGGTCGTGTCCACGCTGGCCGAGGCGGGGGTCCTCACGACGGCGGACGAGAACAAGCTCGACATCTCGGCCATCGCGCCGAACCTGCTGGCCGCCGGGCAGAGCCAGGGCAGGACGTACGGGGTTCCGATCGGGGCCAACACTCTGGCCCTCTACTACAACAGGGAGGTGCTCAAGAAGGCCGGGGTCGACATCGCCTCGGTCAAGGACTGGACCTCGCTGACCGCCGCGCTGCAGAAGGTGAAGGCCGCGGGCAAGAAGGGCATCACGTTCTCCGCGATCGGCACCGAGGAGGGCAGCTTCCAGTTCCTTCCCTGGTTCTGGGGATCGGGCGCCCGGCTCACCAAGCTCGACTCCCCCGAAGGGGTCTCCGCGGTGGCGCTGTGGACGGACTGGCTGAAGAAGGGCTACGCACCCAACTCGGTCATCAACAACACCCAGACCACGAGCTGGCAGGAGTTCGCCACCGGCGACTTCGCCTTCGCCGAGAACGGCACCTGGCAGCTCGCGGGCGCCAAGCAGGCCGGTTTCGACTACGGCACCATCCCGGTCCCCGGCAAGGACGGCGGGACGGCGCCGGCGCCGACGGGTGGCGAGTTCGTCGGCATTCCCGTGCAGAAGGACGTCGCGCGCTACCCGGCCTCGCAGAAGATCGTGACCTGCCTGACCAGCGGCGCCAACTCTCTGACCACGACGACCACCCTGTCGTACATCGCGCCCACCGAGCAGGTGCGGGCCGAGCAGGTGGCCCGGGATCCGGAGCTGAAGGTGTGGGTGGAGGCGGTCGAGGCCGCCAAGGGACGGACCAGTGACGACCTGGGCACCAAGTATCCGAAGATCTCCGAGCCGATGTGGGGCGCGGTGCAGGCGGCGCTGAGCGGGTCCAAGAGCCCGCAGCAGGCGATGACCGACGCGCAGGCCGCGGCGGCGAGCGCCACGCAGTAGGAACCCGGACGACGCGAGCATGAATCGAGTCTCACAGGCGCCCGCCCGTGCCGCCGCCGGGGGCCGCCGGGCGGCGCCCCGTCCCCGATCCGGTCAGTGGGCGGCATGGGCCTTCCTGGCCCCGGTCGTCATCTACCTCGTGATCTTCTACGCCTATCCGTTGTACCGCAACATCGAGCTCAGCCTGCGCGACTACACGGTGCGCTCGTTCGTCCAGGGGGACGCGCCCTTCACGGGGTTCGCCAACTACGCCAAGATCCTCGGCGACGAGACGTTCGGGCCCGCCCTGTGGCACACCACAATGTTCACGATGGTGTCGCTGGTCTTCCAGTTCGTCATCGGGCTGGCCCTGGCCATGTTCTTCGTGAAGAACTTCCGGTTGTCGGCCACGTTGCGGGCGCTGTTCCTGGTGCCGTGGCTGCTCCCGCTCATCGTGTCGTCCTCGACGTGGTCGTGGATGCTCAACAGTGATTCCGGTGTGGTCAACGCCGTGCTCGGCGTGCTCGGCGTCGAACCGGTTCACTGGCTGACCTCGCCCGACTGGTCGTTGTGGTCGGTGATCATCGCCAACATCTGGATCGGCATCCCGTTCAACCTGGTGGTGCTGTACTCCGGCCTCCAGGCCATCGACCCGGTCATCTACGAGGCGGCCGAGCTCGACGGCGCGACCGGCTGGAGGCGCTTCTGGAAGGTGACCTTTCCCCTGCTGCGCCCGGTGTCGGCGATCACGGTGCTGCTGGGGCTGGTCTACACGCTGAAGGTGTTCGACATCATCTGGATCATGACCAAGGGCGGGCCGAGCGGATCCTCGACCACGTTCGCCACCTGGTCCTACCGGCTGGGCTTCGGCAACCTGCTGCCGGCGTTCGGCCCGGGGGCGGCGGTCGGCAACCTGCTGATCGTCACGGCGCTGATCTTCGGGCTCATCTACATCCGCGTACAGCGAAGGCGGACCCTCTCATGAGAAACACGCCCGGCCGGTGGAAGACGGCGCTCGGGCTGGTGCTGACCGGCGTGATGCTGTTCCCGGTCTACTGGATGGTCAACGTGTCGTTCACACGTGACCAGGACATGCGAAAGAGCCCTCCTTCCTGGTTCCCCGTCGACGGCACCCTGGAGGGCTACCGGGCCGTCCTCGACCAGCAGTTGCCCTACCTCGGGATCAGCGTGGTCGTGGGCCTGGGCACGGTGGCCCTCACCCTGCTGGTCGCGACGCCCGCCGCCTACTCGCTCGCGAAACTGCGTCCGCGCGGCGGCGGGCTGCTGACCTTCGTCCTGCTGATCGCGCAGATGATCCCCGGGATCATCATGGCGATGGGCTTCTACGCCATCTTCCTCAGCACCGGGATGCTGAACACGGTGCCCGGACTCATCGTGGCCGACTCCACGCTCGCGGTGCCGTTCGCGGTGCTGATCTTCACCGCGTTCATGTCCGGGATCCCCGAAGAGCTCATGCAGGCGGCCCGGGTGGACGGCGCGGGCGCGCTGCGCACCTTCTGGTCGGTCGTGGTGCCGGTCAGCCGCAACTCCGTCATCACGGTCTCACTGTTCGCGTTCCTCTGGGCGTGGTCGGACTTCATCTTCGCCAGCACCCTCGACGGCGGAGGCCGCGGCCAGCCGATCACCCTCGGCATTTACCACTACATCGGCAACAACAACCAGCAATGGAACGCCATCATGGCCACCGCCGTGATCGCCTCCATCCCCACGGCCATCCTGCTCGTCATCGCGCAACGCTACGTGGCCGCGGGTGTCACCGCGGGCGCGGTGAAGAACTGACCGGCCGGCCCCCTCCCGGCAGAAGGGACTCCCTCCTAATGACCGTCGCCGCAGGCCCGGTGTTCTCCCCGCACGAGATCCCGTTCAGCTTCCGCGGATCGTGGTTCGACTTCTCCCCGGTGATCGCCGAGAACAGTTACGCGCAGGACGTGCATCTGGTGTCGCACCAGACCGGCATGCATCCCATCCTGCGGGTGATCCCCACCGTGGAGGGCGCCCGCGCCGAGACGACCGTCACCGCCACGCCGCATCGGCTCACCTGGGCCTCCGACGTGGGCCGGATCGACCTCGCGTACGAGAACGCGGACACGGCGCGGATACGGGGCCAGGGCCTCGGCCTGCGCCTGCAAGCGGCAGACGCCGTCCTGACCCCGTTCAGCGGGCCGTACTTCTACCAGGATCCCGGTGACGGCTCGTGGGTCTTCACCGTGTACCAGACCGGGCGCCGCTACCGCGTCACGCTTCTCGAAGGGCGGGTCGCCGAAGGACTCGGCGCGCAGGCGCTCGGTACGGCCGAGCGCGGCATCGTGATATCCGGTGAGGAGGGAGCCTGGGAGATCGCCGTGGAGGAGTACGAGACCGCCCGTGCCCCCTACACCCGCGTGGACCGCTTCGAGCGCGTGACCTCGGCCGCGCGGTCCGCGTTCGACGCCTTCCGCGACGCGGTGGCGCCCTGGCGCGGCGACCGGACGTCCGCCGCCGACCTGGCCGCCTACGTGCTCTGGTCGGCGACCGTGCGGCCGGCCGGGTTCGTCACCCGCCCCGCGGTGCTGATGTCCAAGCACTGGATGGACAAGGTGTGGAGCTGGGACCACTGCTTCAACGCCATCGCCCTCGCGGGCGGCCTGCCGGATCTGGCGTGGGACCAGTTCCGGCTCATGTTCGACCACCAGGACGCCGCCGGCGCGCTGCCCGACTCCGTCACCCATTCCGAGATCCTGTACAACTTCGTCAAGCCGCCCATCCACGGCTGGGCCCTGCGGCGGTTGCGCCCGCTGCACGAACGCGAGGCGGCCGAGGTCTACCGGCTGCTGGAGCGGTGGACATCCTTCTGGCTGGACTCCCGCCGCGTCCCCGGGCACGAGCTGGCTCACTACCAGCACGGCAACGACAGCGGCTGGGACAACGCCACCACCTTCGACCCCGAACGGGTCGTGGAGACCGCCGACCTCGCGTCCTTCCTCGTGCTGCAGATGCGGGAGCTCGCCCGCCTGGCCGGCGAACTCGCCATGCCCGAGGACGCGGCCCGATGGTCGCGGGAGGCCGACCGCATGCGGGACGCGCTGCTCGCGCAGCTGTGGACCGGCGAGCGGTTCGCCGCCCGGGGCGCGCGGTCGGGCCGGACCTGGTCCAGCTCCAGCCTGCTCGACCTGATGCCGATCGTGCTGGGCGACGAACTCCCCGAACCGGTCGCCGCGGAGCTCGCCGCCCGCATCGAGAGGCATCTGACCGAGTACGGGCTCGCCACCGAGCTGCCCACCTCGGAGCACTACCAGGAGGACGGCTACTGGCGAGGGCCCATCTGGGCGCCCGCCACGATCCTGATCGAGGACGGCCTCCGCCGGGCGGGGTACGTCGCGTTCGCGGACGAGATCAGCGCCCGTTTCCGCGCCCTGTGCGAGAAGTCGGGGTTCGCCGAGAACTTCGACGCCCGCAGCGGCGCCGGTCTGAGAGACCGCGCCTACACCTGGACGGCCAGCGCCTACCTGATCCTCGCCGCCGCTCACGAGCGTCGGGCGACGGCGGCGTCGACGGCTCCGGCATGAGAGCGCGTTTCTTCACGCCGGTCGGCGAATCGATTCGGTACCCGCCGTCCCGGAGAGCCCGGCCAAAGCTCGGAGCGTGACCGGGTACCCGGAGGGGCCCGGCGGCGAAGATCTCGCCGCCGGGCCCTCTGCCGCGATGGGAGTGGTCCGGTCAGCGGCCCGGGAGCCGCGACGGTGTGGAGGTGGGGTCAGACGCGGGTCCACTTCTGGTTGTTCTGGCCGGTGCACGACCAGATCTGCACCTTGGTGCCGTTGGCGGTGCCCAGAGCGCTGACGTCCAGGCACTTGTTCGCGCCGATGGCGGTGATGGTGCCGTCGGCGTTGAGGCGCCACTTCTGGTTGTTCTGGCCGTTGCAGTCCCAGATGATCACGGGCGTGCCGTCGGCGGTGCCGCCGCCGTTGACGTCCAGGCACTTGCCGCCGTACACCCGCAGCTCACTGGAAGCGGTCGAGGTCCACTGCTGGTTGGCCTGCCCGTTGCAGTCCCAGATCAGCACCTGCGCGCCGTTGGCCTGCGAGGCGCCGTTCACGTCCAGGCACCGGCCCGACGCCACGCCGCGGATCGGCGTCGTCGACGGCGGGGGGCCGCCGTTCGGGGGCAGGAGCGTGAGGGTGAAGGTCTCGTCGGCATTGGTGTGCGGCAGGTTGACCGTCGCGCCGTCGCCGGACAGGGTCACGACGGAGTCCTGGACGGTGACCGGCCCCGCGACCGCGCCGCCGTTGTTGTACGGAACGCGCTGGGCGACCACGCGGACCTGGTTGTTCTGCACGATGCCGCTCGTGGTGTCCAGGCGCTGCAGGTTGACCGCGATGTTGCCGGTCGTGGAGCCACCGCCGACCAGGATCTTCGCCTCGCCGCTCGCCTTGGTGGCGAACGCGTCGTACGACGTGCTGGGGGTGACGGACACGATCTGGCCGGTCTGCGAGCCGTAGAAGTCGTAGACCCACCACTCGCCCTTCGGCTGGTGGTTACCCGCCGAGTCGTGGACGAGCAGGTTGCCCAGGTCGTTGTGCAGGTTGTTCCCACCCGCCCAGTTGGCCCGCAGGCCGTCGGCGCCGGCCCTCTCCAGACGCGCGATGTACCAGGCGCCGTCACCGGGGTTCTGCTCGTTGGAGGCCCCGTACTCGTTGATCTGGTACGGACGCGGGTGCGGGATGCCGCGCGAGTCCAGCGTGGTGTTCGCGGTCGCGACGTTCGCCACCGGGTCGCCCGGCAGGGAGTGCCAGCTCACGATGTCGGGTACCACATTGTTGGCCTTGACGTAGTCGAGGTACTGCGTCCACCAACCCCCCGTGGAGGGCACGCACGCGCAGCTCGGGCCCACGATCAGGTGCGCCGGGAACGCCGCCCTGACGCGCTGGTAGGTGCGCCGCCACAGCTCGAAGTACTGGGACTGGGGACGGTTCCAGAAGAGCGTGATGTTGGGCTCGTTCCACAGGTCCCACTGCACCGGGGCGCCGGTGGCCCGTACGTCGTTGATCAGGCGGGTGAGGAAGGCGTCGTAGTCGGTCCAGTCGCCGTTGTCACCCGGGAAGCGCGAGATCGGATAGCCGTCCGCCCCCCACAGGTCGTGGACGAGCAGGACGAACTCGCCGCCCAGCGATCGGGTGCGCAGCAACTGCGCGCGCGTCGCGTTCCAGCGGCGGTCGTATCGGCCCGACACCCAGCCGCCCGGGCTGTCGAGCTGCGCGCCACCGGCACGCATGTACCGGAACTTCACATCGGTGAAGAAGTGGTCGGCAGGGCCCGAGGCGTTCTCGGTCATGCCGTAGATCCACCCGGAGGCGCGGTAGGTGGGGGAGCCGCCCGCGGCGGAGAAGTTGACGGTGATGGATTGATCCGCGGCCTGGGCCGGTGCGGCGGCCATCATGACGGAGGCCGCGACCAGCGCGCCGGCGGCAAGGAGAGCGGCGAGCCCGCGGCGGCGTCTGGGCCGCCTGTTGGGTGTGGTTTCCACTCATGACTCCTTGAGCAGTGGGGGGTGGAACATCTGGGCCGGGGAAACGGCGCGGTTCAGGAGCCCGGACCTCCTTGGGCGCGCGAGCGGGGGCAGCCGAGCCGGTCGTCGCGTTCGTCGGTCTCGACGTGCACGTCACCAGGGGCTCGAAGGTTTCAAGGACGGTCCTGGGTCTACGGGACCGGGTCGAATCGATTCGCACGCAGCTTAAAACCGGCTCAGAAGGATGTCAATGACGCGTATCTCGGGCATGAATGGCACGTTACAGAGCCTGGTGGGAGCCATTCGCATGCTCCTCCGACGCCGGTCCGCTCGCCACACTATTCCGCGCGAATCGATTCGGATTCGGCCCTCGCCGGCAATCCGGGAATCCGGTCGTGGCCGGGACGGTCGGACGTGCCGGAGCGCCGGCCGCCGTCCGAGGGGGAGCGGGCGGCGGGCGCTCCGGCTCTGTCTGGCCGCCGCCCGTGTCCGGAGGATCGGGGGCGGCGGGGCTCAGCGGTAGCCGGCGGAGGTGATTTCCGCCTGCACGGCGTTCTCGGTGGCGTCGGAGGGATAGCCGGCGACCATGGCCCCCTCGTAGAAGGTCCCCGCGCTGAGGTTGGCGCCTCCATCGGGCTTACAGCAGTCGCCGCCGCTTCCCAGGATGATCGCCCCTTGCTTCTTCATGGGGTTGTAGCCGGGGGGCAGCGCGCCATCGTAAAGGGTGTAGAGGCTGCCGGACTGCGCGTCGCTGCCCTTGATGGCGAATCGGGTCGTGCCGTTGTTCTTGAGGGTGGCGGTGACGAACTTGCCGGGGAAAGCCCTCTGGTTCTGGTTCCAGGACTGGCTCCCTCCGGAGAACAGGCCCCATTCCAGGTCGGCCTGGACCCACGGCCCGGTTCCGGAACATCCGCCGAACCAGCACTGCTTGCTGAAGTTGATGGCGTCCATGGCCCCGGCCGCGTCGGCCTTCCTGGTGGTCTCGCTGTTGCCGTAGTCGAAGCAGCAGCCGCTGTTCACGTGCGTGCCGCTGGTCACCATGTACATGCCCTCGGGTGCGGCGCCGGTGGGGACGCCGGTCAGGTGGCCGTCCCGCCAGTAGCTGTTGCCGGGGTTGATGTACAGGGAGTAAGCCTTGTTGCCCCCGACGGTGAGCGACTCGGTCGTCGCGGTCGCGGGCCTGCTCTGGGGGGAGCCGGGGACCACGCTGGATCCCTGGTACCACAGGTCGTTGCCGCGCCCGGACTGGTCGTAGACGACGGTGATGACGCAGGTCGTGCCGGCGCAGAAGGAGTCCTGGGTCCCGGCGTTGGCGCTGCCGCCCGCGCTGAGCAGGCCGATGTCGCGGGTCGTGTTGTCCGAGGAGCGCCTCACCTGGTACAGGTTGCCGTTGTAGCCGGCGTAGAGCGCGCGGGTGGTGCTGTGCGCTGCCACGCAGGGGGTGCCGCCCGAGGCGTAGATGTCACACGGACGCGAACCGCTCGGCGGCGGGGTGCTGCCGCCTCCGGTTGTCCACTTCTGGTTGTTCTGCCCGTTGCAGGTCCACAGGATGACCGGGGTGCCGTTGGCGGTGGCCGCCCCGTTCACGTCCAGGCAGAGGCCCGACGGCACACTGGCGATGGACCCGTCGGAGTTCCGCCGCCACTTCTGGTTGTTCTGCCCGCCGCAGTTGTTGATGACCACCCGCGTGTTGTTCGTGGTCCCGTTGGCGTCCACGCAGCGGGTGCCGGCGAACGTTCGCAGCTCGCCCGCCGAGGTGAACTCGAAGGTCTGGTTTGCCTGGCCGTGGCAGTCCCAGATCTGCAACGGCGCCCCGGGCGCGCTGGAGTTGTTCGAGACGTCCAGGCAGCGTCCGGAGGCGACGCTGATCAGGGTCGAGGCGGCGGCCGAGGCCGGTGCGGTCCAGGTGAGGGCCGTGGCGAGCAGAGTGGCCAGTGCCGTCATCAGGCCCAGCACGACGGCCGCCCGTGGGCGCCGTCTCCTCTCGTCGCCGGGCGGGGGGACAGCTGAACGATGCATGTTCTACTCCTGGGGGCGAAGGGCGTGCCCGAACGGCCACGCCCCTTGGGTTCGCTGGAACGTTCGCCGGGGAGATCGGTCCCTCCCCGGCGAAGGGTGGTGGTGTCAGGCGCGGGTCCAGCGTTGGTTGGCTCCGCCGTTGCACGACCAGATCGCCAGCCTGGTGCCGTTGGCGGTGGCGTTGTTGGGCACGTCGAGGCACTTGTTCGCGCCCACCGCGGTGATGGTGCCGTCGGTGTTGAAGCGCCACTTCTGGTTGTTCTGGCCGTTGCAGTCCCAGATCTGCACCGCCGCGCCGTCGGCGGTGCTCTGGTTGGCCACGTCCAGGCACTTGCCGCCGTACACCCGCAGCTCACCCGCGCCGGTCGAGGTCCACTGCTGGTTGACCTGACCGTTGCAGTCCCAGAGCTGCGCCGCGGCGCCGTTGGCCTGCGAGACACCCGCCACGTCCACACACCGGCCCGACCCCACACCCCTGATCGCGCCCCCGCCCGAGGGAGGGCTGCCGGGCAGGCCGATGCTGCCGGACACCGACAGCAGGGCGTTGTACCAGGTGGCGGCCATCTTGTCGTAGCCGCCCGCGGTGGGGTGGATGCCGTCGATCAGATCGGCCGTGGTGAGCGCGGCGTGCATGTCGACAAGATGGACGTGTTTTCCGCCGTTCACCTTGCTCTGCACGATGCCGGGGACGGCCGCGTTGAACGTGCGCACGGCGGCTTCCTGGCCGGAGTTCGACAGCGGGATGATGGTCGCCACGAACACGTCCGCGTTCGGCGCCGCCGCGGTGATGTGGTCGATCAGCGTGGACAGCCGCTGGGGCGCGCTGGAGACGTTGTAGTTCTGCAGCACGTCGTTGGTGCCGATGTGCAGCAGCACCGTGCGCGGGGTGTAGGTCTGCGCCCAGCGCGTGATGTTGGCGTCGATCTGGTCGATCCGCCACCCGGGATGACCCTCATGGTCATGATCGCTCAGGTTGCCCGGCCCGTTGAACTGCGACCCGACGAAATCCACGGTGTAGCGTCCTGCGGCCAGTCGCTGCCACAGCCCGATGCGGTATCCGCCCGGCACCTGGGTGCCCTCGGTGATGGAGTCGCCCAGCGGCATGACGCGCACCCCGCCATTGGACTCGGCGCGAGCCACACCCCCGCCCATGACGAGGCTCAGCGCCACCATCACGGCCAGGAGCGCCGCGGCCTGCCACCGTCCCCATCCGCGCATGCGCGACGCGCTCTGGGCGTGAGCAGGCAGTTCACGGGCTGTTATCGCTAACATTGTCGATCGTTCCGCCTTTGTGTGAAGTTGGATGGTCGGGTCGGCGGCACTGTCGGGGTATGGCGAGACGTGACGGTTCCCCGCACGCCCACCCGGCGCGCGGCATCGCCGGCGGCGCTCACGCGCTTCCGCCTTGTACGGCCGGCTCTACGGCGGCGAGCCGGCGTGCCGGTGTTAGCGCTAACAACGAGTGTGCGAGCCGGGCCTCCTTCTTCGGTCGGCCGCTTGGTGGTGGTGCAGCGGAGCAAACACGACGCGGTGAGGTCCGTCAAGGGTGCGGTTCGCCGGGCTGTCGGCACATCGGCCGGTCGCGTCCGGTCTCGTGCCGCCTCACCAGGGAGGAGACGCGCTTCTTGCCGGACGGGCGGTGGTGCAACTTTCAGGTCGGTGATCCGGCCGCGCACTCGCCCGATCCTGTCCGAGGCGGTTTCTCATCAGCGGTGTCGTCGGCACCATGCCTGCGAGGGCGTCGAATCGATCCGCTCATGGGCTTGACATGTTTCGTACACATTTCCCAGACTGTGTCCTCAAGGCGGCTCGCTCGTGCCGGGATCGGTGGTGGACGGCAGGAGCCGCCGGCTGTGACGCCGGTGATACCGCGGTGGTACCGCCCTCCGTCGATGGAGCGCGCCCGTCGCTTACTCACGTGTCCCTGCGCATCCCCCGTTTTCATCAGATCCCGCAGTGGAGGCTCAGGCATGGGCAGAAACGTCATATCTTCACCTCGAGCCGGGCGACCATTCGCCCGGGTCCGCCACCTGGTGGTCAGCGGCGTCATCGGTTTGGCGGGGGTGGCCACGGCGCTGGCGGTCCCCGGTCCCGCCGACGCGGCCAGCACGCTGGGCGCGTCGGCGGCCCAGAGCGGCCGGTACTTCGGGGCCGCGGTGGCGGCCGGACATCTGAGCGATTCGGCGTACGTGGCGACCTGGGACCGGGAGTTCAACTCGGTCACGCCGGAGAACGAGATGAAGTGGGACTCCACCGAGCCGTCCCGGGGGGCGTTCTCCTTCGGCAACGCCGACCGGATCGTCTCCCACGCCCAGGGGCAGGGGATGAAGATCCGCGGGCACACGCTGGTGTGGCACGCCCAGCTCCCCGGCTGGGTGCAGAACCTGTCGTCGGCGAGCGACGTGCGCACGGCGATGAACAACCACATCAACGGCGTGATGAACCACTACAAGGGCAATATCTACGCCTGGGACGTGGTCAACGAGGCCTTCGCCGACGGCGGCGCGGTCGGCACGCTGCGCAGCTCGGTGTTCCAGCAACGGATCGGCAACGGCTTCATCGAGGAGGCGTTCCGCACCGCCCGCGCGGCCGACCCGGCCGCCAAGCTCTGCTACAACGACTACAACATCGACGACGCCAACGCGAACAAGACCCGTGGCGTGTACAACATGGTCCGCGACTTCAAGGCGCGCGGAGTGCCGATCGACTGCGTCGGCCTGCAGTCGCACTTCGGGAACCCGCCGTCCAACTACCAGCAGAACATAGCGCAGTTCGCCGCCCTGGGCGTCGACGTGCAGATCACCGAGCTGGACGTCGGCGGCTCGGGCTCCGCGCAGGCCGACGCCTACCGGCGCGTCGTCGAGGCCTGCACCGCCGTCCCCCGCTGCACCGGCATCACGGTGTGGGGCATCACCGACAAATACTCCTGGCGTAGCGGCGACACTCCGCTGCTCTTCGACGGCAACTACAACAAGAAGCCCGCTTACACCTCCGTACTGAACGCGCTCAACGGCGGGAGCACCCCACCTCCCTCGGGCGGGGGCGCGATCAGGGGTGTGGGGTCGGGCCGGTGTGTGGACGTGGCGGGTGTCTCGCAGGCCAACGGCGCCGCGGCGCAGCTCTGGGACTGCAACGGTCAGGTCAACCAGCAGTGGACCTCGACCGGCGCGGGTGAGCTGCGGGTGTACGGCGGCAAGTGCCTGGACGTGGCCAACCAGAGCACCGCCGACGGCGCGGCGGTGCAGATCTGGGACTGCAACGGCCAGAACAACCAGAAGTGGCGGTTCAACACCGACGGCACCATCACCGCGGTGGGCGCGAACAAGTGCCTCGACGTGCCCAACAACGCCACCGCCAACGGCACCAGGCTGGCGATCTGGTCCTGCAACGGCGGAGCCAACCAACGCTGGACCCGCGTCTGAATCGGGAGAGGGAACACGCTCGCGCCGGGGGCGGCACCGCCCCCGGCGCGAGCGCCTCGCCGCATCTCGGTGCGGCGCCATCCGCCCTGGCCGACCCGAACGCCTCCGAACTCCACCGTCAAATGTTAACGCTCACATACAAGGCCCACACTCCCCTCGGAGATCCTCCATGCGAAGATCGCGCCTGTTCCATCTCCTGACCGCCGCCTTGCTCCTGCTGTCGTTCACCGCGGTACCGGCGGCGCACGCGGCCGCTCCTCAGTTCAAGGTGCTGCTGTTCACCAAGACGGCCGGCTTCCGGCACGACTCCATCCCCGCCGGCGTCACGATGTTCCAGCAGATGGCGACCGACAACAACTTCCAGGTCGACCACACCGAAGACGCGAGCGTCTTCAACACGGCCAACCTGAACACCTACGACGCCGTGATCATGTTCCAGACGTCCGGCATGGTCTGGGACACCGACGCCCAACGCCAGGCCATCCAGGCGTACGTGCGCGCCGGCCACGGTGTCGTGGCCATCCACAACGCCACCGACATGAACATCGAGGCGCAGTTCCCGTGGTGGGACCAGGTCGTGATGGGCGGAGCCCACATGACCCAGCACTCCGCGATCCTGCAGGGCACCGCCAAGGTCGCCGACAAGGTCCACCCCTCGACCCAGGGCCTGCCAGACCGGTGGACCCGCCCCGAGGAGTGGTACAACTTCGACAAGAACATGCGCGGCAGCGTGCACGTGCTGGCGACCGCGGACGAGACCACCTACGACGCCGGGCCGAACAAGATGGGCGCCGACCACCCCATCTCCTGGTGCCAGATCGCCGAAGGCGGCCGCGTGTGGGCCACCGCGATGGGCCACCAGGCCTCCTCCTACTCCGAGCCCCTGTTCAAGCAGCACCTGCTGGGCGGGGTGAAGTGGGCGGCGGGCGCCGCACCCGGTGACTGCGGCGGCACGGTCGCGGCCCGGTACCAGAAGGTGACCCTGGACGCCGCGCCGGACCAGCCGATGGAGCTGGACGTCGCCGCCGACGGCACCGTGTTCTACATCTCGCGTTCCGGCAAGGTGAACATGATCCCCGCCGGTGGGGGCGCGCGCGTCATCGGCACCCTGTCGGTTTACGACGGCGGCGAGGACGGCGGGGTCGGCCTGGCGCTCGATCCGAACTTCGCCACCAATCGCTGGATCTACGTCAACTACTCGCCGCTCACCGGTGGCGAGGTGAACCGGGTCTCCCGGTTCACGTTCAACGGCACCACCCTCGACATGGCCGGCGAGAAGAAGCTCCTTGAGGTCCCCGCCTACCGCAACGTCGACGAGCCCGGCCACACCGGCGGCTACCTCGCGTTCGGCCCGGGCGGAAACCTCTACGTCGGGCCCGGTGACGACACCAACCCCAACGCCTCCAGCGGCTACGCGCCGATCGACGAACGGCCCGGCCGGGAGCACTACGATGCTCAGCGCTCTTCGGCCAACACCAACGACCTGCGCGGCAAGATCCTGCGCATCCACCCCGAAGCCGACGGCACCTACACGATCCCGGCGGGCAACCTGTTCGCGCCCGGTACCGCCAAGACGCGTCCCGAGATCTACGCGATGGGCTTCCGCAACCCGTTCCGCTTCTCGGTCGACAGGGACACCGGCTGGATCTCCATGGCCGACTACGGTCCCGACGCGGGCAGCGCGAACGCGAACCGCGGTCCCGAGGGCACTGTCGAATGGAACCTGATCAAGCAGCCGGGCTACTACGGCTGGCCCTACTGCACCGGCAACAACGTCCCGTTCAACGACTTCAACTTCGCCACCAACACCTCCGGCGCGAAGTTCAACTGCTCGGCGCCGGTCAACGACTCGCCGAACAACACCGGGCTGACCAACCTTCCGGCGGCCAAGCCCGCGACCGTGTGGTACAACTACCACGTCTCGGCCGAGTTCCCCGAGATCGACTGCTGCAACGGCGCGGCCCCGATGGGCGGCCCGTTCTACCACTACGACCCGGCCAGCACCTCCAGCCGCAAGTTCCCCGCGTACTTCGACAAGACGCCGTTCTTCTATGAGTGGCAGCGCAACTTCGTCAAGGAGTTCCGCCTGGACTCCTCGGGCAACCTCCTGAAGATCAACCCGTTCGTCGCGCAGCTCTCCTTGCACGCGCCGATCGACATGAAGTTCGGCCCCGACGGCGCCATGTACCTCGCCGAGTGGGGCAACGGCTACGGTCACGCCAACACCGACGACGGCATCTACCGTGTCGACTACGTCGCCGGAAACCGGGCGCCCGTCGCCAAGGCGAGCGGCACCCCGACCTCGGGCCAGGCGCCGCTGACCGTCGCGTTCTCCTCGGCGGGCTCCTCCGACCCCGACGGCGACGCGATCACCTACGCCTGGAACTTCGGCGACGGCGGGACCTCCACCAGCGCGAACCCGTCCCACACCTACACGGCCAACGGCACCTACACCGCCACTCTGACGGTGACCGACGCCTCCAGGAACACGGGTACCGCGACCGTGCCCATCACGGTCGGCAACACGGCGCCCACGGTGACCTTCGGGGCTCCGCCGAACGGCGGGTTCATCGACTTCGGGGACAGCGTCTCCTACACGGTGAACGTCACCGATCCCGAGGACGGCACCGTCGACTGCTCCAAGGTGACGGTGATCACCGCGCTCGGTCATGACCAGCACGCCCACGACACCGGGCAGTACACGGGCTGCTCGGGAACGGTGGTCACCGATCTCTCGGGCCATGATGAGGCGTCCAACGTCTACTACGCCCTGATCGCCGAGTACACCGACAGGAGCGGCCTGAAGAGCAGCACCGGGATCACGCTGCAGCCCAAGCACAAGCAGGCCGAGTTCTTCACCGGCTCGTCGGGGATCCGGGTCATCGATCAGGCCGGAGCCGAGGGCGGCAGGCGCATCGGCGACGTCTCCAACAATGACTGGATCTCCTTCACGCCGATGAGCCTGTCGGGGATCGACTCGGTGTCCTTCCGCGTGTCGTCGCCGTCCAACAGCGGCGGCTCCATCGAGTTGCGCGCCGACTCGCCGACCGGCACGCTCATCGCGTCCGGCTCGGTGCCGAGCACCGGCGGGTGGGACACCTACGTGTCCCTGCCGGCCGTCCCGGTGACCAACCTCGGTGGCACGCACAACGTCTACGCGGTGTTCAAGGCGCCGACGGCGAACTCGTTCGACGTGGACTCGTTCACCTTTGTCGGCAGGGGAGTCGCGGCCGGAGGCGGCACCGGTGGCCCGCAGGCAGGACGCACGTACACGCTGACCGCCGTGCACAGCAGCAAGGTCGCCGACGTGAGGGGCCGGTCGACCGCCGACGGCGCCGCCGTCACCCAGTACGCCGCGAACGGGGGCACCAACCAGCAGTGGAAGGCGGCCGACGCCGGGAACGGGGCGTTCACCCTGACCGCCGTGCACAGCAACAAGTGCCTGCAGGTCCAGGGATCGTCCACCGCCGACGGCGCCCTCGTCCAGCAGCAGGCGTGCTCGGGCGGCAACAACCAGAAGTGGAAGATCGAAGCCTCCGGCTCGGGCTACCGCGTCGTCTCGGTCAACAGCAACAAGTGCCTGGACGTCCCCGGCGCCTCCACCGCCGATGACGTCCAGCTCACCCAGTGGACCTGTAACGGCGGCACGAACCAGCAGTGGAGGTTCACCCAGCTCAACTGACACCATCCGGCCTGGCGCCCGCGGACCCGGTTCCGGAACGGCCCCGAGGGGTGCGCCGCCACGGCGGCGCACCCCCGTCCGCCCGCGCCGGCGAACCGAGGGCAGGGGCGACGCACCCGCCATGGTGTGCTGCCCGTGCCCGCGCCGGCCACGCTTGCCCTGCTCAAAGGGGCGCGGGTGCGCGGCGGGGGAGGCGGTCACGCCGACCGGGGCGGCCCTGCTGCACGCCGCCGGCACGGAATACGGCCCGCCGCCGGAGATGGAACTGCGCGCCACAGGGTACGGCGCCGGTTTCGCCCTGGACGACGGGCCCTGCCCGGCCTGGGCTTCGTCCTGGACCACCTGGCCAAGGCGCCGATCGCCTCCGGGGAGCTGGAACCGTGGGCCGGGCTGGTCCGGGAGCTCGCCGCCGAGCCGAACGTGACGGCCAAGCTCTCCGGCCTGATCACCGAGGCGGCCCCGGACCGCTGGGACGCCGAGACCCTGCGGCCGTACGTCGGCGTCGCGCTCGACGCGTTCGGTCCCGAACGCCTCATGTACGGCTCCGACTGGCCGGTCTGCCTGCTGGCGGGCTCGCTGCCCGCCTGGACCGCGACCGCGCTCGAACTGCTCAACGACGCCGGGCTGTCGGCCGCCGAGCGCGACGCGGTCTTCCAGGGAACCGCGACCCGGGTCTACGGCCTGAGCGGGTGAGCGCGCCGCGGCCTCACCCGCACCCGGCCATGGCGGCGGTCAGACGGCGGTGATGGTCCATTGGTTGTTGGTGCTGTTGTTGGGGGTCCACAGCACGACGGTGGAGCCGATGGCGGTGTTGCCGGCGCCGTCGAGGGCGGTGCCGGTGCCGCGGTTGATTATCTGGTAGCGGCCGTTGCCGAGGTTGCCCAGGCGCCATTGCTGGTTGTTGCCGCCGTTCCAGGGGGCTTGCAGGCAACTGGCGCCGTTGGCGGTGTTGCCCCAGCTGTCGGCGACCATGCCGTTGGTGCGGTTGACGAGGCGGTACCAGCCACCGCCCAGGTCGACCAGCTGCCACTGCAGGTTGGTGCTGCCGTCGTAGTTCCACTGCTTGAGGTTCGAGCCGGAGGCGACGTTGCCGCCGCTGTCCAGGACCAGGCCGGTGGTGACGTTGGCGATCCGCGCCCAGCCGGTGGGGATGGGACCACCACTGCCGCTGCCGAGGGCGGGGATCTGGCCGGAGAAGGTCAGCTTGACCACGTACGCCAGGGCGGTGAAGGGAGGGTTGGAGGACGGCATCGAGATGTGCAGCGCCGAGCCGTCCTGGGTGCGGTTGGGCAGGTTGATGGAGGAACCGGCCGTGGAGTCGAGCAACTGCACCGAGGTCAGGGTGCTGAGGTTGATGCGGCTGGAGTTCAGGGTCGTGATGTCCAGCGTGCCGCCGGGCCAGCCGAGCACGGTCGCGTACAGCACCCGGCCGTCCTTGCTGCGGGTGAAGCGGATGTCCCGGTTGGTTCCCGGGCGTGGCGTGGTGAAGGAGCCGCCGCCCATCTGGGTGGGGCCCTCGCCGTGGGCGGTCCAGGCTCGGGTGGCGTAGATGGATTCGCCGAAACGCTTCAGGTAGTCCCCGATGCCGAGCAGGACCGACCGCTGCCCGGACGGAATGGTGCCGTCGGCCATCGGGGCGATGTTCAGCAGCATGTTGCCGTTCTTGCTGACCCGGTCGATCAGCGCGTGCAGCATCGCGTCCAGCGAGTAGTAGCCGATCCCGACCGTGTAGCACCAGCTGGAGCTGGAGATGCTGTCGTCGGTCAGCCAATAGGGGGTCTGGATGCCGGCCGGCCCGCCACGCTCGTAGTCGAAGACCTCGCCGCGGTTGTTGAAGCCGTCCTTGTAGGTGGCGACGACGTCCTTGTTCCAGGCCACCGCCCGGTTGTAGTAGTAGGACAGGAAGTCCAGCCGCCGCGATTCGGGGAGCTGCGGCAGGTTGAAGTCCTGCCAGATGATGTCGGGCTGGTAGCCGTCGATCACCTCCCGGAGCTTGTCGTACCACAGTTGCTGCTGGGCGGCGGCGCCGAGCTGGCCGTACAGCTTCTTCAGCGAGGTCGTGGGCTGCGCCGGCACCCACTGGTAGAAACCGGTGAAGTTGTACGCGTGGTGCAGGGCCACCAGCAGCTTCAGGCCCTTGGCGCGGATGGCGTCGGCGTGCAGCCGCAGCAGGTCCAGCCGGGGTCCGGTGGCCACGGAGTTCCACTCGTTGACCTGGCTGCTCCACATCGAGTAGCCGTCGTGATGCTCGGCCACGGGGCCGGCGAACCTGGCCCCGGCGTCGGCGAAGAGCTGCGCCCACTCGTTGGGGTCGAAGTTGCCGCCGGCGGACCTGAGCTTGGGCGCGAACTGGACGAAGTTCCCGGCCTTGTCCCGGGCGCCGTTGATGAAGTTGTGGTACGGCCACGCCGAGGGATCACCGTAGACGCTCTTGTGGTGGTTGTTCTCGTTCGACCCGTTGTTGTACATGTTGCGCGGGTACCACTCGTTGGCGTACGCCGGGACGCTGAACACTCCCCAGTGGAAGTAGATGCCGAACTTGGCGTCCTGGAACCACTCGGCCGCCGGCGGGTGCTGGTCGACCGACGACCAGCTCGGGGTGTAGCTGCTCGGGCCGTCGGTGGCCCACGCCGGGCGGATCCCCAGCAGACCGGCGGCCGCGGTGCCACCGGCCCCGGCGAGCAGTGTGCGCCGGCTGAACCTTGACGAAGAGTAGGACATGGGGGACCTTTCCGCGCAGGGGGCTTGTTGGAGGCATCCGATCCGCAGGGGTGGACCCGGCCGGCCGCATGTCAGGGGACGGCTCGTGTACGTCCACCTTCGTGGTGAGCGACGGCTGAACTCCCGTGGATGTTTCATGGACATGACTGGATTGTCACGGCGACATTGGATGTCTTTGTAAGCCAATTGGCGGGATCTGTCCAGGGTCCCTCCTCGGCCGGCGGTGAGGCCGACGGGGGAGATCGGCGCGGACGACCGTGAAGTCAAAGCTCACGAGCGGGGAAGAGGGTCCCTGAGGTGAGCCGTGGCACCCAGGAAGTTCGTACTCGCCGCAGGTGCCTTCGTGCCGGACCCCCGTCGTCCGCGGGGAGACAACCCATGTCTGCCGGATGGCGATCTTGCTCGCGTCGGATGTGAGGGCGTGTGGAAGTTTCATCGCACGCCCATCCGGCGAGCGGCGGAGGCCCCGCCCGAACGCCGGGGATGTCGCGCCGACGGCGCCCCTGGCAGCGGATGAGCTCCGCGCGGGGGCGAACGGCGATCTTGACGTGTGCCGATCTGCGGGCGGTCAACGCCGTGGTTCGGGAGCGGGACCGGACAGCGATCGGCCGAGGTTCTCCCTCAGCCAGGTCTCGGTGGTGCTCACGTGCATGAGCGCCGCCGCCTGGGCGAGGGGAGCGTTTCCGTCCGCGAGCGCCCGGTAGATGGCCGCGTGCTCGGCGATGGTCCGGCCGGCCACGTTCTCCTCGACGAGGCCACGCCACACGCGGGCGCGGAGCGTCCGGCTCGCGATGCCGGTGAGCAGCGCCTGCAGCGACTTGTTGCCCGTCGCCTCGAAGACGGCCCGGTGGAAGGCGTCGTCGTGGTGGTTGAGCGTCTCCACGTCGTCCTGTGCGGCGATCATGGCGGTCAGGTGCTGTTCGACCTTCGCGAGTTGCTTCGGGGTGATGCGGGTGGCCGCGACCCCCGTGGCCACCGGTTCGAACAGAAGCCGGACCTCGGTGATCTCCAGCAGATCGTCGCCCCGCATCATCTCGACGGCGAGACCCACTCCCTCCAGCAGCAACTCCGGTTTGAGGCTCGTGACATAGGTGCCGTCCCCTCGGCGCACCTCCAGCACGCGGGTCGTGACCAGGGAGCGGACGGCCTCCCTGAGCAGGTTGCGGGACAAGCCGAGCTCGGCGGCCAGGTCCTGCTCCGGGGGCAGCCGCGCGCCCGGCGGGAGGGTTCCCTCCTTGATCAGTTGTCTGATGCGTTCGATCGCCTGCTCGGTCAACGACATACGTGCATCTTGGTACGTACGGAGAGTGGACCTCCACACGTCCCCCGTAGGGGCCGGCCGCCGGGGTGCGGGCTCGAACCGGCCAACGCCGGACCCTCGGCTGAATCGGAGGGGGAACACACGTCCGCCGGGGGGCACCGCCCCGGCGGACGCGCACACGCTCGGCACCCATCTCAGGGTGCGGGGGACGCTTGCAGCGCAGGCGTCCCCCGTCAGGAGGTCAGCAGGTGGTGTCGGTCTGGGTCAGCAGGCCCAGGCGCTCCCTCGAAAGCTCGACGGCGGTATGCCCTCGGGAGCCGTCGGTGTCACCGTCGGAGTCGGGAAGGTTCAGGAACGGGTCCACTTCTGGTTGTTGCCGCCGTGGCAGGAGTACAGCTGGAGCTGGGTGCCGTTGCCGGTGCCCGCGTTGACGGCGTCCAGGCACAGGTTCGACTGGACCCCCACGATCGTGCCGTCGGAGTTGAGGCGCCACTTCTGGTTGTCGCCGCCCCAGCAGGAGTAGATCTGCACGATGGCGCCGCTGCCCGAGCCGCCGGCGTCGAGGCACTTGTTGCCGTACACCCTGAGCTCCTGGGCGGAGGTGGAGGTCCACTGCTGGTTGGTCTGCCCGTTGCAGTCCCACAGCTGCACCCGGGTGCCGTCCGTGGTGGCGGCGTTGGGCACGTCGACGCAACGGCCGGAGGCGACGCCTCTGATCTGGCCGTTACCGCCGCCGGGCTGCGTGGGCGTGGAGGTCGGGGTGGCGGTGGGTGTGGGGTTCGGGTTGGCGGCGTTGAGGGCGTTGAGGACGGAGGTGTAGGCGGGCTTCTTGTTGCCGTTGCCGTCGAACAGCAGCGGGGTGTCGCCCGAGCGCCAGGAGTCGCTGTCGCGGACGCCCCATACGGTGATGCCGA
>NZ_QOIL01000002.1:0-155742 GCF_003323745.1 Sphaerisporangium album
CAGGTGATGACTGGGTTGATAGGCCGGGTGTGGAAGCATCGTAAGGTGTGGAGCTGACCGGTACTAATAGGCCGAGGACTTGACCACAGAGCATGCTCGCGTCCACTGTGTGATCTCAGAGACAGCAAACCTGAGACCCGCACCATTCCACGTCTGGCGTGGTGTTGTGTGTGCTTGGTTTGTGTGTTTCGCGGGGTTACGGCGGTTTTAGCGGAAGGGAAACACCCGGTTACATTCCGAACCCGGAAGTTAAGCTTTCCAGCGCCGATGGTACTGCACCGGGGACGGTGTGGGAGAGTAGGACACCGCCGGACAATCTTTGTATGACGCAGGAAGGCCATCCGAGGTTTCGGGTGGCCTTCCTGCGTTTCCGGGGAAGCTCGAAACCACCGCCCTCCGGCGCCCGCCGTGTTGCCGGTGTGCCGACGTCCACTGTGGCTGTGGCTGTGTGTGTCGTGTTCCCACGCTCCGGGTGCTGACGGTTTCCGCGTGCCGCGGGAGGATGGGTCTCCCCGTTTTCTTCCCCGTTCCCGTTCCGTGGGTTCTGGCTTATGGGTGTTTCCGGGGTGGCGGGTGCGGGCTGGGGTTTGGTGTCAGCCGGGTTCTGGAGGGGGGTGTCCCTTTTCCGGGGCCCGGCTTTTGCATGTCCGGGGCCGGCGCGGGGCCGGAGGAAGGCCGGCGGGTGGCGGGTGCCGGTGGCGGGTGCCGGTGGCGGGTTGCCGGTGGGCCGCCGTATCAGGCGCCGGGTTCGCCGACCCGCGTCCCGCCGCGCCGGCGCCAATGGAGACGAGCCCTACGGCGGAGACTCGAGACGGTCCCTCCATGGAGGGGGGAGGGTGGGCGGTCCTTCCCTGTAGAGGGAGGGTGGTCGCTCATGTGGAGAAGGGGAAGGCGATCTGCCCCGCAGTCCCCTTAGTGGAGAACCCGCGGTCTCCTTAGCGGAGGAGGGCATGGGGGTTGGTGGGGTCAGGGGGTTACTAGGAGGGCGTCGCCTACGCCACGTTCGGTGCCGTCGGAGGGGTGGTTCACTACCTTGCCGTTGACGACCATGGCGCTGGAGCCGCCGCCGTCGAGGTTGATGGCCTGGCGGGCGCCGAGCCAGAGCATGAGCTGGGCGGCTTCCACCATGGAGGCTCCGACGGTGACGCCGGGCTTGCGGCCGTCGACGACGGCGAGGATGAGCCGGCCGGACTTGGTGACGCCCGCGAGGGTACGCGGGTGGCGGCGCAGGATCATGTTGACGTTGGCGTGCCCGTCGGCCTTGGCGGTGACGTGCTCGGTGCCGTCGCGGACGAGTCCGACGCCGCCTCCGATGATGCTGGTCTCGGGGGTGAGGGGGATGGACTTGCCGGAGCGCAGGTCGGTCACCTTGGAGGTGATGTCGAGCGTCCACTGCTCCCAGGCGTGGGACCAGATCCAGTCGGACATGATGCCGGTGCCGTGCAGCACGCGGGTGCCGGGTTGGACGGGCCCGCCGGCGGGGCGGAGTTCCAGCACCTGGCCGTTGGCGTCGAGGACGGCCTCGGCCCCGTCGTCGGCAGGGGTGTCGGCGCCGAACTCCTCGGTGTAGAGGATCAGCTCGTCGGGTTTCGACGCCCGGTTGACGCCGGTGATTCCGGTGCGCTCGCCATCGGCGGAGGTGGCGGTGACGCTGGTGCTCACCTCGGTGATCCGCGCGGAGCGGCCCTTGAGGATGAGCGCGCTGCGGCCGGGAACGGCCTCGCTGAGCAGGCGGCCGTCCACCACGGAGATGCCGACGGGCTCGCCGCGCAGGTGCTTGTCGGTGTGGATGTTGAAGAACCCGCCGTTCACGGCGGCGATGGCCTTGGCCTGCTTGGCCATCGCGGAGGGCCTCTCCTGCTTGGCGACGTTCACGCCCACGCTGGAGTGGTAGGAGCCGCGGAAGTCGCGAGGGTCTATGGTGAGGACGCGGACGTCCCAGGGGCCGGTGGACTGGACGCCGTCGTCGCCGAGGAAGTCCACCTTCGCCGTGACGCCGGCCTCTTTGAGCTGCTTCACGACCTTGTCCGCTTCCTTGCGCTCCTTTACGGTCCACAACCCGGTACGGACCATGTAGCCGATGCTTGCCGGGTAGTCGGCGACCTCGGGACGCGTGAACTGCTGGACGCTGACCTCGAACCCGGCCGCGCGGACCGATTCCGCCGCCGCCTCCGCTTGGGCGCGGGTGCCGTAGTCCTTGCCCTTCATCAGGACCGACACCGTGTAGCCATCCGTGGCGCTGCCGTGGACGAGCGTGAACAGGTCGATGCCGGGGGCGACGGCCGTGTGCGTCTGGTCGGCGAGCCCGGGCGGGCCGAGCGGGAAGTCGGTCCTGGGGAGCTCCACGCGCGACGCGGGGGCCGCCGTCCCGGCGAGGGCCACGGACGGGGCGCCGGCCACGAGGAGGGACAGGGAGAGAAGGCCGGCGCGGAGGCGGCGTCGCGCCGGATGGGACGACCCCTGGGGGCGCGGCGTCAACGGCCCTTGGGGGCGCGGCGTCAGGCGCGGCATCGGACGTGGCATCAAGGGCTCCCGGGGGGTGATCGCATCCTTGCCGCACCATGGTCTTGGCTGGGACACGCCGAGCGCCCGGGAACACGCCGACGTCTATGAGAATGTAACCGACTGTTATCCGCCATCCGGAAATGTTCTATTAAGTGTTGAATTCCTCCTCTGTGCTGGGCTGTGAGCGTTACAACTGGTGAATGCGCTGCTAACCGGCACGCCGTGGCCCGTGTTCACCGACGCTCGGCTCCGGCGGGTCGTTGGGGTCTTCGGCGCCGTCGCCGCCTGGCCGCGGCGGGCCAGTGCGCTGTCCCGCGACGTTCACCGGGTGACGGACCATGCGGCGGCACCGGATTCGCCGTAACGGTCCCCGCCGACCGGGCGCCGAATGAGGCCGATTGAGAAGGACCGCAGCGAGAGGACGGGACCTGGGCGTCGTGACTAGACACCGCACCGGGGACGCGACGACCGGTCCCCGAGGCCGGTCACCTTACGAGACCGGTGGACGGCACGCTCACGTGAGCAGGGCGGCCAAGCGCTTGCCGTCCAGACCATGGGCGGTGACGCCGTCGGCGCCGGTCATGGTGCCGGCGGCCACCAGGGCGTTGACGATGGCCTCCTCGGTGGCCTCGATCACGGCGTAGAACAGCGGGTTGATGTGGTCGTCGGCGAGGACGGACACCTGGAAGGTGCGCGGCGGGTCGGCGTCCAGGGCGTTGGTGGGCAGGTCGCGGTTGCCGGTGGAGAAGCACAGGAACCCGTCGCCGCTGGAGTTCTCGCCCGCGCCGCCCGTGCGCCCGACGCCCAGCCCGGCACGCCGGGCGAGCCGCCGGCACTGGTGGGGGAGCAGCGGGGCGTCGGTGGCGACGATGCCGATGATGGACCCCGCGCCCTCGTAGGACGGGCGCGGCATCGCGGGGCGCGGCACGTCGTCCAGCTCGCGTCCGACCGGCACGCCGTTGACGGTGAGCCGGTCACGGATGCCGTGGTTGGCCTGGACGAGCACGCCCACGGTGTAGCCGCCGTCTCGCTCGGGGAGCACGCGCGAGGCGGTGCCGATGCCGCCCTTGAAGCCGTGGCAGATCATGCCGGTGCCGCCGCCGACCGCGCCCTCGGCCACCGGGCCGCCGGAGGCCGAGGCGTGGGCGGCCTTGACGTGCTCGGGCCTGACGTGCCGGCCGTCGATGTCGTTGAGGGTGCCGTCCCAGGTCTCGCCGACCACGGGCAGGGACCAGGCCTGACGCCCCTTGCCGAGGGAGGCGACCTCGA
This sequence comes from Sphaerisporangium album, assembly GCF_003323745.1. Lineage (GTDB taxonomy): Bacteria > Actinomycetota > Actinomycetes > Streptosporangiales > Streptosporangiaceae > Sphaerisporangium > Sphaerisporangium album. The sequence goes on from NZ_QOIL01000002.1 coordinate 3,775, forward strand.
TCTCGACGATGGTGTCGCGGACCACGCCCACGGAGGCGGTGTTGGTGATGCCGATCGGCGAACCGAGCAGGCCGAACTCGTCGAGGAACGCCATGCCGGTGATCTCGCCGTTGCCGTTCAGCCAGTGGTAGCCCGCGTACAGGGGCTCGTCGAAGGCGGAGCCGCCGTGCGGGAGCACCATCGTCACGCCCGTGCGCACGGGGCCGCGGCCGACGACGCGGGGTCCGTCGCCCTCGATGAGGGTGGTGTGGCCGACCTTGACGCCGGCGACGTCGGTGATCGCGTTGTACCGGCCTGGGGTGCCGGTGCCGATCACGATGCCGTGGTCACGTGCCCGCATGGCCGTCGTCTGGCCGTGGCTCACCGGATCTCCCTTCGGAACGACTCCAGCGCCAGCAGGGCGACGTGGAGGGACAGACAGGATTCGACGTCGTCGAGGTCGGTGTCGAGGATGCGTTCGAGGCGGCGCAGCCGGTCGTAGAAGGCGGGCCGCGACAGGTGGGCGCGCTGGGCGGCGACGGCCTTGTTGCGCCCGGCGTCGAGGTAGGTGCGCAGGATGCCGGTCAGGTCGCCGCCGCGGTGGGCGTCGTGGGCGAGCAGCGGGCCGAGCTCGCGCTCGGCGAAGGTCTGCAGCCGGGCGTCGTCGCGCAGTAGGTGGAGCAGGCCGCGCAGCCGGAGGTCGGGCAGGCGGTAGTACGGGCGGCGGTCGGGCTGGCGCGCGGCGGCCTCGGCGACCTGCTCGGCCTCCAGGAAGCTGCGGCGCACGTCCCGCACGGACTCGACGACGGAGCCGGCGGCGAGGACGAACGGCGTGGCGAACGCCGTGCGGAGGCGTTCGGCGAGCGAGGTGAGGGCGGTCTCGGCGGCGGTGCGCGGCGGCAAGGGGAGCAGGACGCCGACGCGGTTCTGGTCCAGGGCGCCGACCAGTGCGGGCAGCTTCGCGTCCCGGCAGGCCGCGGCGGTGGCCTCGGCGAGCTCGCCGAGCTGCGCCTGGAGGTTGAGCGCGGTGTCGGTCGGGTCGGTGAGCCGCAGCACCACGCTGATGAGCTTCCTGCCGGTGAGCGGGACGCCCACCGCGCGGGCGCGGGCGGCGGCCTCGTCGGGGTCGGAGTAGGCGTGGGTGAGGATGCCGGTGATGATCGTGCCGTGCGCCTGGCGCTCCAGGCTCTCCTGGTGCCGTTCGAGGAGGCGGCCGAGGGCGAGCGTCGTCGCGGCGCGTTCGGCGAGGACGATGTCGCGGGGGCCTGGCGGGGCCTCGCAAAGGAGGATGAGCCGCCCCCAGTCGTGGCCGCGCGCGCCGACCATGGTGACCAGCCAGCCGGAGGAGGGGTCGTACGCCGTGCGCTCGTGGGGGGCGACGGCGCGGGAGCGGGCCTCCCAGTTGGCGAGGAGCGCGCCGGTATCGCGACCGGCGGTCTCGCAGGCGAGCACCTGGTGGGCGAGGTTCTCCAGCAGCGCCGGCCGGGCGGACAGGCGGGAGACCTGGGTGAGCACCTCGGCGGGTGAGGCCCCCTCGACCGACAGCTCGGTGAACACCTCGTGGAGCTGCTCGGAGGCGCGCAGCTCTTCGAGCTGGATGTCGATGATGCGGGCGTGCACGGACTCGGTGATCTGCACGAACGGGGTCTCGCGGCTGAGCGTCACCAGGGGCAGACCATGGGTCTCCGCGGACTCGACGACCGCGCGGGGCAGCTCGCGGATGAACCTGCGGCCGAGTTCGACGATGAGGCCGGAGGCGCCGACGGCGGCGAGGTCGGCGATGTAGTCGGCCAGCTTGTCGGGTTCCTCGGGCAGGGCAACCCCCGTGGTGAGGATCAGCTCTCCGCCGCGCAGCAGGTGGGCGATGTCGCTGACCTCGCCGACGTGGACCCAGCGGACGCGGGTGTCCAGCCGGTCGGCGCCGGCGACGACGCGCGGGCTGCCTCGGCGGACGGCGTCCAGTGCGAGGACGTCGGCCAGGGTCGGTAGCATATGTCCGAGCGTAGCCGATCACGATGTAAGAACGACCGCCCACTACCTGACAGGGTGACGGTATCCGTGCACGTCAGCGCGCGTCCGCACGGTCACCGTACGTGCCGTCCGCCACCCCTGGCGGCCATCGTGATCACCGTGGGTGATCGCGAGCGCCGCAGGGGCCGCCGCGGTTCAGCCGCGTCCGGCGGCGTCGACGGCGGCGTCGACGGCGGGGGACGCCGATGACGGATCCGGTGGCTTGGACTCGTCCAGATGCCACCGTAGCCGGACCTCCAGGCCGTCGAGCATGGCGACCAGGCCGAAATCGAAGGTGAGGCTTTTGGCGACCCCCATGTCGCTGAAGTCCTCGGTGGAGTAGCGGGCCAGCATGTCGGGGTAGTCGGCCGCGGCGACCTCGACCTGCCGCATCAGGTTCGTCAGCCACTCGTCGGCGCCGGCCTCCGAGCGCGCGACCATGTTGAGCCAGGTCACCTCGGGCGTCGTGGCGCCGAGCGTGTAGGAGACCACGGCGCCGACGGCGTAGTCCAGGGTCTTGCCGGTGAAACCCGCTTCCTCGAACGCGGTCATCAGCGTGTTGTTGACCGCCAGGGCGTTCGGCCCGAAGCTGGGCAGCACGCCGAGCAGCGGCACCATCCAGGGATGCTTGAGCATCGCCTGGCGCATCCCGTAGGCGAACACGGCCGCCGCGTCCCGCCAGCTCGCCGGCTCGGTGAGTTCGGGGATCCTGACCTCGCCGTACACCTCGTCGAGAACCAGCTCCAGCAGCTCGTCCTTGTTGGACACGTGCCAGTAGATGCTGGTGGCGCCCGCGCCGAGCCTGGCGCCCAGCTTGCGCATGCTGAGCGCCTCCATGCCCTCGGCGTCGAGGAGCTCCAGCGCCGCCCGGACGATCTGCTCGCGGCTCAGGGCGGGATGCTCGCGCCCACGCCTGGGCGGCGGGGTCTCGCGGGCCCAGACCGAGATGAACGGGGGCTTGGTCGCCACGTATGAGCCTCCTTCGTTCGCTCAAGGATAAAACCACTCGCACACTGTCCGATCCTCATCGTACGCTGTGCGAGTGACTTCGAACACTGTACGAGAAGCCGGGCACGGCGGTGCCCCGGAGAAGAACCCCCGCCGCTGGTGGATCCTCGGCGTCCTGTGCCTCAGCCTGCTGGTGCTCGTCGTCGACAACACGGTGCTGAACCTGGCGATCCCGTCCCTCATCCGTGACCTGGGCGCGACGCCCTCGGACATCCAGTGGATCATCGACGCCTACATCCTGGTGTTCGCCGGCCTGTTGCTCACCGCGGGCAGCCTGTCCGACCGGTACGGCCGGAGGCGCTTCCTGATCATCGGGCTCGCCCTGTTCGGCGGCGCCTCGGTGGTGGCGATGCTGGCGCAGGAGCCGTGGCAGCTCGTCGGCGCGCGGGCGCTCATGGGCGTCGGCGGCTCGTTCCTGATGCCGAGCACGCTGTCCATCCTGATCACCGTCTTCGACGAGTCCGAGCGCCGCAAGGCGTTCGCCGCCTGGAGCGCGGTGGCCATGGTCGGCGTGATCGCCGGGCCGACGCTCGGCGGCTTCCTTCTCGAGCACTATTGGTGGGGCTCGGTCTTCCTGCTCAACGTGCCGATCGCGGCCCTCGCGATCGTGGCCGCGGTGCTGCTGATGCCGGAGTCCCGCGCGCCCGCCCGTCCCACCGACCCGTTCGGCGCGCTGCTGTCCACGGTGGGCATGACGGGCCTGGTCTACGCGGTCATCGCGGCTCCCCGCGCGGGCTGGACCTCGACGGGCACGCTGGTCGCGCTCGCGGTCGCCGTGGTCGCGCTCGGGATCTTCGTGTTCTGGGAGCGCAGGTCGGAGCACCCGATGCTCCCGCTGGAGCTGTTCCGCGACCGCAACTTCCGGGGCTCGTCGTTCTCCATCGTGCTGCTGTCGTTCGGCACCGGCGCGCTGCTGCTGATGCTCACGCAGTACCTGCAGTTCGTCCTCGGCTACGGGCCGATGCGGGCGGGCCTCGCACTGCTGCCGTACGCGGTGGCGGCGGCCCTGTTCAACGCCGTCGGCGCCGGGCTCGGTCAGCGGGTCAGCAACCGCCTGCTGATCGCGGGCGGCATGGTGATCATGGCCGTGGGCTTCGTGGTGATCGCCCTCATCGGCCCGGGCGATGGGTATGTCAAGCTCATCGCCGGCCTGCTGATCATGGGCGTCGGCGGCGGTCTCGCCGGGCCGGCCGCGTACACGACGCTGCTCGGCGCGGTGCCGCCGGAGCACGCGGGGGTGGGGTCGGCGCTCAACGACACCGTCCAGCAGGTCGGCATGGCGCTGAGCGTGGCGGTCCTCGGCAGCGTGCTCGCCGGGATCTACACCGCGCAGATGCCGGACGGCGCCCCGGCGGCGGCCAGGGACTCGATCGGCGCGGCGCTGGCGTCCGGCGACCCGGGGCTGGCGCGGGCGGCCAAGGATGCGTTCGTGTCCGCGATGTCCTTCGGCTCGTGGGTCGACGTCGCCCTGACGCTCGCCGCGGCCGTGCTGGCCTTCACCATGCTGCGGCCCCGGGCGACGCCCGCCGCCGCGGTCGCCGACCGCCAGACCGAGACCGTCGCCTGACCCTCCGCGACGGCACGCCTTCCAGCCGAGCCCCCGTCCCCGGCACGTGACGGCCCGCTGCGCGCGGGCCGCCGTCCGGGGGCGGGGGCCGTCACGTGTGCACGGAGGCCTGCGTCTGATATGTCAGGACATTATGTCCACAGGGTCACAGGACAATAGAAGCAACGGGTTGCCAGCATGTAATGTGAACTCGCGGTACGCCGACATGTTGGGGGTAATGCCCATGGCGATAAATCGACATAATCAGGCTATGTCCGACCTTCTTGCGCGCCATCGTGCGGTCATGCCCAACTGGTTGTCCATCTACTACGACGAGCCCATCGAGATCGTGCGGGGGAAGGGCAACCGCGTCGTCGACGCCGAAGGCCATACCTACCTGGACTTCTTCGCCGGCATCCTCACCAACATGATCGGGTACGACGTGCCCGAGGTGCGCGAGGCCGTGGAGCGCCAGATCGCCACGGGCGTGGTGCACACCAGCACCGTCTACCTGCTGCGCGGCCAGATCGAGCTCGCCGAGAAGATCGCCAGACTGTCGGGCATCGAGAACGCGAAGGTCTTCTTCACCAACTCCGGCACCGAGGCCAACGAGACGGCCCTGCTGCTCGCGACCTACGCCCGCAGGTCCGACCAGGTGCTCGCCATGCGGCAGAGCTACCACGGCCGCAGTTTCGGCGCGCTGTCGGTCACCAGCAACCGCTCCTGGAAGAACAACTCCCTGTCGCCGCTCAACGTGCACTTCCTGCACGGCGCCGACCGCCACCTTCCCCAGTTCCGCGGCCTCTCCGACGCCGAGTACATCGAGGTCTGCGTCGAGGACCTGCGGCACGTGCTCGCCACGGCCGTGTCCAACGACGTCGCCGCGCTGATCGCCGAGCCGATCCAGGGCGTGGGCGGCTTCACCATGGCCCCCGACGGCCTGTTCAAGGCGTACAAGGAGGTGCTGGACGAGGAGGGCATCCTCTTCATCTCCGACGAGGTGCAGACCGGATGGGGCCGCACGGGCTCGGCCTTCTTCGGCATCCAGAACCACGGCATGACGCCGGACATGATGACCTTCGCCAAGGGCCTCGGCAACGGGTTCGCGGTCGGCGGCGTCGTGGCCCGCGGCGACCTGATGGACGGCCCGCACGCGATCGGCCTGGCGACCTTCGGCGGCAACCCGATCTCCATGGCCGCCGCCAACGCGACGCTCGACTACGTCCTCGACCACGACCTGCAGAGCCGCGCCGCCGTCACCGGCAAGATCCTCATCGACGGCCTGCGCGAGGCCAAGGGCCGCCTGCCCATCGTGGGCGACGTCCGCGGCAAGGGGCTGATGTTCGCCGTCGAGCTCGTCGACCCCGCGACCGGCGCCCCCGCGCCCGCGCTGGCCGGCCGGTTCATGGAGGAGACCAAGAAGCTGGGCCTGCTCGCGGGCAAGGGCGGCCTGTACGGCAACGCGCTGCGCATGGCGCCCCCGCTGACGCTCACCGAGGACGAGGCGCGCGAGGGCCTGGGCATCATCCTCAGCGCGCTGGAGACGATCAACGAGGAGGCGGGCAAGTGACGGCCTCCGTGCCGAAGCGAGTCGGTCACTGGATCGGCGGCGCGCAGGCGGACGAGCCGTCCGTCCGCCGGGCGGAGATCTTCAACCCCGCGACCGGCGAGGTGAGCGGGCACGTCGATCTCGCCTCCGCGCAGGAGGTGGACGCGGCGGTCGCGACGGCGGCGGCGGCGTTCCCGGCGTGGCGGGACGCCTCGCTGGTCAAGCGCGCGCAGGTGCTGTTCCGCTTCCGCGAGCTGATGTACGCCCACCGGGACGAGCTGGCCGCGCTGATCAGCTCCGAGCACGGCAAGGTGCACTCCGACGCGCTCGGCGAGGTCGCCCGGGGCCTGGAGGTCGTGGAGTTCGCCTGCGGCATCCCGCACCTGCTCAAGGGCGGCTTCTCCGAGAACGTCTCCACGAACGTGGACTCCTTCTCCATCCGCCAGCCGCTCGGGGTGGTGGCCGGCATCACGCCGTTCAACTTCCCGGCGATGGTGCCGATGTGGATGTACCCGGTGGCGATCGCCTGCGGCAACACCTTCGTCCTCAAGCCGTCCGAGCGCGACCCGTCGGCGTCGCTGCTGATGGCGCGGCTGTGGAAGGAGGCCGGTCTGCCCGACGGCGTGTTCAACGTCGTGCAGGGCGACAAGGAGGCCGTCGACCGCCTGCTCGAGCACCCCGACGTGCGCGCCGTCTCGTTCGTCGGCTCCACGCCGATCGCCCGGTACGTGTACGAGACCGGCACCCGCAACGGCAAGCGGGTGCAGGCGCTCGGCGGCGCCAAGAACCACATGCTGGTGCTGCCGGACGCCGACCTGGACCTGGTGGCCGACGCCGCGGTCAACGCGGGGTTCGGGTCGGCGGGGGAGCGCTGCATGGCGATCTCGGTCGTGCTCGCGGTGGACCCGGTCGGCGACGAGCTGGTCGACAAGGTCGTCCAGCGGGTCGGCGAGCTGACGATCGGCCCCGGCGACGACCCGGAGTCGCAGATGGGGCCGCTGGTCACGCGGGTGCACCGGGACAAGGTCGCGTCCTACCTCGACACGGCGGTCGCCGAGGGCGCCAAGCTGGTGGTCGACGGGCGCGAGACCCAGGTCAAGGGCGGCACGACGGCCGCCGGGACGCCCGGCTTCTGGCTCGGGCCCACGGTCATCGACCAGGTGCGGCCGGGGTCGGTCGTCCACAGGGACGAGATCTTCGGCCCGGTCCTGTCGATCGTGCGGGTGTCCTCCTACGAGGAAGGGCTGAAGATCATCAACGACGTCGAGTACGGCAACGGCACGGCCATCTTCACCAACGACGGGGGCGCCGCCCGGCGCTTCCAGAACGAGGTCGAGGTGGGCATGGTCGGCATCAACGTGCCGATCCCCGTGCCGATGGCGTTCTACAGCTTCGGCGGCTGGAAGGCCTCGCTGTTCGGCGACACGCACGTGCACGGCACCGAGGGCGTCCACTTCTACACGCGCGGCAAGGTGGTCACGTCCCGCTGGCTCGACCCGAGCCACGGCGGCGTCAACCTCGGGTTCCCCACCAACAAGTGACGCGCTCCCCAGGCTGAGGCCTGGGATTCCGCCCGTGCCGCATGGCGATCATGCGGCACTTCGGTGTTTTCCTCGGCCGCGCCCGGCTAGGCTGCTCGCAACGACGGTGCGGACATACGGTGCGGACAAGGGGGCCCGCGTGACGAAGGTCAGAGGACGTCGTACCGGCCTGACGGCGGTGGCCGGGGCCGCCGCGATGCTGCTCGCCGGGTGCGGGGCCGTGAGCAGCGCGTCCGAGCGTACCGGGGTGGCGCCCTCGCGGACCGGCCCGACGTCCCCCGCCCCCTCCGCCTCGCCGAGCCCGGCGACGCCTGCTCCTGGCGCGTCCGCCACTCCGAGGCCCACGGCGCCCGGGCGCGGTGAGGGCGCGCTCACCGTCCTGGCCGGCCGTGGGTACGCCGAGTACGGCGCGAGCGACTCGGCGGTCAACTGGGTGGGGGAGTTCGAGCGCGGCTCCGGGTGCAAGGTGAACCTGCGCTACCCGCAGCCCGGCACCGACGGCATGGACAAGCTGGTGTCCCAGGGCGCGTTCGACGTCGTCTCGGCGCCTCCGGAGGTCGCGGGCCGGTTGATCGCCGAGAGGAAGGCCGCGCCGCTGACCACCTCGCTCCTCCCGTACTACCAGCAGATCCCCGAGTGGCTGCGCGACCAGCGCGCGTTCACCTCCGGCGGCAAGGTGTACGGGGTGCCGTACCTGTGGGGATACCACCTGACGCTGTACGACGCCGGCGCGCTGTCGCGGGCGCCACAGGACGCGCCGTACTCCGACCGCGGCCCCGTCATGCTGAGGGACAGCCCGATGTCCATCGCCGACGCCGCGCTCGTGCTGAAGAAGCGGCGGCCCGCGCTGGGCGTGGAGGACCCGTTCCAGCTCACCCGGCAGCAGTTCGACGCGGCCGTGTCGTTGCTCGCCGAGAAGAAGGACGCCGGGCGGTCGTACTGGACGAACCCCGTCGAGGCGGTGCAGGGCTTCACGGGAGGCGGCGTGCGGGTCGAGCGCGCACTGCCCTACACGCTCGCGGTCGCGGGCGGCGCCGGGCGGCAGGTGAAGGCCGTGGACGAGCGGGGGACGACGACCGGGTGGGTCGACTCGTGGATGATCTCGGCGCAGGCGGCGGCGCCCAACTGCGCCTACCGGTGGATCGACTGGGTCAGCTCGGCCAAGCCGCAGCAGCAGGCGGCCGCGTGGAACGGGCTCGCCCCCGCCAACCCCCGGGCCTGCTCCTACGACCCCAAGGGCACCGCGGGCCAGGCCGCGCGCGCCGCCCTGGCCGCCCGTGTGTGCGACGCCTACGGCGTGGACGACGACGCGCGGATCGCGAAGATCGACTTTGCCGTTCGCCCATCCAAGGATTGCGGCGGCCGGGACGGGGAATGCACCGACTATGCCGACTGGGCCGCGGCCTGGCAACGGCTCGTCGGATAGACGGGGTCATCTTGGACAACGCGTGAGAAGACCGCGGGCGCGCCCGTTCCCCCGCTGGGCGCCGCCCGCCCCTGGCGCTCCGGATCATCCCCCCGAGTCCGGAGCGCCTTCTCGCGGCGTGCCGTGTGCGCGTGGGTGCGCGGCTCTTCTCGACGTGTGATCCGTGCCCCGAAGGGCCCGTGACGGGCGTTCTCCCCGGTGGTCGCCGGGCCGTACGACGAAATCCGCATTGCCGGCCCGGCCGTCCGTAGTTCTTTGCTGACTGGTCGACCAGCCAGTATTGAATGGTCGACCAGTCAGTTGGTACCGTCGATGACATGCGCATTCTGCTCGTAGGCGCAGGTGGCGTGGGGTCCGCAGTGGTCCCCATCGCCGCGCGCCGGAAATTCTTCGAACACATCGTCGTCGCCGACTATGACCGCTCACGCGCCGAGGCAGTGGTCTCCAAACAGGTCCTTTCCGGGCCCGCTCCCGGACGAGACGCCCTTCGGTTCAGCGCCATCGGCCTGGACGCCTCCGACCAGGACGCGGTGGAGGCGGCCCTTCGCGAGCACGCGTGCGACGTGCTCTTCAACGCCGTCGACCCCCGGTTCGACATGCCCCTGTTCAGGGCCGCGCTGAACGCCGGCGCGCACTACCTCGACATGGCCATGTCCCTGTCCCGGCCGCACCCCAGCCGGCCGTACGAACTGCCCGGCGTCAAGCTCGGCGACGAGCAGTTCGCGCTGTCGGCGGCCTGGGAGGACAAGGGGCTGCTCGCCCTGGTCGGCATGGGCGTCGAGCCGGGCCTCGCCGACGTCTTCGCCCGGTACGCCGCCGACCACCTCTTCGAGAGCATCGACGAGATCGGTATCCGCGACGGGGCCAACCTGGTCGTCGAGGGCCCGGACGGGGAGGAGGCGTTCGCGCCCACCTTCTCCATCTGGACCACGATCGAGGAGTGCCTCAACCCGCCCGTCGTCTGGGAGGACGGCGGCTGGCACACCACCGAGCCGTTCAGCGAGCCCGAGGTCTTCGACTTCCCCGAGGGCATCGGCCCGGTGGAGTGCGTGAACGTCGAGCACGAGGAGGTGCTGCTCGTCCCCCGCTGGGTGAAGGTCCGCAAGGTGACGTTCAAGTACGGCCTCGGCGCGGAGTTCATCGACGTGCTGCGCACCCTGCACAAGCTCGGCCTGGACTCCACCGAGCCCGTGCGCGTGCGAGGCATTTCGGTGTCGCCCCGCGACGTCGTGGCGGCCTCGCTGCCCGACCCGGCGACGCTCGGCGAGCGGATGCGCGGCAAGACCTGCGCGGGCACCTGGATCAAGGGTGTCGGCAAGGACGGTGAGCCGCGCGAGGTCTACCTGTACCACGTGGTCGACAACGAATGGTCGATGCGCGAGTACGGCGCCCAGGCGGTGGTCTGGCAGACGGCGGTCCACCCCGTCGTCGCGCTGGAGCTACTCGCGCGCGGCGAGTGGAAGGGCGCCGGTGTCCTCGGCCCCGAGGCGTTCGAGCCCGAGCCGTTCCTGGCGCTGCTGAACGAGTACGGCTCTCCCTGGGGGATGCGCGAGGGGTCTCCGGGCGTGGCCGGCGGCTGACGCGGGCCGCGGGCGCGCCGCCGGGCGGTGATCAGGGGAGAGCGGCCCTCTTGGGCGAAGAGGGGCTGTGCCGAGGCGCGGGCGTGGCGGGGAGCAGGGCCTTCGCGCAGTCCTCGCACGCCATGACGGGGGCGCCGCCGGGTAGCCTGCCCACCCGGACCCGAGGCCGCGGCCACTTCTTGTGGCAGACGACGCAGGCGTCCCCGTCGCGCTGGGGGCCGGTGAGATCTTCTGGGTCGAACGTCAGGTTCAGCCGTGCCGTCGCGGTCGGATCCCGGCTCATCACGCTCCTGTGGATCGAGAAACATATACCCGAACCGTTATAGCGCCATTACCCTTAGTGATCGACTACGGCGACGTCAAGAATGGATCAAATCGGGGCTCTAGCCCGGATTCCGGCCGGCGGGAGTCTCTTGGCCGGCCAGCGGAAGCCGGAGCGTGAAACGCGCCCCGCCGATGGGCGCGTCCTCGACGGACAGGATCCCGTGGTGGCGTCGGCGATCTCGCGCGCGATGGCGAGGCCGAGGCCGGTGCCGCCGCGGTCCCGGCCGCGGGGGCCGCACAACCGGGTGAAGCGCTCGAAGACGCGTTCCCGGTCGGCCTCGGCGATGCCGCATCCGTCGTCGGAGACGGCCAGTTCCCCGGTGCCGTCGTGGCGGGTCACGTCGACCGCCACGACGCTCCTGGCGTACCGCTGGGCGTTGTCCAGCAGGTTGGTGAGCAGGCGGCCGATCTGGATGGGGACGATGTCGACGTGGACCTCCTGGTCGAGCCGCGTCCGCAGGGCGATCTTGTCCATCCGGCGGGAGACCTCCGCCTGGACCAGCAGCGCCAGGTTCACGGGCCTTCGCTCGGCCGGCGTGTTCCCGTTGAGCCGCGACAGCAGGAGCAGGTCGCCCATGACCGCCTCCATGCGGTCGATGTCGTCCAGCGCGTGCGTCAGGACCTCGTGCAGGTCCTGCTCACCGGGGTGGAGAAGGGCTTCTTCCAGTTGCGCGCGCAGTCCGGCCAAGGGGGTGCGCAGTTCGTGTGAGGCGTCGGAGGCGAAGTCACGCTGCCGGCGCAGTGCCCGGTTCAGCCCCCCCAGAGTGGAGGTGACGGTGCGGATGGTGCGGTCGATCTCGTCCTCGCCCGGATGCGCGGGCGTCATATCGGACGAACGCCGGGATTCTGCCGGCATGTCGATCGCGTCGATGTAGTCGCACAAACGTGTCAAGCGTCGCAGGTCCATGTCCTTCCTCCCTCGGCGCGCGCCCACCGGACACCGGGGCGTGTGGATCGCCGGTGAGGTGCATGTCGCGCGTGCCCGTCGGACACGGTGACGGCCCGCCGACGTCGTGCGACGGGGTCCTGTCCAGACATGTCGACCACGCTAGAGGTTCGGCCGATGGCCCGCGACCCTCATGTGGTCCGAACACACCCCTCAGATGGGCTGAACGTGGGCTCAGCGGGGGGAGTGCGGGCCGGGCATCAGGCCGGTGCGGATGGCCACGACGACCGCTTCGAGCTGGCTGTGCGCGCCCAGCTTCGTCATGAGGTTCTTGACATGGCCACGGGCCGTGTGCGGGCTGACGACGAGGCGTCCGGCGATCGACCGGGGATCGAGCCCCTCGCCCATCAGGCCGAGGACCTCCAGCTCGCGGTCGGTCAGCATGGCCCAGTTCCCCCGCACGGCCTGGTGCGGCCCGGCGGGGGCGAGGTGGGCGAGGAGCGCTTTGAGTGTCCGGCCCTCGACCATGATGATCTTCTCGTCGGCCGCGGCGCGGATCGCGCGGAGGATGTCGGGGAACGCGGCGTCCTTGGCCAGGAACCCGGCCGCGCCCGCCGCCGCCGCGGCCGTGAACAGGCCGGGGTCGACGTCGGCGGTCAGGATGAGCACACGGGCCCGCGGCCGTGACGCCTTGATCCGCCGGGTGCCCTCGATACCGTCGAGGTCGGGCAGATGCACGTCCATGAGCACGACGTCGGGGTGCCGTGCCTCCGTGAGGGCGAGCGCGTCCCCCACGGTCGGGACGGCGCCCACGCAGTCCATGTCGGGCTGCGCGCCGATCGCGATCTCCAGCGCTCCGGCCAGCGCCCGCTGGTCCTCGACGACGAGAACCCGGGTCATCGGCGGGCTCCGCTCGGTCCCATCGTGCGCCTCCGCTCCGCGGCCCTGTGGCCCACCATCGGGCTGACAAAAAGGATAAATAGCTTTAAATCGGGCATCTCCGCTTTGATGGGAGACGCCGGGGTGTCCGCACGCTTCGTCCAACGGTCCTGGTCACGACGTTACGCGCGGTACGTCGCGGCGATCGAGGCGGGCCGGTCGCAGAGGTCTTCGCGAGGTGGGGGTGTCGGTGGCGATGACGCATCCGGGGGCGGGACGGCGGGGGCTCGCGTGACCGTCTACTCCTTCCGGCTGTATGTGGCGGGCAAAACCGAGCGGTCCCAGACCGCGGAGGTCAACCTGCGCTTCCTGTGCGACTCAAGGCTTCCCGGCGGGTACGAGGTCGAGATCGTCGACGCCTCCGAACGCCCCGACCTGGCGGAGGACGGGCGCATCCTCGCCACGCCCACGGTGGTCCGGCTCGCGCCGCTCCCTCAGCGACGGGTGATCGGGGACCTGTCCGACCACGGCCGCGCCGCCGTCGCCCTCGGCCTGCCGGCCGCGGACGAGCTGCCCCCGGATAGGCGGTGACGATGACCGGCGGCGACGCGATCAAGCGGGTCCCCACGGGGATCAACGGATTCGACCAGATCGCCCTGGGCGGCCTCCCCGCGTGCAGGTCCACGCTGGTGAGCGGCACCACCGGCAGCGGCAAGACGCTGTTCGCCGTCGAATTCCTCGCGCGTGGCATCACGACCTTCGACGAGCCCGGGGTGTTCGTCACCTTCGAGGAGACCTCCGCCGACATCCGGCGCAACTCGGCCTCGCTGGGCTTCACGATCGACCGGTGGGAGGGCGCGGGGAAGTGGGCGTTCGTCGACGTGTCGGCGAGCCTCGGCGAGGAGGAATCGGCCGTCGGCGCCTACGACTTCGGCGCGCTGCTGTCGCGCGTCGGGCACGCCGTCCGCAGGACCGGAGCCCGTCGCGTCGCGGTCGACTCGCTGGGCTCGATCTTCCTGCGCTTCGCCGACGTCGGGATCGTCCGCCACGAGCTGGCCCGGATCGCCGGCGCGCTCGAGGAACTGGGAGTGACCTCGGTGGTCACCGCCGAGCGGCCCGAGGAGTACGACGGCGTCACCCGCTACGGGGTCGAGGAGTTCGTGTTCGACAACGTCATGATCCTGCGCAACGTCCTGCGGCGGCAGCGGCGCAGCCGCACCATCGAAATCGTCAAGTTCCGCGGCGCGCAGCACCGCACCGGCGAATGGGTCTTCACCATCGACGGGCGGGAGGGGATCGTTGTCGTCCCGATCGCGTTCCTCGCCTCTCGTGAGACCGCGTCATCGGCCCGCGTCTCCTCCGGCAACGCCGAACTGGACCGGATGTGCGGCGGCGGCTTCTTCCGGGACGGGATCGTGCTGGTCAGCGGGCCCTCCGGCGCGGGCAAGACGTTGACGGGGCTCGCCTTCACCGCCGCCGGGGTCGCCGCGGGGGAGCGCTGCCTGCACTGGAGCTTCGACGAGACGCGCGAGCAGCTCGTGCGCAACGCCGGCGGCTGGAACCTCGACCTCGCGGCCATGGAGGCGTCCGGTCTGCTCAGGATCGTGTCCGGGTACCCGGAGGCGGCGTCGCTCGAAGACCACTTCCTGGAGATCAGGCGGGCCGTCGAGGAGTTCGCGCCCGCCCGGCTCGTCGTCGACCCGCTGTCCGCGCTGGAGCGCGTCGCCAGCCCGAAGGCGCTGCTGGACTTCGTGCTCGCGCTGACGGCCATCCTGCGCCGCCGCGAGATCACGACGCTGTACGTGTCGGCGCCCGGCGGGCGGTTCACGCCGGTGGACCCTCCGGTGATCGCGGGTCTGGTGGACATCTCGATCATGTTCCGGTACACCGAACGCGACGACGAGATCCGGCGTGCCATCGCGGTCCTCCAGTCGCGAGGTTCCGCCCACGATCACCGCATCCGCGACGTCACCATCGACGGCACCGGCATGCACATCGGCGAGGGCATGCGAAACGGCACCCCGGACGGCGCGAAGTGAGGCCTGATGAAGGATCGCCGGCCTGACCGAAGGCCCGTGACGGACGCCGAGCCGGGAAGGGCCGGCGACGCGAGGTCCGGCGGCGACATCAGCCAGGTGATCGTCTCGGCCTCCGCCGACGGCATCGTCGCGGTCGACGAGCGGGGGATCATCCGGCTGTGCAACCCCGCCGCCGCCGACCTCTTCGCCCGCTCGACGCGCGAGCTCATCGGCACCCAGTTCGGCTTCCCCATCGTGGCGGGCGAGTCGGCCGAGATCGACCTGATGCTTCCCGGCGGGGGCAGGCGCGTGGTCGAGATGCGGGTCACCGCCACGATCCTGGAGGGCGAGCGGCTGTACGTCGCGGCGCTGCGCGACATCACGCGCCACACGCACGCCGAGCGGGAACTCGAGGCGGCCCTGGACCGCCAGAACATCGTGGTGGCCATCGCGGCCCACGAGCTGCACAACCCCCTGGCCACGATCAGCGTGCTGGTGGACGTGCTGCGCGACCGCGTGGCCGCGCTCGCCGAGGAGCAGCGGGCCGA
Source organism: Sphaerisporangium album (assembly GCF_003323745.1). GTDB lineage: Bacteria > Actinomycetota > Actinomycetes > Streptosporangiales > Streptosporangiaceae > Sphaerisporangium > Sphaerisporangium album. The sequence continues at coordinate 19,069 of NZ_QOIL01000002.1, forward strand.
CATCGTCGACCGCATCGCCGGCCGCGTGGCCCGCCTGCAGAGCCTGGTCCGCAAGCTCCTCATCGCCTCGACCATCGACATCGGCGGCGTGTCCGGCGCCGCGGAGCGCGTGCCGGTGCTGGAGTTCATGCTCGAACAGCTCGGCGAACTGGACGGGGGGTCCCAGGACGTCCACCTGTCGTGCAGCCCCGACCTGGTGGCCCTCGTGGACCGCCAGGAGTTCTCCGCGATGCTCGGCAACTACCTGGAGAACGCCTTCGCCTACGGGCGCCCGCCGGTCGAGGTGTCGGCGGTCGAGCGGGCGGGCTGGGTGGAGGTCCGGGTGCGCGACCACGGCGCGGGCGTGCCCGAGGCGTTCGTGCCCTGGCTGTTCGAGCGTTTCAGCCGTGAGCCGGGGGTCGAACGGGAGACCGAGGGAACGGGGCTCGGCCTGTGGATCGTCCGCAGCCTCGCCCGGGCCAATGGCGGCGACGCCTGGTACGAACCCGACGCGGACGGCTGCTTCTGTCTCCGCCTGCGGCGCGGTGACGCCCGGTCCGCCTAGAGCGCCGAGAGCGCCTTCTCCAGGATCGACAGTCCTTCTTCGAGCAGGGCGTCGGAGATCGCGAGCGGGGGCAGGAAGCGCAGGACGTTGCCGTAGGTGCCCGCGGTGAGGACCACCAGGCCCTCGGCGTGGCAGCGGCGGGCGATCTCGCCGGTGACGGCCGCGTCCGGCTGCTTGGAGCCCGGCACGACCAGCTCGATCGCGATCATCGCGCCGCGCCCGCGCACGTCGCCGATGACGTCGAATCGCTCGGCCAGCGCGCGCAGCCGGGGCAGCATGACGGCCTCGACGCGCCGGGCCCGCTCCACCAGGCCCTCCGCCTCGATCGTCTCCAGCACGGCCAGCGCGGCCTCGCAGGCCAGCGGGTTGCCGCCGTAGGTGCCGCCGAGGCCGCCCACGTGGACGGCGTCCAGCAGCTCGGCCCTGCCGGTGACGGCGGCGAGGGGCAGGCCGCCCGCGATGCCCTTGGCGGTGCAGATGATGTCGGGGACGATGCCCTCGTCCTCGCAGGCGAACAGGTGGCCGGTGCGGGCGAAGCCGGTCTGCACCTCATCGGCGACGAACACGATGCCGTTGGCCTTGGCGTACTCGGCGAGCCTGGGCAGGAAGCCGCGGGCCGGCACGACGAAGCCGCCCTCGCCCTGGATCGGCTCGATCACGATCGCCGCGACGTTGGCCGCGCCGATCTGCTTGTCGATCGCGTCGATGGCCTGCGCCGCGGCCTCCTCGGCGCAGTTCTCCGGGCCGGTGGGCCAGCGGTACGGGTAGGCCATGGGCATGCGGTAGACCTCGGGGGCGTACGGGCCGAACCGGTGCTTGTACGGCATGTTCTTCGCCGTCAGCGTCATGGTCAGCAGCGTGCGGCCGTGGTAGCCGTGGTCGAACACCACGACGGCCTGGCGGCCGGTCGCGTGCCGGGCGACCTTCACGGCGTTCTCGACGGCCTCCGCGCCCGAGTTCAGCAGGAACGAGCGCTTCTCGTGGTCGCCGGGGGTGAGCCGGTTGAGCTTCTCGCACACCTCGACGTACGCCTCGTACGGCGTGACCATGAAGCAGGTGTGGGTGAAGTCGGCGACCTGCCGCTGGACCCGCTCGACCACGCGCGGCGCGGCGTTGCCGACCGTGGTGACGGCGATGCCGGAGCCGAAGTCGATGAGGGAGTTGCCGTCCGCGTCCACGACCACGCCGCCGCCCGCGTGGGTGACGAAGACCGGCAGGGTGGTCCCGATGCCCGGCGGCACGGCTGCCTGCTTGCGCGCGAACATCTCCCGCGACCTCGGGCCGGGGATCTCGGTGACCAGGCGGCGCTCCTGCGGGAGCGAGGGGCCGCCGTGCGCGAAGGGCTGCTCGTGTGCGTCACGCTCGGTGCTCATGCTCCGACCGTACGGCCACCGGCTCAGGATGCCGATCGGGCGACATGGCACAATAAGGCCATTCTCCTTATCCAAGTTGTACAAGCTTGTGCTGATTTCGAGGGGGTCGGGGGACTCGATGGCTCCGAGCTTGCGGCGGGTGACGGCGATGCCGCCGCTGCGCCTGCGGGTTCGCGCGGCGCAGGACGCGCTGGACCGGCCGGTGCGCTGGGTGGCCGTCAGCGAGCTGGAGGACCCGACGCCGTTCCTGGAAGGCGACGAGCTCCTTCTGACCACCGGGATGCGGCTCGGCCCTCACGACGCCGAGTCCTATATATCCAGGCTTGTCGTCCGGGGCGTGGCCGGGCTCGGGTTCGGCGTCGGCCTGGGTCACGAGGAGGTGCCCCCCGCGTTCGTCGAGGCCGCCGCCGGCGCCGGGCTGCCGCTCGTCGAGGTACCCCGGGAGACGCCGTTCATCGCGATCGGCAAGGCCGTCAGCGAGATGCTCGCGGCCGAGCGGTACGAGGAGCTGAGCGACGCCTTCGCCGCCCAGGGACGGCTCACCCGCGCCGCGCTGCGGGCCGGGGGCACGGACGCGGTGGTGGAGCGGCTCGCCAGGGAGATCCACGGCTGGGCCGTGCTGCTCGACGACGCCGGCGACGTGATGTGCGCGGCCGGTGAGGGCGCCGCCGCGGGGGCGGAGGCCGCCCGGGGGGAGGTGCGCAGGCTCCTGGCCCCCGGCGCGCCCTCCAGCCTGGCCGTCTCAGGGCCGTCCGAGCACGTGATCGTTCAGCCCCTCGGCGACCGGCCGCGCGTCAGGGGGTTCTTCGCCGTCGGCGCCGAGCGGCCGTTCTCGCCGGTCGGGTACACCGTCGTCAACACCGCGGGCTCCCTGCTCACCCTCGCGCTCGAACAGGAACGGGTGCGGCTCGCCGCCACGCGCCGGGTCCGCGCGGCCGCGCTGCGCCTGCTGCTCACCGGGGACCGGCGGTCGGCCGAGGAGGTCCTGGAGGCGGCGGGCGGCCCCGAGCCCCACCGGGCCGGGCGGCCCGGTCCGGGGACCGGCCTCCCGGACGGGCGGCTCGTGGTGCTGGCCTGCGAGCCGCGCGACGCCGAAGCGCTCCAGGACGCGCTGCCCGCCTTCGCCGCGCCGTGGGGAGACGACCTCGTCGTGGCGCTCGCCGCCCAGGACGACGCCGAGCCGGTCATCGCGCTTGCCTCGCAGCACGGCCGGGTGGGGGCGAGCGGGCCGGTCGCGGCGCCGGACGTCGCGGCCGGGCTCGACCAGGCCCGGCGGGCGCTGGCGTCCGCGGCCCCCGTCATGCGGTTTCCCGACCTCGCCGGCCAGGGGCTGCTGTCGCTGGTGGACCCCGGCATGCTCGCGGGCTACGCGTCCTCGCTGCTGGCCCCGCTGCGGGAGTACGGCTCGCGCGCCGACCTGGTGGAGTCGCTGCGCGCGTACCTCGCCTGCAACGGCCACTGGGACGCGGCGGCGCAGCGGCTCGGCGTCCACCGGCACACCCTGCGTTACCGCATGCGGCGGGTGCGCGAGCTGCTCGGCCGCGACCTGGACGAGCCCGCCGTGCGCGCCGAGCTGTGGATCGCCCTGTCCGCGCCGGAGCCGGGTACCGGCCGGCGGGGCTAGAGGGGGATCGGGAGGCTGTCCTTGTGGACGAGATAGCGGCTGATGGCGGCCAGCGTCACGGACAGGTAGACCCGTTCGTCCCTGAGGTGACCGGCACGTTCCAGGCTGACGGCCCCCTGCGCCGCGGCCCAGAGGCAGTCGGCGATCTTGCGCGGCTGGGTGGGGACCAGGTACCCGGCGGTGATGCAGTCGGCGATGGCGCGGTCGAGGGCGTTGACCGCGGCCCTGGCCAGCGTGCGCGCCCGCTCGCTCGGCTCGAAGCCCGGGATCGCCTTCTCGAACATGACGCTGTAGTAGCCCGGCTCGGCCAGGCACGCCTCGCGGTAGGCGGGGCCGAGCGAGGTGAGGTACTCCAGCGGGTCGGGGTGGCGCGGCACCGCGGCGAGCCGGCGCCGGAAACGTTCGAAGCCTTCGAGATAAAGCGCCTCGGCGAGCCCTTCCTTGTTGCCGAACATCGTGTAGACGACCGTGGTGGAGCAGCCGGCCTCGCTGGCGATGCGGCGTACGGTAAGGCTGTCGGCGCCATGGGTCAGAAGGAGGTCCCCCGCCACCTGGATGAGACGGTTGCGTAACTCGTCATGGGACGTCTGGTTGCCCAGTGCGTACGCCCCTTGGAGACCCAGCGGCGCCGGCGAACCCATGAGCGACCCAGACCCTTCTCACCAAGGGTCCCCGCGCGGACCCGCATGGGGACTTAACCACGTGTCAGAGGCTTCAAACCGACATGCAATAGAAAACATTCTGAAATTGCGGCATGTCTGTTACAGAAAGGGGAAGTACCGTGTCTTATGCGGATTGTAGCGGTCTCCCCGGCCGCTTGTCCGTAGTGGAGTGGGGGCTCCCTCCGGCTACGTGACATACGGTCATGGTCATGGACGTACGCCCCTTCTGGCTCGCCGGTTCGCCCGCCCGGGGCGAGGCGGAGCTCACGGTGACCAACCCCCACGACGGCCGCGTCGCCGGCATCGCCTCGGTGCCGACGCCCGAGCAGACCGAGCAGGCCCTGGCCGCCGCGCACGCGGTCCGCAAGGAGGCCGCGGGCCTGCCCATCCACGTACGCGCCGAAGCCCTCGCCCACGTGTCGCGGCGCCTGGCCGAGCGCGCCGAGGAGATCGCCGCGCTGATCAGCGCCGAGAACGGCAAGCCTATCTTCTGGGCGCGCGGCGAGGTCGGCCGCGCGGTCGCGACCTTCCGCGTCGCCGCCGAGGAGACCCGCCGCTTCAGCGGCGTCACCCAGCGCCTCGACACCGAGGCCGCCGCCACCGGCCGGCTCGCCTACATCACCCGGCAGCCGCACGGCCCGGTCCTGGCGATCACACCCTTCAACTTCCCGCTCAACCTGGTCGCCCACAAGGTGGCCCCGGCCATCGCCGTCGGCGCGCCGGTGATCGTCAAGCCCGCGCCCGCCACCCCGCTGTCGTCCCTGCTGCTCGGCGAGCTGCTCGCCGAGACCGGGCTGCCCGCGGGCATGTTCTCGGTCCTGCCGGTGCCCAACGACCGCGCCGGCGCCCTGGTCGAGGACCCGCGCCTGCCGGTGGTGTCGTTCACGGGCTCGGGGCCGGTCGGGTACGCCATCCAGGACCAGGTGCCGCGCAAGCACGTCACGCTGGAGCTCGGCGGCAACGCCGCGGCGGTCGTGCTCGCCGACGCCGACCTGGACTGGGCCGCGAGCCGCGTCGCCCTGTTCTCCAACTATCAGGCCGGCCAGAGCTGCATCGCCGTGCAGCGGGTGATCGTCGAGGAGTCCGTGCTGGAGGCGTTCACGCCCAAGCTGCTCGCCGCGGTCGACGCCCTGGTCGTCGGCGACCCGGCCGACGAGAAGACGCAGGTGGGGCCGCTGGTGTCGGTGCAGGCCGCCGAGCGGGTCGAGCAGTGGATCAACGAGGCCGTCGAGGGCGGCGCCCGCGTCCTGGCCGGCGGCGGCAGGGACGGGGCCACCGTCGCGCCGACCGTCCTCGCGGACGTGCCCGCGGGCGCCAAGGTCGTGTGCGAGGAGGTCTTCGGCCCGGTGCTGGTCATCCAGCCGGTCGCCTCGGCCGACGAGGCGTTCGCCGCCGTCAACGACTCGAGGTTCGGCCTGCAGGCCGGAGTGTTCACCCGCAGCCTCGACCTCGCCTTCCGCGCGAACAAGGAGCTGGAGGTCGGTGGGGTGATCATCGGCGACGTGCCGTCGTACCGCGCCGACCAGATGCCCTACGGCGGGGTCAAGGAGTCCGGCGTCGGGCGCGAGGGCGTGCGCTCGGCGATGGAGGACTTCACCTACGAGAAGGTGATGGTGCTCACCGGGCTGGTCCTCTAGGCATCTCGCGGCGGGGCCGCCGTCCGGGCGGCGGCCGCCGTGCCGCACTGAGATCTGTTCAGTTCGCTCAGGCGCGCTCGGCCGTATCGAACAGCCGCCGCGCCTCGTCGCCGAAGTACGGGCCGTACATCGTGCCCGGGTCGTCGCTGTACTTGAAGCTGCTGACCGAGGTGACCACCCCCTGGCCCGTCGCGGAGTCGAAGGAGCTCAGCCAGGGGCCGCCGCTGGAACCCGCCGTGAGGTCGCAGCGCATGCCCTGGTCCTTGGTCTGGTTGTGCGGGTCGCCGTGGAGGCCGCCCGAGCAGTAGACCAGGTGCTCGCCGTCGAAGGGCGGGTCGGCGGGGAAGCCGAAGCCGAACGCGCGCAGGCCGCGTGGCTGGTTGAACCCGATGTCCTGGCCGCCCACCACCTCGTTCAGGTGGCCGCGCTCCGAGGGGTTCAGCGCGACCATGGCGAGGTCGTGGCTGTCGTCGCCCCGCTGCGACCACGCCTCGGGCACGAACACGCGCCGGGCCGTGAAGACGCCGTACGGCCTGCGCCCCGACTCGTACCCGGGGACGAACGTCCAGTTCTCGGCCCAGACGCCCACGCCGTCCTTCACGCAGTGCCCGGCCGTGACCACGACGTCCAGGTTTCGGCTGCGCACCGCGCCCGCCGAGCAGACGTAGTCGACGCCGCGCATGGTGAGGAACACCCGGCCGGTCGTGCGCGTCACCGCGCCGCCGGCCGCCCACCGCGCGCCGGTGACGCCCACGCGCGCCCCCGTCGCGCCCATGCGGCGGTCGCCCGGCCTGGAGGGGACGCCCGGCGGCGGGCCGAGGAACGTAGGCGCCGACGCCAGGCGCAGCGGGGCGCCCCGGGGGACGGCGCCGGACGCCAGGGCGCCCAGCGTGGAGACCGGGCCCAGCAGGCCGGCGGGCAGCGCGCGGGCCATGCGCCGCGCGGTCCAGTACCCGAGCACGCGGCGCCGCTCGGCGGGGGTGCGCGCCGCCGCGTGCTCGACGACGCCGGAGGACCGCAGGGGCCCGGCGAGGGAAGCGGGGGGAGAGGCGGGCATCGGGGAGAGGGACGTCCGTTCGTTCCTCGTGACGGCGTCCCCGGCCGCGCGCGAGGCCGCCGGGCCGCCGGGCGGGGCGCCCAGGAGCCCGGCGGCGAGCACCGCGGCGATCAGGGGGAGGATCGGGGTCATGGCTCCCGAGTCTGAACCACCGTCCGTGCCCTCGCGGATACTTTCGGTAAATCAGGTGGCGTCGGCGTTCTGGGCGGCCGTGTAGACCGCCTGGGCCTCGGGGCCGAAGTACGGGCCGAACATCCAATAGGGCGCGAAGTTGTACTTGAAGCTGTTCACCGAGTTCAGCGTGCCCGTCCCCGTGCGCTCGTTGAAGCTCAGGAACCAGCCGCCGCCGCTGGAGCCGCCGGTCATGTCGCAGGTGAGCCCCTGGTCGGTCGAGATCAGGTAGTCCTCGAACACCCTGCCGCTGCAGTAGACCAGCCTCGACCCGTCGTACGGGCTCGCGGCCGGGTACCCGAAGGCGTACATCTGGCGGCCCCGGGCCTGGTTGAACGCCACGCCCTGCCCGCCGACGACGTCGGTGAGCGACTCGCCGTTCAGGGGGGCGACGACGGCGGCGGCCATGTCGTAGTTCATGTCCTCGCTCGCGTTCCACTGCGGGGTGGTGAGCAGGTTGGTGGCCACCCACGTGCCGTACGGGCGGGCGCCGGCGTTGTAGCCGGGGACGAAGACCCAGTTGGTGTGGAAGGCGCCGCCGAGCTTCACGCAGTGCCCCGCCGTGATCACGACGCTCTTGTTCGCGCTGGTGACGGCGGTGCCCGAGCAGGAGGCGCTGCGGCCCTGGTAGGTGAAGAAGACCCGTCCCTCGGTCTTCGCGATCGCGCCGCCCGCCGTCCACGAGGCCCCGGGGGAGCGGGCCGAGACCACCGAGGCGGCCGTGGGGCTGGGGCTGGGCGAGGCGGACGCGGAGGGGGTCGGCGACGCGGTCACCGGGGGCGGGGCAGTGGACGGCGCGGGGGACGGCTCGGCGTCCGCGCGCCTCGGGCCGGCGGAGCCGGGCGTGATGATCATGCCGGCGCCGCTGGGGGCGACGGTCGTGCGCCCGCCGCGCGTGCGGACGAGGTCGAGGGGCTTGGCGGCGGCCATCTTCGCCGGCGTCCAGAACTTCTTGACGACGCGCTGCTCGGGCGTGGTGTCGGCCGCGTCGTGGACGATGGGCCTAGGCGTGGCGGGCGGCCTGGCGGCGTCGGCGGCCGGGGCGGTCAGCACGATCCCCGCCGCCACGGGGGACAGGGCGAGAACGGGGATGAGACGTCGTGCCGTGCGGTGCATACGGGTCCTCCTGGTGGTCGCGCTCGCCGGGCGGGCGGAGGCGGGGCGGCGCGCCGGCCGGGGGCGGCATGGCGCGTGCTCCGTCGTGCCCGGCTTCCGCATTTTCGGGTGCCGTGTCTGACGCGGGACCGTAGTGCGGCTGATTGCCGCATTTCTCGTGATTCACCGAGACCGGTATGGCGGGATTCGGGCATTGAGCTGCTGTTTTCCCACCTGTCGCTCTGGTGACCGTTCGATGGCCATGCGGAGGGGACGGGGAGGGGACGCGGCGGGCGGGCCGATAATGGGGGCATGCAGACCCCAGTCGCGGTTCCGGACGGCCTCGCGGGCCCCGCCGACCTCCCTGGCCCGTACGAGCCCCGCTCGATCGTCGTGCTCGGCTCCACGGGGTCGGTGGGAAGCCAGGCGCTCGACGTGATCGAGCGCGAGCCCGGCCGCTTCCGGGTCGCCGGGCTGGTCGCGGGCGGCGGCAGGCCCGACCTCCTCGCGCGCCAGGTCGAGCGGTTCCGTCCCGAGGTCGTCGCCGTCGCCGACGAGCGCGCCGTCCGGGCGGTCCGCGAGGCCGTCGGCGGGGTGCCGGTGCTGGCGGGGGCCGAGGGCGTCGCCGAGGTCGCCGCCTGGCCCTGCGACATCGTGATGAACGGCATCACCGGCGCGGTCGGGCTCACCTCCACGCTGGCCGCGCTGGCGGCGGGGCGGGTGCTGGCGCTGGCCAACAAGGAGTCGCTGATCATCGGCGGCCCGCTGGTGAAGCGGGCGGCCGGCCCGGGGCGCATCCTGCCGGTCGACTCCGAGCACTCCGCGCTCGCCCAGTGCCTGTGGGCGGCCGGTCCGGACGGCTACGACCCCGGGGCGGTGCGGCGGCTGGTCGTGACGGCCAGCGGCGGGCCGTTCCGCGGCCGCACGCGCGCGGAGCTGAAGGACGTGACGCCCGAGCAGGCACTCAAGCACCCCACGTGGGACATGGGGACGGTGATCACGATCAACTCGGCCACGCTGGTGAACAAGGGCCTGGAGGTGATCGAGGCGAACCTGCTGTTCGACATCCCCTTCGACCGCATCACCGTCGTCGTCCACCCGCAGTCCGTCGTCCACTCGATGGTCGAGTTCGTGGACGGCTCGACGATCGCGCAGGCCAGCCCGCCGGACATGCGGCTGCCGATCTCCCTGACGCTCGGCTGGCCCGCCCGCGTCCCCGGCGCCGCGCGGCCGGTCGACTGGACCGCCGCCCACACCTGGACGTTCGAGCCCCTGGACGACGAGGCGTTCCCGGCCGTGGCGCTGGCCCGGCACGTCGGCGCCCTGGGCGGCACGGCGCCCGCCGTCTACAACGCGGCCAACGAGGTGTGCCTGGAGGCGTTCCTCGCCGGGCGGCTGCCGTTCCTCGGCATCGTCGACACGATCGAGGCGGTCGTGGGTGAGCACAGCGTCTCGGGGTCGGTGGAGTCGGTGGAGGAGGTCTTCGAGGCGGACGCCTGGGCACGTGCGCGGGCCCGCGAGCTGACGGGCGCGTAGGGACCACCAGGGGCGGGAGATCAGGGACAAGTCCGGACACCTCACGCCTAAAGCCGTGAGGTGGGGCGATGTAGCCTCTTGATCCTCGAAGGCCACTTATGTGGTTATCTCAGTGTCCGGAACCCTGTGGTGCGCCGGGTTACCTAGACTGGACGGGTCTGAGCGCGTAGCCGAGCGACCAAGGTGCTGGAAAAGATGACATCTGTTGATCTGGGCATTCCCGCGGTACGGAGCAAGCCGATCGCCACGCGGCGGGTGTCGCGGCAGATCATGGTGGGGTCCGTGCCCGTGGGCGGCGACGCGCCGGTTTCGGTGCAGTCGATGACCACCACGCTCACCGCCGACGTGAACTCCACCCTGCAGCAGATCGCCGAGCTCACGGCCTCGGGCTGCCAGATCGTCCGGGTCGCGGTCCCCTCGCAGGACGACGCGGACGCGCTGTCGGCCATCGCGCGCAAGTCGCAGATCCCGGTGATCGCCGACATCCACTTCCAGCCGAAGTACGTCTTCGCGGCGATCGACGCCGGGTGCGCGGCCGTCCGGGTGAACCCGGGCAACATCAAGAAGTTCGACGACAAGGTGGGCGAGATCGCCAAGGCGGCCGCCGACGCCGGGGTGTCCATCCGCATCGGCGTGAACGCCGGGTCGCTCGACCCCCGCCTGCTGGCCAAGTACGGCAAGGCGACGCCCGAGGCGCTGGTCGAGTCCGCGCTGTGGGAGTGCTCGCTGTTCGAGGAGCACGGCTTCCGCGATCTCAAGATCTCGGTCAAGCACCACGACCCGGTCGTGATGATCCAGGCCTACCGCCTGCTCGCCGCCAAGTGCGACTATCCGCTGCACCTCGGGGTCACCGAGGCCGGCCCCGCGTTCCAGGGCACGATCAAGTCGGCCGTCGCGTTCGGGGCCCTGCTGGCCGAGGGCATCGGCGACACCATCCGCGTGTCGCTCTCCGCCCCTCCGGTCGAGGAGGTCAAGGTCGGCATCGGCATCCTGGAGTCGCTGAACCTGCGCGAGCGCGGCCTCGAGATCGTCTCCTGCCCCTCGTGCGGCCGCGCCCAGGTCGACGTCTACACCCTGGCCGAGCAGGTGCACGCCGGGCTCGACGGGCTGAAGGTCCCGCTGCGGGTCGCCGTGATGGGCTGCGTCGTCAACGGCCCCGGCGAGGCCCGCGAGGCCGACCTCGGGGTCGCCTCCGGCAACGGCAAGGGCCAGATCTTCGTCAAGGGCGAGGTCGTCAAGACCGTCCCCGAGTCCCAGATCGTCGAGACCCTGATCGAGGAGGCCCTGCGCCTCGCCGAAGAGATGGGCGTCGACGTCGACCTGGACGACGAGGACGCGCCGGGCCCGGAGGTCGTCGTCCGCTGATCCGAGGCGCGCCCGCCCCCGCGCCGGGCGGGCGGTGCCCGTCGTATGCCGGGCCTGTCGGGGAGGTCCCAGCTTCGGATGGCCCAGCCGTCCTGAGCGGTCGCAGGCTGGTGTATGCAGGAAGGGTGCGGTTTCGGCAAAGGGCGTCGGATTTCTCCCGGACATGGCTGTCCGGCAGCACCCTGGTGGCCATTCCGCTCGCACTGATCGTGGTCATCGCGATCGCCGACATCATCACCCCGGCCACGATCCAGCTCAGTCCCTTGCTGGTCGCCGCCCCCGCGGTCACCGCCTCCTTCGCGGGGCCGAAGCCCACCGCGCTGATCGGCGCGGTCGCCGTCGCCGTCCAGGTCCTGCTCGACGTGCGCGCCGAGTCCCTCGGCTTCGGCGGCGCGCAGACGCAGCTCGCGGCACTGGCGCTGGTGTCGGCGTTCCTGGTGCTGTTCGCCACGGTCATCGACCGGCACCGCGAGGAACTCGTACGGGTCCGCTCGGTGTCGGAGGCCGCGCAGCGGGCGCTCCTGCGGCCTCTTCCCGCGCGGCTCGGGTCGCTGCGGGTGGCGTCCATGTACCTGGCCGCCCAGCGGGAGGCGCAGATCGGCGGCGACCTCTACGCCGCCGCCCGCTCGGGAACCGGATCCCGCCTGCTGATCGGGGACGTCCGGGGCAAGGGGCTGCCCTCGGTCTCGGACGCCGCCCTGCTGCTCGGCGCGTTCCGCGAGGCGGCCCGCCGTCAGGCCACGCTGCCGGAGATCGTGCAATACCTGGACGAGAGCGTCCGGACCGACCTGGAGGAGCACGCCGAGGAGTCCGGTGAGATCTCGGAGAACTTCATCACCGCCGCCATCCTGGAGATCCCCGAGGACAAGCCGGTGGTCCACCTGATCGACTGCGGGCACCCGCCGCCGTTGCTGATCCGCGACGGGCAGATAGCGACCCTGCAGGTCGCGGCGCCCGCGCCGCCGCTCGGCCTCGGTGAGCTCGGTGACAGGGCCTACCTCGCCGAGACCTTCGACTTCAAGCCGGGCGACACCCTCCTGCTCTACACCGACGGCGTCGTCGAGGCCCGCTGCCCCTCCGGGGGCTTCTACCAGCTCGCCGACCGGCTCGCCTCCTGGCCGTGCGGCGGTCCCGAGACGCTGGTCGCGCACGTCCGCGACGACCTGCTCGCCTACGTCGGCGGGCGGCTCGGGGACGACGCGGCCATGGTCGCCATCCAGCGCCTCCCCGTCTGAGGCGTCTCCTCGCGGGCCGCTGAAGCGCCGTCCTGCCCCGTCCCGGGGACCTGCTCCCGGCGGCTACAATGAGCAATCGCACGACTACGGATCGGTAAACTTCGGCTCGTGCGGACGGTCGGGGGGCGGTCCCATCGGGGAGCATCGCCTCTGTCCCAGGAGCGGAGGAGCAAGGGTGAGACGTGTTCTCGGAGTGGTCGTGGGCGTGGCGGTGCCGGTCGTGCTGGTCGCCGGCCTCACGACAGGGGCGCGGGGCGCGGCCGCCGCACCCCGCGACGCGGTGGCGTGGGGGTCCTGCCCCGGGTCGAAGACGGCGGCGACGGTCGAGTGCGCGACCGTGAACGTGCCACTGGACCCGTCCAAGCCGGACGGGCCCACCATCGCCCTCGCCGTCAACCGCATCAAGGGCTCGGCCTCGCACGACCACAACGGCCTCGGGGTGCTGCTGGTCAACCCCGGCGGCCCGGGGGCGTCGGGGGTGACGCTGGCGCGGTACGTAGCGGCCGCGTTGCCCAAGGACGTCGCCGCCCGCTACGACGTGATCGGTTTCGACCCGCGCGGCGTCGGGGCCAGCGAGCCGGCGCTGAGCTGCGTCGACCCCAAGAAGCACTTCGCCGCCCCCCGCCCCGACCAGGTGCCGCGCGACGACGCCGCGGCGGGGGCGCTGGTGGCCAAGGCGAAGGCGTACGCCGAGGCGTGCGGGGCCCGCTGGTCGTGGCTGCTGCCGCACCTGACCACCGAGAACTCCGCCCGCGACATGGACGCGATCCGCCAGGCGCTCGGCGAGCAGAAGATCAGCTACCTCGGCTACTCCTACGGCACCTACCTCGGGTCGGTGTACGCGACGCTGTTCCCGAACCGGGTGCGGCGGCTGGTGCTGGACAGCGTGGTCGACCCCCAGGGCGTGTGGTACGACGCGAACATCGCCCAGGACTACGCCTTCGACCGGCGCCACCGCGACTTCCTGGCCTGGGTCGCCCGCCACAACGACACCTACCACCTCGGCCGCACCCAGGCCGAGGTCTCGGCGGCCTACACCGCCATGCGCGACCGGCTCGCCGCCGGGCCGTCCGGCCCGGTGGGGCCGAGCGAGCTGGACGACATCTTCACCGTCGGCGGGTACACCGACATCGTCTGGCCGCAGCTCGGCGCCGCCTTCGCCGCCTACGCCAAGAAGGGGCAGGCCGACGGGCTGGTGACGGCCTACCGCCAGCACGTCGACCACGACGCGGCGGCCGAGAACAACTACGCCGTGTACCTCGCGGTCCAGTGCCGCGACGCCGAGTGGCCCCGCGACTGGGCGCGCTGGACGGCCGACACGGTCAAGGTGAACGCCAAGGCGCCGTTCATGGCCTGGGCGAACGCCTGGTACAACGCGCCGTGCGCCTTCTGGCCGGAGAAGGGCGGCACCCCCGTCCGCGTCGGCGACACCGCCGCGCACCTGCCGCCCATCCTGCTCGTCCAGTCCCGCCATGACGCCGCCACCCCGTACGCCGGCGCGCTGCGCGTGCGCGCCCGGTTCCCGAGCGCGCGGCTGCTCCAGGAGGGCGGCGGCAACCACGGCGTGTCGCTCGGCGGCAGCGCCTGCGTCGACCGCCACCTGGCCGCGTACCTGCGGGACGGAAGTGTCCCGGGAGGCGCCGCGCGGCAGGCGGGACGCAGGCCGGACGCCACGTGCGCCGCCGGGCCGGAGCCCCGGCCGCTGCCCTCGGCGGCGCGCGGGCGCGGCCACCTGCGGCTGACCAAGGTGATTGTCGGCCAGTAGGGTCGGTTCGTTCCAAAATCTGGCCCGTCGCGTAGGCTAATGCGCGTGATGCTGCGAACATCGGCGTCGCGCGTGCTCGACGACCAGGACCGCGACGAGGTGCTCACGATCCTCGACGCGGACCCCGTCGCCAACGTCTTCGTCGCCTCCCGGGTGCGGTCGGTCGGGCTCAGCCCGGCCCGTCTCGGTGGGCAGATGTGGGGGTTCGGCCCGCGCGGCGGGATGACGTCTCTGTGCTACTCCGGGGCCAACCTGGTGCCGGTCAACGCGGGGCCCGAAGCCGTCCAGGCGTTCGCGGACCGCGCCCGCAGGCAGGGCCGCCGGTGCTCCTCGATCGTCGGCCCCGCCGAGGCCGTGGAGAGGCTCTGGGAGCGTCTGGAGCCGTACTGGGGCCCGGCGCGGGCGATCCGCTGGGCCCAGCCGGTCATGGCGACCTCCTCGCCGTCCCCCGTGCCACCGGACCCGCTGGTACGCCGGGTCCGTCCCGATGAGTTCGCCACGCTGCTGCCCGCATGCGTGGCGATGTTCACCGAGGAGGTCGGCATCTCTCCCGACCTCGGGGACGGCGGCGCGCTCTACCGCTCCCGCGTGGCCGAGCTGATCCGCATCGGCCGCTCGTACGCCCGCATCGAGGACGGCCAGGTCGTCTTCAAGGCGGAGGTCGGGGCGGTGACGCCACAGGTGTGCCAGATCCAGGGCGTGTGGGTGCATCCGGACCGGCGGGGCCAGGGGCACGCGGTCGCGGGCATGGCGGCGGTCGTCGACCAGGCGCTGCGGCACTTCGCGCCGGTGGTCTCGCTGTACGTGAACGACTTCAACGTCGCCGCGCGGGCCGCGTACCGCAAGGTGGGCTTCAAAGAGGTCGACACCTTCATGTCCGTCCTGTTCTGAGGAGGTCGGTCCGGTGCCGAGCGGCCGCTTCCTTCCCCCGCGGTGGGGGGAGCGGCCGGGGACGGGCGGTCTCGCGGGCGCCGGTAATCTTGGCGGGTGCTCGAACTGGTGACCGCGACGCGGTACGTGACCCCGCTGCGGGAGGGCGGGTCACTGCCGGGCGTCGTCGAGGCGGATGACCTAGGCACCTATGTGGTGAAATTTCGCGGCGCCGGGCAGGGGCGCCGGGTGCTGGTCGCCGAGATCATCTGCGCCGAACTCGCCCGGCGGCTCGGCCTGCGCACCCCCGACCTCAGGATCGTCGACCTCGATCCGCAGATCGGCGCCCGGGAGCCCGACCAGGAGATCCAGGATCTGCTCAAGGCCAGCGAGGGGCACAACCTCGGCGTCGACTTCCTGCCCGGGGCCCTCGGCTTCGACCCCCTCGCCTGGACGCCCGACCGCGACTTCGCCTCCCGGGTGCTCTGGTTCGACGCCCTGATCCACAACGTGGACCGCAGCTGGCGCAACCCGAACCTGCTGGTCTGGCACGGCGGCACCTGGCTGATCGACCACGGCGCCGCCCTGTGGTTCCACCACAACTGGCGCACGGCCGACCCGAGGCGCGCGTTCGACGCCCGCGACCACGTGATGGCGCCGTTCGCCAAGCGGCTCGCACAGGCCGACGAGGAGATGCCCGGCCTCGTCACCGAGGACCTGCTGCGCACGGTGACGGCCCTGGTCCCGGACGAGTGGCTGGAGGACGAGCCCGGCTTCGACGACGACGCCGCCGTCCGCGACGCCTACGTCGACCACCTTCTCACCCGCGCCGCCGCCCCGCGCGCCTGGCTCCCCGAGGTGGGCGAATGAGGTTCGTCTACGAGTACGCGGTGATCCGGGTCGTGCCGTGCGTCGTGCGGGGCGAGCTGATCAACGCGGGCGTGATCCTCTACTGCCAGCCCCGCGACTTCCTGTGCGCCCGGACGGAGCTGGACGAGACGCGGCTGAGGACGCTCGACGAGAACGCCGACGTCGAGGGGGTGCGCAGGGCGCTCGTGGCGTACGAGCGGGCCTGCGCCGGAGAGTCCGAGGCGCTGCGCGCGCAGTCGCTGGGCAGCAGGTTCCGCTGGCTGACCGCGCCGCGCAGCACGATCGTCCAGGCGGGCCCCGTGCACGCCGGGCTGACCGCCGACCCCGATGCCGAGTTGGAGGATCTTCTCGACCGTCTGGTGCGCAGGGCCACCCGGACGCGATAGACATTCTGGGCAAGCTGTCCGGCGAGAACACCCCCGGCCGAGCACCTGCGCTCGGTCCGCGCGCCCTCCGCGCGCCCGGGTCACGTCAGGGAAAGGAACGGCCTCATGCGGCTGGGCGTCACCATGTTCGCCACCGACCAGGCGATGCCGATCACCGATCTGGCACGCGCGGCCGAGCAGCGCGGCTTCACCTCGCTGTACGTGCCCGAGCACACGCACATCCCCGTCTCCCGCCGGACGCCGCACCCGTCCGCGGAGGTGCTGCCGGAGGAGTACAAGCGCACCCACGACCCGCTGGTCGCCCTCGCGTACGCGGCGGCCGTCACCGAGCGCCTCACCGTCGGCACGGGCATCATGCTGCTCGCCCAGCGCGACCCGATCGTCACGGCGAAGGCCGTCGCCACGCTCGACCACCTGTCCGGCGGGAGGGTCGCGCTCGGCATCGGCTACGGCTGGAACGTCGAGGAGATGGAGGACCACGGCGTCCCCTACCGCGAGCGCCGCGAGGTCGTCCGCGAGCACGTCCTCGCGATGAGGGCCCTGTGGAGCCGGGAGGTGGCGGGCTTCGACGGCCGTCACGTCACGTTCGAGCCGTCCTGGTCATGGCCCAAGCCGGTCCGCGTGCCACCGGTGTACATCGGCGGCGGGGCCGGGCCGAAGACGTTCGCGGCCGTCGCCGAGTACGCCGACGGGTGGCTGCCCATCGGCGGCAGGGGCGTCAAGGACGCGCTGCCCGACCTGCGGGCCGCCTGCGAGCGGGCGGGACGCGACCCGGAGGAGGTCGCCGTCATCCCGTTCGGCACCGTGCCGACCGCGGGCAAGCTCGACTACTACGCCGGGCTCGGCATCGAGGAGGTCGTGTGCAGCCTGCCGAGCGCGCCGGCCGACGTCATCCTCCCGCTCCTCGACGACTACGCCACGCTGCTCTGAGCCGGTCGGACGCCGTCCAAGCGGTCCGAGCCGGTCCGCGCCGGTAGAAGCCGGTAGAAGCCGGTAGAGGTAGGTCCGGGCGCTCCGGGGTCACTCCGGGGCGGCCGGACCGGTGGCCGGGTCGGGCGGGGGCACCCACCACATCTGCCCGGCCGCGATCTCCTGGTACACGTCCAGCAGGTCCTTGGACGTGATCACGCTGCGCGACTCGGCCGCGGCCCAGGTGTAGACGCCGCGCGCCATGGCGGAGGTCTCCTGACGCACGCGCAGTGTGTAGACCCGCGCCCTGATCTCGTGCACCTTGTGGTCGTGCGGGTCGGCCTGCACGGCCAGCTCGGCGAGCTGGCAGGCCAGTCGCAGGTCGCCGTCCGCCGCGGCGGTGGCGGCCCGCGCGGCGAGGGCCGGGGCGCCGCCGGACAGCCCGGCCAGGGCGCGGGCGAGCACGTCGTCAGGGGCGGGCTTGAGGTGGGCCGGGTTGCCGTCGTACCAGCCGCCGTACAGCCGCCAGATGTTGCGCACGACGAACTCCGGCTCGTCGTAGTGAGGTCGCAGGTACGGCCGGCGGGCGAGCGCCTCCGGGGGCCGCACGGCCCGGACGATCTCGTCGAGCCGGGCTCCCGCGTTCATCAGCTCCAGCGTCTGCTCGACCAGGCTGTCCAGGTAGTCGGCGGTGTCGGTGAGCGCCTGGCGCACCCGGCCCGCCCCGGCGACGGGGAGCCCGTGGCCGGGCAGCAGCATCTCGGCGTCCAGGGCGGCCATCTTGCGCAGCGCGACCGCCCACTCGTCGGGGTAGCGCTGGGCCTTCTGCGGGTTGCCGGCGTTGGGCGTGACCCAGACGAACAGGTCGCCGGTCAGCAGCACGCCGCGCTCGGGCAGGAACGCCCAGGTGGCGTCGTCGGTCTCGCCGCGCGCGTGCCGCATCTCGAACGTCACGTCGCCGAGCGAGACGCTGATCTGGTCGCGGTAGGTGAGATCGGGCTGTCGGTAGGAGGTGGGCCATCTCAGGGTCGAGAAGCCGAACTGCCGCTGGTTGATCACCGTGTTATAGCCGGCGGTCCTGGCGTAGCGGGCGAACCGGGCGGTGACGCCCTCGTGGGCGATCACGAGCGGGCGCGGCCCGTCGTCGTGCTCGAACGGGCGCAGGCCCCCGACGTGGTCCAAGTGCCCGTGGGAGAAGATCGCGTAGCGGACTGGCTCGTCCGACCAGGCGCGCATGGCCGCGTGCATGGTGGGCGCGTCCACGTTGTTGCCCGTGTCGAACAGAGCCAGACCGCCATCGCCACTGATGCCGTACACGTTGCCGAAGGCGGGCCACATCACCACGCCCTCGGCGACCTCCTGCACCCCCCTCGAGCGCAGGTCCCGCAGTGGCACCTCCTGCGGGGTCACCGCCCCCCGCCAGACGGCGTCGGCATGGGCGAGGATCGGTGACGTCATGCCGACAAGCCTGACCCGGGTCGCCGCGCCGCCGCAGTAGGGAGGTCCCTACATCTGCGGATCCTTGCCGTTCCCGTGCCGTCCGTCGGCCTACAGCTCGCCGCGCTCGTAAGCGAGCGCCAGCTCCACGCGCGAGCGCAGCCCGGTCTTGGCGTACACCCGCGACAGGTAGACCTCCACGGTCTTGCGGCTGTAGTGCAGCTCCTCGGCGATCCGCGGGTTGGAGAGCCCGTCCGCGACCAGCTCGACGACCCGGCGTTCCGCGGCGGTGAGCGCGGTGGACCGCGCCGGGGCGAGCCCGGCCTCCCGGAGCCGGTAGGCGGCCCGGTCGCGCCAGGGCGCCGCGCCGAGGTCGCTGAAGATGCCGTGCGCCCGAACGAGCTGCCGGCCGTCCCCGAGCGCGCCGAGGATGAGCCGGGCTCGCGCCTCCTCGAACTTCAGGCCGTCGGCCCGCGCGACCTCCAGCGCGGCCTCCGCCCGGGAGGCGTCCTTGAACACCGCGGCCATGGCCAGCTCGCCCGCCAGCCGGGCGCGCGGCGTCCCCGTGCGGGCCGACTCGGCGAGCGTGACGGCGGCCGTGCGGGCGCCGTCGTCGTCCCCCGCGACGATGAGCATGACGACCCGGACCCCGAGCGCGCGGTGGACGACGTCGGCGGGCCCGTCACGGACGGCCTGGTCCAGCAGCCGCGCCGCGGTCGCCCGGTCGCCGAGGCCGAAGAACGCGCGCCTGGCCCTGAACATCTTCCGCAGCGACACCTGGAGCACGCAGCCGGGCGGCGGGCCGGCCAGCAGGGGCTCGGCCTCGTCGTAGCGTCCCTGGTCGAGCAGGATGTCCAGCTCGACGTTGCGCAGGAGCGCGGCGTTCTCCGACAGCCCGGCGTCGGCGAGCGTGACGGCGTCCGCGCGCAGGTCGCGCAGGGCGTGCTCCCACTCGCCGCCGAGCCTGCGCACCACCGCCATCGTGCGCACGTGCTGGCCGGCGATGTCGCGCCAGCCGAGCCCCTTGTAGATGCGCTCGGCCTCGGAGAGCAGGGCCAGCGTACGGGTGCGCACGCCGCCGCTCGCCAGGAGGTGCGCGGCCGATTCCAGCGCGGCCAGCCGTGCCCCGGGCGGCAGCGCCGCGGACGCCGACAGCAGGGTGTCCAGCGCGCGCTCGGTGCCTGGCCAGTCGCCTTTGATCATCGCGTCGCCCGCGAGCGCGCTGAGCGCGATGACCAGGTCCTCGGGCGGGCAGGTCCCCATCGCCTTCCACGCCTCGGCGACCAGCTCGGCCGAGTCGATGCCGAGCTGGGTGCTGATGACCGCGCGCTGGGCGAGCAGGGCCGCCCGGTCGTCGGCGAGCGGGAGCTGCTCGGCCGCGATCGACACGGCCAGCTCGTACCGGCCCATCGCGTGCGCGGCGTTCACCATCGTGTGGGCGGTGCGGGTGTGGCGGCGTCCCGGCGCGAGGACGGCGAGCGCCGCCTGCCCGGCGCGCAAGGCCTCCATGGGACGCGACCCCTTCCAGTACGACAGCGCCTGCCGGGCCAGCAGCACGCCGCGCTCGGCGGCGGGGGCGAGCGCGGCGGCCCTGCCGTACCAGTGCCCGGCCGACAGCGGAGCGGTCCAGCGGGTGACCTCGGCGGCGCGGAGCATGGCGGGCAGCGCCTCGGCGCTGCCGCCCTCCGCCAGGTGGGAGGCCCACTCCAGGACGCTGCGCGTCCCGCGGAGCCCCTGCCGGTGCAGCAGGGCGGCGATGCGGGCGTGCACGCGCCGGCGCTCGGCCGGTCCGAGGTCGGCGTACAGCGCCTCGGCGACCAGCGGATGGGCGAACTCGAAGGCGCCGTCGTCCAGCGGCAGGAGCAGACCGTCCCTGACCAGCCCGTCGAACGCGCGCTCGGCCTCGCCCACCTCCAGGCCGGCGATCTCGGCGAGGTCGGGGAGGTCGGTCGTGCGCGCGGGGCGGGTGCGGCGCAGCGCGGCCAGCACGCGGGCCAGGCCGCGCCCGCCGCGGTCGCGCTGGAACAGGCGGCCGAGGAGCGCGCCCCTGCGCGGGCCGGGATAGGCGGACCGCACCGCGCCGCCGTGCACGAGCGACAGCACGGCCTCGCGGACGAACCACGGGTTGCCCCGGCTCTCGTCGTGGACGTGCCGCACGATGGCGTCGCTCGGCGTGCGTCCGAGCAGCCCGGTCACCAGCTCGGCGACCTCGCCGAGCGACAGCGGGCTGAGCCCGGCCACGACGTCGGCGTCCATCGCCGGGAGCCGCCGCGCCGTCCCGGCGACCGCGAGCCCGGCCACGCGGCGGGGGAGCAGGGACAGCGCGCCGAGGGTGTCGGCGTCGGCGAGGTGCAGGTCGTCGATGGCGAGCAGGGTGCGGCCCGGGAGCCGCCGCAGCAGGTTGGCGGTGCGCACGGCAGGCGCGGCGCCGAGGACGCCGAGCGCGGCCTGGTCGATGGCGTCGACCAGCTCGGTGTACGCCTCCCGCGTGGCAGGGTCGTCGTGCAACGGGGCGAGGGCCTCGGTGAGCGACGCGTACGCCAGGCCGCTGCCGAAGTCGCGCGCCTGCCCGTGGAGCACGCGGTACCCCATGGACCCGGCCAGCTCCTCGGTCTCGGCCAGTAGGTGCGTCTTGCCGATGCCGGCCTCCCCGTGGAGGAGCAGGGTGACGGGCGGGGTGAGGAGCGCGGTCTCGAACCGGCGCAGGATCGCGGCCCGGCCGGCGCCTTCTAAGTGCTCGGTCACCCCTCACCGCCCCGGGCCGCCGTCCGCGGCGCTGTGCCGGTGATGGTCCCGGTGCCGGCGCGGGGGACGGCGGGCGCGGCGGGGAGGGTCCGGCGGGGGGTGTCATCGGCACGTGGGGGTGCGGTCATCGTCTCACTTCTCGGCGCATCGATTTGTCAGGGTATTCGCGCTCCACCGCGTCGTGGATGTTGAGAAGTGATGTTTCGCGCGGGCCTATCTGTTGCGCATGGTGCGAACGGCTTACGGCGTCCTCCGGGAGACCGCGTGACGGGCGCGCTCGGGGGAGGCCGCGTCCCGTCGGTGAGGGCCGGTCATCACGTGGGCGAGCCGGGTGGACAGGCGCGTGACCCTCAGGCAGGCGACCACGAGCAGGAGGGCCACCAGAAGGAGGGCGCCGGCGGCGCCGGGGCCCGGCTGGTGCGCGGTCTGGCCGGACGGGACGCCGGTGAGGGTGAGCGGGGTCTCGGCGGCGATGAGGGTCAGGGACTTGGCGTCGGTGAGGGAGGTCTTCTCCGTGTGCGCGCCCTGGCCCTGCATCGCGGTCTTGATCTTGTCGGGGTAGCCGTAGCCGACGACGTAGGTCTGGTCCCGGGTCTTCTCCCTGACGTACCCGCCGTCGACGTTGCCCTCGATCGTGTGGATGGTCCCGTCGTCGTCGGCCGAGATCACCATGCCGACGTGGTCGATGCCGTCCACGGTGCCCGAGCCGCTCCAGTCGTAGAACACGACCGCGCCGGGTTCGGGGTCGTGCCCCCAGGCGTCGTGGTCGACGAACCACCGGGCGTGGTTCGGGGTGAAGGCGAACTGGCCGAACCACTTCTCGTAGCCGAGCTTGTGGGCCGTCCACGACAGGAGCATGTCGCACCAGGGCTGGGCCGAGTAGTCCGAGTCGAACTCGACGGTCTTGCCGTACCAGTCTCCGTATTTCGTGTACCCGCCTCCCTGCTCGCCGTAGCCGAGCTGGGACTTCAGCAGGTCGATCATGTTCTGCAGTTCAGACGACATGGAAGTGAGGGACCTTCCGCTTGTTCCCCCCCGGCGCCGGGGCAGCGCCAGGTCTTCTGTGAGGCAGGACGTTAGTCAGGAAAAGCGCAGGTCAAAAGCGTGCCAACCGCGGGTGGCCCGCTCGCCGGGCCGTGGTCGCCGGGTGCGGGAGCCCTTGTGGCGCCGGGGTTTCCGTGCCCGCGACGGCCGCTCGCGGACCATTCCTCGAATCGGATTTCTTTACCCAAACATGACTCAAACGGTCAGATTAGAAACCCGTTCGGTCGCGCGCCCTACAATCGGCGGCATGATGCCCGATCTCGCGCAGCCCCAGGAGTCCGGCGACGGGACCCGGTTCGCCGCGCTCGCCGTCCTCGCCCAGCAGGTCCGGGACCTGGTGGACGCGGTCGTGCTGACGGACGTGCCCGAGGAGGAGCTCACGGCGGTGACGGCCGACCTCGTGGCGCTCACCGAGCGGCTGAAGGAGTCCCGCCGCGCCGCCCCGCTGCCGCACGAGTGGACGCCCGACGGCCGGTTCCGCCACCTCGGCAACGCCGTCACCGGAGAGTGCAACCCGCACGCGCTTCCCCTCGTCATCGAACGGACGCCCGAGGGCGGTTCACGGGCCGAGATCACCTTCCGGCCCACGCACGAGGGGCCGCCCGCGGCCGTGCACGGCGGCGTGATCGCGATGATCTTCGACCACCTGCTCGGGGACGCGGTGGCCGCCTCCGGGGCCGCCGGTCTCACGGGCACGCTGAGCGTCCGCTACCGGCGGCCCGTTCCGTACGGCCAGCCGATGACGGCGCACGCGGCCGTGTCGCGGGGCGAGGGCCGCAAGACCTGGGTCGAGGGCACGCTCACCTCGGCGGGCGGCACCGTGCTGGCCGAGGCCACGGCGCTGTTCATCACCCCGGCGCAGTGGGCGGAGGCCCTCGGAGCCCGCTGACCGCCGGGTCAGGAGGACGGGCTCGGCGCCGGCGCGGGGGAGCCCGGCGATGCGGGCGACGGCATGTGCAGTTGCTGCGCCAGCCAGGGCAGCGCCTGGGGCAGCTCGCGGATCCAGGTGTTGAAGTTGTGGCCCCCGCTCGGAAGGATCAGCGAGGCCGCCTGCATCGGCGGCTTCACGGCCCGCAGGAACGCCAGCGTGGACGGGTAGTTCGACTCGCCCTTCCTGCTGCTGGTCACCAGCACCGAGATCGGCGGGTGGGGCAGGTGGTCCAGGCGCCACATCATGTCGTTCTCGTTCCTGAGCTTGCGGCTGCCGCCGAACAGGTCGCCGGTGGTGGCGTCGATCGGGGGCTTGAAGTACCCCGAGAGCGAGACGGCGGCGGAGTACGCTTCCGGGTGCCGCATGGCGATCTTGAGCGCGCAGTAGCCGCCGGTGGAGGCGCCGAGGATGCCCCAGTTCGCGGCGTCGGTGCCCACGCGGAAGCTGCCCGCCATCGCCTCCTTGAGGTCCTTGGTGAAGTACGTCTCGGCCTGCGGGCCGCCGGGCACGTCCACGCACTCGGTGTCGCGGGGCGGCGCCACGGTCGGGCGCATCAGCACCATGATCGTGGGGATCATCTCGCGCCGGTCGATGGCCCTGGCCGCGACGGCCGGCATGTTCATGCGGGTCACCAGGTTGCGGGCGTCGCCCGGGTAGCCGGTCAGCGCGACGATCACCGGGAAGCGGGTGTTGGCGTACCGCTCCTCGAAGTACTGCGGCGGCAGATAGATGTACGCCGGGGAGCTGAGCCGCGAGGTGGCCCCCGAGATGACGACCTGCTGGAGCCTGCCCCCGGCGTCGCCGTTCCTGCCGGAGATCAGCGGGACCCGGGTGGTGCCGATGACCTGGACCCCGCCGGTGACCTCGGCGGGTGGGACCCCGGGACCCTGGTCGGCGACGATGGGCGCCGACTGCGAGGTGTCGGTGCCGAGCAGATCCGCCCAACTGCCATAAAAGCCGAAATAGTTGTTAAGCGCGAGCCCGAGCAAGGCCAGGGTGAGGATCTGATTCAGGAGGAGCACCCCCACACGTCCGAGAATGGATGGAAATGTGCGCGCGCTGAGCCGCGGCCATATCCACCACACCGTCGTGACGAGGCCCGCTACGGCGAGCAGGCCCACCAGAAGCTCCAGCTTTATAGCGGTGAGTCCCAATGTTGCTTCCCCCGGTCTTGGTCTCACTCCATGGCGTCTTTTATGGTAGTGCCAGTAAAAGTCACTGAAGCGATAGAGGGCCAGGGTAACGATGTATCACTTCTCGGACGCCCGAAGCACGGACCACACCCTCTAGTGTGTCCTGATGTGAAGGACCGGACACGCCTTTCGCGTTTCGTGGCATCGCGTTCCTGGGTGCCCGCCGCGGCGGGATACGCCGCGCTCGTCGTCGGGATAATCGACATCATTCGCGGAGTGTTCCCGCATTTCCGGCGAAGCCGGGTCGGGGTTATCGCGGGTGTGCTGCCGGGCACGGCCACCACGCTGGCCGCCGCCGCCTCGCTGCTGGTCGGCGTCCTGCTCGTGATGCTCGCCCATGCCCTGCGCCGGCGCAAGGTGCGGGCGTGGCGCGCGGTGGTCGTGCTGCTCCCGCTCGGCGCCGTGGTCGAGGCCCTGCGGTGGAGGCACTCCGCGACGGCGGTCATCGGCCTGCTGCTGTTCATCGTGCTCCTGGTCAACCGGCGTGAGTTCCATGCCCTGTCCGACCCGCGGTCACGCTGGCGCGCGCTGTGGAACTTCCTGGCCCTCGCCGTCCTCGACCTGGGCATCGGCTGGGTGATCGTCAGCGTCCACCCGGCGACGATCGTCGGCGACCCGTCCCCCGGCGAACGCCTCCAGCACGTCCTGCTCGGCCTGTTCGGCATGGAGGGCCCGGTCCAGTACTCCCTCGACCGCACCGCCGATCTCGTGTACTTCTCGCTGGCCGGGCTCGGGGCGCTCACCGCCATCACGACGCTCTACCTGGCGCTGCGCCCCGAGCGGCCGGTGTCCGCGCTGAGCCCCGAGGACGAGCGCCGCGTCCGCGCCCTGCTCGACCGGCACGGCGCCAACGACTCGCTGGGGTACTTCGCCCTGCGGCGCGACAAAAGCGCCATCTTCTCGCCGAGCGGCAAGGCCGTGATCGCCTACCGCGTGGTCGCCGGCGTGGCCCTGGCCAGCGGCGACCCGATCGGCGACGTCGAGGCCTGGCCGGGCGCCATCAAACGGTTCATGGAGGAGGTCAGGCGGCACGCCTGGGTGCCGGCGGTGATCGGCTGCAGCGAGACCGGCGGCGAGGTATGGGCGCGCGAGGCGGGCCTGTGCGCGCTGGAGATCGGCGACGAGGCGGTCGTCGAGGTCGGCGACTTCACGCTGGAGGGCCGGGCCATGCGCAACGTCCGCCAGATGGTCAACCGCACCGAGCGGGCCGGCTACAAGTGCGTGGTGCGGCGCGTCCGCGACCTGGGCGAGGCCGAGAAGCTGCAGATCCGCGCCGCCGCCGGGTTCTGGCGTGGCACCGAGACCGAGCGCGGCTTCTCCATGGCGCTCGGCCGCTTCGGCGACCCCTCCGACGGCGACTGCGTCGTGGTCACGGCGCACAAGCCGGGCGAGGACGGCCGCGACCTGCCCGGCGGCGACATCCGCGCGGTCCTGCACTTCGTCCCGTGGGGCGCGGGCGGCATCTCGCTGGACCTGATGCGCCGCGACCGCGACGCCGACCCGGGGCTGAACGAGCTGCTGATCGTCAAGACGTTGCAGGCGGCCCCGCTGCTCGGCGTGACGAGGGTCTCGCTGAACTTCGCCATGTTCCGCTCGGCGCTGGCGCGCGGGGAGCGGCTCGGGGCGGGGCCGGTGCTGCGGGCCTGGCGCGGCGTCCTGGTGTTCCTGTCGCGCTGGTTCCAGATCGAGTCGCTGTACAAGTTCAACGCCAAGTTCAGGCCCTTCTGGGAGCCGCGGTTCCTGCTGTACCCGACGGCACGCGACCTGCCGCGCATCGGCGTCTCGGCGCTGCAGGCCGAGGCGTTCCTGACCGTCGGCGTCCCCAAGCTGTCCTGGCCGAGGCGGCGGCACCGCAGCTCCGGCTCCACACCCTCGGGCTCCGCGCCGCCGCCCGGCCCGCTTCCGATCTCCCCCTGAGCGCGCCGCTCGGGTGGTTTATGCCCTGCTTAGCGCCTGCGGCCTAGCATCTCATTTCAATCGCGGGAGAACGGGTCTGTTCGTGCACTGCTCCCCCAGTACGGAGCATTTTCCGGGCGCTCGCCGGGTATCGGTGTTGTATGTCCGGATAGGTGTACCAAAACAGGGCTGAGTGTGATTAGCGCACTCAATGCCCGTCGCCTATCGTGACCGCGCGAAACCTCTCCGTTCTCGTTGTGACTCGGGCCTCATCGGTCATCGACTCGCCCATATCCGGCCGTTCCCGGAACACCCCGCAATTACCCCTTCCGGGTGATCATATCCTAGGATGAACGTCACACTAAATCCGTGTAAGTCGCCCAAGACGCGGCCGCCTTCGCCGCCGGAGAAGGCGGCCGCCCGCGTTTTCCGAGGAGCCGACGATGAGGCAGGTCCGGGTCGCCGGGCTCGCGGGGCTGGGGACGATCGGCGGCGCCGTGGTCGTCATGGCGGTGATCGCGCTGCTCGGTCCCTCGGCGGCGGTGCCCGACCTCGGCGGCGGCGCCCCGCCGTGGTCCTTCCACGCCGCGCCCGGCGACACGACGGTGATCGTGCTCGGCTGGCTCGCGATGATCACGGGCGCGGCCGGCGTCGGCGCCGCTCTGTACGCGCTGCGCCGGGGGTGGCGACCGCCGGTCGGTGTGCTGCTCGGCGGCGCCATCGCCGCCGTCCTCCTGCTCGCCGTCGTGCCGCCCGCCGGGTCCACCGACGTGCTGAACTACGCGATCTACGGGCGGATCGCCGCCCTCGGCCACGACCCGTACGTCACCACGCCCGCCTGGCTGCACGAGATCGGCGACCCGGTCGGCCGGATGGCCCCCCTGGCCTGGCGCGACACCCCGTCGGTGTACGGGCCGCTGGCCACCTGGGCGCAGTTCGCCTGCGCCCGCCTGGGCGGCGCCTCCATGGCGGGCATCGTGTTCACGATCAAGCTCGCCACGGCGCTCGCGTTCCTGCTGTCGGCCCTCGTGCTGGACCGGCTGGCAGGTCCGGACCGCGAGCGGCGGATCCGCGTCCACCTGCTGTGGAGCCTGAACCCGCTGATGCTCTGGCACGTCGTCCTCGGCGGCCACGTCGACGGGCTCGGCGTCGCGCTCCTGGTCGCTTCGCTGCTCGCGCTGCGGCGGGGAGGAGTGGCGGCGGGCCTGGTCGCGGGCGCCCTGCTCGGCGCGGCCGCGGCCGTCAAGGCGCCGTTCATCCTCGCCGGAGCCGGCCTGGCGTGGGCGGCACGCCGGTCGTGGGCCACCCTGGCTGCCCTGCTCATGGGCGTGTCCGCCGCCCTGCTCGGCGCGTACGCCACGCAGGGGCCCGAGGCGATCGACAACCTGGCGGGCAAGCTCGGGGCCCGGTCCCTGGCCGACCCCTGGCGGCCGGTCGTCGAGCTCCTGGCCCCTGGCACGACGGGACCGGGCGCGGCGGACTCCCCGCTGGAGGGCCGCCTGGCGCTCGGCGCCGCCTTGCTGATCGGGCTGCTGCTCTGCCGGCGGCTCCCCGAGGGGCCGCCGGACGTCGCCTCCGCGCGCCCCGCGCTGGCGTGGTGCCTGGGCTGGCTGCTGACGTCCCCCGTGCAGCACCCGTGGTACGACGCCATGCTCTTCCCGCTGCTGGCGCTCATGCCGGCCGGCCGCCTGGACGGTCTGGTGCTGACCCGCGG
This sequence comes from Sphaerisporangium album, assembly GCF_003323745.1. Classification (GTDB taxonomy): domain Bacteria; phylum Actinomycetota; class Actinomycetes; order Streptosporangiales; family Streptosporangiaceae; genus Sphaerisporangium; species Sphaerisporangium album. The sequence continues at coordinate 47,128 of NZ_QOIL01000002.1, forward strand.
GGTCGTCACGAGCCTGATCTACCTGCCCGGCGCCGTGGGACTGCTCCGGCTCCAGGGCCCGGCGCCGTGGATCGCCGAGACCTACCGGCCCTGGGTGGCCCCGCTGGCAGAGGACCTTCTCATCATCGCCGTGATCGCGCTGGGCCTGGCCGGCGCCCTGCGCGCCCGCCCGCTCAGGCGATGAGCCGGGCGGTGTACAGGCGCTCGTCCAGCGCGGCCACGCTGCGGGTGCGGTTCCACGGGCTGAGCTTCTCGCGGGTCTCCACGACCGACCGCGCCAGACGCGGCGAGGTGTTGCGCTCGGCCAGGCGCGCGGCCTCCCCGAGCTCCTCGCACGCCTGGTCGATGTCGCGCAGGTCGAGGTGGGCCTGCGCGGTCTTCAGGCGGATGTAGGCCACGTTGCGGACGAAGGTCGGGTCGATGCCCGCCGTCGCGGCCCCGGCGACCTCCAGCGCCCGCGCCGGGTCGCCGGTGTCGAGCAGGCAGCCCGTCTTCGTCGACAGGTACTGCCCCTGGCCGTAGAACGGGACGAGCCGCGCCCCCGGATCGCCCTCGTCGGCTCCGTGCAGCTCGCGTTCGGCCTGGTCCACCGACCGGAAGCAGCGGGAGTGGTCCTTGCGGCGCTCCGCCTTGGCCGACCGCCTGACCACCGCGGCGTACGCGCGGGCGCCGACGTCGCAGGCGTAGGCGGTCAGCATCTTGCTGCCCGCGCGGCGTCCCCAGGCCAGCGCCCCGAGGGCGTGCTCGACGCCGAGCCGCGGGTCGCCGCGCCAGGTGGCGAGCTGGCTCCAGTTGGCCAGCACCATGCCGCACATCGCGTCGTCGTCGGCCTGGTGGGCCGCGTCTCGCGCCTGCGCGTAGTAGTAGTCGGCTCCCCGGAAGTCGTTGAGGTTGAACAGCATCCAGCCGGTGCAGCGGTGGATGTCGGCCAGCAGCGACAGTACCCGGCCGCGCATGTGCGCGGACACCCCGGCCGACAGCAGCGAGAGGACCAGGTTCTGCTGGGCCAGGACGGTCGCCACGGTGGCCTGCGGGCCGAGCACGTCCTCCTGGCGCATGCTGTGGCGCAGGATCGCCTGGATGTGGGCGATCGTCGCGTCGTCCACGCGGTTCGGATCGGTGATCGCCATCCTGAGGCGCTGCGACTCCTCGGCGTCGAGCCGGTCCAGGAGCGGGGAGACGTAGGCGGAGGTGGCGGCCGCCCCGATCAGGGCGAGAACGTCACGTCGATTCATCTGCGTTGCCCAATCCGTGAAGGCGTGGACGAGCTGCTCGAACTCCCGGTCACGCGGTTCGCCTGGCGACGTCGGCCCGGGGAGTGGTTGAGTCGGCAGGATGTCCTGTATGTCGCTAAAAGTGAGGGTAAGCTTGCCCGGCGTGGTCGGGATATCCCGTCTGCGGGGCACATTCGCGTTCTGGTCGGAGCCGGTGTGATCCTCGCCGTCGACGAGGTCGCACGCCCGGCATCCGTAGATGCGGGCGAGCCGGTTGAGCCCGGCGACCGGGGGTTCGTTTCCGGTGAGGCCGGGCCATGCCTCCCACGAGCCGAGCTTGCGCACGCTGAACGGCTCGGAGGGCCACAGCTCCCTCCACTGCTCGACCACACGCTCCTGGGTGAGGCGGTGGGCCTCGCGGAACGCCTGCCGGGCGTTCAGCCGGTAGCGCCGCCGGTACTCCTCCGCGACCTCGATCCAGGTCGAGCCCCGTTCGCGAAGTTCGGCGGTGAGGCGGTCCATCTCCTCTTTGATACTGCGTGGCTTGCGTGGCATCGCGTACCCTCCGACCCCCGTGGATGCGTATCGCCGACACCGAGAGTAGCCAAAGGCTTCATTCCGCTACGCAGTGTTGTCAGGAATCGGCGATCAGGCCGCCGGTTTCTGCCACCGGAATCCGCCCTCGCGCCGGATCAGGGGTTCCCCGCTACAGACGCACCCCGTCTGAACGCCTGTTGACGCCCGTGCCGCCCACCGGAAGGTAAAGGTCCGGCCCCGTCGCCCGGATCCGCCTGGATCCGCGCGCGGGGCCGTCACGAAGCCGATGCACCGCGACGCGCGAAAGGCCAGGGAGATTCGTGATGACCGACATCCCGACCTGCCCCCGCGAGGCCCGCTGGGAACTGCCCGCAGACCCGAGCGTCACGGCGAAGTGCCGCGCGCTGGTCCGCGAGACGCTCGACGAGTGGGACCTGCGCGACCTGACCGACGACATGGTGGTCGTCGTCACCGAGTTACTGGGCAACGCGCTGATCCACGGCGCGCCCCCGATCCACCTGACGCTGCGGCTCGACTCCGGCACCCTCGCCGGCTCGGTGGCCGACCACGGCCCCGGACGGCCGAGGCTGCTCGCCGCAGGGACGGACCTGGAGCACGGGCGCGGCCTGCGCATCGTGGCCGCGCTCACCGACGGCTGGGGGGTCGAGCCCCTTCCCGGGGGAGTGGGCAAGGCCATCTGGTTCGCCCGCGCCGAGCCGCTGCGGGAGCCGGGCCTGCCGCCGCCCGACGAAGCCGAGACGCTGCCCGGCCATGGGCGTCAGAGGGAGGAGTACAGCACCAAGGTGTTGCCGGAGGGGTCGCGCAGCACGGCCCTGACCTCGTGCGGGCCGGTCTCGGGGCCGCTGACGAGCTCGGCCCCGGCCGCCGTCAGGTCCTCCACGGCCTCGGCGACGTCGCCGACCTTGTAGGACGGCGCGGTGACCGCGCCCGCGACCTGCTCGGCCGAGGCGGCCAGCGCGACGGTGACGCCGCCGCCGTCCAGCGCGGCGAAACGGTCGCCGTCCCGGAACTTCACCTTCAGGCCGAGGGTCTCCGAGTAGAAGGCGACCGCCTTGTCCAGATCGCTGACGGGGATCAGGACGTTGCCGACCTTCTGGGCATGCGCGCTCACGCTGGCCTCCACTGGGGTAGATCCTCTGCCCCGACGCTACCGGTGGGGGCGGCCCGGACGGCACCCCGATAGGGGGCACTCGGGGACACCGCGCCCTCCCGTGGGAGGGCGCGGCCCGGCTCACCGGATGACGGGCGGCCTCGGGGTGTCCTCGGGCTTGGGGCTCTCGGGCTGCGGGTCCTGCGGCTCGTCGGTGGTCGGGTCGGACGGCTCGGGAGTCGGCTCGGCGCACGGGTCGCCGCGTCCGGCCCACCGCGCGCTGTCGCTCGCCGTGCCGAGGTCGGAGCCGACGCTCACCGTGACCCGGCGCACGTCGCTGTAGCCGCAGTCCGGGGTGGCGAAGCGGACCGTGAACGTGCGGTCGTACACCGTGTCGCCGGACAACCGCGCCTGACGGCTCGACGTGCGGGTCACCGTGCGATCGCCCACGTCCAGCGTCTGGGTGAACTGCGCCGAGAGGCTGACCTGGTCCGGCGTCGCGTTCCTCACCCTGACCGTCAGCGTGCGGCCGTCGAAGGAGGCGATCGAGACCGACGGCGGGGCGCACTTCGGCCCGGCGACCCGGACCTCCTTGGCCTGCGCGCCGTTGGCGGCGGCCGGCTGCGTCGTCACCCGCACCCCGAAGTAGGCGGTCGTGCCGCAGGAGATCTCGCCGAGGTCGCCCGCCAGCGAGAGGCCGTAGGACGTGTCGCCGGAGAGCGTGCGGCTCGCCTGGTCGACGACCTTCGCCGCGCCGTCACCCTCCCTGCGGGTGAACTCCGCCGCGAGGCGCACGGCCCCGGGCCCGCCCGCGCGCACGGAGACGCGCGCGGTGCGGCCGTTCCACTCGACGGCGAGGTTGTCGACCGTCGGCGGCGGGCACGGCTCGCCCTTCACCGACACCACCTTGCCGGCCGTCCCGCCCCGCGCCTTGGGCGAGGTCGACACGCTGACCTGGCGGTAGACGGTGACGCCGCAGGCCGGGGGCGTGAACCCGGCGTCGATCGGGCGCGTGTAGGACGTCGCGCCGGCGAGCGTGAGCGTGCGCGTGCCGGCCGGGCTCAGGTCGGAGGCCGACGGGCCTTCGGCGAAGCGCGCGGTCAGGATGACGTTCTGCGGCGTGGACGTCCGTACCCGCACGGAGGCCGTCCGCCCGTCGAAGGAGACGACGCTCAGGTCGCTCACCGACAGGGTGGTGGGCGTCGGGGTCGGCGTCGGCTTGGGGGTCGGCTTGGGCGTGGGAGTGGGAGACGGTTCGTGGGTGGTGCCGGGCGTCGGCGTGACCTTCCCCGTGGCGGAGGGCTCGGGGGAGCTCTCCGGGCTGCGGGGGCTCGACGGCGGGGTGGCCGGCTCTTGGGACTCCGGCGTCAGCGTGACCGCCGGCTCAAGGCCGGAGTCGGCGGGCGAGGGCGACGCGGGGTCGGCCGTCCCCTCGCCGACGGCGGCCTTCACGGTCGGCGCCGTCAGGGCGACGTCCCGCACGGGCGTGTTGTCGCGGTTGGCGGCGAGCACGGCGATCACCACGCCGACGGCGAGGATGCCGGTGCCGACCAGCACGCGGGGGAGGTGGCGCAGCCGCGCGCGCCCCGGCCGTCCCAGCACCGACTCGGCCAGGCTGGAGCCCGCCTGCGCGGGCGGCTCGGCGAGGGGGAACAGCAGCGCGAGGAGCGCCGCCAGCTCGGCCAGGTGACGGCGGCCGCGCTGCTCCCACTCGGGCCCGTACGCGGCCAGGGCGGCGGCCTCCAGCTCGCCGATGAACGCCTGGGCGGACGTGGGACGGTCGGCGGGGTTCTTGGCCAGGCCGCGGGTCACCAGCGACCGGACGGAACCCGGCACGGCGTCGGCGGGGATCGGGGCCGTCTGGTGTTGGTGCCGCAGGGCGGCCATGTTCTCGGCGCGGTAGGGACGGCGCCCGGTCAGGCACTCGAAGAAGACGCAGGTCGCGGCGTACACGTCGGTGGCGGGGCCCGCGGGCGCGCCGTTCCACTGCTCGGGCGCCATGTAGGAGGGGGTGCCCGAGGGGCTGCCCGGCCGCCCGGCCGGGGTGGCGATGCCGAAATCGGCCAGCCTGCTGAAGCCGTCGGCCTGCACGAGGACGTTCTCGGGCTTGTAGTCGCGGTGGACGATGCCATGGGCGTGCGCGGCCGACAGCCCGGCGAGCGAGCCCTTGAGCACGACCAGCGCGGCCTCGGGGCTCGTGGAACCGTGCTCGTGGAGGATCCTGCGCAGGGCCACGCCGTCGACCAGTTCCATGACGATGGCCGCCCCGAGCGGGCTCTCGACGTACTCGTAGAAGCGCACGATGTTCGGGTCGTCGATCTCGACCATCGTGCGGGCCTCTTCGCGGAACGCCGCCAGGAAGCGGGGGTCGCCCCTCAGCTCGTCGCTCAGGTATTTGATCGCCACGTGGGCGCCGGTCTCGTTGTAGGTGGCCAGCACGACCCGGCCGCTCCCGCCGGAGCCGAGGATGCGTTCTTCCCTGTATCCCGGAACCGACCAGGTGTTCATCGCTTTCCCCTCAGAGGTGAAGATGCTCCCGTCTCCCCAGACGAAGGTCTCACCCGATACGCGAAATGTCACGGGATTGGTAGATCATCACGGTGACGATTTAATTACGCCTGGTATGCGGATTCAGCATACGTCAAGGTCAGGGCGGTATCCGGTCAAGGGTGGGGCAAAACGATCCCGACGAGGGCTGCTGGACCAGTGCTTATGGCCTCGCTCCGCTCGGCGGTTCGGGGCGCCTTAGAGTCGGCGTTCTTCCACCGTTGGGGGCAAGGGATCGTTCCTCACCCTTGCCCCCAACGGCTCCAGAACACCGCCGCGTCCCGAACAGTGCTTATGGCCTCGCTCCGCTCGGCTGGTTCGGGGCGCCGGGAGGCGGTGCCGGGCTCAGTCCAGGGAGTCGTACACGGCCGAGGCGAGGCGGTAGGCGCGCAGGACGCCCGGGCCGGCGGTCGTCATCCTGTTCATCGTGTACGCCATCGCGAGGCCGTGGTCCGGGTCGCCGAGCCCCAGCGACCCGCCGAGCCCGGTGTGGCCGAACGCCGTGTCGGCGGCCCGGCGCGGGGTGAGGAAGTTCATCGAGGAGCGCATGTAGCCGAGCCCGAACGAGCTGTCGATGATCAGCACGCGGTCGGGGCCGTGCGCGCGGCGGCGCATGGCGTCCCGCAGGGTGTCGTGCTTGAGGATCTCGCCCGCGATCAGGTCGCGGTAGAACCCGGCCAGGCCGCGTGCCGTGGCCACCAGGCCCATCGCCGGCCATCCTGTCCGCAGGATCACCGGGTGGTTGCCCCCGCCCTTCAGCTTGTTCGGGTTGGGGTTGCCGAGCGCGCGGTTCATCAGGCTCGTCTTGTCCAGCACCGCCCTGGCGAGCTGTTCCAGCGGCGTTCCCTCCCCTGGCGGCGGCGGGGGCGTGGCCATCCCGCCCGTGGATCCGGCGCGTTCGCCGGCCGACAGGCGGGCGGCGCGCGCGGCGACGTCGTCCGGGGCTCCGAGCCACAGGTCGAGCCCGCGCGGACCGGCGATCTCCTCGGCGACGACCTCACCGGTGCTCCTGCCCGTGACCCGGCGGACGATCTCCCCGGCCAGGAAGCCGTAGGTGAGCGCGTGGTAGCCGTGCGCGGTGCCCGGCTCCCAGATCGGGGCCTGCCCGGCGAGGCGGGCGGCGATGGCGGGGTGGTCCTCGAACTCCTCGACCGGGACCTCCTCGTCGATGGCGGGGAGCCCGGACTGGTGGCTGAGCACCTGCTCGACCGTGACGTCCTGCTTGCCGTGGGCCGCGAACTCCGGCCACACCTCGGCCACCGGCGCGGCGACGTCGACCAGCCCGCGCTCGGCGAGCATGAGCAGCGCGGTCGCGGTGACGGCCTTGGTACACGAGTAGGTGAGCACCGGGGTGTCGCGCTCCCAGGCGCGCCCTGTGTGGCGGTCGGCCACGCCGCCCCACAGGTCCACGACCGGCTCGCCGCCGAGGTACACGGCGAACGCCGCGCCGAGCTCCTCGCCGCCGGCGAAGCTCGTGTCGAACACCTCGCGCACCCGGGCGAACCGGGGATCGCAGTGACCCTGAACCGTCATGCGCGTCCTCTCCTGGGAAGTCCTCGCGGGAAGCCGTACCGCCTCGCCGAGCCTAACAACCGGCCGCGAGGCCGCCCAGACGATCAGTTGCGCACCTGGCCCGGGTTCACCGACCCGGCGGCGGCGCTCGCCTGTCGGCGGACGCGGCCGCGGCGCTCGCCCGTCGGCGGACGCGGCGGCGGCGCTCGGCCGGTCAGCGGACGCGGCGGCGGCCGACGACGAGCAGGACCTCGCGCAGCGCGTCGGCCGCGCGGCGCACGACGTCCTCGGGCACCGAGGCCATGACGTCGGAGTGGGCCCGGCTGGAGGCCGCGAGGGCGGTGGCGGTCACCCGCCGTCCCTCGTCGGTGAGCCGCACCCAGCGGCTACGGCCGTCCTCGGCGTCGGCCTCGCGCTCGACGTAGCCCGTGCGAGCGAGCCGTTGCAGGACGTTGCTGATGCCGCCGGAGGTCAGGAACAGCGCGCGGGCGAGCTCGCTCGGCTTCAGCCGGTGGGGCGGGCCCGCGCGGTGCAGCGCGGCGAGCACGTCGAACTCGGCGTACGTCAGGCCGAGTTCGGCCATCTCGGCGCGCGTGGCCTGCTCCAGCAGCCCGCCGATGCGCGAGATCCGCTTGCTGAGCTCCAGGACGGCCACCAGGGACGAGGGAAGCTCGGCCTCCCAGCCGGGGACCAGGGCGTCGACCTCGTCTCGCGCGTCGTCTCGTTCATGCTGCACCCGAAAAGCGTACCTTCATCTATATTGCTTTCTTAAAAGCTTTTGAGCTAAGTTTTCCGGCATGGCTACGTCGCTTTTGATCCGCAATGGGCTTCTCATCGACACAGATCCCACTCCGGTCGTCCGGAGCGGTGACATCCTCGTCGAGGACGGCCTGATCGCCGCCGTGGAAACCTCGCTGCCGGACGTACCCGGCGCGGAGGTGATCGACGCGATGGACCGCATCGTCATGCCCGGATTCGTGGACACCCACCGGCACACCTGGCAGGCCGCGATCCGGTCGGTGGCCCCCGACATCACCTTTCCCGGCTACATCGGCCGCGTGCTCGGCGAGCTGGCCCCCCGGTACCGCCCCGAGGACGTCCACATCGGCAACCTCGCCGGGGCGCTGGAGTGCCTCGACTCCGGCATCACGACGCTGCTGGACTGGTCGCACATCCAGTTCAGCCCGGCGCACACCGACGCGGTGGCCGACGCCCTGAAGCGGTCCGGCATCCGCGCCGTGCTCGGCTACTGCTACGGCGGCGACGGCGGACCCGCCGGGCTCGCCGCCGAGGGGCGCCGCGTCCACAAGGAACACTTCGACCGGACCGGTGGACTGCTGACGATGGCCGTCGCCGCGCTCGGCCCCGAGATCGCCGGCGAGGACCTGGCCCTGCACGAGTGGCGGCTCGCCCGCGATCTGGACCTGCCGCTGTCGGTGCACATGGGCGGGCACGGCGCCGAGAGCGCCGAGCGCGGCCTCGACTTCCTGGTGAGGAACGACCTGCTCGGCCCGCGCACCACCTACGTCCACCCCAACCACTACACCGACGAGGCGCTCAGGCGGATCGCCGACAGCGGCGGCTCAGCCTCGGTGTCGCCGTTCGTGGAGGCAGGGCTCGGCATCGGCTACCCCGCGACCGGCCGCGCCCTCGCCGCCGGAGTGCCCACCGCGCTCGGCGCGGACACCGTCGCGAGCGCCCCGGGCGACATGTTCAGCGTCATGCGGGCGGCGTACGCGCTGGAACGCGCGCGTCCCGGAGGCGCGGGCATGGGCTTCACCACCGCGGACGTGCTGCGCATGGCCACGATCGACGGCGCGCGGGTCGCGGGGCTCGGGGACGTCACCGGGTCGCTCACCCCGGGCAAGCAGGCCGACCTGATCCTGCTGCGCACCGACACGCTCGGGCTGGCCCCCGCGCACGACCCCGTCGGCGCGGTGGTGATGTCGGCGGACCGCGGTTCGGTGGACACCGTCCTGGTGGGCGGCCGTGTGGTCAAGCGGGACGGCGCGCTGTGCGGCCACGACGTGCCCGCGCTGATCGCGGCACTCACCGAGTCCGCCGGTCACCTCGCCGCCGCCGGGGCGTGAGCGGGGACGCGCGGGGTCCGGCGCCGCTCAGGTGCCGAGGATGCGGGCGGACTCCGACTCCTGGGCCAGCCTTCTGAGCACGTCGAACGCCTTCCCGTACAGCACCGTGCCGATCACCAGCGTCTCGACGGCGGTCTCGCGGGGGCCGTGGAACGGGATGAGCGCCATGTCGTACTCGGAGACCAGCCGCATCGTCACGTCGGCGTAGTCGCGCAGGCGCTCGTCGGTGGCGGGCATGCCGAGCTGGTCGAGCCGGACCAGGATCTCCGCCAGCTCGTCGCGGGTGGGCGCCTCGGGCTTCACGTCCCAGCCGAGGCCGGCGATCAGCGCCTCGACGCGTTCGCGCGCGCGGACGTGCTCGGCGTCGCCGGGGGAGGGCTCGGCGGGCGAGGCGAGGGCGTAGTGCGCGGTGCCCAGCATCGTGTGGACGGGCATGTCCTCGTCCTCGACGGCGGCGATGATCTTGGCGATCGTGGCGACCGGCACGCGGCCGACCTCCAGCAGCGCCCGGATGAGCCTGAGCCTGCGCAGGTGGGCCTCGTCGTACTCCGCGCGGGTGGCGGCCGTCTGCTCGCCCTGGGGGAGCAGCCCTTCGCGCAGGTAGTACTTGATCGTGGGGATCGGCACACCCGACGCGGCGCTGAGCTGGGATATCCGCATGAGCCGATGGTACCCCTTACCTGGATAGCATGACTATCCAATGCGGGTCTGTGTGTGCCGCCGGTCGCGACGCCCCGGCCTTCAGGACGGGCGGGCGATGTCCCCGATCTCCTCGATGTCCCCTGTATTCCCCGTGTCCCCGTCGTCCCCCGCTGGTCTGCTGCTCGCGTCGCCTAGGCCCGGGGGGCCAGCCCCACGCCCACCAGCGCGCCGGGCGCCGAGGGGTCGACCGGCACCTCGAAGTCGGGCCGCCACGCCTGCACGTACGTGAGACCCGGCTCCACCATGTCCAGGCCGGTGAAGTACTCGGCGATCGTCTCGCGGTCGCGCAGCTTGAGCGTTCCCCTCGTGCGCGTGTAGATCTCCTGTGCCTGCGCGACGGCGTCCACCGCGACCTCCCCCCTGTACCCGTGCGACAGGACCAGCGCCCCGCCGGGCACCAGCGACCGTCGCAGGTAGGACACGATGCTCGCGGCCTCGTCATCGTCGTCGACGAAGTGCACGATCGCGCAAAGGATCACCGCGAACGGCCGTTCCAGGTCCAGGTGGCCGCGCACGCGCGGGTGCTCCAGGATCGCCTTGGGGTCGCGCAGGTCCCCCTCGACCACGACGGTGCGGGGGCTGCCGGCCAGCAGGGCGCGGGCGTGCACGAGCACGATGGGGTCGTTGTCCACGTAGACGATGCGCGCGTCGGGCGCGGCTTCGAGGGCGACCTCGTGGACGTTCTCCTGGGTGGGAAGCCCGGCGCCGATGTCGATGAACTGGGTGATGCCGGACTCGGCGAGGAGCCGGACGGCCTTCTTCAGGAAGGCCCGGTTGTCGCGGGCGAAATCCCTGGCGTTCGGGAACAACTTGATGATCTTCTCCGCGGCTTCGCGGTCCGACGCGAAGTTGTCCTTTCCGCCAAGGTAGTAGTCGTACATGCGGGCCACGCTGGGGGTCCGGGGGTCGATCCCGGGGAACGTCTTTTCGCCTTCGCTCATCCGCGCCCTCGCCCTCGCCGAGACATCACGCCGTGTGATCAGTGCTTTATTGCGAATATAGACGAAAATCCAGATCATGTTGATCATGTGACGGTTTTTCGTCACAAGCTGACAACGTGGTCACGGGAGGCGGCCACGCGCCGTGTCCGGCGGATGAACGGCAGGGGAACGAAAGGGAAACGACGGCGGACCATACGGTGTGGTCGCGCCCTGGGGCATGGCCTCAGGTCACCGGGAGGTTCTTCAGCGCCTCGCGCCGGCTCAGGCCGTTCAGCCCCGTGTGGTCGACGTACCGGACGACCTCGCGCGGGTCGGTCTTGGCGTACTCGCGCAGCGCCCAGCCGATCGCCTTACGGGCGAAGAAGTCGGTGTCGGACAGGCTCGGCTCGATGCAGGCGTATAAGAGGCCGAGGTCGGTGCGCTCCTTGAAGGAGTTCTGGCAGAGGATCGCGGTGCGCCGCTTCCACAGGTCGGCGCCGGCGGCCCACTCCAGCATGAGGGGGCGCATCGTGTCGGGGTAGGCGCGCAGCAGCGCGCCCACGCGGTGGATCGCCAGATCGTCGACGTAGTCCCACCACGCGCCGGAGACGATCATCTCCTCGTACATCGGCACGGTGTAGAGGGTCTGGAAGCCTTTGTAGTAGCGGAACGCGCACAGCTCGATCGCGGCGTAGCGCTCCTCGCGGTACTCGGCGTCGCGCCAGAGCGCCAGCACGGCCCTGCGCCACTCGGGCGCCGTCTCCAGGCGGTGCTCGGCGAACACGCGCCTCACCGCGGCCCGCCTCGGCGTGGCCTGCACGCCGAGGAACGGCATGGCCGACTTCATGTACGCCTGCATGGCGGGTGCCTTGGCAGGGTCGGCGGCTTCGCTGAGGGCCAGCCGCACGGCCTTGTGGAGCGGGGTCATGCTTGGTGGCTGGTCCGTTCGCCCGTGGCGAGGCCGTCGAACAGGACGGTGATGAAGTGGTCGGCCAGCGCGTTGGTGTTGAGCCGCCCGCCGGGGCGGAACCAGCGCACGGCGACCCACATCGTGTCGCGGATCATGCGGTAGGTGAGCTTGACGTCGACGTCGGGGCGGAACAGGCCCTCGGTCTGGCCGCGCTTGATCTGGCCGATCCACATGCGCTCGACCTCGTCCTCGGCCTTGATGAGGTAGTCGAAGCGGTCGCCGGGCAGGGAGCGCAGATAGTTCCAGTCGTTCTGCATCACCGTGATGGCGGCGCGGTGGGGCTCCAGCGTGCCGAAGCCGATGCGCACCATCTCGGACAGCACCGCGCGGGCGTCGCCGTCGGTCTCCAGGGCCGCGCGGTAGCGCGCGATAAGGTCTCTGAGGAACGTCGACAGGACCTCGTCGACGATCGTCTCCTTGGAGTCGAAGTGGTGATAGAGGCTTCCCGAGAGGATGCCGGCCTCGTCGGCGATCTGCCGCACGGTGGTGGCCTGGAAGCCCTTGCGGGCGAAGAGCTCGGCGGCGATCTTCACCAGGTGGTCGCGGCGGTCGGAGGCGGAGCCCGAAGCGGCCGCCCGGCGTGTGGTGCCCTGGCGCTTGGCCGCGGAGCCGCCACGGGGGACCGCGCCCGTGGGGGTCGCGGCGACCGCGGACGCGCCGCCGGAGTTCTTTCGGGAGTTCACGTCCTCCATTATGGGCCTCCGTGCAATCGCTTGCTCGCCTAACGGGGATGGCGAGTCGGCTGCTCATCCCGCGTTCCTGTGAACACCAAGCGCTTGCTACACTCACGGCCGCGCCGGGCCGCCGTGAAGCCGGAGTACGGGAAGGACCACCCCCCGCATGACCCCTCGCACGGCCCCTCCGGCGACGGAGGCCTACATCATCGGCGCCGTGCGCACCCCCCTCGGCCGGGAGGGCGGCGGGCTCGCCGGGGCCCACCCCGCGGACCTCGGCGCCCACGTGATCCGGGCGCTGCTCGATCGTACCGGTGCCGATCCCGGTGCCGTGGACGAGGTCGTCTTCGGCTGCGTGGACGCGGTGGGGCCGCAGGCGGGGAACGTCGCGCGCACCTGCTGGCTGGCCGCCGGGCTGCCCGGCGAGGTACCCGGCGTGACCGTGGACCGGCAGGGCGGGTCCTCGCAGCAGGCCCTCCACTTCGCCGCGCACGCCGTGTGGAGCGGGAACGCCGGGCTGGTCGTCGTCGGCGGCGTGCAGAACGCGAGCATGGTGCCGTCCTCCCAGGTGGCGGCCGTGGGCAAGGCGCTCGGGTTCGCCACGCCGGTCGCGGGCTCCCGGGGCTGGCAGGCGCGGTACGGGGGACGGGAGCCGTCGTCGCTGCGGGGCGCGGAGATGATCGCCAAGAAGTGGGATATTTCGCGACAGCAGATGGAGGAGTTCGCGCTCGCCTCCCACCGGCGCGCCGTCCGCGCCACCGCCGAGTGGCGGTTCGAGCGCGAGGTCGTCCCCGTGGCCGGGCTGCTCGCCGACGAGGGCCCGCGGGACGTCACCCCGGGCGAGCTCGCCGCCCTGGAGCCGCTCGCCGAGGGCGGCAGGCTGACCGCCGGGCTGTCCGCGCAGGCCGCCGACGGCGCCGCCGCGCTGCTGGTCGCCTCGGAGCGGGCCGTGCGCGAGCACCGGCTGAGCCCGCGCGCCCGGGTCCACCACACCTCCGCGCGCGGCTCCGGCCCCGGCATGCCGTCCGCCGCCGTCGCCGCCACCGCGCGGGCTCTGAACCTCGCCGGGATGGCGATCGACCAGTTCGACGTCGTGGAGGTGGACGAGGCGTTCGCCTGCGTGCCCCTGGCCTGGACGCGCGAGACCGGCGCCGGCCCGGAGCGGGTCAACCCCAACGGCGGCGCCCTCGCCTTCGGGCATCCCGCCGGCGCGGCGGGCGCGCGGCTGATGACCTCGCTGCTGCACGAGCTCGAACGCACCGGCGGGCGCTACGGCCTGCAGGTGACGGGGGAGGGCGGCCAGGCCACCGTGACGGTCCTCGAACGCCTCTGACGGCGCCCGCAGGGGGGCGGCCCGGTCTGTGAGCCCTCTCCGCAACGGCCGGGCGGGCGACGCGGGAAAGGGGTGGTTATGGGCCGCACCGAAAATGAGAGCGTTCTCAACCAGCGAGATGCAATGGTCGTGGGTATGGAAAACAGGAAACTTTCCTATTAGATTGTCGAAAGTCCGAGACGGCGGCCGTGAGAGAGCCCTCTCCCGGGCGCCGCGCCCCGTACTGTCCTGGACGCTTCCGGCGCGAGCCGCCGACGAGCCACCAGGCGAGGAGAGTGCATGAAGCGCAGCCCCGAACTACTGCGTCTGGCCGATTCGGTCCTCCTCCCCGGGTTCGAAGGACGAACACCCCCCGACTGGCTCCGCCGCCGCCTCGGCGAGGGGTTGTCCGGAGTGGTGATCTTCTCCAGGAACGTCGGAACGCCGTCCGAGCTCGCCGAGCTGACCGCGGCCCTGCGCGCCGAGCGCCCCCAGGCCGTCATCGGCATCGACGAGGAGGCGGGGGACGTCACCCGGCTGGAGGCCCACACCGGCAGCTCACGCCCCGGCAACTACGCCCTCGGCGTGGTGGACGACGTCACGCTCACCGAGCGGATCGCCCACGATGTGGGCGTGGACCTCGCCGCCGTGGGGATCAACGTCAACTTCGCGCCGGCCGCCGACGTCAACTCGAATCCGCGCAACCCCGTCATCGGCCTGCGGTCCTTCGGCGCCGATCCCGACCTCGTGGCCCGGCACACCGCCGCCTGGGTGCGTGGGCTCCAGGCGGCGGGCGTCGCCGCGTGCGCCAAGCACTTCCCCGGACACGGCGACACGGCCGTGGACTCGCACCACGGGCTGCCGTCGGTCACCGCCTCTGCGCGGCAGCTCCACGACGTGGAGCTGCGTCCCTTCCGCGCGGCCGTCGCCGAGGGCGTCCGCATGATCATGACGGGACACCTGCTCGTCACCGCGTACGACCCCGAGCTGCCCGCGACCCTGAGCCGGCGCATCCTCACCGGCCTGCTCAGGAACGAGATGGGCTTCGACGGGGTGACCGTCACCGACGCCATGGAGATGGCGGCGATCGTCGAGCGGTACGGCATCGGCGGCGGCAGCGTGCGGGCGGTCGCGGCCGGGGCGGACCTGATCTGCGTGGGCGGCGAGAACGCCGACGACGCGGTGGTCGTGACGATCCGCGAGGCGATCGCCGATGCCGTGGCGGGCGGGATCCTGCCGGAGGAGCGGCTGGTGGAGGCCGCCCGCCGGGTCGGCGCGCTGACCGCCTGGACCAGCGCGTTCTCCACACCCGGGACCGCTTCGCCGGCCGACGGACGGGGCGTCGCGCTCCTCACCGTGGGCGGCGACGGGAACGGGGCCGCGGTGGACGGATACGGGCGGCTGGACGCGGCCGCGAGCGTGTCCGCCAACGGCGGCCCGGACGGCGTGACGCGCGACGGCGTGACGCGCGACGGCGCCTCGCGCGGCGGGGTGGCACCAGACGGGGGCGACCACGGGCCGGCCGTCCACGACGGCACCGCGAATGACGGGGGAGCGAGCGACGGCCACGTGCCGGTCGGGCTGGCCGCCGCGCGCCGGGCCATCCGGATCGCCGGCACCGACCCCGACGGGGTGCTGCCGCTCGCCTCCGCGCCGCACGTGGTCGAGCTGGCGCCCCAGATGAACCTCGCGATCGACAAGCACATGCCCTGGGGCGTCGGCGAGCCGCTGGGCAAGCTCCTTCCCGGCACCACGGTGACCCGCGTGGGCGAGGCAGAGGCGCGGACGGTGCTGGAGGACGTCCTGCTCGGCGCGGCCGCCGACCGGCCGCTGGTCGTGGTCGTCCGCGACGCGCACCGTCACGCGTGGCAGACCGACGCGCTCGTCCGCCTGCTGGACGCGCGGCCCGACGCGGTCGTGGTGGAGATGGGCCTGCCGGGGCGCACCGACCTCGGCGCGGTCCACATCGCCACGCACGGCGCCGCCCGCGTCTGCGGCCAGGCCGCCGCCGAGGTCCTCACGGGGCTGCTCACCGTCGCGCCCTGACGCCCGGCACCGCCGAAGTTCCCGTCCCGGCGGCCCCGACGCGGGGCCGCCGATGCCGGTTGGCGATAATCCCAGAAGTCCCAACATATATCGCCATTTCCAGGGAAAACTTCGGTGATCACGGCGGAAAAGGATCGGTGAATGAGCGGTATCTGTGAAGGGCGCGTCGTCGTGGTGACGGGCGGAGGCCGGGGCATCGGCCGGCAGCACGCCCTGGAGTTCGCCCGGCAGGGCGCGAAGGTCGTCGTCAACGACCTGGGGACCGACACGCGTGGCCGGGGACGCTCGGGAGGCCCGGCGCAGACGGTGGTCGAGGAGATCCGCGACCTCGGCGGGCAGGCGGTCGCCCACTGCGACGACGTCGCGGACTGGGACGGCGCGGGGCGGCTCGTGAAGACGGCCGTCAGCGCCTTCGGCCGGCTGGACGTCCTCGTCGGCAACGCGGGCTACGTGCGCGACCACATGATCGTCTCGATGACCGAGCAGGACTGGGACGACGTCATCCGGGTCCACCTCAAGGGGCACTTCCTGCCGCTGCGGCACGCCGCCGCGTACTGGCGCGAGCGCGCGAAGGCCGGGGAGCCCGTGGACGCGCGGGTCGTCACCACCACCTCCGGCGCGGGCCTGCTGGGCAGTGTCGGGCAGGCCAACTACGCCGCGGCCAAGGCCGGGATCGTCGCCCTCACCCACACGGCCGCCGCCGAGCTCGGGCGCTACGGCGTGACCGTGAACGCGGTCTCGCCGGCCGCGCGCACGCGCCTGACCGAGGAGTTCTTCGCCGACATGGTGGCCAGGCCCGAGACCGGCTTCGACATCATGGACCCGGCCAACGTGGCGCCGCTGGTCGTCTGGCTCGGCTCGGCCGAGTCCGCCGGGGTGACCGGGCGGGTGTTCGAGGTCGAGGGCGGCATGATCTCCATCGCCACCGGCTGGAGCCACGGCCCCGGCGTGGACAAGGGCTCCCGCTGGGAGCTCCACGAGATCGGCGAGGCCGTGAACAAACTCCTGGCCGAGGCACCCCTTCCCGGCCCCGTGTACGGCTTCGCCCAGTCGTAGAGGCGTCCGTGCCCAGCGGTGTGAATGCGCCGCCCGGCCATGTGAATGCCAGTCCGGCGGTGTCAATGCGCGCCCAGACGGTTGTGCGCGCACGTCCGGCGCTGTGAAGCCGCGCACGGCGGTTCGACTCCGCGCCCGGGGGCGGGAGGCCGTGCGGGAGACGTTGACCATACTTCGCGAGGCGATGTATGGTCGCCGGCATGCCCGACGCCCCCGCACGGCACGCGGACGCCGTCGTCCCCGGCCATCCGGCCTGACGGCGGGCCGATGTCCTTCGCCTCGCCACTGTTCCTCTGGTTCTTCATGCCGGCCACCCTGGCCGCGTACTGGCTCTCGCCCCGGCGCCTGCGCAACTGGATCGTCTCGGTGGCCAGCCTGGTCTTCTACACCTGGGGGGCAGGGGCGTACGCCGCCCTGCTGCTGTCGGCGATCCTGGTCAACTTCGCGGCGGGCATCGCGGTGGACTCCGCCCGACTGGCCGGCCGGACCCGGGCGCGCGCCACCGTGGCGGCCGCCGCGATCGTGTGGGACCTCGGCATCCTCGCCGTGTGGAAGTACGCCGGCTTCGCGAGCCGCCAGATCGACGCGCTGACGGCCACCCTCGGCCTCGGGCACAGCCCGATCGTGAGCCTCGCCCTGCCGATCGGGATCTCCTTCTTCACCTTCCACCACATCTCCTACGTGGTGGACGTGTACCGGCGCAGCAGGCCCGCGCAGCGCAGCCTGGTCGGGTTCGTCACCTATATCGCGATGTTCCCGCAGCTCGTCGCGGGGCCGATCGTCCGCTACCACGAGATCTCCGCCCAGCTCGCCGACACCGCGCGCGACCGGTTCGCCGACTTCGCCGCGGGCTTCCCCCGCTTCGCGCTGGGCCTGGCCAAGAAGGTGATCGTGGCGGACACCGTGGCCCCGGTCGCGGACGCCGCGTTCGCGTCCGGGCAGCCCAGTATGGCCACCGGCTGGATCGGCGCGCTCGCCTACACCGTGCAGATCTACTTCGACTTCTCCGGCTACTCGGACATGGCGGTCGGCCTCGGCATGATGTTCGGGTTCCGGCTGCCGGAGAACTTCGCCCGTCCGTACTCGGCCTTCTCCGTCACCGACTTCTGGAGGCGCTGGCACATCTCCCTGTCGCGCTGGTTCCGCGACTACGTGTACATCCCGCTCGGCGGCAACCGCCGCGGGACGCGGGCCACGTACCGCAACCTCGTGGTCATCTTCGTGCTGTGCGGCTTCTGGCACGGGGCGAACTGGACGTTCCTCTGCTGGGGCCTCTACCACGGTGGCCTGCTCGTGGCCGAGCGGCTGCTCGGCTGGGACCGGCCGCCCGGCGGCGTCCCGTCTCTGGTCCTGCGCCGCGCCGCGACCTTCCTGCTGGTGGTGGTCGGCTGGGTCGTGTTCCGGTCGGCCGACATGACACAGGCGTTCGGCATGCTCGGGGCGATGGCGGGCGCGCGGGGCGGCGAGCTGGATGAGTTCGTCCTGTTCGCCCTCGACCATCGGCGGACGCTCGTGCTCGTCCTCGCGGTCGGCGTGGTGCTGCTGCCCGCCTCGCCCGGCTTCGGGCGAATTCTGGAGCGCGGGGGCATCCTGGAACGCGGCCGGGGCCGGGCCGCGCGGTGGGCGGTGGGCGCGGCGCGGGCCTCGGTGACCTGGGTGGCCGCGCCGTACGCCGCCGTGCTGGTCGCCGCCGGGACGTTCAGCCCGTTCCTCTACTACCAGTTCTGATCATGGAAACCACCTCGGAATCGCGTGGGCGTCCCTCGCCCCTGGGCCGCCGGGTCGCCGTGCTCGGCGCGAGCCTGTTCTTCTTCGGTCCCGCCCTGGCGTTCGCCGCCGGTGACCGGGCCACCGAGATCGAGAACCGCAGGCTGGCCGGTTTCCCCGCGCTGTCGCCCGCCGGGGACTTCCCGTCGCGGTTCGAGGCGTGGGCCGTCGACCACCTTCCGCTGCGCGGGCACGCCGTGCGGGCGCAGGCCATGCTGTCGGAGGAGCTGTTCGGCGAGCCGCCCTCGTACGCGGCGGGCAAGGCGCTGACCTATCCCCGGGTCGTCGAGGGGCGCGAGGGCTGGCTGTATTTCGGCGACGACGTGGCCGAGGCGTGCCGGCCGGTGGGGACGACGGCCGGCGTCCTCGCCCGGGTGCGGCGGCTGGGGGAGATCGTGCGCGCGTCCGGGCGGAGGTTCGTGTTCACCGTGGCCCCCGACAAGACCACGATTTATCCGGACAAACTGCCGGACAGGTTCCTGGGCGAGCGCTGCCTGGCCCGCCGCAAGGAGGAGTTCTGGAAGGCGCTGGACGCCGCGCGGGTTCCGGGCTACCTGGACCTGCGGGGCCCGTTGGAGCGGCTGCAACGCGCGACCGGCGAGCCCGCCTACTTCCGGACCGACAGTCACTGGAGCGAGCGCTCCGCCGCCCTGTACGGCGCCGAGCTGGCCCGGACGCTCCAGCCGGATCTGTCCCGGGGGACGCGGCTCGTCCCCCTCGGGTCCTATGTCCGGGAAGGGGATCTGGGCCGGCTGCTCGGCGCGTCCCGGTCCGAGACCACCGGCCACTGGGGGCTCGTCCGGACGGGGTGCGCGCGCTCGGGCACGACGACCGTGACGCGCCGACCGCCGTACGCGTCACCAACGCCACCTCCGGCGCCGCGCTGTTCGGGCCGGACACGCTGCTCATCGGGGACTCGTTCACCCGGGAGTCGATGCCGTGGATCACGCCGTACTTCTCCGACCTGACCGTCCTGCGCAGCGACGCCCCCGCCAAGGCCGGTCCCGAGCGCGTCGGGCGGTACGTGCGCGACAGCGAGGTGGTGGTGTTCGAGATGGTCGAGCGCTACTGGGCGGGCGGCCACGGGGAGATGCTCACCGACGCCATGCTCACCGCTCTCGAAAGGGCGCTCCTGCCCGCGCGGCGGACGGGGGAGGCGCTGCCCGGCCGGGGCCCGCACCAGGGTGCCGGGAGGAGGTGAGGCCCCGGCGTCCGCCGGGTTGACCATACTTCCGGGAGCGAAGTATGGTCTCGGCCATGGCCACCGGATCATCCTCGGTGAGCGAGCCGACCTACTTCATCCTCGCCGCCCTTCTCGACGGCCCGCTGCACGGCCACGGCGTCATCAAGCGCGTCCTCGACCTGTCCGAGGGCCGCATCAAGCTCCCCGTCGGCACCCTGTACGGCGCGCTCGACCGTCTGGCGGCGAACGGCCTGATCACCGTCGACCACGAGGAGGTCGTGGACGGCCGCCCCCGCCGCTACTTCCGCCTCACCGACGACGGCACCGGCCTGGTGCTCGCCGAGGCCCGCCGCATGCAGCACGCCGCCTCGATCGTCACGAACCGCGCCCAAACCCCGAAAGCCTCCCCGGCGTGAGGAACTCCGCCGTCGTGACGGGACCGGAGCGGTGGTATCGGTGGCTTCTGTGGGCTTATCCCCGTGAGTACAGGGCCGCTCATGGGGAGGAGCTGATCGCCACGCTGCTGGAGGCGGGCGAGGGCGGTCGTGCCGTGCCGCAGGCGCGTGAGGCGCTGGCGCTGGTCGCCGGAGGGGCGCGGGCGCGTGCTCTCGGTGCCGGGCACGGGCCGGCGTGGGCGGACGGGGTTCACCTCGGGGTCACCGTCCTGGCGGTGCTCAATCTGGGGGTGCTCGTGCCGTACGCCGGGTCCGTCCCGGTGTGGACGGCCCTCGCGGCGGTGACCCTTTTCGCCGTCATGCGGGGATGGGTGCGCGTGGCGCTCGGGCTGGTGGCGCTCGTCGGCGGCAAGGTGGTCGCCGTGGTGCTGGGGCATCCCTGGCTCGACCAGACCCTGCTGCCGGTCTTCTCCGACGGAGTGTGGAACGCGCCCGCGCTGTACTCCCGGGGAGGCCCGGTCGCCCCCATCGCCGCGTACGCGCTGGCCTTCCTTGGCCTGGCGGCGCTCGCGTCCCGGCGCGGGCCGCTCAGGAGGCGTACCTGGCGGTGGTGGCTCGCCGTGCCGCTGACGGCGGGCGTCGACCCGGCCTCCTGGCTGACGGTCGAGTCCGGGTCGCCGCGCGCGGCCACGAGAGTCGGCCTGGAACTCGCGCTGCTGTGCCTGGCCGTCTGGGCCGGTCGCGTCGCGGCCGACCCGCGCTGGGCCCTGGCCGCGGCCCTCGCGCTGCTGCCCGCCGTGATCGCCTGCCTGGAAGGACTCGCCGTCCAGGGGGCCGCCTACGCGTCCTTCTATGGGTTCTCGTCCGGACGGCAGGAGTTGTCCCATCTGGGCATGCTCGTGCTGCTGACCGTCGCCGCGGCGGCCGTGCCCCTGCACGTCCGGCGTCACGCGTTGCTGTGACGCCGCCCCCGCGCCGCCCCACCGGCCCGCGTACGGTACGCGCCGCCGTACGGGCCGCGGCCGCCGTGCTGACCGCTCTCGCCGCGGTGGCGGCGGTGGACATGTGGGGGGTCGCCCAGGCACGCGGCGGTCCCCAGGAGCCCTTGCTCCGCGGACCCGCGCGGCTCGCTCAGGCGCGGGAGGAGATACGGACGGAGTGCATGAGGCGGCGCGGGTTCCGCTACGTGCCGTACCTCTCCGCGTACGTCACCCCCATCCGCCGGGACGCCGAGGAGGCGCGGGCACGGGACGCGGGCGAGTACCCGGCCATGCGCAGATTTCGTGAGAAATACGGGTTCGGGGTCTTCGCCCTCTACGCCTATCCCCGGGAGTTCGGGAACCCCGAGGTCGAGACCGACGCCCCGGTGAACCCGAACAACAAGATCACCATGTCGCTGTCCCGCACCCAGCTCGCCGCGTATTGGAAGGCCGGCGACGCCTGCTACAGCCAGGCGGTCAAGATGACGACGGGCAAGGACGTCACGTCGTTCGCCGACCACATGTCCCGGGCCGAGGAGCGCGTCGACCGGCTCGTCGCGCGCGAGCTGGACGGCGACCGCCGCCTGGCCGCGCTCGGCGCCGACATGGCGCGCTGCCTGAGAAGGAAGGGGTATCCCGTCCGGTCCGCCACGCCGTCCGCGCTGGCCCGCCGGGGTCCGGAAGTCTTCCACGCTGAGGAGAAGGCGCTGGGGCGCGCGATGGCCCGCCCCGCCATCGAGGCCGGCGACCTGCCCGACCACGACTACGCGCCGTCCCTGACCCCCGCCGACGCCACCCCGTACCTTACCCGCGAGATCAGGGCGGCCCTGGACGACCTCGAATGCGGCCGGCGGTTCTACCGGGCCTACGAACCGGGCCACACCGCGATCGTCCGGCGGGGGTACGTGGAGTACGGCCTGGACGAGTGGCTGTGGTGACGACCGGCGGTGACCGCGCCGCCCGCTCGTGAGGACCCCCGGGACCCGTGAGCGGGTCCCCCGTGCCCGTCAGCGGCCCGTCGGCGTCCATCAAGAGAACGCGTAGCACTCCACTTCGGCGCGGCGGTAGGTCAGGCCGCCGGCCACGGACTGGTCCACGCACCGCTGCTGGCGCGGGCTGAGCGCCAGCGTGCCGCAGACGGTCACGCCCGAGTACGTCCGGCAGTCGAGGTTCGTGGCCGCCTCGCCGATCACGTACCTTCTCACGACCTCCGCCCGGCACTCCTGGCGGCGCCCGGCCGTCTCGGCGTATTCGCACTGACGTTTCAGGATCCGGTACTGCTCCAGGCTGACGGACTGCCTGACCTCGGGAGTCGGCGGCCCACCGCCCGCGGCCACGCGCGACCCGGCGTACCGGGCCGTCACGGTCGGGACGGCGGAGGCGGCGGACGCGATGAACATGGCGAACAGGGCTGTGGTCGCGAAGGCGACACCCTTCGTGATCTTCCTCATGGCGCCCCCCTGTCATGACTTTCGTACCCCCCGCACACATCCCCGAAGAACACCCGAGGTAAAGCGCGGCCCCCTCTCAGGCCAGTACGGGGTGGTTCGCCCGGAAGATCCCGTGCGGGTCGTAGCGCCGCTTGACCTGCCGAAGCCGGGCGAGCGTCTCCTCCGGGAACGCGGCCGAGGCGGGTTCGTCCTGCAGGAGGTACGTGAACGGCTTGCTGCCGCTCGTGTGCCCGGCCAGCGCCCGGCACACGCTCGCCTGCCGTGCCTTGATGGCGCTGACGTCCGCGGGGACCCGGGGGATCCCGAGCATTCCGATCAGGTACGGCTCGGCGAGGTGCCCGCAGGCCCCGGCGTCGGGCACGGGACGGGCCAGCGCGCCTCCCAGATGACGGATCTGCGCCGTCACGAGCGGAGCGACCGGGCCCGGCGCCGCGGCGGCGAGGAACGCCGAGGCCGCCGCGTCGTCGAACCAGTCGAGGAGCTCGCCGTGCAGGATCGCCGGGGTGGGCGCGGTCGGCTCGGCGCAGATCGCGCCCAGCTCGGGGACGGCCATCGTGCCCCGCGTGTCGAAGACCAGGCCGGGAATCCGGTCGAACCGGTGGAGCAGGCGGCGGGCGTCCGCGCCGTCGCCGAGGAACGTCAGATCGACGGTCACCGCGGACAGCCCGCGCAGCGGCTCGGGCAGTTCGGGGAAGGGCGGGAAGTCGATCAGCGTGAACCAGACCGTCAGCTCCTCCGGCGCGACCGTCGTCGTGTCCCGGAACGCGGTGAGGACCTCGGCGGCCCGCGCGGCCGGCCACACCATCCTGCCCCCGTACAGCTCGGGAGCGGGGTGGAGCTCGATCTCCATGGAGGTGACCAGCGCGAAGTCCCCGCCGCCACCCCGCAGCGCCCAGAACAGCTCCGGGTCGGACGTCGCGCTCACCGTCCGGGACGCGCCCTCGGCGTCCACCACGTCGAACGACCGGACGCCGTTGGCCGCCAGGCCGTGCCGCCTGCCGAACCAGCTCAGCCCGCCGCCGAGGGTGTAGCCGACCGCGCTGACGGCGGGGGAGCTGCCGCACAGGCCGGTCAGGCCGTACTTGGCCGCCTCCGCGAGCACCTCGCCCCAGGAGGCGCCCGCCGCCACGCGCGCGGTCCGCTCGTCCGGACGGACCTCCACGCGCCGCATCCGCCCGGTGCGCACCAGGATCTCGCCGTCGAGGCCGTCGGCGGCGCCGTGGCCGTTCGGCTGGACCGCCAGGGCCAGGCCCGCCCCGGCCGCGTACCGGACCAGCGCGGACGCGTCGGCGGCGTCCTCGATCTCGACCACCGCACGCACCCTCTGATCGACGGTCAGCTTCCACGGCGTCCGCGCCGCCTCGAAACCCGCGTCCCCGGGCACGGACACCGGGCCGCGTACGGCCCGCCGCAGGTCCCTGGCCAGCCCGGTCCCCCGGTCTTCGCCGGCTCGCGTGTCGTCCGCACTCATGATCTTCTCCTCCTCGGGATCCCCGCCGTAGGTCTGTCCACGACGGAGCCTCACTGCGTAGGCCCGCGCCGGCGGGTCCTGACCACGGTGCACGAGGCGGTTTGGAGCCGACTGCACACCGACTGGGGGGCGACTTGTCTCCGGGAGCTTGCCCTCCGAGGTGTGGTGGTTGGGGCGCCTTCTCCGAGAGGCGCTTTGCTCTCCGCCCCACAAACCGGAGAGCAAGCCCCAAGCACCACAGTCCGAGGAAGCCCCAATCGCCACGTCTCTTTGGAGCCTGTTCTCCAAGCGTGGTTGCTGGGGCTGGTACGCGGCTTGCGGTGTTTGGGGCGCTGTGGCGGTTGGGGCTTGCTCTCCAAGGGGTGCCGAGTTCGGCTTCCTCTCCCGGAGGGGGTGCTGAATCCGGCGCCGCGTCGGTGAGGAGTGGCGACGGTGAAGCCGGCGCCTCTTGCGGCGAGGCGCCGGGCGAAGTGTTGTGGCCTGGCCTGCTATTCCAGAGTGATGCGCTGCGGTTTCAGATCACCTGACCGCGTGCGCGCTTTTCAGACTTCCGGTGAATGCGCGCCACTCGTCCGCCGCAACCGTAAGGGCGGGGCCGTGGGGGATCTTCGAGTCACGGACGGCGATGATGCCGGGGAGGTTGGTGGCCACCTCGACGCACTGACCTCCGTCCGGCCCTGACCGCGTTGACTTGCGCCAGTGCGCGCCACTTAGATCCATTGTTTCCTCACGTCCTCGATGAGCTGGAGTGACAGATATCGCGCATGAGCCTCGGCGCGTATGGCCTCGTACCTGGCGGTGATTTGCATAAGCGTCGCGCGATCGTCGAGTACCTGACCGCGAGCTGAGGACTCCACGTACACGATATGTGGTGAACCCTGTAGTTCCGCAAGGGTGAATGCGCTGAGCATGCCGGAGGTGGACTCGGCGCTGTACGGCACTACCTGGATCGTCACTTTTGGAGATTGGGACAGCTCCAGTAGGTAGTCGAGCTGCTTTCGCATCGCTTCGCGACCTCCGAGAGGCCGATGCAGGACGCTTTCATCTATGAGGCTGATGACGACGGGTGGCTTTTCCCGAGTGAGTATTGATTTCCGGCGCAATCGGCTGGCGACGTGTTGGTCCCGCTGCTCAGAGGTCAGTCCGGGCTCGCCTTCGATCACTCGTCGTGCATACTCTTCGATCTGGAAGAGGCCCGGGATCAGCAGCGGGTCCCAACTGCGCAGGACCGTCGCGTCCTGTTCGACTTCCATCCAGTCGCGGAAATGCTCGGGGACGGTCTCCCATCTCGCGATCGCGCACAGGCGGGTCATGACGCCGTCCAGCCCGAGCGCCCGGTCGCACAGTTCGGCGAAGCGCTTGGCCGGGGAACGCCGGGCCGTCTCGATCATGCCCACCATGCTGGTCGTGTATCCGATTCTCTCGGCGAGTTCGGACTGTTTGAGCCCCGCTTCGACGCGATATCGGCGCAGCTCGTAGGCGAACAGGGCCCGGGGGGACTCCTCGGGGTTGACCTCGACGGGCTTGGACACTGATCCCCTCCTCGCATTCGGCCGGACGCTCGCACCCAACTGCGGATCTCACGACAACTGTGTCGTCAGTGTCGGACCGTTCCTCTGTCTTCCACGCCCCCGGATGGGCACGCTGTGAAGCCATGTACTCACTATCCGTGAAAACCGAGTGCGAGGAGGCATGTTGACCTCACAACCACCTAACAAAGCGGTGTGTGGTGTCGAGCACCAGGGCGTCGGGACGGCGCGGGTCAAGGAGGGGCTTCTCGGGGCGATCGAGCTCCCCGGCGTACCCCAATCGGTTTCGCGGGCTCGGCGGTTCGTGGCCGAGGTGCTGGGGAGCGGGCATCCCGTGCGGGACGAAGTGGTGCTGCTCGTGTCCGAGCTGGTCACGAACAGTGTCACGCACTCCGACTCGCGTGACGGCGGGCTGGTGACGCTCGCGTTGAGCGAGTGTGAGGGCAGCATCCACGTCGAGGTCCTGGACGCGGGGTCCGAGGGGGAGCCGCAGGTCCGGGAGGACCCTTACGGCGACGGCGGGCGAGGGCTCTTCCTCGTGGACGCCATCTCCGAGCGCTGGGGGATGTACCGGGACGGCGCCGGCCGGGTCGTCTGGTTCGCCGTCCGCTTCAAGGGCTTGGGCCCGGCGTCGTCCCAGGGCCCCGAGCCGACGTCGTCCAAGGGCTCCCGCTCGGGCTCGTTCGAGGGCTCGGAACCGAGGGCGGGGTCGCGCGTGGCGCGTGCGTGAACACGCTCGCCTTCGTCGCGGCTTCTCGTCCGGCGTCCCCGCCTCTCGTCATCGGGCCGCTCTCGTGCTACCGTCACGTTCGCTGATATGAACTCATGAGTTCAAAAATACATCCCAATCGGTTGTGACGGAGAAGGAATCCATGGACGTACGGAGCGATCGGCTCGATGCCGCCTTGCTG
The DNA here is from genome assembly GCF_003323745.1 of Sphaerisporangium album. Taxonomy (GTDB): domain Bacteria; phylum Actinomycetota; class Actinomycetes; order Streptosporangiales; family Streptosporangiaceae; genus Sphaerisporangium; species Sphaerisporangium album. The sequence goes on from NZ_QOIL01000002.1 coordinate 73,506, forward strand.
CGGCTGGTCGGGGTCATGGTGGTGGGCGGGATGCTGTCCTACCTGGACGCGACCGTCGTCAACGTCGGCATCAAGACGCTGACCGGGGCGTTCGACGCCTCCCTGAGCACCATGGGCTGGGTGGCCACGGGCTACCTGCTCGCCCAGGCGGCGGCGATCCCTCTCGCGGGCTGGGCCGTCGAACGCTACGGCGCCAAGCGCATGTGGCTCGTCGGCCTGACCGTCCTGCTCGTCGGCTCGGCGCTGTGCGCGGTCGCGTGGAACCCGGGCAGCCTCATCGCCTTCCGGGTCGTGCAGGGCTTCGGCGGCGGCATGGTGGACCCGATCATGATGACCGTCGTCGCCCAGGCCGCCGGGCCCGCGCGGATGGGGCGCGTGATGGGCATCATGTCCGTCCCCATCACCCTCGGCCCGGTCGTCGGCCCGGTGCTCGGCGGGCTCATCCTCGGGAGTCTGAGCTGGCAATGGCTGTTCCTCCTCAACGTGCCGATCGCCGCGCTGGCCCTGGCCCTCGCCGTGCGCACGATTCCCGCCGACCCTCCCGTCTTCGGGCGCCCCGCCCCGATCGACGCCCTCGGCGTCGTGCTGCTCTGCCCGGGAAGCGCCGCGCTCGTCTACGGCCTGTCGCAGGCGGGCGAGGCCGGTTTCGGCGCCCCCCGCGTCGTGATCGGCCTGGCGGCGGGCCTCGCGCTGGTCGCGGCGTACGTCGTGCACGCGCTGCGGACCAAGGTCACGCCGCTCATCGACCTGCGGCTGTTCGCCGGCAAGGGCTTCGCCGCGAGCTGCGTCATCATGTTCCTGGTCGGCGGCACGCTGTTCGCCCTGTTGTTCGTGCTGCCGCTGTACTACCAGGAGGTCCGCGTCCACGGCGTCCTGTCCGCCGGCCTGCTCGTCGTGCCGCTCGCGCTTGGCATGCCGTTCCTCGCGCCGTTCATGGGCAGGCTGGCGGACGGCATAGGCTCGAACATCCTGGTGCCCGTGGGCGGCGGGCTGGTGGCGGCGGGCATGTTCGTCTACTTCGTCGCCGGGCCTGGGACGTCGCAGATCCTGCTGACGGGCGCCCAGGTGGTAGCGGGCCTGGGGATGGCCGCCATCGGCCCGCCCACGATGAGCGCGCTGTACCGCACGGTGCCCGCCGCGAAGGTACCCACGGCCACAGGAGCGATCTTCATCGTGAACCTCATCGGCGCGTCGCTGGGCATCGCCGTCACCACGCTGATCATGCAGCACGGCGCGCGGAACGGCAGCCTCGCCGAGGCGGCCGGGCACGCGTTCCTGTGGCCGTTCGTCTGCGGCCTGGTCATTCTCGCCGCGGGGCTGCTGCTGCCGGGCCGCCCGTCCAAGGACGTCCCGCCCGGCCCCACGCCGGTCGGCGAGCCCGTGGACGCCGTGCCCGTCCCCCAAGAGGGCCGGTAACGCCGGGTCCGTGGCCGGTGCAGGCGGATGAACCGGTCAGGCCAGGTAACCGCGCCGGTTGGTAGGCTGGCACGCATGAGCCCGGCGGAGACGACCACCACCCCGCCCGCCGCTGTGCCCCCCGCCGCGTCCGCCCGTGGGCGCATCGACAAGCGCCGGGCGATCCTGGCGGCGGCCACCAAGGTGTTCGCCCGCGAGGGGTACGCGCAGGCGAGCGTCGACATGATCGCCGCCGAGGCGGGGGTCGCCAAGCCCACGATCTACAACCACCTCGGCGGCAAAGAGAACCTGTTCCGCGCGGTGATGGAGGAAGCGGCGCGCGACTCCTCCGAGAAGGTGCAGGCCGCCCTGCGGTCCTTCCCGGCCGACCCCGGCGATCTCCGCGCCGACCTGGTGGCCGTTGCCATGCGCCTCGTCGACTGCATGATCGGCGAGGACGCGTGGGCGCTGCAACGCCTGCTGTACGCCGAGGCGGGCCACTTCCCCGGGCTGTACGAGTCCGTCCTGGTCACCGGGGCGGACCGCACCGCCGACGCGCTGGCGGGCAGGCTCGCCCGGCTCGCCAACGCCGGCCACCTGGAGATCGCCGACCCGGTCCGCGCCGCCGCCCACTTCCAGGCCCTCATCGGCTCCGAGATTCCCTCCCTCACCGCCCTCGGCAGCCGCCCGATCGACGCCTCCACGCTGGAGCGGGCCGTCGCGGCGGGTGTCGACACCTTCCTGCGCGCGTTCAGGCCGTCCCGCTGACCCACGCCCGGGTAACGACCCGGTCAACTTCCTTGTGATGACATGTCCGTACGATGCTCGCGGTACTGACACGTCGGCCACGGGATGGAGCTGCGGGTGAAGATCGCGTATGTCACTTATGACGGTCCGGACGACGACAGGGAGGTCGTGCTCCCGTACTGGCGTGAGGCGGGCATCGACGGCGCGGCGGTGAGCTGGGACGATCCGTCCGCCGACTGGGCGTCGTTCGACGCCGCCGTGGTGCGGTCGACGTGGAACTACGTGGACCGGCGCCAGGAGTTCGTGGACTGGGCCCACCGGGTGGGGAGGCTGACGCGGCTGCTCAACCCCGCGTCCGTGCTGGAGCGGAACACCGACAAGACCTACCTGCGCGACCTTGAAGCGGGCGGCGTCCCGATCGTGCCCACCCACTGGGTCGGCCCGGATGACGACACGGACGTCTCGTCGTGGGCGGGGTGGCGGCCGGGGGAGGAGTACGTCGTCAAGCCGTCCGTCTCGGCGGGGGCGCGCGACACGATCCGCACCGGCGACGCCGCCGAGGCCACGCGTCAGGCCGAGATGATCGTCGCCACGGGCAAGGTCGCGATGGTGCAGCCCTACCTGCGCATGGTCGAGGAGGAAGGCGAGCTGTCGCTGCTGTACTTCGGCGGCCGGTTCAGCCACGCCGTACGCCGCACCGCGATGCTCGCCGACGGCACGGCGGCCCCCCGCGCCAACCACGTCGGAGCGGACCTGCGCGACCCCGCCCCCGACCAGGTGGCGGTCGCCGAGAAGACGCTCGGCGAGATCCCCGAAACCCTGCTGTACGCCCGCGTGGACCTCGTCCGCCTCCCCGACGGCACCCCGGCCCTCATGGAACTGGAACTCACCGAGCCGTACTTCTACCTGGCCTTCGCCCCCGGCAGCCCCGAACGCTTCACCAAGGCCCTGCGCGACCTCCTCTGAACAGCAATGGCCGGCGCCCCGAGTCTCGGGCGCCGGCCATTGGTGTGAGGTGACGTCACATGTCGGTGTTACGGGCAATCCGTACCTGGACGCCGAACTTCTGCGCCGTCTTCATCTTCACGTCGGCCGTGAGCAGGGGAGCGTTGAGGGCCTTGGCCAGCACGACGTAAGCGGCGTCGTACGTGGTGAAGTTGTCACGGAGGTCGAGCAGGTGCCGCAGCGCACCGTTCATCTGGTAGCGCCTGACACGTAGCGAGTTGAATTCGCCCAGGACGCCGTCGATCTGCGACTCGTTCAGCTTCTTGCCAAGGAGGTGACCTCGGATGGCGCTGGTGACCTCGAAGTCCAGAAGCGCGGGCGCGTGGAGTTCCTGCTCCGCGATCAAGTCCATGAGGTCCGTCTTGACCGGATAGTCCACGAGGGCGTCGACCATCGCCGACGAATCGATCACGATCACGACGCGTCCCTGACCCGTCGGATCAGGGCGACCGTCTCTTCGGTGGTCGGGCCTCCCGTGCGGTCACGACGCATCATGCGCTCCACGACGTGGGCGTTGGGAGAGATGCCGACGAGGCGGGAGAGTTCTCCGCGGAGGTACGCGGTGAGGGTGAGGCCGCGGTCGGCGGCTTGGGCCTTGAGGGCGTTCACCAGCTCATCGGGCACGTCGGGTATCTCTACCGTTGCCATACAGCAACTGTATGGCTCCATTGCAAGAGCAGACAAGGGGGATGTCGCCTTCCGTGTCGTCGTGACTACGAACGGTGAAATCCTCTCACGAACGCGGCCCGCGCCGCTGGGGTTTCGGCGGCGCGGGCCGGTTTGGGGCAGGGGTCGGAGGGGGTTACGGCAGGACGACCGCCACGGGGGTCACTCCGGCGGTGCGGAGGGTCGCGGGGAGGTGGGCGGCCCAGGGGTGCTCCTCGGCGGCGAGGCCCTCAGGGTTGTCGACGACGAAGCGGACGGAGCCGGAGGGGCCCGTCTGCTCGGTCCACTTCGCGCCGAGGCCGGTCAGGGCCGCGGCGACCTTGGCGCGGTCGGCCGCGGCCACGGTGACGCGGATCGCCGCCTCGTGGTCGGCCGGCACGACGGCCGCGGCCTTCGGGGCGGCGGCGAGCGTACGGGCGGCCGCGCCCGAGGGCAGGTCGGCGGTGATGGCGTTGACCACCAGCTGCGCGGTGCCGTCGGTGAGGGCGCGGAAGTTGGGGTCGGCGGCGAACAGCACCGCGTGCCCCGCGCCGACGGGCTCGTCCAGGACCGCCGCAGTGCCGCCCAGCTCCTCGGCGCCGACCTCGAAGCCGGAGACGAACCAGTCGGGGGAGGTCGCGGCCGGGTAGGAGGCGACGACCTGCGCCGGGTCGGAGGCCCGCATCAGCGAGTCGTAGGAGTAGAAGGACCACGCCGAGCGGCCGACCCCGGCGGCCAGCGGGCCGGAGGCCACGTTGACGCGGAACAGGGAGCCGGGGACGTCGGAGGTCGGCGCGGTGAAGGTGGCCGTGCTGACCCCGGCGAGTGCCGCGAGCTCGGCGCCGCCCGCCCAGCCGACGTACCGGCCGCCGCCGTTCACCCACGCCTTGAGCGCGTCACGCCCGGCCTGGCCGAGCGCGGTGGACGCCGAGGAGACCGGGCCGTCCGGGACGAGCAGCACCTGCACACCGGACAGCTTGCCGGACGCCACGTCCGCCGGAGTGAGCTTGGTGTACGGCAGCTTCCACTCGCGGTCCAGGCGCTGGCGCAGCCACCCGAGGGACTCGACGGTGGACGTCGAGGTGGCCGACAGTTCGAGCACGCCGACCGCCGGCTTCTTGGCCGGGGCCGGGGGTGAGACCACGGCGGGGATCTGCCTGGCCGGGATGCCGAGCGGGAGCAGCACGCTGCCGGAGGACCCGCCGGACACGTTGGCGAGCAGCGGCAGGCTCCACGCGGTCACGTCGTAGAAGTAGGGGAACGGCGTGTAGCTGTCCTCGCCGAGCATCGCCTGGATCCAGTGCTTCTGCCCCTGCGCCATGGGGATCCAGTACGTGCCCTTGGGCAGCGTGGCGCGGCCCGGGGCCCGCCCGTACTCCTTGTAGTCCGGGACGGTGATCGACTTGGCCAGCGTGAACACCTGGACGTCCATGCGCTGGAGGCGCCGCACGATCGACTCGACCGCGGCCTTCTTGGCCGGGTCGTCGGCGCGCAGGAAGTAGTGGCGGACGGGGCGGTCGGGCACCTGGGTGATGACCTCGTGGCCGGGGTTGTACACCTGGTTGGGCTCCAGCTTGCCGGCGAGGCCCTGCTTGAGCGCCTCGACGTACATGCCGTGCCAGGTGGTGAGGATGCTCTCCTTGTGGGAGGCGGCGGCCGACAGCGACACCCACTGGGTCAGGTACTGCTCGAAGGCGCGGACGGCGATGGGGGAGCTGCCGCCCTTCTCGAAGGTCATCCCGGCCGCGTTGAACCCGGCGGTCGGCACCGTGTCGCCGTACCCCATGTAGAACATGTCGTACACGTCGCGGTTGGTGAACGGGATGCCGCGCTTGGTGAACTCGTCGATCATCGACTGGCCGTACAGGTTGCTGATCCAGTCGTAGGCCGGCTCGGCGATGTCGTGGTGGATCGGGTCGGCGTTCGGCGGGAAGAAGTACTTGGTCCCGCCCTGCTCGTGCGCGTCGATGTAGAGCTGCGGCGGGTACTTGCGCAGGAGCTCCAGCTTGCCGTCGGTCTCCGGCTGGGTCCGCGCGAACCAGTCGCGGTTCATGTCGAAGCCGTACGCGTTGCGCCGGGTGTCCGCCTCGCGTCCGTCCGGGTTCTGGGTCGGCACGACGACCACGATCGCGTTGTCGAGGATCTTGCGCGCGGCGCAGTCGTCGCGGTCGGACAGGTCGTAGAGCGTCTTGAGGGCCGCGTCGGTGCCGCTCTCCTCGCCGCCGTGCACGTTGCCGGTGACCCACAGGATCGCCGGGGTGTGCTTGGCGAGCCGCGTGGCGAGGACGGAGGGCGTCAGCGGGTTGCGCAGTGCCTTGATCGCCAGCTCGGTCGTGGCGAGCCCGGCCTTGGTGACGTTGGCGGGGTCGCCGACGATGGCGTACCGCACGGGGCGGCCCTGGGCGGTGGTCGCCAGGGTGCCCGTGACGACGCGGTCGGTGGCCTTGTCGATGGTGTCCAGCAGGCTGTCGGACTGGGCCGAGGTGACCTCCTGCTGGCCGAGGTCGAAGCCGAGCACGGTCTTGGGGGCGGGCACCTTGTTGCGATATACGGGCGTGGTCCCGGTCGGGTCGCACGTGCCGGACGGTGGGGTGTGGGTGGGAGTCGCCTGGGCGGCCCCTGCGGGGAGAACGATCGCGGCCGCCGCGAGGGCGGACACGACCACCGTGAAACGGTTGATCATGCCGCAACCGTTTCATGACGATTTGTCCGTGACAAGAGAGGATTTTTAGGTCTACGTTACATTTGTGGTCTATGTCCGTGATCTAGCCGTTTCAGGCTGATCGCGGCCTTAGGGGTGCTCTCTGGTGGCTCAGGAAGCGGTGATCCCGCCGTCGACGGGGATGATCGCGCCGGTGAGGTACGCCCCCGCGCGCGACGCCAGGTAGATCGCCGCCCCGGCCATGTCGTCCGGCCGTCCGATGCGGCCCAGGGGGACCTGCGACTCCACCACGGCTCGCGTGCCCGGGTCGTCCAGCGCGTAGGCCATCATCTTGGACTCGAACGGGCCGGGCGCGATGGCGTTGACCGTGATGAACTCCGGCGCGAGCTTGATCGCCAGGTGACGGGTGAGCATGTGGAGGCCCGCCTTGGCGGCCGAGTACGCGTAGTTCTCGACGACCGGCACCCGCAGCCCGTCGACCGACCCGATGTTGACCACCCGCGCCGGGTCCTCCGCCGACGCGGACGCGCGCAGGAGCGGCAGGAACCGCGTGGTGAGGAAGAAGACGCCCTTGACGTTGATGCCCCAGAGCTTGTCGAAGGCGTGCTCCGGGTACTCCTCCAGCGGCGCGCCCCAGGTGGCCCCCGCGTTGTTCACCAGCACGTCCAGCCGGTCCTCGCGCCCGGCGACGGTCCCGACCAGGGTCTCGACGCCCTCGGGCGTCGACAGGTCGGCCGGCACGGCGACGCAGCCGAGCTCGGCTGCGGTCTTCTCGACCTCGGCCGCCTTGCGGGAGGAGATGTAGACGGACGCGCCCGCGGCCACGAACCCCGCGGCGATCATCTTCCCGATCCCCCGGGAGCCGCCGGTGACGACGACCGTCTTGCCTTCCACCGAGAACAGCGTCATGTAACCCGACTATGCCTCATGGCCGGTTTCGCGTCATCCGTCGAGCCGGTTGTAGGAGCCACGGAAGAAGACGAGGGGCCCCCGGTCGGCGTGCGCGCCGAGGTCGTGGACGCGGGCGACGACGATGATGTGGTCCCCGGCGACGTGCTCGGCCTCGACCGAGCAGTCGATCCACGCCAGGGTCTCGTCGATGAGGGGGTGCCCGCCGGGGGAGAAGGTCCAGGCGAGGCCGGCGAACTTGTCCGGCCCCCTGGCCGCGAGCTGCCTGCTGACGTCCTCGTGGTGGTCGGCCAGGACGTTCACGCACATGCGGCCGGCCGACCGCAGCCTCGGCCAGGTGGTGCTGGTGTGGGCGACGCAGAACGCGACCAGCGGCGGGTCGAGGGACACCGAGGTGAAGGAGTTGGCGGCGAGGCCGCAGGGCTCGCCGGTCGCGGGGTCGATGGCCGTGATCGCGACGACGCCGGTGGCGAAGCGGCCGAGCACGTTCCTGAAGTGGCGCGGGTCGACCGCCGCCGTGTCGCCCGCGTGCCTGTCGCCGGAAACGGGAGTCAGAAGGGAGGGCGGGTCCTCGCGTACGGTGCCGGGATGCCCGTGGGCGGTGACTGCCCCGCGCGGCGTGGCCAGCCGTGCCGCTGGGGTGCTCATCGTCGTACTCGCCTCCTTGGTCTCCGCGACCAGCATGCAACCTCAACGGTGGTTCAGGTCAAGGGCGGGATGACGGAGTGGAGCCCGCCGGGCCCGCGGGACGCGCCGGGGCCGCCGAGCCGAATCGACCAAGCACTTGCTTGCCTGGTCGACGTCGGAGGTGGTGTGATCAGCGCCGTTGGGGACGGGGTGGCGTCCGAAACGGACCCTAGGGGGGGTAGGGGTCGCGCCGGTACGACAGGGGGGCGGTGTCGGATATACCGCATTCTCCGAGAACTCCTCACGCGGACGTCCGCAACCCCCTACGGCCCGGTCCCGTCACCGGGCCGTCACGCCGATGGCACGCGGACGCGGCCAGGCGAAGGCGGCGCGGCGTGCGTCAGTCAGAAATGCCGAAATCGCATACCTGAGGGACCGATTTCCCCCGCCGACGGGTTGACGGTCACCGTAGTCCCGGACGACCGTGATGAGAGCGGCGGACACGTCCAGCCGGAGACGCGGGGCCCGGACGCCCGGACTCCCGGAGAAACGAAAACGTGTCCTGGCGGGCGTGGGGGACCCGCCAGGACACGTTCGCCCCGGCGCGACGTCCAGGACCCCGGCGAGGGTTGGGGTCCTGGCCGCCGTTCATCGCACGGAGTCTGTGGGAGGCTCCTCGCCGTGTTCGCGCGGCCCTGAGGCCTGGGCGCGTTCGTCGGCGGGCCTTCGCAGATGGCGCTTGACGAGCTGGGCCGCGCCGACCGGATCGGCCGCCGGATGCGTGACGGTGAGACCGTCCTCGCTCCAGACGAACGAGCCCTTCCTGCACCAGACGGTCAGCTCGGTCGTGACCGAGAGCACCGACATCCCGTTGCCGCTGCTCTGGTACGTGTGCGTGAACCCCTCGCGATGCAGCGCGTAGCGCAGTAGACGCGTCGCCTCGCGCGGATCATGCCAGGGCAGATATGGCGTGCCCGCTCGGACTGCCAGCACAGGCCCCTCACCCCCTCGCCGGCCCTTTGATGGATTTGTACCAACGTTTGGATAATGCGGGGTGGAGACGCTTGGGTCAAGGGGTTGTTTGCTGTCAGATCGAGATCGTCTAGATTCGTAGGTACAAAAGGACGGAACCGTAGGTGAGATTTGGCACGGTCGACGCTGTATCAGCAGGTGGCCGGCGAGCTGCGCAGGGCCATCTATTCCGGTGAGCTCGGGCCGGGCGCCCAGCTGCCGACGGAGATGGACCTCATGGACAGCCATGAGGTCAGCCGCAACACGGTACGCCTCGCGCTGGCCGAACTCGAGAACGAGGGTCTCATCACGCGGATGCGCCGCCGCGGCAGCTTCGTCCGCGACCGCCGCGCGCTGCTGATGCGCCCGCAGGACGAGCTCGGCGCCTCGCCCGGTGTGCTGCGCCGGGAGGCGTTCGCCGAGGCCGTCACCAAGGAGGGCCGCAAGCCGGGGCAGGAGATCCAGGTCTCCATCGTGCGGCCGCCCGAGGAGATCGCCGCCCGTCTCGAACTGGAGGAGCACGCCTTCGCGGTGGTGCGCCGCCGCCTGCGGTACGTCGACGACCAGCCGTACAACACCAACGATTCGTACTTCCCGCACGCGCTCGTCCGGGACTCGGAGATCGCGCGGCCCGCGGACATCACCCGCGGCGCCAACCGCGTCCTGGAGGAGCTGGGCCACCGGCAGGTCCGCGTTGTGGACGACATTTCCGCACGTATGCCGACTCCCGAGGAATCATCGCGCCTGCAGCTCGAACCGGGTACCCCCGTCGTCGTCTACGTCCGAGTCGGATACGACCGTGAGGACACCCCGGTCCGGGTCGCCGTGTCGGTCCTGCCCGCCGACAAGCATCTGATCAGGTACGAGCTCGAACTGAGCTGACCTCGCGCGCGCCGCTCTCCACGCGGTGACGCGGCCGCGCGGGCCCGCCGTGGGGGCGGGCAGGGGCCGCATTCCGGCTGACGCGCCGGCCGTGCGCGCCGGGCCCGTCGGGCACGGCTCGCCCGCCCGGTTCGCCCGCTTTGCGGCGAACGCCGTTCGCACCGGCCTTCACTGAGAAAGCCGCACGCCCCCGATCGGACACCCTCTGTGCCCGAGGCGTCACCCACGGCGACGAAAGGATCGACCATGTTCTCCGACACCCTCCAGCGTGCCGAGTCCCTCAGCTCCCTCACCCTCCGTACGGCCACCCTCGACGATCTTCCCGGCGTCCTCGCGCTCCTGGCGGAGACGGCGGGCTGGCTGAACGGCCGCGGCATCCGGCAGTGGCCGGCCGGCGGGTTCCCCGCCGCGCGGATCGAGCCGCTGATCACCGCGGGCACCCTGTACGTGCTGGACGGCGAGGACGGCGAGGACGGCACCGGCGGGCCGGCGGCCACCATGGCCCTGGACGACCACGCCGACCCCGAGTTCTGGCGGCGCTCGGACCACCCGGAGACGGGCCTGTACGTCCACAAGCTCGCGGTGCGGCGGGCGTTCTCGGGCCGGGGCCTCGGAGAGACGCTGCTCGACTGGGCGGCGCTGCGCGTGGCCGCCAGCGGCAGGCGGTGGCTGCGGCTGGACTGCTCCAAGGACAACCCCGACCTGCAGGGCTACTACAGCAAGCTCGGTTTCCGCCACGTCCGGACGGTCGACCTGCCCCACCGGGCCTCCGGCGCCCTGTTCCAGCGGGCCGCCGACCCGACCGCGCACGCCGCCCCGCGCGCACGCCGGCGGGTTCCCTCGCACGTGCGCGCCCGATGAGATCCGGTCATGCCAAACGCCCTCGCCGACCTGGGAAAGATCCTTTATGACCGTCCAATCCCGGACAGGTGAGGGCCTGTGGGTGGTAGCGGTCCAACTCCGGACATGAGGGTCCGATAGCCTCTGGCCCATGACCGGATCGCTGCTTGAGGTGATCGCGCTGGACGTGCGCGACGCCGTGGCCGCAGAGGAGGGCGGCGCGGACCGCTTGGAGATCGTGGCCGACATCTCGGTGGGCGGGCTCACCCCCGCGGCCGAGACCGTCGCGGCGATCGCCAAGGAGTCCGCGCTGCCCCAGATGGTGATGCTCCGCTGCAACGCGGGCTTCACCGTCGGTCCAGAGGAGCTGGAAGGTCTGGAACGCGACGTGCGCGCCCTCGCGGAGGCGGGCGCGGCCGGGTTCGTCTTCGGCTTCCTCGACCAGGAGGGCGCGGTCGACCTCGCCGCCACCGAGGCCCTCATCCAGGCGGTCACTCCGCTGCCCTGGACGTTCCACCGCGCGGTGGACAACGCCGCCGACGTGCAGGCGAGCTGGCGTGCCGTGCGGCTCCTGCCGAACCTCGCCACCGTGCTGACCTCCGGCGCGCCCTCGGGCATCGCCGCCGGGCTGCCCGTGCTGCGCTCGCGGGCCGAGGCGGGCGACGCCCCGATCATCCTGGCCGGGGGCGGGCTCGAACCCCACCTGGTGCCCCCGCTGCTGGACTACGGCGTCCGGGCCTTCCACGTGGGCGGCGCCGTGCGCGAGTCCTGGTCCCATCCCGTCGACGCCGAGCGGGTACGGCGCTGGCGGCACCTGGTGGACACGGTCTGACGTGCGATTCACCCTCGGCGACCAGCCGCGCGTGGTCCCCGGGTTCACCGCGGCCCTCGCCGAGCAGGAGGAGCGCCACCCCGGCCCGCCGTCCGCCTGGCAGCCCGTGCACACCGTGTACGTGCCCGCCGACCGCTTCGGCCGCGGCACCGTCCGCGCCTGGGGAGAGACGGCCCTGGAGCTGCTGGAGGCACACCTCCCCGGCGACGCCGCGCTCACGGACGTCTTCGGCGTGCCGCCCGGCGACCTCGCCGCCGACGTGCGCCGCCGCGTGGCGCGCAAGCTGGCGGCCGAGCCCGTCGAGGACCTGCGCGTCGACTTCGAGGACGGGTACGGCGTCCGTCCCGGCGAGGAGGACGCCCACGCGGACGCCGCCGCGGAGGCCGTGGCCGCCATGAGCGCCGAGGGGACGCTGCCGCGCCGCTGGGGCCTGCGGATCAAGTCCTTCGCGGACGGCGACCCCGCGCGCGCTGTGCGGACCCTGGACGGCTTCCTGACGGGCGTGACGGACCGGGCCGGGCACCTGCCGCCCGGTTTCACGGTCACCTTCCCCAAAGTCCTTATGGAGGCGTATCTGGGGCAGTTTGTCGCGGTCCTTGCCGTCCTGGAGGGCGGCCTGGGGCTCGCGGCGGGAACGCTGCGGTTCGAGATGCAGGTCGAGGCGCCGCAGACCGTCCAGTTCCTGGCCCGCTCGCCCGGCCTTGTCCCCGCGCTGGGCGGTCGCCTCGCGGCGGCGCACTTCGGGGTGTTCGACTACACCGCCGCCTGCGGCCTCCCGCCCGGGGAGCAGCGCCTGGACCACCCGGTGTGCGACCACGCCCGCGAGGTCATGCGGGTCGCGCTCGCGGGCACCGGGGTGGAGTTGTCGGACGGCTCGCTCGCCGCCTCGCCCGCCTCCGGTGACACGCGCGACGTCCACGCCCTGTGGCGCGCGCACGCCGCGATGGTGCGCCACTCGCTGCGCCATGGCTTCTACCAGGGCTGGGACATGCACCCCTCCCACCTGGTCAGCCGGTACGCGACCGTGTACGCCTTCCACCTGGCCCACCGCGACGCCTACGCGGGCCGTGTGCGCGCGTGGGAGGCGCGGCGGGACGCGGACGGCGGCGTGATGGACGAGCCCGCGACGATCAAGACGCTGGCCGCTGCGCTGCGCCGCGCCCGCCTCGCCCTGGGCGACGACTGAGCGCGGCGCGGGGCGCTCAGCCGATGGGCACGGCCGGGGGAGTGCGCCCGCAGGCCGCGAACATGGCGGGCCGTCCGACCAGCTTGACGTGCTCGCCGCGCCCCAGCGCCGCGGCCAGCGCCGCCTCGGCGCCCTCGATCGCCAGCCAGTCGTCGTAGGTGATCGGCGAGACCCCGCGCGCCGCCAGCACATCGTCCAGCCGGACCGCCGGGCCCGAGCGGTCGGGGCGCGCGGCCAGGTCGGCCAGCAGCGTGCGGACGGTCTCGGCGGCGTCGGACTTGTTGGTGCCGATGACCCCCGTGGGCCCGCGCTTGAGCCACCCGGCGACGTACTGCCCCTCGCCGACCCGTCCGGCGACGTTCGGCACGGTCATGGTCGCCGTGTCGAACGGCACGCCCGGCAGCGGGACGCTCTGGTAGCCCACCGAGCGCAGCACCATGCCCACCGGGATCGTCTCGTACTCGCCGGTGCCGGTGACCCGTCCGTCCACCAGGCGGGTGCGCTCCAGCCGCAGCGCCTCCACCCGGGAGGCGCCGAGGATCTCGACCGGGCGCAGCCAGAACCGCACCTCCAGGCGGCGGGGACGCCCCTCGGCCGCGCGCGCCGACCAGGAGCGCAGCACCTCGACGTTGCCCCGGATCTGCCGCGGCAGCCCGTCGAGCCCGCCCGCGCCGGCCTCCTCGGGGCGGACCAGCACGTCGCAGTTGGCGAGCTCGCCCAGCTCGCGCAACTCCTTGAGCGTGAACTTGGCGTGCTCGGGGCCGCGCCTGCCGATCATGTGGATGCCCGTCACCTGGCTCTTGGCCAGCCGGTCGAGCACCTCCTGGGGCACGTCGGTCGGGCGCAGCTCGTCGGCGGCCTTGGCCAGGACGCGCACGACGTCCACGGCGACGTTGCCGACGCCGATCACCGCCACCTCGGGGTTGCCGAGCGAGTCCAGGGAGAAGGCGTCCGGCGGCACGTCGGGGTGGCCGCAGTACCAGTTCACGAAGTCGGTCGCGGCCACGCTGCCCGGCAGGTCCTCGCCGGGGATGCCCAGGTGCCGGTCCACCATGGCGCCGGTGCAGTAGACCACCGCGTCGTAGCTCGCGGTCAGCTCCTCGACGGTGACGTCCGACCCGAGCTCCACCCCGCCGAGGAACCGCACTGCATCCAGCTCCAGCACCCGCCGCAGGTAGCCGGCGATCGACTTGATCGAGGTGTGGTCGGGGGCGACGCCGTACCTCACCAGGCCGTACGGGGTCGGGAGGCGGTCCAGCACGTCGATCTCCACGGGCTCGCCCGCCTGCTTCGTCAGCGCCTCGGCCGTGTAGATGCCGGCCGGGCCCGATCCAACGATCGCCACGCGCAGGGACATGTGGCCTCCTAAGCGGGGCATCTCACCCCACATCGTCTTGGAGCGATTCTCGCGGAACACGATCGTCCCGGCCAGACTCGCGTGCCGGAGGTCGTCGAGACAACTGAGATAACGCGGTCCGGTCACCCCCGAGGCACGGAGCGTCCGGGGGAGGGAGCCGCGTGCTCACATGCCCAGCCTATGGACGGCAGGGGGCGCATGGAGGCGTGGCGCGCCGGAATGTGTGGTCGTGGGCAGGGGCGCGCGTGGGGTCGTTATCGGGGCGAGGAGGGGCGCCGGACTCGATAGCCTGTATACCTGTCAAACCCGCGACCGAGGAGTAGCCGTGCTGCTGCGTATGTCCACCCTGTTCCTGCGCACCCTGCGTGAGGATCCGGCGGACGCGGAGGTGCCGAGCCACAAACTGCTCGTCCGCGCCGGCTACGTCCGCCGCGTCGCCCCGGGCATCTACTCCTGGCTGCCCCTCGGCAAGATCGTCCTGGAGAACGTCGCGCGCGTGGTGCGCGAGGAGATGGACGCGATGGGCGGCCAGGAGGTGCTGTTCCCCGCGCTGCTGCCCCGCGAGTACTACGAGGCCACCGGCCGCTGGACCGAGTACGGCGACACGCTGTTCCGGCTGAAGGACCGCAAGGGCGGCGACTACCTCCTCGGCCCCACCCACGAGGAGCTGTTCACCGACATGGTCAAGGGGGAGTACTCCTCCTATAAGGACTATCCGGTCATCCTTTATCAAATCCAGACAAAGTACCGTGACGAGGCGCGCCCCCGGGCCGGCATCCTGCGCGGCCGCGAGTTCCTCATGAAGGACTCCTACTCCTTCGACCTCGATGACGACGGGCTCAAGCGCTCCTACGAGCTCCATCGCGAGGCGTACATCAAGCTGTTCGACCGGCTCGGCATCGACTACAAGATCGTCTTCGCGGTGTCCGGCGCCATGGGCGGCTCGGCGTCCGAGGAGTTCCTCGCCCCCTGCGAGACCGGCGAGGACACGTTCGTCGCCTGCCACAACTGCGGGTACGCCGCCAACGCCGAGGCCGTCGTCACCCCCGCGCCCCCGGCCGTCACCGCCGGGCACCCCGCTCTGGAGGTGCTCGACACGCCGGACACCCCGACCATCGAGTCGCTGGTCTCCCTGGTCAACGAGCGGTACGGCCTCGGCATCACCGCCGCCGACACGCTCAAGAACATCGTGGTCAAGGTGCGCACCCCCGGCTCCGACCAGACCGAGACGCTGATCGTCGGCCTGCCCGGCGACCGCGAGGTCGACTTCAAGCGCCTGGAGGCCTCCCTCTCCCCGGGCATTCCCGAGATCTTCGAGGCCGCCGACTTCGAGCGCCACCCCGGCCTGGTGCGCGGCTACATCGGCCCGCAGGTCCTCAAGGAGCTGGGCATCCGCTACCTGGTCGACCCGCGCGTCGTCGCGGGCTCCGCCTGGGTCACCGGCGCCAACGAGGCCGGCAGGCACGCGGCGCACGTCGTGGCCGGGCGCGACTTCGAGGCCGACGGCACGATCGAGGCGGCCGAGGTCCGCGCGGGCGACGACTGCCCCCGCTGCGGCCACCGGCTCTCCATCGACCGGGGCATCGAGATCGGCCACATCTTCCAGCTCGGCCGCAAGTACGCCGACGCCGCCTCCCTCGACGCGCTCGGCCCCGACGGCAAGCCGATCCGCGTCACCATGGGCTCCTACGGCGTGGGCGTCTCGCGGGCGGTGGCCGTCCTCGCCGAGCAGAAGCACGACGAGCTCGGCCTGGTCTGGCCGCGCGAGGTCGCGCCCGCCGACGTCCACATCGTCGGCACCGGCAAGGAGAACCAGGTCGAGGTCGCGGTGCGGCTGGCCGAGGAGCTCCAGGCCAAGGGCCTTCGCGTGCTGGTGGACGACCGCGCCGGGGTCTCGCCCGGGGTGAAGTTCAAGGACGCCGAGCTGCTGGGCGTCCCGACGATCCTGATCATCGGCCGCGGCCTCGCGCAGGGGGTCGCCGAGCTGCGCGACCGCGCGAGCGGGGTCAAGGAGGAGATCCCTCTCTCCGAGGCCGCCGCCCGGGTGCTGGCCGCGGCGGTACCGGAGGCCTGAGCCTGTCGCGTTGGCGAGGAGCTCGCCGCCCGCGGCCCGGGCGGCGAGCCCCTTTCACAGCGCACCGTGCCGGGTCGGCGGTACGGCGCGCCGGTCATATGCCGCCACCGGGCCCGGCCGGCTGCTCCGCGTGTGAGAGCGCCCGGGGCCCGGGGCAGGGTCATCCTCGGCTGCCGCTGCCGAGCGTCTTGCGCCAGTGGAAGCCGCCGGGCAGGTTCACGGTGATCGTGCGGCGCCCGTCGGCCGTCTTGGTGACCCGGAATCCGCGCCCGCCGTAGCTGTGGCCGACGCCGCTGCGCGAGAGGTTGAGCCTGAACGGCCCCATCTTTATCGACTTCCGGTAACTCCAGCCCATGTGTCCCTCCGTGCTGTCCGATGGACGGGCAACTACCCGGGACGTGATCGACAAACGTGGAGTTATCGCGACAAGTCCTGCCGGCCAAGGGAAACCGGCGGAGGAGTGATCGGCTGCGGGGGCGGCGAGGCGCCCACCGGAGCGGTCCAACCGGGCAGGTCCGCGATGGCCGGACGCCAGCCGTACCCCCGGACCGCCGACTCCTGCATGGCCAGGGCGGCCAGCCGGCGCAGCGAGGCGTCCTCGACCGCGGCCAGCTCCAGGTAGGCGGCGGTGACGCGGTCCTCCACCAGGGCGGCCAGGCGCGCGGCGTCGGAGGCGGCGTTCACCGGGAACGGGAGATCGTAGGCCGCACCCGACTCCGAGGGGGTGCCGCCCCTGGCGGCGATCAGCCCCCGGAGCTGGTCGCGGCGGGCGCGGTGGGCGTTGAAGCCGTCCGTCGCGGAGGACCGGTGCCCGCCGCTCGTGCGCGCGCCCACGATGCCGTACGCGTACACGGCGGCGTGCTCGGCGTCCAGCACCTTGTTCAGGGCGCTGAGCGGCTGCGGCGCGCCGGTCACGACACCCTCGCCAGGGCGGCGACGTGCGCGGCCTCGCAGGCGCCGATGCAGGCCAGGAGCTGGGCCAGGGCGGGGGAGACGTCGCCGATCTGGCGCGGCCGGGTGGCCGCCGCCTTGCGCTCGGCCTCGCGCAGCCTGCCGATCGAGACCTTGCCCGATGACGCCGAACCCGACGCCGAGGGCGTGGGCGCCGACGGGGCCGGAGTGGCGGGCCTCGGCGTCCTCGGCAGGCGGCGGCGCAGCTCGGCGATGTGGGCCTCGTGGCGCCGCTGGAACGGCAGCAGCGCGGCGGCGGCCTTGGACCCGGGCGCGGCGGCCTGCCGATAGAGGGCGACGATGCGCTCCTTGTCGGCGATGACCTTGGTGACCAGGACGGTCTCGGGGTCTGGCGGGGCAGGAGTGGACGGGGAGGTGACCTCCCGCCCGGTGGAACAGCCGGCGACGGCCGCGGCGACCGCCCCTGCGGCGGTGCCGCGCAGCACCGCGCGCCGGGACACGGCACGCTGACGCACGGCGCCTCCCGTGGATGACGGCTTTTGCTGGCTTGGCACATAGCATCGTACGGCGCGGGAAGCGGTGGGTGACCGAGTGGCGCTCTTTCCGCGTCGTGGTGTCGATAGGCTGGTGAACCGTTGGGGCGAGGTACGCCTTCGGCCGCCGTGTTCGGACGGCCGATAATCAATGGGAGGTCAGCATGGGCGCCGATGCTCGACGTGACCGCCTGATCAAGCTTCTCGAACCCGTCGTCGCCGTCGAGGGCCTCGATCTCGAGGACGTCACGGTGACGCCCGCCGGCAAGCGGCGGCTCCTGCGCATCATCGTCGACGGCGACGGCGGCGTGAGCCTCGACAAGGTCGCCGACGTCAGCCAGCTCGTCTCCAAGGCGCTCGACGAGAGCGACGCGATGGGCGGCAGCCCGTACGTCCTCGAAGTCACCTCGCCCGGGGTCGACCGCCCGCTCACCGAGCCGCGCCACTGGCGCAGGGCCAAGGGCAGGCTGGTGAAGGCCGACCTGCGCGACGGCACCTCGGTCGAGGGTCGCGTCCTGTCGGCCCTGGACGCCGGGGTCGAGCTGTCCGTGGAGGGCGCGACGCGCCTGCTCGCCTGGGACGAGCTCGCCAAGGGGCGGGTCCAGGTCGAGTTCAGCCGGCCGGACGGCGCGGAGGACCTGGAAGAAGACGTGGACGACCTGGACATGAACGACACCGACGACACCGACGACACCGACGACGTGGAAGACACGGACGACGAAGACGAAGACGAAGAACACGACGCCGGCGGCGACGGCGCCAAGGGCTAAGGGGGAGCCTTGTGGACATTGACATGAGCGTCCTGCGCAGCCTGGAGCGGGAGAAGGACATCTCCTTCGACCTGGTCGTCAAGGCGATCGAGGACGCGTTGCTCATCGCCTACCACCGCACCGAGGGCGCGGCGGGCAAGGCGCGTGCCGAGCTGGACCGCGCCTCCGGGCACGTGAGCATCTGGGCCTCCGAGCTCGACGAGGAAGGCCAGGTGATCCGGGAGTACGACGACACCCCCGGCAACTTCAGCCGCATCGCCGCGACCACGGCCAAGCAGGTCATCCTGCAGCAGCTCAGGAACGCCGAGGACGAGATCAACTTCGGCGAGTTCGCGAGCCGCGAGGGCGAGCTGGTGGCGGGCGTCATCCAGCAGGGCAAGGACCCCCGCGTGGTGCTGGTGGACCTCGGCAAGATCGAGGCGATCCTCCCGCACAACGAGCAGGTCCCCGGTGAGGAGTACGTCCACGGCGAGCGGCTGCGCTGCTACGTCGTGCAGGTGAAGAAGGGGCACAAGGGGCCGTCGGTCACGCTCTCGCGCACCCACCCGAACCTGGTCAAGAAGCTGTTCGCCCTGGAGGTCCCCGAGATCGCCGACGGCACCGTCGAGATCGCGGCCATCGCCCGGGAGGCCGGCCACCGCACCAAGATCGCGGTCCGCTCGCGGCGGGGCGGCGTCAACGCCAAGGGCGCGTGCATCGGCCCGATGGGGTCGCGCGTCCGCAACGTGATGACCGAACTGCACGGTGAGAAGATCGACATCATCGACTGGTCAGAGGATCCCGCCGAGTTCGTCGGGAATGCCCTGTCGCCCGCGCGGGTTTCCCATGTCGAGGTAATCGATCTGGACGGGCGGGTGGCGCGGGTCACCGTGCCCGACTACCAGCTCTCGCTCGCGATCGGCAAGGAGGGGCAGAACGCCCGCCTCGCCGCTCGCCTTACCGGCTGGCGCATCGACATCCGCCCCGACACCCAGGCCGCCGCGCCCGGGGACGTCCGGGATTCCGGAGATGCGGGGAATACGGGGAATGCCGTCGGTCCCGCCGATGCCTCCACAAGGTAAGCTTGAATACGGTGGCCGGGCGGCCCCTCTCAGAACATGTGTGGGCTGCCGGGTTCGCACGGTAAAGTCCGAGCTGCTCCGCCTGGTGGTGGTCGAGAACGAGATCGTTCCCGACCAGCGAGGCCGGTCGCGGGGCCGGGGTGCCTACGTGCATCCGGCTCTGCGATGCCTGGAGCTCGCCGAACGTCGCCGGGCGTTCCCGCGTGCGTTCCGCACAGCGGGGCCGCTCGACGCGGCGTGCGTGCGGGCTTGTCTCGCGGGGCTTGACGCCGAGTAGGACCGGGTGAATGGTTACCAACTGTCATGTAGGACGCCGAGTCGATAGGCGGGTCAGATAGCGATGAGCGCCTGATGAGCATGCGGCGATGAGTACGTCTAGGTAGCGACGGTCCGGCGGCACAGCCTCCCGGGCCGAGTTAGGGAGTGCAGTGGCGAAGGTCCGAGTCTACGAGCTCGCCAAGGAGTTCGGAGTCGAGAGCAAGGTCGTGATGGCCAAGCTCCAAGAAATGGGCGAGTTCGTGCGATCGGCGTCTTCAACGATAGAGGCGCCGGTGGTCCGCAAGCTTACGGAGGCGCTCAAGGGCTCCTCCGATTCCAGGGGCGGCGACAGGTCGTCCAGGGCGCCGAAGGCGTCCCCCCGTCCGGGTCCGAGCCCGGCCGGCAACGGTGCGACATCCGGCCAGGGGGCTCCGCGCCCCGGCCCGCGTCCCGGTCCCGGGCCGCGCCCGGGTCCCGGTAACGCCGGTCCCGGCAACGTCGCGCCGCGTCCGCCCGTTCCGATGCCCCACGTGAACCAGCAGCCGGCGCAGGAGGCTCCTCGCCCGGCGCCGCGTCCCGAGGCTTCTCGGCCGGCGGCGCCGCGCCCGGAGGTCCCGCGGTCGGAGGCTCCGAGGTTCGAGGCCCCGCGTCCGGAGGCGGCACGTTCCGAAGCGCCGCGCTCGGAAGCGCCGCGTTCCGAGGCGCCGCGTTCCGACGCCCCGCGTTCCGAGGCGCCCCGTTCGGCGTCCCCGGGCGCCCGGCCCGGCCCCGGTCCGAAGCCCGGTCCCCGTCCCGGCCCCGCGCAGCGTCCGGCGGCGTCCTCCGCTCCCGGCGGCGGCGCCCCTGGTGGCGCGCCCGCCGGCCCGAGGTCCGGTGCCCCGTCGTCCGGTGGCGCGCCGCGTCCCGGCGGCCCGAAGCCGGGCCCGCGCGGCCCGCGTCCGGGCAACAACCCGTTCTCGTCCACCGCGAGCGGCATGGGCCAGCGCCCGCCGCGTCCGGGCCGCGAGGGCGGTGGCCCTCCCGGTCGTGACGGTGGTCCCCGTGAGGGCGGCCCCCGTGAGCCGCGCCGCGACGGCCGTGACGGTCCTCGCGAGCCGCGTCGCGAAGGCGGCCCCCGCGACGGCGCGATGCCGCGTCCGCCCGGCGCCCGTCCCGGCGCGCCCGGTGCGGGTGGCCCGCGTCCGGGCCCGGTGCCCGGTCCGCGTCCCGGCGGCGGTCCCGGTGCGGGCGGTCCCCGTCCCGGTGGTCCGCGTCCGAACCCGATGATGATGCCCTCGCGTCCGCTCGGCCCCGGTGGGGGCGGCGGTGGCGGTGGCGGCGGCGGTCGTCCCGGTGGCGGTGGCGGCGGCGGTCGTCCCGGCGGTGGCGGCGGTGGCCGTCCCGGCGGTGGCGGCGGCGGTCCTCGTCCCGGTGGCGGCGGCGGTTTCGCCGGTCCGCGCACGGGTGCGGGCGGTCGTCCCGGCGGCGCGGGAGCCGGTGCCGGCGGTGGTGGCGGCGGCGGTGGTTTCGCCGGTCGTCCCGGTGGTGGCGGCGGTCGTGGCCGTGGCGGCACGGCGGGCGCCTTCGGGCGTCCCGGCGGGCGCCCCACGCGTGGCCGCAAGTCCAAGCGCCAGAGGCGTCAAGAGTTCGACAACATGCAGGCGCCGTCGATCGGCGGCGTGCAGGTTCCCCGTGGCACCGGCCAGACCCTGCGCCTTCCGCGCGGAGCCTCGCTGTCCGACTTCGCCGACAAGATCGGCGCGAACCCGGCGTCGCTGGTGCAGATCATGCTGCACCTCGGCGAGATGGTGACCGCCACCCAGTCGGTGAACGAGGAGACCCTGCAGCTCCTGGGCGCCGAGCTCAACTACGCCATCCAGGTCGTCAGCCCGGAGGAGGAGGACCGCGAGCTTCTCGAGTCCTTCGACATCGAGTTCGGCGAGGACGAGGGCGACGAGGCCGACCTCGCGCCGCGTCCGCCGGTCGTGACCGTCATGGGTCACGTCGACCACGGTAAGACGAAGCTGCTGGACGCGATCCGCAACACCAACGTGGTGGCCCGCGAGGCCGGCGGCATCACCCAGCACATCGGCGCGTACCAGGTGGCGACCGAGCACGAGGGCAACGAGCGGAAGATCACCTTCATCGACACCCCGGGTCACGAGGCGTTCACCGCCATGCGTGCCCGTGGTGCCCAGGCGACCGACATCGCCGTGCTGGTGGTCGCCGCCGACGACGGTGTGAAGCCGCAGACCATCGAGGCGCTCAACCACGCCCACGCGGCCAACGTGCCGGTCGTGGTCGCGGTGAACAAGATCGACAAGGAGGGCGCGGACCCGACGAAGGTGCGGGCCCAGCTCACCGAGTACGGCCTGGTCGCCGAAGAGTACGGCGGCTCGACGATGTTCGTGGACATCTCCGCCAAGCAGGGTCTCGGCATCGACGACCTGCTGGAGGCGATCCTGCTCACGGCGGACGCCGAGCTCGACCTGCGGGCGAACCCGACGATGGACGCCCAGGGCATCGCGATCGAGGCGCACCTCGACAAGGGCCGTGGTCCCGTGGCCACCGTGCTGGTCCAGCGCGGCACGCTGCGGGTCGGCGACTCCATCGTCTGTGGCGAGGCCTACGGCCGCGTCCGGGCGCTGCTCGACGACAACATGCAGCCGGTCAGCGAGGCCGACCCCTCGCGTCCGGTCCTGGTGCTCGGCCTGACGGCCGTCCCCGGCGCCGGCGACAACTTCATCGTCGTCAGCGACGACCGGATGGCCAGGCAGATCGCCCAGCAGCGGGTGGCCCGGCAGCGCATCGCCGACATGGCGAAGTCCAGCCGCCGCCGCACGCTCGAAGAGCTGTTCCAGGACATGGAGAAGGGCAACACCGACGAGCTCAAGCTCATCATCAAGGGTGACGTCTCCGGTTCGGTGGAAGCTCTCGAGGACGCGCTGCTCAAGATCGACGTCGGCGAGGAGGTCCGGCTGCGGGTGCTGCACCGCGCGGTCGGCGCCATCACCGAGTACGACGTCAACCTGGCGATCGCGGACGACAACGCCGTCATCATCGGCTTCAACGTGCGCCCCGAGGTGCGGGCGCGCGACCTGGCCGAGCGCGAGGGCGTCGACATCCGCTACTACTCGGTCATCTACCAGGCGATCGAGGAGATCGAGGCGGCCCTGAAGGGCATGCTGAAGCCGGAGTTCGAGGAGACCCAGACCGGCACCGCCGAGGTCCGCGAGGTCTTCAAGGTTCCGAAGATCGGCAACGTCGCGGGCTGTCTGGTCCGCTCGGGCACGATCACCCGCAACAGCAAGGCCCGGATCATCCGCGACGGTGTCGTCGTGGCCGACAACCTCACGGTGTCGTCCCTGCGCAGGTTCAAGGACGACGCGACCGAGGTCCGCGAGGGCTTCGAGTGCGGTATCGGCCTCGGATACAACGACATCAAGATCGACGACGTCATCGAGACGTTCGAGATGCGGGAGAAGCCGCGCGTCTGACGGTGTCGAGGTAGTACGGCGGCGGGCGTCCGCGGGGTTCCCCTCGCGGGCCTCCGCGGACGCCCCGCCGTGCCCTCACCCGGGACAAGCGGCGCCTGGCCATGTACATAGGTGCTCTGACTCTGGACATCCTGCTGGGCGACGTTCATTCGCTGAAGCAGAAGCGCTCCGTGGTGCGCCCGCTGATCGCCGAGGTGCGCCGGCGGTTCCCCGCGGTCGCGGTCGCCGAGACCGGCCACCTCGACCTGCACCGCCGCAGCGAGATCGGCGTCGCCGTCGTCTCCGCCACCGCCGCCAACTGCGGCGAGGTCATGGAGGCGTGCGAGCGGCTGGTCGCGTTCCACCCGGAGATCGAGGTGCTGTCCGCGAGACAACGGCTCTTCAACGAGGACGAAGATTAGAGGCCCGCGGGAAGTCATGCTTCCCGCGGGCCGTTAAGCGAGTAAAGCGAGCAAAGAGGGGGAGCGCGATCGTGGACGCAGCACGCGCCCGTAAACTTGCGGACCGCATTCAGCAGGTCGTGGCCGAGATGCTGGAGCGGCGGATCAAGGATCCCCGCCTCGGCTTCGTCACCGTGACCGACACCCGCATCACCCCCGACCTCCGTGACGCGACGGTCTACTACACCGTGTTCGGCTCGGAGGCCGAACGGGCGGACACCGCCGCCGCCCTGGAAAGCGCCAAGGGGATCATCCGCTCGGAGGTCGGCCGCCAGACCGGCGTCCGGCACACCCCGACGCTGACCTTCAGCCACGACCCGCTCCCCGACAGCGCGCGCCACCTGGACGAGCTCCTCGCCGAGGCCCGCGCCCGCGACGAGGAGATCGCCAAGAAGGCCGAGGGAGCGGTCCACGCCGGCGAGGCGGACCCCTACCGCAAGCCCGGCGAGGAGGACGAGGAGGCCGACGACGACTTCGGCGGCACGGCCGAGCCGTCCGCGGACAGGGCGAGGCGTTCCGCGCTGTGACCACCGGCACCTCCTCCCACACCCCGTCCCGCACAGGGCCCGCGCACGTCGTCCACGAGGGCGACTGGCGGCGGGCGGCCGAGCTCGTCCGGGGGGCCGGCGAGATCGCGCTGGTCTGCCACGTCTCCCCCGACGGAGACGCGCTCGGCTCCATGCTGGGCATGGGGCTGGCCCTGCGCGCCGCCGGCAAGCGGGTGGCCGCGTCGTTCGGCGAGCGGCGGTTCTCGGTGCCACGGCTGCTGCGTTACCTCCCCGGACAGGACCTGCTGGTGGAGCCCGGCGACTACCCGGCCGAGCCCGAGCTGATGATCAGCTTCGACGTCCCCAGCCTCGACCGTCTCGGCCTGCTCGCCCCCAACGCCGGCAAGGCCCGCGAGCTGATCGTGATCGACCACCACCCGTCCAACACGGGCTTCGGCAGCGTCCCGCTCGTCGACCCCGCGGCGGCGTCCACGTCCATGCTCGTGGAGGAGCTGCTCGACCGGCTCGGCTGCCCGGTGGACCGCGACATCGCCACCTGCCTGTACACGGGACTGGTCACCGACACCGGGTCCTTCCGGCACTCCTGCACCACTCCCGCGGCGCACCGCATGGCGGCCCGCCTGGTGGCGGCCGGCCTGCGCACCGACGAGATCGCGCGCGAGCTGTGGGACCGTTCCCCGTTCGCCTACCTCAAGGTGCTCGGCGCGGCCCTCGGCCGGGTCACCCTCGACCAGGGCGCGGCGGGCGGGCTCGGCCTGGTGTGGACGTACGTCGACCGCGCCGACCGCGCCGCGTACTGCCTGCCGTACGAGGAGTGCGAGGGCATCATCGACGTGATCCGCCGCACCGACGAGCCCGACGTGGCCGTGGTGCTCAAGGAGGACGACGACGGCGCCTGGCAGGTGTCCACCCGCTCCAAGGGGCGGGTCGACGTCGGCAGGGCCTGCACGGCCATGGGCGGCGGCGGCCACGTCCGGGCGGCGGGTTTCACCTCGCACGACTCCCCGGAGGAGACCGTCGCGAGGTTCCGTTCCCTTCTGCGCCCCTCGGTCTGAGGCACGCGCCGGTTTCTCGGTAAGGACAGGTCTGGGATGAGCACGACGGGCGGCACCGGAGCGGGCGAGGGCACGGCGCGGGCCAGGCGTACCGCGCCGCCCAGCGGTCTGATCATCGTGGACAAGCCCGCCGGCTGGACGTCCCACGACGTCGTCGGCAAGATGCGGCGCCTGGCCGGCACGCGCCGGGTCGGGCACGCGGGCACCCTGGACCCGATGGCGACCGGCGTGCTCGTGGTCGGCGTCGAGAAGGCCACCCGCCTTCTCGGCCACCTCGCGCTGACCGAGAAGGGGTACGACGCGACGATCCGCCTCGGGGTCACGACGAACACCGACGACGCCGAGGGCGAGGTGCTCGCCGAGACCTCCGCCGCCGGCGTGGCCGACGAGGCGGTCCACGCGGGCGTCGCCGCGCTCACCGGGCCGATCCTCCAGGTCCCGCCGCAGGTCAGCGCCATCAAGGTGAACGGCGAGCGCGCCTACAAGCGGGCCAGGGCGGGCGAGGAGGTCGCGCTGGCGGCCCGGCCGGTGACCGTCCACGCGTTCGAGGTCACCGCCGTGCGGCGCGAGGGGGACGCCGTGGAGGTGGACGCGTCGGTGAGCTGCTCGAGCGGCACCTACATCCGCTCGCTGGCCCGCGACCTGGGGGAGGCGCTGGGCGTCGGCGGCCACCTGACGAGCCTTCGCCGCACGCGCGTGGGGCCGTACGACCTGTCGGTGGCCAGGACCATCGACCAGCTCGCGCAGGACTGCGCGATCCTGCCGATGGCCGAGGCGGTGGCGGCGGCCTTCCCGCGCATGGACGTCTCGGAGGAGCAGGCCCGTATGATCGGCCACGGCGGGCGGCTTCCCTCGGCGGGCCTCGGGGGCGGCCCGATCGGCGTCTTCGGCCCCGACGGCGCCCTGCTCGCCCTGGTCGAGGAGCACGGCAGAACGGTGAAACCCCTCGCCGTCTTCGTCCCCTGACCTCACCCGCGCCGGCCGTGCCGCCTGACCTCGCCTGGGCTCCCCGCGTTCCCCGACCCGCCCGGACTGCCCGCGTTCCCTGACCTCACCCAGGCCATACGCGTTCCCTGACGTCGCTGGGGCTGTACGCGTCCACTTACGCCGTCCGGTCCGACGCCGACGTCTTCCGCGCCGTCTTCGTCCCCTGACGTCGTCCGCGCTCCCGCCGACGGCGGGCCTCGCCGTGCCCTCGTCACGGCGGTAAACGTTTGCGGTCCATCAGGGGTCGCGTCATCCCAGGTCAAGACCGCGCGTTTGACCATCTCGCGTCCGAAACGCAACATTCGGGTAATAACTTAGAAACTTATAATCTTTACGTTCGTCGCATGAGGCCGTCCGACACACCCCCCGAGCTCCCGGTCGAGATCGACCGGGCGTCCCCCGTCCCCTACCACGAGCAGATCTACCGCCTGCTGCTCGACATGATCGTGTCCGGGCGCCTCGCCCCCGGCCAGAAGCTGCTCCAGGAGAAGGAGTACGCGGCCCGCCTCGGCGTCAGCCTCGCCCCCGTGCGGCAGGCCATCCTCGCCCTCGCCAAGGACGGCTACCTGACCAGGACGCGCGGCCGGGGCACCTACGTCCGCGAGATGAAGGTCGGCACCGACATCCAGTTGCTGTCGAGCTTCACCGCGACGCTGAACGCCACCGGCCTGCCGGCCTCGATGCGCGTGCTGGCCGCCGAGACCGTCCCGGCCGCCGAGCACGTGGCGCAGAGCCTCGGCCTCGCGCCCGGCGCCGAGGTCTTCAGTCTGCGGCGCGTCGCGTACCTCGCCGGTGAGCCCGTGGTGCTGCTGTCGGCCTCGTTACCGGTCGCGCTGTTCCCCGGCCTGGCCGAGGCCGACCTGGGCGGCTCGCTGTACGAGCTCCTGCACCGGCGCTACGGCACGGTGATGACCTCCGCCCGCAACGTCATCGAGGTGGTCCGGGCGCTGCCCGAGCACGCCTCCCACCTCCAGGTCCCCGTCGGGGAGGCCCTGCTGCGCGTGGACTCCGTGACCCGCGACCAGCACGGCACCCCGGTGGAGTTCTCACAGGTCCTCTACCAGGCCGACCGGTTCAGGTTCGAGATCGAGAGCCACCCCCAGCAGGGCGTGGGCCTGCCGTCCGGCCCGCCTCCGTCCTTCGCGGTCCACCCCACCATTCCCGCTCAGACGCCACCCTCTCCGATCCCGCCTCCGACGACACCGCTCTCCCCGACACCCCCGACGGCATCTCACGACGGGCGGGCGGCCGCGCGGCCGCCCGGCGCGTCGGCACCATAGCTCCACCCGCTCCATAGAGAGGGGCCATTGCCGTGGCCATACCGAGTCAAATCCCGGCGTCCTCCTCCGACAGGCAGGCCGGCGTCTTCGTCCGGAACGCCACCGGACTGATCCGCGAGGTGTCGTTCTTCGACGCCTTCGTGATGAACACCTTCGGCATGAACGTCGCGGTCGGCGGCGTCTTCCTCTTCCTCCAGGCCCAGACGGCGTTCTCCGGCGGCAACATGCTGCTCGCCGTGGTCATCGGCACCCTTCTGATGGCGTTCACCCTGCTGCGGGTGTACGCCGAGTTCTCCGCCGCCATGCCCCGCTCGGGCGGGGACTACGTGTTCGTCAGCCGCACCCTGCACCCGATCGCCGGGTTCCTGCTCTCCTGGAGCCAGGGACTGTGGATGATCTTCTTCTGGATCGGCTTCAACGCCTACTTCGCGCTCACCTTCGCGGTCCCGGCCGCGCTCGCCACGCTGTCCTCCGTCACCGGCCAGTCCGTCTGGCTGGACATGAGCAACGGCCTGCTGGCCAAGCACGACCTGCTCGGCATCACGACCCAGTGGTGGGTGCTCGGGCTCGGCACGGTCATCACCGTCGGGTTCGGCGTGCTGATCGCTCTCGGCGGCCAGCGGTACTGGCGCTGGCAGAAGGTCCTGTTCGCGGTCGCCGGGATCAGCCTGCTGGTGTCGTTCGCGCTGCTGCTCTTCAGCGGCGGGCACATCTCCGCCGGGTGGGACGACTTCGCCGCGCGCAACCACGGCCTGACCTTCGACCAGATCATCCCCGCCGCCGAGAAGGCCGGGTACACCGGTAACGGCGCCGCGTTCAGCCTCGTCGACACCCTGCTCATGCTGCCGTGGGTGTTCTTCGTGGTCGGCTACGCGCAGGGGTCGGCGCAGATCGGCGGCGAGATCAAGCGGGCGTCCAAGACGCAGTACCGCGCCATGGTCGGCGGGGTGCTGATCAACGGCCTGGTGCTCGCGCTGCTCACGATCGTGCTGACCTCCCACGTGACGCCGGAATGGCTCGGTAGCCTCGGCTACCTCGCGAGCGCCGCCCCCGACACCCTGGGGCTGCCCGCGGGCCTGCCGCCCGGCTTCAACTTCCTGGCCGCGCTGCTCACGCACAATGTGTTCCTGTTGCTGATCATCGGCATCGGGTTCGTCATCTGGGCCGTGATGGGCACCCCGCTGTCGACCATGCAGTCCACCCGGTACATGCTCGCCTGGGCCCTGGACCGCACGGTGCCGCAGAAGCTCGGTGACGTCAGCGAGCGGTTCCACACGCCGGTGAAGGCCATCGTCCTGTGCGTGATCACCGGCGAGATCGCGCTCGTGGCGCTGGTCAACTGGTCGGACGCGAGCCTGCTCGGCGCCCTGCTGGCGCAGATCCTGGCGTTCATCGTGGTCTCGCTGGCGGGCGCGGTGTTTCCGTACCGGCTGCGGGACGTGTGGGAGTCGGCGGGCGGCCGGCGCGTGCTCGGCGTCCCGGCGGTCACGCTGGCCGGCGCGGGCGGCGTGCTGGCGCTCGGCGCCCTCATGATCACCTTCATCGCGGACGACACCATCAACTCGGCATTCGCCGTGACCCGGCAGATCTCGCTGTGGTTCATGGCCGGCGTGGTGGTCAGCGGCGTGATCTGGTACGTCGCCGCCCGCCTCGTCAACCGCAGCCGCGGCGTCGACCTCAGCCTGGTCTACCGCGAGATCCCTCCCGAGTGATCGGCACGTGACCGGCACAGCCCGGGTGAGTCGGCCCAGGCCCACCAGAGATCCCCAGCAAGGAGTTGTCCGAATGCCTCCGACCGGTACCGAGGGCGCGCGCCGCGTGCTCGTCATCGGCAACCTCACCATCGACGACGTCGTGCGCCCCGACGGCACGGTGCGCATGGCCAGCCCCGGCGGCAACGTCGTGTACGCGGCGCTGGCCGCCCGGCTGTGGAACCCGGTGACTGCCGTCGTCACCCGGCGCGGCGACGACCTGCCGCCCGGCATCCTGGAGACGCTCGGCGGGCGGGGCGTGGACACCTCCGCGGTCCGCGCCGTCGAGGGGCCGACCGTCCGCAACTGGGTGGTCTACGAGGACGACGGGCGGCGCCACTGGATCTACCGGACGCCGCGCGAGCGCTCGGCGCAGGTCGCGGTGCGTCCCGGGGACCTCCCCGAGGAGTGGCTGCGGGACGGCCCGGTGGTGCACGTCGCGGCCATGCCCCTGCCGGCGGCGGCCGCGCTGGTCGAGCACGTCCGGGCGCACGCCCCCGGCGCGCTGATCACGCTGGACACCCACGAGGACTGGGCGGACAGGGACGCCGTCATGGAGCTGGCCGCGCGGTGCGACGTGTTCGTCCCCAGCCGGGAGGAACTGGCCGCGCTCGCCGGGTTCGACGACCCCGTCCGGGCCGTCGCGCTGCTGCGGGAACGCGGCGTGCCGGCCGTCGTGGTGAAGCTGGGCGGGGACGGCGCGCTGGTCGGCGCGGACGGCATGCCCGCGCCCGAGGCGATCCCCGCCCGCCCGGCGCGGGTGGCCGACACCACGGGCGCCGGCGACACCTTCTGCGGGGCCCTGGCCGCGGCCCTCGCCTCCGGGCTCTCCCTGCCCGAGGCGGCGCGCCGGGGCGTCGCCACCGCCGCGTGGGCGGTCGAGGACTACGGCTCGCTCGCCCTGGCCGGCCTCACCCCCGAGGACGCCCGCCGCCGCTACGCCGCGGAGGGCGGGGAGGCGGCGGTCACGGGCATGGACGCCGCGTCCGAGCCCGCGGGAGACGCGGCGCCCGGGCTCCCGGCCGCCGTTAACCCCGTGACGTCGGAGGAGGCGCCGTACGACATCGACGTGATGCGCCGCGAGATCGCCATGATCCCGGAGGTGATCGCCCAGCACCTGGACGACCCGGGCGGGCACGTCGCGCGCGTCGCCCGGGCCCTCGGCGACTGGGGGATCGAGCACGTCTTCCTGGTCGGATGCGGGGACTCCCACTTCGCCGGGCTGGCCACCGCGCTGGCCTTCCAGCGGCACACCGGCGTGCACGCGCGCGCCGTCCACGCCCTCGACTTCGCCCGGTACCAGGTGAGATACCTGCCCGAGCGCAGCGCGGTCGTGTGCGTGTCGTTCTCCGGCAAGGTGGGCCGCACCACGGAGGCGGCGATCCAGGCGCGCCGGTTCGGTCACCTGGCCGTCGCGCTCACCAACAACGAGAGCGGCGCGCTGGCCGAGGCCTGCGACCTGGTGCTGCCCATCAGCGTGCCGACCCTCGGCTTCTCGCCGGGCACCAGCACCTACCTCGGCATGGTGGCGACCCTGGACGACCTGGCGCTGCGCTGGGCCGGTGTCCGGCGGCGCGACACGACCGAGGCGCGTGCCGCCCTGCGCACCGCGCCCGGCCTGGCCGAGCGGACGCTACGGGAGAACGCGGGCCCGGCGGACAAGGCCGCGCGGGTGCTCGCGGAGCACGAGTGGATCACCTTCCTCGGCGCCGGCCCCAACGAGTCGTCGGCGAAGTTCGGCGCGGCGAAGCTGTTCGAGGGCCCGCAGCTCGTCGGGGTGAGCACCAACCTCGAGGAGTGGGCCCACGAGGAGTACTTCGTGACCGGCCAGGGCACTCCGGTCGTGCTGGTGGCCCCCTCGGGAGCGGGCGCCGACCGGGCGGCGGAGATCCTCGACGAGATCGGCTTCATCGGGGCCCACCCGATCGTCGTCAGCGACGCCGTCCCCCGGCTGCCCGCGGTGCACCTGCCGCTGGCCGCCGGGCTGCCCGAGGAGTTCTCACCGCTGCTCGCCGCGCTGCCGCTGAGCCTGATCGGTTTCCACCTCGCCGAGGTGCTGGGCAAGAAGAGCTACAACTTCCCCAGCGAGGCCGCCAGGACCGAGCACTACGACACGATCCACCGCGTCGTGATCGGAGAACCCGCGTGACCGCATCCCCGCCGGTGCCCCTGGCCGACATCGAAGCCGAGGCCGCCCGCCTCACCACCGCGTTCGCCGATCTCGGGCTGACCGTGCGGCTGATCGGCGGCCTCGCCATCGCCCGGCACCGCCACCGCGACGTGCCGGACGCGCTGCGCCGCGAGTACGGCGACATCGATGTGGTCATCCTCCCCAAGCAGGGCAAGGCGTTCCGCGCCGCCATGGCCGCCCTCGGGTACGCGGCGAACGTCCGGTTCAACAACATGCGCGGCGACCGGCGGATGCTGTTCGCCGACGAGCCGAACGGCCGCAAGCTGGACGTCTTCGTCGGAGGGTTCCAGATGTGCCACAGCATGGACCTGTCCGACCGGCTGGGCCTGCACCCCGAGACGCTGGCCCCCGCCGACCTGCTGCTCACCAAGCTCCAGGTGGTGGAGGTCAACCGCAAGGACCTGACCGACGCCCTCACCATCCTGCTCACCCACGACGTCGAGGCGGTGGACGCGCCCGGGGAGGCCCGCGACCACGTCAGCACCGACCGGCTCGTGAGGATCACCAGCGCCGACTGGGGCTGGTACACCACGTTCACCGACAACCTCGCCCGGCTGCCCGGCCTGGCCGCCGAGCTGCTCGCGCCCGCCGAGGCCGAGATCGTCGCCGGCCGCGCGCGCCGGATCGGCGAGGTGCTCGAAACCGCCCCGAAGTCCCTGAAGTGGCGCGCCCGCGGCACGGTGGGCCGGCGGATCCCCTGGTACGACCTCCCCGACGAGATCGGAGGGCCCATCGATGCGCGGGCATGACGTCAAGATCTTCTTCGCCACCGACATCCACGGATCGGACCGCTGCTTCCGCAAGTTCGTCAACGCCGGCAAGTTCTACGGCGCCGACGTGCTGATCATGGGCGGGGACATCACCGGGAAGATGCTCGTGCCGATCGTCCAGGCCCCCGGCGGGCGCTACCGGTCCCACCTGTTCGGCCGGGACCGCGAGGTCGGGGAGGCCGAGCTGCCCGCGCTGCGCAAGACCATCGCCGACGCCGGCTTCTACGCCTACGACACCACCCCGGACGAGATCGCCGAGTTCCGCGAGCGTCCCGAGCTGGTGGAGGAGACCTTTCGCAAGCACATGCACGGCACCCTGGCGGCCTGGATGTCGCTCGCCGAGGAACGTCTGGCCGGCACGGGCATCATGTGCCTGCTGGCGCCCGGCAACGACGACCCGCTGTTCGTGGACGACGTGCTCGGCTCCTCCGACATGCTGGTCAACCCGGACGGGCGGCTGGTGGAGCTGCCCGGCGGCTTCACGATGATCTCGGTGGGCTACTCCAACCCGACCCCGTGGGACTCGCCCCGCGAGCTGCCGGAGGACCGGCTGGCCGAGCGCATCGACCGCGAGGCGGCCAAGGTGCCCGACATGTCCAAGGCGATCTTCAACCTGCACGTCCCGCCCAAGGACACCCCGATCGACCAGGCCATGGCCCTGGACGCGGAGTTCCGCCCGGTGCTGAAGTCCGGCAGCCCGGTGATCACCGGGGTGGGGTCCCAGGCCGTGCGCGACGCGATGGCGACCTACCAGCCCCTGCTCGGCCTGCACGGTCACATCCACGAGTCGCGCGGCGAGGCCGTCATCGGCCGCTCCCGCTCGATCAACCCGGGCAGCGAGTACTCCGAGGGCGTGCTGCGCGGCGCCCTGATCACCCTGTCCACCAGGAAGGGCGTCCGTGGGTACCAGCTCGTCGCCGGCTGACCCCGGCCCGGGGGGCGCGGCGCGGCGCGGCAGGCTCGTCGCCGTCATCGGGTCGGCGCGGCTGGAGGAGCCGGACCCGGCGTGGCACCAGGCGCTCGCCCTCGGCGCGGCGCTCGGCGGCCGCGGCTGGGACGTGATGACCGGCGGGTACGGCGGGTTGATGGGCGCCGCCGCCCAGGGGGCGCGCGAGGCGGGCGCCGTCGTGATCGGGCTGCCGATGCGGACGTGGGCCGCGCTCGCCCCCAGCCCGTGGTGCACGGAGCTGCGCTGGGCGGAGGACTACGCCGGGCGGCTGCGCCACCTGCTGGCCGCCGACGCCGTCGTGGCCCTGCCCGGCGGGGTGGGCACGCTCGGCGAGGCGGCGATGGTCTGGTCCGCCGCGCAGACCGAGCCCGGCGCCGCCCGGCTGGTGCTGCTCGGCCCGCGGTGGCGCCGCCTGCGCGAGGCGTTCGCCGCCGACCTGGTGATCGGGCCCGCCGACCTGCGGCTGGCCCCCGTCGCCGAGGACGTCGCCGAGGCCGTCACGCTGCTCGACCAGGTCTTGGCCGCCGCGCCCGCCCCGGCCCCGGGGCCGCGCGGATGACCGGGTCTCCCGAAGGCCAGGCGGACGTGGTGGCCGGAGGCCAGGTGGACCTGGTGATCCGCGCCGCCCGTGCGGTCGTGGGCGGCGGTGAGGTGGCGGCGGCGGTGTGCGTGCGCGACGGCGTGATCACCGCGGTCCTGCCGTACGACGCGCCCGCGCCGGAGACGGACGAGGTGGTCGAGCTGGGCCCCGACGTGGTGCTGCTGCCCGGCCTGGTGGACTCCCACGTGCACGTCAACGAGCCGGGGCACGCCGACTGGGAGGGGTTCGCCACCGCCACGCGGGCCGCCGCCGCGGGCGGGATCACCACGCTCGTCGACATGCCGCTGGACAGCGTCCCGGCCACCGTGCGGGCCGAGGCGCTGGAGGCCAAGCGCGCCGCCGCCTCCGGGCGCTGCCTCGTGGACGTCGGCTTCTGGGGCGGGGCGATCCCCGGCAACCTGGGCGGGCTGGCGGCGCTGCGGCGCGCCGGGGTGCTGGGTTTCAAGTGCTTCCTGGCCGACTCGGGCGCCCCGGACTTCCCCCCGCTGAGGCCGGACCAGCTCGTGGCGGCCATGCGCGAGGTGCGCGCCTTCGACGGCGTCCTGCTCGTGCACGCCGAGAGCGCCGCCGCGCTCGCGGGCCGCCCGCCGGCGCGGGGGCCGGGCTACGCGGGCTTCCTCGCCTCCCGGCCGGACCAAGTCGAGGAGGAGGCCGTCGCCACCGTCATAGAGGCCGCGCGGCTGACCGGCGCGCGGGCCCACATCGTGCACGTGTCCAGCGCCCGCGTGCTGCCCGCGATCGGCGCGGCGCGGCGCGCGGGCGTCCGCCTCACCGCCGAGACCTGCCCGCACTACCTGGCGCTCACCGCCGAGGAGGTCCCCGAGGGCGCCACCGAGTACGCCTGCTGCCCGCCGATCCGGGCCGCCGTCAACCGGGAGCCGCTGTGGTCCGCGCTGTCGGGCGGTGTCCTCGACCTGGTGGTCTCCGACCACTCGCCCTGCGCGCCCGAGCTCAAGCACCCCGGTGACTTCGGCGCCGCCTGGGGCGGCATCGCGTCCCTCCAGCTCTCGCTGCCGGTCGTGTGGACCGAGGCCCGGCTCCGCGGGGTCGCCCTGCCCGAGGTCGTGCGGTGGATGAGCGAGGCCCCGGCCCGCCTCGCCGGCCTGCCCGCCAAGGGCGCGATCGCCCCCGGCCGGGACGCCGACCTGTGCGCCTTCGCCCCCGACGAGGGCTTCGTCGTACGCGCCGGGGACCTGCACCACCGTCATCCCGTCACCCCGTACGCGGGCCGCCGCCTGTACGGGCGGGTCCGCCGCACCTGGCTGCGCGGGCGCCGCGTCGACCCCGCTCGCCCCGCCGGACGCCTGCTGGCGGCCCCGGCGAACCACCTGGAGGGCATCCGATGAGGATCCTGGTCGTCAACCCCAACACCTCCGAATCCATGACGCGCGCCATCGGCGAGACGGCCCGCCGCGCCGCCTCGCCCGGCACCGAGATCCTCGCCGTCCAGCCCCTGTACGGCCCCGAGGCGATCGACTGCGCGATGGAGAGCCACCTGTCCGCGGTCGCGGTGATGGACCGCGTCCTGACGTTCGGCGAGCCTTACGACGCGGTGGTGATGGCCGGGTTCGGCGAGCACGGGCGCGAGGGCGTCCAGGAGATCGTCGACGTCCCCGTGCTGGACATCGCCGAGTGCTCGGCACACGTCGCCCAGTTGATCGGCCGCAGCTACTCGGTGGTCACGACGCTCCCGCGCTCGGTCGCCGCCATCGAGGACCGGCTGCGGCTGGCCGGGCTCGCCGACCGCTGCGCCTCGGTCCGGTCCTGCGGGCTGTCCACGCTGGACGTCGACCGCGACCCGGCCGCCGCGATGGAGGCGATCGTCGCGGAGGCCGCGCGGGCGGTGCGCGAGGACCGCGCCGAGGTGATCTGCCTGGGCTGCGGCGGCATGGCCGGGCTGGACGAGGCCATCACCGCGCGGCTGGGCGTGCCGGTGGTGGACGGCGTGGCGGCGGCCGTGCGGCTGGCGGAGGCCCTGGTGGGGCTCGGCCTGAGCACCAGCAAGGTCTGCACCTACGCGCCCCCCGACCCCAAGGAGATCACCGGCTGGCCGCTCTCCCGGCACCTCGGGGCGGAGGTCCGATGAGCGACGCCACGACCGGCGGCACGAGCGCTGGCACGACGGGAGGCATGATGAACGCGACGGGTCGTCCAGGGGCGGCGGGGCCGCCCGGCGTCGATCTGGCGTCCCGATGGCTCGGCGGCGGGGTGGTCGCCGCCAGCGACGAGTCCTTCGGCTTCAAGGAGAACCTGCTGGTCCCGGAGGCCGCCGACTTCACGCCCGGCCGCTACGACCACCGCGGGGAGATCGTCGACGGATGGGAGACCCGGCGGCGGCGCGGGGATCCCGGCCACGACTGGGCGATCGTCCGGCTGGGCGTCCCGGGCGTGATCACCGGCGTGGACGTCGACACCAGCTTCTTCACCGGCAACTACCCGCCGTACTGCCGGGTCGAGGCGTGCGGCCTGGAGGGATACCCCGGACCGGACGAGCTGGCCGCCGCCGCGTGGGCCGAGATCGTGCCCACGAGCCCGCTGAAGGGGGACGGCCACAACCTGTTCGCGGTGTCCGATCCGCACCGGTTCACCCACGTCCGGCTGTCCATCGACCCGGACGGGGGAGTGGCCCGGCTGCGGATCCACGGCGAACCGGTCCCCGACCCCCGGCACTGGGACGGTGTCACGGTCGACCTGGCGTCCCAGGAGGAGGGCGGCCGGGTCGTGGACAGCAGCGGCGGCTTCTACACCTCCGCCGAGCTGCTCAACCGCCCCGACCGGGCCCGCACGATGGGGGAGGGCTGGGAGACCGCCCGCCGCAGGGACGACGGCCACGACTTCGCCGTGATCAGGCTGGCCGCCGCGGGCCGCGTGCGCCGGATCGAGATCGACACCAGCCACTTCAAGTACAACGCCAGCGCCGAGGTCGCACTGTACGGCCACCCGGGGCAGGACGGCGCGTCCGGCCACCCGGGGCAGGACGGCGCGTCCGGCCACCCGGGGCAGGACGGCGCGTCCGGCCGCCTCGGGCAGGACGGCGCGCCGCCCGCCACGGGCCCCGGCTGGGTCCCGCTGCTGCCGCGCACCCGGATCCGGCCGGACACCAGGCACGTCTTCACGCTTCGCGAGCCGGGCGAGGCGGTGACGGCCGTCCGCCTGGACGCGTTCCCCGACGGCGGAATCTCGCGCGTCCGGCTGGTGGGGACGGTGGAGCCGCGCGCCCGGCTGCGGGCGGGCCTGCGCTGGTTCGGCGCGCTCCCGGCCGGCCAGGCGGCGGCCTGCCTGGCGGACGCCGGGCTGTCGTCGGCCGACATCGCCCGCACCGTGGCGGCCAGGCCGCTCACCGAGGACTTCCCGGCGTCCCTCCCCGAGGGCGGCGCCTGGGATGTGCTGAGGGCCTGGATCGCGGGCGCTCCCTGAGCCCACCGCCGGGCCGGCGATCGTGCGCCCGGCCCGGCGGTCGGTCAGAGAGGCGGGGGAATCAGTGAGGCGGGGGAATCAGTACTGAACCTTCACGGAGGCACCGGCGAAGGCCTGGCTCCCGTAGAGGCTGATGTAGTTGTACCCGGCCGGCGGGTTCGCGACGGTCAGCGTCTCGGCGTTGCCCGTGCCGGTGGATCGCTGCGTGGAGGACGTGGTGGTCGCCCACGTCGTGGGGCTGTAGTAGAGGTCGGCGTTCCCGGTGCCTCCCGAGGCGGTGATCGTCAGCGTCCGGGTGCCCGCGGGGACGTTCAGCCTCATCTAGCGAGGAACCCCGGGCGTTTACGCCCGGGAGGAATCGCTTCCCTGACTTGGGTTTCTGTCCGGACGTTGGCCCGGACGCTTCTGGTTCTCGATGTACTCCTTGATGATCGTCAGGGGGGCTCGGCCACAGGAGGCGACGAAGTAGGAGGGTGACCGGAAGTGGCCACCCCACAGGTATTTGCGGATGTGGGCCGGGTACTCCTTGCGTGGCAGCCGGGCCGAGACGCCCTTAAGGGAGTTGACGAGGGTGGACAGCGCGACCTTGGGCGGGTGATGGACCAGGAGGTGGACGTGATCGTGTTCACCGTTGAACTCGGCCAGCGTGGCCTCGAAGCTGTCGCAAATCTCGATCATGATGGCTTCGCAGCGGCGCAGGATCTCGTCGGTGAACACCTTGCGCCGGTGCTGGGGGCGTGAAGACCAGATGGGCGTGCAGACTGCAGACCACACTGCGGCCTCGGCGGATATCGGGGTCCGGTTCCCTGTTCCGATCGAGGTGACATGGGCCAGACGTTAGTGTGTTCGATGTGAGGCTGGTGGTGCAGGTGAAACTCCTGCCGACGCCCGAGCAGGCGGCGGCGCTGGAGGCGACCCTGCATGCGGCCAACCGGGCCGCTGATCTGGTATCGCGGATCGCGTTCACCCAGCGCTGCTTCCGTAACTACGATCTGCGCAAGCACACCTACGATCGGATCAAGGCCGAGTTCGGGCTGGCCGCACAGGCCGCCCAGCATGTGATCAAGAAGGTTGCCGACGCCTACCGCACCCTGCACGCAGGCCTGGCCGCCGGGAACCTGGGCAAGCCGGGGTCGGCGCGGCGGGTCAAAGCCGGGAGCAAACCGATCACCTTCCGCGTCGGCGCGGCCCAGCCCTACGATGACCGGTGCCTGTCCTGGCAGCTGCAGGAGCGTACGGTGTCGATCTGGACCGTGGCCGGGCGGCTGCGCCAGATCGCCTTCACCGGCTCGGCCGGTCAGGTGGCGATGCTGGCCGCTCACCGGCGTGGTGAGTCGGACCTGGTCTGCCGCGACGGCTGCTGGTACCTGATCGCGACCTGCGTGCTGCCCGATGTCCCGGTCACCGCCCCGGATGGCTTCCTGGGGGTGGACCTGGGCATCGCCGACATCGCCACCACCAGCGACGCGGTTCGCCACAGCGGTAAGGGCCTGAACGCGGTCCGCCACCGGCATCGCCGGTTGCGTCGCCGGTTGCAGGCCAGGCAGACCAAATCCGCCAAGCGGCTGCTCAAACGCCGGGCCCGCAAGGAGGCCCGGTTCGCCGCGAATGTCAATCACGTGATCGCCAAGCAGATCGTGACCGAGGCAGAACGCACCTGTCGTGGCATCGCCCTGGAAGACCTCCAGGGCATCCGCGAGAGGGTACGGCTTCGCAAGCCCCAGCGGGTCACGCTGCACGCGTGGAGCTTCCACCAGCTGGGAGGCTTCATCGCCTACAAGGCGGCCCGCCGGGGAGTCGCGGTGATCCATGTGGATCCGGCCTATACCTCCCAGCAGTGCTCGGCCTGCGGGCACGTGGACAAGAAGAACCGGCCGGACCGGGAAACGTTCTGCTGTACGTCGTGCGGCTTCGCTGAGCACGCCGACGTCAACGCAGCCCGCAACATCGCCTCACGCGGTGCGGCGGGCTGGGCAGTGAGTCACGCTGCCTGACGCGGACCAGACCGTCGAGGCCATCGACGGCGAGGAGTTGCAAGCTCGGTCGTTTACGGCCGAGAAGCTGACGTACAGGTAGGCGTAGTTTCCGGCGCCGGCGGACAGTCCGCTCCTGCGGCAGTTGTTCCGGCGCTCGCGCGGGCCATGGACGGCCTCGGGTGCTCGGGCGCGGCGGCAGTGGCCCGTCCGGGGTCGCGGCGCAGGGCGTCCTTGGCGGCGGGTACCGGCGGGCGGTCCGCGACCGGCAGGGGAGCCCGCTGGACGTGCCCGGCGCCCACGCCGGTTTGAGTGGTCGCGGGCGGGGGCTTGCGGGCCGCCGACGCCGATGAGGCGGTCACCGGCTGGAGGAGCAGGCCGAGGGCGAGCGCGAGCGGGACGGCGAGCCGCCGTATCGGCACGCGCAGGGCAGGGGTGATCGTCACGTACGACCTCCGGGGGATGCGGCGCGGGGGGCGCGCCGGAGACGGGGGGTGGGTCCGCGCCGCCTGGGTGGGTGGGCGCGGGCCGGGCGGTTCCGGGGAGATCAGTCCCGGGGACCGGAAGTGGTGCGGTGCCCGGAGTCTGGCCGCCGCT
Source organism: Sphaerisporangium album (assembly GCF_003323745.1). Classification (GTDB taxonomy): domain Bacteria; phylum Actinomycetota; class Actinomycetes; order Streptosporangiales; family Streptosporangiaceae; genus Sphaerisporangium; species Sphaerisporangium album. The sequence continues at coordinate 113,208 of NZ_QOIL01000002.1, forward strand.
TCCGGCGAACGGTCATAAAGCCACCCATAGATTGCGGCTATGGCCCGCCGCGCCCCGGTCAGAGCAGGGGAAGTGACTGGTGAGGGCTGGGGAAGCCCCTGGTGCGCACCGGAAAGCCCCTGATGAGGACCGGGTGACCCCCTGGCGGGGAACGTGGTGAGGGAGGTTCGGCCGACCCCGGCAAGATCCCCTCAAAGGTCATCAACTACCACATAATCAGTGGTCGTGGACCTTGAGATCAGGCACCTCCGCATGATCTGCGCCCTTGCCGAGACGGGCAGCGTGACGCGGGCCGCCGCCCGGCTCGGGCTGTCCCAGCCGGCCGTCACCAGCCGTCTGCGTCACCTCGAAACCCTCGTCGGCGCGACGCTGTTCGTCCGCAGCCGCTCCGGCGTCGAGCCCACCGCTCTCGGCGCACAGGTGGTCGCCCGCGCCCGCATCGTCCTCGCCGAGGTGGACGCCCTGCTCGGCGACCTTCGCGTGCCCACCGGCTTCGACGGGGTGCTGCGCCTGGGGTCGGTCCACGTGGCGTGCGTCGCGAGCATCGTGGGCCGGGTCGCCGAGGCGCTGCCGGGGCGCGAGCTCTCCCTGCGCATCGAGCCGTCCACGGCGCTGCTGGCCGAGGCGCTGTCGCGGGGGCGCCTGGACGCTGCGCTGCTCGGCGTGATCGAAGGGTTCGACGTCACGCTGGTCGCCCCGGTGGTCAGCCGCACGCTCGTGCCCCGGTACCCCATCTTCGTCGCCCTGTCGGCCGCGCACCGGCTGGCGGGCCAGGAGGAGATCAGGCTGTCGGACCTGCGGGAGGAGGCGTGGATCAGCCCGCCCGGCGCCGACGACGGGTCGCTCGCCGCGCTGCGGGCGTCCTGCCGCGCCGCCGGGTTCGAGCCCCGGGTGCTGTACGACGCCCCGAGCGGGGGCGCACGCCCGCTGGTGGTCGAGGGCCACGGCGTGCGCCTGGTGGACCCCTCCTGGCCCGCGCCCCGGGGCACGGTGGTCCGTCCGCTCGCGGGGGAGCCGCAGGTGGCCCGCCTGGTCATGGCGTGGCGGCGCGACCGCCTGAGCGCCGAGACCGCCTCCGCGCTCTACCGGGGGCTGGCGGACGCCTACCGCGACCACGTGGACGGCAACCCGGCCTTCAGCCGGTGGTGGCGCGGCCACCCCGAGGTGCACCCGCTCACCTGAGGCGCGCCGCGCGTGTGCGAAGGCCCTGTAGTACCGGCGGTGTACGGCTCCGGGCTCAAGCCGCCGGCCCGAGTGGGCTACTCTCGACCCCGTGTGGAGAAAACCATCTCGCACGGCGGGCGTGGTGAACGGGTACGAAGATCAGCACAGGAACGGGGTAGAGGTGCAGGGCTGGCACGGACTCGAAGACGTGCCCGGAGACTGGGGCAGGTCCGTCATCACGATCGGGGTGTTCGACGGCGTGCACCGGGGGCATCAGCGCATGGTCACCCGGGCTGTGGACCTGGCGGCCGATCTCGGCCTTCCCTCCGTGGTGATCACGTTCGACCCCCATCCGGACGAGGTGGTGAGGCCGGGCGCGCACCCGACCCGCCTCACGACGCCTCGGCACCGCGCCGAGTTGCTGGCCGCGCTCGGCGTGGACGCGGTCTGCGTGCTGCCGTTCACGCTGGAGTTCTCCCGGATGACCCCCGACGAGTTCGTCCAGGCGGTGCTCGTCGACCGCCTGCACGCGGCGGGGGTGGTCGTGGGCGAGAACTTCCGGTTCGGCCACAAGGCCGCGGGCGACGTCGAGACGCTGCGCGAGCTCGGCGAGAAGTACGACTTCGTCGCCGAGGGGGTCCCCCTGGTGACCGACGGCGAGGCGATCTCCTCCAGCTCCATCAGAGAGAGCCTGGCCTCCGGGGACGTCGCGGCGGCGGCCGAGGCGCTCGGCCGTCCCCACCGGGTGGAGGGCGTGGTCGTCCGGGGGCACCAGCGGGGCCGGGCGCTGCTCGGGTTCCCCACGGCCAACGTCGAGTCGCCTCCGTTCACGGCGATCCCGGCCGACGGCGTCTACGCGGGCTGGCTCCAGTGCGTCCAGTCGCCCTCGCCGTACGACGGGCACCGCTGGCCGGCGGCGATCTCGATCGGCACCAACCCGACGTTCGAGGGCGTCGAGCGCACGGTGGAGGCGTACGCCCTCGACCGCGACGATCTCGATCTCTACGGTGCCCACGTCGTGGTCGACTTCTCGGTGCGGCTTCGCGACACGCTGAAGTTTGACTCGATCGAGGCGCTCGTCGAGCAGATGCGCCGCGACGTCGACGAGGCCCGCCGCCTGACCGCCGGCTGATCACCCCGGGGGCGCGGGGGCGCGGCCCGCGCATCGAGCGCGGTGGTGCCGCGGCGGTGGTAGCCTGACGTGTCGGCTCGGTTTCGGCGCGCTGCGCGCTGCCCACCGGCACTAACGGCGACTGTAGGCGCACACGGTCGTTCGTGGACATTCGTCCAGTCACGTGCGCCCGTAGAAGATCTAAGGAGAGCCGTGTCGCTCGACACCGCCGCCAAGAAGACGATCATCGCCGAGTACGGCACCGGCGATGGGGACACCGGGTCCCCCGAGGTGCAGATCGCGCTGCTGAGCAAGCGCATCAGCGAGCTCACCGAGCACCTCAAGACCCACAAGCACGACCACCACAGCCGCCGCGGGCTGCTGCTGCTGGTCGGCCGCCGGCGCCGCCTGCTCAAGTACCTCATGAGCAAGGACATCACGCGGTACCGCACCCTGATCGAGCGGCTTGGCCTGCGTCGATAGTGTGGAAGGGAGCGGCATCGCGCCGCTCCCTCTCTCATATCAGGGCAAAGGCCACCTTGATATGGAGGAACGCGGTCGGCGCGTCGTAGCGCGACCGGGCCCTTATTGAGCAGACTGGCCTGATGTGAAAGACAACTGAACAGCCGAAGAAGTGCCCCGCGTCCGCACAGCGCTGAACACGCGCGTCCCCGTGACGCCTGCGGGCCGGTCCTCGGTAGTGGCTTCCGGATGTCGACGGCGAGGTCGCCGTACAGCCCGGGTGCTTCGATCGAAGACCGGCGCTGCACATGACGGGGAGCCGGCAGGCACGATGCCAGGCACGAGCGAGCCGACCGCGAAGACGCCGGGCCGCTCGGCGAGTGCCTGAGCGTGCGAGACAGCACGGACGCGGGCGACCGACCCAAGAGGAGGTCCCCCGTGGAGGGTGTCCACAGCACGATAGCCGTTATCGACAACGGCTCGTTCGGCACGCGTTCCGTCCGGTTCGAGACCGGGCGGCTCGCGCGCCAGGCGGCGGGAAGCGCCGTCGTTTACCTTGACGACGACACGATGGTCCTGTCCGCCACGACCGCGTCCAAGCATCCCAAGGAAGGCCTGGACTTCTTCCCGCTCACCGTCGACGTCGAGGAGCGGATGTACGCCGCGGGCCGCATTCCCGGCTCGTTCTTCCGCCGCGAGGGCCGGCCGTCCGAGGACGCCATCCTCACCTGCCGCCTGATCGACCGCCCGCTGCGCCCGTCCTTCGTCAAGGGCCTGCGCAACGAGGTCCAGGTCGTGGCCACGGTGATGGCCCTCAACCCCGACCACCTGTACGACGTGGTCGCGATCAACGCGGCCAGCCTGTCCACGCAGCTCGCCGGGCTGCCCTTCTCCGGCCCGATCGGCGGCGTCCGCGTCGCGCTGATCAACGGCCAGTGGGTGGCGTTCCCGACCCACTCCGAGCTGGAGGGCGCGACCTTCGACATGGTCGTCGCCGGCCGCGTGCTGGAGGACGGCGACGTCGCGATCATGATGGTCGAGGCCGAGTCCACCCGCGACACCCTCAGGCTCGTCGCCGAGGGCTCCGTCGCGCCCACCGAGGAGACGGTGGCCGAGGGCCTTGAGGCGGCCAAGCCGTTCATCAAGGTGCTGGTCGAGGCGCAGAGCAAGATCGCCGAGGTCGCCGCGAAGGAGACCGCCCAGTACCCGATCTTCCTGGACTACCAGGAGGACGCGTACGAGGCCGTCGCCGGCGCCGTGAAGAGCGAGCTGGCCTCCGCGCTGACCATCGCCGGCAAGAAGGAGCGCGAGACCGAGCTCGACCGGGTCAAGGCGCTGGCGCTGGAGAAGCTCGGGCCCGACTTCGAGGGCCGCGAGAAGGAGATCTCCGCCGCGTTCCGCTCGCTCACCAAGAAGCTCATGCGCGAGCGCGTGATCAACGAGGGCGTGCGCATCGACGGCCGCGGCACCAAGGACATCCGCCAGCTCAGCGCCGAGGTCCACGTGGTCCCGCGGGTCCACGGCTCGGCCCTGTTCGAGCGCGGCGAGACCCAGATCCTGGGCATCACCACGCTGAACATGCTGCGCATGGAGCAGATGATCGACACGCTCAACCCGGAGCGCACCAAGCGCTACATGCACAACTACAACTTCCCGCCCTACTCCACCGGTGAGACCGGCCGCGTGGGCTCGCCCAAGCGCCGCGAGATCGGCCACGGCGCGCTCGCCGAGCGTGCGCTGCTGCCGGTGCTGCCGAGCCGCGAGGAGTTCCCGTACGCCATCCGCCAGGTGTCGGAGGCGCTCGGCTCCAACGGCTCGACCAGCATGGGCTCGGTCTGCGCCTCCACCATGGCGCTGCTGGACGCGGGCGTCCCGCTGAAGGAGATGGTGGCCGGCATCGCGATGGGCCTCATCGGCGAGGGCGACCAGTACGTCACGCTGACGGACATCCTCGGCGCCGAGGACGCCATGGGCGACATGGACTTCAAGGTCGCCGGCACCCGCGAGCTCATCACCGCCCTCCAGCTCGACACCAAGCTGGACGGCATCCCGGCCGAGGTCCTGGCCGGGGCGCTCAAGCAGGCCAGGGCCGCGCGGCTGGCGATCCTGTCGGTCATGCAGGAGGCGATCGACTCCCCGGCCGAGATGAACCCGACCGCGCCGCGCATCATCACGATCAAGGTCCCGGTCGACAAGATCGGCGAGGTCATCGGCCCCAAGGGCAAGATGATCAACCAGATCCAGGACGACACCGGCGCCGAGATCACGATCGAGGACGACGGCACGATCTACATCGGCGCCACCGACGGCCCGTCGGCGGAGGCCGCGCGCAGCACGATCAACTCGATCGCCAACCCGCACATGCCGGAGGTCGGCGAGCGCTACCTGGGCACGGTCGTCAAGATCGCCGCCTTCGGCGCGTTCGTCAGCCTGCTGCCCGGCAAGGACGGCCTGCTGCACGTCTCCCAGATCCGCAAGCTGCACGGCGGCAAGCGCATCGAGAACGTCGAGGACGTCATGAACGTCGGCGACAAGATCCAGGTGGAGATCGCCGAGATCGACTCGCGCGGCAAGCTGTCCCTGGTGCCCGTCGAGGTCATCGAGAAGGAGGACGCGGCCAAGGCCGAGAGCGGCGGCGGTGACGGCGACGACGACGGCGGTTCCCGCCCCGAGCCGGACTTCCGTGAGCCGCGCGAGGCCCGCGAGCCCCGTGAGGACCGCGGTGGCGACCGGCCGCGCCGCACCCGCACCCGCGGCGGACGGGACGATCGCAACTCGTGACGACCACGACTCTGCACCCGGGCAGGGACGGCGCCGGGGTGGTACGCCGCACCGTCCTCCCCGGGGGTCTCCGGGTGGTGACCGAGACCATGCCTACCGTCCGCTCCGTGGCGGTCGGCATGTGGGTCGGCATCGGATCGCGTGACGAGGCCCCCGAGCACACGGGGGCCACCCACTTCCTCGAACACCTGCTGTTCAAGGGCACTCCGACCCGCGACGCCCTGGAGATCTCCGCGGCGATCGAGGGCATCGGCGGCGAGATCAACGCCTTCACCGCCAAGGAGTACACCTGCTACTACGCGCGGGTCCTCGACGAGGACCTGCCGCTGGCGATCGACGTCCTCGCCGATGTCGTCACCTCCTCCCTGGTCACCGCCGAGGACGTCGAGTCCGAGCGCGGCGTGATCCTGGAAGAGATCGCCATGCACGACGACGACCCGTCCGACGCGGTGCACGAGGCGTTCTCCGCCCAGCTGTACGGGGACGTCCCGCTCGGGCGGCCCATCCTCGGCTCGGTCGAGTCGATCAACACGCTGTCGCGGGACCGCATCGCCGAGTACTACCAGAGCTACTACCTGCCCCCGCACACCGTGGTCTCGGTGTGCGGCAACGTCTCGCACGAGCGGGTCGTCGAGCTCGTCGCCACGGCGTACGAGCGGGCGGGCGCGCTCGGCGGCACGGCCCAGCCCGTGGCCCCGCGCCTGTCGGGCGAGGGCGCCGCGCCGCGCTCCGGCGTGCGGCTGGTCGACCGGCCCACCGAGCAGGCCAACCTGGTCCTCGGCACCACCGCGCTGTCGCGCACGGACGACCGGCGCTTCGCCCTCGGCGTCCTCAACGCGGCCCTGGGCGGCGGCATGTCGTCGCGCCTGTTCCAGGAGATCCGCGAGAAGCGCGGGCTGGCCTACTCGGCGTACAGCTACACCACGCAGTATGCCGACACCGGCCAGTTCGGTGTCTACGTCGGCTGCCTCCCCGGCAAGATCGACGACGTCCTGAAGATCTGCCGCGAGGAGATCTCCCGGGTCGTCGCCGAGAGCATCACCGAGGAGGAGATCGCCCGGGGCAAGGGCCAGATGCGCGGCGGGCTCGTGCTCGGCCTGGAGGACACCGGGTCGCGCATGTCCCGCATCGGCAAGAGCGAGCTCGTGTACGACACGCTGATGTCGGTCGACGAGGTGCTGGCGCGCATCGAGGCCGTCACCCCCGAGGAGGTCGACGCGATCGCGCGCGAGATCCTCTCCCAGCCGATGACGCTCGCCGTCATCGGCCCGTACGGCGACAAGGACTTCAGCTCCTTCATCGCCTGAACGGATCGCCTGCCCCTGCCGGTCCCGGGACGCAGGTCCCGGGCCGGTGCGGAGCCGATCGTGGTCGCGTCCGGGCGTGGCCGCACCCGCCCGGGTCTTCTCCGGAAGGCCCGGGTTTGGCGCTACGCTTGGACGTCGTGATCAGGGTTGGAGTTCTGGGCGCCCGCGGGCGCGTCGGTGTCGAAGTCTGCAAGGCCGTCCACGCGGCCGAGGACATGGAGCTCGTCGCGGCGGTCGACGCCGGCGACCCCATCGAGTCGCTCACGGCGGCCGAGGTGGTGGTCGACTTCACCCACCCCGACGTGGTCATGGACAACCTGCGGTGGTGCATCGAGCACGGCGTCCACCCGGTGGTGGGCACGACCGGCTTCGACGCCGCCCGCCTGGAGGTCGTGCGCGGCCTGCTGGCCGCCAACCCCGGCGTGAACGCGCTGATCGCCCCCAACTTCGGCATCGCCGCGGTGCTGATGATGCACTTCGCCCAGCAGGCCGCCCGCTACTTCGAGTCGGTCGAGATCATCGAGCTGCACCACCCGAACAAGGCGGACGCCCCCTCGGGCACCGCCCGGCGCACGGCCGAGCTGGTCGCCGAGGCGCGGCGCAAGGCGGGCCTCGGCGCGATGCCGGACGCCACGAGCTCCGAGCTGCCCGGCGCGCGCGGCGCCGACGTCGAGGGCGTGCACGTCCACGGAGTGCGCCTGGCCGGGCTGATCGCCCACCAGGAGGTCCTGCTCGGTGGCGACGGCGAGATCCTCACGATCCGCCACGACACGATGAACCGCTCCTCGTTCACCCCCGGCGTGCTGCTGGGCGTCCGCCGCGTCCGCGAGCTCCCCGGCCTCACCGTCGGCCTGGAGCACCTCCTCGACCTGTAACGCGTTCGCGGCGCCCGAACCCGCCGAACGGGCTAGAGCGCGAGACCGATCGTGAACAGCAGGCCGAAGGCGAGCTGGAGCCGCCCGGTGTGCTGGAGCGTGGCGATCAGCGCCCGCCCGTTCCCCCCGTCCCGTACGGCCCTGGCCGGCAGCAGGGCGAGCGGCAGCGCCAGCACGGTGAGCGCGGCGAACGGCCGGGCGAAGGCCAGGCCCAGGGCGATGACGAACGGGAGCAGCAGGCAGACGACGTAGAGCACGCGCGTCCGGGTGTCGCCGAGCACGACCGCCAGCGTGCGCTTGCCCGCGGGGCCGTCGGTGGCGATGTCGCGCAGGTTGTTCACGACCAGCAGCGCGCAGGCCAGCAGCCCGACCGGCACGGCCGCCGCGACCGCGAGCCACGGAAGCCGTTCCATCTGGACGTACGTGGTGCCCGCCACCGCGACCAGGCCGAAGAACACGAACACCGAGATCTCGCCGAACGCCCGGTAGCCGTACGGCCGTGAGCCTCCGGTGTAGAACCAGGCGGCGGCGATGGCCAGCGCGCCGACGATCAGCAGCCACCAGGCTCCGGTGGCCACGACCAGCGTCAGGCCCGCGACGGCCGCCGCCAGGAAGCACCCGAAGGCGGCCAGCAGCACCGAGCGGGGGGTGGCGACCCGCGAGCCGACCAGCCGCAGCGGGCCCACCCGGGCCTCGTCGGTGCCGCGCACGCCGTCGCTGTAGTCGTTGGCGTAGTTCACGCCGATCTGCAGGACCAGCGCGACCAGCAGCGCCACCGCGGCCCGCCACCAGTTCACCGCGCCGTACGAGATCGCCACGCCCGTGCCCACGGCGACGGGGACCACCGCCGCGGGGAGGGTGCGGGGCCGTGCCCCCGCCAGCCACTGAGCGGGTGTCGCCAACGTCGTTCCCTCTTCCGCCGATTCGGTCCGCGGCCGGAGGGCGGGGAACCCCCGTCCCAGGCCGGATTCGCCTATGCAGGGTATTTCATGACCTTCTGCCGACCCGCTCGCGGGCCGGTCGTACGACCGCGGGGTCGTCGGGGGTGATCAGCTGATGTCCGTGGCCAGGCGGATCATCTTCACCGGGCGGCCCATGTCCAGGACGCGCTCGGCCTCGTCCGGGGCCCACCCCGCCGACGCCAGGAACCCCAGCCGCGCGTGGTCGTCGGCGAAGACCCAGGTGACGACCGAGGCGTAGCCGTCCTCGCGCAGGTGGTCGACGGTGGCGTTGAGCAGCCTGCTGCCGTGGCCCCGGCGCGTGTGGTCGGGGTCGACGAGCAGGGTGAGCAGCTCGGCCGTGGTGGACGGATCGAGGTCCGGGTCCTCGGCGGGGGCGTGGGAGGCCAGCCCGACCACCCGCTGCCCGCCGGGCTCGCCGTGGCTCTCGGCGAGGGAGGTCAGAAGGTCCTCGGTCTCGACGGCCACCAGGAGGCGGTGGCGCGGCGAGGGCGGTGCGACGACGGCTTCCTCCCACTGGCGGCCCCACAGCTCCTGAGCCGCCGGCCCGGTCATCTGCTCAAGCGGCTCCTCGGGGATGAACCGGCCGTAGCCGCTCTTCCACGCCCTGATCTGGGTGGCCGTCACCGCCGGGACGTCTTCACGCCGCGCGGCCCGCACCCCCACGTCTGCCATACCGGCAGGCCTCCTTTCCTCGGCCTCCACACCGTATCCGGGTCCACCCGGCTACGAGGAACCGCCACCGATGATCGTCCGCCCGGGGGAACGCGCGTGATGACGTCGCCGTAGCGGGATGGGAGGCTCCGGTGAACGTTCGCGGAACGCCTCCACCCCACGAGCAGCCGGCACCCGCGCCGCCGGGTCGATCCGGGGCGCCCCCGTTGACCGCCGGGGATCTGTTCAGGTGTTCAGGACGAGCCCGGGGTGGTTCGCTGGCGGCGGGCGCGGTAGGCGCGGGTCTTGGTGCGGTTTCCGCACACCCGCATCGAGCACCACGAGCGCGAGCGGTTCTTGGAGGAGTCGATGAACGCCCACTGGCAGGTGCTGTCGGCGCACACCTTCAGGCGCGGCCAGGAGCCGTCGGCGTGCGCTCGCAGAACGGCCGTCGCGATCAGCCCCAGCCCTCGCGCCGCGCCGTCGGCGAGCGGCTCCGGCACGGGCGCGCCGTCCACCAGGGTGATCCGCAGGGGGAGCGCCGCGAGCGCGGCCTCCAGCCGGGCGGAGGCGGCCTCGGGGGCCGGGGCGAGGGCCGGGTCCGGGGGAGCGGGTGCCAGGCCCGCAGGGGCGGTCAGGTCCGCCGGGTCTACCGGGTCCGCCGGGGCGGGTACGGGCGGCGGGGTCTCAGGGGAGGAATGCTCGTGCCGCAGGGCGGTGCGCAGCCCTTCGCGCAGGTTGACGGCCAGCGCCCAGTCATCGTCCACGGCGCGGTCGGACTCGGAGATCAGCCCGTGTTCCCGCAGCCAGATGGCGAGCTCGGCGGGGGAGGCCAGCTCGTCGGTGTCGCCCTGGACGTCGTAGGTGTTCACGAAGTCGCGGAGCAGTTCGGCCGGCGCGTCCATGTCACCACTGTAAGCCAGTAGAGGGTTTCGCCTGGTATCGACGCCCTCGCCCCACTGTCACGGCCCGCATCGTCACGGGCGGGGACGGCAGCGCGCCGCCGGGCCTCGGGACGGGAACGGGAAGTCCCGCCGCGCCTCGGGACAGGGACGGCGAGCCCGCCGGCCGCAGGACAGGGGGACGGGCACCTCGTGCCTCGGGACGGGGGGACGGAGAGTGTCGCCGCGGCGTCAGGGCAGGTGGGCGTCCAGGGCCGTGCCGAGGCGGCGGACGCCCTCGGTCAGCTCGGCGACGTGCGCCGCCGCGATGTGCGTCACGCGGACGTGCGGCCCCGGAGGCTCGGCGGGGTGGTAGATCGCGCCGGGGCTCACCAGCACCCCGGCCCGCTGGGCGCTCTCGACCAGGGCGGTCTCGTCGACCTCGCGCGCAAGACGCACCCACAGGTGCAGGCCGCCCTGCGGGACCGGCCGGACCTCGGCGGACGGCAGGTGGCGGGCCAGGGCCGCCGCGAGCGCGTCCCGCCGCACCGCGATCTCCGCCGCCACCCCGGCCAGGTGACGGCGCCAGCCCGGCGAACCGAGGAACTCCAGCGCCGTCTCCTGCAACGGCCGGGCCACGAAGAACGACTCCACGAGCTGTGCGGCCTTGAGCCGGCGCGCCGCCGGGCCCCGGGCGATGACGGCGGCCACCCGCATGCTCGGTGCGGTGATCTTGCTGAGCGAGTTGACGTGGACGACCGTCCCATGGGTGTCCAGGGTGACGAGCGAGGGCGGCACGGCGCCCGTCGTCAGGTAGCGGGCGTAGTCGTCCTCGATCACGAACGCGCCCGCGGCCCTGGCGACGGCGAGGATCTGCTCCCTGCGCGCGGCCGGGACCACGGCGCCGGTGGGGTTGTGCAGGGTCGGCTGGCAGTAGAAGACCCGCGCGCCGGTGACCGCGAACGCCTCGGCCAGCAGCTCCGGCCGCACGCCGTCGCGGTCCATCGGCACGGCGACCGCGCGCAGCCCGGCGGCCCGCGCCGAGGCGAGCGCGCCCGGGTAGGTCGGGGTCTCCACGAGCATCGCCTCGCCGGAGGCCGCCAGGGCGCGGAAGGCGTGGGTGAGCGCGGCCTGGCCGCCGCTGGTGATCAGCACGTCCGCCTGGGTGACCCCGCCGCCGACCTCGGTGGCGAACCAGCGGCGCAACTCGGCGAGGCCGTTCAGCGGCGGCAGCGCCCAGGCGTCCGGACGGCGCACGGCGCGCGCGGCCGCGTTCGCCAGGGCCCTGGACGGGCGCAGGGCGGGGTTGAGGTAGCCGCCGGTGAGCGGGATGACCCCCTCGGGCGGCGGGGTGAGCAGGCCGCTGACGGCCGTGTCGTCCACGGACCTGTCGCCGAGCGAGACCGTCTGCCAGGACACGTCCGTGGCGTCCCCCGCCGTCGCGGAGGGCGGGGCGGCGGCGAACGCGCCGATGCCCGGCCGCGTGACCACCCTGCCCTCGGCCGTGAGCGCCGCCAGCGCCCGCGAGACGGTGACCGGGCTGACGCCGTGCCGCCGCGTGAGCTCCCGGCTGGACGGCAGCCGTCCCCCGGGACCGACCCGGGCGGCCTCCTCCCGCAGCAGCCCGGCGAGCCGGGCGATACTGCTATCGTCATCCATGAGAGAGCAGAATAGCGCTATCGTTCCCTCGGCAGTATCGCCGCATACGCCCGGTCGTGCGGAGGGCGAGCGCGCGGCGCCCGGTCCCGAGGGGCGACGGCCCGCGACGCCGGACGGCCCGGAAGATGCGGCAGCCCGTGGTCCTGAAGAGGCGGGGAACGGCGGCCTCGAAGGGACTGGAGGCGGGCGGCCCGCCCGGGCGGGCGATCCGGCCGGCCGTGACGCGCGGCGCGGCGGGGGCGTCTGGCAGGGCACGGCGCTCGCCGGGCTCGGGGTGCTGGCCTTTTCCGGGAGCTTTCCGGCCACCGAGTTCGCGATGCGGGGCTTCGACCCCTATCTGGTCGCCATCGGCAGGGCGGCCCTCGCCGCGCTGGTCGCGGGGGTCTGCCTGATCGCCGCCGGAGCCCCGCTCCTGCCGCCCCGCGCCCACCTGCGGTCGTACGCGGTCATCGGGCTCGGCGTGGTCTTCGGGTTCCCGCTGTTCAGCGGGCTCGCGCTGGACTCGGGGGCGAGCGTGTCGCACGCCGCCGTCGTGATCGGCCTGCTCCCGGCCGCCACGGCCGTGTGCGCCGTCCTGCGCGCGGGGGAGCGCCCACGCGCGCTGTTCTGGGCCGCCTGCGCCGCCGGGGCCGTGTCGGTGACGGTCTTCACGCTGAGCCGGGGAGGCGGGCGCCCGTCCCTCGCCGACCTGCTGCTGCTCGCGGCCCTGCTCTGCGCGGCGGCCGGGTACACCGAGGGCGGCAGGCTGGCCCGGCACACCCCGGGCTGGCGGGTGATCTCGTACGCGCTGGTGGTCGCGGCCCCGATCTCGGTGCCGGTCACGGTCGTGCTGGCCGTGGTCACGCCCTGGCATCCGACGGTGGCGGCTGTGGCGGGGTTCGCCTACGTGGCGCTGGTGTCGATGTTCCTCGGATTCATCCCGTGGTACGCCGGGCTCGCCCTCGGCGGCATCGCGCGCGCCGGTCAGACCCAGCTCCTGCAGCCGCTCGTGTCGCTGCTGTGGGCGTGGCTCCTGCTCGGAGAGCACTTCGAGCTCGCCACGATCGCCGGAGCGCTCGCCGTCCTGCTGTGCGTGGCCACAACCCAGCGCACGCGCGCCTGAACGCGCCCACAGGCCGTAAACCACCCCCCGCCCCCACCGGAATGCCACCAACCCTCAAAACCGCTTCCCAGCCCCGCACAGCGCCCTCGGAACCTCGTACCGTGACACCGCCGGTCAACGAGACCCCCGTGGCGGATCACCGTACGAGGCGCCGATTTCACCGACGTCCCTTCCCGCCGCCGCGGCGCCGTGAAGAGCCACTCCGTGCGGACGGGGGGAGAAGGGCCAGGCCACGCGGGCGGGCGGAAGGTCGGGCTCCCTCAGGCCCCGAGGGGGACGGAGTAGACGAGGCGGAAGCGGTCTCCGGGGACGACGATGTCGCTGGTCTCGACGGGGCGGTCGCCGGCCCAGTGGGTGCGCTCGACGTGGAGGACGTGGACGCCGGTGGGCAGGTCGAGCAGGTCGCTCTCGGTGGGCTGGGGGACGCGGGTGTGGACGCTCTCGCGGATGTCCGTGATCTTGACTCCGGCGGCGGACATGCGGGCCAGCAGGCTCTTGCGTCCGTTGGTGCCCTCCTCGGGGGCGGCCTGCCCCTTGCCGAGCTCGGCGGGCTCGTAGGAGGTGGCGAGCTGCATCGGCCTGCCCTCGGCGCGGAAGACGTAGCGCGTGCGGATCACCGGGTCGCCCGGGTCGAGTCGCAGGCGCCGGGCGAGGTCGCGCCCGGCTCGGACGGGCTCGCTGCGCCAGTCCCAGGTGGCGCGGTGGCCGCCCGCCTGCATGTCGGCGGCGAACGGGGCGTCGTGGTCGGTGTGGCGGGAGCGCTGGAGGGGATAGAGCACGGACTTCTCGCGGACGTAGTGGCCCGAGCCGACCCTGCCGATGATCAGCCCTTCGGCGGCCAGCACCCGTAATGCGTGGCGGGCGGCGGTCTCGCCCACGCGGAACCGCTGGGTGAGCTGGGCGCGAGACGGGATCGGCGCCCCGGGCGGCAGGGTGCCGTCGACTATCTGCGCCCGCAACTCTTCGACAACACGGAGGTACACCGGGTCGTTGCCAGTCATCCGTCCATCCCTGGGGGCGTTCGAGATCGTTTTCTTATCTTGCCGTAATCAGGAGACAACACGGAGTAATGGCGACGGGTTGGGGTCCCAACTTTACGGGCGGCCGTTCGCGGCAACCGGGCGGCGGCGCGGGCCGGTGCGCGGGCGCCTCGGTCGGCGGAACCGGCCGGGACGGCCTGCTCCGCCGGGGGTCTGGCGGAGTTCCGGAGGGACCTGCGGTGACGCGGCGCGCGGAGGGGCGCCGGGAGGCCGCCGGAAAATTCTCCTCAGAGTCGTGTAACACCCACGTAAGCCACGTCGATAGACGGACAGAGGTCGTCGATGTGTGTACCCCCGAGCACATATCGGCGGCCTCTATCCATCTCCCGGCATGGCCGGGCAACTACCGGCGAAGCCACTTAGACCCCACCGAACGCCCCTCGCGTGCGGAACCGGGGTGGCGGGGTCCACCGATCCCGCCGGATCCGGGTACCGTTCCGTCTATGGCATCGCCAACAGGAACCTCCGACGCGCCTTTCGGCCGCTTGCTGACCGCCATGGTCACCCCCTTCACGACGGACGGCGCCGTCGACGCCGAAGGCGTCCAGCGTCTGGCGACCTACCTTGTCGACGAGCAGGACAACGACGGCCTGGTAGTGAGCGGCACGACCGGAGAGTCCGCCACCACCACGGACGCGGAGAAAGAGCTGATCCTGCGCCTGGTGCTGGAAGCCGTCGGCGACCGCGCGACCGTCGTGGCCGGTGCCGGCACCAACGACACCCGTCACACGATCGAGCTGGCCCGGGCCGCCGAGCGCGCGGGGGCCCATGGCCTGCTGCTGGTGACGCCGTATTACAACAAGCCCCCGCAGGAGGGGCTGTACCAGCACTTCACGACCGTGGCGGACGCCACGGGCCTGCCGGTGATGCTGTACGACATCCCCGGGCGCACGGGCACGCCCATCGCCACCGAGACGCTGCTGCGCCTGGCCCACCACCCGCGCATCGTCGCCGTCAAGGACGCCAAGGGCGACCTGTTCGCCGGCGCGCAGGTAATGGGCGCCACGGGCCTCACGTTCTACTCCGGTGACGACGCCGCCAACCTGCCCTGGCTCTCGGTCGGGGCCGCCGGGTTCGTCAGCGTGGTGAGCCACGTCGTAGGCTCCGAGCTGGCCTCCATGATCCGGCTCTTCCGCTCCGGCCACGCCGAGGGCGCCCGTGACGTCAACCGTCGCCTGCTGCCCGTCGTGACCGGCATCATGACCCGCACCCAAGGGGTGATCATGACGAAGGCGGCCCTCGGGCTGCTCGGCAGGGACGCCGGCCCCGTGCGGCTCCCGCTCGTGGACGCGACCCACGAAGAGGTGGCCGCCCTGAGGGAGGACCTGCTCGCGGGCGGGGTCAAGCTGCCCGGCTGACGCCCGGGAGGCGCCCGCGAGGGGCCGTGAAGGGCGCCACGATGACGTGACCGCCGCGCGTCCGTCCGTCCAGACGGCACGGACGCGAGCGGCGGGGACAGGCAGGACCGCTACAGGCCGCGCAGTCGGCGCGGTGGGGAGGAACAGAGGGGTTTTGAGAATCGGAGACAGAAACCGTGGCCCGCGAGGCGCCGGACGGCTCGGCGAGGGAGCCGTGCGCGGGCGGGCCGCCGGATACGGGGGTAAAGCATGAGTCATCCGCATCCCGAGCTCGGGCCGCCTCCGGCGCTTCCGGAGAACGGCCTGCGCATCGTCGCGCTCGGAGGGCTCGGCGAGATCGGCCGCAACATGGCGGTGTTCGAGTTCGACGGCCGGCTGCTGGTGGTCGACTGCGGCGTGCTGTTCCCCGAGCCCGAGCAGCCGGGCGTCGACCTGATCCTGCCCGACTTCACCTACATCAGGGACCGCCTCGACGACATCGAGGCCGTCGTGCTGACCCACGCCCACGAGGACCACATCGGCGCCGTGCCCTACCTGCTGCGTGAGCGCGCCGACATCCCGCTGGTCGGCTCCCGGCTCACGCTCGGCCTCATCGAGAGCAAGCTGACCGAGCACCGCATCCAGCCGGTCAAGGTCGAGGTCGCCGAGGGCGTGCGCCAGCGGTTCGGGCCGTTCGAGTGCGAGTTCTTCGCGGTCAACCACTCGATCCCCGACGCGCTGGCCGTCGCGCTGAGGACGCCCGCGGGCATCGTCCTGCACACGGGCGACTTCAAGATGGACCAGCTCCCGCTCGACGGCCGCCTCACCGACCTCGGCGGGTTCGCCCGGCTCGGGTCCGAGGGCGTCGACCTGCTGATGTCGGACTCGACGAACTCCGAGGTGCCGGGCTTCGTGCCGAGCGAGCGCACGATCAGCCCGGTGATCGACGAGGTGGTCCGCAGCGCGAGCAAGCGCATCATCGTCGCCTGCTTCGCCTCGCACGTCCACCGCGTGCAGCAGATCTTCGACGCCGCCGAGGAGAACGGCCGCAAGGTCGCGCTCATCGGGCGGTCGATGGTCCGCAACATGGGGGTCGCGCGCGAGCTCGGCTACCTGCGCGTGCCGCCTGGCCTGCTGGTCGACTCCCGCGAGATCGAGGAATGGCCGCCGGAGGACGTCGTGCTCATCTGCACGGGGTCCCAGGGCGAGCCGATGGCGGCGCTGTCGCGCATGGCGAACCGCGACCACCCGATCCGGGTGGCCGACGGCGACACCGTCGTGCTGGCGTCGTCGCTGGTGCCGGGCAACGAGACGGCCGTCAACAAGGTCATCAACGGGCTCACCCGCTGGGGCGCGCGCGTGGTGCACAAGGGCAACGCCACCGTGCACGTCTCGGGTCACGCCGCAGCCGGCGAGCTGCTGTACGTCCTCAACCTCACCAAGCCGTCCAACTTCATGCCGGTGCACGGCGAATGGCGCCACATGCGCGCCCACGCCAAGCTCGCCGCGCTGACCGGCGTCCCCGACGACCACATCGTCATCGCCGAGGACGGCGTGGTCGTGGACCTGGTGGACGGCCGGGCGAAGATCGTCGGCAACGTGCAGTGCGGCTACGTCTACGTCGACGGCTCCTCGGTCGGCGCGGTCACCGACGTCGCGCTCAAGGACCGCCGCATCCTCGGGGACGAGGGCTTCATCTCGGTGGTCGTGGTGGTCGACTCGACCACGGGCAAGGTCACCGGCGGGCCGGAGGTCTACGCGCGCGGGTCGGGCATCGAGATCGAGGCGTTCGACGCGGTCATCCCGCTGATCGAGAGCGCGCTGGAGGACACCGCGGCGGACGGCGTCGCGGACCTGCAGCAGATGCGCCGGGTGACCCGCCGCATCGTCGGGCGCTGGGTCAGCGACACCTACCGCCGCCGGCCGATGATTATTCCGGTGGTCGTGGAGGTCTGACGCGGCGTAGGTTTCACGTGCCGGAACCCGAACCCGCGCACGAGGAGCCGTATGCCTGAGAACCAGGCCGGATCGCCGGTGAACGCCCCCGCCTCCACGGCCGGCGTCACCGGCACAGCCGCCAAGGTCGTCTACACGAAGTACGACGGGTCGCTCCACTGGCACCACGACGGGTGGCTGCTGGGGGAGGACGAGCACGGGGCCTGGCTCGGATGCCCGCCGCGCACGCGCGCGGCCCGGGGCGCCGAGCCGCCGGTCGTCTGGGAGGAGGCGTTCGTGATGCTGTTCCCGCGCGACGCCTGGTGGACCGCGACCTTCAACGACCGGCCGGCCAGGTGCGCGATCTACTGCGACATCACGACCGTGCCGCGATGGCTCGACGGGCAGGTGACGATGGTCGACCTGGACCTGGACGTGCTGCTGATGCGCGACGGGCGCCTGTTCGTGGACGACGAGGACGAGTTCGCCGAGCACCTCGTCCGCTACGGCTATCCGAGCGAGGTCATCGGCCGGGCGGAGAGCTCGGCCGCCTGGCTGATGGCCGCCATCGCCGCGGGCACCCCGCCCTTCGACGGCACCCACGAACGCTGGCTCTCCGGGGTCCGTTGAGCTAGGGCGGTCCCTCTCTCCGCGCGATCGGAGGGCGCGCCATGGGCACCGCGAATGGGCACAGTCCTTACCAGCGTGGACGGGCCGAAGAGAAGGCGGGGTCGGTCGTGCGCATGTAGCCTCCGTCGTCCCGGGTCCGGATGCCGCACTTCAGGTAGTTCTCGTGCATCACCGCCAGGGCGTCGCGGTCCAGCTCGACGCCGAGCCCCGGCCCGCGGGGCACCTCTACGGCGCCGTCGTGGAACCGCAGCGCCCCGGGCGCGACGACGTCCTGCCCCGCGAGCCACGGGGTGTGGGTGTCGCAGGCGTACGCCAAGGTCGGCACGGCCGCCGCGAGGTGCGTCATGGCGGCCAGGCTGATGCCGAGGTGGCTGTTGGAGTGCATCGACAGCTCCAGCCCGAACGTCGCGCACAGCCTGGCGAGCTGCGTGGAGCGCACGAGCCCGCCCCAGTAGTGGTGGTCGGCGAGCAGCACGCCGATGGCCCGGCGCTCGATCGCGGGCGGCAGGTGCTCGAAGGCCACCACGCACATGTTGGTGGCCAGCGGCATCCCCGCCTCGGCCGCGACCGCCGCCATGCCGTCCAGGCCCGGGGTCGGGTCCTCCAGGTACTCCAGCACGCCGGCGAGCTCCCGCGCGACCATGAGGGAGGTCTCGGGGGTCCACGCGGCGTTCGGGTCGATGCGGATCGGCAGCTCGGGGAAGGCGTCGCGCAGCGCGTGCACGGCCTCGATCTCCTCGGCCGGGGGACGCACCCCTCCCTTGAGCTTGAGCGAGCGGAAGCCGTACGCGTCCACGAGCAGCCGGGCCTGGGCGACCAGCCCCTCGGCGTCGAGCGCGGCCCCGAAGCCGTCGGGCTCCGCGCCGGGGTGGCCGGCCCATTTGTAGAACAGGTAGGCGCTGTAGGGGACGGAGTCGCGGACGGCGCCGCCGAGCAGGTCGGCGACGGGCCTGCCCGCGGCCCTGGCCTGGATGTCCACGCAGGCGACCTCGAACGGGGAGAAGACGCGGTCCAGGGTCTTCTCCTTGGTCGCCGTCCTCGCCGTGGCGTGCCGGGTGGTGACCTGGGCGCCCACCGAGGCGGCCACCTGGGCGTAGATCGCGTGATGGGCGTAGGCGTCGTGGCCGGGGAGCAGGCGCGCGGCCGCGCGCACCAGCTCCAGGTGGGCCAGGTCGCCGTAGGTCTCGCCGAGCCCGGTGAGGCCCTCGTCGGTGACGACCTCGACGACGGTGCGCAGCGCCCACGGCTGGTGGACGCCCGAGGCGTTGAGCAGCGGGGGGTCGCGGAAGGCGACCGGCGTGACCCGGACCTCCGTGATCCTCATGATCCACTGCTCGCGGGCGCGTCGAGGGCGGGCACCAGGTCGAGCCCGGCGGCGATGAGCTTCTCCAGCACGGCCAGGTGGCCGGGTTCGGGGTCGACGAGCGGCGGCCGTACACCGCCCACGTCCAGGCCGCGCAGCCGCACCCCCGCCTTGACCAGGGACACGGCGTACCCGGGGACGCGGTCGCGCAGCTCGACCAGCGGCCGGTAGAACCCGGACAGCAGCCGCCGCACGGTCTGCTCGTCGCCCGTGGTGATCGCCCGGTGGAAGCCGAGGGCGACCTCGGGGACGAAGCAGAACGCGGCCGAGGAGTACAGCCGCACGCCGACGCCGCGGAAGGCGGGCACGGTCATCTCGGCGGTCGGCAGGCCGTTGAAGAACGTGAACTCGCGGTCGGTGGCGTCGCGGACGGCCAGGATGATGCGTTGCAGCAGGTCGAGGTCGCCGAGCCCGTCCTTGAAGCCGATGACGTTCGGCACCTGCGCGAGCCGGGCCACCGACTCGGGGGTGTACCGGCTGCTGCCCCGCTGGTAGACGATCACCGGCAGGGCGGTGGCGGCGGTCACCTCGCGGACGTACCGCAGCAGGCCCTCCGGCGGGCCGGAGACGAGGTAGGGCGGTAGCAGCAGCAGGCCGTCGGCCCCGGCCCGGGTGGCGGCGGCGGCGCAGGCGCGGGCGAAGGGCAGGGCTCCGCCGGCGCCGGACAGCACGGGCACCCGCCCGGCCGTGGCCTCGACGGCGACGCGGACGACGCGCTCGTACTCGGGCAGGCTGAGGGCGTTGAACTCGCCGGTGCCGCAGGCGGCGAAGACGCCTCCGGCGCCCGCGCTCACGCCGTCGTCCACGTGCCGGGCGAGCGCCTCCTCGTCGAGCGAGCCGTCCGGGGAGAACGGGGTCACCGGGAAGAAGAGAACACCGTCAAGGCGCATGGGACTCCTCATCGCTTGGGTATCGCTTGGGTCGACGCGTGCGTCATGGCTGGGGGGAACGGGGATCGGGGTCGTCGTGGACGGCCGTTCCGGAACGGTCACGGGTCACCCCTTGACCGCTCCGGCCACGAGGCCGGACATGAAGGTGCGCTGGAAGGCGAGGTAGACGGCGAGGCTCGGCAGCAGCGCCAGCAGCGAGCCGGCGAGCAGGGCCCCCGGGCCGACGCTCGGGTCCGAGCGCAGCGAGGCGAGGGCCACCGTGAGCGTGTAGTCGTCGGGGGTCTCGGCGACGATGAGCGGCAGCAGGTACTGGTCCCAGATCATGGTGAAGCCGAAGATGACGATCACGCCGAGCGCGGGGCGGCACAGCGGCAGGATGATCTGCCCGAAGATCCGCATCTCGCTCGCGCCGTCGACCCGGGCGGCCTCCTCCAGCTCGGCGGGGATCTCCTTCATGAACTCGCTCATCACGAAGATCGAGAAACCCCAGCCGCCCAGGGGGAGGATCACGCCGAGCAGGCTGCCGCGCAGGTCGAGGTGCAGCAGGGGCAGGTCGCCGAGGACCAGCGAGAGCGGGATCGCGATGATCTCCTCGGGCAGCATCATCGTGGCGAGGATCGCCAGCAGCACCAGCGCCTGCCCGCGGAACCGCTTGCGCGCCAGCGCGTACGCCGCGAACACGCTCACCGCGACCTGGAGCAGCAGCGCGCCCCCGGCGATCACCACGGAGTTGAGGAAGAAGTGCCACAGGCCCTGCTCGGCGGCGACCTGGAAGTTCTCCAAGGTGGGGTCGTGGGGGATCAGGGACATGCGGCTGGGGTCGGCCCCGGCGTCGAACGCGCCGGAGAAGACGGCCAGCAGCGGCCCGCAGAACACGACGACCACGGCGGCGTACAGCAGCAGCCGGGTGGCCGAGGCGACGGGGTGGCGGCGGCCCCACCCCCAGCCGAGTGCGGTGTCGAACATTCAGATCTCCCTGCGCCTGCGGTAGACGGTCACGGCGACGGTGAGGACGAGGGTGGTGAGGAAGAGCAGCACCGAGGCGGCGGAGGCGAAGCCGAGGTCGCCGGCGTCGAAGCCGAGCGCGTAGATGCGGGTCATGACGACGTCGGTCGCCCCGGCGGGGCCGCCGCCCGTGAGCACGAAGACCTCGGTGAACACCCGCAGGCCGCGGATGCAGGCGAGCGTGACCAGGATCGTGATCACCGGGCGCAGCGCGGGGATCGTCACGTGGCGGATCCGCTGGAGGAGGCTCGCCCCCTCCAGCGCCGCGGCCTCGTAGTGCTGCCGGTCGATGCCCGCCAGCCCCGCCAGGATGATCATCATGTCGTACGGCGCGTGTTTCCAGACGCCGACGAGGATGACCCACCACAGCGCGGTGCGCGGGTCGTCCAGGAACTTCTCCGGGCCGAAGCCGAGCAGGCCGAACAGCGTGTTGAGCATGCCCTGGTCGCCCGCGAAGTACAGCAGCCGCCACACCTCGCCGACCACGGCGATGGCCGTCACCACGGGCAGGAAGGCGGCCGAGCGCACCACCCACAGCGTGCGCGCCTTGCCTTCCAGCAACAGGGCCAGCACGAACCCGAGGATCATGGCCCCGGCCGTCTGGGCCGTGGCCAGCACCAGCGTGTGGCCCATCGCGGAGCGGAAGGACTCGTCGGTGAAGACGCGGCCGTAGTTGGCGAGGCCGATCCACTCGTCCCCGAGGAAGGGGCGCACGTTGAAGAAGCTCATCCATAGCCCGCGCGCCATCGGGATGTACTTGAAGTAGAGGAAGAGGATCAGCGCCGGCGCCAGGAACAGCCAGGGGACGAGCCGCAGCCCGCGCGACCGGTGCGGGCGGCGGCGGTGGTCGGCGGCGGGGCGGGGCGGGGCGCCGGCACGTCCCGCCCCCGGCGAGCGCGCGCCGTCGTCCGCGATCGCCGTGCCGCCGGCGCGGGCGGTCACCCGGCGACCTTCTGCGTGGCGAGTTCGGTCCGGTAGTCGGCGGCGAGCTTGCCGAGGGCGCCGCGCACGTCGGCGTCACAGGTGGCGAACAGCGAGTTGAGCGTCTCCGAGGTCTTCTGGCGGAACGGCTGCCAGTTCGGGACCTGCGGGAACGTGCGGGCCGACTCCTGGTAGACCTTGGCGATCAGCGCCCAGCGGTCGTCCTTGCGCTCGGCGAGCATGTCGACGTTCTTGTTCACCGGGATGCGGACCACGGGGTTAGGCTGGGTGCCGTTCATGCCGAGGCGCTGGCCGTCCGCGCTGATCAGGAACTCGGCGAGCTTCTTCTGCCCGTCCTGCTGGGCGGACCCGGCCATGAGGTAGATGTTCTCGCCCTCGCCGAGGACGGTCGCGCCGCCGGGCCCGGCGGGGGCGGGGACCACCTCGTACCTGTCCTTGCCGAGGCTCTTGTCGAAGCGGCCCATCATGTACGGGCCGGTGAGGTAGATGCCCGCCTGTCCCTTCTCGAAGAAGGGGTGGGCGTCGTCGGTGATCAGCGTGAGCGCGCCGGGGACGACGACCTTGTCCTTGCAGAACAGGCCCTGCAGCTTGGTGACCGCGTCCACGCTCCGGGGGGAGTCGATGGCCGGGGTGAACTTCCCGGGCCCGGCCTGGGTGAGGAAGTCGCCACCGCCCTCCCAGAGGAAGGACGACGCCCACCAGGCGGTGTACCCGCGCTGGCTGGAGCCGGGGACGAGCATGCCGTAGGTGTCGGCCTGGCCGTTGCCGTCGGGGTCCTCGGCCTGGAATGCCTTGGCGAGGGAGACCAGGTCGTCCCAGGTCTTCGGGACGTCCTTGCCGAGCTTCTCGCGCCAGTCCTTCCGGATGAACAGGGCCATGGCCTGCGTGGAGAACGGGATGGCGTGCAGCTTGCCGTCCGCGCCGGTGGCCTGGCCCCACGCGCGGTCGACGATCTGGTCGGATCCGGCGATGGACGCCTTGTCGATCGTGCCGACCAGGCCCTGCGTGGTCGCGGGGCCGAGGAGGCTGGAGTCGTTGATGACGACGTCGGGCAGCTTCTTGGCCGCGGCGGCCTGCTGGATCTTCTGCTCGAAGTTCTCGTAGACCGGGACGTAGTCGACCTTGACGCCGGTCTTCTTGGTGAACTCCGCGATGACCTTGGTGTACACCTTGGCGGAGGCGGGGGTGGAGCGCGTCCAGAGCTGGAGGGCGGCGGCGCCTTCGGAGTCCGCCTTGGAGGCGCATCCGGACAGGACGGCCGTGGCCGTCAGGGCGGCGACGGCGAGCCCGGGGACGGCGCGCCGGCGGGTGAGGCGGAGGGGGGTGGCCATTTCACACTCCGTTCAAGGATGTGAACAGTGGATGTCTTCACGGGCGATCGGGGCGGGGCTATGGTCGTGCGTTCATAAGCTGGGATATCATTCACGTATATGAACAGTGCGAAAGTACGCCGCACCCGCCCCCCGGGTCAAGGGGGGTTCCGGCGATCCGTTGCCAGGCAACACGCGATCTTGACGAACCCCGCGTCGACGCCCGTACGGTTGCGGCATGGCTGAACACGTTCTCGTCACCGGAGCCGCGGGCCGCATCGGCAGGTGCCTCGCCGACGGGCTCCCCGCGCACGGTCACACGCTGCGGCTCCTCGACATGGTCCCGATCGAGGACACCCCGCACGAGGTCGTCGTCGGCGACATCACCGACCCGGCCGTGCTGGAGCGGGCCATGAAGGGCGTCACCGCCGTGGTCCACCTGGCCGGCATTCCTTCCACCTCGGCGTCCTTCGAGCGGCTGCTCACCGCCAACATCGAGGGCACCTACCGCGTCTTCGAGGCCGCGCGGGCGGCCGGGGCCGGGCGCCTGGTGTACGCCAGCAGCAACCACGCCGTCGGCTTCGTCCCGCGCAGCGAGATGGCGCCCGCCGACCCGCCCATCGCGCCCGACTCCCACTACGGGGTCTCCAAGGCGTACGGCGAGGCGCTCGGGCGCTACTACGCCGACCGGTACGGCATGCGGGTGGCCTCCCTGCGCATCGGCACCTTCGCGCCGCGCCCGCCGAGCCCCCGGTCGCTGTCCACGTGGATCAGCCCGGGCGACATGGTGCGGCTGGTGCAGGCCTGCCTCACCGCGCCCGACCTGACCTACGCGGCGGTGTGGGGCGTCTCGGCGAACACGCGCAGGTGGTGGGACCTGTCCGTGGGCAGGGCCCTGGGCTACGAGCCCGAGGACGACGCCGAGGCGTACGCCGAGGGCATGCCCGAGCTGGACCCGGATGATCCCGAGTACGCCTACGTCGGCGGGAATGTCGTCAGGGACTGACGGCGGGGCGGGGCGTCCCTAGGTGCGATGTCCCGCCGCCTGCGGGGAGAATGGACGCGACACTCGCGGCGAGGAGGACCGACATGACCGAGCAGGGAATCTCTGTGCCGCACGTCAAGTCCGCCGTGCGCACGGTCGAGCTGCTCGACTTCTTCGCCCAGTACCCGGGTCTGCACAGCCTGTCGGATCTTCAGGGCAAGCTCGGGTACCCCAAGAGCAGCCTGCACGCGCTGCTGCGCACGCTGGTGGGGCTCGGCTGGATCGAGACCGACGTCACCGGCACGCTGTACCGCATCGGCATGCGCGCGCTGCTGGTCGGCGCCACGTACATCGACGGTGACCCGGTGGTCCAGATCGCGCGCGACGCGCTGGACTGGCTCGCCGAGGTGACCGGCGAGACCGTCCACCTGGCACGCCTCGACCACTTCGACGTGGTCTACCTGGCGACCCGCGCCTCCCGGCACTACCTGCGGCCGTTCGCGCGGGTCGGCCGCCGCCTGCCGGCCAGCACCACCTCGCTGGGCAAGGCGATCCTCGCCACCCGCGAGGAGGACGAGGTCGCCGGCCTGCTGCCCGCCGAGCTGCCCCGCCTCACCAAGAACACCATCGACGACCAGGGCCGCCTCCTGGCCGACCTGCGCCGCATCCGCAAGCGCGGGTACGCCGTCGACCGCGAGGAGAACACCGAGGGCCTGCGCTGCTTCGGCGTGGCCCTGGACATCGCGCAGCCGCCCCGCGACGCCGTCAGCGTGTCGGTCCCCGTCCCCCGGCTGACGCCGGGACGCGACAAGGAGATCGCGGCCTTCCTGCTGGAGGCGCGCGACCGCATCGAGCTGGCCGCGCGGGGCGTGCGGCGCACCTACTGAGGCCTTTCCGCTCTCCTCCGCCGGACCCGGCCGGGCAAGATCCCCGTTGTGCCCGCTTGACCTCCACACATCCAAGGCTGTTCGATATAGCAATACAGCATTCTATGTAACGGGATGGAGGCATGGTGGAGGTACGGTACGCGACCGCACCCGACCAGGTACCGGGCATGACGACCGACCGGCTCAGGAGTCGATTCCTCGCGGAGGAGCTCTTCGTCCCCGGAGAGGTCCGCCTGGTGTACTCGCACGAGGACCGCATGGTGATCGGCGGAGCGCTGCCCGGGGAGGCCCCGCTCGACCTTCCCTGCCCCGACCCCCTCCGCGCCGAGTACTTCCTGGAGCGGCGCGAGCTCGGCGTGGTGAACCTGGGCGGTCCCGGCACGGTCACCGTGGACGGCGCCGCCCACGAGCTCGGCACCAAGGAGTGCCTGTACGTCGGCAGGGGCGCGCGTGCGGTCTCGTTCGCCGGCGGCGCCTTCTACCTGGTCTCCACCCCCGCCCACACCGCCCACCCCACCGTCAGGGCCACCCTGGACGACGCCGAGCCCGTGCGCCTGGGCTCCCAGGAGGGGTCCAATGACCGCACGATCAACAAGTACATCCACGCCAAGGGGATCCGGAGCTGCCAGCTCGTGCTCGGCGTCACGGTGCTGGAGCCGGGCAGCATGTGGAACACCATGCCGTGCCACACGCACGAGCGGCGCACCGAGGTCTACCTGTACTTCGACCTCCCCGAGGACCACCGGGTCGTCCACCTGATGGGCAGGCCCGACGAGACCCGCAACCTGATCGTCGCCGACCGCCAGGCCGTGATCTCGCCCCCCTGGTCGGTGCACTGCGGCTTCGGCACCAGCAACTACTCCTTCGTCTGGGCGATGGGCGGCGAGAACCAGGCGTACGACGACATGGAGCAGGTCGCGATCGGCGCGATGCGGTGATGTTCTCCCTGGAAGGCAGGACGGCGCTCGTCACGGGCACCCGTACCGGCATCGGCAGGGCCATCGCCGTGGGCCTGGCCAGGGCGGGGGCCGACATCGTGCTGCACGGCCACCGCGACGACCTGGCCGAGGTCGAGGCCGAGGTCCGCAAGGAGGGACGCGAGGCCTGGCGCTGGACGCTCGACCTGTCGGAGCCCTCCCGGGTGCCCGGCGAGGCCGAGGACCTGCTCGCGCGGCGGCAGGTCGACATCCTGGTCAACAACGCCGGCATCATCCGCAGGGCCCCCGCCGCCGAGCACGCCTACGCCGACTGGCGCGCCGTCCTGGACGTCGACCTGGACGCGGTGTTCCTGCTCAGCCAGGCGGTCGGCCGCTCGATGATCGCCCGAGGCTCCGGCAAGATCATCATGATCGCCTCGATGCTGTCCTTCCAGGGCGGCGTCAACGTGGCCGGGTACGCCGCCGCCAAACACGCCCTCGCGGGGCTGACCCGCTCGCTGGCCTGCGAGTGGGCCGCGCTGAACGTGCAGGTCAACGCCATCGCCCCCGGGTACATCGCCACCGACAACACCGGCGCGCTTCGCGAGGACCCGGACCGGGAACGCGCGATCAGGCAGCGCATCCCCGCCGGGCGCTGGGGCACCCCGCACGATCTGGTGGGCGCCTCGGTCTTCCTCGCCTCGCCCGCCTCCGACTACGTCAACGGGCACGTGCTCGCCGTGGACGGCGGCTGGCTCGCCCGATGACGCCGGGCACTCCCGGCGGCCGCCGCTCTTAGTAGGCTCGGGGCGTGGTCAGGGAAGGCAGCTCCATCGACAAGGCGCTGGCGGTGCTCGAGGCGATCGCCGAGCATCACCGCGTGACCGACATCGCGGCGGCGACGGGCGTCTCCAAGTCGACCGTCCATCGCATCCTCCAGTCGCTCGTCGAGTGGGGGTTCGCCCGCGCCGACGGGTCCGGGGGGTACGAGCCCGGGCCGCGCATCCTCACCCTGGCGGGCAAGGTCATGAGCCGGTTCGACCCCTCCCGCCAGGCGTCCGCCGCGCTGCGCGCGCTGCACGAGCGCACCGGCTACACGACCCACTTCGGCATCCGCGGCGGCGACGAGGCCGTCTACGTCGAGAAGCTCGAAGGGCGCAGGCCGTACCAGATGCCCTCGCGGGTGGGCATGAGCCTGCGCCTGCACAGCACCGCGATCGGCAAGGCCGTCCTCGCCGAGCTGGACGACGACGAGGTGCGGGCCATCGCCGCCCGCACCGGCCTGGCGCGGCTCACCGGCGCCACCCTCACCGACGTGGGGGAGTTGCTCGCCCACCTCGGCAAGGTCAGGGAGCTCGGCTACGCGATGGACGACGAGGAGAACGAGCCCGGCATCCGCTGCGTCGGCGCGGCCGTCTTCGACCACACCGGCCGGGTGCTGGGCGGCATCTCCATCTCGACGCTGGCCATGGACATGGAACGCGAGGCCCTGGAGGAGCTCGCCCCCGTGGTCGTCGCCGCGGCCCGGGACGTCTCCCTGGCCCTCGGCGCTCCGACCGGGGCGCTCACCCGCTGAGCTCGTTCCTGGTGGTGCCGGCGAGCAGGCGGTCGATCTCCTCGGGCGTCGCCACGCGCCCGGTGCCGCCCTGGCCCTCCAGGCTGATTGCCGCGGCGGCCGTGCCGGCGCGCACGGCCTCGCGCAGGGACGCCCCGAGGGCCAGCCGCGCGGCGAGCGTGCCGGCGAACGCGTCGCCCGCGCCCGTCTGGTCGACGATCGCCGCCGCCGGGATCGCGGGCACCTCCTGCGCAGTTCCCTGGCCGTCGGCGAGCAGCACCCCGTCGGGCCCGCGCGTGACGGCCACGGCCCGCGCCCCGAGCGCCAGGCACGCGCGCGCGGCCTCCGCGGGGTCGGCGGTGCCGAGGAGGGGCAGGGTGTCGCCCGGGCTGGAGGGGGTCACCAGGGCCACCCAGGGCGCGACGGAGGCGAGCGTCGCGGCGGCGGCCTCGGCGCCGGTCAGCCGCCACCGGTAGTTGGGGTCGTAGACGACCCTGCCCCCGGCGGCGTCCACGGTCCGCGCCGCGTGCAGCACGGCCCGCGCGCAGGACTCCGAGAGGGCGGCCGTGACGCCGCTGACCAGCAGGACGGCGGTCTCCTCCAGCGGGGCCGCCGCCAGGTCGTCCGGGCCCATGCGGGAGGCCGCGCTGCACGCCCGCATGTACGTGAACGCCCGCTCGCCGCTCGGGTCCGCGCCCACGGCGTAGGCGCCGGTCGAGCCCACGCCGCGCCGCATCCACCGCGTGTCGACGCCGTGCGCGGCCGCGAAGCGGATCAGCCGCTCGCCGAACTCGTCGTCGCCCACCAGCGTCACCAGCGCGACGTGCGCGCCGGTCGCGGCGGCGGCCACGGCGGCGTTCAGGGCGTCCCCGGAGAACGACAGCCGGAAGGTGTCCGCCTCGGTCAGCGGACCGGACGCCGAGAACTCGACCAGCGGCTCACCGACCACCATCACGTCCATGGCAGACTCCTTCTTGGTTCATGTAGCGGAATTTGGTTTCATGTGATGCAACAAAGTCGATTCGGAGGACATCATGCCAAACATCACCGTGGAACTCTTGTCCGGGCGTACCCTCGACCAGCGCCAGGACTTCGTCGCGGCCGTGACCGAGGCGGCGGTGGACATCCTGAACGCCCGCCGCGAGTCCGTGCGCATCGTCTTCTGGGAGATCGAGAAGTCCGACGTCGCCAACGGCGGCGTGCTGGAGTCGAACAGCGTTCATGGCCGCGCCACCGGCACGGCGGTTCGGGGCGCCTGAGAGTCGGTGTTCTTCCGCCGTCAGGCGCGAGGGTGAGGAACGATCCCTCGCGCCTGACGACTCCAGAACACCGCCGCGCCCCGAACGGGTCAGGCCGGGACGGGTGGGCGGGTGGGGGACTCGTCGGTCTGGAGGGAGTCGATCAGCGCGTCGCGGTCCGGGCGGTTCTCGGGCTTGAGAAGGCCGATCGCGACGTAGAGGACCAGGGACGTGACCAGCGGGGCCGCCACGACCAGGGTCTGGTTGGTGGAGGCGATCACCCATTTGAGCACGGCCCAGACGCCGAGGCCGGCCGCCCAGGAGACGATCGCCGCCGTCGGGCCGCTGCGCCGGAACCACGGGAGCAGGCCGAGCATCAGCGGGATCGAGATCGGCCCCATCGTGGCGGCCACGACGTCCACCACGATCTTCAGCACGACGCCCTGCCCCTGCGTGGTGATCGCGATCGTCATGCTGACCAGCACGAACAGGAACGTTGTCACCCGGGCCAGCTTCAGCGCGCCGGAGGCGTCCAGCGCCCTGACCCGGCGCACGAAGACGGGCAGGATGTCCCGGGTGATCACCGCGGAGATCACGTTGGCGTCCGAGGAGACCATCGCCATCGTGTGCGAGAAGAACCCCGCGAGCACCAGGCCGATGAGCCCGGCGGGCAGCAGCTCCTGCGCCAGGCGCACGTACGACTGGTCGGAGTCGGTCAGGCCCGGCACGATCAGCGGCGCGGCGAACATCGGGATGAAGAGCACGAGCGGCCACAGCAGCCACAGGGCGCTGGACAGCAGCGCGGCCCGCTTGGCCTGCGAGCCGGACGGCGCGCCCATGTACCGCTGGGCGAGGTTCCACATGCCGCCGTTGTACTCGAAGGTCTTGATCAGCAGGAACGCGAAGAAGTAGGTGGTCGTGTACGGCCCGGTCAGCGGGTCGCCGTGGCCCTCGGGGAGCTTGTCCCACATCGTCCACAGCGCGGACACGCCGCCGAGGTGGCCGAGCACGGCGGCGAACATGACCACGCCCGCGACGGCCTGGATGACGAACTGGCCGAAGTCGGTGAGCACGTCGGCCCAGAGCCCGCCCACCGTCACGTAGATCACGGTGACCGCGCCGGTGATCGCGATGCCGTACTGGATGGGGATGCCCGCGAAGCCCTTGAGCAGCACCGAGATGGCGACCCACTTGGCCGCGATGTCGACGACCTTGAGCAGCGCGCCGCTGTAGGCCATCACCTGCTGGGTCGGCAGGTTGTAGCGCCGGGTCAGGTACTCCAGCGGGGAGACCACGCCGTGCCTGGCCCTGAGCCTGTTCCAGCGGGCGGCGAACAGGAAGGCGCCGATGCCGACGCCGATGCCGATCGTCATCGCCCACCAGACGTAGACGGTGAGCCCGTAGTCGTAGGCGACGGCCGCGAACGCGACGAACATGACCGCGCTGTAGCCCGACATGTGGTGGGAGATCCCGGACAGCCACCAGGGGATGCGGCCGCCGGCGGTGAAGTAGTCGATGACGGTCCTGATGCGGTTCTTCGACCAGATCCCGATCGCGACCATGATCAGGAAGTAGGCACCTAGGACGAACCAGTCGAGTGCGGACATCTGTCCTCCTTCCAACGTCCCGTTGGAATGGAGGTTCCATTACATGAAACATGATGTCAATACATAGAACACAATCGTGTGCGGCGCGTCGTTCCCCGCGCGAGGGCCGCCTCATGCGTACCCTCGGTACCATGGCCACCCGTACGTCGAAAACCACCCCGAAGGGGTCGGCGAAGCGGTCCACCCCGTCCTCATCGTCCCGTCCCGCCTCCGCCAGGCGCCCGCAGGGGCGGGCCGCGGCAGGACGCCCGCACGGCCGCCAGGCGCGCCGTCCCGCCGCCGCGCCGCCGGACCCGATCAGCTGGGTCTTCATCGCCATCGGGAAGCTCTTCGTCGGCGTGTGGCTGCTCATCGCCAACGGCATCGGCACCGCCGCGCGGGCCTTCGGCAACCAGGCGCGCGAACTGGACCCGGCCCACCGCCGCGACGGCCTTGGCCTGGCCGTCCTCGGGGGCGCCATCGTCCTGGCAGCCATGACCTGGCGCACCTCGGCCCAGGGCACGTTCGCGACCGTCGTGGACGCCGTCCTGCGCGGCGCCGTCGGGTCCCTGGCCTGGGCGGTGCCGCTTCTGCTCGGGCTGGTCGCCTGGCGCCTGCTGCGTCACCCCGACCAGAACGCCGACACCGGCCGCATCATGATCGGCTGGACCGCGCTGCTGGCGGGCCTGCTCGGCGTCATCCACGTCGCGCACGCCACGCCGTATCCGTCGGGACCCGCCAAGACCGACGGCATGGACAAGGTCTCGGCCGCGGGCGGCATGATCGGCTTCATCGTCTCGGCGCCGCCCTCCAGCATCCTCCCGGCGTTCATCACGATCCCCCTGCTGCTGATGCTCTCGGGCTTCGGCGTGCTGGTGATCACCGCGACCCCGGTCCACCGCGTGCCCGAGCGGCTCGCCGAGATCCAGCACATGCTGTTCCAGAAGTCCTCCGACCGGGCCGCGCCGGGGGAGCCGGGAGAGAAGAAGCCCGCGCGGCGCTCGCGCAAGGGCGCCTCCGGGGGCAAGGGCGGCAAGGCGGCCGACGACGCCGAGCCCGCCGACCTGGTCAAGCCGTACGACACGCCGGTGGTCGCCGACGCGCCCGGCGCCCCTCCCCGCTCCGACCACTCCCCGGAGATCGTGCCCGGCCTGGTGGACGAGGAGGACGAGCCGCCGAGGCCCGCCGTCTCCGAGCCTCCCCACCCCTCGCCGGCCCCGCGCAAGGTCGAGCAGCTCGTGCTGTCCCCGCAGGCCGGCCCGTACGTCCTGCCGGACGTCTCCGCGCTGCGCCAGGGCACGCCCCCCAAGCCCCAGACCAAGGCCAACACTGTCGTGGTCAACGCGCTCACCAGCGTGCTGGAGCAGTTCGCGATCGACGCGCAGGTGATCGGCTTCACGCGCGGCCCGACGGTCACGCGGTACGAGATCGAGCTCGGCCCCGCCGTCAAGGTCGAGAAGGTCACCGCGCTCGCCAAGAACATCGCCTACGCCGTCAAGTCCGCCGACGTCCGCATCCTGTCGCCGATCCCCGGCAAGTCCGCGATCGGCGTGGAGATCCCGAACACCGACAAGGACCTGGTCAGCCTCGGTGACGTGCTGCGCTCGCAGGTCGCCCAGGCCGACCACCACCCGATGATCGTGGGCCTCGGCAAGGACGTCGAGGGGCGCACCATAGTGGCCAACCTGGCCAAGATGCCCCACCTGCTCATCGCGGGCGCCACCGGCGCCGGTAAGTCGGTCTGCGTCAACGGGCTCATCTCCTCGATCCTGATGCGCGCGACCCCGGACGAGGTGCGCATGGTGCTCGTCGACCCCAAGCGGGTCGAGCTCAACACCTACGAGGGCATCCCCCACCTGATCACGCCGATCATCACCAACCCCAAGAAGGCCGCCGAAGCCCTCGAATGGGTCGTCGGCGAGATGGACCGGCGCTACGACGACCTCGCGGCCAGCGGCTTCCGGCACGTGGACGAGTTCAACAAGGCGGTCCGCGCGGGAAAGCTGGTGCCCCCGCCGGGCAGCGAGCGGGTCTACCAGCCGTACCCCTACCTGCTCGTGATCATCGACGAGCTGGCCGACCTGATGATGGTCGCCCCCCGCGACGTCGAGGACTCGATCGTCCGCATCACCCAGCTCGCCCGCGCCGCCGGCATCCACCTGGTCATCGCCACCCAGCGCCCCTCGGTGGACGTCGTCACCGGCCTGATCAAGGCCAACGTGCCGTCCCGGCTGGCGTTCGCGACGTCCTCGCTCGCCGACTCCCGGGTCATCCTGGACCAGCCGGGCGCCGAGAAGCTCGTCGGCCAGGGCGACGCGCTGTTCCTGCCCATGGGCGCCAGCAAGCCGATGCGGCTGCAGAACGCGTTCGTCTCCGAGAAGGAGATCCACGACGTCGTCGCGCACTGCAAGGCCCAGATGCAGGTGGAGTACCGCGACGACGTCGCCGCGACCGCGACCGCCAAGCGCGAGATCGACGAGGACATCGGCGACGACCTCGACCTGCTCGTCCAGGCCGCCGAGCTCATCGTCACCACGCAGTTCGGCTCCACCTCGATGCTCCAGCGCAAGCTGCGCGTCGGCTTCGCCAAGGCCGGCCGCCTGATGGACCTGCTGGAGAGCAGGAACGTCGTGGGCCCGAGCGAGGGGTCCAAGGCGCGCGAGGTGATGGTCAAGCCCGACGACCTGCCCGGCCTGCTCGCCGACTTGCGGGGAGAGTGACCCCTCCGCGACCGATCCCCTCGGTAACTGGTTGAATGTGAATGGCTACGCATCGTCGGAATACGGGCGCGTAGCGCAGGTGCACGGCGAGGGGGACGTATGAGCATTGGAGTGACGCTGGCCGCGGCACGTCACGCGGCGGGCATGACGGTCGCTCAGCTGAGCGGCCGCACGCGTATCCGGGAAACGGTCATCTATGCCATCGAGCGGGACGACTTCTCGCTCTGCGGCGGCGACTTCTACGCAAGAGGTCACGTCCGCAACATCGCCAAGACTCTCGGGCTGGATCCCGACGCGATCGTGCACCAGTTCGACGAGGAACACGGCGGGGTTCCGCTGCCCGTGCGCGCCGCCGCGGTCTTCCAGGCCGAGAGCACGATCAAGCTCCGCGAGCGCCGCAGCCCCAACTGGTCGACGGCGATGGCGATCGCGCTCGCCATCGTCGCCGTCTTCGGGGTCGCCCGGGTGATGAGCGGGTCCGGCGACACCACCACGGACCCCAAGGCCGCGGTCCCCAAGGCACCGGTGCCCGCTGCCGGGCCTGCGGGGGACGCGAAGAAGGCCGCCAAGCCGGTGAGCGATCTCGTCACGCTCCAGGTCAAGGCGACCAAGCCCTCCTGGCTGGAGGTCAGCGACGGCAAGGGCAAGCAGATGTTCCGCGGCACGCTGCCCGCCGGGCGCACCTCGACGTGGAAGGCCCACAAGGAGGTGCGGGTCACGATCGGCAACGCGGGCGGCGTCGACCTGGAGGTCAACGGCAAGCACCTGGGCGTGCCGGGGAAGATCGGCCAGCTCGTCCACAAGTCCTTCGGTCCCGAGACGCCGGGTTCGCGGTGACCGCGGCGTGACATACTCTCTGACCTGATCTGACCTGATCTGACCGGCCGGTTCCGAGGCCGCTCCGGCACTGTTCCGGCACCGGTCCGGCACTGGTCCGAGCCTGTTGTGCGACCCGCCGCGCGGCGCGGCCCGTCCGCGCGGCCCGCCCGTGATGATCAACGGGGGCCGCGCGGGGTGTCCGCGTGCGCGAGTACGGGGGGAGTGCGTCAGACGGTGGCCAACTCCCGATACCGTAGAGTCCATCATGTCTTCCCGCCGAACCGCATCGCTGATCACACTGGGCTGCGCGCGCAACGAGGTCGACTCCGAGGAGCTCGCCGCGCGCATGGAGGCCGCCGGGTGGAGCCTCGCCGACGATGACCCCGACGTCATCGTCGTGAACACCTGTGGCTTCATCGACTCGGCGAAGAAGGACTCCATCGACACGCTGCTCGCCGCGTCCGACTCCGGGGCCAAGGTGGTCGCCGCGGGCTGCATGGCCGAGCGCTACGGCAAGGAGCTCGCGGACGCGCTGCCCGAGGCCTCCGCCGTCATCTCCTTCGACGACTACGCCGACATCGGCGCGCGGCTGGACGATGTGCTGGAGGGCAGGCCGCTCGGCGCCCACAGCCCGCGCGACCGCCGCACGCTGCTGCCGATCACCCCGGTCGAGCGCTCCGCGTCCACGGCCGCCGTCCCGGGTCACGGAGAGGCCCTGCCGGACGGCGTGGCGCCCGCCAGCGGCCCGCGCGCGCTGCGCAAACGGCTCTCCGGCGGCCCCATGGCCCCGCTCAAGCTCGCCTCCGGGTGCGACCGCCGCTGCTCCTTCTGCGCCATCCCGGCGTTCCGGGGCGCCTACGTCTCGCGCGCCCCCGAGGACCTGCTGGCCGAGGCCGCCTGGCTGGCCGGGCAGGGGGTGAAGGAGCTCGTGCTCGTCAGCGAGAACTCCACCTCCTACGGCAAGGACCTGGGCGACCTGCGGGCCCTGGAGAAGCTCCTGCCGCGCCTGGCCGCCACCGAGGGCGTCGAGCGGGTCAGGGTCAGCTACCTGCAGCCCGCCGAGCTGCGTCCGGGCCTGCTGGAGGTCATCGCCGGCACCCCCGGCGTGGCCCCGTACTTCGACCTGTCGTTCCAGCACGCCAGCGGGTCGGTCCTGCGCAGGATGCGCCGCTTCGGCGATCCTCGCCGCTTTCTGGACCTGCTGGAGTCGGTTCGCGCGCACGCGCCCGAGGCGGGCGTGCGCTCCAACTTCATCGTCGGGTTCCCCGGCGAGACCGAGGCCGAGTTCGCCGAGCTGGTCGCCTTCCTTGAAGAGGCCCGGCTGGACGTCGCGGGAGTCTTCGGCTACTCCGACGAGGACGGCACCGAGGCCGCCCGTCTCGGGGGCAAGCTGGACCAGGAGACGATCGACGAGCGGGTCGCCGCGCTGACCGAGCTCGCCGAGGAGCTCACCGCCCAGCGGGCCGAGGAGCGCATCGGCACCGAGGTCGAGGTCCTCATCGAGGAGGACCTGGGCGACGGCGGCTACGAGGGCCGTGCGGCCCACCAGGGGCCCGAGGTGGACGGTTCGGTGACCGTCCAGGGCATCGGCCTGCTCCCCGGCCAGATCGTGCGCGCCACGGTCGTCGACGCCGAGGGGGTCGACCTGATCGCCCGCATCAAGGCCTCGCCATGACGAAACAGCCGGAGGCCGGCACCGAGCCGATCGCTCCCTCCCCGGCTCGGCGCGTCAGCCCGTGGAACGTCGCCAACGTGCTGACCGTCCTCCGGCTCGTGGTCGTCCCCTTCTTCGTCGTCTGCATGTTCGTGGACGGCACGGGCTGGCGGTGGGCCGCGCTCGTGGTCTTCCTGCTCGCCTCGCTGACCGACCAGCTCGACGGCTGGCTGGCCCGCAAGTACGGGCTGATCACCGACTTCGGCAAGATCGCCGACCCGATCGCCGACAAGGCGCTGATCGGGGCGGCGCTGGTCACCCTGTCGCTGCTGGACGAGGTGTCCTGGTGGGTGACCGGCGCGATCCTCGTCCGTGAGGTGGGGGTGACGGCGCTGCGCTTCGCGGTGATCCGGCACGGCGTCATCCCGGCGAGCTACGGCGGCAAGGTCAAGACCGTCCTGCAGATCGCCGCCATCGCCCTGTACATCCTGCCCGGCGTGCCCGAGCCGCTGCGGTGGGCGGTCCTCGGGGCCGCGGTGGCGGTCACCCTGGTGACCGGGGCCGACTACGTCGTCAGGGCCGTACGGCTGCGCAAGGTCGCCCAGAAGGCGCGGGGCGGATGAGCGGGGCGCTCGCCGCCGAGGTGCTGTCCCTCCTGGTCCGCCGGGGGGCGACGGTCGCGGTGGCCGAGTCGCTCACCGGCGGCCTCATCGGCGCCACGCTCACCACGCCGAGCGGGGCCTCGGCCGCGTTCCGGGGCGGGGTGATCGCCTACGCGACCGACCTGAAGGCCGGCCTGCTGGACGTCCCGAAAGATCTACTCGATCGGGAGGGGGCGGTCCACCCGGAGGTCGCCTCCGCGATGGCCGCCGCGGTGCGGAAGCTGACCGGTTCCACCTACGGGCTCGCGGTGACGGGGGTGGCGGGGCCCGACCCCCAGGACGGCCGGCCGGTCGGCACCGTCCACATCGCCGTGGGGGGACCGGAAGGGCGTTTCTGGGGCCGGGATGTGGTTCTTTCCGGATCCAGGGAAGAGATCCGTAAAAGTACTGTGCGGGAGGGTTTGGATCTCCTGCGAGGTGTGCTGGAGGCCGATGTGGGGGAACATTCCGGATGATTACCGCGTTACGTCACCAGCGAACATGCTCTTCACGGTCTGCCGCCCCGTTGGTCGATGCGGGTACGGTGGAGCTGTGAGTGAGGTCCGTGACCCATCGGTGAGGAGCAGGTCCGGCGAGCGCCCGGCGAAGGCGCCGAGCGAACCCATGATGACGGCGAGGAGCATGTACGAAGGGCATCCGAAGAACGGGCGATATGAACCGACCGCGCGGAGTGTCGTGAAGACCCCTGCGCCCGGGAGGGAGCGACAGATGGTCCTGCTGCGTCAGCTGCTCGGTGACGTGCTGCGGCGGCTGCGGGTGCGGCAGGCGCGCACCCTTCGTGAGGTTTCCACCCTGGCCCGTGTCTCCCTTGGCTACCTGTCCGAGGTTGAACGCGGTCAGAAGGAAGCGTCCTCCGAGCTGCTCGCGTCGATCTGCGGCGCCTTGGGCGTGCCTCTATCGCAGGTGCTCCGCGAGGTGTCCGACCAGTTCGCGCTGGCCGAGCTTCAACACGCGCCCGTGCTGGCCGATGCGCCCGAGCACGAGCGTCTTCCGATCGCCGAGACCGTCTCCACCACGATCTCGGGCCCAGAGTTCGACGGTTTCCCCGAAGTCAAGGACATGGTCGCCGCGTAGGTCCGCGGTCGCCCCCTTCGTCCTGGCCCGCGGCCGTCACGACGCCGTGACTCCGCGATGGCACGTCCGGACGCCCCCGGTGAGCCGGCCGTTTCAACGCGGCTGGCAGGCGGGGCAGTAAAAGACCACTCGTTCGTATGGCTGCGCCCCGAGCTCGCCGCTGACCACCTTCCCTCCGCAGCGCAGACAGGGTCTCCCGGCCCGGCCGTACGCCCACAGGCGCCTGCGCGGGCGCCGGTCGCCCGTCGTCAGGGGGCCTTCCCTTTCGTCCTTGCTCGCCTCCAGCAGGTGATGGGCGAGCGTCATCATCTTCGTCAGGTCCGGTACGTCCCCGGCGGGCGTGAAGGGCGAGATCCCCGACAGGAATAGCGTCTCGGCGCGCCAGATCGTGCCGATTCCCGCCACGTTGCGCTGGTCCAGCAGCGCTTCTCCGATCATCACCTCGGGTCGCGCCGCGATGTTCAGCGCCGCCCGCGCCGCGTGCCCGTCCTGCCAGCCCGGGTCGAGCAGGTCGGGCCCGAGGTGCCCGACCACGCGGTCCTCGTGCGCGGTGGCCAGCAGGTCCACCATGCCGAGCCTGATCCCCACCGCCTGCCACCGCGCGTTGGCGAGCACGAGCCGGACGACGTCCCGGCCGCCCGGCGGGCGGGTCCCCGCCGGCTGGACGCGCCAGGTCCCTTCCATGCGCAGGTGGGTGTGGACGGTCAGGCCGCCCTCGACCCGGGTGAGCAGGTGCTTGCCCCGGGGGACGGTGGTCAGGACGGCGCGCCCCGCGAGGTCCGCGGTGGCGTACCGGGGCACGCGGAAGTCCGAGCGGGTCAGCACCCGTCCGTCGAGGGCGGCCCGCAGCTTGACGGCCGTCCGGTAGACCGCGTCGCCCTCGGGCATGACACGCTCAGTCCCAGGCGGCCGGGTCGGCGGCGAGCTCCATCACGCGGTGCGGCAGGCTGTCGGAGGCGATCTGGTCCAGGGTGACCTCCTCCAGGATCGCGCGCTCGCTGGCGCGCAGGGCGATCCAGACCTGCTGCAGGGAGCGGGCGGCGCCGCGGTAGCCGACGTGCTCGGGGCGCTCGCCCCGGACGTTGGCCAGTGGGCCGTCCACGGCGCGGATCACATCGGCCAGGGAGATCTCGGTGGCCGGCCTGGCCAGGACATACCCGCCCTCGGGGCCCCGCTGGCCGCGGACCAGTCCGGCCCGGCGCATCTGGAGGAGGATGTTCTCCAGGTACTTGGGGGGCATTTCCTGTTCCTTGGCGAGCTCGCCCACGGTGGTGGGACCGCTGCCGGAGGCGGCGAGCTCGGCGGCGGCGCGAAGGGCGTAGTCGACACGGGCGGAAAGACGCATGTTATCGATTATCCCGCCTGCTAAAGCGTGGTTAGCCGCAACCGCACCACAACAGGCAGATGATCTGAGAAAGGTACGGTCGGAACCTCGGCCGTGACCACCTGGAGACCCCGGGAGACCAGCACGTGGTCGATGCGCTTCGCCGGGTGATCGGCCGGTGAGGTAGGGGGATCCCCGAGGGCGATCAGGGGGTCCGAGAGCCCAGCGCCCTCCAGCACGCGCATCTCCGGGTCGTCCGGGGTGGTGTTCAGATCGCCCGCCAGCACCACGGGCCGAGGCTCGGCCGGCACCCTCCCCTCGGCTAGATCCCGCGCCAGCGCCGCCACCTCGGGGGCCTGGCCGGGAGGCGCCTGGAGGTGGGTGTTGAGGATGCCCACCTCCGTCCCGCCGACGCTGATCACCGCCGCCTGGGCCTGCGCGCCCGTCGGATGGTCGTGGCGGCCCAGGGGGAAGGACTCGACGCGCTTGACCGGCAGCGACGTCAGCAGCGCGTCACCCCAGAGGGCGTCCGCCGCCGGCGCGAAGTAGTACCGCATGCCGAGCCCCTTCGCGACCCGCGCCAGCTCGTCGTGGCCGCCGTTGAGCAGCCAGCCGCGGTCCACCTCGCTGAGCAGCACCACGTCGGGACGCCGCGTGCGCGCCCAGGCGGCGATCCGGTCCAGGTCGAGCGTGCCCTTCAGCCCGAACCCCATGCGGATGTTGTAGGCGATCAGGGTGAACTCGTTCCCCGTCACGGTGCGGACGGGCGGCAGGGGACGCCAGGACACGGCGGCCGTGACCACCGCCACCGCGAGCGCCAGGCGCGCGGCCCCGCGCCCGGGCGGCCGCCTGACGGGGACCCGGGCACCTCTGACGGCGACCCGGGCACCTCTGACGGCGACCACGGCGACGACGACCGCCAGCGCGCCCGGCACGACGCCGTTGGGGAACCCGAGGTCGGCGTCGTAGGCCGCGTAGTAGAGGAAGACCGCGACGAGGAACAGCAGCATTCCGCCGAGCGCCCCGAGCCCGGCCCTGCGCGGCGAGGAGGCGCGCGGCAGCCCCGCCAGGCCGAGGCAGGCGCCGAGGGCCAGCGCGGTCACGGCCGCCGGGATCGCGGACGGCCAGACGATCATCGCGGCCGCCGACAGGGGGAGCAGCGCGACGGGGATCCACCGCCGGGCGGGCGGGCGCCAGGCCAGGGAGACCATGCCGAGCTGGGCGACGACCATCAGAGCCGTCACGACCGCGACGTACGGGGCGGGCCCCTGGGCACCCCTGGGATCGGCCAGGCCGGTCGTCGCGAGGTACATGCCCCACAGGACCATGGCCGGGCCGAACGCGAGCCAGACGCCGGGGGAGGCGAGGTCGTCCTCCACCCCGGTCGCGACCCGCAGGGCCCACAGGAACGTCGCGCAGAGCGCGAGGACGCCCAGCCAGGGCAGCGGCCCGTCCCGCCACACCAGGTCCATCTGGCCGAGCAGCAGGTGGACGATGGCCGAGGCCGCGAGCCCCCCGGCCAGCATCGCGGGGACCCGCTCGCGGGCCACCGTGATCGCGCAGCCGTACAGGAAGGCGATGCCGAAGGCGACCCCCGCCCCCGCGACGTAGAGCTGCGGCGCGCCGCCGTCCGTGGCCTGGAGCGCCAGCCGGGCGGCGACCAAGAGGACCGCCGCGCCCGCGAGCAACCGGCGGGGCCCCGCCACCCGGGCGATCGGGACGGCGGCGACCGGCAGCACGAACCACAAAGTCGCGAAAAGTCCCATCTGTTCGGGCGGGGTGTCCCCGGCGCGGCCGAACAGCGTGATCAGCGAGGGCAGAAGGACGCGCAGCACGTCCGTCAGCAGCAGGATGCCGAGGACCGGCCCGGCCGCGGGCGCCCCTCTCAGCAGGGACGACGCGAGCCGGGACCCGCGAGGGACGCGGGCGGGGGCTTCGGTGAGAGGATCGTGCACGGGGACTCCTCGGCGCGGACTTCTGTGATCCTCAGGGCAATCGGGAGCGAAGGCAAGGGCGGCGAACGGAGCGAGCGGCGCACCGCCGAGCCGTCCCCGACCTGCGGTGCCGCTAAACTGGCAGGAAGCTTTACTGAGGAATGGTTGTGTCACACCACGCCGCTGGTTTGTGATAAATCAAACGGGGACCGACGACAAGAGAGCATGCGATGGAGCGACGTCCTGGCGTGCCCAGGTTGCTACGGGAGATCAACGACCGGGCCGCGCTGGAGCTGCTGCTCTCCTCGGGCCCGCTGACCAGGGGACAGATCGGCGACATGACCGGTCTGTCCAAGGTCACCGCCTCTCAGACCCTCTCGCGGCTCGAGGAGCGCGGGCTCGTCGAGGTGGTCGGAGAACAGGCGGGGAACCGGGGGCCCAATGCGGCCCTTTACGGGGTTATCGCCTCCTCCGCCTATGTGGCGGGACTCGACGTGGGCCCCGATTCGGTGACCACCGCGATCGCCGATATCAACGGGGAAATCGTGGCAGAAGTGTCGGTTTCCCCCAATGGGCACGACGATCCCGTCGCGCTCGTCCACAACGCGGTCGTGAAGGCCTGTCGCTCGGGCAAGGTCGCCCTGTCGCGCCTGAAGGGCATCGTCATCGGCACCCCGGGTGTGGTCGACCCGCGCAGCGGCGACGTCCGGTTCTCCTTCGACCTGCCCGGCTGGCACGAGGGCAGCCACCAGGCGCTCGCCCGTGACCTTCGGCGGCCCGTCACGATCGAGAACGACGTGAACCTCGCCGCGATCGCCGAGCGCTCCGAGGGCGCGGCCAAGAACGTCGACGACTTCGTCCTGCTGTGGGTCGAGCGCGGCGTCGGCCTCGCCGTCGTCCTCGGTGGCAGGCTGCACCGGGGCCGGTCGGGAACCGCGGGCGAGATCGGCTACCTGCCGGTGCCCGGCGTGCCCCTGGCCGGGGACGTCAAGGCGGTGCCCGGACGGATGCCGTCGCTGGCGGGCGGCCTGCAGTCCCTGATCAGCGCCGAGGCCGTGGCCGAGCTCGCCGAGCAGCAGGGCTTCCCCGACCGCTCGGCCGCCGACGCCGTCCGCGCGGCCGTCGAGAGCGGCGAGGCCGGCTCGGCGTTCCTGGACGAGCTCGCCCACCGCCTGGCCCTCGGCGTCGCGTCGGTGTGCGTCGTCCTGGACCCCTCGCTGGTCGTGCTGAACGGCGAGGTCGGCAGGGCGGGCGGCGCCGCGCTGACCTATCGGGTCGAGGAGGCCGTGGCGCGCATCTGCCCGATCCGTCCCGAGGTCGTGGTCAGCGAGGTCAAGGTCCGGCCGGTGCTGCGCGGGGCCATCCTCGCCGCCCTCGACCGCGCCCGCGAGGAACTCTTCGCGTCCTAGTGGCCGAGCCTTCGGCACGGCGGTTCGGGGGTCGCGTGCCGAATGGGTGAGGTGGCCATCGGGGGAACACCGGGTGAACTGATCCGCGTCGCCTGAGGTATATGCCGTGCTGTGACCAGAATTGAAACCAGGTGACGAGGAACGGAGTGCCTGGTGGTCGCGCTGGACTGGCTGGGGCGATTGGTCGCCTTCCTCGGCGGCGCGGGGCCCGTTCTGTTCGGGATCGCCCTGCTGGTCGCGACCCCCTTCCTCGACCGCCTGCTCGTCCGGCGCAAGCGTCTCGGCTTCCGCGTGCTCTCCTCAAAGGCCCGCATCTTGACTCCGTCCAGCAGCAGGTCACCGGGGAGGTCGGGGACCAAGGTCA
>NZ_QOIL01000002.1:155752-601558 GCF_003323745.1 Sphaerisporangium album
CCGCGTGCTCTACAACTCCAAGATCGGCATCGGTCCGGAGCGGCTGCACGACGGCGCCGACCCCGCCGACTCCGGGCCCCGGCAGTTACGCCAGGTGGTGCGCCTGCTCGACCGGATGAGCGTGGTCGTCATCCGCATCCGCAACAGCGGCAGCTACGACATCGACGCCGAGGACTTCCACAAGCCGCTCTCGTTCACCTTCGGCGGGCGGGTCGTGTGGAACGCCAGGATCTCCGAGGCCACCACCACCGTGCTGCGCGAGGAGCTGAGGAACGCGCTGCGCTTCTTCGCCGACGACGGCCGGGTCGCCCGCGACAACCTCCTCACCGTGCGCGGACGGCTCGCCGAGCGGATGGGCCGCCTGCTGCGCGCCCCCTCCGGGCAGGACGCCGCCGAGCCGCGCTGGTACGGCGTATGGATGGACGGGATGTCCCTGCGGCGCGGGGAGGTGGCCAAGCTGGTCGTCGTCCTGCGCGAGCCGCCGTCCAACGCCGGCGACGACATCACCAAGGACCTCGCCCACGGAGGCAGGCTCAAGGACAACGGCCTGATCAAGGACGAGGGCGAGAGGCGCCGGATCACGCTTCCGAGGGTCAGCGGCGCGCTGGCCCTCCTGCTGACCGTCCTGCTGGTGCTGAGCCAGGTCTCCGCCACGTCCGACGATCCGACCGTGACCTGCGTGCCCGGCCACCTGCGCATCGAGGGGTCCAGCGCGTTCATGCCGACGCTGGAGGCTATTCGGGACGAGTACGTCCAAAGGTGCGGGGAGGCGCGGATCGACACGCAGGCGAACGGCTCGCTCGACGGTGTCCGCGACGTGGAGGCGTCCTCCTCCGGTGGATCACCGGAGGTCGTCGCGGTGTCCGACGGCAGGAGCCTGGGCGCCTCGCAACGGCTGCACGCACAGAAGGTCGCGATCGTCGTGTTCAAGGTGGTGGTGAACAGCGGCGTCGGCCTGACCACGATAGGCGTCGAGAATCTCCGCAAGATCTACAAGGGCACCTGGACGAACTGGAGTCAGGTCCCCGGCGCGAAGGCCGGGAACCTGCCGATCAGGATCGTCGGGCGCGGCTACGCCTCCGGCACCCGGGAGGTCTTCGAGAAGCACGTGCTCGGCTTCGGCGAGCCCTCGCTCACGTCGGACGACTGCCTGGAGAAGACGCGCCCCTCGGACACGCCGGTGATCCGCTGCGAGCAGGCGAACAACCAGAAGGTCATCGAGGCGGTGGCCAAGGACGCCGGGGCCATCGGGTACGCCGATCTCGACTCGATCAGGAAGGCGCGCCAGGACACCGCCATCGACAACGCGATCACGGCGCTGACCCTGGACGGCCAGGAGTTCGACTACTCGACCTCGCGGCCCGGCTACCCGTACTGGACGGTGGAGTACCTCTACACCGTGGGCGACCCCAAGCAGGGCTCCCTGACGGATGCCTTCTTCACGTTCGTGCGGAATCACTCGATCGCGGGCGCCCGGCTCAACCAGGCGGGTTTCGAGGCCTGCCCGACGTCGCCGCAGCCGTCTCCGCCCAAGTGCGACCTGCGCTGACACGGCCGTCGAGCGGCGCGCGTTGAACGGCCCCGGCGCGCGTCGTCCATCTCGACGCGCACCGGGGCCGGGTCCTGTGGCCGTACGGCGGCCGTGCGGAGGTCAGGCCGAGAAGAGCTCCGCGGCGGCCTGGGCGTTGGCGCGGGCGGCGCCGTAGGTCGCGATGTAGGTCGCCGCCGGCGGGCGCCAGATCGGCAGGCCCATCTCCACGACCGTCGCGTCCGGGCGTCCGGCCAGCAGCGCCGAGACCATGTCCTGGCTCGCCCGGTGCCGGTGGGCGTCCTTCACCACGATGACCAGCGAGCGCCCGATGGCCCGTTCCAGCAGGCCCGTCGCGTCGGCGCCGTCCGGCTTGACCCGGGTGATCTCGGCGTCCGGCAGCCACGGGGCGAAGCCCCACGGCACGTCGCCGACCGCGATCGTGGGCGGGGTGTCGACCTCGACCACGAACGGGTTGACCAGAGGGGCGGCCGTCCCGGACACGCTCACCGCGCGGCGGGCGGCGGTGAGGCCGATCACG
Organism: Sphaerisporangium album; assembly: GCF_003323745.1. Taxonomy (GTDB): domain Bacteria; phylum Actinomycetota; class Actinomycetes; order Streptosporangiales; family Streptosporangiaceae; genus Sphaerisporangium; species Sphaerisporangium album. The sequence continues at coordinate 157,822 of NZ_QOIL01000002.1, forward strand.
TTGCCGTCCAGCGGGACCTCGCGCGGCAGCGAGAACCACCCGCGCAGCCGGGCGACGCGCTCGGCGGCCTCCTCCAGGCGGGCCAGCGGCAGCCGTCCCTCGCGTACGGCCGTGACGATCTCGGCCTTGACCTCCTGGATCTGCTCGCGCGTCGGCAGCGGGCCGAGGCACAGAAGATCCGACCCGGCGGCCAGCGAGAGCACCGCGCCCCCGCCGAGCCCCACGCTCTTGGTGATCGCGTGCATGTCCAGGGCGTCGGAGATCACCACGCCGTCGAAGCCGAGCTCACCCCTGAGGAGCTCGGTCAGGGCGGGGGCCGAGAGCGTGGCGGGCTCCGTACCGGTCAGGAAGGGCACGCGCACGTGGGCGGTCATGATGGACTTCGTGCCCGCCTCGATCGCGGCCCTGAACGGCACCAGCTCGCGCTCCCACAGGATCTCGCGGGAGACGTCGACCTCGGGGATCTCCAGGTGGGAGTCCTGCCGGGTCGCGCCGTGCCCCGGGAAGTGCTTCACGCAGGCCGCCACGCCCGCGTCCTGGAGCCCCGCCACGGCGGCCACGGTGTGCCGCGACACCAGGGCGGGGTCGGATCCGAACGAGCGGGTGCCGATGACCGGGTTGTCGTCCGCGGTGTTGACGTCCGCGTCGGGTGCCATGTCCAGATTGACACCGCACCGGGCGAGGTCGTCGCCGATCGCGCGGTACACCCGGCGGGTCAGCTCGACGTCGTCCACGGCCCCGAGCGCCGCGTTGCCCGGGTACGGGCTGCCGACGTGATAGGCGAGCCGGGTGACGTCGCCTCCTTCCTCGTCAAGGGAGATGACCGGATCGCCCGCGCCGCGAAGCCGGCTGGTCAGGGCGAGAAGCTGTTCGGGCCCCTCGACGTTGAATCCGAAGAGCGTGACCCCGCCGAGACCGCCGGCGAGCTCACGAAGTATCCAGTCGGGAGCGGTGGTGCCGGGGAAGGCCGCGAGCAGCGTTCCGGCCGCGAGGCGGTGCAGACCCCGATCGCCGTCCACAGAGAACTCGCCCTGGGAGGACGCGCTCGCGGAGAACTCAGACATGGCGGTATTCGACTCCTTAGCTCAAAGGGGGAAGGCGGGGAACGTCAGCCCTTCACGGCGCCGGCGACCAGACCGGAAACCATGCGCCGCTGCACCAGCAGGAAGAAGACGATGACCGGGATGGTCATCAGCGTCGAGGCGGCCATGATGCCGCCCCAGTCCGTCGAGCGCTGGCTGGTGAAGAACTGCAACGCGACGGGCATCGTGTAGGTGCCCTGGTCGTTGATCAGCGTCAGCGCGAAGACGAGCTCGTTCCACGCGGTGATGAACGAGAAGATGCTCGTCGCCACCAGGCCGGGGGCGACCAGCGGGAAGAGTACCCGCCAGAAGGTGATGAAACGGCCGGCGCCGTCGATGGCGGCCGCCTCCTCCAGTTCCTTGGGCACCGCGGCGACGAACGTCCGCAGCATCCAGATCGCGAACGGGAGCGTGAAGCCCACGTTCACGATGATCAGTCCCAGGAGCTGGTCGTACAGTCCCAGCCGCTTGACCATGAGGAACAGCGGGATCAGCAGGGCCTCGGCCGGGACCATCTGCACGATCAGCAGGAGGATCAGGAAGCTCGTCCGGAACCGGAAGCGGAACCGCGACACGGCCGTGGCGGCCAGCAGCGCGAAGACCGCGCCGATCAGCACGGTGCCGAGGGCGACGACGGCGCTGTTGAACAGGTACTGCCAGATGGAGTGCCCGGCCACGCCCTTGGTCAGCACGCGCGAGACGTGGTCCATGGTGGGCGCGAGCGGGAACGGGATGAAACGGGTCGTGAAGATCTCGTCGTTGGGCTTGAACGCGGTCGCGACCATCCAGTACACGGGGAACACCGCGAACAGGAAGACGACGACGGCGGCGGCGTTCAGCCCCGACGCCTTGAGCCACTTGACGCTGCGGGGATTCATCGCACGTCCGCCTCCGTTCGCACGATCTGCCGGACGTACACGGCGGTGATGACCAGCATGATCACGGTCAGGATGACCGCGATGGCGGCGCCGAAGCCCATCTTCGGAGGCGCGCTGAACGCCTCGGTGTAGGCCCACAGCGACAGGTTGAACGCCTCCCTGTTGGTGGTGCCGCCCGCCAGCACGTAGAGCTGGGTGAACACCTTGAAGTCCCAGATGATCGAGAGCACCAGCAGGACGGAGAACACCGGCTTCAGCAGCGGGAAGGTGATCTTCCTGAAGGTGGCGGCCGGCGTCGACCCGTCCACCCGCGCGGCCTCGTACAGCTCCGACGGGATGCTCTTGAGACCGGCCAGCACCGACACCGCGATGAACGGGAACGACGCCCAGACGACCGCGATGACCAGCACGACGTAGATCGTCGAGGGGGCGTTCAGCCAGGGCTGGCCCGACCAGTCCGACCGTCCGAAGACCAGGGTGGAGAGGCCGTCCGGCAGGAGGTTGAGCGCCCAGTTCACCACGCCCGCGTCGGAGTCGAACAGCCACTTCCAGATGATCGCCGTGGCGGTGGGCGGGGTGGCCCAGGCGGCCATGATGCCGACGACGAGGAAGGTCGACATCTTCCGGCCGAGCTTGTTCAGCAGCAGCCCGACTAGCGTGCCGAGGATCAGCGTCAGCGCGACGGTGACCACGGCGAACACGACGGTGTTGCGCAGGGAGGTCCAGAACAGGTCCGAGGAGAAGACGTCGGAGTAGTTCTGCATCCCGAGGAACTCGGCGGGCTGCGGGTTCGGCCGGATCTGTCGCAGTCCCACCTTGTGGAAGGACATGTCGACCATCTGGTACAGCGGGTAGAGCAGGAGGATCGCGATGACCAGGAGGCCCGGGACGAGCAGCACGTAGGGGACGGCCCAGTTGGGGAGCCCGCTCGGGCGGCGCGGCGGCCGGTGGGAACGGCGCCGCGCCGGGGCGGAGGAGTTGCCTCCGCCCCGGGCGACCGTTGACGTCTGCGCCATCATTACTGCTGGTTCAGGATGGTCTCGAGCTCGGTGTTCGCGTCGGCGAGGGCCGTGTCGACGTTCTTCTTGCCCTCGATGACGGCGCGGGCCGCGTTCTGGAGCACGGCCTTGGTGTCGTTGGCCTCGGCCCAGTTCGGGGAGGCCGGGAAGCCCTTGGCCACCTTGAAGGTCTCGGCGAACGGCGCCTGGACCGGGTCGCTGGCGTACTCGGCCAGGGCGTCCGGGTACAGCGGGAGCAGGCCGCCGTCCTTGGCGTACCGCGTGCCGAACTCCTTGCCGGCGGCGAGCTTCAGGTACTCGGCCGCGAGCTCGGGGTTCTTGGCGTCCTTCCAGATGGCGATGTCGTTGCCGCCCTGGAAGGCCGGGGCCGGGCCGCTGCCCTCCTTGTTGGGCAGGGAGAAGAAGGCCATCTTGTCCTCTCCCACCTTGCCCTTGCTCTGCTCCTTGATGGTGGCGATGTCCCAGCCGCCGGTCACGTACATGCCGACCTTTCCGGCGGCGAAGCGCTGGGAGATGTCCACCGAGTTCTGGCTGAGGCGGCCCTTACCGGACACGCCGTCCTTGGCCACCAGGTCGGTGTAGAACTGGAAGCCCTCCTTGAAGCCGGGCTCGGTCAGCTTGCCGACCCACTTGCCGCCCTCGAAGGCCGCGAAGTCGCCGCCCGCCGACCAGACGAAGGGCGACAGGGACATGTTCGCGTCGGACCCGCCGTTGAAGGCGAAGCCGTCGACGTCCTTGCCCTTCTTCTCGACGATCTTCTTGCCTGCGGCCACCAGCTCGTCCCAGGTCTTGGGCGCCTGGATGCCGAGCTCGTCGAACCAGTCCTTGCGGTACAGAACGGCGCGGGTGCCGCCCCCCCACGGCGCGGCGTAGATCTTGCCGTCGATGGTCTCGTAGCCCCACAGGTTCTGCGGGATCTGCTGGAAGTCGGGGGCGGACTTCGTGATCTCCGTGATGTCCGCCAGCGCGTCCTGGGCGACCCACGCGGCCACCTGGTCGTTACCGAACTCGGTGACGTCCGGGCCCTCGCCGCCGGCCAGCGCGGCGGTCCACTTCTTCTGCGCGTCCGGCCACGGGATCCACTGGACGTTGACCTCCGCGCCGGTCTGCTCCTTGAACTTGGCGTCCAGGTCGGTCATGTACTTGGTCTGGACGTCGTTGGGGGCGCCCAGCCGCCAGACGGTGAGGGTCTGGCCGGCGAACTTGGGGCCGGAGGCGGCCGCCGACGCCGCGGGGGCGTCGGTCTTGGCGGGCTCACTGTCACCACCACACGCGGCGACACCAATGGCGAGAACGGCGGTCGTGGCCGTCGTGGCAGCGATCTTTCCGAATTTCACGTTTGGGTTCTCCCTTCTCGGCTTCGCGTCGGGCTCGCGCTCATCTGAAGGTGCACGTCAGGTGCCGTGTACCTGGCGAAGGGCGCCATCCTCGTGCTCTGCGCTCGACATCCCGAGGCCTGATCGCTTGCCTGCGGGGTGACTGCCGCTAAACTAACAAGAAACTTTCTTAAAAGAAACGCCCGTTAGCGGATCGTGACGAGAGGGGCCCGACCCCATGCCCAGGCGACACCCCGGGACACCCCGGCTACTGCGTCAGCTCAACGACCGCGCCGCGCTGGAACTCCTCCTGTCCAAAGGCCCGCTGACCCGGGCCGAACTGGGGGAGTACACAGGACTTTCCAAGGTCACCTCCGGCCAGCTCCTCGCGCGGCTGGAGGACCGGGGGCTCGTGGCCGTCTCGGGAGAACGCCCCGGCGGCCGCGGGCCCAACGCGGCGCTCTACGCGGTGGTCCCCTCCAGTGCTTACGTCGTGGGGCTCGAAGTGTTACCGGAAAGCGTCACCGCGGGAGTCGCGGACATCACCGGCGAGATCATCGCCGAGGTGACCGTCGACCCCGAAGAGAGCGGCGAGCCCGTCAAGACGGTGCACAACGCGGTGCGGCGCGTGTGCGACTCGGCCAACGTCAGCCTGACCCGGCTGCGCGCCCTGGTCATCGGCACGCGCGGCGTCGTCGACCCGCGCACGGGCGACGTCCGCTTCTCCTTCGACCTGCCGTCCTGGCACGCCGGAGTTCTCGACGACCTGCGGGCCACGTTCGGGTCGTCGGTCATGATCGAGAACGATGTGAACCTCGCCGCGCTGGCCGAGCACGCGTACGGCGTGGCGCGCGGGGTCGAGGACTTCGTCCTGGTCTGGGCGGGGGTGGGGCAAGGGCTCGGCGTCATGCTCGGGTCCCGCCTGCACCGCGGGTTCACCGGGGGCGCCGGCGAGATCGGCTGGCTCCCGGTGCCCGGCGAGCCGCTGCCGATCGACGTCAACGAGCCGCAGTCCGGCTCCTTCCAGCGCCTCGTCGGCACCAGCGCCGTAACCGGCCTCGCCACCACCCACGGCCTCTCCACCGTCCAGGGGCTCTCGGGCGTCCAGGGCCTCTCGGGCGTCCCGGAGATATCCGCCACCCACGATCCCTCCGCCGACGGCCGCCTCTCCGGTGTCGCCGATCTTGCGGGTGTCCCGAACGTCTCAGGCGACGGGAGGCTGTCGGGTGTCGGTGATCTCCCTGGCGTCCAGGACCACAATGGCGACCGCGGCCTCTTGGCTGTGAGGGACCTCTCCGGTGCCCGAGGCCTTCCCCGCTCACATCCGCCCCGCCGCGTCGCGCCGACCTCCGCCGACCTCGTGGGCGCGGCCGTCGCCGCCGGTCAGGAGGACTTCCTGGACGAGCTCGCGCGGCGGCTGGCGATCGGCGTCGCGGCCGTGACCGTGGTGCTCGACCCCGGGCTGGTCGTCCTCAGCGGCGACGTCGGCCGCGCGGGCGGGCGCGCCCTCGCCGGCAGGATCGAGAAGGCGGTCGCGGAAATCTGCCCCAGCCGCCCCCGCGTGACGGTCACCGAGGTGGAAGGCAACCCGGTCCTGAGAGGCGCCGTGACCGCCGCCCTCGAACAGGCCCGGGAGGAGGTCTTCTCCAGCACCGTCGACATCTGACAGCGAGGATCTGTGGACGGTCGCTCGGCCGCTCTCGGGAAAGTCGTCGTCTGCGATCATGCCGCGTCCTGGGATGGTCCCGGCACGGTGTGAGTGCGGGAGAGGGGAGGGCCGGGGTCGGGGCGCGGTCATACCGTGCCTTTGCCTGTCTTGCTCACTCCCGACCGGATCATGGGTTGGGGCTTGTGCGAGACTTGCTGCTCATGCATGACATCGTGCTGATTTCTGACCCTCGCGTGACCTCGATCCCCGTGGAGGAGAACGGGGAGGCGCTGGTCGACGTCCGGAGCGTCCTCGCCGTCGACGGCATGATGGCCGACGCGGACGGCGCCTTCGCGCATCTGCGGGAGGGGGTGCTGGCCCGGCTCGTGGACGCGCAGCGGGCGCTGCCGTCCGGGTACCGGCTGCTCGTGGTCGAGGGTTACCGTCCCGTGGTGCAGCAGAAGCGGATCTTCGAGGAGTACAAGGACGAACTGCGGGTGACGTTCCCGGAAATGTCACCCGCAGAATTGCACGTGGCGGCCAGCCGGTACGTCTCCCCGGTCGAGGTCGCGCCGCACACCGCCGGCGCCGCGGTGGACCTGACCCTCGCCACCGACGAGGGAACCGCGCTCGACATGGGCACCGCGGTGAACGACACTCCCGAGCAGAGCGACGGCGCCTGCTACACGGCCGCGCCCAACATCTCGGCCGAGGCCCGCGACCACCGCAAGATCCTCGGCCAGGCCCTCGAAAGCGCCGGTCTGGTGAACTACCCCACCGAGTGGTGGCACTGGTCCTACGGCGACCGCTACTGGGCCCTCGCCACCAACGCTCCCGCCGCCGTCTACGGCCCCCGCACCTACCCCTGACCAGCCCCTCGCCGCCCATTCGATCCCCACGATCACGGTCCCGCGACGGCTGTCAGCCTGAAGAAAGCCGAATGAGCCGGCGGAGGCGGCCGCACGTGAAGATGGTGACCTCGTCTACTTCCATCTCGTCGGCGGCCGGCTCCACCCTTCGGCGTGATCGCGGTTCCTCCGGGGGTCAGGCGCGGAGGCGGAGGCCTCGGGGGGTGGGGTGAAAGCCGGCGGCCTCCAGGGCGGCGGCCAGCGGGGAGTCGACGATCGCCGTGCCGTCGGCCTTCTCGACGGTCAGCTTGCCCAGGGCGCCGTCGCGGACGGCCAGCGCCAGCGCGTCGACCGCCGGGCTCAGCCGGTCGTCGTCGGCGAAGGACAGCAGGGTCTTGCCTCCGCGCTCGACGTACAGCACCAGGCGGCCGTCCACGAGCACCACCAGGGCGCCCGCCTTGCGTCCGGGCTTGTGGGTGACCTCTCCCGGGTGGGCCGGCCACTGCAGGGCCGCGCCGTACGGGTTGGCCGGGTCGGTCGCCGCCAGCACCACCGCTCGCTGCTCCACGGCCGCCGTGCCCGGTGACCGCGCACGATCCCCGTGCCCGCGATCTCCCTGGTAGTACTGCGAGTACGCCGGGAAACCACCCCGCCCCGGCGACGTCGGCGAGTCGAACCCCGGTTCGGAGGACGGGGTGACCATCGCGTCGTCGGACCGGCCCGGGGAAGGCGCCTCGAGGAACGGGGAGGCCGCGGGCGGTGGCGCCTGGGAGGTGGAGGAGGGGAGCGTGGCGGCGAGGGCGCGCATGCGGTCGACGGCGCCCGGCAGGGCGAACTGCGCGCCCCCGAGGCCCTCGACGAAGTAGCCGCGGCGGCACCTGCCCGTCTCCTCGAACGCCCGCAGGACCGGGTACACCGTGGCGAACCCCTCGGTGAGCCGCTCGGCCGCGACGGCGCCCTTGGTGATCACGCCATGTCGTTCGAGCAGGACCTCGGCCTGCGCGTGGGCGCGCTGGGTGGCGTCGGACGAGGGCTCGGGCAGCAGCCACCACCGCCCGCTGACCGTGGGCGGCCCCGACCGCGTCGGCAGCACGGCACGCCGCCTGCGCGTGGAGGTCGGCCGGTGGGCGGGACGCCCGGACCCGAGCGCCGCCCGCAGCGGCGCCAGCGTGTCCCCGGAGACGCGGCCCGCCCAGACCAGGTCCCACAGCGCGCCGGCGAGCGCGGTGTCGTCCAGAGAACCCACCCGCCCCGAAAGATCGCGGAAGAACAACGCGCCCCCGCCGCCCAGGACCTCCAGCACCTTTTCGTGCAGCGGCGTCATCGTGATCTCGGCGGGCGGCGGCAGCAGCAACGGCGCGGTGTCGGCGAAGAACAGGGCCACCCAGCCGTCCCCGCCGGGCAGCGACCCCTGGCCGGACCAGATGACCTCGCCCGAGGCGGTCAGCTCGTCCAGCATGGCGGGCTCGTACCCCGGCACCCGGCTCGGCAGGATCAGCGTCTCCAGCGCGGACGCCGGGACGGCCGCGCCCTGCAACTGTTCGATGGCGTGGACGAGCGCGTCCATGCCGCGTGTCGCCCGCCCGCCGGTGATGCCGTGCCACGCCGGGCAGAACGCGCCGAGCGCCTCGGGCGGGACCGGCTCGACCTCCTTGCGGAGCCTGGCCAGCGACCTGCGGCGCAACAGCCGGAGCACGCCCGCGTCGCACCACTCTTCGCCCCAGCCACCCGGCCGGAACTCGCCCGCCACCACCCTGCCCGGCGAGGCCAGCCGCCGCAGCCCGTCCGCCACGACCGCGACGCCGAGGCCGAACCGCGCCGCGGCGGTGGCCGCCGGGAACGGGCCGCGCGTGCGGGCGTGCCGGGCCAGCAGGTCGGCCAGCGGGTCGGGCACGGGCTCCAGGAAGACGTGCGGCACGCCCACCGGCAGCGGCACGCCGAGCGCGTCGCGCAGCCGGGCGGCGTCCTCGATCGCGGCCCACTGCTCGACCCCGGCGATCCGGACGCGGATCGCGCGCCGGGCGGCCTCCAGATCGCCCAGCCAGGCGGGATCGCCCTCGCGGACCGTGACGTCCTCGGCCAGGAGGGGCCCGTGCGTCCTCAGCAGGTCGGCGAGGTCCTCGGCGTCGCGCAGTGGCCGGTCGAGCCGCGCGAGCTCGCGTTCTGTGTCGGCCACGACGTCGGGGTCGAGCAGCTCGCGCAGGTCGGCCTCGCCCAGCAACTCGGCGAGCAGCCGCGTGTCGAGGGCCAGGGCCTGAGCCCGGCGCTCGGCCAGCGGCGCGTCCCCTTCGTACATGAAGGCGCCGATGTAGGTGAAGAGCAGCGACGCCGCGAACGGCGACGCCTGCTGGGTCTCGACCTCGACCACCCGCACCCGCCGCGCGGCGATGTCGCGCATGATCTGCACCAGCCCCGGCACGTCGAAGACGTCCTGCAGGCACTCGCGCATCGTCTCCAGGACGATCGGGAACGAGCCGTACTTGCTCGCGACGGCCAGCAGGCTCGCCGCGCGCTGGCGCTGCTGCCACAGTGGCGACCGCCTGGCCGGGTTACGCCGGGGCAGCAGCAGCGCGCGGCCCGCGCACTCGCGGAACCGCGACGCGAACAGCGCCGACCCGCCGAGCTCTTCGACGACGATCTGCTCCAGCTCGTCGGGGTCGAAGACGGCGACGTCGGTCGGAGCCCCCTCGAGTGTGTCCGGGATGCGCAGGACGATGCCGTCGTCGGAGTGCATGGCCTGGATCTCCATGCCGTAGCGCTCGCGCAGGCGCCGGCCGATCGCGAGCGCCCACGGCGCGTGGACGCGCGCGCCGTACGGGGTGTGGATGACGACCCGCCAGTCGCCGAGCTCGTCGTGGAAGCGTTCGACCACCAGCGTGCGGTCGTCGGGGACGTAGCCGGTGGCCTCGCGCTGCTCGGCGAGGTAGGCGAGGAGGTTGCCGGACGCGAAGGCGTCCAGCCCGGCCTCGGCGAGGCGGCCGGTCTCGCCCTGCGAGAGCTCACGCAGGAACGCGCCGAGCGCCCGGCCCAGCTCGGCCGGCCTACCGGGCGTGTCGCCGTGCCAGAAGGGCAGTTTGCCTGGTTGGCCGGGAGCGGGGGAGACGAGCACACGGTCGGCGGTGATGTCCTCGATGCGCCAGGAGGTCGCGCCGAGCAGGAAGACGTCCCCCACCCTGGACTCGTAGACCATCTCTTCGTCCAGCTCGCCGACCCGCCGCCCGCCGCGCCCGGTGTCGCCGCCGGCCAGGAAGACGCCGAACATGCCGCGGTCGGGGATCGTGCCGGCGTTGGTCACCGCCAGGCGCTGGGCGCCGGGACGGCCGGTGACGCGGCCGGTCACGCGATCCCACACGATGCGCGGGCGCAGCTCGGCGAACTCCTCACTCGGATAGCGCCCCGCCAGCATGTCGAGCGTGGCCTCCAGCGCGCTCCTGGGCAGCGTGGCATAGGGAGCCGACCGCCTGATCAGGGTCTCCAGCTCGTCGACCGTCCACTCGTCGAGCGCGCACATCGCCACGATCTGCTGGGCCAGCACGTCCAGAGGGTTGCGCGGGTAGCGCATCTCTTCGATCTGGCCGGCCTTCATGCGCTCGGACACCACCGCCGTCTGCACCAGATCGCCCCGGTACTTGGGGAAGATCACGCCCCTGGAGACCGCGCCGACCTGGTGACCTGCCCGGCCGATGCGCTGAAGGCCGCTCGCTACGCTGGGCGGCGCCTCGACACAGGCCACCAGGTCGACCGAGCCCATGTCGATGCCGAGCTCCAGGCTGGAGGTCGCGACCACGGCGGGCAGGCGCCCGGACTTCAGGGCCTCCTCGATCTGCGACCGTTCCTCCTTGGAGACCGAGCCGTGGTGGGCACGGACGATCTCGGGAATCGCGCCCTTGGCGGACCCCGCCTGCGCCATGACCTGCGCGGGCGCGGAGGAGGCCGGCGGCCCGCTCTGGCCGTCCCCCTCGCCCATGGCGCGTTCCAGCGCCAGCTCGTTGAGCCGCGCGCACAGCCGCTCGGCCAGGCGGCGCGAGTTGGCGAACACGATCGTCGAGCGGTGGGAGCCGATCAGGCCGAGCAGGTGGTCTTCGACGTGGGGCCAGATCGACCGGCGGGACGGCGGCTCAGGCTGCCAGGGGACCTCGCCGTCGTCGAACCCGGCCGGTCGGCGCGGGGCCGGGTCGAGCTCGGTCATGTCCTCGACGGGGACGACGACGTCCACCTCGATGACCTTCTCCGAGGGCGGCTGCACGACCGTCGTCGGCCGGGAGCCGCCGAGGAACGCCGCCACCTCGCTCACGGGTCGCACGGTGGCCGACAGCCCTACCCGCTGCGCGGGGGAGGGCAGCAGCGCGTCGAGCCGTTCGAGGGTGAGCGCGAGGTGGGCGCCGCGCTTGGAGGCCGCCACCGCGTGCACCTCGTCGACGATGACCGTCTCGACCCCGCGCAGCGCCTCGCGGGCCTGGCTGGTGAGCATCAGGTAGAGCGACTCGGGTGTGGTGATCAGGATGTCGGCCGGGTGGGCGGCGAAGCGGCGCCGATCTTCGGCCGAGGTGTCGCCGGAGCGCACGGCGACCGAGATCTCGGGCACGGGCAGGCCCATGCGGCGGGCGGTCTGCTTGAGCCCGGCCAGCGGGGCGCGCAGGTTGCGCTCGATGTCGACCGCCAGCGCCTTGAGAGGGGAGACGTAGACGACCCGGCAGTGCCGCGCGGGCCGCGGCTTCCGCTTCCCACGACCCTGGGGCTCCGCGGACGCCTCGGCCTCGCCCGGCGCGGGCGCTTCGGCGGCGCGCTCGGCGGCCAGGCGGTCGAGGGACCAGAGGAAGGCGGCGAGCGTCTTGCCCGAACCGGTCGGCGCGACCACCAGCGTGTTCTCTCCGCGCGCGATCGACTGCCACGCCCCTTCCTGCGCGGACGTGGGCGCGGCGAAGGCGTCGGTGAACCATTGCCTGGTCACCGGGCTGAAGTGGTCGAGCGCGGATCCGGTCATGCCTTCATCATGCAACCCGCCACCGACAAAAAACGCCGCCGCCCGTCCCTGACGGATCGGGCGGGTCAAGGTGTCTGAGTCGTCAAATACAGCGAGCCTTGACATCGGCCGCCTACGGGACGTCACCTTGAGTATGCGAATCGACTACGCGGCCATCGAAGCGACTCGCGCGCGGATCCGCGAACAGCACGTCCACGCGACGCGGCCGGAAAGCAGCGCGCGTGGCCTTCATCACTTCGCGCTCATCTGCTCCGACGTCGAGCGGACCATCGGCTTCTACCAGGACCTGCTGGAGTTCCCGCTGACGGAGATCTTCGAGAACCGCGACTACAAGGGGTCGAACCACTTCTTCTTCGACATCGGCAACGGCAACCTGCTGGCCTTCTTCGACCTTCCCGGGCTGGACCTGGAACCGTACAAAGAGGTGCTCGGAGGACTGCACCACATGGCGATCTCCGTCGAGCGCGGCAAGTGGGAGCGGCTGCGCGGCAAACTCGACGACGCGGGCGTCCCGTACCAGGTGGAGAGCGACGCCTCCATCTACTTCCGCGACCCCGACGGAGCCCGCCTGGAACTCCTGGCCGACCCCCTCGGCGAGATGTACGGCGCCCGCGTCCTCTGAGGATGTGCTGTGCTTATGGCCCTCCCTTCGGTCGCGCGGCGTGAGGGTGACCCGTTTCTCCTGATAGCGCGGCGGTGGTCGGGCCACCCGGGGCGGGGACCATACTGGGAGCATGCGCTTGACGGACTTCTGGAGCCGGATGAACCGCCACTTCGGTGAGAAGTACGCCGAGTCCTGGGCGCGTGACTATGTGATCGCCGAGCTGGGCGGGCGTACGGTGACCCAGGCGCTCGACGAGGGAGTGGCCGCCAAGGACGTCTGGCACGCCGTGTGCGGCGTCACCGACGTGGACTCGCGCCTTCGCTGATCCCCGCGCGCTGATCTCGGCCCGCGCACCCCGGCTCACGGCCGGGCACGAGCTGTTCGCCGCGTCAAGCTGAGATCGAACAATCGTTCGGCTATATTGAACTTGCCGACGTCCGTGGGCCCGCTCCGCGAAAATGTCGGTGGCACCCCGTAGCTTGCCAGCGACGGAAAAGACATTCGACACACCCTCCAGGGGGCACTCCATGGCAGCCAACGACCGCGAGAAGGCCCTTGAGACTGCTCTCGCTCAAATCGAGCGGCAGTTCGGCAAGGGCTCTGTCATGCGCCTCGGCGATGACGCACGAGCCCCCATCGAGGTGATCCCCACGGGGGCCATCGCACTCGACGTCGCGCTCGGCATCGGCGGCTTTCCCCGCGGCCGCATCGTCGAGATCTACGGCCCCGAATCCAGTGGTAAGACCACCGTCGCGCTCCACGCCGTGGCCAACGCGCAGCGGGCGGGCGGCATCGCCGCCTTCATCGACGCCGAGCACGCCCTCGACCCCGAGTACGCGAGGAAGCTCGGCGTCGACACCGACGCGCTGCTGGTCTCCCAGCCGGACACCGGCGAGCAGGCGCTGGAGATCGCCGACATGCTGATCCGCTCCGGTGCCATCGACCTGGTGGTCATCGACTCGGTCGCGGCCCTCGTGCCCAAGGCCGAGATCGAGGGCGAGATGGGCGACAGCCACGTCGGTCTCCAGGCCCGTCTCATGTCCCAGGCCCTGCGCAAGGTGGCCGGCGCGCTCAACAACACAGGCACCACCGCCATCTTCATCAACCAGCTCCGCGAGAAGATCGGCGTGATGTTCGGCTCGCCCGAGACCACGACGGGCGGCAAGGCGCTCAAGTTCTACGCGTCGGTGCGTCTGGACGTCCGCCGCATCGAGACCCTGAAGGACGGCACCGAGCCGGTCGGCAACCGCACCCGGGTCAAGGTCGTGAAGAACAAGATGGCCCCGCCCTTCCGCCAGGCCGACTTCGACATCCTCTACGGCATCGGCATCTCCCGCGAGGGCGGCCTGATCGACATGGGCGTCGAGCAGGGCTTCGTCCGCAAGGCCGGCGCCTGGTACACCTACGAGGGCGACCAGCTCGGGCAGGGTAAGGAGAACGCCCGCAACTTCCTGAAGAACAACCCCGACATCGCCAACGAGATCGAGAAGAAGATCAAGGAGAAGCTCGGCGTCGGGCCGCGCCTCGACACTCCCGCCGAGGCTCCCGCGGCGCCGTCGGCGGCCGGGCCCGCCCCCGTGGCCGCCGGTCGCGCCGCGGCCGCGTCCGCTCCGGCGCCCGCAGGCCGGGGCGCCAAGGCTCCCAAGCCGGGTGACGTCTGATCGAGCTGATCTCCCATGCCTGCCGGTGATGATTCCCCTGGCCGCGTGAGGTCAGGGGACTGGGGAGCCTGGATCGAGGACTCCCCGGACCCTGCCTCACGTACCGGCTCCCGCCCGCGCGGCGCCCAGAACCGAAACCGCCGCTCCCGTTCGTCCGACGAAGACCCTCAGCCACAAGATCCTCGAGGCCGGCCACAGGAAGATCAAGCACGGCCGCAGGAAGGCCGAGCCCGGTCCCGGGGAGCTCAAGCCCGGCCGGGTACGGAGTTTCTGACCCCGGCCGCCCGGGACGACTCGAAAACCCACGAATTCTTCCGCCGCAAGCCGGACGAGCCAGGGCGGGAGCAGGGGAAGTTCCCCTGGGAGCCCGGCGCGACCCGCTGGCAACCCCGCAGCCTTCGCCAAGACCAGGCGCAGGCTCCCCACCAACCCGAGCATCCCCAACCCGAGGAATCCCGCTCCGAAGACCCACCGGCCAACCTCAGGGACACCCGCCGGCCACAGCACGACGACCTTCGGCATGAGCCGGGGGAACCTCCGCAGGCGGACGAACCCGGCGAGCGGCGCGGCGGCCAGTGGCGTGGGGAATCGGGCGAGCGGCGCGGCGAATCCGGCGAGCGCGGTGCCTCTCAGCGGCAGCCGGAACAGCCCCACCACGACCTGAGCACCCCCGACCCCGAACCGCCGAGCCGCACCCAGAACCAGGCGCCCCCTCCCCGGTCCCGGCAACCCGCGTTCGACGAACCAGCAGTGCCACTCCGGGAGCTGGAGGGTTCGTACGGCGAGCCGGAGGAAGCTTGGCCGGAGGCTGAGAGCCCCTGGGCCGAGTCCGAGGAATCCTGGCCGGAGGCAGGGAAGTCTTGGGTGGGGGCCGAGGGGTCTCGGAAGGAGCCGGGGGAGCGTTGGGCTGAGTCTGCGGAAACCAGGACAGGGTCGGGAGCGCGTTGGGCTGAGTCTGCGGAATCCTGGACAGGGTCGGGGGAGCTTTGGGCGAGGTCTGAGGAGGCCCCGGCAGAGCCGGGGGCGCGTTGGGCGGAGTCTGAGGAGTCTCGGGCGGAGTCTGAGGAGTCCGCTCGGGTGGCCTCGCCTCGGACGGCCAAGAGTGGTCGGCGAGGGCGCACGGGGCGTCGGGCGGCTCGGGGGTTCGACGGGCCGGCCGAGGGCTCCTTGGCGGCTCAGGGGCCCCCAGGCGATCCCGAGGCGGTGGCGCGGGCCGTCTGCCTGCGGTTGCTGACGATGGCACCACGGACGCGGGCGCAGCTCGCCGAGGCCCTGCGCCGCAGGGACATTCCTGACGAGGCGGCCGAGTCCGTACTTTCCCGATTCTCCGATGTCGGTCTCATCGACGACGAGGCGTTCGCCGAGGCATGGGTCACCTCCCGTCACGCCGGACGTGGCCTGGCACGCCGTGCACTCGCCGCCGAGCTGCGCAAACGCGGCGTCGAAGAGGACACCGTGCGGGAAGCGATCGACCAGATCGACTCCGACCAGGAGCTGGAGACCGCCCGCAGGCTCGTCGACCGCAAGCTGCCCGGCACCCGAGGCCTGGAACCCGCCGCCCGCATCCGCCGCCTGGCCGGAATGCTCGCCCGCAAGGGCTACTCCGGCGGCGTGGCCTACCGAGTGGTCCGCGAAGCCCTCGAATCCGAGGGCCAACCCACGGACGACTTCCCGGACTCGTTCGAGGAGTGAGCTGACCAGGGCGATCGGGCGGGCGGGGGTTGGCGCGCCGGGCCCGCCAACCCACGGACGACTTCCCGGTCGAGGAGTGAGCTGACCAGGGGCGATCAGGCGGGCGGGGTTGGTGCGCCGAGTCGGCCGGGGGGACGAGTCGGCGGAGGTGGGGGCTAGCGGGCGAATTCGGTGGCGCGGGATTCTCTTACCACGGTGATGCGGATCTGGCCGGGGTAGGTCAGTTCCTCTTCCACCTGTTTGGCCACGTCACGGGCGATGACCTGGGCCTGGATGTCGTCGATCGCCTCGGGGCGGACCATCACCCGGATCTCGCGGCCGGCCTGCATGGCGAAGACCTTCTCGACGCCGTCGTAGGACTGGGCGATCTCCTCCAGCCGCTCCAGCCGCTTGACGTACGCCTCCAGGGACTCGCGCCGGGCTCCCGGGCGGCTGCCGCTGATGGCGTCGGCGGCCTGGGTGAGCACCGCCTCGACCGTGCGGACCTCCACCTCGTTGTGGTGCGCCTCGATGGCGTGGACGACGTCCTCGTGCTCGCCGTACCGCCGGGCGATCTCGGCGCCGATCAGGGCGTGGCTGCCCTCGACCTCGTGGGTGAGCGCCTTGCCGATGTCGTGCAGGACCGTGCACCGCTTGAGCATCATCGGGTCCAGGCGCAGCTCGGAGGCCATGATGCCGGCGATGTGCGCCGACTCGACGAGGTGCTTGAGGACGTTCTGCCCGTAGGAGGTGCGGTAGCGGAGCTGGCCGAGCAGCATGATCAGCTCGGGGTGCATGTCGGTGATGCCCAGCTCCACCAAAGCGTCCTCGCCGGCACGCACGCAGAGGTCCTTGACCTCCTCCTTGCTGCGCTCGTACGCCTCCTCGATGCGCTGCGGGTGGATGCGGCCGTCCAGGACGAGCTTTTCGAGGGTGAGCCGGGCGGTCTCCCGCCGGACCGGGTCGAAGCAGGACAGGAGCACCGCTTCGGGGGTGTCGTCGATGATCAGGTTGACGCCGGTGGTCGACTCGAACGCGCGGATGTTGCGGCCCTCACGGCCGATGATGCGGCCCTTCATCTCGTCGCCCGGCAGGTGGAGCACGCTCACCACCGACTCGGCGGTCTGCTCGGTGGCGACGCGCTGCACGGCCAGCGTGACGATCTTGATGGCGCGCTTCTCGCCTTCCTTGCGGGCCTCGCTCTCGATCTCCCGGACGATCAGCGCGGCCTCGCGCTTGGCCTGGTTCTCGATGGTCATGACCAGCTCGGCCTTGGCCTGGTCGGCGGTCAGGCCGGCGACGCGCTCCAGCACCTCGCGGCGCTGGTTCTCGACCTGGTCGAGCTCGACGCGCCGCCCGGCGAGCTCGGTCTCGGCCTCGGTGAGCTTTCTGGCGGTCTCGGCCTGCCGGCGGCTCTCCTCGTCGAGCCGCTCCTCGCGCTCGGCGAGGCGGTGCTCCCGGCGCTCCAGGTCGGATCTGAGCTCCTTGAGCTCGCCCTTGAGCGAGCGGGCCTCGTCCTCGACCTCCTTGCGCATGCGCAGCGCGTTCTCGGCGGCCGCCTCGGCCTTGCGGACCATCTCACCGGCGTCGGTCTCGGCCTTGACACGGATCTCAAGGCCTTCGCGTCGCGCCTGTTCCAGCTCGGCGTGGACGCCCGCGAGCTGCTCGGCGGTCGGACCGTGCCTGCCGGCGCGGTCGCCGCCGGTGCGGCGTATCAGCACGACGAGGGCGACAATCGCGATGAGCGCCAGCAGGACAACGGCTACCGCCAGCGTGATCACGATCGTCGAATTCATGCGCGCCAACCCTCCTCGCGTCGCGAGCTTGAGCACGCGAGGGCCACACGCACGGCACGGACTCGCCCGAGCGGGCGATTCTTGTCAGACAAATATTGTCCAACGCCCGGACACGAAGGCATCCGGCCGCTGGGTGTGATCGGTCTAGATCGTCCGTCGAACACCGTTATGGCAATCCGCACTGCGCGGAGTAGCTCCTCACTGTGGTCGAGATTAAGCGTCAGAGAGGTAACGAGCAAGCAAAGTCCGCCCGTCAAGCCAGTTTTGCACCCTAGGTCCGGCCGGGCGGGGTCCCCCGTCGTCGACATCGCGCCTGATGAATCCCACTATGTCGCCCAGGGGGCGAAAAGTCCGCTTAACGGCGCTCGGGGGCTCCTTCGGCCCCTCCTCTTGGTACACGCCGGGTTCGGATATTTTTCGCCGCCCCGAGCACGTTCACGGGACGCGGGGGTATGGGGGCGCCATGGCAGAGATCGGTTATACGCTCATGTGCGAGCAGACTCCCGCCCGGCAGCTGGTCGAGGACGCCGTCAGCGCCGAACGCGCGGGGTTCGACTACGAAGTCATGTCCGACCACTACTTCCCGTGGCTCGAGGAGATGGGCCACTCGCCGTACGCCTGGTCGGTGCTGGGCGCGGTCGCCTGCGCCACCGAGCGCATCCCGCTGATGACCTACGTCACCTGCCCGATCATGCGCTACCACCCGGCCGTGGTGGCCCAGAAGGCCGCCACGATGGGCGCGCTGTCGGAGGGGCGGTTCACGCTGGGGCTCGGGGCGGGTGAGAACCTCAACGAGCACGTCATCGGCCGGGGCTGGCCGCCGGTGAACATCCGCCACGAGATGTTCGGCGAGGCCGTCGAGATCATCCAGGCGTTGTTCGGCGGGGACTACATCAGCTACCGGGGCGACCACTACACCGTCGACTCGGCGAAGCTGTACGACCTGCCGGACGAGCCGGTGCCCGTCGGCATCGCGGCGTCCGGGCCGCAGTCGGCGGACCTCGCCGCGGAGTACGGCGACGCGCTCATCGCGGTCCACCCCGACGCCGACCTGGTGAATCGCTTCCACGCCACCGGAGGCGAGGGCAAGCCCGTCTACGGCCAGCTCGCGGTCTGCTACGACACCGACGCCGAGGCGGCCAAGGAGCGGGCCCACCGGCTGTGGAGGTGGTTCGCCGCGGACTGGAAGGTCCTGTCCGAGCTGCCGGGACCGGTGAACTTCGCGTCGTACGCGAAGTTCGTCCGCCCGGACGACGTCGCCTCCCAGGTGCCCTGCGGCGACGACCCCGACAAGGTCGTCGAGGCCGTCAAGAAGTTCATCGACGCGGGGTTCACGCACGTCGCGCTGGTCCAGATCGGCGCCGAGCACCAGCAGGAGTTCCTGACGTGGGCGGAGAAGGAACTCCTCCCGGCACTCCGCGACCTGTGACCACTCCGCGACGTGTGACCACTCCGCGACGTGTGACCACTCCGCGACGTGCGACCGCGTGGCGACCGGTGACCGCGCCGTGAGCCGAGGGCGCGCGTCCTACCGGAAGATCTGCTGGTAGAACGCCAGCTCGGCGGCGAGGGCGGCGCTCCTGGTTTCGGCGCGGCCGAAACCGTGCCCCTCACCCTCGAAGGACAGGTAGGTGCACGGGACACCGCGTTCGTCGAGCACCGCCACGAACGCCTCCGCCTGCGCCGGAGGCACCACGAGGTCGTCCTGGCCCTGCATCAGCAGCATCGGGCAGTCGATCTGGCCCGCCCTGGACAGCGGCTCCCGCGTGGCGTACAGCGCGGGGTTCTCCGGGCCGACCAGCCATTCGACGTACCGGGACTCGAAGTCGTGGGTCGTGGCGGCCAGCGGAGCGAGCGCGCTGACGCCCGCGATCGAGACGCCGCCGCAGAACAGCCCGGTGGCGCAGCAGGCCGCCATGGCCGTCCAGCCGCCGGCGCCCGCGCCGCGGATCGCGATGCGCTCGGGGTCGGCGAGCCCGGCCGAGAGCAGCCACTCGGCGGCGGCGATCACGTCCTCGACGTCGACGGCGCCCCACCGGCCCTTCAAACGTTCGCGGTAGGCGCGCCCGTAGCCGGTGGACCCGCCGTAGTTCACGTCGATCACGCCGATGCCGCGGCTGGTGAGGAACGCCTTGTGGAGGTCGAGCGCGGTGACGCCGTGCGCCGCGGGGCCGCCGTGCGCGAACACGACGTACGGCGGCGCGACCTCGTCGAGGGGCACGGCGGGGTTGGCCGGGGAGTACACGTAGGCGTGCACGCGGCGCCCGAACCGGCTGTGGATCTCGACGGGCCGGGGAACCGGCAGGTAGGCCGCGTCGGGCGGCTCGCCGATGTCGCTGCGCAGGCTCTCGACGGCTGTGCCCGTGCCCGTACCCGTGCCTGTACCGACGTCGACCCGCACGACCGACCGGGAGATTGTCGCGGAGTAGGCGATGCCGCACACCGTGGAGCCGTCGGCGTCCAGGCACGGCTCCCAGCCGTCATAGGGCTGCGGCGGTTCCGTCATCTCGCCCGTGCGGGGGTCGAGGACGCCGAGCCGCAGGTCGCCGCGCCCGTGGACGACCGCGAGCCGCCCGTCGGCGAGGACCGCGTACGGCGCGGCGCCGAGCCGCTGGGGCGCCCAGGCGAACTCCTCCTCGGCGGGGAACAGCGCGCGCGACGACGAGCCGTCCACGCGGGCCTCCTCCAGGTTCCACCACCCGGACCGGTCGGTCAGCAGGTAGAGGTGGCCGGGCCCGTTCCACCGGGGCGCCAGCACCGACTCCTCGGGGCCTCCCGTGACGCACCAGGAGGCGCCGTCGGTCAGCCTGGTGACGCGCAGCTCGGTGCCGACCCAGGGCATGCGGGGGTGGTCCCAGCAGATGTACGCGAGGTGCTCGCCATCGGCGGACGGCATGGGGGAGGCGTAGAAGTCGCTGCCCGTGACGCGCTGCCGGGGCTCGCCGCCGGCCAGGGGGATCGACACGATCGACCGGGCCACCTTGCCGTCGCCGCCGTGGCGTTCCTGGACGCACCACACCTCGCCCGCGTGGACCGTCAGGTCGGCGTAGCGCAGCCCGCACGCCACACCAGGCTCGGGGGTGATCGGGCGGGGTGTCGCGCCCCCGGCGGGCAGCAGGTACAGCCGCTGGTCGGCGTGCTCGGCGAACACCACGTCGCCCTCGGGCGTCACGGCGTACGAGCGGCCTCCGTACTCGTGGACGCGGGTGCGGGCGTCCCAGGGCGCGGGCAGAAGCTCGCGGCACGTGCCGCGCGCGTCGCGGTGGACGATGGTGCGCCTGCCGCCTTCGGTGGGCCGTTCCTCCTCCCACCAGATCTCTTCGCCGACGACCGCCGGGTGACCGGGCCGCACGCCGGACCGGACGACTTCGGCGGTGGAGATCGGCGAGGGCCAGGCACCGAACCGGGGAACGGGGCGCCCGGACATGCGCTCGGGGGGCATAGCCGAATCCTGCCGGAAAACGAGACGCGGTGTGGTCGCTACGGAGCCGATCGTGGTCCCGGGTAGGTTCGCAAAGCGGGTGGGACCGGGTATTTCGCGGCAAGCGAGCCGAGGTGGCGGATCACCGCGCGCCGCCAGGCGCCGTCGTCGAACATCGCCCGCAGCGCGTCGTCCACGCCCGCGCGAAGGTCGTCCCGGGCGACCGCGATGCCGTATCCCTCCCGCGAGAAGGTGCGCCCGACCAGCCGGACGGCCTCGGGGGAGCGGGCGGCGAGCCCGGCGAGTACGGCCGCGTCACCGGTGACCGCGTGCACTCGCCCGGAGGCGAGCCGCCTGGCGCAGTCCTCCGCCGTCGAGACGGTCAGGAAGGCCCGCTGCCAGGCCGCGCCGAACCGGGCCACCAGGGGGGCGGGGGAGGCCGTGCAGACCCGCTTCTGGGTGAGGTCGCGCAGGCGGCGGACGGTCATGTCGCCCGCGCCCGCGAGGATGTCCTGGCCGGAGACCAGGTAGGGCCCCGCGACGGACGGCGGGCCGGGGGCGTCCACCGGCAGGGGTTCTCCCATGGCGAGGTCGGCGGGCGGCGAGCCCGGGGCGGTCACGTAGCGGACCTGGTCGTCCCGGTAGCCGAGCCGCCGCGCGACGTAGCCCGCCACCTCGATCTCGAACCCCGCGTACCCGCCGGACGGCGACACGTCGGCCAGCCCGGGACGGCCGGGGCGTACGCCGATCACCAGCGAGCCGTGGCCGCCCCCGCAGCCCGCGAGGACGGTCGGCGTCGCGAACAGCCCCGCCAGCAGCACCCACCTCAGCGCCGGCACCGACGGTAGCCTGGCGCCGGGCCGGCGGCGCGCGGGTGGTGGCGTGGCGGGCCGTGTCCTGCTCATTCGCAGTATTAGAGCCGCCCCGCCGCGCCCCCGCCCGCGATAGGGCGGAAGTTTTACGCGACGGCCCCTCCCACGAGGTACGCGGCGCCGCTCGCACGGTCGCGCGGCGCCGCCTCCGCACGGTCTTACGCGGCGCCGCCTCGCAGGGGACCTACGTGGCGCCGCCTCCGACGCCCACGGCGGTCGGCGCGCCGACCACGGTCGCGGTCGTCTTGGAACTGCGCCTGCTCCGACGTTCGAGCCGGTTGGCGACGTAGCTCAGGGCCAGGTTGATCGCGATGTAGACGAGCGAGATGACGATCGCGCTCGGGATGAGGTTGCCGAAGTTGGACGGGATCTGCTTGAGCCCGTAGTTCAGCAGTTCCTCGTAGGCGATGACCCACCCCAGGGCGGTGTCCTTGAGCAGGACCACCATCTGGCTCACGATCGCGGGCATCATCGCCGTGGTCGCCTGCGGCAGCAGGATGAGCCGCATGACGCCGCCCTTGCGCAGCCCGAGCGAGTACCCGGCCTCCGACTGCCCGCGCGGCACCGACAGGATGCCCGCGCGGAACACCTCGGCGAGCACCGAGCCGTTGTACAGCGTCAGGCCGATCACCACGGCGGCGAAGGCGGGCACGCTGACGGTGTAGCCGCTGATCGTCGCGGGCCCCGCCTGGGCGAAGAAGATCAGCAGGAGCAGGGGGATCGCGCGGAAGAACTCGACGACCGCGCCCGCCGGCACGCGGATCCAGGCGTGGTCGGAGAGCCTGCCCAGGCCGAAGACGACGCCGAACACCAGCGCGAGCACGGCCGAGACGACCGCGGCCTCCAGGGTGGCGACGATGCCGGGGATGATCTGGCCCGTCCAGACCTGGGCCTCCAGGAACGGTTGCCACAGCTTGCCCTCGAACTGGCCCTTGTCGGCCAGTCCCTTGATCACGACGTACGCGATCGCGAGCAGGACGACGGCCGACACCAGGGTGAGGATGTTGTTGCGCAGCCGTGCCCGGGGACCCGGCGCGTCGAACAGGACGCTGGTGGTGCTCACGCGTCCCCCTTCCGTAGGGCGCGCTCGCCGCGCGGGACGGTCATCGGCTCACCGCCATGCGCTTGGCGAGCCAGCCGAAGAAGAAGCCGGTGGGCAGCGTCAGCACCATGTACCCGGCCGCGAATCCCATGAAGATCGGCAGCGTGCCGCCGTAGTCGTCGAACATCTGCTTCATGACCGAGGACGCCTCGATGTAGCCGGCCACGATCACGATGGTCGTGTTCTTGGTCAGCGCGATCAGGATGCTGCCCAGCGGGGCGATGACCGAGCGGAACGCCTGGGGGAGCACCACGAGCCGCAGCGACTGAGTGAACGTCAGCCCGATGGCGCGCGCGGCCTCGGCCTGCCCGTTCGGCACGGTGTTGATGCCGGACCGCAGCGCCTCGCACACGAACGACGCGGTGTACGCGGACAGGCCGAGCACTGCCCACCAGTAGTAGTTCGTCGGAGAGTCGCCGGACAGCGTGTACTGCAGGGTGTCGCTCAGCCCCAGCGCGCACAGCAGCAGCACGAGCGTGAGAGGGGTGTTGCGCAGGATGTTGACGTAGAACGTGCCGGCGGCCCGCAGGACGGGCGTGGGGGACACGCGCATCGCGACCAGAACCGTCCCGAGGATCAGCGCCAGCAGGGCGCTCATCAGGGTCAGGCGGATCGTCGACCAGAAGCCGGTGAGGATCGTGGTGAACTCTTGCGCGAGCGGACTGAAGTCGAGAAGTGATTCCATCGTGCTCCACCGGAGACGGGGAGCGCCGGTGAGGAAGCCTCACCGGCGCGGGGAACGGGGGTCAGCTGCAACCCTCGGCGGGTGGCGCGCCGGTGGCCGTGAACTGCAGACCGGTGCCGCTGAAGTGCTTTTCGAACAGCTTCTGGATGGTCCCGTCCTGGTACATCTTCGTGATGGCCTTGTTGACCGCCTCGCAGGTCTCCTTGTCGCCCTTCTTCAGGCCGACGCCGTACTTCTCGTCGGTGAACGGGGCGCCGGTGACCTTCAGCGACGAGCCCTCGCGCTTGGCGAACCCGGCGAGGATCATGTCGTCGGTGGTCACGGCGTCGATGGCGTTGCCCTTGAGCTTGGTGACGCACTCCTCGTAGGCGCCGGCCGGGACGAGCTGGACCTCGACCTTCTTGTTCTCCTTGTTGGTGCCCTCGGCGATGTTCTTCCAGGAGTTGGAGCCGGTGACCTGGCAGATGCGCTTGCCCTTGAGGGAGTCCAGCGAGGTGATGGAGGTGTCGTCCGAGCGCACCAGCGTGTCCTGGTGGGCGATGTAGAAGGGGCCGCCGAAGGTGACCTTGGGCTTGCGGGCCTCGGTGATGGAGTAGGTGGCGACGATCATGTCGACCTGCCCCTGCTGGAGGAACGTTTCGCGGTTGGCCGAGCGCGCCTCCTTCCAGGTGATGCCGGACTCCGGCACGCCCAGCTCGCCCGCGAGGTACTTCGCCACGTCGACGTCGAAGCCCTCGACCGTGCCGTCGGGCTTCTTCAGGCCGAGACCGGGCTGGTCGTACTTGACGCCGATGGTGAGCTTCTTGTCGTTCTTGGCCTTCTCGATGGCCGACGTGGGACCGCTGTTGCCACAGGCGGCGAGGCTGCCGGCCAGTGCCGCGGCAGATAGGAGAAGGGCCCCGATCTGTCGTGAACGCATGTGCGTGTACCTCAGCTTTCTTGGTGGTCCTGCCTGACGTGCGGTCGGTGCTCGCCACGGTGCGACGGAGGCGCCGGGATCGCGGCGATGGTATGTACGCCGGCGCGGTGCCGCCAGGGCGACGTGCCGGACTGTGCGCGAAGTCGGTCGGCCGGGGGGCGCACGCGCTCAGTGGGTGAGGATCTTGGACAGAAAGTCCCTGGCCCTGTCCGTGCCGGCGTTGGTGAAGAACTCGTCGGGGGTGTTCTCCTCGACGATCTGGCCTTCGGACATGAACACGACGCGGTTGGCGGCGCGGCGGGCGAAGCCCATCTCGTGGGTCACGACCACCATGGTCATGCCGTCCCGGGCCAGGCCGATCATGACGTCGAGCACCTCCTGCACCATCTCCGGGTCCAGCGCCGACGTCGGCTCGTCGAAGAGGATCATCTTCGGGTCCATCGCGAGGGCGCGCGCGATGGCCGTGCGCTGCTGCTGGCCTCCGGAGAGCTGGGCCGGGTACTTCCGCGCCTGGCTGGCGATTCCGACGCGTTCGAGCAGCTCCATGCCGCGCTTCTCGGCCTGCTCGCGCCCGACGCCCCTGACCTTGATCGGGCCCAGCGTGACGTTCTCCAGGATCGTCTTGTGGGCGAACAGGTTGAAGCTCTGGAACACCATGCCGACGTCGGACCGCAGGCGGGCCAGCGCCTTGCCCTCCGCGGGCAGCGGCTTCCCGTCGAAGGTGATCGTGCCCGAGTCGATGGTCTCCAGCCGGTTCATGGCCCGGCACAGCGTCGACTTGCCGCCTCCCGACGGGCCGATCACGACGACGACCTCACCCCGGTTGACCGTCAGGTTGATGTCCCTGAGCACGTGCAGGGCACCGAAGCTCTTGTTGACGTTCTCGACTCTGACGAGAGGAGTCGCGTCCCCGTTCTCCGTCATGCTGGACAACGTAAGTGGTCAAGGCCGCCGGTCACTAACCGGGCGGTACCGATCGCATCACGGCCTGGTCACGAGGGGAAGAGAATCAGGGACAGACCGGGGAGAGTGCGGCGGACCTCCCGATGCGCCTACCCTTGTCTGTTGAGATGAGTGTCACCGAGGAGCGCGCCCGCACCTACGAGGTCCGCACGTACGGGTGCCAGATGAACGTCCACGACTCCGAGCGCCTCTCCGGGCTGCTGGAGGACGCGGGTTACGTTCGGGCGGACGACGGGGAGACGGCCGACGTGGTCGTCTTCAACACCTGCGCGGTCCGCGAGAACGCCGACAACCGGTTGTACGGCAACCTGGGGCACCTGCGCCCGGCCAAGGTGCGCAACCCCGGCATGCAGATCGCCGTGGGCGGCTGCCTGGCGCAGAAGGACCAGGGCGAGATCGTCCGCAGGGCCCCGTGGGTCGACGTGGTCTTCGGCACGCACAACATCGGCTCGCTGCCGGTGCTGCTGGAGCGCGCGCGCATCGCGAACGAGGCGCAGGTCGAGATCAAGGAGTCGCTGGAGGTCTTCCCCAGCACGCTGCCGACCAAGCGCGAGTCGCCGTACGCCGCGTGGGTGTCGATCTCGGTCGGCTGCAACAACACCTGCACGTTCTGCATCGTCCCGGCCCTGCGCGGCAAGGAGAAGGACCGCCGGCCGGGCGACATCCTCGGCGAGGTCCGCTCGCTGGTCGACCTCGGCGTCCTGGAGGTCACCCTCCTCGGGCAGAACGTCAACACCTACGGCGTGGAGTTCGGCGACCGGCTGGCGTTCGGCAAGCTCCTGCGCGCCTGCGGCGACGTCGAAGGCCTGGAGCGCGTGCGGTTCACCTCGCCGCACCCGGCCGCCTTCACCGACGACGTCATCGCCGCCATGGCCGAGACGCCGAACGTCATGCACCAGCTGCACATGCCGCTCCAGTCGGGGTCCGACCGGGTGCTGAAGGCGATGCGCCGCTCCTACCGCGCCGAGCGCTACCTCGGCATCATCGATCGGGTGCGGGCCGCGATGCCCGACGCCGCGATCTCCACGGACATCATCGTCGGCTTCCCCGGCGAGACGGAGGAGGACTTCCAGGGCACGCTGGAGGTCGTCCGCCGCTCCCGCTTCGCCAACGCCTTCACCTTCCAGTACTCCATCCGCCCCGGCACGCCCGCGGCCACGATGGACGGCCAGGTGCCCAAGGAGGTCGTCCAGGAGCGCTACGAGCGGCTGGTGGCCCTTCAGGAGGACATCTCCTGGTCGGAGAACAAGGCGCAGGTCGGCCGCACGCTGGAGGTCCTGGTCGCGGAGGGCGAGGGACGCAAGGACGACGCCACGCGCCGCATGTCCGGGCGGGCCCCCGACAACCGGCTGGTCCACTTCGTCCCCGCCGAGGGCGCGGTGCCCCGGCCGGGGGACATGGTCACCGTCCAGGTGACGTACGCCGCGCCGCACCACCTCGTGGCCGACGGGCCCGCCCTGGCGCTGCGCCGCACCCGCGCGGGCGACGCGTGGGAGGCGCGCGAGAGCGCCGCCTGCGGTACCGGGGGCGGTTCCGGCAAGCCGGGCGCGGTGTCGCTGGGCATGCCCGCGCTGCGGCGATCCTGACGCCGCTCTGGAAACCGGCGCGCGGCCGGGTGCGATGCCGATCCCGGGGCGGGTGGTGAAGCCGGTCCGGGAGCCGGCTCCGCGTCCGCTTCCGGAACCGGTCAGGAGCCGTGGCCGCCGATCAGGCGGTCGCAGTAGTACCGGCGGAAGTCGGTGAACCTCGCGCACGGGTCTCCCATCGGATAGGGAGGCCGGTCCTGGACGCCCGGAGGCGTCCGCGTGGTCGTGTCCCGCTCTCCCCGGGGCGGGTCGTGACGTGGCCCGTGCCACGGCGGGGAGGGCGTCCGGCGGGGCGGCGCGGGCGTCTCCCGACGCGGCGGGCGCTCGTGCGGGGGGTTCGGTTTGTGCGGAGTCGCAGGGGCGCGCTTGTACGGCGGGCCCGGCGCGTGCGGGGTCCCGCGTAACGCGCCGTCCGTGAGCGTTGCGGCCCGGCGCGCGCCCTGATCATGCCCCTGCGCCCGGTCGGCGTGCGCCCGCCGGGCCCCCTCGGGGAGGCGTACGACCGGGACGAGCGCCGTCCACCGCCCCCCGGGAAGCTGCCGCCCGGACATTTCCGCAGGAAGATCGGGGGTCCGGTGTTCGAATGGCGGGTCGTCCCCGGAGGCGGACTCGGCGCCCGAGCGCGCGATCGGAGCGGTCGCCGCGCTCGACGGCCGGGACGCCGGATCGCCCGGCGCGGGCGGCGTTCCGGGGTCCGTTGGAGCGGTTCCGTGGGTGATCGCCAGGCCCGCGAGGGCGAAGAACGCCGTCACGCCGCCGACGGCGGCGACTGTTCGAAATGAGATCGGTCCAAGTGTTGACAAGTCGTGATTCTTCCGTGATTGGGGTGCGGTAAATCGGCCTGTGGGGCTAGTGTGAACGACCACTCGCGGAAGCCGGAGCGCTTTCTCCCCGATAGGCCGCAGGAGTCACCACATGGATCGGCACGACCGTCCGTCGCCGGGCCGCTACGACGAGTCCAGCCCTCTACTACCCACCGAATACCTCTCCACCGACGATTCCCCCCGGCCCCGCCAGGGCCGGCGCACCATAGTGATCAGCGCGGCCGTGGCCGTGGTCGCCGCCGCCCTCGCCGCGGGCGGGGTCGTCGCGTTGACCGGAGCCGGCTCGTCCGCCGAGCCCGTGTCCCAGAAGTCCTCGCTGCAGACATATGGGCAGGATGGGAACGCCGATGCCGGTGACGCGACCGCCGCGGCCCCGGACGACGCGTCCGAGCAGGACACCTCCGCGGGCTCCGCGTCCGGTGGATCGTCGGGCTCTGAGGGTTCGGGCGGCGGAGCCCTCGACATCTCCGGCTCCGGCGGAGGGTCGGGGGGAGGCTCGCGCGACGAGCAGCAGACCCCGGTGGCCAAGACGGCCGCACCCTCGGGCGGCGAGAGCGCGAAGAACAAGAAGAACTCCGGCGCCGAGGCTCCCCAGGGCAGCGGGGGCACGCGCCCCGGCCCGGACGGACCCGTCGGATATGTCGCCCCCTACCAGGAGCGGCCCGGCGCCTACGCCGGCCCCGGCGACGACTTCTTCCGCGACCTCGACCGCGGCGCCCCGTCGAGCCCGCCCGCCTCGCCGACGGCCAAGCCCTCCGCGAAGCCGTCCGTCAGGCCCACGACCCGCCCGCGCCTGCGGCCGACGCCCAAGCCGACCCCGAAGCCGACCGTCTCGCCCACCAAGAGCCCGACGAAGAGTCCGACCAAGTCGGCGCCCAGCCCGTCCTCGACGGCCAAGGGCCCCGCGAACGTCGTGGCCGCCGAGGACGAGGTCGCGCGCCTGACCAACGCGGCCCGTCAGGAGCAGGGCTGCGGCCCCCTGCGCATCGACGAGAAGCTGCGCCGGGCTGCCCGTGGCCACTCCGACGACATGGCGGCCAAGGGCTACTTCGACCACAACTCGCAGGACGGGCGTACGCCCTGGGACCGCATCAAGGCGGCCGGCTACACCTCGTCGATGTTCGCCGAGAACATCGCCAAGGGCCAGCAGACCCCCGAGGCCGTCGTCAAGGCCTGGCTGAACAGCCCCGGCCACCGCGCCAACATCATGAACTGCAAGCTGAAGGCCATCGGCGTCGGCGTGCACTTCGGCAGCGGCGGCCCATGGTGGACCCAGGACTTCGGCGGTACCTGATCGGCCCCCCGCCCGCCCGGGCGAAAGAGGTGAAACCCCGGCTCCCGCACGACGGGACCGGGGTTTCCCCGTTCACGGCCGTGGAAGTTCATGCCCCGGAACTCCCGCTCATGCCTCCAGGGCGGCCCCATCGGAGGCTCCAAGGGTTATGCGGTCTCCTCGTCCGGGCCTCGGCCGCCGCCGGTCCAGGGATGCGGCGGGGCGGGCTAGCCTGATCGCGTGCTAGTCGCCGCCGCCGTGTGCCCGCACCCGCCCCTGATCGTCCCCGAGGTGGCGGGCGAGGCCGCGCGAGAGCTGGACGGGCTGCGCGAGGCGTGCGTCTGCGCCGTCCGCTCGCTCGCCGCCGCCCGGCCGGACGTGCTGATCACGGTGGGCGGCGCCGAGACCACCCGCTCCTACGGGCCGGACGCGGCGGGAACCCTCGCCCCCTGGGGCGCGGACGTCCGCGTGGGGGAGGGGCCGCCGGTGCTGCCGCTGTCCCTCACCCTCGGGCGGTGGCTGCTCGACAGGGCGGACGCCGGGCTCCCCGCGGCGCACGAGGCGGTCGCGTCCGACGCCCCGCCCGAGACGTGCGCCCGGCTCGGCGCGACGCTGGCGGCCCGCGGCGAGCGCGTCGCGCTGCTGGTCATGGGGGACGGCTCGGCCAGGCTGACCGTGCAGTCGCCCGGCTACCTCCACCCGGACGCGGCCTCCTACGACGAGGCGCTCGCCCGGGCGCTCGCCGACGTGGACGCCCGTGCCCTGGCCGCGCTCGACCCCGGCGAGGCCGACGAGCTGTGGGTGGCGGGCCGCGCCGCGTTCCAGGTGCTCGCCGGGGCCGCGGGCCGCGATGCCGGTGCGACGGGCGGCGATGCGGGCACGATGCGCGGCGATGCGGGCGCGGCGGGCGGGCGGCGTCTGGCCGGGGAGCTGCTGTACGACGAGGCGCCCTATGGCGTCGGCTATTTCGTCGCCCGCTGGCTTCCGGAGTGATCCCCGAAGATCGGGACTCCGGGACGCCCGGTCATGGTTACGGTGAGAAGGACGGGCAGGGCGCCCGTCCAGGAACACACGCGGATGGAAATGAACGGATGGTAGACGTCGCCTTCGCCGCCGTGCCGACGCGCGTCGGCACCGTGATGGCAGCGGTCACGCGGACGGGCGTGGTGTCGGCCGCGTTCCGCGACGGCGCGCGGGCGCGGGGGCGGGTGCTGGAGCAGCTCGACGCCACCCAGGTCGACGACCCGGACCTCACCGCCCTCGTCCGGGAGGAACTGGCCGCCTACTTCGCCGGGGAGCTGAAGAAGTTCACCGTGCCGGTCGACTGGCGGCTGATGTCCCCGCTGCAACGCCGGGTGCTCGGCACCCTGTACACGCGGATCGCGTACGGGGAGGTCATCACCTACGGCGATCTGGGCGCGCTGAGCCGCGCCGGGGTGGACGCGCGGGCCATCGGGACGGTCATGGGCAGCAACCCCATCCCGATCATCGTCCCGTGCCACCGCGTGGTCGCGGGCAACGGCATCGGCGGGTTCAGCGGCACGGGCATCGAGACCAAGCGCTGGCTGCTCACCCTGGAGGGCCACCTCCCGCCGACCCTCGACTGGGAGCTGTAGTGGAGCGCCCGCCGGTCGTCGCCGTCGTCGGGCCGACCGCCGCCGGCAAGTCGGACCTCGCCGTCGACCTGGCGCTGCGCCTCGGTGGCGAGGCGATCAACGCCGACTCGATGCAGCTCTACCGGGGCATGGACATCGGCACGGCCAAGCTGACGCCCGCCGAGCGCCGCGGCGTCCCCCACCACCTGCTGGACGTCTGGGACATGGGTGAGACGGCGAGCGTCGCCGAGTACCAGCGCATGGTCCGCCCGCTGATCGACCGCCTGCGCGCCGCGGGCACGGCTCCGATCCTGGTCGGCGGCTCGGGGCTGTACGTCCGGGCCGCCCTGGACGACCTCGACTTCCCCGGTACCGATCCGGCGATCAGGGCCCGGCTGGAGGCCGAACTGGCCGAGGCCGGCCCCGAGATCCTCCACCAAAGGCTGAAGGAGCTCGACCCGGTGGCCGCCGAGGCGGTGCTCTCCAGCAACGGCCGCCGCGTCGTGCGCGCCCTGGAGGTCATCGAGCTCTCCGGGCGGCCGTTCTCGGCGACGATGCCGTCCTACGACGCCGTCTACGACAGCGTGCAGATCGGCCTGCTCGTGCCGAGGCCCGTCCTGGACGAGCGCATCGCGCTGCGCGTCGACCGCATGTGGGAGGCGGGGTTCGTCGAGGAGGTGCGGGCCCTCGCGGCGCGCGGGCTCGCGGAGGGGCGCACCGCGAGCAGGGCGCTCGGGTACGCGCAGGTCCTGCGGCACCTCGACGGGGAGTGGACGCAGGAACAGGCGAGGGAGGAGACGATCCGGGCCACGCGCCGGTTCGCGCGCCGCCAGGAGTCGTGGTTCCGCCGCGACCCCCGGGTCAGGTGGCTCCCGTTCGACGCCCCTGACCTGCTCGAACAGGCGGCCGCGCTGATCACGGCGTAAACTTCGGAGACATGCGCTTCGTAAAGGGCCACGGCACCGAGAACGACTTCGTCATCCTTCCCGACCCCGACGCGAGCCTGGAGCTCCCCGCGTCGCTGGTGACCTGGCTGTGCGACCGCCGGGCCGGCATCGGGGCGGACGGCGTCCTGCGCGTGGTGCCCGCCAAGCTGAGCGCCGAGGCCGGCGAGATCCTCGACCGCGAGTCGGCGCACGGGCCGCGCTCCGGCGACGCCGAGTGGTTCATGGACTACCGCAACGCCGACGGCAGCGTGGCCGAGATGTGCGGCAACGGCCTGCGCGTCTTCGCCCGCTACCTGGTGGACTCCGGGCTGGCCGAGCCGGGCGAGTTCGACGTCGTGACCCGCGCGGGCGTGCGCCACGTCGGCCTCGGCCCCACCGGCGACGTCACCGTGGAGATGGGCGCGCCCGTGGTCGAGGGCGAGAGCTGGGCGACCATCGGCGTCACCGAGTACACCGGCCTGGTCGTGAACATGGGCAACCCCCACCTGGCCTGCGTGACCGGCGACCCGGTCGGGCGCATGGACCTGACCGCGCAGCCCGGCTTCGACCCCGCGGTCTTCCCGGCCGGCGTCAACGTCGAGCTGCTCAACTCGGTGGGCGAGCGGCGCGTGGTGATGCGCGTCCACGAGCGCGGCTCGGGCGAGACGCGCTCGTGCGGCACGGGGGCGGTCGCGGCGGCGGTGGCCGCGGCGCGGCTCGCGGGCGAGCGGCAGGGGCAGTGGGTCGTCGAGGTGCCCGGCGGGCTGCTCACCGTCACGCTCGGCGAGGACTCCAGCCTGCTGACCGGTCCGGCGGTCCTGGTCGCCTCCGGCGAGGTCACCGCCAACCACGCGTAGCGGCCTCTTCCGTCATTCCGGTCGATCCAGTCCCTACCGGCCACCGGGGGCCGTCCATCCCCACCGCGCCCGCCCGCATGTTTGGGGCATGCTCGGTGAACTGGCAGACTGGCGTGCCATGGACGTGGACATCTGGGCCTGGGTCGCTGACACCCAACGGCAACTGCACGAAGCAGGCAACACCGGGCTCGCCATCGCCCTGGGCGATCTTCCCGCTCAGGCCTTCGAGGGCCGGTACCCCCAGCTCGACGTGATGGCACCGGCGGTGGCCCAGCAGGCCGAGACGCTGGAACTGCCCTGGCTGGAGCTGTTCGCCCGGCACTGGCACCTGGCCGGCCGCATCGGCGACCGCGCGCAGGGCGCCGTCGCGCTCGGCGACGCCGAGGCGCTGGTCGAGTTCGCCGGGCGTGAGGACGTCAGGGAGTGCCCCTCCGTGCCCGCCGCCGCCGAGGCCCTGGCCGTCACGCAGGCCAACACCGACGGCCCCGGGTACGCCGCCGAGCGCCTCGCCGCCCTCGGCGCCGTCCTGGAGGGCGTGCGTCCCGGCACGCCCGCGTTCTGCGGCCTGGTCACCCAGTACGTCGCGGCGCTGCTCGACGCGGGCGAGGCCGAGCAGGCGGTCACCTACCACGAGTCCGCCGTCGCCGGGCACCGGGGAGCCGGGGGCCAGGTGAGCTGGGAGCTCGCCGCCATGGGCGTGCGCGCCCTGCTCGCCGCGGGCCGCTCGCAGGAGGCGCTCACCGAGCTCGACTCCGCGAAGGAGTTCCCCGCCGAGGACCCGGTCGCCAAGGACCACCGCGAGGGCGTCCTGCGCGCGCTCGTGCTCGCGCTCGTGGGCCGTCCGTCCGAGGCGCTGGACGCCCTCCCCGACCTGGACGTCGTCGGCGACCATCCGCGCGACTGGGTCGAGTGGGCGCGCGCCGTCCGCCTGCTCGACGAGGTGATCAGCAACACCTGGCAGCTCGGCCGCGTCATGCGCCAGTGGATGACCTACTTCGAGACCATGGGCGTCCACCGCGGCCGCGTCGAGCTGGCGCTGATCGCCGGTGACCTCGCCGTCAGGCGGCAGGCCGCCTGGCAGGCCCGCGCCCTCGCCGACCTCGCCGAGTCCTGGATCGGCGCGCTGCGCTCCGCCGAGGGGCTCGCCGAGCGCGTGGCCGAGCTGCGCGCCGCCGCCGACGCGGTCAAGCCGCTGCCCCCGCCCGGCCCGCAGGACGAGCTGGTCGCCTACTTCGACGCCGCCGATGGCCACAACGCCGACCCTGAGCGCTGGGTGGGCTGGCTGTGGCCGCTGTCGGGCACCGACCTGCCCGCGACGCGCCGCCACACCACCACGCTCGGCTTCCTCGGGTACGCCCCGATCGGCGCCGACATCCTGTGGAAGACCATCGTCGAGGACGGCGACCCGGCCACCGCCGAGGAGGAGGACGTCGCCTACCTCACCGGCGTGCTGGTCGAGGCGGGCCAGGACGAGCGGCTGGAGCGCGTCGCCGCCCTGCTGCCCCCCGCCGGCTCCCACCTCGCGCTGGCCCGGCTGCACCGCGCCCGCGAGCGGTGGGCCGAGGCGGCCGAGGAGGCCGAGAAGTCCCTCCAGGCGGGCGCCGAGGGCACGATCGCGCTGGAGTCGCGCCGCATTCTCGCGGGCGCGGCGCAGCAGCTCGGCGACAACGCCAAGGGCGCGGCCGTGCTGCGCGAACTGGTCGAGTCGGACGCCGGCGAGGAAGAAGACGTCTGGCGCATGATCGTCATGGCGACCGCCGCCGAGGACTGGCCGCTGGTCCGCGTGGGCGCCGCCAAGCTCGGCATGCCGATCGCCTCCGCCGAGGGCCCCATCGAGGAGGAATGGCACCTCGTCCGCGTGGTCCTGCCGGTCTCGGACGGCAGCCGCCGCGAGGTGCTGGCCGTGCGCACCGGCCCGGCCACCGCCCGCCTGCTCATCCCGCAGCCCCGCGGCATGGACTACAACGCGGGCGACGTCGTCGTCATCGACCCCCGGCCGCTGGAGCCGGTCCCCGAGGACGCCGAGGCGCAGGAGGGGTACGTCATCCCGTTCGCGGCCGTGTCGATGCTGCGGCCGGGCGGCTACACGAGCTGGTTCTTCGACGGCGCCGCGCCGACCGAGGAGGACTGGACCGAGTTCAACGAGGTCATGGCCGAGCGCGGCTGGCCGATGTGGGTCTACAGCGACGAGAACTACACGGTCGCCCATCCCTCCAGTGGCGAGCGGCTCGCGGGCGTGTACGGCTGGATCGCCGTCCCGCCGCAGGTCGGCGCGTCCGAGCTCGACGCCGTCCTGGACGACGCGACCGAGCGCTGGAGCCACCCGCTGGCCTGGCTCGACCTGGCGCGCAGTGTGGGCGTCGAGGTGGAGCGGCACGAGCGCATCGTCAAGGAGTACGGCCTGTAACGGCTTCGCGCGACGGCTTCGCCTGGGCGGGGTCATGACGTGAGACGGCGCCCGGCCTGGAACGGCCGGGCGCCGTCGCGTATGTCACGCATGTCCGAAAGCTGCGGATGCGCCGGTGGACGCGGGGTTTCCGGGAACCGCACTCTCACTTGGGTGTTTCTTGGATTCGCCGTAATCGGGGTTTTCGCGGGTAGTTGCTATACCTAGGTATTACATTTTCTTTACCTGGGGGTGGCAGTGGGCCTGCGTAGATCTCGCGCGATCCTGGCCGGCGTCGCCGCGGCCGTCCTGCTGGCGGGGTGCGGCCCGGTCGACGCGGGCGGCCTGGGCGACGGCGGCGGAGTGGCCGACGGGGGGTCGGGGGGCAATGACGGCGGTTCCGCGGGCGTCAGCCCGCTGGACAACCCCAAGGGCACCGAGCCCGGCCTGGGCGCGATCACGTCGTCCAAGGACCGTGCGGACGCCGTCACGCTGATCGAGAAGGTGACGACCAAGGGACGCGGGCCCAAGACCGGCTACGACCGCGACGAGTTCGGCTACGCCTGGGCCGACACCGCCGAGGGCGTCCCGTTCGCGCGCAACGGCTGCGACACGCGCAACGACCTGCTGGCCCGCGACGGCAAGGACCTGAAGTACCGCTCCGGTTCCAACTGCGTCCTGGTGTCGATGACCCTCGACGACCCCTACACCGGCAAGGTGATCGACTGGTCGAAGAGCGACGCGTCCGAGGTGCAGATCGACCACGTCATGCCGCTCTCCTACGACTGGCAGATGGGCGCGTCCCGGTGGAGCAAGGCCAAGCGGGTCCAGATCGCCAACGACCCGCTCAACCTCATACCGGTGGACGGCTCGGCCAACTCCTCCAAGGGCGACTCCGGCCCGGCGACCTGGCTCCCGCCGTCCAAGAGGATCCGCTGTTCCTACGCCGTGCGCTTCGCCCAGGTGGCACTGAAGTACGAACTCCCGGTCACCGCCGCCGACAAGGAGGCCATGCTCACCCAGTGCCGCTGAAGGGGATCAGTCGTCGTGCTTGGTGCGGAACTTGATGATCTTTCCGGTTCGGGTGGAGACGTAGACGCGGTACTCGGTGCCGTTCCTCTTCAGCTCGACCTTCCAGACGCGGTGGCCGTGCTCCCATTCGCGCTCGACCTTGGTGACCCGCGCGCCGGGGACCCGCTTCTTGGCGATCCTGACGGCCTGGCGGTAGGTGATCGCGGTGGTGGCCGTGGCCGCCGCCGGGGCGGTGACGGCGGCCGTCGCGCCGGACGGGACGGCGGCGCGCGTCGCGCCCTCGGCGGCGGCGGTCCCCGCCCCGAGGACGGCGAGCGCTCCGGCGCCCCCGATGAGCAGCTTGACGGTCCTGCCTCGTGTGGTGCTCGTCGTGTTCGTCATGGCCCAAGGCTCGCCGGGGGCGGGCTAAACGCGCGCTGCGGCGAAGTTAACGGCGCACTAAGAGCATCGGAGTCCACGACAGCGAGGCGCGAGGCCGGCCTCTGAGACGGAGGCGCGGCCTCTGAGACGGAGGCGCGGCCTCTGAGACGGGGAGGCAGGGCCTCTGAGACCCCTACGAGGGGGAGGATCGGCGTCCCAGGACGAGGACGACCACGGCGCCGCCGTCCGGGCCGTCGCCCACCGTCATCGACCCGCCCGACGCCTCCGCCGTGCGCCGGGCGATGTCGAGCCCGAGCCCGGTCGACCCCGCGCCGCTGCGCCCCCGTCCGAGGGCCGCCGCCCCGAAGCCCGGCCCGGTGTCGGCGACCTCCAGCCGCGCGCCCTCCGGCCCGGGGGTGAGTCGC
This sequence comes from Sphaerisporangium album, assembly GCF_003323745.1. GTDB lineage: Bacteria > Actinomycetota > Actinomycetes > Streptosporangiales > Streptosporangiaceae > Sphaerisporangium > Sphaerisporangium album. Next base: position 194,555 of record NZ_QOIL01000002.1, read on the forward strand.
ACCGAGAAGCCCGCGCCGTCGGGAGTGTGGGCGAAGACGTTGCCGAGCAGCGCGTCCACACAGGCGGACAGCTCGGCGGCCCCGGCCGCCACGGTGAGCGGCCCCGGCGGGAGCTCCAGCGTCACGGGCCGTTCCTGGTCCTCGGCCAGGACCGACCAGAACGCCACGCGGTCGCCCACGACGGCCACCGCGTCGCAGGCCGCCTGCTCGTGCGATCGGCGCCGCACGTCGAGGATCACCGAGCTCACGGCGCGTTCCAGCGCGTCCACGCGGGCGCCGAGCCGCGCGGCCTCCTCGGGGTCGGCCAGCGACTCGGCCTCCAGCCGCAGCCCGGTCAGGGGCGTGCGGAGCCGGTGCGAGATGTCGGCCGCCGTCTCGCGTTCCTCGGCCAGCAGGTCGCTGATGCGCCCGGCCAGGTGGTCGAGCGCCAGCCCGACGTCGCGCACCTCGGGCGGGCCGCCCGGCGTGGTCCGCGCGGCCAGGTCGCCGGCGGCGAGCCGGTGGGAGACACGGGCGAGGCCGGTCATGGGCCGGGTCAGCGCGAGGGCCAGGCGGTCGGCGACCAGGATGCCGAGGCCGATCAGCGCGAGCCCGAGCACGAGCATGCCCAGCCAGACCTCCGGGACGCCCCGGCGCAGGTCGGCCTCGGCGAGGTAGGCGCGCACGACGGCCGTCCCGCCGGGCAGGCCCTGGACGGAGACCAGCACCTCCAGCCCCGAGGGGGTCTGCGCCACCAGGCTGCGCCCCCGCGCCGCGAGCTCCACGGCGGGCGACCTCGGGGCGGGGGAGCCGACGAGGGACCCGTCCGGGAGGAAGACGGTGACGGCGTGGCCGCTGGAGGCCGAAGTGCGCTCGGCGGCCAGCGCGAGCGCGGCCCGATCGGCCGTCCCCACCGACGCCGCCACGGACTGCGCCTCGGCGGTCGCCTGGTTCACCGCGCCGCTCTGCGCCAGCGCGCGCACCAGCAACCCCGTCGGGACGAGCAGCGCGACGAGCACCAGCGAGGTGGTGGCGGCCACGAGCAGGGCCAGCCAGCGCCTCATGACGGGTCGACCAGCTTGACCCCGACCCCGCGGACGGTGTGCAGGTATCGGGGGTCCTGGGCGGTCTCGCCCAGCTTGCGGCGAAGCCAGGACAGGTGGACGTCCACCGTCTTGTCCGCGCCGCCGTACGGCACCTGCCACACCTCGGTGAGCAGCTCACGCTTGGTGACGACCTGGCCGGGGCGGGCGGCGAGGTAGTGCAGCAGGTCGAACTCGCGGGGCGTGAGGTCCAGCACGGCGCCGTCCAGGACCGCCTCCCGGCCGCGCGGGTCGAGCCGCAGCCCGCCCACGGTGATCGAGGGGTCGGCCGGCCCTCCGGCGGCGCGGCGCAGCACCGCCCGTACGCGGGCGTCGAGCTGGGCGGCGCTGTAGGGCTTGACCACGTAGTCGTCGGCCCCGGCGTCGAGCAGGCGGACCATCTCGGCGTCGCCGTCCCGCGCGGTCGCCACGATCACGGGCACGCGGCTGACGGCGCGCAGCATCCGCAGCATCTCGGTGCCGTCCAGGTCGGGCAGGCCGAGGTCCAGCACGACGAGGTCCGGCCGCTCGGCCAAGGCCTGGCGCAGGCCCTCCATGGCGGTCGGGGCGGAGGAGACGGCGTGTCCTCGCTCACGCAGTCCCCGGATGAGCGCGATGCGGATCGCCGCGTCATCCTCGACGATCAGGACGTTGGCCATGGGCCGTTACGCTAACCGGTCGGGGCGTGCGGCATAAGGTCAGTTATCGTCCCTTTAACCCGGGCTTAGGGCATGGCCAGGGAGGATGCAGGCCATGAAACGGCGTCCGCTTCTCGTCGTGGCCGGATGGCTGGTCGTCGCGCTCGTCGCCACCGGCGCCGGCGTGGTCGTCACCGCGTTCCTCGGGGAGGCGGTGACGGGCTCCTCGGGGCGCGTGCTGTCCGCGGCCGACGTGCGCCGCGAGCTCGGCGCCGCGTCCGCCGGTCCCTCCGCGAGCGGAGCGGGCGACGTCCCGGCGGACGGCGCACCGTCGCCGGTGGGCACGTCCCGGCCGCCTGACGGCACGCCGTCTCCCGAGGACACTCCCGCGGACACACCCTCCGCCGATGACACGCCGCCGGCGGATCCGCCCTCGCCGGGGCCGTCCCGTCCGGGGCACACCGGCTCGGACAAGGTGATCTCGGCGCGGGGAGGCGTCGTGGTGGCGCGGTGCGCGGGCGGCCTGGTGACGCTGCTCACCTGGACCCCCGCCCCCGGGTACGAGGTGAAGGACGCCGAGCGGGGGCCGCGCGACAAGGCGCGCGTCAGGTTCGAGGCGGACGGCGCGCGGACCGAGATCGAGGTCCGCTGCTCGGGCGACCGCCCCGTCCCGGCCGTCAAGCAGGACTGAGCCCACAGGTCGCCTGGGCCGCCTTTGTGACGTGCCGCCACCGCCGGTCCCGGCCCGGGAGGCCCGGCGGCCCGGTCAGCGGGGCGGGCTCAGCTCGGCGCCGAACTCGCCGGCGATCCGGCGGAGGCCCTCGGCCAGCCGGTCGCGGTCGAGCGCCTCCATGCGCTCGACCGGCCCCGAGACGGACATGCCGGCGATCACCCGCCCGCCGTCCCTGACCGGCACCGCGAGGCAGTGCACGCCCAGCTCCTCCTCGCCCAGGTCGACGGCGTACCCGCGCTCGCGCACCGCGTCCAGCTCGGCCAGCATCGCCTCGACCGTGGTGACCGTGTGCTCCGTGCGGCGCGGCAGCCCCGTGCGGGCGAGGACGGCCGCCGCGTCCGGGCGGTCGGCCAGCAGCACCTTCCCGACCGCCGTGCTGTGCGGCAGCACCCGGCGGCCGACCTCCGCGAACATGCGCAGGCGCCGGGGGGAGGCGGCCTGCGCGACGTAGACGACGAAGTCGCCCTCCATGATCGCGAGGTTCGCGGTCTCGCCGGACAGAGCCACCATCTTCTCCAGGTACGGCTGCGCCCACACGGCGACCATGCGCTCCGCCGCCCCTCCGAGGCGCACCAGGGCGCTGCCCAGGGCGTAGCGGCGGTCGGACTCCTGGCGGACGTACCCGCGGCTCAGCAGCGCCTGGAGCAGCCGGTGGATCGTCCCGTACGGCAGGCCGGTGCGCGCCGCGATCTCCGACAGCCCCGCCTCCCCGCCCCGGTCGGCCAGCGCCTCCAGCACGTCCAGAGCCCTGTCGACGCTTTGAACGGTGCTCATGGCGCTGCCTCCGGTGGCGCGGGGTATCGGCTCACGGCGCTCCCAAGGCGGCGGGGGACAGGCCGCGGAGGGAGGCGTCGAGGACCTCGGCGGTGTGGGCCACGCGGAGCTCCTCGCCCCGTCTGCGGGCGGCCGAGGCGATCTGCATCGTACAGCCGGGGTTGGCCGAGACGAGCAGGTCGGCGCCGACGCCGAGCACCTGCTCCGCCTTCCGGTCGCCCAGCTCGCGCGCCGCCTCGGGCTGGAACAGGTTGTAGGTCCCCGCGGACCCGCAGCACATCGCCGCGTCCGGGATCTCCCTGACCCGCAGCTCCGGCACCCCCGCGAGCAGCGCGCGGGGCTGGGCGCGCACCCCCTGGGCGTGCGCGAGGTGGCAGGCGTCGTGGTAGGCGACCGTCATCGGCAGGGGATGCCGCTCGGCCGCGGGCCCCAGCTCGGCCAGGAACTCGGCGAGGTCCACGAACCGCAGCGCTCGCGCCCGCTCCGCCCACGCGGGGTCGCCGGCGAGCAGGTCGGCGTACTCCTTGGTGCTCGACCCGCACCCGGCCGCGTTGACGATCACGGTCTCCACGCCCGCGCGCTCGAACGTCGCGATCGTCCGCCGGGCGAACCGGGCGGCCTCCTCAGGTCGCCCGGAGTGCACCGACAGCGCCCCGCAGCAGCCCTGGCGTGGAGGGACGACCACGTCGCAGCCTTCCAGCGCCAGCACGCGCGCGGTCGCCGCGTTGACCCGGGGGAAGAACTCGGCCTGCACGCAGCCGGTGAGCATGCCGACGACCGCGCGCCGCTCGCCCCGCGCGGCGACGAGCGGGGGGATCAGCGTCCGGCGGGGGACCGGGGGCGCGAGGGCCGCCATGGCGGCCAGGCGCGGGTCCAGGCGTTCGAGCAGCGGGGCCAGGCGGGGTCTGAGCCGTTCGGTCAGCTTCAGCGGCAGCCGCAGCGCGCGCAGCCGCCGGGGGTGGGGGAACAGGCCGAAGACCAGGGCGCGGAAGGCGCGCTCGTCCCAGCCGCGGCGGTGGGTCCGTTCGACCTCGGCCCGGGTCTGCTCGATCAGCGTGTCGTACCGGACGCCGGACGGGCAGGCGGTCACGCAGGCCATGCAGCCCAGGCACGCGTCGAAGTGCCCGGCCATCTCGGGCGTCAGCGGCGTGCCCTCGACGTGCTGTTTCATCAGGTGGATGCGCCCGCGCGGGGAGTCCATCTCCTCGCCCCACAGCGCGTACGTCGGGCAGGTGGGCAGGCAGAACCCGCAGTGCACGCAGTCCTTGATCAGCTCGGGGTCCACGGACGTTCGCTCCTCACGTGCCCGAGCCCGCCGGCGGGGCGCCGGCGAGCCGTCCGGGAGACATGCGCCCCTCGGGGTCGAAACGCTCCTTCACGCGCCGCATCAGCGTGGCGGCTCCCACGGGACCGAAGCGGTCGAGCCGGGCGGCCGCCTCCGGGGGTGCGGTCCACACCACCAGTCTGCCGCCGTCCCCGGCCACCTCGGAACGCAGGGACGTGACGAAGATCTCCGCCGCGCCGGGCGGCGTGTCCACGGGCACGGCGAGGTGCAGGACGCACGAGGCGGCCGACCCGCGGACGTGGACGGGGGGACCGCCCGCGTCGTCGCTCGCCCACGCGACGGCCGCGAGCGCCCGTCCGGCGAAGGCGGGCGGGACGCGCAGTTCCAGCAGGAACCCTCCGCCCTGCGGGACGCGCTCCTCCAGGGAGCGGTCGCCAGGAGAGGACTCTGTGAGGCGCGGGCCGGGGCCGTCCTCCGTGGGATGGCCGCCGGGCGTCTCCTGCAGGAGTTCCGCCGGGTCCGGCGCGGGCCGCTCGCCCGGAAGCCGTGCCCACCAGGCCGGAGGGCCGGACGAGATCGCCGACCCGTCTCCGAGCAGCTCGGCGGCGGCCTTGGCCCGTTCGGCGGCGGCGACGCCCTCGAAGAGCGCGGCCACGGTCAGCGGGCCGTGCGTGCCGGGCCGGTCGAGCTCCAGCGCGCTCGGTTCGAGCTGCGAGCCCGCCAGCGTGGCGACGGCCGTGAGGACGCGCGGGTCCGGGGACGTGGCCGTGACCCACGCGCGGGACGCGGGCAGCGGGTGGAGCCGGAACGTGGCCTCGGTGATCACTCCGAGCGTGCCCAGGGAGCCGGTGAACAGCTTGCCGAGGTCGTACCCGGCGACGTTCTTCACCACCTTGCCGCCCGACCGGGCGATCGTGCCGTCGGCGAGCACGACGGTGATCCCGATCAGCAGGTCGCGCGGGGTGCCGTGGCGCAGGCGGCGCGGCCCGGCGGCGGCCGTGGCCAGCACGCCGCCGACGGTGGCCTCTTCCGCCATGACGTCGAGGGCGAGCTGCTGCCCGGCCTCGCCGAGCGCGGAGGCGAGGGCGGCGGCCGTGACGCCCGCCTGGACGCGGACGACCAGGTCACCGGCCTCGTGTTCCAGGACGCGGTTCATCCGGCGGGTGTCGAGGAGCAGGTCGCAGCGCGTGGGGGCGTACCCCCAGGACAGCTTGGTGCCGCCGCCCGCGGGGACCACGGCGAGCCCGTGCTCGGCCGCCGCCCGCATGACCAGGGCGACCTCGCCGGTGGACTCGGGCAGGGCGACCCAGCGGGGCGTCACCCCGGCGACCGCGTCCCCGGGACCGGCCGCGCGGGCGTCCACGCCGGTGGCGGCGAGGGCCTCACCGGGGGTCATGATCCACACCCTTGGGGCAGGGAGTCGGCACCCGGTCGCGGTCCGGAGGCGTCCGGGCGGCCTCGGACGAGGGGGCATGCGGCCGGGGGGAGAAGGCAGGGCATCAGAACAGGTCCGCCTCTCCGGACGCCACCAGGGGATGGACGCCCTTGCGCACCCCGGGGACCTCGCCGCACAGCCGGGGCGTGGGGAAGATCTTGCCGGGGTTGGACAGGTTGCGGGGGTCGAAGGCGCAGCGCACGAGCTGCATGGTGTCCAGGTCCTCCGCCGTGAACATTTTCGGCATATATCGCGATTTATCCACGCCCACCCCGTGCTCCCCGGTGATCGACCCGCCGTGCTCCAGGCACAGGTCGAGGATCTCGCCGGACACCAGCTCGGCCCGCTCGCCCGCCCCCTCCTCCGCGTCGTCGAACAGCACGAGCGGGTGCAGGTTGCCGTCCCCGGCGTGGAAGACGTTGGCCACGCGGATGCCGTACCGGGCCGACAGCCGCTCGATGCCCGCCAGCACGGCCGGCAGCGCCGTCCTCGGCACCACGCCGTCCTGCACGAGGTAGGCGGGGCTGATGCGCCCGACGGCCGCGAACGCCGACCTGCGGCCCTTCCAGATCGCCGCCCGCCGCGCCGGGTCGTCGGCGACGCGCACCGCGAACGCCCCGCTTTCCCGGCAGATGGCGTCGACCCGGGCGAACTCGTGCGCGACCTCGGCGTGCGGCCCGTCCAGCTCGACGATCAGCACGGCCCCCGCCCCGGGCGGGTAGTCGCAGCGCACCGCGGCCTCGGCGGCCTCGATGGCCAGCGCGTCCATCATCTCGATCGCCGCGGGGACGATGCCCGCGCCGATGATCGCCGACACCGCCACGCCGCCGGTCTCGACGTCCGGGAAGGCGGCGAGCAGCGTCGTCACCGTCTCGGGCTCGCGCGACAGCCGCACCGTGATCTTCGTCGCGATGCCGAGCGTGCCCTCCGAGCCGATGAAGGCGCCGAGCAGGTCGTACCCGGGGTCCATGGCGTCCAGCAGGACGATCTCGCCCTCCGGGGTCACCAGCTCGACGGCCAGGACGTGGTTGACCGTGAACCCGTACTTCAGGCAGTGCGCGCCGCCGGAGTTCTCGGCGACGTTGCCCCCGATCGAGCAGATCTGCTGACTGGAGGGGTCGGGCGCGTAGTAGTAGCCGTACGGGCGGGCCGCCTCGGTGATCGCCAGGTTGGTCACCCCCGGCTCCACGACGGCGCGCCGGTTCTCGACGTCGATCTCCAGGATGCGGCGCATGCGCGAGGTGACGATCAGCACGCCGTCGCTGCGCGGCAGGGCCCCGCCCGACAGGCCGGTGCCGGAGCCCCGCGCGACGAACGGCGTGCCGGTCTCGTGGCACGCCCGGACCACGGCCGCGACCTGCTCGGCCGTCTCCGGCAGCACGACGACGGCCGGGGTCGCCCGGTGGTAGGTCAGCCCGTCGCACTCGTACGTGCGCAGCCGCACCGGGTCGGTGATCACCCCGTGCGGGCCGAGCATCGCCAGGAAACGGCCGGACAGGCCGGACAGATCGGCCGGGGCGGGGGTCATGGCATGCGGGCGTAGGCCGGAAGGGTGAGGAACTCGGCGAAGTCGTCGTCCAGCGCGACCTCCTTGAACAGCTCGGCGGCCTGCCCGTACAGGGTCGCGTCGAAGCCGGGCTCCTCGCGGATCCTGCCGAGCTCCTCGGCGATGACCCGCTCGACCATCTCGCGGGTCACGACCTCGCCGGAGTCGGCGAGCTCGATGCCGTTGTGGATCCACTGCCAGATCTGCGACCGGGAGATCTCGGCCGTGGCGGCGTCCTCCATGAGGTTGTGGATGCCCACCGCGCCGCTGCCGCCCATCCACGCCGCCAGGTAGCGCAGCGCGACGTCCACGTTGTTGCGCAGGCCCGTCTCGGTGATGTCGCCGGGCGTCTTGGACACCGAGAGCAGGTCGCCCGCCGACACCGAGACGTCCTCGCGGAGCCGGCCGAGCTGGTTGGGCTCCTCGCCGAGGACGGAGTCGAACACCTCCCGGCAGATCGGCACCAGGTCGGGGTGGGCCACCCACGAGCCGTCGAAGCCGTCGCCCGACTCGCGTGTCTTGTCCGCCCGCACCTTCTCCAGCGCGACCTTGTTGACCTCGGGGTCGCGGCGCGAAGGGATGAAGGCCGCCATGCCGCCGATCGCGTGCGCCCCGCGCCGGTGGCAGGTGCGCACCAGCAGTTCGGTGTAGGCGCGCATGAAGGGGGCGGTCATCGTCACCGCGTTGCGCTCGGGCAGCAGGAACTCCCGGCCCCGGGTGCGGAACTTCTTGATCACGCTGAACAGGTAGTCCCAGCGGCCCGCGTTGAGGCCCGCCGAGTGGTCGCGCAGCTCGTAGAGGATCTCGTCCATCTCGAACGCGGCCGGGTAGGTCTCGATGAGCACGGTCGCCCTGATCGTGCCGTGCGGCACCCCGAGCAGCTCCTGGGCGCGGACGAACACGTCGTTCCAGAGGCGGGCCTCCAGGTGGGACTCCATCTTGGGCAGGTAGAAGTACGGCCCCCGGCCCTTGTCGATCTGCCGCCGGGCGCAGTGGAAGAAGTAGAGGCCGAAGTCGAAGATCGAGGCCGAGAACGGCTCGCCGTCCACGAGCACGTGCTTCTCGGTGAGGTGCCAGCCCCGGGGGCGCACCACGACGGTGGCGAGCTCGTCGTCGGGCCGCAGCGCGTACCGCTTGCCGCCGGACTCGAAGTCGATCGTGCGGTCGAGCGCGTCGCGCAGGTTGAGCTGGCCGTTCACGACGTTCTCCCACAGCGGGGAGTTGGCGTCCTCGAAGTCGGCGAGCCAGACCTTGGCGCCCGAGTTGAGCGCGTTGATGGTCATCTTGCGGTCGACGGGGCCGGTGATCTCGACGCGGCGGTCGACGAGGCCGGGTGCGGGGGGCGCGACGCGCCAGGTGTCGTCCTCGCGGACGGCCTCGGTCTCCGGGAGGAAGTCCAGGGTGCCGCCGGCGGACAGCTCCGCCTGGCGGGCCTGCCGGGCGTCCAGCAGCTCGCGCCGCCTGCCGTCGAACTCGCGTTGCAGGGTGGCCACGAACGTGAGGGCCTCGGGGGTGAGGATCTCGTCGAAGCGGTCCAGCCGAGGGCCGGTGATCTCAACGCCGTCCATGGCCGTCCTCTCACACATTTCCGTGATGCGGAAAAATACTTCTGAATTATGGAATCGACGCTACTCGAACGCCGTCTCAGGGGTCAACGCGGGGTGCCCCTGAGGGATCACTAAGGGCTCTCTCGGGGCCTTCCCCGATGGGAGGCGGCCACGCGGGCGGCCACTCTTGAACCATGACGAAGACGTTGTCCTCCGGGCCCGCCGGGTCCCCCCGCCCCTCCGTGAACGCCCCCGCGCGCGGGTCGCGCCGGCGGGCGCCGTACGTGCTCGCCGCCGGGGCCGTGCTCGGCGCGGGACTGCTGCTCACCGGCTGCGGCCTGGGGAACATCGCCGGCCCGACCAAGCAGGCCGAGCAGGCGTACGACGTGACCGGCGACGTCGGCGTGCTGCGCGTGGACAGCGACTCGGGTGCCATCGTGGTGACCGAGTCGCGGCGCTCCGGCGTGCACGTGACCGAGACCCTGCACTGGAAGAGCACCAAGCCGGCCACCTCGCATCCGGTCAGCGGCGGCACCCTCCGGCTGGAGCACAAGTGCGAGGGCGACTGGGGGTGCGACGTCGACTACAAGATCGAGATTCCGCGCGGTCTCGACGTCCGGCTGGAGACGGGCTCGGGCGACATCACCCTGCGCTCCCTGACCGGTGAGCTCCAGGCCAGGACGGGCTCGGGCGTCATCGACGCCCGCGACCTCGGCGGCGGCCGCGCCGTGGCCGAGACCGGTTCGGGCGACGTCGAGCTGCGCTTCGCCACCGCGCCGCGGAACGTCGAGGTGGACACCGGCTCCGGCGACGGCGTCGTCCACGTGCCGCAGGAGAGCTACCACGTGACCCTCGACACCGGGTCGGGCTCCCACACGCTGGAGCTCCCCAACGACGCCGCGTCCCCGCGCCGGATCATCGTGCGCACGGGCTCGGGCGACGCCAAGGTGCTCAAGGCCTGAACAACGCCTGCGGACGGCCTTGGGGCGAGCCACGTTCGGGGTTGCCCCAGAAAGCCCTGGTTTGTGGTAGATCGCTGCCGATAACCAGGTGAATCCCCGTGGTCATCGTGGCACGATCGGAGGGGAAGACAACACCGGGGTCCCCGTGTTGAACTGTGCGTAACGGTGAGCCCCACGAGCGCCGAGGAGCGCGACCATAACCACAGAGAAGACGTATATGTACAACGAGTCCTACGAAGACCTCGCCGCCGGCGACTACGAGCTCGAAGAGAGGCAGGCGCTCCGGCGGGTCGCCGGACTGTCGACCGAGCTCGAGGACGTCACCGAAGTCGAATACCGCCAGCTCCGCCTGGAGCGGGTGGTCCTGGTCGGGGTGTGGACCGGCGGTACCGTCGTCGACGCGGAGAACTCCCTGCAGGAGCTGAAGCTCCTCGCCGAGACGGCCGGGTCCCAGGTTCTGGAGGGCCTCATCCAGAGGCGCCAGCGCCCCGACTCCGCCACCTACATCGGATCCGGCAAGGCCGTGGAGCTGCGCGACATCGTGGCCTCCACCGGCGCCGACACCGTGATCTGCGACGGCGAGCTGACCCCCGGCCAGCTGCGCCAGCTCGAAGAGGTGGTCAAGGTCAAGGTCATCGACCGCACGGCCCTGATCCTCGACATCTTCGCCCAGCACGCCAAGAGCCGCGAGGGCAAGGCGCAGGTCGAGCTGGCACAGCTCAGCTACCTGCTCCCGCGCCTGCGCGGCTGGGGTGGCAACCTGTCGCGCCAGGTCGGCGGACGCGCCGCGGGCGGCGTGGGCATCGGCGGCCGCGGCCCCGGTGAGACGAAGATCGAGCTGGACCGGCGCCGCATCCGCGAGCGCATGGCCAAGCTGCGCCGGCAGATCGGCGGCATGTCGACGGCCCGCGAGACCATGCGGTCGCGCAGGACGCGGCGCGAGGTGCCCTCGGTGGCCATCGCCGGGTACACCAACGCGGGCAAGTCGTCCCTGCTCAACCGGCTCACGGGCGCGGGGGTCCTGGTCGAGGACGCGCTGTTCGCCACCCTCGACCCGACCGTGCGCCAGGCCCGCACGCCCGACGGCAGGCTGTTCACGCTCGCCGACACCGTCGGGTTCGTCCGGCACCTGCCGCACCAGCTCGTCGAGGCGTTCAGGTCCACGCTGGAGGAGGTCGGCGACGCCGATCTGATCCTGCACGTCGTGGACGGCTCGCACCCCGATCCGGAGTCGCAGCTCGCCGCCGTCCGCGAGGTCCTGGCCGACCTCGACGGCGTCCGGGACATCCCCGAGATCGTGGTGGTCAACAAGGCCGACGCCGCCGACCCGGTGGTGCTCGCCAGGCTGGCCACCCGCGAGCGGCACAGCGTCGTCGTGTCCGCCCGCACCGGGGCCGGCATCGACGAGCTGCTCGACGTGATCGAGCGGGAGCTGCCGCGCCTCGACCACGAGGTCCACATGCTCGTGCCGTACGACCGCGGGGACCTGGTCTCCCGGGCGCACAAGGAGGGCGAGGTGCTGTCGATCGACCACACCGCCGACGGCACGATCCTGCGGGCCCGCGTCCCGGCCGGGCTGTTCCACGAGCTCGACCGCACGGCCAAGCCCGTCGAGACCGTCTAGACCGGTCTCGGGGCGTCCCATCGCACGGTCCGCCGGAGGGCGACGACGGCCACGTCGTCCTCCCGGGCCCCGAAGTGGTCGATCAGCCGGTCGCAGAACATCTCCAGATCCCGGTCGAAGGACTCGGCGATCCCGCGAACGACCTCGAGACTCTGGTCCAGCGGGACGTCCCGGTCCTCGATGAGACCGTCGGTGAACATCAGCAGCGCGCCGTTCTCGGGGAGCTCCAGCCGGTCCACCCGGTACACCTCGGGGGCGGCGCCGAGCAACAGGTTGCCCCAGGTGTGGTAGTCCGCCTTGCCGTCCGCCACGATGATCGGCGGGATGTGCCCGGCGTTGGCCAGCTCGACGGCGCCGTTCTCCGTGTCGATCAGCAGCAGGCACACCGTCGCCGTCATGGTGGGGTGGTAGCGGCGCAGCACCTCGTTCAGCCGTCCCATGATGCGGCCGAGGTCGTGCTCCTCGACCACGAACGCGCGCAAAGCATGGCGCAGCTCGGCCATCACCGTCGCCGCGTGCAGTGAGTGCCCCTGCACGTCGCCGATGCCCACCAGCACGCGTTCGCCGAGTCGCATGACCTCGTAGAAGTCGCCGCCGACCTCCACGTTGTCGATCGCCGGCCGGTACCGCGTGCCCACCTCCAGGCCCGGCGTGGGCGGCAGATGGGACTGGAGGAAGCTGCGCTGGAGGGTCAGCGCGATCGTGTGCTCCTCGGCGTAGGCGCGCAGGGCGTCCACGGCGAGGGCGAGCGCCTGGCCGAGCTGCTTGAGGATGTTCAGCTCGTCGGAGTCCAGCGGCTCGGCGTCCTCCGCCGCGAGGAACACCGGCGGGCGGCCGATCCTCGTGCGCGAGGCGACCGCCGAGACGGCCACCCGGATGTCGGCGTCCGGGATGATCTCCAGCCACTCCTCAGGCCGCAGCCGGAACTCCGCCGTCCCCTGGGCCTCGCCGAGCGCGTGAGCGGTCAGCTTGTTCAGGCTTTCCTGCGGGGCGCTCCGGCCCTTCGCCGGTCCGTCCGGGGCGATCGCCGCGTACCGCCGCATGCCGCCGTCCAGGCCGATCGCCAGGGCCCCGCAGCGCCGGTCGAGGATCCGCGAGGCGCCGTCCACCGCCACGCGCATGAGCTTGTCGAACGTCGTGCTCGCGCTGATGGCCAGGGTGACGTCGGTCAGCTCGCGAAGCCGCGCGGCCAGGCGCTCGGCCCGCTGGCGTGCCCTGTAGTACCGCAGGGCCGCCTGGACGGTCGCGATGAACTCCTCGGGCTCGATCGGCTCGGCCATGTAGGCGTCGGCGCCCTGGTAGAGGCCGTGCGCGCGGTCCGACACCGCGATGGCGTGCGCCGAGATCTGGATGACCGGGATCGCCGTGGTGACCGGGTCGGACTTGATGCGCTCGCACACCTCGTACCCGTCGATGTCGGGCAGGCGCACGTCGAGGATCACCAGGTCGGGGGAGATTCCCCGCACCAGGCTCAGCGCCTCCTCGCCACAGGTCGCCTCGACCACCTCGTGCCCTGCCCTGCGCAGCCAGCTGCCGAGGATGTAGCGCTTGGTGGGGGTGTCGTCCACCACCAGGATGGTCGCGGGTTTCTCAGTCATCGTCCCTCTTTGTAGCACCCGCCCCGGCGGCCGACGTACGGGCCGGTCGCGGCGGCCCCGTGTGCCTCGGATCGCAGGGCGCTAACCCGCCTGCCGCGAGTCCATCCGCGAGAGCGCCGGCAGCCGTACCGTGACCGTCGTGCCCTCGCCCGGCACGCTGGCGAGCTGCAGCGTGCCGCCCAGCACCTCCGTCAGCCTGCGCGCGTACGGCAGGCCGAGGCCGGTGCCCCGGGCGCGGGTCTGGATCGCCCCGGGGATCTGGAAGAACTCCTCGAACACGTGCTGCTGGTGCTCCTCGGGGATCCCGACGCCGGTGTCGGCGACCACGAACACCACCTCGGCGTCCTCGGTGTGCGCCGTGAGCCTCACCTCCCCCTGCTCGGTGAACTTCAGCGCGTTAGACAGCAGGTTGCGCAGCACCCGCGAGAGCAGGACTTCGTCGGTCAGCAGCGTCTCCGGCGCCCGGGCCACGTCGACGGTGAGGCGCACGCGGTCGGTGCCCGTCGTCGGGCGTAGCGTCATGCGCAGGCGGTCCGCCAGCGCGGGGACGTCCACGACGGACGGCTGCGAGGTCAGCCGGCCGGACTCGGCCTTGGCCATGTCGAGCAGCTCGGCCACCAGGGCGAGCAGCGTCTGCGCGGAGTTGCCGATCAGCTCGACCTGAAGATGCTGCTCCTCGCTCAGTTCCTCGCCGCCCGGGCCCAGCAGCAGCCGCGTCAGGCCGATGATCGAGTTCAGGGGAGTGCGCAGCTCGTGGCTGATCGTCGCCCAGAAGCGGTTTCTGGCCTCGCTCGCCTCCCGGAGCTGCGCGGACTTCTCGTCCAGCTCGGCGTACAGCGCCACCACGCCGCGGTTGGTCTCCTCCAGCTCCTCGGAGAGCTGGTTGTAGAGGGCGAGGACGCCCTGATTGGTCTCCTCCAGCTCGGCGTTCAGGCGCAGCAGTTGCTCGCGCTGCCGGCGGGAGTCCTCCAGGGCCTCGGCCAGCTCGCGGTTCTGCTGGCGCAGTTCCTCCAGTACCCCGGCCGGTGCCAGCTCTACCAGCTTGGCTCTGATGCCACCGATCGTCGCCTCCGTCAGATCTCGGGAACCCGGCACCTTCTTCACCATGGTTATGCGGCGTTGTGCGTCGTCATGATCAACTCTGTCCATCAGCCGGGACGCGAGGTCCACGCCCGCGGGCGCGACCGCGTGAGGACCGGCGGTGTAGGTGATCCGCAGCACGAGCCCGGTCGCGTCGTCCACCAGGAAGCCGATCTCGGCGCGCCGCGCGCCTCCGACGATCTCCCTGCCGACCTCGCTGAGCGCGGTGCCCACCCGGATGCGGTCCAGTTCGTCAAGGCCGACCGCCTCCGCCACCTCGCGTCCCATCTGACGCACGGTGAAGACGTCGTGGTCGTCCTCGATCACGACGGTGAGCAGCTCGCGGATCACTGCTCGGTCCGCACGACGAGGACGCAGGCGTCGTCACGCCGGATCGCCGAGTCGCGGAACAGCGTCCCGGCGATGACGTGGGAGGTGTGCCGCAGCAGGCCGGGATAGGAGCTGAGATCCCAGCGCTCGGTGAGTCCGTCGGAGTGCATGACGACCACGGCGTGAGGGGGAAGCTCGTACCGCAAATCCTTGAAGCGCCGGGCGTTGTGTCCGGCGATGCCTGGTACGGACATCAGGCCCTGCCGGACTTCCGGGGTTACGATCCATCCCGAGACATTACCCACGCCCGCGTACTTGACACAGCGGGCCTCCCGGTCGATGTGGGCGACCGCCACGGCCCCACCCCGCGTCGCCCCCAGCGCCCGGTGCACGCGTTCCACGATGGCGGCGGGCTCCTGGCCCGGGTTCTCGCGGAACACGCGGACGGCCTCACGGGATGCCTCGGCGGCGGCGACGCCATGACCGAGCCCGTCGCACACGATCGCCATGACCGACCGGCCGGTCTCCTTGAAGGCGAAGGAGTCGCCGCTGATCACCTCCTCGCCCACCGGCCTGGACAGGCCGCACGCCCCCGGCTCGGGCACGGAGACCCCGCGCGCCGTGAAGCTCATGCTGAGCACGGTGCCGCGGCCGGGCACGGAGTGTATGTCGTAGGAGTTCGCGAGCCGGGTGATCGCGCCCAGGCCGATGCCCAGTGTGCCGGCGGTGGAGTAGCCGTCGCGGATGGGCCCGATCGTGTCGGCCATGCCCGGGCCGCTGTCGATGGCCATGACCTCGATCGTCCTCTGCGCGGAGGGATGCGCGCGGATCAGCATCGTGCCGACCCGGGCGTGCTTGACGAGGTTCGAGGCGGCCTCGCTCACCGCCACCGCGACCTGTCCGACGTGCTCGTCGTCGAAGCCTCTGTCGCGGGCGAGCGCGGCGGCGATCCTGCGCGCGGAGCCGATCGCGCTCGCGTCTTCCAGCCTCAGCCAGGAGTCCTGACGTTCGGGACTCAGCGGGTCCATTTCGTCACCGTCACGACCGTGCCCCGGCCGGGCTCGGAATCGAGCTCGAACTCGTCGACCAGGCGGCGGCTACCGCTCAGTCCCAGACCCAGGCCGCCCCCGCTGCTCCACCCGTCTGTGAGGGCGAGCTGCAGGTCGGGGATTCCCGGGCCGTTGTCGGCGAAGGTCAGGCGAAGCCCTCGGCGATGGCCGTTGTCGAGCACCTCGATGCGCGCGTGCCCGCCTCCGGCGTGGACCAGCGTGTTCCTCGCCAGCTCGCTGGCGGCCGTGACGACCTTCGTCTGGTCGACGAGAGAGAAGCCCAGCTCGATCGCCGTCGCGCGGACCTTCTGGCGGACGATCACGACCTCGTCGTTGGACGCGATCGTCAGCTCCTCGGCGGGGGCGACGACGCGAGGGGGTTGGCTCACTGTCCCACCGGCGACATGTCGTCCGTCACCGCGGGCTCCGGGCCGGGCCGGCTCAGGAGGGCGATGCCCTTCTCCAGGTCGAGCGCCGTCCGTAGTCCACCCAGGGACAGTCCCAGCTCGACGAGGGTGATCGCCACCGCGGGGCGCATGCCGACGACGATCGTCTCGGCGTCGAGCATGCGGGCCATGCCGGCGATCGTGGACAGCATGCGCCCGACGAAGGAGTCGACGATCTCGACGGCCGTGATGTCGATGATGACGCCGAGGGCGCCCGTCGCGACGACGCGGTCCGCGAGATCCTCCTGAAGGGTCAGGACCGCGTGGTCGTCCAGATCGCCCTGAATGGAGACGAGGAGGATGTCACTGATCTTCAGGATGGGAACGCGGTCCATCACGCCTCCTCCGCCCGGATGGCCAGGCGCGTCCGCCTCTTGTTCACGACCTCCACCCCGCTCTTCCTGAGGGCGTAGGCGAGGGCGTCGGCGAGCGTGGCCTTCGTCACGATGTCGCCGAACTCGATGCCCAGTGTGACGATGGTGTGGGCGATCTGCGGGCGGATGCCGGAGATGACGCAGTGGGCGCCCATCAGGCGCGCGGCCATGACGGTCTTGAGGAGGTGCTGGGCGACCTGGGTGTCGACGGCGGGCACGCCGGTGATGTCGATCACCGCGTACTCGGAGCCGGTGTCGACCAGCGTCTGGAGCAGTTTCTCCATGACGACCTGGGTGCGGGCCGAGTCGAGCGTGCCCACCAGGGGGACGGAGACGATGCCCTCCCACAGCTTGACCACCGGCGTCGACAGCTCCAGGAGCTGCTCGGTCTGGTCGCTGATGATCTTGTCGCGGGCGGCGGAGTAGGCCTCGAAGGTGTAGAGGCCGAGGCCGTCGATGGTGCGGGAGAGCCAGATGAAGCCGCGCAGGGCCTGTTCGTCCCCCTCCTGCTCTGCGCCGATCAGCTCGTAGACGGCCTCCTTCAGGCCGTACACCGAGACGGCGGTCTCGCTCGGGGTGAAGCCCTGGCGCGCGCGGTTGCGGGAGAGCTCGGCGAGCAGGCCGCGCAGCTCGGAGGCGGCCTCGGGCCGGCTGAGCGACTGCAGGAGGACGCGGTAGATCTCGTGCAGCTCCCTGCGGGTCTCGCTCTCGTTCACGCGGCCGAGGAGCGGCTCGTTGGAGATCTGCACCCAGCGATCGAGGATGCCGTCTTCGTTGTCACGCAGCAGGCGCTCGATGTGATGCCTGCTGGTATTCTCCTGGACGGTCAAGACAGCTCCCGGGCCAACCCATGCGACGAGCAAGACGGTGTTCTCTGGAGAGGCTACACTGAGTACACCCAAGATCATTTCATCTACCGGACACACGGCACATTTGGTCTAGATCCGGACGATCAGGGCAAAGTGTGGCGAAACGCCCATCTTCCAGGGAAAACCTCGCATCGGTGCAGGAAAACCGCTGTGGCCCGCGAGGCTTGAATATTGCTACGATATGGAAACCCTGACGAGACATTCTGGCGTTGGTTTCGCATGATGACGCGTGTGACTGCTGGTGCAGCAGAGGCTAGGTCGACACCAGGCGTGACCGTTGAGCAGATATCGACCGCGGGGCTGTCAAGGTCGCCGACCTGACGCAGGCGATGACGAACCGGCGTTCTTCTCAATAAGCCTGTACAGCGAGCCGACCTGTGAAATAACGTAACTGAACTGAAATCGCCCGGCCATGATCCGGACGGTACCGTCATCGCACACCTCGTGCGGATGAGATCAGGAGACCCCCCAATGACGTCCGGAAACGGAACGGACCCGGCGGGCGTGGCGCCCAGCACGCGCTGGGCCCGGTTCGCGTTCCCGGACGCTCCCACGGCCGCCCCGGAGTCGTCTCCGGTGGCCAAAAACCGGGTGGTGATGCCATGACGGTGCGGCTCCTCACCAACATCGGCAGGCTCTGGACCGGCAACGACGTCTGCAGCAACGCCGCGATCCTCGTGCACAACGACCGGATCGCCTGGGTCGGCCGGGCGGCCGACCTGCCGCAGAGCGTCCCCGGTGTCGTCGACGACATCGTCGACGTCGACCATGTCGAGAACCTCGGCGGCTCGCTCGTGACGCCGGGCCTCATCGACGCGCACACGCATCCGGTGTACGCGGGCAACCGCTACGCCGAGCTGGCCATGCGCTCCGGCGGTTCCACGGTGAGCGCCATCACCGCGGCGGGCGGCGGCATCGGCTCCACCGTCACGGTCACCCGCGGCACCGACCCGTGGACGTTGTGCAACGGCGTCCGCGAGCGCCTGCGCGACTGGCTGCTGGGCGGCACCACGACCGTCGAGGCCAAGACCGGCTACCACCTCACCCGCGACGGCGAGCTGGCCGACGTGCGGCTGCTCCGCGAGCTCGAGAAAGAGCCGATGATGCCGCGGGTGCACGTCACGTTCCTCGCCGCCCACGTCGTCCCGCCGGAGTACTTCGGCCGCCAGCGCGACTACGTCGAGGCCGTCGGCTCCTGGTGCGCCGACGCCGCGGCGGCCGGCGCCGACAGCGTCGACGTCTACTGCGACGAAGGTCACTTCACCACGGACGAGGCCCGCTGGGTGCTCGCCTCGGGCCGCAACGTCGGCCTGCTGCCGCGCATCCACGCCGGCGCCCACAAGCGGCGCGGCGCCGTCCAGCTCGCCGCCGAGCTCGGCTGCGCCTCGGCCGACCTGCTCTACAACACCTCCGACGAGGACATCGCCCTGCTCGGGCGGTACGGCGTCCCCGCGGTGGTCTGCCCCGGTACGGCCCTCCAGCAGGGCAACCTGCCGCCGGTCCGCCGCATGCTCGCCCAGGGCGTCACGGTCGCCCTCGGCAGCGACCACAACCCCGGCCACTGCGGCATCACCTCGATGTCGCTGGTCATCAGCCTCGCGGTCGCCGCGTTCGGCATCAGCGTCGGCGACGCCCTCCGGGCCGCCACCCTCGGCGGCGCCACCGTCCTCGGCGCTCCGGACCGCGGCGTCCTCGCCCCGGGCCGCCTGGCCGACATCGTCCAGTGGGACGCCGACCACGAGGGCGCCTTCGCCTGGGGCTTCGGCCTGAAGCCCCGCCGCGTCTGGCGCGGCGGCACCCCCGTCCAGTAGCAAGGTCTTCAAGCACGACAACGGGAGGATCGCCTCCCCCTCCGACGCAGTGCTCGTCTCCGATCGGCGCCGACGCGCAGCCCCGGCTCAGGCGTGACACTGCCGGGTACCCTTCGCTCATGTCGCATGCGGTCGCCGTGGTCACCGATTCCACCGCCTACCTCGACCCGGCGGAGACCGAGCGGCTCGGGATCACCGTGGTTCCCCTCCAGGTCGTCGTCGGCGGGCGCACCCTGGACGATGTCGTCCAGATCGACGCCGAGGCGGTCGCCAAGGCCCTGCGGGCGTGGTCGCCGGTTTCCACCTCCGGCCCATCCCCGCAGCGCTTCATGGACGCCTACGAACGCGCCGCCGCGCGCGGGGCCACGGACGTGGTGTCCGTCCACCTTTCCGGGAAGATGTCCGGCACGGCCGACTCGGCGCGCATCGCCGCGCGGGAGTCCGTCATCCCCGTCGAGATCGTGGACAGCGG
The DNA here is from genome assembly GCF_003323745.1 of Sphaerisporangium album. GTDB lineage: Bacteria > Actinomycetota > Actinomycetes > Streptosporangiales > Streptosporangiaceae > Sphaerisporangium > Sphaerisporangium album. The sequence goes on from NZ_QOIL01000002.1 coordinate 214,189, forward strand.
GTCTCTCGCGATGGGCCTCGGCTTCCCTGTGCTGGCCGCCGTGGACGCCGCGCGCCGGGGAGCCCGGCGTACGGAGGTCGCCGCCGCCGCGCGCGCCTGCGCCCAGGCGACGAAAACCTTCTTCTACGTGGACACGCTCGAACACCTGCGGCGCAGCGGGCGCCTCGGGTCGGCGGCCGGGCTGCTCGGGTCCGCGCTCTCCGTCAAACCGCTGCTGCACATCTCCGACGGGACGATCGTGCCCCTGGAGAAGGTACGGACGTCCGGGCGGGCGATCGCCCGGCTGGAGGAGCTCGCCGTACGGGCGGCGGGCGACGCGCCGGTCGACGTCGCGGTGCACCACCTCGTCGCGCCCGGCCGCGCGGCGACGCTCGCGGAGCACCTCGCCGAGCGCATTCCCGGCCTGGTGAGGCTCCGTGTGGCCCAGGTCGGCGCGGTCGTCGGCGTCCACGCCGGCCCCGGCATGCTGGGGGTCACGATCACCCCTTCCTTGCCGGAGATGCCCCTTGACGCCCAGTCCGAGCCCGGTTCCGCACCCCGGGCCCACTGACCTGAGCGCCCCACCGCATGTCTCCCGGACGTGCCGGTCCCTCGGCGGCGAACGTGCGGCAGATAGGGCGTGAATAGAAAGGGGTTTCCATCCCCGTGCGGAAAGGGGCTCTGACCCCGCGCCGCCTCGTACGCGACGAAGCCGGCAGGGACGCTCGTTTCCCGCCCCTACCCAGGCATATCGCGGAATGCGATCACCCCTGGTCCGCCGGACCCGCCCCCTAGTACCCCTGACGCCCCCACCACTCACCCCAACGCCCGCCCCCCCAGAGCCCCCAGACGCCGCTCCCCGGACATGCCGCCTTCCGAATGGATCAACGCGATACAGATAGCCCGGGGATAGAAGCCGGACGTCCGCCAAACGGGTGTTATGCACGCTGAGTAGCCAAAAGCGAGGTATTGGCACTTCTCAACCGCTGTCATCAAGTCTCAGGTGAAGTGTCAAGGTATGCCCGGCCTCGCGCCGACTACCCCCATCCCTCTGGCGCTGTCCCAACCATCAGCCCACCGGCCGCCGTCCCAGCGCTGTGCAGGCCGATTCGGTTATCCACAGAATGGCGTTCGGCGCGTCGGGCCACCTGTCCGCCCGCATAACGTCCCGCTCGTGCGAACAGCCGGCAGGCCCTCCGAACGCGAATCCGGTGAGACCCGGCTCCGCGCGCTGACCCCTCTCGACCGGCCATGGCGACCACGTCCGCATGCCAGTGCAGACCATCCATCACCTGCGGGGGAGGACATGGGACACCCATCCGGCGCACCCGCCACGAACCTGGCCGGGGCGGGCGAATACGTCCGCATACGTCGAGCAGACCTGTGGCCAGGCCATGACGATGCCGTCTCGGAAGACGGCGGATGGGCCGGGAGGAGCGAGGAGAGCTCGGGAGATCCGAGTGACCCGGCGACCCCGGGAAATCATGCCCCATCAAGTCGCCTGCGTTCTGAGCCGCTGCCATTCCGGTCCTTGCGCATCCGGGTGAGCGACGCGCTGGCCCAGTGCGCGCCGCTGCTCGATCCGGGCCGTCCGGGCCTGCGGGTGCTGGCGGCTCTGGGGTTGCTGGCAGCGCTCGTCGGCGGTATCTACGCATGGCGCTCACGCCCGTCCGCCGAGCCGGTGATCCCGCCGCTCCCCGTCGCCGGTTCCACCGTCTCCACGAATAGATCAGACCTCGCCGCTGGATCAGGTCTCCCGGCGGGAACCACAGCACCCGTCCCGCCGGGAGCACCCGCTCCGCCTGGCCCGCTCGCCACGCCGCAACCCACCGCACAGGTCATCGTCCATGTCACCGGGAAGGTCAGGAGGCCCGGCGTCGTGATGCTCCCGAGTGGCTCGCGGGTCGCCGACGCGGTCAAGGCGGCCGGGGGCGCCAAGTCCGGCGAGGCGGGGCAGCTCAACCTGGCCCGGAAGGTCATCGACGGCGAGCAGATCGTCGTCGGTGCTCCGCGCGGCGCCACGGTCGTGACGGCTCCGGTTCCGATCCCGGGCTCCGAGACTCCGGCCGAGGTACTCGACCTCAACGCCGCCACTCCAAGCCAACTGGAAACCCTCCCCGGCGTCGGTGAAGTCCTCGCCGCCCGCATCGTGGAGTACCGCCAGTCCCACGCCGGCTTCCGCACCGTGGCCCAACTGCGCGAGGTGACGGGCATAGGCGAAAGAAAATTCGCAGGCCTACGCGACAGGGTCCGCGTATGAGCCGCGCTCCTTCTCCCGTAACGCCAGGTCGGCGCCCAGGTATGGACTCCGCTCAGACCGGGAAGGTGCCGCATCCTTCCGCGGCCTCGGAGCAGGAAACCGGAGCGCGCCGGATCGGTGACCTGCGACTGGCGGCGCCGGCCCTCGCCGTCTGGGCCACATCGCTTTCCCTCCTCACCTGCTCCGCGCGTACGAGCCTGATCACGGCGCTCTGCGCCGCGACGGCCATGGCCGTGATCGCACTCCGGCACCGAATCGCCCGAATCCTGCGGTCCGCCAAGCTCAACCAGGCCCTCACCGCGGCCGGGAGGGGGGAGTCCGACCGGGCTGGTGGCTGTCGGGGGTGGGGCAATACGGCAGTTGCCGTTCTGGGGTGTGTCGTCGCGGCGGCGGGGGCCGTGGGGGTGCGCGTCCATGCGGTCGCCACTGGACCGGTGGCCGAACTCGCCGGCAGACGCGCGCCGGTGACGGTGGAGGTCGCGATCACCGACGATCCGAAGATCCTGCCCGGTCACCGGGGGACGGTCCGGCGTGATCGGGTGATCGTGGAGGGCTCGGTCGAAGTACTGGAGGACGCTTCCGGGGCGAGGTTCAGGACGAAGGCCCCCATCGTCATGTTCGCCAACGGGCCGGGATGGAGCACGCTTCTACCGAGCCAGCGCGTCCGAGTCCAGGGCAGGCTCGGCCCGGCCGAGCCGGGCACCCTCACGACCGCCGTGCTCCTGGCGGCGACCACGCCGAAGGTCCTGAGCGGGCCGTCCACACCTCAGCGCCTCGCGGCCGGCCTGCGCGCGGGGCTGAGACAGGCGGCGGGCGTACTCCCACCGGCCGAACGCGGGCTGCTTCCGGGCTTGGTGGTCGGCGACCTCTCGCTCATGGACGAGCAGGTGAAACGCGACCTCACCACAGCGGGACTGAGCCACCTGACGGCCGTCTCGGGGGCGAACCTGGCGGTCATCGCCGGGGCGGTGATCGCGCTGGGCAGGGTGGCCGGGCTGCCGCTCGCCGGCAGGGCCGCCCTCGCGATCATCGGCATGCTGTGCTTCGCCGTGGTCGCCCGGCCCTCGCCGAGCGTCCTGCGCGCCTTGGTCATGGGCTCGGTGGCGGCCGTGGCACTCGGAACGGGGCGATCGCGGGACGGCCTGGCGGCTCTCTCCGCGACGGTGCTCGCGCTGATCCTCTTCGACCCCGGACTGGCGCGAGAGTACGGCTTCGCGCTGTCGGTGTTCGCCACCGGGGGCATCCTCGTGCTGGCTCCACGCTGGCGTGACCGTATGGCCCGGCGGATTCCCTTCATGGCCGCCGAGGCGATAGCCGTGCCGTGCGCGGCCCAGGCGGCGGTGACGCCGTTGCTCGTCCTGATGTCCGGCGCGCTCGAGCCGGTGGCGGTCCCGGCCAACCTCCTCGCCGGTCCGGCCGTGCCGCCGGCGACGGTCCTGGGCTTCGCCGCCGCGGTGGTGGCACCGGTCAGCGACGAGGCGGCGAGCTGGTTGGTCCGGCCCGCCGGGTACGCCGTGGGCTGGATCATCCTGGTGGCACGCCAGGCCGCCGGCCTCCCCGCGGCGACCGTGTCGTGGCCCGGGGGGGCGATAGGCCTGCTCCTGCTCGTCGTCGCGGCTCTGACGTGCTGGTTCGTTCTCCGGCGCGCGGCGTGGCGTCTGGTGGTGGTGGCCGTCGCGGCCGGTGTGCTGGTCGCCGCGCTGGTGGTGCGCCCCGTCGTGGCCTCGTGGCCGCCCAAGGGGTGGTTGCTCGTGTCCTGCGACGTCGGCCAGGGGGACGCGCTCGTCCTCGCCGCGGGGGCGGCGCGGGCGATCGTGATCGACACAGGACCGGACCCGGCGCTCGTGGACAGATGTCTTCGGGACCTAGGCGTCGAGCAGGTGCCGTTGCTGATCCTCACGCATCCCCACTTCGATCACGTCGGCGGGCTCGACGGGGTGTTCCGAGGACGCAAGGTGGGCGCCGTGCTGGTCAGCCCGGGGGAGCGGCCACGCCAGGAAAGCGCACGGGTCTCCGCCGACCTGCGAGGCCGACGCGTACCCGAATGGGTCGCCTCTCCGGGCATGACGTGGAGCCTCGGCCCGGTCGCGCTGACCGTCCTCGGCCCGTCGGATGGGGCGGTCTCGGCAGGCCCGGGGGAGGGATCGATGGCCAACAACGCCAGCGTCGTCCTGCACGCCCGCTGGGCCGCCGGCTCCGCCCTGCTCTGCGGTGACGTCGAGACCGAAGCCCAGGACGCGCTGCTACGGCAGGGCATCCCGAGCGCTCAGATAATCAAGGTCCCCCACCACGGCTCCGCGAGGCAGGACCCGTCCTTCCTGGCAGCCCCCGGAGCCGGCGCCGCCCTGATCAGCGTAGGAAAGGACAACGACTACGGCCACCCCGCCCCTCTCACGCTCACCCGCCTACGCGCCCTGGGCATCCGCGTCTACCGCACCGACACCCAAGGCGACCTGGCCGTCATCTCCGACAAGGACCACCTGTTCGTCGTCCCCCGATCGTCGGGGCCGCCCTAGGGATCGGGGTGATTCGGGCTCCAGGGCCGGCTTTCAAGGGACGGGCCGATCCCACCGGCTACATCCGCGCGGTCGCGGCCCGCCCGGGGGTGATATCCCCGAGCGGTGCCTTGCCTTGGATGTAGCCGGTGGGGTCAGCGGCGGTGGGTCGGGAAGAGGTGCAGGTGATCGGTCAGGAAGAGGTGCAGGTGAGGGATGCCGGGTTCGTGTTCGTTGAGGGGGCGGTGGCGAGGAAGCCGAAGGTCGCCGTCGCGTTGGAGGCGAGGGTGCCGTTCCAGCTCAGGTTGGTGACGGTGATGTTGCTGCCGCTGGCCGACAGGGTGCCGTTCCACAGTTGAGAGATCGTCTGGCCGCTGGGGAAGGTCCACTGGACTCTCCACCCGTTCGTGGTGGCACTGCCGACGTTCTTCACGGTGACCTCGCCCTGGAAGCCGCCCTGCCACTGGCTGACCACCTTGTAGGTCGCCGTGCAGCCCGAACCGGTGGGGGTCGGTGTGGGAGTCGGCGTCGGTGTAGGCGTGGGGGTGGGGGTCGGGGTCGGCGTGGGAGTCGGGGTGGGAGTGGGCGTCGGGGTCGGGTTGGGGCCGCCGGTGGGCGGCGGGGCGGCGACGGCCAGGTCGTAGGCGCGCTGGGGGACGAACTGGCCGGCGGGGCCGATGCAGCCGTCGGACTCGCCCGGAGGCTTCACCCACAGGTACGCGTCGATCGCCGCGTCGCCGGTGTTCGTCGTGCTCCAGAAGCCGGTCGCGCGTCCCGCCGGGTCGCACCACTCGCTGCCGGACGGGCCGTTGCCGTTGCGGCTGGTGTCGATGACCGCGTGCAGCCTGGACACGCCGGTCGCGGCGATGACGCTCTTCGCGTACGACACCAGGCCGGGGGTGGCGCGGTAGTTCGAGGTGTTGACGGCGATGCCGTCGGCGCTGTTGGCGACGTCCGCGCCGTTCAGCCGGGACGCGGCCTCGGACGCGGAGAGCCATGCGTCGTGGCCGATGTCGAAGTACACCTTGACCTGGGAAGACGTCGCCTTGAACTTCTTCCCGGCGTACGCCATGGAGGCCTTCACCTCGGCCTGCTGGGACGAGTTCATGCAGTTGGTCATGATCGCCAGCGCGTCCGGCTCAAGGATGATGGTCGCCGGCCGGCCGCCGAGACCGGCCGCGATCTGGTCGATCCAGGCCCGGTAGGACGGGTGGTCGGGCGCGCCGCCCGCGCTCGCGCCGCCGCAGTCACGGTTCGGCATGTCATAGACCACCACGATCGGGATCTTCCCGGCGCTCGCCGCCGCACCGACGTACGCGTCGACCTGGGCGCGCACGGTCGTGGGGTTGTAGCTGGCGTACCATCGGCCCTGGGGGACAGCGGCGATACGGTCTCTGATCACGGCGGCGCGACTGTCGCCGGGGTTGGCGGCAACCCACTTGGCGGCGTTGGTCTGCGGATCCACGTAGAAGGCGGAATCGGCGGCTTGGGCGGCGGACGAGCTGAAGACGACCGCCCCTGTTGCCGCAGTGGCGGCCGCCATGATGACGGCCGCGATCAACGGCCTCTTTCGCGACATGTGATACTCCGTCCGGGGGAATGGGAGCGCTCCCACCAATTCCTTGGATCGTAGGTATCCGCCGCCTGTCTCAGAAGGGCACCGGTCGGCCGGAAGCCCTGCGAAGTCCATAACCGCAGGCGAAGGCGGGTCGGCAACCCTCCTCGCCGGTGAAACTTTCACGCAGGGACGTCCGGGCGCGTGAGATCAGCGCCTCGTCCGCGGGGCGCCCGTGGTGGGATCACCGGCCGGCGTTCGTCGAGCGGTGTGCTGTACGCCTGCCGAGCGACAGTGGCGCGCGCCGCCTGACAGGGGCGGTCACGTTCGCTGAGCGGTGGGTGGTGCGCGCCCGAACCAGATAGGCGTCAGGGCGGTCGGGCCTCAGGGCGGTGCGGAGGCCGTCGGTCGTCGTCAGCGCGTGGCGGTGACGGGGCGGCGGGCGTGGAACTCGGTGTCCAGGTCGGCGGCGTAGACCGAACGGCAGCACTCGGCGCAGCGGAAGAGGATGGGGCCGTCGTCGAGAGTCGCCCCGCAGCGGGGGCAGTCGTGGCGCCGCGGGTAGTTCGTCATAGTGGGTTTCACCTCCTGTTTCGTCCTCATGGCTTAAGACTTCCCGAGCATACCTGCAGTTGGATTGCCGGTTACTTGCAATCTGACTTCCAGTAACCTCCTGTGACAACTGCGCAGAACGGGGCCAAAGGGATTGTCCGGTGCACGGATTGCCGTCCGGGCGCGTGGACGTGGCATGCTGCTCGCATGGCGACCGACCCAGCCCCTGTGACGCTCGTGATCGGCGACGAGGAACTCCTCGCCGATCGCGCGGTGAGCGAGGTGATCGCGGCGGCGCGCGCGTCCGATCCGGAGACCAAGGTGCACGATCTGTTCGGCGCCAAGGTGGAGCCGGGCGAGCTGACCCGCCTGACGTCCCCGTCCCTGTTCGGTGACCGCTCGGTCGTGGTGTTCCGCTCCGCGCAGGATCTCGGCAAGGACGTCGTGGCCGAGGTCGTCGCCTACACCAAATCGCCATCCGAGGACGCCGTCGTGGTCCTGGTGCATCCCGGCGGCGTCAAGGGCAAGGCCCTGGTGGACGGCGTCAAGAAGGCCGGGGCCGCGGTCGTGACGGTCTCCAAGCTGACCAAGATGGGTGAGCGGCTGGACTTCATCAAGCGCGAGATGCGGGCCGCCGGCCGTTCGATCGGCTCGGACGCGGCCCAGGCGCTGCTGGACGCCGTGGGCAACGACCTTCGCGAGCTGGCGGCCGCGTGCGGCCAGCTCGCCTTCGACACCCCGGGCAAGGCGGTCGACGAGGCGGCGGTAGCCCGCTACTACCGGGGCCGTGCGGAGGTCAACGGCTTCGCGGTCGCCGACAGCGCGTTGGAGGGGCGGCTCGCCGAGGCCCTCGAACAGCTCCGGTGGGCGCTGTCGACGGGCGTCGCGCCCGTGCTGATCGTCAGCGCGCTCGCCGGTGGCGTCCGGTCGCTGGCCAAGGTCGGCAGCGCGCCCCGCGGCCTGCGCGGCGGCCGTCTGGCGAGCCACGTCGGCATGCCCCCGTGGAAGGTCGACCGCGTGTCGCGCCAGCTCAACGGCTGGGGGCCCGAGGGCATCGCCCGCGCCATGCAGGCCGTCGCGGTGGCCGACGAGCAGGTCAAGGGCGGCGGCACCGACCCCGCGTACGCCCTGGAGCGCACGGTCCAGCTGATCATCGCCAACCGAACGGGCCGCTGACCGTCCAGCGGGACAGGTGACTCGCGGAGCACGGAATCGATCCGCCCAAGTGATCAATTCTCCTGGGCGTTCAGCCGGTGTGCCCGCCCCTGTCGGAGGCCGGCATCCTCCACGGCTGCCTCATCGCGGCCGTGTGACAGGGACCACGGTGAGCATATGGTCCAGGCCTTTGAAATCCTTGGGGTTGCAGGTGTAAAGGGGAAGCCGGTTCGCGATGGCCACACAGGCGATCATCAGGTCCGCGGTTCGGGGGCGGGGTTTCCGGCCGGAGGAGATGACGGCGGTCCACAACTGGCCATACTCGCGGGCGGCGGTGTCGTCGAAGGGCAGGGGGTCGAACTCTGCCTCGGCGGTCTGAAGGATCTTCATCCGCTGGGCGAGCTCGTGTGCCCCCGTGGCCACCAGCACGCCGACCGACAGCTCTGCGGTGGTGATGGCACTGATCATCATCTCGTCGGGCAGCTCGTCAGGGTCGATTCCGGCGCGCAGGATGAGGATGTTGGTATCGAGCAACCCTTGAGTGGGGGTCATTCCCCGTCCTCTGCGAACTCGCCTCTGCCGTAGGCGCGATCGTAAGGGTCGTAGAGGTCGTCATTGACATGGTGGTCCATGTCCTCGCGGTACTTCCGGTCGTCCAGGCGCGGCATGCCGCGGGACACGGCGGCGAACTCGGCCCGCGAGACGGCCCGGCGCCGACGGCGGATGGGGACCAGATCGCCGATGTGGTGGCCGTTACGTGTGACGGCGTACCGCTCTCCGCGTTCCAGTCCGTCCATGATCTCCGCTGACCGGTTGCGCAGGTCGCGCTGGGAGATTTGGTGGGAGTCGTCGGGTTCAGGAGTGCTCACCTAACGACTCTACCTCTCCGTGCTACCTGGTGCTACCCGGTAGCACGCACTGTCTGGTGCGCTCTCCACGACGTGCATCGGGCGAGCCACCGTACGGCGGCGCCGGATTCGCCGTACCGCTTCCCTCCACCCGGGCGCCAGACGAGAAGGAGTTAGGCGAGCGGGGGAGAAGGGGACGCGGCGATCGTGAGTGGACAGCGCGCTAGGCAGGAGCGGGGGCCGGGGTCGCCGAGGTGGTGGTGAGGGTGCCGTCGTGGAGTTCGAGGACGGTGTCGGCCAGGGAGATCAGGTTGGGGTCGTGGGTGGCCACCAGGGCTGTGACGCCCTCGCTGCGCACGACCGCCCGGATCAGTTCCATGATCTGCCGGCCGGTGCCCGAGTCGAGCTGCCCGGTCGGCTCGTCGGCGATCAGCAGCCGGGGCCGGTTGGCCAGCGCCCGCGCCACCGCGACGCGCTGCTGCTGACCTCCCGACAGCTCGTACGGGCGCTGGTTGACGTGCTTCTCCAGCCCGACCATGGCCAGGAGCATGCGGATGCGCTGCTCGCGTTCGGCGACGGGGGTGCGGGTGAGGCGCATGGGCACGCCGACGTTCTCGGCCGCCGAGAGCACGGGGATGAGCCCGAACGACTGGAAGATGAACCCGATCACGTCGCGCCGCAGCTCCAGCAGCCCCGCCTCCGGCAGATCGGTCACCACGCGCCCGTCCACGAGCACCCGTCCGGCGTCGGGACGGTCCAGCCCGCCGATCTGGTTGAGCAGGGTGGTCTTGCCCGAGCCCGAGCGTCCCCTGATCGCGATCAGCTGCCCGGGGTACGCCGCGAACGAGACGTCGCGCAGGGCCACGACCTCCTTGGGCCCGGTCCGGTAGACCTTGCGAAGCCCCTCGACCACGACCAGCGGCTCACCCGCGAAGGCGGCGTCCTCCGCCACGTCGGTCATACCGCGTTCGTCGGGCCCCTCCAGGGGGCCGGTCTCGTGCTCGTTCACTCCGCGTCCTCCGACGACCGTGGCTTGTCCGGCCATACCCCGATATGGTCGCGCTCCAGTTCCAGCCGGACGCGGCGTTCCATGTTCAGCGCGCTGGTGAAGTCCCGGGGAAGCTGCAGGCGGCCCACGCGGTCGAGCACGGCGTACTCTTCGGCGATGATCCCGCCGTCGGTGCCCTCGCGGCGCAGGGTCTCGCTGCTCGTACGCCCGTCGCGGATGCCGACCGTCCGGTCCACCTGCTCCGACACCAGCGGGTCGTGCGTGACGACCACGGCCGTGACGCCGAGCTCGCGGTTGGCGCTGCGCAGCGCGGCGAAGACCTGCTCGGAGTTCTCGCTGTCCAGCTCGCCGGTCGGCTCGTCGGCGAGGATGACCTCCGGGGAGTTGGCGAGCGCGACGGCGATGGCGACGCGCTGCTGCTCGCCGCCGGACATCTGGCCGGGCCTGCGGTCGGCGCAGTTCGCCACGCCGAGCAGTTCCAGCAGCTCGTCCGCGTCGGCCGCCTGGTCGCGGTTGCCGGCCAGCTTGACGGGCAGCCGTACGTTCTCGCGGGCGGTGAGGTACGGCAGCAGGTTGCGCGCGGTCTGCTGCCAGATGAACCCCACGACCTGGCGCCGGTAGCGCAGCCGGTCCTTGGCGGTCATGGACAGCAGGTCGGTCCCGGCGACGCGCGCGAGCCCGGCGGTCGGCACGTCCAGCCCGGACAGCACGTTGAGCAGCGTGGACTTGCCCGACCCCGAGGCGCCGACGATGGCGATCAGCTCACCCTTGTCGATCAGCAGGTCGAGGCCCTGGAGGGCGACGACCTCGACGCCCTCGGTCTTGTAGATGCGAACGAGGTTGTCGCACAGGATGTGCGCGTGCTCACCGAAGACGGGCTGCCCCTTGCCGGCGCGCGCCTCCAGCTCCGAGAGCGTCGGTGTGTTCGCGGTCGATGTGTTCACAGTCGGCGTGTTCAATCAGTCACCCACTCGCAGGATCGAGCCGAGGGATCGGCGTCGGCCGGCCACGGCATGGACGAACGCCCCGGCGAGGGCTACGGCGGCGAGGCCGGTGGCCAGCAGGATCGGCGTGGTCGGATCGAGCCGGTACTCGCCCATGGCGATGTCGCCGGCGTAGGCGCGCAGGTCGATGCCGGGGCCGAGAGCCGAAGGGAGGGCGAGGCCGAGGACGAGCCCGGCGCACGCGGTGATCAGGATCAGCGGGGCGATCTCCAGGACGGTCAGGTTGGCCGCCTGGCGTTCGGACAGGCCGAGTGTGCGCAGGAAGGAGAGCGCGCGGGTGCGCTCGGCGGCGCCGACGACCAGCGCGATGATGACGGTGAGCAGCGCGTACACGGTCATCGCGATCGTGACGACCAGGAAGCCGGCCTTGATCGTGCCGGTCAGCGGCGTCTTGGTCACGTGGTCCAAGGCCCGCTCGAACGTCTCGACGTAGATCTGGGGGACGTTCCCCGTCGCGTTCAGCAGCGCGGTCGCGTCGATTCCGCCGCCGCCGGGCTTGTCCGCGCCGAGCAGCAGCATGTTCGTGTACGTACGGGCCCCGGCCCGCTGGGAGGCGTCGTACGGGACGATGATCAGGTTGCTCTCGGCGAAGCTGACGCCGGGCAGCCCTCCGGTGATCACGCCCTTCTTGACGATCTTCATCCGGACGTGCCAGCCGATCTCGAACGTGCTCAGGTTCGCCAGATCGGGGGAGACGAGCGCGGGGATGGCCGGGCCGGCCGCGCCCCCGGCCAGGTGAGGCACGGTGAGCGGGGTGTCGGTGACGATCTCGCGGTAGGCGTCGAGGTCCACGGCCACGACGGTCGCGGTCCGACCGCCGAACCCGATCTGCGCCGTCCCCTTGTCCGCCGGCACCACGGCCCGCACCCCCGGGGTGCGGCGCACCTTCTCGATCACGCCGGCGGGCAGCTCGGCCGCGCTTTCGATCCGGGCGTCCGCGCCCGCGGACTGCCAGGCGGCCACCCGCTGCGTGGTGTCCAGCGTCCCGCCGACCACCGCCCCGTACACGGACACGGCGAGCGCGGGCAGCAGGATCACGACGGGCAGCGCGGTCACCGAACGGGCGCGGGCGGCCAGCGTGAGCCCGACGAACGGGACGGCGGGGCGCGCCCGGGCGGCCAGCCACACCACCGCGCGCAGCGGGTACGGGTAGCAGCGCAGGGTCAGGAGCGCGGCGGCCAGGGTGAGCGCGGCCGGCACCAGCATGAGGAACGGGTCGGCCCCGAGCGTGTTCACCTCGGTCGTCAGGCCGCGCGTCCGCAGCAGGTAGGCCCCGACCAGGGCGAGGACGATCACGAGTAGTTCGAGCATCGTCCTGCGGGGCGACCGGCGGCGGGCGACCACGTCCTCGCGGCGCTCCCGCAGCGGCGTGCGGTGGGCGAGGGCGACGCGGACCGCGGCGAACCCGACGGCGAAGGCGCCGATGAGCAGCGGGCCGAGGTGGACGGTCAGCGTGACCGGGCCGGGCAGCAGGTAGGACAGCCCGTAGCCGACGACGATCGCCGGGAAGGTGGCGAGCGCGACGGTCCCGGCCGTCGTCCGCACCACCTGCCCGAGCGAGGCGCCGCGGGCCCGCATCAGGGACAGGGCGGGGCGCATCCGCTCGGTCAGCAACTGGACGGACAGCGCCATGACCCCGGCCGCGACGACCAGCAGCCCGCCCATGACGAGGATCATCAGCGTCTGCGCGGTGGCGAGCCGCTTGAGGAATTCCCGCAGCAGCTCGCGCAGCCCGCTGTCGAGCTGGAACGGCGCGAACCCGGCGACCTGCGCGTAGCTGTTGATCGAACGTCCGACCAGGCCGCGGATGGCCTGTTCGTACTCGTCCACGCCCCTGATCAGGTCCGGCGCGTTGCGCGCGTTGATGGCCGTGGGGGACAGGCCGATGATCCAGTTGTACCGGAGGTCGCGGTCGCTGCCGCTGAGCCGTTCCATCGAGCTGACGTCGAGGAGCGCGGTGATGTGGTGTTCCTCGACGTCCGACCCGGCCACGCGCCGGACGGTGACCTGCACCGCGTCGAGGTTGTGGTCCCAGTACCGGTCGGTCGGCACCACCGGCTCGAACAGCGCGGTGACGCGGGCGAGCGAGGGATGGCTGTTGCCCAGTATCAGGGTGGTGCCCACGGGGATGCGCATCATGTCGGACGCGCGCTTGGCCAGGGCGATGTCGAACCGCGTGACGTCGACCAGATCGGGGTGGCCGGGGACGGACGCCAGGGTGTCGGGCGGGCCGGGCGGCGTGCCCTCCACGTACCGGATGCGCCGGTCCGCCCCGGACAACCAGCCCACGTCGACGAACTGCAGCGGAACCGGATCGGACCCGATGCGGCCGGCCACCGGCGTCCCGACCGTCTTCGCCGAGTAGTGGCTGTCGTTGCCGGGGCTCGTGTCGAGGACGGGCGTGAGCGACGGGGGGATGATCGCCCGCCACTGCGCGTCCCTGCCGCGGAAGTCGCCCTCGCGCGCCAGGCGCTGGCTGTGCAAGCGCGGTATCAGCCGGATGGCCAGGTCGGTCTGGTTCGCGGAGGCGTCGTCGATGACCAGGTGCAGCGCGTCGTCGTACGCGAGCTCGAACCCGCGCGGCAGCCCCGCGACGAGCAGCGCGGTGCCCAGGGACAGCAGCGCCAGCACGGCCGCCGCGCCCCGGTAGACCTTGAGCGGGAGCAGTGGGCTCATCGATCCTCCCCGATGCGTAGGGCGCGGCCGAGGCCCTGGCGGCGCAGCGACCGGGCCAGGCCCGCGACGATCCCGAACAGGACCGCGCCGAGCGCGACCAGCATCGCCAGCGTCGCCGGCCAGGGGATGTCGAGCAGCACGCCCGGGGTCACCGCCGCCGCCTGGCCGGTGAGCACGATGTGCGGGACGACCAGCGCCGCGACGCCGACGGCCAGCAGCGTGCCGCCCACGAGCGAGAGGCCGATGAGGAACGCCTGCTCGACGGCCAGCAGGCCGAAGATCTGCCGGAAGCTCAGGCCGAGCGCCCGCAGGATCGCGAACTCCGAGATCCGCTCCCGCGCCGCGACGGCCGCGTTCACCAGGAAGCCGAGCGCCGCGAAGATCAACGCGGCGACGAAGCCCAGGATCAGCGCGCCCTGGAGCCCGCTGGCGAGGGGATCGTCCCGGAACCGCCGGGTCAGCGAGTCCAGGTCCACGACGGTCTGGTCCCATTCGGGATGGTGGGAAAGCTCGGTCACGGCCGCCGCCGGGTCGCCGTCGCGGGCGGACATCCACCACTCGCCGGGCGTGCGGGGCTCGCGCGCGGAGGCGAGGTCCCGGGCGAGCAGGCTGGGCAGGTCGGCGAGGACCGCGGGCGCGCCGGGCGCGGTTCCGGGCATGGCCTGGACGATCGCGGCGACGCCGACCGTGACGGGCTGGCCGTCCAGCGTCAGCACCCCGTTCCTGCCCGCGGTCAGCTTCTCCTTGGCCGCGATGTCAGCGGTGACCACCACCGGCAGGGGCTTGAAGACGGACGCGGCCTGCGCGGGGGACGGTTCGTCCATCGCGGTGACCGGCTGGAACAGGTCGTGGTTGGCGACCCCCTCCGGCGCCGCGAGCAGGGCCACGAACTTCTGGTCCGGCGCCGGGTCCTGCGTCGTCGGCTTGGGCACGGTCAGCGTGAAGAGCGTGCCGCCCGTGGTGACCTGCTCCCCCGTGGTCGCGTCCTCGCCCTCGCTGCCGCGCACGCCGTGGCCCCACTGCACGCCGCCGGGCATCGCGACCGTGGCGCCGGAGTCGGTGACCGGCGGCGCGACGGCGAGCGTGAAGCCGTCCTGGACGGCGACCGGCACCCGCAGCACGAACCCGCGGATCGCCAGCGGGTGGCTCAGCTCGCCGGCGCGGCCCGCGAGCGCGCTCAGGTCGGCGGCGACCTGGTGCGGACGCCCGTCCGGCACGAGCGGCGCCAGCGTCACCTGGCGCTGCGCGCCGAGCGCGTCCGACACGACCATGCCCAGGTGGAAGTCGTCGCCGGGCCGGAGGGTCGTGGTGGCGCCCAGACTCAGGGTCGCGTCCATCGTGAGCTTGGCCGGGGTGCCGGGCAGCGGGACGGCGCGCACGTCCGGGCGTCCGGCCGCCACCCGCTCCGCCAGCGTGTTCAGCGGGTCGGTCGTCAGGTCGGGGCGGAGCATGAGCACCTGGGACAGCTTGCTCGCGTCGGTGGCCAGCAGCGTGCCGGTGCCGCCGGAGAACGTCGCCGAGCCGCGGTACACGGGGCTGATCGCGGTGATCCCCGGCAGGGCGGCGTACGTCGCGCCCCGGCCGAGCGGGCCCAGCTCGCCGGACTCGACCGGCCCCGAAACGCGCAGGTCGGCCGCCGCCTGGTGACGGGCCTGGTCGAGCTGGGACGCGCGCCACGTCGACGCGGTGGCCATCGAGACCACGCCGATCGCCACCGCCATCGTGAGCAGCAGGGCCGGGCCGGAGTAGCGCATCGGACGCCGGCTGACCTGCCACGCTCCTAGCGCGGGGGCGAGACCGGGCCGGCGCGAGGTGTACCGCTCGGCGATCCGTGAGACGCGCGGCACCAGGCGCAGGCCCAGCATGCCGCCGCACAGCAGCGCCAGCGCGGGGCCCGTGACGATCAGCGGGTCGATGCCGAGGTCGCCCCCCGCCGTCGCCGTCACCGGCGCGCCGTAGTGCTGGAGCTGCCAGATCGCCAGCGCCGCCACCACCAGCAGCCCGATGTCGCCGCCCGCCCGTTGCAGCAGGCCCTGCTTCTCGCCCCGGCCGCGCGCCGACTGCTCCTCGACGTACGTCCTTCGCCCGCCGCGCAGCGCGGGCAGCGCGAGCAGGACGGCGCAGGCCAGCGCCACCGAACCCGACACGGCGAAGGTCGTGAGGCCGGGCTCGGGCGCGATGCGCACCCCGGCGGCCTGGATCCAGGGCAGCGCGTTGATCAGCGACAGCAGGGGAGGCGCGAGGAACGGCGCGACCAGCGCGCAGGGCACGGCCACCAGCAGCGCCTCGGTCGCCGTCAGCATGGCCAGCCGCAGGCTGCCCGCGCCGCGCGAGCGCAGCAGCGCGACCTCCATGCGGCGGTGGTCGGCCAGCAGGCGCGCGGTCAGGATCAGCGCGTACGCGGCCAGCAGCAGCAGTTGCAGCACCGGGACCAGCATCGTCGAGCGGGCGACCAGCGCCGCCTGGTCGAGCTGGGTCAGCATGTCCGGCAGGCGGCTGAAGGTGCCGCAGGACGGGCAGTCGCGCTTCAGATCGTCCCCGAGGGCGGCCACCGACGCGGCGAACGGGCGCAGGCGCTCCTGCCGCAGGTCGCGAAGGTCCGGGACGGACGTCCAGCTCACCGTGACGCTCGTCGAGGCGAACCGGGCGAGGAACGTCTCCTTGGGCACCATCAGCGGGCCGTACGTCGTGTAGTCTCCGCGCTCCACGCCCCGGCGCAGCAGCTCCTCGCCCTCCCAGCGATCGGCGTACGGGTCGTCGAGCTGGAAGATCCCGGTGAGGACCGCCTGGACGGGCTTGTGGTCGAGGCGCCCGATCATGGTGAACGGCCGGCCCGGGGTGAGGCCCATCGTCTGGGCGACGGACTGGGACGCGGTGAACTCCACCGTCCCTGTCGTCGCCGCCTGGGGCCACCGGCCGGTGACGAGATGCGCCTGGCCGTCCAGCCCCTTGTAGGTGCCGAAGCGGGTGAGCTCGGGATGGCCCAGCCGTTCCTGCCCGGGCAGCGCGTAGGAGTCCGAACGGGCGCTCAGCGTCACGGTGTTCGGCACGACTTGGCCGCCGCTCTTCCCGAGCGCGTCGAGCCTGGTCAGGACCGCCTTCTCGATGCCGCCGAAGGTGTCCTTCTGGATCGGCACGGTGATCTTCGTGGCGGTGGCCGAGGTGGGCGCGGTCTCCATCGCCCGCCGCACGCCCACGTCGGCGACCGAGGACGCGTACATGGTGAGCGCGACGAGCGTGGTGGTCGCGAGGAGAATCGATCCCAACGCGGCGAGCAGCAGAAGGGGCTCGCTGAACGCACGCCGCAGCACCAGAGGTGTCCGCCCCCGCATGGCTCGCCTCCCCGCCGCCTATCCCGTTTCGGCCACCCTAGTTAGCGGCACCGACAATGGAAGAGCCCGGGAATCACGGTGATGCAGCCGATACGCAGCGGAAACTGACGTGTGATATCGAAATCGTGACATTTCCGCTTTGTGTGATCGGGTGTTACCGGCTGTCATGAGCGGCGGGTGGATCCCCCGTCGCGCCGCGCTACCGCGAGTGGCGCGCGATCGCAGGTTCCGTCACCCCCGGCCTGGTCACCGGCCTCCTCGCAGGGGCATCGGCCGTTTGTCCGGCAACGCTGTTGAGGCGGGGCGGTTGCCCCCTGTGACCCTTCCGATGCGCGAGGGGCCAGGTCAGTGCCGACGTGGAGTGGGCGCTGCGACGCGTAGGAAAATAGTCGGGGCAACGCGAATATCGGCTGGTGTCCGCACAAGTCGTTTCGCCGGAAACCGGGTGACGGCGGTTAGCCGTACCACGCCACTTGAATGATTTCCACCTGACGCCGGTACTCCACGATCAGATATGTGACCATCCCCGCTCCGGCATCGCCGAACGTGCGTGTGCGCATGGGGGCATCGGGGCGTTCGCGCACGAAAGGGTGACCGTTCCACGGGGCGACCTGAAGAAACACCGTTACTTCGTGGAACGCCACGAGTCCTCGGCTGGGAGAGCCGCGATCTGATCTTCTACCTGCTTGCCATGACCGACCGTGTACATCTACCGGTCCAGCCTCACGCCGAGTTCAGCCGCGCGCTCGTCGATGACGTCCCGCAGTGGCCTGCCTGGGATGTACTCGCCGCTCTCGATCTGATCCTGGAGACGGGCCGCCTGATCCAAGAGGTCTTCATACTCCCCGCTCGCCTTCATTCTGGCCATATGCCACCAGTGAGCGAGCAGCTCGTTGACGGGACCAAGGTCCAGCTCTTCGGTGGCCTTGGCCATCGCCTGCCTGAAGTCCTTGTCGAAGTAGGTCCGATCAGCGTGAGGCAGGCACGCGCGGATGTTACGCGGGCTTCGATCGCTGTCCAGGGACTTCACGATCTGCTCGGGCGTCCGCGTGACGGAGGACTCGTAGTGCTCGGCGTTCATCTGTCACCCTCCTTGCTCTGCGGTCGGCCTCCCGCTGCCGGGGGTAGGGCAGAGGTACGTCATCACCCGAGCTTAGCGGTCCGTCATGCGCCTATCAGAGCGTACGCGGCTCTGATAGGGACGGGCGGCGGCGATTGGGGTGGGACGCCACATCATCCGGACTCGAGAGGGGGGCGTCGTGGGCGTTCGGGCCGGGTCGCGTGACGCGGTTCTGATTCGCTCCGGGTCAGCAGGGTGAGCCAGTGGATCACCTCGGAGATCTGGGAGATCGGGAACTGGAAGATCGGTCGGTCGCCGGAGGGGGTGACCAGGAAGGCCGTGCCCCAGAACCTCACGCGTATGGTGACCTTGGCCTGGCCTCTGCCGTTCGCGTCGTAGACGATCAGTTCGGTGGGGGCGTACGCGCGGCTGGGCGGGATGGTCTGGGTGCCGATGGCCAGCCGCATTCTTTTGTAGATGCGGCTGCGGATGCCGTCGCCGGCCAGGTGACGGTGCAGGACGCCGAGGAGCTTGGCGTCCTCGTCGGCGCGCTTTTCCGAGACGGCGTCAGGGGTGTTCATCGATGTCGGCCCATTCTTGGTCGGTGAGTGGGGATAGTCCGAGCGCCTCTGCCGTTTCGCTGAGTTCCTCACGGTCCAGGCCTCTGGCGCGCATCGCGCGGGCGGCGCGCCTCCACGCCTGCTCGAACTCCGCCTCCCGGCGTGCTTTCTCGTGGGAAGCGCCTCGGCGGTGAATTTCCGCGTCCGGGAACGGGCGCCGGACGGCCCGGCGGAAAGGCGGCGGACAATGGCGAGAGCGCATCATGCGGGCCCGGCGACGCCCTGATTTCCGGGAACGGTGGCACTCAGGGTGGGCGGAAGCTCCCAGCCGTCGCGGACCGTCGAGAGCATGCGCAGGATCGCCGCCGAGTGCGGGTGACCGTGGAAGGTCTCGGCGAACCGGCAGGCCACCCGGCGTGCGACGGACACCGGGTCCCGCACCGGGCCCCAGGCGTAGAGCTTGCGCCCGGGGGAGGAGTATCGCCCGGACCACCACCAGTACCCGAGTTCGCCGTCCGTCCAGACGATGAGGTCGGCCCATACCGATACCAGGGCGACGCCCTTTCCCGCGTTGACGTCCGTGCGGATATGAAAGGCCGCCAGCGTCCGCTGAAGCGTTTCCGCCGCTTCAAAAGAAAAATCACCCCTTTCGGTGGGATGTCCGGATTTTCGGGCTTGCGTGATGGTCGTGGATGCGATTACCTGTGGCATGCGGGACACCATTTCCTTGCCGGTTCTTGATTCGCCTCTCCAAGAGTGCTCCCGGGCCCTACTGTCCGTAAGTGAAAAGGGGCGTCCTCGTTGTCATCGCGAGGTTGCCGCAGGTTGTTTTCCGTTGCATTCCGTTGCGTGGAGGGAGCAAGGTGCCGCGACCGCAGACGACCAACCCCGAGACCTCGCCGGCCGCCCGTTTCGGCTACGAGCTGCGCAGACTCCGCATGGAGGTGCGCATGACCCAGTCCCAGCTCGGCCGCAAACTCGGCTACACGGGAGCCGCGATGGGCGCGATAGAAAGGGGGCTACGACTGCCGCAGCAACGAGAACTCGTCGAACAATGCGACGAGGCCCTCGGCGTCAACGGCGCCCTGATCCAGGTCTGGGAACAGTGCCGCATGGACGGCAACCAGCGCTGGTTCTACCCATGGCTGGAGGTGGAGCAGCAGGCGCAGGTGTTGCGGGCCTGGCAGCCGACCCTCGTACTGGGACTACTTCAGACGGAGGATTACGCGAGAGCCGTGTTCCGTGGAGAGCCGGGGATCACGAAAGACAAGATCGATAGGAGCGTCGCGGCTAGACTTGAGCGACAAACCCTCTTTGAGGGCGAGAACCCGCCCATGTTTTGGGCTGTGCTGGACGAGGCGGTTCTCCAGCGGCCTGTCGGGGGTTATGCCGTCATGCGAGCGCAATTAGCGCACCTCTTGGCTATGGCCGATCGTCCATGTATCACGATCCAGATAGTGCCAATAGCGGCAGACTGCACCGCAGGATTGGGGGGAGGCTTCTTCCTCGCGCAGCTACGTGACGGTCGTGAGGTCGCCTACCTCGAGTCTGTCACTAAAGGCCAAGTGGTCGCCCAGACCAAGGAAGTCCGCGGCATCCAAGCCCGGTACGAAGAGATTCGAGCCACCGCACTTCCACGCGACGGCTCGCTTAAAATGATCAAGGAGTGGATGGAGCGATGGACGACCTGATGAAGGTGAAGTGGGTCAAGTCCTCCTATTCAACCAGTAGCGGTGGTGAATGCCTGGAGTTGGCTGTGCTGCACGGCGATGGCGTGGCGATCCGTGACAGCAAGCGCTCGAACGGTCCGGTGCTGCGCGTCCCTGCTACCGCGTGGGCCGCGTTCCGTACCAGCCTCAAGGCCGATGAGCTGAACGTCTGACCTGGTGACGAGTGGGACCCGCGCTCCCGGTTCGGGTCCCGCCGACAACCGGAAGCGCCGGCCTACGCAGGCCGGACCGGTTCTCGCTGGTCTGGCCTGCTCCGCCGGGATCACGTGATGATCAGTGCGAGATCAAGGCGTGCAGTACACGTGTGTCGCGGGCGGCCCCTGCCACAAGGTCAGGTCCGGGACCACTTCTGGTTACTGCCACCGTGGCAGCTCCACGAGATCCACAATCGGCGACGCCACAGAGCCAGGGATGCGGACCCCGGTCGAATACGAGATGCTTCACCAGAACTCCCAGCTGGCAGGAGAGCCAACCAAGCCGACTCCACGAAACCCGAGGCACATCAGATGGAGATAGAACAGCCTTGATGGAGCCTGAGATCACAACCCCGGACTTCGGCACCGGACGCAGTCTCCCGCAGCGGTTCGGGGACGAGCTGCAGGTGAGCCGCTCGTCGATCCAGGAGGCCCCGCGCGGGCTGGGGGGCATGGGGGCGTCGCTCGACGACACGCCTGCCGACGTCGCACCCGATGCCACCAGGGCCGATCGCCGACGTGCCTGGGTGTGCCGAGCCGTCCTCGGCCTCATCATGGTGGTGCAGGCACTGCTGTCGACGCGGCTGCACAACACCGCGTTCATGGACGAGGCGCTGTACATCTACGCCGGCCACGCGGAGTTCGCGCACCTCTTGCACGGGGCTTCGGTGAACTCCTCGTATAGCAGCACCTTCTCGGGTTCACCCGTGCTGTATCCCCTGCTCGCGGGGGCCATGGACTCTCTGGGCGGCCTGACCGGGGCACGCGCCCTGAGCCTGGTCTTCATGCTCGGCTGCACAGGCTTGCTCTATTCGCTGACCCGCCGCCTCTTCAACGAGCGCGTGGGCCTGTTCGCGGCCGTCCTCTTCGTGGCCTCTCAGTCCACGATCGTGCTGGGTTGGTTCGCGACCTTCGACTCCGCGGCCCTGTTCCTGCTGGCTTTCGCCGCGTGGGTCGTGGTACGCACCGACCGGGCCAATCCGTTCACGGTCCTTTTCGCCGCACCGATCCTGGTCCTCGCCTTCTGCACCAAGTACGCCGCCGGACTCTTCATCCCCACGGTCGTCGTCCTGGCCGTCATCGTCGCCTGGCCCCATCGGGGCGCCCGCGCGCTCTGGCGCGGGGTGTTGCTGTCAGCCGCCGTGGCAGCCATCGGTGGCACGTTGCTGTACGGCAGTTCCCTCCTGTCGGGCATCCAGTTCACCACCACCTCCCGGGCTCACGGCACCAGCTCCACGAGCGCGCTGATCGACGTGTCCGCCGACTGGATAGGATTGGCCTTCGCCCTGGCGTGCTGGGGGGCGCTGTCCTACGTGTGGCGCGGCCGGATCGGCGAGGTCACCTCCGCGGCCCGGAAGGCCACCGGCGAAGAGCCGGGCAGGGTCTGGCGTGCGATGCTGAGCCTCCTGCTCTGTGGAACGGGTCTGCTGGCCCCGGCCTACCAGATGCACTTGTCGACCTCCGTGTCCCTCCACAAGCACGTCGGGTTCGGCCTCTTCTTCTTCGCACCGCTGGCCGGGCTGGGTCTCTCCAGGATCGTCGGCCCGTATTTCCACCGCACCGCGATCGGCGTCGGCCTCCTGATCGTCCGCACCGCGATCGGCCTGCTGTTCATCGTGCTCGCGCTCTCCAATGGCATAGAGCAGTCCCAGTGGCGCTACGCGACCTGGCCGGACTCGACGCGCCTCGTCAACCTGCTCCGCCCGCACGTGAACAGCCAGGGCCGGTACCTCTCGGACATCGCGCAGGTGCCCACCTACTACTTCCGGGACATCACCAAATGGAATCAGTGGACGGGCACCTACCACCTCAACTACACCGACACCAAGGGCGTGAAGCACACCGGTGCAGGCGCCTTCGCGGCAGCCATCGACGACGGCCGCTACAACTTCGTGGTGCTGCAGAAGCCCGGAGTCTCGAAGTTCGATCCGGCCATCGCGAAGGCCCTGGCGACTAGCGCCAAGTACCGCCTCTACGCGGAGCTGCCCTTCACCACCACCTTCGGGGATGGCTCCTACCAGGTCTGGACGAGGACGTCCTGAGCCCGGCTTATGGGCGGGAGGCTCGTTCGTAGCCGCCGACGCCGACCACCAGTCCCCGCTCAAGACGCTCGACGCTCTCGGCCTGGACCCATGCGACCTGCGATACCTCCGCCCCGCACACGTGTAGATCATGACGCGCAGGTCGCTGCCCGCCACGGTCAGCACGTCGCAGTCCAGCGCCAGGGGCCGACCTGTGGATGATCGATGCTCCCCCGGGAGGCTCCACATCAGGGGAGGCATCGCTGGTTCGCCCAGGTGTCCGGCCGCCCCCACCGACCTGGTGGGGGCGGATCCGCCGCTGGCTGGCCGCCAGTCGAAGCAGGCCGGAACAGTCCCCACTGTTCCGGCCTGTTCCGCGTTGACCACCTGGAAGCACAGGTAGTTGTTTCCGCCCCGAGTGGATGGCGTTCTGCCGGAGTCTCAAGTCCGGTGAGCTGACCGCCTGACCTCGAATGTCGGCGGGACCGGTGCCCCTGTGACGGGTCCCGCCGACAACCATCGACCACCGCTTTACGCCGTCTCACCGGAACCCCCTGCAAGGCGGGCGCTGGTCGGTCGATGCTCCGATCGGGTGCCGGCCCGGATCCGACCGAAGATCCGGGCCGGCGGCCATCTATTGGAGATTGACCCAGAACCTGTCGGTTCTCAGCATTCTGTTGTTCGAGAGCCAGACCCTCAGCACGTCGCCGAAGCCCCCGTTCTGGTCAGGGTCGATGGGCTTCACCGAGAAGTTGTGACGAGGATTCGCCAGGTGTGCCCCTTCGCCTGTCAATGCGAAAGGAAATTCGTCGCACTCACGGCCCGCCCTCTTTGCCTTAGAATATTCCGCTACGCACACCGCTTTCGCCACTCCTCGATTGCCCTCTGGATCGGAAGAGTATTTGGCGCGGGAGAGCGGACGTGCCGGACTTCCGCCGGGGATGTTCTTGGGCTCCGTTATGTCTGGGAATGAGCGACCGCCGGGGCGGGGGGCGGTCGAGTTCCCGCCGTTGGTGAGCGCCTCGTTCACGTGGTCGTAGACTTCGTTGACACGAACGTTCTTGGCGTTGATGTCGTTCTTGCCGAAGGTCAACGCGGGAATGGCGTTCATGACGACGCATCCTCCCTCACCGGGCGCACCGTTGACCTTGTTGTGGTAGTTGATGAGGGGTGACCTGTCGCACCGGACCGTCCAGGTCTTAGTGCCAGAGCTCGACGACGTCTTTCCTCTGAGGTCGACGAAGGTCAGCCTGTTGGTGAAGTCGCAGCTACCGATCTTGTTCGCGCCGTCGGCGCGTGAGGTGGTGTACTTCTCGGTGAAGTGCCAATCCTGTGTGCTGGTCTCCCAGGTGATCAGATTGAACATGCCCGTCATCCCGGTGCTGGAAGTCTTTCTGCACTCTCCCATGCCTCCGGTGGCAGGGTCGACCACTGTGGGGTTGGAGAACTTGAACTGGGCGTTGAACAGTTCTCCTGAACGCTGGGTCACGAAGATGTGGGCTGACACTTCTATGGTCCGAGTGTTCTGGTCGGTGATTATTCGCACCAGCTTGGTGCCGGCCGCGTGACCCTTGTTCTGGCCGTCTACTTCCACGTCGGCGACCCAGCCTCCGCGATAGCAGTACGCGAAGCGGTTCCTCATGTATTCGTTCCGCTTGACGTTCGCGAGGCATTCGCTGTAACTCACGCGCTTCGCGTTGTCCGCCCCCAGCGGAAGTACTCTCCTGAGTCGCTGGGCGACACTCTCGGACTCGGCGGCCGACGCGGGCGAGGCGACCGCGTCCCTCTCGCCCGAACCGACGGTCAGGGACCGCCACTCCGACCATGCTCCGGAGGAGGCACCGACGGTGGCACGGGCACGCCAGCGGGTCGTCCACCCCTTCTTGAGCTTGCCCGCGGGGACTCGCACGTCGGTCGCGGATCCCGAGGGAACGCCGCTGACGGTCGTGGTCCAGATGACGCCTGTTCCCGCGGAGTTCTTCCCGGGCGCATGGGCCACTTCGATCCGCACCGCGGACGGGCGTCCCAGCTTGTCGTCGACGTTGACGATCAGGTGCGGCTCCGTGGTGGAGGTGACCGTCTGCCCGTCGCGGACGTCCTCGCCGCGTACGCGGAGCCTGCTCACGCCAGGCGTCGCGTCGGCGACCTCTTGGGAGACCGTCGCCGGCTGGGACGCGGCGCCGGTGAACGCGCCCCCGAAGGACCAGGAGTAGGGCGTCATGGTGTTTCCGGTGGCGTCCTTCGCGCCACTGACCTGAGCCTGGTACCACGACCACAGCGACGCGGAGGCCGTGAAGGTCAGCACCGTGCCATCGGCGCTCATCGTCGTGGTGCCGGTGACCGGCGTTCCCATCAACATGTCGGTCAGGGTCAGCCGGGCTCCGGTCACCGGCTCGCTGAAGCGTGCCGTCACCACGCGGCTGGAACCGGTCGTCCCGCCGTTGGGCGGGTTCACCGTGACCACCGTGGGGGGTGTGGTGTCCCCTGCCGGAGGGGTGGGACTCGGCGTGGGTGACGGGCTCGGGGGGGTGGTCGTTCCGGGCTCGGTGTAGGTCACCGTCAGGACCGGCCGTTGCGCTGTGACGGTGCTGCGGGAGGAGGTGAAGCCGCGTTCGTACTCGGGGGCCGAATTCGACTCGTCGACGCCGCGCAGCAGCAGACCCTGGTTGGCCTCTCCACCGGCCCAGGCCTGGGCGATGCCGGTCATCGTCCAGTTCCACATCACGTCGGGTCCGCCGCAGCCGGCGGGGTCGGTGGCGACGGCCTCGCCGGCGGCCGTGGCGGTGGGCTGGTTGGACCAGCGGAGGGTTCCCGCGCTCCAGGCCGTGGTGAGCCGCTGTGCCTTGATCCCTGAGTTGCCGGCGCCGCAGCCGTAGCTCTCGTTGTTCCACAGCTGCAGCTTGGCCTCGGTGATGTTCTTGCCCGCCAGCGCGCTGGTGTCGAACTTCAGGTAGGCCCGCTCAAGGACCGGAGGGTCGTAGTCCCAGGCACCTGCCCAGAGCGTGTCGCCTGTGGAGTTCAACGAACCCATGTTGTCGAGCCACAGGTCGGTCTGCGCGGGCAGTGAGACCGTGCGCGTCACCGGTGGCGTGCTCGGGCTCGGGCTGGGAGTCGGTGTCGGGCTGAGAGTGGGGGTCGGTGTCGGGGTCGGGGTCGGGGTGATCGTGGGGCTGGGCGTGGGAGTGGGGCTTGGGCTGGGTCCCGCCCCTAGGTCGGGCCCGAGGAGCTTCAGTTCGTCGGCGTGCAGGGTGACCGGGGCGGCGGGGTCGGCCGGGAACGTCAACCGGAGCCGTGCCGTCGTGGCTTCGTAGGGCGGGAACTCCTGGACCTCGACGGAACTCCACGTATCGCGTGCCAGGGTTTGGCTTGACATGTCGGAGCTGATCAGCGTGCCCGAGCCGTCGAACCAGTCGATCCCGTACTGGACGCCCACGTCCGCCCCGACGGGGTAGAACCAGCCGGTCGCTCCGTGGAGGTAATTCGGGTTCACCGCTATGCCCTGCTCGGACAGCACGGTGACTTCCGTCGCGTCGGCCGCGGGGACGACCTTCGCCGAGGACACCCCGCTCGTCTCGTGCGCCCTCTCGGACGATGTGTCGAGCGTTCCCCCGTTCACCGTCCAAGGGCCGGTCGTGCTCTCGAAGAAGGGATTCTCGTTGAGGATCTTGTCGGGTGTCTTGTAGGTGGGCACGGGATTCGGAACCGGAGGTGGTTCCGTCGAGTCGTCGAACTCCGGTTCGAACCCTGCCTCGATCTCCTCGTCGGTCAGCCCTTCGGGAAGGTAGGCGTCCATCAGGGGAAGGTCGACGGACGTACCGTCGGCCATCGCCTGCGCCAGCGCCTGCTCGGGGGTGACCGAACGCCCGGGAACCGCTGCTTCGTCCGAATAGGTGTTCTGGGCCGCCCAGGCCTTGGCCTCCGCATGGGGCAGGGGCGGCGGCACAGGTTGGTCGGCGGGGAACTCGCGAATCGTCGCGATCACTTCGGCGGGCTCGTACTGGACGAACAGGATCGGCTCGTGATCCGGCATGTTGCGGTCGTGCGAGCCGCCTTCCTGGGAGCGGAACTGCCGCCAGTTGATGATCGTGGTCTCGCTGGGGGCCATGAGGACGAGACCGTGATCCGGCTCGCCGTTCGCCCAGGACTGGACGATCTGCTCGATGGAGTAAATCAGTTCACCGGTGCTGCACCCGGTCGTGTCGCTGTAGGCGGCCTTGTTCGCGTCCTGACCGGTCGTCGTCCACGTGGGCTGCCGGGTCCACGACAACATGGTGGGGTCCCAGCTGGAGGTGAGCTTCCTGGCCACGGTACCCGAGCCGACCTCCAGACCGCAGTTCTTGGCGCTGCCCGCCGGGGCGCCCGAGCGGTAGTTCCACAGCATCAGATCCGAGTTGAGGATCTTCGCCTGGTCCAGCGTCGGCGTGCCGGTGACGTTGAAGCGAAGGTAGATGCGCGCGATGTCGGCACTGGTCTGCGTGGTACCGACCCGCAACCAGGTGTCGGTGAGGTGGTTCAGCCCCGGGTCGTTCTTGTTCACCCACGCGTCGTTGGCGAGGCCCGCGCCGACGTACTCACTGGCGACCGCCATGGTCACCGGGTAGGTCACCGAAGGATCGGCCAGAAACGCGGCGTCCGGCTGGAGGACGAGTCTGGTCGCGCCGTCCGTGTGCTCGACGGTGGCGTCGACCGTACCGGTCTTCCCGGAATCCGGAGACCTTTCGGCCATCGCGTCGACGGCCCGCACGGTGATCGGGCCCGACTCCGGCTTTCCCGATCGCGACAGCAGTTGCTGCTCGCCGTCGCTGCCCTTGCCGTACTTCATCCCCTTGGGCAACAGCATGGGAAGCTCGACCCGCAGGCGCCCCTCGGGGCGTTCGCGGAGTACGACCTTCTGGGTGAACCCGTCGGCCTCGGCGTGGACGACCAGGTCGGCGCCCTTGGCCACGGCGTCGCGATACACCGCCTGGTCACCGGACAGAACTGGCGCGGGCAACTTCTTGCCCCAGGCGAACCCGGCCGTCGAGTCTTCGTCCTTGGCCGAGACCAGGGTCCTCGACCCCTTGCCCCCGAACTCCAGCGGAGATTTGACCCGTTTGGCCACCAGCTTTCCGTCCTGGGAGACGATCGTGGTGTCGATCGGCTCCCAGACGTCGGCGCCGTCCTTCCCCACCGACTTCACCTGGATGGGCGTGGTGTGGAGTTCGGCGTGCAGCGTCCTGCCGTCAGTGTTGGCCCAGACCTTCGCGTTCTCGGTGAACAGCGAGGGAACCTCGACCCGCTGACCTGTCGCGCGGGCCCTCTTCCTCGCGGCCTCCAGTGGCGTGTCCGTGCCCGGTCGCTGCTTCTCCGGCACCTCAGGGGCGCTGGACGGCCGCGTCGGCGCCGGTTCGGCGTCGGCGGCGGTACCGGGCTGGAAGACGGCGGATGTCACCAGAGCCGCCGCGAGAACCCGGGCGAGCCGTCTACGCATGGATCTTCCCGCGAGGACCGGTGGTGCGGTCTTTCATTCGTGCCTCTTTCTCGATTCACGTCCCAATCGCCGCGCAGAGGCGACGACCTCAATGTCGGGGACGCCGGTGGAAACCGAGTGGAAGCCGCGTCATCGGCGGGCGGAGGTCAGTGGGGCGGTGCCCCAGGAGCGTCCTCGGCCGGCTGTGACAGCCCGCGCAGCTTCGCGCGGACCTCCTCGGCGTCGGAGTGACCGAGATCGTCAAGGATGACCAGCGCGTCCCGCCATGCCTGGGAAGCCGCGTCGGGCGCGCCGGCCGCGTGGTGCGCGTCGCCCAGGTGGATCAGCGTCTCCGCCTCGCCGTACCGGTCGCCGCCCTGACGGTAGTGCTCCAGGCTGCGGCGATAGCAGGTGACGGCCTCGTCATGGTCGCCGAGGTGGTGGTGGGCGTAGCCGAGGCTGTCCCAGGCGCGGGCCTCGCCGGGGCTGTTCCCGAGCGCCTGGTGCAGGGTCAGCGCCTCCTGGCAGTGGGCGATCGCGATCTCGTACCGTCCCAGCCGGACGTAGTCCCAGCCCACGGCGTTGAGGGCCCGGCCCTGCCCGCTCTTGTGGCCGGCCGCGCGGAACAGCTCCAGTGCGCGCAGGTCGTGCTCCAACGCCTGGTCGCGCCGGTCGAGGCACTCGCAGACCCAGCCGAGGTTGATGTGGGTGTGCGCCTGGCCCACCGGATCGCCCAGTTCCCGGTACAGGGCGAGCGCGCGCGTCAGGTGCGCGTACGCCGCGTCGTGCTCGCCGACCTGGGTGAGCGCGATGGCCAGATCCCGCCCGCTCTGCGCCTTCGCACGCGGGTCGTCGAGCCGCTCCGCTGCGTCGTGGGCCGCCACCTGGGTGGTCACGAGGTCGCGCCAGCGTCCCTGCCGGTTGAGGAAGGTGGTGAGCGTCCAGGCGAGCTGCCAGGTGTGGGTTTCCAGGCCGATGGACGAGGCCCAGGGCACGGCGGCCAGAAGCGTGGCGTGCTCGGTGGTGAACCACGCGAGCGCCTCGTGTTCGTCCGTGATCCGCGTGGGGGTGACGCCCGCGGCGGGCGGGGCGAGCTCGATCGGGTCGCGGTGCGGCCACAGCAGACGCTCGGCACTGTGGGCGGTGTGCAGGTAGTGGTCGAGCAGTCGGCGCCGGGCGGCTCGCCGCTCCTGATCGGGGTCGGTCCTGGCCAGCTCGCCGGCGTAGGCCCGCAGCAGGTCGTGGAGCGCGTACCGTCCGGGACGGTGTTCGCTGACGAGGTGGAACCTGGCCAGCTCGGCCAGCAGGGGACGGATCCGCGCGATCGGCGCACCGGCGAGGCCGGCGGCGACGTCGGCGTCGACATCGGTGCCGAGATGCAGGCCGAGTAAGCGGAACAGGCGCGCGGCATCCGCGCTGACGGCTCGGTACGACCAGGAGAACACCGCGCGGATGTCGGCCGGGTCGTCCCCCGCGCTGAGGGCCCCGAGGTCGGCCTCGATGTCGCGCAGCTCGTCGGCAAAGGTGCGCAGGAGGAAGGTGGGGTGTACGGCGGCGCGGGCGGCGACGATGGACAGCGCCAGCGGCAGCCGGGCGCACCGGGCGATGATCTCCCCGACCGCGTCCGGCTCGGCCCGCACCCGGTCCCCGCCGAGCCGGTGGACGACCAGTTCCTCCGCCTCGGCGGGCGACAGCAGGTCGAGCGTGAGCGGATGCGCGCCCTGGGTGACGATCAGGCTGGGCAACTGGTTGCGGCTCGTCACGATCACCGCGCACCCCGGCGCGCCGGGCAGCAGCGCACGGACGTGACCGTCATCGCGGGCGTTGTCCAGCACGACCAGGACCCGGCGGCCGGTCAGCCGTTCGCGGTACTGGGCGCGCTGCGCCGGCACGCTGTCGGGGATCCGCTCCGGCGGCACGCCCAGCGCCTCCAAAATGGTGCGAAGCGCCTCCTCGGGCGTCATCACCGTGCCGGAGGGGTCGAAGCCCCGCAGGTCGATGTGAATCTGCCCGTCCGGGAAACGATCGGCGACGGCGTGCGCCACCCGGAGGGCGAAGCTCGTCTTCCCCACGCCCGGCAGGCCGGTCACCACCAGCACCCCGCGCCGCGACTGGTCAGGGCCGCACAGCCGGCGCACGGCCTCGCGTATGGCGTCAGCACGGCCGACGAACCAGAGCGGGTTGGGCGGGGGTGGCAGGGGCGGCAGCGGTGACCTGGCGGCCATGCGCGCACTCCCGGTGGGCATCTCCCTGCGCAGCACAAGCCGCTGCAACTCGCGCAGCTCCGGCGAGTCGATGCCGCGCCGGCCGAGCAGGGACAGCCCGTCCCGGCACACCTCGGCCCCCTCGACGACTCGTCCCTGCGCGTACAGGGCCCGGACCAGCCCGGCCCGCAGTCCCTCGTCGTACGGCTCCGCGGCCACGGCGGACGCCAGACCGGCCGCCGCCTCGACGTGGCGGCCGAGGTCCGACAGCGCCTCGGCGTGGGCGAGCCAGGCCGCCCGGCGCAGCATCTCCAGCCGTGCCCGTTGCGGCAGCGCGTACGCGCGATCCGCCACGTCGGCGAAGGCCGGGCCGCGCCACAGGGCCAGCCCCTCGGTCAGGATGTCCGCCGCGCGCCGCGCGTCCCTCTCGCCACTCGCATCCAGCAGCCTCCGGGCCTCGGCGCAGGCCCGTTCGAAGCGGCGCGCGTCGATCGCGTCGTCGTCCACGTCCAGCCGGTACCCGATGCCGGGTCCGCCGCCCACCGAGACGATCACCCGGTCCGCGCCGTCCGGTTCCAGCGCCCGGCGCAGGTGGGACACGTGGCTGCGCAGGGTGGCCGGCGATCTCTCGGGCCTCGGAGAGGAGCCCAGCAGTTCCGCCAGCCGCGACGCCGGCACCGCCCTCCCGCTCTCCAGCAACAGCAGTGTGAGGAGCTCCACCAGCCGGGGCCCGAGCCGTATCGGTCGCCCGTCGCGCTCGACCCGCAACGGGCCCAGGACGGCGAACCGCAGGGCGGAGAGGCGCCGCGGGACGACGGGCGGTTCGTGTGGCGGGACGCGGGGGCCGTGCCGGGCGTGGTCCTCATCCCGGGGCACCCGCCTGGCGTCCGCGTCCTGCGGTCCGGCCGCCGCTGGTGAGCCGGCGCCGTCGTCCGTACGCGGCTGCCGACCGGCGCGGTTGGCCCAGAACAGTGCCCGGCCCGCGGCGGTGAACTGCTCCCGTTCTTCGCCCGCGAGCCCCAGGGCCGTCGCGAGCCGCTCGACGGTGCCAGGGCGGGGGCCGCGTCCCCGGTCGCGCTCCATCTCGCCGACCGTGCGGGAGCTGATGCCCGCGAGCTCGGCCAGAGCCTGCTGCGTGAGCTGGCGGCGAAGCCTGTGAGCACGTAACAACGCGCCGTAAGCAGCCCTCACGGGCCGCCACCTCCCCGTGATCATCCCGCGAGACGGCACATTACGGCCGCCTCAACGTCAGGGTCAACGTCCGGTCCGGCATCCGGACGAGCTTCCTGATCCGGCGCCGGTCGCGGGGTTTCGGGCGCGAGGGGCCGAA
This sequence comes from Sphaerisporangium album, assembly GCF_003323745.1. Taxonomy (GTDB): domain Bacteria; phylum Actinomycetota; class Actinomycetes; order Streptosporangiales; family Streptosporangiaceae; genus Sphaerisporangium; species Sphaerisporangium album. The sequence goes on from NZ_QOIL01000002.1 coordinate 245,602, forward strand.
ACCGGTCACGGTTATGTCCCGCGGACGGGCAGGCGCCGGAAAGGTCACGGCCGGCTCGGTTGTGACAGACAGGCCACGGGTGCCGCGGGGGTCAGTCGCGGCCGGGGAAGGCCTTGGGTGCGGCTGTGGCGGTAATGTGGATCTCCTCGCGCAGAGCGCGGTCGGCTCCCGCTGGGATGCCGTCGGCGACGTCCAGGCCGCACCGCGGAGCGCATGGAGTGCGCTTCATTCCTGGATCGTCTGAGTGATCCCGTTCGAAAGCATGATCCGGCCTCAGGTCACGAAGATCCACCTCCGCGAGGCTAAGGCCCTCCTCTCGGGGAGATCAACGCGATTTCCGCTCCGTCCGTGGGCGGGTGCGGCCTGAGCCCGGTCCACGGCGGCGTCCTGAGCCGGCCCACGGGGGAGGCTCGTTATGCTCCCCGGGTGCGAGTGCGGCGGCTTCATGACTGGCCCGCGACGGTTCCGGAGGCGCGGGCCGTGCAGGAGGAGTTGCGGGGGCTGGTGGATCTCGCCGGGCCGGGGCCGGAGGAGCCGGAGCTCGTGGCGGGGGTGGACGTCGGGTACTCGCCCGAGGACGACCGGCTGGTCGCGGCCGTGGTGGTGCTGCGGGCCGGGACGCTCGACGTGGTGGAAGAGGTCGCCGTCTCGGGGCGGGTGCGGTTCCCGTACGTACCGGGGCTTTTCGCGTTCCGGGAGCTTCCCACGCTCGTCGAGGCCCTGGAGCGGCTCACGGTGACCCCGGACCTGCTCGTCTGCGATGGGTACGGGCTCGCGCACCCGTACAGGTTCGGGCTCGCCTGCCATCTCGGAATCCTGACGGACCTGCCGACGATCGGCGTCGGGAAGACGGCCTTCGTCGGCGCCTGCGAGCCGCCCGGGCCGGAGCGTGGCGCGTGGTCCGCCATTACCGATGGCGGCGAAACAATAGGCAGAGCCCTCAGAACGCGGCGGGACACCAAGCCGGTCCACGTCTCCCAGGGGCATCGGATCAGCCTTTCCAACGCCTGCCGTCAAGTGTTGGAACTGGCTCCGCGCTACCGAATCCCCGAGCCGATCCGGCAGGCCGACCGGCTCTCCCGCCGCGATATTTGAGAGGCGACGGGGGCGGCCGTACCGGGTCGCGGCGAACCCGTGGCGACCGCGCGGAGCCCTGTCGCCATCGGGCCCGGCGGGTGCCCTGTGCCTGGGGCAGGAGAAAACGCGTGCCATTTCCGCCCTGGTTTGTCCTAGTTCGACCAGGTCGAGACGCTCGGCGATCGAGCCGGCCAAGGAGATCTTCGGCGCGCGGTACGCGAACGTGCAGTCGCTTCATCCATTCCTCACCCCCGTTTCGCGTCCAAATGTAAAACGACCTGGGCTTCTCCGATGGTTGCCTGGCTTCGTGGTCTCCTCGCCGGCGTCACGGCTCGGTACTCGGCGTCTCCTGCCGGAAACCGGCGTGGAGCCCTCCGCCGAGCGGTGCCGGAACGCGCACCGCCATGGCCGGAAGGCTCCACATCGGGGACTCATCACTGGTTCGCCCGGGCATCCGGCAGGTCCTCCCGCCGGCCGTGCGTCAGAGCGTCACGAAGTTCCCAAGGCTGGAGAGCTTTTCGCCTTCGCGGGACCGACTATTCCGCAGTCCGTCCAAGCTCCGCGGCCCTGGTGAGGGGGGTACCACGCATCTGGCGTGGTACCGTCGGCCGCTGAGACGACCGCAAGCCGAAGGCGGCAACTATGTCTGCTGTCTCCCGGCTACGATCAAGCGCCGATCGGCCCTTCCGGGTGACTGCGAAGCCACTGCTCGATCAGGCTGGTAGCCAACCAATGCCGTCGCACGAAGGCCATGTGTTCGGCGGTAACGCCACGCCCCCCTTCAGATCGGCGCCTTGGATCGGCCCCTCGGGCGAGCAGATATGCCGTCGTATCGACGTGAAGCGGATCTCCGGATTGATTGTGGCCATCGATTTCGACGTCGATCGCGTGATGTAGCAAGGTCAGACCATGGTGCTCCTCGTGGATGTCGGCTCCGGCATCGAGCAGCTCACGCAGAGCATCGAGATCCGACAGCTCGACTGCTAGATGTGCGGGACTCATGTCTGTCATGGAGTACTACCTACCATGTGTCACGATCAGGTTGATGTTGGAAAAGGCGTCTCTGAACTGCCAGATCACGAATTTGCATGAGTCGCAGGGCGTCCGCTCCGTGTGTAGCGTGATGGTTCCCAATTATCGCCGAAAATGGCCCCAGTTGGTTTGCAATGTAGTTCAGTAACTAAACTCGGGTACCGTAAACTCGATTTTCCCACCCATAGCACAGGGGATGAATCGATATGGGTTCCCGTGCGTACCTACTTCCAGGACGGCGCCCGGACGAATGAAACGATCCTGGTCTGATGGAGACTCGATCTCCTGAGATGATCGAGTCATGGCACGTCCGCCCCCCGAACCTGCTGAGCGTCGCGAGCGTCTCTAGCCGGTACAGGGAGACGAGTCGTTGCATCAAGCGCAACACCGCGCACTCTCGCCCTTCGTCCGCTGTGGAAGAGCCAGGGCTGCCCACGGCTCACCAATGAGCTATCCATATCGAACTCAAAACCTACCCGTCTGCACTTCCGACAGCGAAACATGGATGTGCCGCGAGCGTAGACGTCCTCGTACGTCCACGAACGAGCCGACGTCGTTTACGAGTGGTTTGCGTGGACGATCCAACTGACCATCTCATGGGATCAAACGCGCTCTCAGCCGTTCGCCGGCGTACACCCGGCTTTCGGAAACCCAGTCCGCAGACGCCAGCCAGGCGACCACACGCACCTCCAGGCATTGCACAAGATTCTCGTCGCCATGCCGCAGAAGGTCTTCCAGAACGGCGTAGCAGCGCTCGACCTCCTTCTCGTCCCTTCGTTCGAGGGCCGGATGAAAAACCCCCCACCAGTAAACCCGCGAGACGAGTTCGTACGTTCCGGCTTCAACTTCTTTCAGGGGAACTTCAAGCTCGGCCGCCTCCTCAGTCTCTTCTTCTGCGATCGTCTGGAGTAGCCCCCTTGCCTCAGGCAGGTGGTCCCAGAGATATGTGCGGAAGCTGTCGAACGCAACGATCGGCACTTGCCCCTCGATTCGCTTGGCGTGATGGCGAACAGCTCCGGGGGCCGGGAAGATGTGATCACCCCGGCCCCGGAGGCAGCGCACGTGAATCTCGGTGGTATAACGCTGCATCGGGGGTGGCGGTGTGCACGGCGCGGGCGCCGGTGACCACCAGTACGGTCGGGACCCATAACAACGGCGGTTCCCAACAGCAGCGCGCAGGCGTGCACCCCCGGTCAGTGTGGAAGTGGCCTTTGGACCATGTGCCACACGGTGCGACGTTCTTGGACATCCCGATTCGCAATGTCAAGGCTCACTGCCCCCCAAGGTGAATCATGTCCTGTCAAGGCAACCGTAGACCCCACCGGGGGTCCCGGCGGAGTCTGGGGATCGCGGCCATCTGCCAACTCGGCATACTTGTCGAATTGGCGACAAGTCAAATATGCATCATTCGTCCTGATTTCTTGCATGAGCGTCGATAGTCGACCTCCATCGCACCTGAGATCATCGCGCGAACCTGCGCCACGACGCTTTCCACTTATGCCCCTACCTTGAGAAGAGCACCTGCACGTTAGTATATGCTCCCGGACTCCCGACTGCTTTCGTTACGATCACGTTAGTGAACCCGTATCGAGTCGCCATCTTACCGGTGAAGGTGCTTGCGGCTGCCTGGTAAGCGACATGCCTGAATGAATACTGTTGTACTCTTTGTTCTCTGCGAAACCGCTGCCCCCCCGGACGTAATCCGGCGGGGCCGTTGGCTATCCTCTAATGATCAGGACGGACTCCTGCTGTGGAACGCCCGACACGTCGTATTGAGGATCTCTGGGGTGCAACCAGATACTGTAGCTGAGGCACGCCACGAGGCCGTCGCCACTATCTGACTTTAGCGCCAAGCAACGAACCCGTGAAGCATGAGATTCCTGCACTTCCGAGAATATCAACATCTCCTCAGTCTGTGCGGGTTCTGCGTTGGTGATGGTTAGCGACCGATATACCGCTTTAGCTTCATTCCGACGACGCCATAGAATATCACCTCCAGAACGTCGCTCGCGGAGGCTTGGTCGACACTTCGCAGGTTAAGCTCCGAATGGGTCACAGTGTATCGCCACGGTCGGAACTTTCGATTGAACGAGATGGGTAGGCTCGCTGTTGGCTGTGGCCCTTCCTCGGGGAGCGAATGGGTTCGCAACGGGACGTCCGTTTCTATAGAAGGTCACGCGTGACCAAGCGCTTGGGGTTGTCCTGGATGAAGCTTAGCTCCCAATCTCAGGACGAACTAGGGGTTATATGATAAATCGAGATCAAGCAAGGCGGTCGGCGGAGGAGTTCATGAGGCTAAATATCGAGCCATCAGCAGGTAACGTCAACTATTTCGTCTTTCCTAAGCTCGATATCTGAGTATTCGTCGTCCTCAGGAGCGTAACCACAGTGCTCACACCCCTGGCTGATCCCTTCCGTGAAAACATGGGGAAGTCCAAGGGTCCCGATCTCGGGGTAACCCGGCACGCCCCACTCGACCGTGGATCCGATTTCGTATCGCGCCATGGTCGATGAGGCGTACTTGAACTGAATCCACCAGTAATCCTCTACCCCACACCGAGGGCAGACGGTTTTTGTCTTCGGTCGTACGAGGTTGAACAGACCCATCGGTGATCCTCGCGGTTACGACAACAGTGCGTGCTCGACAGGATGACAGGTCCGCCCCGACGGTGGACGCCTGTGGGCTCCAGTAGCCCTGGCAGGGCAGAAAGGCCGTCGACTGCCCGAAGCGCTGGCCCAGACATCACCAATCTGAGCCTGCCCTAGCCGGCCATCTTTTGAACGGGGATATTTGTCTCACGGAAATTGCAACCCAACCCTGCGTTTGTCGACGTTGATGCCAGCGACCCGGACAATGATCTCGTCACCTATCTTCGGTGCTTGTCTTGGCATTCCGGCACCATCTCTTGTGAATTCGGATGCGGGAATCAAGCCTTCCACATCTTTGTCGACTCTGACGAAAACGCCGATCGGGGTCAGTTTGGTGACGTGGCCATGGAGAATGTTGCCAAGCTGAGTGCGAGCGAACACCTGAAACGGATCCGGCTGCAGACTTTTAAGCGATAGCCAGATCTGGGCGCGCTCCAGGTCTATATTCAAAATGGTGACGGTAACCTCCTGCCCCACATGCACGACTTCGGAAGGGTGGTCTATGCGACTCCAGGATAGTTGCGGAACACTTATCAGCCCTTCTGCGGCGCCGAGATCCACGAACGCACCGAAGTCTGCTATCGAGGAGACCACGCCCTTGATCACCTGGCCGGCATCCAGCTTTTCCAGGAAGTCTCTCTCGGTACCACTATTTCCCTCTACATCCATGGAGCTCATCCTCGCTTCCTGTCCGCATCGGCGTTACATCAACGGATGATCCTGGCATGAGGCATGGCGATCGCCAAGATCTCTTATATCGTACGCCGCATGTGACGGTCACCGCATGACCTGGGACGCATACTGTGCAACCCGCTACCATGCGGCGACCGTCGGCGTTTGTTTCGAACTATGACCTCAGCTTGCCGGAGACAACGAATGCCTCAAGAATCGTTGTACACAGCCGTCCTACCAGGTGTATCCTTCATAGTAATTTATCCATCTCGATCTGGCGATATATGAGTTGAAGCGAAGTATTTCACTTCGAGGAATGATCCACTGATATTCGCCCGGCTTGTTGTCGTGCGTGGTCCGATATATCGCGGGAGGGAACGCCTTCAGGAATCCCGGCTTCATGGTATATTCATAGTAGCCATCTTCATAACGCGCCTGACCCGCATATTGCTGTACGACTTTCTCGCTGTCGCCCAGATATGCGGTTCCCGGATGGCGTCCATTGTCCGGGTGATTGCCTGGATTCAGCCCCATTGCCTCCTGCGCCTTATTTCCCTTATGCGGCGCTCGGTAGATTTTGTATTCGCCGTCATCATCTTCATCGTTGACGACCTTGGGAGATTCTGGGGCGGACTCACAACCGGTCGCGGTAGGCGTATCGCCACATGTCATCGTCAGAATGGTGAGGAGCGATCCGGCGAAGCCCAGAATCGAGCCGAGGATACGCCCAGCCGGCCCGGGTTCTACCGGTGCAGGTACTGGCGCTGTTACCGGATTGGGTAGCTTCGGGGCTACAACCGGAGGTTGGGCGTAACCGTTCGCAGGTCCCCGGCTAGGGACGGCTTGGTAAGTACCGCCGTAGCCGTTCTTGTCGCGGGACGGCAGGCCGGCCTGCTTGCGGGCGATCGCGTTGTTCTTACTGACGCAGTCAGGCGATGTTGGTGAACATCCGTAGGGGTCGTGGCCGTCGAGTTCGATGCCGGTGATGGGGTTGCCGCCGGTGAAGGCGTAGCGGTTGGCGGTCCAGGGGTCGAGGCCGAGGGAGAGGTCGTTGAGGGCGCCGTTGTAGGTGTCGAGGGTGAGGAAGCGGTTGAGGGTTGGGCTGTAGTCGCGGAAGCCCATGTCGTAGGTGGCGGTGGAGTTGTCCCAGCGTTTGGCGTTGAACCGGTAGGGGTTGTATTCGTCTTTGGCGGTGGGGTCGATGGGGTCGGGTTTGTCGACGCCGGTGAAGAGTTTGTCGTCGTTGGTGCCGTAGGCGGTGTAGCCGTAGGTGGCGCGGGTGTCGCCGTTTTCCTTGGTGACCTGTTCGACGTCGGTGTGGGGGTTGTAGCCGTAGTAGGACGACTCTTCGGTGTTGTCGGCGTTGACCTTCACCTGGGAGAGGCGTTCGCCCCAGGCGCTGTACTGGAAGGACTTGGTGAGTTTGCCGGCGACCTCTTCGTCCAGGACCTCGCCGGACAGGCCGAGGTAGGAGTAGGTGGTGGTCTTGGCTGCGGCGGTGCCGTCTTTTTCGGTTTTGCTGGTGGTGCGGTCCAGCGGGTCGTAGGTGTATTTGGTGACCGTGCTGGTGGCGCCGTCGGAGTTGAGCTTGTCGTGCCGGATGATGTGGTCGAAGCCGTCGTAGGTGTACTTTTCGAGGGCTTTGCCGCCGCCGGTGATCTGGCGCAGCCGGCCGTAGGGGTCGTAGGTGTAGGTCGCCGTGGCGCCGCCGGCGATCGAGGTCATCAGGCGGTTGCGGTCGAAGGTGAACTGGGTGCGGACGCCCTTGACGGTCTGGTCGTAGACGTTGCTGTTGGGGTCGTGGCTGTAGGTTTCGGTCTCCGCGGCGCCGCCGCCCACCGGGGTCTTGACCGTCTTCGAGATGCGGTCGCGGGGGTCGTAGGTGTAGTCGTAGATGTTCTCCAGGTAGGCGCCGGGGTTGTCGGCGTTCTGGAGTTTGGCCTGGTCGCGGGAGCGGTTGAGGTTGCCCTGGTAGTTGATGGTGTGTTCGGAGACCACCGTGGCGTTGGGCTTCTTCTCGATGGAGTGGCGCAGCAGGCCGTCGAGGAAGTAGTCGTAGGTGACGGTGTTGCCGTTGGCCTTGGTCTCGGTGAGTCGTTCGGCCTTGGGCGTGTAGCTGTAGCCGGTGGTCTTGGGGTTGGCGTCGGTGGCCGACTTGGCGTTGGTGACGGTGTCGACCAGGTCACGTACGTCGTAGCCGTAGGTGGCAACGGTCTTGTCGTGGGTGCGCTTGGTGGGTGCGCTGTTTTCGTTGTAGTCGTAGGTTGTGGTGTTCTTGACGACCGCGTTGAGCTTTTCGAGGATCTTCTGGACCTGGTTGAGGCCGGTGTAGGAGATGTCCCAGGTGTCGATCTTCGCGTTGGGTGAGTGGTCGAGGATCTGGGTGAGGTTGGCGTTGGGGTCGTAGGAGTACTCGAAGTCCTTCTTCTCGGTGTCGGTGTCGGCGCTGTTGTCGCGGACCAGCTTGACGCTGTCGGCCGCCACGGTGCCGTTGGCCTGGTCGGTCAACGTGATGCTGTGGGTGTTGCCCTCGGCGAAGGTGTAGCTGCCCAGTTCGACCCACTGGCCGGCGTTCTTGGTCTGGTCCACGGTGGCGGTGGACTGCCCGCCGTCGTAGGTGACGGTGTACTTGGCGTCGGTGGCGTTCGCCCCGGAGGAATAGCGGACGTAGGCCTTGTAGGTGCCCGCCCGCGGTGTGGTGAGCGTCCAGGTGGCGGCTGAGGTGCCGGTGCCCGCGGGGGCGGTGGCGTAGTCGTAGCCGGTGTAGCCCGACCCGGTGGAGGCGGTGGCCCAGGTGCCGGTGAAGGTGACCTGCCCGGTGTCGGAGTTGTCGCCCAGGACGACGTCCAGGCCGAGCGGGGTGCCGTTGTCGGCGTGGGTCTTGAGTTTCCCGTCGGGGTAGTAGGACCAGATCAGCGCCCGCTGGGAGGATCCGCCCGCGGAGGTGATGGTGCGGTTGGTCTGCTGGCCGAGCGGGTTGTAGTCGTAGCTGGTGGAGATGTCCCACGGGTCGGTGGTGGTCTTGGACCAGCCGTTGTCCCAGTACGACATCGTCGTCACGTTGCGGACGGTCTGGCCGTGGGAGGGCGGCTGCGAGATCTGCTTCAGCCGGGACACCGGGTCGTAGGTGTAGGTGACCTTGTCGGGGGTGTTGTAGACCGGGTCGTCGGGGTCGAAGGGGTGGATCTGCTCGATCTGCCGGTTGAGCTTGTCGTACTTGGTCTCGGCGATGAAGTCGGCCGGGTCGTCGGTGGTCTCCACACCGCGCGGGGTGATGACCTTGGTGCGGTTGCCCACCTGGTCGTAGACGAACTGGGTGGTGGTGTACTTGACCACCCCGCCGGTCTCCGAGTGGGGCACCTGGGTCTGGACCACGGCGCCGCGCTTGTCGAGCCCGATCAGGGTCTTGTTGCCGTCCTGATCAGTGGCGCCCTCCACGAGGCCGTCCAGGTCGTAGTCGGTGACCGTCTGGTATCCGGCGGCGTCCTTGACGTGGGTGAGGCGGTGGTCGCGGTCGTAGGTGTAGATCGCGGTGTAGTCGGCGGTGTCGGCGGTGGCGTTCTTACGCGGGTCGACGACCTTGACGGTGTTGCCGACGTTGTCGTAGCTGTAGGTGATCTTCTTCTGGTCGGCGTTGACGACGTCGGTCAGCTGGTAGATCGGGTCGTACACATACGAGGTGACGAAGTCGGCCGGGTCGGAGGCGGTGAGGTTGCCCTTGGGCTCGGTCTGCGTCTTGAGGTTGCCGGCCAGGTCGTAGGTGAAGGACGCCTTGCGCTCGGGCCCGCCGGGGGTGTCCTTGGGCAGCAGCGACCAGGTGAGCTGATCGGCCTGGTCGTAGAGCGCCGTGGAGACGGCCCCGTTGGGGGCGGTCATCTGGGTGATGTTGTCGTTGGCGTCGTAGACCGGTGGCGGGGTGGTGATGAAGACGCCGGCGGCCTGGTCCTTGGGGACCTTGTTCTCCAGCGGCCGTTTGAAGATGTCGTAGCTCTGGGTGGCCTTCTTCCCCAGCGCGTCGGTGACCGACAGCACGTCGCCGCGCACGTCGTAGGCGGTGGTGGTGATGTTGTCGTAGGCGTCGGTGATCGTCTGCGGATACCCCGTGGGGTGGTAACCGCCGTACTTGGTGGGGTTGCCGTTGGCGTCGGTCGACTTGGTGAGCTGGCCGAAGCCGTCGTAGTCGTAGGAGGTTGTGTAGTCCCCGGCGGCGGGTGAGGCGACGCCGAGCGGGTCGGTGACCGTCTTGAGGTTCCCGGCCGCGTCGTAGCCGAACTGCCAGGCACGACCCTCCGGGCTGCTCTTGCCGGTGAGATCGGCGACGTACCCGTTGAGGAAGCTCTGGTACGTCAGCGTGGTGGGAGCGGTGCCGTTGGCGTTGGCCTCGGCGTCCTTCAGTTCCAGCGGGTAACCGGTCTTCTGGTCGAAATTCCAGGTCGCATACGCGCCGTTGGCCTCGGTCAGCTTGGTGACGTTGTGGTCGGGGTCCCACTCCAGCGCCGTGGTCTCGTTCTTTGCGTTGGTGATCGACTCGGGGCGGCCGTAGGCGTCCAGCACGTACTTGGTGGCGTGCTGCAACGGGTCGGTGACCGTCGCCTCGATCTTGCCGCCCTGCGGGCCGTCGGGGTCGACGTAGTCGAAGTGGGTGACCCCCGACAGCCGGTCGGTCAGGTCCTGGATCTTCCACTTGTCCTTGGGATCGACCGGCGCCTCGTAGTACTTCAGCGCGGTGGCGTTGCCGCGCGGGTCGGTGACCTTGACCAGTTTGACGTTCTTGTTGCCCTGGGTGGCGTCATAGGCGAATTTGAACGTCTTGGCCTGCGCGTCGCCCGCGCCGTCGACCATCCTGGCCATCAGGCCCTTCACGGTGTACGCGAAGGTCATCTTCCGGCCTGCGATGTCGGTGACGGACTCGACCTGGTCGATGATGTGCGGGTTGGTCAGCTTGGTGTCGTCGACCGGGTCCCAGGTGTTGTCGTCGATGTAGGTGTAGTCCTGGCCCTTCTGGTAATAGGTCAGGCTCAACGTCCTGCGGCCGGCCGCGTCGGTGATGTACTGCAGGAACTTGGTCGGCTTGTTGCTGGACTTGCGGCGTTCGTAGGTGAACGACATGGTGTTGCCGTTGTTGTCCACGATCGCCGACTGGAAGCCCTCGTCGTCGAAGAAGAACTGCGTGCGGTCGGGCTTGGTGAACACCCACTGCCGCGAGGGATCGCGCGAGATTCGGCCCGCGTTACCCGGGTCGGCGACCCGCTGCAGGTACAGGTGCACCCCACGCGGGTGGGTGTAGTCGCAGGTGGCCGGGGTGCAGTCCTGGGCCGATCCACCGTCCGGAGTGTGCAGCGTCCACACGTGCGTTGTGCCGTCCCCGTCGGTCAGCCGCACCTGGGACGGCCAGGTCTGGCCCGGCGGGTGGAAGTACACCTGCGAACCCAGCCGCTGCAACGTCGAGGTCTGCAACGACCAGCCGTACCCCATCGAGGAGGCCGAGGTGTCCAGGCTGTTGTAGGTGGTGCGGACGAAGGTCTGCGCGCCGCGGGAGGGGTTGGAGTAGGCGTTGTACCCCCACACCACGTTGCCCGCGTACGGGTTCACCAGCGCGGTGGAGCCGGCGCCGGTGTTCTTGCCGGTGTAGGAGTAGAACTTCTCCGACCCCAGCAGGTCGGAGGTGGGGGAATCGAGGCGGATCTGCTGGGGCAGCTGCGGCAACTGGTGGGTGGCGGACTTCCAGTTGTTGGTGGAGGTGTCCTGTACGTCCCATACCAGATCGACGGCCTCGGCCCTGTTGCCCGCGTTGGACAGGGTGGCGGGGGCCTTGATCTGCGCGGTGACCGCGACCGTCTCGCCCGGGGCCAGGTTGGCGGGCAGCATCGTCTTGACCTGGTTGGAGCTGGTCGACACATCGGTGCCGTCGGGCAGCTTCCAGAAGTACGACAGCGCGGTGGAGGCGGCCGACCAGGTCTGGGTCGTGGTGTTGGTCACCGCCACCGTCACCGTCCCAGTGGCGCCGACCTCCAGCCGATCGGGTGTTCCCGGCGCGTAGAAGGACGAGGAACCGGAGGTCTTCTCGGCGTACGTCACCCGCAGCCGGGGCCGCAGCACGCTCTCACCGTCGGCCTCCGTCGCCAGGAACTGGGCCGACTGCTTGGCCGTGCCGGCCTCGTTGGCCACCTTCACCAGCAGGCCGAAGTTGGACGCCGGGGTGGTGGTCCACGCCTTGGCCGCGCCGGTCACCGTCCACTTGCGCCAGCCCGGCTGCGCGCTCACCCCGCTCACCGACCCGAGCACGGCGGTGTCGAAATCGCCGCCGGCGGTGGTCCACGAGGCGGTACCGTCGGACTTGGCCCAGGTGGCGGCCTCGGTGAACGCCCTGGTCAGCTTGTGGGCATTGAACGTGGCCCCTGAGCCGGAGGCGTTCACCCCCCACAGCGACAGCGTCGCCTCGCTGATCTGCGCATCCGCCGGTACCTGGGTGGCGTAGTCGTCGAACTTCACCACAGCGCGGGTGTTGGCCAGCGTGGTGGCGGTGTTGCCCACCTGCACCCACTTCTGCCCGGTCACCACGTCATGCGCCGCCGAAGGCTCACCGGACGACAGCGTGGTGTCGGCCGAACCGTACAAAATCGTGGAGATCTGGCCAGGCCGGGGCAGGATGACCCGCTGGGACTGGGAGACCACCTCCCGGCCGTCCTTCAGCTTCACCACGATCCAGTAGGTCGCCTCGTGAACGTAGGACGGGTCGGCCACCGCCTCGGGGTCGCCACCACCGGTGGTGTCGGTGTAGGAGGTCACCTGCGGCGCCAGCGGCGCCACCAGCGTGTCCACCACACCGCCGGTCGCCGGCACCTGACACCCGGTCGGGCATTCACGGTGCACCTGGTATTCGACGATGTCGTCCGAGGCGTCATTGGGAGTGGGGTCGACGTACGGGGTCCACGACAGCCGGCCGCCGGTCGCGGTGGCGGTGGTGACCGGCTTGAGCACCACGCCCGGGTTGCCGTAGGTGATCACCAGTTTCGGGATGTTGACCGTCTCGCCGGTCATCCCGTCCCCGCCGTACACATCCTGGGACGCCTCGTACACCGGACCCGCGATCGCCCCGGCCGAGCCCTCGTCGGCGGCCTTGAGCAAGATGCCGTTCATCGGCGCCTCGATCGAGGACATCCACCCGTTGACGATGGCCGTGACGTCGAAGGAGTGCCACCGCGACAGCTCCCCTGGCCGGCGGACCACCGAGGAGGCCACCGTGGGAGAGAACGCTGGCTGGGTGTTCCAGTTCACCAGCCACGAATCCCACGGCGCGGTGATCTCATGGGCCTCGACCGTCACGGGGCCGGCCTCACCCAGCGCCTGATCGAAGTAGGTCTCAAGCCGTGCCTGATCCACCACGGTGCCGATCGGCACCTCGTCATTGCCGATGTTGAAGTACAGCAACGCCCGGTTGACCCCGGTGGCCGAGATCTTCCCGACCGGGAGCTTCCAGGAGGAGTCGTAGTTGGTCGTCTTGGCGGCCGAGTTCACATAGGTGTCCGACGCCTCCAGCTCTTCGGGCTGGATCCTGATCGTCGGGTCGACCACCACCGGCCACTTTCGGTCCGCGGCGGCCAGCCAGCCCGCGTCCGGGGTCAGCGTGACCGTGACCTCGGCGCCCTTCTGCTCCACCTTCTGCACGACCGCGTCGGAGTATTTCCTGCCGTACGGAGAGGTGGCGTCGGCCGTCGCGTCGACCATGAACGGCTTGGGCATGGTGAACGCCGGGCGATCCGCACCATGCGGGACGAACGCGATCGATCCATCGGCCTGGGCCTGCGCGCTCACGCCACCGGTGCCGACCGTGAAGGCGTACGACGTCCCGGCCGCCGGGGGCTTGGACAGCACCAGGTACTCCTTCACCCCCTCCGAGGTGAGCTTGTACACCACATCGACGCCGTCCCACACGCCGTGATAGGTCACCGTCGACCCGGCCACCTCGGGCGTGACCTGCCGGGCCTGTCCGGCCACTCCCAGCGTCAGCCGCCGGTCACCGGCCCTGACCTCGGCCAGCCTGCCGGTGCTGTCACCGAACCGGGAGGAGAACCCCGTCCTGTCGTTACCGAGGCCGAACCCCTCGTCGGCGACCGTGTCGATCCGGGTGTCGATGTCCTGCCACTTACCGGCGGAATCCCGGTAGTACATCGGCGTGGAGGACACCTCGGCCTGCAGCCGGCCGTCCTCGAGCTCGAACACCCGGCGCTGCGCCGAGCGTTTGCCCGTCAGCTCTTTAACCCGCTTACCCGGCGGCCTGGCTTTCTGCGGGGTGGGCGAGCCGCCGCGTCCGGGCAGGACGATGGCGGCGTCGCCCGGGCGTATCTCGCCCTTGGGGTCGCCGGTGAACAGTCCGGTGAGCCCGTCGGACAGCCAGCGGGCCAGCCGGGTCACGATCCCCGGCTCTTGCGCGGAGCCGGTGTTCTGGGCGTAGGCGGGGACGGCCGGGGCCATGGAGGCCAGCAGCATCAAGCTGACGGTGATCGCGACGGCCCGGCCCGCCTTGAGGCGTTTACGGACCGGACGCGGCGGGGGCTGGGGTAGAGGGCTGCGTTCAGGGAGAGACTCGCGCACGGGCACTCCGCTCACAGAGAGGCGAAAGACGGCAAATCGCCCCAATCACGCCAGAGGCCGCACCCACGGTCAAGATCAACGCAGCGTGATCATGGCCCCATTCGAACACGTGATCCCATGGCGGCCGAGTCGCCTGCTAGCTGTGCACCCTCACGGGAGTAACTAGAGTCGATAACAGTGAGTCAAAATCACCGTCAGTTATATCCGCTGCTCGCACGTGTTGTGTCGTTACTGAATTGTGATCCGTTGTGGAGCGTCCTTGTCATCGGCAATGAGAATTCAACTCCACGGAACCACGATTTTCGCGCCGAATCACGGGAGTTCTCGGCCTTGACGGCAGGGGTTTTTCGTCTCCCTCCTTTCGGCGGATCCGCAGGGCCGTCGAACGGAACGTCACATTCCCGATCCGCAGAGTACGTGAAGGGTGCGGGTCCGGGTGTTACCGCCATGCCACAGCGCCGCGCCGAGGAGGGCGACCGTGAATCGTGAATGCGGCCGATATGTTTCGCGAGAACGCGAAGCCCTCGCCCGGGCGCGGAATGTCACGTACCCGATGCATCGGGTGTTGGGAGACCACACCCGTCAGTCGTGAGACGAGAATTCACGGGTCGGACACCGCCTTCGTGGTGGTCTCTCAGAGTGCGGCGGCTCCGTCCTCCGATCCCGCCGAGGTTTCGCCCGCCTCGGCCGGGAGCAGTTGCGGGGTTCGGAGATCAGGCCGCCGGTGAACGGTGTGCATACTAATCAACGGATGTCGCAGGCGGGTTTACCTTGCCGCCGTTGAACACGGTGGGAGGCCTGGCGGTCCACGTCTCGCTGGGCGTCGAATCGGCCTTTCCAATGCCTGCGCTCAAGTGCTGGAACCGGCTCCATGCCATCGAATCCCCGAGCCGATCCGGCCGGTTGACCGGCTCTCCCGTCGCGATATTGGGGAGGGCGGACGGTCCTGCGGTGCCGGGTCGCGGCGGACCCGTGGCGGGCCGCGCGGGGCCCTGTCGTCCTAGGGCTCGGCGGATACCGTGTGCCCAGACCGAGAGAGAACCGCACGTCAGCGCGACTCGCTGGAGCCGGGACCCGCGCCGCGGTGGTGTGGCAGGGCGGAGGCGTGTCCGAGGTCGTCCGGGTGGGGACTCAAAGGCGACCGGCGTATTACAAAAAAACACCGCATTCCAACCGCCCGTTCTGGCGTCCGCCGCGTAGTCTTTTCTCATGGCCGTGGACCGAAACTCATTTCGTTTCCACCGCCGACGCTGTCAATACAAGAGACGATTAATTGTCAGTGCGAGAAATGATGAGGTGCAGGAGATGGCCGGTCAGTTGAACACCGCCGCCGTGGAAACGGCGCGTACGCGTGCCGTTTCCGCCGACGCTGTGGACGCGGGGAACGCGCCGGACGTGTTACCCGGGTCGGTGAGCGAGCAGGCGGAGCTGCTGCGGATCGGCATGGACTCCTTACGCCACGAAGACCCCGCGCTCGCCGTGCTGCTGGACGCCGAGGTCGGCCAGCAGGCGACCACGCTCGCCATGATCGCCTCGGCGAGCGTCGCGGACCTGTCGGTCCTCGCCGCCGGTGGGGCGGTGTTGTCGAACCTGACCGTCGAGGGGTACCCGGGTGCGCGTTATCACCCTGGTTCGTCCCAGTTCGACCAGGTCGAGACGCTGGCGATCGAGCGGGCCAAGGAGCTCTTCGGCGCGCGGTACGCGAACGTGCAGCCGCACTCCTGCTCGTCGGCCAACCTCGCCGTCCTCGCCGCGCTGCTGCCGCCGGGCGGCACGCTGCTCGCCCTCGACCTCGACTCCGGCGGCCATCTCACCCACGGGTCGCGGGCGTCGGTGACCGGGCGTCACTACAACGCCGTGCACTACGGCCTCGCCCCCTCCGGATACATCGACTATGACCAGGTCGCGGAGCTGGCCCTCGAACACCGGCCGACGGTCCTGATCGCCGGCGCCAGCGCCTACCCGCGCACGCTGGACTACGCCCGGTTCCGTGAGATCGCCGACTCCGTCGGGGCGTACCTGCTGGCGGACATCTCGCACATCGCGGGCCTGGTGGTCGCCGGAGAGCACCCGAGCCCGATCGACCTCGCCCACGTCACGACGACGAGCACGTACAAGCAGCTCGCGGGGCCACGCGGCGGCCTGATCCTCAGCGGCAGGGACGCCGGCTCGCCGGGCCCAGACGGCCGCACGCCGCTGGGACGGCTGATGCAGCGGGCCATCTTCCCACAGTCCCAGGGCACGCCCAGCCCGGCGACGATCGCCGCGATGGCCCGGGCCTTCGCCCTCGCCTCCGGCCCCGACTTCCGGCGGACGGCGCGGCTGATCGTCCAGGACGCCCAGGCGCTCGCCGCCGAGCTGTCCAGGCTCGGCTACAGCGTCCTGACCGGCGGCACCGACAACCACATGGTGGTGATCGACCTCGTCGAGCGCGGGCTGACCGGGGTGATCGCCGAGCGCGCCCTGGAGGAGTGCGGGATCCTCGCCAACCGCAACCGCGTCCCCGGCGACGTCAAGCCGCCGCTGGTCACCAGCGGCCTGCGGCTCGGCACCAACATCCTCGCCCAGCGCGGCATGGGGCCGGACGAGATGCGCGACTGCGCCCGCCTCCTGCACGCCGTGCTGACGGCCACTGACGCCCTGTCCGACAGCGCGTACCGCATCGACCCCGCGCGGGCCGCCGAGGTCCGCGCGGAGGTCAGGAGGCTGTGCGTCCGGTATCCCCTGCCCTTCGACGGCCGCGCCGACGCCTACACCCCGGGAGCCGCCAAGTGAGCCTCGATTTCCACGCCGACATCCTGGACACCCAGGACACCGCCCCCTCGGACTGGCCGCCGGTGTTGGTGCCGGCGGACCGGCCGCGCCGCCCGGCCGCGTCGTCCCGCCGCACGGCCGTGGAGCACGCCGGCCTCGGCGTACGGACGCCGTACGGGGGAGCGATCGGGGAAGACGTGCTGGTCGCGGGGTTCGCGGCGCTGTTGTACCGCTACACGGGCCAGGACCGCGTGAGCATGGACCGTGTCACGGACAAGGGCGGTGCGGAGCGGCTGCGTTTCCGGGTCTCCGGCGCGTCCACGCTTCGGGAGCTGGCGGACGGCGGCGAGGCCGTGTACGTCCCCGAGGGCGAGGCCGGCCCCGTAGGCTTCGCCGCCTCCGGGGAGCCGTCCGACCGGTCCTACGAGCTCCAGCTGGTCGTACACCCCGGCGAGGACCGGCTGGAGCTCCACTACGACACCGCGCTCTTCGACCAGGCCACGGCCGCGCGGCTACTCGGCCACTACCGGACGCTCGTCCAGGACGCCACCGCGTCCCCGGACCGCCCCGTCGCCCGGCTGCGGCTGCTCACCGACGCCGAGCTGCGGCGCACGCTCGTGGAATGGAACGCCACGCGGACGGACCTGCCGTACGACGTCTGCCTGCACGAGGTGTTCGAGACGCAGGCGGCGAGGGCGCCCGGCGCCGTCGCGGTCGTGAGCGGCGTGGAGCGGTGGACGTACGGGCAGGTCAACGCCGCGGCCAACCGCCTCGCCCACCACCTGCGCGCGCTGGGCGTCGGCCCGGACGTGCGGGTGGGCCTGTGCCTGGACCGCTCGCCCGGCCTCCTGGTGGCGGTGCTCGGCATCCTGAAGGCGGGCGGCGCGTACGTCCCGCTCGATCCTGACTACCCCACTCTGCGCATCGCGACCATGGTCGCCGGCACCTCGTGCGCCGTGATGATCAGCCGCGAGGCGCTGACCGCGAACCTCCCCGGCGCGGGCGAAGGGGACGGCACCCGGCTGGTGCTGCTCGACCGTGACGCCGAGGCCCTGGCGGCTCGGCCCGACCACGACCCGGCCCCGATCGCCGGGCCCGAGAACCTGTGCTACATCATCCACACCTCCGGATCGACCGGCGAGCCCAAGCCGATCGCGCTGCGCC
Source organism: Sphaerisporangium album (assembly GCF_003323745.1). GTDB lineage: Bacteria > Actinomycetota > Actinomycetes > Streptosporangiales > Streptosporangiaceae > Sphaerisporangium > Sphaerisporangium album. Next base: position 263,545 of record NZ_QOIL01000002.1, read on the forward strand.
ACCGCGGAGTGATGAACAACATCGCCGACCTCAACACCCGGTTCCAGGTCGGCCCGGGGGACTCGGTGCTGGCCCTGTCCTCGCCGAGCTTCGACATGTCCGTGTACGAGTTCCTCGGGATGACCGCGGCGGGCGGCACCGTCGTGATCCCCGACCCGGGACGCACCAAGGACCCCGCGCACTGGGCCGAACTGCTCGCCTCCGAGAACGTCACCGTCTGGAACTCCGCCCCCGCCCTGCTGGTGCTGCTGGCCGACCAGATGGAGCAGACCCGTGCCGAGCCGCTGCCGCGCCTGCGGCTGGCCCTGCTCGGCGGCGACTGGGTGCCGGTGCCGCTCTTCGACCGGGTGCGCGCCTTCGCGCCCGCGCTGCGCTTCATCGTGATGGGCGGCGCCACCGAGGCGTCCATCCACTCGACGATCTACGAGGTGGAGGCGACCGGCCCGGACTGGACGAGCATCCCGTACGGGCGGCCGATGGCCAACCAGCGCACGTACATCCTCGACGATGCCCTGCAGCCGGTGCCGCCGGGAGTGCCGGGGGAGTTGTACCTGGCCGGGATCGGCCTCGCCCGCGGCTACCTGGACCAGCCCGAGCGCACCGCCGAGCGGTTCACCGAGTGGTCGTACGGCGAGGTGACCGGCGAGCGTCTCTACCGCACCGGGGACCTGGCCAGGTTCGGCGCGGACGGCCTCATCGAGCTGCTCGGCCGGGTGGACTTCCAGGTCAAGATCAACGGTCTGCGCGTGGAGCTCGGCGAGATCGAGGCCGTCCTGCGCTCCCACCCATGGGTGCGGCAGACGGCGGTGGCCGCCCGCGAGGGGCGGCTCGTCGCCTACATCGTCCCCGAAGACCAGCCCCCCGGTACGGACGAACTACGCGATCTCGTGGCGGAACGGCTGCCGGACTACATGGTCCCCACGGCGTTCGTGACGATGGAGCGCCTGCCGCTCACACCCAACGGCAAGCTGGACCGCAAGGGGCTGCCCGAGCCGGAGGTCACCGGCGCCGCGTACCGGGAGCCGCGCTCCCCCCAGGAGAAGATCCTCGCCGGCGTCTACGCGGACGTCCTCGGCGTGGACCGGGTCGGCCTCGACGACGACTTCGTGGCGTTGGGCGGCGACAGCATCCGCTCCATCCAGGTCGTGACGCGGGCCCGGGCACTCGGCGTCGAGGTGAGCGCCCGGCAGGTCCTCCAGGCCCGGACCGTCGCCGAACTCGCCCTCGCCGCGACCGGCGCGGACGCCACCCTGGACGCCCCCGGAGACGCCTCGCAGCCGCTGATCACGGTCAGCGAGGAGGACATGGAGTACTGGAGCCAGGACCACCCGCGCATCTCGGACGTGTGGCCGCTGACCCCGCTGCAGACCGGCATGCTCTTCGAATCGACGCTCAACGACACCGGCCACGACGCCTACCTGCTGCAGTCGATCTACCACCTCTCCGGCGAGGTGGACGCGGCCCGGATGCGGGCGGCGGGTCAGGCCCTGCTGGAGCGGCACCCCAACCTGCGCGCGGCCTTCGTCGCCGACGAGATCGGCGACACGGTGGCGATCGTGGTGGACGGTGTCGCGCTGCCCTGGCGGGAGGTCGACCTCGGCCACCTCCCCGAGGGCGACCGCGACGAGGCGTTCCGGCGGTTCCTCGCCGAGGACCAGACCGTGCGCTTCGACCCGGAGACCCCGCCGCTGCTGCGCATGACCCTGGTCACGCTCGGCCCCGGGCGGGCGGAACTCGTCCTCACCATCCACCACGTGCTCATCGACGGCTGGTCGGAGCAGGTGGTGGGGCGTGACCTGCTGCGCCTGTACGCGGCCGGCGGGGACGCCTCCGCGCTGCCGCCCGCCCGCGGATACCGGGACTTCCTGGTGTGGCTGTCCCGGCAGGATCGCGAGGGGAGCGCCCGGGTCTGGGCCGGCGAGCTCGCGGGCCTGGACGGGCCCACGATCCTGGTCCCGGCGGGCGCGTCCCCCGGAGCGGGCGAGGGCATCGGGGAGGTCTTCCTGACACTGTCGCCGGAGGAGTCCAAGCTCCTGGCAGGGTGCTGCGCGGAGCTGGGCGTCACGGCGAACACCGTGGTGCAGGGGGCGTGGGCCGTCCTGCTCTCGGCGCTGACCGGCCGCGAGGACGTCGTGTTCGGCGCCGTCGTCTCCGGCAGGCCGGGGGCGCTGGCGGGCGTGGAGTCGATGGTCGGGCTGTTCATCAACACCATCCCGGTACGGGTGCGTCTCGGGCCGGACGGCACGGTCGCCCAGCTGCTGACCGGCCTACGGGATCGGCAGACCGCGCTCCTCGACCATCACCACCACAGCCTGAGCGAGATCTACCAGGCCGCGCGGGTCGAGGCGCTGTTCGACACGCTGGTCGCCTTCCAGTCCTACCTGTGGAACCGCGACGGCGACGCCGAGGCCACCGGGGCGGCGGGGATCGAGCTCACCGGCCCCGAATCGGTCGGCGGCAACAGCTACCCGGTGACCCTGGTCGCGGAGGCGGACCGGGTGATCCTGCAGTACCAGCGCCACCTGCTCGACCGGGCCACGGCCGAGGACATCGCGGCCGGGTTCCACGCGGTCCTGGCCCAGATGGTCTCCGACCCCGGCGGGCGTGTCGGGGGGGTGCCCGAGCAGGCGGGCGTGAAGGCCAGGGAGGCATAGGGCCGGTGACCCTCGGGCCGTCACGGTCTCACGCGGCGCCGGACGAGCCACCGGAGGTGATGCGGGCCCGATGTCCAGGCCCGTATCACCTCGGTGGCGTCTCAGCCTGGACGGGCACGTCCCCACCACGGGCACGCCTCGGCACCTTGATCACGGCGAGGACGCCCGCCGAGGCCGTCATGATCCCCAGGACGATGGACAGGCCCGTCGCCACGGAGTAATAGTCCAGCCGTCCGGCGCTCCACGCGTAGAAGGGGATCATGATGGCGTAGTAGGAGACGAACGCGGAGGCCGTCCCGATCGCCCACACCCGCAAAGGTGTCCGGTCTCGCAGGGTGCTCAGAATCACGCCGCTCACGCCGGCGGGGATCAGGATCACGGCGAAGAGCACGGCGAACGGGTTGAAGAGGAGCGGCGTGTCCGTCCCCTGGCAGAACGACCAGACTCCTGCCCACAGCGTCGTCGCGGCCAGGGCGAAGCCGACCCTTCGCACACCGCAGGTGAGCGCCACCAGCCCCGCCGCGAGTGCCGCGAGCAGGGCCGTCAGGGGGATGGAGCGGTCATATCTCCCCGGCGCGAGGGGCACCGCGGCCGAGGAGTCGAACCCCGCCGCCGCCCAGCCCAGCCGGTGCCAGGCACCCGCGGTGTCGCGCAGGGCGATCCCGTCCGCGCCGTTGGCGACGACCACGACGTACCCGCCTGAGATCTTTCCGGTCGCGATGCCCAACGATGCGACGACCTCGGCGTCCTCGGGGTGCTCAGGGTGCTCAGATTCGTGAGCCTTCACCAGCCGGTCCTGGTCGCCGGGAGAGACCTCCCACGCCGTCACCCAACGGCCCTCCCGGGACTCCTCGACCTTGAGCCTGCCGGGGACGATCCGGTAACAGAGGTCCGGCCGGCCGGGCACGCAGGCCGCCGTCCTCGCGATACGCGGCACCGGGACGGGCCAGGCCGACCACGACTTCCCGCCGTCGTTGGAGGCGTACCCCGCCCCGCCGCGGGTCGCCACGATGATCGTGCCGTCGAGCACGTCGGCCGCGTAGGTGCTGTTCGGTTTGTAGGGGTCCATCTGACCGGTCGCCGTCACGGCCAGCACGATGAAGGGGATCACGACCACGGCCCGGGTCCGCCGCGCCGCCCGCGGGTCGGGATGGGTGAAGATCCACCAGGCCGCGTACAGGGCGGGCAGGGCGAGGAGGTCGGTCGGATCGGCCAGGACCTGGGAGGGGCCCCAGGCGAGGGTCCAGGCCTGCGAGGCGAGGGCGGCGCTGGTCACGGTGGTCTTGACGAGCGTGAACGCCGCGCCGGTGACCAGAATGGACGTGCGGGGGAGGCGGATCAGCAGATTGAGCAGGGGCGGGGCGGCGATCAGCCCGGCGACGTCGCTGAGCTTCCCGGTCACCACGCCCGGCCACATCGGCTTGAACAGGTGGTCGTTGACCAGCAGGACCAGGGCGGCGACGACGGTCAGGGGGTGACCGATCCAGGCCAGGGCCGAATACCTCATATCCACAGAGATGAGGGGAGATCACACCTTGTTCGTGCCGATTCGCGTTCGTGATGAATCCGCTGTGCGGCTTCACCTGGGCACGGCCGGTGGGGGCTCCGGACGTCACCCGCGGCCCGCGTCACCTGTCGCGCCAGGGGCTGACCCTCTGTACGCGGGCTCGTCGGGGCTTTGGTGCTGAGGGCGGCATGGCAAAACGCCGCGTCCTCGGAGGGCGCGGCGTTTGTGCGTCTGAAACTACTTGGCGGCCGTGAGGCCGGCGGCGCGCTTGGCGATGGCGGACTTGCGGTTGGCCGCCTGGTTCTTGTGGATGACGCCCTTGCTGACGGCCTTGTCGAGCTGACGCGAGGCGGCGCGCATGAGCACGGCGGCCTCTTCCACGTTGCCCTGCTCGGCGGCCTGGCGGAACTTGCGGACCGCCGTCTTGAGGGACGACTTTACGGCCTTGTTACGCAGCCGGGCCTTCTCGTTCTGCCGGTTGCGCTTGATCTGGGACTTGATGTTCGCCACGAAGAAGCCTCGGTAATGTCGGTCGGTTGGTGGGCGCGCGGGCAGAGAGGGCGCGCCACACGCAGAGGAACAGGCTACCAACATGCCAGGTGCGCCCTCAAATCGGAGATCCGGGGGAGCATGGCACACGCCTGCACCATTATCTTAACCCCAGCGACGAGCTTGTCGCTCTTGATGGCCGGTAAACTGGGGAGGAAGCGCGGTTCGTACGAGCATGCCGTCGAGGCCAGGTGGCCCACATGGTATGCGTCCGCGCTGCTCTGTTGTCCGGGGTGACGCTCCCAGGGTGAACCGCCTGGGCGTGTCGCGACGGACATCGGCTGGCCCGCCAGCCGCCTGATCATCGTCAACCCTGCCGAAACGGACACCGGTGCGCACCCAGCCTGGCCAGACCGACCCCGCGTTGATCCGCAACTTCTGCATCATCGCGCACATCGACCACGGCAAGTCCACGCTTGCCGACCGGATGTTGCAGCTCACCGGTGTGGTCGACGCCCGGCAGATGCGCGCGCAGTACCTCGACCGCATGGACATCGAGCGTGAGCGCGGCATCACCATCAAGTCCCAGGCCGTGCGGCTGCCGTGGGACGGCCACGTCCTCAACATGATCGACACGCCCGGCCACGTCGACTTCACCTACGAGGTCTCCCGGTCGCTGGAGGCCTGCGAGGGCGCCGTCCTGCTGGTGGACGCGGCGCAGGGCATCGAGGCGCAGACCCTGGCGAACCTGTACCTCGCCATGAACGCCGACCTGACCATCATCCCGGTGCTCAACAAGATCGACCTGCCCGCCGCCCAGCCGGACAAGTACGCCGAGGAGCTCGCCCACCTGATCGGCTGCGAGCCCTCAGACGTCCTGCGCGTGTCGGGCAAGACCGGCGAGGGCGTCGGCGCCCTGCTCGACCAGGTCGTCAAGCTGATCCCGGCCCCCGTCGGAAACGCCGACGCCCCCGCCCGGGCTCTGATCTTCGACTCGGTGTACGACACCTACCGGGGCGTGGTCACCTACGTCCGTGTGGTGGACGGGCAGCTTTCCAAGCGCGAGCGCACGATCATGATGTCCACCGGCGCGGCGCACGAGACGCTGGAGATCGGCGTCATCTCGCCCGAGCCGGTGCCCTCCCCCTCGCTCGGGGTCGGCGAGGTCGGCTACCTGATCACCGGTGTGAAGGACGTCCGCCAGGCCCGCGTGGGCGACACGGTCACCTCGGTCGTCCGCCCGGCGCGGGAGGCGCTCGGCGGCTACGACCACCCGAGGCCGATGGTGTACTCCGGTCTGTATCCGATCGACGGCGACGACTATCCCGAGCTGCGCGAGGCCCTGGACAAGCTGCGCCTCAACGACGCGGCCCTGGTGTACGAGCCGGAGACGTCGGCGGCGCTCGGCTTCGGCTTCCGCTGTGGCTTCCTCGGCCTGCTGCACATGGAGATCGTCCGCGAGCGGCTGGAGCGCGAGTTCAACCTGTCGCTCATCTCCACCGCCCCCAACGTCATCTACCGGGTCGTCATGGAGGACGGCAAGGAGATCGTCGTCACCAACCCCTCCGAGTTCCCGGCCGGCAAGATCGCCGAGATCCACGAGCCGGTGGTGAAGGCGACGCTGCTGTCCCCGTCCGACCACATCGGCGCGATCATGGAGCTGTGCCAGGGCCGCCGCGGCTCGCTGCTCGGCATGGACTACCTGTCGGAGGACCGGGTCGAGATCCGCTACACCCTGCCGCTCGCCGAGATCATCTTCGACTTCTTCGACCAGCTCAAGTCGCGCACCCGCGGGTACGCCTCGCTGGACTACGAGCCCGCGGGCGAGCAGGACGCGGACCTGGTCAAGGTCGACATCCTGCTCCAGGGCGAGGCCGTCGACGCGTTCAGCGCGATCGTCCACCGCGAGAAGGCGTACGCCTACGGCGTCGAGATGGCCAAGAAGCTCAAGGAGCTGATTCCCCGGCAGCAGTTCGAGGTGCCGATCCAGGCGGCGATCGGCGCGCGGGTCATCGCCCGCGAGAACATCCGCGCCATGCGCAAGGACGTCCTCGCCAAGTGCTACGGCGGTGACATCAGCCGTAAGCGCAAGCTGCTGGAGAAGCAGAAGGAGGGCAAGAAGCGGATGAAGATGGTGGGACGCGTGGAGGTCCCCCAAGAGGCCTTCGTCGCCGCCCTGTCGACGGAGAACTCCAGCGCCGACAAGCCCACGAAGAAATAGATGCCTTCAGTACTTCTTGACGGCGATCCCGTTCCCGCGTCGGGTGAGTTGCCCGCGAGCGCCCTCGAGGGGCTCGGGACGCGGCCGTTCGGGTTCTACGTCCACGTGCCCTTCTGCGCGACGCGGTGCGGGTACTGCGACTTCAACACCTACACCGCCGCCGAGCTCGGCCCCGGCGCCTCGCGCGCCGACTACGCCCGCACGGCCGTCGAGGAGGTACGGCTCGCGCGCCGCGTGCTCGGGGACGCCGAGCTGCCCGTCCAGACCGTCTTCTTCGGCGGGGGCACGCCCACCCTGCTGGAGGCGGGCGACCTGGTGAGCGTCCTGCGCGCCATCGACTCCGAGTTCGGGCTCGCCCCGGGCGCCGAGGTCACCACCGAGGCCAACCCCGAGTCCGTCGACCCGGCCTCCCTGGAACGGCTGCGCGCCGGGGGATTCACCCGCGTCAGCTTCGGCATGCAAAGCGCCAGCGCGCACGTGCTGGCCGTCCTCGACCGGCGCCACACCCCCGGCCGCCCCGCCGAGGCCGTACGGGAGGCCCGCGCGGCCGGGTTCGGCCACGTCAACCTGGACCTGATCTACAGCACGCCGGGGGAGACCGACGACGACTGGCGGGCCTCGCTGGCGGCGGCGATCGAGGCCGGCCCCGACCACGTGTCGGCCTACTCGCTCATCGTCGAGGACGGCACCCGGCTGGCCGCGCGGATCCGCAGGGGCGAGCTGCCCATGCCGGACGACGATGTGGCCGCCGACCGTTACCTCATCGCCGACGCCATGCTGGCCGAGGCGGGGTTCTCCTGGTACGAGGTCTCGAACTGGGCGGTCTCCGAGGACGCGCGCTGCCGTCACAACCTGCTCTACTGGACCGGCGGCGACTGGTGGGGCGTCGGCCCCGGCGCGCACGGCCACGTGGGCGGCACCCGCTGGTGGAACGTCAAGCACCCCGCCGCGTACGCCGCGCGCCTGAGCGAGGGGGTCTCGCCCGCCCACGCCCGCGAGGTCCTGACCGCCGAGGACCGGCACGTCGAGCGGCTGATGCTGCAGCTGCGGCTCGACACGGGGTTCCCGCTGGACGAGATCCACCGGGACGCCCGCCCGGCCGTGGCCCGCGCCCTCGGCGACGGCCTGCTCGACCCCGGCCCGTTCAGGGGGGGCCGCGCCGTGCTCACGCTCAAGGGACGCCTGCTGGCGGACGCGCTGATCCGCGACCTGACCTGACGGGCCTGCCCTGGCGGGGCTGACCGGATCGGCCCTGGACAGGTCCCGGATCGGCCGCGGTCGGCCCGCCGGCGTTCAGCTGACGAAACGGATGTTCAGGGCGTAGCGGAAGTTCGCGCCCTGGTTGGCGGCGACCGCGCCCATGATCGTCATGATCAGCGAGCCGACCCACAGCAGCGGAATCAGCACGAACCCGATCATCGCCAAGGCCAGCACCAGGCACACGAAGTAGGCGATGATCAGGGTGAGCTGGAAGTTCAGCGCCTCGGCGGCCTGGTCGCGCACGTACGGGGCCTCGTCCTTCTTGACCATGTACAGCACCAGAGGGCCGATGAACGAGGTCAGCAGGCCCAGCAGGTGGGCGAGCATCGCCATGGTGGTGTCGTCGGATCCGGGCCGGGGGCCGAACCGCCCGCGCACGTGGACCGGGGCGGGGTAGCCCGGCCGCCCGTAACCGCCGGGGCCGTATCCGGGGCTGTATCCGGAGCCGGGGCCGTATCCGGGCTGTCCGTATCCGGGCGCCTGTCCGGGGTGCCGGCGCCGTAGCCAGGGTGCCCGAACTGCGGCCCGTGCCCGGCCTTGCCGTACGCGGGGCCGTATCCGGGCTCCCCGTATCCGGCCTGCCCATGCCCCGCCTGCCCGTGGCCGGGACCGTAACCGGCATCCCCGTACCCCTGCGGCCCGTACTCGGGTTGCCCCTGTCCCTGCCGCGCGTGACCCTGCTGCCCGTACCCCGATGGCCCCTGCCCCGGCTGCCCGTACGGCGCCTGTCCGTACGACGCCTGCCCGTACCCGCCCTGGCCCGCGTCGCCAGGGGGCGCGTCCTGCGGGCGGCCGTACTGGTCGTACGCGCCGTACCGCCCCTGCCAAGCCTGCCCACCGTAGTGGCCCTGCTCCCCGTACTGCCCCTGCGGGGAAGACGGCCCCTGGCTCCCGTACTGCTGCCGTTGTCCCCGCCCCTGGTCGCCGGGAGCGCCGGAGGGACGGTCGTACGGTGACTCGGTCATGGGAGCTCCTCGGTGGTCACGAAGTCGATGAGTTCCTCGACGCGCCCGAGGAGCTCGGGCTCGAGGTCGGTGTAGCTGTGGACGGAGCCCAGGATGCGCCGCCACGCCTCCGAGGGCTCCACGCGCCAGCCGAGGGCGTCGATCACGCCCTCCTTCCACGGGACGCCGCGCGGCACCACCGGCCAGGCCGGGATGCCGACGGCCGACGGCTTCACGGCCTGCCAGATGTCCACGAAGGGGTGCCCGACGACGAGCACGTGCGGCGAGGTCACCTGGGCGGCGATGCGGCTCTCCTTGGACCCGGCGACCAGGTGGTCGACCAGCACACCGAGCCGGCGGCCCGGGCCGGGGCCGAACTCGCCGGCGATCGCGGGCAGGTCGTCGACGCCTTCGAGGTACTCGACGACGACCCCCTCCACGCGCAGGTCGTGGCCCCAGATCTTCTCGACGAGGGCCGCGTCGTGGACGCCCTCGACGTAGATGCGGCTCTCCTTGGCGACCCGCGCCTTCAGCCCGGCGACGGCGATCGACCCGGACGCGCTGCGCGCCGGCCCCTTGGCGGCGGAGGCGGGGGCCGGGCGTACGAGCGTGACCGCCTTGCCCTCCAGCAGGAAGGCCGCGGGGGCGAGCGGGAACACCCGGCGCCGCCCGAAGCGGTCCTCCAGCGTCACGGCCTCCTTGTCACAGGCGACCACCGCGCCGCAGAAGCCCTCGTCCGCGTCCTCGACCACGAGCCCGGGGTCGGCGGGGATCTGAGGGATCTTCCCGCGCAGGGGCCTGCGCCAGTCTCCGGCGAGCACGTCGCGTCCGTAGTCCCGCATACCTGGGCACGCTAGCAAAGTTCACACGCCGTACGGCGTGCCCTGGGACCACGTGCCGCCCTGGGTACTCGCCGCGAGATGCCTGCGGGCACGGCGGCGGCGCACGAACACCACGATCGTGACGACGAACGCGAGCAGGAAGCCCGCGGTCGGGATCAGGAACGCCATCAGCGCGCCTCCGGCAACGGTGCCGACGCTGGCGACGAGACCCTTGCCGACGCCGAAGACGACCTGGCCCCCCTGCGACCGGCAACTGATCTCATAAGTCCCCGCCGCGGGGACGGCGATGTCGAACATGCCCTCCCAGGTGCGCCCGTTGGCCGTGACGGTCTGGTGGAGGCTCACGTTGGAGAGCTTCACCGGCTGCCCCGAGGAGTCCTGGGCGAGGCAGGTCACGTTGGCCGGGCCGGAGGACGAGGCGTACAGCACGGGCTTGTCGGCCGGGTCGAGGGGGGCGGTGACCTTGCCGCCGCTCGGGAAGACGTGCGCGGGCGCGGCCTGGTCGATGGTCTTGGTCAGGGTGCCGAAGCCGATGGCGATGCCCGCGACGAGGCTCGCGATCGCGACGAGCCAGGCGAACAGGATCCACCGGCGGCGCGGCCGGATGTCGGAGGAGGGGAGACGGGAGGGACCCCCGCCCGCGCCCGGCGCCCCGTACGCGGGACCGCCCTGCGGCGGGCCGTACGGGGGACCGCCCTGCGGTGGGCTGTACCCGGGACCACCCGGCGGTGTGCCATGTCCGGGACCAGGTGCGCCAGGTCCGGGACCAGGTGGGCGATGTCCGGGACCGCCGGCCGGAGAGCCGTAGCCCGGGCCGCCCGGGGGAGGCCCGTACCCGGGGCCGCCCTGCGGCGGGCCGCCGTGCCCCGGTCCGCCCAGAGGAGGGCTTCCCGGGGGGCCGTACGCGCCGGGCGGCGGGCCAGGGGGTGGCCCCGGTCGTTCTGGGGTGCCCTGGCGCGGGACCCAGGGGTTCGGCTCGCTTGGGCGGGGGTCGTTCTGGCTCATGATCCCAGTGTGGACGACGGGGCTTGTCATCAGATAGCAAGTGGCTTGTCGCTGACCGGGTGAGGTCGTGGCGCGGAGTTATCGCACGCCGACGGCAGGAGCCGTACACTTGGCACTCAGGAACATAGAGTGCCAGCCAACCCGTTTGCGCGGGCACCCACGCGAGGCAGGGAGGTGAGCACGTTGCTCGATGAGCGTAAGCTGGCCGTCCTGCGCGCCGTCGTCGAGGACTACGTGTCCACCAACGAGCCGGTCGGGTCGAAGGCGTTGGCCGAGCGCCACAATCTGGGCGTCTCCCCGGCCACCGTCCGCAACGACATGGCCGTGCTCGAAGAGCAGGGGTACATCACGCAGCCGCACACCAGCGCGGGCCGCGTGCCGACCGACAAGGGCTACCGGCTGTTCGTCGACCGGCTGTCGCAGATCAAACCACTCTCGGCCGCCGAGCGGCGGGCGATCGAGACGTTCCTGGCGGGCGCCGTCGACCTGGACGACGTGGTGACCCGCACGGTGCGCCTGCTGGCCCAGCTCACGCGCCAGGTGGCCGTGGTGCAATACCCCTCGCTCACGCGCTCGACGGTCCGCCACGTCGAGCTGGTGCCGCTCGCCGAGCGGCGCATCATGCTCGTCCTGATCACCAACACCGGGCGGGTGGAGCAGAGGGTCGTCGAGCTCCCGGAGGTCGTCGGGGACGACCGCATCGCGCATCTGCGGGCGCTTCTCAACGCCTCGCTCGACGGGTGCGGGCTCGGCCGCGTGCCGGAGACGGTGGCCGATCTCCCCGATCGCCTTCCCGAGGAAGACCGACCGGTTGCGGCCACTATCCTGTCGGTGTTGCTGGAGACTCTGGTCGACCGCCACGACGAGAAGGTGATCTTCGCCGGGGCCGCCAACCTCGCGGGCGACTTCAGTGTCGGCCTGCGCGAGGTGCTGGAGGCCCTGGAGGAGCAGGTCGTGCTCATGCGGCTGCTCGGCGAGGCGGGCGATCACTCCGCGCTGATGGTGCGCATCGGCTCGGAGAACCCGTACTCGGGTCTTCACGGCACCTCGATCGTCGCCGCCGGTTACGGTTCGGGCGACAACGAACTGGCTCGGCTCGGAGTGCTGGGCCCGACGCGAATGGACTACCCCGTGACAATGGGAGCGGTGCGCGCGGTGGCGCGCTATGTCGGCCAGATCCTGGCGGGGTCCTAGGTGGCCCGCGACTATTACGGCATCCTCGGGGTCCGCCGTGACGCCAGCCAGGACGAGATCAAGAAGGCCTATCGCCGGCTCGCCCGGGAGCTCCACCCGGACATAAACCCCGACCCCGAGACGCAGGAGCGGTTCAAGGAGATCAACCAGGCGTACGAGGTCCTGTCGGACCCGAACAAGCGCCAGATGTTCGATCTCGGGGCCGATCCGATCGGCGCGGGCGCGGGCGCCGGGGCCGCGGGCGCCGGGTTCGGTGCGGGGTTCCCGTTCAGCGACATCATGGACGCGTTCTTCGGGGGCGCGGGCGGGTCGCGGGGCCCGCGGTCCCGGGCCAGGCGCGGGCGCAACGCGACGATCCGCGTCGAGCTCGACCTGTCGGAGTCCGCGTTCGGCACCACGCGCGAGCTGGTGGTCGACACCGCCGTGCTGTGCACCGTCTGCCAGGGGTCGGGCGCCGCGCCGGGCACCCACCCCGACACGTGCGACATGTGCCACGGGCGTGGCGAGGTCTCGCAGGTCACCCGGTCGTTCCTCGGCCAGGTGATGACCGCGCGGCCGTGCCCCCAGTGCGGCGGCTTCGGCTCGATCATCCAGCACCCTTGCCAGGAGTGCTCCGGCGACGGGCGCGTGCGCACCCGCCGGACGATCAAGGTCCGCATCCCGGCCGGCGTCGAGGACGGCACGCACATCCAGCTCGCCGGCGAGGGCGAGGTCGGTCCCGGCGGCGGCCCGCCCGGCGACCTTTTCCTGGAGATCGTCGAGCGCCCCCACCAGATCTTCGAGCGCCACGGCGACGACCTGCACTGCACGGTGCAGATCCCGATGACGGCGGCCGCCCTCGGCACGATCCTCACGGTCGAGACGCTGGACGGCGCCGAAGAGATCGACGTGCGGCCCGGCACCCAGTCCGGGCAGGTCATCCCGCTGTACAACCGGGGCGTCCAGCGGCTCAACGAGACCGGCAGGGGAGACCTGCTGATCCACGTGAACGTCGAGACCCCCACGCGTCTCGACCCCGCCCAGGAGGAGCTGCTCCGCGAGCTGTCCAAGCTGCGCGGCGAGGAACGTCCCCCCGGCAAGTTCGCCCCGGGGCAGCAGGGCTTCTTCTCCCGGCTGAGGGACGCGTTCAACGGCCGCTGACCGCGCCTGACGAGGTGGCCTCCGCCGCGCGCGGAGGCCCCGCGAGCGGTTCGCCAAGGCGGGGGCGCCTGGCTAAGGTTTCCGGGTGAGCGTCCCCGTCTTCCTCGCCGACGATCTGCCCGGCCTGTCCGGTGATCAGATCACGCTGGCCGGCCCCGAGGGGCGCCATGCCGCGACCGTGCGCAGGCTGCGCGCCGGGGAGCGCGTCGACCTGACCGACGGCAGGGGAGCGGTCGCCGAGTGCGTCGTGCGCGAGGTCGTCGGCAAGGACGCGCTGCGGCTGGACGTGCTGGCGCGCCGGGCCGTCCCGCCGCCCGAGCCGCGCCTGATCGTCGTCCAGGGCCTGCCCAAGGGCGACCGGGGCGAGCTGGCGGTCGAGATGATGACCGAGGCCGGGGTGGACGTGATCGTCCCCTGGGCCGCGGCGCGCTGCGTGACGCAGTGGAAGGGCGAGCGCGCGGGCAAGGCGCTGGCCCGCTGGAGGGCGACGGCCAGGGAGGCCGGCAAGCAGGCCAGGCGCTTTCACCTGCCGGAGGTCGCCGAGCAGGCCACCACCGCCGGCGTCGTGCGGCTGATCAAGGAGGCCGCCGCCGCGGCCGTGCTGCACGAGGAGGCCGCCGAGCCTCTGGCACGGCTGGACCTGCCGGCGTCAGGGGACATCGTGACGGTCGTCGGCCCCGAGGGCGGCATCACGGACCAGGAGATCGCCCTGTTCAGGGACGCGGGCGCCACCGCGGCGCTACTCGGCCCGACCGTCCTGCGCACTTCGACGGCCGGAGTCGCCGCCGCCGCGGTCCTGCTGGCCCGCACCGGCCGCTGGTAGACCGCCCCCGCGCCTCCGTACGGGGCCCAGGAGGGCCGTACGGAGGCACACGGGTTGATCGGACCGCGTTCGAGTCCGCTTAAGCCGTCGGGCTCTGGGTCGTCGGCACCTCGGCGGAGCTCTCCTGAGTCGACTGCGGGGTGGCCGTCGGAGGAGGGCTCGCGGTCGGGGTCGGCGTGCAGCCCGAGCAGGGGTCCGGGGTCGTGCTGGCCGTCGGTGTGGGCTGCGGGTTGGGCTGCGTCTTGGTCGGCGTGGGCGTCGGGGTGGGCGTGGGCGTGGGCTTCTGCGACGGCTTCGGTCCGGTGCTCTCGTCCGGCGCCGAACCGGTCGGGGACGCGGACGGGACGCACGGGGTGCCCGACTCCGCCGCCTCCGGCTGGGAGGGGCTCGGGACCGTAGTCGCGCAGTCGTTGCCGGGAGTCGGCTGCGGCGTCGTCTTCGCCGTCGTGGACGACGCCGCCGAGGGCGTCGTCCCAGGCACGGCGTTCTGCACGCCGCCGGGCGTCGTGCGGGCGGGTGTCCCCGGCCGCTGGGTGCTCGAGTCGTCGGGCGGCGCGGTGCTGTCCCCCACCTGGACGATGGGGTGCTGGTCAGGGGTGAACTGCGCGCGCAGGTTCGGCACGACCATCACCACGGTGGCGGCCACCAGGACCGCGCCGAGCGCGGACGCGCCGGCTCGCCACCAAAAGACACCTCGCAGGCCTCGCATGCCGCCGTGCTCGATGCGGGTGCGAATGATGCCCAGTCCTTCTGCGGACGGGACGACAGACTCCGCCTCCGCGCGCAAGACACGGCGCAGAAGCTCGCCGTACTCGTCGGGGGCCTCGGTCATGACAATTGCTCCAGTACAGTGCGTAGTGCGGCCATTCCGCGGGCTGTGTGGCTTTTCACCGCACCCTTGCTGATGCGCATGGCATCAGCGATCTCCGCCTCCGAGAGGTCGCCGTAATAACGCAGCACCAGGGCTTCACGCTGCCTGGTCGGCAGCCCGCGCAGCGCCTCGATCACGGCGGTCCGCTCGAGGGCGCCGATGGCGCCGTTCTCCGCGCTCGGCGCGTCGGGCATGCCCTTGGGGGCGTACTTCTCCACGACGGCACGGTGGCGCAGCACGGAACGCGATCGGTTGACGACCGATTGGCGCAGGTAGGCGAGTGCCTTGTCGGGGTCGCGCAGGCGACGCCACGCCCCATGAAGGGCGACGAAGGCGTCCTGCACGACTTCCTCCGCGGTCGCGGTATCGCGTACCAACAGCACGGCAAGACGCACGAGCGACCGATAGTGGGCGCTGTAAAGCGCCGTAACGGCCATGTCGGCGTCCCACCCGACGGGCACCGCCCCCAGCGACCTTTCGGCCACGAGGGTCTCGGTGGTCACATCAGTTGGACGCACGGCCTTCCCAGAGGGTTTACGCTCTGCCGGTTCTTTAGGGGGCATGACCCAGTTGTGTCCTCGCCGGTGGCCTCGCCGACATTGAACGCTGTCTGCGGCTGAAGTGTCGCACACCAACCCTAGCCGGGAGGATCTTTTGACGGGGCCTCGTCGGTATTACCGATTGGCAACAGAGGTGACTACCATTCCGGCGTGACAGACTGCCTGTTCTGCAAGATCGTGAGCGGGGACATCCCGGCCACGATCGTCCACCAGACCGACCGCACGGTGGCCTTCAGGGACGTGAACCCGCAGGCCCCGACCCATGTGCTCGTGATCCCCAAGGGGCACTACGAGAACGCGGCGGCCCTCGCGGCGGCGGACGACGGGCTCGCCGACGAGGTCCTGAAGGCGGCCCACGCGGTCGCCGTCCAGGAGGGCGTCGCCGAGGACGGCTACCGCCTGGTCTTCAACACCGGGCCCCAGGCCGGCCAGACGGTGTTCCATGTGCACGGGCACGTGCTGGGGGGCCGTTCGATGCACTGGCCTCCGGGCTGATCCGCGCGAGGTGGGTGGGCGCGCACCTGTCCTGCGGGAAGGGCGCGTCCCGGATACCATAGGTGTGGTCGGCGGCGCGGTCGGGCCGGGTAGGAGACGGCATCACGGTCATCCGGGCGCGGCGGGCACACCATTTCGACCCGCGACACAAGCACATCCAGACCGGGAGGCGAGCAGGCCGTAAGGGCCGCCCATGTCCGAGTCACATGAAAACCGCAGCGCCACTCGTAACGGCGCACAGACCAGCGAACCGCCGCGAAGCAAGGGCCCGTCCCGTACGCAGGCCAAAGTCGTGATCCCGGACGAGCAGTCCATGGTGACCATCCTCGGCTCCCGCGATGAGCTGCTGCGGGTCATCGAGGGCGCCTTCCGGGCGGACGTCCACGTACGCGGCAACGAGATCACCATCAGCGGAAGCCCCGAAGAGAGCAGCCTGGTCGTACGGCTGTTCGAAGAGATGGTCGAGCTCGTCCGGTCGGGAGCCCAGCTCACCACCGACGCGGTCGAGCGCAGCATCGCGATGCTGCGCATGAGCTCGGGCCGTCCCGCCGACGTGCTCTCCCTCGACATCCTGTCCTCGCGCGGGCGCACGATCCGCCCGAAGACGGTGAACCAGAAGCGCTACGTCGACGCGATCGACAAGCACACCATCGTGTTCGGCATCGGCCCCGCGGGCACGGGCAAGACCTACCTGGCCATGGCCAAGGCCGTGAAGGCCCTGCAGGCCAAGGAGGTCAACCGCATCATCCTGACCCGGCCGGCGGTCGAGGCGGGTGAGCGGCTCGGCTTCCTGCCCGGCACGCTGTACGAGAAGATCGACCCCTACCTGCGCCCGCTCTACGACGCCCTGCACGACATGCTCGACCCCGACTCGATCCCGCGCCTGATGGCGGCGGGCACGATCGAGGTGGCCCCGCTCGCCTACATGCGCGGGCGCACGCTCAACGACGCCTTCATCATCCTGGACGAGGCCCAGAACACCTCGCCCGAGCAGATGAAGATGTTCCTCACGCGCCTGGGCTTCGGGGCGAAGATCGTCGTCACCGGCGACGTCACGCAGATCGACCTTCCGGGCGGGACACAAAGCGGTCTTAAGGTCGTCCAGGATATCCTGGAGGGCATTCCGGACATTCACTTCAGCAGGCTGACGAGCGCGGACGTCGTCCGGCACAAGCTGGTGAGCGACATCATCGACGCCTACAGCCGTCACGATCTCGCGAACGCCGAGCCTCACGCCATCAAGGGCGGCAAACGCCCACGGGAGAGATAGAACACGATGAGTATAGAGGTGGCCAACGAGTCGGGCGTCGAGGTCGACGAGTCCTCGCTCGCCAAGCTGGCCGGTCATGTGCTCGGGCGCATGGGCATCCACCCCCTGGCCGAGCTCTCCATCCTCATCGTGGACGAGGCGGCGATGTCCCAGTTGCACGAGAAGTGGATGGGCGAGCCCGGACCGACGGACGTGCTCGCCTTCCCGATGGACGAGTTGCGGCCGAGCCCCGGCGGCTCCCGCCAGGAGGGCGACGCCCAGCTCGACCCCGCGCTCCTCGGCGACGTGGTGCTCTGCCCGCAGGTCGCGGCCAAGCAGGCCACGGAGGCCGGCCACAGCACCCGCGAGGAGCTCGAACTTCTCTGCACCCACGGCATCCTGCACCTCCTCGGCTACGACCACGCCGAGCCGGAGGAGCACGCGGAGATGTTCGGTCTTCAGGGCGAGTTGCTGGACGCGTGGCGGGAGGTGCGGCGGGAGCCGTGAGTTCCCCCAGCGGGTGGCTGCTGTCGGCCGCCCTTCTGATCGTCATCGGCGGCCTGCTGGCCAGCGCGGAGACGGCCCTGGCGCGCATCTCGCGGGTGCGCGCCGAGGAGTTCGCGCGTAAGGGACGGCGCGGTGCGCAGCGCCTCCAGGCGATCGTCGCCGATCCGCCCCGCTACCTCAACCTGCTGCTGCTGCTCAGGCTGAGCTGCGAGCTGATCGCCACGGTGATCGCCACGCTGCTGTTCATCGACTGGCTCGGCGACGAGGGCCAGGCGTACGCGGTGGCGGCCGGCGTCATGATCGTGATCAGCTACGTCATCGTCGGCGTCTCGCCGCGCACCCTCGGCCGCCAGCACGCCGAGCCCATCGCGCTGGCCAGCGCGCCCATCGTTTACGGCCTGACGCGCATCTTCGGGCCGCTTCCCAAGCTGCTGATCCTGCTCGGCAACGCGCTGACGCCCGGCAGGGGCTTCCGCGACGGCCCGTTCACCTCCGAGGCCGAGCTACGCGACCTGGTGGACCTGGCCGAGGAGCGCCGGGTCATCGAGCCCGACGAGCGGCAGATGATCCACTCGGTGTTCGAGCTGGGCGACACGCTGGTCCGCGAGGTGATGGTCCCGCGCACCGACATGGTGTTCATCGAGCGCGGGAAGACCCTGTCGCAGGCGCTCTCGCTGGCCCTGCGCAGTGGCTTCTCGCGCATCCCGGTGGTCGGCGAGAACGAGGACGACGTGGTGGGCATCGCCTACCTCAAGGACATCGTCCGCCGCGTCCACGAGGCCAACGGCGGCGGCGACACCGAGAGCGAGAAGGTCGGCTCGCTCATGCGCCCGGCCACGTACGTGCCGGAGAGCAAGCCGATCGACGAGCTGATGCGCGAGATGCAGGCGCGGCAGATCCACCTCGCGATCGTCATCGACGAGTACGGCGGCACGGCCGGGCTGGTCACGATCGAGGACGTCCTGGAGGAGATCGTCGGCGAGATCGCCGACGAGTACGACCAGGAGGCCCCGCGCGTGGAGTGGCTCGGTGACGGCGGCGTCCGGGTGACCGCCCGGCTCTCCGTCGACGAGCTGGGCGAGCTGTTCGACGTCGAGCTGGACGTCGAGGACGTCGACACGGTCGGCGGCCTGCTGGCCCACGCCCTCGGCCGGGTGCCCATCGCCGGCTCCCGCGCCACCGTGGACGGCCTCAGCCTGACCGCCGAGAGCACCGCGGGCCGCCGCAACCGCATCAGCACGGTCGTGGTCCACCGGGTGCCCTCGGAGGAGGAGCTCGCGGAGGCGTCGGAGAACGTCTCCGAGACCTCCGGCACCTAGTCCATCCGCGCCCATCCGCTTGCCGACACCCGCCGCGCCCTGCGGCGGGTGTCGTCGTTATTGATGCGTTGTCGCCCTCTATCGGCGTCTATGGGGATATATGGCAAGCGTTCTTTAAGTGGCTTGCAAGTGAGGGGTGGCACCTTTGTCTCAGGCGCCCACCGGCTCGGGGCGCCGGTAAGGGGAGGGTCGGTTCGCCGGGGAGGGGTTCGCGGCGGGCCGGCTAGGGCCGGGGGGATGCGTGACGGGCCCTGGTCGGTGGGGGACCGGCCGGGGCGCGCCACGCTAAAAGGGTGCCTCACCCTCGCTGGGCGGGTGAGGCACCCTTTTGGGCTTTCTGCCCGGTTCGCGCTACGGCGCGTCGCGGGACGGTCAGGCGATCACTCCGGGGGCGACGGGGCCGTCGCCGCCCCAGACGCTCTCGTCCTCGGTCAGCCAGGTGGAGCGTTCGCGTTCCTGGTTGCCGTCGGCGCCGCCGCCGCCCATCGGCATGAACGGCATGCCGCCCATGGGACCGGCCCCGGGGGCGCGACCGGCCAGGGCCTGGCCCGCGGCTCCGAGCCCGCCCGCGCCCCCGTACGACGTGCCGCCGCCGAGGCCCGAGCCGGGCCCTGTCCCGAGCGGCCCCGTCCCGAGCGGCCCCGTGCCGTAGGGACCCGTGTAGCCCGAGGTCGGGACGTTCACCCCCGGCGGTGTGGTCAGGCCGTTCGGGAGCCCGGTGGGGTTGCCGAGCCCCGGAGGAGTGTTGAGCTGGGTGGTGCCGGGCGGCAGGTTCGCCGGGTTGTTCATGCCCGCCAGGTCGGTGCCCCGCGGGTCGCCCGGGTTGAGCCCGGGAGGTTGCCCGGTGTTCGTGCCCGACCCCGGCGGGAGGCCGCCGCCGGGGAGGTCCGTCCCGCCGGTGCCCGTCCCCGGCGGCGGGCCGGAGCCGTCGCCGGGCGGCTGTCCGATGCCGCCCGGTCCCGTCCCGCCCGGCCCGGTGCCGGGGTCCGAGGAGCCGGGAACGCCCGACCCACCCGGGTACAGGACGTTGCCGTTCTTCCCGCCGCCGGTCAGGTCGCCGCCCGGGTACTTGTCGCCGAACGACGAGCCGTCGCCGTTGTATCCGCCTCCGCTGAACGGCGAGCCCGTGTACGGGTCGCCCTTCGGGTAGTTGACCGGGTCGATGGGAGGCGGAACGGGTGGCCCCGGAGCGGGCAGGACCGTCGTGACCTCCACCGGCAGCCCGTTGTAGACCGTCGTGATGTGCTTGTTCAGCTCTTCGAGGTGCTTGCGGGCCTTCTCGTTGTCGGTCTCGGTCTCGCCCGTGAAGGCCCCGACGATCATGGTCACCGGCGAGATCGTCTTGACGTTCTCGGGGATGTCGTCGTCGAAGGTGAAGGTGCCGCTGTCGGGCAGGTTCGCCTTGGCCTTGCGCAGCTCGTCGGCGTAGAGGTTGTGGGCCGCGCCGACCTGCCGCGCGCGCTCCGAGAGCTCGCGGGCGGACGCGTGCAGCAGCCGCAGCGCCTCCTGGGCCTGCTTGGACGACGCGTCCTTCCAGTCCCCGGCCATCGAACCGGCGACGGACTCGATCAGGTTCACGGTGTCGCCCAGCACTTCGGCCGCCCGGATGTAGGCGCCGCCCGCCGTGGAGATCCCGTCCGGCTCGGTGTTCTCCAGCTTCTTGCGCACGCTCTCGACGCCGCCGTAGGTGCCCGAGTCCCCGCGCGGCGACGTTGTTCCGGCCTTCACCGGCTGGATGTCGCTGATTCGCTCCATTTCGACCTATCGCCTCGCTGTCGATCGCGTCGTCCGGCCGCCGGTCGCGGCGGCTCACACGTCGGTGGTGCTCGCCTGCTCGGCCTTGCCGATGTTGGCGAAGGCCGCTTTGGTGGCCTCCACCGCGGCCTCGTACTGCAGTATCAGCTTGTCGTAGCTCGTCGTGATCGCCGAGTGTCCCTTGCCGAAGACGACGGCGAGCTGCTGCGCCGCGTCCCATTCCCCGACGTGCTGGGCCGTGACCTGCCCGTACGCCTTGAGATGCACGGACGTCCCGGCCTCGCGGCCCTTGAGCCGCTGGACGTCGTCCTCGAGCGCCTTGATCAGGTTCTTCACCCGGGGGTGGTGGACGTCGACCCCGTCCTTGACGTCCAGCCCGGGCCACTTCGGATCGATCTCGAACCCGTTGTAGACGAAGCCGCTCTCTCCATGGCCGCTCATCTGGATCCCCTTGGGTTCCGCGACCGCCCCCGTGCGGGGCGGTCCTGGGCGTGCGATTACGTCGGGTGCCCGCGTCACTTGCCGTCGAACATGGCGACGTTGGCCCTCTCGGCCAGCGAGAAGTTCTCGTGGCCCTGCTCGATCACGGCGCCGAGCTGCTGGAGCAGGGCGGCCATGCGTCCCGAGGCGGCGTCCCACTGGGCGCGAGCCGCCCAGTACGCGCTGCGCGCGTCGCCCTCCCACTCGCCGAGCAGGCGGTCGAGGTCGCCCTCGAGATCCTGGAGGGTGCCTTCCATGGCCTGCCACTGGCGGGCGAAGTCCTGGCGCCCGGTGGTCATGGTTCCGAAATTGACCAGCGTGCGGTCGATGTCGTTGTTGATGCCAGCCATGATGTTCTCCGTTCGTGGAGGACCGGTTCGGGTCGGAGGTTCCGTCGGGCGGCTCAGACGTTGATGTTGGCGGTGAGCCGGTGGGCGGCCGCGGCCCCCGCGTCTTCCGTCACGCGGTACCTGGCCTCCGTCGCGTGGAGCTTCCTGGCGAGCTCCTGCAGCTCGCGCAGCACGACGCCGAGCTCGGTGTTCCACTGGTTGTACACGGTCTCGAACGCCATGCCGGACTGGCCGCCCCAGCCCGCGCGCAGGTCCGCCACGTGGCCCTGGAGCTGGGACTGGATGCTGCCGATGAGCGTGTGCGCCGCCTCGGTCTTCTTGGCGGACTCGACGATCTGGGGGAGATTCGCTGCGGTCTGCGGGGCCATGGTTACCTCCATGGAGTACGGCCTGGCCATGGTCGCGGCGGCCCGCAATGCGGCAGACGCATCGTCGTGCCCCCGCGATGCTGATCAGTTGAAACATTAGGATCAAACACCACACAGTGGCCATTGGTCGCGTTGCGAGTCAGTAACGGTTTTCCGTACGCCTGCCTCACAATCGTCCGCATTATGTACGCGGCGTCAGGGCTTCACCGCGTCCACCTGGGTGACCGGCACGGGCGTCCGCGCGGCGGCCGGGTCGAGGACGGGACCCTCCGGGATCAGATGCAGCAGGTGGGCCGGCAGCGGCGCGACCACGCCGGCGTCGTAGCCGAGCTTGGGCAGCAGGTCGGCCGACGCCAGGGCGAACCTGCGCCCCTGGTCGGTGACCAGCGAGTAGTTCTGGACGGCGCCGAGCTGGCCCTCCCCTGGTAGCAGCCCCGCGAGGACCGCGCCGCCCGGCGGCAGCAGCACCTGGTCGAAGTGGTCCTGGTCGGAGCCCGCCGTCGGCGGCATCGGCATCCGCATGCGGCCGCCGATGGTCAGCCGCGCCCGCGTGGAGCCCTTCTGCGTGTCGGAGTAGACCGCGCACAGCGGCGCCGACGGGTCCGGTGTGGCGATCTTCGGCATCGTCGCGGGCAGGCCCGGCCTCGCCAGCGACGTGCGGGAGGGCGCGACCCCGTTGACGTGCGCGGCGTCGGTCTCGATCGCCCGCACGGTCTTCCCGCCGTAGGCGGCCTTGCTGGACGGATCCTGGAGCAGCAGCGTGGCCTGCGCCTCGGAGATCGGGGCCAGCCCGTCGGTGAGCAGCACGTACCAGCGCGACTCCCCGCCGGTGACCCCGCGCACCGTGTAGACCCGGCCGGCCGCCGACGGGGCGCCGTCCGGCCCGCGCACCCTGCGCCCCAGGCCGGGGATCTTCGGCCCGCGGAAGTCGGGGCCGATGGGGAGCGCGTTGAGCCAGCTCGCCGGCACCTGGCGGGGCCGCTCTGCGGTCAGGGCGCGCACCCCCGCGTCCGAGACCCGCATGCGGCGGTCGGCGAGGATCACCCAGGCCTGCTGGCCGTCGTCGGCGATCATCGCGTCACCCCCGAAGGGCCTGCCGCCGACGTCCATGCCGCCCACCAGCGACACGTACGGCCTGCGGGCGCCGCCGGCCTCCGCGGCCTCGGCCACGCAGGCCGACCAGGGCCCGCGGACGAGCTTCTCGGGCGCGGGCAGGGAGGCGGGCGCGCCCGGGATGCCCACCAGCGTCCCCCGCGAGAAGCCCGCCAGCGACGCCGACGACACCGTGCGGACGGTCACGTCCTGGCTGTCCAGCAGAAGACGGGCCGACGTGTAGTTGGCGACCGGGATGAGCTTGGCCTCCTGCGCGCTGTACACGTACGTCGCGCCGGTCTCCTCCTCGACGATCAGCGTCCCCGGCGCGGTGAGCGCGGTGGCGCCGCCCGGCCGCATCAGCCCCCAGATGCCGAACGCGGCCGTCACCAGGACCGCCAGCAGGACGCCGCAGAACATCGCCACGTTGTGGCGCCGCATGGGCGACTCGGGCACGTCGGGCTCGCCCTGGAGCAGCGCCATGCCGAGGCGCTGCATCATCAGCCGGTGCGCCTGGTAGAGATCACGACGGGTCTGCATGCCACCTCTGCCTTGCCTGGCGGATCACGGCCGCCAGCATAGAGCCGTTATGTACGCTCGGAAGAGCGCTGAGCTAGTCTGCACTTCCACCGATCAAGACCTTGCCGGTACGGAACGGGGGACGCTGTGAGCGGCGAACGGAGCATAGAAGCGCTGCTGAACGGGGACGATCCGGCGTCGGCCGCCTC
This sequence comes from Sphaerisporangium album, assembly GCF_003323745.1. Classification (GTDB taxonomy): domain Bacteria; phylum Actinomycetota; class Actinomycetes; order Streptosporangiales; family Streptosporangiaceae; genus Sphaerisporangium; species Sphaerisporangium album. The sequence continues at coordinate 287,398 of NZ_QOIL01000002.1, forward strand.
CGGCGGATTCGACGCGGCCACCGCGGGCACCGTCACCGGCGGCCCGTACGCCGTGCAGGCAGACGCAGGTCAGGCCGACCTCGGCGGCGCGGGGCTTCACGGGGGTCCTTTCTCGCCCGGTGGTCCGGGCGGTCCCTTCGGCGGAGGTCCGCAGAGCCTGTCCGACGGGAATCCGGACGGCTCGTTCGGCGGGGGCCTGGTCGTCCCCGTCGATCCGGGGAACCCTCTCGCGACGGGCGGCGACCTCGGCGTTCCGCTCGGCGTGGTCCCGCCCGGCGGCGGGGACGGCGGGCCGCTCTTCCAGGTGACGGGGCCCTCGTTTCCCGAGACGCGTGACCTGACGTTCCCGGACGGGGACGGCTCCGGGCCGGATATCAGCGGTCCTGGGCCGATCGATCCTTTCGTCCCGCAGTGGTCGCAGGTGGGGCAGCCGCACGGGACGGACCCCGGCGATCCGGGTCAGCCGGGCGATCCTGGGCAGCCAGGGGAGCCCTACGTGCCGGGGGAGCCGCACGATCCGCAGATCCCCGACCCGAACGTGCCGGACCCGAACATCCCCGGCGGGCCGGGCATCCCCGACCCCAACCTCCCCGGGCAGCCCGACCCGACCATCCCGGGCGTTCCCGACCCCAACGATCCCGGGCAGTCCGACCCGACGATTCCCCCCATCCCCGACCCGAACGTCCCAGGTCAGACGGACCCCACGATCCCCCAGAGCCAGGATCCGAACCTGCCCGGCGCCCTCGACCCGATGGGCTCCGGCGGCGGCGCGGGGCTCCCGTCCGTCTCGGACCTGCCCGGCGCCGGCGGGATGCCGTCGGGCGGCGGCGCGCCGTCAGGGGGCGGCGGAGGCGGCATGCCCGCGTTCCCGTCGGGTCCCGCGACGCCGGCGGTGCCCGGCCAGGTGCCGGGGGCCCCCAAGAACCCGGGGGAGACCCGCAAGGCCGACCCCGGAGCCCTGCGCGACCTCGGCAACACCATCGACACGAGCGCCGGCGGCAAGATGGACGGCTCGAAGCAGAAGACCAGCCAGATCCACGTCGGGTTCCCCGCGTTCGGGGTGATCGGGCTCGGCATCGCGGGCGCGCACGACCAGGTCCGCGAGAGCGCCACCGGCTACCTCCAGCAGGGCCGCGACACGCTCACCCAGTGGAAGGACATGCTGCACACCTCGGCCAAGTACTGGACCCTGGCCGAGGAAGCCAGCTCGACCAAGGGGAAGTGACCTCAGGTGATCGCATGACGGAGGCCCGTCCATGAGCTACGAGAACGGCACCACGCTGCACACCATCGGGCTCGCCGGGATCGGCGCGTTCTCGGTGCTCAACCCCCGGGGATGGCCGATCTTCCTCATGGCGGGCGCGTCGCTGTCCAACCCCGGCGGCATGGACAAGGCCGCCAAGGACTGGCACAGCGTCGCGTCCGACTTCGACGTCCTCGTCACCGAGCTGACGAACCTCACCAAGAGCGTGCCGGACGACAAGTGGACGGCCGAGGACCGCAAGGCGTTCGAGACCAGCGTCGCCGCCTTCAAGACCGAGCTCAAGAAGAGCGGCGAGGTGCACGACGGCGTCGGCGACAGCATGCAGGGCATGGCCACGCTGTACTACGCGTTCGCCGTGGTCGTGTTCACCGTGGGCGGCATCCTGCTGGCGCTGATGGCCGCCGTGGCCGCCGCGATGGCCACCGGCGTCGGCGCAGCTCCCGCCCAGGCCGCCGCCGGCGCCATCGCCACGGGGCTTCAGAAGGTCGTGGAGCTCGCGCAGAAGAAGAAGCTGCTCGCGCTCGGCGTCGCGTCGGGGCTCATGTACGCCGTCTACATGTGGAACCAGGGCAAGCAGAGCGACCTCCAGCAGAAGGGCATGAACGCCACCGGCGGCGGCCAGCCGATGTTCACGCAGGTCGCGACCCTGAACCTGACCACCGGCGATGGCGGCGTCCCCGGCCTCCCGAACGGCACCGTGCCCGGCTACCCCGGTTACCCCACCGTTCCCGGCCACAAGTAGGCGGGTTGCCGGTCCGTCAGGAGGTCAGAGGTCGAGGCGGCGGCGGACGCGGTTCAGCTCGCCCATGACGTCGTCGAAGACGCGGTTGTAGGCCGCCTCGGCCTCCTTGGCGCCGGCGAGGGCGGCGTCCGGGTCGTTGAGGAGCCTCATGGGGTTCTCCTCCGCGCCGAAGACCTCCTCCATGACCTCGTTGGTGCGGACGCCCAGGTCCTGCGCCGCCAGGCGGGTGACCGTCTTGATCAGTTCGGCGAGGTCGGTGGAGGCCAGGCGCATGGCGCGGGGGTTGAGCTCCAGCTCGCGCAGGCCTTCGGCGCCGTACTCGACCGTGACCAGCCGGTCCTTGTCCTGGGCGCGGCCGACGAGCTCGGGCAGGCGGCGCTGCAACTCCGCCATGCGGGCGAACTGCTGCTGGGCTCCGCTGAGCAGCTTCTCCACATCGATGTTCGCGAAGTCGCCGAACTCGGTCATCTGATCTTCAGCCTCCCCTGGGCCGGGCCTGACATCGAGCGACCCTACAGCCGCACCTGCCGTCAGCGCCGTGCGTGAACGGTGATCATCGGCCGTATTTCCGATCATCTAGATAAAGGTGAACATACGGGACGTAACTCCTGGGGACGCGGCGAATCCTGGTAAGAACTTCACCGCGGGATGTCGGAGCATGGAGGCGGCATGGGGCAGGAGCGGTACGTCACCTCGGCGGCGATCGAGAGCATCATCAAGGAGATCAACGAAGACGTGATCCCCGCCGTCAAGCAGTGGCGTGCCCTGGTCGACACCACCGTCGTCGGCTTTCCCGGCTGGGGGGCGCTGGGCGAGCCGCTGATCGGCCTGCGCTACCGGGACGTCCAGAACGACGTGCGCGAGAAGCTCGGCGAGGCGATCACGGTCCTGGAGACCTGGAACCGGCAGCTCGACACGGCCCGGGGCAACTGGAGGGCCGCCGAGGACGCCTCCACCACCGTTTACGTCTGACCGCGCGCCGGCACGTCACCGCGCGCCGTCGGACCGGCGTCGTAGTCCAGCACCGTCCGGCCGGCACCGTCCCGCCGGCACCCGTCGATTCGGGCACGTCAGCGTCAACAGGGGGAATCCGAGCCATGCCGAGTAGCGCGTACGGCCCGTCTCTGCGGATGGCCGGTGGCAGCGCGGCGTCCGTGCTCAATGACCTGCGCAAGGCCGCCCTGCTGTCGCGCCCGCTCACCGTCGGCGTCGCCATCGCCTCGACCGCCATCGCCAACGTCCCCGGCATGGCCGACGCGTACAACAACTGGGAGTCGATCCACTCCCGCCTGGACACGGCGAACAAGAGCTTCGCCCGCAACCTCGGCGACAAGGGCAAAGAGGGCTGGATCGCCGCCGACCACGACGCGTTCGTCGACGCGGTCGAGCGCTACCAGGAGGCGCTGGAAAGCCTGCGCGGATACGTCAAGAACATCGCGGGCATCGTCGACGAGCTGGGCGACGCCTACCGGGCCTACTGGCTGGCCCTGGCCAGGGTGGTCGCGGTACTGCTCGCCGGCGTCGCCATCGCCGCCGCGATGCTGGCCACGCCGTACGCCGCCGCGGGGTACGCCCGGCTCCAGGCGCTCGGGCAACTCGCCACGCAGGTGATCGCCGTCGCCACGAGCATGCTCGGCAAGGTCGTGTCGGCCGTGGCGGGCGGCATGTCGGTGTACTTCGCCGGCAAGGCGCTGGTCCAGATGTACAACCTCCAGCCCACGGGCGACGCCAAGGTCGACTTCAGCAAGGCGGTGATCGACACCACGGGCCTGCCGCCGTTCCAGCAGCCGCCCGCCACGCCTCCCGGACGTCCTCCCGCTCCGCCGCCGTCGGGCGGTTTCGAGTGGCGGGAGCCCAAGGTCGGCAAGCCCGAGCCCTACCACCCCTGAGACGGCCCGAGATCCCGTGAGATCTCGCGCCGGAGACCCCGTGAGATCCAGCATCCCCCACTGCGCCAGCTAAGGAGCGGCCCGCGTGTTCGACCCCGGCGACTTCCAGCTCGACGACCTCGACCGCGTCGCCGAGCAGAGCAGGCAAGCCGTCCAGCGCCTGAGCGGGGTCCTCGGCGAGCTGAAGACGATCAGGGGCGTCGGCGAGGCGGCCGACGGGCTGATCGCGGCGGTCGTGGACGGGGGCGGGCAGATCCAGGAGGTCACGCTCGACCCGCGCGCCATGCGGCTGGACAGCCGTTCGATCGCGCAGGCCGTCACCGAGGCCGTGCGGGCGGCCCAGCAGGACGCGCGCCGGCGCAACGACGAGCTTCTGCGCGACGCGATGGGCGGGGACCTCGCCTTCGACCCGCAGAACCTCGACGGCGTCCAGTCATGGCTGCAGGACGCCGCCCGCTCGATGAAGGACTCCTGGCCTCACTAGGGCGCCGTCCGCGGACGCGCACCGGGACGGCGCGCGGCTCGCCCGGCGTCACGGCCGCCGGGCGGCCCGCTGAGAAGTCCCGCGCGTCAGCCGGCCAGGCCGCGCACCCAGCTGTAGACGTCCAGTACGCCGAGCGCCAGCGGGAACATGGCCGCGATCAGCACGAACTCCACGATGTCCCCCGCGCGGCCCCAGAAGGGCGTCGGGCGGCGCTGGGGGAGGAACAGGCCCATGCCCGCCCCGATCGCCCCGATCGCCAGCAGTCCGGGCACGACCAGCAGCGCCGCGACCGGGCCGGTGAAGGAGACCGCGACCAGCAGGAGCGCCAGCCCGGCGACCCCCGCGCCGAGCAGCCACAGGCGCTGGCCGACCCCGAGGAAGACCCTGGCGCGCATCAGCAGCGCCAGCGCCAGCGCGACCTGCATCGCCCTGCCGGTCCAGCCCGTCCCGCCCAGCAGGAACAGCTCGGTGGCGACGGCGACCATGGCGACGCCCGAGGCGAGGCCGGTGGCGAACCGCTCGGCCTCCACGGCGCGCCTCTTCACGTCCGGCCCGTCGAGGTTCTGCTCGTCGGTGCGCAGTTCCTCGGCGTTCCTCGGCGCGGACGGCAGGGGCAGGCGTGCCAGGCGGAACGACAGCGTGGGGATCAGCGGCGTGCAGGCCAGCACGATGGCGACCTCCAGTGCCGCGACGCCCGGGACGGGCAGGTGCCACACCATCACCACGGCGGCGCCCGCGGCCCCGGCCAGCGAGGCGAGCATCACGCCGAAGAAGACGGGCAGCCCCTCGGCGACCACCCACCCCGCGACGGTCGCGGCGAGCGCGGTGAGGGCGAGGCCGGCGAGCAGGCTGGGGGCGCCGAACCACAGAAGGCCCGCGTCGCCGCCCGTCGCGAACAGCCCCGCCAGGAAGGCGTACGGCAGCGCGGCGTACCCGATGACGGCCCCGGCTCCGGCGTCCCCGAGCGCCCGGGAGAGCGCGGCGCCCGCCCCGATGAGCAGCAGGGCGAGCGCGCCCGCGACGATGGTGGCGGCCGTCCACGGCGGCCCCGCGACGGTGAGGGCGAGCGCGCCCGCGACCAGGCAGGCCACCGCCGCGCCGAGCCCGGTGGCGCGGGTGTGCCGCGGCTGCCATCGGCCGGAGCGCTCCTTGATGCCGGTGGCGATGGTGTCGGCGACGTCGTCGAAGACGGCCTCGGGCAGCTCGGACGGGCGGGGCAGCAGGTACAGCACCTCGCCGTCGCGCACCCCGAGCGTGCTCAGGCCGGCGTCGAGCTCCAGCGGCCGGCCGCCCACGCGTTGCAGCACCCACCCGGCCGTGGTGAACGCGACCTCGTCGGCGCCCTCGCCGGCGGCGGCCAGCAGGTTCGGCAGCATGTGCGCGAGGGGCAGGTCGGAGGGGACGGCGAGGTCGACCCGCTTGCGGGGGGTGACGATGGTGATCCGGCTCATGGCCACGGCCGACCCGGGCGGGCGCAGGACGGCCGCGCGCGGCCCCCCGTTCGCGCCGCCGCCTCCGTTGACCGGGTTCGCCATCGGCTGCCGGGGCCCCGGCGGCGGCCCGGCCCCCGGCATGGGCGGACCTGCCATCGGGTTCAGCGTCACGCCGACTCCTTCATCACGACGAATACCGTAGCGGGCCGACAAGCCAGGAGAAGGCCGACATTTCATCTTTCGCGGTGATGCGAGCTTTCTCGTGGACCGAGGGAGGCAACTGATCCGGATTCGCTACGGTTAGCCAGATACGGAGTTTTCGGGGCGCCACGGGCTACGGGGCACAGCACGCGCGCGGCGGACCCAGGGACCAGGCTGTTCGCTGAACAGGGGGAGCGACGTGGGCACAGTCGTCGTCCGGCGGCCCGAGCGCCGGCCGCCTCCGGTGCCGCCCCGAGGCGAGATCCTTCTGGAGTCGCCGCCGGAGATTCCCGAGACCACTTCGGGCGGGTTCGGGCAGATCCTCACGTTCATGCCGATGGTCGCCGGCGGCGCCGCCATGGGCCTGATGTTCACCGCGGGCGCCGGTGGCAGCCCCATCATGTACGTCGCCAGCGGCATGTTCGCCCTGTCCATGGTCGGCATGAGCCTCAGCCAGCTCGGCCGGGCCTCCGGCGAGCGCAAGATGCGGCTCAACGGCGCGCGCCGCGACTACTTCCGCTACCTGTCCCAGACTCGTAAGAAGGTGCGCAGGGCCGCCCGTCAGCAGCGCGAGGCACTCCACTGGAACGGCCCCGACCCCGACGCGCTGTGGTCGTTCGTCATGGGGCCACGCCTGTGGGAGCGGCGTCCGCGCGACGGCGACTTCGCCACCGTCCGCGCCGGGACCGGCACCCAGCGGCTCGCCGTCCAGCTCATCCCGCCCGACTCCAAGCCCGTCGAGGACCTCGACGCCATGTCCGCCGGGGCGCTGCGCCGCTTCGTCCGCGCCCACTCCACCGTGGACGACCTGCCGATCGCCCTCGCCCTGCACTCCTTCGCCCGCATCCTGCCCACCGGCGACCCCGCCGCCGCGCGCGACCTCGTCCGGGCGCTGATCGGGCAGCTCGCCGTGTTCCACTCGCCGGAGGACATGCGGGTCGCCGTGTGCGCGGGCAAGGAGTGGATGGCCCAATGGGAGTGGGTCAAATGGCTGCCGCACGCCCTGCACCCCGAGGAGGTCGACGCGGCCGGGCCCGTCCGGCTCATGGCCGAGGACCTGCGCGACCTCGACCGGCTGCTCGGCGGCGAGCTGAAGGACCGCGGCCGGTTCCGGCAGGGCGCGTCCGCCGAGGCGCTGCCGTACCACGTGGTGATCGTGGACGGCGGGTACGTCCCGCAGGACTCCCAGCTCGGCGCCGACGTAATCCAGGGCGTCACCGTCATCGACCTCAGCGGCACGACGTCCCCCGCCGAGGAAGGCGTCACGCTGCGGCTGGAGGTCCTGCCCGACCGGTTCAACCGGATCCAGCTCGACCACGCCGGCAAGGAGGTCGTCACCGGCCTCGGCCGCCCCGACAAGCTGACCTACATGCAGGCCGACGGACTCGCCCGCCAGCTCGCGCCGCTGCGCGCGTCCCCGGCCAAGAGCGGCGACGGCCAGGACGTCCTCGCCGGCAACATGACCCTCACCGACCTGCTCGGCGTCGCCGATCCGACGCGCCTGGAGATCCCCGCGCTGTGGCGGCCCCGGGCGCCGCGCAACCGGCTGCGCGTGCCCATCGGCCTCGGCGCCGACGGACGCGTGGTCGAGCTGGACATCAAGGAGTCCGCGCAGGGGGGCATGGGGCCGCACGGGCTCATCATCGGCGCGACCGGCTCCGGCAAGAGCGAACTGCTGCGCACGCTCGTCCTCGGTCTCGCCGCCACCCACTCCTCCGAGATCCTCAACTTCGTGCTCGTCGACTTCAAGGGCGGCGCGACGTTCCTCGGCCTCGACACACTGCCGCACGTCTCGGCCGTCATTACCAACCTGGAGGACGAGCTCCCGCTGGTCGACCGCATGTACGACGCGCTGAACGGCGAGATGGTGCGCCGCCAGGAACTGCTGCGCGCCGCAGGGAACTACGCCTCTCTGCGCGACTACGAGCGCGCCAGGGAACAGGGCGCCGACCTGCGGCCGATGCCCACGCTGTTCGTCGTCCTCGACGAGTTCAGCGAGCTGCTGTCGGCCAAGCCGGAGTTCATCGACCTGTTCGTCATGATCGGCCGCCTCGGGCGCTCCCTCGGCGTCCACCTGCTGCTCGCCTCGCAGCGCCTGGAGGAGGGCAGGCTGCGCGGCCTGGACACCCACCTGTCGTACCGGATCGGCCTGCGCACCTTCTCGGCCATGGAGAGCCGCGTCGTGCTCGGCGTCGCCGACGCCTACGAACTGCCCTCCGCGCCCGGCAACGGCTACCTGAAGTTCGACACCAGCGGCATGACCCGGTTCAAGGCCGCCTACGTCTCGGGCCCGTTCGCCGCCGAGACGCGCCAGGAGCGCCGCGTCCCCGCCGACCGGCGGCAGATCGTCGCCTACGGGACGTCGTACATCCCCGTCCCCGCGCCGGCCGTCCAGCAGCCCGACCCCGAGCCGCAGCCCGCTGTCGCCGGGCGCGACAGCCTGCTCGACATCATGGTCCGCCAGTTCCAGGGGTACGGCCCGCCCGCCCACCGCATCTGGCTGCCGCCGCTCGCCGAGCCGCTCACCCTCAGCCACCTGCTTCCGCCGCTCAGCATCACCCCCGAGCACGGCCTGTCCACCACGGGCTGGGCCGGGCGCGGCAAGCTGCGCGCCGTCCTCGGCATCGTCGACCGGCCCTTCGAACAGCGGCGCGACCCCCTCGGCGTCGACCTGTCCGGCGCGGCCGGGCATCTCGCCATCGTCGGAGCACCGCAGAGCGGCAAGAGCACGATGCTGCGCACGCTGATCGCCGGGCTCGCGCTCACCCACACCCCGCGCGAGGCCCAGTTCTACTGCCTGGACTTCGGCGGCGGCACGCTCGCGTCCCTGGAGGGCCTCCCGCACGTCGGCGGGGTCGCCAACAGGCTCGACGGCGACCGCGTCCGCCGCACCGTCGCCGAGGTCACCGCGCTCATGCAGCGGCGGGAACGCGAGTTCGCCGAGCGCGGCGTCGACTCGTTCGCCACCTACCGGCGCATGGTCGCCGAGGGAGCGGTCACCGGCAACGAGTTCGGCGACGTCTTCCTCGTCGTGGACGGGTGGCTCACCGTCCGGCAGGAGTTCGAGTCGCTGGAACCCACCATCACCGACCTCGCCGCGCGCGGCCTCGGCTACGGGATCCACGTCGTCGCCGCCACCAACAAGTGGTCGGAGTTCCGGCCCGGCATCCGCGACCTGTTCGGCTCACGGCTGGAGCTGCGCCTCGGCGACGCCTACGAGTCCGAGGTCAACCGCAAGACCGCGCTCGCCGTGCCCGAAGGCGTGCCCGGACGCGGCCTCACCCGCGACGGGTTCCACTTCCTCGGCGCGCTGCCCCGCATCGACGGGGTCCGGCAGACCGACGACCTCAGCGTGGGCGTCCGGGCGCTCGTCGACGGCGTGCGCGAGGCGTGGCAGGGACCTCCCGCGCCGCGCGTCCGGCTGCTGCCCGCCGTCCTGCCCGCCGACGCGCTGCCCGGCCCCGACCAGACGGGGGCGCGCGTTCCCATCGGCATCGACGAGGCCACGCTGTCCCCGGTCGCGGCCGACTTCGAGACCGACCCGCACCTGACGGTCATCGGCGACACCGAGAGCGGCAAGTCCAACCTGCTGCGGCTGGTCGCGGAGGGCATCGTCGCGCGGCACGCCCCCGCGCAGGCGCGGCTCATCGTCATCGACTACCGGCGCTCGCTGCTCGACGCGGCCTACACCGAGCACCGCATCGGCTACGCCGCCTCCTCCACCGCCGCGGCCGAGATGGTGATGGAGGCCCGCGAGGCGCTGACCAAGCGGCTCCCGCCGTCCGACCTGACCCCCGACCAGCTGCGCGCGCGCAACTGGTGGAAGGGCGCCGACCTGTACTTCATCGTGGACGACTACGACCTGGTGGCCACCGGCACCAACCCGCTGGCGCCCCTGCTCGACCTGCTGCCGCAGGCCCGCGACATCGGCCTGCACCTGGTGCTGTCCCGCGCGATGGGCGGCGCCGGGCGCGCGATGTACGACCCGGTGATGCAGCGGCTCAAGGACATGGCCAGCCCCGCGGTCATCCTCTCGGGCGACCGCGACGAGGGCGTCCTGTTCGGCGTCCGCGCCCACCCCCTGCCCCCCGGCCGCGCCTACTACGTGGACCGCCGCTCAGGCTCCCGCCTGATCCAAACCGCCTACCTGGCCACCTCCACTCCCACCACCCCGCAATCCTGAAACCCCGCGAAGCAGGCGAAGACGTGTCGCACCGCGCGTGACGGGCGTGAGATGCGGCGGGATGCGTCAGGGGCGTCCCGCAGGGTTGCCGGTGGCCAGGAACAGGGAGATGGCGGGGGAACGGGACCCGTCCTGCCGGCCAGGTCAGCGGGACGTGCCGTCAAAGCGGTATCCGCCCGCGGGTACCTGGGCTGTTCGTACGGTGGGCGGGGACCTGGGTGGATATGATCGCTTTTGTGGTTCCGGTGGGAGGGCTCAAGACCAGCCGGTCACGGGTCCGCCCGCCGGTGAGCAGGTGATCGGCCGGTGACGTTCGGAGGGAGTCGCCCCCGGTGACAGGTATCGACGTGAACCGCGAGGCGCTGGCCAAGCTCCGCAGCGCGGTCAACACGCAGGCGGGGCGACTGGCCACCGTCGGGGACGGGTTCCCGGCCAAGGATCGGGCCGCGGCGTCCTTGTTCGGGAAGCTCGGCGGCGCCGAGGCGCTCGCCGGCGCGATCGGGCGGGTCGAGGATCACGCCGACCAGGAGTTCGGCACGGTCAAGAGCCGGTTCGACGGGGTCGAACGAGCCATCGACACCATCGAGGAGAACGTCCGCACGGCCGAGCACGACACGCGCGCGGGACTCCCGTCCGTAGAGCCGGTATGAGTGCCGTCAGGGTACGGACGGGGAGTCACGAGTGACCGACATGGGCGCCGTCGGGGCTTTGCCGGGTGGGCAGGAGCTTGTCACGCTGGCGGACAAGACCAAGGGAGACCCGGGGGCCATCCGCGGGATCGCCACCCGGTGGCGCACGGCCGCGGGGGACGGCGTCGAGCCGTTCGAGACGCTGGGCGCGTCCATCACCCGGGTCGACGCCGCCTGGAGAGGCGCCTCGGCCGACGCCTTCGTCGCGTACGTGCGGCGGTACGGGCGCGCCGGGGACGCGCTGCACGACGCGCTCGGCGCCTGCGCCGACTCCCTGGACACCGCCGCGGGTGCGGTCGAGACGGCCAGGACCAACGTCGTCGGCGTCTGCGACGACCTGCTCGCCTGGGTGGCCGACTACCGGAAGCGCAACCCGCACGCCACCGAGGAACAGCTCAAGCCGGGCATCACCGAGCAGGTCGGCCGGGCGGTCACCCTGGCCCAGGGGTACGTCACGACGGCCGAGACGGCGCTGTCCACGGCGCTCGGCGAGATAGACGCGGAGCTCAAGGGCGTCTCGCCCACGTTCGCCTCGATTCCGCCCGCCGGTGACCAGGCGTTCGTTCCCGGGCCGGGGCACACCACGCACTGGATCCCGGTGCCGGCCAAGGAGATCGATCCCGTCCTCTCAGGCGGCGACGGGCCCGGCGGCGGCGGTGGCGGGTTCGGCGGGTACGGTCCGAGCGGTCCTCCGCCTCCCGGCGGCGGGCCGGCGCCCAAGGGGCAGGTGGCGGAGTGGATCCGGCAGGCCATCGAGATCCTCAAGGCGCACGGGTATCCGGTGGAGAAGATGAACCCCAACGACATCTGGATGATCATCCAGCACGAGTCGGGCGGGAACCCGCACGCGATCAACAACTGGGACTCCAACGCGGCCGCGGGCCACCCCTCCAAGGGGCTCATGCAGACCATCGACGGGACGTTCTCCCGGTGGTCGCTCCCCGGCCACAAGAACATCTACGACCCGATCGACAACATCATCGCCGGCGTCCGCTACGCCATCGAGCGTTATGGCTCGGTCTCGAACGTCCCCGGCGTGGTGGGGACGAAGAACGGCTCCGGTTACGTCGGCTACTGACCCCGGGGGCCGGTCACGTCCCTGCCGGGCGGGGCTTTCCCGGCGGTCTCCCGGCTACGGCGTGTGTCACCGTCAGCGTGGCATGGGGCTCGGTCCCGGACTCGTTCTCGGCCCGGATCCGGCGCCGGCGCGGCGGGGGAGCCGAGCCGTCATGGGGGCGGGCCGTGGACTTCGACGAAGCGGTCGAGGTGGTGCTGGTACAGGGCGAGGTCGCTCTGGAGGCCGTCGCGGGTGAAGCGTTCTGGCTCGTCGCGGCGGGTGGTGGCGCCCTCTTCGGTCCAGAACGCCTCTTCGGGGATCTCGTCCGCGCCGTCGGGGAGGAATTTGGCCGCCTCGGCGACCGCGTCCCGGGCGTAGGCCCAGTTGGCGACGACTTCCTGGAAGCGGTCGTGGTCGGTGGGGTTCTCGGCGTACAGGGCGGCCTCGCGCAGCGCGCGGTGGGCGTAGCCCGCGCCCGCGAGCTGCCACTGCCCGGGGTCGATGATGTCCGAGCGGCCCGGGCCGAAGCGCGGCCGGCCGTGGCGGGCGGCGAACTCGGTCTCGTACGGGATCACGATGATGATCCGGTGGCGGGGGCCGGTGTCGGGGCCGTCGAACAGCAACGTCCAGGCCGTCCGCCCCTCGGTCAGGGTCGTCCACCGCTCGTAGTCGATCACCCGGCCACGCGCACGCGGCTCCGCGTGTTCCACCTCGTCCGGCTCGCCGGTGCCTCCGGGTTCGGCGGGCTCCCTGGTGGGCTCGGTGCCGGCGGGCTCTTCGGTTTCGTCCAGGGAGGTGAGGTCGTCGGAGGCGATGACGAGGTTGAGGAACAGGTACGCCTCGGCCAGTGTCCGCGCGTGCAGGATCGGCACCTCGGTCCCCGCCACGGCCGCCCCCTGATCGCTGTCCGTATCGCCCGCATTGCCCGTCATTGTCCGGCACCGCCCGGCACTGCCCGGCTCGCTGGAGGCGCCCCGCGTCCGGTCACGTCCGCACGCCCGCGTGCGCGCCGCGGCTCCTTCGACCATATCCGCCCCGTACGGCGGTCGCGCCGACAGAGCGGGCGCGTCAGCGGTCGCCGTACATGTCGGTGAAGTGCTGGAGGTTCTCCTCGTAGAAGGCGATGTCGTCCTCCAGCCGGGACCGGGTGAAACGTCCGGGATCTTCCTCGTGGACCGCCGTGCCCATGTCGGTCCAGAAGGCGGTGGCCGGGACCTCGTCCGCGCCGCCCGGGAGGAACTTCGCCGCCTCGGCGAGGGCGTCGCGCGCGAACTCCCAGTTCAGGACCACCTCGCGGTAGCGCTCGTCGTCCTCCGGAGTGTCGGCGAAGGACAGGTCGGCGCTCAAGGCGCGCTGGGCGTACTCGTCGGAGACCATCCGCCACTGGCCCGCGTCGACCAGCTCGGACACCCCTGAGCCGAAGCGCAGACGGTCGCGGCGTGCCTCCGCCTCCGTCTCGTAGGGGACGACCACGTCGATGAGGTGGCGCGGGCCGGTGGCGGGCCCGTCGAACCGCAGCGTCCAGGCGTCGGCACCCTCGGTCAGCGTCGTCCACGGGCGGGCCGACAGCCCGGGCTCGTCGGCGGCGCCGAACCCGTCGTCCTCGTCGTCGCCCCCGGCCAACGTGAGATCGATGTAGAGGTACGCCTCCACGAGCGTTCTCGCGCGCAGCATCGACGCCGACCCCCTCCTCCGGCGACACGATGGTCACCGAGTGTGCCGAGCCATGGCGTGTCCTGCCGAGCCATGGCGTGTCCTGCCGTATCCGGCTTGGCGGGCACCGTTCACCTTAGTCCGCCATTCCGCAACGTTCACCGGGTGACCCACCGTACGGTGGCGCCGGTTTCGCCGTACCGCTTCCCGCCGCCTCGGCGCCGAACGAGAGGACCGTAGCGCGAGAGGAGGAAACCCGGCGATCGGAGGAGCTTCACCACCTCCTCCACGGCCGGTGAGCCGGTGAACGTATGCGGTTCAGCGCGTCGCGAGGAGGTCGCGGTAGGTGTCGCGGATCACCAGGAGGCGTTCCAGCTCGAAGCGGCCCGGGTCGGTGGCGCGCATGAGGAAGCCGCGTTCGGACCAGAAGGCGTGTTCGGGGACCTCTGGCTCTCCGGGTGGGATGAACTTCACCACCTCCTCCACGGCCGCCATCGCGATGGCGAGGGCGCGCCGGGCCGCCGCGGGGTCGTCCGCGGGGACGTCGCCCGCGGTCAGGTCGGCGACCCACAGCCATTCGCCGGCGTCCAGCAACTGCGACGGCTCGGGGCCGCCGAAGGAAGGGAACGTGATCGGCGCGGTGTCGCGTTCGGGCACGCCGAACAGGAACTCCCGGCGCGCGCCGCAGCCCTCGCACACCCCGGCGTAGCTGGCCGCGAGCTCGCCGCCGAACTCGGCCAGCGTGGACTCCCACGCCGTTTCCACCGACCCGCAGTCTTCGCAGGGGTTGAGGTCGAGGTACAGATGCGCCTCGTCTCTGGTCCTCGCCACCGAGAATGCCATGACGCTCCTCCACTCCCGATCTTCCACCGAGCCCCGTCCGCCGCACGCGCCGATCCCTCGGCCGCGCCCATCGAAGCCGGTCGCCGCACCTACCGGCGCTCCACTCGTCCGGGCCGAGCCTCGGGCCACCGCTGCGCCGCGCCTGTGGGCTCACGGGCCGCCTGTGCCGCCCTGATATGTGACGCCGGGACCGGACATGGGGTTGTGGCGGCCGACGTCGTGGGTCGTCGGCCACTGGGCGCCGGGCTGCGGGTCCGGCACGCCGAGGCCGCGCAGGACGGACTGGAGCGCTGTGGTGAGGTCAGCGCCGGCCGGCATTCCCGCGAACAGCCGGCGCAGGTCGACCTGGTGCCGGGCCGCCAAGGGGAGCAGACGGTGGGGCAGGGTGTTGAACGCGGCCGTGAAGTCGCCGTCGTCGTTGCTGCGCAGGACGCCGTCGGGTGAGGCGACGTAGCGGTGGGTGGGGAAGCCCGCGTCGCGTACCTCAAGGAACACGTCCGCGCCGAGCTCACGCGCCATCAGCGCGGCGGCGGCCATAGCCGGAACGCCCGGCGCAGTGGAGGCCGTGTTCGGCGTGGTGGTGGCGGCGGACGTGCCCGGCGCATTGGAGTTCGTGGCCGGCGTATTGGACGTGGTGGCGGCGGACATGTTCGGCGTGGCGGGGGCGGTGGCGTTGAGCAGGAGCGGGTGGCGTTCGCCCGGCGCCCGCTCGCGTACCACCTTGGCCATCGCCGGGTAGGGGTCGGCCGGGTCGAACTCGGGAAGGCGTGCGGCGGCGGCGAGCAGATCGTCCAGCGTCGTCGTGTACGCCGGGGAAGGGCCGCCGGACCCGAACGGCCACAGCCTGCGCCATCCGCGGCGCTCCCCGCCGCCGTCCGGCGTCATCAGGCCGCCGGGCTCGGAGGAGGCGGCTGCGCGCCCGGCAGGAGTCGCGGACGTGCCGGGTGTGGTCCCGAGCATGGTGGACGCGTCGCCTTGCGGCATGCTGAGGTCGGCTGTGCCGACCGCGGCTTGGGTGAGGGTGACGGCCTTGGTCGTCCGTTCCCTGCCGTTGTCGTCGTGGGTGACCAGTTCGATCGTGGCGTCCCAGTCCACGCGCGTCGTCACGGTCGCGCCGTCGCCGATGAACGTCTTGGTCTCCTCCATACGGACGCCGTCGCCCGTGCTGATCGTGTCCGAGGCCTGCACGCCGTAGGCGTAGTCGGTGTTGACGGCCCCTTCGCCGGCGGCGTTGAAGTCGGGCCCGGCGTCCCATCCGACCGGCAGCACGCGGCCGACGCCGTTGGACCGCGACCGCATCTCCTGATGCCGCTTGGCCCCGCCGAACTCCACGTCCTCCCGCCCGGAGACGACGACCTCGGCCTGCGTCGGCCGGGCCCGCAGGCGGACGCGCACCTCCTGCCCCGGATGTCCCGGTACGGTCAGCCGTGCGGCCTCGTCCCCGGTGGCGGTCGCGAGGCGCTTGAACTTGGACATCAGGCTCATGGGCGCGAGCTGCTGCTCAAGGGCGACATCCCGGGCGCGCATGCCGTTCTCGCCGAGCAGCACGTCGTCGGCGAGCGCCCCCCGCACCCGTTCCAGCAGGTCGCCGGTGTCCAGGACCTCCACGACATAGTCGGTGGGCAGGGTGAGCACCCGCGGGTCCGGTACGGCGGGCGTCGCCGGGGCCATGCCCGCCGGCCCGACCATGCCCGCCGGCCCGACCATGCCGGTCGACACCAGCCGCTCGGCCTCGCCCTCGAACACCAGCGTGGGGGCGTGCCCGGCCGGTACCAGGCCGGGCAGGTGGTTCACGGCCCCCTCGACCAGACCGCCGAAGGCGTCCGACCACTCCAGGTCGACGGTCAGCCGGAACGGCATGCGGACCGTGTGCCCGCCGGAGAAGGTCGCCATACGGGACAGGTCGGTCAGCTGGTCGCTCTCCGACACCCCGTGCTCCTGCGCGCGGTCGGTCCCGACCCCGCCGTTGAGCGCCCCGAGGTCCGGCCCGCCCGAGGCCTCGCCCCCGACGGAGACCGCGGCCGTCGCGCTGGGGGAGGCAGACTGCTCCTCCTGCTCGTAGTCGTAGATCTGGGTGATCACGTCCTTGTACGGCGTGTGGCCGGTCCACCGGGGAGGGCCGGTGAACTCCCACTTCATCCGCACGGTGAGCTGCTGCGTGAGCTCCGGGCCGACGCGCACGGGGAAGGACAGCACGAGCCCCCGGCGCCCGTAGAGGTTGGGGGCGTTGGCCAGCCAGCGGTCCGCCGCGAAGATCGCCGAGAGGCTGGAGCGCAGCACCGGGTCGCGGCTCATGATCCCCGGCGCCCGCGATTCGGCGGAGCGCAGCATCTCGTCCAGCAGCTCCACCCGCCGTCCGTTCATGGTGAGCGTGACGTGCTCGAACGCGCTCTGGCCCTGGCCTCGCAAGTAGTGGCCGGGCAGCGACACCTCCGGCTCCAGGGCCGCCAGGCTCCGCGCGCCGCTCAGCGCCTTGGCCAGCCGGTGGCGCGACCCCGAGCCGGTGTGCGCGGCCACGGCCGGGTCGCCGAGCAGCGGGCCGAGCGCGCGCAGCAGCTCCCGGCGGCCGTGCCTCTTCGACAGCTCGGGGACGCCGCCGGACCGCTGGGCCTGGTGCAGGTCGGCCAGGTAGCGGCGGACCAGCGGGATCGCCGTGCGCCGGTCGAGCGCCAGGTCGCCGTTGAGGAACCGCTCCATCGCGTCGGCCACGTCCGTCAGCGGCAACCCCCCCACGCCGTCGGCGTACAGCCTGAGGGCGCGGCGCTCGGCCTGCCGGTACAGGATCGCGCCGTCGACGTCCACCCGCACCTGCTCGCCGGCCTCCTGGAAGGTGATCACGAAGCGGACGGGCGCGGCGTGCGCCAGGTCGGTGCCGAGGTCGATGGCCAGCGTCTCCACGCCCCAGATCGACATCTTGGTGTTCGAGTGGTTCACGGCCCTGGACCCGGCGACGCCCGGGGTGGCGGACGGTTTCGGCGCGCTCTCCTGGTGCGTCCCCGCCCCGGCCGAGGCGCCGGCGCCGAACCCGCGGGTGGTGCCGGACGCCGTGCCGTAACTGCCCATCCCGAACAGGATGTCGCCGCTCACCAGCTCGGGCCGGCCGACGAGCGTGGAGGGTCCGACGACGGCGCGGATCGTCACCGGCGAGTGCAGCGCGCCCGGCCCCTGCGGGTGCACGGGCAGCTGGACGCCGTACTCGGAGAACAGCAGCTCACTGTGCGCGAGCAGGTTCTCGGTGCTGAGCAGGGCGGCCAGGTGGAGGAACGCGTCGGTGCCCGGCCGCATCGAGAGCGGCAGGTGCGGCAGCACGGCGCGCAGCATCGGCCCGGTGTCCAGGTGCAGCAGGCCGCCCCGGCGCACCTCCTCCAGGGACGTCGGCCGCGCGGCCGACGGGTCGTACGTCATGCCCAGCGCCGGGTCCGCCGGGGGCAGCAGGTCGACCGGCCACTCCAGGCGCGCCCACATCTCGACGCCCTCGACGAAGGGATCCAGTCGGCCGTCCGGGCGGATCATGAAGACCTGGCCCGTGTGCGGGACGTCCTCGGCGGCGGGCGCGTTCGCCCCCTCGCCGAGCTTGACGTTGTTGGTGGTGTTCCCGGCCTTGCCCGCGGCGGCGGCGTCGCGGCCGGTGTTCACCCCGGCGCCGCCGCCGGTCACCATGTCACCCTGCCCGTGGACGTCCGCCTCCACCGACACCCTGACCACGTCCCTGGCCCGGGACGCGGTCTCGCCGCTGGTCGTCCCGGCGGTGTCGGAGCCGATCTGGAGGTTCACCACCGCGTCCATGGGCGCGACGCCGAGGAATTCCGTGCGGCCCAGGTGCTGGTCCAGCTTCACCAGCAGCGTGAGGTACTCCACCGACCGGTTGAGCCCCGCGCGCACGAGCGGTAGCACGACGCCGTTCTGCACGGCGGTGTTGTACCCGGACTCCAGGCGTTCGGCGGTGAGCTGCTCCTTGATCATCTTGAGGTTGAGCTCCTGGGCGGCGTGCCTGACGGGGTCGAGCGACCACACCGGATCGCCCGCGGCGTTCAGCGGCGGCAGGTGGTCCTCGCCCATCTCGCGCAACCGCTCCTCCAGCGCCCGCCTCAGCTCGGGGACGCCGCGCAGGTCCTGGACCAGCGCGGGCCCGGCTCCCCGCAGCCGCCCGGGGCCCTCGCCGGCCCACACCGGCGGCATCGCCAGCCGCTCGGGCGGGGCGCCGGGCACGACCTGGTCGCGAAGGACGTGGCTGCCGTCGGCGTTCAGCTCCGGCGCGCCGGACGCGGCGCGGACGACCGCGCGCGCGTCCACCGGCCACCCGGACCGGTACGCGTGCCACACCGGCGTCCTGAGCAGGGCGGTCATCTCGCCGGGGACGGCGACCGGCGCGCCCGCGCGTCCCAGCGTGACCGGGCGGACCCGGACCTCCACCTCGAACTCGGCGACGTACGCCTCGCCGTACTTCGCCCGCTGCACGCTCACGTTGTACGTCGCCGTGGTGGCCGAGGCCGACTCCCCGTACGACCGGGACCGCCCGTAGCTGTGAGTGATCTTCGGGGTCAGGCCGTCGTCCAGGCCGGGCAGGTCCTCGGTGGGCAGGGCCTTGGCCCCGACGGTCGCGGTCGTGCCGTGCGAGCGTCCGGACGACTGCGTGACCGACACCCCGTTGGCCTCGATGCGCAGCAGCTCCTGGAAGTGCGTCCCGCTGGCGACGCCGAACGGGGTCACGGCGGGCTCCGGCGCGCCGTTCGCGCCGGTCCGCGTCCTGAGCCGGGCGACCACCTGGACCTCGGCCACGGGCTTCACCCCGTCGGTGACGACCCGCCACGGCAGCCCGTCGGGGCCGGTCGCCTCTCCGAGCCTGGCGGGGAACACCTGGGTCAGCACCTGGCGGACCTCGTCCCGCGCCACGCTGCCGACCGGCGCGCGGCCGCCCAGGGCGCCGGCGGTCCGTTCCACCAGATCGTTCAGGCCGTCGGTGGTGAGCACGACGTGCCGGGGGAACTCCGTGCGGGGCGCGATCGAGGAGGGCAGCCGGACGACGTCCTCGGGCCCGCGCACCGCGTAGGAGTGCGACAGCGCCAGCCGCAGCCGCGCCTGGTCGTCCGCGGCGCCGGTGACCCGCTCGGTAAGCCTGGTCCTCCCGTCCGCGGTGCGGACCTCCGCCTCCCATTCCGCCACGGCCTCGAACACCGACGAGTCACCGCGGTTGTCGTCGACGCCTCCGCCGAGCGCGCGCTGGTACGAAGAGGCGCTCGTCGACTCGTCCCGGCCGAGCTTGTGCGCGACCCCCGCGACGGCGTGGGCGGTGGCCAGCTTGATCGCCGTTCCCGTCGCGTTGTCGGGCAGCATGGCCACGGCCATCTTGATCAGGCGCATGTAGTTCGGCTCGTACGTCTGCCCGAACCGGTGGCCCGCCTTGTGCGCGAACGACGCGCCGCCCTGCGGGAGCCTGCCGCGGATGAACTCACCGGGACGCGCGCCCGGATCGAAGATCTCCAGCAGCTCGCTCAGGTGCAGCTTGAGGCGCACCTCGCCGGGGTGGTCCCGGCCCACGCGCACGGTGTGGCCCTCTTCGGAGGCCACCTGGGCGAACTCCGCGAACAGGTGGCTCTCCAGCGCGGAGGCGGTGAACGTGTGGTCGATGCCGGCCCGCCGGAGCATGTCGTTGAGCGTGCGGGTCAGCGCCGCGAGGTGTGGCAGCGTGCCGAAGGGATGGCCTGCGGCCAGGGCGGTCACGGACGGCAGCGCGGCCTCCAGCGCCGCGTCGTACGCCTCGCGCGCCGTCGTCGCCAGGTCCGAGTACCGCTCGACCTCCTGGCGCAGCCGGGCGATCTCGCGGGGGTCCTGGGCCGCCTCCATCTCCTCCATGGCGAGCGAGAGGACCTCGTGGGCGAGCCGAGCCTGACGGGCCGCGTCCGCCGCGTTCTGGTACGCCTCGGCGACCCGCAGGTTCTTGCTCTCGTCGTCCGCCGCGACGTCCGCGTCGGCGAGGGCCCTGCGCCGGCGTTCCGGCGCGGCCAGGTCCTCGGCCTTGCCCGCCTTCTCCGCCGCTTCGCCCGCCTTGCCGGCCGCCTCCGCCGCCTTGATCGCCGCCTCCAGCTTCGCGGCCGAGCGGACGGTCAGCGCGTCCGCGGCGTCCGCCATCGACCTGGTGAGGTCGCGCGTGCGGGCCAGCTCGGGGGAGGCGGGCGCCGTCGTCAGCCACGGCAGGGACGGCGGCACGTGCCCGCGCCGCTCGATGTCACGCGCGGTGGCCTCGGCCTCGTGCCGGTAGTAGCGCCGTCCCTCGGGGGTCTGCGCGGCATTCCATTTGCGGATGAGATGGGTGATCTCATTCCTGCGCGAGGTCACACACTCGTCCCGGCCCTCGACACGACGCCCGCCCGGGGTGGTCCGGTGGCCACCCGTGGCCGGCAGGGGTGCGCCCGTGGCGGGGAGGTGTCCTCGGATGATGCCCTGCGCGCTGCGGGCGTCGATGGCCGCGCGCCGGCGTAGCGCGTCGCCGGTCTCGTGCAGGAGCACGCGGGCGAGCTGGTCGGGGTGGACGCCGGGGGCGATGCGCACCCTCATCGGGTCGTCCGCGTTCCCGCTCCTGACCTTCGTACGGGCGACCCGGCGCGGGCCGCTCAGCGCGCCGAGCGGGCGCGGCACCCGGCCCACCTCGACGGCGAAGTGGTACACGTGGCGGTCCGCCGTCTCCACCCAGTACCCGGAGCCGTCCGGCAGCGCGCCCAGCCGCCGTACGGCCGTGCCGTGCGCGAAGTCGGTGGCCCGCAGGTCGGCGATGGCGGCGGGCACCTCGCGCACGTCCAGCTTCGGCATCCCCGCCGGACGCCCGTCAGGCCGGAACTCGGAGTCGGCGAGTTCCTCTGCCGTCACCGTCCCGGCCCGCGCGTGCCGCCGCCCGACGTTCGGCCGCCGCCCCCGCGGCTGAGGCGGGCCGTCGCCCCGGAGACCGGGCCGGTCCGAAGCGCGCCCCTTGCCGGGATCGCCGGACGCGGCCGGGGTGGTGCCGGCGGGAGGGCGGGTGGTCGCGGCGGGCGCCGGGTCGCCGTTGAGCGCCGCCATGATGGAGCCCGGCACCGGCTGCTGGTGGAGGGCACCGGGCGCTTGGAGGTTCTGCGGCGCCTGTGAGGTGGCCGGAGCCGTGGTCTGTGGGGATGTTTGCTGTGGCGCGGTGGTCGTCGTCGGCGAGACCGTCGCGGGCGGCGGTGTGGACGGCTGGGGGGAGGGCGCGGGGTGCTGCGGTGCGGGGGTGACCGGGCCGGAGGTGCCGTCCGTAGGTAATCCCGAGTACGCCTGGGCCTGCGCGGAAGGTGTCTGGGCGTAGGCCGGGCGGGCGGGCTGGTTGTTCGCGGACGGCGCGCCGGTGTCCTGCCCGGCGGCGTCTTGGCCGCCCACGACGTGCGACGGATTGGCCGAGGGCGCACCGGCCTGGGGTGTGCTCGGTGGTACGGCCTGCGGCGCCGACTGGGCTGTACGAGCATCGGTGCCGTGCTGTGAGCTGGTGTCGCCCGTGCCGTGGGGCGCCCCCGTCTGGACGGCCGTGCCGTGCTGCGCGGCGGGGCCGCCGGCGTCATGGGGCATCGCCGTCTGGGTGTTCGTGCCGTACTGGGAGGTGGTGCCTCCCGCGCCGTGAGGCGTCACCGTCTGCGGGTTCGGGCTGTTCTGGGGGACGGTGGGCCCGGTGCTCGGTGGTGTCGCCGTTTGGGGGGCTTCGCCATTCTGCGTGGTGTGGGGGATGCCTGGCTGGGTGGACGTGCCCTGCGGCGGGGTCGCGGCCGGGGGGTCTTGGACGGCGGCGGTGTGAGTGACGGGGGGCTTCGGGTCGCCGGGGCGGGGGGTCGTGTCTCCGGCGGGGTCGTCCGGGCTGGTGCCGGGTGGCGTCGTGTTGGCGAGGTGGGACAGGTCCGCCAGGGTGCTCGCGACGGTGGCGTCGTGGAGGGCCGCGCCGGGGTTGAGGACGGCGGCGGGGACCGCGGGGTTGAACGGGCTGATCGTGTTGGTCCGGCCCGCGCCGCCCATCGCCGCGCCGAGCAGCGACTCGCCGTCGGGCAGCGCGAACTGCCCGTACACCAGGCCGTTGGCGAGGATGCTGCCTCCGGGCGAGGCGGCCATGTTGTTCAGCCCGGTCTGCACCGCCCGCCCGGGGAAGCGGGCGAAGGCGGCGGCCACCCCCGGGGCGTCCCCGCCCGCGTGGTTCAGCGTGCGCAGCAGCGGGATCCGGTCGCTGTACCGGTTCAGCGGCCCTGCCATCTTGGTCCCGATGACCGCGCCGCCGCCCGCGCCGACGGCCGAGGCCGAGGTCCTGCGCCAGTCCCAGCTGGTCCGCGACCCCCGGTCCATCTGCTCCTTCTGGGTGTAGGCGTCGATGAAGACCTCTTCGCCGATCTCCTCGAAGAGCTCCCGTCCCAGGTGGCTGCCGAGGATCGTGCGGACGAGGCCCGCCTGCCCGGCCCTGGCGGCGGTGGCGCTCGCCAGCCGGGTGGTCACCGCCGTGCCGAAGTCCCGCCCGGCGACCGCGGCGAGCCGTTGCAGGATGCGCCCGATGGCCGCGCGGGCGGACGCGGCGATGGGCCCGACGGCGGACGTGGTGGCGCCCGCGGTGAAGAACGCGCTGACCAGCGCGATGAACGCCGCCGTGACGGCGACCCAGAACGCCACGTTGATGGAGATCTTGGAGTACTGGGTCTCGCGGGCGAAGTTGTCCGCCTGCATGGCCTTGGTGAGGTTCTTGATCCCCAGCCCGGGAACCCCGGTCTCGGACGTGAAGAGCCGCTCGGCCTGGTCCAGGTAGAGCGGGGTCGCGGGCACGTCCCACCCGGCCAGCACCGTCCGCGCCGCGTTGACGCCCGGCGTGGCCGCCCCGTACAGCCCGGCCCCGAGCGCCTGGTGCTCCTTGGCCAGCTCCCACAGCAGGGTCTCGCTCGCCTCGGGCCAGCTCTGGCCGGAGACGATCAGCGAGATCAGCAAATCGACCCATCCGGGCAGGCTCTCGCCCCAGGCGGGGGTGACGTCGCTGGTGGCGGTCCCGCCGCCGATGATCCCGCTCTGGCCTGGCGGGGTGTTGGGGTTGACGTTGACCGTGGGGTCGACGTTCGTGCCGCTGGCCACGCCCCCCCGTCCCGCTCGTCGACGCCTACCCGGGCGGGCGCCCGGGTGGTCCGGCGGTGGTGCGTTCCGATCTCCGCGTCCGGGTGCCGGCGGGCCGGGGCGGAGGCGCCGGGGTCAGATGCTCCGGGTGGAGTCCGCCTGGCTCTGGTCGGTGTGCCGGGTGGTCGTGACGGCCGTGCGGACGTTCGCCCCCAGGGCGTCGATGTCCTTCATGATCCGGTCCCCGTCCCGGATCATGGCGTCCGTCCCGCCGTCCTTCGTGTACGCCTGAATGAAGGCGGTCCCGGCGGTGTCCCGGCCCCACGGGGCCGCCGCGAGCAGCCGCTGGAGCCGCTCGGTGCCGGACTTCCAGAGGCCCGTCACGTCGGTCGCCGCGGTGTCCCACTGGGACAGCCCGAGGTGCGCGGTCTGGGCGTGGATGTCCACGTGCGGCCCCTGGCCCGCGTACTGGGAGGTACGGACGTTGTCGGTCATGGCGGTCACTTCTTCCCGAGCATCCGCGCGGCCATGTCGTCCAGGACGCGCTGGAGGTCTCCGTCGAGGTGCGCCCGCATCTGGTCGGCGGGGATGATCGGGTCGAACACCTCGACCACCCTGGCCCGTGCCTTGTCGGCGGCCCGGTGGACGGTCTCGGTGATGGCGTCGGCCAGCCGGCGCGAGTCGGGCCGCCGGTACACGCGGGGGTCGATGTCCAGCCGGACGAGGTCGCCGCGGGCGCCGACCGTCGCCGAGATCAGCCCGTCCTCCGACTTCTCGGTGACCTGGACGGCCCGGGCCTTCTCGTGCAGAGCGGGCGCCTCCTCCTGGAGGCGCAGGAAAGAGGCGCGTAGTTCGTCGGCGTAGGCGCGCATCTCCGCGCCGACGGCGTCGTCCACGCCTTCCGCGGACTCCATTCACACCTCCCCGAGCACCTGTCCGGACCGATAGAGCGCTGAGCGGCGCAGTAATCGCGGTCTAACTTCCGGGAAACAGTCGCTGAGCGGAATTGTGGCATTCACGAACATCATCCGGCAAGCATTGTGAACGTCGAATAGCGCAATAGGCGATATGCCAGATATATGGCGATATGGCGGTATTCATCACATGTCGAGCGGGACGACATGCTCGCGCAGGCCGAGCACCTCGTCCCGCCGCACCCAGCCCCGGTAGACCCCGCGCTCGGCGCGCGGCAGCCCCAGCGCGCGCGCCACCGGCGCCAGGCCCCCGGTGTACTCGACGAGCAACTCGCCGCAGTGCCCGCCGAGATGCCCGCCGAGATGCCTGTCCAGATGTCCGCCGGCAGGCTCGCTGACAGGCCCGCCGAGATCCCCGTCGGCGGGCTCGCCGGCGTCCCCGCCGGGCCGCTCGCCGGTGTGCCCGTCACGCGCGTCGTGCACCTGGCAGGGGACCCCGCGCCACGTCCCGACCGTCGTCACGAACACGACGGCCTCGCACTCCTCCGCCGGCACCGGCCGCACGTAGCGGCCCGGCGCGACCTCCTCGAAGCCCTCCGCTGGCGTCGCGCGGCGCAGCCGGATCCACAGCCGCCCGGCCCGGACGTCGGGGCTCGCGTCGTACTCCGCCCCGCGCCACCGCGCCCGGTACGAATGCCACCTCATCGCGGCCCGTACGGATGCTCGCCGAAACCGCGCCCGACCGGGTGCTCGCCGGACCGGTGTCCTGCCGGGTCCATGCCAGGGCCGTGTCCTGCCGGGTCCATGCCAGGGCCATGTCCTGCCGGATCCGGGCCAGGGCCGTGTCCTGCCAGGTCCGCGGCCCGGACCAGCATCCACCGCTCAAGGTCGCCGTCGAACAGCGCGCGGCGGTGCTCGACGCCCGCGGCGGTCAGCTCCCAGATCTCGGCCCCGTGCGGCAGCCCCACCCCGTCGATCTTGTACTCGCGGACCACCTGGTCGACGTTCGGTGCCAGACCCATCCCGGCGAAGGGCGGTTCCTCGATCACCCACCCCGCCACGGCCGCCCGCGTCTCCTCGTCCGTGCCCCCGTACGGGGTGCGGTACAGGGCCGTCCCGACCGCGTGCCACCGCAGGATGTGGACCGACCCCGCGTCGGTGACCACGCCCTCGTCCCCCGAGCGGCCCACCGCGTCGGCGAGGACGACCGGGGTGGCGATGTGCGCGACGTCGAGCGCGTGGTGGCAGTACCCGGAGACCCGCGTACGCCCCTCGGCCAGGTACGCGTACAGGTCGGCGGGAGTCAGCAGCTTCTGCACCACCGGCGGCCCCGCCCCCGGTTCGGCGGCGCGGTCGTCGGCCAGGGAGGGCACCGCCAGCCGCGCGACCGTGCCCGGCTCCAGGAAGAAGTTCACCGGAAGGCCCGGGTTGACGGCCAGCCCCCAGCGCGGGTCGGGCCAGCCGGCGGCCATCTCGGCCAGCGAGACGATCCTGTGGTGCCCGGCGAGCCCGCCGACGCGGGCGCGCATCGCCTCGGCGGAGGTGTAGGCGACGATCCAGGTGCGCTCGGTGTCGGACGCGGTCGGCCACGCGACCGGCGCGCGGCCCGCCGCGGCGTCCGGCCCGATCGGCAGCGCGAGGTCGGCGCGGCGCAGCAGGCCCAGGCAGCGGGCCAGGTCGCCCTCCGCGAAAGCCGCGGCCAGCTCCTCCTCGAATGGCCCCGCCGGCTCCCAGTCCCGCACGCCGACCACTCTAAGGCGCGTCCACTTCCGTGGGCGGGAAACGCTCGTCGCTCGTCGTCATCCGGCTTCCTTCGCTTCGGAAGTCGGCTTCACGACCCCCGTGGGACGTTCACCGGCAGTTGCCGAAGGGCGCGCTGGTGGAACCGCTGCCGGTGGTGCCGCGGAAGCGGACGCACTTGCCCTTCGACTGCATGATCACCGGACCGGCGTAGTACTTCTCGGACCCGCCGTCGGTCAGGGGAGCGCTGCCCTGCACCTCCAGGGTCGCGGACACGGGAGACGCCACGCCGATGTGGTCGGTCTTCATCGTCACCACGCAGCTCGCCCCGGACTGGTTGCTGAAGAGCTGGTAGGTGACGCCGCCGCTGAAGGCACTCGACCGCTGGACGTAGTAGGCCGTGCCCCGGCCCGCCGACTCGCAGACCTGCGCCGGCGTGTACGGGTTGGAGGCCGGCGCCTGCGTGCGGGTCGGCTGGGTGGCGCGCGGGACGACCGTGCCGCCGGTGGGCCGCGGCGCGACGGAGCCGGTCGCGACCGGGACCGGCACGAAGGGCTTGGTGACGGTCGGGCGCGGCCTGGTGACGGTCGGGCGGGGGGTGACGGTCCTGGTGGCCGTCGGCCGGGGCGTGGCCGGGCCGGACGCGGTCGGACGCGGCGACAGCGTGGGAGAAGCCGTGGGCGACGCCGTCGTGCTGGGTACGGGGCTGCCGGTCGGCGACCCGGTGGGAGAGCCCGTGGGAGACCCTGTCGGGGATGCCGTCGGGGATCCGGTCGGCGACGGGCTCGGCGTCCCGGAGGGGACGGGCGTCTCGGACGGCCCGGAGGGGCTCGGCGTCGGCTCGGCGGACGGGCTCACCGTGGGCGTCGCCGTGACCGTCACCGTGGGCTGCGGCGACGGCGACTGCGCCGGAGAGGTCGTCTGGGTGGGGATCGGCGGCGGGGTGAACTGCGGCCACTGGGACGGCGTCGGGATCCCGATCGACGGCGTGGCCGTCGTGATCCGCATCGGGTAGACGCCCTGGTCCTGCGGGGCCGGCGAGGTCGCCCACGGCACCGTGACCTGCGGGCGCGGCGCGGTCGTGCCGCCGACGTCCGAGCCCTGGGCCTGCGTGCCGGCCGACTCGGCCGCGCCGGTCACCTGGCCCTCCGCGGCGACGCGCCCGATCTCCTGCGGGGAGGCGTACTTGCCCGCCCCCCACAGGCCGAGCCCGGCGAGCCCGACCACGATGCCGACGCCCGCCGCGAGCCCGACGGGGAAGTGCGCGCCGGCCTTCTTGCGCGGCGACGCGGCGGCGGACCCGCCCTCGCCGTTCGCGGACGGCCGCGCGGGGTGCTCCGGGCTCTCCTCCGTGGGCAGCGCGGGGGCGCTCCACACCTGCTGCGTGGGCGGCGCCTGCGCCGGGACCTCCCACACGGGCTCCTGGCCGGCCGTACGCGGGGTCACCACGGAGCCGGGCTCGACGACCCCGGCCTCGGGCCGCGGGTCGCCGGAGATGACCGGGCCGGACACGGCCGGGCCGGGGATGACGACCCCGGACCCGCCGGGGGTGACGGCCACGGTGTCCCCGGACGACTCCGGGCCGGACACGAGCTCGCCGGAGATGACCATCCCAGGGGCGGAGCCCGCGGCGGGCGGGAGGACGGCCCCGGGCACGGGGGCGGCGGGGATGGCGCGGGCGGGCGGCGCGGCCTTCTCCTCGCCGAGCAGCCACAGCATCGCGCCCTGCGCGGTGGGACGCTGGGCGGGCGTCTTGGCCAGGCACGCGCCGGCGACGTCGCGCAGCGGCGTGGGAAGGGCGCCGAGGTCGGGCCAGGCGGTGGCGATGGCCTGCGGCCCGCCGGTGAACGGCTCGCCGCCGGTCGCGGCGTAGGCCATGGTGCGGGCCCAGGCGAACACGTCGGCGGCCGGGCCCGCCGGCTCGCCGCGGACCTGCTCGGGGGAGCGGTAGTCGGTCTCGCCGAGCCCGAAGTCGGCGACGCGCGGCCCGTCGGGGCCGAGGAAGACGTTGTCGGCGGTGAGGCCCCGGTGGGCGATTCCGGCGAGGTGGACGGCGGTGAGCGCGGTCAGCGTGCCGACGGCGATCCGCTCCAGGGCGTCGCCGGTCAGGGGTCCGCCGGCCTCGACGGCCTGGCGCAGGGAACGGCCCTCGACGTACTCGCGGACGACGTAGGCGCGGTCGTCCACCCATCCGGCGTCGATCGCGCGCACCGCGTACGCGCTGGAGACCCGCTGGGCGGCGGAGAGGTCGTCCAGGACGCGCGAGCGCGCCTGGTCGTCGGCCTCGGGCCAGCGGGGGAGCAGCTTGACGACGAACCGCGGCTCGTCCCCGGACCCTTCGGCGGCCGGCTCGCCGCTCGCCCGGGGGGACGACGGCTCGGCGACGGTTCCGGCCGTCTCGGATGACCTGGCACCGGTTTCGGATGGCTCGGCGGCGGAGGGCTCGGAGCCGGTTCCCGAAGGCGCCGGCGTGGTCTCCGGAACGGAGGATATGGAGGAGCCCGGCGATGCCGGCGATTGGGGGGCGGACGCGGGACGGGTGTGCTCGGCCAGGTAGGCGGTTCCGCGCGGGCCGTCGCCCAGGCGTCCGAGAAGCGTGTAGTCGCCTACCTGCTGAGGATCCCCCGGTAGCAATGGCTGCATATCCCTCATCGCCTTCCCCTGCGGCTCACCCGTCGCAGATCATGACACCACATGATCAAGCCCCGTAGGGCGTGATTCGTCACGCCTGCATCACTTGTTACGGTTCTGTTGATCATGTACCGAGATAACGGGATATGTCGCAGAAATCCATTCGCGCGCGCGTTCACGTCCGGCCATGGTGAGCCCTCAAGGCGAGGCGGGCAGCCCGGTGGGGAAGGGGCCGCCGGACGTTCCCGGGCCGACGGGCCCCCGTCGTGAAAGCCGCGGCGGATCAGTCGTAGAAGCCGAGGCGGCGGAGCTGCTTGGGGTCGCGCTGCCAGTCCTTGGCGACCTTGATGCGCAGGTCCAGGTAGACGTGGGTGCCGAGCAGCGCCTCGATGTGCTTGCGCGCCCGCGTGCCGACCTCCTTGAGCCGCGCCCCCTTCGGCCCGATGACGATGGCCTTCTGTGAAGGACGCTCGACGTACATCTGCGCGTACACGTCGAGCAGGTCGTCGCGGCCCTGCCGGGGCACCATCTCTTCGACCAGGACGGCGATCGAGTGCGGCAGCTCGTCCCGCACGCCTTCCAGGGCGGCCTCGCGGATCAGCTCGGCGACCAGCACGTGCTCGGGCTCGTCGGTGAGCTCGCCCCCCGCGTACAGCGGCGGCGACTCGGGCAGGCGGTCTACGAGCAGATCGCCGAGGGTGCCGAGCTGCTCCCCGGACTCCGCGGACACCGGGACGATCTCGGCGAAGTCTGCCAGCCTGGACACCGCGAGCAACTGGCCGGCGATCTGCTCGCGGCTCGCGAGGTCGCACTTGGTGACCACGGCGACCACCGGCGTCTTCTTGACGGCCGCGAGCTTCTCGGCGATGAAGCGGTCCCCCTTGCCGATCGGCTCGTTGGCCGGAACGCAGAAGCCGATCACGTCGACCTCGGTCAGCGTCGAGAGCACGAGGCTGTCCAGCCGCTCGCCGAGCAGCGTGCGCGGGCGGTGCAGGCCGGGCGTGTCGACGATCACGAGCTGGGCGTCGGGCCTGGTGACGATGCCGCGGATGGCGCGGCGGGTCGTCTGGGGCTTGCTGGAGGTGATCGCCACCTTGGCGCCCACCAGCGCGTTCATCAGCGTCGACTTGCCGACGTTGGGCCTGCCGACGAAGCAGGCGAACCCGGCACGGAACTCAGCGGCTGAGGAACTCACGCCTTCATTGTCCCCGATCAGATGTACCGCCCCTTCACGGCGCCGTCGGGGGCGGCCAGGAACAGGACGGCGTCCCCGAGATCCTCGATGGCGGCCAGGTCGGCCGCGCCCGGCTCCTCCTCGTCGGTGACGAGCGCGGCGGCCTCCAGCGACACGGCCCCGCTGGACACGGCCATCGCCACCGCCACCTGCACGGCGGAGAGCTTCAGCGACGGCAGGTCGACGTTGGTCGCCGTGTAGGTGCGCCCGGTCTCGTCGCGGACGGCGGCGCCCTCGGCCGTGCCGTTGCGCGCGCGGGCGGCGCGGGCCAACGTGATGATCTTGCTGTCCTCGGGGGCGAGGGAGGTCTCGGTCACGGGCACAAGGCTACTCGGCGGCCTCCCGGACCTTGGCCGCGAGCAGGGTGGCGAGTTCCTCGGTCCGCTGCGGGTCGAGCTTGGCCATGCCGGTGTGCACCAAGGAGATCAGGATGCCCCCCGTGCGCACCACGACCAGGTGCATCTCGTACGGATAGCCGCCGACCCGCCCCTTGTACCGCCGCGCCTCCACGCCGTCCCCGATCGTGCGCACGGGCAGCGGCGAGCCGACCAGCCGGTCCCCGGCCCCGGCGGCCTTCACCGTGGCCACCGGGCAGTCCCGCATGAGGTCGGCGGCCGTGCGCAGCGCCTGGCGCGCGTCCCCCGGGGCGTACGCGGCGAGGACGACGCCCGCCGTCTCGCCGAGGCGGTTGCCCCGGAAGGACGCGGCCTCGGCGACGCCGTCCCCGTGCTTGCCCTCGGCGAGGTCGAACAGCTTGCCGCAGCGCTCGTCCGCCGGGCGGAACGGGGGCTGCCAGCCGGTTCCGGCCCGGTCGGTGAAGTCGACGGACGGGTCGTCGACCTCCGCCAGCGCCTTGCGCGCCCGCGACAGTTCCTCACGGCTCCTCTGCCCGCCGCAGGCCGCCGCCGCCCCGGCGAGCAGGGCGCAGGCGAGGACGACACCGATGACGCGCATCGTCATCCCCCCGATTCGCTCCGATGGGATCCCCCCGGTCCCACCTGCGGGTTTTCTTCCCGATCATCCGAAGGCGCAATCTCGTGAGCTCTTGTCCCGGGCGGAGGCCGGATTGGCTACGCTTCTCGCGCGAACCCAGGCGAACCCGGGCGGGCGCTCGCGCCGGGCGCGCGGGGACACCCGGGGAGATGGAGCTGAGGCATGGTCGGTCGGGGGATCCTCGCCGGCGCGCTGGCGCTGGCGCTCGCGGGAGGTCCGAGCACGGCCGCCGCGGCGGTCAGGGAGCCCCAGCCGTGCGTGCCCAAGCGCGGCGGCATGCAGGTCGGCGAGTCGTGGGCGCAGCGGCGGCTGGCGTTCACCGGGGTGTGGCCGCTCACGCGCGGCGAGGGCGTCACCGTCGCCTTCGTCGACACGGGGGTGGACCCGCGGCACCCGCAGCTCGACATCGCCAAGTCCGTCGACCTGACCGGCACCACCCCGCTGGACTGCGTCGGCCACGGGACGGCGGTGGCGGGCATCATCGCGGGCTCCGACCGCGAGGACGTCCCGTTCGCCGGCGTGGCCCCGAAGGCCCGGCTCATCAGCATCAAGCAGGCGAACGGCGACCGGGGGGACGTGACGCTGCTGGCCGCGGGCATCCGGCGCGCGGCCGACCTCGGCGCCCAGGTGCTGAACGTCTCCATCCAGACCACCGACCAGCCCGACCTGAAGAGCGCCGTCGAGTACGCGCTCGCCAACGACGTGGTGATCGTCGCCGCGGCCGGCAACGTCCAGCAGGAGGACGGCACCGTCGTGCCCGCCTACCCCGCCGCCTACGAGGGCGTGCTGTCGGTCGGCGCCGCCGGGCCGGACGGCAGGCGGACGAACTTCTCCAACGCCGCCACCCCGGTCTCGGTGCTCGCGCCCGGCGAGAACGTCACGAGCACCTGGCCCGGCGCCGCGTACGAGCAGGACCTGGACGGGACGAGCTACGCGGCGCCGTTCGTCGCCGGGGTGGCCGCGCTGGTACGGGCGCGCCACCCGGAGCTGGACAACGTGCGGGTGCGGCGGCGCATCGAGATCACCGCCGACGGCGCCTCGGGCTCGGGGACGGGGGCGGGCATGGTGAACCCGCTGCTCGCGGTGTCGGAGATCCTGCCCTCGGAGGTCGTGGCCCTCGCGCCCCGGCGGCCGGACCCGCTGCCCTCGGGCATCGTGGCCAAGCCCCCGCCTCCCGACCACGAGACCATGGCGCGCGCGGGCGCCATCGCGCTGATCGCGGTCTGCGTGGCGGCGCTGGTGACGGCGGTGAGCCTCGTCATCCCTCTGGGACGGCGGCGCGGGTGGAAACCGGGACGCACGGCCGTTCCCGGAGACTGATTTCACCCGCCGAACGCCCGCCGATACTACGCGTGTCGCTGCAATTGGCCACCAGGGTCGTACAAGGTCGCGCACAAGCCTGCGCTGTTCGCGCACGACGGAGCGCGCCCTCGCCGGGACGATGCGAGCCGCGTGAGTGGCTTCGTCGGTGAGGGCGCGCTGCGGTCGGGTGCTGGTGATATCGCGGAAGAGGAGGTCGGCCGGCTACCAGTTGATGCGCTGGCTTGGCCCCCCGGTGCAGGGGGCTGATATGACGGGTGTTCCGTTGGCGTAGCTGCTCACGTCCACACACGCTCCGCTTGAGCTGACGGTTTCGCGGCTGAAATAGCGAAATTCGGACGCGAAGTTGCACGAGATGAGGAAAAGGTGACCGTCGTCTCCGAGACATTTGTTACTGGCAACATTGCGGATGGCGCCGCCAAGGTCCCACCGGAACCGCTGGCTCGGCTGGCCGGCGCAATCCCACAGGATGACCGGCGTGTAGTCTGCATAGGAGGATACGTCCCAGCACTTGTCTCCGGCGACATGGCGGAAGTTCCAACTGAACTGCTGGCTGGGCTGCCCCAGGCAGTCCGCGAGAATCAATTGCGTTCCTGCGGCGTAGCTACGCACGTCGAGACAGCGGGCACCGGTGGTGCTGCGGAGCACGCCATCCCACCACTCCCAGCGTTGGCTGGCCCGGCCGTGGCAATCCCACAAGACGGCCGGCGTGCCTGCGGCGTAGCTACTGACGTCGAGGCACCGGTTGCCGGCGATCGACCTGATCGTGCCGTCGGTCGCGCGACGAAATTGCTGGCTGTCCCGGCCGTGACAGTCCCACAAGATAACGGGCGTCCCGTTGGCGTAGGAGCTCACATCCAGGCATCGGCCGCCGGCCACGCTGTAGATCGCTTTGGGTGAGAATTCCGCCGCCTGAGCAGCAGAGATGGGCCCTGTCATCGAGAGAAGAGCAGCAACAGCCACTACAACTCGCAGAAGACTGCTTTTCCACCTCATCGCTCCCCCTTTCGTGGTAGACGTAAGTGTTGTCGGAATATAGTTGGTAGAAGCGTCTGGTGCCCCGCGGCCTTCCGGGTGGCGCCCAGACGTAAGGGACTCCGGAGGTAGTGAAAGACGTCGTCCGCGTGCGGATATGACAGCTTTATCCGGGCGCGACGTCCGGCTCATTCACGACCTGGCGAAGGCGATTCTCACGGAGCCCGGGCCGGTGCGCGTGTGGCCGCTGCTCATGGAACGCTGACCACCGACCTGCCGGTGGACCTGGCCGTCCTCATTGACTTGGACTGGCAGGCCGGAACCGGCCATGCCCGACGTGCCGGCCGAGGCGGGACCGATCAGCGGCCCCACGACGACGCAGGGAATCGCGACCAGGACCGCCGGCAGTCCCGCGACAGTGGGACGTGTGCCATGCGAGCCTCCTGTCGCCGCATGGGTCAGGGCCGGCGGAAGACGAGGACGGTGATGTTCTCCTGGCCGCCGTTGTCGTCCCGCTTGGGGTCGTTGACCTGGAACCGTAGGCGACCGCTCGCCGAGCCCCGGTAGATGTAGCAGGGGCTGTTGGACCCGACGGGCCGCCACGCGGTCGTGCTGACCTCGCCGTCGTCGAGCCGGATCGGCCGGTTCG
The DNA here is from genome assembly GCF_003323745.1 of Sphaerisporangium album. Classification (GTDB taxonomy): domain Bacteria; phylum Actinomycetota; class Actinomycetes; order Streptosporangiales; family Streptosporangiaceae; genus Sphaerisporangium; species Sphaerisporangium album. The sequence continues at coordinate 321,370 of NZ_QOIL01000002.1, forward strand.
TGACCCGTGAGAACGCCTTCACCATCAGCATGTACGGTGCGAGCGTCGGCGCCGGCCAGCCGGGCCCGGCGATCCGGCCCTCGTCGCCGTCCGGGTCCTTCGTGGTGCCCCACCAGTCGATGCGCAGGATGGAGAAGTTGTCGGTGCGCGCGGAGAAGACGTCGCCGGGGACGAGCGTGGCGACGCTCACTCCCCGCGGGTCCTCCCCGTCGAGAGTGGCGCGCAGGACGCGGTCCGGGGCGTCCCCGCCGTCGCAGTGGTCGAACGGGGTGCGGACGGTCGCGCTCGCCGGCACCGTGGCGAACCCGGCGGCCAGGGGCAGCGCGAGGGCTAGCGCGGCGGCCGCCCCCACCATCTTCGTCGTTTTCATGGTCCCCCTTAAGGAGTGAAGTGATACGACGATGAATGAGAGGCGGGCGAAAAACCTTGAAGAATCCTTGAATGGGGGAACGCGTGGAATTCAGGCTGCTCGGCTGGGTCGGACTGGAAGACGGTGGCCGCGAGATTGACACTGGGCACAGCCGGCAGCGCTGCGTTCTTGCCGCGCTGCTGATCGACGCCCGTGAGCCGGTGATGACCGCCGAACTGGTGTCCCGCGTGTGGGGCAGCGACCCGCCCGACTCGGCGCTCAACGTGCTCTACGGCTACGTCACCCGGCTGCGCAAGGTCCTCGCCCCCTCCGGGATCCGGCTTCTGCGCCGCGGCGGCGGCTACCTCATCGACGTCGAACCCGCCCTCGTCGACGCGCTGCGCTTCAAGCGCCTACAGGCCACGGACCCCGCCGCGGCGCTGGAGGCCTGGCGGGGCAAGCCGCTACCCGGCATCGAAGGCGAGTGGGCGGATCAGGTCCGTGCTGGTCTGATCGCGCTCCACCTGTCGGCGCAGCTCCGGCTCGCCGAGGAGGAGACCGCGCAGGGCCGTCACACCGCCGCCGTGGACAGGCTGAGTGGCGTGCTCGCCGAGCATCCGCTGGAGGAGCGAGTAGTGGCGGTGCTGATGACCGCGCTGTTCCGCGCCGGGAACACGCCGCAGGCCCTGGACTGCTACCTGGCCTTCCGCCGGCGTCTGTCCGACGAGCTCGGCATCGGGCCGGGAGCGCGGTTGCGCCTGCTCCACCAGCGCATACTCGAAGGTGACAGCGCGCTGGACCGGCAGGAGGCCGCGCCCGTTCCGGCCGGCCTGCCGTACGACGTGCCGGGATTCGTCGGGCGCGCCACGGAGCTGGCGGCGATGAACCGGGTGCTGCGCAGCCGGACGCCGCTGGTGATCTCCGCGATCGAGGGCATGGCGGGCGTCGGCAAGTCGGCGCTCGCCGTGCGCTGGGCGCACCGGGTGCGCGAGCGCTTTCCCGACGGCAGCCTCTACGCCGATCTCGGCGGCCACGCACCGACCGGTCCCGCGGACCCGGCCCGCGTGCTCGGCGACTTCCTCGCCGCACTCGGCACCGCGCCAGCCCGCATCCCCGGTGGGCTCGACGCCCGCTCGGCGCTCTTCCGCGCCCTGCTTGACCAGCGCAGGATGCTCATCATCCTCGACAACGCCCGCTCCGAGCAGCAGGTCAGGCCGCTGCTCCCGACGGCGGACAGCTGCGCCACGGTGATCACCAGCCGCGTGCCGCTCCATGGCCTGGTCGTCCGCGAGCGCGCACAACGCATCGTCATCGGCACGCTCACCCCGGCCGAGTCCGAGTCACTGCTGCGAACCTTCGTCCCGTACGGCGACGCCGCATCGTTACGAGAGCTGGCACGGCTGTGCGCCCACCTGCCGGTGGCGCTGTGCGTCGCGGGTGAGAGGGCGGCGCGTGGCGACCGCCCGCTGCCTGACCTGGTGGCCGAGCTCCGATCGGCGAGCAACAGGCTGGACCTGCTCGAGGTCGCGGGCGATCCGCTCAGCAGCGTGCGGGCCGTGTTCTCCTGGTCCTACCGCACGCTGCCAGAGCCGGTGGCCTCGATGTTCCGCCGACTGGGCGCGCACCCGGGTCCCGACATCGAGCCGGGCGCTGCGGCGGTGCTGACAGGCTGCTCGCCCGGCGAGGCCGCCGACCTGCTCGGAGCGCTCGCCGAGGCGCGGCTGATCGAGCCATACCAGCCCGGCCGCTGGCGCATGCACGATCTGCTGCGCGCCTACTCCGTCGAGTGCGGCGGCGAGCAGGACGAGGCTGTAGCGCGGCTGCTCGACCATTACCTCGACCGCCTGTCCTCCGCCATCAGTCTCGCCCTGCCGGGAGAGGTCGTCATCCGGCCCGACGCCGAACCGTTCCCCGACCCGGCGCAGGCGCAGGCATGGATGGAGGCCGAGCGCTCCAACTTGGTGGCAGCCGCCGACATGGCGCTCACCCGGTCACCCGCGCTCGGCAGGGATCTCGGCCGGATGCTGGTGCGGCACCTCGACATGGCCGGGCAGCAGGAGGAGGCCAGGCGTCTCTACCGCAGTGCGGCACGTGCCGCGCACGCCACGGGCGACCTGATGGGACAAGCGTCGGCGCTCACCGCGCTCGGCGTGGCGCTGATCCGCAACGGCGAACTGGAGGAGGCGCACGAGAGCTTCCGCCGTGCCGTGGAGCTCTGGGAGACCCTGGACGATCCACGCAGCCAGGGCGGCGCGCTGGGCAACATCGCGATGATCCAGGTGTTCCGGGGGCAGTACGCCGCCGCGCTGGCGGATCTGGAGCGCGCGGCCGCCCTGTTCGAGCGCAGCGGCCACCTGTCCGGGCAGGCCAACGTGCTCAATCACATCGGCGAGATCCACTGGCGCACCGGCGCCTACCGAATCGCCGTCCCCCTGCACGAGAGGGCGATGGAGATCGCCGCCGAGATCGGAGACCGGGCGGGCGTGGCCGTCTCGCGCGGCGACATCGGCAACGCCCTGTTCAGGCTCGGCGAGTACGGTGAGGCCCTGGAACACCTGGAAGCCTCCCGGGACTTGGCCAGGTCGATCTCCTACGTGTACGCCGAGCTGACCTCCATGGTCAACATTGGCCGCGTGCATGCCGCGACCGGCGACCTCCAGGCGGCCTACGACCTCTACCAGGAGGTGCTCGCCGCGCTACGCGAGACGGAGGACCGTGACATGGAGGCGGAGACGCTCGACTGTCTCGGCGAGATCTACCTGGCCTGGGGGGAACACGAGCGCGCACTCGACCACCATCGACGCGCCCTGGAGCTGTTCCGCGCGTCCGGCAGCCGCACGTTCGAGGCCAGCGCGCTCAACGGGCTCGGCGAGGTGGAGCGCGCGCTTGGGCATCCGAAGGAGGCAGGTGCCCGGCATCAGGAGGCGCTGGAGCTCACGAAGGCCATGGGTGACCGGTTCCAGCAGGCCCGCGCACTGGTCGGCCTGGCCAGGCTCCGCGCCGACCAGGGGCTGCCGGCGGAGGAGTGGGGGGAGGCTCTGCGGCTCATGGACGACATGGAGGTCCCCGAGGCGGCCCAGCTGCGAGGGGAGCTGAACGCCCCGCTCTGAATACGGAGCCTCTCGGGAGCGGCGGCGACTCCGGTGCCGTCGATGCCCGGCGAAGAAGTGGCGCGCTGGCCGGGACCATCGCGGACGAGCACGCGCGGCGTCAGGACCGGCCGGGCTCGCAGAGCGACTCGCCCCAGGTGAGGCGTTCGCGCAGGGTGGGGGCGTCGGGCGCGAGCGCGGACACCAGCGTGCCCGGCCCGGCCAGGGGCAGCACCGCGCAGCCGTCGCCGATCACCGCCTCGGGCGGGGACTTGAGGGCGGGCGGCCTCGGCCCGGCGACGAGCACGCTGCCGACGCAGCGGGCGTCGCCGTACACCGCGGGGCTGCCGTCCACGGCGGGGTCGCCGACGACGAACTCCTGACGCAGCAGCGGCACGCCGGAGGCGGTCGCGTCGAAACGGGCGTGGCAGGTGCCCGGCCGCTCGCCGAAGCGGCCGAACACGATTTCTTCTCGCCAGTACACCGACGCGCCCTCGTCCATCGCCAGCCTCACGATCATGCGGTGCGCGCACCCGGCGGCCAGGACGACCGGCTCGGGGGCGTACCGCAGTGAGGCGCCGGCGCCCACCCGCGCCTCGACGATCGCCACCGATTCGCCGGGACCTGGGAGGACGAGCGTGCTCGCCACCGAGGCGAGCTCCAGCGAGGTGCCCGGCGCCACGTCGAGGTGGAGCTCCAGGCGGTCGCCGCCGAGGGGCCCGGCGGCGGTGGACACGAGATGTACTCTGGCCGGCCCGGTCGCCGGTCCTGTCTGACGCAGGGTCAGCGGCGGATCCGACCGGAGCGTCCGCAGCACGGTGCGGCCGCCGGACAGTTCGGTGACCACCGCGGCACGCGCGTCCAGCGACCTCCGGTCCGGCGGGGACGGTACCGGGGGGCGCGGCGTGGCGGAGGTCGTCACCGTGTTCTCAGCCTTCTCCTCAGCGTTCTCGGTTTCTCTGGCGTTCTCGGCAGGTTCAGGCGTTGGTGGACGGGACGGCGGGACCGTGCGGGTGGTGCGCCCGGGCGTGCGCCCAGGACTCGACCACGCCGTGCACCCATTCGGCGACGGCGTAGACCTCGGGAACCTCCCTGATCGAGGTGAACAGGACGGGCTTGCCGTCGCGCACGGCGGCCGCGTCCCTGGACATCACGGTCAGATCCGCCCCGACGTGCTTGGCCAGGTCGGTCTTGTTGACGACGAGCAGGTCGGCCGTCGTCACGCCGGGGCCGCCCTTGCGCGGCACCTTGTCGCCGCCGGACACGTCCAGCACGAAGATCTGCTGGTCGGCGAGCCCCCGGCTGAAGGTGGCGGTCAGGTTGTCCCCGCCGCTCTCGACGATGACGAGGTCGAGCGGCCCGAAGCGTTCCTCCAGGGTCTCGACCGCGTCGATGTTGGCCGCGATGTCGTCGCGGATGGCGGTGTGCGGGCAGCAGCCGGTCTGCACGGCGACGATGCGCTCGGGATCGAGCACCCCCGCCCGGCGCAGGAAGTCGGCGTCCTCGGTGGTGTAGATGTCGTTGGTGACCACACCCAGGCGGAGCACCGGGCCCAGCGTGCGGCACAGGGCGGCGACGAGCGCGGTCTTGCCGGACCCGACTGGTCCTCCGATGCCCAGGCGCAGCGCGCGGTCCAGGGATGCGGGGGACTGGTGGCGGTCCTCGTGGTTAGCTGACAAAGAGCCGTACCTCCGTGCGTAGGTGCTGTTCGGCCAGCAGATCGAGTGCGGGAGCGGCGTGCGCGGGAAGGTCCTCCCACGCGGTGGTGGCGCATGACGCGCGCGCCACGCGTTCGAGGTCGGGCGCGAGGCCGGCGAGCACGCGGTGCACGTCGACCGGGTCGAGCCCGAGCAGCCGGACGGCGGCCGTGGCCGGCCCGGTGATCGCGTTGTAGGCCGTGGCGAGGGCCGCGTCGTGGGGTGCGCACCCCGCCGCCCGCGCCGCCGCGCCGAGCGCGATCGGGTGGTGCGGCCCTTCGGGCACGGCGCGTGCCAGGGCGTCCAGCGCCGGCGAGGGCCAGATGCGGCGCCCGCTCCTCAGCAGGAGCCTGCCCTGGGTGCGGCTCGCGCCCCGTTGCGCGGGCGAGGCCGTACGGGCGTCCGCCTCGGCGTCCAGCGCCCGCCAGGCGCCGGCCCCCGGTTCCGCGTACGCGCCGCCGTCGTCACCGGCCGCCTCGCCGACCGCGCACGCGGCGGCGGCGAGGGCGGCGGCGACGAGGCCGGTCGTGGCGAGCCGGCCACGGAGGAACCGCGCCAGATCCTCCGGGCCGGTGATCGCCCCGATCCGCACCGCCTCCTCGGCGCCGCCGGAGTGGCCGTGGCCACCGGCGGGGAGCCGGGAGTCGGCGAGCAGCAGCAGCGCCGCGTCCATGTCAGACGTCCGTCAGCATCGTCGAGGGTGCCGGCTCGGTCAGAACAGGAAGTAGCGCTGGGCCATGGGAAGCTCCTCGGCCGGGGCGGGTTCGATCGTCTCGCCCTCCACGCGGACCGCGAACGTGTCGGGGTCCACCTCGATGGCCGGGAGCGCGTCGTTGAGGGGCATCGACTCCTTTCCTCGCCGGCGGACGTCGGCGACGGGGACCAGCCGCCGGGCCACGCGCAGCCGGTCGGCGAGGCCGTCCTCCAGCGCGAGCGGCGCGACGAAGTGCAGGGACGTGGCGGCCGCGGTGACCGGGGCCGCGCCGAACATGGGGCGGGGCAGCACGGGCTGCGGCGTCGGGATCGAGGCGTTCGCGTCGCCCATCTGCGCGTACGCGATGACGCCGCCCTTGACGACCAGATCGGGCTTGACCCCGAAGAACGCCGGCTGCCACAGCACCAGGTCGGCGAGCTTGCCCACCTCGACCGAGCCGACGTGCTCGTCCAGGCCGTGCGCCACCGCCGGGCAGATCGTGTATTTCGCGACATAGCGGCGAGCGCGCAGATTGTCCGCCGCGCCGTCGCCGGGCAGCGCGCCCCGGCGGCGCTTCATCACGTGCGCCGTCTGCCAGGTCCTGATGATCGTCTCGCCGACCCGGCCCATCGCCTGCGAGTCCGACCCGATCATCGAGATCGCGCCGAGGTCGTGCAGCACGTCCTCGGCCGCCATCGTCGAGGGCCGGATGCGCGACTCGGCGAAGGCCAGGTCCTCGGGCACGGAGGGGTTCAGATGGTGGCAGACCGTCAGCATGTCGAGGTGCTCGTCGAGCGTGTTGACGGTGTGCGGGCGCGTCGGGTTGGTCGAGGACGGCAGCACGTTGGCGTACGACGCCACACGGATGATGTCCGGCGCGTGCCCGCCCCCCGCGCCCTCGGTGTGGTAGGCGTGGATCCCCCGGTCGCCGATCGCCTGGAGCGTCGACTCCACGAACCCGGCCTCGTTCAGCGTGTCGGTGTGGATCGCCACCTGAACGCCCGTCGCATCGGCCACCCGCAGGCACGCGTCGATCGCGGCGGGCGTCGTGCCCCAGTCCTCGTGCAGCTTGAACCCCGACGCGCCCGCCCTGAGCTGCTCCATCAGCCCCTCGGCGCCGGTGGTGTTGCCCTTGCCGAGCAGGGCGACGTTGACGGGCATGCCGTCCATCGACTCCAGCATGCGCGCGAGGTACCACGTGCCGGTGACGGTGGTGGCCTTGGTGCCGTCGGCGGGGCCGGTGCCGCCGCCGATCAGCGTGGTCACCCCCGCGCCGAGGGCCTCGTCCACGATCTGCGGGCAGATGAGGTGCACGTGCGAGTCGATCGCGCCCGCCGTGATGATCTTGCCGTTGCCGGCCAGGATCTCGGTGGAGGGGCCGATGACCAGGTCGGGGTGGACGCCGTCCATCGTGTCGGGGTTGCCGGCCTTGCCGATGGCCGAGACGCGCCCGTCCCGCACGCCGATGTCGGCCTTGACGATCCCCCAGTGGTCGAGGATCACCGCGCCGGTGATGACCAGGTCGGGGGCGCCCTCGGCGCGCGTCGTCCGGGCCTGGCCCATCGACTCGCGGATCACCTTGCCGCCGCCGAACACGACCTCGTCGCCCGCGCCCTCCGGGCTCCTGCTCAGGTCGTCGGTGACCTCGATCAGGATGTCGGTGTCGGCGAGACGGATCCTGTCGCCGGTGGTCGGGCCGTAGAGCGCGGCGTAGCGCGAGCGCTCGATCGAGGGACCGCTCATGCCGGCTCCCGGGCGTCCGCGCCGCGCTCGTCGAGCGCGCCCGCGTATTCGAGCCGCAGGCCGGGGACGACCCGCAGCCCGGCGATCGGGACGAGCCGGACGTCCCGCTCGACCCCGGGCTCGAAGCGCACGGCGGTGCCCGCGGGGACGTCCAGGCGCAGGCCCCACGCCGCGTCCCTGTCGAAGTCCAGCCCCGGGTTGGCGGCGGCGAAGTGGTAGTGCGACCCCACCTGGATGGGCCGGTCGGCGGTGTTGACGACGCGCAGGGTGACCCGCTCGCGCCCCGGATTGAGAGGAATGGGCGCCTCGCCGTGGAGGATCTCGCCTGGCGTCACGTGGACCCCCGTCAACTGATCGGCCGGTGGACGGTCACGAGCTTGGTGCCGTCGGGGAAGGTCGCCTCGATCTGCACGGATTCGAGCATCTCGGGGATGCCCTCCATGACGTCCTCCCGGCGCAGCACCTTGCGTCCCGCGTCCATGAGCTCGGCGACGGTCTGGCCGTCCCTGGCGCCCTCCAGCAGGAAGGACGCGATGACCGCGGTGGCCTCGGGATGGTTGAGGCGCAGCCCCCGCGCCTGGCGTTCTCGGGCGACACCCGCCGCGACATGGATGAGCAGACGTTCCTGTTCGTGTGGGGTGAGCCGCATGGCCGGACACTAGGCAACGGTCGTTTCCGTGGTGTGACGGCGCCATTTCCGGATCGTGTCGGACGCGGTGAGGCGGCGATATCGCGTTCCAAACCCGCCACGGCCCGAATGGCGGGGGGCGGCGGCCGGGCGGAGCGGCCCGGGCAAAGGTCGAAGGCCGCCCCTAAGAACACCTTATATGGACCTGCGGCAAGGGCCGGACGTGTTGTTGCGGTGAAGAGCCGGTAAAGCGCAATTAACGAACGCGACCACGCCGGGAAACCTCGCTCGATCACCTTGGCGGCAGACAGGTCGGTGCGGGGGCCGTATCGGCAAGGAGGAATAATTGCGCAATTCGGCGTGGCGTATCGGGGCCGCGGTCGCGCTCCTCGCGACCGGGCTCGCCGCCTGCGGTGGCCAGTCGTCCACGAGCTCCTCCGGCGGCACCGCCGCGGGGGGAGACTCCGGCATCAAGGTCGGAATCCTGCACTCGCTGAGCGGCACGATGGCGATCAGCGAGGTCACGGTCCGGGACGCCGAGCTGCTCGCGATCGAGGAGATCAACGCGGCCGGCGGCGTGCTCGGCAAGAAGCTCGTCCCCGTCGTCGAGGACGGCGCGTCCGACTGGCCCACCTTCGCCGAGAAGGCGACCAAGCTCATCGCCCAGGACAAGGTGGCGACCGTGTTCGGCGGGTGGACCTCCGCCAGCCGCAAGGCCATGCTGCCGGTCTTCGAGAAGCGTAAGGCCCTGCTGTGGTACCCGGTGCAGTACGAGGGGCTCGAAAGCTCGCCGTACATCTTCTACACCGGCGCGACCACCAACCAGCAGATCGTCCCCGGGCTCGACTATCTCAAGGAAAAGGGAAAGAAGAAGATCTTCCTGGTCGGCAGCGACTACGTTTTCCCGCGCACGGCCAACAAAATCATCAAGGCGTACGCGGCGGCGAACGGAATGCAGGTGCTCGGCGAGGAATACACCCCGCTCGGCCACACCGAATACAGCACGCTCGTGAACAAGGTCGTCCAGGCGAAACCCGACGCGGTCTTCAACACGCTGAACGGCGACAGCAACGTCGCCTTCTTCAAGCAGCTCAAGAGCGCCGGGGTCACGGCCGAGGCCATGCCCGTGATGTCCGTCAGCGTCGCCGAGGAAGAGGTCAAGGGCATCGGCGTCGACAACATCGCCGGCCACCTGGTGGCGTGGAACTACTACCAGACCACCGAGAACCCGGCCAACACGAAGTTCGTCGAGGCGTTCAAGGCCAAGTACGGGGCCGACCGCGTCACCTCCGACCCGATGGAGGCCGGCTACAACGCCGTCTACCTCTGGGCCGAGGCCGCGAAGAAGGCCGGCTCGACCGACGTCGAGGCCGTCAAGAAGGCCGCCGGGGGCATCTCGCTGGACCGCCCCGAGGGCAAGGTGACCATCGACGGCGAGAACCAGCACATGTACAAGACGGCCAGGATCGGCGTCATCGAACCGGACGGTCAGATCAAGGAGGTCTGGAACTCCGGCTCGCCGATCAAGCCCGACCCCTACCTCAAGACCTACCCCTGGGCCGGCGGACTCGCCTGACGGCCCCCGCGAACGTGGCCGGGTCGAGGGGGAGTCTCCGCCCGGCCACGCCAAGGGTCCTGGAACGCGGGCCGCGACCCGACCGCGGGGATCACCGCGGCGCGCGCGACGCGGCGCGGCCCGCGTTCCGGACCCCGACCACCCGCCGTACGTCACGACCGGCGGCGCCCCCGGCACCGGCGACCGCCCCCCGAACCAGCACAGATCGCGCGGATGCGAGAGGCCGAGATGCCGAGATACCGAGGAACACGAGACGGGGTGAGGACCGGATGGAGGCCATAGTCAACCAGCTGCCCATCGGGCTCTCGATCGGGGCGGTGCTACTGCTCATCGCGCTCGGCCTGACCTTCACGTTCGGCCAGATGGGCGTGATCAACATGGCGCACGGCGAGTTCATCATGGCCGGCGCCTACACCGCCTACCTGCTCCAGGACTGGGCGGGCCGCCAGGCGGTGATCGTCGCGCTGCCCGTCGCGTTCGGCGTGGCGGGACTGATGGGGCTGGTCCTGGAGCGGGCCGCGATCCGGCACTTCTACGGCCGCCCGCTCGACACGCTGCTGCTCACCTGGGGCGTCAGCCTGGTGCTCCAGCAGGCGGCCCGAGACCTGTTCGGCGCGCCGAACGTCCAGGTGCAGGCCCCGTCCTGGCTCCAGGGCGGCATCGGCATCCTGCCCTACAACCGGCTGTTCATCATGGCCCTCGCGATCGGCAGCGTCGTGGCCGTCTGGGCGTACATGTCCCGCACCTCGCAGGGCCGCCGCATGCGGGCCGTCATGCAGAACCGGCAGCTCGCCGCCGTCATGGGCATCAACACCGGACGGGTGGACCAGCGCACCTTCTTCATCGGCTCCGGCCTCGCCGGCATCGCCGGGGTGGCGCTCACCCTGATCGGCCCGGTCGGACCGGCGCTCGGCACCTACTACATCGTCGACGCCTTCCTCGTGGTCGTCGCCGGCGGCCTCGGGCAGCTGCGCGGCGCGGTCATCGCCGCCGTCGCGCTCGGGCTGCTCAACTCCTACGCCGAGTTCTGGACGAACGCCAGCCTGGCCAAGGTCATCGTCTTCGTGGCGATCATCGCGTTCCTCCAGGTCAGGCCGCAGGGCCTGTTCGTCCTCAGGTCGAGGGCGCTGACATGACGGCCACCGTGCGGGGCGAGCGCGACACGGTCGGCCTGGCGCCGCCGGGCCCCGGCAGGCCCTGGCACGCCCGCCTGCTCGGCCCGGCCGCCTTCACCGCGATCGCCGTCCTCGCCCTGGTGGTGGCGCCGCTCGCGCTGGAGCCCTTCCGCCTGGGGCTGCTGGCCAAGTACCTCTGCTACGCCATCGTGGCGCTCGGCATCGGCCTGGCGTGGGGCCAGGGCGGCATGCTCACCCTCGGCCAGGGCGTGTTCTTCGGGCTCGGCGGCTACGCGATGGGCATGTACCTCAAGCTGCACGACGCCGGGGGACACCTGCCCGACTTCATGGTGTGGAGCGGCGTCGAGAAGCTGCCGCCGCTGTGGGTGCCGTTCGGGAACCCCGTCTTCGCCATCGCCTTCGCCGTGGCGGGGCCGGTCCTGCTCGCCCTGCTGCTCGGCACGCTGGTCTTCCGGCAGCGCGTGCGCGGCGCCTACTTCGCGATCCTCACCCAGGCGCTGGCCGCCGCCACCGTGATCCTGCTGGTGGGACAGCAGGGGCTCACCGGCGGCACCAACGGCCTGACCAACTTCTTCGACCTGTTCGGACAGGACCTGGCCGCCGACGAGACCCAGCGCGGGCTGTACCTCGTCGTGGCGGCCGTGCTCGGGCTGCTCTACCTGGTGGCCCGGCAGCTCGTGCGCAGCCGGTTCGGCCGCCTGCTCGTCGCGATCAGGGACGGCGAGGACCGCGTGCGGTTCCTCGGCTACGACCCCGCGACCGTCAAGACCGTCACCTTCGCCGTGTCGGCGGGCATGGCCGGCCTCGCGGGGGCGCTGTTCGTGCCCGTCGTCGGCATCATCTCCCCGGCGCTGCTGGGCGTGGTCCCCTCGCTGGAGCTGGTGGTCGCCGTCGCGGTCGGCGGCCGGTTCTCGCTGGCCGGGGCCGTCCTCGGCGCCGTGGTCATGGGGTACGCCAAGACGTCCTTCAGCGAGCAGTTCGCCGACGGCTGGCTGTACCTGCAAGGGGCGCTGTTCATCCTCGTCATGACGCTCGCGCCCAAGGGCCTGCTTGGCCTGGCCGCCCGCGCCCGCGACCTGCTGCCGTCGAGGAGGCGCGCGTGAACGGAGCACTGCTGGAGGTGCGGGGCCTGCGGGTCGAGTTCGACGGGTTCCGCGCCATCGACGGCGTCGACCTCACCGTCGAGCAGGGGGAGCTGCGCTTCCTCATCGGCCCGAACGGCGCGGGCAAGACCACGCTGATCGACGTCATCACCGGCCTCACCCGCCCGGCCGCGGGCTCGGTGCGGTTCGAGGGGTGGGACCTGGTCGGGCGTAGGGAGCACGAGATCGTCCGCATGGGCGTCGGGCGCACGTTCCAGACGTCGGTCGTGTTCGAGCAGCTCACCGTCACCGAGAACCTCGACCTGGCCGCGTCGTTCCGCAGGCCGCTGTGGGCCCTGGCCCGGCGGCGGCGCGGGGTGTCGGAGGCCGTCGACGCGGCGATGCGCACCACCGGGCTCACCGAGCTGGCCGGCCGTCCCGCCGGGGTGCTCTCCCACGGCCAGCGGCAGTGGCTGGAGATCGGCATGCTCATCGCCCAGCGTCCCCGGCTGCTGCTCCTGGACGAGCCGGTGGCCGGCATGTCGGGGGAGGAACGGGTCCGCACCGGCGAGCTGCTCACCGAGATCGCCAAGGACCACACGGTGATCGTGATCGAGCACGACATGGACTTCCTGCGGCGCTACGCGTCCCAGGTGACGGTCCTGCACGAGGGCAAGGTCCTCGTGGAGGGCTCGGTGGAGCAGGTGAGAGCGGATCCGCGCGTCCAGGAGGTCTACCTTGGCCGCCGCGCGGAACCCGGGACGGACGCCGGCGCCGGCCCCGGTCCGGCCGGTGGCCCGGCGGAGGCCCCGGACGCCGGCCCGGTCGTCGGCACGTCCGTCGGAGAGGGAATGTGATGCTGTCGGTCAGAAGTCTGGAAGCCGGCTACGGCAGGGCGCGCGTGCTGTTCGGCGTGTCGTTCGACGTCGAGCCGGGTCGGCTCGTCTGCGTCATGGGACGCAACGGCGTGGGAAAGACCACGCTGCTCAACACCGTCATGGGCGTGCTGCCGGCCACGGCGGGCACGGTCACGTTCGAGGGAAGGGACGTGACGCGGCTGCGCCCGCACGAGCGGGTGCGGCTCGGCCTGGGGTACGTCCCCCAGGGACACGAGACGTTCCCGCAGCTCAGCGTGATGGGCAACCTGCTCGTCACGCTGGAGGCGTCCCCGCACAAGGATCCCGGCGCGCTGGACGAGGCACTGGAGGTCTTCCCCCGGCTGAAACCGCTGCTGAAAAGGCGCGCGGGCTTCCTGTCCGGCGGCCAGCAGCAGCAGCTCGCCATGGCCCGAGCCCTGGTCACCCGGCCCAAGCTGCTCATTCTGGACGAGCCGACCGAGGGCATCCAGCCGTCCATCGTCCAGGAGATCGAGGAGGCCATCGAGCGGCTGCACGCCTCCGGGCTCGCGGTGCTGCTCGTCGAGCAGTACCTCGACCTCGCGCTGCGCCTGGCCGACCGGTTCTTCATCCTGGACGCCGGGCACGTCGTGCGCGCGGGCGGCGCCGAGGAGCTTCGCGGCGAGGAGGTGCACCGCCTGCTGGCCGTCTGACCGGGCTCATTCCCGGCGGCGCACCGTCTCCACTCCGGTGATCGGCAGCAGCGAGTAGTGGTAGTCGAACGCCGGGCGCTCGGAGCGGATCGGCGGGATGTAGGTGAAGTTGTGCCGCGGCGGCGGGCAGGACGTGGCCCACTCCAGCGAGTTGCCGAAGCCCCACGGGTCGTCCACCTCCACCTTGGGGGCGTATCGCCACGTCTTCCATATGTTGAACAGGAACGGCAGCGTCGAGGCGCCGAGCAGGAACGCCCCCGCCGAGGAGATCATGTTGCCGGTCGTGAAGCCGTCCGTCGGCCCGTAGTCGGCGTACCGTCGGGGCATGCCCTGTGTACCCAGCCAGTGCTGCACCAGGAACGTGGCGTGGAAGCCGACGAAGAGCGTCCAGAAGTGCCACTTGCCGAGCCTGTCGTCCAGCATCTTCCCGGTGAGCTTCGGCCACCAGAAGTAGAAACCGGCGAACATCGCGAACACCACGGTGCCGAAGACCACGTAGTGGAAGTGCGCGACGACGAAGTACGTGTCGCTGACCTGGAAGTCCAGTGGGGGCGAGGCCAGGATCACTCCGGTGAGCCCGCCCAGCAGGAACGTGACGAGGAACCCTACGGCGAAGAGCATCGGGGAGGGGAAGACGAGATGCCCCCGCCACATCGTGCCGACCCAGTTGAAGAACTTCACCCCTGTGGGAACGGCGATGAGGAACGACATGAACGAGAAGAACGGCAGCAGCACGTGACCGGTCACGAACATGTGGTGCGCCCACACCGTCATCGACAGGCCCGTGATCGCGATGGTCGCGCCGACCAGCCCGATGTAGCCGAACAGCGGCTTGCGGCTGAAGACCGGGAGCACCTCGGTGATGATGCCGAAGAACGGCAGCGCGATGATGTACACCTCGGGGTGCCCGAAGAACCAGAACAGGTGCTGCCACAGCAGCGCGCCGCCGTTCCGGGCCTCGAAGACCTGCGCGCCGAGCTTCCTGTCGATCTCCAGTACCAGCAGCGCGGCGGCCAGCACCGGGAACGCCATCAGCACGAGCACGCTGGTGAACAGGACGTTCCACGTGAAGATCGGCATCCGGAACATCGTCAAGCCGGGGGCGCGCATGCAGATGATCGTCGTGATGAAGTTCACCGAGCCGAGGATCGTCCCGAGCCCCGACAGCACCAGACCCATGATCCACAGGTCCGGCCCGAGCCCTGGCGTGTAGGTGCCGCTCGACAGCGGGGCGTAGGCGGTCCACCCGAAGTCCGCCGCCCCGCCGGCCGTGACGAACCCGGACACCACCATCAGCCCGCCGGCCAGGAACAGCCAGTAGCTCAACATGTTGAGCCGAGGGAACGCGACGTCCGGCGCGCCGATCTGCAACGGCATGATGGCATTGGCGAACCCGGCGAACAGCGGGGTGGCGAACAGCAGCAGCATCAGCGCGCCATGGTTGGTGAACAACTCGTTGTACTTCTTCTGCGACACGAACTGCAGGCCGGGCTCCAGCAACTCGGCGCGGATCATCATCGCCATGATGCCGGCGATCAGGAAGAAGCCGAACGAGGTGACCAGGTAGAGGTTGCCGACCACCTTGTGGTCGGTCGTGCTCGCCCACCTGAGGAGGAGCCGGCCCTTCTTGGCCAGCTTGGTCGTCGGGGCCGGG
Organism: Sphaerisporangium album; assembly: GCF_003323745.1. Lineage (GTDB taxonomy): Bacteria > Actinomycetota > Actinomycetes > Streptosporangiales > Streptosporangiaceae > Sphaerisporangium > Sphaerisporangium album. The sequence continues at coordinate 336,567 of NZ_QOIL01000002.1, forward strand.
GGCTCCTGGGTGTAGATCACGGGCCGTCCCCAACCGTACGGCCGGCCGGCCATCGGGTGGCGCCGGCCGTACGGCCCGCCCGCCACGGTACAGCGCGGGATGTCGCGCCGTTTTCACCGGTTTCAGTGGGGCCGGTACCCGTTTCAGTGGGGCCGGTGCCCGGCCGGGCCGCGTGGGTCGTCCGCACGCCGCACCCCCCGCCGTCGTCCGCTCGCCGAGCCGCTGCTCGTCGTACCTTCGATTACAGCGGGCCGACCGGACGAAACGACGAAACGCCCGGCAAAGACACAAAAGGGGACGGCCAGGCTTTCTTTCCGAAAACCTGGCCGTCGCCGCCGTGTGAGAGCCGCCGCCGCTTGAGAGCCGCCGTGTGAGGGCCGCCGCGGCGCGGCACTACTGCTGGTAGTCCTCGACCTCGTTGACCGGACGCGGGCTGGCGAAGTCCGGATCCTCGCCGAACTCCCGGCGGGCCTTGCGCTGCCGCAGAAGGTCCCAGCACTGGTCGAGCGCGTCTTCCAGCTCCTTGATGCGCGCCCTCTCGTCCTGTGCGCCGACCTCGCCCGTGCCGGCCGCCCGGTCGCGCAGGTCGTGCTCCTCCGCGATGAGGTCCTTGATCTTCGCGAGGATCTCGCCGTCCTGCATGTCCTACCTCCTCGATGTTCATTGGGAGCTTACGGCGTGGAGGGTGGCAGGATGGGGCGAGGGCCGCGTTCCCCCTCTTCCACCTGCGGCGTTCACGGACGGTGATCCGGAGTTCGTGATCTCGCCGGGGGCCGCCGGGCGGGCGTAGGGGTGGCTGGGGGCGCCACCCCAGGTTCGGGCGGCCCGGTCACGGCGGGATCCTGGCGTCTGGTACGGTCTGGTCTATGCTGCGCGGGCTGCTTCTTAGCCGCCGCGGCGAGGGCCTGTAAGAGGCCGGCTCCCTCGCCGCGGTGCGAGTCATGCGCGTCGGCCGTCCGAGGACGAACTCCGGGTGGCGACCCCAATCCCCGTGATCTTCAGCGATCCGCGGGTGATCACATGTCAGGTTCATCGCCTTGACGCGCGCCGCCCCCGGTCCCGACACCGATCAGGAGCACGCCATGTATCCCCGGCAACAGCCCAGCCCCATGCCCTTCCAGCGCTACCAACCCTTCGCCCCCGTACGCCTGGACGACCGCACCTGGCCCGGCAAGGTCATCGACCGCGCCCCGCAGTGGTGCGCGGTCGATCTGCGCGACGGCAACCAGGCGCTGATCGACCCGATGGACTCCCACCGCAAGCTCCAGATGTTCGAGCTGCTGGTCCGCATGGGCTTCAAGGAGATCGAGGTCGGCTTCCCCGCCGCCTCCCAGACCGACTTCGACTTCGTCCGGCAGATCATCGACGAGGGCCGCGTCCCCGACGACGTCGTCATCCAGGTGCTGACCCAGGCCCGCCCGGAGCTGATCGAGCGCACCTTCGAGTCGCTGCGCGGCGCCAGGCAGGCCATCGTGCACCTGTACAACTCGACCTCGACCCTGCAGCGCCGCGTCGTCTTCGGGCAGGACAAGGACGGCATCACCGCGATCGCGGTCGAGGGCGCCAAGCTGTGCAAGAAGCTCGCCGGCCAGATGACCGGCACCGAGATCTACTTCCAGTACTCCCCGGAGTCGTTCACCGGCACCGAGCTGCAGTACGCCGTCGAGGTCTGTGACGCCGTCACCGACGTGTGGCAGCCCACCCCGGACCGCAAGGTCATCATCAACCTGCCGGCCACGGTCGAGATGGCCACCCCCAACGTCTACGCCGACCAGATCGAGTGGATGAGCCGCAACCTGGCCCGCCGCGAGTCGATCGTCCTGTCCCTGCACCCCCACAACGACCGCGGCACCGCCGTCGCCGCCGCCGAGCTCGGCTACCAGGCCGGCGCCGACCGCATCGAGGGCTGCCTGTTCGGCAACGGCGAGCGCACCGGCAACGTCTGCCTGGTCACGCTGGGCATGAACCTCTTCTCCCAGGGCATCGACCCGCAGGTCGACTTCGGCGACATCGACGAGATCCGCCGCGTCGTCGAGTACTGCAACCAGCTCCCCGTGCACCCCCGCCACCCCTACGGCGGCGAGCTGGTCTACACCGCCTTCTCCGGCTCCCACCAGGACGCCATCAAGAAGGGCCTGGAGGCCCTGGAGCGCGACGCCGTGGCGGCGGGCGTCCCCGTCGACGCCTACCCGTGGGCCGTGCCGTACCTGCCCATCGACCCCAAGGACGTCGGGCGCACCTACGAGGCCGTCATCCGCGTCAACAGCCAGTCCGGCAAGGGCGGCGTCGCCTACATCATGAAGGCCGAGTACGGCTTCGACCTGCCGCGACGGCTGCAGATCGAGTTCTCCGGCGTCATCCAGGCCCGCACCGACGCCCAGGGCGGCGAGGTCACCCCCGCCGAGATGTGGGAGGTCTTCAACGACGAGTTCCTCCCCAACCCGGTCAAGCCGTGGGGCCGCTTCGCGCTCCTCGCCCACCGCAACGTCTCGCAGGTCGACGAGAAGGACGCGATCAGCGCCGACATCCGCGTCGACGGCGAGATCCGCGAGGTCGAGGGCGTCGGCAACGGCCCCATCTCGGCCTTCGTGGACGCCCTCGGCAGCGTCGGCGTCGAGGTCCGCGTCCTGGACTACACCGAGCACGCCATGAGCGCCGGCACCGACGCCCGCGCCGCCGCGTACGTCGAGTGCCAGGTGGGCGACCGCGTCCTGTGGGGCATCGGCGTGGACGGCAACACCGTCACCGCGTCCCTGAAGGCCATCCTCTCCGCCGTGAACCGCGCCTCCCGCGCCTGACCCGGCTTCTGGCCACCGGCGGTCGTCGGACCGCCGGTGACCACGTCAGCGCATGGCGACCAGGGCGAGGACGAACATGAGCACGATGCCGCCGGCCGTGCAGACCAGGAGCGCGATCAGGCAGCCGGCGAAGGTCGATCCGGCGCCGGAGGCGCTCCTGCCGTACGGCCGGGGCGGGTGCGCCGGCATGCCCGGCGGGCGGTACGGCGCCGCGTGGCCGGACGGGGGCCCGTACGGGCCGGGCATCGGCGCGACGGTGCCGTGCGCCGGGCCGCCGTGGGGCGGCATGCCGTCGGGCGTGAGATAGGACGGCCAGGTGGCCGACGGCGGGTACCCCATGCCGACCGCCCCGGTGGCCGGAGGGCGGAAGGCACCCGTGGCACCGGGCGGCGGCCCACCCGGATACGGGAACGCACCGCCCGCGCGCGGAGGCGTACCCGGAGGCGGGACGCCGACGTCTCTCAGCCGGGCGGCCGGCTCGCCCGGGCGCACGCCCCTGTGCGGTGGCGGGCCTGTGCGCGACGCGGGACCGCCCGGCATCGCCCCGCCCCCCAGTGGTCCAGGCCCCGGCATGGGCGGGACGGGCCTTGTCGGAGGTCCGGGGTGCGGTGCCTGGCCGTTGCCGGGGACCGGGCCGGGGAGGCCGGGAGCGGGGTCCGGAAGGCCGGTGGCGGGGTTCGGGAGCACGCGGCCCTCGTCGCACACCATGCACCGCGCCCGTTGCGCGTCGTTGAAGGTGTCGCAGGCCGCGCACTGCCATGTAGCACCCGCCATGGCACCCCCTACCCGATATGTCCCGAGCCGGTTCGGCGCGTCCGCCCCCCCGGCGTGACCGTCCTGACCGCCCGCTCCGGCGCGGCTCGGGACGCGCTTCGCCTGGCCGTCCCTCACGCTACGTCGTCCGTGACGGGCGCGGGGAGCGGCTCTCAGAGGCTGTGGACGATTGTGTTGATAATTTCATCCATTTCGACGTCCTGGAGCCCTTCGCCCGCCTTGGAGGGGAACTGCATGGTCAGGCTCCACTCGTCAGTGATGCTGGTCCACGGTTCGACGTCCGGGGCGAACAGCACGAGGCGCTTGGCGGAGTGCTCCATGACGGCCGTCGCGCTGCTCGCGTACCCCCACTCCTCGAACAACTCGTCCATGGTGCGCGGCAGGTGCATGGGGTAGGTGTGCGCGGCCATCGCCTCGGGCATGCCGATCGGGTGCGCGGGGGCGTCGGTGAACAGCACGATGACGTGACGCCGCCGGTCCAGGCCCTTCTCCCAGGGCGCGTTGATGGCCAGCGCCAGCGCCTCCAGCCCCGACTCGGGGAAGTCGCCGCCGCCGGTCGCCTCCAGGCGGCGCATGAACCGCTCGAACTCGCCCGCCTGGCCGGGGAACAGGAAGAAGTCGCTCTCCTCGATGGCGTCCTCGGCCCGGTCGGCGAAGTCGCGGAACCCGATGACCTTCAGCCTGAGCTGGCTGATCGCCTTGCCCGCCCGCGTCATGACCGCTTCGAGGCGTTCGTGGAACGACAGGGCGCTCTCTTTCACGGTGTCCAGCACCGGGCTCATGCTCTCGGTCACGTCGATGCACAGCACGATGTCGACCGCGTACCGCAGGTTCCCGGTGTGCTGCTGGCCGGTTGTCATTGCCGGTTCGTCCCTTCCGATGTGGTCGCGGGCCCGCCACGGGGACGGGCCAGGGGTCAGCGACGGCCGTCGCCGAGGTTGATGCGCACGCGCGACCCCGGCCGCGGCGCCGGGGGAGGCACGGCGTCCGTACGCCCCTCGGGGGGACGCGCGTGCAGGACGCACGCCTCCGGATCGCCCAGCGTAGCCAGGAACGCGGCGATCGGCGGCCGGGCGGCGGGATCGAGGGACGTCATCGCCTCCAGCAGCCCCCGCACGCGCGGCGCGAGCCGTTCGTCCACGCGCAGGCGCTCGCCCGCCATCACCGCGTCGGCGGGCGAGTCGTACCGGTCGTCGAAGCCGGGGATCGTGCCGGTCAGGTAGCGGTGCGCCATCAGTCCGAGGGCGAACACGTCCACCGACGTGGTCAGGTGCCCGGGCCGCGCGTCCGGGTCGCCCTGGACGTACCGCCGCCATTCGGGCGCCCCGTACACCGAGTCGCCAGTGATCATCTCGGGTCCCGGGGGATGGCCGGAAACATACGAGTCGTCGAAGTCGATGAGCTTGGCCGTATGGAACGCGTGTGGGCCCTTCTGCTGGATCAGCACGTTCGACGGCTTCAGGTCGCCGTGGACGACCCCGATGCCGTGCAGCAGGCCGACGCTCAGGCCGAGCGTCTTCAGCAGCACCGACTTGTCACGCGGGGGAAGCGCGTGCGGCGCGTTCAGAGGGGAGGGGGTGATGCGCTCGGTCACCTTGTAGTACGTCGTGCCCTCGTGGAAGAAGTCCACCGCCAGGACGAGGTTGCCCGCCCCGGTCACGTCGTGCGCAAGGCGGCTCATGATGTCCCGCTGCCGCCGCTCGAACTCGGCGCACTCGCGCAGCCGCGCCGCCTTGCTCGCCGCCGACGCGGTCGACCCCTCCTTGGGGCGCTTCGGCTCCAGGAAGCGCTTGATGAAGTAGTGACGCCCCCCTCGCACCGCGAAGGCCCACACGCACTTACCGCCGCCGTCGTTGGTCGGCTCGGACACGATGTGGTAGCCCCTGATCACCGCGCCGAGCTTCATCGTCCCTCCTCCAGCGACGGCATGAGCAGTTCGTAACCCTCCCGGTAGTCCCGCCAGGCCCGCTCGCGCCACCGTCGGCGCGCGGCGGGGTCGTCGTCCTCCGCCCCGGCGGCGTACCGTCCCTCCAGCTCGCGCAGACGGTCGCCGAAGCGTTCCCGCAGCTCGCCGAGGCCGGAGAACCCGAAGGCGGCCAGGCACAGCGACGCGTCGTCGCCCGTGTACCCCGACACGCGCGCGGCAAGCCGCGCGGCCCAGTCGCCTTCGTCCTCGGACTCCATGAGCGTGCCGAGCAGGTGACGCTCGAAGTCGGACGGCGTGTCGACGTACCCGAAGCAGCCGTCAGTGGCGCAGACGAGCACGCAGGGCCCGTCCAGCGAGACGGCGTGGGACTCGACGGTGAAGTCCCGGTCCGCGCACAGCATGTTCGTCAGCGGCGGGTCCTGCACGAGCTGTTCCAGCGCGTCGGTCTCCACGGTGTGGTCCCGGGTGAGCGCCTGAAGTCCTCCGCCGGGCGTCAGCGCGTACGCCCGCGAGTCGCCCGCCCACAGCGCCTCGCACTCCACCCGCCCGTCCTCGACCCGGTAGCGGACGGCGGCCATGGTGGAGGGCAGCATCCGGCGCATCGACCCGAGGATCCTGCTGGGCACGCGCGGACGCGCGCGCGCGAGCTCGGCGGCCAGGCTGCTGCGCAGCGACTCGACCTCGAACGGCTTGCGGTCCTCAAGGCGCTCCAGGAACCACCCCTCGACGCACCGCCGCGCCGTCCGCGACCCGACCCAGGCGCCGGTACGCGGAACGCCCGTCCGTGAGACGGCCACGATCGACGCCCCCGCGCCGCCCGCGCCGTCGAAGACCCCGACGACGCCCTCCCGCGTCGGCCCGTGGTGCACCAGCAACGGCTCGGCATCCTCCCCGAGGCCCACTCGCCGCTCACTCCACATCCCGAGCGCCATCCACCCCCGCCCCATGTGATGCCACACGACCGCCCCACCCGGCACCGCCGTCCGCGGCACCTCCGCACGCGGGGCGTCGCGTGCCACGTCCATGTCCCGGTCCTTGTCCGCGTCCTTGTCCGCGTCCGGGTCCTTGTCCGCGTCCTGGACGTTCTTCGCGTCCGGGGTGGTGTCCGTGTCTCGGGCGTTCTTCGCGTCCGGGGCGGTGTGCGCGTCGAGGGCATTCTCCGCGTCCGGGGCCCTGTCCGCGTTCTCGGCCGCGGCGTCGCTCATAGCCCTCCTCCGTTCCGCGGTAACGCATCCCGTGGGGCCCGCGCCAGGCCCGCCCCGCGAGGGCCGTCCGCGAACCCGGAAACGCGTCACGCGAGCCGGTTGCCCGCATTTCTCCCCGTGAGCGCATCGTATGGGGTGACGGCAACGGAGCGGCGGCATGTGGCCATATCGCCATATCGGAGCCGCGCGACCACCGCCGGAAGGCGCGCCGCCTACCGAGGGGCGGGGGTGAGGCCGAGCAGGTGAGCCTGCGCCAGCGCGTTGTAGTCGAAGGTCGCGGCCCGGTCTTCGATGACGTTCTTGTACATGCCGAACAGCTCAAAGCTGATCGTCCCGTAGACGGACGTCCACGCCATCAGCGCCTGAAGGATCACATCATGCGAAAGCGGGGCGAACAGCGTCTCGCGCAGCCGCTCCGCGTCCTGCGCGAAGGAGGGCGGGACGGGCGGGAGGCCGGCGGTGCGCGGGGTGAGCTTCCCGGCCCCCTCGGCGTCCCGCAAGATGGCCGCCATCACGAACGCGTCACGGGCGGCGGGCGCGACCGTGTCCTGCGGGGCGACGTAGCCCGGCACGGGCGAGCCGTGGATCAGCGCGTACTCGTGCGGATTCGCCAGCGCCCACGCCCGGATCGCCCGGCAGATCGCCATCCACCGATCGAGGTACCGGTCTCGTGGACAGGCCGCGTCGGCAGCCTCGGCGGCCTCGCCCACGGCGTTGAACGCCTCGATGATCAGCGCGGTGAGCAGCTCGTCGCGGCTCGGGAAGTAGCGGTAGATCGCCGAGGACACCATGCCCAGCTCGCGCGCGACGGCCCGCAGCGACAACCCCGTGGCCCCGTCGACGGCGAGCTGCCGCCGCGCCACGTCCTTGATCTCGCCGATGAGCTCGGCCCGAACCCGCTCCCGCGCAGTACGACTGGCGTTCATCTTCCCGACCATACCAGAGCACCGACCCCAACAAAGAGCACTGCTCTAACAGCCGATCCGCCGCACTTTGAGCCCGCCGACGAACGCCCGCCACTCAGCCGCCGGAAAAACCAGAACAGGCTGCGCGACCTGCTTACTGTCACGAACCCCGCGTCGCCCACCGCCCAGCTCCGCCACTTCAACGCAGTTGCCGCCATCGGGACCCGACCAACTGGACTTGCGCCACTCGGCCGTTTCCCGATCACAGGTCAGCTTTTCCATCGCCGTACGGCCTCCTTGATCAGCTCCAAGGATTCGCGTTGAGGGAGTGCCTCAGAGCGAATCCCGTCATATCTGAATCTTAGGGTTCTGATGTCTTCCGCTCGCTCCGTCACGCGGCCGAGAATTCCCGCCGACTCCACGTACGCCGTATCGGCGACGCCGTCCGCCTGCGCGATGACGAACCCGCCCGCGAGTCCGGTGGTGGAAAAGGCTTTGTAGGGCAGGACCTGGATCGTGACGCTTGAGGACTTGGCGGCCTCCAGTAGGTGATCGAGCTGCGCCGCCATCACGGCGACGGTGCCGACCGGACGGTGGAGAACGGCTTCGTCGAGCACGAACCAGAGAAGAGGAGGCTTGGGGCGTCTGAGAATCGACTGGCGTTCCATTCGGGCCACCACTTGTTCTTCGACCTGCTCTGTGGTGACTCCCACGTCGCCGCTCAGTATCGCCCTGGCGTAGTCCTCCGTCTGGAGCAGGCCAGGAATCATCAACGGCTCCCACGTGCTGAGTGCCTCTGCGGTGGCTTCGACGTCTAGCCAAGGGCGGAACCAGAGGGGAGCGGACGAGCGGTTGACCATCGGCCAGAGGCGCATCAAGGCGCCGCCCGCCTCGAGTGCTTCGTCGCAGTGGCGGGCGAACGCTTCCGACGGTGAGCGCTTGGCTGTTTCGATCATGCTTATCGTGCCGACCGAGTAAGGCACCGCTCGTGCCAGCCGCAGCTGGGACCAGCGTCGCTCCTTCCGGAGTTTGCGCAGCTCAAAGCCGAATAGGGCCGTCGGGGACTCGGAGGGGTAGAGCTCGCTTTCCTTTGGCATGCCAGGCTCCAGGGGTTCTTCCTCAGCTTTTCACCGGGGGGTTTCAGCTGAAGCGTTGATGACTCGTTGAAGTCGATCAGCAACAGAATGTAGCCGAAGTTCGAGATGGTTGGAAGGCGGTCGAGAACTAATCCTGGGAGCGGGTGAAAAGTTGAAGCGGGCAAGCGCGCAGTCGAGGGTCCTTGGAACGACGGGTCTGGCCGGCGTCCGAGAGTCCGTCTCACACGCACGAACCGAGGTACGCCGATGGCTAGGCGAGTCGCATCCTGCGGTTGACGATGCGGTGCTGGCCACGTCCGAACTCGTGACCAACGCGATCATCCACTCCGGGTGCGGGGCGGACGGCTACATCGGGCTGACGGTCATCGAGCAGGACGGAGCCATCCGTATAGAAGTGAACGATCCGGGTTCGACTGTATCGGCGCCTGAGGTCCGCAAAGACCCCGACGCCGAGAGCGGGCGCGGCCTACTGATCGTCCGTGAACTTTCCCACGACTGGGGCAGTTGCGACGATGGCCCCGGACTGGGCCGGACGGTCTGGTGTGCCATCCGCTTCACCCCGTCCAGCGCCTCGGGCTCGCTGTCGCCGTGACGAGGCGCGTCTCAGGCTTGCTTGTCGGTGCCTCTCCCGGCGGTGCGCCCCTTGAGGTTCGGCGGGTGCTTCCGCAGATAGTAGGGGGCAAAACGAGGGATTTTCCCTATTTCCACTGGGTGCGGGGGGATATCCGTGAGAAGCTGTTCCGCCTCTACTATCACCGGAGCACCCCGAAGCTCCGGTCGGAACCTTCCCCTATGCTCCGGCCGGCCCGCCCCCGATGAGACTAACCCCCAGCCTCATCGGGGGCCCTCCGTCTCGCCGAGGCTCAGACGGGTTGTCATAGGGAGCTCCGTGTCTTGAACAAGGCTGAGCGAAGCCTCGGCTGCCGCAACGAATGGCACTAGTGGCTTTGCCCGGCACCCGGCGATCTTCGACCTCACTGACCTTCGTGCGAGAGCGAGAGCGAGATCGACCACACATCGCCGTATCCTGGGCGCTCTCCCGTGCGATCGGCCTCTTCGTCCGCGACTACGACTATCTCGGTCCCCGTCTGGTCGACCTGGAGGACCCGAAAGCCCGCGTGCGGATCTTCCCAATCGATGTGGGTGGTGTAGCCCTGGGCGGCCAGTGCGGGGGCCAGGCTCTCGTAGCGCACAAATGGGGCGAACGAGCCGTACTTCTCGCGCAGGGCGGCGGGCACCGTGTCGTCCCCCTGGCAGGCGAGCCGATGGACCTGGATACTGATCACCCGGCACGTCCATCCGTGGTCGTGCTCGAAGCCGAACTCCACCAGTCCGTAGTCCCGCCGCAGGGTGCCCCGGCCGGGGTCGTCCAGGAAATCCGGGCCGAGGATGCGTTCCACGTCCTCGACCCGCGAACCGATCCCCAGGCCCAGCACGGTGCCGGTCGTGAGCGCCGTCGCATAGAACGCCGACTCGGTCACTTCATCTTCTCCAGTCTTGATCAGAAAGTGCATTTCGGCGGCGCGATTCTTGTTCATGCCCATCTGGCCGCTGTTCATCACCGTCGAGGAACTCGGTAAGGTATCCCGCACCGTCCCAGGCAGACACGATCACGGTTTCGATCCGTGCGCGCAAGCCGTCATCGACAGCCTCCACGGCGAAAACGACCTCGAACTCATCGGTCCGCGACCAGTCGAAGAACCAGATAGAGACCGCTGGCGACCCCGACCAAGAAACGATGTCACTACTCACCAACAAAGCCACACCCGGGCGAGGGAGGCGGCCCACACGTGTGCCTTTCCAGTGACCGGTACTGGTCGGTGCGGCAGGTCAGCACGACGGCGGCCTTGCTGCGGCCGTCTTGGTAGGCGTTCAGCGCGCGCAGCGGCCGCCCGGCCCGGGAGTCATAGCCCAGCGCGTCTTGGGGATCCATCTCGTCCACCCCGTCGATGACCGGGATCACCAGACGCGCCTGCACCAGAGCCTGCGCGGTGATGTCCGTGCACCCTCACCAGGTGGCGCATCAGTCAGACCTCCACCGCACCGGCGGTGGGCAGCTCGGTGTCCAGCGTGGCCGCGGAGATGCGTACCGGCACCGTCTGGACCTCGGCATGGTCGTGGGCGCGGCGTCGGGCGCCGTCTTGGATGGTGTCCCGGGCGCGGTCCTCGAGCAGGCCGAGGATCAGCTCGACCGCCAGCACGGTCTTACCGGCGCCGGGAGCTCCGGTGATGACCAGGCGACGCGGAGACAATTGCTGGTAGTAGTCGACCACCTGGCCGAGCTGGCCTTGGCGCGCGCCCCGGCCACCCCGCGTCCCGACCCGGCCGGGTGCCCGGGTCGGCTGGAGGGTGAAGGACACATCGATGACGGTATCGTCATCGCCGAGCAGCCGGCCCCGACGCCCGCTGGATAACCGGCCAGAACATCCACGCAACGGGCGGCCTAGCCTGATCCCCGCCTCAGTACCGTGAGCCTTTTCATCCTGCTTGGGCTTCTCGGTTGTGAAGGACATGGATGGCTTTGGCGAGATGGCCGGCCCGGCTGGGGCTGCAGCGTAGTTTCCGGAGGATTCGCCAGGTCTTGAGCTGGGCATTCGCTCGTTCGCCAGGTCCTCTCAGCGCGGCGTGGGATCGGTTCGCGATCTTCCGGGACTCCGGCTTGCCCTTGCCTTTGTAGGGGGTCGGCACATGGTCACCGGCGCCTTGGTAGCCCTTATCGGCCAAGACGGTGAGCCCCGCCTTGGCCGAAGCTCGCACGATGCCCTGCAGGCGGGCTGCGGTGAGGTCGTGAGCGGATCCGGGCGTCGGTCCCGATACCCATAAGATCGTGCCGTCCGGGCTGGAGATGAGCTGCAGGTTCATCCCGTGGATCTTGTGTTTCCCCGAGTAGTACGGCCGGTCGGCCTTGACGCGGTCGATCGCGATGAGGGTGCCGTCCAGCACCACGTACGGCTCGGTGTTCTTGGCCTTCTTCAGAGCCTGGCCGAGCTTGGGGGATCGCGCGGACGGGAGTTTCACGGTCTCCTCGATGTAGCGCCACGCAGTCGTGGTCGACACCGCGAACCCGGCCGCGATCTCGGCGAAGGTGTCGCCTTTGCGCAGGTGGACCAGCACGAGCAGGGCTTGGCGGCCTGGGTTGAGGAGTCGCCATGTCGATCCGATGCTCTTGCGGTGCCGGCGGATCACCCCGGCGACGTAGTTCAGCGCGACAAAGCGACCGCAGCACGGTAGAAAAGCTTCTGAAGCCCTTGGTGGGGATGGTTGTTCTTGGTCTTTCAACTCATCTACCAGGGGCTTCGCTACGTCCGGAGCCAGACGCTCAACCTGCGATCATGCTGTGACCAGCCAGCTCTCAGACCGGGATGAAAAAGGCTCCGTGGAACCGTCAGGGGCTTTCGACCAGCACTTTCTGCCTGACCAGGGGCCCATAGCTATGACCGAAAGTATCGACCCGCCTCCTCAACTCCTTCAAGAACATCATCTCGAAACTCTCGTCCACGATCTCGGAGCCCATCGCGAGAATCCGCTCGAAGGCCTGCATCAGTTTCCGCAGGATCGGCAGGTCTCCGGCCTCCAGGGCGGGAAGGAAAAGAGCCTCCCAAATATGGAGAAAGTACATGTAAGGGTTGTCCTGCGGCACAGGAACGGGCGACCCGCCTGGCTCAACCCCTTCGAGCGCGTTGATGGCGGCGCGTGCCTCCGGGACCTCCTCCCACAGGATGTCCCGGACACCCAGTGAGTAGTCATAGGCGGGATCCGGCTTCCACTTCCTTGCGAGATCGACCAGTGAGGGAGCCCGCCTACGTTTCCAGATCATGAACTGATCTTACACCACCTGCGGATTATGGTCTCCCAAAGGCTCGCCACACTCGTCCTGGAAAGCACATCTCCAGAAGTCGATCCACGGTCCGAGTTCACCCAGGAAGCTGAACAACTTGCCCATGCCGCCCAGCACTCGTAGAAAACCGCTGGCGCGGGAGCCGCCGCTCGACACATGACGCGGCTTGCTGAACTTGTTCTTGGCCTCAAACTTCTCTCCAGTGATATCCCTGACCGCGTACCCGTTCTTCCCGATCGCGTTCCTTAACGCGTCGAACAGCTGGTTCCATCTTCCCGGGCTGGCCTTCAGGTACGCTATCACTTTTCCAGTGACATCCGGGGTGTTCAGCGCGTCCCAGATCTCCTTGAACTCTTGTCTCGCTATTTCGCGGTCGGCGGCGGACAGAGTTATCTTGCCATCGGCATCTTCCTGCAACAAATTGGCCAGGCCCGCCAGGGAATCCGCCGCCTTGTTCACATGGTACTTACCTCCAACGGGGTCGCCGGTGGCCAGTTCCTCCTTGAGAGCGTCCGCCACCTTTCCGTCGCCGACGACCGCCCTCTTGGGATTATCCGTCTCGTAGATGCCGTCAAGTAGACCCTTCAGCCGGGGGTTGCTCACCTTCGGCGGGGCCTTGGGTTTGTTCGCAAGCCAGTTCTTCCCGTCGTAATGATGCGTCGCCCTGAACCTTCTACACTCACTCGGACTCATCTGCTGGCAGGGGTCCGGAGCCAGCCCGGTGGGGTCGGAAAGCCCAATGGGATTGTCGGCGGCATAACTGTACGCGTTGGCCGCCTGCGGGTCGGTGTCGTTCAGCAGTGGATCCGTGGAGATGAATCGCCCGATCGACGGGTCGTAATACCTTGCCGACAGTTGGACGAGCCCGGTCGAGGCGTCCTCGGTCTTCCCGAGAAAGCCGCGATCCGTGAAGGCAAGGTCGTCGGCTCCCCTTCGCCCACCGAAGGGAAGGTAACGTTCCCGGGCCGCATGACCGGTGACGTCGTTGACCGCCAATTGCTCCGATCCATGCAGGCCGGACGCGAGCCACGTGACGCCGCCTTCACCGACCCGGATGGCGACGACGGCGCCGTCCGGAGCCGAGTAGTAGCGCTTGCCGAGAAGCTGGCCTTCCGCCAACTCGAGCTCCATGGAGCCGAGGTACAACGTCGTCCTGCCGTTCGGCTCATGGCGGATGAGGCGTTCGCCGTCGGCGTCGTACACCATCGTGGTGTCCTTGCCGTCGACGCTGGCCTTGGTCAGCTCGCCGAGTTCGTTCCAGTCAAAGGTGGCGGCCTTGCCCGCTACCGTGCGCGCGGTGAGCCGACCGACGTTGTCGTAGGCATAGGTGTCGATGCCGGCAGGCCGGTCGATGGAGGTGACCGCGCTCGGCCGGACAGACGCGGCGCCGGGGGCCGGATAGTGATAGGTGGCGGTCTGGTCCTTGTCGATCAGAGTCGTGATGTTGCCGACGGCGTCATAGCCGTACTGCTGCTTGTACGGGTCGACGCCCAGCCCGTCAGCGCCGGACACGCCGGATGCGCAGGTGGAAGCCGTGGTGGTCCAGGCCGACGCGAGCCTGCGCAGCCCGTCGTACGTGAAACATTCCGACTGGCCGGGCGTGCCGCCCGGGATCGCGGACGCCGCGTCCAGGATCCGGGTGATCTGACCGGAGGCGTCGTAGGAGTACCGATCGTCCTGCTCAAGGCGCGGGGTGGCCGTGTCGGCCTTGGACGTGGTCGTGATCTGCGAGAGCCACCCCGTGGTGCGCCATGACGGTGTCCGCGGTCGTCCGCCGCCTCACGGGCCGGGGCGGTACGGCTGCCGCCGCAGCGGCCGGGCGGTGCCCCGTCCTGCGGGGGGCGGAGATGGGTCAGGACGGCGTGGCGGGACGGGCCAGGACGTGTGGCGGCGGGAAGGCGCGGTGGAGTGGTCAGGAGGTCGTGGGGGAGGGGATGGTGGTGGAGAGGAAGTCCAGTAGGACGTGGTTGACCTCGGCCGGGTGGGTTAGGGCCGGGGTGTGGGCGGCGCCGGGGATGACGGTGACCGGGGTGGCAGCGGGCAGGCGGGCCGCGAGCAGGTCCATGCGGTCTCTCGGGAGGGAGCGGTCCTCGGAGCCCCAGATCAGCAGGGCGGGGCAGGTGATCTCCGCCAGGCGGCCGCTGACGTCGTCGCGTTCGAGCAGGCACTCGGCGGCGGCTCCGAGCGGCAGCGGGCCCTGCTTCCACCGCTCGCGCCACTCGGCGGCGCGCGGGTCGTCGCCGATGATCTGCTGGGAGAGCGGGCCGGTCAGGTCGTCGATCGGGCCGTGCTCGGCGAGGGCGGCGAACATCTGGCCGTAGCCGATCTTGTCCCCGGGGTCGCACGGGGTGGCCTCGGTGTCGCTCAGGACGAGCGCGTCCACCCGCTCGGGCGCCAGCAGCGCGACGCGCAGGGCGGTGAACCCGCCCTGGGAGATGCCGCCGACCGTGGCGCTCGCCAGCCCGAGGTGGTCCATCAGCGCGAGGACGTCGCGCGCCTGGTCCCAGTACGTGTAGGGCTCGACGTCGTCGGGGGTGCCGCCGTGGCCCCGGGCGTCCCAGCGGATCACCCTCCAGTGGGGGAGCAGCGCCTCGGCCTGGGCGTCGAAGACGGAGTGGTCGGTGAAGAAGCCGTGGCCGAGGATGACGGGACGCCCGTCGCCGCCTGCGTCGGCGTAGTTGAGGTGCCGGCCGTTAACGAACGCGGTGGCCAAGATGACTCCTTGTGAAGGTGGTGATCCAACGCCTCCCGCGGCGCAGATGGTCGGCGTGGGGTGGGACTTCGGCGGTACTGGGATGCCAACCTTCGGGTGTACGGGCGCGCGTGGAGGACCGCCGCACACCAGGTCAGTAGATGGAGGTAGAAGTCAGGGACGATGGGCGAATCAGCAGCGACCGGGCGGCTCAGGAGAAGTGACTCAGGAGGAGCCGGGTGCCCCACGAGAGGTGACTCAGTAGAAGTAGGGGTACGGCTCCCAGTTCGGCGGGCGCTTCTGCAGGAACGCGTCCCTGCCCTCGACCGCCTCGTCCGTCATGTACGCCAGGCGCGTGGCCTCGCCGGCGAACACCTGCTGGCCCATCAGCCCGTCGTCGACCAGGTTGAAGGCGTACTTGAGCATCCGCTGCGCCTGCGGGGACTTGCCGATGATCTTCCAGCCCCATTCGAGGGCGGTCGCCTCCAGTTCGGCGTGCGGCACGACGCGGTTGACCGCGCCCATCGCGTGCATCTCGGCCGCCGTGAAGTCCTCGCCGAGGAAGAAGATCTCTCGCGCGAACTTCTGGCCGACCATGCGGGCGAGGTAGGCGGAGCCGTAGCCGGCGTCGAACGAGCCGACGTCGGCGTCCGTCTGCTTGAAGCGGGCGTGCTCGGCCGAGGCCAGCGTCAGATCGCACACGACGTGCAGCGAGTGCCCGCCGCCCGCGGCCCACCCGGGCACCACGGCGATCACGACCTTCGGCATGGTGCGGATCAGCCGCTGCACCTCCAGGATGTGCAGCCGACCGGCCCGCGCCGGGTCGATGGTGTCGGAGGTCTCACCGCTCGCGTACTGGTAGCCGGACCGCCCGCGGATGCGCTGGTCGCCGCCGGAGCAGAACGCCCAGCCGCCGTCCTTGGGGGAGGGGCCGTTGCCGGTGATGAGCACGCACCCCACGTCGGAGCTCATCCGCGCGTGGTCGAGCGCCCGGTACAGCTCGTCGACGGTGTGCGGCCTGAAGGCGTTGCGGACCTCCGGCCGGTCGAAGGCGATGCGCGCGACGCGCTTGCCGGAGCGGGTCTCGGTCGACCGGTGGTAGGTGATATCAGTGAAGTCGAAGCCCTTCACCTCGCCCCAGGCGGTGGAGTCGAACAGCTCGGAAACGTTGACGTCTGACACATTGGCAGAATAGTCATTTCTGATCTGGCCGACCAAATCGCGTCTTCAACGCTATCGGCGGGACGCCGTGACTTAATCCGTGTCCTCGTGACGCGACCCGATGTAGAGCTGTATGCCGCACGTCGGGTCGGGGTGACGGTAGACGTTCGCGAGAAGCGTCAGCTCCCGGCCGGTGTCGAGGTCGCGCACGCGCATGTACGGTGTGTGCCTGCCCATGAGGATCTCCTGCCGCCGCCACATCGTGACGAAATCCGGATACTCGGACAGTTCCTCCAGCAGGTTCAGGAACGACGGGTCCTCGGCGCGCTGCACCATGTGGGTGCGTAACCAGGCGACGGTCAGCCGGGCCTCGACCTCCCACTCGATCATGATTTTTCGGGACTCGGGGATCGCGAAGAACCAGATCAGGACATTGCCGACCTCGTCCAGCCGCCGGTAGAGGCGGTTGTACTCGCCGTTGCCGTGCAGCACCCACCACGCGTCGTCGACCCAGCCCGCGAGGTTCGGGTACAGCGCGTCGATGTGCTTGCGCTCCTCGGGGGTGACCTCGGGGCGGGGCGGCGGCGGGGACGGCGGGGAGTGGGACGGCTTGGCCTGGGCGTAGGCGACCAGGTCGTGCATGTGCTTGCGGACGACGCCGTTGACCTCCAGCGCGGTGGCCAGCTGGTCCACCACTTCGGGGGAGGGGCGGATATTGCGTTCCTGTTCCAGTTTGGTCAGGTAGCTCTGGCTGATGCCCGTGGCGACGGCCAGCTTTTCGCGGCTGAGCGGCTTTCGGGCGGCCGGTGGCCCGGGCGAGAACCCGGGGGCGGTGGTGGACGACCTCAGGTGCCGGACGTATTCGCCAAAAGAAGGGGGGTGAACTGTGCTCATGCCGACATATCGTATATATGGATGCTTGCGGGTGCGAAACGTGATAAACGCCGCCATGGCGGCGTCCGGCCGCGACGCCGTCCGTTCCGCTTACGCGACACGCCCGGCTTCCGATGGCATTGGATTATCCCAAGCCGAACGGTATTCGATAACGCGGAGTAATCGCGCTTGTCGTGAGACCCCGCCGACCTTATGAGTCGTCCATCACGGTGCGCAGTCACTTCCCATGTCAGGGGTAGCCCTGCCAAGGGTAGCACCGAGCTTCCTACTTGTCGGGGCAATCAACGACTGGTGAAGATGCGAGTATTGCCGGAGATTTGTGAGCCCGCCGCGTTCGGACTCCTGAACGCCGCTGCCCGGCGGGCGCATGGCGCCTCGGCGTGAGACTCGTTTGCGGCGTCTCGCGGGCTTCGGTTCGCGAACGCCAATTCACCGACCTTCAACCCTGGCTTTATTCCAGCCAAGGGACATCCGTAACCGCAGAGCGCGAGGGAGGGCCGTCACAGGTGACCGATACGGACCATGCGGGGCCGCCATGATCGACCGGTACCTGACCGCCTCCCGATTCCTGCCGTCGTCACGGCAGGAGGAGCTCGACGCCGTGAAGGCGAACGCCGACCGGCCGTCCATCGCGAGGATCCATAACTGTCTGCTCGGCGGAAAGGACAATTACTCCGGCGACAGGGACGCCGCCGAGCGGATCCTGAAGGCGCTTCCCGGCGCCGGCAGGCTGATGAAGGACAATCGGGCCTTCGTCCTGCGCGCCGCCCGCTTCTGCGCGTCCGCGGTGGACCAGATCGTCGACCTGGCCCCGGGCATGCCGGGGGAGCAGAACGTGGACGAGGTGGCCCGCGAGGTCAACCCGGCCATCACGGTGGTGGGCGTCGACGACGACCCGGTGGTGCTGGCCCACAGCCGGGCGCGGCGGCCGGGCGCGGACTTCCTCTGGGGGGACGTACGCGCGCCCGAGCGGGTGATCCACGACCTGGAGCCGTTCGTCGACTTCGACCGGCCGGTCGCGCTGATGGCGACGACACTGCTGCAGTTCGTCACCGGGGACCCGCGGCCCATCCTGCGCGCCTTCCGCGAACGGATGGCCCCCGGCAGCCTTCTGGTCATCTCCCACGGCACCGGGGACGGGGTGACTCCCGATGCCTTGGAGGAGTTCCTGGCGGTATACGCGGAGGTGTCCTCTCCGGCCGTGTTGCGCACGGTCGCGGAGATATCGGCCCTGTTCGAGGGGCTGAAGCTTCTGTACCCGGGGGTCGTGGACGTCCAGGAATGGTGGCCGGACGGCATCGCCGAGCCGGTGCCCGGCGGTCGCATGCTCGGCGGGGTGGGCAGAGTGCCCAGCATGTGAGGCCGGCGGGCCCGTGCTCCGTACGGGCCCGCCGGCGTGGGGGACTCGGGTCCGCCGGCTCCTGGCGCGGGGGCCGGGAGCCGGCGGCGTCGAGCGACGAGCCGCGTCGTGAGCGCTTCTGTGACGGCGGGCCCGGGCGCGCCCCGCGCATCCTCGCCGGTGTCGGCGGCCCGGTGCCGTGCGGGCGGCAGCACACCCCGAGCGCACATCATGGCGGAACGGGCACGGCTCGTCCGGTGAGATCATGCTCGGCGGGAACGCCCGGCGCGCGCGGTGAACTATGCGGGCGGCGGCGGCGTCCAAAACAGAGCACGCACCAATGGACGGAGATCCCTGTGAAACTTCGCGCACCGGCCACCGCGCTCCTCGCGGGCGTGGTGACCTGGGCCCTGACCTTCCCTGCCGCCGCCGCCACGAACGGCGTCACCACGCGGGTCGCCGACGCGTCCACGAGGGGAACCGTCCTCGCGCGCCCGCTCACCGGCGCGGCGGTCTACTACGAATACAACCGCGGCGTGCGCATCGACCGCTACCAGCCCGGCAAGGGCTTCGCCCGCATCGGCGCCCCGTCGGACAACTTGCAGTTCTCCGCCTCCCCGGACGGCAAGAAGGTGGCGTGGATCACCACGCGCGGCGAGCTGAAGGTGGGCTGGGGCAGCAAGGTGACCACGGTCGCCAAGGGCCTCCCCGCCGGGATCCCCTGCCTCACTCCGACGTGGTCGCCCGACTCGCGGCAGGTCGCCTACGTGGGCGGGAGCAGGACGGACCTGTCACCCGTGGGCGTCGTCAACCTCGACGGCACCGGCAGGCGCGCGGCGGGCAGGACCGTCGGCGTCTGCCACCTCGCCTGGTCGGGCGACGGGCGCTACCTCGCGGGCTACGCGGGCACGGCCGACGCCGTCTACAAGCTGGACGTCAAGACCGGCAAGTCGGTCAAGGCCAAGGGCGTCACCTTCCCGACCCACGTGCAGAGCCTGTCGCCCGACGGGCGCAACGTGATCGTGAACATGGTCCGCAAGGGCGAGCCCACGGGGGACGGCGGCTGGCCAAGCCTGTTCACGCCGACCATCGTGGACACGGTGACGGGCAAGAAGGTGCCGATCCCGGTCAAGGGGCGGCTCGTGGGCGCGTTCTACCTCGCCGACGGGCGTCTGGTCGTCCGCGTCGCCGGGGCCGCGTACAACAGCCTGGTCGTGCTGGACGGCACCGGCCGCAGGCTCCAGACCATCGCCGAGCCCGCCAAGGCCAGGCAGCTCGGCCTGCTGCAGATCATCCCCTGACCCGGGCGCACCGGCCTCGCCGGCGCGGCCGTGAGGAGCCGCGCCGGGGCGGTGCCGTACGGCGGCGGACGTTCGCGAGTCCTCGGGGCCGTGCCGGACGGCCGCCAGGTGGCGTGGGCCCGGGTCGCGTGGGGACGCGGCCCGGCTGACCTCCTCGCCACGGGCGAGCATCACGACGCCGCACGCCATCGCCGTGATGGCGGTCAGGGGAAGGACGAGCGCCCCGAAACGGACCCCCTCGCCGAGTACGGTCAGCCCGATCGAGATCGCGGCCATCGGGTTGGCCATGGTCTGGACCGCCAGGGGCAGCGCCAGGCCGAAGCCCCGATAGGACGCCTGGGACAGCGCCATCCCCGCCAGCGCGAAGCAGCCGACCAGCCCGCCCACCAGCGGAATCGTCCAGCCACTGACCGCGAACACCGCGGGGACCAGCGCGGACGCGGTGCCGAAGGTGATGCCCGCGCCGGCGGCCAGGGACAGCGATCGGACGCCGGGGGCGCGCGCGGCGGCGACGGCGAGAAGCGCGGCGGTCGCGGCCCCGCTTCCCATGCCGATCAGCACCACCTGGTCGGCTCCGATGGCGGGAGGGCCGTCGGCCGGGAGCATCAGCGACACCAGCCCGGCCAGCGCGACCACGATGACAGCGGCCCCGGCCCATTCGGAACGGGAGGTCGCCTCCCGCCGCATCGGCAGCGCGAAGACCAGCGTCAGCGCGCCCAGCGGCTGGACGATCGTCACCGGGCCGAACCTCAGCGCGGCGACGTGCAGGGCCGCTCCGGCGAGGTTCAGCCCCACCGCCCCCGACCACCCGAGCGGGCCCGCCGTGGGCGCGAGGGCGATGCGCCGCTGCGCGACCGCCCCGAGCGCGTAGCACACCGACGATGCCGCGCACAGAGCCAGGGCGAGCACCGTGTCGTTCATGGTTCAAGATTCACCGATGTCACCCGCCGTGACGTCCCCCCTGGGGATGGTCCTCGCCTACCACGGGTGCAGCAGGGGTCCGGCCCCGCTACCGCCCCCGCCTCGTTGACCTGGCCGGAACGGGCGAGGGCCCCGGCCGTAGTCTCTCGGGCATGAGAACGACGCGGGTGGCGATGATCGGGCTTGGGGACATCGCGCGGAAGGCGTATCTACCGGTGCTGGCGGCGACGCCGGGGCTGGACGTGCTGCTCTGCACGCGGGACCGCGAGACGCTGGACCGGCTGGGGGACGCCTACCGGATCGCGGCGCGGTGCGCCTCGGTGGCGGAGGTCGTCGCGGCCGGGGTGGAGGCGGCGTTCGTGCACGCGGCCACCGAGGCGCACGTCCAGATCGTGGAGTCGCTGCTGCGCGCCGGGGTGCACGTGTACGTCGACAAGCCGCTCGCCGACAACCTGCCCGAGGCCGAGAGGCTCGTCCGGCTGGCGGGGGAGTGCGGGCGGTCGCTGATGGTGGGGTTCAACCGCAGGTACGCGCCGGGGTACGCCGCGCTGCGCGCGCTGCCGCGCGACCTGGTCGTCATGCAGAAGAACCGCGCCGGCCTGCCGGACACGCCCCGGCGGGTCGTCTTCGACGACTTCATTCACGTGGTGGACACACTGCTGTTTCTCGCGCCGGGCGATATTTCGGATGTGACGGTGGACGTCCGTGTCCGGGAGGGGGACGGGCTGCTGGAGCACGTGGTGCTGCGCCTCTCCGGGCACCGGCCCCCGGCCGAGCCTTCCGGAGCGGGGTCCTTGGGGGCGGCGGCATCGGCCCCGGGGCCCTTGGGAGCGGCGGCTTCGGGCGCGGGGACTTCCGGAGCGTGGGCCTCCGGAGGCGGGGCGGGGGCGTTCACGGCGATCGGGATCATGAGCAGGGTCAGCGGCGGCACCGAGGAGACCTGCGAGGTGATCGGGGGCGGCGTCAAGCGCCGGGTCGTCAACCTCGGCGACGTGGTGGACCACGCGGAGGGCGAGACGGTCACCCGGCGCGGCGACTGGGTGCCGGTCGCGCGGCAGCGGGGCATCGAGCAACTCTGCGACGCGTTCCTCGCGTCCGTGCGCGGCGGGCGCGTCATCTCGGCGGAGGACGCCCTGCCGACCCACGCCCTGTGCGAGCGGATCGTCGCCGCGGCCGGCTGAGGCGCGGTGAGACGTACGCGTGCCCCTGGGCGGGCTGGCCGAACGGCGAAGGAGGTCGCACGGACCGGGGACGCGCGGGCGGGGAAGGACGTCGCACGGACCGGGACGCGCGGGAGTGGATGAGCGGCGCGTCCCCGGCCGGGTCTTGGCGGCGCGGGGACGCTCCCGTGCCGGCCGGGTCCACGGGACTCAGGGATCCGCGTGGACTCAGGGATCCGGCCGGGTGAGGAGCGTCCCCGGGCCGCGTCCTTCGGTGGGGGGCCGGGGGTGGTGCGAAGGTTTACGAGGGGATCGGCGCGAGGACCGGCGAGGGTCAGCGGGAGGACAGGTACTCGCCGCCCAAGGCGCGGAGGCGTGAGTGGGCCGACTCGTACACCTCCGGGGTGCTGAGGTAGGCCTTGGGGAGCTTTGCGACCATCGTGTAGTTCGTGTCGCACACGTTGCCGACCGGCGCCTCGCCGCCCTGGCTGACGAGCTGGTAGGCGTCCAGCAGGTCGAGCCCGGTGAGCGACGAGGTCCAGGTGACCAGGTCGTGCTGGCTGATCCGGTAGGCGTCCTCCAGGGGCCGCGCGGAGCCGGTGGACATCAGGTGCGCGTCGTCCTCCAGCCGGGGCCACGGCGTCCCGACGCCCTTGATCAGCTCGACGGCGACGACCGTGTTCATGGCCGCCTCGACCGCCGTGCCGCAGACTTCGCCGTGGCCCTGGCGGCAGTGCCCGTCTCCGATGGAGAACAGGCCTCCCGCGACGTTGACGCCCAGGTAGACGGTCACTCCGGCACGCAGTTCCGGGGTGTCCATGTTGCCGCCGTGGGCGTCGGGGGTGATGGTCATCCGCGCCTCGGAGGCGGCCGGCGCGACGCCGACGGTGCCGTGCATGGGGTCGAGGGGCATCTCGACGCTGAAGTCGCCGCGCCTGGCCTGGTAGCGCACGACCCGCCTCTCCCGGTCGACCTCGTACATCCACACGACCTCGTCCAGCGGCGCGTGGAGCATCGCGGTGGTGTGGGTGGCGGTCAGCGCTCCGAAGTGCGGGAACGTGGTGGAGACCGCCCAGTCGCGCGCGGGTTCGATCGAGACGAAGTGCAGCGCGAGCGTGTCGCCGGGCTCGGCGCCCTCGACGTGGAACGGGCCGGTGACCGGGTTGAGGAACGGGAACTCGCACACCGCGGAGGGCAGGTCGTCCACGCCACGCACGCGCCCGCCGAAGCAGTCCTCGGTGAACAGCTCCACGATGGTCCCGGGCTTGATCGTCCCGACGGCGGGCCGTCCGCCGAAGGTGTACGACAGCTCGTCGGCACCGGGCTGGTAGGAGACGACGTTCACTCGGAGACCTCCGTGTTGATGGCGGACAGCGTGGGGCGGCGGCCCAGGGCGTAGGAGCCGACGAGGATGATCGCGCCGATGGCCAGCCAGACGATGCCGAGCACCTGGGCGGCGATCTTGGCGTTGACGACGACGTAGAGCAGGATCAGGAAGCCGGCGGCCGGGGCGATGAGGTGGCTCCACCAGTTGCGGCTGCGGCCCCGCACCACGTAGTGGACGACGACCGAGACGTGCAGGGCGAGGAAGGCCGTCATCGCGCCGAAGTTGACGAGGGCGCTGAGCAGCGTGATCCCGTCCTCCCTGGTGCTCATGTAGACGCCGAGCACCAGGGACACCGCGGCGACGAGGAAGGTCGCGTTGACGGGCACCTTGTGCCGGGGGTGCACCTTGCCGAGGAAGCGCGGGAGCTGCTTGTCGCGGGCCATGGCGAACAGCAGGCGCGAGGTGGCGGCCTGCGCGACCAGGGAGTTGGCGAAGCCCCAGGCCACGGCGGTGGCGACGGCCGTCAGGACGCTCAGCCAGTGGCCGCCCGCGTACTCGGCGGTGTCGTAGAAGGAACTGCCCGCGGGGTCGCCGTTCGCCAGCAGCTCCGCGCGGTTCGGGACCAGCAGCGCGGCCACCCACGTCTGCACGATGAACAGCGCGCCCGCCACCACCAGGGCGAAGACCATCGACCGGCCGAGCCTGCGCGTGCTCTCGCGGCTCTCCTCGGCGAGCATCGAGATGCCGTCGAAGCCGAGGAACGACAGCACGGCCACCGACACCGCGCCGAACACCAGCGGCCAGGAGAACGTCGAGGAGTCGAACAGCGGCGTGAACGCGCCGCCGTGCCCCTTCCCCTGCGCGAGGGCGACGAGCCCGATGACGATGAAGACGGCGAGGACGATCAGCTCGGCGACGAGCATGATGCGGTTCATCCGCGCGGTCATCTCGATGCCGAAGTAGTTGACCGCCGTGTTGAGCACGATGAAGCCGATGACCCAGGCCCAGATGGGGATGGCCGGGACGAACGACGCCATGGCGGCGCCGGCGACGAGGTACAGCAGCGCCGGGACGAGCACGTAGTCGAGCAGGATGACCCAGCCCGCCAAGAAGCCCACCGGCGCGGCGATCCCCCGGCCCGCGTAGGTGTAGACCGAGCCGGCCATCGGGAAGGCGCGCGCCATCTGCGCGTACGAGAGCGCGGTGAACGCCATCGCCACCATGCCGATGGCGTAGGCGAGCGCGACCATGCCGCCCGACCCCTGGAAGACGGTCCCGAAGATGCCGAAGGGGGCGATCGGCACCATGAAGATGAGGCCGTAGATGAGCAGGTCGGCGAAGCTCAGCGAGCGCTGGAGTTCCTGCTTGTAGCCGAAGCGCTCGACACCGGTGCCGTCGGCAGGGGGTGACGACGCGGACGAGGTCGGCGTCTCGTAGGGGGAGGACATGGACGGCTCCTTCGAACACGGGCAGAGCCGTACCATAGGACGAAACCCTTGAAAGCGAAAAGGTTTCGCGAGAAACTTTTACGCAAGGGACACACAGGTCCTCCGGCCAGGCGGACGGCGGGCGCGTCGTCGCTGTGGCCTGCGGTTTCTCAGTCGGAGGTCACCACATCGAAGTCCAGCCCGTCGGCCCGCCCGACGTACACGCGCTGGCGCACCTGGCGGCCCGAGAGGGTGAGGGCACCCCGGCCGCTGACGACGGTCGCGCCGTCGGCCGCAGCCTCGATCGCGGGCACCGCCGCCGAGCCCGCGCGCCGCACCAGGGCCGCCAGCATCATCACGCCCTCGTAGCAGCCGTGCCCGTGCCCGTTGAGCAGCGGCGCCGCCGGCCCGAACCGCCGGATGTAACGCTCGGCCAGGCCGAGGTTGGCGTCGGTCGACAGGCTGCCGAAGTACCCCATCGCGGCGTACAGCTCGCCGGTGGTGTCGCCGCCGATGGCGAGCAGCCCGTGCTCCTCCAGCGCCCCGCACAGGCGGGCGCAGCCGAGCCCGCTCGCGGCGAACGCCCGGTTGAACGCCACCAGGTCGCTGCCGATGAGGTTGACCAGCACCGCGTCCGGCCGCACGGAGGCGAGCCTCTCGATGATGGGGCCGGTGTCGATGCTGCCGGAGGGGACGAACCGCTCGCCGACGACCGTCGCACCCCGGGCGCGCAGGTGGGCGCGCGCCGAGGCGTGCACCAGGCGCGGCCAGACGTAGTCGTTGCCGAGCAGGAACCACCGTCGCGCCCGCCGGTTGTCGACGAGCCAGTCGAGCCCGGGGCCGACCTGCCGGGACGCGGGCTCGCCGAGGAAGTACACGCCCGGCCGGCGCGCGCCGCCCTCGTACGGAGGGGTGTAGACGAACGGCACCGTGCCCGCCGTGACCCGCTCGATGGCGACCCGGACGTCGCTCGTGTGGGTGCCCACGAGGGCCTGGACGGCTCCGGCGCGGGTCAGCCCGGCGACCTCCCGCGCGACCTCGGCCGGGGCGGCTCCGGCGTCGACGAGGACCAGCTCGACCTGCCTGCCGAGCAGCCCGCCCCGCGCGTTGACCTCGGAGGCGGCCAGCATGGCGCAGTTGATCGCGCACGGCCCGAGCAGGCCGAGCACCCCGGAGACGGGGACCACCAGGCCGACGCGCAGCGTGTCGGCCTTGAGCAGGTGAGCTTCGAGGGGGTCGATGACCACCGTGACGGGATCGGTCACGCGTAAGAGTATCCTCCTCGGGCACCCGCGGACGAAGGGAGTTCGGCGATGACGGCGGCACCTGGCGTCCCTCCCCGGCGGGAGGCGCCGGCGGCGACGGGGCTCGGCTCCTCGCTCGCCTATCTGCTGACCCGTGCCGAGCGCGGCGTCAACCGCGGCCTCGCGTCCGCGCTGGCCGCCGAGGACGTCTCGGTCGAGCAGTGGCGCATCCTCCAGGCGCTGGCGGACGGCCGCGGGCATTCGATGGGCGACCTCGCCGAGGCCGCGCTCATGCCCCACCCCACGCTCACCAAGGCGGTCGACCGGCTCGTGGACCGCGCGGTGGTGTATCGCGGACACGATCCTGCAGATCGGCGCAAAGTAGCGGTTTTCCTGGCAAATCGGGGCAGTGAGCTTCTGGGCCGACTGGAGGCGGGGATCGCCGAGCACCATCGGGCGATCCTGGCCACCTACGGCGCGGCCCGTACGGAGGAGCTGATGCGCGAGCTGGAGGGCCTGGTCGAGGCCTTGGAGGGCTGACCCGGGACGAGTTCGCGCATATGGTTCATATCGCTTGCTCTTGAGGGGAGGCCACGTGCCCGATCTGCTCGTTGGCCCGTTGCTGAGGTACGTCGACGAGGCCGGCGCCTCGATATGGGTGGAAACCAGTGAGCCCTGCGAGGTGACGGTCGAGGTCGGGGGGCTTCGCGCGGCCGAGCGCACGTTCACCGTCCACGGCCACCACTACGCGATCGTCGACGTCGAGGCGACGGGCCCGTACACCGTCGAACTGGACGGCCGGGCGGTGTGGCCGCTAGACGGCTTCCCGCCGAGCCGCATCTGCCCGGTCGAGGAGCTCGGGCGGGTCGTGTTCGGCTCCTGCCGCACGAGCGTCCCGCACGACGACGAGCACGTCAGGACGCACGGCGTCGACATCCTGCACGCCTACGGCCGCCGCCTCATGGAGGGCGAGGACCTGCCGAGCCTCATGATCTTCCTCGGCGACCAGGTCTACGCCGACGAGCCGTCCCAGCAGATGCTCGACTTCATCCGCTCCCGCCGCCAGGACGGCCCGGACGAGATCGTCGGCTTCGAGGAGTACGCCGAGCTGTACCGGCAGGCGTGGACCGACCCGGTCGTGCGCTGGGTGCTGTCGACCGTCCCCACCGCGATGATCTTCGACGACCACGACGTGCGCGACGACTGGAACACCTCCGAGACGTGGCGCCGGCAGATGGCCGAGGTGCCGTGGTGGCCGGCCCGCGTCATCTCGGCGCTCGGCGCGTACTGGGTGTACCAGCACCTGGGGAACCTCTCGCCGTCCGAGCGCAAGGCCGACCCCGTCTACGCGGCGATCCGCGCGGGCGGCGACGCCGACGGCGGCGCGATGCTCGACGCGTTCGCCGAGCGCGCCGACCAGGACCCCGCCTCCACGCGGTGGAGCTACTCCCGCGACATCGGCAGGACACGCCTGGTCATGCTGGACACCCGCAGCGCCAGGAAGCTGGACCGCGGCGACCGCCGCATGCTGGACGAGGACGAGTGGTCCTGGTTCGACGAGCTGGCCACCGGCGGCGTCGACCACCTGCTCATCGGGTCCTCGGTGCCGGTCTTCCTGCCGAGCGGAATCTTCGACGTCGAGAGCTGGAACGAGGCCGTCGCCGACGGCGCGTGGGGACCCCGGGCGTCGCGGGTGGCCGAGAAGATCCGCCAGGCGCTCGACCTCGAACACTGGGGCGCGTTCCGCAAGTCGTTCGAGGAGTTCGGCCGCGTCCTGGTCGACGTCGCCGCCGGCCGCAGGGGACGGGCGCCCGCGACGATCGTCCTGATGTCGGGGGACGTGCACTACTCCTACCTCGCCGCGGCCGGGCCGGTCTCCGCCGACCTGGACTCCGCGCGCATCTACCAGGCGGTCTGCTCGCCGATCCGCAACCCCCTGAGCCGCACGCTGCGCCTGGCGAACGTGATCGGCTCGTTCGGCGTGGCGAGCCTGGCCGGCGTCCTGCTGGTCCGCACGGCGAAGCTGCCCCGCCGCAGGTTCCGGTGGAAGATCACCAACGGCCCGTGGTTCCCCAACGCCCTCGCGTCCCTGGAACTGGACGGCCGCTCGGCCGTGGTCCGCTGGCACACCGCCCGCCCCGACTTCGAGGAACTGACCCGCATCTCCCTCACCTCCTGAGGACGCCTTCCCCTGAGGACGCCTTCCCCTGAGGACGTCTTCCCCTGAGGACGTCTCGCCTGGGGACGCGCGGCCTCGGGGACGCCGCCCTCGCCGTCGAGGAATGGCTGCGCGCCGCCGCCCGGCGGGCGGCGGCGCGCAGTTCGTGGTCCGGGCCCGCGGTTCCTAGCTTCTGCCCGCGTCCCTGGCCAGCTCGTCGAGTGCCTCGGCCAGGCGGTCGACGGCCCAGTTCAGGTCCTCCTCCGACACCACCAGCGGCGGTGCGAGGCGGATCGTCGAGCCGTGGGTGTCCTTGGCGAGCACGCCGCGGCGCATCAGCGCCTCGCAGACCTGGCGGCCGGTGCCGAGCCGCGGGTCGATGTCCACGCCCGCCCACAGGCCCCGCCCGCGGACCGCGACCACGCCGTGGCCGCCCTCGCCCGTCGGACCGACCAGGGCGCCCAGCCGCTCGTGCAGGACGGCGCCCAGCTCGCGGGCCCTGGCCTGGAACTCGCCGGTCCCGAGCAGCTTCACGACCGCCTCGCCGACGGCGCAGGCCAGCGGGTTGCCGCCGAACGTCGAGCCGTGCTGTCCCGGCCTGATGACGCCGAGGACGTTCTCGTCGGCCGCCACCGCCGACACGGGGACGACGCCGCCGCCGAGCGCCTTGCCCAGCACGTACATGTCCGGGACGACGCCCTCGTGGTCGCACGCGAAGGTGTCGCCGGTGCGGCCGAGGCCCGACTGGATCTCGTCGGCGACGAACAGCACGTTGTTCTCGTCGCAGATCTCCCTGACCTGAGTGAGGTAGCCCGCCGGGGGCACGAGCACGCCGGCCTCGCCCTGGATCGGCTCCAGCAGCACCGCGACGGTGTTCGCGTCGATCGCGTCCCTGATCGCCTCGGCGGAGCCGTACTTGACGATCTTGAAGCCGGGCGTCGCCGGGCCGAAGCCGTCCCGGGCGTCCGGGTCGGTGGAGAAGCTCACGATCGTGGTGGTACGGCCGTGGAAGTTGTCCTCCATGACCACGATGTTCGCCTGGTCCGGCGCGACGCCCTTGACCTCGTAGCCCCACTTTCGGGCCACCTTGATCGCGGTCTCGACGGCCTCGGCGCCGGTGTTCATCGGCAGGATCATGTCCTTGCCGCACAGCTCCGCCAGCCCCTGGCAGAACGCCGCGAACCGGTCGTGGAAGAACGCCCGGCTGGTGAGCGTGAGCCGCTGGAGCTGGTCCTGGGCGGCCTGGAGGATCGCGGGGTTGCCGTGGCCGAAGTTCAGCGACGAGTAGCCCGCCAGGCAGTCGAGGTAGCGGCGGCCCTCGACGTCGGTGACCCACGCGCCGCGCGCCTCGCGGACGACGACCGGCAGCGGGTGGTAGTTGTGCGCGCTGTGCCGCTCGCTCAGCCCGATCAGTTCCTGCGTGCTCTGCGGTGTGCTCATACGCGGATCTCCAGAGTGCAGCACTTCGGCCCGCCGCCGGCCTTGCGCAGCTCGCTCAGGTCGACCGGGATGACGTTCAGGCCCCGGCGCTTCAGCTCCAGGGACAGGTCGGCGGCCTCGGCGTTGACCACGACGTTGTGGCCGTCGCTGACCGCGTTGAGCCCGAGCACGGCGGCGTCCTCGGCGGAGGCGAGCACCGCGTCGGGGAACATGCGCCGCAGAACCTCCTGGCTGCCACGCGAGAAGGCGCCGGGGTAGTAGGCGACGTTCGAGCCGTCGATCGGGAACAGCGCGGTGTCAAGGTGATAGTAACGCGGGTCGACGAGCTGGAGCGTCACGACCGGGCGGCCGAGGAACTCCTGGGCCTCCTTGTGCGCGGTGATCGCCGTGCGGAAGCCGGTTCCGGCGAGGATCACGTCGTCCAGCGTGAGGAAGTCGCCCTCGCCCTCGTTCGTCTGCGTCGGCTCCATCAGGGGGCCGTAGCCGTTCTCCTGGAACCAGCGCAGGTAGGCGGGGCCTTCGGCGGCGCGCTCGGCGCTCGCGAAGCGGGCGCCGTACACCCGGCCGCCGACGACCAGGGCGCCGTTGGCGGCGAAGACCATGTCCGGCAGGCCCGGGATCGGATCGATCAGGCTGACGGTGTGACCCAGTTCCTCGTAGGCGTCCTTGAGCCGCTCCCACTGGTGGACGGCGGTGGCCGCGTCGGCGCCCGCGCTGGGGTCCATCCACGGGTTGATCGCGTACTCGACAGCGAAATGGTCGGGACGGCACATGAGGTAATGCCGGGTGTGGGCCATCTATCACTCCGTCGGAAAACGGCTGGTCGGGGATGCAATCAGCCTAGAAACGGGTAATGGTCCGGGCCAGCTGCGGACCTTGCGCGCCAACGTGGATCGGTTGCGTCGTAAAGGGCATTTTCGGCGATTCGTTGCGTTCGCCCGCGATGCGGTTTATGGAGTGACGCCGTTGCGGGTGTGCGGGATGTCGATGAGGCGCGAGAGCACGATCACGCTCTTGGTGCGCACGACGAACGGCTCCGCGGCCACCCGCTCGATGACCTGCTCGACGTGCCGGACGTCGGTGGCGCGGATGTGCAGCAGCGCGTCGGCCTCGCCGGTGATCGTGCACGCCGAGATGACCTCGGGATGGCGCGCCACCGCCGTGCCGATCTCGGCGGGCGAGGTCTTGCCCCGGCAGAACAGCTCGACGTACGCCTCGGTGGTCCAGCCGAGCGCCGAGGGGTCGACGCGGGCGGTGAAGCCGGTGATCGCGCCCGTGCTGAGCAGGCGGTCGACCCTGCGCTTGACCGCCGGGGCGGACAGCCCGATCCGCTGCCCGATCTCGGCGTACGTCGAACGGGCGTCCTCGACGAGGGCGCCGACGATCGCACGATCAAGCGCATCCAGCTCCACGGGCACCTGTATACAGCGCGTTCGGCCCTCACACACAGTCAGGGGTCGCCATAGGCGAGTACATCTCGGCCACGGCCCTGGCCGGCACCGCCGTGACCCTCGTCTTCGCCCGGCTCGGCCTCGCCGCGGGCACCCGCGGCTTCCAGCGTGAGAACGCCTGACGCGACGGGTGCAACGGTCAAGCGGAAGCGTCGTTCCCCGTCTCCCGGCGGCCCTCGACGTTGATCATCGCCTGGGCGTCGCGTACACCGGCCAGCCTGGCGAAACCCACGGCGTAGGCGTTCATGTTGCGCTGGAGGAGACGAAGGTCGGCCCGGCACTCGTCGTTGTCCGGCCAGTCCGCCTCCCGGCCTCCGGGATGGTCCTGCTCGTAGTCGCGCAGGCGCGGGTGCCAGCGGCTGAGGAACGGCCTCAGCTCCGCGTTGAGCATGTGGATCGCCAGGTGCTCGACGCTCTGCCCGCCCGGTACGTGCTGGGAGGGCCGGCTGGCCTTCAGGGTCTCACGGGTGTTCTGGAAGAGCGCGTACAGAGAGTTCATGGCCTCGCGGACCAGGCCCTCGTCGTCGTGCAGAGGCTGGGTGGAGATCCGTGAGACCGTCTCCACGAAGAACTTCCAGGCCGTCTGCCTGCTGTCGTCGTTGACCAGGAAGGTCAGCTCGCTCACCTGGGGGACGGTGATCTTGACCTCGGTGAGCCGTCCGCTGCGCCGGTACATGCGCATGACCACCGCGGTCGCCACACCGGCGACGCCGCCCGTGATGATGAAGAGGTTCCTGCCGTTCACCAAGGTCACTCCATGAACCAGCAGGCCGGTCACCGCCCCCACACCGGCTGAAGCGATCAGGCGGACGGGGCCGCTCAGCCTCGTCCACCATTCGATGCGGCTCACCCTGTATAACGGCACGCTGCTCCCGGCCTGTCGTCCCCGCTCGAAAGTGCTACAGATCGGACTGTAACGGGTCGGGGAGGTTCACGGCAGGCGACGGCGTCGCTAGGCCTTGTCGGCCTCGCCCGTGGCCTGTTCCATGGCCTCTTCGGGGGAGGCCTCCAGGTCGTCGGAGGCCTGGGCGGGGGAGGCCTGCTTGTCCAGGCGGACCCAGCTCGTGACGCTCTCGACGGCGAACAGGACGCCGAGGTAGACGCACATCACGGCCACCACCCAGTCCAGCACGCCGAGCGCGGCGCCCGCGCCGAGCAGCAGCAGGCGGACCTCCCAGCCGAGGCCGGCCTGGAACACCCAGGGCGCGGGCCAGATGCTCTGCCGCGTGCGGTACACCGTGTCGTAGGTGTGGTAGCCGATCACGTAGATCAGCACGAACAGCAGCCACTTGGGCGTGTCCGCGGCCAGGCCGAGCAGGATGATCGTCAGGAACTCGGTGCCCCGGATCAGCGGCGGGACCAGCCAGTCGAACCGGCCGAGATGGTCGCGCGGCGCGGTCGGGACGACCAGGACGACCATCGCGAGCACGGGCAGCAGCGCCGCGGGCCCGGAGCCGTCCCCGAGGACGCCGGTCACGCCGACGGCCACGACGGCGAGCAGCGCGGCCAGGGCGGCCGGAACCGGGGGCAGGCCCGGGCCCATCCTGCCGCGCAGCACCGCTACGAGCGGGCCGTCGTCGCGGTAGGCGAGCAGGCGGGCCGTCTGGACGCGGCGGCGTTCCTCGTCCGGGTCGGGGACGGCGGGGGCGGCCTGCGGGTGGGTGATCATGCGAGCGACCTCATGAGACGTCCGGTCAGAGTGTAGGCGGCGGCGATGCCGCCCCAGATCACGAGCGTCAGGAACGTGACCCGGGGCTCGAACACGGCCGCGGTGACGGCGATGGCGGCGAACCGCTCGCCGATCGGGAAGACGATCATCTTGCGTGCCCAGTGGACGGCGCGGAACCGCCCGGCGCGCGTCCACAGCTTGAGCAGGCCGCGCACGCCGCCGGTGCGGGTGGTGCGGCGCTGCTCCAGCGCGTCGCGCAGCGGGCGGTCGTCGGCGGCGGTCAGCTCCAGCGTCGGCAGCGGGAGGGGCGGCCTGCGCCGGTTGGCCACGCCGAAGGAGAAGTCCAGCAGGTGGCGCACCGACTGCACCGACAGCGCCACCAGCGCGAGCGTCCACACGTCGCCCTGGCCCGCCACGATCGAGCCGACGGCGAGGCCCGCGAACACCACGTACTCTTTGGCGCGGTCGAACGTCGCGTCCAGCCACGCCCCCAGCACGCCGAACTTGCGGGCGTACCGGGCGACCTGGCCGTCCACGCAGTCGAACACGAACGCGAAGTAGATGAGCAGGCCGCCGGCGATCGCGCCCGGGCGCGTGCCGGTGGCGAAGGCCAGCGCCGACAGCACGCCGAGCGCGATGGAGATCATCGTCACCTGGTTCGGGGTGAGACCGCGCCGGGCCGCCCAGCGGGCGATGAAGCGCGAGTAGGTGCTCACGAAGAACGTGGTGAAGAAGCCGTCGGCGCCCTTGACCGCGTTGTTCAGCCGCGCGCGGTCCTCGTCGTAGCCCGCCATGGCGGCCACGGCGGCGTCGGCCTCGGCCTGCGAGGCGGTGCGGGCGTAGAACAGGTCTCTGCGGCCGCGGATGCCGACCGACACGCCCCTGCGGACCAGGCCCAGGACCAGGAGCTGGACGATGTCGTCCTCGGGACCGAACAGGTGGGCCATGCCGGCGAGCTCGCGGGCAGCCTCGGCGAGGGTGGCGGCGTGACGCGCCTGGACGTGCAGCGGGCCGAGGAGGATCGCGTTCGGCCGGGTGACCGCGTGGTAGGCCGAGCCGACCGACACGACGCGCGTGCGGCTCACCCGCGCCCGGACCGCCAGGCCCTCCAGGACGCGATCGCCGATCTCGGGCCGGGCCTCCTCGATGGGGACGTCCGGCTGGATCGGCTCGCCGTTCTCGTCCTCCTCGCGCGGCTCCCGGGCGACCAGGGCCAGCGCGCCGCGCTTGGCCTTGGTGATCTGGTAGATCAGCTCGTCGTGGATCACGGCGCCCGCGGGGATCAGGAACAGGTTGTCGCCCGCCCCCTCGGCGGCGTCGGCCAGGGCGCGCAGGTCACCGGCGAGATCGGCGGACTCCACGACCTGCCCTGGACGCCGCCGGTAGCCGTCGGCGTCGCCTGGGCGGGCGATGGCGAGCGGCTCGGGGTCCACGGAGGCGACCTGGCCGTACAGCCGGTCGAGGACGGTGGGGGAGCCGGGAAGCGACGTCAGCGCCAGCCGGGCGGGCGGGACGGGCGGCTCGGGGGAACCGATCGGGCCGGGCGAGGAGCCCAGCAGGACCACGCGGGTCATGTCACCCTTTCAGGCAGCGTGCGGGGAGCGGCGGCGGACGTGAAGGGGCGTCGCCAGGGGGAAAAGTTTAGTGACTGTTCGCCTGGAGGATGCCATCCATGGTTGACCCGAGATCGATTCGTCGCTTGGCGGTGTCAGATCACGTTTAACCCATAGTCAGGGGTTTTACGTAATTTGTCCATATTTCTTATAACCGGCGAGCCATGATCCCCCGGCGGCCGGACGGGGGCGAGGTCGCCCCGCGGTGCCCGCACCTCTCTAGACTGGGCGGGTGAACCTCTACCGCGACGAGGGCATCGTGCTGCGCACCCAGAAGCTGGGCGAGGCCGACCGCATCGTCACGGTCCTCACCAAGCGCACCGGCAAGGTCCGCGGGGTCGCCAAGGGTGTCCGGCGCACCATGTCCCGGTTCGGCGCGCGGCTGGAGCCCTTCACCCACGTCGACGTCCAGTTCCACACCGGGCGCTCGCTCGACGTGGTCACCCAGGTCGAGACGCTCAGGCCGTACGGCGAGGCGCTGGTCTCCGACTACCCGCGCTACACCGCGGGCACCGCCATGCTGGAGACCGCCGACCGGCTGGTCATGGGCGAGAAGGAACCCGCGCTGCGGCAGTTCCTGCTGCTGGTCGGCGGGCTGCGCACCCTGGCCGACCGGGGCCACGAGGCCAGGCTCGTCCTCGACGCCTACTTCCTGCGCTCCCTCGCGGTCGCCGGATACGCCCCGGCGCTCGACTCCTGCGCCCGCTGCTCGACCCCCGCGATCAGGGCCTTCGCCATCGCCGCCGGCGGCGTGGTCTGCGGCGGGTGCCGTCCGCCCGGCGCCGCAGTCCCCGCCGCCGAGACGATCGGCCTCATGATCGCCCTCACGCGCGGCGACTGGGCCTCCGCCGACGCCTCCGAGCAGCGCCACCGCGCCGAATGCAGCGGCCTGGTCGCGGCTTACCTGCAATGGCACCTCGAACACGGAATACGCTCGCTACGACACGTCGAGCGCGTCTGACGCCTGGTCGTCGGCGGCACTCCCGACACCTACAGGAGAAGCAGATCGTGAACGTCCGCCCGCCCTCCCCCCATCCCTCGGGAGCCGTGCCCCCGAACATCCCGCGCGACCTGATCCCCCGCCACGTCGCCATCGTCATGGACGGCAACGGGCGCTGGGCCAAGGCTCGGGGGCTGCCGCGCACGGAAGGGCACCGGGCGGGGGAGGCGTCGCTGTTCGACGTGATCGAGGGGGCTATCGAGCTCGGCATCCCCAACCTGTCCGCCTACGCCTTCTCTACCGAGAACTGGCGGCGCTCGCCCGACGAGGTGCGGTTCCTCATGGGCTTCAACCGCGAGGTGATCCGCAGACGCAGGGACGAGCTGAACGCCATGGGCGTGCGGGTGCGCTGGGCCGGGCGGCCCGGGCGGCTGTGGAAGAGCGTCATCGGCGAGCTCCAGGAGGCCGAGCGGATGACGCGGGGCAACAGCACGCTGACCCTGCAGTTCTGCGTGAACTACGGCGGCAGGGCCGAGATCGTCGACGCCGCCGTCCGCCTCGCCGAGGACATCGCCGCCGGGCGCGTCAAGGCATCCAAGGTCACCGAGCGCACGTTCGCCCGCTACCTCGACGAGCCGGAGATCCCCGACGTCGACCTCTTCGTGCGTTCCTCGGGCGAGCAGCGCACGTCCAACTTCCTGCTCTGGCAGTCCGCGTACGCCGAGATGGTCTTCCTGAACCAGCTCTGGCCCGACTTCGACCGCCGCGACCTGTGGCAGGCCTGCGAGATCTACGCCAAGCGCGACCGGAGGTACGGCGGCGCCGTCCCCAACCCCGTCTGAGCCTCAGGCGCGTCTGCGGGCCCTGTAGGCGGCGACGTGCATGCGGTTGCCGCAGGTGCGGCTGTCGCAGTAGACGCGGGAGCGGTTGCGGGACTCGTCCATGAAGACCTTGTCGCAGTCCGGGGCGGCGCAGGTGCGCAGGCGCTCCCATTCGCCCTCGACGAGCAGGTGGGCGAGCGCGACCCCGAAGTCGGCCGCCAGGTGGTCGGCCACCGAGGACCCCGGCGCGAAGTAGTGCACGTGCAGGGGGAAGTCGTCGTGCTCGGTGAGGTGGGCGGTGATCGGCGTGCGGTCCAGCAGGACGTTCAGCCGCCGGACGGCCGTGGCGGCGTCGGGCGAGGCGAACAGCTCGTGGAAGGTGGCCCGCAGGGCGCGTACCTGCGTGAGGTCGGCCGCCGCGACGGTCTCGATGCCGCTCACCCGGTGACGCGTGAGGTAGGCCTCCAGCCCGGCGACGTCGGTGAGCCAGTCGGGGCCGCCGGTCTCGGGCGCGGAGTTGATCAGGTCGGCGACGGCCGTGAGCGAGAGCAGCATGTCATGGCTTAACGGCATGTGCTTCCCCTCGGACGGGGCGCGGACCGGCCGCGCGCGAGGCTGTGGGGCGAGGAACGGCCGGGCCGTCCTCCGGTTCCCCTTCCCGGAAGGGTATCCCGTCCCCCGGCGGCGATCAGCCCGCCGAGGCGACCGACGCGCAGGACCCGCAGGTCCCGAAGACCTCGACGGTGTGCGTGATCGACGTGAAGCCGTGCTCGGCGCCCACGGCCTCCGCCCACCGCTCGACGGCGGGCCCGGCGACCTCGACCGTGTGCCCGCAGCGGCGGCAGACCAGGTGATGGTGGTGGGTGCCGGTGGCGCAGGCCCGGTAGACCGACTCGCCGTCGTCGGTGCGCAGCACGTCCACCTGCCCCGCGTCGGCCAGCGACTGGAGCGCGCGGTACACGGTGGTGAGGCCGATCTTGGCCCCGCCGGCGCGCAGCTCGGCGTAGATGTCCTGCGCGCTGCGGAACCCCTCGCTCTGGACGAGGACGTCCCGTACGGCTTCACGGCGGCTCGTCAAGGGCTGCGCTCCTTCGCACGGCGTAGGCGCGGTCACGGGCCCGCCTCACGTGCGCGGCCCCGCCGTACGAATCTACCCACGCCCAGGGTGAGGACGAACCCGCCGAGCGCCAGAAGAACGATCGCCGCCCCAGGCGCCACACCCGCGTAGAACGCGGACGTCAGCCCGCCGACCGTCGCCGCCACGCCGAGGCTCATCGCCAGCAGCATGGTGGTCACGAAGCCGCGGGTGACCTGCTGGCTGGTCGCCACCGGCACCACCATCAGGGCGCTGACGAGCAGCAGCCCGACCACCCGCATGGCGATCACGACGGTGAGCGCGGCGGTGACCGCGATCAGCAGGCTGAGGAAACGCACCGGCAGCCCGTTGACCCGGGCGACCTCCTCGTCCTGGCACAGCACGAACAGCTCGCGGCCGAAGACCGCCACCACGCCGAGCACGAAGACGGCCAGCACCGCGATCACCCACACGTCCTGCGTGCTCACGCTGCTGATCGAGCCGAACAGGTAGGAGGTGAGGGTGGAGTTGCTGCCCCCGGGGGCGAGCCCGATGAGCAGCACGCCGCCCGCGATGCCGCCGTAGAACAGCAGCGCCAGCGCCACGTCCCCCGTCGTGCGGCCCCGCGCGCGGACCAGCTCGATCGCGACGGCCCCGAGGACCGCCACCACGACGGCGGTGAGCACCGGGGCGGTGCCGGTGAGGAAGCCGAGGGCCACGCCGGTGAGGGCGACGTGGCCGATGCCGTCCCCCAGCAGGGCCAGGCGCCGCTGGACGATGAAGGTGCCCACGGCGGGCGCGGACAGGCCCACCAGCAGCGCGGCGGCCAGCGCCCGCCACATGAAGTCGTACTGCAGCATCTCGATCATTGGCGGGACCCCGGCCACGGCTCGTAGGCGTGGCCGTCGCCGTCCGGGGGCGCGCCGTCGTGGACGACCACCCCGTCGCGCAGGACCACCGCCCGCGTGACCAGCGGTGCGATCGGGCCGAGCTCGTGCGCCACCAGCAGCACGGTCTTCCCCCGTTCGACCAGGGCGGCGAGGGTGTCGGCGAGGTGGCGCTGGCTCTCGGCGTCGACGCCCGCCGTCGGCTCGTCCATGACGAAGGTGTCCGGATCGCCGGCGAGCGCGCGGGCGATCAGCACCCGCTGCTGCTGGCCGCCCGAGAGCCACCCGACCGGGTCGCCCGCGCGGGACGTGAGGCCCACCGCCTCCAGGGCCATGGCGACGGCGGCGCGGTCGGCGGCCCCGGCGCGGCGCAGGCGGCTCTGGCGGGCGATCCGCCCGGAGGCGACGACCTCGCGGACGGTCGCGGGCACGCCGCCGCCGACCGAGAGGCGCTGCGGGACGTAGCCGATGCGCCACCAGTCGCGGAACCGGGCCGGCGGAACGCCGTACAGCTCGGTGGAGCCGCCCGACAGCGGGGCCAGGCCGAGCAGGGCGCGGATCAGCGTGGACTTGCCCGAGCCGTTGGCCCCGAGCACCGCGACGACCTCGCCGGTGGTCACGCGAAGGTCGATGCCCCGCAGCACGGGACGGCCGTCGAGCGCGACCCGGCCCTCGGTCATCGCGAACGCGGCCGAGGTGGCCGCCTGCCGCGGCGCCACGCCGGTCGCCTGTGCTGATCGGGTCATGGGCATCCAAGTGCGGTACGGAGCGCGGAGAGGTTGGCGCGCGCGGCGGACAGGTAGTCGCCCCCGGAGGGACGGCTCTCGATCGGGTCGAGCACCGCCGTCCTGGCCCCGACCTCCCCGGCGAGGACCTCGGCGACCTTGGGGCTGACGAGCTCCTCGGTGAAGATGGTGGTCACCCCTTCCCTGCGGGCGGTGCCGGCCACCTCGGCGAGGCGGGCGGGGGAGGGCTCGGCGTCCGGGTCGATGCCGCTGATGCCGACCTGCTTGAGCTTGTAGCGGTCCGCGAGGTAGCCGAACGCGGTGTGGCTGGTCACCAGTGTGCGGTTGCGGCACCCCGCGAGCGACCGCTGGAACTCGGCGTCCAGCGCGGTCAGCTCGCCGGCCGCCGACGTGGCCCGGGAGGCGTACGCCGCGGCGTGCGCGCCGTCGGCGCGGCCGAGCCGCTCGCCGAGCTTGGTGACGGCGGTGGCGAGACGCGCGGGGTCGAGCCAGACGTGCGGGTCGTAGTCGTGCGGCTCCCCGGACTGCTCGGCGCGCTGCTCGGCGGTGGCCGGGATCGTGGCGACCATGGACGCGACGTCGAACGCCTTGTCCGCGGCGTGCTCCTGGACGGCCTCGTCCACCGCGGGCTGGACTCCCTTGATGTAGACGATCAGGTCGGCGTCCTCGATGCCGGCGATCTGGCGCGGAGTCAGCTCAAGATCGTGCGGCTCGACGCCGGGCTGGGTGAGACCGGTGACCCGCGCGTCGGGCCCGCCGACCTTGCTGGAGATCCATTCCAGCGGATAGAACGCGGCGAGGACCGTGGGCCTGCCCCCCGACTCCTCCGCCGAGGCGGTCACGCCCCTGGAGCACGCCGCCGTGGCGAGGAGCGCGCCGACGCCCGCGAGGGCGGCGGCGACCCGGTGGAGGCGCGTGGGACCTAGGGGTCGGCGGTATTCGGACGAAAAGGACGACACACTGACGAGTATGCGGCAGAATGAAAACCGTTGTCAAAACCGCCCGCCGTCGCCCCAAATAACCCATAAGGGATTAAAAGATCAGGCCGAAACGCTCCGCGGCCAGCAGGATCAGAAAGGTCGCCAGCGCCACCCGCAGGAATCGGGCCCACGGCCCGAGCGACGGCCACGACATGTACGCCAGCCAGCCCACGAAGCCGAGCACCGGCAGCGCGGCGATCCCGCCCCGCCAGTCGGGCAGGGCGAGGGCCACCAGCAACAGCACGACGAGGACGACGGGGAGGATCCAGCGCGGCAGCCCGTACAGGTAGACGAGCGGGGTCGCGCTCTTGACCTCGACCGCGCGGCGCACCCCCGTGGCGCCCGGCGTGACGAAGTGCTCTCCGCGGGGCAGCGGTCTCTGCGCGCCCGGACGGCCCGCGCCGCCCTTCGCGCCCCCGGCCGGACGCCGGGCGAGCGGATGCGCGGGAACGGAGCGCCGCGGCGAGCCTGGGGAGGACCCTGAGGAGTCGGCGGGTTCGTGCTTGTCGGCCACTGTTCGAGCCTAACGGGGCCGGACCCCGCCACGGCACCCGGTGTGTGCTGGCATGCTGAACGGCATGTTCGCGGTCATCAGGTACTCGGTCCCGGAGGCGCGCGCCGAGGAGTTCGCGCTCAGCGCCAGGCTCATTTTGGACGTCCTGGCCGCGCAGGCCGGCTATCGGAGCGGGCACATCGGCAGGTCGGTGGACGAGCCGAACCTCTGGGCGGTCGTCACCGAGTGGGACGGCGCCGGCTTCTACCGGCGCGCCCTGTCGGCGGCCCGCATGCAGATGTACCCCACGATGAGCCTGATGATCAACGAGCCCAGCGCCTTCGAAATACTGGTCAGCAACCCCTGACCCAGTCCGCGCACCGGCTCAAAGGCCCCGCAACCGTGGAAGAACGCCGACTCATAGGCGCCCCGAACCGCCGCGCCGGAGGCGGCCATAGGAACTGTGGGCGGGTCGCGTCGTGGGTTCCCCTAAGCTTGGTGCTGATCGAGCAGGTGACGCGCCCTGTGATCGTCTCGACCC
This sequence comes from Sphaerisporangium album, assembly GCF_003323745.1. GTDB lineage: Bacteria > Actinomycetota > Actinomycetes > Streptosporangiales > Streptosporangiaceae > Sphaerisporangium > Sphaerisporangium album. Next base: position 377,391 of record NZ_QOIL01000002.1, read on the forward strand.
AACCCCGACCGCCAGCCGGATGGAGATTCTTGATGGCCCGCCGTACCGACATCATGGACACGATCGTCAGCCTCGCCAAACGCCGGGGCCTCGTGTACCCGTCGAGCGAGATCTACGGAGGTCTGCGCGCGTCCTGGGACTACGGTCCGCTCGGCGTCGAGCTCAAGAACAACGTCAAGCGCGAGTGGTGGAAGTCCATGGTCCAGGGCCGCGACGACGTCGTCGGCCTCGACTCCTCGGTGATCCTCGCCCGCGAGGTGTGGGAGGCGAGCGGCCACGTCAAGGAGTTCGTCGACCCGCTGACCGAGTGCCAGTCCTGCCACAAGCGCTTCCGCGCCGACCACCTCGAAGAGGCCTACGCCGAGAAGCACGGCGGCAAGGCCCCCGAGAACGGCCTGGCCGACCTGACGTGCCCCAACTGCGGCACCAAGGGCGCCTTCACCGCGCCGCGCATGTTCAACGGCCTGCTCAAGACCTACCTCGGCGCGGTCGAGGACGAGTCGGGCCTGGCCTACCTGCGGCCCGAGACGGCGCAGGGCATCTTCATCAACTACCTCAACGTCCAGCAGTCCTCGCGCAAGAAGATCCCGTTCGGCATCGGCCAGATCGGCAAGTCCTTCCGCAACGAGATCACGCCGGGCAACTTCATCTTCCGCACCCGCGAGTTCGAGCAGATGGAGATGGAGTTCTTCGTCAAGCCGGGCTCGGACGAGGAGTGGCACCAGTACTGGATCGACGAGCGCTACCAGTGGTACGTCGGCCTCGGCATCGACCGCGACAACCTGCGGCTGTACGAGCACCCGAAGGACAAGCTGTCGCACTACTCCAAGCGCACCGTCGACATCGAGTACCGCTTCAACTTCACCGGTTCCGAGTGGGGTGAGCTCGAAGGCGTGGCCAACCGCACCGACTTCGACCTCAGCACCCACGCCGCGGCCTCCGGCACCGACCTGTCGTTCTTCGAGCAGGACTCCGGCGAGCGCTACGTGCCGTACGTCATCGAGCCGGCAGCCGGCGTCGACCGCTGCGCGCTGACCTTCATGATCGACGCGTACACGGTGGACGAGGCCCCGAACGCCAAGGGCGTCATGGAGCAGCGCACGGTGATGCGCCTCGACCACCGCCTCGCGCCGGTCAAGGCCGCCGTCCTGCCGCTGTCGCGCAACGCCGACCTCTCGCCGAAGGCCCGTGACCTCGCCGCCCAGCTGCGCCGCCGCTGGAACGTCGAGTTCGACGACGCCGGGGCCATCGGCCGCCGCTACCGCCGGCAGGACGAGATCGGCACGCCGTTCTGCATCACGATCGACTTCGACACCCTCGAAGACCAGGCCGTGACGATCCGCGAGCGCGACTCGATGGCCCAGAAGCGCATCGCCCTGGACCAGGTCGACTCCTACCTCCGCCAGCACCTCAACGACTGACGGCCACGGCGCCCCGGCGTCCCGCCTCAGGCGGGACGCCGGCGCGCGGTGGCGGGGGATGCGGCATTACTCCGTTATTTACGCCGACGTGAATTGACCCGTTTCGCGCCTTATGTTGGTGCTTTCGCGCGGTTCAGAGGACAGCACGGCGGCGACATCACGCCGTCACGGTGATTCCATGGCCCCGTCATGGCCCGGCCACCGGTGGAGCCGAAAATTGTCGGTCGGCTCGGCCGGTACTCGGCCGGCTCACTCCGGACAGCCGGGAGATCACGTGAGCGGTGTCACCTTGGACGAATACGACTGGTTCTCCACCAGCGACCTCGGCTTCTGCTTCACCTTCGTGCGCGGTCTCACGCCCGAGGAGGCCTTCCAGCGCATCGGCGTCGAGCTGCTGACCGACGAGAACGAGGAGGACGAGGACGTCCTCGGGGGAGTGCTCCGCGCGGAGCCCGCCGACGGGGGCGCCCTGCTGATCGAGGAGAACGGGTACGCGGGCACGATGGACGAGCTGCTGCGCCCGCTGTCGGCGGGGACCGCCGTGGCCAGCGTCTTCCGCAACGGCGACTTCGACCAGACCTTCGTGTACTACGAGGACGGCAGGGAGATCCTGGGCTTCGACCCCCAGTTCCCCGGCGACTCGCGCTCCGGCGCCGAGCCCGACCGGCACCTCGCCGACATGCGCGACCTGGGGCTGATCGCCGAGGACGGCGAGGACGGGCCGGACGCGGGCGTCGAGGCCGCCCTGGCGCTGGCCGAGCGCCTCACGGGCGTCCGGGCCACGCCGGACGAGCACGAGGGACCGGAGGGGCCCGGCGGCCCCGGGAATCACGGGGGCAGCATCGGGCTGAAGGGCATCCTGCCCGACTACTGATCACCGCAGGTCACCCGGGACCCCCTGATCACCCCCCGGTCAGGCCCGGCCGGTGCGACCCCTTCACCGCCGAGGGCAGCAGGTCCACGTCGTCGGCCATGACGTACGCCACGCGGTGCCCGAGCTGGATCTGGTAATACACCGTGCGGCCCCGGACGACGGTGTGCGTGGCCGAGTCGAACGTCACCGCGTAGTAGTACTCCCCGCGCACGGCCAGCCCCACCGAGTAGCGCTGCCCCTCGGGGATCACGTACTGCAGCGGTACGATCCGCTGCACCGGGACGTTCGGCGGGTAGGCCTCCGCCTCCGGGTACGCCCGGCCGTAGACCGGCGCGGCGGACAGTCCCCGCCTCGGCGTGACCACCAGCCCGGACGCGTTCACCGCCGTCGGCCGGTGGTGCGGGTTGCGGAACCACGCGAGCTGGCCGAGGTACCAGATGGCCGTCCAGTCGCCGCGCCGCCCCGCCAGGGCGAACTGCTGGCCGGTCGTCGCCCGCGCCCCGTGGTCGTACACGTCGTACGTCGACTCGCCCGGCTTGCGCCCGATGTCCCGCACCAGCGGCGCGTCCTCGCTGGGCTCGATGTGCAGGCGCACCGACGCCGAGCCGTGCGGCGGGCAGTCCACGCCCGGTTTGTCGCAGCCGGTGTAGCGCAGGCGGTAGGAGGCGTAGTCGGTGCTGATCGTCACGAGCCCGCCGCGCGCGCCCGCCGTGGGGTGGAACGGGCGGCCCAGCAGCTCGAAATAGTGGCCCCAGTCCCAGTACGGCCCCGGGTCCACGTGCATGCCCGCGACCGTCGCAGGCGTGGTGCCCGGCACGTTGTCGTGGCCGAGGATGTGCGCCCTGTCCAGCGGGATGTCGTACCTTTTCGCGAGAAAGCGCACCAGCCGGGCCGAGCTGCGGTACATCGCCTCGGTGTACCAGGCACCGGCCTTCGCCAGGAACCCCTCGTGCTCGATGCCGATCGACTTGGCGTTGACGTACCAGTTGCCGGCGTGCCAGGCGACGTCACGGGCGCGGACATGCTGCGCGATGTGCCCGTCGGCCGAGCGGATCGTGTAGTGCCAGCTCACGTACGCCGGGTCGGCCACCAGCCGCAGCGTCCGGTCGTAGGTCTCCTCGGTGTCGTGGACGACGATGTACTCGATCTTCTGGTTGCGCGGCCGGTCCGACAGGTCGTGGTTGCCGTACGAGCCGGGAGCGCCAGGAAGGAGCTGGTAGGGCGCGGGGAGCCACTCGCAGGCGAGCCGCTTCGGGCACTCGACGTTCTTGGCCTCGGCCGCGCGCAACCCCAGGCGCTCCACTTGCTCCATACGCGGGGCGATCTCCGGCGAGGCCGGCAGCGAAACCTCGAAACCGTCGTCGGTGACCCGGCTCGCCCCCTCCTTGAGCAGGGAGAACACCTCGTCGGCGAACTGGCGGGCGGTCAGGTCGTCCTCGGCGCCCGAGTAGCGCGCCACGGCGCCGTACCAGTCGGCGGGGTCGGCGCTCGGCGGGGCCTGGAGGTCCTTCTGGTACTGGGCGAGCAGGGCGGCGCCGCCGAGCACGTTCGCGGCCGGGTCCTGGGTCAGCTGCGCCACGGGGATGCCGGTGAGCCGGGCGGCCTCCTCGGCGGTCCGCGACCGGGGGTCCTGCTCCGGGGCCGGGTCCGCCGACGGGAGCGGGGGCCCGGACGGACGGGAGTCGTCGCCGCGCGGATCTTCGGCGCCGTCGCCGTGGTGCGGGACGGCGCCGGAAAGGGCCGTGCGGGCGTCGGTGAGGTGCATCGGCCCGTATCCGGCGGTGACGCTGGGCAGGCCCTGGTTGGCGTCCCAGCGGGACTCCAGGTAGGAGACGCCCAGCAGGACGGTCACCGGCACGCCGTACCTGCCGGCCGCCGCCTCGAAGTCCCGCTGCCGGGAAGGCGGCCCCGGGGGACCGGCGGGCGTGCCCCCGCCCGGCGTCGTCTCGGTCTTCGTGGACTCGGCGCGCGCCGGCGCGATGGAGGCGGGCGTCAGGACGAGCGTCATGAGCGTGACGAGCGCGGTCGCGGCCGCGAAGCCCGCCGCCGACCCCGCCAGGCCCGCCCGGACCGGCCTTCCGCGCCTCAAGGACCCCTTCGACACGACGGTCAGAGTACGGGATCTTGAGCATGAATGACATTCTTGTCATCCGGCGTGTCAAGGAGTATCGGGGCGCGCCGGACCCCCGGCCGTCCCGAGGTCCGGCGCGCATGTCAGGCTGGGTTGAAGGGCTGATCGCGCCGTCCGCCGATCGCCGCCGGAGGCCGAAGGCGGATTCCCGGGAGCCGGTCGCCCTCGGCCCGCCGGTCAGGACGCGGGTCCGGTCAAGGCAGGGGTGATCGTCGCCTCCGGCCCCGCCACCCCTGCCGTCGGCATCTCCGCACGGGAGGTCACATGCTGGAAGTCATCGGAGCCGGCATGGGACGAACAGGTACGTACTCGCTCAAGACGGCCCTGGAGCGTCTCGGTCACGGTCCCTGCCACCACATGGCGTCGCTCGACGGCGACCTCGCCCGCATCGGCGCGTGGGAGGCGGCCGTGCGCGGCGCGCCGACGGCCTGGGAGGACGTCCTCGGCGGGTACCGCGCCACGGTCGACTGGCCGTCGTGCTACTTCTGGGAGGACCTGGTGTCCGCCTACCCCGAGGCGCGGGTCGTCCTCACCGTGCGCGACCCGCACCGGTGGTACGCGAGCGTGCACGAGACGATCTACCGGTCCAGCCACCGCCAGCCGGGATGGGCGGGCCTCGCCATGCGGCTGGAGGACCGTGCCAGCGCCGCGCTGCGCCACCGGCGCCGGCTGTGCGAGCGGGTGATCTGGCAGGGCACCTTCGGCGGCCGCTTCGACGACGAGGCGTACGCCGTCGACGTGTTCGACTGGCACATCGCCCACGTGATGGCGGAGGTCCCGCCCGACCGCCTGCTGGTGTACAACGTGTGCCAGGGCTGGGGCCCGCTCTGCGACTTCCTCGGCGACCCCGTCCCCGGGGAGCCCTTTCCCCGCCTCAACGACACCGCGTCCTTCCAGCGCATGGCCAGCCGCCGCCGCCACCGCGTGCTGACCCTGCGTCCGATCCGCGCCGACGACCACACGGCGGTCCGATGACGCGGCGAGGGCGAGGAGGCCGGCATGCGGGAGTTGATCGCGGCGCTGAAGCCGCCGATGGGGGAGCGAGCCGAGAAGTACTACGCGGAAGGCTGGTGGCGCGGGGAGACCTTCGCCGACGACCTGCGGGCCGCGGCGGCGGAGTCGCCGGAGAAGACGGCGTTCGTCACCTGGCGCCACGCGGAGCGGAGGGAGGTCAGCCTCACCTACGGCGCGCTCGCCGGGTACGTGACCCGGCTCTCGGAGGGGCTGCGCGGCCTCGGGGTCGAGCCGGGGGACGCGGTCGCGTTCCAGCTCCCCAACTGGTGGGAGACCGCGGCGCTGAACCTCGCGTGCCTGAACGTGGGCGCGATCTCCGTGCCGCTGATGATGACGCTCGGCGCGCGCGAGATGGAGCTGATCCTGTCCGGCACCGAGGCCCGCGTCTGCGTGGCCGTCGCGGAATGGGACGGACGACGCCCCGCCGAGCGCCTGGCCGCGACGGCCGGCCGCCTGCCGGGCCTGCGCCACCGCGTGACCATAGGCGCGGACGGACCCGCCGGGACCGTCCCCTTCGGCGACCTGCTCGGCGGCGACGCGCCCGCGGACGCCGGCTGTCTCGGGGACCACCGGGGCGAGGGGAGGAATCCGGACGAGGTGTCCGTGGTGCTCTTCACGTCGGGGACCACCGGAGAGGTCAAGGGCGTCCTGCACACCCCGAACACGCAGTACGCCTCCGCCCGGCCCCGGCAGCGGGGGCTCCGCGACGTCCCCGACCCGCGGGTCGCCACGCCCGCCAACCTGACCCACTCGGTGGGGATGCGGACCGACGTGCTGCTGCCCCTGGTGACGCGGACCACCTCCGTGTTCGCCGACACCCGCGACCCGGACGTCTGGCTCGACCTGATGTCCCGCCATCGCGTCACCCACTTCCTCGCGGCGCCGGAGATGCTGAGGCACCTGGTCGCCGCGCAGCGCGGACGCCGCCGTCCGCTGCCGTGCCTGCGCGTGGTGACCAGCTCTGCCGCGCCGCTGCACCCCTCTCTGGTCGCGCCGGTCCGGGAATTGCTGTGTCCCGGGCTCGTCAACGGCTTCGGCATGACCGAGACCGGAGGCGTGACCATCACCGCGCCCGGCGACCCGCCGGACTGGCCGGGGCACAGCATCGGCCGTCCCGCGCCCGGCCGCGAGGTCCGCCTGCTGCCGGGCCCCGGAGGTGAGGCGTCCCGCCTCCAGGTGCGCGGCCCGTCGGTGTGCGTGGGCACCTTCGCGCTGCGCGACCTGCGCACGACCTGGACCCCGGACGACACCGACGGCTGGTTCGACACCGGCGACCTGGTCCGCGAGGACGGGCGCGGCGGCCTGACGTACCTGTCCCGCGCGGCCGACCGCGTCGGAAGCCCGCACCCGATCCCGGTGCTGGAGGTCGAGGACGAGCTGCTGCGCCACCCCGCCGTCGCCGACGTGGCCGTCATCGGCTGCGGCGAGCACGGGACCGGGGCGGAGACCGTGTGCGCCGTCGTCGTGCCCGACGGCCCCGCCCCCGACCTCGGCGCGCTCCGGGAGCACCTCGCCCGGACGGGCATGACCGAGTGGTATCTGCCGACCCGCCTGGAATGCGTGGACGTGCTCCCCCGCAACGAGCTCGGCAAGGTGCGCAAGAACGAGCTCCGCGCTCGCTTCGCCGGCGGCGGGGCGTGATCCCCCCCCCGGCGAACGCCCCGCCCGAGGGCGAGCGGGGCTACGGCCGGCGCTCGCGCTTGGCGGCGTGGGGGAACGGCCAGGGGTTCGGCCGGCAGCCCTGCAGGGAGATGGTCTGCTGGGTCATCACGGGGGCGAGGCCGCGCGGGGAGGGGCAGTTCTCGTGCCCGTGGCCGAGCGCGTGGCCGACCTCGTGGCTGATCACGTACTGCCGGTAGAGGGGCAGGTTCCCCCGGTACCCCGGCGTGCCCATCGCCCAGCGCCGCGCGTTGATCACCGAGCGGCGTCCGTTCCAGCAGGACACCTCGCCCAGGGTGCGCAGCGGCAGGCACTGCCGGTCGGTGAACGCGGGGCTGGACAGGGACACGCGGAACCGCACCGGGCCGCGGTCGACCCGCTTGAACCGCATCCGGCCACCCGCGCCCCATCCGCGTGGGTCGTTGAGCGTCTCGTGCACCTGGGCCGCGAACTCCTCCGGGTCGAACGGAAGGCCCTTCTCGACCTCCACCATGTACCGGACGAGCCGCCCCTCGCGGCCCTTCGGCGGCCGGGCGACGCCATGCACGAGCGCGTACGCGCCCTTCGCCGCCCGGGGCACCTCGACCTCGTCCGGCCGTAACGCCTCCTCGCGGGAGCCCCGGTGCCGCCTGCGGTCCGACAGCTCGTCGAAGGGCTCGTCGTCGTCCTCGGAGGGGTCGCCGGTGACGTCGAGCGGCACGCCGTCCGCGACCGGGAAGGGCGAGGGGCCCGGGGTGCCGGCGGGCACGCCGGGCGAGGCGGCGGGGTGCGGCGGGCCGGGGCTCCCGGCGCCGACCGCGGCGCCGCTCACGACCACGGCCCCGCCCGCGCTGACGACGACCCCGGCCGCCCAGGCGAGCAACAGGCCCGTCCGCCTCCATGGACCAGGGACAAGCGGCATCGTATTTCTCCGCACAAGGCTCGACGGCGATGATCGACGGCAAAGCCTAATACCCCCGCCCACCTCAGGCGATTCGGGGGGAAGGCCGCCCTCCGCCCGCCCAGGGGCGCGCCGCCCGGCCGAAGGGGGCCGGGCGGCGCTTGGCACGGACGATCGGTGCGATCGGTGGTCGTGGGCGGACGGTCAGCGAGGGTTGTCGGTGGACAGGCGGTAGCTCTGCCCGCCGAACGTCACGGTGAAGTTGGACGGGGACGCGATCGGCAGGTCGTAGCGGAGCTGGACCTCCTTGGACTGGCCGGGGGCGATGCTCTCCCAGGTCGGGACCGTCAGCCGGACCCGGTGGAAGTCGCCCTTGAGCCCGCCGGCGTTGGGCCCGGTGTGCCCGGTGGACACGATGGAGAGCGTCCACCCCGTCTGCTGGGACATGGTCGCCGGCGCCGAGGTGCCGTAGTCGAACTCGATCGTGGCCCCGCCGGGGATGGTGGTCGTGGAATTGTTGGTGAACTTCAGCTTCGGCGAGATCGGGTAGTTCGCGTCGCCCACCGCGTACCCGTACAGATCGGCCGACACGTTCAGCGTCTGCGCCGGCATCGCCCGCGTGCCCGCCTTCAGGTTCCCGTACGGCGCGGCCGTCCTGAAGGTGTCGTAGATCTTCGTGGTGAGCGTGTCGCCGATGAAGTACTCGCCCCGGCCGCCGTCACGCTGCGGGTAGTAGGCGTAGTCGCCGGCCAATTCCCAGATCATGATGCCGCCGAGGCCCTTGCTCGCCACGTAGTCGGCCTTGGCCTGCACGGACTGGTCGTCCTCGGTGGACAGGAAGACCTTCTTGTCGTTGTTCCACAGCCAGGGCGCGACCATGGACGCCGAGTACTTGCGCGCGTAGGTGCCCGAGACGCGGTCGGTCGGGTCGGTGTCGGGGGTGAGGCCGTACTGGGTGATGTAGCTGCCCTGCCTGCCCTCCTGCAGGTTCTTGAAGTGCCACACCGGGTTGACTCCGGCCGGGACCTCCTTGCCCTGCGCGTCCAGGTCGTGCCAGAGGTTGTCGATGCCGATGGCGCCGTCGCCGCACGGCACCGTGGAGCCGATCGTGCCACCGGTGCCGGGCGGGCACTTGGTCTGGTCGGGCAGCGTGGAGGTGCCCCACAGGCCGTCGGTGCCGCCGGTGACGCCCTTCCACCCGCGGCTGTAGTAGCCGAGGCCGAGGTTGATCCGCCCGGACTGGATCGCGCCGCGCAGGTGGTGGTACGCCCAGTCGCCGTTCATGTAGCCGATGCCGCTGTAGGTGCCGTAGACGTTCCAGTGCTTCATCTCGGCGTCGGTGCCGTCGTCGTACAGCGCCTGAAGCGGGCCGACGAACTGGTTCCAGGCGCCGTGCAGGTCGTAGGTCATCATGTTGGCGAAGTCCAGGTACGGCGTGACCTGGTACGCCTCGCTGCCGCGCAGGATCCAGCCCGAGGCGCTGGTGGCGGCGGTGAGCAGGTAGTACTTGCCGTCGGCCGCGGCGGCGGCGTCCAGCTTCTGCCGCAGCGTGCGCATCAGGTTGACGTACCCGGCCATCAGCGTGGCCCGGCGCGGGTTGGAGAAGGTGAAGTCGTCCGGGTTGCCGGCGTTGGGGGCGGACGTCGCGTACTCGTAGTCGATGTCGAGCCCGTCGAAGCCGTAGTCACGCAGGAACTTCACGGCCGAGTCGGCGAAGGTGTTGATGGACGCCTGCGAGCCGGCCATCGTGTAGAAGCCGCCGCTGGCCTGCCGGTTGCCGTTGTCGTCGAGGTAGCCGCCGGTCTCGGCCCAGCCGCCCACCGACAGCAGCGTCCTCACGTTGGGGTGCTGCTTCTTGAACTTGTTGAGCTGGTTGAAGTGGCCCTTGTACGGATACGCGGGGTCCATCTCCGCGCCGGGGACCCCGGGCCATTCCATGCCGACGGACGCGTTGTTCGGCCCCGGGGTGCCGACCGAGACCTTGCCCTGGCCGTCGATGTGCCCGAACGCGTAGTTGATGTGGGTGATCTTGTCCCAGGGGATGTCCTTGGCGAGGTACGCCGGGGCGCCGTTCTTGCCGGTCCGCCAGGAGGTGAAGTATCCGACCACACGGCGCGGGTGGTCGGCCCCCATCTTCTCGCGGCCGTTGGTGTCGTACACGGTGCAGTACGGGACGCCGGTCACGCCGGGCGACTGGTACAGCCCGTCGGGACGGCAGGCCGACTGGTCGGTGGGCTGCTTGTCGGTCCGCACGGTGACGGTGCCGGAGAACGCCGACTGGTTGCCGGCGGCGTCCTTGGCGCGCACCTTGAAGGTGTACTCGGTGTCGGCGGCCAGGTTGCCGGCCGTCGTGGTGGTGGCGGGCGGCGTCCCGGTGACCGTCGCCGCGAGCGCGTCGCCGTTGTAGACCTCGTACGCGGTGACGCCCCGGTTGTCGGTGGAGGCGCCCCACTGCAACGTCACGCTGGAGGCGCTCTTGCCTGTGGAGGACGGCGTGCCGGGCGTGGTGGGCGCCTGCGTGTCCGGGACCTCCTCGCGCAGCGTCCGCACCGTCGTGGCGGGGGAGGCGGCGGACTCCTGGCCCGCGGTGTCGCGCGCCTTGACGGCGAAGGTGTAGTCGGTGTCCGGGGTGAGGCCGGTGACCGTGGCCGAGGGGCCGGTGACCGTCGTCACCTTGGCGGCGCCCTGGTAGACGTCGTAGGAGGCGACGCCCTTGTCGTCGGTGGACGCCGCCCAGGTCAGCGCCACGCTGGTGAGGGACGGCGTCGCCGACGGCCTGCCGGGCGCGGTCGGCGGGGTGTCCGGGGTCGTCCCGCCCTCACACGGGTTTCCGTTGATCTTGCAGTTCGCCGGGGGAGTGGACGGGCCCATTCCGACGAAGCCGAAGCTGTTGGTCCCCGTGGTGCCGCCCGGCGGGACGTTGGCGTTGGCACTGGAGGGTCTCACCGTGACATGGCCGCCGCTCACCGTCGGCGTGCCGTTCCACCAGTTGCCCATGGACTGGCCGGAGGCGAGGTCGAACTCCAGCGTCCACGTGGTGGCGGCGGTGTCGCCCGCGTTCTTCACCTCGTAGACGCCCTGCCACCAACTGCCGCGGTCCGAGGCGGTGAACTTGGCCGACAGCGACGCGGCGGCGTTGGCGGCGGGGGCGCCGACCGCCGCCATGCCGGCCGTGGCGGCCGCGTACACGACCGCCACGGCGACTGCTCTCCATGAACGGAGACGGGACATCAGGCTTCCTCTCTAGCGGAGCAGACAGGCGTGCGTGTCCCCCCAAGCGCGTGCTACATGCACGACCCCCCAAGCGAGCGTGAAATCCCCTCGTCAGGGAGGTTTCAGATAGGAAAGTTTCCTATCAATTCGGGAAGCTACCCGTCCCCGTGAAGGTCGTCAATCCCCGAGTTTCCGGGCCCCGCGGCCGACGAACCGGGTCGCGACGGACGGACGACCACCTCGGAGGCAGTCCTTCGGCGCCGTGCCTCCCCCGACGGGGAGGCACGGCCCACCGGTGAGACGACGTCCCCGTCCCCGCGCGCGTCGGCGGCCTCTCGCCTGGTTCTTCAGCCGGTCGCGATGGCGATCCCCGGGAACGCGGTGGTCGCGTTGCTCCACGGCGCGTAGTACAGCCGCCAGGAGCAGATGCGGCCGGTGGTGACATAGCCGGTGCACGGGACCTGGGCGCTGGTGTCGATGAGGGAGATGACCCCCACGGCGTACTGCCGGGTGGTGCCGGACGGTTCGGGAGTCTCCACAGGGCCGCCGCTGTCGCCCTGGCCGGCCGCGTTCTTGCGGGTCGAATTCTCGATGAGGGCCATGCCATAGAGCACGTCCCGGGCAAGGTAGATCGTGACGTTGGTCATCTTCACCTGGCACAGGCAGATGGTGCCCGAGTAGGCGCCGGAGGTGCAGAGCCACATGCCCACGTAGGTGGAAGAGGTGCCGGCGACCGGGTTGCTGTACTCCGGCGGCGTGGCGGCGGGGTCGTTGTTGTAGACGCGGCCCGCGGTGCCGGCGCGGATCAGCATCACGTCGCGCCTGACGTCGGCGTAGGCGATCGGGCCGATCACCTGGCCGGTCGGGTCGGTGGCCGTCTGCCCGACGCTGCCGCAGTGGGCCGCGGACAGCATCCAGCTCGCCCCGCCGGCGGTGACCGCGAAGCCCGTCGAGCAGCCGAGCCCGGTCGAGGCGTTGCGCCAGGCCGCGCCGCCCAGCCAGGGCGCGTCGTCGTTCCAGCGGGCGGCCGGGGCCGGCGTGACGCCGGCCTCCACGGTGACCGGCACCGCCGAGCCGGCGACCTTCGAGCGGGTCTCGCCGTAGTCGGCGCCCGAGACCGTCAGGCCAGAGCCGTCGGGGTTCGGCGCGATCGAGGTGACCGCGCTTCCGGAGGCGCGGCCGAGGCGGTTCGTCTCGCTCTCCAGCTCGCGGGCCGAGTAGGCCGCGGGCAGGACGCTGACCGGGACGTCGCGCCGCAGCCGGCCCACGAGGTCGCCGATGCGTTCGGGGACGGCCCCCTTCCAGTAGACGCGCAGTTCGCGGTTCTCCGGCGCGGCGACGATGCCGGCGAACCCGGCGCCGCCCTGCGTCCTGACGGCGGCGGTGAGGCGGTCGGCGGCCTTGACCAGCTTCTCCTGGGTGGCCAGCAGGTCCTTCCAGGACGTGAAACCGCCCGGGACCTTGCCGTCCGGCTCGACGGCCCGGGTGGCGGCGTCCTTGACGGGGGTGGGAGCGGGGGCCGCGGTGGCCGGGGCGGCGCCCGTCGCGACCACGGCGAGGGCGACTCCCAGCGCCACTGCCAGACGACCGGTGGCTCGTGGGACTCGTGAGGTGATCGGGGGGATTTTCACCTTGATGCTCCTCCGTGCGTTACTCGCGGGGATATATTCGATATTCCATGCATATGTGGGCTAATCAATGTCTTGACTTGTATTTCTGGAGTGGTAAAGCTATATGGCCGGGCAGTGTTGTGCCTGGATTCCGGCTTCACGCTTATGGCACCCCACCGCGCCTCGATGGCCTGCCACCTGGGATCACGGGGTTGCTCGCATCCGAAATCCGGCATACTCCACGCCATATCTACTTCTTGGTATGAAAAACGGCGGTTCCGTGTCGATCGCCGGAAGAGAATCCCGGCAAGCGCATACGACCGGGAAGCCGCAGGGCGCCGGGCAGGGTCGAATATCCGCGCCTCACTCGCCTGTCCGCGGGTTCGCCGATCGGTATCGGACTTCGGCGTGGGTCGCCGGGCGCGGCCGGCTGACCGGCCTCCCTCGACCGCTTCGGCGGGTGAATTACGAGCTATGATCTTTCTGTTCAGATTTGCGCTGGTGTTCCCCCTTACCAACCCGCCGACGAACGTCTGATGTTCGGCACCGAGCGAAAGGTCGCCATGCGCCCGTCGGCTGGTCGGTGGCCATGGCGCGCCTCCGGACGAGGCTGATGCCGTCTCTCGATCTCACACAGTGGGCGATCCTCGTCTTCTCGCTGGTCCTCGTCGGCTTCTCCAAGACCGGGGTCTCCGGGGCGGGCACCGTGGCCATCGCGCTGTTCGCGCTCGTGCTGCCGACGAAGATCTCGACGGGCATGTTGCTGCCGCTGCTCCTGGTCGGCGACGTCGTGGCCGTCGCCTCCTACCGCCGGCACGCGGACTGGCCGAGGCTGCTGCGGCTGTTCCCGTGGGTGGCCGCGGGCGTGGTGGGCGGGGCCGTCGTCGTCCGCTGGGTGGACGACGCGCAGATGAGACGGCTGATCGGCACGATCCTCCTGGTGGTCGTCACCGCCCACCTGTGGAACCGCCGCCGCGGCCCCGAGAACTCCGTCGCCCACAACCGCGCGGTGGCGGCGCTGGCGGGCGTCTTCGCCGGGTTCGCCACGATGACGGCCAACGCGGCGGGCCCCATCATGGCGATATACCTGCTCGCGGCGGGCCTGCCGGTTCTGAACTTCCTCGGCACCAGCGCGTGGTTCTTCCTGACGATCAACGCGTTCAAGGTGCCGTTCAGCGTCGCCCTCGACCTCGTCACCCCGGCCACCCTCGCGTTCGCCGCGGTGACGGCACCCGCCGTGCTCGTCGGCGCCGCGGCGGGCCGTCTGCTGATCGGCCGCATCGACCGGACGTGGTTCGAGCGCGTGACCGTGGCCCTCACCGTCGTCGCCGCGATCCGCCTGCTCTTGTGACGCCTCGGATCTCTCGCCGCCGTTGATCGATTAGACGGGCTAGTCGCCGAGGCGGTTGACTGAGGGCGAACGAGTTGAAGGTGATCCTGGCGGAGGAGGAGTTCTCATGCAGACTCGCCGTATCGGCGATGTCCAGGTCGGTGCCGTCGGGCTCGGCGGCATGCCCATGTCCATCGAAGGGCGCCCCGAGGACGAGAGCCGTTCGATCGCGACCATCCACGCCGCCCTGGACGCCGGCGTGACGCTGATCGACACCGCCGACGCCTACCACCTTCACGCGGACGAGGTCGGCCACAACGAGACGCTCATCGCCCGCGCCCTCGCCTCCTACGGCGGCGACACCTCGGACGTCCTGGTCGCCACCAAGGGTGGTCACCTGCGCCCCGGCGACGGCACGTGGACGCTGAACGGCTCGCCCGACTACATCAAGCAGGCCTGCGAGGCGTCGCTCAAGCGGCTCGGCGTCGAGGCCATCGGCCTCTACCAGTTCCACCGGCCCGACCCGCGGGTTCCGTACGAGGAGTCGGTGGGCGCCATCCGCGACCTGCTGGACGCGGGGAAGATCCGCCTCGCGGGCATCTCCAACGCCGACCCGGCCCAGATTCGGCAGGCGCGCGAGATCCTGGGCGGACGGCTGGCCAGTGTGCAGAACCAGTTCTCCCCGGCGTTCCGCTCCAGCGAGCCGGAGCTCGACCTGTGCGACGAGCTGGGCATCGCCTTCCTGCCGTGGAGCCCGTTCGGCGGCATCCGCCAGGCCGGGCGGCTCGGGTCGCGGTTCGGCGCCTTCGCCGAGATCGCCGAGGCCCACGGGGTGAGCCCGCACCGGGTGACCCTCGCCTGGATGCTCGCCAAGTCGCCCGTCGTCATCCCGATCCCCGGCGCCTCACGCCCGGAGACCATCCGCGACTCGGTCGCCGCGGCCGACCTCCACCTGTCCGCGGACGAGGTGGCCCGCCTCGACGCCTCCTGAGGTGTTCGGGAACGCCGACTCATAGGCGTCCCGAACCGCTATGCCGCAGGCGCGGCCATGAACCAGTGATCGGGGCGCCGACTCCAGGGCGCCCCGAACCGGCCGAGCGGAGCGAGGCCAGAGGAACCGCTACGGCGGCGGCAGCGGGAGTATCTCGCGGGTATGGTACTCCATCAGTTCCTCGCCCTGGTCGTAGAGGCGGGCGAGGGCGTCCAGGCATGGGCCGACCGTCTCGGGGTCGGTGAGCCTGCGCGCCCCCGTGTGGGCGCCGATCTCGTCGTACAGCACCTCGTAGCACAGCGTGGGCGAGAAGATCACGAGCTCCGGCAGCGGGCCGTCCGCCTCGAACTCGCGCACCGCCTCGGCGGGGACGACCCGGACGCGCTCGCCCGCCGCGACCCGCAACGCCAGGAAGTGCACCTCCCACTGCAGGTAGGGCGTGACGGGCGTCTCGACGACGCGCAGCCGGCGGAACTCCGGGCGCTCGGCGTACATCCGCGTCAGCGGCGCGCGGAACTCCTCCTGCAACGCCAGCGCGCGCGGCCAGTCGCCGTCCGTCATGGCCCGCCAGCTCTCCAGGTCGCCTTCGTGGAAGTCCTGCGCGCGTTCGAGCTTCCAGATGGTGTCGGTCGCGGCGGCGAAGACCCGGTCGAACTCGTCCTGGTAATCGGCGACGGGAAGGGTCTCTCCTTCGGCGGCACGAAGCCGGTGGAACGGGTCCACGATCTCCTCCGGCGGGATCAGTTGGAGCTGACGGCGCTGACGGCGCTCGTCTCGACCTTGGCGAGCGGGCGGATGGCGACGATCGTCATCCCCACGCCGTCGCGGGCGTTGTCGGAGGACCGGGTCTCGCTTTCGGCGTGAATCATCGCGCGCCTTCCGGTAGAAGCCTCGCGGCCTTGCCGCACGGACGACGCCGATCCTCCAGCGCGTGCCGGAAGGGGTCAAGGCCGGACGCCGCGCGGCCCCGCGTGGCACCCGCACCGGCGCGCGCCGTGCCGGTGTGTCCGGGGATCGGGGTGTCTAGGGAGAGGCGCGACCGGCCTCGTGGGCGTCGACCAGATTCTTGGGAGCCGTCAGGCACCACGCCTCGGTGACCAGCTCCAACAGCTCGTCCGGCTCGATCTTCGTCAGATGCACCACGACCCACCCGAACCGCCCGGCGGTGAACTGCGCCTCGAACACGTCGGGCCGCTCGGCCACCAGCGCGATCTGCTCCTCGATCGTCGCCTTCAGCCCCACCGTCTCGGTCTTCTCCCACAGGTACCCGAATCCCTTACCCCGCACCTTCAGCGCGACCCACTCACCCCCGTCGCTCTGCTTCACCTCGGGAAGCTCGTCCAACATCCCCAGGAACTCATCGACACTCACGCCCATGGCCCACATCTACCAGACCCCACCGACAGGATCCGCGCCCCCCAGCACCCCGCCCGAACCTTGTCGACCTGCCCGCAGATCGCGTTCGCGCCCTTCGACGACCGACCTCGATGACAGGGGCGTGGCGGTCAGCCCGGTGACCCGGGATTCAGCACACCGGTGGTGAGTCCGAGCAGGACGGAGGCGGCGGCCACCTGACCGGACCCGTTCACCCCGCGTAGCTCCGCCTCGAAGGTGAAAAGGTCACGGAACGCCTCTCCGTACCTGCGCTGCTCGCTCAGCGGAAGCCGGGGCACCTGGGCACGCCGGGCGTCGAATCGCGTCAGCCCCGATTGAGTGCCCCCTGTCGGCACCGTCGAGCCGCGGACGAACCCCGCGAGGAAGTACGGATCGAGACGCTCCGGATCGGGCCTGAGAAGGGTGAGGCGCGGCCCGAGCAGCAGGCCGGTCTCCTCCGCGACCCGGGCCGCCACCTCCCGGTCGCGCGTCGCGATCACCACGTCACCCGGCAGGATCGCGATCCTGTTCTCCGGCCGTGTGCGGTTCGTGGCAGGCCCTCCCGCGAACAGGTGACCGGCCTCCAGCACGGGCTCACCCGTGCCGTCCAGGTCGTACCGGCCGGCCTGATGGACGGTGAGCGCGCCCGTGCGTTCCAGTTCGGTGAGCGGGACCATCGGCATGTCCCGGGGACGGCCGGGGAGCGCGTCCGGCACCAGCGCCGCGAGGCGTTCGAGGCGGCCCAGGAAATCGGCGCGGACCGCGGGGTAGTCGCCCGCCGTCGCGTCCGCCACCCCCACATGCCGCGCCGGGCCGACGTCGATGTCCTCGTCGATCAGATCGATGATCGGTACGGTACGGCTCTCGCCGGGCAGGTCCAGAACGCGGTCCGGGTCCTCCTGGAAGTCCCGCCATCGCTCGACGACGGTGTCGAACGTGGCCGGCTCCGCCATGGACATCAGCACGCGCGACGGCGTGCGGCCGTCACCGGCCGGCTTGCGCAGCACCCATATGTGCACGGGCAGGCCGGAGCCCGGGGCCATCTTCGGCGGGAGCCCGATCACCGCCTGGACGGCGCCGCGGCGAAGCAGGTTGCTGCGTATCCGGCGGCCGGATCGCCGGTTGGCGGCGATCTCCGGCATCAGCATGACCGCGACGCCGCCGGGCCGCACGTGGGCGAGCGCGTGCTGCACCCACGCCAGCTCCGACTCCGACTTGGGTGGCAGCCCGTACTCCCAGCGCGGATCGCTCGCCAGCTCCTCGTATCCCCAGTTGCGTTCGTTGAACGGCGGATGGCACACCACCGCGTCCACGAGCAGGCCCGGCCAGGCGTCCTCACGGAGCGAGTCGCCCGTCCTGACCACGCCGTCGACCTCGGCCAGGGACAGACGCGTCTGGGCCAGCCGCGCGAGCGCGGGGTCGCACTCCTGCCCGTAGGCGTGTTCCGCCTCGTTCATCGTCGCCAGGAGCACTCCGAGTCCGCAGGCCGGATCCATGACCGTACTGACGTCCGGGCCGGCCAGGTTCGCCATGAACCGCGCGACTTCGGCGGGTGTCTCGCCCAGCCGCCGGGAATGCACATCGGCGTAGCGGTCGAGCAGAAACCGGCTCGCCTCCGCGGGGTCGTGTTCCGCGGCGAACTGCTGGAGGAGCTTCCACGCGGGCCGCGGCACCGAACGGGGCGTGCCCACGCCCCGCAGCAACTCGGTGGCCTCGGCGACCACGTCACCGAGGCCGAGATCGTCCGCGGCCATCCTGATCTGCTGCCAGACCCGTTCGGCGAGGGGCAGTTCCTCTACCTTGCCCTGGCCGAGCAGCCACGCCTCCACCTCCTTGAGCGCGAAGGTGGGGCTGGTCGGTGTCCCGCCGACGGGTTCGGGGAAGTCCTCGTAGCGCCGCCGCCAGTTGCTCACGGCCGCCCGCCCGACACCCGCCATGCGCGCGATGTCGGCCGAGGTGACGGTCGCCCCGTCTCCGCCCATCGCCGGCCTCCCGGTCCTCCGCACCCGGCGCTTCCCACGCCGGCACCTCCTGTGTAGATGCAAACGTAGCGTAGGAGGCGGCGCGTCCAGATCGCGGGGCCGAACACGTGTACGGGATTCACGTGGCGACCCCTCCCGGAGCGCTCCGGGGACCAAGCGCTTCAGGCGGTCCGACGGCGAAGAGAACGGTGTAACAGGTGCCTTCGCGCGACTTCGGCGGCGCCAGGCCGCGCCGGCGTCGTGCGTCAGCGGCGGACCATCGTCCAGGCGCCGTCGGCCTTGACGGTGACCAGGCGGGTGCCGGTGGGCAGCAGCACCTTGCCCTTGTACGCGCCGATCTCGTTGACGAGCAGCTCGGGGTAGGACCCGACGCGCGTGTAACCGTACACGATGAAGTTCGACTCGCCGCCGTGGGCGGCGCGCATCGTGCGGAGCCCCTTGGTGGGGGAGAGCTTGAGGACCTGGTCCCCCTTGCCGCGCAGCGTCGCCGAGCACCAGCAGCGGGCCTTGGACAGCGGCTTGAAGGTCGCGGTCCACGCGCCGTCCGCCGTGATGGCGAGACCGGCGGTCCCGTTGCTCGCGTAGGCGTTGTAGAGAACGGTGCCCCCGTAAGGGCCGATCTCGTTGACCAGCAGGTCGTCCTTCCTGCCGTTCGGCTTGATCGTGTAGACGATGAAGTTCGCCTCTCCGTCATGCGTGAACTGGATGAGGCCGGGCTGCTTGGTGGTGCGGATGCGCACCACCTCGTCGCCCTCGCCGCTGTACCTCGTATCGGCGTGGGCGGTGGTCGCGCCGATGCCGGCGGTGGTGAACGCGAGGGCGGACAGGGTGAGCATGGTGATCAGGCGGCGCAACATGTCTGTTCTCCTGGAAGAAGGTGTCCTGCGCTGTCAGCGCTCGTCGGACGGGTCACTGGAAGGGGCGTCGGGTTCGGGGGAGGGCCGGCCGCGCTTGCGGGTCGTGCGGTGCCAGTTGGCGAGGGCTTCCTTGGACACACGGTTGGGGTCCTGGTACGAATCCCGGGCGTACCGGCGCAGTTGCCGTGCCTCGGCCGACAGTTCGTCGGAGTTGGGCGCCCAGGACAGGTTCTTCTCCAGCTCGTCTCCGGCGGAGTTGAGCACCTCCTCCGCCCTGGCGAGGTCGCCGTTCAGCAGGGCCTCGGAGGCCTGGCGTTTGGCGTCCTGCGCCTCCTGGAAGAGGCGCTCCGCCCGGACGGTCAGGTCGGGAACCCGGCCGGCAGCCTCGTCCCCCGGTACCACGTTCACGCTCACCGGGACGGTGACGGTGTAGGTGGTGAGCGTCGCGGCTTCCACGTAGGTGAAGACGAGGTCCGCGATCGTCGCCGGACCCAGCCGCGAGATGGCCGGAACGAGTAGCCGCAGGAGGGTCTTGCGCGTCTCGCCCGCGTAGAGGTCGCCGAGCTCGGCCATGATCGCGCCGTTCGGCAGCCTGTTCGAAGGCAGGCCGCCGTACAGCAGAACGGAGCTGACAGGGTGACGAGGGGTGACGGCGAGGGAGAGGGCCTGGGTGACCTTGGCGAGCAGGCCGTCGACCTCACCGGCGATGAGCCTTCCCGCGGTGTCAGGGTCCTCCGCGTGCAAGGCGCTGCCGGCCCCGCCGTCGGCGATGGCGGCCATGAGCCTCTCGTCGTAGTCGAGGCCGTAGCCGAGGGTCGTGGTCGAGACACCATGGCGATGGGCCGCCATCGCCACCTGCCCCAGCTTCACGGGGTCGGTGGTGCCCATGTTGGCGTGTCCGTCGGAGATCAGCAGCAGCGTGGCGCCCCGATCGCCCGCCGCCCGATGGGCCTCCTGGATGCCGCGCAGCAACCCGCTGGACAGGTCGGTCTGGTTTCCCGGGCGGAGTGCGGCGATCGCGTGCTTGGCGCCCTTCTTGTCCGTCAGCGGCCCGGCGGGCAGATCCACCCGGGCGGTGTCGTCGAAGCTGACCAGGCCGAAGTCGTCGGCCGGGTCGAGCCGGTCCACCAGGGAGAGCAACGCGCGCTTGGCGCCGTCGAGGCGCCCTCCGGCCATGGAGCCGCTCCGGTCGAGGACGATCTGCAAAGTGGCGGGCCGCCGGGTCGCTGAGGGCTTGGGTCGCGGGGCGGTGATCTGCACCAGGACGGTGACCTCGCCGTCCTGATCGAGCGGGACCACGTCGAGGTCCAGATGAGCGGAGACGTGCATGACGAAACTCCTGGTGAAGGGGGAAGCGATCAGGGGGGGCGGCCTGCCTCAGTAAAGCATGCGTGAACTCAGTGCACAAGTCGCATATGTTGGACATGCTGCCCGACGCCGCGAACTGCTTCCGCGCCGTTTCCCGGCGCGTGTCACCTCCGTGGAAGATTTCCACCGCCGGGCCTCGGCTCCGTGGACGACGCCAACGTCGAAGGGCACGGCCGCCAGGTGTTCCGCACCCCTGCGCGCAGCGCCTGATCCAACCGGCGGCCGCGACGAACACAGGGGGCGGACGAGCCACCAAATACCTCTGCGAAAGTGTCCATAGACGGATATAGCTCCACGGATCTGCTCACCGCAGGAGGAACGATGGCGAAGATCTGCGTGACCGGGGCGAGCGGCAAGCTAGGGCGGGCCGTCGTGCGGGACCTGCTCGACCATGGCTACGAGGTCGTGGCGACCGACGTCAGGCCGGGGCCCTCCGACCTAGGGGCTCAGGTGCTGCTGGCCGATCTGACCCAGTACGGGCAGGCGGTGGAGGTCCTGCACGGCGTCGACGCCGTCGTCCACCTGGCCAACATCCCGGCGCCGGGGATCCACACCCCCTCCGAGACGTTCAACAGCAACACGGTGATGAACTCGAACGTCTTCCTGGCTGCCGCGCAGCTGAAGATCGGCCGGGTCGTCTGGGCCTCCAGCGAGACCACGCTCGGACTGCCGTTCGACGCGCCGCCGCGCTACGCCCCCGTCGACGAGGACCACTACCCCGTCCCGACCTCGACGTACGCGCTGTCCAAGGTCGTCACGGAGACTCTGGCGGAGCACGTCGCCCAGTGGTCCGGCATCGCGTTCGTGGCCCTGCGCTTCTCCAACATCCTCGGCCCGGACGACTACAAGGCCTTTCCCGCCTACTGGGAGGACCCACTCCTCCGCAAGTGGAACCTGTGGGGCTACATCGACACCCGCGACGCCGCCGCGTCCTGCCGCCTCGCCCTGGAGGCTCCTATCGAGGGCGCCCGAAGCTTCATCATCGCCGCCGCGGACACCGTGATGAACCGCCCGTCCGCCGACCTGATGAAGGAGGTCTTTCCCGACGTGGAGATCCGGCGCGACCTGGCAGGGTTCGAAACCCTCCTCGCCATCGACAGCGCCCGCGAGGCGCTCGGCTTCACCCCGCGACACTCCTGGCGCGACCACGAGTGAAACCGTGGGCGCCCGAAAGGGGGCCGGCCCATCGGGCGCGGAAGGAAATCGGCTTCCGCGCCCGACCAGATTTTTCACACGGTCTTCCGCCGTTCTCGTCGACGCGCTGATATTTCATCAAGTTGATCCCGATGGACGACCGTCGCCTGCCGTCAGGGCTGGATGGCCGCCGTCACCGGCTCCGGCGGCCCGCCGCGGAGGAGCCGTGGATCTCCTCCGCCGGACGCTCATGCCCGTCCTCGGGTGCCTCCAGGGAGAAGGCCTCGCTCTCCCTCGCGTAGGTGTCGCTGAGCTTGGCCCGCAGCCGGCCGAGTGGGTGCCGCATGACGTCCGGAGGCAGGCCGTCCGAGGCGGCCGGGATGGCGGGGATGGACTTCTTCCCCCTCACCAGCTCCGCCAGATCCTCCGTCGGAGGTACGTGAACCTCGACGTACTCACCGTTGGGCAGGCGCTTGATGACACCCGACTCCACACCGTGGACCAACATCTCCAGATCCCTGCGCTGCAGGCCGACGCAGACGCGGTAGGTGACGAAGTACGCGAGCGCCGGTCCGAGGAAGATCAGCACCCGCCCGGCCTCGGTGGTGGTGTACAGCGGGATGTGGAACGTCTTCGAGACCAGGTCATTGGCGCCCATCACCATCAGCAGCGTGTAGAACATGATCGCCGCGACGCCGATCGAGGTCCGGTGCGGGTTGTTGCGGGGCCGGTCGCACAGGTGATGTTCGCGTTCGTCCCCGGTGATCCATTGTTCGGCGAGCGGGTACAGCAGCAGGCCGGTGAAGATGATCCCCATGGGCAGCAGAGCCGGGATGATCACGCTCAGCGGGATCGTGTGTCCCAGGACGTTGATCTCCCAGGACGGCATGAGCCGCAGTGAACCCTCCAGGAAGCCCATGTAGAAGTCGGGCTGCGAACCCGCGGAGATGTCGGCCGGGCTGTACGGGCCGAACAGCCAGATCGGGTTGATCTGGGCGAGCGTCCCCAGCAGCGCCAGGGCGCCGAACGTGAACAGGAAGTACGCACCCGACTTGATCATGAAGGCGGGGTAGAACGGCGCGCCGACCACGTTGGTATCGGTGCGGCCCTTGCCCGGCATCTGCGTGTGCTTCTGCACCCACATCAGCATGAGGTGGGCGGAGATCAGCGCCAGCAGCAGGCCGGGGATCAGCAGGATGTGGATGGTGAAGAACCGTCCGATCACATCCTCCCCGGGGTACTCGCCGCCGAACAGGAAGAACGAGAGGTACGTGCCCACCACCGGGATCCCGATCAACACCCCCTGGGTGATGCGCAGCCCGGCGCCCGAGAGCAGGTCGTCCGGCAGGGAGTACCCGGTCAGGCCTTCGGCGAGGGCGAGGATGAGCAGCAGCACGCCGATGGTCCAGTTGAGCTCACGCGGCTTGCGGTAGGCCCCGGTGAAGAACACGCGGAGCATGTGCACCATCATGCCCGCGACGAACAGCAGCGCCGCCCAGTGGTGGATCTGCCGGATCAGCAGGCCGCCGCGCACGTCGAAGCTGATGTGCAGCGTGGAGGCGTAGGCCTCGGACATCCGCACGCCCATCAGCGGCTGGTAGGAGCCGCTGTAGACGACCTCGCCCATGCTGGGCCTGAACCAGAACGTCAGGAACGTACCGGTGAGCAGCAGGATGATGAACGAGTAGAGCGCGATCTCACCGAGCAGGAACGACCAGTGGTCAGGGAAGACCTTGCGGAGGTTCCGCTTGAACCACGTACCCGCCCCCAGGCGGTCGTCGATGAACCTCGCGCGCTCCGCGAGCACCTTCGGCGTGCTGTCGAGAGTCATGCCCGCCCCCTAGCCCCGGCGTCCCCCACGCCCCCGGCGAGAGCATCCCCACGTCGCCCCGGACAGCCGAGCAGTCAGTACCTACCACGGTACGCTTCACAGTGGCACGGCATTCGAGCAGGTCAGGCGGGGCGGCGACAGCCCCCGTGCCGCCACCCCTCCCGCGTCAGAGCCCGTACGACGCCCGGGCCCCCTACCACGTCCGGCTCGACCTCGCCGCGCCGGGGCCGCGAGCAAGGAGCGGGACGATGCCGCCTCGGCTCCGCCGATCTCCTATTGACGGCGCCAGGGCGCTGTTTTATCGTCCTTTCAATTATCCCTTGCTATTAAAACGTTTTTAAAGCGCCTGCCCCCGGCGAGCCTGTGGCTCGCGCGGCCGGCGTTCCCGACGTGATGCCCGAGTGGCGCGGTCCGACCCGCGAGAACCGCGCGATGTGACGTCAGGGCCTTGCGACCCGTCCACCGACCGTGCGACCCCGAATGCGAACCCGGCATTCCAGACGCCCTAACAGCTTAAACCGTTTTACCAGCGCCGATCATCTGTTCCGTACCCCCACGGATCTTCAGGAGAGCCGGTATGACCCCCCCATCCGCTCGTCCGCGGTCCCGCGCGCTCACCGCCGTCGTTCTGACCATGGCCCTGCTCCTGCTCGGCTGGACCCCCGCCGCCGGGCCCGCCACCGCCAAGGCCGAAGCCGCCGCTCCGGTCTCCCTGGACGGCGCCTCGTGGATCTGGTACCCCGAAGGGAACCCGAGCCAGTCCGCGCCCGTGGGCACCCGCTACCTGCGGCGCACGTTCACCGTGCCGTCCGGCGCCGTCAGCGACGCCCACCTCGTCGTCACGGGCGACGACACGATCGACGTCTGGCTCAACGGCGTGCCGCTGGCCGGCTCACCGCGCCAGACCGACTCCTGGCGGCGGGCCCTCTACGTCGACCTGGCCTCCGCCCTCCGCGCCGGATCCAACACCCTCGCCGTCGCGGCACGCAACACCACGACGAGCCCTGCGGGAGTCGTCGGCCGGCTGAGGGTGACCACCGCGGGCGGTACCGCCGACCTGGTCACCGACGCCGCGTGGAAGGCCTCCGCCACGGCGACCCCCGGGTGGATCCAGCCGGCCTTCGCCGACGGCTCCTGGCCCGCCGCCGCCGTCTCGGGCACGTACGGCATCGCTCCGTGGGGCGCCGTGGCCGCCCCCGACCTCTCCACCCCCTCGCCGCTGACCGTCGCCGCGCCCACGACCGAGCGCCGGACGACGCCCATCGGCGTCGACGCGGCCCTGCCGCGGTTCGGGTGGAGGCTCACCGGCGGCCAGGGCGAGCAGGCACAGGCGGCCTACCAGATCATCGTGGCCTCGACGTCCGCCGGCGCGCAGGCCGGCACGGGTGACCTGTGGGACAGCGGACGGGTGGTCGGCGGCCGTTCCCTCGACGCGGTCTACGGCGGCCGGGCCCTGGCGTCCGGCACCCGCTACCACTGGCGGGTGCGGGTGTGGGACACCCAGGGCCGGGCGGGCGGCTGGGGGCCGGTCACGTGGTTCGAGACCGGACTGCTGGATCCCTCGGCCGAGTGGCAGGCCGACTTCATCGGCGCGTCGCCCACCGCTCCCTCCCTGAGCGGGGCGAGCTGGATCTGGTACCCCGAGGGCGATCCCGCGTCGAGCGCCCCGCAGGCCACGCGCTACTTCCGGCGCTCGTTCACGCCGCCCGCCGGGACGGTCACCCGGGCGACGCTCACCGTGACCGGTGACGACACCGCCGACGTATGGGTCAACGGCACGCAGGTCCACTCCTCTCCGCGCGGCGTCGACTCCTGGAAGTCGGCCGCCGTCGTCGACGTCACGGCCCGCCTGCGAGCCGGATCCAACACCGTCGCCATCGCCGCGCAGAACACCACCGTCTCCCCGGCGGGCGTCATCGCCGCCCTGGAGGTCGACGTCGCCGGGGCAGGCCGCACCAGGATCGTCACCGACGCCGCGTGGAAGGCGGCGCAGACGGTCGCCTCCGGCTGGCAGGACCCTGCCTTCAACGATTCGGCATGGCCGGCGGCCCACGTGGACGCCGCCTACGGCTCCGGCCCCTGGGGCACGAACGTCTCGGTGGCGGAGCCCGCGCCGTACGTCCGCAAGGGCTTCACGCTGAGCAAGGCGGTGGCCGAGGCCCGGCTGATGGTCACGGCGCTGGGGTTGCACGAGACGCGGATCAACGGCGCCAAGGTCGGCACCGAGGCGCTCGCGCCCGGCTGGACCGACTACAACAAGCGCCTCACCTACCGCACCTACGACGTGACCACGATGGTCCGCCAGGGTGACAACGCCATCGGCGCGCTGCTCGGCCACGGCTGGTACTCCGGCTCCATCGGGTTCGCCGGAAGCCAGAGGTACGGCACCCAGCCGTGGTACTCCGCCCAGCTGCGCGTGCGCTTCACCGACGGCACCACGCAGACCCTCCGCACCGACACGTCGTGGCGCACCGCCCCCGGCCCGATCACCGCGGACGACCTCTACCACGGCGAGGAGTACGACGCGCGGGCCGCCCGCACGGGCTGGGACACCGCCGGCTACAGCGACGCGGGGTGGGCGGCGGCCACGGTTCGCGCCGGCGCCAAGCCTCGTCTGGTGGCCGCGATCGACCCCGGCGTCGCCGTCCAGGCGAGCATCACGCCCACGTCGGTCACCCAGCCCAAGCCCGGCGTTTGGGTCGTCGACCTGGGGCAGAACTTCGCGGGGTGGAACCGGCTGCGGGTGCGCGGCCCGGCCGGCACCACGGTGACCCTGCGCCACGCCGAGATCCTCAACGCCGACGGCACCATCTACACCGCCAACCTGCGCGCGGCACGGGCGACCGACCGCTTCACCCTCGCCGGCACCGGCGCCGACGAGGTGTACGAGCCGCGGTTCACCGTGCACGGCTACCGCTACGTCGAGCTGACCGGCTTCCCCGGCACGCCCACCACCGCCAGCCTCACCGGCCTCGCCGCGTGGACCGACGGCGCGGCGACCGGCACCTTCACCTCCTCCAACGCGCTGGTCAACCAGCTCCAGCACAACATCCTGTGGGGCGCGCGCTCCAACATGCTCTCGGTGCCCACCGACTGCCCCCAGCGTGACGAGCGGCTCGGCTGGACCGGGGACATCGGCATCTTCGCCGCCACCTCCACGTTCAACTTCGACGTCCACGGGCTGCTGGACAAGTTCGCCGACGACCTGGCCGACGCCCAGCACGCCGACGGCGCCTTCACCGACGTGGCCCCGGACGTGTGCTGCGGCGCCGGGAAGGCCGGCTGGGCCGACGCGGGCGTCATCGTCCCCTACACCCTGTGGCAGCGCTACGGCGACCTCCGCGTGGTCGACGAGCACTACACGTCCATGAAGCGCTGGGTCGACTACTCCAGGAGCACGGCCGGAGCCGACCTCATCCGCAACCGGGACACCTACGGGGACTGGCTCAACGTCAACGACAACACCGCCAACGACCTGATCTCCACGGCCTTCTTCGGGCACAGCGCCCGCCTGCTCGCGCAGATGGCCGCGGCGACCGGCCGCCCGTCCGACGCCGCCTCCTACGGCACCCTCGCCGACCAGGTGGCGCAGGCGTTCACGACCCGGTTCGTCGCGGCCGACGGAACCGTGTCGGGGAACACCCAGACCGGCTACGTCCTGGCCCTGGCATTCGACCTCGTGCCCGGCGGCCGGACGCAGGCGGTCGCCGACAAGCTGGCGGCCAAGGTCGCGGCGAGCGGGGGTCACCTCAGCGTCGGCTTCCTCGGCGTCGAGAACCTGCTCCCCGCGCTCGCCGACCACGGCCACCTCGACACGGCCTACCAGATCCTGCTCCAGCCCGGCTATCCCGGCTGGGGCTACATGAACAGCCGCGGCGCCACGACGATCTGGGAGCGCTGGGACGGCATCCGGACCGACGGCTCGCTCCAGGACGCCGGAATGAACTCCTTCAACCACTACGGTCTGGGCTCCGTGGGCGACTGGCTGTACCGCTCGGTGGGCGGCCTCGGCGCCGACAGCGCCGATCCCGGTTACCGGCGCCTCACCATCGCGCCCCGGCCCGGCGGCGGCCTCACCTCCGGCAGGTCCGACCTGCAGACGGTGTACGGCCGGGCGCTCAGCGACTGGTCCGTCAGCGGCGGCACGCTGACGCTGCGCGTGGAGATCCCCGCCAACGCCACGGCCACCGTCCGGGTGCCGGCGGCGTCCGCCACCGCGGTCACGGCCCCGCCCCAGGCGGTCCCGATGGGCTACGACCAGGGCGCCGCCACCTACCACCTCGGCGCGGGAACCTACACCTTCACCACCCCCGCCTGACTCACCCGCGTGACCCGGCCCCACCCCGGCCGGCTCACGCGGCCTTGGCCATCCCGCCTACCCGCGATCGGACGAGTGGGTGCCGCCGGAGCGCCGGCGGGACCCACTCGCCGTTCTCAGGCGGCGTGCGGTGCGGGTGGTTCGAACCAGCGAATGGGCGAGGCGGGCGAAGTCGCACTGAGCGGCATCGGGCCGAAGCAATCTCCGTGAATACCCCCTTTCGGCCGCGCCTTCTGTGCCAAGCTCAAGCGGGATTCACGGGACTGAGGAACGAAAGCGTAGCGCTGGAGGCGCAGTCCGCCGTGTAGTGAATTCACATACGATAGACGCAGTCGGGGCTTGCTGACGTATTTCGTTCGGCAGCTATGTCGGGACCATGTCTGGATAGCGTGCACCCTTATGCCCTCGAACCCCACTCGCCTGTACCAGGCGGTCCTCCGTGACAAGGCTGCGCCGATCTCCCTTCGGCTCCGCCGTACCCTCGGGCAGTGGCTCGTCGGTAAAGGGCTGCCGTTTCCCGACGCCGGCAAGCCGCTGCAAGCCTTTGACGTGGACGGCACGCGGGTCCGCGTGGAACGAAGGGGTGACTGCGGCCGGTACGTCGTCGAAGAGTCGCTCGAGGGAGCGTTGCTGCGTACCCGGGTCACCTACCACGAGCCCATCCCCGGGCTGGCGGGGTGGGTCGTCGTCACGGTGGAGGAAGACGGTGCGGGCGGGGATGGTCACGCTCCCGGGTTCGTTCCGGCGTATTTACGCAGCGAGCGGATCAGCGACGGAACCGTCCATCTGACGGACGCGCCGGACGTCCTGGACGAGTACGACGTCGGCCGGCTGATCGACACCCTGTGCCAACGCGAGCGCCGGGTGCCGGTGGTCGTCATGTCCGTCGACCCGCAGGACCCTGCGGCCGTCACGGCCAGGGCGGACTACCTCGCCGCGGCGACCGCCGGTGCCGGCGTGGTGGTGCGTTTCGCCGACGGGGGCGCCCAGCGCCGGTTCAACGAGGCGCTCGGCCCGGACCTTGAAGTGTTCGGCGGGGGCCTCCGCACCTACGTGGCGCCTTTCGATCCGAAGACGGAGAGCTATCCTTTTCGGCACCTGCCGATGGGGGGCGGCACGCTGCGCTCACAGGGAGATCGGGCTCTCAACGTGGTGGCGGGGGGAGTCATCGGCCAGACGGCCCGCCGCACGCTTCCCGACGACGTCCAGCGCGCCTACCGGATCGTCTCCCGGATCCTTGCCGGCAAGGCCGAACCATCCGATATCCATGACGCCGTCGCGCCACGACTCATCGTGAACCAGGACCAAAAGGAGGAACTGCGCCGCAGGTTGATGGCGCTGACGGTGCGTCCCGCGCCGGTCGCGGCGCCCGGTCCCGCCCCCGTCCACTCGCTCGCCACCGTCGACGCGGTCGCCCCTGTCAGTTCGCCGGCCGGCGTGGACTCGCCCGCCTCCGCCGATGAGACCGTGGGCCCGGAGCCGGAACAGTCCCGCGCGCAGCAACCGGTCGACCGCCGGCCCGAGCCGGTCTTCGACGTGGGCGCGCTCGCCCAGACGGTCGCCGCAGCCGTGGTCAAGGAATTACACGGCGAGTTGGAGGCGGCGCTCGACCTCGCGGCCCAGGCCGGCGGAAACGGCTCGGAGAGCGGGCACCTGCTGCGTCAGATGCGGACACTCGGAGCGCACGTCGACGGGCTGCGCGAGGTCGTTCTCGACCGGCAACGCAGTGAGGAACTGCATGCCCAGGCGGCAGGGGAGGCCCTGCTCGCCGAGGCCGAAGGCGAGAGCGACCGGCTCGCGGCCGAGATGGAGCGGCTCCGCGCCGAGCAGGAGATCCTGCAGAACGAGTACGCCGAAGCTGTGGCGAACACGCGCAAGCTCGGAAAACGCGTGCGTTGGCTGGAGAAGAGACTGGCCGAGTCCGGCCAGCCCGCTTACGGCGTGTCCGCCGAGGAACCCGACTTCGAGCCGACCAGCCTGATGGACGGCCTGAACATGGCCCGCGAGACCCTCGGCCATGTGGTGATCGGGGACACCGACACGGCGGCGACGAAGCTGGACCTTGCCTATCCGACGCTCTCCCGGGTCTGGGCCGCCAAGACCTGGGACGCCCTCCGCGCCTTGGACGCGTTCGCCAAGGCCAGGTCTTCGGGAGAGTTCGCCGGAGGGTTTCTGCAATGGTGCATGAGCGCCGCGGATCTCACCATCCCCGCCGGCACGGTGGCCATGAGCGAATCCAAGACGGTGAACACCAACGGCAAGTACAGCACGAGCCGCACCTTCGCCGTCCCCGAGGAGGTGCACCCGTCGGGCAGAGTGCTCATGGAAGCGCACATCAAGCTCCGCAAGGGCGGCGTCCCCGCGCCACGCATCCATTTCCACGACGACTCGGGCGGCGCCACCGGCAAGATCTGGGTCGGTCACGTGGGAGATCATCTCCCTAACACGCTCACGAACTGATCAATGTCCGGATGCCGCTGTCGGCGGTCGTTCGAGGCGGACGCGGGGGATTCGCCGAACGGAGTGCGGGCTCGCCTGCCGTGCATGACGTCGTGGTGACACCCATTGGCCGTCACCCCTTCGCACTGTCGGAGGCGTCGAGCGGACACCCTTGCGCGCGCGGTGCAATACCGAAGAGTGCCAACCATTGGAAGCGGGGATGGAGAATTCCCACTGGTATGAAGCAGGCGAATGGGCTCTATCGTGGCAACGCTTCGCGTAAAGGAAGGAAACGTTCGTCATGACTAGTCCAGCAAGCCGGCCCGGCCCGGCCCCTCGGTGGTGTTCCTGCCGTGTCCCCGATGAGGCCGTAGAGCGTCCGGGCGTCAGCCGCCGGCAGGTACTCGGCGGGCTGACCGCGACCAGTGCGCTCGCTCTCGCGGGCTGGCCCGGCTCGGCCGAGGCCGCGACGACGGCGAAGGGCGGCGACCGGTCGGTGACCATCACCATCATGGGCACCTCCGACATCCACACCAATGCCGTCAACTGGGATTACTACAAGGACGCCGCGTACAGCGACAGCGCCGGGAACGTGGTCGGCCTGGCGCGGGTGTCAAGCCTGGTGAAGCAGATCCGCGCCGACCGCGGGCGGGACCGCTGTCTGCTGTTCGACGCGGGAGACACCATTCAGGGCACCCCGCTGGGGTTCTACTACGCCACCGTCGAGCCGATCACGAGGACCCGTCAGATCCACCCGATCGCGCTGCAGATGAACGCCATCGGCTACGATGCCGTCGCACTGGGCAACCACGAGTTCAACTACGGCCTCCCGTTCCTGGACAAGTGGATCAGCCAGATGAAGGCGCCGGCGCTGGCCGCCAACGCCGTGCACGCGGGCACCGACCGGCCGGCGTACCGCCCGTACATGATCAAAACGATGCATGTTCCTGGCCACCCGCCGATCAGGGTCGGTCTGCTGGGCCTGACCAACCCGGGCGTCGCCATCTGGGACAAGGGCAATGTCTCCGGAAAGCTGGACTTCCTGGATCTGGTCGAGACGGCCAAGAAGTGGGTCCCGATCATCCGTGCCCAGGGCGTCGACGTCGTGGTCGTCAGCGCGCACGCCGGTGACAACGGCCTGTCGTCCTACACCGGCGACATCCCCGTGGAGAACGCCTCCGCCATGGTGGCCCAGCGGGTTCCCGGGATCGACGCCATCCTCTTCGGCCACGCGCACAACGACGTCCCCCAGCGGTTCGTCACCAACGAGATCACCGGCGAGACCGTGGTGATGAGCGAGCCGAAGTGCTGGGGCCAGAGACTGTCGGTCTTCGACCTCACGCTGACCCTGAACCGCGGCCGCTGGAAGGTCACCGCCAAGTCCGCCACGACGGTGAACACCAACACCGTGCAAGATGACCCCGAGCTCGTCAAGCTGGTCAAGAAGCAGCACGACGCGGTGGTCGCCTACGTCAACCAGGTCGTGGCCACGTCCACCGTGGCGATGTCGGCGGCGGAGTCCTGCTGGAAGGACACCGCGATCCTGGACTACATCCACCTGGTGCAGACCGCGAAGGTCAAGGAGGCCATCGCCGGCACCGCGTACGCGTCACTGCCGGTGCTGTCGATCGCCGCGCCGTTCAGCCGCGCCGCCACCTTCCCGGCCGGTCAGGTCACGATCAAAGACATCGCCGGGCTCTACATCTACGACAACACGCTACTGGGCAGCATCCTGACCGGCTCCCAGATCAAGGCGTACCTGGAGTACACGGCGCAGTACTTCAAGCAGGTGGCCGCGGACGCCCCGGTCGATCCGCGATCGTGGACCAACGCCAATAACCGTCCCGACTACAACTACGACCAGTTCTCGGGCGTCACCTACGACATCGACATCGCCAAGCCCGTAGGCTCACGGATCCTCAACCTCGCCTACAACGGCACGGCGGTCGCCGATGACCAGCAGTTCGTGGTCGCGGTCAACAACTACCGCCAGTCCGGCGGTGGCGGCTTCCCCCACATCGCCACCGCCCCGGTCGTCTACAATGCCCAGGTCGCGATCCGGGAGGCGATCGTCGCGTACGCCTCCGCGACCAAGACCATCGACCCCTCCGGCTTCCACACGGAGAACTGGAAACTGGTCCGCAACGGCGTACCGGTCTTCTGATCCGATCGCCATCCCACCGTGGCCCCCTGGAATGGAATCCGAGGGGCCCGGTGGAGATTCTCGCCCGTGCCGCCGGGCCGGGCTGCTCGGCCGAGACGGGTCATGAGGTCGGCGAGTGACTGCGCGGCTCGCGCCGCGTGCTCTCACAGGCCGAGATCGTCCCCCACGGCCAGCTCGTACAGCTCCACCGCGTTGCGCATGCAACTGGCTGTGACGCATCCGGCGTAGTGATCGCCAGGGACGTGGTACGCAGCCCCGAGGGCCAGCTCGCGAAGGGAGCGCCTACGTCGAACGATCTTGGCGAAACGCTGCTGAACTCTATTCACAAGCAGTATGCTGATGCCGACGGATACCGCAAGGGGCGGGATGGCGTCGATCCTGTCGACTCAGGCTGTGATCCCATCGCTTAGATCAGGCGTCACATAGACACGCCGAGTAACGGTGCCGTGAACGCAGTCGATGGAGACCATGGAGGTCCCGTGACTCAGCTCAACCTCAGTGGAACGGCACTGCGCATCGTCGCTCTGGTCCAGGGCGCCCCGGATGGGCTGACACATGCTGAGTTGACGGCGGTGGCCCAGGCCCGTTTTCCTCGCCTTCCCGCGGCTCGCATCGCGAGCTTGATCTCGGGAGCGCTCGCGGCCGGCGCTCTGGTAGAGGCGGACGGAAAGCTGCGTATAACGGCGACTCGGCGCAAGAGCCTGGTCACACGGTCGTGGGTCACGAGCAGGCCGATCCGAGCGATCGTGCTGGACCTCGAATCGGTAGTACGCACGACCAGCGTGGAGCCGTTCGTCGACAGAAGGATCTTCCAGATCGGGGCCGTGCGGTTCGGCGCCGACAGCGACTGGGTGCGGGTACAGGCTCGGTTCGACAGGTGGGTGCGGTTACCCGACGACGGCTGGGAGATCACTTCCGATCACCTGCGCGACGTGCACCAGGCGGAGGCGATTCCGCCCGCGGAAGCGTTGGAGGCGCTGCGGGAGTTCGCGGCCGGAGCCGACTGCGTCGTGGCGTACAACGGGATCAGCGCGGATTTTCCTCTGCTCAATGAGGCCTTCCAACGTGAGAACGTGCCTCCACTGCCCGGAGAGTGTGTCGACGCCTTCTATCTTGCACTCGCTCTGTGGCCGGGTGCGCCCACTCATCGTCTGGCCGGACTCGCCCGGCACTTGGGCATGGACGTGGCCGCGTTGTCCTGGCATGACGCGCGGGACGACGCGGAGCTTCTGGCAAGGATTCTCGCGGAAGGGGCGAGCCACCTCGCGGGATGGCCGTCGGCACTCACCGATCTGGTCGCCTCGGTATGCCCCGACTCCACCGCATGGCGGTTGTTGCGAGAGATCGCCGGTACGGGCCCCCTTGCCGGAAACAGCCGCCCGCACGGGCATGCCGACGTGGTGGCCCTCACCGAGGACTTGATGGTGGCGCCGCCCGCTCGTGGCGGCGAGGCCGGTCGCGTGGCGATGACCGTGCCCGGGCAACTTCGTGGGGTGGGTGGTGCGCTGGATCCGGTTCTGCTGGCCCAGGTCGCTCATGGCGGACAGGCTCGCCGCCGGCAGGCACAGGAAGAGATGACCGCGGCGCTGCGACAGTGGGCGCAGGAGGGCGTGGCGGGTTTGGTGGAGGCTCCTACCGGCACGGGAAAGAGCCTCGCGGTTCTCGCGGTCGCGCTCGACTGGCTCAGCGGCGGAACGAATCGGAACGTGATCGTCGCCACCTACACCAAACAACTCCAGGCGCAACTCGCCGCGGACGTCGCCCGTCTGGATGAGGTGGTCCCGGGCCTGCTCCAGATCAGTGACGTGGTGAAAGGCAGGGCGAACCGCCTCTCGCTGCGAGCACTGATGGTCTCGCTGGCGGACGCCACCAAGCTCGACCGCACAGGCCGGCCTCGGCCGGGCACGCGCAACCGGTTCCTCGCCGCGCGCGGCTTCCGCGAACTGCTCGTTTTTCTGCTGCTCAGGCTGCTGGCCGCCCGCGATCCGGTGAAGGTCTGGTCGGCGCGCTCGGTTGATCCGGTGGACGTTCCGGCCTTCTTCTTCGAGTACCTGGGGCCGGTGGCCGTCGCATGGCTTGATTCGCTCTCGCAGGCGAACGGGGGTGACTACGATGCCGCCGCTTCGCAGCCGATCGCCCGGCACACCGACCTGGTCCCGGAAGCCATCGAGGGACACCGTCTGATCCTCGCCAACCACGCACTGCTCATGGCCCACCTGGACGAGCTGGCGGCACTGGGACCGGAGACGCTGCTGATCATCGACGAGGCGCATCAGCTCGAAGACGCGGCGACGTCGGCGCTGACGGTCAGCCTGGACTACCGCGCCGTCGAGGACCTGTACGGGGAAGCCGTGGCCTGGGTGGAGGAGGCGCCTGGCTGTCCTGAGCGTGACGCGGTGGCGGCCACGGTGGCGAATCTGGGCAATCTCCTGGACCACGAGCAACTCCCCAAAGTCGCGAGCCAGGCGTTCGACGCCAGGTCGGTAGGCGTGGGAGCGCTGATCGGCAGCCGGGCGGTGACGCTCGCCAGCCCTTATGGCGGCACCGCCGGAGCCGCCCGGGTGCGCATGCTCGCGGCCTCGTTGCTGAGGCTGGCCGGAGTCGCCGAGTCCATCGCAGGATCGCTGGCAGCCTTTGTCGCCGAGCGCAGGGCGACCCTGGACTTCTTCGCCACCGAACGAGTCCAGGGACTCCTCAGCCGGGTGAAGGCGGTGCAGACCGCGGCGAGCAGGCTTTCCACCGACATCGACGCGGTGCTGGGTCCATCACCCACGTTGCTGCCGTCCGGCGGGGCGGAAGGGCTGCCACCGGGTGCCTCGAACCAGGTGGTGTTCGCCGAAGAGATCGAGGCGCTGAAGTCCGGTCTGCGTACCTACCGCTTCCGGCTCGCGAGCTCGCCGATCGACCTTCCCGAAGATCCGGCCTGGCGCCGTTTCCTCACGGTGTACGCCCGCACGTACTTCGTCTCGGCGACCCTGCGGGTAGGCGGATCGTGGACCTTCATCCGTGATCGCCTTGGCCTTCCCCAGGACACACGAGAACTGCATCTGCCCAATCCGTTCAACCTGGCGGAGCAGGCCGAACTGGTGTGCTTCGCGGACTTCCCCTCGTGGGCGGAGCAGACGGAGGGCGCGATGCGGACGGTGGCGCACCAGCTCGCCGGGTACGCGGGGGAGATGATCCGTCCGAGTGCGCATGGAGGCCATGATGGCGGCGCGCTCGTCCTCACGACCGCGAGGTCCACCGCCGGCGGCATCACCGATCACCTCGTGCGGGAGCTACGGCGACGGGGCTACGACATGCCTGTGATCTCGGCCCTGGAACGGGGGAACAACCGTGCCTTCGCGGAGTTCACGGATGTGGAATACGGCGGTGGCCTGCTCGTGGGGACGAAGGGACTCTGGCAGGGAGTCGACGTCGCCGACCCCGACAGGCTGAGACTGGTGTGGGTGAACAAACTGCCGTTCGCGCCGTTCGCCGCACCGGTGATCGAGGCGCGGAGAGCCGCCGTGGCGGCGCGGGCGGAGTGGGCTGAGGCGGACGACCCCGACATGGCCGCGACGATGCGGTACTACCTGCCCCTGGCGGCGCTGCAACTGCGGCAGGCGGTCGGCCGTCTCATCAGATCGGAACGTCATCGCGGCGTCGTGGTCATCTCCGATCGGAAGCTCGCCGGCTCCACCGCGCTCCGCCGCGCCTACAGGCAGATGTTCCTCGGCTCCTTGGAGCCTGAACTGCTGCGCCCGGACCCGGAGACCGGCGAACCCGGAGGTGGGAACGTTACATCGATGGCCGAAGGGTGGCGCCGTATATGGCGCTTCTTCGCAAGAAATCATCTGATGGAGCCGGACCGGGCGGCTGCGCTCTCGACGGACAAAGCCCTCGCCGAGCACACATTGCTCCCGCAGACCCGTGGAATCCGTGCACTCGCTCTGAAGGCCGACGAGGTGACAACACTCCGGGAACGGGGCGAGCTCGCCGATGAGGTGGTAAGGCGATCCGCACAGGTCGGCGGGCTCCTTCGTCTATCCGAGGCCCCGGCGACGCTCAAGGACGGCCAGGTCCAGGTCATCCGCGCTGTGGCCGACGGACGTGACGTTCTCGGACTCCTGCCGACCGGCTTCGGGAAGAGCTTCTGCTTCCAGCTTCCCGCCCTTGTCCTGCCCGGGGTGACGATCGTGGTCTCGCCGCTGGTGGCGCTCATGCATGACCAGGCACTGGAGTTGAACAGGTCCATCGGCGGCGCGGTCCGCGCCCTGGTGGCCCCGCTGCGGGAGTCGAGTTCAAGGGCCGGAAAGACGGAGGTCGCCGATCAGTTGCAGGGCCGCGCCGACCACGGCATCAAGCTGATCTATCTCTCGCCGGAACGCCTCTGCCAGACACGGATGCGCGAACTGGTCCGGCAGGCCGTCCGGACCGGGGTCGTCACTCGCATCGTGCTCGACGAGGCACACACGGCGGTCCAATGGGGTGACGATTTCCGTCCCGCCTTCCGCCGCGCCGAAGGTCTCCTCGCCGAGTTGCGCCGGGACTTCGCCCTGCCGGTGACGGCCCTGACCGCGACGGCGAACCGGACCGTACACGAAGGTCTGCGCGAGCGGGTGTTCGGACTCCCACCTGTTCCGGTGCAGGGGAGAACGGAGAAGCTGGTCACCGTCCGGGAGAATCCGATCCGTCCCGAACTCGCCATCTTCCGCAGGTCCATCCGGGCGGCCGGACCTCTGACCGTGGCGGGCCTCACCGAGGAGATCCTCGACAAGATCACCGACCACTCGATCTTCTACTGCCTCACCGTCAAGGAGGTCGTCGCCCTGCA
Source organism: Sphaerisporangium album (assembly GCF_003323745.1). GTDB lineage: Bacteria > Actinomycetota > Actinomycetes > Streptosporangiales > Streptosporangiaceae > Sphaerisporangium > Sphaerisporangium album. The sequence continues at coordinate 414,797 of NZ_QOIL01000002.1, forward strand.
CGCGCATCTGCGTGAATACCTGGGGGACGCCGGCGTCAAGGTCCTTCGCTTCCACGGGCGCCTCACCGAGGCGGAGAAGGCCGCCGTCATGACGGAGTTCCGTGAGGCGCCGCGCCGCGGCGAGGAGCACTTCGTCCCGCTCGTCGTGGTGGCCACGTCGGCGTTCGGGCTCGGCATCAACCGCCCCGACGTCCGGACCGTGTTCTGCGTGTCCCCGCCCACCGACCTGGCGGCCCTCTATCAGCAGATCGGCAGAGCAGGCCGGGACGGGCTCGGCGTGAACGCGGGGCTCGCCCTCATGACGGGGAACGGTCTGCGCACCGTCCGATTCATGGCCGGCCGGGATCTGCCACCGGCTCTGCTGGCGCGAATGGGCCGGGCCGTCCTGCATTCCCAGGGGATACTCGACGCGGCGTCGGTCGCCGACACGCTTATCGGGGAGGATCTCGCGGCGGGCCGGTTGGCCCCGGGTGAAGCTGGCGAAGAACGTGTCGCCGAGGAGTACCGCGACGGGGTCACGCGGGTGTTCGCGGCCCTCGCGGCCCTCGGTGCGGTGGAGGACCTCGGTGACTTCCCGCCTGTGGTCGCAGTGAAGCCCACCGAGCCGGGGGCGATGGCCATGAGCGAGGTCGCCGAGAAGGCGGTGACCGCACTGCTCGCGCTTCCCACGCGGCACGGGCTCCTGAACCTCGCGCACCTGGACGTCGCCAAGCTGGACGAACACCTGGGTAAGGACGTGCCCGGCTATCGGGACGTGGTGCCGCATCCGGCCGCTACCTGGGAGTTCCTCGCCGACCTGCACGACCGCGGCAGGATCGACGTCTCGGCCGCGCCCTCCCGCCGTTTCGTCACCGGAGTCATCGCGCACCGGTCCGATCTTCCGAAGGGATTCCAGGCGACGCTGTCCGGCAGGGCCGCTCGCGCGGCGGCCGAAACCGACGCACTGGTGGACTTCTTCGAAGACAGATCGACGTGCGCCAACCGCAAGTTCGCCGACTACTTCGGCATCGGTGAGCTTCCCGAGGGCTGCTGCACGACCGCCGCCAACCGCTGCTCCGCCTGCTGGGACTTCCACGTCCGGCCGCTGGGGGAGAAACCTCCGGCGGTCGCGGAGGCGCTCGCCACGCCACGTCCCCGCCCCGCCGGCGCTCACACCGACGCCGTGCATCTGGCCAGACGCCTGGACCAGCAGGTCGCCGCCCTCCTCTGGCACGTGACCAGGGGCCTTACGGCGTTCGACCTGCGTCTTGCGCTGCGCGGCGAGGAGTCATGGTTCCACGCCGCGGAGCGCAGACGAGTGAGGCTGCCGAACGCGGTGCTCACCAGCCGCTACTTCGGGGCGAACCCAGGCGTCGACCTGGCGCGGATCGAAGAGTCACTGACGCGTCTGGCCGCGGATGGCCGGGCGGTACAGATGGGCAAGCGCTGGCGCGACACCGGGAACGTGCGCCGTGAGCAGGCCAGAGCGCAACGAGCGGGAGGGAGCGCTCTGTGACCGTGTGGCAACCCTATGTGGACGACCCGCTGTTCATCCCGGAACTCACCCTCGGCTACGCGGCCCTGCCGACGGCCGAGGCCGAACGGCTGGTCAGGTACCTGGAGGCGGTGGCGGACCGCCGAGGCGTCCTGCACACGGCAGTGGCGTTCAACGCCGTCTACTTCGGTTACGACATCCAGTACGGCGGCTACCCGGGCGGTCCGGTGGACTTCGACCGCTTCCCCGTGGTCCCGACCGAAGACGTGGAAGTCGACGCCCCACCGGTCGGGGCGATGCTGAACATCACCGCCGGGCCGGAGCCGCTCTATGCCGAGGTGCTGTACAAGGAGGGAGCCCACCCGCTGCTGGGCGAAGACGGCTCCTTACCGGGCTGGGTCTCCGGTGCACCGGTCGGCGCCACCGGCCCGGACGAGGCCCCGGCAGCGGACGTTGTTCCGGTGGCCGCCGAGCGGATCGTCGCGGACTTCCACGCCTTCGGACAGGAGCTCACGGTGACGCGGGCACGCCTGGAGCGGCTGAGGCGTAGGGGCCGCGGGCTCAACGCCGACGGACATCTGCTCGTCCGGTCACGCTATCCGACGGCGGTAGGCGCCGCGGCCGACGACCTGGAGCTCTACATCCGCTACCTGCTGGGACCCGCTCGCGGGCAGCTCCTCGACGGCCCCCTGCCCTTGATCCTCGCCGATGACGCCGAGGAGGACGTGCTGACCGCGGCGCTCCGCGGCGTGATGCGCACCATCGACGAGGCTCTCGACGAGGCGGAGTCGCTGCGTCGATGGCGGCACTACGCCTTCCCCCGTGCCGCTCTGGCCGCGAGACTGGGTGATGACGGACCGCTGGGCTGCGGTGATCTGCGGACCGTGGCGTCCGCGCTGCGCAGGCCCCCCGAGACCTCTCGCCGCCGTTTTGGTCCCGCGGACACGATCACGTATACGGCCATCGGCCCGCGGCTCAGGATGTTCAACGGCGCTTCCTCCCGGCTCCAAGGCATCGACTACGCCGCCGCGGTCTGCCATGCCAACACGGTGATCTCCGACGATGTCCGTGGCAGTGCCGATGAAAAGAACGTCCTGCCGTCCGGCGTACACGTGCGCCTCGACGATGCCTGGCAGGGAGGAGGAGTGTGGCGGGCGTCCTATCCTCCCGGCCCTTACGCGGATGTGGAGCCGCTGACCCCGCTCGGCCTCGGCTGGTTCGGCCAGTTGCCCGACGCGCCACCCGAGGACCTGGTGGACGAGCCGATCGACGAGAGCGACGACAGCACGTTGCTCTCGATCTCCGACTCCCATCTGAGCTGGACGCTTCCGCTGCGGCTCACCCACACACTGCAGGGGACAGCCCCGTTGCCCGAGCGGGTGGCGGAGGAGATGACCTACTTCGGCCTCGCAGGCGGTGCCGTACGGCTGCGCCTGCGACATGACGGTTCCGAACTCGCACCCGCGGAGGCGGAACAGGAGGTGAGGATCGAAAGCACCGGGGCCGCTCTGCGGCTGACCGGAGTGGACTGGCCGTTGGAGTTCTTCCCTGGCATCGTCCTCACCTTCTCCTGGCCTCGCGGCGCGCCGGCGTTGAACGCGACCTCGACGCTCCTGGATGTTCCGGTGCTGTTCGACGGTGACCTGGTCGAACATCGTTACGCCTCCTGGGTGCTCACGCGGGACCGGGCTCCGGGCCTCGGCCGGCCAGGTGAGAAAGGTCCCGACACTCTGCGTGCGCGCGTGCTGCGTGCGGTACGCCGCGTCGGACTGCTCGATCCCGAAGGCGTGGCGGCTCTCGTACGCGAACGTCTCGCCGACGTCGTCTTCGGGGCGCACGTGACGGTCGCTGCCCACCTGATGCTGGAGCCGGTCGTCGCAGAACTCATCGACACCGGTGTTCTCCAGGTGGAGTCGGGTGGCCGAGACGGCAGGGGGCTGATTCGTTTTCCCGCTCGGGAAGGGGACACGCCGGTGGAGATGCTGGTGTGGCGTCCTGCGGTGACACCGTCTTCCCCGAAGGGCGACGACGGACGGGATTCCCCGGACGAGTGGGGCGAAGGCGTGGAAACATCAGGAGAACGAGAACAATCCGATGATCGATCGCGTTTGATTCGCTTCCTGCGTCCCTATGACGTTCAGCCGTTCCTGCGCAGGCTACGGCCAGGCCATCAGGCGACGGAAGAAGCGAAAGCGGAGTATCGGCGACTCCGTGAGCGGTACGGATACAGCGGCGAGCTGCCCCCGGGCTACACCCTCGTTCGCGGCCACCGCAGAGGCGGTTGAGGACCGCTCCACACGTATCCCGATATTTCGGGAAATCCGGCAAATCCTGCCCTGGAGAAACTCGGAGAAGTATGGGAAAAGCCCCGGAATCTCAGCCGCTTTATGGCCTGCGGAGGGAACCGAACTACGAGCCGGCGGATCCGGAAGCGACCTATGCGGCGCTGGACCGCTTCCTTGAGGCACTGAACGCCGTACCGGGCCTCTGGGGCCAGGTGCTCACGGAACTCACCGCCGAGGATGTGCGGCACCTGCTGGCCAGAATGCAGAAGCACGCACGCGCTCACATGCTGCGTCATCTCGGCATGAAGGACATGTCGCGTGTCGGTCCCTCGCTCGGGATGCAGGTGCTGAACGGCCTGCGCAGGCTAAGGCCGCTGGACGCCCTCAGCCTGTCCCTGCATCTCGCCCGACCTGTGCAGGAAGAGCTCGTAACCGACCTCGTTTCGCCCGGTGTCTCCGATGCCAGGCCTGCCTCGTCTCGCTGGTCCGGCGCTCAGAGGCGCTGGGCTCTGTGGGCCGCGATGGCGTCGAGCGCCTTCGACGCCCGGGTCCTGCTCCACGCCGCCCGGTATGACTGGTGGCTTCCGCCCGGCGTTCCCACCGACGAGGGCGATGCCCTGCTGGCCACCGCCCAGGCGGTCGTCGCCGCCACTCCCGACTTCTCCTTCGACAGCGCGTTCACCGTGCCCTCCGCCGGCCACACGGCTCCTGACGCTACCGAGCAACCGGAGGCGGGCGAGCAAACGACCCTTGAAGAGGGGACCCGGAACATGTCCGATTCCGTTCACTTACCTGATGAGGCCGCCGACGTCCGGAACGGCCTGGCGAAGGCGCTGTCCGAGGCACGCCAGTCCGCCGAGCGCATCCGCACGGTACTTCAGGATGGCTTCGTGCCGGCTCCCGCCGACCTGGCACCGCTGGGGGCATTGACGAAGAAGCTGGATGAGGCCAAGGCATGGCTCGCGGCTCGGAGCGTGATCCTCCCTGAGGAGAGTGTGCCCGCGGCCCTCAAGGCGATATCCACGGTCGAGGACAGCTGGGTGACCACCGGCGAACGCGCTCGCCTTGCCGCGCTCACCGGCCTGACCCATGTGACCGGTCCTGGGGAGTTCCGTTCTGAGCTGGACGGCTTGGCCGCCCTGGTGGAAACGCTGCTCGCGGCTCCCGACTGGGATGGCGAGCAGCGGGAACTGGTCGAAAGTCTGCTGGCGCTGGGGAAGCTGGTCGAACTGGCAGCCTCGGAGGGTGGTAGCGCCGCCGCCGACGCTGCCCTCCTCGCGCAGTGCTACACCCGCGCTGGAACGCTCCCCCGTGAGCTGGCGGTCCTCACCGGACTCGCGACGGCCGGACAACTCGTCCAGGGGCCGACCCGCCACCCTGGCACGTCCGCCCAGTCGGCGCCGACGGCAACAGAGCCGTCAGCGGAACCGGTCATGGGCCATACGAGCGACCATGACGAGGAACCGGCCGCCGTTGCGGCCTCTTCGGCCAACGACGTCCGCTCGCCGGCTGTCGTCCCCGAAGCGCACGGCACAGCGCCGTCCGAGCCGGATGGTGACCTCGAAGGGTCCGTGGCGGGGAAGCCCGCTGAAGAGCCCGGCCTTGGAAGGGCCGTGACGCCACCGGTCCAGGAGGCGGAGCGGACTCCGGCCGAGGCTCCGTCACAGGTGGACATCGGGGTCGCCGCTCTGCTCGCGCAGGGGCGCTTCGGCATGGCGCACGCCGTGGCGCGGGCCGCCGGATGGCCGGAGCCCCGGCTGTGGGCGCTACGTGTGGCCGCCCTGGCCCAGGCGGTGCGATCGGACACTGGTGCCTGCGCGGCCAGACTGCGCGTCGAGCTCGCCGACGGAGACCTTCAGCCGGAACCGCTGACGCAGTTGCTCACCGTGCCGGCGTTGCTGAGGACAGCGCTGATCACAGGAGAGTACGCCGCCGGGGCATTGCTCGTCACTGCCTCCACCCGCGTGGAACAGTGCCTCGGAAAGGTGGCCTCGGAGGTCGGTGAAAGGGCGCTGAGGGGAACCTTGCTGGAGGCTCCGCTGATCGGGGTGCTCGCCGACGTCTCGGAACTGGAGCGAAGGATCGCGGCGGCGGGCGAGGCCGCCAGGGTCCGGCTGCACTCCTCCCGCAAGATGCCCCTTCAGCGGGCGACGGAGATGGCGAACGAATGGCTCAAACCGATCAAGGGTCTGCTCGGCACGCTGCTGACCGCTGCCGAGCAGGATGACCGTGCCGCCTTGGACCGGGTCGCCGCGGAGGTGCGTAGGCTCTCCCAGCCGGATGAGGTCGTCAAGGAGCTCGACAAGCTCGACCATCGCCACATCAGGGCGAGCTCCGGCAAGCCGGTGGAGGGGTTGGCCCGACGAAACCTGCTGGGTCTGATGACGGAGTCACTCATGGTGGTGTCCGAGTGGACCGAGGCCGTCACGGCGCTCAACCGCCAGATGGCCGGCGGGCGCGCGTGGGCGACCGAAGAGATCGCCACCATGCGCGCCACGATCCGGGAGTGCGAGAAGGGGGTGCTCGCCGGCTTGGCCGCACAGTCGGCCGGTACGGACAACCCGCTGGTCGCGGCTGCCGCCGAGGCGGCTTCCAGGTCGATGAAGGAGATCTTCGACCTGCTCGAGGGGGACACCAAGTTGCCGCTCGGGGAGGTCCCCGCGGATCTCGCCCTCACCGCGGAACTCCTCAAAGTGCCCGGAGCCACTCTCGACCCGCAGATCTTCCTCACCGAGGTACCAGACGGATCCACCCCCGAAATATTGCTCGACGCGGCCGCCATGGGATGGATCGCGGCATTCGACGCGCAGCTCGGGGTGGAGAACTATCCGGTCGCCAAGCAGATGATCGAGCTGGCGAAGAAGGGCTGGTTGCCCGCCCATGGTGGAGAATCCGACCTGCTCGCGCGTCCGCAGAGCCTGGACGCGCTCACCTCGGCCGAGGCTCGAACCCGATCGAAGCTCACCGCGGAGCGTGCCCGGCTCCTGGACGAGCTCGGCCACGCCCGCGCGCGGAACGAGATATCGGACGAGCAAGAGAGCGACCTCGCCGAAGCACTGCGGCTGGCCGACCCCGCCCTCCGCCAGGACCTCCACCAGGTACGGCTCGCGCTCCGGCAGGCCGCGGTCAACCTGTCCTCCTCCCGGGAGGAGGCGGCCCGACGGATGCGTGACCGGCTGCGAGCGCTGAGCGACCGGCCAGACCTCGCCGAGGCCGATCTGGAGCGGGTCCGAAGATTGATCGACGAAGGCGAGCTGGCCACCGCCGAGGAGCACATCTACCTTCTCGACAACGGCGAGCAGATGCCGGTCCCGACCGAGCAAAGGGACCTGGAGCGGTTCTTTCCCGCAGTGCCCGAGGCGCTCGCGGACGGCATCACCAAGAAGTTCCTCGCGACCGTACGCGCCGGTGGCCGCTACGCCGGTTTTGACGCCCTGGACTACTCGGGACTGTCACCAGACGGGCGCGGGAACGCGGCGGGGGCGCTGGAGCTGTGGGCGAAGCTCGGCCAGACCCGGCCGGAGGAACGGGCGAACATCAGCCAGCGGGATCTGCTGCCGGTGATGCGGCTGCTCGGCATCGAGGCGGAGCGAGCCGAGCGGCGGGACGACCTGCGCCGAGACAGGGCGCGCCGGTTCATCGAGCTGACCGGGGTCTCAGTGATCGGCAAGGCACTGGTCCCGGCGTTCGGCACCAAGCTGGGAATCGGAGACCGGCGCGGCGGTCGGCTGCGGGTCCTGCTGGTCTGGGACAGACCCACCGCCGACCTTCTGATGGGCTGGGTCGATCAGGACACGTCGGGAGACGGCGTTCTCGTCGCCCACTTCGGGACGATGCCGCCGGCCGTCCGGCGCAGACTCGCGGCGAGAGCGGTCGCGAGCGGTGCTCCCGTCGTGGTGGTCGACGACGCGGTGCTCGCCTACGCCGTCGCGAACGGCTCCAGCCATCTGGAGGTCACGATGGCCCTGACGCTGCCCTTCTCCTCGGTCAACCCCTATGTCCGGCACAAGCGCATGCTGGTCGCCCCCGAGATGTTCTACGGCCGTGACAAGGAGCGCCGCAGCATCCTCAACCCGGACGGCACACAAGTGATCTTCGGAGGGCGTGGTCTCGGCAAGTCGGCTCTGCTGCGCGAGAGCAAGGACAGATTCGAGCGGGAGCCGGCGCGGGTCGCCGTACACCTGGAGCTGAACATCACCTCGATCGAGGGCGGCGGCCTCGGGGCGGGCGCAGTCTGGGATCGGCTGCGCGAGACGCTCAGGACAGCGGGGGTGCTACCCCCGCCCAAGCCCAAGAGCCGACGCGACGCGCACGCCGCCGTCCGCGAAGGCGTCCTCGACTGGCTGCGTCACGACTCACGGCGCAGGCTGCTCATCCTGCTGGATGAGTCGGACGGGTTCTTCGAATCAGATGCGCCGGGTTTCCACGAGACGAACCGGCTGAAAGAGCTGTGCCTGGAGACGAAGGGCCACGCCAAGGTGGTCTTCGCGGGGCTGCATTCGGTTCAGCGGTTCACCAAGCTCAACGGCAACGGCCCGTTCCGTCATCTCGGTCAGCCCACGGTGATCGGGCCGCTCAGCCCGCAGCACGCCTTCGATCTGATCACGACGCCGCTCGGTGCCCTCGGCTTCGTCTTCGCCGATCCGGACCTCGTGCATCGCATTCTCAACCACTGCTCCTACCAGCCCTTCCTGCTCCAGATGTTCGGTCACCGGCTGGTGGACACCATGCACGCCAAGCGGCTCAAGGGCCAGGACGGCCCGCCGTACACCATCACGGCAGAGGACGTGGAGGCCGTGGAGTCCGATCCGGACCTGCGGCGCGACATGATCAGCGCCTTCCGGGACACGCTCAACCTCGACCCGCGGTACAACGTCATCGCCAACGTGCTGGCCCATCATGCCTACGAGAACACCATGGACACCCGCCTGTCGGACGCCCAGCTGGCGGACGAGTGTCGCTTCTGGTGGCACGAGGGCTTCGCCAAGCTCGACCCCGAGAGCTTTCGTTCCTACCTCCAGGAACTCGCCGGTCTCGGTGTGCTCCGGCCGAACAACGACGGAGTGGGCTGGCGGCTGCGCTCGTCCAACGCGTTGCGAATGATCGGCAGCCGCGACGAGGTGACCGCCGAACTGGTGCGCGCGGATTCGGAGTCGGTCCCGCCCGAGTTCATCGCGCAGCAGACCCGCCGCACGCTGCGGGACGGAACCAGGTGGCCGTTGACGATCGCACAGGTGAACGACCTCCTGGGTGACCACGTCAACCAGGTGCGGCTCGTGCTCGGATCCGCCGCCACGGGGATCCACACCGTCAGAGTTACGCTCAGCGAGGTTGTGAAAGACCTCGGCGACCGTTTCGACATCATCGTGGCGGGCGGCCGCAAGCAATTCACCGACGCTTTGACCGGCGGCATTCCGGGGCAGCGACGTGTTGTGGTCTCCGACTTCCCCTACATCGGCACCAAACCCGAAGGATGCTGGGAGGGGTTGCGAGCCGCTATAGAAAGCCGCCCTCAGCGCAGCGGTGTCACCCGCGCCGTGGTACTGATCGCGGACCCGGCCACCATGCCGTTTTGGATGCGGGTCCTGGCGCAGGACCTCCCCGAGCTCGGTGTGGTCACCTTGCGCAGGCACGACCGCCGCACCCTCAAGGTCTGGTCGGTGGAGACGGGCAGGTTCGGGAACGAGCACGACCGGGACCGCTTGCTCGCGGTGACCTCCGGCTGGCCATACCTCGTCGAGAAGGCTTTCACCCAGTGCACGGACACCGAGAGCGAGGACGAGGCGCTGCGCCGGCTCAGCGCGGAGCTGGACAGCCCTCAGGGCCTCGCCGACCTCGTCGAGCTTGTGGGACTCACCGCGGACGAGTCGCTCGCCGCCGTCTTCACCGAGCTGCGCACCCTTATGGAAGCCGAGGGGTTGCCATTCGGGGATCTGGTGACGGCCGCGGGCCTCACCGGTGCCTGTCCCGACCCGGCGGCCGCGGTGCGCTGCCTGGAGGCCCTGGGCGTCTTCGACCGCGATGCCGACGGCGCCTATCGCCTCGACCCGCTGCTGTACAGGGCTTGGCCCAGCCGGCGACCGCACCTCGGCTGAACCTTCGAGGCCGCGCAGTGACGAAGGCGCCCGGGCCCGGTCGACCGCCCGTCGATGTCCGCATGCCAAGGGTGAGGCAGATCGTGGCATGTTCGGGTGTGCTGTATCCGGTATCCGGTATCCGGTGCTCGGTTGTCCGGACGGCCATGCGGTCAGGGTGCCGCGGAGGTAGGTGTCGTGGTCGGAGCCTGTCCCGGGGTGGCCGTGCCGGGGCTCGCCGGGGTCGAAGGTGGGGCGGTCGGCGGCTCGCGGTGGCGGTCGGCGCCGTGGCCTCGCGGGCCGTGACCGTCTCGCGGGCCGTGACCGCCTCGCTGGTCGGGGCCGTCGCCCCGATCGTGGGGGCCGCCGGGGCCATAGGCGCTGCCGCCCCGATCACCGCGATGGCGGTCGCCGGTGACTGCGGCATCGACGGCGATCGCCCCGGCTCCGAGGTTGATCCCCAGCACGAGCGTGCCGGCGACGAACAGGAGCGGTACCTGTCGACTCCGCCAACGCGTACCGATGGTGCGGAACCGCCTCAGGGCTGGCCGGTCCGCGGTACCGGCCTGGGGGTGAGGCGGTCTCGGCCAAGGTGTCGTCGTCGGTGTCCGGCTTCGGTGCCTCGTCGTTCATCGTTGTTTCCCGTTCGGTCGATCGTGGCTTCTGAGCGGCAGGCAGAAGGACGTGTCCCCGTTTCCGCCGGCCCCGTTCCACCATCCCGATCGCGGCGGATCGTCAAGGCGGCAGCCGCCGATGACGGGCATCGGTGGCTGCCAGGAGGACAGGAGGACAGGAGGAGGGGAATCAGGACGTGGCGATCGCGGTGAGGACGTCCAGCTTCGCGGCGCGGCGGGCGGGGAGCATTCCGGCCAGCAACCCGGCCAGGGTGGCGACCGCCACGACCAGGACGAGCCGGCCCGCCGGCACGACCAGCGCCAGTTCGGCCGTCGACCCCAGGGCGGACACCGTGCCGGCGGCGAAGGCGATGCCCAGGCCGACGCCGACGACGATCGCCAGGACCGCGATGAGCACCGCCTCGCCGCGGATCATCCACCGGAGTTGGCCCCTGGTCATGCCGACCGCGCGCAGCAGCCCGATCTCCCGGGTCCGTTCGATGATGGAAAGCGCGAGCGTGTTCGTGATGCCCATAAGGGCGATCAGGATGGTCAGCATGAGCAGGACGCTCACCAGCCCGAGGATCTGGTCGATGGACATCGTCCGCCCGGCGACCGCGGCGGCCTGGTCGCGAAGCTGCGCGGTCGGGTGGTCGGCGAGCTTCGCGGTGATCGCCTTCTTCGCGGCGGCGTCGCTCACTCCGTCGGCCACCTTGACGAAGACGCTCGCGTCCATGTTCTCCCGGTAGTTCCGGGAGTAGGTGTCGAGCGAGATGATGTAGTCGGTGGACAGGGCCTGGGCGTCACGGTCACGCAGCAGCCCCACCACCGGCAGGCGCTGCGTCCCGGTCCGGGAGAACGTCATCGGCAGGCTGTCCCCGAGGGCGAGGTGACGCTCCCGGGCCGCGCGCTCGGCCAGGACGACGCCGCCACCGGAGATCGCGTTCAGGTCGCCGGCCGCCATGCGCAGCGAGGTGACCCGAGGCAGGGTGACCGGGTCGACGGCCGTCAGCGCGTTGGTGTGCGCGCCGTCCTTCCAGTGGCCGTAGCGGAGGCGGGACGCCACCGCCACCTCGGGCAGTTCGCCGACATGGTGGTGCACGTGGTGCGACAGGCCGCCGAGCATCTCGTTCCTGGCGCTCTCGATGACGTAGTCCGCGGTGATCACCTCGGTGTAGGACCGCTGGATCGAGTCCTTGATCGAGGTGGCGAGCACGGTCATGAAGCTGATGAGCGCCAGGCCCAGGGCAAGGGCGAGCGCGGTCGCGGCGGTACGCCGTGGGGTCCGGGCGGCGGACTCGCGCGCCAGCCTGCCCGGGATCCCGGTCGCGTCGAGGGGACGCCCGATGAGCCGGGCCAGGCGCGGGGTGAGCGCCGGTCCGAGCAGGGCCAGTCCCGCGATGGCGGCCAGGGCCGCGGCGCCGACCAGGGCCAGGGAGCCGGACCCGGCGAGGACGGCGACCAGGCTGCTTGCGCCGATCCCCGTCATGCCCCATCCGGTGATCGTCCGGACCCGCCCGCCGGGCGCGGACGCGGCGGCGGACCGCCTCATCGCCTCGACCGGAGCCACCGAGGCGGCACGGCGCGCCGGCCCGATCGCGGAGAAGACGGTCACGCCGACGCCCACCGCGAAGGCGACGATCATGGTTCTCGGCGCCACGACGAGGCCGCCGTCGGGCAGGGTGATGCCGAAGGCGCCCGCGAGGTCGCGGAGCCCGGCTGCGGTGGCGACGCCGAGCCCGATGCCCGCGACCGAGGCCGTGAACCCGACCAGCAGGGCCTCCCCGAGCACGGACCACAGGACCTGCGCCCCGGTCGCACCGGCGGCACGCAGGACGGCGAGTTCACGGGTGCGCTGCGTGATGACGATCGAGAACGTGTTGGCGATGAGCAAGGCGCCGACCAGCAGGGCCGCCGCCGCGAGCGCGAACAGCATCAGCTGCAGATGGTCGACCTGGGTCTTCGCCGCGGCCGCGCTGGACGCGGCGATGTCCTGGCCGGCCGACACCGCGTACCCGGAGCCGATCGCGGCCTCGACCCGGTCGCGCAGCCGCTGGACGTCGGTGCCGTCCGCGGCCACGACGGCGACCTCGGACACATCGCCGCCCAGCTTGAGCAGGTGCTGCGCCGTGGGCAGAGTGACCAGGCCGACCGTGCTGTTGGGCAGTCCCGGGCCGTCGCCGAACCCGGCGAGCCCCACCACCCGCAGGCTCTCGGTCTGCTCCGCCCGCACGGTCACGGTGTCACCGAGCTCGATGTGGTGCCGGCGGGCGGTGTCGGCGTCGACGACCAGCTCGTCGTCCGCGGCGGGCGGGTCGCCGGCGCGCAGCGTGAACGCGCCGACGGGTGCGGGCTCCCAGGAGGCCAGCAGCGACGCGCCCGGCGGGACGATGGTCTTGCCGTCGGCGCTGAGCAGCCCCTGGCCGCGGACGACGGGACGCGCGGCCGCCACCCCGGGCACCGCCCGGATGCGGTCCACGAGCGTGGCGGGCAGCGGGTCGCGTTCGACCTCGACGCCCATGGCCGAGTCGAACGCGGCGGCGTCGCGCACGGTCAGGTCCACGCCGGCGGTGGACGTACGGAACTGCTCGTCGAGCAGCCGCTGGGAGGTGTCGGTCAGGATCAGGCTGCCGGTCACGAACGTGACTCCGAGGACGACGGCGATCAGGGTCAGCGCCAGCCGGGCGCGGCGGGCCAGGGTGTTGCGGAGGGTGAGACGCCACATCGGGATCACCTCGTCTTCCGGGTCGCCGGCGCGTCGATGCTCGCCATGCGGGACAGGATGGCCGCGGCGGTGGGCTCCGCCAGGTCGCCGACGACGCGCCCGTCCGCGAGGAACACCACGCGGTCGGCGAAGGCGGCGGCGTTCGGGTCATGGGTGACCATCACGATGGTCTGTCCCAGCTCGTGCGCGGCGTGCCGGAGGAAGCTCAGCAGCGCCTCGCCCGCCCGGGAGTCCAGGTTGCCGGTCGGCTCGTCGGCGAACACGATCTGCGGCCGGGCGGCGAGGGCCCGTGCGACCGCGACCCGCTGCTGCTGTCCGCCCGACAGTTCGGCCGGGCGGTGACGCAGCCGGTCGCCCAGGCCGAGCGTGGCGACCAGATCGTCGATCCATGCCCGGTCCGGCGGCCGTCCCGCCAGGGGCAGGGGGAGGACGATGTTCTCGGCGGCGGTGAGCGTCGGCACCAGGTTGAAGCTCTGGAAGACGAATCCGATGCGGTCGCGGCGCAGCAGCGTGCGCTTCCGCTCACCGAGTCCGCTCAGGTCGGTGTCGCCGAGCAGCACCTGTCCCGCGTTGATCGTGTCGAGGCCGGCCAGGGCGTGCATCAGGGTGGACTTGCCGGAGCCGGACGGCCCCATCACGGCGGTGAACCGCTCGGCCGCGATCTCCAGGTTGACGCCGTCCAGGGCGCGTACGGCCGTGTCGCCGCGGCCGTACGTCTTGACGACGTCGCGCACCTGGGCGGCGATGGCAGACCGGGTCGGGGACGGCTGGGCGGCGGGCGCGAAGCCGGTGGTCATGGGAGCCTCCTGGGCTGTGGAGAGGGGATCTCGGGGGTAGGGCGGGTCAGGATCGGCAGGGGTCCGTTCCGGGACGCGGACGCCGGGAAGCGGGCCGGCGTCCCCAGGCCGTCGCGGCGCGGCACCGGCGTACGGCGGTGCCCAGCCGGCGGCGCTCGGCGTCGCGCAGGAGCTCGGCGTGCCTGAGCTTGACGAACTCGGTGGTGAGGGCGGGGTGCATGGCGACCTCCTCGGTCGGAATCGGCGTGACGGGTCGGTGTCACAGGAGGAGAGTCGCGGGCCGCGCTGTCCACGTACTGGCCGGACGCTGACCGAGGCCTCGGACGCCCGGCGATCGGCGGACAGGGCCCGGACAGCCGTCGGCCGCGTGCCCGCGCGCGCCGCGCGTGCCGGCGTGAACGCGGACAGCGGAAGGACAGTGCGGCGCCAGCGGGATGAGACAGCCTGCCTCACATGGCAGACGGGGGCCGCCGGGAGGCGGATGCGCGGAAGACGGAGGCGCAGGAGACGGCGAACACGGTAGAGGTGCCCATACCCGCCATGCTGTGCCGCCGGTGCGTCCGCACCGCCAGTGGCCGGGTCCGCGACGTCCCCGGAGTCGTCTCCATCGAGGTGGACGCCCGGGAAGGACTCATGCGCGTGCGCGGAGACGCGGACCCGCGGGTGATTCTGGCCGCGCTACGGTCCGCCGGCTTCGCCACGGACGCGGACGCTGATCGCCGCAGGGCGGCACCGGATTCGCCGTCCCGGCGCCGATGAGAGAAGCCGCGGCGAGCGGGGGCAGGGTGCCCGGTGGCTAAGGCAGGGCGGCCGCGGGGGTGGAGTCGACGGTGAGGGCCGTGTGGCGGGCTTGCTCGGCCTCCTCAGGCAGACCCGCGGCTTCGGCGCAGTCCGCCATGAGGGACCACAGCCGGGCTCGCGCCCACGGGAATTCGCGTTCCTCCAGCAGCGCCAGCGCCCTGCGGCACTCCTGCGCGGCGCGGGCGGCGTCGCCGTGGCCGCAGGCGATGCGGGCCCGTCCCCACGCCGCCCACGCCTGGCAGCGCGGGTTGCGCATCCGGCGCGCCACCTCGTCGGCTTCGGCGAGCAGGGCCGGCACCTCGTCGTCCTCGCCCACGTCGAGCAGCGTGTGCGCCAGGTGCGCGAGGGCGAAGGGCAACCCGTGCGGGGAGTCGAAGCGGCGGGCGTCCTCGATGGCCTCACGCAGGACGGCGGACGCCTCGGCATGATGCCCGGCCTCGCGCAGGGAGATGCCCAGGTGGGCCGCGATCGCGCTGTCCAGGATCCGGTCACTGGTGCGCCGCAGGAGGTCCCGGCTGTGCCGCCACTGCGCGGCGGAGGCGTCGAACTCGCCGAGGCGCAGGCTCAGGAACGCATCCAGGTAGTGGGTGATGGCCCACCACCATCCGTCCTCGGAGTCGCCGAGTTCCGCGCGGCTCTGCGCGATCATGGCGCGGTACTCCTCGGCGTCTCCGCCGTACTGCCCCGCCCAGGCCACGACCAGCCGCGAGATCGCGGCGTTGTGGCGGTCGCCGATCTCCTCGAACAGCGTGAGGCTCTGCCGGGCGGCGGCACGCGACCGCGGCGTGGGGTAGTAGACGTTCAGCGCGCCGATGCCCTGCAATGCCCTGGCCCGGGCGGCGGGGGCTCCGCCGCCGGACTCGAGGAGCGCGGACAGTGCGCGCGTCCCCTCGTGGCGCAGCCCGTAGTTCCAGAACCACACGAGCGCGCCGGCCAGCCGCAGCCCGGCCTCGACGTCGGGGCCGGCCGGATCGAGTGAATGGTCGACCGCGGCGCGAAGGTTGTCGTACTCCTCGGTCAGGCGGGCCAAGGAGTCCCCGCCGGAGCGGACGTGCGGGCCGTGCTCCTCGGCCAGCCGCACGTAGTGGTCGAGAAAGCGGGAGCGGCACGCCTCGGCTTCCCCGGCCTCCGCGAGCCTCGACGCCGCGTACTCGCGGACGGTGACCAGCATCCGGAACCGCCCGGTCGAGGGGTCCGGGACCACGAGCGACCGGTCGACCAGCCGGAGCAGCAGGTCCAGCACCTCGCCGGGCTCGATGCCGTCGAAGCCGCAGACCTCCTCGGCCGCGGTCAGCGTCCAGCCGCCGCGGAAGACGGCGAGACGGCGCAGCAGGCGGCGCTCGGCGCCCGACAGCAGGTCGTGACTCCAGTCCAGCGTGGCGCGCAGCGTGCGGTGACGCGCCTCACTCGTGCGCGGTCCCGCGGTCAGCAGCGAGAACCTGTCCTTCAGCCGCGCCGCGATGTCGGTCACCGACAGTGCCTTGACCCTGGCCGCGGCCAGCTCGATCGCCAGCGGCATGCCGTCGAGCCGCCGGCAGATGGACGCGACCACCGGCGCGGTCTCGGAGTCCAGGGCGAAGGACGGGCGGACGGCACGGGCGCGGTCCAGGAACAGCTGGACGGCCGGCGTGTCGGGGATCGCCGTCGCCTCGCCGGTCTCCTCGGGCACGGCCAGCGGGCTCACCGCGAGCTGGATCTCGCCCGGGACGGCCAGCGCCTCGCGGCTGGTCGCCAGCACCGTCAGGCCGGGGCAGGACTCGACCAGCCGCTCCACCAGGACGGCGACGTCGTCGATGACGTGCTCGCAGTTGTCGACGACGAGCAGCGCACGGCTTTCCACGAGATGCTCCACCACCGCGTCGGCGAAGGTCGTGCCCGAGGCGTCGGTCACGAGACCCAGCTGAGTGGCGAAGGTCTCCGCGACGTCCGTCCCGGGCTCCAGGGCCGCGAGCCGGACCAGCCGGACGCGGTCGGCGAGGGTTTCGTCCGCTCGGCGGGCGACCTCCATGGCGAGCGTGGTCTTGCCGACGCCGCCGGGGCCGGTGAGGGTGACCGTCCGGGCCTCGTGCAGGCGCCGCAACGCCGTTTCCACGTCGTCGTGCCGGCCGATCACCGACGACAGGCGCTGAGGCAGCGCGTCGCCGCCCCGGCTCGTGGCGGCCGGCCCGGCGGGTTGCCGTGTGCCCGACGGTTCCGTAGCCGGCGCCGGACCGTCGAGCGACGGGCCGGCCGGACGGACGCGATCGGTCGACGGAATCGGCGGGGCCACGCGGTGGAGCGATGGGTCGGCCGGGGTGACGCGATCGGTCGACGGCGCGGCCGGGACAAGGGGATCGGGGGACGGGGTGGGCCGGGTGGCGGGCGGTGAGGGGACCTGCTGACGCAGGATGGCCTCCGCCAGGGCCTGGAGCTCCGGAGACGGGTCGATGCCGAGCTCGTCGGCGAGATGGTGGCGTAGCGCCTGGTACGCGGCGAGGGCCTCCGCCTGCCGTCCGCTGCGGTACAGGCCGAGCATCAGCAGACGGTGCAGCCGCTCGCGCAGCGGGTTGTCCGCGACCGACCGTTCGAGATCGGCGACGGCCTCGACGTGCCTGCCGGCCTCCAGCAGCAGCTCCAGCCGGTCTTCGACGGAGCCCAGCCGCAGCTCCTCAAGTCGGGCGCTCTCGGCGAGCGCCCATTGGGTCTCGCCGACGTCCGCGAGCGCCGGGCCTCGCCACAGCCGCAGCGCCTCGTCGAGGAACTCCAGCGCGGCGGCGACCTGGCCGGTCGAGGCCCTTGCGCGGGCATGGCGGACAAGGTGCTCGAACCGGTGCGCGTCAACCGACTCCGCCGGTATGGCGAGCTGGTAGCCCGGAGCCCGGGTGACCAGGACGTCGCCACCGATGCCCGCGGCCCCGAGGGCGCGGCGCAGCTTGGACACCCGGATCTGCAGTGCGTTGGTGGCGTCGGCCGGCAGGTCCTCACCCCACAGGGCGTCCGTCAGGCTGTCGACGGACACCACTCGCCCCGCCGCGAGGACCAGCCGGGCCAGCAGCGCGCGCACGGACGGCGGCAACGCGGCCGGAGATCTGCCAGGTGCTCGAACCTCGACGGGGCCGAGGATCCCGAACGTCACGGCCGCCACGTGGGACCTGTCGGTGTGACGGCTGTGTCGTGCATGTCGCTCCTCGTCGTGCCCGGCCACCGCTCTCGGGTCAGTGGTGATGGACCGAGGAGTCGCGGTGACGCCCCATGGTACGTGGCCTCGGCCTCATCGCGGAGGGGCGGTCCGGATGACCCGGCTCCAGGTCCTCACGCGATCCGGAGCCCTGCGGCCCGCCGCTCGGACCAGAACGCCGACGAGGTCCGCGCCGCCGGCAACGCGGCGGAGGTCAGGCGGCCTCGTAGCCGGCGTGGACGATGGCGGACCGGATGGCCGCGGGGTCGGCCGTCCCGGTGACGGTCACGGTCCTGGTGGCCAGGTCGACGTCCACGGCGCTGACGCCGGGGACCTCGCCGACGGACCCGCTGATCGCGTTCACGCAGTGGTCGCAGCTGATGCCGGGGACGGAAAGGACGAGCTGGTCCATGGACGGCTCCTTGTCGCCGGGGCGGGCCGCCGAGTGCGGCCCGCCGGGATGAGAGCACCCTGCGCGGCGCCGCTGTCCGCGTCCTGTCCATGCGGGTCCGCGAGCGAGGCCGGCGCCTTGCGTCCGCGGACAGGAGACGGCCAGCGGCAGGAAAGCGGCGGTTGCGAGGTTCCGGTCAACGGCCCGTGCGGCGGGCCCTGTCGACGAGGAGCTGAGCTATGGCGACGGCGACGAAGGTGTCCCGCGGGCTGGACATCGGCGGCATGACCTGCGCGTCATGCGTAGGGCGGGTGGAGAGGGCCCTCACCAGGGTCGAGGGCGTCGAGCTGGCGGAGGTCAACCTCGCGACTGAGGTCGCCACGGTGACCTACGACCCCGCCCGCGTGTCGGTCGAGACGCTGACGGGTGCGGTCGGCAAGGCCGGGTACACCGCCACTGCGCGCGACGACCCGGGCACCGGTACCGCTGGCGAGCCGAGCGCCTTCGGCGACGTGCCGGGCACCGGGGCCGTTGGCGACGTGCCGGGGACCGGTGTCGTACAGAACGTGCCGGGGACCGGTGCCGTACAGAACGTGCCGGGCAGCGGTACCGTCCGAAGCGAGCCGGGCACCGGCCGAAGCCCGACGCCGCCCGAGACCGGTGAGGAGGGCCGGCGCCGTGAGCTCACCGGCCTGAGACGCACGTGGCAGATCACCCTGGCCATCGGGCTGTCGATGATGGTGCTGATGTACCTGCCGCTGCCCATCGACGCGATGGACTGGCTGATGCCGCTCCTGCTGGTCGTGGCCACGGTGGTGCAGTTCTGGGCGGGCCGGCCGCTGTACCGGGCGGCGTGGGCGGCCGGACGCCACGGCGCGGTGAACATGAACACGCTCGTCGTCATGGGGACCACGGTGGCGTACGGCTACAGCGCGTTCGTCACCCTGTGGCCGGCCCTGGCCGAACGGCTGGGGCTGCCGCTGCACGTGTACTTCGAGATCTCGGTCGTGGTCATCGCACTCGTCCTGACCGGCCGGTGGATGGAGGCCCGCGCCAAGGGGCGGACCGCCACGGCGATCAGGACGCTCATGGGTCTGCAGCCGAAGACCGCGCGCGTCCTGCGCGGCGAGGCCGAGGTCGAGATCTCCGTCGAGGACGTCGCCGTCGGCGACCTCATCCGCGTCCGCCCCGGCGAGAAGGTCCCCGTGGACGGCGTCGTCACCGGCGGCGCGTCCACCGTCGACGAAAGCATGATCACCGGGGAGAGCCTTCCGGTCGGCAAGGGCGTCGGCGACCCGCTGATCGGGTCGACCCTCAACCGCACCGGTTCGGTGGTCATGCGGGCCACCGCGGTCGGCCGGGACACCACCCTGGCGCAGATCGTCCGGCTGGTGGAGGACGCCCAGGGGTCCAAGGCCCCGATGCAGCGGCTCGCCGACACGGTGTCCGCATGGTTCGTGCCCGCCGTCATCGGCATCGCCGTCCTGACCTTCGCCTTCTGGGCGTTCTTCGGCCCCGACCAGGGACGGCTCACCCTGGGCATCGGGACGGCGATCGCCGTCCTGATCATCGCCTGCCCCTGCGCGCTCGGCCTGGCCACTCCCACGGCGATCATGGTGGGCACCGGAAAGGCCGCCGAGCTTGGGATCCTCATCTCCGGAGGCGTCGCGCTGGAGCAGGCCCGCAGGATCACCACCGTCGTCCTGGACAAGACCGGCACCATCACCCGCGGCCGCCCCGGCGTCACCCAGGTCACGGCCGCGCCCGGGACCGACCCCGACGAGCTGCTCGCGTACGCCGCCGCCGCCGAGACCGGGTCCGAGCACCCGCTGGGGGAGGCGATCGTGGCACGGGCACGGGACCGCCGTCTCGCTCTCCCGGCCGTGGAGTCCTTCGAGGCCGTGCCGGGCCACGGTGTCGAGGCCGCGTGAGCGGCAGGTCCGTCGTCATCGGCAACGCCGCGCTGATGCGGCGCCACGGCGTCGCCGCTGCCGGGACGACGGCGGTGGCCGGCGGGACCACAGCGGTGAACCACGGGACGACAGTGGCCGCCGGCGGAACGGCGGTGGCCGATTGGATGGCCGCGGTGGCCGGCGGGATGGCGGCCGAGGGCGCGACCCCCATGTACGTGGCCCTCGACGGGACCCTCGCCGGCGTGATCGGCGTGGCCGACACCGTCAAGCCCGAGTCCCGCGACGCCGTCGAACAGCTCAAGGCGCTGGGCCTGGAAGTGTGGATGCTGACCGGCGACAACACGGTCACCGCCGATGTCGTCGCCCGTCAGGTCGGCATCGACCGGGTCATCGCCGACGTGCGGCCCGAGGAAAAGGCCGCCCAGGTGGCGAGGCTCCAGGAGGGCGGCGCCGTCGTCGCCATGGTCGGTGACGGGATCAACGACGCGCCCGCCCTGGCGACCGCCGACCTCGGCATCGCGATCGGCACCGGCACGGACGTGGCCATCGCCGCCTCGGACATCACCCTTGTCGGCGGGGACCTGCGCGGGATCGTCTCGGCGATCGCCCTCTCCCGGCGTACCGTGACGACGATCAAGCAGGGACTGACCTGGGCGTTCGCCTACAACGTGCTGCTGATACCGGTGGCGGCCGGCGTGCTGTACCCGTTCAACGGGGTGCTGCTCGACCCCTCGCTCGCCGCGGCCGCCATGGCGATGAGCTCGGTCAGCGTCGTCACCAACGCCCTGCGCCTGCGCCGGTTCCCGAGGACCGGGACGGCCGAGATGCCGAAGCCGCGACTGCGCACGAGGATCGCCGACTCGGCCTACCTCGTCGGCATCGCCGCCCTCGCGGCGGCCGTGGGCGCGGGCTTCACCGCGCTCAGCCGTACCGACAGCGCACAGCGCGGCATGAACGGCGTCCTGGCCTGGGTGCAGTCGACCGGAATGCCGATGCGCCCGGCCATGAGCGTCATGATGACCGCCGACACCGAGCCCCGGCACGCCGGCGACGCCGGGCTGAAGGTCGGCGTCGAGCTCCCCCGGGACGTCGTACCGGGCAGGCCCGCCGCGGTCCGCGTCCGGGTGACCGACGCCGAGACCGGCCGTCCGGTGGACGACATCGGGCGCAGCCACGAGGCGTGGATGCACTTCATCGTCACCAGGGACGACCTCGGCACGTTCGCGCACCTCCATCCCCAGCCGACCGGCCGTCCCGGAGAGTTCTCCGTGCGGCCGACCTTCCCGACCGCCGGCCGGTACCTGATCCACACCGAGTTCCGGCGGCGCGGTGAGATGACGGACGTCCTGGAACGCCAGGAGGTCGTGGTCGGGGACCGGGCACAGGTCACCCCGGAGAAGGCCGCGCCGTCCGCGTGGGAACAGGTCGTCGGCGGTGTCCGCGTCACCTTGACCGGCGAGGCGGAGGCCGGGTCGAGGAGCCGCTTCACCTACCGGTTCACCGACGCCGTCACCGGCAGGCCCGTGGACGACCTGAGGCCGTACCTGGCCGCCGCCGGCCACGTGGTGGTCATGCCGCTCGACGGCAGCGGGTTCGCCCACGAGCACGCGGAGGCCGAGGACGGGCAGGGCCGTCCCGTCTTCGCCCTGCCGGTGCAGACCTTCGGCCCCGACCTCGGCCTGCACGCCGACTTCCCGCGGCCCGGCCTCTACCGCCTCTGGGGCCAGTTCCGCCAGGCGAACGGCCAGGTCATCACCACCACCTTCACGGCCGACGCCCGCTAGGCCGGCGAAGCCTCAGGAAACACGCCGCGGGGCAGGGTGGCGGCATGGAGCTGCCCCCTGCCCCCCCCCTCTGCCAAACCGGCGTTCGTGGCCAACCGTGGGAGGGAGGTGTCGCCGGGCATGGGCCCGGCGACATCGAGTTGGGAGCTTCCTCAGGCGGCGTGCTGCGTGGGCACTTCGAGAGAGACCACGTCGGAGACGGCGGCGGACAGGCGACGGCTGAGGGAACCGGGGCGCGAGACAACAGTCACGTGCAGACCGGCTTCGGCCAGCCAGCGGGCGAGGTCGACGAAGTAACCGTCTCCGGACCCGATGACGACCCGTTCGAACCGTAGGTCGATGCGGTCGTCGTGAGCCGTCTCTCCCAGCGCCTGGTCGGCGCCGTCGGGGCCAGGACGCGTCAGCAACCGCACTCCGGGGAAGGCGATCCCGACCGCCACGAGCGCGGAGGGGTTCACCGCCACCATGTATTGATCCATCTCTCCTATCGGCACGACCATCTCGTACACCGTCATCACCTCCTCTACCTCGCAGGTCGTGGGGTGAGGCGCGCCCACGAGATTCTCGATGTCGAGCAGGTGCATGGCCCTGCCATGCCGCAGCGACTCCTGGTGCTCCAGGCGACGGGCGCGGCGGCTCGTCCGCGAGGCGCGGGTGCGGAACTCGTCCAGGTCGGTGACGGGGGTGATCACGATCCAGGTCCTTCCCTAGTGCGGCGTGTGCGTCCAGTTTAATTAAAACACATGTGAACTCGGTGCACGAACACTTAGGGCAGGCCTGTCTTCCGGGATTTTCGTCATGAACGGCGGGCCGAGCCTGAAGCCTGGCAAGAGGATCCAGTGGCCGGCCATCAGGCGGTGCCGGGCGCTGAGCCTTCTGTCCCGGTGCCCGGCGTCGGGTGGCGCCACGTCCACTCCCGGAGTCGCGCGAGACCGGGGCGCAGGTCCGGCAGCGAGGGGAGGGGTGAGCGCAGGCCTGTGGGTGTGGGGAGCGCGAAGCCGACGGCCTTGCCGGGGGTGCCGGTGGTGAGCAGTGACGTGACGTACGCCGCGCAGTGGCCTTCGGAGAGCTGGTAGGCGAGCAGCAGGCCGCGCCCGTTCTCGGTCATCAGGGAGATGTCAGGCTGGTCCAGGGTGGCGAGGCGGTCGAGGGCGTCGCGGATCTTCTGCGCTTCCGGATCCCCGTCGACGATCTCGCACCACGTCGGGGTGCCGTTGACGCTGCCGCAGATGCCTACCTGAGAATGGGCGAACTTGAGCAGGCCCTTGACTCCGCACGAGGCGCCATCCCCATGGCCAAGGCGCTGAGCTGCGCCCGCTCGGTCGAGTTCGTCCAGGCGTTCGCCGACCGCCTCGAACCGTACAGCAACACCGTGGCGGTCCGAGAATTCCGCGACCACCTGCGCATCGAACTGGCCGTGTGACGTTCGGCCTGGTCACGCCTTCGCGCTCGTCGGCCACTCCATTCTCTCGGAGATATCGAGGCAGTAGGGCCAGGCCAGTTCATCGACTGAGGTCCTGTGGGAGCCTGGCGCTGGAGACAGCCGCCTTCGATCACGTCGTTCAACGCCAAAACGAATAGACCTCTCCGGCCTGGTCAACCGTCCAAGAGGCCGACCACTAGTTCCTCTATCTCTTGGGAGTAGGGGCCGGTGGCCAGCGTTCTACGGACCAGGCGGCGGAGAGCGATGAAGTCAGTGTTCTCGTCAAGTTCGAGGCTCATCACCAGGGCGGCTTCGTGGAGACCTAGACCGGCCAGACGCGCGTGGACCTCGTTTTCCGGATCGAAGAATGGAATCGGTAACTTCCATACATGCTTGTCGATGTGTCGCTCATCTTTGCCATAGGACATGAGAGGCCGCACGAGCTGTGTGAGCACAGGGGCATTGAGAATGGCGCACAGAAAGTAGCCCTCATCATGACTGTTCACCGTACCCCAGTACAGTGCTTTGTCGCATATCGTGGAAGGGTCATCTACGAGGCCGGCGGCCACGTGCATCCCTGATGCTCCATAGACCACCCGAAGCGCGGATGGTGGAAGCTGTGAGGTCAGCTTGCGCCGGAAGTCGAGCTGTTCGGTTAGTGTGAGGCGATTGCTGGACCTGTGGTCTACCCATATCCGTTCCGCTTTCCTCCACCAAGTGGCAAGATCGGGGTAGAGATCGATCCGTGGATGCTGCCCGTCAAGAAGCTGGTTCTTCTCTAGAGGGAGAATCGCTTCTCGAGGCGTCAGGAGACGGTAAGGTAGAACGCTCTCCCCGAGAAGAACCGGCCGGACGAATTCGCTTTCGACAACGCCTTCCAGGGACGGTAGTTCCTTCCAAGGAGACTTCTCCTTGCTGCCGCGCACCGATCTGACCGCACGTCGTCCATAGGGCAGTCCCAGGGGCCCCGTCGGCCTGCGTTCGACGAAGAATAGGACGCGTGGGACGAGGGTCGCCCCCTGGAAGAAGCGTAGTTTGTAGGGAGACTCGAGCATGTTCGCATCGTGAACGACGAGGTCAGCTGCCTCGAAGGACAGGAAGCTAGAGACGACATCCCATGTAGGCGCTTGTTTCGGCAGCCTGCCGATCCACCGGAGCGTCGAGGTCGGCAGGGGTGTTGCACCGTCGGCGGGCCCGGTTCGCGTGCCGAACACCACGGCGGCGCCACGCGGAAAGAA
Source organism: Sphaerisporangium album (assembly GCF_003323745.1). GTDB lineage: Bacteria > Actinomycetota > Actinomycetes > Streptosporangiales > Streptosporangiaceae > Sphaerisporangium > Sphaerisporangium album. The sequence goes on from NZ_QOIL01000002.1 coordinate 439,473, forward strand.
GTGTGGTCGGAGCCTGCGCAGGTCCCACGAGTGGGTGAAGGCCACCGTGGTCAGTTCGGCTTGGTCGGGGTAGAGGCCGGAACGGAATCCCTTGAAGTAGCCGCGGTCGAGTGCGGCATTGGGGAGGACGAACGCGAAGGCCCCGCCCACCCTCAGAAACTGTTGGACCGCTCGGGTGACGAAGAGACCGGACAGGTCCTGATGGGTGGCGACCTCCCTTCCGTGCCACAGGCCACGGGCTTCGCACAGTTCCCTGAACCTCCGCTGCATGTCTTCGGGCATCCGCCGGTAGGCTAACCAGGGTGGGTTGCCGACGAGCACGTCAGCGCGGTTTTCGGGTCGGCTCAGCCACCTGGGGCGGGCGAGGTTGCGAACGTAGTAACCCCAGATGTGGTCTTGGTCGTCATCATGCAGGCGGCACATCCTCGCGAAGCTGTCCCGGATTGCTTCGCGGTCCTCAGCGGCGATGGCTCTCCGGTTGAACAGGGCCGTCAATGGTGGGACGGTGCCTGGGCGACGGGGTGAGGCCGCGAGCTTCGCCAGTTCCTCGATCAGAGTGTCGAAGTTCGCCGCATCCGCGAGAAGCGTCTCGGGGAAGCGCAGTTCGTTGCCGTAGATCTGCGGTCCGTCCTCACCTGTATCGACCACGACCTGGCCACCGGTGAACAGATCCGTCTTCTCTTGTTTCCACTGAACGCTGTCCCCGAGGTACACGGGCACGTGCACACCCCGGCGGTCGTCGGCGCGGAGGCGTTCCTTTCCGATCGCCAACAGATACGTGACGCGGGCAAGTGCCACGGCCACAGGATGCAGGTCGAGACCGTAGACATGCCGGGTCACCCCTTCAAGAGCGTCCGCAAGCGGCACGGCATCGGTTTCAGCGGCGGTTAGGTAACGCCGTACCGCATGAAAAAGGAACGTTCCCGATCCGCAGGCGGGGTCGAGCACGCGCTGCCGGAGGGGATCAGTGACAGCTTCCGCTATCACCTGCTCCGCGAGCCAGTCGGGGGTGTAGTACTCGCCTAGCCGGGCTCGCGTATCTGGACCGATGATGGATTCGTAAAGGATTTTCAGGACGTCGTGTTCGACATGTCGCCAGTCGAAACGGGCCAGGCGCCGCGCGAGTGTGCTGACGAAGGCCTCTCCGCCCGGCACCTCCAGTATCCAGTCAAAGAAGTCCTGCTCCACCACCCCTGAAATCCGCGCGAGGCGGAAGTGCTCCCCTCCCAAAAGCGTGGCCGGCTGAAGATCGATCACATCGAAGCCGAGAACGAGGTGTGCGATGATCTCGGCGCTGTTGACCAGCAGTGTGTGTTCAAGAAAGAGTTCGGTGTCTTCGGTGAACTGCGTGCCGAGGGCGCTACGAAGCAGGCCCGACCAGAGTCGGCGCTTGAGTTGTACGGTGGGCGTGGCACCGTAGGCCTCGTAAAGGGCGGCGAGAGCTGCATAGTCGAGTTGGTATGAGGCGCTGTCGGCGCCGAGCCGTACACGAATCTCGGACGGTGTCGGTGGCACGCCTTGTCGAGTGGCGAGCACTCCTTCGAGCCAGGTGAGGAGCCCGGTCAGGTCGGGGCGTCCTGTTTTCAGGATGTACTGCGATGCCTGCGCCAGCACACCGTCGTGTAATTGGTAGGCCCTCCATTCAGCCCCGTCTGTCAAGACGCCGACGTAGCGCTGGCCCGTCTCGTGAACGCGAGCGGCGACGTAGTCACGAAGTTGGTTCTCGGCGGCCCGGAGGGACGCCACGCTACCCGCAAGGCTCTTCTTGACCTCGATCACCGTGTAGCCGACCTCGATGTCGATCCGTCTGTGATTGCCGACCTGGGCCTCCAGATTGACTTCCAAGTCTGCCTCGGCCAACCCGAGACCGCCGATGAGGAGGAGCTGCCGGATATCGGCCTGTATGGTGGCTTCGCTGCGAACCCGGTGACGGTCGGAGAGGCGGCTGACGGTCTCGTACAGGGGATTTGCTACATCAATCGGCACTCACGAGCATTACCATGTATATGCGAACCTGAGAAGGTTCTAATTCTATATCTGTAGCGCCTGGTGTCTTGTCTTGGATGCCATGCTATAGCAAATTAACATCGGCAAGATCGGCTTTAGATCCTTGTCCACTCTCGCTTCGGTTCGATGGGCTGAAGGTGTTCTCTACGGTCAGGCCGGTGCCACTGGTTGTCATCCTGTAGATGAGAGTCGACCGAAGGGCTGTCCGCCCCCTGTTCGAGCTTTGCGAGGAGCTCCTGCGCCGTGCGCCCGGCTTTCTCCGAACAGCAAGGCGCGTACTCCGTTCAGGGCGTTCTCGCGTTCGATCTGCGGTGTACCCGGGTGAGCCGCGTGGTCTAGCAGGCGTCGCAGCCGTTCCTCCGTCTGAGGGTTGAACACAGGTCGTCCTTTCGTCACCGCACCATGAGGCGCGCTGGTTCTGTCAGGGCGGTTTCTGCCGCGCTGAAGTCGGCGAGCCGCATGGACAAGGTCTCGACGGCCATGGGGCGCGGAAGGGCCGTGCTGAACTTCAGCCCACTGAGTGCCCGTTCGTCGACTTCCGGGTACCGCAAATCATTCGAGAGACCCTGGACGGCCGAGTGCCAATCCGATCGGGTCAGGTCGTTGCGGAGTCTGATGTTCAGATCGTTCACGCGGTGCGTCGGATCGGCGAGCGGTCCAAGGGTGGCCTTGAGCGTGGCGTTGGCTCGGTAGCCGGCCCATGTCCACCAGAGGAGATCACCATCGGTCCGGACGATGACGGTCCCCGTCTGGTGGACGGTATCGGCATGCTCCGCACGCACCTTGGCCAGTCCGTCGTCCGCTCGTGGGGTCAGCCGTACCGGGGGAGTGGCGCCCAGGAGGACGTCCCGCATGGCGCGGGTGAGCGGGAAGGACATGCCGAAGAACCCGGTCGACGACCAGCGGGCCTCTCCTCCGGTCCCGTCCACAGGATCGACGAAGCAGCGCCGTCGTCTCCAGTCGATCCAGTCGACCCGCCAGGTTCGCCCGGCGAGCAGGAGCAGCCGGGGACCGGTCACCGACGAGGTCAGCAGCGCCGGATCGGTACGGCCTAGTTCCTTGCCCCCGTGCAGGACGGTGAACTCCGGCGGCGCGGTGAACACCGCCACCAGGTCCATGAAGTGGCGGCGCCCGAAGCGCTCCTCAGCCTTCGGCCCGATCTGCAGCCAGGAGCCGTCCTCGTCCAGGAATCCGTCCTGGACGAGATGGTCGAGTATCGGTTGAGCCGAGTGATGCTCGAACGGAGCGAGACCTGCCCACCAGTCGGGCCACATGGCGTCGCCGATCCGCCCCTCCTGCAGGGTCAGCGCCAGGAGTTGCTGGGCGACGACGTGCCGTGGAGAGTGAGGAGGCTGAATCGGCTCGACAAAGCCCGTGCTCCACAGTTGCAGTAGTCCGGTACAGACGAGTAGGTCGTCGTGGGTGAGCGCGAGGACCAAGCAGTTGCGCTTTTTCCCGGCCCGCCGCCCCGTCCGTCCGAGCCGCTGCAGGAAGGAGGCGACCGACCATGGCGCGTTCATCTGGATGACCCGGTCCAGGTCGCCTACGTCGATGCCCAGCTCAAGGGTGGAGGTGGAGACGATGACGCAGTCCTGGGCCTCGGCGAAGGCCTCCTCGGCGCGGCGACGCTCGTCGGCCGACAGCGAGGCGTGGGACAGGAAGGTCGTGACACCGAGGCCGCGAAGTAGCTCGCCCAGTTCCTCGACCATGCGGCGGGAGTCGCAGAACACGAGCCGTTTCTCACCCTGGAACCAGGCGATGACCCGTGCCGCGTTCGACAGCGACCCCACGTAATCCAGCTCCACGTCCGCGGGAGCCGACTCGGTGGCGGTGTCCGGCGCGATCACCTGTGCCGGACGGTTGCCGGCACTGGAGCCTTGCAGCCAGGTCAGCACATCCTGCGGGTTTCCCACCGTGGCGGACAGACCGATCCGCTGGAGGGGACGGCCCGCGAGATGCGTGAGGCGTTCGAGCACGCTGAGCAGATGCCAGCCGCGATCGTCTTTGGCGAACGCGTGCGCCTCGTCCACGACGACGGTACGCAGGTCACCCAGAAGACGTCGGTGATCAACGCTTCTGCTGATCAACATCGATTCCAGCGATTCCGGCGTGGTCAGCAGCAGGTCGGGCGGGTCACGCAGGATCGCCTGCCGCCGCGAGCCCGATACGTCGCCGTGCCAGATCTCCACCCGCCGGCCAAGCCAGCCCGCGTATGCCTGCAGCCGGGGCAGCAGGTTGTTGAGCAGCGCCTTCAGCGGGCAGAGGTACACGACGGACAGGCCGGTCCACCCGTGCGTCTCCATCGCCGAGAGCAGCGGGAAGACCACGGCCTCGGTCTTTCCTCCAGCGGTCGGAGCAACCAGCAACGCGTCCAGCCCGCTCGCGACCGGGTCGAGAGAAGCGGACTGGAGCGGACGGAGCCGAGGCCAGCCAAGGGTGTTGGCGACGTGGTACGCGAGCGTGGGGTGCAACGTGGCGGATGGGGAGGTCACGGCAGGTCGAGGTCCACTTCGGCGGCCGACAACTTGCGACGCGCACCGCGAAGGGCGTTACGTTCGTCGTCGTTCAACTCGGACTCGGCGAGCACCACCTGCTTGTAGTCGCGCCGCGGAATGAAGTCCTCGAAGTCGGTGACCCGGAACAGCACGTCCGCGACCAGCTTGCGCAGGAAGACTCGAGGAGCCGTGCCGACGCCCAGGTGTCCCGCTACCGAGGTCGCGAGATCCTTGACGTACCCGTCGTCGACCAACGTCATGATCCGGGGCTCCGCCCGGTCGCCCTTGGCGTAGAGGTCACGTACCACGCAGCCGAGTTCGACCAGCCGGTCGCGGTCGAATCCCGTGAGACGGACCTGCACGGCTCGCGCCGTGTCGAAACGGGCGTCGGTCTTGAAGTCGGTGTGCAGCCGTTGAGCGAGTGGAGCGGACAGTTGGACGCCCTGCCGGCCGTCATAGAAGGCCGGAGTGCCCGTGATGACGAGATAGAGACCAGGGAACCGGCCCTTGTCGATGTCGTCGATGAGACCGCGGAGGGTGTTCAGGCTCCGCTCACGGAGATTACTCGGCACACGTTGTACGGTCTCGACCTCATCGAGCACCACGAGCAGTCCGGGGTGGCCGCAGTCCCGGAGCACCACGAGCAGGCCCTGCAGAAAATCGAGTGCGTTGCCGGCGTCGACCTCTCCCTTGATCCCCGCGTGGCGGCGGACCGACGCAGCGATGTTCTGCTGCCCGCCGATCCAGCCGAGCAGTCCGTCCGCAGTGACCGCGTCGCCGGCAAGCCGTGCCCGGCGGTAGAAGCGCAGCGCCGTCGCGAAAGCCGGAACGTTGCGTGATACCTCGGAAAGCCGAGACTCGATACGCTCATCGACCGCCGAGCCGATGGCCTTCCTGTCGTCCGTGGCGATCCCCTCCGCCGCGCCGACCTCCCCTTCCAACATGAAAAGCCAGGTGTCGACGATGTCCCGCAGTGCGCTCGGTGAGCTGCCCGCTGTGGACAGGGCGCGGATCAGTGCCCGGTAGATGGCGTGTGGTTTGTACAGCGGGGTGTCCGTGTCCGTTATCTGGACCTCGCTCGTGGCCATCCGCATGCGTTTTGCCCGCTCAGCGAGCCAGCGAGCGAAGAAGGTCTTTCCCGATCCGTACTCACCGCGGATGGCCTTGAAGCCACCGCCGCCACTCGCCGCGCCGGCCAGCTCGTCGTCGAGCACCTTCTCGAAACGATCCATGCCGACCGCGAACAGATCGAGATCGTTCTGCGGGACGGTGCCGCGTGACAGGGCATCGATGATCCGCCGCCGCCGGACCTGGCTGACCTTACGCGTCACGGTCCAACCTCCTCGTCGAGGAATTGTTCTTTCATGAGCCGAAGATTCAGATCGACGGTCTGGTCACCGTCCTTGAGAGTGAGGACGGCTTCGTCGATGTTGAGCAGTCGCTTCGCCGCGGACAGGAGGAGTCGGGTGCGCTCCACCGGCTCACCGATCACCTTGGCCACCTCCACCACCGAGAGGCGTCCGCCGCGGGCGTCCAGAGCGTCGATCAACGCGGCCACGGTGTCATCCTCGATCGGGCTCGGAGTGATCTCCCGTTGCTCGGCGAACATCTCGGAGGTGACCACCCGCCCACCGAGCCGGACGACCGTCGGCGGTGCCGTGGGCTGCACCGGTCCGCTGATGGTGTCTGGCCCAGAGGAAGAAGGCGGAAGCGAGAGCCACCTGCGTGGTGGGACGGAAATATCTGGCTTGGGTGGGGTCCGGCTTCCCGGTCCTGGCGGCACCGGGCCATCCGGGCGCGCAGGGATGGAGATCGGCGCCGGAGGCCGGGAGATGTCGACGACACTCCTCCGCTGCCCGACAGGCACAGAAGTCCGATCGGCGCGGGGATCGTGTATCACTGCCGATCCACCCGTGCTCGTGTCACTCCGCACTGGCTTCCGGCTCACGCGTATCCATCGGCGACCGAGCAGCGCCTGGCTCCATTCACGGGCGATCGGGCGGTGACCATGCGGTCCGGCGGCTAAAGCGAACATTTCGGTGACCAGGGTGGCAACGTGCGGGTCGAGGCCGGGGAGCAGAGCGAGGCTTCCTCCGGGGCGGACCTGCGCGTCCTGCGACAGCACGCGGCCGATCAGCAGCGCCAGCTTGTACCGGTCGGTGTCCAGATCAGGGCCGGTCGAGGGTTGGTAGGGATCGTCCCAGTCAGGGGTGTGCGCCTGCCGCAGCACCGGTTCCCTGCCGTGCCGCCGAAAGCCGTCACAGTCGAGGACGAACATCTCGTACGGCGCCGCCGGCTGCCACAGCAGGTTCCGGTACGAGATGTCGCCCAGCACGATCCCATGACCATGCAGCATTTCGACCAATGCCGTTGCCCGTAGGGCGATCTTGAGTCGCTCCTGGATGCCGGGTTGGTACAGGTTCCGCCATGCCCAGTTCGGCTTGAAGAGCAGGTATTGCAACTCCACCAGCTTGGAGGATTTGCCGATGACCGCAGAGAACTCACGGGGGACCTCCGGCATGAGGAAACCGGTGACCGTGGTTCCGGAGACGACTCGGGCCAGTGGCCACGCGCAGTGTGTCAGCAGCGCATGCCGGTCGGAGGCCGCAAGAGAACGCCCGAATTCCACCATATCTGCGAGTGCTCCGCCGTCGACCTCCCCCGCGTGCGACATGTACTCCTTGTAGACCAGTTGCCCAGGGCCGATTGCCCGCGTGACGACGCCTTGGCCGCCCGAGCCCAGCGGTTCGGGCTCAAGGGCGAGCGAGTCACGCTGTCGGTCCAGAGGGTGCGCCACGAAAGTCATTCAGACGGTCCACACACAGATCGCCGTGCGGTCGTCGTCGTGCGACTTGGCCCGGAAACTCACCTGCCAGAGGAACGTGGGTAGTGCGGGCACGAGAGACCGTCCCCACCAGGCTCCAAGCTGGGCGCTCACCAGTTCGCTTCCCATGGGCCTGGCCAGGCCGTCGGTGCAGAGCAGCAGCATGTCGCCGCGACGAAGGTCTACGACCGTGATCTCCACCTGGCCGGTATCATGGGGAAGCGCGTGGGTCCTCGACGAGCTGATCGACTCCTCGAACTTCTTCGGAAAGCATGGCGTCCATGTTTCCTCGCGCAGAAGCATCGCCTCGCTGTCCCCGACTCGCATCAGCGTCGCCTGAAGCTTCTCCGAATCGATGAGCGCCACCACGAGTGTGGTACTGAGGTCTTCCGGGGACACCGGCCGCCCGTTGACTTTGGACCCGGCGCATTTCATCAGGTCGTCGGCGATGTCCTCGAAGAAGACCTCCGGCTGGATGCCCGACGTGCCGGGGGCGAAGAGGTCCTCGATGTTGTTCCGGGCGGACACGCACGCCTCGGCGGCGCCGATGTGGGACAGGGCCTTGCTGCCGAGCCCGTCGGCGACACACGCGAGAAGTCGTGTGCCGTCGATCTGCCAGAAGCCCATCGCGTCCTGACGGGTCAGCCCGAGGTGCCGGTGAGCTTCGCCTCGGATCGACGCCGCGCGTACCGCAAGGCCGGGCAGGTCGGCGCCGTCCAGTTCGCTGTCGGGGCGTCTCAGGTCCACATCCGGCAGGCCCGTGAGCGCTGGGCGCACCATCGGCCTGCGCCCGATGACGAGCGGTTCAGGGATGGTGAGCTCCGGCTCGGCCGTCAGCCCCTCTTGCAGTTGCTCCACGTCAGTGCCTCCCTTGGCTCGCGCTCCGGATCAGACGAGGTCGACAGGCAGGACGGTGTAGCCCGTGACCTGCTCGGGGACGACCAGCCGAGCTTCTCCTGCAGGGCTGGAAGAGGACGCGACCGCAGACTTGACGACGGAGTTGAGAAGCTGCTTGGCGAACTCGCGAAGCGCCTGGGTGGGTGACACGTCGCCGTTGGCGATGAAGGCTCGGAAAGTAGCGATCTGCGTCAGGATCGAAGCCTGTGCCTCACCGAAACCGAACGCCAGGATGCTCGGATGCGGGCCGAAGCCAGGGTCGACCAGCCGCTGGTAATCGTCGTTCCACTCATCGGTGGGGTGGCCGTCGGTGAGGAAGAACACCGTGGGGCGGTACGGGGAGTGCCCGGCTTGCCGGAGTTTCTTGATGTCCATCTCGATCGTGTCGCGAAGCAGCGAGAACGCCGCACCGTAGTTGGTCATGCCCCGCGCGCTGAGCTGCGGAATCGACTGGACGTCGTTGAGATCGGCCAGGGGCAGCAGGATCTCGGCACCCGTGCTGAAGCCGATGATGCCCAGCCGTGCCTTGTCGGCGACGACCGGATTACTGGCGATCTCATCGTAGATCGTGGGAAGTTCCTGGTTGATGGCCTGCAGCGGGGCGCCGTCCATCGAGTAGGACTCGTCGCACACGAGGTAGAAGGGGAGTACCTGCTCGCTCATCGGAGTATGCCTATGCTTTCGGGTTCTTGGGGGCGCAGCCGTCCGTGACGAAGTAGATCTCCATGGAGATCGACCCGCTCGGTGCGGCGAGGTCGTGGAAGTTGCGGGTCGCGGCCGTGCCGAAGATCTTCGGGTAGGCCTTGCGCGCTGCGTTGTTGACACGTGTGGCGAGATGGACACCGTTCCCCGCGCTGCCGTTGGCGCCGAAGGTCAGCACCATGCCGGCGTGCCGACCGTCGAGGCGGTTCCTGTGCTTACCCAGCGAGCGCTTCACCTGGCTGGTGAGCGCCCGATCGTCGGCACCGGCGTTGATCCGGAACGAGAGCTTGACTGGTTTCGCTCGCACACCGCCGATACGAGTCGCGCACGGAGATGGGGTCGGCGACGGCTTGGGTGTCGTGGTACTGCCACCCGCGCGCGGTCTGACTGGTGCCGGAGGCGGTGCCTGGGCTCCGAGCATGATGATCGTGAGCCCCAGCAGCAGGTCGGCGAAGAGCCATCCGGCGAGCAAGATGGGGGTGGTCGGCCTCCGCCGTCGTGTCACCGCGTCCCACCCGGAAGGTCCGAAGCCTGGTCGGGTACGCCCCAAGCCCTACTTGAAGCGTCGTTGGACCCATCGAGTACGCCAGGGGGCGCAGTCGGTACGTGCGAGATCGGGCTCGGCGCGGGTGTGGAGAGCACCTCGGCCGCGTGGTTCACCGCGGACTCGAGGTGAGCGATCGCATATTTGAGCTCTGCGAACTCGCCGTCAGTGAGCTCCTTGATCTTTGATGGCAGGTTGGTGATGACACCGTCGAGTGCGATCGGCAGCCGGTCTAGCGTGTCTCGGGTCCTTTCGAGGACGGTGATGGTCCTGCCGGAGGCATCGGACGCGATCTCGATCCGGGAAGCGTGTGCTCCGGCGATGAGAGACCAGTCGCCAAGGGCTTCCCGGATTTCCATGCTCGTGCCGCCGAACGTGTCGCGGAACTCCGACGCCGTGATGGAGAGGGTGTCGGTCATCTGCTGCCCGAACAACTCGGCGGCTTTCGCGGTCGACGAGCTGACCGTCGCTCGAGCCTCGTCGATAGCGGCTTCGATGCGGGTCGCCGCGTTGACGAGTTCACCCGCACGCGTGCCCAACGTGCCGACACGGGTGTCAAGAGCGGCGACATGGGAGTCGAGGCCGGCGACGCGGGTGTCCAGGGTGCTGATCGCGTCTTGGACCGCCCTTGCCCACTGCGCGAGTTCGTTGCTGACCGCCTCCTGTATGGCGAGGGTCGTCGCAGAGACGGTCGTGGAAACGTGGTCGCCGGCGGCCGCGAGTGCCTGCTCGGCCTTGGAACCCGTGGCGTCGATGACGGTCGTCGTCTGCCGAACCGAAGCGGTCATGTCGACGCAGGCCGCGTTGATGTCCGTAAGGTGCTTGTCGAGTGCCTCGACCGCTCCCTGCACGTCCGTCGCGCCGGCGACGAGTGCCTCCGACACCTTTTCGGCGGATTCCAGTGCCTGCGTGAGTCCCTTACTCAGTTCGTTGTGCATCTTGCGCGTGGTGAAGCCGACCTTCTCGATCTCCATGGCGGCCTTGGTGAGCTCGGCCGTGAAACGCGCAGGGGAGGAGAGCCGGACCTGGCCGAGGACGAGCGTCGCCTCTGTAAGGGCCCCCCGCAGCCGGGTCCGAAGACGAGCGAACTCCTCTTCCGAACGATCTTCATGGCGGGTCCGAGTGAGGTTCTCGAAAATGGTCCATGCGATCAGGATGAAGATCACGCTCAGGGTGGCCAGCGCGACGTTGTCGAACTTGTACAGGGAAGGAAGGCGGCCGTCGAAGCCCTGCTGCCACATCTCGAGAAAGGGCCGACGCGCCACTTCTGGCCCTTCGGCATCGAGCGCGGCGCCATAGGCGTTGGTGGCTTCTCGCAAACCGATCCATGTGGTGAGGATCGGTGCGAAGACCAGGACGGAGCTGATCGTCGCCTTGGCTCTGCCCGACATCCTCGGCTTCTTCTGGCCCGCCGAGGGTCCCGTGCTGTCCACGATGAAAGTGTCTTGTGGCGCGAATGCGGCGAACAGGTCGACCTCGCACCAGCGTTCGGCTCTCCCGGTGCGAGGAGCGCCGGCCGGCTCAGGAAGTAGTCGCGCACCATACGGGGTCGCGGGTGAGAGTCGGCTCGACTCGATGATGGCGTCCGCGAGGTCACGCAGTTGGTCGCCGCGGGCTTCCGCATAAGGGTGGGCAGCGATCTCGCGAAGCTCGGTGGCAAGCTCCAGGTCCGTCACGGACGACCGACGTCCTTTCATCAGGGGGAATGGTTACGAGGTGGATCGGATGGGCTGATTACCGCTGTGAATGTGGGGATTGAAGTGAACGGTGGCGCATGGTCAGACGTGGCGCCCCTCACCGAGGTTTACCGGCGATATTCAAGAGTGATCCACTTCGATCGTCGTCCCACTTCCTGCCGGTATGGTCGGCGGTCGACTTCCCGGGCTCCGCCTGATGTGGTGCATCTCCCGTACCTCTCTGGCGAGGTGCGAGCAACGCTCTGTGTGAGACTGCTGATCATGGTCCGGAGGCGTGGTTCGACTCCGGCGTTCTAAGGAGTTGGAGGGCGGCCGGGCGGGGTCGCTCCCGCGCAGGCGGGGTCGGTAAAGCCGGATAGGTCTTTCGAGCTGGTCAGAGCCTCGCAGGGCACCTCGCTGGTGTAGCCCCAGATGTATGAGCGTCAGGGAGCTTCTTCATTGGTGTTGTGAATTCGATGCACAAGAGTACCATGAAATGCAGGCAGCTCGACCGGGTGATCGTGCGGGGTGTATGCCATGCGCGATTGGATGGCGGTGGTCGGCCCGAAATTTCAGTCCGAAATAGCCCAGCTGTCCGAAATGGTGCTATGGGCAGAGTTTGATACTAGACATAGTGGCAGTCTTCTGGATGAAAAGGGCTTAGCGGTCGTGGTGATGGCTAACAACCCCGATGCAAAGCTTGCGCTCGCTTTACCCTGTCTGGATGATGGCTCGATCTTCATATCCTGGGTGAGGCGGGTAATCGTGACTCCATTGGACCGGTCCGATCCCGAGAGGATCGGGGACATCGTCTTACGAGGCAGGCTCGGCAGCGGTGGCATGGGCAGGGTCTTCTTCGGCGTCACACCGGATTACGAGCGGGTCGCCGTCAAGGTGATCCGGGAGGATCTCGCCGATCGAGCCGAGGTGCGGGCAAGGTTCGCCAGGGAGATCGACGCCTTACGCACGATCCAGGGGCCATCCGTGGCGAGCCTGGTCGAGGCCTCCGAAGACGAGGGCGAGAGCCCGTGGCTCGCGGTGGAGTACGTCAGAGGGCTGAGCCTGCGCGAGTTCGTCGACCACCATGGGCCCATTCCCGCGGATCAGGCGGCCCCCCTCGGTGTGCTGCTCGCCGACGCGCTCCAGGCCGTCCACCAGGCGGGATTGCTTCACCGGGACCTCAAGCCGGGAAACGTCCTGCTCGGCAGGGACGGTCCCAAGGTCATCGACATGGGCCTGGTGGCGCTCGCCGAAGGGCCGACCGACCTCACCACCTCCGAATCGATGCTGGGAACGCCCGCCTGCATGGCTCCCGAGCAGATCAACACCCCGAAGAACCTGACGCCGAAGGCGGACGTGTACGCGCTCGGCGCGACCCTGCTGTTCGCCCTCACCAAGCACTACCCCTACAAGGCGGAGAACCTGCATGCCTTGCTATTCGTGATCACCAACCCGGGCAAGCACCCCGACCTGGACGGAATCCCGGAGGAGATGACCCCGATCATCTCCGCGATGCTCGCATACGACCCCGCCGCTCGCCCGGATCTGGCCCAGGCCAGGGCATGGCTCACCGACCTGGCCACCCGGGACGGTGTGGCCCTGCCTATCGCGATCCGCCGGCTCGCGGTGGCGACGTATGTCGAGCGGCCGTCCGATCCGCCCGAGGTCGACCAGCCCATGCCGAGGAGGCGGGAGCTCGCCCACGTCCTCGACTCGGATTCGGTCGTCGCACGGCTGGCCGAGCGGCTGCGCGGAGCCTACGCCTGCAACGCGACGTTCTGAGCGTCCACATCTGAAGGAGAGCAGTGACCGAGACGACCTTTCCCCCCGGCGCTCGGGTCTGGATCCGCGAAGCGGAGTGGATGGTTCGTACGTGTACCCCCGTGAAACACGACACGAAGCACCACCGGATCACCGTGGTCGGCGCGTCCGAGTTCGTCCGTGACGAGGACGCTGTGTTCTTCACCGATCTCGATGACGTCGAGCTGATGCGTCCAGAAGAGACCGTCCTGGAGCAGGACGACACGCCGCACTTCGCCAAGAGCCGGCTCTTCTTGGAGGCGGTCCTGCGCAGGACGCCGTTGCCGCAGACCGAGAAGGGCCTCGCGCTGCCCGACCGGTTCCTGCTGGACCCGCTGCCCTACCAGCTGCGCCCGGCAGAGTTGGCGCTGAACGGGCTACGCCCCCGCATCCTGCTCGCCGACGTCGTCGGCCTCGGCAAAACGCTGGAGATCGGGCTCATCCTTGCCGAGCTGATCAGGCGGGGGCGCGGCGACCGCATCCTGGTGGTCACGCCGCAGCAGGTGCTGGAGCAGTTCCAGCACGAGTTGTGGACGCGGTTCTCCATCCCGCTGATCCGGCTGGACTCGGTCGGCATCGAACGGATCCAGCGCGAGATCCCGGCCGGGCGCAACCCGTTCACGTACTACAAGCGGATCATCGTCTCCATCGACACGCTCAAGAACGAGGGCAAGTACGGCCAGCACCTGGAGAAGATCCACTGGGACGCCGTGGTCATCGACGAGTCGCACAACCTCATCGGCGAGAGCAGCTTGCGCAACAAGCTGGCCAAGCTGCTCTCCCGCAGGACCGACGCGCTGCTGATGGCCAGCGCCACCCCGCACAATGGGGAAAGCAGGTCATTCGCCGAGCTGGTCCGCATGCTCGACCCGGCGGCCATCGTCGACGAGGACGACTACTCGGCCAAGGACATCCGGCACCTCTACATCCGCCGTACCAAGATCGACCCTGAGGTACGGAACCACATCGGCACCAAGTGGCCAGACCGGGGGCCGTCCGTCCCGGTCCGGTGTGCGGCTTCCGACCCGGAGGAACGGATCTTCGAGGAGCTGACCCGGGTCTGGCTTGCCGGTGACCAGCGGGAGGGCGGAGCGCGGGTCAGCAAGGAGCGGCGCCTCTTCCCGTACACCCTCCTCAAGGCCTTCCTCTCCTCGCATCACGCCCTCGCGAAGACCGTGACCAACCGGCTGAAGAACACCGTCAGGCCGCCCGAGCCGCGCGAGCGGGAGGCGCTGGAAACGCTCGGCAGGCTCGCCGCCCAAGTGACCGACGCCGACTCGGCCAAGCTGGACGCCCTTGTCGATCAGCTCACCCTGATCGGGGTGGGGCCGCGCAGCGACCGGCGCGTGGTGGTGTTCTCCGAGAGCGTCGAGACGGTGAAGTGGCTCGCCCGGGTCCTCCCGTCCAAGCTTGGACTGACCGTCGAAGGCGCGGTCGAGATGATGCTCGGCAGCGGATTCACCGACCAGCAGCAGCAGGAGGTCATCGAGCGGTTCTCGCTCGCGGACAGCAAGGTGCGGGTGCTGGTCACCACCGACGTGACCTCCGAAGGCGTCAACCTGCACCGGCAATGTCACCATCTGATCCACTATGACGTGCCGTGGAGCCTGATCCGCATCGAGCAGCGCAACGGCCGGGTCGATCGGTACGGCCAACAGCACCAGCCGCAGTTCAAGGCCCTGATCCTGACGTCCCGCGTGTCCGGGACCAAGGACGACACGCTGGTCGCAGAGAAGCTCCTGGAGAAGGAGGCGACCGCCCACCGGAGCCTCGGCACCGCCGAGGCGGTGACCGGCGAGTACCGCGCCGAGCGCGAGGAACGCCGGCTCATCCAGGACCTTCTCGACGGGAAGACCGTCGAGGAGTCCCTGGAAGCCCACCAAGGTCTCGATGCCCTCGTCGGCCTGCTCACGACCCCAGCGGCACTTCTTGACGCAGCGGGCAAGCGTGCGGATTCTGAGCCGTTACGGGCGGACGTGCCGAAGCTGTTCGGCAGTACTGAAGACTTCGTCCGCGAGAGCGTGCGCACACTCGGGCTCCTGAAGGACCTGGAGGACGACGGCGAGATGCTCGCCTTCACGCCCCCCGGCGACCTCATCCACCGGTTGTCCGCGCTGCCCGCGTCCTACCTGCGCACCCACGACGTCAGGAAGCGGATGAAGGTCACCTTCAGCCGCTCCCTGGCCCAGCGCAAGCTCGACGAGGCCCGCAGGACCAAGACCATGTGGCCGGACATCGCCTACCTGTCCGACCTGCACCCCATGGTGGAGTGGCTCACCGACAAGGTCCTCGTACGGCTAGGCCGCCAGAAGGCCCCCGTCCTGATCGCGAACGTCACCGAGCCGACCTTCCTGATCCAGGGCATCTACTCCAACACCCTCGGCCAGCCCACGGTCGTGGAATGGATGGCGATCACCGGACTCACGGGTGCGCCCGCCCTACACGACATGGTGGCGACCCTGCACCAGGCCAAGGTCGGGCCGGGGATGAACAACCCGGCGCAGCCGCTGGACCTCCAGCGCCTCCAGGACCTGGTGAAGCCCGCCGTCGAGGTCGCCCGCGCCCACCTGGAGGAGCGGCGGGCGCACTACGACGCGGAGATCGTCGAGCCGCTCGACGCCTACCAGGCGAAGCTCACCCAATGGCAGCAGCTCACCCTCGACGGGGTGCACGTCTCCCAGTACGGCCGCAGATCGGCCGACGTGCGCGAGACCGTCGCCGAGCAGCAGCGCCTGATCGACTCCTTACGGACCACCGGTGAACCGCTGCTGCGGGTACTCGCCGTACTGATTGAAGGCTGAACCCGATGAGCTTCGATTCGCTGGTCAACCGCGGTGACTACTTCTCGGCGCACTACCTGGCCGAGGTTCTCCCCAAGGATCTCAAGAAGAAGGAAGGCCTGCTCGCGCGCTGGAACGAGGAGGAAAAGGCCGGCCGTACGACGCCGCGCCGGGGACTGCGCGCTCTGGGCAAGCAGTACTTCGCCGATCGGCCGTTCTTCGCCGACTTCGACGCACGGCTGCGCGGCGGCGACCCCGTCAGTCCGGACGAGGAGACCGAATGGCGTAAGGAGCTGAACGAGCTGCACGGCGACGTGCTGCGCGCCCTGGCGTTCGAAACGCGACCACGCGAGCTGACCGTGGAGCGGGCCGGCAAGGAGTACGCCGTCCAGGTCGCGTACGCGGACCAGCACCTGGTGGCCGTCGAATGTGGCTGGGCCGCCGACGTGGACGCCGCCCTGGACGCACGCTCGGGCCGTGTGCTGTTCCCCGTGCAGCTCGACAACCGCGAGCGCATCACGTCGGTGACCAAGCTGGCCTCGTGGCTGCTCGCGAGCGACACGCCGCCGCGCTACGTGCTGATCCTCGCCGGGGGAGTGGTCGTGCTCGCCGACCGCGCCACCTGGGGCGAGGGACGCTACCTGGCTGTCAGCCTGGACGTGGCGCTCGGGCGGAACAACCTCGAAGAGCTGCAGACCATCGCGGCGCTCTTCGGCGCCGACTCGCTGCTGCCTCCCGAGGAAGGCGGTTCCGACAAGCTCGACGAGCTGCTCACCAGCTCCCGCCAGCACGCCGTCGGCGTCTCCACCGAGCTTCGCAGGGGCCTGCAGCAGTCGGTCGAGCTGATCGCCAACGAGGTGCTCAACCGGATCCGCCAGGCCGAACGTCCCACCGAGAACGGGCCCGTCAAAGTGCGGCCCGAGGACGTCATGGAGCCCGGGGCTCTCGCCAAGGAGCTGGGTCGCGAAGCGCTGCGTTACCTCTACCGGATCCTGTTCCTGCTGTACGCCGAAGCGCGGCCCGAGCACGGCATTCTGCCGACCGACGACGATGACTACACCAAGGGATACAGCCTCGCCCGGCTCGGCGACCTCGTCGTACGCGACCTGTCCGGCGAGGAGGCCAGGTACAGCTTCCACCTGTACGAGTCGCTGGACAAGCTGTTCCAGCTGGTCAACCGGGGGCACCGTCCTCGGGGCGGGACCGCGCCGGAAGGCTCGGAGGGGGAGGGGCTGCGATTCGAGCCGCTCCGCTCCGGGCTGTTCGAGCCCGAGGCCATCAAGCTCATCGGACGTGAGGCGCTGACCGTGCCCGGGTACGACGAGGACGACCCGGACGCGCCGACGATCGACACGCGGCTCCGCAACGAGACGCTGCACAAGGTGTTGCGCCTGCTCATGCTCACGAGGGGGCGCAGGAAGGAGCGCGGGGGGTTCATCTCGTACGCGCAACTCGGCATCAACCAGCTCGGCGCGGTGTACGAGGGGCTGATGTCCTACACGGGCTTCATCTCCACCGAGGAGCTGTACGAGGTCGCCAAACACGGCGACCCGCACGGCGGCACCTGGACGATCCCCGCCTCGAAGGTCGACGACTACCCCTCGGACGTTTTCGTTCCCGAACTCGACGAGGACGGGCACCAGACCGGCGGGTACAAGCACCACCCCAAGGGCGCATTCGTCTATCGGCTCGCCGGGCGTGACCGCGAGACCAGCGCGTCGTACTACACCCCCGAGTCGCTGACCCAGGTCACTGTCCAGCTCGCCCTGCAACACCGGCTCGACCAGGACGGCACGGTCACCACCGCGCGCGAGATCCTGGAGTGGAAGATCTGCGAGCCTGCCCTCGGGTCGGGCGCGTTCCTCAACGAGGCCATCAACCAGGTGGCCGCCGAATACCTCAGGCGGCGCCAGAAGGAGCTCGGCCAGAGCGTCGACCCGGAGAAGTACGAGGAGACGCTGCAGCGGGTCAAGGCGTACATCGCGCTGCACAACGCCTACGGCGTCGACCTCAACGAGACCGCCATCGAGCTCGCCGAGGTCTCCGTCTGGCTGAACGTCATGCACCCCGGCCTCCAGGCCCCCTGGTTCGGGCTGCACCTGCGCCGGGGCAACTCCCTCATCGGCGCGGGCCGCCGCGTGTACGACCCGTCGGCGCTGACCAAGGGACAGTGGCTGAAGTCGGCCCCTGAGGACGTCCCGTTCTCCGCGGGCCCGCTGCCTGCCGGGAAGGTGCACCACTTCCTGTTGCCCGCAGAGGGCTGGGGAGCCGTCGCGGGAGCCAAGGAAGCCAAGGAGCTCGCGCCCGAGGACACCAAGCGCCTCGCCGACTGGCGCAGGCAGATCCGCAAGTCACCGTCGGACAAGAAGTCCGGTGCTCGGAAGCCATCCCAACTCCAGCGCCTCCAGGCTCTCTCCGGCCGGGCCGAATACCTCTGGGGATCTGGTCATCCAGCGCCTCGCCATCTCCGATCGCGAGATCAGCCGCAAGATCGATGTCTGGGGCGCCGACTGGATCGACCAGCCCGCCGATGCCGTCCCCAAGGAGAAGGTCTTCGGCGACCTCGTCGCACCCGGCACCCCGTACTGGCGCCTGAAGAAGGTCATGGACGCCTGGTGCGCCCTCTGGTTCTGGCCCCTCGACAAGGCCGCTCTCCTCGACGGTACCGACCCGGTCTATACGAGGCTGGCGCCGTCTAAAACGTCTGACTACGGATCAGATGCTGTAACGCCAACCGTGGCGAAGACGGACGCGGACCCTGGACGTACTGACTCGCCGGCGGCCACGCAGTCCGGTCCCCAGGATTCGATCCAGGCGGCCATTCCCGTCGACACCGGCCCGGACGAGACGATCGGCTTCCGGATTCGTCACCAGCGTGCGCTGTTCCCCATCGGTGACGAGCAACTTTCCCTAGACGGCTTCGCCCACGAGGCCAAGGAAGCCCGTGCCCCCCGCTCGAAGCCCGCCCGTAAGCGCCCGGCCTTTGAGCCCCTCCGCCCGGTCATCCCCCTGGCCAACCTCGACGACTGGCTCGACTTCGCCGAGTCCCTCCTCGGCCGCGCCGACATCCCCGAAGACTCCCTGGCCTCGAACTTCGCCAGCCTGACCGACCTTGAGGCGTACGAAGACCAGCTACCTCTCTGGATGGGCATGGCATCCCCCAACAAACTGGCCGAACACTTCCCCTGGCTCGACAAAATCGAAGACATCACCGACCAACAGGGCTTCTTCCACTGGGAACTCCACTTCGCCCAGGTATTCACCAACGGGGGTTTCGACCTCCAAGTCGGGAATCCCCCTTGGGTGCGTCCACGCTGGGAAGAAGCTCCTATTCTGGCGGAGCTTGATCCATGGTTCATGCTTCAAGAGCAGCCTAATGTTGAGGAAGTTGAGCTGCGAAAATCGGCAGTTATCAACAATTTGGATACTAGTTTCATCCTGGATGAGCTCGGTATACATAGTGGAACAGTCGCGTTCTTCGGTTCGATATCTACCTACAGACTTCTTGCAGGGACGCAACCCGATCTTTATCGCGTTTTCATGTTGCGTGCCTGGGGAAATCTAGGGGCCGGGTCTGTTGCTGCTCTGATCCATCCCAAGACGCACTTCGACGGTGCTAAGGAAGGACAATTTCGTGCGGCGACGTACCGACACTTGAGGCTCCATGCCCATTTTCAGAATCGTCGGCTCCTCTTTAGGGAGGTCGACTGGAACAAGCAGTTCTCTATTAATATTTACGGGGCTCGGCGGGAAATTGATTTCATTCATGTGAGCTGGCTGTTCGATCCGAGACCATTGATGGAATCGTTCAGTCATAATGGAGAGGGTGAAGTGCCGGGAATCAAACATGAGGGTGCTTGGGATTTGCGTGGCCATCGTGCACGACTAATCCGCGTGAATGAAAAAACCTTGGCCGAGTGGCGCATGCTGGCGGATGCACCTGATGTGCCGGTCGAAGAGACCAAGCTTCTTTATCCAGTTTCGACAGCAGAACAGCAGGCGATCGCTGCCTTGGCTACCGCACGGCCACGGCTAGGGCAACTCGAGGCAAGGATAACTAGGGGATATGACGAGTCGGCTGCGAAGAAGGACGGTCTTATTCGCTGGGAAAGTTCGGATCCGAGAGACTGGAGGGAAGTCGTCCTCCGCGGCCCGCAGTTCACTGGTGCGACTCCATTTGCCAAGCAGCCACCGAACACCAAGCACACAGACAAGCCAGTTGATCTGTGCTCGTTGCCCGAGGATGCTGTTCCGTCAACTGATTATCGTCGCGCCACGGACCTAGAAATATATCGGCAGGCTCAGGATCGATGGATAGATTATTCACTTCTCGATAGGTTGCTGTCCTCGCCCGAGAGGGTTGCTCGTGCGCGAACTCGTGTAGCTGAAACGCGGTCCATCGAGTTCCTAGAGGTGACGCAAGAGCAGATTAAAGCTGTGCTCCTCAAGGAGGCAGAGCTTCCATATACTGAATTCTATCGCGTAGCTTGGCGGGAGATGATTCCAGCCTCGACTGAGCGTAGCCTATTCCCGGCTATATTCCCGCCTGGGCCCGCGCATATTCATGGTGTCAGATCGATGGCGCTGATTACTAATCGGGAAACTGCTCTCGTTGCGGGATATTGGTCGGCGCTTCCGCTTGATTATTCTCTTCGTATCGGTGGTAGGGGTCATCTTGATGTCATGGAAGCGCGCGCTATGCTGGTACCTGATCCAGCGCATCCGTTGGCGGATGCACTCTTGCTGCGCACCTTGCGCCTCAATTGCCTAACTCGAGAGTATGCGCCTTTGTGGTCGGAGCTTTTCTGTGAGGAATGGAGCAATGAGGGGTGGGCAGTGGAGTGGTTCGGCTTGCCGGAACTAAACTCCGGACTTTCTCCTGAATGGGAGTGGGTAACACCCATACGTGTTGAGAGGGCGCGCCGGTCCGCCCTTGTGGAGCTGGATGCGCTGGTTGCTGTGATGGTGGGTATTGACATCGATGCTCTGATTGCTCTGTACAGGTCACGTTTTCCTCAGCTTGTGGAATACGAGCGTGAGATGTGGTTTGACGGCAGAGGACGCAAACTTGCGGCGAATTTCAATCAATGGGGGCAAGGTCAGACGAAGGAGCACTTCGAGAAACTGATGGTTCACCTGGACCCCGAGGTTCGGGGCCCGGTTCCGGAGGGGTACGTCGCGCCCTTCTATAAGGCGGATCGGGAGGCTGAGTATCGGCAGGCTCATGCGGTTTTCAGTGAGCGGCTGCGCAAAGCTCAGGCGGGGGAGTGATGGCCCGCGTGGGCGGGAGCCGTGCCTGGGAGGCGTCTCGGCAGGCCAGTGAAGCCGATCGGTCGGCCGCGTCGGGGTTGAGCGGGGGACCGGTGGGCGGAGCCGGGGTCCGCTCAGAGTCCTTCGGAGGGCTGGCGTGCGAAGGGGGCGCCGGTATGGATCTGCTGGAGGAGCCACGGCCGTACCGTCTTGAGTTCTCCTCTGCGCTTGCCTCGTCACCTTCCGTAAGGCACACTAGGGAGTGCCGCACCCCCGGTGGGTGTTGGAAGTGAGGCCGGGCCTCCCGATGGAATCGGGCGTCCGGCCTTCGCGCTGTCTGCCCTCAGTCGAGGCAGATCACGTGGACTTGCCCGGTCAGAAGATCGAAGCAGTCTGTGCGTCCATCCAGCCACCACGTGGTGGCCCCTACGACGCTGTCGGCAGCCCAGAGAAGCGGTTCTTCGTAAGAGGACTGCCACGAGACCGTCATGTTCTTGGACAGTCTGTAAGTTTTGCGGGCAGCCATGAGGAGCAAGAGGTCCAGGTGATCCTGGCCGGGAGAGCGACTCTCGACGATGACTGTCGAGACCCCCATCCCATCCAGTTCGACCAGCAGTCTCTGCAGACACCTTCGGCGCGCTCGTTCGGTTCGGGTCTCCTTCCCGTAGAGGTGAACTGCGACAATGCCGCGTATCGGCATGTCCGCGAGCCTCTTGCTGATCGCAAGTTGCCGTGCCGAGGATTCCTCTCTCCAATGCAGGCGGGTGTTCTTGCCCAGGCGGAGCGACCTCAGAACTGCCCGGATGTCGTCGTGATCGGTGGAGTCCACGATGACGGCTGCCAGGGCGTAGACGCCGCAGTCGTCGGGGCGGCGACGGAGGCTCTCGTCGATGTACGCGGTAAGCACCGAGTAAGGTTATCGTCACTAATTGTAAAAGAAGCTCGAACGCGACCGGGATTTCGAACACGATTGCGGGTCGTAGGCGGACAAAACAGGGTGCTAGCCACACAACTTCATAGGAGGGCGGCGTGAAGCCGACGCTTGCGGCTGAGGAGTTACAGCGGAATCTAACGCAGTTCCTCACGACCACGTTCGCCCTTGCCGAGAAGCCGGTTCGCGAAGCGCTCGAACGGTTCCTCAACCATCCTGAGCAGGGCATCTTCCGGGGGCCGTACCTGCGCATCCGCACGCCGTTCCGGGCCGCCGAGGAGGGCTGGCGGGACGCCCTCGGGTGGGCGCCGCAGGACTTCACGCCGTACCGGCACCAGGCCAGGGCCTTTCAGAGGCTCAGTTCGCTGAACAAGACCCCCGAGCCGACGCTGATCACCACAGGTACCGGTTCGGGCAAGACCGAGTCGTTCCTGCTCCCGGTGCTGGACCACTGCCGGCGCGAGCGGGCCAAGCAGCGGCCCGGCGTGAAGGCCGTGCTGCTGTACCCGATGAACGCTCTGGCCACCGACCAGGCGCACCGGCTGAACGAATATCTGCAGCAGCCCGACCTCCACCAGGTGACCGCCGCGCTCTACATCGGCGACACCCCCGAGGTCGGCTACCAGCGGGTGATGACCCAGCGCGCGGAGATCCGCAGGAATCCGCCCGACATCCTCATCACCAACTACAAGATGCTGGACCTGCTGCTCCAGCGCGTCGACGACCTTCCGCTCTGGGACGATGCCGGCATCGCGTACGTCGTGGTCGACGAGTTCCACACCTACGACGGCGCGCAGGGCACCGATGTCGCCATGCTGCTGCGCCGCCTCGCCGCCGCCACCGGCCATTCGACGGTTTCCGGCCAGGGAGAGGGGAGACCGCTGGGGGCCATCTGCCCGGTCGCCACCTCCGCGACCTTGGGGGAGGGCGGCGACACCGAGGTCATCCGTCAGGTCGCCGAGCAGGTCTTCGGTACGCCGTTTCCCGAAGGGGCCGTGGTCGGCGAGGACCGGCTGACCCCGGAGGAGTTCGTCGGCGAGATCGACGTCACCCTGCCGCTCCCCGACCCGCAGGCGCTCGCCGTCTTCGGCGACCCGGTGCGGGACCCGGCCGCGCTCGACGAGATCGCCGCCGAGGTAACCGGCCGGAACGGCCTGACCCCGGTGGAGCTCGGCGGGGTCCTGAAGACCCACATCCTCACCCAGGCGGTGCTCGACCTGCTCAGTGGTGGCCCGGCGACGATGGAGGAGATGCTCGAACTGCTGCCGCGCCGGGGCGCCTACAACTGGGGCAGGGCCATCCGCCAGTCTCCCGCCCAGGCCGCGACCGCGCTGGCCCGCTTCGTCGCGTTGCTGTCGGCGGCGCGGGATCCGGACGACGCGAACCGGCCGTTCCTACACATAGAGACGCATGTCTGGGTGCGCGCCGTGTCCCGGCTGCTCCGCCTGGTGCACCATTCCCCGGCCTTCGCCTGGGTGGGCGAGCTGCCGGTGCTGGACGCGGACTCGACGTTCAACGTGAACGGGAAGACCCTGCTGCCGTCGGTGTTCTGCCGCCACTGCGGCCGGTCCGGCTGGGCGGCCTATTCGCCGGAGCGCGACCCGCAGGAGCTGGTGACCAACCCGGACAAGATCTACCGCGCGGCCGTCGGCTCGGAGAAGAAGCGCATCCGCCCGCTGCTGCTCGCCACCCGTAGCGAGGTCGAGAGCACCGCGCAGTGGGTGGCGGTGCTGGAAGGTGACCGAGTACGGCCGGTCGACCCGCACAGGGACGTCTACGGCGAGGGCGACAACGTGTTCGTCCTGGCCGACCTGCGCACCGAGGCCGAGGCCGGCCGGTCGGCCGAGCAGGACCGCTGCTCGGCATGCCAGATGGACCAGGGTATCCGCTTCCTCGGTGCCGGCCTGGCCTCGCTCGCCTCGGTGACGATCACCCAGCTCTTCGCGGCGAACCAGCTCGAACCTGGGCAGCGCAAGACCCTCCTGTTCAACGACTCGGTGCAGGACGCCGCCCACCGGGCCGGGTTCGTCGCCAACCGCTCCTACACGTTCTCGTTGCGTCGGCTGCTCACCTCGCGTCTTTCCGCAGAGACGCCTACGCTGCTGAACGACCTGGTGGCCGACCTCATCGCCGCCGCGAGCGAGCCGGACGTGCTGTCCGCCGTCGTGCCGCCCGACCTGCACGATCGGGACGAGGTCGACGCGCTCCTGTCCGGGGGGACTACCGGCACCGCGCAGGCGTGGGGACTGATCGGGGAACGGCTGGCGTTCGCCACTGTCATGGAGCTCGGCCTGCGCTCCCGGCAGGGCCGTACGCTGGAGCTCACCCGCACCGCCGCCGCGGAGGTCGTGCTGCACGACCCGTCGAAGATCGCGGCGCTGGCGCGGGACAAGCACGTGGACATGCCGGGGATGATCGAACTCGCCGGTGAGGATCGCTACCTGGTGTTCGTGCGCGGCCTGCTGGAGCGGCTGCGTACCCGGGGTGCGATCAAGCACGTCTGGCTGGACCGGTGGATCGCGGTCGCCGGTACCAGGAGGTACGCGGCGATCTGGGGCAAGCGTCCCGAGGGCATGCCAGCGTTTCCCCGCGGGCTTTCCGCGCCGACGTTCCTGCTCGACCGCAAGAAGAACCGCTCCGAGTTCGACCGGATCGACGCGGACCAGGGCTGGTACCAGGACTGGACGGCCCGCTGTCTCGGTCTGGGCCGTGGCGTCGCCGGCGACTACCTCGCGCGGATCCTGCCGACGCTGGCGGGGGAGGGTGTGCTCTCGGCCCGCGTCGCCGACGACGGGGCCACCCGGGTGTACGGGCTGCAGCCCGGTCACGTCCAGGTCCGGCTGCTGACCGGTCCGGAGACCGGCGAGGCGGGCATCGGCTGCGATGCCTGCGCCTGGGAGCAGACCGTGCATCCCGAGCTGACAGGCGACTGGCTCGGACAGCCGTGCCCGCGTTACCGCTGCCGCGGCCATCTGACCCACCGCGACGACCTCGACTACCGGCGCGACTACTACCGCCGGCTGTACCTGGAAGGCGACGGCGTGTTCCGGGTGGTCACCGCGGAGCACACCGGCGCGCTCACCCGCAAGCAGCGCGAGCAGGTGGAGCAGCGGTTCCGCGAGGGTACCCGGTACAACGACCCGAATGTCCTGGCGTGCACGCCGACCCTGGAACTGGGCATCGACATCGGCGACCTGTCCGCGGTGGTCCTCGCCTCGCTGCCGCCCGGTCCCGCCAACTACGTGCAGCGGGTCGGCCGGGCGGGGAGGCGTACGGGCAACGCCTTCCTGGTCACGCTCGTCGGCAGATCACCGCGCGACCTGTACTTCCTCGGTGAGCCCCGGGACATGATCGCGGGGGAGATCGTGCCACCCGGCAGTTACCTGTCGGCGGTGGAGATCCTGCGCCGCCAGTACGTCGCCCACCTGATCGACCTGTGCGCCCGAGGCAGGCTCACGGGAGACGGCGGCCCGAGCCCACGGGCGGATCAGCCAGTCCTGCGCGGGCTCCCGGATCGATCAGGCTCCGCAGGGCTGCGCCACGCACAGGGAGTGCTCCCGCTCCCCAGGTTGGCCTCGGCGCTGTTCGGCGAGACCGGCTGGCTGGCGGCCTTCGTCCCGGCCGCCCTTCGCGATGGAGCCTCACTGGTCGAAGGCTTCCTCGACCTGTTCGGCGAAGCCGTCTCAGCCGGGGCCGCCGAAGAGCTGCGCGAGTTCGCCGTCGCAGGCCTGGCGCAGGCCGTACAGGAGGCCGAGCGGACCTGGAGTGAGCGGCTGTCCGACCTTCGCGACAGGCTGTCCGCGATCGACGCGGCGATCGAGCCGCTGCTGGAGTCGGACCCGATCCAGCGTGACCGGAAGCGGGAGATGCAGGCCGAGCGCCGTGGCGTCGCCAAGCGCATCGGCGACATCGGGCGGGAGAACGCGCACGGCACGCTGGTCGAGCTCGGGCTGCTGCCCAACTACTCGCTGATCGACTCGCGCACCAGCCTGGAGGCCACCCTCACCTGGGAAGAGGAGACGCCCGACGGGAACAGCCGCTACCACAGCGAGGTGCGGGAGTACCAGCGCTCGGCCCGGCTGGCGCTGACCGAGCTGGCCCCCGGCAACTCCTTCTACATGCAGGGCTACCAGCACCAGGTGACCGGGCTCGACCTCGGCACCCCATCCCGCCCGTCCTTCGAGCAGTGGCGGGTCTGCTCCGACTGCGGGTACGTCCGCACCACGCTCGCCGAGGCCGACACCAGCCCGTGCCCGCGCTGCGGCAACACGGCCATCGGAGACCGCGAGTGCCTGCACGGAGTGTTGCGCCCGATCCGGGTCACCGCCCACGACCGGCGTGACGACGCGCAGATCCGCGACGACCACGACGACCGGGAGCGGCGCTACTACGAGCAGGCGGTCGCCGTCGACCTGGAGCCGGCGGACATCGCGCCTGGGTCCTGGCGGCACGCCAAGACGACGTTCGGCGTCGACTTCACCCGCAAGGCGGTCATCCGGCGGTTCAACCTGGGCACCACCCGTTACGACCGGCCCGCCACCGACCGGTTCGCCGGGGAGGACGTCCGGCTCAACCCGTTCCACGCCTGCCCGGCCTGCGGCGGCGCGACATGGGACGGGCCCCCGGCGATGATGGCGACCATCGGGCCGCAGGCGAGCTCGTTCGCCGACCCTTCCCGAAAGCACCACCGGCCATGGTGCGCCTACCGGCGCGCGGCAGAGGACGTCGAGCACGTCAAGCTGATCCTCGCCCACGTACTACGCACCGAGGCGCTGCGCATCCTGCTTCCCGTCGCGACCCTGCTGATCGAACAGCGGATGGCGTCGTTCGAGGCGGCGCTGATGGCCGGAGTGGCGGCCTGCTACGGCGGCGACCCCGACCACCTGGCGGTCGTCACCGCGACGATGCCCGACCAGGAGACCGGACGGCGCCGCCGGTTCCTCGTCCTGCACGACACGCTGCCTGGAGGCACCGGCTACCTGCACCGGCTGTCCACGCCGGAGGAGTTCCGCAAGGTGCTCGCCGCGGCGCGGGACATCGTGGAGACCTGCGCCTGCGCCACCGACGGATCCAAGGTCGCCTGCCACCGCTGCCTGCTGGCGCACGTGTCCGGGGACAAGTACGACAAGGTGAGCCGGGCCGAGGCTCTCATCATGCTTCGCGAGCTCCTCGAAGAGTGGGACACCGCGACGGTAGCCAGCACCGACGCGATCTCCCTGTGGGACCAGGTGGAGAGCGAGCTGGAAGCCCGCTTCCTCGGCGGCCTGCAGGCCTGGGCTCGCCGGAGCGACACGCCCGGTACGCTGGGCCGCGCGGGCACGGTCAACGGCCGACGTACCGCGGACCTGCGCATCGAGCAGGCCGACGGCTCGATCGCGCACTGGCAGATGATCCTGCAGAACACCATCAGGGAGACCAGGCCCGACGTGCTGTTCCGGCGGCTGGACGCCGTCTCGGTCACGTCCGGGCCGGCGGAGGTCGCCGTCTACCTCGACGGATACAACTACCACGCGTCCCCGGCGAAGAACCGGCTGGCGGGCGACGCGGCCAAGCGCACCCGGCTCCGCGCGCACGGCACGCTGGTCTTCCAGCTGACCTGGGACGACCTGGACGAGTGGGAAGGGCGCGGACACAGTCCGTCCCCGTCCACGGAACCGTTACGGGCTCCCTACCTGGGCAACGCCCGTACGGCCGCGCGGCAGGTCTACCAGCAGTTCAGCCCTGACCGTGAGCCGGACGAACTGGTCCGCACCATGTGGACCAACCCGATCGACACGCTGCTCGCGTTCCTCGGCGAGCCGGACCCCGGCCGGTGGCTCCGCCGCGCCGAAGCCGCCGCCGCAGGGCTGCTGCTGGTCACACAGGCACAGAGCGTCTGTGGGCCGGACGGCGTACCGGAGCGGCTGATGGCTGCGCTCCGGGGCGAGCCCATGCCCCCGTCGACCGCCGGTGCGATCGCGGTACGGTGGTCCGCCGACACGAGCGGCTGCCCCGTCGCTCTGATCATCGACCAGCGATCCGGGTACGCGTGGACGGCCTTCGCCGTGGTCGACGACCGGCACGAGACGATCGTCGCCGACGAGGAGGCGCACCGCCGCCGGTGGGCGGCATGGCTGTACTGGGGCAACCTGCTGCAGTTCCTGGACATTGGCGCAGGGGAGGGCGGGCAGCTCACCGTCACCGGCCTGGACACCTTCGACCCGACGTTGCTCGCGGCGGCGGGCGGAGCCGGGATCCTCTCCACGCTCAGCCTGGTGCCGCTGGACGAGGACCTGGTCGATGCTCCGGTTCCCGCCGGAAAGCCGCTCGACCCGGCCCATGCAAAGCCACTCGACGAGGACTCCGGAGTGTCCGTCACCGAGACGACGACCACTTCGGTCTCCTCACTGGACGAGACCGTGCCCGTGCGCGACCGGGCGGAGCCCGTATCGGACCGGACGCTGCCCGTACGGCGTCCCGTCGTCGAAGGGCAAACCGGGCCGACGGCGTCGGGCAACGAGGTGGACCCCAGCTGGGAGCGGATCTACGACGTTCTCGACCCGGAGGAGGCGGGGCTCGCGGAGTTCGCCCGAGCCCTCGCCGAGCTGGGCGTTCCGGCGCCAGGTGAGGGAGGGGTCGGGTTCGAGCTCGGTGAGCAGGCCTGGCAGGCGGAGATGGCGTGGCCGTCGGCCAAGGTGGCGGTCGTTCTCGCTGGGGACGACGACGAGGCGCGCAACCGGAACGCGGCGTACACGGCGGCCGGTTGGGTCGTGCACGACGTACGCGTCTGGACGGCCGAGGAACTGGCCGAACGGATTCGAGGGGGGAACGTCACGTGAGCGACCACGGTCCTGCGGAATCCAGGAGGAGCACCCGATGAGCCGCCACGGCCTTGCGGAATCGTCCAGAGCCATCGAGCGTGATCAGGGGGACAAGTGAGCATTCAGGGCGAGGCGACGCTGCGGCTGCTCGACAAGGCCGACAAGGAGATCATCAAGCTCTCGCGGGACGTCAAGGGTGCGATCTACGACTTCCAGCACAAGTTCCGCAAGAACCCGGCGAACCCCGGGCTGCACTTCAAGCAGCTCAAAGGACATCCGAGGCTGTACTCCGCGCGGGTCAACCAGGAGTACCGGGCGCTGCTACTGCACGCCGGCGAATCGGACTACATCCTGGTCGCGGTCAAGCACCGCAAGGACGTGTACGAGAACCTCGACCGGTTCGCGTACCAGATCAACCCGGTCAGCGGCGGCATCGAGTTCGTCGACCTCGTCACCATCGAAGAACGGGTGGGCGAACAGAAGCCGGCCGGGCCGGAGACGTTGTTCTCCGCCCACACGACCGAGCAACTTCTCGAACTCGGCGTGGCCGAGCCACTGCTCCCGCTCATCGCGAAGATCACGACTGAGGAGGAGCTGCTCGGCCTGGCCGAGTACGCTCCCCAGCTCACCGGCGAGGTGCTGCTCGCCCTGCACGACGGGAAGAGCGCCGAGGAGGTGCTCGACCAGGTCACCGCACCCGTCACCGCCCCCGATCCGGTCGACGCCGAGGACTACCAGGCGGCCCTCGCCAGGCCCGCGACGCTGGTCACCACCGAGGACACTGCCCTGCAGGAGATCCTCGAAGGAGACTTCGGGCGCTGGCGGGTGTTCCTGCACCCCGCACAGCGCAAGACGGTGGAACGCGCCTACAGCGGTCCCGCCCGGCTCAGCGGCGGACCCGGTACCGGCAAGACGATCGTCGCGCTGCACCGCGTGAGACACCTGGTGGACAAGCTCGGCCCTGGGCACGGCAAGGCGGTTCTGCTGACCACCTTCAACAAGAACCTGGCCGTCGATCTGCGGCGCAGGATGCTGGAACTCGCCGGACCCGAGGTCGTCGACCGGGTGGATATCGTGAACATAGACAGCCTCGCCGCGAAGATCGTGGCGGAGGCGGAGCCTGGCGGGCAACGCCGGTGGATCGACGACACGAAGGCGATCATGGAGTGGGAGGAGCTGCTCGGCGAAGCGGGAGAGACGCGGTGGGATCCCGACTTCCTGCACGCGGAGTGGTCCCATGTCATCCTCGGCCAGGCGATCAACTCCCGCGCCGACTACTTCCGTGCGCGCCGCGCCGGACGAGGACGGACCATCACCCGGGAGGACCGGGCCGCCATCTGGCAGCTGGTCGAACGCTACGTGAAGCAACTCGACAAGAAAGAGCTGTGGACCTACCGTCAGGTGGCGGAGCGCGCCGCCCGGCTGGAGATCGAACGCGCGCGGAAGATCGCATCGTACGAGGCGAACCAGATCGACTCGGTGAAGCTCCAGCATGATTCCGGGATCTGGTACCGGCCGCGCTACCGGCACGTCGTGGTCGATGAAGCTCAGGACCTCAGCGCGGCCCACTGGAAGATGCTGCGCGCCATGGTGCCCGAAGGCCCTAACGACATCTTCCTGGCCGGGGACACCCACCAGCGGCTGTACGGCAACTACGTGTCGCTGGGAACCCTCGGGATCAACATCCGGGGACGGTCGTCGAGGCTCACGCTGAGCTATCGCACCACGCACGAGATCCTGGGCGCTGCTCTCGGCGTGCTCGGGCAAGAGGAGTGGGACGACCTCGACGACGGCCGCGACGACCTGTCCGGCTACCGTTCGGTGCTGCACGGCATGCGCCCCACGCTTCGGCCGGCCCCCACCTGGGAGGCCGAGTTGGACGCGATCGTGGACCAGGTCCGCGAGTGGGACGATGTGGCGCCCGCGGCGATCGCGATCTGCGTCCCCGAGCGTGCCATGGTCTCCGAGGTGGAGAACCGGCTCGGCAAGGCGGGAATCTTCGCCACGTCCATCGGGCCCGAGGGGCCGAAGTTGTACGACGCGGTCCACGTCGGGACGATGCACCGGTTCAAGGGGCTCGAATACCAGCGGATGATCATCGCGGGTGTCGCCGAAGGGCTGGTGCCCTCACATCGGGTCATGCAGTACGAGCGAGGTGACGCGCTACGCTTCCGGCGCGAGCTTCAGCAGGCCCGCTCCCTGCTGTTCGTCGCGTGCACGCGGGCGCGGGACTCGCTGGTGATCTCCTGGCATGGCCGACGCAGCAGGTTCCTGCCGTGAAGACGATCGCCGAGCGCTACCAACTGTCCCAGCCTATCGCTCGTGGGGGCATGGGCCAGGTCTGGCTGGGATCTGACCTGCGTCTCAACCGGCCCGTCGCGGTCAAGCTGATCCACGAGGACGACCTGGCCGACAGGAAGGAGACGGTCCGGCGCTTCTATCGTGAGGCGCGGATCACCGCTCGCCTGCGGCACCCCGGCACGCCCGTCGTGTACGACTTCGGGAGCGACGAGGGCCGGCTGTTCCTGGCCATGGAGTACCTCGACGGCCACACCGTCGCACATCTCATCGACGAGCACTCGCCACTGCCCGTTCCCTGGGTGGCGATCATCGGTGCCCAGGTCTGTGCCGTCCTGGCGGCCGCGCATGCCGCCGACCTGATCCACCGGGACGTCAAGCCGGGCAACCTGGTGATGCTTCCCGACGCGACTGTCAAGGTGATCGACTTCGGGGTGGCGACGGCGCTGAGCGGAGAGGAGTTCTCCAGGATCACCCAGTCGGGCGCGGTACCCGGCACAGCCCGCTACATGGCCCCGGAGTTGCTGGACGGTGCCTCGGCGAGCCGTTCCAGCGACCTGTACACCGTGGGATGCCTGCTGTATGAGCTGCTGACCGGCACGCGCCCCTTCGCCGCACCCGACCTGATGGCCGAGATCTACCGCAGCCGCAGCGAAACACCGCCACCTCTGGGCCGCTCCGACATCCCCCGGGAACTCCGCGAGCTGACCTTCCACCTGCTCGCCAAGTCCCCCGAAGAACGTCCGCACAGCGCGGCGTCGGTGTTCCGCACCCTGCTTCCCCTGATCGAACCCCCGCCGCCGATCCCAGGCCTGATCGACAAAGACCTGTCCACCCACCCCACCCACATGTACGCCGCAACCCTTCGGCAGATCGGCCCCTGAGTCACACGCATCTCAGTGGAAAAAAGAGCATCGGTTCCATAACGTGAGGCGATAGATCCGCATATGTGGTCACCTGATCTCTATTCTGCTGATATGTCTGCCGCAGTGCATCCCTAACTTGGATAGATTTCGGTGCTTTCTTATGATTGGTGGCAGGGTCGGTTGGCCGAGGAGTTCTTCGGCCCTGCCCAGGCTGGCCGCCCACTCCTCTTCTTTGTTGACGACGACGAGGCCATACGTCTGCACGGCGATGCACGTGCCGCAGATGCCATAAATGATCTATGTACTGCCGTCGCGCAAGAGGCTATTGATTGGCAGCGCGGCGCGTACGAGCGCGTCTACCGTGACGTCCTTATTTGGGAGAGGTCTTCATCGGAGGATCCGCCACCATGCCTGCCCTTGCTCGCGGTATGCGTGCTGGCGGCGACGCGCATGCGGGGCAATGGCGGGCGGGGGGCCTTCGCCTACTACGCCCGGCTCGCGGAGATCCTTTCTCCGCCGAACTGGTATCGCGGGAGCGATCATGAGAAATATCTCCAGAGGGATTATGACACCGTAGGGATTCTCTGGAAGTGTCTCGATACGTGGCTGAAGGAGCGCGAGGGGACGCGAGGGTTCAGTACGTTGCACGCGTCCAAGGGTAGAGAGAGCTCATTGGGTACGCCCAGTCGCAGGCCCTCGTTTGCGCCGCGGATCACGATCGTCTGGCTCGGTTCTTCGCGGAATTCCAGGGACGAGACGCCGCCACACTCTTCCGAGGCCTGCGGATGTGGAAGGACCGACCGCGACTCTCTCGCCGCCTCCGGGAGGCCTTCGACAAGAACAGCGATGACAATGTCCTCGGCCCATTGCTCATCTCTCTCGCCGAATCAGACGGTCGCGTTCCTCCGGTGCCGAGCGGATTACGACGGCTGCGGCTGAAAGTTACCGCGACTGATGATTACCGGGACGGCTGGAAGTTGGGGTGGCGCGCGGAACGCGTCGCCGGTGTCGATGGCGACACGCTGGCGCACCCCGGTGGCCATCTCGTCGTGACGGCGCGTGGTGAAGGAGCCCTTTACGTCATCTCGGGCGACGTTCCTGACCTCAAGCAGGGGCTCGAGAAGGGGTTGGCCGCACGCGGCGAACGCCTGGGCATCAGCCTTCAGCCCCGGCGGCACCCACTGATCCTCCAAGAGGATCCGCTAGGGGGATGGACCGAGGTCGACAACGCATCGCCTAATAGGGCATCCCTCGTCATCTTTGATGAGCAAGGTGAGTTGGAAGCTCGGAGCCTCGTCCAGCGAGCAGGCTTTGAGTGGGAGGAATGGGACGATAGCTCGGTGGACGGCTGGCGCGTGGCCACCGACCTCGAGTTCGATGACGGTCCCGGGGACCAACGGACCAGGCTAGTGGGTGGCCTCCACCTTCGGGTGACGGGCGAGCGGCGGCACTATCTCGTCGGGGGTGAGCCGGATCTGGTGCCGCCGCCCGGAGCGGACGTCGTCCATCTCGACGGCGTGCCGATCTCGACAGGGGGAAGGCCAACGGAGCTTCGGGGCCGAGGTCTTGCTCATGGTGAGCACAGAATCGATGCCGGAGCCCGACAGCTGACGTTCTTCCTGCATGCCCCACGTCGGCCCGTCCCTTTTGAGGCACCAGGTCCTTCGCGCGCCCGCACACAGCCTTCACCTTTTGAGGGATCCACGATAATCGACGCCGAGGGCCGCTACACCGATCTGATCCCAACGGCACCGCCCCTCTGGTGGCGTGAGCGTCGAACGGGGCTGGGCGGTGAGCCCGAGACGATGGAATCCCCGATTCCGCGGTATGGCTCGTGATCGATCACCCGGACGGCACCATCGAGGTGAAGTTGATGCGCCCCGAGGAGCCGCGGATCTCTCACCTCACCCCGGATATGCGAAAGTTCTGGGCGCTCATGTTCGCGATCGAGCATCCGCCGCCGGAAAGACTCTGGAAGAAATACCTGGAAGCAGTCTTGAGGTGCGGCAATGGCCGTTTCTGAGCACCCGCAGGGATTCGATCCGGATCTGGTCGTCTCCTGGCTTGCCGAGATCGAGTCGGGACGGATCGATCGCCTCCGCGCTGACATCGTCTGGGCGGCGAGGGCCAACGCCGTGGATGCCATGCAATGGATCGAGTTGATGGAAGGTCTCGGGATACTCCAGCTCGACTGGACTGCCCGGACCTGGAGGGCGCAGCCGCTGGCGCTGACGGCACTGCCAACGAGACGGGTGTGACCTTGCTCGCCGGGGCTCGCCCCGCCCCCCAGGACTGGAATCATCTTCCGGGCGTGGTCGTATGCCGGAGCCCTCAAGGGACACAGATTCGCCCGCCGTCGACAGTCTGGTTCCAGACGAACATCGAGCAGGCGGGGGACGTGCTCGGAGCCGAGTTGACGCCATGCGCAGCGGAGCGGATCGCGGATGGGCTAACCCGTCTGGAGCTGGGCGAACCGGGACCGGGACCCGCGCGGGACAGTGAGTTGGCCGTCTTCGACACGCTGTCGGGGCGGTTCGGACGACCGAGAACGGTTCCATCGCCGCGCCCAGGTTTGTATGAGTACCTGCTTTACGGGCGGATTCCCCGGTATGCCATCTTCCGTAATCAACAGTGGTACAGCGTTGATCGCTCTGCGGGGATTCAGATCTCCCTGCCGGCGGCGGCGTTCCCTTTCATATGGCAGCCTGAAGGGGACGGGAGCGGGTTGCGGAGTCTGGGGAGACTCATTGTCGATCATCGAGCTCCACTACCCCGTCGCCACCGGGAGGCCGCAGTGCTGTGCACCGGTCTGCCACCCCTGCGGCTGACGGCAGGAATGGCCTACGACGGGGTGCCGCGATGGATCGCCGAGAAGATCGCGAAGTCGTCGCGCCGGAAATTGGAGATTCGATGAGTGGGCTCGATGTTACTCGTACGTTCGAGGCACTGCGCGATGCCTACCTGCGGTATTACGACACGGCCTTCCGGATTCGGGACCCTCGGTTGCGTGCGGAGCGGCGCGCGTTGCTGAACGTTCCAGGTGGGATGTACGCGGAGCCGTACGTAGAGGTTCGGCCGGAGTATGCGACCACCGGCCGCTCGTTGAGTGAATCGGTCACGCGAGCAAGCGGTGCCGAGGAGCTTGCGGACTTCGCCGAGGTGGGTCTGCTCGGGGTAGGCCCAGAACTGTACACCCATCAGGAGCGGGCGCTCGTCTCGGCCCTCATACCTGGGCGGAACGTCGTTGTGACGGCGGGGACCGGCTCGGGTAAGACTGAGGCATTCCTTTTGCCGATCATCTCGGACCTGCTCAAGGAGTCACGGTCATGGGAGGGCACGCCGGGGAAGGCGGAGCGCTGGTGGCAACGCCGTAGGGCGTGTATTTGGCTGTGATCAAGGGATGGTCCGGGTGAGGTCTTTGATCCAGATCATCGCGGCGCGGAGGTGGAGGCCCGCGAGGTAGCTTGCAGGGGTCTTGTCGTAGCGGGTGGCGATGCCTCGCCAGGCCTTCAGCTTGTTGATCAGGCGCTCGACGGTGTTCCGCTCCTTGTACAGGTCGGCGTCGTGGCTGACGGGCCGGCCGCCCTTGCTGCCCTTCTTCTTCCGGTTGGCGGCCTGGTCCTTCCTTTCTGGGATGACTGCCTTGATACGCCGTCTCCGTAGGTAGGCGCGGTTGCCGCGGGATGAGTAGGCCTTGTCGCCGGCGACCGCGCCGGGCCGGGTCCGGGGACGGCCGACGGGCACCCGGATGCGTACTTTCTTCAGCACCGGGATGAACTGCGGGCTGTTGGCGGCCTGTCCTGCGGTCAAGACGAACGCCAGCGGGCGGCACTTGCGGTCGGCGGCGAGGTGGATCTTGCTGGTCTGCCCGCCCCTGGAGCGTCCGAGCAGGGCAGCTTTCAGCCGGAGCTTACGCCGGTACCGGACGCGTCGCCGTTCTTCTGCTTCGGGGTCGTTTGCGGCGTTCTGCTCCTGTTGTCCTTCCGGGTCGCCCCCTTTTGCTGGCCTTGTCGTCCTCGGCGGCCTTCTCCAGCGCGGCGACAAGGTCGCTGCCCAGGTGCATCCCGGCGGCGTCGTGATGAGCCCGGGCGGTGGTGGAGTCCACGCTGACCAGGGACAAGTCCACCTCCCCACGCTTGACGGCTTCCGCGATAACCCCCTCCAGCAAGGCTTCGAAAACACCCGCGTCCCTCCACTGCCGGAAGCGGTTGTGGACGGTCGGCCAGGCGCTGAACTCCTCGGGCATCTCCCGCCACTGCCCGCCCGTCCTGAACCGCCAGATCACGCCCCTCGAACTGCTGCCGTAGCCGCTCAGGGTACGGGCCGAACCTGCCGATCGGCAGGTAAGGCTCAATGAACTCCCACTCTTCGTCTGTCAGTTGGGCCCGCGTCACACACGACGACCTACCGGATCCCGCTCTGCCGCAGGGGCGAATCCCAAACATTGATCGCGTAGTTTCTTGCCTTGTGGCCTTACAGGAAAGACGGGCCGGTGTGGATCGCCGGACGACTATCGAGGAACGGCTCCACAGCACGGCCGTCGCCGTCCCCAGATAGACGCCCGTCGCGACCCGCGGTCCTTGGCGGAGCAGGCGGCGTGTGCCCGCCCATGGGCTGTTTCAGGCGAGTGGCGGGGCCTTTCTCGCCGAACCTCGATAGTCCTCGACCGTGTAGCGCTTCTCGCTCTCGTCCAGCTTCGCGTGTGCCGCCTGGACCAGGTCGATGTCCAAGATGTCGGCCAGCCGGATCAAGAAGATCATCACGTCGCCGACCTCTGATCGCACCCGACCGGAAGCCTCCGGATCCTCCATGACCTCGGAGGATTCCGAAGGCGTAAGCCATTGGAACTCCGCAAGCAGTTCCCCGACCTCACCGGCCAGCGCCATCGCCAGGTTCTTCGGCGTGTGGAACTGCTCCCAGTCTCTGGCCTGCGCAAAGCGTCGTAGCCGTTCGGCCAGGCCTTCAAGCTCGCTCATGGGAGCAAGCTACCCGCGGTGGTTCTCCGTCGCGGGCAGCAGGGCAGAGCAGCGAGACTATTCGGCGGTAGGGACGAACGCTCCGCGCTGCGGTCGCGTTCGTGTGGCTTCGTGAGAGGCGGTCGGTGGCTGTGCGTAGGCGGGACCTGTACCTCATCGTCGCCGCGGTGTCGTGTGTGCTCGTGGCGTTCGGCGCTGTCGCCTTCAACTGGGTGAAAGGCGGCCTCGACGTCATGATGGAACGGCCGGACCCGGCTTGCGTCGCTCGGAGCGAGGCCGAGAACGAGAGGCTGGCGCAGGCCGTCGCCCGATACCTGCCCTCCGTGAACCCTGACGAGATCGAGCGTGGGCACAGCTGCGGCCCACCCGAGAGCGGCAGCCCTTGGATAGAGACCGAGCTTCCGCGTACCTCGATCGATGAGACTCTGCGTGGGTTCCGCCCGCCGCACTGGACCGCGGTCCCGGCGGACGAAGCCCAGAAGCAGGCCGATCCTGGGCAGGTGGCCGCCGCAGTGACGGGAGAGGTGGATCACCGCAAGGTCGAGGTGTACGCCATCCAGGTCAAACCCCGCACGGGACCCCTCAGGGGACCGGTCAAGATCATTGCTTGGTTCGTGATGGCCTAGTGTGCTGCCCCACAGCTGTCCGGTGAACGGTCCCCGGGGTGCTCGCCGTACGAGGGCGCCGGCATTGTCGTATCCCACTTCGCCGACGCGGCGCCCAGGACATGGGCGGGGATCTGTACCGATCCCTGCGCCTCGCCGCGGCCTGCGGCGAGGCGGTGCTGGGGGAGCGTCAGTCCCGCGCGGTGTCGCGGTAGCGGCGGGCGGCGGCCAGGGCGGCGCGGATGGTGTCGGCGTCGGCGGGGGAGCCGGGGTCGTCGCCTGCGATGCCGAGGCCCTGCGGGTTCCTGGCGTAGGGCACGGCATAGGCGGGGGTGTCGCGCTGGAAGCGCCAGCCCTCCGCCAGCGGTCCTGCGTCCACGGCGTCGAAGCCGAGGATGTCCAGCAGCGCGGTCGCGGCGGCCTTGGCCCCAGGGTCGTCGCCGGCGATCGGCAGGGCTGTGCGGTCCGGGGAACCCGCAGGGCGGGCCAGGGCGGCCAGGTGCTTGAAGTAGATGTTGTTGAAGACCTTGACGACCTGGGCGTCCGGCAGATGCCGCTGGACCAGTTCGCTGGTGGTGGTCTCTTCGGTGTCCAGTTCCGGGATCTGTCCGTCGCGCTGGGGATAGTAGTTGCCGGTGTCCAGGACGACCTTGCCGGCCAGCGGCTCCACCGGTACCTGGCGGTATGCGTGCAATGGGACGGTCACCACCACCCAGTCCCCGGCGGCCGCGGCCTCGGCCGGGGTGGCGGCTCTGGCGTGCGGGCCGAGTTCCTCGGCGAGCGTGGTCAAGGTGTGCGGGCCGCGGGAGTTGCTCAGCACGACGTCCAGGCCGGCGGCCACCGCCAGCCGGGCGAGCGTGCTGCCGATGTTCCCGCTGCCGATCAATCCGAGAGTTGCCATGACGGCGACAACGACATCCCTGGTCTCTGTTGTTCCTCTCTGGTCGGGGCTTCTCAGCGCATGCTCCCGCGGCACCCGCCGGCTCCGGGCTCGGCGACGCCCGCCCGCTGTGTCCGATCGCCGCGCCTCGGCGCCACCCACGATGGGCGACACCGTACGAAACGCCCTCTCGGTGTCCGGGTGAACTGGTGATGAGTATCACCGCTTGACCGGCTCAGGAGCCGGGATATTTGCCCCGGGGGAGGTCGCCGCCGGAGAACCAGGTGGTGAAGTCGTCGGCGAGTTCGGTGATGGTGGTCCGCCCTTCCAGGGGTGACAGCCAGTGCTGGGGCAGGGCCGTCTCGCCGTGTCCGGCTCCGAGGATGTTGCCGCAGATGGCGCCGGTCGAGTCGCTGTCGCCGGAGTGGTTGACGGCCAGCAGCAACGCACGCTCGACATCGTGCTCGTGGACCAGGGCGCAGTAGACGGCGATCGCGAGTGCCTCCTCGGCGACCCATGCGCCGCCGAGGGTTTCCACTGCCTCGGGGGTGGGGGGTGTCGTACCGGCCAGGGCGACTGCGGCCTGGATCGCGGCGGTGGTCTCTTCGTGTCCGGGGTGTGCGGAGAGCAGGGCGAGGGCCTCCTGTACGGCGTTCGCGAGCGCATGTCCTTGAGCGAGGAAGGAGACGATCGCCGCGAAGGCTCCTGCGGAGAGGTAGCCGGTCGGGTGGCCGTGGGTGATCTGGGCACAGGCCGCCGCCAGGCGGAACGCCTCCCGCGGTTCGGGGGACGCCAGGCCGAACGGGGCCGAGCGCATGACCGTGCCGCACCCCTTGGAACCGGAATTGACCGCGCCGGCCGCGCCACCCGTCGCCGTCGGGCCGAGCTGGTGACGCAGGCCGGACAGGCAGGTGTTGCCCGGCGCACGGCGGTCGTAGAGCCAGGTCTGCTCGCGTAGCCGGCCACTGCGGACGAGCCCGTCATCCGGTGGCGGGGACTTGTGCTGCTGCGTGTCGAGCCAGCGAAGGTACGCGTTGCGCACGACGTCCACCTCGGCGCAGAAGCCTCGTTCTCGCGCACGGACACCGGCGCGGATCAGTCCCTCGACGGTGAACAGGGTCATCTGGGTGTCGTCGGTGATCAGGCCGATCTTCCCGCGCCAGTCGGGGGTGAGGTCGGTCAGCCCCGTACGACCATGGCGGCGGCGGATGTCGGCGATGGAGTCGAACTCGATGGGCGCCCCGAGCGCGTCCCCGATCGCCCCTCCGAGCAGGCAGCCACGCACTCTGCTGCCAAAGCTCACATCGGTGTGCTCGGCGTCGCGCATGATGGTGATCTCCTTCGCACGAATGACCCTGACCGTACCGGCAGTAGCCGCCACGTCGCGGTCGATCTCTGCTGATTCACGGGCTTCTGCGAAGTCCCCTTCTGTCTACAGGGGCGCGTCGAAGCCGAAATCTCTGGCCAGATCGTTCTAAGGAAGGCGGCGCAGCTCGGCGGCGGCTTCGGGGTGGATGAGCGTGTCGCTGTGGTCCTGAAACCAGATCACGACCAGGCACGAGGACTCGGCGTTGGGAATCCCGGCCTCGAATAGCCCGATGCACTTCACGGGCGGCAGGAACTCCACAAGGCCATACGGGTGGGGGCGGGGGCCGCGCCGATCGAAGCGTTGCTGATCGTCCGGGATGGTTCTAGCCGGTGGGACGAGATGGACGGGTACTGCGTCCACTTCCGGCGCGTCCGCTCCATCGTCCGACCGATGAACATCTCGTCGTTCATCCGCTGCCTGGGCACGCCTTCGATGAGGCCGCCGTAGGTGAGAGTCATCTCCACCCAGCGCAGATGCACATCGAATCCAGCGTCCAGCCGGAGCGGTGTAACGGCGAGACCGACCATGATTTCCTCCACTGAGCTGAGCCAGGTCTACCGCGACATCGCCGGTCCGGCATCGGAATGCCGCAGAAACACCTATCGGATGGTGGCCGCATGCAGTAGATCATATGTGAACCGAGTGCACAACATACACTCGTCCTCGCGCTTGGATTCGTCGAGGTTGGCCGGTGCCGCCGGTCGGCGGCTCCGGGCTCGCTCTGTACGCGACCTGCGTGCCTACGCCGACGGGTTGCACGACCCTATGCGCCATCTGGACGCTCTGGAGTGACGGCCCGCCACGAGTCGGTTCGTCCCGTCCGGGCCTTCAGGGGAGTTTGCCGAGGGACTTGGTGAGGATGGCGGCGGTGTCGGCGATGAGCTTGTTGTCGTAAGCCGTGTCTCGGGCGTGGTGGTTGGTGTAGATGGTCATGATGATGGGGGGAGTCGTGGCGGTGGGGTGGATTACGGCGATGTCGTTGGCGGAGCCGTAGGAGGATGAGGAGCCCGTTTTGTCGCCGATGATCCAGGTCTTGGGGAGGGCGGCGCGGATGCGGGCGTCGCCGGTGGTGTTGGCGCGGAGCCAGGCGTTGAGCTGGGCGCGGTCCCGGGGGTCCAGGGCGTTGTCGACCGTGACCTTGCGCAGGTCGTGGGCTATGGCGGCGGGGGTGGTGGTGTCGCGCTTCTCCTTGAGGCTCCAGTTGTTGAGTTCGGTCTCCCAGCGGTCGAGGTGGGTGATCGGGTCCTTCAGCGAGCGGAAGTACTTCGTCAGGCCCGCCGGTCCGCCGATCTGCCTGAGCACCATGTTGGCCGCGGTGTTGTCGCTGTAGGTGATGGCGGCCTCGCAGAGCTTGGCGACGGTCATGCCGTCATCCACGTGCTTCTCGGTGACCGGGGAGTTCTCCTTCAGGTCGCCGCTCTTCCAGTGGATCACCCGGTTCATCAGCCCTGGGGTGGAGGTGCGGGCCTTGTCCAGGACGGCGGCGCAGGCCAGTGCCTTGAAGGTGGAGAGCAGGGGGAAGCGTTCGCCGGAGCGATAGCCGATCGTCCTGCCGGTGGCCGTGTCGACGGCGTACGCGCCGATGCGACCCTTGGACGACTTCTCCAGGTCGCGCAGCAGCCGGTGGGCGACGGCTTCGCGGGGCGACGTGAGCCGGAGGTCTTCGAGGCCGCCCTGCTTGACGCCTGTCGCGGTCAGGGCCACTCCGGTCCGGGGGATCGCCCGGCTGTCGGCCACGGCGGTGTCCACACCACAGGCGGTTCCACCCGCGAGGAGGGAGATCGTCAGCCCGGTCGCCTTCAGCGCCGCAGGAAGCCGGTGAGTGGGCAAGTGCCGCATTCCATGT
Organism: Sphaerisporangium album; assembly: GCF_003323745.1. Taxonomy (GTDB): domain Bacteria; phylum Actinomycetota; class Actinomycetes; order Streptosporangiales; family Streptosporangiaceae; genus Sphaerisporangium; species Sphaerisporangium album. The sequence goes on from NZ_QOIL01000002.1 coordinate 481,019, forward strand.
CCTTCGCTCGTGATCAGTGGGCGCAAGAAGGACATCAGAGTGAGACGGATGGTGTCCAATATCGATATTGGTCCGCCCCTCATATCGGCACTCGTATCAGTGCAGGTCGGGCCGCTATCGCGCTGATGGCCGGCGCTGCGGTGCCCGCGTCGGAGTCAGGTTCGGAGGTGCCCGGGGCCGGGTGCGGTGGGTGACGGACGTTCGTCCTGGTCGGGGGCCTCCACCAGGTGCGGGGAGATCTTTCGCGGGGCGCTTGACGGTGGTGGGGAGAAACGGGTGTCCTGGATGGGTGGCACCTCGTTCGGTGAGGCGTCTGCGCGGACACAGGCCACTGACCCCACGACATCGAGAGATGCCCAGGGTCAGGACAGGTCTCCCCGGCTTAAGGGGTGACCCCAGGTGGCTTCCCATTCAGGGATCACGCCGTGCAGTGCCGAAGCTCTTACATGAGGGGTGCTGGTCAACTGTTGGTCCGCCGTCGAGGACGGCGCGTGCGCGGGCGCCCTGGCATGCTCGCGGGCGGTGTAAGGAGGAGGTGACGCGTGATGGACGTCGATTGCCATAGTCGACTGTCCTGTTCCGTGACACCCCGCATCCATCGCCCGCGCCGGGACGGCTGACCGGCCGAGACCGGTCGGGCCTTCAGAGCTCACGCGCGGCCGCCGTCGCGCCCGGTGCGATGCTCCCGCGGGGCGTTCCCCTTGCGTAAGCGGAGGAGGTCCGCCATGACCATCACGATCACGCTGCCCCAGATGCTGACGAGCGCCGACCTGCGGCGTCTCCTGCGTGCCCTGTGGCCGCTGGCGGCCGTCGCGCTGCCCGCGGTCGCGGAGGCCGTCGGGGCGTCGTTCGTCGTACGCCTGGCCGTCGAGATCGCCGTACGGGTGGCCGGCCAGGCCATGAGTGCGTAGACCACCCGGGAGCGTACCGGGACGGCGTCCGCCCGGGGGGCCTCGTCAGGCCGCCGGGCGCTCGTCGTCGAACCAGCGGCGCAGCCGGTCGAGGATCGCCCGCAGCGCGCCCGTTTCGATCGCCCGATGGATCGCGCCGTCGGAGAACCGCTCGCCGCGGACGAACGTGGTGGCCAGGCGGGCGGCGTCGGCGACGGGCGCGCCGGCCAGGCCGCGTCCGTCCGGGAACAGGGGGGTCGTCCTGTGCCACTGCTGCCAGTCGAACACCACGATGACCTTCAGCTCGTACAGCAGGGCGACGACCTCGTCGATCGCGTCGCCGTGGAGGGGATGGGGGACCTGCACGGAGCCGGCGGCGAGCTTCTGCCCGCCGCCCCAGGGCACCTGGAGGCCGGCCGGGCTGAGGGCGCCGGCGAGGGAGAACAGACGCGCCCAGCGTTCGGCAGGCTGGGCGGCGAGCGTCGCGGCGATCTCGTCGTCGGTGGGGCCGCCGAAGCCGGACCCGCCCGCTCCGCGTGCGCGCTGTGGCTCCGTCACGATCGCCGTCTCCTCACTGCCGTTCGCATTTCCAACGTATCGGCCCGAAGGGTGGCGTACCGGCCATTCCGCCGGAGGAAAAATAGCGCGTGCCTGAGCTACGTGCTCATATAGCGTGTTCCGCGTGATTTCCACACCCCGCCGCGCCCCCTCCCTCGGGGCGCACCCATGTTGAGCCGCCTGCTGCGCACCTACCTGAGGCCCTACTCGGCGGCGCTGGCCGCCGTCGTGCTGTTCCAGTTGGTGGGCACCATCGCGTCGTTGTACCTGCCGAGCCTCAACGCCGACATCATCGACAAGGGCGTCGCCGCCGGGGACACCGATTACATCCTGTCCGCAGGCGGGTGGATGCTGGCCGTGTCGCTGGTGCAGATCGCCTGCTCGGTGGCGGCCGTCTACTACGGCGCCAAGGTGGCGGCGGGCTTCGGACGGGACGTCCGCTCGTCGGTGTTCCACCGCGTGGTCGGGTTCTCCACCCGCGAGGTCTCGCACTTCGGGGCGCCGTCGCTGATCACCCGGACGACCAACGACGTGCAGCAGGTGCAGATGCTCGTCGTGATGACGTGCACCATGCTGGTGGCCGCGCCGATCATGGGGCTCGGCGGCATCATCATGGCACTGAAACAGGACATCGGCCTGTCGTGGCTGATGCTCGTGTGCGTCCCCGCGCTGCTGATCGCGATCGGGCTGATCGTCTCCCGCATGGTGCCCCTGTTCCGGGCGATGCAGACGCGCATCGACGCGGTCAACCAGGTGCTGCGCGAGCAGTTGACCGGTATCCGGGTCGTGCGGGCGTTCGTCCGGGAACGTGAGGAGACGCGGAGGTTCGCCCAGGCGAACGAGGACCTGACCGGGACGGCGCTGAGCGTGGGACGCCTGACCGCGCTCATCTTCCCCACCGTGATGCTGATCTTCAACGCCTCCAGCATCGCCGTCCTCTGGTTCGGCGCCGCCCGGGTGGACAACGGGGAGATGCAGATCGGCGGCCTGACCGCGTTCCTCATGTACCTGATGCAGATCCTGATGTCGATGATGATGGCCACCTTCATCTCGATCATGATCCCGCGCGCCGCCGTCTGCGCCGAGCGCATCGGCGAGGTGCTGGACACCGAGTCCTCCGTACGCCCGGCCGAGCGGCCCGTACGGCAGGTGGGGCTGCACGCCGAGCTGGAGATGCGCGACGTCGAGTTCCGCTACCCGGGCGCGGCGGCGCCGGTGCTGTCCGGCATCTCGTTCCGCGCGGCCGCGGGGCAGACCACCGCGATCATCGGCAGCACGGGCTCGGGCAAGACCACGCTCGTCTCGCTGGTGCCGCGGCTGTTCGACGCCACCGCCGGCACCGTCCTGGTCGACGGCGTCGACGTCCGCGAGCTGGAACCTCAGATGCTCTGGACGCGCATCGGCCTCGTGCCGCAGAAGCCGTACCTGTTCACCGGCACCGTGGCGAGCAACCTGCGGTACGGCAACCCGAACGCCACCGACGACGAACTGTGGGAGGCGCTGGAGGTCGCGCAGGCCCGCGACTTCGTCGAGGCGATGCCCGAGGGCCTGGAGGCGCCGATCGCGCAGGGCGGCACGAACGTGTCCGGCGGGCAGCGGCAGCGGCTCTCGATCGCGCGGGCCCTGGTCAGCAAGCCCGAGATCTACCTGTTCGACGACTCGTTCTCGGCCCTGGACCTGGCCACCGACGCCCGGCTGCGCGCGGCCCTGCGTCCGCACACGGCCGAGGCCGCCGTCGTCATCGTCGGCCAGCGGGTGTCCACCATCGCCGACGCCGACCAGATCATCGTCCTGGACGACGGCGTGATCGTCGGCATCGGGACCCACGAGCAACTACTGGAAACCTGCCCGACCTACGTCGAGATCGTGGAGTCCCAGGTGACCGCAGGGAGCGCAGTATGAGCCGGATCCGCACCGGCCGCGAAGAGGGGGCCAAATGAGCGACCGGACCGCGGCGCCCGCGCGTCCACGGCCGCCCGCGGGGGGCGGCCCGTTCGGACGGGGGCCCTTCGGGGGCGGGATGCCCGCGGAGAAGTCGATGAACTTCGGGCCCTCGGCCCGGCGGCTGCTCGGGCGGCTGCGCCCCGAACGCCCGAGGATCATCGCCGTCATCACCCTGGCCGTGATCAGCGTGGTCTTCTCCGTCATCGGACCGAAGATCCTCGGCCACGCGACGGACCTCATCTTCAGCGGCGTCGTCAGCAGGCAGTTGCCCGCCGGGACGACCAAAGAGCAGGCGGTCGAGGCCGCCCGCGCGTCCGGCAACGGCAACTTCGCCGACATGCTCGCCCGCATGGACCTCCTCCCCGGCCACGGCATCGACTTCGGCGCCCTCGGCGCGACGCTGGTGTGGGCGCTGGTCCTGTTCGTCGCGGCGTCGCTCTTCATGTGGCTGCAGGGCTACCTGCTCAACGACGTCACGCAGCGGACGGTGTACCGGCTACGGTCGGACGTCGAGGACAAGCTGAACCGGCTGCCCCTGAAGTTCTTCGACGGCCAGCCGCGCGGCGAGCTGCTCAGCCGGGTCACCAACGACATCGACAACGTGTCGCAGACCCTGCAGCAGACGCTCAGCCAGCTTCTCACCTCGCTGCTGACCGTGATCGGCGTGCTGGCGATGATGCTCTTCATCTCGCCGCTGCTCGCGCTGATCGCCCTGGTGACGATCCCGCTGTCGATGGTCGTCACCGCGCTCGTCGCCAAGCGCTCACAGAAGCTCTTCGTCGCGCAGTGGGCGCACACCGGCAGCCTCAACGCCCACATCGAGGAGGCGTTCACCGGCCACGAGCTGGTCAAGGTTTTCGGACGTGGGCCCGAGGTCGAGGAGGTGTTCAGGGAGCGCAACGAGCAGCTCTTCAAGGCCGGGTTCGGCGCCCAGTTCATCTCCGGGATCGTCATGCCGATGATGATGTTCATCGGCAACCTCAACTATGTCGCCATCGCCGTGGTCGGAGGGCTGCGGGTCGCCACCGGGACGATGAGCCTGGGCGACGTGCAGGCGTTCATCCAGTACTCCCGGCAGTTCACCCAGCCGCTGACCCAGGTCGCCTCGATGACCAACCTGCTGCAGTCCGGCGTGGCGTCGGCCGAGCGGGTCTTCGAGCTGCTGGACGCCGAGGAGCAGACCCCCGACCCCGCCGACCCGGCGCTGCCCGCGGCCCGGCGTGGGCGCGTCGAGTTCGAGGACGTCTCCTTCCGCTACGAGCCCGACCAGCCCCTCATCGAGCACCTGTCGCTGGTGGCGGACCCCGGGCACACGATCGCGATCGTCGGCCCGACCGGCGCGGGGAAGACGACCCTGGTCAACCTCATCATGCGCTTCTACGAGCTGGACTCCGGCCGCATCACGCTGGACGGCGTCGACATCACCGCGATGCGCCGCGAGGACCTGCGCGCGCACATCGGCATGGTGCTCCAGGACACGTGGCTGTTCGGCGGGACGATCCGCGACAACATCGCCTACGGCAACCCGGACGCCACCGACGAGCAGGTGTACGCGGCGGCGCGGGCGACGTACGTCGACCGGTTCGTCCGCACCCTGCCCGACGGCTACGACACCGTGATCGACGAGGAGGGCGGCAACGTCAGCGCCGGCGAGAAGCAGCTTCTCACCATCGCCCGCGCCTTCCTCGCCAACCCGTCCCTGCTGATCCTGGACGAGGCCACCAGCTCGGTCGACACGCGCACCGAGGTCCTGGTGCAGCACGCCATGGCAGCCCTACGCACCGACCGCACCAGCTTCGTCATCGCCCACCGGCTGTCGACCATCCGCGACGCCGACCTGATCCTGGTGATGGAGGCGGGACGCATCGTCGAGCACGGCACCCACGAGGAACTGCTGGACGCCCGCGGCGCCTACCACCGCCTGTACTCGGCGCAGTTCAGCGGCGCCCTGGTCCCGGCGGACGGCGAACCGCCCGCCTGAGGACGGCGGCCCCGGGCCACGGGACGGCGGCCCCCGGCCGAGCCGGTTACGCGGCTCAGCCGGGGGTCTGGGCGGTCTCCAGCCTGCGGATGATCGGGGTCAGCAGGGCGTTCAGCTCCCTGACCAGGGCGGTCACCGCGAGGTGGGCGGTCTCCGGCAGGGTTTCCGCCGGGCCCCCGGGGGCGGGGGGAAGGGCGTTCAGGGGGATCGGCGCATCGATGACCAGGGTCGGCCGCAGGTACGGGCTGCGTGAGAGGTCCTGGTCCGTCGGGTCAAGGAACTGGCCGAAGGTCTGCGGCCACTCGCGCCAGCCCCGGTCGCGCCACCACTCCCGCGAGGCGGTGAGCTCGGCGGGGGGAGGCGAGACGAGCAGGACATGCGCGGTGAGCGTGCCGTCCCACGGGTTGCGGTCGCAGGCCGCGGACAGCACCCGGCGGTGCCGCCGCACGTACGGCGGGGAGGGCGTGATGGCGAGCCTCCAGGCGGCGCAGGCGAACGTGACCGGCGCGATGTCGCCCCACGTCCCGTCGAACGCGGCGACGTTGCGCCGCACGTGCTCGGCGTAACGACTGCGGCCCTCGCCGGCGAGTTCGCGGTCGTGGCCGTGGTCGATCCAGAAGGCATCGTGCTCGCCCATATGTCTCCCTCTGTCGTCGGTCCCCGCCGCCCAGTCAACGCCCTCCAGCAGAACCAGACGCCCGATTTCTCCCAGAGCCGACGCGTGAGCGCCCGCCCGGGGACGCGTGAAGGCGCCGGGCATGCGTACAGGCCTGCGGGCGGCCAGGCCGACCGGTCCGGCCGTGCCGGCGGGCCTGAAGGGGACCGTCCACGCTCGCCGGCCCCGGAGGCGTTACCGGGGAGCCGAGCCCCGGGCCTCCGCTGCCGCGTCCAGTAGCTGGGCCACTGTACGGCGGGTGGCGGAGTCGTCGGCGGGCTTGGTTTCGCCGTGGAAGCGGCGGAGGAGTTCCAGGCGGGCCCCGCCGGCCTCGCCGGTGGCGACGCGCAGGAGCAGTGAGTTCTTGTCGCTCGCGGGCAGGGCCGCGATCCACTCGGCCAGCTTCTCGGGCTCGGCGGCGCGTTCGGGGACGCTGGCGGTGGCGGCCGTCGCGAGCAGGTCAGGGTCCAGGCGCAGGAACCCGGCGAGCGCCCGCTGGGACGGGCTCAGCGTGGCCAGACCGGCGGGGACGGGCGGTTCGGGCTCGTCCTCGAAGTCCTCGTCGAAGGCGTCCTCGTCGCGCTCCCACGTCCCGACCGCCGCCAGCCAGGCGAGGTAGAGCGGGCGCAGGTCGCCGGAGGCCAGGTCGGCGCGCACGTCGGCGATGAGCGCCAGCGGGCCGGCGTCGTCCTCGTCGTCGCCGTCCTCGCCCTCCTCGCTCAGCAGGTCGAGCACGAGGTGGTCGTCCGAGACCCACGCCTCGACCTGCTCGTCGAGCAGGTAGGGCTCGGCGGCGCCGAGGTCGAGGGCCTCCTTCGGCAGCCGCAGCATCACCTGGCGGGTGCCCGAATCGTCGGTGTAGAGGTGGGCGTCGTAGTAACGCTCCATCATCGCGGCCGGATCGCCGCCGAAGTCGCCGGACTTGTACTCGCCGGTGAAGCCGGTGGCGGTGACCTCCGCGCCGCCGGACAGGGCGCGGACCTCGGCCAGTTCGGCGAGGGTCAGCGGGCGGTCCAGCGCGAGGAATTCGTAGTACCGGTAGTCGCTCATCCGTCCACTCGTCCGGTGCCGATGGGTGCGGAGGTGCCCGTCACCCGTTTGATGGGAGAGGTCGCGTGCCGTGTGCGCGCGATCGCCGCCGCCCCTGCTCCGTTCGGGCGTCCGTTACAGCCTGGTTGGTGGCGATCAACGGCGATGAGCATAGTGGAGGCGGGCTCCCGATGCGCCGCGCCTCACCCGCGTCCGCCCTATGACGGCACCACGGCGCGCGGGCGGGTGTGCGGTCCGTCGTCGCGGCGCCGCGCGTTCCGGGCGGGTCGCGGTGGTTCGGGGTTCTGGCGCGAAGTTCCGGCCCCGAGTCCGGGCGGCGAAAAGGGTTGGCACGGGCACTTTGGACAAGGTTCTTAATTACGCCATATCCGGTTATCTCTCCTGGTGGGCGGCGAGCTCATCATTCCATCCCGTAGGCATCGCGAGGTGTTCCGGGATGGCACATGAGGATCGTCCGGCTGGCCAATTTCGTCGCCCCCCGCTCCGGCGGGCTGCGCACCGCCCTGCACGAGCTCGGCTCCGGCTACGGCGCCGCCGGGCATGAACCCGTCCTGGTGATCCCCGGCCCGCGCCCCGGCGTGCGGGAGACCCCGGCCGGGAAGATCATCACGGTTCCCGGCCCGGTCGTGCCCGGGACGGGAGGGTACCGGGTCATCACCGCGCGCCGGTCCCTGCGCCGCCTGCTGGACGAGCTGCGCCCCGACCGCCTGGAGGTGTCGGACCGCACGACGCTGCGCTGGACGGGCCGCTGGGCGCGCTCGCGCGGCGTGCGGTCGGTCATGGTGTCGCACGAGAGCCTGGACGGCCTGCTGCGCCTGTTCGTCCCCGGCCGCGCGCCCGCCCGCGCGCTGGCCGACCGGCTCAACCGCGCGACCGCCCGCGACTTCGACGTGGTCGTCTGCACGACCGCGTGGGCCGCCGCCGAGTTCGCGCGGCTCGGCGTGCCGAACCTGCGGCGGGTGCCGCTCGGGGTGGACCTCGCCCGCTTCGCCCCGGAACGCCGCGACCCCGCGCTGCGCGCCACGCTGGCCGGGCCGGACGAGCCGCTGCTCGTCCACTGCAGCCGCCTGTCCTCAGAGAAGCATCCCGACCGGCCCATCGCCGCCCTGGCCGAGCTGCGCCGCCGGGGCGTGCCCGCCCGGCTCGTCGTGGCCGGGGACGGGCCCCGCCGCCGGGCGCTGGAGGAGCGGGCCGCGGGGCTGCCCGTCCGCTTCCTCGGGCACGTCTCCGATCGCGACATGGTGGCGAGGCTCCTGGCCACGGCGGACGTCGCCGTCGCGCCCGGCCCCGTCGAGACGTTCGGCCTGGCCGCGCTCGAAGCCCTCGCCGGCGGCACGCCCGTCGTCGTGTCCCGCGCGAGCGCCCTGCCCGAGGTGATCGGCGAGGCCGGCGCCGCAGTCGGCGACGACCCCCGCGCGTACGCCGACGCGATCCAGGGGCTTCTCGCCCGCGACGAGCGGGACCGGCGACGGCAGGCCCGCGCGCAGGCGGAACGGTTCGGCTGGCCGGCGTCGGTCGGCGGCTTCCTCGGGGCGCACGGGCTGCCCGGACTGATAGGAGCGCGGTGATGACCGTACGACTCGTGGCGCTCGGTGACTCCGTCACCGTCGGCATGGGCGACCCGCTGCCCGGAGGCGGCTGGCGCGGATGGGCGGCCCTGCTCGCCGGCGCGCTCGGCCCCGAGGGCGAGGTCGAGTTCAGCAACCTGGCCGACTGCGGGGCGACGGCCGTCGACCTCGCCGCCGACCAGCTCCCGAGGGCCCTCGCGCTGCGGCCGACGCTGGCGTCCGTGCTGGCGGGCGTCAACGACACGCTGCGCGGCAGGTTCGACCTGGCCGCCATCGCCGCCGCCCTGGAGGAGGTCGTCGGCGGCCTGCGCGGCGCGGGCGCGACCGTGCTCACCGCGCGCCTGCCCGACCCGGGGCTGATGCTCGGCATCCCCGACTTCGTCCGCCGCCCGCTCACCCGCCGGGTCCACGGCATCAACGCGGTACTCGACCACCTCGCCGACAGGTACGAGACCGTGCACATCGACCTGGGCTCCAACCCGGCACTGTACGAGCGGCGGATGTGGGGGGTCGACCGGCTGCACCCGAGCGAGCGCGGCCACCGCCTGCTGGCGCGGCTGTTCGCCGCCGGGCTGGCCGAACACGGTTTCGCCGGTCACGCGCCGCCGAGCGCCGAGCCGGTCGGGCGCGAGCCGTCGGCGTGGGCGAGCGCGCGCTGGATGGCCGTCGAGGGGACGGGGTGGATCGCGCGGCGCTCGCGGGACTTCCTCCCGCAGTTCTGCGGCCTCGTCCTCAGCGAGGCGTGGCACGAGGTCCGCGGCAGGACCGGGACCCTCGACGAGGTGCTGCACGCCGAGCTCGACGTCATCCTGCGGCGCCTCGGCGCGCCCGGCCCCGGCGGGAGCGCCCCGGCCGCCGCCGGCGCGTGACGGAGGAGCCTCCGACCCCGCGTACCGCGTCGCCGAAGCGGCGAGAGCAGCGAGAGAAGTGAGACCCATGAGAGTCGCCATCGTCTCCGAGTCCTTCCTACCCCAGGTCAACGGCGTGACGAACTCGCTGGTCCGTCTGCTGCGCCACCTCGCGGACCACGGCCACGACGCGATGGTCGTGGCGCCGAACCCCGGCCCGAAGACCTACGCCGGGTTCCCGGTCCACTCGACGCCCGCGTTCCGGCTGCTGCCGTTCTACCGGTCGTTCCGGGTGGGGTTGCCGAGCCGCGGCATCCACCGGGCGATCGAGGAGTTCGAGCCCGACGTCGTCCATCTCGCCTCGCCGACGGTGGTCGGGGCGGCGGGGCTGACGGCGGCGCTGCGGCTCGGCGTGCCCGCGGTGGCGGTGTTCCAGACCGACCTCGCCGGCTTCGCGCGCCAGTACGGCCTGCGCGGCACCGACGCGCTGATCTGGGCCTGGCTCCGGCACATCCACGGACGGGCCGCGCTCACCCTCGCGCCCTCGACGGCGACGATGGCCGAGCTGCGCGACCACGGCGTCCCCCGGCTGGCGCTGTGGGGGAGGGGCGTCGACCTCGACCAGTTCGACCCGCGCCACCGCCGCGCCGAGCTGCGGCGGGAGTTCGCTCCGGACGGCGAGGTCGTCGTCGGCTACGTCGGGCGGCTGGCCGCCGACAAGCGGGTGCACCTGCTCGCCGAGCTGGCGGACATCCCCGGGACCCGGCTCGTGATCGTCGGCGACGGCCCCGCCGAGCCCCGGCTGCGCAAGTTGCTGCCGAACGCGGTGTTCTGCGGCCTGCGCACCGGAGAGGACCTTTCGCGGATCCTCGCGTCGTTCGACGTCTTCGTGCACACGGGCAGGAACGAGACCTACTGCCAGGCCGTCCAGGAGGCGCTGGCGGCCGGTGTGCCCGTCGTCGCGGCCGCCGCCGGAGGGCCGCTCGACCTCGTCACGCCGGACCGCAACGGCCTGCTCTTCCCGCCGGACGACCCCGCCGAGATGCGCCGCGCCGTCGCCCGCCTCGCCGGGGACGCGGACGCCCGCCGCCGCATGGGGGCCAACGCCCGCGAGTCCGTCCTCGGCCGCGGCTGGACGGCGCTGTGCCACCAGCTCTTCGGCTACTACCAGGCCGTGGTGGGCGAGTCGCCCGTCCGCGTGCCGCCGGTCACGGCTCCCGGGGCGGCGAAGCGGCCGGTCGTGGCCAGGAAGGACGCCGTCACGCTGGGCGGGCGTCCCCCGCGGGAGACGCCCGCGCCCGCCCGCCACGCGTAGGGACGCCCGCGTCACCGTGCCGGGGGTCACGGGATCGCGGCCCTGGCGGCGCGGCCGGCTCGTACGGGGGCGGGCCGGTTCGCGTGGCGGTCAGCGGAAGGCGTCCGCGTGGTCGCGTGCCCACTGGTGGTACGTGGTCGCCGGCGCGCCGGTGATCTCCTCCACCGTGGAGGTGACCGGCTCGGGGGACGCCGCCATCGCCGCGTGGCCGGTGAGGATGGCGTCCGCCATCTCGGGCGGCAGGCCCCCGGCGATCATGCCCTCGCGCACGGCCTCGGGCGTCAGCTCCACCCAGCGGACCGGACGGCCGATCGCCTCGCCGATGGCGGCCACCTGCTCGACCTGCGTGAGCGTCCGCGGGCCGGTCAGCACGTGCTTCGCGCCCGCGTGGCCGCCGTCCAGCATCGCGCGGACCCCCACGGCGGCGATGTCGCGCTCGTGGATCAGCGCGCGCCCCGCCTGCCCGTACGCCCAGTGGACCGTGCCCGTCTCACGGATCTGCTCGGCCCATTGAAGGGTGTTGGCGGCGAACCCGGTCGGGCGCAGGAACGTCCATTCGGCGCCGGAGTCCTCGATCAGGTGCTCCATGCGGGCGTGCGAGCCCATGATGAACCCCTGGCCCGTCTTCCGGTCGTCGGGCACCCCCCGGGCGGACAGGTACACGATGTGACGGACCTGCCCGGCGATCGCGGCGACGGTCTCGGGCGCGGCGTGGTCGCCGGAGAGTGTGGGCCAGACCAGCAGCACCGCCTCGACGCCGTCCAGGGCGGCTTTCAGCGACGCGGGGTCGGCCAGGTCGCCGCCGACGACCTCGGCGCCGTCCGGCAGGCGGGCCGCGCCGGGGTCGCGGGTGAGCGCGCGGACGCGGGCCCCCTCCTTCAGCAGGGCGGACACGGCGTGCCCGCCGACTTTTCCCGTGGCCCCCGTTACGAGGAACATCGTTTCTCCCTTGTCGATGCCGGTGCTGCTGCCATCGTGAAACATCAACATTGGTTGAGGTCAAGGCTCTTGGCGGGCGCGACGGCGTCCCGTATAGGCGCACGCGGCGGCACGCGGGACTTCCGAGGCGGTCGGCGGCTCGCCATGGCGGGCGGGGGCGGGGAGAATGATCCCGCGGGCGCAGGGGAGGATTGTGCACGATGCCCGAGTCCGGCGATGTCCGTCCGGGGATCCTTCGCGTGTGGAGCGAAGATCGGTGAAGATGGATGTAGACGGACCGGTGCCGCCGCGCGCCGCCAGCCGAGGACGAGGTGAACGTGGTCGCCGAAGACACCAAGACTCCCGCCAGGAGCGGCAAGCGCAAGAAGGGCTCGTTCTGGCGTGAGCTGCCCGTTCTCGTGGTCGTCGCCTTGTTGCTGGCGCTCGCCATCAAAACGTTCGTCGTGCAGGCCTTCTACATCCCCTCCGGGTCGATGGAGAACACGCTGCTGCTGAACGACCGCGTCCTGGTCAACAAGCTCGTCTACCACACGCGCGACGTCGAGCGCGGCGACGTGATCGTCTTCTCCGGCGTGGACTCCTGGAAGGGCGAGGTCGACGTCCCGCCGCCGTCCAACCCGGTCGCCGGGTTCTTCCGCTGGGTCGGCACGGCCTTCGGCGTGGTCCCCGGCGAGAAGGACTACATCAAGCGGGTCATCGGCGTCGGCGGCGACACGGTGAAGTGCTGCGACGACCAGGGACGGGTCACCGTCAACGGCGTGCCGCTCAAGGAGGACGCCTACCTGTATCCGGGCAACGCGCCGTCGGACAAGACGTTCGAGGTCAAGGTCGAGCCCGGCCGCCTGTGGGTGATGGGCGACCACCGGCAGATCTCCTACGACTCCCGCATGCACCAGGGCGACAAGGGGGACGGCGCGATCCCCGTGGACACCGTCGTCGGCCGCGCGTTCGTGATCGTGTGGCCGCTGTCGCGGGCGGGCACGCTGCCCATCCCCGACACCTTCGTCCAGCCCGCGCTCAAGGCGGCGGCCGCCCTCGGCGGGGCCACGCCGCTCGCGGCCGGGTTCGCCGGGGCGGTGCCGCTGTTGTGGTGGCGGCGGCGCCTGCTGACCAGGCCGTACCACGACCGCCGACGGGGCCTCGCGGCCCCGGTGTCCTTCGTCGACCGGTGAGAAAGCAGTACAGAAGCTGATTGATCGCGCGCCGGTCCCAACCTCTGAGGACGGGCCCCCTCGGCGGGACCCGTCGGCGTGGGCCCCTCGGCGGGCACCCGTCAGCCGGCGCCGCCCCAGCCGCGGCGGTACTCGTCCCAGTCCGCCTCGGTGGCCGTGAAGTCCACGTACAGCGCGACGCCGAAGGACCGCCGCGTGTCGCCGCCGAGCCCGAGGCGCACCCCGTGGATCGAGGCCCTCATGGTCTCGGCCGACGGGTGGTGCGTCCAGGTCGGGTCATGGTAGGCGGGCACGCCGATCAGCAGCGTGGTGCCCGTGGGCACGGCGGCCAGGGCCAGCGCGGTCTGGCGGCGCACGTACCCGCTGAACAGGGCCTGCGTCGGCTGCGCCGTGTCGTACGTCATCACCGCCACCTGGTCGAGACGGCGCGCGACCTCGCGCAGGTAGCCGGCCGTCCACAGCGCGGCGCGCCCGAGCACGAGCTCGCTCGCGGTGCTCAGGCCGGGCAGCGGTTCGAGCTGGTGCACCGACAGGGACAGCAGGCGGCCGGGTGGCAGGGCGGCGCGGGTGCGGTCCAGGACGTCCAGCAGCCCGAGGTCCCCGCTGTCCAGCGGCTCGAAGTTGTAGTGGACGCCGTCGAACCCGGCCGCCATCACCTGTCCGGCCGTCCGCACGATGTTGGCCCGCGTCTGAGCGTCGGACAGGTCGAGCATCCCGGGGTCCAGCCGCTGCCCGAGCCACGCGTGGACGCGCACCCCGGGCAGTGCGCGGCGCAACGCGCCGACCGCCCAGCCCGCGCGGGGGTACAGGGAGGTGGGCAGGGTGCCGTCGACCTCGATCGGGCCGGTGTGGACGTACAGGTCGCTGACGCCGGTGCCCCTGAGATGGGCGGCCAGGGCGGCGACCTGCGGGTCGCCGTTGCGCCCGTCCACCCACGCGTGCCCGAGCCACGCCGCGTCCCGGCCGCGCGTTACCGCGCCGGGCGACGGCGTGCCCAGGCTGAACAGGTACAGCGCGATCCCGCTGAGCGCGAGCACGAGCACCGGCAGGGAGAGCAGGACGACGACGACCTGCCACGCCCGGCGCCACGGCCTGCGGCCTGACGGCCTGCCGATGGGCTCCGGGGGAGCGAGGCCGTCCCGGGCGGTGGACTGGTCTTCACGGTGCGGCCGCATCGGCTTCGGGACCCCCGGGCTGACGGAAAATGCGAGGCGGATCCGGGAGTGACATCGGTACGCTCACCGCGCTTTCCCCTGGACCCTCTGAAAGTGGACTCTACGTGACGAAGATCGCCCTCACCGGTGTCACCGGAAACCTCGGCCGAATCGCCGTCGAGGACCTGCTGGGCCGGGCCGGCCCCGCCGGCGTCGTGGCGCTGGCCCGCACCCCCGAGAAGGCCGCGCCCCTGGCCGCGCGCGGCGTGGAGGTGCGCCACGCCGACTACGACCTCCCGGACACCCTCGACGGTGCGCTCGCCGGTGTGGAGGTCCTGCTCCTGGTGTCCGGCCCCGACCTCACGCCCGGGGTGCGCGTCGCGCAGCACCAGGCGGTCGTCGAGCGCGCGGTCCGGGCCGGGGTGCGGCGCATCGTCTACACCAGCGCCCTCGGCGCGGACGACGGCGAGGGCTTCGCGGCCGACCACGGCGTGACCGAGAAGGCGATCGCCGCCTCCGGCCTCAGCTACACCTTCCTGCGCAACGCGCTGTACTCGGAGGCGTTCGTCGGGGCGGCGCTGGCGCAGGCCAGGCAGATCGGGACGGTGACGTCCTCGACCGGCGGGCGTCCGCTCAACACGGCGCGGCTGCGCGATCTGGCCCTGGCCGCGTCGGCGGCCCTCACGGGGACCGGGCACGAGAACGCCGTCTACGAGCTGCGCGGTCCCCTGTGGACGTACCCCGAGCTGGCCGAGGCCCTCGCGGCGGCGCTCGGTGGCCCGGTCGGGTACCGCGAGGTCACGGACGCGGAGGCCGGGTGGCTCGGCGCGCTCGCCCCGATGGTCCGCGCGGGCGCCCTCGCCGAGACAGGCCCCGACCTGGAGCGCCTGCTCGGCCGCCCCGCGACCGATCTGCCCGGCACGATCGCCGCGCTCCTCGCCCGCTGATCCGGTGCCCGGGAGCGAGCAGGGAGGCGGGGCGGTAGCGCGCGTGGAGGCGGGCAGGTAGGGCGGCGTTCTCGCAGGTCGGACGGGTGTGCGCGTGGAGGTGCACGCCCGTTCTGCCTGTTGGGGTGTCTTGGAATGCGAGATGTGCCTTGACTTACCTATTACCTACCTGAAATATAGGCATTGTGCCGATTGTGAACTTGACCGTCCGGCGCGCGATCGACTTCATGCACGTGGACAGCAGCCTCTGTCAGTGAACGTGATCCGTCTCGCGCGGTCCTCGCGCTGGTAGACGACGCCTCTCCTCTTCTCCTCACCCCTCTCTGAAGGCCTCCGTCCCGGAGGTCTCCCACCCATGCCCTGCGGCCGGTCGCCGCCGGTCCCGCCTGTCCTCTCATCGTGTTAGGGGCTTGTCACCATGTGGAAAATCCGCGTGCCGCGTGCGCACCGCCGGTCCGGCCGTCCGTACGGACGCGTCGCCGCCGTCGCGCTCGCCGTCTCCGTCCTCGGCCTCGCGGCCGCGTGCGGCACCTCCTCCGCCGCGGGCGGCGGATCGTCCTCCGGAGGCGGCGGGGCGGTCCTGAAGCTGCAGGATCCCGGCAATGCCGGGCCCCTCGCCTACGCCAAGCGCGAGGGCATCTTGGAGAAACGGCTCAAGGCGGTCGGCGCGACGGTCGAGTGGGGCGGTTCGTACGCCTCCTTCACGGCGACCGTGGACGCGGTGCACTCCGGGTCGGTGAACGTCCTCGCCGGGGCCATCTCGCCCGCCGTCGGATACCTGGCGAACAGCCCCGACATCAAGATCTTCTCGGTCACCGACCCCATCACCGACCCCTCCGCGCCGCAGACGGACGGCCTCGTCGTGAAGCCCGACAGCCCGATCACGTCCGTGAAGGACCTGGCGGGCAAGCAGGTGGCGGTCAACAAGGGAGGCAAGGGCGAATATCTGCTCCTGCTCGCCCTGGAGGACGCCGGGGTGCCCGTCGACCAGGTCAAGCGGGTCTACCTGAACCCCGATCAGGGCGCCGCGGCCTTCGCCACCGGCAAGGTGGACGCGTGGTGGGCCATCGTCAAGGCCTACCCGGAGGCGGTGGCCAAGGGCGCGCGGGTGCTCGTCCACGGCCGCGACCTGGACGACAAGGACCTCACGATCCTCGCGGCGCGCGACGAGCTGCTGCGACGGCACCCCGAGGCGGTCCGCGTCTACCTGGAGGTGCTCCAGGAGCTGACCGAGGAGGCCAGGAAGACGCCCGAGAAGTTCGAGAACGTCTTCCTCACGCAGGGGCCCACCGCCGTCACCGGCGCGCGGCTCGACCTGGACATCGCCACGGCCCGGTACGCCAACATCCCGCGGTACGCCGCCAAGGAGGACGGCGCCAACATCCGCGCGGTGTCCGACCTGTTCCGCCGGTACGGGGTCGTGACCGCCGAGATCCGGCCGGACGACGTGCTGTTCGACCTGAAGGCGGCGGCCGGCTCGACCCCCGCCGCCTCGGGGTGACGCCGTGACCATCGAGAGACTCCACCAACCGGACGAGACGGCGACCGCCCTTCCCGGATCCCCGCCGGAGCCGACAGCGGTGTCCGTCTCCGGGTCCGCGCCGGAGTCCACGGCGGTGTCCGTCTCCGGGTCCGCGCCGGAGTCCCCGGCCGCCGCACGGGAGGAGGCTCGCGGGCTGGAGGCGCCGAGGTTCCTCGGGGCGCGCCGCCGTCCCGCCGCGCTCTCGGTCGCGGTACGGATCGCGGTGCCGCTGCTGCTGCTCGCCGCGTGGTGGTACGGGTCCGCGAGCGGGCGGATCCCCCCGGACGTGCTCGCCGCGCCGTCCGCGGTGGCCGGCGCGCTGCGCGAGCTGATCGCCACCGGCCAGCTCACCGGCTACCTGCTCGCCTCCGGGCACCGCGCCGGGCTGGGCGTGCTCGCGGGCGGCGGGCTCGGGCTGGTGCTCGGCGTGGCCGCGGGCATCTCGGCGGTCGGCGAGGAGCTGGTCGACCCGACGATGCAGATGCTGCGCGCCGTGCCGTTCCTCGCACTGGTTCCGCTGTTCATCTCGTGGTTCGGGGTCGGCGAGACCTTCAAGATCGTGCTGATCGCGGTGGCGGCGGCCATCCCCATGTACGCCTACACCTACCTCGGGGTCAGGAACGTCGACCGCAAGGTCGTCGAGGCGGCGCGCGGGTTCGGGCTGCGCGGACACCGGCTCGCCCTCGGGGTCGTCATCCCGAGCGCGTTGCCGAGCATCCTGATGGCCCTGCGGATCAGCCTCTCGGTCTCGCTGACCGGCCTGATCGCCGCCGAGCAGATCGGCGCGACCGAGGGCATCGGCTACCTGGTCACGTTGGCCCAGCAGTACTTCCGTCCCGACTACATGGTGCTGTGCATCCTCGTCTACGCCGCGCTCGGGCTCGTCTTCGACGGCGCGATCCGGCTGCTGGAGCGGGTCGCGATGCCGTGGCGCGGCCACGTGGTCGCCCGATGAGGCGGCGCGCCACCGGTGGCCGGGAAAACGTCCACGAGGAGTTCCGATGAGCGAACCGGTGTTCCCGGGCGAGGCCCCGGACGGCCTCGCGATCCGGGTCAGAGGGTTGCGCAAGTCGTTCGGCGCCAAGACGGTGCTGGACGGCGTCGACCTGGACATCCGGCGCGGCGAGTTCTTCGCGCTGCTCGGGCCGAGCGGCACCGGCAAGACCACCCTGCTGCGCATCCTGGCCGGCCTGGAGCTTCCCGACGCCGGGACGGTCCTCGCCGCCCGCAGGCGCACGACCGTGTACCAGGAGCCCCGGCTCATCCCGGCCCGGCGCGTCCTCGCCAACGTCACGCTCGGTCTGCCGTCTTCCGTGCGGGAGGCGGGCCGCCGGGCCCTGGCCGAGGTCGGGCTGGAGGGGTACGGGCGCGCGTGGCCGGCGACGCTGTCCGGCGGGGAGGCGCAGCGCGTCGCCCTGGCGCGGGCGCTGGTGCGCGACCCCGAGGTGCTGCTGCTCGACGAGCCGTTCGCCGCGCTCGACGCCCTGACCCGGCTCCAGATGCAGGAACTGGTCGCCGAGCTGTGTGCGCGGCACCGCCCGGCGGTCGTCCTGGTCACGCACGACGTGGACGAGGCCGTCCGGCTGGCCGACCGCGTGGTGGTGCTGCGCGAGGGCGCGCTGGCCGTCGACCAGGCCATCGACCTGCCCCACCCCCGCGACCGGGACACCCCCGGCTTCACCGCCCACCGCCGTCTGTTCCTCACCCACCTCGGCGTCACCGCCGCCGCCCACTGATCCGCGTGCCCGTGCTGGTCCGCGTGGCCCGTCCTGGTCCGCGTGGCCTGTCCGTCATGACCGAAGGAGTCGCATGACCTCCGTAGACAAGCTTTGGTACACCCGCTGCCCCGTCCCCACCGCCAGCGGCCTCGCGCACAACCAGGGGTGGCTCGCCGAGGAGTTCCGGGTCGCCGGCCTGGAGATCAGGATCCTCCAGGACGCCGGCCCCGAGCTGGCGGAGCACCATTTCGACCATCGCCTGCTCGGGCTGCTCCGCGAGGGCGGCAACGTTCCGGCGCTGGCCGCGCGCTCGGCGGGGGCTCCCACCCGGCTGATCGGCCTGACCTGGATCGAGGAATGGCAGTCCATCCTGGTCCGGGCCGATTCCGGCATCACGGACGCGGCGGGGCTGGCGGGCGCCCGGGTGGCGCTGCCCGGCTGGGCCGAGACCCGGGCCAAGAGCTTCCCGAGGGCGATGGCCCTGCACGGGTTCAAGGGCGCGCTGTCCCAGGCCGGGCTCACGCTGGACGACGTCACCTTCGCCGAGGTCGCCGCCCAGACCAGGCCGTCGGTGGGCCGGGACGCGGACGCCCGCGCGTTCTCCTGGCCCGGCATCGCCGAGCTCGCCCGGGGCGAGGTGGACGCGGTGTACGCCAAGGGGGCGCGGGCGGCCGAGCAGGCCGCCGAGATCGGCGCGGTCGTCGCCGTCGACCTGGACGCCCACCCCGACCCCCGTACGCGCGTCAACAACGGCACCCCGAGGCCGATCACCGTGCACGCGCGGCTCCTGGAGGAGCGGCCGGAGCTGGTCACCGGGTTCCTGGTACAGACGCTGCGTGCCGCCGACTGGGCCCGGGGCGACCTCGGCAGGGTGCGCGACATCCTGTCCGCCGAGACCCGCTCGGGCGCGGACGCCGTGGCCACCGCCTACCGGGGCGACTTCCACCACTTCCTGCACCCCGACCTGTCCGACGAGCGCGTGGACCTGCTGCGCGTCCAGAAGAACTTCCTGCTCGTGCACGGCTTCCTGGACGCCGACTTCGACCTGGACGCGTGGGTGGCGCCCGAGCCGCTCGCGGCGGCCAGGGAACGGCTGGAGGAGCTGGGCGCCCTCGCGGGCGACGCCGCCTCCGTGCCCGGGGCCGTCTCGGAAGCCGTGTCCGGGTCTGCCGGGCTTCGCGGCGAGATCGCCGGGGCGGTGGCGTGATGGCCGCGAGCCCCGAATTCCTCGTCACCGTCCCCACGCGGGGCGACGGGCGCGAGCCGGGCCGGCAGGACCGGGGCGACTGGCGGCCGGACGCGCGCCGCCCGCTCCCGTCCTTCGTCACCGACCCCCGCGCCGGCGCGTCCCGCCCCTCCGACCACCTCGCCCAGGTGGGCAGGGCCGCCGAGATCGCCACCGTCGGCGGCGCGCTGGTGCCGTTCGACCCCGAGGGCGAGGAGGCGCTGGTCGTGGCCGCGGGGCTGCTGCGGCAGAGCCGTCACCTGCGCGTCGTCGCCGGATTCCACCCCGGCGTGGCGACGCCCGTGTACGCGGCCAAGTTCTCCGCGTCTCTCCAGCGCTTCGCCGAGGGAAGGCTGGGCTGGCAGCTCGACGTGGATCTCGACCCCGCCGTCGCCCGCTCCCAGGGGGACTTCCTGACGGGCGCGGACCGGTACGCGCGGGCGGAGGAGTTCCTGACCGTCGCCAAGGGCGTCTGGCACGAGGAGGGCTACACCCACGAAGGCCGCTTCTACCAGGTGCTCGCGGGTGGCTTCCAGTCGCCGAACTCCGGTCTGCCGTTCCCGCGCGTCCACCTCGGCGGCACCGCCCCCGAGGCGCTCGCCCTGTCCGCCCGCCACGCCGACGTGCACCTCTTCACCGCGGGCGAGGACGTCGCGGCCGGCGTCGCCGCGTTGTCGGAGCGCGCGGCGGCCGAGGGACGCGAGGTCGCGTACGGCCTGCGGGTGCCCGTCCTGGCCCGCGAGGACGAGGACGAGGCGTGGGCCGGCGTCCGCGGGCTGTGGGCCCTCGCCGGCGCCCCCGGCGACCCGCCCGGCCCCGACCCCCGGACCGGGCTGTGGCCGGGCTTCGCCACGATCGGCGGGTCCACCCCACTGGGCCTCGTCGGGTCGTACGAGACCGTCGCCGCCGGGATCCGCGGCTACCTGGACCAGGGGGTCACGACGTTCGTGCTGGAGGCGCGGCCCGCCGTCGAGGAGACCTACCGGCTGGGCGAGCGGCTGCTGCCGTTGTTCGCGAAGGAGATCGAGCGTGTCCATTGACATCTACTGGCGGATCGGCACCCACGGCGACCAGCCGTCCCTGCGCCGCCGGGTGACCAGCAGGGGAGAGTGGGCGCCGGTCGTGCCGGGCAGCCTGGCCCCCGGGGTGCGGGACGGCCGCCGCGACGGGTACTCCTACGTCGAGCACATGGCCGACGTCGCCCGTGCCTCGGAGAGCTCCGGCTTCGTCGGCGGCCTGCTGCCGTCGTTCCCGTTCACCGACGACCCGTGGGCCACGGCCGCCGCCCTCGCCCGCGAGACCACGACCTACCGGTTCATGATCGCCTACCAGCCGGGCTTCCTGCACCCGGTGCAGGCGGCGCGGATGTCGGCGACGCTCCAGCGGGCCACCGGCGGGCGGGTCGTCTACAACATCATCTCCGGCGGCGGCGGCCCCGCCCAGCTCTGGTGGGGCGACCGTGTGGACCACGACGACCGGTACGCCCGCACCTCCGAGTTCCTGGACGTGCTCAAGGGCGTCTGGGGCGGCGGCCCGTTCGACTACGAGGGCCGGTTCTACCGCGTCGAGGGCGCCGGACTGCCCGAGCCGCTCGCCCGGCAGCCGTTCCCGGAGATCTACTTCTCCGGGTCGTCCAAGGCCGCGATCGAGGCGGCCGGGCGCCACGCCGACTACTACCTGTCGTGGCTGGAGCCGTTCCCCGACCTGGCCGCCAAGTTCGACCAGGTACGCGCGCACAGCACCGCCATCGGACGCGCTCCCAGGTTCGCGGTGCGCATCGACGTGCTCGCCCGCGACACCGAGGAGGCCGCCTGGGACGAGGTCCGGCGCGGCTGGGAGCACGTCGACCCGTCCGCGCTGACCGGCCCGGACGGCGACTCGGTCGGATGGCTGCGCAGCCAGTCGTTCGTCTCCTGGCCGGTGCGCCACCACCGCGAGCTGGAGGTCTCGCCCAACGTCTGGGGCGGCTTCCACCTGCTGCGCGGCGGGCCGGCGTTCGGGCTCGTCGGCAGCTACCAGCAGGTCGCCGAACGGCTCGACGAGCTGATCGGCATCGGTGTGGACGCCTTCATCCTCGCGGGCGTGCCGCACCTGGAGGAGGCGTACCGCGTCGGCGAAGAGGTGCTGCCGCTCCTCAAGGGTCGTGCCCATGGCCGCGCCTCCGGCACGGCTGGTCCGGGGCGCGAATCATCTGTCTCCATGTAGATCCGTAGAGAAAGGGACCATCTGATGAGCGTCCGTGTCGGCTACTTTCCCAACAACAACTCGCTGTGGGTCCTGCGCGCCCGTGGCATCCTCGAACGGTCCCTGCCCGGCGTCGAGTGGGTCGACCTGCGCGACCTGCCCGCCGGCGAGCGTCCCGACCCCAGGAAGGCGCTGCCCTCGCTGCACGGCGACCACCTGTTCGACGGGGGGTACGACTTCATCGGCACCGGCTCCACGCCGCCCGTCACCGCCCAGGGCAAGGGGCACGACATCGTGTACGTCGCGATCTCCGGGTCCCGGCACGAGAACGGGCGGCTCGTCGTCCACGAGGACTCGCCGATCCACTCCCTGGAGGACCTCGCGGGCAGGCGCGTCGCGCTCGGGCACGGCTCGTGGCAGACCACGCTGCTGCTGTTCGCGCTCGACCGCGCCGGGCTCACCTGGAAGGACATCGAGCCGGTGGACGTCCACGGCGACGCCGCGCAGGTCTTCCTGGATCGCGAGGTGGACGCCTGGGTCGGCTCCTACCCCTCGCTGACCCGGGTCGAGCGGGAGACGCGCGTCCGGGAGCTCGTGGCGACGGACGGGCTGTTCAGCCACCGTTCGCTGTGGTTCACCCGGCGTGACTTCGCCGAGCGGCACCCCGAGGAGCTGGCCGCCATCGTCGCCGCCCTGCAGGAGTCCGACGCGTGGATCAAGGAGAACCCGCGGGCCGCGGCCGAGCTCTTCGCCGCCGACGACGGGGGAGACCTCGACGCCTGGGAGCACGCGCTGCGCCACCGCCCGTTCGGCCTGAACCCGGTCACCGAGGACTTCGTCGCCGAGCAGCAGCGCGCGGCCGACCTCTTCCACGCGAGCGGCCTGATCGACCGCAAGATCAGCGTCTCCGAGGCCGTCCTGCCCGAACTCAACCGCCTGGTGGAGTCCACCCGCCCCCACTGACGGCGACCTCCGACCCCGGGGCGGGGCCCGAGACCTCGCCCCGGCGGAACAGGCGCGGGCCGGGCCGATTCGAAGCCCCGGCCCGCGCCTCCCGAAGGGCCGGACGTCCTGCGAGCCGGATCTCCCGCCTCCCGGCTTCCCCGCGAACGAGGCCTGGCCCGGGGTGGGCCGTGCGCGTCCGGCTCCCTCCTCACCAGGCCGATTCACCATCCGAGGCTGATTGCTGACAGGCTCGGAGCATGCGGATCGATCTGCACACGCACTCCACCGCGAGCGACGGCACCGACGCCCCGGAGCTCCTCATGCGGGAGGCGGCCGAGGCGGGGCTGGACGTGATCGCGCTCACCGACCACGACACCACCGCCGGGTGGAACCGGGCGGCGCCGGCGGTGCCGCCCGGGCTGACGCTGGTGTTCGGCGCCGAGCTGTCGGGCCGCTGGTACCGCAGCGAGCCGTCCATCGGCCTGCACCTGCTCGCCTACCTGTTCGACCCCGGTCACCAGGAGCTGACCGCCGAACTCGCCCGCGTACGCCGCTCCCGCGACCTGCGCGCCGAGGCGATCGTCGAGCTGCTGAACGCCGACGGCGTCGACCTCACCATGGACGAGGTGCGCGGGCTGGTGGCCGGAGGGACGGTCGGCCGCCCGCACATCGCCCGCGCGCTGGTCGCGCGCGGCCTCGTCGGCTCGGTGGACGAGGCGTTCGGCCCCGAATGGCTGGGAGGGCGTTACCGGCTGCCCAAGACCGACATCGACGTGCTGACCGCGATCCGGCTGATCGGCGAGGCGGGCGGCGTGTCCGTGCTGGCCCATCCGATGGCGGGCAGCCGTGGTCACGTCCTGCCGGACGCGCTGATCGTGGGCCTCGCGGGCGCGGGCCTGTGGGGCATCGAGGCCGGCCACCCGGACCACTCGCCCGAGGACGCCGCGCACGTGCGCGTGCTGGCCCGCGACCTGGGCCTGCGCGTCACCGGCTCCAGCGACTACCACGGCGACAACAAGACCGTCCGCCTCGGCGCCTACACCACCGCCCCCGACGTCTACGAGGACCTGATCGCCACCGCCACCGGCACACCCCCCGCCTACGGCCCCCCGAAGCCGTGATCCCACGGCGGACGGGACGGCGGCCCGTGGCGGAGGGTCCGGCGTCGGGCTATATCGGCTCGCCCGGGAGGGCGGCGTACTCGCGGCGCAGGGTGGTCACGATCGGCTCGTCCGGCCGAAGCTCGGCCCCGTCGATCGAGCGCACGGGACGCGCACCGATCGCCGAGCTGGTGACGAACGCCGCCGTCATGCCGGGCAGGTCGTCGAGGTCGACGGCGGCCGTGACGGACGGGATGCCCACGCGCTCCGCGACCCGCTGGAGCAGCCGCATGGTCACGCCCGGGAGGCGGTCGTCCTCCGGCCACAGCAGGCGGCCTTCGCGGACGAAGCCGATGTTCCAGGTCGGCCCCTCGGTCACCCGTCCCCGAGCGTCCGTGAACAGCGCGTCGTCGTACCCGCCGGCCAGGGCGAACCGCCGGTGGAGGACCGGCCCGAACAGCCCGGAGTGCTTGACCTCCGGAAGATCGCGCTGGTACTCGGCCGTCCCGAGGGCGAGCGGGGGCAGGTCGCCGGGGACCGGCCGGGTGCTGACCAGGATCTCCGGATGGGCTTTGACGGCCGGACGCGCGACGTCCAACTCGGGATCGAAGACGGTGACACGCACGATCACCGGCGTGCCGGGCGCCGTCACGCGCCGGACCAGATGGCGGACGCGGTCGAGGTCGAGCTCGGCGCCGTGCAGGACGCGGCAGTCACCGAGCAGCCGCTCCAGATGGAGCGACAGCCCCCGGACGCGCCCGTCCTCCACCCGCATGGTGGTGAAGTGCCCGTAGTTGTACAGCGCCAGCGCCCCAAGCTCCTCGACGCCGACGGGCCGTCCGTTCAACTCCATCATCGGCCCATCCTGACACCTCCCCGGGCACCCCTCACCCCGTGATTCCCGATGTTCGCCGAAGGCGTGCGCGTGAGCCGGCTACATGCAGCGGCCTCGTCACGGCTCGATGACGAGCTCCTTGACCCTGTCGCCTTCGAGCTGGAACTGGAACCGGAGGTCGGCCTCGCCTCCCGGGAAGTCGCCCTCCAGGTGGGCCTTCACGGTCCATCCGTTGGGAGAGTGCTCGGTCTGCTGCGTGTAGTCGGTCGTGTAGGTGTACTCGCTCGCCGCTTTCGCGAGCCAGTTGCGGATCGCGTCGATCCCCGCGTACTCGATGTTCTCGTCGGTGACCTTCGCGTCCGGCGTGAAGACGGTTGTGAGGGATTCGCGGTCGCCGTCCCGGTGGGTCTCGAGGTAGTGGCGGACGACGGCCGGCAGCTTCTCGGGCGCGTAGGGGACATAGGGGGTCTCGCTCATGATGGCTCTCCTTTCAGTGGGTGGTGGGTGCTAGGTCGTTCTCAGGGTTCCGCCGTCGATCACGATCTCGGTTCCGAGGATGGACGCGGCGGGGCGCATGCCTCAAAGGTCGGCCTTCCCCCAAGGGGAAGGTCAAGTCGTGGCCGCGCAGAGAGCCGAGGGGTGGCGGCCGGCGCCTCTATGTCGCCGGCCGCCGCGGCGGCACCGTAGCGCTGGATCACATCGCGGTCATCGCGTTCTCCTGTCTTCGTAGACTTGTGGGAGTTCTCATGGTTCCCGGCGGGTGCCGGTTGCTTGAACGTGACCACCGGAGGTCAGGGTGTCCCAGCCAGACGTATCCCAGGTCGAGTGGACGGTGTTCTCCGCGAAGTGCCCCTCTCGGGAGTCGCCGGCGCGCATCGCGAACAAGTGAACGGCGATGATCGTGATCCTGCTGGATCGCAGTCCACGGCGGTTCGGCGATCTCCACCGGGAGATCGGGGGCATCTCGAAGAAGGTGCTGATCGACACCCTGCGTGCGCTCGAGAGGGACGGGATGATCGCGCGGCCCGACCCGGATGACGCGTCCGCGGTGTACCGGCTCACTCCGCTCGGCCGCACGCTCCGCGAGCCGCTGATCGCGCTGCGGCAGTGGGCCGAATCCCATGTCGACGAAGTGATCAGAGCCCAGCAGGCGTATGACGAGCGCCACGATGGAGACCTCGTGGCGGATGGCGACGGCGGCGGCCCGCAGGTTCCCGGATCGTGATCAGCTCGGATCGGTCGCTGATGACGATCGGTGACTTCTCGCGGGCGACTCGCCTGAGCGCCAAGGCGCTGCGCCACTACCACCGTGAGGGGCTGCTCGCCCCGGCCTCGGTGGATCCGGTCAACGGCTACCGCCTCTACACGGTCGACCAGCTGATCGATGCGCAGGTGATCCGAACCCTCCGGGAGCTGGACGTCCCGGTGGACGAGATCCGCGAGATCGTCTCCACTTCGGATGTGGCGTCCAGGGCGGCCCGGATCGAAGGGCACGCGGCGCGCCTGGAGGCGCGGCTGCGGAAGACCTCGGATGCCCTGTCGTCGCTGAGGCGCATCCTCGACGACGCCTCGCCGCGGATCCCGATCGCCCACCGGACGGTTCCTCCGACCGATGCCCTGGTCGTCCAGGAGGTCATCGATCTGCCGGAGTTGAGCCCGTGGTTCGATTCCGCGATGCGTGAGCTCGCGCGGGTCGTCGAGGCGGAGCGGGTTCCCGTGGCGGGCGCCTTCGGAGGCCTGTGGTCGACGGAGCTGTTCCTCGACGGCAGGGGGATGGCCGCGCTCTATGCGCCGGTCGACAGCGGAAGCGAGCTCGAGACCATGGGACGCGTGCGAGCGGTCACGCTGCCGGCCGTGGAACTCGCCGTGGCGACGAGCCACGGGCCGGACGAGAGCGTCAGGGCGGTCTACGCCGCGCTGGGCGAGCACGTCGCCCGCCACGAGCTGAGCATCGACGCACCCATCCGCGAGACGTATCTGAAGGGCCTGCCCGGCCCGGACGCGGACGCGATCGTCGAGATCGGATGGCCCGTGTTCCGCGTCACCCGGTAGAAGCGGACGCTGGGCGCGCGGCAGGCGCCCAGCGTCCGGGGTGTGATCACGCCGAGGGCGGTCGCACCGTCCTGCTGGTCAGCGACGGGTGCCGGGGGCTCCGGTAGAGCTCTTGGTCCGGGTCGGCACGACCTCCTTGGGAACGAACGTGAGCGCCGCGACCGCGTCGACCGGCTCCGGGGTGACATCGCCGCCGCGCCCCTCGAACGTCGCGTCGAGAAGCTCCTTCAGAGAGCGGTTGGTCTCAATGGGGAGGAAGGAGATCATGCAGACCTCCTCCAGCGATGCCGACTCGGCGACGTCGATGAGCTCCGCCTTCAGGTCCTCACGCGTGTAGGTGATGATGTAGTTGTAGTCCTGCTCGAGCGTGAACAGCTTGTGCTCGCGCATCTCCGCAGGAACGTCGCTCTCCTTGAAGTTCCACAGGAACCTGGCCGGGCCGCCCACGACGGGTCCGCCGAGCACGAGCTGCTTCGCCATCAGCGCATCGAGGATGCGATGGGCCTGCGCGGTCTGCTCCGCGCTGATGAACACCTGGTAGTACTGCATCTTTTTCCTTCTTCGGTTGAGATCGCCCGGGTTGCTCCTGAGCGATCGGCTCAATGTAGCGCTGCTACACACCATATAGCACCGCTATACTAGGGGTATGACGAAGGAGCTTTCGACTCGGGACAGGCTGCTGCTCGTCGGCGCGGAGCTCCTGGAGCACGCCGAGGGGGGCGCGGTCTCCACGCGCGCGATAACCGAGAAGGCGGGGGTTCAGGCGCCGACGCTGTATCACCACTTCGGCAGCAAGCAGGCTCTCCTCGACGAGGTGGTCAGCCACGGGTTCCGGCGCTTTCTCCAGGACAACCCCGCCCCCGCCGACGAGGCCGGCCGGATCTCGGCGATCGCGCGCGCGTGGGACACGCACGTCCGGTTCGGTGTGGAGCACCCCGCGTTCTACGCGCACATCTACGCCCGGGTCGAGCCGGGCTATCGATGCGGCGTCGTCAGCGTCGTGGAGCAGATGCTCCTGGAGGCACTCGAGCGGGCGCGGTCGGTCCTGGCGGTGGATCCCGCGCAGGCGGCGAGGATGATCCTGGCGGCGAGCACGGGTGTGATTTTGACGTTGATCTCCGAGCTGGACGGCGACCCGCACTGGGAGCTCTCGGAGCGCGTGCGGGACGCGATCCTCGACTCGCTCGTCATTTCGGGCGGGGCGAGATGAGCCCTCGATGCATCGTCGCGGAGGCAAGAGGTCATGCCGTTCGCTGATGACATGATCGGCGACGACGTCGCCCGTCGGCCGCGGAGATCGTCGATGCGGTCGCGGCAAGGCGGGGTGCCTCGGTGACGCGCTGCTGGAGTCGTCGGGGCGAACCGCCGGTGAGCTCGCCTACCTCAATCGAGAGGTGCGCAGCCTCCGCGACCGGATCTACCAGGACCTCGGCGGCTGGGAGACGCCGATCTGAGTGCCAATGGCGCACAGCAAACTGTGCGTACAGCTGCGCTGCCTCGGGGTGGCGTCGGCGTGAGGCAGGGGTGGCGCCATAGCGCACGGTCGCCGTCGGCGAAGTTGACGCATCACTGTATCTGCTGCCACATCGTTCTGCCCTACCCAGGAGAAATCCACTTGCGCTCCCCATATGGGTGATGCATCATCCTTCGTATAGGGTGACGTATCACCCATGAAGGAGATCTTCTCGTGGAAAAGATTTGGATCGTGACCGGGGCTGCGTCGGGCCTCGGTCGAGAGGTCGCGCGCGCCGCACTGGAAGAAGGGGACGTCGTCGTCGCCACCGATCGCGACACGGCGGGCGCCGCGGTGCTGGCCGACGCCCACGGCGATGCAGTCGATACCGTGCAGCTCGACGTGACCGACCTCGGCCGCGTCGACGAGGTCGTGGCCGACGTGGTCCGGCGGCACGGCCGCATCGACGTACTCGTCAACGCGGCCGGTCGTGGCCATATCGGCGCGGTCGAGGAGACGTCCGATACCGAGCTGCGTCGTCTGATGGAGCTGCACTTCTTCGGCCCGGCCGCGCTCACGCGCGCGGTCCTGCCGCATATGCGCGCGCAGCGGAGTGGTGCGATCGTGCAGATCAGCAGCCTGGCCGGCCAGCTCTCGGTCCCGGGGATGTCGGCGTACTCGGCCGGGAAGTTCGCGCTGGAGGGATTCTCGGTCGCGCTGGCACAGGAGGTCGCGCCCCTGGGGATCAAGGTGCTCATCGGTCAGCCCGGTGCGATGCGGACGAACTTCGCCGGCCCGGCGATCAGCGAGTCCGAGCGCATCGCAGACTACGAGGCAACCGTCGGGGGGCTCCGTAAGCACGTGGCGGAGGTCACCGGACAGCAGCCGGGTGACCCGGAGAGGGTCGCGGCGGCGCTGCTAACGGCACTGGCGGCCGAGGACACGCCCGTCCGCCTGCCGCTCGGCAATGACGCATTCGATCGGCTGACCGCGGACGCGGACAGGACGCAGCAGGACCGGGTGGCATGGGAGGAGGTGTCCCGTGGCACCGACTTCTGAGACGACCGCCGGCCGTGTCGGCCGTGTCGCGGGCAGGACTGCGCTGGTGACCGGCGGCGCGAAGGGCATGGGCGCGGCAACCGTGCGGCTGCTCGCCGAGGAGGGCGCCCGTGTGGCCGCCGTCGACGTCGACCTCGAGGGGGCGCGCAGGCTGGCGGACGAGCTCGGTCCCGATGTCATCGCCCTGCCCATGGACGTGCGATCCGCAGACGAGTGGGCCGCGGCGGTCCAGGAGGTCGAGGAGCGCTTCGGCGCCGTCGACATCCTCGTCAACAACGCCGGCATCGCCGACCCGGGGCTGATCGGGCAGTGGGCGCTCGATCGCCTCCAGCGCACGATCGACGTCAACCTGGTCGGGGTCTTCAACGGCATCCAGGCCGTGCTCCCCGCGATGAAGCGTGCCGGTGGCGGCTCGATCGTCAACATCAGCTCGGTCGGATCATTCCAAGGTGTGCCAAGGATGTCGCCGTATGTGGCCACCAAGTGGGGCGTGCGCGGTCTGACCAAGTCGGCGGCGCTGGAGCTGGGCGTGCACGGAATCCGTGTGAACGCGGTGCACCCCGGCCAGACCAGGACACCGATGACGGAGGGAGTCGTCTTCGACACCAGCGCGATCGCGCTCGGGCGGGTCGGGGAACCCGAGGACATCGCGCGAGCGGTGCTGTTCCTCGCGTCGGACGAGTCCAGCTTCATCACCGGGAGCGACCTCGTCGTCGACGGTGGTCAGATCGCCGGACAGGCGGACTACAGCGGCCTCCCGCTGTAGTCACCCGGGGTGCGGCCTCGGCCCTCGTCTCGGCCGCACCCCGCTGGCGACCATCAGACGGATGACTTGTCACCCTGAGTGCTAGCATGGCGCGGTGAATGAGGCGGAGCAGTTGTCAGATCGCGAACGTCGCGCGTGGTACGGCTTCCTCACGATGCAGGAAGACCTCCGTCGCCACCTCAATCGCGAGCTGACCAACGACTCCGGCATCTCACTGTCGGACTTCGCCGTCCTGAGCACGCTGCAGCAGTCCGAGATCGGCGCCCTCCGGATGTTCGAACTGCGAGCGGCACTGCGCTGGGAGAAAACCCGGCTGACGCATCAGGTGACGAGGATGATGAAGCGGGACCTCGTCGCTCGCGTCCACTGCGAAGAGGACGCCCGTGGCATGCGCATCCATCTGACCGAGACCGGCCGCAACACGATCGAAGCGGCCATCCCGGGCTATCTCGACCACGTTCGCAGAGTGCTGTTCGACGTGGTCACCCCGCGGCAGCTCGACGCCCTGGCAGACGTCTCCGAGCAGGTGCTCGAGGCCCTGGCGGCCGAGCCGATCGACGACTAGGGCGGGTCGCGCGCGCTCGCCAGCATCACGACGGGCCGGCTCCCGGAGAGGTGAACGCCATTCATCTCAGCGCACCGATGTGTCCGATCCCGAGTCCGTGGCCGCCATGGTCGCCCGCGCGGTCGCCGAGTTCGGCCGCCTGGACCTCGCCGCCAACGTCGCCGGGGTCGGGGAAGTCGTCGGTGCGAAGCGTGGCGTCAGTAGCCGGCGGTGGGGTCGATCACGCCTTCCAGCGGGTGGGCGTCGCGGAGGTGGCGGACGTTGCGTTCGACGCGTTCGCACAGCATGCGCGTGACGTACTCCGGGGAGTCGGCACAGTGTGAGGTGATCAGCACCCTGGGGTCGTCCCACAGAGGGTGGCCGCCGGGGAGCGGCTCGGGGTCGGTCACGTCCAGGCCGGCGGCGGCGAGGCGGTCCTCCCGCAGCGCTTCCACCAGGGCATCGGTGTCGATGTGGGCGCCGCGGGCGACGTTGACGATCACGGCGTGCGGGGGGAGCAGCTCCAGCTCCGGGCGGCCGATGACGTGCCTCGTACCAGGGGTGAGGGCGAGCGCCAGCACCAGCACGTCCGTGCCGGGAAGCGTCGCGTGCAGGGCCGAGGGCGGCAGCGTATCGTCGGCGCCGTCCAGCTTGTCCGGACGGCGGCGGATGACCGTGATGTGGCATCCGAACGGCTGGAGCAGCCGGACGAGCTTCCCGGCGATGCCTCCGCCGCCCAGGATCGTCACCGTCCGGCCGCTCAGCGAAGTGGGGGGCATGGGCAGCCACCTCGGCGTCCGCGCCTGGCGGGCGATGTTGCGCAGGGACGCCAGCGTCAGAAGGAGCGCGTGCTCGCTCACCTGCCCGGCGTAGGCCCCCTTGGCGCAGGTGAAGGTCACCTCGTCGCGGAACGCCCCGGCCTCCGCGTACTTCTCGACCCCTGCCCATGGGAACTGCACCCACCGGATGCCCGGATGGGCGTCCAGGGTCTCGCCGAGCAGCTCGGGCCGCGCGGGGACGAGCCAGACGAGCCCGTTCGCCGCGCCGGGCGGGACCACGGCGCCGCCGCCGCGGGCCACGGCCTCCGCGAGGGCGGCGCGCACCCGCTCGGCCTCGGGATCGGCGGCCGCTTCCGGGCCGTCGGGGACGACTATCGCGATTCTGGCTTCCACGACGCACATTCTGTCGCGGATCGCTCCAGGCGACGCCGCGCTCGTGGCCCTGCCGGCCGTGGCCGCGCTCGGCCTGACGACCGCGGTGATCGGCGTGGTGAACAATTATCGGTTCCGGGGTCCTCGGCGGTCTGCTGTAGCCCTTCCCTCCAGAGGCGGTAACGCGGCGGGCGTTGGAAATGGTCTACACCAGTCATGGTCTACACCAATGGGCGCCGTTGAATGGGCGGTGAATCTACCTGACCGCTTCCTGGAATTGGTATATACCATGCTCGGCCCCGCCCGGGTTTTCCTCCCCGCGGCCTTATCCGAGGCAATGGATTAGACCGCTATATTGGGTTCTAGCAGGGAAGACGCCCTCCCGAGACGAGGGTGACGTTTCCCTCAAGGAACCATAGGTAGAGTCCCCCGCAACGAGGCGGAAGCATACGCCGTGAAGTCGTTGAAGGAGCTCGAGTGCCCAAATACGTGTACGACTTCACCGAGGGCAACAAAGATCTCAAGGATCTCCTCGGTGGTAAGGGTGCCAATCTCGCGGAGATGACTAACCTGGGTCTTCCCGTGCCTCCGGGATTCACGATCACCTCCGAGGCGTGCCGCGGTTACCTCCGCGAGGGCGGTCTCCCCGACGGGCTCGCCGAGGAGGTCGAGACCCACCTGGAGGCGCTGGAGAAGGGGATGGGCAAGCGCCTCGGCGCCGCGGAGGACCCGCTGCTCGTCAGCGTGCGTTCCGGGGCGAAGTACTCCATGCCCGGCATGATGGAGACCGTCCTCAACATCGGCCTCAACGACGAGTCCGTCCAGGGCCTGGCCGCCCAGGCGGGCGACGAGCGGTTCGCGTGGGACTCCTACCGCCGCCTGATCCAGATGTTCGGCAAGACCGTCCTCGGCCTGGAGGGCGAGCTGTTCGAGGCCGCGATCGACGACGTCAAGCGGCGCAAGGGCGTGGTCAGCGACCTCGACCTCGACGCGGCGGACTTCCGCGGCCTCGTGGACACCTACAAGGGCATCGTGCGCGAGCAGACCGGCGGCGACTTCCCGTCCGACCCCCGCGAGCAGATGCGCCAGGCCGTCCAGGCCGTGTTCGACTCCTGGAACGCCCCCCGCGCGATCATCTACCGCCGCCAGGAGCGCATCCCCGACGACCTGGGCACGGCGGTCAACATCGTGGCGATGGTCTTCGGCAACCTCGGCATGGAGTCGGGCACGGGCGTGGCCTTCACCCGCGACCCGGGCTCGGGGCAGCAGGGCGTGTACGGCGACTACCTGCAGAACGCCCAGGGCGAGGACGTCGTCGCGGGCATCCGCAACACGGTCCCGCTCCAGCGGCTGGGGGAGATCGACCCGGAGTCCTACCGGCGGCTCCTGGAGATCATGAAGACGCTGGAGGACCACTACCGCGACCTGTGCGACATCGAGTTCACCATCGAGCGCGGCAAGCTGTGGATGCTCCAGACCCGCGTCGGCAAGCGCACGGCGGCGGCGGCGTTCCGCATCGCCACCCAGCTCGTCGACCAGGGCCTCATCGACCTGGACGAGGCCGTCGGCCGGGTCTCCGGCGACCAGCTCGCCCAGCTCATGTTCCCCCGGTTCGACGCGGGCGCCGGCCGTCCGCTGATCGCCAAGGGCATGAACGCCTCGCCCGGCGCGGCGGTCGGCAGGGCGGTGTTCTCCACCGAGCGCGCCAAGGAGCTGGCCGCCGAGGGCGAGGACGTGATCCTGGTCCGCCGCGAGACCACTCCGGACGACCTGGCGGGCATGATCGCCGCCAGGGGCGTGCTGACCAGCAGGGGCGGCAAGACCTCGCACGCCGCCGTGGTCGCCCGCGGCATGGGCAAGACCTGCGTGTGCGGCGCCGAGGAACTGGAGGTCGACGCCAAGGGACGGCGGTTCACCGCGCCCGGCGGCGTGACGGTCGAAGAGGGCGACGTCATCTCGATCGACGGCGCCACCGGCGAGGTGTTCCTCGGCGAGGTCCCGGTCGTGGCGTCCCCGGTCGTGGAGTACTTCGAGGGCACACGCACAGGGAAGGGCACGGACAGGGAGCGTGACGAGCTCGTCCAGGCCGTCGACCGCCTCATGCGCCACGCCGACGAGCGCCGCCGCATGGCCGTACGGGCCAACGCCGACACCCCCGAGGACGCCGCCCGCGCCCGCAGGTTCGGCGCGCAGGGCATCGGCCTGTGCCGCACCGAGCACATGTTCCTCGGCGACCGGCGCAAGCTCGTGGAGGACCTGATCCTGGCGGAGTCGCCGGAGGAGCGGCGCGCGGCGCTCGACGCGCTGGAGCCGCTGCAGAAGTCCGACTTCGTGGGCATCTTCGAGGCGATGGACGGGCTGCCGGTGACGATCCGGCTGATCGACCCGCCGCTGCACGAGTTCCTGCCCGACCTCACGGCCCTGTCGGTGAAGCTCGCCCTCGCCGGGGACGACGCCACGCCGCGCGACCGGCGCCTCCTGGGGGCCGTCAAGCGCCTGCACGAGCAGAACCCCATGCTGGGCCTGCGGGGCGTGCGTCTCGGCCTGGTGATCCCCGGCCTGTTCACGATGCAGGTGCGGGCCATCGCCGAGGCCGTGGCCGAGCGGCGCGCGGCCGGGGGAGATCCCCGCGCCGAGATCATGATCCCGCTGGTGAGCGCCGTCCAGGAGCTGGAGGGCGTGCGGGACGACGCCGAGAAGATCCTGGCGGAGACCGGCGTCGAGGCGCTGATCGGCACGATGATCGAGGTGCCGCGCGCGGCCCTGACGGCCGGGCAGATCGCCGAGGCGGCGCGTTTCTTCTCCTTCGGCACCAACGACCTGACCCAGATGACCTGGGGGTTCTCGCGGGACGACGTCGAGGCCGCGTTCTTCTCGCGCTATCTGGACCTCGGCATCTTCGGGGTGTCCCCGTTCGAGACGATCGACAGGAGCGGTGTCGGCCGGTTGATGCGTCTCGCCGTCGAGGAGGGCCGCGCGAGCCGTCCGGACATCAAGCTGGGCATCTGCGGCGAGCACGGCGGCGACCCGGAGTCGGTGCACTTCTGCCACGAGATCGGCCTGGACTACGTGTCCTGCTCGCCGTTCCGGGTGCCGGTGGCCCGCCTTGAGGCGGGGCGTGCCGCGCTGGCGGGCGGCGAGTCCGAGACCCGGTGAGACCGGCCCGGTCCGGGCGGCCGCCGAGGCGGCCCGGACCGGGGTGTGGCGTTCTGCCGGCAGGGGGGGTCGTACGGGCGTTTTGATCTGCGCATATATCGGATATGCCAGGGTTGCCGTGAGTTTCCCGCATGTTAGTGATGGCGGGCCCGTCCCGGGGTAGCATCCCGCTACCGATGAGAGGCTATGACCAGTTCGATCAGGCCAGATGGGTGCCGGAACCCGCCGGCAACCCCGAGCGCAGCGCGTTCGAACGCGACCGGGCGCGGGTGCTGCACAGCGCGGCGCTGCGGCGGCTGGCCGCGAAGACGCAGGTCGTCGGGCCGGGGGAGTTCCCCGACCACGGCCGCCACATCCCGCGCACCCGCCTGACCCACTCGCTCGAATGCGCCCAGATCGGCCGTGAGATGGGCAAGGCGCTCGGCTGTGACCCCGACCTGGTGGAGACGGCCTGCCTGGCCCACGACCTCGGCCACCCGCCGTTCGGGCACAACGGCGAGGCCGCGCTCAACGAGCTGGCCGCCCGGTGCGGCGGGTTCGAGGGCAACGCCCAGAGCCTGCGCCTGCTCGTCCGGCTGGAGGCCAAGGTGCTGACCGCCGACGGGCGCAGCGCCGGGCTCAACCTCACCCGCGCCACGCTCGACTCCGCGCTCAAGTACCCGTGGACCTCCGCCCACGGCGCCAAGTACGGCGTCTACGCCGACGACCTCGCGGTCTTCGACTGGGTCCGCCAGGGCTCGCCGGCCGGGAGCGTCAGCTTCGAGGCGCAGGTCATGGACTGGTCGGACGACGTCGCCTACTCCGTGCACGACCTGGAGGACGCCCTGCACTCCGGCCACGTCCTGCCCGCGCAGCTCGGCGACGCCGAGGAGCGGCGGGAGGTGTGCGAACGCACGCTCAAGTGGTACGCGGGCGACAGCAGCCTCACCGAGCTGGAGGAGACCTTCGCCCGGCTGATCGGGGAGCCGCTGTGGCCGTGGCGCTTCGAGGGCAGCATGGGCGATCTGGTGGCGCTGAAGTCGTTCACCAGCGGGCTGATCGGGCGCTTCTGCCTGTCCGCGCAGGCCGCCACCCGCGAGGCGTACGGACGGGAGGTGCTCACCCGGCACGGGGCCGAGCTGGTCGTGCCGAGGACGACCCGCCTGGAGTGCGCGCTGCTCAAGGGGCTGACGGCGCACTACGTGATGGCCAGGGACGACCACAACGCCAACCAGGCCCGCCAGCGCGAGCTGATCGCCGAGCTGGCCTCGATGATCATGCTGGGCGCGCCGGGGACGCTGGAGCCGGCGCTGCGTCCCGCCTTCGCCGAGGCGGCCGACGACGCCGCCCGCCTGCGCGTGGTCGTCGACCAGATCGCCTCCCTCACCGACGTCTCGGCGGTGAGCCTGCACCGCGGTCTCGGCGCGCGCCTGTAGGGGCTCGCGCCGTTCGCGGTGGACGAGGACCGTGGCGAGCGGGAAGGGCGGGCCCGTGGCCGGCTTCGGCGACATCGAAGCCTGCCGCCACACGGCGGTCGTGGGCGGGCGCCGCCCTAGCCGCGGCGCACGTCCGACGGGTCGCCGGTCTGGGTCGGGACGGGGCGGCGGGTGGGCTTCTTCTGGGGCTTGGACGCGCAGAGGGTGCGGCAGGGAGGCGTCGCGCCGACGGCGGCGCGCACGGCCGACACGCGCGCGGCGGGGGACAGCGTCGGGTTGCCGCTCAGCCAGGCGTCCAGGTACGTCCAGGGGTCGACCATGCCCCGGCGCACCCACCAGTACTTGGAGGACGTCGACCACGACAGCGCGAAGTACAGGTTGGTCCCCTGGCCCTTGGCGTTGCCCGAGTCGCCGACCTGGCCGAGCACCTGGCCCGCGCTCACCCGGACCCCGGGGCGGATGCCCTGCGCCACCGCGTCGAGGTGCCCGCCGAGGTAGCGCACGCCGTCGTCCCCGATGATCGACACGAACCGGCCCTCGCGGTCCGCGCCGTGGTCGGTGGAGGCCGTCCAGCGGTTGCTGGCGTTGACCTCGTGCACCACGCCGCCGACGGGCGCGACGAACGCGCAGCCCTTCCCCGCCCAGATCGTGCTCTTGGGCAGGACGAGCTGCTGGCGGGCGTAGCTGACCCGGCAGCCCTTCACCGGGAAGGCGTAGGTGAAGCGCGACACCTTGGGCGGGGGCACCCGGACCGGCTCGTCGCCCTCGGGAGGGGTGACCTTCGGACGCGGGCTCGCGGCGCCGGAGGGCTCCCCGGACGGCTTCAGCGTGGCCGCGTCGATCTCGCCCCGGTCCGCGCTCGGGGACGGGCTCGGCTCGCCCGTGTCGCTCGGGAGCGCCCGCGGGGAGGTGGTGGGAAGCGTGCTGATGCCGGCCACCCCGGACGGGGCGGCGCAGGCCGCGGTGACGAGCACCGTCGCGGCAATGGCGGCGAGTCGCCCCGGTCGCATGATCTCCACCCGTTTGACGTTACCGAAATCGAGCGTTTCCTTTCTAACCGACCTCCATGCTCGCCATGACCCATTCACGGAAAATCACCCATCACGGGCAGCTCGCGCCCAGGTTGTCGGCGGTGAGTCGTAGACTCGCGGCGTGGCAGGGCGGATCAGTGACGAGGACATCGCGCTCGTGCGTGAGCGCTCATCGATCGCCGACGTCGTGGGGGAGCACATCCAGCTCCGCAACGCGGGCGGCGGCAACCTCAAAGGGTTGTGCCCCTTCCACGAAGAGAAGTCCCCCTCCTTCAACGTGACGCCCTCGCGGGGCTACTGGTACTGCTTCGGCTGCGCCGAAGGCGGGGATGTCATCACGTTCGTCCGCAAGCTGGAGCATCTGTCCTTCGCCGAGGCGATCGAGCGGCTGGCCCAGCGCGCCGGCATCCAGCTGCGGTACGAGCAGGGCGGATACGTCCCGGGGCGCGAGCACGGCGAGCGCAGCCGCCTGATCGAGGCCCACCGGGTCGCCGCCGAGTTCTACGTCTCGCTGCTGTCGGAGGCCGAGGCCGCCCCCGGACGCCGGTTCCTCTCCGAGCGGGGGTTCGAGCGGGTCGACGCCGAGCTCTTCGGGGTCGGGTACGCCCCCGCCGAGTGGGACCGCCTGGCCCGCCACCTGCTGGCCCGGGGCTTCACCGCGGCCGAGCTCGTCAAGGGCGGCCTGGCCCGTGAGGGCCGCCGCGGCCCGGTCGACCGCTTCCGCGGCCGGCTCGTCTGGCCGATCCGCGACATCACCGGCGAGACGATCGGCTTCGGGGCGCGCAGGCTGCTCGAAAGCGACGACGGGCCCAAGTACCTCAACACCCCCGAAAGCCCCATCTACAAGAAGAGCACGGTCCTCTACGGCATCGACCTGGCCAAGCGCGAGATCTCCAAGCGCTCGCAGGCCGTCGTCGTCGAGGGGTACACCGACGTGATGGCCTGCCACCTGGCCGGCGTCCCGACGGCGGTCGCCACGTGCGGCACCTCTTTCGGCGAGGAGCACATCAAGGTCCTGCGGCGGCTCCTGCTCGACCAGGCCGAGTTCCGCGGCGAGGTCGTGTTCACCTTCGACGGCGACTCGGCGGGGCAGAAGGCCGCCCTGCGCGCCTTCGCCGACGAGCAGAAGTTCGTCACCCAGACTTTCGTGGCCGTCCAGCCCGACGGCCTCGACCCGTGCGACCTGCGCGTCAAGCACGGGGACGGCGCGGTGCGCGAGCTGATCGCCGGGCGCGAGCCGCTGTTCGCGTTCGCCATCCGCAGCGTGATCTCCCGCTACGAGCTGGACACCAACGAGGGCCGCCTGGCCGCGCTGGACGCCGCCGCGCCGCTGGTGGCCGGCATCAAGGACTCCGCCCTGCGCGGGCGGTACGCCGTCGACCTCGACCGCTGGCTCGGGTTCATGGACGAGCGCATGGTGCTGCGGCGCATCCAGGAGGTCGGCGGGCGGCAGGCCGGCGGGCGCCCGGCCGCCCCCGAGCGCGGCGGCAGGCGGCCCGCCGCGCCGCGTCCGCCCGACCCCGCCGACCCCGCGGTCCGCCTGGAGTCCGAGGCGCTGAAGCTCGCCGTCCAGCGGCCCGCCCTCATGGGGCCGGAGTTCGACGCGCTCGGCGCGGGGGCGTTCACCGTCCCCGGGCACGTCGCGCTGTACGAGCTGATCATGGAGGCGGGGGGCACGGTGACCGGCGGCCCGGGCGGGCGCGACTGGGTCGACATCCTGCTCGGCGCCACGAACGACGACGGGCTGCGCGGGCTGGTGACGCGGTTCGCCGTCGAGCCGCTGCGGGCGGACCTGGAGGGCGAGGAGCGCTACGGCGCGGCCGTCCTGGCGCGGCTGTCGGAGGTCGCGGTGACGCGCGCGCTCGTTCAGGTCAAGGCGAAGATGGAACGGCTCAACCCGGTCGAGCAGCAGCAGGAGTACAACCGTCTCTTCGGGGAACTGGTGGCGCTCGAACAACAACGGCGCGTGTTAAGAGAACGGGCCGTCGGCGCATAAGAATCTTTACTTTCCGCTCGTCGGCTTGGCCAAACATTTGTTTGATATCGATTCGGTAATGAATTCGGCTTACCGTCGGTGACAAAAATAGGGCCTGCCGTTTTACGGTGCCTATACAGCAGACTATGTCCCGTGGGTACATCGGTGCTGCCAAGTGGACCGCCATCGGTAGACCAGGTGGCGGATCTAGTCGCCAGAGGAAGAGAGCGCGGGAGCGTCACCGTAGACGACGTCGCCGCCGCGCTCGACCGCTCCGAGTTGCCACCCGACGCGCTGGAGCGCGTCGTGCGGATGCTCGCCGAAAAGGGTGTGGAGGTGCTCGAGCCCCAGGGCGACGACGACACCGTCCGCCCCGACGAGGAGGACGTCGGCAAGCGCGCGCCGACCAGCGACCTCGTCCGGATCTACCTCCGCGAGATCGGCAGGGTGCCTCTGCTGACCGCCGAGGAGGAGGTCGAGCTCGCCAAGGCCATCGAGGCCGGGCTGTTCGCCGAGGACAAGCTCTGCGAGGTCGGGTGCAGGCTCGCCACCCCCGAGTTCGAGGAGCTGGTCTGGGAGGGCGTCCGGGCCAAGCAGCGGCTCATCGAGGCCAACCTGCGTCTGGTGGTGTCGATCGCCAAGCGTTACGTCGGGCGCGGCATGCTGTTCCTGGACCTCATCCAGGAGGGCAACCTGGGCCTGATCCGCGCGGTCGAGAAGTTCGACTACACCAAGGGCTACAAGTTCTCGACCTACGCCACCTGGTGGATCCGCCAGGCGATCACCCGCGCCATCGCCGACCAGGCGCGGACGATCCGCATCCCGGTCCACATGGTCGAGACCATCAACAAGCTCGTCCGGGTGCAGCGTCAGCTCCACCAGGATCTCGGCCGGGAGCCGGCTCCCGAGGAGATCGCGCTGGAGATGGACCTGCCCGTGGACCGGGTGGTCGAGATCCAGCGCATCGCCCAGGAGCCGGTGTCCCTGCAGTCGCCGATCGGCGAGGAGGACTCCGACCTCGGTGACTTCATCGAGGACGCTGACGCCGTCGTGCCCATCGAGGCCGCCGCGTTCATCATGCTGCAGGACCAGCTCGACGACATCCTCGCCACCCTCTCCGACCGCGAGCAGCGGATCATCCAGCTCCGCTTCGGCCTGGCCGACGGGCATCCGAGGACGCTGGAGGAGGTCGGGCGGGAGTTCGGCGTGACGCGGGAGCGCATCCGGCAGATCGAGTCCAAGACGCTCGCCAAACTGCGCCACCCGACCCGCGCGCAAATGCTGCGCGACTATCTCGACTGAGGCGCGAGTGGCCGGCGCCGGCGACCGGGAGACGATCGCGGTCGCCGGCCCTGTCGCGCGTCCGTCCGGTTTGACAGAATTCCGCGCGGAGATTTTCAGGGTAATTTCGTATATGATTCCGGCGTATATCCTGCGATCATTCAAGGGTGTGAAAAGAGCCGTCGATTCCGCGGCGGCCGGCCGAATAATCATGCCGCCCTCGAATGACGGGCTTCACATTCGGCGGCGGCGGGGGATGATGGTCCCATGAGGCCGGTCTGCCGCCCGGGTCCTGCGCCCGTTTCCGGCGTCGGGCGGCTCCACCGCCGAGGCCCGCCCTCGCCGGCCTGATCACCCCAGGGCGGCCACCTGGACGCGGCCCGCGTCCGGTCCAGGGCTTCACCTGACACCTACAGCGCGGAAGCCCGGTCCTTCAGGGCCGGGAGGAAGCGCGGAACCGTCCCGCACGATTTGATCACTCCCGCATTGACGGATAAATTCAATGGCGTGTTGGTGACGGAGATGCTGAAGCTCGCCCCGAGCGCTGAACAGGGCGAAGCCCTGCTGGCGACGATGCGTGCCTGCAACGCCGCCGGCAACCGGGTGGCCGAGGTGGCGTTCGCCCACCGGACCGCGAACAAGATGGCCTTGCAGAAGCT
Organism: Sphaerisporangium album; assembly: GCF_003323745.1. GTDB lineage: Bacteria > Actinomycetota > Actinomycetes > Streptosporangiales > Streptosporangiaceae > Sphaerisporangium > Sphaerisporangium album. The sequence continues at coordinate 522,111 of NZ_QOIL01000002.1, forward strand.
CGTGTACGCCGAACTGCGGGCCGAGTTCGCCCTGTCGGCGCAGATGGCCATCCGGTCCATCGCCAAGGCGTGCGAGGCGTACAAGCGGGACAAGACGATCAAGCCGGTGTTCCGTGACCTGGGTGCGGTCGCGTTCGATCAGCGGATCCTGTCGTGGAAGGGCCGCGACCGGGTCAGCATGCTCACCCTCAGCGGGCGGATCGTCGTCCCGGTGGTCTACCAGGGACGTTGGCTGTCCACCACCGGGGCGACCATGCGCGGGCAAGCCGACCTGGTCTACCGGGACGGCATGTTCTTCCTCGCCGTGGTGATCGACGTGCCCGAGCCGCCGCAGGGCGACGAGCCCGACACGTGGCTGGGCGTGGATCTCGGCATCGCCAACCTGGCCACCGACTCCACCGGGCAGGAACACACCGGCAAGGCAGTGCGGGCGGTCCGGTATAGCAACCGCTTGCTCCGTGCTCGCCTCCAGGCCAAGGGCACCAAATCCGCCAAGCGGCTCCTCAAGGCTCGCCGCCGCAGGGAATCCCGGTTCACCCGGGACGTCAACCATGTCATCTCCAAGCATCTGGTCGGCAAGGCCGAAGACACCAGGTCCGGGATCGCCCTGGAAGACCTCGAAGGCATCCGGGACCGGGTAACGGTTCGCAAGGCGCAGCGTGCCGACCTGCACTCGTGGAGCTTCCACCAGCTCCGCACGTTCGTGACCTACAAGGCCGCCATCGCCGGGATTCCCGTGCGTCTGGTGGACCCGCGTAACACGTCGCGAACCTGCCCCGAGTGCGGCCACATCGACAAGCGGAACCGTCCCACCCGGGACGACTTCCGCTGCACCTCCTGCGGGTTCGCTGGTCCCGCAGACCACATCGCGGCGATCAACATCGGTCGCCGGGCAGTGAGTCACGCTGCCGACGACGCGGCCTGAACCGTCGAACCCATCGACGGCGAGGAGCTGCAAGCTCGGCCCTTCAGGACCGAGAAGCTGACAGGCCATAGGTCGGCCGCGCCCGAGGCGGCGGGGGACCGGGAATCCGATCGCGACGAGGCAGGCGGGCGGCACACCACCTCGGCCTGCTGGACCGATAGCTTTCACGCATGAGAATTCCCTGGGGCTCCCGCGCCCTTCCTCCGGAGGCCGGCGTCACGCTGGAGCCGGGGGAGCGGGCGCTGGTCCACGCCCGGACGCCGGAGGGCGGCTACGTCGTGGCCACCGACCGCGCCCTGCGCCTGCCGGGCGAGAGCCCGCTGCCCTGGTACCGGATCGACCGCGCCCAGTGGGACGAGGAGGGCCTGCACGTCGTGGCGACCGACGGCGGCGAGTGGCGGGTGTCCCTGCCCGAGCCCGGCCGCCTTCCCGAGGCGGTGCGCGAGCGGGTCACCTCCTCCATCCTCGTCAACCGGCACGTGCGGCTCGTAGAGCGGGGGGGAGTGCGGCTGGTCGCGCGGCGGGTGCCTGGACGGGAGGACGCGCTGTGGGAGCTGGTGTTCGACCCCGGGCTCGACGCGTCGGACCCGGGCCTGCGCGCCGCCGCCGAGCAGGTGCTGGAGGATCTGCGGCGCAACCTCGGCATCTGAGCGGGCCGCGCGGGGGTACGAGCACGGCCCGGCGCGGGAGGCTCAGTCGGGGGATGCGGGCAGGGACGGCCTGGAACGACCGAGACCCGCGTCGCGTACCGGCGGTGGCCGTCCGCGCGAGGCCCGGAACGAACGAAACCCGCGTCGCGCGGGCCTCGTTCGCACCGTACCGGTCACCACCGGTCGCATCCGGTCGGCCGCCGGTCAGGTGACGCGTTCCACCTCGCTGTCCGGCCAGCCGGTCCCGGTGTCGTCCTTGACGGCCCAGCCGTTCTTGTGCAGGAACGGCACCCTGTCGCCGAGGACGTCGCCGAGCTTGTGCTTGGTGACCTCGGCCGCCTTGGACGCCTGCGCGCCCGCCAGGCCTGCGGCCTGCTGGACGGCAGGGCTGTCGGCGACCCGCTGCGCCACTCGCTTGATCTGCTCGTAGCGCTCGCGGCCCGCCCGGCTGCCGAGGACGTACCCGACGGCCAGGCCCACGGTGAACGTCAATCGATATCGCATCTACTTACACCTCCGGTGCGGCTGGCATCTCCGCTTGCCGGTCCCCTACCCCAGCCGCGTGCGGTTATGGTCGGAACTCGGCCCGCGTTCGGGCGAGGAGTGCCCGGCCGCCCCATGAGGGGGGTGATCGAGTGCGACACGCACCCCCCGGAATGCGCTAATCTAGTTCCGCGCCGCAAGGAAGGGCCTCGAAATCCTCCGTGCGACGCGCGCGATCCCGTGTAGCTCAATCGGCAGAGCAGCCGGCTGTTAACCGGCAGGTTATAGGTTCGAGTCCTATCGCGGGAGCCACGCTCCAGCAGCCCCAGAGACACCTGTCCTGGGGCTGTCGCCGTTTCCGGCCCCTCCGTCCGCCGCCGGGGCGTTCCGTCCTCCCGCCGGGAATCTCCGGAACCCCGGACAAATCACCGGTGATGGCGGAAGATGTGGGTCTGCCGTGCTTCGTGGCGCAACGCGCACGGCCCGCCGCACGCCGTGACCGTGTGCGCCCCGGGCCCCCGTGCGTGCGGCCATGGTCGTACGGCGGCCGCGGATCATGCCCAGGGCAGCGGGGAAGGGCCGCTGCGCGCAGGACGCTCGCATCCCCCGGAAGGTGCGGCGCGCCCGTGTAAGCCCCCTGGCGGTTCTCGCATGCTCGTGTGGTGGAAATCCCGACGCCGTCCCCCGTCCCCCGTCCCCGGCGGCCCTGAGGGCGAGGTGGCGTGCGGCATGGCCCCGGACGCCGGGCCTCCGGCGCCGCCCGAATACCAGGAGGGCGCCGGCACCGGGCCGGTGGACCCGGCGCAGGCGGAGGCGTTCCTCAGGCTCTTCTACGCGGAGAACCCCTCCGCGGGGCGGCTGCGGCCGCGATTACGGGAGGTCGAGGCGCAGATCTCCCGGCACGGCACCTACATCCACACCCCGGAGGAGCTCACCTTCGGCGCGCGGGTGGCCTGGCGCAACAGCAACCGGTGCATCGGCCGCCTGTACTGGCGCTCGCTGCGGGTGCGGGACCGCCGGTCGGTCGGCACCGCCGCGGGGGTCGCGGTGGAGTGCGTCCGCCATCTGCGCGAGGCGACCGGCGGCGGGCGCGTCCGTCCCACGATCACCGTCTTCGACCAGGACCGCCCGGGACGTCCCGGGCCGAGGATCCTGAACGAGCAGCTCATCCGGTACGCCGGATATCTCGGCCCGGCCGGCGAGCTCGTGGCCGGGGACGCGCGCAACGCCGCCCTCACGGCCACAGCCCGCCGCCTCGGCTGGCCCGGCGGCCCGGGGACGGACTTCGACGTGCTCCCGCTCGTGATCGAGGCGGGGGACCGCCCGCCGCTGCTCGCGTCCATTCCGGGTGACGCGGTGCTGGAGGTCCCGCTCGAACACCCCGCCTACCCCTGGTTCGCCGACCTCGGGCTCCGCTGGCACGCCGTGCCCGCGATCTCGGACATGTGCCTGGAGATCGGCGGCGTCTGCTACCCCTGCGCGCCGTTCAACGGCTGGTACATGGGGACGGAGATCGGCGCGCGCAACCTCGCCGACGAGGACCGCTACGACCGCCTGGGCGTGGTGGCCGCGCGGCTCGGCCTGGACACCTCCAGCGACCGCACGCTGTGGAAGGACCACGCGCTGGTCGAGCTGAACGTGGCCGTGCTGCACTCGTTCACCCGGGCGGGCGTCACGATCACCGACCACCACACCGAGTCCCGCCGGTTCATGGCCCATCTGGAGCGTGAGGAACGTTCCGGGCGCGTCTGCCCCGCCGACTGGTCCTGGATCGTTCCGCCGCTGTCGGGGGCGCTCACGCCCGTCTTCCACCGGTACTACGACGACGTCCGGCTCTCCCCGGCGTTCGTCCACCACCCCCGCAAGCCCGGGGACGGAGCCTGACCCACTCCCCGAACCGCCGTGCCGGAGGCTCGGCCATAGGTGCGTGTAGAACTATATTCGGTAGCGGTTTCTCCCCAGGAGGTTTCATGTCCGATCTCGTGCTGTCTTCTCTCGACGAGGGCGTGCTGACGCTGACGTTCAACCGGCCCGACCGGCTCAACGCCTGGACCGCCGCGATGGGCCGCCGCTACTTCGACCTGCTGGAGGACGCCGAGCGCGCCCCGGACGTCCGCGTGATCGTCGTCACCGGCGCCGGGAAGGGTTTCTGCGCGGGCGCGGACTTCGAGACGCTCAGCGCCGTCCAGGACGGCTCGTACGACGAGGAGCAGGACAAGCGGCCCGGCACCTTCCCGACGACGATCCGCAAGCCGATCATCGCGGCGGTCAACGGCGCCTGCGCGGGGCTCGGCATGGTGCAGGCGCTGGTGTGCGACCTGGTGTTCACGGCGGCCGAGGCCAAGTGGGCCACCGCGTTCGCCCGGCGCGGCCTGATCGCCGAGTACGGCCTGGCCTGGATCCTCCCCAGGCTGGTAGGGCAGGCCAGGGCCATGGATCTGCTGCTCTCGGGCCGCACGTTCACCGGCGCCGAGGCGGGCGCGCTGGGCCTCGCCGGCCGCGTGGTGCCGGGGGAGCGGCTGCTGGAGGAGGCCACCGCCTACGCCCGGGAACTGGCGGTCCACAGTTCGCCGGCCTCGATGGCCATCATCAAGCGCCAGATCTGGGGCGATTGGGACAAAACGCTCGACGAGTCCGCCGCCGAGGCCGTCCGGCTCATGATGGAGTCGTTCGGGCGCCCGGATTTCGCTGAGGGCGTTGCCAGCTATCTGGAGCGCCGCGCGCCCGCCTTCCCGCCGCTGGACCGGCGGTAATGTCCTCCGGCGGCCCCGCGCGGCCCGGCCGGGGAGTACGATCATGACCGCGTCGACCCCCCTGCGTTGGCCATACGCCCGCGCCATGGTGTTGAATAGGGAGCGGTTGTAGTAGAGGTTCGTTAACGTGTAGCAGCGCCTGCGGAGTTCTTACAGCGGGCGTTCCACCGTGCGAAGCCACGTGCTTTCGAGGGGCGGTCGGTCGCTAGGCAACCCGAGGAACCACGCCGTGGTCCTCGTAGATCGTCTCATGAGGAGATTCAGTTTATGGCTCAGGGAACCGTCAAGTGGTTCAACGCCGAAAAGGGCTTCGGTTTCATCGCTCCCGATGACGGCAGTGCGGACGTCTTCGTCCACTACTCCGCCATCGACTCCAGCGGCTACCGCAGCCTCGAGGAGAACCAGCGCGTCGACTTCCAGACGACGCGTGGGCCGAAGGGCCCCCAGGCGGAGCAGGTCCGCCCGCTTTAAGAAGACCGAGCTCAACGGCTCCGTGCGCGCGGGTCGGCAGACCCGTGCGGGCTGGTCGCAAGGCTCTCGCGAGGACGGCACCGCCGTCCTCGCCCTAGGACGTCGGGGCGGTTCGCCGAACGTGAACCGCCCTCGTCGTCCATCGATTGGAGGTCCTCGATGGACCTGCACCTAACCGTCCAGGCCGATTCGACCGTCCTGCGCGTACGTGGTGACGTCGACATCTCCTGCTCACCCGAGCTGCGCGAGCGTCTGCTCGCCGCGCTCGAACCACCGCGTCCTCGCCTCGATGTCGATCTCTCCGAGGTGACCTTCATGGACGCGAGCGGGGTGGCCGCCCTGATGGCCGCCCGCCGCCGCTCACTGCGTCTCGGGGGCGGCGTGTGCCTGGTCTCCCCCTCCTCGTCCGTACGCCGGGTGCTGGAGGCGAGCGGGCTGGGCTCCCGGTTCCCCGTCCGCCTCGTCGCCGCGCCGGAGCCCGCCCCTCCGGGCGCCAAAGCGCGCCAGGCCAGCTACGGCGCCTCCGGCTGAGGCACCCCTGAACCGCATCGTCTCCCCGGCGTCCACTTCACGCGGTGGACGCCGTTCGCTTTACCATGGTCTTGACCAAGTTCCATGTATTTCCTACCTTATAAATAGGTAATAACGGGAGGCGAGCGTGACCGGATCCATCTGCGTCGTCGGCGCCGGTGAGACGGGTATCCGGCTGGTCGAGCGGATCCGCGCCAACGCCGCGAAGGCCGGTACCCGGCACCCGCTGGAGGTCCACCTCGTGGACCCCGACGCGCCTCCCCCCGGGGCGGTCGGCCCGGATCCGCAGGCCCCGGGCCTGCGCATCCACCTGCACCGGGCCGGCGCCATCGACCTCGCGGGCCGCCGCGTCCTGCTCGACGACGGCACGCGCGTCGACACCGACGCGGTCGTCCTCGCCCAGGGGTGGCCCGACGTCCTGCCCTCGGCCCGCGAGCAGGAACTGCGCCACTTCGCCCGCGAGAACGGGCTCTACTACCGGCCCGCCGGGCACGTGGCGGACCGTCCCCTGGAGCAGGTCCCCGGCGGCGAGCCTGTGCTGGCGCTCGGGCTCGGCTCGGTCCTGGCCGACGTGCTCACGCGGCTCACCGTCGCCCGGGGCGGGCGGTTCCGGCACGGGGCGGACGGCGAGCTGATCTACCAGGCGAGCGGGCGCGAGCCGCTGGTCCACGTCGGGTCGGTGCGCGGCGTGCCCCCGCACGCCCAGGTCGGATACCGGCTCACCGGCGAGCGGCCGCCGCCCCCGAGGTTCGTCACGCGCCTGGGCGAGGGGGCGCGCGGCTTCCGGGAGGAGGTGTGGCCCCTCGTGGCCAAGGACCTCGCCTCCGCCTACTACCACCACCTGCTGACCGTCCACCCCGACCGTGCCCGCGTGGGCTGGGACGCCTTCGCCGGCGCCTTCGAGGCGGAGGAATGGGACGGCAGGGCCATGCGCGCGCTGATCCGCACGGCCGTGCCCCGGTTCGAGGACCGCCTCAACTTCGCCCGCCTGGACCGCCCGCTCGCCGGCATGAGGTTCGGCGACCTGGCCGGGCTGCAGCGGTGGATGCACGGCTACCTCTCCGCCGACCTGTCCCGCCGCGCGGACCCCTCCCACAGCGCCGACCTCGCCATGATCCACGCGCTGCGCGACGTGCTCGACTTCCTCACCGGCCGAGTGCCGGAGGACGCCTGGTTCCACCGCCTCGCCCGCCACACCGCCGGGACGCTGCCCGCCGGGCGGATCGCCGAGCTGCGCGCGCTGGCCCGGGCGCGGGTGGTGACGTTCCTCGGCGCCGAGACCCGGGTCGAGCCCACGCGGGAGGGCCTGTGGCGCGCCACCTCGGCGACCGTGCCCGGCGCCGTCACCGCCCGGGCCTTCATCGAGGCCAGACGCCCCGGGCCCAGCCTGGACCGCACCCGCGACCCGCTGCTCAGGCGCCTGTACGCCCGGGGGGAGTGCGCCGAGGAGTCCGGGCGGCTGAAGGTGAGCCTCCCCGGCCACCGCATCGTCGACCAGAACGGGACGGCCCACCCGTACCGCTTCGCGCTCGGGCCCTGGACCACCGGCGGCCACCCCCTGTCCGCCGACGACCCGGCGATCCGCCACGCCGACACCCTCGCCCGCACCCTGCTCACCACGACGGCGAACCCCCGGGTGGCCCGGGTCGCCTAGGTAGCCTGTGCCGTCCCGGTCTCCGCCGCGGGGCTGGAGCCGGTGTGCCGTCAGGCGAGGCGGCGGGCGCCGGGGGCCGGGGTGGCCGGGAGGAAGCGCGGGGGAGCCCAGCCTCGCTCGGCATACGAGCGGGCGACCTCCTCGCGGACGCGGTCCAGGCGGTCGGCGGCGACCAGCGCGATCGCCGAGCCGCCGAAACCGCCACCCGTCATGCGCGCCCCGCGCGCGCCGCCCCGGACGGCGGCCTCCACCGCGACGTCGAGCTCGGCGCAGGACACCTCGTACTGGTCGCGCAGGGACAGGTGGGAGGCGTTCAGCAGCGCGCCGATCTCGGGCAGGGCCCCGGCGCGCAGCAGGCCGATCACCGCCTCGACCCGGTGGTTCTCGGTGACCACGTGCTGGGTGCGCCTGCGCTCGTCGCCCTCCAGCGCCGCCAGAGCCGCCGCGAGGTCGGTGACGTCGCGCAGCGACTCGACGCCGAGGCGCTTGGCGGCGTTCTCGCAGTCCTGGCGGCGGCGGGCGTACTGGCCGTCGGCGAGCTCGTGGTGGACGCCGGTGTCGATGATCAGCACCTGGAACCCCTCGGCGGCGAGGTCGAGGGGGACGGCGCGGGTGGCGAGGCTGCGGCAGTCCATGAACAGGGCGTGCCCCTCCTTGCCGAGCGCGGAGGCGGCCTGGTCCATGATGCCGCAGGGCATTCCGACGAAGTCGTTCTCGGCCTTCTGGGCGAGCAGGGCGAGGTCGAGCCCGCCCAGCCCCAGCTCGTAGAGATCGTTGAGCGCGAGGGCCACCGAGACCTCCAGGGCGGCGCTGGAGGACAGCCCCGCGCCGCGCGGCACGTCGCCGTCGATCACCAGGTCGGCGCCCCGGACGGGGTGCCCGGCCCGGCGCAGCGCCCAGAAGACCCCGACGACGTAGCGGGTCCAGCCTTCTGCCTGGTCGTAGGCGCTGATCCGCTCGACGTGAGCGCTCCCGTCGGCCGCCTGGAGGGACAGCAGCCGGACGGTGTCGTCGTCGCGGCGCGCGGCGGCGGCCGTCACCCCCCACGGCACGGCGAAGGGCAGCACGAAACCGCCGTTGTAGTCGGTGTGCTCGCCGATCAGGTTCACCCGCCCCGGCGCGTGCCAGAGGCCCTCGGGGTCACGGCCGAACGCCGTACGGAACGCTTCTGCACCGCGCATGACGACGCACTCCTCACTCGGGGCTCACTCGGGGTCCCCGTAAGCGTAGTCCGGTCCGGCCACCCGCTCCCGCGTGCGAGGCTGTAGCTGTGGACAAGTCCGCGTCATCCACAGCCGGAGGGCTCCCGGACCTGCGGCTGCCGAGCCCGCTGGAGGAGCTCGACGACCCACGGCTCGGCGGCGTCCGCCTGTTCCTCAAGCGGGACGACCTGATCCACCCAGACCTGCCGGGGAACAAGTGGCGCAAGCTCAAGCACAACCTGGCCGAGGCGGCGCGTCAGGGGGCGCACACCCTGCTGACCTTCGGTGGCGCCTACTCCAACCACGTCCGCGCCACGGCCGCCGCCGGCCGGCACTTCGGGTTCGCGACGGTCGGGGTGATCCGCGGCGAGGAACACCTGCCCCTCAACCCGTCCCTCGCGTACGCCGTGGGACGGGGGATGCGGCTGGCCTATCTGGACCGCACGACCTACCGCGCGAAGAACGACCCCGGCGTCATCGCCCGCCTGCGTGAGGAACACGGCGACTTCTACCTGATCCCCGAGGGCGGCAGCAACGCCTGGGCGGTACGGGGGTGCGCCGAGCTGCCCGCGGAGGTCGCCGCCCAGCTCGGCGACGACGGCTTCGACGTGATCTGCTGCGCGTGCGGCACCGGCGGCACGCTCGCGGGCATCGCCGCGGGGTTGCCTCCGGGCCGCCGCGCCCTGGGGTTCTCCGTGCTGAAGGGCGGGGAGTTCCTGGCGGCGGAGGTCGAGCGGCTGCGGCGCGAGGCGTACGGCACGTCCTCGGCGAACCACGCCCTGGAGCCCGGCTTCCATTTCGGCGGCTACGCCCGGACCACCGCCGAGCTGGACGACTTCGCCCGCGACTTCGCCGCCCGGCACGGCCACGTCCTGGAGAGGATCTACGTCGCCAAGATGCTCTACGGCGTCTTCGCCCTCGTCGCGCGCGGCGCGTTCCCGCCCGGGACGCGGATCGTCGCTGTCGTGACCGGCGGGGCGGCGCCCTGGGACGACGACGGCGGGCGAACACCCGGAATCAGGGGGAAAAGTGCGAAATAACGGAAAGCTGGGGAGTCGGAACGGCCGAAAGATGGTAACGGTCGCAAAATGATGTAAGCGGTTTGCAGCCGTTGCGACCTATGATTGCGCCGTGACTCGGCGACTTGCGGAAGTGGCGAAGAAGGTCGGCGTCAGCGAGGCGACCGTGAGCCGGGTGCTCAACGGCAAGCCGGGGGTGGCGGAGGCGACCCGCGCGGCGGTCCTGACCGCCCTGGACGTCCTCGGCTACGAGCGCCCGACGCAACTGCGCGGCGAGCGGGCCCGGCTCGTCGGCCTCGTGCTGCCCGAGCTGGGAAACCCGATCTTCCCCGCGCTCGCGGAGGTCGTCGGCGGCGCCCTGGCCCAGCAGGGCTTCACCCCCGTGCTGTGCACCCGCACCGCGGGCGGGCTGTCGGAGGCCGACTACGTCGAGATGCTCCTGGAGCAGCAGGTGTCCGGCGTCGTCTTCGCCGGCGGTCACTACGCCGAGGCCGACGCCCCCCACGAGCACTACTACCGCCTGCTGGAGCTGCGCCTGCCCGTCGTGCTGGTCAACGCCGCCACCGACAGCCTCGGCTTCCCCCAGGTCTCCACCGACGACGCCGTGGCTGTCGAGCAGGCGTTCGGCCACCTCGCCTCGCTCGGCCACGAGCGCATCGGCCTGGTGCTCGGCCCCGGCGACCACATCCCCTCGCGGCGCAAGCTGGCCGCGTTCCTGGCCTGCGCGAAGGCCACCGGCCTCGCGGCGGGCCCCGAATGCGTGGAGCACACGCTGTTCTCGCCCGAGGGCGGCCAGGCCGTCACCACCAGGCTGCTCAAGCGCGGCGTCACCGGCATCATCTGCGCCAGCGACCCCCTCGCGCTCGGGGCCGTGCGCGCGGTCCGCCGCTTCGGCATGTCGGTGCCCGAGGACGTGTCGGTGGTCGGCTTCGACGACTCGGCCTTCATGAACTGCACCAACCCGCCGCTGACCACCGTCCGCCAGCCCATCGAGGCCATGGGCAGGACCGCCGTCACCCTGCTGGTCGGCCAGATCGAGGGCGCGTCGGTCACCGCCGAGGAACTGCTGTTCGAGCCGGAGCTGGTCGTGCGCGGGTCGACCGCCCCCGCCCAGACCTCCGCCGCGCCGGTGGACCGGGACGGGGAGCACCGGGCGCGCAGCCGTACTTAGAACGTGACACAGGGCGCGTAAGGTGACTCGGCGGGCCCGACCCCGGCGGGCGTCCCTGGTCACAGAAGGAAAGGCAGGCCGTCATGTCGCCCGATCGTCGCATTCTGTTCGTCCATGCCCATCCCGACGACGAATCGATCGGCACCGGCGCCACGATGGCGAAGTACGCGGCCGAGGGCGCCCACGTCTGCCTGGTGACCTGCACGCTCGGCGAGGAGGGCGAGGTCATCCCGCCGGAACTGCGCCACCTGGCCGCCGGCCGCGAGGACCGGCTGGGGGAGTACCGCGCCGGCGAGCTGACCCGCGCGTGCGCGGCGCTGGGCGTCACCGACCACCGCTTCCTCGGCGGGGCCGGGCGCTGGCGCGACTCGGGCATGATGGGCGCGCCCACGAACGAGGACCCCGACTGCTTCTGGCAGGCCGACCTCGACCTCGCGGCGGCCGAGTTGGTCGGCGTCATCCGCGAGGTGTGCCCGCAGGTCGTCGTGACCTATGACGACAACGGCTACTACGGCCACCCCGATCACATCCAGGCACACCGCGTCGCGTGGCGGGCCTTCGAGAAGGCCGCCGACCCGGCCTTCGGCGAGGGCGAGCCGTGGGCCCCGTCCCGCTTCTACGCCACCGCCATGCCCCTGTCGGTCCTGGAGCAGGGCGTGGACGCGGGGCCGTTCGAGCGCCTGAAGTCCGTGGAGGAGTTCGGCTTCGGCGTCCCCGACGCCCAGGTGACCACCCGCGTCGACGCCGGCGACCACCTCGACGCCAAACGCGCCGCCCTCCGCGCCCACCGCACCCAGATAACCGTCAAGTCCGACTATTTCGCCCTCTCCAACAACATCGGCCAGCCCCTGTTCCCGGCCGAGTACTACACCCGCCTCGCCGGCCCCGAGGGCCCCCTGGACGAGACCGGCCATGAGACCGGCCTCTTCGCCTGACGGGGTGAACGCGGCATATGCCGACACGAGTGGCTGCGGAATTGAGGGTGCCACGACTTGACTCGTTGACTCCCTTCTTTCGCGGTATAACTAGGGAGTGGTCGGAGTGAGGAGGGGATCTCGATGACCGCCGTCAAGCTCCGGAAGTCCATGGCTCACGCGAGCAAGGAGAAGAAGACCCGGGCCGCCGCCACCGCGCATCCGCGCCATGCGACCGCCCTGGCCGCGGAGGCCTCACGCACCAAGGAAGCCGAGGAACGCGCTGCTCTGGCTCTGTTCGATCAGGCCGGCAAGCTGGACAGAGTGGCTTGCAGCACACAGGAGGCCGATACGCGCGACGCGGTCAGGGAAGTGGTCGCCGACCTACTGGCCCGCGCCCGGCCCGTACGGGTCGCGACCGCGTCGAAGATTCTCAAGTGCGACATGAAGACCGTGCGAGCTTGGGTCAGAGAGGGGGTCCTCACCTCGGTCCAGGCGAAGCCCCGGCTGATGCTCGACGCGGAGCGCTTGTACACCGTGGCGGCCCTCGTCCGCGACCTTCGGAAGGCCGGACGATCCCGGAATCTCCTCCAGGCGGTCTGGCGGCGTCTGGAGGACGACGGACTGCTGCAGAGCGACGAACTGGCCGAGGGCCTTGAGCAGATGCGCAAGGGCGCGGGCCGTCCGTGGCGCGAGATCAGGGCCGAGTGGAGCTCGAAGGAGCCTGGACTGTTCACCGATGAGGACTGAGGTCTTTCTCTCCGAGCTGGCTCAGAAGCAGGCCGGAATCTTGAGAGGGCCCGATCTGAAGGCACTGGACGCGTTCATCAGGGATCTCGAGGCGCGAGGGTGTGCGGCCCTCGGATACAGGCTCACCGGGGACGTTCCTGTGAGCCGGCTCTGCGTCAAACACCTGAGGAACGCCGGCCGCGCGGTGGTCGCGTTCGAGGAACCTGGCCGTGCCTGGGTTCTGCTGATAGGCGCGCATGACGAACGTGATCGGGCGCGTGACGTCTACGCCGCGCTCTGGAAAGTGTGCGGCCTCGAGGCTCCCCCGTCCGGCAGACGTACCAAGCCTGCCTGCTGCGACGACGACGGCGCGGATCCGCTTTCCCCGGAGGTGGACGATCTGGTGACGCGCTGCCGGGACCTGGCGAGACCGGTGCGCCGACGACGCTGAGAGATCCGCCGGGGACGCGGTACGGCCCGCGCCCTGGCGGGGAGCGCGGGCCGTACCTGGGAGGGGTGCCCGACGGCCCATGGCAGGAGGCCGCGGCGGGACCCGGGGTCGGAGGGTCAGGGAGTCAGAGGGTCACCAGGTCGAGGGGGCCGGGGGCGCCACGACCGGGGGACGGTCGTCGCAGGTGATGGTGTTCGGCAGTTCCCAGGGGGCGAGCCACGGGCCGGTGGTGCCGCCGCCGTCGTTGCCGCCGAGGTCGGTCAGCGAGAACTCCGAGCCGGTGGGCGGGAAGTTGAAGCTGCCGCAGTTGTTGACGCCGGCGGCGCCGACGTTGCGGGCGTCCACGTTCTCGAAGGAGGCCGAGCCCTTCACGCGGGCGCTGACCACCGAGGTGCCCGTGCCGTCGACCCGGACGTCCTTGAAGTGGACGTTCGTGATCGAGTATTTGTCCTTCACCGGCCAGTCGCTGACCATCATGATCGCGTTGTAGGTGTTGTCGAGGAAGTGGTCCCCCACGACCTGGATGTCGGCGTCGATGCTCTTCTCCAGCGCGAACAGCCAGATCGCGCCGAGGCCGATGTTCCAGTTCAGCTCGTAGGTGCCGGCCCGGACCGTGGTGTTGTTCGTGATCCACAGGTGCCCGGCGAACGCCTCGGCGCCGAAGCGGGACCCGGCGTGGATGCCGCTGCCCTCGCGGATCGGGTCGGCGACCAGGTTGCCCGAGACGGTGTTGTCCGTGCCGCCGTAGATCGCGATGCCGTTGGCCAGGACCGGCGTCTGCACGGTGTTGTGGTCGAAGGTGTTGCCGGCGTTGGCGGTCTTCTCCGACCACATGGCCAGGCCGTCGTCGCCGGTGTTGCGGACGAAGGTGTTCGACACCGACGAGTTGGTGACGCCGGTGTGGAAGTTGATCGCGTCGGCGATCTGGTCGACGATGATGCTGTTCCTGATCTTCAGGTTGGTCATCGGGCCGTCGAACCACATGCCGACCTTGGTGTGGCGGATGTAGAGGCCGTCGATGGTCGAGTCGCTCAGCGCGCCGCCGATGCCGTTGACCTGGTCGGTGTCGATGCGCTCGCGGACGTCGCCCTGGATCGTGAAGCCGGACAGGTGGACGTTCCTGCTGCCGCCCGCCGAGGCGTCCTTGCCGTAGAAGCCGACGCCGGTGTGCACCGAGCCGTCGGGGGCCGGCGTGGGCAGGGCGACCTCGCGGCCCTTGATGATCGTGTACCAGTTGCCGGCGCCCTCGATCGTCACGTCGTCGACGATGATGTGGCGGTTCACCTGGAAGGTGCCCGGCGGGACGTACACCTTGAGGTTGTTGCGCTTGGCGAAGGCGATCGCCTTGTCGAACGCGTCGGCGGAGTCGCGGCGGCCGAGCGGGTCGGCGCCGAACGCCAGCACGTTGGCCGCGACGACCCGGACGTGCGGCGCGCCGACCAGCTCGGAGTCGAGCAGGTCGACGACCGTCCACGCCGCGTTGCTCCCGGCGGGGACGCTGAGCCGCACCTTGTCACCGGCGCGGTAGGTCCTGCCGAGCAGCAGGCGCTGCTCGTCGTAGAAGTGGCTCGGCCGGAACGGCTTGGTGATCGTCGGCGCGGGCGTCGTGGCGCTCGGGACGCACTGGCACTCGGTGATCCACCAGTCCGGGTGCAGCAGGTCGGCGTTCGGGTCGTTGGTGAACGGATACTGGTTGTACAGCCAGGCGTACTGCGAGGTGAGCGTGAGGGCCCGCTTGGCCCCGCCGTTCACCGTCACGTCGAGCGGCGCGGTGATGCCGCCGCCGTTCGGCGCGTCGGGGATGCTGTAGCGCACCGTGATCGCGTTGGCCGCGGCCGGCAGCGTGAACTCGACGTACTGGCCCGGCGTCAGCTTGACCGCCTTACGGCCGGACGCCTCCGACGGCAGCGTGTAGGCCTTGCGGTCCGGGCCGATGACGGTGCCGTTGGTCGACGCGTTCTCCGCCTCCTGCTCGGCGAACGCGACGGAGGCTCCGCGCCCCGCGACGAGCGCGGGGTCGAGGGCGGCACGCGTCACGGCGGGGGTGGCGGCGGAGGACGTGCGCGCCGACTGGAACGAGGACTGGAACGGGGACTGCGCGTCGGCGGCCGTGGTGAGCCCCGCGAGCGCCAGCGCGGCGCAGGCCACCACGGCGGGCAGCCTGAAGACAGCTCCTTGCATGGGGGTGAACTCGCCTTCTCAGGAGTGGCGTGGGAAGAGGGCCGTCCCGGGCGGGACGGCCCATAGCGGAGGGACGGTGAAGACAGAGGGCGTCCGTGTCCCCGAGAAGACGGCCGGCCCTGCGTGGCGGACGGGTGCGGATAGTACGTCGTACGGACTCGTACGGACGTCGTACGGACGTCGTGCGGACAGGGTCGTGCGGGCTTCAGGCGGTGCGCAGCCAGACGGCGGTGTCGGTGGGGAGCAGCTCGCCGTCCAGCGGGCCGCTGGCGAGCACGACGCCCTGGTTGGCCGGCAGCGCGACCGGCCCGGCGCCGAGGTTCACCACGCAGGCCAGGCCCGACTCGCGGGCGAAGGCGAGGACGTTCTCGCCGGCGTCCAGCCAGCGCAGGGTGCCGTCGCCGAGCTCCTGGCGGCGGATGCTCAGCCCGGCGCGGTACAGGCAGAGCATGGACCCGGGGTCGGCGTCCTGCGCCTCGGCGGTCAGGTCCTTCCAGGTGGCGGGCTGCGGCAGCCACGGCGTCCCGGTGCCGTTGCCGAACGGCGCCGCCTGGCCGGACCACGGGAGCGGCACGCGGCAGCCGTCCCGGCCGGGCACGGTGTGCTTGGAGCGGGTCCAGATCGGGTCCTGGCGCAGCTCGGCGGGGATGTCGTCGACCTCCGGCAGCCCCAGCTCCTCGCCCTGGTACACGTACAGGCTGCCCGGCAGGGCCATGGCCAGCAGCGCCGCCGCGCGGGCGCGGCGCTCGCCGAGCACCAGGTCGGACGGGACGCCGTCCCGGCGGTCGGCGTGGCTGAAGGCGGTGTTCTCGCGGCCGTACTTGGTGACCGGGCGCGGGACGTCGTGGTTGGACAGCACCCAGGTCGGCGGTGCGCCGATCGGCAGGTGCGAGGCGAGCGTCATGTCGATCGACTCGCGCAGCTCGCGCGCGTCCCAGGGGCGGGACATGAAGTCGAAGTTGAACGCCGTGTGCATCTCGTCGGGGCGCAGGTAGAGCGCGAACCGCTCCTGGTCGGGCAGCCACACCTCGCCGATCAGGATGCGCTCGCCGTACTCGTCGGCGATGCGCCGCCAGCCACGGTAGATGTCGTGGACGCCGTCGTGGTCGGTGTAGGACTCCTCCTCGCTGGTGAAGTCCTTGATCAGCACGGCGGCGGAGTCGATGCGGATGCCGTCCACGCCCCGGTCGAACCAGAACCGCAGGACGTCGTGGAACTCCTCGATGACCTCGGGGTTGGTCCAGTTGAAGTCCGGCTGCTCGGGGGCGAACAGGTGGAGGTACCACTGCCCGTCGGGGACCTGCGTCCACGCGGGCCCGCCGAAGATGGACTTCCAGTCGTTGGGAGGCAGCCCCTCGCCCCGGCCCTCGGCGAACCAGAACCGCGCGCGCTCGGGCGAGCCCGGGCCGGCGGCCAGCGCCTGGACGAACCATTCCTGCTGGTCGGAGCCGTGGTTCGGGACGATGTCGATGATCGTCCTGATGCCCACCGCGTGCGCTTCCTGGATGAACTTCTCCGCCTCCGCCAGCGTGCCGAAGCTGGGCTCGATGTCGCGGTAGTCCGCCACGTCGTAGCCGCCGTCCGCCATCGGCGAGGGGTACCAGGGGTTGAGCCAGACGGCGTCGACACCGAGATCGGAGAGGTACGGAAGACGGGACCGCAGGCCGGCCAGGTCGCCGATGCCGTCGCCGTTGCCGTCGGCGAAGCTGCGCAGGTAGACCTGGTAGATCGCGGCTCCCCGCCACCACGTTTCGGACATGCTGGAATCTCTCCTTACAGATTCGGTGTACGGCTCGCGCCGCCGCGTCGGGCGGCCCAGGCCGTGTGTACGGCTGCGCGTGGGCGTTGTACGGCTAGCTCCGGGTCATCCCTTGAGGCTTCCGGCGGTCAGGCCCGCCATGATGCTGCGCTGGAAGATGAAGAAGACCACGATGGCCGGGATGCTCGCGATGACCAACGCCGCCATGAGCACGTTCTGCGGCATCTGCGCCGACAGCGAGGAGATGCCCACGCTGATCGACATCTTGTCGGTGTCGGGCAGCACGAGCAGCGGCCAGACGAAGTCCTTCCAGACGTTCACGACCGCCAGGATGGACACCACGCCGATGATCGGCCGAGATACCGGGAGCACGATCGACCACAGGATCCGCACCGGGCTGGCGCCGTCGATCTGGGCGGCCTCCAGCAGTTCCCGGGGGATCGAGTCGAAGAATCGCTTGAGCAGGAAGATGAAGAACCCGTTGGCGGCGGCGGGCAGCCAGATCGCCCAGGGGGTGTTGAGGAGGTTGAACCCGAGGATCGGGAGGTCCTTGACGGTCAGGTACGCCGGCAGCAGGATCACCATCGGCGGGATCATGAGCGTCGAGAGCATCAGGGCGAGCACGAGCTTGCCGAGCACCGGCCGCAGCTTCGACAGCGCGTACGCCGCCGTCACGTCGATGGCCAGCGTGAAGAACCAGGCGCCGGCCGCGTATATGAGGGTGTTGCGCAGGAACAGGCCGAGGTCGAGCTGGTCCCACGCCTCCTTGTACACCCCCCAGTCGATCGACTTGGGGAAGAACGTGGGCGGCATCTGGGCGAACTCGTCGGCCGACTTGAGCGCCCCGGTGATCATCCAGTACAGGGGGAACACGAAGACCGCGGTGAAGAGCGCCACGACGGTGACCAGAACGATCCAATAGATCGCCTTGCCGTGCGGGGTGCTCAGCGTCTGCGGCGACACGACGCCGCGGAACTGGCGCTGGGGCTCCCTGGCCCGCCTGCGCCGTCGTTCCGCACGGGGGCCGGGCACCTGCGGGGCCCCCGGTCGGGCGGGGCGGCTCGGGCGCACGTCACTGCCCGCCGACCGGACGGTGCTGTTCGACATCGCTGCCACTCCCTTCTAGTTCTTGTCGTCCCGCGAGACGCGCAGGTAGATGGCGGAGAACACCATCAGCACGATCATGAGCATGAGTCCCAGCGCGCCGCCGCCGCCGAAGTTCCCGAAGCTGAAGGCGTACTGGTACATCAGGTAGGCGACGGTGACCGTCGCGTTCTCCGGGCCGCCGCCGGTGAGCAGGTACGGCTCGATGAACACCTGCATGGTGGCGACGATCTGGAGGAGCAGCATCACCAGGAGGATCAGCTTGGTCTGGGGGACGGTGACGTGCCAGATCCGCTTGAACAGGCCGGCGCCGTCGAGCTCCGCGGCCTCGTACAGCTCGCTGGGGATGCTCTGCAGCGCGGCCAGGTAGATCAGCGTGCCGGTGCCGAGGTTCATCCAGGTGGAGACGATCACCAGCGAGATCAGGGCGGTGCTGGTGGAGTCCAGCCAGCTCAGCCCGGGGAGGTGCACGAAGCCCAGGATCTGGTTGAACAGGCCGGGGCCCGGGTCGTAGAACCACTTGAACAGCAGCACCGCGACCGCCGGGGGCAGCATGACCGGCAGGTAGACGACGAACCGCAGGTACGCCTTGGCGTGGCGCAGCTCGTTGAGCACGATGGCGGCGACGAACGGCACGGCGTACCCGACGATGAGCGCGAGGCCCGTGAACGCGGCCGTGTTGATCCACGCCGGGGCGAACGCCGAGTCGTCGATCACCGTGCGGAAGTTGTCCAGGCCGACCCACTCGGGCGGCCCGACGAAGTTCGTCTTCTGGAAGCTGAGGAGGAACTCCCGCACCATCGGGTACCAGGAGAAGAACGCGAAGCAGATCAGCGCCGCGCAGAGGAATCCGTACGCCGTCAGGTTGCGGCGCACACCGCGTCGCACCGCCCCCGTGGTGCGGCGCCGTGATCCCTTCACGGTCATTGTGGTCATCGGTTGAGCTCCTGATTTCGACGGTGACCGGCGGGGTGCCGGCCTGTGGGCCGGCACCCCGTGCTCAGATCAGCTTGACTTGGCCAGGATGTTGTTGACCTTCTTCTCGGCGTCGGAGAGAAGCTGGTCGATGTTGGCGTCCTGCCGGGTCAGCACCGCGGACATCGCGGTGTCGAGCACGGCGTAGATCTCCTGCGCCTTCGGCGGCTCGAGCTTGAACGGGATGTTCGCGGCCCCCTCGACGTACGGCTTGAAGTGGTCCACCGGCACCGTCGCGAACTGCGTACGCTGCTCGTTGATCTTCACGCCCTCGGGGGCGGAGCCGTAGAGGTCCGTGGTCGGCAGGCCGACCGGCAGGCCGTCGGTCTTGGACCGCTCGTAGTTGAACTGGCCCTGTCCGGGGGTCAGGAACCGGTACTCGAGCCACTTGAGGCCGGCCTTGATCTGCTCGGGCGTGGCCTTGGGGTTGAACATGTAGCCGTCGCCGCCGCTCAGGGAGGCCTTGGCCTCGGGCAGCGCGGTCACGCCGTAGTCCTCGAACTTGCCCTTGAAGTCGTTGTTGACGGCCTGGACGACGTCCGGGGCGCCGATCATCATGCCGAGCTTGCCGCTGCCCATCATGCGCATGAGGTCTTCCCAGCGCAGGAGCTGCTTGGTGCCCATGCTGTTGTCGGTCCAGCGCATCGTCTTGAGGTTCTCGAGGACGGCCTTGCCCTCGGGGCTGTTGAAGGCGGCCGTCTTGCCGTCGGGGCTGACCATCTCGCCGCCGCGGCCGTAGATCGAGACCGTGAAGTGCCATCCGCCGGTGTTGCCGGCGCTGTACTCGCCGTACCCGACGTAGCCGGGGCCGAGCGCGGCGATCTTCTTGGCCGCGGCCTGCACCTCGGTCCAGGTCTTCGGCGGGGCGTCGGGGTCGAGCCCGGCCTGGGTGAACAGCTTCCGGTTGTAGACGAGGCCGGTGCCGTAGTTGGTCCGCGGGATGCCGTAGACCTTGTCGCCGCTCTTGAAGACGCTCATGACGTCCGGGCGGATGTCCTTCAGCGTGCTCACCGTGTCCAGGTACGGCGTGATGTCGGCCGCCTGGCCAGAGGCGATGATCTTCTGGACGTCGGTGTAATAAACGTAGAAGGCGTCTTCCATCTCACCGCCGGCGAGCTTCGCCTGGAAGGTCTCGGGAACGATGCAGGGGAAGGCGTCCTTGCTGTCGATCGTGATGTTCGGGTTGAGCTTCTGGAAGGCGGCGACGTCCGCGTCCCACTGAGCCGCCTCCTTCGGGTTGCTCTTGGGCGGCTTGCAGCCGATCGAGAAGCTCACGGGAGCGTCGCCGCTCGGAGCCGCGGAGCCCTGGGACGACGTGGCCTCAGGAGTGCTGCCGGAGTCGCTGCCGCCACATCCGGCGGCGCCGAGGGCGAGTCCTGCGGCTAGCAGGATCGCAAGGTTGCGGGGTTTCATAGATGTTTCCCTCCTGGACTGCCCCCGACTACGAGGCTCAAGATCTGGTACGGGCTTCGCGAACCGGTTGGGAGCAACATATAGAGGCGGACATATGACAGCAAGAGTTCGGCGTGCATGATGCAAAAAAGTGACAGTGACCTCGTTGCCACGGGTATGTGACCTTGACGTCACACCGGTCGAATGGGCTGGTCGCGCAGCCGGGCGGGCGCCGTGGAACCGCGCACGACCAGCTCGGGCTCGAAAAGCAGCTCCTCCGCCGTGACCGAACCGCCCTCGATCTGGCTCACCAGCAGCGTCACCGCCGTCCTGCCGATGGCCTCGATCGGCTGGCGGACGGTGGTGAGCGGCGGGTTCGTGCAGTTCATGAACGACGAGTCGTCGTACCCGACCACCGAGACGTCCTCGGGCACCGAGAGGCCGAGGCGCCGCACGGCGCGCAGGACGCCGAGCGCCATCACGTCGCTGGCGCAGATGATGCCGGTGATGCCGTTCTTGATCAGCCGGGTGGCGACCGCCTGGCCGCCCTCCAGGGAGAACAGGCTGCGTTCGATCGAGTCAGGCCCCAGGTCAAGCCCCGCGCGGCGCGCCTCCGCCTCGAACGCGGCGAGCTTGCGCCGGGAGGGCACGTGGTCCTCCGGGCCGAGCACCATGCCCACGCGCGTGTGCCCGAGCGAGGTCAGGTGGCCGAACGCCTGTTCCACGGCGACGGCGTCGTCGGTCGCCAGGCAGGGGAAGCTCAGCTCGCTGATCGCCGCGTTCACGAGGACGGCCGGCAACCGCAGTTCGAGCAGCCGGAAGTAGTGTTCGTGGGGGGCGTCGGCCTCCATGTAGTGGCCGCCGGCGAACACCACGCCGGAGACGTGCTGTTCCAGCAGCATCTCGACGTAGTCCGCCTCCGACAGGCCGCCGGCGGTACGGGTGCACAGCACGGGGGTGAAGCCGCGCTGGGCCAGGGCGCCGCCGACCACCTCGGCGAGCGCCGGGAAGATCGGGTTGCCGAGTTCCGGCAGCACGAGGCCGACGAGGCGGGCGCGCTCGCCCCGCAACTGCGTCGGCCGCTCGTACCCGAGGACGTCGAGCGCGGTGAGGACGGCCGCGCGGGTTGCGTCGGAGACTCCGGGTTTGCCGTTGAGAACGCGGCTCACGGTGGCCTCGCTGACCCCGACCTTCTTCGCGACCTCGGCGAGCCGACGTGTGGTCGACCGCCCGGTCGCATTGTCGCTTGTCACGCCCGCAAATATACGGCATACCTGCGCAAACAGTTTGCGACTTGTGGTCGGATGATTCACAACGCCTCTTGACGAACCCGCCAGGCTGTGCCCTTCGTCCCCCGGTGCCGTGACGCAGTCGTTACCTTGCACGTTTCCGTCGAAACATTGCGGACACCGCGGCGTCATCCTAAGGTGTGGGCAGTTCCGCAGGACGAAACGACGCCCGCGCCGCGCCGGACCGGGCCCTCGGGGACAGGAGGACGCGCCTGTCCCCGAGACCCTTCCGCCCGGCACCGCGCCACGGCCGGGTGTCCGCAGGATGGGCTGTCTTCGCCGTGATGGCATGTTGTGCGTGAGAGCGTGCCTATGGCGTGCGAGGCGAGACGTCGGCCTGGGAAGTGGCCTTGTGCGGGGAAAAGAGTCTCGTGTCACGCTCGGGCGAGTGCCGGATCTGGCAGCCTATGGCCACGTGGTCCCCGCCATCGAGAGGCCCCCATGACGATCGAGTACGGTACGCGTCCCGCCTTTCCCTCCGAGGTCCGGCTGAGCGGGCATGGGCTGGTCCTGCGGGAGTGGACCGAGGATGACATTCCGGTGATGGCCCAGTTGTTCGACGATCCGGACGTGGCGTACTGGACGCCGCTGGCGAGCCCGTTCGATCTGGGGGCGGCGCGCCGCTATCTGGAGGCCGCCCGGCGGTCGCGGGCGGCGGGGGAGCGCCTCAACCTGGCGATCACCACTGACGGGGGCGAGGCCAAGGGCGAGATCCTGCTGAGCCGGGTGGGCTGGGGCGCGGGGACCGGCAGCATCGGCTACGCCGTCGGCGCCGCCCACCGGGGGCGGCGGCTGGCGGTGCGCGCCGTCACGATGATGGTGGAGTTCGCCCACTCCTCCGCGGGGCTCACCCACGTGTACCTGGAGATCGAGAACGAGAACGAGGCGAGCGTGCGGGTGGCCCGCGCGGCCGGGTTCGGCCTCACCGACGCCCCGCCCACGGTCCTGGAGGAGAAGGGCCGGAGGCTGAGCCTCCGGACCTGGGCCCACATCGGCACCTGACGTGCCCGTCCGGGGGGAGGGCCGGTGTGGTGGGGCGGGTCAGTGCGGCTGGTCCTCCACGTGGAACGAGATTCCGCCCTGGTCGTCGATGTTGGCGTCGAGGGCCTTGTCCTCGAGCACGGACGCCGCCACAGGGTCGAGGTAGACCTTGGCCCCTTCGCTCTCGACCACCTTGTCGGTGGTCTCGGGCCCTTCCGCGACGGAGAGCATCAGCGAGCCCGCGTCGTCGCCCTGGGACGAGATGCGGATGCCCTTGTCGGTCGACTCGGACTGGGCGTTGAGGTCCCGGATCACCTTGGCGGCGGTGTCTGTCAGCGTGAGCATTGCGTCTCCTCGCCAGGGTTGACGTGTTCCAACAGTTCGGCCTTTGCCTCCCATGAAGGCGATAAACCGTTCTGTTTGATTCTGCGGGTCGAATCTCGCTAAGGATCCGTTGACGCCTCGTTGGCCTGATCTCCGGACACCCGTCGTCCCAGGGCCAGGCGGCACTCACGAGGACGCCCGGCCCGGCGGCGGGGGGACGGTGTGATCAGGCCCGGTGGCCGCCGGGTGAACGGGAAGGGCCTCTTCGGCGACACACCCTCCGGCTACGCGGCGAAGGCATGGCGCGGCCCTGCGCGGAGGGTCATAGTGGAGCGGCGGGACGTAACCCGATCCCTGTCCCGCACCGGAGGGGCGGGAGCGGTGATGGTCGTCGTCGGCACGTGGAACCTGGAGAATCTGTACCGTCCGGGCGGTGAGTTCGGGCCGCGCGACGAGACGGCCTACAAGGCCAAGATCAAGGCCCTCGCCGCCACGATCAACGGCTTCGCCCCCGACGTGCTCGGCGTCCAGGAGGTCGGCCACCCCGAGGCGCTGGCCGACCTGACCGACGCGCTCGGCGGCGAATGGCACGTCGCGCTGTCACGCCACCCCGACGCCCGGGGCATCCGCGTCGGCGTGATCAGCCGGCTGCCGCTCACGGCGACGGCGGAGGTGAGCGCCTTCACCGCGCCGCTGGCGGCCGTGCAGCACGACGACGACGGTCCCGGCACCGACCAGACCAGCCGCGGCATGATCGCCGTCCAGGTGGACCCGGCCCCCGGCGTCACGCTGGACGTCGCCGTCTGCCACCTGAAGTCCAAGCTGCTCAGCTTCCCCGGGGGCAGGTTCGCGGCCCGCGACGAGGGGGAGCGGGCCAGGTACGGCGCGTACGCGCTGTACCGGCGGGCGGCGGAGGCGACGACGTTGCGCGGCCTCGCCGACTCGCTGGTCGCCGGGCACGGGCAGCGGCGGGCGGTCGTCGTGGTCGGCGACTTCAACGACGAGCCGCAGGCCGCCACCACGCAGATCGTGCTCGGGCCGCCCGGGTCCGAGCTGGGCACGCCGGGCGCGCTCCGCCCGGACAGGGGCGACGCCTGGCGGCTGTGGAACCTCGCCACGCTGATCATGCCCGAGAACGAGCGGTACTCGCGGATCCACAACGGCAAGGGTGAGCTGATCGACCACATCCTGGTGAGCCGGGCGCTGATCGAGAAGGTCGGCGAGATGCGGTCGGTGGTCGGCCACGGCCTGCCCTCGATCACCGAGGACCCGAACGCCCGCCGCGACGCCGCCGACTCCGACCACGCCCCGCTCTTCGCCCGCCTCGACCTCTGACGGACGCGGGCCGGCCGGAGACGCGCCCTCCCAGGCGGCCTCCGGCCGGCGCGCCCGATGTCAGCGCCAGGTGTCGTTCCTGGTCGCGGTGCCGGTCGAGGGGGTGGTGAAGGCGCGGTTCGGGTCGCTCTCCCAGGTGACCGAGCCGTCGGAGTTCTTCTTGATGTACTTGTACTGGATCGCGGTGCCGGCGGGGAGGTTCACCGTCGCGCGCCAGATCGGATAGGTCGCCGAGGACAGCGGCACGGCGCTCGCGGGTGCCCAGGACCCCAGCTCGGGGACGTTGCCGACGACGAAGACGTTCTGCCCCCAGCTGGTCGTCACGTCGGCGTTGAAGGACGTCGCGATCGACGTGGACGGGGGCGGCGTGCCGCCGACGCGGATGGCGACGGCCGCCTTGGGCGGGACGGTCACGGTCGCCGTGCCGCCGGAGTTCACGGTCACGGTGCCGCCGCCGGTCAGGTTGGCGTAGGTCCCCGCGGCCAGGCCGGTGGAGAACGCGCCGGTGTGGGAGCCGGTGCCGTTGTTGATGGCCACCCAGCCCGTGGAGCCCCGGCTGAAGGCGATCACGCTGGAGCTCGGCGCGCTCCAGTTGGCCACGGACGTGCCCCTGACCGCGTTGCGGAAGCCCACCATGCCGTTGATCGCGGAGTCGCGGTGCAGGCAGGTCCAGCCCGAGCAGTTCGCCGCGGTGACGTACCCGTTGCCGTCGGAGGGCGGGGAGGCGTCGTTGTCGGTGAAGGTGAAGCCGTCGTAGATCTGCGGCGTCCCGTGGTTCCAGGCGAGCTGGAAGATGTTGGCCAGGGTGTAGGTCGCGCCGCTCTTGTAGGTGAGGGTCGAGCCGTTGCGCTCGGTGTCGTGGTTGGTGACGAAGGTGACGGCCTTGGCGCTCGGCTGCATGCCGCCCCACGAGGCCCCGAAGGTCTGCAGCTCGGAGATGTTGCCCTCGAACTTCTGCTTCAGGTACCGCCCGTACTGGAAGTCCATCACGTCGCCGAGCCCGGTGTACTGGCTCGGCTGCACGGCCTCCCCGGCGCCGTAGATGACCTCCTGGAAGATGTACGGCGACCCGGTGACCTGGCCGTAGATCGCCGACAGGTCGGCGGGGCTCATGTGCTTGACCGCGTCCACGCGGAACCCGTCCACGCCGAGGGAGATCAGGTCGTTGAGGTAGGCGGCGATGCGGGAGCGCACGTAGCTCGCGCCCGTGTCCAGGTCGGCGAGCCCGACGAGCTCGCAGCGCTGCACGTTGTTCGCGCTGCCCGCGTAGTCGGCGTCGTGGATGGTGTTGTCGGAGTTGCCGCAGGCGGCCGGGTAGTAGTGGAAGTCGGGGGACGAGTACGTGCCGGGATAGGTGTACTTGGTGAAGCTCTTGCCGCCGTAGGACGTCGCGCCCTGGCCGGTCATGTGGTTGATGACCGCGTCGGCGTACACCTTGACCCCGGCGGCGTGGCAGGCCTGCACCATCGCCTGGAAGCGGGCCCGGTTGCCGAGGCGGCCGGCGATGTCGTAGGCGGCGGGCTGGTAGAGCTCCCACCAGGAGTGGACGCCGGACCGCTTCAGCGAGTCCTGCGGCGGCGAGACCTGCACGCCGCCGTACCCCGCCGGGCCGAGGACGTTGGTGCACTCGGCCGACACCGAGTCCCAGTTCCAGGTGAAGAGGTTGGCGATCACGTCCTTGGAGCCCGGCGGGGCGGCCTGCGCGGGCGCGGCCGTCAGGGGGACGGCGAGCAGCGCGAGCAGCAGGGTGAGGACGGCGGCGAGGGTGACGGGCCGGGCGGGTGGGGTGAGGGGAGGGGATTTGTAGGATCTCACGTGGGGCCTCCAGCTTGGATGGATGCGAACCCGTGCCGGGCCGGGTGCGGCAACACCCGGCCCGGCGGTGTGCCCCCCGGTCAGGGGGGTGGTGCGCCCTACGACCGGACGAAGACCGCCACCGTGCGGGGCGGCACGGTCAGCGTGCCGGTCGGGGAGTCGAAGGCGGACCGCTTGACGACCGGGTCACCGGAGGCGGCCTGCACGGGGTGGAGGGTCACCTGTGTCCCCTTGAGCGCGGCCACGGTCTGCGCCTGCTCCTGCGGCGTCGCGTTGAACACGACGGTGATCGACTTCCAGCGCGGGTCGACGCCGGTGGAGTCCAGGTGCATGGTGAGGACGCCGGGCGTCTCGTCCGCGCCGCTGGTGGGGAACGACAGCCGCTTCTGCACCTCGGCCAGGGAGCCGAGCGAGAAGGCGGGCGACGACGCGCGGATCTTCAGCAGTTCCCCGGCCCGGCCCCGGGCCGCGCCGATGTCCGCGCAGCCCGGCCTGAGCGCCGGGTCGGCGAGCAGCGGCTTGGCGTAAGCCCACTTGGAGCCGTTGTCGGCCGCCGGCGGGAGCCCGGCGCCGAAGCCGTTGCCCGCCGCGCAGTCCCACAGCAGCCGGTTGAACCAGTCGCCGGAGTCGTAGGAGTTGCGGTCCAGCGACTTGGACCGCAGCCGCTCGCTGCCGGCGTGCAGGAACGCGGTGCCCTGGGACAGCAGCACCGAGGCCAGCGACAGCGACTGCATGCGCACCCGGTCGGCCATCGCCGTCTCCTTCGGCAGCTTGTACGCCAGCGCGTCGAACAGCGTCTCGTTGTCGTGGGCGTCGGCGTACGTCACGGCCTCGCCGGGCGCGGCGGTGTACCCGGCCGGCGAGCCGTTGTAGTCCACCTCCGACCCCTTCACCTCCGTCCCCGAGGACGCCGTGAACCGGTAGTCGCGCAGGTTGCCCGCCAGCCCCACCTTGATCAGGTCCTGGTAGTGGAGCAGGCGGGCCCGCTGCTGCTCGGCGGTGCCGTTGGCGGGCGAGCCGTTGGGCGCGCCGGCCAGGCCAGAGCCGAAGCCCTGCACGCGCGGGTCGGCGTCGAACGGGCCGCCGCCGCGCACGGCGTCGCGCAGGCGGTCGTTGAAGGTGCCGACGCCGGTGCCCGCCATGTTGGCCTGCGTGGCCTGGACGAACCGGGCGTCGTTCGCCACCTCGCCGAAGTTCCACCCCTCGCCGTACAGGAGGATCGACCTGCCGTCCACGCCGTCGCGGGCGAGGGTCAGCCTGTCCAGCGCGGCCCGCACGGCGAGGATGTTCGCCTTCGGGTGGTGGCCCATCAGGTCGAAGCGGAACCCGTCCACCTTGTACTGCCTGGCCCACGTGACGATGGAGTCGACGACGAGCCTGCCCATCATGGCGTGCTCGGGCGCGGTGTTCGCGCAGCAGGTGGACGTCGCCACCGCGCCGTCGTCCAGCAGGCGGTGGTAGTAGCCGGGGACGATCCGGTCGAGCACCGACTTCGGGTCCTGGCCGGAGGCGAAGGTGTGGTTGTAGACGACGTCCATGACGACGCGCAGCCCGGCGCCGTTCAGCCCGGCGACCATCGACCGGAACTCCTCCACCCGCCGCGACCCGTCGGGGTCGGTCGCGTACGACCCCTCGGGGACGGTGTAGTGGACGGGGTCGTACCCCCAGTTGAAGGAGTCCTTGGCGGCGGTCTTCGCCACGCACGCCTGCTGCTCCTCGGAGTCGGCGGGCATGGCGGCGAGGTCGCACGCCGGCTCGGCGCGGTCGGCCCTGCGCTCGGGGACGCTGCCGATGTCGAACGCGGGCAGCAGGTGCACGTGCGTCAGCCCGTCCACGGCGAGGGACCGCAGCTCCCGCATGCCCGCCGACTCGCGGGTGAACGCCTTGTACGTCCCCCGCTCGGCGGCCGGGACGGTCGCGTCGGAGGCGGAGAAGTCGCGCACGTGCAACTCGTAGATCGACGCCTGCTGCGGGGGCACGGCCCGGGGCTTGCGCAGGGACGTCCACCCCGCCGGGCGCAGGTCGCGGTCCGACAGGTCCACGAGCTGGCTGCGCACGGAGTCGGCCGCGAGCGACACGCTGTAGGGGTCGGTCACCTCGTTGGTCACCATCTCACCGGCGGCCGGCGCGTACACCGTGACGAGGAAGGTGTAGTAGCGCCCCTTCCAGGCGGGCGTGCCGCGCACCGACCAGACGCCGGTCGCGTCGTCGCGCCTCATCGCGTGGACGGTCCGCGTCGTGCCGGACGGGCCGTCGTAGAGCGCCAGCTCCACCGTCCGCGCGGTCGGCGCCCAGACCGACAGCCTGGGCGAGGACGACGGCCACACGGGGCCGAGCTCGGCCGAGGCCGCCCTGGCGTACACGTCGTCGAGCACGCCGGGGATCTGCACTCCGGTCGCCGTGAGCAGCGCGCCCGCCGCGTCCCGCTCGACCGCGACCACCTGGCCGCGCAGCGCCGCCTCGACCAGGCCGGCGTCACGCGGGTCCACCGTGAGCGCCGCGTAGGACGCCAGGTGCGGCCACTTCGCCTTCTGCGCGTCGGTCAGCCCGCCGCCCGGCAGCAGCCGGATCAGGTGGACGTCCCCGGTCAGATCGCCCTTCTCGTACGCGAGGTCGCCCTTCCCGGAGAACGCGAGCGCGTAGTGCAGCGCCGCCGACGGCTCGACGTCCCAGGCCACGGTGTCGCGGTCGATCCAGTGCGCCCGCGCCTTGGACAGGTCGGCGTCCGCGCCGCGCGCCGGGGGCTGCGGCAGCAGGTACCCCTCGGTGGCGGCCAGGCGCCACGCCTCGTGGCCGGTCGTGGTCAGGTCGAGCGACTGGTCGGACGGCAGGTCCTTCTCGTCGCCCTTGTGGATGATGTAGCTCAGGCCGGTCGCCCCCTCCGCCAGCGGCACGCGGAAGTACGCGCCGAAACCGTCGGTGCCCGCCGGCCGCAGGGGCGCCGCCCACTCGGTCGGGGTCGCCGCGCCGGTCCAGACGTGCAGCCCCCAGCCCTCGTAGTTCCCGTCCGGGCGGTGGTAATGCAGGATCGCGACGTTCTCGGCGGCCGCCCGGGTCGGGAAGATCCGCGAGTCGCCGGAGTTCACGTACACGTCGGGCCGCGCCGCCGGGGTGAACGACTGGTCGGGGCCGGGGTCCTTGGTGTCGCCCTTGTGCGCGATGTAGTTCAGCGGGACGGTCGCGTCCTTGAGGGGCACCTTCCAGAACGCGCCGTAGGAGTCGGTGCCGTCCGGTGGGCGCGGGGTCGCCCAGTCGGTGCCCGCGCCGTCGGCCAGGCCGTCACCCCACAGGTGCAGCCCCCAGCCGTCGTAGTTCCCGTCCGGGCGGTGGTAGTGGACGGTCGCGTAGCCCTGGGCCGCCGCGCGCGAGGGGTGGACGTCCGGCCTGCCCTCGGCCAGCCAGATCTCGCCGGTCCGCTGGGGGTTGACCAGGCGGTCGCCGCCGTCCTTCTCGTCCCCCTTGTGGGTGATGATCCCGACGCTCGCCGCGCCGGGCTTGAGCTTGATCCAGGCGAACCGGCCGTAGGCGTCCTCGCCGGTGAGCGGCAGCGGCGAGCCCCAGTCGGTGGGCTGCTCGACGTCGCCCCACACGTGCAGGCCCCAGCCGTCGTAGTCGGCGCGCTTGTAGTGGACGACCAGCCAGTCGCGCTTGACCGCGCCCGGGTCCTCCGGCGCGGGCGGCGCCGCGACCGTGACCGTCTCGGACGCCGAGGCCAGCCGGCCCGCGGAGTCCTTCACGATCGCCTTGTAGGTGATCCTCGTGCCGGCGGCGAGGCCGGTGAGGTCGTGGAACACGCGGAACGCCCGGTTCGCGCCGGTGGGCGCGTCGTCGGTGCCCAGCACCTGCCACCCGCCGTCGCCGGCCTTGGCGGCGAACGTCACCTGGTCGAAGCCCGTGCCCGGCACCGTCGCCGTGACCGGGATCCTCGGGTCGGCGGCCGTTCCCCTGACCTCCGCGCCGGGCAGCGCGATCGAGACGGCGGGCGCGGCGGCGGGGGTCGCGAGCCTGGCGGAGGCGCGGTAGACCACGGCCGACAGCGGCGGCACGGTGACCGTCAGCGTGCGGTCGGCCGCCGAGGTCACCGCCGCGGCCGCGTCGCCGTACACCTTGGCGAAGGCCATGCCGGCGGAGTACGTCGGGACGGCGGCGGTCGCCGGGGTCTCGGCGTTGTTGACCGCGACGACGTACTCGACCCGCTCTTTCGCGCCGACGCGGCTGAACGCGTACAGGCCGTCCTTGGCCAGGCGCTCGACCTGCGCGCCGTCCGCCAGCGCCGGGTGGGCGTCGCGCAGCTTCGCCAGCGCCGCGATGCCCTGGTAGAGGGGGTGGGTGGTGGCGAAGTTGTCCTGCGCGTGGGTGGCCGTCGTCCCGATCAGGTCGTCGGTCAGGTAGCTCGGGGTCCTGGAGGCGAACATCGTCTGGCGGGCGTCCTTGTCGCCGCCCTTGCCGGTGAAGCCCTGCTCGTCGCCGTAGTAGACCACCGGCTGGCCGCGCGTGAGGTACATCAGCTCGTGGGCGAGCAGGTCGCGTCGCAGCAGCTCGGCGTCCGGCGCGCCCGGGTTGTCCTGGGAGACGAACCTGCCGATGCGGCCCATGTCGTGGTTGCCGAGAAAGGTCGGCAGCGAGTACGCGTTGTCCCGCGCGCTCGTGTGGTAGTCGTCCCCGGCGTACAGCTGGGCGAGCCTCGCCGCGCCCGCCGTGCCGCCGCCGAACGAGCGCGCCGCCTCCTGGAACGGGAAGTCCAGCGTGGCGTCCATGCCGCCGCGCGTGGAATACCGGCTGGTCAGGGACGGGTCGCCGGAGTAGACCTCGCCGAACATGAAGAACTTCTCGTTGCCGAGCCTGGCCGCGTAGCCGTGCAGCGCCGGGCTGAACCGCTGCCAGAACTCCATGTTGACGTGCTTGGCCGTGTCGATCCGGAAACCGTCGATGCCGGTCTCGCGGACCCACGTCCTGTAGATGTCGATCATCCCCTTGACGACCTCGGGACGCTCGGTCCACAGGTCGTCCAGGCCGGAGAAGTCGCCGTACTCGTCGTTCTCGCCGCCGCTGAAGCTGGAGTCGCCCCGGTTGTGGTACATCGTCGGGTCGTTCAGCCAGCCCGGCGTCTTGACGCCCTTGGCGGCCACCGGCGTGTAGGGGAACGACTCGGCGTCGACCTCGGGGAAGGCGTCCCCGCTCGCGTAGGCGCGGTCGTCGAAGGGCCTGCCGTCGACGTCGACGTACGGGTACGCGCCCTTCGACCGGTAGGAGTAGGTCTTCTCCTTGTAGTCGACCACGTCGGCGGTGTGGTTGGTGATGATGTCGAAGAAGACCTTCATCCCGCGCTTGTGCGCCTCGCGGACGAGCTGCTTCATCTGCGCGTTCGTGCCGAGGTGCGGGTCGATCGACGTGAAGTCGGTGATCCAGTAGCCGTGGTACCCGGCCGAGACGTCGGCCCCGGAGCCCTGCACCGGACGGTTCTTGAACGCGGGCGTCAGCCAGATCGCCGTGCTGCCGAGGCCCTTGATGTAGTCGAGCCTCCCGAGCAGTCCGGCGAGGTCGCCGCCCTGGTAGAAGCCCTTGTCCGCGGGGTCGAAGCCGGTGGCGAGCCGGTCGCCGGACAGGCCGCCCCTGTCGTTGCCGGGGTCGCCGTTGGCGAATCGGTCGGTCATCGCGAAGTAGAAGCGCTCGCGCGTCAGGTCGGCGCGGGCGGAGTCGCGGGCGAGGTCCTTGTCGGACGGCTCGGACGTGCGGCTGAGCGCCGAGACCAGTGGTTTCGCGTCCACCTGCGAGCCCGGGGCGGTCGCGGAGAGCGAGGCCGTCACGGAGGCCGGGGCCGTCGCGGCGGAGGCGGGGGAGAGGGGGGTCACGGCGGCGAGAGGGGGCGCGCACAGGGCCACGCCGAGGAGAATCACGGCCGCCAGGCGGCCGGTCCCGGACGTGGACGGCCTTCTCGCGTGCCGTGGGGGGAGTGGCCAGACCACCAGGGGCCTCCACGGGTTGGTGTATTTCACGGGTGTTGCCCGGAAATTACTCACAACCTCCGATCTATGCAATGCCTTACTGAAATTTCCAGCAACTATCCAATCGGCATGCTTCGAGGATCATGGTGGCCGGTGTCGCTGTCAGGCGGTTACCTCGTTCGGTGATTTACTGACCACGGATGGCGAGGGTTTCGGCCCGCCTCAAAGCGGTATCGATGCCGGGTTCTCTATGAGATGCGAACTAAAATGCTATATGTCTTCTTTGGTGGGATAAATGGTGATTTGGGGCTTTGGCGGCAGCCGCTGGTCCTCAAGGCGTGGCGTCCTCCGACCTGCCGGGGACGCTATCCCCGGCGCGCGCTGCCGGGAACGCCCGGCTCCGGCCCGTTCCGCGCCCTCCACCGCTGCCGCACCGACACCCCGCCCCGCCCGTACTGCGCCTTCCGCCGCCCCAGATGACCCCGCGGCCTGACCGACCGGAGCGAGGTCACCGGTGCCGAACCACCCGTCCCCAGGCGCGGCCACTCCGGCCACTCCTCCACCCCGTCGGCGGCTGATCTGTTCACGCCGGCCGGGGACCGGCCCATGCGCGCCGGGGGTGGGCGCATGGTTCGGCCGGTCCCCGAAGCCTTGCGGGTGTCAGTCCGTCCCGGAGGCCCTGCGGCCGGAGGGGCGGGCGTCCGGTGGGATGCGCACGGCGATCTCCCCGCCCAGGCGGGCCCCCTCCGAGAGGATGAGCTCGTCGCCGCTCCAGAACCGTCCCGGGTCGTACCAGTTGAGCTTGCGCCCGCCGGGCAGCAGCCCCATGTCCTCGTACGTCGCGGCCACGACCTCCGCGCAGTACGCCGTCTCCAGCGCGGCGCTCGCCGCGCCCCGGCGCAGCAGCGGCACCCGCCCGCGCAGCCACCGGCCGGCCAGGCCCGCGGTGGAGGGGAACGGCGTGCCGTCCAGCCGCGCGATCGTCCGCAGCAGGGCGTCCTCCATCTCGCGCGTGACCGCCGGGTCGAGCTGCCGCAGCCACGCCCGCTGACCGTACCGGGTGGCCCACACGACCACCGCGTCCCGCAGATCGTGCAGCTGCACCCCGCGCTGATGCGTGCCCGTCCACATGTCCGGCAGGGACTTGCCGAGCTCCGCGTGCCACATCAGCGGCGGCAGATCCTCGATCACCACCGACATGCCGACGTGGTTCACCGGGCTGTTGGTCGTCATCTGGATGGCGCGATCCGGAACCGTGCGCCCCCGGAACAGCCAGACGTCACCGGTACGCGTCAGTTCGATCGCCTCGTCGAGGCCGATGCTCCCGCCGGACATGCCGATCATGCCAGTAGCCTAGGCACATGCGTTGGTGGAAGGTACTCGGATTGGCCGCTTTCGCGGGGGTCGCCGCGACCGGCGTGGTGATCGCCCGCGCCGAACGCCGCCGCCGCACCTACACTCCCGACCAAATCCGCACCCGCCTCCGCGAACGCCACGCCGAGGCCGTGCGGGGCGAGCGGTAACGCGAGGGCCCGCCCCTGATGCGGGCCGCAGCCGTCCGTATTTCATCTCTGGCTTTTTCTGCCATCTGAACGTAATCACGTTCATTTCGCCACGCGTGGACGTGGCCGCTGCCCATGTATGACAATCGGGCTTGCTTTCTGCCGTAACAGAGAAGTTCTCTAGAGAACTCGACTGATGCCAGGAGTGGAGCCGGTGAGCGGAGCTGAGGGGAAAAAGGAAAATTCCAAGCTATTCGCGACACCAGCGGCAAATGAGGTCAGCGGTACCGTCTCGGGCCCCGCCGTCCAGGCCCAGTCCATCCACGGCGACGTGCGGATCAACGTCGGAGCACGTCAGGAGACTCCACCACCCGCGCAGCTCGCCCACGCGCCCGCCGTGTTCATCGGCAGGCACGCCGAACTCGCGCGGCTGGACGGATTTCTGGAAGGCCAAGAACATTCGCCCGATTCGCCGGCCCTCGTCGTCATCGCCGGCCTCGGCGGCGTAGGGAAGAGCTCGCTGGCGTTGAAGTGGCTGCACGGTATCCGGCACCACTACGGCGACGGCCAGTTGTACGCAGATCTTCGCGCTTCCGCGCCTGATTCCCCTGTTTCACCCGGTGAGGTGCTGGAACGCTTTCTCCGGGCCCTCGGAATCGCCCCGCAGTACGTTCCCGCGGTCCTCGACGAGCAGGCCACCTTGTTCCGTTCCGCGACCGCCGGGCGGCGGCTGATCATCATGCTGGACGACGCGTTCTCCGCCGCCCAGGTGCGCGCGGTCCTGCCGGCGTCCGGAGGAAGCCTCGTCGTGGTCACCACCCGCCGCAGGCTCTCCGGGCTGGTGGTGGACGGAGCCCGCGTCCTGGACCTGGATCCGCTCAGCCATGACGACGCCCTCGGCCTGCTCGGCCGCATGGTCGGGACCGAGCGCACCCACGCCGAGCCCGAGGAGGCCCGCGAACTCGTGACCCTGTGCGGGCGGCTCCCCATCGCGGTGTGCGCGTCCGCCGCCCGGCTGGCCCTGCGCCCGCGGTGGCCGATCAGGCGCCTGGTCGGCGAACTCAGCGGCGCCACCCGGCGGCTGTCGCTGATGAGCGCCGACGACGACATCTCGCCGCAGGCCGCGTTCGACGTCTCGTACGGCTCGCTCGGCGACGACGAGGCGAGGCTGTACCGGATGCTCGGCCTGCATCCGGGCGCGGACTTCGGATCCGGCGTGGCGGCCGCCGCGGGTGACATCGACCAGCCCGAGGCGTTCCGGCTCCTGGACGAGCTGGCCGGCGCGAGCCTCGTCCAGGAGGAGGGCGACGATCGCTTCCGCCTGCACGAGCTGCTCCGCCTGCACGCCCACGCGAAGGCGGAGGACATCGACACGGACGAGGAACGCCGGGCGGCCTTCACCCGGATCGCCCACTGGTACCTCCGTGCGGCCGTCGCCGCCGACCGCGTGGTGCTCCCCGGCCGCTGGCACGTGGGGCCGCTGTACGCGCAGGCCCCTCCCTCTTATGTCACCTTCGAAGAGCCCGCGCAGGCCCTGGACTGGCTGGAGTCGGAGCTGCCGAACCTGCGCGCGGTGGTGGTCGGCGCCCATGAGCGGAAATTGCACGATCTCGCCTGGTGGACGTGCGAATCGCTCTGGGCCGTCTTCCTCAACCGCAAGCATTACAGCACCTGGGTGGAGACCCACGAACTCGGCCTGGCGTCGGCACGGGAGTCCGAGGACCCGCGTGCCGTGCCCCGGATGTTGCTCGCGCTGGCCACGGCCTACCTCAACCTGCAGGAGTTCCGGCGCGCGGCCGAGATGTGCCGGCAGGCCGCGGCTCTGGCCCACGCCTCGGGCCACGACCTGGGCGAGGCGTCGGCGCTGGACAGCCTTGGAGTGGCGCACCTCGGCATGGGTGAGCCCGAGGAGGCCATGGCGCGGTTCGAGCAGGCCCTGGCCATCCACCGGCGGATCGGGCAGTCGCGGGGGGTCGCCCTGCTGACCCGCCGGATGGGCGAGGCCTCACGTGATCTCGGGCGGTACGACGAGGCGGTCCGATGGTTCCTCGACGCCTACTCCCTGTTCGGAGCCCTGTCCGAGCGCTACAACCAGACGCGCGTCCTGAGCGGCCTCGGGCGGACTCATCTGCTGGCGGGCAGGCCCGCGGACGCGGTCGAGTCGCTGACCGAAGCCCTGTCCCTGGCCGAGGCCATCGGCGCCCGCTACGAGCAGGCGGACATCGGCTCGTCGCTGGCCGAGGCGCTCGCGCGGACGGGCGACCGCGCGGGGGCGCTGGGCCGGCTCGCGCGGGCCGCCGAGATCTTCACCGAACTCGGCGCACCTCGACGAGAGGACGTCCTGCGCCGCCTGGACGAGCTCGCGGGCGGCGGTCCTCGCCGGGCGTGAGCGTCGCCGTTCCCAGCGTGTCGAGGCGGCGGCCGGCCACCGTCCAGGCATGGGCCGCGGCCGCGACCGCCCAAGGCTCCGGCGTGGCGAACACCGCGACCTGGCCGTCCCGCGTCCCGACGACGCACCGGCCGTCGGGCCGGGGCCGGACCGCCACCAGGCACCCTGGATGCCGTCTCAGCATGTCCTGCACCGTCTCCGCGCCCGGGTCGAGGCCCACGATCACGTCCGCCACCGCGAGCCGGTCGCGCTCGGCCGAGGTCACGCATACGTGCTCGTCCGCCACGACGACCCGGGCGCGGCCCTCCGGGGCCGGCTCAGTGATCAGGACGCGTACGTGCCTCACTGGACGACCGACCCGAGCGGGCGGGGCAGAGGCACGGGCCTCGTGACCGGATCGGCCTCGGGCTCGGGCAGCCGTAACAGGCGGTACATCGTCCGGCGGATCTCCCGCGCCGCGCCGCCCGGCGCGGAGGTCAGGTGCGCGCGCAACATGGCGGCGTTCGACGGCGACCACGCGCGCCGTGCGTCGTCGAGCTGGCCGGCGAGGGGCGAGCCCGGGTCCAGCACGGGGGCCACCTCCGCGAGGCGCGCGAACAGCGAGCCCGGCAGCACGTCGTCGGCGGCGAACGGCGCCAGAAGGGTCGGAACGCCCAGCGCGGCGCCATAACAGGCGACAGAGCTGTGGTCGGCGAGCATCTCGTCGGCCGCTACCAGCGCGGCCCGCCAGCCCTCCTCCGGCGGGAGCAGGGCCACGCCCGCGTTGATTG
Source organism: Sphaerisporangium album (assembly GCF_003323745.1). Taxonomy (GTDB): domain Bacteria; phylum Actinomycetota; class Actinomycetes; order Streptosporangiales; family Streptosporangiaceae; genus Sphaerisporangium; species Sphaerisporangium album. The sequence goes on from NZ_QOIL01000002.1 coordinate 558,825, forward strand.
ATCTTGAGAACCAGGCCGTGACCTGCCGTTTTCCGTGGGCGGCCCACACCTGGGGGTGGAGGACCAGCACCACGCGGAAGCGCTCGGAGGGCAACTCGTCCGAGAGCGCCTGGAGGAGCGACGGGTACCGCGAGATCAGCGACCCGCTCTGGTGGTGGCTCGACACCACGACCACTCTCTGCCCGGGCGAGGCTCCGAGGGCGTTCCGGTACGCCGTCCGGTACGGCAGGCTCGCCAGCATGCGGTCGAAGCAGGGGTCACCGGCCACGACGGCGGCCGGAAGGGCCTCGGGGCAGTGGGCCGCGAGCACCCGCCGATGGTCCTCGTGCGCCATCACGATGGCCGATGCGATGACCCGCCCGTACATGCTCAGCGCCTGCGCGCCGAACCCCGGGACGGCGCGCGGCGCGGGCAGTCCCGGGCCGCCGCGACGGGCCACGTACCCGTTGGGCCCTACGCCGTGGCTGAGGGTCATGATCGGCCCGGGCAGCCTTTCCAGCAGTCCGTCACCTGCCGCCACCACGAGATCCCAGCGCGTCTCGACCGCCTGGGACCAGGGCATCTCCCACGCCCCCGACGCCCGCAGGTGATCGTGCGCGCCGTTGGAGTACCGGGAGGACGGCGGAACACTGTACGCCACCTGCACCCGGCGATCCTCTTCGACCAGATGGACGACGTCCGCCAGTCGTGTGACGCCGGCCAGGTGGTGGGCCACCATCGCGACCCTGCGCTCGACCCCGTGTGTGTCGGCCATCCCCGCGCCGAAGGAGAACGGCCCGGGCAGCCGCCTCTGTTCGCATGTCATCGTGCCTCCCGCACGTCTCGCCGGCCCTCGGCCGAACCGGATGGGCAGAGCGTGCGGTGGCGAGGTTGTGGAACACCTTGCAGAGAGGTTGACGGTTCGCTGTATGCGGAGTTCGGGGTGGTCGGCATACGCCCCTCCGCCCACCCCGAAAGGTCAGGCGGTGAGGTTTCCGCTCTGTCCGAGGGGCTCGGAACAGCCGTTTCGGATCATGAAGATGTTGGTGCCCTCCGGGACGCGCCCGATCGTCCGGGTGATCACCATCCGCCCGTGGAAGCCGGTCTCGGAGAGACCGACAGGCCGCCGCTCGGCCAGAGTTTGAACCACGGAGACCTCGCACCTCGCGGGAGCGGTGATTTCCGAGGCGGGGAGCGTGAGGCTATGTGAGGCGCCGACCAGCAAGATCGTCGAGAAAAGGTCAGCCATTATTTGGAAACTTTCCTGTCTAAGGCCGAGGGTTGGAAGGAGTGCAAGATGAGTAGCCAAGTACGTCGGCCCAGCTTGCAGGCCGATGGAAGCGATCTTACCGTCACTTCGGCGTGTTTGTGAGCATATTTCGGGACAGGATGGATAGCCTGCGGTGTCCCTTTTGCGGTTTTATTGCGGATGGTGCTGTCTGGGCTGTATTGCGCGCAATTGCAGCTTGAAATACTATCGGTCAGAATGGGATGTTAAGTGATATGGTGTACTAGTGGAACGTGACATTCTCACTATGTAGCTAATTCAGGGCCGTGGGGTGGCTCGGAGGTGGCGAGGGTGTACTTCAGGATGCTCGGAATCGGAGTGGGGCTCACCCTGCGCATCCTGGGGCGTGACCACCCGCTCGGCTCTCCGAAGGCACAGCTGATCATGTCGATACTGATGCTGTCGCCCGGCAGGCCCGTCCTGATCAGCGACATCGTCGACCATGTGTGGGGCGAACGGCCGCCGCCGAAGGCCACACAGGCTCTCCAGGCGTATGTGTCCCGTCTTCGCCGACAACTGCGCCAGCTCGTGGGGGAGCGCGCCCGGATAGTGGCCCGTGGCGGCACCTACACGCTGGACGTCGATCCTGAGATGATCGACCTCCACCGCGTCCGGGCGCTGTGGCGGCAGGCGACGGCCATCGCCGGGAGCGGTGATCCCGAACTCGCGGTCCGCCTGCTCCACGAGGCCGAAGCGCTCTGGCCGGGCGACGCCATGATGGGACTCCCGGGGGAGTGGGCTCGGCGGATGAGCCGGACCCTGGCCGACGAACGGGCCGACGTTCAGAGGGATCGCATCGCCCTGGAACTACGCCTCGGCCGCCACGCGGCGGTGCTGGACGAGCTTCGCGGCCTGGTGGCGCACCGACCTGACGACGAGATGTTCGTCGGCCAGCTCATGACCGCTCTCTACCGGGCCGATCGCCAGTCCGACGCCTTGGACGTCTACCGCGGCGCCTACCGGTACCTCGTCGAACAACATGGCACGCGGCCCGGGGCGGCGCTTAGTTCCCTGCACCTGCGCATCCTGCGGGGCGATCCCGATCTGGCGGTCACTCCTGTCTACCGCAGCGAGGTCGCGTCCCAGCCGGACACGCTGCTGCCCGACACCCCCCATTTCACCGGTCGTGAGCAGGAGATCGAGGCCGTGAGCGCCGTGCGCGCGGAGGGTGATGGCACCCCGACCGTGGTCATCCAGGGGATGCCGGGGGTGGGCAAGTCGGCGCTCGCCTTGCACATCGCTCACCGGATCGCCGCGCGCTACCCGGACGCGCGCCTGTACCTCGAACTCAGGGCCCACGATCCGACCCGTCCGCCCTTGGACACCGCCACCGCGTTGTCGGCACTCCTGCGCATGCTGGGAATTCCGGCGACGCGAATCCCGTCCTCGTTCGGAGACAGGGTCGCCATGTGGCACGCCGAGCTGGCTTACAGGCGGGCCATCGTGATCCTGGACGACGTGGCGGGTGCCGAGCAGATCAGGCCGCTTCTCGGCACCTCGTCGTCGAGCCTGGTGCTGATCACCACGCGCTCCCGTCTCGACCTGCCCTCCGAAGTCGAGCGCGTCCTGCTCGGGGTCCTTCCCCGTGAGGACGCCGCCGCACTGGCATCCCGCCTCGCGGGAGCCCACGCCGATCCGTACCTGATCGGCGAGGTCGTCCGGGTGTCCGGCGGGCTGCCGCTCGCCATCACGCTGAACGCGCCGCGTGCGGGAGCGGCCGGAAACGGTGCTCGACCCTGCTCGGGGGGCACGGGCACCGCCTGGATCGCCGACGGTAGCGGTCATGACGAGATCGACGCCGCGTTCGAGATGTCGTACCGCGACCTGACGCCTGGCGAGAAATCGGCGTTCCGCCGGCTCGGCCTGTCGCCTTGCCGCGATGTCACGGTGATGGACGCCGCCGCGTTGTGCGACACCACGCAGGAAGAGGCAAGGATCATGGTGGAGACGCTGGTCCGGCACCATCTGCTCCAACCGGCGGCGCCGGGCCGCTACCGTTTCCATGACCTCGTCCGGACCTACGCACGTGAGCGTGCCGAACGCGAGGACCCTGAAGGGGGAAACCGGCGTGCTGTGAGACGCCTTCTCGACCAGTACGTCGAGACCGTCGGGACGGCCATGGCGGCGATCCATCTGGCCTGCGGAGCCACCTGCGAGCGACCCCGGGGGGAGCAGATCGGCGCCTCGGACGCACGGCGATGGCTGGGCGACGAGTGGAGTACGGTGCTGCGTTTGGCCCAGTACGCCGCCGAGCACGAGTGGAAGGCCTACACCGTTGGGCTCATGCGCATGATCGCGGACTATCTCGACATGGAGAGCCTGTGGGAGGACGCCGCGATGGGGCACGCGCTCGCGCTGCGCGCGTGCCAGGACCTCGGTGACTCACGCGGCATCGCCAGAGCCTCCCTGGACCTGGGCTTCGCCAGGTTCAGGACCGGCCGGCATGACAACGCGCTGTCGCACACCCGGAAGGCTCTGTCGTTGTACAAGTCGTTGGACGACAGGGGCGCGATCGGCAAGTGCCAGGACCAGATGGGGGTCATCCACTGGGCGTCGGCCCGGTACCGGGAGGCGCTGGCGCACTACCAGGAGGCGCAAGCGAACTTCCGATCCAGCGGGGACGTCAAGGGCGAGGCGGACGCGCTGGGGCACAGTGGAATCGCCTACTGGCATCTGGGCCGTTACCAGGACTCCCTCGACCTCCTCGGTCGTGCCTTGGAGGCATATCGCGGACTCGGTGACCGGCGGGGCGAGGCCAAGGCACTGAACAATATGGGCGACGTCCAGAAGCATCGCGGGCTTCACAGGGATGCGATCCGCCTGTACCAGGAGTCTCTGGAGATCTTCAAGCAGATCGAGGGCAAGCAGAACCACGCGATCCTGCACAGTAACCGTGGTGACATCCATCAGTACAAACATCGGTTCTCCGCCGCGTTGGCGTGCTACCGGGTGGCCATGGCCACGTTCCTGGAGATCGGGGACCGGAGGAACCAGGCCGACATCCTCAACAGCATCGGCAGTACGTACCTTCACATGGGCGGGGCCGAGGAGTCGTTGATCCACTTCGAGAAGGCCAAGGGCATCGCCGAAGAGATCGCCGACGACTACCAGATGGTGCGGGCGCTGGTGGGGATCGCGGATGTGAATCTCGCGGCGGGACGGTACGAGGCCGCGAGGGACACCTACAACTCGGCCATCAGGACGGCGCGGGCGATCGGCGATCTGTACCAGGAGTCGCGGGCGCACAGGGGGCTGGCCGATACGTGGGAGCGCCTCGACGACCTGGAGGCGACGCGGATCTCCTTGCGTCAGGCCCTCAACCTGCTGGTCCAGCTGGATCTTCCCGAGGCCGAGGAGGTCCGTATCCGCCTGGAGGGACTGGGCGCCGAGGACTCGCCTCAGGGCCGCCGATGGTGACGGGGCCGGTGAAATCGCGGCCCTGGAAAACCGGGCCGTGTACTGAACCGCTGATGGTGTTGCGGACGCCGCCGTCTTCTGTCTTCGAGGGGCTTCCGCCCGGGGCCGCGGGCGCGGTCCCGGGCGTCGCCTCGGGGGGGTCGGCGGAAGGTGCGGGGGGTTGTGGGCGGGTCGGCCGTCTCATGGCGTGCCAGGTCAGGGCCAGGGCCGCCAGGCCGCTGAGGGCGCTCAGGACGCTTGCCAGTTTGTCTGCATTATCTAGACCTATCGCGATAAAATAGATTGTCAGGCAGATCAAGGCGAACGCCGTGGAAAGCGCGGCGACGCGGGTGAGGGCCGACGCGCGGGGACGCTTCATCCGCTGATTGTGACCCGGACCTGGGGCATCCGTATAGGCCGCGGGGTTCGTGACCGTCCGTTATGCCGTACTGTGAGCCGCACGCCTATCCCTTTTGCCGATAAGCCCCATGGAATCCCAAGATCTTTGCAAATCGGCGGCATTCAATTACGATTGCGGGGCCAGCCGGAGCCGAGGCGACGTGGGGCGGCGAGTGGGGTGCCTGCTGGAACGAAGGCGGGGGACGTTCCCGCCGAGACGACGAGTCTCGTGGGGCGACGGGCCGAGGTCGCCCAGGTGGTCCGAATGCTGGGCCGGACGCGCTCGGTCACGCTGACGGGGGTCGGAGGAGTCGGCAAGACGCGGCTGGCCCTGCGCGTGGCGCGCGTTCTTCAGCCGTCCTTCCCTGACGGGGTGTGGTTCGTCGAGCTGTCGTCGCTGCGGGAGCCGGACCTGCTCGGGCACGCCGTCTGTTCCGCGCTGGACGTGGCGCAGCGGGTGGGACGGCCGCGGATCGAGGCCCTCGCCGAGTTCCTGGGGCCGCGCCGCGCGCTGCTCGTCCTGGACACCTGCGAGCACCTGGCGGACGCGTGCGTCGCACTGGTGGACACCCTGCTGGAGGCGGCCCCGGGGCTGCGGGTGGTGGCGACGAGCAGATGCGTGCTGGGTATCGAGGGCGAGTGGTGCCTCCAGGTCGAGCCCCTGCCCGTCGAGGAGCCCGCCGAGGCGGGCGGTCCTGACGCGGGCGGTGGCGCGGTCGCGTTGTTCGTGGAGCGGGCCGCCGCGCTGGTGCCCGGGTTCGTGGCCACCCCGGAGGTCGCGGTGATCTGCGGGCGGCTGGACGGCATCCCGCTGGCCGTCGAGCTGGCGGCCGTGCGGCTGCGCACGCTGTCGGTCGAGCAGATCATGCGCCGCCTCGACGACCGCTTCGGCCTGCTGCTGGACGGGGACCGCGCCGGTCAGCCCCGCCACCGGACGCTGCGCACGGCGATCGGCTGGAGCCACGAGCTGTGCGAGCCGCTGGAGCGCCTGCTGTGGGCCCGGCTCGCGGTCTTCGCCGGTGACTTCGACCTGGAGGCGGCGCGGGCCGTGTGCGCCGACCCCGGCTCGGGCGCCGGCCTCCACCGCGGCCAGGTCGAGGGCCTGCTGCACGCCCTGGTGGACAAGTCGATCGTGCGCCGCGACGACACCGGCCAGGGCGTCCGCTTCCACATGCTCGACACGCTGCGCGACTACGGCGCCGAGTGGCTGCGCGCGCTCGGCCAGGACGAGTGGACGCGGCGCCGTCACCGTGACCACTACCTGGACCTGGCCCGGCGCTTCGACGCCGAGTGGTTCGGCGCCGACCAGGTCGCCTGGTACGTCCGCATGCGGCGGGAACTGCCCAACCTGCGCGCGGCGCTGGGCTTCTGCCTCGGCGAGGCCCCCGCCGAGCACCCCGTGGGCCTGGACCTCGCCGCGCGGCTGACGTACTTCTGGATCGGCTGCGGCTTCGTCGCCGAGGGCCGCCACTACCTGCGGCGGGCGCTCGGCCTGTGCCACGCCCCGGGCGAGAGCCGGTCGCGGGCGCTGTGGGCCTGCGCCTGGCTGGCGGACTTCCAGGGCGACCTGGACGAGGCCAACGACCTGGCCACCGAGTGCATGGCCCAGGCGTTCTCCCAGGGCGACCGCGCGGCGGCCGGGTGGGGGACGATCTGCTGCGCGAACACCGGCCTGCACTGGGGGTACGTGGACGAGGTGCTGCCGATGTACGAGCGGGCACGGCGCGCGCACGAGGAGGGCGGCGACCGGGGGGTGGGCGTGGCGTACGCGCTGATCGGGGAGGCCTACGTGCTGCGCCGCCTCGGCAGGCACGAGCAGGCGCTGTCGTGCCTGCGCCGGCAGCGGCGGCTGTGCGACTCCCACGGGGACATCTGGCTGCGGTCCTCCGGCGACTGGGTGCGCACCCTGATCGAGATCGACCGGGGGGACGTCCGGACGGCGGACCGCTTCGCCCGCGCGTGCCTGCGGGCCAAGCGGGTGCTGCACGACAGCCTCGGCATGGCGGCGGCCGTCAAGAGCCTCGCCGGGACGGCGGCGGGCCTCGGTGACATGGAGCGCGCGGCCCGGCTGCTCGGCATCGGGGACATGGTCGAGCACTCCTTCGGCGTGCGCCTCGGCCTGTCCCACCCGAACGGCGTCAGCGAGCGGGCCGAGGCGCGGGCGCGAGCGGCCCTCGGGGAGCGGGCGTTCCGGGAGGCCTTCACCCGAGGGCGGGAGCTGGAGCTCGAAAGCGCGCTCGCCTACGCGCTCACGACCGGCGAGGACGCTGAGGGCGCGGCATGAACGGCTTGTTCAGCGAGGCCGCGACGGCCTCGAAGCCGTAGCGGAGCGTCGTTCCTCTCAGGGCAGCTCGCCGAGCCACCTCTGGCGACTTCGCGTGGGGCTGGACACCTGATGTTGAGCTCGACCATGACGGAACCGTATACCGGCGTGTTCCGACGGTGTTGACACAATTGCCAAAAATGACATTATTCAGCCATGCGAGAGGAAACCCAGCGGCTGCTGCTGATCCAGGATGACTTCGAGCGCTTCCGCGCCGCCACGCGCATGCTCGTGGACCTGGACGATCTGATCCTGGAGATCTCCCGCGTCAGGAACGAGAGCGCCTCGCGCATGCAGATCCGCACGATCGGCGCCGCCGCCCCCCAGCCGCCCTCCGACGAGGCGCTGCCCGAGGACGCCCGCGCCGTGCTGGAGTGCGTGCGCAGGATGGGAACCGAGCGTTTCCGCAGGCGGGACGTGTTCCGCCGCCTCGCACGCCGGTTCAAGACCGTCGCGGCGATGGTCCCCGCGCTGGACCTGCTGGAATCGGCCGGCCACATCCGCAAGGTCGGCCCGAGCGCCGAGCCCGGCCAGCCGGGGCGCCGCCGCTCACCGGAGTACGAGATCCGCCTCTAGCCTCCCCGGCCTTCCCGGGCCGTTCCGCGGGGGACGCCGGACGCCATCGCCCGCAGGGCGTCCCCTGCTCCGCGTCCGCGCAGGTCAGGGGGCGGATACTGGAACCAGGACCACTTCGCCGGGCTCCTGGGGGTACCGATGGCGATCGCGACGATCAACCCCGCGACGGGGGAGACGCTCAAGACCTTCGAGCCGATGGACGACCACGAGCTTGACGAGCGGCTCGCGCTCGCGGCGGCCGCGTTCGAGGAGTACCGCGCGACGGGGTTCGCGCGGCGCGCGGAATGGATGCTGAGCGCCGCCCGCCTGCTCGACGAGGAGAGCGAGCAACTGGCGCGCCTCATGACCACCGAGATGGGCAAACCACTGCCCCAGGCGCGGGCGGAGGCGGCCAAGTGCGTCCAGGGCATGCGCTTCTACGCCGAGCACGCCGAGGAGTTCCTGGCCACCGAGCCCGCCGACGCGGCCGCCGTGAAGGCCCGGCGCGCCGAGGTCCGGTACCAGCCGCTCGGGCCGGTGCTGGCGATCATGCCGTGGAACTTCCCGTGCTGGCAGGTGATCAGATTCGCCGCGCCCGCGCTGATGGCGGGCAACGTGGGCCTGCTGAAGCACGCCTCCAACGTGCCGCAGACCGCGCTGTACCTCGGCGAGCTGTTCGCCCGCGCGGGCTTCCCGGCCGGCTGCTTCCAGACCCTGCTCATCGAGTCCGGCCGCGTCGAGGGCGTGCTGCGGGACGGGCGGGTGGTCGCGGCCACGCTGACGGGCTCGGAGGCGGCGGGCGCCTCGGTGGCGTCCATCGCGGGCGGCGAGGTCAAGAAGACCGTACTCGAACTCGGGGGGTCCGACCCCTTTGTCGTGATGCCCTCCGCCGACGTCGCGGCGGCGGCCGAGACCGGTGTGACCGCGCGCGTCCAGAACAACGGCCAGTCCTGCATCGCCGCGAAGCGGTTCATCGTCCACGACGCGGTGTACGACGCGTTCACCGAGCGGTTCGTGGAGGGCATGCGGGCGCTGCGCCTCGGCGATCCGATGGACGAGACCACCGACGTCGGTCCCCTCGCCACCCAGCGGGGCCGCGACGACGTCGAGCGGCTCGTCGCCGACGCCGCCGGGCGGGGCGCCCATGTCCTGTGCGGGGGAGTGACGCCCTCCCGGACCGGCTGGTACTTCGAGCCGACGGTGCTCACGGGCGTCGGCCCCGGCATGCGCATGTTCGAGGAGGAGGTCTTCGGCCCGGTCGCCCAGCTCTACCGCGTGAGCGACGCCGGCGAGGCGATCGCCCTCGCCAACGCGACCGGTTTCGGCCTCGGCTCCAACGTCTGGACCACCGACCCGGACGAGCGGGAGCGTTTCATCGGCGCGCTGGAGTCCGGCCTGGTCTTCGTCAACGGCATGGTCACGTCCTACCCCGAACTCCCCTTCGGGGGCGTGAAGCGCTCCGGCTACGGCCGTGAGCTGTCCGTCCAGGGAATCCGCGAGTTCTGCAACGTCAAGACCGTCTGGGTGGGCTGAGACGCGGGACGGCCGCGTCCCCCTGAGATCGGCTTCGCCCCGGGCGGATGGTTGAATGCCCGGGAGTCGAGCGAAGGGCGGTGTCGGCGTGGACGGTCTGGTCGCGGGGCGGACGGCGTTGGTCACGGGGGCGGGACAGGGCATCGGGCTGGCCATCGCGCGCCTGCTGCGGGAGCACGGGGCGAACGTGGTGGTCACCGATGTGGACGCCGGGCTCGCGGAGGCCGCCGCCGGTGACCTGGGCGGCGAGGAGGGCCGGGTGTCCTCCATCGGGTGCGACGTCACCGACGAGGACTCCGTGGAGGCGGCCGTGGCCCACGCGGTCGAGCGGTTCGGCGCGCTGGACGTCATGGTGAACAACGCGGGGATCACCCGGGACTCCACCCTCGGCAAGATGAGCCTCGGCGACTTCGAGGCGGTGGTCGACGTCCACCTGAAGGGGACGTGGCTGGGGGTGCGGGCGGCGGCGAGGGTGATGCGGGAGGCGCGGTCGGGGTCGATCATCAACATCTCCTCCCTATCCGGCAAGTCAGGAAATTTCGGGCAGACCAACTACAGCGCCGCCAAGGCGGGCATCGTCGGGCTCACGAAGGCGGCCGCCAAGGAGCTCGGCCCGCGCGGCGTCCGGGTCAACGCCGTGCAGCCCGGGTTGATCCGTACCGCCATGACCGCCGCCATGCCCTCCGACGTCTTCGCCGCCCGGGAGGCCGACATCCCGATGCGCCGGGCGGGCGAGCCGCGCGAGGTGGCGGGCGCGGTGCTGTTCCTGGCCTCCGACCTGGCGAGCTACATGACGGGCGCCGTGCTGGAAGTGGGCGGCGGGCGCCTCATGTAGCGGCGGGTTCCCCGCCGGGCGGGACGATCTCGGAGGAGAGGACGATCTCCGGAAGCGGCGGGGCGGCGGGGGCGTCCCGGACGGCGTCCTCGGCGGTCGGGTGGATGTCGAAGACGTTCCGCAGCCCCGTGATGGTCAGCACGCGCAGGACCCCGCCGTGGACGCCGCTGAGAGAGAACGGGCGGCCGGCGCTCTGGGCGGTGCGCAGCGTCGCGATGAGCTCGCTCAGCCCCACCGAGTCGCAGAAGGACACCTCATCGAGATCCAGGACGAACGCGACGCCGGGTGGGGACGCCCAGACGGGGTCGAGGCCGGATCTCAGGACCGGCGCCGTGGTGTAGTCCAGCTCGCCGTGCGCGCGGACCACGAGCACGCCGTCCTGTGTGTCGCACGAGATCGTGAGGCCCGGTCGCGGGTCTGCCTCGAACTGCATGTCAGCTCCTTCGGCCTGCGGGGTTCAGGGCAGGCGTGACTCCCTTCCTACCAGTTATCCCGCACGCCTAACGCCGCCGCGTACCCCCGCGGCCGTGGGAGCGTTTACAGGAACCCGCATTACGTCAGGAGCCGGGTCACTCCTTGACCGCGCCGGTGAGGCCGGTGACGAAGTAGCGCTGGAGGGCGGCGAACAGGAGGATCACCGGCACGACGATGATCAGCGAGCCCGCCATGATCTCGTTGTAGTGCGTCACGGTGCCGTTGGCGAGGGACTCCAGGGCCAGGGGCAGCGTGTAGCGGGACTCCTCGTTGAGCGAGACCCGCGTCAGCACGTACTCGTTCCACGTCGGGACGGCGGTGAGCACCCCCACGGTGATCAGCGTCGGCCTGGCCAGCGGCAGGTACACGCGCCAGAAGATGCGCGGCTCGCCGGCGCCGTCGACGCGGGCGGCGTCGCGCATCTCCTTGGGCACCGTCCGGAAGGCGTTGGTCAGCAGCAGGACGGCGAGCGGCGCGGTCCCGTTGACGAAGGGCAGCACCAGGCCGACGTGCGTGCCGAGCAGGCCTAGCTTGTCCTCCAGGATGACCACCGGCAGCAGGACGGTGATGCCCGGGACGAAGAGCAGGGCGACGAAGAACCACAGCAGCAGGCGGCGGCCGGGGAAGTCCAGCACGGCGAAGGCGTAGGAGGCGAGGCTGTAGACGGCGAGGACTCCGAACACGGTGAGGCCGGTGACCAGGAGGCTGTTGAGGAAGTAGTCGAAGAACCGCAGCCGTCCCCACGTCCGCGCCAGCGTCTCCAGGGTGGGGTGCGCGGGCACCAGGTGGCCGCCGGCGAGGATCTCGGCGCCGTCCTTGAACGCCCCGGACACCATCCAGAGGAACGGGTACAGGCTGATGATCGCGTACAGGGCGAGCGCCGGGTAGGCGAGCAGGAGCCTGAGCGGGCGCGGGCGGGGCGCCCCGGAGCCGCCGGGGCTCGGGGCGGGGGACGCCGGAGAGGGGATCACCTGGTGCTCCTCAGCGTGCGGCCGTTGGCCAGGGCGAGCAGGAGGGCGGCGACGAAGATCATCCAGCCGAGTGCGCTGGCCAGGCCGAGCGTGGGGGACAGGCCCTTGAAGAAGGCCAGGTGGTAGGCCTGGAGCCCGACGACGTCGGTGTGCCCGGCGGGGCCGCCGTCGGTCATGATGAGGAAGATCTGGAACCCCTGGGTCGAGTCGCGCACGCCGAGCAGCAGGATCGCCGTGGTGATCGGGCGCAGCAGCGGCCACACGATGTGCCGTACGGTCCGGACGCTCCCCGCGCCATCGATGCGCGCGGCCTCCAGCACGTTGGGGTTGATCGACTGGAGCCCGGCCAGGTACAGCAGCGTCGCGACCGGCACGGCCGTCCAGATCATGATCACGATGAGGGTGGGCAGCGCGGTCGCCGGGTCGGCCAGGAAGCCCTGGGGGCGGGCCAGCGAGCCGAGCCCGGTCGTGCGCAGCAGGAAGTTCACCGGCCCCTCGGGCTCCAGCACGTACCGCCAGGCGTAGTAGACCGCGATCCCCGAGGTGACGTACGGCAGGAAGTACACCGACCTGAGCAGACCGCGCAGCCGCTGGATCGACGACAGCAGCACGGCCAGCGGCAGGGCGACGGCGACCGTCCCGAGCGGCACGGCGATCATGACGACGAGCGTGTTCAGCGCGGCGCGCCGCAGGTCCGGGCCCAGGGTCGGGTCCTGGTACAGCAGGTCGAGGTAGTTGCGGACGCCGACCCACTCCCAGTCCGCCGTGAAGCCGTTCCACTTGGCGAAGCTGAGCGAGAAGCCGTAGACGATGGTGTAGAGGCCCATCACCAGGAACAGCACCACGGCCGGGGCCACGAAGGCGTACCCGGTCAGCCACCGCGCCCGGCGCCGCCGTCCGGGCTCGCTCGCGTCGCGCCCTCCGGACGCGGGCCTCCGGGCGCCGGACGCGCGCGTCCGGAGGCCGCGGTCGTGGGGTGCGGTGGACCGGCCCGAAGGCGCGGCCGGTTGGGTCGCGGACATCTCCTACGAGGACACCTTCCACATGGCCGCGAGCACCGCGTCGAGCTGGGCGCCGGTCTGGGCGGGATCGCTCTCCTTGAGCGGCGACAGCTTGAGCAGGGCGGGCCCCATCTTGGCGTCGTCGAAGCCCGGAGGGCGGAAGGAGGTCGCGGCGAAGTCGAACGTGTTCTCCGGCGGCCCGGTGAAGTACTTCTGCAGGGCGGCGAGGTCGGAGCCGATCAGCGCCTCTGCCTGGGTTCCGAGGTCGGTGGCGGGCAGGTCGAGCGACCCCTTGGCGAAGACGCCCGCGCCCTCGGGGGAGGTCAGGAAGTCCACCCACTTCACGGCGGCGTCCTTGTCGCCGGTGGTCGCGGTGACCGACAGGCCGGTCAGGGCGAGCGGGGCCAGGCGCAGGTCGCTGATCTTCCCGCCGGTCGGCGGCGGGATGGGGAAGGTGAGGACGTTCTTCGGGTCCATGCCGTTCTGCGACAGGAAGGCCAGGGTGAAGGTGCCGCCCACGTCGAACGCCGACTTGCCCTGCGCGAAGGCGATGTCGGCGTCGTCGATGCCGAGGGCCGTCGCGCCCGGCGTCCAGTACGGCGTCAACTGACCGTACAGCTCCAGCGTCTTGACGCCGTCGGGGGAGGCGAACCCCTGTGTCGTCCCCTTGCCGAACAGTGCCTCGTACCGCTCCTTGCCGAGGTAGGCGTAGGCGAGCTGCACGTAGATCCAGTTGTAGCCGGTCTGGCTGACCTTCAGGCCGAGGGACAGGCCGCCCTGCTTGGGGTCGGCCTTGGTGGTGGCCTTCAGGTGGTCGACGAACTCCTCCCACGTCTTCGGTGGGGTCGCCGGGTCCAGCCCGGCGGCCTGCATCTTCTGCCGGTTCGCGTACACGATTCCGAACGTGCCGGCCGTGAAGGGGACGCTGAAGAGGTTGCCGACCTTGGCGGGCTTGAGCTCGGTGATCTGCCGCTGCCGTTCGGCGGTGACCAGCCCGGCCTCGCGGGTGGTCGGCAGGAAGCGGGCGAGCTTGGACGCCGGGAAGTCACCGGCCAGGTCCGCCAGCAGGCCCGCGCCGCCGATGCGGAAGTCCTCGCCGCCGGCGTGCACCTCCAGCACGTCGGGCAGGTTCTTGGTCTGCGCCGCGCTCTGGATCTTGGCGGTGAAGGCGTCGTCCGGTGTGATCGCCTCGACCTTCACCGTGATGCCGCTGCTCGTGCGGAACTTCTCGGCGGCCTGTTGCAGCGCGGCGAGGTGGGTCCGCTTGAACGTCCACATGGTGAGGCTCTTGGCGCCGCCGTCCCCGGACTTCGCGTCGCCGCCCGAGCCCCCGCACGCGGTGGCGAGGGCCAGCAGCAGACCGGCGACGGCCGCGGTCACGCGATGGGTGGTTCTCGATCCGGCTCGTGCCACGCGGACCTCCCGTTCCGGTGCGATGCGCTCGCCCTGTAGGGAAATGGCAGGACAAGCCATAGCAAATCGTTAAGACTGACCTTGAAAATACGCCTGGGACGATCGAAGTCAATGGGGCGCGAGGTAACGGGACGGCCGCATCACAACGCCGCAGGTGCCGATGTGCGACAGAGACGTGCGGGACGCGTCAGCCCGGCCGGCGGCGCACCAGGCCGGAGCGGCGGCGCACCAGGCGCGCTGAACGGGTCAGGCGGATTGGCGGCGCACCAGCCGCGCCGGGACGATCGTCTCCGAGGACGGGCCCGTCATCGCGCCCGAGAGCCGGTCGAGCAGGATGCGCCCGCACGCCTGGCCGATCCTCCTCGCGGGGTTGGCCATCGTCGTGAGCTGCGGTGAGACCAGCGTCGCCGCCTCGATGTCGTCGAACCCCATGATGGCGAGGTCGCCCGGCACGTCGAGCCCGCGCTGCCGGGCCGCGTCCAGCGCGCCGATCGCCATGACGTCGTTCGCGCACAGCACCGCGCGCGGCGGACGGGGCAGGTCGAGCAGTCGCAGCGTGCCCGCCAGGCCCCCCGCACGGCTGAACTGCGTGTGCACGATGAGGCTCGGCTCGGGCGGAAGGCCGCGGCGGGCCAGCGTCGCCAGGTGGCCGGTGACCCGCTCGGCCGCCGGGCCCTCCGCCTGGGGGCCGCAGACGAAGCCGATGCGGTCGTAGCCCTGGTCGAGCAGGTAGCCGGTCGCCTCGGCCGCGCCGCCCTCGTCGTCGCTGTGCACCAGGTCCACCCCCGGCTGGACGAGCCTGCCGCCGAGCCGCACCACCGGGATGCCCATGTCGATGGGGTGCCTCAGGTCGTCGGCGTGGGTGTGGAAGACGGCGAACGCGATGCCGTCCACCTGCCGGGCGATCATCTGCTCCAGCGCGGAACGCTCCAGCTCGCGCATGCCGTCGGTGTTGGTGATGATCTCGTGGTACCCGGCCGGGCCGAGCACGTCCTGCACCCCGCGGGCGAGCACCGGATAGAACGGGTTGGTGATGTCCGGGATGATCAGCCCGATCGTCTGGCTCCTGGCCGTGCGCAGGCCCCGGGCCAGGACGTTCGGACGGTACCCGAGCTGCTCGATGGCGTCGAGGACGCGCTTGCGCGTCGCGGCCGACACCGGCCGGTGCCCGTTGAGCGTGTGGGACACGGTCGTCGCGCTGACCCCCGCCAGCTCGGCGACCCTCCCGATGCTGGGCCGATGGCCGCGGGAAGGCACGGGTGACCTCCTTCACCGGCTTCACCGGCCACCGCGCACGGCGAAGCCACCACGAGATCGTACCGCGCCGAACCATCAGTCTTCCGGCGTGCCTCGCGGGCCCTGGCCGGGCCGCCGATGCCTCGGCCGCCGGGCCCGCAGGCCCGGTTCGCGCCCGCCGGGACTCCCAGGCGCGGTCCGCCGAAACTTGATGATCACCGTCCGCATGCGCGTCTTCGTATCAGGGCAGAGATCACCTGCGGGGCGACGGACGGCTTCCGGTCGCCCCGCCTCGGGGGACAGGGGGTGACGATGGCGCACAGGCCGTCCGCGAACGGCGGCGAACGGAAGGGGGTCGCCCTTCCCGGGATCGTCCTCGGCGTGGGGCTCGGCGGCTTCGTCGACGGCATCCTGCTGCACCAGGTGCTCCAGTGGCACCACATGCTGAGCAGCACGGACACCGACAACATCGGGGTGAGGTTCTACTCGCCGGACACCGTCCCGGGCCTGCGGATGAACACCCTGTGGGACGGGCTGTTCCACGTCGTCACCTGGCTCGCCGTGCTCGCCGGCCTCGGCCTGCTGTACTCGCGCGTCACCCACTCGCGCGGCCGGGTCTGGCGGTCGCGGGCGCTGTGGGGGTGGGGCCTGGTCGGCTGGGGGCTGTTCAACCTGGTCGAGGGCATCCTCGACCATCAGATCCTGGGCATCCACCACGTGCGCACGGGGCCGTACCAGGGCTGGTGGGACGCCGGGTTCCTCATCCTCGGCGCCCTGCTGGTCGCGGGAGGGTGGCTGCTCCAGCGCGGGGCCCCGCCACTCGGCCTGTGCGAGAACGCCCGGGCGTCGGCCTCTTCGTCCGCCTTCGAGGGGTAGCACCGTGCACGGGTCGCACGACGGCGGCTGGGCGTGGGCACCGGCGCACGCGCACGGGGGCGGCTGGATGTGGGCGCCGGTCTGTGCCGTTGTGGCGATGCTCGCCGCCTACCTCCTGGCCGCCTCGGCCCGGCGGCGCGAGGCGCGCGGTTGGAGCGGGTGGCGCACGGCGGCCTTCGCGACCGGCGCGGCGCTGCTCGCGGCGGGGCTGTCGCCCCCGGTGGCCGCGCTCGGCGGGCACGACCTGCGCGGGCACATGCTCCAGCACCTGCTGATCGGCATGCTGGCTCCCGTCGGCCTGGTGCTCGGGGCTCCCGTGACCCTGCTCTTCAGGACGCTCGCGTTCCCGGGCAGGCGCGCCCTGGGCCGGGCGCTGGCGAGCCGCCCCGCGCACGTCCTCGCCGACCCGTGGGTGGCGCTCGTCCTCAGCGTGGGCGGCATGGCGGTCCTGTACTGCACCCCGCTGTACCACCTCGTGACCGGGGACCCGGTCCTCCACCATCTGCCGCACGCCCACTTCCTGCTCGCCGGGTGCCTGTTCGCCTGGGTCGTCGCGGGCCCCGACCCGGCGCCGCGCCGTCCCACGGTGCCGCACCGCCTGGTCGTCCTCGGCGTGGCCGTGGCCGCGCACGCCACGGTGTCGCAGCTCATGTACGCGGGGCTCCTCACCGGCCTCACGGTTCCCGCCGACGAGCTGCGCGGCGCCGCCGAGATCATGTACTACGGCGGGGACGCCGCCGAGCTGCTGCTGGCGTTGGCCATGGTCACCACCTGGAGACCGGTGAGGCGCCGCGTCCTGGCGCCGCGGGCGTCCTGAAGGCTGGAGTCTCCTGGGGCCGGGTGGGCATGGGTGACATATGGCTGCAACGGCGCTCATCGTGATCGACATGCTCAGTCCCTACGCCCACGAGGACGTCGAGCTGCTGGAACGCTCGGCCGAGCGGGTCGTGCCGCCGCTGGCGGAGCTCGTCCGGCGGGCGCACCCGCGCGACGACGTGGAGCTCGTCTACGTCAACGACAACTACGGGGACTTCACCGCCTCCCGGGAGCAGCTCGAGGACCGCGCCCGCAAGGGCCGCAGGCCCGACCTGGTGGAGCCGCTGCTCCCCCCGGACGACTGCGACTTCCTGCCCAAGGTGCGGCACAGCGCCTTCTTCGGCACGTCCCTGGACTACCTGCTCACCCAGCGCGGCGTCGAGACCGTCATCCTGACGGGCCAGGTGACCGAGCAGTGCATCCTCTACACCGGGCTCGACGCCTACATCCGCCACTACGCCATCAGCGTCCCGAGGGACTGCGTCGCCCACATCCACGCCGACCTCGCCGAGGCCGCGCTGAAGATGATGGAGCGCAACATGCGGGCGGAGATCACCGTCGCCGAGGAATGCCTCGACCTGTGACCTGGTAGAACGTGACTTCGCTCACGACGCCGGTATTTGCCCAAATCTTGGGCTTTATCTTCCCGTAATCCGGATAGGGGTCCGAGACCGTGACCGTCACAGGAGGGAGCCGACGTCATGACGGACGTGTCGAGCACCGGACCGGAGCCCAATGACGAGCGCCCGGTGCTGACCAACCGGCAGGGCCATCCGATCCACGACAACCAGAACCAGCGGACGGTCGGCGCACGTGGCCCGGCCACGCTGGAGAACTACCAGTTCCTCGAGAAGATCAGCCACTTCGACCGCGAGCGCATCCCCGAGCGGGTCGTGCACGCGCGCGGGACCACGTCGTACGGGTACTTCGAGGCGACCGGCTTCCTCGGGGACGAGCCGATCAGCCGGTACACCCGCGCCGCCCCGTTCCGGGAGGCGGGCAAGCGGACCGACGTCGCCGTGCGGTTCTCGACCGTGATCGGCGGGCGCGACTCCTCGGAGTCGGCCCGCGACCCGCGCGGGTTCGCCGTCAAGTTCTACACCGAGGACGGCAACTGGGATCTGGTCGGCAACAACCTCGCGGTCTTCTTCATCAGGGATGCGATCAAGTTCCCTGACGTGATCCACTCGCTCAAGCCGGACCCCGTCACGTTCCGCCAGGAGCCGAACCGGATCTTCGACTTCATGTCGCAGACGCCGGAGAGCATGCACATGCTCGTCAACCTCTTCAGCCCGCGCGGCATCCCCGCCGACTACCGCCACATGCAGGGGTTCGGCGTCAACACCTACAAGTGGGTCAACCAGCGCGGCGAGACCCACCTGGTGAAGTACCACTGGATCCCCAAGCAGGGCGTCCGGAGCATGACGGCGGCGGACGCGGAGGTCGTCCAGGGCCGCGAACTCGGGCACGCGACCAAGGACCTGCGGGACGCGATCGACCGCGGCGACTTCCCCGAGTGGGAGCTGCGCGTGCAGATCATGACCGACGACGAGCACCCGGAGCTGGACTTCGACCCGCTCGACGACACCAAGGTGTGGCCGGAGAACGAGTTCCCCGCGCTGCCGGTCGGGAAGATGGTGCTGAACAGCAACGTCCGCAACTTCTTCGCCGAGAACGAGCAGATCGCGTTCGGCACGGGCGTGCTGATCGACGGGCTGGACTTCTCCGACGACAAGATGCTCGTCGGCCGGACGTTCTCCTACAGCGACACCCAGCGCTACCGGGTCGGGCCCAACTACCTGCAACTGCCGGTGAACCACGCCAAGAACGCCGACGTGCGCACCAACCAGCGGGACGGGCTCATGACCTACCATGTCGACGGGGCGGGGGAGAACCCGCACGTCAACTACGAGCCGTCCATCACCGGAGGGTTGCGCGAGGCGCGGTACCCGACGCTCGACGAGCAGGGGCCGGTCATCAGCGGCAGGCTCACGCGCAAGCGCATCCCGCGCACCAACGACTACAAGCAGGCGGGCCAGCGCTACCTGCTGATGGAGCAGTGGGAGCGCGACGACCTCGTGCTCAACTTCACCACGATGCTGTCGGAGTGCGTACGGCCGGTCCAGGAGCGCATGGTCTGGCACCTGCTGATGGCCGAGGACGAGCTCGGCCTGCGCGTCGGCGAGGGCCTCGGCATCACGCCCGAGGACGTCGCCCACCTGGAGCCCCTGGCGAGCCAGGACCTCACCGAGGAGGACCAGAAGCGGCTGTCCAACCTCGGCAAGAACGGCCCGCGCGACGTGTCGGGCCTGAAGATGACCCACTGCGTGCCGAACGAGCGCCATATCCCTTAGGGCCGGGCGAACGGGCCCGCCGGGGGGCTGGGGAACCGGGCCGCCGCTCCCACCTGGGGCGGCGGCCCCGTCATGCCGGGGCGTGGCCCCGCGCGAGGCCTGCGACGCGGCCGGCGAGGGAGGAAGCGAACACGAGTCCCGGGACTGCGGTGGGGCGTTTCGCGCGGGGAGGTCCGGGCAGCGGCTGAGGCACGGCTCCTTCGAAAGCGGGGTATGCCATGACTTCTACTGACATGCCGCAGAAGACGACTTCGACGCGCGTCCCCAAGGGGCCGTTCGACCTGTCAGGGCGGTCCTGGCGGTCGGTGCTGACGCGCACGGCGAAAGAGTTCCAGGAGGACAAGCTGACCGACTGGGCCGCCGCTCTGACGTACTACGCGGTCCTGTCGATGTTCCCCGCGCTGCTGGCCGCGATCTCCCTGCTCGGCCTGTTCGGCAGGTCGGCGACCCAGCCGCTCATCGACAACCTCGCCGCCCTGGCGCCTGGCCCCGCGCGCGAGATCCTGGAAGGCGTGCTGCGCGCACTCCAGGACAGCCCGCGCGCCGCCGGCGTCACCACCGTCATCGGGATCGTCGTCGCGCTGTGGTCGGCCTCCGGGTACGTCGGCGCGTTCATGCGCGCCTCCAACGTCATGTACGAGATGCCGGAGGGCCGGCCGATCTGGAAGACCCTGCCACTGCGCCTGGCCATCACCGCCGTCCTGGTCGTCCTCATGGCGGCGGGCGCGGTGGCGGTCGTCTTCACCGGCGGCCTCGCCGAGCAGGCGGGACGGCTGCTGGGGCTCGGCGACACGGCGGTGACGGTGTGGGGGATCGCCAAGTGGCCGGTCCTCGTGGTCGTCGTGATGGCGGTGCTCGCGCTGCTCTACTGGGCCGCGCCCAACGTCAGCCACCCGGGCCTGCGGTGGGTGACGCCCGGCAGCACGCTCGCCGTCGTGCTCTGGATCGTCGCGTCCGCCGCGTTCGGCTTCTACGTCGCGAACTTCGCCTCCTACAGCAAGACCTACGCCGCCCTCGCCGGGGTCATCGTCTTCCTGGTCTGGCTGTGGATCACCAATGTCGCCGTGCTCCTGGGCGTGGAGTTCGACGCCGAACTCGCCCGGGGACGTGCCATCGCGGCGGGCCTCCCGGCGGGCGAGGAGCCGTACGTGGAGCCGCGCGACACCCGCAAGATCCCCGAGGAGGAGCGCGCCGCGATGACCGGTCTGGACACACCACACCTGGGCGAGCGGGGCGGGCGGTAGCGTACGGGTTATGACCGGCATATCGCGGCAGGCCCGGCAGTGGCGGGTACGGCGTGATTTCACCGCCCTCAAGTGGACCGCCGCCGCCGCGTTCTGCGTCCTCGGATTCGTCTCCGGCGACGTGCGCGCGGTGATCCTCTGCGTGGGCGGCGCCTTGCTGCTCGGCGGGTTCGCCCTGTACGACGTGGTGGCGCCGGTGCGGCTGGCGGCCGACGACCAGGGCCTCACGGTGGTCACCGGCGTGGCCCGGCGCCGGCGCGTCCTGTGGCCCGAGATCACCAACATCCGCGTCGCCGAGACCACGCGCTACGGCCTGCGCTGGAGCCTGCTGGAGATCGAGACCGCCGAAAGCCTGCACCTGTTCTCGTCCTTCGAACTCGGCACCTCCTGCATGGAAGCCGCCGACGACCTCTACCGCCTCCGCCCCGCCTGACCGTCGGTCAAAGGGCGCCTTCTCGAAGATCGCCGCAAGGTGGATCGCACAGTCTCCGTTCTCATGGGTGATGCGTGCGTGACGAGTCCTTGACGGAAGGGTTCCTTGCGGATACCTCTCGAAGGTGAGAGAGCGCTTTCTCGGCTAGCCAACCCTCTGTCTCCCCTCACGAGAAGGTGGCCATGGCGGCATTCCCGCACACCCCCAGGCCTGTGGCAGAGCTCCGGCGCACGATCCCGCGTGCGGTGACGGCGCTGCTCGTCCTCCTCGGCGCGCTGCTCGCCCCGGCCCTGCCCGCGCACGCCGCGCCCGACTACACCCAAGGAGCCGTCTCGGTCAGCGCCACCGAGGCACGATTCTGGTTCAGACCCACCACCCCCGCGGCCCTGGTGGACGTCCACTACGTGACCGCCGCCACCGGCCAGCAGAACTTCCGGATGGCCAACAACGCCGGGACCTGGGAGAAGACCGTCGGCGGCCTGTCGGCGGGCACGGTGGTCGACTACTGGTTCACCTACGAGAAGGCCGGCCCCCTCTACGACACCCCCCACTTCGGCTACACCCACGGCGGCGGAGGCGGCACGGGCACGTTCCCCGTCACCTTCCAGAACAACACCGGCGGCAGGTGGACGAACGCCCAGGTGTACGTGCTGATCCTGGGCATAGTCACTCCCGGCGAGTGGTCCTACCTCAAGCCCGACGGCACGCCGGCGCACATCGACCACCTGGAGGAGAACGCGCCCGGCCATCTCACCAAGAACGGCCGCAACTACGCGAACATGTCGTTCTCGCTCGCCCAGGCGTCCACCGTGAGGATCCCGCCGCGCCTCGAAGGCGGGCGCATGTACATCTCCCTCGGATCCCCCATGTACATCCCGATCAGCCCGGACGACCGGGGCTGGGGCGGGCCGGACCTGCTCAACCCCGGCGACCCCAACGCCGACGTCCACTTCGACTGGTACGAGTTCACCTACCAGCACGGGGTCATCCCGTTCGGCGGCAACACCACCCAGGTCGACATGTTCGGCTTCCCGATGACGGCGCGGCTGGTCCAGACCGCCATCGGATACGACCAGACCGTGGGCATCACGCTGACCCGCGACCAGGTGCGCACGCGCTACACCGCCGCAGTCGGCACGCCGTTCAAGGGCCTGGCGAACACCTACCGGATCGTCGCGCCCCGCACCTCGCCGCTGTTCCGGCCCGGCGGGGCGCAGGCCGGACACCTCCAGGCCGCGATCGACCAGGCGTGGAGCCAGTACACGGTGAACCAGTTCACCCTCTCCCGGCCGGGCCGCACCTTCACCGGGCGCGTCACCGGCGGACGGCTGCAGTTCACCAAGAACGGGGCCGGGCCGTTCTATCTCAACAAGCCCAGCACCGCCGACGTCATGCAGTGCGCGGGCGCGCTCGCCTCGGCCGGCATGAGCACGACCGAACTGGAGCTCGGCGCCGAGTTCTGCGCCGCCTTCAACCGCGGCGTCGCGCTGAGCACCGCCAACTGGTACAACGCGGGCACCTACTATCCGGCCGGGACCGCGAAGAACGACTACGCGGGCTTCTTCCACAGCATCGGCCTCGGCGGCCGGGCGTACGGCTTCGCGTACGACGACGTCAACGACCAGAGTTCGGTCAAGATCCTCCCCAACGCCGACCCACCCACCAGCCTCACCATCGGCATCGGCTGGTGACCCCCAGCGGGGGGCGGACGCAGCGCCCCCCGCGCTCAAAAGGTCCTCGCTTCGCTCGGTCTGTATTTTCACGGCTGCCTCTGCTCTGGAACTCTCGGGCGGTCGAAGTCGATGTCACGCTTCATCGCCCATCTGGCCCACACGACCGTGCCGGGTCGGCCGTCCCGGGAGATGACCCCGGCGTCCCCGGCCAGGGCGGCGACGATCGCGAGTCCGCGCCCATGGACGGCTTCCAGGTCCGGGGCCAGGTGCTGAGGACGTCCCGTGCCGTGATCGGTGACGCGTACGCACAGCGCGCCGCGTGTGCGCCACAGCGAGAGCCGTATCGGAGGCGCGCCGTGGGAAACGGCGTTGCCCAGAAGCTCTCCCACCACCAGCACGACGTCATCGGCGAGGTCTTCGAGGCTCCAGGAGGTGAGGATCTCCTGGACTCGATGCCGGACGCCGCGCACCGCCGCCAGGTCGTACGGGATGTCCCAGGTGGCCGAGTGCAGCCTGCCGGGAATCGTGATCATGGGCTCTTCTCCGAGAGGGGGTTAAGGGGCCTGTCTGGTGATCACTCGCCGCTCGCGGAATATGGTCCTCGCTCCGCTCGGGCTGTGTTCTTGAGGGCTGCCGCTGCCTCGGGACCCTCACATGGCCCACGGTGAAGTCATGTTTCACTGGCCATGCGGCCTAGATCGCCGTGTCAGGCCCATCGGTCGTCACGAGGTCGATCGTCTTGCGGTTCATCCGGCCCGTACCGGTGTTCGAGCCAGGCCAGCACGAGACAGACGACGGTGAACAGCCCGGCGACCACCAGCGCCGTGACGTCGCCGTGGCTCATGCGGCGCTTCGCCGCCGTGATCCCGACGACGGACTCGCGCCCGGGGGCGACGGCATCGCGTCCAGCTCGGCCTCGCGCATCTGCTCGCGCAAATCCTCGACGTCGCGCGCTTCGACGATCAGCGGTTCGCCGGACCAGGCGGCGATGGCATAGAACCGCCGGCTCCACAGGCCGAACATCACATGCCACCCCGGTTCCAACTGATCGAGCTGGGCGGCCGCCGCCCTCTTGTCCTCGTCCCAGCGCCTCGGGCGTACCTCGCTGATCGGTGCACCATATGCGTGCCGCCCCGATACCCGGCTCACGCCGCGACCCCGTCCCCGTACGTCTCGCGCTGGTTGGCCAGGTGTTCGCCAAGGGAGCATGCCCGGGCGTGCGGCGGGGCGGCTGGGAGGGGCCGGGCGTGCTCCGTCGGGCGCGCCGGGGCCGTGGCCACGTCCACGCTCCAGCGGACCCCATGAATGCCTCTAATGTTGGGCATTGGGTCAGGACCTCGATTCCTGATCATGGAGCCCGTGCGGCGTTCGCGCGCCTGCGGGCTCCGCTTTCTCGCTTGTAGCCCCAATCTCAACGCTGCGTAGTCACACATGGACAGACGGGTCTAGGGGAAAGTAGGGGGGACATGGGAAGGCCCCCAATTTCCCCAGAGGTGTGGCGATGACTCGGCTTCCGGCATGGGCCGTACGACTTCGTACGAAAAGGCTGGACAAAGGGTGGTCGCAAAAGGACATGGCAAAGGAAATCGTCGAGCACGCTGACGCTCTTGGTGTCCGGATGCCCGAGAGGAATTCCCTGATCCGCTCCATCAAAGGGTGGGAAGCGGGTGAGCACCGGCCGCGCCATCCCTATCCGATGCTGTACGCGCGCGTCTTCGGCACGGACGAGGAAGCGCTGTTCGGTGATCCGCTGGAGCCCTCGTATCGAAGCCCTGCCGAGGTGCTGGCCGCCGTCATGCCGGAACACGATCTCTTGGGGCCGGAGTCGGATGCTCACGGGCGGCGCCGGATCGATATGGGAACCGTGACCGACCTGTCAGGTCGTGTGCACGGCCTGCGCTTGGCCGATGACGTGCTCGGCGGTGATGATCTGATCGGCCCGGCCTTCCGCGAGTTGGACGCAGCCGTCCGGCTCTACCGGGAGAACACGCATGACGAGACAGTGGGCCGCGCCCTGCTCGGGATCATCGGTGAGTACGCCCAGATCGCCGGATGGATCGCCAGCGATGCGGGGCAGGAGCACCAAGCCGTGCAGAGCTATCGCCTCGGCATCAGCGCCGCCCGCGAAGCGGGAGACCACACGCTTGAGTCGAACATCTTGGGATCACTCGCTTACCTGGTCGCGAACACCGGCGATCCGCGGGAGGGTGCGGAACTGGCCCTGACCTCGCTGGACGCCCTCAAGCCGTGGTCTCCCGCCCGTGCGCGGGCATTGGCCTGGGATCGAGTGGCGTGGGCGCACGCGCGCGAGGGAAACGCGCAGGCGGCGATCCGTTCTCTTGGGGAGTCCGAGACCGCGCTGGCCGGTGAGTACGGACAGGAGCCTCCGTCCTACCTCTACTGGGTGAACGCCGGTGAGTTGCAGATCATGGAAGCGCGCGTATTCACGGAGCTTCGGCGGCCTCTGCGTGCGGTGCCTCTACTGACAAAGGTGCTGGACAGGTACGACGCGGCTCACGCCCGCGAGTTGTCGTTGTACCTCTCCTGGCTCGCCGTCGCCTTGATCGACGCCAACGAGCCGGAGGAGGCGGCGCGCACAGCCCGGCGCATGCTCGACCTGTGCGCCGACATCGCCAGCGACCGAATGACCCAGAGAGTCAGAATCGTCCTTCAGCGCCTGAATGTCTACCAAGACGTGCCCGAAGTACGCGCAGTCCTCACCGGCTATCCATTCACGGCGTGACACAGGCTACGGCGCAAGACTTTGGCATGCCATGAAACATCGCGAACAGCGGGATCGGCGAAGTCGTCAGAACGTGCGCATGAAGCTCGGGGCGTGCCGCCTTGCGTAACCTCACCGATAAATTCCAGCACCTGCCTGACGGCTTGACCACGCCCGTGGCCGGGGCTTCCAGCATCCAGGAGGCGTTCCTGCGGTGGCACGAGTCCCGCGTCTACACGCTCATCGGAGATGATCAAGCCGGCTGAGGCTGCGCCTCATTCCTCGTCGAGGGAATTGCGGATCTTGGCGGCTCCGTACTGCCCGGGGTTGCACAGGGGGCACGGGCGGGTGCCGTGCGCGTCGGGCATGTAACGCCACCCCGTCACCTGGTTCACCCGCCGGATCCGGTGGATCTCCTTCGCCGCGATCGAGCGGGGAATGATCACCTCGTACCCGCGAGGGTCCTCTAGTTCCGTCACCAGAGCGGTGGCTTCGGCACTGCTGACCCGCACCTGGTGGGAGCCGTAGTGACCGACGGACACCTCTTCGTCGTCGGGGATGCGGAAGTGCACCGCCATCAGGGTGCGTTGCCCGCCTCGCCGTAGCTCTCTGACCCACTGGTGCGTGAGCTGGTAGGAAGGCATCACGGGCAGGCAGTAGACCCCGGGCTGCGAGCCGTCGGCGAGGCTCTGCGCGCGGATGCCGCTGCGCCGTATGGCGCGGATGTTCTTGGCGGGTGTGATGTGGACGAGCATGGTCATCGCATGGCCTCCCTGCTGCGCATGGACATCATCCCAAATGCGGCACGCCGGTGCCGCCAGGAAGCGGCTGATCCGAGTCGCATCGAGCGGTCCCTGGCGCGTCTGGATTTCGTTGCCGGGGGAGTGTCTTGGCAGGTCGTGGTCCGGGCGTGCGGCAGGCGAGGGTGGTGCCTTCAGGGCTGCCTCTGCTCTGGAACTCTCGGGCGGTCGAAGTAGATGTCACGTTTCATCGCCCATCTGGCCCACACGACCGTGCCGGGTCGGCCGTCCCGGGAGATGACCCCGGCGTCCCCGGCCAGGGCGGCGTTCTGGAGCTACACCAAACGCCTCACCGATTGGAAGCACAACCTGACCCGCGCCATCGTCACCCGGCCGCCCACCACCGAACGTCGGCGCCGCTGAACCTACCCGCCACCGCTCCGCCTCCTCTACAGGGAGAATCCGCATGACCCTCCCCCTGCCGGATGGGTGCCCGCACGCCCCGAGCACCGTAGCCGAAGCATCGCCGGTGACCGCGACGCCTAGCGGGCCTGACCGGCTCGCCCCGCAGCCGGCCCGGTGCGACTCCTACGGCTAGCAGCTTCCTGCCATGGCCGTCAGCGGGGTGCCTTCCCGCAGGTCACAGGCCCTGCGGGCCGCTCTGGGAATGGTCCCCGGAGGCGCCTTCCGAGGCGTCCTCGGCGGCGTCGCGCGCCCTGGCCAGGACGTGCCGGACGAACGCCGGCAGGCTCGGGTGCTCGAACACCGCGCCGGCCTCCACGGCGATGCCGAGCTCGGCGCCGACGCGTGCGGCGATGCGCAGCGCGGAGACGCCCTGCCCGCCGAGCTCGAAGAAGGTCGCCCCCGCCTCCTCCGGCGTGACCTCCAGCACGTCGTTCCAGATCCGCTCGACCCGCCGCCCGATCGCCGAAGGATCCGACTCCCGCACCGCGACCCCTTCCGTCCGCCGGACGCCCGTGCAAGGACCGTACGGCATCGCGGCCCGCCCCGCCTCGCGGGGTGACGCGGAGGTCGGCTCGCGCGGTGACGCGGAGGTCAGCCGGAGTCGGCGTCGAAGTACAGCTCGGAGGTGACCCGGTAGCGGTCGCCGCGGTACATCGACCGGACGAACTCGACGATGCGGCCGTCGGCGTCGCGCGTGGTGCGTTCCACGCCGAGCGCGGGGAAGTGCTGCGGCACGTTCAGCAGCTCGGCCTCGGTCTCGTCGGTGACGGTCGCCTCGATGGTCTGCACGGCGGTGCGCACGTCCACGCCGAACCGCTCGCGCAGCAGCCGGTAGAACGAGCCCGACTCCATGTCGGCCGGCACGAGCCCCTCGACCAGTGCGTGCGGGAGCTGGATGCGCTCGATCGCCATCGGCTCGTCGTCCACGATGCGCAGCCGCACGACACGCAGCACGGGCGCGGCGGGGGAGAGCTGGAGCCGGGTGGCGAGCTGTGGCCCCGCCGGGATCAACCCGAACTCCAGGATGCGGCTCTGCCAGTGGCCCTCGGCGGGGGGAGCGTAGAACGAGCCGCTGGGCGTGGCGGACAGCGCCTGCGTGACGCGGTGCGGGCCGGTGAACGTGCCGCGCCCGTGCTCGCGCACGAGCAGCCCCGACCTGACCAGATCGTCTATCGCGGCGCGCAGGGTGGGGCGCGACACCCCGAGCTCCTTGCACAGGTCGCGCTCGGACGGGATGGCCTCGCCCGGCCGCTTGTCGGCGATGAAGTCGAGCAGGAAGTCACGCACCCGATCACGCTTGAGCCCGGCACGCATGTTCAGAGTCACATCCGAGACCTTACCAGCGACTTACCAATCTTGCCTCGTCCTCGTCTGGATTTGCCAGGCGGTCAGGGCTTGACGCGCCAACTGGTTAAGACCACTCTATCTGCATCGGGCGGATTGCTTACCAATATCTGACCAATGGGAGACCCCGTGAGGTATCGCCTTCTCGCCGCGACGGGAGTGCTGGCGCTGGCCGCCGGGCTGACCGCGTGCGGCTCCTCCTCCCCCTCCACCGGCTCCTCCGGCGGCGCCGATCCCGGAACCGCCGGCTCCGGCACGGCCCCCGCCAAGCTCACGGTGTGGGTGATGCGGGACAGCTTCTCCGACGCCCTGCTCGACCGCTTCGCCGCCGGCTACCGCAAGGACCACCCGGGCGTCACCCTGGACATCCAGATCCAGGAGTGGGACGGCATCGGGCAGAAGGTCACCAGCGGGCTGGCCAGCAACGACGCCCCCGACGTGATCGAGGTCGGCAACACCCAGGTCGCCGAGTACGCCGCCAGCGGCGGGGTCAGGGACCTCACCGACAAGATCGCCGACCTCGGCGGTGCGGACTGGCTGCCCGGCCTCGCCGAGCCCGGCAAGATCGACGGGCACCAGTACGGCATCCCCTGGTACGCGGCCAACCGCGTCGTGATCTACAACAAGGACCTGTTCGCCAAGGCCGGGATCGCCGCGCCGCCCAGGACGCGCGACGAGTGGATCACCGCCACCGGCAGGCTCGACAAGGGCGGCGACCAGGGCATCTACCTGGCCGGACAGAACTGGTACACCCTCGCCGGGTTCATCTGGGATGAGGGCGGCGACCTCGCGGTCAAGGAGGGCGACACCTGGAAGGGCGCCCTGGACACCCCGCAGGCGCTCGCCGGCATGGACTTCTACAAGAAGCTCCAGGCCCTCGGCGACGGGCCGAAGGACTCCGACGAGGCCAACCCGCCGCAGATCGACGTGTTCGCCAAGGGCGATGTCGCCCAGCTCATCGCCACGCCCGGCGCCGCGGTCGCGATCGAGAAGGCCAACCCGAAGCTGGCCGGCAGGCTCGGGTTCTTCCCGATCCCCGGCAAGACGGCGGACAGGCCCGGCGCGGTGTTCACCGGCGGGTCCGACCTCATCATCCCGGAGGCGTCCAGGAACCCGGAGGCCGCCTACGAGGTGGTCAAGGCCCTGGCCGGGGAGAAGTTCCAGCTCGACATGGCCAAGGAGATGAGCTACGTGCCGAACCGCGTCTCGCTCGGCTCGGCGCTGAGCGGCAGCGAGGGCACCGCCGCGATGGCCGCCGGGGCCGCCAACGGGCACGCGACGCCCAACTCGCCCAACTGGGCGGCGGTCGAGGCGAAGAACGTCATCAAGGAGTTCATGACCAAGGCGCTCACCAGCGGGGACCCCGCCGCGGAGGCACGGGCCGCCTCGCAGACGATCGCGACGATCCTCAACACCAAGTCCTGACCGTCCTGACCGTCCTGACCGATACATGAGGTCGCCCGCCGGTCCCGATCGAGTCCCGGCCCGCGCCTGATCGACCCGCCCGGTACCGGGCGCCGCGGCATCGCGCCCGGTACCGGGCAGCCCTCCCGAGCTCGTCGTCCCGATCGCCGGTCCCGCCGGCCGAGGAGTGCCGTGTCCCTGACGTCCGTTACGCAGCCGGTCCCCGCCGCCGCGCGCAGGCTCGCGCGGGCGTGGCCGTACATCCTGGTCGCCCCGGCCGTCGCCGGCACCTGTTTCCTGTTGCTCTATCCGCTCCTGCGCAGCGTCGTCATCTCATTCCAGCACTTCAGAACCGGCGAGCTGATCCGGGGCGGGGCCGCGTTCGTGGGGCTGGAGAACTACCGGCAGGTGCTCGGCGACGCCGAGTTCTGGACGGTGGTGCGCCGCACGTTCGTCTGGACCGCCGTCAACGTCGCCCTCATCATGCTGATCTCGACGCTGGTGGCGCTGATGATCGCGCGGCTGGGCCCAAGGATGCGGCTGGCCGTGATGAGCGGCCTGGTGCTCACCTGGGCCACCCCGGTGCTGGCCGCGACCACGATCTTCCAGTGGATGTTCCAGTCGCGGCTCGGCGTGGTGAACTGGCTGCTGGTCAGGGTCGGCCTGGACGGCTTCCAGGGGCACACCTGGTTCGCCGACGGCACCTCGACGTTCGCGATCCTCGTCATGCTCGTGGTCTGGCAGTCCGTCCCCTTCGCCGCGATCACGTTGTACGCGGGCCTCACCACGATCCCCGCCGAGCTGGACGAGGCCGCCCGCATCGACGGCGCCGGTCCCTTCCAGGTCTTCCGCGACGTGACGTTCCCGATCCTGCGCCCGCTGTTCGGGCTGATCACCTCGCTGGAGGTGATCTGGGTGTTCAAGTGCTTCGCCCAGATCTGGGCGATCAGCGGCGGCGGGCCGGACGGGGCGACCACGACGCTGCCGATCTACGCCTTCCAGATCGCTCAGTCCCTGCACAAGTACGACCTCGGCTCCGCGATCTCCACCCTGACCGTGCTGATCCTGATCGTCGCGCTGATCGCCCACATGCGGCGGATGCTCCGGCACGAAGGAGAGGTCGCGTGACCGTCCTCGGATCCCGGCCCGCGGCCACGGCGGCCCACCCGGCGGCCCCCGGTGACCGCGCCGTCCGCGCCGTCCGCGCCGTCCCTCGCGCCCGCCGCGCGCGCCGCCGTGTTCGTCGTGTCCCGCTGAACCTGGCGGCGCTCGCGGTGCTGGCCGTCTCGGTCTTCCCCGTCTACTGGATGGCCGTCACCGCGTTCACGCCCACCCGCGACATCCAGTCCACGACGCCGAGCTTCTGGCCCGCCCACCCCACGCTCGCGCACTTCGCCACGGCGGTCGGAGCCGACGGGTTCGGGCTGTTCTGGCGCAACAGCCTGCTCGTCACCCTGTCGGCGGTCCTGCTGTCGCTGGTGGTGGCCCTGCCGGCGGCGTGCGCCGTCGCCCGGATGCGCTGGCGCGGGCGGCGCGGGTTCGTCCTGATGGTCTTCATCGCCCAGATGGCCCCCTGGGAGGCGCTGCTCATCTCGATGTTCATCATCGCCCGCGACACCGGCCTGCTGGACAAGCTCGCCATGCTCACGCTGATCTACTTCATGACCACGCTGCCGTTCACGATCGTGACCCTGCGCGGCTTCCTCGCGGCGATCCCGGGGGAGCTGGAGGAGGCCGCGATGATGGACGGCGCGAGCCGCGCGGGCGCCTTCCGCCGGGTCGTGCTGCCGCTGCTGGCCCCGGGCCTGATGTCCACCTCGCTGTTCGGCTTCATCACCGCCTGGAACGAGTTCGCCTTCGCCAACGCCCTGATCATCAAGAACCAGGACGACCGTACCCTCCCGGTTTGGCTGTCCTCCTTCGGCAACATCTTCGGCACCGACTGGGGCGCCACCATGGCCGCCGCCTCCCTGTTCATGCTGCCCGTCCTGCTGATCTTCCTCGTCCTCCAGCGCAGGGTCGTCTCCGGCGCCTTCGCGGGCGCCGTCAAAGGCTGACCGTCCCAGGCCGCCCCAAGGCCGGCCCCTCCGCTACGGCGGCGCGCCCCCAAGGCGCGGCCGTCCGCTCCCACCTGCCCTTCTCCGCCCGCCAACCCCGTCCTCGCGAAGTTCTGAAAGGAACCCATCAACGTGATCATTCCGCGGCCACGCGAACTGGCCGTCCTCGGGGACTCCCTCGCGTTCCATCCAGACCTCGTCCGGTTCACGCCCGAGGACCCGTCCCTGGGAGAGGAGGGATACCGCCTGGACGTCGGCCCGTCCGGGATCCGGCTCACCCCCGGGGGCAGGGCCGGCCGGTTCTACGGGCTGCAGACGCTCGCGCAGTTCGGCTCCGCCGTCCCGTACGGCACGATCGAGGACCGGCCGCGGTTCGGCTGGCGCGGGGTCATGCTCGACGTGGCCCGGCACTTCATGCCCAAGGAGTTCGTGCTGCGGCTGATCGACCTGCTGGCCGAGCACAAGCTGAACATCCTGCACCTTCACCTGACCGACGACCAGGGCTGGCGGCTGGAGATCGAGCGCTACCCCCGCCTCACCGAGGTCGGCGGCACGCGCGGCGGCGCCGTCACCCCGAGGTTCTACACCCGCGAGGACGTCCGGGAGATCGTCGCCTACGCCGCCGAGCGGTTCGTCACGATCGTGCCGGAGATCGAGATGCCCGGCCACGCCCAGGCCGCCATCGCCGCCTACCCCGAGCTCGGCAACGAGCCGGACCGGCGGCTGGAGGTCTGGTCGGAGTGGGGGATCAGCGAGCACGTCTACAACCTGGAGGAGTCGACGATCGAGTTCTGCCAGGCCGTGCTGGACGAGGTCGTCGAGCTGTTCCCCGGCCCGTACGTCCACGTCGGCGGCGACGAGTGCCCGCCCGCCGAGTGGGAGCGCAGCGCCCGAGCCAAGCGGCGGATGGCCGAGCTCGGCCTGTCCGGGCCGTCGGAGGCGTGCGCCTGGTTCATCGGCAGGATGGCCGAGCACCTCCAGCGCCGCGGCCGGAGGCTGATCTGCTGGGACGAGCCCGACCGCGAGCCCACCCCGGGCACGACCGTGATGGTGTGGCGCGACGAGCAGGTGGGGGTCGACAGGACCGACATCATCCTGACCCCGCACACCCGCACGTTCCTCGACTACTACCCTTCCGACGCGCCCGGCCAGCCGCTCGCGCAGCCGAACGTGCTGACGCTGGCCGACACCTACGGCTTCACCCCCGACCCCGCCGCCCGGGGCGTGCAGTGCCAGCTCTGGACGGAGTACATGCCCTCGCCGGAGCAGGTGGAGTACATGGCCTTCCCGCGCCTGTGCGCGTTCGCCGAGGTCGCCTGGGGCTCGTCCGGCGACTATCCCGACTTCCTCCAGCGCCTGGACCCGCACCTCGCGCGGCTCACCGCGCAGGGCGTCCGCATCGGCCCGCTCGTCCCGTAGGGCGGCCCCGGAACGTTTCCCGTACGACCGCGTGCCCCCAGCACGCGGTCAGCCCCCCACGAAAGGAACACGAAGTGCCAAGCAAAGCCTCCATGAAGCTGCTGCTCGGCGGGCTAGCCGCCGCGCTGCTCGCGGCCACGGCGGGGCTGGCGTCCGCCGGGCCCGCGGGCGCCGCGCAATCGCTGCGGTTGCAGTACAAGACCAGCGCCACGGGCGCCACCGCCGACCAGGTCGAGCCGTGGTTCACCGTGGTCAACGACGGCGCGTCGGCGGTGCCGCTGAGCGGCGTGAAGATCCGCTACTACTTCAAGGCCGACTCCGCCGCCCAGCAGTACCGCTTCGCCTGCTCCTGGGCGGTCGTGTCGTGCTCCACGGTGACCGGCACGTTCGGGACCGTCTCGCCCGGCACCGCCACCGCCGACCGCTACCTGGAGGTCGGCTTCACCTCCGGCAGCCTCGCCCCGCGGGCGAGCACCGGCGACCTGCAGTTGCGCTTCTACCGCTCCGACTGGCAGCGGATCACCCAGAGCGACGACTACTCGTTCAGCGCCGCCCGCACGACCTACGCCGACTGGGACAAGGTCACCGTCTACCAGAACGGCGCCCTGGCCTGGGGCACCGCGCCCGCCGGCGGCAACCCGTCGCCGACCCCGACCGTCACCCCGACCGTGAGCCCGCCGCCGACCGGCAACGCGGGCGTCGTGTTCGACGACTTCAACTACGCCAACGCCGACGACGCGAACATCACGGCTCACCACTGGACCGTCCGCACGAACTCCGGCGGCCCCGGCGTGCCGGGCGCGAGCTGGCCGAAGAACAACATCAGCTTCCCGTCCATCGCCACGGGCAACCAGGCCCTGCAGCTCAAGGCCGTCAGCGACGGCACGGCCGCGGGCACGCAGCAAGCCGAGTTCCTGCACCAGCGCAAGTTCCTGGAGGGCACCTACGCCGCGCGGGTGAAGTTCTCGGACGCGCCCCTGAGCGGGCCCGACGGCGACAACATCGTGGAGACCTTCTTCACCATCACGCCGCTCAACGCCGACCTCGACCCCGACTACAGCGAGCAGGACTTCGAGTACCTGCCGAACGGCGGCTGGGGCGAGCAGGGCAACATCATGTACACCACGTCGTGGGAGACCTACCGCAACGACCCGTGGCTCGCGGTGAACGTGCACAACGAGGTCAGGGCCAGCTACGACGGCTGGCACGACCTGGTGTTGCAGGTCTCCGGCGGCAAGATCCGCTACTACATCGACGGCGCGCTGTTCGCCGAGCACGGCGACATCTACTACCCCGAGACCGTGCAGTCGGTGAACTTCAACCTGTGGTTCATCAGCGGTGGCCTCGTGGGCAGCTCCACGCAGCGCACCTACGTCCAGCAGGTCGACTGGTTCTTCCACGCCAAGAACGAGGTCGTCTCGCCGTCCCAGGTCGTCGACCGCGTCAACGGCTACCGGGCCTCCTCCACCCGCTGGGTGGACACCGTCCCCGGCTCCTGACCGCTCACGCTTCGACGGCCCGTGTCGCCCCCCGGCGGCGTACAGTCCCGTCCCGGGCGCGGCAAATCGCCGGGGGTATCTCTCCAGGTGTGTAAGGAGTGATACCCCCGGGTGAGGCGGGAAGGGCATCGGTGATCACCCAGGTTTACCGGGCTTCGTGCGGATCCGGTGCAGGTTGTCAGGGGTAGATGTCGATTCGGTCGACGAGCATGTACGTGCCGGAGCGTTTGACGGCTCTGAGGGTGTGCTGGGCGAGGGGGAGGCCGCGGCGGGAGTAGAGGAGTTGCTGGGACAGGCGGGTGGGGTTGGCGGTGTCGACGGTGGCCTGGAGTGCTCCGTCGAGGTAGAAGTCGACCAGGCCCTGGTCGCTGTACTTCTCGGAGCGGAAGTCGATGCCGGTGCCGGTGAAGGTGTAGGAGAACGCGTCGCCGTTGGTGGTGGTGTAGTGGACGTCGTTGTTGTAGTCGGCGGCGTAGCTGCGCCCGGTGCTGGGCTGCCAGGTGCCGGTGTAGGTCATGCCGGGCGCGTCGTCGTTGAGGGTCGTCACCTGGCCTGAGGGGTAGAGCTGGGTGGCCGGAACGATCTGCTGGGGAGTGTCCGGGCTCGACCAGAACAGCTTCGCCGCCGACTCTCCGCCGTTCTGGGTGACCTCCATGGTGATGGGGTATCGCTGGCCGGCGGTCAGCGCGATGGTGCCCTTGTCGACCTTCGGCCCGTGCGGTGTGGTGTCGTCGATGACGAGTTGGCCGTTGATCCAGAGGCGGACGGTGTCGTCGGACAATGTGGCGAAGGTGTAGGTCTGGCTGTAGCGAGGTTCGATCTGTCCGGTCCAGCGAGCAGAGAAGTTCGTGGTGGGGATCGGCGGTGCCGGGGATCCTTCGTAGTGCCAGTTGGCGTTGACGGTGGCGTCGACGCGGGTGACCGCCGGGGCGCCGGAGAAGTTGTTGTTGGCCCAGAACTGGGCGATCAGTCCGGTGCCCGATCCGGGGGGACGGGCGGCTGCCGGGGTGATGTCCAGCTCGATCACCGAGGCGATCGGGTCCGGGGCCGGGCCGGTCGGCCGCAGGTCGTAGCCGTCGCCCGAGGGCGTCACCGGCACCGCGGCTCCGCCGGTCAGCACGCGGGCGCCGGTTACCGTGAACGGGGATTTGGCGGTCAGGTGCAGCGCCGCGCCGGAGGCGGGCCAGTTGTAGACCGAGGCGTAGAGCTTGTTGCCGTTACGGCTGACCACGCCCCAGGAGGGTTTGGTCACCAGGCCGGTGTAGCCGGCGCTGTAGACGGCCGGTCCGTTCGTGCGGAGCCAGTTGCCCACTGCGGTCAGCCTGTCGATCTGTGGCTGGGGAATGACTCCCCTTTCGTCGGGTCCGACGTTGAGGAGGTAGTTTCCGCTGCTCGCGGCGATGCCCGCCAGGTGGCGTACGAGGGTGGTGGCGGATTTGTAGTTCGTGTCGTACGCGGCGAATCCCCAGTGGTCGTTGATGGTCATGCAGGATTCCCATAGCTGGCCATCGGTGGGGGTGGCGGGAACCTCCTGTTCGGGGGTGCCGAAGTCGCCGTCGGCGATGCCGCGGCTGCCCACCCGGTTGTTGATGATGGTGTTGGGCGCGAGGCCGCGCACGAAGTCCTCCAGACGGGCGCCCTCCTGATCGGTCCACGGGGCCTCCCACTCGCCGTCGAACCATAACTCGGCGATGTCTCCGTAGTTGGTCAGCAGCTCTTTCAGCTGCGCCTTCATCCGTGTGACGTAGGCGGCGTAGTTGGTGGAGCCCGGCTGGGCGTCGGGGTCGTGCCAATCCCAGATGGAGTAGTAGAAGCCGAGTTTCACGCCTTGGGCGCGGGCGGCGGTGGCGAGTTCAGCGAGGATGTCCCGCTTGAAGGGTGTGCGGTCGTAGATGTTCCAGTTGTTCACCTTCGTGGGCCACATCGCGAAGCCGTCGTGGTGCTTGGTGGTGATGACGAAGTACTTCTGCCCGGCGGCCTTCGCCGCGCCGATCACGGCGTTCGCGTCGAAGCCGGACGGGTTGAACGTGGCGGCCTTCGCCTCGTACTCGGTCCATGGGATGGCGCAGTCGCGCTTGATCCATTCCGCGTTCCGGCAGACGGTGCCGTCGGGGCGTCGGTACTCGCCTCGGTAGGCGCTGTAGAGGCCGAAGTGCATGAACATCCCGAAGTGGCCGTCGCGCCACCACTGCGTGCGCGCCGAGGTGAACGGATCGTCGGGCGCATAGTTCTGGCCGGGCGCCGCCTGGGCGGGCAGCACGCCCGCCAGCGCGAGGGTGAAGCAGAGGACAAGAGAGCCCAGCACCGGTCGGAGCCGCATGAGCTACCTCCCTGATAGGTCCGATGCTTCGGCATCATCAATGCAAATATTGCCTTCGTCAATGGGATGTTTCGCTTCGATGACCGCAGATTTCTTAAATGTCATCCGATGACTAGAGATGTGGTGCGGCTTCGCCGTGTACCTCTTCATCGACGCCGACGACAACGGAACCGACGGCGGCCGGCCAGGGTCGAGAGCGCTCTCATTTCCCGGTGGGATCCGCACCGGCGACCGGGCCGGAGGCGGGCGGCAACGGCGGATCGGGCGCGTTGCCGCAGGCTGTATTCGTCTTTGCGTCGGGTGCGTGTGGTGTCGCTGAGACGAGAGAGCGCTCTAGCGCGGTCTTGACGGACGGGTCTCACAGGGTCAAGATCTGCGCAGTGCGCGGGCTTGGGGGGCCGCTCACGATTTTCTGGTGTGCCTGAAGAACGGATCCTCCATGACACGACATCTCACCCGATCGGGTACCCGGCGCGGCGCCCTTACCCTGCTGTCCCTCGCCCTGCTCGCCGCGGGGACCACAGGGCTGCCCGAGGCCGCCGCGGCGGGCACGGAGGCGGCCTCAGGGGCGGCCACGACATCTGTCACAGCGGCGGGCACGGCGGCGGGCACGGCGGCGGGTACGGCGGCGGGCACGGCTACCGGGACGGGCGTACGGCAGCCCGTTGTCGGGCCGCCCGCGACCGAGCACGGCTGTGCGCGCATCGAGAAGAGCCTTCCCACGCTCGCCGACTGGCCGAAGGTCAGGAGCTGGGTCGAGTCCAGCGCCTGGGACGAGAAGCGCATCTCGAAGATCCTCGCCGGGATGACGCTGGCCGAGAAGGTCGGGCAGATGACGCAGCCCGAGATCGGCGCGATCACCCCCGAGGAGGTCGGCCAGTACGGCATCGGGTCGGTGCTGAACGGCGGCGGCTCCTGGCCCGGCCGCGACAAGCACGCCTCGCAGAAGGCGTGGCTGGACCTCGCCGACGCGTACTGGAAGGCGTCCGTCGCCACCCGGACGAAGATCCCCGTTATCTGGGGCATCGACGCCGTCCACGGCAACAACAACGTCTACGGCGCGACGATCTTCCCGCACAACATCGGCCTCGGCGCCGCGCACGACCCGTGCCTGGTCCGCGACATCGGCGAGGCGACCGCCGCGCAGATCCGCGCCACCGGCCAGGACTGGGCGTTCGCGCCCACGCTGGCCGTCGTCCGCGACGACCGCTGGGGCCGCACCTACGAGGGCTTCTCCGAGGACCCGCGCATCACCCGCGCGTACGGCTACGAGGCCGTGAAGGGCCTCCAGGGCGGCAACTCCCACGGCCTTTCGGACAAGGGCGTCATCGCCACCGCCAAGCACTTCATCGGCGACGGCGGCACCGACCGCGGCGTCGACCAGGGCGTGAACAAGTCCTCCGAAGCCGAGATGATCAACATCCACGGCCAGGGCTACTACGGGGCCCTCGCGGCGGGCGCGCAGACCGTGATGGCGTCGTTCAACAGCTGGACGAACGCCGACCTCGGCATCGCCGAGGGCAAGATGCACGGCAGCAAGAAGGCCCTGACCGACATCCTGAAGCAGAAGATGGGCTTCGACGGCGTCGTCGTCTCCGACTGGAACGGCATCGGCCAGGTCGAGGGCTGCACCAACGCGAGCTGCCCCCGGGCGATCAACGCGGGCATCGACGTCGTGATGGTGCCGAACGACTGGAAGGCGTTCATCGCCAACACGATCGCCCAGGTCGAGTCCGGGCAGATCCCGGTCGCGCGCGTGGACGACGCCGTGCGGCGCATCCTGCGGGTCAAGCTGCGCGCCGGGGTGTTCGAGGCGCCCAAGCCGTCCTCGCGGCCCTTCGCCCGCTCGGGCGACGCGCTCCAGGCCAGGAAGCTCGCCCGCGAGGCCGTCCGCGAGTCGCAGGTCCTGCTGAAGAACAACGGCCGGGTGCTGCCGCTCGCCCCGCGCTCGAAGGTGCTGGTCGTCGGCAAGAGCGCCGACAGCCTCCAGAACCAGACGGGCGGCTGGTCCCTCACCTGGCAGGGCACCGGCAACACCAACGCCGACTTCCCGAACGGCACGACCATCCTCGGCGGCCTGCGCGAGGTGCTCGGCGCGGAGAACGTCACCTTCAGCGAGACCGCCGACGGCGTCGACCCCTCGGCCTACGACGCGGTGATCGCGGTCATCGGCGAGACGCCGTACGCCGAGGGCGTCGGCGACCTCGGGCGGCGCAGCCTCGAAGCGGCCAAGATCTACCCCGGCGACCTCGCCGTCCTGGACAAGGTGTACGGAAAGGGCGCGCCGGTCGTCACGGTGTACGTCGCCGGCCGCCCGCTGTGGGTGAACAAGGAGATCAACCGCTCGGACGCGTTCGTCGCGGCCTGGCTGCCGGGCACCGAGGGCGGCGGCGTCGCCGACCAGCTCGTGCGCGCCTCGCGCCACTACGAGGGCTACACCGGCAAGCTCTCCTACAGCTGGCCGAAGGGCGCCTGCCAGACCCCGCTCAACGCGGGCGCCGAGGGCTACGACCCGCTGTTCCCGCTCGGCTACGGCCTGCGCTCCGGCCAGAACTCCGCGATCGGGCATCTGGACGAGAACGTCCCCGAGACCGGCTGCGGCTCCAACGGCGGCGGCGGCACCGCGACCGACCCGCTGGAGATCTTCAACCGGACGGACGTCGCGCCGTACAAGAGCTTCATCGGCTCGCCGGAGAACTGGGGCGGCACCGAGATCGGCGTGGACGGCACGGCCGCGCACGCGGAGATCAACGTCGTCCCCTCGGACGTCAACGTGCAGCAGGACGGCCTCAAGGCCACCTGGACCGGCACCGGCCCTGGCCAGATCTACATGCAGGACCCGGCCGGGGGCAGCGACCTGCGCGGCTACCCCAACGCCGACGGCGCCCTGGTCTTCGACACGATCGTGCACCAGGCACCGGCGGCGAGGACGGTGGTGAGCGTCCACTGCGTTTACCCGTGCTTCTCGGAGGTCGTGGCCACCTCGCTGTTCCGGGACCTGCCGACCGGGACGAAGGCGACCGTCAAGATCCCGCTGGCGTGCTTCGCGGCCACGGGCTTCGACTTCGAGAACACCAACACGCCGTTCCTCGTCTACACCGAGGGCGCGTTCTCGGCGTCGTTCGCCAACGTCCGCTGGGAGCCCAAGGCGGGCAAGGACCCCGACGCGAGGAACTGCGCCGACCTGCACGACTGACCTGACGGCCTGACCGCGTGACGCGAAAGGGTGCCGCCGGAGAGTCTCCGGCGGCACCCTTTCGTCTCGTCCCGCCTGCCGTCCGGCCCGCGGGAGCGCGTCCCGCGGGCCGGTGGCGGGCTAGTTGCGGACGATCGTGAAGGTGGAGGTAGTGTTCTTGATGTCCTGCGCGTTGTTGCTGAGCCGCAGGTTGTTGAACGTCGCCGTGCCGACCGCCGGGCCCTGGCCGGGCTCGGGCATCTCGTTCACCCAGATGCCGAAGCCGGACTTGGCGTCGAAGGCGTCACCGCTCTTCTGAGCGCCCGAGATCGAGACGTTCGTGAAGATAGTGTCCTTGACCGGGAACTGCGGCTGTCCGCCGACGTAGTTCGTCTGGAACATGATGCCGCTGTAGGTCGGGTCGATGATGTCGACGTCGTTGACGCGGATGCCCTGGAACACCTTCGAGGCGGAGAAGACCCAGATCGCGGGGAAGGTCTGCTGGCCCCAGAAGTGGCCGCCGGCCCGGACGATCGAGATGTTCTCGAACCTGGTCGGCGGGTCG
The DNA here is from genome assembly GCF_003323745.1 of Sphaerisporangium album. Taxonomy (GTDB): domain Bacteria; phylum Actinomycetota; class Actinomycetes; order Streptosporangiales; family Streptosporangiaceae; genus Sphaerisporangium; species Sphaerisporangium album. Next base: position 599,334 of record NZ_QOIL01000002.1, read on the forward strand.
GCGCCGAAGCCGTTCATCGGATAGCCGAAGTCCAGCGAGCTGATCGTGATGCCGGAGTAGGTCAGCGTGTCCGCGATGTAGATGTTCCTGAACGTGTTGGCGTACCCGCCGTAGACGGCCAGACCGGCCGCGCGCCACGGGAGGATGGCCGTCAGGTTCTCGTACACGTTGTTCTTCTCGTCGGCCCCGCCCGCGTCGATCGCCGAGAACAGCGCGAAGCTGTCGTCGCCGGTCGTCCGCGCCTCGACGTTGGTGACGAGGTTGTCCGTGCTGCCGTTCGTCATGTTGATGCCGTCGGCGAACGTGTTGCGGATGCGGGAGTTCTTGATCGTGATGTTGTCGGTGTTCGCGCCCCAGTACATGCAGACCTGGTGCTCGACCCAGATGTTGTCGATCACGATGTTGGCGACGTTCGAGAAGTCGAACACCTTGCCGGGGCCGTCGATGCGGGTCACGTAGTTGCCGAAGTAGGCGAAGCCCGTGAACACCGAGCCGTTGGCCGAGGACTCGGCGCGGAAGCCGATGTCGGAGTTCTCCGAGGTGGTCGGCGCGTAGAAGCGCGTGTACCACGGACCGGCGCCGACGACCCTGACCGCCTTGCCGTAGACCTGGAACTTCTGCGAGGTCTGGTAGTCACCGGCCGGCAGGTAGACGCCGATCAGGTTGCCGGTGGTGTCCATGCGCACGCGGTCCAGCGCGTTCTGCACGTCCTGGTGGGTGAAGCCCGCGGGGACGGCGTACTTGGCCGGGTCGGGGTTGACGATCGGCGAGACCTGCTCCAGGTTGATGAAGTCGATCGCGTAGGTCGTCGAGTTGGCCGGGTCCTTCTGCAGGCGGATCTTGCTGCCCGCGGGGACGGTGGTGCCGAGCAGGACGTTGGCCTCGTCGTAGATGTGGCGCGGGCCCGCTCCGGGCGAGTTGCCGGGGGCGGTCTCGTTGCCGTACAGCCACGAGTACTTCGAGGTCAGGTTGATCGGCTTGAGGAACTGGCCGTTGACGTAGATGTTCAGCGTCGAGTTGATGCCGCCGCCGCCCGGGGCGTCCGGGATCGAGAAGCGGGCGACCAGGCTGTTGGAGCTCGCCTTGGTGGTCCACTCGACGTAGGCGCCGTTGCCGTTCAGCGTGACGGCCTTGCGGCCGGACGCCTCACCGGGGATGGTGCCGATGTCGCGGCTCGGGCCGACCACGGCCGCGCCGCCGCCCACGGTGCCGTCCTCGGCCTCGTAGTAGTCGTACGGCATGTTGGCGCCGCGCCCGACGAAGAACGACTGGTTCGTGGTGTTGTTGGTGCGCTTGACCGGCAGCTCGTTGGCGTCGTCGGCAAGCACCGTGCGGACGGTGTACTTGCCGTTGGCCGCGGTCCACGTCCCGAGGTTCACCGGGCCGACGGTCGCGCCGGCGGCGATGGTCCCGGTGTAGGTGCCGGTGAGGGTCCTGACCACGGTGCCCGCGTCGTTCAGGACGGTGACCGTGATGCCGTGGGCGCCAGCCGCGGAGGCCACGGTGCCCTGGTTCTTGATGGTCGTCGAGAACGTCACGGTGTTGCCCGCCGCCGGGTTGCCCGGCGACCAGGTGGTCGCGGCGACCAGGTCGGAGCTGTCCACCGGCCGGACGGTCAGCGCCGTCGAGCTGGTGAAGCTGTTGTTCGACTCGTTCTGCTCGATGACGGAGTTGGCCTCGTCGACCTTGGCCGTCAGCTGGTAGGTGCCCGCGTCACGGGGGCCGATGTTGGCGCTGACCGTCGCGGTCGCCCCGGCGGCGAGCCCGGCGACGTTCGCCGTGCCGACCTTGGTGGTGCCGAGGTAGAAGTTGACGTTCGTCGCGCCGGAGGCCGCGCTGCCGCCGTTCCGGACGGTCGAGGTCAGCGTGATGGCGTCGGTCTCGACCGGGGACGCCGGGCTGGCGCTCAGGGCCGTCACGGTGAGGTCCGGGTTCGGCGCCGCGGTGCCGATGACCTGGAACTCGGCGGTCTGGCCGGCGGGGGCGCCGGAGTTGCTCGTGTACTTGAGCTGGACGTCGGCGACGCGGCCGCTGACCGGGATGGTCACGGTGTTGCCGCTGGCCGGGCTGAAGCTGTACTGGGTGGCGTTGGTGAGGTTGGTGAACGCCGTGGCGCTCTGCTCACGTCCGAGGACCTGGATGGTCTGGGTGCGCGGGCCCCAGGAGCTGTCGGGGTTGAGCTTGACGACGACCTGGTTGACGTCGGCGTTGGACCCGAGCTGGAC
>NZ_QOIL01000020.1:0-19986 GCF_003323745.1 Sphaerisporangium album
AAGGAATCCATCCCCACCAGACAGCCACCCGCTAAGACGGCCATCCGTGACAGACGGAGGTTCATGCATGATTCATGCACTGGCTTTTAACACACTGTTGAGTTCTCAAGAAACGGACGCGTACACCGCCGGAACCGCGTCTTTGTCGCCGCGACCCCGTCCGGGGCGTTCATCCTCGTTTTCTACTTTACCAGACCCGATCGATTTGGCCAAATCATTCGACCTGAATCAAATCACCCGAATCTGCAAAAGTATGTTACCCCGTCGCCAAGGCAACCCGGCCAACTTACCCTGCCACCCACAACATGTCCAACCGAGCTGTCAAAGACAGCTCGAGCCGAACCGGCGTGGGCGACACGTCAGAGTCGGACCCTTCATCATCAGACGGAGGAATCCGAGAGCATGTCGTTCGGGATACCCCGGAGCCAGGCGCCGTTCGGCGGCCCGTCATTCCCTGGAGTGATCAAAACATTAAGCCCCGTTCCCGGGTCCGTCAAATCGCCGGCGAGCCCGGTCGCACACGCCACGCCTCCGACCTGCGGCGACGCGGCAAAGTCTCACGGAGGCGCTACAGGACTGTTACCAACGGCGCACCGGCCCCTGGCGGTGCGCACAGGGGCCGGTGGCGGTGGGCACAGGGGTCACCCTGCGGCGACCTCCACCCCGCCGACGGACCGCTTCCCGCGGCGGAGCACCAGGAAGCGCCCGTGCAGCAGGTCTTCGGCGGCCGGGACGAAGGCCTCGTCGGTGACGCGCACGTTGTTGAGGTACGCCCCGCCCTCCTTGACCGCACGGCGAGCGGCGGACCTGCTCTCGACGACCCCGCTGTCGGCGAGCAGGTCGACGTAGGAGGCCCCGAGCGCGGGCACGGTCGTCCTCGGCACCTCGGCGAGGGCCGCGGCGAGCGTCCGCTCGGGCAGCTCCGTCAGGGAGCCCTGTCCGAACAGCGCTCCCGAGGCGGCGATGACCGCGGCGCATTCGTCCGCGCCGTGCAGCAGCGTGGTGAACTCCTCGGCGAGCGCGCGCTGCGCCTCGCGGGCCGCCGGCCGTTCCGAGGCGCTCTTCTCCAGCGCCTCGATCTCCTCCCGGGATCTGAAGCTGAAGATCTTCAGGAACTTTACGACGTCGCGGTCATCGGAGTTGAGCCAGAACTGGTAGAAGGCGTACGGCGAGGTCAGCTCGGGGTCGAGCCACACGGCCCCGCCGGCGGTCTTGCCGAACTTCGTGCCGTCCGCCTTGGTGATGAGCGGGACGGTCAGCGCGTGCACGTGCCCGCCCTCGACGCGGCGGATCAGGTCGCAGCCCGCGGTGATGTTGCCCCACTGGTCGCTGCCGCCGATCTGCAGCGTGCACCCGTGCCGGCGGTAGAGCTCCAGGTAGTCGTTCGCCTGCAGGATCTGGTAGCTGAACTCGGTGTAGCTCAGCCCCTCCCCCGACAGGCGCGCCGAGACGGACTCGCGGGCGAGCATGCGGTTGACGGGGAAGTGCTTGCCGACGTCCCGCAGGAAGTCGATCGTCGACAGGCCCGCCGTCCAGTCGAGGTTGCTCACCAGGACGGACCCGGAGTCATCGGACAGGTCGAGGAACTTCTCGACCTGGACGCGGATGCGCTGCACCCACTCGGCGACGACCTCGGTGGAGTTGAGCGCGCGTTCCTCGCTCTTGCCGCTGGGGTCGCCGATGAGGCCGGTGGCGCCGCCGACCAGTCCAACGACGTGGTTCCCCGCCCGCTGGATGCGCGTGAGCGTGAGCAGCGGGACGAGGTTGCCGACGTGCAGGGAGGGCGCCGTGGGGTCGAAGCCGCAATAGACCGTGATGGGACCCTCGTTCATCGCCGCCCTGAGCGCGTCGATGTCGGTGGACTGCGCGATCAGGCCGCGCCACGCAAGGTCATCGAGGATGTCGGTCACGATCCTGGCTTTCGTCGTCGGTTGGATTGATGGCTTTTCGCCTTGTTCACAGCCTGCCCGATCATCTCACCGCCGCGCCACTCGCAAGCCGTGTCGCACGCGGCCGGGCCGGGGCTGGTCAGTTCGGCCGGGTCTTGGGCACGTGCTTCCGGTAAGGAGAGACGGTGGGGTCCGCGTCGATCCAGAAACGCCACGGGATGTCGGCCGCGGAGGAGACGCCGGTGCGCGGGCCCGAGCGGATCAGCGCGGGCTCCGCCGGGTCGCCTTCCAGGACGCGGAACGCGCCGGTCTCGGCGCAGCAGTCCAGGCCGTTGTGCTCGCGGCCGATGCCGAGCGCCACGGCGAGCCGCGCGGGTCCGCGCGCCAGGTCCCGCTCCGGCAGCGAGCGGCCCGGGCCGGTGAGCGCGGGGGACGTGGCGGGCCTGTGACGGCGGGTGCGGGCGACGTCCACCCCCTCGATCACCTTCGCGGCGCGAAGCAGGATCCCCGAGCCCATCCCCTCGGGCAGGCAGACCAGGTTGGCGCAGAAGTGCATGCCGTAGGTGAAGTAGACGTACAGGTGGCCAGGCGGGCCGAACATAACGGCGTTGCGGGGGGTGCGGCCGCGGTAGGTGTGGGACGCGGGGTCCTCTCCCGGAGGGCCGTACGCCTCGACCTCGGTGAGGCGCACGGCGACCGGCCCGTGGACGAGGACGCGCCCGAGCAGAGCAGGCGCGACCTCGTGCGAGGGCCGGTCGAAGAACTCCCGGTCTAGGAGCCGCTCGCCCACGCCGCCTGGCCGTCGACGATCTCGCGCAGGGCCGCGAGCTGGTCGCGGACCCGGTCGGGGGCGGTGCCTCCGAACGCCTTGCGTGAGGCGAGCGCGCCCTGGACGTTGAGCACGTCCAGGGCGCCGGGGCCTTCCCCGGTGGCGGCGGTGAAGTGAGGAGAGATCTTCGCCAGGTCCTCCTCGGTGAGCTTCTCGAAGGTGGTGTCGTTGACCTGGCACCATACGACGAGGTGGCCGACGGCCTCGTGGGCGTCGCGGAACGGCACGCCCTTGCGGACGAGGAGCTCGGCGAGGTCGGTGGCCAGGGCGAAACCGTCGGGCGCCGAGGTCTCCAGGCGGGCGGTGTTCACGCGCATGGTGGCGACGAGGCCGGACATCGCGGGCAGGACGAGCAGGAGGGTGTCGACCGTGTCGAAGATCGGCTCCTTGTCCTCCTGCAGGTCGCGGTTGTAGGTGAGCGGCAGGCCCTTGAGGATCGTGAGCATGGTCATCAGGTTGCCGATGAGCCTGCCGGACTTGCCGCGTGCCAGCTCGGCGACGTCGGGGTTCTTCTTCTGCGGCATGATCGACGAGCCGGTGGAGTAGGCGTCGTCCATCTCGATCCAGTGGAACTCCTGGGAGGCCCACAGGACGATCTCCTCGCCCAGGCGCGACAGGTGGACCCCGGCCATGGCGGCGCAGAACAGGAACTCCGCGGCGAAGTCGCGGTCGGCGACGGCGTCCATGGAGTTCGGCGCCGCGGAGGTGAAGCCGAGCTCCTCGGCCACGGCCTGGGGGTCGAGGGGCAGGGAGGAGCCGGCCAGGGCGCCCGCGCCGAGCGGGGACACGGCCGCGCGGCGGTCCCAGTCGCGCAGCCGGTCGACGTCGCGGGCGATCGCGTGGACGTGCGCCAGCAGCTGGTGGCCGAAGGAGACCGGCTGGGCGTGCTGGAGGTGTGTCATGCCGGGGGCCGCGGTGGCGGCGTGCTCCTCGGCCTGGCTCATCAGCGCGGTCTCCAGCTCGACCAGCCGCGAGACGATGTGGCGGACGTGGTCGCGCAGGTACAGGCGCAGGTCGGTGGCGACCTGGTCGTTGCGGCTGCGGCCGGCGCGGAGCTTGCCGCCCAGCGAGCCGAGACGTTCGAGCAGGCCGCGCTCCAGCGCGGTGTGGACGTCCTCGTCGGCGACGGTGGGCCGGAAGGACCCGGACCTGCACGCCTCCTCGAGGTCTTCCAGCGCGCCGAGCATGCGCGTCAGCTCGTCGTCGCTGAGCAGCCCCGCGCGGTGGAGCACCCGGGCGTGAGCCCGGGACGCCAGCAGGTCGTACGGCGCGAGCCGCCAGTCGAACTGGACGCTGACCGACAGCCGCGTCAGCGCGTCCGCCGGACCGCCCTCGAACCTGCCGCCCCAGAGCCGCATGGGCTTGCCACCCTCCGCCACCGTTTCCTCTTCTCTCGACTTCCCCATCCGAATGCTCAATCCGCGACCCTAGCCCAAAACCAGGGCCGGCCGAGACGGCCGGCGCACGACGCGGCGATCTTGGATGGGAGACTCCACAGCTGGACGACGCCCTTGGCCAGAGACCGGTCGAAGGCGCCTCATGCGGTCTGGCCCCGCCGGTCCGTCAGCCTGACCAGAGCCTCGGCGAGCAGCGTTCCTCCCGTGGGGTCCCGGCTGATCACCAGGACCGTGTCGTCGCCCGCGACGGTGCCGAGGATGGACTCCCAGTCGGCGTGGTCCAAGGCGGAGGCGAGGAACTGCGCGGCGCCCGGAGGCGTCCGGACGATCACGAGGTTGGCCGAGGCCTCGGCCGAGACGAGGAGCTCCTCGGCCACGCGCCGGAGCCTGGCCGCCGGAGTCTCCCCCGAGCCGACCCGGGTCAGCGGGATGCGTCCGCCACCCTCGCCCGGCAGGGCGTACACCAGGGATCCGTCGTCGGCGCGAAGCTTCATCGCGCCCAGTTCGTCGAGGTCGCGCGACAGCGTCGCCTGGGTGACCTCGACGCCGCCCTCGGCGAGGAGCCTGGCGAGCTCGGGCTGCGACTTGACCTTGTGCCGCTTGACCAGCTCGGCGATCTTGGCGTGCCTGCCGGCCTTGGTGAGCGGGACCGTCATCGTGTCACCAGCCACTGGAGCAGGGCCTTCTGGGCGTGCAGGCGGTTCTCGGCCTGGTCCCAGACGACGCTGCGCGGGCCGTCCAGCACGTCGGCGGTGATCTCCATGCCGCGGTAGGCGGGCAGGCAGTGCAGGACGATGGCGTCGGGCGCGGCCAGGGCGAGCATCTCGGCGTTGAGCTGGTAGGGCATGAGGGAGGCGACGCGCTCGTCCTTGCCGTCCTGGCCCATGGAGACCCAGGTGTCGGTGGCCAGGACGTGCGTGCCGGCGACGGCGACGGCGGGGTCGGTGAGGACGGTGACCGAGCCGCCGGTGGTCGCGGCGATCCCCGCCGCGCGGTTGAGGATCAGCGGGTCGGGGTGGTGGGCGGCGGGGGCGGCGATCCGCACGTGCATGCCGGCGGTCGCGCCGCCGAGCAGGTAGGAGTGGGCCATGTTGTTGGCGCCGTCGCCGAGGTAGGTGAGGGTGCGCCCGGCGGTGCCGCCCTGGTGTTCGCGGACGGTGAGCAGGTCGGCGAGGATCTGGCAGGGGTGGAACTCGTCGGTCAGGGCGTTGACCACGGGCACCGAGGAGGCCGAGGCCATGGCCTCGACGCGCTCCTGGCCGAAGGTGCGCCAGACGATGGCGGCGACCTGCCGTTCCAGGACGCGCGCGGTGTCCTCGATGGGCTCGCCGCGCCCGAGCTGGGAGCCTGCCGCGTCGATGATCAGCGGGTGGCCGCCGAGTTCGGCGATGCCGACGGCGAAGGAGATGCGGGTGCGGGTGGAGTGCTTGTCGAAGAGCACGGCCACCGTCATCGGCCCGGCGAACGGGCGGTGGCCGTAGCGGTCCTTCTTCATCGCCTCGGCGAGGTCGAGCACCTGGGCCTGCTCGGCGGGGCTGAGGTCGTCGTCGCGCAGGAAGTGCCGGACGGCGGTGAGCGTGGTGTTCAGGGGGCTCATGCGGACGCCTCCGTGAGGATGCCCGGGAGGGCGGCGACGAAGGAGTCGGCCTGCTCGGCGGTGATCACCAGCGGCGGCGCGATGCGGACGGCGTCGGGCTGCACGGCGTTGACCAGGAACCCGGCGCGCTGCGCCTCGGCCTGGACGGCCGCGGCGGCGTCGGTGGTGAGCACTGCGGCCAGCCACAGGCCGCGCCCGCGGACGCGGGCGAGCAGGGGGTGGTCGACGGCGTCGACGGCGGCGGCGAGCCGGGCGCCGACGGTGCGGACGTTCTCCAGGAGCCCGTCGCGCTCGATGGTGTCGAGGACGGCCAGGGCGGCGGCGCTGGACACGGGGTTGCCGCCGAAGGTCGACCCGTGGTCGCCCTTGGCGAAGATCGTCCCGGACTCGCCGAAGCCGACGCAGGCGCCGATCGGCATGCCGCCGCCGAGGCCCTTGGCCAGGGTGAGCACGTCGGGGGTGATGCCGTCGTGCTGGTGGGCGAACCAGTGGCCGGTGCGGCCGATCGCCGACTGGATCTCGTCCAGGACGAGCAGCGCGCCCGTGGCGTCGCAGATCTCACGGGCGGCGGCGAAGTAGCCGGCGGGCGGGGGGACGACGCCGGCCTCGCCCTGCGTGGGCTCCAGGAAGACGGCGGCGCAGTCCTCGGTGACGGCCTGCCTGAGCGCGTCGGCGTCGCCGTAGGGGACGAAGCGCACGTCCAGCGGGAAGGGGCCGAACTGGTCGCGGATCGAGGGCTTGCCGGTCAGCGACAGCGCGCCGAGGGTGCGGCCGTGGAAGCCGTTCTCGGCGGCGACGAAGTACGTCCTGCCGGTCGCGGTTCCGTGCTTGATGGCGAGCTTGAGCGCGCACTCGTTGGCCTCGGTGCCGGAGTTGGCCAGGAACACGCGGCCCGGGGCCTTGAGCAGGCCGAGCAGGCGTTCGGCGAGCAGCACCTCGGGCTCGTTCACGAACAGGTTGGAGGTGTGCGCGAGCGTCGCCACCTGACGGGAGACGGCCTCCACCAGGGCGGGGTGGCCGTGGCCGAGCGAGCTGACGGCGATGCCCGCGATCAGGTCCAGGTAGCGCCTGCCGTCGGCGTCCCAGACGTGGCAGCCCTCGCCGCGCACGGGCACCAGGGGCGGGACCCCGTAGTTGGGCATGAACGCGGCCTCGAAGCGCTCGCGCAGCGACCCGGCGCTCGCGCTGATGACGTCCGAGCCGGACGCGGCGACGGCTTCGTCCAGGCCGTTCATGACTGGACCTCCGGCAACACCATGGTTCCGATCCCCTCGTCCGTGAAGATTTCGAGCAGCACCGAATGCGGCACCCTGCCGTCCAGGACGTGCGCCTGGGGCACGCCACCGGTGACGGCGGTCAGGCACGCCTCCATCTTGGGCACCATGCCGCTGGACAGGCCGGGCAGGAGCGCCTTGAGCTCCGGCGCCGAGATCCGGCTGATGACCTGGGTGGGCGTGCCGTCCGCCGAGGCGGGCCAGTCGGCGTACAGGCCCTCGACGTCGGTGAGCACGATGAGCTTGCCCGCGTCCAGCGCCACCGCGAGCGCGGCGGCGGCGGTGTCGGCGTTGACGTTGTAGACCTCGCCGTCCTCGCCGCGCGCGATGGACGACACGACCGGGATGCGGCCGTCGTCCAGCAGGGCGCGCACGGCTCCCGCCTCGACCCTGACGATGTCGCCTACCTGGCCGATGTCGACCTTGCGCCCGTCGACGTCGGCGTGCTTGCGCTCGGCGGTGAACAGGTGGGCGTCCTCGCCGGACATGCCGATGGCGAAGGGCCCGTGCCGGTTGATCAGGCCGACGACGTCGCGGTTGACCTGGCCGACGAGCACCATGCGGACGACCTGCATCGCCTCGGGGGTGGTGACCCGCAGCCCGGCGGTGAAGCTGCTCTCGATGCCGAGCCGGTCCAGGTGGGCGTTGATCTGCGGGCCACCGCCGTGCACGACGACGGGCCTGAGCCCTGCGTGCAGCAGGAAGACCATGTCGTCGGCGAAGCCCTGGCGCAGGGTTTCGTCGGTCATGGCGTTGCCGCCGTACTTGACGACGACCGTGCGGCCGCGGAAGCGCTCCAGCCACGGCAGCGCCTCGATGAGGACGGCGGCCTTGGCGTGCGCCTGGCCGCGGCCGGTCCCGGCCCTGAGCTCGCCGTTCACGTGGAGTACGCCGAGTTCTCGTGGACGTACTCCGCGGTGAGGTCCGTGGTGTGGACGGTCGCGGTGTGCGGCCCGGCGGACAGGTCGATGGTGATCGTCACGTCGCGGGGGCGCAGGTCGACCTTGCCGCGGTCGTCGCCCGCCGCGCCGGCGCGGCAGATCCAGATGCCGTTGATCGCGACGTTGACGCGGTCGGGCTCGAAGGCGGCGGCGGTGGTGCCGACCGCGGACAGGACGCGGCCCCAGTTCGGGTCCTCGCCGTGGATGGCGCACTTGAGGAGGTTGGACCTGGCCACGGCGCGGCCCACCTCGACGGCGTCGTCCTCGGTGGCGGCGCCCACGACCTCGATGGCGATGGCCTTGGTGGCGCCCTCGGCGTCGACCAGGAGCTGCCGGGCCAGGTCGGCGCAGACCTCGGTGATCTTCTTCTCGAACTCGGCGGGCTCGGGGGTGACGCCGGCGGCTCCGCTGGCCAGCAGGAGGACGGTGTCGTTGGTGGACATGCACCCGTCGGTGTCGAGCCGGTCGAAGGTCACGGCGACGGCCTTGCGCAGGACGCGGTCGAGCTCCTCGGCGGGGACGTCGGCGTCGGTGGTGACGACGCAGAGCATGGTCGCCAGGGCCGGGGCGAGCATGCCCGCGCCCTTGGCCATGCCGCCCACCATGTAGCCGCCGTCGCCCCTTCGGAAGGAGATCTTGGTGACGGTGTCGGTGGTGCGGATGGCGTCGGCGGCGGCCAGGCCGCCGTCCCGGGAGAGCTGGCCGGCCGCGGCCTCAACCCCGGGCAGCAGGGAGTCCATCGGGAGTCGCTCGCCGATCAGCCCGGTGGAGCAGACGGCGATCTCGCCCGCCGAGTCGCCGAGGAGATCGGCGACCTTCTCGGCGGTGGCGTGGGTGTCCTGGAAGCCGGCGGGGCCGGTGCAGGCGTTGGCGCCGCCGGAGTTGAGGACGACGGCCTTCACCCGGCCGCCGGTGAGCACCTGCCGGCTCCACAGCACGGGCGCGGCCTTCACGCGGTTGCGGGTGAAGACGCCTGCGGCCGCCCGGGAGGGGCCCTCGTTGACGACGAGGGCGATGTCGCGCGCGCCGTGCGACTTGAGTCCGGCGGCGACGCCGGCCGCGCGGAAGCCCAGGGGGGCGGTGACGCTCACGCGCACCCCCGGTGGTCCGTGCCGGGTGTCTTCTCGCTGCGCTCGCTCATGGGGCGACTCCGTTGAAGGGTAGGCCGAGTTCTTCCGCAAGGCCGAGGGCGAGGTTGGTGCTCTGGATCGCCCCGCCCGCCGTGCCCTTGGTCAGGTTGTCGATGGCGATGACGGCGACGACGCGGCCCGCCCGCTCGTCGAGGGCCACCTGGAGCGCGGCGGTGTTCGCGCCGAGGGTCATGGAGGTGGCGGGCCAGGCGCCCTCGGGCAACAGCCGCAGGAACGGCTCGTCCCGGACGGCGGTCGCGTACGCCTCGCGCAGCGCGGCGGCGGTCAGGCCAGGGGCGGCGGGGGCCGTGCAGGTGGCGAGGATGCCGCGGCTCATGGGGGCCAGAACCGGCGTGAAGGAGACCGTGACCGGGGCGCCCGCGACGCGCGCGAGGTTCTGCTCCATCTCGGGGGTGTGGCGGTGGGTTCCGCCCACGCTGTACGCGCTCGCGGAGCCCATGACCTCGCTGCCCAGCAGGTTGGGCTTGGGCGACCTTCCGGCGCCGGAGGTGCCGCTGGCGGCGACCACGACGACGTCGGGCCCGGCGAGCCCCGCGGCGAAGGCAGGGTACAGGGCGAGGGTGACCGCGGTCGGGTAGCAACCGGGGACGGCGACGCGCCGGGCTCCCTTAAGGATCTCGCGCTGGCCGGGCAGCTCCGGCAGGCCGTACGGCCAGGTGCCGGCGTGCGGGCCGCCGTAGAAGCGGGTCCACTCGGCGGGGTCCTCCAGCCGGAAGTCGGCGCCGCAGTCGACGACGAGGACGTCGTCGCCCAGTTGCCCGGCGATCGCGGCCGACCGGCCGTGGGGCAGGGCGAGGTAGACGACGTCGTGGCCGGCCAGGGCCTCGGGCGTCGTGTCGAGCAGCACCGTGTCCGCCAGGGACGGCAGGTGGGGCTGGTGGGCGCCGAGCGTGCCGCCCGCGCTCGAACCGGCGGTCAGGGCGCCGATCTCGATGGCGGGGTGGGCGAGGAGCAGGCGCAGGAGCTCTCCTCCCGCGTAGCCGCTGGCTCCGGCGATGGCCGCCTTCATCGGACCCCTTCCTGCATGGTCATGCACCGCGGCTCATGACCTCCCTAACGAGAGTGAGTATGCATCGTGAAGCATCTTCATGCAAGCCGGACTTGACGACGTGACCGCGGCTTCGCCCCCCTGGCCTCCGTACCTACCGGTCGGTATCGTCACGTGCCAAACGGCACTACTCACTCTCGGGAGTCACCGCGCATGACTGTCACTCACGAGCAGGTGCGGGCACAGCTCACCGGACCCGGCCAGCTCTTCGAGATGGAGGAGATCGAGGTCCGCGGGGCGAGGATCCGCACGTGGAAGCACGCACCGCTGACCTTCCGGGCGATGCTCGACAACAGCCGCTCCCACGGCGAGCAGGTCTTCGTGGTCTACGAGGACGAGCGGCTGACCTACGAGGATCACTTCCGGCGGGCAGCCACGCTGGCCAACCGGCTCGTCGAGGACTACGGCGTCGTCAAGGGCGACCGCGTCGCCATCGCCATGCGCAACTACCCCGAGTGGGTCGTCGCCTTCTCGGCCGCGCTGGCCGCCGGGGCGATCGCCGTGCCGCTGAACGCCTGGTGGACGACGACCGAGCTGGAGTACGGCCTGTCGGACTCCGGCGCCCGGCTCGTGATCGTCGACGGCGAGCGCGCCGAGCGGCTGCGCGGCTGCGCCGTCCCCATGATCGTCGCCCGTGCGGACGGCGACCTGCCGCCCGGGGCGCGGGAGTTCGGCGAGGTCCTCGGCGAGGTGCGCGCCGACGTGACGCCCCCCGCCGTCGAGCTCGGCCCGGAGGACCCCGCCACCATCTTCTACACCTCCGGCACGACGGGCCTGCCCAAGGGCGCCCTCGGCAGCCACCGCAACCTCGCCCAGTCGCCGATGAGCGTGGCGTACGCGCTGCTGCGCAGCGTCGCCCTGGCCGGCAAGGACCCGGCCTCGGCGGCGGGCCAGCGGCGGATCACCCTGCTCACCGTGCCGCTGTTCCACGCCACCGGCTGCTTCGCGGTGCTGACCGCGACGATGTTCACCGGCGGCGGGCTGGTGCTGATGTACAAGTGGGACCCCGGGCAGGCCCTCGCCCTCATCGAGCGCGAGAAGGTCACGATGATGACCGGCGTGCCGACCAACGCCTGGCAGTTGCTCAACCATCCCGACCTCGGCAAGTACGACATATCCAGCCTCGGCGGGGTGAGCTACGGAGGCGCGCCGGCCCCGCCCAAGCTGCTGGAGCGCATCGGCGACCAGCTCCCGAAACGGCAGGCCTCCAACGGGTACGGCATGACCGAGACCACCGCGCTCGCCATCCACAACAGCGGGCCGACGTACCTGGCCAAGCCCGACAGCATCGGGCTGCCGCTCGCGGTCTGCGACGTGCGCGTCTCCAGCCCGCTCGGCGAGGAACTGCCCCCGGGCCAGGTCGGCGAGCTGTGCCTGCGCGGGCCGAACGTGATCACGGGGTACTGGAACCGGCCGGACGCCACCGCCGAGACGTTCGTCGGCGGCTGGCTGCACACCGGAGACCTGGCCAAGGTGGACGAGGAGGGCTTCGTCTACATCGTCGACCGGGCCAAGGACATGGTCATCCGCGGCGGCGAGAACGTGTACTGCGCCGAGGTCGAGGCGGCCCTGTTCGAGCACCCGGCCATCGACGACGCCGCCGTCATCGGCATCCCGGACGAGGAACTCGGCGAGCAGGTCGGCGCGGTCGTCCGGCTCAGGCCGGGCGTGGCCGCGACCGCCGGGGAGCTCCAGGAGTTCCTGCGCGGGACGCTGGCGCCCTTCAAGATCCCGGTGCGCTTCTGGTTCCGCGAGGCGGAGCTGCCGCGCAACCCCGGAGGCAAGATCCTCAAGACCCACCTCAGGAAGGAGACGCTGGGGCTCTGACCGCCGGCGCCCTCGGGTCGCGCACCGGGGGTCCGGTCGCCGGTGAACCGCCTCGTCGTACGCCGAGCGGCGGGGATCAGCCCGTCACGGCGGCAACGGCGGCGACGATCATCTTGGCGTTCGCGGGAACGGAGACGCCCTGGACGAAGACGGTCGGTGTGGCGTTCACCCCGCGCTCCGCCGCCCTCGCGGTGACGTACCCGGCCCACTCGACGTAGGTGTGGCCGTGTACGCACGCCGCGAAGCCCGGGTCGGTCAGCCCGATCGTGGCGCCGAGCCCGATCAGCTCGTCGTCGGTGAGCCCCGGGCCGCCCTCGGGCGGCTGGTTCACGAAGAGCGCGTAGGCGTACTCGGCGAACGCGCCGTGGTCGGAGGCGCAGCCGGACGCCGAAGCCGCTCGGGACGAGTACCGGTTGGTCGACGCCGCGTCCAGGAAGGCCATCGGGTGGTACACGAGGGTGATGAGCCCGTTCTCCACCAGCTGGTCCAGCGTCGGCCCGGCCGTCAGCTCGAACTGCTTGCAGAACGGGCACTGGAAGTCGATGTAGGCGTCCACGACGACCGGTCCCCGGCCGACGGCGATGCCGTCGGCGGTCTCCGTGGCTCCGGTGGGTATGTGGACAGGTGCCATCACCTGACCTGCTCGCATGCTCATGCGGTCCTCCTCCCGGCAGCGGGGCCCAAGGTCCCTGAACAGTAGAACGGCCCGGCGTGGGCCATCTGTTCTCACCGAGCACAAAGGTCGGACAAAGAAGGCCTGCGACCTGGAAGTGTGCCCGCGGGAAAATCGGTTGCCCGCCGTACGGCGCGACCTCCACACTGCCGCCTGTGTCGACCTCCCCCGCGCGATCGCTGAGGGCGCTGCTGCTGCGCCTGCGGCTGGACGTGAGCCCGATCCGCGAGTCCCGCGATTTCCGGCTGCTCCTGGGGTCGAGCACGGTGTCGATGTTCGGCAGCGTGCTGACCATGGTCGCCGTGCCGTACCAGATGAAGCAGCTCACCGGCTCCTACGTCGCGGTGGGCCTGGTGAGCCTGGCCGAGTTCGTGCCGATGGTCGTGTTCGGGCTGTGGGGCGGCGCGATCGCGGACGCGCTGGACCGGCGCAGGATCGTCATCCTGTCCGAGGCGGGACTGTGCCTGACCTCGGCGCTGCTGATGGCGAACGCCCTGCTGCTCCCCCGCGCCACGCAGATCCCGGTGCTGTACGTGGTGGCCGCGCTCGCCGCCGGGCTCAACAGCCTCCGCCGCCCGAGCGAGCAGGCGATCATCAACCGCGTGCTCAAGCTGGACCAGATGGGCGCGGCCTTCGCGATCCAGTCCCTGGCCGGCAACGCCGGGATGATCGTGGGCCCGGCCATCGGCGGCGTCGTCGTGGTCACCCTGGGGCCGGCCACGTCCTACGGCGTCGACGTCGCGACCTTCGTGCTGTCGCTGGTGCTGCTCGTCCGCGTCGGCCCCGTCCCCCCGACCGGCGACGCCTCCCCGGCGTCGCTGCGCTCGCTGGCCCAGGGCGTGAGGTACGCCGTCCGGCGGCCCGACCTGATGGGCACCTACCTGGTCGACATCGCCGCGATGATCTTCGCCTTCTCCAACGCGCTCTACCCCTTCCTGGCCGACGAACTGCACGCGCCCGCCGCCCTCGGCCTGCTGTACGCGTCCGGCGGCATCGGCTCGGTGATCGCCTCGCTCACCTCCGGCTGGACGGGCCACGTCCACCGCCACGGCCGCGCGGTCATCGTCGCGGCGGCGGCCTGGGGGGCGGGGGTGGCGCTGGCGTCCGTGATGCCCAGCATCTGGCTGATGGCGGCGTTCCTCGCGGTTGCGGGCGGCGCGGACACGATCAGCGGCGTATTCCGGGGCACGATCTGGAACCAGACGATCCCGGACGAGTACCGCGGCCGGCTGGCCGGCATCGAGCTGCTGTCGTACTCCACCGGACCCATGCTCGGCGACGCCCGTGCCGGATTCCTCGCCCAGGCGGGCGGCGCCCGCTTCTCGCTGGGCTTCGGCGGGCTCCTGTGCATGGGGGCGGTCGCCGCCATGGCCGCCCTGCTTCCCAGGTTCAGGCGGTACGACGCCCGTACCGACGAACACGCCCTCGCCGAACGCGCCCGCCGCGCGGATGTCGCCGCCACGTGACCGAAGCACGGGGCCGGAGGGGAACCGCTTGCTACGGTGGGAGCATGAAGGTCCAGGTCCGAAGCGAAATGATGACAAACATCGACCTACTAGAGATCGACCGGCTCTGATGTCCTTTCCGACCTGATTCCGCTGGCTGATTCTCGGAGGTTCGCATCCTCCCAGCCTCGCACCGCCCGGCGACCGCCACGGCTTAGCGCCCCTGGCTCAGCAGGCGTCCCGCTGCTCCTCTGTGGTCTCTGGGGCGGTAGGGGCCTCTCCGGACTCCTCCAG
Organism: Sphaerisporangium album; assembly: GCF_003323745.1. Lineage (GTDB taxonomy): Bacteria > Actinomycetota > Actinomycetes > Streptosporangiales > Streptosporangiaceae > Sphaerisporangium > Sphaerisporangium album. The sequence goes on from NZ_QOIL01000020.1 coordinate 14,366, forward strand.
CGATCAGGCTCTATGCGGCAGCCGACCACGGATGTAGACAACGACATGGTGTTCGCAGGCGCCATTGTGGGCGTTACTTCTGTCGGTGACCGTGAACTCGGCTGGCTTTTCGCACGACGACCCACCCCAGCTGCACTTCTTCTCGTAACCCTTCGATCCGGGTTTGAAGTCGTCCTGCCGCCAGAACTGGATGTCCAGTAATGCCATCTTCGCCAGTTCCGCCTCGCTCTGTCCAAGCCTCCTGATTCGGAGGTGTATCGCGCCCGGATACTGCGAGCGTTACATCATCGAACACGGCAGGTCCGATCCGGCGGGCTGGGGTATAGGGCCGTACGTCCCTTGGCCTAGCCCTCGCTCCCGGTTCCTCGCAGATGGCGGCGCACCTGGTCGCGGGCGGAGGGGGGCAGACCTTCGAGGATCATGCCCGCCCGGTCGCGCGGCAGCGCCCGCAGAAGCGTGGCGACGGTCTTCGGCGACACGTAGGCGAGCACCCCGCAGGCCTGGCGCACCGACACCGCCGACAGCGCCTCCACCATCGGGACGGCGGGCGCCGCGCCGACGGCCTGGACGACGTAGGCGGCGGTGCGGGCATGGGCGTGGGCGAGAATCCGGGCGGCCTCGCCGGGCCGTATCCGCGCCAGCAGCTCCGATGCCCGGTCCAGGTCCATGTGGTCGATCGTGTGACCGGCGCGGCTCGCGTTGAGCGTCCGCAACACCGAGGCGGCGCGGGCCGGGCTGGACGTCATCGTCTCCAGCAGGCGGCCCGCGGTCCTGTGCGCGACCGCTGCCAGGACCGCGGCGGCGGTGGTGCCGGGGAGCGCGGCCAGCACCTGCCCGGCCACCTGCGGCTCCAGCTCGGCGAGCGCCTGGCCGGCGGCCTTGGGCGGCATCGCGGCGCACAGCCGGGCGGCCGTGTCCGCGTCCATGCCGGAGATCCGCCTGGCCGCCTCGGCCGGTCCCAGGCCGCCGAGCCCCTCGGTGGCCTCGGGCGGGCGGGCGGCCGGTGGCCGTTCCTCCCGGCCCTCGCGCGGCAGCTTCAGGGTGGGGGGCGTCGAGCGGCCCGGTTCCACGAGGGTCGGCTCGGGTGGCGACGGGACCCGCGGGCCGTCGATGACCGTGCGCAGGACCGCACGCAGCTCGGGCGCGGTCATCCGCCTGCGCGGGTCCTTGTCCAGCAGGCGTTCCACCGCGCCGGCCAGCGGCCCCGGGCGAGCCGGCTTGGGCGGGGGCAGGTCCAGGATGGCCCGCATCATGGCGGGAACGTCGTCGTGCCGGAAGGGCGAGTATCCCTCGAGCGCGCAGAAGAACGTGACCCCGAGCGACCACAGGTCGGAGGCCGGGCCCAGAGGCCGTCCCTCGATGCGCTCGGGGGCCATGAACTCCAGCGTGCCGACGAACGCGTGACGGCCGGTGAGCGTGCTCTGGCCGGCCACGTGCGCGATCCCGAAGTCCGCCAGGTACACCCGGCCGTCGTCGCCGACGAGGATGTTGGCGGGCTTCACGTCGCGGTGCAGGACGTCGGCCCGATGGGCCGCTTCCAGGGCGCCGAGGACGCGCAGGCCGATCCGGGCGACCTCGCGCGCGGCGAGCGGGCCGTCCTCGATCAGGTCGCGTAAGGAGCGGCCCCTGATGTAGGGCATGACGATCCAGGGGCGGTCCTGCTCCTCGAACACGTCGTAGATGTCGACCACGCTGGGGTGTTCGATGGCGGCCGCCGCTCTGGCCTCGCGCAGGGCGCGCTTGCGGCGCACGGACAGCGGCTCCCCGTCGTCGGAGATCACCAGCTCCTTGATGGCGACCTGGCGGCCGAGCATGCGGTCGTCCGCGAGCCAGACGTCGCCCATCCCTCCCGCGCCGATGAGCCTGACGAGCGCGTAACGGTTCTTGAGCAGGTGTACGGGTCCTCGATCCATCGGGGCGGATCAGTCCTCGTCGGGGAACAGCTCGTACCCGCGGGTGCGCTCGGAGCGCCCGCCCGGCAGCGCGGCGGTGCGCGTGTCGGGCATCCCGCGCAGTGCCTCGTCCTCCAGGTCGCCGAAATCGTGACTGGCGCTGTGCTCGGACGGCTCCGGGGCGGCGTCGCGGGCGCGCGGCGGGGTGAAGGACTCCGGATCACGCGGCGGACCGGCGGCCTCGGGGGCCCGGACCTCGGGTTCGGCCGTGGACGGCCGGTTCCAGATCTCGCGCACCGTCGCGGAGGTCCCCCCGGATCCGAGCCTCGGCCCGGCGTTCAGGCTGTCGCGGGCGTCCAGCAGCTCGTTGCGCGCCACCAGCGCGAGGACCTTCTCGTAGTTGCCGGGCTTCTGCATGAGCTTGACCGCGACCGGCAGGCACTCGATGAGCAGGAACATCAGGAACAGCAGGAGGCGCGCTCCGTTCAGCGTCATGTCCTTGCCGGACACCTCGTTGAGCGCGCGCAGCCGGATCAGCAGCCCGTTGAGGCTCTGGTTCTCCGCGTCGAAGGACGCCTGCAGGCCGGCCTGCTGGCGCAGCGCGGCGTCGAGCTGGGAGCGGAGGGCGGGGAGCGCCGCCTTGGCCGAGGCGAGCCGCTCGCTCTTGGCGTTCGCGTCGTTGGCGGCCAGCTCCCGCTTACGGCGCTCGATCTGCGCGTTGAGCGAGTCGACCCTGCTCTTGGCCTTCTTGTAGGCCTTCTCGCTGGCCTTGGCCAGGACCCCGTCGCCCTTGCGCGGGCAGTCAGGGCCGCCGTAGAGCTGGCACTGCCACTTGTCGTACTGCTTTTCGCGCTCGTCGGTCGCCTTGGCACGCTCGGCGGTCAGCGACTTGATCTTCGGATCCGCGTCCGGCGCCTGGGTGCCCTCGCCGCCGGAGGTGATGATCGCCTCCTGGTCGGCCACGGCCTTGCGCAGCCGCGCGACCTGCTGCCCGACGGTGCCGCTGTTCTGCTCGCCCGTGAACGAGTTGGCCCGGTCCTGCTTGATCTCGACGATCTGCGCGTCGATCTCGGACTTGAAGATCTGCAGCACGAGCGGTGTGGAGGTCACGACGCCGAGGAGCACGGCCATCAGAATGCGGGGAACGGCCATCCGCCACCGGCGCGGCCCGTCGGGCTGGATGGAGCTGACGAGCCACCGGTCCAGGCTCAGGATCGCCAGGCCCCAGACGATTCCGGCCGGGACGGCGACGAAGATGCTGAGGCCCAGGGCACTGGCCAGGGCGAACGCCATGGAGATGGCGGCCAGGACGCTGGTGGTGAGGACGGCTCCGCCGATGCCCTCGAATTTGCCCCGGTCGGTCGGCCACCGTTCGAGGATGTCCGGCCGAGCGCCGGATAGGACAATTAGTAACTTTCTCATCTATTCTCCCCGCAATGGCGGCCTAAGTGGAGCGGAGGACATCCTAAATCGTCCATGCCAGGACCATGATGATGTAGCGCGATTAGGCTATACATGTACCTTGCTATAGAGATTGGCACCACGCCGCGGGGGCGGCACCGAGGGCTCAGCCATATGTGCATGCGCCTAGAACGCGAAGCATGAGCATTTATCACATTATGGGGAGTGATGGCCGGTTTGATGTGCCGCGTTATGGGAGTGTTCTTTGACCGAATCAGGTGAGGACCTCCTCGGCAAGGCCCTCGTCGCGGCGATCGCGGAACTCGCCGGCCCCAAGATCCTCCTCGTGTTCGAGTCCGGCGCCGAGGGCATCGCCGTCCTGCGGGTTCGCCGGGACGAGACGGGCACCCCGCGCGGCCGGGCCGATCACCCCGTGCCCTGGGCCGGCGACGCCGACGTCACCGCGGAGCGGGCGCTCGCCATCGCCGAGGGCATTCCCGGCGAGCCCGCCGTCGTCATCGTGTGCACCGCCCCGGAGGACGGGCGAGCCCGCCGGGCCATGGAGTGCCTCCACGCGGCCCACCCTCGGGCGCTCGCCTTCACCGAGGCCGGCGAGTCCGTCGCCGAGTTGCTGCGCCAGGCCATCATCGACCAACCACTGACGCAGTCCTACGAACTGGTCGTGCTCAAGCGGCACCCGGCGACCGGGCAGCTACGGCTGGCCTCCCTCCCCCTGTTCGGGCTGGAATCCCGCCGCGGCGATCGTGTCGAGTTCGCCGTCCGGTGCGAACCCGGCGACGAGAACGGGACCGTGTTCGCCATCACCGCGTGGCAGGCGCTGCGTCCGGCCCTGCTGTCCGTGCACACCGCCGAACTCCCGCCGGGCGCGCACACGATCGTGGCGGAGCTGGAGCGCCCGGGCCGCGTGCGCTTCACGGGCCTGCCGGGGCTCGCCCGGTGCGACACCACCTGGGAGGAGCTGGTGGCCGCCGTGCCGCAGCGGCTGGACCGTCCCGCCGGCCCGGCCCATCTGATCTGCGCCGTCCAGGTCAGCGGGCCGGAGGAGCGCGTCCGGGCGCGGCTCGACCGCGTCGGCCAGCTCCTCTCCACGCTGGCCGACGCCCAGGCGGGCCGCACGGTGGTCTCGCTGATCGCTTATGGCCCGCACGTCTTCCAGCGCGGTGCGCCAGACCGGCCGGTCACCGTCCCCTGCTGGCGCTCCTCCCCGCGCCGGGCACAGGAGGCCCTGCTCCTCCTGGAGGAACGGCACGTGCGCCCGCCGGAGGCCGCCGGGACGCGCGACTACGCCTACGCGGCGCAGGTCGAGGACGTGCTCGCCGAGGTGACGCACCGGCTGGGAGGCGACGGCCGGGAACGGACGGCGCTGCTCACCGTGGGCGACCGTCCGCCGCACCCGCCCCGGGCGAACGCCTCGGAGATCCTGCCCTGTCCCCGGCGGCTCGACTGGGAGGCGCTCCTGGCCGGCCTGGAGAACAGGCTCGCGCTCGGGGCGATCTGCGACCAGCCCCCCGAACGCGCCCACCCCGTCTGGTCCCGCCTCGGCGCCGCCGCGCTCGCCCACCTCGACGCGATGGACGTCGACGAGCTCGGCGAGGCCCTCGGCCTCGTGGCCTCACAGGGCCGGCGCGTTCCCTTCCCCTTCTCAGCGGCGTCCTGACGAGGACGCGATGCGTCAGATCCGGCGTCAGATCCAGATGAGGACCCCATGGCCCCCGAACAGCAACCGTCGGCACGTCCCACACCCAACATCGCCGTTTGGGGCGCACCCGGCAGCGGGAAGACCACGTTCCTGGCCGCGCTCAACATCGCCCTGATCCTCAAGAAGGGCCCGTGGAAGGTGGTCGGCGCCGACGGCCCGTCCCGCGACTTCCTCATCGAGATGACCAGCGCGCTGTCGGAGCAGCAACGCTTCCCCGACGCGACGCTGGCCCTCGGCCAGTACAAGTGGTTCCTCACCCGGCAGATCGAGAAGCGCCGCTGGCCGCTCGGCCGCAAGGGCGTCCAGAGCGAGCGGATCGGGCTGGACGTGCTGGACGCGCCGGGCGGGTTCTACGGCGCCAAGCGGGCCAGCGCGCCCACCAGCCGCGAGGAACTGCTGAACAACCTCCAGGGCAGCCGCGGAATCGTCTATCTGTTCGATCCGATCCGCGAGCACAAAGTGGGCGACGCGTTCAGCTATCTGCACGGGGTGCTCACCGAACTGGCGGGGCGGATGCTCACCGGTAACCGGTACGCCGGCGACGTGCTGCCCCACCATCTGGCGGTGTGCGTCACCAAATTCGACGAGCTGAAGGTTCTCCAGACGGC
>NZ_QOIL01000020.1:19996-185052 GCF_003323745.1 Sphaerisporangium album
CCAGACGGCGGAAAAGCTCGGACTGCTGGCCCCCGACCCCGATGATCCTTTCGGTTTCCCGCGGATTGACGATGACTACGCCGAAGAGTTGTTCGAACAGCTCTGCGGCATATCGCGCTACGGCAACGCGAAGATGGTGGTGCCCGCTCTCAAACAGCATTTCCGGCACGACCGCATCAAGTTCTTCGTGACCTCGTCGATCGGGTTCTACCTGGACAACGAGAAGGGCGCGTTCGATCCGGACGACCCGCAGAACCTGGTGCCCACCGCGTGGTCGGCCGCCGGCGAGTCCGGCACCGCGACCTCGCCCGGCAGCGGCTTTCAGATCCGCGGCCCGGTCCATCCGATCAACGTGATGGAGCCGATGGTCTGGCTCGGCCGGCGGATCTCCGCCGAGCGCCCTGAGGGGAAGGCGGGAGGGTGAGCCGCGAGGTGAAGGTCACCGCCGAGTGGGCGCTGTGGGGGAAGCGTCCCGGCACCGACGACGATTACAGCGTGCTGGACTGCAGCCGGGGGCCGTTCACCCGCGAGGACTTCCAGGAGATCCTCACCAAGTGGTCGCCCGGCACCCTGCCGAACCTGCCCCAGGTGACGATCAGCTGGGTGTACGGGCGCGGCGACGTGCCGTACGTCGGCCTGGCCGTCCAGTCGTGGTCGGGCGAGCGCGACGGCTTCGGGCGGCCGATCGCCGTCACCGGCTACTTCTGCGTGCCCTACGCCCAGCTGGCCGCAGGGCCGGTCTCCTACCAGGCGCTGTACGAGGTCCTCGCCGCCCACCGCCTGCCGGTGGACGGGCCGCTCATCGTGAGCGTCCCGGCGTCGGAGCCGCACCGCCTCGCGGACACCGCCGACGACACGGCCATGGCGGCGGCCGCGCTCCTGCTCGCCGACGCGCAGGTCTGCGTGACCGGTGGCGGCCACCTGCCCATGACCGAGCGCCTGCGGTATCTGGACACGGTGGCCGCGCTGCTCCCCTACGGCCTCCGGACCCGGTTGACCGCATCCACGTGGACCGACAGCTCGGCGACGCACCAGATCAAGCTCTCCTTCGCCAAGCGCCCGCGCGAAGGGGCCTCCACCCTGACCCTGGGCGGTGGGGCGGAGGGATTCAGCACCTGGTCCGACGTCTCCCGCTATTTCTACGACGTGCTGACCCGCCGGGCCCCCGGCGAGCTGGCCGAGGCCTTCGCCCAGGCGACCGACCCGCTGACGTTCAAGGAGGCGCCGAGGCAGGCGCTGGCCGCGCTGGGCGACTCCGGGCACAGGCCCGTCCACGGCTCCTCGCCGCTGCCCGTCTTCTACAGCGGCCTGAACCGCTGCGGCGAGCTTCTGGAACAGGGGGAGTACGCCGAGCTCGACGACCAGGTGGCGGAGCTGGCACGGTTGCTGCGCTCCCAGGCGCCGAGCGCGCACGAACGCGAGCACTACCGTGACATCGTCGAGTCGCGGCTGCTGCCCCGGCTGGACGCCGTCCCCCGGGCCGGCCTCAGGGACGCGGTCTACGACCTGGCCCTGCCTCTCGGGTACGGCCGGCTTCTGACGATCAACATCATGGAGCGGGTCCTGTCGATCACCGGAGGGGGACCTCCGGTGTACACGGCCATGGCGCGCATGAAGACGATGGAGCCGCAGGCCGCGCTGCTGCTGGCCATGCGCGTCCAGGATCCCGACAGGTCGCGTCTCCTCGCGGCGATACAGACGCCCGATCTCGTCAGGTTCGCCGCCGCCGAGGCGTGCGACCCGCCGGTCGTCCGGTTCATCCATGCCGAGCTGGTCGGCCGCGGCGGCGAGGGCGGCGACGACCCCGAGATCGCGCCCGCGCTGAGCGCGCACGCCTACCTCGCTCCCGCGATCGCGAGGCTGCACCGCGACGACCACGCGGCCCAGAGCGCCGCGCTCCGGGCGCTGCTCGTGGCCGCCTACGGGCCGTCCCTCGACCACGCCCAGGTCCAGGAGGTCCTCGGCAGCGTGCTGCCCCCGGAGTGGCGGCCGGTGGTCTCGGCCGCCACCTCGCTGTACGGACATGCGGCGCCGGCCCGGGAACACGCCGCGCCGGACGCGCGGAACTGGCCGAACTCCCCCGGATCACCCCCCGGCGCGATGCTGGAGGCGCTCTCCGGCGGCCCGTCCACGCGGCGGTACGAGAGGGACGAGGCCCGCCATCCGTGGTGGCGCCGCGTCTCCCTGTCCAACGGGATCTTGTTCGTCTGGTTCACGCTGGTGATCACCCTCTGCGTCATCGGTGTGTCCATGCTCGTGGGCTTCCTGAACCGCTAGCCCTCGCGACCGATGAGGACGGCCGATGGTACGAATCACCGCCGAGTGGGCGCTGTGGGGGAAACGTGCGGGAACCGCGGACGGCGACGACGTCCTGGCGTGCAGCGACGGGCAGTTCGACCGGGAGGACTTCGGCGAGATCATCGCCCGGTACACCCCCGGCGCCCCCGCCAACCTGCCCCGCGTGACGATCAGCTGGGTCAACGGGCACGGCGACACCCCCCACGTCGGCATGGCGGTCCAGGAGTGGTCCGCCGAGCGTGACGGCATGGGCCGCGACATCGCCCTCACGCGGTACTTCTGCCTGCCCTACGCCCAGCTCGCCCGGGGCCCGGTGGCCTACGAGGCGCTCTACCGGGCGCTCGGCCACCGCACGCCGCCGGCCGCGGGCCTGCTGACCGCGGACGTGGCGGCGCTGGACGTGGAGGAGGCCACCGGCCGGGCCGACCAGACCGCCATGGGCGCGGCGGCGCTGCTGCTCACCGGGGACCCGGTGTGCGTGGTGAACGCCGAGGGCGTGCCCATGCCGGCGCGGCTGCGTTTCCTCGACACGGTGGCGGCCCTGCTCCCCTACGGCCTCAGGAGCAGGCTCACGCTCTCGACGTGGACCGACAGCGCCTCACGCCACCGCATCAAGCTGTCGTTCGCCCGGCACGCCCCCGAGGGCGCGCACGTGATCGGGTGGGGGGAGCCCGCACGGGTCGCCCAAGCGCCGGAGACCGTCCGGCGCTACCACGACCTGCTGGCCGACCATCCCCGCCTCGGCGACCTGGTCGCGCGGTTCGCCCGCGACACCGCACCGCGGTCGCTGAGGTCACCGGACATCGCCGAGCTCGACGACCCGCCCTCGGGCGGTGGGTCCGGATCCGCTCCGCCGCAGACCCTGGGCGGGCTCCTGCTCGCCTGCGCCGACGGCATAGACGAGGGGGACACCCGGCGCGTGGCCCGGTGCGTGTCGCGGCTCGGCTCCCTGCCGCGCACCGGGGACGCCGCCGAGCGCGACGTCCTGCGCCAGATCGTCCGCGACCGCCGGATCCTGGTGACGGCGCGGTCCCTGGACCCGGCGTTGGAGGAACGCCTGTACCCGGTGGTGCTGGACCTGGCCTACGGCCCCGAGCCGACCGTGGAGGACTTCGAGGACCTGCGCGGGAACGCCGACCACTGGCTGTCGCCGGGGCTGGCCACGGCCCTGTCCAGGATGGCCGTGACCGATCCGGCGGTCACGCTACGGCTGGCCGCGTACCTGCCGCCCGGCGGGCTCGCGAAGGTCCTCGCTCCTCTGCCGACCGGCGACCTGGTCGCGGCGGCGGTGCGGGAGCCGCTGGACCGGCAGGCGCTGAACGTCATGTGCGCCGAGCTGAGCGTGCGGGGGGACGATCCGGCCGGACGGCCTGCCGTCCACGCGGCGCTGCGCCGCCACGGGTACGCCGTCGCGGCGGTCCACTGGCTGCATCCCGGCGACCCCGAGGGCCAGATCCGCCGGTTCCACGGCCTGCTGGCCGCCGCTCACGGCCCGGTGGTGGAGGCCCGCGTGGTGGCCGAGGACTTCCCCGCACAGCCCGACCCGGCGTACCTGCCGCTGCTGGCCGCGCTGGCGGCGCTGTGCTCGCCGGACGCCCGCAGGGAGCTCACCGAGAGCGTCCTCGCCGGCATGCTGCGGCGGGCCGGCATCAGCGAGGAGACCGTCGGCCGGGCCCTGTCGGGCACGCCGCGGGGAGGCGAAGAGGCGCCCGCCGCCCCCGCGGGCAACGGCCGCCGCTTCGGCCTGCTCGATCGCCGCCGCTCCCAGGCGTGACCTGGCGTCCGCCGCCGCGGGACGAGCCGAACGGGGCACTTCTTCCGGGTCAGTATCACATCGGCCATTGATCCGATGTGGGGGCGAGCGTATGTTCCTCCCAAGTTCCGTAATTCGAGTACGCCTCATGTTCTGGGGGTCCTCAACATGCACGCTCGTCTCCGGCGGACGATCACGGCGGCCTCGGCGCTGGCGATCATCGCGCTGGCATCCCCCGTCGTGCCCGTGTCGGCGGCCGTCTACACCGCCGACGACTACTGCCTCGGCCAATGCGCGGACGTCCTGCCCCCCGGTGAGAACGGCAACGCCACGCTGGTCGAGATCCTCGCCAACCAGGCGTTCGGCACCATGCCGAGCCACAGCGGCGACCAGCTCGGCAAGTACGCCGGCCTCATCGGCGGGTACACCGGGCTGACCGACGACCAGATCGCGAGGTTCTTCAACGACTCCTCCTTCGGCGTGCCCGCCGGGCAGGTGGAGAGCACGGTCAGCCCGCGGCCGGACGTGACCATCGTCCGGGACAAGGCGACCGGCGTCCCCCACATCACCGGCACCACCCGCGAGGGAACGATGTTCGGCGCCGGGTACGCGGGCGCGCAGGACCGGCTCTGGCTCATGGACCTGATGCGGCACGTCGGCCGGGGCGAGCTGACGCCGTTCGCGGGCGGCGCGCCGGGCAACCGCGCGCTGGAACAGAGCGTCTGGCGCAACTCGCCCTACACCGAGGCCGACCTTCAGCGGCAGATCACCCGGCTCAGGGACTCCGGCCCGCGCGGCGCCCAGCTGTACGCCGACGTCGAGAACTACATCGCCGGGATCAACGCCTACATCGGCCACTGCATGGCGAACCGCGACTGCCCCGGCGAGTACGTGCTCACCGGCCACCTCGACGCGATCACCAACGCGGGCGGTCCGCAGGCCTTCACCATGACCGACCTGATCGCGGTCTCCGGGGTGATCGGCGGGCTGTTCGGCGGGGGCGGCGGGGCGGAGATGCAGTCCGCGCTGGCCCGCGTCGCCGCGCGCGCCCGGTACGGAACCGCGGCCGGCGACCAGGCGTGGGCGGCATTCCGCTCGCAGAACGACCCCGAGGCGACGCTGACCCTGCACAACGGCCAGAGCTTCCCCTCCGGCGGCGCGCCGCCCGGCGCCACCGGCGTCGTGCTCCCGGACGCCGCCACCACCGCGCCCGTCGACGTCACCGAGAACGAGTCGGGCTCGGCCACGGCCCCCGTCCCGGCCGCCGCCCGCGCCAAGGGCGTGCTGGACGGGCTCACCGTGGACAACTCCCACCCCGGCATGTCCAACGCCGTGGTCGTGTCGGCCGCCGAGTCCGCCACCGGGCACCCCATCGCCGTGTTCGGCCCGCAGACCGGCTACTTCGCCCCGCAGCTCGTCATGCTCCAAGAGCTGACCGGGCCCGGCATCAAGGCGCGCGGCGCCGCGTTCGCCGGGCTCAACCTGTACGTGCTGCTCGGCCGGGGCACCGACTACGCCTGGAGCGCGACCTCCAGCGGGCAGGACATCACCGACACCTACGCCCTGGAGCTCTGCGAGCCCGGCGGCGGCCCGGCGACCACGTCGTCCGACCACTACATGTACCGCGGCGCCTGCACGGCCATGGAGACGCTGAAGAAGACCAACGCGTGGAAGCCCAACACCGCCGACTCCACCGCCGCGGGCTCCTACGACCTGGTGATCAAGCGGACCAAGTACGGCCTGGTGACCTGGCGCGGCACCGTGAACGGCAGGCCCACCGCCTTCGCCACGCTGCGCTCGACCTACCAGCACGAGGCCGACTCCGCCGTCGGGTTCCAGATGTTCAACGAGCCCGCCCAGATGGGCGACGCCGCGGCCTTCACGAACTCGGCGTCCAAGATCGGCTTCGCGTTCAACTGGTTCTTCGTGAACTCCTCCGACGCGGCGTACTACATGTCCGGCAACACCCCGGTCAGGCCGGCGGTCTCCGACCCGAACCTGCCGATGACCGCGGACGCCGCGCACGAGTGGGCGGGATTCGACCCGGCCACCAACACCGCCACCTACACCGCGCCCGCCACCCATCCCCAGACGGCGAGCCAGGACTACCTGGTGAGCTGGAACAACAAGCAGGCCAAGGACTACGGCGCCGCCGACGGCAACTTCAGCTTCGGCACCGTCCACCGGGTGGACCTTCTGGACGTCCCGGTCAAGGCCGCGCTCGCCGGGGCCGGCAAGCTCGACCGGGCCGGCACCGTGAAGATCATGGCCGACGCCGCCGTGACCGACCTGCGCGGCAAGGAGGTCCTCCCGCACCTGCTGCGCGTGCTCAACAGCTCGCCGGTGACCGACCCGGCGCTCTCCTCCGCGGTGTCCAGGCTGTCGGCGTGGGCCTCCGCCGGCGCCAGGCGGCTGGAGACCACGCCCGGGAGCAAGGTCTACGCGCACGCCGACGCCATCCGGGCCTTCGACGCCTGGTGGCCCAGGCTCGTCCAGGCCGAGTTCAAGCCCGGCCTCGGCGACGCGCTGTACCAGTCGCTGGTCAACGCGCTGCAGGTCAACGAGTCGCCGTCCGGGCACCAGCAGGGCGACGTCTCCAGCTTCCCCACCTCGGCCAACGAGGCACAGACCCACAAGGGGTCGGCGTTCCAGTACGGCTGGTGGGGTTACGTCAGCAAGGACGTCAGGGCCGTGCTCGGCGACCCGGTGGCCGGGCCGCTGCCCCAGAAGTACTGCGGCGGCGGCACGGTCGCGGGCTGTCGCACCGTGCTGCTGAACAGCCTGTCTGCGGCGCTCGCCGAACCCGCCGCCACGACCTACCCGGCCGACGACGCGTGCGCGGCGGGCGACCAGTGGTGCGCGGACGCCGTCCGGCACTCGCCGCTCGGCGGGATCAAGCAGTCGCTGATCTCCTGGCAGAACCGGCCGACCTACCAGCAGGTCGTCTCGTTCCCCGCCCACCGGGGCGACGCGATCGCCAACCTGGCGGCCGGAGGGAGCGCCAAGGCGTCCAGCACGCAGGTGATCCCCTACTATCCGGCCCGCGACGCCGTGGACGGCGACCCGACGACCCGCTGGGCGAGCGCCTCCAGCGACGACCAGTACCTGCAGGTCGACCTCGGCTCCGCCAAGACCGTGGCCCGGGTCGTGCTGCGGTGGGAGGCCGCCTACGGGGCGGCGTACGCGGTCCAGACCTCGGCCGACGGGTCGTCCTGGACCACCGTCGCCTCCACCACCACCGGCGACGGCGGCGTGGACAACGTCACCTTCGCCCCGGCGACGGCCCGCTACGTCCGCATGAAGGGCGTCACGCGCGGCACGACGTACGGGTACTCGCTGTACGAGATGGAGGTGTACCCACGCTGACGGCGCCATGACAGAAGGGGGTGGCGGATCCTCCCGCCACCCCCTCGGCCGCCCCCATGGCGGCGGTGGATCCGTCAGGCGCCGCGGAGCCGGGCCCCGGTGCGCTCGGACGCCAGGGCCACGGCCGCGTCGCGGGCCGCGGTGGTCTCCTCGACGGTCAGCGTGCGGTCGGCGGCGCGGAAGCGCAGGGTGTAGGCCAGGGACTTGTTGCCCTCGCCGGCCTGCGCGCCGGTGTAGACGTCGAACAGCCGGATCGACTCCAGCAGCTCGCCCGCCCCCTCCCTCAGCGCCGCCTCGACGTCGGCGACCCGCACGTCCGCCGGGACGATGAGCGCGACGTCCTGGGTGGCGACCGGGTACGCCGACACCGGCACCGCCTGCACGGGGCCGGGCAGCGCGTCCTCAAGGACGCTGAGCTCCAGCTCCATGGCGCAGGTGCGCGGCGGCAGGCCATAGGCCTCGACCACGCGCGGGTGCAGCTCGCCGGCGTGGCCGACCAGCGTCTCGCCGAGGTGCAGGGCGGCGCACCGGCCGGGGTGCCAGGGCGCGTGGCGGTCGGCGCTGATCGACAGCTCGACGCCGGCCTCGCGGGCCACCGTGCGGGCCGCCTCGACGGCGTCCGCCCAGGAGGCCTGGCGGCCCTGCCCCCACCAGCCGGACCGGTCCCGCTCGCCGGCCAGCACGACGGCGAGCCGCAGCGGCTGCCGGGGAAGGGCCGCGGTGATCGTCGCCAGTTCCTCCTCGGCCGGCCTGCGTTCGACACCCAGCACCGGCGCCTTCTCGGGGGCGCCGGGCTCGGGACGGTAGACCAGGCCCGTCTCGAACAGCGCGACGTCGCCGAAGCCGCGGCCGACGTTGCGGACCAGGGTCTTGAGCAGCCCCGGCAGCAGCGTGGTGCGCATCAGCGGCTCGTCCTCGCTGAGCGGGTTGGCCAGGCGGGTCGCCCGGCGCCGCGCGTCGTCGGCCGCGAGCTGCAGGTCGTCCAGGTCGCGCACGCCCAGGAACGGGTAGGCCAGCGTCTCGACGTACCCCGCCGCGGCGAGCGCGCGGCCCACACGGCGGCGCAGGCGCTGCGCCTCGGTCAAACCGGCGCCCGCGGGAGCGGCGGGCAGCACCGAGGGCAGCTTCTCGTAGCCCTCCAGCCGGATGACCTCCTCGGCGAGGTCGTTGGGGTCGGTCAGGTCAGGACGCCACGACGGCGGCGTCACCGTCAGCAGCCCCACGGCCCCGCTCGGCCCGTCCAGGACGTCGGCCGGGTAGGACGCGCCCTCGGAGCCCTCCCGCCCGTCGGCGTCGACCGGGCCGGTGACCGTGCAGCCGACCTGCTCCAGGCGGCGCACCACCGTCTCACGGCCGTAGGTCACGCCCGCGACCCGGTCGGGATGGTCGGCCGGGATGGTGATCGTCGCGGGCTCGACGTCGATCGAGACGTCGGTGACCCCGGCGTCCGCCGCGCCTCCGCCGAACGCGACCAGCAGCTGCACCGCGCGCCACGAGGCGTACAGCGGCAGCTCGCGGTCGACGCCGCGCTCGAAGCGGCGCGACGCCTCGCTGATCAGGTTGTGGCGGCGGGACATGCGGGCGACGCCGCTGGCCGAGAAGTGGGCGGCCTCGATCACCAGGTCGCTCGACGCGTCGGAGATCTCCGTCTCCAGGCCGCCCATCGTGCCGGCCATCGAGATCGCCCCGGACTCGTCGGTGATGAGGATGTCCTCGGGGTTGAGCTCGCGCACGACGTGGTCGAGCGTCTCCAGCGTCTCGCCCGGCTCGGCCCTGCGCACGGTGATCGGGCCGGTCAGGCGGGAGCGGTCGAAGGCGTGCAGCGGCTGGCCGAGCTCCAGCATGACGTAGTTGGTGACGTCGACGGCCAGCGAGACCGGACGCATGCCCGCGCGCACCAGGCGCACCTGCATCCACATCGGCGTCTCGGCGGAGGGGTCGAACCCCGAGACCGCGCGTAGCACGAACCGGTCGCACGCCGAGGGGTCGGCGATGGAGGCCGGGTGGGACTCCTCGGTGAAGGCGGGCGGCTCGACGTCGGCCGGGTCGCGCCAGGGCACGCCGAAGGCGGCGGCGGCCTCCCGGGCCACGCCCCGGATCGACAGGGCGTACCCCCGGTCCGGGGTGACCTCCAGCTCGATGACGTCGTCACGCAGGCCGAGCAGCTCGACCACGTCGGCGCCGAGGTGGGTGCCCGCGGGCAGGATCAGGATGCCGTCGTGGTCGTCGCCGACGCCCAGCTCGCGGGCCGAGCAGATCATGCCGTCGGACACGTGGCCGTAGGTCTTGCGGGAGCCGACCTCGAACCCGCCCGGCAGCACGGCGCCGGGCAGCGCCACCGCGACCCGGTCGCCGACCGCGAAGTTGGTGGCGCCGCAGATCACCCAGCGCGGCGCGGCCTCGCCGACCTCCACCGAGCAGTAGCGGATCGGCTTCTTGAAGCCGGTGAGCTCCTCGATGGACAGCACCTCGCCGACCACGACGTTCTTGATGTCGTAGCCGACCGATTCGATCGACTCAAGCTTGAGGCCCGCCGCGGTCAGCTTGTCGGCGACCTCGTGGGCGGTGACGGCGGGCAGGTCGACGTACTCCCGCAGCCAGGAAAGCGGGAACCTCATCAGACCTCCATACCGAACGGGAGCGTGAAGCGCACGTCTCCCTCGACCATGTCACGCATGTCCTCGGCGTTGTTGCGGAACATCAACGTCCGCTCGACGCCCATTCCGAAGGCGAAACCGCTGTACCGCCCGGGGTCGACGCCGCAGGCGACCAGCACGCGCGGGTTGACCATGCCGCAGCCGCCCCATTCGATCCAGCCCTCGGACTTGCAGGTGCGGCACGGCGGGTTGCCCGGGACGGCAGAGGCGCCGCGGCAGACGAAGCAGCGCAGGTCCATCTCGGCCGACGGCTCGGTGAAGGGGAAGTAGTTCGGCCGGAACCGCGTGTCGATGCCCTTGCCGAACATGACCTCGGCGAACCGGTCGAGCGTGCCCTTCAGGTGGGCCATCGTCAGGCCCTCGTCGACCGCCAGGCCCTCGACCTGGTGGAACACCGGCGTGTGCGTGGCGTCGAGCTCGTCGGTGCGGAAGACCTTGCCCGGCGAGACGACGTACACCGGCAGCTCGCGCGACAGCAGCGCGCGGATCTGCACCGGCGAGGTCTGGGTGCGCAGGACCATGCCCGAGTCGACGGAGCCGACGAAGAACGTGTCGTGCTCGGAGCGGGCCGGGTGGTCGGGCGCGATGTTGAGGGCGTCGAAGTTGAACCACTCGCCCTCCAGCTCCGGCCCCTCGGCGACCTCGTAGCCCATCGCCACGAACGCGTCGGCGATGCGCTCCTGCAGCGTGGTGAGCGGGTGCCTGGCCCCCCTCGGCGCGCGGTCCCACGGCAGGGTGACGTCGACGGTCTCCTCGACCAGGACGCGTTCGTCGCGCTCGGCCGTCAGCACCGCCTGGCGCGCGGCCAGCGCCTCGCCGATGGCCTTGCGGGCTCCGCCGATGCGCTTGCCCGCCTCGGCCCGGGCCTGGGGCGGCAGCGCGCCGATCTCGCGGTTGGCGAGGGCGATCGGCGACCGGTCGCCGGAGTGCGCCAGGCGCACCTGCTTCAGTTCGTCGAGGTCGGCCGCCGCGTTGATCGCGGCGATGGCTTCGGCCTCCATGCGCGCCACCTCGTCGGCGTGCAACGGCGTCACCTCGACCGGGTCATAGGTGTTCGACAAGAGTGAGCTCCGTATCCAGGGCTTGAGCGGGCACGAGTCTAGTCCGTCCAGGGCGGCGGACCTGCCGGGCGCCGGGCGGCTGCGGAAAACCCGCCCGCGCTCCCCGTAGGCATCCGGGCGCGGCGGCGGCCGGCCGGTGAATCACGGCGTGGTCAGGCCCACCGGCCGCTCCTCGCGACGCCTCAGGCGAAGTCGGGAGTGCCGGCGGGCATGGTAAATCGGAACTCCGCGCCGCCGCCGGGCGCCCGCTGCACGGTGATCGTGCCGCCGTGGGCCTCGACCAGGCCCTTGACGATGAAGAGGCCGAGGCCGGTGCCGCCGCGGCGCCGGCCGTTGCCCCGCCAGAACTGGCGGAAGACGCGCGAGGCCAGCTCGGGTGCGACACCCTCACCCTGGTCACGCACGGACACGGCCACTCCCCACTCGACAGGCTCCACCACTATCGTCACCGTACCGCGTCCGTGACGCACCGCGTTTTCCAGCAAGTTGCCGAGGACCTGGTCGATCTTGTCCTGGTCGAGCCACATCTCGGGAAGATCGCCGAGCACCTCCAGCCGGAAGCGGTCCTCGGGCTCGCCCGCGGCCACACGGCCTTCGATGATCTTACGGGCGCGGGCCGGCACGTCGACGACCTGGCGGTGGACCTGCAGCCGGCCCGACTCGATGCGCGAGACGTCGAGAAGCTCGGTGATCAACCGGGTGACGCGGTCGGCGTCGGCGTTGACCGTCTCCAGCATCACGCGCTTCTGGTCGTCGGTGAAACGGCCCCACTTGGCCAGCAGCGTGGCGGTGAAGCCCTTGACGCTGGTCAGCGGGGACCGCAGCTCGTGGGCGACGGTGGAGACCAGGTCGGCCCGGCTGCGCTCCAGGCGCGCGCGGGCCGCGGCGCCGCGCAGCGTGATCACGACGCGGACTACGTCGCCGCTTCGCGCGGGGCTGCGGACGAACCGCGCCGAGACCAGCAGCTCGTGGCGGCCGGGCAGGTAGAGCGAGCACTCGGGCTGGCGGCTGCGGATGCGCAGGCCGCCGTAGGCGTCGAGCCACTTCCACCAGTCGCGGCCGTCGTTGTCGCGAAAGGGCAGGACGTCGGGCAGGTGGCCTCCGACGACGGCCTCGCGGTCGGCGCCGGTGAGCCGGCAGGCGGCCTGGTTGAAGGCGATCACCCGGCCGCGCTCGTCGGCCACGACGACGCCGTCGGGGAGGTCGTCGACCTCGATCAGGCATGCGGCATCGGCACTCTGCCGGTGGGTTGGTCCGCCGCGCACAATCGCCTCCTCGACCCTACAGGGCCGACAATAGCGGGTTTCCCGTGCCCGACGGCAGCCCTACGCCCGCCATCAGACACGCCTCCATGCCCGATCGGACTGGCCGTACACCTCCCCGCGCCGGGCGCGAGGGCCCGTACGCCCGGGGTGCGGGCCGCGCGCGTCACGGCATCCCGGCGGAGCGCTGCGCCCGCGCCGAGGCGTACAGGCAGACCGCCGCCGCCGTCGCCAGGTTGAGGCTCTCGGCGTGGCCGTAGATGGGCACGCGGACGACCTCGTCGGCGAGGGCGAGGATCTCCTCGGGCAGGCCCCACGCCTCGTTGCCGAAGATCCACGCGGTGGGGCCGGCGAGGTCGACGTCGTCGAGCGTCCGCGTGCCGGCGCCGTCGGCGGCGAGGACCCGCAGGCCCGTGTCCTTCAGGTGGCGCACCGTCTCGGCCACGGGCGCGGAGGTGACCACGGGCAGGTGGAACAGGCTGCCGGCGCTCGCGCGGACGCACTTGCCGTTGTAGGGGTCCACGGAGGCGTCGGTGAACACGACGGCGTCCGCCCCGGCCGCGTCCGCCGTCCGCAGCACCGTGCCGGCGTTTCCGGGATCGCGCACGTGGGCCAGCACCGCGACCAGGGACGCGCCGCCGGTGACCGCCTCGGCCAGCGGCACGTGGACGAACCGGCACACGGCGAGCAGTCCCTGCGGCGTCACCGTCTGGGCCAGCTCGGCCATGACCTCGCCGCTGGCGCCGTGCACCGGCACACCCGCCACGCGGGCGGCGGCGACGATCTCGGCGTGCCGGGTCTCGGCGTCCGCGGTGGTGAACAGCTCGACCGTGACGCCGGGCAGGGCCAGGGCCTCCCTGACGGCCTGCGGGCCCTCGGCCAGGAACGCGCGGTCGCGGTCCCTGAAGGCGCGCTTGGTCAGGCGCTTGGCGGCCTTGACCCGCGGCGACTTGATGTTGGTCAGCTCCGACCCCGCCAATGTGCCCCCCTGGACAGCGGGTGCGCGCACGGCGCGGTCACGCCGGCGGCCCCGGGAAAAGCGAACGACCCGCTCCCGGAGAGAACGAGTCGTTCACGTGAGTACGTACGTACGGAGGATCAGCCGGCGACCGGCGCGTTCACGTCCGCGGGCAGCGCCTTCCTGGCGGCCTCGGCCAGCGCCGCGAAGGCCTGGGAGTCGTTCACGGCGAGGTCGGCGAGGATCTTGCGGTCCACCTCGATGCCGGCGGCCTTCAGGCCCTGGATGAACCGGTTGTAGGTGATGCCGTTCGCGCGCGCGGCCGCGTTGATGCGCTGGATCCACAGGCGCCGGAAGGTGCCCTTCTTGTCCTTGCGGTCGCGGTAGGCATAGGTCAGCGAGTGGAGCATCTGCTCCTTCGCCTTGCGGTACAGCCGCGACCGCTGACCCCGGTAACCACTCGCCCGCTCGAGGACGACGCGGCGCTTCTTCTTGGCGTTGAGCGCCCGCTTTACGCGTGCCATTGTTCTATCTCCCCGGGGGTTCGGTTACTTGCCGAGCAGCTTCTTGATCTTCTTGGTGTCGGCATCGGACATGACGACCTCAGGCGCGAGACGGCGCGTCCGCGTGGACGGCTTGTGCTCGTTGTAGTGGGCACGATTCGCACGGCGGCGAATGACCTTGCCCGTCCCGCTGAGACGGAACCGCTTCTTCGCACCGCTGTGCGTCTTCATCTTCGGCATGACAGCCGTATCTCCCTCGTCGTTCGTCCGTGCCGATGTCCCGGGTCAAGCTACCTCAGTCAGGAGTCGCCTCCCGTGAGGACCTGACCCGGTCTCGGTGTGTACTCGCGTCCCGCCGAATCGTCAGGCGGGTCGCGTCACTGGCGCGGCTCGGACGCCTGCGCCATGTCCGGCTCGAGGCTCTCGCCCACGTCGCCGGACTCGCCGCCCTTGGCGCGGGCCGCGGCCCGCTCCGCCTTGGCTTCGGCCTTCTTCTTGTGAGGCCCGATCACCATGATCATGTTTCGGCCGTCCTGCTTGGGCTGCGACTCGACGAAACCGAGCTCGGTGACGTCCTCCGCCAGCCTCTGCAGGAGCCGGAAGCCCAGTTCGGGGCGCGACTGCTCGCGTCCGCGGAACATGATGGTGACCTTGACCTTGTCCCCCGCTTTGAGGAACCGCACGACGTGACCCTTCTTGGTCTCGTAGTCGTGCGGATCGATCTTCGGCCGGAGCTTGATCTCCTTGATGATCGTGTGCGCCTGGTTGCGGCGCGCCTCGCGTGCCTTCATGGCGGACTCGTACTTGAACTTGCCGTAGTCCATGAGCTTGCACACGGGCGGGCGAGCCGTGGCCGCGACCTCGACCAGGTCGAGATCGGACTCCTGGGCCAGCTTCAGGGCGTCGCCGATCGAGACGATGCCGACCTGCTCGCCATTCGGCCCCACGAGACGGACCTCGGGCACGCGAATACGCTCGTTGATGCGGGGCTCAGTGCTGATGGGACCTCCTAGGTACCTGGCATTTGTCCGCTGATTGCTCGACCGTGCCGGGACGCCTCGCGTGGAACGCGAAAAGCCCCGCACGTCGCGCATGCGGGGCCACCAGAACCCATCGGCCGCCTGGCCGCGAGCTCCCCGGAATTCTCCGGTGTGATCCTTGGACCCATCGGCCTTTCGGCCGATCAGGTGGGAGGAAGACCTCCGCTTGCGCGTCCAGCAGTCATGCCGGACCGATCAAGCAGTTACATTACCACAACACCACGTGCCCGCAGAATCATCCCCTCCCGCCATCACGCGAAGTGATTTCACGAACACGGCGCGCGCTCGGCCGATAACATCGACCGCGTCGATCTGGACGCACCAGTGGAGGTCGCATATGGGCCAGTGGCAGTTGCAGGAAGTGAAACAGAAGCTCGGCGAGGTGATCCGGCGAGCCCACGACGAGGGACCGCAGGTGATCACCCGGCACGGTGAGGAGGTCGCCGTCGTCATCGACATCGCCGAGTACCGGCGTCTGAAGTACGGCGCCCCCGACTTCAAGGAGTTCCTGAGATCCGCACCGGACCTGAGCCTGCTGGAGATACACCGCGCGAAGGAGCCCATCGTCCCGGTAGAGCTGGTCTAGCCGATGGCATTCCTACTCGACACGAACGTGGCCTGCGAGGTCACCAAGCGACGCCCCAACTCCCACGTCGGGGAGTGGCTCGACATGGTCCCCGGACCCACTCTCTACATCAGCGTCATGGTGCTCGGCGAAATTCGCCAAGGAGTCGAGCGCCTACGCGAGCGTGATCCCGTCCAGGCGGCCATCTACGAGACGTGGCTCGCCAAGCTGCGGCATGAGTTCGTCGACCGCATCGTCCCTGTCACTCCCAACATCGCCGAGGACTGGGGGGCACTGAACCACCCCGACCCCCTGCCGCTGGTGGACGGGCTGCTGGCCGCCACCGCACGGTCCAACGGCTGGACGATGGTGACGCGCAACGTCAAGGATTTCGAGCGGACCGGGGTTCGGGTGCTCAACCCGTTCGAGTCGCTCGTCTGAGGATCTCGGCCTCGCCGGCCGCGCGCACCGGCTCCACGGGTACCACCCCTCGACCCAGGCCCGTGTAGAGCTCGACCTGGCGCACGGCCTGGTGCAGCAGCATCGAGAAGCCCCTGACCACCGTGCCCCCGGCCGTTTGCACGGCCTGGGCCAGCGGCGTCGGCCAAGGGGCGTAGACCACGTCGAAGACGGCGGGGACGGACGCGAGTGCCTGGGCGTGGGCGTCCGCCGCGCCGGGCGGCAGCGTCGAGATCACGAGGTCGGCGTCCAGCACCGCGCCCAGCTCGCCGAAGGTGTGGACGGTCAGGCTCGTGCCCAGCCGCTCGGCGACCTCCAGCGTCTCGCGCGCCCGCGAGCGCTCGCGCACCACGAGCGCGGCCTCCGGCAGCCCCAGCTCGCGCAGCGCCGCGAGCGCCGACGCGGCCGTGGCGCCGCCGCCGAGGATCGCCGCGCTCTTGGGCGCCCGCACCCCCGACTCGGCGAGCGCCCGCACGATGCCGTGCACGTCGGTGTTCTCGCCGTGCCGGGCGCCGTCGCGTAGCAGCACGGTGTTGACCCCGCCCACCTCGACGGCGAGGTCGGCCACGGTGTCCAGCAGCGGCAGCACCGCCCTCTTGAGCGGCATGGTCAGCGACAGGCCCGCCCATTCCGGGCCGAGGCCGGACATCAGCCCCGCCAGTCCCGCCTCGTCGCACTCGATCGCGTCGTAGCGCCACCCGCGCAGGCCGAGCGCCGCGTACGCGCCGCGGTGGAGGGCGGGCGAGAGGGAATGCGCGATCGGGGAGCCCAGGACTGCGGCCCGCCGCTCCATCAGCCGGCCCCGTGGTTCTTGTTGAACTCCTCGGCGAGCTTGAAGAACTCCGACTCCGAGTCGGTGAACTTGGTGATGCCCCGCTTGGGATCGGTGGTCACGAAGAACAGCCAGCTGCCGGGGGCCGGCTTCAGCGCGGCCTGGATGGCGTGGTCGCCCGGGTTGCCGATCGGGCCCGGGGGCAGGCCGAGGCGCGCGTAGGTGTTGTACGGCGACCTGCTCTTCAGTTCCTCGTGCGTCGCGGCGATGCCGAACTTGTTGAGGCCGTACATGACCGTGCTGTCCATCTGCAGCTTCATCTGCGGGTCGCGGTTCAGCCGGTTGTAGATCACCCGCGCGACCTTGGGCATGTCGCGCACGTTGCCGGCCTCGGCCTGCACGATGCTCGCGATCGTCACGATCTCCAGGGGCGTGCGGCCCACCCTCTTGGCGGCGTCCACCAGGTCGGCGTCCTTGGCGGCGTCGTTGAACCGGCTCACCATGTTCGCGAGGATCTCGTCGGGCGTGGCCTTGGGCGCGATCTCGTAGGTCGCGGGGAAGGCGAAGCCTTCGAGCCTGCCCTTGGCGTAGGACGGCAGTTCTAGCGCCTTGGTGTCCTTGGCGGCCTTCTGGAAGGCCGAGACCGGCTTGCCGGTGGCCGTGGAGAGCTGCGCCAGGATCTGCGAGAGGCGCAGGCCCTCCCTGATGGTCAGGGTGGTCAGCATGCGGAGCTTGGGGTCCAGGAGCGGGACGGCGCTCGCGGCGGCCATGCCCTTGCGCAGCTTGTACTGGCCGGGCTGAAGCGAGGAGGTCTTGCCCGCGGCGTCGATGGCGTTGACGAACGCGCGCTCGCTGGCGACGACGCCCTGGTCGACGAGGGTCTGGGCCACCTCGCCCGCGCTCTGGCCCTCCTTGATCTCCACGACGACCTCGCCGGTGCCGGGGCCGGCGTAGTCGTCGGCGACGGCCACGTCGCGGACCCAGGTGTAGCCGTAGTACCCGCCCACGCCGAGCACGCCGACAATGATGATCATCGCGACGAAGAAGGCCACGAAGCCCTTGCGGCGCTGACGGCGCTGGCGCCTCCTGCTGCGCGCGCGCGAGGCTCTGGAGCCACCACGAGACCTGCGCCGGGGACCCTCGTCGTCCTCGGCACCCAGCAGACTATCGAGGTCGAGATCGCTCATAGGTGCGCACGCCAATCTCCCTGGACGACCTGCCCGCCGTCAAGCGTGTGCGCCATATTGATGCGACATACCAGACAAGTCATCGTTCCATCGCCCTGGGACGCGACGGCGGAGATCACCGGACGCGTACGGGAAGTGGGGGCCATCCCGCGGGGCATCAGTGCTGCCCGAGACGTTTGTGCAGCTCTTCTCGGAATTTCACGAACTCACTCTCTTTGCTAGTGAATCTCGTGATTCTACGTGCTGGGTCAACCGTGACAAACCAGTACCAATCACCCTTTGCCGGGCTCAGCGCCGCGCGCAGCGCCGCCTCCCCGGGGTTACAGATCGGCCCCGGAGGCAGTCCGGGATGCATGTAGGTGTTGTACGGAGTGTCACGCTTGATCTCGGCATGTGAGGCCACGATGCCGTGCTTGCCCAGGCCGTACATCACGGTGCTGTCCATCTCCAGCTTGGCTCGGGAGGCCAGCCGATTGTAGATGACTCTCGCGATCTTCGGATAGTCGGCCACGTGACCGCCCTCGGCCTGCACGATGCTCGCGATCACCACCACGTCGCGCGGGGTGAGGCGCTGCCGCGAGGCGCCCGCCTCCAGGTCCAGGCGGGTCGCGGCCCGCTTGAACCTGCGCACCGAGGCCTTCAGCAGGTCCAGCGGCCGGGTCGTCGGCTCGATCTCGTAGGTGGCGGGGAAGAGAAAGCCCTCGGCGGCCCCCTTGGCGTACGGCGGCAGGCCGAGCCGGGCGGGCGCGGCCACCAGCCGGGCGAGCTCGGCGGCGGGCAGGCCGGATCCCTTGGCCAGGCGGGCGACCGTCTCGTTCGCGCGCAGGCCCTCGGGGACGGTCACGCGCCTGCGGATCCTCGACTTCGGGGACAGCAGCAGGTCCAGGGCCATGGCGGACGCCATCCGCTTGCGCATCTTGTAACGCCCCGGCCTGAGGTTGTTCGTCACGCCGCGCCGCTCGACGGCGCCCACGAACGACCGGGCGCTCGCGACGACCTCCGCGCGGACCAGGGTCTCGGCGATCTCGCCCGCGCTCGCACCGGGGGCGATCTCGACGACGACCGGATCGGTCCCGGGGCCGTCGAAGTCGTCCGGGGAGATCAGCGGCCTGAACAGGACGAACGCGCCGGCCAGCCCGGCGGCGACCAGCACCGCGCTGCCGCCCCCCACCAGCGCCAGCAGCGCCCTGCGCCCGCGGCGCCGCCGCTCGCCCTCCCCCTCCGGCTCCCGATCCTCGCTGAACCGGATGAGCCCCTCGGAGTCGCCGGTCTCCTCGGCGGCGCGCGGAGGCGCAGCCCCCGGGCCCTCGGCGGCCGCCTCTTGGCGGGCGCCGGGCGCCGCGTCCGCGTCCGCCCCACGGGAACGATCCACGACGGGCGGGGCGGGATCATCGGGGCCCTCGTGCTGGTCACGCGGACGGGCGTCCTCGGGGGTGTCGGGGCCGGGCGGCTCGTCCGGGCTGTCGGGCCCCACCTGGCCCGGCCGCTCGCGGGCCTCCTGCCCCCCGCCGGAGGATGTGGACGGACGGTCGTGCTCCGGCTCGCCGGGCGAACCGGGCGGGCGGGTCACTGGACCGGCCCGGCGCTCGATTCTCCGCCGGGGCGCCGCCCCGGTGGCTCGACGGGTCTGCCCGGCGGCGCGCCGCTCGCGCGCTCGGCGTCCAGGGCCGCCTGCAACAGCACGACGGCGGCCGCCTGGTCGACGACGCCGCGCTGGTTCCTGGCCTTGACCCCGCTGGCCCGCAGCCCCTGCTGGGCGGTGACGGTGGTCAGGCGCTCGTCGTACAGGCGGACAGGCGTCGGAGCGAGGCGCGTGGCCAGGCGCGCGGCGAACGCGCGTGCGGTGTCCGCGGCGTGGCTCTCGCGGCCGGACAGCGAGGTCGGCAGGCCGACGACGACCTCGATCGCCTCGTGCTCCTGCGCGATGGCCGCGAGCCGGTCGAGATCGCCCCGGCCCCGGCGGACCGTCTCCACGGGCGTCGCGAGCAACCCCGAGGGGTCGCTGCGGGCCACGCCCACACGGACGGACCCGACGTCGACGCCCAGCCGGACCCCGCGCCTCACGAGGCCCTGCCCGGCGGAGAACCCAACTGTGCGGATCTTCCGGCAGGCCGGCCCGCCCGGCCGCGGGCTCCCGAGCCGGTCATGACACGACCATCGCGGACGCGTCCGACCTGCCGGGAGCCGGTCGTGGCCCGGGCAACTCGGCCGGGGCGGGCGTGGGTTCGGGGTCGGATCAGGACAGAGCCTCCCGGATCGCGCGCTCGACGGCGTCGAGTGCCTCGCCGATCGCCTCCGGACGGGCTCCACCGCCCTGCGCGACATCATCTTTACCGCCACCGCCACCCCCAAGTGCCTTGGCGGCGACGCCGACCAGTCGCCCGGCCGCAAGGCCCCGGGTGCGTCCCGCATCGTTCACAGCGGCGACCACGACCGGCCGGTCTGCTGGCACACCGGCGACCACGGTGATCGCAGCGCGGTCACCGGGGAAACGCCCGCGCACTTCCAGAGCGAGTTTACGCAGGTCATCGGCCGAAGTTCCGTCAGGCGCGCGGTGCGTCACGACGGAGACGCCGATGATGTCGCGGGCGGAGGCGGCGAGCTCGCCGGCGACGGCGAGCACCTGGGCCGAGCGGATCTTCTCCAGCTCACGCTCGGCGGTGCGCAGGCGGGTGACCATGCCCTCGATGCGCTCGGGCAGCTCTTCGCGGCGGGCCTTGAGCTGCTCGCTGAGCTGGGCCACCAGAACGCTCTCGCGGGCGAGGAAGCGGAAGGCGTCGATGCCGACCAGGGCCTCGACCCGGCGCACGCCGGCGCCGATCGACGCCTCGCCGAGCACCTTGATCAGGCCGAGCTGGCCGGAGCTGGCGACGTGGGTGCCGCCGCACAGCTCGCGGGAGTACTCGCCGACCTCGACGATGCGGACCTCGTCGCCGTACTTCTCGCCGAACAGCGCCAGCGCGCCCATCGAGCGGGCCTCGCTGAGCGAGGTGTGGTAGGCGTGGACCTTCAGGTCGTTGATGAGGATGGCGTTGACCTCGTCCTCGACGTCGCGCAGCACGCTCGGCGGGACGGCGCCGGCGGCGGTGAAGTCGAAGCGGAAACGCCCGGGCGAGTTCTCGGAGCCGGCCTGGGCCGCGGTCTCGCCGAGGGCGTTGCGGAAGCCGCGGTGGACCAGGTGGGTCGCGGTGTGGCTGCGGGAGATCGCGCGGCGGCGCTCGATGTCGATCTCGGCGTGGGCGTTGTCGCCGGCGCGGATCTCGCCGTCGCGCACCTTGCCGCGGTGGACGACCAGGCCCGCGAACGGCGACTGCACGTCGACGACCTCGACCGAGGCGCCCGCGGTGCGGATGACGCCCTGGTCGGCGAGCTGGCCGCCGCCCTCGGCGTAGAAGGGCGTGCGGTCGAGGACGACCTCGACGGTGGTGCCCGCGCCCGCCGCCGGGACCGAGGCGCCGTCGACCAGGATGCCGATGACGGTGGCCTCGGCGGTGGTGAGGTCGTAGCCCAGGAAGTCGACCCGGCCGGCCTTGTCGAGCATCTCGCCGAGCACCGAGACGTCGGCGTTGCCGGTCTTCTTGGCGGCGGAGTCGGCCTTGGCGCGGTCGCGCTGTTCCTGCATGAGCCGGCGGAAGCCCTCTTCGTCGACCTGCAGCCCCTGCTCGGCCGCCATCTCCAGCGTCAGGTCGATGGGGAAGCCGTAAGTGTCGTGCAGCTGGAAGGCCTGGGGGCCGGCGAGGGTGGCGCCGCCCTTGCGCTTCGTCTCCTCGACGGCGGCGTCGAAGATCGCGGTGCCGGTGCGCAGGGTTCCGAGGAAGGAGCCCTCCTCGGCGTCGATCACGGTGTGGATGTTCGCCGCGTCGGCCTTGAGCTCTGGATACTGCTGCCCCATCGCCTCGATGGTGGTCGCGGTGAGCTCGTGCATGTAGCGCTCCTCCCCCGCGCCGAGCAGGCGCAGGTTGCGGATCGCGCGGCGCAGCATGCGGCGCAGGACGTACCCGCGGCCCTCGTTGGAGGGCAGGACGCCGTCGCCCACCAGCATGACCCCGGCGCGCAGGTGGTCGGCGACGACGCGCAGCGAGACGTCGGCCCGGGCGTTGCGGCCGTAGCGGGACCTGGTCAGCTCGGCGGCCCGGTCGAGGATCTTGTAGGTGGTGTCGATCTCGTAGATGTTGTCGACGCCCTGCAGGATCGCGGCCATGCGCTCCAGGCCCATGCCGGTGTCGACGCTCTTGGCGGGCAGGTCGCCGAGGATCGGGAAGCCTTCCTTGCCGCCGCCCGCGCCGCGCTCGAACTGCATGAAGACGTTGTTCCACACCTCGAGGTAGCGGTTCTCGTCGGCGATGGGGCCGCCGTCGCGCCCGTACTCGGGGCCGCGGTCGTAGTAGATCTCGGAGCAGGGGCCGCAGGGCCCGGGGACGCCCATGGACCAGAAGTTGTCGGCCATGCCGCGGCGCTGGATGCGCTCGGCGGGGACGCCGATCTTGTCGTGCCAGATGGAGTGGGCCTCGTCGTCGTCGAGGTAGACCGTGACCCACAGGCGGTCTGCGGGGAAGCCGAACCCGCCCTCGGACTCGGGCTTGGTCAGCAGTTCCCAGGCGTACGGGAGGGCCTGCTCCTTGAAGTAGTCGCCGAAGGAGAAGTTGCCGAGCATCTGGAAGAAGCTGGCGTGGCGGGTGGTCTTGCCGACCTCGTCGATGTCGAGGGTGCGCATGACCTTCTGGGCGCTGGCCGCCCGCGGGTAGGGCGGCTTCTTCTGGCCGAGGAAGTAGGGCTTGAAGGGCACCATGCCCGCGTTGACCAGCAGCAGCGTGGGATCCTCCGCGACAAGGCTGGCCGAGGGCACGACGGTGTGGCCGCGCTCCTCGAAGAAGCGCAGGAAGCGGCGGGCGATCTCTGCCGACTCCATCTCAGCGGCCGTCCTTTTCGTCGTGTCGGATTTCTCTTACGGTGTCGAGCTCGAAGCGCGCCCGCAACTCGGCCTCACGGCCGGCGGCGAGACCCTGGACGTCCCGCGCGAACAGGCGTGCCTCGGCCAGCAGGCCCAGGGCGCCGTCGGCGGCGCGGCGCGCCACGTGGTCGGGCTTCAATGCTTGCAGCTTACGCATGACCCAGATGCCGACGTACGCGCCGAGGGCCAGGTAGAACAGCCGCCTGATCATCGGCGCCGCCCTTCGAGCGAGGCGCGGGAGGAGCCGGCGCGGCGGGCGGCGACGGCCCGGCGCAGGCCGTGCGCCAGCGCGGAGACCTTGATCACCGGCTTGGCGAAGAGGGTGGAGGCCACGCCGGTGACCTTGACCATGTTCCCGCTCACCTGCTTCATGTCGCCCGCGATGGCCTCGACGGCGACGAGCTGCCGGTTGGTCTCGGCGACGGTGAGGCTGACCTCGTCGAGCAGGGGGACGACCCGGTCGTTCAGGTCGGCCATCAGCTTGGTGGTCTGCGTGAGCAGCCGGGCCAGCCTGACCAGCACCACTGCCAGAAAGCAGACCAGTATGGCCCAGAACATGGCGACGATGAGGCCGGCGACCTCTCCCGCGGTAAGCATGTCGGTGCGTCCCCTCGTAGCGCCTTGCGGATGTCCGGCCCGGCTAGGGCGGTGGAATGGGGAGACCTTATCGCGCCCGGACCCCCCGCCCGCGCCCAGCGCGCCCTGGCTGTGGACGACGGACCGCCCTGTGGACGAAGGCCGCACCCGGTGTCAGGAGGCGCCGCGCAGGAACTCCCTGATCTTGGTCCAGCGGTCGGCGAAGTGCTGCTCGCCGCCGTGCCGGGTGGGCTCGTAGTAACGGCGCCCGCGGACCTCCTCGGGCGCGTACTCCTGCTTCACCAGGCCGTGCTCGAAATCGTGGGGGTACTTGTAGCCCTTGCCGTGGCCGAGCTTGGCGGCGCCGGGGTAGTGGGCGTCGCGCAGGTGGCCGGGCACCTGCCCGATCAGCCCGCGCCGGACGTCCTCGGACGCGGCGCCGATGGCCTTGACCACGGCGTTGGACTTGGGAGCCAGCGCGCAGTGGATCACCGCCTGGGCGAGGTTGATGCGCCCCTCGGGCAGGCCGATCATCTGCACCGCCTGGGCCGCCGCCACCGCGACCTGCAGGCAGGTGGGGTCGGCCATGCCGACGTCCTCGGAGGCGAAGATCACGACGCGGCGGGCGATGAACCTCGGGTCCTCCCCCGCCTCGATCATGCGGGCGAGGTAGTGCAGCGCGGCGTCGGCGTCGGAGCCGCGCATGCTCTTGATGAAGGCGCTCACGACGTCGTAGTGCTGGTCGCCCTGCCGGTCGTAGCGGACGGCGGCCTTGTCGACGGCCTTCTCGACGGTCTCGACCGTGATCTCGCCCTCGGGCACGAGCAGGGCGGCCGCCTCCAGGTAGGTGAGCGAGCGGCGCGCGTCTCCCCCGGCCAGGCGGACCAGGTGCTCCATCGCCTCGGGGGCGAGGCGCACCCTGCCGCCGAGCCCGCGCGCGTCGGCCACGGCGCGCTCAAGGACGGCGCGGACGTCGGCCTCCGACAGGGACTCCAGCGTCAGCAGCAGGGAGCGCGAGAGCAACGGGGAGATCACCGAGAAGAAGGGATTCTCGGTGGTGGCGCCGATGAACGTCACCCAGCGGTTCTCGACGGCGGGCAGCAGCGCGTCCTGCTGAGCCTTGTTGAAGCGGTGCACCTCGTCCACGAACAGCACGGTCTGGCGGCCCGTCATGCCGAGCTCGGTCCTGGCCTGGTCGATGGCCGCGCGGACCTCCTTGACCCCGGCGGAGACGGCCGAGACCTCGACGAAGCGGCGGGCGGTGACCCCGGCGACGACGTAGGCGAGCGTCGTCTTGCCGGTGCCGGGAGGGCCCCACAGGAAGAGCGACATGGGCGCCTCGCTCTCGACGAGCCTGCGCAGGGGCGTCCCCGGGCCGAGGAGGTGGCGCTGGCCGATGACCTCGTCCAGCGTCTTCGGCCGCATGCGCACGGCCAGGGGCTCCTGGGCCTTGTGCGCCTCCCGCGCCGCCGCGTCGAACAAACTCTCCACGCGTTGACACTACCGCCGATAGAAGAGGTCCACGGTGTCGTGGTGGGAGCCCCAGGTCAGCTCCAGGGTCCAGCAGCCTGGCCGGGGCAGGTCGGTGATGCTTGGATAGATCTCCCCCGGCCCCGAGTCCGAGGGGAACCGGAGCTCGACGACCGGGTGCTCCCGGCCGCGCGGGTGGGCCAGGACACGCAGGGGTTTCGCCTCGCGCGGCTGCCGGACGTACCAGAGGATCTTGTTGGCGGGGTCGGCCGGGTGCCCGGCCCGCAGCGGCTGGGTGAACAGGTAACCGAGGGCGTTGCCCTCGCGGCCGAGCACGAACCGCGTTCCTGGGGCGTTGACGGAGGCCCAGGCCGGCGGGCTCCCGTCCCTGACCGGCGTGTCCCCGCACCCCTGCCGCGTCTCACCGCTCACGGGCACGTGGCTCCGGGCGGAGGCGGCCGGCTTTCCCGTCGTGGAGCCCGCGGGCGCGGAGGTGTCCGGAGAGGCCGGGGAGGAGGCGCACGCGGCCGCGGCGGCCGCGCACACCATCAGCGTCACTACGTGTCTCATGCCCCTACTACCGGCCCGGGGGCGGGGAGGTTCCGGAGGTCAGCTCCCCCAGGCCGCCGTGGCGCCCGTGTGGCCGGCGCGCAGGACGTAGAAGCCCGCGACGAGGGCGAGCGGGACGGTGACGACGGCGAGGACGGTCGTCGCGGTCTTGCCGAGTTTGGCGGCGGAGTACACCAGCAGCAGCGCGACGACGCCGAGCCCGAGGGAGCTCAGCAGCAGGGGCAGGGCGAAGCTCTCGTGTTCCTCGATGCGCTGCGCGAGCGGGCCCTGGGGGGCTCCTCCGGCGAAGAGCCGGGCCTGGAACGCTTCGCCGCTCTCACGCGC
Source organism: Sphaerisporangium album (assembly GCF_003323745.1). Classification (GTDB taxonomy): domain Bacteria; phylum Actinomycetota; class Actinomycetes; order Streptosporangiales; family Streptosporangiaceae; genus Sphaerisporangium; species Sphaerisporangium album. The sequence goes on from NZ_QOIL01000020.1 coordinate 45,769, forward strand.
GGCGAAGGCCGTCACGGGGGCGGCCACGGCCAGCACCACGACCGCCCAGCCGAGCACGGGACGCCAGCGCGGGACCAGGCCGTAGAACACGGAGCCGACCGCGAGCAGCGGAATGAAGATCACGGCGGTGTGGATGATCAGGGGGTGGGCCGGCAGGCCGAGAACCTCATCGAACATGTCTGGGCTCCATGTGAAGTGACGTGTCGTCCCTTATACGAATCGGGAGCTCCCCTGGTTCTCCGGGCGGCTCCCGGGTCACCGGGAGAACCCCTGGCCACGCGAGTCAATCATGACCACCGGGGCGCCAACACCTCGTAAGAAGTCGGCTGGACAACTTTCCGCGAGGCAACCAAGCAGCCCGAGTCCCCGGGTCAAGGATGATCTTCGAAGCCGTGCGAACTGCGCGTTTTATGCGGCCTCAACGTAAAGGCCGGTACGATTCCCGAGCACATCAAGTCATCTATCGGCAAATGGAAGGCATACCGTGACCGACGTGGATCGCCAGACCCAGCTGGCACGGGAGCACCGCGAGCGACAGGAACAGCGGGCCAAGAACGGCACGTCGAAGCGGAACACGATCATCGGGTCCGTCGTGGGCGTGGTGGTCGTCGCGGGCGGCGTCGTCGCGGCCACCACCCTCATGGGAGACGACGACAAGACCTCCGGCGCGGCCCCCTCCGCGTCCTCCTCGGCGTCGGCGTCGTCCTCGGCCGACCCCTCCACGGCCCCGTCGGTCACGGCCGCGCTCCCCAGCACCGGCGCCGCGCCGGCGGCCGTGACGTGCTCCTACCGCAAGGACGACACGGGGGCGCCCGCCAAGAAGGTCGGCATGCCGCCGTCGAAGCCCGATCCGAAGGCCAAGACCATGACGATCGACACCAACCAGGGGACGATCGTCGTCCAGCTCGCCACCCAGGCGGCGCCGTGCACCGTGAACTCCTTCGAGTTCCTGGCGAAGAAGAACTTCTTCGACGACACCCGGTGCCACCGCCTGGCCACGCCCGAGACCGTCGGGCTCGGCATGCTTCAGTGCGGCGACCCGCTGGCCAAGGGCGACGGCAAGTCCAAGAACGACGGCACCGGCGGCCCCGGCTACCTCTTCGGCGACGAGAACCTCGGCGGCATGCCGCTCGGCCGGGGCACGGTCGCGATGGCGCAGTCCAGCGAGGACGCCAACTCCAACGGCAGCCAGTTCTGGATCAGCTTCTCGGACGAGAACAACCAGCTCAGCGACCAGGGCGCGGCCTTCACGCCGTTCGGCGTGGTGGTCAAGGGCATGGACGTCATCGACAAGATCGCCAAGGGTGGCATCATCCCCTTCAACGGCGACCCCATGGCCGACGTCCGCGGCGAGGGCTCCAACGCCCCCAAGCTCCCGGTGATCATCAAGAACCTGACGGTCTCCCACTAGGCCCCGCCGCCGGCAGGGGGACGGCGGAGACGGGACCACAGCGGACCACGGCGAAAGGGGTGAGCCCCGGCGCGGCACAGGCGCCGGGGCTCACCCCTTCTCGGCTCTTACGGCGCTCTCACGGCGTCGCGGGCCGCCCTCAGGCGCCCGGCGCCGGGGCGCGCTTGGCGTCGACCCCGGCCTCCTTGCGCTGCTCGGCGGTGATCGGCGTGGGCGCGCCGGTCAGCGGATCGAACCCGGAGGCCGTCTTGGGGAAGGCGATGACGTCGCGGATCGACTCGCCACCCGCCAGCAGCATGCAGATGCGGTCCCAGCCGTAGGCGATGCCGCCGTGCGGCGGGGGGCCGTACTTGAAGGCCTCCAGCAGGAAGCCGAACTTGCTCTCGGCCTCCTGCTTGGAGATGCCGAGCACGTCGAAGACCCGCTGCTGCATCTCGGCGCGGTGGATACGGATCGACCCGCCGCCGATCTCCATGCCGTTGCACACCATGTCGTAGGCGTACGCCAGGGCCTCGCCGGGGTGGTCCTGGAAGTTGTCCGCCCACTCCGGCTTGGGGCCGGTGAAGGGGTGGTGAACGGCCGTCCAGCCGGTCTGCCGGCCCACCTCGTCGAGCACCGGCTCGAACATCGGGGCGTCGACCACCCACAGGAAGCTCCACAGCGACTCGTCGATGAGCCCGCAGCGCCGCCCGATCTCCAGGCGCGCGGCGCCCAGCAGGTCGCGGGACGGCCCGGGGACACCGGCGGCGAAGAAGACCGCGTCACCGGGTGAGGCGCCCACGGCCTTGGCCAGGCCCGCGCGCTCCTGCTCGGAGAGGTTCTTGGCGACCGGGCCGCCGAGCTCGCCGTCCTCGCCCACCAGGACGTACGCCAGGCCCCTGGCGCCGCGCGACTTGGCCCAGTCCTGCCAGGCGTCGAGCTCCTTGCGGGTCTGGGACGCGCCACCGGGCATGACCACCGCGCCGACGTAGGGCGCCTGGAATACCCGGAAGGGCGTCTCGGCGAAGTAGCCGGTCATCTCGACCAGCTCGCAGCCGAACCGCAGGTCCGGCTTGTCGGAGCCGAAGCGCGCCATCGCCTCGCGGTAGGTCAGCCGGGGAAGCGGCAGGGGAAGCTCGTAGCCGGCCGTCTCCTTCCAGATGCGGCCGATCAGCGTCTCGCCGAGGGCGATCACGTCGTCCTCGTCGACGAACGACATCTCGACGTCGATCTGGGTGAACTCCGGCTGCCGGTCGGCGCGCAGGTCCTCGTCGCGGAAGCAGCGCGCGAGCTGGTAGTAGCGCTCCAGCCCGCCCACCATGAGCAGCTGCTTGAAGAGCTGCGGCGACTGCGGCAGGGCGTACCAGGCGCCCGGCTGCAGGCGGACCGGCACCAGGAAGTCGCGGGCGCCCTCGGGGGTCGAGCGGGTCAGGTCCGGCGTCTCGACGTAGACGAAGTCGTGCTCGCGCATGACCTCGTGGGCGAGGTAGGTGGCCGTCGAGCGAACGCGCAGCGCCTGGGCCACCTGCTGGCGGCGGATGTCGAGGTAGCGGTACTTCAGCCGCGCCTCCTCCGAGACGCCCGCACCGCCCTCGATGGGGAACGGCAGCGGCGCGGACTCGCTCAGCACCTCGACCTCGGAGGCGACGACCTCGATGTCACCGGTCGGCAGGTCGGGGTTCTCGTTGCCCGCGGGACGGGTGCGCACCTCGCCGGTGATCCGGACGCAGTACTCCGACCGCAGGTCGTGCGCGTGATCCTCCTCCCGGAACACCACCTGGGCCGTGCCCGAGGCGTCGCGCAGGTCGATGAAGACCACGCCACCGTGGTCGCGGCGGCGTGCCACCCATCCGGCCAGCGTCACCTGCCGGCCGGCGTGCTCTTCGCGCAGCGACCCGGCGGTGTGGGTGCGGATCATGGGGTCAGTCTCTCCTTCAAAGTGGTGATGATCTCGGCGAGCGGCACGGACGTCTGGTCGCCGCTCGCCAGGTCCTTGACCTGGGCGGCCCCCGCGGCGATGTCGCGGTCGCCGAGGATCACGGCGTAGGCGGCCCCCGAGCGGTCGGCGCCCTTCATGGCCCCCTTGAGGCCCTTGCCGTCGAAGGCCATGTCGGCGGACACGCCCGCCGCGCGCAGCTCGCTCACGAGCCTGAACATGCGCCTGGCGGCCTCCTCGCCGAGGGGCACGCCGTACACCGCGACGCGGGCCGGGGCCTCCTGGGAGAGGTTCTCGGCCTCCACGGCGAGGATGATGCGGTCGACGCCGACGGCGAAGCCGATGCCGGGCAGCGGCGGGCCCCCGATGTCCTCCGACAGGCCGTCGTAGCGGCCGCCGCCGCCGATGCCGGACTGGGCGCCGAGCAGCGGGTGGTCGAACTCGTAGGTGGTGCGGGTGTAGTAGTCGAGGCCGCGCACCAGCCGCGGCGCGTCCTCCCAGGGCACCCCGAGGTCCTCCAGCAGGGAGCGGACGCGGTCGTGGTGGGCCTTGCAGGACGCGCACAGGTGGTCGGTGATCAGCGGCGCGTTCTCGACCTGGGCCCTGACCTCGGGACGCTTGTCGTCCAGCACGCGCAGCGGGTTGATCTCGATGCGCTCGCGGGTGGCCTCGTCCAGGTCCAGGCCGCGCAGGAAGTCCTGCAACGCGGCGCGGTAGGCCGGGCGGCACTGCTTGCAGCCGAGCGTGTTCAGCAGCAGCCGCACCTGGCTCAGGCCGAGCGCCTGGTAGCCCGACCAGGCCACCGCGATGGTCTCGGCGTCCACGGCCGGGTCCTCGGTGCCGATGGCCTCGACGTTGAACTGCTGGAGCTGGCGGTAGCGGCCGGCCTGCGGGCGCTCGTAGCGGAAGGCCGGGCCGGTGGTCCACAGCTTGACCGGAAGCTGGCCGTGGTGCAGGCCGTGCTCCAGCGTGGAGCGCATGACGCCCGCGGTGAACTCCGGCCGCAGCGTGACCGACCGGCCGCCGCGGTCGGCGAAGGTGTACATCTCTTTGGTAACGACATCGGTCGACTCGCCGACGCCACGCGCGAACAACTCGGTGTCCTCGAAGACCGGCACCTCGATGTAGGAGTAGCCGGCGTTCTGGGCCGCGGTGGCGAAGGCCGCGCGCACCGCGAGGAAGGTCGCCGAGCGCGGCGGGAAGTATTCTGGTACGCCCTTGGGCGCCTGAAAGCTCATTTACAGTCCCCTGGTTGGACCCGCGAACGGCGCAGCCTCGGCGAGGTACGGGTTGGCGGCGCGTTCGCGGCCGATCGTCGTCTGTGGTCCGTGACCGGGCAGCACCGCGGTGTCGTCCGGCAGCGTCAGGCACACACGGCCCAGGCTGCGCAGGATGGTCGGGTAGTCACCGCCCGGTAGATCGCTGCGGCCGATGGAGCCGGCGAACAACAGATCCCCCGAGAACATGACACGCTCCTCGGCGAACCTGAACGTCACCGACCCCCTGGTATGGCCCGGCGCGTGGTCGACGGTGATGGCCATGCCCGCGATCTCCAGCACCGAACCGTCCGCCAGCTCCCGCACGTCGTCGGGCTCGGTGAACTTCAGGCCGCCGAGCAGATCCTGGCCGGCGTTCAGAGGGAAGCCCTTGGCGGGATCGGCGAGAAGGTGGCGGTCTTCCGGGTGGATCCACGCCGGGACGTCCCGCGCGCCGCAGACCGGGGCGACCGACCACATGTGGTCGATGTGCCCGTGCGTCAGCAGCACCGCGACCGGCTTGAGCCGGTGCTCGCGCAGCAGGGCGTCCACACCGGCCATGGCGTCCTGACCTGGGTCGACGATCACGCATTCCTCTCCCGCGGCGGGAGCGGCGACGTAGCAGTTGGCCTGGAAGGAGCCTGCGGGAAAGCCGTCGATGAGCACGGGAACGGACCTCGATGTGATCGATCTCGTCAAGGAAAGCGGATGGGAATGTAACCGAAGGGTACCGGTGCGGGTCGCCGGGCTGCGAACCATCGCCCGTAGGCCGATACGATTCGCCCACTCCATAAAGGTGGCGGTCGTCCAGTGAGGCGACCAAACGGATCAACTCGGACAGTCGGGAGGGCACGCGGTGGCGACCGGCAAGGACCGTCAAAAGCAGCTGGCACGAGAGCATTACGAACGGCAGATGCAGCGGCGCGTCGAGCGGCAGCAGCGTCAGAAGCGCGTGGCGATCATCGGCACGACGCTGGGCGTGCTAGTCGTCGTCGGTGGCATCTTCGCGGCCGTCGCGCTGGTCGGTGGCGGCGACTCCAAGACCGAGGCCGCGACGGCCACCCCGTCGTCGTCCGCGTCGGCGCCCCCGTCCGCGGGGCCGACTCCCAAGCCTTACGACGCGGCGACCGGCACGTGCGACTACGTCGCCGACAGCACCGGGGGCCCGGCCAAGAACGTCGGCACGCCGCCGGCGAAGGCCGACACGAAGGTGAAGACGATGACGCTGGCGACCAACCACGGCGACATCGTCATCGACCTGGCGACAGACAAGGCGCCGTGCACGGCGAACTCGTTCGCGTTCCTGGCGAAGCAGAAGTACTTCGACGGGTCCAAGTGCCACCGCATGGGCGAGGCGGCCTTCCCGATGCTCCAGTGCGGTGACCCGCTGGCCAAGGCCGACGGCAAGAACCCCACCGACGGCCAGGGCGGGCCGGGCTACCGGTTCGCCGACGAGAACCTGACGGGCGCCCAGTACAAGCGCGGCGTGGTGGCGATGGCCAACAGCGGCCCGGGGACCAACGGCAGCCAGTTCTTCATCATCTTCGGGGACCTGCAGCTTCCCCCGAACTACACGCCGTTCGGTACCGTCACAAAGGGGCTCAAAGTCCTGGACGATGTGAGTAAGAAGGGCGTCCTGCCGGGGGGGATGGGCGACGGCACGGGTGCTCCCAAGGACCCGGTCGAAATCAAACACGTGACAATCTCTGGCAAGAGCTGACGTAATACACCAAGGACGCTTAGCCTCCTGGAGGCTGATTCGAGTGCGGGAGGACACGGTGAGCACCGACCCGTGGGGCCGGGTAGACGACGACGGCACCGTCTACGTTCGTACGGCTGAGGGAGAACGGGCCGTCGGGTCCTGGCAGGCCGGTGAGCCGGAAGAGGCCCTGGCCTACTTTCATCGGAAGTACGACGAGCTGGCGACCCAGGTGGAACTGCTGGAGCAGCGACTCCGTGGCACCGACCTGCCACCCGCGCAGGCCGAGGCGACGATCGTCAAGCTGCGCGAGTCGATCTCCGGGGCCCACGCCGTCGGCGACCTGGCGGCCCTGGAGGCCCGTCTCGAAGCGCTCACCGACCTGGTCGGCAAGCGCCGCGAGGAGGTCAAGGCCGCCCGGGACCAGGCGCGCGCCCAGTCCCGGGAGGTCAAGGAGCGCATCGTCGCCGAGGCCGAGCGCATCGCCGAGGACACCACTCATTGGAAGTCGGGGGGCGAGCGGCTGCGCCAGCTCGTCGAGGAGTGGAAGACCGCCGAGCGCATCGACCGGGTGACCGAGGCGGCGCTGTGGAAGCGGCTGTCGGCGGCCAGGACGGCCTTCGCCAAACGGCGCAAGTCCTACTTCGCCGGGCTGGACGAGCAGCGTGAGTCGGTGCGCAGCCTCAAGGAGCGCATCGTCGCCGAGGCCGAGGAGCTGGCCACCTCGACGGACTGGGGCGAGACGGCCTCGGCGTACCGGGACCTGATGCGCCAATGGAAGGCGGCCGGACGCGCCTCCCGGGAGGCGGAGGACGACCTGTGGACGCGCTTCAAGGCGGCGCAGGACCAGTTCTTCCAGGCCCGTTCGACGGTGTTCGCCGAGCGGGACGCGTCCCTGCGGGAGAACGCCGAGGCCAAGGAGCGCATCCTGGCCGAGGCCGAGCGCATCCTGCCGGTGACCGACGCCCGCGCCGCCAGGGCCGCCCTGCGCGGCGTCCTGGAGCGGTGGGAGGCTGTCGGCCCGGTGCCGCGCGAGTCCAGGGACAAGCTGGAGGGCGGCCTGCGCCGCATCGACGAGGCCGTGCGCAAGGCGGAGGAGACCGAGTGGAAGCGGTCAAACCCCGAGGCCCGGGCGCGGGCGCAGAACACCGTCGACCAGCTGCGGCGCTCGATCGAGCAGCTCGAGGGCCGGCTGGGCAAGGCCAGGACCGCGGGCAGGGACAAGGACGTCAAGGAGGCGGAGGAGGCCATCGCCGCCCGCCGCTCGTGGCTGGAGGAGGCCGAGCGCACGCTCGCCGAGTTCTCCTGAGGCCCCTGCTGTTGATCGTCCGCCGAGCATGAGCGGGCGTCCCGGCCGACCTGACCGGCCGGGGCGCGTGCGCCATGGCTCCCCGCCGTGCGCGGCTCCGGCTCAGCGGTGGAACGGACACGACCTCGGCCGGGCCTGCCGGTACGGCCTTCGCGGATCGGCCGCGCCGTCCCGGCGATCGAGGCGGCTCCCGGCCGGGACCGGCGCCATCTCGGCCGCCGCCGACGAGCGACGGCCGGCGCGCTTCAGTTGGTGACGCGGTAGACGTCGTAGACGCCCGGGATGTTGCGCACCGCCTTCAGCACGTGGCCCAGGTGCTTGGGGTCGCCCATCTCGAAGGTGAACTTGCTGACCGCCGTGCGGTCACGCGAGGTGGTCACCGACGCCGACAGGATGTTGACGTGCTGGTCGGACAACGTGCGCGTGACGTCCGACAGCAGGCGGGGCCGGTCCAGCGCCTCGACCTGGATGGCCACCAGGAACACCGAGTCGTCGCCGGGCGACCAGCTCACCTCGACGAGGCGGTCGGGCTCGGCCCGGAGCTGCTCGACGTTCGGGCAGTTGGTGCGGTGCACCGAGACCCCGTGGCCCCGGGTCACGAACCCCACGATGTCGTCGCCGGGCACCGGGGTGCAGCACCGCGACAGGCGCACCCAGACATCGGAGTCGCCCGCCACGATGACGCCGGCGTTGGTGCCGCTGCGCGGCGGCCGGCCGCGGAGCTTGGTAGGGACGGCGGCCTCGGCGATGTCCTCCTCGGCCCCCTCCACACCGCCGAGGGCCTGCACGAGCTTCTGGACGACGTTCTGCGCGGCCGTGTGGCCCTCTCCGACGGCGGCGTAGAGCGCCGAGACATCTGAGTACCGGAGATCCCTGGCGAGCGCTAGGAGGCTTTCTCCGGACATCAGGCGCTGCAACGGCAGGCCCTGCTTGCGCATGGCCCTGCCGATCGCCTCCTTGCCGGCCTCGATCGCCGTCTCGCGGCGCTCCTTGGAGAACCACTGGCGGATCTTGTTGCGCGCCCGGCCGCTCTTGACGAACTTCAGCCAGTCGCGGGACGGCCCCGCGTCGGGCGACTTGGAGGTGAAGATCTCGACGGTGTCGCCGTTGCTGAGCCGCGACTCCAGCGGCACCAGGCGGCCGTTCACCCGCGCCCCGATGCAGCGGTGGCCGACCTCGGTGTGGACGGCGTAGGCGAAGTCGACCGGGGTGGCGCCCTCGGGCAGCGCGATCACCTGGCCGCGCGGGGTGAAGACGAAGACCTCCGACACCGAAAGGTCGAACCGCAGCGACTCCAGGAACTCCCCCGGGTCGGCGGTCTCCTTCTGCCAGTCGAGGAGCTGGCGCAGCCAGGCCATGTCGCCCGCGGCCTTCACGCGGGCCCCGGCCGGGCCGGACGCGCCCATCTCCTCCTTGTACTTCCAGTGGGCCGCGACGCCGTACTCGGCGCGGTGGTGCATCGCGCGGGTGCGGATCTGCAGCTCCACGGGCTTGCCCTCGGGCCCGATGACCGTCGTGTGCAACGACTGGTACATGTTGAACTTGGGCATCGCGATGTAGTCCTTGAACCGGCCGGGCACCGGGTTCCACCGAGCGTGGATCGTTCCTAGCGCGGCGTAACAGTCGCGGACCGTGTCGACCAGGACGCGGATGCCCACCAGGTCGTAGATGTCGTCGAACGCGACCTCGCGGGCGATCATCTTCTGGTAGATCGAGTAATAGTGCTTGGGCCTGCCCTTGACCGTCGCCCTGATCTTGGCCTCGCGCAGGTCGCCCGAGACGTTCTCGATGACCTCCTGGAGGAACACGTCACGGCGCGGGGCCCGCTCGGAGACCATGCGGGCGATCTCGTCGTAGCGCTTGGGATAGAGCATCCCGAAGGCGAGGTCCTCCAGCTCCCACTTGATCGTGTTCATGCCGAGGCGGTGGGCGAGCGGCGCGAAGATCTCCAGCGTCTCGCGGGCCTTCTGCTCCTGCTTGTGCCTCGGCAGGTAGCGCAGGGTGCGCATGTTGTGCAGGCGGTCGGCGAGCTTGATCACCAGCACCCGGATGTCGCGGGACATCGCCACGACCATCTTGCGGACGGTCTCGGCCTGCGCGGCGTCGCCGAACTTCACCTTGTCCAGCTTGGTGACGCCGTCGACCAGGAGCGCGATGTTCTCGCCGAAGTCGGCCGTCAGCTCCTCCAGGCCGTAGGCGGTGTCCTCGACGGTGTCGTGGAGCAGCGCCGCGCACAGCGTCTCGTCGTCGGTTCCCAGCTCGGCGAGGATGGTCGCGACGGCCAGGGGGTGGGTGATGTACGGGTCGCCGCTCTTACGCTTCTGGTCGCGGTGGTGGTAGGCGGCCACATCGTAGGCGCGCTCGATCAGGCGGAGCTCTGCCTTGGGATGGGTGGCCCGGACCGTCTTGAACAGCGGTTCCAGAACCGGATTCATTGCTCCACCCCATTGCCCCCCGAACCGGGACAGCCTGCGTCGTACGGCAGGTGCCGCCGGCTTGTCGTCCGTGCCCACGGGCGTGGCTGGACCCGTTTCGTCCACGGGCGCGGATACGGGCGCCGAGGTATCGGTCACCTCGGGCAGGGCCACATCACGGGGCACTCAGACTCCTCACGTCGAGTCCAGATTCTCCAGTGTATCCACGCCGGAGACGCCCGCCTTCCCGCCTGTGGATCAGACGACCACCAGGGAGCGCACATCGACTCCGGTCAGGCGGTCACGGCCCTTGAGGAAGCCGAGCTCCATCAGCACCGAAACGGCCACGACCTCGGCGCCGGCCCGGCCGACCAAGTCCACCGCCGCACGGGCCGTGCCGCCCGTGGCGAGCACGTCATCGACGATCAGCACGCGCTCGCCCGGGGCGAAGGCGTCGCGATGCACCTCGATGACGGCGGAGCCGTACTCCAGATCGTAGGACTCTTCGAGCACCGCGGCAGGGAGTTTTCCCTTTTTACGGACGGGCACGAACCCCGCGCCCGCCTGGTAGGCGACCGGGGCGGCGAGGATGAAGCCGCGCGCCTCGATGCCGACCACCGTGTCGACGTCCAGTTCATCGGCCAGGGCGTCCACCACGGCGGCGAACGTGACGTGGTCGCCGAGCAGCGGCGTGATGTCCTTGAACACGATGCCGGGGCTGGGGTAGTCCGGCACGTCGCGGATGCGACCGAGGATCTTCGCGGTGAGGTCGCTCATGGGGAGTCCTTCCTGACGGCAGCGAAGCGCCCCCGTGACACCGGCAGGGATCACGGGGGCGCCACGGGGACGTGACGCGGCTAGCGTTTCTTGCGTTTGGGCGCGGCGACCGCGCCGTTGGCCGAGCTCGCCGGGCCTGTGGAGGTGGCCGCCGTGGCGGGCTCCTTGCCCTTGGCCGGCGGGGCGTCCTGCGCGGACGCGCTCTTGTTGGAGGCGAGCCGCTTGGCGATGGCCATGTACTTCGGTTCGCGCTCCTTGAGGTTGACCAGCAGCGGCGTCGCCACGCACAGCGAGGAGTACGTGCCGACGATCATGCCGACGAACAGCGCCAGCGACAGGTCCTTCAGCGTGCCCGCGCCGAACAGCGTGGTGCCGATGAACAGGATCGCCGCCACCGGCAGGATCGCGACCAGCGAGGTGTTCAGCGAGCGGATCAGCGTGTGGTTCAGCGCGTTGTTCGCCGCCTGGGTGTACGTCATCTTGGCGGTCGTGCCGAGCTTGGCCGTGACCTCCTTGATCATGTCGAACACCACGACGGCGTCGTAGAGCGAATAACCGAGGATCGTCAGGAAGCCCAGCATCGTGGCCGGGGTGACCTCGAACCCCGACCAGGCGTAGATGCCGGCGGTGATGATCAGGTCGTGGAGCAGCGCGACCACCGCGGCCAGCGCCATCTTCCACTCGAAGGCCATCGTCAGGTACAGGATGATCGCGATCATGAAGACGACCAGGCCGATGACGGCCTTCCTGAGCACCTCGCCGCCCCACGTCGGGCCGATGATCTGCTTGCTGATCTGGTTGCCCGCGACGCCGAACTCCTTGGAGATGGCGTTCTGGACCGTGGTGACCTCTTCCGCCGTCAGGCTCTGCGTGGTCACCCGCCAGCGGTTGCTCGCCTCCTGGACGGTGACCTGGTGGGCGCCGGCGCCCTCGACCGTGGAACGGACGGTCTCGATGGTGGACGAGCGCGGCTTGTCGAAGCTGAAGACCGAGCCGCCCCTGAACTCGATGCCCAGGTTCAGGCCCTGGACGATCAGGCCGGCGATGGAGATCACCAGCAGCAGGCCGGACAGCAGCGACCACAGCTTGTAACGCCCGACGAAGTCGATGTCGACCTCGCCGCGGTACAGGCGGCGGCCGATCGAACCGATGCGCGACATCAGCCCTCCTGCGAAACGGTCGTGCGGGCCACGGGCGCCTCGCGGCCCATGCGCTCGGCGTCGAGGCCGGACAACTTGTGCCCCTTGGCGAAGAACGACAGCTTGGCCAGCATCGCGACGAACGGCTTCGTGAACAGGAACACCACGAGGATGTCGATCAGCGTGGTGAGGCCCATCGCGAAGGCGAAGCCCGCGACGCCGCCGACCGCCAGGAAGTACAGGACCACGGCGGCGATGAACATGACCGCGTCGGCGATCAGGATCGTGCGCCGGGCGCGGACCCAGGCGACCTCGACGGCCACCCGCAGCGAGCGCCGGCCCTCCTTCATCTCGTCACGCATGCGTTCGAAGTAGACGATGAAGGAGTCGGCGGTGATGCCGATGGAGACGATGAGGCCGATGATGTGCGGCAGCGACAGCCGGAAGTTGGCGTTGTGGCCGAGGATGACCACCGCCTCGTAGGTCACGATCGTCGCGATCGCGAGGCTCGCCACCGCCACCAGGCCGAGGCCCCGGTAGTAGAGCAGGGAGTACAGCACGACGAGGACGAGGCCGATGGCGCCCGCGAGCAGGCCGCCGCGGAGCTGGTCGGCGCCGAGCGTCGAGGAGACCTCCTCGATCGAGCTCTGCACGAACTTCAGCGGCAACGCGCCGTACTTGAGCTGGTTGGCCAGGTCGTCGGCGGTCTTCTGGGTGAAGCTGCCGGAGATGCGGGCCTGGCCGCCCGGGATCGGCTCCTCGATGACGGGGGCGGAGATGACCACGCCGTCGAGCACCATGGCGAGCTGGTTGCGCGGCTGGGGTGCGCTGGTGATCTGACCGGTGATCTTCGCGAACTCGCTGGCGCCCTTGCTCTTGAAGTTCACCTGGACGATCCACTCGCCCGTCGTGGAGTCGACGCCGGAGTTCGCGCCCGCGACCTCGGTGCCCTTCACGGCGGCCTTGTCCAGGATGTACTTGGCGACGCCGTCGTCACTGCAGGCCGCGAGCTGCTTGTCCGGGTTGTCCTGGACGCCCTGGCCGCGGTCCTTCTTGGTGCAGTCGAGGGTCTTGAACTGCTCGGCCACCGCGGGGTCGACACCGCTGAGGTCGACGCCGGCCATTGGATCCTCCTGCGCGGGAGGGGCCGACGCCGAGGCGGAGGGCGCCGCGGAACCGCTCGGCTCCGGGGTGGCCTTGTCCTTGGCGTCCTTGGCGTCGCCCGTCGCGGACGCGGAGGGCGCCGGGGTCGGGGCGGTCAGCGCCGAGGACAGCGCCCGGCCCGCCGGGGTGCCGCTCGGGGCCGGCTTGGCCGTGGCCGTGGGCTTGGCGGTCGTGCTCGGCTGGGCCGACCCGGAGGGGGCGGGGGTCGAGCCGCCCGACGGCGCCGGGGTGGCGGGGGCGGTCGGCAGCTTGCCCGGCGTGGCGTTGGCGGCCGCGACCGCGAGGACTTGACGGAAGCGCAGCTCGGCCGTGGTGCCGACCAGCTTGACGACCTCCTCCTGGCCGGCGCCGGGAACGGAGATGACGATGTTGTCGCCTGCCTTGGCGACCTCTGCGTCGGAGATGCCGCTGCCGTTCACCCGATCACGGATGATGTTGACGGCCAGGTCGAGGCTCTCCTGGGAAGGGGTCGCACCGCCGCTCTGCGTGACCGGGGACAGCGTCACCGTGGTGCCGCCGGCGAGGTCGAGGCCGAACTTGGGCACGAGTGCCTTCTGCAGGAGCATCACCCCGCCCATGGCGAGGATGAGCGCCAGGAGCGCCAGGAGCACGCGCCCCGGCTTACTCTGGCTACTGGTCGATGGGGCCACTGGTGGTCAGTTCTTTCGTCAAGAGGGGTTTGCCGTGAGCCTACTCAGGACTTCGCGTTAGTCGAGCCCTCGTCTCCCCGGCGTTCCGGGGCGTCGATCACCGTCTCGTCGGTTACGGAGTCCCGAACGCCCGGGGTCCCGTCTTCACCGTCTTCATTGTCCACCGTCTCCTCCACCGGAGTGACCACACGACCGATGGACGCCTTGATCCACCGGGTCTGGACGCCGGGCGCGATCTCCAGGATCAGGTCGTCGTCCTCGACGGCGGAGACGGTGGCGAACATGCCGGTCGTGGTCATCACCCGGGTGCCGGGCGTCAGGCTGCTCTGCATCTGCAACTGCTCCTGCTGCCGCTTGCGCTGCGGGCGGATGAGCAGGAAATAGAACACCACGACCAGCAAGATCAGTGGCACGAACGATCCAAGGCCCTGCACGGGGCTTCCTTCCGGTTAAGGACTGACCGGCCTGGCGCCGGAGGTCTGGAGGCGATGGGCACGGCCGCACACCGATCATGTCAGCGTACACAGCCAGCCAAGCCACGGAGTTTAGGCGAGCTTGTCAAAGCCCGGCAACGAACCCACGCTCTAGCAAGCAGGAAAGTTCCCGTTGTAGCCGATCTGTGACCAGCCGATACGACGATTTTGAAACTTTCGCGGCCGTCGGGTTCCGGCGGCCGGCCCGCCCGCCGTAGCAGGGGGTTCACCCGGTGGCGCGGGCTTCACCAGGGACGGAACGCCGCCCGGCGCGGCCGGGGCCGCGAAGCCGCCGTCAAGACGCCTGTCAGAAAGCCCGCGTATCAGGGATCTTCGAAGAGTGTTGGCAGGCCGGGCGCCCCGAACGCGTCCGGCGGAGGGGTGAGCCCGAGATGGGACCAGGCGGAGGCGGTGGCCACCCTCCCCCGGGGCGTGCGGGCGAGCAGCCCCTGGCGGACGAGGAACGGCTCGGCGACGACCTCGACGGTCTCCGGCTCCTCGCCGACGGCCACCGCCAGGGTGGACAGGCCCACCGGGCCGCCGCCGAACTTGCGCAGCAGCGCGCCGAGGACCGCCCGGTCGAGCCGGTCGAGCCCTTCGGCGTCCACCTCGTACAGGTTGAGCGCCGCCGAGGCGATGTCGCGGGTGATGACGCCGTCGGTGCGGACCTCGGCGAAGTCGCGGACCCGCCTGAGCAGGCGGTTGGCGATGCGGGGCGTGCCTCGCGACCGGCGGGCGATCTCGTGGGCGGCCTCGTCGGGGAGCCGCAGCCCGAGCAGGCTCGCCGACCGGCGCAGCACCTGCTCCAGCTCCTCGACGTCGTAGAAGTCCATGTGGGCGACGAAGCCGAACCGGTCGCGCAGCGGCGCGGGCAGCAGCCCGGCGCGGGTGGTGGCGCCGACGAGCGTGAAGGGCGCGATCTCCAGCGGGATGGCGGTGGCCCCGGGGCCCTTGCCGACGACGATGTCGACGCGGAAGTCCTCCATGGCCAGGTAGAGCATCTCTTCGGCGGGGCGGGCCATGCGGTGGATCTCGTCGATGAAGAGCACCTCGCCCTCCGACAGCGTGGAGAGGATGGCCGCGAGGTCGCCCGCGCGCTCCAGGGCCGGTCCGGAGGTGAGGCGCAGGGGCATGCCCAGCTCGGCCGCGATGATCATGGCGAGGGTGGTCTTGCCGAGGCCCGGCGAGCCGCTCATCAGCACGTGGTCCGGCGGGCGCTCGCGGCGCAGCGCGCTCTGCAGCACCAGGGAGAGCTGCTCGCGCACCCGGCTCTGGCCGATGAACTCGCTCAGCCGCTTGGGCCGCAGCGCCGACTCGATCGCCCGCTCGTCGCCCTCGGCGTCCGGCGACACCAGATCTCTCTCCAGGCTCATCGGGGCCCCTATCGCACGCTCAGGGCCCGCAGGGCCGCCTTCAGCAGGATGGCGACCTCGGGAACGCGGCCCGCGGCCTCCTCGGCATCCGCCTGGGGCGAGACGACGGCGATCGCCTCGTCGGCGTCCCTGGAGGAGTAGCCGAGGCCGACCAGCCCCGCGTGCACCTGCTCGCGCCACATCTGCCGCCGGGCGCGCCCGTTGAGCGCGGCGTCCACGGCCTGTTCCGGCGTGCCGAGCTTGTCCTTGAGCTCCAGGATGATGCGCTGGGCGCCCTTCTGGCCGATGCCCGGCACCATGGTCAGGGCCTTGACGTCGGCGCTCGCGACCGCCACCCGCAGGGAGTTGGGCGCGTGGACGGCGAGCATGGCCAGCGCCAGCCTCGGGCCGACGCCGGAGGCGGTCTGGAGCATCTCGAAGACGGTGCGCTCGTCGTCGGTGGCGAAGCCGTAGAGCGTCAGGGAGTCCTCACGGACGACCAGGGAGGTGGCGAGACGGGCCTGCTCCCCCGCGCGCAGCGTGGCGAGCGTGGCGGGCGTGCAGTGGACGAGGACGCCGACGCCGCCGACCTCCACGACCGCCGAGTCGGGGGCGAGGGCGGCGACGCGGCCGGACACCGAGGCGATCACGGGGTTCCCTTCGCGGCCGTCGCGGCGGCCTTGGCCTTGGCGACGGCCTGGGCCAGGCGGTTCTGCGTGCCGCCCCGCCAGATGTGGCAGATGGCGAGCGCGAGGGCGTCGGCGGCGTCGGCGGGCTTGGGCATGGCGTCGAGGCGCAGCAGGCGGGTGACCATGGCGCCGACCTGGGCCTTGTCGGCGTTGCCGTACCCCGTGATGGAGGCCTTGACCTCCGAGGGGGTGTGCAGCGCGACCGGGAGCCCGCGGCGGGCGGCGCAGACGATGGCCACCGCCGACGCCTGGGCCGTGCCCATCACCGTGCGCAGGTTGCTCTGGCTGAAGACCCGCTCGACCGCGACGGCGTCGGGCCTGACCTCGTCGAGCCAGCGCTCGATCTCGGCCTCGATCGCGACCAGGCGGGCGCCGATGTCGTCCCCGGCGGGGGTGCGGGCGACGCCGACCTTGACCAGGGACAGCGGGGCGCCCGCGCGGCCCTCGACGGCGCCGAGGCCGCAGCGGGTGAGGCCGGGGTCGACCCCCATCACCCTCAGCTCCGGTAGCCGCACCGGCACGCCTCCCCAGACCGCCGAACACCTGTTCGGCCCCGAACTCTACCCCGGCGGGCGCGGCGGCGCACCCAGGGACACGCCGCCGGGCCGGGCGCGGAACTCAGAAGTAGTCGATCATGTAGGGCTTGGCGGCGAAGGCCGCGGCGAGAAGATCGTCGGCCTCGGGGGTGCCCCCGTCAGCAGCCCGGCGCGGCGCAGGCCGCCGACCTGGACGCCGGCGAAGGCCGAACCCTTTTCCGGCGGCCCGCCGGCGCGGTCACGCGGGTCAGTCCAGCTTGGCGAGGACGTCGTCGCTGACGTCGAAGTTGGCGTAGACGTTCTGCACGTCGTCGCTGTCCTCCAGGGCGTCGATCAGGCGGAACACCTTGCGGGCGCCGTCCTCGTCCAGGGGGACGCTGAGCGTGGGCAGGAAGCTGCTCTCGGCCGAGTCGTAGTCGATGCCGGCCTCCTGGAGCGCCTTGCGCACCGGGACCAGGTCACCGGCCTCGGAGACGACCTCGAAGGACTCGCCGAGGTCGTTGACCTCCTCGGCGCCGGCGTCGAGGACCGCGGCCAGCACGTCGTCCTCGGCCAGCTCACCCTTGGGGACGATCACGACGCCCTTGCGGTTGAACATGTAGGACACCGAGCCCGGGTCGGCCATGGAGCCGCCGTTGCGGGTCATGGCCACGCGGACCTCGGAGGCCGCGCGGTTGCGGTTGTCGGTGAGGCACTCGACCAGCACCGCCACGCCGCCGGGCGCGTAGCCCTCGTACATGATCGTCTGCCAGTCGGCGCCACCGGCCTCCAGGCCGCCGCCGCGCTTACGCGCGCGCTCGATGTTGTCGATCGGCACGGAGCTCTTGCGGGCCTTCTGGATCGCGTCGTAGAGGGTCGGGTTGCCTTCCGGGTCCGGACCACCGGTCCGGGCCGCCACCTCGATGTTCTTGATGAGCTTGGCGAAAAGCTTGCCCCGCTTCGCGTCGAGCGCGGCCTTCTTGTGCTTCGTCGTCGCCCATTTGGAGTGGCCGGACATCGGCTAGAGCTCCCTCACCATCTCGACAAAATACGAATGAACCCGCGCGTCCCCCGTCAGCTCGGGGTGGAAGGACGTCGCGAGCAGAGGTCCCTGCCGGACCGCGACGATCCTATCCCCAGGCTCGGCCAGCCCCAGCACCTCGACATCCTCGCCCACGGATTCGACCCATGGGGCGCGGATGAAGACGGCGCGCAGCAGACCGCGGCCCGCGAAATCCAAGGATGCCTCAAAAGAGTCGATCTGGCGGCCGAAGGCGTTGCGGCGCACCACCATGTCGATGCCGCCGATCGTCTGCTGGCCCTCGATGCCGCCCTCGATGCGGTCGGCCAGCATGATCATGCCCGCGCAGGACCCGTAGGTCGGCATGCCGGACTTGATGCGCACGCGCAGCGGTTCGAGCAGGTCGAAGGCGTCGGCGAGCTTCCACATGGTGGTGGACTCCCCACCCGGGATGACGAGCGCGTCCACGGCGTCGAGCTCGGCCGGGCGGCGGACGGCCACGGCCCTGGCTCCGGCGGCCTCGAGAGAGCGGGCGTGTTCACGCACGTCGCCCTGGAGAGCGAGCACGCCGATCGTCGGCATCGTCGGCGCAGAGGTCACCGGTCGTTCCTTCCTTCACTGCTCGGGGCACCGCAGGGGTCGCTGCCCGCTGGTCGCGTTCCGGGGACGTGGCCCCGCGCGGCCGTCAGCCGCCGGCGGTCGTCCCCGAGGCCCCCGGTCGCGGCGGATACGGCGCGCGTCAAAAGCCTAGGGCCATGCGGAACAACGTCCCAAACCGCCCAGGACTTCCCCTGGCGGAGGACCGGAACGCCCGGCGCGGCTCAGGGCCGGCGCAGAAGCCCGGGCACCCGGTCCGGCACCTCGAAGGTCGCGGCGGTGAGGGCGGGGGCGCCGGGCGTGCTGACGTACCGAAGGATCTTGAAGTCGGCGACGACCGCGGTCGGCGTCACCTTCACCATGAGGTATCCGCGGCGTCTCAGGTGGAACTTCAGATGGGGGTTCTTCTCCAGCAGCGCGTCCCTGGGCCGGTCGTGGTCGTCGCCGTCGCCGCCGCTGGTGATCGAGGTGACGGCGAGCTCGGTGCCGACCAGGCGCGAGGACTCGTCGTCGTAGTCGAGGGCCAGGTCTCCCGCCCAGTGCGAGTGCACGTCGCCGGTCAGCACGATGGCGTTGCGGACCCCGGCGTCGACCCAGCCGCGGGTGACCCGGGTGCGGGAGGCGGAGTAGCCGTCCCAGGAGTCCTGCCGCACCTTCTTCTCGCCGCTCGTGTGCTTGTCGCGCTGCCCGAAGAAGACCTGCTGGCCGATGACGTCCCACAGCGCCTTGGACTCGCGGAAGCCCTCCAGCAGCCACCGCTCCTGCTCGGCGCCCGTGATCGTGCGGTTCTCCACGCGCGACTCGGGGCACTCGTGGAAGCCCGCGCCGCAGATCAGCGGGTCGCGGTACTGGCGGGTGTCCAGCAGGTGGATGGTCGCGAGGCTCCCCCAGCGCACGCGCCGGAACAGCTTGATCGCCGGGCCCTTGGGGACCGCGGTGCGGCGCAGCGGCATGTGCTCGTAGTAGGCCCGGAACGCGGCCTCGCGCCGCTCGGCCGGCAGCAGGCTCATCCAGTTGTTGCGCACCTCGTGGTCGTCCATGATCGGCAGCCACGGCGCGGCCGCGTGCGCCGCGCGCAGGTCGGCGTCGGTCTTGTAGAGGGCGTGCCTGCGGCGGTACTCGGTGAGCGTGCGCGCCTCGGGCCCCTCGTGCTGGCGCACGTTGCCGCCGGGGCACGGGTTCTCGCCCTTGCCGTACTCGTAGATGTAGTCGCCCAGGTGGAGGACCAGGTCGGGACGCTCCTGCGCCACCCTGCCGTAGGCGGTGAAGTGGCCGTGCTGGAAGTTGGCGCACGAGGTCACGGCCATGCGCAGCGAGCCGGGCAGCGACGCCGGCGCCGGGGCCGTCAGCGCGCGGCCGATCGGCGAGACGTACTGGCCCGCCTTGAAGCGGTACCAGTACTCGCGGCCCGGCTCCAGGCCGGCGACCTCGGCGTGCACGCTGTGCGCCCACTCGCGCACGGCCTCCTCGGTGCCGCGCCGGACGATCCGCGCGCAGGCGGGATCGGTGGCCACCTCCCAGTAGACCGGTACCGCCGACGGCGGCATCCCGCCGAAGCCGTCCTCGGCGAGCGGCGCGGGGGCGAGCCGCGTCCAGATGACGAAACCGTCCGGCGCGGGATCGCCGCAGGCGACGCCCAGCGTGAACGGGTCCCCATAGGAGACCCGCAGGGGTGGCACTCCCGACGCCAGCCCCAGCACGAGGAACGATCGCCTGTCGATCACATGACGATCATCGACTATTCACAGCAAACGCCGAGTACAGGGAATCCCAGGTCAGAGGGGATATTTACGGGCATCGGCGTACTGTCCGTGGCGCGGCCCGGCCGCGCCACGGACGCGACCACTACCAGCCGCGCGTGGCGAGACGGTCGGCTTCGGGGAGGGTGGAGACGTTGATGCCGACCATCGCCTCACCGAGGCCGCGGGAGACCTTGGCGATCACGTCGGGGTCGTCGTAGAAGGTGGTGGCCTTGACGATGGCGGCGGCCCGCTTGGCCGGGTCGCCCGACTTGAAGATGCCGGAGCCGACGAACACGCCCTCGGCGCCGAGCTGCATCATCATCGCGGCGTCCGCGGGGGTGGCGATGCCGCCCGCGGTGAACAGCACGACGGGCAGCTTGCCGGTCTTGGCGATCTCGGCGACCAGCTCGTACGGAGCGCGCAGCTCCTTGGCGGCGGCGTACAGCTCGGCCTCGTCCAGGGCCCCCAGCCGCTTGATGTCGCCGCGGATCTGCCGCATGTGGCGGGTGGCCTCGACGACGTTGCCGGTGCCGGCCTCGCCCTTGGAGCGGATCATCGCCGCGCCCTCGGAGAGGCGGCGAAGGGCCTCGCCGAGGTTGGTGGCGCCGCAGACGAAGGGGACGGTGAAGGCCCACTTGTCGATGTGGTTGGCCTCGTCGGCGGGGGTGAGCACCTCGGACTCGTCGACGTAGTCGACGCCGATGGCCTGCAGGACCTGGGCCTCGGCGAAGTGGCCGATGCGGGCCTTGGCCATGACGGGGATGGAGACGGCCTGGATGATGCCGTCGATCATGTCGGGGTCGCTCATGCGCGACACGCCGCCCTCGGCGCGGATGTCGGCGGGAACACGCTCAAGGGCCATGACGGCGACGGCGCCGGCGTCTTCGGCGATCTTGGCCTGGTCGGGCGTGACGACGTCCATGATGACGCCACCCTTGAGCATCTCGGCCATGCCACGCTTCACACGGGCGGTGCCGGTGACGGCGGGGTCGGTGACTTCGGGGGTGCTGCTGGACACGGTCTTACCTCACGAGCGCGACAATGGGTTCAGGTCCATGGTAGGCGCTGATCAGCATCCGCCCGGACGGTCCAGATCGTCGCAAATGACGGCGATCTTTGGACAAGCCGTACGACGCGCGGGCGCGGCCACGCGGGGCCGCGGCGGGCGGGGAGGCTCAGGGCTGGACGGGCTTGGGGGCGGCGAGGACCACCCACACCTGGCCCCGGCTGAACGTCATCGGCTCGCCGTCCGCGGTGGTGAACTCGGTGCCGGTCTTCTCCGAGCGGCGCGACCACTTGGCCTGGTAGGCCTTGCCGTCGCGCAGGACGACGGCCTTGCCGGTGCCGGTGGTCTGGATCAGCGGCGTGTAGCTGCCGGTGAAGTCGTGGAACTCCGAGCGGGTGGTCTTGGCGTACTGCACCACGATGGTCGGCGCGCCGAGCTGGCCGCCCTCGGCCGCCATGTCGGGCTTGCCGTCCTGCGCCACCAGCCAGCGCTTCTGGGCCGCGGACCAGGTGAAGGTGAACCGAGCCGCCGGATATTTTACGGTAAAGGTCTTTTTAGGTACCCCGCCCGCCGGGGCGTCACCGAACTCGAACCCGATGTCCCGGGCCTTGGTCGCCTTCGGCGCGCCCGCCAGCAGCTTCTTGGTGTCGGCGAACAGGTTGTACGGCGCCACGCGTCCCGGCTGGCGGAAGTACGCGCCCGGGTCCGCGCTGTCGGAGACGTCGAACAGCGACGCCTCCCTGACCAGCGGGATCATCTTGCTCTGCACGCCGGAGTAGGCCAGCGCGGGCTTCCCGAACATCGGGAGCAGGTGCAGGTCGGAGATGCGGGCGCTGCGGACGGGCCCGACCTTGGCGGGCAGCTTGGAGGAGAAGACCGCCATGAGGCGGGTCAGGCCGCCCTCCACCTGCTCGACGAACACCAGGTCCGCGCTGCGCAGGCCGAGCTGCGGCTTGCCCGACGCCGTGTTCTCGATCTTCACGGCGAGCACCGGCCTGCGGCTCGCCACCGGCTGCCCGGTGAACGGGTGCTCCGGCGGCGGCGCGGGCGAGGAGGACGCCAGAGGAGCGGGCGCCGTCTCCTGGGACGCCGGCGTGGCCCCGCCGGAGGACGAGCAGGCCACGGCGGGCGCCAGAACGGCCGCCCCTGCCAGGGCGACGCCGATCACCCGTTTTGCTGGCATAGCTGCGGCTCCTCCCGATTTCTCCTGGAAATGCCACGAAGCTTACCTACGGCGGGCACCGCTGATACGCAAGATCAGACGAGTCGCTTTCCCCGCGTTTCCGGCCGCCACCCGCTCGCGGTACGCGGCGAAGCGTTCCGCGATCTCCCGCGCGCGCCCCTCCGCGTCGGGCAACGGCATCTCCCGGCAGTCGTAGCCCAGTTCTTCGGCCAGGACCCCCATCGACGCGTCCTCGAACACTACGGTCCCGTCGGCCCGGATCTCGGTGATGCCGTCCTGGACCTGCCCGGAGACGTTGATCGCGAGGGCCTCCTCCCGCGTCATGCCGTCGGGCGGCAGCAGGCGGAACCGCCCGGACTCGATCGCGACGGGGTAGCCGCCGATCATGCCCATCGGACCGGGGGCGTGGACGACGGCGTCCCGCCGCTCGACCAGGGGCTCCAGGACGCTGAGCGCCGAGGCCGCGGTCATCGCCTGCCCGGCCAGCCCTCCGGTGCGGCGGTAGCGCCCGGGGAGCCGCCGCAGCAGGCCCGCGATGTCCACCTTGGCGGTGACGTCCCGCCCCTCCCACAGCAGCGAGAGCCCCATCGCGGCCGGGCCGCTGTCCCCGCGCCGGGACAGCCGGTGCGACACGTAGTGGTGGGCGACCAGCCGCACCTCCACCTCGTCCGGCGCGCAGCCGAGCTCGTCGGCCGCGGCGACGCGGATGCCGGGGACGTTGTTGGCGAGATTGCCGATGCCGATGTGCGGCGCGAGCCCCGCCGCCGCGAGCGCGGGGTGGACTGCGTCGGGGTAGGCGGCGTTGACGACCGTCGCGTCGCTGCCCGCCATCCGGACGGCCTCCATGGCCTTCATCACCGGCACCAGGTGCATCGGCAGCCAGGGGCCGTAGTTGGCGGCGTACAGGCGCTCGAAGGCGTCCTTCGGGAGAGTGGAGATCACCCACCACGACTGGTAGCTCGCCGCGAGGAACAGCACGTCCGGGGCGAAGCGGGCGATGCGCTCGGCGGTGCGGGCGACGTCGGCCAGATCGGTGACCGCGTGGCTGACGCCGACGTCCGCGTACCCGCGCTGGAGGGCGCAGTAGCGGGTGAGGTTGGCGGCCCGCAGTGTCGCGTCCTCGTCCCGGCCGACCAGCTGTACGTGCCTGCCCCCACCGTGCGCGAGCTCGTGGAACACCCGCCGGCCGAGATCGCCGGCGCCCAGGACCATGATCTTCCGGATGTCGTTCACCTGATACCTCCGTCGCGTGCGGTGACCGGGGTGAAGGGCGCGGGCGCGCGCAGCAGCTCGGGCAGGCGCCGCATGGACGAGAACGTGGGGACGCCCTCACGGTGCGGACCCGCCGAGGGGTCGGGCGTGAACTGGAGCACCCGCATGCCGGCCTCCAGGGCGGCGTCGACCCCGACCGGGCTGTCCTCGATGACGACGCAGCCGCTCGCGTCGGCGCCGCACTCCGAGGCCGCCCACAGGAACAGCCTCGGGTCCGGCTTCCAGGCGCCGACGTCGTACGCCGAGTAGATGCCGCCGCCGAAGTGGTGCAGGACGCCGGCGCCGCGCAACCGGCGTTCGATGATCTCCCTCGGGCTGTTGGAGGCGACGCACTTGGGGGCGGGGATCCGCGCGAGCGCGTCGGCGACCCCGTCCACCGGCTCCAGACTCGGGCCGATGAGCTCCTCGCACCTGGCCCGCACGATGCTCATCGCGCCGTCGGGAGGAGCGCACCCCGCCATGTCCGCCATCAGGTCGATGCATTCCTGCATCTTCCTGCCGGAGAACAGCTCGGCCGCGGCGCCCTCGCCGATGGTGAGCCCCATCAGCCCGCCGAGGTAGGCGAGGGCGCCGTTCTCCGCGTCCTGGGTGTCGACCAGGACGCCGTCGAGGTCGAAGATGACGAGGTCACTCATATGCGATCCAATCGACGGCCTCGATCGCGGCGACCGTCTCGGCCAGCTCGTCGTGGTCGCGGACGGTCCCGATGACGGCGGCCACGTTGCCGCGGGCGCCGATGCGCCAGTCCACCGAGGCTCCGGGCCGCACCAGCACCGAGAGCCTCTCGACGCCGCGCACCCGGCGCAGGGCGGCGGCGCCGCGGATGGAGCGCACCCGCCGGGCGCCGAAGGGCGGCACGATGAGGTAGTGGAAGGCGATCGGCCCGTCCGTCTTGACCCCGCCGGTCTCACAGTCCCTGCCGAGCGCGGCCCTGACCGCGACGTCGGCCGGGTCGGCGGTGCCCGAGCGCACGGCGAGGTCGTCCACCCAGGCGCCCAGGCGGCCGTTGACCTCGATGACCCGCGGGCCCGCCCCGGTCAGCTTGATCTCGACGTCGGCGATGCCATGGACGCCGAGGGCGCGCACGGCGCGGCACGCCAGGTCCCGCACCTCCCGCACCTCCGGCTCGGGGACCACCGAGAACCCGCCGTAGCCGCCGCGCTCACGAAACGGCTCGGCCAGGGCGAACTTGCTGGTGACGAAGACGGGCCGGACGTCGCCGCCGAGCGCGACGCAGTCGACGGCGATGTAGTCGCCCCACGGCGCGGCGGTGGGGCGCCCGGGGAGGAGCTCCTCCAGCATCACGGCCGTCTCGGCGGGCGCGTCACCCGTGCCGCCCAGGATCTCGGCCAGGGCCCGGTGGCACTGCCCAGGGGTGGAGACGGCGACGGTGTTGCGGCTGGACGCCCCGATCACGGGCTTGATGATCGCGGGGAGCCCGACGTGGGCCAGCGCCTCATCGGCCTGGTCGAGGCGCGTGACCGTGCGGAACCGGACGGCGGGCAGGCCGGCCTCGGCCAGGCGCTCGCGCTGCCGGTCCTTGTGCGTGATCGCCTCCAGGTCGCCGGGCGCGTGGTACGGCAGGCCGAGCGCGTCGGCGAGCCGCACCGTCGTGGCGAGCTGGAACTCGCTGAAGGTGACGATGCCGGACGGCTTCATCTCCCGCAGTTCCCGCACCAGGTCGTGCTCGGTGCGGCCGGACGATTCCACGACCGATCCGACCATGCGCAGCGCCGGGATCATCTCCCGGGCGTGCTCGGTGGCGGCCGTCACGAAGACGAGGTCGCAGTCGTTGCCCAGCGCCGCCTGAGCCAGCCGTGTCGGCGCGAGGCTGCCGGTGTCGTAGACGACGAGCAGGACGGGCCTGTGGCTCATGCGATCACCCCGCCGCTCCGCCTGGCGGCGGCCAGCGCGCCGGCCAGGTCTTCGACGGTGGTGTGGGTGAAAAGGGCGGACACCGGGACCTCCAGGGCGAACTCGTCCCGCAGTCGCGCCGCCACGCGCACGGCGATCAGCGAGTCGCCGCCGAGTTCGAAGAAGTCGTCGCGCGCGCCCACCTCGTCGATCCAGAGGGCCTCGGCCCAGATGCGGGCGACGGCGCGTTCGGCGGGCGTGCGCGGGGCGACGAACGAGTCCAGTCCGCTGCGGTCGCCCTCGGGGGCGGGCAGCGCCCTGCGGTCGGTCTTGCCGCTGGTCGTCAGCGGGATGGCGTCCAGGAACACGAAGGCGCTCGGGACCATGTAGCCGGGCAGGCGGTCCGCGCACCACTGCCGCAGGCCGGCGACGCCGGGCGCGCGGCCCGGAGCGGGAACGCAGTACGCCACCAGCGCCTTGCCGCCGGCGTCCCCGGGGACGTCCTCGCGGGCGGTCACGACGCAGGAGGCCACGTCCTCGTGGGACGACAGCACCGCCTCGATCTCCCCCGGCTCGACGCGGTAGCCGCGCACCTTGACCTGGTGGTCGAGGCGTCCGAGGCACTCCAGGTCGCCGTCGGGCGCCCAGCGCACCAGGTCGCCGCTGCGGTACACGCGGGCGCCGGGGTCGGCCGAGAAGGGGTGGGGGACGAAGCGCGCGATGGTCTCCTCGGGTCGGCCGACGTAGCCGCGGGCAAGGCACACCCCGCCGATCAGGAGTTCCCCGGGGACGCCGACCGGGACGGGCAGCCCGGCGTCGTCCACGACGTAGACCTCGGTGCCGGGGAACGGGCGGCCGATCGGCACGCCGCGCGCCACGTCGCGGATCTCGGCGGACGTCATGTAGATCGTCGTCTCGGTGGGGCCGTAGGCGGTCACGACGCGCGACCCGGCCCGCAGCATGGCGGCCGCCAGGTCGGCGGGCAGCGTCTCGCCGCCGGTGAGGATCTGCAGGTCGCGTGGCCCGCCGGCTTCCAGGGCCGCCACTAGGGGACGCCAGGCCGAGGGCGTCGCCTGGGCCAGCGCCACGCCGTGCGCATCGATGAGGTCCACCAGGTCGCGCGGGTTGCGGGCCTGCTCCCTGGTCGCGACGACGACCCGGCCGCCGCTCGTCAGAGGCAGGAACACCTCGATGGTGGCGATGTCGAAGGCGATGGAGGTGGCGAACAGGACCGCGCCCTCGGCGGCGGGGAACGTGCCGCGCATGACCTCCAGCAGGTTGGCCAGCGCCGCGTTGGGGACCGCCACGCCCTTGGGGACGCCGGTGGAGCCGGAGGTGTAGATGACGAAGGCGAGGTCGCCGGGACCGGCGCCGGGGCCGGCCGGCTGGGCGGCCGCGTCGGCCGGCTCGTCCGGGGCGATCACCTCGGGGCCGGCGGGGAGGCGGCCGCGCAGGTGCCCGTGGGCGATCACGACCGGGGCGCCGGTGTCCTCCAGGACGAAGGCCAGCCGCTGGTCCGGGTACTCCGGGTCCAGCGGCACGTACGCGCCGCCCGCCTTCATGATCGCGAGCAGTGCGACGATCATGTCGGTGCCGCGGTCGAGGAGCAGGCCGACCGGGACGTCCGGTCCCACGCCGCGGGAGACGAGGCGGGCGGCCAGCCGGCCGGCGCGCGCGTCCAGCTCGCGGTAGGTCAGGCGCTCGTCCCCGCAGATCACGGCGACGGCGCCGGGCCTGCGGGCCGCCTGCTCCTCCACCAGCCGGTGCACGAGGTGGCCGGCGGGGACGGTGGCGGGGCCTGCGCTCCACTCCCCCAGCAGCAGGTGGCGTTCGCCCTCGGTCAGCATGTCCAGCTCGCCGAGCGGCTTCTCGGGGGCGGCCACGGCGGCCGCGAGCAGCACTCCCAGGTGGCCGGCCATCCGTTCGGCCGCCGGCCGGTCCAGATGGCCGGTCGCGTGGCGGATCCGGACCTCCAGCGTGCCCGCCTCCTCCCGGACGCCGAGCGCCAGGTCCACGGGCGGGTCGCCGTCCGCAGCCTCCGCCTCCCCGAGCACCGCCCGGACCCACGGCAGGCCGTCCGCCTCGCCGAGCCGCGCGAGCGGCACCGGGTGTGCCTGGGCGTCGCGCAGCCGGTCGCTGACCTGTGCCACGAGGCCGCCGAACCCGCCGGTCAGGGTGGTGCGGACGGGCACCGGCCCGGCGGGCTCGGCCCGGACGAGGGTGGCGACGTCCTCCTGGCGGCCGTAGCGGCCCAGCAGCAGGTGGAAGGCCGCGAGCACGACCACGGGCGGTGTGGTGCCGTGCTCGGCGGCGAGCTTGCGCACGCCCTCCACCACCTCGCCGGGCAGGATCGCCTCGCGGGTCGCGACCTCCCCGCCGTCCACGTTCAGGCGGGGCCGGCCGGCCGGAACCTCCAGCGGCTCCAGCCCGGCCAGCTCGCGCCGCCAGTGCTCCATGTGCGCGTCGATCATGCTGTCCCCCAAGGTGCTCCCCCTGTCGTTCACATCGGTGGTCGGGATCACGTGGCCCGCGCGGGCGCTCAGCCGGACGCCTCGGACTGCCGCAGCCGCCGCATCGGGACGACCGCGAACGCGGCGGCGGCGATGACGAGCAGCAGCCCGGAGACGATGATCGAGCCGGCGACGCTCACCAGCTGGGCCACCACACCGCCGACGATCACGCCGACGACGGTGAAGTTGACCATGAGCGCGTTCAGCAGGCCGACGCCGCGGCCGCGCAGTTCCTCGGGCAGGTCGCGCAGCACGGTGTTGGCCACAGGCACCTGGAACAGGCCCGAGCCGAGGCCCGCCAGCACGCACCAGAGCGAGATGACGACCATGCCGAGCCGGTCGGCCAGCCAGCCGGTCGGGCCGAGCAGCAGCAGCGACAGCCCGAACAGCATCACCGCGCCGATGAGCAGCCTGTTGGACGAGTACCGCCGCACCAGCCCGGGGCCGATGAGCGCGCCGAGGATCGACCCGGCGCCGAACATGGCCTGGGCGACGCCGAACTGAAGGGCGGACAGGTCGAAGACGGTCAGCAGCTGGGCGTTCAGGTTGGTGGTGAACAGCCCGAGGACGATCATCACCGGCACCAGGAACGCGCCGAGGAAGCGCAGCGAGGGCACCGCCATCACCCCGCGCACGCCGGTGCGCAGCGCCTGCCAGTACGGCTCGCGCCCGGCGCCGCCCGCCACCGGCACCTCCCGCAGCACTCCCATGCTGCCGAGCAGCACCGCGGACACCACGAAGGTGGCGGCGTTGACGCCGAGCACGACCGGCACGCTGCCGAGGGCGATCAGCAACCCGCCCAGCGCCGGGCCGACCAGGTTGATGGTGTGGTTGGTGCTCTGGAACAGCGCGACCGCCGCCGGGATGCCGTGCCCGCCGACGATCTTCGGAATGGCGCTGATGCGGGCGGTCTCGAAGAACGCCTTGCCGACCCCCTCCAGGAGGATGAGCAGGAGCAGCAGCCACGCCGAGCCGCGGGCCGGGATCATCGCCAGCACGATGACCACCCGGGCCAGGTCCGAGCCGACCAGCAGCACCCGCGCGGGGACGTGGTCGGCCAGCGGGCCGATGAACGCGGCCAGCACGCCCGCCGGGAGCATCTGCGCGAGGATGACCAGCGCGATGAGCAGCGCCGGGGCGTCGGTCAGGGTGGCCGCCACGTAGATCAGCGTGACCCGCGCGGTGGCGTCGCCCAGGAAGGACGCGACCACCGCCAGCCAGTACCTGATGTACGTCCCGTCCTTCAGCAGCTCAAGCATGCGCGCCCTCGGTTCCGATGTCCTGTCTGAGGACGGTGTGCTCGCGGAAGACCTCGTTGATCACCGCGGCCACCGCCTGGACGCGGGGTGCCCGCATCACGGTGTAGTGGTTGCCCTCGGCCTCGCGGACGTCCAGGTCGCCGGCGGCCAACTCCCGCCACCGCGCGGCGATGTCGTGCTCCTCCTCGGCCGCGCGGACCAGCGTGATCCTGCCCTTCAGCGGGGAGGGCCGGTAGTTCCACAGCAGCCGCAGGTTGGCGACCCACAGGTCGAGGACCTCGGCGATCTGCTCGCGGCCGGCGTCCGGCGGCAGGTAATCGGCCGCGCGGGCGAGCCCGAGAAGGTAGTCCAGGTGCTCCTCGGGCGTCATCGCGTGCAGCTCGGCGAGGGGCTTGAGGGCTGCGCCGTAGTCCCAGATGAGGTTGGCGGCCACCGCCTCGACGATCTCGGCGCGGTCGGGCTCCTCGCCGGCGGCGACCGGCTCGGGCGCGTGGGAGTCGATGAGCACGACCGACACCATCTCCCCCGCGTCCTCAAGCTCGCGGGCGACGGCGTAGGCGTTGGACCCGCCGTAGCACCATCCGGCCAGGTGGTAGGGCCCGTGCGGCTGCACCTGGCGGATGAGCTCGGCGTAGGCGGCGGCGCGGTCCTCGAACCGGGGGAACGGCAGCGCGCCGTCCACCGGCGGCGGGGAGGCCAGCGCGTACAGCGGCCGGCCGGCGGGCTCCACATGCCGGGCGAACGGCATGTAGCAGACGACCTCGCTGCCGGCCGGGTGGGCGAAGAAGACCGGCGAGCCGGTGCCGTCCCCGCCGATGCGCACCAGGTGGACGCCGGTCTCCTCCTGGTAGCCCTCGCGCAGCATGCGGGCGAAGCGTTCGACCGTGGCACCCTGGAAGATCGCCGCCATGGGCAGCCGCCGCCCGAAGCGCCGCTCGATCTCGGCCATCAGGCGCAGCACGAGCAGGGAGTGGCCGCCGAGGTCGAAGAACCCGTCGTGGACGCCGATCGGCGCGACGCCGAGGACCTCTTCCCAGACCCGCGCCACCTCCAGTTCCACGGGGTCGCGGGGCGGGGCGTAGTCCGCGGCGCTCCGCTCGGACGGCGGCTCGGGCAGCGCCTTCCGGTCGATCTTTCCGCTGGTGGTGAGCGGGAAGACACCGACCTGGACGAACGCCGAGGGGATCATGTAGTCGGGCAGGGACGCGCGCAGGTGGTCGCGCAACTCGCCGGGACGGGGCGCGTCGCCCTCGATGTAGGCCACCAGGCGCGGGTCGCCGGGACGGTCCTCGCGCAGCATCGCCACCGCCCGCCGTACGGCCGGGTGGTCCTCCAGCCGGGCCTCGACCTCGCCCAGCTCGATACGGAAGCCGCGCAGCTTGATCTGGCCGTCGCCACGGCCGAGGAAGACCAGCGAGCCGTCCTCGCGCAGCCGTACCCGGTCGCCGGTCGCGTACAACCGCGCCCCGGGACGGCCGCCGATGTGGTCGGGGACGAACCTCTCGGCGGTGAGGCCGGGGCGGCCGCGGTAGCCGCGGGCCACGCCGTCGCCGCCCAGGTACAGGTCCCCCGGCACGCCGACCGGCACCGGCTCCAGGCGTTCGCCGAGCACGTAGGCCTGGGTGTTGGCCAGGGGACGGCCGATGGAGATCGGCTCGGTGCCGGCGTCCATCCGATGGGCGGTGGACCAGATCGTCGTCTCGGTCGGCCCGTACACGTTCCAGGTGCGGCCGGGCTGCCGGACGAGCCGCTCGGCCAGTGCGGGCGGCAGCGCCTCGCCGCCGACCAGGATCCGCATCCCGGCCGCGTCGCTCCACCCGGCCTCGACCAGGAGCTGCCAGGTGGCCGGGGTCGCCTGCATGACGGTCGCGCCCTCGCGGGCGAGCAGCGCGGCCAGGCGGTGGCCGTCCTGGGCGTCCTCGGCGCGGACGACGGCGACCCGCCCGCCGGTGATCAGTGGCGCGTACAGCTCCAGGCCCGCGATGTCGAAGGAGACCGAGGTGACGGCGGTGAGCACGTCGCCCTCGCCGAGCCCCACCTCGCCGGCCATCGCGAGCAGCAGGTTGACCAGGGCCCGGTGGGTGACCTCGACGCCCTTGGGGCGGCCGGTCGAGCCGGAGGTGTAGATGACGTAGGCCAGCCGCTCGTCCCGCAGGACGGGCTCGCGCGGGACCGGCGGCGCGCCGGCGATCGCCTCGGCGTCGGCGTCCACGCGCACGCGCCCGCCGGGGCAGCCGGCCACGACGTCGAGCAGGTCCTCCCGTGTCAGGACGAGCCGCGTGCCGGCGTCGGCGGCCATGACGGCGAGCCGCAGCGGCGGGTGACGCGGGTCCAGGGGCAGATACGCGCCCCCGGCCATCAGCACGGCGAGCAGCCCGACGACCAGGTCGCATGACCGCTCCAGGCAGACGCCGACCACGGTCTCGTCGCCCACGCCCTCGGCCTGCAGGTGGGCGGCCAGCCTGCCCGCGCGGCCCACCAGCTCGGCGTAGGTGAGCCGCTCGTCGCCGCAGGACACCGCGACCGCGCCGGGGGTCGCGCGGGCCTGGCGGCGGACGAGGTCTTCCAGGCACAGGCCGGGCTCGCGTGCGGCGGCGGTGCGGTTCCACTCCACCAGCACGGTCTCGGCCTCACCCGGGGCGAACAGCTCCAGCTCGCCCACCGGCCGGCCGGGCTCGGCGACCATCTGCTCCAGCAGCCGCTCCAGCTGCCGGCTCATCCGGGCGATCGTGCTCGGGTCGAACAGGTCGGTGTTGTACTCCAGCATGCCGAAGAAGCGGTCCTGCCCCAGCGACCGGTCGTCGAAGAAGCCGAGCGTCACGTCGTCCTTGGCGGTGAAGTTGTCCAGCATGAGCTCTTCGACCTCCAGGCCCTCCATCGGCGCGGCGTCCTCGTGCAGGAAGTCCACGTAGATGAACGACGTCTGGTAGACCGGGGTGCGGCTCGGGTCCCGTTCGACGTCGAGCTCGTCGAGCAGGGTGCCGAACGGGATGTCGTTGTGGTCGAAGGCGCCCACCATGGTCGTGCGGGCGGCCCTGAGCAGCTCCGCGACGGTCATGCCGCGGTCGATCGTCGTGCGGAGCGGAAGCATGGTGAGGAAGTAGCCGACCATCGGCTCGGTCTCCGGCCGGGCCCGGGTGGAGGACGTGGTGCCGACCACGATGTCGCGCTGGCCGGTCAGCCGGTGCAGCAGGAGCTGCCAGGCGGCCAGCAGGGCGACGTTGACCGTCACCTCCTCGCGCCGGGCGAGGTCGCGGATCGCCTGGGTCAGCCCGGCCGGCAGCCGGAACTGGTGGCGGGCGCCGTGGAAGGTCTGCACCGGCGGGCGAGGCCGGTCGGTGGGGAGCTCCAGCACCAGCTCGGCGCCCTCCAGCCGCTTCTTCCAGTACGGAAGGTGCTTGCCCAGCACCTCTTCGCGCATCCACCGCGGCTGCCACTCGGCGTAGTCGGGGTAGTGGATCTCGATGGCGGGCAGCCGGGGCTCGCGGCCGGTCGCGTACGCCGAGTACAGCTCGGCGATCTCCGCGTTGAAGATGCCCATGGACGAGCGGTCCCAGACGAGGTGGTCCACCGTGCCGGCCAGGACGTGCTCGCGCTCGTCCATGCGGAACAGCGCGACGCGCAGTAGGGGGCCGTGGACGATGTCGAACGGCGTGCGCACCTCCTCGGTGGCCAGCCGCAGCATCTCCTCCTCCCGGAGGGCGGCCGGGACGCCACGCAGGTCCTCGTGCCAGACGGCCACCGACAGGCATTCGTGCACGACCTGCACCGGGGTCAGGCCGTCCAGCTCGAAGGTGGTGCGCATCGCCTCGTGCCGCGCCACGAACGCGTCCACCGCCCGTCGCAGCGCGGCGGTGTCGAGCGGGCCACGCAGGCGCGAGGCGAAGAACACGTTGTAAGCCGGGTCCGCGGGGTCGAACTGGTGGATGAGCCAGATGCGCTCCTGGTCCACGGTGAGCCGGGCACGGCGGGGGTCGCTTCGCCTGGGGATCGAGCTCTGGGCGGCGGGGGGCGGGCTCAGGTCGCGCATCCGCTTGTCCAGCAGGGCGCGCTGGGCGGGGCTCAGCCGGGCCAGCCGCTCCGACAGCTCCGTCGGCTCCGTCACTCCCGGCCTCCTCGCGGCCTGGCCCGGTAGCGGTCCTTGAGCTCGCACAGGTGGTCCAGGCCCTTGAGCACCACCTCGGGCTCCAGCCCGAAGTCGACCAGGCACGCGACCTCGTCGGCGCCGAGGTCCACCAGGTCCTCGATCAGCGCCTCGCAGCGGCCGGGGGTCCCGAGCAGAGCCAGCGTGTCGAAGTAGCGCTCGAAGGTGGCGGCGAGCATGACGTCGCGCTCGGCCTCGTCCAGCTTGGAGAACTGGCTGTCGAAGGTGTCCTGCTGGGCGAGGAAGGTCTTGAGGTAGCCGGTCAGCGGGCCGCGCACCTGTTCCTTGACCTCGGCGTCGTCGGAGCCGAGGAAGGTGTGCACCATGACGGTCACCCGTCCGCGCCCGGGGTCGTGCCCGGCCGCGCGCAGCGCCTCCCGATACGCCTGGATCTTCTCGCGCAGGTCGGCCGGCCGCTGCGCCACCAGGCCGGTCAGGACGTTGGCGCCGATGCGCCCCGCGCCGGTGAAGGTCTCCACGCTGCCCTGCGCCGAGATCCACATCGGCAGCCGGGGCTGGAGCGGGCGCGGCAGCGTGCGGACCGGCTGCGTCGTCCCGTCCGCCCGGGACAGCTCGACCGTCTGCCCCGCCCACAGGCGCTGGACGACCTCGATCGCCGCGAACATGTCCTCCTTGCGCCGCGCGTAGCTCTCGTGGCCGCCGGGGGCCAGGATGAAGTCGTTGGGGTGCCAGCCGGAGGCGGCGGAGATGGCGGCCCTTCCCCCCGACAGGTTGTCGACCACCGCCCATTCCTCGGCGACGCGGACGGGGTGGTGCAGCGGCAGGACCGCGCTGCCGGCCCGGATCTGCACCCGCTCGGTCAGGACGGCGATCGCCGCCGCCAGCACCGACGGGTTGGGGTAGAGGCCGCCGAAGTCCACGAAATGGCGTTCTGGCACCCAGATGCCCGAGAAGCCGTGCCGGTCCGCGTACCGGGCGCTCTCCAGCAGCAGCTCGTACTTGCCCGGCCCCTGGACCGAGCCGTCCCCGGAGAAGAAGAACAGGCTGAAGTCCATCGCGCTGGTGTCCCGGCGGGTCCTGCGCGGCGCGGCGGGCGCCCGGCCCGCGTCCCCGCCGCCGGGCGCGTCGGCCAGGGAGGCGGGGGGTTTGAGGTTGCGCTCGCGCATCGCCTGTTCCAGGACCGCGCGCCGGCTCGGCGTCAGCGAGGACATCCGGGACCGGAGCCGGCTCACGTCCGTCTCACCGGACTCGGCGGACTGGGCGGACTGGGTGGGCTCGTCGGACTCGCTAGACATGGTCCCCCTTCAACTTGGCCTCCGCCTCTTCGAGCGACAGGCTCTCGACCTCTCTCAGCAGCGCCTCGAACTCGTCCAGGCCGATGCTCTCGGCCTGGTGCGCGCGGATGGCGGCGGCCAGGCCCGGCACCGTCGGAGCCTCGAAGACCGCGCTCATGGGGATGTCGCCGTACACCTGGCGCAGGCGCGACACGATCTGGATGGCGAACAGGGAGTTGCCACCGAGGGCGTAGAAGTCCTCCTCCGGGCCGATGCTCGGCACGCCCAGCAGGTCACGCCAGACGGACGCGACGTTCTGGGCGACCTCGTCGCCGGGCCAGGTGTCCGCCGGGTCCCAGCCGGTGTCCGGCCCGCGGCCCGCGCCGTGGGATCCCAGGGAGTCGGTGAACGCCGTCGCCGTCAGCCTGGACCCATCGGCGAGGACGTCCTGGAAGTCGACGGTGGAGACGACCACCTGCGGGAGCCCCGAAGCGAGCACGGAGCGGGCCACCGCCAGGCCGTCGGCGGCCGGGATGCCCTGCTCGCGGCGCAGGCGCTCGTACTGCTCGCGCACCTCGGGCAGGCCGGCCATCTGCTCCTCCAGCCAGTCGTCCCATTCCCACTGGCCCCAGTCGACGGCGACCATGTGACGGCCCCGCGCCGCACCCGCCTGGGCGAAGGCGTCGAGGAACGCGGCGGCGGCGCAGTTGTCGGCCTGGCCGAACCCGCCGACGACGCCGGTGGTCGAGGAGTCCAGCAGCAGGAAGTCGAGGTCTTCACCGTCGAGCAGCTCCCCGAGCAGCAGGGTCGACCGCACGCGGTTCGCCAGGACGGGCTCGAAGCGGTCGCGGGTCTTGAGCGCGACCATGCCCGAGCCCCGCGCGCCGGGCATGTGGAACACCCCGCGGATCCGGCCCAGCCGGGAGCGGGCCTCGGCGACGGCGCGGGCCGCCTCCGCCGGGTCCGACAGATCCGCGTCGAGGTAGGTGACTGCGTCGCCGGAGACCAGCGCGGACAGGCGGGCGATCCCGGCCCGCGTGCGCGCGTCGGTGGCGCCGTCGTCCCAGGTGTCGCGGGCGGGGAAGCCCTGGTCGCCGACCATGACGAGGCGGGCGCCCGAGGCGGCCAGGTGCTCGGCGAAGGCCAGCCCGGTCTCGCCCGAGGCCCCGGTGACGAGGTACCCCCCGTCGCGCCGCCAAACCGTCCCGGCGGGCACGGGGCCGAGCTCGACCGGCGCGAAGGCCCGCCTCCATCGCCGGCCGCCGCGGTAGGCGACCAGGGCGTCGCCGCGCGGTCCGGTCAGCTCGGCGGCGAGCCGCTCGGCCAGCGCCCGCAGGCCCGCGTCGTCGGCGGGGACGGTGACGTCCACGGCGCCGCACGTCAGGGCCGCGTACTCCTGGGGCAGCACGGTCACCGCGCCGTACACGGTCGCGCGCTCGGGCAGCCGCACCGGCGAGCCGGCCACGTCGTGCAGGTCGTCGGTCAGCACGTCCACGCGCACGGGCCGGTCGTCCCCGTTCTCGCCGAGCGCCTGGACCAGGGCGACCATGCTGTGGAAGCCGCGCTCCTGACTCTCCTGGTAACGCCGCACGACGTCCTCCGCGCGGCCACGGTCGCCGGCACGATCTCCGGGCGTGTGGTCGCGCGCGGTGGCCGACGCGGGGCCCGCGACGCTCCAGGCGTGCAGGACACGAGCGGGGACGAAGCCGTCCCCCCGCAGCTCCCGCAGGACGCGGCTCAGGTGCTCCGGGCGCGCGGGGTCGGCGCGGAAGACGTCCTCGGCGAGGCGGGCGTAGTCGCGTCCCATGCGCACCGTGGTGACGGCGTGCCCGCGCCCGCGCAACACCTCGGTCAGCCGCCCGGCGAGCCCGGCCTCGTCCGCCAGGACGAGCCACGCGGCCGGTTCCCCGGCCTGGTGGGCGGCCGGTTCCCCCGGCTTCGGCGGCGCGGAGGGGTGCCAGACCGGGGCGTACGTCCAACGGGAAGGGGCGCGCCGGGAGGAGCCCGCGCCGCTCGCGGCGGCGCCGGGCCGGGGAAGCAGGTGGCGGCGGCGCTGGAAGGAGTAGCCGGGCAGCGGCACCCTGCGGCGGGGCTCGTCCCCGTGGAACGCCCGCCAGTCGACGCTCACGCCGCGCCGCCACAGGGCCGCCAGTCCTTCCAGCACGGCCCGGTCCTCGGCCGCCTCGCCTCCTGGGCGCGGCATCAGCGTCACGGTGGTCCCCCGGGCGCCCGCGCCGGCGCGGTGGGCGTCCCGCGCCTGGTGGGGCTGATCGGCCTGGTGGGCGCGGTGGGCGCGGGCCAGCCCGGCGAGCGCGCTGCCCGGGCCGGTCTCGACCAGGACGGCGTCGGCGCCCTGCCCGGCGAGGGTGGCGAGGCCGTCGGAGAAGCGCACCGGCCGCCGGGTGTGGGACACCCAGTACTCCGGGTCGGTGGCCTGCCCGGCGGTGATCCAGGTGCCGGTCACGTTGGACACGAAGGGGATCCGCGGCGCGCCGAGCCGCACGCTCCGGAAGACCTCGGCCAGGCCGGGCAGCGCCGGCTCCACCAGCGAGGTGTGGAAGGCGTGGGAGGTCTCCAGCTCGCGGACGGCGACACCCCGGCCCTCCAGAACGCGGCGGGCCTCGGCGATCTCCTCCGGGCCGCCGGCGACCACGCACGCGGCGGGCGCGTTCACCGCGGCCACCTGCGCCAGGCCGCCGAGGGCCTCGCGTGCCGCGGACTCCTCCAGCGGGACCGACAGCATGCGCCCCGGCGGCAGGTCGTGCATCAGGCGGGCGCGGGCGGCGACCAGGCGCGCCGCGTCCTCCAGGGTGAACACCCCGGCCAGGCAGGCCGCGACGTACTCGCCCAGGCTGTGCCCGATCATCGCCGAGGGGCGCACGCCCCAGGACATGAGCAGCCGCGCCAGCGCGTGGCCGACGCTGAAGACGGCGGGCTGGGTGTGGAGCGTGTCGCGCAGCCGCTCGCGGGCATCGGCTCCGTCTCCGAAGGCCACTTCCCTGACGTCCCGGCCGAGGTGCGGGCGCAGCAGTTCGGCGCACTCGTCCATGGCCTCGCGGAAGACCGGCTCGGTGCGGTAAAGCCGCGCCCCCATGCCGGGGTGCTGGCTGCCCTGCCCCGGGAACATGAACACCACCGGCGGCGGCGTCTCGTGATGATCGGGCGGCGGGGGGACGGCTCCTCCGGACGGCTCCAGGGCGGCGACGGCGCCCGCGCGGTCACGGCACACGACCGCGCGGCGGTGCGCGAAGGCGGTCCGGCCGACCTGGAGCGTGTAGGCGACGTCCGCGAGCGCGGGCCCGCCGTCCCGCAGTTCGCGGGCGAGCAGCGCGGCCGCGTCCTCGGCGGCGGGCGCGGTCCGCGCGGAGACGGGCAGGATGTGCCAGCTCCTGCGCGGAACGTCCCGCGGCGGCGTCACCGGGGGCGCGGCCTCCAGCACGACGTGGGCGTTGGTGCCGCCGACCCCGAAGGCGCTCACCCCGGCGCGCGGCGGGTGGGCGGCCTCCGGCCAGGGTATCCCCTCGGCGTTGACGCGGAAGGGCGTCTTCTCCAGGCCCAGCTCCGGGTTGGGCGTGCGGAAGTGCGGCGCGGGCGGGACGA
Organism: Sphaerisporangium album; assembly: GCF_003323745.1. GTDB lineage: Bacteria > Actinomycetota > Actinomycetes > Streptosporangiales > Streptosporangiaceae > Sphaerisporangium > Sphaerisporangium album. The sequence continues at coordinate 83,955 of NZ_QOIL01000020.1, forward strand.
AGCGGTGTTCGAGCGCCAGCGCCGTCTTGATCAGCCCGGCCACCCCGGCGGCCGCGTCCAGGTGGCCGATGTTGGCCTTCACCGACCCGAGCAGGCACGACCCGGCGGGTACGTCAGGGCCGAAGGCCTCGGTGAGCGCCCGCACCTCGATCGGGTCGCCGAGCGGGGTGGCCGTGCCGTGCGCCTCGACGTACTGGATGGTGGCGGGGTCGACCCCCGCGACCGCGAGCGCCTCGGCGATCACCTCGGCCTGGCCCTCCGGCGAGGGCGCGGTGAAGCCGACCTTGGCCGAGCCGTCGTTGTTGACCGCCGTGCCGCGGATGACGGCGTGGATGTGATCGCCGTCCGCGAGCGCGTCCTCCAGCCGTTTGAGGACGACCAGGCCCACGCCGTCGCCCGAGACGGTGCCGGAGGCGGAGGCGTCGAACGGGCGGCAATGGCCGTCGGCCGAGAGGATCGCGCCCTCCTCGTACCGGTAGCCGCGCGGTTCCAGCTCGCGCACGGCGGCCCCGCCCGCCAGCGCCAGGTCGGACTCGCGGGCGAGCAGGCTCTGCACGGCGAGATGGACCGCCACCAGGGACGAGGAGCAGGCGCTCAGCACGGTGAAGCTGGGCCCGGTCAGGCCGAGCTTGTACGACACCCGCAGCGCCGGCATGCCCGGGTCGTTGCCGATCGCCCTCTGGAGCTCGTCGGAGACCTCGGCGGACCCGGCGCCGGCCACCCGCTCAAGCAGGTAGGTGCTCGACGAGACGCCGACGAACACCCCGGTGCGCGCGCCGGACTCGCGCGGCGGGTACCCGGCGCGCTCCAGGGCGTGCCAGGCGGTCTCCAGCAGCAGCCGGTGCTGGGGGTCCATCAGCTCGGCCTCGGTGCGGGGGACGCCGAAGAACTCGGCGTCGAAGAGGTCGAACCCCTCCACCGGGCGGCCCGCCGGGACGTACGCGGGGTCGTCCAGCAGCCGCTCGGGCACCCCGGCCTCGGCGAGTTCCTCCCGCGTGTAGCGGGTGACCGCCTCCTTGCCCGCGAGCAGATCGGCCCACAGCTCGTCCACGCCGGCCGCGCCGGGGAAGCGCCCGCTCATGCCGATGATGGCGACGCTGTGGCCGGGCGGCCCGGCGTCCGGTTCGTAGGTCATGGGCTCTCCCCTGTGCGCGTCTCCTCCAGCGCCGCGGCGAACTCCCGCACCGTCGGGCCGTCGAACAGCAGCCGGAGCGACGCGGGGACGCCGAGCCGCTCCCGTGCGGCGATCACGACCTGGGCGGCGAGCATCGACTGGCCGCCCAGCTCGAAGAAGTCGTCGTCGAGCCCGACCTGGTCCACCGGCAGCGCCTCGGCCCAGATGTCGGCCAGCGCCTTCTCCATGGGCTTGGCCGGGGCGGCGAAGGCCACGTCCAGGTCCGGCCGCGCGGCGCCGGGCGCGGGCAGGGCGGCCCGGTCGACCTTGCCGTTGGCGGTCAGCGGCAGCCGGTCCAGCGGGACGTACAGGCTGGGCAGCATGTACTCGGGCAGGGTGCGCCGCAGGTGGCCGCGCAGCGCGGACGGCCCGGGCGGCTCGCCGCCGGCGGCCACCCAGTACGCGACCAGGCGCGGCTCCCCGGCCTCGTCGCGGCCCACGACGACCACGGCCTCGCGGACCGCCGGGTGCCGGGTAAGGGCCGCCTCGATCTCCCCCGGCTCGACGCGGTGGCCACGGATCTTGACCTGGTGGTCGAGCCGTCCCAGGTACTCGTGGTCGCCGTCCGAGTGCCGCCGCGCCCGGTCGCCCGACCGGTACGTGCGGGACCCGGGCACCGGCGAGGACGGGTCGGGCACGAAACGCTCGGCCGTGAGGCCCGGCCTGCCCAGGTAGCCGCGCGCGACGCCCGCGCCCCCGACGTGGAGCTCGCCGGGCTCACCGGCGGCCGCGTCCCGGTCGCCGTCGAGCAGGCGCATCGTCCAGCCGGGGATTGCCTCGCCGATCATGCTGCCCGGCGCGGTGTCCGGATCGCCCGCGGTCATCCGCCGGTAGGTCGAGTGGACGGTCGTCTCGGTGATGCCGTACATGTTCACCAGCACCGGCCGGTCGTCCGGGTGCCGCGCGAACCAGGGGCGCAGCGTCGCGGGGGGCAGCGCCTCGCCCGCGAAGACGACCAGGCGCAGTGCCGGGCCGACGCGGGCGCCGGAGCGTTCCGCGAACCGGACGAGCTGGCGGAACGCGGCCGGGGTCTGGTTGAGGACGGTGACCCCCTCCCGGCCCAGCAGCGCGTGGAAGTCCTCGGGCGAGCGGCGGACGTGGTCGGGGACGACGACGAGCCGGCCGCCGTGCAGCAGCGCGCCCCACATCTCCCAGACCGAGACGTCGAAGGCCGCCGGCGCGAACAGCGACCACACGTCGTCAGGGCCGAAGCCGAACAGGTCGCGGGTGCCGCGCAGCAGGCCGGTGAGGTTGCGGTGCTCGACCATCACGCCCTTGGGCGCGCCGGTCGAGCCGCTGGTGTAGATGACGTAGGCGAGGTTGTCCGGACCGGTTCCGGTGCCGTCCGGGGCGGTCACCGGGTACGCGGACAGGTCGGGCCCGCCGCCGCCGAGGTCCACGACGTGCCGGGCGTCCAGGGGGCGGAGGGCGTCGTCGGTGAGCAGGACGCCCGCGCCCGCGTCGGAGATCATGTACGCCAGCCGGTCGTCCGGGCTCGCCGGGTCGAGGGGGACGTACGCGCCGCCCGCCCTGAGCACCGCCAGCAGCGCGACGACCAGCCGCGGCGTGCGCCGCAGCAGCACGGCGACCGGGACCTCGGGGCCGACGCCGAGCGCGCGCAGGTGGTGGGCCAGCCGCGCCGACTCGCGGTCCAGCTCCGCGTAGGTCAGCGGCTCGCCCTCGCCGGTCACCGCCACGGCCTCGCCGCGGACCGCCGCCTGGCGGGCGAACCACGCGTGGATGGTCCCGGGGCCGCCGCCGGGCAGTGCGTCAACGGTCAACGTACGCGCTCCTCTCGGTACGGGGGACGCCTGAGCCGATGGCCGCCAGGCGTGAGAGCGGCGTGTCCGGGTCCGCGGCGGCGCCGGCCAGGGTCGCCTCGTAGGCGGCCAGCAACGCGGCCGGGGTCCGCGGCTCGAAGAGGTCGGTGTCGTACTCCAGCGTCAGCGCCAGCCCCTCGCCGCTCTCCTCGGCGTACAGGCTCAGGTCGTACTTGGCGGTGCCCTGCGGCCCCTGGCGATCGAGCACGGCCCGTTCCAGGCCGGCGAAGGCGAGGGGCGGCGGCTCTTTCAGATAGCTGAACATCACCCGGAAGACGGGCGCGAAGCCGCGGCGGCGGCCTGGCGGCACCAGCGCCTCGACCAGCTTGTCGAAGGGGAGGTCCTGGTGGGCCGACGCGTCGACGACGGCGGCGCGCACGCGGGCGGTCACGTCCCGGAAGCCGGGGTCCCCCGCGAGGCCGACGCGCACCGGGACCATGTTGATCAGGCACCCGACCATGTCCTGCAGCTCGGGGCGGGTGCGCCCGGCGACGGGGCTGCCGACGGTGACGTCGGTGACGCCCGCCCAGCCGGCGAGGAGCACCGCGAAGCCCGCCAGCGTGGTCATGGCGGGCGTCGCCCGCTCGCGTGCGCCGAAGCCGCGCAGGCGGCGGACCAGCGCGGGATCGATCGCGCGGGTGGCGAGGGCCCCGCGGTACCGCGGGGCCGCCGGGCGCGGGCGGTCGGTGGGGACCTCCAGCGCCACGGGGTCCTCGCCGAGTACGCCGCGCCAGTGGTCCACCAGGCCGGCCAGGACGTCGTCGCGCAGCCACTCGCGCTGCCACACGGCGTAGTCGGGGTATTGCGGCGCGGCCGGCAGCCGGGGTTCGGCACCGGCGACCTCCGCGCCGTACAGCGCGGCCAGCTCACGGAAGGCGACGTCCAGGGACCAGCCGTCCACCACGATGTGATGGAAGGTGACGAGGAGCCGGTGCTCGCCCGGCGCGAGCCTGACCAGCCGGGCGCGCAGCGGCGGCGCGGCGGCGAGGTCGAAGGGAAGGGCCGCCTCCTCGGCGGCGACGCGGGCGGCCTCGCCCTCCGGCTCGGCGTGGCCGGTGAGGTCGGTCCACTCCAGGCGCAGGCCCGAGGCGGGGGCGACCCGCTGGTGCGGCCGTCCGCCGGGGGCGGGAAAGCTCGTCCTGAGGGACTCGTGCCGGCCGACCAGCCGGTCCAGCGCCCGCTCCAGGGCGGCGCGATCCAGCGCCCCCCGCAGGTGGAGGATCGCCGGCACGTTGTAGAGCGTCGTCCCGGGGTCGATCTGCTGCATGAACCACATGCGCTGCTGGGCGAAGGACAACGGCGGCGGCCCCTCGCGGGTGCGCGCGGCGGCGACCGGCGCGGGCGGCGGTTCCATGGCGGCCCGGACGCGCCGGGCCATCTCCCCGAGGTCGCCGGCCTCCAGCATCTCGCGCGCGGACACCTCCACGCCGAGCGCCTCGCGCACCAGGGAGGCCAGCCGCTCGGCCGCGCGCACGTCGCCGCCCAGATCGGTGAAGCGGGCGTCCATGGTCACGCCGGTGACGCCCAGAAGCCCGCGCCACAGCTCGGCGAGTTCTTCCTCGACGAATCCCATGGGCGTCATGGACGCGCTTCCGCCGACTTCATGAATTCCCCCAACCGCATGATGCGAAAGTCGAATGACGATGACACCGGCCCGCTGGATCACCTGATCCGGATCATCCGGCAGGTATTACCGGCATTCGCTGGACGCCCCCGCGTGTAGCTTCAGACCGCACTCGCCCGGACGGACCGTAGAGGTGTTTCTTCACGTCGCGGGCTATTGGCGCTGAGACTACCCCGGCCTCTCCCCGCCGTGTCAACGCGGTATTTCGGACTGATCGTGACTCTTCGTGAAGCCACCTGTTCAACAGGGGAATAATCGGGCAGTCCAGCTCCCCAGACAGGCCGTTACATGCCGGACAGTGCACCGGAATGCCCTTCGGAGTTGAATGTCCGAATCGTTTATCGATAGCACCCTCCGACGACCGGATCGCCGTTGACGCACGCGGATCCGGTGGGTCATAGTGGCCACGGGGCCAGACATAAAGGGGATAGTTAAAAATGGTCAGTGAAACCCTCATGCGGGTGGTCGTGAACCATGAGGAGCAATATTCGATCTGGCCGGACGGGCGTGAACTTCCCGCCGGCTGGACGGACACGGGGAAGACCGGCACGAAGGCGGAATGCCTCGCCCATATCGACGAGGTCTGGACCGACATGCGCCCGCTGAGCCTGCGCCGGCGGCTGGAAAAGCATGCGGTCTGACCTCACAGCTCGTAGACGCTCCGAAGGGGACGGGCGTTGAACGGCGACGTGGCGTCCAACGGCGAATCCGCGTGGCTCCTCCCGATCGGGGACGTCCCGCACTCCCCTCATTCCACCTTCATGACCGCTTCCGCACGCGGGCGGCGCGGCGCATTCCTGCGCGGCGGGCCGAAGTGATCGACGGCCGGGTCGGAGGGCACTTCGCCGTCCACGAGACCCCCCGGGCCGTGGCCCGGCTGCTACGGGGGCTCGTACCCGACGCCGGGTGAGCCGTCGCCCCGCCCGGCGCGCGTCCGTCCGCGGGCTCCGGCGTCACCGGCCGCCGCTCGTGATGGGCGTCCCGCGACCCCGGAAATCCGTTTCCGGCGATCACCGGCGACCCCCGCGGGCCCGGCTCCGGGCCCGGCATCGCCCTACGACCAGACAACGCGCCAGACCAACACGAACGGGCCCGGCCCGGGAAGGTAGCGGATGTCCATGGACAGGCACGTCAAGGAAGCAGACGGCCCGATGACGGAGATGCTTCCCGGCTGCCACGCGCGGTTCGTGCACAGCGACACCATGACCGTGGCGCACTGGAAGATCGACGCCGGCGGCGAGATCCCCCCGCACACCCACCCGCACGAGCAGATCGTCAACCTGCTCGAAGGCACCTTCGAGATGCGCGTGGGGGACGACGTCTTCACGATGGCCCCCGGCGACAGCGTCATCGTCCCCGGCGGCGTGGAGCACTCCGCCCTCGCGCGCACCGACGTGCGGTGCATCGACGTCTTCCACCCGGCACGGGACGACTACCGGATCTGAGGAGGGCGACATGGTGGAAGACCTCGAACTGCACACCCTCGGCCCCACCGGGACCAACTGCGAGGCCGCGGCCCGCCACTGGCTGCGCAGCCGCGGCGCCGACGACACGCGCGTCGAGCTGCATCCCACGCTGGAGGACGCCGTCACCGCCGTCCTCGCCGATCCTGACCGCAGCGCGCTGCTGGCCTGCGTGGTGTACCCGGACCTGCACAACATCGTCTTCGGCAACCTCGACAGCCTGGCGCTGCGTGACTGCTTCGTGATGCCGACGCACTCGATGGTGCTCGCCTCCCGGGGGGGCGAGGCCCCGCGGACGGTGGCCAGCCACGCCGCCCCGGTGAGCCTGATCGACCACATGGACGTGCGGATCCGGCTGGTCGACAGCAACGCCCAGGCGGCGCTGGACTGCGCCGCGGGCGAGGTGGACGCGTGCGTGACCACGTCCGTGGCCGCGGAGGCGGCCGGGCTCACCGTGCTGAAGGACTTCGGCCCGGTGCCGATGGGCTTCAGCGTGCACGCCCCGCACGAGATCGAGGTCTGAGGTGCGTGAGCCGTCGACGACCCACGTCTACTTCGACGGGCAGATCACCGAGGCGGACAAGGCACGGCCCTCCCTGTGGAGCTACTCCCTGCACTACGGGTACGGCGTCTTCGAGGGCCTGCGCGCGTACGACCACGGGGGAACGGCCCGGATCTTCCGCCTGGACGAGCACGTCGAGCGCCTGTACGCCTCGGCGCGGACCCTCGGGATACCCCTGGAGCACGACCGCGCCGCCCTCGCCGAGGCCCATCACGAGGTGCTGCGGGCCAACGGCCTCACGGCCGGGTACATCCGGCCGATCGTCTTCGTGGGAGACGGCCTGTCCGGGCTGACGACCAGGGACCTGGACGTGCACGTGGCCATCCTCGCGTGGAGCTGGGAGGCCGGCCACGCCGTGCCGCCGCCCGGCGTGCGGCTGTGCGTGTCGGCACGCCGCCGCCCGCCGGCGGACTCCTTCCCGCCGCACGCCAAGGCGACGGGCAACTACGTCGTGTCCAAGCTGGCCCACAACGAGGCGGTCGCGCGCGGGTACGACGACGCGGTCATGCTCGACGCCGACGGGCACGTGGCCGAGGCCACGGCTCTGAACATCTTCGCCGTCCGCGGCGACCGCCTGCTCACGCCGGCCCCGCACGCCTGCCTGCCCGGCATCACCCGGGCCGCCGTCATGGAACTGGCGGCCGGCGCCGGGCTCGACGTCCGCGAGGCGGTGATGGACGTCCCGGCGCTGACCGGCGCCGACGAGGTGTTCCTCACCAGCACGGCGGCGGGCGTCCGTCCCGTATGGCAGGTGGAGGAGCGGCCGATCGGCTCCGGGACGACCGGCCCGGTCACGCGGCGGCTGGCGGAGCTCTACGACGACCTGGTGAGCCGATGAAGAGGAGTGTGCGAGAAGTGGCCAACGACAAGCTCGGCGCCGTGGAGGAGCTCGTCACGCGGGCCGGGGTGACGACCTGCACGATCGTGGACGTCCTCGACGGGCTCGGCGTCGTCAACGCCGTCCTGCCGAGCGCGCTGCGGCGGCTGTCGGGCGGCGGCGCGATGGCGTTCGGCACGGCCTACACCGTGTCCTGGGCGCCGGTGCGCAAGGGTCCCCAGATCAAGGCGGCCTCGCCGAGCACGTGGGAGCAGGTGCGCGACTTCCTGGTGCCCGAGGTCTCCGACGGGACCGGGCGGATCTACGTCGCGGGAGCCGGCGCCCTGCTCACCGAGGCGGCGCTGGCGGGGGGCATGTCGGTCACCTACCTGCTCCGGCAGCTGGGCTTCAACGGCGTCGTGCTGGGCGGGGCGGTGCGCGACCTGGCCGTCATCGAGTCCATGCCCCTGCCCGTGGTGGCCGCCAACGTGGTGCCGACCGACACCCAGGGGGCCTACCGGGTGCACGAGACCGGAGCCGAGTGCCTGATCGGCGAGGTCCGGGTCCGCACCGGCGACTGGGTCTTCAGCGACGGCAACGGCGTCGTCGTGGTGCCCGACGACCTGGTCCTGGACGTCCTGAAGCTGTCCGCCGAGATCGAGGCCACCGAGCAGGAGATCCTGCGCCGCCTCGGCGCCGGTGAGCGGCTTCCCGGCCTGATAGACGCCCTCGGCCGCATCTGACCCATGACCACCGAAACCCACCGCGCCGTCCCCCTCTCCCACGCCCAGCGGCGGCTGTGGACGCTGGCGCAGCTACGGCCCGGGGACCCGTTCTTCAACATCCCGTTCACCGTCGACGTGGACGGCCCGCTGGACATGCCGTCGCTCCGCCGCGCCGTCGAGGAGGTCGTCCGGCGGCATCCGGCGCTACGGACGACGATCCGCCGCGTGGGCGACGTCCCGGTGCACGTCACCGGCGATGCCCCTGACCTGGGCGGCTTCGAGCTCGTGGACCTTGCCGACCTTCCCCGGGGCTCCCGCGCCGCCCGGGCCGGCGCGCTGGTCCACGCGTTCGCGCAGGCGCCGTTCGACCTGGAACGCGGCCCGCTGATCAGGACGCGGCTGCTGCGGCTGGACGAGCGCACGCACCGGCTGGCCGTGAACGTGCACCACATCGTCTTCGACGGGCTGTCACTCGGCATCTTCACCCGCGAGCTGGCGACCCTGTACGGCGCGTTCGCCCAGGGGCTGCCCTCCCCGCTGCCGGAGCCGGGGGCCGACTACCTCGCCCACGCCGCCCGGCGCGCCTCGCCCGACTCCCCGGGGACCGGCGCCGAGCTGCGGTACTGGACCCGGCGCCTGGCCGGAGCCCCCGAGACGATCGAGCTGCCCGCGTCGCGCCCCCGGCCGGCCGCGACGCGCCACGCCGGCGCGCTGCGGTCGCGGCTGATCCCGAAGGAGGTGGTGGAGCCGCTGCGCCCGCTCGCCCGCAGGAGCAGGGCGACGATGTTCATGGTGCTGAAGGCCGCGTTCGACGTCCTCCTCGCCCACTACGGCACGCGCGACGTGCTGACCGGCGTGGCGCTGTCGGGGCGTGACAGCGGCGAGAGCGCCGGTCTGATCGGCTACCTCGCCAAGCCGGTGGTCCTGCGCTCCGACCTGTCGGGCGACCCGGCGTTCCGGGAGCTGCTCGCGCGGGTGCGCGGCGACGTGCTGGACGCCCACGACCACGCCGACCTGCCCTTCGAGGCGGTGATCGAGACGCTCGGCGTGGCGCTCGACCCGAGCCACCACCCGCTGTACCAGGTGATGTTCGCCTACGAGGCCGAACCGGCGCCCCACGCGGCGGCGGGGGCCTCGTTCACGGTGGTCCCGCTGCGGCCCGAGACGATGAAGGTGGAGCTCAGCCTCGCGCTGACGGACACCAACGACGGGCTGCTCGCCGAGATGGACCACCGCACCGACCTGTTCGACGCGGCGACCGTCGACGCGATGCTGGCCCGGCTGGAGACGGTGCTGGAGCGGGCGGGCCGGGACCCGGACGCGCGGGCGAGCGAGCTGACCGCCCTCGACGCGGCCGAGCGCCTCCGGGCCGCCGCCGAGTGGGGCGCCGCCGAGTGGGGCGCGGCCGGATGGAGCGCGGGCGGACGGGACCCCGGCGAGGCCACCCGTCCGGCCGAGAAGCCGCTCCCCCCTCCGGGCGCGGAGCCGGTCCACGCGCGGGCCGGGGAGCCGGTCCACCGCCTGGTCGAGCGCCAGGCCGCCGCCACCCCGGACGCGGTCGCCGTCGAGGCCGCGCCGGACCCGTGGACCTACCGCGAGCTGGACGCCGCCGCCGGCCGGATCGCCGACCACCTCGCCGGGCTCGGCGTCGGGACGGAGACGCGGGTCGGCGTGAGCCTGCCCCGCTCGCCCGAGTGGGTGGCCGCGATCCTGGGCGTGCTCAAGGCCGGCGGGACGTGCGTGCCGCTCGACCCGTCTCTCCCCGCGTTCCGAGTGCGCACCACGGTCATGGACGCCGGGATCGAGGTCGTGCTGGCCGGGCCGCGCACGGAGGCGCAGTTCGCCGGCGCCCGGACACGGGTCGTGCGGTGCGACCTCTCCGACGAGACGATCTTCGGCGGTCCGCCCGCGCCCCGGCCCGACGTGGCGCCGGGCGACGCGGCCTTCGTCCTGTACACCGCGGGGGTGACCGGCGAGCCGAACGGCGTGGTGCTCGAACACCGCAATCTGGCGAACCTGCTGCGCTGGGCGCGTCGCGATCTGCCCGCCGGGACGTGGGAGGCGACCCCGCTGCTCGGCTCACCCGGCTCGGGCGCGGCGCTGATCGAGACGCTCGCGGCGCTGACCGGCGGCGGCCGGGTGGTGGTCGCGGACGGCGGCGCCGCGCGGGCGGCGTCCTCGGCGACGGTGATCTGCGCGACGCCGTCACTGCTGGCCCGGATCCTCGCCCAGGGGGGCCTGGGGCCGTCCGTGCGCACGGTCCTGGCCCATGGCGAGCCGCTCGCGCCCGCCCTGGCGCGTGCCGCGCTGGCCGCCGGAAACGTCGAGGAGGTCCGGTCGGTGTACGGCACGACCGAGGCGTCCCTGTGGTCGCTCACGGGCCGGGCGGACGACGGCGAGGCGTCGATCGTCCCGGCGGGGCGGCCGCTGGACGGCACGGCGGCCTACATCCTCGACGACCGGCTGAGACCCCTGCCGCCGGGCGTCACCGGCGCGCTGTACATCGGCGGGGCAGGGGTCGCCCGCGGACACCTCGACCCGCGCCAGGCCGCCGAGCGGTTCGTCCCGGACCCGTTCTCCGAGGTCCCGGGCGCGCGCATGGTCGCGACCGGAGACCTGGCACGCCGGGGACCCGACGGCCGCGTCCACATCGCCGGACGCGCGGCGCACGCCGTGTACCGGCGCGGGAGCAGGGTGGAGGCCGGGCAGATCGAGGCCGTCCTGCTGGAACACCCGGGGGTCGCCGCCGCGTACGCGCTGGTGCGGCCCGCGGACGATCCGCCGGCGGACGAACCGGCTCCGGGCCCCGGGCCGTCCGCCGCGGACGGCGCCCTCGTGGCCGCGGCCGTGGTGGCCCGGCCCGGGACGGGCCTGACCCCGGCCGAGCTCATGCCGCACCTGCGCGGTCACCTCCCCGGCGCCCTGATGCCCGAGCGGGTGGTCGTCACCGAATCGCTTCCGCTGCTGCCGAGCGGCCGGCCCGACCCGTCGTGGGTCTTCGAGGCACTGGCGCGGGCCCCGGTCGCGACCGGGGACGAGCCGCCGGCGAGCGCCGGCGAACGCGCTGTCGCCGGCGCCTGGGCCGCCGTGCTCGGGCGCGGGGTGGGGGTCAACGAGAACTTCTTCGACGCGGGTGGCAACTCCCTGCTCCTCGTCCGGCTGCGCGACCGCCTGCGCGACTCCCTGGGCAAGGACGTGCACCTCGTCGACCTCTTCCGGCACACGACGATCAGGGCCATGGCCGGCGCCCTCGGCGACCCTCTGGGCGACGCGGACACGCCGGCGCCGACCGGCGGGACGGATCGCGGACGGGAGCGCCGGGAGGCCGTGGAGGCCCTGCGCCGCACCCGGCGGCCGGGCCCTCGGTAGCCGCCGGCGGACCCGGACGGTCACGAACTGGAGATGACGTGGAGAATCGCACGCTGTACCAATGGTTCGCCGCCTCGGCGGAGCGGTACCCCGGCGAGCCCGCCCTGGAGATCGGGGATCAGATCCTCACCTACCGGGAGCTGGAGGAACGGGTGCTCGCGCTGAGCGCCCGCGTCGCGGTCCCGCTCACGGCGGCCCCGGGCGTGGACGGCACGCCGCGGGTCGCCCTGGTCGCGTCGCGCACGCTCTCGGCGTACGTCGGTTACCTGGCGATCCAGCGCGCCGGCGCCGCGGTGCTGCCGCTCAACCCCGACCACCCCGAGCAGCGCAACCTGGACATCGCCCAGCGGGCGGGCGTCGTCATGGCGCTGGTGGACGGGCGCCGCGCCGATCCGTTCGCCACGCTCCCCCGGCGGTTCCGCCCGCCCGTGCTGACCATCGGGGACGATCCGGAACCGGCCGGGGCCGAGGGGCCGCCGCCGGTGCCCACCGACACCGAGGCCGAGGCGTACATCCAGTTCACCTCCGGGTCCACGGGCCGGCCCAAGGGCGTGCCGATCCGCCACCGCAACATCTCGCCGTACATCGCCCACAACATCGCCAGGTACGAGGTGGGGGTGGGCGGCCGGTTGTCGCAGGTCTTCGGGCTGACCTTCGACGTGTCCGCCGCCGACCTGTTCGTCACCTGGGGCGGCGGAGCCACGCTGGTCGTGCCCGACCAGCACGACCTGTACCACCCGGTCGAGTTCATCACCGGCCGCCGGCTGACGCACTGGTTCTCGGTCCCCTCGTCGGCGCGGGTCGCCCAGCAGATGGGGAACCTGCCCCTCGGACGCGCCACCGGCCTGCGGCACAGCCTCTTCGGCGGCGAGGCGGTCACCATGAAGCACGCCGAGCTATGGCGGAAGGTGGCGCCCAACTCCGACATCCATAACCTTTACGGGCCGACGGAGACGACGATCAACTGCACCGAGCACCGTCTCACCGGCGACCCGTCGACGTGGACGCCGGGCTCCAACGGGACCGTGCCGATCGGCGTCATGTACCCGGGCATGGAGGCGCTGGTGCTGGACGACCAAGGGCGGCGCGCCGACGAGGGCGAGCTGTGCCTGCGGGGAACGCAGCGGTTCGACGGCTACCTGGACCCCCAGGAGAACGTCGGGCGGTTCGTCCTGTTCGAGGACGACGGGCCCGCCGTCCTGTACGACGGCTCCGAGCCGCTCACCGCCCGGCACTGGTACCGCACCGGCGACCGGGTGCGCGTCGAGGGCGGGTACCTGGTGTGCTCCGGGCGGCTGGACCAGCAGGTGAAGATCCTCGGTCACCGCATCGAGCTCGGCGAGGTGGAGGCCGCGATGCGGCGTCACCCCGACGTGATGGACGCGGCCGTGGTCGGGGTCTCCGACGACGGCGAGACCCGGCTGTACGCGTTCTACACCGGCACCGAGCTGCCGCCGGCCGAGTTCGACCACTGGCTGCGCCGGGAGATCCCGATCCACATGGTCCCGACGAAGATCACGTACCTGGAGAAGATGCCGTTGAGCGAGAACGGCAAGACCGACCGCGGGAAGCTCGCGGAGATGCCGGCGTGAGGCTGCTCGTGCTCGGCGGCACCGAGTTCCTCGGACGCGCCGTCGCCGAGGAGGCGCTGTCGCGCGGCGCCGAGGTGACCATCCTCAACCGCGGCCGCCACGAACCGCCGCCCGGCGTCACGGCGCTGCGCGGCGACCGGACGGCGCCGGACGGGCTCGCGGCCCTCACCGGCGGCGAGTGGGACGCCGTGGTCGACACCTGGTCCGGGGCACCCTTCGCCGTGCGGGACGCGACCCGGCTGCTCGCCGGGCGCGCCGAGGGGTACGCCTACATCTCCAGCCGGTCGGTGTACACCTACCCGCCCGCGCCCTACCTGGCCGAGGACGGGCCGGTCGTGGACGGCTCGCCCGGCGACGGGGAGGACGGCGGCGAGGTCGACTACGCCCGGGCCAAACGCGGCGGGGAGCTCGCGGCCGAGGCCGTCTTCGGCGATCGGGCGCTGCTGGTGCGGGCGGGCCTGATCATCGGCCCGCGCGAGAACACCGGCCGGCTGCCCTGGTGGCTGGGGCGGATCGCCCGGGGCGGCGTCGTGCCCGCGCCGGGGCCACGCGACCTCGACCTGCAGTACGTCGACGCCCGCGACCTCGCCGCGTGGACGCTTGACGCCCTCGCCCGCGGGCTCGGCGGCCCGTACAACGCCGTCGGCCCGCCCGCGTCCACGACGATGGGCGAGATCCTGGAGATCTGCGCGCGTGTCACCGGCGCGGGCGCGGAGCTGCGGTGGATTCCCCCCGAGACGGTGCTGGCCCGCGGGGTCGCGCCCTGGACGGACCTGCCGATGTGGCTGCCGCCGGGAGACGAGCACGCGGGCCTGTTCCGGGGTGACGTCTCCAGGGCGATCGCCGCGGGATTGCGCCTGCGGCCGCTCGAAGACACGGTCGCCGACACCTGGGCGCACATGCGCGCGGACGGCGACCCGCCCCGGCGGAAGGTGGGCCTCACCGACGAGCAGGAGGCGGCCCTGCTCGCGGCCGCGCCCGGCGATCAGGCCTGCTGAGCGAAGGAGGCGGGCTCGGCGTCGTCGATCTCGAAGTAGGACGGCGGGTCGGTGTGGCCCGCCAGGCGCAGGGTGCGCGCGAGCCAGCGGCGCTGGGCGCGCCGGGTGACGTCCACCGCGTTGTTGTAGAACCGGCGCGAGTAGATGACCTTGGTGACGGCGGTGTCCAGCTCGGCCACCAGCGCCGCGCCTCCGGGGGCCTCGGCCAGGCGCTCCCGGAAGCGCTCCTGGTCCATCACGGCCCTGACGGTGCGCGACAGGTCGCTCTCGGCGTGCTCGCGCTCGTCCGGCCCCGCCGTGCGGGCCTCGTGCGTCGCGGCGGCCAGCACCAGGCTGGTCGCGGGGTCGAGCACCCGTGAGGCGGCCAGCTCCATGCAGACGGCGGCGCGGTGGATCAGCGCGGCGTCCAGCGCCGCCCGGGCGGTCTCCAGGCGGATGTGCATGCGGTCCAGCCGCCCGGCCCGCCAGGAGATGTAGACGGCGGCCAGCACGATGATCGCGCCGACCAGCAGGATGACGGTCATCGTGTTCACAGCACGGCCCCGCGACGCTCCTCTTCGACGCCGCCGGACCCGGTCGCCGCCACCGTCTCGTAGACGCGGACGACGTCGCGGGCCACGGTGGACCAGTCGTACCTGCGGACGGCCACGCGGGCCTCGTCCGAGAGCTTGGCGCGGCGCTCGGGGGCGTCCAGCAGGGCGGCCGCCTCGCGGGCCAGCGACGCGGCGTCGCCGGTGGTGAACAGCGCGCCCGCCTGGCCCTCGCCGAGCACCTTGCGGAAGGCGGGGATGTCGCTGGCCAGCACGGTCGCCCCGGCCGCCATCGCCTCGGCGAGGACGATGCCGAAGCTCTCGCCGTGGGTGTTAGGCGCGCAGAAGACGTCCACGGAGTGGTAGGCGCGGGCCTTGTCCTCCTCGCTGACCATGCCGAGGACGCCGACCCGGTCGCGCAGCGCCGCGGGCACCTTGGACAGCACCTCGTCCGCGTCTCCCGGCCCGGCGACGAGCAGCCGCAGACCGGGACGCTCGGGCGCCAGCAGCGTGAAGGCCTCCAGCAGCACCGGCAGGCCCTTGCGGGGCTCGTCCATGCGGCCGAGGAACCCGATCACGCCGCCGTCGGGGCCCCAGCCCGGGAGCGGCTCGGCCTGCGCGTACCGGCTCACCGTGACGCCGTTGGGGATCAGCACCGCGTCGCCGCCCATGTGCTCCACGAGGGTCTTGCGGGCGGCGTCGGACACGGCGATCCGGCCGGTGATCTTCTCCAGCGCGGTGTGCAGCACCGGCGCGGTGACCGACACGGCCCGCGAGCGCTGGTAGGACGCGTGGAAGGTCGCCACGATGGGGCCGCGGGCCGCCCAGCAGGCCAGCAGGCCCACGGACGGGACGGCGGGCTCGTGCACGTGCAGCACGTCGAAACGGCCCTCGCGCAGCCACTTGCGCACGCGGCCCGCCGACAGGAAGCCGAACGCCAGGCGCGCGACCGAGCCGTTGTAGGGCACGGGGACGGCGCGGCCGGCGGAGGTGACGTAGAACGGCAGCGGCGCGTCGTCGGAGGCGGGGGCGATGACCGAGACATGGTGACCGTCGGCGATGAGCGCCTCGGCGAGGTCGCGGACGTGGGCCATCACGCCGCCGGGGACGTCCCAGGTGTACGGGCACACCATGCCGACCCTCATGGCGCGGTCACCGGGGCTCCAGGTCGTCCAGCCAGATGCGCTGCAGCATGTGCCAGTCCTCGGGGTGCTCGGTGATGCCTTCCTCGAAGGCGCGCGCCATGGCCTGGGTCATGGCCTTGACCTTCTCCTGCCGGGAGCCCTCGGCGGGGACGGGGACCTCGTCGTGGATGCGCAGCCCCCAGCCGTCGCCGTCGAACCACAGCGTGGCCGGGTGCAGCGGCGTGCCCGTCTGCAGGGCCAGGAGCGCGGGACCGGCGACCATGCGCGTCCTGCCGTCGAAGAAGTCGACCTCGACGCCCTTCTCGGTGAGGTCGCGCTCGGCGGGCAGGCAGATCGCGCGTCCCTCGCGCAGACGGCGGGCGAGCGTGCCGAAGGCGTGGGCGGTGCCGCCTCCCTTGGCCGTGAGCGGCAGCACCTCCATGCCGAGGCTCTCGCGGAACGCGACGAACCGCTCGTACAGCGACTCGGGCTTGAGCCGCTCCATGACCGTGGTGAACGGATGGCCGTTGTGGATCAGCCAGGCGCCCGCCAGATCCCAGTTGCCCATGTGGGGCAGGGCCAGCACGATGCCCCGCCCGGAGGCGATCGTCGAGAAGATCTTCTCCCCGCCCTCGGCGCGCGTGCCGGCGAGGATGCGCTCCTTGCCGATCACGGGCAGCCGCAGCGCCTCCATCCAGTAGCGGAAGTAGGAGCGCAGGCCGGCCCTGCTGAGGTCGCGTATCGACGGGTCGGCGGCGTCCTTGCCCGTCACGCGCGCGAGATTGGACTCCAGGCGGCGGACGGACTTGCCCTGACGCCGCCACATCAGGTCGGCGATGAAGCGGAACGCCCACTTGGCCACCGGCTCGGGCACCCTGGGCACGAGGACCCAGCCGAGGTGGAAGGCCCAGACCACGAGCCGATCAGCCAATGCGAGGCTCACCCCCAGAAGTCGTCGGACGTTCCATTACATGTGAAGAACGCCGTACGTTCATATTGGCACCGTCTGGCGGTAAACGTGGAGAATCCGCTGCCCGGCGGTGAACGCGCTGGCCGCGGCGAGCAGCCACAGCCCCGCCGCCAGGATGTACGGCACGCCCAGGCCCGACAGTCCGGCGGCGACCAGCACGACGAGCAGCCGCTCGGACCGCTCGGCGAGGCCGACGTCGCAGGTCAGGCCGAGCCCCTCGGCGCGCGCCTTGGCGTACGAGACGACGGCGCCGGCGACCAGGCAGAACAGCGCGACGCACGCGAGGACCGTGTCGCCCGTGGACATGAACCAAAGGATCAGCCCGGAGAAGATCGCGGCGTCGCCGACGCGGTCCAGTGTGGAGTCGAGGAACGCCCCCCAGGTGCTGCCGGAGCCGAGCATCCGCGCGAGCACGCCGTCGAGCAGATCGGCCAGGACGAACACGGTGATGACCACCGAGCCCAGGAACAGCTGCCCGCGGGGGTAGAAGCCCAGAGCTCCCGCCGCCACGCCGAGCGTGCCGATGACAGTGATGACGTTAGGACTGATCCCCCGGCGGGCCAGCGCCTGGCCCAACGGGGTCAGCGCGCGGGTGACGGCGGGGCGCAGGAGCTTCAACATCGCGGTCCGATCGTAGGACACGTGGGGACCCGGATTCGAACGAGACCTGGTGAGGCGGCCCATGACCTGCGAAATGGGGTGCGTTCACCGCGTGGGAGGGGTAAGGGAAGGAGACGGGAGGGCGACCACCCGGCGAACACCGGGGCAAGACCAGGCGTCGATTCGCAAGCACAATTGCCCGAGCCCTCTTGTGATCCGCGCCACAGAGGTAAAGGGTGTAGGGCACCGCGCTCTCTCGGGCGGCGGGCGCGGCGGCGGACGATGTGGCCGCGCGCGGCCGCATCTCACGGCGAGACGCGGGAGGCGACGTGCCGGAGAAGACCACGGGCGGACCAGCAGGAGCCGCGGGCAGGGCACCCTCGGCCGACCGGCCGGATGCGGTGCGCAATGTCGCGCTGGTCGGCCATTCCGGATCAGGAAAGACGACGCTCGTCGAGGCCCTGCTGGCCGCGACGGGGACCATCCAGCGCACGGGCCGGGTGGAGGACGGCACCACGGTGAGCGACTTCGACGAGGTCGAGATGCGCCAGCAGCGCTCGATCAACCTCGCGCTGGCCCCGGTGACGTACAACGGCATCAAGATCAACCTTCTCGACACCCCGGGGTACGCCGACTTCGTCGGTGACCTGCGGGCGGGCCTGCGCGCGGCCGACGCCGCGCTGTTCGTGGTGTCGGCGGCCGAAGGCATCGACGGGCTGACCCGCATGCTCTGGGAGGAGTGCGCCGCGGTCTCCATGCCGCGCGCGGTCGTCATCACCAAGATCGACCACCACCGCGCCGACTTCGACGACGTGGTCGCCACCTGCCAGGACGTCTTCGGCGACGGCGTCGCCCCGCTCTACCTGCCCGTGGTCGACGACGGGCACGTCAAGGGCCTGATCGGGCTGCTGTCGCAGAAGTTCTACGACTACGCCTCAGGCGCCTGCGCCGAGACGGAGCCGGGCCGGGCCTACCGGGAACAGATCGAGACCTACCGGGGCACGCTGATCGAGGGCATCATCCAGGAGAGCGAGGACGAGTCGCTCATGGACCGCTACCTCTCCGGCGAGGAGATCGACACCAAGGTGCTGATCGACGACCTGGAGAAGGCGGTGGCGCGCGGCGGCTTCTACCCCGTGCTCGCCACCTGCGCGACCCCGTCCGCCGGCGTGGTCGTCGGCATGCGCGAGCTGCTGGAGGTCATCACCCAGGGGTTCCCCTCGCCCATGGAGCACCCGCTTCCGGAGATCACCACCATCGAGGGGCGGCCGGCGCCCGCGCTGACCTGCGACCCCGAGGGCCCGCTCGTCGCCGAGATCGTCAAGACCACCAGCGACCCGTACGTCGGGCGCATCAGCCTCGTCCGGGTGTTCTCCGGCACTCTGCGCCCCGACATGGTCGTGCACGTCTCCGGGCACGGCATGGCCGACCGCGGCCACGAGGACCACGACGTCGACGAGCGCATCGGCGCGCTGTCCTCCCCGCTCGGCAAGACGCAGCGGACGACGACCCGGTGCGTCGCCGGGGACATCTGCGCCGTGGCCAAGCTCGCCCGCGCGGAGACCGGCGACACCCTCTCCGACAAGGACTCGCCGCTGCTCGTGCGGTCCTGGACGATGCCGGAGCCGCTGCTGCCGGTCGCCGTCCGCGCCCGGTCCAAGGCCGACGAGGACAAGCTGTCCCAGGCCCTGGCGCGCCTGGTCGCCGAGGACCCGACGCTCCGCCTGGAGAACAACGCCGAGACCCGGCAGCTCGTGCTGTGGTGCATGGGAGAGGCGCACGCCGACGTCCTGCTCGACCACCTGTCCAAGCGCCACGGCGTCGAGGTCGAGCGCGTTGATCTGCGGGTGCCGCTGCGCGAGACCTTCGGCGGCAAGGCCCAGGGCATGGGCCGCAACGTCAAGCAGACCGGAGGGCACGGCCAGTACGCCATCTGCCACGTCGAGATCGAGCCGCTGCCCTCGGGCGGCGGGTTCGAGTTCGTGGACAAGATCGTCGGCGGTGTCGTGCCGAGGCAGTTCATCCCGTCGGTCGAGAAGGGCGTGCGCGCGCAGATGGAGCGGGGCGTGCTCGCGGGCTACCCCGTCGTGGACATCCGGGTGACGCTGTACGACGGCAAGGCCCACTCGGTGGACTCCTCGGACATGGCCTTCCAGATCGCGGGGCAGCTCGCGCTCAAGGAGGCGGCGGCGAAGGTCCCGGCGCTGCTGCTCGAACCCGTGGACGAGGTCTCGGTGCTCGTCGAGGACGACCACGTCGGCGCGGTCATGTCCGATCTGTCCTCCCGCCGGGGACGGGTCCTCGGCACCGAGCCGGTGGGCGTCGGGCGCACCCTGGTCAAAGCGGAGGTGCCCGAGCTGGAGATGACCCGGTACGCCATCGACCTGCGGTCCATGTCGCACGGCACGGGGACCTTCCACCGGTCCTTCCTGCGGTACGAGCCGCTGCCGTCGCATCTGGCCGGAAAGCTGCGGTCGGCGGCCGAATAGCCGGGACGTGGTGATCGGGTCCCTGCGTCCCGGTCGCCCACGTGGTCCGGGATCCGAGCGATCGGTGGGCGGACGGCGGACCCGGGGGCCGGGAGCGTGTACGCGCCCACCCCGGCCTCCGGCGATGCCGTGGCCGCGTCGGGAGGGGTCGCCGTGAGCCAGATGGCCCGGTCAGGCGATCGGGCGCCCTCCAGGGCCGGGGGTGCCGGGTACGGGACGTCCACGGCCGGCGGTGACGCGTGTCGCGGCCTGGGCTGTGGCGGCGTCCGTCGTGGTGTCGGCCGCGGCCGCGGTAAGCGATATGTCACCGGCGCGGTGCGGCCCTCGGCCCGTAGGTCGCCCGTCCCCGCGGCACGGGATCACAGGAGGCCGCGCTTCCGCAGGTGGCCCGCCGGTGGACGGCCCTGGCGGCGTCCCGGTGACCGGCGGTGGTCCGCGATCACAGTGGTCACACATGCCACGCGAGCCCCTGTGATCACGATCACATCACAAGACGATTTCTTTTATCCGGCCTTACCATCTCTTTGCCGATGCCAGACTGCTGTCTCATGCGAAACGGACATCGGCCTCTGGCGGCGGCCGCCGCCATCGCGGTGGTCACCACCGGCCTCGCCTACTTCTTCGGCCCCGGCGCCGCCCCCGCGGACAGCGAGACCCGGCGCGCGCCCGCCTCGGGAAGCCGGGCCTCGGGCAAGGTGTCCGCGGAGGCGTGCGAGGTGAGCGCCAAGTTCCCCAAGCGTCAGCTCCGGGGCGTGTGGATCGCGACCGTCCACAACGTCGACTGGCCGTCGAAGACCGGCCTCACCCCCGAGCGGCAGCAGGCCGAGTACACCCGCATCCTGGACGAGGCCGTCAGGCGCAACTTCAACGCGGTGTTCGTGCAGGTCCGCCCGGCCTCGGACGCGATCTACAAGTCCCCCTTCGAGCCCTGGTCGCAGTGGCTCACCGGCACCGCGGGCAAGGACCCCGGCTGGGAGCCGCTGCCCTTCCTGATCGCCGAGGCGCACCGGCGCGGACTGGAGTTCCACGCCTGGTTCAACCCCTACCGGGCGTCCGACAAGGACAATCTGTCCAAGCTGCCGGCGACCCACCCCGCGCGGGTGCACCCCGACTGGGTGGTCAGGCACGAGGGCAAGCTGTACTACAACCCCGGCCTGCCGGAGGTGCGCGCCTACACGACGCAGGTCGTCACGGACGTCGTGCGGCGGTACGACATCGACGGCGTGCACTTCGACGACTACTTCTACCCGTATCCCGGCAAGGGGACGAAGTTCGGCGACGCCGCCGCCTTTACAAAGTACGGCAACGGCAGGTCGCTGGCGGCCTGGCGGCGCGCCAACGTGAACAAGCTCGTCGCCGAGGTCGGCCAGGCCGTCCACGCGGCCAAGCCGTACGTCAAGTTCGGCATCAGCCCGTTCGGCATCTGGCGCAACAAGTCCAACGACCCCACCGGCTCCGACACCAAGGGCCTGTCGGCCTACGACGCCATCTACGCCGACGCGCGCGCCTGGATCAAGGCCCGGTCGGTCGACTACGTCATGCCCCAGCTCTACTGGCCGCGCGGGTTCGCCGCCGCGGACTACGCCAAGCTGGTGCCCTGGTGGGCGGACGCGGTCAAAGGGACCGGCGTTCACCTGTACATCGGGCAGGCGCTGTACCGGGTCGGCACCAAGGACTCGCCGGCCTGGACCAAGTCCGGCGAGCTGCCCGCCCACCTGGCGCTCAACCGCAGGTACCCCGAGGTCCGGGGGGACGTGTACTTCAGCGCGGCCCAGCTCGGCAGGAACCCGCTCGGCGTGCTGGACAAGATCGTGAAGGACCACTACCCGCGGCCCGCCCTTCTGCCGCTGGTGGAGGCGCGTGGCGGCGCCGCCCCCGCCGCGCCCACGGGGCTGCGCCGGTCGGGCGACACGCTGGTCTGGAAGCCCTCGGCCGGGGCCCGCGCGTACGCCGTCTACCGTGTGGCCGGCGCCGCGCCCGACCCGTGCGCCACCGCCGACGCGCGCAACCTGCTCGCGGTGGTCCCCGCCACGGACGCCCCCGAGCAGTCGTACCCGGTCAAGGCCGGCGGCACCTACCTGGTCACCGCCCTGGACCGGCTGACCAACGAAAGCGCCCCCACCACCGCCGTCCTCCCCTGACCCCGGTCGCCGGACCGATCGGCGGGCCGGCTCGACATCGCCCGTGGACCCGGTTCTCCACAGGTCCCGCCCGGGTGGCGCGGGTTTTCCACAGATCCCGTCCGCGTGGACGTCGCGGGTGGCCGGGCGGTCTACTGTGGGACCCGCGGACGCCCCGGCGGGTGCCATCGGCCTATGGCCCGGCCCGCCGCCCGGGCATCCGGCCGTCTCCTGGACCGGACGGCCGGCTTTCCCGTACGGTTCCAAAGGCTCACGGGAAGACGATCATGGGAGGTCATCGGTGAGGCGGGCGCTCGGCGCGTTGGCCGTGATGATGTTGGGGCTGCTCATGGCCCCCGCCGCCGCACGGGCGGACTCCCCGGCGCGGGCGGACTCCCCGGCGCGGGCAGGCTCTCCGACGCGGGCTGACTCCCCGGCCCGGGTGGCCCTGATCGGCGTGCCGGGCCTTCACTGGCACGACGTGAACGCCACCGACACCCCGAACCTCTGGCGGCTGGCGGGCCAGAGCGCGCTCGGGTCGCTGTCGGTCCGCGCCGTCGGCAGGGTGACCTGCCCGTACGACGGCTGGCTGACCGTCTCCGCCGGGGTCCGCGCGTCGGTCGGCTCCCGGTGCGGTTTCCCGCCCGCCCTTGAGCGGCGGGACGCGGGCGCGGTCATCCCCGACTTCAACTGGCTCTGGACGGTCCGCGACGTCGAGGACGCCGGGGCGCTCGGCGAGGCGGTCCACGCGGCGGGTCAGTGCACCTCGGCGGTGGGCCCCGGCGCGGTGCTGGCACTCGCCGACCGCTCCGGCCGGGTCGACCGCTACGCGCCCTCGCCCGACAAGGTCACCGACTGGTCGGCCTGCCGCGTGCTCGCCGTGGACGTCGATGATCTGATCCGTCCCTACATCCAGGCCGACCGGGTCGCCGACGTGCCCGAGAAGCTGTCTCCCGCCCAGCGCAAGGCCGCGCTGAAGGCGGCGGACGCCAAGGCGGGCGCGGTGCTCTCCCTCCTCCCGGCGGACACCTCCGTGGCCGTCGCGGGCCTGTCCGACCACGGGTCCGAGCCGCATCTGCGCGTCGCCATGTGGCGCGCGCCGGGCGCGCAGGGCCGTCTCCTCGGAGCCGCCTCCACCCACCGCGACGACATGGTCATCCTCCCGGACGTCACGGCCACCATGCTCACCGCCGCCGGCGTGGCCGTCCCCCCGACCGTCATCGGCGTCCCGTGGGCGCCGAGCAGCGCGGCCTCCCTGCAGGACGGCACGACGTCGCTGCGGCGGGCCGACGTCGCGGGCCAGACCATCCGCTCGATCGGCGGTCTGTTCTTCACGGCGCTCGCCGTGCTCCAGGTGGCGTTCTACGCCGTGGCGTTCCTCCTGCTGCGCCGCCGCCGCGGGCTGGAGTCCGTGCGCGTCGCCGCCCTGGCGCTGGCCTCGGTCCCCGTCTCGACCTATCTGATCAACCTCACGCCGTGGGACGCCGCCGAGGCGCCCGCGCCGGCGCTGGTCGCCGGCGTCCTGGTCTGCGCGGGCACGCTGACCGTGCTGGCGCTCACCCTCCCGGCCCTGTGGTCGCGCCTGCGGGGCCGGCCGCGAGCGGCCGGCGTGCTCGGCCCGTCCTCGGTGGTGGCGGCCGTCACGGCCGCGGTGCTCCTCGCCGACCTGCTGACGGGCACGCCGTTGCAGCTCGACAGCGTCATGGGCTACACCGGCGTCGTCGGAGCCCGTTACTACGGGCTCGGCAACATCCCCTTCGCCCTGCTCGCCACCGCGGTGCTCCTGGTGGCCACGGCGGTCGCCGACAGGCTCGTCCGGGTGGGCCGCCGGCCCGCCGCGGTCGCGCTCGTGGCGGCCCTCGGCGGCTTCGCCATGATCCTCGACGGCTGGCCGGGGGTCGGCAGCGACTTCGGCGGGGTCATCGCCTTCGTGCCGGGCATCGCGGTGACCGCGCTGCTGGTGGCGGGCAAGCGCGTCTCGATCGTCAAGCTGGGGGCCTTCTGCGTGGCCGGCGGGGTGCTGGTGATGGGCATCGCCTACCTGGACCACCTGCGGCCTCCCGGGTCGCAGACCCACCTCGGGCGGTTCGCCGGTCAGGTGATCGACGGCACCTTCCTGCCGGTGATCATGAGGAAGCTGGGCGCCATGCTCAGCACGCTTCTCTCGCCGAACCTCATGCCGATCGTGCTCGCGGCCTTCGCCTTCCTGGTCTTCGCGCTGCTGCGCCCGGGGGCCGCCAGCGCCGGCGTGCTGCCCGTGGCCTTCGAACGCGCCCCGATGCTGCGCGCGGGTCTGATCGGCACCCTGGTCAGCGGTGTGGTGGGCATGCTGGTCAACGACTCCGGCGCGGCCGTCCTCTCCATGGCCCTCGCCCTGGCCGTCCCCTTGGTCCTCTCCGCGGGCATCGCCGCCCTGGCCCCCGCTCCCCCGGCCACGCCCGCCCCCGTCCTCCGTCCGTTACCCACCAGCTGACCGGCCGGTCACCCACCCGGCCGCCGGAGCGGTCCGCCTGATCCTGCGCACGCGACGAGCAACCGGGCCACCGCCTCGCCGGCCCGGCCCCGGACGCACCGGTGAACGGACGCGGCCGCGGCCCGGGCGTCCCGCAGCAGGTCAGGCGGCGGGCCAGGCGTCGGCGAGCAACTCGCGGGTGTCCTGCAGAAGCTGCGGGAGGACCTTGGTGTGGCCCACCACCGGCATGAAGTTCGTGTCACCGCCCCAGCGGGGGACGACGTGCTGGTGGAGGTGGCCCGCGATGCCGGCGCCGGCGACGTGGCCGAGGTTCATGCCCACGTTGAAGCCCTGGGCGCCGCTCGCCTTGCGCAGCGAGAGCATCGCGCGCTTGGTGAAGTCGGCCAGCTCGACGGTCTCGGCGTCGTCGAGGTCGGCGTAGTCGGCGACGTGGCGGTACGGGCAGACCATCATGTGGCCGGAGTTGTACGGGTAAAGATTGAGCACGGCGAACACGCTGGAGCCACGGGCCACGATCAGCCCCTCCTGGTCGCTCATCTTCGGGATCTCGCAGAACGGGCAGCCGTCGCCCGGCCC
Organism: Sphaerisporangium album; assembly: GCF_003323745.1. Classification (GTDB taxonomy): domain Bacteria; phylum Actinomycetota; class Actinomycetes; order Streptosporangiales; family Streptosporangiaceae; genus Sphaerisporangium; species Sphaerisporangium album. The sequence continues at coordinate 108,981 of NZ_QOIL01000020.1, forward strand.
CGTGCCGGTCGGCTTGTTCTCCCCTTTGACGTAGGCCATCCGGTGCGGGGTCCACAGACGCTGGAAGTTGTCGGGTTCTCCGGCACCGGACTGCTCAATGGGCTCCTGCATGCCTTGCAGCATAGGCCGACCCGCCACCGTGCCGCCCGCCGGGATCGTGCGCGGCCCCACCGGCGGTAGGCCCTCCATCCCGGCGCGTTGCCAAGCCCAGGCACCCACCCGACCCGGCGAGCACGCGGACCATCCCCTCCGTTCACGAACAGGAGGCCACGGGGAACACGGCGCACCCGGCGCTGCCAGGCCGTCCGCCCCGCACGCCCGGTCGTGGCCTGGTGGGATGTGCGGGGCCGGGGGCCGGGGCGGGTCAGACCTGGAGGCGGTTCTCCACGGCGGTGGTGATCTCGGTGATGGCCTCTTCGAGGGGGATGCCGTTCTTCTGGTCGCCGTTGCGGTAGCGGAAGGAGACCGCGCCGGCGGCGATGTCCTCGTCTCCGGCGAGGAGCATGTACGGCACCTTGGCCTTCTGGGCGTTGCGGATCTTCTTCTGCATACGGTCGGCCGACGAGTCGACCTCGACGCGGATGCCCCGCTCACGCAGCCGCTTGGCGACGTCGTTGAGGTAGGGGACGTGGGCGTCGGAGATCGGGATGCCGATCACCTGCACGGGCGCGAGCCACGGAGGGAACGCGCCGGCGTAGTGCTCGACGAGGACGCCGAAGAACCGCTCGATCGACCCGAACAGTGCGCGGTGGATCATGACCGGCCGCTGCCGCGACCCGTCGGCGCCCTGGAACTCCAGCTCGAATCGCTCGGGCAGGTTCAGGTCGACCTGGATCGTGGACATCTGCCAGGTGCGGCCGATCGCGTCCCTGGCCTGAACGGAGATCTTGGGGCCGTAGAAGGCCGCGCCCGCCGGGTCGAGGACGAGATCCAGGTTCTCGGCCTGGGCCGCGACCCGCAGCGCCTCGGTGGCCTCCTCCCAGACCTCGTCGCTGCCGATGGACTTCTCCGGGTTGCGGGTGGACAGCTCCAGGTAGAAGTCGTCGAGGCCGTAGTCGCGCAGGAGCCCGAGCACGAACCGCAGCAGGCTCTTCAGCTCGTCCTGCATCTGGTCGCGGGTGCAGTAGATGTGCGCGTCGTCCTGCGTCATGCCGCGCACGCGGGTGAGGCCGTGCACCACGCCGGACTTCTCGTAGCGGTAGACGCTGCCGAACTCGAACAGCCGCAGCGGCAGCTCGCGGTAGGACCGCCCGCGCGAGCGGAAGATCAGGTTGTGCATCGGGCAGTTCATGGGCTTGAGGTAGTAGCGCGCGCCCTCCAGCTCCATGGGCGGGAACATGCCGTCGGCGTACCAGTCCAGGTGGCCGGAGATCTGGTACAGGTTCTCCTTGGTGATGTGCGGCGTGTTCACGAAGGAGTACCCGGCCTCCTCGTGCCTGCGCCGGGAGTAGTCCTCCATGAGGCGGCGGACCACGCCGCCCTTGGGGTGGAAGACCGCGAGCCCCGAGCCGAGCTCGGTCGGGAACGAGAACAGGTCGAGCTCGGCGCCCAGCTTGCGGTGGTCGCGCTTCTCGGCTTCCTCCAGCAGGTGGAGGTAGTCGTCCTGCTTCTCGCGGGACTCCCAGGCGGTGCCGTAGATGCGCTGGAGCTGGGGGTTCTTCTCACTGCCCCGCCAGTAGGCGCCCCCGGAGCGCATGAGCTTGAACGCGGGGATGGCCCGGGTGGAGGGCAGGTGCGGCCCCCGGCACAGGTCCTTCCAGCAGAGCTCGCCGGACTTGGGGTCGAGGTTGTCGTAGATGGTGAGCTGGTCACCGCCGACCTCGACGCTCTCTTCGTCGGCGGCGCCGCCCTTGAGCCCGATCAGCTCCAGCTTGTACGGCTCGGCGGCGAGCTCGTCGCGGGCGGCCTCGTCGGAGACGGCGCGCCGGGAGAAGACCTGCCCCTGCTTGACGATCTCGCGCATGCGCTTCTCGATGCGCTTGAGATCGTCGGGTGTGAAGGGGTGCTCGACGTCGAAGTCGTAGTAGAAGCCGTTCTCGACGGGCGGGCCGATGCCGAGCCGGGCGTCCGGGAAGATCTCCTGCACCGCCTGCGCCATCACGTGCGCGGTGGAGTGGCGCAGGATGGCGCGGCCCTCCTCGCTGTCGATCGTGATGGGCTCGACGACGTCGCCGTCGGCGACCTCGGCGGCCAGGTCGCGCGGCTGCCCGTTGATCGTGGCCGCGACGATCGCACGGCCGTCGGCCTCCAGCGCCTCGCCCGCCGTCGTGCCGCCCGCGACCACACGCTCGGCTCCGGCGAGGGTGATGCGTATCTCCAGGGCGGCAGGCACGATGACTCCAAGGAATTCGCGGGTTCTGGTTTCTCCGTTGTCGTGCCGATGCTACCGGGAACCGCCGTCGATTTTCGCCGCCGCCTACGCCTTGCCGCGGCCGTCGTCGGGCTGGAAGCCGAGGGCGGTGAGCTGGGCGCGGTCGCCCCGGAAGACGTTGCGGTCGATGCGGCCGTGGGAGTACTGGTGGATGGTCCACCGGTTCCAGGGCGGCGGCACGGCCGGGCGTCCCTTGGGGTGGCTGGGCGCCGCGATCCACAGCGGGTAGTCCTCCAGCCCGTGGCAGTAGCCCTTCCTGGCGAAGGACAGGAAGGTGTAGATGATCGGCCGCACGCCGGTGACCAAGGTCATCACGCGGCACCAGCGCCGGGCGAACGCGGCGACCTCGTGCGGCGGCAGGTGCGCGGAGCGTTCCAGGTCCAGGGCGATCAGGTCGCCCCGGCGCAGCCCGCCCGCCATGTCGATCACGTCCAGGAAGTGGCGGACCTGGTCGTCCGGGTCGCCCTTCGGATGCCCGAAGTGGTAGGCCCCGCAGACCATCCAGTTCTCGCGCATCGCCGCCCAGTTGCGGGCGAACCACTTGTCGGTGAAGCCGGTGCCCTCGGTGGCCTTGGCGAAGCCGAAGTCGACGCCGTCGATGGCGTGGTCCGCCCAGTCGACGGCCCCCTGCCAGTTGGAAACGTCTATGCCGTGCAGCATCAGGGCCACACTCCCCCCGTCGGTCGCCCCGGGGGATTTTAGCCACAGGATGGCCCTCGGCCGGTGCGGGACACGCCCGCCGGTCGCGAGCGTCCGCGACTCGACGGGGCCGTCGCGGGCCGCCGATAGGGTTGCCGCATGGAGCCCGACGGAGTGAGCAGGCTGCTGGCCGAGGCGGGGGTGGACGCGCGCCGGCTGCGCGCGGTGCTGGCGCTGCTGTCCGACGGCGGGTGGTGGACTCTGGCCGATCTGGTCCGCGAGACGGCGACCTCCCGGCGGGCGGTCGAGGCCCTCCTGCGGGAGGTGGGGCCGCAGCGGTCCGGTGAGCGGTTCCGGCTACCCCCCGAGCGGGCGCGCGCGTACGGCGAGCCGCCGGGCGACGCCCCCGCCGACCCCGTCGCGCACCTGCTCCCCGGGCACGCCGGCATGGTGGAGCGCATGGCCGAGCTGGTCGCGGGCGGTCCCCGCGGCCGTCACGTCCTGGACCACGTGTCCGCGACGCCGGAGACGGTCGTGCGCCGGGCGCTCCTGCTGGGCGCGCGGTTCTGGCTGCCCGGCGCGCGGCTGCTGTGCGTGGGCGACCACGACCTGACGTCGCTGGCGGTCGCGATGATCCACCCGGGCGTCGAGGTGACGGTGGTGGACGTGGACGACCGCATCCTCGCCTACATCGACGACCGCGCGGGGTCGCTGGGGCTGGACGTGCGCACCCGCTGGGCCGACCTGCGCCTCGGCCTGCCGCCGTCGGCCCGCGAGCAGGCCGACCTGGCGATCACCGACCCGCCGTACACGCCGGAGGGCGTCGGGCTGTTCGTGGCGCGGGCCGTCGAGGGGCTGCGCGATCCGGAGCACGGGCGGGTGCTGCTGGCGTACGGGGCGAGCGAGCGGACGCCCATGCTGGCGCTGAAGGTGCAGCGGTCCCTCTTCGACCTCAACCTCGCCTTTGAGGCCATATATCCGGACTTCAATAGGTACTCCGGCGCGGAGGCCATCGGCTCGGCCGCCGACCTGTACGTCCTGCGCCCCACCACCAGGACCCGCCCTGCCGTCGCCGCCAGGGTGGAGGGCTACGGCACCGCCATCTACACCCAGGGTCCGCAGTCGGTCGAGGCGCGCCCGTCCGCGGCCCCGGACGCCGCGTCCCTCCTGAACTCCGGGCCCTCGGGCGAGGAGTTCGAGGTGCTGGTGGGCGACTGGCCGAAGGACGTGGCGTCCCGGCTTCCGAGAGCCCGCCTGTCCACCTGGCTCGCCAAGCCGTACGCCTCGTCCCCGGCACGGGTGGCGATCGCCGTGCCGGCCGGCCTCGGCGCCGCGCTCCCCCGCCTGCTGCTGGCCACGCGCGCCCGCCACGTCCGCGTCCTGGCCGAGAGCCCCGCGCCGGGCCTCGGCGCGCTGTCCGCCCTGTACGCGATCACGGCCGAGGGCGGGGTCGCCGACGCCGTGCGGCTGCCGCCCCCGGCCGCCCCGGAGGACCGCCTGCTGCGCGCCCTGCTGGACAACGCGCACGGCCGCCTCGCCAACGTCTGGCGGGAGGGGCTGATCCGGGCCCACGGCCATCTCACCAAGAAGGGGGCGCGGGCGATCGTCGACGAGGTGGCGCCCTGGGCCGCCGACGTCACCCTGCTGGAACTGCCCGAGCACCGCCTGCGCGCGTTGCCGGAAGCGGTCGCCCGATCGCTGCGCCTCGCCGCCCAGGAGCACGCGGACGGGGACGCCCGGGACGGCCGGGACCACGCGCGAGACGACGCCCGGGGCGGCGTCGAGCCCGTGCGCCCCCTGAGAGATGGTTGAGGAAGGAACACCGCAGGGAGGTGGCGTCATGCGCCACAAGCAGTGGACGGTGGAGATCCACATCCTCGAGGACGACAACGACGACCTCACCAGGGCCCGGGCCGTCCTCATCACCCGCACGGGCAGGCGGCACGAGAGCGTCGGGTACGCGCGGCGCAACCCCGCCGACCGGCCCGTACCGGAGATCGGCGACGAACTGGCCGCCGGCCGCGCGCTGGCCGACCTCGCCGACAAGCTGACCGGCGACGCGGCCGACGACGTCGCCCAGCTGGCCGGCCAGAGCAGACAAGGCTGAGCAGACAAGGCTGAGCGGGCAGGGCCGAGCGGCAAGTCTGAGCGGGCAGGGCCGAGCAGCGAGGCCGGGCAGGCGGGGCCGACTCGGCAGGCCGAGTGTGAGCGGGGCCGGCCCCGGGGCCTCGCGCCGGACCGGTGGGGCCGAAGGGCCCGGGCGTTCGGGACCTACGGCCCCTCCACCGGGAGCCCCCGCCCGGCGTCAGATGGAGGTGAGCGACCCGACGAGCCAGGGAGGTTTCCCATGTCTGTGCCAACGCGCCGCGAGCCACGAGGCCTGGTACCCGATCTGCTGGACTGGCTGGAGGCACCGTTCTCCGGCAGCAGGTCGTACACCGGCGGGCGCATGGTCCGGTTCGAGGACACGGTGAAGGACGGTCACTACATCGTCCGCGCCGAACTGCCGGGGATCGACCCCGAGAGCGACGTCGAGGTCACGGTGGACAACGGCGTGCTCACCGTGCACGGCGAGCGCAGGGAGGAGCGGTCGGAGCCGCACCGTACCGAGTTCGTGTACGGGGAGTTCAGCCGGTCGATCTCGCTGCCGCCGAACGCCGACGAGCAGCATGTCAAGGCCGTGTACCACGACGGCATCCTGGAGGTGGACATCCCGCTCAGCGAGGACCAGCCGCAGGCCCAGCGGGTGCCGATCGAGAAGCAGGGGTAGCGGCGCCACGAACGACGGCGGGCTCCGCGCCGATCCGTGCCGATCCGTGCCGATCTGTGCCGGCTTCACCCGCACCGGCCGCGGCCCCGTCCGAACGACACGAGCACGGCCGGGACCTTCGGCCCTGGCCGGGAGCATCGCGGCCGGTTACCGTCCGTCTATGATCCGCGTGTTCCTGGTGGACGACCACGAGGTGGTCCGGCGCGGCGTGGCGGCCCTGCTGACGGCGGAGGGCGACATCGAGATCGCCGGTGAGGCGGGGACGGCCGAGCAGGCCGTGGCCCGCATCCCGGCGCTCAGGCCGGACGTCGCCGTCGTGGACGTGCGCCTGCCCGACGGCAGCGGGATCGAGGTCTGCCGGGAGGTCCGCTCGCGGACGCCGGGGCTGGCGTGCCTGATGCTGACCTCCTTCGCCGACGACGAGGCGCTGTTGGACGCGATCATGGCGGGCGCGGCGGGGTACGTCCTCAAGCAGATCCACGGGTCCGATCTGGTCGGCGCCGTACGGACGGTCGCGTCGGGCCAGTCGCTGCTGGACCCGCAGAGCACCGCCTCCATGCTCCGCCACCTGCGCGACCAGGCCACCGCGCGGGATCCGCTGGCGTCGCTGACCGGGCAGGAGCGGCACATCCTCGAGCTGATCGGCGAGGGGCTGACCAACCGGCAGATCGGCGAGCGGCTGTTCCTGGCGGAGAAGACGGTCAAGAACTACGTGTCGAACCTGCTGGCCAAGCTGGACATGCAGCGCCGCACGCAGGCGGCTGCCCTGGCCGCCCGCCTCAGGTCGGGCCGCCGCGACGGGGCCGGGTGAGCCCGGGAGCACGGCGGCGGTCAAGCTTGTCCCGATCCATACGCAAATGTCCCATGCGCCGCTTTCATCCGGATTCGGGTGGGTCGTGGCGTGGGAGACTCCTTGTATGGCGGTCCAGCCGCGTTCGTTGATGCCGCATATGCGCCTCGACGAACTGCTGTCGGAGCTCCAGGTCCGGCTCGACGCGGTGCTCGCGACCCGCGACCGGGTGCACGCCCTGCTCGACGCGGTCGTGGCGGTGGGCAGCGACCTGGATCTCGAAACCGTGCTGCGCCGCATCGTGGAGACCGCCACCACCCTCGTCGACGCGACCTACGGCGCCCTCGGCGTCATCGGCGAGGGCGACACGCTGATCCAGTTCGTCCCCGTGGGCCTGTCCGAGGACCGGATCGCCAGGATCGAGCACTGGCCGCACGGCCTCGGCCTGCTCGGGCTGCTGATCAAGGAGCCGAGCCCCCTGCGGCTGCACCACATCGCCGACCACCCCGAGTCCTACGGTTTCCCGCCCGGCCACCCGCCGATGGGCTCGTTCCTCGGCGTGCCGATCCGCGTCCGCGGCGAGGCCTTCGGCATCCTCTACCTCACCGAGAAGCGCGGCGGCGGCGCGTTCGAGGAGGAGGACGAGGCCATCATGATCGCCCTGGCCACCGCGGCCGGGGTCGCGATCGAGAACGCCCGCATGTACGAGGAGACCCGCAGGCGCGAGGCCTGGCTGCAGGCGTCCTCCGAGGTCACCACCAGCCTGCTGTCGGGGGCCGACTCGCGCGACGTGCTGACGCTGCTGGCCCGCCGTGCCCGCGAGATGGCCGGCGCGGACGTCGCCGTCGTGCTGCTGCCGGCCGCCGGGGGCGAGAAGCTGCGGGTCACGATCGCCGACGGGGTGGCCGTCGAGGACGTCACCGCCGTCGAGGTGGTCGTCGCCGATTCGTTGTCCGGCCGCGCCTTCACGGGCGGCGAGCCCGTCGTGGTCACCGACCTCGCCGACTGGGAGATCCCGGCGGTGATCTCCGGCGAGCTGCGGATCGGCCCCGCCGTCGCCGTGCCGCTCGGCGCCGCCGGAGTGGTGCGCGGCGTGCTGTCCCTGGGCAAACGGTCGGGCCGCGTCCCGTTCAGCCGCTCACATGTGCGCATGCTGCACTCCTTCGCCGGGCAGGCGTCCATCGCGCTCGAACTGGCCGAGGCCCGCGAGGACGCCGAGCGGCTCGGCCTGCTCGAGGACCGCGACCGCATCGCCAAGGACCTGCACGACGTGGTCATCCAGCGGCTGTTCGCCGTCGCCATGACGTTGATGAGCGCGGTACGGCTGGTGGAACGTCCCGAGGCGTCCTCGCGGATCCAGCACGCCATCGACGAGCTGGACGGCACGATCCGCCAGATCCGCTCGACGATCTTCGCGTTGCAGACCCCTCCCGACGAGCCCGCCACGACGCTGCGCGCCCGCGTCGTGGAGCTGGTGGAGGCGGCGCGCGGCCATCTCGGCTTCATGCCAGGACTACGCATGGAGGGCCTGATCGACACCGAGGTCTCGGCGGAACAGGCCGAGCACCTGCTGGCGGTGCTGCGCGAGGCGCTCTCCAACGTGGTCAGGCACGCCCGCGCCTCCTGCGCCGAGGTCGCGGTGGAGGTCCGGGACCACCGGCTCACGCTCGTCGTCGAGGACAACGGGGTCGGCCTGCCGCCGGAGGGCCGCCGTAGCGGCCTGCGCAACCTCGCCGGCCGCGCCGCCCAGCTCGGCGGCACCTTCGAGGTCCACCCCGCGGCGCCGGCCGGCACCCGCGTGACCTGGCGGATCCCATTGGATCCTCAGGCGTGACGGCGCGGGCGGACGATCGCGACGGGGCAGCGGGCGTGGCGCAGGACGCCCTGCCCGACCGAGCCCGCGAACGCCGAGCCGGGCGGCCCCGCGGGCGGGGACCCGACGACGACCAGGTCGGCGTCCCGGGAGGCGTCCGCGAGGGCCGGGACCGGGTGCCCGCGGACGGCCGTGCCGGTCATGCGCACATCCGGGTAGCGTTCCTGCCAGGGCGCCAGCCGCAGGCGGACCCGCGCGGACTCCTCGGCGAGCGCCTCTTGCACCCCGCCCGCGCAGACGTTGGCGTACGGCGTGAAGGGCGGGGTGTGCCAGGCGTACACGACGTGCGCGCGCGCCCGCCGCGCCCGCGCCTGCGCGAGGGCGAACTCCAGGGCGGCCTCGGACTCCTCCGATCCGTCGAAGCCGACGACGACCGCGCCGTGCCGGGCGGGGCCGGAACGGCGCACGACGATGACCGGGCCCTCGGCGCGCCCCGCGACCGAGCGTCCCACCGAGCCCAGCACCATCCCCGGCAGGCCGCCGAGCCCCTTGCTGCCGAGGATCAGCTCGTCGGCCCCCTCCGACTCGGTGGCGAGCCTCTCGGCGGCCGCCCCGACGACCAGGGCCGCGCTCACGTCGACGCCGGGGGCATGGCCGCGCACCCGGTCGACGGCGGCGGCGAGCGCGCCCTGCCAGAACTCCGTCAGGGAGTCCGGGTCGCGGGCGCCCGCCCGGGGCGGGAGCTGGTACGACCAGGGCTCGCGCACGTGGACGATCCTCAGCCCGGCCCCCGAGCGCCGGGCCTCGTCGGTGGCCCAGTCCACGGCCGCCGCCGCCGACGGCGAGCCGTCGATGCCGACGACGATCGTTCCGGACATGGCACACCTCCGGCGCGTCTCGGATCCGTCACATGTAGATCCGTCACAGGTAGAGAGGAGGAACGGTGACGAGGTCGTCGGTCTCGTAGGACAGCCGGTCGTCGACCTCGATCACGCCGTCGACCGCCCGCACGCCGTCGACCACCGCCGCGATCTGCGAGCGCCTCGGCACCATGCCGCGCAGCGACACCAGGCCGGGCTCGATCGCGGCCGTCAGCGCGCGCGGGTCGACGCCCGCCCGCGCGAGCGCGGCCTCGACGTCGGCGCGGACCTCCTCGGGCGGGCGGGCGAAGACCTTGAGCAGGTCGGACTGGTGAACGGTGCCGACGATCTTCCCGTCCTCGCCGACCACGGGGAGCTGCCGGACGTGGTGGTCGTGCATGATCCGGGCCGCCTCCCTGACCGTCGTCCGCCCGGTGACGGTGATCGGGGGCGTGGTCATGAGCTGGCCGGCCGTGCCGCCGGCGGCCTTCGCCCGCTCCGCGCGGCGCGCGCGGCCCTCGAACACCCTGCGGTGGCCGGGCTCCTCGATCTCCTTGAGCAGCAGGTCGTGGGCCGAGACCATCCCCACCGGCCTGCGGTCGGCGTCGATCACCGCCACCGCGCCCACCTTGAAGCGGCGCATGGTCGCGACAAGGTCGGCGAACGACGTCTCCGGACGCACGGCGATGGCCACCCTGCCCATGACGTCCCCGACACGCATGACCATCGCCGCCTCCCCGGCTCGCCCCTGGTTCGAGCATCTCGCCGGGAGCGGGGGCACCGTCAGCGCCGAAGGTCCCGGGCCGTGGGGACCTTCGGCTCGGCCGCCGGGCTTCTCAGCGCAGCACGCCCGGCGACCCCCTACGCCCAGGGGCGGAAGACCGCCCGCACGCAGCCGTCCTTCTTGTTCTTGAACAGGTCGTAGCCCCGCGGCGCCTCGTCCAGCGTCATCGTGTGCGTGGCGAGGTGTGCCGTGCGCAGCTCTCCCTTGTCCATAAGGTCGAGCAGCCTCGGGATGTAGCGCTGCCCGTGCTGCTGCGCCCCCCGGAGGGTGAGCCCCTTGTTCATGATCGCGCCGAGCGGGAACTTGTCGACGAGCCCGGCGAAGACGCCGAGCACGAACACCGATCCGCCCTTGCGGCAGGCGTAGACGGCCTCCCGCACCGCGAACGGGCGGTCGAGCTCCAGGCCGAGCCGCTGCTTGGCCTTGTCGTAAACCCTCTGCGGGCCGGTGGCGTCGGCCTCCAGGCCGACGGCCTCGATGCAGACGTCCGGTCCGCGCCCGCCGGTGCGTTCCTTGAGCTCGGCGATGACGTCGGTGCGGGTGTAGTCGATGGTCTCGGCCCCGATGTGGCGCTCGGTCATCGCCAGGCGCTCGGGGTACTTGTCGATGGCGATGACGCGATCGGCGCCGAGCAGGATCGCGGCCCGCGCCGCCATCTGGCCGACCCCGCCGCAGCCCCACACCGCGACGACGTCTCCGGGACGCACCCCGCCTAGGTCCGCGCCCATCCACCCGGTGGGGGCGGCGTCGGAGGCGAACAGGGCGTTCATGTCGTCGACGCCGTCGGGCACCGAGAACGCGCCGTAGTCCACGAACGGGACGCGGACGTACTCGGCGTGGCTGCCGCGGTATCCGCCCAGGGCATGGGAGTAGCCGAAGATGCCGGCGGGGTCGCTGCCCCACATCATCTCGGTGAGGGCGGGCTTGACGTTGCTGTTCTCGCACAGGGACCACATGTCGTGCTCGCAGTGCCAGCACCGGCCGCAGCCGATGATCGAGCACACGACAACCCGGTCGTCCACCTTGTGGCGGCGGACCTCCGAGCCGACCTCGACGATCTGGCCGAGGAACTCGTGGCCGATCACGTCGCCGGCGCGCATGGACGGGATGTAGCCGCCGAGCAGGTGCAGGTCGGATCCGCAGGTGGTGGTCAGCAGGACCTTGACGATCGCGTCCTGGGCGTTGAGGATGCGCGGGTCGGGGACACGCTCGACCGTGAGCTCGTTCACGCCCTGCCAGCACAGTGCCTTCACAGCCGTCCCTCCCCACCGGCGCGCTGGGCGGCGAGATCCACGATCCGCCCGGTGGGCGTGGGCCGATCGGGCTGCTCGTCGGGGCGCAGCACCTCCCCCGTCTCGATCAGGCACTTCGCCTGGCGCAGGGCCCGGCGTACGGCCTGGCGCGGGTCCTCGCCCTCCAGGCGCGCCAGGACCTCGCCGACCCCGGCGGGCACCGGCCTCAGCGGCCTCGCGCCGAGCTCGGTCCCCCGGCCGCCCGGCGCCTCGCGGACCTGCACCTCGATGGTGTCGCCGAGCCGTGCCAGGGGCTCGGGCAGGCGGCCGTCCGGCACGACCTCGTCCGGGTCGCGGTTGATCGTCACCATCATCCACCGGCCGGCCTCGCGGACGGCCCGGGCCTTGGTGCGGCGCGAGGTGAGCCATCGCGTCACGCCCACTCCGATACCGCCGACGGTCACCGCCCCCAAAACAGCACGATTCATGCCCCTCCCCCCCTTGATGGGACAACTGCTGGGATCGCTACCCATCCCGATCCGCCGCTACGTCAGCCCCAGAGCACTTGGGGAGGAGTTGACAACCCCTTGACCGGTAGCGGCCATCTCCTATCGCTTATAGGAGCGAGAAAGATACGACATACCGACATACACCGCTTACACAAGGTCACAAAGGGTCGCCCGGGATTCGCGGTAGAGGAGAGCCGGAACAGCCCAAAACGCTCCCTCAAGGGCATTGACTTATCGTTCTGACATGCGGCGTCCAGCATTGGCGGGCACGTCGGCCCCCGGCGAATGGCCGGTACCGGTCACGCCGGCGGTCCCCGGAGGGCATGATTGTTGCGGTCCAGCGAAATGAACCGGACAATCGGCTACTCGGACGGCCATTAGATTGCGGATCAGGCGGCGTGGGCGCCCTTCGGCCGAACTCGGCCACCGGCGCACGGCCATGCCGGCTCATGTCGGCGAGTGCACGGGGCAGGGGGCCCGATACTGGCGTACATCCGCCCGCCCGTCAAGTACCGCACCGCCTCCATGATTTCTGGATGGACCTCCCCGCATACGCCGCGACCGGCGCCGGGAACCTCTTGTGAACACGTGATCGCCCGGCGCGGCGGGCGTTATGCGAGGGAAACAGCGGACCGCGCCGATGCGCGATGCCCGCTCATGTTTTCCGGGAACTACACGGAGATCGGCGGCCGGCGTGGTAACACACCGGCCAGGTAAGGAAAAGTGCTCATCACGACAAATTCGGTGAAGTCAGCACTACATGGCGGAAGATCACCCCGGGCGCCCTCACCCGGAGCATCGCAACCCCGCAGGCCAGAAGGGTGGCCGGCCGCGGAGAGCGAGAGCCGCGCTCGGCCGCCTCGTTGCCTCGGCGGCCATCGCCCGACGTGAGCACGGCCGCACAAAGGCGGCCCGCGAGACATGTACCCGGTGGAGGATCACATGCTCGCCGGATGGCTAATGACGGTGTGCGGGGTTAATCATTCACTGTGCCGCTTCGTACTGGGCCACGATGTGGGAGGCGATCCGCCCCCGCTCGCTGACGTTCAGCCCACGCGCCTTGGCCCAAGCCCGGATCTCGGAGCTTTTGTCGCGAGAGGGACGCTGGGCGGCGCCGCGCTTCCGGCCCCGGGCGGGCGTGCCCTCGGCCCGGCGGGCGCTGGAGACGAAAGGCGTAAGGGCCTCGCGGAGATTCCTGGCGTTTTTGTCGTTCAGATCGATCTCGTAGCTCGTGCCGTCAATCGCGAAGGACACGGTCTCTTTTGCTTCGCCGCCTTCCAGGTCGTCGATGAGTAGCGTCTGGATCTGTGTGGCCATCTCCCACTCCTTTCACAGGGCTTAGTTTGACACCTCAAGAATATACCCGGTTTCCCCCGCATCCCACTCAGAGAACAGGGCGATGCATTGGCGGACCCTTGACGTAACTTAGCCGTTTCAGGCGGCGGGCCGATTATCAGAGCGCCTACCAGCGCGTGACGAGGCCGCGGGGCGGCTCCGGCCTCGGAAAATTGGTGCCCGGACCACGCCCGACGGCGCGCCGGGGCATCGCCGACTACACGGATCGCGGCCGAGGTGAGCGTCCTCGCGTCAAGAGGCAGGGGCCGGAAAGGGTGTTCGGCCCTCAGATAATGACCGCTTCCGGACAGTGCGGGGCTCGCGCGGCCCGTTCGTGGCACCTGCTCGCGAAAGTCCGGCCTGCGCCCTCCATCGTAGGTGAGCGCCCCGTCCGCCGGCGTTCCATGCCGCTCGCGGACCCGTACAGTGGCCTCATGGGCATGGTCAAGACCGTCGGGCTGGTGCTGCACCCCCAGCGCGACTCCAAGGAGGCCATCGACACCATCGTCGAGTGGGCTCGCGCCAGGGAGGTCACGGTGCTCGGCCTGCCCGACGAGGTCGGCCGCATCGACTGCAGCGCACAGGCGGTCGACGCCCACGCGCTGGTCGACCGCGCCGACCTGCTGGTCAGCCTGGGCGGCGACGGCACGATGCTGCGCACGATGCGCCTGCTCACCGGGCGCTCCACCCCCGTGCTCGGCGTCAACCTCGGCAGGCTGGGCTTCCTCGCCGAGATCGACGTCGACGACCTGCCCCCGGCGCTGTCGGCGATCGACGACCACCGGTTCACCGTCGAGCCGCGCATGGCGGTGCGGGCGTCCCTGCCCGGTGGCATGGCGGTCACGGCGTTCAACGACATCGCGCTGGTGCGCATCCCCGGCGACCGCCTGGCGGCCGTGTCGATCTCCGTCGAGGGCCACCCGTTCGTGCGCTACTCCTCCGACGCGGTGATCGTGGCGACGTCCACCGGGTCGACCGCCTACAACTTCTCGGCCGGCGGGCCGATCGTGTCCCCGCTGGTCGAGGGCTTCCTGGTCGTGCCGTCGGCGGCGCACTCCTCGTTCAGCCGGGCCCTTGTGCTCTCGGCCGACGAGCACGTCGTGCTGGAACTGCTGCCGTCGAGCGGGGAGCTCGCCGTCGAGGTCGACGGCGCGGTGCACGGGCACCTCACCGCGGGCGACCGCGTGACCGTGGGCGCCGTGCGCGCCGCCGGTCATGTCGTGCGGCTCGGCACGACCACCTTCTACGAGCGCGCGCGGCGCAAGCTGCGGGTCAGCGGCAGCGCCGAGGTCGAGTGAGGGGCGGGCGCGCCCCTCAGCCCGGACCGCTCAGCCCCGGACCGCTCACTGCCGCCCCCTCGGCCCCCGGGCCGCTCAGCCCCGGCCGGTCAGCGCCCGGCGCAGCGCGGCCACCCGTCCCGCGACCGCGCGCACGCTGACCCCGGCGTCGGGCAGTAGGGCGTCGAAGCCGTGGAAGGCGCCCGGGAACAGGTGGAACTCCGTCGAGACGCCCGCCCGCGCCAGCCTCTGGGCGTAGTCGGCGCACTCGTCGCGGAAGACCTCCAGCTCGCCGACGTCGATGTAGCACGGCGGCAGCCCCGACAGGTCGGCGGCGCGTGCGGGCGCCGCGTACGCCGGCACGGCCGCGGTCCCGACGGCCTCCCCCAGCAGCGCCGTCCACCCGAAGATGTTCTCCCCCCGGCTCCACATGACGGCCTCGTCGAACTCCCGGCTGGAGGGGGTTTCGTTGCGGTCGTCGAGCATGGGCGAGAGCAGGAACTGGAAGGACACCGACGGCCCTCCCCGGTCGCGGGCGAGCAGCACGGTCCCCGCCGCGAGGCCGCCCCCGGCGCTGGAACCTCCGACGGCGACGCGGTCGGGGTCGACGCCGAGCTCGCCCGCGTTCTTCACCGTCCACATCAGGCCGGCGTAGCAGTCCTCGACGGGCGCCGGATGCGGGTGCTCGGGGGCCAGCCGGTACTCGACCGACACCACGACGCAGCCGACGTCGCGGACGTAGCGCGACAGGACGGCGTCGTCCATCTCGACCATGCCGAGCACCATGCCGCCGCCGTGCATCCAGTACAGGACCGGCAGCGGCCCCCCGCGCCCGGCCGGGCGGTAGACGCGCACCCGCACGTCGGGGTCGCCGTCCGGCCCCGGTACCGTGCGGTCCTCGATCTCGACACCCGGCACGGCGGCGGGCGGCATGGCGGTGAAGGAGGCGCGCATGCGGCCGCGCACGCCCGGCAGGTCCCGCGGCGACATCCGGGCGAGGTCGACCGGCGGCAGGAACGCCTGTTCCAGGCCCTCGGCGAGCTCGGGGTCGATGTTGGGGTGAAGCGGCATGTCACTCACCTCATGAAAAGGCGGCGCGGCCGCGCGGGCCCCCGGGCCGCGCGCCGCCGTCACCGCGACGTGACGGGCGGTACACCCGGACCTGTGCCCGTCACGAGGCGCCGCCAACGGCGACATGCCATCGATGACCTGCTGTTTTCCTCGTCTTGAGCTACCTGGGCCGCTTCATGGCGGCGGCGCCGGGGATTCCGCGCCCCCGGCGCCGCTTCTGGAACTCACCGATAACGGCGTCTCAGGCCCGCGGGCGGGCGCCGCCGCGTCAGGTTCACCCAGCCCACTCCGATCATGGTGGCCGCGCCGACGGCGATCAGCACTGCGGGGCGGCGCCTGGCCTCGTCGGTGACCCGGTAGGCGACGCTCTTCACCGTTCCGGGCATCGCGGCCGTGCCCGCCCTCTCCGCGTTGGCGCCGCGCAGCCGGTCGGCCATACCGGACGCCTTCTGCCTGGTCGCGGCCATGGTCCGCCGCGCCCGCGCCTTGACGTCGACCTTCTGCGCGAGGGCCTCGACGGTGAGACCCAGTTCCTCCCGGGTTCGGTAGATCTCGTCGCGCAGCCGGTCCTCCTCCGACCAGTGGACCGGCGGATGGTGGGCGTACTCCTGGTGCGGATGCTCGGGCGGCGCCTCCGGGCGGGGCCCGAGCGACGACTCCGACAGCCCGGCGAGGGGGTCGCCCCTGCCATGGCTGACCACGGGCTTGACGTACGGCTTCGGCGGCGCGTGCACCTGCGGGACGTTCAGCGACTGGCCCATGGAGTCGAGGTTGGCCGTGCCCGGCTCCTGCCGGTGCAGGCCCACCTCTCCGGCCGTGGGACGGTACGGGGCCCCGATCGGGTCGTGTTCGGTCATCGGTGCGCACTCTCCTTCAGGACGTCGACATCGGCCTTCAGGCTTCTGATGGCCTCCTCGGGGAGGGGCGGCGTGGCCCTGCTCATCTGCTGCTTGCCGATCAACGCCATCATGGCGGCCACGATCAGCAGCGCGACCCCCACGATGAGGGCGGCGAGCCACCCGGGGAGCACGAGCGCGAGCGCCAGGATCGCCGTGGCGACCAGCGCGCCGCCGCCGTACAGCGCCATCACCCCTGCGCCGCCGAACAGGCCCGCGCCGAGGCCGGCGCGCTTGCCCTTGCGGCCGAGCTCCAGGGACGCCAGCCTGATCTCGTCGCGCACGAGCCGGGACACGTCCTCGGACAGGTGCTTGATCAGCTCGGCGGTCGAGAGCGTCGTGTACGGGTTGGTGACGGGCCGGGCTTCCTTCAGGTCGGTCATGGCGTTTCCCTTTCTGTGCTCGGCGGGGTGCGGCGCAACAGCGCGATGACCGCCCGCTCCACGCCGCCGTGGGAGTCCGAGCCGTCGGTGTAGCGCAGCAGGTCACCTTCCTCGCCGGTCCGGTGCAGCGCGGTGATCACCCGGCACACGTCCGCGTCGATGATCTCCACCTCCCGGATCTTGCCGCCCTTGGCCGGGTAGACGCAGCTGACCATGCCCTTCTCGCATCTGACGTGCTCCATGCGGAGCGTCGCCAGGCCGTAGGAGTCGTATTCCTCCCCGCCCACCCGGAAGAAGCCGATGTCCAGCATGCGCGCGGCGGCGGCCAGCACCCGCTCACGGGTGAGCCGCCTGCCCTCCAGGTCCTTGGCGACGCGGTCCCGGAACGCGGGGAGCCGCCGCGCCATCTCGCACACCCGGTCGAACTTCGCGCGGTCCTGTTCCTCGCGCCACACGTCGTGGTAGCGGTACTGGCGTCGCCCGGCGGTGCCGGCCCACTCATAGCTGAAGCCGCGCCCCCGGCGCCTGCGGCGGATTCCCGGCTCGGCGGGGTTGCTCTCGCGCAGTTCGACGGTCACATCGACCCCATACCCATGAGCCGGGCGGCAAACGGGCCGCTCACGCGCGGCCCCCGTGCCACGGGTGTGGCGGACGCGCCGCCACACCCGGATCACGCCGGCTCACCCCCGGTGGGTCCTGC
Source organism: Sphaerisporangium album (assembly GCF_003323745.1). GTDB lineage: Bacteria > Actinomycetota > Actinomycetes > Streptosporangiales > Streptosporangiaceae > Sphaerisporangium > Sphaerisporangium album. Next base: position 126,411 of record NZ_QOIL01000020.1, read on the forward strand.
CGCCCGGCATGCCGCCGGTCATGCCGCCGCCGGTCATGTGTGTGCCGGCACCGGGCATCTTGCGGTTCCCCACGGCCATGGCGCCGAGTCCCAGGAGCAGGATGACGGCTCCGGTGACGACGTTGTTCCAGATGGATCCGGTCGTCGCCGACCGTATGACCCACGGGGTGATGATCGTCCAGATGCCCAGGATGGGCAGCATCCAGGTCAGCCCGTACGTGCGACCGTACGCGGACGCGAACCCCAGGGCGAGGGCGGCCACCACCAGCCCGGTGATCAGGTTGTTCACCGAGAGCCGGGGCAGGCCTGTGAAAAAGCCCACCACCCATGGCGATATCGCGAGATAGAGCCCCGCGAGCAGGGTCAGCCCGTCGATCACCTGAGCGACCGCGCTGGACCCCGCCCTTTCGTACTTGGCTCGCATCGCGACGATATCGGGATGCGCCTCCAGGCCGGTCGGTCTAGTCATGACCTCACCGCCTTCCGACTTCCTTCGCGGAACGGATCAATGTGGCCATACCCCTGCGGAAATCGCAGGTCACGGAGGGCTGAGCAAATATTTCGGCTGATGATGGCCGATCTTCTGGTTTGACCGGAGGAAAATCAGACGGAAAAGCCCGGGGCCCGGGACGCTGCGGAGGCGTGCCCGGACCCCGTCCTCACGCGCTCAGATCACGGCAGGGTCCAGGTCTGCGCGCCCGTGCCGTTGCAGTCGTAGATCTGGAGTTGCCGCCCGTTGGTGGTGTCGGACGCCGGGATGTCCAGGCACCGTCCGGACTGCGGGTTGCGCAACGCCCCGTTGCCCTGCGCCGACCACTGCTGGGCGCCCGAGCCGTTGCAGGTGTAGAGCTGCACCAGCGTGCCGTTGGCCGTCCCGCTGGCCGTGACGTCCATGCACTTGCCGAGGCCGCGGATCGTGCCGTCGGTGCCGATGGTCCAGCGCTGCGCGGTCGAGCCGTTGCAGTCGTAGATCTGCACCTTGGTGCCGTCCGCGGTGGAGCTGCCGTTGATGTCGACGCACTTGCCGAGGCCGCGGATCTCACCCGTGCGGGCCGCGGGAGGCGTGCCCGCGCCGGCGCCGGTGAAGGTGTAGCCGTCGACGTCGTACAGCGCGCCGGTGCCGCTGCCGGTGAACACCAGGTAGAGGTCGTGGGTGTTGTCGTCCGGCTTGTTCACCGGCGCGGTGACCTCGGTGTAGTTGTCCCAGCCGCCGGTGCCGGCCACGGTGACGCGCGCGACCTCCGGGCCGGTGGGCGAGTCGAAGCGGAAGGACAACGTGCCGCCGGCGTTGGCCGAGCTGACGCGCGCCTTCACCCCGGTGATGCCCTTCAGGCTGACCCCGTGGTGCCTGACCCACTCGCCGTTCTGGATGTCACCGAGGCGCTTGCCTCCCTCGGCGGCGGCCTGGTCGATCACCTTGGGACCGTTGAGCTGGACGAAGTGCTCGGCCTGCCACTGCTTGGGCCAGAGCGTGATCTCCTTCTCCCCGGTGAGCGGGACCGTGCCGGTCGCCCCCTTGTCGGTGTAGGAGGAGCGCAGGACGAAGAACTGCACCGCGTCCAGCCCCGCGTGGATGGGTCCGGTGTTGAAGGTCGCGCCGCAGCCGGTGCCCTGTCCCATCTCGTGCGCGTGCTCCTGGTGGCCGAGCGCCGCCCGGACGACCACGCTCGCGCACGGGACGGTGCCGTCCTGCGGGTCGGTGGCGCCGGCCGTCGCGCTCAGGTCGTCGCCCCAGCCGAACATGCCTCCGTTGGGCAGGCCGTTGAGCGTCACCGTCGGCCGGTTGTTGCCGACGACGATCGGGACGAGCACCGTGCCCGACCGCCCGGTCCCGTCGTTGACGGTGAGCCGGGCCCGCTTGTCGCCGTTGGTCGTGTAGGTGTAAGCGGCGTTGGCCGCGGTGGAGTCGGTGGTGCCGTTGTTGTCGAAGTCCCAGGCGTAGGTCAGGGGGTTGCCGTCGGGGTCGGAGCTGCCGGCGCTGGAGAACGCGACGGTCAGCGGCGCGAGCCCGTTGTCCTTGTCGGCGGTGGCGACGGCGATCGGGGAACGGCCGCCCTGGACGTAGTTGATCTTGTAGAGGCCGGCGTCCGCCGCGCCCGAGAAGTAGCCGCTGCCGTACTCCAGCAGGTACAGCGACCCGTCCGGCCCGAACTCCATGTCGATCGGGTGGACGAAGCTCATGCCCGACAGGACCGGCTCGATGACGGTGGGCGTGCCCGTGGAGGGGTTGCCGTTGTTGAACTGCACCTCCTTGATCCAGTTACGGCAGTACTCGGAGATGAGCCACTTGTTATCGTAGTACTGCGGCCACTTGACGTCGGAGTTCAGCGCGGCGTCGTAGTGGTAGACCTCGGTGTGGTTGGGCGAGCCACAGCCGCCGGGGCTGTCCAGCGCGGGCCATTCCTTGCTGCCGCCGTGCTGCTCCCACACCAGCGCCGGCTTGGTCGCGGGCAGCTGCTGAAGGCCGGTGTTGCGCGGGGAGTTGTTGACCGGGCCGGTCGTGCCGCCGCAGGGGAACCAGCCACGGGGCGCGTTGGCGGCGAAGTCCCAGTCGTTGTAGGCGACGTTCGGGCCGCCGCAGTAGGGCCAGCCGTAGTTGCCGGGGCCGGTGGCGCGGTTGAACTCGTCGTAGGCCGCAGGGCCGCGGTTGGGGATCGTCGCCCCGGCGTCCGGGCCGACCTCGCCCCAGTACAGGGTGTTGTTCGCCTTCTTGTCGACCCACACGCGGTACGGGTTGCGCGTGCCCATGATGTAGATCTCGGGCCGGGTCTGGGCGGTGCCCTGCGGGAACAGGTTCCCGGCGGGGATGGTGTAGGTGCCGTTGTTCTCGGGGTGGATCCGGTTGATCTTCCCGCGCAGGTCGTTGGTGTTGCCCGACGTGCGCTGCGCGTCGTACTGCGGGTTGCGGCTCGTGCGCTCGTCGATCGGCGCCATGCCCGCCGAGTCGCCGCCGGAGTTGGTGTTGTCGCCCACCGCGAAGTACAGGTTCTCGCCCGAGTCCCAGGTCATCGAGCCCGCCGAGTGACAGCACAGGTCACGCTCGGTCGGCCATTCGATGATCATGTCCTCGCTGGCCGGGTCCAGGACGTTGGTGGAGGTGTTGAAGGTGAACCGGGAGATACGGTTCACCAGCGGCGTCACCTTCGGCGAGTAGAAGAGGTACACCCAGTGGTTGGTGGCGAACCTCGGGTGCAGGGTGATGCCGATCAGCCCGTCCTCGAACCGCGCGTCCAGCTGCAGGGTCAGGGCGACGGTCGTGGCCTTGGTGACCGGGTTGTACAGGCGCACCTGGCCGCCGCCGGAGCTGGTGCCCCGGTTGATGTAGAGCACCTTGCCGTCGGGCAGGACCGACAGCTCGATCGGCTCGCCCATGGACAGGCCGCCGTCCAGCTTGACCTTCTCGAACCCGCTGGTCGGCGGGGGCGCGAGGGCGGCCTGCCCGGCGGTGACGGACTTCACGGCGAGGGGAGGCGCGGCGGCCGGGGCGGCGGAGGCGGCCGTGGCCCCTTGCAGGGCCGTCGCGGCGAGGGCGAGGATCACGGCGCCGACGACCGTGCGTAAGCGCGCGGAAACTGACACGGAATCTCCTGGGGGGTGGGAGGGAGAGGAGAGCCCGGCACGGGGGCGCCGTACCGGGGAGAGCGGCCCGCGCCGCCGGGAGCGGGCGCGGGCCGGTATGGCGTGGGGGCCTCGGGTCAGAAGCCGAGGATGTTCAGGTCCCAGAGGGAGTAGCCCCACTGGGTGGCGCGCTGGGTGCCGTACACCCGCACGCAGCGGCCGCTCACGTTACTGAGCGGGATGTCGTCGATGCCGCCGTCGCCGTTCACGGTGGAGTACACCGTGGTCCACGCCGAGCCGCAGCCGGGCGCGACCTGGATCTGGTACGCCCGCGCGTAGGCGACCTCCCAGTTCAGGCGGACCAGCCTGATGATCCGCGTCTGGCCGAGGTCCACCTGGATCCACTGCGGGTCGGAGTACGCGCTGCCCCACCGGGTCGCGAGGTCGCCGTCGACGGCGCGCGGGCCGGCGTGCTGGCTTCCGGGCTCGACGCTGGAGACGGTGACCGTGCGGTTACGCGCGTAGTCGACGAGGGTGGGGGCGTCGGTCTTGATGCGGATGTCGCGGTAGTTGATGTCCATGCCGTCGCCGTCGTTCTGCACGCCGATGTAGCCGTTGGCGATGTTCCTCGTGCTCATGTAGTCGTTGATCTTGACGTCGTTGAGGACCACCTCGACGTGCTGGCCGTGCACCCTGATCTCGTAGGTGTTCCACTGGCCCGGCGGGCGCAGCGCCTGGGCGCGCAACGCGGCGTCGGGCGCCTTGAAGCTGTAGACGCTGCCAGTGGTACGGCTGGGGTCGGCGTCGGTGGCGTCGATCTGGATCTCGTGGCCCTCGTTGACCGGCTTCCACGGGTCGCCCTGCGGGTCGGAGAAGCCGATGAACACTCCCCCGTTGTCGTCGCCGGGCATCATCCAGTCGAGCTTGAGCGAGTAGTTCGCGAACGTGCTGACCGGGTACCACAGCAGGCCCATGCCGCCGAAGGACTTCAGCGTGCCGTCCACGATGGTGAAGCCGCCGGGGCCGGCCTGGCGCCACCGGTTCAGGCTGGCCTGGGTGCCGTCGAACAGAGAGGTGTACCCGGGCTCGGCCGCCAGGGCGCCCTTGGCCGTGCCGTTGGCGACGCCGGCGGTGGCCGCCGACGCAGTAAGGGGGGTCGCGAGGGTCGCCGCCACGGCCGCCACGGTCACGGCGCGCCGCAGGAGGACGGCGGAGCGTGCGAGGGCGCGGCGCAGGGCCGTACGCGGAGCGGGGGTGCGGTCGGGAAAGCGCGCGTGCTCGTCCATCACGGATCCTTTGGGAGGGGATCGAGGGATTCGAGGGGATAGGAGCGCGCCGCCGCACCTGTCCGATAAAAGTCGGAGCTATTTGGACCTAACTTTCGCCGCTGTGGACGAAACTTTGACACGTACGAACGGAAGCGTCAAGGCGATGGACGGCCACGATCTCGCCCGGATGTCCGCCCCACAGGGCCGTTTCGCCTCCTACCAGGGCGGGTGGCGTGCGACGGTACGGTATGGCGGCACCGCCTCCTGACCGTGCGCCTGCCCCAGGGGCCCTCTCACTTGGGACCGCCCGCGAACAGGTCATCGGATGTATTTCGCCCCCCGGGCGAGGAAAGGCGTGCTCACCGGAGCGCTTCCTGCCCGTGCGGCCTCGCACGGGCAGGAAGCCTCGGATGTGCGGCCGGTCCCTCGCGGGATCGCGCCCGTCCCCTCCGCTCCCGCGTCCCCGCCGTTGGCCGCGGAAATCGCGGCGGCCGTCCATGGAAAGGCCATGAGAAAAAGCGGACGGGCCGCCCGCGCTCACGCGGGCGGCCCGTTGACCGCTTCACTCCGGTGACGTTCAGACGGCGCCCGGAAGGTTGGCGTAATATCCGGCGATCCTCTCCCGGTATCCGGCGCCCTTGTATGCCTTCTCGTCGAACTCGGGGGCGTTCTTGATTTCCTGCTTGGTGCGCGCCACGTAGACCTTGCGGTCGGGCATGTTCACCTCGGTGACGACGAGCGCGGGGAGGATGACCTTCTTGCCGAAGATCCACGGCCCGGTGTCGACGACGATGTAGCTCTCGCCCACGACGTCGCTCGCCTCGTCCACCGAACCGATCTTGCCGTCGGCCGCCTCGACGTCGAAGCCGACGATGTCCATGGTCTGACCGCTGCCGCACACGTCCGGCCGGTAAGTCCAGAGGTTGTCACTGATCATGCTTGGCCTCTCCTGTTCGCTCGTACGCCGGGCGCCGCATCCCTCACCGCCCCGCCGTCACCGCTCACGGCGGCGGTAACACGACCTCGGTTCGCAATACAGTCGGTACCCGGCCGCCGGACAGGCCACCTCAGCGGAGGGTAAAGCATCGGAATTCGGCTCCGCGCGTGAGGACGGATTCTCCGATTCTCTGCCGGAGAACCTCGCGGCCGCGGACGGGGAAAAGTTCCGGATATCGCGGTCATTTCATGCGTGGCACGCCCGGTAGGCCGCGCGTCCGGCGCCGATTTCTCCGTGCGGCCACGATGGCCGCCCGGCGGAATCGCCGGGCAGGCCGCGCGGAATCGCGCCGAGGTCCGGGAAAAAGCACCGGAAACCGTCAGAATTCGTCGCGTATTCCCTGGATCATGGCGGTCGTGCGGGCGACGGACTCGGCGTCGACCACGAGCGCGTTCATCACGGCGTAGTAGCGGTCCAGGTCGGCCTGCTTGTCCGGGAAGATGACTCCGACCAGCTGCGGAAGGCACACGACGTCGCTGAGCTTGGTCGCCGGGGGCCGCATGATCGCCATCGGGCCGCCCATCGCGCCATGCTCGCCACGGCTGAACGGCAGCACCTGGATCGTGACGTTGGCGCGCCGGCCGACCTCGATGAGGTGCTCCATCTGGGCGCGCATGATGGCCTCGCCGCCGACCCGGCGCCGCAGCGCCGACTCGTCCAGGACCGCCCACAGGCGCACCGTGCCCGGATCCACCAGGATGCGCGCGCGCTCCATCCTGAGGCGGACGCGGCGCTCGATCTCGTGCTCCGAGACGCCCCGGTGCAGCCCGCGGACCAGCGCACGGGCGTAGTCCTCGGTCTGCAGGAGCTCGGGCACGCACAGCGGGTCCCAGGTGCGGATCACCGCGGCGCCCTGTTCGAGGCCGATGTAGGACTCGAACGAGGGCGGCGTCACGTCGTTGTAGGCGTGCCACCAGCCGGGGACGCTGGCCTGCCGCGCCATGGTGAGCAGGGTCTCGCGCTCGGCGTCGCCGGTCACCCCGTACAACGTCAGCAGGTCCTGCACGTCGCGGGGCTTGAAGCCGGTGCGTCCGAGCTCCAGGCGGCTGATCTTGGTGTCGGAGGCGCGGATGCGGTAGCCCGCGTCGGCCCGGCTGATGCCTCCGGCCTCGCGCAGACGGCGCAGTTCGGCGCCCACGAGCATGCGCAGCACCGTGGGACCTGCCTGCCGGTGGTCCAGGACCTGGTCCTCCTCCAAGTCGTCCTCAGCCTGAAAACGGCTCAATGCTCCCCCTCGGTCACCGAAACCACCGGCCATTCTCACCGCAGCCCACACCACAGCGTCTCACGCTGCCGGCACACCCAGTACCCATACCTGATAGCGGTGACGCCCCTCGCGGAGCCCACGCCGGGAACGCGAGACGGCCTGAAGTTGGATCGTCTTCCCTGCGCCGGACGCTGTCAACATACGACGGAACAGACCATGACGAAATCCGTCAGAAGGTCCGTACAGGTCCGTCAACTCGGGACGGTCGGCGCGCGTCCGGTCCGGGTGGCGGACCATCGCGCTGCGCGCCGTGCCCGTCCGGGATCACAGAGCCCGCGCACGCCTGCGCGTGCCCCTGGACGCCGCGACGACGGTCCGGGCGTCGTCGACCCTGAAGATCGAAAAGGCCGCTTCCGACGAATCGGAGGCGGCCTACGATGTGTGTGGGCGATACTGGGATCGAACCAGTGACCTCTTCGGTGTGAACGAAGCGCTCTCCCGCTGAGCTAATCGCCCTTCCGTGCCGGGCTTCCCGTGCTGACCAGGTTGGCCCGACGCGGAAAACCATACCTCACTCCGCGGTGCGCTGGCGAACCGGCGGACGAAACCGATCACGAAAGGTTCGCCGGAGTCCGGCGGGGTGGTGCCCTGTTGTCATAGCATCGTCATGCCCCATACTCATCCGAATCGCACCACTTATGATCTTTACCCCGAGACACCCGTAGATGCCCCGTAGGACGGCCGGAACGACACGCAAAACCCTTGCAAACAGGCGCCTCTAAGCGATGTTTGACCAGGTAGAGGCATAAATGTCGCGCTGTGATATGCGTTACAGAAGGCCTCAGGAGCGGAATCTCTCCTGCAGTGCCTTCGTTCCGCAGACATGGCTCCGGACGAAGTCCTTCAGAGCACCTCAACGAACACCGCAACCCGAGCCCCGCGCAGGGGACCCACCGACGAAAGGGCTGGCTGACGATGAATGCCACCGTCTCTGCCGAGCTGGGCCTTCGACTTGTGGTCCCCGACCGTACGACCGTCCCCCTGCTCGCCGGCCTGAGCTACACGGCCGACGACCCGTACGCCATCCGGATGGCCTTCCACGTGGGGAACGACGAACCGGTCGAGTGGATCTTCGCCCGTGAGCTGCTGACCGTGGGCATCGTGAGACGGGTCGGAGACGGTGACGTCCAGGTGTGGCCCGCACGAGCCGACGGCGAACGCACGCTGAACATCAGCCTCACCTCACCCTTCGGGCAGGCCCTGTTCGAGGTGCCCCTCCACCCGCTGACCGAGTTCCTGCACCGCACCTACGAGCTTGTCTCCGCCGGGCGCGAGACCGACTTCATGGACCTGGACGAAGAGCTGTCGAACATGCTGTGGAGTTCCTGACCCTCCGGGCCGCCCCCGGCTCGCGAAGTTCCTCCCCCGGCCTCACCTCAGGAGCGCGCGCATCCTGCCGATCTCCACGCGCTGCCCGGACGCGACGTCCGTGGCCATCGTGCGCATGATCTGATCCGTGCCGCCCGCCAGCTCCTCCCCCGCCATCGTGATCGCCCCCTCGTGGTGCCTGATCATCAGCCGCAGCAGCAGCGCGTCGAAGGCCGCCCCGCGCGAGGAGCGCAGCCGGTTCATCTCCTCCAGGCTCGCCATGCCGTACCCCTCCTGCCCGGCCGGTGCCGTGCCGCCCCCGTGGCCGGAGTGATCGGCGGGGACCTCGCGGCCGAGCGCGCGCAGCCATCGCGCCATCACGTCGATCTCCGGGCGCTGCCCGGCCGAGATCCGCTCGCACAGTCCCCTGATCCGCGCGTCCGACGTGCGCGCGGGAGCGAGGTCGGCCATCTCCAGGGCCTGCCGGTGGTGCGGGATCATCCGCTCGGCGAAGAGCACGTCGGCGGCGGACGCCCGTGACTCCGACCGGCCGACGCGCTCGCCGGGCGTGGCCGTGCGGCCGGTCTCCCCAGGGGCTCCCGGGACGATCACCGGGGCGCCGTCACCGGCGACGACGGGCGCGCCCTGTCCCCCGGCCGTCCGGTCCGTGGCGGTGCAGCCGGCCAGGACGGAAGCCGCCCCGGATGCCAGCACAACCGTTACGAAAACCCCCCACGCACGGGTCCGGTTCGACATAGCTTCCATACTGGGGCACATTCCCAGCATTCGATCCGACAACGGGGGGCATAGTGGGCACGTGGCGAATCGGGGCAACCGCCGCCGCACTGGGGACGGTCCTGATCCTGGGAGGCTGCGCCGGCGACCCGGAGCCCTCCGCCACCCCCGCGGCGACGTCCGGCGGCACGCCCGCGTCCTCGGCTCCCCTCACGACCGGCGGCGTCCAGCACAGCGCCAACGCCCGGCTCCTGGCGAACGTCCCGCTCTCGGCGCCCTTCGACGGCGAGGAGGCGTGGGGCACGGACCTGGCCTTCCAGGGGAACTACGCGTTCACCGGCAACTACGAGGGCTTCACGATCCACGACATCAGCGATCCCGCCAAGCCGAAGGTCGTGACGCGGGTGGTCTGCCCCGGCGGGCAGAACGATATCTCGGTGACCGGGAACCTGCTCTTCCTCTCCATCGACGAGCCGAGGAACGACAACACCTGCGAGAGCGACCGCGGTGACGAGCTCACGGGATGGGAGGGCATCCGGATCTTCGACATCTCGGACAAGACCCACCCCCGGTACGTCAAGTCGCTGGCGACCGACTGCGGCTCGCACACCCACACCCTCGTGCCCGGCAAGGACGCCTCGAAGGTGTACCTCTACATCTCCTCGTTCGGCCCCGACCCGGCGGCCTCGCACTGCAAGCCGCCCCACGACTCCATCGGGGTCGTCGAGGTGCCGGTGGCCGACCCGGCCCAGGCGCGGACGGTGGCCCAGCCGGTGCTGTTCGACGACGGCGACGACGAGTCCAAGCCCGGTTCCACCAGCGGCTGCCACGACATCACGGTCTACCCGGAGAAGGACCTGGCCGCGGGCGCCTGCCTCGGCAACGGCATCCTGATGGACATCTCCGACCGCGCCCACCCGAAGGTGCTGCAGGAGGTCACCGACACGGAGAACTTCTCCATCTGGCACTCGGCGACCTTCAGCAACGACGCGAGCCGCGTGATCTTCTCCGACGAGCTCGGCGGTGGAGTCGCCCCCACCTGCGACGCCAAGACCGGATCGCTGCGGGGCGCGGACGCGGTGTACGACATCACGCCGGACCACACGCTCCGGCGCCGGGGATACTTCAAGATCCCGCGCCACCAGACCGCGGCGGAGAACTGCGTGGCGCACAACGGCTCGCTGCTGCCGGTGCCCGGCAAGACCATCCTGGTGCAGGCGTGGTACCAGGGCGGCGTCTCGGTGATCGACTTCACCGACCCGGACGCCCCCAAGGAGATCGCCTACGTCGACCGGGGCCCGATCGACACCGAGGAGCCCAAGCTGGGCGGGTCGTGGTCGGCCTACTACTACAACGGCTACATCTACTCCAGCGACATCACCAAGGGCCTGGACGTCATCGCGATCGACGATCCGCTCACCGATCCGGCGAAGACCGTCAGGATGGACGAGTTGAACGCCCAGACCCAGGTGTCGTACCCGGAGTGATCACGGGTCGACGTCGGCCGCGGAGCGCTCGGCGAAGACGCGCATCGCCTTGGCGGTCACCGGGCCGGGCGCGGCCGGCAGGACCGTGTCGTCCACCAGCCGGATCGGCTGGATGTCGCGGGTCGTGGAGGTCAGGAACGCCTCGTCCGCCCCGTACAGCGCGGAGATCGGGACGTCGGCCTCCTCACCGCCGTGCCATTCGAGCACCAGCGCCCGCGTCACGCCCGCCAGGCACCCCGAGGCGAGCGTCGGGGTGACGAGGTGGCCGTCCCGGACCACGAAGATGTTGCTGCCCGTGCCCTCGCACAGGTCGCCCGCGAGGTTGGCGAAGATCGCCTCCTCGCCGCCGCGCACCTTGGCGTAGGCGAGCGCCTTGGCGTTGTCGCCGTAGGAGGTGCTCTTCACGCCGGCGAGCGCGCCGCGCTCGTTGCGGGGCCAGGGGACGACGGTGACGCTCGCGGTCTCCGGGAACGGGGGCTGCGCCGCGACGATCACGATCGCGGTCGTGCCCTGGTTGCCGCGGTCGGAGCCGAGGGGGCCGTTTCCGCTGGTGTAGGTGACGCGGACGCGCCCGAGCGGCCACGGCGGCGCCGCGGCGAGGCAGGAGCGCACGCCCTCGGCGATGGCCGAGAGGTCGGGGGCGGGCAGGCCGAGGCGCTCGGCCGACAGCGCGAGGCGGTCCAGGTGCCGGGTGAGCGCGAACGACGCGCCGTTCACGCACTTGATCGTCTCGAAGACGCCGTCGCCGACCATCAGCCCGTGGTCGAAGACGGAAACGCTGGCCTCTGCGGGATCCAGCAGTTCGCCGTTGACCCAGACCGGTACGTTCATCCCAGTTCTCCGTTCTTGCGAAATATGGCCGGGCACAGCCAGGTCTACCCGGTTCGAGGTGCCTCCTCCGCGGTGACCTGCCGTGGAACGGCGGTCGCGTGCGGCGAGGGGACCGTGCGTGCTGATTCGTTCGTGCTCATTCGTGCGGGCCGATCCGCGCGGGCCGGGGCGTACGGCCGTCAGGCCTGCCCCGAGGCGAGCGCGATGAGCCGGGCCGCCTTCAGCTCGGTCTCGCGCCACTCGCGCTCCGGGTCGGAGCCCCAGGTGATGCCGGCTCCGGTGCCGAAACGGATGAGGTCGCGCTCGACCCAGAAGGTGCGGATGCCGACGGCCAGCGCGGCCTCGCGCCGGTCGGCGTCGACCCAGCCCACTGCCCCACAGTACGGCCCCCGGGGCTCAGGTTCGAGTTCATTGATGATACGCAGGGCCGAGGACTTCGGCGCGCCGGTCACCGAACCAGGCGGGAACGTCGAGGCGAACAGCTCGGCCCAGCCCTGTCCCGGCGCCAGCCGGGCGCGGACGGTCGAGACCAGGTGGACGAGGCCGGGATGCTCCTCGACCGCGCACAGGGACGGGACCGTGACCGACCCCACCTCGGCCACCCGGCCGAGATCGTTGCGCACCAGGTCGACGATCATGACGTTCTCGGCGTAGTCCTTCTCCAGGAGGTCCTCCGCGGTCACCCCCGTCCCCTTGATCGGCCCGGACTCGACCACGTCCCCCGAACGCGAGAGGTACAGCTCGGGCGAGGCGGAGACCAGGGTCATCCCCGGCACCACCACGGTCGCGGCGTACGGCGCGGGGTTGCCGCGCGCCAGCCGGCCGGCCAGCACGAGCGGGTCGGAGTCCGGGGGCAGCTCGGCGGTCAGGACGCGGCACAGGTTGGCCTGGTAGACCTCGCCCTGCTCGATGTAGGCCCGGATCCGCCGGACGCCGTCCTCGTAGCCCTCCCGGTCGAGCGAGCCGGTCCACCGCAGGGAGGCGGGCCAGGGGCCGGCCGGCCGGGGCAGCGGGGCCGGGCGCACGTCGTCGAAGCGGGCGCAGGTGACCTTCCCCTCGTAGGTCACCACGACGGCCCACCAGCCGGTGGCGTCCAGGGCCGCGAGGTCGGTGGTCACATCCCGCAGCCCGGTCGCCAACCGGCCTCCGACATGGGCGAAATACACCCTTCCATTGTCTCGCGGTCCGGCCACTCGCCCGCCCCGCCCGGGAGACGCTCGCCTACATCCTCACTGTCAGGCGAGGGGGCCGGTGACGGACTCGGCGGCGGTGACCAGCGCGCCGTCGCCGACCATCCGGACCACGGCCTCGATCTCCGGGGCGAGGAACCGGTCCGGGCCGGGGCCGGGGACCTCCTGGCGCAGCGCGGCGACCACGGCGCCCGTCGCGGGGGCGGGCCGGAGCGGCCGGCGCAGGTCGATGGCCCGCGCGGCGGTCAGGATCTCGATGGCCAGCACGCGCGTGAGCCCGTCGATCGAGCGGCGCAGCTTGCGCGCGGCCGACCAGCCCATGGAGACGTGGTCCTCCTGCATGGCCGAGCTCGGGATCGAGTCGACGCTCGCCGGGACCGCCAGGCGCTTGAGCTCCGAGACGATCGCCGCCTGCGTGTACTGGGCGATCATGTGCCCGGAGTCCACGCCCGGGTCGCCGGCCAGGAAGGCGGGCAGGCCGTGGCTGCGCGCGACGTCCAGCATGCGGTCGGTCCTGCGCTCGGCCATGGAGGCGACGTCGGCCAGGGCGATCGCCAGGAAGTCCAGCACGTAGCCGACCGGCGCGCCGTGGAAGTTGCCGTTCGACTCCACCCGGCCGTCGTCGAGCACGACCGGGTTGTCGATCGCCGAGGCCAGCTCCCTGCCCGCCACCACGGCGGCGTGCGCGGCGGTGTCGCGGGCGGCCCCGGCCACCTGGGGCGCGCAGCGCAGCGAGTACGCGTCCTGCACGCGGGTGCACGAATCGTCACGGTGGGAGGCCATGATGCCGGAATCGCGGAGCAGCGCCCGCAGGTTCGCCGCGGAGTCCGCCTGACCTGGGTGGGGCCGAAGGGCCTGCAGGTCGGCGGCGAAGACGCGGTCGGTGCCGAGCAGGGCCTCCACGGACATGGCCGCGCCGACGTCGGCGGCCCGGAACAGCCGGCCGAGGTCGTCCAGGGCGAGCACGAGCATGCCGAGCATGCCGTCGGTGCCGTTGATCAGGGCGAGCCCCTCCTTGGCCACCAGCTCGACCGGCTCCAGGCCCGCGCGCTTCATCGCCTCCCGCGCGGGCCTCAGCACGCCCTCGCCGTCCCGCACGTCGCCCTCGCCCATGAGCGCGAGCGCGACGTGGGACAACGGCGCCAGGTCCCCCGAGCAGCCGAGGCTCCCGTACTCGTGGACGACCGGCGTGATCCGCGCGTTCAGCAGGCCCGCGAGCAGCGCGGCGGTGGCGGGTCGCACGCCGGTGTGGCCGGTCGCCAGCGTGTGCAGGCGAAGGAGCATCATCGCGCGCACGACCTCGGCCTCGACCTCGGGGCCCGACCCGGCGGCGTGCGAGCGGATCAGGGAGCGCTGCAACTGGGCGCGCAGCTCCGGGTCGATGTGCCGGGTGGCCAGGGCGCCGAAGCCGGTGGACACGCCGTAGGAGGGGGTGGGGCTGGCGGCCAGCTCGTCCACGCGGGCACGGGCCTTGGCCATGGCCGTGACCGCCTCGTCGGTGAGGCGGACGGCGGCGCCGTGCCGGGCCACCTGGACGACGTCGGCGAAGCCCAGCGGGCGCGGGCCGACCTCGACGACGGCGGCGGCCCGGACCGGGCCGTCGTGATGCTCCCCGAAGTTCACGACCTCGTTGTCGCGCATGGTGTCACTCTCTTGCTAGGTAACTGGCGTATTGGATGTTAGCCCCTTACAGGGGAACATCGCCGCCAGGCCCTTCCTGCCCAGGTCGGTGAGCTGGAGCACGCGCCTGGTGGTCCCGCGCCGGTACCAGTCGCGCTCCAGCAGCGCGCGGGTGATCTCGGCGCCGTTGTGCCACCATGTCTCGACGCTAACCCACCCACGCTTCGGCCCGCACCGAAGCGTCCCCGGCCCGCGACGCCCCTCACGTGGGCGTTTCCCTCGCGTGGGCGCCGGGGCGATCCCCCGAGCACGGGACCGCCGCCGGGCTCACGGGGCACGGAGGGCCGGGGTGCGATTTCGGTTTGGGGAGTTGGCCGGGATTCGCTAGAGTTCTCTGCGTGAGGCCGGGTGTTCACCGGCCGATCACGCGGACGTGGCTCAGCTGGTAGAGCATCACCTTGCCAAGGTGAGGGTCGCGGGTTCGAATCCCGTCGTCCGCTCGGAGAGGTCTCCACAGAGGGGGCTTGCCCGGTGGAGTGGCCGAGAGGCGAGGCAGCGGCCTGCAAAGCCGCGTACACGGGTTCAAATCCCGTCTCCACCTCTGTTGTACCGGGGCGATTAGCTCAGTGGGAGAGCGCTACCTTGACACGGTAGAGGCCACTGGTTCAATCCCAGTATCGCCCACCACCACCCGCAGCACATCCGGGCCGATCTGGTCGGCCGGCCGCCGAAGTCCCGCTCAGGGCACTTGGCGGCCTTCTCCTTTTCCGGCCGGTATCGGTCTTCCGTGCTCCTGTCAGGCGTGAGGCCGGCAGAGGGTGCCCGGCCGGACAGGTTCACCGCACGGCATCGGAGACGTCAGGCCGGGCCTGACGTGCGCGCGGTCACAGTTCGGCGTGATGGCCGAGTCCGGTGGGCGGGGGGCCGGTGGGCAGGGCGATCTCATGAGGGTCGGCCGGGCGGCGGCGGATCAGGTATTCGGCGACGCCCAAGGCGGCGGCTCCCAGTATCACCTCGCTCACCGTGGAGACCAGGCGGCTGGCCAGGGCGACCACCGCGGCGGCCGGGGCGGGCAGGACCAGGGTGAGGGCGGCCGTCATCACCGCCTCGCGGACGCCGATGCCGTCGGGGATGAAGACGCTCGCGATGCCGATCGTCGTGGCCAGCGTGAACGCACCGACGCACAGCGCCAGCGACCGCGCCGGGGGCGCGCCCATCGCGATGGCCAGCGGCCACACGTGCAGCCCGGTGACCGCCCACGAGACGGTCTGCCAGGCGACCGCCAGCCGTACCCCGCGGGCCGAGGCGGCCTTGGCCGCGTCGGGCCGGCGCAGCAGCCGCAGCAGCAGCGCGGAGCTTCGGTTGATCAGTTGCGGACGCACCAGGACGACCACGATCAGCACGGCGGCCCCCGCCAGCCACGCCGCCCGCGCGCCCAGCAGCTGCACCCCGGCGAGCAGCCCGACCGTGAGCCCGCTGAGCAGGACCAGGCTCATGACCAGCGCCGAGATGCTCATCAGCCGCCCGAAGGTGACGCCGTTGGCCGTGGCCACCTTCGTGATGGCGATCATGCCCGGCACCCGTCCCGGTACGTACTTGGACAGGAAGCCCACGAAGAAGATGCGGACGACCCGGGGCTCGCTGACCGGCGCGCCGGTCTCCAGCAGCACGACGCGCCAGGCCAGGAACCCGAACGACAACCCCGCCATACCGGCCAGCAACGAGCAGGCCAGCAGCAGGCTGATCTGCCCGGTGTCGCGCCGCGAGAACAGGACGGCGACGACGCTCCAGTCCAGCCGGGTGAGCGTCAGCACGATCGCGCCCGCGACGACCAGCGCGAACGCGGCGATCAACGCCCGCGCCAGCGGGCGCGGCAGCCGGGGAAGCCGGAGCGCCCTCACTCGCGCGCACCGGCCGGCGGCGCGGCGGCCAGGCCGGTCCTGACCGGCTCTCCCTGCCGGCGGCCCAGCTCGTAGGCGACGCGCAGCAGCCCGACGCAGGCGCCGAGGAAGAACGCCGTGTGGAAGCAGAGCTGCATCCAGGTGACCCACAGCGCGAACCCGGTGCCCCGGTGGCGGCGGGCGAACCCGAGGAATCTCCGGTTCATCCACGCGAACACCCCGAACGTCACCGCGGGCACGGCCAGCAGCCAGGGGCTGAGGAACGCGAGCGGCAGCGTGAGGAAGGTGGCCGTCGCCGACGCGGAGGAGATCCGAGGCGGTTTGCGGCGCTTGTGCTGGCCCGTTCCGATCATGTTGAGCTGGAAGCCGACCCTCCCGTCGTCGCGCAGCCGCCGCGCCCTGACCATGATCACGGGAAGGGTGGTGGACCGGACGAACCGCTCCGCGAGGCACGCCCAGAACTTGTCCTCGTCGTCGGCCTTCGTGACCACGGAGGTGGTCACCACCAGCCGGTAGCGGGCCGGGACCCGCGTGCCGAACTCGAAGTCCTCGCCGTCGCGCAGCCGCTCGTCCAGCCGCCCCGCCTCCTCGAAGACGTGACGCGGGATCAGCGTGCAGGACAGGAACGTCGCCGTGGTCTGACCGCGCTCGTAGTGCTCGCACAGGACCCGGTAGCGCTCCACCGGGCCGTCGTCGTACAGCGGTTCCCTGTCGTAGATGCCCTGGACCATCCCGGCGTCCGGCGTCTCGCGGTACGCCTTGACCGCGTTGTGTACGGCGTCCGGCGCCAGCGCCGTGTCGGAGTCCACGAAGAACAGCAGCGGGGCCGAGGTGCTGTCCACCCCGAGGTTGCGCGCCCCGGCCGGGCCCTGGTTGCGCGGCGGCTCGACGATCGCGCACGGGAACTCCCGCGCTATCTCCAGCGAGCCGTCGGTGCTGACGTCGTCGACGACGACCACCTCGGCCGCCGGGTACGTCTGCGCGTACACCGACTCCAGGCAGGCCCGCAGGGTCTTCTTCTTGTTGTAGTTCGGCACGATGACCGCGACATCCGCACGCCAGGCCACCACGTCAGGCATATCGTTCCCTTCATCGGCTCACCGACAGGACCACGCGCTGGGCGCGATGGTCGGACAGCCCCGCGGCGCCGGGCAGTTCGTAGCTGTGCACGGTCACGTCGGGGGTGGTGTACATCCAGTCGATCCGCCACAGTTCGGCGGAGCCTGCCAGATAGGTCGCCGGGTACAGCGACGAGAGCGCCGGGGTCTGGTCGACCAGTCCTTCGGGAAGCAGGCGGCGGATTCCCATCGCCGGGGAGGTGTTCAGGTCGCCGGCCAGCACCACGGTGTTCCGGTTGGCCGCGACGTCCGCGCGGATCGCCCGGTAGCTCGCCTCGCGCCGGAGGGTCCTGCTGTGATTGATGTCGCGGGATTCGGCGCTGTACAGCCGCCATTCGAGCGGGGGCTGGGAAATCTGCCCGTCGTAGAAGGAAATGACCTTTCCGTTCACGTCGATGTCGGTCCGCAGCGTCTCGACCGTGTAGCCCTCGGTCCAGTCCCGGAGCGATTCGGGGATCTCCTTCTGGTCGGCCGGCAGCCACGGGCGCAGGTCCAGGCCGCGGTGCCCGGCGATGGGGAACCGCGAGAGCGTGACCTGCTCGCCGGACACCGCGACCTGGTAGCCCGGGAACTCACGGCGAAGCTCCGCCAGCTTGTCGATGCGCAGGGCCATGTCGCCCGTCCAGCGCTTGGTCCGCATGTCCCCCGCCGCGGTGTCGACGTACAGGTACTCCATCAGCAGATAGACGTCGGCGTTCAGCTTGTGGAGGTAGTCGTAGAACCCGGGGGAATACCGGTCGCCGTTGGCGGTGCGCCAGTCCTGGTCCCAGAACTCGGTGTTCCAGGCCACCACGCTGATGGCTCCTGGCGGCGCGGGCGGCGGCGTGTACCAGAGGGTCGCGTAGTTGACCCCGCTCTGCCCGGCGGAGAGCAGGGCGGTGACGACCAGCAGCGACATGATCCGCCAGCGGACCGGACGGGCCAGCGGCGCGACGATCATCAGCAGCGCGGGGACCGCCAGGAACAGCAGCGGCGGGATCAGGTCGACCGGCGCCCACAGCGACGTGCGCCCGCTCGCCAGCAGATGGCAGACCACGAACAGCAGCCACGCGACCGAGGCGGTCACGACCAGCTTGGTGCCCCGGCACCAGCGCCGCCGCGGGCGGACGAAGTGTCCCAGGCGCGCGGCCCAGCCCGTCCGGGGCTGAGATGACGCGCCGGCCAAGTGCTCATCGATCACGACGTCCCGGTCGCTCATCGGCACCACCTCGGTGAGTAGCCAGCGTTGAACGTACTGAGGGGATCTTGTCGCTTTCTTGTCAGCGCCGCCACGGGAGGGCGCGGCCGCTGCGGGAGGGCGCGACAAGAATGGGACAAGCCCAGATGGCTAGCGTGATCCGGACGCGAGGTCCTGCGCACACGGAAGCGACGACCTCTGGCCACGGGAGCACATCATGAGTCGGGAGCACCCGCTAGTCTCGGTCATCATCCCCAGCTTCAACCGATCCGACGTGTTGCGACTCTGCCTGGATGCGGTGAAGAGGCAAACTTATCCGCATATCGAGGTCATCGTCGTGGATGACTGCGGCACCGAGGACGCGGCGCGGGTGGCCGCCTCGATGGGGGCCAAGGTGCTGCGCACCGAGGCGAACGGCGGCCCCACGCCGGCGCGCAACCTCGGCGCCGCGCACGCCACCGGGGAGATCCTGATCTTCCTCGACGCCGACATCGCCCTCGACCCGGACGCCGTCCAGAACGCCGTGGACATAATGGCGGCCAGGCCGGAGATCGGCGCCCTGGGCGGCATCCTGCTCCCGGAGTCACTGATGTCCCAGAGCCTGGCCTCGCGGTACCGCGCCCTCCAGATGTACCGCTGGTGGATGCCGGCCCACCGTCCGACGCTGGAGCTGCACGCGTCCATGCTCGCCGTGCCCGCCAAGGTGTGGGCGGAGATCGGCCCGTTCGACCCGGCGCTGCGCGAGACCGTGTCCGCCGACTATCGCACCCGCGTGCAGCCGTTCTACGAGGTGAAGCTGACCGACACGGTCCGCGGGCGCAAGGACCACGACGCCACGGTGCCGACGATCCTGCGCAAGGTGTTCCGCCGCGCCCGCATCAGCGCCATGGACTGGCGCAAGGGCGAGACGCCCGGCGACTCGGTGCCCCGGGCGATCGGCGGCGTCCTGCTGCTGGCCTCGGTCCCGTCGCTGGCGCTGCCCCTGGTGGCGGGACGGATCGGCCTGGCCGTCCCGCCCGCGCTGGTCGCCGCCGCCATCGCCCTGGACGCCGACACCTACCGCTTCGCGTTCCGTCACCGGGGCGCGGCCTTCGGCCTCTACTTCACCGGCGTGCACGTCACCGTCACGTTCGCGGGCGCCCTCGGCGGAGCGCTCGGCGTGCTGCAACGCGTGGCGGTCTCCCGGCTGAACAAGCGCGCCGAGCTGCTCGCCGCCCAGGAGTAGGCGGTGGCGCGCGTCATCGGCGCCGGCTTCGGCCGGACGCCGGCGCCGCAAGACGCACGTGGACACGATGACCCTGGAGGACATTGATCATGGACGAGCCACGGCCGCTGGTTTCGGTCATCATTCCGAACTACAACTACGCGCGGACGCTGGACCTGTGCCTGGGCGCGCTGGAGCGCCAGACCTATCCTCACGTGGAAGTGATCGTCGTCGACGACCGCAGCACCGACGACTCGGTGGAGGTGGCCCGCCGGCACGGGGCGCGGGTCCTGGTCACCGACACCAACATCGGCGCCCCCGCGGCGCGCAACCTCGGCGTGCGGCACGCGCGCGGGGAGGTGTACTTCTTCCTCGACTCGGACGTGGCGCTGGCCGGGGACGTGGTCGAGAACGCGGTGAACCTGCTGGTCTCCGACCCCGCGATCGGGGTGGTGTGCGGCACGTACGACCCCGAGCCGCTGATCGCCGACAGCCTCGTCGAGCGGTACCGCAGCCTCCAGCTCCACTACTGGATCTCCGGCGACGAGGGCGACATCACCACGATCTACTCGGCGATCTTCGCCATGCGGGCGAAGGTCTTCCACGAGGTGGGGCCGCTCAACCCCGCGCTGCGGCACAGCGAGAACGCCGAGTACGGCCACCGGATCACCCAGGCCGGGTACCGGATCGTGCTGGACAACTCCATCAGGGGCCGGCACGACCACGACGACCGGCTGCGCGTGGTGCTGTCGAAGTTCTTCCACCGCGCGCGCATGCACATCCCCCTCTACCTCCGCCGCCCGGACTTCAACGGCGGCCCGGCCAACAGCAGCCGCGGCTGGGGCTCGCTGGCCGCCCTGTTCGCCGTGGTGACCGCGCCGCTGCCGGCGCTGCTCGGCCCGGCCTGGCTGGTCGCGCCGGTCGCGCTGCTGGCCGCCTCGATCGCCTCCGACCTCGGCATGTACCGCTTCGTCCGCCGTTACGCCGGCACGCCGTTCACGGTGTACTTCGCCGGGGTCCACTTCCTGGTGAACGTCACGGTCGCGGTGGCGGTGTTCGTCGGCGCCGCCCACTGGCTGGTGTCCAGCCGGTTCCGCCGCACCTACGACGTGACCGGCCTGCCCGCGCCGGTGGAGGTGTGAGCGATGAGCGAGCAGGCGCCCCTGGTGTCGGTCATCGTGCCCAACTACAACTACGCCGCCTCGCTGGAGCTGTGCCTGCGCGCGCTCCAGGCCCAGACCTACGCGCCGATCGAGCTGTTGGTGGTGGACGACCACAGCACCGACGACTCGGTCGCGGTCGCGCGGCGGCTCGGCGTCCGGGTCGTCCAGACGGAGCGCAACATGGGCGTGGCGGGCGCGCGCAACCTCGGCGTCGCCCACGCCGGTGGTGAGATCCTGGTGTTCGTGGACTCCGACGTGGCCGCCTACCCCGACGCCGTCGAGGTGGCGGTGGCCATGCTCGCGGCCGACCCTCGTCTCGGGGCGGTGTCCAGCATCCACGACCCCGAACCGCTGATCCGCGACAGCCTCGTCGAGGACTACCGGGCGCTCCAGTACTACTACTGGACGGCCAGCTCCGAGGGGTCCATCTCGTTCCTGTTCCCGGCCCTGGTCGCGATGCCCCGCCGCGTGTACGACGAGATCGGGCCGTTCAACACGCAGCTGCGCGAGACCGAGGAGGTCGACTACGGCCACCGCCTCACCCAGCGGTACGACATGGTGCTCACCTCCGCGGTGCGCTCGCGGCACGACCACGACGACAGGCTGGGCAAGCTGCTGCGCAAGCTGTACCGGCGGGGGCGCGCCCGGGTGCCGCTGTACGCGCAACGGCGGCGCTTCGCCTGCGGGTTCGAGACCTCCAGCCGGGCCGGGGGCAGCCTGGCGGCGCTCGCGGCGCTCGCGGCGCTGCCGGTGGCGGCGCCGCTCGGCCCGGCGGGCGCCATGCTGCCGGCCGCGGCCCTCGCGGTGTCGATCATCGCCGACCTGGGGATGTACCGGTTCGTGCTGCGCAGGCGCGGCCCGCTGTTCCTGCTGTACTTCGGCGTCGTGCACTTCGTGGTGAACGTGACCATCGCGGCCGGGGTGGCGGCCGGGGTCGTGCGGTGGTTGTTCTCGGCCAGGTTCCGCCGGCTCTACGAGCCGGACCTGCACGTGCGGCCCTCGGCCGCCGGAGAGGCGGCGACGTGACGGCCCGCGCGCTCCCCCGGACGCCGACGCGTCCCGAGCCCGGCGGCCGCCGGTGACCGACACGCGGGTCGCGACGCGGCCCGGCGACTCCCGGCGGGCCCCGCGGGCTCGCCGGGGGATCCCGCTGGTGATGACCGCGGCGATCCTCTGGCTGGTGTTCGCGGGGCTCCACCTCGCGCTGTCCGGCCGGGTGTGGTGGTGGCAGGTTCCGGAGCTCGTCCCGCCCTTCGCGTTCGTGGTCGTCCCGGCGCTACTGCTCGTGGCCACCCTGG
Organism: Sphaerisporangium album; assembly: GCF_003323745.1. Lineage (GTDB taxonomy): Bacteria > Actinomycetota > Actinomycetes > Streptosporangiales > Streptosporangiaceae > Sphaerisporangium > Sphaerisporangium album. Next base: position 148,533 of record NZ_QOIL01000020.1, read on the forward strand.
CGGCGCGCCGGGCGCGGCGGGCCACCATCGTGATCGCGGCGGCCTCGCTGGTGCTCGGCGGGGGTGTGAGCGGGCTCAACCTCGCCGCCCTGTGGCACCGCCCCGTTCCCGCCCCGGCGGACGCGCTCAAGGTGTTCTCCTGGAACACCTGGTACTGGGACCAGCGGGCGGAGGGCGGGCGGCCGATGCCGCCGCCCACCGGCACCCCGCCCCGGGACGTCGCGGACTTCTACCGGTACCTGCGGGACCAGCACGCGGACGTGCTGCTCCTTCAGGAGTACGTCTACTTCGGCGACGGCTCCCAGCCGATCCGGGTGAACGACCTGGACAGGCTGCGCCGGGAGTTCCCCGGCTACCACATCGCCACGGCCAGCGAGCTGGTGACGCTGTCCCGCTACCCGATCGTCCTGGAACGCGGGATCGACGTGCGCCCGTGGGCGGCGGACGATCCGGACACCACCGAGCCGCCGACCCCGGACCTGCCCGACTTCTTCGCGGTCAAGACGCTGCGCACGGACGTGCGCGCCGGCGCGAGGACCGTCTCGTTCTACAACGCCCACATCAACTCGCCCGTGGAGCCGTTCCCGCCCGGCCTGGACCCCCGCCGGCTCAGCCGGAGGCAGCATCTGCTGCGGCAGGCCAACCTCCGCGCGGTCGCGGCCGACGTCGCGGGCAACCCGCACCCGGCCGTCCTGTCCGGGGACTTCAACGCCTCACCGGCGATGGGCCTGCTGCGCATGGTGCCGGAGCGGATGGCCGACGCCACCCCGGCACTCGCGTCGCTCTACCCCGCCTCCTGGGACGAGCGGCTGCCCTGGTGGCGGATCGACTGGACGTTCGCCACGCCGGAGGTCACCGTGCACGAGTACCGGTTCGTCCGCTCGAACGGCCTCTCCGACCACAGCGGGCAGCGCCTGGTCATCTCGACGAGCCGGTGACCTGGGCGAACAGGAGCTCGCGCGTTCCGGACCGCCCGGCCGCCCGCGTCAGCGGGTCGTGGTCGCCGCGCAGCAGCTCCTGGTGCAGCGCGCGCAGCTCCGGCCCCGGCTCGATGCCCAGATGATCGGTGAGGTACCCGCGCAGGCGGGCGTACAGGGCCACCGCCTCCGCGGTGCGTCCCAGGGCGCGAAGGCCGCGCATCAGCATGCCGGCGAGCGGCTCCGCGAGCGGGTGCCGGGGCACCAGGGGGGTTAGCTCGGTGACCACCAGGTCGGGGCGTCCCATCCGCAGCTGCGCCTGCGCCCAGGTGACGATGGCGCCGACGAACTGCTGCTCGATGCTGTACCGCACCCGGGCCGCCCAGTCCCCCGGGATGCCGGTCAGCGGCGCGCCGCGCCACAGGTCCATCGCCTCGGCCAGCAGCGTGGCCCGGGTGAGGTCGTCGCCGGCGTGGGTCTGCGCCTCCTTGGCCAGCCGGCGGAACCGGTGGGCGTCCACCCGGTCGGGGTCGACCTCCAGCGCGTAGCCGCCGCCCCGGCGCTCGATGGAGACCTCGGTCCCCGTCAGCGCCTGCCGGAGGCGCGCGATGTGGGCGTACAGCGAGTCCGTCGCCCGGTCCGGCGGAAGATCCCAGACACGCTCGATCAGCGTCCCGAGTGATACGGGGTGGTCGGCGTCGACCGCCAGGGCGGCCAGCACCGCGCGCCGCTGGGGCGGCCCGAGGGGGACGCCCCGGTCGTCGACGGTCACCTCGACCGGTCCCAACAAGCGGATCTCCATCGCTTCCTTCCGTGTCGCTCTCACAACGGGTCGCTCTCACAACGGGACGGCCGCCGCCAGGGTCGGGTTGTGGGCGATCACGAGCGTCACGCCCAGGGTGGCGGCCCACAGCATCGAGTTCGCGACCATGACGCGGTCGCGCAGCAGGATGCGGACCGGGTCACCGCCCTCTTCGCCCACCAGCTGGAGCTGCAGGTAACGGAAGAGGGCGAACAGCGCGAAGGGGGTGGACAGCATCATCGCCGTCTGACCGAACTGGGGGCCGAACGGGCCTTCGTCGCGCAGGTACATGAGGCCGGAGACGAGGGCGAGCACGGAGGCGATCTGCAGCAGCCAGTTGGTCAGCTCCATCGAGTAGCCGTGCAGCGCCGGCCGGTGCGCGGCCCCGCCCTCCAGCAACTCCCGGCGCCGCTTGCCGATGAGGAGCAGCAGGGACATCGAGAACACCGTGACCAGCAGCCAGGCGGGCAGCCGCGCCCCGGTCACCTCGTACCCCTGGACGACGCGCAGGACGAAGCCGAGCGCCACCGTGCCCACGTCGACCAGCGGGATGTGCTTGAGGATCCGGCTGTAGGCGACGTTGAGGGCCAGGTACACCAGGACCGGCCAGTACGACGCGGGCGATCGGGCGACGATGGCGCCGAGCAGCGCCAGCAGGACGGCGCAGTACAGGTACGCGGCCGGAAGGCCCACCCGGCCGGCGGCGACCGGGCGATGGCACTTGACGGGATGGTGGCGGTCGCGGTGACGGTCGGCGATGTCGTTGCCGATGTAGACGGCGGCGGAGGCCAGGATGAACGCGACCGTGGCCGGCAGGATCCCGCGCACTTCGGCGAGGTTCCACGGGAAGGTGCCGAGGAGCGCGAGCGGCACGAGCAGGATCGCCTTGGCCGTGTGCGAGGGGCGTATCAGCCCGGCGAGATCCGCCATGCGGCGCGCCCGGGTCCTCACCTCCCGGGCCGGTTGCGGTTCCGGACGCTGCGGGCTTTCTGGAACGTCCGCCGATTCGACGACGTGCATGCTTTACCCCGGTCAGCTCAGAAGAACACTTTGGCCAGCGAGAGCGCGCCCTGCCGCCACGCGTCGCGGCTCGTCCGGCCCGCGCCGCGCGGTGAGCCGGTGGCGCGGTGTTCGCGCCACCACGCGTAGGTGCGGAGGATCGCGTCCCGGTTGGACAGCCGTGGCCGGAAGCCGAGGCGCTCACGGGCCTTGTCGATGCTGACGTAGGAGTCGGCGAGCAGTTTGTGCACCAGCCGGCCGTACACCGGGGACAGCCCGCTGCGCTCCAGCAGCCGCAGGCCGGCCAGGGCCGGGCGGGCGGGCAGCGAGACGACGCGCTTACCGTGGCCGGCCGCGTCGAGCACCGCCTGGAAGTCCTCGCGCAGGGTGCCGAACTCGGCGGCGGCGAGGTTGTAGGTGTCGTCGGCGACGTCCGCCGGCGCGGTGAGGACGCCGGCCACGGCGTCCACGAGGTCCTCGATGGCGAACATCTGGATGCGCACGTCGCCGCGGCCGAGTACCGGGAAGCCGCGTCCCTCCTCCGCCCACTCGAAGAGCATGGCGAACAGGCCCATCCGGCCGGGGCCGAGGAAGGTCTTCGGACGCAGGATCGGCACGCACATCCCGCCGGAGCGGTACTTCTCGGCCAGTTCCTCGGCCTCGGTCTTGGCCCTGGTGTAGGGGTCGACCGGCTCGCGGGGATGCTCCTCCGGCGTGGGCACCAGCTTCGGCAGCCCGTACACGGCGGTGGAGGAGATGTAAACCAGCCGCCCCACGCCCGCCCGGCGCCCGGCCTCCAGCACGGTGTGGGTGCCCCCGACGATCAGCCCGTGGATCTGCTCGGGCGGGTAGCTCGGCAGCGCGCCGGCGCAGTGCACGACCGCGTCCGCGCCGGTCATCGCCTCGGTCATCAGCGACAGGTCGCGCACGTCGCCGATCCGGTGCTCCGCCCCGGGAAGGGGGTCGGGCGGCGGGCGCAGGTCCACGCCGAGCACGTCGTGCCCGTCGAGCACGAGCCGGCGGGCCAGGTTGCCGCCGAGCATTCCGGCGCTTCCGGTCACTACGACCCGGTGGACCATCGCGACCCCACCTTCTCGCGCACGAATCCGCCGAGCAGCCGCGGCAGGCCCTTGGCCAGCGTCTTGTCGAGGCTCTCCAGGAAGTACTCGACGTCATCGGGCTCGATGGCGAGGGTCGGCGCGACGACGAGGGGGTTGTCGGCGTTAGGGCTGTAGTACGACACGATCCCGTGCTCACGGTAGAGGTCGGCGATCACCGACAGGGTGATCAGCTTGGTGCGGAACTGCGGATCGCCGGAGAAGCCCGGGGCGAGCTTGGCCGCCAGGTCGAGCACCTTCGGGCCGCCGATCAGGAACACGCCCCACAGCGACCCGGTGCCGGCCACGCGGCCGACCGCGTCCGGGTGGCGCTTCTGGATGTTCTCCAGCCCGGGCCGCAGGATGCGCTCGATCTGCCGCGCCCGCCCGGGGTAATCGTCCTCGACGACCACGTTGATCGCCTCGATCGCGGTGACGGTCTCCTCGCCGAACCCGTAGTAGGTGGTGCTGTGCAGGATGACGTCGGAGAGCCGGTCGTAGGCCTTGCGGAAGATCGACTCGCGCGCGGTGTACCCGGAGATCGACGCCTTCCCGCCGCCCAGCGACTTGGAGTACACCAGGAGGTCGGGCACCAGGTCGGGGTGGCGCATGAAGTAGAAGAGGCTGCCCGTCTTCCCCCAGCCCGTGTAGACCTCGTCGAAGATCAGCATGATGTCCTGCGCGTCGCAGAGCCGCCGCAGCTCGTACAGGTCCGTCTCCGACCAGGAGCGCATGCTCGACGCGCTGTACGGCTCGACCATGATCGCGTAGACGTCGCACTTGCCGTCGGGGGTGCGCGCGGCGTCGACCGCCGCCCGCACGGCCGCCAGGTCGCCATAGGGGTAGACGACGATGCCCGGCAGCCCGGGGAAGCGGAAGGAGTTCTCGGCCGACCCGGTCAGGCTGCCCGCGCCGAGGGTCTTGCCGTGGAAGCTGATGTCGGCGCGCAGGATCGTGTTGCGCCGCCCGCCGTGGTACTTGTACGCCATCTTGACGGCGCCCTCGTTGGCCTCCGCGCCCGAGTTCGGGAAGTAGGAGATGTTCAGGTCCCCCGGCAGCAGCTCGGCCACGTTGTGGCTCAGCGCGGCCACGTACGGAGAGAAGAACGCCTTGTGCACCTCCATGCGCCGCCGCTCGGCGAACCGGCGGCGCGCCTCCAGGATGCGCGGGTGGTTGTGGCCGTGGTTGAGGACGCCGACCCCTCCGGTGACGTCGAGGATCCGGCGGCCGTCGCGTGTCCAGATCCAGGCGCCCTCGGCGCGCTCGACAAGTTCACGGCCGAAGCCAAAGGAGGTCATCAGGTTGACCTGACTGCGGCTGACATACCTTCTGTACAGGTCCTGGACCTGTTTCACGGTGAGGTTTTCGCACTCATCGATGCCGATCAGCTCAGACACGTCTGCCCTTCCCCTTACGTGTTCGCACGAATTCCGCAAGGTGCCGGCCTTCTCCACGCGGGTGAGAAGACGAGAGACATGTCGCTAATAGTGTTCGACGCGGCTATACCTTGCACCATACAAATCTGTATAGGTCCGCGCCGTGGCGCACGATGAGGCGTGGGCGAAAAGGCAGGCCCGAAGCGGCGGCGTCACGGATTCAACGGTGAGATTCCACGGCCGGGACGCGTACAGGGGAGGAAGATTTCCGGCGTGCCCGGCCCATCGCCGGTTTCAGTCGTCCACTTCTCGTCGTCGATCAGATGAAGGGCGTGCAGGATCGTGGCGCTCGTCCTCCAGCATTCGCGGGCCTGCGCGTTGTCCCCGAGCTCCTCGAACGCCCGCCCCAGCCCCCGCCAGTGCTCCACCATGTGGGGCGTCCCGACGGCGCCGCCGGCGAGATCGGCCTCCAGCGCCTTGTAATAGCACAGGGCCGCCATGTCGGGCCGCCCGGCCAGGCGGTGCGCCTCGGCCATGTGCCCCAGGTCCTCGGCCGCCCGCACCGGGTCCCCGGCCACCCGCGGGACGGCGGCGGTCTCGGCGTGAACGTGGCCCGCCTCGCCGGACGGCCCGAGGCGGTGGCCGGCGAACCGGCCGGCGCGGGCGACGGACAGATGGCTGCGCAGCGCCCGCCGCACGGCCTGGGCCTGGTCCTCCTCGCTGTCCTCCTGCCGGGCGCGTTCGCGGGCGAACAGGCGGAGCAGGTCGTGCATGCGATACCGGCCGGGGGCGGAGGCGTCGAGGAGCTGGACGTCGGCGAGGTGGTCCAGCAGGTCCACCGTCCGTTCCTCCGAGCGGCCGGCCAGGGCGGCGGCGACCGTGACGCTGACCTCGGGCACGCCGAGCAAGCTGAGCAGCCGGAACACGCGGGCCCCTTCGGCGTCCAGGTCCCGGTAGCTCATCATGAAGCACGCCCGCACGGCCTGGTCGTCGGCCTGGAGCTCCGACAGGCGGTGGTCCTCGACCGCGAGACGGTCGGCGAGGGCGCGCAGCGACAGGCCGGGCCGCGCGATCAGCCGGGCGGCGGCGATCCTGACCGCGAGGGGCAGGCCGCCGCACAACCGCACGACGGCACGCGCCGCCCACGGGTCGGCGGCGACGCGCTCCTCGCCGATCAGGCGGCTCAGCAGGGTCAACGTCTCGTCCTCGGCCATGACCCCGAGGCGCAGGTGCGCGACGGCGTCCAGCGAGGTGAGCATCCTGCGGGCGGTGATCAGGACGCGGCACGTGGGGCTGGCGGGCAGCAGCGGCCGTACCTGCGCGGCGTCGCGGGCGTTGTCGAGCAGCAGGAGCAGGCGCTTGCCGTCGGTCAGCGAACGGAACCGGGCCGCCGCCTCGTCCACGTCGGCCCGCACGGCCGCGCCGTCCCCGAGGGAGCGCAGCAGGCGGGCCAGGACGTCGGCCGGGTGCAGCGGCGCGACCTCGGGGGTGGATCCGTGCAGGTTCACATAGAGCCGTCCGTCGGGGAACCGGTCCGCGACCTGGTGGGCGACGTGCACGGCGAGTTCGGACTTGCCGATCCCCGCGGGGCCCGTGATCGCCGAGACGACGATCGCGAAGCCCGGGCCCGCGGAGGTCAGCGCCGTCTGTAATCGGGCGATCTCGGGGGTTCGCCCGGTGAAGGCCGCCACGTCGATCGGCAGCTCGGCGGGGGCGAAGACCCGGTGCCTGGCGACCGCCCGCGGCGGCGCCAGGCCGGGGTCGTCGGCGAGGATGCGCCGGTGCATGCGGATCAGGTCAGGGCCCGGGTCGATGCCCAGCTCCGCGGCCAGCGTCTCCCTGGCGCCCTTGTACACCGCGAGCGCGTCGGCCCGGCGGCCGGAGCGGTAAAGAGCGAGCATGAGCTGGGCGCGGAGCCGTTCGTTGAGCGGATCTCTGCGGGTCAGCGCCTCCAGGTCGGCGAGCACCTCGCCGTGCCGGCCCAGTGCCAGCCGGGCCTCCAGCGAGGCGTCCACGACGTCCGCCCTCAACCGTTCCAGCCGCGCCGCCTCGCCACGCAACGGCGCGGGCAGGGACAGCCCCTCGAGGACGGACTCGGCGCGCCACAGGCCGAGGGCCCGGGTCAGCCGTTCGAGCGCGACGTCGTTGCGGCCCTCGGACAACGCCTGACGTCCCTGCGCGGCCAGCTCCTCGAACAGGGTCACGTCGATCTCGCCTGGGGCGACCCGGAGCACGTACCCGTTGGAGCCCGTCTCGATCCGGGAGGGGCCGCCGAGCACCCTGCGCAGGGCGGAGATGTAGGTGTAGAGGTTCGACTCGGCCGTGGCGGGGGCGTGCTCGCCCCACAGCCAGTCGAGCATCCGCTGGCTGGGGATCGCCTTGCCCGCGTTGAGCAACAGGGCGGCGAGCAGCACCCGCTGCTTGCGCCGGCCGAGTGCGATCAGCTTCCCGTGGGGCGCCCGGACCTCGATCGGCCCGAGGATCTTGAAATCCATCCCTGTCCCCCCGTAGCGCACAGCCTTCACCAGCAGGAACACAAATACACATAAATCCTGTTTTGCCCCATAGTCAATGGAAGTGACCTTGAAAGGTACTCACCCGAAAGGAAGAAGAAGATTACGCCGCCGAATGCCCGAACCGCTCACACCGTCGCGACGGCGATGGTGACATAGAGGCGCGTGTTCGCCCCTACAGGCCGCGTGACGAATAATGCAAAACCCCCGAGATTACACGGTGAGAAGGTCGCCGTCACCGCCCGGCCCGCTGAAAGTTTCACATCCCGGCAAATGCGTATGTGTTGGAGCGCTCCTACGACCCGGCCGCGTTAGTCCGCCTTTTTCGTGATCTTCACATGCCCGGCCGGACAGTTCCCCGGGACGTTATTCGAGTCGGCGCTCAGGTCCATTCCGGGAGCGCCCACGGCCGGGCCGCCACTGGATGGGGCCTCACCTCAGCGGGCGGCGAGCAGCGCGGCGTTGACGAGTTTCGCCATACGGTCGGCGGTGGCGAAGCCGGGCCTGTGGCCCGAGTGGTAGACGTGCACCATCACGTTGGCCGTCCGGAACAGCACCATGGTCTGGTAGTTGGGGCTGTCCGGTGCCATCCGCCTGGTCCAGCCGTAGGACGCGTCCCCCACGGCCAGGCCCTCGCGGAGCCTGGTGCCCGGATACCGCCTGGGCTCGTCCTTCATGTTCGACCGGCCGGCGTCGAAGGCCATGGACGCCATGCCGGCCGTCTCGAACCGCGTCTTCTGGATCTCCAGGAAGGTGCCGTCCTTCCGGTCCCACATGCACGCGTCCTTGGTCATGAAACGCTCCTCTGCCTGGCCGCCGAGCAGGGCCCGCGCCTGCGCCGCGGTGAGCAGCGCGCACGCCTCGGGGTTGGCGGCGAGCAGACCGGTCCGCGCCGTCCTGCCGGGCGCGCCCGGCTTCACCGAAGGGCGTCCGGCGCCGGTCGCCGCCACGGAGCCGGTGACACGGGGGGCGGCCCCGAACGGAGAGATGACGCCGCCCCACAGGAGCACGCCCGTCACGGCCGGGACGGTCACCGCCAGCACGGCGCCGACGATCAGTGGCGCCCTGCCGCGGGCACGCCGCCCGGCGGGCGCGGTGTGCGGCGACGGAGCCGCCATACCGGCCGGACCTGTCGGGCCGGTGACGGGGCGGACGGGAGAGCCGACCCGACCGGCGGTGTGGGCCCAGCCGCCCGGACCCGCGGAGTCGGCCGGTCCGGGCGGTGCGGCCGATCCCCTTGGTGATCCCGGAGGCGCCACGCCGGGGGCGGGCGCGCCCGCGGCGATGGCGTGAAGCCGGGCAGCCGCCCACGTCGCGGGACAGCGGCGGGCGGGGTCCTTCTCGAGGATCGCCCCCAGGACGGGGGCGAGCGGGCCCGCCAGACGCATGGGGTTCGGCTCGTGCATCAGCACGGCCGCCATGATCGCGTTGGCGTTGTCGCGCCGGAACGCGGGCGTGCCCTCCACGGCGGTGTAGAGGGTGGCGCCGAGGGACCACAGGTCGGCGGGCGGGCCGTCGGCCTCCCCGCGCAGCCGTTCGGGCGCCATGTAGCCGGGCGAGCCGTTGAGCAGGCCGGTCTGGGTGAGGGCCGGGTCGCCCGCGACCGTCGCGATGCCGAAGTCGGTGAGCAGCACCCTGCCCTCGTCGGTGATCAGCACGTTGCCCGGCTTGACGTCCCGGTGCAGGATGCCGGCCGCGTGGGCGGCGCCCAGCGCGTCCAGGACGGCGAGCCCGATGGCGGCCACACGCCGGGGCGGCAGCGGGCCCTCCGCGTGCACGATCTTGTCCAGCGACCGGCCGCGGACCAGTTCCATGACGATCCACGGCTGGCCGTCCTCCAGGACCACGTCGTGCACGGTGACGATCGAGGGGTGGGATCGCAGCCGCGCGGCGGCCCGGGCCTCGCGCAGGGTGCGTTCGCGCAGCTCCGCGCGGGCGTCCGCGTCGAGCTCCGGCGGCAGCAGCACCTCCTTGATGGCGACCTCCTGGCGCAGGAGCTCGTCGGCGGCGCGCCACACCGTCCCCATGCCGCCCTGCCCGAGCACCGAGACGAGCCGGTAGCGGCCCGCGAGCAGCGTCACCGCCGGGCCGCGATTCTCGGGTGGGAGGAGCTCGTCCGACCGGCGCCGCGCGGGCCGGGGCGCGCGTTCGTCTGGTGGTGGGGCACGGCCGTGGTCCGCGGCGGCCGGACGGCGATCGTCAACATCTCTCCCTCGTGCGATTCGGCAGCGCCATTCTGGCGGCCGGGCCGGGGGCGAGCATCCCGAATTCCCGCATCGCGGAGATTTGGTGTGATCCTGCAACCAGGCCCGCACCCGACCGTACGAGCGTGGACGACCGGCATGACCTTGCCCCGCACGACGCCGAGACACCGCCGTCAAGTTCTATGTATTTCCTATTGATTTGAAGGGGAATATGTCGCAGTATCAGGCTGCGAAACCTCCCACGCGGTGCGGGCGGGAGCCCGGGGGTGCCCCCGCCCGGCCCGAGATGGCCGTGACAGGCCATGGAAAGGCCCTCCCATGAGCGAGCCAGACCTGCCCCCCGCCGGCGGCAGGCGCACGTTGAGCGAGGACTGGGCGGCCACGATCCTCGGCCTCGTGCTGCTGATCCTGATCATCCTCGGCGTCATCCCGACCGGGCTGGTGCCCTGATGAGCGCCGAAGAGATCACCACAACCCGCGAGACCCCCTCCCCCGCCGCCCCCGTGTGGCGGTGGGCCGCCCTCGGCGTCGTCGTCGTGCTGGTCCTCGGCGGCCTCACGCGCTACCTGGACAAGAACGTCGCCACGTGGTTCGCGGGCTCCGACCTCGCCAAGGCCGTCGAGTACCCGGTGTACGCGATCGTCCTCGGCCTGCTCGGCAACGCCGTCCTCACCGCCACCGGCCTGCGCGAGCGCCTGTCCGGCGGGTTCCTCACCGAGTTCTTCATCAAGACCGGCCTCGTCCTGCTCGGCGCGTCGATCAACCTCAAGGTCATCGTCACGGCGGCCGGGCCGGCGATCGTCCAGGCGATCGTGCTCATCACGACGGTGTTCCTGTTCACCTGGTGGCTGGGCGGGCGGCTCGGGCTGGACGACAAGCTGCGGGCGCTGCTGTCGTCGGCGGTGGCGATCTGCGGCGTCAGCGCCGCCATCGCGGCCGCGGGCGCGGTGCAGGCCCGCCGCGAGCAGCTCGCCTACAGCGCCAGCCTGGTGATCGCGTTCGCCCTGCCGTCCATCTTCGTCCTGCCGGCGCTGGCGTCGGCGTTCGGGCTGAGCCCCGAGGTGGCCGGGGCGTGGATCGGCGGCAACATCGACACCACGGCCGCCGTCACCGCGGCGGGCACGATCGCCGGCGAGGACGCCCTGGCGGTGGCGACCATCGTGAAGGTCACCCAGAACGCCCTCATCGGTGTCGTGGTGGTCCTGCTCACCGCGTGGTTCGCGTTCCGTGTCGAGCGCCGCCCCGACGCCGCGCGGCCGGGCGCGATCGAGCTGTGGCGGCGCTTCCCGAAGTTCGTCCTCGGCTTCGTCGCCGCCTCGGTGATCGCGACCTGGTACCTCACCACGGTCTCGGCCGCCGAGGGCAAGGCGGTCATCGGCGTGGCCAACGACCTGCGGGTGTGGTTCCTGATCCTGGCCTTCGTCAGCATCGGGCTGGAGTTCCGGGTCTCGGCGCTGCGCGAGGCCGGGTGGCGTCCGGTGGCCGTCTTCGCCTCGGCGACGATCGTGAACGTCGTGGCCGCGCTGGGGCTGGCCCTGCTGCTGTTCAGCGGCTTCAGCGTGAGCTGACACCTGGGCCGGCCGGGGCCGGAGGGGCCCGGCCGGCCCGCCCCGGGGGCCGTGGCACGTCCGGCCGGGCCTTGCGCTTGAGCTCGGGAGGCCCGGCCGGCGCCCGCGCGCCTAGGGCTGCACCTCCAGGTAGTCGACGTTGGGCCCGCCGTTCGCGGTGGTCGCGGTGGCCCTGATGGTGTTGGTCCCGGCGGCGAGGTTCGCGGTGAGCGTCCCGGTCTGCCACGTGGTCCACGCGCCGGTCCCGGGGAAGGACATCGCGGTGGCCACGGTGGCGCCGTTGACGGTGATGGTCATCGGCCGGTCGGCGGTGGTGCCGTTGGCGTACCGCAGCCGCAGCGTCACGGGACCCGCCGCCGCGGTGACGGTCCACTGGACGTAGGCGCCGCTCGCGTTGTCGTAGTTGACGAACCCGGTGCCCGAGTACCCCGCGTGGTTGGACTCGACGACACCTCGCGAGATCGTGGCGTTCTCCGCCTCGTACCTGCCGGCCGGCGTCCCCGTGCTCCACGGGACCTGCGTGGAGCGGTAGAAGCCGATGCCCATCACCGTCCAGCGCGGCGCCTGCGCGCCGAGGCGGACGCGGAAGGCGTTCCAGTCGTGCGTGGACCACGGCGACCAGCCCAGCTCGGCGATGGCGGGCAGCCGGGGGAAGGCCATGTACTCGATGTGGTCCTCGGTGACGATCGTCTCGGTCCACAGCGGCGCCTCGACGCCGAGCACGGCCGACTCGGGCACGCCGCCGAGGTAGGCGCCCGGGTTCCACTCGTACGCGGTCTGCACCTCGATGTAGCCCGCCCAGTTCAGCCCGAGCGGGGTGGAGGAGTTGTACTTCATGTCGAGGTAGGCCTTGTTGGCCGGGGACAGGACGACCTTGGCGCCGCGCGAGACGGCCGTGGTCACCGCCGAGTCGGAGGTGGTCGTCCCCCAGTACTGCACGACGCGGCCCGGCGAGTGGTTCACCGCAGACATCCCCATCTGGTGCCAGCCCATGACCGTCTTGCCCGTGCCCGTCACCAGGGGCTGGACGCGGTTCATGAACGCGGCGTACTGCGCGGCCGGGGTGGAGCTGGCCTCGTCGCCGCCGATGTGCAGGTACGGGCCGGGCGTGATCGCGGCGAGCTCGGTGAGCACGTTCGCGACGAACGTGTAGGTGTTCTCCTTGGTGGTGCACAGCGAGCTGAAGCCGACGTTGGTGCCGGTGTAGAGCGGCGGGGCGACGCCGTCGCAGTTCAGCTCGGCGTAGGACGCGAGCGCCGCGTTGGTGTGGCCCGGCATGTCGATCTCCGGGACGATCGTGACGTACCGCTGCGCCGCGTAGGCCACGATGTCCTGGTACTGGGCCTTCGTGTAGTACCCACCCGCGCCGCCGCCGACCTGCGTGCTGCCGCCGTAGGTGGCCAGCCGCGGCCAGCCGTCGATCACGATGCGCCAGCCCTGGTCGTCCGAGAGGTGCAGGTGCAGGTAGTTGATCTTGTAGAGGGCGATCCTGTCGATGTACTGCTTGACGGTCGCCACGGGGTGGAAGTGGCGCGCGACGTCGAGCATGGCACCCCGGTAGGCGAACCGGGGGTGGTCGACGACGCGCCCGCCCGGGACGACCCAGGGACCGGGGCGCACCGTGGTGCTCTCGACGTCGGCCGGCAGCAGCTGGCGCAGCGTCTGCACGCCGTTGAACAGCCCGTTGGCGGTCTGCGCGCGGATGATCACCGAGGTGGCGGTCACGTCGAGCTGGTACCCCTGCGCGCCCACGGCCGGATCGGCGCCGGTCAGCAGGAGCGAGATGCCCGAGGACGGCGAGGACGGCGCCGGGGACACCGGCAGCGCGTACCCCGTCGAGCGGCGCAGGAGGGCGGCGAGGTACGCGCCGACGTCGGCGGCCGCGGCCGAGCCCGCCTGGGTGAAGACGCCCGCGCCGGACGGCAGGGTGTAGGTGACGCCGGCGGACGGCTGGGCCGACGCGGGGGCGGGCACGATGTCGGCGATCGACGCGGCCGAGGCCGGAGGGGCCGAGGTGACCGCCACCAGCCCGGTGCCGCCGGCCAGGAGCAGAACCGAGGCGAGCCGGGCGAGCGCGCGGCGGGCCAGGGGACGGAGGCGGGTCGTGCGGGGCGTGCCGGACGGTAAGGAGAGGCTCATTGGCGTCCCTCGCAGGCGAAAGTGGCTTAATTATTAATAAGCTTTACTTTCAGAGAGGGCGCCGTCAAGGCACAGGGCGCCGCCGGGATCGAGTGCTTCGGAGGTCACTCCGCCGCGATCGGCAGCAGCACGCGGAAGCGGGTGTCGCCCGGCGCCGAGTCCACCCGGATGTCGCCGTGGTGCTTGTTCACGATGATCCGGTAGGAGATGTCCAGGCCGAGGCCCGTGCCCTCCCCGACCGGCTTCGTGGTGAAGAACGGCTCGAAGATGCGCGGCCGGATCTCGGCGGGGATGCCCGGCCCGGTGTCGGCGATCTCGACGAAGATGCGGTCGGCCTCGTGCCCGGTGCGGACGGTCAGCACGCCGCCGCGTCCGTTCATCGCCGCGAGGGCGTTGTCGATGAGGTTCGTCCATACCTGGTTGAGCTCGGCGGCGTACGCGGGGATCGCCGGGACGGTGCGGTCGTACTCCTTGACGGTCCGCACCCCGGTGGGGATCTTCGCCTGCATCATGGTCAGCGTGGCGTCGAGCAGCTCGTGCACCTCGACGGTCTGGTAGGGGGTGCGGTCCAGCTGGGAGTACTGCTTGGCCGCCGAGACGAGCGAGGACACGCGGCTGACCGCGTCGTCGATCTCCCCCATCAGCAGCTCGGTCTCGATCGTGTAGGTGAGCCAGCGGATCGCGGGCTCCAGGTTCTCGCCGCCGACCGCGCCGCTGATGCGGTCCAGCCACGTCGAATCGATTCCGCCCGAGACGAGCGTCGAGGCCAGCTCCCAGCCGCCGGTGATGTCGTGGTCGTCGAGCCAGTCGCACAGCGCGTCCTCGGCGTCGGCGGTGGCCAGCGCCGACAGCGGCACCGCGCTCGCCGCCCGCTTGACCGCGTCCTCCTGCAACTCGACCAGGTCGCGCAGCCGCGAGCCGTCCAGCCTGCCGTCGGCGATCAGCGCCAGCTTGTGGCGCATGCCCGCGACCCGCTCGCGCAGCACGGACGTGGCCCGGACGGCCGCCGCCGCCGGGTTGTTCAGCTCGTGGGTCAGCCCGGCCGACAGCGAGCCGAGGGCCAGCAGCCGCTCGCGCTCGCCGACGATCGTCTGGTTCACGCGCATGCCGACGAACATGCCCTCCAGCATGTGCGTCGCCATCGGGAACCACTCGCGCATCGCCGTGGCGAGCACGCTCGCCGGCAGCGCGAACAGCTTGACGTCGCCGATCGCGCGCAGGGTCGCGGTGTAGGTCTGCTTCACCTGGTCGGCGAGATAGGTCTGCATCGCCCCCGCGTACACGCCGCGCTGGTCGGTGCGGGTGACCTCGACCTCGTCGCCCTGGACGCGGCGCGTCAGGGACACGGTGCCGCTCAGCAGGACATAGAAGCAGGTGGCGGGCTCGCCCTCCTGGCAGACCGTCTCACCCGCCCGGTGGCGCTCCACGCGGCCGTGCTCGACGAACACGGCCAGCTGCGAATCGGTCAGTGACTCGAACAAGAACAGGGTGCGCAGCTCGTCGGCGGTGAGGCGATCACCGTCCGCGGCGCCGCGCCCGGCGGTCTCGCCCGGCTCGGTCATTGCGTCTCCAGGTAACGGTGGATCAGCGATACGGCCATCGCGCCCTCGCCTACGGCCGAGGCGACGCGCTTGACCGAGGTGGCGCGCACGTCGCCGGCGGCGAACACGCCCGGCATACTGCATTCCAGGTGGTACGGATCGCGCGGCAGCGACCAGCCCGGCGGTCGCCGGCCGTCGGCGAGCAGGTCCGAGCCGGTGAGCACGAAGCCACGATCGTCCCGCTGGATGGATTTGTCCAGCCAGTCCGTGCGCGGCTCGGCGCCGATGAAGACGAACAGCCAGGACGTGTCCACCTCGCGGACCCGCCCGGAGCGGGGGTCGCACAGCGACAGCCGCTGAAGGTGGCCGTCGCCCTCACCCGCGACCACCGTCGTGTGCGGGTGGACCTCGATGTTCGGCCTGCCCTCGATCTGGGCGATGAGGTACTGCGACATCGAGCGCCGCAGGTCCCCGGCGCGGATGAGGATGTGCACCCGCCGGGCGTACCGCGAGAAGTGCATGGCGGCCTGGCCGGCGGAGTTGGCGCCGCCGACGATGTAGATTTCCTCGCCGGCGCACGCGGGGGCCTCGGTCGACGCCGACCCGTAGAAGACGCCCCTGCCGGTCAGCTCGGCGAGACCGGGGGCCTCCAGCATGCGGTAGGAGACGCCGGTGGCCAGCACGACGGTGTGGGCGGCGATGGCACTGCCGTCGCCGAAGCGCAGCAGCCGCGTGCTGCCGCCCGACTCCAGGCCGACGACCTCGCGCGTGGTGAGGATCTCGGCGCCGAACCGCAGCGCCTGGCGCCGCGCGCGGTCGGTGAGCTGCGCGCCCGACACGCCGTCGGGGAAACCGAGGTAGTTCTCGATGCGGCTGCTCTGCCCGGCCTGGCCTCCGGTGGCGCGCTGCTCCAGCAGCACCGTGCGCAGGCCCTCGGACGCGCCGTACACCGCCGCGCCGAGCCCCGCCGGGCCCGCGCCGACGACCACCAGGTCGTAGAACTCCTCGGCCGGCGTGGTGGTCAGCCCGACGTGCGCGGCCAGGTCGGCCTCGGTGGGCCTGACCAGGGACGTGCCGTCCGGGGTGACCACCAGCGGCACATCGTCCACGGTGAGGCCCGCGGCCGCGAGCAGACGCCCGCCCTCCGCCTCGTCGGCCAGCAGCCATCGGTAGGGGACGAGGTTGCGGGCGAGGAAGTCGCGGACCGCGTAGGACGGGGCCGACCAGCGGTGGCCGACGACCCGGATCTCGTTGACGGCCTCGTCGGGCGCCGCCGCCCACGCGTCCAGCAGCGCGTCCACGACCGGGTAGAGCTTCTCCTCGGGCGGGTTCCACGGCTTCAGCAGGTAGTGGTCCAGGTCGACGATGTTGATCGCGTCGATGGCCGCCTCGGTGTCGGCGTACGCCGTGAGCAGGACGCGGCGGGCGCGCGGGAAGATGTCCATCGCGGACTCGAGGAACTGGATGCCGTTCATCTGGGGCATTCGGTAGTCCGCCAGCATGACGGCGACCTGCTCGCCGCGCAGCTTGAGCTCGCGGAGGGCGTCGAGGGCGTCCTGGCCGGAATCGGCGCGGACCACACGGTAACGATCACCGTAACGTCGCCGGATGTCCCTGGCCACCGACCGCGAGACGGCCGGATCGTCGTCGACGGTCAAAATCGCCGGGTTCGCCATGGATCCAATGAAACCATGTCGTGGAGTAAAGATGGCCCGGTCCCCGACGCCCCCGACCGATCACGTGGACCCCTGGGCCCGCCCCTCCCCAGGACGTCCCGGATGTCGGGACCGGCCTGGTTCCGGGGCTTCGCGGCAGCCGAGTGGGTAGAGTCACCGGCGATGGCGACACAGACGACGCACACCGCACACACGATCACCGTCCAGTGGGACGTGATCCCCGACGACGCCGACGACGTCGCGCTCGTCCGGGACGGCGCGTTCCGCACGTACCGGTGCAGGTGCGCGACGCCTCTGCCCGGCCGGGTCTCCGCCGAGCTGCACGCCATGGAGACGGGCCAGTGCTCGGTCTGCCTCGGATCGGCCGACCAGGAGATCGTGCCCGGGTTCGTCCAGCGCTGCTCCGCCTGCGCGGCCACCGGACGGCGCGACGTCCAGCTCGTGTGGGAGGTCGCGCACGGCGAGGCGCGGGAGGTGATCACCACGGAGCTGGTCCGCGGCCTGATCGGCGACCACGCCGGCCCGTTCCGGCTGTCGGAGGTCGCCGACGCCGTGCGCGAGGCCCTCGCCCTGCCGCGCGGCCGCCTCCCCGTGGGCCCGCGCGTCCGGGACGTGCTGCGCGAGATGGAGGCCGCCGGGGAGCTGGTGATGCTGTCGGCCCCCGACGAGATGCTGCGCGGCCCGTCCGTGGTGGTGTACCGCGACCCGCTGTGGCAGCGGGCTTCCGCCTGAGGCGCGCCTGAGATCGCCCGGGTTCGCACGCGGGCCGGGTTCACACGCCGGTGAGGGCGAGGACGGCCCACGAGGAGACCGCCCCCGTCACGGCCCCCGCCGCGACCTGCGCGAACGTGTGGTGAGCAAGCCGGACGCGCGCCCAGCACACCACCGCGACGACCAGCAGCCCGAAGGTCAGGGTGGGGGTCGCGGGCAGGACGCGCGAGAGCACCAGCACCGTCCCGGCGGACACGGCGGCGTGGAAGGAGATCTTCCACAGCAGCGTCACCGGCACCGTGACCGCGAGGCCCGCGAGCATCGCGCCCACCGTGGCCACCAGCAGCCGGGGCGCGCCGAGACCCGCCAGCAGGACGAGCGCGGCCAGCACCGCGACGACCGCCACCACCAGCGGGATCGTCCTGCGGGAGCGGTCGACGATGTGCCGGGAGTCGAGCCGCCCGGCGCGTACCCCGAGGGCGATCACCAGGGCGGGGACGCCCCCGCACAGCAGCGAGGCCACCAGCCCCCAGCGGAACCCGGCCCACCCGTCGGAGACCAGCCCCACCAGCGGCGGCAGCCCGATCACCAGCACCTGCGGCGCGAAGACCTCGGTGACGCACCGGGCGAGCCGGTCCCGGACGCCGGCGGCCTCCACGACGTCGCTCCCGGCCTCGTCACCCGGCACACGCGCGCCGCCCATGGCACTCCCCCGTCGAGATCTTCTGGAGCTAGCAGACTGCCACACGCCGGCCCCCGGACGCGCCTTCCGGCGCGGCGATCCGGGCGCCCTGAGGGTCAGGACGCCAGGAGCCGGCGGTGGGCGGCCTCGGCGGCGCCCGGGGCGGCCTCGGGGACGGCCCTCAGGGCCAGGGCGGCGGCGCCGGCCGCGCCGTCCAGGGACAGGGCGAGCGGACGGCCGCGCAGGGACTCCCGGACGCGCTCGGCGACCAGGGTGGGGTGGGTGAGCAGCGACCCGGCGAGGACGACCGGCCGCCCCGGGTCCAGGGGGCCGACGGCGTCCAGCGTGGCGACGAGGCGGCGGGCGGCGTCGTCCAGGATGGTCAGCGCGACACGGTCGCCCTCGCGGGCGGCGGCCTCCACGACGGGGCTGACGATGCCGAGCCGCGCGGGCTCGTGGTCGTACACGGCCGCGATGTACGCCTCGATCAGCGCCTGCTCCGACCTCGGAGCCGCCGCGGGGCCCTCCGGGGCGGAGGCCGCCGCAGGGCCGTCCGAGCCCAGGGCCGCCGCGGGGCCGTCCGAGGCCGGGACCGCCGCGGGGCCGTTCGAGGCCGGGGCCTCCAGGGTCGCGAGGACGCGTTCGGTGAGGACGGTGGGGGCTCCGCGCCCGTCGAGGGCGGCCAGGGCGGCCTGGACGGCGCGGCGGCCGATCCACACGCCCGAGCCCTCGTCCCCGAGCAGCCAGCCGTAGCCGTCGCACCGCCGCGCGATCCGCCGGCCCTCCATGCGCGCCGCCACGGCGCCCGTCCCCGAAAGGATCAGGCCGCCGGAAGGCTCGGGCGTCGCGCCGGCGAAGGCGACGACGACGTCCGGGACGACCTCGGGGAGGCCGGGCAGCCCGGCGGCGCGCCACGCCGCGGCGGCCAGCGCGCGCGCCTCCCTGCGGCCGGTCTCGCTGGCGCCCGCGAGCCCGAACACCCCGCCCACGACACTGCGGGCCACCTCACCGGTCGCATCCCCCGGACGGACGCCCGCCAGCGCCTCGGCGAGGGCGCGGGCCAGGTTGCCGCCGGGGTCGCGCGCGGAACGCGGGTTGGCGCCGCCGGCGAATCCCCGCGCGAGGACCTCGCCGCCGGTGGTGGCGACCAGGCAGCGCGTGCTCGTCCCCCCGCCGTCCACCCCGACGACCAACGGCTCGGCCTCGCTCATACGCCTCCCCTGCCCAGTCGTCCCCGGAAGTATAGGCAGGCGAGGATCTTCGCCGCCCGCGCGCGTCTCACCAGCCGGAGGACCCCTCCCCGGGTTCCCAGGAGGCGGGCTCGCTCTGGCGGTTCGCCCGGTCAAGGGCGGTCACGTGGTAGCGGGAGCCGGGCTTGACGCCGGGGTCGGTGTGGCGGGCGTGGCGGGTCCCGGGCAGCACGGCGATCAGCTTGCCGGGGTCGTCCGGCCCGTCCGTCCGGTAGACGGCGTACAGGCGCGGCGCCCGGTGGCCTGCGGCGTGGAAGGTGATCTCGGCTCCGGTGGCGGTGGACCGGACGGCTGTGAGGACGGGCGCGTCCGGCGAGGGCCCGTCGGCCAGGCGCGGGAGCAGCGGCGGCAGTGCCGGGCCGGCGTAGTGGTCGTCGCACAGGCGGGTGGTGGAGCCGAGGCGGTCGGCGCGCAGGTCGCCCGCGCTGTAGTAGACGTCGCCGCCGATCAGCGGGTGGTCGCGGCCGAAGGTCAGGTGCCGGGACAGCTCGGCCGGGTCCTTCCAGGCGCCGGTCTCGCCGGGCGCGCAGGCGCGGTAGGCGGCCTGGCCGATCCACAGCTGGGTGCCGGTGCCGTCCACGACGCGCGCCCACCAGGGGGCGAGCACGGCGTAGTCGGCGGCCCCCGGCCCGATGTGCCAGTAGAGCTGCGGCGTGACGTAGTCCAGCCAGCCCTTCTCCACCCAGCCCCGCGTGTCGGCGTACTGGTCGTCGTACGACTGCAGGGCGGTGGTGGCGGACCCGCCCGGGTCGGAGGAGCGGTTGCGCCAGACGCCGAAGGGGCTGATGCCCCACATGGCCTCGGGCTTGGCCTCCCGCACGCGCTCGGCCATCTCCTCGACGAGCCGGTCGACGTTGTGCCGCCGCCACGCCGCCCGGTCGGGGAAGCCCTTCCCGTGGCGGGCGTAGGCGGCGGCGTCGCCGAACTCCTGCCCGTCGACGGGATAGGGGTAGAAGTAGTCGTCGAAGTGGACGCCGTCGAGGTCGTAGCGGGTGACGGCGTCCATGATCGCCTCCTGGACGAAGGCGCGCACCTCGGGCAGCCCGGGGTTGTAGTACAGCCCGCCCGCGAAGGCGACGCCCCACGCGGGGTGGCGCCGCAGCGGGTGGCCGACCGCGAGCCGCGCCGGGTCGGCCTGGCGGGAGACGCGGTAGGGGTTGAACCACGCGTGGAAGGCCAGCCCTCGCGCGTGCGCGGCCTCGACCATGAACCGCAGCGGGTCGTAGCCGGGGTCGCGTCCCTGAACGCCGGTGAGGTACTGCGACCACGGCTCGTGACGCGAGGGCCAGAACGCGTCGGCGGTGGGCCGCACCTGCACGAACACGGCGTTGAGGCGGCGGGCGGCGGCGAAGTCGAGCCAGGAGGTGAACTCCGCCTTCTGCTCGTCGGCGGTCAGGCCGGCGCGCGAGGGCCAGTTGCCGTTGTCGACGGAGGCGATCCACATGCCGCGCATCTGGCGTGGGGCGGTCAGGGCCGGACGGCGCGCGGCGGCCTGCCCGAGCGTCCCCGCGGAACCGGACGGGCCGGCCGCGCGGGCGCGGGCGTAGGCCACGGGGACGAGGGCGGCGGCGGCGAGCCCGCCGAGGACGGCCCTGCGGCTGATCGGTTCGCGGTTCACGTTTCCTCCCGAGGTCGCGCCGGCCGGGCCGCGTGACGGCGGGCTCCGGGCCGGAGTTGGCGGGGGGTTTCACCTTGACGTAGTGCTTCGAAGAGAATCGTCATCAGGCCGTGACCTAACCGAGAGCCGATGAAGGAAATCTTCATAGAAGATACGCGAAATGTCGAGCAGTGCCACATCGGTGGCAAAGTCCCGCGACGCCCGCCGCGTCCAGACCCGGAAAGGATCTCCGCGCCGGCCTGCGACCGTGCCCGCCACGACGGCCGCGCCGGCCCCGCCATGCCGGCCAGGACGACCGTGCCGATCATGCCGATCACGCCGGCCCTGACGACCCTGACGACCGCCCGTCACGCCCACCACCCACCGGAAGCGCCGCCCATGCCGCACCGCACGCGCGTACCGCGCAGCCCCGACCTGGACCGCCTGGCCGCCACCGTGCTCCAGCCCGGATTCGACGGCACCACCCCGCCGGACTGGCTGCGCGCTCAGCTCGCCGGCGGCCTCGGCGGGGTCGTCCTGTTCGCGCGCAACATCTCGCCCGGCACCGCCGGCCTCGTGCGGAGCCTGCGTGCCGAGAACCCCGAGGTGATCGTGGCCGTGGACGAGGAGGGCGGCATGGTCACCCGCCTGGAGGCCGCGTCCGGCAGCTCGTGGCCGGGCAACGCCGCGCTCGGCCTCCTGGACGACCCGGACCGGACGGAGCGGACCGGCGCGGAGATCGGGCGCATGCTCGCCGCCGAGGGCATCACGCTGAACTACGCCCCCGACGTGGACGTCAACGCCGACCCGGCCAACCCGGTGATCGGCGTGCGGTCCTTCGGCGCGGACCCGGCGCTGGTGGCCCGGCACGCGGCGGCCTGGGTGGCCGGCCACCAGAGCGCGGGGGTGGCCGCCTGCGCCAAGCACTTCCCCGGCCACGGGGACACCGTGACCGACTCCCACCTCGCCCTCCCGGCCGTCCACGCGGCGCGCGACCTGCTGGAGCGCCGCGACCTGCCGCCCTTCCGCGCGGCCATCGCCGCCGGGGTCCGGGCGATCATGTGCGGCCACCTGCTGGTGCCCGCCCTCGACCCTGACCTGCCCGCGACGCTGAGCCCCCGCGTCCTGACCGGCCTGCTGCGCGAGGAGCTCGGCTTCGAGGGCCTGCTGGTCACCGACGCGATCGAGATGCGGGCCGTCGCGGCCCGCCTGCCCCAGCCGGAGATCGCGGTACGGGCGCTGGCGGCGGGCGCCGACGCCGTCTGCGTGGGCGCCTCCTCCCCCGGCGGCGAGAACGTCGTCGCGCTGCGCGAGGCGATCGTGCGCGCCGTCCACGAGGGGGCGCTGGCGGAGTCGCGGCTGGCCGAGGCGGCGGGCCGGGTGCGCGCGCTCGCGGCCTGGCACGAGGCGGCCCGCGCGACCGGCGAGGCGCCCCCCGTCCCGCGCGACCCGGCGTACGGGGTGTCCCGGCTGGGGCTGGAGACGGCGCGGCTGGCGCTGCGCGTCACTGCGGGGGCCGAGAGGGTGGAGCGGCCGGTGCTGACCCGGCCGCCGAGGGTGATCGAGATGACCGCCCGCCCGCACCTGGCGGCCGGCGGCGCTCCCCCGTACGGACCGGCCGAGGCGCTGGCGGCGCTGCTGCCCGGCACGACCCGCGAGACGCTGACCCCCGAACGGCACGACCTTCCCGCCCTGGACGACCCGGGCCGGGCGCCGCTGGTCGTCGTGACCCGCGACGCGCACCGCCACGCGTGGATGCGGGACGGCCTGCGGCGGATCGTCCGCCGCCGCCCGGACGCGATCGTCATGGAGATGGGCCTGCCCGGCTCCCCCGCGGGCGCGCTCTACCTGGCGACCAGCGGCGACTCGCGGGTCACCGCGCTGGCCGCCGCCGAATGGCTGACGTCACGGTGAACGATCGGCCGGGTCGCTTGAGGAGCATGGAGCGGTCCGATAGGACCAGGATTAAGTAATGTGTCGGTAACAGATAGGACCCCCATGATCGACCCGCAGCGCTCGACCCCGGAGAACCTGGTCGCCCGGGTGCGGGCCGTGCTCCCCTCCCTCACCCCGTCGGCGCAGATCATCGCCCGGCTCATCCTCGACGACCCGGCGACCGTCGCCCGCAGCACCATCACCGAGCTGAGCGCCGCGTCGGCGACCAGCGAGGCGACGATCGTGCGGACCGCGCGGGCCCTCGGCTTCTCCGGATACGCCCAGCTCCGGCTCGCGCTCGCCGCCGCCGCGGCCACCACCCGCCAGGGGCCGGACCGGCTCGTGCCCGGCGACCTCGCCCCGGACGACCCGCTGTCGGACGTGATCGCCAAGGTGACCCGCGCCGAGGCGCAGGCGCTGGAGGACACGGCCGCGCAACTCTCCCCCGAGCTGCTCGGCGAGGTCGTCGGGGCCATCACCACGGCCCGGCGGATCGACGTCTACGGGGTCGCCGCCTCCGGGCTGGTCGCCCAGGACATGGCGCAGAAGCTGCTGCGCATCGGCCTGTCGGCGCACGCGTTCACCGACGCGCACCTCGCGCTGACCAGCGCCGTCCTCCTGAGGCCCGGGGACGTCGCGGTCGGGGTGAGCACGACGGGCGAGACGCCCGACGTGGTGGAGCCGTTGCGGCGCGCGGGCAAGGCCGGGGCGGCCACCGTCGCGATCACCAACAA
Organism: Sphaerisporangium album; assembly: GCF_003323745.1. Taxonomy (GTDB): domain Bacteria; phylum Actinomycetota; class Actinomycetes; order Streptosporangiales; family Streptosporangiaceae; genus Sphaerisporangium; species Sphaerisporangium album. Next base: position 172,274 of record NZ_QOIL01000020.1, read on the forward strand.
CCCGCGGTCCTCGCTGGCCGAGGTCTGCGGGCACGTGCTGATCTCGGCGGGCCGGGAGACGGCCTTCCGCCCGGGCGCGCTGGCCAGCAGGATCAGCCAGCTGCTGATCGTCGACTACGTGTTCGTCGGGGTCGCGCAGCGGACGTCGGAGGTGTCCAACGAGGCCCTGCGCGCGACCCGCGACGCCCTGGACCACTTCGTGTCCGACTCGCGGCAGCGCGGGCGCAAAGCCTGGTGAAGCCCGTCGCGGCAGCGCGGGCGACAAGCCTGCCGAAGCAAGCCCCTCAGGACCTGGCCGGGCGGCGCAGACCGTCGTCCATGACCAGGCCGATGCCGATGCCGAGCAGCCACACGTCCTTGGCGAGTGCCTTGCCCTGCTGGCTCGGCCGCACACTGCCGGGCCGCGTCATGCCGGGCGTGCGCAAGTAGAGCCCGACCAGCCCGGCGGCGAACCCGGTCAGCGCCGCGCCCGCGACGACGGAGGGCACCACCGGCAGCACCAGCGCGGCCCCGATCGCGATCTCGCTGAAAGACAGCACCCGCACCAACAGCACCGGGTCGACGCGGTCCAGGAACGGATAGGCGCGGACCGCCATGCCGTGGATCGACTCCGCGGTCTCCTCGTCGGCGCCGGCCTTCGACAGCCCGGAGTCCAGGAAGTACGCGCCGACGGCGACCCTCGGCGGGATCTGGTGGGGACGTGCGAGAAACCGCATGGTTCCTCCCGTTGCCTTCGCGTACGTTCCGTCACCGACCCCATACCCCACCGGTCCGTGGGCCTACCCGCCGGCCGTCCCGTCCCGTCGCTCACGGGCGGACGGGACGGGCGGCGTCCGGGCGGTCACCCGGCGTCGCGCGAGCGGAGGATCTTGGTCAGGGCCATGACGGCGAGCGCGACCACGCCGATGATCAGGGCCCACTTGACGAGCCCGGCGATGAGGCCGAGCACGCTACCGAGGAGGAAGAAGCCGACGATCACGGCGGCGGCGATAAGAAGAATGCGTCCCATGGCATTCACGCTAGGCCGCCGAGACCCCCGGCGATATGGTCGCGGGCGCCGTTCAGGGAGAAGTCAGGGTCGCCCCTGAGGGCCCGTTCGGGGCGCGGACTCGCAGGCGCCCCGAACCCGCCGAGCGGAGCCAGGCCGTAGGGGGACTTCTGTGCGCGTCTAGAGGACCGCGCAGCCGATCCGCACCGGAACCCTGGCCGACCAGCGGCCGGACACCACGTCGTACGCCTGGGCGTACCCGTTGGCGGGGCGCCCGGGGGCCGAGCAGTCGAAGACGCCGGTCTTCTTGCCGAAGCTGCCGCCCGCGAACCCGCCGTGCGCGGAGGCGCCGACGGTCCCGGTCCAGAACGTGCGCCCGGTGTTGTAGCGCAGGTAGAGCCTGACCTGGCCGAAGTTGTAGTGGTCGCCGCTCAGCTTGAGCCGCGGGATGTCGTCCACCGAGGTCGTGGTCGAGGTGCCGTCGCCGTTGTCGCGCGGCGGGACGGTGTACCGGTTGATCCACAGGCGGGCGGAGACCTTGCGGTCGGCGGCGGCGGCGTTGTCGGCGCGGGTCTGCGAGCGGACGCCGGGGGTCACGCAGACGTCGTCGCCGCTGAACGCCTCGCGCCACACGTAGCCGTTGACGCAGGTGTGCGGGCCGAACGCGCCTGAGGTCCACCGGCCCGCGGCGGCGGCGTTGTCGTCGCGGGCCTGCGTGCGGTTGCCGGAGGTGACGCAGACGTGGTCGGAGGGCCGGGCCTCGCGCCAGACGTAGCCCTGGCGGCAGGTGTCGGGGCCGAAGTCGCCGGTGGCGGCGGAGGCGGAGGTCGCGGGGACGGTGACGGCCAGACCGGCGATCGCGGTGGCGGCGAGACCGAGCAGGGTGCGCTTCATCTTTCTTCTCCTGAGGGTGAGTGCTTCCCGGTCCGGTTGATGCCGCCGGGGCCTTGCACGCTCAGTTAAAGGGGGGCCGCCTGCACGCCCATTGACATCCGCTTGACCTCGCCGCCGCAAGGCGCCTGCAAGTCGTTCAAGGCGCCTCGCGGGGGGCGTCGGCCGGTCCTCAGCCTGTCACTGTGATCTTGTCGACGTTGGGGCCTCCGTTGGATTGCGTCGCGGTCGCGCGGATCTTGTTGACCCCGGCCGCCAGGGTGAGCGTGAGGGTCCTGGTCGTCCAGGTGTCCCAGTTCGCGGTCGGGGTGAAGACCACTCCCGGCGCGGCCACGGTGCCGTTCACCGCGAGGTCCATCGGGCGGTCGGAGCTGGTGCCGTTGGCGTAGCGGACGGCCACGGTCACGGGTCCGGCCGAAGCGGCGTCGACCGTCCACTCGATGTACCCGCCGGTCGTGTTGACGTAGTCGACGAAACCGGTCCCGGTGTACCCGGTGTGGTTGGTGAACACCCCGGCCTGGGACAGCGTGGCGTCCTCGGCCTGGTACTCCGTGACCGTCCCCCCAGGGGTGGTGGTGGCCGTCACGGGCGCCGAGGCGGCGGAGACGTTGCCCGCCGCGTCCCTGGCCCTGACCGTGAAGGTGTGGGAGGTGCCGGGCGCCAGGCCGCCCACGGTGGCCGACGTCCCGCTCACCGAGGCCACCACCGCCGCCCCCTCGTACACGTCGTACCCGGTGACCCCCACGTCGTCCGTCGAGGCGTCCCACGCCAGCGACACACCGGAGGAGGTGACGCCCGTGGAACGCGGGTTGCCCGGGGCCGACGGCGGCGTCGTGTCGGGGCCTCCCCCGCCTCCGGCGGGCACGGTCTGCGTCGCGACGTTCCACCCGGAGACCCGCACGCTCGGCGCGGAGCCGTTCAGGTCGGAGGTGCGGTAGGTCGCCGTGAGGGTCCTGGACTCACCCGGCCAGAGGCTGATCGCGTTGTCCGTCCACCGCGCCGGCAGCACCGGCCTGCCCGTCGCGTCCACCACGTGGGCGTCCAGGTAGAAGGCGGGGATCTTCCCCGTGCCGGTGTTCCTGATCGTCACGCTGGTCGTCGTGGTGCCGCCGGAGGCCGAGGAGGACGCGGAGGCGCTCACCGGCGACCGCGCCATGCCCGCCAGGCCCTTGTGGTCGGCGTAGGAGGTGGTCGGGGTGTAGTACCAGTCGGTGGCCCCCCAGTTGATCACGTCGTCCTTGGTGGACAGCCAGTAGACGTTCCTGTCGATCTCACCGGAGCCGTCGCTCAGCGTGAGCCGCACCAGATGGCTGGTGGACAGGCCGCTGATCGACGGGACCGTGACGGCCTTGACCTTGCCGCCGTCGCCGGGCGCTGTGACCGTCGCGGTGTTGGTGTACTTGTTCGTGCCGTCCAGGTTGAAGACGTCCGTCCGCACGGTCAGGCCGGGGGCCGCCGCGTGGTTCTGGTTCACCACCACGACGCTCTTGTCGTCGTAGGAGTACATGACGTGCAGCGGCTTGTTCGCCTCACGGGCGCCGTGGTAGGAGCCGCCCTGGTCGAGGTAGGTGTCGAAGAGCTGCCAGTGCAGGGAGCTCCACCCGCTGTTCAGCATCCAGTAGATGACGCCGGTCGAGGGGTTGGAGGAGTCGGTGAAGTTGCGCCGGTACGCCTCGTACTGCGCGCGGACGTTCTCGTACTGCTGGAGCTGTGCCTTGCGGACGTAGTCGTCCAGGCTGGTGGCGGTGCCGTACCTGCCGATCATCGCGTTGTTGAACAGCTTGAGGTTGTTGAACGTGCTGGACGGCGACCGGTGGTACTGGGTGGCCGTCGGGCTCTGCCACAGCGTGGTCAGCTCGCTCGCCGACATCATCCGCTTCAGCGAGTCACCGGTGGGGACGTCCGGCCCGGCGCTGGTCTCGGAGTTGAAGCCGAACGCGCCGCCCTCCTGCTTGGCGAACCAGTAGTTCGGCGGCACCCAGTCGTACGGGCCGCTCATCTTCATGCCGGACCTGCCGAGCGTGGGCGAGGACTTGTCGGACGCCGCCGCGATGACGGGGGTCTTCCAGTCCGCGGCGTTCAGCGCGTCCAGGTAGCCCGTCTCCTGCTGGGCGTTCGGGGCGAAGTCGCTGCCGATCAGGAAGGTGAAGACGCTCGGGTGGTCGCGCAGGCGCACGGCCTCGGCCGTCATCGAGGCCTTGGCGATCGGGAAGTCCGCGGCGGTCCAGGTGTCGCCCGGCTCGCCGCCGTTGGTCTGGCCCTCCCACTTGTCGCAGCACTCCCAGCGGGCCATGACCAGGATGCCCATCTCGTCGGTCATGTCGAAGAGCTGGTCGACCTCCAGGTGGCCTTCGAGGCGGATCGTGTTCAGGCCGAGGTCGCGGACGTACCCGAGCTTGTCCCGGGCGTACGTCGGATCCCAGCGCATGAAGATGTCCGACGACCACCCGCCGCCGCGGATCAGCAGAGGCCGGCCGTTGATCTTGTACAGCCGGTGCCCGCTGCCGTCGAGCGCAGAGGTGACGGTCCGGATCCCGAAGCGGGTGTGGGCCGTGTCGCTCGCGGCGCCGGCGACGGCCGCAGTGAGGTCGAGGTCGTGGAGTGGCTGCCCGCCCATGCCGTACGGCCACCACACCTGCGGGTTCGTGACGGACTGGGTGAACGTCAGCGTCTTGGTCTGCCCGGCCGCGAGGTCGACGTCCTGGCTGATCGCGGACGAGCCGACGGTCCCGGAGACGGTCGCGTGCACGGCGGCGCCGGAGTCGTTGCGGGCGTCCACCTTGACCGTCAGGTCGGCGCGGTCCAGCGCCGAGGTGAGGGTGGTCAGGACGTGGGCGTCGCGCAGGGCCACCGCGCCGCTGCGGCGGACGAAGATGTCGCGGAAGAGGCCCATGTTGTTGTCGGGGGGCAACTGCACCCAGTCGATCCAGCCGATCGTCAGGTGCTTGTTCGGACTGTTCGGGTTCACCTTGAAGGCGACCGAGTTGACCCCGGAGCGCACCAGCGCGGTGACGTCGAGCTCGTGACGGGGGTAGGCGCCGGCGATCTGCGCGCTGGTGGCGACCTGCGTGCCGTTCACCCACACGTCGGCGCTGGAGACGACGCCGGTGACGTCCAGGAAGGTCTTCAGCCCGGTCTCGGCGCCGAGGGTGAAGTCGGAGCGGTACCACCAGGGGACCGTGAAGTCGGCGGCCGGGATGTTCTTCATGTTGGTGGAGTAGAAGGGGTCCGCGTACTTGCCGTTCTGCAGCAGACCGGCGAGGACGGTCGAGCGCGGGCCCACCGCCAACCATCCGGACGCCGCGTAGCCGGGGGTGGAGATCGCGGCGGGCGAGTCGGTGACCTTGGACGACGACTGGATCTTGTACCCGCTGAGGGCGGTCGGGGCCGCGGCCGCCGTGACGGCCGGGGCCGTGCTGGTCCGGATCGCTTGGACCGCGTGGACCCTGTGGGCGGTCTGGGCGGTCTGGGCGGTCTGGGCGGTCTGGGCGGTCCGGCTCGGCGGGCCCGTCCGGCCGGATGCCGCCATCGCGGGCACTCCTCCCGTGGCCGTGACCGCCAGCGCGAACGCGGCGATCAGCCGCGTCCTCGCCCAGCTTGCCCTGTTTGATCTGACCATAGGTCAACTCCGGGGGGTGTTAGTTAAGGAGGCTTCCTAACTATCCTCGGATTTTGACCCTCACATCCAGGTGAGTCAAGGCTCCGGCCGGTTACCGGAAACGCACACTCCCCACGCCCGCGCGGTATCCCTCGTCCTCCCGCGCACGGACGAGCGGGTGCGGACGCGGACGCGGACGGACGCGGGCGCGGACGGACGCGGGCGCGGGCGGACGCGGGCGGACGGGCGGTTCAGAAGGCGCGAGCCCAGAGAGGGATGGCTCAGACGGGGACGGCGAAGAGGGCTCTGCGGCCCTTGTACTCGGTGACGCTCCAGAGCTGGTTCTTCTCCGACCAGCAGGTGAGATCCTCCGGCCCGATCGGGAACTTCCTGACCTGGGCGGTCTGCCCGTCCGGCACGACCAGCAGCGAGCCGTTCGCCGTGGACGACGCCGCCTGGCTGAGGTACCACTTCCCCTTGTACGACAGCGCGCCCTGGATCTTCGCCGCCGGAAGCGCGAAGGCGTCCGCGGCCGCCGCCGTCCCGTCCGCGCCGGCGACCGGCGTACCGTCCGCCGCGAGCGGCCAGCGCGCCACCCTGCCCACCAGGCCGGGGTCCTCGGCGGGGTCGACGTACTCGCCGGAGACGAGGGTGTGCGGGGTCGTGCCGCGGTCGACGGCGGCGAACGAGAACCGGGCCTTCGCGGTGGCCGCCCACGCGTCCACCTGCGGCATCACGTACCGGTACCCGAACGCGTGGTACCTGCCGTTCCGCTTGCCGATCTTGTCGTCGTCGCCGTTCACCTCGAAGACGCGCCGGGTGTCGAAGACGCGCAGCCCGCGCGAGGTGTCGGCCACGTAGATCAGGTCGCCATACCACGCCACGCCGCCCGCGTGGATGTCGATCGCGACGTACGAGCCGTCCACCTTCGGCTCGACCAGCAGGACGTGCCGGTACTTGCGGGTCACCGTGCTCAGGAACGACAGGCGCACCCCGCGCTCGGTGGAGGCGCCCTCCGGCTTCCAGTACCAGCTGACCACGAACGCCTGGACGTCCTTGCGGCCCGCCTCGGACGACGAGGCGACGCCCTGCGGATACCAGTCGGTGGTCTGGTCGTCGCCCTCCTCGAAGCAGTACCAGTCCACGGGCCTGGGGTTCATGGATCCGAACGCGGACGTGCTCCCCTTGCGCACGGCCGTCCGGTTGGCGTCGGCGAGAACGGTCCTCAGGTCGCGGGCGGGCAGGGCCTTGGCGAGCGCCTCTACGGCCTTCGGGAGGTCGCGGGTGTTCCTGCGGAGCCGGAACGGTGCCGGATCCGTGGCGGTCATGCGGCTCGCGGTCATGCGGCGCTCCCGTCGCGCGTCAGGAGCGAGGACGCGTGCCGCCGTGGCGCCTGCCCGCGCCTTCCCCGCTCGGCCGGTGATCGATCTCGACAGTCTGCCGCAGAAGCGGAATATCCGCACACGTAATGACCAATCCGGCACTGATGGTCACCGCCGCCTCTCGGGGACCCGCACTCCGGACCGGCGACCACGTCCGTGGGGTGTACGCCGCCGGATCACAACGATTCGCGACGTCGCGCCGACCGGACGAGACACGACGTGCGTGGCGGGCGCCCCCCGCCCGCCGCACGGGCGCCCGCTCCGGCATGCCGAGCAGGCGCCCCCTCCATGAACGGCGAGCGATCCGCCAGACGGCTCAACGTGCCACGTACCGGACGCTCACGAGTTGGCACGTGGAAGGAACCCGCCCGCGCCGGTCACTCCCCCCGCGTCCACTCCCCGTTTCCCGCCTTGGGCGGGACGCCCATGAGGCGGTGGCGTCATCAGGCCTCGGGCTCCTCCAGGGACCTCCTCGCGCGCTCGATCACCTCGTCCCCGGTGAGCGCGCTCTTCGGATGGTGGCTCAGGCACAGAGACGTGCGCACCTTGCGGAACCCCCCGCCCTCCAGGGCCGCGTAGAACTCGCCCGTGCCGAGGTGCGCGACGTCCGCGACGGCGCCGCCCTTCGCGCGGGCCAGTTCCTTGGCCGCCTCGATCTGCACCGGGGCGTTCAGCAGGCCGAAGAACTGCGTGGCGGCGTTCCCCGGGATCCGGTTGTGCAGCCCCTTCGGCGACTGCGTCGCGAACACCAGCCCCAGCCCGTACTTGCGGGCCTGCGACGCCAGCGCCAGCGTGCTGTGCGTGCACGCCGTCATCGCCCCGGACGGCGCGAACGTCTGCGCCTCGTCCATGACGAACAGGCCGCCCAGGGGGCGGTTCCCGGCCGGGTTGCGCTTGATCCACGAGAACAGCGCCATCTGGAGCTGGTTGACGAACCCCTGCCGCTGGCCGTCCGAGGGGAGCCCGGCGAGGTTGATGACCGAGACGCGCGCCCGCTTGCCCTTCGCGGGGGTCAGCAGCACCCCCGGGTCCACCGGGGTCCCGGTGCCGCCGAACAACGGGTCGATGACCATCGCGGCGTGGAGGTTCTCGGCGATGTCCGCCGCCAGCTTCTCGGCGTTCTTGAGCTCGCTCACCCCCTCCGGCAGCGCCGCCAGGACCTCGATCAGGCCCTTCAGGTTCGTCGCCCCCCGGCCCGCGTAGTACATGAGGGCCTCCCGGAGCACGGCCAGGCCCTGGTGCACCTTCGCCGCGTTGCCGACCAGCTTCGCGCGCGGGGCCAGGGACTCCACGGCGCTGTCCACGGCCTCGCGGAACTCGTCCCGGTCGTCGATGACGCCGCTGAAGTCGGGCAGCGGACGGAACGTCAGCGGCCGTCCGGCGTCGCGGCGGGGCGTCCAGACCACGACGTCGGTGTTCTCCAGGTAGTCCTTGGCCCTGGCCGCGTCCCCGGGGGCCCACTGCGGCGGGTCCTCGGGCCACGCGTCGCCGAGGCGGGCCAGGTCGTTGTTGGGGTCCAGGACGATGGCGGAGACCCCGTTCAGCGCGCACTCCTCGACCAGCCGCCGGATCAGCACGGTCTTCCCGGACCCCGACCCCGCGAAGATCACGGTGTGCTTCCGCAACGCCTCCAGCTCGATCTCGACCGGCGTGCCCTCGGCGAACGTGGTTCCCACCCTGATGACGGAGGGCCGCCCCGCCTCCAGATCCACAGCGTCCCGCCGCGCCACCATCCCGGTCACCGCTCCCAGCGCGTCACCCACCCCGCGCCCTGCCACCGCCCCGGCCGCGCCGTCGGATGGGCCGGTGGCATCGGGCTCACCGGCCATGCTGGACGAGGTCGGCGCGGTCGGCGCGGTGGACGAGGTGGGCACGGTGGACGAGGTGGGCACGGTGGACGAGGTGGGCGCGGTGGACGAGGTGGGCGCGGTGGACGAGGTGGGCGCGGTGGACGAGGTGGCGGTGCCCGCCGAGGAACCCGCCGGGTGCAGCGAGGCGAGGCCGTTCAGGGCCGTGGCGCCTCCGGGGCCTAACCCTCCTTTGGGCGGCCGGATCGCGCCCTTCCCACCCTGGCCGTCCTCACCGTCCGTCTCGCCCGGGTCCCCGGTGCCGGAATCGTCCCGCCGCGTCTCCGGAACGCTCCAGACATCAACCAGGGCCTCGGTGAACAGCTTGACGTCGTCGGCGGGCCGGCGGGCCAGCAGCCAGGCGGGCAGATCCGGCGCGTTCTCCGCGAACATGTCCCGGAGGGCGGCGAGGATCTTCAGGTCCTCCTCGTCCACCGCGAGGGTGCGACCACCTGCCCGCTCGAACTCCGCGACCGCTTCCTGCGTACGCGGCCCGCCCGACCAGTCCCCGTTGCGCAGGACGAACAGCCGCCGCGCCGGGGACCCGCTCATCAACCCCGCCGCCACGGCCGCGGTCCGCAGCCGGTTGAGCGAGGCCAGAGCGTTCCGCGAGGAGATGGCGCGAAAAGCCCAGTGCGCCTCTTCCTCGGACTCCTCGTTCAGACTCCGCCGGAGCCGCGCATGCAGGGGCGGCTTCGCACTCGGCGGCGCATCCTGACTGAACTCCCGACCAGCCTCCCCCTGCCCGGCGATCCAGGCCGCCAGCCCAGCGGACAGCAACGCGGGGATCACCGTGTCCTCGGACGGGAACTCAAGGGCCGGACCGATGACCGCCGCCGCCTTGAGCTCGGCGAACCTCGCATCCAAAGCGCTCAGATCCGGCAGGTCGACAGGATCGGGGCGCACGATGATCGAGGTGATCGGGTCCCTGAGATTCTCCAGCTCACGTACTTCATCCCCGGCCAGACAGGCGCGGACATGCTGGTCGATCTTTATGAGAAGCTGCCGCGCAGTGAAGTAGGGGGCGTTCTCGAACGCGGACGGCTTGACCGGCCAGGTCGGATAGGGTGGCCGGAATCCGACGGCTCGAAAGCGAGACTGCAGCCGTTTTTCGACCAATTCCATGCCGATCTTGGCATTTGGAATGGACTGCAGGTGAGGAACCTCTCTGAACCGATCACGCACAGCGTCGACAGCCACCGTCTTGATAAGCGCCCACGACGCTGGCAGGCAGGACAGCACCGTAAGTGTTCGACTCGTGTACTCGCGGAGCGACATCAGACCGCCCGCGATGTGCTCAATCCCCAGAGCTTCACGCCAGTCGTATTCTGACCCACTCTTGGTGGCGATCGATGTCTGTGCAATGAGAGCGTCCACTTGGTCGACGGCGATCACAGAAGGACCGATCATCGCCAGCAGACGAGAGACGTCTCGAACGATCTCCTGGGGGGACTTCTTGGTCTTTTGAATTCCCCACGCGGCACGCTCTCCTGACTCTTCCTCAGGCTGAGAGGCCAGGTAGGAGGCGCCGATGTCCTGAGCATGGAAATTGTCCGAGGCCAGCAGCACCAGCGCCCGCGCGGTGTCCTGCGTCTCACGACCGATCTTGCCGTCGAAGCGGCGCAACGCCTCAATGAATCCGTCCAGCGTCGCCTTAGTCAACGGCGCATGCCCGATCAGGTGAAGACGTTCCACACGTTGCATTCCGACGTAGGCGGACAGTTTCCTCAGGAACATTCTAAGCTGGCTGTCACCGTCCACCTCACGTGCGAGGCTGTCCAGCATCGACACGAGGATGCTGTCCCAGAAGTCTCTCGCGTCCAGCAGGTTCACCAGGAAGAAGTGACCGCCCACTTCCTGAACTCTTTCACGAACCCACCCTACGAGGTGTGTCTTTCCGGACCCGCGTTGCCCTTCGATGACCACCCCGATCGGACTCGCCGTGAGACTGTCGCCTGCCTCCGCGATTCCGTATGTGAGCGCCTGAACGGTGGCGCGGTGCAGACCGTTCACATGGAACTCGGACGGACGCCACACGTCGTCGGGAACCTCTGCGTAGTTGAACCGTAAGGCTTGCAGGGCAAGCCGCTCCTCAGTTCTCATCATGCTCCGATCCAGAGAAGATGCTTGTCCTGGTCGCCGATGTTCACGGCCGCCTCGCGGTCCTCCTTGGTGAGTGCCTTGCTGTTGGATTCCGGAACCAAGTCAACGTCGGCGGAAAGGATCATCGTTGTCAGCACCTCATCCACCTCCGCCCGGGGAATATCGCCGAGGTGCAACCTGATCTCCGCGAGGCCGACCCATGCGCCGGGTTCCTTGGCCACCTCGCGGTATGTGGCTCGGATGCGTGCCTCGATGCTTTCTCCCTCCAGGGAATTCATCGATACATCAGAAGCCGCGGATGAGGGCTCTGACGCGTCTACCGACCCAGACACGAGCAAATCGGGATCGGACAGACCCCCAGAACTGGCGTAGACATCCAGGAGCCTGACTTTAGGCCGGTGTAGAACGTTTTGGATTCCATCGGCCAACACCTGGACCAAGGCGCCCGCATACCCCGTGGGCCTTTGGATGCCCTCACGGAGCATCTCCTCCAGTTGCTTCCACCCATGGTCGCTCAGCACATGAACGAACGAACGGCCCTGCCTCCTGCTATCAACCAGCTTGAGATCGTTCAGCTTGAGGCGCTCCTTGCCGGTGATCGTCAGACCCCACGTCTCCTGGAGCTCGGGGTTCGAGACCTCTCTGTTCTCCCGCATCAGTACTGCCAGGTAGGTGAGCAAGAGCGGTGGCAACTTCTCGTCAGCCATGACGTTTTCCTTCCAGTAGTCCGTTTCGGCGGCCTTGGAGGAATTGCTCCAGCTGACCGACGACCTTCTCTACATCTGTCAAAACCTGGGTGTTCGTGAAGCGCAGGACCGCGTAGCCGTCGAGTTGGAGGCGTACGTCGCGTTGGCGGTCGGCGGCGAAGTGGTCAGGTTTGAGGTGTTCCTCGCCGTCGATCTCCACGGCGCAGCGCTCGTCGTGCCACAGGAGGTCGACGCGGATCGGGTTGGTGAGGGGGTGGGATCGGTAGGTCTGGTTCCAGGCGCGGCCTTGGGCCCAGGGGCGGGAGGCGAGGGCCTTTTCCAGGGTTTTCTCCGCTTTGCTGCCTGGGTGCGGGGATCCGGAGACGGCCGGGTAGACGATGGCACGTTCCACTGGATGGGCGGACCAGCGCGGCGATATCCGTCCGTCGCGGCCCGGGAAGCGCAGCGTCACCGGTTCGACGCGGTCGGCGGACGCGGTCAGGTCGCCCGCCAGCCAGACGCCGAACCCGCCCCGGGCGGCCAGCCATTCGCACGCCGCGACGAGCACGTCCTCCTCAGACGCGGACAACCTCTCGGGCACCCTCACCAGGATCGCCGCCTGGGAGCGGCCGAATCCGGAGGCGAGTACCCGGGCGAGCCCCGCCGCGCGGACTTCGGGGGTGAACCTGGAGCTGACGGGCACTCCGCGTAGTGCCGATTCGGCGAGGTCGGCGAGGAACGGACCGAAATGACGGCTGGTGGACGCGGCCCGGAGCGCCAGGGTCCGTACGGCGATGACCGACGCCCCGCCCGGCCCCTCGATGCCCTCGGCGCCCGGCAACCAGGCGGGGAACAACTCGACCGCGGCGGCTTCCAGCTCGCGCAGCGCCCTGGCCACCGTCTCCGCCAGGGAGCCGGCGGCCGGGGGGATGTAGGTGAGGATGGCGGGCGCGTCCTCGGGGAGCGGTTCGACGGTGAGCGCGCTCACCGCGGCGTCCGCCTGTAACAGGCGTGCGACACGCCCCACCGGCAACTCAGCCCACGAATGTGCCACAGGTATCCCTCTGCGCATCGATCACTTCAGGTTGCGCACTTTATACGTGAGCGATACCGGCGCGCACGCCTTTGCCCGAGACCCGGCTATTTGCCCTGTTTAACCTCGATCTTTCATGAGTGGGCTCTGGTCGCGTAGCGACCGCACCCGACCTTGTTTTCGCGGGTGGCCATGCTCGTGGTCCGACTGTCGCGTCGGGTGGCGGGGTTCCACGGGCCCGGGTGGTCTCC
>NZ_QOIL01000021.1 GCF_003323745.1 Sphaerisporangium album
TCGGCATCACCGTATGGGGCGTCCGCGACAGCGACTCCTGGCGCTCGGGCGACACCCCGCTGCTGTTCGACGGCAACGGCAACAAGAAGCCCGCCTACACCTCCGTCCTCAACGCCCTCAACGCCGCGGACCCGAACCCCACCCCGACGCCCACCGTGACGCCTACGCCTACGCCTACGCCGACGACGACTCCGGTTCCGGGGGCGTGCTCGGCGACGATCGAGACGGTCAACAGCTGGCAGGGAGGCTTCCAGTCGACGGTGACCGTCCGTGCGGGCGGTTCGCCGGTCAACGGGTGGACGGTGAAGTGGACCTGGCCCGGCGGGCAGGCGATCAGCAGCCTGTGGAACGGCCAGCAGACCGTGTCCGGCTCCAGCGTGACCGTCCGCAACGCCTCCTACAACGGTTCCATCGCGGCGGGCTCCTCGACCACCTTCGGCTTCACCGCCAACGGCACCGCGGCCACCCCCACGGCCACCTGCACCAGCCCTTGATTCCATCCGGGCCGGGCGGTGTCCTCCACCGCCCGGCCTGTGCACGTGGGACATCGCGTCCCTCGTCGACGGGCTGCGTCATCGTCCCGCCCTCGGCCGATGCCGCGATCCGCCGCCAGGATTCGAACGTTGCCCGTCGTCAGGGGCGCTGGTCCCGTGGGCGTGGCCCCACGTCAGGATGATGCCCGGCTCGCTGGTAGATATATGCATATACGGGGCTTTGTGGGCCGCGCGAGTTCATCCGATCGGCGTGCGCCCTGCCATACCGCGCCGCCGCGGTCCACGCCCCCCCTCGTACCCGGGCCGGTGAGGGGAGGCCGAGGGTGTTCACGAGACGGGAGTTCCTGAAGGCCACGATCGGCGGGACGGCCGTCCTGCTCTACGACCTCGGAAGGGGCGCGCGCCCCCTGGCCTTGCTGAACGCTCGCGAGGTCGCCAAGTACACCATGCCGCTGGCCGTCCCGCCGGTGATGCCGCCGCTGGCCGGCCAGGGCGAGCCCGTCGACCGGTACGCGATCGGGGTGCGCAGGCTCCGGCAGCGGATCCTGCCACGGGGCCACCCGCCCACCACGGTCTGGGGGTACGGAGCCGTGCAGGACCCGCGGACCTTCGCCAGCCCCGGCTTCACCGTCGAGGCGATCGCCGGCCGCCCGGTCCGCGTCAAGTGGTCCAACGAACTGGTCGACGACGACGGCGGTTACCTGCCGCACCTGCTGCCCGTCGATCCCACCCTGCACTGGGCCGACCCCGAGGGCGGCCCCACCGGGCGGGACCGGCACCCCGGCCCCCGCCAGACCCCCGGCCACTACGGCGGGCCGGTTCCGCTGGTCACCCACCTGCACGGCGGGCACAGCGCCGACCACAGCGACGGGTTCCCCGAGGCGTGGTACCTGCCCCGGGCCGGGAACACCCCCGCGGGCTACGCGACCGAGGGATCCTGGTACGCGGAGTTCGCCGCCCGGTACGCCGCCGCGCACGGCGGGTCGTGGAGCCCGGGGTCGGCGGTGTTCCACTACCGCAACGACCAGCGGGCCGCCACCATGTGGTACCACGACCACGCGCTGGGCATCACCCGGCTGAACACCTACGCGGGTCTCGCCGGCTTCTACCTGCTGCGCGGCGGCCCCGCCGACCTCCCGCCGGGCGTGCTGCCCGGCCCGGCGCCCTCGGCCGGGGACGGCGGGCGCGGCCCCTACCACGAGATCCCGATCGTGATCCAGGACCGGTCGTTCGCCGCCGACGGCGCGCTCTTCTACCCCGGCGGCCGTGCCTTCTTCGACCACTTCCATGGGCCGTACGTCCCGCGCAGTGACATCCCGCCCATCTGGAACCCGGAGTTCTTCGGCACGGCGATGATGGTCAACGGCCGGACATGGCCGTTCCTGGAGGTCGAGCCGCGCAGGTTCCGCTTCCGCTTCCTCAACGGGTGCAACGGCCGTGTCCTGGACCTGAAGATCGTGACCGACCCGCTGGCCAGGCGTCCGGCGCCGGCCGCCCTGCCCTTCTGGCACATCGGCTCGGAGGGCGGCTTCCTGCCCGCTCCGGTGGAACTCGGCCGCGTGCTGATCGCCCCGGCCGAGCGGGCCGATGTGATCGTGGACTTCACCGGCGTGCGGCCCGGCACGGAGCTGTACCTGATCAACGAGGGGCCGGACGGCGCGTTCAACGGGGACCCCCACGCGGCGCCGGCCGACCCGTCCACCACCGGGCAGGTGATGAAGTTCGTCGTGCGGGACGCGCGGGGACCCGACCCGAGCGTGCCGCCCGACCGGCTCACCCTGCCCCCGCTCACGCGGCTCGGCCCGGCCGGCCGGACCCGGAGGCTCGCCCTGCTGGAACGGGACTCGACGGTCGTGCGCGGCGCCGGCCCCACGGCGGTCCTGCTCGGCACCGTAGACGGACGGGGAAAACCCTCGTCCCGCATGTGGTCCGACCCGATCACCGAGAACCCGGTCGTGGGCGCCACCGAGGTATGGGAGATCCACAACTTCACCCCGGACGCCCATCCCATCCACGTGCACGAGATCATGTTCCACGTCCTCGACCGCAGGCGCTTCGACGGCGGACCACGGCCCCCCGAGCCGTGGGAGCGGGGGTACAAGGACACGGTGATCGCCTATCCACACCAGATCACCCGCATCGTGGCGCACTTCGACCGCGCGGGCCTGTTCGTCTGGCACTGCCACCTGCTGGAACACGAGGACAACGAGATGATGCGCCCCTACCGCGTCGGTACCTGATCTTCGCGAGCCGGCGAGGCTCCGGGTTCACCCGGCCACGGCCGGCCGCGCGCGCAGCATCTCGGTCGTGCGCTCCACCGCCTCCTGGACGGGCGGGCTGATATGGCCGCCCATGGCGAAGTCGCCCCGCCAGCGCCGCCTCCAGGGCCGGGATCCACCGCTCGCGCAGCGCGCGAATCCGCCGTCGTGTCCACATGACCTCCGCCTCCACGACCTGAGCGGCCCTGAGAGCGGCGGTGTGCCGTGCCGCCGCCTCCACAGCCGCGCGGCAGGCCGATCTGGCCGGAGCGAGCGCGGCCGACGTGGACCCTCATCTCGGGGACATTCGACCCTGACCAACCGGGGCGGCGACATGGCCGCTCAAGCGGAAAGGCATCCACCGTCTCCCGTGGCGCTGGCGCGCGCAGGTGTCGTGGCCGCCGGCGTGCGGAAGCACCCCGCGCATAATTGTTCAGCTCCCGAAAATGAGCCGCCGGCGGCGTCGATGGCCGGGTCTGACCAGGGTCAGCAGCAGGCCGAGGATCGGCCCGGCGATCTTGCGGATGTGCGCCATCTCGTCCGGGTCGGCGTACTGGTCGACCCATGCGAGTTCGAAGCGCACGTTTCCGCTCTGGAGCGATTTCTCCAACGCCTTCCAGTCGACGGCGGAGACGTACTGCTCGATGATCGGGAAGATCCTCCGCTCCTCCTCCTCGATGTGCTCGTCGAGGTGCTCGGATAGCGTGCGGACCGTGGCCTCCAACTCGGAGATACCGTCCCGGCCGCTTGTGAAGGCCCGCGCCGCCAGACGGACTCGGTCGAGCAGGGGGTCGAGTTCGGAATGGTCGTCGGACAGGTCGGTAAGGTCCACGGCGGCGCCCGCCGACCGCTGGATCACCGGCCAGACGGCCTCGTCCTCCCTGGTGTGATGATGGTGGATCGCCGCGCAGATGTCCTCTGTGAAGCGGGCGATGGCGGCGGCACGGGCGGCGTCCGCCCGTTGGCGTCCCGCATCGAGGTCCTCGGCCAGCGTGAGGAGCCGGTGCAGGTCGCCGCGCATCGCACGGTGGATGATACGGATCCCTGTCAGGTCGGGGGTATCCATGGCGAGTCTCCAGATGCCCGAGTCGGTTTCGGAACACCGTGACTCGGCTCGCTAAACGCCTACTTGGCGGCTATTTGGCGAAACGCCGGACATGTTCAGGGACCCGGGGCCGGCCGCGCCGCTCGTCTCGGGGCCGGACCGCGAGCGCCCAGCGATCCTGGCCCGAAGTCAGGATCTCGTCGCGGCGAGTGCCTGGAGGGCCTGTTCCCGCCAATGTGGGGAGCCGAGTCGCCGCGCGACATCGGCGGCCGTGGCGTAGTGCTCCGTGGCACGGGCGGGGTCGCCCAGGAACTCCGCCAGATGTCCCAGCGTGAGGCCGACGGGCCCACATGTCATCGACACGGTGTGCAGGCCGATCATCTCCTCCTGCGCCGGGAGGAGGAGACGGTAGCACTCCTCGGCCACGTCGCGGAAACCGAGTGCCATCGCGTTGTCCGCGCGAAGCGCCAAGTTGATCATCCGGAACACGTCCCGCCTCGGCAGGCGGTGGGCGGACCAGGCGGATCGGGCCTCGCCCAGGCGCCCGGCGTAGACCAGCGCGTTGACGTAGAACTCGTCGATCGGCCCCGCCACGCCGTCGCGGGCGGCGGCGAGCTCGGCCACCGACTCGTGGGCTCGGCCGCACGCGCGTCGCACCACGAACCTGGTCAGAGCTCCGAAGACGACGGAGTTGGCCCCGCCCGCCTCCCCCATCCGGTCGGACATGACCGTGTAGGCCGCCTCGGCCTGCTCGAACTCGCCCTTCACCAGGAGCTGGGTGGCGTCGAGGAACGCGATGACGGCCAGGGCGAGGCCGAGCTGGCCGCTCGTGGAGTACTCCACCGCCCGTCCGGCGTGCCACTGGGCCATCGCCCAGTCGTTGTGCCCGCCCGCGACCATGCACAGGGCGTAGTGTCCCAGCGTCTGGTATCCGAGCATGCCGCCGCGGGCGGAGACCCGCAGTAACTCGTGCCCGACCGCCTCCAGCCCGTCTCGGCGATCGGGCTCGCACATCACGAAGTAGCGCGCGTTGAGCGCCAGGCACAGCAACCGGGGGTCACCGACGCCGCGGGCGATCTCGACGGCCTCGGCGCTCGCGGCTTCCGTGAGCTCGTCGTCATGGCCCACCAACTCCTGGGTGAGGGTGGCGAGCAGCCGGCACCGCAGCTCGCCGGTCGCGGCGGGCAGACAGCTCTGGATGGCCTCCACGAGGTCGACATCGACGTTGAAGCCGGCCTGCGAGATCCAGATCACGGGCGCGTCGTTGGCCACCACGGCGCGGGCGATCGCGACGGGGTCGCCGAGCCGCCGGGCGATCGCCAGCGCCTGCCGGCGACTGACCGCCGCCCGTACGACGTCGCCCGCGCTCGCATGCGCGGAGACCAGACGGCACAGCACGTCCAGCCGGATGTCCGCCGCCGGCTCGGCTGCGAGGTCGAGGGCGTCGAGGGCGCCTTCCAGCAGGGTGGCCGCCTCTCTGTGGGCGTAGACGCCGGAGGCCTGGGCCGCCGCTCTTCGCGCGTACTCGGCGGCGTCGCGGGCGGTGGCCGCGGTGGCGGCGGCGAGTGCGTGGTAGCCGAGCGCGCCGACGTCTTCTGGTCGCACCCGCTGCAGCGCGGCGAGGACCTTGGTGTGCAGTCTGGTACGGCGAAGCCGGGGGATGTCCTCGTAGAGGGTGTCGCGGACCAGGACGTGTGTGAAGCGGACCTTGCCGGAGCTCGGTTCGGTGAGCAGCCCGGCGAGCACGCCCGCTTCAAGGCCGTCGATCACGGTCTCCTCGTCGGCGTCCTGAACGGCGATCAGCACATCCGCGTCGGCGTCCCGGCCCATGACGGCGGCGTTGCGCAGGGTGGTCTGGGCCGTCGCGGGCAGGCGGGCGATCCGCCTGCGGATGAGATCGCGGACCCCGGGCGGCAGCGAATGAGCCGCCGACGTCCCCTCGGTCGCGAGCAGCCGCGCGGTTTCGGCCACGAACAGCGGATTGCCCCCGGTCCGTTCGGTGACCGTACGGACGGTGTGGGGGTCCGCCTCCATGCCGGACCGTTCCACCAGGAGGCGACGGACGTCGTCCTCGCTGAGGCCACACAGGGTCACGTTCTCCGCCGCCTGGACGGCCAGGGCGGCTCCGGCCGCCACAAGATGGTCGCCCGCCTCGGAGGGCCGGTGCGTCAGGACCATCAGGACCGGGATGCCGGCCAGCCTGGCCGCCAGGTGACGCAACAGCTGGAGGGTCGCGTCATCGGCGCGGTGCACGTCCTCCAGCACGACCAGCAGCGGCCCCGGTACGTTCTCCAGGTAGTCCCCCACGGCCTGAGCCAGCCAGAACTGCCCGACCTGAGGAGAGTCCTGCCTCAACAGGGGCGCCAGCCGCGCCTCGGTCTCAGGGGCTGGGGGATGGACGGCGAACAGGCCGCGGAGGACCTCGCTCCACGCCCACGCGGGCGGCACCCCGCCAAGCGTCTCCGGGCACCGGCCGACCGTGACCTGCCAGCCCTGCTCGCTGAGATGCCGCAGCAGGGCGTCGGCCAGCGTGCTCTTGCCCGCTCCGGGATCTCCGCCGAGCCATGCCACCCGGAACCCGCGCTTGGCCTGCTCGGCGGCGGAGACCAGGCGGGCGAGCTCCGCCGTACGGCCGATCATTCGGGGCGGCGGTGCTGGCGGCGGCGCGGCGGGACGGGCAGGAACAGAGGCGACATTGGGCACGTCAAGGGCGTCGCTGTGGGTGAGGATGTCGGCCTCGAGAGCTCGTAAAGCGGGTCCTGGGTTCACGCCCAGCTCTTCGGCGAGTGTGGCCCGGGTCTTGCGTAGCGACGCCAGGGCCTCGGCCTGCCGCGCTGAGCGATAATAGGCGAGGGCGAGGAGCCGCACCGCGTTCTCGCGCAGCGGGTGGGCGGCGACGTGGCGCTCCAGTTCGGGCACGATCTCCGCGTGACGGCCGAGCGCGAGTCCCGCTTCCGCGCGGTACTCGACGGCCATGACTTTCAGCTCTTCCAGCTGTGACGCCTCGGGAACCGCCCACTCCTCGCCGACGAACTCGGCGAAGGCGGGGCCTCCCCACAGCGACAGGGCGTCGTCGATCATGTGTAACGCTTTGGCCGGCTCCCCCTCGTTGAGAAGGGCCACCGCGGCGTCCATGAGCTTGGGGAACCGCCAGGCGTCGACGGCGTCGGCGTCGAGCCGCAGCAGGTATCCGGGCGGGGCGCTCACCAGGACGGTGGCCGGGGTCCGCGGTACCCGGTCCGGCTCCAGGACGCGGCGAAGGTTGGAGATGTAGACCTGGAGTGCGGCAAGAGCCCTCGGCGGGGGCTGGCCCTGCCACAGATCGTCGATGAAGCGGTCCGTGGAGACCACGTGCCCGCCGGCGCAGACCAGTCTGGCGATCACCGCCCGCTGGAGCGGCGGGCCCAGGTCGACAGGACGCCCTTCGACTTCTGCCCGGAACTGCCCAAGAACCCGCAAACGCACCATTTCCAGAGAAGCATAGGGTTCGCACTCCTTGTCCGCATATAGGCGTGCCGCAATCCGTGAACCTGCGTGCGGGTGCACCAGGTCACGGCGCCAAGTGGAGACCAAGAGGCTGCTTAGGGCGCGATGTCAGCATCGGCGCGATCTGCAATCGAGGAGGGATCGTATGCCCCTATCGCGCCTGCCAGGCTTACTGGCTCGTCTCCGCACCCGGAATACCAGCGAACAGACCGGTCCACCGCCACGGCGGCGGCGCCCCGTGCTGCTCACGCTGGCGCTGACCCTCGGGCTGTGCGCGCCGCTTACCGCGGTGGCGACGCCCAAGCCCGCGTCGGCTGTGGAGGGGGAGCCCAAGTCCGCGGCCGTGACCGACCTCACCGGCGGCTACGGGATGACCGGCTACCGACTGTTGAACTTCTTCGCCGGTGACGGCGAGGTCAAGACCCTGGAAGGGATCAGCGACAAGGGCCAGGTCGTGGGCACGATGCTCGCCCCTTCGAGCGGCCCCGCCCCGGTACCCTTCGCCTGGGCGCCGGGATCGTCCATGGAATTGATGCCGCTGAACGATCCCGACCTGAGGCACTGGCCGACCGGTGTCGCCGGGAACGGTACGGTCTACGGCCGCACCGGTGACGGTAGTGACGATCGCGGCTATGTCTACCGCGCCCGGCCGGGCGAAGGTTCCGCGTACAGCGCCCCGGAGGTCGTGGCGACCCCCTCGCGCCCGGTCATCGCGGCGAACAGCCGGGGCCAGATCCTCGTCGAGGATGCCCGTGGGTTCGGGATCCTCACCGAGGACGGCTCTCTCAACCTCTTCCCACGCGAGATGTGGGCGTTGGACATGAACGAATCCGGCACGGCGGCCGGGTTCTTCTCCAAGCAAAGGCCTGACGGTACGTCGGAAAGCGAGCCGGCCATCTGGCAGGGCGGTTCGGTGCAGCGTATCGGCTTCCCGCCGGGCTATCCGGTGGCGTATGCCACAGATATCAATAATGCCGGCGATGTTCTGGTGCGAGCGAATGACGCAGCGGGGAAGACCGACTATTTCATACGCAGCAAGGCCGGCGCCTGGACGAAGTTGGACGCCCCGAAGGGTACCCCCGTGGGGGCGCAATTGGCCTGGTACGACCTGAACGACCGGGGCGAGGCCGTCGGCGTTATTCGGGCCGATGGCGTGGACAGCGCGGTGCTGTGGAGCAATGGCCGCGCACTCGCGCTGAACAGCCTGCTCAACCCCCACAAGGGCCTGCGACTTGACGCCGCGGAGCTCATCAACAAGAACGGCGTCATCGTCGGCCGTGGCATGAACGGCGTCGCGCCCATGATCTGGGCCGCGATACCGGTCGATCCCGTGGTGTTCGTGCACGGCGCCGCGGCCAGTCGGTTGTCGGTGTACAAAAACGGCGAGCCGACCCAGGAACTGTGGCTGGGGTGCCATCTCCCACCCGGCGACAGTGTGGACCGTAACCTGCTCAGCCTCTACAAGGAAGACATCCAGAATGGGGACGTGCCTGGCGATATTCGGGCGGTCGACGCGCTGCAGCATGAGCATTGCGACGTGGCAAACGATACTATTGCCCCCAATCTGAATATTTACGGTGATCTGCTCGACAGAGTCAGGGGCTCCGAGAGTTACCGTGAGTACCAGGTCGACGGACACACCGACCGCCGCACCACGGCCGGATGCGACATGGCGCAATCCGATCGGATGCCGAACATGTTCGTCTACGCCTACGACTGGCGCCAGAGCAATGTGGACAGTGCCAGGGGTCTGGCGGACTACATCGGCTGTGTGCGGAAGTTCTGGCCCACCCGCAAGGTGGACATCCTGACGCACTCAATGGGCGGCATCGTCGCCCGGAGGTACATCCTTGACGACCCGTCCGCGAGCTACATCGACCGGGTGGTGACCATCGGTGCGCCGTGGCTGGGCGCGCCGAAGCTGGTGAACGTGCTGATGACCGGTGACTTCATCGACAGTTCGATCGTGAACGGCCCGAAGGACGTCATCAAGCGGGTGGCGGGTAGTTTCCCGGCCGCCCACCAGCTGATGGCCAGCCGGATCTATGGGGACGCGGCGAGCGTGCCGGTGGTGCGGGAGAACGGCTGGGATCTCAACGGGAAGAACGGCGACCACGAGACCTACGACTACGACGAGGTGAAGGCCCTCACGAACGCCAGGTTCACGGGGACGCATCCCGGTGACACCGCGGACGAATTCCAGTCGCGGGCCGGCCAGGTCGACTGGCGCGGGGATACCTCGGGCATCAAGTACACCCATGTCGTGGGGCTGCAGGCGGGCAGGAACACGATCGGCACGGTGGTGGCCAACCGTGAGAAAGTCTGCGAAGGCACGTGGCCCGAGCACTGCAAGGAGCGGAAATACATCAGCCAGGACCTCGTCTGCGGTGACGGCACCGTGCCGCTGATCAGCGCCGAGCGGGCCGGTCGGGGCGTGGACTACAACGCCGAGAACGCCGAGGTGCTGCTCTTCAGGTCCAAGTCCACGTCCAAGGCGGACAACTTCAAGGTGGAACACACGGGAATGACGGGGAACAAAGCCGTCGGCGACGCGGTGCTGGCGCGGCTGTTCACCCTTGATCCGCAGGGCCCCGCCGATCACAGTGGTCTGGGCCGTCCGGGAGCCGACATGGACTCCTGCATCACGGGCGGGGTCTCGAACCTCGGGCCGGCGAACGCCATGGCGGGGGGTGCGGGCACGGCCACTCCCGCGCCGGGCATGGGCCTGCGGTATGTGTCGGTGCTTGGTGGGACCGCGCTGACCGTCATCGACGGTCACGGGCACACCACCGACCCTGAGGGTGGCACAGCGGGATATGTCGATGATGTCACGCTGTTCGCCTCCGACCAGGACGATGCGGGTATGGCCACCATGCCTGCCGACACGGAGGAGTCCTACCGGACGCGGGTCACCGCGACCGGGACGCCGCTGCGGCTGACCCTGCTGGAGGGCACACAACAGCACCCGACCGCGGCGACCCGCTGGATCGACATTCCCCTCGACAAGGGCACGGTGGTCGAGCTGACCACTCGCCCGGACGGCACCGATGTGCTGCGCGCCGACGCGGACGGCGACGGAGAGCCGGAGAAGGTCATCCCCCCGACGGTCCGGCTGGCGGGCGCCGACGCGGCCGATGTCACGGCGCCCGCGGTGACGGTCGATGCGGTGGCCGCGAACGGCTCGACCAGGTACGTGGTGTCGGCGTCCGACACGGGTAGCGGGGTGGCCGACATCGCGTGGTCCACCGACGGCAGCCTGTTCAACCGCTACGAGGCGCCGCTGTCGCTGGACCCCGCCGCGACGCCCACGCTGACCGTCTTTGCCCAGGACCGCGCGGGCAACCGTTCGGCGCCCGTCGAGGTGAAGCTCGCAGAGCTGAAGCCGAGCATGGTCACCACGGCCACGCTGGATCCGGCCCCGAGTGGTGCCGGGTGGAGCGCGGGTGACGTGAAGGTCACGCTGAAGGCCACGGCCTCCACGGGTGGCAGCCAGGTGGCGAAGGTGACCTACCAGGCGTCAGGGGCGCAGAGTGTGCCGGAGACGTCGGGGGACGGCGCGCAGGCGTCGCTGACCATCACGGCGCCCGGTTCGACGACGGTCACGTTCTGGGCCACCGCCGAGGACGGGACCACTGAGCGCAAGCGCACTGTGCAGGTCCGGGTCGACAAGGCCGACCCGACGGCGCAGGTGAAGGCTCCGGCCGACGCCTCCGTGGTGTCCAAGATCGAAAAGCTGGCCGGTACCGCGGCCGACGACGCCTCCGGAGTCGCCCGGGTGCGGGTCGAACTGCGCGACGGTAAGGGCCGCTACTGGGACGGCAAGACCTGGACGACCGCCCAGACCTGGCTGCCGACGGCGGGATCGACGACCTGGGCCCGCACCACCGGCCTGCCGAGCGGCGATGAGCTGCCGCCGGGCGGGTACCGGGTGCGTACGTTGGTGAGCGACGAAGCCGGCCGCGAGGTGCCCGGTGGGACCAGCACCTTCACGGTGGCACCCGATGCCAAGCGAGTCGTCTTCGAGCTTGCCAGTGATACCGATCTGTCAAGGAACACCAACGCCGTCGCCCTGAACAACCGCGGCGTCATCGCGGGCGTGCGAGGGGGCGCAGGGGGTTCTCAACCGATTCGCTGGTCCGCGGGCAAGACCGCGAAACTCGACCTGCCCACAGGTACGACGAGTGCCGGTGTCGTCGCCGTGGACGACGACGGGTCGGTGTACGGGCAGGCGGACGATTCCCAGCGCACCCTCCCGGTGCGATGGGACCCATCCGGGACTCCCAGCGTGCTGCAGTCGTTGGCCTCCCACACTCAAGCCGGCGTCATGGGAGTCAGCCGTGACGGCAAGACGGCGGTTGGCAGGAGCGACAAGCAGCCGGTCCGCTGGTCGGGCACGGCCGTGGCGGCGCTGCCGCTGTTGAAGGAGGCCACCAGCGGCGTGGCGACCGGTGCGAACACGGCCGGGGTCATCGTCGGCACCCAGTACATCCGCGGGGACTGGTATCCCGACCGTGCGCGGGCGGTGATCTGGTCCGGCGGTCAGGTGCGCAACCTCGGCACATTGCCCGGTCACAGGGAGAGCACGGCGACCGCGGTCAACGACCTCGGTGTCGTGGTCGGCACCAGCGTCCTACCTGGAGCCGTGGGACAGGGCGACCGTACCTACGGCTTCGTCTATGCCGACGGGGCGATGAAGCCGCTGGAGACCTTCTACACCGGTGCGAGAACCACATTGCCGAAGGCCGTGAACGACCAGGGCGCGATCGTCGGCGAGTTCACCACCAACGGCGGGACGACTCATGCCTTCCTGGCCGAGCCGGGCGAGCTGGCCGTGGACCTGAACACGCTGCTGCCTTCGGGCAGCGGCTGGGAGCTGGTGAGGGCCAACGACATCAACGAGTTCGGGCAGATCACCGGGGTCGGTCGTCTTAAGGGTGAGCCGCGTGGTTTCCTGATGACCGTCAAGCACGCTCCGCTGGCCCAGGACGTGGCGGCGGCCACGACCAGAGGGCATGCGGTGGATGTGGCGCTGGACGCGTTCGACCCCGATGTCCTCGACACCCTCACTCTGCGGGTGCTCGACGGGGCGGGGCAGGGCCCGGCCCACGGCACGGTCTCGGCCGTGAAGGACGGGCACGTGACCTACACCCCGGCCGCCGGCTTCACCGGAACCGACGCCTTCGGTTACGTCGCCGACGACGGTGACCTGGTGTCCGCGCCGGCTGTCGTCACGGTGAAGATCGACCCCGGGACCGGCCAGGCGCCGACGGTGCACGACGTGGCGGCGACCACGCCGGAGTCCACCCCGGTCAAGGTGACCCTCAAGGCCGAGGACGCCGACGGCGACGCGCTGAGCTACCGCGTCGTCCAAGCCCCCGCCCACGGCACCGTGTCGGGGACCGGCCCGGATCTGACCTACACGCCCGAGAAGGGCTGGTCGGGAACGGACACGTTCACCTGGACCGCATCCGACGGCAAGGAGGAGGCCGCCCCGGCTACGGCCACCATCACCGTGACTCCGGTGAACCGCCCGCCGACGGTGTCGATCACGGCACCGGAAAGCGCGGACGAGGGAGCGACGGTGGAGCTGAAGGCCCCGGCGACCGACCCGGACGGCGACAAGCTCACCTGGAACTGGAGCAGCGATGTCGGCACGCTGTCGGGAGACGGCGACACCGTGAAGCTCGTGGTCGGCGATGGCCCGGCCGATGCGCACATCACCGTGGAGGTCGGCGATGGCCGGGAGAAGGCCACCGGCACCGCCACAGTGCACGTCAACAACCGCGCTCCCGTGGCAGGTGAGGTCTCGACACCGCTGGCCCCGCAGGCCGTCGGTACGGAGATCGAGCTGTCGGTCAGGTTCACCGATCCGGGCGCTGACACGCATACCTGCTCGGTCGACTGGAACGACGGCAGCACCTCGCCCGGAACCGTGGCCGACGCCACGTGCAGGGCCAAGCACACCTACGCCAAGGCGGGCATCTACCACCCCACCGTCACCGTCACCGACGACGACGGCGCCTCGGGCACCGCGACCGCACAGGCCGTGGTGGTCTACGACCCGAGCGCCGGGTTCGTCACCGGCGGCGGCTGGATCAACTCGCCTGCCGGCGCCTACAAGGCGGACCCCGCACTGACCGGGAAGGCGAACTTCGGGTTCGTCTCCAAGTACAAGGAGGGTGCCACCACGCCCACCGGCAACACCGAGTTCCAGTTCCACGCCGGGAAGGTGAACTTCAAGGCAACGGCCTACGAGTGGATGGTGGTGTCGGGAACGCGGGTCCAGTACAAGGGCTCGGGGACGATCAACGGCAGCGGTGAGTACACGTTCGAACTCACGGCGGTCGACGGCGGCAAGGACGACCGGTTCCTGATCAAGATCTGGGACAAGGCGAGCGGCAACGTCGCCTATGACAACCAGATCGGAGAAGCAGGCGCCGCGCTTGGCGGCGGCAACATCGTCATCCACACCGGCCACTAGCAGAGGCCCATTCCCCAGCATGCTTGCAGCCGGGCCGAAAAGACTTGGGCCCACCCTGATGGGTGGGCCCAAGTGTGGCATCGATCGGCTACTTCGGCGTCGTACGTCAGCGGAGCGGGCGTACGACGACGGTGAGGGGGTGCGGGGAGCCGGCCGGACGCGGGCGTCCACGGCGATGGCGCCGTAGTTCGGTGGGGACGACGAGGCAGAACCTGCGGGCCGTGCCCGAGCCCGACGCCGGTCATCGCGTCCTCCGTGGGAGATCCATGGCCACGGTCTCGCCCGCCGGGGTGTCCGCGGCAGTGCCGGACGGCCCATGCGCGGGGGACTTTGGCCTTCCGGCCGCTCCCGCCAGGTCGCGCGTCCCTGCGCGGCGCCGGTCACGCGGGGACGAAGCGGCGTCGAGGGTCCGAAGGTCCCGGCGGCGGTCCGAAGGTCCCGGCGGCGAGGGGACCTCCGGACCGGCGGTACGAGCCGTACAGCACTCGGATCCGCTCCCCGGAAACGGTGTTCTTGAGGCGTAACAAGAAGTCGCCAAGACAGCCTGAAAGGGGCCCATGATGGCCACCACCGAAGGACGGCGTTTCGTCTCCCCCTCCCCCGCCGCGGATGCCCGTCCCCGGGCCGCCACCGGTCCCGTCGATCACGTCTGGGCCGTGGCGCGGATCGCCCTGGGCTGGATCTTCCTGTGGGCCGGCCTCGACAAGCTCTTCGGCTGGGGCTTCGCCACCCCCGCCGACCGTGCCTGGATCCACGGCGGCAGCCCGACGACCGGCTTCCTCACGGGCACCGGCGACCACGCCCTCGGCGGGTTCTTCTCGGGCCTGGCCGGGCAGCCGTGGGTCGACTGGCTGTTCATGATCGGACTGTTCGGCATCGGCCTCGCGCTGGTCGCGGGCGCCGGGCTGCGGATCGCCGCGGCGACCGGCGGACTGCTGCTGGTCCTCATGTGGGCCGCCGAACTGCCGCTGACCACCAACCCCTTCCTCGACGAGCACCTCGTCTACGCCGTCGTGCTGGCCGGCCTGGCCCTGGTCTCGGCCGGCGACACCTGGGGCATCGGCAGGTGGTGGGGCGACACCGCCATCGTGCGGAGATATCCCATCCTCAAGTGACCGGTCCCTGGCAGTCTCCCGCGCAGCGCCCATCGCTCTCAGATGGGCGCTGCAATGAGTTATGCGAATATCGCTGCATGACCGCTGATTCTTCGCGTTCGCTCGTCCCGCACATGCGGCTGGACGAGCTGTTGTCGGAGCTCCAGGTCAGGCTGGAGGCGGTCCTGGCGACCCGCGACCGGGTCCACGCGCTGTTGGAGGCGGTGGTCTCGGTCGGCAGCGACCTGCAACTGGAGACGGTGCTGCGCCGGATCGTGGAGACCGCGACACGGCTGGTGGACGCCAGTTACGGCGCGCTCGGGGTGGTCGGCGAGCAGAGCACGTTGCTGGAGTTCATCCCGGTGGGGCTGAGCGAGGAGGAGATCGCCCGGATCGAGCACTGGCCGCATGGTCTCGGCCTGCTCGGGCTGCTGATCAAGGAACCGGTCCCGCTACGGCTGGCGTCGATCTCCGATCATCCCGAGTCCTACGGGTTCCCGCCGGGCCATCCGCCGATGGGCTCGTTCCTCGGGGTGCCGCTGCGGGTGCGTGACGAGGTCTTCGGCAACCTCTACCTGACAGAGAAGCGCGGAGGGGCGGAGTTCGACGAGGAGGACGAGGCGGTCGTCACCGCGCTGGCCACCGCCGCGGGCGTCGCGATCGAGAACGCCCGGTTGTACGAGGAGACGCGGCTGAGGGAGATCTGGCTCCAGGCCTCCTCGGAGGTGACGACGGCCCTGTTGTCGGGCGCGGGGGTCGGGGAGGTGATGAGCCAGGTGGCCCGCCGGGTCCGGGAGATGGCCGACGCCGACCTCGTCACGATCCTGTTCCCCTCCGAAGACGCCGAGACGTTGCGCGTGAGGATCGCCGAGGGCGCCGATGATCTGGGGGGCGCCGAGGTGAGCGTCGCCGAATCGCTCTCCGGCGCCGCGTACACCACCGGAGAACCTCAGATGGCGAACGAGCTGGGCGATCCGGGCATCGGTGGCGCCGCCGACGGTGCGGCGCAGGGCGCGATGTCGTGGGGTCCGGCGGCGGCGGTGCCGCTGGGCGCGGCCGGTTCGGTGCGCGGGGTGCTGGCGCTGGGCAAGCGTCCGGGCCGGTTGCCGTTCACGCCGTCCATGCTGCGGATGCTGCACGCCTTCGCGGGGCAGGCGGCGCTGGCGCTGGAGCTGGCCGAGGCCCGGCAGGACGCCGAGCGGCTGGGCCTGCTGGAAGACCGCGACCGGATCGCCAAGGACCTGCACGACGTGGTCATCCAGCGCCTGTTCGCGGTCGCGATGACGCTGATGAGCACCGTGCGGCTGGTCGAGCGCCCCGAGGCCTCGACCCGGGTGCAACATGCGATCGACGAGCTGGACGAGACCATCCGCCAGATCCGGTCGACCATCTTCGCCCTCCAGACGCCCCGGGACGACGCGGATCCCGGCCTGCGGGCGCGCATCGTCGACCTGGTGGAGGGCGCGCGGGGTCATCTGGGTTTCATGCCCGGGCTGCGGATGGAGGGACGGCTCGACAACGAAGTGCCGCCCCCGGTGGCGGACCATCTGCTGGCCGTACTGCAGGAGGCGCTGTCCAACCTGGTGCGGCACGCCAAGGCGTCCAAGGCCGAGGTGTCGGCCATGGTCGCCGACGGGCGGGTCGCACTCGTGGTTCAGGACAACGGGATCGGCCTCCCCTCCGACGGACGCCGCAGCGGACTGCGCAATCTCCATGAACGGGCGGCCCAGCTCGGGGGAGAGTTCACCGCCGAACCGGGGACCGAGGGGGGGACACGGCTCACCTGGAGCGTCCCGCTCAGATGAGCCGGCGCCCGGAGACCTGCTCGGCCCGGACCACGATGAAATGGTCCTGACCGCCCGGAGCCCAGCGCACCAGCGGCAGCGCCTCCAGACGTTGCCTTTCCCAGGTGCCGGTCACGGCCCGGGCGTGCCCGATGGCGGTGACCGACCAGCCGGTCCGGGTGTCCACGTCGATCTGGTCGGCCTCGAAGGCCACCACGGCGCTGCGGGTCGCGGCGGCGAGCTTGGATGTGGAGGCGGTGCGGATGACGATGTCCTCCCCGTCGAGGTAGTAGTTCACCGGCTGCACGGTGGGCAGGGCGCGGTCGGTGAAGACGATCCGCCCGACCGGCGTCAGCGAGAACAGGTGCAGGCACTCCTCACGGGTCAGCACCCGTAGCCCGGCCGAATCGAGTTTCATGTCACTCAGACTGTGCCGCTGGGGGACATCGGGGTGAGGGGCGAAAGTCACCTCAATCGTGCCGTTCCGCCTTCATCCGCGCCGCCAGCGCGGCGGCCTGCGTACGACGCTGCATGCTCAGCTTGCTCAGCAGGTTGGACACGTAGTTCTTCACGGTCTTCTCCGCCAGGAACAGCCGCTCGCCGATCTGGCGATTGGTCAGGCCTTCGCCGATCAGCTCCAGGATGTGCCGCTCCTGGTCCGACAACGCGCCCAGCGGATCCTTGCGCGTGGCCTGGTCGCGCAGCCGCCGCAACATCGTCGCGGTGGTCTGCGGATCCAGCAGCGACTGGCCGGCGGCGACCGTGCGCACCGCGCCGACCAGGTCGGAGCCGTGGATCTGCTTCAGCACGTACCCCGAGGCGCCCGCCATGACCGCGTCGAACAGCGCGTCGTCGTCGGCGAAGGAGGTCAGCATCAGGCACGCCAGCTCCGGCACCCGCGAACGCACCTCGCGGCACACATCGACCCCGCTGCCGTCGGGCAGGCGCACGTCCAGCACCGCCACGTCCGGCCGTAGCGCCGGGATGCGCGCGACCGCCGACTCCGCCGTGCTCGCCTCACCGATCACCTCGATGTCGTCCTCGGAGGTCAGCAGCGCCGCGACGCCACGCCGGACGACCTCGTGATCGTCGAGAAGAAAAACGCTAATCATGTCCGGGAATTTATGCTTCCTTGGCCCTCCCCGGTAGGGACCAAGGTCCCTACCTGACCGCCCGCCCCGAAGACCCAGGGGCCAAGTTCCTGGTGATCAGGGCCGCTTGTCACCAACCGGCCCGCCCGTCCGCCGCAGGTGAGGCCAAGGCGGCGAGATAGGAGCTGTCCACAGCCCTGTGCATGGGGAACGCGCCAGATCGCCGGCCGGGCTCCGCAGATCTTCAGGACGATCCCGGCCCCGGTGGCTCAGGTCCCGGCCGGTCAGCGAAAGTCGGTGATGCGGAACACCGCCATCATGTCCGCCGCCCGGGAACCGGTCGAGAAGGAGGCTTCCGCGCCGACCCAGCCACGGAAGGCTCCCTTGTCGTCGATGATCTGCATGAGCGGCTTCACGTGAGAGTTGCCGGTGTAGCAGAACTCACCGCGCTCCATCGCCAGGCAGGTGCACCAGTGCCACAGCGTGTCACGGCGGTCGGAGTTGGAGATCTTCGTGAGGTAGTACTGGATGGAGCTGATGTTGGGGCGCGTTCCGCCGCCGTACTTCGGGCAGCCGCCGGACTTCTGGCACGCGCCGCGCGAGGACGGCTGCAGGTAGGTCAGGCATGAGGTGGTGGTGGCGCAGGCGCGGAAGGCGGAGTGGCCGAACGGCTGGCCGCTGGAGGTGACGAGCTTGCCGCCCGCCCAGCTCGTCAGGTCCTGCCTGAGCGAGCCGGGGAACGCCTTGACCGAGCTCATCGCGCGCCGGGTGCCGAGCGCGGCGTTGCTGCCATAGCCATACCCGTGAGTGGCCAGCGTGCTGTGCTTGAGGTCCAGACGGGCCAGCCTCCCGTCGGGGGAGGGCCGCACGTACCACTGCTCCGTCCACGTCTGGGCGATCTTCCACCGGATGGTCAGCACGTTCCCCGACACGGTGAACGTCCCGGTGCGGCTCTCGTCGGGAGCGCCGGTGAAGCCCCCGGCGGTGAGCACTTCGCAGGTACGAGGGCGTGATCCGGAACCGCCGGCCTTGGTGGTGCAGCCGAGGTCGGGGACGATGCCGGTGCGCTGCCTGGCCTCGGGGTGACGCTGCCACCACAGGTACAGGGCTGCGGTCACCGTGCCGTCCGCGGCGAAGCGGTAGCTGCCCAGGCGTACCCAGTTCTGGCTGGAGGCGCCCTTGAGATGCCCCTGCGAGACGACATAGGTGGCCTTGCCGCCCGGCAGCCGCACGGCGGAAACCGTGGCGGCGGCCGGCTGGGCAGGCACGCTGATGAGGGCGAGAACGAAGCAGAGGGCTGCCGCCGCAGCACGCATAGAGGACTCCCGAAGGCTTGCAGGCTTGGCCGATCGTCCACGGGCCACCGTATTCGGTCTGGGCCGGATACGTCCCCGAAACGAAAGCCCCGACCAGATGCTCTGGGCGTCGGCGTCGGTGCGCACGACCACCGGCTGTCCGTTGCACCGCCCTGGACCGACCTGTCGTCGACGCGACCATGGCCGAGCTGCGGCGCCTGGCCGACGGCCGCGTAGCTCCTCCCCCCGTCCCTGCTCGCCCAGGAGTTGGATGACCAATGACTTGGCAAGGTTGTTCACCGGCGTCAGCGCGCACTCGGTTGAACGTTTCATCACGAGCCGTCTCGCACACGGTGCGGGCCGGGCCTGTAATGCCAGATGGGTGCGTTCCAGAGGGCGAAGGGCCACCGGAGCTCTCGGTCTTCCTCTTGACGCAACCCGGTGAGTCCTAGTTTGCTCCCCATTGCCATCGGCCTCGACACCCGTGGACGTGACTTCTCGCGCTGCGGACATGTGTGAGCGTTAACACGCCCCGGCCCCGGGAAGGAGGGTCTCCATGATCGGAGGCGGTCCGCGGCTGCGCGCCACCCCAGAGGCGTCCCGGGCGTGGCCGACATCGGGAGGGGGCGCCCTGAACGCCCCGGGCCCGGGACTGTTGCCGGCAGTAGGACACCGGAGCCTCCGGACCGGCGTGTCATCGGTCAGCCAGACCGAGGATCTCCAGGCGGCGACGAGTGGTTCGCCCGCTGCCCGCCCCGCTGACCACCACCGAGGGGTAGCGGGTGGCCCAGCCGGACGTACCAGCTCCTGTCGCTTCCTGCCGTATTACCCAGGACCACCTGCCTCGTACTCACCCCCAGGAGTAGACCATGGATTCACCCCCCATCCGTTCGGCTGCCGGCCGGTGGTGTCCGCCGGTTGCCGTGGCGGTGCGTTTGACCGCCGCGTTGGTGACATTGCTGGCGGCGGCGCTGGTATGGACGGTGCCCGCGTCGGCGGCGGCGGCGCCGCTGGTGAGCGCGCACTCGGGCCGGTGCCTGGATGTGGCGGGCAACACCGACGCGCAGGGCACCAGCCTGCAGATCTGGGACTGCAGCGGGCAGGCCAACCAGGCGTTCGAGTTCACCTCGGCCGGTGAGCTGCGGACGTTCAACGGCACGCGGTGCGTGGACGCCTACAACCAGGGCACCTCGCCCGGCACCAGGCTGGTCATCTGGTCCTGCAACGGGCAGAACAACCAGAAGTGGCGCCAGAACGCCGACGGGTCGATCACGGGCGTGCAGTCGGGTCTGTGCCTGGACGTGAACGGCTTCGGCACGGCCAACGGGACCCCCGTCAACCTGTGGACCTGCAACGGCCAGACCAACCAGAAGTGGAGCGTCTCCGGAGGCGGCCCGAGCCCGACGCCGACCCCGACGCCGCCCGGTACGTGCGATCTTCCGTCGACGTACCGCTGGACGTCGACGGGCTCCCTGGCGAACCCGAAGTCGGGGTGGGTCTCGCTCAAGGACTTCACCAACGTCGTCTACAACGGCAGGCATCTGGTCTACGCGACGACCCATGACACGGGAACGAGCTGGGGTTCGATGAACTTCGGCCTGTTCACGAACTGGTCCGACATGGCCTCGGCCACCCAGAACACGATGTCCTTCTCCACTGTCGCGCCGACGCTGTTCTACTTCGCCCCCAAGAACATCTGGGTGCTCGCCTACCAGTGGGGCGGGACCGCCTTCTCCTACCGGACCTCCAGCGACCCCACCAATCCCAATGGCTGGTCGTCGCAGCAGGTGCTGTTCTCCGGAAGCATCTCCGGCTCCGGAACAGGCCCCATCGACCAGACGCTCATCGGTGACGGCACGAACATGTACCTGTTCTTCGCCGGGGACAACGGCAAGATCTACCGGGCGAGCATGCCCATCGGGAACTTCCCGGGCAGTTTCGGCACGACCTCGACGGTGATCATGAGCGACACGACGAACAACCTGTTCGAAGGGGTCGAGGTCTACAAGCTCCAGGGCCAGAACAAGTACCTCATGCTCGTCGAGGCGATCGGCGCGCAGGGCCGCTACTTCCGCTCGTTCACGGCCACCAGCCTGGGCGGTTCGTGGACGCCGCAGGCCGCGACCGAGGGCAATCCCTTCGCCGGCAAGGCCAACAGCGGCGCCACCTGGACCAACGACATCAGCCACGGTGATCTGGTTCGCAGCAACCCCGATCAGACCAAGACCGTCGACCCCTGCAATCTGCAGTTGCTCTACCAAGGACGCAGCCCCAGCTCCGGCGGCGACTACGGCCTCCTGCCCTACCGGCCGGGTGTGCTGACACTGCAGCGCTAATGGCGTGACGCGGGTCCGGCTCGGGTGTTCCCGACGCTCACGGCAAAGGCGTACGCCGAATCGGGTGAGCGTTAACACGGCACGCGATCAGGACCGGATGCAGCGGCGGGCTCGGCGCAAGGCCGAGCCCGCCCGAATCACTGTCTGACACCCTGCGAGATCTGACGTCACAGACCTGGGGCCAGGCCCGGCGCCTCATGGGGGTTCAGGCGCGGGGGCCGCGGAATTCCGGGATCGGCGTCAGACCGGTTCGGCGAGCGGGTGGTCGCGGTCGACGACGTCGGTGATGGTCACGGTCACGCCGGGATCGGCGCCGGACAAAAGCGTGCCTTCGTGGCCGACCGCGGCCGCCGCCCAGGCCAGTGCGTGACGCAGGGCGTCACGGCCGCTTCCTCCCGCCGCCAGGAAGCCGGCGAGCAGGGCGTCCCCGGCCCCCACGGCGCTGACCACCCGGGGCACCACCGCCCGACCGTGCAGCACGCCGTCGTCCTCGACCAGGATCGCGCCGTCGGCGCCGAGGCTGGCGAGGACGGACCGGGCGCCCCGCTGCCGGAGCACGGCGGCCGCGTCCACGGCGTCTCCCAGGGTCTTGAGCGGCCGTCCGACCACCTCGGCCAGTTCGTGGGCGTTGGGCTTGACCAGGTCGGGCCCGCCGGGAAGCGCGGTACGCAGCGTGGCGCCCGACGTGTCGATCGCCACCTTGACCCCATGGCGGTGCGCCTCCGCGGCCAGCCGCGCGTAGAAGTCCTCCGGCAGGCCGGTGGGCAGGCTGCCGCAGCCGGCCAGCCAGCCCGCGCCGCCGGTGTGCTCGAACGCGGCGGCGGTCAGCGCCGCGGCCTCGGCCGGGTCCAGCGTCGGCCCGGGTTCGTTGACCTTGGTCACGGTGCCGTCGGGTTCGACCAGGCTGATGTTGATGCGGATCTCGCCGGCGATGGGAACCGCGATGACCGGAACGTCGGCGTCCTTGAGCATCGTCATGATCTGTGAACCGACGGCGCCGCCGACCGGCAGCACGGCCACGACGTCGTGGCCGTGCGCCCGCAGAGCCAGCGCGACGTTGACCCCCTTGCCGCTCGGTTCGCTGTGGGTGCGCCGGCTGCGGACGACGGCGCCTCTCGGCAGCGCGTCGACGAAGACGGTGCGGTCGACGCTGGGGTTCGGGGTGACGGTGACGATCACGTCTGCTCCACTTCGAGGCCCGCGGCCCGCAGTGCCTTCAGCTGGGCCTCGGGCAGGCCGGTGTCGGTGATGAGCAGGTCGATATCGGACAGGTCCGCGTGTTTGCAGAGGCTGACGGCGCCGACCTTGCTGTGGTCGGCGAGCAGGATCCGCCGACGGGCGCTGGCGAGCATGAGGCGTTTGACGGCCGCCTCGGCACGGTCAGGGGTGGTGAGCCCGCGCTCCGCCGAGATCGCGTTGGTGCCGAGGAACGCCACGTCGACATTGATCTCGCTGAGCGCCCGTGCCGCCCAGTCGTCGACTCCGGCGAGGGTCAGCGGGCGGACGCGGCCGCCGAGGGTGATGACCGTGAGCCGGGGACGGGTGATGAGCGTCAACGCGATCGACAGCGTGTTGGTGTACACGGTGAGCTCCCGGTCCGCCGGGAACAGCTCGGCGAGCCGTCCGGTCGTGGAACCGGCGTCGATGAGGACGGACCCGCGGACCGGCAGATGGGCGAGCGCCGCCATCGCGATGCGGGTCTTCTCCTCCGAGTAGTACGTGCGGGTGGGCACGGCGGGCTCGAAGGACAGCTGTTCCACGGGGACCGCGCCGCCGTGCACCCGCTGCAGCACGCCCTGCCGTTCGAGGTCGATGAGGTCCTTGCGCACGGTCTCCTTGGTGACCCCGAGCTGGACGGCGATGTCGGCGGCGTCGACCCGCCCGTTCGCGCGAAGGCACGTGACGATCGCCTGCTTGCGCTGCGAGGCGTACGGCACCCGGTCGGGCGGCGTGGGCGTGCTCACGAAGCGCCTCCCGGTTCGAGCGGCGGGAACTCCCGCGGTCCGGCGTACACGCCCGCGGCCATGCCGCCGAGCAGCGCCGCGCCGCGGGCGCCCGCCTCGGAGACGCCGGGGTTGCGCAGCGGGCCGAGCACCCGGCGCTTCACCTCCAGCAGCGCCCGGCTGCGCGACCAGCCCCCGGTGACGACGAGCGCCTGGTGGGCGCCGACGACCGCGGACATCGCCGCGTGGACCTGCTCCGCCTGCGCGACGACCGCCTCCAGCGTGGCGCGCCAGAGGTCGGCCGGGCCGGTGCCGTTGGCGACCCCGGCGATCCGCAGCTCTTCGGCCTCCACGCCGGTGACGGTCACGGTGCACGCGTCGCGGGCCAGCGCCTGCCGGTCCAGTTCGGCGAGGTGGCCGGAGCTGAGCCCGAGCAGGCCGAGGACCCGTTGCAGGGCGAGGCCGCCCTGGGTGCCGCCGAGCAGGCACCACTGGTCGGACAGGACGTGCCAGCCGGTGGTGATCCCGCCCTTGGCGAGCGTCGCGACGTCGGCGGTGTTCACCAGGCCGGCCGGGACCGTGCGGACCAGCGCCTCGGCGGTGCCGCACGAGTCGAGCTCGTCTCCGGGCCCCGCCGCGTCCGCGCCCACGGTGGCGGCCTGGTGGTCGTGGCCGGCCACGGTGAGCACCGCGCCGGTCAGCCGGGGAATGCCGACCTCGGCGCCGACCGTGCCGAGCGGCGTGCCGGCCGTGACCAGGTCCGGCATGAGCGAACGGCCGGCGCCGGACCACTCCAGGGCCTCGGGCCACCAGCTTCGCGTGGCCAGCTCCAGCCAGCCGGTGCGCGAGGCCAGTGACTGTTCGGCGGACTCCTCGCCGCCCAGGCCCCGCACCACCCATTCGGCGATGTTGAGCCGGCGGACCGCCTCCTTTGTCTCGGGGTGGTGCGCGAGCAGCCAGCGGTGCTTGGTGAGCGACCACTGGCCGCGAAGCGGCAGGCCGGTGCGGCCGGCGAAGCGGTCCTCGCCCAGCGTCGTCGACAGGTCGCGGACCTCGGCCCCGTCGCGGGTGTCGTGCCAGGCGATGACGGGCGCCAGCGGGACGCCGTGCCCGTTGAGCAGCACGCCGGACTCGCCCATACTTGTCACGCCGACGGCGAGCACCGGCCCGTCCGGGGCCGAGGCCAGGGCCTGCCGCAGGGCCTCCCGGGCGGAGTCCAGCAGCTCACCGGCGTCCATCTGCGCACCGTGCGGGGTCACGACCCAGGGGGTGACGGCCTTGCCCTCGCCGACGGGCCGCCCCTGCGTGGTGAAGACGACGGCCTTGCTCGTGGTCGTTCCCACGTCCAAGCCGACGATCAGTGGATCCATGCACCCCCGCCTTCGGTAACGACCCGTTGCTGGGTTGTGGGTCGATGGATATCGTTGCGTTTCGTTGGGGGAGTGTCAAGGGAACCCAACGCTCGAAGCACCGATCCCGGATCGCGAGACGCCTCGCGCCGAACATTCTCGGAGGCAGTGGATGCCGCTCGTCAGTACTCAGCAGATCGTGGACTCCGCGCGGGCCCGAGGCGTCGGGGTGGGGGCGTTCAACGTCATCACCCTGGAGCACGCCGAGGCCATCGTCGCGGGCGCGGAACAGGCGGGCACCCCGGTGATCCTGCAGATCAGTGAGAACGCGGTGAAGTTCCATGGCGGCCGGCTCGCGCCCATCGCCGCCGCCGCGGCGGCGGTGGCCGGGGCGGCGGCCGTGCCGGTCTCCCTGCACCTGGACCACGTCGAGAACACCGAACTGCTGTACCAGGCCGCCGATGCGGGGATGAGCTCGGTCATGTTCGACGCCTCCAAGCTGGACTACCAGGCCAACGTCGCGGCCACCCGCGCAGCCGCGGACTGGGCGCACGAGCGCGGCCTGCACCTTGAGGCGGAACTGGGGGAGGTCGGCGGCAAGGACGGCGCGCACGCTCCGGGCGTGCGCACCGACCCGGCGGAGGCGGCGGCCTTCGTCGCGGCCACCGGGGTTGACGCCCTCGCGGTCGCGGTCGGCAGCTCCCACGCCATGACGACCCGCACCGCCAGGCTCGACCACGACCTGATCGTCAAGCTCCGCGAGGCCGTGCCCGTGCCGCTGGTGCTGCACGGCTCCTCCGGCGTGGCCGACGACGAGCTGAGCGCCGCCGTGCGGGCCGGCATCGTCAAGGTGAACATCGGCACGATCTTGAACGTCGCCTTCACCGGGGCGGTGCGCGAGACCCTGCGGGAGCCGTCGTTGGTGGACCCCCGCAAGTACCTGGCCCCGGCGCGCACGCGGATGACCGCCGTGGTCCGGCACATGCTCACCGTTCTGACCAGCGACGACGCCGGCGCGGCCGCGTCCTGAGGTCCGTCGCGGCGCCGATCCGGCAAGCTGGACGAACAGTCGGGAACAACCCTTGACAGGTTAAAACGCGGTGTCTAAGTTCTAACCACCCTGATGTGACATCGATTACCTCGCCGGACGACAGAGATCTTGACGGATGGCGACCCGTTGTGAGCAGTGCCGACTCGACCCTGTGGGAAAACCGCACTGCTTCGATTCCCCTGACGGTGTACCCGAAGAATTGCCTTTTGGGAGAGCGTTGACATGCCGGTACGCATTACCTAGCGTGAGTTCGCTTCTTCGTGACATCGTTTACCTTCTGGCAGCCGTAGCGGCCATGGGCAACCGGAAACAGCCCGCGCTCCCCGAACCGACGGCATGTGACCCATATCCGCAAGGCCCCCCGGGCGAAGGTAGCCGGCAACGGCGGCGAATCGGCCGGTCATGAGGCTCCCCTATAGCGCGAAACACCTCGGAATCGAAAGGTACCCCCGCATGCGAAGATTCGCCGCGATGACGCGACGCGCGTCAGTGGCTCTGGTGGCGACAGCCCTTCTCATCACGGCGGCGGCATGTGGCTCGTCGTCCGGGGCCGAGTCCGGCTCGGCCAAGAAAGAGATCACGATCGGCTGGTCGGTCGCCTACTTCGACCACCCCGTCTACCAGTTGATGATGGAGGGCGCCAAGGAGGAGGCCGCCAAAGAGGGCGTGAAGATCATCTTCGCGGACGGCAAGAACGACCCCGCCATCCAGACGCAGCAGCTCAACAACTTCCTGGCGCAGAAGGTCGACGGCATCATCCTCACCCCGGCCGTCTCCGACCCGATGATCCCGGCGGTGAAGAGGGTCAACGCCGCCAAGGTGCCGTTCGCCATCGTCGACCGGCGGATGGAGACCAAGGGCTCCGGCATCAAGTGGGACTTCCTGGTCAGCTGGGACATGGTGAAGTCCGGCACGGTCGGCGGTGAGCAGGTCGTCAAGGCGCTGAACGGCAAGGGCAAGATCGCGGTGGTCGAGGGCACCGCGGGCGCGGGCTCCACTGTCGACCGAGGCGGCGCGTTCTACAAGGTGATCGCGCAGAACCCCGGCATCCAGGTGGTCTACAAGGCGGACGGCAACTTCACCCGAAGCGGTGGCCAGCAGGTGACCGAGGCCATCCTGCAGCGCTTCCCCAAGGGCCAGCTCGACGCCATCTACTTCATGGCCGACGAGATGCTGTTCGGCGGCATCCAGGCCATCAAGAACGCCGGCCGCCGCGACGACCTCAAGATCATCAGCTGTGATGGCGACAAGAACGCCCTGGACCTGCTGCGCAAGGGCGACATCGACTACGACGGCATCTTCTTCCCCAAGGACGAGGGCGTCATCGGCACCCGGCTGATGGCCCAGCAGCTCAAGGGCCAGAAGCCCGACTTCGCCAACCAGGAGTTCGAGGGCCGCAAGGCCGCCCTCGTCCAGCACGAGGGCATGCCGTGGGTCAAGCCGGACTTCTTCGGAGTCGACCCCGGCAACATGAACGACAAGCAGTTCGTCGGCTGGTAACAGCCCCGGCTCGCGGAGCGCGCTCCGCACCCGGCCCTTCCCGCCCGCCGCCGGCGAGCGGGAAGGGCCCCACCGAAAGGCCAACGGGGAGTACGAGAAAGGGGGCGTGCCATGGTCGCTTCATCGACTCCACAGCCCCTCCTGCGCATGGAGGGCATAACCAAGTCGTACGGCAGCGTCCAGGTGCTCCACGGCGTCGACCTGTCGGTCGGGCGCGGTGAGGTCCTGGGACTGCTGGGCGAGAACGGCGCCGGCAAGTCGACGCTGCTGAACATCCTCAACGGGGTGATCCCGCGGGACACCGGGTCAATCGTCATCGACGGCGCGCCGGTCGAGTTCACCGGGCCCAAGCAGGCGCAGGAGGCCGGCCTGGCCTTCATCCACCAGGAACTCAGCGTGCTGCCCTACCTCAGCGTCGCCGAGAACGTCTTCCTCAACCGCCTGCCCCGCCGCAGGGGCGCCCCCTGGCTGGTGGACTGGGCGGCCTGCCACCGGCAGGCAGGCGAGATCCTCGAGCGCCTCTCGCTGAAGATCGACCCGCGGACTCTGGTCGGCCGCCTCGGCACCGCCGAGCAGGAACTCGTCGAGATCGCCAAGGCGCTGTCGATGAACGCCCGCATCATCACCATGGACGAGCCGACGGCGTCGCTCACCGAGTCGGAGATCGAGCGCCTGTTCACGCTGATGCGCGCGCTCAAGGCCGACGGCGTCTCGGTGCTCTACGTCTCACACCGCCTGGACGAGGTAGGCGAGATCTGCGACCGGGCCACCATCCTGCGGGACGGCAAGATCGTGACCACCGTCGACGCCAAGACCACCGACTCCCACGCCCTGGCCACGATGATGGTGGGCCGCGAGCTGTCGGAGCTGTTCCCCAAGACCGAGCACGAGCGCGGCCGCGAGACGCTCCGGGTGTCGAACCTGTCGAACGCCAAGCTGAACGACGTCAGCTTCACCGCCCACGCCGGCGAGATCCTCGGCATCGCCGGGCTCGTCGGCTCCGGCCGCACCGAACTGGCCCGCGCCGTCTTCGGCGCCGACCCGATCGGCTCCGGCGAGGTGTTCGTCAACGGCGAGGCGGTCACCGTCGACTCGCCGGGCACCGCCATCCGGCACGGCATCGGCCTGGTGCCCGAGGACCGAAAGCTCCAGGGCGCGGTGCTGCCGATGACCAACGCGCACAACATCACCCTGGCCCGCCTGGCCAAGGTGAGCCGGTGGGGACAGCTCGACCGCGGCGCGGAGCGGCAGGCGGCCAAGCGGCTCATCCAGGACCTGCGGGTCCACCCCTCGCGCATCGAGCAGGAGACCGGCCGGCTGAGCGGCGGCAACCAGCAGAAGGTCGTGCTGGCCAAGTGGCTGTTCGCCGGCTCCGACATCCTCATCGTGGACGAGCCCACCCGCGGCGTCGACGTCGGCGCGCGGGCCGCCATCCACGGGCTGCTCGACGACCTCGCCGGGCAGGGCGCCACGATCATCATGATCTCGTCGGACCTCCCCGAGGTGATGGGGATGAGCGACCGCATCCTCGTCATGCACGAGGGACGGATCGCCGGTGAACTCGCCCGCGAGGACTTCAGCGAGGAGGCGATCGTGATGTACGCCTCCGGGCTCCGGCCGGCCGCCTCGCCGTCCCCCGTCTCTGGACGCAAGCCAACGAAAGAAGGGTCGAAGGCGTGAGCTCCACCGCGCAGATGGACCGCCCGGTCGACGCCGACGCGCCGAAGAAGGGCCGCTGGGCCAGACCGAACATCCGTGCCGAGAACCTGGCGAGCGGCGTCGTGCTGCTCGGCCTGGTGATCGTGCTGAGCGGCGTCTCGCCGGCCTTCCTGTCGTTCTCCAACTTCCTGGACATCGCCCGGGTCGTGGCCATCACCGGCATCATCGCCGCGGGCATGACCCTGGTCATCATCACCGGCGGCATCGACCTGTCGGTCGGCTCCACCGTCGGCCTGGTGGGCGCGGTGACCGCCTCGCTGGTGGCGGGATCGGCCAGCAACTCCTCGTTCGTCACCGACTTCAAGCTTCCGGTGCCACTCGCCGTCCTGGTCGGCCTGGCCGTCGGCGCCGCGATCGGCTTCGTCAACGGCCTGATCATCACCAAGACGCACATCGAGCCATTCATGGCCACCCTCGGCACCATGATCTTCGTGCGCGGCCTGGTGTACCTGTTCACCGGCGGGTACCCGATCCACTTCGAGCCCATGCCGCGCGACTTCGCGTTCATCGGACAGGGCGCGCTGTTCGCCATCCCCACGCCGGTCTGGCTGTTCGCGATCGTCGTCGCCACGCTCTGGTGGGCGTCCCGGCGCATGTCGGTCGGCCGCGCCATCTACGCCATCGGCGGCAACCCGGAGGCGGCACGGCTCAGCGGCCTGAAGGTCGACCGGACGAAGATCCTCGTGTACACGCTGCTGGGCTTCCTCGCCGGCCTGGCGGGGATCATCCTCACCTCGCGGCTGGCCAGCGCCGACACCGTCAACGGCGTGGGGTACGAGCTGATCGCGATCTCCGGGGTCGTGATCGGCGGCACCAGCCTGGTCGGCGGCCGGGGCTCGGTCATCGGCAGCCTCATCGGCGTCTTCACCGTCGGGGTCATCCAGAACGCGCTCAACCTGTTCGGCGCCTCGACGCCGATCCAGTACGTCGTCACCGGCCTGGTGCTGCTGCTCGCCATCAGCCTCGACGGCATCGCGCGGCTCCGGAGGCGGACATGAGGACGCACAGGTCGCTTCGGTTCGGACGCGCAGAGAGCAGGTTCGGTTAGATGTCGTCGTTGCCAGCACAGATTCCCGGCCGCCGACGTGGAGCGAGCGCGTCCGGAGCCGTCCGCCGGCTCCCCGTGCAGGGGCAGCAACTCGCGCTCGTCCTGCTGATCGCCCTGCTGGCGGCCGGGTTCACCAGCCGGGCGCCGGAGTTCCTGTCCTTGGACAGCATCGAGAACCTGCTGCGCAGCGCCTCGATGTTCGGCATCGTCGGCCTCGGCATGACGGTCGTCATCATCAGCTGCGGCTCGCTCGGCGGCATCGACCTGTCGGTGGGCTCGATGATGGCCCTCGGCGGCGCGATCGGCGCCGGCCTCCTCGGCACGGCGTTCACCGCCGCCAACCCGGTCCAGCTGCCCGCGGTCCTCACCGTGCTCATCGCCCTGCTGGTGACGGCGCTGCTCGGCGCCGCCAGCGGCCTGCTGATATCGCGGCTGAAGCTCGCGCCGTTCGCCGTCACGCTCGGCATGATGAGCGTGGCCCGCGGCCTGACCTACCTGATGGTCGCCTTCGCGATCGGAAGCTCGAACACCGCGGGCATCACGTTCTCCGACCCGCTGTTCGACTGGTTCGGCCTGACCAACATCGGCCCGGTCCCGGCGGTCACCGTCCTGTTCCTGGTGCTCGCGGCGCTGATCGCGTTCGTGCTCAAGGCCACCCCGTTCGGGCGCCGCCTGTTCGTGCTGGGCGGCAACGCGGAGAACGCGCGGCTGGCCGGCATCAACGTCCGGCGGACCATCGTGATCGTGTTCGCGATCAGCGGGCTGCTCGCCGGGCTCGGCGGGCTCATCCTGACCGGCCGCCTGTCGTCGGCCTCACCGCTGGCGGCGAACGGCTACGAGCTCGAAGTGATCATGGTCGCGGTCATCGGCGGCACCAGCCTGTCCGGCGGCCGGGGTTCGATCCTCGGCACCGTCCTCGCCGCGATCCTGGTCAGCGAGATCGACACCGGCCTGGACATGATGAACGTGCCCTCGTTCAACCAGTACCTGATCAAGGGCACCATCCTCGTCGTGGCCGTGGTGATGGACAAGGTGTACCAGGCGCGAAGCAACCGGAAGTTGGTGCAGACCGCGTGATGTGGCGAGCAGGCCAGGGCGAAAGCCCCGGCCCGCGCTTTGAGAGGTGAGCTGCATGCAGTACGCAAGGAAACCCGACCCGGTCGACGTCCTCATCGTCGGAATGGGGGCCTCGGGCGCGACCGCCGCGAAGGTGCTGTGCGAGGCCGGCCTGAAGGTCGTCGGCCTGGATCGCGGGCCGTGGCTACGGCCGCGCGAGCACTTCTCCGGCGACGAGATCAAGTTCCTCAACCGGACGTACCTGTGGTCCGACCCGCGGGTCAACCCGCGCACCGTCCGGACGGAGGAGAACGAGACCGCCGTCCCGACGCCGTTTTCGATGGTCCCGCAGATGGTCGGCGGCGGGACGGTGCACTGGGCGGGCTGGCTGCCGCGCCCGCGCCCGTCCGACTTCCGCATGCGCACGCTGCACGGTGACATCGAGGGCGCCAGCCTCGCCGACTGGCCGATCGGCTACGACGACCTGGAACCGTACCTGTCCAAGGTGGAGTGGGCTTTCGGCTGCGCGGGCCTGGACGGCGCGGACGCCCACGAGCCGTACCGCAGCAGGCCGTACCCGACCCCGCCGCTGCCGCCGACCCGGGCGGGCAAACGGTTCTACGAGGCGTGCGAGAAGCTCGGCATCAACGCCATGCCGATCCCGCAGGCGATCGTCACCAAGCCGTACCGGGGGCGTACTCCCTCGAACTGGACGAGCTTCTGGAACGGGTACGGGGACCCCAGCGGCATGCGCTCCTCGACGCTGGACACCTTCGTGCCGGAGGCGCTGGCGACCGGCAACCTCGAACTGCGGCCGGAGTCCTACGTCCGCGAGGTGACCGTCGGGCCGGACGGCCGGGCCCGTGGTGTGCTGTAC
Organism: Sphaerisporangium album; assembly: GCF_003323745.1. GTDB lineage: Bacteria > Actinomycetota > Actinomycetes > Streptosporangiales > Streptosporangiaceae > Sphaerisporangium > Sphaerisporangium album. Next base: position 31,908 of record NZ_QOIL01000021.1, read on the forward strand.
ATCGACGCCGACGGCAGGGAGGTCGAGCAGGAGGCCGCGGTGGTCCTGCTGTGCCTGGGGGCCGTGGAGTCGGCGCGGCTCATGCTGCTGTCGAAGTCCCGGCAGCACCCCGACGGCCTCGCCAACAGCAGCGGGCAGGTCGGGCGCAACGCCACCTTCCACGAGTACCTGTTCGCCGTCGGCCTGTTCGACGACGCGGAACCGCTGTACGGGTTCCCGGGCAACTACATCAGCGGCGGGTCCTTCCAGTTCTACGAGACCGACCATGACCGCGGGCACATCGGCGGCGCGCTGATCGGCGCGTCACACGTCGGCCAGCCGATCAACTGGAACTTCCCGGGACGGCCGCAGTGGGGCGGCGCCGCCAAGGACGCCGACCGCGACTTCTACAACCACGCCATGAAGATCGGGCACACGCTGCACGACATGCCCGTGGCCTCCAACCGGGTGGACCTCGACCCCACGGTCAAGGACGCCTGGGGCCTGCCGGTGGCCAGGATCACCCACAAGGCGCACCCCAACGACATCCGCCTGGCCAAGTGGCAGGTCGACAAGAACGTGGAGATCCTGCAGGCCGCGGGCGCGTGGAAGACGATCCCGGTGTACCTCGAACGCGGCCGGGCCAGCGGGAACACCTGCCACCAGCACGGCACGGCCCGCATGGGCACCGACCCCGCCACCACCGTCCTCAACGAGTGGTGCCAGGCGCACGACGTCGACAACCTCTACGTCCTGGACGGCGCGAGCTTCCCCACGGCGACCGGGGTGAACCCGACGCTCACCATCATGGCCAACGCCTGGCGGTGCGCCGACCACATCGCGGGCGTCCACGCGAAGGGGCGTACCGAACGTCTGCCGCAGGGACGCTCCGGCCGGGCCGCGGCGCCGACGAGCTGAGGAGGAGACTGTGACATCGATGGCAGACTGGCCGGTCGTTCACCCGCCGGCGGATCCGGACACCGGCGAGCGGCTCTTCTTCGACGACCACGAGTGGGACACGATCGAGGCGGCGACCGCGCGTGTCATCCCGACCGACCACGATCCCGGCGCGCGTGAGGCGGGCGCCGTGCGCTTCATCGACCGGTACCTGTCCGGCATCGGTTACGTGTACGCCGCCGCGGACGGCAGCGGGTTCCTGCGGATGAGCGGCAAGCTGGCCGACGCCTGGCGCGCCCGCATCGAGGACCTGCGGGAGACCTACCGGCAGGGGGTGCGCGACCTGGACGCGATCGCCCGCGAGCGGTTCGGCGCGGACTTCGTCTCGCTCGGCGACCCCGAGCAGGACGCCGTGCTGGAGCAGGTGTCCGGCCGGCCGAGGCCGGCACCCGTCGGGCTCACCGGCGAGGACGGCAATCCCACGATCCAGGTGTACGCCTTCGACGACGGGCTGTCGTTCTTCGACGCCCTGGTGGCGCACACCCGGCAGGGTTTCTACGGCGATCCCGTCTACGGCGGCAACCGCGACCGGGTCGGCTGGCGGGTGATCGGCTTCCCCGGTCCGGAGTCGCTCAAGGACACCATCGACGGGACGTACAGCGTGCGCGAGTACTACGTACAGGACTATGACTGGGGCCGGCTCATTCCGCACTTGAGAGGAGTGGGCAGGGCGTGATTCGATCAGCGTCGGTCCGGTGTGTCGCCGGTTGCGGGCCGTGAGCCCGCATCGACTGAGAGGACGGCGAGCCGGTTGATGAACGACAGTCCGCTGTCCGTCGTGCTGCCCGGCCGGGTGTCGCGATGAAGAAACTGGTACGGCTCAGTGACGTCGCCGCGGCGGCCAACACCAGCGCCAAGACCGCCTCGCGGGTGATCAACGGCGACCCGCGGGTGTCCGCGGAGACCCGCCTCCGGGTGCAGGAGGCGGTCGTCCGGCTCGGATACCGCGTCGACCTGCTGGCCAGGTCGCTCCGCCGGGGCGTGGACGACACGATCGGCGTGGTCGTGGAGTCGATCGCCGACCCGTTCTTCGCGGCGGTGATCAGCGAGATCGAGCTCGCGGCCCTGCGGCGCGGGCTGAACGTCATCGTGACCAGCAACAGGCGGCTGCCGAACCGCGAGGTCGCGATCGTGGACGGCCTGCGGCAGCGCCGGGTCGCCGGCATGATCATCACGCCGCACGCCTCGGACCTGTCGTACCTGGCGTCCACCGAGACGCCGGTGGTGTTCGTGGACCGTCATCCCAGGAACTTCGCGGCGGACGTCGTCACCTTCGACGACCGCGGCGGCGCGCGGACGGCCGTGCGTCACCTGCTCCGCTATGGTCACCGGAGGATCGCGTTCGTCAGCGACGACCTGGAGATCGAGACCTCCCGCAACCGGCACGCGGGGTACGTCGACGCGCTGCAGGAGGCCGGCGTCCCCGTGGTGGCCGAGCTGGTGGCGACCGACTGCGCGGACGCCGCCGTGGCCCGGAGGCGCACCTGCGACTTCCTGGACCTCGACGAGCCGCCGACGGCCGTCTTCAGCGCCCGTTCCGAGACGTCGCTGGGGGTGGTGAAGATGCTCCACGACCGCAAGCGCACCGACATCGCCATGGTGTCGTTCGGCGACTTCGCGCTGGCGGACGTCCTGTCGCCCGCGATCACGGTGCTGGAGCAGTCCCCCGAGCTGCTCGGACGGCTGGCGGCGGAACGGCTGTTCGCCCGGTTGGACGGGGACCGGAGTGATCCGGTCAACACGGTCATCCCGGTGCGTCTGGTGCCCCGCGGCTCGGGAGAGATCATCCCGGGCGGGGACGCGGAGACGGCGGCCGTCGCCGGATCGTGATGACCGCCGGGCTCGGCGCGGCCGTGGTCCGGTGCCCGAGGCGGCACGTGGGCGGGTGGCGCCCGTGCCCGAGGACGCCGCCGGGTGTGGCTTTCGTACCCGCCGCCGACCGGGGCCCGAAAACGGTGCGGGCTGACCGCTGTTCCTGGCGGCCCAACGTGTTGACCTGCGCTTTTACCGCTGTTGGATCCTTCGGCCGAACTGCTTGACACCTAACAGAGAGGGTGTTTACGGTTGTGCTCTAATGTTGTGACATCGATTACCTAACCCCCGAGCGCCAAGGCAGGGGCGACGCTGCCCTCCGCGCGCCGTAATCGGTCGTCATCACCCATCCACGTCATGCTCCGTCCCCGGTGTGACCCGCACCCCCGCGCGAGCAAAGACCCGCTTTGTAAGAGAAGTGCCGAGCGGCATCCCGCCGAGGCGCATGAATCAGGAGGAATCGACTGTGGTCGACCCGTACGCAGTGGTTGCGATCTCGCCGCGCATTGTCACGATGAAGAAGCGCGAGGACGCTCTGGAGAGCGCCAAGCGGATCTGTGACTTCATGGACCCAGCGGTTCAGGTCGCCGCCACCGAGGGCGCGCCCGTCAAGCTGATCGTTCTGCCGGAGATGGCGATCCAGGGCATGCCCATGGACTTCCCGGCCGGCAACCGGGCGGCGCACGAGGCTTTCGCCCTGGACATCCCCGGTCCCGAGACCGAGGTACTGGCCCAGAAGGCCCGTCAGCTCAACACCTACATCGCGGCCGAACTGCTGATGGTGCGCGACCCCGACTTCCCGGGGCACCTGTTCAACGTCGCGTTCATCATCAGCCCCGAGGGCGAGGTCGTCTACAAGCGGGCCAAGGCCACGAGCGACGCCTACGAGGGCGGCGCGCTCGGCACCACCAACCCGCACGACATCTACGACGAGTGGGTGGAGAAGAAGGGCAACGGCAACGCGCTGGACGCCATCTTCCCGGTCGCCAAGACCGAGATCGGCAACATCGGCTACATCATCTGCCACGAGGGCGCCTACCCCGAGATCTCCCGTGGCCTGGCGATGAACGGCGCGGAGATCATCATCCGCTCCACGCTGATCGACCCGCAGGTCAGCCACGGCATGTGGGAGCTGCAGAACCGCGCCCACGCCATGTTCAACCAGGTGTACGTCATCTCCCCGAACCTCGGCCCGCAGATGAACGACGACGGGCACATGTTCGACCTGTTCGGCGGCCGCTCCATGATCGTGGACAACAAGGGCCGCATCGTCACCCGGCAGGAGGGCGTGATCCCGGGCGACTCGTTCATCAGCACGGTCGTCGACATCGAGGCGCTGCGCCGCAACCGCATGCTCAACGGCGTGACCAACTGGTTCAAGGACCTGCGCACCGAGCAGTACGCGGCGATCTACGAGAAGCCGATCTACGAGAAGAACCAGTACGCCAAGGAACTGCCCCAGGAGGGCTGGCTCGCCCGCGAGGCCGCCCGCTGCGGCGACAACATCGAGCAGCTGGTGGCGCGCGGCATCCTCACGCCTCCCTCGGCCTGATCCCAGCACGCCCGGCGCACGGCGGGCCCGTCCGGACCTGACCGCTTCCAAAGGTCTCCGGCTCGGCTCCGCCGCGTACCGGACACCGGCCGGTCGCGGCCGGTCACGTTTCCCGACGGTGCCGCTCGGCCCACGTCAAGGGCCGAGCGCGCCTTCGGTGGGTCCCCGCCCACCGGTGTGGTCCTCTCAGAGAAAGCGCGTACATGAAGGCAGTCCTGCTCGAACAAGCCGCCCCGATCGAGGACAAGCCCCTGCGGCTTCGCGAGGTCGCCGAGCCCACCCCGTCGGCGACGCAGATCGTCATCAAGGTGACCGCGTGCGGCGTCTGCCGGTCCAACCTGCACATGGTCGAAGGCGACTGGCTGCCCGGCACCCCGGCCTCGTTCCCCATCATCCCCGGCCACGAGGTCGTGGGCACGGTCGCGTCGGTCGGCTCGGCCGTCACCCACCTGGCCGTCGGCGACCGGGTCGGCGTGCAGCCGATCTGGGCGACGTGCGGCGTGTGCGAGTACTGCTTCTCGGGGCGCGAGCAGCTGTGCCGCAAGCGGCAGATCACCGGCGAGACCCTGAACGGCGGCTACGCCGAGTACATGCTCGCCGAGTCCGCGTACACCTACCCGATCCCGGACAACATCACCGACACCGAGGCGGCGCCGCTGTTCTGCCCCGGCATCACCGCGTACGGCTCGGTGACCAAGGCCGATCTGTCGCCGGGCAAGAAGGTCGCCGTCCTCGGCGTCGGCGGCGTCGGACACATGGTCATCCAGATGGCAGTGCTCACCGGCGCCGAGGTGTACGCGGTGACCCGCAGCGCCGTCCACCGGTCCGTGGCCGAGGAGCTGGGCGCGCTGAAGTCCTACAGCCCGAAGGGCGAGGGCGGCGGTTTCGTCGCCGACGCCACGCTGGACGCCGCCATCGTCTTCGCGCCGTCCGCCGCGTCGGTGGCCGAGGCGATGCGCATCACCAAGCCCGGCGGCCGGATCGTCCTCGGCGTGTCCGAGACCGTCGGCCCGGTCGACATCGGCGACGAGAAGATCGTCCTCGGCTCCGTCCTCGGCAACCGCCGGCAGATGCGCGAGGTCCTCGACCTCGCCGCGGCCGGCAAGCTGCGCGCCGTCCACGCCGACTACCCCCTGGCCGAGGCCAACGAGGTGCTCGGCCTCCTGAAGTCCGGCCAGATCCGCGCCCGCGCCGTCCTCGTCCCCTGACCTGTGCGGTGACCACCCCCGTCACGACAAGGAGTTCCAGCGTGCTGAGCGATGAGGCGTCCCCGTCCTCCGCCGAGGCGCCACGGCGGGAGCCGGTGCGGTTCGGGGTGGTCGGCCACGGATGGCGGGCGGACTTCTACCTCCGCCTGGCCCGGCAGGCCCCGGACCGGTTCCAGTGCGTCGGCGCGGTGACGCGACGCCCCGAGGCCGGCGCGGGGCTGGAACGGGAATGGGACATCCCGACGTACCGGCGACCGGAGGACCTCGTCGCGGCCGGCGCCCCGGAGGTCGTCGTCACCTCGGTGCCGAGGACCGCCAACCCCGGCGTTCTGCGGACGCTCGTCGGTCTCGACGTGGCCGTCCTGTCGGAGACGCCGCCGGCCGAGGACGTCGACGGCCTGCGTCGGCTGTGGGCCGACCTGGGGGCCGCCGACCTGGTCCAGGTGGCCGAGCAGCACCCCTACCTTCCCATCGTGGCGGCGGTGCGCGGCCTCATCGACCACGGCGTACTCGGCGAGGTCACCTCCGCAGAGGTCTCCTGGACGCACGACTACCACGCCATCGCGCTGCTGCGGACCCTGCTCGGGGTCCGCGGCGAGCCGGCGCGGGTGCACGCCGTTCACACCACCGGGCCGGTGCTGGAGGGACCCGACCGCGGCGGATGGCCGGACGTCCAGAAGGTACGGGCGGCCGGGCACACCCTGTCAATCCTGGAGATGGCCGGCCGCACCGGCGTCTACGACTTCACGGAGGGGCAGTGGTTCAACCCGCTGCGCCGGCGGCGCCTGATCGTGCGGGGCAGCCACGGTGAGGTGGTCGGCGACCAGGTCACCTGGGCCGGGGACGATGGCACGCCGCTGAGCGCGCCCATCGTACGCCGCCACACCGGGCTGGACGGCAACCTCGAGGGCGCGGACCTCGACACGCTGACCTGGGCGGGCAGGGTGCTCTACCGCAACCCGTACCCGGGCGCGCGGATGTCCGACGAGGAGATCGCCATCGCGACCTGCCTGGAGCGGACGGTGCTCTGGCGGCGCGGCGAGGGCCCCGCGCCGTACCCGCTGGCCGACGCCTGCCAGGACCACCTGCTGGCGCTGAGCGTCCACGCGGCCGCCGAACGGGGCGAGCCGGTGACGACCGCCACCGAACCGTGGGCCGACGCCGTCCGGGTCGCGTGAACCCTCGACCCCCGTTTTGATCGCCTATGGGAAGGGAAGCGTGGCATGACATCGCTCAGCGGAAAGGTGGCCTTCATCACCGGGGCGAGCGGCGGCATCGGCGCCGCGGTGGCGCACGCCCTGGCGGCGGAGGGCGTGCGGCTCGGCGTGGCGTCGCGTTCAGGGACGGAACTCGGCCTGCCGGACTGCGTGGGCACGGCCTGCGACGTCCGGGACCTCGCCCAGGTGGAGGCGGCCGTGGCCGCCACGACCGACCGCTTCGGCGGCCTGGACATCGTCGTGGCGAACGCGGGCGTCGGCTCCTGGGGGCCGTTCGAGAGCACCCCGGTCGCGGACCTCGACGAGATGGTGGACGTCAACGTCCGCGGCCTTTTCCACACCGTCCGGGCGACGTTGCCGCACCTCAAGGCGCGCGGAGCCGGTGACGTCATCACCGTGGCCTCCGAGGCGGGCCGGCGCGGCCTCCCGGACGAGGCCGCCTATGTGGCGACCAAGTTCGCCTCCGTGGGGTTCACCCGGTCGCTCGACCACGAGTTGCGCGGCAGCGGCATCCGGTGCACCAACATCTGCCCCGGCGGCGTCGCCACCGGCTTCGGCATGGGCCGGGGCCTGCGCACGCCCGGCATGCCGGAACTGGCGGACATGATGCGCCCGGAGGACGTGGCCGAGATGGTGGTCTTCGCCCTCACCCGGCCGCGCCACTACCGGCTGCTGGAAGTCGCGTTCCGCTCGATGACCGAGCAGTCCTGGGGCTGAGCCGACGCCACACAGGGGGCGCATGACGGCGTTGACATCGATTACCTCGCCGCCATGCGCCCTTTGCGTGGATGCAACCGAGCCACCGCAGGGTCCTTCGGCCCGTGCGCGGGATTCCGCGCACGGGCCGAAGCGTCGTCCGGCCCTGCGCCGGATCAACGCCGCTGCCTCGGACTACGCGGGCACCTCGCGGTAGATGGAGCCGCGCTCGACGACCGGCCCCAGGATGTCGTCGTCGAGGTAGTACTCGGCTTCCCCTTCGGCGGCCGGCATCCGGCGCGGCGCGACACCCGGGTAGCCGAGGGCGCGGCGAACCGCCGGGTTCATGAAGTAGGCGCCGCCGACGGCGAACGCGAAACCGTCGAAGACCTCCCGGTCCTGCGACCGCAGCTTGGCCAGCACCTCGTCAGGCGCACCGTCGATGCCCAGCACGTGCGAGACCGGGCCGGTGAGGTCGGGGTTCGCGCCGAGCACGCGCTCGATCCACGGACCCGCCACGTCGGCCTCACCGGCGGACGGGAGGCCGGACCCGCCGGGGATCAGGACGTCGGCCAGCGCGGCGAGGCGGGCCCTCGACGCGTCACCCAGTTCATCCGGAAGGTTGGGCACGCTCACGAGGCGACCTCCAGTTCCCGAGCGTTGGAAGCGATGTAGGTGGCGGTGCGCTTGGCCAGCGCGCAGATCGTCGCGGTCGGGTTCACCCCGGTCGAGGTGGTGAACACGCTCGCGTCGATGACGTACAGGTTCGGCACGTCGTGGGCGCGGCCGAAGCGGTCGACCACCGAGGTGGCCGGGTCGTCGCCCATCTTGGCGGTGCCGGTGTTGTGGCCGGTCATGAAGTTGCGCCCCGCGATCCAGGTCTTCTGGGCGCCCGCGGCCTCGTGCGCCTCCAGTGTCCTGGCCAGGTGGAAGTCGATGATCTTGTTGGTGTTGTCGGAGACCCGGTAGCGGACCTTGGCGGCCGGCAGGCCGTCGGAGTCGGTGAGGGACGGGTGCAACGCGACGAAGTTCGTCTCCTCCGGAAGGTCCTCCGGAACGACGTGCCACTGCAGCATGCGGACGAAGGACTTCATCCGGTCGGCCGAGCCTTCTCCCCAAAGCTCCTCGCCGCTGAGGCTGCTCCTGTCCGTCCACTTCTCCGCCGCTTCCAGAGGCCCGGCGATGGGCAGCAGCGACCACTTCGCGCCGCGGACGAAGCCGCGTGAGGTGTCGGTCTCGTAGAACTGCATCGAACCGATGTGCTCTCCCGCGGGCCCCAGCCAGTTCTCCAGGTCGTCGTCGTAGACGCCGACGGACACGGCGTACGGGTGGAGCATCAGGCGCTTTCCGACCAGCCCGGAGGAGTTCGCCAGGCCGTCCGGGAAGCGGTCGGAGGCGGACATGAGGAGCAACCGGGGCGTACCGATGCCGCCGGCGGCCATGAGGACCATCGACGCGGCCTGGAAGTACTCGCGGCCGTCCCGCAGGTAGACGGCCCCGTTGGCGCGGCCGCGTTCGTCCAGCGTCACCCGCGCGACCCGCGCCCGGGTGATCACCTTGGCCCCCAGCGACTCGGCGTCCCGCCAGTGAGTGACGTCGGTGGAGGACTTGGCGCCTTCCGGGCAGCCCATCCGGCAGATGGCGTAGCGGACGCACTTGCCCTCATGGCCGCGGCTCTCCGTCGGAATGGCGTTGGTGCCGGGCCACCAGTGCCAGCCCAGCCGGTTCATGCCCTCGGCCATGAGGAGGCCGGTCCGGTGGATCGGCGCGGCCGGGAGCGGCGGTTCGAAGCCCGGCGGGTAGGCGGGGTTCCCCGCGAGGCCGGCGACGCTCATCTCGCGCTCGACCGCCTGGTAGTAGGGGAGCAGTTCGTCGTAGGCAATGGGCCAGTCATCGGCGACACCATCGAGAGTGCGCACCCGGAAGTCGGCCGGTAGCGGCCTCGCCCAGATGCCGCCGTAGAGCACGCTCGAGCCGCCCACGCCGTTGTACATCCACACCGGCAGGTCGGCGTCGGTGGTGTCCACCGGGTAGTCCTCGCGACGCCCGCGGACGTTCGGGCTCGGATGCCAGTCCTTGGACCCGAGCACCTCGTACTCGGGCTTGTTACCTGGCAATTCTCCCGGATCCACCCAGGTACCCTGCTCAAGGCAGACCACCTTGAATCCGGCCCCGGCGAGGTGCTTGGCCGCGACGCCCGCCGAGGTCCCCCCTCCCACGATCAGAACATCTGCGGGATCTTTCCTGGAACCCAACCGAACCACTCCTATGCGGCCTTGCGTCCTTCACGGCGCCAAAGCCCCTGAAGGGAACCCCGGTCACAAGCGCCCGCCCGACTTGCAAGCCGATGCGAGTCCACTTGTAAACTGTTGGGAAGTGTTGCAACTCGTTGGAGTTCTGTCAACCCTCCCAACTTCCACAGCAAGGTGCAGATCGGCTCATGACCGATCCGCCCGAACCAGCAGGTCCACCGGGTGCAGATCAGGGAAGTCTTCGCGCCGGAGCTGCCCGATGCCGGACGTTCGCTGCCCTGGCGCCGTGCTGTTCGACCGCGACGGCACCCTCATCGAGAACGTGCCCTACAACGCTGCTCCCCGCCGGGTACGCCCCTTCGCCGGCGCACGCGAGGCCCTGGATCTGCTGCGGGACGCCGGAATCTGCGGCGGCGCCCGAGGTCGCGGCGGACATCATCGCCGCGGCAGGACGGGCGATGGCGTGAGCGTCCCGCCAGAGGATCTCAGGAACGGTACGCGTCGATCAGGTCGTCCCCGTGGGGATCCTTCGCGGTTCCATGGGCGCGCGGAGCGCTGATGGAGGTTTTCACGTCCCAGCTGAACCGGGTGGCGACGGCCACGGACTCCACCGGGTACCCCTCGCCGGGCCGCCAGACCGCCTGGACCACGATCGGCTTTCCTGTCATGTCGGTGGCGATCCCCCACATGACGGTGATGCCTTTGAACCGGGGGTCCAGCCGCCCGCCGAGCATGGTCCGGAACGGCTTGGACATTGCGAACAGCTTGCCGAAGGTCGTCGTGCCGCGGTAGCTCCACGTCTTCTTGACCGCACGGTCGTCGGCGTCGAAGACCGTCGATCCTTGCTTGTTGCTGGACGCGGTGGCGACCAGACCCTTGAGCGTCCCGAGGTCGAAGGCGTCGATGATCTGGTCACCGTACAGTGCCGCGCCGTCAGCGAGGGTGGGCTGGCCATGGTGTTCAGGGCCGGGCCCGGCGTCCGCTGCTGTCTCTACGTTCCCGCTGCGCCTTCCCTCGCCTGTCGCAGCCGCAGCCGCAGGTACTCGCTGAGATCGCACCCCTCGGCGGCCTCCCGGGCGCCTTCGATGTCCCCCTCCCACAGCAGGATCTCGACCAGCACGGCGTTGCGGTCGCGGTCGCCCGACCCGGCGAGCCGGTCGCGCAGGAGGTCCAGGGCCCGGCCGCGCCAGCGTGGCCAGTGTTCGCCGGCGGCCTCGGCGAGCGACCGGTAGCTCGCCAGGGAGGGGGTGTCGATGAACACCGGCCACAACATTTTGACGGCCTCTCTGCGCTCGTCCATCCGGAGCAGACATCGTGCGCCGAGATCGCGCAGGTCGGCGTCGCCATCGCGCTCCTCCAGGCCACGCCTGATCCACTCCACGACCTTCTTGTCCTTGCGTTCGACCACGAGCGCCCACGCGATGCGCAGGATGTCCTGCTTCGAGGGCTCGTCCGCTCCCAGCAGCGCGATGAGCGCCTTGGATCCGCCCTCGTGCGCGGCCGTCTGCTCCCGCAGGCGCATGAGCGTCGCCAGGTCGTCCTCGGTGAACTCGTCCGGCTCCGAGCGCAGGAAACGCCAGGCGCGTTCGACGCGGTTGCGGAGGCGGTCCGCGCCCACCTCGCCGAGCGGCACGGCGTAGCCGCAGACCATGTCCGCGGGCGGCTCGCCCGTCACCAGTGCCAGGTCCACCAGGCGGTCGGCGAGCGCCACCGGGTCGGGATGGACGTTCGCGCAGATCGTCATGTGGATCCCCCAGGCGCGGGCGAGCGCGAGGCCGACCAGGAACCCGTGTCCCTCCGCGTACGGGACGAGCAAGTCGATCGCGTACTCGGCCAGCTCGATCGCGGCTGGGACCAACCCGTTCGTGGCTAGGACGGCCACTTCGGCCAGAGTCGCCTCGAACGCGCCGAACCACTCGGCTTTCTCCTCGAGGGGATCGGCGCGTGCCCCCTCGGCCGCCTCCGTGAGACGGCGGCGCAGATCCTCGGCCTCCGGCACGGCGCCCACCTCCAAGAAGGCCGCTCCCTCCAGCCGGGCGCGCAGCGCAGGCACCGTTCCGGCGGCGCCTATCAGCTCCTCGACCAGCCACGTGACGTCCCGGGTGGAGAGGAAAGCGCGCAGCCGCGCGTCAGAGACCTTCGGCGGGGGAATCTTCGGCGCGGGAATCTTCGGCGCGCGAACCTTCGATGCGGGAATTTTCGGCGCAGGGCTTTCGGGCGCGGGGTCGGGCATGCGTGGCCGCTCCGGTTGCGCCATCCAGGCCAGGGCCGTCGCCACGCAGTGCTTGCAGAAGAACCCCTTCTTGCCCTGCGGACAGGAGCACAGGCCGTTCATCCGGGTGTCGGTCAGTTCGAGCCGCACCTGGTACGGCTCCGGCCCCCTGCCGGTTACCGTGGCGGTCGCACCGGCCGCCGTCACCGTCAGCTCCTCGACCCGTCCCTTGGCGAAATAGGCCTTGCCATTGTTGAAGGTATAGTGTCCGGCCCACTCACGTAATCGCCCCTGGCTCACTAATCGTCCTGCCACGACAAGCCATATTGCCGCCATAACCTCGCGGGCGCGTACTGATCGAGAAAGGGCGGGACGGTCAGCTCAGGCCGGCGTCGCGGACCAGGAGCGCGATACCCATACCCAGATCTGCAAGATCCTGGGACTGTCCGACAAGAGACTTGTGCGTGTGCGATGCCCACGTTGGGGACCGATCCCGCAGCGGCGGAGGGGAATACGGCATCGAGCTGGGGATCGTACCGCTTTCTGGGTGCCATGATGTTCGGCGCGGTCGGCGATCCCCGGCAGCCGTACGGGTCCCCAGGTGCCGGCGCCCGGCGTTGCCCGCCCACATCCCGAGCAAGGGAGCTCCTCACCCGTTCGGGCCGCCAGAGGCTCCACTTCCGTCCAGAATCCCTCGTCCGCCGGCGGGTAAGGGGCCACGTCGTCGAGGTCCGGGGTGTAAGGCGAGGTGTGGTCCAGGTCCACCAACAGCCCGGGTTTCGTGCCCCGGTGGCTGTGGATGTAGCGGTGGTAGTCCCAGCCCATCGTGACCTTGAATCGGCTACCCTCCCCAAGTTGGCACCTCCGTCCCCTCCCCGCGCGACATTGCTCGTACCAGTCCAGCCCGGCCTTGAGTGGCGCCTTAAGTACGCGACATGGATAGCCAGGAGATGATTCAACATGAAGTACCGCACGATTGGCAGCGATCCGATGACTCGCCGTGATGTCAGCGTGCTGAGCCTTGGCGCGATGCTGTTCGGTACCGCCACCGACGAGGCGACGTCGTTCGCCATCCTCGACCGCTTCGTCGAGGCCGGCGGGAATTTCATCGACACCGCCAATAACTACGCCTACTGGGTCAATGGCACTCAGGGGGGTGAAAGCGAAACCCTGCTCGGCCGCTGGCGACGCAGCCGCAACGTCACCGATGAGATCGTCATCGCCACCAAGCTCGGAGGGCGGCCCAACGCTCCGGCGACCGGCCTCAGCCACGACCTTGAGGGCTTGTCCGCCCAGGTGATCCGGGAATCCTCGGAGCGGAGCAGGGAACGGCTCGGCGTGGACAAGCTGGACCTCCTGTACGCACACGTATACCTCGAAGGTTCCAAGGTGCCGCTGGAGGAGACCGTCGAGGCATTCGCAGGTTTGGTCCAGGAAGGCACCGTGGGTCTCCTCGGGGCGAGCAACCACTGGGCCTGGCGACTCGAGCGGGCCCGGAACCTGGCGGCCACGGCGGGGCTGCCCGGCTATGAAGTCCTGCAGTACCACCACTCCTACCTGCGTCCGCGCACCGATCTGCCGACGCTGCGCTCCAAGGACGGAAACCTCGGTGTGGTCGGCGGGAACCTGCTCAGCTATCTGAGAGCCGAGCCCGCACTCACGCTGGTCGCCTACTCGCCCTTGCTGGGCGGCGGCTACGTGCGTGAAGACAAGCCGCTCGATGCCGCGTTCGACCACCCAGGCACACCCCAGCGTCTCGCGGCACTGCGGGAAGTGGCGAAGGAGACGGGAGCGACCGTCAACCAGGTGGTGCTCGCCTGGCTCATCGGCGGCGATATTCCGATGATCCCGCTGGTTGGAGCCTCCTCGGTCGAGCAGCTGGAGGAGAGCCTGGCTGCAGTGGACCTGGAGTTGACGGCGGAACAGCAGGCGAAGCTCGACGCCGCGTACTGACACTCCACCACATTCGGCATCCTAAGAACGACCTCTACACGCAGATGGGCCTGTACCTCGTCTACGACCCCATGGAGAGGGTTGTCCTAGTCGAGGCCAGGCCCAGCATGTACCAGAGTGCGTGTCCGAGGGCGGAGCCGTACCAATTGCACATTCCTTCGTCCTCACCACCAGGTTCTTGCTGGGACAGGGGTGAGCGGGCATGGGAGCTCCTCGGGCAGATCAGTGGATCCGGCGTACCACGACCGCCGGCGTCGTCGTGCTCGCTGCAATCGCGGCAGTGGTCTCCTATGCCCACATGCACGAACTGGTGCTCCGCCACGGAGAGAGCCCGTGGGGGGCGGCCCTGATCCCTCTGTCCGTCGACGGCTGATCGTCGCCGCTACCATGTCGCTGCTTCTCGCCAGCCGACGCGGCGGGGATGGTTCCTACGACGAGGCGGAGCAGTCGCTCAGGAAAATGTGCTCCCCGCGCACGCGGGATGGTCCCAATAGGCTGGGCTGGTTTTCCTCGCGCAAACCGGGCTCCTCGCGCACGTGAGGAGCGTCCGCGGGGCTGTTGTTCGTCGGCGTGGTCGGGAGTGGCGTGTGAGGTCTGATCGGTGTGGTGATGTGGCTGGGGGTGTGGCTTTCGGGTGGGGGTTTTATTGGGGGCGCTGATTGTACATGCATCCAATGGGCGCTCATTGGCCGCTTCCCGTTTGCATTGATATCTGTCAATATCGATGCGGATGGCGGCAGACGGGTGACGAGTGCGGCTGGTCGGGCGGGGGATCGGTCCTCGCCTGGTGAGACGGCGGCTCGGGACGCGCGGCTGGTGCGTCCATCGCGAGCAAAGGCGCTCGCCGGTCCTGGACGGCTGGGCGCCATGGTGATGGGTGCCGGTCACATGAATGGGAGGCCGCGTGCGCGACTCGGTAGCCTGCGGGAGACTTTTCCAATCCACGGTCGGTGACGAACTTTCCGTGGTCGGTGACGGACTTCGGGTGGCCGAAGGTGTCGGGTCGGCGCGAATCGGGGGCCTTCGGTGAGCGCGGCATTGCCGCGCCGCGCGCTGGCTGAGTTTCTGGGCACGCTGCTGCTGGTGACGGTGGTGGTCGGGTCGGGGATCATGGCGCAGGAGCTCTCGCCCAATGACGTCGGACTCCAGCTCCTGGAGAACTCCACGGCGACCGTTTTCGGCTTGGGCGTGCTGATCGTCATGCTCGGCCCCATCTCGGGCGCGCACTTCAATCCTGTGGTGACGCTGGCCGACTGGTTCCTGCATCGGAAGCTGACCGGGTCCGACGTGGGCATCTACCTCGTCTCGCAGATCGCCGGCGCCATCGCCGGGGCGATCTTGGCCAACGCGATGTTCGACAAGCCCGCTGTCGGCTGGTCGACACACGATCGTTCCGCCGGGCATCTGCTGCTCGGGGAGGTGGTGGCCACGGCCGGGCTGGCGCTGGTCATTTTCCTGCTCACTCGGGCCGGGAACGCGCGTGTGGCGCCCGTCGCGGTCGCCTCCTATATCGGTGCCGCCTACTGGTTCACCTCCTCCACCAGCTTCGCGAACCCCGCCGTCACGATCGGACGCGCGTTCTCCGACACGTTCGCCGGGATCGCTCCGTCCTCCGTGCCGGGCTTCGTCGTCGCTCAACTGGTCGGCGGGGCGATCGGGCTGGCCCTCGTCGCCGGCTTGTACGGCGGACCCTTGAGGCATGAAGCGGCGGACCGTGCGGACGCCGAACCGCGTCTCGTGGACCGCACCCTGACGTGAGAACGCCGTGCCCGCAGAGAATCGCGGGCACGCGTAAATGCCGCCGCGGAGGCGGAAAAACCTTCGTCATGCAGGTGAAACGTGTGACGTTCCGGCCTCTCGCGTGCCCTGCTATCGCGTCGCCGTGGGATCTTGTAAAAGGTCTTGACCGGCATCGGCGGCCATTTTAGTGTGAGCACTCGACGGCCACATTGATATCTATCGATGTAGCGAATCGAATGAGATGGAGGGCGCTCTGTGGGAGGAAACGAGCGCACCGTCTCCCCCTCCTCGCCCGATTCCATCGACACCTCGAATGAGACGTCGAAACCACACGACTGGCGCGAGTCGTACGTGTCCGCCACGCTCATCGGCCTGGCGATCGGTGTGCTGCTGTGCGTGCTCAACGTTCTGGTCCTGTTCAGGACGGGCACGTCGTTCGGCGGGTCGGCTCTGGTCGCCGCGCTGGGCGCCGCGTTGCTGCGGGTCACCGGCGCGTTGAGCTGGCAGGCGCTCTTCGTGGTCTTCTCCATCGCCTCCAGCGGCTACGTGGCAACCGCCGCGCTCGACACCGGCATCGGGGCCGTGGTGCTGGACGGCGGTGACCTGCCGGCCTGGGGGATCCTGGTGCTGCTGGCGATGGCCTCGAACGCCGTGGGGATCGGCCTCGGCGGGCTCGTCGCGCGGACGCTGGTGGTCGCCGAGAGCCTGCCCTATCCGACCCTGAAGCCGGCCATCACCTTGATGGCGTCGCTCAGCACCAGGGCGGGACAGGAGGGCAACCGGCTCGGCCGGACGCTGCCGGTGGCCGCGGCCGTGGGTGCCGCCTGCGCCCTGGGAGTGGCTCTGTGGGGCCATGAGGCCACGCCGGAGCTTTTCGGCTCGGGCACGCATGTGGCCCTGGCATTGTCGCCCCTGCTGTACGGGGTGGGTTTTCTCATCGGCCCGCGCGCGTGCGCGTGGCTGGCGGTCGGGTCGGCGTACACCGTCGTCGTGTGGTTCCTGCAGGACCGCTCGTCGGCCCAGCCCGCGGATTACACCGCCCATCTCTCCTATCCGTGGGTGCTCGCCGCAGGCGTCGGACTGATTCTCGGGTACTCCCTCGCCGCGATCGCGCGGGTGCGCGGCCCGCTGCTGCGGGCGCTCCGCGGCGACTTCGCGAACCGCCTGATCGGTGGCCATGCTCGCTGGTGGGCCGTGGCCGCCCTGGTCGTGCTGGCGCTGTTCGCGGCGCTGTATCCTCCGGTGCTCCGATATCTGGGATTCGGGGTGCTCGGTCTGGCGCTGCTGGTCGTGGTGACCGTGTTCCTCACCCGGGCCGGAGGGGAGATCGGCCTGGTGCCGCTGGCGCCGGCCCTCTACTTCAGTGTCGTGGTGTTCGCGGTGGCCGGGGCCGACTCGGCGACGGCGGTGCTCGTGGCGTCGACCATCTGTTGCGCCGCCATCGCGGCGGTGTACTTCACCTATTCGGCGAAGGTGGTGCACGATCGCCCGGAGACCCTGACAGAGCCGCCCAGGCGTTTGACGGGGTGGACGCAGCTCGTCGGCGGGCTGGCCGGCGCTGCGATCGGCGTGCTGGTGATCGCGGTCCTCACCCGCGCCGGCGTGATCGGCGGGGGCGCGTTCCCGGCCCCCGTCGCCACCGCGGTCCGGTTCGTGGACGCCACCGTTCGCGGTTCGTCGGACTACCCGGCCACCGTGGCCCTCGCCATGGCCATCACGGGTCCGCTGGGGGTGGGGCTGGCCTTCACCTCGGCCATGCCCACGATGATCGGCCTCGGCGTCCTGCTGCCCCCGGCCTACTCGCTGACCCTCGCCGCCGGAGGGCTGACGCAGTGGCTGCTCACCCGCCGTAATCCCGGCCGGCGCAGCGCGACGGAGATCGTCGCCTCCGGTCTGATCATCGGGGAGGGCCTGATCACCGTGGCGGTGCTCGTCGTGCGGGAGGTCCTGAGGTGATCCGGGACCTTCGCCAGGGGCGTGCGCCCCACCATCGACTCTCCCTTCCGCCTGGCGGTGGGGAGCGGGCCGGAGAGCGCGGCAGAGATCACGGCGGAGGAGGTGATACCTATGATCGCGATTTCCATGATCGAAAGCGCCGATGTGTCCGAGAAGCAGCCCGACTGCTGCACCGCCATGCGCGGCCGGAAGAACCTCGACGTCCTGACCAGCGTGATGGTGGACGACCCGGACGGCTGCGACTGACAGCCCCGGATGTACCGAAGAACCCGTTCCACATGTGTGCCGCCTGCCGCGCTCTCCAATTCCCGGCAACTCCATGGACACCGTTTCTGGGAGAGACCCAATGCTAGTCAGCCCGAACACCGTCACCTTCTCGGTGGCGCTCCCCGAAGGCACCCTGGACCCCGCTTACCTCGACGAGAGTGGCAAGGTCAGCGTCCTGGCCAACGCGGTGTCCGGATCCATGGACATCGTCACCCCCGCCGAGGTCGCCGCGCTCGAACGGCTGCGCGCGGGAGACGCCGTCGGAGTCGACGGCGAACTCCTGACCGGCCTGCTCGAACGCGGGTACGTCTGCACGGACGCGGCCGAGGAGGAGCACAGGTACCGCTCGATCGTCGACGGCTACTTCGAGGCGATCCAGCAGGCGCCGTTCCAGTTCATGTTCATTCCGTCGTACGTGTGCAACCTCGCCTGCCCGTACTGCTTCGAGGGCGAGCTGACCACCAAGAGCCCGCGCATGGACGAGGAGATGATCGAGGCCGCGTTCGACGCGATCCCGATGATCCAGGACCTGCACGAGAACTCGGGCCCTCCGTACATCACGCTGTTCGGCGGGGAGCCGTTGCTTGACACGGCCTACCAGCGCGGCGCGGTCGAGCAGATCCTGCGCGGGTCGTACGACCGTGGCTACCCGGTCACGGCGATCACCAACGGCGTGGCGCTAGACACGTACGTGCCGATGCTGTTGCGGTACGGCTGCGAGGAGGTCCAGGTCAGCCTGGACGGTACCCCCGAGATCCACGACAGCCGCCGCGTCTTCCGCAATGGAAAGCCGACCTTCGAGCTCATCGAGCGCGGCATCGACGTGGCCGCCGAGGCGGGCCTGCGGGTGCTGATCCGGGTGCTGGTCGACGAGCACAGCGTGGAATCCATGCCGCGCTTCGCCGAGTTCGCGCAGGCCAAGGGGTGGATCGACCATCCGAAGATCCGGCTGTTCAACGGCTTCACCAAGGCGACGACCTTCCTGTACGTGACGCCCGACCATCCGGAGGAGAAGCGCCGGCGCATGGTCAGGGGCGACGTGAAGCCCGGACTCCAGGACGCCTTCTTCCAGATGCTGAAGGCCAACCCGCTGGTCGACCGGATGCTCAGGCCGGACCCGGCCCGGATCCGGGCGGCTGTCCTCGAAGGCGACCGGGTGCGGCCCAACTTGCAGGGATGCAGCGCGGGTACCAGCGTCGTCGCCTTCGACCCCAACGGCAGGGTCTATGGCTGCCCGGAGACCGTGGGGCGCCCGCAGCACTCGTGCGGGACGTTCTTCCCCGAGTTCCGCTACGCGGGCGGCTACCGCGACCCCTGGCGGCACCGCCACGTGGACACCGTGCCCATGTGTCGCGAGTGCAACGTCAAGCTGTTCTGCGGGGGCGGTGGCTGCCCCATCAAGGCGTGGGCGGCCAGTGGCGGCGACTTCAACACGTGCTTCTGCCCGAAGGTGTCCAGCATCAGGACGCGGGTCGAGACCGAGCTTTCCTACCTGCTGCCGATGGCTCTGCGCCAGCGGCGGGACCAGGTCACGAGATCCGAAGGAGAAGAGGGAACGTGGGAGCAGATGACGCGCGTGGGTTCATTTCCCTGGATGAGCTGATCCGGCCACGGACCGTCGCCGAGCCGGATGCCTGCGGGTGTGCCCCGGAGTCCGCGGATCAGGCGGCCGGGTGCTGCGCGCCCACGCCCGCCGCCGCGTTCGTGCCCGTCGAGACGCATGTCAAGCAACGCTATGACGCGCTAGCGGTGCAGGGCGCGAGCACGCTGTGCTGCTCTCCCACCTCGGTGTACACACCCGAGGAACTGGCCGCGGTTCCCGAGTGGGTCCTGGAGCTGTCCAGCGGCTGCGGTTCGCCGATGAACGCGATCGCTCTGCGGCCGGGCCAGACGGTCGTGGACTTCGGCTGCGGCGCCGGGCTGGATCTGCTGATCGCCGCGCGCAGGGTGGGCGAGACGGGCCGGGTCATCGGGGTCGACGCGTCGATGCAGATGGTCAGAACGGCACGCCGCGCGGCCAGGGAAATGGGGCTGTCCAACGTCGACGTGCGCGTCGGCGACATCCGCCGGCCGCCGGTGCGCGAGGCCACCGTGGACGTGGTGATGAGCAACTGCGTCCTCGGCATGTTCCCGGACAAGCAGGAGGTGCTGAGGGCCGTTGCCGGGGTCCTGCGCCCGGGCGGCGTCGCCGTGATCTCCGACGTCGTCTACTCCGACGGCGGCCCGCCCCCGCCGGACGTGGCGGTCGGCGAGTCGGCTGGGGCCGAGGACTTCGCCAGATGCGTGGTCGGCATGACCGAAAGCCAGTACCGGGACCTGGTCCTCGGCGCGGGGTTCGGGCGTGTGGAGATGCGCAGCGACGGGCTCGTTCCCTACCGGGACGGCGCGGAGGTCACCAGCGCGATGATCTTCGCCTACCGGGACGACAGCCCCGCGCAACCGTGCTGCTGACCGACGGCTCGCCCGCGGCCTTCCGGGTCGCGGGTCTACGCGCCGCCGACTACGCGGAGATCCGTGTCGAACGGGCCCGGATGACCGACCTGGTGTGGCGCGGCGACGGCCTGGAAAGCAGCGTGACCAGCCGGGACGAGGGCTGCTGCGCCCGGGTGATCGGCCCGGCCGGGTCCTCGTTCGCGTCGTCCACCGTGCTGGACGCGGCGGCGGTGCTGCGCCGGGCCAAACGCGACGCCTCCGCGCTGGGTGCCGCGACGGGACGCCTCGCCGGACACCGGCCCTACCGGGAAGAACCCGTCGTGGAGTTCGGCGAGCCGGCGGAGCGGGTCGGCGTGGCGGAGAAGACCGAACTGCTCGGTTCCTACCACGCGATGGCATTGGCCGCGCACCCGTCCGTCACCGGGGCGCTGGTCTACTACCGGGAACGCGTGGCGGACGTCGAGCTCGTCACCAGCGAGGGAACCGGCATCGGCTACCGGCGCAGGGACCTGACCCTGCAGATCACGGTCTACGCCGACGGAGGCGCCGCGCGGACCGCGGGGTCGGTGTCCGTGGGCAGCGGCGGCGACTTCTCCGTGGTGCGCGACCTCGCCGCCCGCGTGGAGTCGGCCGTCGCGACCGCCGTGGACCTGCGCGACGCGCCCGTCCTCGAAGCCGGGACCTACGACGTCGTCTGCGACGGCCCGCTGTCCGGCATCTGGGCGCACGAGACGATCGGGCACCTGGCCGAGGCCGACCATCATCTCGGGGACGCCGGCCTGCAGCGGTCGCTGGCCGCCGGCTGCAGGCTCGGCCCGCCCGTCCTCACCATCACCGATCACCCGGGACGGCCGGGCGCGCGGGGGTTCGTCCCCGTGGACGACGAGGGAACCGGTGGAGAGCCGGTCGCCCTGCTGCGCGAGGGAGTCGTGGCCCGTCCCCGGCTGCACGACCGCTCGACCGCCGCGGCCTTCGGTGAGACGCCCACCGGGAACGCGCGCGCCCTGAGCTTCCGCCACCCGCCGCTGCCCCGGCTGCGGACCATCGCGATCGCCCCGGGTGCCGCGTCCGAAGAGGAACTGATCGGCGGAGTGGGCCGCGGGCTGCTGGCGCGCGGCGTCCTCGGCGGCCAAACCGACCGGGCCGGGTTCACGTTCATGCCGGCCGAATGCCGGGAGATCCGTGACGGTGAGGTCGGCCGGCTGGTCAGAGGCGTGGTGCTGTCCGGAGAGGTGCTCGGCGCCTTCGAGGCCATCGACGCGGTCGGCGGGGAGCAGTGGCGCGGCGACACCTCGGCGAGCTGCGGCAAGCAGGGGCAGCATCCCTTGCCGGTCAGCTCCTGGGCGCCTCCGCTCCGGTTGCGAGGTATACGTGTCCACCCTGGCTGAGGGGGTGGAACGGATCGGCGAGGCCGTCGCGGCGCACGCCGAGCGCTGGGTAGTGCTCGGCGTCGAGCGCGACGACACCGTGGTGGAGGTCGGCTCGGGTGTCCCGGACGCGGTCAGGTCGTCCCATGAGACCGCGCTGTGCCTGCGCGTGTACCGCGACGGCAGGGTGGGCACCGCCTGCACGACGCGTCCCGGCGACGTGGAGGAACTGGTCGGCGATGCGGTGCGGAACGCGGCGCACGGGCCCCCCGCGCCCACGGATATCGCCCCGCCCGGCTTCGCGCCACCCGCAATGCCCGCCACCGTCTTCGACGGCGACGTGCGATCCGTTCGTCTGCTCGCCGAGCGATTGGGAGCGCTGCAACACGCCGTGGGGCTGATGGTGCACGGCACGGTCACGAGGACCGAGCAAACGGTCCACCGCGCGGCTCCGGAGGGACGGACGGAGACCGGCGACGGCTTCTTCCACATCGCCGCCTTGGCCGAAGGCGCCGTCGCGCAGTTGCCCTGGACCGGTTGGACCCGCTCTGCGACGCTGCCGGCCGCGCTCACCGCGTGGTTGCGCGCGGCGGCCGAGTGGGATGGACTGCCGTCCGCCGAGGCGCCGCAGCGGGGTCACGATGTGCTGCTGGCGCCCTCGGCGGTGCACACCCTGCTCACTCCGCTGGTCACCGCGCTGAGCGGCACCGCCGTCACGGCCGGCCGGTCCTTCGCCGCCGGGCGCCTGGGGGAGCGCCTCCTGCACCCCTCGATCAGCCTGTGCGACCACCCCTCCGCGGACGGAGACGGAGACGCGGAGGGAACGGGAGGGCTGGCCTGGCCGGTCGGCGACGACGACGGCGTGCCCTGCGCCGGGCTGACGCTGGTCGACCGAGGCGTCCCGGTCGGGATCTACCACAGCCGCCGGACGGCGGCCGCGTGCGGGGAGGCGCCCACCGGGCACGGTTTCCGTGGGAACGCGCTGCGCCGCACGGTGCTGAAACCGGTGACACCAGTGCTGAACGGGGCCACGCTGTCCGCCGGACCCGCCGACACCGGCTCCTTCGACGAATTGCTCGGCGGCGTGCGCGAGGGGGTGCTGATCGAATCGCTCATGGGCGGCCAGCAGCGCGCCGGGTCGTCCCCGGTCGTCGAGGCCAGGGTGCGGCTCGGCTTCCTGATCAGGAACGGCCGGGTGGCCGGCGTCCTGCGTCCGTATCCGATCGCCCTGGACCTGCGCGAAGTGCTCGGCACCCGCTTCCGCGCGGCCGGCGACCGCCCATGGGCCGTGAGCCGTGTCTGGACGGGCCGACTGCCGTTCGTGCTGGCCGGCGGAGCATGAGGCGAGGAGGGACCGATGTATGACGTCATCGTGGTCGGTGGCGGCGTGACCGGTGCCGCGAGCGCCGCCCTGCTGGCTCGGCAAGGTCTGCGGGTCATGCTCTGCGACCGCACCGGCCTGCCCGCGCCCGCCGTTTCCACCCACTTCTTCGGCCCCTCCGTGCTGTCCTTCCTGCACGGCCTCGGGGTGCTGGACGAGGTGCTCGCGACCGGGGCGCCACCGCTGCGGCGCTGGCATCTGGAGGTCGAGGGCGGCTACTACGGGGCGCCCATGCTGCCCCGCTCGCCGTACCACTACAACCTGTGCGTGCGCCGCGAGACGCTGAGCGCGATCCTGCTGCGCGCCGCGAGCCGGCACGGAGCCGAGATCAGGGAACGCAGCCCGGTCCGGTCGCTGCGCCGGGACGGCGACCAGGTCACCGGGGTGGAGGGGGACGGCTGGTCGGAGAAGGCCAGGATCGTCGTCGGCGCCGACGGACGCGGGTCCCAGGTCGCCCGCCGGACCGGGGCCGCCACCACCTTCGACGCCGGGGTCATGCGCTGCACCTTCCACGCCTACTGGGAAGGCGTCGTCCCGTTGCCCGCGCCGGCCCTGGAGCTGTGGCACGACGGCGGGCACGTGCTCCAGGTCGGCCCGTGCGACGGCGGCCGCTGGGTGGTGATGCTGTCCGCCCCCATCGAGCAGTACGACATGCTCCGCAGCGGCGCGAGCACCGGGTACGAAGCCCGGCTCCGTGCGATCCCCGCCATGGCCGACCGGCTGCGCGGCGCGCGCCGGGTCTCGCCCGTGTACGGGTCCAAGACCCTGCGCAACTTCCATCGCGATCCCGCGGGGCCAGGGTGGCGCCTGGCCGGTGACGCCTACTGCCACAAGGATCCGCTGTTCGGCGCAGGTATCGCCGACGGGTGCGCGGCGGCGCGGGCCCTGGCCGACACGATGCCGCCCGACGGCGACTCGCGGGAGGCGCGGGAGAGCTACGCGGCAGCCCTGGACGACCACGTGGGACAGAAAGTCCGCACAGGCCTGGCGGGACTGCGTGTCGACCCGCCCCAGCCTGGCCAGCTCGCCTGGATCCGCGGAGTGCTCGCCCACCCCGGCCTGGCCCTGGAGATGGCCCGCCGCTGCTCGGAGCTGTTCGCCGGGCTGCCGGAGGACCGCCGGGCCTTTTGGCAGCGGGTCGCCGACGGCGCCGCCGACATTCTGGACCTGCCGCCCGCGGCCCGGGTGGACCCGTCGTGAACCTGGCCGTGCCCGGTTACCTGTCCGGCCACGTCGACGACCTCGTGGCC
Organism: Sphaerisporangium album; assembly: GCF_003323745.1. Taxonomy (GTDB): domain Bacteria; phylum Actinomycetota; class Actinomycetes; order Streptosporangiales; family Streptosporangiaceae; genus Sphaerisporangium; species Sphaerisporangium album. The sequence continues at coordinate 56,140 of NZ_QOIL01000021.1, forward strand.
CTGCAGGCGTGGGTGGCGCACGCCCGCTGGCTGGCCGCCACGGGGCAGAGCGCGGACGACCCGATCCCGTCCGAGGAGGGTCACGCCTGGCTGACCGGCGGCGAGCTCGTCGCGCGGGCGCTGGAGTGCGGAGATCTGCACTACGCCGAGGAACTCGTCCTGTGGTACTTCCGGGTTCGGCTGATCGGCGCGACCGCGCGCCTGCGGGCGCTCCAGCGCACCGTCACCGCCGACGTCGGCGGCCGGGCGCTCACACACGGAGAGCTGGCCGCGCTTTCCCGGACCGCCACCGACAGGCGGCTCCGCGGCCAGGTGCGATCCGCGCTGGCGGACGTCGGTGAGCGGCTCCGCGACGCCCGGCGGCGATGGCTCGACGACTACGCCGAGGCGCGCGCCGGGCTGGGCTTCGCGACGCACGCCGCGCTGGTCCGGGCGCTGCATCCGGAGGTGGACCGGTTCGTCGCGCACGCCCGGAACTGGCTGGACGCCACCCGCGCCGGGTTCCTGGAGCGGTCGCGCGGCTGGCGCGAGCACGACGGGCTGTCCGCGCCGGCACTGGGCGATGCCCGCCTGGTCGCCGCCCGCGCCATCGTGCCCGAAGGCGCGGCCGGACCGCTCGAAAGCGTCCGCTCGGCCGTCCGCGCGTGGGGGCTGGGCGAGCTCCTAGCGCGCATCCGCGTCGACGACGCCGTACGGCCGGGCAAGTCGGGGACCGCCTTCTGCTCGCCGGTGGCGCCGCCGGCCGACGTGCGGGTGTCCATCGCTCCGGGCAGGACGCTCGGACACTACGTCACGGTGCTGCACGAGATGGGTCACGCCCTCCACTTCACCGCGGGCACCCGGCACCCCGCCGACCTGTGGCGCACTCCCCCGGCGCTGACCGAGGCGTTCGGCTTCGCCGTGGAACCGGTGGTGCGGCGGCCGGACTGGCAGAGGCACCACCTCGGGGTCATGGTGGGCGCCGAGGCCGTCGAGCGCGCCTCGTTCGCCCGGGAGCACGTGCGGCGCGTGGTCGCGGCAAGCCTTTGCTACGAGATGACCGTGCACGACGGCCACCTCGATCCGGCCGCCGAGTACGTGCGCGTGTACGAGACCGAGTTCGGGGTTACGGTCGACGGCCGGGCCGCGTGGGATCGACTGCAGACGTACCTGGAGGGCAAGCCCTGCTACCCGCTGGTGTACCACCAGGCGTTCGCGCTGGCGGGGGTATTGCAGGATGATCTGGTGCAGCTCGCGGGGGAGCGCTGGTACCTGGGAGCGGACGCGGGCCCCGCTCTGCGGACGCTGTTCGGCCGGTTCGGCGCCACCGCCGATGTGTGGGAGTGGTTCGATCGCTCACCCTGCGCGGTCGAGCGCGGTCAGGTCCACGGCGAGGGTGAGTTCGGCCCTGGCCGGGCCGATCAGCCTGGGCAGCACGGGCGGGCCGCCGTCCAGAAGGCGGTCGACCTCGGTCAGCGTCCGGGGTGAGACCGACCAGGCGGGGAACATCCGGATCGCGATGGTCCGGGCCGGCTCCGCGTCGCCGGCATCGGTCACCAGCGGCGGCACGTCCTGTACGTAGCGCGCGGCGTACGGCGCGAGCACGTCGTGCTGGCCGGGGTGGACGAAGCCGCTCGCCAGCGCGCGGACCTGGGCGGTGCTCGTGCTGTCCAGGATGGTCCGCCACGCCCACTCCTTGGCCGCCGCGGTGGGCGCCGACGCCCTGAGCCGCTCGACTCGCCGCTCTCGCACGCCGATGAGGCCGTGGGCGATCTCCTCCGGGGACTCCCCGTGCGCGACCAGCGCGCGAGCCAGGCGCCAGCGCAGGTCGTCGTCCATCGCGATCGGGGCCGCCCCGTGCGTCCAGTCCCGTAGCCGGGCGCACTGGGTGGTCGTCAGGACGGCGTCCGCGGCCGCCCGGGCCGCCACCAGCCGGTGGTCGGGGCCGGCGTCACGGCTCGTGGCGAGCTCCAGCAGGAGGTCGGCGAGAGCCGGCCAGCCATGGGCGCGGGCCCAGTCCTGGTCGGTGTAGGAGGCGAGGACGGTCGCGGCCTGGCCGAACAGGCGTTGCACCACGCCGATCTGCGTCTCCGCCGCGGCCCCGCCGATGACCATCGTCAGAAACCGGCGCGGCGGGAGCTCCCGGTGCCGCACCATCTCCCATGCGGCGGTCCAGCAGAGCGAGCGGGCCATGGGGTCGCGCAGACGGCCGACCCGCCGCACGATCTCCTCGGCGGAGCGGTCGTCGAGGAGGATCCGGCAGTAGGTGAGGTCGTCGTCGTTGGGAAGCACGAGCGGTCCGCACCTGGTTCCGGTGAGCGCGTTCACCCGGGTGCGCGGCCCTTCGACGTCGACCTCGTGCCGCGCGACGCGCGTCAGGTCGCCGTGTCGGTCCTCGGCGTAGACGCCGACCGCGAGGCGGTGCGGCCTGAGCGACCCGGCCGGCGCGTGGAGCAGGTCGAACCGGGTGAAGCGTCCGTCCTCGTCGAGGCTGAAGTCCGCACGAATGTCGGTCAGTCCGGCTGTGTACAGCCAGGCGTCCGCCCACGCGGTCAGGTCGCGGTCACCGGCCTCCTGAAGGGCGGCGATCATCTCGGCGCGGCCTGCGACGCCGAAGGCGTGGTCCGCGAAGTAGTGCCGCATGCCCGCCAGGAACCGGTCGAGGCCGAGGCGGGCCACGAGCTGGCGCAGCACGCTCGCGCCCTTGTGATACGTGAGCGCGTCGAACGCCGAGCCGGCCGCGCCCAGGTCGGGGACATCGGCCACGACGGGGTGGGTGGACGGCGACTGGTCCAGAGCGTAGGCGCGGGCCTTCTTGCCCGCGGTGAAGTCGGCCCACGCGTCGGTGTGGTCGGTGAGCCGCGTCACCGCGTGGATGCCGGCCCAGGTGGCGAACGCCTCGTTCAGCCACAGGTCGTCCCACCACCGGAACGTGACGAGGTCCCCGAACCACTGGTGGGAGAGCTCGTGGAAGATCATTTCGGCTCGGCGGCGGTGCGCGTGCCGGGTGACGGTCCGGTCGAAGACGAACGTCTCCGCCGCGATGACGCAGCCGGCGTTCTCCATCGCCCCGAAGTTGAACTCGGGGGCGAAGCACAGGTCGAGTTTCCCGAACGGGTACGGCGTCGCGAACGCCCCGGAGAAGAACTCGATCCCGGCACGGAGCTGATCGAGCAACGCGGCCGCGTCGACGTGCTTCGCCAGAGACCGCCGGGCGTGCACACCGAGGGGCACCGGCCCACCCTGGTCCGCCGTCCACGAGGCCCACGGGCCTGCCGCGACGGCAACCAGGTAGGTGCTGATCGGCCGGGTCGACGCGAACCGGCGGACGTCGACCCAGCCGCCGTGGCCGGGCGAGGGAGGGCTGGCGAGGGGGGCGTTGGACAGCACGCCCCAGTCGGCCGGCGCCCGCACGTCGAGCTCGAAGGGAGCCTTGAGGTCGGGCTGGTCGAAGCAGGCGAAAACGGCCGGCGCGTGGCCGGGCTGCAGATGGCTGTAGAGGTACACCTGCCGATCCTCGGGATCCACGAATCGGTGCAGGCCCTCGCCGCAGGTGGAGTAGTCGTAGTCTCCGTCCACGACCAGCTCGTTCTCGGCCGCCAGACCGGACAGGCGGATCCGCCCAGCGCCTTCGTGGTCGAGTGGACGTCCATTGAGCAGGACCGACCGCACCCGTCGAGGGAGGGCGTCCACCCAGCTCGAAGCCCCGGGGCTGTGGCAGGTGAAGCGAATCCTGCTCCTGGACCGGAATGTCGGCTCCTCCATATGGCTCAGATCCAGGCTTATCCGATAGGAACGCACGTCCAGCAGGACGGCGCGCTCCGTGGCCTCGGCACGGGTCAGCGATGCGCGAGGCATGAAGAAACCTCCTGAACCAGAGGGTTGTCTAGACTTAAGAGAGAAATCGCCGGGTGGGTCGCGCCCGGGGCGCCTCGGGAAGGGGTCTGATCGTCATGGCCGAGCGCGACGAGCCCGTGCTGCTGCCGGACGAGGAGCTGCCGCCCGTCGCGCCGGGCGTCCCGCGTCCCGCCCGGGTGACGGAGCCGCTGACCCGGGAGCAGAGCATCAAGCTCGCCGCGGGGTTCAAGGCGCTCGCCGATCCGGTTCGGCTGCGCCTGCTTTCGCTCGTCGCCTCTCACCTCGACGGCGAGGCATGCGTGTGCGATCTCGTCGGAGCGTTCGACCTCACGCAGCCGACCATCAGCCATCACCTCAGGGTTCTGCGTGACGCCGGGCTCGTCACATCGACCCGCCGGGGGACCTGGGTCTATTACCGTGTGGTCCCCGAGGCGCTCACCGCGCTGACGGGCATCATCGCCGTGCCCTCCGTCGCCGCCCGGTAAGGAATTCATAAGCGGGTTCTTCCTCGTTCACTGATGCCGGCGGCGCGGAAATGAATGCGCCAATAACGCGCCCGTGGCCATCGTCGGGTGGAGTCTAGCACCTGCATTGATGGCCATCAATGCGCATCTCAAAGGGTGGGCATTGATAGTGAACAATTCTCTCCGTGTGGCAGGCTCTTGACCTCTCTGAATGTGCCTTGTTAGTTTGCATTCGGTAGAAGGTGGCGCCGAGATGGCCACGTGAGAACCATTGCCGCGAAAACACGCTCACGTCGAATCGTGCCGTGATATCCCAACGGACCATCGTTACCAGAAGTGAGGCGAACGTCGGTTGATCACCTTCATGACCTTGAGCGGTTTCCTCGGCGCGGGTAAGACCACCACGTTGGTCGCGGTCGCCAAACATCTCCAGGAGATGGGGCGCAGGGTGGCGGTCATCACCAACGACCAGGGGACCGAGCTCGTGGACACCCAGCTCGCCCGCTCCGCCATCGCCGAGGCCGGCGAGGTGACCGGCGGTTGTTTCTGCTGCCGTTTCGAAGACCTGCTGACCGTGGCGCAGCGCTTGGTCGACGAGCACGGGGTCGACACACTGCTCGCCGAGGCGGTCGGCAGCTGCACCGATCTGCAGGCGACCGTCATCCGTCCGCTGAGCGCTCACTATGGTGAGCGATTCGCTCCCGCGCCTCTCGTCGTGGTCGTGGAACCGGAAAGGCTTCAGGCGCTCCGCACCGCGCTGCCGCTGGACGATACAGATTCGGACATGTCTTATTTGTTCGGCAAGCAGTTACAAGAAGCCGATGTGATCGCCCTTAACAAGATCGACCTTCTCGACGCTGACCGGGTCGCCGCCATCCTGGCGGATTTGAGCGAGCGACACCCGACAGCCACCGTTCTCGGCTACTCGGCCAAATCCGGCGAGGGGATCGATCGGCTCGTTTCCCATTGGCTGGGAGCGGAGCCCGCCGAACGCGGGCTGGAAATCGACTATGACCGCTACGCCAATGCCGAGGCCGCGCTGGCGTGGCTGAACCTCAGCCTGACCGTGACGGCGGTGGACGGTTTCGACCCCGACGCCTGGGCCCGCTCGCTCCTCGACCACCTGTCGGCCACGACCGCGCGTCACGATTGGATGATCGGCCACGTGAAGGTCAGCCTGGAGTCCGCCGGCTTCCTGGCCAAGATGAGCCTCACCGCCACCGGCGCCGGACCGTCCGCGGACGCGGTGGCGGGGACGTCGTTCACTGAGGCGGAGGTTCGGATCAACGCCCGGGTCGCCTGCGAACCGGCCGAACTCGACGCCGCCGTCGCCGAGGCGGTGAAGGAGGTGGCCGTAGCGACCGGGACGTCCGCCGTGCAGAGCGCGGGTGTCCCCTCGTTCAAGCCGGGCTACCCGCGCCCCACCTACCGGATCCCGGTCACCGCGAACTGAGCCCTCTGGGCTCGTCACCGATGCCATGTCGAGGGCCGGAGCGTTCGCGTCCGGCCCTCGACGTATGGACGTCCTCAGCATTCATCGATTATCGTCGATTATCGATGAATGCTGATAATGGGCCATTGGCACGGGACGAGGCCGAGGAGTACGCGAGCTGGTTCAAGGCGCTGGCGGACGCCACGCGCCTTCAACTGGTGTCGCTGCTGGCGCGACGCCGCGTGCCGATGACCGTGGGCGAGATCGTGACGGGGTCCGGGGTGGGTCAGTCGACGGTCTCCCACCATTTGAAGATCCTGGCGGAGGTCGGTTTCGTCCTGGTCGAGCGACGCGGCACCGCGAGGTTCTACCGGATCAACGAGACGTGCGTGCGCTGCTTCCCCACCGCCGCGGACGTCGTGATGGGCAACCCGGCCCCCGCCGCCCCGGCATGCGACCAAGGAGGCCGCCGTGGCCCATGAAGAGATCGTCGACCGCTATTCCAGGCTGGCCAGGACCGCGATGGCCGGCGAAGCCGCCGATCGGGGATGCTTCGGAGCCGCCGTTTACGACGACACCGCGACGCTCCCCGAGGGCGCGGTGCAGGCAAGCCTCGGCTGCGGCAACCCCGTCGCGGTCGCCGACCTGCGCGAGGGGGAGAGCGTGCTCGACCTCGGCTCCGGCGGAGGAATCGACGTGCTCCTGTCGGCGCGCCGCGTCGGACCGTGCGGCCGGGCGTACGGCCTGGACGCCAGCACCGACATGCTGGAACTCGCCCGCCGCAACGCCGAGGAGGCGGGCGTGACCAACGTCGAGTTCCTGCACGGCACCATCGAACACGTGCCGCTGCCCGCGCGCTCGGTGCACGTCGTCATCTCCAACTGCGTCATCAACCTGTCCGATGACAAGGCCGCCACGCTGGCCGAGGCGTTCCGGGTTCTGCGACCAGGCGGCAGGTTCGGCGTCAGCGACATCGTCACCGACGACGGCGACACCGGCACGGCCGAGGAACTGCGACGCCGGGCGGCGACCGAGCGGCGCATCGGCTGCACCGCCGGATCACTGACCATCACTCGGTACCGCGACCTGCTGCTGGAGGCCGGCTTCGTGGGCGTCGGTGTCACCCTGACCACCGACCACGGCGACGGCGTCCACTCGGCCATCGTCAAGGCCCGCAAACCGCCGATCGGCCCCGGCCTGGAGATCCGCCCGATGCGCGACACCGATGCCGAGCAGGTCCTGGAGGTGTACCAGTTGGGGCTGGACACCGGACAGGCGAGTTTCGAGACCACCGCGCCGAGCTGGGAGCGGTTCAGCGCCGGCAAGCTCCACAACCTCCGCTATGTCGTCTCCGACACGGAGACCGGCCAGGTCGTCGCCTGGGTGGCCGCCTCGCGGGTGTCCACCCGCCCCGTCTATGCGGGAGTGATCGAGCACAGCGTCTACGTCCATCCCGGCTACCGCGCCTGCGGCATCGGCCGCGCCCTGCTGACCGCCTTCATCGAAGCGGGCGAGGACTCCGGGATCTGGACCGTCCAGTCGGGGATCTTCCCCGAGAACACCGCCAGCCTGGCCCTGCACGAGGCGGTCGGGTTCCGCGTCCTCGGCACTCGCGAACGCGTCGGGCGGCATCACGGCGTCTGGCGCGACGTCCTCATGATCGAACGACGCAGCACCACCGTCGGGTGACCGTAGGGGGTGTGCTCAGGCGGTGACGGCCTGCGCCTCGGGCGCCGGCTCGCCCAGCGGGCTGAACAGCGCGCCGAGCCGGGCCACCGTCTCCGGGACGATCCAGTAGTAGATCCACGTGCCACGCCGCTCGCCGTTGATGAGCCCGGCCGTGCGCAATACCTTGAGATGGTGAGAGATGGTGGGCCCGGTCAGATCGAAGGCGCCGGTCAGATCGCAGACACACGCCTCTCCACCCGGATGCGCGCCGATCATCGACAGCAGCCGCAACCGCACCGGGTCGGCGACCGCCTTCAGCAAGGTCGCCAGCTCGGCCGCGTCACTCTCGGAGAGGGCCTCGCGCGCGATGGGCACGCAACACGCGGAGCTGGTGACGGCCATCCGGCGACTCCTTACTTAGACCTCGATCTAAATTATAAGTGACGGACGCCGTAGGTCCTGCTGGACGACGCGCGCAGCATCACCAGGCGGCCGCAGTCGGGGTGCTGGGAGTGACCGTCTGGGCTGTGGGGGCGTCGGTGCTGTGGTCGCGGCGGGGGTAGAGCACGGCGATGACCGCCACGGCCGGCGTCGCGCCAGTGAACTGGGCGGCGATGACCGGAGCCGACGGCCGCGACCAGCAGCGCCGCGGTGCCCAGGGACCCGGCGAAGACGCGGCGGCCCAGCCCCTCATCGTTGACCCCGCACCGGTACACCGAGTTGCTCCAACAGGGTTCGGACGCGGCTTTCGATCTCATCCCGGATCTCGCGCACCGCCTCCACGGTCTTGCCCGCGGGGTCGGTCAGTTCCCAGTCCTCATACCGCTTGCCGGGGAAGATGGGGCAGGCGTCCCCGCAGCCCATGGTGATGATGACGTCGGCGGCCTGGGCGATCTCGGTGGTCCAGGGCTTGGGGTATTCGCCGGTGATGTCGATGCCGACCTCGGCCATGGCGGCCACGGCGGCGGGGTTGATGCGCTCGCCCGGCTCAGACCCGCCTGACCAGGCGATCGCGCGATCCTCGGCCAGGTGCTGGAAGTAGCCCAGGGCCATTTGCGAGCGTCCGGCGTTGTGTACGCACAGGAACAGCACCGTCGGGGTGCCGGTGTCGTGTTTGCCCTCGACCCGGGCCAGAGCGCGCAGCCGCTGGCGGGCGAAGCGTTCGGCCAGCAGCGGCAGAAATCCGGAGACCGTGGCGCGGCCGGCGAACTGGTCGTAGCTCGTGCGCAGGAAGCGTTCGATGGTCTCTGGGGAGAAGGTGCCGGAGAACTCGGCGGAGAGATTGGCGGCGGCGGTGTACAGGGCGTGCCGCTGATCGAGGCTCAAGTCGTTATGAGAGGCCAGGGGGTGGGTCATCGCTTTCCTTCCTCGGGTGGCCTCGCGGCCGAGTCGGTGTCATCGGGCGGATCGGCGGGTGTTAGCGCGGTGGTGAGCCGGCCGATCCGGGCGTGCAGGTCGGCGAAGGCCTCTTCGAACGCCTGATCGCTGCCGACGGCGACCGGGTCGGGCACCGACCAGTGCAGGTGCGGGCGATGTTCCAGCTGCTCGTAGGCGTTGTCGCAGACCGCCACGAGGAAGTCGCCGGGTTCGAGTGTTTGGTCCAGGTGTGCGGTGGCGCGCGGGTCCAGGCGCAATCCATGGCGACGGGCGGTGGCCAGAGCTCCGGGGTGTACCCGGGAGGCGGGTGCGGTCCCGGCCGATGCCGCGGGTACCGCGCTGGCCTGCTGCCACAGCGCGGCGGCGAGTTGGGAGCGGGCGGAGTTATGCGTGCAGACGAACAGCACCCGCGGCGCCGCCACGGAGACCGCCGCCGGGCCGAGGCCGGCCAGCGCCTGCGGGCGAAGCCGGACATAGCTGCGGCGTCGGTCGGCCTCAGATCGGGATCGTTCCACTACGCCGGCCTCCTGCAGTACGCGCAGGTGATGGGCCAGCAGGCTGGTGGACAGACCCGTCTGCTCGCCGAGCTCGCCCGGGGATCGATCGCCCAGCAGCAGTGCATCGGTCATGGCCAGCCTGACGGGCTCGGCCAACGCCGCATGCACGGCGGCACGTCTCTCGATGCTCATTAGCTCAATCATAATTACCTTAATCTTTGTTGAGCTAATGGCCGATCGTCAAGCACTGCCCCGTGAGCGCCTTGGTGGGAGAACGGGCGTGCTCGGGTGGTGCGCCAGGCTCTCCTCGTGGCGGGCGGTCTGCGACGGCGGTTCGGTTCTGCCTGGTAGGCGACCATCTTGAACGTCGGTGCAACGATCTCGACGCCGACCGATCATGGTCACCTTCACCGGTCGTGACGGCACGGAGATCTGCAAGGTCCTGCATCGGCGGGCAGCCAAACGGTGCGGCGCTCCCCGTCGCGCACCAGGAAGCCCGGCGATGGCCTGTTTAGATATGAGTCTAATTTGACAGGCACCTAGATAGGGCTCCACACTGATGCCATCACATTGATTAGAACCTCATCTAATCAATGTGAGGTTGAGGCGCTGGCGCCGAGGCCCACATCCGATCAAGGAGGAGCCACATGTCACGTGTACAGCTCGCCCTGCGGGTCTCTGACCTGGAAGGCTCGATCGAGTTCTACTCCAAACTGTTCGGCGCCGAGCCGGTCAAGCGGCGCCCGGGGTACGCCAACTTCGCCATCGCCGAGCCCCCGCTCAAGCTCGTCCTGCTCGAAGGCGAGCCCGGCCAGGAGACCCGCATGGATCACCTCGGCGTCGAGGTCGAGGAAACCGAGCAGGTCACCGCCGCCACCCAGCGCCTGAAGGATGCCGGGCTGGCCACCTTCGAGGAGAACGACACCTCCTGCTGCTACGCCCTGCAGGACAAGGTGTGGGTCACCGGCCCCGGGGCCGAACCGTGGGAGGTGTACGTGGTCAAGGGCGACGCCGACGTCCTCGACAAGAACGACGCCTCCACCGACGCCCCGTGCGTCTGTGGCCCTGACACCGTCACAACCACCACCCAGGGCCGGCCGTCCACCGCCGGCACGGCGAGCACCTGCTGCAGCTGAGCCATGCTCGGTGCGGGGCGCCGGGCCAACCCCATGCCCCACACATCCATTGGGAACGTGGTGATCAGCCCGCCCTACTTCGGATTGCGCGACTACAGGTCGTCGGTCAGCAAGGCAGGAGCCAATGGCGCGCCGTGTGATGCCTTGCGGAGAACATCCCGCGTCCGGGGGGAGCACACGAGGGTGAACCGCGCGGTGTCGCTCAGATTGTCCGTCGGCACCCCCCGCCCGCCGGAGCCCAGGCGCTGGCCAGCGGGTGGCACGCGGTCACGGCAGCCGCCCCCCTCGCGCTCGGCGGCGGCGCGCTCGCGCACGAGGCACCCGCACCATGACGACCCAACCTGTGGAGCGCGTGTGGGACCTCGACCATCACCACCGCAACACCATGCGCGACCTGACCGGCGCCGTCTCGGTGACCGCCACGGAGCGGGGCCGCTGCTGTGCTCGGTGCGCATCGTACGGACCATCAACGACTCGCGGATCGCGCAGGACCTCGAATTGCCGGTGGGAAGCCGCCGGCTGGCGGTGCGCAGCGACATCGACCGGCAGGAACGCGACGCGATGCTCAAGGCGGCCTGGCCGCAGGACGTACACGCCGAGCACGAGGGCGCGGAGATCCAGTTCGGGCACGTACGCCGGCCCACGCATGCGGACGACCTCGCGTCGAATCGGGGCAGCTTGGACAGTCTTCCGGCGTCTCCGTAGGATGCCCCCGTGCGGTTGAACGTCCTCGGGCCTTTGGAACTCATTGCGGACGGGCAGCCGGTACCGATCGGCCCTCCCAAGCAGCGGGCGTTGCTGGCGATGCTGGCGATGCACGCCGGCCGGGTGCTCCCCGCCGACGTCCTGGCCGACCGGCTGTGGGGCGGCAACCCGCCCGTCAGCGCGCAGGGCAGCCTGCAGGTCTACATCTCCAACCTCCGCAGGCTGCTGGAGCGCGATCGGCACCGGCGCGCGGCGGCGACGGTCATCGTCACCGTGGGCGACGGGTACGGGCTGATGACGGAGCGGCTCGACCTCGACACGAGGGAGTTCGCGGCGCTCGTCTCCACCGGGACCAGCAGGCTCGACCAGGGCCGCCATGACGAGGCGGCGGCGGCCTTCGTATCGGCACTCGACCTGTGGAGGGGCGAGCCGTACATCGACGTGCGGTCCGAGAGCTGGGCGAAGCCGGAGACGGCGCGGCTGGAGCAGGTGCGGCTGGACGCCGTGGAGGCGCTGGCCAGGGCGCTGCTCGAACTGGGCCGCCACACGGATGTCGTCGCGCGGCTGGAGCCGTTCGTGCACGAACACCCGCTGCGCGAGCGGGCGTGGGAGCTGCTGGTGCTGGCCCACTACCGGGCGGGGAGGCAGGCCGCCGCGCTGGGGTGCCTGCGCACGGTGCGCGAGGTGCTCGCCGACGAGCTCGGCATCGACCCGGGGCCGCGGCTGCGCGAGCTGGAGACCGCCGTGCTCCGCCAGGACGCCACACTGATCCCGCCGGCGCGGGCCGCCGCCGCCCGTCCGGGGCCCGGCGAACCGCCGGACGACACGCCTTTCGTCGGTCGCGCGGACGCCCTCGAGTTCCTGTCCGAGGCCGTGAGAGCGGCGTCGGCCGCCGGGCAGGTGGTCCTGGTGGACGGCGAGCCGGGCGTCGGGAAGACGAGCCTGCTCAGGAGGTTCCGCTCGGCGGCCGGGGTGCCGGTGGCCTGGGGGGCGAGTCCCGACCACGAGACCGCGCCGGCGCTGTGGCCGTGGGAGCAGGTGCTGCGGGAGCTGGCCGCCGCCTCGTCGGTGACCGCGCTGCCCGAGGGGATCCGTGACTTCCTCGCGGGCGGGCTGGAGGCGATCCCGGCCCACGACGCGCAGGGAGCCAGGCTTCGTTTCTTCGAGGCGGTCGTGACGTTCCTGGCGGTCGTTCGCCCCGTGGTGGTCGTCCTGGAGGACATCCACGCGGCCGACGACGCGACGTTGCGGCTGCTCGTTCATGTGGCGTCGGCCGCGCCCCCGGGGCTGCTGCTCGTGGCCAGCTTCAGACGGCACGAGGTATCCGGGCTCAGCGCCACCCTGTCGGCGCTGTCCCGGTTCGGCGCTCGGCGGCTGGGGCTGGAGGGGCTCGCGACGGAGGAGGTCCGCACGCTCGTGCGGACCGTGTCCGGCCACGACCCTGGTAGTGAGAGGGCCGAACGGCTCCGCGGCCGCACCGAGGGCAACCCGTTCTTCCTGACGGAGCTCGCCCGTGCGGGTGAGGAGCTGCCGCAGGGCGTGCTGCACGTCGTGCTGCACCGGGTGGAGAGGCTCGGCGAGGAGACCGCCGGGGTGCTGGAGCTGGCCGCCGTCGCCGGGAGCGAGTTCGAGGCCCGCGTTCTGGCGGAGGTGGCCCACCGCGAGGTCGGGGACCTGCTGCCGTCGCTGGAGGTGGCGCTGGAAGCGGGCCTGATCCGGGAGTCGGCGGACATACTCGGCGGGTACGGGTTCGCGCACGCGCTGGTGATCGACGCCTTGCTGTCCCGTCGCTCCCGCCTGTGGCGGGCCAGGGTGCACGAGCAGATCGCGGGCGTGCTCACCCGCATCCACGGACGGCAGGAGAGCCGGCTCGGCGACATCGGGAGGCATTGGCTGGCGGCGGCGGATCTGGGCCCGGAACCGGCCCGGATGGCGATGGACTACGCCGCGCGGGCCGCGCGGGCGGCGCTGCGCCGCCATTCCCCTGACGACGCCATCCTGTCCTGGCAGGAGGCCCTGGCCGTGTCCGATGTGGCCCGAGCCGAGGCCGCCGAGCGGTTCGAGCTGGCGGTCGGTCTGGCGGAAAGCTGCTACGCGGCCGGGCGGTTCGACGAGGGCTACGACGCGGTCGAGCAGGCACTGACGCTGGCGGGCGCCGACCTGCAGAAGGCGGTCATGGCCGCGGACATCGCGATGGCGCACGGCATCTGGGTCCCGTTCCGCTACGGCCTCGACCCGGTCGCCCTGCGGGAGTCGATGGACCGTGCCGTCCGCGAGCTGCCCCCGGCCGCTCCCGCCTGGGCGACGGCGCAGGCCGTACGGGCCGTCGTGCTCGCCCAGAACGGACGCGAGGACGTCGACGGGGTGTCGGCGCAGGCCGTGGCGGCGGCCGAGCGCCTGGACGACCCTGACCTGCTGCGGCGCGTGCTCCACCTGCGGCTGATCGCCCTGCGCGGGCAGGACTTCATGGAGCAGCGGACCGGGACCGTGAGGCGCCTGCTGGCGGAGCCCGGGCTGTCGTCCCAGCTCCGGGTGATCGCTCAGCTCCACGCCGCCGCCGATCTGACCGATCGCGGGGAGGTGGCGGACGCTCGTGCGCTGCTGGCGGAGACGGACGCGCTGCTCGGCAGGCTGCACAACCCCACGCTGGCGCTGCAGGCGGCGGTCACGCACGTGGGGCTCGACCTTTTCCAGAACGTGCCCGACGCGTTCCGCCACTACGAGCCCGTCAAGGCGCTGCTGTCCTTCGGCGACCGCGGCTATTTCGAGGCGGCCATGCTCGCCCAGCGGTTCGAGGTGCTCTTCGAAGAGGACGGGCTCGCCGGGGAGACCGAGCGGCTGGAGGAGCTCTGGCACCGCACCGGGATGGCCGGGCTCCGCTACATCCTGGCGTACGCGCTGGCCGGCCTGGGTGAGCGCGACCGCGCCCGGAGGATCCTGCGCGAGACCCCCCTGCCGCCGCGCGACTACACCTGGGTGATCGCCGCGATGTGCCGGCTGCACGCCGGGATCCGCCTCGGCGACCCGGATGTCGTCCGGGAGATGTACGACCTGTTCCGGCCCTTCGCCGGCCGGCTCCTCGTGAACGGCTGTTGTACCACGGTCGCCGGAGCGTACGACGGTCACCTGGGGGAGGCGCTTCTAGCCCTCGGGGACCGCGCGGCCGCGCGGGCCCACCTGGTGGACGCGGTGCGGATCCTGGAGACCGCGGGTACCGAGTACTGGCTCTCCAGGGCACGCCAAGAACTCGCCAAGTGCATGTGAGGGCCGGTGCCGCACGCTGCTCCCGACACGTGAGGGAGCAGACACATGATCACACGACAACACCTGACCGGATTCCTGATGATGCACGCCGGTTTCCGCGCCGAGTTCGGCCGCCTGGCCGAGGCGTGCCGCAGTCCCCGTGACGCCGAGCACGGGGAACTCCTTGAGGAGCAACTCGCGCTCGTGCTGGAGATGCTCCACGCCCACCACGCGCACGAGGACGCCGATCTGTGGCCGCGGCTCGCCGGCCGCGCGCCCGAGGCGGCGGCCGTGCTCGCGGAGCTGGAGTCCGAGCACGCCGTGCTCGATCCGCTCGTGCGAGCCGCCGGCGACCGTTCGGTCCCCCTGCCGGACCGGGCGCCCACGCTGCTGCGCCTGCACGAGTTCGTCAACGAGCACCTCGACCACGAGGAGCGGGACGCCGTCCCGCTGATGCTCCGGCACCTCACCCTCGAGGACATCGAGTCCGACAAGCGCCAGGCGATGGGTGACTTCGGCCGCCGCCGAGTCCCGACGATCTTCGGCTGGCTCGCCTCCAGCGCGGAGGGCGAGCTGCTCGTCGCCTCGCACGCGGAGCTGCCCGTCGTGGCCCGGTTCATGTTCCGGCGATTCTGGTGGCCGGCCTACCGGCGGCGCTTCGCCCGGTTGTACGGCGCCGACGCCCCCATTGCCGCCGACGTCTTCCTGGAGTCGTCATGACCGGACCTGTACCGGCCACCTGGCCGTCCGAGACGGCCAGGCTGTTCGAGCGGTCGCTCGTGTGCGAGTACGCCTCGCTCACCCGTGACGGGCGGCCCGTCACATGGCCCTTGACCCCCTACGTCGGCGCGAACGGCACGCTCGACGTGTCCACCGGTCTCACCTATCCGGACAAGGCCGAGCGCGCGCGCCGGGACCCGCGGGTCGCCCTGCTCTACTCGGACCCGACGGGAAGCGGGCTGGACCGGCCACCCGTCGTCCTCGTACAGGGCCGTGCGGCCGTGCGGGACGCGGACCTGCAAGCCAACACCGACCGGTACGTCCGGGAATCGCTGGCGAAGACCCCGGCCGGTTTCTCGGGGACTCCGTGGTTCCTGATGAAGCGCCTCGGATGGTACTTCGCCCGCATCTGGGTGGAGGTCACCCCGGAGAGGATCCTCTGGTGGCCGGAGGGTGATCTATCCAGGACGCCCGAAGCCTGGACCTGCGCCGACGACCTCGTCGCACCACCGTCCGACCCGGCGCCGGCGGGGCCGCGCCTCCCGAGCCGGTCGGTACCGCCGGCCGACTGGCAGCCCTTCGCCGATCGAGCGGCCGGGCTCGGCGAGCCCGTCCTGACCATGGTGTCGGACGGCCGCCCCCTGGCTGTGCGGACCCGCTCGTGCACGCGGACCGCCGGGGGGTTCGATCTGCGCCTGCCCGCCGGAGTCGAAGCGGGCGAGGGACCCGTCTGCCTGACCTTCCACCGGCACGGCCCAGTCATGGAGTGGCAGGAGAACGTGGTGCTGATGGGGACGGCCGTGGGGGAGGGCGACCGGTCGCGCGTCGAGGTCGACCGGGCTTTGAACGACTGGAGCCTGGCCGGCCGCCGTCGTGAGCGGAGGCGGTCGTTCCTGCGGCAGGGGCGCGAGCTGGGGAAGCGGCTGCGGGCCGAGGCCGGGCGCCGTGGCCAGCCGGTGCCCGTGGTCAGGCGCCCGGGCCGGTCGTGATCGGGGGCGTGGAACGCCCACTCACGGGGTCACGCCAACTGGACCTTCAGTCCCCGCGAAGTCGACCCAAGAGTTCGCCAAGGCGGTTCTCCTACCGTCGCAGACGCACGGGCAAACGGCGCTCGCGCCGGAAATCCGACGGTGCGGCCGTCACCTGCCTGTTCCTTGCCGAAACAAGCTCCAACGAGGGGAAACACATGCGCATCTTCACAATGTCACTCATCGGCGCGGCGGCGATCGCGACGGCCGCGGGGGTGATCGGCCTCGGCGGCCCGGCCTACGCCGAGACCATCGTCAAGGTGACGAACTCCAGCTCCGTGGGTGCCCAGGGCTCCCACTACACGACCGTCAAGTGCCCTTCCACCTCGCCGTACGTCGTGTCCGCGTCGGCTTCATCCAAGTTCGCCGATGCCGCGGACTCCAAATCCCTCAGGTACAACAGCATCGACACGCTGCCGGACGGTCAGACGGTGAAGGTCGATTACCAGAACCTTCGCACCTACCAGGAGGACGCGAAGAAGCGGGTCGTCGTGACGGTCGATGTGACGGTGACCTGCTCGAACGTGGATCACGGGCGCCCGGCCACCTACGACTTCGCGATGAAGAGCTTCGTGCCGCTCGGGGGGGACATCTGGGTGACCAGCCCCTGCCCGGCCAACAAGTGGGCGCAAAATTACCGGGAGACGCACTCGGACTGGGTCACGGTCACCGACGAGTTCCGCGGTTTGACCAGTGCCTCGGTTCGCTACCACAACCCGGACTACCAGGTCCCGGGGGTCGGAGAGGTGACGGTCGTCTGTGGCGGATGACCGGTTCGACATCGCGTGAGCACGATGCTTCGCGTCTTGCAGACGCGAAGCGCAGGAGGTGCCGCGAGCGCGACGCTCGCGGCACCTCGGCGTTTTCGGGAAGGCCGACCTCAGGCCACGCATGGCATTCGTACAGGCGCCGAGCGCGAGCTGCGCCGGCGCAGGAGACCCCGACGCGCTAGGTCCAGATCATCGATCTTCGCGGGTGCTCGATGTATACGCTGGTGTCGGGGACGATGACTTTGCCCCATTCGTCCCAGCGCCTGAGTTCCCGAACCAATGCGTCGGATGCCGAAGACTCAGGCGAAAGCGGCATGGACCTATGCGTCCATCATCGACCACCATGCGCTGCGAGCCTGGGTGCGGGGACTGCAGGCGATGATCGCTTATTGGGCCGGCTCTACTTCGTCCTCACCCGCCAGTTCCTGCTGGGACAGGGGTGAGCGAGGGTGGGAGCTCCTCAAGCAGATCAGTGGATCCGGCGTACCACGACCGCCGGCGTCGTCCTGCTCGCCGCGATCGCGGCAGCGGTCTCCTACGCCCACATGCACGAACTGGTGCTCCGCCACGGAGAGAGCCCGTGGAGCGCGGCCCTGATCCCTCTGTCCGTCGACGGCTGATCGTCGCCGCTTCGATGTCGCTGCTCCTGGCCAGCCGACACGGCTCCCGTGGCGGCCTACTGCCATGGACACTCCTGGTGGTCGCCAGCCTGGCCAGCCTCGGCGCCAATGTCGATTCCACGACGCCACGCTGTCTACCAGCGGAAACTCATACACCACCCCGTGGACGCAACTTAACAGCCGCCCGAACACGTCGTTCCAGTCGTCGACGGATCGTCCAGGCCGACCAGGACGCCGCAGCCGGACAGGTCTGTGAGGATCTCGTTGGCCGTGGCCATGTCGCGGGCGAACCGGTCGAACTTGGTCACGGTGAAGACGCTGCCGTCCCACACGGCACCGAGGGCCTGGTCGAGTCCGACGCGGTTGCGGCGGGTGGTGCCCGAGAAGGCGCGGTCGGTATAGACCCGGTCCTGGGGGACGCCGAGGGCCAGGAACTGCTCGGTCTAAATGATCACGTCTTGCCCATCGGTCGAGCAGCGGGCGTAGCCGACGCGGGTTCCGTTCACGCCTGCAAGGGTTCCGTATAGCCCCCCTTCATCGGAACAGTTCGCGGGACACCTATACGGAACACCCTGATCTGGGACAGCGGTCCGGCCGGCTGGTGTTCTGGTGGGGGATCTCTTTACGGAACACCAGTTCATACCAGACATCCAAGCCTAGGCCTTCACCAAGGCCCAGTACGAAGATCGAGAATTTGGTACATGCGTCGTGCCGGGTTGGTCGTAAATCGATAACGAGAGGCCCGCTGCCTAGCTTTTTTCGAAGCGGATGACCTCTTCCAGCACCATGCGCATTTCGGCGATCCGATCCCGGCCAAGGTGCTGTGCCCACCGTCGCTCGATTTCCCCGAGGATTCGAGCGGCGGCGACCTGGGCCTGCGTTCCCCGTTCGGTCAGTCGGATGACCTTCGCGCGGTGGTCGTCCGGATCGGTCGTCCGCTCGACGTAGCCGTGCCGCTCGAGCTCGGTAACCACCTCGCCGAGCGCCTGCTTGGAGAGCCCTGAGCGTTCGGCGAGCGCGGTCAGTCGCGAGCCCTCGGCGTCGATGAACCGGAAAACGGCGCCGTGGCTGTAACGGATGCCCTTGAATCCCTCCTCATTGAGCCTCCAGTGCAGCTTCGCGAGCGTGACGTCCTTGGCCTGCGTGAACAGGGCGGGAAGTGGGATCTGGCTCACACCTTCGTCGCCCTGCCTTCCGGCGCGTGTCGTCATCCTGGGGCGCCCTCTTTCCGCCGTGATTGGTCAGGGGACTTGACAATACCGCGCCCATTGATAGTACGGTTACCTTACTATCTGCGGCCGCTCTGGTTGGTCGCGTATCCCATACCGGCAACCCATAGGGAATGATCATGAGCAGTTCGGACCCACAACGCTTCCAGCCCGTCGGCATCGACCCAGCCGAGGTCAAGGCCCTGGCCAAGCGGGTGAGAGGCCCGGTGCTCACACCCGAAGACGAGGGCTACGACACAGAACGGGCCGGGTACCAGCTCGCTCGTCAGCATCGGCCCGACCTCGTGGTGGGCGCGACCGGAACCGCGGACGTGCGGGCCGCGGTGGAATTCGCGAGAAGTCACGCGCTCCCTGTGGCCGTGCAGGGCACCGGGCACGCGTCCGCCGGCATCGCCGGTGAGGGCGGAGTGCTGATCAACACCACTCGGATGACGGGCGTCCGGTTGAACCTCGAGGCGAACACGGCCTGGGTGGCAGCCGGCACCCGATGGGACGAAGTGATCCACGAAGCCGCGCCCGCCGGGCTGGCGCCGCTGTCAGGCTCCTATCCGGGCCTTGCCGTGGTGCCCTACACCCTGGCCGGAGGGCTCAGTCTGCTCTCCCGGCGCTACGGCTACGCCGCCGATCACGTGCGTAGCATCGACGTCGTCACAGCGGACGGCCGGCTGCGCCATGTCACCGAGGAGTCCTGCCCGGACCTGTTCTGGGCACTACGTGGCGGCCGGGACAACTTCGGTGTGGTGACCGGCATCGAGATCGGCCTCGTGCCGATCACCACCCTCTACGGCGGATCACTGCAGTTCCCCGGCGAATCGGCCGCCGAGGTGTTCGACACCTACCTGCGCTGGACGGCCACCGTGCCCGACGAGATGAGCTCGTCGATCATGCAGATGTCCTATCCGGACATCCCCGCGTTCCCGGAGGCACTGCGAGGCCGACAGGCCGTCAATATCCGCATCGCCTACGCCGCGGACACGCTCGACGACGCCGAGGGCCTGGTCGAACCGTTACGGGCACTCGGCCCGACGAGCGACACCCTCGGCCAACTGCCCTACACCGAAGCCGGGTCCATCTACGCCGATCCGCCCTCTCCCGGATTCATCGAGGCTGGCACCGCCCTGCTCGGCGCGCTCGACACCACGGCGGTACGCACCCTCCTCGACCTGGCCCCGCCCCACGCACCCGTCCCGCACATCTTCGAACTGCGTCACCTCGGCGGCCGGCTCGCGCTCCCCCCGGCCGTCGCCAACGCCGTGGGCAACCGGGACGCGCGATACCTGCTCAACGTGGTCTCGCGGCTGGAACGCGCGGACATCACCGAAATCCGGCCGGCACACAAGCGCATGCTCGAAGCGCTCGCCCCGTGGAGCACCGGCGGCCGTCTCCTCAACTTCATGAACGGCGAGGACGCCGCCAAGGAGGTGCGCTCAGCGTACGAGCCCAAGGATTACCAGCGCCTCACCGAAATCAAGGCCGTCTACGATCCGGACAACACCTTCCGGCTCAATCACAACATCCCACCCGCCGACCCCCGAAACCCTAGATTGGCCTGAAGGCGAGAAACTCCCACCGAGACCAGACCTGGTGAGCTCGCCTTACGACGTCCAGGCCCGTTACGCGATCAACGCGGATCCGGTTGGACGGGCTATAAGGTCCATCTACTGAGACGTCTGACGATCCCGCTCTCGGCTGCCCGCATCTGATCACGAACGTGGTCACCACCGACGCCACGGTTCCCGACATGCAGGTGACCGAGCAAATCCATGCCGATCTGCACGAAGAGGTCTGCATCTGATGGCGAGACCTTTCCTGTGGGTTTCCCGCGCCCGTCAACGCCTATGACGAGGAAGCCGCCATGTACGGACATGGCACCGATGTCCTTGGCGATTTTGACCTGGTCACGCTTCTCGGACAGCTTCGATGAAGTTTTGAAGTCGAGGGTGGCGTACTCAGTCTCCCAAGCGAGCAGCTCATGCAGCTTCTCACTGTTGACCACCGGCGCAAGCACCACAGGTCCGAACGAATCGTTCAGCTCCGCCGGATTAGGTTAACGCCAACGTCGGGCAATCCCCACTCGTCGAGTTCCAGGGTGGGACGGGACCGTACCGGCAGATGACGGCGGGACCGTACCGGCGGGACCGTACCGGCGGGCCTCAGCGGATGGTGCGTGCCGCGTCCTCGATGACGTCCTGGACCTTGCCGACGCGGGAGATCATCGACAGGTGGGACGCGTTCACCTTCGTGATGGTCGCACCCGCCCGCTTGGCCATGAACTCCTGTGCGGCAGGGGGCAAGGCGCGGTCCGCGGTGCCGATGACACCCCAGCTGCGGATGGTGGCCCACGCGGGCCGGCCCGACGGCTCGTCCAGCGCGGAGGCCGCGAGCGGACGCTGGACGGCGGCGAGCCGGGCGGCCTGGTCGGGCCGCAGGTCGCCCGCCAGCACGCCGCGGAACCGGGCGGGCTTGAGGCAGGCGTCGACCACGCCGCCGGCCGAGGGGACGAAGTCGAGCGCGTCGGGGCCGACCCGGCTGCCCGGGAACTGCGCCGTCAGCCCGTTCAGGGTGTCGCCCTGCGCCGGAATGTAGGCGTCCACGTAGACCAGCGCCTTGACGTTGGGGTTGCCGGCGGCGGCGTTGGTGGTCACGAAACCTCCGTAGGAGTGCCCGACCAACACGATCGGTCCCTGCACGGTCTTCAGGTAGGCGGCGAGGTAGGCGGAGTCCTGGGCAACGCCGCGCAGCGGGTTCGGCGGCACGGCGACGGTGTACCCGTCGCGTTGCAGGCCGCCGACGACACCACTCCGACTGGAGCCGTCCGCCCACGCGCCGTGGACCAGCACGACGGTCGGCTCGGCCGTGGGATGACCGTCGTGCCCGGCGGCGGCGGAGGCGGCCCCCGCGGCGGGGACGATCGCGGCCACGACGACCAACGCGACTCCCAGCACTGCGGTCCGGATGCCTTGACAACGGGATCTCTTGGATGACTTCATGATTCTTCCTTTCGAGGTCGGGTCAGAAGCCCTGGCGGCGGAGCCACGAGAGCGCGAAATCGGCGATCTCGCGCCAGCCGTGGTCGAAGACCAGGGAGTGGCCGCGATCGGGGAACGACTGGTAGTCGGTGACGGCACTCGAACCGCCGTACAGCTCGTAGGCGGCCTTGGCGACGACCTCGGGAACGGTGTGGTCCCTGCCTCCGCCGATGACGAGCAGCGGTCCGTCGGAGCGGAAAGCTGCTCCCCCGGCTTCCGCGGCTGCCCGTTCATCAACGCCGCGGCCGAGTACGCCGACGCGGAGCACCCGGTGCGGCAGGTCGTACGCGCGCACCGGATCTGGTTCAAGCAGACCATCGAGGACATGCTGCGCGAGATCGGCGTCGTCGACACCGCCGACGTGGCCGACCAGTTGGTGATGCTGCGGGACGGCGCCATGGTCTCCGGGTATCTCGGCGACCCGTCGACCGTCGCCAGGGCGCTCTACAACGCCGGAAGCGCGGTGATCAGGCGCCAGAGCTGAGACGCGCCGCCGTCAGGCGCCGGCCGCGCGGAAATCCGTGGGCGTGCGGCCGGTGTGCCGGCGGAAGAACTTCGTGAACACCGTGGCCTCCGGGAATCCCAGCCGCTGCCCGATCGCACCGGCGGGCAGGTCCGTGTGGACGAGCAGGCGCTTGGCCTCCAGCAGAACGCGGTTGTCGATGTAGCCCTTGGCCCCGACGCCTGCTCCCGCCTGGCTGGCCCTGGCCAGGGTGCGGACGCTGTACCCGAGCCGGGTGGCGTAGTCCTCCACGCGGTGGCTGCGGGTGAAGTCCTGCTCGACGGCCGACTGGAAGCGGAGGAACGCCTCCCCTCCCGCGACCGGCTCGCCGTCCGTGCCGTGTACGACCGCCAGGCGCAGCACGAGCGCGGCGAGCAGATGCCGCAGCACCTCCACGTGGCGTTCCTCCTGTCGGCCGCCCCAGAGCGCGTACTCGTGCTCCAGCAGGTCGAGCAGCCGCCACAGGCTGCCACGCTCCACGTCCGTCGGAACCGAAGCCGGACGCCACACGCCGCGGTCCGTGCCGGCCTGCTCGGCCGTGGCCTGGTCGAGAAAGCCGGGCAGGAACAACACGACCCGTCCGCCGGCCGCGTTCAGCGGAGAGTCGTATCTCTGCACCTGCCCCGGCCGCACCCACAGCCAGTCGCCGGGGCGCAGCACGTGGTCGGCGAAGTCCAGCGAACAGCGCAAGGTCCCGGACCGCAGCGCGATCAACACGTGGAAGTCGGGTCGCCTGAGCGCGTACGGGTCGACGCCGTGCCCGAGCGCCCTGGCCAGCAGCCCCGGGAAGCCGAGCACTTCCACACCCGGCGGCACGCCGACCGCAGCGCGGTAGGGCAGCGTGACGATCGGAGCGTGTCCGTTTCTGACCATCACTTGTCTCCAGCACTCCAGTTCTCAGGCATCGAACAACCATAACGTCAAAGAAAACGGACCGAAAAAGTCGAGGAGTGGTGATCGTGCGGCTGATCGTCGGTATCACTGGGGCGACGGGCGCGGTGTTCGGCATTCGCCTGCTCGAACGCCTGAGCCGGATGCCCGACGTGGAGACCCATCTGGTGCTCTCCCGCTGGGCCCGCACGACCGTGGAACTGGAGACCGGGCTCTCCACCCGCGAGGTGGGCACGCTGGCCGACGTGGTACACGCGCCCGACGACCAGGGCGCGACGATCTCCTCCGGCTCTTTCCGCGTCGACGGCATGGTCATCGCCCCGTGCTCGATGAAGACGCTGGCGGGCATCCGGGCCGGGTACGCCGACAGCCTGATCAGCAGGGCCGCCGACGTCGTCCTCAAGGAACGTCACCCGCTGGTGCTGGTCCCCAGGGAGACCCCGCTCAACGAGATCCACCTGGAGAACATGCTGGCGCTGGCGAGACTCGGCGCGCGCATCGTGCCGCCGATGCCCGCGTTCTACGACCGTCCATCCACAGTGGACGACATCGTCGACCACATCGTCGTCCGCGTGCTTGACCAGATCGGCCTGACCGCACCGGATGCCAGGCGATGGCCGGGCATGCACGCCACCCGAACCGGCTTCTGATCCGGAGGAACCCTCATGCCGTACGACGACTTGCGCAGTTTCCTGCGCGTACTTGACGAGCAGGGGCAACTGCTGCGCGTCACCGATGAGGTTCTCCCCGAACCCGACGTGGCGGCCGCGGCCAACGCGGTCTCCCGGATGGGCGGCAGCGCGCCCGCCCTGTACTTCGACAACATCAAGGGCTTCACCAGCGCCCGGATCGCCATGAACGTGCACGGGTCGTGGGCCAACCACGCCCTGGCACTCGGGCTGCCCAAGGAGACCGGCACCGAGGAGCAGATCCGGGAGTTCGCCCGGCGCTGGGACCGGTTCCCCGTCAGGCCGGAGTGGAGGGACGCTCCGCCGTGGGCCGAGAACACCATGACCGGCGCGGAGGTCGACCTCTTCCGGGTGCTGCCGCTGATCCGGCTCAACGACGGCGACGGCGGTTTCTACATCGACAAGGCCGCGGTCGTGTCCGAGGACCCCGACGATCCTGGCAATAGAGGCAAGCAGAACGTGGGCATCTACCGCATCCAGGTCAAGGGTCCCGCCAGGCTCGCGCTGCAGCCGGTGCCGATGCACGACATCGCACTGCACCTACGCAAGGCCGAGGAACGCGGGGAGGACCTCCCTGTCGCCATCGCCGTCGGCAACGACCCGGTGATCTCCATTGCGGCGGCCACCCCCATGCGCTACGACGAGAACGAGTACGAGCTTGCGGGGGCGCTGCGCGGCGCGCCCGCGCCGATCGCCAGGGCGCCGTTGACCGGACTGCCCGTGCCGTGGGGCAGCGAGGTCGTCGCCGAAGGCGTGATCGAGGGCCGTCAGCGGGAGATCGAGGGACCGTTCGGCGAGTTCACCGGCCACTATTCAGGTGGCAGGCGACTGCCGGTGATCCGCGTCGACCGCGTCTCCTACCGCACCGACCCGGTGTTCGAGCACCTCTACCTCGGCATGCCGTGGACCGAGATCGACTACCTGATCGCCGCCAACACCTGCGTCCCGCTGTACAAACAGCTCAAGGCCGACTTCCCCGAGGTTCGCGCGGTCAACGCGACGTACACGCATGGCCTCGTCGTGATCGTGTCGACCGCCAAGCGGTATGGCGGCTTCGCCAGGGCGGTTGGACTCCGGGTGCTGAGCACCCCGCACGGGCTGGGCTACGCGTCCACGGTGATCATGGTGGACGAGGACGTGGACCCGTTCAACCTTCCGCAGGTGATGTGGGCGCTGTCCACGAAGATGAACCCCTCCCACGACCTGATCACCGTCCCCGCCATGTCGGTCATGGAACTCGCGCCCCAGGCGCAGCCCGCCGGTATGGTCGACAAACTGATCATCGACGCCACCACCCCGGTGTCGCCGGACAATCGCGGCAACTACGGCAACCAGGTGCGCGATCTGCCCGAGGCGGCCGCGTGGCTGACGAGGCTGCAAGAACTGGCCGCGAACCGCTGAACCCACCCCCCGCCAAGGAGGTTGCCGCCATGCCGGAGATCTGCCCGCGCTGCGCACATGACACCATCGACCTGCTGTTCGCCTCACCCGTCGCGGAGGTGTGGGAGGTGGTGCGGTGCGCACGCTGCCAGTACTGCTGGCGCACCAGCGAACCCGCGCGACGAACCGAGCGCGACGCCTATCCGGAGAGCTTCCGGATGACGGCCGAGGCCATCGCGAACGCTCCTGAGGTTCCCTCGATCCCGCCGTCGCGCGTCACGCCATGAACGACATCATGCGGACGTTGGCTGCCGCCCCTGCACCGCCCGGTTCGACGTCTTGCCCGCGCTCATAGTTCACCAAGGAAGGACCACAACTCATGAACCGACACAGCTCTCACGGCGAGACGACCTCCTTTCACGCGTTGGTGCTGGGAGGCGGCGGGCCGGTCGGCGCGTCGTGGATGGCGACGCTAGTGAACGGACTGGTGTCCGCCGGAGTGCCGCTTCCCGAGGCCGATGTGGTGCTGGGTACCTCAGCCGGAGCGGTCGTGGGCTCCTGGCTGACGATGTCTCCTGAAAATCTCGCCGCGGTCCCCGGACACATGCGCGAGCGGGCCGCCCGGCACGCCGGAACCGCCCAGGCCGGACAGGGCGACAAGGCTCTGCTGCGACGCATGGCCGCGGCGCACGGTAATGACCCGCGTGCCATCGGCCGGGCCGCGCTCGCCGCGATACCGCCGATCTCGGCCGAGCAGGCCGAGGGGTTGTGGAAGTCAGCTCTGCCGGACGGGCCGTGGCCCGACCGGCTCGGCATCTTCGCCGTCGACACGGACACGGGAACCGCGCGCCAGTGGACGGCTCAGGACGGCATCCCCCTGCCCGTCGCGGTGGCGTGTTCCACTGCCGCGCCCGGCGCCGCGCCCCCGGTCGCGGTCGGCGACTCCGTCTGGGTGGACGGGGGCGTCCGGTCAGGCACCAACGCCGACCTGCTCGTCGGCGACGGTCCCGGCCGAGTGCTGATCATGGCTCCCATTCCGTCCCCCAACCTCGCGCGTGAGGAGGCGATCCTCACCGAACGCGGCCACAGCGTTCGCGTCATCGTCTCCGACTCCTTCATCACCAAGCCCAGCGACGCGCTCGACCCGAACTTCATCGACACCGCGATCGCGGCGGGCACGAAACAAACGGCCGACCTCGCCGCGAAGCTGGCGCAGTGGTGGCAGAGCTGACGCCAGGCCGTCAACCGGAATCCGCGGCCGT
The DNA here is from genome assembly GCF_003323745.1 of Sphaerisporangium album. Taxonomy (GTDB): domain Bacteria; phylum Actinomycetota; class Actinomycetes; order Streptosporangiales; family Streptosporangiaceae; genus Sphaerisporangium; species Sphaerisporangium album. The sequence continues at coordinate 82,619 of NZ_QOIL01000021.1, forward strand.
CCGTTCCCCTTTCCGCCAGACTCCGGGCGGGCTGCCGTGGTGGCGGCGGAAGGCCGCGGCGAAGGCGAACGGCGAGGCGTAACCGACGGCCTCGGGCGCTGCGCGCCAGGCCTCCAGCCCTCGATGGGCCAACTCGCCGAAGGTGTCGGCATCCAGCTCTCCCGGCTGGACGTTGATCTGGCCCGCCCTCTACGGACCCGTCCCCGCGAGCACTTGAGCCGTCGTCAGCAGGCAGGAAATCGGCGCAGTCAGCGAACCGCGCTATGTCAACGAGGGCCGCTGGCAAGACATGACCCCGGACTACTTCGACCGCCCAATGGAGGAGGGCGCGCACCTCGTCGGCTCCTCGGACATCGCCCAGGAGATGAACCTGTTCCTCGCCGTGATGGCGTACACGACCGGCAAATTCATCGACGACACCTGGTTCACCACGCCAGGGGTGCTCTGCCGTATCCCCGCCGGGGCATGGGCCGATGACTGATCAATGGGAGTTCCTCCTCGGCGCGGGAATGGGACGCGGATTCACCGGCACCTGGATCGAGTCGGGCGACGCCGACGCCGTGGCAGCCCTGCTCGGCGCGGATCTCGCCTCTCGCCGGCACTGCGACCTCGAGACCGCCATGGCCCACTACCTGCCGATGGGCTTCACCCAACGGATCTGGGCCGGCCTCCACGCCGACGGCTGGACACACGTCCTGACCATCAGCGGCCCGCCCCCGGTGATCACGGGCCTGACGGAAGCGGGCCTGCGTTTCCTCCAGATCCGCACCATGGACGCCTACGTCCACGATCTCTTCACCAGCGATGGCGTCACGACCGCCTGGGTCACCCAGCGGTGGTACGGGGAGGTCGCCGCCGAGCCCGGCTCCATGGTGGAGCCCTACCTTCGGGAAGTCGGCCGGCCCTCGGTCCCGGAGGTCGCGCGCTCCCGGTCCTGGATCACCGAGCCCGAGGGCCACTCGCGAATCTGCCTGGAGACCTTTCTTTTCCTCACCGGGCGCATGAGCGGCCGATTCATCGACCGTCAATGGCTAGGCGAGAAGAGGGCCCTCTACACCGTCCCGCTCAGCGGGTGACGACGATCTTGCCGATGCCGCGCCGGTCGGCCAGGTCGATGACGTCTTCGAGTTCGCGCGGTGATCATGTCAGCCTCTCCACGTGCCCGCCCACGATGGCGTCGACCGCGCCGCCGGGTCGACGCGGTGGTGGCAGGGGCGCCGGTCAGGTACCCGGTGGTGTGACCGACTCTCGGAGGCGGATGGGCATCGGCACGCGATGCACCTCGCCCTCCACGCCGTCGTCCTCACGGTCACGGCCCATCTCGGTGAACAGCACGTCGACGGCCTTGCGGCCGAGTTCGAAGTGGGGAAGGGCCACGGTCGTCAGCTGGGGGCGCATCCACGAGGCGATGGGGTGGTCGTCGAAGGACACGACGGAGACGTCGGCGGGCACCTTGAGCCCGAAGTCGTCGAGTGCCTGGTAGGCGCCCAGGGCGACCCGGTCGTTGAAGCAGATCAACGCCCGCGGGCGCTCCTTCCGCAGCAGTGCCCGGGTCGCGGCGAGGCCGTACTCCGGTTGCCAGTCGGGGCAGACGTGGCCGCCCGCCGGCTTGACCCCCGCGTCGGCGAGCACCTCGCGAATGCCGATGAGCCGTTCGACGGCGGCGACGCTTCCGCCCGCGGGGACGTTGCGCCGTCCGGGGCCGGCGCCGATCAGGTGGATGCCCTCGCGATGGCCGGCGTCGAGCAGAGCCCTCGCGGCGACGCGTCCGGCCTCGATCTCGTCGGGGATGACCGAGGGCAGTGGTGTCGGCTGCCTGGGGAGGGCGTTGAGCAGGACGGCGGGGGCGGCCGCCATGCCCTTGGGCACCCTGATGGTTCTCGTGTACATCGCGGCCAGGATGATCCCGTCCACCTGACGGTCGTGCATGGCCTGCAGCAGGAGCCGCTCGAGTTCGGCGTCCCCCTCCGTCTCGCCGATGAACAGCATGAAGCCGCGTTCCCGCGCGGCTTCGAGTGCTCCCTTGATCATGTCGCCGGCGAGCCGCGACGTGGCGACGGTGTCCGAAATAAAGCCGATAGTCCGAGTTGTACCAGTTCGTAGGCCTACGGATACGATGTTCGGCCGATACTGCAGTTCGGTCGCGGCCTTGAGGACACGCTGCTCGACATCCTGGGAGATGCGTAGTTCCCGGCCGCGTCCGGATAGCACGAGCGACGCGGTGGTCGGCGAGACGCCGGCGATCTTGGCGACGTCCGCCAGCGTGACCCGTCGTGGGCTCACAGGGTGACCTCCTGCGATGTGGGGGTTGACACCCCGCGACACGTGTGATGAGACTATCGCACTGCTAATCCGATTTAGCAACCTGAGTCCTGGGGCATCCGGTGTGTGCCGGCGAGTCCCCTAGCAATCAAGGAGACGCAGATGTCGCGTCGAACTCGCTGGAACGGGGCCGCGCTCGCGGTCGTGATGGGAGGGACGCTGGCGGCGGGCTGCGGGGCGCCCGGCGGCGACGCTCCCCAGCCGGAGGCCCCCAGCGCCACCCTGGCGACCGCGCCGACCTGCGGCACGGCACCGGTCACGCTCAACGCCTATGTCGAGACCGGCTTCCCCCTGCCGAAGGAGCTCAGCTCCGAGTTCTCCAAGCAGCATCCGAACGTGAAGTGGAACATACGCGAGGACCAGTTCGCGGTGATCACGCAGAACGCGCCGCGCGTCCTCGCCGACGATCCGCCGGACCTGATGCGGCTTCCCCAGGTGTCGGAGCTGGTGAAGAACAACCTGCTGAAGAACCTCGACGGCTACGCGAAGGCGTTCGGCTGGGACTCCTGGCCCGCCTCCCAGCTGGAGCAGATGCGCATGACCCCCGGAGGCAAGACGCGCGGCGAAGGGTCGCTGTACGCCATGGGGCTGAACTTCAGCATGACCGGAGTGTTCTACAACAAGAAGCTCGCCGCCAAGATCGGCATGTCGTCCCCGCCCGCCACCCTGGCCGAACTGGACGACGCGCTCGCGAAGGCCAAGAGCGCGGGCATCACCCCGATCGCCCAGTTCAACGGCGGGGCCACCGGCGGTCTCGCCTTCCCGCTGCAGGACCTCATGGCCGCGTACGGCCCCTCAGGGCCGATCAACGACTGGATCTACCAGAAGCCGGGCGCCACGATCGACACTCCCTCCAACCTGCAGGCGACGCGGCACCTGGAGAAGTGGATCAAGGCCGGGCACTTCTGGAAGGACGTCAACGCCGTCGACTACGCGACGATGATGAGCCGTTTCATCAAGGGCGATGGCCTGTTCATGTTCGACGGCGACTGGGAGTCGGGGAATCTCGACAAGCAGATGCCGGGCGACGTGGGCTTCTTCCTGATGCCACCGGCACAGCAGGGCGGCAGGCAGGCCGCGATGTCGGCGCCCCTCGCCTTCGGGATCAGCTCCAGGGCGAAGAACGCCGACTGCGCGGCGTTCTTCCTCAACTGGGTGGCGACCGACCCGAAGGCGCGTGAGATCGGGGTGAAGGTCGGCGGGTCGCACCCGATGGGCCCGGCGGACGCCCCCATGCCGGAGGTCACGAAGGGCACGGTCACGGCGAGCACCTTGGAGGCCGGGGCGAAGATCGCCGAGGACGACGGGGCGATGGACTTCATCGCCAACGCCACCGGCGCGATCTACGCCAAGAGCTGGACTCCCCAGTTGCAGAAGCTGGTCGCCGGGCAGCAGACCCCCGAAGAACTGCTGAAGTCGGTGCAGAGCGACTACACGAGCCAGGTCGGGGGGAGCTGAGCACCGATGACACGGCCGACTCCCGACAGCGTGGTCGATCCCCCTGCGACCAGCCCCGGGCCGGCAGCCGTGACGAGGAAGCGGGGCCACGCCCGCGCGGCGGGGCTCCGTACGCCGCGGTGGGTCGGCTGGCTCTTCGTGGCCCCGGCACTCGGCGTCTACGCGGTCTTCGTACTGCGCCCGATCGCGCTCACCGTCCAGTACTCGATGTACCGCTGGGACGGCATCGGCCCGTCCACGTGGGCCGGACTGGGCAACTACGCCAGGGTGTTCACCGACCCCGACCTGTACGACTCCATCCTCAACGCGGTCAAGCTGATCGTCTTCTTCAGCGTGATCCCGGTCGTGCTGGGCCTGATGAGCGCTTCGACGATCCGCCGGATCGCCGCGAGCCGGCTCGCGCTGGTGGGGCGGACGGTCCTGTTCCTGCCGCAGGTCATCCCGCTCGTCGCCGCCGGCATCGCCTGGAGCTGGCTGTTGTCGTCGGCCGGACTGGTCAACCAGCTCCTCACCTCCGTCGGGCTCGGCGGCGTGGCACGCGCGTGGCTGGGCGACTTCTCCACGGCCCTGCCGGCGGTCGGCGTGATCGGGGCGTGGGTGCTGCTCGGCCTGTGCACGATCCTTCTCCTGTCCGGCATGAGCAAGATCGACCCGGCGCTGTACGAGGCGGCCCGGATGGACGGGGCGGGGCCGCTGCGCGAGTTCCTCTCGATCACCGTGCCCAGCCTGCGGCAGGAGATCGGCGTCTGCGTCACGGTGACGGTGATCGCGGCCCTCGCGAGCTTCGACATCGTCTACGTGTCCACGCAGGGCGGACCGGGGAACGCGACCATGGTCCCGGGGCTGGAGATCTACTACCTGGCCTTCTCCGAGCGGCAGGTGGGCATCGCCTCCGCACTGGCCGTCGTGCTCATGGTGCTCGTCCTCGTCGTCGCCCTCCCCATCCAGTGGCTCACCAAGGACAGGTCCTCATGATCGTCGGACGCCGGGAGACGTGGACCGGAAGGCTGCTGCTCGTCCTGCTGATGGCGGTCACGCTCATGCCGTTCCTCAGCCTGTTCGTCACCGCCCTGCACCCGTCCGGCAGCTATCCCTCGGGCCTGGAGTGGCCGCGCGATCCGCAGTGGGGCAACTTCGTCAAGGCGTTCCAGGCGGCGCGGATGATAGAGCTGGTGAAATCGAGCACGCTCATCGTGCTCGGCGTGGTCCCCGTCGCGCTGCTTCTCGGGACGATGGCGGGTTTCGCCATCGGTCACCTGCGGATGGCGGGACGGAACGTGGTGTTCCTGGCGTTCGTGCTCGGGCTGACGCTGCCGTTCGAGGGCATCATCACGCCGCTGTACTACCAGGTGCGCGACATGGGACTGCTGAACACCCGGTGGGCCATCATCCTGCCGCTCATCGGGCTTTTCATGCCGTTCGCGGTCTTCTGGATGCGGGCGCACTTCGTGAACATGCCCGACGAGCTGTCGGAGAGCGCGCGGATGGACGGCGCGAACGTGTGGCAGCTCTTCTGGCGCATCCATGTGCCGCTGGCCATGCCGGCGCTGTCGTCCCTGGCCATCCTGCTGTTCCTGTGGACGTGGAACCAGTTCCTCCTCGCGATCGTCCTCGTCGACGACCCGCTGAAACGGACGATGTCCGGTGCCCTGGGCGCCTTCCAGGGCCAGTGGGGAACCGACATGCCGCTGCTCTGCGCGGGGTCACTGCTGATCCTGGCCCCCACGCTCGTCATCTTCCTGATCTTCCAGCGCCGCTTCGTCACGGCTCTGCTCCAGGGCTCCCTGAAGGGGTGACGCGCATGGACGGAAACGCACCGGTCTACGGGGGGATCGAAGCGGGCGGGACGAAATGGGTGTGCGCGGTCGCCGACGCCGGGGGAGGCGTTCTCACGACCGAGGTGATCCCCACGACCACGCCGGAGACGACCATCCGCGCCGCGGTGAGGTTCTTCGAGGACCGCCGACCGCTCGCCGCGATCGGCATCGGCACCTTCGGCCCGGTCGATGTGCGACCGGGCTCGCCGACGTACGGCCGCGTCCTGGCCACGCCCAAGCCGGGCTGGGCGCACGTCGACGTCGTCTCCCCGCTGCGCGCCACGCTGGGCGTACCCGTCCGCCTGGACACGGACGTCAACGCCGCGGCGCTGGGGGAATGGCGGCGGGGAGCGGGCGCGGGGCTCGGCACGCTCGCCTACATGACCGTGGGCACCGGCGTCGGCGTGGGAGCGGTGGTGAACGGCGGGCTCGTGCACGGGCTGCTGCATCCCGAGTTCGGCCACATCCGCGTCCCCCACGACCTGGTCAGGGATCCGTTCGCGGGGAGCTGTCCGTTCCACGGCGACTGTCTCGAAGGGCTCGCGTCGGGCGAGGCGATGCGCCGGCGATGGGGGCGTCCCGCCGAGCATCTGGACGACCCGTCGGTGTGGGAGCTCGAGGCCGAGTACGTCGCCCTCGCCGTCCTGAACCTGACCTACGCGCTGTCGCCCGAGCGGATCGTCGTGGGCGGGGGCGTCGCCAAGAACCCCGCGCTGCTTCCCGCTGTGCGGGCGCGGCTGCTCGCCCTCGCCGCCGGCTACCCGGGGGAGCCGGTGCCCGTCGATGCCGCGGCCATGGACGAGTACGTCACCGGACCCTTCCTCGGCGACCGCTCGGGAGTGGTCGGAGCCGTGGAACTCGCACGCGCGGCGCGGCCCGCGCCGAATCCACCCGTTCTGTAGGACGCGCGGGGAACGCCCCGCGCGGTCGAGTTGGAGGTTCTTCGAATGGCTCCATGGGGGCGGCGAGACGGCACGCCCGGACCGGAGGCCCGGCCCGGCGCGTACGAGGCGCTCGCCGGCGGACGGCGACGTGACGGGGGGACCGCGTGAGCGGCGAGCCCGCGCGCTGGACGCGGCGGCACCTCGCCGGGCCGGCCGGTGGTGCGGCGACGACGGCACCGGTCATCGGCCTTCCGGCGCCGCCGCGCGTGCTGCCCCACGACGACATCTGGGATCTGTGGCCGATCCAGGAGGAGGACGGCTCGACGTCCGTGGTCCAGGGCCGCGAGCTGTGGATGGCGCTGTCCGCGCCCGCCCTCGGCCACCCCGAGGAGCGTCACGACCGCGCCCGCCTCCGGCTGCTCGCCAGGGACGGCGACGGCTGGGCCGACCTCGGCCACGCCTTCGCCGACGGAGCCTCGCCGGGCAGCCGCGAATGGTCGGGATCGGCGGTCCGCAGACCGGACGGCACGGTGTCGGTGTTCTACACGGCCGCGGGGCGGCGCGGGGAGGCCCGCCCGACGTTCGCCCAGACCGTCGTCGAGGCCCGGGCCCGGCTGGTGACCGACGGCGGCAGGGTGCTGCTGGACCAGGCCGCCGCGCACCGGGAGGTCCTCCGCTCGGACGGTGTGACGTACCTGCCGGCCGACGAGGTCGAGGGAGGACCCGGGCGGATCAAGGCCTTCCGCGATCCGGGTTGGTTCCGCGACCCCGCCGACGGGCGCGAGTACCTGCTCGTCGCCGCGTCCGTCGCGGCGTCCGCCGACGCGGACCACGCCTTCATGGGCGCGGTGGCCCTCGCCGCCGCGACACCGGGAGGCTGGTCGCTGCGGCCGCCCCTCCTCGTGGCCGACGGAGTCAACCACGAGATCGAACGGCCGCACATCGTGGCGCACCGGTCGTGGTACTACCTCTTCTTCTCCACACAGCGTCACGCGTTCCACCCGCCGGGAAGCGCGCCTACCGGGCTCTACGGCTTCGTCGCCCCCCGCCTCACCGGGCCGTACACACCGCTCAACGGCTCGGGCCTCGTGCTGCGCAACCCCGCGGAAGAGCCCGACCAGGCGTACGCCTGGCTGGTCCTGCCCGACTTGAAGGTGGTGGGCTTCCTCAATTACCGCTCCATCGGAGGGCCGGATCCGTGGAAGGCCGCGCCCGCCGAGGCGAGGGCCGCCTTCGGCGGGACGATCGCGCCGGTTCTCGAACTCACCCTGGACGAAGCCGCCACCTCTCTGGTCGTTCCCGTGTCCCCGGGAGCAGGGCGTTGAGCAGGTCGCGCGGCGCGGCGGCGGGACTGCTCGGGGCGGCCGCCGTCGCGGCCGTCGTGGCGCGTCGTCGCCACACGCTCTCGGCCGTCGCGCCGGACCTGAGGACACCGGCGCTGTGGCTGCCGCTCCCGGTCACCGGCAGGCTGAGCCTGACCCTCGCCCGGCGGCTCTCGCGCCGCACGACGCACCCGGCCGCGGGGGTGGCGGTCACGCGGCACGATGTCCCCGGCGGACGGGACGCCTTCGTGTACGAGCCGCCCGGCCGCCGGCGCCCCGGCGGGGCGCTGCTGTGGATCCACGGGGGCGGCACGATCCTCGGCCACCCCGAGAGCGACCACGAACTGTGCGGCCGGATCGCCCGCGACCTGCGGATCGTGGTGGTGAGCGCACGCTACAGGCTCGCTCCGGAGCATCCGTTCCCCGCCGGGTTCGACGACTGCTTCGCCGCGCTGCGCTGGCTGCACGACGCCGCCCCCGCGCTCGGCGTGGACGGTGCGCGCGTCGCGGTGGGCGGGGCGAGCGCCGGTGGCGGCCTGGCGGCCTCGGTCGTGCAGAAGGCGCACGATCACGGGCTGCCGGTGGCGTTCCAGCTGCTCCTCTATCCCATGCTGGACGACCGGACGGCCCTGGTGCGCGACCATCGGGGGCGCGGCAGGATCGGATGGACGCCGCGCTCCAACAGGTACGCCTGGACCTGCTATCTCGGCCGCGGGCCGCGCGTCGCCGAACCCCGCCCGTACGCCGCGGCGGGCCGCCGGGAGGATCTTCGCGGCCTGTCGCCCGCGTGGATCGGCGTCGGCGACCTCGACCTGTTCTACGCGGAGAACCTGCGCTACGCCGAACGGCTCGGGGCTGCCGGTGTGCCGGTCGACCTCGTCGTCGAGCCCGGCATGTACCACGGCGCCGACTTCGACCACCACGCGACCGTGCCGTCCATGCGCGCGTTCCGCCAGGGCATGCTCGACGCTCTGGCCGCCGGGCTCGCGCTCGGCCCGGCGGCCGGGCGGTCCTGAGCAGCGGGCGCCGGGCGACCCCGGACGGTGCCGCTGGGCGTAGGCGGCCGGCGCTCATCGGCGAGGGGTTCTGGGAACGCGAGCCGACGCCGGAGGCCGCCCGGCCTCGCGCTGTTCAGGGCATCAGTGAGCTCTTGCCGGCATGCGGATGCCGGCCACGTGATGGGGTGACCGGCATTCGCATGCCGGCGGACGGCCGGGGCCTGCGCCTCGTCCAGGACCTGGACGAGGCGCAGGCCGTCTTGCCGGCGGACGTCTCCGGCGGCGGCCGCTACGGGCCGACGCACTCGTACAGGCGGAGGGCCGTCTTCTTGAGCCGGGCGTCTGTGCCCGTGGCTATGCGGTGCTCCTCGGCGACGCCGATGGTCCTCTTCAGCGTCGTGCCGCCGTGGACCCTGTTCGAGTGGGCGCGGGAGTGGGTGCCGCGCTGGACGTGGCCGCGGAGGCCGGGGACGTGGGGTCCGGGCTCGGGGTGACGGTGGGCGCCGGGGTCGTGGGCGGGTCGAGCGAGAGGGCGGCGGCGAGGTCGATCCGCTTGGTGGTCACCGTGGTCCCGCCGCTTCTGTAGGTGATGTCCTTGCCGCTGGTCCGCAGCTTCTCGACGAGTTCCTCGCCGGGCAGGTCCTGGTTGGCCTGGCGGACCAGCGCGAGGGCCCCGGCGACGTGGGCCGCGGCCACTGAGGTGCCGCTCAGCGTCCTGTAGGTGTCGCCGGGTACGGCGGACCTGACGGCCACGCCGGGCGCGAAGAGGTCGAGAAGAGGGCCGCGGTTGCCGAACGGGGCGGGGCGGTCGTGGTGGCCGGTCGCGCCGACGGCCACCACCGAGGAGATGCAGGCGGGGCTGGCGACGCCGTCCGCGTGCCGGTCGTTGCCCGCCGACACGACGGTGGTCACGCCGAAGTCCTTGAGCCAGAGGATCTCCCACTTGAGAGCACCGTACGCGGGGTCCTGGTCGCAGTGGACCTTGTGCTTCGGGCCCACGCTGAGGCTGAGGTTGGCCGCGACGACGTTCAGTCCCGCGTGGACCTGGTCCACGTATTGCAGCGCGAGCTTCTGGTCGGAGGTGAAGCTGAGGAAGCACGGCGCGGAGGTGGCGAGTTGCCGGCAGATGGGGCCGTTGAACCGGGAGTACACCTGGATCGGCAGGATGCCCGCCTCCGGCGCGACGCCGTCGGAGGGACCGGTTCCGGCCTTCTTCCCGGCCGCGATGCCCGCGACGTGCGTCCCGTGGGAGCACCTGAACGTGCCCTTGACGACGCATTTGGCCGTCTTCGCGTCGGCCGCGCCCACGCCGATCTGGGACGGCTGGCCGTTGGGGCACAACGAGTCGGCCTGGTAGAGCGGGTCGGGGTCGGAGGTGGAGAAACAGGCCTCGCGTACGATCCGTCCGGCGAAGAACGGGTGATCCCGGTCGATTCCGGTGTCGAGGATCGCGATGGTGAAGCCCTTGCCGGTCCAGCCGGCCTTGTTGGCCCTGTCCGAACCGATCAGCTTGGTGCCGGCGTCCAGCGTCGGCTTGCTCAGCTCGTCCCTGTAGACGGACTTGACCATGTCGTGGGCCATGGCCGCGGCGAGGGTCGGCTTGTCGATGGTGGCGACGAGGAAGTCGCCCGAGCTGGTCTTGTCGATGACCGTGGTCTCGTCCGAGGCCGCTTCGAGGGCCTCGGCCACACGGGCGACGTAGCCCCTTACCTCGACGATCGCGCGTACCTTCTTGCCGTTTTCCACCTCGGCCACGAGGTTCGCCGCCACGGCCGGGGCGGCGGCGGTCGTGGCCTGGGCCGGTGTCCCGGCGGTCAGCGCGGCCGACGCGGTGATGGCGAGCACAGCGGTGCCCGCCAGTAGAGACCGTAGTCTCACTGGTCCTCCGAGGGGAGAGGGACCCGTCCTGGAGCAGGACGGGTCGAGGATCGGACGCCATCGGCAGGTGAAGGGAGCTGAACTGCGGAAATGCGCAGTTACACCATCGCCTTCATGCGTCGATGTCGGGAAATATCCCTATGCGCGGTTGAGCGCGAGGCTCAGAGTAGTGATCAGCACCGACGAAAAGCCGCGAGGCCGCAGGAGCTCAAGGCGTTCCGCGTGGTCTCCTGCGCGCCTGGGAACCGGTGACCGGCACGTCCTGTCCCGGGGCGCCCGGCGAGGGCCGGGTGATCCTGGGGCGACGGTGCCGTGTCCCACGCTCGGGTCCGGCGGCCGTTACAGAGGTGGGCAGGCGCCGCGCGGGAGCGTGACGAACTGCTCGGGGCGCCAGACGCCGGTGGCCGCCGCGCCGGAGACGGTGTTCGTGCCGGTGACCGGATGGGCCAGCGGCTCGGTGATCGTCGCGACGACGCGGCCGGGCCGGACGGCGGTGGGGACGCTCGTCAGCGTGCGGATCCGGTCCGCGTCGAAGCGTCCGTGGTGGCGGCCGAGGTCAGGATGCGCTGGACCCAGCCGCGCCGGTGTATGCCCCGACGCCCGAGAAGGGGTCGTCCACCGGAACCATCGGCATGGGGGCCGGCGTCGGGGCGGTGACGTCGTTGTCCTGCTCGACCGCCTGCCACAGCACCGCGCTGCTGCCGGTGATCTGGCTGCTGCGCGAGTCGAAGGTGGCAGTGCCGTTCAGCGTGTCGCCGTCCTCGGCCGCGCTCACGGTGATCGGCTGCGGGATGTTCCAGTTCTGCGGGGTGAAGGTCAGCGGCGGACCGGCGCTGAGGTCCGTGTCGCCGGAGACGCGTGGATCGCCGAGACCGAAGCCCGGCGTAAGGCCGAGCGGCTACGCCTGGACAGGATCGTCACCACCATGCCCAAACGACTCACCGAGGAGGAGATCGCGGCCATGACCGAGATGCTCGGGGACATGAGAAGGCTGCTCCGCAGTGCCGACCCTCAGGACAAGGGACAGGTGTACGGGCAGCTTGGGCTGCACCTCACCTATCAACCGGCCCAGAAAACAGTGATCGCCCGAGCTGAACTCGGGCGATCATGTAGCAAAGTGTGTCCGAGGGGCGACTCGAACCCTTCGCCCATCTCCTCAGCGCCCAACCAGACCCGTGGCTGAACGTCGAATGACGAAAGGTTGTCCTCAGGGCGCAAGTGCGACGACGCGCCAGAGCCAGCATCTCAGGCGGCAACGAGACCACCCTATAGGCGCCCATGTACTAGAAGGGCGCATCCTCGTCGGAAGGCGCCGTCGGGAAGAGCTCGCCCTGGGATTGCGACTCAAAGCCATCCTTCAAGCGAACCCAGCTGGTTTGGTTTCCACCGCTTCCAGCTCTGCGCTCAGACACCCACTGGTCAGGGTAGAGGCGGTCGAGCGCCTCCTTGACAAGGTCCATTCCCCACTGGCGGCCATCATCAATCCGTTTGGCATGATCGGGTGCCTTTTCCGCGAGCAGCCAGCCGATTCGACCCCACTTAATTCCCTCTGTGGTTCTAATCTTGTCTTGGAACTCCTGCTTGTCGCGCAGATGCACAATCGCGATGGCTTTGTCGTCCGCGCCCGGTGGTGCGGAATCCTCCTCAGCGGTAGCGATTGCCGATTCCTGTGGGTTGGTCGCCGCCAGGCTCGCCGCAGCGGCCCATGCCTCTTTTCGCCGCTCATCGAGGTGCGCCTTAGTCTCGGCGGCAAAGCTATCTGCGGCCTCCATCGAGTACCCCGGATCGATCTGCTCGTAGGAGTCATCGAAGCTCAGGACGCGGACGGGAACCGGATAGGGGCGGGAATGTGTATCAGTTCCTGGAGCGCTGGACCAGAAGATGCCGCTACCGACAAGTGGCTCGTTGAGCAGAGTAGCCAGGAGATCGTCTGAGAAGTGGGCGTTCGCCTTCTTGAGAGCATTGAGGTCTCCACCAGACAGCAGGTGGAACACGAAAAAATTATCGCCCTGGCTGAGCAGTTCCTGTGGCAGACTGCCTGGCTGTTGCGTGATGAGCAGCGCGCCGAGATCGTACTTGCGACCTTCTTTGACCCAGGAGACGAACGGACCCTCCTCGTTCTGGTTCGAACCACCGAGGACAGACTGGGCTTCTTCGATCACGGCGATTGTGGGAATGGTCTTGGGCTCGGCCTCAGTGAACTGTGTCTGGTTATGCTCAAAAATGTCGCTGAGGATGACACCAGCGAGCTGGAGTCCCTGTTGTCCCCGCATTTGGGAGATGTCTACCACACAGAGCTTCCCTTGGCTTAGGCACTCCTTTAGGGCACTTAGCAGTTGACTGGCTGGGTCGTGAAGGGAATTGACCACCCGCGTCATGTTGCCAATGGCCGCCATCGTCTGCGCTTCGTCGTTCTTCGGGAGGTCAAGGAGCTCACGAACCCGAACCTGATCGGCTCCGAACTTTTCTGCGGCGATCAGGTCCACCAGCTCAGCCCACTTGACGCCATTCAGAGACTTGAGCTTGACCATATTTTGTTGGTCCTGCTTTTCGGGAGGCAGCGCAATGCCTAGAACCCGCGCAGGGGAAAGCTCCTTGATGTTCAACTTAACGCCGTTGACCACAAAAGACTGGTAGAACGGACTTGGCCCCTTGCGGTTGGTGAAGACGACTAGCTTGTCCTTCAGGTGCGGGACGTCGCACAGACCAGGCTTGCCACGGTGGTCAGGCCAGAAATATTCGCCGTCAGGATCGAAGATCACGGTTCCGACGTCTGCCTTCCGCCCGCCGCGACGATCAACTGTGGGCTGGTGCTCATATAGTGCAGAGAACAGTAGTTTGACCAGGTTGGACTTACCGAAGCCCGCGCGGGCAAAGACAAAGCTGCGTCGAGATACAAGTTTGTTGATCTGAAAGGTCGGCATGATCGCCGGATGCTGGACCACCATCCAGGAACTGTCGCCGATGCGTCGGTCATCCCCGGCATAGACGAATTCGCCGAAGGAGAGGTACCCAATTGGCACTGCTCCGCCATCGGTATCGTTGGCGTTGGTCACCTCAGCTAGCAGATCGTCCGTCAGTAGCGCGACCTGGGCGCCGACGTGCGGTAGACGCCGATGGCTGGGGACGAAAATGTACTTGTCCCCATCCCGTCTAAGGACGCCAAGGATGCGAATGTCGACCTTATATTTAAGGTAGCGCTCGCGTAGTTCATCGGGGATCGGCCTCTGATCCCGAACTGCGCGGGTGGCGTAATCCTCTCCAATTGGAGAAACCAGCCGGCCTTGCGAGGCGATGGTGGTGATTCGACCGAGAATCGCTTCTCGTTCGTGCTCGAGTTGCACGAGGACGAACTGACCGTGCATGGCCATCGTCTGGAAGTCGTCGTGATGCGGCAGAACAAGGTCGGCGTGAAACTCCATGCCGCTTTCGGCGAAGCCGCGGAAGGTGCCGACAACCTTGTCACGATCGAACAGGCTCATTATTGTGTCATGCTCCGCAGAGGTCGGGAAGGTCGGGGGAATTACTCATATCGGCGCGCGGCAACATCGGAGGCCAGCCGAAGTGCATCTACCACTGGTGCCTTAGTTTCGCCGACCTGTTCGCGGATGGCATCGACGAGGTTGTCCTCGATAATGTCCAAGTCTATGTCGGCAACACGAGAGAAGCTGTCGGCCTGTTGAATGCAGTTAGGGTAGAAGGGGATCGGAAACCCGGCTACGGCGTCGGCTTGCAGGTAGCCGAAGATTGCCTGAGCATCCTTATCCTGCCGGGACATAATGTCCACTGTCCATATCGGATCGCCCGAATATGGGCCGAAGCGGACAAAGTGCATCGATCCAAAGTTGAACTTTGGATCCTCGCCTACACCCTTATCGTCAACATCGCGGGTGTACTCGTCCCACTGGTAGACATCCAGCATCTGCTTGGGCACCTTAACGAAGCACGGAGTGCCATTGTCGAGGACGGCAGAGAGGGATATCGCTAGACGATAGTACTCCAGCACTTGAGTCTTCTTCGCCAGCCCCACCAGCCACACTCGACAGCGGTCGCGCTCCCAGGTCTGCATAATCGCTTCGTGCATCAAATGGCCCATCTGCACGAAGTAGTCTTTAGCGAAAATTTTGCTCCGCAACAGACCATCACGAACAATGAGGGTGTCGGTGGCGTAGTCGCGATGGCAGATCAGGTCATACAAGGTGGCCCACTCGCAAAGATCTCTGAAGACGAGTACCCAGCTCGATGACTTACCTGACATCATCGGGGACAGCTCTTTGAGAGTGGTGACACCGAGTCCATTCATCAATTTGCCGAGTGCGGTACGCGGAGACCCGTCGGCATTGAATTGACGCCGGCCCAGCTCTTCGATGTCTGAGAGGGGAGAGACTACTTCCAGGCACAGTTCTTTGCCCTTGGAGTCAACTACACGTACTACTTGCAGGTAGAACGGGTTGAAGGCAACCTTATTATTGCCACCATCCGAGGCCATCAGCGCCACAGACGTAGCGGATCGGGGCTTGATCACCTTCACGCTGCCAGCCAGGGACTTCGCTTCGGCGACAAGCTTGTCCAATTCCACGCGGCCGGCCTCTACTTGATCACCGATCTGGCGCTTCAGTTCCTTGATCTGATCGGCGTCGAACATGCGTCCCCCCGCGCCATGCGCTGTCCAGGCGAGTAATGAGCTGGTTTCAGCTACAGCATGGCATGAAACGCCAACACGATGTGATCAGATTCGGGAAAGTAACCGTTTTGTCCCTTATTGTGGTACATCAGCTAGTTCTGCGATGACGTCGATCTCGTCGACCGCGGAGCCAGCCTTACCGAATTGCTCCGCCTGCCGGGCGCGCTTAGATGGAGTTCCTGCAATCCTCACGTCCTTGACGACCCAGCCAGCATGCGCCTTCTCCAGTGAAGCGAGTAGCATCCGCTCCGGATCAGTGCGGGCCGACGGTATGGTCCCGAAGCGGATCGCCAGGCGGGACTCTGGGTGACAGCGGCGAGCGGTAGCTGCCCACACCTCGGCTAGCGCTTCGATGAAGGCTTCTTGGCTCGGCTGACGGGCGATCTGACCGTCGGAGCCGTAGATAACCTCAGCGGGACCACCAAGGAACCATGAGCGTAGCCATTGATCTTGAAC
This sequence comes from Sphaerisporangium album, assembly GCF_003323745.1. Classification (GTDB taxonomy): domain Bacteria; phylum Actinomycetota; class Actinomycetes; order Streptosporangiales; family Streptosporangiaceae; genus Sphaerisporangium; species Sphaerisporangium album. Next base: position 98,438 of record NZ_QOIL01000021.1, read on the forward strand.
GTATGTGCGCATCCCGTAATACGGTGGAGAGGTGACGACTAGATCAAAGTGTTGTCGCAACCTGTTCAGAGTCTGCACCGAGTCTCCTAGGTAGACCCTGCCGCCGTGAGCCGCCGGAGTAGCTGCCAACAGCCTTGCGGCCCGCCGCTCGATAACTTGGAGCGCCGGGACCCGTACCGGTTCCATGCCGCGCTGTTTCCAGAAGCGTACGGCGTATGCTGGTTTGGATGCATAAGTGCGCGGCATCTGATTGGACAGATAGGAAGGAAGGCCTTTATTTTGAGGCCCATGAAGGATTCCAAGCATCACCGCCCGCAGTATCGCGGCGGTGGGCGAGTTCAGCGACATTAGTGCGTTTCGAAGTATAACGAGCTCGCGCAGAGTATCCGCCTCGAAGCACCATCGCCAGAAGTCTCCATCGGGGATGTCGTCTGGTTCTCCTTCTTTGAGAATTCTTGTCGCCAGCCGCACCACGGCTCCTGGCGTTACCCGGACCAGTTTGGCCTGTGCAATAGCTGCAGCTACCGGATTGATATCAATGCCCACAGACGGGAGCCCGGCCAGTCGCGCGGCGTATAGCGTCGTCCCTCTGCCGCAGAATGGATCGAGTACGCGAGTCGCTTGCGTGAAGGCGGCCAGTTGTTGGAGCGGGAAGTCCAACGGAAACATTGTGTAGTATGGGCAGATGGCATTTAGCCGCAATGCGTCTTCGGGCCAGGTGGGGGGTGGGGCCAGATCCGTCGCCGTCATGGTAGCAATATACAGGTTTAATTATCCCCTGCTATGCCATATGTTAGATGCTGCTTCTGAGCTTGGCGAGCTGTAGCCCACCCTTCGCGATCTCCTGCGGTAGGACCCAGAGTCTCCCTTGGGGGATCACCCTGGGTGCTCAAGTCTTGGTTGCGTACAGGGTCTACGTCTGAAGTGCAGTGCCAGGTGCACGCTCGAGACCTGGCCGTACGATTGCACTCGAATCCTAGGCCTGATCTGAACGTCCATGCGCAGTTGTGCTGCTGACTCGCACGATATGGCTCATTTCGGCAGCATGTCGAGTGGTGTCTATCAAATGCTTGCCATCGTGCTGCCGGACGGTGGGCGCCTGGGTGGGGTCCATTGCATCCACGATCCGCACAGCGAAGGCCTCCGATGCCAGAGTTCGTACTTCGTCGGCGGTCGCCCACAGGAAGGCACGAGACTCGTCGGTCTCCGCAAGACTGCCAGCGACTGCTCGGCAACGGAAGACCAAGGCCACGATACCGCGTGTCATATTTTTGTAGACGCCTGTCAGTGCGATGGGTCTGACCTCAAGGCCAGTTTCCTCCCTTACCTCCCGGACTAGGCCAGTCTCGATATCTTCGTCCAGTTCGAGGACTCCTCCGGGAGCTTCCCAGTGGCCGTTATCCCGCCGCTGGATAAGTAGCGCGCGCCTCTGGTCGTCGATGATTACGCCGGCCACGCTGACCGAGTGCAGGTGCTGGTGATCCATGGGCGGTACCCTCCAACCTGGCCGTCGCTAAACTCCGACGGTACAGGTATGTACGAGTTGAGGAGTTGGCGTGGCGGAGCTGCCGCTGCCGGAGCTGGACCCGCTCAGCGACCGGGCTGTGTTCCGCCAGATCGCCGATCACGTTCGTGAGGCCATCGAGCGCGGTGCCCTCCATGAGGGAGACAAGATTCCCTCAGAGGCGCAGCTTATGCAGCACTACGGCGTGGCTCGGATGACCATACGGAATGCCCTTCAGGTCCTACAGAGTGAGGGGCTCACCGTTGCGGAGCACGGCCGCGGGGTGTTCGTGCGTTCTCGGCCACCTGTCCGCCGACTTGCCTCTGACCGCTTCGCGAGGCGCCACCGTGAGCGGGGTAAGGCCGCCTTCATCGTGGAGACGGAGGAGGCGGGTGGGAAGCCGTCCGTTGACTCGATCAAGGTGAGTGAGGCTGCGGCGCCCTCCGATGTTGCCGAGCGCCTGGAGCTTGCCGGTGGCGAACACGTGATCGTTCGATCGCGCCGGTACCTGATCAACGGGCAGCCGGTGGAGACGGCGGTCTCCTATCTGCCTTCCTCGATCGCGCAGGGTACGCAGATCGAGCAGCCCGACAGCGGGCCTGGCGGGATCTATGCCCGTCTTGAGGAGCTTGGCTTCCGGCTTGATCGCTTCGTGGAGGAGATCCGGTCGCGGATGCCGTTTCGCGAAGAGGTGCGCGCCTTGAAGCTTGCGCCTGGAGTGCCGGTGTTTCACCTGATCCGTACGGCCTACGCGGCAGACGGCCGGCCTGTCGAGGTGTGCGACACGGTGATGTCGAGCGACGCGTACGTGCTCTCGTACGAACTTCCTGCGCGATAGGGCTTGACCAACTCGTCTAGAGGAGCCATAACGGGAAGGCAAACTCCTCTAGTCGAGTAGGTGTGTTGGTCGAAGTTCGGCCCTCGGCGAGGAGTGGCAGACCAAAGCGGCTCCGGTGCTGCAACACCGGAGTCGCGAGACACCGGGTCAGTCCACCTCGGCGAAAGGAGATCAGACCCGATGCCCAACATCTTCGCACCCCTGCTCAAGGGCGTTTACGCCCAGACCACGAGGGATCTGCACCGGCGGGTCATCGTGGACGGCTTGTGCGTCGGGACGGATGAGCCCGACGCGTGGTTTCCGCGTGAGCCGCCCGAGTTCAACGGGGGCAGCCCCGAAGCACTGGCGGAGAAGCGCGCTGCGTACGAGGCGGTCGCTGGACCTCTGTGGGCCGTGTCCGGTCCGGGCTGAGTGCCTGGAGCTGGCGCTTCGGGAGGAGATCGTCCTTCCTCGCACCTGGGTTCATGGCATCCGGGGCGGTACGGTGCCATGGCAGCGGCTGAACCTCATCCGCCAGCGACAGCGGGCCGTCCAGCGCGAGGCCGCCGGGGCCGGCAGGGCGGTGAGCGCCTGATGTCCGAGCCGACGACACTGTGGCCCTCGGCCCCGCCGCGCGCCGAACCGCAGCATCGGCCGAGCAGCAAGGCCGAGAAGCTGGCACTGGCGGCGAAGGCCGCCGCCGATGTCCGGGCCTACGACACCAACCCTGACGTGATCGCCTACCGCATCGAGCGGATGAGAACGCGCGTCGACCGGCTGATCTGGACTGGGCTCGTCCTCGGCCTGGCCTTCACCGCGGCCAACGTCCAGGCGTTCGCCGCGCGCGGCGCCGAGGTCGGATCGATCGAGTGGTGCACCGCCTGGTTGCTCGACCCGATGGTGTCCCTGGTTCTCGTGGGCGTGCTGCTCGGAGAGCAGGTCATCGCCCGGCACCAGATCAAGGCCGGCCCGTGGGTGCGCCGGACCAATTGGGTCGCCCTCGGCTGTACCTACGCGATGAACACCTGGTCGGCCTGGGCGTCGCTGGATCCCTCGCTGATTCTGCTGCACTCGGTGCCGCCGGCGATCGTGTTCTGTGCGGCCGAGGCCGTGACGGACCTGCGGCACTGGATCACCGAGGCCGTGCGCCGAGCCTACCGGGCGGCGGCCGAGCGGCTGCACGGGCTGTCGTCCGATGCGGGGCCGACCCGCACGGTCGTGGACCGTGCGGATGCGCCGAGGCCCGGGACCGCACGGTTGCAGCGGGACCGTGCGGTGCTGGCCCGCACGGTCGTCCCTTCCCCGGCGACTGTGCGGGCCGAGAGCCTCCGTGCGGATTCGGACCTTACGGTGGAGGACCGCACGGACGATGGCGTGCGCGGGTTCTCCGAGGAGGACCGTGCGGACAAGCCCAGCGCGCCGGTCGAGCAGGCCGCCTACCGGGCCGCCGTGGTCGCCGAGCTCCGCGAGGAGATGCTCGCGGCGATCGAGCGGGGCGAGAAGTACGAGGTCACCTGGCGGGACGTCGAACAGCGCACCGGTTACCGCAAGCGGTGGTGTGAGGGCGTCCTGGCCGAAGCCCGCCGCGGACTGCTGTCGATGGACGGGACGGTTTTCGACGAGCTGGCTGGCGACTCTGCGAACGCTGACGCGGTGGGTCCGCATGGTGGCCTGGATCCTGCGGAAGCCGACCCGCACGGTGGTGCCTCTGCCTCCGAGGTAGGCCCGCACGGTGGTCCGCACCGTGCGGAGGGTCATCCGCAGAGTCAGGGCGACCGTGCGGAGCCGCTGCCGGACCGTGCGGACCCAGGGCGCAAGGCCGTGGCCTACGACCGCACGTCCATGGGTGAGCCTGCGGAGGCACCCTTCCAGGTGGACACCGTCCGAGAGGTGCGCGGTCAGGCTGACGCCGGTACGGGAGCGGCGCGGTCCGAGCCTGCGACGACGGAGGCAGTCCCGTACGCCGAGGGGGTCGCGGCATGAGCGCCCGGGTGCGTACGACGCTGACGCTGTGGAGCGCCGACCGGCCTGAGGCTGATCTACAAGCCCGCACAACGAAAAGTCCTGGTCGCCGCTTCCAGTGACCAGGACCATATGGGGTATGAGTTGGTGTCCGAGGGGGGACTTGAACCCCCATGCCCCGTAAAGGGCACTAGCACCTCAAGCTAGCGCGTCTGCCTATTCCGCCACCCGGACGAGTGGTGCCTGCACGTGGGAACGTCTTCCCGCGTCGGCTGCACTAGGTTAGCAAACTTCGGGCAGTGCTACATACCGGGAAGCCCGGCGTTGGCCGGGGGGCCGGGCGGGGCCGGGGGTGGGCGAGGGGGAATCGGGGTGGGCGGCAGGATGGAGGGGTCAGCCCCTACCCGGACCGAAGGAGCACGCATGTCCGTGTTCAAAGGTGAGGACGAGGTCGCCGAGCTCTGCCGCGACCTGATCCGTATAGATACGACCAACCCAGGGGACAACACGGGCCCCGGGGAGCGGGTGGCCGCCGAGTACGTCGCCGGGAAACTGGCGGAGGTCGGGCTGGAGCCGCGCATCCTGGAGAGTGACAGCAAGCGGGCCAGCGTGATCGCCCGCATCGAGGGCGAGGACTCCGGCCGTGGCGGGCTGGTGCTTCACGGGCATCTCGACGTGGTGCCCTTCAACGCGTCCGACTGGACGCATCACCCGCTGAGCGGCGAGGTGGCGGACGGGTGCGTCTGGGGCCGGGGCGCGGTGGACATGAAGAACATGGACGCCATGATCCTCGCGGTGGTGCGTCAGCGCCTGAGCGAGGGGCGCAGGCCGCCGAGGGACGTCGTGCTCGCGTTCACGGCGGACGAGGAGGCCGGAGGCGAGTACGGCGCGCAGTGGCTGACGACCGAGCATCCGGAGCTGTTCGAGGGCTGCACCCAGGCGATCGGCGAGGTCGGCGGGTTCAGCGTCTCCGTGGGCGAGGGGAACCGTCTGTATCTCATCGAGGCGGCCGAGAAGGGCATCGCCTGGATGAAACTGACCGCGACCGGTCGCGCCGGGCACGGGTCCATGCTGAGCAGCGAGAACGCGGTCACCGAGCTGGCCGAGGCGGTCGGCCGCATCGGGCGGTACGAGTGGCCGATCCGGCTGACGCCGACGGTGCGGGACTTCTTCAAGGAGGCCTTCGACATCGAGCTGGAGGCCGACGACGCCGAGGCGGCGGTCGCGAAGCTCGGCCCCCTGGCCCGCATGATCGGCGCCACGCTGCGCAACACGGCCAACCCGACGATGCTGGACGCTGGCTACAAGGCCAACGTGATCCCGCAGACCGCCACGGCGCACGTGGACGGCCGGTTCCTGCCCGGCTACGAGGACGAGTTCTTCGCGACCATCGACGAGCTGATGGGGCCGAACGTGCGCAGGGAGTTCGTCTACCACGACATCGCGCTCGAGACGGCCTTCGAGGGCCCGCTGGTCAAGGCGATGGCGGACTCGCTGCTGGCCGAGGACCCGGGCGCGCGGGCCGTGCCGTACACGTTGTCCGGCGGGACCGATCTCAAGGCGCTCAGCGGCCTGGGCATCCGGGGGTTCGGCTTCGCGCCGCTGCGCCTGCCCGCCGACCTGGACTTCAGCGGGATGTTCCACGGCATCGACGAGCGTGTGCCGATCGACTCGCTCAAGTTCGGCGTACGCGTCCTTGACCGTTTCCTTGATGCCTGCTGACCGGATCCATGGAAACGTGTCGCGTTCACTCCCCGTACTGATACAGTAACTTTGCGTTGAGGGGTTGGCATTCACGATCAGCCCTGCGAAAGCTGGGCTGATCGAGGAGTTCGGGGAGGTCGCGTGGCACGCACCGGTCTGGGGCCGCGGGTGGGCGAGTCGCCCGCCGTGGCTCGGTGCGTGCCCGCGGCCGCTTCGGGCGATGGGGCCCGGACGACCGCGACGCGGGAAGACCGGATGGCACGGTTCGTGGCCGGTTCCCGGTTGGGTCGTCTCCTGGCCGTCGGCGGTCTGATCGCCGTCGGCTGGGTCCTGGGGCTGGTCTTCGGCCTCGCCGGCGCGGCGTCTGCGGAGTCGCACGTCCCCTCGGGGCACGTGGCCGCGGCCGGTCAAGCGGGCGAGGACGTCCAGGTCTCCCGGGTGGTGGCCGACGTCGGCACGTCGGGGGCGGCGCGCGGTTCCGCCTCCACACCCCCTCATGTCGCTTCCGGGCCGGCTCCGGCCGGTGGTTTCCCCACGGTCAGCGACACCGCCTCGGCCGACGCCGGGGCGATGGCGGGACGCAGTGTGGACGGGCTCACCAGCCAGTCCAAGCCCGCACATCCCACGCCGTCCACCGCCGATCACTCGGCGGGGGCCGACGGCATCGTGCCCCGGGGTGGTGGCTCCGGCCCGTTCGGGCCGGGTCCGGGGGACGTCGCGCGGTCCGTCTTCGACCCGCGACTCGTGGCCACGCCCGCCGTCACGGCGAGTGCGCCCGCCCCCGTCGTCCGCACAGCCGCGGACGACCCCTCTTTCTCTCCCGACTGATCCCCGCCCTGCGCCGGTACGGGCCCGCTGGGGCCGGCCGGTCGCGGAGCGTGCCGCAGATCACCGCTCTCCTCGATGGTGGCTCTTCACGAGAGTGACGCCTCGGAGACGACTTCTCGGGAGAGATGTGAGCGGCCTCCGCGCGGGTGACGCGTCATCCCCCGCACTCGCGTCGGTGGTCTCGACGGCACCAGTGGCAGTAGCAGCACCTGTGATGGGCGCCCGGCGTCTTCGACGGTCCTGCCGCGCGAAATCCCGCTACGAGCCGTGATTTCCCATGGCGGACGTCCGTGAGGCGCGACACGGCCACGACCGGATGCCCGACTCGCGCCCGGCACGCCATTCCGGTACGCGACCTCTCGGGCCACACAGTCGGCCACCGCGTCCTGGCGGTGGCCGTGGTCGCGAGGAGACGGGCGGGAAACCCGGTGCCCGTCGGCATGGTTCGACGGAAACCCGTTGGTCACGCCGGGTGTGTCAGGAACTCCCCCAAGAAAACAAGGAGCGAATCAATTATGCGTACGTGGGCGAAGGGCTCCGCTCCCGCCGCTCTTCTGGCGGTCGGCGTCCTGGCTTTCAGCGGCGGCACGGCATTCGCCGACACCTCCGGCACCGGCTCGGTGGCCGGAGGCAACCAGGTCGACCTGCCCATCACCATTCCCGTCGACATCAGCGGGAACGCGGTGGGCGTCCTCGGCGGCGCGTCGGCCTCCTCGCGGGGTGGCTCGTCGGTCCACGGCGGTTCCGGCACGGCCGGCACCCCGGGCAGCACCAACGGGAACGGCAGCGTACTCGGCGGCAACCAGATCAAGGCGCCGATCGCCGCGCCGATCAACGCCTGCGGGAACGCGGTCTCGGTCATCGGGCTGTCCGACGCGGGCTGCCGGGGCGGAGCCGAAGTGAAGGGCGGCGGGAACGGCCTGTCCGGCGCGGGCGGCAACAGGACGGACGGCTCGCACAGCGTGCTCGGCGGCAACCAGGTCGTCGCCCCGATCGCCGCGCCGATCAACGTCTGCGGCAACGCGGTCGCGGTCATCGGCCGGTCGGCCGCGGGCTGCCGGGGCGGGGCGACGGCCAAGGTCGGTGGCGGGCAGGGTGCGGGCGGTAACCGTACGTCCGGGCGCGGGTCGGTGATCGGCGGCAACCAGGTGGTGGCCCCGATCGCCGCGCCGATCAACGTCTGCGGCACCTCCGTGGCCGCGATCGGCCACGCGTTCTCGGGCTGCCGGGGCGGCGCCACCGTCGGCAAGGGCGGCAACGGCTACAACGGCTCGGGCGGGGGTGGCGGCGCGGGCGGCAACTCCACCGACGGCCGTCACAGCGTGCTCGGCGGCAACCAGGTCGTCGCCCCGATCAACGCGCCGATCAACGTGTGCGGCAACGCCGTCGGCAACGGCGCCGCCACCTGCCCGGGCGGTGTCAGCGCACCGGGCGCCGGCGGCGGCGCGGGCGGCAACCGTACGTCCGGGTACGCGTCGGTGATCGGCGGCAACCAGGTGGTGGCCCCGATCAAGGCGCCGATCAACGTCTGCGGCACGTCCGTGGCCGTGATCGGCCGGGCGTTCTCGAACTGCACCGGCGGCGCGACCATCAAGGGCGGCGGCGGCAGCGGCGCGGGCGGCAACAGGACGGACGGCCGTCACAGCGTGCTCGGCGGCAACCAGGTCGTCGCCCCGATCGAGGCGCCGGTCAACGTGTGCGGCAACGCCGTCGCCGTGCTGGGCGACGCCGCCGCGGGCTGCCTGGGCGGTGCCGGCGTGGGCGGCCAGGCCGCCGCGCACGGCGCCAGGCACGGTCTCGGGCACTGGGCCCGCAGTTCGGGCGACGTGTCCGCCGAGAAGCGGTCCGGCCTCGGCCTGCTGCCCGAGCTGCCTCTGGTCCCGGCGTTCCCGGCGCAGCGCGGGCCGGCCGCGCCGAGCCACCAGTCGGGCCAGGCCGGGGGACCTCAGTCCCCGGCGACGAGCGGGCGCCAGAAGCCCCTCGGCCTTCCCGAGCTCCCCGTGACCCCGGGCCTTCCGGTCCAGGGGGCCTCCGCCGGCGACCCGCTCGCCCCCGTCAACAAGATCGTCTCTGGCACGCCCGCCGGGGGCATCGCCGGTGGACGTTCCGTGACGGGCACCCTGCCCCTCGCGGGCGACAAGATCGGCCTGATGAGCGCCGAGCGGCCGCTCGGCGTCACGGGCATGAACGCGGGCTCGCTGGCGGCCCTGCTGGTCGGTGCGCTCTTCGCCGCCTCGGCCACGATCGTCGCGAGCACCCGCCGCCTCCGCCGCAGGTGAACGACCCGGAGTGAGACGCCGGCGGAGCGACACCGCCGGCGGGACCGGCCGGTTCCGCGTCGCGAGCCACGCGACGCGGGCCGGGTGGAGCCTGGAGAGTGCCGCGACAGCGCTCTCGCGAGCGTCGCCGTGAGAGCACGGACGGCGGGCCGCGAGCCATGCGGCTCTGTTATAGATCTTCTATAGAACGTCCGCTCTCCGCGATGCGACAGGAGTCACAAACACTTCGTGCGAACGCGCGAGGTGGGGTCTCAGACCCTTCGCCGTGATCCTGCGGCGGAGTCACAGACGCTTCGCCGCCTGCGAATACAGGCCGCGGCGCCGGGCCGCAGGGCCCGATTCGCGCGGCGGAGCACAGATGCTTTGCCCGTTCCGGGGGCGCGGCCCGGGGCGGGCAAAGCCATGTCCAGGGGCTACAGTGGCCTCACGAGGATTAAAGTGTGCTGGCCACCCGCAGGACCTTCCGTCGCAGCCGTACGTACCGGCGCCCGTCGGGATACAACCTCAGACGGTCCAGCTCCCAGTGGCCGTACTCGGCATGCTCGGTCAGCACCCGGCGGGCGGTTTCCCGCGTTGTCCCGCGCGGGAGGTACAGGTCCAAATAGGAGTACTCGAGCACTGCGGTTAGTCTCCGAAGGGTGTGCAAGGGGACGCTGGCACTCTCTGGGCTCTATTCTGCGTCCTCGTGGGTATCGGGTCCAGGTAGGTGGAACACCGGTAAGTGACCGGGTAGTCCGACGGGGAGAATTTTCCGACGACGGGTTACCTTCATGCCTGTGACGGATCACCCGGCACGCCGCCCACGGCGGGCCGGGAGCGACCGGCAGGAGAACGACAGCGAACAGCGAGGTAGGAAGCAGCGTGCCAGCCAACAACGGCAACGCCGGCGGAACCCGCCTGGTGATCGTGGAGTCGCCTGCGAAGGCGAAGACGATCGCGGGGTACCTCGGGCGCGGCTACATCGTGGAGTCCAGCATCGGTCACATTCGTGATTTGCCCGAAAAGGCCGAGGACATCCCCGAGAAGTTCAAGGGCGAGGCATGGGCCCGCCTCGGGGTCAACGTGGACCACGAGTTCGAGCCGCTCTACGTCGTGAACCCTGACAAGAAGTCCCAGGTGTCCAAGCTGAAGCAGCTTCTCAAGGACGCCGACGAGCTGTACCTCGCCACTGACGAGGACCGCGAGGGCGAGGCCATCGCCTGGCACCTCCAGGAGGTGCTGAAGCCCAAGATCCCGGTGCACCGCATGGTGTTCCACGAGATCACGCCACAGGCGATCCGGGACGCGGTGTCCAACCCCCGCAGCCTGAACCTGCGCCTGGTGGACGCCCAGGAGACCCGCCGCATCCTGGACAGGCTCTACGGCTACGAGGTCAGCCCGGTCCTGTGGAAGAAGGTCAAGCCGCGCCTGTCCGCCGGCCGGGTGCAGTCGGTCGCGACCCGCCTGGTGGTCGAGCGCGAGCGCGAGCGCATCGCGTTCACCTCGGCCGAGTACTGGGACCTCCAGGCCCTCTTCGACACCGGCCACGACGAGGACCCGCACAGCTTCCCCGCCACGCTGACCGGCGTGGACGGCCGCAGGGTGGCCCAGGGCCGCGACTTCGCCAGCACGGGCGCCCTGAAGAGCGCCGAGGTCCTGCACCTGGACGAGCAGGCCGCGCGGGCGCTGGCGCTGCGCCTGGAGGGCTCGGCGTACAAGGTCACCTCGGTCGAGAGCAAGCCGTACACGCGCAAGCCGTACGCGCCGTTCCGGACGACCACATTGCAGCAGGAGGCGAGCCGGAAGCTCGGCTTCTCGGCGAAGTACACCATGCAGGTGGCGCAGAAGCTGTACGAGAACGGCTTCATCACCTACATGCGTACCGACAGCACCACCCTGTCGGAGACGGCGCTGGCCGCCGCCAGGAGCCAGGCGGTGCGGCTGTACGGCGCCGAGTACGTCCCCGACAAGCCGAGGGTGTACGCGAGCAAGGTGAAGAACGCCCAGGAGGCTCACGAGGCCATCAGGCCCTCTGGGGACGAGTTCCGCACGCCCGGCGAGACCGGCCTCAGCTCGGACATGTTCCGGCTGTACGAGCTGATCTGGCAGCGCACGGTGGCGTCCCAGATGAAGGACGCCGTCGGCGAGTCGGTCAGCGTGCGCATCGGCGGCACGTCCTCGACGGACGAGAAGGTCGAGTTCAGCGCCAGCGGCCGCACGATCACGTTCTACGGCTTCCTGAAGGCGTACGTCGAGGGCGCGGACGACCCCGCCACCGACCGTGACGACTCCGTGCGCAGGCTGCCGAACCTCCGCCAGGACGACCCGCTGACCGCGCTGGAGCTCGGCGCCGAGGGCCACTCCACCCGGCCGCCCGCCCGTTACACGGAGGCGTCGCTGGTCAAGGAACTGGAGGACCGCGAGATCGGCCGCCCGTCGACGTACGCGTCGATCATTGGCACGATCCTGGACCGCGGGTACGTCTTCAAGAAGGGCACGGCGCTGGTGCCGTCCTTCCTGGCGTTCGCCGTGGTCAACCTGCTGGAACGGCACTTCGGCAACCTGGTCGACTACGACTTCACCGCCGACATGGAGAAGGTGCTCGACGACATCGCCAACGCCCGCGCCCAGCGGGTGCCCGAGCTGCGCCGTTTCTATTACGGCGATCACGGCCAGGGCCTGAAGGAGCTGGTCAGCGACCTGGGCGAGATCGACGCCCGGGAGATCAGCTCGTTCCCGATCAAGGGGACGGACATCGTCATCCGCGTCGGCAGGTACGGGCCCTACCTGGACCGCGACGGCGCGCGCGTGAACGTCCCCGAGGACCTCGCGCCGGACGAGCTGACGGCCGAGAAGGCGGAGGAGCTGTTCAAGCAGCCCTCGGGCGAGCGCGAGCTGGGGACGGACCCGGTCACCGGGCACAAGATCGTCGCCAAGACGGGGCGTTTCGGGCCGTACGTCACCGAGATCCTCCCCGAGGACGAGCCGCCCGCCGACGGCAAGAAGAGGGCCAAGAAGGACGCTCAGAAGCCCCGCACCAGCTCGCTGTTCAAGTCGATGTCGCTGGAGACGGTCACGCTGGAGGACGCGCTCAAGCTGCTCTCGCTGCCGCGCGTGCTCGGGGAGATCGACGGCGAGGAGGTCACCGCGCAGAACGGCAAGTTCGGCCCCTACATCAAGAAGGGGACGGACTCGCGCTCGCTGGCCTCGGAAGACGAGATCTTCACGGTGACGATCGAGCAGGCCAGAGAGCTGTTCGCGCAGCCCAAGCAGCGGGGCAGGGGCCGTGCGGCCGCCGCGCCGCCCCTGCGCGAGCTGGGGAACGACCCCGTCTCCGGAAAGCCGGTCGTGGTCAAGGAGGGGCGTTTCGGGCCGTACGTCACCGACGGCGAGACGAACGCGTCCCTGCGCAAGGAGGACTCGGTGGAGCAGATCACGATCGAGCGGGCGGCCGAGCTGCTGGCGGAGCGCCGCGCCCGCGGCCCCGCGCCGAAGCGCCCGCGCGCCAAGGCGGGGGCGAAGGCGGGCGCCAAGTCCTGATATGGGCGGGCGGCCACGTGCAGAGGGCCGGGTGTGAGCCCTGAGGGGCTGAGCCCGGCCGCGCGAAATTTCCGTCGCGCCTGTGGGTAGGTGGATCAACCCGGGGGCGACGGAAATTTCGCGTTCTACGGGGAAAGCCCGACCTTCAGGCGCCGCACGGCCCCGTGAACGCATCTACGCAGCGCTGAGCGCCCCGTAGCGGCACGAGAACCCGACCGGTGAGCCGGAACAAGAGCCCGGTACACAGAACGCCCCCAGCGCCACGCACGGGCGTCCGGGGGCGGGGTGAAACCTCAGGCGAACAGGGCGCGCCCCCAGTAGTCGCCCGCGTCGCGCAGCCCCGGCGGGCAGGCGAACAGCGCGCTGGAGACATGCTTGATGTACTCGTTCAGCAGGTCCTTACGCGCCAGTTCCATCTGGATGGGGACGAACTGCTTACGGGGGTCGCGCTGGTAGGCGATGAAGAACAGCCCGGCGTCCAGCCGCCCGAGCCCGTCGGAGCCGTCCACGTAGTTGTAGCCGCGCCGCAGCAGGTGGGCGCCGCCGTGCGTGGACGGGTGCGCGAGGCGGACGTGGGCGTCCATGGCGATGGCGGGCTCGCCGTCCGCGCCCTTGGCGTTGAAGTCGATCGGGTCGAACTCCCGGGATCTGCCGAGCGGCGCGCCCTCGCCCTTGTCCCTGCCGAAGATCTGCTGCTGCTCGGACAGCGGCGCACGGTCCCAGGTCTCGATGTTCATGCGGATCTTGCGGGTGACCATGTAGCTGCCGCCGGTCATCCACGCCGGCCCGTCCCCGGGGGCGACCCAGAGCTGCTGCCCCAGCATGGCGGCGTCCTCCAGCTTGAGGTTGTTGGTACCGTCCTTGAAGCCCATCAGGTTGCGCGGGGTCGCCTGGGCCCGCGAGGTGGACGACGTCCGGCCGAAGCCGAGCTGCGACCAGCGGACCGACACCTTGCCGAAGCCGATCCTCGCGAGGTTGCGGATCGCGTGGACGGCGACCTGCGGGTCGTGGGCGCACGCCTGGACGCAGATGTCGCCGCCCGAGATCTCCGGCAGGAGCGCGTCGCCGGGGAATTTCGGCAGGTCGGCGAGGGCGGCGGGCTTCTTGGCCGCGAGCCCGAACCGGTCGTCGAACAGGGACGGCCCGAAGCCGATGGTGATCGTCAGCCCGGAGGCGGGCAGTCCGAGCGCCTCGCCGGTGTCGTCCGGCGGGGCCTCGGGGACGCCGCCGACCGCGCCGAACGTGCCCGCGTCCTTGCCCTGGGTCATGCGGGCGGCGGCCGCCGTCCACTCCTGGAGCAGGTCGACGAGCTCGTCGCGCTTCTTGGTGACCACGTCGAAGCTGACGAAGTGCAGGCGGTCCTGCGCGGGGGTGACGATGCCCGCCTGGTGCTCGCCGTAGAAGGCGACCGGGTCGGACGTCGACGCGGCGGCGGCGGGCGGCGCGCCCTCCAGGAGGGAGCGCGAGGCCAGGACGCCCGTGCCCGCGGCGGCGACCCCCGCGGCTCCCAGCCCGAACAGCGTGCGCCGGTTGATCTGCTTCATCTCGTCTCCTCGCGGCCCGGCCCGGACGTCCGTCGGCACGCCGGCCGGGACGTCGCCCGGCACGCGTGCCCGTCCAGGTGCGTCCGCACGCTCACTTGGCGATCACGGCGGCGACCTTGCTGATCGGCTCGGCCAGCGCGTTGATCGAGTCGGACAGCTCCTTCAGGTCGGCCTTGGACAGCTCGGTGTGGAGCTTCCAGCCGTCGCCGGAGCGGTGCTTGCCCAGCGTGTCCACGGCGGCGGCGAACTTCTCGTCCAGGCTCTTGACCAGGGCGGGGTCGCGCTCGGTGAGGACGGGACGCAGCGCGGCGATGGCGCCCTTGGAGCCTTCGAGGTTGGCCGCGAAGTCCCACAGGTCGGTGTGCGAGTAGCGGTCCTCCTCGCCGGTGATCTTCACGGTGGCGACCTCGTCGAGCAGGCCCTTGGCGCCGGTCGCGAGCTTCAGCGGGGACAGCGGCTCGCTGTTGGCCCGATCGACGATCTTCTTCACGTCCTCCATCAGCTTGTCGGCGATGGGGCCGTCCTTGCTGATGTCCTTGGTCACCCACAGGTCCTTCTCGATCCTGTGGAAGCCGGTCCACTCGGCGCCGGGCTCGATCGCGTCCTCGCGGGCGTCGATCGCGGGGTCGAGGTCGCCGAAGCTCTCGGCGACGGGCTCGATGCGCTCCCAGTACGTCCGCGCGACGGGGTAGAGGGCCTTGGCCTTGTCGGCGTCGCCCGCCTTGACGGCGTCGACGAACTCCTGGGTCTTGACCAGCAGCGTGTCGGTCTGGCTCTTGACGTAGCGCCCGTAGTCCTTGGCGGCCTGGGCGAGCTGGGCGTCGTCGGAGAGGGCCACGGCCGTGCCGCTCACCTTCAGCGGGTTGCGGATGCCCTTGCCGATCATGCCCGGCTTGCAGGCGGTCTCGTACGCGCCGGCGGGCAGCTCGACGATGACCTCGCGGGTGAGGCCGGGGACGATGTTCTCGACCTCGCCCATCACGCGGTCGCCGGCCGCGTACACGTAGAACTCGGTGACCTTGCTGCCGCCGTTGGTCACCTGGAAGGTCGAGGTGCCGGCGGGCAGGGAGGCCGTGGAGACCTTGCACTCGGTGTCCGAGGCGGCGACGGTGATCTTCCCGGGCTTGCCGGCCGTCCGCGCGGACGTGTCGCCGCCGTCGCTCGTCGTCGACGAGCATGCGGTCAGCCCGGCGAGGGCCAGCGCGCCGGCGGTGAGGGCAGTGGCGGTACGCATGGTGCTCCAGTTCACGAAGGTCGAAAGGTGTAGAGGAAGAAGGCGGGGTCAGGAGGCGGCGGACGCCGGGGTGGCGGACGGCGTGCGCGAGGCGCCCGGCCCCTTGCGCGCCGGCACGAGGAACAGCACCAGCACCGGCACGAGGTACGCGACCCAGGCGATCGTCTCGATGGTGGTGGGCTGCGGCGTGAAGTTGAAGACGCCGTTGAGCAGGGTGGTGTACCAGGCGTCGGGCGGCAGCGCGCCGGTCAGGTCGAACGCCGGTGCCGTGAGCACCTGCACCACGCCGCCCTCGACCAGGTCGTGCACGCCGTACTTGAAGATGCCGGCGGCGACGATGATCAGCAGCAGGCCCGTCCAGGTGAAGAACTTGCCGAGGTTGATGCGCAGCGCGCTCTTGTACAGCCCCCAGCCGAGCGCGATCGCGGTGGCGATGCCGAGCGTGAAGCCGATGAGGGGGGAGGAGGTGGCGCCGGCGCCCTGGGCGGCGGCGAAGAACAGCAACGCGGTCTCCAGGCCCTCGCGGGCGACGGCGAGGAAGGCCATCACGACCACGGCGGCGGCGCCGAGGCCGAGCGCCTCGCTCAGCTTGGCGCGCAGGTCGCCGGAGAGCTTGCGTGCGGCGGTGCGCATCCAGAAGATCATGAAGGTGACGAAGACCGTGGCGGCGATGGACGCCACGGCGTCGAACAGCTCCTGCTGCCGGGAGTCGAGGTGGGCGGCGGTGAACGTCAGCAGCGCGCCGAACCCGACCGAGAGGGCCACGGCGGCCGACACCCCGCCCCAGACGTACGGGAGCCTGTCACGCCGGTCGCTCTTCACCAGGAAGGCCACAAGGATGGACACGACAAGGGTCGCCTCAAGGCCCTCCCGGAGGCCGATGAGATAACTGGCGAACATTGTGGGTCTCCCTGATGGTTGCTTAGCCTTGCCTAAATTAGGACAGCTTTACCTTAGCGTTGGCAAGCGGGTGGCCTACAGCGGCCTCCCGTATCGCGGGGCCGAGATCGTCCGAGGTAAGGCTTGTGTGGCGTCCGCGCCACATCGGTTCCAGGCTCGTTCCCCGATCGCGTCCGCGCCACCCCGGCGGCCCTGGGCCTGGCCAGGCGTCGCAACTTGGAGGAATCAGACCTTTCACTGCATGTCGCCTGCGGCGGGAGCCGGGAAGGTAATACCCTCGGGACTGGAGCGGGCAGGCGCGGTATCGTCCCTGCCATCGATCCAGCCCAGCCCAGCGAACACCTGGATACGCTGACATCATGACCACCTCAGGCCGGTCCGCTACGCGCCGTAAACCCCCTCACGTGCTGGCGAACGCACCGTTCCGCCGGCTCTGGACGGCCATGGCGGTCTGCAGCCTGGGCGACTGGCTGAACATCATCGCGATCACCGCGTTCGCGGCCTATCTGACCCAGGGCTCGGGGTTCCAGGCACAGAGCCTCGCCATCGGCGGCGTCTTCCTCGTCAAGATGCTTCCCGCCATCCTCCTCGGCCCGTTGGCGGGCGCGTTCGCCGACAGGTTCGACCGCCGCCTGACGATGTTCACCTCCGACCTGCTGCGCTTCGCGCTCGTCCTGTCGATCCCGCTGGTCGGCAGCTACCAGTGGATCATCGTCGCGACGCTGCTCGTCGAGTGCGTGAACCTGTTCTGGGTCCCCGCCAAGGACGCCACCGTCCCGAACCTCGTACCCAAGGAGCGGCTGGAGGAGGCCAACCAGCTCAACCTGCTGGTGACCTACGGCTCCGCGCCGGTCGCCGCCGCGCTGTTCGCGGTGCTGTCGGTGGTCATCGAGGTCCTCGGCCAGGCCGTGCCCACCTTCACCTGGCACCCGGCCCACCTCGCGCTGGTCCTCAACGCGGTCGCCTACCTCGTCTCCGCGTTCCTGATCTTCACGCTGAGGAGCATCCCCAAGGAGCACACCACCAAGGTCTCCTCGCCCTCGGTGCTCCGGCAGATCATCGACGGCTGGCGGTTCGTCGGCGCCAACCGCATGGTGCGCGGCCTGGTCATCGGCATGCTCGGGGCGTTCGCGGCGGGCGGCGCGGTCGTCGGCGTCGCGAAGGTGTACGTCGAGGCGCTCGGCGGGGGCGACGCCGCGTACGGCACCGTCTTCGCGGCCGTCTTCGTCGGCATGGCGCTCGGCATCTTCTTCGGGCCCCGGCTGCTGCGCGAGCTGTCGCGGCGGCGCCTGTTCGGGCTGGCCATCGTCACCGCGGGCATCGTCCTGGCGGCCACCGCGCTCATCCACAACCTGGTGATCGTGGTCATGCTCGTCGTCGTGCTCGGCGCCTGCGCGGGCATCGCCTGGATCATCGGGTACACACTGATCGGCCTGGAGGTCGAGGACGCGATCCGCGGGCGCACGTTCTCGTTCCTGCAGTCCATGGCCCGGGTCACGCTCCTGCTCGTGGTCGCCGTCGCGCCCGCGCTGTCCGGCCTGTTCGGCAAGCACGCGATCTCGATCGGCGCCGGGCTCGTCTACCGCTTCGACGGTCCCAGCCTGGTCATGCTGATCGGCGCCGTCGTGGCGATCGTCGTCGGCGTGCTCGCCCTGCGGCACATGGACGACCGGCGCGAGGTGCCCATCGGCTCCGACCTGATGGCCGCGCTCAAGGGCGAGCGGTACGTCCCCGACAGCGGCGAGCCGGCGCGCGGAATGTTCATCGCCTTCGAGGGCGGCGAGGGGTCGGGCAAGACCACACAGTCCCGGCTCATCGCCATCTGGCTGCGCGACCAGGGCTTCGACGTCGTCCAGACCCGCGAGCCCGGGTCCACGAAGGTCGGCATGCGCCTGCGGGCGATCCTGCTGGACTCCGCCCACCACGGCTTGTCGGCGCGCTCCGAGGCGCTGCTGTACGCGGCCGACCGGGCCGAGCACGTCGAGAAGGTCATCCGCCCGGCCCTCCAGCGGGGCGCGATGGTCATCTCCGACCGGTACGTCGACTCCTCCCTCGCCTACCAGGGCGCAGGGCGCGAGCTGGAGCCGCAGGACGTCGCCAAGGTCAACTCCTGGGCCACCGGCGGCCTGACGCCCGACCTCACCGTGCTGATCGACGTGCCGCCGTCGACCGGGCTGGCCCGGCTGGCCTCGCCCGCCGACCGCATCGAGGCCGAGCCGATGGAGTTCCACGAGCGGGTGCGCCGCGAGTTCCGGGCACTCGCCGCCGCCGATCCCGACCGCTACCTGGTCGTGGACGGCCTCCAGTCGCAGGAGGAGATCTCCCGGGCGGTCCAGGACCGCGTCCGCGAGATCCTTCCCGACCCCGTCCCGCAGGAGACCGAGGCCATCACCGGCACGATGCCCGCCATCCGCGACTAACCTGGCCGCGTGACAGTCTTCGACGACCTGGTGGGCCAGGAGCAGGCGGCGGCGGTGCTGCAGCGCGCCGCGGCGGCCGCCGCCGAGGCCCTCGCGGGCGGACGCGGGGCCGGCATGACCCACGCGTGGCTGTTCACCGGCCCGCCCGGGTCCGGCCGCTCGGAGGCCGCGCAGGCGTTCGCGGCGGCGCTGCTGTGCCCCGACCTCGGGTGCGGGCACTGCGACATGTGCCACCAGGTGAGCGTCGGCTCCCACCCCGACGTCGAGACCGTACGCCCGCAGGGCCTCTCGTACAGCGTCAAGCAGACCCGTGAGCTGGTGCTCAGGGCGTCGGGGGCGCCCACGCTCGGCCGCTGGCGCGTCATCCTGTTCGAGGACGCCGACCGCGCGACGGAGGCCGCCGCCAACGCCCTGCTCAAGGCCATCGAGGAGCCGCCGCCGCGCACGGTGTGGCTGCTGTGCTCGCCCGCGCCGGACGACATGGTGATCACCATCCGGTCCCGGTGCCGGGTCGTGACGCTGCGCACCCCCTCGACGGAGGCCATCGCGCACGTGCTTTCCACGCGCGACGACGTGCCGTTCGAGACGGCCGAGTTCGCCGCCCGCGCCACGCGCGGCCACATCGGCCGTGCCCGCCGCCTCGCCCTGGACGAGGAGACGCGGCGGCGCCGTGACGCCGTCCTGGCGCTGCCCCGCACGCTGACCGGCCTCGGCCAGTGCGTCGAGGCGGCCGAGCGGCTGGTCAAGACGTCCTCGGAGGACGCCGAGGAGGCCACCGCCCACCTGAACGAGGCCGAGACCACCGAGCTGCGCAAGATCTACGGCGAGGGGTCGACGGGCAAGGGCCTCAACAAGGGGCTGGTGCGCGGCGGCGCGGGGGCGATCAAGGACCTGGAGGACCGGCAGAAGTCCAGGGCCACGCGCATCAAGCGCGACTCCCTCGACGTGGCCCTGCTCGACCTGGTCGCCTTCTACCGCGACGTGCTCGCCGTTCAGTTCGGGGCCGCGGTCGAGCTGTCCGCCGAGGACCGCTCGGCCGATCTTGAGGCGCTGGCGTCGTCGAGCTCTCCCGAGGACACGCTGCGGCGCATCGACGCGATCATGCTGTGCCGCGAGCGACTGGCGGCCAACGTCAACCCGCAGATCGCCGTCGAGGCGCTGACGCTGTCGTTGTGGCGGCCCCGGTTGTGAGCGGCCCGGCTCCGGGCGCCCGGCCTCGCTTGTCCTGATATTTCCGCGAATATCAGGTGCCGAGCAACCTGAGGAGGGCTGCCGCGTCTCTTGGACATGCAGGCTTCCGATATATCGGAGCGCACCTCCGAGCCGCGTGACGCCGAGGAAACGATCACGGCGCTGTACGCGGGCCACGCGCTCGGGCTGACCAGGCTCGCGCTCGTGCTGGTCGGCGACCGCGAGAGCGCCGAGGACGTGGTTCAGGAGGCGTTCCTGGGCCTCCACCGCCGCTTCGGCGCGCTGCGCGATCCGGCGAACGCGCTGGTGTACCTCCGCAGCGCCGTCCTCAACAACGCGCGCACCGTACTCAGGCGGCGCCGGCTGCCGTCCTGGTTCGCCGGCGCCTACGAACCGCCCGTCTGGTCCGCGGAGGCCGCCGCGCTGCTCGGCGCCGAGCGCCGCGCCGTCATGGAGGCGCTCCACCAACTGCCCCGCCGCCGGCGCGAGGTGCTCGTCCTCCGCTACTACGCCGAGCTCTCCGAAGAGGAGACCGCCCAGGTCATGGGCGTCAGCCGCGGCACCGTCAAATCCACCACCGCCCGAGCCCTGGACGCGCTCGGCCGCCTCCTGGGGGAGCACCCGTGAACGACGACATCATCAGAAGGCTGCGCGACGCCGCGACGGCCGTGGGGGACACCGTCGGGGACGTCCCCGGGCTGAGGCTCTCGGCAGCCGTCGAACGTCCCGAGCCGCGTCGGAGTAAGTCCTGGCTCGTCCCCGTCGTGGCGGCGGCGTCCGTGATCGCGGCCATCACCGCGGGGGCGGTGGCCGTACGCGCGGGCACGGGCTCCCAGGTCGCCGCCGCCGGGCCCGTAGCGGCGCCGAAGTTCTTCCTCGTCGCCTCGACCGGCTCGCTCAGCGTGCGCGGCATGGACGGCGAGCAGATCGCGAGCGTCCCGGCGCCCTCGAAGGACGAGACCTTCTGGGCCGCGCAGGCGGCCGCGGACAACCGGCGGTTCTACGTCTCCACGACCGGGCCGGACTGCCAGGGGCACTTCTACCGGCTCACCGTGGACGAGTCCGGCGCCGCCCAGGCGTTCGACCGGCTGCCGATCACACCGCCCGAGGGGACGGCCGCGTACTCCCTGGCGGTCAGCGGGGACGGCTCGAAGCTCGCGTACGCCGCGGAGCCGTGCCGGGCCGGGGCTCGGACCAGCAGCCTGAGCGTGGCGGACACCGCGTCCGGCGAGACGCGTACGTGGAAGGCGAGCGAGGGCAAGATCATCGGAAACGTCGCGATGAGCGGCGACGGACGGTACGTCGCCTACCAGTACCCGATCCTGGCACGCGTCTACCGGATTAACACCGCCGAGGGGGGCGCGCGGTTCCAGCTGGAGGATCCGGGCAAGGCGCCTGGCCCGGGCGCGTCGGCCGACGGCATCGTGGTCGTCCCCGCGCCGGGTGACGTCACCGCGGTGCCCGCAGTGCCGGCCGTCCCCCCGGACGGCGCCACCATCGCTCCCGCGCCGCCGTCCGGCGGTACCATCGCTCCCGCGCCGCCGTCGGGTGATGGCACCGCCGTGCCCGCTCCTCCGCCGGGCGCGATCACCCTTGAGCCCGCCATCCCGCCGAGCGGCACGCCCAAGCCCGGCACCCCGGGGTACGGGACAGGTGAGCGGCCGAACTCGGACACGGCCACCCCGCCGCCCCTGGTACGGACGACCCGCGGGGTGCCCTCGTCCCCGGGCGTCCCCCGGTCCGCCAGCGAGCCCTCGTCCCCGGGCGTCCCCGGGTCCGCGAGCGAGCCCTCGTCGGGTCCCGAGGTCGTCCCGGCGGACCCGGCCGTCCCCACCACGCCGGCCACCGCCGTCCCTCTCGTGTCGGCCACGGCCGTCCCCGTCGACCCGCGTGTCGTCGACAGGGGTCCCGGGGCGGGCAAGCCGTCGACCGTTCCCATGGGCCGGGTCGAGATGGCACCCGACTCGCCCGACGTCTACGTGATCGACACGACCGTCGCCGGTGAGGACCTCGGTACGAGCCGGAAGATCACCCTCGGGGCCGAGGCGGTCGGAGGAAAGGGTGGCCTGCAGGGGTACCGCCTCAACGCGGACGGCTCGCGGATCATCGCCTCGCTCGGCCGGATCGTCCACACGGTCAAGGGGGCCAAGGGGGAGGTGGAGCCCTCGACCGCCGCGATCGTCCGGTTCGACGCCTCGGACGGGCGGCTTGTGGACACGATCTACAAGGACGAGAAGGGCGCAATGCGCCTCCTCGCCGCGGACGGCGCCGCCGAGCGCTTCATCGTCCGGCGCGGCGACGAGATCGCGGCCGTCACCGCCACCGGCTACGAAGTGCTGACCCCGGACGTCCACAGCTTCCCCTCGGTGACCTGGTGACTCTCTGACGCGGCTCGACGGGGCCTGAGGGGGGCCTTGACGGAGCCTGTCGGGGCGTGCGGTGACGCTTACCTGGAGCGACAGGCGCGGCCCCAAGCGGCCATAGCCGGGATCTTCTCGGCCGTGGCCGCTTTCGTCGTCCGGCCCGCGTTCCTGTGCGAGGATCACGATCCCCTCGTGACCTGCCGGAACAAGACAGCGTGCACGGAGGCGTCGATCAGGCGTGCGCGGCGTGGGCGAACGCCGACCCGGCGCGCTCGCGATCCTCGCCGCCGGGCGAAGGGCGGCGCGCCGGCGTCCGCCGAGTGTCCATGAGCCCGTCAGCCCGTCGCGCCTCCAGGTCAATTCCGGGTGGACGATTGGTATTGCCTAGGTAAACCGCACTGCGCGTAATCTGGGCCAGAACCGTGTCGGCGTGATCCGTGAGGCTCGCGCCGGGCGTGGTCCACGTCGGCTCGGGCAGGAGCCCGCAGCCGGACCGGCGAGGAGGCGGAGGGTTCCATGGGCATGATCATGGCCGTGAGCTTTACTCGCTACGGCAGGCTCTACTACCTCGACCCCGGCGGCCACAGCCCCAAGGTCGGGGACAAGGTGCTCGTCCCCACCGACGCGGGGCCCGAGGTGGCCGAGTGCGTCTGGGCGCCGCAGTGGGTCAGCGAGGACATCGACGGCCTGCCGGTGTGCGCCGGCATCGCGGGCGAGGAACACCTCGGCCGCGACGACACCAACCGCCGCCGCCGTGCCGAGGCGCGCAGCGTCTCCAAGAGGCTGATCAAGCGGCACGAACTGCCCATGAAGATCGTGGGTGTGGACTACCTCGACGCCGACAACGTCTACACCGTGTACTTCTCCGCCCCCCACCGCGTGGACTTCCGCGCGCTCGTCCGCGATCTCGCGCGCAACCTGCGGGCCAGGGTCGAGCTCCGCCAGATCGGCCCCCGCGACGAGGCCCGCCTCCAGGGCGGCATCGGTCCCTGCGGTCGCGACCTCTGCTGCGCGACCTTCCTCAAGGACTTCGAGCCGGTGTCCGTCCGCATGGCCAAGGACCAGGACCTTCCGGTCAATCCCCTGCGCATCGCGGGCGCGTGCGGCAGGCTGATGTGCTGCCTGAAGTACGAGCACCCCCTGTACCAGGAGTTCCGGGCGTCCGCCCCGCGCACCGGCACCGCCGTGGACACCCCCGAGGGCGCCGGCACCGTCGTCGGCCACAACGTGCCCTCCGACTCGGTGATCGTCCGGCTCAATGACGGAGGACGGCGCTGCGCCTGCTCCCGCGCCGACGTCTGCTCGCCGCGCAAGCAGCACGACGAGAGATACGGCGACCAGCGATCCCCAGTTGAGGAGTGAAACCCCAGGTAGAGGGGGTACAACCTAACCGCCGTGGAGATGATCAACTCCTCGGCGGTCTGACAACGGGGGACAGGTGGTCGGCGCATGATGCGCTTTTCCGGCGCTGGCCGTACGGCTACCGCCCTTCTCGCGACGGTGTTGCTCGCCACGGCCTGCTCGGCCAAGGGGGAGTCGAAGGAGCCGGCGGACGGATCATCACCGGCCGACCCGCCCGCAGCCACCGCCCCCGCCCAGCCGGCCACCCAGGCACCCGCCGCAGCCCTCGCCCCGTTCTACACGCAGAAGATCAAGTGGACGCCGTGCCAGAACAACTTCCAGTGCGGCAAGCTCGACGTCCCCCTCGACTACGCGAACCCCGGCGGCGACCGCATCCAGATCGCCCTCATCCGGCTGCCCGCCACCGGCGGCCGGCGCATCGGCTCCATCATCCTCAACCCGGGCGGACCAGGCGGTTCGGGCATCGAATACGCCCGCGCCGCGACCGCCGTCCTCACCCCCACCATCCTCGCCCGGTTCGACACCGTGGGTTTCGACCCGCGCGGCGTCGGCAAGTCCGCGCCCGTCCGCTGCCTGACCGGGCCTCAGCTCGACGCGTTCATCGGCCTGGACGGCACCCCGGACGACCCCGCCGAGGTCAGCGCCCTCGCCAAGGGCGCCAAGCAGTTCGCCGAAGGGTGCGAGGCGCGCTCCGCCAAGCTGCTCCCGCACGTCGGCACGGCGGACGCCGCCCGCGACATGGACGTCCTGCGCGCGGCGCTCGGCGACCAGGGCATCACCTACCTGGGCAAGTCATACGGAACCTACCTGGGAGCCGTCTACGCCGACCTGTTTCCGAAGAAGATCCGCGCCCTGGTCCTCGACGGGGCCCTCGACCCCGCCCTGGCGCCGGTGCCCACGGTGAACGCCGCCCAGGCACAGGGCTTCGAGGTCGCGTTCCGGTCCTTCCTCGCCGACTGCTTCGTCCAGAAGAACTGCCCCTTCCCGGGGCGCGACACCAACGCGGCCCTGGCGCGGCTCACGGACTTCCTCAGGACCACCGACCAGCGCCCGCTGCGCAACAACACCGGCGACGGGCGGGTCATCGACGAGTCGTGGGCGACGCTCGGCATCCTGGCCCCCCTCTACGACAAGCGGAGCTGGCCCGTGCTCAGGGTCGCCCTGGCGCAGGGCTTCCGCGGGGACGGCACCACCCTGCTCAAGCTGGCCGACATCCTCGTCGACCGGAAGCCCGACGGCACGTACTCCAACCAGACCGAGGCCAACATGGCCGTCAACTGCCTCGACCACCCTTACCCGCACAAGATCGCCACCTACGAGGAGGCCGCCAAGGCCGCCCAGCAGCAGTCCCCGCACTTCGGCGCGTACGTCATGTGGGGCTCCCTGCCGTGCGACTACTGGCCGGTCAAGCCCACCGGCACAGACAAGCCCCTCCGCGCCCTCGGCGCCCCGCCCATCCTCGTCGTCGGCACCCAGCGCGACCCCGCCACCCCGTACCAGTGGGCCAAGTCCCTGGCCTCGGAACTCTCCTCCGGCGTCCTCCTCAGCTACGACGGCGACGGGCACACCGCCTACCGCACCGGCTCCACCTGCGTGGACCAGGCAGTGGACCAGTACCTGATCTCCCTGACCCCTCCCGCCTCCGGCACCCTCTGCCCCAAGGTCACCTGACCTCGCCACACCTCGAACCACCCGCACGCCCACCCGCCCACCCCGGCCCTGGCGCAAGAACCACCGAAAACCTGTAGACTTCCACACGCTGCGGTCACCCGCGGCCCGCCGCCTTAGCTCAGTCGGCCAGAGCGACGCACTCGTAATGCGTAGGTCAAGGGTTCGATTCCCTTAGGCGGCTCCACTCTTGAGCCCCAGGTCATACCGTCTGACCTGGGGCTTCCTGCTTCCTCCGGGCCGTCGCGGACTCCGCCGTCTCCGCAAGATCATCAGTCGTGGACCGGTTCGTGGACCGATGTCGGTCCCAGGCGCTACCTTGCCGCCCATGACCAAGGTCCACAGCGAGCGCGCGAAGGGGCACATCGAGAGCCTGCCCAGCGGTAGTTTCCGCGTGAAGGTGTACGCCGGCCTCGATCCGACCACCGGCAAGGAGCGTCGGTACCGCAAGACCGTCAAGACCGAAGTCGAGGCGCTGGAGACCCTCGCGAAGCTGCTGCGTGACGTCGAGGCCGAGCGCGAGCCCCAGGAAGCCGCGACCCTCGACTACGTCCTGACGCGCTACCTCGAAGTCGCGGACCTGGAGGTCTCCACCCGCGAGGCCCACGAAGGCTACATCCGCCGCACCATCCGGCCCGTGCTCGGCGACGTGAGGATTGGCAAGCTCCGGGCCGACATGCTGGACTCGCTCTACACCCACCTCAAGCGCTGCTCGCGGCTCTGCAACCGCCTCCCCAAAGTCGAGCACTGCACCGAGGCCGAACACGTCTGCAACGCCCTCTGCGTCCCCCTGAAGGACCACCGCACGCCCCGTCCTCACCAGTGCGATCAGCGATGCACCCCGCACAAGTGCAAGCCCATGGCCGCTGGCTCGATCCTCCGCATCCACGCGATCATCTCCGCCGCCCTCAACCTCGCCGTCCGGTACGACTGGATCGACCGCAACGTCGCCGAGAAGGCCACCCCACCCCAGCCCAAGAAGCGCGAGCCCGACCCACCGACCCCCAAGCAGGCCGCACGCCTGCTCAACGAGCTCTGGGAGGCCGACCCGGAGTTCGCTCTGTTCGTCTGGCTGGCCACCACGACCGGAGCCCGCCGCGGCGAGCTGGTGGGCCTACGCCGACACCGGATCGACTTCGAGGCCCAGGAGATCCGCATCACGCGCAACTACCTCGTCAAGGCCGGCCAGCAAATCGAGAAGGACACAAAGACCGGCGAGGGCCGCCGCCTGTCCCTGGACCCCCTGACCTGCGAACTACTCCAGGAACACCTACGCCGCCGAGAGACCGCGCTGAACGAAGCCGGAGTAGAGAGCACCGAAGACGCCTTCGTGTTCTCCCCAGACCCCGCAGGCCTGCGCCCCTGGAACCCCGACACCATCACCCACAAGTACGAGCGCTACGCCCGCGCCACAGGCATCCGCAGCTCTCTGAAAGAACTCCGCCACTACTCCGCCACGCAGCTCCTCTCTAACGGCATCGACCTACGCACCGCCGCCGGCCGCCTCGGCCACTCCGGCGGCGGCGTAACGACGCTGCGCTTCTATGCCCAGTTCACCCGCCCCGCCGACAAACAGGCGGCCGCCATGCTGTCCAGCCAACTCGAAGACCTGCGCAAGCGCGAACGCCTATGAGAACTGCTGAACCACGTGCCTTTGGTCGATTTAGACGACGTAGATAAGCTTGCCACCGATCTGACCCTAGGGCAGTCCTGGAAGTTATGACTGCTGCCGTCTACCTCCGAGTTTCTGAAGGGTGTCAGAAGCATACGTCTGGAGGCATCCCGGTCAGATGACGGTACGTCTCGCCTTAGCAAGATGTAACTTTATATGGATCACTAAGTGTGGAAAAAAAAGGATATGTCGCGTCTAACTGATACGTTTGGAGCCTACTACCCTCCCGGTGAAGATTTGATGAAGACAGTACTCACTGGTGGGCTAGTTGCGCTAGACGCTAATGTGTTGCTTAACCTCTATCGATATCTTCCGTCGGCTCGTGAAGAGCTTTTTGGCGTGCTCGAAAAATTAAAGAGCAATCTCTGGGTTCCACATCAAGTCGGCCTGGAATTCTCTCGTCGGCGACATGCTGCTATCCGGGACCATGAGTCCACTTTCGACACCCTAAGCACTCATCTCGACTCATCGCTGCAAGCAACCATAACTCAGATTAATACTTTTGCGAACAGGGTGTCGCTAGATCCTCTCACCAAAAAGCACATAACGTCGCGACTGGAGGAGGTTTTTGAAGGCGTTCGAGTCGCGATCGAGAGGATTAAGCCTGATATCCAAAAGCTAGGTGCGGGAACAAGGGAAGATCCAGTTATTAAGCGGCTGGATTTACTTCTGGAGGACAAAGTAGGGCCTGCTTTAGTGGGGAAGGATCTTGAGCTGGCAGTGGTTGAGGCGGCTCGCAGAGCTGAACTGAATATACCCCCGGGCTACAAGGACAAGGGAAAAGATGACTCTAGAGGTGACTACCTTCTTTGGCATCAGCTCATTATAGAGGCGTCGAGTCGTGGGACGCCTGTGCTCCTAGTGACGGATGACGTTAAGGAGGATTGGTGGCGCAAAGATTACGGGCGAACACTAGGGCCAAGGCCAGAGCTGTATGAGGAGATGATCGAAAAGGCGGGGGTTCCGTTTCTGATGATGACGACCAGCAACTTCCTGCGGAATACGAACGTATACCTCAATGCGGCAGTTAGTGTGGCAACCATTGAGGCCGCGCAAGAAGTCGTCGCGAACCAATCCGAGCGGGGATCCTTCTCGATCAGTCACGAGATCGAACTACTGATATCTCGCCTTGAGGCTGACGAGTCGCACCCCGGCGGCCGTGGAACAATTCAGCATATAGTCTTCGCTCGCGAAGTCAATGCGCTACTTCGAGAGTTGCCTGCGGCGAAGTTGGAGCGGCTCCGTGATGGAGCAACCTTCATCTTTGAACTGAGTGACGGGCGCCCTGTGCTTATCATCTCGAAGTTTTTCGATACCTCAACGCCAGAGACGTTCAGGTCACAATTGCGGCGATTTGTAGAGCGCAAGCTGAGACGTCTTACGTCCGACTCCTTCGTTGGTGTGCTTATCATCACGAACGTTGAGATCCCCTCGATGATGTGGAC
Organism: Sphaerisporangium album; assembly: GCF_003323745.1. Taxonomy (GTDB): domain Bacteria; phylum Actinomycetota; class Actinomycetes; order Streptosporangiales; family Streptosporangiaceae; genus Sphaerisporangium; species Sphaerisporangium album. The sequence continues at coordinate 126,850 of NZ_QOIL01000021.1, forward strand.
CGAGTTAGACCCGGATATAAAGGGCGTAGACGTTGTTGTATGGGACGGCGATTCCAAGGGTACGCTTGACATCGTCGCTGCTCTACGAGAAATAGCGCAAAGGTGATGCGGCAAAAGTGTGGTAGGCAACAAGGTGGTTCCAAGCGGAGATGTATGGAAATCCATGGCATTGAAAGCACTTCGTCGTGTCGACGACGCGTCCGTTCGGCCCCGCTATGAATTGCCTCTAATGAGTCTGTTTGTGAACCCCGCGGCTATGAGATGCTCCAACGCTGCATAAATGTTGGGAGGTACATCCTGGGTTATGGCGTAACCATGGCTTGGATATTCTATAACGCGTTGTGTATCGCCTGCGAGCATATGAAGGACCCGTAGGGGGTCACGTATTTCTCTAATGTACTGCTCCAAAGAGATGGGGCGGGATGCGCATACAACATCTACTTCGGGCCAAAGTTTCTTGGAGGTAGCGAATGCTCGCCGTTGTTGGTAGGGGCGAGAGATGAGTGTGACTGAAGATGGATAGATGGAGTGTTTGGCGAGGATCTGTCGGGTCATGCTGATGTTCTCGCCAGTGTGGGTAGCTCTCGGTTCAAGCAGGATCGCTTCCGGCGGCACACCGAGTTCGAGGGCGCGTTCCCGATAGTGGACGGCTTCGCCACGTGGGAACAGGGCCACAGTGGTGGGGGCATTGGCGCCGGTGAACACAATGATGGGGAACATGCCTTTATGAAACAGTTCTGCCGTGTAGTCGGCGACTCCGAGATCATGGCTGCCTAGGCCAATGCCGACATCCGTTGGGCGGAGCTCATGGTGCATATTGTGGTAGTCCCAGAGGACTTGCGTGGCTTCCCGGACGTTGTCAGGGATGTCCTTCCAGTCGGTTGTCATTGGTTCTCCCTCAGTCCGGCATTTTGAAGGTGTAGGTCCACTCGAAGCGGGAGCCGGCGTGGACGCCGCGGGCGAACTCGACTATGCGGCCCTCGCGGGTCGAAGTCGTTCGCTTGAGGACGACCACGGGTTCGCCCTTCGGTAGCTGTAGTTGCTCAGTCTCGGCGGGAGTAGGCATCCGGGCGTGTAGAGATTCGGTAATCGTGTCGGGCTCCAGGCCCTGGAGGGTGAGCACGGCGAAGCCGCCCCCTCGGCCGGCTGGTCCGGCGGTCGGATTGACGAGAGGGGTGCCCTCCACATCCTCGGGCCGGTAGTAGCTGGTGAGGGTATGGGTCGGGGTGGTGCCGTCCTTCACTAGGCGGGCTCGTTCGTACACGGGGTCGGTGCCGCTGGCGTACAGGTAGGTGCCGGGGGCCGAGGCCGTGAACCGGTAGGTCACGGTGCCGCCGGGCGGCGCGGCACGGATAGGCCATTTCCGGTGTAGGCCCAGTGGGCGATGACGAGGACGGTGTCCTCTTCGAACAGGGGCAGCCGTACGGGGGAGGCGTCACGAAGGCCTAACCGGGCGGGTCTTCGACAGCGGCAGAATTCCAGCATGAACGCGCCGACCCCCATCTCCAGCACCATCCCGTCGCCGAAGCCCGTCCCGTTCGAACCCGTCCCCACCGCGACCAAGGCCGAGGTCGTCCAGGTGGTTCAGAAGACGGACAACGTCTCGCTCACCGACCAGCTCCAGGGGTGGGGCACGGTCGGCGCCGTGGTCGTCGCGCTGCTCATCGCGCTAATTGGATGGTCTGTCGACGCCCGTCGGCGTGAGAAGGATCGAAGCGAGGGAGAGGCGCAACGCGAGAAGGATCGCGAGTACGCCGAGAGCCAGCGGGCGCAGGACCGAGCCGAGGCAGAGAGACAGCGCGCCGCAGACCGAGCCGAGGCAGCTCAACGTCTTAACGACGAACGGCAGGCCGCTGAAGAACGACTACAACGGCAACTCGAAGAGGGGCGGATTCAGGTCCGGCAGGGATTTGCAGTTGTGCAGCTCCAGCGCGCGGGGGAGCTGTACGCAGAATTAAGGGGGCTGCAGCGAGAATGGAACGAGGAGAGGTTCGCACCTCGCGACGACCCCGGAAGAAGGTCAGCGGAGCGTGTCGCCGTTCAGCGACTGCGTGCTCATGTGGTGACCCTGTCCGCACCCCATGCTTCGCTTCTCAAGGCCCAGGTCTTCGGATCCTCTTCCCTCGATGAAACAACGCGTCGCGAGGCTATACAGCGCGCATCAGACGACAGCGGCGATGCCGTGGGCCCGATCGATGACGCAGAGATCTACAGGGAACTCGCGGACAACATCGCTGACCTGCTTGGCCCTCGCTCGTCAGGCGACGCCTGACCATAGGAATGCCAGGGACTGATGGGCCTGCCGTCAGACGTCACACCAGCCACTCACGGTCGGTACCGCACCTCAACATCGGCGCCCGCGGCCAGCACCGCGCACACGTCCCAATGGGGGTTGGGGCCGGCGGCCTCGAACCCTGCCTGTGCGAGCACGTCGACCACGCTCTTGGCGATCTCGTGCGCGTCTCGCCACTGATCGTCCATCTGCAGGCGGATCTCGTAAGCGTTGTTCAGCCAGACCTCGACGTCACGATCCCCCCGCCGGGTACCCCCGGCTGCGAGCCCCGCGCCGTCCTCGATCGCGTTGATCGCGCGATCCAGGAGCTGGATCGCGTCGAAGACGCCCCGCCGGTCGAGTTCCTGCATCACCTCGGCGGCGAGCAGACTACGAGCTGGGCGCCCGATCTCGGAGCTGAGGTGTGCGAGCAGCTCCTGGTCCAGGTGCCGGGCGGGCTGCCTGGCGAGCTGCAGTTCCTCGCGCGCCCAATCGAGGAGACGAACGAGCAGGACGGGGTCGAGGGAGCGGACGCGGTAGTCCCGATACTTCTTGAGCGCCTTGGCCGGGCTGAGGCTGATCCAGCGAATGAGCAACTCGGTGGCGGGGCGGACCTCCTCGGCCACCCTGCCCCACTCGGACGCAGGCAGCTCGACGGGGCCCCCGAACAGGGCGATCGAGCTGGCGAGCAGGTCTCGCACCTCGACGGCCCGCGTGCCGCCGGACATCGCGGCCCGCTTGTCGATCTCCGCGAGGAGCTCCTCACCGGACCGCTTTCGGAGTTCCACGCGATCCCCGACTTCGGGGGGACCCCATGTGACCCCGACACCCCATGCAACCCCCGGCCGCGTTTAAACCTTGGATTTGCTTCATGAGGTCATCGAGGCTCACGAGGTCCCCTCGAAGTGCCCCTTCTGGCCCTCGCGGAGGCGCCCCATGCGCCCGGGTCACCCCTTGCGCCTATGGTCGCCGCCACCCGCTGGCGACGCGGAGCGACGGCGCGGAACCGATCGCGCTCCGGGCCCGCGGGCCGAGTCAGCCTGCGTCAGCCCCCACGAAGACGTCGACCTGGTGGCGCTCGCACAGCAGGACGTGCACGGCGGGCGCGTAGTGCTCCCACAGCTCGACACCCTCGGGCCCGGAGTGGCGCACCCACCAGCGCGCGCCGCGGGCGAGCCGGACGTAGGCGATGTGGTCGGCGTGCCAGCCGATCGGGCAGACCGCAGCTCTGCAGTCCATGAGCCCTCCATCTCTCGTGACATGGGGGTGGTCTGCGTACGATGCCAGGCCGCCCCCGTTCACGTCGCGGGGTAGGCGCCAGCGCCAAACGACGCCTGTCTGGGACGTGGCGCCCCACCCGGACGCCACCGACCGTGAGGGGCCGGGCGACTTCCGCGAGCACGACATCCACCCCGTTCGCCGAAGGGATGACCCCGCCGTCCTGGACGCTCGTCCCCAGCGAGATCCAGGCCTGGGCCGACGTCTGCGCGCTGGGCAGAAAGCTCGAGACCAAGGAGGACCTCGGGCACCCGTTGCCCGAGGCGCTCGCCAAGATCCACAACTCCTTCGAACGCATCCACCCGTTCATCGACGGAAACGGGCGCACCGGCAGGCTCGTCCTGAACCTCATCCTGGTGCGGCTCGGCTATCCGCCGATCATCGTGTTCAAGCAGCAGCGCGACACCTACCTTCAGGCGCTTCGGCGGGCTGACGCCGGCCAGGCGGGTGGTGAAGACCATTCCGTTGTCGGTGAGGGTGGAGGCGGGTACGGCGTGGGCTGCGACGGCCTGGCGTAAGGTGCCGCGGACGATTGGCCCGGTCACCCGGGGCCAGTGTCACCCACAACGCGTAGCGCTTGTCTCCTAAAAGGCGATGGCGTGGCCGGTGCCTACGCTTCCAACTCACGCTGGATCGAGATTGCGTCCGCTGAACCTCGCGCGGCCAGGCCGTCGAGAAGTTGACGCAAGGCCGGGCGCTGCGCATCGAGGCCATCTGACCGCTCCAGCAGCACGAGGCGTAGCCAATGCGGGGCGTAGCGGCTGTCGCGGAGGATCTGGGCGGCGTCGTCACCGAGCATTAGCAAAGTGAGTTCGACACCGGTCGCCGAGAACGCGAGGCCCTGCGAACCGAGGCACTCGATGAGCCGGTCGCTCAGGCTGGGCCGCGGTGCGTATGCGCCCGTCCAGCGCACGAGTACTGCGACCCATTCCTGGCCCGGCCAACGGGCCCCGGCTGGCCGCTTGGGTAGCAATGATTTGTCGAGGTTTATCGCGTCACGCCAATTCGGCCGATCTTCACCTGGGCCAGATACGTGGCGTGCTCCAGGAAGCAGACAAGCAAGGAGCCTCGGCCAAATCGCGAACAGTCGCTCGCCCTGTTCGCGCGTCAGGGCCTGCTCTGCGAGCGAGGTCAGGAGCCCGGTTAGTTGCTCCGGCACGGTGGAGAACGCGCCGAGGTACTGCTCAAGCAGGACATCGTCATCTGCGAGGACTTGGGTCGCGACCCAAGAGTCAACCTCTCTGCGCCAGACACCGGAGCCGTGGTAGTGGTGACGGGCCCACTTCGTCGGCCAGGTTCGTGAGTCGTGCTCGACGAGCGAGGCCAGGATGCTGCGGGCTGCTTTTCCGTGCTCGCAGTCGCACGTGGCAGCTGTCTTGAGGCCAGGCAGCGCGTCAGCAGCGGCTGAGAGGTCGAAGATGAGCTCCGGTTGCCGAAGAGCCTCATCCAGCGGCTCCGTGAGCCGGACCCGGGGCCGCTCCTGTCCATTCCACGGCCCAATACCAGCGCCCAAGAGCATCTCGTGGTAGACCGCCATCGCTGCGCCGTGATTCACCTGGCGATCCTCATCCCCGTCACAAGGCGCAGACCAAGCAGCTTGGAGCGCCCCAATGAGGCGGTATCGGACCTCGCGGGAGGTGCTCTCAGCCAGCCGCTCAACCGCCGTGGCAACCGTCGCACGCAAGGCACCGCTGGCAGCCAGCAGCTCATCGTTCAGGAGGACCAGGGGTAGGGCCGTCGCGGCGGAACGGTCTGCACCCATGTCCCAGCTCATGTCACGGCCGGAGCGATAGCTCTCTGGTTCGGGCTTGGTCTCGTTTGCGATTCGGGTAAGCACCTCGACAGCCTCGGGGAGCAGGACACGCTCCTTCTCATTGCCAGCTGCCGCACGAACCACGACGGCAGCAGCCGCTGCGGCGCCGGCCTCGTCGACTGAGTGGATGGGATCGGCACCCGGAGTGTCTGCGTTGGCTTGGAGAATTTCCTGCATCTGGGCATACAGTTGTGCGGCGTCAGTTTCGGTCGCTTCACCGTCGCGGATCTTGATAGCGGCCAAGACATAGTTGGCCTGCGTCAGGCTCAGCGTGGCCGCCCTGCCGCCTCCACGTTCGAGTTCCTGTTGCATCGCGGTCGGCACGCCGAGCGATATCTCGATCATGCCTGGGTGGTCAGCGGACGGGGCAATTTCGTAGGAGTCGGAGTTGAAGTTAAGTGCTCGTCGGCGCGGGACAAGGAGCCGCGGGTCATCGTCCGGTGGGTTACCGAGCTCTTCGAGGGATGCCGCAAGCAGGCGTTCACCGACTGCCTTGAGCGCCGCCTTGCGCTCGTCGTCGCCGGTGACGACCAGCGCGAACACGATTTGGTCCGGGGTGACACGCAAGCTTGCTTGGTCATGCGTCGGGTAGCTCATCGTGCCCTCGCCGACGACGCGGCCGATCTCAAGGTCCCAGACGGCGGGGTGCTCTAAGAAGGCGTCAATCAGGTCTCCAGCTGCCGGCAGGTCTGAGACGAGTAAGGAGTAGGCAACGGCCGGGAATGCCAAGCTCGAGCCCGCGCGCAGAACGTCGTCGAGAACGGCGACCAATGGCCTCGTCTGGATCTGAGCCTTCGCCCACTCGCGCAGAGCCATCAGGGCTGACATGGCGACGTACGCGCCGCTTCCCAACCTTCGGTACCACCCCCACGCTGTACCGGGGCCGTCGTACTCGGCAGCCTCGTCCCAATGCGGAAGCTTCAAGGACAGGTGGACCGCGTCCGGTGGATGGCCAAATGACGCCTCGACGCGAAGCCGTGCATCCGTGGCCGCCTCTACGACAGCCCCCACGAGTCGCAGGCCATGCTGCGGCGATCGGTCCAGGAGGACCGCGAAGGGTCCCCACGTCGGCCCAGCCAGGCCGAATCCCAGTCGGCTCGACGTGCGGTGCGAGTGCTCGCGCACACCATCTTCCTCTTCGTATCCGGATAGCCCCGTGCGCCCGCGTCGGCGTCCGGCCCCGGACCTCGTGCGCGCTGGCCGTCGCTCAGGCATGGCCGGATCGAGAGCCATTGGCAGATCGAGGTAATAGCTGCCAGCGATCTCAAGGAGGAGATCAGGATTGTCGCGGGCCAAGGCCGCCGCCACCTCAGGGTCCTCCACCACTACGTCGAGGTCATGCCCTCGTTCCTTCGCGCGTTCAAGCAGCGCGCGGCCCTCAACAGACAGGTGACCGCCAAGCAACCCAACCACGGCCAGCACCACTTCGTAACGCTTGCCGTACCAATCGTCACCTGCCCAGGCAGCGGCAGCAGCGCTCAAGACCGTTGGATCGACGATGAACGCGGTCGGACGGCGCTCGTTCACCTCGACGCTCACGAGCCAGCGCTGGATGAGCCTGGTGGCGAGGTAGGTGAGCCGTTCAGGCAGATCGCGTCCGAGTGTGCCGAGGAGCATCACGACGGGAGCGGCGAGCACGTCATCCAGCTCAAGTGCATCGCCATTAGGCTCGCGCCGCGACGTGGTTGCATATCGACCCGTAACGTCGACGAGCTTGCCAAGGCCCGCGCCGTTGTTGGTCAAAAGATCAGGAGTGAGGGCCGCCAGCACGCCGTCCGGGCTGCCCATAGAGATGAGTGCTTCAAACGGCACCTCCTCCCAGCGGCTCCCGTCCCGGGCCGCGAGGTCCCGGCAGAGGTTGAGGGCCTTGTCCCACGCTCGGCGAACCTCGTTGGCGTCGCTGGCTGCCTCCGCGAGTCTCCGCTGCAGAGCCAGCCTAACCGCTCGGATCAGCGACCGCGGAGCGGTCGCTGACTCCAGCAGCGCAGCGCCGTCGTCGTCACCCAGCCGCATGGCCGTGGCGTAGTCGGCCAAGACGTCGTGGGCGAAGCGGTACGTCGAACGCTGGCGTCGGAAGATGTCGTCGCTGATGAGGCCGCCCACGGCCGCCCCGTCCACGCCAGGCAGGCGACTGCTACCGGCACCCGCGATGACGGCTTCAGCGAGCGTGTTCCAGGCGACATCGCGGTCATGCGCCGAACCCTGACCCGGCACGAGTCCCTCGCTGCGCCGCACGACCTTCTCGTGCACCACGGCGAGGACATCCTCTTCGCCGAGCGCCTCACCCTCCTGGGGTGCAGCTTGAGAGCGGACCATGAGGTCAACCAGATACGGCCGGCGCAGCAGCCGCTTGCTCCGGGGATGACGCAGCAATGGTGCCAGAGCAGGGAAGGCGCCGCTGACCTCGTCGACCTCGGGGTTGGAGAGTTCATCCAGCTCAATGTGCGCCGTGAGCTGATCCCCGAGCCTCTCGCTCAGAGGACCGGCCGCATCCGCCCGGCTCGTAATCACGACTCTCCACGGCGGCGAGTTGGTTCCCGCCGTTGGCGCCGCCTCCAGCAGTGACTCCAGGAGCCGTCCCGCATCCGTCAGAGCGTGCTCAGCTCCGTCAATGAGCAGAACCCGCGGGCCAGTGGTGGGCGCTGCGGCCAGCACCGTGCCGAGATGGGAGACGCCCAGTTCCTGCTGGACGGTGGCCAGGGTGTCGCCGCTGCGGGTCGTGAGGCTAATAGCGACGACCGTAGCCGTCTCGTCAAGGTCCTGGACAGCCCGCCGGGCTAAGACCGACTTGCCGACACCGGCCGCACCGGACACGAGAACGATGCCGCCGCCCCGGATGGCCTCACCGAGCGCCTCAGCCGCGGTTGCTCGCTCCAGCCGCAGCCGTCCGCCCATCTGGTCCACCGTGCGACCCAGCTCCTGGCGGGAGGCGTTGAGCACGCGCCCCAGTTCTACCTGGTGTCGCGGATCCGCCGTCAGGGGGATGCCGCGAGCAAAGAGCGCTGCTCGGAGCATCGAGGCGTCAATCACCCCGGCGTTCGGCCCCCAGGTCTCAGCCAACGTTCGCAGCTCGGAGAAGACGGCGTGTGCATCCGGCCCGCCCGCCGGCAGGATCGTCCCCAGGCGGCTCTGGGTCTCCAACACGTCACGGCCATCGTCACCTACCTCGAAAATCCACACACGCAGGTACTTCAGGAGCTCGTAGGTCAGCTCATCAAACTGGGCGTCGGTCAGGCTCTCGCCGCGCACCTTGATGATCTCGGCCACCGCGCCCTTGACGTGCCCATACCGCGTCCGCACGTCCCCGGCTGTGGCACCCGGGACCAGCACGCCCAAGAAGGTCGTGGCCGTCGCATGGGACCGAGCGATCTCCGTCAGCCGCCGGAGCTGCTCTAATGGTCCACGCGGACCAGAGGCCCCAAACCCCAACTGCAAGCGCCCGGCGGCGAGCGCCTCCCGCTGCTGCCGCAATGTCTCCATACACTGGCCGAGCGCGTCGACGAACGCAGAATCCGAAGCGGTTGGCGACGCGGTGCGCTTGATCTGGAAATCGATGCCGGTCTCAGCCGTGTCGGTACCAGACCGCAGCACGAGATCGTCGAGCGTGTTCCCGGCGACACGCCGCTGGAGCGCCACAGTCACCGGTGGCCCGCTCAGTCCCGGAAGCAAGTCGCCGGTCAAGAGGCGAGCGAGCGCCACGGCGCCGAGGCTGTACTCCTCGATGGTGCCAGCGCCGCCCGTAGCTTCGGGAGATACCTGGTGCTGCGGGGGTTGCGCGGTCATGTCCGTGGTTTCCTCATCGCCGCCATACCTGCGGGACCTCAGCCTCCGGCATCATGTCCAGCTGATTGAAGTCCGGCGACGACGCATCAGCCAGCCAGCCGGCCCACCGGCTAATGACCCCGTCCAGGTCCTGGCCGGTCAGCCTCGTGAACGGCCAGGCCACCTGCATAACGTCCATCCCCGGTGACAGCATACCGGCGGACTCCGGCCCCGGCCCGAGCCCGAACGGCGCCAGTGAAGACGTGCTCGACATCAGAGGGAGGTGCATGAACGCCAGCTCATAACATCCGAACCGGTCTTCTTCCAATGCGTCGCAGTACCAGAGCGCGTGGCTACGGCCTCGTAGCCGTACGGTTGCGTGGAATCCGCAAGCACGCCTACCGCCGTGCCAGTCCTGATGCTGCCGCCGCCCGTCTCACTCCAGCAGATCCCGCAGCGACTCCTTCGCCCGTGGCATGACGACGACCCAGGCATTCTCGGTCTCGCCCCCGTCAATCACCGGCACCACGTTGCGGGCAGCCCCAGTTCCACTAACAGTAGGTCACGCTGCGCCCTGGGCAGCTTGCGGACGAACTTGATAGCCGCGCCCTCGCCTTAACTGGTGGCAGCATACACCGGGCCGAAGCCGCCGCCTTCGATATGCTCTCCGATCTTCCACAGCCTAGTGAGTGGAAGCGAAGTACCGTGCATCAAGATCATTCTCTCGTGGGTGCTCAAGCTGACCATGCCTGTCGTTCTACCGGGCCACGACCGGCCGCCCAACCTCGTACCGGTCGCCAGACAGCCGCACGAACGAGGGGTGTGCCTTCATGATCCGCCGAAGCCCCGCTGCAGTGACGCGCTCGCCGCCGGTCCCGGTCATGACGTCGCGCAGCTCGCCGGGCGTCATCGCCTCCCCACTGCGCGCCAGCGTGCGGGCGCAGCGCTCCGTGAACGACTCACGTCGCCAGGGCGGATCATGCACCGTCACCAGCTCAGCGCGCAGCTCGGCATACTCAGCCATCTGAGCCAGGATCTTCCGCACATACGGGCGCATCTGGTCGAGCATCTCGGCAGCTCCGACCCGCAAATCTGCCCGCTCCTGCCATAGCCGCCGCCCCACCAGTGCAGCCACCACCACGGCGACGGGCATGGTCCATGGGAAACGCCGCCCGAGCTTCACGAGCCCACGGGCGCCAGCGCTCACCAGCTGCGTGCTCATGATCATCATGGCCGTCCGGGCGATCTGCTCGCCTTCGAGCGCTGCCGCCCGCCGCAGCGTCTTCGCCGTGACTGTCCAGTCGCTGACCTCATTGGCGTAGCCAAGCCGGGAGAACACGCCATCCCGCGTGATGATGACCGCTGGCCCGAGGAACGCCGCCACGGCCAGGCTCGGCCAGTCATCCGGGTCGCCTGACGGCTCCGGCAGGCGGATTCCGGCGATCTCCGGCCGCAGGTACTCCCCTATAGGCAGATCCACGACCCGGAAGAGCGGCGCGACCTGCTCCCTCCAGACCGTTATCGCCGCTCCCACGTCGACGCCCATCTTCCGGGCGATGCGGTCCAAATGCTCATTCATCTCGCCAGGCACGTGCTCCGCGACGAAGCACAGCACCCGGCCGGTGAGCACAAGTCGAGTGGCCAGCGACTGGTGACCGGAGCCCGCCTCCATGCAACACGCCGTCGCGATGGCGTTCGTGTCAAGGACCGCCACCAGCTGCGGCTTGCCGGTCGCATGCATCAGGTCAGGCCGGATCCGCCAGGGGTGAGCGTCCTCGCGGGCAGGGACAAGCGCACCCGGCACGGCGAGGCTCGTACTGAGCGCGGGACGGTCCTCAAGGTCCACACGCTCAGCATGGCAGATGGGTCCTGGTGCCGTCTCGCGCAGTGGGCATGTACAAGGCGGTAACGCTCGTCCGTCTGGCCGCCGGTCCGAGTGAGGATGATCTGGCGGATCATCGCGATACGGATCATGGTGAACCACTGCTCCCACTCATGGGGAGACTCGGGTTCACGCTTGGCGTGCAGGAGAAGGCTGGGGCGGCTGTATATAGCGGATGAGCGCCGCCTCGCTGTGGGACATGCACGGGATGATCATGTGGGCAATAGGGACTGAGCGGGGCATTGATGCAGCTCATCCCCCTAAAGCGGGTGCCTTTGAAGGCGCGGGTTCCTGAGCAGGACTTGCACCGCTTCGGTTGTTTGGGTAACGGTGTGGTCTGCCTGTTGTTCATGGTCCGCAGTCGGTCCGCGGTTGATCCAAACTGTGTGCAGGTCGGCGTTGCGACCGCCAGCGATGTCCTTGGTGAGGTGGTCGCCGATCATCCAGCCGCCATCCGTCAGCGACGTCCCGCATCGTCGAGCGGCGATCTCGAACAGGCCGACATCGGGCTTTCGGATGCCCTCGACACCTGACAGAGCCCCAGCCATCGACCACATCCGCCAGGCGGGTCCGCTGGATCTTGCCGAGCTGGTTGTCTGCGGTGCCATTGGTGATGATTCCCACGCGCCAGCCCTCAGCGCGCAGGGCGGAGAGCCCGTCAAGGATCTCGGTGGGACAGCGGACGAGGAACGGCATGCGCCGCCGGTAGGCGGCCCACAGGTCACCGACCGGGTCGAGCAGCCCGAAGTGGTCGCGCACCTTCATGAAGAACATTTCCCGGTGCGGTAGGTCTTGCTCGTCGAGGGCTGTCAGCCAGTCAACCGCGTCAGGACCAAGGCGATGATCCCCGGCAAACTCTGCTGCCCACAGCCGGAACGCGCCACGTAGGTCTATGAGTGTGTCGTCCAGGTCGAAGAGCGCGAGCCGTTGCACAGTTCGTCAGGCTACTGCGCAAGGGTGGTAAGGGAACCCCGCTCAGCAAGTTGGCGTGCTTCCCGGTGTCCCGAAGCTGCTCATCGCTCGGGACAGGTGGGTCACCAATTCAGGGAGACTGAGCGCCAGCGCGAGCCCGATCCTGCTAACAGGACTGCTAACACTGTCCGTGGACACGGGTGGATGAGCTTGAAAGCTGATCGCGACTGGATGCCGTCTGAGCTGGGCGCAGTGGTCATCGGGAGATATCCGTGGACCGTCGTGTCCTGACTCGTAATGCGTAGGTCAAGGGTTCGATTCCCTTAGGCGGCTCCACCCTTGAGCCCCAGGTCATAGCTTCTGGCCTGGGGCCTTGCCGTTCCTTGGGTGGTACTTTGGCCGCCCCGGCTCTACAAGATCATTAGCCGTCGAGGCGCTGGAGACCACTCGCGAAGCTGCTGCGCGATGTCGAGGCCGAGCGCGAGCCTGAGGAGGCCGCGACCCTCGACCACGTCCTGAGGCGCTACCTCCAAGTCGCGGCCTGGAGATCTCCACCCGCGAGCCCCACGAGGGTTGCATCCGCCACACCATCCGGCCCGTGCTCGGCGACGTGAGGATCGGCAAGCTGCGCGCGGTCTGGGTCTCGCCGGCCATTATGCACCCCGGGTTCTGCGTGGCACGCGGGCATCCTACGAGCACAAGTTTTCGTTCTTCGAAGGTCCCGGCGCGGCGAGGCGACAGCGGTGGGTGTCCGGATCCGGACATGGCGACAACCGCGAGTCTTCGTTCCCCGTCTCTCCTGCGTCACTTCACTCACACGAGGAGCTACGTTGCGCGCCCGCCTCTTACTCGCCGGCACCCTAGCCGCCGGCGGCCTTATCGTTCCCTCGCTGCCCGCCGATGCTGCCGCCGCTCCGCCTGGGGCCGTCGCCGCGAAGGTGAAGGCGGTGGTCGACGGGGACACCGTGGACGTCTCCTACAAGGGCAAGACGCTCCGCGTGCGCCTGCTGAATGTGAACGCGCCGAACAAGGGCCAGTGCTGGGCGGCGGCCGCGACGGCGCGCACTGCGGCGCTGCTCCCGGCCGGGAGCACCGTCCGCCTGCTTCGGGACAAGACGGCGCGGGACTCCGCCGGCCGCTACTTGTTCTACGCCTGGAACAGCGGAGGGACGTTCGTTAACCGTAACCTGGTCCGCTACGGGTACGCCAAAGCAGTCCCGGTGGGGGCGAACGCGAGGTACATCAAGCCGCTGCGGGAGGACCAGGCCGCAGCCAAGGCCGCCCGGCTGCGGATCTGGTCGGGCCGGTGCGACGGCGGTCCCCAGCAGACCCCTAAGCCGACCCCTAAGCCGACGCCGAAGCCCACTCCGAAGCCGACGCCTCCGCCGTCGGGGAACGACCCGCGGTTCAGCACCTGCGCCGAGGCCAACCGGAACGGCTATGGCCCGTACTACCGCGACAGGGACCCCGAGTACTACTGGTACCAGGACCGCGACGGGGACGGCGTGGTCTGCGAACGGTAGCCATACCTGGCGCGAGAGCAGCCTTACCAAGAGACGGCAGGCCACTTCGCTATGTCTCGACCTGCGGTCTCTTGACCTCTCGCCCGTGGAAGTGTGCTGGTCAGCACGGGCGGCATCGTGGTGGAGTGTGCATCGTGCTGAACGGCCAGCAGGCGCTGAGGGCGGTTAGCCTTGCTGCCGTGGAATCTGTGTCCTGAGCATTCTGGGCATTCGGCGGTTGAGGTGAGCCCGGCCTCCACCGCCAAGGTGGCAACTTCGCGACTCGCCGTACGAGCCGGCGGAGCGATGCGATCTTGCGCACGCGGTTGCCAACAACGTCCTGGCCAACCGTGGACGCCGGTGGAGGCGGAGCCCCTGCGCCGCCGGGCAGGAGTTGGGCAAACGAACACGCGCGGACGCCGCTGGACGACGTTGACCCGGCTACGGATCAGATGCGCTCTCCGTCCTGACCACTCGAGAGTTCGTCAAGGCCTCGCTGGCAGACAGCCCACTGAATGTTTCTGCTACCAGCATCGGCGAGAACCACGCTGGCAATGCCGCCGATCCCGGGACGCTGGGGCGGCAGCTGCTCATGCTGGTCGAGGGTGCCACCGTCAGGATCGCTAGGAGGGGGAACAGCCTGACCGGTAGGCCAGGCCGGAGACGTGCTGGGTCCACTCGCCGGGGCTCAGCGCACGGCCGGCGATGGCGCACCCGCGCTCGCGCGGATGTGCCAGCACACCGTCCAGCGCCTCCGCGTTCCAAAGCATCAGGCCGTCCGAGGAGCCGGTCACCAGGCTGCGGCCGTCCGGCGTGAAGAGGTGAGGCGGGAACATGTGGCGCGAGCCGGTCAAGGTCGGGACGCGGCGCGGCGTTGCGGGGTCGCTGACCACGTAGAACAGCGCTGACTCGTCACGCCCCCACGGGTCGACGGCAGTGGGAAGCTCGGTATAGCGCCTGCTTCGCCACCGGATGGCCTCGGTGCCCACGACCAGGACGTCGCCGCGCGGGTTGAAGGACAGCGCGTCGACCGTGTTCGGCGTAGAGAGCAAGGCGGTACGCGTGGGCCTCCGGGGATCGCTCAGGCTCCACACCGCCACCTGGTTGCCGGGGAGGCTCACCGCGAGCAGCCGCCGGGCGCCCCGCCCGCCGAACGCCACGGCCAGCGGGGGTTTCCCGATGGGCACATCTATGCGGCGAGGCGCGGCCGGATCGGTCACGTCCCACAAGGACATCGGCCCTTCCGAACCCCACGTGGCCAGCAACCCGCCGGCCGTGTCGAGGACCACCTCGGAGCTCTGGGTGCCTGGCAGCGCGGCCAGCCGCCGGGGCCGTGCGACGTCGCTGACGTCCCAGAGGGTCACCGTGCCGCTCTCTTCGGTCACGGCGAGCACGTTCGCGTGTGGATGGAAGGCGATGGACGACTGCGCCGGCTCCCTGGAGGCCCGGAGCGGTAGGCCGCTTGCTCGCCGCGGGGCCGCGGGGTCGTGTACGTCCCACAACGTGAGATTGTTCCCGTCATCCTGCGTCACCACGGCCAGGAGCGAGCCGTCTGCGTTGAGGGCCAGCGCGGCCGTGTAGCCGTCCGGACGCACCATGCCGAGCTTGCGTGGAAGCCGGCGCGGATCCCACACATGTACCTCCTCCCCGAGGTTCGTCGCCAGCGAGGAGCCAGTGGAGCTTACGGCGACGTGGTGCCAGTCGCCGGGGATCTCCAGGCGCGGGCGCGGCGCCGCGGTGTCGGTCAGGACGACCAGGCGCACCGCTCCGTCGTCGCCGCCAACGGCGAGCAGTCCGCCGTCAGGAGCAAAGCAGAGTTCCGTTACCGCGGTGGGAAAGGGGAGAACGCTCTGTCGCACGGTGCCCGCCCAGACTACGACCGCGCTGCCGCCGCTGCCTCCCGTGACCATTCTCTGCCCATCGGGGCTGAAGGCCACCTGATCGACGGAGTTGGTGAGCATCCCCGACCGACCGACGAGACGTGGCCTGGCTTTGACGGAGACGTCCCAGATCGTGACTGGATCGACGCCGACGGGCAAGCGCAGGGCACCTGTGATCGCCAGCGACCGGCCATCCGGGGAGAAGGCCACCTTCCTGGGTATCAAGGGCTCCTGCCTGATCGTTGCCGCCAGATGCGGGTGTTCGGGCCTGGTCAGGTCCCAGAGCCTCACAGCCATGTCCACACTGGCCGTGGCCAGCAGCTTCTCGTCCGGTGAGAATGCGAGCGCTAAGATGGTCTCGCCGCGCCCGCCGAGCACCGCTAAGCGGCGAGGTCGCTTCGGGTCGTGCAGATCCCACAATGTCGCCCGCCCACCCGAGCCGCCCGCCGCCAGGATCGCGGTACGTGCGCCGAAGGACACCGAGTTGACCGCTCCCGGCTCACGCAGCCCGGCTTTCTGCCGTGCCTCGCGCGTGTCCCAGATGACGATCTGCCCCTGCTCGTCCGCGGCCACCAGGGTCGAGTCCCGGCCGGCGAACGTCAGCGAGGTCACATCGCCGCGGTGCCCGTGCAGAGTGGCGACGCGCCTGGGCATCGCCGGATCCCGGACGTCCCACAGGTGGACGGCCGAGTCCGCGCCTCCCGTCGCAACCGTGTCACCGGACGGGGCGAAGGCCACTGCGGTCACGCGGCCCTGATGGGCCGGGATCGGCGTGGGCAGCCCGCTGTTCAGCGTGGCGGCGGTCAGCGCGCCCGTCGCCTCGTCGCGTACGGTGCCGCCCTCAGGCGCCAGGGCGTAGGCGGCGAGGTCCATCCTGAGCGCCGTCTCGGGGTCGCTGCCCCTCAAGAGGTCGGCCTCCGCGATCAGTCTTCTCACGGATGCGTCTCGCAGATTGTCGAGTGCCTCGGCAGTACGGACGGCCGCGATCACCGCGGCCACTGTGGTGGAGACGAAGAGGAGGCTGAGCGCCGCGATGACCGCGGTCACCACCCGACGGGTCTTGCGATGTTGCCGGACGTCGTCGCCGTCGATCTCATCGGGGTCTCTCCCGTGCACGGCGGCGGCCAGCTGCACGATGCTCTGGCGAAATCGTGGGTTACGCAGGTCCATCTGGGCTTCCTGGCGTGCCCATGTGAGGTCGACATGGAGGGGCTCGTGCCGGAAAGCGCCAAGGAGGATGGGCGGGAGGGCCGTCGACCGCCCACCGTCGAAGTCGCCGCGAGACTCGTCCCAGACGAGTCTGCCATCGGTCACCACAAGGAGCATGCCCTCCGGTGTCTTGTGGTCGAGCCAGAAGCGGATCTCCCTGCTCACCCAGGGGGATTCCGCCGCCTGCGGCGACGCGAACACGATCAGGTATCTGGAGGCGAGGAGGGCACGCTCGATCGAGGGCCCTAGTCCCGGACTGGCGGCCAGGCTCGACTCGTCGCGGAACACGCGCATCGCGCGGAGGCGGTACCAGGGCCGGGCCAGATGGTGAAGTCCGTCCCGGACTGCTGCCGCGAGCACGGCGTCGGGAATCCGGGTGTAGGAGAGGAAGGCGTCGAAATCGGGCCTCTCCGTCCTCTCGTCCGTCACAGTGGTGCGCTTGGCATCGTTTTCGGTTCGCCGGCCCCCCCGAGCCGGGCGACCCCCATGGCGTATCCGTAAATGCGCTGCCGCACTTCTCGCACTTCCTCCCGGGACACGGCGTTGAGCGGCCAAAGTGGATTCGGGTGGTCTGGTGGACTTCAAAGTCTCGCGGGTCGCGGCAAACAGGCCGTACACGTCAGACAGCGGCCGCGATCACGTGGCGACGCGTTTCCGGAGAAGTTCCCGGAGAAGTGGCATCGTCCGCGGTTTCATCACCACGGCTCGACTTTACTTGCGTGCCACCAAATTCGTCAGGTGGCGCCTTCACGAGACGAGCTCGCGCGTGCACGGGGTCGCGGGATCGGGGGCTGTCCAGCGTTGGACGTGTACCAGCCAGGCTTGGGGCTGGTGCCGGCGAGTTCGGCGGACCCGCGGCCGCGGAGGGTCGTGAGCGCCTCGTTCGCCTTCTGCCGGTGGCGCGTCGCGGAGGCGCGGGATCCGGGCGACAGAGAGAAGTTCGGCGCCACCGCCGAGAAGGTCACGCTGACCGCCGCCGGCGGCCCGCTGGCCGAGCTGGTCGCCGACGCCAATCTGGACGCGGTCAGGGCCATCTCCGGCGCGGAGGCCGCGCTCGTCAGCAGCTACGGGTTCCACGCGGACCTGAACGCGGGTCCGGTCACCTACGAGGAACTGGTGGCCACCCAGTCCGCCGGGCTCGCCATCGACGTGTACACGATGACCGGGGCGCGGCTCAAGAAGCTGCTGGCGTACCAGAACCCGTCGGGCTGGGTGCTGACCCCCTCGGCCTCGCTTCGCTACACGGTGGAGGGCGGGGCGGTCACCGAGATCACGCTGAACGGCGCGCCGGTGACCGACACCCAGGTGATCAAGATCGCGGCCAACTACATACTGGGGGGCGGCTGGCAGGGTTTCCCCAGGTGGGAGGGAAGCAACAGCGTCTACCACGGTGGACCGGACGACCAGGGGGCGCTGGCGACCTACATCGCGAAGAACTCGCCGGTCAAGGCGCCGAAGGGTGACCGCGTCACCGTCCGATGAGTGACGCCCGACCGGCCGGGCGGATATGACGCCGGACGGCCGGGCCTGATCGCCGGGCGGAACCCGTTCCGCCCGGCGATTCGCCATCCGGTCGCCTTGGGTGATCGCGCGGCCGGGCCGGGGAGGAGATACCGCGTTCGGAGCCGGGCCGGATGGCCGGGGTCGAGCTCCTGCTCCCGGTCGGCCGTGACCTGATCCAGTTGCGTCACCGCCTCGGCTGCCCTGCCTGCCGTCGCGCACGCCGACCTCGCGACCTCCGCGTTCGTCCTGTGGTCGGCAGAGGTGGTCACGCCGTGACGACCACGATGCCGTCGGCGTCGCTGAAGAGCATGTCGCCGGGCGAGAAGGTCACGCCGCCGAAGCTCACCGGCACGTCGACCTCGCCGGCGCCGGTCTTTGCGCTCTTGCGCGGGTTCGTGCCCAACGCCTTGACGCCCAACGGCAGGGCGGCGAGCGCGAGGGCGTCGCGGACCGCACCATGAAGGACGAGGCCGGCCCAGCCGTTCTGGACCCCGAGGCCGGCGATGACGTCGCCGACGAGGGCCGTGTGGACGGACGCGCCACCGTCGACGACCAGGACCCGTCCCTGGCCCGGCTCGCCGAGCACCTGCTTCACCAGCGCGTTGTCCTCGTGACAGCGGATGGTGCGGACCAGGCCGGCGAAGCGGGGCCGGCCGCCGTACTGTCCGAATTGGACGTCGCATGAGCGCACGTCCTCGCCGATCTGGTCCACCAGGTCGGCCGTCCCCCACTCGCCGGACGCGAACATTTCTTGCATCTTTGTATACATGTATGAAAAGCTACTGGCGCAGCATGATCCGCACAAGGGTTGGAGAGCCATGACGTCCGTTCCGGAGCGGACCTCACCCCCCGAGCAGACCTTCGACGTGCGCGGCCGGACGTACCGGCGCACCGGGCTCGACGTACGAGCCGCCGAATGGCGGTCGCTTCCCTACTCGTTACGGGTTCTCGCCGAGGGAGCCGTACGGTGCTCCCGGCGCCGCGGCGGATCGCCGGAGGCCGTGAACGCCGTGCTTCAGCGCCGTACGGGGGCGCCGATCCCGCTCTTTCCCGCCCGCCTGCTCCTGCAGGATCTGCTCGGCGTGCCGCTGCTCGCCGACCTCGCCGCCCTGCGCGACGCCGTGGCCGACGCCGGAGGTGACCCCGCCACCGTCGACTCGCGCGTGCCGGTCGACCTCGTCATCGACCACTCGCTGCGGGTAGACGCCTGGGCCGGTGCCGGGGCGCGAGCGGTCAACCTGCGGCTGGAGCACGAGCGCAACGGCGAGCGTTTCACCTTCCTGCGGTGGTGCGAGCGGGCCTTCGCGAACCTCCGGGTGGTGCCACCCGGCAAGGGCATCATGCATCAGATCAACGTGGAGCGGCTCGCGCGCGTCGTGTGGACGGAGGACGACGGGAAGGCGCCGCCGCTGGCCTATCCGGACACGCTTCTCGGCACGGACAGCCACACCCCCATGGTCAACGGCATCGGGGTGCTCGGCTGGGGGGTCGGCGGCATCGAGGCCGAAGCCGTCATGCTGGGCCACCCGGTGACCTTCGCCATCCCCCGGGTGATCGGCGTGGAGCTGCGCGGGCGCCTGCCGCACACCAGCACGCCGACCGACCTCGCCCTCGCCGTCACCGAACTGCTCCGGCGGGTCGGTGTCGCCGGCTGCTTCGTCGAATTCTTCGGCCCGGGTCTCGAGGCGCTCGGCGCGCCCGAGCGGAGCACCATCGCCAACATGGCTCCGGAGCAGGGCGCCACGAGTTCCTTCTTCCCCGTCGACCGGCGCACCGTCGAGTTCCTGCACGCGACCGGGCGCCGCCCGGACCAGGTCGCGCTCGTCGAGGCGTACGCCCACGAGATGGGCCTGTGGTGGGAGCCCGGCGCGGCGGTCCCGGACTATGACCACGTCGTGCCGTTCGACCTGGGCGGCGTCCGGCCGAGCATCGCCGGGCCACGCCGCCCCGAAGACCGCATCGACCTGGGCGAGGCCGCCGCCGCCTTCGGCCGGCACCTCGCCGCCGAGACCGGCCGCGGCGCCCCCGCATCGGCGTCCATGAACGACGTCCACGAGTTGCGGGACGGCGCCGTGGTCATCGCCGCCATCGCCAGCTGCACAAACACCTCCCACCCGCGCGGCATGGCCACGGCGGGACTGGTCGCCCGCAATGCCGCACGGCGGGGGCTGCGCCCGAAGCAGTGGGTGAAGACGTCGCTGACGCCGGGCTCGCGGGTCGTCGCGTCGATGCTGGAGCGGTCCGGCCTGCAGGACGACCTGGACGCCCTCGGGTTCCACGTCGCCGGGTTCGGTTGCGCGACCTGCAACGGCATGTCCGGGCCGCTGGACCCCTCGGTGTCGGCGGCCGTGGCCGAAGGCGACCTGGTCGCCGTCGCCGTGGTGTCGAGCAACCGCAACTTCGCCGGGCGGATCCACCCGGACGTCCGCGCCGCCTATCTCGCGTCCCCCGCTCTCGTCGTCGCGTACGCCCTGGCCGGATCCATCGCCGTCGACCTGACCAGGCAACCTCTCGGCGTCGATCCTGACGGCGGGCCGGTCCACCTGCGCGACCTCTGGCCGGCACCGGAGGAGGTGGACGCCGTGGTCGGGGAGGCGCTCCTGCCGGCCATGTTCGACGCCGACTACGCCGACCTCTTCGAAGGCGGCGAGCGGTGGCGGGCGTTGACCCTGCCGCCGCAGGCCCGATTTCCGTGGGATCCGGCGAGCACCTACATCCGCCGCCCGCCGTACTTCGACGGGCTGCCGGTCGATCCGTCTCCGCGGCGCGACATCGTCGGCGCCCGCCCGCTGGTCATCCTCGGCGACTCGGTCACGACCGACGACATCTCACCGTCCGGGGCCATCCTCGCGAACAGTGCCGCCGGCCGCTACCTGCGCGAGAGGGAAGTGGCGGCGGCGGATTTCAACTCCTACGGCACCCGGCGAGGAAACCACGAGGTCATGGTGCGGGCGACCTTCGCCAACCCGCGGCTGCGCAACGCGATCGTGCCGGGAACCGAGGGGTCGGTCACCCGGGTCTTCCCCGAAGGCCGTGAGGCCACGGTGTTCGACGCCGCTCAGGAGTACGCCCGGCGCGGCGTGCCGCTGGTCGTCGTGGCCGGCCGCGACTATGGCTGCGGCTCCTCACGGGACACGGCCGCCAAGGGGCCCGCCCTGCTGGGCGTACGGGCCGTGATCGCGCGCAGCTTCGAGCGCATCCACCGGTCCAACCTCGTCGGCACGGGCATCCTGCCCCTTGAGCTCCCCGAGGGCGTCGACGCCGGATCGCTGCGGCTGGACGGCTCGGAGACCTTCGATCTGCGGCTGCCGGCTGGCGGCGTGGCCCCCGGCGCGGCCGTCGAGTGCACGGTGCGCCGGGCCGACGGCGCGAGCACGAAGGTGCTCCTGCGGTGCCGGGTCGACACCGACGAGGAGGCCGACCGGCTGCGCCACGGGGGCATCCTGCCCGCCGTCTGGCGCGAGTTCGCCGGAAGCGCGCGAACCGCCGCGGAGGCGTCATGCCCCAGCGTCTGATCCCCGCGGTGTTCATGCGAGGTGGCACCAGCAAGGGGCTGTTCTTCCACGAGCGCGACCTGCCCGCCGATGCCGCCGCGCGTGACATGGTGCTGCTGCGCGCGCTCGGCAGCCCCGACCCGTACGGCCGGCAGCTCGACGGCATGGGCGGCGGCATCTCGTCACTGTCGAAGGCCGCGATCATCGCACCGCCGACCCGGCCGGACGCCGACGTGGACTACACCTTCGCCCAGATCGCGGTCGATGCGCCGATCGTGGACTACGGCGCCAACTGCGGCAATCTGTCGGCCGCGGTCGGGCCGTTCGCGGTCGACGAGGGGCTGTGCCCGCGACCCGACGGCGAGGCGCTGGTGCGTATCCACAACACCAACACCGGCAAGGTCATCCACGCCCGGTTCGCGGTCCGCGACCGCCGAGCGGTGGTCGACGGCGACCTCGCCGTTCCCGGGGTGCCGGGCACCGGATCGCCCGTACGCCTGGACTTCCTGGACCCGGCGGGCTCGCGCACCGCCGGCCTGCTGCCGACCGGCCGCCCGGTCGACGAACTGCGCGTCGGCGGCCGCGGCGTCGTGCGCGCGTCGCTCGTCGACGCCGCGAACCCGCTCGTCATCGTGGCCGCGCCGGAGGCCGGGCTCCTCGGGGTGGAACACCCGGACGAGTTGGAGGCCGACGGCGACGCCATGCGGCTGCTCGACCAGGTACGCCGCGCGGCAGGCGTCCTCATGGGGCTGGGCGCCTCGCCCGCCGACGTGCCGCTGTCGAATCCCAAGGTCGCGGTCGTGGCGCCGGCCCAGGACTTCCGTACGCTCGCCGGTGAGCTCGTCCGGGCCGCGGATCACGACCTCACCGTCCGGATGCTCTCGATGGGGCGGGCCCATCGGGCCGTCACGGTGACCGGCGCGCTGTGCCTCGGTGTGGCCGGCCGCGTCCCCGGCACCGTCGCGTTCGACCTGTTGACGGCTGTGGACGGGCCGGTTCGGCTGGGCAATCCGTCCGGCGTCGTCGTCACCGACGCGGTGATGGAGCAGCGCCCCGGCGGGCCCCACCCGGCGAGCGCCGCACTGCTGCGCACCGCGCGGCGGCTCATGCAGGGCCAGGTCGTCGTGCCGACGCCGGAGCCGCCCCGATGAGCACCGCGTGGCTGCGCCGGCGGATCGCGCAGGGACCGCCGCTGGTCTGCCCCGGCGCCGCCAACGCGCTCGCCGCCCGCGTCATCGAGGACTCCGGCTTCGAGGCGTGTTACGTGACCGGGGCCGGGATCGCGAACACCTACCTGGGCGCGCCCGACCTCGGACTGGTCACGCTGACCGAGCTGGCGGGGCACGTCGCCGCGATCCGGGACGCGGTGGCGCTGCCCCTCGTGGTGGACGCGGACACCGGTTTCGGCAATCCGCTCGGGGTACAGCGCGCGGTCCGGATGCTGGAACGCGCCGGGGCCGACGCGGTGCAGATCGAGGACCAGGTCCATCCCAAGCGGTGCGGCCACTTCGGCGGCAAGGAGGTCGTGCCGGTCGGCGAGATGGTGGCGAAGGTCCGCGCCGCCGTCGACGCCCGCCGCGACCTGCTCGTGATCGCGCGGACCGACGCGCGGGCGGTGGAGGGTTTCGACGCCGCGATCGACCGGGCGGCACGGTATGCCGAGGCGGGCGCGGACGTGACGTTCGTCGAGGCGCCCACGTCGGTCGAGGAACTGCTGGCCGTGCCGCGCCGGCTGCCCGGCGTACCGCAGGTCGCCAACCTCGTGGAGGGAGGGCGGACACCTGCCCTTCCGGTCGACCGGCTCGGGGACTTCCGCATCGTCCTGTTCGCCAACCTCGCCCTTCAGGGCGCGGTCCTCGGGATGCGGCGGGTGCTCAGCACGTTGCGGTCGACCGGGTCGCTGTCCGAGGCCGCCGCCGACGTGGCCGGCTGGGAAGAGCGGCAGCGCCTGGTGCGCAAGCCCGCGTTCGACGAGCTCGAGAAGCGGTACGAGTCCTGACGGTCACTCCAGCGGGTGGGACGTCAGCCCCTGTGTGTACGCGGCCATCACATGCGCGCGCATGAGCGCCTCGGCCGTGTCGGCGTCACGCGCGTGCAGCGCCTTGAGGATCGCCCGGTGCTCGGCGTACGCCTCGTGCCGGCGTGGCTCGATCGACGCCGTGATCGTCTGATAGCGGTGGAGGTGACCGCGCAGCTGGCGGAGCAACTGCTCGCACCGGCGGTTGCCGGAGGCGGCGAGCAGGATCGCGTGGAACCGCCGGCCGAGGCGCAGCATCTCGGCGGGATAGTCGAGCAGGCGCCCCATCTGGTCGATGAGCGCGTCGAGGTCGGCGAGGTCGGCATCGGTCAGCCGGCCACACGCCTCCTGGGCGACGATGCCTTCGAGCGCGGCGCGTACGACGTACAGCTCGCGCATGTCCTCGGCGTCGAGCGGGGCGACCACCATCCCGCCCGTCGACAACTGGTTGACCAGGCCCTCGGCCAGCAGCATCCGCAGCGCCTCGCGCAGCGGTGTCCGGCTCACCGACAACGACGCGGCCAGCTCGGTCTCGTTGAGGCGGGTGCCCGGCGCCAGCTCGTGGCTCATGATCCAGTCGCGCAGCACGCCGTAGACCACGGTGGCGCCTGACACTCGTCCCCCGGCCCGGGTGTCCATGCCCCTCCTCCGACGGGCGTGATCGTCGCGCGTCGTATACAAGTCTACGGACGCACCACCTCGCTCTCCACGTCGTCGGCCCGGGCAAGATCGGACCGGGCCCGCCTTGACCGCGGGGACCGGGCCCTCCTCCTTCAGGAGCACCCCTGCGAAACGATCGTCACGGTGTCTCCCTCTGGTGTCGATCGTCGGAGAGCTTGGACGCCTCGCCGCTCGGGCCGCCGGTGTCCGGGCCGGCGCCCGAACGGCCGCCGGGCACGGTCGCCTTCGGCCGGTCCTCCTCGGCGATCTCCTCGGCCAGTTCGACCAGCGCATGCGGCCCGCTGCCGTGGAGTTCGTGCCGGGGCCGCCGGAAGCGGCGCAGGACGAAGCGGTCGGCCAGCGGCCAGAGCACCAGGATCGCGATGATCGCGTAGACCGTCAGGGCGAACGGGGTGTTGAAAAGGCCGCCGATCTCGCCGTCGCTGATCTGCAGCGCCCGCCGCATCTGGACCTCGGCGCGTGGCCCCAGGATGACGCCGATGACGGCGGGCATCACGGGCAGGCCGAAGCGGCGCATCGCGAACCCGAGCAGACCGATGGCGTACAGCACCATCAGGTCCACCGTGGAGGCGTTGACCGCGTACGCGCCCACGCTGGCGAAGAAGAGGATGCCGGCGTAGAGATAGGGCCGCGGGATGTGCAGGAGCTTGGCCCACATCGGGGCCAGCGGGAGGTTGAGCACGAGCAGTATCGCGTTGCCGATGAAGAGGCTGGCGAGCAGGCCCCACACCAGTTCGGGCTCGTTTTCCAGCAGTAGCGGTCCTGGCTGGATGCCGTACTGCTCGAACGCCGCGAGGAGCACCGCGGCGGTCGCGGTGGTCGGGAGTCCCAGCGTGAGCAGCGGGACGAGCCCGCCCGCGGCCGAGGCGTTGTTGGTCGCCTCCGGACCCGCGACGCCCTCGATGGCGCCGTGCCCGAACTCCTCGGGACGCTTGGCGAGCCTCTTCTCCATGACGTAGGAGAGGAAGGTCGGCAGTTCGGCGCCGCCCGCCGGCACCGCGCCGAACGGGAAGCCCACAGCGGTGCCGCGCAGCCACGGCTTCCACGACCGGCCCCAGTCCTCGCGCCCCATCCTCGCGCGCCCGGTGGGGATGACCCCGGCGGCGTTGCGGCGCAGGTGCGCGGCTACCCACAGCGCCTCACCCACGGCGAAGAGCCCGACCGCGACGACGACCACGTCGATGCCGTCGGCGAGTTGCGGGATGCCGTAGGTCAGCCGTTGCTGCCCGGTGACCCCGTCGATGCCGATCAGCCCGATCGTGAGCCCGAGCAGCAGCGACGCGAAGCCGCGCACCCGGGAGGAGCCGAGGACGGAGGTCACCGCCACGAAGGCCAACACCATGATGGCGAACAGGTCGGGCGCGCCCAACTGCACCGCCAGCCGGACGACGGCGGGCGCGAGCAGCGCCACGAGCAGCGTGCCGATGGTGCCCGCGACGAAGGACCCGATGGCGGCGGTGGCGAGGGCCTGGGCGGCTCGGCCGCGCTTGGCCATCTTGTTGCCCTCGATGGCCGTCACCACCGACGCGCTCTCGCCGGGGGTGTTGAGCAGGATGGACGTGGTCGAGCCGCCGTACATCCCGCCGTAGTAGATGCCGGCGAACATG
Organism: Sphaerisporangium album; assembly: GCF_003323745.1. Taxonomy (GTDB): domain Bacteria; phylum Actinomycetota; class Actinomycetes; order Streptosporangiales; family Streptosporangiaceae; genus Sphaerisporangium; species Sphaerisporangium album. The sequence continues at coordinate 152,662 of NZ_QOIL01000021.1, forward strand.
ATGAACGCCGGCACCGGGTCGTCGATCCCGTACGTGATCGGCAGCAGCAGGGCGATGGTCATCGCCGGGCCGATGCCCGGCAACACACCGATCGCGGTCCCGAGCAGCACGCCGATGAACGCGTACAGCAGGTTCGTCGGCGTCAGCGCGGTGGCGAAGCCGCTGATGAGCTCGGTGAGAGCTCCCATCTACAAAATTCCCTTCAGGATGCCGACCGGAAGGCCGATGCCGAGCCCCACGGCGAAGAGGTACCAGGTGCCGATCGACAGAGCCAGGGCGATCACCGGGTCTCGCACGAAGTGGCGGCTGCCCAGCGCGTAGGCGCAGCCGAAGAAGAGGACGGCACCGGAGATCGGCCAGCCGACCCGCTCGATCAGCGCGATGTTGGCGAGGAAGGCGGCGGAGAGCAGCAACATGGCGCGCCAGTCGCTGCGGTGCGACAGGTCCACGTCCTCGCCGCCCTCCGGCTCCCCGCGGCCACCCCGCAGCACGTCCCGGGCCAGCAGCACCGCCGTGACCACCAGCAGTGCCCCGACGACGACCGGCACCGCCTTGGGCCCGACCGGACCGCGCTGGCTCAGGCCCGCCTGCAGCCCGGCCGCGTCGACGAGCACGAATACGCCGAGGGCGGCGAGGAACAGGGCCATTCCGAGTTCGGAGCGGCCCTTCCCCCACCGCGTGACCCGTGAGATCACGCCAGCCCCAACTCGCCGAGCACCCCGGCGACTCGGTCGCTCTCGCTCTTCAGGAACGTCGCGAACTCGTCGCCCGCGGCGAACGCGTCGGTCCAGCCCTTGGCCGCCAGCGCGTCCTTCCACTCCTTCGAGTCGTGCAATTTGGTGATCAGGTCGACATGGGCCTTCTTCTGCGCGTCGGAGAGGCCGGGGGAGGCCACGATTCCGCGCCAGTTGGAGAAGACCAGGTCGATGCCCTGCTCCTTGAGCGTCGGCGCCTCGACGCCCGCGGCCCGGTTGGCGCTGGTCACGGCGAGGATCTTCACCTCACCGGCCTTGGCCTGCTCGGCGACCTCACCGACACCCGTGGCGCCGAACGCGACCTTCTTGCCGAGGATGCCGGCCAGCAGTTCGCCGCCGCCGTCGTAGCTGACGTAGTTGACGTCCTTCGGGGCGACGCCGACGGCCTTCGCCAGCAGCATCGGCGTCAGGTGGTCGGGACCGCCGGGCGCGGACGCGCCGCCCACCGGCACCTTGCCCGGGTCGGCCTTCCACGCGGCCACCAGGTCCTGCAGCGTGTTGTACGGCGAGCCCTTGGGCACCACGATGGCCTCGGACTCCTCGATCAGGCGGGCGATCGGGGTCGTCTCCTGCAGCGTCGCCTGCGACTTGTTGGTGTAGACGGCCCCGACGACGCCGAGACCCATCTGCATCAGGAGCTTTTCGTTGCTCTTCTCGTTGACCAGGCGCTGCAGCCCGACGGTGCCACCCGCGCCGGCGATGTTGAAGACCTCGACGTTGCGGGCGAGCTTCGCGTCTTCCAGGGCCTTCGTGGCGGTCCGCGCCGTCGTGTCGTAACCGCTGCCCGGGCTGTTGGGCACCATGACCCGCAGGCCGGTGATCGGCCCGGCGTCCGCCCCGGAGGTCTTGTCGTCGGCGCTCGTCCCGCAGGCTGTGATCGCGAGGCCGAGGGCCAGCACCGCCGCGGCGGCGGCGGCGCGGGACCATGTCCGCATGCCCATCGTGTTTCCTTCCGAGGTCAAGGATGTTTTCAGGATGTGACGGTGCGATGATGCGGACGCCCGCTGATGTCTGTCACGCTTGCGAGCGAAAAGTTACTTTTGGCCTTTGTGGTCGTAGTGCATCGTCTTCGCGTCGCGGGGTGAATCGGCTTCGCGTTCACGGCGAAGGGTAGGCGGGAGGTGACCGGCATGCGCTATCGGATGTCCCTGGCCGGGCAACTGCTCGCCCTGCAGATCGGGATCGTGTGCGTCGTCCTCCTGGGGGTCGCCGCCATCTCTCTGGCGCAGTCCGACGCGCGGTTTCGCGAGACCGAGGGCGGCCGGGCGCTCGCGGTGGCCGAAACCGTCGCCGCGACCGGTGGCGTGCGCGACGACCTGGAGGTCATGCGCTCGGTCCGGCTCGGTGAGGTCCGGCGTGCCGCGGCCACCGACCGTACGGTCCTCATCCGCAGCGTCGCGGAGAGCAACCGCGGCCTTTCCGGCTCCACCTCCGTTGTCGTGACGGACGCCGCCGGCATCGTCCTCGCCTCCGCGGACCCCGATCAACTCGCGCGACCCCTTGACCTTCCCGCCAGCCCGCTCGAAACCAGCCGGGGGTGGGTCGGCGAAGTCGACCGCGGCGGGCGGACCAGCGCCGTGGCCCAGGTGCCGGTGATCAGCGACGGCGTCGGCGAGACCCGGGCAGGTCTCGGCGAGGTCATCGGGGTGGTGGCGGTCAGCCGTGAGCTCCCCTCGCTCCTCGACAACCTGCGGCTGGCGGCGCCCAACCTGCTGACCTACCTCGGGATCGCGAGCGCCCTCGGTGTGGCGGGCTCGCTGCTGCTCGCCCGCCGGGTGAAGCGGCAGACCCTGGGGCTGGAGCCGCTGGAGATCACCGGGCTGGTCGAACATCGCGACGCGTTGCTGCACGGCATCAAGGAGGGCGTCCTCGCCCTCGACCGGCAGAACCGGATCACGCTGATCAACGACGAGGCGATCGACCTCCTCCACCTGTCGCCCCACGCCATGGGGAAGGCTCTGGACGACCTGGGCCTGAGCAAGGCCCTCGCGGAGGTCCTGTCCGGCGAGGCACGCGGGTCGGACCTGGCGGTGCCGGTCGGTGAACGGGTCCTCATCCTCAACCGCATGCCGATCGCCAGCCGGGGACGCCCACTCGGATCGGTGACGACCTTGCGCGACCGAACCGAGCTGATCACACTGCAGCACAAGCTCGACGCCGTGCAGCAGGCCACGGACACGTTGCGCGCCCAGGCGCACGAGTTCAGCAACCGGCTGCACACGATTTCCGGGCTGATCGAGCTGGGCGAGTACGGCGAGGTGGCCGGGTATGTCCACCGGGTGACAGCTCGTCACGCCGAACTCACCGACAGCGTGACGTCGCGCATCGCCGATCCGGCCGTCGCGGCCCTCCTCGTCGCCAAGGGCAGCCTCGCCGCCGAGCAGGGTGTCACGTTGCGCATCGCGCCGACCTCGCGGATGAGTCACATCGATGAGCGGTTGTCCGCCGACATCGCCACCGTCGTCGGCAATCTTGTGGACAACGCGCTCGACGCCCTGGACACGGCGCGACCGGGATGGGTCGAGGTCGAGGTCCGGGAGGACGATGCCGAAGTGATCGTGACGGTCAGCGACTCCGGGCCGGGCGTGTCGCCCGCGCTGGCCGCGGACGTCTTCCTGCGCGGGTTCTCGACGAAGACCGCGGGCACGGACGGTCAACGGGGGATCGGCCTGTCCCTCGTACGCCTGGTCTGTGTGCGCCGCGGCGGCGAGGTGCGGCTGGAGGGCGATGGCGGCGCGGTCTTCGTCGCCCGCCTGCCCATCGGCGCGGGGATGCCGTCATGATCCGCGTGCTGGTCGTCGACGACGACTTCATGGTCGCGCGGGTCCACGCGGGCTTCGTCGAGCGCACGCCGGGGTTCACCGTCGCTGGCATGACCCACACCGGCGCCGAGGCGATCGAGGCGGTCGGACGCCTGCGGCCGGACCTCGTGCTGCTCGACATCTACCTGCCCGACATGACCGGGCTCGCGGTCCTGCAGGAGCTGCGCGCCAGTCCGGCCACGGACGTGGACGTCGTCGTGGTCAGCGCCGCCCGGGACTTCGACTCGGTCAAGCAGGCCCTGCGCGGCGGGGTCGTGCACTATTTGATCAAGCCGTTCCGTTACCAGGATCTGCGGGAGCGGCTCGATCACTACGCCGAGCGGCACCGCCGGCTCGGAGCGCTCGCCGAACCGGAACGCGAGGACACCCGGCAGGAGGACGTCGACCGCATCTTCGCCGCCCCGGTCGGCCTGGCGCGCGCCGTCATGCCGAAGGGGCTCACCGCGGAGACGTCCGCCCTGGTCCGCACCGCGCTCGGCGCCGTGGGCGACGAGGGTCTGTCGGCCGCCGAGTGCGCCGAGCGGACCGGGCTGTCCCGGGTCAGCGCACGGCGCTATCTCGAGCACCTCGTGTCGATCGGCGCCGCGGAGGTGCGCTCGCGATATGGCAGCACCGGCCGCCCCGAACGCCGCTTCCGCGTGACCGCTTGACGCACCCGTAGCCCGCCACGGCGGAGCCCCAGGCCGGAGGCGTCCGGCCTGGGGCTCCGGTGGTGCGCCGGTTCAGCTGATGGTGATCTTGTCGAGGTCGGGGGCGTAGGCGGTGTCGTTGGAGAACCTCAGGGTGTTGGGGCCCGCGTTGAGGGTTATCGGGAGGGTGGTCGTCACGGGGGTGCTCCAGCTCGTGCCGGTCAGGGTCGCGGTCTGGGCCGGGCCCCCGTTGACGGTGACCGAGAAGGAGCGGGTGCCGTCGACCAGGCCGGCGATCGTCAGCGTCCTGGCGCCGGCGCTGGACGGGGTGACGGTGATGGTCTAGTAGTTGCTCGTGTTGTTGCCGATGAAGCGGACCTTCTGGCCGCCGGAGCAGCCCGTGCAGGACGCCACGGCGGCGGCGCCGCTGAGGGCGCCGCTCTCCGCCTCGTAGGACGACGAGCCGCCGCCCGTGGTCGGGACCGCCCGGATCAGGCGGGTCTCGCCCGGGCGCAGGGTCGCGCTGTAGGAGCCGGAGACCGTGCCGCCGCTCGCGCCGGACCACAGGTCGGTGACGGCGGCGCTGCCGCTGAAGCCGACCTGCGACCAGCTCACGGTCACCGTCGAGTTGCCCGAGGTGCCGGTGTTGAACAGCGCCACGATGTAGTCGCCGTTCGCCTCGCGCTTGCGCCAGACCTGGTTGACGCCGCTGTTGACGACGCGGGAGGCGGCCACGCCGTCCTGGTTCACGGCGATCAGGCGGTCGTTGGTGAGCATCGCCAGGTCGGTCGAGGTGAGGGCGGTGAGGTCGGTGCCGAGCAGCAGCGGCGAGGCCGCCATCGCCCACAGGGTGAAGTGCGACCGGCGCTGGTCGGCGGTGAGGCCGACCTGGTCGCCGTTGCCGATCTCCAGCGAGTCCAGGTCGTTCCAGCCGCCCGGCCCGGCGTACTGCTGCCAGTTCGCGGCCGAGGTGAACCTGCTGGAGACGTGCGACCAGTCGGTCAGCGGGTACCCGCTGCCGTTCGGGCCGGGGCCGCAGTAGCACTCGACGTCGCCCTGGGTGCGCCAGCTGTTGGCGAGCCGCTTCCAGGTGGCGGCGTCGGCGATCGGCAGGTTGTTGGAGAGCGCGTAGTTGATCGGCCGGCCGGTCTGGCGCAGCGCCCGGTCCCAGGCTTCGACGTCCGGGATGTCCGCGCCGCCGACGCCGTCGATCTTGAGGTAGTCCACCCCCCACGAGGCGAACTGGTTCGCCCAGGAGTTGACGAACTCCTGCGCGCCCGGCTTGCTGTAGTCGATGTAGTACATGTTCTTGCAGTTGTAGTTCTTCTCCGTGCGCGTCGTGTCGGCGATGTCCCGGGCGTGGTACGACGTGCCCTGGATCGGCGTGTTGGCCGTGACCGCGTTCTTGGCGATCCCGGGCGTCACGTAGAAGCCGAACTTCAGGCCCTTGCCGTGGACGTAGTCGGCCAGCGCCTTGATGCCGGAGGGGAACTTGGCGGTGTCGACGGCCCAGCGGCCGTAGGAGTCGACCACGAAGCCGTTGGCGTCGCACTTCTGCCAGAAGTCGTCGAGGTTGACGTGGACGAACCCGTGGCTCGCGAGGCCGCTGCTCACCAGGGCGTCCGCCTGGGCCTTGATCTTGCCCTCGTCGGGCCACCTGCGGACGAAGCTCCAGCTGCTCCAGCCCATCGCGGGCCGGATCGACAGCCCGTTGTCCGAGGCCGACGCGGACGGCGCCGCGACGAGCGCGGTGGCGCCGGCGCACAGGGCGGTCAGCGCGATCAACAATCGTCGGAACATGCTCAGCTCCAGGGTCGGGGGGCGTCGGGCGCGGTGCGCACGTGCCGGCGTGCGCACCGCGCCCCGGATCACCCGACGGTGATCCGGTCCAGGTCGGGCGCGTTGGCGCCGTTGTTGTAGAAGCGGAGCGTGTTGGCCCCGGCGGTGAGGGAGAGGGGGACGGTGACGCTGGTGGGGCTGTACCAGTCGGTGCCGGTCACCGGCACCTCCACCCCGGCGCCGCCGTTCACGCTGACGAAGAACGAGCGGGTCCCGGAGACCTCGGCGTACACCGTGACCTGCTTGGTTCCGGCCGTGGACGCGTTGACCGTGAGCGTGGCGTAGTTGTTCGCGTTGTTGCCGATGAACCGCACCTTCGCCCCGCCCAGGCAGGTCGAGCAGCTCGCGACCGCCGCCGAGCCGTTCAGCGTGCCGTTCTCGGCCTCGACCAGCGTGGTGTCCCCGCCTGGGCCACCGCCCGGGTAACTCCCGCCGACCCACGCCTCGTCCACGCGGAGCCGCTTGTAGCGGGTCGTGTCGGTGGAGGCCGCGTGGGTGTTGACGACCTCCAGCCGGACGTACCGGGTGGTGGCCGACACGTCGACGAACTGCACGCCGCGGTGGCTGGGCAGCGTGCCGGTCTTGACCGGGCTGCCCCAGCTCGTGCCATTGCTGGACACGTAGACCCGGTAGTCGCGGATGCGGGCCGACTGCTCGGTGGCGGACCGGGCGTAGCTGACCGAGTCCTCGCGCTGGTTGACGCCGATGTACTTCACGGGCTTGGACGACCCCAGGTCGAAGTCGAGCGAGACCGGGGTGGTCTTGTTGCTGTCCCAGTACGTCAGGTAGTCGCCGTCGCCGGCGGCCGAGGCGGCGTGCCCGGAGGCCGAGGCGGTGGCGCTGACCGTGACGCCCGCGTAGACGCCCTCACGGCCGCTGCTGGTGACCTTGAAGACCGTGTCGTACGGGTCCCAGCTCGACACGCCGTTGATCGTGAGCGTGCCGTTCGCCTGGGTGAAGGCGAGCGCGGCGCCGGTGCGCAGGTTGGTCACCGAGGTGATCCGGTAGCCGTTGTCGCGCACCTGCAGCGAGCTGCCGGAGGTCGGCGGGGTGACGACGTGGATGTAGTGCAGGTTGGGGTCGGACTTGCTGATCGTCGTCACGCCGTGGGCGCCGTTGTTCCAGAAGCCCGGCTTGAGGCCGCCGTACATGTAGCCGCCGCCCTCGGTGCCATTCAGCGACTCCCAGATCTGGTCGAGGTAGCCGTCGGCGAAGGTGTTGAACGCCTCCTGGTTCGACGGGAACCGCCCGTTGACCTGCGCGGTCTCGGCCATGAGCGCCTTGACCGAGGACCCGGCGTTGGAGATCAGCCGGCCGAGGGTGAGCTTGCGGTCGACGGACGGGTTGGAGCCGTCGTACCACCACGCGCCGGTGGACGGGAGCTTGAAGTCGGCCTCGATCAGCCGCGGCGCCGCCGTGTAGACCGCCTGCGTGTAGTCGTAGCTCGGCGTCATGCCGGTCTTCTGCTCGTTGCTGATCATGTCCATGATCGGCGTGTCTTCGTTGTTGTTGCTGATCGTGTAGTTCGGGCGCCGCTGGTAGATCTGCTCGTACAGGTTGTGGCTCTCCCAGTACGCGTTGTCGTTGTCGATCCAGAACCCGGCGAGGTTCGGGTAGCGGTCCATGACCTCGAAGAAGTTGTCGTAGCTGAACTCCCCGAAGCCGTCGCGGGTGGTCAGGTCGACGCTGTGGCCCTTGTAGGACGAGTACGCCGAGGAGTTGAGCCAGCTTCCCGAGCTCAGCCCCTCGTTGTGCCACTGCGGGTCGTCGGTCATGTAGAGGATGACCTTCAGGTTCTGCGCGCTCGCCGCGGTGATCAGCTCACCGAGGAAGTCGCGGCCGGTGCGGCAGCTTCCGGGGATCGAGGACGGCCACGGGCGGGCGTACCCGAGGCGGCTGTGGAAGGTGGCCAGCACGAGGTACTGCGCGTGCAGCTTCCGCGCCTCGTTCACCCAGTAGGTCGGCGTCCAGCCGCCGTTGGTGACGTCGGCCTCCCACTGGGCGCAGTTGGTGTGCTGGGGTGAGGTGCGCTCGCCCCAGTGCAGGAAGAGTCCCGCGACGGAGTTGCGCAGGTAGGTCTGGCGGGGGTTCTGGAGGTCGGCGCGCGCCGGGGTCGCGAGGCACATGCCGAGGACGAGGGACGTCACCGCGACGAGTGCCGCGGTGAGCCGTCCCCTTCGGGTCGGTGGTACGGCCATGGGGGGTGCTCCTTCAGGTGGGGGGGCAGGTCACGGGCCCGTTCCGGTCGGGGCGAGGGACAGGTCGGTGGTGACCAGGACGCGGTCGAGCCGCGCCCCGTCCTCGCGGTAGGCGAAGGTGAGGGTGTGGTCGCCCGCGGCGAGGTCGTACGTCACGAGGGTGTCGGAGGCGGCGTCGTTGGTGATGTCCGCCCAGTGCCAGGAGGCTCCCGGGGCGATGTCGTTCCAGTTCACCCAGGCGCCGCCGTCGACCCTGACCCAGAACGAGTCGTCGGTGTCGGCGGGGGCGACGACCCGGCCCATGATCTTGTAGGTGCCGGCCGAGGGCACGTTCACGGTCACGGTGGCGTACCCCGAGGACGGCGCCGACGCCTGGCTGTTGTTGCCCGGGGCGACGGTCACGTACGACCCGCCCGACGCCGCGCCGTCGGACGCCCGCTGCATCGGCGCGGTGACGGTGCCGCCTTCGGCCTCGGTCGCGACCGTGACGGCGGGGCCGGAGGGCAGCGGGGTGGAGTTCGTCGCCCTGACCCGCAGCGCGCCGCCGGTGGTGTTCGTGCTGCCCCGCACGGCGTAGCCGGCGATGCCGCTGAACCCGGCGTCGTAGGCGCTGGACGAGCCGCGCTGCGCGACCACGCCGTCCAGCACGATGTTCGACCCGTCGTCGGCGATGACCGCGGGCCGGCCGTCGTTCGAGGTGAAGCGCAGGTCGCCGCCCAGGGTGATCCCCGTCGCGTGACGGATCCAGTAGCCGTACGACGGGCGGGGGCCGTAGTCGCGCGGCGGGTAGGTGGAGAGGAACTCGCCGGGCACGCGGGTGGCCTCGGAGGCCGGGTGCCCGCCGGGGACGGTCAGGTCGACGTTGTCGAGCGTGATGCCCGGCCCGATGTCGACCGCCGGGGTGCCGGTGAGCGTGCTGGAGTAGTCGGAGGCGCCGACCGTGCCGGTGACCACGGGCGCGGTCAGGTTCGTCCCGGTCACGTTGCTGATGGTGATGTTCCTGATCCGGCCGGCCGGGGGCGAGCCGGGGCAGCGCCTGCGCTCGCCGATCTTCATGAAGATCGGGGAGGTGGTCTTGGTGAGCGTGACGTGGTCGTAGTGGACGTCCTCGATCACCGCGCCGTCCATGGTGACGATGCCGATGCCGGCCTTGCCCGCGCCGAGGACCGTGATGTTGTCGAACCGGAAGTCGCGGAAGTCGCCGCAGGTCTCCGAGCCGAACTGGAGGGCGTTGTTCTCGTGGGAGTACACCGTCGTGTCCCGCACCCGGACGTTGCGGCTCGTGTAGGTGTGGCCGAGGGCGTAGTCGCTCTTGAAGACCAGCGCGTCGTCGCTCGCCTCGATGCGGCTGTTCGTGACCGTGACGTTCCAGCTGTTGATCAGGTTGATGCCGTCTCGGACGCCGGAGTCGGCGTAGACGGTCTTCAGGTCGTCGATCGTGAGGTCGTGACAGCCGTTGATGAGAGCGCCGAAGTGGCCGCCGCGGCGGATGGTCACCCCGGTGAGGCTGACGTTGGAGCACTCGGTGAGGACGATCGCCTTGTCGGCCTGGCCGGACGACGGATTGCCGGTGATGAGCTTGCCGTCCCCGTCGATGGTGCCGGTGCCTGTGATGTGGAAGTTGGTGATGCCGTTCCCCCACATCAGCGCGTTGTGGAAGTGGCTGTGCCCGTAGTCCTGGTAGTCGTCGTTGCCGTTGGACTCGGCGGCGTCCATCCCGCTGGACGCGGCGAGGATGACCGACCCGGAGTCGAGCCGGAGGGTGACGTCGCTCTTCAGGTGGATCGTCCGTGAGCGGTAACGGCCGGACGGGAAGACCACGATGCCGCCGCCGGCCGCGTTGGCGGCGTTGATCGCCCGGTCGATGGCGTCGTCGTCGTTGGTGGAGCCGTTGCCGGTGGCGCCGTAGTCGCGGACGTTGAACTCGGCCAGAGCCGAGGCGGGCGACTGCAGGCCCAGGGCCGTCAGCAGGAGAACCAGCAGGATGGCCGTTCTTCTCATGTCACGCCACCTCTATGTAGTCGAGGTTGGGGCACCCGCCGGCGGTGGTGGCGGTGAGCCGGATCGTGTTGGAGCCCGCGGTGAGCGGGACGGTGAGCGTGTCCGTCACCCAGGTGGTCCAGGCGCCGGTCCCGGTGTAGTCGCGGGTGGCCACCGTGGCGCCGTTGACGGCGACGGCCATGGGCCGGTTGGTGGTGGTGCCGTTGGCGTACCGGATGCGCAGCGTCCTGCCGCCCGCGGCGGCGGCCGGCACGGTGAACTCGACATGGCTGCCGGCGACGTTGTCGGCGTTGACGAAGCCGGTGCCGCTGAACCCGGCGTGGTTGGACTCCACGACGCCCTGCGAGATCGTCGCGTTCTCCGCCTCGTACCGGTCGGCGGGGGGCGGCTGGCTGTTCGATATGTCCTTGCCGTTGACCGAGACGCTCGTCAGCACCAGGTCGTCGACGTAGTTCACGATCGGCGTGGCCGTCGCGACGCGGGTGAACGTGCTGTTGGTGATCGTCACGTTCTTGATGTGGTCGCTGGATCGGCCGTCGAGGTCGAACGCCTGGTCCGCGCCGTCGATCGTGATCTGGTCGGCGGTGAAGTTCTGCACCACCGGCGGCAGCGAGCCACTCGTCTCGTAGTTGAGCGTGATGTAGAGCGCGGCGCGGTCCAGGTTCCTGCCGGTGAAGCGCCGCAGGTGCACGCCGTCGACGAAACCGCCCCGGTTGAAGCTGGTCTTGACGTACAGGGCGTACTTGCACGGGTAGCGTCCCGGGAAGTCGGCCGGGTTGACCTGGCAGTCCTCCGCGAAGACGTTCCGTACGCCGCCCGACATCTCACTGCCGATCGTGATGCCACCCCACCGGCCGCTGAACTTGCAGTTGCGGACCACGATGTTCTGGCTCGGCTTGTTGACGCGGCGCCCGTCGCGGTCGCGGCCCGACTTGACCGGAATGCAGTCGTCGTTGGTGTCGAAGGCGCAGTCGTGGATGTGGACGTCGGTGCAGGAGTCGGGGTCGACCCCGTCGCCCTGCGAGTTGGTGGTGCGGAAGGTGACGTTCCGCACGGTCACGTTCGTGCAGTACACCGGGTGCAGCGACCACATCGCCGGGTTGGTCAGCGTGACGCCCTCGACCAGGACGTTCGTGCAGTTGTAGAAGCCGATCATGTTGGGGCGCAGGGTCTGGCCCTCGCCGAACTGCCGCTGGGACACGGGGGTGTCGTCCGCGCCGTACTGCCGGAGCCGGTCACGCGACGCGCCGCCGCTGCCCATCGACGACCAGTCGCCGGAGGTCGCGTTGCCGTTGATCGTGCCCGTGCCGGAGATCGCGATGTTGGTCTTGCCGTTGGCGTAGATGAAGGGCGAGAAGTTGTAGCACTCGATCCCTTCCCAGCGGGTGAACACGGTGGGCATGTACGAGCCGTGGTCCGTACGGAAGCGGATGGTGCCGTTGACCTGCAGACGGACGTTGGACAGCATATGGATCTTGCCGGTCCTGAACGTCCCGGACGGCACCAGTACGGTCCCGCCTCCGGCGGCGTTGCACGCGACGATGGCGTCGCGGAAGGCGGAAGTGCAGTCGGTGCTGTTGTCGCCGGCCGCGCCGTAGCCGGTGATGTCGAAGGTCCGGTTGGGGAAGGCCGGGGGCACGATCCTCGCCAGGATCGCGGGGACCTGGTCCCACGGGGACGCGAGCAGCGCGGCCCGCGCGGCGGTGCCGGAGCCCGGACGGGCGACGGAGATGGCACTCGCGCCAGCGGCCGAGTTCACCGACACCGGCAGCAGGGCGCCGCCCGCGACCGCGCCGGTGATCCTCAGGAAGTCACGTCGGGAAGAACGCATGGGGGAGCCTCCTAGCCGATCGTGATGTTGTCGAGGTTGGGGCCGCCGTTCGCCGTGGTCCCGGTGGTCCTGATCGTGTTGGCGCCCGCCTTGAGCGGGACCGTCACGGTCGAGGTCTGCCACGTCGTCCACGCGCCCGTGCCGGGGAACGCCTTCGCGCCGGCCACGAGCGCGCCGTTGACCGTGATGTCCATCGGCCGGTTGACGGAGGTGCCGTTGGCGTACCGCAGGGTGAGGGTGGCGTTGCCCGCCTGCGCCGCGTTGACGGCGAACTGGGCGTATCCCCCCACCGCGTTGTCGAAGTTGACGAACCCCGTGCCGGTGAAGCCCGCGTGGTTGGACTCCACCACGCCGCCCGAGATCGTCGCGTCCTCGGCCTCGTGGCGGACGGGGGCCGACGAGACGAGCTGGTACGCCCGCATGTTGGTGAGCAGCAGGTAGCAGTCCTGCAACGAGCCGGAGGTGTCGCCGAGCGAGCGGTAGATGCCCCACTTGGGACGGACCCGGTCGGCCAGCCAGGTGTCCACGCCGGTGGCCGTGGAGTCCACCACCGTCGTGCCGGCGTCGCGCACGACGAACCGCAGCGAGCCGTCCGCGTCGCCGATCTTGACCTCGACCTCGACGTCGATCCACTTGTTCTGCAGCGGCGTGAGCGGGGTCTGGCCGACGATCTTGTCCGAGGTGAAGGCGTTCAGCTCGATCATCGGGGTGCCGCCCTGCCGCCGCAGCGACATCGTCATGATCGGCAGGGTGCCGGTGCCGGGCTGCTTGAGCTGCATGATGTGGGTGAAGGTCGTGGTGGCCTTCAGCGAGCCCGGGATGTACATGGAGTAGGTGAACCGCCAGGTCTCGCCGTACTTCATCACCAGGTACGGGCCCCCGGCCGGGGTGCGCATGCCGGTGACCTCCTGGCGCTGCCGGTCGGTCATGGTGTCGCGGTCGACCAGGTGCATGGTGAAGCGGAAGTCGTCGCCCTGCGGGAAGATGTGCGGCTGCCCGGCGGGGTGGGAGTCGGCGCGGTCGTCCTCGATGGTCTCGAACGCGTCCAGGCCGTCCCGGCTCGCGCTCGGAGACCAGCGGAGCTGCCAGGCGGCGGCCGCCTGCCGACCGGCCAGGTGCTGAACGGCCGCCTGCCGACCGGTCGTCGCGGACGCGGGGGCCGCCGTGGCGAGGAGCGCGAGGGCGCACAGGGTGACGAGTGGACGGGGCCTCATCGCGACACCACCTTGCCGTTGACCTGCACGTTGGTGAGCGTCACGTTGTCGGCGTTGCTGATCGACACCGAGCCGCTGTCCATGTGGGTGAAGGTGCTGTTGCTGACGGCGACGTTCCTGATATGGCTGGCGCTCGACCCGGAGAGCTTGATCGAGTACGGCGAGGTGTCGATGACCAGGCCGTCCACGGTGATGTTCTGGATGGTCGGGTTGACGATCGGGCCGTAGCCGGGGCCGGTCAGGCTGTAGTTCATGTCGATGTAGAACCCGCCCCTGTCGCACGGGCCGCCGGTGAGGTTCCGCACGTGGACCCCGTCCACGACCCCGCCGCGCCGGTTGTTGGTCTTGATGTAGACGGCGTAGAACGAGTGGTAGCTCGACCCTGCCTGGATCCTGTTGTCGCGCGCGAAGACGTTGCGCACGCCGCCGGACATCTCGCTGCCCACGGTGATCGCGCCCCACCGGCCGAGGTAGGTGTTGTTCTCGATGACGATGTTCTCGCTGGGCACGCCGACCCTGCGGCCGTCGGTGTCCCGGCCGGACTTGATGACCGTGCCGTCGTCGCCGGTGTCGAAGGTGCACCCGGTGATGTGGACGTCCGCGCTGCTCTCGGGGTCGCAGCCGTCCACCATCGCGCCCCGGCTGTAGACCTTGACGTTGCGCACGGTGACGTTGCGCGACAGCACCGGATGGATGGTCCACATGGCCGGATTCCGGATGTTCAGGTCCTCGACCAGGATGTTCGCGCAGTCGTAGAACTGGATCATGTTCGGCTTGAGGTAGTGCCCGTCGCCGAACCTGCGCTGGTCGACCGGCACGCCGTCGACCGCCATCTGCTGCAGCCGGTCCCAGTCGGGCCCGCGCTGGTCGTCGAAGCCGAACCACGGCCCGGCCGCCGCGTTGCCGTCGATCGTGCCGGGGCCGGTCAGGGCCACGTTCGTCTGGCCGTAGGCGTAGATGAAGGGCGAGTAGTTGTAGCACTCGATGCCCTGCCAGCGGGTGAACACGACGGGCAGGTACGACCCCGCGTCCGACCGGAACCGGATCGTGCCTCCGGCGTTGACGTGCAGGTTGACGTTGGACAGCAGGTGGATCTTGCCGGTCCGGAACTTGCCGGTGCCCGGGACGAGCACGGTCCCGCCTCCGGCGGCGTTGCACGCGGCGATGGCGTTTCGGAACGCCGGCGTGCAGTCGGTGGTGTTGTCCGGCTTGGCGCCGTAGTCGGTGATGTCGAAGGTGCGGTCGGGAAAGGTCGGAGGCGTGATCCTGGCGAGGATCGCCGGGACCTGGTCCCAGGGCGAGGCCGCCGCCGCGGATCCGTACGACGCACCGGCTCTCAGGCTGGGCAGCAGCAGGCCGCCGGCGACCACACCGCCGGTTCTGAGGAAATCTCTTCGGGATGGCATTGGGGGGACTCCATGGTGTCGGGGGGTGATCGCGCGGACGGCCAGCCTCCGTCCGCGTGATCGGGGTGTGGTCAGGAGACGGTGACGCGGAAGATCCGGTCCGAGCCGTCCGGTTGGCCTCCGTTGTTGTCGGCGTTGGTGGTCGAGAGCCACATCTGGTCGGCGCCGGGAACCTTGATCACGGTGCGCAGGCGCCCGTACGTCCCGACGTAGTACGCGGTCGGCGTGCCGGTGCTCTCACCGCTGCCGATCGGGATGCGCCACATGCGCTCGCCCTTCAGCGCGGCCATGTAGACCACGTCGCGGACGATGGCGATGGCGCTCGGCGAGGCCGTGGAGACCGACCACTGCCGTTTGGGGTTCTCCATGCCGGAGACGCTGCAACTGCCCTCGCAGGTCGGCCAGCCGTAGTTGAGCCCCGGCTTGATCAGGTTGAGCTCGTCGTACTGGCTGTTGCCGAACTCCGCCTCCCACAGCCGCCCCTGGGAGTCCCAGGCGATGCCCTGCGGGTTGCGGTGGCCGTAGCTGTAGACGAGCGTGCCGAACGGGTTGCCGGGGGCCGGCGTGCCGTCGGTCCTCATGCGCAGGACCTTGCCGTTGAGCGACGCCTTGTCCTGCGCGAGGTTGCTCTGCTGGGAGTCGCCGGTGGTCGCGTACAGGTACCCGTCCGGGCCGAAGGCGAGCCTGCCGCCGTTGTGGAAGCGGTTCTTGCGGATGCCCTGGACCAGGACCGTGTACGCCGACAGCGCGGCGCCGTTGTAGGTCATCCGGACGATCCGGTTGCCCTCCGACGCCGTGTGCATGAAGTACACGTAGTGGTTGGAGTTCCAGTTCGGGTCGACGGCGACGCCGAGCAGGCCGCCCTCGCCGTCGGTGGTCATCGCGTTGGGCACGGTGCCGACCTGGGTTCTGGCCCCCGCGAGGGTGACCTTGAAGACCTTGAACGAGTCGCGCTCGGTCACCAGCGCGGTCTGGCCGTCCGGCAGCCAGGCCATGCCCCACGGGATCGACCAGCCGGTCGAGATCGTGGTGATGCTCGACGGCACGCCGCCGCTGCACGAGCTCGTGGTGAACGACACCGTGTTGCTCTGCCCCGAGGTGTTGCCGGCGGCGTCCCTGGCCACGACGTTCAGCGTGTACGCCGTGTTGCAGGCCAGCCCGGTGACGGTGGTCGAGGTGGCCGGCGGGGCGCCCGTGACGGTCTTGTAGACCGTCGTGCCGCTGCGGACGTCGTACGCCGTCACGCCGCGGTCGTCGGTCGACCCGGTCCACGTCACGTTCGCGCTGTTGGACGTGACGTTCGACGAGGTCAGGCCGGACGGCGCGGTGGGCGCCCGGGTGTCGGAGCCGGCCAGGGTGGTGCAGATCGCCTGGGCGCTGCTCTGCGAGGTGTTGCCGGCCGCGTCGCGGGCGAAGACCGACAGGCGGTACTCGGTGTTCGGGGTGAGCCCGGTGAGGGTCCTCGACGTGGCGGTGCCCGCGGCCTCGCCGAGCTTGTTGCCGTCGTGGTAGATGTCGTACGCCGCCACCCCGACGTTGTCGGTGGAGGCGCCCCAGCTCAGGGTGAGGCTGTTCTCGCCGATGGCGGAACATGCCGGTTGACCTGGGACTGTCGGTCGCTCGGTATCGCCGTGAGCGCTCACGGAGAGGCGGTCGACGTTGGGGCCGCCGTTGTCGGTGGTCGCCGTGGCCCGGATCTTGTTGGACCCGGCGGCGAGGTCGGCGTTGACGGTCGCCGTCTGCCAGGTGTCCCATGAGCCGGTGCCGCCGAACGCCAGGTCGTTGGCCACGACGTTGCCGTTGACGCTGATGTCCATCGGGCGGTTGATCGTGGTGCCGTTGGCGTACCGCAGCGTGAGCGCCGAGGCGCCGGCGGTGGCCGCGCTGACCGTCCACTCGATGGAGCTGCCGGTGACGTTCACGTAGTCCACGAAGCCGGTCCCGGTGTAGCCGGTGTGGTTGGTGGCCACGGTGGCCTGGGACAGCGCCGCGTCCTCCGCCTGGTAGTCAGTGGCCGCCGGGGCGACGTCGAACTCCAGCCAGTCCAGGTTGGGGCCGCCGTTGTCGGTCGTGGCGGTCAGGCTGATCTTGTTGGAGCCGGCGTTCACCGGGGCGGTCAGCGTGCTGGTCGCCCAGGTGTCCCAGGAGCCGGTGCCGTTGAACGCGCGCGCCGCCGACACCACGGCGCCGTTAGCGCTCACGTCCATCGGGCGGTTGATCGTGGTGCCGTTGGCGTACCGGAGCGCGATGGTCGCCGTACCGGCCGCCGGGGCGTTCACGGTCCACTCGACGTACGCGCCGGTGATGTTGTCGCCGTTGACGAATCCCGTACCCGAGTAACCGGTGTGGTTGGACTCCACCACGCCCTGCGAGACGGTGGCGCCCTCCGCCTCGTAGCGGGTCGCCGCCGCTGCCGCCGGTGGCGCGCCGGCGAGTCCGATCAGTAGTCCTGCCGCGATGACGCACGTGGTCGCGGGCGCCCTGGGCCTTCGCGATCTCATCGATCCTCCTGCACGGATGGGGGGTCGCGGTGCCGGTAAAGGTTGGATCTTTGGACTGTGATCCCATAAATCAGGGCCTTTGTCAACATTCTTTCCGAATGTGGGCCGGTATCCCTGTGTCACACGACGGAAACATACGACGGGCGTCGAGGCAAGCCTGAACGGGATGTTCGGGTGGATGTTCTGCGAGGCTCTAGACGTACTGCGGTGGTTTGGCGTATCTCTTTCACCTAAGCGCGGGGCCAAGAGGTTGGATCTTTACCCGTGACTTCACTCAAGGTCGCCACCGTCGGTGTGGCGTGTGACCCCGCCGGGTTGCGTCGGGGTGCTCGGATCGGCAGTCACGATACATCGGAGGTATGGGCTTAGCCTCGCCCTTTGACGCAAGGAGATGACCACGTTGCGCCTGGCTCTCACCCTCGCTCTCACCGCATTGGCCTTACCATTGGCACCCGTCACGGCCGCCCAGGCGGCGGTCGTCCGCTACGAGGCGGAGGACGCGACGATCGCGCGCGGCGCCGTCGAGTCCAACCACCCGGGCTTCACCGGCGCCGGGTTCGTCAACTACGACAACGTCACCGGCTCGTACGTGGACTGGACCGTCGACTCGCCGCGCGCGCAGACCGTCACGCTGACCCTCAGGTACGCCAACGGCACCACTGCCGAACGGCCGATGGACGTGAGCGTTAACGGCACCGTGGTCTCGGCCGCGCGGTCGTTCCCCGGCACCGGATCCTGGACCAACTGGGCGACGGCCACGCTGACCGCCTCGCTCGGCGCCGGGACCAACCATGTCCGCGCGACCGCGACGACCGCCGGTGGCGGCCCCAACGTCGACTCGCTGTCGGTCGACGACCAGACCCAGCCCGCGACGGACTGGTCCAAGGCCGTCGTGGACTCCACCATGGCCCGCTTCACGCCGTCGTCCATCGGTGGCTGGAGCTATCCGGTGGGGCTCTACCTGTACGGCCAGCACCTCGTCTACCAGCGCACCCACGACCCCCGCTATCTGCAGTACATCAAGGACTGGGCCGACCGCTTCGTGGACGGCGGCGGGAACATCAGCCAGAGCTTCAACAACCTGGACAGCATGGAGGCGGGGAACGTCCTGCTCATCCTGTGGCAGGAGACCGGCCAGGCGAAGTACCGCACGGCGGCGCAGAAGATCAGGAACCGGCTGAACACCTATCCGCGCACCTCCGACGGCGGTTTCTGGCACTCCACCTCCGACTCCCGGCAGGGCCAGCTCTGGGCGGACGGCACGTTCATGGTGAACCCGTTCCTCGCCCGGTACGGCCGGCTGTTCAACGACGCCACGTACGCGAACAACGAGGTCGCCAAGCAGCTCGTCGTCTACGACGACCACCTCCGGCGCGCTTCGGGCCTGCTCTACCACGCCTACGACGAGCCCGGAGGGCTCACCGCGAGCTGGGTGCACCCCGAGTCCGGCAACACGAACGGCCTGTCCTGGTGCCGGGCCATCGGCTGGTACGGCATGGCGGTGACCGACGTGCTGGAGATCATTCCCGCGTCCCACCCGCAGCGGGCCGCGCTGGTCGGCATCGTCCGCGACCTCGTCGCCGCGTTCGCCCGATACCAGGACCCGGCCACCGGGCGCTGGTTCCAGGTCGTCGACCAGGAGAGCGATCCGGGCAACTGGACCGAGACCTCCTGCTCGGCGATGTACACGTTCACGATCTCGCGGGCCGTCGAGCGCGGGTACGTGGACGCGAGCTACAAGGCGAACGCCACGCGCGGCTACCAGGGCGTGCTGCAGAAGGTCTCGATCGGCTCCGACGGCCGCACCAACGTCGCCGACATCTGCATCGGCACGAACGTGGACGACGTCACGAGCTTCTATTTCGGGCGCCCCCGGGCGACCAACGACTTCCACGGGCTGGGCGCATTCCTGATCATGAATGAACAGATGATGCGAACGGGTTCCTGAGCGATCGGATACGGCACTTGGCCGTTTTCGCGAAGAATGCGAATAATGCCGCTTTCTTCGTGAAAAGACGCATATCAAGGGGTCTGCTGATGCCGACGGCAGACCCCTTCGCGAGGTCCTGATTTATGGTGAAATTTCCTCTATAACCTGGCGGGCAACAGGCGAGGAGACCCCCATGCCGACCTCAGTATCGCGCCAGTTCTCCGACATCGGCACCCCACGGCCGCCGGAAGGCGCCAAGGTGATCATGCGGCGTGCCGTCGTCCTCGGCGCGAGCATGGCGGGTCTGCTCGCCGCGCGCGTGCTCAGCGACCACGCGGACGAGGTCCTGATCATCGAGCGGGACGGTTCGGACGTGGACGACGGCCCGCGTCCCGGCGCGCCGCAGGGAAGCCAGGTGCACGCGCTGCTGCCCGCGGGCCAGCTCCAGCTCGAACGCTGGTACCCCGGGTTCACCGAGGCGGCCATCGCCGCGGGCGCGGTCGTGCCTCCCCCTGACGGCGTGCGGTTCTACGTCGAGGGGGTCCTGCGTACGGCCCCGCCCGTCCCGCCGACGGGGCAGGCGACGACGCTGGTCAGCACGCGGCCCTTCCTGGAGGCCATGGTCCGGCACCGGACCATGGCCATCGGCAAGATCCGGCTCGTCGTCGGCCGCGCCGAGGGCCTAATCTTCGACGGCGACCGGGTCACCGGCGCGCGGTACGTCCCCGAGGGCGCGGACGAGATCGTCACCGAGAGCGCGGACCTGGTGGTCGACGCCATGGGCCGTTCCAGCCGGCTCGGCGACTGGCTGGAGGAAAATGGCTGGCCCCGGCCGCCGATGCTCCGCATGCCCATCAAGCTCAACTACGCCACCGCCCTGTTCAGGCGGGACGAGCGGATCAGCGACGTCTGGGTCGCGGTGTCCACGGCGTCCGCGGACGAGGCGCGCGGGAAGGTCGCCAGGATCGGCGGCTTCCACGTGGTCGAAGGCGACAAGTGGATCATGCTGGTCTCGGGATACGACGACGACCGTCCCACGCGCGACGTCGAGGACTTCACCCGGCGCGCCCGCGCCCACTTCCCCACCCCCTTCGGGGACATCGCCGAGCGCGCCGAGATGATCGGTGAGGTGATCACCTACCACCAGGCGGACAGCAGGCGGCGCGACTTCCACAAGCTCGACCGCCTCCCCGCCGGGCTGGTGGCCGCCGGCGACGCCGTCGCCTCGTTCAACCCCGTCTACGGGCAGGGCATGACGTCGGCCGCGCTGCACGCCTCCTGCCTGTCGGCCTACCTGCGCTCCGGCCCGTCGCCGGACGCCCCCGCGCGGGCGTACTTCGAGCAGGTCCGGGTCGTCGTGGACGCCGCCTGGCAGACCTCGACGTTCTCCGACCTCTCGTTGCCCCATGTGGACGGCCCGTACCCGCCCGCGTACAAGCTCACCAAGTGGATCAGCGACGTGGTGTTCGCGGCGTCGATGACCGACGCCGCGGTCAACCGGCGGCTGGACGCGGTCATGACCATGCGGGCGCACCCGAACACGCTGATGCGGCCGGGCACGGTGCTGCGGGCGCTCTGGCTTAGTGCTGTGCGCGGTGTGGCGCGTTCCCGCCGCTCCGAGGTGTCGCCCGCGGCCGGTTGACCCGCTGTGTGACGCAGTTCACAGGAAGGTGGGAAATAACCGGGGATGCCGTCCCCGTTTGCACGTACGCACCGATCCGGGGAGTTCGTCCCCGGATCGCGTACAGGGAACAGGGGGACGTCGCCGTGGGGACCGTCAGCACGACCGCCGAACGCGGGCACGCCACCCGGATGCGGGCGGACGCGTCGCGCAACCGGGAACGCATCGTGGCCGCCGCGCGCGAGGCGTTCGTCGAGTACGGCGCCGAGGTGACGCTCGACCAGATCGCGCGGCGGGCCGGGGTGGGGAACGCCACCATCTACCGGCACTTCGCCGACCGTCCGGAGCTGTTCCGCCAGGTCATGCTGGCGGTCATCGACCGGGTCGTCGAGCTGGCCGAGTCGGCGCTCGCGGAGGAGCCGGACGCGTTCGAGGCGCTGCGGCGCTTCGTCCACGGCGCGGCCGACGAGCGCATCGGAGCCCTCTGCCTGATCGTGTCCGACGGCTGCGAGAGGATCGCCGCCGAGCTCACCGACAAACGCGTTCGCCTTGAACGCGCCGTTCAGGCCATAGTGGACCGGGCACGCGACGCCGGCCTGCTGCGGCCGGACGTGACCCCCGGCGACATCATGATCGCACTGCCCAAGCTCACCCGGCCGCTGCCGGACACCGGGTGCCTGAATCTCGACAGGTTCGTCGATCGCCATCTGGAGCTGTTCCTCGACGGCCTCCGCGCTCCGGCGCGGTCCATCCTGCCCGGTGCGGGAGCGACCTTCGAGGACCTCCAGCGGCACCGCACGACGACCACCACCCCCGTCGCCTGAGGTCCCTGACCGGCCTCGACCACCACACCTTCGACATCTCTCAGCCGGTGAGCTTCCGCTGACCACCTGCTGATTCACATCCTCCGCACCGTGAGTGAGTCAACGCATGCCTGAAACAGCCCAGGTCCTCCCGGACCCCCGGCGCTGGAAAGCCCTCGCATTCATCGCCATAGCCCAGCTGATGGTCGTGCTCGACGCGACGATCGTGAACATCGCCCTGCCGTCCGCCCAGGTGGACCTCGGCATCTCCGACGCCAACCGCCAGTGGGTGATCACGGCGTACGCCCTCGCCTTCGGCGGGCTTCTCCTGTTCGGCGGGCGCATCTCGGACCTGTGGGGCCGCAAGCGCGCCTTCACCGCCGGTCTGATCGGCTTCGCCGCCGCCTCCGCCATCGGCGGGGCCGCCGCCAACGAGGCCATGCTCCTCGGCGCCCGAGCCCTGCAAGGCGCGTTCGGCGCGCTGCTCGCGCCCGCCGCGCTCTCCCTGCTCGCGGTGATGTTCACCGACGCCAAGGAGCGCGCCAAGGCGTTCGGCATCTACGGCGCCATCGCGGGCGGCGGCAGCGCCGTCGGCCTGATCCTCGGCGGCTTCCTCACCGAGTACCTCGATTGGCGCTGGACGTTCTACGTCAACATCCCCTTCGCCGCCCTCGCCGTCGCGGGCGCCTTCCTCGTCATCCGCGAGCCCGCCGTCGGGCACAACTCCAGCGGACTGGACATCCCGGGCGTCATCCTGGCCACCCTGGGCCTGGTGTCCCTGGTCTACGGCTTCACCCGCGCCGAATCGGACGGATGGGGCGCGGGCGTGACCATCGGCCTGTTCGTCGCGGCCGTCGTGTTCCTCGCCGCGTTCGTCGCGGTCGAGAGCAGGGTTCGGGCGCCCCTGCTCCCGCTGCGCGTGCTGACCGACCGCAACCGCGCCGGGGTGTACCTGTCGCTGGGGCTGGCCGTCATCGGGATGTTCGGCCTGTTCCTGTTCCTGACCTACTACCTGCAGGTCGTCAAGGGGTACTCGCCGGTCCTGACGGGCTTCGCCTTCATGCCGATGGTCGCGGGCATGATCACCGGCTCGACGCAGATCGGGGCCCGCCTGATGAACCGCGTCCCGCCGCGGCTGCTGATGGCGCCGGGCTTCCTGGTCGCCGCGATCGGCATGCTCATCCTCACCCAGATGCAGCCGGACAGCTCGTACGCCGGCCTGGTGCTGCCCGCGCAGATCCTGCTCGGCCTCGGCATGGGCACGGCGTTCATGCCGGCGATGAGCCTGGCGACGTCCGGCGTCCAGCCGCGCGACGCCGGGGTGGCCTCCGCGATGGTCAACACCTCGCAGCAGGTCGGCGGCGCGATCGGCACCGCCCTGCTCAACACCATCGCCGCCGGCGCGGCCACCACGTGGGTCGCCGCGCACGCCGCCCAGGCGCGGACGCTCGGCGAGGTCGCCTTCGCCAACCAGGCGGCGGTGCACGGGTACTCCGCCGCGATCTGGTGGGCGGTCGGCATCCTGGTCGTGTCGGCGGCCATCGTGCTCACGCTCGTCACCACCGGCGGCCAGGGAGGCGCCCCCGCCGCCGCGTCCGACGAGGACGGAGAGGCGGACGCCCCGGCGATCCCGGTGCTCGCGCACTGACCCGGTTCGGTCCGAGGGCGGCGCACCGACCCCGGGTTCCGCCCGCCGGACTGACCCGGTTCTGTCGGAAGCCGGCGCACTGACCCGGTCCCGATGAAGAAGGCCACTCCCGATCGCGGGAGTGGCCTTCTGCGTCCGGTGAGACCGGGCCGGCGCCGCGGGTGTGCGGGCCGTGCCCGGCGGCGTCAGTGGGTCCTGACCTTCACCCTCGCCTCGGTGGTGTACCGCGAGCCGGCGCCGAGGGCGGTGAGCACGATCGTGCCGCCGGAGGTCGCGGACGGGATCGCCGCCGTGAACGACACCGTGCCGTCGGCGGACGCGAGCGCCCGCCCGAGCGAGGTCGCGTCCAGGCGGAACTCCACACTCTCCCCGGCCCGGTAGCCTCGGGCGCTCAGCGTCACGGTCGCCCCGGGGACGACCGCGCCCTTGACCAGCAGGCGGCCCGGCCGCTGCGACGCGGCGTACTCGTCGCAGACGTCGCCGGGGACGCCGACCTCGGGGGCTGGGGCGCCGCGGGTGACGCCGTCGTCCTCGCGGACGGTGAGGGTGCCGAAGCCCTTGTCGCCCATCACCCCGCCGGCCACGTTCGTCGCCGACACCTTGAACGACGTGGACGCGGTGGCGCTCGGGAGCGCGTCGCCGAGCGTCGCGACCGGCACCGCCACGCAGACCTGGCCGGGGGCGAAGGTCACCGGGCGCATCGAGGCCCCGGACTGCCCGGCCGGGGAGTTGTACACGCTGACGTAGGCGGAGACGGGGTGGCCGGCCCGCTCGGACAGCACCGCCGCGACCTCGGCCGTCCCCGGCCCGGAACCCTCCTCGACGTTCGCGGGGACGACGTTCACGGTCGCCTGCCGCGCGGGGACGCGCGCGCCCACGCCCCGGTTCTCGGCCGACAGGTCGGAGATGTACACCCCGCCGGACGCCGCGCCGTCCGCGCCCGCCGCGGCCGTGAACCGCACCTCGCGCACGTCGGTCAGCCGGAGCCGGGTGAGCGACGAGGTGGGGATCGTCACCTGCTGGAGGATCACCTTGCGCAGCCACGGTGAGCTGACGCCCGGCATGCGGGTGACGGCCGCCGGGTTGAGCTGGGAGACCGGCGCGGACCAGGCGCGTCCCGTGCCGTCGATGACGCTGACGACGAGGTCGGTCGCGGTGGGCACGAACTCGTCGGCGGCGACCTTCACCGAGATCTGCTCGAAGCGGCTGATGTTCCGGGCGGCGGGCGGCACCGTGACGCGCACCTGCCCGCTCCCCGACGTCCACTTCATGTGCAGCATCGGCGTGGACGGGATGTTCCACGCCCACAGCGCGGGCGACCAGTGCGGGACGGCGGCCTGGTTGAGCGTGGTGGAGCAGTACGGCGACGCCTGCGGCAGCGTCACGCCGCCGGCGCCGCCCATGCTCGCGCACACCTCGGCGGTGGCGTCACCCGAGACGCGGACGGACCGGTCCTGCCGCTCGAAGGTGTTGATGTCCACCCGCGACCGCGCCGGCTGGGTGGCGGTCGAGGTGACCCGCGCGAACGACGTCTCGGGTGGCGTCACGGCCGAGCCGTCGAACAGCGGCAGGAACCGCTTCTCGCCGCCGAGCGCGAGCCGGAAGAAGGCCGGGATGTACGTCGCGCCGACCTGGACCTGCTGGTCAGGGGTGAGCCGGGTGGTGGTCGCGGCCTTGGGGTCGCACACCGGGTCGGAGACGCCCTCGGCGAAGGACCAGTCGTCGCCGGTCCCGGCCGGCCAGCCGCCGGGCGTCCAGATGGTGTTGAAGTAGTTGTGGTTGGCGCCCATCACCAGCACCGCCGAGCGGAGCACGTTGTCGCCGAAGCTGTGCCGCGAGTCGTCGACGATGTGCTGGCCCATCAGGTTCTCCACGTCGCCGTCGCAGTACGGCAGGATCGTCGCCGTCGCCACGTTCGGCAGGGAGATCCGGTCGTAGTCCACGGGCGCGAGCGGCAGGACCGCCTTGATGCCGAACTGCTGCCACACGGGCAGGGCGTCGTTGAGGGTGGAGGCGGCCACCACTCCCTCACCGCCCCGGGAGTGGCCCATGATGCCGACGTCGCCGAGGTCGAGCCGCCCGACCAGGTCGCGCGGCGTGATGTCGCCGGTGAGGGCCTGGTCGAGGCTCACGTCCCGGTTCGTGAACGCGTCGTGGTAGACGACGCGCTCGCCGGCGTCGGCCTTCTTCAGCATCCGCAGGGTGTCGAGGACCAGCCCGCCCCGGGCCTGGGCGCCGTAGTCGGCGGCGAGCTGGTTGTCGTTGGCGTTGACGGCGTTGGCCGAGATGGACACGACGGCGTACCCGTTGCTCGCGAGGGCGCGGGCCGGGGCGTCGTAGCGAGGTGGCTCGGGATCGTCTTGCGGTCGGCGGTGCTGTCGGGGGACGTGCGGCAGGGCCAGCGCGCGGGGTTGGGCGCGCCGGAGCCGTAGCACGAGGAGTGGCGGCCGTGCAGGAAGATCACGACGGGCTTCTCGCCGCGGCCGTCGGGCAGGTAGATCTTGCCGGTGAGCTCGCCGCGGATCCCGCCGATGTTCAGCAGGGGAATGGCCTGGTCACCGAAGTCGTAGACGGCCTCGGAGACGTGGTAGGAGCCGGAGGCCGGGGGGACGGGGCGCAGGAGCTTCGGCGTCATCTCGGGCGTGGCCGGTGGCGGGGCCGGGGACGCGGCGTCGTCCGGCGCCGGGCCGAAGGCGTCGGTGGTGACCGATCGGGCCTGCGTCACCGAGGGGTCGGTGGTGACCAGCGACAGGGACGTCCCGTCGGCGGACTCGGTCGCGGGGCCGAGGATCCTGCCGTCCACCGAGAGGGTGGGGGCGCTCGCGGTGACGGGGAGCGGTTCGGCGAGGTCGAGGGTGACCCGGAAGCCGCCCGCCACCCGGGTGACGTGCCACCCGGGGCCGGAGGCGACCTCGTCGGAGGGAGCGGGCTCTACCGGGGCTGAGGGGGTGGGGGTGGGCTCCGCCGAGGCGGTGCCCGTGATGAGGGTGGCGGGAAGGCATGCGAGGGCGATTACCGCGGCGAGGCGTCTCGCGCGGTGGGGGAGTTCGAACACGTGGGGGGCCTTACTCAAGCGAACCGAATGCGCCCGCCGCCGCCTGGATCAGCGGCGCACGCTGAGCGATTCGCACCATATGACCGGTTTGTGAACGCCGGTGAGCGATCATGTTACCGGGCTGTTCCGCGCCCTCCGTGGCCTTGTCGCCTCGCGGGGACGAGGCGGCTCGTGGCGCACCCGCGCGCGCATCCGGACGACCGGGCCGTACTCGCCGGGCGGCCGCACCTCGACCGCGACGACGGTGATTCTGTGGCGTCCACGCTCACCCTGTTCCTGGCGCGGCCGTGGAACACCGCCCCCAGGGACGACGGCGTCACGGCGTAGCTCCGCGTCGACCGACAGCCCGTCCCCGGAGGCGTGCCGAGGCCGGCCGGAGCCTAGCCTTTCCGCAGGCCGAGGATCTCGGAGGCGCCCCGCAGGGCCTCCAGGTGGTCGTCGACCGTGCGCAGGCCCGCGTTCATGGTGTTGATCGCGAGGTGCGTGGCGCCCGCCTCGCGCCAGCGGCGGGCCAGGTCCTCCAGCTTCCCGGCGTCAGGCGTCCAGGCGAGGCGGCCTTCCATGCCGAGGGACGACGGGTCGCGGCCCGCCTGCCGCGCGCCCTCCTCCACGATCGCCTTCGCCTCGTCCAGCTCGGGGCCGGGGGGCATCTGCGGGAGCCAGCCGTCGCCCATCCGGCCCGCGCGGCGGTACGCGGGCGGTGACTGGGCGCCGAACCAGATCGGGATCGGCCGCTGTACGGGCAGCGGCGCCAGGCCCGCGCCGACCACGCGGTCGAAGGCGCCCTCGAAGGTGACCGACTCCTCCGTCCACAGCCTGCGGAGCAGCACGACCTGCTCCTCGATGCGCTTGCCGCGCGTGCCGAAGTCCTGGCCGAGGGCCTCGTACTCGACGCGGTTCCACCCCACCCCCACACCGAGGCGGAACCGGCCGCCGGTGAGCAGGTCGACCTCCGCCGCCTGCTTGGCCACCAGGGCCGTCTGCCGCTGGGGAAGGATCAGGATGCCGGTGATGAACTCCAGCGAGGTCAGCGCGGCGAGGTGGCCGAACATGACCAGCGGCTCGTGGAACGTCGAGTGCAGGTCGTAGGGGCCCTGGAAGTCCTTGTGGACGGCCCGGTCCGCGCCGAGGACGTGGTCGTAGGCCATCACGTGCCGGTAGCCGAGCTCCTCGACCCCCTGCCCGTAGGCGCGCAACGCGCCCGCGTCCGCGCCGATCTCGGTCTGGGGAAAGACGACACCGATCTGCATGCGTGGCTCCCGTCGAACTGTCAGGCGAACTCGCCGGCCGTCCTCGCGTCAATGTATCGAGACGGGGGTTCCAGACCGCCGATCGACAGGCCGGGGGCCGATTCGTTGATTCGTACGGATTCGGCAATGCGGTCGCGGCGGCGTTCCCCGCGACATCCGTCCGTCCTGGAGAAGGCGGTCTTCCCAGCTCGGCCCCGAGTACGCGGGCCTGCTCAGGGACGGGTGAGGATCACCAGCGTGCCCGGCCCCGACCCTGGCGACGAAGCCGGGCGGGTGATCACGCCGTGTACACCTCGACCTCGGAGAGCTGGCCCGCGGGCCAGCCGGTGTTGCCGGTGATGTTCAGCCGGACGTAGCGGGCCGAGGTCTGGGTGAAGGTGATGGTGGCGGTGTTGCCGGTGGCCGGGTTGAAGGTGTATCCGGTCGAGCCGGCGATCGTGGTGAACGAGGTTCCGTTGGTGCTGCCCTGGACCGACAGTGTCTGGGTGCGGGTCGCCCAGGAGGAGGACGGCGGGAGCTTGAGCACGATCCGTCCGATGCTGGCGGCGGAGCCGAGGTCCACCTGGATCCACTGCGGGAAGGCGTTGTTGGCGCTTTCCCAGTAGCTGTTGGCGTCGCCGTCCACCGCGTTGGAGGAAGCGAAGTTCTGCGTGTGGCTGCTCTCGGACGTCGCCTTGCCCCGCGCCAAATTGGTGTTCGGGGCCGCGTCCGTGGTCGCGGTCACGGCGTTCGACGCGGGCGAGGTGTTGCCGGCCGCGTCCTGCGCGGTGACGGTGAAGGTGTAGGACGTCCCCGGGTTCAGGCCGGTCACCGTGTGCGTGGTGCCCGTCGTGGAGGCCGTGACCGTGCCGCCGGTTCGCACCTGGTAGCCGGTTACGCCCACGTTGTCCGTGGAGGCCGACCACGAGAGCGACACGGAGGTCGCCGTCTTCCCCGTCACCGTCAGGTTGCCCGGCGCGGACGGCGGCTGCGTGTCACCTCCGGCGGTGGTGCCGTACACCTCGAACTCGGAGAGCTGGCCGGCGGGCCAGCCGGTGTTGCCGGTGATGTTCAGCCGGACGTAGCGGGCCGAGGTCTGGGTGAAGGTGATGGTGGCGGTGTTGCCGGTGGCCGGGTTGAAGGTGTATCCGGTCGAGCCGGCGATCGTGGTGAACGTGGTCCCGTTGGTGCTGCCCTGGACCGACAGTGTCTGGGTGCGGGTCGCCCAGGAGGAGGACGGCGGGAGCTTGAGCACGATCCGTCCGATGCTGGCGGCGGAGCCGAGGTCCACCTGGATCCACTGCGGGAAGGCGTTGTTGGCGCTTTCCCAGTAGCTGTTGGCGTCGCCGTCCACCGCGTTGGAGGAAGCGAAGTTCTGCGCGTGGCTGCTCTCGGACGTCGCCTTTCCCCGTGCCAGGTTGGGGTCCCCGCCGCCGGGGTCGCCGATCCACGGCTGCGTGGGACGGATGGCGGTCAGCGCGATCTGGCCCTTGAGCATGCGGCCGCCGTCGCCGGTGAGGCGCAGGTAGTAGTCGGAGGAGCAGCGGGTGCCGTCCTCGTCCAGGGCGAGCATGCCGGAGTTCGTGGGGACCATCGCGAGCGTCTCGGCGGACTTGGCGA
>NZ_QOIL01000022.1 GCF_003323745.1 Sphaerisporangium album
ACGCGCGAACGCCCAGTTGAAGGCCTGGCGCATCCTGCGAAAGCTCCGCTGCTGCCCACTTCGCGCAGGTCAGATCGTCAAAGCAATCCTCGTCCTACAACTCCGGGAAGCCCGCTGAAATAGGCTCACCAGACCATCACCCGCGTGGCGATGGGCAAGCCACTACGCCTGCCCTCCCCGATCGACTTCGACCTCGACACAGGGAACTTTGTCCACTGAGCCGAGCTGCATGATCATAAAAGCTGGGCCAAGGGAAGCGCTGCGGGACGCGCCTTACCGCGTGCGGCGAGCGTCGCCCTTAAAAGGGCGCGCTGAAGCCAGCATATAGGAGCAGGTCTGCCGGTCCAGCTCGTCCCCGTCGACCTGGGCCGGGACGCGACCTGGACCGGCCGTCTCTCTCCAGTTCTTCTTCGCCGACTGCTCACTGATATCGCTCGAACCAAGCGCTTATGCAGAGGACTACTGCCGTGAGCACAGCAAGACCGAGGCTGATCCCAGCGCACAGCAGCCAGGGGATCGGCCTCTCCCCATTCTTCCAGGCCGTAAGAGAGAAAATCACGAACATCGAGAACCCTCCTGCGGCACCGAAGCATACGCCGTAACGCAGAGGATGTCCTATGGCGAATTCATGCCTCGCACGCTCTATTCGTTCAACGGACTTCAGGACACGTTCCACCCTCGCCCCCCACCCGCGGTCGTCACTGGAGTGTCCGGGCGTGATGCCCCCACGGACCCGACGTCGCGGCGCCCATAGCCGCACTTGTAGCGAACGGCCCGAGGACTACCAACCCCAGATCGCCCAAGTGATGACGAGAATGCCTACGACGGTCGCACCGGCGTCACCGAGCCATTCGGTCGAGCCCTCTGCTCCGTAGATGTTACCGTCCACGTCGATCACGGCGACATGCTCACCCGGCGGCGTGCCGCCGGCCAAATCGCCGGTCTCCACGTGAGCGAGCTGAAGCCGCCGGTCATCCGAGACGAATGAGCCGCCCCAGTTACACAACGTTTGTTGCAATCTCGGGTCTGGGCCGTCAGCATGCCCCGAGTCCCCTCGCCCATCAACGCCCGCAAAAGACGACCCAAGCGCCAAGAAACCGCTGACGGTGACGACGAGACGACCAGCGCCATAGTGGCCGCACATCCGAGGCCAAACTGTTCCTTCGCTTCACCGGCAGTAAGCGAAGGAACTTCATCAGACATTCTTTCGCGCCTTGCGCTCTTTTTGTTTGGCAACGAAACGCACAGAGCCCTTGGACACAGGTTCATCTCCCTTATAGGTGATCCCAAAGTCCACCGACCCACGTACGCGGCCTCCTCTAACGAATACGCCCTGGGGAGGCAACCACCTCCCCAGGGCATACGCCCAAGCTACTCGGCGTGTGTTGGTCCCCACTTATAAGCCGGAACAGGCTTTTGAATAAGCCCTCCGGAGGAGAACACCGTTTCTTCCGCACATCGCCGTCACCACTTCCCCCTGGCAGAACCGGCTACTCGATCCGTTCACCTCGACCCCGGCCAGCGCGCTTGATGAACCTCATCCACACCCAACTCAGGGCGAGAGGCACCCACAAAACGCCATAGATGACGTACTCGCCCACTCCCACCGGATAGTCGAGCACCTGACTTAGAACTAGTCTGACAGCGAAGCACACGACCCCGAGAAGGCAGAGCCCTCCTAAGCTGAAATCACGCCGCGCCAATTCCTTCCAGCCCATCAAAACCTCCACAAGATGGCGGATCACATTAATGCCGCGTTCGGCCGTCGTTGGGACGACGGCCGAACGCGGCATCGGGCGGACCTCACGTCGAGCGCTTCTCAGTCGCTTCTCAGAGGACGATCTACCGCCTCGCCCTGGCGCTATTGTACAGCAGGGTGATTTGGCCGATGAGGTAGCTTATCAGCGCCGTGAGCCGCCCAGCCTTCGAGCCAATTATCCATCCGATCGCCTTACCGACCGCATTACTCACTCTACTTAGCCCCGATGCGATTTTCTGGAAGAAGGCGACTCCGGCCTTCGATTTCCAGAAGCGGGCCGCGAGTGGTCCGCCAAAGGCTCCTATGACCGCTCCCGCAATCGCCTTGTTCCTGAAGGTGGTCCTGCTGAACCCCCCTGTCCACAAGGTCTCGATCCAGTACCCGACGCCTGCTCCGAGCGCTCCGAAGACCGCGCCGCACGCCATCGCCCCGAGACCGCCGGTGATGACGCCGCACACCCCAGCACCAAGGACGCCGATGGCCCACGCGGCCCCCTGAGCGGCCAGTTCGCACCACAGGCCGCACTGGGCCTCGCCATTGAGGTCTGAACAGTTGACCGGGTCGGCGCTGCAGTAGTCGTACGCGTTGGCGCTGCCTCCGATGACCGGGTCGACTTGAAGGAAACGGCCGGTGATGGGGTTGTAGAGGCGGACGCCCATGAGGGCGAAGCCGGCCAGGGTGTCGAAGGAACGTTGGGCAGTGCCGAGCCAGGAGTAGCGGGTGGGATTGGTGGTGTCGGGGCGGGCTGAGCCGTACTCGGTCTGTTCGAAATAGGCCTGGATGCCGGTCGCGCCGGTGCCGGAGTCGCAGGTGGCTACGACGTCACCATGCAGGTTCGCCAGTTGCAGACTGGTGGTGCCGTCGCTCTTTCGCACAGCGCCTAGGCCAGAAAGGCCGGTGACGTTGCGGGTCCAGGTGCCGTTGGCCTCAGTGATCCAGGATGGGCTGTCGCTCCCGCTGGCATAGTGGTTGGTGACCGTGCCGGGGCGCGGACCGCCGGTGGTGGTCATCGACCGGATCCGGCCGGCCGGGTCAAGGCTGAATGTAGAGGACTGGCCGCCTTGGGTCAGCGAGGCGACCATGTCATTGGCGAAGTACCCGACCGTCACGTTGCTGCTTCCGGAGACGTGCGCTGCGGGCGCCTGGGTCGTACGGCCGAACGCGTCGTAGGTGTAGCCGCTGGTGGTAATGCGGTCGGCCTGGTCGTATCCGTAGGTCTGGCTGACTGGGGTGGTGCTCGTCGAGCACAGCCCGTCGGCGTCGGCTGGGTACGCGGTCAGGCTGGTGCGGTTGGTATCGACATCGAATCCGTACATCCGGGTGGTGCACTGGGTGCCCCAGGTGTCGGCGACCTTTGTCAGCCGTCCGGCCGCATCGTAGGTGTACTCCTGCATGCTGCCTTGGGCGCTGACCATCTGCACGATCCGGCCGTCGGCGTCGGGAACGGCCGAGAAGTTCAGCCATTTGGCGCCGGCCTTGGCGTAGGTCAGCGCGATGT
Organism: Sphaerisporangium album; assembly: GCF_003323745.1. Lineage (GTDB taxonomy): Bacteria > Actinomycetota > Actinomycetes > Streptosporangiales > Streptosporangiaceae > Sphaerisporangium > Sphaerisporangium album. The sequence continues at coordinate 3,258 of NZ_QOIL01000022.1, forward strand.
TCCTGCCGCTGTTGTCTGTCGGCGATCACGAAATTCCCCTGGTGTGAGGGGTTGCGCGTCACGTAATTCCCCTGGCGCGTCACGGTTTTCCCCTGGGGGAGGAGCGTGACGCGGGTGAGCTGTCACGTTATTCCCCTGGGGGATCAAGTGCGTGTCGGCGTGGACCTGGCCATCACCACAAGATGATCATTTCTCCTCGTCAGCGGTGGCGAGGAGCGGGGATGGCAAGGAGAACCTTCGACGTGATCGACATCACCGAGATCTTGGTTCACTGGTATGCGGGCCGCTCCCAGTACGAGATCGCCCAGAGCCTGGCGGTGGACCGCAAGACGATCCGCAAGTACCTGGCCCCGGCGATCGCCGAGGGGCTGACCCCGGGCGGACCGCCGATCGGCGAGGCGGAGTGGGCGGCCAAGGTGCGCCGCTGGTTCCCGCAGATGAGCAGCCTGCGGCTGCGGCAGGTGACGTGGAAGTACATCGAGCCGCACCACGAGTTCATCACGCAGCAACTGCAGGCCGGGGTCACAGTGTCCACCATTCATCAGCGGCTGCGCGATGAACACGATCTGGCGGTGTCGCCGGCGGTCGTTGCGCCGGTATGTGCGGGCGAACATCGCGGCCGAGATCGGCGCCGAGCGGGTGCGGGTGCTCAACCCGCGGGTGCACGTGCCCGGGGAGCAGGCGCAGATCGACTGGGGCCGGCTGGGGCCGTGGACCGATCCGGTGACCGGCAGGCGGCACACGGTGCAGGCGTTTGTGATGGTGCTGTGCTGCTCGCGGCACATGTTCGTGCGGCCGGTGATCTCGATGTCGCAGACCGAGTGGACCCGCTGCCATGTGGAGGCGTTTGAGTTCTTCGGCGGGGTGCCGGCCCGGCGCCCCGATCGACTGGTATCCGCTGTTCCCCAACCCGGTCGTCGCCGAATCGCTGCTGGACCGGCTGATCAACACAAGCCATCAAGTATTCATGAACGGACCCAGCTACCGCCCGAACAAACGACCCGGGCGTGTCGCCTCGACAGACAAACCCGACCCACACTAGAAATAGATCACGGCCAGGACCTGGGGGAATAACGTGCACCCCACCCCAGGGGAATTACGTGACGGTCGACATCGGCGGTGTAGGCGCCGGTGAATGTGCCGGCTCCACCAGTGTTGACCGAGGTCACCAGGCCCCTGCGCTCGGCCTTCCCGGTGGCGTCGGTTCCGTCGTAGGTGTAGGTGTAGGTGCCCTTGCCGTCGTTGACGGTAAGGACCCGGCCGGCCGCGTCGTAACCGGTTGTGGAGACGTTGCCGTCGGCGTCAGTGGTGGAGGTGACCCGGCCCAACGTGTCATAGGCGGTGCTGACACTGGCACCGCCGGCGGTGACCGCGGTCTGCAATCCCGTGGCCGGGTTGTAGGTGTAGGTGACGTCCGGCACCGCGGTGCCACCGGCCGAGGCGGGAGTCACGCTCAGCGATTTGGTGGTGACACGACCCGCCCCGTCATAGGTGGAGGTGCTGGTCCGCACGACGCTGCCTGTGTCTTCGGTGACTGTGGTGGCGCCGCCGAAGTACCCGTACCTGGTAGTGGTGACCGGCAGCGACTGGCCGGTCGGCTGTGCCGCCGGTGCGGTACGGCACTGGCGGATCCTGCGGAAACTACGCTGCTGCCCCCTTCGCGCAGGTCAGCTCGTCAAAGCGATCCTTGTCCTTCAGCTACGCGAAGCAGGATGAAAAACGCTCAGTATGAGAATGTCTTTTATGCGAGTTAGCGAGAACCGTGACGCGGGCGATGATCTCCGCGCACCCGCAGCCTTCGCCGTTCAGCCAGTGCTGTAAAGGATAAGACGAGCCCGCAAGAAAGGCCTGTTCCGAGCCCGATGAGAGCTGTCAGCAGCCAGGGAATCGGACGTTCGCCATTGTGCCATGAAGTTGCAGAAAAGAGAATGAACAATGCGAACCCTCCGGCGAGCCCCCACCCCATTCCCCACACGAAGGGCCTTTCGGCCGCCGCTCGCTGCCGACGTGTTGGCGGATGGTCGCCACCCAATGACTTGTCTATACGACGGATGAATCCGTCCTGGCCCTGACCATCTTCCGCCAAGATTAACTCCTAACGATTTGTGCCTTCGCAGCCAAAGGCGGAAAGCGTGTATTCGGTACACACTTTCCGCCTTCGGTGCGCGCTTGTGCGAGTTAGATCACCGGACTCCGCCTGTTAGCGGTCACCAGGGTCTATGTGTCCCATTATAGAGCCTCTGACCTAAATTGTAAATGAAGTCGTCTATGTACATCCAGGCCTTGCGGGGGATGTATTTGGCGAGATATTTATAGATAAATGTTCTGATCTTCAAGTTGAAGAACTTGACGACCTTGACGACCACGGTACTTGAAACCGCCCCAAGGAGAAACCCCTTGAAGAAGCTGGACAGTAGCCCTCCAGTCTTGATTCCTCCTTGAGACCCATCCGAGCGCATATAGATGTACTTTCCGACCTCTACAATCCCCGCCATGGCACCGTTGCAGAGTATGAAGGCCAAACCAGACACAGCGCAAGCGACGCCTAGGGCCTTACCTGCCAGCCATGCTACGCCCTCGCAAATCCATCCGCAGGAGCGCTTTCCATCCAGATCTCGGCAGTTGATGGGGTCAGCGCCGCAGTATTCGTAGGCGTTGGCGTTGCCTCCGATGACCGGGTCGACTTGAAGGAAACGGCCGGTGATGGGGTTGTAGAGGCGGACGCCCATGAGGGCGAAGCCGGCCAGGGTGTCGAAGGAACGTTGGGCAGTGCCGAGCCAGGAGTAGCGGGTGGGATTGGTGGTGTCGGGGCGGGCTGAGCCGTACTCGGTCTGTTCGAAATAGGCCTGGATGCCGGTCGCGCCGGTGCCGGAGTCGCAGGTGGCCACGACGTCACCGTGCAGGTTCGCCAGTTGCAGAGTGGTGATGCCGCCGCTCGTCTGGATCGCACCTAGGCCACTCAGGCCGGTAACGTTGCGGGTCCAGGTGCCGTTGGCCTCAGTGATCCAAGCGGGGCTGTCGCTCCCGCCGGCATAGTGGTTGGTGACCGTGCCGGGGCGCGGACCGCCGGTGGTGGTCATCGACCGGATCCGGCCGGCCGGGTCAAGGTTGAACGTGGAGGACTGACTGCCTTGGGTCAGTGAGGCGACCATGTCGCTGGCGAAGTACCCGACCGTCACGTTGCCGCTTCCGGAGACGTGCGCCGCGGGGACCTGGGTCGTGCGGCCGAACGCATCGTAGGTGTAGCCGCTGGTGGTGATGCGGTCGGCCCTGTCGTAGCCGTAAGTTTGGCTGACCGGGGTGGTGCTCGTCGAGCACAGCCCGTCGGCGTCGGCTGGGTAGGCGGTGAGGCTGGTGCGGTTGGTGTCGGAGTCGAAACCGTAGATCCGGGTGGTGCACTGGGTGCCCCAGGTGTCGGCGACCTTGGTCAGCCGTCCGGCTCCATCATAGGTGTACTCCTGCATGCTGCCTTGGGCGCTGACCATCTGCACGATCCGGCCGTCGGCGTCGGGAACGGCCGAGAAGTTCAGCCATTTGGCGCCGGCCTTGGCGTAGGTCAGCGCGATGTTCCTGCCGCTGTTGTCGTAACTGCTGGAGGCTGTGAGCCCGCCGGGCAGGTTCTGCTGCGCCAAGGCGCCGTCGGCGGTGTAGGCGCCGGTGAATGTGCCGGCTCCACCAGTGTTGACCGAGGTCACCAGGCCCCTGCGCTCGGCCTTCCCGGTGGCGTCGGTTCCGTCGTAGGTGTAGGTGTAGGTGCCCTTGCCGTCGTTGACGGTAAGCACCCGGCCGGCCGCGTCGTAACCGGTTGTGGAGACGTTGCCGTCGGCGTCAGTGGTGGAGGTGACCCGGCCCAACGTGTCATAGGCGGTGCTGACACTGGCACCGCCGGCGGTGACCGCGGTCTGCAATCCCGTGGCCGGGTTGTAGGTGTAGGTGACGTCCGGCACCGCGGTGCCACCGGCCGAGGCGGGAGTCACGCTCAGCGATGTATTGGTGACACGACCCGCCCCGTCGTAGGTGGAGGTGCTGGTCCGCACGACGCTGCCTGTGTCCTCGGTGACTGTGGTGGCACCGCCGAAGTACCCGTACCTGGTAGTGGTGACCGGCAGCGACTGGCCGGTCGGCTGTGCCGCCGGTGCGGTACGGCACACCAGTCCGGCCCATTCGGGCTTGTTCCCGCACGCGGCCACACTGTTGGCGCTGGAGGTGTAGTAGGTGGTGATCGTGGTCCCGGCATCGGAACCGGCCGAAGACGGCATCCAGCGCTCGATCTGGCGTCCGGCATCGTCATAGCGAACCCGCTGGACGATGTCGGTGCCACCAGGTACGAGCGTGGTCTGGCTGGTGGGCTGGGCAAGATCCCAGCCGGACGGATCCCCGGAGACGATCGGGGCGTACCCGGTCTTGAGCGTCCGGGTGTCGGCGGCGGTCAAGCCTGCCGTGGCGTCCACCACCCGCGGCGAGGTCTTGGTCGTCGTGACCAGGCCTAACGCCAGGTTGTTCGAGGGCAAGCCCTCGTCGTAGGTGTAGGCAGTGTGCTGGCGGGCCGACACCACCGTCCCCGACGCCAGCGCGACACGGTGGGTGGGGCCGTCGGTGGTGACCACATTGCCGTAGTCATCATAGGCGGTGACGGTTGCGAGGAGATCGGCCCGCTCGGCCGATGTGGTACGGCCCGCGGCATAGGAATCAGTGTCGGCTGTGGGGGCGAGTGCCTGGGCCCGGTTGCCCGGGCCGATCTCCCAGACGATGTTGCCATAGTCGTCGTAGCGAGACGCGGAGACCTGCCAGGCGCCCGCACCATAGACAGCGGCGTTGACGGCGCGGCCGTTGACGTCCATGTAGGTGAGCTGGCTGTACTCGAAATCAGGCGCAGTGGGCTGGTAAGAGCCGTCCCCGGCGCGATCGGGGACCTTTGAAGCGGGGAAGACGGCCGCGCCGACGCGGGGCAGGTCGGTGGCCTGTGCCCATTTGGTGGTCTGGGTGCTGGTCAGGTCGATTGGGGCGCCGGTGCCGCCGATGGGGAGGTTGTAGGCGATGGCTTGGGTGAGTTCCCCTTGAGGGCTGGTCCGGGTGACGTGTGCGATCCGGCCGGTGGTGTCGTACTCCATCCGCCATGGGGCCAGACCGGGCGGGGTCACCTGGCTCAGTCGGCCCTCGCCGGTGTAGTAGTACGTCGTCGTCAGCGCGACACGTGGGTCGGTCACCGTGCGCAGGTGCCCGGTGGAGTCGTACCCGTAGGTGGCGACAATCGTGGATTTCATCGCCGAGGTTGCGGGGTCGTAGGCCGTGTATGAGATCGACTTGACCAGCCCGGCATAGTCACCCCAGCCGGAGGCGATGCCCGTTGCCGTGGTGGCGGAGGCGTAGGTGATGTCGAGTGTCTTGCAGCCGGCGACCAGGCTTGCGGAGCAGTCCACTCCTGCGGGAACCGGGGCGAGCATGCGGGTCACTCGTCCTTGCCCGTCGAGCTTGTAGGTGGTGGTGTTCTCCTGGCCGGGTTCGTCGACACTGCTGACGACCCATCGGGTCAAGTCAGTAGCGAAGTTGACGTCGACCCAGTAGTTGCCGCCACCGAAGGAACCGGTGGGGAATTGGGAGGCGGTGCCGTAGGAGAAGACGCCGTTGCCGCCGTACACGGCGCTGGTGGCCGGCGCGTGTAGCGGCGGGCTGTCCTTCGCCGACGCGAAATAGTTACCGTCGAAGGAGTAGTGCCCGGTGGGAGCGAAGTAGGAAGCGATGTACGTTGTGGCCGGTGTTACCCGGATCGGTGCGGGGAAGGTGAGCGTCTGCCAGCCTGATTCCGTCTCCTCCGTGAACGTGCCGGTGGCGATCTTCTGACCTGACGCGGTCCACAGGTTGCCGATGTGGGTTCCGGTGTTGCCCGGCCCCTTGTAGAAGCGTACGCCGGTGATGAATCCGGGCTGGTCGGCGGTGAACTTCACGCCTAACTCGACCGGGTCGGGGTCGGTGGAGGCCACGGTTCCCGGGGTGGCGGCCACGCCGAACAGGCTGGTGGTGCTCACGGTCGACAGGGCGGGATCGGGTGCGCCCTGGTTGGGCACGAACTCCACATCCACCCAGTAGTTGCCGCCGCGGAAACTCCCGGACGGGAACGTGGAGGCCGTCCCGTAGCCGTAGACGCCGTTGCCGCCGTACACCTCTGTGGTGGCGGGGGCGTGCAGCGGCGGGCTGTCGGTGGCCGTGGCGAAGAAGTTGTCGTCGAAGGAGTAGTGCCCGGCCGGGGCGAAGTAGGACGCCACATAGGTCGTGCCAGGACTAACTTGAACCGGTGCGGTGAAGGTGAGTGTCTGCCATCCCGATGCGGTTTCGCCGGTGAACGTCCCGGTGGCGAGGTTCTGCCCGGAGGTGGTCCACAAGTTCCCGATGTGCGTCCCGGTGTTGCCCGGCCCCTTGTAGAAACGCACCCCTGTGATGAGTCCTGGCTGGTCGGCGGTGAACTTCACCCCGATCTCCAGCGGGTCGGGCTCGTTGACCGACGCGACCGCCGGAGCCGCCGTGGCGGCGAAAAGGTGTGCGGGGGCGGTCGGGGCCACCGCGGCTGCCTTGAAGACGGTTTTGACCCCGGTGGCGTCGGTGTGGGTGAACTGGGTAGGTGAGTCCTTGACCACCGTGGATCCGTCGGTGGCGTCGGAGACGCCCTGGTAGGTGCCGTCGGCCTGCTTGGTGTAGGTGAGCTGAGATCCGTCAGGACCCGTGAAGAGCACGTACCCCTTGTCGGTGTGGTCTTCGAACTGGCTGCCGGCGACGGTCGAGCTGCCGGTGGGGAAGGAGGCGGTCCAGCCGGGCCCGAACACCCCGCCTGCGCCGGTGACAGTGGCGGGGGCCAGGGTGGTGTGGCCCCTGGATACCGACAGTTCGAACGCACTGACATCTGTCGCGCCGACTGAGTAGTCACCGGTGAGCAGGGCGGCGGTCCCGGGTCCGAGAGGCGTGGTCGCGTAGGAGGCGCCGAAGGCGGTCCGTTCCAGGGTGAAGCCGACCGCATCGGAGCAGTTGTCGGCAGTGCCGCTGGTGAAGCAGGCCCGCAGCGCGACGGGGCCGTCGCCACGGCCGGCAGTCCGCATGGTGTGAGCGACGTCCCAGTACAGCTCCGCGAACGGCTGGCTAGTGTCAGTCCGAGTCACGGGCCAGCCGGTGATCGGGGTGGGCGAGCCCGGTACGGTCACATCAGTGGCGGGAACAGCGGACCAGGTGGCGTCGGTCTTGACGTCCGCCTTGTATTCGTAGCGCACCCCGGTGCGGTCGGGGGCCGCCTTGGCTGCCAGGGCGATCGCGGCCTGGGTGCGGTCCTCGTCTAGCGGCTTGGTGACCTGACCGACTCCCGCGCCGAAGCTGTAGGCGGTAACCGTCGAGGTGCGCAGCGCCATGTCGCGGGTCTTGACGTACAGGGTGTGCCAGCCCTGTGTGGGGTCGATGCTGATGGTCAGCGGGTCGCCGCCGCCGTCATTGTCCGCGGCCAGGTTCGGCGCGGACGGGTCGTCCAGGCCCCAGTAGTAGCCCGAGCCGTCGGCGGAGGTGGTGTCCAGGGTGGCGGTCACCGGCTGGGTCTGCTTGGCCGACCAGACGTTCGCCGGATAGGACGGCAAGCTCACGGTCGGGGCGGTCGGGTCGGTCACATCGACGGTGAAGCTCTTCAGCGCCGACCAGGAACGGGAGTAGTCGGTGCCGTCGAACCCGCGCGCTCGCCACTGGTAGTGCTTGCCGTCGGCGAGCTTGCCCGCCGGGACCTGGATCTTGCCGAGCTCTCCCTGCTGGAGGCCGGTCACCGCGCCTGACCAGACCGTGCCGGTGCCTTCGGCGGGGTAGGCGGGATCGCGCAGGATCTCGAAGTCGATCCGCTCGGTGTCCCATTCGCCGTCGCCGACCAGGCCGGCCAGGGTCGGGGTCAGCGAGGTGACGTAGGTGCCGCCGTTGGTACCGCCCGCGCTGGGTGTGATGGACAGGGCTGAGGGCACGGTCGGGTAGGAGTTCCACTCGACGGTGATCTTCGGCCCGGCCATGCCGGCGGTGTTCTCCGAGGAGCGAAACATCCGCCAGTTGGTGGCATCGGACTCGTTCACCGCCCTGATCTGCAGACCGTAGTTCGCTGTGCCGTCCGACCACGCCTGCACGATGTCCTCGATCGAGAACAGCATCGTACTCTCGGCGCAGTCCGGATCGCCGTAGGCGTTGGTGTTGGTGACCGCGCCGGTCGTCGTCGTGGACGGTTGCGCCGCCAGGGTCAGCGTCGAGGACTGCCACGCCGAGGTGACCCGGCGCACCTGCACACCCGAACCCACGCTGCTGCCGCAGGCGTTGGACTTGTAGTTCGACAGGGTCAGATCCGCATTCAGGATGTGCTTGCGGGTCAGCCCGTTCAGCCCGAACTGCAGGTAGGTGCGCGCGGTCTTGGCGCCGGAGCCGAACTTGCCCGCGTGCAACCAGGTACCGCCGGTCTGCGAACTGGGGTAGTCAGTGGAGACGAAGGTGTCGGTCTGCAGGGTCAGGTTCATCCACGGGTCCACCGTGACCGGGAACTGCACGGCCGGGTCGGACAGGAACGCGGCATCCGGCTTGAGGACGAACGCAGGTCCGTCCGGGCCGTTGACGATCTCGGAGGCCACTTCGGCGCGCTTGCCCTGGTCGGGGGACTCCTCGGCGGCGGCGTCCCACATCTGCGGCGCGGGAGCGGCGGCGATCACCTTGCCGGAGGAATCGTCGGCAAGCTGCAGACCATGGTCGGCACGCTGGCCGAACTTCATCCCGGACAGCTCGATCGGCAGCTTGATCTCCACCGGGCCGGTGGGCCGCTCACGGAAGACCACGAAATGCACGAAACCACGGGCCTGTGCCTGGACGACCAAATCAGCGCCTGGCGCGACATCACGCCACGTCATGGTGCTGCCGGAAACCTCCGGCCTGCCCAACTGGCCGGCCCACTTCAAGCCGAAGCGGCGAACCTTACCTTTACGCTTGCCGTTCACCTTCACCGTGGTGTCATCAGCGATCGAGGCGAAGGCACCAGAACCGTCCGCGCTGAAATCGATGTCGGCGACGGCTGCCTTGGGAACCAGGCGGTTACCGTCCTGAACTAGCGTGGTGTCGACCGGAGCCCAGCCATCCCCGCGTTTCACGCGGATAGGCCCGGAGTTGATCTCCGTTGTCACGGTCCCATCGGGATTGATCCAGGACGTGGACTCCTCGGTGCGCTCGGAGGTGACCTCCACGCGGGAGTTCTGCAGACGAGCGGCCAACCCGGCCGACGTCATGTCGGGGCGCTCGGTGACATGCTCTTGTGTAGAGGTCGCCTTGGCCGCAGCCACCGCAGCGGCGCGAGCCTTGTCTGCAGCCAACGCTTCGGGAGCGCCTGCGATCGTGGTGACCGCCACCGCCATGACCGTGCCGACTGCGATTGTCCGGGTTCGCCATGGCCTGATATTGAGCCGCGAGAAGAGCATCTGCACTCCGTGCGTAGCTGGGCAAGGGCATACGAACAGCACGGTAATGATCACAGGCACATCGAAGGCACATTGAAGGCACATCAGCGACGCCCCTTCGGGGCCGCACTGCCGGAATCATCCCTATTTACTGGGATTCACAGCATCCCTTAAGGTTTACGCGAGAGATCAACGAACCTTGACGTGGACCCTTTCCCTCAGGAGAGCCATGCAGTTTGAGGTGCTTGGACCGATCCTGGTGCGAGACGACGAGGCCGAGATACTGCAGATCGCACAAGGGCTGCCTCAGGTTCTGCTCGCGCTGCTGTTGCTCAAGGCCAACCTGCCGATCCCCGCCGATCGTCTGATCGACTGGCTCTGGCACGGCAAACCCCCGAAGTCCGCAAGGAGCAATCTCAAGACCTACGTGGCGCTGCTCCGAGCCGCGCTGACGCCGGGCAGCCTCCCTGTCCGCACCGCCGGAAACGGCTATCTTCTCGTCATGGAGCCGGACAGTCTGGATGCCACGATCTTCGGCCGTCTAGCCGCAGGTGGGAGGCAAGCCGTCCGTGATCACGATCTGGTCGGCGCGAGCCGGCTGTTCGAGCGGGCGCTGAGCATGTGGCAGGGGGAGGCACTCCATGGACTCGACCTCAGAGGAGAACTGGCGAACTGGGCTCATCGCCTCGAGGACGAGCGCCTGAGCGTGTCGGAGGATCTCGTTGACGTCAAGCTGGCGCTCGGCCGCCATAACGACACCATCGGTGATCTGCTGTCCCACACCGCCAGGCATCCCCTACGAGAGCGCGGCCATGCCCAGCTGATGTTGGCGCTTTACCGTTCCGGACGCCAATCTGAGGCCCTGGACACCTATCACCGGCTGAGCCACACTCTCGTCGGCCAGACCGGGGTCAAACCCGGACTCCACGTGCGGGAACTTCACGCCAAGATCCTCAACGCGCATCCCTCCCTCGCCCATGGGCCCCTCGAAACCTCGATGTCAGGCTTCCATACGTGACCGCAGGGGCGCGGCCGGGCGCGGTCAGGGGGTGAGGCGTTCCATGGCCTTGCGGATGCGTTTGTCGCTCACGGGGTACGGGGTGCCGAGGGTCTGGGCGAAGTAGCTGACGCGTAGTTCCTCCAGCATCCAGCGGATCTCCAGCACCGCGTCCTCGGAGTGGCGGGGCTCGGGGAGGGTGGCGAGGAGGTTCTCGTACTCCAGGCGGATCTCGTCGAGCTTGAGCATGCGCTCGTGGTCGCGGTAGGGGTCGTCGGGGAGCTTCTCCAGGCGGCGCTCGACGGCTCGCAGGTAGCGCTGGAGGTCGGGCAGGCGGCGGTACCCGGTCTCGGTGACGAAGCCGGGGAAGACGAGCGTGGACAGATGTTCGTCGATCTCTTCCAGCGCGTCGGCGGGGCTCTTCATCGTGGCCAGGGTCGCGCGTACGCCCTGCCAGACCACCAGGATCCGCTCGACGCGGGACACGGCCTCGGCGCTCGTGTCGTACAGCTCCGCCCGTACGTGGTCGTGCACGCGGCGGAAGTCGGCGGGCGTCCAGGCGGGGCCGCCCGCGTCGGCGATGAGCTTGTCCGCCGCGGCCGTCACGCAGTCCTCGAAGAGGTCGGCGGCGTCGCGGTGGGGGCTGTGACTGAGGGCGAGCTTCTGCTGGGTGGTGAGCCCGCGCAGGATCGCCTTGGCGGGCGAGGTCACGTTGAGCAGGACGAGCCGGCGCATGCCCTTCCACATGGCGGCGCGCTGCTCGGACTCGGTCTCGAAGACGCGGATCGCGACCGAGGCCCCCTCGTCCACCAGCGCGGGGTACGCCTTGACGCGGCCTTGCTCGAACAGCTTGGGCAGGTCGCCGAAATTCCACGCGCGCAGGCCCGAGCGTTCCAGCTCCTCGCCGGCGCGCGAGAGCGTGGCGCGCACCTTGGGGGCGAGGCGGCGTTTCAGCGCCTCCAGGTCCTTGTCCTCGCCGACCGTGCGCCTGCGCTCGTCCACGACGCGGTAGGTGACGCGCAGGTGGTCGGGCAGGCGCGCCGGGTCGAAGGACTCGGGCGGGACGCGGACGCCGGTGAGCCGGGACAGCTCGCGGGACACGGCCTCGGCGACCGGCTCCTTGCCGGGCGTGACGTGCTCCAGGACGGACCGGGCGTAGTTGGGGGCCGGGACGAAGTTGCGGCGCAGCGGCTTGGGCAGCGAGCGGATCATCTCGGTGACGAGCTCCTCGCGCAGGCCGGGGACCTGCCAGTCGAAGCCGTCGCCCTCGAACTGGTTGAGCACCTGCAGCGGGATGTGGACGGTCACGCCGTCGGCGTCCGCGCCCGGCTCGAACTGGTAGGTGAGGCGCATGCGCTGGCCGAGGTGCCGCCAGGCGTCCGGGTACGCCTGTTGCAGGTCGCCGGCGTCGGTGCCCGCGTTGATGAGCATGTCGGCGGTGAACGTGAGCAGCGCGGGGTCGTCCTGCCGCTTGCGCTTCCACCAGGTGTCGAAGTGGGCGCCGGAGACGACGTCGTCGGGGACGCGCTTGTCGTAGAAGTCGAACAGCGTCTCGTCGTCGACCAGGATGTCGCGCCGGCGGGCGCGGGTCTCCAGCTCCTCCACCTCGGACAGCAGCCGCCGGTTCTCCTTCAGGAAGCGGTGGTTGGTCTCCCAGTCGCCCTCCACCAGGGCGTGGCGGATGAACAGGTCGCGGGACAGCTCCGGGTCGATGCGCCCGTAGGTGACCTTGCGGTCCACGACGATCGGCACCCCGTACAGCGTGACCTTCTCGTACGCCATGACGGCGCCCTGGTTCTTCTCCCAGTGCGGCTCGCTGTAGGTGCGCTTGACGAGGTGCCCCGCGAGCGGTTCGATCCACTGCGGCTCGATCTTGGCGACGACGCGCGCCCACAGGCGTGAGGTCTCGACGAGCTCGCCGGCCATGACCCAGCGGGGCTGCTTCCTGAACAGCCCGGAGCCGGGGAAGATGGCGAACCGGGCGTTGCGGGCCCCGATGTACTCCCGCATGGCGCGGCGGCGCGAGCCCTCCTCGTTCTTCTCGACGTCCATCACGCCGATGTGCGACAGCATGCCCGCGAGCAGCGAGACGTGGATCGGATACGCCTCGGCGCGCGTGGAGTTGAGCGTGATGCCCATGCCCGTGGCGACCTGCCGGAGCTGACTGTAGATGTCCTGCCACTCGCGGACGCGCAGGTAGTTGAGGTAGTCGGCCTTGCACATGCGCCGGAACTGGCCGGAGGACAGCTCCTTCTGCTGCTCGCGCAGGTAGTCCCACATCTTCAGGTAGGTGAGGAAGTCGGATTCCTTGTCGGCGAAGCGCGCGTGCTTCTGGTCGGCCTGGGCCTGCTTGTCGGCGGGCCGCTCGCGCGGGTCCTGGATGGACATCGCGGCGGCGATGACCATCACCTCGTCGGCGCAGCCGTTGGCGTCGGCGGCCAGCACCATGCGGGCCAGCCGCGGGTCGACGGGGAGCTGGGCGAGCTTGCCGCCGATGGGCGTGAGCCGCCGGTCGTCGTCGAAGGCGCCGAGCTCGTGCAGCAGGTTGACGCCGTCCTTCACCTGCCGCTGGTCGGGCGGCTCGACGAACGGGAAGGCCGAGATGTCGCCGAGGCCGAGCGTGGTCATCTGGAGGATGACCGAGGCGAGGTTGGTGCGCAGGATCTCGGGGTCGGTGAACTCCGGCCGCCCGGCGAAGTCCTCCTCGGCGTAGAGGCGGATGCACACGCCGTCGGATGTGCGGCCGCAGCGGCCCTTGCGCTGGTTGGCCGACGCCTGCGACACGGGCTCGATGGGCAGGCGCTGGACCTTGAGCCGGTGGCTGTAGCGGGAGATGCGGGCGAAGCCGGGGTCGATGACGTACTTGATGCCCGGGACGGTCAGCGAGGTCTCGGCGACGTTGGTGGACAGGACGATCCTGCGGCCGCGGTGGGCCTGGAAGACGCGGTGCTGCTCGCCCGCCGACAGCCGCGCGTACAGCGGCAGGACCTCCTCCTGGCGGCCCTTCAGGGCCTCGGCGGTGTCGCGGATCTCGCGCTCGCCGCTGAGGAAGACCAGGATGTCTCCGGGCCCCTCGGCGCACAGCTCGTCCACGGCGTCGACGATCGCCTGGGCCTGGTCCTCCTGCTCGTCGGTGATCGGCCGGTAGCGGACCTCGACGGGGTACGTGCGGCCGGAGACCTCGACGATCGGGGCGTCGCCGAAGTGGCGGGAGAAGCGCTCGGGGTCGATGGTGGCCGAGGTGATGATCACCTTGAGGTCGGGACGCCGGGGCAGGAGCTGCTTGAGGTAGCCGAGGATGAAGTCGATGTTGAGGCTGCGCTCGTGGGCCTCGTCGATGATCAGGGTGTCGTAGCGGGACAGCAGGCGGTCGCGCTGCATCTCGGCCAGCAGGATGCCGTCGGTCATCAGCTTGACGAGCGTGTCGTCGCCGGAGTGGTCGGTGAAGCGCACCTTGTAGCCGACGGCGCCGCCGAGCGGGATGCCGAGCTCCTCGGCGATGCGCTCGGCAACCGTGCGGGCGGCGATCCTGCGCGGCTGGGTGTGGCCGATCTGGCCCTTGACGCCCCGGCCCAGCTCCAGGCAGATCTTGGGGATCTGCGTGGTCTTGCCCGACCCGGTCTCGCCGGCGACGATGACCACCTGGTGGTCGCGCACCGCTTCGAGGATGTCGTTCCTGCGGGCGCTGACCGGCAGGTTCTCGGGATAGGTGAGGCGGGGAACGAGGGCCCGCCGCGCCTCCACCCGGGCCTCGGCGGCCTCGATCTGGCCGGCCACCTGGTCGGCGATGGCCCGTAGCGCCTTGTGGTCGCGCACCTTGCGCGCGCCGTCGATGCGGCGGCGCAGCCTGATCTCATCGCGCAGCATCAGCGCGGGCAGGCGGTCGCGCAGGCCGGTCAGGGGCGATGTCACCGAAGAAGATCCCATGGTCGCTTTCCCGGCCGTCTCGTCAGACGGCCGCCACCGGAAAGGATAAGCAACCCGCCCGGGGTCTTCGCCAACGGTTTAGCGGTGGCCCCGGGGTCCTGCGGCCTGCCGCCGTCGTCTCCGTGGTCCGTGCTGAGCGCTCTCGGGGTGACATATGCCCGTAGGGGACCTCAGTGGGCGCTCAGCAGATGGCCGGGAGAGTCGGCGGCGAACTTCAGGGTCTTCTCAAGGCAGACGATCGCGCCCTGACGGGGACGGTTCATGAACCGCACGTCGTCCGCCAGCGCGCGCATGATCTGGAGCCCCCGGCCGTGCTCGGCGAGCGGCAGCCCAGGGCGGATCTTGTCCGGGTCGAACCCCCTTCCGGTGTCGACCACGGTGATCAGGCACCTGTCGTCCACCAGTTCCACGCTGACCGTGTACTCGTCCCCCTCCGTGGCGTGCCGGATGACGTTGGAGCACGCCTCCGTCAGCATGAGCTGGACGTCCTCGGTGATGTCACGCTCCACGCCGAGAACCTCCAGCTCGGCGCCGAGAATCTGCCGGGTGACTGACACGCTCGCCGCGTCCCGCGGCAAGCGCAATGCGATGGTCACCTTCACGTGTCCTCCTTCCCACCCACCCCGTTAAAGGTGCCCTCAGGATCACGGGCAAACACAGAAGTCGGCACTGAATGCGCGGGCCTCCGTGGCCTCCTGCGGCCACGGAGGAACAACGGGCCGCCCCGGAGCCCGGCCGGGGTTCGTCCGGAGCGCACCCGCACGGCCTCTCTCAGCGATGGCCGCTGGGCGCGGCGGCCGAGGCGGCGGCGAGCGCGGCCCCGATGATCCCGGCGTTGTTCTGCAGGGTGGCGGGGACCACGGTGGTCCCGGGCAGGTCGATGTGGGGCAGGAACTTGTCGGCCTTCCTGCTGACTCCCCCGCCTATGACGATCATCGCCGGCGACATGAGCATCTGGATGTGCTCCAGGTACCTCTGGACGCGGTGGGCCCACTTCTCCCAGGTCAGGTCGTGCGCCTCGCGGGCGTGGTCGGACGCGCGGTGCTCGGCCTCGTGCCCGTCGAGCTCCAGGTGCCCGAACTCGGTGTTGGGGATGAGACGGCCGTCCATGATCAGTGCGCTGCCGATGCCGGTGCCGAAGGTGAGCATCACGACCAGGCCGTCCTGGTCGCGGCCCGCGCCGAAGGCGGCCTCCGCGACGCCCGCCGCGTCGGCGTCGTTGAGGACGATCACGCCGAGGCCGCCCGCCTCGGTGAACAGGGCGCGCGCGTCGAGGCCGATCCATGCGTGGTCGACGTTGGCGGCGGTCATGGTGACGCCGCCGACCACGACGCCGGGGAAGGTCACCCCGACCGGGCCGGTCCAGTCGAAGTGGCGGATGATGTCCCGGACGACCTCGGCCACCGCGCCGGGGGCCGAGGGGCTGGGTGTCGGTATTCGATGGCGCTCCGCGAGCAGTGTCCCCGTGGCGGTGTCCACGGGGGCGCCCTTGATCCCCGAGCCGCCGATGTCGATTCCCAGTGCGTTCATGCCGCTCCCCACCAATCGGGCTCCGCGCCGAACAGGCCTAGCCGATTACTGCCACGTACACGGCAGAACTACCATCCGTTTCCCGTATTGCGGGCATCGGCGGTGTACCGATCTGGTAGGGATGACGGGTGCCGACCTTCACGTCCCCCTTCGCGTCCACGCGGGCCGTGCTCCTCACCACCGCTCTGCTCGCCACAGTGGTCACCACGGCATTCGTGCCCGCAGCCGCCGCGGGCACCTCGGTCGCGCCGCGCGCGCCGAAGGTCCCGGCGGGGACCGCGCCAAGGGTCCCGGCGGGGACTGCGCCAAGGGTCCCGGCGGGGACTGCGGCGAGCTACGTGGTGTTCGACCGGGTCACGGGCAGGACCACGCTGTCGTACAAGCCGCACGTCCGGTTCCGCTCGGCGTCCGTCGTGAAGATCCTCATCGCGCTGGACTACCTGGAGTCGCGCGGGCCCGGCACCGCGGTGCCGCGCGGCGACGCCGACCTGCTGCGGCGCATGCTGCGCGCCAGCGACGACGACGCGGCGTCGGCCTTCTGGGACCGGGGCGGCCGGGCCGCGATCATCGGCCGCATGGTGCGCCGCCTCAAGCTCGTGGACACGGGGCCGCCGCCCGCGTCCAAGCCCGGCTTCTGGGGGTACACGGCCCTGAGCGCGGCGGACGTCGTGACGACGTACCGCTACCTGCTGGAGCGGGCGAACCCGCGGGTGCGGGACGTGATCCTGGGGCACCTGCGAAACGCCTCGCGGTGCGCGGCGGATGACTTCGACCAGTATTTCGGCATTCCAAGCGCCGTCCCGCGTCCCTGGGCGGTCAAGCAGGGCTGGTCGGGGTACGGCGCGCACCCGGCGGTGCCGTGCTCGGGCACGCGGGCGAGCGTCCAGGCCCCCGCGAACGGCTCGGGGACGACGAACCCCGCGTACACGACGCCCGCCGCGTCCACCGCTTCGCCCGCGCGTCCGCCGGTGAACCTCGTCCGCCCGGTGCTGCACACGACGGGCCTCGTCGGCAAGGGCGACCGCCTGGTCATGGCCGTGCTCACGCTCCAGCCGGCGGGGGCGTCCTACAGGTCCTCGGCGGCCCGGCTGACCGCGCTGGCGCGGGAGGTCTACCGCGCGGGCCTGCCGCGCTAGCCGTCAGCCGGGGCCGCGGTCGTCGCGGCGGCGCCGCGCCGTAGAAGGGCCCCCTTTCCGGGTCAGCGGGGTGACATCGCCGGTTCCAGGCGCTCGGCGGGCGGGGGCGGCGGGGTGTCGTCCCGGTCGTCGTCGAGCAGGGTGGACTCGTCGAACGGGAGACGGCCGGACAGCACCTCTTCCGCGCGGTCGCGGTCGAAGTCGCGCACCCAGTTGCCGATGAGGACGGTGGCCACCGCGTTGCCGGCGAAGTTGGTCAGCGCGCGGGCCTCGGACATGAACCGGTCGATGCCCACGATGAGGCCGACGCCGTCGACCAGCCCGGGCCGGTGCGACTGGAGGCCGCCGGCGAGCGTGGCGAGCCCCGCGCCGGTGACGCCGGCCGCGCCCTTCGAGGCGATGATCATGAACAGGAGCAGCGCCACCTGCTCGCCGATCGACAGCGGGGCGCCGGTCGCGCTGGCCACGAACAGCGTCGCCATCGTGAGGTAGATGGCGGTGCCGTCCAGGTTGAACGAGTAGCCGGTCGGCACCGTGATGCCGACGACCGCGCGGCTCACCCCGAGGTGCTCCATCTTCGCGATCAGGCGCGGCAGCGCGGACTCCGAGGAGGACGTCGACAGGATCAGCAGGAACTCGCGGCCGAGGTAGCGCAGCAGGGACCACAGGTTGATCCGGGCGAACACCCACAGGATCGTCCCGAGGACCACGCCGACGAACAGCAGGCAGGTGATGTAGAAGCCGATCATGAGGACGGCGAGGCTGCGCAGCGCGTCGAACCCGCCCGCGCCGGTGACGGCGGCCATCGCGCCGAACGCGCCCACCGGCGCCACCCACATGATCATCGCGAGGATGCGGAAGACGAGCCGCTGGATGTGGGCGAGCCCGGCGAGGATCGGCTCCCCGCGCCGGCCCATCGCCTGGAGCGCGAAGCCGGTGAGCAGCGCCACGAGCAGGGTCTGCAGCACCTGGCCCGAGGTGAACGCCGAGACGAGCGTGGCGGGGATGATGCCGAGCAGGAACGACGTCGTGTCGCTCTCGCCGCCCTTGGCGGCCTGGTCCTCGGCGGCCTTGCGCAGCTCGTCGGTGAGCTGGAGCCCCTCGCCGGGATGCATGAGGTTGCCGACCACCAGGCCGATCACCAGCGCCACCGTGGACATGACGAGGAAGTAGCCGATGGCCAGGCCGCCCACCTTGCCGACCTTGGCGGCCTGGGCGACCGACCCGACGCCGAGCACGATGGTGCAGAAGATGATGGGGCTGATCATCATCTTGATCAGCGCCACGAAGGCCGTTCCGAGGGGCTTGAGGGCGACGCCGGTGTCCGGGGCCACCAGCCCGACGAGGATGCCCGCCACCACCGCGATGATCACTGCCAGGTACAGGTACCGGGTGCGGTCACGGGGCGGCGGGGACGCCGGGGCGCCGGGGGTGTCCGGGGTGAATGTCGTGGTCACACGACCCTCCCTGTTTCCGCAGGTGCTGGGGGATGTGTAGCTTTCGGTCGAGTGACTATCCCCCCCGCCAGTGATCTGCGTCACTATTACGTACATTTCGTTCGCCGCACTTCGCACGAACGCACACCGGGAGCAGTGAGAAAGGAGCCGCCGCGTGGACGCCGTGACGCCACTCCTCGCCCGCCTGCGGCGCTGGAGCCTGGCCGGGCAGATGCTCACCCTGCAGATCGCCGTCGTCGGCATCACCGTGGCGGTCGGCACGCTGCTCACGTTCCTGCACATCCGCCAGCTGCTGCTCGACGAGGCGAGCGGGACGGCCAAGGCGGTGGCCGTCAGCGTGGCCGACTCCCCCGCCGTGCTGGCCGCCCTCGCCGACCCCGACCCCTCGGCGGCGCTCCAGCCGTACGCCGAGAAGGTGCGCAGGGAGGCCGGGCTGGACTTCATCACGATCATGAGCCGTGAGGGCCGCCGGTACACCCACCCGAACCCGGCGCAGATCGGCGGGCGGTTCCTCGGCAACACCGCCCCGGCCCTGGCCGGCCGCACGTTCACCGAGACCTACACCGGCACGCTCGGCCCCTCCGTGCGCGCCGTCACGCCCGTGAGGGACGCGGGCGGGCGCGTGCGCGGGCTGGTCAGCGCGGGGATCACGGTGGAGAAGATCAGCGCCCAGCTTCGCGAGCAGATCGCGACGGCCGCGCTGACGGGGGCGATCGGCCTGTCGGCGGGCACGGCGGGCACGTTCCTGGTGGGCGCGCGCCTGCGCCGCCAGACCCACGGGCTGCGCTCGGCCGAGCTCAGCCGCATGTACGAGTACCACAACGCGATCCTGCACGCGGTGCGCGAGGGCCTGCTGCTGGTGGACGGCGGCCACCGGCTGACCCTGGCCAACGACGGCGCGCGGGAACTGCTCGGCCTGCCTCCGGACGCCGACGGGCGGCACGTCGCCGACCTCGGGTTGCCGCCCTCGCTGGCCGAGTCGCTGACCTCGGGCGACGACCGCGAGGACGAGATCCACCTGACCGGCGATCGCGTGCTGGTGGTGAACGCCGCCGTCGTCCGCTCGGGCGCCCGGTCGCTCGGCATGGTGGTGACGCTGCGCGACCACACCGAGCTGCAGGCGCTGACCGGCGAGCTGGACGCGGAACGCGGGTTCGCCGAGTCGCTGCGCTCGGCCGCGCACGAGGCCGCCAACCGGCTGCACACCGTCGTCACGCTGGTCGAGCTCGGCCGCGCCGACCAGGCCGTGGAGTTCGCCACGGCAGAGCTGAAGGCCGCCCAGCAGCTCACCGACCGCGTGGTGGGCGCCGTGCGGGAGCCGGTGCTCGCCGCCCTGCTGCTCGGCAAGACCGCCGAGGCCGCCGAGCGGGGCGTCGAGCTGTCGATCAGCCCCGAGAGCGAGCTGGACGATGTCGCGCTGGACGGGCGCGACCTGGTGACCATCGTGGGCAACCTCATCGACAACGCGGTGGAGGCGGCCATGACCGGCCCGCCGCCCGCCCGTGCCGCCGTCCACCTGCGCGCGGGGGACGGCGGTTTCCTGGTCCGCGTCTCCGACAGCGGCCCCGGGCTCGGGGCGGGCGAGGCCAAGGACGCCTTCCGGCGCGGGTGGACCACCAAGGGCGACGGGCGGGGGCTCGGGCTGGCCATGGTGGGCCAGGCGGTGCGCCGCCTCGGCGGGACGATCGAGGTCGAGCACGGCGGGCGGGGCGCGGTCTTCGTCGTACGGCTACCGCTGCCGGGGCCCGGCCCGGTGGCCGGGAAGGAGGAACAGCCGTGATCTCGGTGCTGATCGTCGAGGACGAGGAGCTGACCGCCGAGGCCAACCGCCTCTACGTCGGCCGCGTCCCGGGGTTCCAGGTGGTCGGGGTGGCGCGCACGGGCGGCGAGGCCCTGCGGTTCCTGCGGCGGCGGCCGGCGGACCTGGTGCTGCTCGACCTGTACCTGCCGGACATGCACGGGCTGGACGTGTGCCGGGCGCTGCGCGCGGCGGGTGTGCTGTCGGACGTCATCGCGGTGACCTCCGCGCGCGACCTCGCGGTGGTGCGCTCGGCGGTGTCGGTGGGCGTCGTCCAGTACCTGCTCAAGCCGTTCACCTTCGCCGCGCTGAGCGAGAAGCTGGAGCGGTACGCCGAGTTCCGCTCCTCCGTGGGCGGGCCGGGCGAGGTGAGCGGGCAGGGCGAGGTGGACCGCGCGCTGTCGGCGCTGCGGGGGACGGCCCGCGTCCCGCTGCCGAAGGGGATGACGCAGGCGACGCTGGAGGCCGTGGCCGGCGAGCTGCGCAGGGCGCCGGGCGGGCTGTCGGCGCAGGCCGTGGGCTCGGCGATCGGCGTCTCGCGGGTGACGGCCCGGCGCTATCTCGAACACCTCGCCGGCACGGGCAGCGTGCGCCGGGTCCCCCGGTACGGCGGGCTCGGACGCCCGGAGCTGCTCTACCAGAGCGTCTGAGCCCCGCCGCCGCGGCCCTCACGCCCGTGAGCGGGGGCTCCGGGCGGGTCGCTACCTGGCGAGTTCCTTGCTGACGCCGTTGGGGCCGTCGTACTCGCGGTCGGGCAGCCGCTCCAGGGCCTTCATGGCCTGCTCGTCCGCGCCCTTCTTCTTGGCGTGCTCGACCAGCTCCTGCTTGCTCGCGGGGTAGTCAACTCCGGACAGGTACTTCTGCACATGGATGAAGTCCGTCTGTGTCATGGTTCCTCCTTTTCGCCTCGGTTCCTGTCCTCCACGAATCCCCTGGAAACCAGGCCATTCCACCTCAGAAGAGCGCGATGCACGAGTCTTTGCGTCGCCCCCGGCCTTCGCCGCACAACCCTTCCTAACCGCTGTGAATCTGACGGATCACCCCCGTCCCGGCGCAGTCCGAGCGGCACCCCGTCCCGTCGGCGTACGGCTCCGTGGCGTCACAGGCGGGCCCCCATTGCCGTGGACCGGCCGCCTTACGCGAAAACCTGAGTCATGTTCGTGTTCACGTTCAGGCTGCTCAAGGCCGCTTTTTGGTTTTAAACCAGGTCAACCCCGGAACTTTCCCGAAGTCCCCCCAGGAACCATCAACTTCCCAAACACACAGGTCAATGCCGTCAACAATGACAGTTATCACGAATGCAATAGTGACACCCGCATATGACCGCTGTGGGTAGCGTCACTAGCCATGGCTGGGGTTATCCGTAATTCTCAGTCCAGCGATCGAGCGGTGAGAGGGGTGTGGGAACGTGATCAGCAGATACGAGATCTATTGCCTGGCCGATCCACTGTTTTACGACACCCTTGACAACCAGCGGACGAAGTACCCCGACTTTCCCATAGCGGACAGAGCTGTGCCCGCCGGCTGGCGTCACCGCGTGACCGACACGTGGCTCCACTACGGGCCCGAGGAGGACGTCCTCCCCACCCAGGGATGGAAGATCCACGTCTCCGCCCGCCTGGCCGACGCCGAGCGGACGCTGGACGCCGTCTGGGACTACTGCGTCGGCCGCCGGCTCAGCTTCAAGTTCCTGCGCGGCCCGCGCGTCGTGATGATGCTCAACTCCAAGTACGCCGACCGGGGCAGCAGCGGCAAGCTGGTCACCATCTACCCCGCCGACGAGGCCGAGCTGGAGCTCGTGGTCAAGGAGCTGGACGGCCTGCTGCGCGGCGTGCGCGGCCCGTACATCCTCAGCGACCTGCGTATCGGCGAGGGCCCGCTGTTCGTCCGCTATGGCGGCTTCGCCGAGCGCTACACCCTGAACGCCAACCGCGACCGCGTCCTCGCGATCGAGGACCCGGACGGCGAGCTCGTGCCCGACCGGCGCGGCCCGTCGTTCACGCCCCCGTCCTGGGTGACGCTGCCGGCCTTCCTGGAGCCCCACCTGGCCGCCCGCAACGCGGTCACGCTCGCCGGGCTGCCGTACACCGTCGAGGACGTGCTGCACTTCTCCAACGGCGGCGGCGTCTACAAGGGCAGGGACACCCGCACGGGCGAGACGGTCGTCCTCAAGGAGGCCAGGCCGCACGCCGGGCTCGACTCGGCCGGACGCGACGCGGTGACCCGCCTCACGCACGAGGCCGGGATCCTGCGCCGGCTGGAGGGGCTGGACGCGGTTCCCGCGCTGCACGACTACTTCGTCCTCGGCGAGCACCACTTCCTCGTCCAGGAGTTCGTGGACGGCACCACGCTCAGCCAGGAGTCGATCCACCGCCATCCCCTGACCCGCGCGGCCATCACCCCCGAGGACGCCGCCGAGTACACCGAGTGGGCGCTCGCCATGCTCGACCGCGTCGACCGTGCGGTCACCTCGCTGCACGGGCGCGGCGTCGTCTTCGGCGACCTGCATCCCTTCAACGTCCTGGTCGAGGGCGACCGCGTCGTGCTGATCGACTTCGAGGTCGCCAGCCTGGCGGAGGAGAACGCCCGGCCGACGCTCGCGCACCCCGGCTTCTGCCCTCCGCCCGACCGGCTCGGCGTGGCCGCCGACCGCTACTCGCTCGCCTGCATGGGCCTGAGCCTGTTCGCCCCGATGTCCACGGTGCTCATCCCGCTGCACCGGCCCAAGGTGGCCCACCTCGCCGAGATGGTGCGCGAGACGTTCCCGGTGCCGTCCGGCCACATCGACGAGGCCGTCCGGACGATCCTCGGCCCGGACGGGCGGGACACCGGCGCGTCGGCGACCTCGAAAGAGGCGGCCGCCGTAGGAGGACGGCCGGGCTCGCGGGCGATGGAGGAACTCCCGCTGCCGGGCCGGGCGTCCTGGACCGACCTCAGGGACGCCGCCCGCCGCGCCATCCTCGCCTCGGCCACCCCCGAGCGCGACGACCGGCTGTTCCCCGGCGACGCCGCGCAGTTCCAGCCGGGCGGCGGGCTCAACCTGGGCAGCGGCGCGGCGGGCGTCCTGTACGCCCTGGCCGCGACCGGCGCGGGGCGGTACCCCGAGCACGAGACGTGGCTGCGCGAGCGGGCGTTCACCCCCGAGCCCGGCACCGGCCTCGGCTTCTACGACGGCCTGCACGGCGTGGCCTACGCCTTCGACGCGATCGGCCGCCGCGAGGACGCCCTGGAGCTCGTCACCCTGTGCCTGCGGGAGAGGTGGGAGCAGCTCGGCCAGAGCCTGTACGCCGGGCTGGCGGGCATCGGGCTGAACCTGCTGCACCTCGCGCGGGTGACCGGCGAGCGCGAGCTGCTGGACGCCGCCTTCAAGACCGTCGACCTGGTCGCCGCCCGGCTCGGCACCGTCGAGAGCGTGCCCGAGGTCAGCGGCGGCGGCAACCCCCACGCCGGGCTGATGCGCGGCTCCTCCGGCCCGGCGCTGCTGTTCCTCCAGGCGCACGAGGCCACAGGCGAGGACGCGCTGCTCGACCTCGCGAGCGTGGCCCTGCGGCAGGACCTGCGCCGGTGTACGCGCCGCGAGGACGGTCAGCTCCAGGTCCAGCAGGGCTGGCGCACCAACCCGTACGTGGACGAGGGCTCGGCCGGCATCGGGCTGGTCCTGCGCCGCTACCTCGACCGGCGCGAGGACGAGACGTTCCGCCAGGCCCTGGAGGACATCGGCCCCGTCGCCACCCTCGACTACTACGTCCAGCCTGGCCTGTTCGCCGGGCGGGCCGGCATGATCGCCGCGCTGGCGCTCGGCCTGCGTCCGGACCTGGACCGCTCCTCGCCCGAGGTGGCCTCCCAGGTGGCGCGGCTCGCCTGGCACGCGATGCCGTACGGCGGCGGGCTGGCCTTCCCGGGCAACCAGTTACTGCGGCTCTCGATGGACCTCGGCACCGGCACCGCCGGCGTGGTCCTCGCGCTGGGCACCGTGCTGCACGACCGGCCGGTGGCCCTGCCCTTCCTCTCCCCGCCCGGCACCCCCGCCGGGTCGGCGGACGGCTCCCATCACGGGAAGGAGGTGACGTGACATGGCGCTTCTGGACCTTCAGGACATGGAGCTCCCCACCGGCGGCGGCGGTGGCGGCAGCAACCTGAGCCTCTTGGGGTGTACCCCCCACGAGAACAGCAGCCTCAGCATCCTCTGCGGCAACTGACGTTCTCTTCGCAAGACCCAGCGGTTCCCCTGAATCCCGAAAGTTCGAAGAAAGGGCGTGATCCCCATGGCGCTTCTCGACCTGCAGGACATGGAACTCCCCACCGGCGGCGGCGGTGGCGGCAGCAACCTCAGCCTCCTGGGGTGCACCCCCCACGAGAACAGCAGCCTCAGCATCCTCTGCGGCAACTGACACGAGGGCTGAAGCCTGGGGCGGCCCTGCACGGCCGCTCCAGGCTTGTCCGTTCCCGGAACCCTCCGAGGGGAAACCTTTGCGATGGCGGAACCCACGGCTCCGCCCCAGGCCGCGGCGGAACGCCGGGCCGACGGGCTCCTGCTGGAGACGGTCCGCCGCAGCGGCGGATGGCCCTACGTCTACGCCGTGGCCGCGCTCGCAGGCGCCGTGGTCGAGCTTCTGCTCCCCGGCGCGCTGGGCCGCGCGGTGGACGTCCTGGTCTCGCCCGGCGGTGACGTCACCGGCGTGCTCGTCCTGTGCGCCTCGCTCGTGACCACGGTCGTCGTCTGCGACGCGGTGGGGGTGCTGGCCTCCGGGTCGGGCGGCGCGCAGGCGGCGCGCCTGCTGCGCGAGCGCCTGGTCCGGCGCGTTCTGGCCGCCGGCCCCGCGATGTCCCGCCGCTTTCCGCCCGGCGACCTGGTCACCCGCGCCGGGGCGAACGCCGAGGAGGTCGGCGCCGCGCCCGAGGCCGTGATCACCGCCGTGTCCCTGCTCGTGCCGGCGGCCGGGTCGCTCGTCGCGCTCGCGCTCATCGACCCCTGGCTCGCCGTGGCGTTCACCGGGGGCCTGGCCGTGATCCTTCTGGTGCTGCGGGCCTTCCTGCGCGAGACCACCACCGTCTCGGCGGGCTACCAGGAGGCGCAGAGCGACATCGCCTCCCGGCTGGTCGACGCGCTGGCGGGCGCGCGGACGATCGCCGCCGCCGGGACCGAGGACCAGGAGATCCGCCGTGTCCTCGGCCCGCTGTCCCGCCTGCGCACGCACGGCATGGCCCTGTGGCGCGTCAACGCCCGCGCGGGCGTGCAGGCGGCGATCGTCGTCCCGCTGCTGGAGACCGCGGTGATCGGGGTCGGGGGGCTGCTGCTCGCCGCCGGACAGCTCACCGCCGGGGAACTGTTCGCGGCGGCCCGGTACGCCGTGCTCGGCGCCGGCATCGGCTCGGCGCTCGGCTATCTCAACAGGCTGGCCCGCGCCCGCTCGGCGGCCCGCCGGGTGCGGCAGGTGCTCGACCACCCGGCCGTCGTCCACGGCTCCGGCGACCTGCCCGAGACGCCCGGCGAGGGCGGGCGGCTGGAGCTGCGGGACGTCACCGTCCACGTGGACGGGCGGCCCGTGCTGCGCGACATCGACCTGGTGGTGCCGGGAGGCGCCGCGCTGGCCGTGGTCGGTAGGTCGGGCAGCGGCAAGTCGGCGCTGGCTGCCGTCGCCGGGCGGATGCTCGACCCAGACCACGGCGAGGTCCTGCTCGACGGGGTGCCGCTCCCCCGGCTCGCCCGGCCGGCCCTGCGCCGGGCCGTCGGGTACGCCTTCGAGCGGCCCGTGCTCTTCGGCGGCACCCTGCGCGAGGCCATCGCCGCCGGCCGCCCCGAGGCGCCCCCGGACGACGCCCGCGCCGCGGCGGCCGTGGAGGACGCCGCCCGTGCCGCGGCGGCCGACGCGTTCGTCCGCAGGCTTCCCCGCGCGTACGACACGCCCGTCGACGAGGCGCCCATGTCCGGCGGGGAGCGGCAGCGGGTGGGGCTGGCCCGGGCGTTCGCGCACGGCGGGCGGCTGCTGATCCTGGACGACGCGACGTCCAGCCTCGACACGGTCACCGAGTACCAGGTCGCGCGGGCGCTCACCGAGGAGTTGCGCGACCGCACCCGCGTGATCGTCGCCCACCGCGCGGGGACGGCGGCCCGCGCGGACCTGGTCGTGTGGCTGGAGGACGGGCGCGTCCGCGCGCAGGGCACCCACGAGGCGCTGTGGAGCGACCCGGGTTACCGGGCCGTGTTCCAGGTCGGCGACCCGCCCGGCCGTTCCCCCGGGCGGACGGTTCCGGACGGCCCCCCGTCGGCGGACGATGCCGGTAGCGCGTCGGCGGACGATGCCGTGCCGGTGGACCGTGGCGCGTCGCCGGAGGATGCCGTGCCGGCGGGCGCGCTCGGGAACGTCGTGACGGTGGTGGAGCGGTGATGAAGATCCGCGAGCTGCTGTGGGGGGCGGCGCGGCGGCGGCCCCGGAATCTGGTGCGGTTGTTCGGCTGGTCGTTCGCCGAGGCCGCGCCCTCGTTCGTCTCCGGCCAGGCCATCGCGCACGCGCTCGACGACGGATTCGCCGCCGGGCGGCCGGTCGTCGGCCTCGGCTGGCTGATGCTGATGGCGGCCGCCTGGCTGACCGCCGCCATCGGGGCCCGGCAGGTGCTCCTCGCCATCGCCCGCATCGTCGAGCCGTTCCGCGACGCGCTGCTGCGCCATGTCGTCGCCGGGACGCTGCACCGGTCGGCGACCTCGGGCCTGCGGCCGGACAGCGCGGCCGTCGCCCGGCTCAGCCGCCAGGTCGAGCTCGCCCGCGACTCCTTCGCCGCCGTGATCGCGGTCAGCAGGTCGTTCCTGTTCTCGGTCGCCGGCGTGGTGCTCGGCGTGCTCACGCTGACCGGCTCGGTGCTGCCGCTGGTGCTGCTGCCGCTGGTCGCGGGGCTGGCGCTGTTCTCGGCGTCGCTGCCCGCCATGGCCCGGCTGCAGCGGCGGCTGATCCTCGCCGAGGAGGGCACCGCGTCCTCGGTGGCGTCCATGGTGGACGCGCTGCGCGACGTCACGGCCTGCGGCGCGCAGGACCGTGTGGAGGCCGTCGTCGGGCGGGACGTCGCACGTCAGGCGGGGATCGCCACGGCGCTCGCCCGGCTCACCGCCGTGCGCACGCTCTCGCTGGCCGTCGGCGGCTGGCTGCCCATCCTCCTGGTCCTGGCCGCCACCCCGGCCCTGGTGCGGGACGGCGCGACCGCCGGGGTCGTCCTCGGCACGCTGACGTACGTGGCGCAGTCGCTGACGCCCGCGCTCGGCAGCCTCGTCCAGGGGGTCGGGGTTAACGGCGTGCGGCTGGTCGTGGCGCTGGAACGCATCCTGAAGACCGGCGCCCGCCCGGCGGAGACGTCCTCCCCGGAGGCGACGCCCACCGAGACACCCACCGCGACGCCCACCGCGACGACGGCGGCGGCGAGAAGGATCGGCGCTCCGCGCGGGGCGTCGCTGTGGCTGCGTGGGGTGACGTTCGCGTACGGGCCGGGCGCCGAGCCGGTGGTGTCGGAGCTGACCCTGTCCGTGCCCGAGGGCGACCACCTCGCCGTCGTCGGGCCGAGCGGTATCGGCAAGTCCACCGTCGCGGCCCTGGCGGCCGGGATCCTGCGGCCCGGCGACGGGCAGGTGCTCATCGGGGGCGTCCCCGTGCAGGCCCTCGGCCGGGCGGCCCTGAGCCGGGCGCGCGTCCTCATCCCGCAGGAGGCGTACGTCTTCCGGGGGACGCTGCGCGAGAACCTGACCTATCTGGCGACGGGCCGGTCGTCGTCCGGCGGGAGCCCCGAGATCGGCTCGCTCCCGGACCCCGCCCTCGACAGGGCCCTCGACAGGGCCGTGGACGCGGTCGGCATGGCGCACCTGGCCGAGCGGATCGGCGGGTACGAGGCCCCCGTCGACCCGTCCGAGCTCTCCTCTGGGGAACGGCAGCTCATCGCCCTCACCCGCGCGTACCTGTCCCCCGCGCGGCTGGTCCTGCTGGACGAGGCCACCTGCCATCTGGACCCGGCCGCCGAGGCCCGCGCGGAGGAGGCGTTCGCCGCCCGCGGGGGGACGCTGATCGTCATCGCGCACCGCCTCACCTCGGCGCTGCGGGCGCGGCGGGTGCTGGTGATGGACGGCGTCCGCGCGCGGGTGGGCACGCACGAGGAGATGATCGCCGGGTCGCCGCTGTACCGGGACCTGATGGGCCGCTGGGAGGATCCGGTCGCCGCCGGAGCCTGAGGGCCGCCCACCCATCCACAGAAAACGGACATTGGGCCATAAAATGCCCATAATTTGCCCTCCCTCAGGGTACATCTCCGATCACGCCGGTTGTGCCTTCCTATTCGGCGACGCAGGGACACCTGCTGGAACGGAGGACGACGAGGTGAGCGCACAGAGGAGCGAGACGCCCCGGCAGACGTCCGACGCCGACGCCGTGCGCACGGGGTCGGGGCGGGGATCCGCGGAGCTCGTGAGCGAGCGGGGCAGGACCAGGATCGCCGACACGGTGGTCGCCAAGATCGCGGGGATGGCCGCCCGCGAGGTCCCCGGGGTGTACGCCCTGGGCGCCGGGATGAGCCGGGCGCTGGGCGTGGTCCGCGAACGCCTGATCGGCGGCGGCCCCGCCGTGCCCACCGGGGGTGTGTCCGTCGAGGTGGGAGAGCGCCAGGCCGCGATCGACCTGGAGGTGATCGTCGAGTACGGGGTGTCGATCCCCGACCTCGCCGCGGGCATCCGCCGCAACGTCATCGAGGCCGTCGAGAACATGTGCGGCCTGGAGGTCACCGAGGTCAACATCGCCGTCGACGACCTGCACCTGCCCGGTGAGGAGTCGTCCGAGCAACAGGAGGCGCGGGTCCGATGACCTCTGCCACCGAGACCGGACGGACCGGCGGCCCCGAGCGGCTGGCCGACCGGATCGCCGAGGCCGTCACCTCGTGCCCCGACGTCGAATCGCTGGCCGGGGGCGGCGTGGCCTCCTACCTGCCCGGGCACCGGGTGTCGGGGGTGGCCGTCCGGGACACCGAGGTCGAGGTCGCGGTCGTCGTGCGGTACGGCAAACCGATGCCCGAGATCGCCGACGAGGTGCGCGCCGCCGTCGAGCCGCTGGTGCCCGGGCTGCCGATCGACGTGCGCATCGACGACATCGCCCCCGGCGCCGAGAGCGCCGAGACCTCCGGCACCGCCGGCACGGCCGGGAACGCCGAGACCGCACGGGCCGCCGCGCCGGGCGAGGCTCCCGGCTCCCCCGCGACCACGCCGCCGAGTTCGACAGGGGAAGGTGAGCGAGATGGATGAAAACCGCTGGTGGCCGGCGATCGGCCTGCTGTTCGGCACCGCACTCGGGTTCGCCGTCATCGTGGGCGGCCTGACGGCGTTCCTCATCGTGCTCGTCCTCGGCGTGGTGGGCTTCGTGATCGGCCGCGCCATGACCGGTGAACTGGACATGAGCGGCCTGCGCGGCCGGAGACGTCCGTGACCACCGGCGCGGCCGCGCCGTTCGGGGCCCGCCCGCACGTCGGCGGGCCGCCGGAGGCGCGCGGGCGCACCGACATCGCCGATCGCGTACTGGAGCGCGTCGCCGCCCACGCGGTCGCCGAGGTGGAGCACGTCGGCGGGGTCGCCCCGCGCGTGCTCGGCCTGCCGCTCGGCCGCGACGCGCACGACACCGCCCCCCGGGTGACCGCGCACGCCGAGGGGCATGTCGCCATCGTGCGGGTGGCCGTGTCGGCGACCTACGGCGAGCCGGTACGGCAGCTCGCGCGCCGCGTGCGCGACAACGTCATGGCCCGCGTCCACCAGCTGACCGGCCTGGAGGCCCGGCAGGTGGACATCGAGGTCACGCGCTTCATCCAGCCGCCCCCGCACGAAAGGCACCTGCGGTGACCTGGCCGGATCACGGGATCACGCCGGACCATCCCACCGCCGCCTGGCCGCAGCCGCCGCCGGGCGACGCGGGCGCTCCCGTGGAGGGCGAGCAGGCCGAGGCGGGCCGGCCGCCGCCGGGCGAGGGCGCCCAGCGGCGGGCCGCGGCGCGGGCCTTCCGTCCGCGCCGGACGGTCCCGGCGACCGTCACCGCCCTGCTGCTCGCCCTGGCCGCCCTGGTGACCCTGATCGGAGCGGTCGCGGCGGCGACCGGCGCGAACATGCGGACCGTGCCGTGGACGTCGTTCGCCGACTTCGCCGCCGGGCCCGTGGACGACCCGGCGCACCTGGCCACGGCGAGCGCGGCGCTGGTGCTCGGACTCCTGCTGCTCGGGCTGGCCCTCGTGCCGGGACGTACCCGGGTCGTGCCGCTGGCCTCGGACGACCCGAGGACCGTCACCGGCATGACCGAGGGCGGGCTGCGCCGCCACCTCGCCACCGTCGCCGCGGGCGTCGACGGCGTGTCGCGGGCGCGCGTCAAGCTGCGCCGCCGCGTCGTGCACGTCAGGGCGGTCACCCCCCTGCGCGACCCGGGGGGCCTGCCGGGCGAGATCACCGAGGCCGTGGGCGAGCGGCTGGACGAAATGCGGCCGCTCAAGCCCATGCGGGTCCGCGTCCACATCAGCCAGAAGGGGAAGTGAGCGCGTGAAACACCGTCCCGCGGCCGCCAACCGCGTCGGCCTGGCCCTCGTCGGCCTGCTGCTGGCCCTCGCGGGCGCCGTCACGCTCGCGCGCGCTCTCGGCCTGCTCGGGCCTCCCCACGCCCCGCTGATCCCCGCCGAGGTCAGCGGCTTCCCCGCCGGGCATCCGTGGTTCTGGCCCGCCGTCATCGCGGGCTCGCTGGTCGTCGCGCTGCTCGCCCTGTACTGGCTGCTGGTGCAGGGGCGTCTCGACACGCTGCGCACCCTCGACCTGGAGCCCGACCCCTCCCACGGCGCCACGCGCGTCTCCGCGGGCGCCGCCGCCGGGGCGCTGGAGGACGACCTCGCCGAGAGCGTGCACGGGGAGCGGGCGCGCGCCTCGCTCGCGGGCGCGCCGTCCGACCCGCGGCTCGCCCTCCTCGTCGTCCTGCCCGACCAGGCCGATCCCGCCGTGGCCCGGCAGGGCATCAACGGGGCGGTGACGCGGCTGCGCCGGACCCTGGAGAGCGACCGGCTGCCGGCGGTCGTCCGGATGCACGCCGTCCACAGGCGCACGTGATCGCCGGCGGGTCCGGAGCGACTTCGACCGCCGCGCCACACTCGGGGAGGGTGTGCGGCCGGGCGTTTGCGGGAATGTGAAATATACGGATAAAGCCGACAAACACGACATGGTGTCGTTCCGATGAAGGAGGGCGTCATGGGGGCGCACACGCGCGAGACGACGAGAACGCCGCTGCAGATGGCCGCCTTCGTCCTCGGAATCATCTTCCTCGCGATCGGGATCCTCGGCTTCATCCCCGGGATCACCACGAACTACGGCGCGCTGAGCTGGGCCGGGCACCACTCCGACGCCCGGCTGCTCGGCCTCTTCCAGGTCTCGGTGCTGCACAACATCGTGCACCTGCTGTTCGGCATCGCGGGCGTCACGCTGGCCAGGACCTGGACGGGAGCGCGCAACTTCCTGATCTGGGGCGGCGCCATCTACCTGGTGCTGTGGATCTACGGCCTGCTCATCAGCCAGACCTCCCCCGCCAACTTCATCCCCGTCAACACGGCCGACAACTGGCTCCACTTCCTGCTCGGCGTGGTCATGATCGCCCTCGGCGTCGTCCTCTCCCGCCGCGCCCGCGCCAGACGTCCCTCGTCCGTCATCTGATCCACGGTGGCCCGACCCCGCCCGGATCGGGACGGCGGGCATGCCGGTGCGAGAAATCTCGTCCCGCCCGTCGGAGGAGAGCGCCCCCGGGCGATGGAGAGAGTGTGAACCTACCGGCGGGAGTGGAACCGGACCCGGGGGCGGCGTTGCTGGTGTTGTACGACACGGCGCTCCCGCAGGTCTACGGCTACTTACTGTCCCGCTGCGGGCAGCGGGCCTTGGCCGAGGATCTCACGGCGGAGGTCTTCCTGGCGGCCGTCGAGGCGGTGCGCAGGCGTCCGCCTCCCGACGTGAGCACCGCGTGGCTCGTCGGCGTGGCGCGGCACAAGCTCGTCGACCACTGGCGGCGGGCCGAGCGTGAACAGCGCGGCCTGCGGGTGGTCCAGGGACTGCCCGCCGAGCCCGACGACCCCTGGGACGAGCGGCTGGACGCCATGATCGCGCAGCAGGTGCTGGCAGAGCTCGGCCCGCACCACCGCGGCGCGCTCGTCCTGCGCTACCTCGACGGCCTGCCCGTCCCCGAGGTCGCCCGTCTGCTCGGCCGGACCGTCCACGCGACCGAGGCGCTGCTCGTCCGGGCCAGGAAGGCCTTCAGGGAGACCTACGAGAGATCGGAGGGCCGCGATGTCTGATCCGTTCGAGGCCCTCCTGCGGCCCCCCGAGGCCGTCGACCCCGACCCCACCTTCGCGGCGCGCCTGCGCGCCCGCCTGGAGCGGGAACTGCTCGACCACAGAGACCCGAGAGGAACCAGAATGTCCACCAGCTCCACCACGTCCACGCCATCCGCCCCTGCCGTCCCGCGCCACGGCGACGTCGGGTACGTGTCGCTGCGGGTGCCCGACGTCGGCCGCGCCGCCGACTTTTACCAGGCCGTACTCGGCTGGCGGTACGCGCCCGGCGGCGACCCCCGGGGACGCCAGGTGCAGGGGCTCGCGCTGAACCACGGCATGTGGGCCGAGGAGGGCTCGCGCACGCTGTGGGCCTGCTACCGCGTGGACGACGTGCACGCGGCCGTGCGCCGGGTCCGCGAGGCGGGCGGGCGGGCCGAGGAGCCGTCCCGCGAGCCGTACGGGACCATTTCCACGTGCGTGGACGACCAGGGGCTGTCGTTCGGCGTCTACGAGGTCTTCGGCGACCGCCCGGCGGAGGTCTCGTCCCGGCAGGGGGAGATCGTCTACCTGACGGTGGAGGTGCCGGACGCCGACCGGGCCCGCGCCTTCTACGGGAGCGTCCTCGGCTGGGAGTTCGTCCCCGGGAACGTCGACCAGGGGTGGCGAGTGCGGCTCGGCGGCGGCGAGGTGCGCCCGATGACCGGCCTGTGGGGCGGACGCGACCGCGCGGCCGTCGTGCCGATGTACTCGGTGGAGGACATCGACGCGGGCGTGGCGCGGGTGCGCGCGGCCGGAGGCACCAGCACCGACCCCGAGCGCCAGCCGTACGGCGTCACCGCCGAGTGCGCCGACGACCAAGGAGTCCGCTTCTACCTCGGCCGGCTCCCCGGCTGACCGCACCCGCGACCGGAACGGGTTCGCGCTCCGTACGGAGTGGTCGTCGCTTGTACGGACGCGGCCCGGCCCTGGATCGGCTCGCGGCCCGGACCCGCGGTCCCGCCGGGCCACGCGGAGGGGCCACGGGACGGTTAAGGTGAGGCGCTCGGCGGGCTGACCTCTCCCCCGCTCCGTGTGCCGGGCCGCGGGTCGGCCGGAGGAGGGGGCCACCGGCGTCGGAAGGGGCCGAATGATCGGCA
Source organism: Sphaerisporangium album (assembly GCF_003323745.1). Taxonomy (GTDB): domain Bacteria; phylum Actinomycetota; class Actinomycetes; order Streptosporangiales; family Streptosporangiaceae; genus Sphaerisporangium; species Sphaerisporangium album. The sequence continues at coordinate 36,983 of NZ_QOIL01000022.1, forward strand.
GGTTGCAGTGCGTGGTCCTGGACTGCCCGGACGTCCTCGAACTCGCGTGGTTCTACCAGGCGGTCCTCGGCGGCGAGGTCAACCGGCCGGATCGCCGATGGGGGGTGGACGACGACTTCGCGACCCTCCACACCGACTCCGGCCTCGTGCTCGCGTTCCAGCGCGTGGCGGACTACCGGGCCCCGCGGTGGCCGAACGCCGCCCACCCGCAGCAGTTCCACCTGGACATCGACGTCCCGGACCTCGACACCGCGCAGGATCTGCTCCTCGGGCTGGGCGCCACGCTGCTCCTCGTCGACCCCCTGGGGTGGAGGATCTTCGCGGACCCGGCGGGTCACCCGTTCTGCACGCTCGCCGGCCACTGACAGCGGGCGACAGCGACGGACGGCCGGGAGCCTGGGACCCGGGAGCGCGAGCACGCCTAACCGGGGCAGCTGCTCAGCCCCTGAGCACGGCGGCTCAGCAGGTCAGATGGTTCAGCCGGCCGGACGGCTGAACCGACAAAGACGGCTCAGCGGGCCAGAAGGTTCAGCCGACCAGACGTCTCAGCGGGCCAGGCGGTTCAGCCACTCGGCGAGGAGGACGCGCTCGGCGGCCGAGAGTGGGACGTCCTTGCCTTCCAGGGCCGCGTGCAACGCCATCGCGCGGCTGGCGACCTCGGCCGACGGGCCGGAGCCGGGCGGAGCGTCGGCGTCCATCGCCTCCTCGGTGGTGATGGCCCGCAGGACGGCCTCGCGCGTCGCGGTGGACAGCTCGGGATCACGCTCGTCGGGCTCGGTGGCGATGAGGTGGAGGGTGAGGCCCACCCCGGCGGCCTGCACCATGCGCGCGGCGCGGTCGACGCTGGTCTTGAGCCGGCCGGCGTCGGCGATACGCGTGATCATCTGCTCCAGCATGGAGACTGCCTGGCGCGCGGCGGGGGACGGCTCGCCGGGGTGGGCGTCGCCGTACATCAGCACGTAGAAGGCGGGACGGGACAGGCCGAAGCCGACATGCAGATCCCAGCCGCGGCGAAGGTCGCCGATCGGGTCGTCCGTCCGGCCGAGGCGCACCTTGCTCGCGAGGTATTCCTCGAATCCGTAATGGGCCACCGCGGCGAGCAGCCGTTCTTTGTCACCGAACAGGCGGTACAGCGTGGGGGCCTGCACGCCCGCGGCGGCGCCGACCGCGCGCGTCGAGACGGCCTCCCTGCCGCCCTTGGTCAGCAGGTCCGCGGCCGCGCGCAGGACACGGTCTCTGGTGCTGAGCGTCTCGGTGGGCATGTAAGAACGCTAACAGATTTCGGTTAACATCGCTACGGTACCGATGTCAGCGCGTTGACGGTAGCAACGCTCCGCGCGTTCCAGGCCACCGGAAAGATCGGACAGCGCGCTGCGAACCCGCGCCGTCGGCCGCACCGATCCCACCGTATCCGGGGTTGAGGCGGGTTCGAGGGCCATGTCCGATTTGTACGCCATACCGAATCACGATGACCGCTCACGGTCCCCGGGCGAGAAGGCCCTGCCCGGCACCCGGGGCCCGCGCGACCTAGATCTCCTTCAGGAAGCCGGAGTCGACGGCGAAGTCGGCCCCAGTCGTGTTCGCCGAGCGGGGGGAGGCGAGCAGGGCGATGACGTCGGCGACCTCCTGGGGGCCGGCCAGGCGTCCCGTCGTGAGGTTCATCATCCCGGGGGCGAGCTCGTCCATGACGGCGTCGCGGCTGGTGCCGGCCTGGGCGGCGAACATGTCGGCCACGCCGCCCTCGTCGGTCCACCACGCGGTCCGCACGGGGCCAGGAGAGACGGTGTTCACGCGGATGCCGCGCGGCCCGAACTCCGCCGACAGCACCTTGGTGAGGTTCGTGAGACCGGCCTTGGCCGCGCTGTAGTCCACGTTCATCGGCGACGGCTGCCGCGCGTTGCCCGAGGACACGTTCACGATGGCGCCGCCGCCGCGCTCCAGCATCAGCGGGATGGCGGCGCGCACGGCCCGGACGGCGGAGAAGAGGTTGAACTCGAACATCGCCCGCCATTCCTCGTCGCCGGCGTCCAGGAACGACCCGCGCGGCAGTGTGACGCCGGGCGGCGGGCCACCCGCGTTGTTGACCAGGATGTCGAGGCCGCCGAACGCCTCGGCCGCGCGCGCCACGATCTCACCGGGCGCGTCCGGGGCCATCAGGTCGGCCGCGACGTGCACGAGGTCCGGCCCGGCGAGCGCGTCGAGTTCCGGGCTCGTCCTGCGCGACGAGGCCACGACCCGCGCCCCCTCGGCGAGCAGCGTGCGGGTGACCGCGAGGCCGATGCCCTTGGACGCTCCGGTGACGACCGCGACGCGCCCAGAAAGCTGCAGATCCATGAATGTCCATGCCTTTCGTGGTCCGACCGGCGCCTGGCGTCCACCACCGGCGCGCCGGTCCGTAATGCCACGTCACCGGCGATGCCGGCGGACGGGCTTGGTGGCGTGGCCACGAAGCTATTGCCGGGCGGGGGTGATGGTCCGGCGTAGATCAGACCGGCTTCTCCAGCGGGAAACGGACCGTCAATCCCGGAGCGCGACCGGGTGCCGCCGATCTTCGGGGAAGCCTCAGAGGGAGCCGGTGCCGTCCGAGGTTTAAACATCGCATTACCCGCCAAATAGGGCATTTCGGGTAGGGGTCGTGCGAAGAAGTCCATCTATTGAGGGGGCACCGATGAGCACACCCGGAGCCGCGAAGACGGCGCATGACGTGATGCATCCGGGGGCCCAGTGCATAGGCGAGAACGACAGCCTCCGCACCGCCGCGCAGATGATGCGGGACCTGGATGTCGGCGCGCTGCCGATCTGCGGAGAGGACGATCGTCTCAAGGGGATCATCACCGACCGGGACATCGTCATCAACTGCTGCGCCCAGGGCAGGGACCTCGACAGCACCACGGCGGGGGAACTGGCCGAGGGGCTGGTCTGGGTCGACGGAGACACCAGCATCGACGAGACGCTGACCACGATGGAGCAGCACCGGGTCAAGCGGATACCGGTCCTGGAGAACCACCGCCTCGTCGGCATGATCAGCGAGGCCGACCTGGCGAAGGAACTCCCCGACGAGAAGCTCGCCGAGTTCGTCCACCGCGTGTACTCGGGCGCCTGAGCCGAGCCCACGGAAGTGACCGTGCCCGGACGTCGCCGACGTCCGGGCGCGTCCACTTCGGCTGTCGTCGCCGCGCCTGCGTCCCGGGCGGGCGGGACCTGACCCGCCCCCCGCTACGGCACGTGGAAGCGCGGGTGAGAACGCGAAAAGCCCCGCCGGGAAATCCCGGCGGGGCCTTCACGCTGTGGACCGATGTGCGGGTCGCCTCTCGGCGAAAGGCTCAACGCGGCTCCAGCCGAACGGTATTCCGCGAAGGCTATAGATGAGGCCCGGGGACACCAGACACATCAGCCACGTGTCATCTAACCACACCCTGCACGAGATTGTTCCCCGCCCCGCAAAAGTTTCCGCCGAGAACTTCCCAGCCCCCGCTCCCGCCCGCACCGACGCGTCGGCGCCCCGTCAGGTCGGGGGTGTGGCTCAGTGGCCGGCGGCGCTGGAGATCACGGCTCTCGGGTCGGCGGCGGCGGCGAGGATGCCGTCGGGGCGGGATTCGATGAGGTGGGCGTGGCCGAACGAGCCGCCGAAAGGCAGGTGCCGGACGTCGTGGCCGCGTTCACGCAGGTCCGGGGCCCACGGCGCGCCGTCCTCCACGTCCAGGGTCGCTCCGTCCGGGTCGGCCCAGGCGTCGAAGCCGGTGTCGCCGGGGCCGAGCCGCCAGCGGGGCGCGGCGATGGCCTCGCCCGGCGTCTGGCCGGATGCCAGCAGGCGGGCGATCACCTGCAACAGGATCTGCGGCTGGGAGTCCCCTCCCATGGTGCCGAGCACCGCGCGCAGCGAGCCGTCAGGGCGCGTCACCAGCGCGGGAGCCAAGGTGTGCGGCGGGCGGCGCGCGGGCCCGTACTCGGCGGGGTGACCAGGGGTCAGCGAGAACCCCATGCCTCGGTTGTGCAGGTTGATGCCTGTAGCCGGTTCGAACAGCATGCTGCCGAAGCCCGCCGCGTTGGACTGGATGAGGGACACGCCCATGCCCTCGGAGTCGACGGCGCACAGGTACGTCGTGTCGCCCGGCGAGACCAGGTCCCTGAGCCGGGCACGGCGCGAGGCGTCTATGCCCGCACGCCGCTCGTCGGCGGAGGCGAGCACGTCCTCCACGGACGCCCCGTCGAACAGCACGTCGGGACGGTCGTGCCCGGCGGCCCTGGCGGCCTCGACCAGCAGGTGCGCCCAGAGCGGGTCGGCGGGGTCGCGCGGTAGGTCGAGCCCGTCGGCGATGGCCAGCGCCAGCAGCAGCGCGTAGCCCTGGGAGTTCGGCGGAACCGTCCACACGTCGTGCCCGAACGCGCGGACGGCGATGGGCGCGACCCAGTCGGCGTTCACGCGGGCGAGGTCGGCCTCGGAGTACTCTCCCCCGGCCGAGCCGCCCACCGCCGGGTCGCGGCCGAGCGCGAGCAGGCCCGCGCCGAACTCGCCGAGGTAGAAACCGTCGCGCCCGTCGGTGCCGAGGGCGGTGAGCGCGCGGGCGACGCCCGGCCGCCGCAGCGGCGCGCCCGGCGCGACCGGGGCGTCCACGCCGGGCAGCACCGCGGCGGCCGGGGCGAGCAGCGGCGAGGCGGGGAATCCCGAGTCGGCGTACCGGACGGCGGGGGCGAGGAGTTCGTCCAGGGGCAGCCGGCCGTACCGGGCGTGCAGGGCGAGCCAGCCGTCGGCGCAACCGGGTACGGTGACCGACCTGATGTCGTGCTGGAACGGCATGCGTTGGCGCCCTTCGGCGCGCAGCCTGTCCGGGTCGGCCCCGGAGCCCGACCGGCCGGACGCGTTGAGCGTGCGCGGCGGCCCCTCGCCGTCGTGGACGAGCGCGAACAGGTCGCCACCGAGGCCGCAGGCGTGCGGCGCGGTCACGGCCAGCACGGCGTTGGCGGCGATGACGGCATCGGCCGCGGATCCGCCCCGATCGAGCATGGTCACCCCGGCCGAGGTGGCCAGATGGTCGATGGTGCAAACCATGCCAAACCTGGCGAATCGCGTGAACTCCATGCCGGAACTCTACGACTCGACACCCCCGAACCAGGCCCCCTGCCCCGCGGACGGCGATGCCGGCGCCGCTGTACGGCGAGCCACCCCGGAGGCTCGTGATCGGCGGCCGCTCACAGAGATGGAGGGAGGCTCATGGCCGAGGGCGGGCTCCCCGGAAGGGAGCCCGCCGGGGAGTGGCTAATGGTGGTGGGTGGCGTCGGGGTGGCGGGGGTCGGCGGGGTGTTCGTAGCCGGGGTGGAGGTGTACGTGGTCGCTGTACCTGCGGTCCAGCCAGGAGGTGAAGAAGCGGGTCCTGGCGACGGCGGTCAGTTCGGCCGCGATCTCGGCCCGGACCGCCTCGTACGGACGGCGGCCGCCCGGGTCGACGCGGTCGACGCGCAGGGTCCAGGGGCCGCCGGGTCCGTCGATCGGCCCGACGACCTGGCCCTCCTCGGCCGAGAAGACGGCCTCCTCCAGCGGCCCCGCCAGTTCCCCGCGCCTCACCGGACCGAGCGACGCACCGCCGGACGGGCGGCCGCCGAGCGTCCGCCCCGACGCACCGCCGGACGGACCTGCCGACGTACCGGCGGACGGACCTCCCGGCCTACCGGCGGGCACAAGGCCGGAGGTAGCGCTGGGTGGATCTCCCGAAGTGCCGTCGGGTGGACCGCCGGGTGTGTCCTCGGCGCGGCTGATGTGGCGGACTTCGGGGTGGGTGTATCGGTCGAGGTTGCGGTCGTAGTAGGCGCGGACGTCGGTCTCGGGGACGTGTACCTCGGCCGTGACCGCGTCGCGGAGGCGGCGGGCCAGGGGCATGGAGGCGGTCACCGCCGCGACGACGCCTCCGGTGCGCAGCGCGGCGGGCAACGTCACAGGACGTGGCGCGTCCGGGGCCGGGCCGGGGTCGTCCGGGAGCAGCCCGAGAGCGGCGGCCTCCTGCTCGACCAGCGCCTCGGTGACGAGTACCTGGACCAGCCATCGGCGCAGGTTACGGCCTTCGGCGCTGTGAGGGTGAGGCAGGCGGACGGCGAGGGGGCCCGACCGCAGCCGCGCCTCGCGCGCGTCCACGTCCGCGACGAGGACCACCCTCTCCCCCACCTCGGCGGCGACCGCGCCCGCCCGGGGGGCGGTGGTGGGGGTCACTCGGTCACCTCGATGGTGATGGCCTCGGTGTAGTAGAGGCGGCCGGCGCTCGCCAGCTTCACCACCGCCCACCAGCGGCCCGGCCTCGTCCCGGCCGGAGCCTGGACGTCGAAGCGGAGCCTCGCCTCGCCGAGGGCGGGGACGACGACGCCGGTGTTCCATTCCGGGATCAGCTCGAAGGTGTTCCAGGGGCTGATGAGCTGCGCCTGGACGGAGACGTCCGTGCGGGCTGGGGAGCGGAGCACGACCTCGATCGCCGCCGAGGCGGCCGAGGAGGCGCCGGGGGCGAGCGTCACACGCGGGGTCTCGACCACGACGCCGAAGGGGACGCCCGCCGTGGCGGAGCCGATGCCATCGGTGGAGGACCCAGGACCTTCCACGCCGGTTTCGGTGCCGTCCATAGAGGATCCAATGGACGCAGCGGCGGACTTGGTGCCGTCCGGCGAGAGGGGGGCAGGGACGTGCAGGCGGGTGACGTCCTCGTAGGTCTGGCCCTCGTGGGAGGTTCGGGCGCGGAGCCAGTATTCGCCGGGCTCGGCGCCGGCCGGGGGCACGACCGTGACGGGGACGGAGGCGTGGCCGCCGGGCGCCAGGGCGTACGGGCGTTCGGCGGGCTCGCAGGTCCAGCCGTCCGGGGGCAGCAGGGTGACGACGCCGGACAGCTCGCCCTCGGTGAGCCCGGAGGCGACGGACACGGCCAGTTCGACGGGCTCGGCGCCGGCGGCGAGGTCGGTCCTGGACAGGTGTACCGCGACGGACATGTTGCCCGCCGGGGCCGGGCCGGTGTTGTTCAGCCAGTAGCGGGTGTAGACGGGCTGGAAGGGCTCCCCTTCGGGGCCGAGCGCGATCCCCGTCCGCCGGCCGCCGGGTGCGGGGATCGGTGGGGTCAGGGCGGCGGTGAGGGTGGCGATCTCCATGCCGGTCAAGGTGACGGTGGCGTCCTGGAGGGGGGACCGGGGGCGTTCGAGGAGGTCGGCGCGCTGGAGGTCGCCGAGGGGCAGGGACGTGCGGACGCGGGCGGTGAGCTCGCCTCCGTGGGCCTCGTACAGCCGCAGGGTGACGCCGTCCACCGCGCCGGGCCGCCGTCCCGACGCCAGCGGGTTGCCGGACGGCTTCAGCGCGGCGAGCACGACGGCGCCTACGGGGGTGGACGGGTCGGCGGGTTCCACGCTGAGGAACGAGGACGTGGCCGCCAGCTCCCCGTCGTGCCCGGCGGCCTGGACGGCGGTCAGCGGGTGGTTGACGTCGTGGCCCTCGCGGACGAGCCCGGCCGCGCGCCAGTCGCCCTCGGCGGTGACCAGCGAGTACTCGTAGGAGTGCGTCCAGTGCTGGAGCTGGAAATTGGAGCCGTCGGGCGCGGTGCGGCGCGGCGGGTCGATCCAGACGCCGGACGGCCAGCCGGTGCAGGACCGCAGCAGCGACAGGTGCAGCGCGCCTCCGGAGTCGACGGCGAAGCCGGGGACTCCCTTGTTGACCAGGCCGATGGTGTAGTCGTCCAGGGGCGCCTCGGTGAGCGTGGCGGGCTCCAGCGGCTGGGTGACCTCGATCACGGCGTCGTCCAGGTCGGCGACGAGCTCCTCGACCGCGCCCTCGCCGGCGACGATGAGGACGGGCAGCGCGCGCGGCCCGGTGAGGTCGGCGCTCGGCACCCACACCTTCTCCAGCGACTCGGACGCCGGCACCCACACGCGGGCCTTCCCCGCGGAGTCGAGCCGCGCGCGCAGCAGCCCGGCGTACGCGGGGTCGGCGGCCGCGAGCACCTCGGCGACGAAGGGGTTCTCCTCGGGGGTGCCGAGGGCGAACCGCACGTCGGGCAGGTTGGAGTCGACGCCGAGGTCGCCGTACCGGGGGCCGGGCGCGCGGGAGCAGGTGGAGGTGACGCCCTTGCGGACGAGCGCCACGGCCAGGTGGCGCGGCTCACCGCCGATGATCTCGGCGATGCCGATGGCGCGGTCGCCGGCGAGCGTCCCGTCCTCGCCGCGCAGCCGGACGCGGGCGGTGGAGGACAGCGCGAACCAGTTGCCCGCGGGGTTGTCCAGCGTCCAGGGGTGCTCACCGGAGTCGACGTCGACGAGGCCGAAGCCGCGTCCGACGACGGCGTCGCCCACCTCGCTGACGGGCAGGGCGCCGGGGACGCGGGCGGGCCAGCGCAGCCGGACGAGCTGGTCGGCGCCGTCGAACTCGTCGACGTAGGTGGCGCAGTCGACTCGGGCGAGGCCGTGCCACAGGGTGATCCGCTGGGTGTAGCGGACGGGGCCGATCCGGCCGGTGACGGTGACGCGCTCGCCGAGCGGGCTGGTCTCGACGGCGACCGAGGTGGCGGGCGCGTCGGCGGAGCCGATCGCGGTGCCCTTGGGGACGAGGTGCCAGGGGCCCTCGTTGAACTCCGGGTGCGCGGGGTACTCGTCGTACACGACCAGCTCGTTGCCCACCCTGCCGGGTTGCAGCAGCTCGCGGCCGAGCAGGACGTCCTGGAGCCGGGAGACGCAGCCGCCGCGCGCGGGGTCGACCTCGACGAGGTGGGTGGCGTTGGAGATGGTCACCCCGTCGCGCGCGGTCCAGCCGATGGCGGCCGCCTCGCCGGAGGCGACCGGCTCGGCGCGCAGGGTGCGGTGGCCGAGGGGAGGCACGGCGGCCGCGAGGACGACGACGTCCACGGCGGTGAGCGCCCCCTGCTCGTCGTACTCGGGGTTCTCCAGCAGGACGGGCAGCTCGCCCCGCTCGGGATCGGTCACGCGGACGCCCCCCGTGCCGGAGGACGGGGGCAGGGCAAGGCGGACGCGGACCAGGTCGGTGCGCTCCCAGGAGGAGGGGTTCCACACGACGACGGCGGAACCGTCCCCGCGCGTGTCGACGCGGGCGGTCAGCTCGCCGAGCGAGGCGTCGAGCACGCTCCTGCCGATGTCGTGGGCCTCGCGCCAGCCGGTGAGCAGGTCGAGGTACACCTGGTCGGATTCTGAGCCGGTGATGGCGTCGTGGTGCGCGCCGTACACGAGCTGGCGCCACGCCTTGTCGAGCGCGGCGTGCGGGTAGCGGGCGCCGGTGGTGGCGGCGGCGAGGGTGGCGAACTTCTCGGCGTCGCCGACCAGCGACTCGGCGGCGCGCTGGGCCTGCTTGGTGTCGATGAACGAGACGTCCTTGCCGGTGTACACCGGGTTCATGTCGCGGGTCTGCGGCGAGGGAGACGTGAGCGAGGCGCGCACGGCGGCGAAGAACTCGCGCGGCAGCGCGCAGACGAAGCGCGGCCAGACGTAGCGGGCGTTCCAGTCGCGGTGGATCTCGGTGACCCACTTGTTCGGCGGCGTGTAGTCGGTGCCGACGGGCAGCAGGACGTTGCGCGTGGCGGCGACCTTCTTGAGGTGCAGGAACAGCTCGTAGACCGCGGCCTCGGCCCCGGCGAGGTCGGTGCTGGAGTCCATCCACCAGCCGGCGCTGTAGTGGGCGGGCATGTAGTGCGTGAGCACGCCCTTGCCGGAGGGGGAGAGCCACTCGAACTCGGCGGGGAACTGCATGCCGGACGGGTCGCCCCAGCCGTCGCGTGCCAGGTCGCGCCCGGTGAGCATGGGCCCCCACTGGTGGTGCGGGCCGCGCGCCCACGAGCTGGAGCTCAGCCCGGCCTCGGCGATCAGGCCGGGGAACTGCGGGTCGTGGCCGAAGACGTCGAGCTGCCAGGCCGTCGCCGGGTCGCCGCCCATGATGTCGCGCTGGAAGCCGACCCCGTAGACGATGTTGCGGATCGTCGACTCGGCCGACGTGAGGTTGGTGTTCGGCTCGTTGTACGTGCCGCCCATCAGCTCGACCCTGCCCTCGGCGAGCAGCCGCCGCAGGTGCTCCCGGTCCTCGGGGTGGGCGTCCCAGTACGGCTTGAGGTAGTCGACCTCGGCGAGCACGAACTTGTAGTCGGGGTCGCGGCGCGCGGTCTCCATGTGCTCGCGCATCAGGTCGAACCCGGCGTTCTGCCGGTCCATCCGGAACTCCTGGGACACCTCGCCCGCGGTGTCCCACGTGGTGGTGTAGGCGGCCTGGGTGTTCCACCAGACGGGGTCGTAGTGGAAGTGGGGCACCATCCAGACCGTCCAGCCGGGCTCGGCGACCACCAGCTCGCCGGTGGCGGCCGCCTCGTGGGCGCCGGACGTCACCGCCACCTCGATGGGGATCCGCGTGCCCGGCGCGGCGTCCGCCCGGACGGCCACCTCGGCGGGGCGGGCCGCCGTACGGGCCGCGCCGGAGACGCCGGGGCCGGTGACGCCGACTTCGATCTCACCTGGAGGTGCCTCGACGTGCACCCGGACGACCTGCCCGGATTCGGCGAAGAGCTCGGTGGATTCGACGCTGGTGATACGCAAGGGTCAACCCTTCACTGATCCGGCGAAGCTGAACGAACCGGCGAGGTACTTGTTCACGGCGATGTAGAGCACCACGGCCGGGGTGGTGTAGATGATCGAGAAGGCCGCCAGCTCTCCGTAGGCGACGGCCCCGTACTGGGAGAAGAAGGTGTAGATGGTGACCGCGGCGGGCTGCTTCTCGGGAGCGTCGAGCAGGACGAACGGGACGAAGAAGTTGCCCCACTGGTTGACGAAGACGAAGATGGCGACGACCGCGACGCCGGGCGCCATGAGCGGCCACACCACGCGCAGCATCGAGCGCACCCACCCGGCGCCGTCCACCCAGGCGGCCTCCTCCAGGCTGACCGGGACGCCGTCCATGAAGTTCTTCATCATCCAGATGGCGAACGGCAGCGAACTGGCCGCGAGGAACAGCACCATGGCGGGGATGGAGCCGTACAGGTTGAAGCGGAAGAACATCGAGTAGACCGGCACCATGATGGCGGTCACGGGCAGGCCGGTGGTGAACAGCAGCGTGAGCATGAAGTGCCGCCCGTAGCGCAGCTTGTACCGCGACAGGGGGTAGGCGGCGAGCCCGGAGACGACGACGGTGAGCACCGCGGTGGCGCCGGAGATGACGATCGAGTTGATGACCGGCTGGTAGATGGTCTCCCAGTTCAGCACGGCGGCGAAGTTCCTGAACGAGAAGTCCAGGCTGGGCTTCGCGGTGAGGCCGGCCTCCGGCTGGACGGAGGCGAGCAGCACCCACACGAACGGCCCGGCGAAGGCCAGGGCGATCACGGCGAGCGCGACGAGGGCCGCGGCGCGGGCGGCGGCGCGGGTCATCGGCCCACCCGCCCGGGAACGGCGCCCGTCATGTCTCCACCTTGATCAGCCGCAGGTACACCAGGGAGAACAGCGCGCCGATGACCAGCATCACCAGGGCCATGGCGCTGCCGTACCCGATCTCGAAGTAGCGGAACGCCTGGTCGTACATGTACAGCGGCGTGGTCTGGCTCGCCGTGCCCGGCCCGCCTCCGGTCATCGCGTAGATGAGGCCGAAGGACGCGAGGGTCTGCAGGGTGATGAGCATGAGGTTGGACAGGATGGACCGGCGGATCAGCGGCAGCGTCACGCCGGTGAACCTGCGCCAGCCGCTCGCCCCGTCCACGGCCGCCGCCTCCAGCAGGTCGCCTGGCACGTCCGACAGCGCGGCCGAGTAGACGAGCATCGAGAAGGCGGTGCCGCGCCAGACGTTGGCCAGCGTGACGGCGAGCATGGGCGCGGTGAACAGCCAGTCCTGCGAGAGGCCGAGGAAGGCGAGCACCTCGTTGAGCGTGCCCTCTTCGGACAGGAAGGAGTACCAGCACGCGGCGGCGACGACCTCGGGCACGACCCAGGCGGCGATGACGACGCCGTTCACCACGCTCCTGACCACGCGCCCGCGCCCGCGCTGGAGCAGGGCGATGAACAGGCCGAGCGTGTTCTGGCCGATGACGGCCGAGCCGATGACGAAGACGAACGTCAGCAGGAAGGAGTTGCGGAAGGCGTCGTCGCCGAACAGCTTGACGAAGTTCTCCAGCCCGACGAAGCGCGAGTCGACCGACGCCGAGCCGGTCAGGGTCTCGTTGGTGAACGAGATGTAGAGGCTCCACAGGATCGGCCCCGCCATGAAGATCACGAGCAGGACCAGGGCGGGCAGCAGCGGCAGCAGTCGTCGCAGCGCCCCGCCGCGCCGGCGCGGCTCCTCCGCCAGGACGGGGGATCCGGCCGGCCGCGACGGCGGCGTCACGGTCGTGACGGTCATGAGCCGGTGGTCACCTTGTCGGGTCCGCCCACCACGCCCGGCAGCGCGTCCGCGTACTCCTTGGCCGCGGCGTCGGGGGTCTTGGAGCCGGTGACCATCGCCTCCATCGCCTTCTGCACCTCGGCCGACACCTTCGGGTACACCTCGTAGGCCGGGCGGTAGTGCGTGACGGACGCGAGGTCGGTCCAGAACTTCACGCTGGGGTTCGCGGCGGTGTACCGCGGGTCGGAGGCGACGTCCTTGCGCGGGGTCAGGTCGCCGGTGCTGACCGAGTAGGTCAGCGTGTTCTCCTTGTTGGTCGCCGTGCTGATGAAGTCGAAGGCGTCCTTCTTGTCCTTGGCATAGGAGCTCATGGCCATGACCCAGCCGCCGGACATGCTGACCGCGCCGGGGGCCTCACCGTTCTGGGTGGGCATGGGCGTCCAGCCGATCTTCTCGGTCCACTGCGGCCACGGCTTGGTGCTGGTGGGCGTCCAGGACGCCGACATCCACGCGCCGTCGAGGCCGATGGCGAGCTTGCCGCCGGGGAACCAGTCGAGGCCGACCTTCTCACCGAGCTTGGCGTCGAACGCGTCGGCCTGCTTGGGGCCGAGGCCCTCACGGTAGATCGTGTCGACGAAGCCGAGGGAGTCGGTGATGCCCTTGCTGGAGGCCACCCACTTCTTCTGGGTGTCGTCGTACAGCGTCCCGCCGGGGGTGCCGTACAGCAGCATCTCGAAGCCCTGCATCGTGGCGGCCTCGCCGAGCACCTTCGTGGAGTACATGTTGAAGGGGATGACGCCCGGGACCTTCTGCTTGACGGCGCGGGCGGCGGTCAGCACGTCGGCCCAGGTCTTCGGCTCCCAGGGCACGGAGATGCCCGCCTTGGTGAGGATGTCCTTGTTGTACCAGAGGCCGCGGGTGTCGGTGCTGATGGGAACGCCGTAGATCTTGCCGTCGGGGCCCTTGGCGGCCTGCTTGACCGAGTCGGCGTACTGCGTGCTCCAGTCGGGCCAGGTGTTGAGGTAGTCGTCCAGGGGGGCGAGCTTTCCGGCCGCGACGTCGGCGTTGACCTGGAAGGTGTCGTGCAGGTAGACGTCCGGGGCCGAGTCTGCCGAGCGGTTCAGCAGGGCGAGCTTGGTGTAGTAGACCTCGTTGGTGCCCTGGACGGGAGTCAGCTTGATGGTCACGCCCTTGTGCGCGGCCTCGAACTGCGTCTTGGCCTGCTTGAGCGTCTTCTCCATGTGGGGCCAGGCGGGCTCCACCCGGTAGAGCACCTCGATCTCCTTGGCCCCACCGGCGGTCTCGCCGGTTGATTTGTCCCCGCCGCACGCGCCCGCCGTGGCGGCCACGGCCGCCACCAGTACCGAGGCGACCATCGTTCGTCTCATCGGACTCCTTCTCCGGCCTGTGTACCGACCACGATCTACGGGCCCGGGGGTCGATCCCCGGGCCGGCATGCTCCGCCTGACCGCTCCCGTATGTCCGCGTTTCGGCCGTGTTTCCTTGGGTGACGAGAACTTAAATCTTTTTGATTTACTAAGTCAACGGGCTATGCGATATTGCCTGAGGACATCGAGGAGGCCGGGAGTCGTACATGCAGATGGGCACAAACCTGCCGAAGGTAGGCAGCTACAACCGTGCCGTCGTGCTGGACGCGATCCAGGTCTCCGACGGCATCAGCCGGGTCCAGATCGCCGCGCGCACCGGCCTGACCGCCCAGACCGTCTCCGTCATCGTCCGCAAGCTGCTGGAGGAAGGGCTCGTCATCGAGGACGGCTCACTGCCCTCCAGCGGCGGCAAGCCGCGCACGATCCTGCGCGTCGACCCCGCCGCCGGGTACGCCCTCGGCATCCACTTCGACCCCGGCGAGGTCTCCTACGTCCTCGCCGACCTCGCCGGGCAGCCGGTCGCCAAGCTCCACACCGACGTCCGTCCCGGGCTCGCGCCCGAGTCGCTCATCCGCCAGATGGCCCGCACGGCCCGGCGCGTGCTCGCCGAGGCGGACGTGCCCGACGCCAAGGTGCTGGGCATCGGCCTGGCCTGCCCCGGCCCCCTCGACGACGACGGCGTGATGAACGTCCCCCCGCGCCTGACCGGCTGGGACGGCGTGCCCATCAAGCGCCTGCTGGAGGAGCACACCGGCTTCCCTGTGACCTTCGACAACGACGCCGCCGCGGCGGCGATCGGCGAGCGCTGGGCCGGCCTGGCACGTGCCACACCGAGCTTCGCCTACCTGTACCTCGGCACCGGCATCGGCGGCGGCCTGTTCCTGGACAACCAGATCTACCGGGGACGCTCGTCCAACGCCGGCGAGTTCGGCCACATCACCGTCGCGCCCGACGGCCCCGACTGCTACTGCGGCAACAGGGGCTGCGTCGAGGCCGTGTGCTGCCCGGGCGCCATCGAGGCGACCGTGCGGGCGCGCCTGGCCGCCGGCGCCCCGAGCGCGCTCGGCCTCGGCCCGGACGGCGAGGGCCCCCGCCACGCCGAGATCTGCGCGGCGGCGGCCACGGGCGACCCGCTGGCCCGCGAGGTCGTCGGCGAGGTCGCGGCCAGGCTCGCCGACGCCGCGGTCGGCATCGTGAACATGCTGGACATCGACCTGATCGTGCTCGGCGGCCCCGCCCTGCACAGGGTCGCCGAGCTGTACCGCGACGTCGTGGCCGAGGCCGTGGCGACGCGCCCGCTCGCCCGCAGGCTTCACCAGGTGCGGGTGGAGCTCTCCCCCATCGCCGCCGACGCCGCCGCGATCGGGGCCGCGTCCCTGGTCTTCCACGCGACCTACGCCCCCCGCCTCGGCGCCCTGCTCACCCCGTGACCCTCCGAGATGACCAGCCCTCTCCCGACCCCACGCGAGCGAGAAGGAGCCATGAGCCCTCACGTGCTCACCGCCGACATCGGCGGCACCAAACTGGCCGCGGCCCTGATCGGCGAGGACGGCACGGTGCTGCGCCGCCGTGAGGTGCCCACCCCCGCCGCGCCGCCCGGCCGGGCGGACATCGTGGGCGCCGCGCTGACCGGCCTGCTGCGCCAGGTGGCCGCCGACACCACGCCCACGGCGGTCGGCGTCGCCTCCGCCGGGCCGCTGGACCTGCTCGCCGGAACCGTCAGCCCGGTGAACATCCCGGCCTGGCGCGACTTCCCGATCCTCGCCGAGGTCGGCGAGGCGATCCCGGGCGTGCCCTGCTTCCTGGTCGGGGACGCCGTGGCGGCGGCGGTCGGCGAGCACTGGACGGGCGCCGGCGGCGGAAGCACCTCCATGCTCGGCATCGTCGTGTCCACCGGCATCGGCGGCGGGCTCGTCCTGGAGGGCGTGCCGTTCGAGGGTCCCACCGGCAACGCCGGGCACATCGGGCACATCATCGTCGACCCCGGCGGCGCGCCCTGCCCCTGCGGGGCCAGGGGGTGCGTCGAGACGATCGCGAGCGGCCCGTCCATGGTCCGCTGGGCCCGCGAGCGGGGCTGGGGCGGCCCGGACGCCCGCGCGCTCGCCCAGGCGGCCCACGACGGCGCGGCCGTGCCTCTGGCCGCCTTCGCCCGGGCCGCCGACGCGCTGGCGAGCGCGATCGTCACCGTCGCCGCGATCTGCGACCTGGACCAGGCGGTGATCGGCGGCGGGGTGGCCGCGGCGGGCGAGGTGCTGTTCGGCCCGCTGCGCCGCGCGATCGGCGAGCGGGCGCGGCTGGGGTTCGTCCGGCGGCTGCGCGTCACGCCGGCGGCGCTCGGCGGGGACGGCGGGCTGATCGGCGCCGCCCGCATGGCACTGCTCCGGTGAGCGCGCCCGGCCCCCCTCACGGCAGGGGACGCAGCGGGATCCGGTAGTCGAGGATCGCGCGGTCGCCCGGGATCACGATCGGGTCGGCGACCTCGACCACCCGCCCGGCCGCGTACATCACCCGCGTGATCGCGAACACCGGGACGCCCTGCGCGATGCGCAACGTCCGCGCCTCCACGGGGGTGGGCATGCGCGTCGTCACCGACTCGGTGATGTCGTCGACCTCGATGCCGAGCGTGCGCAGCTGGTTGATCGTCCCGCCGGGCCAGGGCTCGTTCTTCGGGTCGGCCACCGGCGTGCCCTCGACGTCCGAGGCGAGCAGGCACGGCCGCGCCACCTGCGACGGCACGCCCGCCGCGTAGAAGACGAAGTGCCGTTCGAGCACGCGCGTGCCGGGCGCGACGCCGAACAGGCCGGCCAGCCGCTCGTCGGCGTCGATCCACCGGTAGGCGGTGTCGAGGCGGTACTGCTCCCAGGCGATCCCCTGGTCCCGGGTGAAGGAGGTCTGCTTCACCGTCTGCGGCCCGAGATCGGCGAGGTAGCGCTGGGAGGAGATGCGGCGCACGGGCGGCCGCTCGCGCACCCAGGTGCCGCCGCGCCCGCGCGTCTCGACCAGGCCCGCGTTCTTCAGGGCGTCGATCGCCTGCCGGACGACGATCTCGGACACGCCGTACTGCCGCGCCAGGTCGGCGTGCCGGGGCAGGCGGGCGCCGGGCGGCAGGCCACCGTCAAGGATCGCGCCGCGCAGTTCGGCCGCGATGTGCTCGTAGGCGTGGCCAGACACTTACCCACGTTCCGATCTGCCGGGGGTTCCAGATGCGGTCACCTGATTGACACGCACCTTATCGTCTCGCCATTGTCGTATATGTCAACCGATTGCCGTAGACGCTAAGGGGTCTGGATGGCCGGGGTTCTGCCCTATCTCACCGCCTGCCGCGCCCGCCTCTTCCGCACCCGCGCCCCCGCGCCGTGCGCGCCGAAACCCGCGACGCGTCCCGCTCCCGAGCCGCCGGGCTGGTGCGGGTACGCGCCCGGCACGCCCGCCGCCACGGACGCCCCCTCCCCCGCCTCCCCGTCCCCCCAAGCCACTGAAGGGACTGAAGAGACTGAAGAGGACGCCACCGCGGCCGAGGTCGAGGCGCTGCGGACGGCGCACCCGGGGTGGCGCGTGTGGTGTTCGGGCCGCACGTGGTACGCCTGCGGCCCCTGGCTGGAGGCCCGGCTCGTCCACGCCCCCACCCCCGAGCGCCTCTCGTCGCTGATCACCCTCCGCACGGAGGGCGGGCGGTGACGGCGCTGACCGCCTCCTCGGGGCACGCCGACCACGGCCCGCACGTCCCGAAGGCGCGCGAGGGCTGCCGGCGCGTCGCCTGGTTCCCGCCGATGAACGCCGAGAGCAGGCCGCGCATCCTGCGCTGGACGTGCGAGTGCCGGTCGCGGGTCTACTACCTGGTCGTGGGCGGCGGCCGCGCGTACGTCCGGCGCTCGGACAAGCAGGCCGGCCTCGACCACGAGACCGCGCGCATGCGCTACCGGGAGGTGGACCGGCTGTGGACGGAGATCCTGCTCGGCCTCGCCCGGTGAGCGCCCGTCAGGTGAGCGCCTTCAGCTCGTCCAGCGCGTCGTGCAGGTAGGTGGTGAGCGACCAGACGTCGGGCACCATCGCCCGGTCGGCGAGGATCCCCACGTCGATCCATCCGTCGTAGGAGAACGCGGTGACGTTGATCCCCCCGCTCGCGTCGCTGACGACCGAGACGGGGTACTGCGCGATCAGCCGCCGCCCGCACACGTACAGCGGGATCTGCGGGCCCGGCACGTTGGAGACCATCAGGTTGACGGCCGGGGTCGTCTGCGCCGCCAGGCCGAAGGCCGCGCGGTGGGCCAGCCCGGTCAGCGCGGCGGGCATGCTCTCGCTGAGGGTGCGCAGCCAGCGGGCGGGCGCCAGGTTGAAGCGGTCCTTGATGCGGCCCATCGCCTCGTGCACGGCCTCCAGGCGCTCGCGCGGGTCGGCGATCTGCGTGTCCAGCGAGGTAATCATGAGGGTGACCTGGTTGCCGGGCGCCCGCGCGTCCTCGCGCAGCGAGAACGGCACCCCGGCCACGAGCGGCTCCCCGGGCAGCGCGTCGTGCTCGGTCAGCCAGCGGCGCACCGCCGTGGCCACCAGGGTCATGACCACGTCGTTGACCGTGTACCCGAAGGCGTTCTTGACCCGCTTCACCTCCTCCAGCGGCAGCTCGGTGAACGCGAAGCGCCGGTGCGCGGACACCGGGCCGTTGAACGGCGTGCGCGGCACCGCCAGCCGGGGCAGCTCCGGCACCTCCTCGCCCGCGCCCCGGCCGATCCACCGCGTCAGCCGCCGGGTGGCCCGGGACACCGGCACCGCGCCGGGCAGCCGCGAGATGATCGGGATCTCGTCCAGGTGCGGCACCGCCTCGACCAGGAACCTCAGCAGGTACGCGGGGTTGGCCACCAGCCTGCCCGCCGTCCTGACGATCATCTCGGCGGTCTCGGGGGCGCGGTCGGGCTCGACGGGCCGCTCCGGCTCGCGGCGCGGCGGGTTCGGCTCGATGTCCATGAACGCCGCGAGCACGTCGGCGCCGCCCATGCCGTCGATGGCCGCGTGGTGCATCTTCGTGTAGAGCGCGGTGCGGCCGCCCGCCAGGCCGTGGATCAGATACATCTCCCACAGCGGGCGGCGCCGGTCCAGCCGCCGCGCGTGCAGCCGGGCGACCTGCGCGGCGAGCTGCCGGTCGCTGCCCGGGGCCGGCAGGCCGACCTCCCGTACGTGGTACTCCAGGTCGAGATCCTCGTCCTGCGCCCAGTACGGGTGGTCGAGGCCGAGCGGCACCCCCACCAGCCGCTGCCGCAGCGGCGGGACCAGCGCCGAGCGCTCCTCGACCAGCTTGAGCAGGTCGTCGCGCGCCACGTCGCCGTCGAGGATCGACAGCCCCGCGACGTTGGCGACGTTCGTGTCGCTCTCGAAGTTGAGGAACTGCGCGTCGAGCGCGCTGAGCTGCCGCACCGTCGACCTCCTGACCCTCGGGACCCGTCTCCGTTCTATCTCCCCGCTCCGGCGGGTCCGACGCCGGGTGCCGGGACGGTCCGGATGGTCCCACACCGCGCCGCCGTGGGGCGACGCGGGCCGTGAGCGACGGGAGCGGAGCAGGGGTTCCTGCGGGTCACGCCGTTCACGCGCGATCAGGGGCGCCGCGATGGGCGGCGCCCTGACGGCGAACGGTCAGACCCGGGCGGCGGCGAACTGGCCCGGCCTGCGGCCTTCCCCGGCGGGGCCCCGGTAGCACTGGGCGATGTCCAGCCAGAGGTCGGCCACGTCGCCGGTGGCGACGATCGCGAGGTCGTCGCGGTGACGGCGGCGGGTCGCGAGCAGGCAGAAGTCGGCGGCCGGACCGGTGATGCGCTGCGAGGCGTCCTCGGGACCGAACGCCCACAGCTCTCCCGACGGGGCGACGAGCTCGAAGCGGAACTCCTCGGCGGGCGGCGTGAGACCGCGGGCCTGGTACCCGAAGTCCCTGGTCAGGACCGCGAAGACCACCAGGTGCTTGATGCGGTCGGTGAACGTGCGCTCGATGCCGAGGGTGTCCAGGATGTCCTGGCCGTGGGCGAACTGCTCCATGATGCCCGCGCAGGCCAGGATGATCGGCGGCAGCGGGTTGACCAGCCACGGCACGACCTGGCCGGCCGGAACGGCGGCGAGCGCGTCGACGACGTCCTTGCGCTCGCCGCGCCACTTGGCGAGCAGCGACTCGATGGTGTCGTTGGCGAACAGGCCGAGGGCCGCGTTGACGGCGCCGTTGAAGTCCTTCTCGGCGCCCGCGACCAGGGTCTTGAACGTCTCGGCGTCGGACGCGGCGGTCCGGGCGAGGCTGAAGATGAAGGTCAGGTGGCCGATCTGGTTCGCGATGGTCCATCCGGGGGCGGGGGTGGGCAGATCCCACTGTGAGGGCTGGAGGCCGGCGACCACGCGGTCGAGCTCCTCGCCCTCAACGGTAAGCGCCTGCAGCACTTCGTCCAGCTCGCTCACGCGTCTGTCCTCTCACTGAAAAGCCTTGGATTACGGGGATATCGGCGGCGCCGGGAACACCGGGGACACGCGTCCACACGTTCATACGGACGCGTCACACCAGGTCATAGACGGTACGGCAATTCCTATAAATGCAACCTTAACGGCATTCAATTGTGTTGAGTTCTCAAATCAAGCATGCATCACGAAAATTCCGGCGTCTTCTCCGTGTGTGCTTCTTGGGTCCGAATTTCGCGATATCGGCGACGCGAATCGCGCGGACCGGCTATACCAGCGCTCCGCGCCGCGCGTCGTCCCCGGACGGCGGGGGCGCGGCGGCGGAGCGCCGGGTCCTGTGCGTCGCCGGCGCGCTGCCCGCCGGCAGCGCGAACCAGGGGTTCACGCGGGTGGAGCGGGACGACATGACGTCGCTCAGCTCTCCCCAGCGGGGGACGCGCCCTGCGCGCGGACGGCAGCGGGGACGGCGGCGGGAGCCTGGGCGGACGCGGAACCGGAGGGCGCCGATTCCTCAGTGACCGGGACGATCGGGATCCAGGAGCCGACGCGGCGGGCCGCCGCCATGCTCGCCCACGAGGTGAGCTCGACCAGTGCCAGGTCGCCGGGCGTCCCGGCGCGGAAGTCGGCGATCAGCGCGTCGTCGATCTGGTACGACGCCATCGCGGTCAGCAGCGCCAGCCGTCCCGCCGGGCGCAGGGCCTCGGGGAGCGCGGACGCGGCCTCCGCGACCCAGGCGCGGCTCGGCCCGGTCGGCTCGCCGTCCCAGGCGGCCAGCCGCGCGGTGACCAGCTCGCGCACCGGCGCCGGAACCGTGCGGACGCCCGCCGCGTCGATGGCGGCGGCGGCCCGGGCGAACGCGGCGGCGAGGTTCGCCGACCCGTCCGCCCACGCCAGGTCCGCAGGCAGCGGCGCCTCGGGCAGCAGGCCGAGCGAGGCGCCCGGCTCGCCGCCGCGGCGGGCGTACGTCCGCATGATCCGGCCGAACAGCCGCAGCAGCAGGCCGCGCGCGCCGGCGGGCACCTCGGCGGGCAGCGGCGACTCGGTGAGGAATATGTTGACCATGCGGTTGAGGTACTGGAAGGTGACGGCCACCGCCGCAAGCTCGCGGAGCCCCTCGGGCGGCAGCGGCGGCTCGTGCCGCGCCGCCGCGTCGCGCGTCCCACTCGCCAGCGCCCACGACGCCACCCGGCGCACCGCCGGGTCGTCGATGTCGTCGACGCGGCCCGCCGCGATCAGCGCGGCGTGGCCGCCGCGCACGAGGCCGTCCATCGTGGCCTGGTGCACGTCGACGCAGTAGGGGCAGGCGTTGCCGCGCGACACGGCGGTCGCGACCGCCTCCTTCAGCGGCCTGCCGGCGAGCCCGGCCGCGAGGAGGGATTCCCGCAGCATCATCCACGATGCCGCGAGGGTGACGGGAGCGGGCGAGTGCAGGAGCATCGGCGGCGCCAGCATGCCGAAGTCTCGCTCCACATGCGCGTATACCTTCGCGACGAGGTCCGGCGCGGTACGGGGACGTACCACGGATACGTGCCGGACGTGGGACAGCGTCCCCGGCAGCGTCGCACGGCTGAGCATCCTGCCCATCGCCCGCTCCCTCCTTACCGGCGTGACAGGCTCGGGATCAGCGGGGCGACGCCACGTCGTCCGCTGGTCGAGCCGTCAGGGGCCGGAGCTCCGTAGGTGACCTCGACGCCCCGCTCCTGGGCGGCCGCGACGATGCCGGGGATCGCGCGCTCGGCCAGCGCCGAGATGGTCATCGCCGGGTTGACGGTGAGCGCGCCCGGGACGGCGGACCCGTCGGTGACGAAGATGCCCGGGTGCCCGCGCAGCTCGTTGCGGTCGTCCAGCGCCGAGGTGTGCGGGTCGTCGCCGATGCGGCACGAGGCCAGCGGGTGGACGGTGTACGCGCCGACCACGTCGTTGGTCCAGGCGGCGACCTCGGCGAGGCCGTCGCGCTCCAGGATGTCCTTGACCTCGGCGTCCGCCAGCGCCCACGCCCGCAGGGTCTGCGGGGTCGGGTCGTACTTGAGGCGGCCGACGCCGAGCATCTGCTGGCTGAGGCGGTCGGCGTTGCCCTTGGCGGGCGGCGGGCCGAAGACGCCCTCATTGTTGTCCTCGATCATCTGGAAGATGATCAGCCAGGAGCGCCAGCGCCTGAGGACCTCCTTCTTGTCGACCCCGAACCAGCTCGGGCCGAGCGCGCCGGGCACCTGGGCGAGGATCGTCCCGAGGCCGGGCGGGAAGTAGAGCTGCTCCAGCGAGAACCGCTCGAACTCCGGCAGCGAGCCGTCGAGCCGGTCCCAGTTGGCGACGACCGGGCCCTTGCCGATCTGGTTGGCCTCGTAGGCCAGGCCGTTCTCACGCTCCAGGCCGAGCACCTCGCGCACCTTGTCCTCGTTGAGGATCGCGGTGTTGAGACGCTCGCCGTTGCCGGAGAAGTAGCGGCCGACGGCGTGCGGCATGGTGCCGAGCGTGGCCTCGCTGCGCTGGAGGATGACAGGGGTGGCGCCGGCGCCGGCCGCAAGCACGATGATCTTGGCGTCGATCGTGCCGCCCTCGCCGCGGAGGCGGTAGTCCTCGTCGTCCATGATGTCGTAGTGCACGCGGTAGCCGCCGTCGTCGGTGCGCGAGATGTGCTGCACCTCGTGCAGCGGGCGGATCTCGGCGCCGTGCGCGATGGCCGCGGGCAGGTAGTTGAGCAGCAGCGACTGCTTGGCGTCGAAGTGGCACCCGGCCATCATCCAGTTGCAGTTGGTGCACAGGCTGCGGTCGATGGCCGCCGGGACCGGGTTGGCGGTACGCCCGGCGTGGTTACAGGCCGCGGCCCACAGCCCGCCGGCGTAGGTGACGTCGTCCCAGCTCTGCTGGGTGATCGGGATGGACTCGGCCACCCGGTCGTACCACGGGTCGAGGGTGTCACGGTTGACGGACGCCGGCCACATGCGGCGGCCGATGCTGCCGTGCCGTTCGAAGACGAACCGGGGCGCGCGGGGCATCGCGGCGAAGTAGACGACGCTGCCGCCGCCGACGCAGTTGCCGCCGAGGATGCTCATTCCGTCGCCGACGGTGAAGTCGAAGGCCCGCGTGTAGGACGAGCCGAGCTTGAAGTCGTGGTCGAAGTCCTTGCCCGTGAGCCACGGGCCGCGTTCGAGCACGATGACCTTCGCGCCTCCGGCCGCGAGGTGGTAGGCCGCGATCGCGCCGCCGAAGCCACTTCCGACCACGAGGACGTCGGTGCGTTCCGTGCTGGTCATTTGGGACTCCCTGAAGGGGTCGTGTCCGGGTGCAGGCGGGCCAGCGGCCGGCCGTAGGAGAAGTTCGGGAACCTCCAGCGGCCGTCGGCGTCGGGCTTCTCGATGCCCATCGCCATCAGTCCCGGGTGTCCCTCGGCGATCGCGTCGGCGGTGTGCATGTGCGCCGCCGAGTCGAAGGCCATGTTGCAGAACAGGGCGAGGCTGACCCAGAGCTCCTTCTCGGGGTGGCCGGGCTTGGTGAGCCGTAGCACGAGCGCGGTCCTGTGCTCGAACGGCAGGGAGACGAACGGCGGGACGGTCTCGTCCAGGTCGGTCCCGTGCTCGAAGGCGTACGCCGTGGCGTGGTCGTTGAGCGCGTTCGCGAAGTTGTCGAGACCCTCGGTGAGGCCGGTCGCGTCCCATCCGAGCAGCTCAAGGGCACCGGCCTGCACCGCGCCGCCGCCAGTGGCGGCGCCGGCGATGGCCCGGTCGTCGGGTGAGCGTTTCTCGCCCGGGACGATCGTGTCCGCGAACGCCTCCAGCGTCATCGTCCTGGCTTCGTCTATGTCTGTGGATGGCGGTCGCATACGCGTTTCCTCGCTCGTCCAGGTCGGGCTGCTGACCAGTTCATGGAACGGCATCGCCCGAAGAGGTGCATCTCCTGAGTTGCTTTCGCATTCCGGACGAACGCCCCCTAACGCCCGGCATCCGCGACATCGACGCGCGGATAGCCCCCGGTGAACGCGCATGCGCGTTGCCCGGCGTAACGGTCATTCGACGGAAAGGATCCGGGGGATTCCCGGGCCACCCGAAGCGGATATGGGCAGGCAGGGGGCGGCTAGGGGTTGTCGCAGAAGGTGCGCCGCCCAATTCTGATGCCATGGCCAAGTGCCGTCGATGTGTCGTCGTCGGGCGTCGTTTGTTCCGGATATCACACCGCAGCCGAATGGATTCCATTCGCAGCCTTGGAGTGCGAGCAGATGACAGAGGCTCACGATGACGAGTTCTCCCGTGTCAAATCGGGGTCAATTCTCACAGCGCCTCCAGCGCACGGGAGGAGCCATGGAAAACGCGATTGAGCAAGCCGTCCTCCGGGTCGTCAAGAGTATGCACGAGAACCTCGGTGAGCAGCTCACCATCAACGACATGGCCCGTACGGCCATGTTCAGCAAGTTCCACTTCTCCCGGGTGTTCCAGCGGGTCACCGGGCTGTCGCCCGGCCGGTTCCTGTCGGCCGTGCGACTCCAGGAGGCCAAGCGGCTGCTCACGACAACGTCGCTGACGGTTACCGACATCAGCCACATGGTCGGTTATTCGAGCGTGGGAACCTTCAGCACGCGGTTCACCGCGAGCGTCGGGCTCTCCCCCACGAAATACCGGCAGCTAAAGAGCATCACGCCGCAGATCAGCACCGAAACGGAGCGGGCTTCCGAGCGGGACAGGCCGATGACGACCATCAGGGGCGACATCTCCTCCCCGCTCAAGGACCAGCCCATCTTCGCCGGGCTGTTCCCCGACAGGATCCTCGAGGGCAAGCCCATCCGGTACACGATCCTCCGCAGGCCGGGGCCCTTCGTGCTGGAGGACGTCCCCCAGGGGGAATGGCACCTGATGGCCCAGTCCGTCGCCCCCGGCAGGGAGGACGCCGTCCTCCACCCCGCCGGCTCGGACGAGGGACTGTGCATCGGGCGCCACGGGCCGATCAGTGTACGGCCCGGCACGGACACCAAGCTGGCTCACCTGCAGCTTCGTCCGATGCGTCCCCTCGACCCTCCGGTGCTGCTCGCGCTGCGCGACCTGCTCGACGTTCCCCAGCTCACCCACTGAGCCGTCGCCGCGCGCGCGGCGCACGGCGGCCGGACGGGCCGCGGCCGGGCCCGTCCTCTTCCATGAGACGAGGGTTCAACGCTTATCCGTGAGACGGACCGTGCGGGAAGCCGGTCCCAGCAGGGCAGCTCATATCCCTGCCATTCCGGGTAACGCGGGCGACACCCAGAGGCCACCCCTCATTTCATGGGCCGGCCCCCCAACAATTCCACCTTCACCCTTATTCAGGCGTGCCGAGCCCCGCTTTCGCGCGCGCACGGCGTCCCCGTCGGTTAATGGGCTTCCCGCGCGAAACGGCGCCGTCCCATATGAATCGGGACGGCGCCGCGGCGTGAATGCGTAATCGGCCGCGAAGCGCGCGGCAATGCGCCCCCTGAAGCCGCCGTGGAAAAGGGGCGACGTTCCCTGGAAAGCGCGAACAGACGGCGGAAGCCGGCCGGAACAGGCTGGCAGACTCGGGAAGCGAATGCCCGCCTGAACCGTGCGGCGGCTCGGGCCGCGAGACGTGGATCAGGCCCCGGCGCCCCCGGCGTCGCGGACGGGGTGGACGGTCATCGGCAGACCGCCGCGCACCCGCAGCGACAGCATGGGCTCGGGGACCACCTTGTACCCCCGCACCTTGGCCAGGCGCAGGTCACGCGCGACCATGGCGATCACGAACGTGGCCTCCATCATGCCGAGGTGGTTGCCGACGCAGAACCGGGGCCCCGCGCCGAAGGGGATGTAGGCGTACCGCGGCCGGCCGCTCGGCCGGTCGGGGTCGAAGCGCTCCGGGTCGAAGGCCTCGGGCCGGTCCCAGAAGTCGGGGTGCCGGTGCAGCGTGTAGGGGCTGATCAGGACGTCGGCGCCGGCCGGCACGTGGTAGCCGCCGACCTCGTCGTCACCCTGGGCCTCCCGGGGAAGCATCCACACCGGCGGGTAGAGGCGCATGACCTCCTCCACCACCATCGCGGTGTACTTCAGCCGGTGCAGGTCCTCGTAGACCGGAAGCCGGTCGCCGAGCACCTCCACCGCCTCCGCGTGCAGCCGCTCGCGCACCTCGGGGTGGCCGTCCAGCAGGTGGAACGTCCACGACAGCGTGCTCGCCGTGGTCTCGTGCCCGGCGAGCAGCAGCGTGACCAGCTCGTCCCGCATGCGCAGCCGTCCCACGCGGGGGTCGGCCTCCTCGCGGGTCGAGGCGATCAGCCGGGAGACGACGTCGTCCCCGAGCTCGCCCGACTTCAGCCGCTCGGCCTCCAGATGGTCGACGATGCGCTGGAGGTCCTCGCGGGCCCGGCGGAACCTGATCTGCTTGGGCAGCGGCACCCACATCGGCACCTTGCTCAGCGTCACCAGCTCGAACATCGCCTGGTCCTGCACGGCCTCGAAGTCCTGCCCGATCGAGGTGAACTCCCCGAGGTCGGCGTCGAGCAGCGTGCGGCCGAGCACGCCGAGGCTGAGCCACGTCATCTCCTGGACGACGTCGACCGGCCCCTCGGCCCCCTTGGCGCGGAGCCGTTCCACCAGGCCGGCCGCCTCCTTGGCGATGACCCCGGCCTGCTGGGAGATGCGCTTGTTCTGGAAGACCGGCTGGATCATCCTGCGCTGCTTGCGCCACAGCTCGCCCTCGCTGGTCAGCAGGCCGTCGCCGATGGCCCGGCGCGCCTGGACCAGGCCGACTCCCTTGTGGTAGTTCCCGCTGTTGTCCGCCAGGACGTGCTTGGCGTGGTCGGGATGGTTGAAGAAATAGAGGGTCTTCGGGCCGATGGACAGCTTCGCCGCGTCGCCGTACGTGGCGGCCTGCTCCATCAGCGCCAGCCGGTCCTTCGCCAGTTTCTTGAAAAGGCCGGGCCCGGCCCACAAAGGCGGGCCGGGCGGCACCCGGCGGCCGTCCGAAGACGGCCGCTCGGATGCCGTGGCCTTGGGTCCGGTAAGCGTCACGCCGGTACCTCGCTCCAATCGGGACTCAGTTGTCGGAACTTGGCCTTGAACACGAGCAGCGCCTCTCTGTCGGTCGGCTGGTGCAGGTTCAGGACCTCGCCGATGAAGATCGTGTGGTCCCCGCCGTCGTACGCCCGCCACATCTCGCACTCGAAGCCGGCGAGGGTGCCACTGAGCAGCGGGACGCCGCTCAGATGCCCCGGGTGCCAGTCGACGCGTTCGAACTGGGCGGCCCCGAGCGTCCGGTGGCGGTCCGCGAAGTGCAGGGCCTCCGCCTCCTGGTGCGAGGCGAGCACCGACACCCCGAAGTACCGCGACGCGCTGAGGTACTGGTGCATCAGCGCGCCGCGGTCGACGCAGACCAGCAGGAGCGGCGGATCGAGCGACACCGAGGTGAAGGAGTTGGCGGTCATGGCGTGCGGGACCTCACCGCCGGTCGTCACCACGGTGACGCCGGTGGCGAACGCCCCGAACGCTCGCCGCAGTGTCTTCGCCTCGGTCGCCGGGCGGGTTGGCGCGGAGTTGTCGACGTTCACGCTTTCCTCCTGCTCAATCTCTAGAATCCGCGCCTAGGACGCATACGGTTCGAGCGCCTGCGCCAGAGCGTCGGGAACCCTGGCCGGGACCGTGCGGGTGTTGGGCCCGCGCATGCACGCCACCCGCTGCCGGCCGCGGGCGACGAGCGTCTCGCCGTCGCCCCCGTCCAGGCGGACGTAGTCGAAGCTGAACTCGACCTGTGTCTGCGCGAGCTCCACCAGCCGCATCCGGATCGAAAGCTCGTCGAAGGCGGTGATCTCGGCGAAGAACTCGCAGTCGACCTTCAGCGTGAACAGCTTCAGGTCGTCCTGCAGGTCCTTGAGCACCTCCGGCGCCCTCTGGTAGAGGAACAACTCGCGGCAGCGTCCCTGCCACCGCAGGTAGTTCACGTAGTACACGTTGCCGACGAGGTTGGTCTCCTCGAAGCCGACCGTGTGCTGGTACTCGAAGTACTTGCTCATGGCCTACGGCCTCCCTTCGGTGAGAACCGCGAGCGCCACCGG
Source organism: Sphaerisporangium album (assembly GCF_003323745.1). GTDB lineage: Bacteria > Actinomycetota > Actinomycetes > Streptosporangiales > Streptosporangiaceae > Sphaerisporangium > Sphaerisporangium album. The sequence continues at coordinate 65,133 of NZ_QOIL01000022.1, forward strand.
CTTCGCCGCGTCCCGCAGCGTCGTGACCAGCGTCGCGACGCGCACCCCGTCCGAGGCGAGCACCGCCCACGCCTCCCCGCGCCCGGAGGCGAGGGTGAGCGGGGCGTCCGCGAGACCGGCGTCGCGCAGGCTCTGGACGGCGGCGAGCACGCGGGCCCCGGCCGTGTCGAGCTCCTCCCCCGTTTCGGCCGAGACCTGCTTGGCCAGCGGCAGGTGCTTGCCCAGCAGCTTCTTCCACTGGGTCGCGGTGTGGTGGGTGACCTCGGTGACGCCGGTTCCGGTAGTCCCGTCCGCGACGACGCAGAGCGTGACTCCCGCCCCGTGCGCGGCCGACACCGCCGGGCCGCCGTCGGCGACCGGCTTGCCGCCGGGTCCGGCGGTCAGCGTGACCGGACGGCCGGCGGCGCGTCCCGCCGCCACCACCGTGCGGGCCTCGCGGGTGGCGTCGTCGTCGGCGCCCTCCGCGTACGGCTCGACGGCGACGGCCACGCGGGTGCCGACCAGGTCCTCCACCGTGCGCTCGACGTAGGAGCCGAGCAGCGGGGTGACCCACGGGCCGCGGCCGTCCTTCTTGCGGACGGCCTGCAGGCGCAAACCCTCCCACCGCTCGACGACCTCACCGGCCGCGGTGCGGACGGCGATGTCGTATATATAGGTGTCGCCGTCGCGCAGCCGCTCGGTGGCGCAGTACCGCAGCTCGCCGGCCTGCGCGAGAGCGGCCCCGCCCGCGTACACCCGCTCGATGCCGGTCGGCAGCAGGGTGGCGTCCGGGACGCAGACCTGGTTGCCATGCATGAGCGCGTCGCGCATGCCCGGGTCGCCGAGCAGCAGCTCGCCGGGCAGGTAGCCGGCGAACCAGTCGGGCGCGGAGATCGCGGCGACGTCGGCGTCGACGTGGCGCGCGGCGGCCCGATGGTAGCGGCGCAGGCGGTGGAAGCGGCCGCCCTGGAACAGCGTGTCGCCGTACATCTCCGTGGGCGGGTCGAGCGGGACGACCGGCAGGCCCTCGCCGATCTGGACGGGCGGGCCGTCCGGCACCGGCTCGCCGGTGAACTTCACCTTCGCGCGGAAGTGGTCGACCTCGAAGCCGGTCTCCGCGCTGCGGATCGCGACCTCGACCGTCGCCTCGCCGTCGTCGCCGCTGTCGGTGACGACCGCGGCGACACGGATCGTCGTGCTGCCCTCCGGCGGCACGATGATCGGACGGCTGAACTCCGCGCCCTCGATGACCGGCGCGGTCGTGCGGCCGGTAACCGCCTGGGCGACCTGAGCCATCGCCTCCATGCCGAAGACGGCAGGGAACAGCAGGTTGCCGTCGAGCAGGTGGTCGGCGAGGTACAGGTCGGTGCCCGCGTTCATCTCCACCTCGGTGACGAGCTCGACACCGTGGTAGTGGACGAGGGGCTTGTCGACGAACCGCAGGAGCGGGAGCTCCGGCAGGTCGTAGCGCGCGGTGTCGATTCCCTGCGTGCGGCCGCTGATGACCACGGTGGCGGGCACGTCGGGGTCGGACACGAGCCGGCGCATGATCTCCACGCCCTGCTCGGGGGTGATGGCGGTGACGCCCATGCGGCCGAGCGAGTCGACCACCGAGAGCTTCTCGCCCATGCCGACGTCGGACCAGACCGACCACTCCATGCAGATCGCCCGGCAGCCGGGGTGCGTCTCGCCCACTTCGCGGGTGAGCTCGGCCATCCAGTCGTTCGCGGTGGAGTAGTGCGCCTCGCCCTGCAGACCGGCCCGGCCGATGATGCTGCCGAACGACACCAGCAGGCGCAGCTTCCCGGGCTCGATCGCGTCGAGGACGTTGCGCAGGCCGTCGACCTTCGGGGCGAAGGTGCGGCGGAACGCGGCGGCGTCCAGGCCGGTGATCGCGGCCGGCTCGTTGCGGCCGGCGCCGTGCAGCACGGCGGTGACCGGCCCGAGCGCGGCCGACAGTTCGGCCACGGCGGCGGCGACCTTGGCGGCGTCGGTGACGTCGGCGCGGGCGTACCGCACCGTCACGCCGGAGTCCGCCATCCGCTTCAGGTTGTCGGCCAGTTCCTTGTCGTCCTCCGGGGCCGAGCGGCCGAGGACGGCCAGCTTGGCTCCGGTGTCGGTGGCCACGGCCAGGGCGCACTCGGCGGTGATGCCCTTGCCGCCGCCGGTGACCAGCAGCACGTCGCCCTCGCCCAGCGGGAGCTCGGTGCGGGCCGGACGGGTCGGCAGCGCGCGCAGCGTCGGCACGCGGCGCACACCCTGGTCGTCGTAGAAGACCTCGGAGAACCGGGTCGTCGCGGCGACCTCGTCCACGATCCGGGCGACGGCTTCGGGGCCCGGGGGGATGTGGACGACGGTGGTGCGCAGGTGCGGCGCCTCCAGTTGGAGGGTCTTGGCCAGGCCCGCGGCCCCGGCGCCGTGCTGGACGGCGACGAACCGCGTGCCCGGAGCGGCCGCGACGGCCGCCTGCGCGGCACGCAGCGCCTGCTCCAGATGAGCCTCGGCGCGCTCCTCGGGAAGGACGACCAGCAGGCCGGAGCCCACCTTGCCCTTCTCCAGGGCGTCGCGCAGCGGCGCGGCCAGCGGGGAGTCCCCCGGCGCGTAGAGCTGCCACGGGCCGTTCTCCTGGGGAGAAGCGCGCGCGGGCAGCGGCAGCTCGTCCAGGTCGACCGCGAACGGCCGCGACCACGGGGCCGCGCCGGCGACGATCGCCGGCCCGGCGGGCGCGGCGGTCTTGGCGCTCTGCGCCAGCTCGTCGAGCGCCTCCGACAGCTCGCGCAGGCTCGCCGTGGCGAGGTTGGTCGGCGCGTGCGAGGCCGGGACGCCGAGCCGCTGGCTGGCCTGGTCGATGATGTGCATGACCGTGACCGAGCTGAGGTGCAGCTCGTCCAGCGGCCGCGCGTCCTCGCTGACCATCTCCAGCGGAAGCTCGGCCCGCTCCGCCGCGAGGCGGCGCAGCAGGTCGATGCTCGACTCCGTGGTCTCCCCGGCCTCCGTGGCCGCCGGCGCGGCGGCCTCGGCGACCGCGGGCTTCGCCGCGACGGCGTCCCTGCGGACGGTGCCGGTGATCTCGACCTTCGGCGCCTGCTCGACGGGACTCTGGAAGAACGAGAACTCGGCGCCGACCTCCAGCGGCCGCAGCAGCCGCCCGTGGAACAGCTCCTCGTGCACGACCGGGACGCCGACGACGTACGCGGCGCCGGCCACGCGGAGCAGCCCGGTCAGCGACTCGTCGTCGGTGTCCAGCGGCACGGCCGGGACGTCGGTCACCGACGCCGCCAGCCCGCTGAGCACCCGGCCGGGGCCGACCTCGACGAACAGGTCGATGTCCTTGGCCGCGCGCTCGACCGCCTGCGTGAACAGCACCGGGTCGGTGATCTGCGTGCGCAGCAGCGCCCGGAGGTCGGTCCCCGACCGCAGCGTCTCCCCGGTGACCGTGGAGACGACCTGCCGTTCGATGGCGCCGAACTCCTCGTGCTCCAGCGCCGCGCCGAGCTCGTCGGCGGCCGGGGCCACCAGCGGCGAGTGGAAGGCGTGGGACACCGCGAGGCGGGTCCACTTCAGGCCCGCGGCCGTGGCCTTGGCCCCGAACGCCTCGATCGCCTCGACGGTGCCGGCGACCACGGTCTGCTCGGGCCCGTTGTACCCGGCGATGACGACGGGCAGGTCGCCGAGCAGCTCGATCACCGCGTCCGGCGTCGCGCGGACGCCGGCCATGGTGCCCGTGGCGCTGCTGTGCTCGGTCATCGCCCTGCCCCGGACGGTGGCCACGCGCAGCAGGACGTCCTCGTCCATCGCGCCGGCCCAGTGCAGCGCCGAGATCTCGCCGAGGCTGTGCCCGACGGCGACCTCGGCGTCCACGCCGATCAGGGACAAGGCACGCAGGCCCGCCATCGAGCCGGTGACGATGCGCGGCTGGGCGACGGCCGTCGCCACCATGTCACCGGCCGTGGGCAGGCCTGCCTGGACGTAGATCTCCTCGACCTCGGGGAAGCGGCGGCGCAGCGCGCCCCCGCTCGTCCCGCGTCCCGAACCCTGGCCGGGGAACAGGAAGCCGACCCGGCCCGGGCCGTCGGCGTGGCCGAGGAACGCCCGGCCGTCCGGCGTGAACAGGCTGGTCTCGCCCGCGTCCAGCGCGTCGATCGCCCGCTGGAGCTGCCGCTCGGCGTCCTCCGGGGAGGTCGCCACGATGGCGGCGCGGAAGGGCAGGTCGCGCAGCTCGCGCTGGAGCGTCGCGGCGAGGTCGCCCACCTGGCCGTAGGAGACCTGGGTGACGAAGCCGGCCAGCTCGGCGAGCCGGTCGCGCAGCGCCTGCGGCGTCGCGGCGTCCGCCAGCAGCAGTTCCGCGTCCTGCGAGGACGCGGCGAGCTGCCGGGTGCGCGTGGACAGCAGCCGCTTGCGCGGGCCGGTCTTCTCCAGCACGACGTGGGTGTTGATGCCGCCGAAGCCCATGGCCGTGATGCCGGCGCGCACGGGCGCGCCGGCGGGCCACGGCTCGGCCTTGCGCAGCGCGCGCAGGGTGGCCGAGTCGGAGGTCAGGATGTCGTGCGGGTCGACGCAGCCGATGGTCGGCGGCAGCACCTGCTCGTGCACGGCCATCGCGGCCTTGATGAGCCCGGCGACGCCGGCCGCCGCCTTGGCGTGGCCGATCATGCCCTTGATGGAGGTGACCACGGCGGGCCTGGCCGAGGCGTCCGCCTCGGCGCGCGCCTCCGACAGGGCGGTCAGCTCGGTCTTGTCGCCGACCGCCGTGCCGGTGCCGTGACCCTCGAACAGCTCGACGGTCTCGATGCCGAACCCGGCCCGCTCGTAGGCCCGCTTGAGCGCCAGCTTGTAGCCGCTGACCTCGGGCCGGGTGATGCCGCCCTTGCCGTCGGAGGAGATCCCGAAGCCGGCGATGGTCGCGTAGACACGGTGGCGCGCCGCGAGGGCGTCCTCCTCGCGCATCAGCACGACCATGCCACAGCCCTCGCCCGGCCAGAAGCCGTTGGAGTGCCGGTCGTACAGGCGGAACTCGCCCTTGGCCAGGGCGCCGGTCTTGGCGAACCCGATGATCTCGAACGGGTCGATGGACAGGTCGACGCCGCCCGCGATGGCGACGTCGATGTCGCCGTCGATCAGGCTCTTGCAGGCGTTGGTCACCGACAGCAGCGACGAGGAGCACGCGCCGTCGACGGTGTAGCCGCCGCCGTGCAGGTCGAAGTGGTTGCAGATGCGCCCGGCGATGGTGTTGGACAGGCCACCCGCCAGGGTGTCCTCGTCGACGGGCGGGAACGGGTTCTTGTACGTGGTCTCCAGGTCGGCGAGGAACGTGGCGAGACGGTCGTCGTCCCAGCCCTGCTCCTTGAGGACCGCGGCCACGGTGCGGCGGACGTACGGCCAGCGCAGCCGCATGACGTTCGCCCGGGTGAACTCGCCTGTGAGGGTGTTGCCCACCACCACGCCGGTGCGTTCCCGGTTCAGGCCTTCCGCCCCGGGGAATCCCGCGTCCGCCAGTGCCTGGCCCGCCATGTCGAGGGCGAGCCAGTGGGTCAGATCTGTGGAGCGGTACGTGCTGCCGGCGATCTTGTAGCGGACCCGGTCGAACTCGTAGCCCTCGATGACCGCCGCCGTGCGCGCGTAGAAGGTGTCCGGGGTCGCCGGATCGGGATCCCAGTAGTCTTCGAGACGCATGCGCACGTCGGGCAGTCTTCGAAAGGCGCGGCGACCGGCGAGAGCGTTCTCCCAGAGCTCTCTCGGCGACGTGGCGTCCGGATATCGGCACGCCATGCCAACGATCGCGATCCTGGTCATACGGTGGCAACCTCTTTACCGTTGACCGAACCCGTGTCGACGGGCATCGGCGGAAGCGGCGTCGGAGCCTGAACCGCCTCACGCTGCTCGCGAGCCTTGTTGACGAAGTGGAGCGCCCAGAAGAACCCGCCGCGGATGGCGCAGACGCCGGCCGTGGCGAAGAAGAGCGCGTACGAGATGTGCACGGCCGTCAGCAGGCCGTACAGGAGGGCGACGCCGCCGCCGAACGCGACCTGCGAGGCCGGCCTGGACGGGCTCGTACCCGGGTCGGTGATCATGTAGTTGCTGAACAGGACGAACGCGACACCGGTCATCATGGCGAGACCCGCCGAGATGGAGGTGCCGAAGAAGATTCCACGAAGGACGGCCTGGAGGGCGAAGACGCCGATCCAGCTCATGATCAGCGGCATACGGCCGGTGAGCTTGCCGTTCAGCATCGTGCCGCCGACGATGATCAGGCCGGGGATCAGCCAGTCGGCCCACGTGTCGATGTTCTCCGTGAAGTGGTACGGCGGAGCGATGCTCGCCCAGGGGAACACCAGCAGGATGACGGCGATGCCGAAGTTCGACGGGTTCATGAAGTGCCGCATGCGGCCCTTCACCGGGGCCCGCAGCACCCACTTGGCGCCGACGGCCACGACCACGCCGAAGATCAGGACCCAGACCTGGTCGTTGACGTAGGTCAGCATGTTCATGGCAAGGCTGGTGATGTGCGCGGGGTACAGGAACTCGCGCAGGCCACGGATGCCGTTGCCCATGTAGCGCGGCGTGCGGCCCTCGACCCGCGCGCTGATGTACTCAAGCCCGATCTCGGTCGCGTAACCGACCCCGATGGCGAGGAAGGGCCAGGTCCACGGCTGCTCGAACCCGAGGATCGTGTAACCGATGATGTTGAAGACGGTGATCGACATCGCGAAGTTGCGCAGGGCGATGACGACCTTGGGATCGTGACGCGGTGGCGCGGCGGGCTTCGTGTCTACCATTTCGATCACTTCTCCTTGGCCTGCTGGCCGAGCTCGAGCGAGTGCCAGCCGGTGGTCAGCTGGAGTTCCTGCTTGTGCTTCGCGCCCGCGCGGTCACGCCACTGGATCTCCGCCTTCAGCGGGCCGGTGATGTTCGGGCCGAGGCCGATGTGGACGTCGGTGCTGCGACGGCCGGAGTGGCCGCTGCTGCCGTCGACGCGGGCGATGAACTTCTTGCCGTCCGGGGTCATCACGCAGACCTGGGCGCCGGTGACCGGCGAGCCCGCGGCGGCCAGGGTGCCCTTCTCCGCCTTGGCGGGCGCGGCGGCGTGGGTGAGACGCAGGCCGACGAACGCGCCGGCGTCCGGGCTCTGGTTCTGGTAGAAGATCGGGGCCTCCCACTGGCGGGCGACCGCGAAGTCGAGGCGGCCGTCGCCGTCGGCGTCACCGGTGGCGATGCCGCGGGTCGGGATCGGGATGGCGAGGCCGAGCTCCTTGGCGAGGTCGACGTAGCGGCCCGAGGGGCCCTTCACGAAGAAGTGCAGGGTCTGGTTGCCGCCGATGTCGTCGCCGGCGGTCGCGTTCGGCCACCAGAACGGGTTCTGCAGCATTTCGTCGTTCGCCGTGGCGAGTTCCTGCAACTGCGGCCAGCGGTCGGTCTGGCCCTTGACGAAGCCGGTGGCCTGGGCGATCTGCATCTCGCCACCGTTGTTGAAGTCGTCGATCTTGACGTCCCAGCCCCAGCCGGACCAGGCCGTGCCCGACGGACCGCTCTTGTCCTCCCAGGGGGCGACGCCGTCACGCAGCTTGGCGCGCAGGTCCTCCTGGTTCTTGGCCGTGGAGACGAACTGGAAGTTGCTCTCCTCGATGCCCCACGAGGTGGTGATGTTGCTGACGAACATGTCGTAGATGCCGTCGTGGTTCAGGTCGCCGAAGTCGATGCCCATGCCCTTGAAGGAGTCGTGCCCGAGGGTCTTGGACTTGGGGATGATCGGCGAGCGGACGCCCTCGACGAGGGAGAGCTTGATCTGGCCGGGGGTGGACCGGTTGTAGTACATGCGGTCCGGGCCGAAGTCGTTGCCGAGGTACAGCTCGGGCAGCAGGTCGCCGTCCAGGTCGGTGGCGGCGGCGGCGAGCTCCCAGCCCTTGGCCTCGTCCTTGGGCAGGACGTCGTCCTGGCACTGGTAGGCGGGTGTGCCCCCGATGACGCCCGTCCAGCGGAAGAAGTAGTCCTCACCGCCGTTGTGCGCGGCCGACATCGAGTGGTTCATGTGCACGCCGCCCGCGACCTTCGGGTCCAGGACGGGGCCGTCGGCGAAGTAGTTGCCGATGAAGATGTCGTCGTGCCCGTCGCCGTCGAAGTCCGCGACGGTGGCGGCGTTGGTGTTCCACTGCGGGCCGGTGTACTTGCCGCCGGCCGCGTTCGGGCCCGGCACCAGCTCGACGGACTTGTACGCGTCCGCGGTGAGCTTGGTCGCGCCCGGCTGGGCCAGGTAGATGATCGGCGTGCGGCCCCACATGTAGACCAGCAGGTCGATGTGGCCGTCCTCGTTGTAGTCACCGGGGACGCAGCCCATGGGCGCCATGACGTCGTTCATCGGCAGCGTGCTCTTCAGCGCGAACGGCTCGTACCGGTTCGCCTTCACGCCCGGGGTCGGGGTGATGACGACCTGGTCGATGCGCGTGTCCACGAGGCACAGGTCGTTGGACAGGCCGTCGCCGTCGAGGTCGTTCATCGCGACGGCCGCACCGACCGAGGAGATCCACGCGTCGATGTGCTTGTAGTCCTTGTTCACCTGGCGGATCGACTTCTGGGTGTATCCGCTTGGCAGCGCGATGGACAAGGGCTTGAACGAGAACTTGCTCGCGACGGTCGCCGCTTCGGCGGCGGAGTAGCTGGGCAGGCGGGCGATCAAGAAGACGCTCGCGACCAGCACGAGAGCGACGATTCCCGGCAGCTGTCTGCGAAGCCAGCCAAAGGTCGCAGTCACGGGCTAACACCTCCAAGGGTTACAAGTTGATCGGCGATGCGCGTGCGCCACACTTCGTAGGCGGGCACATCGCCCTGGTCCGGCTGGTCGGGAATGGTCTCGTAGCAGACCATCGCCGCCTGCTCCGCCGTGGCCCCGCAGAAAACGCTGGTCGCGAGCTCCGTGGAGGGCACGACGAGACCCGGCCTGAAACGGGCCTCGGCGGCGAAGGCCGAGCCCTGGGCGAGCTGGGGACGGTACTGGCCGGCCCGCTCGCGGAACCTGCGCAGCTCGCCCTCCTCGACACCGCAGGCGTAGGTCGCCGCGAGGCCGGAGCCGGCGAACAGGTCGCCGCGGCGGTGCTCGGGGAAGGTCTCGATGAGGTCGGCCACGACGTCGACGTCGGTGCCCCCGACGAACCACATGGCCCGTCCGATGCCCTGGTCGATGACGCGGTTGGCGTAACCGCGAGGGCTGCCGGCGGGCCACGGGAACGCGGGATCCTGGTACTGCCCGCGCACGTACTTGTCGGTGTGGAAGTACGCCTGGTGAAAGCCGTATCCGTCGAGCGCCAGCCACTTCAGCAGCGGGTCGGGCGCGTGGATCTTCGACCACAGGAACTTCGGCAGGCGGGCCATGGCCCACCCGACGCCGACGTAGATCAGGTCGGTCTGGTTCTGGCCCTGCGGGTCGGCCAGGAAGTCGGCGACCTTGCGCCCGCCGGAGAACGGCATGGCGTCGAGGATCGCGAAGCCCATGCCCGCGCCCTCGTAGGCGAACCCGCGGAAGCGCAGCGGGAGCATCTCCAGGCGCTCCACGGCGTCGGCCGGGGTGCGCGCCTCGGCGGCGTAGGCGAAGCCGGTGAGGAACATCTCACCGACCGTCTCCAGCAGCTCCCGAGATTGCGAGTCCTTCACGTGGAAACCACGCGTCGAGAGTTTCGTCTCCGAGACGTTCGGCGTGAGAATTCGACGCCTCAATGACCTTAGAAGGCTGGCCAATTACCTCTCCCTCCCGCTGGAGTTCCCCTTCTCCAGGGGGCGATGTCTGGTTAACTGTAGACGTACGGGTTGATATCGGGTCCACTTCAAATGTGCTCATTCGGCCGTTCGAGCGCGTTTCAGGGCATGCCTGAGCAGGCCGTACGGCGAATTAATATCTCCGGCCCGCGCGATACCGCAGGCCGGGTGACCTTTTCCCGGAAGGTTTTCGGGAAGGGAGGAATCAGCCCGCGACGGCGGCGTCCGTGGAAGCGAAACGCGCGCGCACGCCGCGCCGCCACAATTCATATGCCGGGACGTCCGAGGACGGGGCGCTCACGGCCGCGTCGTCCGCGAGCGCGACGGCGCCGCCGACGGTGAGCCCGGCGAGGACCGAGGTGGCCAGTTCGGTGTGGGGTGGTACGAATCCCGCGAAGTCGCGGGCCTTGGCCGCGAAGACGACGCCCTGGGCCAGCTCGGGGCGATACTCGCCCGCCTCGGCGCGCAGGACGGCGAGGACCTCGGCCTCGGCGCCGCCGGCGAAGGTGGCGGCGAGCCCGACGCCGCTCCACAGGTCGGCCTGCCGGTGCGAGGCGAACGCGCGCACGTGGGCGGCGACGTCGGCTGCCTGGCCGCCGTGGATGAACCACAGCGCCCGGCCGATCCCCTGGTCCACCGCGCGCAGGAAGTAGTCCGGCGAGCCCTCCCAGGGGTACGCGACCGGCACCCGCTGCTCGTCCACCCAGCGCCTGGTCTCGAAGTAGGCGCGGTCGAACCCGTACCCGTCGACGGCGAGCCAGCTCATCGTCGGGTAGTACGCCGAGCCGGTCAGGTCGGGCATGACCTTCTTCCACAGCGGCCTCGGCAGGCGGGCCATGGCGAAACCGATGCCGATATAGGTGAGGAAAATATGCGGCTGCCCGGGGCCCATCAAAAGGTCACGGGTGCGGTGACCGCGACCGCCCCCCATCGCGTCCACGACCGTGAAGGCCATCGTCGCGCCCTCGTAGGCGAACCCCCGGTACTCCGGGTCCACCAGGCTGAGGCGGCGCTCGACCTCCCACTGGTCACGCGCGTCGATTCCCCACTCGAAACCACAGATCACCGACTGTGGAATGGCCTCCAGCCGCCGTGTGGCATCCGTGGGGGTCACGGGAAAGCCGCGCTCGCCGAAAGTCACCTCGGCCAGCGACGGCGTCAACAAGAGTCTGCGCAGCGAACCGAACAGGGTAGGCATAATGCTCCTCACGTTTCACCGTCAGCCGATGACGGTTACTCACATCAGCTGGACCATTTCATGGTCATATAAGCTCTAGGAGAGATACATCTCCCGTATTGCGGGTGCTATGTGGTGATCCGTAATAACGTGCGGGAGCGATGCCCGGAACGGGGCAGGGGAATATACGGGGGCCGCTAACGGGCCCAGCCGCTGAGACGCCAGGCGCTGCCGCCGGCCTCCTGGCCCGGCCGCCCGGTGCGCGTGCGCTCCGTCCACTCCGAGGTCGCGGGCGGCGGATCCGCTGGGACCTCCTGGCCGGCGCGCACGACAAGCGCTACGATTAACGCCGCGAGCTCCTCCGGAGACGGGTTGCCGCGGACGACTTCGAGCTTCGAGTCGCTCGCCATGGCATACCCCCGATCGATGTCTCTCCCGATCGTCTCCGGCGCCGGCCGCCGTCGGCATCTTCTCGCTTGCGCAGCCCTGTCAGGGCCGCGGTGAAACTCCGGTCAAGGCTCTGACGTGGCAGCTAGCGGGCATCGCCCCGCAGCTTCATGAGCCCGCGGAACCTCGTTTTCCCGCTTCCCGGCGACGCAGAGTTGCAAATGCGCCGACACGGTGAGAAGACGAGAAGGGTTTCGACATGACGAACTCGGTGACATACCCGGAGCGGCCGGAAGCGACCGCCTCGGCGACGCCCGAGACCAAGGACGTGAAGACCCACCTGAAGTTGCCGCAACGCCTCCCGGCGGTGCCGCTCGGCGAACGCAGGACCTCGGGGCCGCACATTCCCCTTGACAGCAACGAACCCGGGATTCGCGCGCTTTTCCGGTACCGCCCGGAAACGGCGCACCCGCTGATCCTCTTGTCGGAGGTGCTGCTGTGCGGGGAGAGCACGCTCACGCGCGGCGAGCGCGAGCTGATCGCGGCGTACGTGTCCGCGCGCAACAAGTGCCGGTTCTGCTTCTACACCCACGCGGCGTTCGCGGCGGTCCGCGCGCCCGAGGGGATGTCGCTGGTGGAACAGGTCTGCGAGGACCTGGACACGGCCCCGGTCCCGGAGAAACTCCGGGCGCTCCTGCGCATCGCCGGAACGGTCCAGGAGGACGCGCGACAGGTCACCTCCGAGCAGGTGGACGCGGCGAGGGCGGCGGGGGCGACGGACGTGGAGGTCCACGACACCGTCCTCATCGCGGCGGCGTTCTGCATGTACAACCGGTACGTCGACGGGCTCGCGACGTTCACGCCGGAGGACCCCGCCGTTTATATGGCGCGGGCGGAAATGAGCGACGGATACGTCGCGGTGAACGGCACGCCGGAGCGCCTGGCGTCCTGATCGGGAGCCGGTGGCGCCCGGAGTTCCACGGCCGGAAAGGCCGCGTGTCAATAGATTCACCGCATTGATGGATTCACCGCATTGATCGGGAACCCGGCCCGCGTGTTTCCGCGCGACGGGCCGGGTGACCCTCATGGAACCTTCAGGGGACGGGGCCCGGCGGCGCGGTCATCCCGCCACGACGCGGGGACGCCGTCGGCCCCGGCACGGGATCGCCGGCCGCGCGGGCACGCGGCTCAGCTGAAGAACTCGTCGATGACGTAGGAGTCCTGCGGGAAGCTCCAGCGCTCCGCGATCTTCCCGTCGACGACGCGGAACACGTGCACGCCGCGCTCGTCGGGCGCCTTCCCCCCGCGCTCTCCCGTGATGCGCAGCATCACCGCGACGCGGTCCTCGGCGGTGAGGAACATGTCCGGCTCGTACCGCATGCTGCTGCCCGTGATGTCGATCAGCCGCGTGAGATAGCCGACCACGTCGGCCTTGCCGCGGTACTCTCCCGCCGGCTTGCCCTGGCCGGGCACGTGGAAGACCACGTCGTCCGCGAGCAGGTCGCGGACCTGGTCGAGGTCCCCCTTGGTGATGGCCTCGTAGCCGGCCATGGCGGTGATGTCAGGTTGTGCGGACATGACGGCCTCGTCATGACGGTGCGGATCTTTCCGAGGGCGCGACGGCGAAGCTACGCGAGAAGATCGCACAGGACAAAAGGGAGTTACGACAGACTTACCAACCCGCCATGGGGGCCTAACGGAGGAGCCGATTAACCCCTATTTCAGACATCCCACACCGAAAATCCCGGCCATTGACACGTCGTCGTCCACTGGCGAACATGAGCGCGTCGGAGATGCGTTTTCGTCAGGGGGCCGCGAGGCGGAGTCCGCCTCCACCCGGCAAGGCACGGCACGGTAAGGAGCGTCATGCCCCACATCACCCTCGATTCCGACGAGCCGGGGATCCGCGGGCTGTTCCGCTTCCGTCCGGAGACGGCACGTCCCCTGAACGAGCTGGTGGAAGTGCTGCTGCGCGACGACAGCACCCTCACCCGGGGCGAGCGCGAGCTGATCGCCGCGTACGTCTCGGCGCTCAACGAGTGCAAGTACTGCTACTCCGCCCACGCCGCCTACGCCGCGGCGCAGCTGCCCGAAGGCATGGACCTGGTCGAGCGGGTCCGCGACGACCTCGGCGCCGCTCCCGTGTCCGACAAGCTCCGCGCTCTGCTCGGCATCGCGGGTCACGTCCAGCAGAGCGGCAGGCGGGTCACCGAGGACGACGTCGCCGCCGCCCGCGCGACCGGCGCGACCGACCGGGAGATCCACGACGCCGTCCTGATCGCGGCGGCGTTCTGCATGTACAACCGCTACGTCGACGGACTGGCGACGTTCGCGCCCGACGACCCCGCGTCCTACGCCTCGCGCGCCGAGCGCATCGCCGCGGACGGCTATCTCGCCCTGCTGGCCGATTCGCAGTAGGGGTGACCCGTGGGCGTGGCCGGGATCCGACCGGATCGTCCCTGCTAGGGGGCACCCCTATCGAGCCGGTATCTTGCGACTGATCACCACTCGGGTGGAATGGCGCCGACCTAGAATTCGATCGTGTTCGCGCCCACGGCGGTGGCAACGGGGCCGCGCCGCAGGCCGAACGCCGCCGAGCGCGCCGCGATGACCTGCCGTCGCGCCGTCGCCCCGCGCAGGCAACGGCACCGAGGACGCCGGGTCGCGGACGCGGCGGCCCGTGACGTGGAGCTCGCCGGTGCGCCCCGGCACGCGACGACCGCCCCGCCCCCGGTGCCGGCCACCGGCGGGGCATGCCCATGCCGCGAGCGCGGCGTCCACGTCCCCCCGCAGGAGGACCGTTCATGCCCGAGAACAGCCCGGCGACGGATTCACGCGAGCACACGCACCGCTACCTCATCATCGGAGCCGGCCCCGCCGGACTGCAGCTCAGTTACTTCCTCGACCGCGCAGGCGCCGACTATCTCACCCTCGAACGCGAGGACGCCCCGGGGGGCTTCTTCCGGCGTTTCCCCCGCCATCGCCGGCTGATCTCGCTCAACAAGGTCAACACGACCGAGAAGGACCCGGAGATCCTGCTGCGCTGGGACTGGAACTCCCTGCTCAACGACTCCCCCGGCCTGCTGTTCCCCAACTACTCGCGCGAGTACTTCCCCGCCGCCGACGACCTGCTGCGCTACCTGGCCGATTTCCAGCGCGAGCACGCCCTCAACGTGCGCTACTCCACCGCCGTCGACCGCGTGGAGAAGGTGGACGGGCGCTTCGTCGTCCACTCGGGGGACGAGGTGTTCCGCGCCGAGTGCCTCATCGTGGCGACCGGCTGGGGCGGGCCGCACATCCCGGACATCCCAGGCATCGAGCTGGCGTCCGGCTACGAGGACGTGACCACCTCGGGCGAGGAGTTCACGGGCAAGCGGGTGCTGATCATCGGCAAGGGCAACTCGGCGTTCGAGACGGCCCAGGCCCTGCTGCCGCACGCCGCGATCATCCACATGGCGAGCCCGAGCCCCGTCAAGCTGGCGTGGACGAGCAAGCACCCGGGCCACGTGCGCGGCCAGTACGGGTCCCTGCTGGACAGCTACTGGTTCAAGACCCTGCACGCCGTGCTGGAGTGCCAGATCGACCGCATCTGGCGGGAGGGCGACGTCTTCAAGACGTCCATCACCTACACCCTCGCCCAGGGCGAGCAGGCGCTGCTGGAGTACGACGCGGTGATCCGCTGCACCGGCTTCACCATGGACGGCGGCATCTTCGACGAGTCCTGCGCGCCCGAGCGGGCCCCCGGCGGCCGCATCCCCGCGATCCGCCCGGACTTCCAGTCGGCCAACGTCGACGGGCTGTACTTCGCCGGCACGCTGATGCAGGCCCGCGACTTCAAGAAGGCGTCCTCGGCGTTCATCGACGGGTTCCGCTACAACCTGCGCACGCTGGCCGCCCTGCTCGCCGAGCGCTACGAGGACGCCCCGCTCGCCCGGCACGTCGTCCCGGCCAACCCCGACGCGCTGGCCGCCACCATGCTGGAGCGGGCGAACCACAGCTCGGCGCTGTGGACGCAGTTCGAGTACCTCGCCGACGCGTACGTGCTGGAGAAGGCGTCCGGGAACTTCCAGCGGTACGAGGACCTGCCGGAGGACTACGCGGCCGAGCGCTTCGCCGGCGAGGCGCTCATGTTCACCGTCACCCTGCGGTGGGGCCGCCAGGACTACGGCGACGTGTTCGCGATCGAGCGGCACCCGACCCCGGACCGGGCGGAGGAGAGCGCGTTCCTGCACCCGGTGATCCGGGTGTGGCGCAACGGCGAGCAGGTCGCCGAGCGACACCTGCTGGAGGACCTGCAGGCGCGCTGGCTCGACCCCGTCCGGCACGTGGAGCCGCTGTGCCGGTTCCTGGGGGAACAACTGCGGCCCGGCGACGACCGGCTCCCGGCCGGCCACTCCTGACGGTCGCCGAGGCCGGTCACCCGGGCGCGCCTTGGTGACCGGCCTCGGCGTCCGCCGTCCTCGGGCTTCGTCAGGCGGGCCTTTCGGATTCGCCAGGGCCGGTGAAGTGGGCGATCAGATGGTCCACCACGTCGGACGGACGCCCGTGCACGGCGTGGGCGGCGCGCTGACGGGCCGCGCCGGTGCCGCCCGCGAGCAGCCGCTCCAGCCGCCGGCTCACCACGGACAGGTCGCCGGTGCGGACGAGTGACGGCCTGATGTGCGCGAGCAGCGTGTCGACCAGGTCCTCCGCGGGGCGCAGGCGGCCGGTCAGCGGGTCGATGCCGTGCCCGGCCAGGCCGTCGCGGGCGGCGCGCCAGTACGCGACGCGCAGCCGCTCGCCCGACAGGCGCGGGCCCGGGTCGCCCCGCTCGACCCGCTCCAGCGAGACCACGACGAGCGCGCGGACGATCGCCGCCAGCAGCGCGGACTCCTCCGCCGTGCCGGCGACGTCGGTCACCCGCACCTCCAGCGTGGGCAGGCGCGCCGAGGGCCGCACGTCCCAGAAGATCGTCCCCGGGTCGACCAGCGCGCCCGACTCGCCGAGCGCGGCGGCGAGCTCCTCGTACTCGGCGAGCGAGGAGAAGTACGGCGGCGGTCCGGCCACCGGCCACTTGCCCCAGCTCAGGGTGCGCCACGAGGCGTACTCGGTGTCGCGGCCCTGCCAGTAGGGCGAGTTGGCCATCAGGGCGATGAGCACGGGCAGCCACGGCCGCAGGTGGTTGCTCACCAGCACGGCGCGCTCGCGGTCGGGCAGGTGGACGTGGACGTGGGCCGCGCAGATGGCCTGCTCGTCGTGCAGCGACCGGTAGTTGCCGATGCCCACCGCGTACCGCGGGTCGTCGTGGATGAGCGGCGGCACGTAGTCGCCGAGCACGGGGGTGCCCGTCGCGACCGGCGCCAGGCCCTCCGCGCGGGCCGCGTCGGCGACCTCGGCGCGCATGCGGCGCAGCTCGTGCTCCAGCTCGGGCAGCCGGGCGCAGGGCGGCGTCTTGGCCTCGACCTGGTACATGGTGATCTCCAGGCCGACCCGGTCGTGCAGCCGGTCCGCCGCGCGCCGGACCACCTCCGCCCCGCGCGGCGCCACCTCGCGCGTCGCCGGATCGACGACGAAGTACTCCTCCTCGACCCCCATCAGGGGGCAGATCGGGTCATGTGGCAATGTATCCGCCGACTCTGCGGTCGCCGTCATCTTTCTCCCCACCTAACAAACGATCACACGGGACCCGCGGCCCGCGCACGGACCAGGCCACGCTACCGAGCCGTGCCTTGGCCGCACGGGCCACCGGCCGAACCGACCGGCGGACGAATCAGGACGAGACCGGAACGAGATCTCTAGGCCGCGGCCTGGGGCGCGGGGGCGGCCGGACGGCGCAACGCCGTCGTCAGCAGCGCCGCGACGACGGACATCCCGGCCGCGACCAGGAACCCCCCGCCCGGGTGGCCGCCGGAGGCCAGCGCCCCCGCGGCCGTCGCGGCCAGGGCGCCCCCGCCCTGCCCGAGGGCGTTCAGCCACGCGAACGACTCGGTCATCGAGTCCTCCGGCGCGACCTCCTCCATCGCCGTGTACTGCGCCGTGATCATCGGCGCCAGCGCCACGCCGGCCACCGCGAACACCAGCGCCAGGCCCCACAGGTTCGAGACGGCGACCGCCACCGCGTACCCGGCGGCCAGCACGGCGAGGAACAGGCCGAGGTGCTGGGCGCTCGTGCCGCGCAGCTTCACCGCGCCGTAGGCGAACCCGCCGAACACGCTGCCCACCGAGAACGCGGCGATCAGCAGGCCGCCGACGTCCGCGTGGCCCTGCGCGTCGGCCGTGGCCAGCAGGGCGACCTCGACGCCGGTGATGCTGCCGGTGGCCAGCAGCCCGACCGGCAGCATCCAGCGCACGGGGGCGGCGCGCAACGGGCCGCGCCAGTCACGGGCCGCGCCCTCCGTCGGCCTCAGGGCGCCGATCGCCGGCGCGCCCGCCAGGGCCACGCAGCCCACCGCCGTGAACGCCGCCGTGACCGCGATCGCGACGCTGGAGTTCGCCACCGCCAGCAGCAGCGCGACGATCGACGGGCCGACGATGAACACCGCGTCCACGATGATCGACTCCAGCGCGAAGGCCGCCGAGCGCAGACCAGGGTCGGTCAGCGTGCGGCTCCACATCGTGCGCATGATGGGGCCGATCGGCGGCAGCACCGCGCCCACCAGGAAGGACAGCACCAGCGGCACGATCGTCGGCGCGCCGCCCGACAGCGCCGCCAGCAACCCGAGGAACACCACGGCCTGGCCGATGCCCGAGACCAGCAGCACGCCGCGGGCGCCCCGCCGGTCCACCGCGCGTCCCCGCAGCGGGCCGGACACGCCCACGCCGACCGCGTAACAGGCGGCCGCCACGCCCGCCTGGGCGTAGGAGCCGTTGTTCTGGACGAAGCCGGTGACGAGCAGCAGGCCCGCCATGCCGCTCGGCAGCCGGCCCACCAGCGCGGCGAGCGACATCGGCACGGCACCGGGGGTCGCGGCGAGCCTCAGGTAGCGCGCCATGCCGGTGACGGGGGCCTCCTCGGGCCGTGCTCCGGTTTCGGCGTCGGTGCTCATGGGGCTCCTCCTGGTCGCGTGACGGACGCGCGCTCCACCACACCAGGCAACTGGTGCGCAGCTCCGCGCAGACGGGATCGCCGTCGGGTCTCCACCACAGGTCTTCGTAGTCGGGCAGCATCTCGGTGACGATCACCTCGGCCGCCGGCAGCCGCATCAGGTCGGCGACGGCGTGCACGTCGGCGAAGTCCACGAACAGCGGCTTGGGCTCGGCCGGGTGGCGCGCGAACACCCGGCGCGGCAGGCCGGCGTCGCGCCGGAGCCGCTGGGCCTGCGTCCATGCCGCGAGTCCTCGCAGGTCGCCGGGGGTGCTCAGCCGCCAGCGGGCCCGCTGCACGACCACGCCGTCCACGGTGATCCTCGGGGTACGGCCGCCGGTCTCGACCGTCACAGGGTTCAGCGCGGGGACCGCCAGCGCCCGGTGCACCTGCGAGGGCAGCTCGCCGCTGTACAGGCGCAGCCTGCGGCCGGCGACCGTCACGGCCGTGCCGTCGGCGTCGATGGTGACCTCGGCGATCGGCACCGTGCGGGAACGCGGCTTGAGCGAGTACCCGCCGACCTCGACGCCCACGCCCGGCATCTCCGGCAGCAGGAACTTGTTGCGCCGCCGGGACACCACGGCCGCCATGCCCGCCGGGTCGAACACCTCGACCAGACGGCGCTCGAAGTCGGCGCGCAGCGTCTCACCGTCCGGATGCAGGCGGGTCACCGCGCCCGCGTTGTAACCGCCGTCGTCGTGCAACTCGCTCAGCACCCAGGTGGCGTCTTCCAGCGACCCCGCCGCCATCAGGTCGGGCCCCGCGATGGCCGCCAGGTGATCACCGGCCTGTGGCTCGGGGGCGTGCGCGGCCACCAGAGCGGCGATGTCGGCACTGGTCAGAGCAGCGACACCCCCGAGCGCCGCACCTGCGCCGGCCGGGGCGGCGATGCCCGCGGAGGCCGTATCGGCGGCGGTCGGGGCGGCTACCCCCTCGGAGGCCGTGCCGGCGGCGGCGCCGTGGGCGGCCATACGCCTTGCGACCAGGGCGGCGAGGTCGGCGCGCAGGGCGTCAGAGCGGCGGGTGACCAGGGGGATCTCCAGCGTTCCCGCGCGGGCCAGCGGGATCGGACGGCCGCCGGTGGCCGCGCGCAGGGCCTCCCGGGCGTCCTCGCGGGCGACCAGCGCGGCGAGGTACGACAGCGGCAGGATCGCCTCCAGCGCGGACGCCATCCCCGCGACGGCCGGGCCGCCGAGCACCGTACGGCCGCTCAGCGGGTGTGCCCGCTCCTCGTGCAGCACGTAGCGGTCCATGTAATGGCGTCCCTCACCCCGCCGCGCCTCGGCGCCGAGCCCCTTGGCGATCGCCTCGGCCCGCTCGAACGCCACCCGACGCTCCGGCGACCTCGCCGCCACGTGATCAGCCGCCGCGGCACGTCCGTCCCCAGTCGCCGCCACCCGTCCATCGTGACCCACCGCGACGTGTCCGTCTTCTTCCGGCGTGGCGAATCCCAGGGCCACCCCCGTCGAGCGCCCTCCCAGCTCCATCCCCGCCGGAGGTCCTTCCACCTCCCCCTCCGAGCGCCCTCCCACCGCCGCCGACGGGGCGCTCCCATTCGGCGCCGTGGCGGTGAGGAGGGGGGACGGTGAATCCGGCGCCGCTGTACGGTGAGCGTCCCCGGAAACGTCCCGGGAGCCGCCGTGCTCGGGAGCGGCCGTGGTCGTGACGCGGGGGAGGCCGTGTTCGAAGAAGCTTTGGCTGGACAGGAAGACGGCGTGTCGCAGGCGGGGGTCGGAGAACAGGGCCGCGAGCCTTAGGTCGGCGCGGTGCCGGGCCTGCGCGTACAGGTCGGCGACGCG
Source organism: Sphaerisporangium album (assembly GCF_003323745.1). GTDB lineage: Bacteria > Actinomycetota > Actinomycetes > Streptosporangiales > Streptosporangiaceae > Sphaerisporangium > Sphaerisporangium album. Next base: position 85,282 of record NZ_QOIL01000022.1, read on the forward strand.
CTGATCGGCGGCGGCGAGGGCGTCCAGCAACGCGTTCCAGCGCGCGGGGAAGTCGGGGAACGCGCCGATGGCCGTCCAGGCGCCGAGTTCCTTGTCGCCGAGGACGCGCCCCGCCGCGACCGCCCGCCGGACGGCCCGCAACCCGGCGGGCCCGTCGATGGCCGTCACGGTCGGCCAGATCGAAGCCGTGAACTCGCGGCGCAGCGTCTCGTGCTCGTCGCGCAGCCTGGCCGCCTGGTCCGTGGCGTCGAGCAGCTCGGGCGCGGCGAGCCCGGCGAGACCTTCGACGCCGAAGCCGGGGGTGCGCAACAGCGTCCAGGGGATCAGGTCCCACCGCAGCCGTCCGTCGCCGAACGCGACATCACCGTCGATGCGGACCTGCGGCAACGGCCGGCCCGGGTAGGACGCCGTGGCCGCCTCGGGCACGTCGACGGTCTCCATCGGATCCATGGACGTGGTCACCCGGCCTCCACCAGATCGAACACGTCCCTGAGACCGTGCTTCCGAACGCGCACCGGGGGCCTCGCCGTAAGAAGGCGCCGAAACCGCCGCCGCCCCTTCCCACCGACCCGGCGCCTGATACGACCCCCCACCCACCCGGAGCAGTAGATCCCCCGCCGCGAGAAGACCACCACCACACCGGAACCGACCACCCCTGCCGACTCGCCTCCGACAGTAGGCGGGGTCTCAACAGTGCCAGCTGCGCGAAAAGCAGGTCCGGAACCGACCACCCCTGCCGTCTCGCCTCCGAGGGTGGGCGGGATCGCGGGCGGCTGAAGCGAGGGGGGCCCGTTCATCGAGCGTCCGCGTAAGTCGGAGACTGGACGGACGCGGCGCCGGCAGGGGTGGAGCGGGTCAGTTGCATGCGGAGTTCGCAGGTGTAGCGGCCCGAGCCGTCGCGGAGCCACAGTTCTCCGGGGCCGGGGTACATCTCCTCCACCAGCACCTCGCGGGCCTCGGGGTCGTCGCCGCGCAGGTGTCCGAGCAGTTCGGCGGCGAACGGTGAGGCCATGTCGACGAGGATGGGCTTGCGCTCGGCCTCGACCCGCGCGAACACGAACCGGGGCAGCCCGTGGCGGCGGGCGAGGCGGCGCAGGGCGAGCAGCGCCGCGGGCCCGCGCCCGCCCGAGGGCAGCGCCGCCGGGTCGAGGATCCAGCGTTCGCGCTGGTAGCAGGCGTCACCGATGGTCACACGGCCAAGGTGCCCGTACGCCCCGCGCACCGGCGCGTGCAGCACGGACGGCGGCGACAGCGCCGCGAACGGCGGATAGGTGGTGAGGTCGTTGAGCACCGGATACAGCTCGCGGACCCGTCCGGTGGAGTCCCGCAGCACCGGCCTGCCGTCCTCCAGCTCGACCGTGCAGTCGGTGGCGGACAGGTTGTCGTCGCGCCCGTCCGGGTCGGCGGCGTTGAAGACGAGCCGGGGGCCGGGGAACCGGTAGAAGCCCTTGTTGCGGCGGCTGGTGGCGAGGGCGACCAGGTCGCGGCCGTCGCGGTCCAGCCAGTCGGCGGCGGCGCGGTCGAACGCCCCGGCGTCGGGGTGGAAGGTGGCCAGCCAGCTGCTGAGGAGCAGGTGGTGGTGCACCCGGGCGAGCAGCACCCGCCACGTCCCGTCGGCGGCCTCCTCCGGCCCGGCCATGGCGAGGCAGACGTCGGGCAGCGCGTACCGGGGGCCGGGTTCGGCCTCCCCCAGCGCGTCCGCGCCGAGCCGCACGGGCTCGCCGTCCCCGGCCGGGACGAGCACGGGCCGTACCGGTGAGAACCGGCTGCCTTCCTGGTGCTCGGGACGGGCCTTCGCCGCGTACGCCGCGAAGCCGAGCGCGCCGCCCGCCTCCTCGACGATCTTCGCCATCTCCGCCCGGTGGCCCCGCTGCACCTGGTCGCCGAAGGCGGCGGACAGCTCCAGCGCCGGGGTGAGGGCCGCTTCGAGCCGGGCGGCGGCGTCGCGTCCGACCACGAGCCGGAACGGGGACGCGGCCTCCTCGAACAGCACCAGCCGGTCGGCGTACACCGCGCCCGCGCCGCGCCGGGCGGGCACGCCGGTGATCTCGGTGAACGCGGACTCCAGCTCGGCGAGCACGCCGCGCCGGGCGTCGACGTCGCCCCCGGCCGCGGCGAACCGCCCGCACAGGGACGCCAGCCTGTCGAGGCGGCGCAGCCATCCGTCGCGGGATTCGGAGGCGGGCAGCGCGCACAGCGACGCGCGCAGCCCCGGCAGCGGGTCCACCTGCTCGCCGGGCACGTCCAGCGACCTCACCAGCGCGCCCGCGGCCAGCAGCGGGCGCAGCGCCTCGACGACGGCGCGGGCGGGGACCTTCGCGGCCTTCGCCAGCCCGGCGAACCCGGCCGGGCCGTCCTGGAGGAGGTCCACCAGCCGCAGCGCCTCGGGGCCGGGGCGCAGGACCTCGTCGCGGCCGTCCACCTCGATGCCGTCGCCGGCGCGCCGGGCCAGCAGGCTCAGGCGGACGGGGACGTGCGGGGCGAGGGCCTTGTCGCGGGCCGCCGCGCGGGCGAGCTCGGTGACGGCCCAGTGGGCGAGGAAGGCGCGGCGCACGGGGTTCTCCACCCGCTCGACGGCGAAGCCGTCGCCCTCGGTGACCTGCCCGTACCCCATGGGCCCGTACGCGCTGGCGGTCTCGTTCTTGCCGCAGAAGCGCTGGAGGTAGGTGTAGAGCTGGCGCTCCACGCGGCGGTGCTTGGCGGTGTCGGGCACCTCGCCGAGAGCCAGGTAGCCGGTCACCATGCCCTCGTACATGCCGGGATTGGAGGTGAACACCGCGTCCCTGTAGGACGGCGTGGCGGCGTGCTCGCGCAGCCGGGCGCGCAGGCCGGGCAGGTCCGCCCCGTGCGCGGCTGCCAGCCGGTCGAACGCGGCGCGCCAGCGCCTGACGGTCTCGCGGGCGCGCTGCGGCACCGGCGGCGCGCCCCCGGCGGCCAGGGTGGCGACGGCTCCGGCCGCCGCCTCCCCGAGCAGGGCTTCGAGCTCGTCCTCGACGTCCAGGACCTCCTCGCAGGCCGCGAGGACCGCCGGCGCGGCGCCGAGCGACTCCACCCAGTCGAAGGGCAGGCCCGCGTGCCTGAGCACGAAGACGGGCGCGAGCGTCCACGGGGACGCGCCGCCGGGTTGGTTCACCTGTTCGGCTCCTTCCGAGTCCCGCGCCCGGTCGGCGCCGGTGATCGTCATCGGTCGGTCATCGCCCCGTCACCGCCGGACCAGCAGGCCGCTGCCGGCGAGGGCCTCAAGGACGCGCGTGCGGGTCGCGGCCGCGACCCCGGGCAGCGCCTCGGCCTCGGGGACGGGCCTGCGTCCGGCGCGCAGCCGGCTCGCGATGCGCGGGTCGAGCCGGACGATCCGACCGGCGCGCAGATCGACCGCGTACCACTGCCCGCCTTCGACCGGCCCGGCCACGAGCACGGTGTCCGGCGCGAGCGCGACCGTCGTACCGGCCGGCGCCTCAGTGCCCGCCGGGGCGGTCACGACCTCAGTGCCCGCCGGGGCGGTCGCGGCCCCGGGGCGAGCCGTGGCGGTCACTACCTCGGGGTCCGCCGTGGCCGTCGCGGCGTTGACGCCATTGACGCCGTGCGCACCTTCCGCGTCGTTCGTGCCGTTAGGGCCGCTGCCTCCATTCGAGGCGCTCACGACGTCGACGTCGTTGGTGCCGTTCGCCGCACCGGGCACGGTCGCCTCCAGGGGCGGGTCCGCGACCAGGTACGCCGCCGCCACGCGGGCCGGGATGAGCACGCCGTCGCGGGCGAGGGCGGGGCCGATCTCGGCCACCAGATCCTGGACCTGCTCGCGGCTCAGTGTGCCGTCCGCGCGGAAGGCGCGGTGGCGCGCGAGGTCGAGGGCGGACGGAAGCCGGTCCACTCCCGTGCCTCCCCACCGGGGGTCGAGCCAGTGCGCGGGCCAGTCGAACGGACGCAGCCCGGCGATGCGGTCGACGGGAGCGTCAGGAGCCGCGAGGGCGGCGACGGCGGCGCGCGAACGGTCCGCCGAGATGCCCGGCGCGCCCAGCCACAGCTCGGCGAGCACCGTGATCCCGGCCGCGCGCAGGGTGCCGAGGGCGGCGCGCGCCTTCTCCGCGGGCCACACCGACCCCCCGCGGCCGACGAACTCCTCGTCGGCGGCGCACAGTCCGAGCACGGCCGTCAGGCAACCGGAGGCGATCAGCTCGCCGGGCGCCTCCACGGCCGCGCGCAGGCTCACCCGGCCCGCCCATGGCCCCGGCGGCACGGGATCCCCCGCCCGCTCCCGCCAGCGGACCCTCGGCTCCTCGGCCCGGAACTCCGCGACCTGGGACCCCGTGAGCTGGGACCCCACGACCTGGGAATCTGTGGCCTGGGACGAGGTCCGTGGCGGCCCGGAACTCCCGGCGCCCGCCCGCACTCCTTGTCTCAGGCCGGTTTCCGTCAGGGCGGCGGCCTCCGGCAGGCCGACGACCCTCCAGTAGAGAGGCGCCGGAGGGTTCGCCAGGTGGGCGTGGCGCAGGGGCTCCAGGCGGCTCAGTACGGGCCAGTTCTGGCGGGCGTAGCGGCCGGTCACGCGGATCGGGCCGGGGAGGCGGGCGGCGAGGGTGAGCACGGCGGGAAGCTGCTGGTCGCGTTCGAGGATCAGCCAGACGTCGTCGCCGGGGGTGACGGAGGCCAGGGTCTCCTCCAGCTCCGCGTCGTACGGGGCCGGGCCGAGAGCCGCGCGCAGCGCCGAGGCGGAGTCCTCCGTGGTCCCGTCCCGGAGCTCCAGGTCGTCGAGGACGAGGTCGACCGCCGAGCCCGGGTGCCCCTCGGTGACGGCCGGGACCAGCAGCGCGGCGGCGCGCAGCCGCGCCATCGGCCCGGCCGGATCGGCCAGCACCGCCACCCCGGCCCGCAACCGCACGACGCGCTCGCCGTCACCCGCGGACCCGGCGGACCCACCACCATCGCCTGTGCGGGAGGTGCCCTCGACGTGACCGGCATGGGCGGAGCCGTCGGGGGTGCTCGTGGGCTCGCCGGACGCCAGGACAGGGGCCGTGGCGAGTACGCGCGCGACAAAGCGGCGACCCGGGTCGAGCACGCGGTGCGGGCCCGCCGTCCACTCGGGGACCAGCGTGACGTCCCCGAGCGGTGGCACGATGACCACCGTCGCCGGCGTCACGATGCCGCCAGAACCGGCGGTCTGTTCGTCCGGGACGGCGTCCGAGCCCGCGCACGACCGCGGCACATCCGGTCCCGCGCTCGCCCCCGTCCCACTTTCGTCCGATTCCGCGCTCTCCAGCGCTGCGGCGCTGACGTCCGGTTCCGCGCTCTCCAGCCCTGCGCCGACGTCCACGGCCGGGCGCTCCGCCATGGTGGCCGGGCGTGCGGGTGAGGGGCGGCTCCCGGGGTGCGGGTCGTCCGGTGACGTCGGGGGTGTCTGGTCGTCTGTCATGGTCGGGCCTGGACGCGGCCGACGAGGGCCACGCGGAACTCGCTGGTGTGGTGGCCGTCCGAGCGGTGGAGCCAGAGCCGGCCAGGGCCGGGGAGCATCTCGGACACCGCCAGCGGGCCGGCCGCCGCGAGCAGGCGCAGCTGCTCCTGGGCCTGGGGAACGTCGAGGTCGAGGTACACCGGCTTGGTCTCGGTGGGGCTGAGCGCGAAGACGTGCCTCGGCCAGCCGCGGCGCTCGCGCTCGGTGACGACCGCGCGGAACAGCTCCAGCCGTCCCTCGGCCGCGATGATCCCGGCCAGCGCCCCGGCGGGCAGGTCCCAGCGCTCCCGCTGGACGACGAGGTCGCCGAGCACCAGCCGCGGGGTGTGCCCGCCGGTGCGCAGCCGGGGGAAGTCCACCGGGACGGGGGCGAAGACGCGCAGGTGAGGGTGGTCGTCCTCGCCGACGTACAGCGAGATCGGCCCGTGCGGCGAGACGAGCTCGGGCTCGCCGTCGCGAAGCACCGCCCGCAGGTCGCCCACGGCCAGCCGCCGCTCGGAGCCGACGCCCGCGCGCCCGGCGACCTCGATGAAGCGGCCGGGGTAGGCCTCGCCGACCAGGCCCTTGTGCTGGCGGCGGTGCAGGACGGTCGCGGCGCGCGCGGTCCCGCCCCACACGTCCAGGACGGGGGCGATGTCGGCGGCGAGCCGGGCGGGGTCGGGCGCGAAGACGCCCTGGAGGCCCCAGGCGAAGACGTACGGGTGGATCTCGCCGAGCACGAGCGGCGCGTCGTCGTCCCCCTGGACCATGACGTCCGGGCTGACGAAGAAGGAGCCCTCGGGCGGGTCGGCGAGGTCCTCGATCTCGTAGGGCGCGAGGTGGGCCACGCGCCCGTCGGAGGCGGTGAGGAAGCGGTCGAGCAGCGTGGTGCGCCACCGGCCCCAGACGTCGAGCACCGGCTCGAACGCCCCCTGGCTGAGGCGGGCGGCGAGGGCGTCGGCGAAGTCCAGGAACGGCATCGAGCCGCCGCCCTCGGCCAGCACCTCGGCGGCGATGGCGCGCAGCCCGTCGCGCTGGATCCGGCCTCCGGTGAGGCCGAGCCGCAGCACCGGGTCCAGGGCGTTCTCGACGCGCCGGGCGACGGCGGCGGGCCAGATCAGCGGCTCGTCGTCGGCGCGGCAGTCCTCGAACAGGATGAAGCGGTCGGCGTAGGTGCGGCCCTGGTTGCGCCGGGCGGGCACCCCCGTGACGGACTCGAACAGCTCCTCGGCGGCGGCGAGGAGCTTGGTGCGCCGCGGGACGGCGGTCTCCTCGGCGAAGCGCTCCAGCAGCGTGCCCATGTCGGCGGCGGCGGACGTGAAGCGCCGCGCCTCGGGCACGTCGGGCAGGCGGGACACGACGTCGCGCAGCGGGTGGACGGTGGTGGAGCTGGGTTCGAGGTCGCGGCGCAGCAGCAGCGCGCGTTCCAGGGCGCCGATCCGGCGCGCGGTCTCCTCGGGCGAGAGGCCGAGCTCGGCGGCGAGCTGTGCCGGGGCGCGGGTGCCGTCGGCGGCGCGTAGCAGCGCGACCGCGGTGGCGTCCAGCTCGACGGGCGGGCGGCCGGGGATGGTCGCCCGCGTGTCCTCGATCACCGCGACGGGCAGGCGTCGCGGCGGCAGGTGGCGGCGGATGGCGGGGACGGCCGCGGCCGCCTTGCCCCAGGCCGCGGCCGCCCAGAACGCGAAGAACGCCTCCCGGTGGACGACCCCGGCAGGCGTCTCGGGGCCGCGGCCGACGGCGTCCGCCTCGGCGTCCACGCGGCCGAAGCAGATGGGGCCGAAGAAGCTGGTGGTCTCGTTCTTGGCGGCGAGCCGCTGGAGGAACGCGTAGACGCGGCGTTCCAGCGCGCGGTCCCGCGCCGTGCGGGCGCCGTCGGAGTTCCCGTCTCCGCGCAGGTCCCTGCGCAGCAGGGTTTCCAGGAAGTCGGGCGAGAGGAGGAAGATCGCCTCCCGGACGTCGGCGCGTCCGGTGAGGGCGAGCAGCCGGGCCGCCGCCTCGGGCTCCTCCTCGCCGAGGAGCTTCCCGGCGAGGGCGGTCTCGCGGTCGGCGGCGTCCAGCGCGGCCGTCCAGGCCATGTGCGCGGCCGCGAGCGCCGGCGACCAGTCGCCCACCGGCAGCTCGGCGCGGGTACGCCGGCCGAGCCGGCTCCGCAGCCGGGACAGGGCGCGCAGAGACGCCTTGTCACCGGCCTCGCGGAGCCGGGTCACCTCGGCCGGGATCGCCTGTCCCAGCAGTTCGGAGCGGACCGCCTCGGCGCATTCGTCCCACTTGTGGGCCTCACGCAGCGCGGCCGCGGTGCGGGGGCAGCCGAGGCCGGCGATCAGGCTCAAGGCGAACCCCGCGCGCCGCAGCACGAAGGAGTCCAGCATCCGGAACACGGTCATGCCGACGGGGCCAGGTCGAGCGCGATGAGCCGGAACGGACGGTTCAGTTTGGATGTGGGCTTGGGCAGAGCGGCCGGCAGGGCGGCGTCGTCGCCCCCCGCGGCCGCGTCCAGCGCGGCGATCAGCTTGGCGGCCTCCGGGCGGAAGGCGAGGCTGCGGGAGGCGAGCTCCTTGACGTCCGCGCCGGGCGCCTCGCCGGCCGCGAGCGCGCGTCCCGTCTTGGCCAGCGCCAGGTAGTACGGGTCGCCCATGACGACCGCCGCGGCCTCGGCGCGCTCGTACCACTCGGCGGCGCGGTCGAGCTCGCCCTGGCCGAGCAGCATGCCGCCCACCTCGGTGGCGACGATCTGCTGATGGAAATGGTCGTCCAGCTTGCACGCCAGGTCGTACACCGAGTGGAAGCCGATGAGCGCGTGGTCGGCGTCCCCGGACAGGTAGCTGAGCCCGGCCGCGCGGTAGTGGTGGTGCTTGAAGAAGCTGTCGCCCCAGTTCGAGCTGATCTTCGCGAAGTGGTCCCAGGTCGCGGACGCCAGCTCGTACTTCTTGCCCATCTCCTGCAGCACGCTGATGTTGGAGATCAGGTTGATCTTGAGGTGGGTGGCGTCGGCGGAGTGCAGCTTGGAGATGAGCCCCACGGCCAGCTTCTCCTCGCGCATGGCCTGCGGGTACTCTTTGGCGCGCACGTGGGCGAGCGCCCGCACGTTGCGCAGCCAGGCCTGCTCCACGGACGAGACCGGGCTGGGCACCTTGGCCAGCTCGGCGAGGCCGTGCTCGATGTCGGCGATGCCCTCCTCCAGCGTGCCCGTCCTCTTGACGGCGAGCAGCGCGCGCAGCAGCAGGATGCGGGCCTCGCTGACCGCGTCGGGGGCCTCGGCGAGCGCGCGGCCGAACTCCTCGCGGGCGCCTTCGAGGTCCTGGACGAGCGCGCGGACGACGCCGACGCAGCGCAGCGCGAGCGCGCGCAGGTGCGCGGGGGACTCGGCGACCTCGGCGTAGATGCCGATGGCGGGGGTGCCGTCGCCGGGGTCCATGGCGGCGAAGTGCTCGGCGACCCGCGCGGTGTCGAGGGCCGGGGCCGCGTCGAGCCGCTCCAGAAGCAGCTCGGCGGCGAGGATTCCCCCCTCGTAGTTGGCGTTGAAGAAGCAGGAGCGGATCGCCAGCAGCGCGGCGGCGACGGCCCGCTCGTGCTCGACGTCGGGGGCCTCGAATGCCTCGGTGAGCTGGCGGTGCTCGGCGACGTCCTGTGCGACGGGCCCGGCGAGCGTGCCGGGGGTGTAGGCGCCCGGACGGGCGGCGGGGGCCGCGTCCAGGCCGAGCCTGTCCAGGACGGCGGCCAGCGTGCGGCGGCGGATGTCGCCGGCCAGCGCGGACGGCCGCGTCGAGTCGGGGGCGAGGTCGGCGAGCATCACCCGCACCCCGGCGGGCGGCGCGCTCAACGTGAGCCGCTCGACCAGGCGGGGCAGGGCGCGCAGGCTGACGATGTCGGCGTGCCCGACGCCGCGCAGCAGCAGGGGACGCCCGGTGGCGACCAGCGCGGCGGCGATCGCCTCCGCGGCGGTGTCCAGCACCCGGAACACCTGCTCGGACTCGGCGTGCAGGCGCCGCTCGGACGGGGTGCCGGCGAGGTCGGCCAGCAGCGGCGCGTCCGGGAAGGTGCCGGGGAACAGCCAGTTCCACTCGGGCCTGCGGCGCCGCGCGACCTCGTCCACCGTTTCGGGGACGAGGTCGGCCAGCGCGGCGATCACGGCCCGCAGGGACGAGAACGCGACGGGAAGCCGGGTGCCGACGTCCACGGCGACGGGCGCCGGGCCGGCCGGCGGAGACGACGGGTCATCGGCATGGATCACTACCGTGTCCTGCGGCAACTCCACCAGTGTGTTCGCGGCCATTCGCACCAAGCTCCCATCGATCCCGTCGGATTGGTTGTGTTAAGGGAATCCGCTGCCGCCCGGCTGACGGGCGTCAGGCGAGGGGGGCGATGCGGTTCTCGATCTCTTCGAGCAGGAACTCCATGTCGTCGAGGTCGCCGAGCTCCTCGCCGTCGTCGTACTCGTTCTCCTCCGCCGCGGGCTCCGCGACGATCTCTTCGTCGGCCATCCAGGTTCTCCTCTCGAAAGGCACCCGATGACACGCGAGAACGTGTCACGCGCGCTTTCCTCGTCTCCGCCGTGCCGTACACTCGGCGACCTGGAACGTCCGCGCCGAACCGGGAGGCACGACGGACACGCGCCGGTGATCACAGAGGTTTCGGCCCTGCTGTCGCGCACCGATCCTGCAACAGCACGAAACCGGTTGTCTTCTTCGGACGTGCTGAACTTCGCGGGCCCCGCGCGCACGCTGGGAGAAATCCGCGCCCGCCTCGTGAACGGCCGCGCGGCGCGTGGGAAGGCATCTGATCAGGGGCTACTCCCGGGGACGCCCGCCGGGGCCGTCCTCACCCCGCCGGCGGCCCTGCCCCGCGGGAACCGGTCCGCCGCATACTCGGCATTCTGGAAGATGGCCGATCCGGTTCCGGTGATTACCTTGAGCGTCGATCCTGTGCCGGTTCGGGAAGGGACGCACGTCGATGCGCATCGCCACCCTCGCAGTGCCCCTTTCCTCCGCCCAGGTCACCGCCCCTGTCCCGTGCCGACGCGCGGTCTCATGACGGGGGCGGCGAGCCGCTGGCGGGCCGCGCCGCTGGCGCTGCTGCGACGTACCGGGTTTCCGTTCGAGCTGCTCGGAGGGCTCACCCGGCCCGAGGTGGCGGCGGCGCTGGCTCCGTATCGGGTGGCCGAAAACGGGGTGGCCGGGCTCTGCGCCGAGTTCGCCGACGACGTGTTTCCGCGCGCGGTGGCCGAGCAGGAGGCCGCGGGGGCTCCGGCCGCGGTGTTCAAGGCCCTGTACCGGGTGCGCAGGGCGGCCGCGCGCGGCGAGGTGCCGCCCGAGCAGGCGCTGTCGGCCGTCGAGGCGCTCGACCCGGGCACGGCTTCCTGGGCCGCACGCCTGCGCGCCGCCGCGTCCGCGCTCGCCACGCGCCGCGCCGAGCTGGACGACGCCACCGGTCGCGCCCTCGCACACGCCCGCGCGTCGCTGTGGGAGGCCGCCGCCGGTCCGGCGTTCCGCGAGGCCGTCCTGCTGTCCAACCCCGGCGCGTACGAGCGGGTGCTGCACCGCGCGACCGGCGCACCTCCCCCCTCCCGCAACGCCAAGGCGCGGCGCGAGGAAGGGCTGCTGTACGCGTACCTGCAGCGGTTCTGCGCCAAGAACGAGTCCGTCAGCTTCTTCGGCCCCGTCGACCCGATCCGGATCGAGCCGGACTCCCCCGAGCCGCTGAGGCTGGAACGCCGTCCCGGCACGCTGCAAGGACGGTGGCTGCGCGCGGCGCACTGGGCGGCCGAGACGCTGGCGGCGCGGCTCGCCGCCGACCCGGAGATCGCGGCCCGGCTGCCGCTGCGGCTGGCCCCCGGCTTCTCGGCGTCGAAGGACGGGCGCGTGCTCAGCCTGCCCGACGGCCGCCGCGCCCGCCTGGACGCCGCGTCCGGGGCCGCGTTACGCGCCTGCGAGGCCGGGCTGACCCTGGCCCGGTTCGAGGAGAAGGCGCCCCCGGAGGAGGCCGCCGCGGCGGGGCGGCTGCTCGCGCGGGGTGTGATCCGGCGCGACCTGCCGATCCCGACCGCCGTGGACGACCCGCTCGGACGGCTGAAGGACGCCGTCACGGCGCTCTTCGACCCTTCCGAGGAGGCTGCCGGGGGTATGGCCGAGGTCGAGCGGTTCGAGCGGGCTCTGACGGCGTTCGCGGAGGCCGCCCCGGGCGAGCGCGCGCACGCGCTCCAGGAGGCCGAGCGGTGCTTCAGCCAGATCGGCGGCGTCGAGGCCCGGCGCGCGGCCGGCACGATCTACGCCGACCGGCTGATCGCCACCGAGGACTGCCGGGGCGACATCGTGGACGCGGCCGTCGGCGGGCCGCTGCTCGCCGACCTGTCCCAACGGCTCGACCCCGTGCTACGGCTGTCGGCGAGCTACGGGCTGACGGTCGCCGAGGCCGTCCGCGAACGGGCCCTCGCGCTGCACGCCGAGCTGTCCGGGAAGGGCCCCGCCGGTTTCCTGGCGTTCATCGCCGAGCTTGACCGGCGCGTCCAGGTGGACGAGCTCACGTCCACCGCCCCCGCCGTAACCGGCTTCCTCGACCGCCTGGCGAGCCTCGTCCACGACCAGCACCACGGCCACGGGGACGGCGTCGGCCTCGACGCCGGCGACCTGGCGCCGCTGCTGCGGCCGCTTCCGTCCGGGCTGAGCGTCTCCCCCGACCTCTTCCTGTCCGCGCCGGACGAGGACGCGCTGCGCCGGGGCGACTTCGAGCTGATCGTCGGGGAGATCCACCACGGCGTCCAGGTCTGGACCCACCTGACCGCGCTCGCCCCCGGCCGCGACGCCTACGCCGCGAAGCTGTCCGCGCTGCTGGAGCTGGACGGACGCCCGCCCGCCGCCCTCGTGCACCGCCGCACCCAGGGCAAGGCGTTCGAGCGGGACCTTCCCGGCTATGACATCGAGGTGCTCGGCCGCTCGGCCAAGCCGGACGACCACCGGCTGCGCGCCGCCGACCTGTCCGTCGTCCTCGGCGCGGACGGGCGGCTGCGGCTGCGCCACCCCGAGGCCGGAGAGCTGTTCCTGCGCCCCCGCGACCCGCGCGCCGCGTCCAGCTGGCTGTTCGGCCCGCCACCGGTCGTTCTGCCGCCGCTGCGGCTGCCCGGCGGGCACCCGCGCGTGCGTCTCGGCGACGCCGTCGTCTGGCGCCGGACCTGGGAACTCCCCCGGGACGCCTTCGACGCCCTGCTGCGCGCCGAAGGCCCGTCCGAGGCCGTCCTCGCCGCCGACCGGCTGCGCGCGGCGCACGGGCTGCCGTCCCGGGTCTTCGCCCGTGTGCCCGGCGAGCGCAAGCCCTTCTACGCGGACCTCGCCGAGCCGCTGAGCCTCGAACACCTGACGCACATGGTCCGGGCGTCGACCGGCGGGCCGCTGCGGCTGAGCGAGCTGCTGCCCGGCCCGGCCGGATGGTGGCTGGCCGACGACCGCGGCACCTACAGCTCCGAGTTACGGATGACCTACATCACCGGCCCCTAGGGCGCAGCACCGGAAGGAACACCCATGGCACCTCGATACGACATCGCCGTCATCGGCGCCGGAGTCGTCGGCGCTTCCACGGCCCGGCGTCTCGCCGCGCAGGGCGCCTCCGTCGTGGCGCTGGACGCCCACGGGGTCGGCGGCCGCGGCTCGCGCGCGGCGGCGGGCGTGGGGGTCCCGTCGGTGCGGCTGCTCGCCGACCCGCTGATGCTCTCCTTCGCCGAGGCGGGGCGCAAGCAGCTCTTCGCCGACCTCGACGAGATCACCGGCGGCGACCCGGGACGGCTGCGCACCGAGGCGGGCGTCATCCGGCTCGTCCGCACCCCGCAGCAGCGCGAGGAGCTGGAGACCGCCGCCACGGCCCACCCCGGGTACCTCGGCACCTGGTACGACGGCCCCGGGCTCGCCGCGGTCGAGCCGCTGCTGTCCACCGACAAGCTGCACGGCGCGTACTTCGACCCGTCGGGCCTGGTGATGGACGCCGACGGGTACGTCAGCATGCTCCAGCAGGCCGCCACCGCGGCCGGGGCCAGGATCCGCCTCGCCACCCCCGTGCTCGGCGTCGAGCGGACCGCCGACGGCGTCGAGCTGGCCACCCACGACGGCCCCGTCTCGGCCGATCGGGTCGTGCTGGCGGCGGGCGCGTGGTCGGGCAACATCCCCGGGCTGCCCACCCTGCCGATCCGGCCCCTGCGCGGCCAGATGCTCCGGGTCGACGCGCCCGTGACCCTGCGCCACGTCGTCTCCGGTTCGCTGTACGCGGCGCCCAGCAGGTCCGGCACCGTCGTCGTAGGCGCGACGGAGGAGAAGACCGGCTTCACCGAGACCGTCACCCCCGAGGGGCTCATGGTGCTGACCGCGTTCCTCAGCAGGACGCTGCCCCGCCTCGGCGCCGGCGCCCTGCGCGACGTCTGGAGCGGGCTGCGCGCCGCCGCCCCCGGAGGACGGCCGCTGCTCGGCGTCCTGCCCGGCGACGACCGCGTCGTCGTCGCCACCGGGCACGGCGGGCAGGGCATCCTCACCGGCGGGCTCACCGGCCTCGCCGTCTCCGCCCTCGTCGCCGGCGAGGACGACGAGTGGGCCACCGCGTTCGCCCCGAAGGCCGAGCCGGCACGATGACCGCGCGGCCCGCGCGCTGGGAACTGCACCCCCAGTTCATCCTCCGCAGCACCGGATTCCCGTTCGCACTGCTGGAGCGGATCTCCTTCCCGCTGACGTCGGCCAGGATCGACGCCCTGCTCGACGCGGAGGAAGCGCTCACAACGGCCGCCGACGCCGCCATCGCCCACCTCAAGGACTCCGACCACGTCACGGACGGCCGCCTCCGCCGCAAACTCTGGAAGATCCTCTCGCGCCACCGCCCCCTCTCCACCCCCGCCGAAGCGTCGCCCGTCTCCGTCGGCGAGCTGCCGGCGGAGACGCGGGCCCTGCTGGACCGGTACGGGCGGACGCTGGAGCGGCTGGCGGAGGCCGAGCGGGACGCCCGCGCCGAGTTCGGAGCCGAGCTCCCGGTTCGGCGCAGGGCGTTGCGCGACCTCGTGGCGGACGAGCGCTTCCAGGAGGCCGTGTGGCTGTCGAGCCCGCAGATGTACGAACGCGGGCTGCGCGGCTACCTGGCCGCGGGATTCGAAGAGACGCGCACGGGCCGCGTCCGCTCGCTGGAACGCCAACTGGCCGGCTACCTCCAACGCGTAGCCGCCAAGAACGAGACCGCCTCGTTCTTCGGCCCCATCAACTACGGCACCTTCACCCCTCGCCCCACCCCCGCCAGCTCACCCGTGCCCCCTGCGGACCTCCCCGAGCCCGAGGCGCAGCGGACAGAACCCGCTACGGCCGATGCGCCAAGGGCCGGGGTCGTGACGCGGCGGCATGCGTACGTCGCGTATTGGGTGGTGCAGGCGTTGGCGGCGAGGTTGGGGGCGGACGCGGAGGTGCGGCCGCATCTGCGGCCGCGGGTGTCCACGCTGGCCAGGCCGGCCGCCGACGGCTCGTCGGTGACGCTGGCCCGTACCCGCAAGGTCGCGCTCAGGGGCCGCGCCGCCGAGCTGCTGCCGCTCGTGGACGGCAAGCGCACCGCGACCACGCTCGCGCAGGAGGTCGGCGCGCCGGTCGGCGAGGTGGTCGCCGAGCTGGAACGGCTGGCCCGCGCCCGGATCGTGGCGTACGGCGTCGACCTGCCTGTCACCGAGCCCCGCGCGCTCGAAGCCCTGCGCGACCGCGTCGCCGAGCTTCCTGACGACTGCCCCGCGCGCGAGACGTGGCTGAGGCGGCTGGACAGGCTGCGCGACCTGCAGGAGGAGTTCGCGTCCGCGGACTTCGGCAGGCGGCGCGAGCTGCTGGATGTGCTCGAACGGGAGACCGGTGAGCTCACGGGCCTGGAGGCGCGCCGCGCGGGCGGTCAGCTGTACGCCGACCGGCTGGTGATCACCGAGGAGTGCCTGGGCGCGGCCACCCCCCTACAGCTCGGCGAGGACGTGCTGCGCCTGCTGACCGCCGAGCTGGGCCCGGTGCTGGACCTGCTCGCCGCCGAAGCCGTCACCACACACGCCGACCTCACCGCCGCCGCGCTGAAGTCACTGAACCTGAAGGAAGGCGACCGCCTCCCCCTCCCGACCTACCTGACCCGCCCCTGGCCCGCCACCACATCGGACCGGACCGCCGTCGAGGCCCGTCCCCTCTGGCGGGCCGAGATCGAGGACCGGCTGCTCGGGGACGGCCGGCCCGTAGCGCTCGGCGCCGCCGACGTCGCCGTGGATCCCGGCACGCTGGCCGGCCGGGCGCTGATCTGCTCGCCCGACGTCATGATCGTGGCCCGCGACCTGGACGCCGTCCGCGCCGGAGACTTCACCCTCGTGCTGGCCGAGTCGCACGACACGGTGCTGCTGTGGGGCTGGGCCCTGCAGTTCCTGGACGACCCGGCCGCGGCGCAGGACGAGATCGGAGCCCTGCTGACCAGGGTCGACAGCGAACACCCCCTCGCGAACATGCTCACCTCCAAGCGGGCCAAGATCGTCCCGTTCGAGTTCCCCGGCGCGACCGTCGAGGCGTCCCAGCCGAGCCACCGCGCCGGCGGGCGCACCATCCCGGTCGGCGAGGTGGACGTCGTCGTCCGCGACGGCCGGCTGATGCTGTCGGCGCCGGGACACGACGGTTTCCTGCTATACAACGGCGAGCTGGACTCCCCCGCGCACAACGTCCTCGCCCCCCCGCGGGTACGGCCGGTGGCGTTCGGGCGGGGCGGCCCGCGCCACACCCCGCGCGTCTCGATCGGCCGTACGGTCGTCCAGCG
Source organism: Sphaerisporangium album (assembly GCF_003323745.1). Lineage (GTDB taxonomy): Bacteria > Actinomycetota > Actinomycetes > Streptosporangiales > Streptosporangiaceae > Sphaerisporangium > Sphaerisporangium album. The sequence continues at coordinate 101,483 of NZ_QOIL01000022.1, forward strand.
CGAGCGGTGGGTCGTGGCACGCGACGAGCTGGCGCCCGAGCCCGCGCGGGGAGCCGCCGGCGAGGACACGTCCTTCGCCCTCCTGGTCGCGCTGCGCAGAGCCGCGCGCCGCCACGGCCTGCCCCGCTGGGTGTTCGCGAAGATCCCGGGGGAGCGCAAGCCCGTCCTCCTGGACACCGAGGGGCTGTTCCTGGCCGAACTGCTCGCCCACCTCAGCGAGCCGGGCACGGACCTGACCCTGTCGGAGATGCTGCCCGGCCCGGGCCACCTCTGGCTCGAAGGCCCCGAGGGCGCGCACTGCACCGAACTGCGCCTGAGCGCCGTCCGCACCACCACGGACCCCGTCCCATGAAACCGCCCTTCCCGCCTCACCCCGGGCCGCGGACGAGCCACCTCCCCGAGGCGGCCTCCCGCACCCGCGTACGTCTGATCGACCCGAGAGAAGACCTATGAGCGCCCCCCCGACACACCGGGCACCACGGACGAGTCCCGCCACGGCACAAGAGATGCCCACCGTCGCTCCCCTCATCGACCCGGACGCCGCGCTGCGGACGGCGGCCGACGGAGCCGGGCCGGGGCGGCGGGCCGAGGTCTTCGCCGAGTCGTGGGTGCTGTCGCGGGCGGTCGCCGACCCGCTCGGGCTGCGGCTCGCGCAGCGCCGCCGCGAGGGCGTCGGGCTGTCGCTGGTCACGGCGGACGGCGTCCGTCACCGCCACCTGCCCTACCTGGACGCGGACCACCTGCGCACGCTGCTCGCCGGCGACGCGCCCGGCCGTCCACTCCCGCCCACGGCGCCGGCGGACCCGACGCTCTCCGGCGCGGCCCAGGGCACGCCCGGGGACGCCGGCCTCGCCACCGCCGAGGTACTGTCCCGGATGGTCGCGCTCGCCGCCGACGAGGTCGGCGCCGCCTTCCCCGGCCTCGTGACCCCCCGGGTGACCGGCGAGTTCGTCGAGCGCGCCACGCTGGTCGCCCGCGAGGACGGCCTGCTGCGCCACGGCCTGCACCGGCACCTGGAGCTGCGGATCCACGCCACGGCGCGGCGCGACGGCGCCATGGCCCGTACCCTGCGCGTGGCCGGAGCCGAGGTGGACGGCCCGCTCGGCGACGCGCCCGGTGAGGACGCCATCCGCGCCGCCGCCCGCGCCGCCGCCGAGCACGCCGTCCGTGACCTGGACGCGGTCGATCCGCCGGTCGGCGAGATCCCCGTCGTCCTCGCGGCGGGCGGCCCCGGCGCGCTGCTGCACGAGGTGTGCGGGCACGGGCTGGAGGCGGACGTCGCCCTCCAGCCCGGCGCCGCGTACGGGCGCCTGCTCGGCCACGCCTTGTCCCCCGCACGGCTCACCCTGCTGGACTCGCCTCGGGCCCCGCACGGCGCGGGCCTCTACCACTTCGACGACGAGGGCGAGCCCGCCGGGGAGGTCGCGCTGCTCGAGGACGGCGTCCTGCGCTCCTACCTGCACGACCGGCGCACCTCGGGGGCCGCGGGGCTCCCGCCGCACGGCCACGGGCGGCGGCTCGGCTACGCCTACCCGGCGCTGCCCCGCATGAGCTGCACCTACGTCGCCCCCGGCACGACGCCGCCCGAGGAGATCATCGCGGCCACGGCGTTCGGGCTGTACGTCGAGTCCATCGTGTCCGGCGAGACGGACATGAGCTCGGGCCGGTTCAGCGTGCGGATGACGTCCGGCCGGCTGATCGAGAACGGCAGGCTCACCGCGCCCGTACGCGAGGCCACCCTCGCGGGCACCGGCCTCGGAGTGCTGCGCGACATCGACCTGATCGGCGACGACCTGCGCTTCATGCCCTACGGCTACCAGTGCAACAAGCTGGGCCAGTTCCCGGTGACGGTGTCGGTCGGCCAGCCCACCCTGCGAGTAGCGCGAATGACGGTGACCGGCCCGTGAACCCCCCTGCCCTCACGACCCCGCCCGCCGCCCCGGAGTCCTCTGGCACCACGGCCTCGGTGGGGGCCGAGGAGCTGCTCCACGGCTGCCGGGCGTTGCTGGACGCCGTCGCGGCGGAGGGCGGGGACGCCGCCGACGTGCAGTGCGTGTCCACGTCCGTGCGCGCGGTCCAGGCCTTCGCCGACGGCGCCCATGCCGGACGCCAGGGCGTGACCGTCACCACCGGCCTGCGGGTTCGCGCCGGAGAGGGGGCCGCCACGCTGCTGCTGGGCGCCCCGCCCGCGTCGCCCGGAGACGTCGCGCGTCTCGCGGTGGCGCTGGCCCGCCGCTCGCACGGCGAAGGCGACCGGCCCCTGGCCCCCATCGGGGTGGGCGCGGCCGTCCATCCCGCCGTGCCGGAGCCCGAAGCTCCGTTCGAGGTCTCCCGCCGGTTCCTCGCCGAGCTGCTGACCCCGCCCGAGGCCGGGCCCGTGGCCCTCGGCGCGGAGCACGTCCACACGCGGAGCTGGACCGTGGTCGCCGACGGCGTGGGCTCGGCCGTGGCCTACGAGCAGGCGGGGCATCACGCCTGGCACTGGCTCGAAGGTCTCGGCGGCCACATGGTCGACGGCCTGGCCGCCTCCCGGTTCGACGAGCTGCGCTGGGACGCGCTGGCGGCGCGCGCCCGCGAGTTCCGCGCGGTGCACCTGGCGGGGCCTCGCCCCCTGGACCACGACGGGGCACTGCCGGTCCTGCTGCACCCGGACGTCGCCGCGCACCTCGTCCGCAGCCTGGGGTTCCTGCTCTGCGCGGGGAACGTGCTGTCGGGCATGCGGCCGCTGCTGGAGCGCGTCGGACGCCGCATCGCCTCCCCCGCCGTCACGCTCGCCGACGACCCCGTCAGCCCCGTGGACGCCGAGGGCACCCCGGCGCGCCGTCAGGTGTTGCTGGAGCGCGGGGTGCTGAAAGGCTTCCTGACCGGCCGCGCGAACGCGTCCGAGCTGGGCGTGACCCCCTCGGGCGCCGCCCGCCGCTCCGCGCCCGACCAGCCCGCCGTCGAAAGCCCGTCCCACATCTCACTCGCGGCCGGTGAGGACTCGCGCGACGCGCTGCGCGCCCGGCTCGGCGACGGCATCGAGGCGGTCGGCGTCGTCCAGCCCGGCCGTATCCGGGGGCGGCGCGGCACGTTCACCACGGTCGTGCTCGGCTGGAGGGTACGGGACGGCCGCCGCACCGAGGCCCTCGGGCCCGTGCGCGTCTCCCTCGGCGTCTTCGAACTTCTCCGCTCGATCCAGGCCACCGCCGACGACCCGGCCCACTCCTACCTCGCCGCGGGCGCCCGATCCCCCAGCATCTTGCTCAGCCACATGCGAACCGGCTGACCGCGGAACCTCACCCGTCTGCCGGCAAAGCCGGCGGCACACCCACGACGACGAAGCGCCCGCCCTCCTGTCAGAAAGGCCCCTTCGCATGCCATGTTCGCCCTGTGCGGCGCCCGGCCCCGGTGAGCGTACGGGAGAAGCGGATGCCCCCGGCAACTCGCCGCATCGCGTTTCCCTGGTTCGGAGGACACGGAAAGCAGCGAGTTTCTCGTGCGACCCGAGTAATCCACGGCACGACGAAGAGGCCGGAGAAATGGCGAACGCAATGGCGTCATCCACCCCGCGCGTCCGGGGAGCGCTCCGATGAGCTGGCTTCTGCACGACCAGCTCGTGGTACGCACGACAGGATTCCCCTACGAGGTGCTCGAGGAGATCCGGCTCCCCCGTACCGCCGCCGACATAGACGCGGTCCTGGCCGCCGAACGCGCCGCCGAGGCGCACCGGGACCGGCTGCTGCGCGAGGTGTTCCCCGAGGCCGTGCGCGCGGCCCGTGACGCCTCCGGTGACGGCGACCCGGCGACGGGACGGCTGCTGAGCAAGCAGCGCGCCGCGGTGGGCCGCCGCGTCCCGGCGCCCCGGCCCGAGGCCGCCCCCGACCCGGCCCTCGTAGGCCTTCTCCAGGATTGGAACCGGCTCCTGGCCGAGGCCGCCGAGCTGGCCGCGGGGGCGTCGGCCGAGCATCCCGCCGAGCTGGAGCTGTGCCGCAAGCGCCTCGGGGAGCGCGCGAAGGACCCCGTGCTGCGGGACGCGGTGCTCCTGCTCAGCCCCGCCTTCCACGAGGGGCTGCGCCGCTACGCCGAGAGCCCCGACGGCAGGGGTGGCCGCGAGAGCCGCCAGATCGAGCGCAGGCTCGTCACCTACCTGCAACGGCTCGCCGCCAAGAACGAGACCAACAGCCATTTCGGCCCGGTCAACTACGGCACGCTGGACCCGGACCTGCCCGCCGCCGTCCGGATCGAGCGCGATCCGTCGGTAGTCACCCGCACCGTCTTCGCCTCCGCGCGCCTGGCCGAGGCCGTGTCCGACGGCGTGCGCGCCGACCCGAGGATGCGCGCCCACCTGCGCCCCCGCCCCTCGGTCGCCCACCGGTTCACCGACGGGCGGGCGGTCAGCGCCCTTACCGGAAAGCCGGTCGCCCTGGACGCCACGGACGCGCGGCTGATCGCCCTGTCCGAGACCGGCCTGACCGTCAGGGAGCTGGCCCGCGAACTGGCCGATACGGTCACCCCCGAGGACGACGGGCAGGCCGTCGCCGGCCGCGTGGACGCCCTGGTCCGCAGGCGCCTGCTCGCCTACGCCCCGCTCGCGGCCCCGGACACCGCCCGGCCGCTGGACGCCGTCGCCGCCTGGCTGGACGCGCTGCCGGACCCCGACGACGCCGTCCGCGTGTGGCGGGCGACGACCGCCGAGCTCACGGCGCTGGTCGAGGCGTGCGGCGCCGGCTCGCGCGCGGACGGGGTGACGGCGACGAAGCTGCTGGAGGAGCGCTACGAGGCGCTCACCGGCGAGGCCGCGCGGCGCGGCGCGGGCCGCATGTACGTGGACCGCACGCTCGTCTTCGAGGAGTGCCGCGGCGACCTGACCCGGTTCGAGCTGGGCGGACCCGTGGCCGCCCGGGTGGGCGACGGCCTCGTCCCCGTCCTCGACCTGTGGCGCACGGCCGCGCTGCTGCGCCGCCACGACCAGCAGGTACGCGCCCGGACCGTCCTCGACGCCGTCGCCGCGGAGGCGTCGGTCCCGCTGCTCACCTACCTGCGCGCGTCGGCGGAGCACCGGCCCGCCGCCCAGACGTCCGCGGACGAGGGCACGGCGCTGGCCCGCTTCGAGGGCCTGGTCCGCGGGCTGCTTGAGGGCCGCGAGAGCGAGGCCCGGGTGGACCTGCGCGGCGAGGAGGTCGCCGCCCTGGCCGCCCGCGCGCGTACGGAGTTCGTGGACGTCGCCGTGCCCGGCGCCGACTCCCCCGCGTTCACCTCCGTCGACCTGCTCATCGCGGCACGCGACGAGCACGCGCCGGCCGAGGGCGACTTCCAGATCGTCGTCGGCGAGGGGCACGCCCCGGCGCTGCTGTCGGTGTTCCCGACCGACCACTTCCGCCGCGAGGAGGGCAGGCCTGACCGCATCGCCGCGCTGATGGACAACGTGTTCGCCGACGCGGGCGTACGCGTGGCCCAGGTGGTGATCGGGCGCGGTACGAAGATCTTCCCGTACCGGGTGGCGGACATCCTGGTCGAGCTGCGCCCGCACCTGCCCCGGGCGGGCGAGGCGGTCCCGGCCGCCGCGCTCCGCGTGCTCCGCGACGGCGCGGGGGTGGCGCTGCACGACGACGACGGCCCGCTGCTGCTGCACCCGCAGCTCAAGCGCGCCCCCGGGTTCGACCCGCTGGCCGCGTTCACGCTGCCCGCCGTCGAGGACCACCCGTTCCTGCTGCCGGGCCACACGCCCCGGCTTACCGTGGACGGCGTCGTTTACCAGCGGGAACGCTGGCAGGAGCCGGGCCTGCCGTGGGACGCGTCGCTCAGCGGCTGGCCCTTGCTGAGGGCGGCACGCGAGTGGCGGCACCGCGCCGGGATGCCCGAGCAGGTCTACTACCGGACTCCCGAGGAGCCCAAGCCGCTGCTTCTGGACTTCACCAGCCGCCATCTGATCGAGGTGTTCCACCGCCACGTCGCCCGCAGCACGGGCCCCGTGACGGTCACCGAAATGCTCCCGTCCCCCGACGGCATCTGGCTCCCGGCCCCCGACGGCCGCCACACCTTCGAACTCCGCGCCTTCGCCATCCACCCGGGCGAGAAGGCGACGACGCCCTCCGGCCCCGGCTGGCGGATCGACCGCGGCCACGCCCCTCGCTGACCGGTTCCTCCCTAGGCGGAAACGTCTCGCGTCAGGCCACCTTGACGTCAAGGTGGCCTGACGCGACACTCGGGACATGGCTACTCCTGACGACCTTGAGAAGCGATTCACGCTCCTGACAGCCACCGCGCGGTACGACAACCTCCGCGCCCGCGAGGCGCTCGCGTCCTGGGCGCGGGACGAGTCCGGCGAAGCCGATCCGTACGCGCCACCTCCCCTCACGAAGGAGGAGGCACTGGAGGCGCTCGCGCTCGGAGAGGTGATCGCGCGGAAGGCCGCGTACGGGCGGCAGCTCGCCGTGCGGTCGGCACGGGCGGCGGGAGCGTCCTGGTCACAGATCGGGGCGGCCCTCGGGACGAGCAAGCAGGCCGCCTGGGAGGCGCACAGCCGATGGATCGACGACCAGGCCGAACGCCATCGCCGTGACGGCTACTCCGGCATGGACGAGCGGTACACCGCGGCCGCGCGCGTCCTCGCCGGCAAGCCCGAAACCGACTCCAACGTGGACCTGAACGGTCGCCATGCCCACGCCCCACACCGCGACACCGACCGCGAGGAATAGCCACGAAGGAAGACCCTTCGGGAGGAGGCATCGTAATCGAAGACGGTCGACGATCGCGCCCCTTCCGCGTCGACATTGCGGCGCCTGAAAACCGACGTACGGCGCCCAGGACGACGACCGAGGGCACGTGATCACCGGGAGCTCGACGTCAATGATGGCGGGCATGTCGCCGGCCTCCACCTCACCACCTTGCGACGGAGGAACCGCACCTGTTCACCGAGGATGTCCGCGTGTTCCCGGCCGCTTCTAGTGTGCCCGCCCTCCTACGCCCTCGCGGTACGCACCTGCACCGTGGGTGGCATGGCCGAGAGCCGGATCAACAATCCTTTTTGGGGCAAATAGCCCCAATCATCCCCTCAATGAGGGGATGACACCCGGCGCTCCACCGATTACTACGCCAACGCCGCCAAGACGCTATCTGTTCACCCCGAAACCGGCCGTCCTATATTGCAGTTAGGAAGGCGCACATATCGAACGGGAGCCGCTTACCTATACTGGAGACTCCGCAGGAGATGGCAGTAGGGTTGATGCTCCCGACCACGGTGCTCGGTCACCATTCCATACGTCGAAAGGCGAACAGGTGCGTCGGCGTCACACATGGGTGACCTTCGCCTCCGTCATAGCGATCCTCCTTCTTCCCATCACGACGAACGTGGCGGCGAACAGCCTTCCCGACGCATGGCGGTCCATTCTCTGGATTTCCTGGCCGATCTCGCTGCTCCTGGCCGTCCCGGTGTTCGCGCTGGAGATGAAAGCGCGTCGCCGCTCCTCCGACAGCGCCGTCCCCTACCATGCCGCTCCCCCCAAGGAGATCGAGAAGGAAATATGGAACATTCCATCGCCGGTGCGGCATTTCAGCAACAGGAAACAGGACTTCGAGCGGATCGGAAGCCTGCTGATGCGTGGCGCCGGAAGAACGCTGCTCATCCACGGGATGGGGGGAATCGGCAAGACACAGATGGCCCTGGAGTACGCCCGGCGGCAACGCCCAGACGCGACCATGGGCTGGTTCGTCCCGTCCCGGAGCCGCGTGGCCATCATGACGGCCCTGACGGATCTCGGCAGGCGCCTCGGAATCGACACCTCCAACCAGGAGGCCACGTCGATGCTGGTGGTCGAGTACCTCAACGAGCATACGGGCTGGCTCCTTGTCTTCGATGACGCCCACGACGTCAAGGACCTCTCCGGGCTGCTCCCCATCACCGAGAAGGGCAAGGTCCTGATCACGTCCAGGAACCCCCAGTTCGAGCAACTCGCCGAGGCACTGCTCCTGGAGCCGTTTCCGGACGAGGACGCGGCCAAGTTCCTGAAGGGCCGCAGCGGCGACTTCAGTGACCTCTTCGCGCGGCGGCTGGCCACGAACCTGGCGGGGCTGCCTCTGGCACTGGAGCAGGCCGGAGCCTACTGTCGGGATACGGGCATTGGCCTGGACGAGTACCTCCACCGCTTCCAGGTGAACAAGGGGAAACTTCTGGACCGGGGAACCTCGGGCGATCGGCTCGGAGTCGAGGCGACGTTCAGGCTGTCCTTCGACCGAGCCGCGGAGCTGAACCTCGCCGCGTCCCAGTGGTTGCGACTGTGCTCGTTCATGGCGCCGGCGGACATACCCCGGGATCTGCTGGCCGGTTCATCCGACCTGCTACCTCGCCCGCTCGCGCGAGCCGTCCTCGACGACCTCGCCTTCGACGAGGTCGTCTCGGCGTTGCGCCAGACCTCGCTCATCACCTCAGCGGCGCCAAGTCACCTGCGCATCCACCAGCTCGTCTCCGACATCATGCGAGACCATGTGGCACGCCGTCGCGACGTGTGGCGGCGGACGACGCGCCTACTGCTCGGCGTGGTCCGCTGGCCGAGGGCGGATCCGGCCGCCCATTGGTCGCCGGGCCGCTGGACCAAGACCGGCCTGGCCGTCCTAGCACGCAATCTCCCTTTGGAAGATCCCCGTGATCACGAGAGCTGGACCAGAGCGTCATCCCTGCTTCCACACCTGCAGGCCCTGCTCGAAGGGCTCGACGAACTCGATGCTCCCCTGAACGCGGCAGAGATCAGGACCTTCTCGGGAGTCGAGGCCGAGATCGGCATACGCATGTTCCGCAGAGGTGATTACCTGGTCGGCGAGCATTTGTGCCGGCACGCGTTCGACATGTGCCGCCAGAAGCTCGCCAAAGACGACGCGCACACGCAGCTCATCATGAACTATCTGGCGATGACGCTGCACGGTTTGGGACGTCTCGAAGAGGCACGGGACCTCTACGACGAGATCGTGCCCCTCAGGACGGCCAAGCTCGGGCCCGACCACCCCGACACGCTGAAGGCGATGAACGACCTCGGCGGCGTCATGATGGACCTCGAAGCCGGACTCGGGCGGGCTCAGGAACTGTACGAGCATGTACTCGCCGTATACACCCGAGTCCTCGGCGAACGTCACATATCCACGATCATCGCCACGAACAACCTGGGAAAGGTCCTGCGCAGAAGGGGAGATCTCGAAGGCGCGCTTCGCCTGGCCGAGAAGTCCGTGCGGTTGGGAACCGCTGCCCTGGGTCCCGACCATCCCGATGTGTTCGTATGGACGAACAATCTGGGAGAAGTCCACCGGCTCCTCGGTGATCTCGCCACCGGGCGGAGCATTCATGAGGACAACCTGGAGCGGCGAACCCGCGTCCTGGGCGCCACGCATCCGGCAACGTTGATCTCGACGAACAACCTGGCCCGCATATTGCTCCAGCAAGGCGACGTGACGGAGGCGGAACGGCTGTACGGCCTCTCGCTGGAGTTGTCCTCGCGGTATGTGGGCAGCGACAGTCCCACCGCGAAGGCCGCGAGAAACGGCCTGCTGGCGACGGCCACAGCGCGTGAGGCCTCCGAGGAGGGGCCGGCGCCATGAGCGTGAGGCGAGGGCGACGCGCTGTTCTGGTTGCCACCGCCCTCTGGCCGCATGGTCACATGCGATTAGCCAGGTGGCGTGGTGCCGCGGAGAAGACTTTGTGGGTCACAGTCGTGAAGAGGGCGGTCACATCGGTGACGAAGACCTTCGCCGGGACGCCGAGGCGGCGCAGCGCGGGGCCGTGGTCGAGGGCGACGACCGCGCAGACGCCGAGCGTGAGCACCCACCAACCGTAGCGGACGACCGCCCGCGCCGGCCGGGGCAGGTCACGGAAGCCGTCGCGCAGCCGGTCGCAGTGGAAGGGGACGTGCCGCCGCTCGTCGTCGAAGATCCGGCCCGCGACCTCCGCGGTGAGCCGATCGCCGCTCCCGTCGCGCAGCGCCCGGTAGTAGCGCAGGGCGACGACCTCGGCGATCATGAGCACCATCAGTTCGAGCCGGAGCCCCAGCATGCGGCGCAACCGGACGAAGACCGCGTCGCTCCAGTGCCCGCTGATGATCGGCGCGCCGGCGGCGGCCAGCAGGCGCGCGAGCAGCCGCGCGTGATCACGCTCCTCGGCGACGAACAGGCGCACCGCCCGCGTGTAGCGGTCGTCGCCGGCCGCGACCGCCTTGGCGACTAGGTTGGCGCCGTCGCCGTCCTCGCCGACCTGGAAGCGTTGCAGGCTGCGCAGCACCGAGCCGTGCAGGCGCGCGCCCGCCGTCCAGTCAGGATCGCCGCGCAGTTCGCGCCGCCGCGCCTCGGCCTCGAAGTCGCGCAGCCAGTCGTCGAAATCATGCCTGTCCGCCATGTCAGCGAACGTACGGGGCGCCTGTGCAGAAACAGCGCAGCCGTTGTGGGGGCTTTGCCGGAGCCTTGTGCGAGTACGCCGCGCCGCGACGCTCACCGGCCCGCGACGCTCACCGGCCCGCGACGGCACGGTCCCGACGGCCGCGCCGCGGAGAAGAGGCCCCGCCGAGGAGAAACGGCCGCGAGCGGAGAAACGGCCATGGCGCGGAGGACCCGTCAGCCGGGGAAGCGGATGTACTCGGCCGGGACGTGCCCGGCCAGCCACACCCCGTTGGCGCTGACCCGGAACTCGTGTCCCGCCGCGTGCATCGCCCCCGAGTCCACGACCAGCACCACGGGCCTGCCGCGCCGGGCTCCCACGCGGGTGGCGGTCTCGCGGTCCGGCGACAGGTGGACGTCGTGGCGGCTCATCGGCTTGAGTCCCTCGGTGCGGATCGCGTCGAGGCTGCCCGCGACGGTGCCGTGGTACAGCAGCGCGGGCGGCGTCGTGACGGGAAGGGCGAGGTCGACCAGCACGGAGTGGCCCTGGCTGGCGCGGATGCGGTCCCCGTCGATGGCGTACCGCCACTTGTCGTTGGCGGCGACGACCCGTTCCAGTTCGTCGCGCGAGATCGGGAAGCCGTGGGCGGCGGCGGCCGCGAGCAGCGTGTCGACGGGCACCCAGCCGTGGGCGTCCAGCTCGATCCCGATGCGCTCGGGCGCGTGCCGCAGGTGTTTGGACAGGTATTTGGAGACCCTCACCAGCCGCCGCTCGTCCATCAGGGCCTCCCTCGAAGCCGCCGCCGCGCGGGTGCGGTTCCCGGCGGCCACGCCCGTCCGCCCGGCGGAGTGTGCTCCCCAGGCGCGTGACCGTCTTTCCGGTGGGTCTTGACAAGAGGTTGACAGGTATATTCACAGTGGATTGTCCGAGACTGTGAAATGGCCCCCGCACCCGCCCCCCACGACGCCCGCCGAAAGATCACCGTACACCAGCATAAACGCGGGGATTCCCCGGCGCATTCCATATTCCTGGGTTCCTGGGTTCCCGGCTCCGGCCCGCCCCCGGACATGACGAGGCCGTGCCGGGCGCGCCGCCTCCCCCGCCACTATGAGGGATGGCGCGCCCGGCACGGCCGGACCAGGTCACCGCCGGCCGCGCTGGGGCGGCCGGCGGCGGGCGGACTCCTCGCGGGTCAGGCGAAGGAGAGCGCGACCTACCCGAGGACCAGGTCGTTGTTGCCGGCCCCGAGGTAGCAGCCGTCAACCTTGCAGTTCACCTTGCCCACGGGCACGCCCTCGTAGGTCACCGCGTCGAAGGAGGCGCGCACGGTCAACGGGAACGTCGCGGCGCCACCGGCGTCGGTGGTGAAAGTGGTGCCGGTCCCGGCGTCACAGGCGAGCACACCGGCGGCCAGGTGGGCGTACTCGGCGATGCTGTAGGCCGTGTTGGCGGCCGCGCCGGTGACGGTCACGGTGACCACGGAGCCGTCGCTGAGCCCCGTGGTGGGCGCCGCGGTGAACGACGGCGCGGCGGCCGCGTGGGCGCCGGGCTGCACGGCGGCGGCCACTCCGAACACCAGGGCGGCGCCGACACCGAGCTTGGCGAGAATTCCGGCCTTGTTCCTCATTACTAACTCCTTTTCCTGGTTGGGATTGCTGACTGCACAGCAAACTCCGAGTCATTTCGCCTGTCCGGGTACAGGGGAATCGAAGTCATCATGTTGTCAGGCGCACGGCAACTAATTGTCAAGAACGGGGTGGCGGACATTGGTGGTGATGGTGTATGAGCTACTGAGGGTGCCGGAGCGCTCACTGGGCCTGGACGGACGGCGCCGGACGCCCGGCGGAACGCGCGTGGCCCGCGCCTCCGGGCGGAGGCGCGGGCCACAGGGGTGGAGCTACGGGCGTACCGTCAGGCGCCGCCGGACGCGGCGCCGGCGGACGTGCCCGTCAGACGCGCGAGATGCGGATCGCGTCGGCGATGACGTAGCCGACGCCCGAGGTCCAGCGGCTCACGGCGACCGCGTTGTAGTCGCCGGCGTTGAGCGCGAAGGTGCCGATGTTGCGCCAGCCTCCGCCGCCCGATCGCTGGTCGACGTACACGGTCTGGTTGCCGCTCGATGTGGCGACGATGTAGGGCGCCGAGCTGTTGTAGCCGGGGTCGGAGGCGTACCAGACCTCCACCCTGTAGTTGCCGGCGCTGGGGATGGCCGCCTTGTACCAGGCGGGGTCGCTCGACGCGACGGGGTTGGCGAACCGGTAGTCGGCGCCGTACCGCTGGGCGGAGTAGGTGGACGTGCCCCAGTTCGCGCTCGCGGTGAACCGCCCGGCGGTGGTGTTGTCGAGGGTCGTGGACCAGGACGGGGTGCCGCCGCCGGTCACGTACGACATGTAGGTGGTCCAGTTCCAGTGCGGGCCCGGGTCGGTGTGCGTCGCGCCCGGCACCTCGACGTGCCCGATGATGTGGGCGCGGTCCTTGGGGATGCCGTACTTGTCGCAGATGTAGCGGGTCAGCGCCGCCGAGCCGCGGTACATCGCGTCGGTGAACCACGAGGGGTTGTCGACGTAGCCCTCGTGCTCGATGCCGATGGACCGGGTGTTGTAGCTCCAGTTGCCGGCGTGCCAGGCGACGTCCTTGTCACGCACCATCTGCGTGACGGCGCCGTCGGAGGAGCGGACGACGTAGTGCGCCGACACCTGGGCGCTCGGGTTCTGGAACCACGAGATGGTGCCGGCGTACGAGCCCTGGGTGACGTGGATGACGACCCGGTCGATGGCGTAGCTCGACGGGCGGCTGGAGGCGGTGTAGTTGCTGCTGCTCGCCGCGACCCACGATCCGTTCGGGTAGTCGGGGCTGGCGGCGAGGGACGCGTTGAGGTCCCGCGTGCGGGCGTAGGAGCCGCGGTCGGCGGTGACCTCCTGCGGGGCGACCGTCACCCCGGCCGCCCGGAACCCGGTGCCGAGGAGCTGGTACACGGTGTCGGCGTAGAGCCGGGCGATCTCGGGCGACGACGCGTTGGCGTACGCGGCGACGGCCTGGTACCACCGGCCGGCGTCCTTCCGTGCCTCGGCGTCGAGTCCGGCCTTGTCGGCGTACGCGCGAAGCACGGCGGCGCCGCCGAGGATGTTGGCGTCGGTGTCGGCGCGCAGCGCGTCCACCGAGAGGCCGGTGAGCTCGGCCGCGCGTTCGAGGGTGTGGGTGGTGGGGTTGCTGACGAGGTGCATCACGCCGTACCCGCCGCTGGCGCTCGGCTTGCCGCCGTGGCCGTCGAGGTGGGTCTCGGAGTAGGCGAGCGCGACGAGCAGGTCGCGGGGCACCTCCTGGGCGGCCGCGGCGCGGGCGAACGCGTCGGGCAGGGGCGCGGCCGCCGTGGCGTGGGCCGGGCGGACGGCGAAGACCAGGACGGAGCAGGAGATGAGCAGGGCGGTGAGCAGGCGGTGTGCGGCCGTGGCCGGCCTGACGACGGGGGGTGTCATGGGAACTCCTCGGTAGAGGGTGCCAACGGCTGCACAGTAGGAACTTTGGTGACAAATGTCGATAATTGACATTACTTTCCATTTGACCGAAGATTTCTGTCCGCCTCGACCGCAGGTCAAGATCGATCTGACTGATCGCGTGAAGACTATTGCGTTCCGTCGGCCTGACACTGAAGATTCTTTACATGACCACACCCGGAGCGGGCCGCACGTGCCGGCTCACCGCCGCACCCCCGGTCAACACCCCCCGCAGCGCCACCCCTCGCAGCGTCACACCCCGCGCCGTCACCACGCCTCGGAGACGACTCGCCTCCCTGGTCCGCGCCGCCGCCCTGGGCATCCCCCTCCTGCTGCTCGGCGCGCTCGTCCCGTCCACGGCGTCCGCGAGCGCCTCCCCCGTCCCCGCGACGGTGCCGGCCGTCTCCGGCCCCCCGATGACCTCCGCCGCCTGCGTCACCGACCCGGCGACCCCCAAGCGCCAGCTGCGCGCCATGTGGATCGCGAGCGTCGCCAACATCGACTGGCCGAGCCGTACCGGCCTCACCGCGCAGGCGCAGCAGTCCGAGTTCCGCGCGTGGCTCGACCTCGCGGTCCGGAACAAGATGAACGCCGTCGTCGTGCAGGTCAGGCCGACGGCCGACGCGTTCTGGCCCTCGCCGTACGAGCCGTGGTCGGAATGGCTCACCGGCACCCAGGGGACCAACCCCGGCTACGACCCGCTCGCCTTCATGGTCGCCGAGGCGCACGCCCGTGACCTGGAGTTCCACGCGTGGTTCAACCCGTACCGCGTCGCCAACCACGAGGACCCGAACCGGCTGGTGGCGACCCACCCCGCGCGCAGGAACCCGTCCTGGCGGTTCGCCTACGGCGGCAAGATGTACTACAACCCGGGCATCCCCGCCGTGCGGACGTTCATCGAGGACGCCATCATGGACGCCGTCACCCGCTACGACGTCGACGGCGTGCACCTGGACGACTACTTCTACCCGTATCCGGTCAGCGGCCAGACGATCCCGGACGCCGACACCTACGCGCAGTACGGCGGCGGCTTCGCGAACATCGCCGACTGGCGGCGCGACAACGTCAACCTGATGATCAAGGAGACGGGCCGGCGCGTCCACCAGGCCAAGCCGTGGGTGCGGTTCGGCGTGAGCCCGTTCGGCATCTGGCGCAACGCCTCGACCGACCCGCTCGGCTCGCGCACCTCCGGCCTGCAGTCCTACGACGCCATCTACGCCGACACGCGGCTGTGGGTGAAGCAGGGCTGGATCGACTACATCGCCCCGCAGATCTACTGGCACATCGGCTTCGCCGCCGCCGACTACGCCGCCCTCACCTCGTGGTGGTCGGACACGGTACGGGGTACGGCCGTCCAGCTCTTCGTCGGCCAGGCCGCCTACCGCGCGGGCGCGTCCGGCCAGGACCCGGCATGGCAGCAGCCGGGCGAGCTGTCCAGCCACCTGTTCGACAACCGGGGGCATCCGGAGGTCGCGGGCGACATCTACTTCAGCGCCAAGGACGTCCGCGCCGACCGCATCGGCGCGTTCACCCGGGTGATGACCGACCACTACTCCAGGCCCGCGCTGGTCCCGGCGTACGGCTCGGCGGCCGCGCCCCAGGCGCCGTCGATCACGTCGGCGACGCGCGGCGCGGGCGGCGTCGCCCTGGCGTGGCGCGGCGGCTCGGGCGCGCCGGTGTCCTACGCCGTCTACCGGGTCGACGGATCCCCGAGCGCCGACCCGTGCCAGTTCGCCGACGCGCGCAACCTGCTCACCACGACCCGCGCGACGTCGTTCACCGACGCGACCGCATCGCCCTCCGGCGCGTACACCTACTACGTGACGGCGTCCGAGCGCACGCACCACGAGAGCGCGCCGAGCGCGGGCAAGGCGGTGCCCGGCACCGGCGGCGGGTTCAGCGTCGTCGTGGACAACGCCGAGGCCAGCTTCTCCGCGAGCACGGCCTGGGGCACGTCCGCGTACTCGTCCCAGCGGTACGGCGCCGACTATCGGTTCGCGAGCCCCGTCGCGGCGAGCGACCCCGCGTGGTTCGCGGTCGCCGTGCCCGAGGCCGGCTCCTACCGGGTCGAGGTCCGGTACCCGTCCGACCCCGGCTACAACTCCTCCACGCCGTACCTCGTCGCCACGACCACGGGCAACCAGACCGTCATCGTGGACCAGCGCACGGGCGGCGGCCAGTGGCGCGACCTCGGCACGTTCACGCTCGCGGCCGGCGCCCACAACGTGGTCGGCGTGAGCCGATGGACCTCGGCCACCGGCTACGTCATCGCGGACGCCGTGCGCGTCACCCGGCTGTGACGCGCACCGGCGACCGCGCCGGCGGCTAGGCGCGCTTCGGCATGCGCATCATCGGGTACATGGGCGGCCCGTCCGGCAGCACCATCGGGTCGCCCACGTCGCGGTAGCCGTGCCGCAGGTAGAGCTCACGACTGCGGGCGTTGCTGGCCTCCAGGTAGGCGGGGACGCCCGCCGCGTCGAGCGCGCGGTGATGTTCGCGCAGCAGGTCGCTTCCGATGCCCCGGCCCTGGTGCTCGGGCAGCACGGCGAGGTAGGCCAGGTAGTGGTGTGGCAGGTGCAGGTGGTGCTCGTCCATCTGCTCGGCGAGCGTCGCGAAGCGGTCGGCGTAGACGTCCTTGAGCGTCATCACCCATTCGTCCAGGCCGGGCGCCGGGGGCAGGGGAGACCCGTCGTTGTGGAACCAGACGGCCACCGCCGCCCCGTCGGCCGTCGCGTGGATCTCGCCGCAGGCGAAGGCGTGCCCGGCGTGCCGGGAGAAGAAGCCCGGCAGGATCTGGCGGCGGTCGTCCTCCGGCGGGACGATCCAGGCCGACACCTCCAGGTCGTGGAACGCGGTGCCGATGACGCCACCGACCATCTCGGCGGCCCCAGGTGCATCGTGAACGCGGATGATCTCGGTCATTTGTCTCCTCCGATCGCCGCCTGGGCGCCCAGGCCGATGTTGGCGTAAACGCGAGGCCGGGTCGCCCGCAGCGTCAGCCCCCACGCCACCCCGAAGACGATGGCGGCGAGGTAGACGGCGGGAAGGATCCAGCGGAGCGGTGAGCCGGGCTCGACGCCGAGCACGGTGTCGAAGTTGACGAGGGCGAGCCCCAGCACGATGAGCAGCAGGACCGACGCGAGGCCGGGCGCGATCCGGGTGCGCCAGGCGTTCTCCAGGCCGGGTTCGCGGGTGAAGAAGAACAGCACCGCGACCGAGGTGCCCGCCAGCAGCAGCAATACCCCGAACCCGCCGAACGATCCGACCGTGAAGAACAGGTGCACGAGCGGGTCCAGGCCGGAGACCGCGTAGATCACGATCACGACCAGCCCGGTGACGCTCTGCGCCACCGAACCGCTGACGGGGGCGCCGGTCGGCGGGGACGTGCGGCCGAAGATCGAGGGCAGCACGCGCTCCCTGCCGAGGGCGAAGATGTAGCGGGAGATGGTGTTGTGGAAGGCGATCATCGCCGCGAGGATGCTCGTCACGAACAGCACCGAGCCCACGGTGGCGGCGGTCGTCCCGAGGTGCCGCCCGGCCAGCTCGAAGATCAGGCCCGGCCCCTGCGCGCGGGACGCCTCGACCACCTTGTCCGAGCCCACCGCGACGGTGACCGTCCAGGACGAGATCGCGTAGAGCCCGGAGATGACGGCGAGCGCGATGTACGTGGCGATCGGCACCGTGCGCCGGGGGTCCTTGGTCTCCTCGGAGAAGACCACAGAGGACTCGAACCCGGCGAAGGCCGCGACGCAGACCGCGATCACCGCCCCCATGCCGGGAACGAGCAGGCTCGAAGGGGCGAAGGCCTCGGGGCTGTAGCCGGAGGCGGCGGGATGCGCGAGGCCGGCGAGGTCGAACACGACGACGACGGCGATCTCCGCCAGCAGCAGCACGGCCAGGACCTTGCCGTTCACGTCGACCCGCATGAGCCCGAGGGCGCCGGTCAGCAGCCAGGCGGCCAGCGCGACGGCCCACCAGTCCGGGGTGACGCCGAACCAGTCGGTGAGCAGCGGGGTGGCCGCCGAGGCGATGACCCCGTACAGGCCGACCTGCACCGCGTTGTACGCCAGCAGCGCCACCCACGCGGTCGCCACGCCCGCCGGGCGTCCCAGCCCTCTGGCCGTGTAGGCGTAGAACGCGCCGGCGTTGACGACGTGGCGCGCCATCGTCACGTAGCCGACCGCGAAGACGGCCAGGATGGCTCCGAGCAGCACGAACGCCAAGGGCACGCCGACGACGCCGGTCACGGCGTAGGCGGTGCTCACCACGCCCGCGACGACGGTCAGCGGCGCCGCCGCCGAGATGACGAAGAAGACCACGGACGGCACGCCGAGGCGGTCTTCGGCCAGCGCCGCCGTGACGGCGCCGGTTCTCTGTTCTGTCAGGGACAACCGGGGGCTCCTTCAGGGGAAGGGAGGGGCGGGGGGCAGGTCACCGGCGGCTGATGACGGCGTCCCCGACGGCCGCCTCCGTCTGGGCGAGCAGTTCCTGGAGCCGGGGCGCAAGGCCCTCCACCGCGCCGGCCAGGTAGGTGGTGTTCCGCTCCCACAGGACGAGCCTGGCGACGCCGGTCGCGTTCAGCAGGCCGAGCAGGACGCGGTCCCGGGCGCCGAGCGGCTCGCGGCGCCGGACGGCGATGTTGAGCCGTCCGACCGGCCACGCCGCCTGGTTCGTGTCCACCGGCAGGTGCCTGGACCCCAGAAGCCCGCGGTGCGGGCGCAGCAGCCCGTCCGCGGTCATCCGGGACGCGACGTCGGCGCGCGCGGTGCGGGCGAGGAAGCGGAGCCAGGTGCGGACGGTGTGGGACGGTTCGGCGACGATGTGGGCGAGAACGACCCGGGCCAGAGGGTCCCGGCCGGACGTCCCGGCCCCCTCGGACTCCTCCGAAGACGGTTCCTGGACCGGCTCCAGCCGTGTCCCTCCCGGGGCCGCTCGCATGGTGATCCGATCGGCGAGCATCAACTCCCCCAAGAGGGCGGCCGCCAGCCCGATGCCGGTCAGCGGGGCGTGCAGTCGCGTTCGGCCGGTGATGTCGTAGTGCATGGCGAAGAACAGATCATCGGCCAGCCGAAGATCCGGCAGAGCGACTCCAGTCACGATGCGCGATCTTATATGCGTTTTGTCAAATTTGTCATTACTAACACCGAACTAGATGATCTAGTCAGACCGACAGTGGCCTCGCGCTTACGAAATCGTGATGTTCTTTCTCTCTCAAATCCCGTAACACCCGTTCGGCCGACGCGTCCTCGCCCTCGAGACCACCGAATCCGGCTCACACCTGAGCCGGTGACCGTCCCACGCCCGCCCTCGCACATGGTCGGACCCCCCTGACCGGTTACGGATGCCCGGCCGAAACAAACCGGCCCGACCATTTCCAGGTGACCTGGTAAATCCTTGACTATGGCGCTGTGACTCGACGCTATGCAAGGCCG
Source organism: Sphaerisporangium album (assembly GCF_003323745.1). Classification (GTDB taxonomy): domain Bacteria; phylum Actinomycetota; class Actinomycetes; order Streptosporangiales; family Streptosporangiaceae; genus Sphaerisporangium; species Sphaerisporangium album. Next base: position 120,745 of record NZ_QOIL01000022.1, read on the forward strand.
CCGAAATCCGCGCCTCCTCACCGCCTGCACATAGCAGCCCACGATTCTCCGAGCCCCCGGTGAACGCCCCACACCCCTCTGTGTGACCACGGCGTCGCGATATGCGATGGCAGGCGGCCGTCCGGACATGTCACTGTATGAAGGTGTCCGAGACCCTCAGCCTCGTCTACTCCGTAGAAGACGCCATCGCCGCCGAGCGCTCAGGCCGGCGCCTGCGTCAGCTGTTCTTCTGCCTGGTCGAGGCCGGCGTCAGCGCAGAAGACCCGCGTGGTGGGCCTCGTGGTGAAGGCGTTCGCGGTGGGCCGGGTGGGCGATGCGGACGAGGGACGCGGCCCGCTCGGCGACCGTACGGCCGCGCAGTTCCGCGACGCCGTACTCCGTGACGACGTTGTCCACCGTGTTCTTGAGCGTGGTCACCACACTGCCCGGCGTCAGCCGCAGGTTGATCCGGCTGGTGCCGTCGCGGGTGGTCGCGTGCAGCACCAGGAAGCCCTGGCCGCCCTCGGAGTACATCGCGCCGTGCGCGAAATCGCTCTGCCCGCCCGAGCCGGACCAGTAGCGCCCGGCGATGGTCTCGCTGGCGACCTGGCCGAGCAGGTCGACCTCGCTGGTGGCGTTGACCGACACCATGCCGGGCTCGCGCGCGACGGTGCGGGGACTGTTCACCCAGGCCGCCGGCATCATCGAGACGGCGCCGTTGTGGTCCAGCCAGTCGTACAGCCGCCGGCTGCCGAGGCAGAACGTGGCGACGTGCTTGTTCCTGAAGTGCCGCTTGCGTGCGCCGGTGACCGCGCCCTTCTCGACCAGGTCCATGATGCCGTCCGACAGCACCTCGGTGTGCACGCCGAGGTCGCGGTGCCCGGCCAGCGCGTCCGGCAGCGCGCTCGGGACGTGCCCGATGCCGATCTGCAGGCAGGCCCCGTCGGGCACGCGCTCGGCGATGTAGCCGGCGATGGCCCGGTCCCGCTGGTCCGGCTGGATCCGCCGCGGTTCCGGCAGCGGCGTGTCGGAGTCGCACCAGCCGGCGACGTCGCCGAGGTGGATGAGGTTCTCGCCCGACGTGTACGGCATGTGCGGGTTCACCTCGACGAAGAATGGGATGTCCCCGATGAACGAGGCGGTGTAGTCCGCGTTGGTGCCCAGGCTGACGTACCCCTGCCGGTCGGGCGGGCTGACCGCGGCCAGCGCGAGCGTGCACTTGGTGGTCGCCCGCATCAGCATGGCCGCCTCGCTGAAGTGGACGGGCACCAGGTCGCAGTGTCCCGCCCAGTACGCCGCGCGCGAGCCCGGGCCGAGGAAGTAGTCGACGTGCCGGAGCCGGTCGCCGAACTCGCCGCGGATGTAGGCGCGCTCGCGCTGCGGGTCCATGCGGTGGACGCGCACGTCCTGGAGCCGGTCGGCGTGCGCCTCCAGCGTGTCGAGCAGCCGGACGGGCTCCCCGGCGCCGAGCGGGACGATCAGGTCAGCGCCCGGCGGGACGTGACCGAGCACGTCCTCAGGGTCGTTCATCGCGGTCCCCCAGGGCGCGCTCGGCGCGGGCGTCCCAGACCGGGGTGACGGCGGTGACGTCCGGGCCGTGCCCGCGCCGGTAGACCATGACGGTGCGCTCGAAGACGATGACGATCACGCCGTCCTGGTTGAAGCCGACGGTGCGGACGGTGACGATGCCGACCCCCGGCCGCGAGGTGGAGCCCCGGGCGGCGAGCACCTCGGACTCGGAGTAGATGGTGTCGCCCTCGAACACGGGGTTGGGCATCCGCACCCTGTCCCAGCCGAGGTTCGCCATGGCGTGCTGGGAGACGTCGGTGACGCTCTGGCCGGTGACCAGGGCGAGCGTGAACGTCGAGTCGACCAGCCGCCGCCCGAACTCGGTCTGCGCGGCGTAGTGGGAGTCGAAGTGCACGGGCATGGTGTTCTGGGTCAGCAGGGTCAGCCACACGTTGTCGGCGGAGGTGACGGTGCGGCCGAGCGGATGCCGGTAGACGTCACCGACCTTGAAGTCCTCGAAGTAGCGGCCGTGCCACGACACCTGCCCCGAGCCGTCCCGCGCCGATCGTTCGTCCATGGTGATCTCCCCCGGGATGTGGTGGAAACGCGCATCAGGCGTTTCCTACCCACGCGAGGTCGGGCCCTCGGGGCTCAGGAGGAGAACAGGCAGAACTCGTTGCCCTCGGGGTCGGCGAGCGTGGTCCAGCCCTCGCGGACGGCGATCACACGCCCACCGAGCGCCACGAGGCGCGCGGCTTCGGCCTCGACGTCGTCGCAGGTCAGGTCCAGGTGCAGGCGGTTCTTGACGGTCTTGGGCTCGGGGACCAGCACGAAGAAGAACCGCGGGCCGCGGCCGGGCGCCTCGACCAGCACGGTGGGATCGTCCTCGGGGTCCTCGACGCCCATGCCCCGCAGCCGTTCCAGCTCGGCCTCGTCGTACGGGGCGACCTCGTACCCGTCCAGAGCCGCCGCCCAGAACCGGGCGACCGGCGCGGGATGACGGCAGTCGACCACGACGTCCTTGATCCGGGCCATGGCGCCATGATGCATCCGCCCCCGTCCGATGATCCACCCGTTTTCGGGCGCGCGGAGCACGACACCCACGTGTGGTGCATGGGCATCGACGCGGACCTCGGCGCCGCGCTGCGCGTCGCGGTGCGCCAGGCGTCGCCTACCTCGTCGGCGTCACCGAGGGAGCCCTGACGACGGCGGGCGCGGCTAGGCCGGGTACAGCCGCTCCAGCGCCGCGAGGCTCTTGTCCAGGTAGACGTCCCGCCCCGGCTCCAGCCCGTACGCCAGGTCCTCCAGGAGCGCGCACCTGGCGTAGAAGGCGGCGCGCGCGGCCAGCGCCTCACGGCGGCCGTCGTCCGGGTGGCCGCTCAGGGCGCGGTCGAGCGCGGCGGGGCCGAGATCGCGGTAGAGAAGCCCGAAGTCGTAGGCCGGATCGCAGATCGCCGCATCGCTCCAGTCGATGACGCCGGTCACCGTCCCCGTGGCCGGGTCGACCAGGACGTGCTCGACGCCCAGGTCGTTGTGGGAGAACACCAGGTCATCGGGGTCGGGCGGCGGCGGCGCCCCCAGGAAGTCCTCGACGACCGGGCGGTGCGCCGCGGGCACGCGCGCCGCGACCGTCGCGTAGGTCTGCGCGGCCTCGTCCAGCCACTCCCGGGCCGGCCGGTGGTCGGTCTCGACCAGAGGGGCCAGGCGATCGGCCGGAGCGCCGTGCAGCGCGGCGAGCAGCTCGCCGGCGGCGGCGCCGACCGTGGCGGCGTACTCGGGCCACCGCGGCAGGGGAACGCCGGTCAGCGGCACGCCGGGAAGCTTGTGGTACGCCAGGCAGCCCCGCTCCGCGTCGGTGAACCGCGGCTCGGGAACCGGCAGCGGCGAGAGGCCCGCGACCGCGGCGAGCAGCCGGGCCTCGCCCTCGGTCCGCGCGGCCCTGACCGCCGGGTCCGGATCCTTGGCGAAGCGGACGATCAGCTCGCCGTTCACCTCGTAGGCGACGTTGTCCTCGCCCTCGCCGAGCAGCGCCACGGAGGTGATCCGGTACCCCGGAAGGCGCGCCGCCACGACGTCACGGACGTCCCCCGCCCGCCCGGCTTCGCGGATCCCCGCTGTGTCGTCATCCATGCTCCCATTTGCCATCCTGGCAAAGATGTTTGTCAAGCCGACAAGGGTCGCCGCATCATCTGCCGTGGAACGGAGGTAACGCACATGAGCAAGCGATCAACGGGACACGTGAACGGCCTGCGGGCCGACGGCGATCGGCGTTATGACGTGGTGGTGATCGGGGGCGGCGCCGCGGGCCTGGGCGGGGCACTCACGCTGGGACGGGCACGTCGGTCGGTGATCGTCGTCGACGGCGGCCGGCCGCGAAACGCCCCGGCCGACGGGGTCCACGCCTACCTGGGCCGCGAGGGCGTCGCGCCCGCCGAGCTGCTGGCCGCCGGACGCGACGAGGTGCGCGCCTACGGCGGGGTGATCAGGGAGGGCACCGTCGCGGCCGTCGAGCGGGACGCGGCGGGCTTCACCGCGCGCCTCGACGACGGAGGCGAGGTCCATGGCAGACGACTGCTGGTGACCACGGGGCTGGTCGACGAGCTGCCCGACGTGCCCGGCGTGGCCGAGCTGTGGGGCGAGGACGTGCTGCACTGCCCGTACTGCCACGGATGGGAGGTACGCGACCAGGCGATCGGGATCCTGGGTACCGGCCCCCTGGCGGCGCACCAGGCCCTGATGTGGCGGCAGTGGAGCGAGGACGTCACGCTCTTCCTGCACACCGCCCCCAAGCCGGGCGACGAGGAGTTCGAGCAGCTCGAAGCGCGCGGCGTCACCGTGGTGGACGGGGAAGTGAGCGCGCTGGAACGGAGCGGCGGCCGGCTGGCCGGCGTGCGCCTGACCGACGGCACGGTGGTCCCACGCCAGGCCATGGTCGTGACGCCGCGCTTCACCGCCCGCAGCGGCCTGCTGGGCGCCCTCGGCCTGGAACCGGTCGAGCAGGAGATGGGCGGAACGGTGGTCGGCACGTACATCGCCGCCGACCCCACGGGGAAGACCGCGGTACCGGGAGTCTGGGTGGCCGGCAACATCGCCGGGCTGTTCGAGCAGGTCATCGGCTCCGCCGCCGGGGGCACCCGTGCCGCCGGTGCCATCAACGCCGACCTGATCGCCGAGGACACCCGCCTCGCCGTCACCGCCCGCCGCGCCGCCACCCCGTTCTCCCCGGAGATGGAACACCAGGCGGGCGAGCGTGTGCGGGGCGACCGTGGCCACGGCCTCTGACCCCTCGCCTCGTGTTTGCCGAACCATGAACCCCGCGGATGAGGGGAGACCGGTTCCGGACGGGTAGGCGGTAGGAGTCGCACCCGCGGCCGGATTACGGGGGAAACCATGACGACCTCTACCGAGCACCGTCAGCACGCCGATCATGCCCATGTCCACGAGCCCGGGTGCGGGCATGTCGCCGTGCCCCATGGTGATCACGTGGACTATGTCCACGACGGCTGCCTGCACCGCGTTCACGAGGACCACGTGGACGAGTGCGAGCAGGCCGGGCACGTCGCCCATCAAGATCATCCCCATCGGCATCAGCCCGGGTGCGGGCACGTGGCGGTGCCGCACGGCGATCACACCGATTACGTCCACGACGGACACCGCCACGCCGGCCACGAGGGCCACTGGGACGAGCACTGACGCCCCGGGAGTGTGCCCCGGCCGGCCCAGGGCTCGCCCGGAGCATCCCCGCACAGCGCGTCGGCCCTGGTGAAGCGGCCGCCGAATAAGCTGGAAGCGGAGGTGAGGCACCGTGATGGCAGAGCGATCTCCGGGGGTCGCGCTCTCCCCTTCGGAGCGGGCGACGATGCGAGATCTCCTGGGCGCGGACCGTGAGCGGACCATGGCGCGGGTCGCTTCGCTGACGCAAGACTGGGACGACATCGTCGAGTCGTCCGCGCTGGTGGGCGCCGACGACGAGCACGACCCGGAGGGGTCGTCGACCGCCTTCGAACGCGCTCACATACAATCCCTGCTCCACCAGGCGGAGAAGCACCTCGCCGACCTCGACACGGCGCTGGAACGACTCGACGACGGGACGTACGGGGTGTGCGAGGGCTGCGGGCGCGCCATCGCCGTCGAACGCCTGAAGGCCCGCCCGGCCGCGAGGACCTGCATCACCTGCGCGTCCGCCGTCCGGCACTGAAACGCCCCGCGAAGGGGTCACCGCGCCGGCGCGGAGTGGTCCTCCATCTCGTGTTCCGTCCCCGGCCCGGTCACCGGTTCGTACCCGGCATGATCTCCCGCGACCGGGCACGGACCCGCCCGGCGATGCCGGGCGGCCACACCGTGTCCGTCGTCCACAGCACTCCGGCGAGCGCGTCCACCTCCTGGAGGTCGAGATGGCGCAGGTCCAGCCCGGAGGCGTCCACGTCGATCGTCTCCAGGTCCTGGACGAGGTCGGCGATGAGATCGCCGATCAGGTCGCCCGTCACCTCGCCCGGCCCCGGCCCGCCCACCACGCAGGCCGCCGTCCCGCCCGCTGTCCCGCCCGCTGTCCCGCCCGCTGTCCCGCCCACCGCGTCCGGCGTCGCTTCGCCTGCCCCCCTCGGCGCCGGGTGGACCGGCACGCCCGGCCGTCCAGCTCTCGGCCTCGACCGCCACCCAGCGACGGCCGAGATGGTGGATCCGGCTCCTCGGCGGAAGCCGATAGACGCGCCCGGTCCGAAGCCGCCGGGTCCAACCGCGCCGCCACCCCCGGACGACCGTCGTCACGACACCTATGACGGCGACCACGATCGCCCCCGTAGCAGGGTCCGTCACGCCGATTCCTCTCTCCTCGCCCGCAGTACTCGGTCCCTTAAGAGAGGCCACGACGACCACGATCGGGAAGCCCGCACCCAAGATCTTTTACGCGCGGCCGGGACGCGGCCCGATCTCTCGCATCGGCCTGACCGCAGGCGGGCCGTCCTCGCTACGCCGTGGAGGACCGAGCCCCGCCGGCCAGCTCGATGATCTGGGGGAGGATGCCCGGGGCGGCCGCGATGGTGGCGGTGGAGCGGGTCGTGTGCGGCGTGCCGTCGAGGTCGGTGACGTGGGCTCCGGCTTCCTTGGCGATGACGACGCCCGCGGCGGTGTCCCAGGGTTTGTTCGCGAGCATGACGCAGGCGTCGGTCTTGCCCTCGGCGACCCATACGAGGTCGATGGCCGCCGAGCCGAACATGCGGATGCGCTGTACCCGGGCCGCCAACCGCCAGGTGATCGCGTGGCGGGCGCGGTTGCGTTCCTCGGCTCCGTCGCCGACCGCGTAGTCGCCGACGGACACGAGGGCGGTCTCCAGGGTGGCGGCGCCGCCCGCCTTGATGGGCCGGCCGTTGAGGGTGGCCCCGTCGCCCTCGGCGGCCGCGTACAGGGAGCCGAGGAACGGCAGGTCGATGACGCCGAGGATGGCCGTGTCACCACGGACGAGGGCGAGGGAGACACCGCACAGCGGCAGGCCGTGCATGAAGTTGACGGTGCCGTCCACCGGGTCGAGGACCCATTGCAGGCCCTCGCCGGTGTGCCCGTCCTCGCCGCCCTCCTCGCCCAGGAACCGCACCGCGGGGGTGCGCAGGCCGAGGTGGTCGCGCACCGCTCGTTCGACGGCGTAGTCCACCTCGGTGGCCATGTCGCGGTCGCCTTTGGCGGTGATCACACCGGGCGGGCGGGTGGTGATCAATTCGTTGGCGATGGCCACGGCTTCCAGGGCGATGGGCAACAGGGCTCGCGCGTCGTTGGTCATACCGGTTCGCTTCGCTCCCACAGTCCGATGAAGACCTGGCCGAGGACGGGCAACAAGCTACCCCGGCCCATCGCTGTTCCGCGATCCCCCGGCCCCTGAGCTCCATCCGGCCCATCGGAGGGAAGGACGCCGAGGAGAGCGTTCCGTCGACGCCGAAGGCAGGTGCTTGTCGTACTTTGGGCTGATCCGGATGGACGCAAGCTGCGTACGATATTTGACGTGCTCGCCCTTCTTCGCTCTGTGTGGAACGAGCCCGGTCCCCCCAACCCCCCCAGGCGGGGGTGGCGGGACTGGGCGCTCGTGGCGGTGCTCATGGCGGTCGCTGTGCTCGAAGGGGTCCTGCGGCAGGATCTTCCCTGGCGGGCCGTCTCCGTGGCCATCACCGCCGGGCTGGTGCTCACGTTGTTGTGGCGCCGGAGCAGGCCGCTGCCGATGGTCGCCGTCGCCTTCGGCACCTGCGCCCTGTCCCCGCTGGTGATGAACGGCGCCTCCCTGCAGACGTACACATTGGTGTTCCTCCTCCTGTTGTCGTACGCGTTGTGCCGGTGGGGGTCCGGACGCGAGGTCGTGATCGGGCTCGTGATCATCCTGCTCAAGGTCACCCACTCGATGATCTCCGACTCCCCCGGCCTCCCCGACGTGATCGGCGGATGGGCCGTCGTATCCGCGTCCATCGCCGCGGGCCTGGCGCTCAGGTACCGGGCCGGGGCGAGGGCGCGCGAGCTGGACAAGGTGAAGCTGCTCGAACGCGTACAACTCGCCCGCGACCTGCACGACACCGTCGCCCATCACGTCTCGGCGATGGCGATCCGCGCGCAGGCGGGCCTGGCCACGTCCGGGTCGCACCCGGACGCCGCGACCGACGCGCTGCGCGTGATCGAGTCCGAGGCGTCGCGCGCCCTCGCCGAGATGCGCGCCATGGTCGACGTCCTGCGCCAGAACCAGCCGGCGGATCGGCAGCCCGGCCGGCGCATCACCGATCTCCGGCAGCTCGCGAGCCGAGGCCGCTCCGGTCCGTCCGTGGACGTCGAGATCTCGGGCGACCTCGACGACATCCCCCCGCCGGTGGGGGCCGCGATCTACCGCCTCGCCCAGGAGTCGGTCACCAACGCCCGGCGGCACGCGCGGCACGCCACCCGCATCGAGGTCCGCGTCGCGGCCGACGACACGTCGGTGCGCCTGCGCGTCAGCGACGACGGAGACGGCGGCCTCGCGCACCCGTCCACACGGCCCGGATACGGGCTCATCGGCATGATCGAACGCGCCGACCTGCTCGGCGGCACCTGCGTGGCCGGCCCGGATCCCGATCGGGGCTGGACCGTCACGGCCGTGCTGCCCCGGACCGGGTCGGCGACATGAGCATCCGGGTGATCGTCGCCGACGACCAGGAGATCGTCCGCACCGGGCTCACGATGATCCTCAACGCCCAGCCCGGCATCGAGGTCATCGGCGAGGCCGGCGACGGGCGGCGAGCCGTCGAGCTCGCGCGGCGCCTGCGCCCGGACGTGTGCCTGTTCGACATCCGCATGCCCGGCATCGACGGCATCGAAGCCACCCGTCTCCTCGCCGGACCGGGCGTCGACGACCCCCTCCCCGTCGTCGTCATCACCACGTTCGACCTCGACGAGTACGTCTACGCCGCCCTCAGGGCCGGCGCCCGCGGATTCCTGCTCAAGAACGCCGGCGCCGACCTGCTCTCCCAGGCCGTCCACGCCGCCGCCGGCGGCGACGCGCTCATCGCCCCGAGCATCACCGCGCGCCTGCTCGGGGCCTTCGCCCGCACCCGGCCCGCCTCGCCGCCGGTACAACCCATCGAGGCGCTCACGTACCGGGAGGAACAGATCCTGGCCACCGTGGCACGCGGGCGGACCAACGGCGAGATCGCCGGCGAGCTTCACATCTCTCTCAGCACGGTCAAGTCCCACATCGCGAGCCTGATGGCCAAGCTCGGCGCCCGCAACCGCGTCGAGATCGCCATGTGGGCCTACGAGACCGGCCGCGTCAAGCACTGATCCTTCCCTCGCCGGCCGCCGGGGCGGAGGTCCGGGTTCGCGCGACCGTGGAGGTGCGGGTTCGCCCGCGCGGCCGCCTGCGGATGACCCATTCGGCCACGGCGAGGTTGATCACCCACCCGGCGCCCGTGAGCAGCGCCCTGGGGAACTCGCCCGGCATGCCGACGAGCAGGATCCACGGCAACTGGGTCAGCGCCTGGGTGCCCGCACCCATGCCGATCGCGTACCCGCGCATCATCCAGGCACGGTGCCGGGCGAAATCCCGCCGCCGCACCGCGGCGAAGCCGAGGACGATGCACATGATCATGCCCACGCCGAACAGGAGCCGGAAACCGGCAAGAAGATCACCGTCCCCCACGGGCCGGGGGTAGAACAGCGTCATCCACAGACCCGAAACCGCCACGGCGAGCCCGCACAGGACCAGCAGCCGCCCCGCGGCGCGATGCCAGCCGGGCCTCCGGCGGCGAAACCCGGCCGCGAACTGGAAGGCCCCCAGAAGGCTGAACAGCAGGGCGCTCGGAATGTGCACCAGCACCGGCAACGGCTCCGCGAAGAACCGCGCGTTCTCCGCCGTGACCGCCGCACCGCCACTCAGCTCGCCCACCCGGACGACCCCGGCGATCGCCGGAATGACGCCCAGCACGACCAGCGCCACGGGCACACGCCACCCCGCCCTCGCCGGGGAGGCCGCCGGGAGAGTCCCTGCTCCAGGCCGATTCCGCGTCAGCCGACCAGAAGAGGACGGTCCGGACGAACGGGGTGGGGCCACAGCGGCTAGAGCCTCGTTCCGAGGCGACTGCGGCGACGGGGGGAAACTCGTCCTGCTCTCGTCGGTCATATCCCCATCGTGACGACCGACCCCGTCGCCTCTCATCCATACAACAGCCCGTTCCGAGCCGCCCGATAGTCGAGCAATCAGGCGTACTTTCGGCTGAACCCGACGCAATGACCAGGCCTCACCTCGGCCCGTACTACAGGAGCGGTCCGACTGCCTGGAGGTGGCCTTCCCAGCACTCCGCCCCGCCGCGGCGCTCTCCTCAGGGCTGCGGGGTCTCGTTGAAACGCGTGAGTGTCCATCTGGGTGGTGGCCACTGTGCGGGGTCCTGGTCAGTGATCCACTCGGTCATCGAGGCGGGGGACACCTTCAGATCGAAGGACCGATAGACCGGCAGCAGGCCGAGAGCGTTGAAGGAGATCTCGACCGTCTCGGCGTGCCCGACGAGGATCAGGGTCTCACCACGGTGACGATCGGCGAGGTCTACGATGGTGCGACTGGTGCGTGTCACCATCTCGGCCCAGGTCTCGTTGCCTTCCTGGAAGGGCCGGTAGACGCCGCCCCCCTCGATGTCGAGGCGCCGGGAGAACTCCGCTCGGGTGAGCCCGTCCGCCTGCGGCGGCACGTGCCATGTGCACAGCCCGCAGTCCTGTGAGGAGGGCAGGCCGCCGGCGACCGAGATCGCAGCGGCCGTCTCCACGGCTCGCGGCAGGGGTGACGAGTAGATCGATGCCCTGCCGTTCCCGATCTCAGCGGCGATCCGTTGTCCGAGCGACGCGGCCTGCGCACGCCCCACCTCGGTCAGTCCGCGGCAGCCTTTCGGACCACCTATCACGCCTTCTCTTGTATGGAGGGAGTCCCCGTGGCGCACGAAGAAAAGTCGAGTCCGCATGCCCGCGGATCATGCCAGAGACCCGAGCATGCTGCCCTCAAGCCGAGTGCTCTCCACCGACAGCGACTGAACCAGCCCCGGTCCGACCTGGTGGCCGGCGCGCCGGCGCCGCCACAACGCCATGTCCGGCGCATCGAGCACCAGCATGGTCCGCTTACCGAGCAAGGCCCCCCTGCCGACGATGGCCCGGGACAACATACTCACTACGAATGAGACGTACACCACCCCGCGAGGGGCAGCGACACAAGTGAAGCCGGCCACCCGCACCTTGTCGGGCCCGCCGACGGTGAAGTCGCGGCGCGTAGTAGGTGCTCGTTGCGATCTTCAATCCGTGCTCAGGACCGGAGAACTTCGGAGAGGCCGCCGTCAACGCTGCCGTCAGGTCAGAGTTTAGAACACGTGGATGGGGGCGTCTTGATGTGACTACGGATGAAACGGCCACTCCGCCAAGTCCAGTAGAAACAAACGATCAGCATCCAGCCGACGACTAGATAGTCCCCCCAGGAGCCTTTGTCGTCCATGATGTCAGTGATCTTCAGGACTGCAACGAGGAGAAGGACGACCAGGCCAAGAACGTTCGCCCGTAAGCGCTCCCTCGAGGGGATTCCTTTCGACCCATGACGGGGGACCATGTGGTCACTGTAACCGGTTCACCTCAGTCGTCTTCTCGTGGCTGGCCCAGTGGGTCGCGGGAACGGCTGGTTACAACGCCGAACGGCTTTAGCGACTTCAGGACCCCGTCACCGCCCTCGGATACCTTACGTCGGCGGACTTCTGGCACCGCACGCTGCAGAACTGGCAGTCCGAGTTCCTGGCCGTGCTGTCGATGGGGGTGCTGTCCATCTATCTGCGGCAGCGCGGTTCACCGGATTCCAAGCCTGTGGGGCCGCGCACGGCGTCACCAGCGAGGAGAACTGAACTCGCCCGGCGCCGCCGACTAGGCGATTTCTGTAGGTGTGTCTGGGTATGACGGGATTATGGCTGGAGAGCGGGAGAGCTGGCATCCCGGCATGAGGGCACCGCGGAGCGGTATCTACGAATGCGACGGCCGCTGCGGGCATCTGTGGTCCACCGAAGCGGCAGGCCATCGGTTCCCGACGCTTCCGCCAGAGTGTGACGGCCTCGGATGGAGGCTGGCCACCGCCAAACCCCACGCGTGAACTTTTGACCATATCGGGGGTGGATCCCGAGCGGAGCACCTGCCTGGTCGAGCCCGGCATCGTGCTGGACGTCCTGAACGAGCGGTTGCGCGACACCGGGCTGGAGTACGGCCCGAGGCCCGCCACGCACGACCACTGCACCCTGGGCGGCATGATCGGCAACAACTCCTGCGGGGCCACCGCCCAGCGCGCCGGCAAGGTCGTCGACAACATCGTCGAGATGGAGGTGCTGCTGTACGACGGCACCCGGATGTGGGTGGGCCAGACCAGCGAGGAGCAGTACGCGCGGATCCAGCGGCAGGGAGGCCGCGAGGCCGAGGTCTACCGGCAGCTCCGCGGGCTGCGCGACGCCTATTTGGAGCCGCTGCGCACCCGGTACCCGAAGACCCCCCGGCGGGTCTCGGGATACAACCTGGACAGCCTGCTCCCGGAGAAGAACTTCCACGTCGCGCAGGCGCTCGTCGGATCCGAGGGCACGCTGGTCGTCGTGCTGCGGGCCCGGCTCAAGCTGCTGCCGGTGGTCAAGGCCAAGACGCTGGTCTACATCGCCTACCCCGACATCGCCTCCGCCGCCGACGACGTCCCCCGGATCCTGCCTCACCGGCCGATCGCGCTGGAGGGCATCGACGACAAGCTCATCCACTTCGAACGCATGAAGCAGCTCAACCCGGACGCCGTCGCCAAGCTTCCGCCCGGCGGGGCGCGATCCGCCTGATGCACCAGGCCGAAGACCTCGACGTGCGCTGGTTCGAAGAGCCGGTCTCCTCCGACGACCTCCAGGGACTGGGCATCGTCCGAGACGCCGTACGCGCCACAGGGGTCTCCACGGCCTGCGGCGGTGCGGCCCGACGCGACCTCGACGCTCCAGGCAACGGCCTGACCTTCGACGAACCCGCAGCCGAACGGTTCCGCGTGGCGTGACGCGCCGCCGCCGCACCCGCGGGCGAGCCGACGCGAAGAAGGCTAGGGCGAGTACCACCTCGACGCCGCGCTGACGGCCATCCGCTCCGCCCTGCGGTCGCTCCCGGGCAGAACTGGGACCGGGGTGCCGGTCTACGGGGGCCCAGGCCGAACCGACAATTTAAACTGTATTGACAAATCTGTTCTTCGCCACGATATTGAACGGGTGCTGGACGTCGCTGTGATCGAAGAACCCGCCGCGGCCGAGGCGGCTCTCGACCCGGCCCGGGTCTCGGCCCTCGCCGCCTCGCCGAGCCCGCCTGCCTCCGCTGGACGGCGAGGGGGTCTGGGCCGACGACGAGCGTGCGAGATCCGCACCGCCGACGCCATCCACACCACGGCCCCGGCATCGTGCTGATGTTCCACCACGTGTTCGGAGCCGACACCGGCGCAACCGAAGACGCCCGGCAGCAGTGGCCGGCCGGACTCCTCAGCTGACCACCACCCCGCGCGGCCCGACCGTCTGCCGCGCGTGGTCATCGGCGACCCACAACGTCACCGGAGCGCCTCCGTTCCGACGGCGCGGGCGCGCAATCAACAAACACGACACAGACACACGACACAAGGAACCTTCAATGCGCACTCTTATCAGCACCGCCTTCATCTCCCTCGACGGCGTCGTGGAGGGGCCGGGCGGAGAACCCGGCTACCGCAACTCCGGCTGGACCTTCAAGGACGTCGAGTTCGTCCCCGAGGCCTACGGGATCAAGGAGCGCGAGCAGCAGGAGTCCACCGCCATCCTGATGGGCCGGGTCAGCTACGAGGTCTTCAGCCCCGTCTGGCCAGACATGGCGGAGTTCGCCCGCTACAAGACGATGCCGAAGTACGTGGTCTCCACCAGCCTCACCGACGACAAGCTCGTCTCCAACTGGGGCGACACCACGATCCTGCGCTCGCTCGACGACGTCGCCGCACTCAAGCAGACCGACGGCGGCCCGATCATCGTGCACGGCAGCGCCTCGCTCAACCACGCCCTCTCGGATGCGGGCCTGATCGACCGCTACCACCTGCTCGTCTTCCCGCTGCTGCTCGGCGCCGGCAAGCGCCTGTTCAGCACCACCGACAAGGACACCCAGAAGCTCAAGCTCGTCGAGTACGAGGCATACGCCAACGGCATCCAGAAGAACGTCCTCGACGTCGTCCGCTGACCCCGGCCGAACCCTCCGCTCCTGACATGGAGCCGCGGCCCGGGACGCCTTCCCCCGAAGCGACGCTCGCTTCCGGCTGATCTGTCCCAGAAATTCCGGCGCCGTTGTCGCCGCCGGCCGAGCTCGGCCGGCGGCGACAACGTTGAGAGCCCTCCGACCAGCATGTCTCCGGGTTGACCAACAGCCCCGGCATCCAGACGCGGGGCCGGCCCCAGCCTCCTCCGTTCTCGGTGACCGCGCACCACCCCCGGCTCATCCCCACGCCGCGCCCGTGGCCGGCCACTCACCACCATCACCATGACCGCCGGCCAATGGCCGGTGCTCAACTCACGCCCAGGAGCCTGTGATGACTGCCCGAACACCCGCCACCGACCTGTCCGGTGACGCCCCCGCCGACATCGCTGTCCGGGTTCCGTTCCGCGCGTTGCTGCGGACGAACCTGGTCGCCACGGTCCTCGCCGCGGCGGCGACCGAAACATTCGCCGCTCTCGTCCGGGCCTCGGGCGTACCGCTGGCGGTCGGCAATCCCGGCGGCAGCGCCTCCGACGTCGTCCCGGTCACCCTCGGCGCCTGCGCGATCGCCCTCGCGATGGTCATGGTCGTCGGCATCGGCATCGCCGCGTTGATCAACCGGCGAGCATCCCGGCCGGCCCGCACCTACCGCATCGTGACGAGCGTGCTCGTGCTCCTGTCCCTCGTCCCCCCGCTGACCGCCGCGGAGACCTCCACGGGGACCAAGGTGACGCTCGTCGCCGCTCACTTGATCGCGGCCGCCATCATCGTGCCCCTGGTCAGCCGCCGCCTCTCCCCCACCCGATAGCGGACCGAACGACGTGCCGACAGGCAACCCCCTCGTTGGCGAGGGCGGCGTCGAAGCCCCGGCCGGGCACCAGGGCGAGCCGGCGGAAGACCCGCCGCGCGGAGTCCGCGTGGCGTCACCGCCGGGCTGTTCGAAGCCGCCGCGGCTGCTGCGGTTGTCTGCTGGTCGTCGGCCTTGCGGACCTTCTCCGGCCCGGGGATCAGGAGTTCCTCGACTCCGCAGTTCAGCACGGCGCAGATGACGGTCGTGTTCGCGGAGCATGCGCAGGACGGTGGCGGGTGAGGAGTGCTGTCCCTTCTTCTCGCCCAGCGCTCCCTGCCACACTCCGCTAGACGCGGTCGTACCGCATCACCACCACCTGGGAATCGCAGGTACGCGACTCGGCCAGCCGCAGGCCCAGCCGCTCGTCACGCGGGACGAACAGCGGCCGGCCACCGCCCAGCACGACCGGGTGCACCGCGATGTGGTACTCGTCGATGAGGCCGTGCTCGGTGAGCGCGGCGGCCAGGCTGGAGCCGCCGGTGAGCAGCAGGTCCTTGCCGTCCTGTCGCTTGAGCTCGGCGGCCTGCTCGGCGAGGTCGTCGCCGATGATCCGGGTGGCCCAGTCGGTCTCCTTCAATGTCCTCGAGAAGACGATCTTCGGCGTTTCGCGCCAGCGAGGGGCGAACTTCAGGACGTGCGGGTGGTCCGACATCGACTCGGCATTCGGCCAGAAGGCCACCATGCCTTCCCAGACGCCGCGCCCGTACAGGAAGGTGTCGGAGCGGTCGGCCAGCGCCTCGGAGTACGCCGACAGTTCCTCGCCCATCACGGGCCAGTCGAACTCGCCGTTCGGGCCGTCGATGTGGCCGTCGATCGAGGTGTGCACCCAGAAGATGATCTTACGCATGTCCGGCTCCTGTTCTCTTTGCTTTCGCAGGTGAGTCGGAGCCGTGGCGACGTTCTCTACATCTGACGGAAGAATCTTTTTCGGGTGATTTCATCGGCATCGAGGCCGGGCGTCGGCGGACGAGCAGCGCCAGCAGACCGACCATGACCAGCCCCAGAGTGGACAGCTCCAGCTTGTCGGCGAGGGTGGCGGCGTTGGCCACCACCCCGAACGCGGTGTGCCCCGCCAACGCCCCACCGGCCAGGCAGAGACCGTGCCGGTCCGTCCACCCGCCGCTCCTCGTCCACCGGCGTACCAGCCACCCGGCCGACAGCGCGACCACCGCCGCGCCCAGCATCGGCGCCGCCACCCAGCCGCCGTGAGTGAAGGCGGGCTGACCGGCCCCGCCGAACGGGAACAGCAGCGCCAGATACCCGAACCCCGCCAACACCCCGAAGACCCCCACCACCCAGGATCCGGGAACCGCCCCGACCCGCGTCCCGTCCACCGTCGATTCGGAGGCAGCGGACGCTCCGCGCGCAGTCGGCGCTGCGGGTGTGGCGGACGTCGCGGGCACAGGGGGCGCGTCGGGTGCGGGGGACGCCTCGCGCGCACCGGGCGTTGCGGGTGCGGTGGGCGCATCGGAGGCGGTGGGCGGGAGTACGCGCAGGGCCACCACTGCCAGCAGTGCCACGGCGGCCACGCACCCCGCCATTACCGCGACCGGCGCCTGGTAGCCGGGGTCGATGGAGGTCGCCACGGTGATCCGCAGCAGCAGCCCGCCCAGCACGAACACCACTCCGGCCACCACGACCCCCGTCCGCTTCAGATACGGCCGGTCGCGCAGGGACGGGAACGCCAGGTCGGCCAGGAGGATCGGCAGCGCCACGCTGAACACGGCGTGGTAGGGCAGGTTGAGCTCGGCATAGGCGGTGTTCAGCCCGAGGAACCTCGGTGCCCACCCGGCCACCCCGTACATGGTGGGGCTGCTGAGCGCCTGTAACACCAGTCCCTCCTCGACGATGCCGTACGCCAGTCCGAGGAGCAGGATCGACGGCCAGCCCCCGCGGCGCCGTCGTACCAGCTCCCGGATCAGCACCGTGCCGGCGCCGTAGATCGGGATCCACAGGAGCATCAGCCAGATCCGGCTGAGCGGCGGGTTGCCCAGCGTGAGTTCGGCGATGACCGGAGTGATCACCGCGAGCAGCAACGCGGCGCGTCGGCCGCCCTTTGGTGTGTCGGCTGCCTTCATGGGGCCAGCGTGCCGGGCGGTGGGGGCCTGCCTCTGCCGGCGGACGGCCGGAACGTGGCAGCCCAGGTCGTTTCCGCCAGAACCTCCGGACACCTCTCTTGGCGACTTTGGTTGTGGTCCACGGGTGACCTCGGTTGCCAACGCGGGGCTCAGGGGCGGGCTACGATCGGCGGTTGTGTTCCTGACCAGCGCGGACGAGGTGCGGATCGGCTCGATGTGGTCGCGGGGCGGCTGGGTCGTGGGCCTCGGCGGGTTCGTGCCCGCGCTCGCCGGAGCGGTGGCGGTGGTCTGGGGGGATCTGGCGGGCGGTCCGGGCTGGTACCTGGTCGCCGACCTGGTGTGTGGTGCGCCGGCCTGCGCGGGGGTGTGGCTGTGCCGGAGGTGGCCCGTGTCCGCGGGGCTGGCGGTGATCGCGCTGTCGGTGCCCGCCGCTTCGGCGTCGGTGGCGGCGGGGATCGCCGCGCTGATCGCGGCCCTGTATCGGCGGCCGCGCGTGGCGATCGCGGTGGGGGCGGCAGGGGTGGGGGCGACGCTGGTCAGGTTCGCGGTGCGGCCGCCCGAGCTTGCGCCGTATCCGGTGTGGGCTCTGGTCGGGGTGCTGTTCGGGGTGGCGGTGACCGTGTGGGGGATGCTGGCGCGCACCCGCCGGGAGCTGGTGCTGTCGCTGGCCGAGCGGGCTCGCCGGGCGGAGGCCGACCAGCGGCTGCGCGCCGAGGAGGCCCGCCGCGCCGAACGGCTCGGGATCGCCCGGGAGATGCATGACGTGCTCGCTCACCGGTTGTCGCTGCTGGCGGTGCACGCGGGGGCGCTGGAGTTCAACGCGGACGCGACGCCGGGCGAGGTCGCGGAGGCGGCCGGGGTGATCCGGCTGAGCGCCCGCCTGGCGCTGGAGGAGCTACGGACCGTCATCTCGGTCCTCCGCGATCCAGCACCACCGCCACCATCGGACACCGGACCGCCATCGGACACCGGACCGCCATCGGACACCGGGTCGCCGTCGGGCGGTGGGGTGGATGTCGGGGCGCTCGTTGAGGAGTCGCGGCGGGCCGGGATGCGGGTCGAGCTGCGCGATCACGGGGTGCGCCTGTCCGAGGTGCCGGATGCGGTGGGCCGCGCCGCGTACAGGATCGTGCAGGAGGGGCTCACGAACGCGCGCAAGCACGCACCCGGTCAGCCCGTGACAGTGCTCGTGTCGGGCATGAGGGGGGCCGAGTTGGTGGTCGAGGTGCGCAACCCGCTTCACAGCGGACCGGCCGCCCTCGCGGGGACCGGGGCGAGGGCGGGGCTGGCCGGGCTGGCGGAGCGGGCATCGCTGGCCGGTGGCCGGTTGGAGTGCGGGGAGACCGCGGACGGCGGGTTCCGGCTGGCGGCCCGGCTGCCGTGGCCGCGGTGAGGGCGCGGCTAGCATGGCCCAGGTGAGAGCCGACGAGAGCGCGCCGATCCGGGTGCTGATCGTGGACGACGACGCCCTCGTACGCGCCGGTCTGACGTTGATGCTCAAAGGCACCCCGGACCTGCACATCGTCGGCACGGTGGCCGACGGCGGCGAGGTCGAGAGCGCCGTGGCCGAGCACGGGCCCGACGTGGTGCTCATGGACATCCGGATGAACGGCCTCGACGGCATCGAAGCGACCCGGCGGCTGCGGGCGCGGGCGGGGGCGCCCGAGGTGGTGGTGCTCACCACGTTCGACGCCGACGAGCTGGTGTTCAGGGCTTTGCGGTCGGGGGCGAGCGGGTTCCTGCTCAAGGACACCCCGCCGGAGGGCATCGTGGACGCCGTGCGGAAGGTCGTGGCCGGGGAGCCGATCCTGTCGCCGAGCGTCACGCGCAAGCTGATCGCCCACCTGGTGCCCGAGGAGGAGAGCCGACGACGTACCGACGCCCGTCAGGTGCTGGCGCGGCTGACTGAGCGGGAGCGCGAGGTGGCGCTGGCGGTCGGCCAGGGGAAGCCGAACGCGGTGATCGCCGGTGAGCTGCACATGAGCGTGGGCACCGTGAAGGGGTACATCTCCCGTATTCTCGCCAAGGCCGGCCTGGACAACCGGGTTCAGCTGGCCCTCATCGTCCACGACGCCGGGCCAGGGTAGAGGCCCGGAGCGTCAGCGGTGGCGGTGCTCTGGCCCTGCTGAGCGCGCCGGCAGTCCAGCCCTGAGCCACCGGCACTGCCGGGCATGAGCGAAATCATCTACCGGAGAACTGCGGCCACCTCGTCCCAGCGGGCTTCGTCACCTTTGGGCTCGTAGCGGGTGAGCCGCTGCGTGCCGGCCACCAAGGCGCGCATCTCGGCGAGGCTGGTGACCACACCGGCCGGGCGGGCCTGGACGAGGATGTTGCCGACGGCGGTGGCCTCCGCGGGCCCCGCGACGACCGGCAGGCCGCAGGCGTCGGCAGTGAGCTGGCACAGCAGCGCGTTCCTGGCGCCTCCGCCGACCAGGTGGATCACCTCGACCTCGCGGCCCGTCAGCCGGATGGCCTGGCGCAGGGTGGCGCGATGCGCCAGGGCCAGGCTCTCCATGACGCAGCGGACGAACGCGGGGAGATCGGCGGGCGGGTCCTGGCCGGTGCGACGGCATTCGGCGGCGATCCTGGCGGGCATGTCGCCCGGCGGCAGGAAGACGGACGCGTCGGCGTCCACCACGGCGGCGAAGGGACGCGAGCCGGCGGCGGCGGCCAGCAACGGTTCCAGCTCGGGCTCGCCCCACGCGCGCAGGCACTCCTGCAGGAGCCACAGGCCCATGACGTTGCGCAGGTAGCGGATGGTCCCGTCGATTCCCGCCTCGTTGGTGAAGGAACGCGATGTCAGCACGGGTGCGGTCAGCTCGACGCCGACCAGCGACCAGGTGCCGCACGAGATGTAGGCGAAGCGCTCCGATGTGGCCGGGACGGCGACCACGGCCGAGGCGGTGTCGTGGGAGGCGACGGTGACGAGCTCGGCGGACCGGTCGCCGATCGGCACGGCCCCGATGGGGTCGCCGGGGCGGCGCAGCGGGGGGAAGATCCGGGAGGGCAGGCCGAGCCGGTCGATCAGGCCACGCGCCCATGTCCGGTCGTGCACGTCCAGCAGGCTGGTCGTGGACGCGTTGGTGACCTCGGCGCCGATCTCGCCGGTGAGCCAGTAGGCGATCAGGTCGGGGATGAGCAGCATCGTCTCGGCCCGGTCGAGCCGGTCGGCCAGCAACTGGTAGACGGTGTTGAACGCCAGGAACTGGATGCCGGAAGCCGCGTAGAGCTCGTCCGACGGCTCCGCCGCGCGGGTGCGGCCGTCGCGATAGTGCACGGGATTGCCCAGCAGCTTCCCGGCGGAGTCGAGCAGGCCGTAGTCGACGGCCCATGAGTCGATCCCCACGGAGCGGACCGGGCCCGCGAGGCCCAGGCCGTACTCGATCTCACGATAGAGGCCGAGGATGTCCCAGTAGAGCGTGCCCGACACCCGCACGGGCCTGTTCGCGAAGCGATGCACCTCCGACAGCCGCAGGCTCTCGTCCGAGACGATCACCCGGCCGCTCGACGCGCCGAGGTCGACCGCGGCGAAGGCGCTCATCGAGTGGACTCTCTGACGGTCAGCTCGGGCTGGAACATGATCTGCTGGTGGTCGTGCGAGCCGGGGTTGTCGCACTCGTCGAGCAGCAGTTCGGCGGCGGTACGGCCGAGCTGCTGCATGGGCTGCTTGATCGTGGACAGGGACACCGGGGAGGCGAAGGCCAGGTCGATGCCGTCGTAGCCGATCAGCGACACGTCGTCGGGCACCCGGACGCCCGCCTGGAGCAGGGCGCGCAGCATGCCCAGGGCCAGCAGGTCGTTGGCGCAGAAGATCGCGTCGGGCAGTCCTGCCGCGAGAAGCTCCTCGGCCGCCTGCTGGCCCGCCCTGGCGGTCATGGCCGGCGTCACCACCTCCACCATCTCCGGATCGCGACCGGCCCGGATCAGGGCTCGGTGCGCGCCGAGCTTGCGGTCGAGGCACTGCCGGATCGTGAGCGGGCCGGAGACGTACGCGACCCGGTCGCAGCCGCCGGTCAGCAGGTGGGAGACGGCCAGAGCGCCTCCGGCGACGTCGTTGACCGCGACCGAGCAGCGGTCGGAGCGATCGGACGGATGATCGACCATGACCACGCGGATGCCGCGGTCCCGCAGCCGGTCGAGCCGGCTCGTGTCCTCGGCCGCCGGGGTGATGAGCACGCCGCGGACGCGGTGCTCGGCCAGGGTGAGCAGGTTGCGGCTCTCTTTGCCCGGGTCGCCCGCGGAGTTGCTGAGGATCACCGCGTAGCCGCGCTCGCTGGCCACGTCCTCCACGCCGGAGGCCACGTCGGTGAAGAACGGGTTGCCGATGTCGATGACCGACAGGCCGATCGTCCTGCTGTGCCCGGCGCGCAGGCTCGAGGCGGAGCCGTGCCTGACGAAGCCCAGCTCCCTGATCGACGCCTGCACGCGGTCTCTGGTGGCGGCGGCCACCTTCTCCGGCCGGTTCAGCACGTTCGACACCGTGCCCGGCGAGACCCCCGCGTGCTGTGCGACCTCCTTGATGCTCACCACGGTCATGAGGCTTGATTAAAACGTAACAACCAAATATCGGCAAGCGCACCATTGACGTTGTGCGTAGCCGGTCGTACGGTCCTCCCCAATCACAAAAAACGATTTGATGTGTGAGGCGATGCGGATGGCGGTTTTGGCGTTGTCTGACGTCAGCAAGTCCTTCGGCGCCGTCCGAGCCCTGCGCGGAGTGTCGCTGAAGCTGGAGGCGGGAGAGGCCCATGCCCTGGCCGGTGAGAACGGAGCGGGCAAGTCGACGCTGGTGAAGATCCTCTCGGGGGTGCACCGGCCGGACACCGGCCAGATCCTGCTGAACGGATCCCCTGTCACCTTCGGTGGGCCCGCCGACGCGCGGCACGCCGGCGTCGCGGTCATCTACCAGGAGCCGACCCTGTTCCCCGACCTGTCGATCGTCGAGAACATCTTCATGGGCCGTCAGCCTCGGACGCGGTTCGGGCGGATCGACCGGGCGGCCATGGCCGAGCAGACCGGGCGGCTGTTCGCCGGGCTCGGCGTCGAACTGGACCCCGAGCAGGCCGCCCGCGGGCTGTCGATCGCCGACCAGCAACTGGTCGAGATAGCCAAGGCGCTGTCGCGCGACGCCAAGGTGCTCATCATGGACGAGCCGACCGCGGCCCTGTCGGGCAACGAGGTGGCGCGGCTGTTCGGCGTGGTCAAGGCGTTGCGCGAACAGGGGTGCGCGGTCCTGTTCATCTCGCACCGCCTCGACGAGATCTTCGAGCTCTGCCAGCGGGTCACCACGCTCAGGGACGGGACGCCGGTCGCCGAGGACCTCATCGCCGACATCACGCCCGACGACCTGGTCCGGCGGATGGTCGGCAGGGACCTCGACGCCCTCTATCCCAAGCAGGACGGCGTGCCCGGCGAGGTCGCGCTGGAGGTCCACCGGCTGACCCGCGAGGGCGTCTTCACCGATGTCTCCTTCCGGGTGCGGCGCGGCGAGATCGTCGCGCTGGCCGGGCTGGTCGGAGCCGGGCGCACGGAGGTGGTGCGCGCCATCTTCGGCATCGACCGGCAGGACGCCGGATGGGTCGAGGTCGGCGGCAGGCGTCTGCGCCCGGCCAGCCCGACGGCCGCCATGGCCGCGGGTCTGGCCCTGGTGCCGGAGGACCGCCGCCAGCAGGGCCTGGTGATGGACCTGTCCATCGATCGCAACATCGCGCTCGCCGGGCTGGCCGAGGTGCGCCGGGGGCCGCTGATCTCGCGGGCCGCCGAGCACGCCCGCGCCCAGGACTGGGCGGTACGGCTGCGCCTGAAGTTCGCCCGGCTGTCGGATCCGGTCGGGGTGCTGTCGGGCGGCAACCAGCAGAAGGTGGTGCTGGCCAAGTGGCTGGCCAGGAAGCCGTCGGTGCTGATCGTCGACGAGCCCACCCGTGGCATCGACGTGGGCACCAAGGCCGAGGTGCATCGCCTGCTTTCGGAGCTGGCGGTGGGCGGTATGGCCGTCCTCATGGTCTCCTCCGAGCTGCCCGAGGTGCTGGGGATGGCCGACCGCGTGCTGGTCATGCACGAGGGCCGCCTGGTGGCCGAGCTGCCGCGGGCCTCGGCGACCGAGGAAAGCGTGATGTCGGCCGCGACCGGAAGGACCGCGGCATGACGGCGCTCAGCGAGGCGACGCCGCCGGGCCACGGCGGCAGAAGGCTCTTCGACCGGGTGACGAGGGTCCGCGAGCTCGGCATCGTGCTGGCGCTCGCCGCCCTGTTCGGGGTCACCGGGGCCGTCAACCCTACCTTCCTGTCCTTCGGCAGCATCCGCGACATCCTGCTGAACTCAGCGATCGTCGCCATGCTGGCCGTCGGCCAGACGCTCGTGATCGTGACCCGCAACGTCGATCTTTCGATCAGCTCCATCGTGGGGCTGACGGGATTCGGCGGGGCGCTGGTGCTGGCCGACTCCCCCGCCGTGCCGATCGCGGTGGTCATCGCGGGCTGCGTGGCGCTCGGCGTGGTGTGCGGAGCGATCAACGGGCTTCTCGTGGGTGTGGCCAAGGTGCCGGCCCTGGTCGCCACGCTCGGCACCCTGTACGCCTTCCGCGGCATCGACTACGCGTGGGCGGGCGGCCGGCAGGTGAACGCGGCCGACATGCCCGAGTCCTTTCTGTCGCTCGGTTCCCGCTCGGTTCTCGGCCTGCCGCTGCTCGCCCTGGTGGCGCTGATCGTGCTGCTGGCCGTCGGCTGGATGCTGCGCAACCTGCGGGCGGGCCGGGAGCTGTACGCCATCGGCTCCAACCCGGACGCGGCCGTCCTGGCCGGAATCCAGGTGCGCCGCCGGATCATGACCGCCTTCATGGCCAACGGCGCGCTCGCCGGACTGGCCGGGGTGATGTGGGCGGCCCGCTTCGGGACCGTCGACGCCACCGTCGCGACAGGCAAGGAGCTGGACGTGATCGCCGCCGTCGTGGTCGGAGGCGTGGCGATCTTCGGAGGCAGTGGCACGGTGTTCGGCGCCGCCCTCGGCGCACTGCTCCTGACCGGCATCACCAGCGCGCTGGCCGTCCTGCGGGTGGACGCCCTCGCCCAGACCGCCATCAACGGCGCGCTGCTGATCGCCGCCATCGTCCTGGACCGCGTCCTCGCGTTGAGGGTGGCCGCCGCGCTTCGCCGCAGGAGGTATCGCGATGCTCGTTAGACGCTGGGAAAGCCTGATCCTCGTTCTCCTCGTGGGCGTCTGCGTGTGGGCGGCGCTCGGCGTCGACGGCTTCGCCAACACCTCGAACGTCTCCTTCCTCCTGCTCGACACGACGGAGATCGCGCTCATGGCGCTGACCATGACCTTCGTCATCGTGGCAGCGGAGATCGACCTGTCGGTCGCCTCCACGCTGGGCCTGTCCTGCGCGGTGCTGGGCTGGCTGTGGAACGCGGGGCTCGGCATCGAGCTCATCATGCCGATCTGCCTGCTGGTCGGAGCGCTGTGCGGCGCGATCAACGGGCTGCTCGTCACCCGCCTGGGGCTGCCGTCGCTGGCCGTGACGATCGGCACGTTCGCGCTCTATCGCGGACTGGCTTACGTGATCTTGGGTGACCAGGCGGTGGCCGACCTGCCGGCCGCCTACACCTCGCTGGCGACCCGGCCTCTGGTTCCGCTCGGACTGGTGGCCGTGCTCGGGGTGGGAGCCGCGGTGCTCCTGCACGCGACCGGCCTCGGCAGGGCGGTCTTCGCGATCGGCGCCAACCAGGAGGCGGCGTTCTTCTCCGGGATCCGCGTCAAGCGGATCAAGTTCTGGCTGTTCGTGGCCGGCGGCGCCATGGCCGCCCTGGCCTCCCTGGTCTTCACGTTCCGCTACGCGAGCGCCCGCGCCGACAACGGCGTGGGGCTGGAACTGGCCGTGGTGGCCGCCGTCCTGCTGGGCGGAGTCTCGATCTTCGGCGGACGCGGCAGCCTGCCGGGGGTCCTCATGGCGGTGGTGCTGCTCGGGGTCGTGCGCAACGCGCTGATCCTGGCCGACGTCGCCAACGAGGTGCTCAATTTCGTGACGGGCCTGCTGCTCGTCGCATCCGTGCTCGCGCCCAACCTCGGGGCGCTCTGGCGACGGCGCTTCACTTCACAACAGGAGGTCTCATGAACACGCGAGCCGTGGCAAGTCTGGTCGGCACCGCTCTCCTCATCTCCGCCTGCGGCGGCACGACCAAGAGCGACGTCGCGCGGCAACAGTCGTCGGCCCCTTCCGCCGCCTCGTCATCGACCGCGAATCCGAACGCCCCTATCAAGCAGGGCCTGAAGATCGCGTTCCTGCCGAAGCAGGTCAACAACCCCTACTTCACCATCGCCGACCGCGGTGGCTCCGACGCCGGCAAGGAGTTCGGCGCCGAGGTCAAGGAAGTCGGGCCCTCGGACGCCAACGCCTCCTCGCAGGTGTCCTACATCAACACGCTCGTCCAGCAGAAGCAGGACGCCATCGTCATCTCGGCCAACGACCCGAACGCGGTCGTGCCCGCGCTCAAGCAGGCCATGGACGCCGGGATCAAGGTGGTCTCCTACGACTCCGACTCCGGGCAGGACGGCCGCCACCTGTTCATCAACCAGGCCGGCGCCGAAGACCTGGGCAGGACCGAGGTGCAGCTCCTGGCGCAGCAGATCGGGAGCAAGGGCAAGATCGCGATCTTGTCGGCGACGCCGAACGCGACCAACCAGAACACGTGGATCGACTTCATGAAGGACGAGCTCAAGAAATATCCGGACATGGAGCTGGTCAAGGTCGCCTACGGCAACGACGACGACCAGAAGTCCTTCACCGAGACGCAGGGCCTGCTGCGCTCCTACCCCGACCTCAAGGGCATCATCTCGCCGACCACGGTCGGCATCGCCGCCGCCGCGCGCTACCTGTCCAGCTCGTCGTACAAGGGCAAGGTCAAGCTGACCGGCCTCGGCACGCCGAACCAGCTTCGCAAGTTCGTCAAGGACGGCACGATCGACGGCTTCGAGCTGTGGAGCCCGGGTGACCTCGGCTATCTGGCCGGCTACGCGGCGGCGGCACTGGCGTCCGGCCAGATCACCGGCGCCGAAGGCGAGAAGTTCAAGGCGGGCAGGCTCGGCGAGTACACGGTCGGCGCCAAGGGCGAGGTGCTCCTCGGCAAGCCCACCGTGTTCACCAAGGACAACGTCGACGAGTTCGACTTCTAGGAACACGAACCGGGTTCCTCCACCACGACGTACCGGGCCCGGGGCCGGCCGGCGTCACCTCATGCCGCCGGCCGGTCTCCGCGGGCCAGAGATCGGGGACGCACAATGATCGAAGACGACCTCAGGAAGCAACGCATCGAGACGCCTTCCTGGGCCTACGGAAACTCCGGGACGCGGTTCAAGGTGTTCGCGCAACCCGGCGTTCCGCGTGATCCCTACGAGAAGCTGGCCGACGCCGCCCAGGTGCACCGCTTCACGGGCATCGCGCCCACCGTGGCGCTGCACATCCCATGGGATCGGGTCCCCGACTACGCGGACCTGGCCCGGCACGCCCGCGAACTGGGCGTGGGCATCGGCACCATCAACGCCAACGTCTTCCAGGACGACGACTACAAGCTGGGCAGTGTCACGAACCCCGACCCGGCGGTGCGGCGCAAGGCCGTGGAGCACCTGCTCGAATGCGTGGACATCATGGACGCCATCGGCTCTGACACGTTGAAGCTCTGGTTCTCCGACGGCACCAACTACCCCGGGCAGGACGACATCCGGGCGCGTCAGGACCGCCTGGCCGAGGCACTGGGCGTCGTCTACGAGCGGCTGGGCGAGGGGCAGCGCTTCCTGCTGGAGTACAAGCTGTTCGAGCCCGCCTTCTACATGACCGACGTCCCCGACTGGGGCACCGCCTACGCCCACTGCGTCAAGCTCGGCCCCAAGGCGCAGGTCGTCGTCGACACGGGCCACCACGCACCGGGCACCAACATCGAGTTCATCGTCGCCTTCCTGCTGCGCGAAGGGAAGCTGGGCGGGTTCGACTTCAACTCGCGCTTCTACGCCGACGACGACCTCATGGCGGGAGCCGCCGACCCGTTCCAGCTCTTCAGGATCATGTTCGAGGTGGTCAGGGGCGGCGGCTACACCGACGAGGTGGCGTTCATGCTGGACCAGAGCCACAACATCGAACCCAAGATCGCGGGCCAGATCCGTTCGGTGATGAACGTCCAGGAGGCCACCGCCAAGGCCCTGCTGGTCGACCGTGAGGCCTTGGCCGCCGCCCAGGCCGAAGGCGACGTCCTGGGAGCGAACGCCGTGCTCATGGACGCCTACGCCACTGATGTCCGGCCCCTGCTCGCTTCGCTGCGCACGGAGATGGGCGTGGACCCGGATCCGATGGCGGCCTACGACAGGTCCGGATATTTCGCGAGAATCTGCGCCGACCGAGTGGGCGGCGCGCAAGCTGGATGGGGAGCATGAAGCTTGTCCTGACTGCGGCGCTGGTCCTGACCACCATGATCGTGCCGAATCACACCGACCTTCGCGCCACCGACCTGGAGACCGAGCACGCCCCGGCCCCCATCGCGGTCGCCGCGGCGAACCCACGGCTGGGCTGGCTGCTGCGCGCCGAGCGGAGGGGCCAGAAGCAGACGGCCTACCAGGTCGAGATCACCCAAGGCGGCCGCCGGGTCTGGGACTCGGGCGCCGTCACGAGCGAGAGCCACTACGACATCCGCTACGCCGGGCCGCCGCTGCGCCCCGCCACCCGTTACACCTGGCGCGTCAAGGCCGCGGACATGAACGGGACCTGGTCGGACTGGAGCGGGAAGTCCTGGTTCGAGACCGCCCCCGCCACCGTGCGCGGGGCCTGGATCGGCGCGCCGGGCACTCCGGACGCCCCGCCCGACCTGACCGGAACCAAGTGGATCTGGTATCCGGAGGGCGACCCTCTCAGAAGCGCCCCCGCGGGCACCCGATATTTCAGGAAATCCATTGACCTGACGGAGGTGCCATCGACCGCCAGGCTCATCCTGACCGTCGACGACGGCTTCACCGCCTGGGTCAACGGCGTCGAAGTGGGCGCCAGGGACGCCGATCCCCGGCTGGAGAGCTGGCGGCGGCCGATCGTGGTCGACGTGGCGGGCAAACTGCGCCAGGGCCGGAACTCGATCGCGGTCAAGGCGATCAACGGCGGCCAGAGCCCCGCCGGGGTGCTGGGCAGGCTCGAGGGCATCGCCGACACGGACGCCTCCTGGCGCACCACCGACGCGGAACCGCCCGCCGGCTGGACGTCGGCGACCTTCGACGACTCCTCGTGGGCCGCGGCCAAGGAACTCACCACCTGGGGCGGCGACCCGTGGGGCAGGGTCGTGCCCGAGCCCGCACGCGGCACCGGCACGCCGGATCTGAACGGCACCGACTGGATCTGGTACCCGGAGGGCGACCCCGCCGCGCACGCGCCCGCCGCCACCCGGTACTTCCGCCGCACGTTCGACGTGGCCGCGGTCCCCGAAGTGGCCCGGTTGGTGATGACCGCGGACGACGGCTTCACCGCCTGGATCAACGGCGTCGAGGTCGGCGCCACGAACCCCGACCCCACGCAGGACAGCTGGCGGCGGCCGATCGTGGTCGACGTGGCGGGCAAGCTGCGCCAGGGCGGGAACACGATCGCGGTCAAGGCGATCAACGGCAGGCCCGGACCCGCGGGTCTGCTGGGCAGGCTGGAAGGACTCCTCGACACGGACGCCTCCTGGCGCACCACCGACGCCGAACCGCCCGCCGGCTGGACGGCGGCGACGTTCGACGACTCCTCATGGGCCGCGGCCAAAGAACTGGCCGCCTGGGGCGGCGGCCCCTGGGGCAGGGTCGTCCCTGAGCGGGAAACCCTGCCGGAGCCGCTGCTCCGCCGTGCCTTCCGGGTCGGCAGGACCGTCGCCCAGGCCAGGCTGCACGCGGCGGCGGGCGGCTACGTCGAGCTGAGCCTCAACGGCCGCCGCGTCGGCGACCAGGTGCTGCAGCCCGGCTTCACCCGCTACGACGCGCGCCTGCAGTACGTCACCTACGACGTCACGAAACTGCTCCGCGAGGGCGGCAACGTGATCGGCGCCCGGCTCGGCCGCGGCTTCTACGGCATGACCCAGAGAAACGTCTGGGACTGGGACGGCACGGCCTGGAACGGCGAACCCCGGCTGAAGGCCAACCTCGTGGTCACCTACACCGACGGCGGCACCGAGTCGATCGCCACCGACGGCCAGTGGCGCTACGCGCAGGGCCCGGTCCGCTACGACTCGCTCTACGGCGGCGAGACCTACGACGCCCGCGAGGAACGGCGCGGCTGGGACACCCCGTCGTTCGACGCCTCGGCGTGGGCGGCGGCGAAGGTCGTCCCGGCTCCCAAGGGAGAGCTCGTGCCGCAGGAGCAGGAGCCGATCAAGGTCACGGACACGGTGCGGCCGGAGTCCGTCACCGAGCCCAAGCCGGGGACTTACGTCTTCAAGCTGCCGCGCAACATCGCGGGATGGGCGCGGATCCGCACGCGAGGCCCGAAGGGGACCACGATCAGGCTGAAGTACGGCGAGCGGCTCAACGCGGACGGCACCGTGTCGGCCGGCAGCGAGCACGTCACCGGCCGGTTCCAGATCGACGAGTACGTCCTCGCCGGCGAGGACCGGACGGAGACCTGGGAGCCCCGCTACACCTACCACGGATTCCAGTACGTCGAGGTGACCGGCTGGCCGGGCGGCGCGCCCACCGCCGACGGCCTGGACGGACGCGAGGTGCACTCCGACCTGCGCTCGGTGGGCACGTTCCGCAGCTCCAACCCGCTGTTCAACCGGATCAACGCCATGACGAGGCAGACCGTGCTCAACAACTGGCACGGCATCCCCACCGACACCCCGATGTACGAGAAGAACGGCTGGACGGGCGACGCCCAGCTCATGGCGGCGATGGAGACGTCGGAGTTCGACCTGCGCCGCCTGTTCACCAAGTGGATGACCGACCACCGCGACAGCCTGGGGCCCGACGGCATCGTCCCGGCGATCGTCCCCGACAACGGCTGGGGGCTCGGCCCGGGCTGGCCCTCGCCGCCGTGGCAGGCCTCCTTCACGGTGATCCCGTGGCTGATGTACCAGCGCTACGGTGACCGTGACCTGCTCGCCGAGAACTACCCGGCGATGCGGAGGTACCTGGACGGCTGGCTCAAGCGCTCCACCACGGGCCTGTACTCCAGCACGCTCAACGACTACCTGGCTCCCGGCTACGGCGGCAACAGCCCGGAGGACATGAGGCTCGCGGGGACGGCGTACACCTACTCCAACACGCTGACCGTCGCCGACGCGGCGGAGGTCCTCGGGCAGGGCGCCGACGCGGCACGCTACCGCGAAGCCGCGGCGAAGATGAAGGACGCCTTCAACAAGGAGTTCCTGCGCGGCGACGCGTACGTCACGAACAGCGACCCCGACTACCGGCAGACGTCGGCTCTCATCGGCCTGGCCCTCGGGCTGGCCCCGGCCGGCCAGGAGAAGGCGATCACCGACCGGCTCGTCAGGGACATCGAGGAACGCGGCGACCACCTCAACACCGGCGCCCTCGGCACGAAGTACCTGCTCACCGAGCTGACCGAGCGGGGTCACGGCGAGCTGGCCTACAGGGTGGCCAACCAGCGGACGTATCCGAGCTGGGGCTACTGGGCCGACAACGGCGCGACCACCCTCTGGGAGCGGTGGGACCTCGACGCCCGCTCGCGCGACCACGTGTTCCTCGGCGGCGCCATCGGGGAGTGGTTCTTCCAGGACCTCGCCGGGCTCCGCGTGACACGCGACCGGATCAGGGTCGCGCCCCGGTTCCTGGGCGATCTGAAGTACGTCGAGGCCTCGACACAGACGGTGGACGGCCGGGTGTCGGTGAGATGGAAGCGCGACAACGGAAGGTTCACGCTCCACGTCACGGTGCCGGTCGGCGCGCTCGCGACCGTCGAGCTGCCCTCCGGCGTCCGGCACGAGATCGGCTCCGGGACCTACACCTTCGAAGGGAAGACCTCATGACCGAGCACGTGACCGGCTCGCCGGGCCATGCGCCCGGCGAGGGCGAGCTGCTCGAACGGGCCCACGCGCTCGGCTCCGACCCGCGCAACACCAACTACGCGGGCGGCAACGTCTCCGCCAAGGGCGTCGGCCGCGATCCGGTCACCGGCGGCGACGTCGAGCTGATGTGGGTCAAGGGCTCCGGCGGCGACCTGGGCACACTCACCGCCGCCGGCCTGGCCGTCCTTCGTCTGGACCGCCTGCGCGCGCTCGCGGGCGTCTATCCGGGTGTCGAGCGCGAGGACGAGATGGTCGCCGCGTTCGACTACTGCCTGCACGGCAAGGGCGGCGCGGCCCCGTCGATCGACACCGCCATGCACGGGCTGCTCGACGCCGCCCATGTCGACCATCTGCACCCGGACTCCGGCATCGCGATCGCGACCGCCGCCGACGGCCCGGCCCTGACCGAGCGGATCTTCGGCGACCGGGTCGTCTGGGTGCCGTGGCGACGCCCCGGCTTCCAGCTCGGCCTGGACATCGCCGCCCTGCGAGCGGCGAACCCGCGGGCCATCGGCTGCGTTCTCGGCGGGCACGGCATCACCGCCTGGGGCTCCACCAGCGCGGAGTGCCAGGCGCGCTCGCTGGAGATCATTCGCACGGCCGAGCAGTACATCTCCGCTCATGGGCGGCAGGATCCGTTCGGTCCGGTGATTCACCGCCAATTGCCGGAAATATCCCGACATGATCGGGCGGCCGAGCTGTTCCCGATGATCCGCGGCCTGTGCTCCACGGACACCCGCCAGGTCGGCCACTACACCGACACGCCCGAGGTGCTCGACTTCCTCTCCCGCGCCGAGCACCCCCGCCTGGCGGCACTCGGCACCTCCTGCCCGGACCACTTCCTGCGCACCAAGATCGCCCCTCTGGTGCTCGACAGCGCGCCGGACGCGCCTCTGGAGGAGGTCCTGGTACGGCTGCGCGAGCTCCACGCGGCCTACCGCGTGGACTACGCGGCCTACTACCAGCGGCACGCCCGGCCGGACTCACCGCCGATGCGGGGCGCTGACCCCGCGATCGTGCTCGTGCCCGGCGTCGGCATGTTCAGCTTCGGCAGGGACAAGCAGACCGCCCGGGTGGCCGGGGAGTTCTACGTCAACGCGATCAACGTGATGAGGGGCGCCGAGGCCGTCTCCCGCTACGAGCCGATCCCCGAGGCGGAGAAGTTCCGCATCGAGTACTGGGAGCTGGAAGAGGCCAAACTCCGCAGGATGCCCAAACCGGCGCCGCTGGCGGCCCGGGTCGCGCTGGTCACCGGCGGGGGCTCGGGCATCGGCGCGGCCACCGCGCGGCGCCTGGCCGCCGAGGGCGCCTGCGTGGTGATCGCCGACCGTGACCTCGGCGCCGCCGAGAAGGTCGCCGCGGAGCTCGCCGTCAAGGCCCTGAAGCCGCACGACGCGGCGGTCGCCGTCCAGGTCGACGTGACCTCCGAGGAGCAGGTCCAGGAGGCGGTACGGCAGGCGGTGCTGGCCTTCGGAGGCGTGGACCTGGTGGTGAACAACGCGGGCCTTTCGCTTTCCCGGTCACTCCTGGAGACGTCGGTGGCCGACTGGGACCTCCAGCACGACGTCATGGCCCGCGGCTCGTTCCTGATCTCCCGGGAGACCGCCCGGATCCTGATGGCTCAGGGCATGGGCGGCGACATCATCTACATCTCATCCAAGAACTCCGTCTTCGCGGGGCCGAACAACGTCGCCTACGGCGCGGCCAAGGCCGACCAGGCGCACCAGGTCCGCCTGCTCGCCGCCGAACTGGGAGAGCACGGCGTCCGGGTGAACGGCATAAACCCCGACGGAGTGGTACGCGGGTCCGGCATCTTCGCCTCCGGCTGGGGCGCCAACCGCGCGGCGGTCTACGGAGTGCCGGAGGACCGGCTCGGCGACTTCTACGCGCAGCGGACCCTGCTGAAACGGGAGGTACTCCCGGAGGACGTCGCCAACGGGGTCTTCGAACTCACCCGTCTGACCCACACCACGGGCACGCACATTCCGGTCGACTCAGGAGTGACCGCCGCCTTCCTGCGCTGACCACGCGACCACACCGCCGAAGCGGGGCCGGCCACCCGACGAAACCCTCGGGTGTCCGGCCCTCCGCTATGCGTGCCTGAGATCAGGTGAAGGACGTCGATCCGGCCGGCGCGTCGGCGGGCCGCTGGAGGAGGCCGAGAAGCCGCTCGAAGGCGGCCGCGTGGCCTGACCAGCACTCCGGGTGATTGCTGAAGTGTGGGTGCATGGGCTGGTGTGAGCTCGGGTTGATGTAGCGGTTGATGTACCGGAGAGCATCGGGAGCGGCTTTACAAAAATAGCGGTGGTGTAATGACTGCGAGGGTAAAGGGTGGTAGCCCTACGCGACGCGCACATAACCGTCGACCCGCCCGAAGGGGAAGCGGGCCAAAGCCACCGGGTCCAGGTGGAGCGCCTATTGGATGAACGACCTGTAAAACCGTCGGCTCAGCCTACGCAAGTTCGAACCTTGCACCTGCCACACAAGCCGAAGAGGCCCCTGACCAGCAGAAAAGCCGGTCGGTGGCCTGCTTCGTTGTTGACCTTGGTTCCCCCTGATTCCCCCTTGATCACCGCTCGATCTGGCACGTGTGTGGCACGCTGGAGATCTCGATTACTGCTGGCTAGGCCACCGAGCCGACCAGGTCAGGCTGCCCATGTGGGCCGTGCTCAGGACGTTGGCACGAGGATGAGCCCGGTGTCGTCTTTCAAGGTCGTGCCGACTTTCCGTCGGACTCGCGTGCCAGGATCTCCATGATCTGTCCCGAGAGAACAGGATTCCCATGAGCGGCTACGACTGGCTCGATGACGAGGCGTTCTGTGCGACCTTCGTCCGCGGCCTTACCCCGCACGAGGCGCTGGCCCGCTTTGGCATTGACGTGTTCGACGGCGATGATGAGGAAGGCGATTTCGAGGAGGGTGTCATCTGTGCCCGGTCGGCCGAGGGCGGGACCATTCTGAGCGAGTGGAACGGCTTCGCCGGCACGCTGGACGAGGTGCTGCGATCCTTGTCGGCTGGGACGGTCGCGGCGAGTGTCTTCGTCAACGTGAACAGGGTCGCGTCCTTCGACCATTACGCCGACGGCCGTAGGATCCTGTCCTTCGATCCGCTGTTTCCCGGCGACGAGGACGGCATCCCGGAGGACTTCCTGGCCGACAGGGAGGAGCTGGGGCTGGTTGGTGACGAGTCGGAGGGCGGGCTTGCCGCTGCGCTGCTGCTGGCCGAGCGCATCACCGAGGTGCGGCCGAACGCGTCAAGTGACATCGTGGCCGCCCACGGCGTTCTTGAGTACTGAGCGCTTCCGCCTGTTTCCGCAGCTCGACAGTGCGGCCTTGAAGGCTGTTCGCGTCCGGTACCGCCTCCATGAGGTTTCGACGGTTGCCAACCGCACTGCACGGTGAGCCGGGGTGAGGAACGAACCCCGGATCTTCGATCGCCCCCGACCATGGCGGAACATCGGCCACCCCGTGGCGATCGTCGTGCTGCATGGGGGCGGCGGCGCGACCAGAGGCCAGCGGATGGTGTGGGTACGGGGCGGCGCGTGTGCGGTGACGGCCCGGAGTCCTGCTCGCCGCCGGGACCGGCCTGCCGGATCAAAGGCGCCGGCGAAGAGAAGCCAGAGGAACGGCCGGTGCTCACGGTCGCCCAAGTGTTCCAGCTCGCCGAGCTGATGCCGGAACGCCTTCGGGCGCTCGTACTGCTGGCCACGTTCGCGAGCCTTCGATGGGGCGAGGTGGCCGCGCTGCGGCGGATGGATCTCAACCTCCGGGCCGGGACGGTCAGCGTTCGGCAACAGCATGTCGAGTTGGACACCGGAGAGCTGCTCGTCGGTCCGCCGAAGTCACGGCCCGGTGTGCGCACCATCGATCCCTTCGGGGATCACCCCGGCACTGGAGCATCACCTTGCGAAGTTCACCGGCCCGGGAGACGACGCGCTGATCTTCACGGGATCCCGCGGCGGCATCTTCCGGCGGAGCAGCTTCCGAAGGGCGGCCAACTGGGCGGACGCCACGCGCAAGATCGGCTTCCCTGGGCTGCACTTCCATGATCTCCGGCACACGGGAAACACGCTCGCGGCCGGGTCCGGGGCGAGCCTTCGCGATCTCATGGAGCGCATGGGGCACGACAGCGTACGGGCCGCGATGATCTACCAACACAGCACGGCACAAGCGGACCGGAAGATCGCCGACGCGATGAACAGCATGATCCAAGAAGTTGGGACCGGCGGGTGAACAGAGCCAAGGGATCACGGTCCGCACGGCCATGATCGCGAAGCTAATGGCACGAGACCCCCGTCAGAAGATCTCTGGCGGGGGTGTTTTGGCTGGTGGGCGCTACTGGGTTCGAACCAGTGACCCCTCGCTTGTAAGGCGAGTGCTCTACCGCTGAGCTAAGCGCCCCCGCTGCGGCCCCTCATGGGGCCGATCCGGCTACACCTTACGGTACTGAAGGGGACCTGAGCACATCCAGCGTCCAAGTTGCGCCCGGGTTGGGGACGCCGGCGGCCTGCCAGCCGAGGAGGGCGGCTCCGAGCATGCCGGCGTTCATGCCGAGGGCCGCGGGGCGCAGGGGTGGGGCGGCGCGGAAGGTCAGGCGGGACTGGAGGCGTTCGGCGAGCGGGTCGAACAGGGCGGGCCCGGCTTGGGCGAGGCCGCCGCCGAGCACGATCATGGAGGGATCGAGCAGGAGGGTGTAGGTGGCCAGGGCGTACGAGAGGGCTTCCAGGGCGTCGTCCCAGATGGCCGAGGCGGCCGGGTCGCCGCGCATGGCGAGGCGCACGACGTCCTCGGCGGTGGCGTGGCCACGCGCGGGCGCGAGCTCGCCGACGTAGGGGGAACTGCCCAGGGACGTGACGTCCTGAGAGGGCCTGGGTGAGACGGCGCGGCCCTCCACGGACCCGGACGGACGCAGACCGGGCTCGGGTGAGACGGAGCCGCCTTCCACGGACCCGGACGGACGCGGACCGGGCTCGGGTGGGAGAGCACGCTCTTCCACGGACCCGGGGGTACGGAGGCCGGGGGCGGGCGAGCGGAAGTTCTGGGGTCCTTCGGGGTGCGGCAGGTCTCTTCTCGCAGGAGGACCTCCGTAGAGGTCTCCGGTGCGGATCGGGAGGCCGGGGGTGCGGGTGGAGGCGGCTCGGCTGAGTCTCTCGGCGTAGCGGCGGGCCACCGAGGCGGCGGAGGCGTAGGTTTCCAGGCAGCCGATCTGGCCGCAGGCGCAGCGTTCGCCGCCGGGGAAGACGGGGATGTGCCCGATCTCGCCGCCCCAGCCGGAGGAGCCACCGTACGGGGTGCCGCTCATCACGACGGCGCCGGCGATCCCCGTGCCGATGGGGAGGAAGAGGAAGTCGCGCTCGCCGCGACCGGCGCCGAGGACGCTCTCGGCCAGGCCCCCGGTGCGGACGTCGTGGCCCAGGCGGACGGGCACGTCCAGCGGGGTGAAGCCGGCGGCGGGGACGTCCTTCCAGCCGATGTTGGCCGAGTAGACGGCCCTGTCCTCGGTGACCAGGCCGGGGACGGCGACGCCGACGCCGGAGGGGGTGCCCTGGCCGGCGCGGGCGAGGTCGGCGACGAAGTCACGGATGGCCTCGATGACGCGCAGAGGTCCCTCGTCGCGTGGCGTCGGCCGGCGGTCGGTGAGGAGGATCTCGCCTCCCGCGCCGACGAGGCCGCCCTTCATCGCGGTGCCGCCGACGTCGAGGGCCACGACGTAGCCGCCGCGCGTGGCATGGGCGGCCGCCACGCCGCGGGACGGATCCGGGTCCACGCCCGCCTCTGCGGAGGGAGCCCCCCGAGACAGACCAGGGACCACGCCCGCCTCTGCGGAGGGAGACCCCCAATGCGAGGCCGCGTCGGCGTGGGGAGTCGGGTCCGATGCGGGGCGTTCCAGCGGCACCGGGGGCGCGGGCAGGTCGGTGGGGGAACTCCTTGGGGTGGGTTCGTGCACGGAGTTCGTCCCCTCTGTTGCGGTCTTCACGGCCGCGGCGCGGGCCGTTAGCCCCCGGTTGGCGTGCGGCTTCGGGGACGGCGCGCCGCGGGGTCGTCCATATCCCCGCGCGTCACCGGACCAGAAGACCGCTGCACATTCCCGCGCAGTTTTGCTCAAATGAGTGCATGAGTCAAAACCGGAGGAACTAGAAAAATCGGACAGCCGCCTGATCCGGAGCGGTCAGCGGCCGGGGTGACGGCCGAGGACGCGACTGAGCGCCGCCTCGACCTCCTCCGAGAGCCCGGGCGCGCCGGCGCGGACCAGGGACGACCCCGTTTCCGCCTCGGACGAGCGCGCGGGCCGCACCCAGCCGCAGGATCGGCACTCGACCTCCCCCAGCCTGCAGATGAGCTGGGTCGAGCCGCAGGACCCGCAGTGGTCCAGATCGGGATCGTGTTCACGCTGACAGGCCGGGCAGATGAGCACCTGGGCCTCGCGGTGCACCCCGCGCCGCCAGGGGCTCACGCCGCGCTCCGGGTCCGTCTGCCGGACCCCGCATCGATAGCAGGGCATCGTCGCCACCGCCTTCGTCTTCGCCAGGTCGTCGCCCGGCGCACATCACTGGGGGATTGTCGCGAGCACCCGGTGGTACTCGGTGATGTCACGCGCCGAGGGAATCGGGTTCACGGCCTTCCACCGGACCACGCCCTCGCCGTCGATGACGAAGGTGCCGCGTACCGCGACGCCCCTCTCGTCGTCGAAGACACCGTACGCCCTGGCCACCTCGCCGTGCGGCCAGAAATCGGAGAGCAGCGGAAACGAGAAGCCCTCCTGGTCGGCCCACGCCCGGTGTGCGAACACCGAGTCGACCGACACGGTGAGCACGTGGACGTCCTTGGGGGCCGATCCGACGAAATCGTCGCGGAGGGCGCTGAGCTCGCCGTGGCAGACGCCGCTGAAGGCGAGCGGGTAGAACACGAGCACGACTCGGCGGCCCCGCAGGTCTGCCAACCTCAGGGGGACGCCGTGCTGATCCTGAAGTTCGAAGTCCGGAGCCTTGTCGCCCACCTCGACAGCCATGCCATTCCTTTCCCCGCAGAAGACGGACGAATGACCGCGAGACACACCCATCCTGCCGTACGGCCAGTGTGAGCCGTACGGCAGGGGAAGCGAAGAGCTTAGCGGCGTCCCTTGGGAGCGACGAGCCGTGTGCCCGACCAGTCTCGGGCCGCGCTCACGCTGCTGGTCTGGGCGAGGCCCGCAGTAGTGGCGTCCTCCCCGATGTCGCTCGGCTCGACGTGACCTTCCCGGCCCACCTTGGGAGTCAGCAGCCAGATCTGGCCGCCGTCGGCCAGCCCGGCCATGGCGTCGCTCAAGGCGTCGAACAGGTCCCCATCTCCATCGCGCCACCACAGCAGCACGACGTCGACGACGTCCTCGGAATCTTCATCGACCAGTTCGTTGCCGGTCAGCTCTTCGATCGACTGGCGGAGCTCCTCGTCTGAGTCCTCGTCCCAGCCGATCTCCTGCACCACCTGACCCGGCTTCAGACCGAGTCGCTCGGCCAGGCCGCGCTCGCCCTGCGCCTGACCCGCGGTCGCGCTCACGTGTATCCCTCCTGCTTGGATGGCCCCGCCCTCTGGCGGCTCAACCGGCCCCTGAGAGGCCGCTTCGGCACAGTCCACACGCTGTGACCCATCGTCGTCAACGGTCGCCACGACCGGTGACCCGCACCGTTATCTGCTAGTCCGACAAAAACGACAAACGAACACGTCGTTCCGGGTTGTCGACGTTAAGGTCGACGATGGCGACGGATTGCCACGTCCCCAGCGCCAGCCGTCCGTCCAGTACCGGAACCGTCGCGTACGGCGGGACGAGCGCCGGCATCACGTGTGACCTGCCATGACCGCGCGAGCCGTGGGCGTGACGCCAACGGTCGTCGGCCGGCAGCAGATCGCCCAGCAGGTTGAGGAGGTCCTCGTCGCTGCCGGACCCGAGCTCCAGCAACGCCACCCCCGCCGTCGCGTGGGGGACGAACACGTGGAGTAACCCGTCTCCCCCGCACGACCGCGCGAACTCCTCGCAGTGCCGGGTGATGTCGTGCACCCGTTCCCTGGTCCCCGTGCTCACCTCGAACGTCTGAGATTTCACCTAACGGATCTTATGATCCCCGCTGAACTGCGACGACAATCGCATCCGGCCCCGGAAACACCAATCCGGTGTGCCCGTCGTCGAAGCGGACGACGTACGGCGGGCAGCCGTCGGGCCCCCGTACCTCGATGATCAAGCCCGGCCTGTCCCTGTCACCCACGGTCGTCCCGTGGACGAGGAGCCGGTCGCCTACGGTCGCGTACACGTCGATCCTCCTTCTTCACGGTCTCTTCCAGACTGGTACCCAGGTCGGCCCGCGAAAAGAGGGAGAGGCCCTCCCCCCGCGGAGGGAGGGGAAATAAACACCGAAACGTTACTCTGCGGGGATGTGGCGCTTCGGGCTCCGGACGCGGACGGCGGCGTCTTATGTACTGGTCACCGCGGCGGCCGTGCTGATCGTGGAAGCCGTCCTCCTCGGCTTCGTGATCTCCTCGGCCAGTGGCTCGGACCTCTTCTCCAGGCTCCAGAACCAGGCGGGCAAGGACGCCAAGGTGCTGAGCGCCACCGCGAGCAAGATTTACGCGCGCCTCCCGGACACCGGCCAGCGGGACCTGCTGATCCTGGCGATGAAGGCGTCGAGGGGCCTGACGGGCCTGACCGGGGCCGCCGACGACCTTCAGTTGTCGTCCCCCGAGCAGAAGGGGTCCGCCCCTTCGGTGGAGGTACTGGCGGACTCGCAGGGCCGGATCGTCACCAGCACGGCGCCGGAGTCGTTCCACGAGGACCGCCTCCTGGTGAGCGAGCCGCCTTCGGAGGCCGAGGGAAGAGGAGGGAAGGGGAAGACGCCGACGGGCATGGCCGCCTGGTGGATCAGCCCGATCCTCGCCCCGACGGCCTACGCTCCCCCGTCGCCGGGGAACCGGCTCGCCCCGGCGGTCGACCCGCTGGAGCCCTCCAAGACCCCGGGCGTTCCCACCGGCGGCGACCCGGCGGCCAAGGGGCTGGGCAAGGGCATCGGCAAGGGTCTTCAGATCATCGGATACATATACGTGCAGGCGTCGGACACGCAGGCGAAGACCTCGTTCGGAGACTCCGTGCTTCCCCTGCTGGCGCCGGGCGCGCTCGTGCTGGCGCTGGTGGTGCCGGTGGGCGTCGTGTTCGGAATGCTCAGCACGGGTCCGCTGATCCGCCGGATCACCCGGCTGGCCGAGATGACGACGGCCGTGGCCAGGGGCGACTTCGCGCACAGGGTGAAGGTCTCGGGACGGGACGAGGTGAGCCGCCTGGAGGAGGGCTTCAACCTGATGACCGGGCAGCTTGGCGCCGCCGTCGAGGCCGAGCGGCTCTCGGCGCGGGCCGACGCCCGCCAGTCCGAGCGGTCGCGGATCGCCCGCGAGCTGCACGACTCGATCTCCCAGGACCTGTTCTCGCTCAGCCTCCTCGCCGCCGGGATGCGCAGGGCCGCGCCCGACGCGCTGCGCCGAGAGGCCGAGGCCATGGAGAAGACGGCCGCGCGCACGATGCGCGACATGCAGGCGCTGCTGCTGGAGCTGCGTCCGGTGGCCCTGGAGGACGCCGGGCTGGTGCCGGCGCTGGAGGAACTGTGCCGGGCGTACGAGACCCGGCTCGGGATCGGCGTGCGCACGTCGCTGGCCGAGGTGTCGCTGACGCCGCAGGCCGAGCACGCGGTGCTGCGCCTCACCCAGGAGGCGCTGGGCAACGCCGTCAAGCACGGGGAACCGGAGGCCATCGAGGTGCGATTGTGGCAGGACGGGCGGGAGGTGGGCATCCGGGTGGCGGACGACGGCCGCGGGTTCGACCCTTCCTGCCCGCCGCTGAGCCATGGGATGGGGCTGCGGCTGATGCGTGAACGCGTGGAGGAGCTCGGAGGCCTGTTCTCCCTGGTCAGCGAGCCGGGCGAAGGCACGGTCGTGACCGCGTCGCTCCCAGCGGCCCCGGACACCGGCCGCCCGTCCCGGAAGGGGGTCCGTGACGCCGTGGAGACGCCGTGATCAAGGTCCTCATCGTCGACGACCACGAGGTGGTGCGGCAGGGGCTGCGCTTCGTCCTCGACCAGGAAGAAGGCATCGAGGTCGTCGGGGAGTGCCCGGACGGCGGTCGGGCGCTCGCAGCCGTGCGGGCCCTGCGGCCCTCGGTGATGCTGCTGGACATGGTGATGCCCGGGATGGACGGCCTGGAGGTGCTGCGGCGGCTCGGCCCCGACCGGCCGGCGGTCATCGTGCTGACCTCCTTCCAGGAGGACGAGCGCGTGGTGGCCGCCGTGCGCCTCGGCGCGCTGTCCTATCTGCCCAAGACCACGGCCGTCGACCGGGTGGTGGAGGCGGTGCGCGCGGCGGCGCGGGGCGGGAGCGTCCTGGAGCCGGGGATCGCGGCGCTGCTGGTGCGCCAGGTACGGCGCGGCGAGCGCCGGAGCCGGCTGGACGCCCTGACACCACGCGAGCGCGAGGTGCTGACCGCGCTGGCGAAGGGCCGTTCCAACGGTGAGATCGCGCGGTCGCTGTCCCTGGGGAAGGAGACGGTGAAGACGCACGTGTCGAGCATTCTGGCCAAGCTGGGCGTCGCGGATCGCACGCAGGCCGCCATCGTCGGCCTCCAGCAGGGCCTGGTCCCTCTGGACGAGGCCCTGCTGGAGGCCGACGGCTCGCAGGAGTAGACACAGCGCGGAACCGCCGGGCCGTCCGGTGGGCGGTTCCGCGCCGGTCACACGGTGCGCAGGGCGTCGGTCGGGGGCAGCCGGGCGGCGCGCAGGGCCGGATACAGCCCGGCCAGCCCGCCCACGAGCAGCGCGACCGCGAAACCGCCCCACAGTGCCTCCACCGGGATCAGCACCGTCCAGCCACGGGCGCGCGCCAGCGCGAGCGTGACCGCGCAGCCGATGCCCACTCCCCCGCCCCCGCCGAACGCGGCCAGCACGAGAGATTCGGTGAGGAACTGCCCCGCGACGTGCGCGCGGGCGGCTCCGAGCGCGCGGCGCAGCCCGATCTCGCCCCGGCGTTCCAGCACCGAGATGACCATGATGTTGCCGATGCCGATCCCGCCCACGAGCAGCGCGACGGCGCCGAGGCCGAGGAACAGGGTGGCGGACGACTCCGCCACCGCCACCCGCGCGGTGAGGGCGTCCGACGGGCGGACCACGTCCACCGTCTCCGGCCGGGCCGGGTTCGTGGTGGGGCCGAGGACGCCCGACACGGCCTCCACCCGGTCCTGCCGGGCCCGTACGTACAGCCGGCTGGGGTGGCCGTCGTAGCCGAGCAGCTCCGCGGCGACCGGGAAGCCCACCAGCGCCGACCGGTCGATCTCCGGCGCCAGCGGCAGGGGGTCGAGGATGCCGGACACGGTGAACCAGTGGTCGCCGATCCAGAGCCTGGTCTGCGCGTCGATCCTGGTGATGCCGAGCGTCTGCGCCGCCTGGTAGCCGAGGACGACCACCGGGTAGGCCGCGGTGGCGGCGTCGAGGAAGCGTCCCTGACGCACCTTGCCGTCGAGGGAGGCCGGCAGCGACGCGTCGCACGCGCGCACGGCCAGCCCCCCGGTCTGGCCGACGGGCACGCGGTCGGTGCGGTACACGTTGCGGGCGACCAGCTGGGTGGTCGGCGCGACGCTCATCACGCCCTCGACGCGGCGGATCATCCGGGTGGCGTCGGCGGGCAGGGTGGCCTCGGCGCCGCCGAGGTCCCTGCCGTTGGCGACGGTCAGCAGGTTGGTGCCGAGCAGGTCGATCTGCTGGAGCAGCGCGGCTTGGCTGGACCGGGTCACCCCGAGGACGGCCACGATGGCGGCGATGCCGATCGCGATGCCGAGGGCCGACAGCACGGCGCGCGTCCGCCGGGCCCGCAGGCCCAGGGTTCCGACGGGGAGCAGGT
This sequence comes from Sphaerisporangium album, assembly GCF_003323745.1. Lineage (GTDB taxonomy): Bacteria > Actinomycetota > Actinomycetes > Streptosporangiales > Streptosporangiaceae > Sphaerisporangium > Sphaerisporangium album. Next base: position 163,820 of record NZ_QOIL01000022.1, read on the forward strand.
CCGCCGCCCGCAGCCTGCTGAGCGGCGTACCCCCGGCCGGCTCGCCGCCCTGTCGGCCGGGCTTCGTCCTCATCGGGGGGCCGCCTCGGGCGTGCCGGAGTCGGCGACGACGCGGCCGTCGCGGATCTCTATCCTGCGCGGGCAGACGGCGGCGACGCCGGGATCGTGGGTGACGATCACCAAGGTGGTCCCCTCTTCGTTGAGTTCGTGGAGCAGTGCGACGAGCTCGGCCCCTGTGGCGGAGTCGAGGTTGCCGGTGGGCTCGTCGGCGAAGACGATCGACGGCCGTCCGACCAGCGCACGGGCGACGGCCACCCGCTGGCGCTCGCCGCCGGAGAGCTTGGCCGAACGGTGCCCGGTCCGGTGCGCGAGGCCGACCCTGCCGAGCGCGGCCACGGCGAGGCGGCGGCGCTCGGCGGCGGGCACGCCCCGGTAGAGGAGCCCTGTGGCGACGTTCTCGATCGCCGTGAGGCTGTCCAGCAGGAAGAACCGCTGGAAGACCACGCCGACGTGGTGGGCGCGCAGCCCGGCCAGCCGCCTGTCCCCGTACCTCTCGACGGCGTGCCCGGCCAGGCGTACGGAGCCGGAGGTCGGGCGGTCGAGCGCTGCCATGAGGTGGAGCAGGGTGGACTTCCCCGAGCCGGAGGGGCCGAGCAGGGCGACCATCTCCCCCGCCTCCACGGTGAGCGAGACGCCGCGGACCGATTCGACCGGAGGCTCCCCGGGGTAGACCTTCCGGACGTCGTCCAGCTCCAGCACGGCGCCGCCCGCGGAGGCCCGCGCGGCGCCCTTCGTCCCCCCGGTGGGGGTGGTGATGGGGACGGTCATTCCTTCGGCACCTCGACCTGGGCGCCCTCCGTGACGCCGGTCACCTCGACCAGCCCGGCCGTCTCGTCGAACAGATCCGTCTCGACCGGGACCTTCTCGTGCCGGTTCCCCTCGACGGTCACGACCGCGAACCTTCCGCCCGGCTGGGCGAGCAGTGCCGTGATCGGCACGGTGATGACGCCGGCGTGCCGCCGGGCGACGATCTCCACCTGCACGAGCGCCTGGTCCAGCGTCCTGACGGGCTTGCCGCCGAGCCGGATCGTGACCGGGATGGTCGACTGCGGCGGCCCTCCGTCCTGCTGCCCGGCGGCCGTCTGCGCCACCGTGCTCACCCGCGCCACGGAGCCGTCGCGCGTGTCACCGTCGGGCAGGGTCACGATGACCTCGTCCCCGCGCCGCACGGACGGCGCCATGACGGGGTCGAGCGCCACCGAGACGATGGGCACCGCGCTGGTGCCGTGCAGCACCCGGCCGCCCGCCGAGTCCCCCACGTGCGCGTCGTGGCCGGTCACGCGGAGCGGCCGCGGCAGGAAGACGACCTGCCCGAGGGACACGGTGCCGGTGACGGGCAGGCCCGCGTCGTGCTGCCATCGCCGCACGGCGTAGTAAGTGGAGAGGCCGTAGTGGCGGTCCACGGTGAGGCCCTTGTAGCCGAGCGCCCGCAGGTTGCGTTCGAGCTGTTCCACGTCCCGGCCGGGGGTCATGCCCAGGGCGAACGCGCGCCAGGCGGGGCGCGGGCCGTAGAACAGGGGGACCCCGCGCCCGTCGGCCTCGTACAGCGCACGGCCCCGGGTGATCGTCGCCCCGATGGCGGGGAGCCGGGTGAGGGTCCCCCCGGCGCCGTTGACGGTGTAGGCCCCGTCGTAGGAGATCGTGCCGTTCACCTGCTGCCGCTCGGCGATGTCGGCGCGGGTGACCGGGGCCGTGCCGGTGGGGACGGGCGGGGCGGCGGCGGGCGGGCGCTCGTCGTGGAACAGGGCCCAGCCGCCTCCCGCGGCGGCGAGCACGACGACTCCGGCGAAGGTGGCGGTCACGACCTTACCCATTGGTGCCCGCCGGGGCCTTGACGGAGATGCCGTCCTTGGGGAAGTACTGCCTGCACGCCTCGAGCTGGGTTCTGATGCCCCTCTTCCCCAGGTCGATGAGCCGCTTGGGCAGCGGGATCTCCCCGTCCGCGGTCGGATCGGGCCAGTCGCGCAGGCCGTGCTCGCGCATGCAGCGCGAGAGCTGACGGAGTTTGGCGAGGTCGGCCGCGCTGACCGTCCGGCCCTTGGCCGAAGGCGGAAGGCGGTCCACGATCGACTGACAGGCTTTCATCACGCTCTGGCCGGGCTTGCCGACGCCGTCGGGGAAGCCGACCTTGCCCGTGCGCGGCTCGACGACCGGGTCGGGGATGTTCGGCATTCCGTGCGATCGCACGCAGCGGGCAAGCTCTTTGAACACCTCCAGCGTCTGCGCGGTGCCGGTGGGGGTCGGTGTGGGCGTCGCGGTGCCGGGCGGCGTGGATGCGCACCCGGCGAGCACCGCGACCAGGCATAACGAAGCCGTGAGTCGGCGCATCATCGATTTTCCTAGCCTCGTGGGTGGACGGGCCCCGCGGGAGCCGTGATGTCAAGGCTTCCGGCGCCGAGCCGTCCGCGCATCGCGCCGAGGCGGGGTTGAATGTCCCTCTTGAGGGGGAGGCAGAGGGGTGCGGGTACCCTGATGAACCCCCTGGTAAGAACGGAGTATCTCTCCGGTTTTGTATGATTTGCCGCCAACGGAGAGAATCGTCCTACCATCGGTGGTCTAGGCCGCGATTCGGCCCCTGCCAGCAGGGACATCTTGGTTACCGGGCGGTAGAGATGCACTTTCCGGAGCAAGCGGCCAGGATGGAAGACGACCTAGACAACGTAGAAGAGGCTTACCAGTCCATAATCGGAAGGCGAGACCCAGTGGCTTCCGGACGCCAGCGTTTCTCGATCATCAGCGACGGCCTACCCAGCCAGCTGCCTGATGTCGACCCCAGCGAGACTCAGGAGTGGCTCGAGTCGCTTGACACCGTCGTGAAGACGGAGGGTCGTAGCCGAGCCCGCTATCTGATGCTGCGCCTGCTCGAGCGCGCGCGCGAGCATCAGGTGGGGGTGCCCGGACTGCGGAGCACCGACTACATCAACACCATTCCGCCGGAGCGCGAGCCCTGGTTCCCGGGCGACGAGTACGTCGAGCGTCGCATCCGCGCCTATATCCGGTGGAACGCCGCCGTCATGGTGACCAGGGCCAACGCCCGCACCAACGTCGGCGGCCACATCGCGACCTACGCCTCGGCGGCCTCGTTGTACGAGGTGGGCTTCAACCACTTCTTCCGCGGCAAGGACCACGGCGAGTCCGGCGACCAGGTCTTCATCCAGGGCCACGCCGCGCCGGGCATCTACGCGCGGGCGTTCCTGGAGGGCCGCCTGAACGAGGCGCAGCTCGACGCTTTCCGCCAGGAGCTGTCCCAGGGCTTCAAGGGCCTGCCGTCCTATCCGCACCCGCGCCTGATGCCCGACTTCTGGGAGTTCCCCACGGTCTCCATGGGCCTCGGCGCGATCGGCGCGATCTACCAGGCGCGGTTCAACCGCTACCTGCTCAGCCGCAAGATGAAGGACACCAGCCGCAGCCACGTCTGGTGCTTCCTCGGCGACGGCGAGATGGACGAGCCCGAGTCGCTCGGCGCGATCGGCCTGGCCGCCCGTGAGGAGCTCGACAACCTCACGTTCGTGATCAACTGCAACCTGCAGCGGCTGGACGGCCCGGTACGCGGGAACGGCAAGATCATCCAGGAGCTGGAGTCGTTCTTCCGGGGGGCCGGATGGAACGTCATCAAGGTCGTCTGGGGCCGTGACTGGGACCCGTTGCTGGCCGCCGACGTCGACGGCGTGCTCGTCAACAAGATGAACACCACCCCCGACGGGCAGTTCCAGACCTACTCCGTCGAGTCGGGCGAGTACATCCGCGAGAACTTCTTCGGGGACGATCCCCGCCTGCGCAAGATGGTCGAGCACCTCAGCGACGACGACATCCGCAAGCTGTCGCGCGGCGGCCACGACTACCGCAAGGTGTACGCGGCGTTCAAGGCGGCCCGCGAGCACGTCGGCCAGCCCACGGTCATCCTCGCCCAGACCATCAAGGGATGGACGCTCGGCAAGGACTTCGAGGCGCGCAACGCCACGCACCAGATGAAGAAGATGACCAAGGCCGAGCTCAAGGAGTTCCGCGACCGGCTCTACCTCCCGATCCCCGACAAGGACCTCGAGGGCGAGCTGCCCCCGTACTTCCACCCGGGCGAGAACGACGAGGAGATCGCCTACATGCGGGAGCGTCGCGCGGCGCTCGGCGGTTACCTGCCGAAACGCGTCACGCGCGCCAAGGCGCTCAAGCTGCCCGGCGACAAGGTCTACGCGGACCTGAAGAAGGGCTCGGGCAAGCAGAACGTCGCGACGACGATGGCGTTCGTCCGCCTTCTGAAGGACCTCATGCGGGACAAGGAGATCGGCGCGAGGTTCGTCCCGATCATTCCCGACGAGGCGCGCACGTTCGGCCTCGACGCGATGTTCCCCACCGCCAAGATCTACTCCCCGCACGGCCAGACGTACGAGGCCGTCGACCGCAACCTGCTGCTGTCGTACAAGGAGTCGACCGAGGGCCAGATCCTCCACGAGGGCATCAGCGAGGCCGGCTCGATGGGCTCGGCGATCGCCGTCGGCACGGCCTACGCCACGCACGGCGAGCACATGATCCCGATCTACATCTTCTACTCGATGTTCGGGTTCCAGCGCACCGCCGACCAGATGTGGGCCATGGGCGACCAGATGGGACGCGGGTTCCTGCTGGGCGCGACGGCCGGGCGCACCACGCTCAACGGCGAGGGCCTCCAGCACGAGGACGGCCACACGCCGCTGATCGCCTCGACCAACCCCGCCGCGGTCGTGTACGACCCGGCCTGGGCGTTCGAGATCGCGCACATCGTGCAGGACGGCCTGCGCCGCATGTACGGCGAGAACCCCGAGGACGTCTTCTACTACCTCACCGTCTACAACGAGCCCTACCCGCAGCCGGCCGAGCCCGAGGGCCTGGACGTCGAGGGTGTCCTCAAGGGCCTGTACCGCTTCGCCGAGGCCCCGGAGGTCGAGGGTCCGCGCGCGAACATCCTCGCCTCCGGCGTCGCCGGTCGCTGGGCACTGGAGGCGCAGCGGCTGCTGGCCGAAGAGTGGGGTGTGGCGGCGACGGTGTGGTCGGCGCCCTCGTGGTCGGAGCTGCGCCGCGAGGCCCTCGACTGCGAGGAGCACAACCTGCTCAACCCCGACTCCGAGCAGCGCGTGCCGTACGTGAGCCGCCTGCTGAAGGACGTGCCGGGGCCGTTCGTGGGCGTCAGCGACTACATGCGGGCCGTCCCCGACCAGATCGCCCGGTGGGTGCCCGGCGACTGGGCCTCCCTGGGCACCGACGGCTTCGGCCTGTCGGACACCCGCTCGGCGCTGCGCCGCCACTTCCACGTGGACGCCGCGTCGATCACCCTGGCGGTGCTGACCGAGCTGGCCAAGCGCGGCGAGGTCAAGCCGGAGGTCCTGCGCGAGGCCATCTCGCGCTACCACCTGAAGAACGGCGTCACCGAGGTCGTCGCGCAGCCGACCCCGGAGAGCAACGAGACGCAGTCCATGGGAGTCTGATCCCCGGTCGTCACGGGCCCCGCGCGAGCGTGCGCGGGGCCCGTCGCCGTCCTCGGGCCCTTGGACGGGGCCTGCCAAGTCAGTCACAAGCCATGAACAAGCCGGCCGTCCCACGATGGCCAATGTGAACGGATACATCAGGAAAAGTCTTACGCTGGTCGCCGCCGCGGCGTCGATCGCGCTGAGCACCGTCGCCGTCGCGGGGCCCGTCCTGGCCGACGGCGAGAACGACGTCCCCGTGGGCACCCGGCTCGCCGCCAAGGCCCACCCCGCGGTGCAGCTGACGAGCCTCACCTACAGCGGAGAGGTGGTCGTCCCCACGCCCGAGGTCAAGCAGTCGGCGTTGCGGGCGCTGGCCCGGCAGGCCGCCTCCGCCGCGATCTCCGGCAAGATCGCCCAGGACGAGCGCAGCATCGCCAAGTACGTCTTCCAGAAGATGGCCGCCGACCCCAACGCCTACCTGCGCGCGGCCGGGCCGAACCGGTCGGTGGACGCCGAGGTCGGCGGGCTGTGCACCGGCTGGTGGGTCACTCCCGACGGCTACATGGTGACCGGCGCGCACTGCGTCGAGACCGGCGAGCAGGAGCTCGGCGAGCTGTTCGCCCAGCAGGCGCTGAGCAAGTTCAACAAGGAGGACGCCGCGGTGGTCCTCCAGGAGCTGGGCGACTACCAGACCGACGAGGAGATCGTGAAGCTGGCGACGCAGATCTTCGTCACCTTCAACAGCACCCACCTCAAGATCCAGGGTCTGGAGAAGAGCCTCGCGGTGCTGCAGAGCCTGCCGGGCGGCGGCGTGGACAAGACGGCCAAGCCCGTCCCCGCCGAGCTCGTGTCGGTCGGCGAGAGCTACCCGGGCAAGGACTTCGCCCTGCTCAAGGTCAACGGCCAGCAGAACCTGCCCACGGTGCCCCTCGGCGACGACGGCGACGTGCAGACCGGCGACACGCTTTACATCAGCGGCTTCCCTGGCCTGGTGACCAACACCCCGTTCTTCAGCCTGGAGTCCAAGCTCGACCCCGCGCTCACCGAGGGCCCGTACAACGCCAGGCGCACCACGCAGACCGGCGTGCCGTACATCCAGACGCAGGCCCCGGCCTACCACGGCAACTCCGGCGGGCCGGTGTTCAGCCGCCAGGGCAAGGTCATCGGCATGCTGATCGCCGGGTCGGTCACCGACGGCGGCGAGAACACCGAGAGCCAGACGTTCGTGCTGCCCGTCAGCGTCATCAAGGAGAAGCTGAACGAGAAGAACGTCAAGCCGGCGCAGGCGCTGACCTCCACGCGGTACGACGAGGCGCTGGAGGACTACTTCAAGCACTACTACTCGCAGGCGCTGCCCAAGTTCCGCGAGGTGCAGGCGCTCTTCCCGAACCACCCCTACATCACCAAGTACATCAGCGACACGCAGCAGGCCATCTCGTCGGGCAAGGACGAGACCCCCTCCTCGACGCTGCCGTGGGTGCTGGCCGGCGGCGGGGCGGTCGTGGGACTCGGCATCGTCGTGGTGCTGGTCGTCGCGCTGGGCCGCAGGCGGCGCCGGACGGCGTCCGTGCCCGCCCTCCCCGGGCCGCGGTACGGGGCCGCGCCACAGTGGCAGCCGCCCGCCCGTCCGTACGGCCTGCCGCCGGCGCCGCATCCCGAAGCGGGAGCGGGCCCGGTGCCCGGGGCGGGACCGCACCCCGGACAGCCGTACGCGCGGCCGCACGCCCCGATCGTCCCCGATCGGCACGACGGGTACGGCGTGCGCGAGGGCGGCGGGGGCGGCAGGCACGTCGCCGACCTGGAGCGCGAGGTCGCCGAGCTGCGCCGGCAGCTCCAGGGCCGGCCGTCGGGCCAGTGAGCCACCGTGGAAGGCCGGCCGCGTGAACGTGTGGCCGGCCTCACCACCGGCCCCCGGGAGTGGCGTCCGCGGGGAGGGGTTCAGTCGAGGTCGGGGTCGCGGGCGATCAGGTCGGGGATGTCCGGGTCGTACTCGTCGAGCTGCCGCCGGGTCGTCGCGGGCTCGCCGGTCAGCGCCGCCGTGCGGATGCGGTCGAGGCGGAAGACCCGCACGTCCTCCCGCAGGCGGCACCACGCGACGAGGTACCAGAACCCGCCGCGCCCGCCGATGAAGACGCCCGGCTCGACGTCGCGTTCGGTGAGCGCGCCGGAGCGGTCCTCGTAGGTGATGTGGAGCACCCGGCGGCGCTGGAGCGCCTCGTCGATCACGCGGCCGGCCGCCGGCCTCGCCTCGGCGTCGCCGCCGGGAAGGTGTGCGCGGGTGGCGTGCTCGCCGCCGGGCGGATGCGGGAGAGAAGCGTGCTCGTCGCCCGGGGCCGGCAGGGCGGCGACGAGCTTGCGTAACGCGCCGCGCGCGTCGGCGGCGAACGGACGGTCGCTCAGCCGGCTGAGCGCCACCGCGACGGCGACGGCCTCGCCGGGGCTGAAGCCGATGGGGGGAGGCGACGCCGTCTTGCCGAGGGCGTATCCGCCGCGCTTGCCCGGCTCGGCGTGGATGGGCACCCCCGCCCGCTGGAGGGTCGCGATGTCGCGCTCGATGGTGCGGGCGCTGACCCGGAGGCGGTCGCCCAGCTCTCGTGCGGACCGGCACCGGGGGGAGATCGCGCGCAGCTCTTCGACGAGCGCGTAGAGCCGATCGGTACGGTTCACATCCCGAACTTACGTCCGGCCACCGACATTCGAGCGGCCCGCGAACGCGGTTCTATCCGGCCCGCGAACCCCCGGCCTAGCCGGTGGTCCAGGCGAGGAGGTCGGGCAGGGGCCAGGTGTCGACCACGCGGTCCGCCTCGACGCCGCACCGCACGGCGCGCTCGCAGCCGTAGTGCTGCCATTCGAGCTGGCCGGGGGCATGGGCGTCGGAGTCGATGGAGAACAGGCACCCCATCTCGTACGCCGGCCGCAGCAGGCGCTTGGGCGGGTCGAGCCGGTCGGGCCGGGAGTTGATCTCCACGGCGACGCCGAACCGACGGCACGCCTCGAAGACGATCTCGGCGTCGAAGTCGGACTCGGGCCTGAGGCCCCCACGCCTGCCGCCGCCGCGCACGATGCGCCCGGTGCAGTGGCCGAGGACGTCGACGTGCGGGTTGGCGATGGCCGTGACCATGCGGCGGGTCATGTCGTCGCCGTTCATGCGGAGCTGGGAGTGGACGCTGGCGACGACCACGTCGAGCCGTTCCAGCAGCTCCGGCTCCTGGTCGAGCGAGCCGTCCGGCAGGATGTCCACCTCGATGCCGGTCAGAACGCGAAACGGCGCCAGCTCGTCGTTCAGCGCGGCCACGACGTCGAGCTGCTCGCGCAGCCGGTCGGGCGAAAGGCCGTTCGCCACGGTGAGGCGCGGCGAGTGGTCGGTCAGGGCCAGGTACTCGTGGCCGAGGTCGCGGGCGGCCAGCGCCATCTCCCTGATCGGCGACCCGCCGTCGGACCAGTCGGAGTGGCTGTGCAGGTCGCCCCTGAGCGCGGCGCGCAGGGCGGCGGTGGCCTCGTCCAGGTCGAGGCCCGCGGTGTCCTCCAGGCGGCGCAGGTAGGTGGGGGTCTCGCCGTCCAGGGCCTCGGTGATGGCCAGGGAGGTGACCTTGCCGATGCCCTTGAGGTCGGAGAGACCGCCCGAGCGGGCGAGCCGCACGAGCTCGTCGCGGGGCAGGTCGGCGATGGTGGACGCCGCGCCGCGGAAGGCGCGCACGCGGTAGGTGGGCTCTCCGGCCCGCTCCAGCAGGAAGGCGATGCGCTTCAGGGCTTCGACCGGTTCCACACCGCGAATCTACCCCGGCCCGGCGGTCGCCTTGGCCGTCCACCAGCCCGGAACCCTGGAACTTATTCGTGGCTTATAACGATATTTCCGGATAGGAACCTGATTTCAGGCGGCCCCGTTGAACGGTCCAAACGGTACGCTGAGCTGACTTTTCGAGAGATGGACATCGATGGCGAACCCTGAGCCGCAACCTCCGCGGACACCGCACCCCTTGGCACAGGCGGGACCCTCCGCGGGGAGGCCGGCGGGCGACGTCAGGTCCAAGAAGAAGCTGTCGACCAGCGCCATCACCCTGGGAACGATGGGCGTGCTGTCGACGCTGTTCGTCGGATTCTGCGCGGCCCAGGACGCCTACGCCCCGCGCGTCGCCGCGGACTGCGTGGACCTGGACAGCAGGCAGCCGGACGGCTCCTACCTCGGCGTCAACGACCGCTACTGCGATGACGACGGCGGCTCCAGCGGCTCCAGCGGCTACCGCGGATCCCACGGCGCCTACGGCTGGTACTACGGCGGAGTCTGGCAGGCAGGCCGGATCCGCGGCGGCACGACCATCCGCCCGTCCAACGCCCACATCAGCACCCGCTCCGGCAGCGTGATCCAGCGCGGCGGCTTCGGCGGCCGCGGCGTCGGCGGGAGCTGAGCGGCGATCGTCATCTCATCGGGAAAGCGAGCCGAGCCATGACCAAGCCCGCACGGCGATTATCGTCGCACGCGGTGACCGTGGGGGCCCTGACGATCCTGTCGGGCCTGGTGCTGACCTCCTGCGCACCCCCGAATCCCGTCGACCCCTCCGGCACCTACTACGGCGTGGACAACTCCGCGTCCGGCGGGCACGACTCCGGCGTGGAAGACGACTCCGTGGACGATCCGGACGCGGTGACGGCAGACTGCGTGAGCCGCGCCAGTGCGGACGACGGCTCGTACAAGGTCGTCAGCGCGTCCCACTGCCCGCCCAAGGCCGGAGGCGGGCACGGGCATTCCGCCTATTTCTGGTACTACGGAGGCCGCCGCCGCAACGGCCGGGTCTCACGGGGGACGACCGTCATGCCGAAGGACACCGAGATCGTCACGAGAAGCGGACGGTCCATCACGCGCGGCGGCCTCGGCGGGCGCGACCACGGAGGGAGCTGAGGTGCGGCGGGAGACGTCCGCGCGGCGCGACGGCTGGGAAGAGATCATCGAGTCGCAGGGGCTGGCCTACCACCGGACCGCGCACCCCGAGCACCTCACCCGTCCGTACTGGGACGAAGGCGTGCACTACAGCTTCACCATGGACGAGGTGCTCGCGCTGGAGAGCCAGGTGGACGAGCTGCACGGCATGTGCCTGGAGGCGGTGGACCACGTCATCGCCCACGGCCGCTACCGCGACTTCGCGATCCCCGAATGGGCCGCGCCCGAGGTGGAGGCCTCCTGGCGGCGCCGCGACCCGCACGTGTACGGCCGCTTCGACCTGCGCTACGACGGCACCGGCCCGGCCAAGCTGCTCGAATACAACGCCGACACCCCGACCAGCCTCGTCGAGACCGCGCTGGTCCAGTGGTTCTGGCTCAAGGACGTGCACCCGGGCGACGACCAGTGGAACTCCGTCCACGAGCGCCTGATCGACCGGTGGAAGGAGCTGCCGCTCCAGAGCGGCCCGGCGCACTTCGCCTGGACCAACATGGACGAGACCGGCGAAGAGGTCATGACGCTCGGCTACCTGCAGGAGACCGCCGAGCAGGCGGGTCTGACCACGGTGGCCATCGCCATGGAGGACATCGGCTGGGACGCCGCCGGTCTTCGCTTCGTCGACATGGAACGGCGGGTCATCCGCACGCTGTGCAAGCTGTACCCGTGGGAGTGGGCGGTCGCCGACCCGTTCGGGCCGCAGGCGGTGCGCGGACAGGTCTCGATGACCTGGGTCGAGCCGCTGTGGAAGATGCTGCTGTCCAACAAGGCGCTGCTCGCCGTCCTGTGGGAGATGTACCCGGGCCACCCGAACCTCCTGCCCGCCTACCTCGACGGGCCGCGCGACCTGACCTCCCACATCGAGAAGCCGCTCCTCGGCCGGGAGGGGGCCAGCATGCGCATCGTCACGCCCGGAGGGGTCGAGAGGACGGCGGGCGAGTACGGCGCCGAGGGCTACGTCTACCAGGGGTTCCAGGCACTGCCCGACTTCGACGGCTGGCGGCCGGTGCTCGGCGCGTGGGTCGTCGGGGACGAGGCGGCCGGGCTCGGCATCCGCGAGACCTCCGGCCTGATCACCGATGACTCCTCCTCCTTCGTCCCCCACCGCATCGTCCTCTGAATCGCCCTCCGACCTCCGGGACCTCCGGCCCGGCTCCCTCCCCCCGGCCCGCCACGGCCGGCGCCCCCCGACCTCGTACAGGAGACACATATGACCATCGCGCTCGCCGGCCCCCTCGCGGAGGCGCTCGGACGCGGGGCCCTCGCCATCCTCGCCTACGCCGTCCTCGGCGTTCTGCTGCTCATCGCGGGCTTCTACGTCATCGACATGGTGACCCCCGGCCGGCTCGGCAAGGTGATAAAAGAGGACCGCAACCCGAACGCCGCGCTGCTCGCCGCCTCCGGGCTCGCCGCCCTCGGGCTCATCGTCGCGGCCTCGATCTGGTCCTCGGGCGGCGCCCTCCAGGAGGGCCTGCTCGCGACGCTGGTGTTCGGCCTCGTCGGCATCGCCGTGCAGACCCTCGGCATGATGTTCTTCGACCGGGTCGCCGGCATCTCGGTACGCGAACTCGTGCACGAGCCGACGCTCCAGCCCGGGGCCATCCTGCTCGCGGTGACGCACTTCGCCATCGGGCTCATCACGGCCGTCGCGGTGATATAGCGCACAGAGGCACCCGCATGGGGCTACCGCACTCGCGCTCACCTGGCACTCTAGGGGTGTGAACGACCGGGTACGCGAGGACACCGCACGACGGCTCGAACGGGCGATGGGCAGTCTCGGCACGGCGGCCATGGCCCGGATGGACGATCGTCTGCCCTGGTACCGCGCCCTTTCGGCCGAGGACCGCTCCTGGGTCGGCCTCGTGGCCCAGGCGGGCATCGCGGCCTTCGTCGAGTGGTTCCAGCACGCCGACGAGGGCAGGCCCACCCCCAGCATCGAGATCTTCGGCACCGCGCCGCGCGAGCTGAAGCGCTCGGTGTCGCTCCAGCAGACCGTCGACCTCGTGCGCGTCGTCGTGGAGGTCGTGGAGGCCGAGGTCACCGACCTCGCCGCGCCCGGCGGCGAGGATCTGCTGCGCAACGCCATGCTGCGCTACACCCGCGACGTCGCGTTCGCCGCCGCGCAGGTCTACGCGCGCGAGGCCGAGGTGCGCGGCGCCTGGGACGCCCGGCTGGAGGCGCTCATCGTGGACGCGCTGGTCCGCGGCGAGGTGGACGACGGGCTGCACTCGTGGGCGGCCGCGCTGGGCTGGACGTCCTCGCCGGTCGTCGTGCTCGCCGGGTACGCGCCCGACGCCGACCCGCAGACCGTCATCGACGGCATGCGCGACAAGGGGCGGCGCCTCGGCCAGGACCTGCTGGCGGGCGTGCAGGGCGACCGGCTGATCGTGATCGTCGGCGGCGCCGACAGCATCAAGGACGCCGCGCGGCACGTCGTCCCCCGCTTCGGGGCCGGCCCGATCGTGATCGGCCCGGAGGTCCCCGACCTGCACACGGCGGCGCGCTCGGCGCGTGCGGCCACGGCGGGCCTGCGGGCGGCCGCCGGCTGGCCCGACGCGCCGCGCCCGGTGCTCGCCGAGGACCTGCTGGCCGAGCGGGCGATCGACGGCGACGACGACGCCCGGGCGCAGCTGATCGAGAACGTCTACAAGCCCCTGGAGGGCACCCCCCTGCTCGACACACTGGCGACCTACCTTGAGCAGGGGACATCTTTGGAAGCCACGGCCCGTCTGTTGTTCGTGCACCCGAACACCGTGCGTTACCGTTTGAAAAAGATCACAGAGCTGACGGGCTACCAGCCGACCGAAGGACGGTCCGCCTTCACCCTCCAGGTCGGGTTGATCCTCGGCCGGTTGTCGCGAACCGTTGTGACGTGACCAGGTTCTGTAACCGCCCGGAAACCTCAGGTGGAGGTTTCCTACAAAAGCCCCCCGACAAAGTTCGTACGGATCATTAGCAGTGTGGTGAACTCCTACAGGGCATGGTGGATTTTGTGCTCGTCATCGTCGCTCCCGGCCAAGGTGCCCAGTCTCCCGGATTCCTCTCCGCGTGGCTTGAGATCCCCGGTGTGAAAGACCGGCTGTCGGCGTGGGCGGAGGTCGCGCAGCTGGATCTGATCTCCTACGGCACCACGGCCGACGCCGACGAGATCCGCGACACCTCGGTCGCGCAGCCACTCCTGGTAGCCGCGGGCCTCGTCGCGGCGGAGGCCCTGCTCGGCGAGCCGCTCGGCTCGGCCGTCCCGGCGGGCGTGGTCGCGGGTCACAGCGTGGGCGAGTTCACCGCCGCCGCCCTCGCCGGGGTGCTCACCCCGGAGCAGGCCCTCGCCCTGGTCCGCGAGCGCGGCCAGGCCATGGCCAAGGCCGCGTCGGTCACCCGCACGGGCATGACGGCCCTGCTCGGCGGCGACGAGGCCGAGGTCCTTGCCGCGATCGAGCGCCACGGCCTCACGCCCGCCAACATCAACGGCGCCGGCCAGATCGTCGCCGCCGGCACGGTCGAGCAGCTCGACGCCCTGGCCGCCGACCCTCCGGCGCGCGCCCGGCCCCTGTCGGTCGCGGGCGCCTTCCACACCCACCACATGGCCCCCGCCGTCGAGCACCTCCGCGCCGAGGCCGCCGCGATCACCCCGGGCGACCCTCGCGTGATCCTGCTGTCCAACGCCGACGGCGCGGCCGTGGCGAGCGGCGCCGAGTTCGTCGGCAGGCTCGTCGACCAGGTCGGCCGCCCGGTCCGCTGGGACCGCTGCATGGCCACCATGCAGGAGCTCGGCGTGACGGCCATGATCGAGCTGCTCCCGGGCGGCACCCTCACCGGGCTTGCCAAGCGTGCGCTTCGTGGCATCGAGACCGTTCCCCTCAAGACCCCGGACGACCTCGAGGCCGCCCGCGCTTTGATCAGCAAGGAGACCGCTCAGTGAGGATCATGCGGGGCGCCGCGGGCGCCAAGGTGCTGGCGTTCGGCGGCTACCAGCCGCCCGGGGTCGTCACCAACGACGATCTCGCCAAGACGATCGACACCAGCGACGCCTGGATCCAGAGCCGCGTGGGCATCAAGGAGCGGCGCATCGCCGGTCCCGAGGAGTCCGATGTCGACATCGCGGTCCAGGCGGGCGGCAAGGCCCTGGCGGCCAGCGGGCTGTCGGCGGGCGACATCGACCTGGTCGTCGTCGCCACCTGCACGCTGGAGGCGCAGATCCCGAACGCCGCCGCGCGCGTGGCGCACCGGCTCGGCATCCAGGCCCCCGGCGCGTTCGACGTCAACGCCGCCTGCGCCGGGTTCTGCTACGCGCTGTCGGCCGCGGCGGACGCCGTCCGCGCGGGGTCGGCCACCAACGTGCTGGTCATCGGCACCGAGAAGCTCTCGCAGTGGATCGACTGGACCGACCGTGCCACCTGCGTGATCTTCGCGGACGGCGCCGGCGCCGCCGTGGTCGGGCCCTCGGATACGCCCGGCATCGGCCCGGTGGTGTGGGGCAGCGCGGGCGACAAGTCCGACGCGATCACCATCAGGAACCGCGAGTCCTTCCTGTACCAGGAGGGCCAGACGGTCTTCCGCTGGGCCACCACCGCGCTGCACCCGGTGGCCAAGGAGGCCTGCGACCGCGCGGGCGTCGCCCCGTCCGAGCTGGCCGCCTTCGTCCCCCACCAGGCCAACCTGCGCATCATCGAGGCCATCGCCCGCAAGCTCGGCGCCGACCAGGCCATCATCGCCAAGGACATCGTGCTGGCCGGCAACACGTCGGCGGCGTCCATCCCGCTGGCACTGAGCCGCATGACCGAGCGCGGCGAGCTCCGCTCCGGCGACCTCGCCCTGCTGCTCGGCTTCGGCGCCGGCCTGACGTACGCCGGCCAAGTGGTCGAGATCCCCTGAACCTGTACGGAGGCCCGCACGGCTCACCGTACACAGCAAATGAAATCCCGATAATTCAAGGAGAAATCGCGACATGGCAGCCACCGAGCAGGAAATCCTCGCGGGCCTCGGCAAGATCATCAACGAGATCACCGGCATCCCGGAGTCGGAGGTCACCCTGGACAAGAGCTTCGTCGACGACCTCGACATCGACTCGCTCTCCATGGTCGAGATCGCCGTCGCCGCCCAGGACGAGTTCGGCGTCGAGATCCCCGACGACCAGCTCAAGCACCTGAAGAACGTCAAGGACGTCGTCAACTTCATCCAGAACTGACCGGCCCGGGCGTCCAGCCGCTGGACGTCCGACCATCCACGCCTCGCGTGGGCCATGCTTCGCGTCTAACAGAGGGAGCGCATCGTGAGTACAGACCGGGTACGCGTCGTTGTCACCGGGCTCGGCGTGACAACGCCCCTCGGTGGAGACGTCGACTCGACCTGGTCGGCGCTCCTCGCCGGGAAGTCGGGCGTCCGCCCCCTCACCGAGGAATGGGTGGATTCGGTTCCGGTGAAGTTCGCCGCCAGGGTCGCCGTCGAGCCCACCGAGGTGCTGCCGAGGCCCGAATCCCGGCGCCTCGACCGCGCCGAGCAGTTCGCCCTGATCGCCGCGCGCCAGGCGTGGCAGGACGCCGGCACGCCCAAGGTCGCGCCCGACCGCCTGGGCGTGGTCGTCGGCAGCGGCATCGGCGGAATCACCACCATCCTGAACGCCTACGACCTGTTCAAGGAGAAGGGCTGGCAGCGGCTGTCGCCCTTCACCGTCCCCATGCTGATGCCGAACGGCTCGGCCGGCTGGATCGGCATCGAGATCGGCGCGACGGCCGGCGTCCACGCCACCGTCAGCGCCTGTGCCACCGGCGCCGAGTCCATCGGCTACGCCATGGAGATGATCAGGTCAGGGCGGGCGGACGTCGTCGTGGCCGGCGGCACCGAGGCCGCCATCCACCCGCTGAACATCGCCTCGTTCGCGGCGATGCGGGCGATGTCCACGCGCAACGACGACCCGCAGCGGGCCTCCCGGCCCTGGGACCGGGGCCGGGACGGGTTCGTGCTCGGGGAGGGCGCGGGCATCATCGTCCTGGAGTCCGAGGAGCACGCCCTGGCCCGCGGCGCCCGCATTTACGCCGAGGCGGCCGGGGTCGGCTACTCCGCCGACGCCCACCACATCGCCCAGCCCGAGCCGACCGGCGCGGGCATCAGAAGCGCGGCCCGGCGGGTCCTGGAGGACTCCGGGCTGACCGGCGAGGACATCCGGCACGTCAACGCGCACGCCACCTCGACCCCCGCGGGGGACGTGGTGGAGACGGTGGCGATCCAGGAGATCATCGGCGACCACCCGATCGTCACGGCGACCAAGTCGATGACCGGCCACCTGCTCGGCGGCGCCGGCGGCATCGAGTCCGTCTTCACGATCAAGGCCCTGTACGACCGCGTCGTGCCGCCCACGGTCAACCTGGACGACCTCGACGACGGCGTCGAGGTGGACATCGTCCAGGGTGAGCCGCGCAAGCTCCCAGACGGCCAGATCGCCGCGATCAACAATTCCTTCGGGTTCGGCGGCCACAACGTCGCCGTCGCCTTCGCAAGCGTCTGATTTGGAGCGACAGTGACTGTGCTCGACAACGGGGTGGTCAGCGGGACCTCCGAGGAGGACGCCCCAGACCCCCGAGATCCGCTGATACGTCTGTCGGCCCTGTTCGACGAGGGCTCCATCCACCTGATCTCCCCCGAAGACCGCAGCGGCGTCCTCGCCGCCATGGGGCGCGTCGAGGGCGTGCCGGTGGTGGGCTTCGCCAGCGACGCCCGCGTCCAGGGCGGCGCGATGGGCAGCGAGGGCTGCGAGCACATCGTGCACGCCTACGACGTCGCCGTCCGCGAGCGCGTGCCGATCGTCGGCCTCTGGCACTCCGGCGGCGCCCGCCTCGCCGAGGGCGTCGAGTCCCTGCACGCCGTGGGACGCGTCTTCGCGGCGATGACCCGGGCCTCGGGCATCGTGCCGCAGATCTCCGTGGTCCTCGGCCCGGCCGCCGGCGGCGCCGCGTACGGGCCCGCGCTGACCGACCTCGTAATCCTCTCCGACCAGGGCCGCATCTTCGTCACCGGCCCCGACGTCGTCCGCAGCGTCACCGGGGAGAAGATCGACATGGCGGGGCTCGGCGGCCCCGAGCCGCACAGCAAGCGCAGCGGTGTCGTCCACGTCGTCACCAAGACCGACACCGACGCCGTGCTGCACGCCCGCCGCCTCGCCGTGCTGCTCGGCCACCAGGGCCGCATCCGTCCCGACTCGGTCGAGGACGTCGACTTCTCCGGCCTGC
>NZ_QOIL01000023.1 GCF_003323745.1 Sphaerisporangium album
CAGGTGATGACTGGGTTGATAGGCCGGGTGTGGAAGCATCGTAAGGTGTGGAGCTGACCGGTACTAATAGGCCGAGGACTTGACCACAGAGCATGCTCGCGTCCACTGTGTGATCTCAGAGACAGCAGACCTGAGACCCGCACTACCAGCAGAGGCCGGTGTTTTCCGGTGTCTCTGGGTTGGTGCGCCGGGTTTGTCGCTCGAGGGGTTACGGCGGTTTTAGCGGAAGGGAAACACCCGGTTACATTCCGAACCCGGAAGTTAAGCTTTCCAGCGCCGATGGTACTGCACCGGGGACGGTGTGGGAGAGTAGGACACCGCCGGACAATCTTTGTATGACGCAGGAAGGCCACCCGGGCTGCCGGGTGGCCTTCCTACGTTTCCGGGGTAGTTCAGACCAACCACGGTCCCCGGCGCCCCCCGTGTTGCCGGTGTGCCGTGTGTCGGCGTCCGCTGTTGGCTGTGGTTGTGTGTGTCGTGTGCCCGTGTTTCGGGGTGTTGCCGGATGGGCCGCCCCGGTCTTTTGTTTCCGGGTCGTGGTTCGGGCTGGGTTTTGGTGTTGGCCGGGTTCTGGAGGGGGGTGTCCCCTTTCCGGGGCCCGGCTTTTGCGTGTCCGGGGCCCGGCCGGCGGCCGGGCGAGGAAGACCTGCGGGTGGCGGGTGGTTGCCGGTGGGCCGCCGTATCAGGCGCCGGGTTCGCCGACCCGCGTCCCGCCGCGCCGGCGCCAATGGAGACGAGCCATACCGCGGAGACTCGTCGAGACAGGCCGTACCACGGAGACTTGAGACGGGCCGTACGACGGGAAGCTTCGCCGACCCGCGTCCCGCCGCGCCGGCGCCATCGGAGACGAGCCATACGGCGGAGACTCGTCGAGACGGGCGTACGACGGGGAGGGGGGGCGGCCGATACGGGGCTGGGCCACCGTATCGGGGGCGCTGACTTCGCCGATCCCAGTTCCGCCGCGTTGGCGCCATTGGAGGCGAACTGGACGACGGGAACGGAACGACAAGGGGGAGCGGGGAACGACGGCGCCGTGCCAGGTATGGCGGTGGGCTGGGGGGTCAAGGGGTGAACAGTTGTTCGGTGGGGGCGTTGATGGCGTTCAGGACTTTGCCGGTGAAGTAGACGGTTCCCAGGGCCAGGATGTGTTGTCCGGCTTCGGTGAGAAGGGGGCGGGTGAGGGCCTCTTCGTCGATGACCGTCCAGCCTGCGGGGAGGGGGCTGTTGAAGCGGAGGTGGGGGAGGGCAAGGCGTACGAAGGTCACCGGGAGGCCGTCTAGTTCGGTCACGACGCCCTGGACGTCCTTGTGGTCGGGGAGGCACAGCAGGACGTGATCGATGTCGGGCCAGCGTTCGCGGACCATCGCCAGGGCCGTGGCGACGCCCGCTCTGTTGATGGCGGAATCGACGCACAGCTCGGTCCCGCTCTCGGGCAGGGTGTGGAAGGACAGGCGTCCGGGCAGCCGTACTGACGCGAGCACGTCGTGCAGCCTCTGTGGGCCGGGCTGGTCCTTGCCCAGCAGTGACAGTGTCCGGGCGGCGGCCGCGCAGCCCAGCTCGGCGTTCCAGCGGCCGTAGGACGGAGGGAGGATGCTCGGGGGCGGTGCTGTAGCAGACCAGGTAGCCACCGTCGGCGGGTCGATCGGGAGCAGGGTCCCAGAGCCGGTGTCCAGCGTCGAAGAGACGGTCGGTGGACGTGTGCCGGGGCCGGTGGCCAGGGTTTCCACCTTGAGGTGGGCGCGGGCATGGACGACCGCGTTGATCGCGTCCTGGACGGATGGCTGCTGCGGTAGGGAGAGGACGGCGCGGGTTCGCTTGGACGTGACCGCGGCCTTTTCGCGGGCGATCTCCGCGGGGGTGTCGCCGAGGACTCCGAGGTGTTCGGCGAAGATCTCGGTCATCGCGACCGTGTGCGCGGGGAACAGCGACACCTCGTCGGATCCGCCGCCCATGCCGGCTTCGAGCACGATGACATCGGCGCCCACCTCGCGTGCGTGCATGACGCCGGCGATGGTGAACAGCCCGGCGGGCGAGAGGTACCCGGGAATGGTCTCGCGGTCCGGCATGCGGCGCAGGCCCTTGGAGATCTGCGCGGCGATGCCCCTCAGCTTGGCGTCCGAGACGGCCGCGCCGTCCACCCTGATGCGTTCGCGGTTGGCCCGGAGCGCGGGGCTCGTGACGGAGACGACCTTGAGACCGGACGCGGCGAAGTAGGCGGAGGCGTACGTCGCCGCGGTGCCTTTGCCCTTGGAGCCGACGACGGTGAGGACGGGAGCGCCGGCCTCGGGGCAGTCCAGCAGGTCGAGCAGATGGCGGGCTCGGGGGAGACTGCGGCGCTCTTCGCGGCCGCGGGACCGCCATTCGGCGAAGAAAACGTCGTCCGAGCTCACGGAATGATTGTATTGCCGCCTTCATGGCTGGATCGTGTCGGATCGACCGCGATCGGCCGTGCCGGTGGCGTCACGTGTTCGTTGATCGGCGGGGCGGTGGGGGTCGGCGGTAGCGGTGGTGGGCACGGCTAAGCTGGCGAGGTGATGTCAGGGCAGGAGATCCGCGTCGTCGAAGCCGCGATCCGCGGGCGCGGCGTTGAGTGGGAAATCGATCCGACGCTGGATCGCATCGCGGGTCTGGCCGACATCCTCGGGCATCCGCAGAAGATGTACCCGGTGGTCCACATCGCCGGCACCAACGGCAAGTCGAGCACGGCCCGCATGATCGACGCGCTCCTGCGCGCCAGGAACCTGCGGACCGGCCGGTACACCAGCCCCGAGTTCTCGCAGATGCGCGAGCGCATCTGCGTCGACGGCGTTCCGTTGTCGGAGGAGCGCTTCGTCGAGGTCTACCGCGAGCTGGAGCCGTACCTTGAGCTCGTCGACGGCAAGGTGGGTCGGCTCAGTTTCTTCGAGGTGCTCACGGCCATGGCGTACGCCGCGTTCGCGGACGCGCCGGTCGACGTCGCCGTGATCGAGACCGGCATGGGCGGCACATGGGACGCCACCAACGTCGCGGACGGCACGGTCGCGGTGATCACGCCGATCTCGCTGGACCACACCGAGTACCTGGGCCCGGACGTCGAGACGATCGCGGGCGAGAAGGCCGGCATCATCAAGCCCGGGGCGACGGCCGTGCTGGCCCAGCAGCCCCTCCCGGCCGCCGAGGTCCTGGTGAGGCGGGCGGCGGAGGCCGGCGCCACCGTGGCGCGCGAGGGGCTGGAGTTCGGCGTCCTGCACCGCGAGCTGGCCATGGGCGGGCAACTGCTCCAGCTCCAGGGGCTCAAGGGCGTGTACGAGGATGTCTTCCTGCCGTTGTACGGCGCCCACCAGGCCGGTAACGCCGCGCTCGCGCTTGCCGCGGTCGAGGCGCTGACGGCCGGTGACGAGCCGCTCGGCGTCGACCTTGTGCGGCAGGCGTTCGCCGAGGTGTCCAGCCCGGGACGGCTGGAGGTGCTGCGCCGGTCGCCGACGGTGATCGTGGACGCGGCGCACAATCCCGGGGGCATGGAGGCGACCGTCGACGCGATCAGCGAGGCCTTCGGGTTCACCCGGCTGGTCGCGGTCGTCGCGGTCATGGGGGACAAGGACGTGGACACGATCCTCGAACTGCTGGAGCCGATCGTCGAGGAGCTCGTGGTGACGCGGAACTCCTCGCCGCGCTCCATGGAGGCGGGCGAGCTGGCGGCACGGGCAGAGGGCTTGTTCGGCGCCGAGCGGGTCCACGTGGCCGAGCGGCTGGACGACGCCATCGACATGGCGCTGGAGCTCGCCGACCAGGGCGACGAGTTCGGCTCCGGTGTGCTGATCACCGGTTCCGTCGTGACCGTGGGCGATGCCCGCATTCTGCTGAAGGCCGACAGATGACCGGGGAACAGCCGGACTCCCGCGCGCGGCGCGGCTTCACCGTCACTCCCGGGATGCGGCGTCTTGGCGCGAGCGTGCTGGGCATGGAGGCGATCGTCCTCGCGCTGGTGACGCCCGTCGCCATCGTGATCAACAAGGTCGCCCCGGCCGTGGCCGTCACGGTGGGCGTCGGGCTCGCGGTGGTGTGCGTCGTGGTCGCCGGGCTGCTGAAGCGGCCCTTCGCCTACATCGCGGGCAGCGTAGTGCAGGTACTGGCCATCGCGACCGGCTTCCTCGTCCCGCTGATGTTCTTCCTCGGTGTGATATTCGCCGCACTGTGGATCACGGCAATCTTGGTCGCTCGGCGTGTCGAGGGCGTGACTTAGCGCTAAAGTCGGCCGGTATGGCCGTCCCCCCAATCCAAGCCACGGGCCTCACGGTCCTCGGCCGGGTCAATCGTCTTCCCCTGCTGCTCGACGTGGTCGTCGGGCTTCTCACCGCGCTCGCCCTTCCTCTGGCGATCGTGGCCATACCGAACACCATCTCGGTGGTGTCCGCCCTGCTGCCGCCGGACATCGCCGGGGTCGGCATCTTACGTGCCCATGGGCTCGCCCTGCCGGTCATGCTCTGCGCGGTGCCGCTCACGGCGGCGGCCCTCGGGCGGTTCGCGCCCGCGCCGGTCCTGGTCGCGGGGCTGGCGCTGCTCGCCGTGGCCGACGTCGCGGGCGGTTTCGCCGGCTCCACGGTCGCCGTCGGGGTTCTGCGCGTTCTGCACGGCGTCGCGGCCGGCGTGCTCGTCCCGGCGACGTTCGCCGCGTGCCGGGAACGTCCGGGCGCGGCCCGGGGCGTGCTGATGCCGATCTGGGCGGCTTCCCTGGCGGTGGCGTTCCTGGCCGCGCAGGCACTGGCGCTGTGGCCGCTCGACCAGGTGACGTCGTGGCGGGTGACGCTCCAGCCCTACCCGCTGCTGACGGGGGTCGCGCTGGTCCTGGCGGCGGCGTACTTCACGGTCACCCGCCTCACCCGGCACGGCGAGGCTCGGCGTGCGGAGCAGGACGCGCCGGAGGGCTCGCCCGGTCTGGAAGCGGCCGACGGGGACGGCGGGGCGCAGGTCTCCGTGTCCGGCGGGGTCAGGGGTCTGGCGTGCACCGTGGGGCCTTCGGCGGGCATCGCGGTCCTGGCCTTCGGCACCACGTTCGGATGGCCGCCCGGCCTGATCGTCGTCGTGGCGGCGGCCGCGGTGGTGGCGCTGTTGGCGGCGGCGTTCGCCGGCCGGGTGGACGGGGCCGGCGGGCGGGTGGTCGCGCTGGTGATGATCGCGGTCGGCCTGGTCGTCCTTCCGACCTCCGCTCAGCTCACCTACGTCGAACTGGGCGGCCTCGGCGGTCCGGGGCTGTCGGGCCTGTGGGTCCCGTTCGGGCTGGCGGCGCTGCTGACGTTCGTAGCCGCGTCGGCCGTGGGCAGGCTGGGCGAGGCGCAGCTCCCCAAGCTGGTGGGCGCGGGCCTGGTGACCATGGTGGTCGGGTTGTGCGCGATCCGGCTGCTGGCGCCCACGGCCTCGGGCATGCCGCTCGTCGTGCCGTTCACGCTGATGGCGGGTGGTGCGGCCGTGGCGGTCGTCTCGGCCCTCCGGGGCGTGAGCCTGTCCGGCGCGCTGTTCGGCCTGTCCCTGTGCTTCCCTGCGGTCCTCAGTGGCTTCCTGCTCGGGACGGGCGTCCAGGTGGACCGGCTGCGCGCCGTCAGCATGTCGGGGCAGGTGACCTCGGAGGCGATGGTGGACGGGTTCGTCGGGGCGCTGCACGTGTGGGCGCTGGTCGCGGGCTTCGCCGTCGTCATCATCCTGGTGCTGGGCGCCGTGCTGGCGACCCGTACCGCCGAGCGCGCCATGGACGCCCTTCCTCCCGTCGCGCCCGTTTCGCCTGATGACGACGCGCGGGATGTCGCGGAGGAACCGCAGCCGGTGGCCGAGGGGGTCGTGTCGGGGGCGGACGACGGTCCGGATCCGGGGACGGTGATGATCCCGGTGGTGCCCGCCCCCACCCGGTCGCCCGAGGCAGGGGCCGGGGCGGACGGGAACGGGGACGGTGCCGGCGCCCGGTAAGCTGCGCACACGCTTCCCCTCTCGTCGGCCGTCCCGCGATGGCGCCCGGCGTTCACAACGAAGGAGATTCCCGTGTCCGAGCGCACGCTTGTCCTGATCAAGCCCGACGGTGTCCGTCGCGGCCTCATCGGGGACGTGATCGCCCGCGTGGAGCGCAAGGGCCTCAAGGTCGTGGCCATGGACCTTCGCACGCTCGACGTCGAAACGGCCAAGGCGCACTACGCCGAGCACGCGGAGAAGCCCTTCTTCGGCGAGCTCGTCGAGTTCATCACCTCCGGGCCGATCGTGGCGCTGGTCCTGGAGGGCCCGCGCGCGGTCGAGGCGTTCCGGGCGCTCGCGGGCGCCACCGACCCGGTGAAGTCCGCGCCCGGCACGATCCGCGGCGACCACGCCCTGGAGATCGGCGAGAACGTCGTGCACGGCTCCGACTCGCCCGAGTCCGCCGCGCGCGAGGTCAAGCTTTTCTTCCCCGACCGTTTCTGAGCGATGAACGTGGCCCGGCCCCGGTGAGGGCCGGGGTGAGACGGGCCCCGGCGCGTGGTGTGCGCCGGGGCCCGTCGTGCGTCCGCGGGTGACCCCTGCCTGCGGGGACGAGGCGGGCTTTCCGAGCCGTCAGGGGCGGGCGCGCGCCCGCCGTGACGCAGCGCGGCCAGACAGGTCGTGCGGGGGGTTTCCGCAGGTCGGCAGGGTGGCGGCCGACGAGTGCGACAAGATTTTCCCGAGCCGGGCGGCTCGTTGCCTTCAGGAGTGGGTACGTCACGTTACGATTCGAATGCGAATCGTAATCTCTCGCGAACACCTGTAGGAAGGTTTCCTTCCCCATGGGCAGCAAGCTGGCATTCCTCGGCCGTGACATGGCCGTCGACCTGGGCACGGCCAACACGTTGGTGTACGTGCGCGGGCGCGGCATCGTGCTCAACGAGCCGTCGGTGGTGGCGATCAACACGACCACCGGCAAGATCGTGGCAGTGGGCATCGAGGCCAAGAGGATGATTGGCCGGACGCCCGGGAACATCGTGGCGATACGCCCGCTGAAGGACGGCGTGATCGCCGACTTCGACGTGACGGAGCGCATGCTCCGCTATTTCATCCAACGGGTGCACAAACGCAGTCACTTCGCCAAGCCGCGCATCATCGTCGCCGTCCCGAGCGGGATCACCGGCGTCGAGCAGCGCGCGGTCAAGGAGGCCGGCTACCAGGCCGGAGCGCGCCGGGTGTACATCATCGAGGAGCCGATGGCGGCGGCGATCGGCGCCCGGCTGCCCGTCCACGAGCCCACCGGCAACATGGTCGTCGACATCGGCGGCGGCACGACCGAGGTGGCGATCATCTCGATGGGCGGAATCGTGACGAGCCAGTCGATCCGCGTGGGCGGCGACGAGCTGGACCAGGCCATCATCGCGTTCGCCAAGAAGGAGTACTCCCTGATGCTCGGGGAGCGCACCGCCGAGGAGATCAAGATCGCGATCGGCTCGGCCTGCCCGATGGGCGACGACTGCCACGCCGAGATCCGCGGCCGCGACCTGGTCACCGGGCTGCCCAAGACGATCGTGGTGTCGGCCGACGAGATCCGCAAGGCCACCGAGGAGCCGCTCAAGTCGATCATCGACGCGGTCAAGTCCACTCTGGACAAGTGCCCGCCGGAGCTCTCCGGCGACCTGATGGACCGCGGCGTCGCCCTCACCGGCGGCGGCGCGCTGCTGAAGGGCATGGACGACCGCCTGCGCGACGAGACCGGCATGCCGATCCACCTCGTCGAGAACGCCCTCGACTCGGTGGCGCTCGGCTCGGGCAAGTGCGTCGAGGAGTTCGAGGTCCTGCAACAGGTGCTGGTGCCCGAACCCAGACACTGACCCAGACGCCCACCCGAGACGCCGACCCAGAGACCGATGGAGCCGAGACACTGATGAGGGATACCCGCCGCGCGCGGTTGATCCTTGGCCTGCTGCTGGCCGCGGCGCTCGTCCTGATCACGATCGACCACCGGCAGCGCGACGATTCGCTGTTCGAGCCGGTGCGCGGCGCCGCCGCGTCGCTGTTCGGCGCGGCGGAGGAGGCCGGGACGAGCGTGGTGCGGCCCGTGGGCGACTTCGTCGACACCTTCGCCTCCGCCGGTGAGTACAAGCGGCAGATCGCGGCGGTCAGGGCGGAGAACTCGCGGCTGCGGCAGGAGCTCACCGCCCAGACCCTCGACCGGCAGCGCTCGGCGGAGCTCACCAAGATGCTGGGCCTGTCGGGCCTCGGCGGGTACCGCGTGGTGGCCGCCCAGGTGATCGCCAGGCGCGGCGTCCCCGGGTTCGAGGAGGCCGTCGAGATCGACGCCGGCTCGGGCGACGGCGTGAGGTCGGAGATGACCGTCCTGAACGGCGACGGCCTGGTGGGCCGGGTCGTCCACACCGGCCCCGGCACCTCCACGGTGGTCCTGCTGACCGACCCGGCCTCGACGGCGGGGGCGCGCCTGGAGGGCGGCAACGAGGTCGGCGTGGTCACGGGGCTCGGCCGGGCGGCCGAGAGCCGTCTCATCCGTTTGCGGCTGCTCGACTCGGCGGGCCCGCTGGCCGTGGGCCGCCGCATCGTCAGCTTCGGGTCCGAGCACGGGGTGCCGTACGCGCCGGGGGTGCCGGTCGGCGTGATCGAGCGCGTGGAGCCCACCCCGGGCGAGCTGACCCGGGTGGCGTACGCCAAGCCGTTCGTCGACTTCGCGTCGCTGGACGTCGTCGGGGTGGTCGTGAAGGCCCCGCAGCGCGACCCCCGAGACGCGATGCTGCCGCCGCCGCCCAGGAACCACGTCCGCGCGCCCGCCCCGTCCGCGCCTCCGTCGGCGCCGCCGTCCCGCGAGCCGTCCTCGGGGCCGTCCGTCTCGCCGTCGCCGTCCGCCACGGCGCGTGAGGAGGGCCGTCGCGAGCGGAAACGGCGCCAGCGCGACGAGCAGGGCGAGGAGGCCCAGCGGCCGGGCGCGGCCCGTGCGCACGCGCGCCACCAGCGGGCTCCGGCTCGGCGCCCGCACGCGGGCCCGCGCAGGCCCGCGCATCCGCGGGCGCATGACAAGCGGGACGGGCGTACGGGCGGGCACAGGCAGGACCGAGCCGGCGGAAGGACTTGAGGCGGTGCTCCGAGGGATCACGGCGGTGCTGCTCGCGGGCCTCATCATGATCGTGCAGGTGACGATCGTGAACCGCCTCCCCCTGCCCGGGGGCGGCGCCCCTGACCTGGTGCTGCTCGGCGTGGTGATGTTCGCCCTGGCGCGCGGCCCGGTCGCCGGGGCCGCCACCGGCTTCGCCGCGGGGCTGGCCACCGACCTGCTGCCGCCCTCCGCCCACGTCATGGGCCAGTACGCGCTGGTGTTCTGCCTGCTGGGGTACACCGTCGGCCGCGCCGCCGAGCGGGCGCCGGGCGCGCCGGCGGTCACGGTGATCGTCGCGGTGATGCTCGCGCCGCTGCTGACGGCCGGGGTCGGCGGGCTGCTCGGCGATCCCCGGGCGGACTGGCGGTCGCTGCTCGCCCTGTGGCCGTCCCTGGTCATGTACAACCTGGCGATGGCGGCCCTGGTGTTCTGGGTGGTCTCGCGGTTCTCCGGGCGTCGCCGCAGGCGCGAGGCCGTCCCGACCGGCGCCTATCCGGTTCGGAGGCACGTGTGATCCGGGTCCGTGCCAGGCTGGTGGTGCTCCAGTTCCTCGTCCTGATGCTGCTCGCCGTGCTGACGGTGAGGTTGTGGCAGGTGCAGGTCGTGCGCGGGTCGCAGTTCGTGGCGGCGGCGACCGAGACCCGCACGCGCGACGTGATCGTCCCGGCCGTCCGGGGGCAGATCTACGACGCCTCCGGGCGTCCCCTGGTGCGTAACCGCGCCTCGCTGGTGGTGTCGGTGGACCGCGCCGAGCTGGAGCGCATGCCGGACGGCGGGGCGGGCGTGCTCAAGCGCCTCGCGGCGGTGCTCGGCCGCACGGCGAAGGAGCTGCGCGAGCGCATCCGTCCCTGCGGCCCGCACGTGACCCGTCCCTGCTGGCCGGGGTCGCTGTACTCGCAGATCCCCATCGACGACGACGTCTCGACCCGGCAGGCCCTGCAGATCCTGGAGCGCCAGGAGGACTTCCCCGGGGTGACCGCCGAGGTGCAGGCTGTGCGCGACTACCCGCTCGGCTCGGGCGCGTCGCAGACCCTCGGCTATCTGCAGCCGGTCACCGAGGAGGAGCTGAAGAAGCGCTCCAAGCTCAAGGCGAACTTCTCCGGTGTCGACCTGGTCGGCAGGGACGGCCTGGAGTACGTCTACGACGAGGCGCTGCGCGGCTCGCCCGGCCTGCGCAGGGTCCAGGTGGACCGCATGGGCAAGGTGCTCGGCATCGAGCGGCAGACCGCGCCGGTGCCCGGCGACATCCTGATCACGAACATGGACGCCAACGTGCAGAAGGTCGTGGACAAGGCATTGGCGACCGCCATGAAGAACGCCCCCAAGGCGGACGGCGCCGCCGCGGTCGTCCTGGACGTCACGACGGGCGGGGTCATCGCGATCGGCAGCATGCCCACCTACGACCCGTCCGTCTGGGCGGGGGGCATCTCCGAGAAGGACTACCAAAGGCTGCTGTCGGAGAAGGCGGGCCTGCCGCTGATCTCCCGGGCGACCCACGGCCAATACGCGCCCGGCTCGACGTTCAAGGTCTCCTCGGTCTCGGCGATGGTCAGGGACGGCTACCCGCTGCACGGCAAGTACGACTGCCCCGGGGTCTACGACGTCGCGGGCACGGCGTTCCACAACTTCCACGGCATCGGCCTCGGCACGCTCGATCTTCACACGGCCCTGGTGAAGTCCTGCGACACGATCTTCTACAAGGCGGCGTACGAGATGTGGCAGCGGGACGGCGGCCTGAAGCCCGTGGCCCGTCCCAAGGAGCCGATGACCAGCACCGCGAAGGCGTTCGGGTTCGGCAGGAAGACCGGTATCGACCTTCCGGGCGAGGTCCCCGGGCGCATCCCCGGCCGCGCCTGGAAGAAGAAGATGTGGGACGCCACGCACCACTTCAGCTGCCTGCGGGCCAAGAACGGCTATCCCGAGGTCGAGAAGAAGAACCCGAGCCGCGCCGCCTACCTCAAGAGGCTCGCCCACGAGAACTGCGTGGAGGGCATGGAGTGGAAGGCCGCCGAGGCCGCCAACCTGTCGATCGGCCAGGGTGACGTGCTGGTGACGCCGCTGCAGCTCGCCGCCGCCTACGCCGCCCTGGTGGGGGACGGCAAGCTGCGCAGCCCGCGCATCGGCAAGGCGATCGCCCGGCCCGACGGCACCCACGTGGAGGAGATCAAGGCGCCGGTGACCGGCCGGCTCCCCATCGACAAGGGCACCCGTGACTACATCCGCGCCGCGCTGAGCGAGGTGACGTCCGACGGCACGGCCGCCGGGGCCTTCAGCGGGTTCCCGATGAATGTGGTGAAGATCGGCGGCAAGACGGGTACCGCCGAGGTGTACGGCAAGGAGGACACCTCCTGGTTCGCCTCCTTCGCGCCGGCGGCCGATCCCCGCTTCGTGGTGGTCGTCACGGTCTCGCAGGGCGGTCAGGGCGCCATGGCCGCGGCCCCGGCGGCGCGGGAGATCTGGGAGGGCATCTACGGCATCAAGGGCCAGGCGGCCCTGCCCGGGGGCAAGCCGGTCGAGCGGCTGCCGAAGATCAGGAGCGACGGGACGGTGGTGCAGTGAACCAGGCGCTCGTGCCGCGCAGCCGCTCCCTGGTCCAGCGGGCCATGGGAGCGCAGTCGGCGGTGTGGCGGGTCGACGGGGTGCTGCTCGTCGCCGTCATGGCGCTGTCGGTCATCGGCACGCTGCTGGTGTGGTCCTCGACGCGCACGTGGGCGGCGGGCGCGCCGACCGGCATGGTCAAGAAGCACGTGCTCAACCTGGTCATCGGGTGGGTGCTGTGCGGCATCGCGGCCCTCGCCGACCAGCGAACCCTGCGCATCTACGCACCGGCTGTGTACGGCGTGTCCCTGCTCGGGCTGCTCGCGGTCATCACCCCGCTCGGGTCCACCATCAACGGCTCCCACTCGTGGATCCTGCTCGGGGGCGGCTTCGCCGTGCAGCCGTCGGAGCTGGCCAAGCCCGCGTTGATCCTCATGCTGAGCGCGCTGCTGGCCGAGCCCGCGCCCGGCACCGACCGTCCGCGTCCGCTGGACCTGCTGCTGGCGATGACGGCCGCGGCCATCGCCATGGGCCTGGTCATGCTCCAGCCCGACTTCGGCACCACGATGGTGCTCGTCGTGATCACCGCCTCGTCCATGATCTTCGCGGGGCTGCGCAAGCGGTACATCGTCGGGCTGGGCGCGCTCGCCCTGGCCGGGGCCGCGGCCGTGTGGCTGTTCGGCCTGCTCAAGCCGTACCAGGTCGCCCGGTTCACGGCGTTCATCGACCCGGCCAACGACCCGCGCGGCGCCGGGTACAACAGCACCCAGGCGCTGATCGCGATCGGCTCGGGCGAGCTGTTCGGCAAAGGACTGTTCCACGGGGGGCAGACCACCGGCCGGTTCGTCCCCGAGCAGCACACCGACTTCATCTTCACCGTGGTGGGGGAGGAGTTCGGCTTCCTCGGCTCGATCACCGTCGTGGCGCTGCTCGGCGTGGTGCTGCTGCGCGGGCTGCGCATCGCCCGCCAGTGCGACGACCGCTTCGGCGCGCTGGTGGTGGGCGGCATCGTCTGCTGGTTCGCCTTCCAGACGTTCATCAACGTCGGCATGACGATCGGCATCATGCCGATCACCGGCGTGCCGCTGCCCTTCGTCTCCTACGGAGGGACGGCGACGTTCGCCAACATGATCGCCCTTGGGCTGCTCCAGGCCGTCCACATCCGCGAGCGGGCGTTCTGACCGTCCCCGGACGTGCTGGCGCGAGCCCGAGCAGGCAGCAACTACCCTTGGACACATGTCTGTCGAATCGCTGTTTCCTCTCCTGGAACCGCTTCTGCCGAGCGTGCAGAAGCCGATCCAGTATGTGGGGGGTGAGCTGAATTCGACCGTCAAGGACTGGGACGAGGCGACCGTCCGCTGGGCGCTGATGTACCCCGACGCCTACGAGGTGGGCCTTCCCAACCAGGGCGTTCAAATTCTCTACGAGATCCTCAACGAGCTGCCCGAGACGCTGGCCGAGCGCACCTACGCGGTCTGGCCCGATCTCGAGGCGCTCATGCGCGAGCACGGCGTGCCGCAGTTCACGGTCGACGCTCACCGGCCGGTGCGCGCGTTCGACGTGCTGGGCGTGTCGTTCTCCACCGAGCTCGGCTACACGAACCTGCTCACCGCGCTCGACCTGGCCGGCATCCCGCTGGTCGCCGCCGACCGCGGCGAGGACGACCCGATCGTCCTGGCGGGCGGGCACGCCGCGTTCAACCCCGAGCCGATCGCCGACTTCCTCGACGCCGCGGTTCTCGGGGACGGCGAGCAGATCTCCATCGCGATCTCCGAGGTCGTCCGCGAGTGGAAGGCCGAGGGCCGCCCCGGCGGCCGCGACGAGCTGCTCATGCGCCTGGCCTCGACCGGTGGCGTGTACGTGCCGAAGTTCTACGACGTCGAGTACCACCCGGACGGCCGCATCAAGCGGGTCGCCCCGAACCGCTCGGGCGTCCCGTGGCGGGTGCAGAAGCACACCGTCATGGACCTGGACGAGTGGCCCTATCCCAAGAAGCCGCTGGTGCCGCTGGCCGAGACGGTCCACGAGCGCTTCAGCGTCGAGATCTTCCGCGGCTGCACGCGCGGCTGCCGGTTCTGCCAGGCCGGCATGATCACGCGTCCGGTCCGCGAGCGGTCGATCACGACGATCGGCGACATGGTCGAGGTCGGCCTGAAGGAGTCCGGCTTCAACGAGGTCGGCCTGCTCTCGCTGTCCAGCGCCGACCACTCCGAGATCGCCGAGGTCGCCAAGGGCCTGGCGGACCGGTACGAGGGCACGAACACGGGCCTGTCCCTGCCCTCGACCCGGGTCGACGCGTTCAACATCGACCTGGCCAACGAGTTCTCGCGCAACGGCCGCCGCTCCGGCCTGACGTTCGCGCCCGAAGGCGGGTCCGAGCGCATGCGCAAGGTGATCAACAAGATGGTCACCGAGGAAGACCTGATCCGCACCGTCACCACGGCCTACAGCCAGGGGTGGCGGCAGGTGAAGCTGTACTTCATGTGCGGCCTGCCCACCGAGACCGACGAGGACGTGCTCGGCATCGCCGATCTCGCCAAGAAGGTCATCAAGGCCGGGCGCGAGGCCACAGGTTCCCGTGACATCCGCTGCACGGTCTCCATCGGCGGTTTCGTCCCCAAGCCGCACACCCCGTTCCAGTGGGCCGCCCAGTGCGACCACGAGACGGTCGACAACCGGCTGAGGAAGCTCAGGGACGCGCTGCGCTCCGACAAGGAGTACGGAAAGGCCATCGGCTACCGCTACCACGACGGGCAGCCGTCGATCGTCGAGGGCCTGCTGTCGCGTGGCGACCGGCGGGTCGGCGCGGTGATCAGGGCCGTCTGGGAGGCCGGCGGCCGGTTCGACGGCTGGAGCGAGCACTTCTCCTTCGACCGCTGGATGTCCGGCGCCGAGCGCGCGTTCGACGGCCACCCCGTCGACGTCGCCTGGTACACCACTCGCGAGCGCGACGAGGTCGAGGTGCTCCCGTGGGACCACCTGGACGCCGGTCTCGACCGCGAGTGGCTCTGGCAGGACTGGCAGGACGCCGTCACCGAGACCGAGGTCGAGGACTGCCGGTGGACTCCCTGCTACGACTGCGGCGTCTGCCCGACCATGGGCACCGAGATCCAGATCGGCCCGACCGGCAGGAAACTGCTCCCGCTGACGGTCGTCTGACCCGCTGGATGGAAGCAAATACGGGCCGTAACCGTTGCACCATAGAGGTCACCGGGTACGCCGCGGGGTCATGGTGGTCTAGCCTCTAGCGGTATGAGAGCCGTACGAGCCGCGACAGGGCGGGCCACCGGGCCCATATCCTGGGAAGACGGCCTTGGACGCGACACAGACATGGGAAGGATGACTTAGCTGAAGAACCCCGTTCCTGATGGGCCCCCGCCCGCGCCCGTGGTGCAGCGCCTTCGCGTGCGCTACGCCAAGCGTGGCCGCCTGCGGTTCACCAGCCATCGAGACATCTCGCGCGCCATCGAACGAGCGGTGCGCAGGGCCGGCATCCCGGTCGGCTTCAGCGCGGGATTCACCCCCCATCCGAAGATCTCTTACGCGGGAGCCGCCCCCACCGGGGTGGCCAGCGAAGCCGAATATCTGGAGATCGGCGTCGTCACGGCCTGCGAGCCGGACCGTCTTCGCGCCGAGCTCGACTCGTCGCTGCCGACCGGCCTCGACGTCCTGGACGTCGTGGAGGCGAGCGGCGGCAGTCTGGCCGACCGGCTGCAGGGCTCGGTCTGGGACGTACGCCTGCCCGGCGCGGACCCGGCCGAGGCCAGGGACGCGGCCGAGCGGTTCATGGCGGCCGAGCGCGTGGAGGTCGAGCGCCTGACGAAGAAGGGCCCGCGCCGCTTCGACGCGCGCGAGGCCGTCATCATGCTGACGGCCGAGGACCCCGACGGCACAGCCGCGCGGACGGCTCGCGAAGGAACGGAAGAAACGGCGGACCGGGACCCCGGCCCGCCATGTGCGATACTTCGTATGGTTGTACGGCACGTTACGCCCGCCGTCCGACCGGACGACGTGCTCACGGGTCTGCGTCTAGTGGCCGCCTTCGCGCCGCCGTCACCCCCCACGGTGACCAGGCTGGCGCAGGGTCCGCTCGACGCGCGCACCGGTGCAACGGCCGACCCGCTCGACCTGGACCGCGACACTCGCGGCGGCGAGCCGGGACCGGCTGTGCGGCACGTCGGTGACCACAAATAGGACTTGGCGCCGGGCCCCGCGGCCTGACGTACAGCGAGAGACGAGAGCTCCCGCGCGGCGCGCACGACGTGCCCGGGAGCTGACGGGAGAACGCCCGCATGCTCGACAACGAGCCCGTTGTCGGGGCCTTCGGCCCTGACGGGGATATAACAGCACAGCAAGAAACGAAGGCGGTACGGCGCCGCCGCGCGGCGAGCCGCCCGGCGGGCCCGCCACCGGAGGAACCGGAGCTTCCTGCCGGTCAGGTGACCGCTCCGCGGCCCACGGACGCCGCGGAGCCCGAGGTACCGGCCCACGCGGACGCGGTCGTCGCGTCCGAGCCCGCCGGCGCGGCGGTCGTGTCGGCCGAAGCCGGGTCCGAGGTGCCCGTGAAGCGCACCCGCGCCCGGCGCACGGTGGTCAAGGAGGCCGGTGACGCCGAGGCGCCCGCCAAGCCCGTCAGGGCGTCCCGGGCCAAGGCGGCCAAGCAGGCCGCCGATGCCGAGGCCGCCGAGGTCGCGGGCGGTTCCGAGATCGCCGGTGCCGAGATCGCCGAGGCGCCCGCCGCGCCCGTGAAGCGCACACGCACCCGTACCACCAGAAAGGCCGCCGAGGTCGTAGCCCACCCCGAACCGGTCGTCCCCGACGCCGGAGCCCCGGCCGGGGTGGTCCCGCCGGTCGAGTCCGAGCCGGTCGCGGGCGTCGCCGAGGCCGTCCAGGCCGTCGAGGAGGTCGTCGCGCCGACACGGCGCCGGCGCACGCGCAAGGCCGCCGACGCGCCGGTCCTGCCCGAGTCGCCCGAGGTCCAGGCGGAACGATCGAGCATCGAGAAGGTCGAGAAGGCCGCCAAGGCCGAGGTCGCCGCGGCGATCGCCGAGTCGATGCCCGTCGACGAGCCGCTGGACGACGAGCCCGTCGGCGAGGACATCGCCGAGGAGCCGATCCAGGACGCCGAGGAGCCCCAGGCCCAGACGCCGCTGTTCGCCGACCCGTTCGGCCTGAGCGCGATGGCCGACGCGCGCCTCGCGGCCCCCACCGTCACCTTCCAGGCGCCCGCCGCGGTGTTCCAGCCGATCTTCCAGGCGCCCGAGCCCCGCGCCGCCGTCCCGCCCGTCGTGCTGCCGCCGCAGCAGCGTCCCGAGCCCGCCGACGAGCAGCCCGAAGAGGCCGAGGACTCCACCGAGACCGCCTCCGACGAGGACGACAACGAGGACGACGACGCCGGCAGCCGCCGCCGTCGCCGCCGCAGGGGCGGCCGAGGCCGCGGCAAGGCGCGCGGCGAGCACGACGAGGGCGAGGACGGCGACGACCTCGACGACGAGGCACGTCCCGCGGCGGCCGAGCAGGCCGAGCAGCACTCCGAGGCCGAGGCGTCGCGCGGCTCCCGCGACAAGGACGCCGACCAGGACGACGACGAGGACGGCGGTTCGTCCTCGCGCCGTCGCCGCCGCCGTCGCCGCAGGGGCGGGGACGAAGCCGAGACGACCCCCGACGACCCGCCGAACACGGTGGTGCGCATCCGCGCGCCCCGCGCGGGCCGTCCCACCTCGGTGGACGAGGTGCAGGGCTTCCGCGGCTCCACCCGCCTGGAGGCCAAGAAGCAGCGCCGCCGCGAGGGACGCGAGCAGGGCCGCCGCCGCCCGCCGGTGATCACCGAGTCGGAGTTCCTGGCGCGTCGCGAGTCCGTCGAGCGTGTCATGGTCGTCCGCCGCCAGGGCGGGCGCACCCAGATCGCGGTGCTGGAGGACGGCGTGCTGGTCGAGCACTACGTCGACCGCGAGGCCAGCCAGTCCTACGTCGGCAACGTGTACCTGGGCAAGGTCCAGAACGTCCTGCCGTCGATGGAGGCCGCGTTCATCGACGTCGGCAAGGGCCGCAACGCCGTCCTGTACGCCGGCGAGGTCAACTTCGACACCGCCGGCCTGGAGGGCCAGCCCAAGCGCATCGAGGTGGCGCTGAAGTCGGGCCAGTCGGTGCTCGTCCAGGTCACCAAGGACCCGATGGGCCACAAGGGCGCTCGTCTGACCAGCCAGATCAGCCTGCCGGGCCGCTACCTGGTGTACGTGCCGGACGGCTCGATGACCGGCATCAGCCGCAAGCTCCCCGACAAGGAGCGCACCCGGCTCAAGACCATCCTGAAGAAGGTCATGCCGGAGAACGCCGGCGTGATCGTCAGGACGGCCGCCGAGGGCGCGTCCGAGGACGAGCTGAACCGGGACGTCGCCCGCCTGTCCGCGCAGTGGGAGAACATCCAGCGCAAGGCCAAGTCGGCGAGCCCGCCCGAGCTGCTGTACTCCGAGCCCGACCTCACCATCCGCGTGGTCCGCGACGTCTTCAACGAGGACTTCTCCTCGCTGGTGGTCGCGGGCGACGACGCGTGGGGCACGGTCGACGAGTACGTCCGGTACGTCGCGCCGCACCTGGTCGACCGCCTGACCAAGTGGGAGCAGGGCGACGTCTTCGCCGCCTACCGCATCGACGAACAGATCTCCAAGGCGATGGAGCGCAAGGTGTGGCTGCCGAGCGGCGGCTCCCTGGTGATCGACCGCACCGAGGCGATGACGGTCGTCGACGTCAACACCGGTAAGTTCACCGGGCAGGGCGGCAACCTCGAAGAGACCGTCACCAAGAACAACCTGGAGGCGGCCGAGGAGATCGTCCGCCAGCTCAGGCTGCGGGACATCGGCGGCATCATCGTCATCGACTTCATCGACATGGTGCTGGAGAGCAACCGCGACCTGGTGCTGCGGCGCATGCTGGAGTGCCTGGCGCGCGACCGCACCAAGCACCAGGTGGCCGAGGTGACGTCCCTGGGGCTGGTGCAGATGACCCGCAAGCGGGTCGGACAGGGTCTGCTGGAGGCGTTCTCCACGCCGTGCGACTGCTGCAACGGGCGCGGGCTGATCGTCTCGACCGAGCCGGTCGAGGCCAAGCCCGAGCCGCGGGGCACGCAGGGCAAGATGGCGGTCGAGAAGGCCGTGGCCGAGAAGCTGGACAAGGCCAAGGCCGACGCCGACAAGATCCTCAAGGATGGCGGCGTCGCGGTGGCCGCCAACGGCGAGGGTGGCCGTGACAGCGTGACGGACGCGCTCGGCGGCTCCGACGAGGGCGGTTCCCAGCCGTCCGCGCGGGGGCGTCGCCGCTCACGCAAGGTCACCAGACCAGCAGGGCCGGCCGAGTAGGCCGGCGACCCGGCGGACCGTCCGGTTCGACCAAGACACCTACGATCCGGTATCCTGGTCAATCGGTGCGTCCAGTGGCGCGCCCAGCTACGCGCGCCTACTCGGTTCGCCGGTCGTGTTATCGACGGGAGCTGGATGCAAGCGGCGCAGCGTTCAGCGAAGCAATCAGCCAGGAGAAGGGTTCCGCGGTGTACGCGATCGTTCGTTGCGGCGGCAGGCAGCAGAAGGTCTCCGTCGGTGACGTCCTCGAGGTGGACAAGGTCGCCGGTGAGGTCGGCTCCACGGTGTCGCTGTCGCCGGTGCTCGTCGTCAACG
Source organism: Sphaerisporangium album (assembly GCF_003323745.1). Lineage (GTDB taxonomy): Bacteria > Actinomycetota > Actinomycetes > Streptosporangiales > Streptosporangiaceae > Sphaerisporangium > Sphaerisporangium album. The sequence continues at coordinate 19,270 of NZ_QOIL01000023.1, forward strand.
ACGGCGATGTCACCACAGACGCTGCCACGCTTGGCAAGTTCGAGGTGACCGCCGAGATTCTCGGTGAGACCAAGGGCCCCAAGATCCGCATCCTCAAGTACAAGAACAAGACCGGTTACAAGAAGCGCCAGGGGCACCGCCAGCGGTACACCCAGGTGAAGGTGACCGCCATCAACCCCGGGAAGTAGTGGTAGCGAACCATGGCACACAAGAAGGGCGCCTCGTCCACCCGGAACGGCCGTGACTCCAACGCCCAGCGGCTCGGCGTCAAGCGTTTCGGTGGCCAGCTCGTCAACGCCGGCGAGATCATCGTCCGCCAGCGCGGCACCCACTTCCACCCGGGTGACAACGTCGGCCGTGGCGGCGACGACACGCTGTTCGCGCTCATCGCGGGCCACGTGCAGTTCGGCAACAAGCGCGGACGCCGCGCCGTGAGCATCGTCCCGGCCGCGGAGTAGATCCGCCTACCGGGAACGACAGGGAACGACGGTCCCCGCAGGCCGCGCGTGAGGCGCGGCGACGGGGACCGGTAGTCGCGTTGATGAGGCGGATCGACCTTTCGATCCGCCTCATCGTCGTGAGGGCGCGCATATCAGTGCGACGTCACGAGGGGGCGCCCGCCGAGCGCGGCGGAGCGGCGGCGTGGGGCCGCGAGGACACGCCGATGAGAGGGAGATGACGGTGGCCGAGTTCGTGGACCAGGTGGTCCTGTACGTCAAGGCAGGTGACGGGGGCAACGGCTGCGCGTCGATCCACCGCGAGAAGTTCAAGCCGCTGGGCGGCCCCGACGGCGGCAACGGCGGGCGCGGGGGCGATGTGATCCTCGAGGTCGACGCCAGCACCTCCACCCTGCTCGACTACCACCACCGCCCCCACCGCAAGGCCGGCAACGGCAAGCAGGGCATGGGCTCCAACCGGGACGGCGCCACCGGCGAGGACGTCGTGCTGAAGATCCCCAACGGCACGGTGGTGAAGGACGCCAAGACCGGCGAGGTGCTGGTCGACCTGGTCGGCGCCGGCACGCGGTACGTCGTGGCCCAGGGCGGCTTCGGCGGGCTCGGCAACGCCGCGCTGGCCTCGACCAGGCGCAAGGCGCCGGGTTTCGCGCTGCTCGGTGAGAACGGCGACGAGCGCGAGGTCGTCCTGGAGCTGAAGACCGTCGCCGACGTCGCGCTCGTGGGGTACCCGAACGCGGGCAAGTCCTCGCTGATCGCCGCGCTGAGCGCCGCCCGGCCCAAGATCGCCGACTACCCGTTCACCACGCTGGTGCCCAACCTCGGCGTCGTCACCGCGGGCGAGACGGTGTTCACCGTCGCCGACGTCCCGGGCCTGATCCCGGGCGCCTCGCAGGGCCGCGGGCTCGGCCACGAGTTCCTGCGCCACGTCGAGCGGTGCTCGACGATCGTCCACGTGCTCGACTGCGCGACGATCGAGCCGGGCCGCGACCCGCTGACCGACTTCGAGGTGATCGAGGGCGAGCTGGCCGCGTACGGCGAGCTGGACGATCGCCCGCGCCTGGCGGTGCTGAACAAGAGCGACGTGCCGGACGCCCGCGAGCTGGCCGAGATGGTGCGGCCGATGCTGGAGGAGCGCGGCCTGCGGGTCTTCACGATCTCCGCGGCCACCCACGACGGCCTGCGCGAGCTCTCGTTCGCCATGGCCGAGATGGTCGCCGCCCACCGCGCCGCCAAGCCCGTCGAGGAGCCGACGCGGCTGGTCATCCGGCCCAAGCAGTACGGCGACGCCGGGTTCGAGGTCCGGCGGGTCGACGAGCACACCTTCCAGGTCACCGGCGAGAAGCCCGAGCGGTGGATCCGCCAGACCGACTTCGCCAACGACGAGGCCGTGGGCTACCTCGCCGACCGGCTGGAGCGGCTCGGCATCGAGAAGGCGCTGGCCGAGGCCGGGGCCACCGAGGGCGCCGAGGTCGTGATCGGCCCGATGGAGGGCGGCTACGTCTTCGACTGGCAGCCCACCCTGGACGCCGCGGCGGCCCACCAGGGCCCGCGCGGGTCGGACAACCGCATCGTGTAGACGGCCTCCGGCGGCCGGCCGGGGGCGAGGCGAGGCCGCACCGGTGAGCGGGTCGCGGCAGGGCAGCGGTAGGAAAGGTGTGAACGTGGAGAACGCGGGTCGGGAGCGGGTCGCCGCCGCGGCACGTCTGGTCGTCAAGATCGGTTCTTCGTCGCTGACGACCCCCGAGGGCACGATCAACGTCGACCGGGTGGACGCCCTGGTGGACGTGCTGGCCGCCCGGGCGCGCACCGGCACGCAGCTCGTCCTGGTCTCCTCGGGCGCCATCGCCGCAGGCCTCGGCCCGCTCGGGCTGGGCGCCCGTCCGCGTGACCTGGCGACCCAGCAGGCCGCCGCCTCGGTCGGCCAGGGCGTGCTGGTCGCCCGGTACACCTCGTCCTTCGCCCGCTACGGCCTGCGCGTCGGCCAGGTCCTGCTCACGGCCGACGACATGATGCGCCGCTCCCACCACCGCAACGCCCAGCGTACGCTGGCGCGGCTGCTGGAGCTCGGCATCGTCCCGGTGGTGAACGAGAACGACACGGTGGCCACCGACGAGATCCGCTTCGGGGACAACGACCGCCTGGCCGCCCTGGTGGCGCACCTGATCCACGCCGACGCGCTGGTGCTGCTGTCGGACGTGGACGCCCTGTACGACGGCGACCCGCGCCAGCCGGGAGCCCGGCGCATCCCCCTGGTGCGGGGGCCGGAGGACCTGGAGGGCGTCGAGCTCGGCCGGTCGGGGCGGGTCGGCACCGGCGGCATGATCACCAAGGTGGAGGCCGCGCGCATCGCCACCGGCGCGGGGGTCCCGGTCGTCCTCACCGCGGCCGCCCACGCCGCCCAGGCCGTGGCCGGGGCGGACGTCGGCACGTTCTTCCAGCCGGACGGCCGCCACCCGGGCACCCGCCTGCTGTGGCTGGCCCACGCCACCACCGGCCGGGGCCGCCTGCATCTGGACGCCGGGGCCGTCGAGGCCGTGGTGAGCCGCCGCAAGTCCCTGCTGCCGGCCGGGGTGACGCTGGTGGAGGGCGATTTCACCGCGGGCGACCCCGTCGACCTGTACAGCCCGCACGGCACGCCCGTGGCCCGGGGCCTGGTGAACTTCGACGCGGCGGAGATCCCCGAGCTGCTCGGCCGGTCCACGCGCGAGCTGGCCGCGAGCCTCGGCCCGGAGTACGAACGCGAGCTGATCCACCGCGACGACATCGTCATACTCGACCCCATCACCGAGAGCAGGAGCGCCAGGCATGTCTGAGGCCGAAGACTTCACCAGGGTCGCCCACGCCGCCAGGGAGGCCGCCGCCGAGCTGGCGCCGCTGCCGCGCGCTCCCAAGGACGCCGCGCTGCGGGCGGTCGCCGACGCCCTCGTGGCCCGCGCCAAGGAGATCGTCGAGGCCAACGCGCTCGACATCGAGGCCGCGCGCGCGTCCGGCACCGCCGAGACGATGATCGACCGGCTGCGGCTGGACGAGAAGCGCGTCGAGTCGATCGCCGTCGCCGTCCGCGAGGTCGCCGACCTGCCCGACCCGGTCGGCGAGGTCGTCCGGGGGAGCACGCTGCCGAACGGGCTGGAGCTGCGCCAGATCCGCGTGCCGCTCGGCGTCGTCGGCATCATCTACGAGGGCCGGCCCAACGTCACGGTCGACGCCGCCGCGCTGTGCCTCAAGAGCGGCAACGCGGTGCTGCTGCGCGGCTCCTCCAGCGCCTACCGCTCCAACACGGTCCTGGTCGAGGTCATGCGGGACGCGCTGCGGGGAACCGAGGTGCCCGCCGACGCCGTCCAGCTCGTGCCGGGGGCCACCCGCGAGTCGGTCAAGCACCTCATGCGCGCCCGCGGGCTGGTCGACGTACTGATCCCGCGCGGCGGCGCGTCGCTGATCAACACGGTGGTCGAGGAGTCCACGGTCCCGGTGATCGAGACGGGCGTCGGCAACTGCCACGTCTACGTCGACGCCGACGCCGACCTGGACCTGGCCCTGGAGATCCTGGTCAACGCGAAGGTCCAGCGGCCGTCGGTGTGCAACGCGGCCGAGACGTTCCTGGTGCACGCCGCGGTCGCCGACGCGTTCGTCCCGGCCGCCCTGGCCCGGCTCGCCGCCGAGGGGGTGACCGTGCACGGGGACGAGCGCGTCGCGGCGTACGGCGACCACGTCGTGCCGGCAGGCGACCAGGACTACCGGGACGAGTACCTCTCGCTGGACATCGCCGCCGCCGTCGTGGACTCGCTGGAGGACGCCGTCGCCCACATCCGGCGGTACGGCTCGGCGCACACCGACGCGATCGTCACCCGCTCCCAGCGGGCGGCCCGGAGGTTCGTCTCCCTGGTCGACTCGGCCGCGGTGGCGGTGAACGCCTCGACCCGGTTCACCGACGGGGGCGAGTTCGGGTTCGGGGCCGAGATCGGCATCTCCACGCAGAAACTCCACGCCCGCGGGCCGATGGGGCTTCCCGAGCTGACCTCGACCAAGTGGGTCTACATCGGCGAGGGTCACCTGCGCACCTCCACCGGCACCGTGATCGCGGGTGACGTCGAGTAATCGGCGTGTCGCTCCTCGTGTCCGGCGTCCCGGGGCGCTTGACTGGTTCCTCATGGGACTCTTCTTCGCCCTCGGGTACGCCGTCGCGGTGGTCGTGGCGGCGGATCGGCTGATGCTGTGGCTGGAGCGCCGCGGGCACGTGAACTGGCGGCGCAGGGGCAGGAAGTCCCTGTCCGCGAGCCCCAGCGTCCGCCTGGACAGCCTTTTCGAGGAGTCGCCCCGCTCCCGGTAGCCCCCCGGGCCGACTCGGTACGAGCGGGATGGGCTACGTGTCCCGACGTTTCCGGACAAAACCGCGGCATGACGTCCGGCGCGCCGCCGTTGATTACCGGCGGATCGGCGCTATGGTGGCGTTCCCTATGGGTCAACGGCGAGTGGGCGGGCTCGGCAGAGTCGGTCCGTACTCCATGGTCGAGCGCCTCGGCCGCGGTGGCATGGGCGAGGTCTATCTCGCCGTCAGCAAGCGCGGGGCGAAGGTCGCCGTCAAGATCCTTCGCGACCCCATCGGAGACGATCCCGAGGCGCGATTAAGGCTGGACCGCGAGGTGCGGGCGCTGCGGCGGGTCGAGAGCCCGTACGTGGCACGGGTCCTGGACTGCGACCTGTCCGGCGAGCGTCCCTACCTCGTCATGGAGCACATCGAGGGCGAGACCCTCCTGGACGCGGTCCGGCGCGGCGGCCCCCTGTCGGGCTCGCAGCTGGTCGACCTCGCCCGGGGGCTCGCCACCGCGATCGCGATCATCCACGCCTCCGGGGTCATCCACCGCGACGTGAAGCCGGCCAACGTGGTGCTCGGCCCGGACGGTCCCGTGCTGATCGACTTCGGCATCGCGCAGGTGTCGGACGCGACCCGGCTCACGATGACCGGCACGTTCCTCGGCACGCCCGGCTACAGCGCGCCGGAGGTGTTCGCCGAGGAGTCCGTCGGCGAGCCCTCGGACGTCCACTCGTGGGCCGCCACGGTCGCGTTCGCGGCCACCGGGCGCCCGACGTTCGGCCGCGGCACGGTCGAGGCGCAGATGTACGCCGTGCTGAACGGGCGCGCCGACCTAGCCGGGGTGCCCGGCTCGCTGCTGCCGCTGGTGAGGGCGGCGCTGAACCGCGAGCCCGACAAGCGGCCCACGGCCGCGCTGCTCGCCGACCGGCTGTCCCGCCTGGCCCGCGCCACGGCGCCCGCCACGCCCCCCGTCCCCGTCGCCGGACGGCTGCGGGCCGACGCGGCCCCCGCCAAGACGCGTGCCGACGCCGCTCCCGCCAAGACGCGTGCCGACGCCGCTCCCGCCAAGACCCGCGCGGAGGCGGGTCCCGCGCGGACGCGCGCCGACGCCGCCCGTCCGCGTCCTGAGGACCCGGCGGGCGCTCGCGCGGACGATTCGCCCACCCGCGAGGACGCGGCGGCCGACACGCCGTCCGGGGCCCGCAAGAAGCCCGCCGTCCCGGGCCGCCGTCCTCCCCGCCCCCCGGCCTCCGCCGAGCGCGGGCGGCGCGGCGAGGCGGCCGGCACGCGCGCCGGACCGGGGGAGAGGGCCCGGCGAACCGCCGCGAACGTGAAGGAGAACGTCAAAGAGAAGGCCAAGGAAGGCGTACGCCGGTCGGTGCTCGGCGCCGAGGCGGCCCCGTCCGCGCCCTCGGCGGGGTCCTCGCCGCCGGGCAGCGCCGTCCTGGTCGTGCTCGCCATGGTCGCCGTCCCCTGCGTCGTGGCCTCGGTGATCTGGCCGCTGGCGACGTTCGTGATCACGGCGTCGTTCTGCGTGCTGGCCCGCGCGTGGTGGGGAGGGCACTGGCTGGTCAGGAGGCGCAGGTCGCCACGCGTCCGGGGCACCGTGCGGCTGGTGACGTTCCCGGTCGCCCTGGCCGGGGCGGCGCTCACCGCGGCCGTCTGGCCCGGCCTGCCCGCCTCCGCCATCGCCGCCTCGGCGTTCTGGGTGACCGCCGGAGGGCACATCGACGAAGGATGGTGGACGTCGGCCGGCCCGATGACGGTGGCGGGGGTGGTGTTCGGCGTGGTCTGCGGTGGAATCGTCGGCCGGGAGGTCGAGCGCATCGGCGGCCACGTGCCCGACCTGCGCAGGGAGGGCCTGCGCGCGCTGTCCGTCCTCGGAGGGTTCGTCGCGTTGTGCGCGGCCGCCGTCCGCGTCCTGGCGTGGGTGATCCCGCACGCCCTGTGAACCGGCACGCCCTGTGAACCCGGCCAGGCCGTGCCTCAGGACCGGCGGCGCCGCTCAGGGGCGTGCCGCCGGGCCCGGCCGGGAACCACGGGCCCGCTCAGTTGTCCCTGCGGGCGAACCGGTTGAAGATGCGCTCACCGGCGTTGACGGCGCCCTCGGCGACGTCGCGCAGCACGCCGATGAACGGGTCCTGGGACTGCGCCCACGACTCGCGGTACGAGCGCGCGGCCGCCTTGACCTCCTCGGAGATGCTGGCGTTGGCGTCGTCCTCGCGGCGCGGGTAGTTGCCGGCCAGGATGGCCTCGTACTCGCCGCCCCGCCGCCAGCGGTCCAGCTCGGCCACGCGCATCACCGCGAACGGGTGGGTGCTGCCGAGCAGGTTGAGGACCTTCAGCAGGCCGTCGCGCACGTCACCGGCGGTGTCGTACTCGCGGGCCTGGTCGAGGAAGGCCTCGATGTTCATCTCGTGCAGGCGCGAGCCGCCGGCGAGCTTCATCAGCGCCCGCATGGCCGCCTCGGGGTCCTGGCCGCAGAGCAGGCCGCCACGGTCGGCGGAGAGCTCGGCCTTGCGGTGCCATTCCTCGAGGGCGGTGACGATGACGCGCAGCCCGATGTAGCCGAGCGGGATCCACGCCACGCGGGTGGCGAGACGGGTGAGGATCGCCAGCATCGTGCCGTAGACGGCGTGCCCCGACAGGATGTGCGAGGTCTCGTGCCCGACGACGAAGCGCAGTTCCTCCTCGTCCATGAGGTCCAGGAGGCCGGTGTTGATGACGATGAACGGGTCGTCGAAGCCGACGGCCATGGCGTTCGGTCTCGGGTCCTGCTGGACGTAGATCTCCGGGATCCGGTGGAGGTCGAGGAGGTAGGCGCTGTCGCGTCCCATGTCGTACAGGGCGCGGAACTGGGTCTCGCTCGCGCGCACCGACGACGCGAGGAACATCAGCCGCAGGCGACGCTCGCTGAACAGGCCCGACATGCGCTTGAGCACCGAGTCGAAGCCGGACAGGGAACGCATCGCGACAAGAGCCGACCGGTCAGCTGGATGTTCGTACGCCCGGGAGCTGATGCCGGGCAGCTGTACACGGTTGCGATCCGGGGTGGTGGTGGTCATGGTCGGCATGCTACGTCCGGGCGACTGCCCGTGCGCGGCGATGCAAAACGCTTTCGCGCGCGCCGCAAGCCCGGACACCCGCTCGGGATCACGCGGGCGGACCGGGGCGGGCCGTCCTGCGCGGGGGGTGGGCGCCGACGCGCCCCGCGCGGCGCGTTAGTGTCCCTCGCATGAGAAACGGGGCTCCCATCAGGCGACTCGGCATCATGGGCGGGACGTTCGACCCCATCCATCACGGCCACCTGGTCGCCGCGAGCGAGGTCGCCCACCACTTCCATCTCGACGAGGTGGTGTTCGTCCCTACCGGCCAGCCGTGGCAGAAGGCGGACCAGGCGGTGTCCGCCGTCGAGGACCGTTACCTGATGACGGTCATCGCCACCGCGTCCAACCCGCGCTTCTCGGTCAGCCGGGTGGACGCGGACCGCCCGGGGCCGACCTTCACGATCGACACCCTGCGCGAGATCGCCGGAATGTACGGCCCGGACGTCGAGTTGTACTTCATCACGGGCGCCGACGCGCTGGCGCAGATCTTGAGCTGGCGCGACGTAGATGAGCTCTTCACCATCGCCCATTTCGTAGGCTGTACCCGACCGGGGCATGTGCTTCACGACCCTGGTCTCCCGAAGGGAAAGGTCAGCCTCATCGAGATACCGGCGCTCGCGATCTCGTCCTCGGAATGCCGCCAGCGCGTGGCCGCGGGGGAGCCGATCTGGTATCTGGTTCCCGACGGGATTGTTCAGTACATCAACAAGCGGGGACTGTACCGGGCATCCTGATAATAGGAAGGGCGGGACCTTGTACGCCGCACAGGAGGAACAATCCACATCGTGACCGCATCGGAAAGATCGCTCCAGCTTGTGGCGCTGGCCGCAGAGGCCGCGGCCGAGAAGCTGGCCGACGACATCATCGCCTATGACGTGAGCGAGCAGCTCGTCATCACCGACGCCTTCCTGCTCTGCTCCGCCTCCAACGACCGCCAGGTGCGCGCCATCGTCGACGAGATCGAGGAGCGCCTGCGGATCGAGGCCCACGCCAAGCCGGTCCGCAGGGAAGGCGAGCGCGAGGGCCGCTGGGTGCTGCTGGACTACCTCGACATCGTGGTCCACGTCCAGCATGAGGAGGACCGCACCTTCTACGCGCTCGAGCGCCTGTGGAAGGACTGCCCCGCCATCTCGCTCCCGGACTCCGTCACGCGGGTCCGAGCTCAGCGGGCGCGCGGGACCGCAGGTGAGTGACGGGCGGGGCGGAGGCCGCCGCATCGTCTTCTGGCGCCATGGCCAGACGCTCTGGAACGTCGAGCAGCGCTTCCAGGGCCATACCGACATACCCCTGGACGAGACGGGCATCGCGCAGGCCGAACGTGCCGCGTCGTTGCTCGCCTCGCTGCGCCCGTCCCTGATCGTCTCGTCCCACCTGCGCCGCGCCCACGACACGGCCGCCGCGCTCGGCGGCATCGTCGGGCTCGACGTCAAGGTCGACAAGGACCTGCGCGAGCGAGGCGGCGGCGAGTGGGAGGGCCTGACGCGCGCCGAGATCGCCGCGGGATGGCCCGTCCAGTACGCCGAATGGGAGGCCCCCGGCGGCGAGGCGGTGACGGAGGTCGCCGACCGCGTCGTGGCCGCCACCAAGCGCTGGGTCGCGCAGATGGAGGAGGGCGGCCTGATGGTGATCGCCTCCCACGGAGCGGCGATCCGCCTTGGTCTCTCGCGGCTGCTCGGCCTCCCCGAGGAACTGTGGCCGATCCTGGGCGGCCTCGCCAACTGCTCCTGGTCGGTGGTCCAGGAGGGCCGCAAGGGCTGGCGCCTCCTCGAACACAACGCCGGCACCCTGCCCGAGCCGGTCAACAGCGACGACAAACCCGAATCCGCCCCTGCCGCCACCTGATTCCTCCCGGGACGCCTACCCGGCGCGGCATCACCCGCGCCGGGCCCCGCCCTCACTTCTCCTATTCCGCCGTCCCCACAGGCCTCGCCGCCGTGAGGGAGCCTTGGACGAGCAACGAGCTGACGGAGAACGTCGGCCTTTACTCGTGTTGACCCCAGAACCGGCTGCCGTTGAGGAATGGGTGATCCGCTTTGCGCCGGAGCATTGCATCGCAAACCCGCCCGAGGTGCTCGCCGCAGAGCCGAAAACACGTTGCGGCGGAAAGCATGGGCGCGCGACGATCCCGGCGTGAAGATGCACGCCGACCAGTTGACGGTGACACCCGAGACGGTGCGCGCGTTGGTGGACGAGCAGTACCCCGAGTGGCGGAGCATGCCGATCACGAGCATCGCCGCGCATGGGACGGTCAACGCCATCTTCCGCATCGGCGACCGCTTCACGGCTCGGTTCCCTCTCCAGGCCGGAAACGTCGACACGACACGGCGATGGCTGGAGTCCGAAGCGGAGGCGGCCCGCGAGCTGGTAGGTCGCACGCGGTTTCCCACGCCCGAGCCGGTCGCGCTCGGTGAACCGGGAGCGGGATACCCGCTTCCGTGGTCGGTGCAGACATGGCTGCCCGGCGTCGTGGCCACCGACGAGGACCCGGGCGAATCAGTCGCATTCGCCCACGACATGGCTGATCTCCTCAACGACCTGCGTGCCATCGACACGCGTGGCCGTACGTTCGCCGGCAAAGGTCGTGGAGGCGACCTTCCATCTCACGACGCGTGGATGGAAACGTGTTTCACGCGCAGCGAAGAACTTCTGGACGTTCGCCGGCTTCGCCGAGCGTGGACAGACCTTCGAGAACTGCCGCGGGAAGCAGCCGACGTGATGACCCACAGTGATCTCATCCCCGGCAACGTGCTCGTGTCCGCCGGCCGGCTGGCCGGGATTCTCGACGTCGGCGGCTTCGGACCGGCCGACCCTGCCCTAGACCTTGTGAGTGCCTGGCATCTGCTCGAAGCCGGGCCGCGGCAGGTGCTCCGCCTGGACCTCGGGTGCGACGGCCTCGAATGGGAGCGAGGCAAAGCGTGGGCCTTCGTCCAGGCGATGGGGCTCGTCTGGTACTACCTCGAGACCAACCCGGCCATGAGCCGGATGGGCCGACGCACCCTGGAACGCATCCTGGCGGACGAATCGCAGGCAAACTTCTGAACAGAGCGCCATTCCGCCGGGCACCCTGCCGACCGGTCGTTGGCGTGCGGTAGGTGAGGGTTGCGCTTTGCTGGGCCCGGCACCACTGGAATCGTGGCGAACTGGGCGAATTCCCCTTATGGCGCCGTCGCGAGCGCGACCCGTGTCGTGACGCTCAGCGGATCTTCTGGCCGTACACGTGCTCGACCGTCATCGCCATGAGCACCCTGCGGTCGGACACCATGGCGGCCCGGTACTCATCCCAGTCCGGGTGCTCGCCGGCGGCGCGGCGGTAGTAGTCCACCAGGGCCTCGACCTCGGGACCATGGGGATCCGTCCCCGGCCCGGTGAGCGTCGCGGTGCCCTCCGCGGTGGCCCACGCCCCGCCGTCGGGGCTGGTGACCTCCAGCGTGGCCCGGGGATCCCGGCGCAGGTTCGCCGTCTTGGCTCGTCCTTCGACCATCGAGACGTAGATGACTTCGGCCTCCGGGTCGTAGAAGGGCAGTACCGGGGAAAGTTGCGGGCGGCCGTCGCTCTTGATCGTCGCGAGGACACCGAGCCTGCTTTCCGCGAGCAGCGCGCGCGGGTCGAATGTGGCGGTCATGCCTATGCCAAGTCGCGATCGGATGCCGGTTATTCCTTCGCTCGCACGTGCAACGCGGTCAGCGGGACGGCGATGTGGTTCTCGCTGTCGGGGGGCGGCGAGCCAAAGTAGTGCGGGGTGCTCAGCGCCGCGCCGACGACCGGAGGCCGGCCATCCGACCCTCCGGGAACCGGCCGGCGAGGCGGGATGTGTCGATTAGGTGAATGGCCGGGTGTCGCTATATGCTCTCCGAGCGCCGCGACGGGAACACCCAGAGCGGTGACAAGGGGCTATAGCGCAGTTGGTAGCGCGCCTCCATGGCATGGAGGAGGTCTGGGGTTCGAATCCCCATAGCTCCACACGAGCTACGTGCGGGCCGGTCTGCTCGCGTCACCATCCCCGTTCGCGCCGGACGCAGCGATCGCCCTTGCTCCCCGTCTGTGTCCTCTCCCTGGCCGGTCGGCCGGAAGACGCGCGGGCGGCTGAACCACCTCCAGCCAGATGCGGAAATCCCCGTACTCGTTGATCTAGGGGCGACGCGCGAAACGCCGTCGACGATGAGAACGGCGTCCGCCGCCGTCCGGTTCTGAGGGCTCTGCCGGGAGAGAGGGCGGGGTGCACTAGCGTTGCCTTACTTCACCCCGGGAAAGGTCGTGCCTTGTCAGAAAAAATCACGAACTGGGCGGGTAACGTCGCATTCCGCGCGGAGCGCGTCGAGCGGCCGTCGTCCCTGGAGGAACTGCGGGCTCTGGTGGCGCGCAGCGGCAAGGTGCGGGTCCTGGGAAGCGGGCACTCGTTCACCCGCATCGCCGACACGCCCGGGGTGCTGGTCTCACTGGACGGGTTGCCGATGGGCATCGAGATCGACGAGGACGGGACGGGAGTGCGGGTCACCGGAAGCGTCCGGTACACCGAGCTCGGCCCCCGCCTGCACGACATGGGATACGCCCTGCACAACCTGGCGTCGCTGCCGCACATCTCGGTCGCCGGGTCCTGCGCGACGGCGACGCACGGCTCCGGGGTGGCCAACAGGAACCTCGCCACCGCCGTGTCGGAGATCGAGCTGGTCACCGCGGACGGCGATCTCATCACCATCGACCGTGGCGACGAGCGGTTCGCGGGCGCGGTGGTGGGCCTCGGCGCGCTCGGGGTCGTGGTGGGCATGACGCTGGACGTCGAGCCGACCTACGAGGTACGCCAGCGCGTCTATGAGGGGACGATGCGGTTCGAGGCCCTGGACGACCACTTCGACGACCTGCTCTCCGCGGCCTACAGCGTGGGCCTGTTCACGAGATGGCGCGGCCCGTACCTCCACCAGATCTGGGTGAAGGAGCGTGTCGGCGGCGACGCCCCGCCCGCGGCCCCCGGCCTGTTCGGGTCCCCGGCGGAGGGGACGCGCGGCAATGTCCCCGCCCTGCTGGGCGCAACACTGGCGGACGGCCCCCGGCATCCCATCCCGGGCATGTCGCCGGTGCACTGCACCGAGCAGATGGGCGTCCCGGGCCCCTGGCACGAGCGCCTGCCGCACTTCCGGGCCGACTTCACCCCGAGCGCCGGTGAGGAACTGCAGTCGGAGTGGATGGTGGACCGCCGGCACGCGGTCGGGGCGCTGCACGCGCTCGCGGCCGTGCGCGACCGCATCGCCCCCGTGCTGCAGATCACCGAGATCCGGACGATCGCCGCTGACGACCAGTGGCTCAGCCCCTGCTACGGGCGCGACTCGGCCGCCTTCCACTTCACCTGGGTCGCGGACGTGGAGGCGGTGCTGCCCGTGATCGGCCTGGTGGAGGAGCAGTTGGCGCCCTTCGAGCCCCGGCCGCACTGGGGGAAGCTGTTCACCGTGCCGGCCGAGACGCTGCGCACCCGGTACGAGCGGCTGCCGGACTTCCGGAAGCTGGCCCGCGACCTGGACCCGGCGGGCAAGTTCGCCAACGAGTTCGTGGACGAGTACGTCCTCAGCGAGTAGAAGCCCCGTGGCGCCCGGCCGCGCGGCGGGGACACCGCGCGGCCGGGAGTCGTACGGGGTCAGGGGGCGGGGACGGGGACGCGGCGGGCCTGCTGGTCGAGCAGGTCCGTCACCGCGTGGATCGAGCGCAGGGTGGGGACGTCGGCGCCGGTCAGGTCCGCCAGCTCGACCACGGCCGCCAGCAGTACGTCCAGCTCCAGGGGCTTGCCCTTCTCCAGGTCCTGGAGGGTCGAGGTCTTGTGCTCGCCGGCCTTCTCGGCGCCGGCGAGGCGGCGTTCGATGGAGATCTCGGGCTCGCAGCCGACGCGGCGGGCGACCTCCAGCGTCTCGCGCATCATGGCGACGACCAGCTCGCGTGCCCGCGAGTGGCGGCAGATGCCCGCCATCGTGGCCCGGGACAGCGCGCTGATCGGGTTGAACGCGATGTTGCCCATGAGTTTGATCCAGATGTCCTTGCGCAGGTCGGCCTCGACCGGGCACTTGAGGCCGCCAGCGACCATGGCCTCGCCGAAGGCCGTGCACCGGGCGGAGATCGTCCGATCCGGTTCGCCGATCGAGAAGCGGGTGCCCTCCAGGTGCCGGACGACGCCGGGCGCCTCGATCTCGGTGGCGGCGTAGACCACGCAGCCGATCGCGCGGCGCAGCGGCAGCGCGTTGGTGACGCTGCCCCCGGGGTCGACGCTCTCGATGCGGTAGCCCTCGTAGGGGCCGGGTAAGCCGTGGAAGTACCACCACGGGATGCCGTTCTGGGCGGCCACGATGGCGGTGGTCTCGTGCAGTAGCGGGCGGATCATGGGCCCGGCCGCCGCGTACGCGTTGGCCTTGAGGCCGAGGAAGACGTAGTCCACCGGCCCGACCTCCGCCGGGTCGCCGGTGGCGTTCGGGTGACCGGTGAAGTCACCTCGGGGGCTGAGCACGCGTACGCCGGACGCGCGCATGGCGGCCAGATGGGCTCCACGGGCGATGAGATGGGTCTCGACGCCCGCCCTGTGCAGGGCGGCGCCTACATACGCGCCGATGGCGCCCGCGCCAACAACTGCGACCTTCACGAAGGGGCTCCGTCCTCACGCCGACGATTGCATTCGGTATACAGTATGGAAAATTTGCGGTCAAGCCTCGCCCGGAACCGTGGACGTGGCCGAGGGATCCCGTATCGCAGCGCATCGAATGGGTCTGGACAACAGGTGACATGCGGGATAACGATGGCTTCATACGGTATGCAGTATGCACTTTGAGAGGACGGCTGCAGATGTCCGAGTCAGCAACCCCGCCCGCCGAGCCGGCCCCCGACCGCATCTCGGGCGGCCACCTCGTGGCCAAGGCCCTCAAGGCCGAGGGCGTCGATGTGATCTTCACGCTGTGCGGCGGTCACATCATCGACATCTACGACGGCTGCGTGGACGAGGGCATCGACGTCATCGACGTGCGCCACGAGCAGGTGGCCGCGCACGCCGCGGACGGGTACGCCCGGATCACCGGCAAGCCCGGATGCGCCGTCGTCACCGCGGGTCCCGGCACCACCGACGCCGTCACCGGGGTCGCCAACGCGCTGCGGGCCGAGAGCCCCATGCTGCTCATCGGCGGCCAGGGAGCGCTGAGCCAGCACAAGATGGGCTCGCTGCAGGACCTCCCGCACGTCGACCTGATGACGCCGATCACCAAGTTCGCCGCCACCGTGCCCTCGACCGAGCGGGTGGCCGACCTGGTATCGATGGCGTTCCGCGAATGCCACAGCGGCGCGCCGGGGCCGTCGTTCCTGGAGATCCCGCGCGACGTGCTCGACGCCACCGTCCCGCTGGAGCGGGCGCGCATCCCCAAGGCCGGGCACTACCGCGCCTCCACGCGCCAGGCCGGCGACCCGGCCGCGATCGAGCGGCTCGGCGACCTGATCGCCCACTCCGAGAAGCCCTGCGTCCTGCTGGGCAGCCAGGTGTGGACCTGCCGGGCCACGGGCGACGCCGTGGAGTTCGTCCGCGCGCTCAACATCCCCGCGTACATGAACGGCTCGGGCCGCGGCACGCTGCCGCCCGGCGACCCGCACCACTACCAGCTCTCCCGCCGGTACGCGTTCAGCAACGCCGACCTGATCATCATCGTCGGCACGCCGTTCGACTTCCGCATGGGCTACGGCAAACGGCTCTCGGCCGACGCGACCGTGGTGCAGATCGACCTCGACTACCGCACGGTGGGCAAGAACCGCGACATCGACCTCGGCATCGTCGGGGACGCCGGGCTCGTGCTCTCGGCGGCAGCTGCGGCGGCGACCGGGCGCGAGGACAACGGCAGCGCCCGCCGCAAGAGGTGGATGGAGGAACTGCGCGAGGTCGAGACCAAGGCGTTCGAGAAGCGCCTGTCCCGCCAGCTCTCCGACGCGACGCCCATCGACCCGTACCGGCTCGTCCACGAGATCAACGAGTTCCTCACCGAGGACTCGATCTACATCGGCGACGGCGGCGACATCGTCACCTTCTCCGGCCAGGTGGTGCAGCCGAAGTCGCCCGGCCACTGGATGGACCCCGGCCCGCTCGGCACGCTCGGCGTCGGCGTGGCGTTCGCGATGGCCGCCAAGTACGCCCGGCCCGACAAGGAGATCGTCTGTCTGTTCGGTGACGGCGCGCTGAGCCTCACCGGGTGGGACTTCGAGACGATGGTCCGCTTCGACCTGCCGTTCATCGGCGTGGTCGGCAACAACTCCTCGATGAACCAGATCCGCTACGGCCAGGCCGCCAAGTACGGCGAGGCCAGGGCGCGGGTCGGCAACACCCTCGGCGACGTCAGGTACGACGAGTTCGCCCGCATGCTCGGCGGCCACGGCGAGGAGGTCCGCGACCCGGCGGACATCCGTCCCGCGATGGAGCGCGCCCGCGCGTCCGGCAGGCCGTCGCTGATCAACGTGTGGATCGACCCGGACGTGTACGCCCCCGGGACCATGAACCAGACGATGTACAAGTAGGGAAGGCGATGAGCAGAGCACTCGAAGGCGTCCGCGTCCTCGACATGACCCACGTCCAGTCCGGGCCCTCGTGCACGCAGATGCTCGGATGGCTCGGCGCCGACGTCGTCAAGCTGGAGTCCCCGTCCGGGGACATCACCCGCCAGCAGCTTCGCGACATTCCAGGCGTCGACAGCCTGTACTTCACGATGCTCAACTGCAACAAGCGCAGCATCACGCTGAACATGAAGAGCGAGCGCGGCAAGGAGATCTTCACCGCCCTGGTACGCGAGGCCGACGTGCTGGTGGAGAACTTCGGCCCCGGCGCCGTCGACCGCATGGGGTTCACGTGGGACCGGCTCAAGGAGCTCAACCCGCGCCTGGTGTACGCGTCGATCAAGGGCTTCGGCCCGGGCAGGTACGCCGGGTACAAGGCCTACGAGGTCGTCGCCCAGGCCATGGGCGGCTCGATGAGCACCACCGGCTTCGAGGACGGCCCGCCGCTCGCCACCGGCGCGCAGATCGGCGACTCGGGCACCGGCGTGCACGCCGTCGCCGGCATCCTCGCCGCGCTCTACCAGCGCGAGCAGACCGGCAGGGGACAGCGGGTGCAGGTGGCCATGCAGCACGCCGTGCTGAACCTGTGCCGCGTCAAGCTGCGCGACCAGCAGCGCCTGGCGCACGGCCCCCTCGCCGAGTACCCCAACCGCACGTTCGGCGACGAGGTCCCGCGCTCGGGCAACGCCTCCGGCGGCGGGCAGCCGGGCTGGGCGGTGAAGTGCGCCCCCGGCGGGCCGAACGACTACATCTACGTGATCGTGCAGCCGCCGGGCTGGCGGCCGATCGCGCGCATCATCGGACGCCCCGAGCTGGCCGACGACCCCGAGTGGGCCACGCCGGAGGCGCGTCTGTCCAAGCTGGACAAGATGTTCCAGCTCATCGAGGAGTGGACGAGCCTGCACGGCAAGTGGGCGGTGCTCGACGCGCTCAACGCCGAGAACATCCCCTGCGGGCCGATCCTGTCGACCAAGGAGCTCATCGAGGACGAGACGCTGCGCGGCCAAGGCGTGATCATCGACGTCGAGCACCCCGAGCGCGGCGGCTTCACGACGGTCGGCAGCCCCCTCCAGCTCTCGGACTCCCCGGTGACCGTCACCACCCCGCCCCTGCTGGGCGAGCACAACGAAGAGGTGTACGCCGGTCTCGGGCTGTCTGCCGGTGACGTGGCCGAGCTGCGAAGAAACGGAGTGATCTGATGACCGCCGAGGCGGACGGCGTGCGCGAGGTGCTGGAGAAGGCCCGCGCGGAGGGCCGGACGGCGCTGACGGCTCCCGAGGGCAGGAAGATCTGCGAGGCGTACGGCATCGCCACCCCGGGCGAGGGCCTGGCCACCACGGCGGACGAGGCCGTGGCCATCGCGGGGGACATCGGGTTCCCCGTCGTGATGAAGATCGTGTCGCCGGACATCCTGCACAAGACCGAGGCCGGCGGCGTCATCGTCGGGCTCCACACGGCCGAGGAGGTGCGCGGCGGCTTCGACCGCATCCTCGCGTCGGCGAGCGCGTACGACCCGGACGCGGCGATCGACGGCGTGCAGGTGCAGCGCATGCTGGACGGCGGCCACGAGGTCATCATCGGCGCGGTCACCGACCCGACGTTCGGCAAGGTCGTGGCCTTCGGCCTCGGCGGCGTGCTGGTCGAGGTGCTCAAGGACGTGACCTTCCGGCTGGCGCCGCTCTCGCGCGGGGACGCGCTCGGGATGCTCGACGACATCAAGTCGGCCGAGGTCCTGCGCGGCGTGCGCGGCGCGGAGGGCGTGGACCGTGAGGCGCTCGCCGGCATGATCGAGCGGGTCGGCGCGCTCGTGGCCGACTTCCCGGAGATCTCCGAGGTCGACCTCAACCCGGTGTTCGCGACCGCGTCCGGGGCGACGGCGGCGGACGTGCGCATCCTGCTCGACCCCGAGCCGGTGAAGCCCGCCGAGCGGTTGTCGCGCGAGCGGATCCTCGCCTCGATGAACCGCATCTTCAAGCCCAGGTCGGTGGCCGTGATCGGCGCGTCGGCCGAGGCCGGCAAGATCGGCAACTCGGTGATGCGCAACCTCATCGACGGCGGCTACCAGGGCCGGGTCTTCCCGATCAACCCCAAGGCCACGGAGATCATGGGCCTGCCCGCGTACGCCCGCGTCTCCGACGTGCCCTACGACGTGGACGTCGCCGTGTTCGCGATCCCCGCCAAGCTCGTCGCCGGCGCGCTGGAGGACGCGGGGAGCAAGGGCGTCGCGGGCGCGATCATGATTCCGTCCGGGTTCGCGGAGACGGGCAACCACGAGGGCCAGGACGAGATCGTCGAGATCGCCCGCCGTCACGGCGTGCGGCTGCTCGGCCCGAACATCTACGGCTACTACTACACCCCCGAGCACCTGTGCGCGACGTTCTGCACGCCGTACGACGTGAAGGGCGGCGTCGCGCTCAGCTCGCAGAGCGGCGGCATCGGCATGGCCATCCTGGGCTTCAGCCGCACCAGCAAGATGGGCGTCTCGGCGATCGTCGGCGTGGGCAACAAGGCCGACATCGACGAGGACGACCTGCTCACGTTCTTCGAGCAGGACGACAACACCAACTGCGTGGCCATGCACATGGAGGACCTGAAGGACGGCCGCGGCTTCGTCGAGGTCGCCAAGCGGGTCTCCCGCACCAAGCCGGTCATCGTGCTCAAGGCCGGGCGCACCGCGATGGGAGCCCGGGCGGCGGGCTCGCACACCGGCGCGCTGGCCGGCGACGACAAGGTGTACGACGACATCCTGCGCCAGGCCGGGGTGGTGCGGGCGCCGGGGCTGAACGACATGCTGGAGTACGCCCGCGCCCTGCCCGTCCTGCCGGCCCCCAAGGGCGAGAACGTCGTCATCATCACCGGCGCCGGCGGCTCGGGTGTGCTCCTCTCGGACGCCTGCGTCGACAACGGGCTGTCCCTCATGGAGATCCCGCCCGACCTGGACGAGGCGTTCCGCGCGTTCATCCCGCCGTTCGGGGCCGCGGGCAACCCGATCGACATCACCGGCGGCGAGCCCCCGAGCACGTACGCCAACACGGTCAGGCTCGGCCTGTCGGATCCGAGGATCCACGCGCTGGTGCTCGGCTACTGGCACACGATCGTGACCCCGCCGATGGTGTTCGCGAAGCTCATCTCCGAGGTGGTGGCCGAGGAGCGGGCGAAGGGCAACGACAAGCCGGTGGTCGCGTCGCTCGCGGGCGACACCGAGGTCGAGGCGGCCTGCGACTACCTGTTCGACCACGGCATCGTCGCCTACCCGTACACGACCGAGAAGCCCGTGGCCGTCCTCGGGGCGAAGTACCGCTGGGCCAGGGCGGCGGGCCTGCTCGGCTGAGCGCCTCGGCCGGTCGTCACGACCGGCCGCACAGACCGGCCCGTTCGCCGGGCACGGCCGGTTCGCGCGGCGCCGGAGCCGTGGCGGTGGACCTTTTGGCGGTCCACCGCCCGGACCTCCATGACGGCGTCACGCGCGGACCGGCCCGCGTACCTGACCCCCGCCGCGAACGCGCGGCGAGGGAGAGGAGGCCGTATGTCCACGCCCTGATCGACCAGAAAACGCACGGCCCGCCGGCACGGCGGACGGGGCGTCGCCGACACGTCGGCAACGGCGGCGCCCAGGCACCGGCACAGCAAGGCACTGGCACAGCAAGGCACAAGCACGACAAGGCACAAGCACGTCGGGGAACAGGGGAGCACTGGTCAACGCCTACGAAAGCGATTTTCGATGACCACTGTAGCACCGAGTTATCGTGAGATCACCGACAGCAATGGCCGGGTGTACCGGATAGGCGAGAGCCCCCGGGACATCATGGGTCGGCCGCGCTGGCTCATGGTCCTGCTGCCATGGATCGGCATGATGGGCATCAGCGTCTCGGAGTACGCCTTCGGGT
This sequence comes from Sphaerisporangium album, assembly GCF_003323745.1. Taxonomy (GTDB): domain Bacteria; phylum Actinomycetota; class Actinomycetes; order Streptosporangiales; family Streptosporangiaceae; genus Sphaerisporangium; species Sphaerisporangium album. The sequence continues at coordinate 39,590 of NZ_QOIL01000023.1, forward strand.
CCGCCGAGGAGACGCTGCACGACGCGCACGGGTGGTCCGCCACCAACATCTTCTGGCTGCTGAGCGTCTGGGTCTTCTTCCAGGCCGCCGTGGCCTTCCCCGCCGGCTACCTCCGCGAGAGCGGCAAGCTGTCGGCGCGGGCCGCGATGCTCACGGGCGCGGCGGGCGCCTTCCTCGGATATCTGGCGCTCAGCCACGCGCCGAACATCTTCTGGGCCTACCTCGGGTTCGGCTTCTTCGGCGGCGCCGGCGCGGGCGTCGTCTACGCGACCTGCATCAACATGGTCGCCAAGTGGTACCCCGAGCGGCGCGGCGGCAAGACGGGTTTCGTCAACGGCGGGTTCGCCTACGGGTCGGTCCCGTTCGTCTTCATATTCACGACGTACATGCACGAGAACAACTACCAGTCGGTGCTCGACCTGGTCGGCGTGTACGTGCTGGTCGCCGTGCTGGTGGCCGGGCTGTTCTTCAAGGACCCGCCGAAGAACTGGTGGCCCGCGCACGTCGACCCGCTGAAGGTCGACGCCAACGCGCGGACGCTGCTGAAGAACCCGCCCGCGGTGCGCCAGTACAAGCCGAAGGAGGCCATCAAGACCGGCATGCTCCCGCTGATGTGGGTGTGCCTGCTCTTCACGGCGGGCGTGAACATCTTCGGCATCGCCTTCCAGGTGCCCTTCGGCAAGGAGATGGGCTTCGCCGGCGGGATCGTCGCCCTCGCGATGAGCCTCAAGGCGATCGTGAACGGCACCGGGCGCGGCGTCATCGGCTGGATCTCCGACCTGGTCGGACGGCGTCAGACGCTCACCATCGTCTGCGTGATCCTCGGCCTCGCGCAGTTCGCGGTGCTGTGGTCGGGGTCGCTCGGCAACATGCCGCTGTTCCTGCTCTCCTCGATGATCTCCGGCTTCGGCGGCGGCGCGATCTTCCCGCTGTTCGCGGCGATGACGGCGGACTACTTCGGGGAGAACAACAACGCGACGAACTACGGCCTCGTCTACTCGTCCAAGCTGGTCAGCGGCCTGCTCGGGTCGGGTATGGGCGCCGTGGTGGTGGGCGCGTGGGGGTACGGCGGCGCGTTCTTCCTCGCGGGAGGCACCAGCCTCGCGGCCGGCGTGCTGTCGCTGTTCCTGCGCCAGCCCGGGCGTCCGCGCCACAGGGCCGCCACCGCGCCCTCGGGATCGACCCTGACCCCGGCGTCCGAGGGGGCCTCTGGCTGACCCCGCGGACGCCACCGGCGAGAGCGGTCTCGCGAGCGGGTTCGCGGTCGATCCCGGAGGGCGTCAGGTTCGTGTGAACCGACTGGAAAAGTCATCTGTCCGTCGATGAAGGACCGGCGGCGCGCCTGCCGACTGGGGAGGCTCCCTCTCCCCGGCGGCCGGCGCGCCGCCATGTGTGCCCCACCCCCGGGGCTGTGTACCTTCCCCCTTAAAGTCGTCCCGGATTGTTTCGCCGGAGCGGTCCCTGAGTAACTTCCACGTCAAAACCCCGCCCGTGAGCGGTCCTCAGCCGCCGAAAGGGGCGGGCGCCCGCCTCTTCCTGCGGCGGCTCGGCAGCGGCTGCGGGGCTTCCTCCTCGCCGAGTTGGTTCAGGTAGAGGTGGCGGGTCTGCTCGGTGTGGTTCTTCATGATCTCGCCGGCGCGGTCGGCGTCACCGGCGGCGATGGCGTCGATCAGCGCGGTGTGCTCCTCCCAGGAGGCGCGGCCGCGCTGGCGGGCCACGGGGGTGTGGTACCAGCGCACCCGGCGGGAGACCTGGGCGGCCAGGTCGCCGAGCACGGTGTTGCCGGACAGCTCCATGACCGTCGCGTGCAGATCGGAATTGATCGCCACCGCGTCGTCGACGTCGTCGGCCTCGACGGCGGCCAGGCCGCGCGAGCACAGGGCGCGCAGCCTGGCCACGCCTTCGTCGGTGCGGTTGCGGGCCGCGAGGCGGGCGGCCTCGGTCTCCAGGAGGGATCGGACGGCGAGGAGCTGGTCGGCCTCCTCGGCGGTGGGCGCGTGCACGAAGGCGCCGTGTCCGGGGTGCAGGTCGACCCAGCCTTCGCCGCTGAGCAGCTGGAGCGCCTCGCGGATGGGCTGGCGGGAGACGCCGAGCATCTCGGCCAGCTCGCTCTCGGCGAGGTGCCGGCCGGGGCGGAGGCTGCCGTTGATGATCAGTTCGAGGAGCGCCTCGAAGACGCTCTCACGGAGCGGGACGGGACGCGCGATCCTGGGTGCGGCTGCTTTGCCCGCCAGATCCGACCGCGACATTTCTTCAACTCCAGTGGGAATTATGGGAGGACCGCGAGCCGCACGGCCGCCTAGAAGTTTTCGGTCAACTGCCTACAGCATACAGTCTGGAACACGATCTCCCGGGTGAGCCGGGTCACACTGGGGTGTGCGTCACGTCACACCGGGGTCGGCAGCGTCACCGGACGCCCGGGTACGCGCAGACCGAAACCAGCCGCGGCCGTCAGCGCGGCGACCGCGGCCGCCACCCCGAACGCCGCCGGAAGGCCCCATGAGGCCCACGCCAGCGCGGCCAGCCCGGTCCCGAGCACGCCGGCGACGGCCTTGGCGCTGTAGACGGCGCCGTGGATCTCGGCGGTGTGCTCCTCGCCGAAGTACTCGCGCACCAGGCTCGCGACGAGCGGGTAGAACGCGCCGCCGCCGAGGCCCGCGAGCCCCGCCGCGGCGACGACGAGCGGCCCCGACCCCGCCGCGAAGCCGGCAGCCAGCAGCGCCTGGCCCGCGGCGAGCACGGCCAGCGTCCCGCCGAGCACGCGCCTGCGGCCCGCGACCTCCGAGGCCAGCACGGCGCAGGCCCGCCCGGCGCCGTTGAGCGTGACCAGGAGGGCGAGCGCGACCCACGGCGCCCCGGGGACCTCCGCCATGGCGAGGGCGACGACGTCGAACAGCGAGACCGCCCCCGCGCAGGCCAGGATCGCCGCGAGCCGGGACAGCGCGCCGGTCCGCAGCGCCTGCCCCATGGAGAACTGCCGGACGGCGGGCGGCGTCCGGCGCAGGATCAGCCGGTCGAGCGCGTGCGCCCGGGGGTCGACGCCGTGCGGCCACCAGTGCCTGGGAGGCAGCCGGACGAACCAGGCGGCCGCGCCGACGAGCGGCAGCGCGAGGGCCGCGGAGACGACGAAGACCGGGCGCAGCAGGTGGGGGGCGAGGCCGAGGACCACGGCGAGCGGCGCGGCGCCGTAGGCGTAGGCCCCGGTCGCGTAGGCGACCCACCGCGCGGGCCGCTCGGGGTACCAGCGCGCGACGACCTCGGTGCACACGCCGTAGACCAGCCCGCCGCCGACGCCCCCGGCCAGGGAGTAGCCGGCGAGGAGGGCCGGGGTGCCGGTCGCGGTGGCCACCATCAGCAAGGCCGCGGCGCTCAGCACGGCTCCGGCCGCCAGCGCGGGGCGCACGCCGAGCCGGCCGCGGCGCACCAGGTGGATCGCGGGGACGGCGGCGACGGCCTGGCAGGCGATCCAGACGGTCAGCGGGAGGAGCACGGCGAGGACCGAGCCGTCGTGCCGGCCGAGCAGGACGGGGGTGGCCGCCGCGTACCCGTACTGCAGGGGCGCGATGGCGATCATGGCGGCCCAGGGGAGCCAGAACATCCAGGACCGGGGACGGCCGGTCAGCTCGCGGGCGGTGTGCCCGACCAGATAGGGGCGTCCGCGCCAGTCGCGGACGAGCAAGGGATTCTCCATACTGTATGGAATATCCCGTTAATGACCTCCTGTCGAGGCTCTGGACGGTCGTTCTTCCATACGGTATACCGTATGGAAGAACCGCATAAGGAGACGTGATGGACCTGTACGAGTACCAGGCGAAGGAGCTCTTCGCGCGGCACGGGGTCCCCGTCCCGCCCGGCCGGGTCGCCTCCACCCCCGAGGAGGCGCGGCAGGCCGCGCGGGCGCTCAAGGCGCCTGCCGTCATCAAGGCCCAGGTCAAGACCGGCGGCCGGGGCAAGGCCGGCGGCATCCGCCCCGCCCCCGGCCCCTCCTCCGCAGAGGCCGAAGCGCGCCGGGTGCTCGGCATGGACATCAAGGGACACACGGCGAGGACGGTCCTGGTCGAGAAGGCCACGGTGCCGTTCGAGGAGTACTACGCCGCCTACCTCGTCGACCGCGCGGCCGGGACGTTCCTCGCCATGGTCTCCACCGAGGGCGGCATGGACATCGAGGAGGTCGCGGCGACCCGGCCTCAGTCCCTGGCCAGGATGCCCGTCGACCCCGCCGCCGGGGTGGACGCCGAGACCGCCCGGCGGCTCACCGACCAGGCGGGGCTGCCCGAGGACGCCCGCGAGCAGGTCGCCGCCGTGCTGACCGGCCTGTGGCGGGTCATGGTGGAGGAGGACGCGCTGCTGGTCGAGGTCAACCCCCTCGCCCGCACCTCCGACGGCCGCGTGATCGCCCTCGACGGCAAGGTCACCCTCGACGACAACGCCGCCTTCCGGCACGACCACGCGGCGTTCGCCGACCCGCCGCCGGACCGGGGCGCGGCCGGGCTGGAGGCCAGGGCCCGGGCGCGCGGGCTGAACTACGTCAAGCTGGACGGCTCGGTCGGCGTCATCGGCAACGGCGCGGGGCTCGTCATGAGCACGCTGGACGTCGTGGCGGAGGTGGGCGGGGGCCGTCCCGCCAACTTCCTCGACATCGGGGGAGGGGCCTCGGCCCAGGTCATGGCGGCCGCGCTGGAGATCGTCCTGTCCGATCCGGACGTGCGCTCGGTGCTGGTGAACGTCTTCGGCGGCATCACCGCCTGCGACGCGGTCGCCGAGGGAATCGTGACCGCGCTCGGCACGCTCGGCGAGGTGGGCCACCCGATCGTGGTGCGCCTGGACGGCAACAACGCCGAGGCCGGGCGGGCCGTCCTCGACGCGGCGCGGCATCCGATGGTGCGCATGGTCCCGACCATGGACGACGCCGCGCGTGCCGCGGCGGACCTGGCCGCGAGGTGAGCGGGCACGGCGGGACCGGCCGCCGTACGGGGGGCCGGCGATCACAGTGCCATTCACAGTGCCATTCACAGTGCCATTCACAGCGGACAGGCCGTGCGGGCGGCCGGGAGGAGCAGCGACGATGGCCGTCTTCCTGACCAAGGACAGCAAGGTGCTGGTCCAGGGCATGACCGGCGCGGAGGGCACCCGGCACACCGCGCGCATGCTCGCCGCCGGCACCGAGATCGTGGCCGGGGTCACCCCGGGCAAGGGCGGCAGGGCCGTCGACTTCGGAGACCGGCGCATCCCGGTCTTCGGCGGGGTCGCCGAGGCCGTGGCCGCGACCGGAGCGGACGTCTCGGTCGTGTTCGTGCCGCCGAGGTTCACGCTCGGCGCGGTGCGGGAGGCGATCGACGCGGCCGTCGAGCTCTGCGTGGTGATCACCGAGGGCGTCCCCGTCCACGACACCATCAGGTTCGTGGCCCGCGCCGAGGCCACGACCACCCGTATCGTCGGCCCGAACTGCCCGGGGCTCATCAGCCCCGGCCAGTCCAGCGCCGGCATCATTCCCGCCGACATCACCGCCGCTGGCCCGATCGGCCTGGTCAGCAAGTCGGGGACGCTCACCTACCAGCTCATGTACGAGCTGCGCGACGTCGGGTTCTCGACCGCGGTGGGGATCGGCGGCGACCCGGTCGTCGGCACGACGCACATCGACGCGCTCGCCGCCTTCGAGGAGGACCCCGAGACCGAGGCGATCGTGCTCATCGGCGAGATCGGCGGCGACGCCGAGGAACGCGCGGCGGCGTACATCGCCGAGCACGTCACCAAGCCGGTGGTGGCCTACGTGGCCGGGTTCACCGCGCCCGAGGGCAGGACCATGGGCCACGCCGGGGCGATCGTCTCCGGGTCCGCCGGCACGGCGCAGGCCAAGAAGGAGGCGCTGGAGAGCGTCGGCGTGCGCGTCGGAAAGACTCCCAGCGAGACCGCCCGCCTGATGCGCGACGTCCTGGCGGCGCGGGGCGGGAGCGCGTCGTGAGCGCGCCACGGTTCGACGTCAACCTGTCCATCCTGTTCACCGAGCTGCCGCTGCTCGCACGGCCCGCCGCCGCGGCGGACGCCGGGTTCGACGCCGTCGAGCTGTGGTGGCCCTTCGACCGCCCGGACCCCTCCGACGGCGAGCTGGACGCGCTGCGCCGGGCCATCCAGGACGCCGGGGTGCGCCTGGTCGCGCTGAACTTCGACGCGGGCGACATGGCCGCGGGTGACCGTGGCCTGGTGTCCCGGCCGGACGGGGAGGCGCGCTTCCTGGCCAACGTGGACGTCGCGGCCGGCTTCGCCGGGTCGCTCGGCTGCCGGGCGCTCAACGCGTTGTACGGCAACCGCGTGCCGGGCCTCGGCGACGAGGCGCAGCGTGACCTGGCCCTGGCCAACCTGTCCGTGGCCGCCGCGGCGGCGGCGCGGGCCGGCGCGACCGTCGTGGTCGAGGCGCTGAACTCCTACGAGAACCCCGACTACCCGATCACCTCCTCGGCGGCGGCGCTGGAGCTCGCCGACCGGACCGGCGCGCCCAACGTGGCCTTCCTCGCCGACCTCTACCACCTGCACCGCATGGGCGAGGACGTGCTCACGCTGATCGACTCCGCCGCCGGGCGGTTCGGCCACGTGCAGATCGCCGACGACCCCGGCCGGGGAGCCCCCGGCTCGGGCGTCATGCCCTACGACGAGATCTTCCGGCGCCTGGACGCCTCCGGGTACGCGGGCCACGTCGGCCTGGAGTTCCGGCCCGCCGGGCCGGCCATCGACAACTTCGCCTGGCTGAAGGAGAACCACACGATGACGGAGCGTGCGCGGTGAGGACGACGTTCATCGGGCTGGGGATCATGGGGTCCCCGATGGCGGCCAACCTGGTACGCGCGGGATTCGACGTCACCGGGTACGACGTGAGCCCGGGGCCCGTGGAGCGGCTCGCCGCGCTCGGGGGCAAGGCGGCCGGGTCCGTGCCGGAGGCCGTGAAGGGCGCGGACGTCGTGATCACCATGCTGCCCGACTCGCCGCAGGTCGAGGAGGTCGCCTTCGGCGCCGACGGGCTGCTCGAACACGGCAGGGCGGGCATGTTCCACGTGGACATGAGCACCGTCAAGCCCGAGACGTCCATACGGGTGGCGCAGGCGGCGACGATCAAGGGCATCAGGCCGCTGGACGCGCCGGTGAGCGGCGGCGAGCGCGGCGCCGTGGACGGGACGCTCTCCATCATGGCGGGCGGTGCGGCGGAGGACTTCACCGAGATGCGCCCGCTGCTGAGCGTCCTCGGCACGACGATCAGGCACGTCGGCCCGTCCGGCGCGGGGCAGACCGTCAAGGCGGCCAACCAGCTCGTCGTCGGCGGGATCTTCGGGCTGGTCGCGGAGGCCATCGTGCTGCTGGAGGCGTCAGGCGTCGACCCGGCGGGCGGGCTGGACGTGCTCGCGGGCGGCCTCGGGGGCTCGCGCATCCTCGAACTGCGGCGGCACTCCATGGTCAGGCGGGAGTTCGCGCCGGGCTTCAGGATCGACCTGCACCACAAGGACATGGGGATCGCCATCGCCGCCGCGCGCCGCGCGGGCGTCGCGCTGCCCCTCACCGGCGTCGTCGCCCAGCTCATGGCGGCCGCCAAGGCCCAGGGGCACGGATCGCTGGACCACTCCGCACTGCTGAAGGTGATCGAGAGGCTGAACGGATGAAGCGCGTCCCCTGCATGGAGGCCGTCGTCGCGGTGCTGGAGTCCGAGGGCGTCGACACCGTCTTCGGCATCCCCGGAGCGGCGATCCTGCCGCTGTACGCCGCGCTGCGCAAAAGCTCCATCCGCCACATCACCGTCCGGCACGAGGAGGGCGGGACGCACGCGGCCGACGGCTGGGCGCGCGTCACCGGCAACGTCGGCGTCAGCATCGGCACCTCGGGCCCGGCCGGCACCAACATGATCACCGGGCTCTACACCGCGATGGCCGACTCCATCCCGATCGTCTGCGTCACCGGGCAGGCGCCGAAGGACAAGCTCCACCAGGAGTCGTTCCAGGCCGTGGACATCGTCGAGATCGCCAAGCCGGTCACCAAGTGGGCCGTCCAGCTCAAGGAGGCCGCCCAGGCCCCGTGGGTGTTCCGCGAGGCGTTCCGGATCGCCCGGTCCGGACGTCCGGGGCCCGTCCTCATCGACCTTCCCGTCGACGTGCAGCGCGGCACGTGCCTGTACGACAGGGAGCTCGACGAGCCCTTTCCCGTGGACGTGCCCGCGCCGCCGGTCGGCGCCGTGCGCGCGGCGGTCGACATGCTGGCGGGCGCCGCGCGCCCGCTGATCCTCGCCGGCGGCGGGGTCGTCATCGCCGACGCCGCCGGCGAGCTCCGCGCCCTCGCCGAGCACCTCCAGGTGCCGGTGCAGGTGACGCTCATGGGCAAGGGCGCGTTCCCCGAGGACCATCCCCTGTTCGCGGGCATGGCGGGCATCCAGACGCAGACGCGCTGGGGCAACGCGGTCTTCCTGGAGAGCGACCTGGTGCTGGCCGTCGGCGCCCGGTTCGGCGACCGGCACACCGGCGACCTGGAGGTGTACCGGCGCGGGCGGCGCTTCGTCCACGTCGACATCGAGCCGACGCAGATCGGCCGCGTCTTCGAGCCGGACCTCGGCGTGGTCGGCCACGCCAGGCCCGCGCTCGCCGCGATGGCCGGGCAGGCGCGGCGCGTCGTCCCCGCCCGCGGGCCGGGGGCCTGGACGCGGCGCGTCGGCGAGCTGCGCGACGGCCTCCCCCGGCGCGACGACTTCGACGACGTGCCGATCAAGCCGCCCCGGGTGTTCAGGGAGATCAACGAGTTCTTCGGCAGGGACACCACGTTCGTCACCGCGATCGGGCTGTACCAGATCTGGTCGGGGCAGTTCCAGAAGACCTACCTGCCGCGCCGTTACCTCGTCTGCGGGCAGGCGGGGCCGCTCGGCTGGGAGGTGCCCGCGGCGATCGGCGTCAAGTGCGCCCACCCCGAGCGCGAGGTCGTGGCCGTCGTCGGCGACTACTCCTTCCAGTTCCTGATGGAGGAGATCGCGGTCGCCGCGCAGTACCGCATCCCGTTCGTGATCATCATGATCAACAACGAGTACCTCGGGCTGATCCGCCAGGCGGAGATCCCCTACGACATGAACTACGCCGTCGACCTGCACTACGGAGAGGGCGGCATCGACCACGTCAAGGTCATGGAGGCCTTCGGCTGCCCGGCGCGCAAGGTCGAGGTGCCGGGCGAGCTGCGCGGCGCGCTGGAATGGGCGAGCGCCGAGGCCGAGACGCGGCGGCTGCCCGTGCTCGTGGAGGTCATGGTCGAACGGGAGGCCAACGCGGCCATGGGCCCCGCGCTCGACGCGATCAAGGAGTTCGAGCCGCTGCCGCGGATGGCGCTCGCCGTCGACTGGTCGGACTGACCTCCCCGGGCTCCGAGCCTCCCCGGGCGTCCAAGCCCCTCCCCTTCCCCTTTCCAGACGCCGGAGTCCCCCGGAGTCCCCGAGCCGGCGGGCCTGCCATGCCCCACCCACCCTGGCAGGCCCGCCCCGCTCACCCGTCCCTCCCGAGTTCGCCCCCCGAGCCAACGTCAGAGCCCGTTCAGTTCGCCGGGCTACCACGCCCTTCAGCCCGCCGTCCGGAGCCCGATCGAGGAGGCCGCTCATGCCGCTCGCGCTGAAACCCGCCACCGCCTGGTCCGACGTCTACGATCGCTGCCTCGCCGCGGCGCCCGAGGCGTTCAACGACGACCGCGTGCTCAACCTGTGGGGAGGCGCCTGGCGCCGCGACGGCCGTCCCGCGCCCGCCTTCTCGCCGGTCGACGGCACCGCCATGCCCGGCCCGCCCCGGCTCGACCGGTCCACGGCGTTCCGCGCGGTGCGGGCGAGCGTCGAGGAGCACCGGCGCTGGCGGCACATGCCGCAGCAGGAGCGCGCGGCCCGGGTGACCGCGGCGCTGGACGCGCTGGAGGCCCACCGCGACCTGCTCGCGCTGCTGCTGGTGTGGGAGATCGGCAAGCCGTGGAAGGCGGCCCGCGCGGACGTCGACCGCTGCGTGGAGGGCGTCCGGTGGTACGTGACGGAGATCGACGGCATGATCGCCGGCCGCACGCCGCTGGACGGGCCGGTGAGCAACATCGCGAGCTGGAACTACCCGATGAGCGTGCTCATGCACGCGATGCTCGTGCAGGCGCTGGCGGGCAACGCGGTCATCGCCAAGACCCCCACCGACGGCGGGCTGGCCTGTCTCACGCTGGCCTGCGCGCTGGCCGCCCACGAGGGCCTGCCGATCACGCTGGTCAGCGGCGGGGGAGGCGAGCTGTCCCCGGCGCTCGTGCGCGGCCCCGGCCTCGGGTGCGTGTCCTTCGTCGGCGGCAGGGGCGCGGGCGGGCAGGTCGCCGCCTCGCTGCGCGGGCTGGACCGGCGGCACGTGCTGGAGCAGGAGGGGCTGAACTGCTGGGGCGTCTGGCAGTACGGCGGCTGGGAGACGCTGTCGGCGCAGCTCCGCAGGACGTTCGACTACGGCAAGCAGCGCTGCACGGCCTACCCCCGGTTCGTCGTCCAGCGCGCGCTGTTCCACGACTTCCTGGCCGCCTACCTGGACGCCGTCCGGGCGGTGCGCTTCGGCCACCCGCTCGCGGTGGAAGACCCGGGCGACCCGCTGCCCGAGCTGGACTTCGGGCCGCTGATCAACGGCACGAAGGCCAAGGAGCTCGCCGACCAGGTGGGCGAGGCCGTCGCGCGGGGAGGCGTGCCGCTGTACCGGGGCTCGCTGGACGACGGCGCGTTCCTGCCCGGCCAGGACACCTCCGCGTACTTCGCGCCGGTCGCGCTGCTCGCGCCGCCCGCCTCCTCTCCGCTGTTCCACGCCGAGCCGTTCGGCCCGGTCGACACCGTGGTGCTGGTGGACACCGAGGCCGAGTTCCTGGCCGCGATGAACGCCAGCAACGGCGCGCTGGTCGCGACGATCTCCTGCGACGAGGAGGAGACGGCCCGGCGGCTGGCCGCCGACGTCCGCGCCTTCAAGGTGGGGATCAACGGGCCCCGCTCGCGCGGCGACCGCGAGGAGCTGTTCGGCGGCCTCGGCGCGTCCTGGCAGGGTGCGTTCGTCGGCGGGGAGCTGCTGGTCAGGGCCGTGACCCTCGGCCCCGAGGGCGAGCGCCTGCCGGGCAACTTCCCCGGCTACACGCTGCTGCCGGCGCGGTAGTCAGGCGACGGCCCCGAGCGGAGGAGGGCGACGGAGCCGTGTCCACATGTGGCCACTACGAATCGTGACCAAATAACCGCGATATGACGCTGATGCGGGATATGAGCGGTCATAGTCGGAGGGTTCGTCCTCCGAGCTCGAAAGGCTGCGATGAGATCCCTCCGGCACCCCCTCGCCGTCGTGGCACTGGCCGTCGCGACCCTCATGTCCCCGCTCCTTGCCGCCCCCGCATCCGCCGACCCGCCCGAGGTGGCGCTGTCCTTATCGTCCTCGCAGGTCAACGCGGGCGACGAGGTGACGGTCACCGTGACGGTCACCAATATCCACTCCTTCACGGTCCTCAACGCGACCGCCCGCGTGTACAGCACGCCCGCGGCGCTCCCCTCGTACGCGACGCTCACCGGATGCGCGGGGGCGGTCGGCGCGTGCACCACCGTCACCAACGGTGGCGGTACGCCGATCGGATTCCAGGCGCCGGTCGGAGCCCTCTCCGGCGGGGCCTCGGCCACCGTCGCCTTCACGCTGGCGACCGCGCAGGGCGTCGACCCGGGCCCGCAGACCCTCCAGGGCGAGCTGCGCGGGTCGAACTACGCCACCGAGATCATCGCCGGGCCGGTGCTCACGATCATCTCCGAGGCCGACGCCGCCGTGACCCTCACCGCGACGCCCAAGCTGGCGCTGCTCGTCCCGAAGATCGAGTTCAGGGTGCGGGTCACCGGCAACGGGCCGGGCGCGGTGCGGAGCGCGACCGTCACGACGCCGCTGCCTCCCGGGTTCGGCGCCTCGTCAGGCGACTGCGCCACCGCCTCGGGCACCGTGACCTGCACGACGGGGGAGGTGGCTCCGGGTGCCTCGGTGACCAGGGCGTTCTCCGTCCCCGTGGGGCTGCTCACCATCGGCGTCCCCTACACCTTCACCGCCACCCGCACGGCGTCCGCCCCGGTGGACCCGGTGAGCGCCAACGACTCCGGCACGGTGCGCTGCACGGTGGTGTCCATCGTGCTGGTGACCTGCTCCTGAGTCCGCGACGGCCCCCTCCCGGCGACGCGCCGTGGAGGGGGCTCCTCGCGCGGAAGACCGAGGCGGGCGGCCGATAACCTACCTGCCATGCTCCGGAAGATCCCCGCGCCCGCGGCCCCGACCCTCCCGGCCGCCCGATGATCGGCGGCCTGGCCACCGCGCTGATCATCGGCTCGCTGCTGCTGGCGGTGGTGTGCGTGATCGTCGCCATCAGGAACCGGGCGATGGGGGTCGTCCTGCTCGCCGGCCTCGCCCTGCTGGAGCTCGGGTTGCTCGCGCAGGCGGGCATCGGCGTCGCCAAGGTGATCGGCGGCCAGAGCCCGCCCGAGACGGCCACGTTCATCGGCTATCTGGCGGGCACCATCGTGATCCCGCCGATCGCGGCGTTCTGGGCGCTCGGCGAGCGCACCCGCTGGGGTCCGGCGGTGGCCGCCGTCGCCTGCTTCGCCATCCCGGTCATGGTCGGGCGGCTGCTGCAGATCTGGCAGGGGACCGCCCCGTGACCGGCGCGCCGGTCAACACCGGGCCGGGACGCCTGCTGGTCGCCGTGTACGCCGTCTTCGCGCTCGCGGCCGGGGCTCGCGCGGCCGTGCAGATCGCCACCCGCTACGACCAGGCCCCGCTGGCGTACGTGCTCTCGGCGTTCGCCGCCGCCGTCTACATCGTGCTGACCGTCGCCCTCGCCCGCGGCGCCCGGCGTACGGCGCTCGCGGCCTGCGCGATCGAGCTGGCCGGGGTGCTCGTCGTCGGCACGCTGAGCCTCGCCGACTCGGCCGCCTTCCCGCGCGCCACCGTCTGGTCGGGTTTCGGCAGCGGGTACGGATTCATCCCGCTGGTGCTGCCGCTCGTGGGCCTGTTCTGGCTTGTGCGGACGCGAAGGCCCGATTAGGCGCGGCGATGAGGGGCAGGGCAGGTTTCCGTAACCACAACAAGGGAGGAAGCCTGATGAGCACCATCGAGCACTCGGTCGACGTGGCCGTGCCCGTACGGACGGCCTACAACCAGTGGACCCAGTTCGAAAGCTTCCCCGAGTTCATGGAAGGCGTCGAGTCGGTCAAGCAGATCGACGACACCCGCCTCGCGTGGAGCGTCCAGGTCGCGGGCGTCCACCGCGAGTTCGAGGCCGAGATCACCGAGCAGCGCCCAGACGAGCGGGTGGCGTGGCGCTCGCTGGAGGAACCCCGCCAGGCCGGTGTGGTGACCTTCCACCGGATCACCGACGACACCACCCGGGTCATGCTCCAGATGGAGTTCGACCCCGAGGGCATCGTCGAGCAGGTCGGCGACAAGCTGCAGCTCGTCCGCATGCGCGTCCACGGCGACCTCGAACGCTTCAAGATGTTCATCGAGTCCAAGGGACACGAGACGGGCGGCTGGCGCGGCGAGGTGCCCACGCCCCTCGACGACGACCACAGTGCGGCCGCGCGCACGGCGCCCGGTGGGGACGTGCTGCACGGGACGGGAACCGCCGCGCCCGCCCCCCGGGAGCCCGTCGGCGCCGGGTACGGCGAGCCGGTGCCGCCGCAGCCGGTGGGACGCGAGTACCCGCCGGAGCCGTCGCTTCCTGCGCCCGGCAGCGGGCCGGTCTCGCCGCAGGGCACGCCGCGCTGGGACGACGAGCCTCCGCTCGCGCCCGAGCGCCCCGAGCGCCTCGGCTGATCTCGGCCGACCACCTCGTCAGGGGCCGGCACGGCTCACGTGCCGGCCCGGTCCCGTGCGGGGAGGCGTTGGCTATCTCCGGGCCCATGCGGTGGTCAGGTTCCGATAGACTGGGGCCGCATCGCAAGGGGCTATGGCGCAGCTGGTAGCGCGCCTCCATGGCATGGAGGAGGTCTGGGGTTCGAATCCCCATAGCTCCACCCTCGCGAACAACCCGATACCGCCCCCTCCAGGGCGGTATCGCCGTTTACAGGGAAGGCACGGGCGGCAGGTGGAGCGGAACGGGACCCCGCGCGTGCTCGTCCGCCGCTCTCTGCCCACCGAGCCCGCCGTGCGCGCGTCCGCGTCCCTGTTCGTGGCCGAGGCCGAGCGGCAGGGCGTCCGCGCGAGCCGCCGCATGCTGTACGTGGGCCCCGAGCCCGCCGGTGACCGCGTAGCCGCCGCCCTGCGCGTCGAGCCGGGCACGGACGTGCTGGCGCGGCGCAAGCTGCTGCTGGCCGACGACGTCCCCGTGCGCGTCGCCACCAGCTACTTCCGCCTCGACCTGTTCGGCGGCACGCCGCTGTGCGAGCCCGGCTTCGTCCGGCCGAGCCTCCAGGCGGGCATCGAGGCGCTCGGCCACCGCTTCGGCCGCGCCGAGGAGGAACTGGTCGCGCGCCCGCCCGCCGCGAACGAGGCCGAGACGCTGGACCTCGCGCCGGGCGAGTGGGTCGTCCAGATCCTCCGGACGAGCTTCGACACCGCTGGCACGCCGATCCACACCCTGGAGACCGTCTGCGCCGCCTCCCGCCATGTCTTCCCCGTCATCCAGGTGTCCGGCGCCGACGAGTTCTAGCCCCTGGGCGCCCCGCGGGAAATGGGTTCGCCCGCGCGGACCGAGCTTGGCACACTGTCCCGCATGCTGTGGACCTTCACCGGGCACGTTGACGGCCTTCCCGATGGTGTCGAGCACTGGCTGCGCACCGACCCCGCCCGCAACACCGTCCCGCTGACCGTTCTCGGCCGCATGCGCGCCGGGCTGTGGGCCGACGGCGCCACGCTCGGCTGGCTGACCGCCGATGGCGAGGTGTGCGGGGCCGTCGTCCACACGCCGCCGTACCCGCTGCTGCTCGCCGACATTCCCGTCGACTCGGTGCCGGCGCTGGCCGACGCCGTGCGCGGGCGCGAGATCTCCGCCGTGTCCGGGCCCTGCCCGCAGGCCGAGGTGTTCGCCGAGGTGAGCGGCCTCACGGAGGTCGACCGCACCCGGCAGCGCCTCTATCGGCTCCAAGCGCTGAGCCCGGCGTCGTCCACCGGCGCGCCGCGCCCGGCCGGCGAGGCGGACGTCGAGCCGGTCGCCGCCTGGATGCGCGCCTTCATCGCCGAGGCCGAGCCGGGCAGCTCCGGCAGCGACCCGCTGCCCCAGATGAGGCACCGGATCGACCAGGGCGAGATCGTGCTGTGGGAGGACGGCGGGCGGCCCGTCGCGATGGCCGGCTTCTCGCGGCCGATCAGCGGCATGTCCCGTATCGGGCCGGTGTACACCCCGCCGGGGCTGCGCGGGCGCGGGTACGGCTCGGCGGTCACCCACGCCGCCACCCGCGCGGCGCAGGAGGCCGGAGGCGAGGTCATCCTGCTGTTCACCGACCTGTCGAACCCGACGTCGAACTCCATCTACCAGGCGCTCGGCTACCGCCCCCTCAGCGACTACATCTCCATCTCCTTCTCGCCGGGCGATCAGCGGGCGTAGCGGCGCAGGGCGGCGGCGTAGCGCCCGCAGAAGAACTCGACGGCGAGAACGGTCAGCGGCCACCCGAGGCGGCTGTACCAGCGTCCGGGCCGGACGAAGGCGGTGACCGCGAACGTCATCGCCCCGTCGTCGCCGACTTCGAGCAGCAACGACTCCTCGCCCTTCTCGGGATGGCCGGGGAGCGTTCCGTAGGCGAAGCCGGCGCGGCGGTCCTCCTCCACCGTCCAGATCACGCGGCAGGGGGCGAGCAGGCCGATCGGGCCGACGCCGAGGCGGTTCACCACCACCTCGCCCGGCGCCGCCCGAGGCGCGGTGGCCCGAGGGGAAAGGCCGAGCGCGGCGTGCACACGCCAGGTCATCAGGGCGTCGGCGGCGCGGGTGAACCCGGCGGCGTCGCCCGCGGGGTAGCGGCGCCGCACGTGGTGGTATCCCGGCGGCAGGTCGCCCGTGCGGGTCGCCCCCACCTCGGGGTAGGTGGGCTCGGCGTTCAGATAGCGCTTCGGGTCCATGAGCTCCTCTTCTCGGTCACAGGTCTCGGTCACAGCGGCCGGGGCCGCAGCCTGCGCCAGGCGGCCAGCCCGCAGAGGGCGAATCCGGCGGCGTTGCACACTCCGTGGGTGGCGGCCATCCATTCGATCGACGGGTGGGGGAGGCCGGTGGCCTCGCCCAGGGCCCAGCTCAGCGCCAGCGCCATCGTCGCGGCGAGCACCGCGGCGGAGACGGCGAGCAGCCCCCGGGTCAGCGGGTCCGGAGCACGGCGCCGGACGTCCGTCCATGTCAGCAGGCCGACCAGCCACATGCCCGCCGTCAGCGCTACCGCTCCCGCCAACTCTGCCCAGTCCCCTATGAAGTAACCGGCGAGGACCAGCAGGGTGCCGCCCGGGACGGCGAGCGCGGCGGCCTTGGAGGCGACCCGGTCGCCGGTGGCCCGGCACACCAGACCGGCCGTCAGGGCGGCGGCGAACCCCGCGTAGTGGAAGTGCGCCACGGTCAGGGCCAGGATGGCGGGCTTGAACCCCAGCAGCGGGTGGCCCGCGCGCTCCCACACCAGGGACAGGCCCGCGACGGCCGGAGTCACGAGCGCGGTCAGGACCGCCACCTCGCGGGGGGCGAGGCAACGGCGCCGCGCCAGCCGCGCGGCCGCGTGGAGGGCGGGCGCGGCCGTGGCGAGGGCGTACAGGACGGCGAGCGCGACCGCGACGGGCCCGCGGGGCAGCCAGAGCGACACCGCGCCCGGCACGGCGCCCGCGAGCCACGCGGCGCGGACCGCCCGCGGGACGCCGATCAGGTGGAGCCCGGCGGGCACCACGACCAGCATTCCCACCATGATGACCACATTGACCAGGGGGACCATGCCGCCTCCGGTTGAACGTGTTCAAACAGCTTTTGAGGGGACGTTATCAGGTGGTCAAGGGCGTAAGATTCCGGGGGTCGCCGTCAGGGAGCCGCTGACGCCCGGACTCGTACCGCCTGTCTTTTTTGGGGGGTAGCGGCCACCGCGAAATGCGGACAATTCAGGGCAAATAGCGCAAGATCGCTATATCTTTGTCTACACTGTTAACTCTCAATCCTGACCTGCCTTGACTTTCCATGTGGTATCCCCCTATTTAATGGAGAGTCAGATATTCATTCGGCGTTGGGTGGACGAAATGACTGTGGGACGCTCGCGCCCGGCGCATCGGGCGGCGCAGGCCGATGCGTTCGACCGGATCGGCGACCGGTACGACGAGGCGTTTCCTTACAAGGGCGGTCAGATCGCGTCGGCGGAGTGGATCCTGCGCAAGCTCCGCCCGGGCGCACGGGTGCTCGACGTCGGCTGCGGCACGGGCGTGCCGACGGCGCGGCAGTTCATCGAGGCCGGCTGCGAGGTCACGGGCATCGACATCTCGCCCGTCATGCTCTCGATCGCCGCCAAGAACGTGCCGGAGGCCGAGCTCCACCAGCTCGACGTCATGGAAGTGGACGAGACGCTGGGCCGGTTCGACGCGGTGGCCGCCTACTTCTCGCTCTCGATGCTCCGCCGCGAGGAGATCATGGCGTCCCTGCTGCGCCTGCACGAGATCCTCGTGCCGGGAGGCTGGCTCGGCCTCGGCATGGTCGAGATGGACATGGACGACGCGCCGGTCCGCGTCCTCGGCACCTCGATGCGCATGACCGGCTACGGCCGGGCGGCGCTGCGGGCCGTCGTCCAGGAGGCGGGCTTCTCCGTCCGCGAGCAGATGGACCTGGCCTATGTGCCGGCCAGCGACACCGATCCCTTCGAGATGCAGCTCTTCCTGAACTGCCGCAGGAACACGTTCTGACCCGTTCGCGGCGGCCCGCCGCGCGTGTTTGACGGGTCACGCCGCGGACGCCTACCGTCCGGAATACCGACTGGTCGGTTTGGGACGGAGAACGCGTATGCGGGTACGAGACCGGGTCGTCGTCGTGACCGGCGCGGCCGGAGGCATCGGACGGGCCATGGCCCGGCGGTTCGCCGACGAGGGAGCCGCCGGGGTGGTCGTCGCCGACCTGGACGAGGCGGGCGCCGCCGCCGCGGCGAGCGAGATCGGCGACCGTGCGGTCGCCGTGCGCACCGACGTGTCCGTCGAGGCCGAGGTCCAGGCGCTGGTCCGCGCCGCTGAGGAGGCGTTCGGGCCCGTCGGCCTGTTCTGCTCCAACGCCGGCGTCGTCACGGGCCACGGCCTGGACGCCGGCGACCTGGACTGGACCAGGACCATCGACGTCAACCTTCTCGCCCACGTGTACGCCGCGCGCGCCGTGGTCCCGGGGATGGTCGAGCGGGGCGGCGGCTACCTGCTCAACACCTGCTCGGCCGCCGGGCTGATCAGCTGCCCCGGCGACGCGCCGTACGCGGTGACGAAGTCGGCCGCGATCGCCTTCGCCGAGTGGATCTCCATCCACTACCGGGCCAAGGGGATCGGCGTGAGCGTGCTCGCGCCTCAGGGCGTGCGCACCGGCCTGCTCGGGGAGGGCGCGGAGAACAGCCTGGTCTACCGCGGGGTGGTCGCCTCCGGTGAGATCCTCAGCCCTGAGCAGGTGGCTCGGACGGTGATCGACGGCCTCGACGCCGAGCGCTTCTACATCCTGCCCCATCCCGAGGTCGCCGAGTACGTCCGCCGCAAGTACGACGACACCGACCGCTGGCTCGCGGGCATGTCCCGGTTCGTCGCCTCGCTGGAGGGCTGAGCCGGGCCCGGGGCGAAGCCGGACGGCGTCGGGCCGGGCGCTCAGGTCAGGGCGGCGAAGGCGCCGGCGCCGATGAGCGCCACCGCCCAGGCCAGGTCGAGGTTGAACCACGCGCGGCGCAGCACCGAGACGCCCAGCTTCTCGTACACGACCACGGCGAGCGTGGCCGTCACCGTCAGCATCGCCAGGGTGTGCACCCCCGCGAAGGCGAGGGTCTGGCCGCTCAGCGCGAGCGCGGCCCGATCGTGGCCCGTCAGCGTGACCGGCAGCAGCATCAGCCCCGCGCCGTGCGCGGTGGCCATCAGGAACGACCACCCCGCGAGCTGCGGGCCGGTCACGCGCATGCCCACCCAGCGGGGATGGCGCCTGCGCAGCAGCTTCCACACGCCGAACCCGCACACCAGCGCGGCCACGGCGTAGGACACCGGCTTCGGCGGCGCGGACGTCCGCACGGCGGCGACCAGCGCCAGCGTGACCAGCACCGAGCCCGCGTGCCCGAGCACGATGGGCGGCAGCGCCGCCAGAACGGCGCGGCGCGAGCGCTCCTGGAGGCCGAGCGCGACCGCGAACAGCCAGCCCATGGCCGGGTTCAGGCCGTGGAAGGCGCCGAACCCGGCCAGGACGAGCACCTGCGTGAGGTCCATGCGACGGTCAGGGGTAGCAGAAGGAGTCGGAGGAGGAGTCGCCGCCCTGCAGTCTGACCTGATGGGGGCGGCGGCCGTCCGCGGCGAAGTCGACGAGGAAGCCCGGGTCCAGCGCGAGCGAGCCGTCCTCGCCGATGTCGGCCTTGGCCATCCACCCCGCGATGCCGTCGGGGTAGAACACGTCGTCCCAGGAGCGGTACAGCGAGTTGGTGAAGTACGCGCGCCTGCCGTCCCGGCTGACCTCGACCATCTGCGGCCCGCCGTTCCTGGCCGTGCCGGGCGTGCCGGGGTGGGCGTCGCGACCGGCGATGCCGCCGACGCGCACCGAGCCAGTCTGCCGGGGGTTCAGCGGGTCGGACACGTCGAAGGCGAGCAGCTCGCCGGTGCCCCAGGCCGAGACGAGCAGGATGCGATCGTCCAGCGTGAGGGAGATGTCGCTGACCAGCGGCGGCACGGCGCCGAACTGCTTGAGCGGCTCGGGCAGCAGCGCCGGGTCGGCGGGTTCGGCGGGGATCGTGATCGTCTTCTTCGCCTTCCAGGCGCCGTCCTCCAGGTACCACGTGAAGATGTTCGCCGACAGGTCCTCGACGCTGATCACCGTGTTGACGAAGCCGTAGGTCTTGGTCGGATCGTGGGAGGGACGCAGCTCCAGCGCCATCTGGTGCTGGTCGCCGAGGTCGATCTCCTGCAGGTGGGTGCGCTTGCGCAGGTCCCAGGCGTGGAGCTTGTGGCCGTACTTCCTGCCGACCAGCAGGCCGAGGTCCGGACCCGCCTCGATCATGTTGGGGGTGCCCCACTCGCTGCTGATCATCGTGTCGTGCCCGAGATGCCACCAGAAGTCGTAGTGCAGGCGCTGCGGCCCCCGGTCGGCCTCCCACTGGCCGAGCGGCTCGAAGGTGTCGTGGTCGAGCATGAAGACGCCGCCGGGCGCGTCGCCGTTCACGTCGCCGAGCGCGCTGACGTAGATCGCGTCGGTGCCGCAGTGCACGGTGTGGGGGCGGCTGTAGCCGGTGCGCTCGAAGATCGTCTCGGGTTCGATCGTCTTCACCAGCTTGGGACGGGCGGGGTCGTCCTTGACGTCGAAGATGTAGACGCGCGAGGAGCGCAGGCCGGGGACGACCAGGTAGCGCCGCTCGACGTGCGGGTGCGGGGCGTACGGGCACAGGGCCGCGCTGCACACGTTCCACCCGAAGTGATGCAGCTCGTCCCCGGGCACGGGCATGTCGTGGACGCCGGCGACCGTGCCGTAACCCGGCGACTCCGGGTCGAGGTCGATCGTCGCGAGCCCGTCGGGCCGGCCCTCGCCCCCGGTGTCCAGGAGCGCGACGTACGCCAGCCCCTCGCGCGGGGCGCGCATGGCCTCACGGGCGGAGGGATAGAACGTGGGATCGGGTTGGATGAGCACGTGACCGCCTTCGGAGTCGGACCGGGCAGATAACCCATCAATCTTGTAGGAAAACCGGGACTTGTCCAGTGGGTGTGCGGCTTACGTGCGTTACGTCCGGAAAGTCCTGTGTCGTCGGGTGGATCGGGGGTCACAGCCTGGGAACGGTTCGTCCTCGCTTGCGTGACGGCTCCGGCGCCGCGCCGCCGGGCGGTCGTCGTACGGGGTGATGCCGAGGGAGGCTTTCATGAAGTCACGTTTCCTCATCTGCGCCCTGGTGGCGCTCGCCCTGCTCGTCTCCGCGTGCGGCGGAGGCTCCGCGCCCACCGGCGCGCCCGCGACCGGCGTGTCACAGCCTGCCCAGACCTCGTTCCCCACCGTGCCGACGGCCACGCGCGCGCCCAACGTGCCCAGCGGCTCCGCCGAGCCCCTGCCGAGCGCCTCGGCGACCCGTCCGGCCGAGCGGCCCGCCGGGGAACTGTCCACCTTCGCCCTCGACGTCGACACCGCGTCGTACGGCTACGCCCGCACCGCGCTCAAGGACGGACGCCTGCCCGACCCCGGCCAGGTGCGGCCGGAGGAGTTCGTCAACGCCTTCCGCCAGGACTACGCCGAGCCGTCCGGCGACGGCTTCGCCGTCCACATCGACGGAGCCAAAGCGAGCGACGCCACGGCGCTGCTCAGGGTCGGGTTGCAGACCCGGACCGCCGAGGCGGCCTCCCGCAGGCCCGCCAACCTCACCTTCGTCGTCGACGTGTCCGGCTCGATGTCCGACCCCGGCCGCCTCGACCTCGTCCGCGACGCACTGCACACACTCGTGGACCAGCTCGGACCGAGCGACTCGGTGTCGATCGTGTCCTTCAGCGACGAGGCGCGGCTGCGCATCCCGATGACGGCCGCCGGCGAGCGCGGCAGGCTGCACGAGGCGATCGACACCCTGCGGACGGAAGGTTCCACCAACCTGGAGTCCGGGCTCGTCACCGGCTACCAGGAGGCGGCCCGCGCCTTCCGGCCGGTGGCCACCAACCGCGTCATCCTGCTCTCCGACGGGCTGGCCAACCTCGGCGACACCACCTGGAAGGGCATCCTGGACCGCGTCGAGGATTACGCCGGGCGCCAGGTCACCCTGCTGTGCGTCGGCGTCGGCCGCGAGTACGGCGACACCCTGATGGAGCAGCTCGCCGACAACGGGGACGGCGCCGCCGTTTACGTCAGCTCGCGGGAGGACGCGCGCAAGGTGTTCGTCGACCGGCTGCCGGCCGCCCTGGACCTGCGGGCGCGCGACGCCAAGGCGCAGGTCGCGTTCAACCCGGCCACCGTCGCCTCGTACCGGCTGCTGGGGTACGAGAACCGGGCGCTGGCCGAGGGCGACTTCCGCGACGACTCCAAGGACGGCGGCGAGGTCGGCCCCGGGCACGCCGTCACCGCGCTGTACGAGGTGCGGCTGCGTCCGGGAACGTCGGGTCAGCTCGCCGTGGCGACCGTGCGATGGCAGGACCCCGACAGCCGCCAGCCCGCCGAGGCGAGCCGCGCCGTGGACGTCTCGGAGCTGTCCGGGTCGTTGTGGGAGGGGCCATCGCCGCGGCTCCAGGTCGACGCGGTCGTGGCGGCGTTCGCCGACCGGCTCAGGCGCGTGGACGGCGGGGTGTTCGAGGAGGACCTCGGCACGCTCGCCGGGCACGCCTCGCGGCTCGCGGCGGCGACGGAGGACCCGATGGTGACCGAGCTGGCCGAGCTGATCCGCACCGCCGGCTCGCTGCGATGAGCCAGGCGCGACGGGGATGTGCGGGACGGCGCTCGCGGAGGGCGCCGTCCCGCCGTCACGACGACCGCCCGAGGATCGGGATCGCCGCCTTCTCGGGGTCCTCGCTGAAGTAGAAGTCGTACATCGCCTGCGCGAACTCGTCCTTGCCCAGGTGGCCGTCACCGTCGGTGTCGAGCAGGATGAACGCCTCCCGCGCCTCCGCGGTCCCGACGTCGTAGGCCGACCACAGGTGCAGGTACTCGCGCATGCTGAGCTTCTGGTCGCCGTCGGTGTCCAGCGCGTCCCACAGGGCGTCGGTGATGGGCCAGACGATCGCCACGATGAACGCCGTCCTGTCCAGACGGGGCGAGACGGCGTACTCGACGTACCGCTCCCGGGAGATGCGCCCCTCCTCATCGGTGCCGACGGCGGCCACGACGTTCTCCCACACCTGGGCGTAGGCGTCCTGGAGCCGGCCGCGCGCCGGGGCGTCCGGGGGAAGCCCCAGGCGGTCGGCCAGGTGAAGCCCGACGAGGTACATGTCCTGCTTGTCTATGAAGCCGTCCTGGTTGACGTCGCTGGTGTCGAAGGCGGATCCCGCGTTGGCTTCCTGGGGGCTCGGACGCATTCTCGGCTCCTCGCATCACGATTACGTGGGGTGACCAATCGTTACGTTCGGTCAGTGCGCGTGTCAACGCGTGAGAGCCGGGTGACCAGGAAACCCTGGCCCGGCGCGCGGGAGATGGGCAGGTGACCCCCGTAGAGGTGTGCGACCAGCGGCATCGGCCGGGGGTAGCAGAAGACCGACGACCGGGTGCCGAGGATCGCCGGGGTGTCCACGACGAGCGGCAGCTCCCCGAGCAGGAACGGCACCGCGATCTCCGCCCGCTCGCGGGTCACCTCCTCGCCCGAGTCGCCGGCGATCACCGGCACCACCGCCTCCAGGCAGGCGTCGCGGAAGCGCGCGTCGGTCGCGTACAGCGCCTCCACGCGCCTGCGCGTCGCCATGTACGCGCGGTTGGCGGTCAGGTCCGACCAGGTGAAGACGCCGACCGGGCGCACGCGCGGCGCGAGGTCGCCCAGGGCGCGGCACACGCGGTTGCGCGTGTTGTTGACGGCCATCCGGGCCTTGCGCCGCACCCGGTCCGCGGCGTGACCGCGCCCGCGCAGGGTGTTCTCCAACTCTCTGCCCGGCAGCAGCACGTCGACAGTGGCGAAGCTCGACACCGCCCAGCGCAGGAGCTCGGTGATGGTGGCCTGCGAGAAGTAGCCGTTGAGCGCGCTTATGCCGACGAGCGCGTGCTCGCGTCCCGCGACGATGCGCGAGCACGCCCTCGTGAGCGGCCTGCTGAAGATGTAGTTCATAACGGAAAATTAACAAACGCCAGTACTTTCCGGAGCGGACCGACCACTCCTCGTAGTCAAGCGGCTTCACCTGCGTGACCGCCCGCCGTGCCCGGCGCCGCTCGGCCGCCGTGCGCGGGGATGAGCCCCCTAACGGGTTCGGCCCGCCCGCCGTTGTCCGATACACTGGCGTGGCGCCGGGCGGGCATATCGCCCGCAGCGCGATGAGGGGCTATGGCGCAGCTGGTAGCGCGCCTCCATGGCATGGAGGAGGTCTGGGGTTCGAATCCCCATAGCTCCACAAGCGGGTCGGAAGGGCGGCAAGCGATCTTGCCGCCCTTCCGCGTTCTCAGTTCTTGAAGGTGTGGCGGTAGGTCAGCGGGGCGACGCCGACGGTGGCGTGCAGGTGCTGGCGCAGCGAGACCGCGGTGCCGAAGCCCGCCTGGGCGGCCACCTGGTCCACCGGCAGGCTGGTGGTCTCCAGCAGGTGGCGCGCGTGGTCGACGCGCTGCCGGGCCAGCCATCGCGCCGGGCTGAGGCCCGTCTCCTCCCGGAACCGTCGCGTGTACGTGCGCACGCTCATACGGGCGTGCCGGGCCTGCGCGGCGAGGGCGAGCGGCTCGGCGAGGCGCTCCAGCATCCATGCACGGGTCGGCGCCGTCGTCGTCCCGCCGGGGTCGGGGAGCGGGCGCTCGATGAACTGCGCCTGGCCCCCCTCGCGCCAGGGCGGCGTCACGCAGCGCCTGGCCGCCCGGTTGGCGACCTCGCTGCCGTGGTCACGGCGGATGACGTGCAGGCACAGGTCGATGCCGGCGGCGACGCCCGCCGAGGTCAGCAGGTCGCCGTCGTCGACGAACAGCACCTCCTGGTCGAGCCGCACCTTCGGGAACAGCGACCGGAACACGGTGGTGTTCCTCCAGTGCGTCGTGGCGGGCCGGCCGTCCAGCAGGCCGGCCGCGGCCAGCACGAACGCGCCCGTGCAGATCGACATCATGCGGGACTTCGCGGCGGCCCGGCGCAGCGCCTCGCCCAGCTCGGGGTCGATCGTGCCGTCGGCGAGCGGGGGACCGCTGTGGATGCCGGGCACCACGACGGTGTCCGCCGTGCCGAGGACCGACAGGTCGTGGTCGGGGACCAGGCTGTACCCGGCCGGGCCGCGAACGGGCCGTCCACCCGGGGTGCAGGTGACCACCTCGTACAGATTCCGGCCGTCCTGCTCGGCGACGCGGAACACCTGCCCCGGGATGCCGAGGTCGAGGGTGGCGAAGTCGTCGAGTGCGACGACCACGATGCGATGAGACATGGCCGGATTCTTGCACATATTGGCTTTCAAGCCACTCGTCCGGCACTGGATGAAAATCCATGATTGTCCGCATGACGTTGACGATGGACGCGAAGCGGAGACGACTCCACCGGGCCTGGCTCGTGGCGGGCGTCGCCTTCGTCGCGATCGTGGGGGCCGCCGGCTTCCGGGCCACGCCCGGTGTGCTCATCACCCCGCTGGAGGACGAGTTCGGCTGGACGCGGGGGACCATTTCGCTCGCCGTCTCGGTCAACCTCACCCTGTACGGACTGACCGCGCCCTTCGCGGCCGCCCTGATGGACCGGCTCGGCATGCGCCGCGTCGTGGCGTCCGCGCTCGCGCTCGTCGCCCTCGGCAGCGGCCTGACGGTGTTCATGACCACGAGCTGGCAGCTCGTCGCCTGCTGGGGCGTGCTGGTCGGCCTCGGCACCGGCTCCATGGCGCTCGTCTTCGTCGCGACGGTCACCGACCGGTGGTTCGTCCGGCACCGGGGCGTGGTCACGGGCGTGCTCACCGCGGGAGGGGCCGCCGGGCAGCTCGTCTTCCTGCCGGTGCTGGCCTGGCTCGCCGAAGGGCCGGGCTGGCGGACGGCCGCGCTGATCGTGTCGGGAGCGGCGCTGGCCGTCGTCCCGCTGGTGTGGTTCCTGCTGCGCGACCGTCCCGAGGACGTCGGGCTGACCGCGCTCGGCGCCGAGCCGGGCGCCGTGCGCCTCGCCGCCCCGCGCGGGGCCTCGGCGCTGCGGGCGCTGACCGTGCTCAGGTCCGCGGCGCGCACCCGGTCGTTCTGGTACCTCGTGGGCGGCTTCGCCATCTGCGGCGCCAGCACCAACGGCCTCGTCGGCACCCACTTCATCCCCGCCGCCCACGACCACGGCATGCAGGAGACCACCGCCGCCGGCCTGCTCGCCCTCATCGGCATCTTCGACATCGCCGGGACGGTGTTCTCGGGCTGGCTGAGCGACCGGGTCGACTCGCGCGTCCTGCTCGGCGCCTACTACGCGCTGCGCGGCGCGTCCCTGCTGGTCCTGCCCTCGCTGTTCGCGGCCACGGCCCAGCCGAGCATGCTGATCTTCATCATCTTCTACGGGCTGGACTGGGTGGCCACCGTGCCGCCGACCGTCGCGCTGTGCCGCAAGATCTACGGGCCGGACGGCGCGGTGGTGTTCGGCTGGGTGTTCGCCTCCCACCAGGTCGGCGCCGCCATCGCCGCGGTCGCCGCCGGGGTGACCCGCGACCACCTCGGGCACTACGACGCCGCCTGGTACGGGGCCGGAATCCTCTGCGCGTTCGCGGCCGTCATGTCGCTGCGGGTCGCGCGCGGCGCCGCCTCGCCTCCGCCGGACCGGACGCCCGTCCGTCCGGCCACCGTGGACGCCGGGGGAGCCTGACCCAGGGGCGTCCCGGGGAGCGGACGGCCGTGACGAGGTGGCAGGGGGGCCTGAGATCCTTGGTGACGTGAACCCGCCAGACCAGAGGGTCCTCCCCCTCGTCGTGAGAATCGAGCGCGCCGCCCCGCCCGAGCGCACCGACGCCCTGGAGGCCGCCGCGCTGGCCGTGCTCACCCTGCTCAACGACGAGCGGGCCCTGAGCGGCGAGTGGGCGGAGGCGGTGAGCGCCTGGGAGACCATCGGCATCAGGAAGGTCGTCCGCCGGGCGAGGGGCGGCGAATGGCGCCGGGTGCTGGAGCTGCCCGGCCTCACCGTCACCGTGCGCACGGCCGAGGTGCGCGTGCACCCGCCCGTCCCTCTGGACGGCTGGCCGAAGGAACTGTCGCGGCTGCAGGTCTCGGGCACCGACCTGACCGACACCGCGCCCCCGGACCCGCCCGAGCCCGGCGCGGCGGTGCTGTGGATGAACCCCTCCCTGGAGATGTCGGCGGGCAAGGCCATGGCCCAGGCCGGCCACGCGGCGCAGCTCGCCTGGTGGGGCACCGACGAGCCCGCCCGCGAGGCGTGGCGCGCGGACGGCCTGCCGGTCGCCGTGCGCACGGCGGGGCCGCGCCGCTGGTCGGCGCTGGCCGACAGCGGGCTGCCCGTCGTCCGGGACGCGGGTTACACGGAGATCGAGCCGGGTTCACGCACGGTCGTCGCCGACGCGCCGTGGCTGCGCGCCGGGGGGCACCGGCCGGCCGGGTGGGGGCCGCTCCGCAATCCCTCCGCGTAGTCGCGCCACCGTCGTTGACCGGAGGGTGAAAGCGAAGGTCAGAGGGCATGCAAAGCCCTCGAGAGGGGCACTCGTTCCCGAAGTGTGATCGGTACGCCGAACGCGCGGACGTTATATGCCGTACGCTCCGATCGTGCCAAATGGGGTAGGTGGGAGCTACGGCAAGGCCGTCCCAACGTACGTGACGGCGGACGCGGAAACCGCGCCCCTCCCGAAGATCACGATCGAGGACCCGCCGGCACAGCCGGCCCCCAAGGCGCCCGCCAAGCGGTCCCTGATCTCGCGGCTCGGCGACCTGCCGATGCGGGTCATCTACCGCGCGCTCGTGGCGGGCGTCGGCGCGATCGCGGTCGCCGTCGCGGCCGTGGTGCTGTTCATGACCGGAACCCTCGGCAAGGGGACGCCGACCGCGGCCGGGCCGGGCGGAGCGAAGGCCGCGGGCACGCCGGCCGATCCCGGTACCGGGACCGCGCCCCCCATGTCCACCGCGCCCTCCGTGTCCTCCTCGACCCCGGGCACGCCGTCCCCCTCCGCGGAGCCGTCGGGTTCCGCCTCGGCGGGGGTCACGGCCGTCGCGGCTCCGGCGCAGTCCTCCGCGCCCGTGTCGGCGTCCGTCTCCGCCTCGTCCTCGGCCGGGCCGTCGGCGTCCGGTTCGGCGCCGGGATCGGCCTCGGTCACCGGGGACGGCGCCACGCCGGTGCCCACGTCGACCGCGGGCATGAGCCCCCTCGCCGCGGCCAAGGCCGACCCCCGCCTGCCCGCACTGCCCTCCAACCGCAAGCTCGCCAACTTCCCCGGCCGGGGCGCGCCGGCGAAGGGCCGGGTGAAGGACAAGCGGTCCGGCATCACCTTCGCCCGCTTCACCAAGGAGTGGAAGCTCGCCAGGTCGTCCCCCTTCGCCACGCGCCGGACGCTCCCGCCGGCGAAGGGCGCCGGGCACCGGGCGCTGCTGGCCTCCTGCCCCGTGCCGATCGCGATCCAGGACACCCTCAAGGACACCGCCTTCCTGGCCGCGCGGTGGACCCTCAACTACCACCCCGCCGGGTCCACGATCTCGTGGACGGCGTCCCAGCCGATCAAGGCGGGCAAGCGGGACGGCTGGCTGCTCGGCTACCGGGTGCAGTACAAGCTGGACGGCGAGAAGCACGTCTCCACCGCCGCCGTCGCGCTGGTCGACGTGCCCGGTTCCAAGCCCGCGCTGGTGTTCGTCACGATCCCCGACGCACAGAAGAAGCGGTGGGCGGACATCAACACCGTCGTGTCCAGCCTGCGCATCCTCTGATCGCCCGCTCCGGTGGCGCGCGCCGGGGTACGGGTGCCCTAGGCTCGGAAGACATGACCGAGATCGTCCTCGCCTCCGCCTCCCCCGCGCGGCTCGCGTTGCTGCGCAGCGCCGGCCTCGATCCCAAAGTGATCGTCAGCAACGTCGACGAGGAGGCGATGTCCGCCTCGTACGACTCCCCGGCCGCGCTGTGCCTCGCCCTGGCCCGCGCGAAGGCCTCCGTCGTCGCCGAGCGCCTCACGGCAGGCCTGGTGATCGGCTGCGATTCGGTCCTGGAGCTCGACGGCCGCGCGTACGGCAAGCCGGGCTCGCCCGAGGAGGCCGTCGCGCGCTGGCGCTCGATGCGCGGACGCACGGGCAGGCTGCTCACCGGTCACTGCGTGATCGACGTCGCGCGCGGCGCCGAGGCGTCCGAGGTCGGCTCGACGGTGGTGCGCTTCGGCACGCCGACCGACGAGGAGATCGCGGCCTACGTCGCCGCGGGGGAGCCGCTGCGCGTGGCGGGCGCGTTCACGCTGGACGGTCTCGGCGGCTGGTTCGTCGAGGGCATCGAGGGCGACCACGGGAACGTGCTGGGCATCTCCTTGCCGCTGGTCCGCCGCCTGCTCGCCGAGCTCGGGGTCACGGTGACGTCCCTGTGGAAACAGGGATCTCTCTCCTGATCATGCGACGAACCGGGCGGAAAACGCTAGCCTGCCGGGCATGAACAGCATGGGCCGGCCCGTCCGCCGCGGCGTAGGCGGCTTCGCCGACGGCGTCAAATACGTCTTCCGAGGTCTCGGCTGGGTCGCCCGCAACCCCGGCCAGTGGTTCTTCGGGCTCATCCCGGCGCTCCTCGCGCTCGTCCTGTACGTCGTCGCGCTCGTGCTCCTCGGCACGTACGCGGGCGACCTCGCCTCCTGGGCCACGCCGTTCGCCGACGGATGGAGCCCCGGGCTGCGCGACACGCTGCGCGTGCTGCTCGGGCTCGTCGTGTTCGCGCTCGGCCTGGTCCTGTCGGTCGTCACGTTCACGGCCGCGACGCTGGCCATCGGCGACCCGTTCTACGAGAAGCTGTCGGAGCGGGTGGAGGAGGACCTCGGCGGGGTCGAGGTGGTGGGGGACCTGCCGCTCTGGCGGTCGGTGCTGCGCTCGCTGCGCGACAGCGTGATCACCCTCGGATACGTGCTGATGTTCACGATCCCGCTGTTCGTCCTGGGCTTCGTACCGGTGATCGGGCAGACGGTGGTGCCGGTGCTGGGCGCCGCCGTGTCGGGCTTCTTCCTCACCGTCGAGCTGACCGCCCTCGCCATGGAGCGCCGGGGGCTCGCGCGCCGTCAGCGCTTCGCCGTGCTGCGCGCCGACAAGGCCCCGGCGCTCGGCTTCGGCGTGCTGCTGTTCCTCGTCTTCCTGGTGCCGTTCGGAGCGGTCGTCGCCATGCCCGCCGCCGTCGCGGGGGCCACGATCATGGTCAGGGAACGCCTCACGCCGCACCTGCCCGTCGAGGGCCCGGCGCACGCCTGAGCCGCGCGGTCAGCCCGCGGACCAGGTGATGGCCGGAGGGCGCACGGCGGCGCAGAGCGGGTGGCCCTTGGCGTCGGTGAGCCCGAGCCGTGCGCGCAGGGTGCCGGAACGCAGGGCGGCTTCGGCGATCTCGGGGTCGACGGCGTCGAGCATCAGCTTGGCGCGCCTGAACCCTGTGAAGTGGCCGATCCCGTCCACCGCGCCCCAGGCCAGGTAGACGAACCGCGCTCCGGGGCGGCCCTGGATGTGCGGCCCCCGGATGTCCACTCCGGCGGGTCCGCCGCGCGCCTCGCACTCGATTATCCACAGGGCCGACGGCGCGTCGCCGGGGTGAAGGCCCATGATGTCCTCCCGGCGGTCGCGGCGCTGCACGCCGACGTGCACGTTGTCGTATCCCGGGAAGCCGCTGTCACCAGGGCAGACGCGGCCGGGCAGGTCAGTGGCGTGAATCCGCATCAGCATGGCCCCATCCTGCCGCCTGGCGGTTCGTGCGCGTTTGTGCGGCCGCCGTCGGCCCTTGTCCTCGAATGCGGTTCAGTTCGTTTTCCACAGAACGAGGCTCGGCTCGATGGCGCGCGCGCCCGCACGTGAAAGTGTCCGCCATGACGCTGACACCGATCCTCCTCACCACCCCTGACGACATCCTGGGCGCGGTTCCCTACCTGCTCGGCTTCCATCCCGCCGACAGCCTCGTCGTCATCGCCTTCGCCGGCCGGGGCGTCCGGGGCAGGCTCCGCCTCACCACCCGGTGGGATCTCCCGGCGGCGCCCGGCACGCTCGACCGGCTCGTGCCGCTTCTCCGCCGTGAGCAGGTCACCCACGCGATCCTGGCCGGGTTCGGGGAGGGCGCCCTCGTCACCCCCGCCGTGGACGAGGCGCTGCGGCTGCTCCAAGGCGCCGGCATCGAGGTCGTCGAGGCCCTGCGCGCGCACGAGCGGCGCTACTGGTCGTACGTCTGCACGCAGGTGGCGTGCTGCCCGCCCGAGGGAAGGGCGTACGACCCGGTGGCCGGGCCGGTCGCGGCGCAGGCCACCATGGGCGGGCTGGTCGCGCTGCCCGGCCGCGAGAGCCTGGAGCGCGCGGTCGCGCCCGTCGGGGGAGCCGCCCGCGCGGCGATGGCCGAGGCGACCCGGGCGACCGCCGCCGAGATACGCGCCCGGCTGCTCGCCGCCCGCGATCCCGCGGAGGTTCCGCGCGCGTTCGTCGGTGAGGCGCTCGACCGCGTGCGCCGGTGCCTCGCCGGGTTTCCCGGCCATGGGCCGCCGGCCGACCTGGAGGCCGCGCGGCTCGGCTTCGACCTCGCGGTCGTCCGGGTGCGCGACGAGGCGTGGACGTTGATGGACGACGCGACGCAGGACGTGCACGTCGCCCTCTGGGCCGACCTCACGCGCAGGCTCGGCAGGCGCTTCCTGCCGCCGGTCGCGTCGCTGCTCGGGGCGGCGGCCTGGCGGCGCGGTGACTGCGCGCTGGCGGGGATCGCGGTCGACCGCGCCCTGGCCGCCGACCCGTCCTACTCGATGGCCGGCCTGCTCGCGCAGGGACTGCGGCAACTCGTCGGCCCCGAAGTCCTGCGCGAGCGCATGCCGAGCCCGGAGGAACTCGACGCGAGCATGGGGCCGCCCCACATGGACTGGCTGCACCCGATGCTGCGCCTGCTCGACGAGGAACTCCGCGCCGAGGTCCCCCCTCCCGAGCTCGCCGCCCGACCCGTCCACGGGGCCGAGCGTCCCTGACGTCGCCGGCACCGGGTGACCGGACCGCGGGACGGCAGGAGGGCCGCGCCCATCTGTGCGGCGGGACCGGCTGACATCAACCGGCGGTCGAGGAGTGCTGCTCTGGCGTGATGGTGTCTGGCCCGAGGGGGCCGCCATGAGCGGTGAGCGCGGTACGTGCACGTGAAGGGGGAGCGGAGTGCGATCCCTTATGGGAACGGGGGGCAACGGTGGGAGGGGGCAAAGGTGAGCCAGGGGAATGAACGAAGGCTCGGGATCAGAGGGTGTGCCCGGGAAAGGGACGGGTCAGTCCTGCGCCGTGCTATTCCGGCGGCGCTCGTTGTAAGCCCTCATTCTGCCGGGATAGCCGGTGAGGTTAACGTCGTAGACCGGAAGGGCGAGGTTTCTGGCCACCTTGATGATGACGGCGGGAGAACCCACTCTGCGGCGGGTCCATTCACCGTCATGCGCGACGGCGACCGCGGTCGTGTCGGTCGCGAACGTTTCCGGCTCGACGTAGAACTCGACCCCTCGCCGGGACTTCGCGAAGGCGATGAGCGCCTCGATGTCGGCGTCATTGGCCTCACGGTCGAACTTTGCGATCTTGCGGCCACGGAGCCGACGAATTCCATAGCGATCACGCCATCTCATATCCCTTGTATACCTGGAGCGGGCGCCCAATGGGGGGCTCCGGGCCACATCGGGGTCGGGTCGGGGATGTTCCGGATGGACGCGCGTTCGCGCGGGTCCAAAGATGAGAAAGTCCACCCGATCCGACGGAAGACACGGGGCTCTAATGGCAGGGGCAGCGACACCACCAGCGACACCCGCTCCCGGAGGTTGGAGGCCGATGTCTCAGCCTCACGACGCACAGCACCCGCGGCTCCGGGTGACCGACCACGACCGCGACGGGGTGGTCGAGCAGGTCACCGCGGCCTACGCCGAAGGCCGTCTCAGCAAGGACGAGTTCGACGAGCGCCTGCACCTGGCGATGACGGCGCGCGTCCACGCCGACCTCGAGCCGATCGTCCGAGACCTGAACGCGTGGCGGCCCACGTCGGCCCCGCCCATGCCGTCGGCCTGGCCGGGCCGGCCGCAGTCCTGGCCGGGGCACGGGTACGCCGCCTCGCCGACGGGCCGCGAGCGGCTCGGCGCGGCGGCCGCCCACATTCTGCCGATCTGCGGGCTCTCCTTCGTCGGCCCGCTGATCGTGCTGCTGACCGGCGGGCGGGGGTCGCCGTACATCCGCCGGCACGCGCTGGAGGCGCTCAACTTCCACCTGACGGTGCTCGGCGCCACCATCCTGCTGCCGTTCACGGTCATCGGCATCGTGCTGGTCCCGATCATCTGGATCGCGGCCTTCGTCCTCGGCCTCGTGGGAGGCTCCGCCGCCCTCGGCGACGGCCGCTTCACCTACCCGCTCACCCTCCGCCTCATCAAGTAGCCCGGGCCGCCGCGTCCCCGGCCGCTCGTGATGCCGTGTATCCCGTGCGCCCCGGCGGACCAGCGCACGGCGGCAGGTCAGCGTCTCAGGCCGCCGATGGCGTGGGGTTCGGGGGGCGCCGTGGGTTCCGGGGCTGCGGGTTCGGGCGCTGCGGGTTCGGGCGCTGCGGGTTCGGGCGCTGCGAGCTTGGGGAGCTCGGGTCAACGGGCGAGGACCTGGTACTTCACGGTCATCGTGCCCGCGCTCAGGCTGCCGATGGCGTCGAAGGCGGCGCGGGACAGGTCGAGGCAGCGGCCGCCGATGTACGGCCCGCGGTCGTTGATGCGGACGGTCACGGACTTACCGCTCCGGGGGTTGATCACGCGCACCCTGCTGTCCATGGGCAGGGTCTTGTGGGCGGCCGTCATCGCGTCCGGGTCGAACCGCTCGCCGCTGGCGGTCATCTGGCCTTCGTCGTAGTACGACGCGCCACACCTTCCCGAGGCGAGCACCTTTGTGGTGGCCTGCGCTTCCTTGGCCTTCTTCTTCGACTTCTGGGTGGTGGAGCCGTCCGCGGCCTGTCGCTGGTCCGCGCCCTGGTCCGCGTCCGCCGACGAGGATGCCTGCGCGGCTTCGCCCGGTGCGGCGGCCGAGCCGGTGGCGCCTGTCCGCGGCGAGGCGTCTCTGGTGGCGGCCGGGTGCGAAGAGGGCCGCGGGGTCGCGTGCGGGGCCGCGTCCGCCTCGTCATGGGAGGGCTTCGGCCTGGCCGCCTGATCCGGAAGCCACGGAGCCGGCGGCGATGGGGGCGTGGCGCCGTCTTCCTGCGGCGTTTCTCCGGCGGCGTCCGCGAAGGGCCAGGCGCCGGGCAGCGAGCCGTCCGAGCCCCCGGCGACGGAGGCCGTGGTCGTCTGCCGGGAGTCACCGATCCCGGCCGCGGCGGTGACCGTACCGTCGCGCGCCACCACGATCCAGGCGGTAGCGGAGGCGGCGGCGACCACCGCGGTGACGGCGACCACGGAAGTCCAGCGCCGCCTGGTGCCGGTTTCGAGCTCGGAGGGTGTCTTGTCGTGCCAACGTGTCGGGGCGCGGTGCTGACCCAAGGAAACCACTGTCCTGGATAGGGGGCAAGGACGCGGGACGGCCGGCACGGAGCGGCGCGGGGACGCCAGATGCGGGGGCGTGCCGCCATCCCAGATACCAAATGGGCGTAAACCGCCCATAAGGTAATGAGGAGCACCATATGGGATAAACCTGCTGCAAAGGGAAGTCATGCCAACGTAAAGTGACGTAGCTCACACCAGGAGTGATCATGCGCTGATGTCGCCGTGCCCCGCCCTGTCAGGCGACCGGGGGGAGTGGTCGAGGGGTGGGCGCCGGGGAGTGCGGCAGGTGAGGCCGGGGTCAGAGGAGGAGTTGGCGGACCGAGTCGACCGTGTCGGCGTCGGTGGGGCGCTTGTCCGGGCGGTAGCGCAGGACGCGGGCGAACCTCAGGGCCATGCCGCCGGGGTAGCGCGGTGAGCGCTGGACACCGTCGAACGCGACCTCGACCACCATCTCGGGGCGCAGCCGCACCACCCACTCGTCGCCAGGCCCGTCGGCCAGAGCCAGGAACCGCTCGGTCTGCCAGGCGAGAAGCTCGTCGGTCAGCCCCTTGAACGTCTTGCCGAGCATCACGAAACCGCCCGTCTCGGGATCGCGGGCGCCGAGGTGCAGGTTGGACAGCTTGCCCTGCCGCCGGCCGTGCCCCCACTCGGCGGCCAGCACCACCAGGTCGAGGGTGTGGCGGGGTTTCACCTTGATCCACCCCGCGCCGCGGCGACCGGCCGCGTACGGGGTGGAGGGCCCCTTCACCACGAGGCCCTCGTGTCCCTGCCGCAGGACCTCGGCGAAGAACGCCATGCCCTCCTCGGGATCGGAGGTGACCAGGCGCGGAGTGACCAGCTCGGCGGGGACGGCACCGGCCAGCGCCTCGTGGCGCTCGCTGTCGGGAAGGTCGAGAAGGTCCTCGCCGCCCACACGCAGCGCGTCGAAGAAGAACACGCTCAGCGGGGTGGTGCCGCGCAGCCGCTCGGTGTCGGTCCTGCTGGCCACCCGGCTCGCCGTCACCTGGAACGGCTCGGGGCGGCCGTCCGGGCGAAGGGCGATCACCTCGCCGTCCAGCACGATGTCGTCGACCGGCAGCGCCAGCACGGCCTCGACCAGTTCGGGAACCTGCGCGGTGATGTCGTCCAGGGTACGGGTGAACACCTTGACGTCGCGGCCGGAGCGGTGGGCCTGCACGCGCACACCGTCCAGCTTCCATTCCAGCGCCGCTGGACCTCCTCCCAGCTTCGCCAGGGCGGCCGCCACGTTCGGCGCGCTCTGCGCGAGCATGGGAGAGACGGGACGCCCGACCTCCAGACGGAACGCCCTCAGGGCCTCCACGCCGCCCGTCAGCGCGGCGGCGCCGACCGCGGGGAGCCAGCCGCGCAGGGTGAGCGCACGACGCACCTCGGCCGACGGCGTTCCCGCCGCCTTGGCGACCGCCTCGATCATTACGCCGTTGAGCGCGCCCTGGCGCATCTCACCGCCCAGCAGGCGCAGCAGGAAGGACTGCTCCTGGGCCGTCACCGAGCGGAACAGCCGATCCAGCAGTTCCTTCCTGGCCGCCTGAGACCCCGGGCCGGTCTGCGCCTTGATGCGGCTGAGCAGGTCGTCGACCTCGGTCAGGGAGGCGCTGGCGATCTGGCGCGGCTCGGGAAGATCCTGCAGGCTGCGCCATCCGACGCCGATCTGGCGCTGGGGAAGCTCGCCTGAGAGGTAGGCCACCGCGATCTCGGCCTCGGCCGGTCCGACCCTGCTGAGCAACTCGGCGAGGTGTCGGATCTTGGCGAGGCGCGCCGGGTCCGCCGCGACGGCGGACGAGGTGCGCGCGAGGTCGATGAGCAGCACAGTCCTCATCGTGCCAGTTCAGGGCGAGGGATGGCGTCGCAGGTGCCCATATGACTCATATAGAGCACCTAAACCGTCAAGAACGAACAATCAGCCGCCCTGGCAGGCCTTGGGGCTGCCGCCGGGGGTCGGGGCGGTCGCTCGCGTCCACGCGGCGGGGCCGAGGCGGAAATTCGGTTGGAGGCGCGGCGGTCACCTGGGAACAATTGGCGGGTGCGGATCTTCCTGGAGACCGGGCGGCTCGTGCTTCGTGAGCTCACCGAGGCCGACGCGGACCTTATCTTCGAACTCGACAACGACCCGGCCGTCACCCGCTTCATCAACGGAGGCGAGCCGTGCTCCCGCGACACGGTCCGCGACGTGACCCTGCCCAGGTTGCTGCGCGCGTACGAATGGGCTCCGAGCCGCGCCTTCTGGGCGGCAGAGGAGAGGTCCACCGGGCGGTTCATCGGCTGGTTCGAGCTACGGCCTCTGGACCAGGACGGTCCGGGAGAGGTCGAGCTGGGATACCGGCTGCATTCCTGGGCCTGGGGCCGGGGCCTCGCGACCGAGGGAGCCCGTGCTCTGATCCACAAGGCCTTCACCGAGCTCGGCGTGCGCCGCGTGATGGCGCAGACGATGGCCGTCAACACCGGCAGCCGACGGGTGATGGAGAAGTCCGGCCTGACCTATGCGCGCACGTTCTACGGGGACTGGCCCGAGGCCATCGAAGGCTCGGAACATGGCGAAGTCGAATATGCCCTGACCAGAGCCGACTGGCTGAGCTCCCGGCCCGGTGAAGGCCGAACACACGTCTGGTAGGGGTTCGCCGCCGGGGGTGACCTGTGGTGGGAGGTGGTCGTCGAGGTCGTGCCCGCGTGGGGCGGGAGGCCGCGAGGCCGCCGGGCCACCACGGTCACCTGTGCGGCGAGCGGGCCGTCAGCTCACGCCGAGCAGGTCGACCACGAAGATCAACGTCTCGCCCGGCTTGATGGCGTTGCCCGCGCCACGGTTGCCGTAGCCCAGGTGGGGCGGGATCGTCAGCCGGCGGCGGCCGCCCACACGCATCCCCGCGACACCCTGGTCCCACCCGGCGATGACCCGTCCGGCTCCGAGCGGGAACTGGAACGAGTCGCCGCGGTTCCAGGAGGCGTCGAACTCCTCGCCCGTGGAGAACGCCACGCCGACATAGTGCACGTTCACCATGTGCCCGGGCTTGGCCTCCTCGCCGTCGCCCACGGTGATGTCTACGATCTCGAGATCCGCCGGCGCGTCGCCCTCCGGAAAATCGATCTCGGGCTTCTCGAGTGCCACGTGTTCTCCTTGATTAGAGTGCGCGCCCCCGAAGTCTTACCGGGGCACGCTCGGACCGGGCGTCGGCCGGGTCTCCGGCTGACCGGACGACTCTACGGGGTCACGAGGCCGGACGGGCGGCGAGGGCTCATTATGTGATCGTCGGCGCGTGGGCCACCCCTCCCCGTCCGGTCCGCGCGGCGTCGGCGTCAGGGCTTGGGGGACGCCTGCGAGCCGTTGCCCGCCCGTGCGTGATCGGACGACTCGGGCAGCGGCGGCTCGGGCGTGGTGGAGGCGGCTTCCGGCTCCGGGTGGTCTTCACCGGTCGCGCGGGCCTTCCCAGATGAATCGACGGCGGAGAACGCGGGGGCGACCTTCGCGGACTCGGACCTGGCGGTGGCGGAGGACTCCGCCGGGGTCGCCTCCGGAGCGGACGAGGCGGACGGAGTCGCGGGCGCGTCGTCCATGCCTTCGGAGCCGGAGCCGGAGCGGTGGCCGTGGTCGGGCGGGGTGGAGGGGGACGCCGTCGCGGCGCGTACCGAGGACATGGGAAGGGCGACGGTGGCCTCTTCCATGGCATCGGCGCGGCTGGTGGTGGGCGGGAGGATGGTCTGGCCGGGGGCCGTGGGCGCCGACACCGCCGCCGACACGGCCGCCGGGCCCGAGGGTGCGGAGGATGCGGGGTCGGCGGAGGTGGACGAAGCCGCGGCGAGGCGGTCGGCGCGGTCGGGCCGGTCGGCCCGGTCGGCCGGCTGCGACGCGGGTGCGGCCGGAGGCGCGGTGGGAGGCGGAGTGGGAGAGACCCCCGAGGGCGCCGGTGAGCCGGGGCGGGAGACGGAGGACGAGGGGGAGGGGGTCGAAGGAGCCGATGACGCGGACGGGGTGAACGGCGCGGGCTCCGCAGAGGGGGCGGACGTGCCGGAGGGGCTGGGGAGAGGACCGTTGGACGGAGGGCGGGGAACGACCACCGTGTCCGCGGGGCGCAGGCCGCCTTCGAGCACCGCGAGCGCCTCCTGGAGCGCCGCGGACGGGACCAGCACGTCGTACCGTCCGGCGACGATCACGCTGCGCGAGGTGAAGTCCCGCGTGCCGCCCTTGAAGGCGTGGCCGGCGAAGCCGAACGCCGCGCCCATCACCGCGCCCCACAGCAGCGCCCACAGGGCGAGCGCGAAGAAGGACGCGGTCGTCGAGGTGAACAGCCCGAGGAACAGGCCCACGACGAGCCCGAACACGGCGCCGCTGATCGCGCCGGACAGGGCCGCGCGCGGGTTGGTGAGCCGTCCGGTGACGGTCTCCTCCAGGCGCAGGTCGCTGCCGACGATGGCGACGTTCTGTACCGGGTACCCGGAGTCGGAGAGGGTGTCCACGGCGCGCTGCGCGGCCGGGTAGTTGTCGTAGCTGACCAGCAGTCGCCGGTCGACGGCGACGGACGGGGTCGGCGCGGGTGATGTCTGGATCATGGCGAGCGGTCGCCTCCGCGGCTAGGGGGTCGTTGCCGTTCCCCGCTACCCGCCGGAGGCGAGATATCACCGGGCGTTCCCGAAGGAATGGATCACCGTCCAGGCCCGCCCCAGGCGAGGTATGCCGTCTGCCGGCGAACGGCGACGCCTGTTCCATCCGGTTCCACCGGCCCGCGAGGCGGCCTCGGCGCTCGAACGCGCCTCGATCGCCGATGGAACCCGCTCCGACATGGAGGTCGTGGAGGTCGATGACAGTCTCGGGGGATGGGGGCTACCAGCTCTGGTGGAGGGGCATGCCTTCGGAGTAGCCGGAGGAGCTCTGGATACCGATCACGGCCCGTTCGTGGAACTCCTCCAGTGTGGTCGCGCCCGCGTAGGTCAGGGACGAGCGCAGTCCGGCGACGATCGCGTCGATCTGGTCCTCGACGCTCGGCCGCAGCGGGTCCAGGTACATCCGCGAGGTGGAGATGCCCTCCTCGAACAGCGCCTTGCGCGCCCGCTCGAAGGGGGTGTCCTCGGCGGTGCGCAGCCGCACGGCCCGCGCGGAGGCCATGCCGAAGTTCTCCTTGTACCGGCGTCCGTTGGCGTCGGTGTGGGTGTCGCCGGGAGACTCGTAGGTGCCGGCGAACCAGGAGCCGATCATCACGTTGGACGCCCCGGCGGCGAGGGCGAGGGCGACGTCGCGCGGGTGGCGCACGCCGCCGTCGGCCCACACGTGCCTGCCGAGCCTGCGGGCCTCGGCCGAGCATTCGAGCACCGCGGAGAACTGCGGCCTGCCGACGCCGGTCATCATGCGGGTGGTGCACATGGCGCCGGGCCCGACGCCGACCTTGACGATGTCGGCGCCGGCCGCGGCGAGGTCGCGCACCCCGGCGGCGGTGACGACGTTGCCCGCGGCGATGGGGACGTCCGGGGCGAGGGCGCGCACGGCGGCGAGGGCGGAGAGCATCTTCTCCTGGTGGCCGTGCGCGGTGTCGACGACGAGGCAGTCGACGCCCGCGTCGAGCAGTTCCTTGGCCTTGGCGGCGACGTCGCCGTTGATGCCGACGGCGGCGGCGATCCGCAGGCGTCCCTCGGAGTCCACGGCGGGCTCGTACAGCGTGGCGCGCAGGGCGCCGGTGCGGGTGAGGACGCCGACGAGGCGGCCGTCGCCGTCGACCACGGGGGCGAGCCGGTGGCGTCCGTCGTGCAGCAGCTCGAACGCGGCGCGCGGGTCGGTGCCGGTGGGGATGGTGAACGGCGAGCCGGACATCACCTGCGAGAGCTGGGTGAACATGTCGACGCCGTGGCAGTCGGCGTCGGTGACGACGCCGATGGGCCGGTTCTCCCAGTCGACGACGATGACCGCGCCGTGCGCGCGCTTGGGCAGCAGGTTCAGGGCCTCGCCCACGGTCTCGTGGGCGGTGAGCGTGATCGGGGTGTCGTGCACGAGGTCGCGCTTCTTCACCCAGTCGATCACCTCGGCGACGACGTCGATGGGGATGTCCTGGGGCAGGACGGCGATGCCGCCGCGCCGGGCGATGGTCTCGGCCATACGGCGTCCGGCCACGGCGGTCATGTTGGCCACCACGATCGGGATGGTGGTGCCCGTGCCGTCTCCGGTGGACAGGTCCACGGCGAGCCGGCTGCCGACCGCCGACCGTGAGGGGACCATGAAAACGTCGCTGTAGGTCAGGTCGTAGATCGGAGCCTGATCGTTGAGGAATCGCACGTTGGATCAGCCTATGCGATCCATGGTAAACAATGGGATTTCCCAGCTCAGTTGCGTGATATGTCCTTCTATGCGCGGACGGTGGACCGCTCCCGGCACCTCTGTGCGCGATGATCGAGACGACGATCGGCCGCTACGGATACATTGACCGCGCGATCGGCTCACCGCGATCGGGTGAG
This sequence comes from Sphaerisporangium album, assembly GCF_003323745.1. Taxonomy (GTDB): domain Bacteria; phylum Actinomycetota; class Actinomycetes; order Streptosporangiales; family Streptosporangiaceae; genus Sphaerisporangium; species Sphaerisporangium album. Next base: position 80,392 of record NZ_QOIL01000023.1, read on the forward strand.
GGGAGGGGGCGGGGTGGCCCTGGAAAGTGGAGGCTCTATGTTCATCGTTGAACGACCGGAGGTACTTGTCGTCGGTTACGCCGTGCGCACCACCAACGCGGCGGAGGCCGATCCATCGCGGGCGCTGCTGCCGGGCCTGTGGCAGCGGGCGGGAGCGCCGGGGGCCTTCGCCCACGTGCCGGGGCGCGTGGACGAGAATCTGTACGCCGTTTTGACCGACTACGAGAGCGATCACCAGGGCGCGTTCACACAGATCGTGGGGGTGGCGATCCGCACGGCGGCGAGGCTGCCGGAGGGGATGGTCGCGGTCCGGGTGCCGGGCGTCCAGTCGTTGACGGTCGAGGCGCACGGGCCGATGCCGCAGGCGCTGATCGAGGCGTGGCAGCAGGTCTGGAGGCACACCGAGTCCGGCGGGATCCCGGCGCGGGCGTTCTCGACCGACCTGGAGGTCCACCACGCGGCGGGGGTCGACCTGTACCTGGCCGTCCTGCCCTCCCCGGCGGGGCAGGGCAGGGACCGCGTCCAGGCGTAGCGGACGACGGGGCGGCACAGGTCAGGCCGGCACAGGTCAGGCCGGTACGGGCCAGGTCGGCACGGGTCGGGCGGGTCAGGCCGGCACAGGTCAGGCCAGCACGCCCGCCTCGCGCAGCGCCTTGGCGTCCTCCTCGGCGATACCCCAGGCGGACAGGTCGCGCAGGCGCGTGGCGGGGGCCGGGACGCTGCGCTCGTCGTGCCCGCCGCCGAGCAGGCGCGGCGCGGGCGCGGGCTGCGCGACGCCGCCCACGTCGACGTACGTGCCGCGCGCCGCGTTGTGCGGATGGCGGGCGGCCTCGCCGACGTCCAGGACGGGGGAGACGCACGCGTCGGAGCCCTCGAAGATCCGCTCCCACTCGGCGCGGGTCTTCGAGGCGAACGCGGCCGCGAGCCGTTCGCGGATCCGCGGCCAGTTGGCGCGGTCGTCGCGGCTCGGCAGGTCCGTGAGGCCGGTCTTCGCGAGCAGTTCCTCGTAGAAGGCCGGCTCCAGCGCGCCGACGGCCACATACCCGCCGTCCGCGGTCGCGTAGGTGTCGTACATGGGGGCGCCGGTGTCGAGCAGGTTGGTGCCGCGCGGCCCCCAGAGCCCGGCCTGGGCGCTCTGGGAGAACATCGCGAACAGCAGGGCCGCGCCGTCCACCATCGCCGCGTCGACCACCGTCCCGCGGCCGGTGCGCTCGCGCTCGAACAGGGCGAGCAGAACGCCGTAGGCCAGCATCAGGCCGCCGCCCGCGAAGTCGCCGAGGATGTTGATCGGCGGGGTCGGCTTGTCCCCGGCCCGGCCGAGCATGGACAGGACGCCGGCGACGGCGATGTAGTCGATGTCGTGCCCGGCGGTGCGCGCGAGCGGGCCGTCCTGGCCCCAGCCGGTCATGCGGCCGTAGACGAGCCGCTCGTTGACGGCGCGCAGGTCGTCCGGCCCGATGCCGAGCCGTTCGGCGACGCCGGGGCGGAACACCTCGATGACGACGTCGGCGCCGGCGGCGAGCCGCCTGAACGCGGCGACGCCGCCGGGCGACTTCAGGTCCAGGCCGATCGTCAGCTTGCCGCGGTCCATCGCGTCGGGGCGGGGACGGTCTCCGGCGGCCTCGACCGCGGAGACCCGGTCGATCCTCAGCACCTCGGCGCCGTGGTCGGCCAGCATCATGCCGGCGAAGGGCCCGGGGGCGAGCCCGGCGAGTTCCAGCACGCGGATCCCGGCCAGCGGGCCCGGGCACCCGCCCCCGGCCTCCCCGGACGGGTCCTCGTGGCCTCCGTTGCGGCTCATGATCGTCTCCTCGGGGTGCGACGCCGGGGCGTCCTCGCGAAGAAAAGCGAACGCTTGGTGGAGTCAGTCCGGTCCGGGACGGTGTCCACCTGGAAAGACGACGCTAACCCCTGTGCCACCGCGCTTTGAAGGGGGGCCCTGAGTTTGCGCGTGTTTAACGTGTCTACTCTGGTCGGTGGTTATCTCAGGAGATACCGTGCTAGCGACGATCTCCAACACTTAGTTTCCAGGGGGTGGTGGCATGCCAGATGACACGGTAAAGACGACCGCCCAGATGACGGCCCACCGCAGGGCCGTGGAGCAGATCAGGGAGTCTTTCACCGCCCTCCCGGAGGGCGCCTCCCCGAGGCTCTCCAAGCCGACCACCAATCTGTTCCGCTTCCGCGAGTCGGGCAGGACGTCGGCGAAACTCTCGGCACGCGACCTGGACCAGGTCATCCAGGTAGACCCCGAGACCAGGACCGCCGAGGTCCAAGGTATGACGACCTACGAGCGCCTGGTGGACGCCACGCTGCCGTCCGGCCTGATGCCCTACGTCGTCCCCCAGCTGAAGACGATCACCCTGGGCGGGGCGGTGACCGGCCTCGGCATCGAGTCCTCCAGCTTCCGCCACGGCCTGCCGCACGAGTCGGTGGAGGAACTGGAGATCCTCACCGGCGACGGCCGCGTCGTGGTCGCCCGCGAGGACAACGAGCACGCCGACCTGTTCCGGGCGTTCCCCAACAGCTACGGAACGCTCGGCTACGCGCTGCGGCTGCGCATCAAGCTGCTGCCCGTCAAGCCCTACGTGCGGCTGACGCACATCCCGTTCTCTGACGCCGACAAGTGCATGCTCGCCATGCAGGAGATCTGCGACAGCGGGCAGCACGACGGCGAGACGGTCGACTTCATCGACGGCACGTACTTCCACCCCGGCGAGATGTACATCACGGTCGGGCAGTTCGCCGACCGCGCCCCGTACGCCTCGGACTACACCGGGATGCGCATCTACTACCAGTCGATCCGCACCCGCACCCGCGACTGGCTGACCGTCCGCGACTACCTCTGGCGCTGGGACACCGACTGGTTCTGGTGCTCGCGCGCGTTCGGCGTGCAGCAGCCGCTCGTCCGCTCGCTGATGCCGCGCCGCTGGCTGCGCTCGGACGTCTACCGCAAGCTCGTCGGGCTGAACCAGAAGTACGGCGTGACCGCGCGCATCGACCGGTGGCGCGACAACCCCGTGCACGAGTCGGTCATCCAGGACGTCGAGGTGCCGGTCGAGCGCGGTGCGGACTTCCTGGAGTTCTTCCAGGACAAGGTGGGCATGACGCCCGTCTGGATGTGCCCGCTCAAGGCGACCCGCCAGTGGCCGATCTACCCGCTGGAGCCGGGAAAGCTCTACGTGAACTTCGGGTTCTGGGGCATGGTGGCGCTGCCGCGTGGGCAGTTCGACGGTTACCACAACCGGCTCATCGAGAACTCGGTGCACGAGCTCGGCGGCCACAAGTCCCTGTATTCGACATCTTTCTACCCCCGTGAGGAGTTCTGGCGTCTCTACAACGGGGACGCCTACTGGCCGGTGAAACGGGCGTATGACCCGCAGGGACGGCTGCTCGACCTCTATGACAAGTGCGTACGGGGGCGTTGAGGAGGTTGGTTCGATGACACTCGCCCAGATCTTCGAGAAGATCGTCGGGCCTGAGGCGAACGTCGCGTTCGCCGCGTACGACGGCAGCAAGGCCGGGCGGCCGGACGCCGCCGTGCGCATCGAGGTGAAGTCGCCCATCGCGGTGGCCTACCTCGCGCAGTCGCCCGGAGAGATGGGGCTCGCACGGGCGTACATCGCCGGGCACCTCGACGTGCAGGGGGACATGTACACCCTGCTGTCGGAGATGGCGGCCATCACGCTGAACGACATGTCGACGAAGGAGAAGCTCTCCGTCGCGCGGTCGCTCGGCATGAAGCCGCTGCTGATGCGGGTCCCCCTGCCGCCGCAGGAGGTGCGCCGCAGCGCGCTGGCCAGGCTCGGCAGCCGCCACGCCAAGCAGCGCGACGCCGAGGCGATCCATCACCACTACGACGTCTCCAACAGGTTCTACGAGTGGGTGCTCGGGCCGTCCATGGCCTACACCTGCGCGGTGTTCCCCGAGCAGGACTCCTCGCTCGAAGAGGCGCAGTACGCGAAGTTCGACCTGGTCGCCAAGAAGCTCGACCTCAAGCCGGGCATGCGCCTGCTGGACGTCGGCTGCGGCTGGGGCGGCATGGTGATGCACGCGGCCAAGCACTACGGCGTCAAGGGCCTCGGCGTCACGCTCTCGCGCCAGCAGGCCGAGTGGGCGCAGAAGGCCATCGCCGAGGCCGGGCTGTCGGAGCTCGCGGAGGTCCGCCACCTGGACTACCGCGACGTGACCGAGACCGGCTTCGACGCGGTCAGCTCGATCGGGCTCACCGAGCACATCGGCAAGGACCAGCTCCCGGGCTACTTCGGCTTCCTTTACGGGAAGCTCAAACCCGGCGGGCGGCTGCTCAACCACTGCATCACCCGGCCCACCGGTACGGAGCGGACGATCAACAAGGGCGGCTTCATCAACCGCTACGTCTTCCCCGACGGCGAGCTGGAGTCGGTGGGCTACCTCATCCGCCAGATGGAGGACCTCGGGTTCGAGATCCGGCACGAGGAGAACCTGCGGGAGCACTACGCCAAGACCCTCGAGAAGTGGTGCGCGAACCTCGACGACCACTGGGACGAGGCGGTCGCGGAGGTCGGCCAGGGGACGGCCCGCGTCTGGCGGCTCTACATGGCCGGCTGCATCGTCGGCTTCGAGCGCAACAAGGTACAGCTCCACCAGGTGCTCGGCGTCAAGCTGGGCGAGCACGGCGAGTCGGGCGTCCCGCTGCGGCCGTCCCTCGACTGGCCCTGACGGTCACGGGCGGCCGGTCTCAGCCGGCCGCCCACCCGTTCCCGCACGGTCCCCCGTGGTCGGCGCGTCACGCGTGTGCCCGGGGGACGGCAGGTCGCGCGCGTGCGCGGCGGCGACCAGCGCGGCGGCGACCTGGACGGCGACCAGCTTCCTGATCGGGATGGGGTGGCCACCGGAGTCGGCGTCCGCCTCGTCGCACCAGCACTCGAACAGCTCGCGGACGCGGGCGCGCTGCTCGCGCACGGCGGGGGTGAGGTTGCCCGCGGCCGCCTCGGCGTCCAGCATGCGGCGTACCGTGCCGGTGAAGCGCAGCCGGCGCATGTGCAGCGTCTGCCGGTTGCCGAACCGCTCGGCGACGGTGGCGGGCCTGTCGCCATCGGCCAGGCCCTCCCAGCCGTCGGCGCACATGCGGTAGGTCTCGAACATGTCCTCGGCCGAGCGGCGGAACGGCGACTGGACGGTCAGGTCCCGCCGCACCGCCTCCATCACCCGGCCCAGCGTGTCGATCATCTCGCGCTGCGCGGCGAGCCCGGCCTTCAGGACCTCCGCGTACGGCGTGGCGGTGGGCGTCGCGTCGCAGATGCGCGCGTCGGCCCAGTACGGCACCTCGGTGATCAGGTGCAGCGCGCCGAACCTCGCCGCGTAGTCCGCGCTGCCGCCGCCCATGCCGAAGGTCCGCGCCTGGCGCACGCCTCCGGGCGTCATGTAGACGGCGGGCGCGACCATCACCGAGCCCGGCAGCTCGGGCTCGCCGTGGTGCAGGGGGATGCCCTCCCAGTCGGCCAGCTCGGCGAGCCGCGCGGCGAGGGCGGGGTCGCGGCGGTTGATGTAGAAGTACGCACCGGTGTACTCGCCGTTGTGCAGCGAGTAGACGAACGCCGGGCGCACCTCGTCCATCAGCCGCATCACGGCGGCCGTCTCGGGGATGCTGCGGTCGAAGAAGTACTCCTCGCCGCTGATGGGGAACGTCCACTCCACCTGGTCCTTCCAGGCGGGCCGGTAGAAGTGCCGGGCGTAGCGGCGGCGGTCGCCCGGGTGGGAGTACCAGCCCTCGTTCAGCCGGGCGCCGTCCGGGTCGGCGCAGGGGATCAGATGCCAGCGGTAGCCGAGCTCGCGGCGCAGCGACGCGTCCTCGCACAACAGCCTGACGAGCCGGCCCACGGTGAGCGCGCCGATCGGCTCGTTAGGGTGCGGGCCGCCGATGATGACCGCGTCACGGGGTCCTTCCCCGACCGACAGCACGCGCAGGGGGTCGCCCAGCCGGGAGGTGCCGATGCGGCGTACGCTCACGAGCCCGGGGTGGCGCGCGGCGAGCTCGTCCAGCTCGGCGTGGGTCTCGTCCACGGACGGGAACCTGTCGAGGTCCGGGATCCGGAGCATCTGCGCGCGAACGTCCATGCCATCGCCTCCAGTTGGGTGGGCACCGGAGCCCGACGAGGCTCCTCGATAGTTTTGCCCCTTTTTGGGAGTTCTTCGACGGCATGGACGGTCGCTGTCCCCAGCTGGTCAGCGGAGTTCGCGCTTGAGGATCTTGCCGCTGGCGGTCATCGGGAAGGACTCGCGGAACTCCACCAGCCGCGGGTACTTGTAGGCCGCCATGGTCTGCTTGCACCACTCGACCAGAGCCTCCTCGGCGAGCACTGCCCCCGGCTTGAGGATCACATACGCCTTGATCTCCTCACCGAGCGACGCGTGCGGGACGCCGACGACCGCCGCCAGCGAGACCGCCTCGTGCGTCATGAGCACCTCTTCGAGCTCGCGCGGGTACACGTTGAAACCGCCCCGGATGATCATGTCCTTGGCGCGGTCGATGATGAAGTAGTAGCCGTCGGCGTCCCTGGTGGCGATGTCGCCGGTGCGGAACCAGCCGTCCCGCACGACCTCGGTGGTGGCCTCGGGCCGGTTCAGGTACCCCTTCATCACGTTGTGGCCGCGGATCGCGATCTCGCCGGGCCCCTCGCCCTCGACGGTCTCCCAGCCGGAGTCCACCAGCCTCATCTCCACGCCCCAGATTGGCGTGCCGACCGACCCCGGCTTGGTCGGCCTGCCCCGCTGGTTGAAGCTCGCCACCGGCGAGGTCTCCGACAGCCCGTACCCCTCCATGACCGGTACGCCGAACGTCTTCTCGAAGTCCTTGAGCACCTCGACCGGCAGCGACGCCCCTCCCGACACCGCCGTCCTCAACGTGGACGGCACCTCGGCGCCCGCCGCGTGGATCGCGGTCAGCATGGCCCAGTACATCGTGGGGACCCCGGCGAACATCGTGACCCGCTCGTCGCGCATCAGCGCCAGCGCCCCCGCCGGGTCGAAGCGCGGCATCAGCACCAGGCGGGCCCGCCGGCGGAAGCCGACGTTCATCATGACGGTCTGCCCGAACGAGTGGAACAGCGGCAGCGTCGCCAGCAGTACGTCCTCGCCGGTGTCCTCGAACATCTCGTCGGACACGATCGCGTTCATCAGCATGTTCTGGTGGCTCAGCTCGGCGCCCTTGGGCTGTCCGGTGGTGCCGCTGGTGTAAAGGATCACCGCCGTGTCGTCCGGCGCGGTGGCCACGGTCTCGAACGTGCCCGGCAGGCCGTCCAGCGCGGCCCACAGCGTCTGGACGCCCTCGATGCCCGAGTCGGTGGCGAGGGGGGTGGCGGGCAGCAGGAAGAAGCCGTCGGCGTGCGGCCCGTCCGGGACGGTCTCGCGGAACGCGGCGTGCCCGCGCTCGCCCAGCGGCAGCTCGGGGCCGCCCTCGAAGCAGAACAGTGCCTTGGCCTGCGAGTCGCGCAGGTGGTAGGCGATCTCCTGGGTCTGGAGCAGTACGTTGAGCGGCACCACGGCCGCGCCGGCCTTCAGGACGCCGAAGTAGACGATCGGGAAGTACGGAAGGTTCGGGCAGGCCAGGGCCACCTTGTCGCCCTTGCCGATGCCCCGGGAGGCGAGCAGGGCGGCGACCTGGTTGGCGAGCGTGTTCACCAGCGAGTACGGCATGCGCAGGTCTCCGAACACCACGGCCGTATGGTCCGGGCGTTCCCGGGCGCTGTCCTCCAAGACGACCGACAGGTTGAGCATGAGCTTCTCCCTTTGTGGAGTGGTGACCTCGCCGGGGATGGCGGCACGCCGAGGTGGTCACGCCGCACGAGGTTGGCGACATCCTGGCAGCCCCGGCGCCAGTAGCGCTACTAATCGGTAACAAGCGTGGACGTGGGGCGATAACCGGCGTAAGTACGGGAAAGGCCGCCCTACATCCCCGGAGACATCAATGGACTACGACTACGTCATCGTCGGCGCGGGTGCGGCGGGTTGTGTGCTCGCCAACCGGCTCTCGGCCGACCCCGCGGTGCGGGTGGTCCTGCTGGAGGCGGGCGGCGCCGACCGGCGGATGGAGATCCGGGTGCCGGCCGCGTTCTCCAAGCTGTTCAGGACCCGCTACGACTGGAACTACACCACCGCCAAGCAGGCGGAGATGTTCGGCCGCGAGCTGTACTGGCCGCAGGGCAGGACGCTCGGCGGGTCGTCGTCCATCAACGCCCAGATGTGGGTGCGCGGCCACCGGGCCGACTACGACGGCTGGAACCTTCCCGGCTGGTCGTACGACGAGGTGCTGCCGTATTTCAGGCGCTCCGAGCGGCGCGTGGGCTCCAACCGCGGCGAGGTGTACGGCACCGGGGGGCCGCTGCTGGTCTCCGAGCTGCGCGCCCCCAACGAGACGACCCTCGCGTTCCTGCGCGCCTGCGAGGAGGCCGGGATGACCCGGCTGGACGAGCTGAACGGAGCCTCCAACGAGGGCTTCTCCCAGACGCCCGTCCTCCAGGACCGCGGCCGGAGGTGGAGCGCCGCCGACGCCTACCTCAGGCCCGCCATGTCCCGTCCCAACCTGACCGTGCTCACCGCCGCCGAGGCCCGCCGCGTCCTGCTGGACGAGACCGGCCGCGCGACCGGGGTCGAGTACGGCGAGGGCCGGCGCGTGACCGCCGCCCGGGAGGTGATCGTCACGGCGGGCGCGATCGGGTCGCCGAGGCTGCTGATGCTCTCGGGGATCGGCGATCCGGACGAGCTGCGGGCGGCGGGGGTGGAGCCCCGGCACGAGCTGCCGGGCGTGGGGCGCAACCTGATGGACCACCTGGCCGCCGGCGTGGTCGTGGAGTGCCCGGTGCCGGTCACCCTCGCCACGGCCGAGTCGCCCGGCAACCTCGCGCGCTACCTGTTCGGGCGGCGCGGGCCGCTGACCTCCAATGTGGGCGAGGCCGTCGCCTTCCTCAGGACCTCGCCGCAGGAGCCCGCCCCCGACATCGAGCTGCTCTTCGCGCCCGTGCCGTTCGTGGACCACGGGCTCACCCCGCCGCCCGGGCACGGCCTCACCCTCGGCGTGATCCTGCTTCGGCCCGAGAGCCGGGGCCGGGTCACGCTGGGCGACGGCGGAGGCGTCGTGATCGACCCGTGCTACCTCACCGGCGAGGCCGACCTCCGGCGCCTGGTCGCCGGCCTGAAACGGGCGCGGGCGCTGTTCGGGACCGAGGCGATGCGGCCGTACGCGGGCAGGCCGATGAAGCCCTACGGGGGCGAGCAGACCGACGAGGAGCTCGCCCGGTACGCGCGCGAGGCGGCCGAGACGCTGTACCACCCGGCGGGCACCTGCAAGATGGGCATCGACGACGACGCGGTGGTCGACCCCTCGCTGCGGGTCATCGGCGTGCCGGGGCTGCGCGTGGCCGACGTGTCGGTCATGCCGGCGCTCAACCGGGGGCACACGCAGGCTCCGACCGTCATGATCGCCGAAAAGGCCGCCGATCTGATCCGGTCCTCTTGACGCGCGGGGACGAGCGCCAAAGCATGGATCCGGAGGTGTGGCGATGACGCGTGGCGCGGTCGACATCGACCTGTCCGACATCCCCTTCTGGGGACGGCCGCGGCGGGAGCGCGAGGACGCCTTCCGGCGCCTGCGCGAGCTGGACGGGCCGGTCTTCATGCCCGAGCAGCGCGTCCCGTTCATCGGCGGGGGCAAGGGCTACTACGCGCTCGTGCGGCACGCCGACGTGACCGAGGCCAGCCGCAACGCGGGCGTCTTCAGCAGCGAGCCGACGTCCAACAGCATCCCCGACATGCCGAGATGGCTGGCGGTGTACTTCGGGTCGATGATCAACATGGACGACCCCCGGCACGCGCGCCTGCGCAGGATCGTCTCGCGCGCGTTCACCCCGAGGATCCTCCAGAAGATGGAGGAGGACGTCGCCCGGGCCGCGCGCGAGATCGTCGACCAGGCGATCTCCGAGGGCGGGGGGGATTTCGTCCCGCAGGTGGCCGCCCGGCTGCCCGTCCAGGTCATCTGCGACATGATGGGCATTCCGCCGAAATATCACGACATGGTGTTACGGCACACCAACGTGGTCCTCGGCAACGCCGACGTCGAGTACACCGGCATCCGTCCCGACATGAGCCGCCTGAACGTCGCCCGGGGACTCGCCCGTCTGCTGCGCTCGGGGCACGCGCTCAACAGCCTGGCCCGCGGCCTCGGCCGCGAGCGGCGCGCCCACCCGACCGGCGACCTCACCAGCATGCTCGTCAACGGTGAGGAGCACCTGACCGCCCAGGAACTCGGCTCGTTCTTCATCCTGCTCGTCGTCGCGGGCAGCGAGACCACACGCAACGCCATCGCGCACGGCCTGAAACTGTTCACCGACCACCCCGACCAGCGGGATCTACTGCTCCGGGACCTCGACGCCCGCCTGCCCGGCGCGGTCGAGGAGATCGTCCGCCACGCCACGCCGGTGATCCAGTTCCGGCGCACGGTGACCCGCGACCACGAGATGAACGGGCAGCGGTACGTCAAGGGGGACAAGGTCCTGCTGTTCTACAACTCGGCCAACCGCGACGAGGCCGTGTTCGACGACCCGGACGCCTTCGACATCACCCGGAGCCCGAACCCCCACGTCGGGTTCGGCGGCCCCGGCCCGCACTACTGCCTCGGCGCGCACCTGGCGCGGCGCGAGGTCACGGTGATGTTCCGCGAGCTGTTCACGCGCGTGCCCGGCATCCGCGCCACGGGCGAGCCGGACTACCTGCTCTCCAACTTCATCAACGGCATCAAGCACATGAGCTACCGCCTGAGCTGACCGCCCGCCGGCCTCACGAGTCGGCGGCCACCGGGCGGATCGACGAGAACACCGTGTTGACGTCCGGCAGCAGTTCCTTCTTGGCGTCCGGCACGGACATGTAGACGATCGCCGGCAGGTCGGCGCCGGTGCTCACCGCGGCCACCACCAGCGTGGTCCTGGCCCCGCCCGCGAGCACCTGGTAGGCGACCAGGCGTGCCGGGCGGCCGCCGACGGACAGGCGCTGCTCGGCCGTCTTCACCACCTTGTTGCCCTCGGGGAACAACTTGTTGCGCGCCGAGAAGGCCACCGCGCTGATCACCGGGGTCAGGTTCGAGGGGTCGGACGCCGAGTACTTGGCCGCAAGCCCCTTCGCCAGCGGGCCGGTCATGACCTGCGCGAACGCCGGGGTGCCCGACTCGTCGGCCCCGGCGGCGACGTACTGGCGCGTCGCGAAGCCGTAGGCCGAGCGGATGTGCTCGGAGCGCGAGTCCAGCCGCCAGGGGCCGCCGAGCCTGGCCACGGTGATGGCCGACTCCGCGTCGGTGAGGACGCCGGCCCGGGGGGACGCCTCGCCCGGGTACTTCGGAAGCCTGCCGATGGACTGCGGCTTGGTGCTCGCCTGCGCGTGCGAGGGCGACGGCTTGGCCGTGGTCCTGCCCGCGTCCCCCGACGGGTTCGCCGCGGCGTCGGCGTCGCCGGAGGCCGAGCTGAGCGGGCCGGCGAGGAACGCCCACACCAGGGCCAGGACCAGGGCGACGATCACCGAGGCGACCAGCGCGAGCAGCCACACGCGCCTGCCGCCCTCGCCGCCGTCGGACTCCTCTCCCATGGCGTCGTAGTTGTCGCCGAAGACCGTGTTCCACAGCTCCTGCTGGCGCTCGGGCGGCGGGGTCTTCGGCCCGCTGATCTGCCCGGCGGTGACGAACGGCTTGTACGGGTCGTCGGGCGCGTGCGCGGGAGCCGGGGGCCGCTGCCGGTGCGCCTGAGGATGCGGCGCTTGGGGGTGTTGCCCCTGAGGATGCTGTCCCTGCGGCCGGCGGCCGGGGGGCTGCTGCGGGGCGTGGTGTCCGGGCGCCGGGTGCTCGGGGGCCTGCGGGCCGCCGTACCCCGGCCGCGCGGCCGGACCCGGGACGTGCATGGTGGTCTCGGTGCCGGGCGGCACGTAGGGCGAGGCCTGCGGCCGGGATCCGGGCGGCTCGTACGCCTGGGGCCCCGTGGGCTGGGGCTCGTATCCCTGGGGGTCGGCCGGGCGCGGCTCGTACGCCTGCGGACCGGTGGAGCGGGACTCGTACGCCTGCGGACCGGTCGGGCGGGACTCGTAGCCCTGCGGGCCGGCGGACCGGGGCTCGTACGTCTGCGGTCCGGTGGTGCGGGACTCGTACGCCTGGGGGCCGGTCGGGCGGGACTCGTACGGCCGGGGGCCCGGCGGGTCGAACACCGAGCGGGCGGGCGGAGGCGGCGGAGGCGGCATCTCGGGCCACGCGGGAGGGCTCTCGGGCCACGCCGGGGGGTGCGTAGGCTGGCTGGTCTGCTCAGGAGCCATCGCTGGCGAACCTCCCGACATCATGCCCGGATTGGGGGTGCTGGGCATGATCTCATGTGGAGCAGGGGTCTTCGCAGCAGAATGCGAGAAAGCCTCCGGCAGCCGGAGCCCGGTCGGATCGGTCGGCGGATCCTGCATCGGCAGGCCCTCTTGGCTGATTTGCGGGCCGCGCTCCCGCTCGAACGAGTTCGCCACGGCGAAAAGGGTAAACTAAAGGGACATATGAGGTCACAACGGATCTATCACCATTAGGCCGCTGTGTGACTGTTTCCTGCGGGGTTCCCCCTGCCCCGGCAGGGGTGCCGCGCAAACGGTAGGAAGACAGATTGTCGGCTGCGCTACCCTTGAGCTATGCGTGGCGGGACCTTGCTTCTTGGCGGGCCGCGGCGACCGAGCTGAGACCGGTCGCCGCGGCTGCCCCTCGTGGACACGGGGGGTTTTTTATTGGTCGAGCCATCCGCGCCGAGTCAACCGAGGGACATGGGCCGTGAGTGACGAGCAGTACGATCCGCAGGCGCTGCAGGCGAAGTGGCAGTCGCGGTGGGAAGAACTGGACCCCTACCGGGCAGGTGAGGACGCCGCCGACGAGCGTCCCCGCAAATACCTGCTCGACATGTTCCCCTACCCCTCGGGCGACCTGCACATGGGCCACGGCGAGGTCTTCGCCCTGGCCGACGTCGTCGCCCGCTACTGGTTCCAGCGCGGCTACAACGTCCTGCACCCCATCGGCTGGGACTCCTTCGGCCTGCCCGCGGAGAACGCCGCGATCAAGCGCAACGCCCACCCCGCCGAGTGGACGTACGCCAACATCGAGACCCAGGCCAACTCCTTCAAGCGGTACGCGATCTCCTTCGACTGGTCGCGCCGCCTGCACACCAGTGACCCCGAGTACTACCGCTGGAACCAGTGGCTGTTCATCCGTTTCTACGAGCGCGGCCTGGCCTACCGCAAGGGCGGCCTGGTCAACTGGTGCCCCAAGGACCAGACCGTGCTGGCCAACGAGCAGGTCGTCGCCGGGCGCTGCGAGCGTTGCGGCACCGAGGTCGTCCGCCGCGAGCTGACCCAGTGGTACTTCCGCATCACCGACTACGCCGACCGCCTGCTGGACGACATGGCCGGGCTGGAGGGCGGCTGGCCGGAGCGCGTGCTGACCATGCAGCGCAACTGGATCGGCCGCTCCGAGGGCGCCGACGTCCGGTTCCGCATCGAGGGCCGCGACGAGCCCGTCACCGTCTACACCACGCGCCCCGACACGCTGTACGGCGCCACGTTCTTCGTCGTCGCCGCCGACGCACCGCTGGCCGAGGAGATCTGCGCGCCCGAGCAGCTGCCCGCCCTGGAGGCCTACCGCGCCGAGGTCGCCAAGCTGAGCGACATCGAGCGCCTGGCCACCGACAAGGAGAAGACCGGCGTCTTCCTGGGGCGGTACGCCGTCAACCCGGTCAACGGCGAGCGCATCCCGGTCTGGGCCGCCGACTATGTGCTGTCCGACTACGGCCACGGCGCGATCATGGCCGTGCCCGCCCACGACCAGCGCGACCTGGACTTCGCGCTGAAGTTCGACCTGCCGGTGCAGGTCGTCGTCCACACCGGCCTGGCCGACCCGGGCGAGACCGGCGTCGCGACCCCCGGCGAGGGCACCCTGGTCAACTCCGGCCCGCTGGACGGGCTGTCCAAGGCCGAGGCCATCGCCCGCATCATCGAGATCCTGCGCGAGCGCGACACCGGCGACGCGGCCGTCAACTACCGGCTGCGCGACTGGCTGCTGTCGCGCCAGCGCTTCTGGGGCACCCCGATCCCGATCATCCACTGCCCCGACTGCGGCGAGGTCCCCGTCCCCGACGACCAGCTGCCGGTCACGCTGCCCGACCTACGCGGCGAGGCGCTGGCTCCCAAGGGCGTCTCACCCCTGGCCGGCGCGACCGACTGGGTCAACGTCGAGTGCCCCAAGTGCGCGGGCCCCGCCCAGCGCGACACCGACACGATGGACACCTTCGTCGACTCCTCGTGGTACTTCCTGCGGTACTGCTCGCCGGGCTTCGAGGACGGCCCGTTCGACGTCGAGGCGGTGCGGCGCTGGGGGCCGATCGACCAGTACGTCGGCGGCGTCGAGCACGCCGTGCTGCACCTGCTGTACTCGCGGTTCTTCACCAAGGTCCTGCACGACATGGGCATGGTCGACTTCTCCGAGCCGTTCCTGCGCCTGCTGAACCAGGGCCAGGTGATCAACCAGGGCAAGGCGATGTCCAAGTCCCTGGGCAACGGCGTAGACCTGGGCGAGCAGATCGACACCTTCGGCGTGGACGCCGTCCGCCTGACCATGGTGTTCGCCGGCCCCCCGGAGGACGACATCGACTGGGCCGACCTGTCGGCGGCCGCCTCGCAGAAGTTCCTGGCCCGGGCCTTCCGCGTCATGGCCGAGGCGGGCGCCGCCTCCGCGCCCGGCGTGGACGCCGCCACCGGCGACCTGGAGCTGCGCAAGGTCACGCACAGGACGATCGACGAGGTCACCCGCCTGATCGAGTCCCACCGCTTCAACGTGGCCGTGGCCCGCATGATGGAGCTGACCTCCGCGACGCGCAAGGCCATCGACTCCGGCCCCGGCGCCGCCGACCCGGCCGTCCGCGAGGCCGCCGAGGCCCTGGCGGTCATGCTCTCGCTGGTCGCGCCGTACGCCGCCGAGGAGGGCTGGGAGCGCCTGGGGCACGGCCCCACGGTGGCCCGCGGCGGCTGGCCTGTGGCGGACCCGGCGCTGCTGGTGCAGGAGTCGGTCACCTGCGTCGTACAGGTCGCGGGCAAGGTGAGGGACCGCCTGGAGGTCTCGCCCTCGATCTCGGCGGAGGAGCTGGAGGAGCTGGCCCTGGGCTCCGAGAAGGTGCGGGCCCATCTGTCCGGCGCTCCCCGCAAGGTCATCGTGCGGGCGCCCAAGCTGGTCAACATCGTCCCCTGAGCCGGACGGACATCCCCGGCCGGGTGGACGTCCCGCCGGGTGAACGTCGGCCGGGCGTCCCGGTGGGCGGAGTCGCCCCCGAACGCGCGAAACCCGCCTGAGCGGTCACCGATGGTGAGGCGCAGGCGGGCTCGTGGCGCGGCGGCCGGGGAGCGCGCGGGTCACCGGGACCGGGACCGGGACACGGCGGCAGGCGGTGTCCCGGCTCCTCGAAGGCCCTGGTCCAGAGCGTGCCGGAAGGCGGAGGTCAGAGCTTGCGAAGGACCGCCGTGACCTTGCCGAGCACGGTGGCCTCGTCGCCCGGGATCGGGTCGTAGTTGGCGTTGTGGGGCACCAGCCAGACGTGGCCGTCCTTGCGCTTGAACGTCTTGACGGTGGCCTCGCCGTCGATCATGGCGGCGACGATGTCGCCGTTGTCGGCCACCGGCTGCTGGCGCACGACCACCCAGTCGCCGTCGGCGATGGCGGCGTCGATCATCGAGTCACCGGCGACCTGGAGCAGGAACAGCGTGCCCTCGCCCACGAGCTGCTTGGGCAGCGCGAAGACGTCCTCGATGCGCTCCTCGGCGAGGATGGGACCACCGGCGGCGATGCGGCCCACCAGCGGCACGAACGCGGCCGTGGGACGGCTCACCAGCGGCTCCTCCTCACCGGGGCCCACCGGGTCGACCCACAGCGCGGGCTCACCCGGCAGGCGGACCTCCAGCGCCCGCGGCCGGTGCGGGTCACGGCGGAGGTAGCCCTTGCGCTGCAGGGCGGTGAGCTGATGGGACACGCTGGACGTGCTGGTGAGCTGGACCGCCTCGCCGATCTCGCGCATCGACGGCGGATAGCCCCGCTGCTGCACGGAATCGCGGATCACCTCAAGGATCTTGCGTTGCCGTGGGGTGAGGCCCAGGGAGTCACGCCTGCGCACCGCAAGGTCGGTGACGACCGTGCCGGTCTCTTCCTGCTCGCTCATGTTCAACTCCTCCTCGCCGGGCGCCCGTGAGACGCTCCGCCACGTCACGCCATGCCCGCGCGGCCGGCTCCCCGTCCGTATTCCCGATGTCGCACACAGCGACAATAACGCCGTTGAAGATCGTCATCAAACAACTGTTCGAGAGATTCCGAACTTCCCGGCCGGCCGACGCATGACATCGTACGGGAGTTCGATCGATATCGTGTTCGACTTTCGTGATCTTATGCCCGCGGGGCCGGAAAGTCGATCAGGTGAGCGATCTGGCGTCCGAGGTCCGTCCGGAGCCTCCCGGGGGCCGGTGGCTCCGGAGCCGGGGCGCGACACGCCGGGGGCGCGGCCGTTGGCCCTGATCGGCGGCCGGTTTCCGGCCGGAGGCCCCGCCGACTTGCGTTCATGGTGCGTCGCTCCTAGGTTGGACCACAACATCTAGTAGTTACACCGTTGTCGGTTACCCATAGGTTGTGTTTCCGTCGACGCACTGAGGGTATCCGCAGTGCGTGCGCGAGCCTATTCCGGTTAATCCGGAAAGGGGTCGTGAGCGTGGGGCGAATACGGAAACCTGGGGTGGAGTTTCCCCGAGGCAGACCCTCGGGCCTCCTCTTTCGCGGGTCCGCCGGCACATAACTAGTGGGAAACGCGAGAAAAGGGAGGCGACACGTGCATTGTCCTTTCTGTCGCCATCCGGATACCCGGGTGATCGACAGCCGGTCCACCGAGGACGGCGCGGCGATCAGGCGGCGCCGCACGTGTCCCGAATGCGGGCGCAGGTTCACCACGCAGGAGACGGTGTTGCTGATGGTGAGCAAGCGCAGCGGCGTGACCGAGGCGTTCTCGCGGGACAAGGTGATCGCGGGCGTCCGCCGCGCCTGCCAGGGGCGCCCCGTCGGCGAGGACTCCCTGGCCCAGCTCGGTCAGCGCGTCGAAGAGAGCATCCGGGCCACCGGCTCGGCCGAGATCGCCTCCCACCAGGTCGGGCTGGCGATCCTCGGCCCGCTGCGTGAGCTGGACGAGGTGGCCTACCTGCGGTTCGCCTCCGTCTACCGGGGCTTCGAGACGCTCGCCGACTTCGAGGAAGAGATCGGGCAACTGCGCGCCGCGCGAGGCGCGGAACAAGACTGAACACTTCAGAGACGACCAACACACCCGGCGGGTCCGCAGGCGCAGGAAACCAGGAACCCGCCGAGACCCGGCGCCAGGGGATGCGACCGGCGCGCGGATGTGTTCCGACATTAGGGCTCCACGGGGCCCAAGAAGGGGTAGATCATGACGGAGACGGTGAGTGGCTCAGTGGGGCGCGGGGGTAAGCGGGCCCCCAAAGGCCTGAAGACCAAGCGCATCCACACCACACCCGGCGTGCACCCGTACGACCAGGTGCGCTGGGAGCGCCGCGACGTCGTCATGACCAACTGGCGGGACGGTTCGATCAACTTCGAGCAGCGGGGCGTCGAGTTCCCCGACTTCTGGTCGGTCAACGCCGCCAACATCGTCACCACCAAGTACTTCCGCGGCGCGGTCGGCACCCCGCAGCGCGAGACGAGCCTGAGGCAGCTCGTCGACCGCGTGGTGGGCGCCTACACCCGCACCGGCCGCGAGAACGGCTACTTCGCGTCCGAGGAGGACGCCGAGATCTTCGACCACGAGCTGAAGCACGCGCTGATCCACCAGATCTTCAGCTTCAACTCCCCGGTCTGGTTCAACGTGGGCACCGCCTCACCCCAGCAGGTGTCGGCGTGCTTCATCCTCGCGGTGGACGACCAGATGGAGTCCATCCTCGAGTGGTACAAGGAAGAGGGCGTGATCTTCAAGGGAGGCTCCGGCTCCGGGGTCAACCTGTCGCGCATCCGCTCCAGCAAGGAACTGCTGTCGAGCGGGGGCACCGCCAGCGGGCCGGTGTCGTTCATGCGAGGCGCCGACGCCTCCGCCGGCACCATCAAGTCGGGCGGGGCCACCCGCCGGGCTGCCAAGATGGTCGTCCTCGACGTGGACCACCCCGACATCGAGGAGTTCATCGAGACCAAGGCGCGCGAGGAGGACAAGGTCCGCGCGCTGCGGGACGCCGGCTTCGACATGGACCTCGGTGGCAAGGACATCGTCTCCGTCCAGTACCAGAACGCCAACAACTCGGTGCGGGTGTCGGACGAGTTCATGCACGCCGTGGAGGCGGGGGAGAGCTTCGGCCTGCGCGCCCGGCTGAGCGGCGAGGTCATCGAGCAGGTCGACGCCAAGACGCTCTTCCGCAAGATGGCCCAGGCCGCCTGGGAGTGCGCGGACCCCGGCATCCAGTACGACGACACCATCAACGACTGGCACACCTGCCCGGAGACGGGCCGCATCACCGCCTCCAACCCCTGCTCGGAGTACGTCCACCTGGACAACTCCTCCTGCAACCTCGCCAGCATCAACCTGCTCAAGTTCCTGCGCGAGGACGACTCCTTCGACGTCGAGGGCTTCGTCAAGCTGACCGAGCTGATCATCACGGCGATGGACATCTCGATCACCTTCGCCGACTTCCCGACCCAGAAGATCGCCGAGACCACGCGCGCGTACCGCCAGCTCGGCATCGGCTACGCCAACCTCGGCGCGCTGCTGATGGCCACCGGCCACGCCTACGACTCCGACGGCGGCCGTGCCGCGGCCGCGGCGATCACCAGCCTGATGACGGGCGTGTCCTACCGCCGCAGCGCCGAGCTCGCCGCGATCGTGGGCCCGTACGACGGCTACGCCCGCAACGCCGAGCCGCACAAGCGGGTCATGCGCAAGCACGCCGCCGCCAACGACGACCTGCGCGCCGTCGACGCCCTCGACCGGCCGATCCTGGCCGAGGCGACCAAACAGTGGCAGGAGTGCCTCCGCCTCGGGGACAAGAACGGATATAGAAACGCACAAGCCTCATTGCTCGCACCGACTGGAACCATCGGTTTGATGATGGATTGTGACACTACGGGCATTGAGCCAGATTTGGCGCTGGTGAAGTTCAAGAAGCTGGTCGGTGGCGGGTCGATGCAGATCGTCAACCAGACGATCCCGCGCGCCCTCAAGCAGCTCGGCTACCAGTCCGAGCAGGTCGAGGCCATCGTCCACTACATCGCCGAGCACGGCCACGTCATGGACGCGCCTGGTCTCAAGCACGAGCACTACGAGGTCTTCGACTGCGCCATGGGCGAGCGGGCGATCGCCCCGATGGGCCACGTCCGCATGATGGCGGCCACCCAGCCGTTCCTCTCGGGCGCGATCTCCAAGACCGTCAACCTGCCCGAGTCGGCCACGATCGAGGACATCGAGCAGGTCTACCTGGAAGGCTGGAAGCTCGGCCTGAAGGCGCTCGCGGTCTACCGCGACAACTGCAAGGTCGGCCAGCCGCTGTCGATCGCCAAGAAGACCGACGAGAAGACCGAGGCGAAGGCCGCCGAGCCGGTCGTCCAGGTGGTCGAGGTGCCGAGGCCGAAGCGCCGGCGGCTGCCGAACCAGCGTCCGAGCACCACCACCCGCTTCACGGTGGGCGGCGCCAAGGGCTACATGACGGCGTCGTCGTACCCCGACGACGGCCTCGGCGAGGTCTTCCTGAAGATGTCCAAGCAGGGGTCGACGCTGGCCGGGGTCATGGACGCCTTCTCGGTGGCCATCTCGGTGGGCCTGCAGCACGGCGTCCCGCTGGAGACCTTCGTCAGCAAGTTCGTCAACATGCGGTTCGAGCCCGCCGGCATGACCGACGACCCGGACGTCCGCATGGCCGCCTCGGTGGTCGACTACATCTTCCGGCGGCTGGCGCTCGACCACCTTCCGTACGGCGAGCGTGCGGCCCTCGGGGTCTTCTCGGCGGCCGAGCGCGCGGCGCAGCAGCGCGGCGAGGACCCGGGCGCCCCCCAGGAGGTCATCATCGACACGGCGGCCCTCGCGCAGTCGGCCCCGATCGAGGAGAAGCCCGAAGAACGGCCCGCCGTCACGGCCGCGCCCGAGACGCACGCCCCGTCCCGCCAGAACGGCGCCGCCCACGCCCTGGAAAGCCACCAGGGCCGCACGGCCGACGCCCCCCTGTGCCTGACCTGCGGCACGAAGATGCGCCCCGCCGGCAGTTGCTACGTCTGCGAGGGCTGCGGCAGCACCAGCGGCTGCAGCTAGTCCTGAACGCCGCCATGGCGCGCGCCATGTGGGCGTCGCGGCGGCGAGTCGTGGCGGGGAGTTCGGTCATGGACCGGCTCCCCGCTTTCAGGAGCCTCCGTGGTCGCGCGCGGATGCCTCGGCGAAGACCCACGGGCGGGTCTTCCCCGAGGCGGTGCCGGTGAGACGGTGAAGCCGCATTTCCTGGGTAGTCGGGGGTCATGTCACCTAAGGTCGCGGTCATCGCTCACAAGAAGAAGATTTTGGGTGCAGGCCTGGATCGGCTGCGCGTGCTCGTCACCGAGCAGGACGTCGGCGAGTTGTTGTGGTACGAGGTGCCCAAGAGCAAGAAGGCGCCCAAGCGCGTGCGCGAGGCACTCAAGGCGGGCGCCGAGCTGGTGTTCGTGTGGGGCGGGGACGGCATGGTCCAGCGCTGCTCGGACGTGATGGCGGGCTCGGGGGTGCCGATGGCGATCCTGCCCGCGGGGACGGCGAACCTGTTCGCGCACCACCTGGGCATCCCCATCGACCTGGAGGAGGCCGTGCGCATCGGCTTCCACGGCCGGCACAGGAAGCTGGACCTCGGACGGCTCAACGGCGAGCACTTCGCGGTGATGGCCGGGGCCGGTTTCGAGGCCGAGATGATCGCCGACGCCGACGGCGGGGCCAAGGGGCGGCTGGGCAGGCTGGCGTACGTGAGCGCCGCCGTGCGCCACGTGGGCGGGCCGCTGGTGCCGATGACGGTCAAGGTCGACGGCGTGACGTGGTTCGAGGGCAAGGGGAGCTGCCTGCTGCTCGGCAACATCGGCACGATAACGGGGGGCATCCAGGCGTTCGACGACGCCAGGCCCGACGACGGCTGGCTGGAGGTCGGCGTGTCCACCGCCCAGGGCCCGATCCAGTGGGCGCGGGTGATGGGGCGGATGACCGCGGGCCGTTCGGAGGACTCGCCGTTCGTGCGGATCACCCGGGCCAGGAAGGTCACGGCCGAGTTCGGCGCGCCGCTGATGTACGAGCTGGACGGCGGTGACCGCGAACCGGCGACCCGCCTGAAGGCGAAGGTCATTCCCGGAGCGCTGACGGTGTGCGTCCCGGAGGAGGCCGCCTGATCCCAGGCCGGGGGCGGCCGTGGGGCCGCCGGCGGCCGGCTTCCCGACGTCGCCGATCCGGAAGGACGGACCCGGCCCGTCACTAAACTGAGGCGGACGCCGGGCAGGGGAGGTGGGCGGGTGGGCCGCTGGGCCGAGGTCGCGGACCGCGTCTGGGTGCGCCGCCACGAAGAACTGGACCTGTCGCTCGGCCTGGTGGCGGGCGAGCGCGCGTGCCTGGTCGTCGACACCGGCGCCGACGAGGTCCAGGGCGCCGGCTTCGCGGCGGCCGTGCGCGAGCTCACCGACCTTCCCTGGTCGGTCGTGCTGACGCACGCGCACTTCGACCACAGCTTCGGCACGGCGGCGTTCGGCGGCTGCCCCGTCTGGGCGCACCCCGGCTGCCGGGCCGACCTCGCCGGGCACGCCGAGACCCAGCGGTCGCACTGGGCGGAGTACTACCGCGCCCGGGGCAGGCCGGAGGCCGCCGCGCGCCTCGCGGCCGCGCGGGTGGTCCTGCCGGACCGGCCGGTCGAGGACGTCGCCGAGATCGACCTCGGCGGCCGCGTCGTCCGGCTCGCGCACCCCGGCCCCGGGCACACGGGCCACGACCTGATGGTGGACGTCTCCGACAGCGGCGTGCTGTTCGCCGGGGACCTGGTGGAGCAGGGCGCGCCTCCCTCCTTCGGCGACGCCTTCCCCGGGGCGTGGCCGTCCGCCCTGGACCGCATCCTCGCCTCCGGGGCGCGCACGGTGGTCCCGGGGCACGGCGAGCCGGTGGACGCGGCGTTCGTCGCCCGCCAGCGCGCCGAGCTCGCCCAGGTGGCGGCGCTGTGCCTGGCCGTGACCAGGGGCGAGATCGCGGCGGACGAGGCGCTCGCCCGCTCGCCGTACCCGGCGGAGTTCACCTCCGACGCGCTCCGGCGGGCGGCGGCCGGACCGGCGCCCCGCCCGCCAGGTCGTGACCGATCGTGAAGTCGGGCGGCGGTCCGCGGCGGGGGAGCCGAGGCGGATCGGCGCCATCGCCGACGAGTTGCAGGTCGAGAGCCCGCACGTCACCGGCATGTCGCCCACTTGGAGCAGCGCGGCTACGTCGAGCGCGTACCGGATCCCGGTGCCAGGCGGGCCGGCCTGATCAAGCTGACCCCCCTCGGCAGCGACGCCGCGGGCCGCTGCCGCCGGGTCACCTCGAAGTCTCCCGGGCCCGCGGCTCAGGTGGTCAGGCGGCGGGCGTCGAGCCGCCCGTGCGCGGGAAGCGGATCACGTTGCGGCCGGTGTACGCCTGCAGATGGACGACCTTGGGATCGGGCGACGGCTTGCGGCGATGTGCGGAGCGGATGTCGCGCACCTTTTGCCGTGGTACGTAAGCGGGTACCGCCGCCAGCCTTCTCATCAGAGCCCCCCGCCGTGATGCCTTCGTTACCGAGTTGTCTACAGATGTGATCGTAAGGCTACTGTAAAGATCGTGGACGCCCTCAGTACGGCAGAGGGCGTCCCGACGGAGATCGCAGGTCGAGGAGCGCCGGAGTGCTCGTGCGGCGGCTCGTACGCGGCCGGGCGATCCTGATGCGCGTCATCGTCGTCTCCTTCCGTGACCGGTCCTTGAGCAGACTATTCATCGCGGAGGTCGCCGTCTTCTCATTAACGGCTCGCGGGGGGGCGCGCCCGATCATCGTGATTTCCCTCCCGGCACGCCGAGTCTTACCATTACGCTTGGTGTTCCATTGACTACAGGGTGACTTTGGAATGACCTCGGCGTCGTTCTGGCATCGATGAGTCAGGTCTGGCCAGGTGTGTGCGAGGGAGCCTCATGACCAGAATGATCGACATCGACCCGGCGGAGTCGCCGCGCGCTCGTTTCGCCTACGAGCTGCGCCGGCATCGGCTCGCGGCCAGGCTCACGCAGAAACAGCTCGCCAGGAAGATCGGCTTCTCCACCAGCGCCGTCGCGATGGTCGAGACCTCGAAGTTCCGTCCCTCCGAGCGTTTCGCCGAGCTGTGCGACGAGGTCTTCGGCCTGGACGGCGTGGTCACGCGGCTGTACGCCGAGGTCTGGCCGCCGCCGCCCCCCGTCCCGGCCCACTTCCGCGAGTGGGCGATCGAGGAGCAGCGGGCGACGGCGTTACGGTTCTGGGCGCCGATGCTCGTCCCCGGCATGGTGCAGACCGAGGCGTACGCGCGGCGGGTGCTGGCGCGCCTGCCCGGGGTGCTTGAGGAGGAGGTCGAGCAGCGCCTGGCCGCGCGCCTGCGCCGCCAGGCCGTTCTGTCGCGCGACGACGCGCCTGTGGTGACCGCGCTGATCGACGAGGGGGTGCTCCACCGCCCCGTCGGCGGCCCCGCCGTCATGCGCGAGCAACTCGGGCATCTGCTGGCGATGACGCGCCATCCGAAGGTCACCATCCAGATCGTCCCCTACGGCGCCGAGGCGCTGTCGGGGCTGAACGGCGCCTACGCCATCGCCGAGATGCGCGGCAACCCTTACGTCGTGCGGGTCGAGTCGCAGCCCTCGGGGCGCACCGTCTCCGACAGAAGCATGATCGCCGACCTGGTCAACGGCTACGACGCCATCCGCGCCGACGCCTACCCCCAGCACCTGTCCATCTCGATGATCGAAGAAGTGGTGAGGCAGAAGTGGACCTGAGCGGCGCGCGGTGGCGGAAGTCCAGCCGGTCGGGCAGCGACGGGGGCGAGTGTGTCGAGGTGGCCCTCGTCCTGTCCGGCAGCGTCGCCGTGCGCGACTCCAAGAACCTCCGCCGCCCGGCCCTGGTCTTCAGCCCCGACGCGTGGAAAGCCTTCGTCCGGGTCGTGAAGCTCGGCGGTCTGCCCGTCCTGCCCCGTCCTCGAAGCCACCGCACGTAGGGGGACGGCGACCCGCGCGCCCGGTTCACCCAAAATCTGGTTTCTAGATCACCAATTGTGCGTACGGAGTTCGCCGACTCGGAGTCATTCGGGGTGTATCGCGGGTAACTCGCTAGAGACGAGTAAGAGGTGGGGATCATGGCGAAGTGCGAAGTATGCGGCAACGACTATGACATGAGCTTCGAGGTCCACACCAAGGGCGGTGTGCACACTTACGACAGCTTCGAGTGCGCCATCCAGGGCATGGCTCCGACGTGTGAGAACTGCGGCGTCCGCATCGTCGGTCATGGCGTGGAGGCGAGCGGCCACTGGTACTGCTGCGCCCACTGCGCGCGCAAGCAGGGTGTCTCCGAACTGGTCGACCGGGTGGGCGCGGCGACCTTCTGACCTCGCGCCTGACGCTGCACCGAACCCTGCACCGAACCCTGCATCGAACGCTGCGCCGGCGCCCGTGCCGACTTCGCGGCGCTCTCGGCGCGGCGCCGTCCCGGGTTCCAGTCCGGCGAAATTATGGTCATGCCGCTTGCCTTATGGGTGGTGTTGCGGACATTGTTAGGGATGCCGGTCCGGCGGGTGAGGTCAGGTCACCCGCCGGGCCGGTTTCGCGTGGTGCCCCAAGCCCGGTCCGCCGCCCCTCGCCCCCTCCCGCGGTCCGCCGACCGCGCCGTGGCCGTCTGCCCCGGCTTCGAGGTGGACGCGAGAAACGTCGGCGCGGTCGCGCGCGGGTGACCCGGTGAGGTCCGGGGATGCGCGCTATTCGGTGTCGGACGGCCCTGGCTTGCGGCCACCGGCGACGAGACGGTCGCCCCTGGTCGTGGGCGTGGACGGTGCGTCCGCCGGCGGCTCGGGCACCGCGTCCCGCGGGGTGTCGGCGGGCTTGGACGGACGGCGGGTCCTGGGCGGCTTGCGTGGCGCGGTGACCTCGGCGGAGTCGGCCGGGGTGGCGGGGGGCGCCGAGTCGACCGGCCTGGCTGTGCCTCCGGTCGTGCCTCCCGTGCCTCCGGCTCCGGTCGTATCGCCGGCGGCCGTGGTGTCGCCGACCTTGTCCTTGACCTTGGGGAACGTCACCGGGCCCGCCCCCGGGGCCTTCGTGCCCGTGCCGGGGGAGGCGGCGTCCTCCGTGCGGGCGCCGGTGCCGGTCGTGGCGGGACGGTCAGGCTCGCGCCAGGAGGAGATGACGTCGTCCGCCTCCGCGTCGGCGGCCATCTCGTCGGCGGCCTCGGCCTCGCGCCGCCGGATGACGACGAGGTGGTCGATGGACAGGCGCCCGGCGCCGACGACCGCCAGCAGCACCGAGGCCGCTCCGAGCGCGACGATCAGGTTGATGTCCCCGCCGGTCAGCGGCAGGCCGGTGTCCCCGCTGACGAGGACAAACACCGCGAGCGCCTCGGCGAACAGGACCAGCCCGCACGCCGGGACGGCGAGCCCCGCGACCAGCAGCGCCCCGCCGAGGAGCTCGATGAGCATGGTGGAGGCGGCCCAGACGCCGGGTCCGGGAGCGCCCATCTTCGCGAACTGATCGCTCGTCGCGGTCAGCCCGAACTCGAGCTTGTGCCAGCCGTTGGCGAAGAAGATCCCGCCGACGCCCAGCCGGGCGGCCAGCGAAGCGAGATCCTGCAGGGCTCGTCTCACGGTAGCCATTCTGTAGGGGTCTGTCCGTGTTGCACAGCCACTTGCCCCGTATGCCTCCCCTCATGCCTGGAGGAGCCCTTCTTCCCGTACGGAGAGGGCACGGGGGCGTCACTCGGAGGAGACGCTCGCGGGGCGGCGCGGAGGACCGCCGGGACACCAGCGTCGCGGCGGTCGGCGATCGTTCAGCGGGTTGCCGTAACGGGCCCATTCGATGATCTTGGCGTGTCGGCCCGGACGGGGAGCGGACGCGGCCGCGCACCCGGTCTCAAGAGGCTCCTGGGAACCCTGTTCAACCTGGGGCGATCCAGACCTCTCTAGAGAGCTATAGGTATATGTCCGGCATCTAGGCAATCGGTGATCCGCAACAGACCATGACGGCGTGGGGAACACCAGTGAGTCCGATCCCTCTCCGGTGCCATCCCCGCGAGACCGCTCCGATCCCCGGGCATGGTGTGTGGTGGCCGTGGCAAGGCTGGCACGCGACCAGCCGGAGGGGGCACTGGAGGCCGCCGGCGAGGCGGTCGAACGTGATCCCGACGGCGAATGGGGACATCGGCTGATGAGTCTCGCCCTAGAACGCCTCGGCCGCGACTCCGAGGCGGTCGTCGCGGCTCAGGACGCCGTCCGGCTCGCACCCGGCTCCTGGGCCGCGCGGCTAAGGCTCGGCTCGGCCCTGCGCCGGCTCCCCGGCCGGTGGAGGGACGCGTGGGCACAGGCCCAGAAGGCCGTACGCTTCGCGCCCGAGCAGCCCGACCCGCACGTCCTCATCGGCGACCTCGCCCTGGTCCGCGGCGACCACGACCAGGCCGCCGCCGCCTACCGCGCCGCGCTGCGGCGCGACGACGACCACCCCGGCGCGCGGATCAACCTCGGCCTCACCTTCCTGCGCTGGGACCGTCCCCGCGACCACCACGACCCGACCTGGGAGGTCGACCCGCGCGAGACCGGCCGTGCCCGCCGCGCCCTGGAACTGTGGGCGCGCCAGGTGCGCCCCCTGCTCGCGATCGCCCTCGCCGTCGTGGCCGTCCTGTCCTTCTGGTACGGCCTGCGGACGGAGGCGCGCGTCGCCGGCGCGGCCGTGCTCGTCCTCGCCGCGGCGGTCACCGTGCGGCAGGCCAGGAAGATCACGGTGTGGCGGTACGTGGCGGGCATGCTCGCCCGCGATCTGTGGCTGGCGGTGGCCGTGTCGGTCACCCTGCTGGCGACGGCCGCCTACGTCGCGGCGCTGGCCACCCTGCCGGCCTGGTCGCTCGCCGGCGAGGTCGTCCCGCTCGTCTCCGCCGCCTCACCCCTGGTGCGCTGGGACGACGTCCTCGGCGCCTTCTGGGCCGGGCTCTTCGGCCTGGTCCTGTTCAACGGGGTGGCCGTGCTGCTGTTCCGCGGGCTCGCCGAGGCCTGGCGGGGCAGGCCCGTGCGGGCGCTCGCCGAGTTCACGGCGGTCCCGCCCGAGCGGGTCGGCCTGCGCGACACCGGCGTCACCCTGTGGATCGTCGCCGCGCGCCTGTGGTTCCTCGTCGCCGCCCTCGCCGTCGTCCCGCCCGCGCTCGGCGAGCGGCGGGCCGCCCTGGCGGGGGTGCTCGTCCCCGTCGCGATGCTCTACGTGTGGAGGCGGGGCGGGCTGCGGACGCGGCTGCGCGCGGTCCTCGGCGCGGACTGGCCGCTGGCGACCGCCATGGCGTTCCTGCTGCTGGCCTCGGTCGCCCTCGTGGTGGCGGGTGGCGCGCCGACCCTGGGCGCGCACCCGGTGGCCGGCGAGCGGGCCTGGTGGTCGGTGGCGATCGCGCTGCTGGTCGTGATCCTCGCCGTCGCGGTGCGCTCCGCGCGTGCCTGGTGGCGGGGGTCCGCCGGACCATGGCGCGCCTCGCTGATCCCGTGCGAGGGCTGTGGCCCCCGTCTGCCGGGCGAGGTCAGCCCGTCGGTGGGTCTCAGCCCCGAGGTGCGGCGCGCGTTCACCTATTCCCGCGGGGTCGTGCTGTCCTACGCCGACGCCGCGGGGCCGCGCACCCTCGCCGTCGGCGCCGTGACCTCGGTCAGCGCGTCCGGCGACCTGCGCCTGATCGCCGCGGAGGAGGCCTGGGCCGCGGCGGAGCGCGACCCCCGGGTGGCCGTGTTCGTCGCCGACCCCCTCGAACGGAGGTTCTGGGCCGAGATACGCGGCATCGCCCTCGCCGACCCCGCCGAGGACGTGCTGCGCGTGACCCCCAAGCACGTCCTGGTCGGCGAGTACCCCGGCCGCCACGAGGCCCGCGCCGCCCCCCGCCGATCCTGACCGCCTCACCCGCCTCCCGGTCCGCCGCCGCTCGCGCGCATGGTCGCGCGGCGCGCGGTAAAGGGCACAACGCCCGGGACGCGCGCCGAAGGCCCCGGTGCGGTATAACCGGGAGGCGACCGGGGAGGCAAAATGCGGGACTCCGACAGGGCCCGGCCGGCGGGGCGCGCCGCGGCCCGTGACGCGTTCGAGCGCGTCCGAATACGTTACTTCCAGCTCTCCCGTGGGACGAGACGGGCGATCTTCGCTGCCGTCCTCATCGGCGCCGCCGTCCTGACGGTCCTCCTCGGCTGGTCGTTCCCGACGTTCGTCACCGTTCTCTTACTCCTGGGCTACGCCGAACTGACCCTGCGCTTTCCCCGCGCCGCCGCGACCGTCCTCGTCGTGGTGGCGTGGTCGTGTGTGATGGTCGTGATGGGCGGCTACGTGCAGCCGAACTCCGCGCTGCCCACGCTGTTCATCCTTCTCGGCGTGCTGACCGGCGGGCTCGCCCACCTGATCCGGTGGGTCACGCCGTGGGTGACCACCCTGGCCGCCCTCGGCGCCGCCGCCATGGTGACCTTCGCCGTGGCCACGTTCTCGCCCCGGATCGCGCTGTGGGCGGCGTACGGCGTGGCGGGGGCCGTGCTGGCGTACCGGCTGGTGCAGGCGAACCAGGTGCGCCGCCGGGCCGCCGCCGCGCAGGCGCAGGCCCCCGCGCAGGTCAGGCAGCGCGCGCGCGACGGCGCCCCCGAGCGCGCCGGCGCGTCCGAGGCCGTCACGCCGCCGCCCATCTCCGTCGAGGAGGCTCTCGGCGAGCTGGAGAGCATGATCGGGCTGGAGCCGGTCAAAGAGCAGGTGCGCTCGATCGCCGCGTCCATCGAGGCGTCCCGGCTGCGCGCCGAGGCGGGCTACTCCACCGAGCAGCCGATGCGCCACTTCGTCTTCGTGGGGCCGCCCGGCACCGGCAAGACCTCCGTCGCCCGCACGGTCGCCAAGATCTTCTACGCCTTCGGCCTGCTGGAGACCCCGTACGTCGTGGAGGCGCAGCGCGCTGACCTGGTCGGCGAGTTCCTCGGCGCCACGGCCATCAAGACCAACGAGCTGATCGACCAGGCCCTCGGCGGCGTGCTGTTCGTCGACGAGGCGTACGGCCTGATCAACTCCGGGGACGGCCAGCCGGACCGCTTCGGCGCCGAGGCCGTGCAGACCCTGCTCAAGCGCGCCGAGGACGACCGCGACCGGCTCGTCATCATCCTGGCCGGCTACGAGAAGGAGATGGCGGGCTTCCTGTCCTCCAACCCCGGCCTGTCGTCCCGCTTCTCGACCCGGATCAAGTTCCCGACGTACTCGCCGCCCGAGCTGCTGCGCATCGTCCAGCTCCTGACCGTCCGGCGCGGCGAGCGGCTGTCGCCGGACGCCCCCGGCGTCCTGCTCGGCCTGTTCGAGGACGTCCACCGGCGCGGGCTCATCGACGAGCTCGGCAACGCCCGCTTCGCGCGCAGCCTCATCGAGGCGGCGGCGCAGGCCAGGGACGTGCGCGTGGTGGGCGCGGGCGGCGCGCCGAGCCGTGAGGACCTGGTCACCACCACCACGGCGGACCTGACCAAGGCGTTCAACGAGATCACCGCGCGGTTCCGCGGCTACCAGGCCACCCCGAGCCTGGAGGAGGCCCTGGCCGACCTCGACCGCATGGCCGGGCTGGAGCCGGTCAAACGCCAGGTCCGCGCCATCGCGGCCCAGCTCCGCATCGCGCGGATGCGCCAGGAGCAGGGCCTGCCCGCGCCGCCGCAGATGCGGCACTTCGTCTTCGTGGGCCCGCCCGGCACGGGCAAGACCACCGTGGCCCGGGTGATCGGCCGCGTCTTCGCCGCGCTCGGCCTGCTCTCGCGGCCCGACGTGGTCGAAGCGTCCCGCGCCGACCTGGTCGGCCAGCACCTCGGCGCGACCGCGATCAAGACCAACGAGCTGGTCGACCGCGCGCTCGGCGGGGTGCTGTTCGTCGACGAGGCCTACAGCCTGGTCAACAGCGGTTACCAGGGCGGGGACGCCTTCGGCACCGAGGCCGTCCAGACGCTGCTCAAGCGCGCCGAGGACGACCGCGACCGGCTGGTCATCATCCTCGCCGGGTACGCCTCCGAGATGGAGCGCTTCCTCGCCACCAACCCCGGCCTCGCCAGCCGGTTCAACCAGCGCGTGACGTTCCCGTCCTACAGTCCCGCCGAGCTGACCGAGATCGCGGGCCTGCTGGCCGGGGGCGCCGGAGACCGCTTCGACGCCTCCGCCGAGCGCGACCTCGCCGACGTGTTCGCGTGGGTCTGCGCCGAGGGCCTGATCGACGAGCTGGGCAACGGCCGCTTCGCGCGGTCGCTGTTCGAGCGTGCGGCGCTCGGGCGCGATGTCCGCCTGGCCGGTCGCGGCGGGAACGCCAGCGCCGAGGAGCTGACCACGATCACCAGCGCCGACGTGCGCGCCGCCGTGGACGAGCTGGCCGACCGCTAGGAGCCGCCGCTTCCCCCTGGATCGCTTTCCGGATCCGCTCCGGCGGGTCGTCCTCGACGCGGTCTGAGCCGACACCCGGCCCGGTTGACCACATTCCTGTCACCGCACGGTTACGAGATGTAGCAGGATGGGCACACAGGGTCGCGAGGTGCGGCCCTGACGGTTGCGAATCCGGACAGACTCGGTGATCGGCGGAAGGGGGGCGATGGCAGGTTTCCTGCTCCGCCGGTTGGTCAACTACGCGGTGCTGATCGCCGTCGCCACGAGCCTGGCCTACATCCTGGCCGCCCTAGCCCTGGACCCGCGTTCCAACTACGAAGGGCGCAGCCCCCGCCCGCCGGCCGCGGTGATCGACGCCCAGTTGTCGCTGTACAACCTCAACGACCACACGCCGCTGATCCAGCGCTACCTCCGGTGGGCCGGGGACGTCGCGCGCGGCGACCTCGGCAGGACGTGGAACGGGGACCGCGTGGACGCCGAGCTGCGTCGGCGCCTCGGGGTCACGGCGCGGCTCATCTTGCTCGGGCTCGTCATCGGCGGCGTGGCGGGGGTGCTGATCGGCGCGCTGGCGGCCGTGCGGCAGTACGGCTGGTTCGACCGGCTGTCCACCGTCACCGCGTTCCTCGTGCTCGCCATCCCCACCGTCGTGCTGGCCAACATGCTGATCATCGCCGCCGTCTGGCTGAACGACCATCTCGGCGTCCAGGTCTTCCTGGTCAGCGGCGAGGAGACCCCGGGTCTGGAGGGCGGGGTCGGCGCGGACGTGCTCGACCGCGTCAAGCACCTCGCCCTGCCCACCCTCTCGCTCGCGGTCGGGCAGATCGCCGTCTACAGCCGCTACCAGCGCAACATGATGCTCGACGTGATGGACGCCGACTTCGTCCGCACCGCGATGGCCAAAGGGCTGCGCCGGCGCACCGCCCTGGTCAAGCACGCGCTGCGCACCGCGCTGATCCCCGCGGTCACCTATTTCGCGTTCACGTTCGGCTCGCTGCTGGTGGGCGCCACGATCACCGAGTCGGTCTTCGGCTGGCACGGCATGGGGGAGGAGCTCGTCGCCTCGATCCGCTCCAACGACGTCAACATGGTCGCGGCGATCAGCTGCTTCGCCGCGCTCGCCGTGCTGACCGCGTCGCTGGCCTCCGACGTGCTCCAGGCCGTCCTCGATCCGAGGGTCAGGGTGGGCTAGATGATGACGCTCCCGGAGGAGGAGTTCGCCGAGGTCGCGGCCGACGTCGGGCACGGCCGCGTCCCGTCGAGGACGCGCGTCGTGGCCGGGCGGTTCTTCGCCACCGGCCAGGGACGCCTCGGCTTCGCGCTGCTGGCGCTGATGTTCCTGCTGGCGTTCGCCGGGCCGCTGCTCTACCCGTGGTCCTACACCGAGATGGACTTCTCGGCGTTCATGCAGCCGCCCTCGCCCGCCCACTGGTTCGGCACGCTGCAGACCGGTTCGGACGTGTTCGCCGTCACCATGCGCGGCGCGCAGAAGTCGCTGATCGTCGGCCTGCTGGTGGCGGTGGTGTCCACCGGCGTCGCGGCGGCCGTCGGCTCGGTCGCCGGCTACTTCCTCGGCTGGACGGACCGCACGCTCATGTGGGTGGCGGACCTGCTGCTGGTCCTTCCCGCGTTCCTGATCCTCGCGATCATGTCGCCGCTGCTTGCCGGCGGCCGGTGGCTGCTGTTCGTGATCATGCTGGCGCTGTTCCTGTGGATGGTCACTTCCAAGATCGTCCGGGGTATGACCAAGGCCATCAAGGAACGCGAGTACGTGAAGGCGGCGCGGTTCATGGGCGTGCCGCCCGCGAAGATCATCTACCGGCACGTCATCCCCAACCTCGCCTCGCTGCTGGTCGTGGACGCCACGCTGAACGTCAGCGCGGCCATCCTCACCGAGACGACGCTGTCGTACTTCGGGTTCGGCATCCAACCGCCCGACGTCTCGCTCGGCGGCCTGATCGCCGACGGCTCCCGGACGGCCCTCTACGCGCCCTGGACGTTCTGGTTCGCGGCCGGCGGGCTGGTCGTCACCATCCTCGCGGTCAACCTCGTCGGCGACTCCCTGCGGGACGCGCTCGACCCCGGCGGCAGGGGGAGCGCATGACGACGGGCACGGCGACGGGCACGGCGACGGGTACGGCGCCCGTGCTGGAGGTCCGCGACCTGGAGGTCCGCTTCGGCGACGTCCCGGTGGTGCGCGGGGTGGGCTACACCGTCGAGCCGGGCGAGGTGCTCGGCGTCGTCGGGGAGTCCGGAGCGGGCAAGTCGGTCGCCTCGCTGGCCGTCATGGGCCTGCTGCCGAGGCACGCCAAGGTCAGCGGCTCGGTCCTGCTGCACGGCAGAGAGCTGCTCGGCGCGC
Source organism: Sphaerisporangium album (assembly GCF_003323745.1). Taxonomy (GTDB): domain Bacteria; phylum Actinomycetota; class Actinomycetes; order Streptosporangiales; family Streptosporangiaceae; genus Sphaerisporangium; species Sphaerisporangium album. Next base: position 113,410 of record NZ_QOIL01000023.1, read on the forward strand.
CCGAGAAGGAACTCGCCGCCGTCCGGGGCGACACGATGTCCATGATCTTCCAGGACCCGCTGTCGGCGCTGACGCCGGTCTACCGGGTGGGCGACCAGCTCGCGGAGGCCGTGCGCGTCCACCAGCGGGTGAGCAGGGAGCGCGCGGCCGAGCGCGCGGTCGAGCTGCTCGACCTGGTCGGCATCCCGAACCCGCGGCAGCGGGCCAGGGCCTTCCCGCACGAGTTCTCCGGGGGCATGCGGCAGCGCGCGATGATCGCCATGGCCATCGCCAACGACCCCGACGTCATCATCTGCGACGAGCCGACCACCGCCCTCGACGTCACGATCCAAGCCCAGGTCCTGGAAGTGCTGAAGAGCGCCCGGCGCGAGACCGGAGCGGCCATCGTCCTGATCACCCATGACCTCGGCGTCGTGGCCGGGATCGCCGACCGCGTGCTGGTGATGTACGCCGGGCGCGGGGTCGAGGCGGGCACCGTGCGCGACGTCTACCACCGCTCGCGCATGCCTTACACCATCGGCCTGCTCGGCTCGGTGCCCCGCCTGGACGCGGGCCGGGACGTCCCTCTCGTCCCCATCGACGGCAGCCCCCCCTCGGCCGCCGCGCTGCCGCCGGGCTGTCCCTTCGAGCCTCGCTGCCCCATGGCGATCCCCGCGTGCGCCCGGGCCGAGCCTCCGCTGGCCGAGGTGGCCCCCGGTCACAGCGCCGCCTGCGTCCGCTCCGGCGAGATCGGCGAGCCGCGGCCCGTCCCGCCCGAGGACGTCCCCACCGCCGCGGCCGGTGCCTACCCCGGTGTGCCCCCACCGCGTCCCCGTGAGGGGCGCGCCGTGGTCCTGGAGGTGGACGGGCTGGTCAAGCACCACCCGCTGACGAAGGGCGCGGTGTTCCGGCGCCGCGTCGGCACCGTGCACGCCGTCGACGGCGTCTCCTTCGACATCCGCGAGGGCGAGACGCTCGGCCTGGTGGGGGAGTCCGGCTGCGGGAAGACCACCGCGCTCATGGAGATCCTGGAGCTCGCCCGGCCCGAGCGGGGCCGGGTCGTGGTGTTCGGGCGCGACACCGCCGCGCTCACCCCGCACGACCGCCTCGCCGTGCGCCGCCACCTCCAGGTCGTTTTCCAGGACCCCCTGGCCTCGCTCGACCCCCGCATGACCGTTCACGACATCGTCGGCGAGCCCCTGGTCACCCACGGCTACACCGACACCGGCCCCCGGGTGCGCCGCCTGCTCAGGCTCGTCGGGCTCGAACCCGCCCACGCCGCCCGCTACCCGCAGGACTTCTCGGGCGGCCAGCGCCAGCGCATCGCCGTCGCGCGGGCGCTCGCCCTGGAGCCCAAGCTGATCGTCCTGGACGAGCCGGTGTCCGCGCTCGACGTGTCGATCCAGGCCGGGGTGATCAACCTGCTCGCCGGCCTCGCCGACCGGCTCGGGCTGTCCTACCTCTTCGTGGCCCACGACCTCGCCGTCGTCCGCCACATCGCCCACCGCGTGGCCGTCATGTACCTCGGCAGGATCGCCGAGATCGGCGGGGCCGACCAGGTGTACGGGGCGCCGATGCACCCGTACACGCAGGCCCTGCTGTCGGCCGTGCCGATCCCCGACCCCGACAAGGAGCGGCGCCGCCGCCGCATCCTGCTCGACGGCGACCTCCCGAGCCCCGCCGACCCCCCTTCCGGCTGCCGGTTCCGCACCCGGTGCCCGAAGTTCAAGGTCCTCACGGACGCGCAGCGCGTTCGCTGCGTCGAGGAGGAGCCGGCCGTACGCCCGCTGGAGGGCGACCACGGAGCCTCCTGCCACTACGCGGAGAAGCTCGGCGTCGTCTAGCGGCGGCGCGAGCGAGACCTACCGATCGGCCCATTCTGGAGGAGAACGTGGAACAAGCCCCGAAGCCCCGCACGGGCGGCCCTTCGCCGGCGGGCCGCCGCGGGCGCGTCCGGACGGTGGGCGTGCCCGTCGCGCTCGCCCTGCTCACGGCCGCCGCGCCGCCGGCACTCTCGGGCTGCGGGGGCAAGGGCGCCGGAGGCGCGGCCCCCGCCCGCGTGCCCGCGGTCATCAAGGCCTTCGACATCAACCCGGCGCCGCGCGAGCGGGTCCGGGACGGGGGCACGCTGCGCTGGGGCATCACCGAGTCGCCCACCCAGTGGAACCTCAACCACGTGGACGGCAACCTCGCCGAGGTCAAGAAGGTCATCGACGCCCTGATGCCCGCCGCCTTCCGCTCCGACGAGAAGGCCACCCCGGTGCCGAACACCGACTACGTCCTGGACGCCCGGGTGATCGCCACCAACCCGCGCCAGGTGGTGGCCTACCGCCTCAACCCCAAGGCCAGGTGGTCGGACGGCAGGCCGATCACCTGGCAGGACTACCAGGCGCAGTGGAAGGCCCTGAGCGGCCGCAACCTGGATTTCCACGTCGCGGCGACGACCGGCTACCAGGACATCGGGAGGGTGGAGCGCGGCAGGGACGACCACGAGGTGCTGGTGACCTTCGACAACCCGTTCAGCGAGTGGCAGGCGCTGTTCTGGCCGCTGTACCCCAAGTCGACCAACGCGACGCCCGACGCGTTCAACACCGGCTGGCTGAACCGCGTCCCGGTGACCGCAGGGCCGTTCAGGTTCGGCGGGTTCGACCCCACCGCCAAGACGATCACCATCGTCCGCGACGACCACTGGTGGGGCCCGAGGGCCAAGCTGGACAAGATCATATACCGGTCGCTGGCCACGGACGCGCTGGTCGGGGCGTTCACCAACGGCGAGCTCGACGTGTTCGACGTCGGCCCTTCCGCTCCCGACTACGCCCGGGCCAGGAACGCCAGGGGCGCGGTCATCCGGCAGGCCGCCGGCCCGGACTTCCGGCACTTCACCTTCAACGGCGAGAGCCCGGCCCTCGCCGACCCCCGGGTGCGGCAGGCGATCGCCCTCGGTCTCGACCGCTCGGCGATCACCCGGTCCGACCTGCAGGGGCTGGGCTGGGACGGCGCCCTGCTCAACAACCACTTCTACATGAACACCCAGGAGGGCTACCGGGACAACGCCGGCGAGCTCGGCAAGTACGACCCGGCCAAGGCCGAGCGCATGCTGGACGCCGCCGGCTGGCACCGGGCCAGCCCGACCCGCGTCAAGGCCGGCAGGGAGCTCGGCGTGCGGTTCGTGATCCCGTCCGGGCTGCCGCTCAGCAAGGGGGAGGCCGAGCTGACCCAGGCCATGCTCGGCAAGATCGGCGTCAAGGTGACGATCCAGTCCGTCCCGAGCGACGACTTCTTCGCCAAGTACATCATCCCCGGCAACTTCGACATCGCGCCGTTCTCCTACATCGGCACGCCGTTCCCGATCTCCAGCAGCTACGGCACCTACGCCGACGCCACCAAGGGCCCGGGCGGCAAGGTCCAGTGGAACGCCAACTTCGGCAGGTCCGGCTCCGCCGAGATCGACCTGGCGATGCGGCGGGCGTCCTCCGACCTCAACCCCGAACGGGCGCGGGGCGACGCCAACGAGGCCGACCGGCTGATCTGGCAGAAGGTCAACGTGCTGCCGCTGTACCAGCGGCCGCAGAACTGGGGGGTCAACTCCGCGCTGGCCAACATCGGCGCCCCGGGCTTCTACACGCTGAAATACGCCGACATCGGCTTCCTGCGCTGACCTCCAGGCCTCCGGGCGGCGCGGCTAGGGCGCGGGCGGAGGCTCGTCCGGGATGTCGGCGATGTCGTCCAGCGCGGCGGCCAGCTCGTCGGGGTGGTCGCCGATGCGCTCGGCGATCTCCATCAGCACGTGCAGGACGTCGTGGCGGTCGTGGCCGAGGTCGAGCAGCCGCTGCGCGGCCTCCCACATCTGCTCGGGATCGCCGTTCCACAGGCGGGTCGCGATCTCCTCGTGCCAGGCCAGATGCTCGGCGAAGTCCGGCCGGTCGCGCTCGGCGGCGTGGTCGATCTCCAGCAGGACGCGCCGGTCGGCGTCCTCGGCCGGGCGCAGGGACGACAGGTCGACCTCGCCGCGCGTGCCGTCCAGGAACGGGAAGGCGAACGCGCGCCGCGGCAGGGCCGAGAGATCGCCGTCGGGGAGCAGTCTGCGCACGAGGGAGCGGTCCAGACCGAACGTCGTCGGATCGCGGTAGGCCTCGGTGAAGCGGCCCATCGCCTCGTAGACGGCGTCCAGCGTCGCCCGGAGCCCCTCGTCGGGCAGCCCCGTCCTCGGGGCCGCGAAGCGCACCCAGGACAGCAGGACGTGCGGCATGGCGTCCTGCTCGGCGGGGTCGAGGAGGACCTTGCGCGGCAGCCAGTCCAGCAGGAACGTCTCGCACTTGGTCGGGCTGACCCGGAGCGGCCGGTTGAAGTCCTGGTCGCAGCCGTAGTCGATGATGTGGTCGGCGCACCGCGAGGCCGCCGAGGGGTCCGACAGGTGCTCGGCGGCGTCGGAGGCCAGGAACTCGGCCGCCAGCATCGCCCGCCGGTCGCGGCTGTACGGGGCCTCGCTGAACAGCGGGGCGGGACGCTTGCGGCCCGGCGGCAGCGCCTTGATGCGGGCCCTGGCGAAGGCGTGGTAGGCGCTGTAGCTGTCGCTGACGACGTTGGTCGACCTGCGGCGGCCCAGGGTCTCGGCCGTGGCCTTCATCGCGAACTCCAGCAGGGCCCGCGCCTGCTGGGGCTCCAGCTCCTCGAAGCGCAGCATCGGATTGCCCGCCGCCTCGATGCCGGCCTTCTCCAGCAGCGTGTCCACCTGGGAGGAGACCCAGGCGTCCCGGGCCATGCCGCGCATGTTGTAGTCGACGATCACCACCAGGGCGTGCGGATCCTCGGCCGGGCCCTGCGGCCCCGCGTCGCCCTTGGGTTCCTGCGCGCCCTCGGCCGCGGCCTCCACGGCCGCCGGAGCGGTGCGCGGGACGCCGCGGTAGGCGAAGGTGCACACCACGGTGTCCTGGTCGCCGTAGGCGTCCCTGGAGACGTAACAGCCCTGCGGCTTGACCGCCCCGACGCGCTCGGCCCAGCGCGGCCGGGCGACGTCCGACTCCATGAGCGCCAGCGCGGCGCCCTCGGCCTTGGCGGCCTGCCGGGCGGTGCCCAGATAGGCCACCGCGACCAGCAGCGTGAGCGCGGCGGGCGTCCCCGCCTTGGCGGCGTAGTCGACGAGGCCCTCGCCGAGGAACTCCTCGACGTCGCCGCGGCGCAGCCGCCGGCCCCACCAGGCGCCCAGCATGTCGGAGACCATCAGCTCGGCGTCCAGCGGGCTGCGGACGGCCAGCAGCTCACGCGCCGCCACCAGCATCTCGGCGAAGACGTCGTCCGGCGGCGGGGTCCCCCTGGGGTCTCGGCGTCGTCGGCGGCTCACGCCCCTTACCTTCTCGCATTCCGGGCCCAAAGGATGCACGGAACGCCGTGTGGTGACCCCGCTGTTACCCGAAGGCCCCGGTTACGGCACGCCGGGGCGCACGGGAGTGTCACCTCGGGGTCTGGATGGATGTCACCCGCGCGGGGCGACGAGCGGCGCCGAGCCCGCGACGGCCAGCAGACGCTCGCGGGCGATGCGCTCGACGACGGCCGTGGTGACGTCCACGCCGAGGTGGGCGGCGCACGCCCACACGTCCTCCACGCACCGGTCCACCGTCTCGGCGGGGACGGTGACGAACTCGTGGGACAGGCGTTCGCTGACGTGCCCCGGCGGCCCGGCCGCCCGGGACCGGATCTCGCGCGGTCCGGTCGGTCGCGATTCGGCGGTGGGTCCGGTCTGGCGCGTTGCAAGAGCAGGCATGGGCGGTTTCGCATCCTCCGGTGAGCCGGGGGGCATCCATCCCCCGGACCAGGCCTCTGAGGGAGCGTGCGTACTCATTCCATCCTGTATCACGCAGCTGTCAACCCCTTGCGCCGTAAGGGTTACCCGGCACATCCGGCACCACAGACCCCCTCATCGTGGGAAGCTGGTGCCCAGCGCGTCCGGACCGCGGGCGAGCCCGTGCCGCCCGGCACGGAAACGGTACCGTTCGCTCGACGACGGCGGGGACGGCGGGAAGGTGACGGCTTGATCGAGCTGGTGGTCTCCCGGCGCGCGACGTGCCGGGGGTCGAGAAAGTGGGCCGATCTCGCTGCACACCGCGGCGCGTTTTTGACAGGATGCGTTGACCGCATCGCGGCCGGGGCTTCCGTCCGCGCGTGCCCATCACCGATGATGTAGTGCAGTTCTGCGCTACCAATCACAGTTATGGAGATGTGCCTCGTGGGAGACCCTGGCACGCGACGGAGGTGCCGACCATGAGCGCCGAAACCTCCGTGCCCCGTCCCCGGGAGTCGGGTGTGGACATCTCAGACCCCGCCCTGTTGGAGGGCCTGCTCGCGGAGGCGCCGTTCGCCTTCGCGTTCTTCGACACGTCCGCCAGGTTCCTGAGGGTCAACCAGAGCTTCGCCGACCTCAGCGGCGTCGCGTTCGACGAGCACGCCGGGCGCACGGCCTCCGAGCTGCTGTCCGCCGATCTCTCCGCACTGGTCGACGGCGCCCTGCGCAGAGTCGTCGACGAGCACCGGGCCGTCGCGGGCGGCGACCAGCGCTATCGCGGCATGTCTCCCGCCGGCGAGCTGCGCCACTGGAGCCTCTCGTTCTACCCCGTCCACGGCGACAAGGGCGCCCTCGCCGGGGTCGCCCTCATCGGCGTGGACGTCACCGAGCGCCAGCGAACCGAGGAGGAACTGCGGCGCAGCGAGGAGCGCTACCGCTCGCTGGTCGAGTCCCAGCAGCAGCTCGTGTGGATCACCTCGCCCAACGGCGCCGTCGTCGAGGACGCCCCGCAGTGGCGCGCCATCACCGGCCAGAGCCTGGAGGAGTACCTCGCCTACGGCTGGCTCGACGCCGTGCATCCCGATGATCGGCCGGCCGCCGACGAGGCGTGGCGCGAGGCCCTGCGCGGGCGCACGATGTTCGAGTGGAGCTACCGCGTCCGCACGCGGGCAAGCGGTTACCGCCACTTCGAGGTGCGCGCCGTCCCGATCACCCGTCTCGGCCGCGTCATCGAGTGGGTCGGCGCCAACAGCGACGTCACCCCGCAGCGCGAGGCCGAAGAGATGCGCGGCCGCCTGACCGACCAGCTCGGCGCCGCCGCCCTGCGCACCGCCCGGCTCCAGGGCGCCACCGCCCAGCTGGCCGAGGCCCTCACGGTCGAGCAGGTAGTCCAGGTCATCATCGACGTCGGCCGCACCGCGCTGGCCGCCGACAGGTCGGCCGTCGCCCTGCTCGACACCGACCGCGCCGCGCTCAAGCTCACCAACAGCGGCGGCCTTCCCGACATGCCGTCCGCCGGCGAGGAGATCCCGCTCTCGCAGACCAGCGTCATGACCATGGCGGTCAACAGCCGCAGGCCGGTGTTCGCCGAGTCTCCCGAGAGCTTGAAGGCCCAGCTCGTCGAGGCCGGCGCCGAGGAGTCGGTGATCGCGGGCTTCCTCGCCCACAGCGACGAGCGCGCCTGGGTCGGCCTTCCGCTGCTGGCGGCGGGGCGGGCGCTCGGCGCGCTGCGGTTCGCCTTCACCCGCCCGTACAAGATCTCCCAGGAGGACGGGGTGTTCCTGGAGGCCCTGGCGGGCCAGTGCGCGCTGGCCGTGGAGCGGGCCACGCTGTTCGAGCGCGAGCACCGCACGGCCGAGACGCTGCAGCGCAGCCTCCTGCCCGACCGCCTGCCGGTGATCCCCGGGCTGGTGCTGGCCCAGCGGTTCCGCTCGGGCAGCAGGCACGTCCAGGTCGGCGGCGACTGGTACGACGCCTTCGTGCTCCAGGACGCCCGGGTGGCGGCCGTGGTCGGCGACGTCATGGGCAAGGGCGTCAAGGCCGCGGCGGGCATGGGCCGCATCCGCAACGCCATGCGGGCCCTGGCGCTCACCAACCCGCCGCCCGCCGCCGTCCTGACCGGTCTTGACAGAGTGTTCGACGCCACCGAGGAGGAAGAGCAGGTCACCACCCTGGCCTACATGGTCGTCGAACCCGGCACCGGCGAGGGCACCCTCGCCCTGGCCGGTCACCCGCCGCCCCTGCTGGTATCGCCGCAGGGTAACGCGGTGCTGTCCGACGGAGAGCCCGGCACGCCGCTGGGCTGGCCCGCCGTCCGCAAGCAGTTCCGGTTCTGCGTCCCGCCGGGGCACACGGCGGTGCTCTACTCCGACGGCCTCGTCGAGAACCGAAAGCGCGGCCTGGACGCCGGGCTGGCGGAGCTTTCGTCGGTCGTCGCCGAGGCACCCCCTGAAGTCCTAGGAAATCCCCATATGTTGCTTGACTTCCTGGTGGACAGGATGCTGGCGGGGTATGAGCAGGACGATGACGTCACGGTGCTCGCCGTCCACGTGCCGGCCGCCACAAAGAGTGACTGAATGAAACAGTCATAAGGGTTGCTTTCGGGTATCGGTGACCCGCTTCCGTACGCACTACTGTTCCGGTCGGCCTAGGGTGGAAGGCAACCGCTGTGAGGCGGCCGTATGGACTGCGGGGTCATGCCACAATGCTGGGCAGGTACGTCGCGGTTCGCACGGCCCACCACGAAAGAAGCAAGCGCCCCTAGCGGGCACCTGGGTCCATTCTCACCATGCGTTCGTTCGAGAGGTGTTCGTGTCGCCTGCAAGTTCGACTCGCTCGAAGCCGTCTGAGCTGAACGAGCCCGTCATTCAGCGGCTCATCGAGCGTGGGCGCTCGCAGGGTTTCCTCGAGTCTGAGGATGTCCGCAAGGCCTTCGAGGAGGCGGACATCCCGATGTCGCACGCCGCTGTGTTCCTGAGGAACCTCAGCAAAGAGGGTGTGACCGTCGTGGTGACCGCTGCGGACTCGGCTGCGCCCAAGAGGTCGCGTGGCCCGGCCAAGCGTCGCACAGCCGCCCCCGTCAAGAAGACCAAGACCGCCACCACCGCGGCGGCCAAGGAGCAGCCCGATACCGTCACGGCCGTGGTGAGCGGTGCCGGGGACGAGGCAGCGGCGCCGGTCGAGAAGCCGGCGGCCAAGAAGCCCGTGGCCAAGAAGGCCGCGCCGGCGAAGAAGGCCGCGCCCGCCCCTGACGCTCCCGCCAAGGTCGCCACCCCTGCCGCCCTCGCCAAGAAGGCCAAGCCGGAGGTCGCCGTGCCCGCGTCGCCCACGTCCAAGATCGAAACAAAGCCCAAGGTCTCATCCGACGACGACGAGGAACTCGACATCGAGGGCGACCTCGAGCTTGAGGACTTCGACCTCGACGTCGAGGTGGAGGCCGACGCCGAGGCCGAGGCCGAGGTGGAGCCCGAGATCGAGGCGGAAGCCGAGGCCGAGACCGAGGTCGAGGTCGAGGAGGAGCCGAAGCCCGGCGTCGAGGTCCAGAGCGACGACGAGGTCCTGATCCTCTCCGATGACGACGACGACGCCCCCGTGGCGCAGGTCGCCGCCGCCGGCGCCACCGCCGACCCGGTGAAGGACTACCTGAAGCAGATCGGCAAGGTCCCCCTGCTCAACGCCGAGCAGGAGGTCGAGCTCGCCAAGCGCATCGAGGCCGGCCTGTTCGCCGAGGAGCAGCTGGCCAACGACGGCGAGCGGCTTCCCGTCGACGTCCGCGCCGAGCTGGAGTGGATCGCCGAGGACGGCCGCCGCGCCAAGAACCACCTGCTGGAGGCCAACCTCCGCCTCGTGGTCTCGCTGGCCAAGCGCTACACCGGCCGCGGCATGCTGTTCCTGGACCTGATCCAGGAGGGCAACCTGGGCCTGATCCGCGCGGTCGAGAAGTTCGACTACACCAAGGGCTACAAGTTCTCGACGTACGCCACGTGGTGGATCCGCCAGGCGATCACTCGTGCCATGGCCGACCAGGCGCGGACGATCCGCATCCCGGTCCACATGGTCGAAGTGATCAACAAGCTGGCCCGCGTGCAGCGGCAGATGCTCCAGGACCTCGGCCGCGAGCCGACGCCGGAGGAGCTCGCGCGCGAGCTCGACATGACCCCCGAGAAGGTCGTCGAGGTCCAGAAGTACGGCCGGGAGCCGATCTCCCTGCACACCCCCCTCGGTGAGGAGGGCGACAGCGAGTTCGGCGACCTCATCGAGGACTCCGAGGCGATCGTCCCCGCCGACGCGGTCAGCTTCACCCTCCTCCAGGAGCAGCTCCACTCCGTTCTCGACACGCTGTCGGAGCGCGAGGCGGGCGTGGTGTCCATGCGGTTCGGCCTCACCGACGGCCAGCCCAAGACCCTGGACGAGATCGGCAAGGTCTACGGCGTGACGCGCGAGCGCATCCGCCAGATCGAGTCCAAGACCATGTCGAAGCTGCGCCACCCGTCGCGTTCCCAGGTCCTGCGCGACTACCTCGACTGACGCGCTGTCTCCGACCCCCGCCGTCCCGCGGCGGGGGTCGTCGCGCGCCACGGCTTCCCGTCCGGCACGGTCGTAAACGTGTGTAATGAGCCGTTTAACGTGAGCGTAACGTCGCGGTAGCCGTATGAGCCTTGACGATGCCTAGGCTCACGCGGCATGGGTGTGATCGAAGTGGATCGGGCGCGTGCTCGGGGGCCACGACTGATCGCAAGCCGTCCCTGGGCGGACACCGTGCTCGACGACGCGGTGAACGCTCTCGGGCGTGGATATCTGGAACCCGCCATTCCCGCGCTGGTGGCCACCCGGGGCGAGCCCGAGGTGCGCGCGCTGCGGGTCGAGGCGCTGAGCAGGGCGGCCGTCGGGCTGTCCGGAGGCATCGAGGCGCTCGTCCGGCGAGATCAGGTCAATCCCGACCTGTGGCTGTGGCTCGGGCGCACCCGCGTCGAGGAGGCGTGGGCGATCAAGCCCGACGTGCGCGCCCGGGCCGTCCAGGCCGACCGCGTGCGCATGTTCCACCAGGCCATGGAGTCGGCGCGCGAGCCTCTGTCCGCCGCGGCGCGGCTCAGCCCCGCCGATCCGGTGCCCTGGACGTCCATGCTCTGGCTCGCCCTCGGCCTGGATCGGCCCAGGGACGAGAAGGACTCCCTCTGGCAGGAGGCCTCGCGCCGCCACCGCACGTTGTACGCCACGCACTACGCCCGGCTCGTCACGCTGTCCCCCGGCTGGGGCGGTACGAGTCAGGAGATGTTCGACTTCGCCCGCAGGGCCGGCGCGCAGGCCGTCGGCGGCGACCCCCTGTCCGTGCTGCTTCCGCTGGCGTACTTCGAGCACATCGCGGGGGAGGGCTCGGCGCGCTCGCGCGTGTGGTTCTCCTACGACGTGCAACGGGAGATCACCGCGGCGGCGGGGCGCTGGCACGGCGAGCGCGGACGCCCGCACCCGAGGGCCGTCGAGGCGCACAACGCGTTCGGCGCGGCGTTCTACCTGGCCGACATGCGGCGGCCGGCCCGAGGGCACCTGGCCCGCACCTACGGCCGGTTCAGCACCACGCCGTGGTCCTATCTGGGAGATCCCGGCAGGGAATACCACAAGGCGTGCTCGCGGCTGAATGTGATCACGAACGGGTAACCGTCGTCACGGCCGGACGACGATGTCCACCGTCCACGGCCTGCCGTCGCGGGGCGCCGGGCCGAGCTCGGCGACATGCCCGAGATCGGCCAGCAGCGCGGCCAGCCGCTTCGGCGTTCGGGGGTTCTCCCCGGACTCCAGCAGCGACCGCGCGACGGCGCCGCGGGTCGCCTTGGCCATGTGGCTCACCACCGTGCGGACCCCGTCGGCCTCCCGCAGCACCCGCACCGTCACCGCCCGCGAGCCTGGCTGCCACGCCTGCGCGTACGTCGAGGACCGCAGGTCGACGATCACGCCCGTGGCCTCGGCCGGGAGCACCTCGGTGAGGGACTGCCGCCAGTGGGCCGCCAGCCCGCCGAGGGGCGGCAGCCGTACGCCCATGGACAGGCGATACGGCGGAATCCGGTCGGAGAGCCTCAGCGCCCCCCACAGCCCCGAGAACACGATCACCGAACGCTGGGCCCTGCGGCGCGCGGCGGTGCTCAGCGACGGCAGGCCCAGGTTGTCGTACAGCACGCCGGTGTAGAGGCGGCTCGCGGGCAGCGTGGGCGCCGTGCGCAGGACGCGGTCCCTCTCCAACTCACCCGCCTGCCCCGCCGTCAGCCCCAGCACCGCCAGGGCGTCCGCCTCGGGCCCGTGGACCAGGGTCGCCAGCGCGTCCAGGGCCTTCTCCCGCGCGGACGTGAGCGCCGGGAAACTCAGCCGCCCAAGATCCAGCGCCGGCCCGGCCCCCTCAACGGCCTTCCCCTCGGACGGCGGCAACAGAATCAACACGGGACCGAGCTTATTGCGCTTCAACCGGCGCGCCCTCACGCCTGGGTGGTTCGTCGGTTTCGAGGCGCGCGGTGTGGCGCTGGGGTGGGAAGGGCCGTGTTCGGGGGCGGCCTTCACATCCAGGGGGCACCCAGGGGCGCAGAGCCGTCGCGACCCCTGAGGCGGCTCAGCGGACGCGGTAGTGGTAGCCGCCGGTAGGGGTGAAGCCGTGCCGGGTGTACAGGGCGATCGCCGGCGCGTTGGAGGCGATCACGACCAAGTACGCGCGTACGGCTCCGCGTGCGCGGCCGTCCGCCGTCAGGGTGCGTAGGACCGCTCCGGCGAGCCCCCGCCGCCGGGCCTCCGGCAGCGTGGCCATGCAGTAGATGCCCAGCGTGTCCCCCTGGAGGACGGAACGGCCCACCGCGAGCGCCCTGCCGCCCTGCCGGACGTCCGCGTACGTGGCGGGGACGCCGCGCAGGATGCGGGTGGCGCAGGGCAGTCCCTCCCCGTCGTAGCGTCCGTCCACCGCCCACCAGGCGGCGAGCCACTCCGGCGACGGCTCCTCGTACAGACCCACCCGCGCGGGGGCGGTCTCCTCGGAGTCCTCGGCCAGGGGGCCGTCCAGGGACGCGGTCAAGTAGGTCGTGCGGTCGACCACGCGGTATCCGCGCGCCTCCAGACGCTCGTCCAGGGACGCGGGCGCGCCAGGCCCCATGGAGAACACACACGGTAGCCCGCGCTCGGCGTAGAACCGCTCAGCGGCGTCGATCGCCTGGTCGACGTCCTCGGGCTCCCCGAGCGGGAGGACGGAATTGGCGCGTTTGGTCACACCATCGGCGTGACGGAGAACCCATCCGCCGAGCTTCTCCTGATACGGAGCAGGCCAGGCCAGATGGACAAGAAGATCGAAATCCAGACTTCCCGAACTCACCCGCGGAAGCATAGCCACCCAGGTGGGGGGAGCTTCTCGGGGAGGAAGGCTGAGGACGAGCCCTTCCGGGTGTGGGCGGAGGCACGCCGGCGCGAGGGCGTCCTCAGCCGCGCGACCGGAGGTCGCGCCACAGGCGCGGTCGCGCGATGAACACAGCAGACCTCGGGCGGTGCCAGCAAGGGGGCGCCGTCCGGGGCCGCCGCGTCGCTATATGAGGTTGTCGCTCGGTTATCGGGGTCAGAGTGGTGGGCGGGTGCTCACCGCTCGGTGGGGTTCGAGGTCGGGGTCTCACTGAGGCGGGCCGACTCGTCCTGGATGTCGGCGCCCTTCTCGCGGAGGGCCGAGATGTGCCGACGCCCGTGGTGGGCGCAGAACAGCAGCTCCCCGCCCATGGGGAGGGACGCGCGGATGTACGCCTGAGCGCCGCACCGGTCGCAACGGTCCACGGCGGCAAGCGGCTTGGTGGGGGCGAGAGCTCCAGTCACGTATCGCCTTTCGGGTCACCCCACTGACGTGGGGATTTGGCGTCAGTCACTTGGCTCAACATCTAACCCGATGCGGACGTTCCCAATCGCCTTCCGGATACGCCGAGAGCAGAATGTGTCGTTAGGTGAGGGCAATGGAGCTCCGGCTGCCGCGGAACCGCCTGATGGTGGCACTCTAGGCACGGAGGAACATCAAGAAGACGGTAGGCTACGCACACATGTTCGATGCTCGGTGGGAGTGGGAGTGACCGCAGTCAGCACGGAGACGGGATACACCGCCCGTCACCTGTCGGTGCTGGAGGGCCTTGAGGCCGTCCGTAAGCGCCCCGGAATGTACATCGGGTCCACTGACAGCCGCGGCCTCATGCACTGCCTCTGGGAGATCGTGGACAACGCCGTCGACGAGGCCCTGGCCGGCTTCTGCCGGCGCATCGAGGTCGAGCTGTTCCCGGACGGCTCCATCGAGGTCCGCGACGACGGGCGGGGCATCCCGGTCGACATCGAGCCCAAGAGCGGCCTCGCCGGCGTGGAGCTCGTCTACACCAAGCTCCACGCGGGCGGCAAGTTCGGCGGCGGGTCCTACGGCGCCTCCGGCGGCCTGCACGGCGTCGGCGCCTCGGTGGTCAACGCCCTGTCGGCCCGGCTGGACGTCGAGGTCGACCGCGACGGGCGCGTCCACGAGATCAGCTTCCGCCGGGGCGTCCCCGGCATCTTCGACGGCGACGGGCCGACGGCCAAGTTCAAGAAGAAGTCCGGCCTGCGCGACGGCGGCGCCCTGCGCACCCGGGCCACCGGCACGCGCGTCCGCTGGTGGCTCGACAAGCAGATCTTCCTGCCCGACGCCGAGGTCTCGCTGGACGAGCTGCACGTCCGCGCCCGGCAGACCGCGTTCCTGGTCCCGGGCCTGACGATCGCGGTTCGTGACAGCCGCCTGGAGCAGGTCGTCGAGGACGAGTTCCGCTTCGAGGGCGGCATCTCGGAGTTCACCGAGTTCCTGTCCCGCGACGAGGCCGTCTGCGACGTCATGCGCCTGCAGGGCTCGGGCCACTTCCACGAGACCGTCCCGGTGCTGGACGAGCAGGGCCACATGACCTCCACGGAGGTCGAGCGCGAGCTCACGGTGGACGTCGCGGTCCGCTGGGGCAAGGGCTACGAGACCACCGTCCGCTCGTTCGTGAACGTGATCGCCACCCCCAAGGGCGGCACCCACATCAGCGGCTTCGAGCGCGCCCTGGCCCGCACGATCAACGAGCAGCTGCGCGAGACGCGCCTGCTCAAGAACGGCGACGACCCGGTGACCAAGGAGGACATCCTCGAGGGCCTCACCGCCGTGGTCACCGTGCGGGTGCCCGAGCCGCAGTTCGAGGGCCAGACCAAGGAGGTCCTCGGCACCTCGGCGGCCGCCCGCATCGTCGCGCACGTCGTGTCCCGCGAGCTCAAGCAGCTGTTCGCGAGCACCAAGCGCGCCCACAAGCTCCAGCTCCGCGCCGTCCTTGAGAAGATCGTCGCGGCGGCCAAGGCCCGCATCGCGGCCCGTGAGCACCGCGACAACCAGCGCCGCAAGAGCGCCCTGGAGAACTCCGCCCTGCCCGCCAAGCTCGTCGACTGCCGCAGCGACGACGTCGACCGCAGCGAGCTGTTCATCGTCGAGGGCGACTCGGCGCTCGGCACGGCCCGCGCGGCGCGCGACTCGGAGTTCCAGGCCCTGCTGCCGATCCGCGGCAAGATCCTCAACGTGCAGAAGGCCTCCGTGGCCGACATGCTGAAGAACGCCGAGTGCGCCGCGATCATCCAGGTGATCGGCGCCGGCTCGGGCCGCGGCTTCGACCTGGACGCCGCGCGGTACGGCAAGGTCATCCTGATGGCCGACGCCGACGTCGACGGCGCGCACATCCGCTGCCTGCTGCTCACGCTGTTCCACCGCTACATGCGGCCGATGATCGAGGCGGGGCGTGTGTTCGCCGCGGTCCCGCCGCTGCACCGCATCGAGGTCACCAATCCGGGGCGCGGCAAGGACAAGTACATCTACACCTACTCCGACGCCGAGCTGCTCAAGGTCCTTCGTGACCTTGAGCGCAGGGGCAAGCGCTGGAAGGACCCGATCCAGCGCTACAAGGGCCTCGGTGAGATGGACGCCGACCAGCTCGCCGAGACCACGATGGAGCCGCGTCACCGCACGCTGCGGCGCGTCCGCATCGAGGACGCCGAGACGGCCGAGCAGATCTTCGCGCTGCTGATGGGCAGCGACGTCGCCCCGCGCCGCGAGTTCATCGTCGGCAGCGCGGCGGAGGTCGACCGCGACGCGATCGACGCCTGACGGGCCCCGGACGCGGTCGCGTCCGGGCTCCCGCTCACCCCGGCCGTGGTCGGCGGCCCGCCGTCACAACTCGACGGGCATCAGCTTGCCGGTGTGCACGTCGTACACCGCGCCGCCCACCTTCAGCCGGTCCGGCAGGTACGGGTAGGTGCGGATGCGGACGAGGTCGCGGCGCAGGGCCGCGTCCTGGTTGGCCACGGTATGGAACTCCAGGCTCCGTGTGTCGATTCCGTACTCGCGGCTGATCAGCTCGTGGACGTCCTCGTCGGTGGACTTGGCCATGCGGCAGTCGGTGTGGGGCATCACCAGGACGCGGTCCACGTTGAGCAGGTAGACCGCGAGGATGAGCGTGCGCAGCACGTCGTCGGTCACCCGTGCTCCCGCGTTGCGCAGGATCTTGGCGTCCCCCGGGTTGAGGCCGAGCAGCTTCAGCGGGTCGATTCGGGAATCCATGCACGTGACCACGGCCAAGCCGCGCGCCGCGCGCCCGGTCAGGCCGGAGTACTCGAAGGTCCGTGAGAAGTCCTCGTTGGCAGTCAGCAGATCGTCGAAGGCTCCCGTCATGCTGCTCATATTCCCTTACACCCCTTTCGTCAGTACACGGGGGGTGGAAGTAATCGGCTTCGTAAAGATCCCGTGATCCAGTGTGACCTCTTGTGATTGTGGCCTTACTGTGTGTGCACGATCGTGGAGAGGGTTGAGGGTGGGGACGACGGATTCGCTGGCCGGTTATCTACGCGCCCGGGCCAGGTGGCGGCTCGACCGGGTCCAGAGCGCCGACGGCGGCTGGAACGCGCGCTGCGCCCTGGCGCTGCTGGACGCCGCCTCCTACGCCGAGTCCCTCCCGGCCGACGATCCGCTGATCGCCGCGCTGAAGGAGGCCGGCTGCTTCGGCCCGTACGGGGTCGGCGAATTCGCGCCGGACGAGGCGGTGGCCAAGCTCATCGACTTCTGGCACTCGGGTGAGCCGTGGGAACTGCTCACCGCGATCCCGCCCGTGGCGCGCGGCGGCGCGGTGCCCACCCGGGGGTGACCGCGCACCACCCGCCCTCCGGTGGCGTCGGTTTCGACGCGTGGGACGAGGTCAGGGGACAGACGGCCGTGTCGTAAGTGCCCGCCCGGACGTCCGTGACAGGGGAAGGTCGGACCTCGCACCGGCAACGGCTGTTCGATAGTGTCGTCTTCGTTGATCGAACAGGAGGGAGCGCCGATGAGCGAGATCGCCCGAATGCGTGCCGTCGTGCTGGACTGCCCCGACCCCAAGGAACTGGCCGATTTCTACGCCGCCGTCCTCGGCTGGAAGATCCTCGTCGACCGGCCCGACTGGGTCTCGCTGGGCCTGGACGGAAGCTACCGGCTGTCGTTCCAGCGGGCCGAGGACTACCGCCCGCCGGAGTGGCCGTCGTCTGAGCACCCGCAGCAGCTCCACCTTGACCTCACCGTGGACGACCGCGGGAAGGCGGAGGCCGAGGTGCTCGCCCTGGGTGCCACCAAGCACCCGCACCAGCCGGGTGAGCTCGACGACGGGTTCACCGTCTTCCTCGACCCCGCCGGTCACCCCTTCTGCCTCTGCGACCCCTGACGGCGCCGGGTCCGCGGGCGCGCCACGCCGCTCGCGGACCCCGCGCTAATCCTCGTCCGGAACCTCGGGTGCGGGGGCGGCGGTCTCGAACGGGCCGCCGCCGAGCGCCCCGCCGATCGCGGCGAGGTCCGAGGGCACCCGGATGCCCGAGCCGTCGCGGCGTCCGAGCTCGGACGGCAGCTCGACCGGCTTGCCCGTCGAGGTCACCGCCTTGACCGGAGCGGGGCCCGCCCACGCGAGCACCAGGAGGTCTTCGCCCTTCAGGAAGCGCTGCGCCCGGACGCCTCCGGTGGCCCGGCCCTTGGGCGGGAAGTCGGCGTAGTCGGACACCTTGCCGCCGCCCATCTCGGTGCCCGGCAGCGCGCTCGCCGAGCCCGCGATCGTCACGACCCGGGACTCCAGGGCGGGGTCGACGACGCCGAACCAGATGACCTTGGCCCCGTCGTTCAGCCGGATGCCGGCCATGCCGCCGGCGGGACGCCCCTGCGGCCGCACCGAGGAGGCCGAGTAGCGCAGGACCTGCGCGTCCGAGGCGATGAACACCAGGTCGTGGTCTTCGGAGGTCAGCTCGACGGCCCCGACCACGGTGTCGCCGGGTTTCAGGCCGATGACCTCGAAATCATCGCGGTTCACCGGATACTCGGGCACGACGCGCTTGACCGCGCCCTGAGCGGTGCCGAGCGCCAGGCCGAGCCCTTCGGGATCCAGTGAGCCCAGGCCCACCACGACCTCTCCGGCGTTCAGCGTCACGTACTCGCTCACCGGATGGCCGCCCGACAGGGACGGCGGGTTGGCCGTGGGCGGCAGCGTGGGCAGATCGAGGACGGAGACCCTGATCACACGCCCGGCGGAGGTCACCACGCCGACCTCGCCCCGCACCGTCGACCGCACCACCGCCACCAGCACGTCGTGGGCCGAGCGCTCGTCGCCCGAGCCGAGCGGCGCGGCGTCGCCCGTGCGGGCGAGCAGGCCCGTCGAGGACAGCAGCACCAGGCACGGATCGTCGGCGACCTCCAGCGGAATGGCCCCGGCGGTCACCGCGGCGCCGTCCTCCAGCAGGACCGTGCGGCGCGGTGTGCCGTAGGTCTTGGCGACCTCGGCGAGCTCGCCGGACACGACCTGGCGCAGCCGGTCCTCCGACGACAGGATGGCCGTGAGCTCGGCGATCTCGTCGTTCAGCGTCTCGCGCTCGCGTTCGAGCTCCAGCTTGTCGTACTTGGTCAGACGGCGCAGCGGCGTGTCGAGGATGTAGACGGCCTGCGTCTCCGACAGCTCGAAGACCTGCATGAGGCGGGTGCGGGCCTCTGCGGAGTCCTCGGAGGAGCGGATGACCTGGATGACCTCGTCGATGTTGAGGAGGGCGATGATCAGGCCGTCGACCAGGTGGAGCCGCTCCTCGCGCCTGCGGCGGCGGTAGGTCGAGCGGCGGCGCACGACCTCGATGCGGTGGTCGACGTAGACCCGCAGCAGCTCGCGCAGGCCGAGGGTGCGGGGCTGGCCGTCCACCAGCGCCACGTTGTTGATCCCGAAGGTCTCCTCCATCGGGGTCAGGCGGTACAGCTCGGCCAGCACGGCCTCGGGGTGGAAGCCGTTCTTGACCTCGATGACCAGGCGCAGGCCCTTGTGCCGGTCGGTGAGGTCTTTCAGGTCGGAGATCCCGGACAGCCTTTTCGCGTTCACCAGCTCTTTGATCTTGGTGATCACGCGCTCGGGACCCACGTTGAAGGGCAGCTCGGTGACCACGATGCCCTTGCGGCGGGGGGTGACCTGCTCGATGGTGGCCTTCGCGCGCATGCGGAACGTGCCGCGCCCGGTCTCGTAGGCGTCCCGCACGCCGGTGAGGCCGATGATCGAGCCGCCGGTCGGCAGGTCGGGGCCCGGCACGAACCGCATGAGCTCGTCCAGCGAGGCGTTCGGGTGCTTGATCAGGTGGCGTGCGGCCGCGATGACCTCGACGAGGTTGTGCGGCGCCATGTTGGTCGCCATGCCGACCGCGATGCCCGCGGCGCCGTTCACCAGCAGGTTGGGGAAGGCGCTCGGCAGGACCGTCGGCTCGGTCTCCTGCCCGTCGTAGTTGGGCTTGAAGTCGACGGTCTCCTCGTCGATGGACTGCACCATCAGCATGGCCGCCGGCGCCAGGCGCGCCTCGGTGTACCGCATCGCGGCGGGCAGGTCGTCGGGCGAGCCGAAGTTCCCGTGGCCGTCCACCAGCGGCAGCCGCATGGAGAACGGCTGCGCCATGCGCACCAGCGCGTCGTAGATCGCGGTGTCGCCGTGCGGGTGGAGCTTGCCCATCACGTCACCGACGACGCGCGAGGACTTCACGTGCCCGCGGTCGGGCCGCAGGCCCATCTCGCTCATCGAGTAGAGGATGCGGCGCTGGACCGGCTTCAGACCGTCGCGCGCGTCGGGGAGCGCGCGCTGATAGATCACCGAATAGGCGTACTCAAGGAAGCTCGTGCGCATCTCGGTCGACACGTCGATGTCGACGATGCGCTCCTCGAAGTCGTCTTCCAGCGGGGGTGTGGTGGTGCGTCGGGCCATATCGAACATTGTGCCGAAGGTTCGAGGTGCTCCGCGACTCGAAGACCTTTTACGCCCTTACGGTCACGCGTGCCCGCTGTGGCGCCCCGCCCGGGCGGTCGGCCGGGCTGTGGACGGCCGCAGGTTATCCACAGCCGGGCGCCGACGGCCCCGAACGGTCGCCCGGAACTGATACCAAGGAGCCATGCGAGACGAGAGCGGCCTGCGGGCCGAGGCGGAACAGCGGCTGCGGTCCCTCGCCGGTGACCGGGCCCGGCTGCGCGACGACCAGTGGTCGGCCATCCGGGCGCTGGTCGTCGAGCGGCGGCGCGCCCTGGTCGTGCAGCGCACCGGGTGGGGCAAGTCGGCGGTGTACTTCATCGCCACCGCCCTCCTGCGGGCGCGCGGCGCGGGCCCCACGGTCATCGTCTCGCCGCTGCTCGCGCTCATGCGCAACCAGATCGCCGCCGCGGCCCGGGCGGGGGTCCACGCCGCCACCATCAACTCCGCCAACGTGGACGAGTGGCACCTCATCCACGCCGAGGTCGAGCGCGGCGAGGTGGACGTCCTGCTGGTCAGCCCCGAGCGGCTCAACAACCCCGACTTCCGCGACCTGGTGCTGCCCAAGCTGGCGGCCAGTGCCGGGCTGGTGGTCATCGACGAGGCCCACTGCATCTCCGACTGGGGCCACGACTTCCGGCCGGACTACCGCAGGCTGCGCAGCCTGCTCGCCGGCCTGCCGCCCGGCGTGCCCGTCCTCGCCACCACGGCCACGGCCAACGCCCGCGTCACGCACGACATCGCCGAGCAACTGGGCCCGGCGCCGTCACCGGCGTCCGCCGTCGCGATCGCGCCGGACGAGAGTGCTGTGGGGGCACGGGGCGACGGCGGGCCGAGGGCGGTGGGGGAGGTCGGCGCCGCCGAGGCCGACGGCGAGCATGCCGGCACCGTCGAAGCCGCCGGGGAGGAGGGAAACGAGGAAGGGAACACGGTCCAAGCCGTCGATGGCGGCGCCCGGCGGGGCCGGTTCGGTGACACGCTCGTGCTGCGGGGGCCGCTCGAACGCGACAGCCTCCGTCTCGCCGTCGTGCGCCACCCCACCGCCGAACGCCGGCTGGCCTGGCTCGCCGAGGCGCTGCGCGACCTGCCCGGGTCCGGCATCGTCTACACGCTCACCGTCGCCGCCACGCAGGAGGTCGCCGCCTACCTGCGCGACCAGGGCCACGAGGTGGCCGCCTACTCCGGCCAGACCGAGCAGGCCGACCGCCTCGCCGCCGAGCAGGCCCTTCTGGACAATCGACTGAAGGCCCTGGTCGCGACCTCCGCCCTCGGCATGGGGTTCGACAAGCCCGACCTGGGCTTCGTGATCCACCTCGGCGCCCCCGCTTCTCCGGTGGCCTACTACCAGCAGATCGGCCGGGCCGGGCGCGGGGTCGAGCGTGCCGAGGTGATCCTCCTTCCCGGCCCCGAAGATCGCGACATCTGGGC
Organism: Sphaerisporangium album; assembly: GCF_003323745.1. Taxonomy (GTDB): domain Bacteria; phylum Actinomycetota; class Actinomycetes; order Streptosporangiales; family Streptosporangiaceae; genus Sphaerisporangium; species Sphaerisporangium album. The sequence continues at coordinate 134,905 of NZ_QOIL01000023.1, forward strand.
GTACTTCGCGTCGCTGGCGTTTCCTCCCGAGACCGTGGTGCGGACGACACTCCACGTCCTGGCCGAGAAGGGCACGATGTCCACGGCCGCGCTGGAGACACGGGTCGACCTTGGCCGCGCCCGGCTGGAGACGATGCTCAAGGTCCTCGACGTCGATGGCGCGGTCGAGCGGGTCAAGGGCGGCTGGCGCTCCACCGGCCGTCCGTGGCGGTACGACGAGGGCAGGTACGCCCGGGTCGCGGCCGAGCGCGCCGCCGAGCAACGCGCCATGCTCGACTACATCGCGACCGACCGGTGCCGCGAGGAGTTCCTGCGGCGACACCTCGACGACGACACGGCCCGGCCCTGCGGGCGCTGCGACAACTGCACGGGCGCGCACCGCTCGGCGGAAATCCCGGCCGAGGCCGTGGGCCGGGCGCGCGAGCGGCTCCAGCGTCCGGGTGTCGAGGTCGAGCCCCGGCGGCAGTGGCCCATCGGGCTCAAGGAGCTCGGCCTGTCCGGGCGCATCCGCCCCGAGATCGCCGCCGAGCCCGGGCGGGTGCTCGGGCGGCTCACCGATATCGGCTGGGGCAACACGCTGAGACGGCTGCTCGCGGACGGCGCCCCCGACGGGCCCGTCCCCGGCGAGGTCTTCGACGCCGTGGTCAAGGTGCTCACCGCCTGGAAGTGGGCACAACGCCCGGTGTCGGTGGTCACCCTTCCCTCGGCCACCCGCCCGATCTTGATCTCCAGCCTGGGCGAACGGCTGGCCGCCATCGGCAGGCTGGACTACCTGGGCTCCCTGACCTACAGCGCCGGCCCGCCAGGCCGCCAGCACAACAGCGCCCAACGCGTCCGCGCCCTCGACCACACCCTGGCGGTCTCAGCGAGCGAGGCTCCCGGCCTCCGAGGCGGCGGTGGCCTGTTACCGGAGTCATCGGCGCGCCTCGCCACCGGCCCGGTGCTGCTGGTCGACGACCGCATCGACACCGGCTGGACCATGACCATGGCCGCCGCCCTGCTCCGCCGTTCCGGCGCCCCCGCCGTACTCCCTCTGGCCCTGGCCGTCACCAACTGAGATTCGTGGACGCGCCCACCAATCCCGGTGGGCGCGGACGACTGGGGTGAGGGCATGCCTGTGGTGCGGGAACTCGACCGCGAATCGTGAGGTCGCTCTCCCTCGTCCAGGCGCAGTGGAGGGGCAGGCTCGTGCTCGTCCAAGCCCAGTGGAGGGGCAGGGGTCAGAGGCGGGGGCGGGCGCCGAGGTTGGCTATGGCCCGGGCGGCGAGGGCGTTGCCGGCGGCGAGCGCGTCGGCGGGCTGCTTGCCTTCGAGCCAGGGCTGGAGGAAGCCCGCGGCGAACGCGTCTCCGGCACCCGTGCCGTCGACCACGCGCTCGATGTGCTCGGCCGGTGCCCGGACCGGCTCGGCGCGGTTGTTGGTGTACCACAAGGAGCCTTCGGCCCCCAGCTTGATCACGACCTGGGGGAACCACGCCGTGAGCACCTTGGCGGCGGAGGCCGGGTCGTCGCGGCCGGTCAGCACCTTGGCCTGCGCCTCGTTGGCGAACAGCAGCTTGGCGCTGTGCGTCCACTCCAGGAACGGCTCGGCGCCGGTGCGCTCCAGCGGCGCGGCGGAGGCGCAGTCGACCGAGATCGACATGCCCGCCCGGCGCGCGTGGTCGAGCGCGGCGATGCCGGCGTCGCGCGAGCCCTCGTTCAGCAGTGTGTACCCGGAGATGTGGAGGTGGCCGCCCTGATGGAACAGGTCGCGCGGCAGGTCCTCGGGAGACAGGGCCGCGTTGGCGCCGGGGTCGGACAGCAGCGTGCGCTCACCCTTGTGCGTGACCAGTACGACACAGGTGCCGGTCGGCCGCTCGGGATCCATGACGAGCCGGGCGTCCACGCCGTAGCCCATGAGCTCCATGTCGCGGTTCCGGCCGGTGATGTCGGCGCCTCTGCGGCCGACGAAGGCCACCTCCGCGCCCTCGACGGCCAGCCAGGAAGCGATGTTGGCCCCAGAGCCGCCACCGTGCATGGTGACGACGGCCGGAGTGTCGCTCGCCCTGGCGAGAGGGTAGCGGGCACGTGCGACCGCATCGGTCATCAGATCGCCCACCACGACAACCCGCGTCATGATGTCACCACCTTGTTGGCACTACAGGAGGCTGCTGACAGAAAACCTAACAGCTTCGAGCGGGGGCGTGGGGCATACAGCGGACACCCGGACATAGTCGATGCACAAGCGTTGCCCAACAAACCAGACATGAGCCCCCCTTACGCTCATCCCTGTGGAACCTCGCTACCCCGCCCACTGGGAGGCCGACGTCGTCCTGGACGACGGCGGGACGGCGCATCTGCGGCCCATCCGCCCGCAGGACGCGGACATCCTCCGCGCGTTCTACTCACGGCTCTCCGACCAGTCGATCTACTTCCGTTTCTTCGGCCCCCACCCGCGGCTCTCGGACCGCGAGGTCACCTGGTTCACGACCGTGGACTACGTCGACCGGGTGGCGCTGATCGCGACGCTCGCGACAGAGATGGTGGCGGTCGTCCGATTCGACCGTATGGAGGACCAGGACAGCGCCGAGGTCGCCTTCCTCGTCGAGGACGCCCACCAGGGCAGGGGAGTGGCGTCGGTGCTGATGGAGCACCTGCGCGCGGCGGCCAGGGAACGCGGCATCGAACACTTCGTGGCGGACGTCCTGCCGAACAACGCACGCATGATGGCGTTCTTCCGCCAGGCGGGGTACACCGCGCAGAGCCGGTTCGAGGACGGCGTCGTGCGCATGACCCTGGACCTGGCGACGACGGTGACCTCGCACGAGGTCACGATGGCCCGCGAGCACCGCGCCGAGGCCCGGTCGATCGAGCGGCTGCTCAGCCCCACGTCCGTCGTGGTGGTCGGCGCGGGCCGCGAGACGGGCGGCGTCGGGCAGACCGTGCTGCGCAACCTCCTGGCCGCCGACTTCAACGGCCCCGTGTACCCGGTCCACCGCGAGGTGCGGGCGGTGGCGGGGGTCCGCGCGTACAAGAGCGTCTCGGCGATCGACGGGGACGTGGATCTCGCCGTGGTGGCCGTGCCCGCGGACGCCGTCCTCGACGTGGTCGAGGAATGCGCGGAGAAGGGCGTCAAGGGCCTGATCGTCGTGTCGTCCGGGTTCGGGGAGACGGGCCCCGACGGGCGCGCCCGCCAGGACGAACTGGTGCGCATCGCCCGCTCGTACGGGCTGCGCGTGGTCGGCCCCAACTGCCTCGGCATCGCCAACACCGACCCCCGGGTGCGCCTCAACGCGACCCTGGCCGCCCGCCTGCCGGGCAGGGGGCGGGTGGGCTTCTTCAGCCAGTCCGGTGCGCTCGGCACGGCGCTGCTCCAGCGGGTCGCCCAGCGGGGCATGGGCATCTCGACCTTCGTGTCGGCGGGGAACCGGGCGGACGTCTCCGGCAATGACCTGCTGCAGTACTGGGAGGAGGACGAGGCCACCGACGTCGTCCTCCTCTACCTGGAGTCGCTGGGCAACCCGCGCAAGTTCGCCCGTCTCGCCCGGCGCACGGCGCGTAAGAAGCCGGTCGTGGTCGTCAAGAGCGGCGGGACCACGCGCGGCGTCCCGGTCGGGCACGCCGCGCCCGTCCTGCGCCTGCCGGACACCGCGCTCAGCGCCCTGTTCGACCAGGCGGGGGTGATCCGCGTGGACGACCTGATCCAGCTGTTCGACGTGGCCCAGCTCCTGGCCTACCAGCCGCTGCCCGCCGGGCCCAGGGTGGGCGTGGTCAGCAACTCCGACGCGCTGGCGCTGCTGGCGGTGGACGCCTGCGTGGCGGCGGGCCTGCAGCCGTGCCCGCCCGCCAATCTCGGGGCGCGGGCGGGGGCCGGTGAGTACCGCGAGGCGCTGGCCGCCATGGAAGGCCAGGTGGACGCCATCGTCGCGATCTACATGCCGCCCATCCCGGGCAACGCGGCCGAGGTCGCCGCCGAGTTGGTCAGCGTGGCGGTCGAGAGGGGGAAGCCGGTGCTGGCCACCTTCGAAGGACGCATGGGCATGCCGCCCGAGCTGCGCGTTCCGGCCGAAGGCGGCGATCCGGGCAAGGGGTCCATCCCCTCGTATCCCGCCGCCGAGGAGGCCGTACGGGCGCTCGCCCACGTGGTCCGGTACGCGGCCTGGCGCGACCGGCCGCAGGGCACGCCCGCGCACCTGGAGGGCGTCGACACCGAGGGCGCCAGGGCACTGGTGGAGGAGGTCATCGCGGCCGGAGGACCCGCGGAGATCGACGCCACCGGCCTGCTCGCCAAGTACGGGCTGGAGGTCTGGCCGGCCGAGCCGGTGCACTCCTGCGAGGAGGCGGTCGCGGCGGCCGAGCGGCTCGGCTGGCCGGTCGTCGTACGCTCCGCCGACCCCGAGGTGGTCCACCGCGCGGGCACGGTCCGGCTCGGCCTTTCGGATCCGGGCGGGGTGCGGCGCGCGTACGAAGACCTGACGGCCCGGCTGGGGCCTCAGGTGACGCTCTCGGTCCAGCGGATGGCGCCCCAGCCCGCCGTGCAGACGCTGGTGAGGGTGGTGGACGACCCGCACTTCGGGGCGGTGGTGTCGTTCGGGCTCGGAGAGATCACCGCGCGGCTCCTCGGTGACGAGGTGTTCCGGATGGCGCCCCTCACGGCCGAGGACGCCGCCGGGCTGGTGCGGTCGGTACGCGCCGCGCCGCTGCTGTTCGGGGCGTACGGATACCCGCCGGTCGCGGTCGAGGCGCTGGAGGACCTGCTGGTCCGCGTGGGCCGCCTGGCCGACGAGCTGCCCGGGGTGGCGCGGCTGGACCTCGACCCCGTACTCGTCGGCGAGGGCGGCGTGAGCGTCCTCGGGGCGCGTGCGGTCATCCGCGACGCGGTCGGCCCCCGCCCGGACCGGGGCCCGCGACGCCTCCGGTGAGCCGAGGGGGCACGGGAGCGGACGGCTGCGGCACGGTCCCGAGCCCTCCGGGGAGGGGCGCGATCCAGAGAGTGACAGGCGTGGCCGGCCGCCGTCCAAGCGGCTTGGGGGACTTCTCCGGAAACCAGCCTTGTGCTGTGAATGGCCCTTCTCCGCCTGTTGCCCTCAGGGCGGACGGCTGTGAGGTGAAACACCGCGCCGAGACAGGGCAGGATGGACCCATGAGGGAAACCCGAGTCTCGGCCGCTGGTCTGCGCGAGGCCATCGAACGCAGCGGCTACTACCCCGATCTCGTGGCCGACGCGGCGGAGTCCGCACTGGGCAAAGAGCAGGTGACGGCGTTCGTCGTCCACCACGAGGCCACTTTCGACCCGGCGATGGAAGTCCGCCGGCACGTCACCGTGGTGATCCTCTCACCTACCCGCCTCCTGGTGTGCCACACCGACGAGCACCCACCCGCCGACGGAATGCCCACCTCGCACGCCTCCACCACCACCGAAGCCGTGCGCCTCAGCCGCGTCCAGTCGGTGGCCGTCACCCGAGTGGTGCCCGACCCGGCGTCGTACGTGCCGGGAGTCCCTCCCAGCGAGGTCACGCTCACGATCGGCTGGGGGGCGATCTCCCACGTCGACCTGGAACCCGCCACCTGTGGAGACGAGAACTGCGAGGCCGACCACGGCTACACCGGCGCCGTCACCGCCGACGACCTGTCCCTGCGCGTCAGCGAGGCCGCCGACGGCCCCGAGGCCGTGGGCAACGTGCTGGCCTTCGCCAAGGCCCTGTCCGAGGCGACCGCCCGCGCCGCGGGCTGAGCGATCCGTGCCGGCGCGGGGTGGAGCCACCGCGCCGGCACGACCAGGCGGGAGCCCCCGTACGCGGCGCGAGTGGATGGGGGACTGAGCCGGTCCACAGATCGTCGTCCGCGGAGATTCCGCGGCTGGTCCGGCCGCGGGATGTCCGCGAAACCAGAGGGGGGTTCTTGCATGGCTGAAAGCACGGGCGCACCGATGAGCCCGCTGATCGGTCCCGGAGACCTCGGGGAGGCGGTCGTCCTCGACGTGAGGTGGCGGCTCGCCGGCCCGCCGGGCATCGAGTCCTACCGGGTGGGGCACATTCCCGGCGCCGTGTTCTGCGATCTCGACCAGGACCTCGCCGCGCCGGCCGGCGCCGGGGGTCGTCACCCGCTGCCCGGCGCGGAGGCGTTCCAGGACGCGATGCGGCGGCTCGGCGTGTCCGATTCGGTCCCGGTGGTCGTGTACGACGACGCCGACTCCACCGCCGCGGCACGGGCCTGGTGGGTGCTGCGGTACTACGGGCACCCCGACGTCCGCGTGCTCGACGGCGGATACCGCCGGTGGGTGGCCGAGGGCTTCCCCGTGACCACCGAGGAGCCCGCGCCCGCGCCGGGCGACTTCACGGCCCGGCCCGGCGGCATGCCCATCTTGGACGCCACGGCCGCGGGCGCGCTCGCCGAGGAGGGCGTGCTGCTCGACGCGCGGGCGGGCGAGCGCTACCGGGGCGAGGTCGAGGCGGTCGACCCGGTCGCCGGGCACATTCCGGGTGCGGTGAGCGCGCCCACCGGCGAGAACGTCGACCCCTTCTCCGGCCGGTTCCACCCCGCCGAGTTCCTCAGGGAGCGTTTCATCTCCCTCGGGGCGGTTCCCCAGGTGCCGGTGGGCGCGTACTGCGGCTCCGGGGTGACGGCCGCCCACGAGGTCCTGGCCTTGGAACTGGCCGGCATTCACGCGGCCCTGTACGTCGGCTCGTGGTCCAACTGGATCACCGACCCGTCCCGCCCGGTCGCCCAGGGCTAGACGCCGGAGCCGTCCACGGCCCTGTCCCGGCGGTTCCGGCCGGGCGGTCGCGGCCCGGCGGGCCCGGTCAGAGTGGGTGCCCCAGCGAGCCGAAGCAGGCGAACCCGTCGACGCCCGTCTCGCGGCTCGCCGTGGCCAGTGCCTCGGCGGGAGTGCGGCCGGAGATCAGCAGGGCGTGGAAGGCCGTCATGAGCGTCAGCGCCTCGTCGTCGCGGACGGGCACGAGCCCGGCGACCACGCAGGCCGTTCCCTGGTCCAGGAACGCGCCGGCGAGGCCGAGCGGCGCCCCGTCCACCGGCGCGTGCGCCATTCCGGCGTCGCAGGCCGACAGGACCACCAGCCACGGCGTCCGTCCCAGCCGGAGCAGGTCGTACGCCATCAGGGGGCCGTCCCCCAGGGTGATGCTGGACAGCAAGGGGCTACGGACGCAGAACCGGCCATGAGCCGCGACGTGCAGGATGTCGGCGTACCCGAGCGCGTCCAGCACGTCCCCGCACGTGGCCCCGACCCGCAAGGTCTCGGTCGCGGCCATGGAAGGCGACCAAGGTGGCGACCCTGGCGAGGGCGGCGGTGGCGTCCCGGGCGACGAGGGCACGGCCACCCCGCCGGCCCGATGGGCGCGTACGACCATCGCCGCCTCGGCCTCCGCGTGCCGCAGGTCAGGCCCCGCCACGGCCACGACCCGTGGGCGTGGGCCCGCAGAGGCGACGACGAGCGTAGAAGGAGGGCTTGCGGGGGCGGTCACCGGGTCTGCGCCGGCGTGGGACGCGTGGGTCCTCGGTCGTCGAGTGGTCGCCGTCAGCCAGGCGGCAGCGCTGGACGCCACGCACAACGGCCGGCCGTGGCAGGCGGGGAGCACCGGCCACGGCAGGGTGTGCAGCGCGCCGGTCGGGATGATCACCAGCGGTCTGTCCCCGATGTCTCCCGCCAGGGGGCCCAGCAGTTGCGCGCCCAGGCGTTCGGCCTCCGCCGCGACCTCGTTGTGGGCGTGCGTGTCACGAAGCCCGGCCCGCCGCAGGCCGTACCTGATACGCACGGTGGCCTCGGCCGCCGCCGTGTACGAGCCCAGCTCGCGCAGCGCATGGCGGTCGGCGGTGAGGACGACGGCGGCCAGCCGGTCACCGTGCCGCACCAACTCCATCAGCGCGGCGCCCCCCAACCGTTCGCGCAGCCTCTCGACCAGCCCGAGGTCCTCCAGCCCTGCGACCAGCACAGGCTCACCCGGCCCTTCGACGGGCACGACGTCTTCGTGGACGCTCGGGGGGACGCGGGGGAGTGAGCGGCAGTGCTCGGCCCAGCCGAGGACTGTTCCGGGGCGTCCGTCGGCCAGGGCGAGGGACAGGCCGAACTCCGCGAGCCGCCCGCCGGCCCGCGCGGCGTGCGCGCGTATCCCCGGGTCGGTGAGGCGCTCGCCGCCGGACGTCACCTCCGCGAGCCCGGCCCGGAGCGCCGCGAGGGCGCCGGGCCGGTCGCCGCGAAGGGCGCGTTCGAGGGCGGTCGCGTGGTGGCGGACGAGACGATGCGTGCGTCCTGCCGGATCGGTGGCGATCACGAGGCGAAGCTCGGCGGCAGCGGTGGCGTGGTCTCCCAGCGTCAGCGCCAGCTCGGCGGCGGTCAGCCGCACTCCGGCCGCCTGCCCCGCCCACCCCTCCCAGACCAGGCGTCCCGCCAGTTGTCGCAGCTCGTGCACCAGCCGCGGATCGGGGCGTTCCTCCGCGAGCCGGGCGCGGAGGATGACCTCCTCGGCCAACGGCAGCCAGGCGTGGCGCCGCTGGGAGGCGAGCTCCTGCGCCGCGAGTTCGCCGCCGGCCTTCGCCCGACGGGGGTCGCCGACGAGCAGTTCCAGCTCGGCGAGCAGCAGGCGGGACTCGGCGAGCGCGCCCCGGGCTCCCGCCATCGCCAGCTCGGGCACCGCCTGGGCGAGCAGGGCGCGGGCCTCGCCGGGCAGGTGGGCGGCGAGCAGGGCCTCGGCGAAGTCGGCCCGCATCACGGCGAGCCGCTCCGGGTAGCCGGTCAGGGCCTGCTCGGCGGCCTGGTACCCGGCGAAGGCGGCCGGGATGTCTCCGCGCCTGGCCGCGACGAACGGGATGTTGGCCTGGGCGAGGACGGCGAGGTGGTCCAGCCCCGCCTCCCGGGCGATGGCCAGGCACGCCGACAGGTCACGGGAGGCCTCGGCGTAGTGCTCCAGGTAGGTGTGCGCTATGCCCCGGTTGACCAGGCCCCCGGCGAGGAAGCGGGCGTCCCCGGATCCTGTGAGCCCTGCGATGGCGCCGTCGCAGTGGGCCACGGCCTCGGCCGCCCGCCCGAGCCGGACGAGGGCCACCGCGCGCTGCACGCCCAGCCGATGCCGGTCGAGGCCGGTGAGGTGGCGCTCGGCGAGGTCGGCGACGCGGAGGCCACCTTCCGGGTCGCCGAGGTCGGCGCGGACGGTCACCAGCGAGAGGCGGGCCTGCGCGGCGCGTCCGGGCAGGTCGCGAGCCGCGGCGATGGCCAGGCGCAGGTGCTCGGCCGCGAGCCCGAGGTCGCCGAACTCCCGGGCGGCGAGCGCCAGCGCACGGTTGGCGACGGAGACCGCCTCGGCCGGCCCCCGCGCCTGCGCCTCGGCGAGCACGGCTTCCGCCCGCTCCCGCGCCCGCCCGGGGTCGGCCCCCGACAGTGCCACCGCCTCCTCGGCCGCCGCCACGAGGCGGGAGGCCTCGGCAGGCGGCGGATCGCGCAGGACTGAGGGATTTGTCCGTTGTACGGATGCCGAGACCGGTTCCTGGACGGCCGGGTGAGGCGTGGGCGCGGGGCGGGGAGTGTCGGTGGTCACTGGCGGATGCACTGCCAGCGGGTCGCCACGGGGCGGTCGCCGGGGCGGTGGCAGACGACGCTCAGCCAGCCGTGGGGGAGCCCCGTCGTGGCGAACAGGCCGCTCTCGGTGGGGAAACGGATCTTGCTGATGTGCGGCGTCCTGATCTCGACGCGGGCGCCCCCGACGGGCAGGGGGTGCACCTGACCGGCGAGGTCGAGGTGCGAGTCGCGGACCGTGACCTCCACGTCGATGGTCAGCCCGTCGGCGCCGAAGCGCAGCAGCCGCGGCTCGTCGCCGGCCGGGCGGCCGTCGGAGCGTACGCCCGCCAGTGGCCGCGCGTCGGCCACGAGCCCCGGCAGGGGTTCCAGCGGCCCGGCCAGGATGGCACCGGGGAGGCGCAGCTCGTAGGCGGCGCGCGCGTCGGCGCCGACCCGCTCGGGAACCGGGTCGACCCCCGCCGCGATCCTGAGAGCCGCCAGAAGGTACTCGTCATCGGCCGGGCCCGCCAGAAGGCGTTCACCGCCGGGTTCGCGGTCGGTCATCGGGGCTCCTCCCCCATGAGGGAGCGGACGCGTCTGAGGCAGCGCATGCGGGTGGGCCCGATGCTGCCGATGGGCATCCGCATGCGGTGCGCGAGCTGGGCGTAGGTGACCTCGGGGAGGGTGACGATCAGGCGCAGGAGCGTGCGGCACGGCTCGTGCAGCGTGTCGATCGCCGCCCAGAGCCGCCGCCCGTCCTCCTCGCTGAGCATGCGCGCGACGGGGTCGCCCTCGGTGGTCGGAAGGTCGGGGACCAGCCCGGTAAGTTGATGGCCCGCCCGTTTACGGCGGATTCGCCCGGCTTCGTGCCGGGTCGTGGTCACCAGCCAGGCGCCGACGGCCTCGGGGTCGCGGATGGTGTCCAGCTTCTCGACGAGCCGCAGCCAGGCCGCCTGCACGGCGTCGGCGGCGTCGGTCGCGTCGAGGCCGCAGGCGCGGGCGACCGCCCACATGCGGAACCCGAAGCGGTCGACCAGGCCGCGCCACGCGGTCTCGTCGAGAAGATCGAGGTCGTAAGGCATAGGGCGACCCTGTGTAGTTTCTTGGATACTCTTGGTGAGAACCTTAGTGACTCGTGGGGACGAAGACCCCGAGATCGGGGAAACGCGTGCCGCGCCGCGCGTCGAGCACGTGGTCGGCGGCCTCGGCCGCGGACATGTGCCGCGCCGTGGCGGCGATCGTCCCGGCGACGATGGCGGCCGCGAAGGACGTGCCGTCCCAGCACGCGTAGTTCCTGAACGGGTGAAAGTCCACGAAACTGCTGGTCAAGTCCTCGCCGCGCGCGCACGCGTCCACCCATGGCCCGAACGCCGAGAACCGGGCGCGCCCGGTTTCCGTGGAATTGAGAGCCCCGACGGCGATCACCCGGGGCAGCGCGGCGGGCCAGAACGGCCGCGAGGACGCCGTGTTCCCCGCGCAGGCGACGATCACGGTGTCGGGGAACCCGGCCAGCGCCCGTTCCAGCAGCGGCGACGGCCGGTCGTCGTAGGTGAAGCACCCGAACGACAGCAGCAGCACGTCCAGGCGGACGTCGCGCAGGCGGCCCAGCGCGCGCAGCACCCCCGCCTCGTCGCCGACGCCCTCGCTGTCCAGCACCCGGGCCACCCGCAGCCGCACCCCGGGAGCCTGGCGCAGCAGCAGGCCGGCGATGAACGTGCCGTGCCCCGCCTGCTGGTCGAGACGGCCGTCGCCGTCGGCGTCGAGCACTTCCTCGGGCCGGCCGGTGAACCACTGCTGCCCCTCGAACCACGGGTGCCGGACCAGGCCGGTGTCGAGCAGCCCGACCGTCACCCGGGACGGCGCCCCCGCCTCGTAGGCCGGGGCGGGCGCGGGGCGTGGCGCGCCGGTGGGGCCGCCGAAGAAGAGGGGCTGGCCGGTCACGACGTGGTTGGGGGAGACCTCGTGTCCCTGGGCCGAGAGCGTGGCGGCGATCTCGCACGGGTCGGCCCCGGGCGCGAGCCGGAGCAGGTAGAGCCCCTCGACGCTCTCGACGGCCTGCGTCCACCGGGCGGCGGCGACGGGGGAGCGGCTGAGGAGGACGCCCGGACGAATCAGGGCACTTCGCCCCGGCGTGTGCTCCACTGCCTGCACGTTCATCGGTGACTCCTAGAAGGGAAAGGTAATCACCGAGTGTATCTTTCCCTATGCGGAGAGTTGGCAAGCGTGATTAGGTATGACCCGGCTCTGGTGCCCCGCCACGACGGACGGTAGTCTCTCCCTCAGTCACTTGTGATCATCCCAGTATGAGGACGTTGGGGAAGGCGCACCTCGTACGAAACGGGAGGTCCGGTGTCTGCTCGTGGCGTGCTGTACGTCCACTCGGCTCAGCCCGCGCTGTGCCCGCACATCGAATGGGCGGTCGCGGGTGTCCTTGGCATACCCGTCGACCTGTCGTGGACCCCTCAGCCAGCCCAGCCCGGCACGGTGCGCACCCAGGCCGAGTGGGAGGGCCGTCCCGGCACCGCCGGGGCGATCACGTCGTCCCTCATGGGCTGGCAGCGCATCCGCTTCGAGATCACCGAGGACGCCTCGCCGGGGGTGGACGGCTCCCGGAACGCCTACACGCCCACGCTCGGCGCCTTCACCGCCGTGGTCGGCGTCTCGGGCGACATCATGATCCCCGAGGACCGTCTGCGCAACGTCATGCTCATGGCGGCCCAGGGCCGGGCCGTCCTGGAGGACGAGCTGGACAAGCTGCTGGGCAAGCCGTGGGACGAGGAGCTCGAACCCTTCCGCTACGCCGGCGACGGCGCCCCGGTCCGCTGGCTCCACGCCGCCGTCTGACCTTCTACGCCCCGGCCCGCGGGCCCCTGGTTTCCTGACGCGTGCGCCGGGTGTGTCTTGGCTGGACCGTTCCCGTGGACACGTCCCATCCGCGTGTCCCGGGCGGCCGGCAGGCGTGAGGCGCGTCCCGGCGTCCGCGAGGCCCGCGCGCCGGAGTGGCCGTCCGATCGCACGGGGAGGGTGGGCTAGCGTGGCCCTTCCGGTGTGACGCGGCCCTGCCGGGGTGAAAGGAGCAATCGTGACCACAGAGCGGATCGCCCCGCCTCTGATCGCGGGAGAGCGCGAGATGCTGCGCTCCTTCCTCGACTTCCATCGCGCGACGCTCGCCATGAAATGCGACGGCCTCTCCGACGAGGACCTGCGCCGCCGGTCCATGCCGCCATCCACCCTGTCGCTGCTCGGGCTGGTCCGGCACATGGCCGAGGTGGAGCGCACCTGGGTCCGCCGGGTGATCAACGGCGAGGAACTGCCGCTGGTGTGGTCCGACGAGGGCGACTACCAGGTCGCCTACGACGCGAGCGAGGCCACGCGCAAGGAGGCGTTCGACGCCTGGCAGACGGAGGTCGAGCACGCGCGCCGCATCGAGCGCGAGGCCGAGTCCCTGGACGTCGTCGCCCACAACCCCCGCTGGGGCGAGGACGTCTCCCTCCGCCTGGTGATGCTCCACCTGATCCACGAGTACGCCCGCCACAACGGCCACGCCGACTTCCTCCGCGAGGCGATCGACGGCACCGTAGGCCCCTGAAAGGGCACAGGGGCCCTCATGAAATGGGCCTCGTTACCTGACCTGCGTCGCCAAGAAGCCCGCCGCCTGACCTCCCCGGACCCGGACGGGCGGCCCTCCCCTTCCAGGGCCGCCCGTCCGCCTTTGCCCGAGCACGGGCCGCAGCGGGCGGCCTCGCGCGGATCCGCCCCCGATCCGGCCTATAGGCCGACCGCATGGTCGTACTTCCGGCCGTAGTGCCACATGCGGGTCGACGCGACACTTCCTCGTAGGGAAACACGCCCGGTGCCGTCCGGTCCGCCAGGGCCGACGCGTGTGGCGCTTCCCCGATGGTCGCGCCGGTCCCTCCACCCGCGGACCGGCCCCCCCGCACCTGGTGGACGAGGAGAATCCCATGAAGGCTTTCGTCCTGCGCGCGTACGGCTCGCCCGACGTGCTCGAACTCGCGGACGTCCCCACGCCCGCGCCCGGCGACGGCGAGGTGCTCGTCCGGGTGCGCGCCACCTCCGTCCAGCCCTACGACTGGCACCACATGCGCGGGCAGCCGTACGCCGCGCGCCTGATGGGCGGCTCGCTAGGGCCGCGCCGGCCGAGGATCAGGATCCTGGGGGCCGACGTGGCGGGGGAGGTCGAGGCGGTCGGCAAGGAGGTGACGGCGTTCCGTCCCGGCGACGAGGTGTTCGGAATGCCCAAGCAGGGGGGCTTCGCCGAGTACGTGTGCGTTCGGGAGAGCGAGCTGGCGCCGAAACCGGCGAGCCTGTCGTTCGAGCAGGCCGCCGCCGTTCCGATGGCGGCGGGCACGGCCCTGCTGGGCCTGCGCGACAAGGGACGGCTGCGGCCGGGCCAGACGGTTCTCGTCAACGGCGCCTCGGGAGGCGTGGGCACGTTCGCCGTGCAGATCGCCAAGGCCTTCGGCGCGGAGGTCACCGGGGTCTGCGGCCCGCGCAACCTGGACCTGGTCCGGTCGATCGGCGCGGACGAGGTCATCGACTACGGGACGCGGGACTTCACCCGTGACGGTCTGCGCTACGACCTTCTGCTGGACATAGCGGGCGGCCACCCGGCCTGGGCCTGCCGCCGGGCACTGACCCGCAAGGGAACCCAGGTCCTCATCGGCGGCCCGCCCGGCCGCTGGACGCAGCCCGCCGGTCACATGTTCGCGACCCTCGCCCTGTCGCCCCTCATGTCCCACAGAGCCGTCCTCGCGGACGTCGTCCGGTGCACCACCACCAAGCAGAACCTGCTGACGCTCACCGACCTCATCGAAACCGGCCGGGTGACCCCGGTGATCGACCGCACCTACCCCTTCGAGGACATCCCCGAAGCCGTCACCTACCAAGAACGGGGCCACGCCGCCGGCAAGGTCGTCATCACGACCTGAGCGGGCTCATGGCGCCGCCGGGCCGGTGCGGCTCCCGCGAACGAGCTCGTCCGCAGGCCGGTCAGCGGTGTACCTGTGAAAAGCCGTTGAGGGCCTGCCCGCCCTGGTCAGGGATGTGGCCGAGCTTGTCGATCTCCTGGGCCAGCCCTTCGAGCGTGGCGCGCAGCTGGACCCGGGTGACGTCGGCGAAGGTTCGCAGGTAAGCGATCCGCCGCTCCAGCTCCTCGGCCTCGGCGCCGTGCACGCCGCCGCCCGAGCGGTATGCGCCGACCGCCGCGTCGGCGGCCTCCTCCGCCTGCCGTTGCGCCTCCGTCAGGATCTGCTCGTACTGCCGGCGGGCGTCCCCGATGATCCGCCGCGCGTAGTCCCCCGCCTCCGCGATCTGGGCGTCGGCGCTCTGCTGAGCGCGGGAGAGGATGTTGATCGCGTCGACGCTCAGGGCCTGCTGCTGGGGAGCGGCGTGCTCGGCGTTGATTCCGCGCTCCTTGTACCACTGCCTCATGCGGTCGATGTACGCTCGCAGGTCTGCCTTCTCCTTGTCACCGGCCGCCATGTCGTCCGCGACCCGGTACAGGAACGCGCGCACGTCCTCCTCGCTGTAGCCGCGGCGCCCGAGCGATGTGCGCGAGAAGTCCTGCTTGCGTACCTGATCCGGGGTGAGGGGCTGGCGTTCGCGCTCCGCGCGATCTCCCCAAGGCGTCTCTGCCGTCATGACTCCCCACCTTTGTCGCTCGTGAACTCGTCGAAGTGGATCTGTTCGTGGGGCACGCCGGCGTCCAGCAAACGTCCGACGGTGCTCTGAGCCATTTCCTCCGAGCCGCAGACGAAGACGTGCTGTCCACGCCATGCCTGCAGCGCGACGTCCACCGCGTTGCCGCGCGTCCCGCGGTAGAAGCGGTCGTGGGAGACGGCCGGGACGACGGTCAGCCAGGGGTGCTCGGCGGCCATCTTGGACAGCGCCTCGAGGTCGTAGAACTCCCGGGACGTCCGGGCGCCCACGACGAGGTCGACCCTGCGTGTCGGGCCCTCGTACATCACCTGTTCCACCAGCGCCTTGAGCGGCGCGAGGCCCGTGCCGCCCGCGATGAGGAGCAGGTCCCCGGTGATATCGGCGGAGATCGCCAGCCTTTCGCCCACCGGCGCTCCCACCCGCAGCACGTCGCCGCGGCGCGCGCCCATGACGAGCGCGGAGCTCAGCACGCCGCCGTCGACCATGCGCACGTGCAGGTCGATGGTGTTGTCCTGGCGTGGCGCGTTGGCGAAGGAGTAGTAACGCCACACGCGCGGCCGCAGGGCGTAGGAGACCGACGCCGACTGCCCGGGACGGTAGGGATACTTATAGTTCGGCCGGGCCCGGATCACCGCGATGCCGAGGGCGCGCTGCTCGTGGCTGATGATCTCCGCGTCCCACCAGGGCGGGGAGGTCTTGGCCGCGTCGGCGGCGGCGTCCGCCATGACCTGGGCGACCAGGCCGTACGCCTGGGCCCAGTCGTGGGCGAGGGCGGGCGTCCACCGTTCGCCCAGGAAGTGCTCCAGGGTGGCGAGCAGCGCCCTGCCGACGGCCGGGTAGTGCTCCGTCACCACGGCGAACTTGCGGTGGTCCCGGCCGAGCTGCTGCAGGAACGGGACCAGCTCCTCCACCCGGTCGACGTTGCTGACGATGTGCCCGAGCGCGCCGACGAGCCGGTCGCGCTGGCTCGCCATCGACACCTGGAACAGGTCTCGTGTCTCCGGGTTCGCCAGGAACAGGGCCGAGTAGAAGAACAGCGGCACCTGGTCGCCCGACCGGGCGACGAGGCGCCAGCTGTCCTTCAGGGCTTGCGCGTCCACTCAGTCGGCCGTCTCGATGGGCTCGGCGACGATGGACGACTCCACCTTGTCCAGCGTCAACACGACGTGCCGCTGAATCTCCTCGCTCACCCCGGCTTCCCGCATGACCGAGAGGAGGATCTCGCCTACCTTCGCGTAGTGCTGGTGGGTGATGCCCATGCCGCGGTGCGCCTCTGCCAGGTCGCGGCCCTCGTACGGCTCGGGGCCACCGAGGACGGAGCACAGCAGCACCACCATGTGCCGCTTCAGCCGTGGCATGTCGACGCCGGCGAAGTAGGGCTTGAGGTCGGCGTCGTCGAGGACCCGCACGTAGAACAGGTCGACGACGTCGCCGACAGCAGACGCGCCGCCGACCTGGTCGTAGAAGGACGGCGTGGTTGTCACAGAGCCTCCAAGTGGGCCATGCGTCGCAGGACCGGCCGGCAGGGTTCGGATGACCCCCGAACTCGGCGCGGTCACGACGCGGGGCATGGTGAATGGACGCACCCTGGCGCTCGGGACGCCGGAAAGCAGGGCGCCCTCGAGAGGTGAGTGATGGTCTGTGTTTCCTGCCGTCACCCTCCGTCGAGGCCAGAGCACGGACGCCGAGACGGATGCCGCGACACAGGGTCACGGTGGGACACCGCCTCAGACCTTGGCCATCTAAGCAGCATTTGCCTCATATGTCACACCATCAACTGCCGTTTCGGCCAATTGTATGACTTCCGCGCTCACGACCGGTCCACCCGCTTGTCCGGAGCCCCCTCGGACCCCGGCCTGCCCCGTCGTTGATCGCGGCGGCCAGGGCGCGCAGGTGCTCGACGAGCCTCACCGCGACGGTTTGGACCTGCCTGTCCCCGATCACCTCCCGGTGAAACCCCACAGCCGGAGTCAGCGAAAGTCAGCAGACCTGCGATGGCGTGGTGAAGCGGCAGACAGGTGAGCTCCAACGGCGTGGCTTAAGTGCGATGGATTACGTGCGCGAGCTCTGCAAAGAGCGTATCCAGCCGAACGCCCGCGGCGAGTTCGCGTGCAGGGCGTAACACTCCAGCGCCTTGAGGCGTGGGTGTGGGGGCCCGTCCCTTGCCATCAGATTGCCGTCTGTACGTGCGGACGCCTACGACGATCAGGCCGGTCTGAGCGGGTATCAGCCCACTTGGCAGGACATGACGGCTTAGCAGAGGGCCGGCCGTTGTGGTGCTCTTCGCTGTGCGGGAGCGACACCAGCCGGTTACAGCGTGCCTCTTTCCTGGCGGGCCGGTGAGCGTCCTCGCCCAAGACCAATGCGAATCTACGCAATTGGTTGATCTGGTTGGAGAAGCCGCTAGGTCTCGTCAGAGAAAGCCGCTACATCTCGCCTGGAGTAAAGGCATCACTTGCACGGTAGGCGTGATATGACCTCGATCTCCGCCTCGGCACTACGGCCGGACCTCGGGATCACCAAGAGTCATTCCCGACCGAACGTCGGCAACGACAACTCGTTCTCCGATGCTCAGGTCAAAACAATGAAGTACTGTACGGCGTTTCCCGAGAAGTTCGGGCCGGCCCACGACATCGGCGCTTTCCGCCGCCGATCCTTCGAGTATTCAACCACGAACACGACCATTCCGGGATCGGCCCGCAGACGCCCCGCACGGCCCACCTCGGCACCGCCGGCGCCGTTCAGGACCAGCGTGCCGCCACCTTCGCGGCGTTCCGGGCGGCCGAACGGCCAACGGCTCGCCCAGGTGCCCGGTCTGCCCGAGACCCCGGACGCAGCTTGGATCAACAGACCCGCCGAGGGACGGGGAGGGCACCCAAAGGAGGCGCCGGCTTAGCGATAACCGGCCAAGTGTCCCCTTTGGCGTGATTTGTGCCGCTCGGGCAGGCCCATGTGAGCATTGAGCCCGGAGGGTGGCTTGTGGCTCTACTTCCGCCGGAAATCAGCGGATACCAGTTCTGGCTCTATCCGCCCTCATGTCGCTAATCCGGTCAAAACGGTGCAGAGCGCTGAGGGTGTCAGAGCGTCCAGCGGACCGAGGAGACCCTTGAGGAGCTGGAAAGGTACTACGGCGCCGAGTACGCCGAGCGCCTGTACCGCTCCCTGAGGAGTACGGCCCGGGGCCGGAGGAGAGGGCCGTTGGGCTGGGCGCCGGTCGGGGCCGTGGGCGGGCGTCGGAGTCGGATTGATCACGGTTTGAGGCGAGTCAAGGCGTTGCGGGCCGTTTGAGGGAGAAGATCAGTCGCAGTTGACCTACTCCACTCGAGGTGCACGTGAAGAATCTTCTCCGGCTTCTCGCGGCGTCGCTTCTCTCGGCGACCGTCGCACTAGTCGTCCTGCCGGCCCCGGCCGGCGCCGACACCACCGAGACCGACGCGGAGATCGCCGCGCAGTGGCAGACCGCCTGGGACACCTACAGGTTCTACGATTCCTCGCCTCCCAAGCCCGGCTCGGGCAGGACACGGGCCAAGTCCGCGATCTCCATTGAGATCGACGCGCCAATCGAGCGCGTCTTCGCCGCCTACTCCCACATCCCCAACCACATCGGCAGGGCCGCCTTCCTCAAGCGGGTGGTCACCCACCACGACCGGATGTGCGGCAAGCTGCGGTACGTCGACTTCACGGCCATCGAGGACGTCCCCTACCAGGGCGCCGTGGTGACCCTGAAGACGCACGCCCAGCAGCGCGTCAACGCGCGGGACTTCTCCTACGAGACCGACACCTGGTCGGAGCCGAACGTCGTCACCCACCAGAAGATCATTTTCGATGAGACGGACGAGGGCACGACCAAGGTGACCGAGAAACTCACCTTCGACGCCGACACCTCGCTCATCGACTTCGTCGTCGCCAACGGCGTCGCCTCCCACCAGCAGACCCAGGCGGGCCTCAAGCAGGCCATCGAGTCCGGCGAGCTCTGACCCATCCCGCCGATCCCTGAGCCGGCCCGGTTCCGGCGTGGGCCCGTTACCCGAACGGAGCCCACGCCAACGGCCCAGAGCGAACCGCGGCCGGGTCTGTCGAGCCGCCGGCCAGAGAGACAGAGCCGTTGGTCTCACAGTCCCTGAACAGCCCGCGTCCACACTCCGGGGGAACCCGTGCGGGCTACGAGGAGACCCGGAAGGTGGCGTCCTGCCGGTCGGACAGGCTGGAGGACGCGCTGAGCGGGTCGATGCGCAGCAGGTAGTCCCTGTGCCTGAGGTAGTAGGTGGGGAAGTTGTACGAGCGGAACGACGACCACGACGAGTCGGCCAGCCCTGCGGTGCGGTAGAACGTGGCGTCGGCCCGGAAGATCGACGTGTTGTCGTTGGGGTCGAGCCGGAGCGCGTAGTTGTAGTGCCGCAGATAGCGGCCGGGAACGTTCACCGACTCGAACGACACCCCGTTGGAGTCGGCGAGGCCGGGGACCATCCGCCACAGCTGGTCCTGGTAGGGGTCGAATGTATCTACTTGGACGGCCGTGCCTCCGTGACGACCTCCTGGATCGAGTCCAGCACCAGGCGCGGCTCGGCGTACTGCACGTAGTGCTCAGGCGACTTCGCCACCACCAGCCGGCCCCGTGTCGAGAGCGCGGCCATGTCGCGGTAGTGGCCCAACACCCGATCCGGCTGCCCGGCGGCGGCGATCACGACCACCGGCATGTCCCGCCACATTCCCGGGCGCACGGTCGCCCGCACTTCGGCCGCGCTGTCGAGAGACGCCAGGCCTTCGGCGCGGGCGGTCGCCATGGTGCCCGCGCCGTACACGATCGGGGCGGCCCTGCGGGCAGGCTCCGGCGCTCCCGACGGCGTGACGGCGTCGCCGCCGAGCAGCCTGACCAGGCCGAGGCGCGCGGCGGCTTGGTAGAGCGTGAACTGCGCGGCGATGAAGGGCTTGGCCGCGCCAAGCTCGGCGGTGCCGGTCTCGTCCATGACGTCCACGAGCACCAGCCCGGCCGTCTCCCCGGGCCGCTCGGCGGCGAACAGGCGCACGACCGCTCCGCCGTAGGAGTGCCCGACCAGGACGTACGGCCCTGCCTCCCCGGCTGCCGCGAGCAGCGCGTGCAGCTCCCGTGCGGCGCGCCCGGCGGTGCGCGGCCCCGGGCCATCCTCGCTCCACGCGTAGCCGGCCCGGTCGTAGCTGCACACCCGGCCGTGCTGGGCGAGCTGAGCTTGAATGCCGGCCCAGCTCGCACTCGACTCGCCGAGCCCCGCCTCCAGCACGACGGTCGGCCCGCCCCGGCCCGAGCAGTCCAGCTGCATGCGGTGGCCCTCGACCGCGATCAGCCGTCCCGGCGGCGGCCGGCGCTCACCGTCCCCGGATCGTGCGATCGTCTCGTATCCGAATCCCGCCACCGCCACGAGTGCGAGCGCCAACGCGGAGCGGAGGGCGATACGCGACCACCGCCGCCTGATCATTGCCATGTCCCGAAGGCTAAGGATCGCGAATCCGCCTGGCGCCCTCCTGGCAGAGGATCCTGGCCTGCGACCGGCGTCCCATCCGCCGGCGCCTTCTCGTTCCCACTACTGATGAGCCGAACGGCACTCACGGCGCCGCCGGGCGGGGGCGGCTCTCCCGGACCTGGGCGGACCATGTCCCATGACCCGGCCGGCACGCCCGGCGTGCGTTGCGGGGGTGGCGGGTTGGTCGTAGCGTGCGGGCGGATGCTCGCTCCGGCTGATCGCGCGTGCCGCGTGGGTCGGCGCCGAGTCCGCCGACACACGATGACGTGAGGTGACAGGGGTGCCGCACTACAGCAGGCTTCGCAAGGTCGTGATCGACGTTCCCCCGGAGGCGCATGACGAGGAGGTGCGATTCTGGCAGGGGGCGATCGGCCGGCCTCTTCTCCGGCTCGAACGCCATCCGGAATACCACGGCGCCCTGCTGCCGGGTGAGGCGTTCGGCCTGCTGGTGCAGCAATTGGAGGATGGCGAGAGCCGGGTTCATCTGGACATCCACACCGACGACCTGGAGGCGGAGGTCGCAAGGCTGGAGGGGCTCGGCGCCGCGCGGGTGCGGTTCGTGCACGACCGGTGGTGGGTCATGCGCGACCCGGCGGGCATGATGTTCTGCGTGCTGCCGGATCCGCCGGGGTCGCTGGACGACACCAACGCCCAGCGTTGGGACTGACCGTTCGCGCGGTGGCCCTATGACGATGACGGTGGCCGCGCCTCCGTGCCGTCCGCGGTCGTGCGGGGGCCTACGGCCCTGGTCACAGGGAGTTCCGGGCCACGCCGTCGTCGGCGACTGACGTCACCCCTCGGCGTCATCCGCCTCCCGGCGCGGCAGTCCCCGCCGGTGTGCCCGGCGTCGTGGAGAGTTCGAACCAGACCGTGTGGCCCGTGTCGTCCTGCCGCCAGCCCCAGGCCGATGACAGTTCGCGGACCAGCCACAGGCCTCGGCCGCTCTCGCTCAGGGGGTCGGTCTGGGCGGGGATCCGCGGGATCGTGTCGGACGAGCCCTCGTCGGCGACCTCGACCCGTACCGTCCGGGCGTCCCCGTACACCAGCAGGTTCACCACGCCGCCGGGCCTGCTGCCCGACCGTGAGTGCTTGATCGCGTTCGCGACGACCTCGCCGGCGATGAGCACGATGTCGTCTGCTCGGGAAGAGGCCGGATGCCCGGCCCTCAGCAGGACTTCGCGGACGTACATCCGCGCGAGCATGATCGAGCCGGGGGTGCCGAGGAGGTCGGCCTTTCCGAGGAGTTCGATCGTCGTCACTGGGCGACCTCCCAGATACGGTCCGCCGCGTCGTCCGCCGACACCTGGACCCGCTGCCCCTGACCCCGGCCCCAGGTGTAGAGCCACGCCCCCTTGTGCGAGAACGCCATGACCCGCAGCGCTCCGCCCTCCCGGGGCACCACCAGCACCGGCTCGCTCTTGAGGGGCAACTCCACCACCGCTCGCAGTCCTCGCCTGTTCAGAGCCCAGGCCAGCCGGACGAGGTGGTGGTACCGCTGTTCCCCCATGGTCTGAGTTCTCCCTGTTTTGGCCGTGCCCACTGTTTCGCTTTCTTCTGGATGGATATGGCCGGGTTCATGTCGTCTCATATTTGATTCCCGCTCACAGATGGCCTCCCGCCTGTCAGTAAGTGGCGAATGCGCTGGCCTTGGTGTCCGTTTTGTGTCAGGTGGACGTATGCGCGGCGCCCCTGCGCTTCTAGAGTGCCTGTGAGCGGCTTGAAGTAAGGGCGGTACCGCTGGACAATAGGCCCACAAAAAGCCCCGATGCCGGGCGTGAGTTGTCATAGATCTGTCAGTGAGCGTCATCGACGGAGGCGAGATGAAAACGGACGAAAATGGCGAATGCATTTGATCCACGACTAACGCCACTCCAGCGCTTCGGCAGGGAACTCGCCCGTGCCCGCAAAGAGGCGGACCTGACTCAGGTCGCCCTCGGTAAACGCCTGGGGTGCTCGTCGTCGCTGGTGGCGCACATCGAGATCGGCGACAGGACCCCCAAGCCGGATCTGGCGGCCCGGTGTGATGAAGTGTTCGGAACGGGTGACCTCTTCCGCCGCCTCTGCCGCTCGGTCACCTTTCCGTCCAGCGGGCCCGGCTGGTTCATCGAGTGGGCCGACGAGATCGAACCCCGCGCCCGCGTCCTCCGCAGTTGGGATCCACTGCTCATTCCCGGCCTGCTTCAGATCGAGAGCTACGCGGGAGCCGTCTTCCGGGGTGGCCGCGCGGCACCGGAGGCGGAGATCCAGGAGCGGGTGACGGCCCGCATGCGGCGCAAGCTGATTCTCGAACGCGACAACCCGCCGGAATTGTGGGTCCTGATCGAGGAGTCGGTTCTCAACCGTCCTATAGGAGGCCCGGAGGTGATGGCCGAACAGCTCGACCACCTCGTGGACATCGCCGGCCGCTCCGCGGTGCGGGTTCAGATCGTCCCTTTCGACAGCCCGTGTACGGACGGGTTGTTGTCGAGCTTCACGATCGCGGAATTGCCGGACGCGCCGACGGCCGTGTCCATAGAGTCGGCGGGGACAGGTGAGGTATCGGCCGCGCATGAACTTGTGGCCGCCGTCTGGGGGCAATATGACAGGATACGAGCAGAGGCGTACCGCCCTGGTCCATCCCTCCAAATGATTAAGGAAGTAAGAGACCAATGGCAGCGGAAGCAAGAGACCTGAATGTGGACCTCGCCGAGGCCGCATGGGTGAAGAGCTCGCGTAGCGGCAACACCGGAGGCAACTGCGTCGAGGTGGCGTCGAATCTGCGGAAAGCGGTCGGAGTCAGGGACAGCAAGAACCCCGCGGGACCGGTACTCGTCGTCTCTCCGGGCGAGTGGTCGACGTTCGTGAACGCCGTCAAGGCCGGAGGGCTCGGCATCTAGGTTCGGCTCTTGGCCCGTCGGCTGTCGCGAACAGCAGTGGCAGTAGAGCCCTCGCCATGAACGAGGGCTCTTCTTTCGGCAGCCCTGCCACGGCCTTCGAGTTGACCTTGCGGCGTTCGGCGCGACACAGTCGTGCGCATGTCCTCCGAAGAAGTCCTGGAGCAGCCCGGCGTCCGCTGGAGTCCGTGGGCCGTGGTGGCCGTCGTGGTGGCGCTGCTCGCCGGGCTCGGCGCGGGGGTGTGGGTGCTGCGCCGGCCGCCGGAGGGGCCGCTGCCGCCGCCCGAAGTACCGTGGCCGAGGACGGGGGAGGCGGGGGTGTACCTGTGCCGGGACGACAGCGCGCAGGGGAACTGCGGCGACGGTGAGGTCACGGCCGCGCGGCGCCTGACCATCGAACGCGCCCTCCGGGGCCTGCCCGAGGTGTCCGGCCTGCGATTGAAGTCCCGCGCGGAGGCGCTCAGGGACTTCAAGGCGAACCAGACCCTGAGCGCGGCGCTCCGCAATGCGATCCGTGAATCGGATATGCCGGAATCATTCGTGGTGGGCCTGACCACGCTGGGAGACTTCCGGCGAAAAACGGAGGCGATGCCCGGAATCTCGAACGTCTTCCTGCGCGGGACGAGCTTCTGGGCCGACAAGACCGATGTGGTCATCCGGCTCTGCCCGCCGGAGCCTCTGGAAAGGGACGCGGGGTGCACCGGGCGCGGCGCGGCGAGCGCGGACGAGAAGGCCGCCGTCCACCGGGCCGTCCGGGCGCTGGACGGTGTCGAAGCGATCTATCTGGAGGATCGCGGGCACGCCATCAAGGACGCCTATTGGGCGGCGTCGGCCACATCGCCGGACGCCAAGCCCGCCGGCTACATCCCGGAGAGCTTCCATCTGGTCCTCGAAGGTCTCGACGCCGTCGACCGCGTCAGGCGCGCGGCCGGTCGGCTCCCCGGTGTGAACAGCGTCGAAAAGGAGCTCACCTGACCGCCTCGGCGAACCAGACCTCGTTCTCCAGCACGTCGTGCGCGGAGTGGGTGAGGGGCATGAAGCTGTTCGCCTTGTGCCGCTCGGCGGCGCATCCCGAGCGTAGCGAGGACCATTTCAAGGACGGGGTCCGTGGACGACGCGGACGCCCCGCGGCCCGTATGGCCGGGCGGGGCGTCGAGGCGGTGGGTCAGAGTGGGATGTTGCCGTGGGCGCCACGGGCGGGGGTGGCCTGGGCGAGGACCTTGGCGATCGCGCCGCGCGTCTCGGCGGGCTTGATCACCTCGTCGATCACCCCGATCTGGATCGCCCGGTCGAGCCCCCCTGCGACCTTCTCGTGCTCCTCGGCGAGCCGCGTCTCCAGGGCGGCGCGCTCGTCCTCCGGGGCGGCGGCGATCTCGCGGCGCTTGAGCACCCGTACGGCGGCCAGCGAGCCCATGACGGCGATCTCGGCGGTCGGCCAGGCGAAGACCTTGGTCGCGCCGAGCGCGCGGGAG
>NZ_QOIL01000024.1:0-1855 GCF_003323745.1 Sphaerisporangium album
GCGTGTACGTGGCGCAGAAGCGCAAGATCACCGACGGCGACAAGCTGGCCGGCCGTCACGGCAACAAGGGTGTCATCTCCAAGATCCTGCCCGTCGAGGACATGCCGTTCCTCGAGGACGGCACCCCCGTGGACATCATCCTCAACCCGCTGGGCGTGCCCGGCCGTATGAACGTCGGCCAGGTGCTGGAGACCCACCTCGGGTGGATCGCCGCCAGAGGGTGGGACATCACGGGCATCGAGGAGGCCTGGGCCGAGCGGCTGCGCGACAAGGGCTTCGGCCAGGTCGACCCGCGCACCAACGTCGCCACCCCGGTGTTCGACGGCGCCCACGAGGAGGAGCTCACGGGCCTGCTGGAGAACACGCTGGTCAACCGGGACGGCGAGCGCATGGTCGGCGTCAACGGCAAGGCGCGGCTGTTCGACGGCCGCTCCGGCGAGCCCTTCCCGCACCCGATCTCCGTCGGTTACATCTACATCCTCAAGCTGCTCCACCTGGTCGACGACAAGATCCACGCGCGGTCGACCGGTCCCTACTCCATGATCACCCAGCAGCCGCTCGGCGGTAAGGCCCAGTTCGGCGGCCAGCGCTTCGGTGAGATGGAGGTGTGGGCGCTCGAAGCCTACGGAGCGGCGTACGCCCTCCAGGAGCTGCTGACCATCAAGTCCGACGACGTCCTCGGCCGAGTGAAGGTCTACGAGGCCATCGTCAAGGGCGAGAACATCCCCGAGCCGGGTATCCCTGAGTCCTTCAAGGTCCTCATCAAGGAAATGCAGTCGCTGTGCCTCAACGTCGAGGTCCTGTCCAGCGACGGCATGTCCATCGAGATGCGCGACACCGACGAGGACGTCTTCCGTGCGGCGGAGGAGCTCGGCATCGACCTGTCCCGGCGTGAGCCGAGCAGTGTCGAAGAGGTCTGATTTTCAAGCGAGGGGATAACAAGTGCTCGACGTCAACTTCTTCGACGAGCTCCGCATCGGTCTCGCCACGGCCGACGATATCCGTCAGTGGTCGCACGGCGAGGTGAAGAAGCCCGAGACCATCAACTACCGCACCCTCAAGCCTGAGAAGGACGGTCTCTTCTGCGAGAAGATCTTCGGTCCGACCCGGGACTGGGAGTGCTACTGCGGTAAGTACAAGCGCGTCCGCTTCAAGGGCATCATCTGTGAGCGCTGTGGCGTCGAGGTCACGCGCGCCAAGGTGCGCCGCGAGCGGATGGGCCACATCGAGCTGGCCGCGCCGGTCACCCACATCTGGTACTTCAAGGGCGTTCCGTCGCGCCTCGGCTACCTGCTCGACCTGGCCCCGAAGGACCTGGAGAAGGTCATCTACTTCGCGGCCTACATGATCACGTATGTCGACACCGACATGCGTGCCCGTGACCTGCCCTCGCTCGAGGCCAAGATCTCCGTGGAGCGGCAGCACATCGAGCAGCGCCGCGACGCCGACATCGAGTCCCGGCAGAAGAAGCTCGAGGCCGACCTGGCCGAGCTGGAGTCGGCCGGCGCCAAGGGCGACCAGCGCCGCAAGGTCCGCGAGGGCGCCGACCGCGAGATGCGCCAGCTCCGCGACCGCGCCCAGCGCGAGCTCGACCGCCTCGAAGAGGTCTGGAGTCGCTTCAAGAACCTCAAGGTCCAGGACCTGGAGGGCGACGAGCTGCTCTACCGCGAGATGCGCGACCGCTTCGGCCGCTACTTCCGCGGCGGCATGGGCGCCCAGGCCATCCAGGAGCGCCTGAACAACTTCGACCTGGCCGCGGAGGCCGAGTCGCTGCGCGAGACGATCCGCAGCGGCAAGGGTCAGAAGAAGGCGCGCGCCCTGAAGCGGCTGAAGGTCGTCTCGGCGTTCCTCACGA
>NZ_QOIL01000024.1:1865-149660 GCF_003323745.1 Sphaerisporangium album
CACGACGCGGAACTCGCCGAACGGCATGGTCCTGGACTGCATCCCGGTCATCCCGCCGGACCTGCGCCCGATGGTGCAGCTCGACGGTGGCCGGTTCGCGACCTCCGACCTCAACGACCTGTACCGCCGGGTCATCAACCGGAACAACCGCCTCAAGCGGCTTCTGGACCTCGGCGCGCCCGAGATCATCGTCAACAACGAGAAGCGGATGCTGCAGGAGGCCGTCGACGCGCTGTTCGACAACGGCCGCCGTGGCCGCCCGGTCACCGGGCCCGGCAACCGTCCGCTGAAGTCGCTGTCCGACATGCTCAAGGGCAAGCAGGGACGTTTCCGTCAGAACCTGCTCGGCAAGCGCGTCGACTACTCCGGCCGTTCGGTCATCGTCGTCGGCCCGCAGCTCAAGCTGCACCAGTGCGGCCTGCCCAAGCAGATGGCGCTGGAGCTGTTCAAGCCGTTCGTGATGAAGCGCCTGGTCGACCTGAACCACGCGCAGAACATCAAGTCGGCCAAGCGCATGGTCGAGCGCGCGCGCCCGGTCGTGTGGGACGTGCTCGAAGAGGTCATCACCGAGCACCCGGTGCTGCTCAACCGCGCGCCGACCCTGCACCGCCTGGGCATCCAGGCGTTCGAGCCGCAGCTCGTCGAGGGCAAGGCGATCCAGATCCACCCGCTCGTCTGCACGGCGTTCAACGCCGACTTCGACGGCGACCAGATGGCGGTCCACCTGCCGCTGTCGGCGGAGGCCCAGGCCGAGGCGCGCATCCTGATGCTCTCGACCAACAACATCCTCAAGCCGGCCGACGGCAAGCCCGTGACCATGCCCACCCAGGACATGATCATCGGTCTGTACTGGCTGACCACCCACCGGGAAGAGGCCGTGGGCGAGGGCCGGGTCTTCGGCTCGGTGGCCGAGGCCCTGATGGCCTTCGACCGGGGCGAGCTGGACATCCAGGCCAAGATCCAGGTCCGCATGAAGGACGTCCCGCCGCCGCGCGGCTGGCAGGCGCCCGAGGGCTGGGAGGCCGGCGAGACCTACCGCCTGGAGACCACGCTCGGCCGCGCCCTGTTCAACCAGACGCTGCCCGACAACTACCCCTTCGTGAACTCGCAGATCGGCAAGAAGCAGCTCTCGGCGATCGTCAACGAGCTGGCCGAGAAGTACCCGAAGGTCGAGGTCGCGGCGGCGCTGGACGCGCTGAAGGACGCGGGCTTCCACTGGGCGACCCGCTCCGGCGTCACGATCTCCATCGACGACGTCGTCGCGCCGCCGAACAAGGCCGCGATCATGGAGTCGTACGAGCGTCGGGCCGACAAGGTGCAGCGCGAGTACGAGCGCGGCCTGATCACCGACGAGGAGCGCCGCCAGGAGCTCATCGAGATCTGGACGCACGCCACGGCGGACGTCGAGACCGACATGGTGAACGCGTTCCCGGCGACGAACTCCGTCTGGATGATGGTCAACTCCGGCGCTCGCGGTAACAAGATGCAGGTCCGGCAGATCGCGGGCATCCGCGGCCTGGTGTCCAACACCAAGGGCGAGACGATCCCGCGTCCGATCAAGTCCTCCTTCCGCGAGGGCCTGTCGGTGCTGGAGTACTTCATCTCCACCCACGGACAGCGGAAGGGCCTCGCGGACACCGCCCTGCGTACCGCCGACTCGGGTTACCTGACCCGTCGTCTGGTGGACGTCGCGCAGGACGTCATCGTCCGCGAGATCGACTGCGGCACCGACCGCAGCGTCCCGCTGCACGTCGGCGAGCGCGACTCCGCCGGCACGCTGGTCAAGGCCGACAACGCCGAGAGCAACGTGCACGGCCGCATCCTCGCCGAGGACGTCGAGGTCGACGGCAAGATCGTCGCTTCGGCCGGTGTCGACATCAACGACCAGACCGTCACCGCGCTGGTCGACGCGGGCGTCGAGACGGTCCGGACGCGCAGCGCGCTCGTCTGCGAGGCCAAGATCGGCGTCTGCGCCACCTGCTACGGCCGCTCGCTGGCGACCGGCAAGCTGGTGGACGTCGGTGAGGCCGTCGGCATCATCGCGGCCCAGTCGATCGGCGAGCCCGGCACGCAGCTGACGATGCGTACCTTCCACACCGGTGGTGTGGCGGGCGCCGACATCACCCACGGTCTGCCCCGTGTCCAGGAGCTGTTCGAGGCGCGCGTCCCCAAGGGCGTCGCCCCGATCAGCGAGGCCGACGGCCGCATCCGGATCGACGAGACCGACAAGACCCGGAAGATCGTCATCACGCCGGACGACGGCTCGGAGGAGATCGCCTACCCGGTGTCGATGCGGTCGCGCCTGCTGGTCCAGGACGACTCGCGCGTCAAGGTCGGCCAGCAGCTCGTGGCCGGCGCGGTCAACCCCAACGAGGTGCTGCGCATCCTCGGCCCGCGGGCCGTGCAGCTCCACCTGGTGGCCGAGGTGCAGGAGGTCTACCGCTCGCAGGGTGTGTCGATCCACGACAAGCACATCGAGATCATCGTGCGGCAGATGCTCAAGCGCGTGAACGTGCTGGAGTCCGGTGACACCGACCTGCTGCCCGGCGAGCTCGTCGAGCGGCCGCGGTTCGAGGCGGTCAACCGCGAGGTCGTCGCCGAGGGCGGCACCCCCGCCTCCGGCCGTCCGGTGCTCATGGGCATCACCAAGGCGTCGCTGGCCACCGAGTCGTGGCTGTCGGCGGCGTCCTTCCAGGAGACCACCCGGGTGCTCACCGACGCGGCGATCCACGCCAAGTCGGACTCCCTGCTGGGCCTCAAGGAGAACGTCATCATCGGAAAGCTCATCCCGGCGGGTACGGGAATGTCCCAGTACCGCAACATCCGGGTCGAGCCCACCGAGGAGGCCAAGGCGGCGATGTACACCGTCGGCGGCTACGACGGCTCCGCGACCGACTACACCTTCGGCACGGGCAGCGGCGAGGCCGTCCCGCTGGAGGAGTACGACTTCGGTCAGTACAACCGCTGACGCCGCTGGCGTTCAGGGCGTACGAGGGGCGCCCGTCTCCCGGGGAGGGAGGCGGGCGCCCCTCGCGCTCCGCAGGGGTCCCCGCGAGCGGACGCCGTGACGGCCCCTGCCGCCCGGCGCGGCGGCCGGGGGAACGGGCCCGACGGCACGACACGGGAACGCCGGCGAGACCCGGAAATCGTCGAGAGAACCCCGCGAGTGCCGGTAAGCTTGTCGGGAGTCTCGACAGCGGCCGGAGGGAAACCGTCCGCGGGACCACGACACGACCCCGGGCCGCCCGACACGAGCGGTCAGGCGCAGCCGTTTTGACGTGTTGCGATGGGCTGGGTAGTCTTGCCCTTCGTGCCCGTGGCTTCATGGGCTCACATGCGTGTGCTCCGAGAGGTTCTCGTCATCGAGAACCGGCCGGACGCCGCATGATCTCTCCCACTGGTCCGGCCATCGCCGGGCGTACTGCGGCAAAGATCGCGACACGCCCGAACGCGTGGGTCGGAGCCGGAGGAAAAACAGCAGGTCATGACACCGGCAGAGCCTGCGAAACGCACGACTTTTCGAATCACCGGCCAAGCACGAACGGAGACGCGGTGCCCACGATTCAGCAGCTGGTCCGCAAGGGCCGCCAGGACAAGGTCAGTAAGACCAAGACACCGGCGCTCAAGGGGAGCCCCCAGCGGCGCGGCGTCTGCACGCGCGTATATACGACGACTCCCAAGAAGCCGAACTCGGCCCTCCGCAAGGTGGCGCGTGTCCGGCTGACCAACGGCATCGAGGTCACGGCCTACATCCCGGGTGTCGGCCACAACCTTCAGGAGCACTCCATCGTGCTCGTGCGTGGCGGTCGTGTGAAGGACCTGCCGGGTGTTCGCTACAAGATCATCCGCGGCTCGCTGGACACCCAGGGCGTCCGCAACCGCAAGCAGGCCCGCAGCCGTTACGGCGCGAAGAAGGAGAAGAGCTGACATGCCGCGCAAGGGTCCCGCTGGGCGTCGCCAGCTTGTCGCTGACCCGGTGTTCAATTCACCGCTGGTCACCGCGCTCATCAACAAGGTTCTTCTGAACGGCAAGCGGTCTCTCGCCCAGAAGATCGTGTACGACGCCCTGGAGGGCTGCAGGGACAAGTCGGGCAACGACCCGGTGGTCACCCTGAAGCGTGCCCTCGACAACGTCAAGCCCACCCTCGAAGTTCGCAGCCGCCGTGTCGGTGGCGCGACCTACCAGGTGCCGGTCGAGGTGCGCGCCGCGCGCAGCACCACGCTGGCGCTGCGCTGGCTGGTGCAGTACTCCCGCGCCCGCCGCGAGAAGACCATGACCGAGCGGCTGATGAACGAGCTGCTCGACGCGAGCAACGGCCTCGGAGCCAGCGTGAAGCGGCGCGAGGACACGCACAAGATGGCCGAGTCCAACAAGGCCTTCGCCCACTACCGCTGGTAATCCCGGCGGCGACGACGAGACGACGAGGACGCGAGAGAAGTGGCCACATCGACCGCTCTTGACCTGGCCAAGGTCCGCAACATCGGGATCATGGCCCATATCGACGCGGGCAAGACCACCACGACCGAGCGCATCCTGTTCTACACCGGTATCAACTACAAGATCGGTGAAGTCCACGAGGGCGCTGCCACGATGGACTGGATGGAGCAGGAGCAGGAGCGCGGCATCACCATCACCTCCGCCGCGACCACCTGTGTTTGGCTTGACCACACGATCAACATCATCGACACCCCTGGCCACGTCGACTTCACCGTCGAGGTCGAGCGTTCGCTCCGTGTTCTCGACGGTGCCGTGGCCGTGTTCGACGCCGTCGCCGGCGTCGAGCCCCAGTCGGAGACGGTGTGGCGTCAGGCCGACCGCTATGGCGTTCCGCGCATCTGCTTCGTCAACAAGATGGACCGCGTCGGCGCCGAGTTCCACCGCTGTGTGGACATGATCGTGTCGCGCCTTGGCGCGACCCCGCTGGTCATCCAGCTTCCCTGGGGCGTCGAGGCCGACTTCAAGGGCATCATCGACCTGGTGAAGATGAAGGGCCTGCTCTGGAGCGCCGAGGCGGCCAAGGGCGAGATGTACGACACCGTCGACATCCCGGCCGACCACGCCGAGGTCGCCCGCGAGTGGCGCGACAAGCTCATCGAGACCGTCGCCGAGAACGACGACGAGCTCATGGAGCTCTACCTGGAGGGCGTCGAGCCCACCGAGGAGCAGCTCGTCGCCGCCATCCGCCGCGCCACGCTCTCGAGCGCGCTCAACCCGGTCCTGTGCGGCACCGCGTTCAAGAACAAGGGCGTCCAGCCCCTGCTCGACGCGATCGTGGCCTACCTCCCGGCCCCGACCGACATCCCCGCACTCCAGGGGCACGCGGTCGGGAACGAGGAGCAGGTCATCGAGCGCCACGCGGACCCGAACGAGCCGTTCTCCGCTCTGGCCTTCAAGATCATGAGCGACCAGCACCTGGGCAAGCTCACCTTCATCCGGATCTACTCCGGCACGCTCGAGACGGGCACCTCCGTGGTGAACTCCGTCAAGGGCAAGAAGGAGCGCATCGGCAAGATCTACCAGATGCACGCCAACAAGCGCGAGGAGCGCCCGTCGGCCATCGCCGGTCAGATCGTCGCCGTCATGGGCCTGAAGGACACCACCACCGGTGACACCCTCAGCGACCCCGCGCACCAGGTCGTCCTGGAGTCGATGAACTTCCCGGCGCCGGTCATCAACGTCGCGATCGAGCCCAAGACCAAGGGTGACCAGGAGAAGCTCGGCACCGCGATCCAGCGCCTGGCCGAGGAGGACCCCTCCTTCCAGGTCCGCCGGGACGAGGAGACCGGGCAGACGGTCATCTGGGGCATGGGTGAGCTCCACCTGGAGATCCTCGTCGACCGCATGCGCCGCGAGTTCAAGGTCGAGGCCAACGTCGGCCGGCCGCAGGTCGCCTACCGCGAGACCATCCGCCGCAAGGTGGAGAAGGTCGAGTACACGCACAAGAAGCAGACCGGTGGTTCCGGCCAGTTCGCGCGCGTGATCATCGACCTGGAGCCGCTGGGCGAGGGCAACGACGGCTACGAGTTCGCCAACAAGGTCAGCGGTGGCCGCATCCCCCGGGAGTACATCCCCTCGGTGGACGCGGGCGCGCAGGAGGCCGCCGAGTTCGGCGTGCTGGCCGGCTACCCGATGGTGGGCGTCAAGGTCACCCTGCAGGACGGTGCCTACCACGAGGTCGACTCGTCCGAAATGGCTTTCAAGATCGCCGGTTCGATGGCCTTCAAGGAGGCCGCGCGCCGTGCGGACGCCGTAATCCTGGAGCCGATGATGGCCGTCGAGGTCACCACGCCCGAGGACTACATGGGTGACGTCATCGGTGACCTCAACGGCCGCCGCGGGCAGATCCAGGCGATGGAAGACCGGACCGGGGCGAAGGTCATCAACGCCCTGGTTCCGCTGTCAGAGATGTTCGGCTACGTGGGCGACCTGCGAAGCAAGACCCAGGGCCGGGCGGTCTACAGCATGCAGTTCAGCTCCTACGCGGAGGTGCCCCCGGGCATCGCCAAGGAGATCGTCGCGAAGGCTCGGGGCGAATAGTTCCGACGCCCTTCAGGCCGGGGCGGCGAGATGATCGCCGCCCGCGGGCCGAGGGGCTCGGGGCGAAGGTCCCAGACCCCGACCGACTCGGGTGGCGAGTGATCGCCGCCCGGGGATCGGGCTCCGAGCCCGAGTGAGTAGCAAGTCACGTCAGAATCTCTAAGGAGACAGAGCAGTGGCCAAGGCCAAGTTCGAGCGGACCAAGCCGCACGTGAACATCGGCACCATTGGGCACATCGACCACGGCAAGACCACTCTGACCGCGGCGATCACCAAGGTGCTTCACGACCGTTTCCCTCACCTCAATGAGGCGACCCCGTTCGACAAGATCGACAAGGCGCCGGAGGAGAAGGCCCGCGGCATCACCATCTCCATCGCCCACGTCGAGTACCAGACCGAGAAGCGTCACTACGCTCACGTGGACTGCCCCGGTCACGCCGACTACGTCAAGAACATGATCACCGGTGCCGCCCAGATGGACGGCGCGATCCTCGTGGTCGCCGCCACCGACGGCCCGATGCCGCAGACCAAGGAGCACGTCCTCCTGGCCCGCCAGGTCGGCGTTCCCTACATCGTCGTCGCCCTGAACAAGGCCGACATGGTCGACGATGAGGAGATCCTGGAGCTCGTCGAGCTCGAGGTTCGCGAGCTGCTCTCCGCCCAGGAGTTCCCGGGCGACGACCTGCCGGTCGTGCGCGTCTCGGCGCTGAAGGCGCTCGAGGGCGACGAGAAGTGGGGCGACTCGATCATCGAGCTCATGAACGCCGTGGACGAGAACGTCCCCGAGCCCGTTCGTGACACCGAGAAGCCGTTCCTCATGCCGATCGAGGACGTGTTCTCGATCACCGGCCGCGGCACCGTCGTGACCGGCCGTATCGAGCGCGGCATCGTCAAGGTCAACGAGACCGTCGACATCATCGGCATCAAGGACAAGAGCACCACGACCACCGTCACCGGTGTCGAGATGTTCCGCAAGCTCCTTGACGAGGGCCGGGCCGGTGACAACGTCGGCCTGCTCCTGCGCGGTATCAAGCGCGAGGATGTCGAGCGCGGCCAGTGCATCATCAAGCCGGGCACGACCACCCCGCACACCGAGTTCGAGGCTCAGGTCTACATCCTGTCCAAGGACGAGGGCGGCCGGCACACGCCGTTCTTCAACAACTACCGCCCGCAGTTCTACTTCCGTACCACGGACGTGACGGGCGTCGTGACCCTGCCCGAGGGCACCGAGATGGTCATGCCCGGTGACAACACCGAGATGACCGTCCAGCTCATCCAGCCCATCGCGATGGAGGACGGTCTCAAGTTCGCCATCCGCGAGGGTGGCCGCACCGTCGGTGCGGGCCGCGTCACCAAGATCATCAAGTAGTACGACCGCCGCACCACGACGGGGCCAGAGCATCGGCCCCCGAGCCCCGGCGAGGGCTCCGAGCCCGGCCAGGCCCGTGATCTCGCAGCCGTCTCGGTCCCAGGACCGAGTCGACTGCAAGATCACGGAAGAATGAGGCGGGTCAGGGGCGCCCATCCCGGGACACCTGACAGCGGCACAAGGCCGCACGAAACTTTTGCAGGACGACAGCGAAGGACACCGAGGCCACTATGGCGGGACAGAAGATCCGCATCCGGCTTAAGGCCTATGACCACGAGGTCATCGACAGCTCGGCCAAGAAGATCGTCGAGACGGTGACGCGGACTGGCGCGAAGGTCGCGGGCCCGGTGCCGTTGCCGACCGAGAAGAACGTGTACTGCGTCATCCGCTCGCCGCACAAGTACAAGGACAGCCGTGAGCACTTCGAAATGCGCACGCACAAGCGGCTGATTGACATCATCGATCCGACGCCGAAGACGGTCGACTCGCTCATGCGTCTCGACCTCCCGGCCGGCGTCGACATCTCGATCAAGCTCTGAGGGAACGCACTGACATGGCTAAGCAGATCAAGGGCGTCCTGGGCAAGAAGCTCGGCATGACCCAGGTCTTCGACGAGGGCAACCGGATGGTCCCGGTGACCGTCGTCGAGGCCGGTCCGTGCGTGGTGACCCGCGTCCGCAGTGAGGAAAAGGACGGCTACTCCGCTGTTCAGCTCGGCTACGGGCAGGTCGACCCGCGCAAGGTCAACAAGCCCCTGGGTGACTACCTGCGCAAGCACGACATCACCCCGCGCCGCTACTTCGTCGAGGTCCGCACCAGCGACGCCTCCGACTACACCCTCGGCCAGGAGGTCCTGGCCGACGCGTTCGAGGCCGGCCAGTTCGTGGACGTCACGGGCAAGAGCAAGGGCAAGGGCTTCGCGGGTGTCATGAAGCGTCACGGCTTCAAGGGCCTGGGCGCCTCGCACGGCACCCAGCGCAAGCACCGCTCGCCCGGCTCCATCGGTGGCTGCGCCACCCCGGGCCGCGTCTTCAAGGGCCTGCGCATGGCGGGCCGCATGGGCAACACCCGCACCACGGTCCAGAACCTCAAGGTTCACGCCGTCGACGCCGAGAAGGGCCTGATCCTGCTGAAGGGCGCCGTCCCCGGTGCCAACGGCAGCCTGGTCCTCATTCGCACCGCCGCCAAGAAGGGGGCTGCCAAGTGAGCACGACCATTGACGTCCTCGACGCGGCCGGCGCGAAGACCGGCAGCGTCGACCTGCCCGAGGACATCTTCGGGGCCAAGGTCAACATCCCGCTGATCCACCAGGTCGTCGTCGCCCAGCTGGCCGCTCGCCGGCAGGGCACCCACAAGACGAAGACCCGCGGCGAGGTCAGCGGTGGCGGCAAGAAGCCGTACCGGCAGAAGGGCACCGGCCGCGCCCGTCAGGGCTCGACCCGCGCGCCGCAGTTCGCCGGCGGTGGCACCGTCCACGGCCCGCAGCCGCGCGACTACTCGCAGCGGACGCCGAAGAAGATGAAGGCCGCGGCGCTTCGCGGAGCCCTCAGCGACCGCGCGGTCGGTGGCCGGGTTCACATCGTCGACGGCCTGGTCACGGGGGAGACCCCGAAGACCAAGGCGGCGCTGGACGCCCTGCGCAACATCACCAAGGCTCGCAGCGTCCTCGTCGTCGTCGACGAGGGTGACGAGCTCACCTGGCTGAGCCTGCGCAACGCCCCGGAGGTCCACCTCCTGGACGCCGGCCAGCTCAACACCTATGACGTGCTCTGCTACGACGACCTGGTCTTCACCCGTGAGGCCTACGACCAGATCGTGGCGCGGCTGGGCAGCAGCGGGAAGGAAGACGCCTGATGCAGAAGATCGCCGACCCGCGCGACATCATCATCAAGCCGATCGTCTCCGAGAAGAGCTACGGCCTGATCGATGAGCACAACAAGTACACGTTCCTGGTGCGCAAGACGGCCAACAAGACCCAGGTCAAGATCGCGATCGAGCAGATCTTCGGCGTCAAGGTCACGAGCGTGAACACGATCAACAGGCAGGGCAAGCGCAAGCGCACGAGGTTCGGCTTCGGCCAGCGCCCCAGCACCAAGCGGGCGATCGTGAGCCTGGTGGAAGGCGACCGGATCGACATCTTCGGTCAGATCGGCTGATCACCACCGCATTGCCACGCAACACCGACGAGGGATGAACGAAAAAGATGGGCATCCGTAAATACAAGCCGACGACTCCGGGCCGTCGCGGCGCGAGCGTCTCGGACTTCGCCGAGATCACGCGCAGCACGCCGGAGAAGTCGCTGCTTGCTCCCCTGCACAGCAAGGGTGGCCGTAACGTCCACGGCCGTGTGACCGCGCGTCACCAGGGTGGCGGGCACAAGCGCGCCTACCGGATCATCGACTTCCGGCGCCACGACAAGGACGGCGTCCCGGCGAAGGTCGCTCACATCGAGTACGACCCGAACCGCACATCGCGCATCGCGCTCCTGCACTACGCGGACGGCGAGAAGCGCTACATCCTCGCTCCCACGGGCATCAAGCAGGGCGACCGCATCGAGAACGGCCCCGCGGCCGACATCAAGCCGGGCAACTGCCTGCCGCTGCGCAACATCCCGACCGGTACCTTCATCCACGCCGTGGAGCTGAAGCCCGGTGGCGGCGCGAAGCTCGGCCGGTCCGCCGGCGCGCAGATCCAGCTGCTGGCCAAGGAGGGGCAGTACGCCACGCTGCGTATGCCCTCCGGCGAAATGCGCCAGGTGGACGTGCGCTGCCGCGCCTCGGTCGGCCAGGTCGGCAACGCCGAGCAGGCCAACATCAGCATCGGCAAGGCCGGTCGTAACCGTTGGAAGGGCAAGCGCCCGACCGTCCGCGGTGTCGCCATGAACCCGGTCGACCACCCGCACGGTGGTGGTGAGGGCAAGACCTCCGGCGGTCGCCACCCGGTGAACCCCAAGGGCAAGCCCGAGGGCCGTACCCGTCAGGCCAACAAGGCCAGCGACCGACTGATCATCCGTCGGCGGAGCAAGAGGAAGAAGCGGTAGGAGCAGCCTAAATGCCACGTAGCCTTAAGAAGGGTCCTTTCGTTGACGACCACCTGATGAAGAAGGTGGACACGCAGAACGAAAAGGGCACCAAGAACGTCATCAAGACGTGGTCGCGGCGCTCCATGATCGTGCCCGACATGCTCGGCCACACGATCGCCGTCCACGACGGGCGCAAGCACGTCCCGGTCTTCGTCACCGAGTCGATGATCGGCCACAAGCTGGGCGAGTTCGCGCCGACGCGGACCGTCCGCAGCCACGTCAAGGAAGACCGGCGTAGCCGGCGGTAAGCGCCTTTCAGAAACGAGGAGTAAGCGATGGAAGCCAGGGCTCAGGCGCGGTTCGTCCGCGTCACGCCCCAGAAGGCCCGCCGTGTGGTGGACCTCATTCGCGGGCTGCCCGCTTCGGAGGCGCAGGCCGTGCTGCAGTTCGCCCCTCAGGCGGCGAGCGAGCCGATCTACAAGGTGCTGTCGAGCGCGATGGCGAACGCCGAGCACAACTTCAAGCTCGAGCGCGACACGCTGATCGTGAGCCGCGCGTGGGTTGACGAGGGCCCGACGCTGAAGCGGTTCCGCCCCCGTGCCCAGGGCCGTGCCTATCGGATCAACAAGCGGACGAGTCACATCACCGTGATCGTCGAGTCCCGGCCTGAGCGCCAGGACAAGCCGAAGGGAAGGACCCGCTAGTGGGCCAGAAGGTTAACCCGCACGGGTTCCGACTCGGCATCACGACCGACTTCAAGAGCCGGTGGTACGCCGACAAGCTGTACAAGTCGTACGTCGCCGAGGACGTGTCGATCCGCCGCATGCTGCAGAAGGGCATGGAGCGCGCCGGCATCTCCAAGGTCGAGATCGAGCGCACCACCGACCGCGTCCAGGTCGACATCCACACCGCCCGGCCGGGCATCGTCATCGGCCGCCGCGGCGCCGAGGCGGACCGCATCCGTGGCGACCTCGAGAAGCTGACCAAGAAGCAGGTTCAGCTGAACATCCTCGAGGTCAAGAACCCCGAGGTCGACGCCCAGCTCGTCGCCCAGGGCGTGGCCGAGCAGCTCTCCAGCCGGGTCTCCTTCCGGCGGGCGATGCGCAAGGCCATGCAGTCGGCGATGAAGAGCGGCGCCAAGGGCATCCGTGTCCAGTGCTCCGGCCGTCTCGGCGGCGCCGAGATGTCGCGCTCGGAGTTCTACCGCGAGGGCCGCGTGCCGCTGCACACCCTCCGCGCGGACATCGACTACGGCTTCTACGAGGCCCGCACCACCTTCGGCCGCATCGGCGTGAAGGTGTGGATCTACAAGGGCGAGGCCCCGACCAGCCGCGCCGAGCGCGAGGCGGCCGCGGCCGGTGCGCGCGCGGGCGGCCAGCGTCGTGACCGCACGGACCGGCCGCAGCGCGGCCGTGGCGGCGCGGGCGGCGGCGGCGGTCGTGGCGGACGTGACGGCGGCGCGCCTCGTGGCGGCGGTCGTGGCGGAGCCAGTGGAGCCAAGACCGAGAACACCGCGCCCGCCGGGGCGCCCGAGACCGGCCCGGCGGAGCAGCCGGGTGCTGAAGGGAGCTGACCATGCTGATCCCGCGCAGGGTCAAGCACCGTAAGCAGCACCGGCCCGACCGCAGCGGAGCCGCCAAGGGCGGCACCAGGGTCGTGTTCGGCGAGTACGGCATCCAGGCGCTTGAGCACCACTACGTGACCAACCGCCAGATCGAGGCCGCTCGTATCGCCATGACCCGGCACATCCGCCGTGGCGGCAAGGTGTGGATCAACATCTACCCGGACCGCCCTCTGACCAAGAAGCCGGCCGAGACCCGCATGGGTTCCGGTAAGGGTTCGCCGGAGTGGTGGATCGCCAACGTCAAGCCCGGCCGCGTCATGTTCGAGCTTTCCGGCGTCACTGAGCCGGTCGCCCGCGAGGCCCTGCGCCGCGCGATGCACAAGCTCCCAATGAAGTGCCGGTTCGTCAAGCGTGAAGTGGGTGAGGCGTGATGGCTAAGGGCCTGACCGCCGGTGAGCTGCGGACTTCGGACCAGGATGAGCTGGTCCAGAAGCTGAAGGAAGCCAAGGAGGAGCTGTTCAACCTCCGCTTCCAGGCGGCGACCGGTCAGTTGGAGAGCCATGGGCGGCTCCGTGCCGTCCGCCGCGAGATCGCCCGTATCTACACCGTGATGCGCGAGCGGGAGCTCGGCATCATCACGGTCGAGAAGGAGCCGAGCGATGGCTGAGACAACTGAGACCACCGAGACCGCCCAGGCGCGGAACTACCGCAAGACCCGCGAGGGTCTGGTCGTCAGCGACAAGATGGACAAGACCGTCGTCGTCGCCGTCGAGGACCGCGTCAAGCACCCGCTGTACGGCAAGGTCATCCGCCGTACGACCAAGTACAAGGCTCACGACGAGCAGAACTCCTGCGGCGTCGGCGACCGCGTCCTCCTGATGGAGACCCGGCCGCTGTCCGCCACCAAGCGGTGGCGGGTCGTGGAGATCCTCGAGCGGGCCAAGTAAGTCGCCGTGCGGGAGGCCCCCCGGAAGGGGGTCTCCCGTGTGGCGTCCCCCCTCGGAGCCGGCAGGGCCGTCGCCGGGGGTGTAAAGACCGAATCTAGTTCCGCCAGGCTCAGAGAATGAGAACCGGCGTGACACACGGGAGTTGACGTGATCCAGCAGGAGTCGCGGCTCAAGGTCGCCGACAACACGGGTGCCAAGGAGCTTTTGTGCATCCGCGTGCTCGGTGGCTCGGGTCGGCGCTACGCGGGTATCGGCGACATCATCGTCGCGACGGTGAAGGACGCCCTTCCCGCCGCGGGTGTCAAAAAGGGTGATGTGGTCAAGGCTGTCGTGGTGCGCACCAGTAAGGAGCGCCGCCGCCCCGACGGCTCCTACATCCGCTTCGACGAGAACGCCGCGGTCATCATCAAGGACAGCGGTGACCCTCGGGGCACGCGTATCTTCGGTCCGGTGGGTCGCGAGCTGCGCGAGAAGAAGTTCATGCGCATCATCTCGCTCGCGCCGGAGGTGTTGTAGATGCCGAAGCTGCATGTGAAGAAGGGTGACCTCGTCCAGGTCATCGCCGGTAAGGACAAGGGTGCCAAGGGCCGCGTTATCCGCGCGATCCCGCGCGAGGACCGCGTGGTGGTCGAGGGCGTGAACCTGATCAAGAAGCACTCCAAGGTCACCCACCAGGGACCGCGCGGCGCCAAGGAAGGCGGCGTGCAGACCCTGGAGGCCCCCATCCACGTGAGCAACGTCAAGAAGCTCAAGGATGAGGCCAAGAAGGACGAGGCGAAGAAGGACGACAAGCCCGCGAAGAAGGCCGCCGAGGCCGACGAATCGGGTGAGGACAACTGATGACCGCCACCACAACCGAGACCGAGCGCGTCGCGCCCCGCCTCAAGCAGCGGTACCGCGAGGAGATCGCCGACAAGCTGCGTGAGCAGTTCGGCATCGAGAACGTCATGCAGATCCCCAGGCTCACCAAGATCAAGGTGAACATGGGTGTCGGCGAGGCGGCCAGGGACTCCAAGCTCATCGAGGGCGCGGTTCGCGACCTCACGGCCATCACCGGCCAGAAGCCGGCGGTCGCCCACGCCCGCAAGTCCATCGCGCAGTTCAAGCTGCGCGAGGGCATGCCGATCGGCGCGCACGTCACGCTGCGCGGCGACCGCATGTGGGAGTTCCTCGACCGGCTGCTGTCCCTCGCGCTTCCGCGTATCCGGGACTTCCGCGGCCTCTCGCCCAAGCAGTTCGACGGCAACGGGAACTACACCTTCGGGCTGACCGAGCAGGTCATGTTCCACGAGGTGGACCCCGACAGGGTCGACCGCCAGCGGGGCATGGACATCACGGTCGTGACCACGGCCCCGAACGACGACCAGGGCCGGGCGCTGCTCAAGCTTCTCGGCTTTCCTTTCAAGGAAGCGTAGGCAGTCACGATGACTGTGGATCGCAAGAGGGAGGCCTGATGGCCAAGAAGTCTCTGATCGCCAAGGCCGAGCGCAAGCCGAAGTTCGGTGTCCGCGCGTACACTCGTTGTTCGCGCTGTGGCCGGCCCCGCGCCGTCTACCGCAAGTTCGGCCTCTGCCGCGTGTGCTTCCGTGAGATGGCGCACCGGGGCGAGCTGCCCGGCATCACCAAGTCGAGCTGGTAGCCCGCGTGCGGGCCTCCTCCTGGGGGCCCGCGCCGTACCGGCTCATTTCAAAGTCATATCAACCGGGCGCCGATCGAGGCGCCCACGACCACACCGTAGGTCCCTGCCGGGAAACCGCGGTGAGGAGGGCCACCGGCCATGACGATGACCGACCCGATCGCAGACATGTTGACACGTCTGCGTAACGCGAACTCGGCATACCACGAC
The DNA here is from genome assembly GCF_003323745.1 of Sphaerisporangium album. GTDB lineage: Bacteria > Actinomycetota > Actinomycetes > Streptosporangiales > Streptosporangiaceae > Sphaerisporangium > Sphaerisporangium album. The sequence goes on from NZ_QOIL01000024.1 coordinate 17,152, forward strand.
ACCGTGGCCATGCCGTACTCGAAGATCAAGGCGCACATCGCCGAGATCCTCCAGCAGGAGGGCTACATCCAGTCCTGGGCCGTCGAGGACGCCAAGGTTGGAAAGAACCTCGTGGTGGAGCTCAAGTTCGGGCCCACGCGTGAACGGTCAATCGCGGGCCTGCGCCGGGTTTCCAAGCCCGGTCTGCGGGTCTATGCAAAGAAGGACAACCTGCCTCGGGTCCTGGGCGGTCTCGGCGTCGCGATCATCTCGACGTCCGGTGGCCTCATGACCGACAAGCAGGCCGGCAAGCGTGGTGTGGGCGGGGAAGTCCTCGCCTACGTTTGGTAACGAGGGGAGGAACCCAGCATGTCGCGAATTGGACGGCTGCCCATCCCCGTACCGAATGGTGTTGACATCACCATCGACGGCCGGGATGTCACGGTCAAGGGGCCGAAGGGCACGCTCTCGCACACGATCGCCGAGCCGATCGACGTCGCCCGTGGGGATGACGGCAACATCACCGTCACCCGCCCGAACGACGAGAACAAGGTACGCGCGCTCCACGGGCTGTCCCGCACGCTGATCTCCAACATGGTGGACGGCGTGACCAAGGGGTACAGCAAGACGCTGGAAATCGTCGGCGTCGGTTACCGCGTCCAGGCCAAGGGGCCGACGCAGTTGGAGTTCTCACTGGGCTTCAGCCACCCGGTGGTCGTCGACGCCCCCGAGGGCGTCTCCTTCCGCGTCGACCGGCCGACCCTGTTCCACGTGGACGGCATCGACAAGCAGAAGGTCGGCGAGGTCGCCGCGAACATCCGCAAGCTGCGCAAGCCCGACCCCTACAAGGGCAAGGGCGTGCGGTACCAGGGCGAAGTCATCCGCCGCAAGGTCGGAAAGGCTGGTAAGTAGTCATGGCCTTCACCAAGGTTGCCAAGCACACGGCCGCCCGGGCGCTGTCGCGCTCGCGCCGTCACCGTCGCGTCCGCAAGAAGGTCGTCGGCTCTCTGGCCCGTCCGCGCCTGGTCATCAACCGTTCCGCGCGCCACATCTTCGTCCAGATCGTGGACGACACCGCCGGCCACACGCTGGCGAGCGCCTCCACTCTGGACGCCTCGCTGCGCACGGCCGAGGGTACCAAGACGGACAAGGCGAAGAAGGTCGGCGAGCTCGTCGCTCAGCGGGCCAAGGCCGCCGGGATCACCGCTGTCGTGTTCGACCGCGGTGGCAACCGCTACGCGGGCCGCATCGCGGCCCTCGCGGACAGCGCCCGAGAAGGCGGGCTGGAGTTCTGATGTCTCCGGCCAGGATCGCAATCAAGAGCAACGAGGAGAGGAACCACTGATGGCTGCAGCTCCGCGTCGCGGTGCCGGCGGCGGTGGTGAGCGGCGTGACCGTCGCGACGATCGCCGCGGCGGCGCTGCCGAGAAGGGCGTCTCGTACATCGAGCGCGTCGTAAAGATCAACCGGGTCGCCAAGGTCGTCAAGGGCGGCCGGCGCTTCAGCTTCACCGCCCTGGTCGTCGTCGGTGACGGCAACGGCCTGGTCGGCGTCGGGTACGGCAAGGCCAAGGAGGTGCCCGCGGCGATCGCCAAGGGCGTCGAGGAGGCCAAGAAGCACTTCTTCAAGGTGCCGCGCATCCAGGGCACCATCCCGCACACCGTGCAGGGGGAGGACGCCGCGGGCGTCGTCCTGCTGCGCCCGGCCTCGCCCGGTACCGGTGTCATCGCGGGTGGCCCCGTGCGCGCCGTCCTGGAGTGCGCCGGCATCCACGACGTGCTGTCCAAGTCGCTCGGCTCGGACAACCCGATCAACATCGTCCACGCCACCGTCGCGGCGCTGAAGGGCCTCAGCAGGCCCGAGGAGATCGCCGCGCGTCGTGGGCTGCCGATCGAGCACGTCGCCCCGGTGCGCATGCTCAAGGCCCGTGCAGAGGGCATCGCCGAGGCCGCGGCCGCGGCGAAGGCGGTGAGCTAGCCGATGGCTCGTCTGAAGATCACCCAGGTCCGGTCCAAGATCGGTGGCAAGCAGAACCAGCGTGACTCTTTGCGCTCGCTGGGCCTGAAGCGAATCGGCGACGTCGTCGTCAAGGAGGACCGCCCGGAGATCCGGGGCATGGTCGCCGTGGTGACGCACCTCGTCGAGGTGGAAGAGGTCGACTAGTCATGGCTAACGCTGAGAACACCGGCGGCGGCACGCCGCTGCGCGTCCACCACCTGCGTCCGGCTCCCGGCGCCAACAAGGCCAAGATCCGCAAGGGTCGCGGCGAGGCGTCCAAGGGCAAGACCGCCGGTCGTGGCACCAAGGGCACCAAGTCCCGTACGACGGTGCCCTACGGCTTCGAAGGCGGCCAGGTCCCGCTCCAGCGGCGCCTGCCCAAGCGGAAGGGCTTCTCCAACGCCCTGTTCAAGACGACCTACCAGGTCGTCAACCTGGACAGGCTCGGCGAGCTCTTCCCCGAGGGCGGCGACGTCTCCGTGGAGACGCTGGTCGAGCGCGGTGCCGTCCGCAAGAACCAGCCGGTCAAGATCCTCGGAACCGGTGAGATCTCGGTGGCGTTGAACCTGCGTGCGCATGCGTTCTCCGCCTCCGCGAAGGAGAAGATCGCTGCGGCCGGTGGCTCCGTCACCGAGCTGTAGTAGGCAGGCAATACGAGGCGCGGGGGCTCATAGAGAGCCGCCGCGCCCGTAGTGCGTTAGAGTGCGCTGGACAAACGGTGTCCAGGGCTCGTTGATCAGAGATGTGCCGATGGATCACCTGCAGACCTTCGCTGACCGATACCGCCTTTCAGGCGCGCAGGAGGGACCGTGCTGACCGCGATTACCCGGGCGTTCCGTACGCCCGACCTGCGCAACAAGCTTCTCTTCACGCTGGGCATCATCGTGTTGTTCCGGCTCGGGTCGGTCCTGCCGACGCCGGGCGTCAACACGATCAACGTGCAGCAGTGTCTGAAGGAAGCGCAGGCCGGAGACGCCGCCAACATCTACGGAATGGTGCAGCTCTTCAGCGGCGGCGCGCTGCTGAAACTTTCAGTCTTCGCGCTGGGCATCATGCCGTACATCACCTCCAGCATCATCCTCCAGCTGCTGACGGTGGTGATCCCCCGGCTCGAGGCGCTGAAGAAGGAAGGCCAGGCCGGTACCACCAAGATCACGCAGTACACGCGTTACCTCACCATCGGCCTCGCGGTCCTGCAGTCGACCGCCTTCGTCGCGCTGGCGCGCACCGGGCAGCTCTTCCCGAACTGCCGTCAGCCGCTCCTGGTCAACAACGACGTCTTCACCATCGTCACGATGGTGGTCGTGATGACGGCGGGCACCTCCGTGATCATGTGGCTGGGCGAGCTCGTCACCGACCGGGGTGTCGGCAACGGCATGTCCATCCTGATCTTCACTCAGGTCATCGCGGTCTTCCCGTCCGAGCTGCTGAACATCTTCCGCCAGAACGCCTTCACCTTCGTCGTGGTGATGGTCGTCGGAGTGTTCATGATCGCGGCGGTCGTGTTCGTCGAGCAGGCCCAGCGCCGCATCCCGGTGCAGTACGCCAAGCGCATGGTGGGCCGGCGCATGTACGGCGGGACCTCGACCTACATCCCCCTGAAGGTGAACCAGGCCGGCATCATCCCGGTCATCTTCGCCTCCTCGCTGCTCTACCTTCCGCAGCTCGTGGTGTCGCTGTTCGGGAACAGCTCGGAGCCGAACGCCGTGGTCCAGTGGCTCGCGCAGAATTTCGTGCGCGGCGACCACCCGGTCTACATGCTCACGTTCTTCGTGCTGATCATCTTCTTCACCTACTTCTACGTGTCCATCACCTTCAACCCCGTTGAAGTGGCCGACAACATGAAGAAGTACGGTGGATTCATCCCGGGCATCCGCCCGGGACGGCCGACCGCTGAGTACCTGAGCTACGTGCTCACGCGGCTGACCGCTCCCGGCTCGCTGTACCTGGGCCTGATCTCCATGGTGCCGATCATCGCGCTGGCAGTGGCAGGAGCGAGCCAGAACTTCCCGTTCGGAGGCACGAGCATTCTGATCATGGTTGGTGTTGGGCTGGACACCGTGAAGCAGATCGAGAGCCAGCTACAGCAGCGGAACTACGAGGGCTTCCTCAAGTAGTGCGCGTCGTCCTGGTCGGGCCCCCCGGAGCGGGCAAGGGGACACAGGCCCAGTTCATCGCATCGAACCTGTCCATCCCGAAGATCTCGACAGGGGACATCTTCCGTGCCAACGTGTCGGGCGGCACGGAACTCGGCAAGCTTGCCAAGGAGTACATGGACCGTGGCGACCTCGTACCCGACGAGGTGACCGTCGCCATGGTCCGCGACCGCCTTTCGGAGCCGGACGCGCAGGAGGGCTTCCTGCTGGACGGTTTCCCGCGCAACGTGCCACAGGCCCAGATCCTCAACAAGATGCTGGCCGAGTTCGGCACCTCGCTCGACGTCGTGCTGGAGCTCGTGGTCGACGACGAGGAGGTCGTGCGGCGCCTGGCCGGGCGGCGCACGTGCCGGTCCTGCGGCAAGGTGTGGCACGTGGTGTTCGACCCTCCCGGCAACGAGGGGGTCTGCGACGCGTGCGGCGGCGAGCTGTTCCAGCGGGACGACGACCGGGAAGAGACCATCCGCCACCGGCTGGAGGTCTATCAGGACCAGACCGCCCCGCTGATCAGGTTCTACGCCGACGAGGGCATCCTGCGCGGCGTGGACGCCACCGGGCCGGTCGAGGAGATCACGCAGCGCGCGATGTCGGAGCTGCGTCGCTTCGCGGAATGACGTAATACAGCCGAATACATCCCATTCGGTGCCAACGCCACTTCTGGGGGCTTTCTCCAGGGGTGGCGTTCGGCATGTTGGGGGACAATCGGGGGAATCGTGCCGCCGCACCGGCCGTTGAATCACCCCAGGGGGTGCCAGTAAGTGTTCAAGAAGAACAAGCACGGAATCCAGATCAAGACGCCGGAGCAGGTGGAGAAGATGCGGGCCGCCGGCCTCGTCGTCGGGCGGACGCTCGAACTCCTGCGTGAATCCGTGCGACCCGGGATCACGCCGCTCGACCTCGACGCGATCGCCGAAAAGGCCATCCGCGGCGAGGGGGCGATCCCGTCCTTCAAGGGGTACCAGGGCTTTCCCGCCACCATCTGCGCGTCGGTCAACGACGAGGTGGTCCACGGCATCCCGACCGCCCGGCGCGCGCTGCGCGAGGGCGACATCATCTCCATCGACTGCGGGGCGATCCTGGACGGGTGGCACGGCGACTCGGCGATCACCGTGGGCGTCGGCGAGGTCGACCCGTCGCTCACCGAGCTGATGCGGGTCACCGAAGAGGCCATGTGGCGCGGTGTCGCCGCCTTGACCGTGGGTCGGCACCTTTCCGACATCGGGCACGAGGTAGAGCGTTACGTTCGATCTCAGGGCCGCTACGGCATCCCTCAGGAGTACGGCGGTCACGGCATCGGCACCGAGATGCACATGGACCCGTGGGTCGCCAACCACGGCCGGCCCGGCAAGGGCCCGCGCTTCGAGCCGGGCATGTGCTTCGCGGTCGAGCCGATGCTCAACCTCGGCACCGACCGCACCCGCGTGCTCGACGACGACTGGACCGTCGTGACGATCGACGGAAAGGCTTCCGCGCACTTCGAGCACAGCGTCGCCGTCACCGATAATGGTCCTTGGGTGCTTACCGCCCTCGACGGGGGGAAGGCACGGCTCAGCGAACTGCTGGGCGGGCAGGCTGTGACCGGTGGAGAGACGGGGCGTTGAGCTCCCTTGACCCGCCGGGCGGCGGCCCCGTGGCGGACGTCAGCGCGGAAGTTGAGGGATCGATGGCGGCGACACCGGAGATGAGGGCGTCCGACGGCGACAGGGACCGGGTCGCGGCCGCGCTCCGTGAGCACTGCGCCCAGGGGCGGCTCACCATGGAGGAGTTCCAGGAGCGCCTGGAGCTCGTCTACCAAGGAAGAACCTATGGTGACCTGCAGAAGGTGACGGCCGACCTGCCGGACATCGACCTGAAGGCACGACCCGTCCCCGCGCCCTCTCCAGGCAAAGGTGTCGAGCCGTCCGACGCCCAGAAGGGGCTCAAGGCCGCGTGGGCGAGCTGGGCCGGGGCGGTGGCGGTGTGCACGGTCATCTGGGCGATGTCCGACTTCGGCGGCTACTACTGGCCGATGTGGGTCGCCGGCCCCTGGGGCGCGATCCTGCTGGTCAGCACCATATTCGGCGCCGGTCCGAAGAATCGCGACCGCGGACGCTGATATCCGCTTCTGTGCCGTAGTGCACGTTCGGCCCTGAGTGTGTATTCCTACGCGGAACGCCGGGCCCGATCTTCCTAACGTGAGCGATGTCCGGAACGAGCGGCACCGAGAAGGCTCGTCCGGCACGGGGAACCCGTCCTCGTCCCGAGGACGGCTCGCAATCAGGAGGAACACCGTGCGAAAGATTCGCAACCTGGTCGTCGGCACCGCCCTCGCCGGCTCGCTGGCCGCAGGTCTCGCCGCCCCCGGGACCGCCGCCCAGGCCGCCACCGGCGACGCGAGCACCACCGCGGGCGTCACGGCCACCGCGCAGGCGCAGCGTCTTGGCGGAAGCTTCGGCCCGATCTACTCGGGCTTCGGTCGCGGCGAGGACCGGGGGCACCGCTCCTACGTCAAGGGCTTCTGGGGCGTCAAGGGCGGCCGGGACTACGTCGACTTCGACCTGTTCGACCGTGACCGCGACCGCCAGTACAGCTGGGCCGACTTCTACTACCACGACGACGAGGGCTGGCACTTCTACAAGCGCTACAAGACCTTCGGTCACTACCACACCCGCCTGTTCTTCAACGACAGCGACATCGACGGGTTCCGCTTCCGGGTCGGCGAGGGCTCCACGAGCGACTACGACTGGAGCGGCTGGAAGAACTACGGCTTCTGAGCCCTGGGCGGTGACGTGAGGCCTCGGGCCCCAGCGAGGAGGACCTGAGAAGGGGGACGGCGAGCGGGCGCTCCAGGGGGCGCCCGCTCTTCTCGTGTTCACGGGCATTGGACACAGCCTTTACCACTCATGGCAGTTTCCCGGTTTGTTGGCGGGTAGGTGATCTTTAGCGGACAACGGGGGTTACCGCCGAGATGGAGGAGCGCTGTGACCGTCCGCCCGCGCATTGGACACGTGATCGCCGCCGCCGACGGCTCTGACGTGTCCACCCGTGAGCACGCGCCCACTCAGGCCGGGTATCGGCGGTACCGGCGGCCGGGTGGGCGCGTCCGCGCGCGGGTCAGCCCATCCCGTCAACAGGCAGGTCTGAGGTAGAGTGATGGGCGGTTGTGTCCGGACAAGCGCCAGGCGTTTCGCAATTCCTCGCCGGTTGTCGTACACTCCTTTGTCGGCTCACTATGACCATTTGCGCGTCCGGCGGTCCATCCGCCGCTCTCTCACGCGCTCGCGGTCGCGGCTGCGTAGTGTGCCGAAACCTCAGACGACCGATCAGTGAAACGCGAGGGACATGGCCAAGAAGGACGGCGCCATCGAGATCGAGGGCACTGTGGTTGAGTCGCTACCGAACGCGATGTTCCGGGTGCAACTCGACAACGGCCATAAGGTCCTGGCCCACATCAGCGGACGGATGCGGATGCACTACATCCGGATCCTCCCCGACGACAGGGTCGTCGTAGAACTGAGCCCTTACGACCTCAGTCGTGGGCGGATCGTCTACCGATACAAGTAACCCTCCTACCCGGCGGCGAGGTGGGGCCGGCCGATCGTGCGCGCACGGTCGGGCGACTCGGCCGACGGTGCCGGCGGGCGGGCCGTCTGAGGAAACGACAAGGACTATGAAGGTCAAGCCGAGCGTCAAGAAGATCTGCGACAAGTGCAAGGTGATCCGCCGGCACGGTCGCGTCATGGTGATCTGCGAGAACCTGCGCCACAAGCAGCGCCAGGGCTGATCGCGTCCCGGTGAGGCCCGCCCGGTGCGGGCCTTCGGGTGACAACTGAATACGACGTAATCGCGCATCACACCCGCGCAGGCGGCGCACGCCGAACCACGCGGGAGACCCCCGGTCGGAGGCCGGGGCCCTCACCCCGGGCATGGGGAGGGGTAGTGAGGCGCAGGACCTCCGCCACATCGAAGGAGAATGCCCGACCATGGCTCGCCTGGTTGGCGTCGACCTCCCCCGCGACAAGCGGCTGGAGATCGCTCTCACCTACATTTACGGAATCGGCCGCAGCCGCGCTCTCGAAGTGCTGCAGGCCACGGGGATCAACGGGGACCTTCGCGTCCACCAGCTCTCCGACACCGAGCTGGTGCCGCTGCGTGACTACATCGAGGCCACCTTCAAGATCGAAGGTGACCTGCGCCGTGAGGTCCAGGCCGACATCCGCCGCAAGATCGAGATCGGCTGCTACCAGGGCATCCGCCACCGCCGCGGTCTCCCCGTGCACGGTCAGCGTACGCAGACCAACGCGCGCACCCGCAAGGGCAAGAAGAAGACCGTGGCCGGCAAGAAGAAGCCCGGCAAGAAGTAGTCCGCGACGGAGGCGCCCGGCAGGGCCCGGCGGCCCGCCCCGCGCCCCCGTACACGCAGCAGGACCGATTACCTCAGGAGATAGCGCTACATGCCGCCGAAGAGCCGCCAAGGCGCACCCAAGAAGGTGCGTCGCAAGGAAAAGAAGAACGTCGCTCATGGGCACGCCCACATCAAGAGCACGTTCAACAACACGATCGTCTCGATCACCGACCCGAGTGGGAACGTGATCTCCTGGGCCAGCGCCGGCCACGTCGGGTTCAAGGGCTCCCGCAAGTCCACCCCGTTCGCCGCGCAGATGGCCGCCGAGAACGCCGCCCGCCGCGCCATGGAGCACGGCATGCGCAAGGTCGACGTCTTCGTGAAGGGCCCCGGGTCCGGTCGCGAGACCGCCATCCGGTCGCTCCAGGCCACCGGCCTGGAGGTGGGGTCCATCCAGGATGTGACCCCGGTTCCCCACAACGGTTGCCGTCCGCCCAAGCGCCGCCGCGTCTGAGGCCCAGGAGAGACAGAGAAATGGCTCGTTACACCGGAGCGGACTGCAAGCTCTGCCGCCGTGAGAAGACCAAGCTCTTCCTCAAGGGCGCCAAGTGTGAGTCCCCCAAGTGCCCCATCGAGATCCGTCCTTACCCGCCGGGTGAGCACGGCCGCGGCCGTCCCAAGGAGTCGGAGTACCAGCTCCAGCTTCGTGAGAAGCAGAAGACGCGCCGCATCTACGGCATCCTCGAGAAGCAGTTCCGCAACTACTACGAGGAAGCCAACCGCAAGACCGGTAAGACCGGCGAGAACCTCCTCCAGATCCTGGAGAGCCGCCTGGACAACGTCGTCTTCCGCGCCGGCCTCGCCGTCTCGCGCGACGCCGCCCGCCAGCAGGTCCGTCACGGACATATCCTGGTGAACGGCAAGAAGGTCGACATTCCGTCCTACCGTGTGCGGGAGCACGACATCATCGAGGTCCGCGAGAAGTCGCGGAACCTCATGCCCTACGAGGTGGCCCGCGCCACCGTCGGCGACAGGACCGTCCCGGCGTGGCTCGGTGTCGTGCCGGACAAGCTGCGCGTCCTCGTGCACCAGCTCCCGGTCCGCCAGCAGATCGACACGCAGGTCCAGGAGCAGCTGATCGTCGAGCTCTACTCCAAGTAAGAGCTCGCAGGCCGTCCGAAGGGCGTGTCTCCTCCGATCCGGAGGCGGCACGCCCTGGGTGGTTGGAAGAACCGTCGCGGTGGTCAAATAGCGGGCCCCGCGGAACCAGGGGAGAACCCACATGCTGATCGCACAGCGTCCCTCCCTCCTCGAAGAGTCGATCGAGGAGACCAGGTCGCGGTTCGTCATCGAGCCGCTGGAGCCGGGCTTCGGCTACACCATCGGCAACTCGCTGCGGCGCACGCTGCTGTCCTCCATCCCGGGGGCGGCGGTCACGAGCATCCGCATCGAGGGCGTGCTGCACGAGTTCTCGACCGTGCCCGGGGTCAAGGAAGACGTCACCGACATCATCCTCAACCTCAAGGCGCTGGTCGTGTCGTCCGAGCACGACGAGCCCGTTGTGATGTACCTGCGCAAGCAGGGGCCCGGCGAGGTCACCGCCGCCGACATCGCGCCGCCCGCCGGTGTCGAGGTGCACAACCCCGACCTGCACATCGCCACGCTGAACGGCAAGGCGAAGCTGGAGATGGAGCTGACCGTCGAGCGCGGCCGAGGCTACGTCTCCGCCGCCCAGAACAAGCAGCCCGGCCAGGAGATCGGCCGCGTTCCCGTCGACTCGATCTACTCGCCGGTGCTCAAGGTCACCTACAAGGTCGAGGCCACCCGAGTCGAGCAGCGCACCGACTTCGACCGCCTCATCCTGGACGTCGAGACCAAGCCGTCGATGAAGCCCCGCGACGCGGTGGCCTCCGCCGGCAAGACGCTGGTCGAGCTGTTCGGCCTGGCCCGTGAGCTCAACGTCGAGGCCGAGGGCATCGACATCGGCCCGTCGCCGACGGACGCGGCGCTCGCCGCCGACCTCGCGCTGCCGATCGAGGAGCTGAACCTCACGGTCCGCTCCTACAACTGCCTCAAGCGCGAGGGCATCCACACGGTGGGCGAGCTCGTCGCGCGCAGCGAGCAGGACCTTCTGGACATCCGGAACTTCGGTGCCAAGTCCATCGAAGAGGTCAAGCAGAAGCTGCACGAGATGACGCTGGCCCTGAAGGACTCCCCGCCCGGGTTCGACCCGACGGCCGTCGCCGGCGGCGACTACGACGACGACGACGCCCGTTACGTCGAGACCGAGCAGTACTGATCTTCGGGGCGCCCGGCTTCACCGCTTCTCGCAGTTCCACGTCAACGGGAGCCCCGGAGCACCGACTCCGAGGCTCCCTGCCCGACTCCGGTACCTGACACGGCCGGAGCGGGTCATCCGAGAACGGGAGTCCTGGGGTTCCACCCCCAAGGCTCCCGGCCCGACCCCGGTACCTGACACGGCCGGAGCGGGTCATCCCAAAGGAGATAGACCATGCCCAAGCCTGCCAAGGGCGCACGTCTCGGCGGCAGCCCGGCTCACGAGCGGCTGATCCTGGCGAACCTCGCCACCCAGCTGTTCCAGCACGGCCGCATCCGCACCACCGAGACCAAGGCCAAGCGCCTCCGGCCGCTGGCCGAGCGTCTGATCACCAAGGCCAAGAAGGGCGACATCCACAACCGCCGCCAGGTCCTGACCGTGGTGAAGGACAAGGGCGTCGTGCACCACCTGTTCACCGAGATCGCTCCGACCTTCGCCGAGCGTCCCGGTGGCTACACCCGCATCACCAAGCTCGGCCCCCGCAAGGGCGACAACGCCCCCATGGCGCTGATCGAGCTGGTGAGCGAGCCGCTGAACGCCGCCAGGGTCACCACCCGTACGGCTCCCGCCGCCGCCGCTCCGGCCGCGCCCGCCGAGGAGATCGTCGAGCTTCCCGAGAACGACGTCCCCGCCGATTCCTCCTCGGAGGCCCCGGCCGACGCCGCGCCCGCGGACGAGACCCCCGCCGGCGAGAACGCGGCCGCGGACGAGAAGACCGAGTCCAAGAAGGACGAGGCCTGATCGGGCAGTGGTGATGCCGGGATCTTCCGTCCCGGCCGATGATCGATCGCGAAACGGGCCCAGCGCACTCGACCGGTGCGCTGGGCCCGCGTCGTTCACCGACCCGTCTGGAGAGCCTTCACCGTCCCGAGAGGAGGAACCGTGACCCCCGGAACCGCTGACGACGCCCGCGAGGCCGCGGCGACGTCTTCGCGCGCTTCCGTCGCGCCCGCGCCCGTCCCCGAGTCCGCGCCTGTTCCCGGGTCCGGCCTCGCGCCTGGGCCTGAGTGCGCGCCTGAGCCTGCGTGCGAGGCCGCGCCCCGGCGCGCGTGCGAGGCCGCGCCCGAGCCTGCGTCCGAGGCCGGGTTCGTGCCTGAGGCCGGGGCGGACGCGGGGGAGCCGACCGTCCGGCTGCGCCTCGACCTGAGCTACGAGGGCACGGACTTCTCGGGATGGGCCCGGCAGCCGGGGCTGCGCACCGTCCAGGGTGAGCTGGAGAAGGCCCTAGGCCGGATACTGCGCCTGGACCCGCCTCCCTCCCTGACCGTCGCCGGGCGTACGGACGCCGGCGTGCACGCCCGCGGACAGGTGACCCACGTCGACATCCCCGTCGCGTCGCTCAGGGCCACCGAGGGACGCCGGAGCGAGTCGGCGGCCCCCATGAGCATGGCTGAGCGGCTCTCTGCGCTCACGCGGCGCCTCGCGGGTGCCCTGCCCCTGGACGTACGGGTGAACGCCGTCACAGAGGCTCCTGAGGGCTTCGACGCCCGCTTCTCCGCGCTGTCCCGCAGGTACGCGTACCGGGTGTGCGACGCGCCTGGGGGCGTGGACCCCCTGCGCAGGAGCGAGGTCCTGTGGTACCCGCGCCCCCTGGACCTCGGCCGCATGAACGCGGCCGCCGCCCGGCTCGTCGGGGAGCACGACTTCGCCGCGTTCTGCAAGCGCCGTGACGGCGCCACGACCATCCGGGAGCTCCAGCGGCTGGAATGGGCGCGCGAGGAGGATGGGATGCTCGTCGCCACCGTGGTCGCCGACGCGTTCTGCCACTCGATGGTCCGCGCGCTCGTCGGCTCGCTGCTCGCCGTCGGCGAGGGCAACCGGCCGGTCGAGTGGCCGGGAACCGTCCTCGCCAACGCCGTGCGCGACTCCGGGGTCAACGTGGCCCCCGCCCTGGGCCTGTGCCTGGAAGAGGTGCGTTACCCCGCCCCCGAGGACCTGGCCGGACGCGCCCGGCGGACCCGGCGCGTCCGAACCCTCAGCCGCTGAGCCGCCACCCGGTACGTACGCCAAGGGGCGCATGGCACCGGCCGGGGAGCGCACTCCAGGTCGGACCTACTCCGGGTCGGACCCGCTTCACTCCGGCCGGGACCCCTCGGCTCCCGGCCAGGCCAATGCCGAGGGGCGGGTCGTCTGTCGGGTCGGAAGGATCAGCCCGTGACGCGCTTTTGTATGACCTGGGCGGTGTAGTCCCGGAAAGCGCCGCTGATGGGGCCGAGGTCCTTTTCCTGGGTCGTCGGGGTGTGGCCGTCGCTGTAGGTGGCGAAGCTGAAGACGATGTAGCGGCCCCACACGAGACCGGCCGCGTAACCGCCGGAGATGTCGGCCTTGTCCGCGCCGCTCCCCGCCGCCCCGGCCAGTCCCCGGAACCAGAGGGTCTTCGCCAGGTCCTTCTTCTTGTCCACCGCGACGGCGGCCTCCTTGGTCGGGAACACCGCGATGCCCGTGGTCACGGCGTACTGCCGTTTGCTGTCCACGTACGTCGCCCGCAGGATCCGGCTGCATCCGGCCTTCTTCAGCGCCTTGGCGTACGCGCCGACGGCGGCCTTATCCCACTGGGCGGTGATGTTCACCTTCGTCCGGACGAACGCGCGCCCGCCGACCGACACCTTCTGCCGGGCGAACGCCTCCTTCAGCGTCAGCTTCTTCGGGTCGGTCTTCTCCGAGTTGAGAACCGTCGTGACGGCCGGGGACGGCTCGGCCGAGGGCAGGTCCGTGGGCTCGGGGATCACGACGTCCACGGACGGGAGCGGGTCCGGCATCGCCGCCGGCGTGGCACCGCCTCGGTCGAAGGCCTGGAACCCGAAGACGGCCCCGGTGCCGATCGCGGCGACGGCCACGGCGGCCCCGGCGACCAGGAGGAGCCGCTTGCGCGAGGACGAGGCGGGCGGCGGGGAGCTCGTCCCCGCCGGAAGCTCCGGAATGGCGCCCGGGGGGACGAACGGCGGGCGTTCGACGACGGGACCGGACGACGGCCGGTCGGCACGGAAGCCGGTCGCGGACGAGCCCGCGCGGACGGACCGGGCCGGGACGATCTCCTTGCTCGGGGACGTGGCCGGGGAGGCGGCCGCGGGTGAGGACGCGGCGGCGGACCGCGTTCCCAGGCCGCCGTTCGGCGACGGTGATGCCGAGCCGGCCGGTGATCCCGCCGCACCGCCGGGCGCGGCTTCTGACCCGGGGACAGAGGGCGTGCCCAAGGTCTCCGGGGGCGTGCCCGCCGGGCGAGCCGGTGACCTGCGGGTGAGGGCGTCGCTGGTCACGGGGGCGGGGGGGAGCGGCGTACCAGGGGCAGGCGGCCCGGCCGTGAGACCACCTGAGCGGGACGGGCCCGTGCCCGGCCCTGTGGACGATCCTGCGGGGGACGTCGGCGAGCCCAGGGTCGGCGCGGCCGGGGACGGCCACGGGGGCAAGGACACCGGGGCCGGAGGAAGGGGTGTGCCCGGGCGGCGTCCCGGAGGAGCCGCGGGCTTCGGCGGGGGGCCGGCCTGGGAACGCGGGAGGGGCATGCCCTTCCGGCCCGTGGGAGGTTCGCCGCCGGAGGAGTCCCGCGCCGGGGGAGGCGGCGTCTCCGGAGACGGAACCGAGGCGGGTGCGGCGGGCCGCGGCGCGGGGATGGTGGGCGTGGGGGCCGGCATCGGCGGGGGAGACGGCGCGGGCACCGTGGGAGCCGGCACGGGGCCGGGGGACGGGATCGGGGGCGCGGGCTTCGGACCGGGGCCGTCGGGGCCGGGTGTCCGGGGGGCCGGCCCCTCGGGGCCGGCGGCTTCCGGGGCCGCGCTGGGCGCGTCCTGAGCGGGGGCGGGCGCGTCGGCGGGTGACGCGGGGCCGGTGGCCGGCGGTGTCCGCGGCGCGGTGACCGAACTCGGTGAGTCGAGCGGGTCGGGGGCAGACGTCAGCAGGTCTCCGTCGGGGGAGGCGGCGCCTCCCAACGGGACCGGCGAAAGGGACGGAGTCATACCGGCGGCACTCGTCCCTGGTGACGAAGTGGTGCCTCCGGCGTACGTGTCGCCGGCCGACGTAGCCGTACTCCCGAGGTCTGTGCCCCCGGGTGGCGGAGCGATGGCGTCGGCGAGTGCGTCCCCGGCCGGAGCGGTGCCGTCCGGGCCTGCGCCCCCGGGGAACGGGAAGGTGGCGGTCGGGTACTCCGGCTGTGTCCCCATGACGGGGACGGGCGTCCTCGGGACGCGGATCGTGGTCTCTCCGGGGAGGGACTGCGACCGGCCGGTGGCGGGGATGGTGCTCTCGCCCACCAGGCCGCCGCCTTCCGATCCCGCCGCCGGTTCCGCGGAACGCTCGCCCTGGCCGGGGGAGGGTGTCAAGGGCCAGACGGGAACGTCGCCCGGCTCGCCAGGACGTACGGGCCCCGTCCGCTCGGCGGGCGACGCACCGGGGAGACCTGACACGGCGGACGCCCCAGAAGGGGCCGAGTCAGCAGGGGCCGAGGCGGAGGGGCCCGAGCCGAAAGAGTCCGAGCCGAAAGAGTCCGAGCCGGAAGAGTCCGAGCCGGAAGGGGCCGCGTCGGAAGGGGCCGCGTCGGCAAGGGCCGGGTCGAGAGGTGCGCCACGCGTGTCCCGCGCCGGGGGCGGAGTCCCTGGCGGCGTCCATGGCGCGTCCTGCGGCACGGCCCCGGTACCGGTCCAGGGGACGTCCTGTGGGGAGGATCCTGGCCCGGCCCACGCGCCCGGCGATGCCGGAGGCGCCTCGGCGGGCAGCACGACCGGAGCGGCCCACATGGGCACCTCGCCCGCGTGCGGGTGTGTCGAACCGGCGGGGCCGTGTGCGGGAGCGGGCGAGCCACCAGGGAGCCCCGAGGTAGAGGTGTGCCGGCTCGTCGGGTCGGGCGGAGCGGCGGGGGTGCCTGGAAGGGCGGTCGCGGAGGTCTGCCAGGTCGCCGGGTCGGGCGGGCCGACGGGGGCGTTCGGGGAAGCGGGCGCGCTACTCGGGACGCCTGAGGCAGAGGTCTGCCGGCTCGTCGGGTCGCCGAGCGCCTTCGGGTCGCCTGGGAGCGGCGAGGTGGATGTCCGCCAGGCGGACGGGTCCGGCGAACCGGTGGGGGGGTGTGTTGAGTTGCTGGAAAGGCCGGAAATAGCCGAAATGGCCGGGGTGTCGGGGAGTCCTGGAGTAGCCGAGCCGCCCGAAGCGGAGATCTGCCGGTTCGTGGGGCTCGACGAACCGGCGCCTCCTGGCCAGGGTTCCATCACCGGCTCGCCGCGTCGTGCGTCCGATGCCGCTGCGTTGGTCGAGAGCGCAGGGGAGGCCGGGGTGGTCGGGGGCGCGGGCCGGTCGGTGTGTGCGGAGGGCCACGGTGGTGTGTGGGGAGTGCGGGACGACGGGGTGGCCTGGGCCGGTTGACCGAACCAGTCGTACTCGCTGGGGAAGCGCTCGTCGGCGGGCCAAGGCTGGGCGTCGCCGCGGCCCCACGACGCCGGCCTGCCCCACGACTCCGGAACGCTGGAGGCGGCCGTACCGCCTCGGGTCGCCGGGCCGGTCGAAGCCGCCGGGGTCTCCGGGACACCAGGGCCGGCAGGAGCCGCCGGGGCCGCCGAAGTCCCTGGTCCGCTCGGAGGTGGGAATGATGAGAGCCGCGGGGCTGCCGGGGCCGGACTGGCCTGGGGGTGGTCAGGAGGGAGCAGATGAGGGGGCGCCGGAGGGCTTGGGGTGTGTTCGGGCACGGGCACGGCGGGGAAGGCCTGGCCGAAGCTGGGGGGTGGCATTGCCGGAGCCCCCGAACTCTCGGTCTCTCGCTCGTGCTCGGATCCGGAATCCTGGCCACGCATACGCGGAAGCGTATCCACAGTCGGAGATCGGCATACCGTTATGGGCGTTTCCGGGTCTAGCTCACAACCACTATGTGCGCTTATGGGTGCTTTTGAGGGGAATTCGGGGTCAGTTGGTTCGGGCTCCGGTAAGCGCCCGGGTGTCCAACGCCGCGAAAACGGTCGCCTCGGTGATGTCCAGGGCCGCCCGGTTGAGACGCTTCATCTCTGCCTTCGACGGCTTGTGCCCGTCCTTGTACTGGAACCACAGCATGACGAGGTAGTGCCCCTGGGGCCACGCGGTCGCGAAGGACTCCCCGGGGCCGCCGAGCAGCTTGGTCGCGGTGTCCTTGCCCGGCAGCGGCGTGACGTAGTCGGCCAGGTCGTTGCCCGAACCCGACTTCGCGGCCTTCTTCGACGCCGCGGCGTTCTTCAGGTTCGCGATCCCCACCGTGCCGATGAGGTTGCCCGGCTTGTCCCGGAAGCTGGCGCGCAGGAACTGGGTGCAGCCCGCGGCCGTCAGCGACTTCTGGATCCCCGTCCCGTGCACGGCGTCCTTGCACTTCTTGTCGGCCCGCCGCACCGTCATGACGTACGACCGGCCGTGCGCGCTCACCGTCTTGTGGCCGAACAGCTCGTTGAGCGTGAGCGGCTGCGGGTCGGTCTTGCGGGAGGCCGCGAAGCCGTACTTGTCGGTGCCGGCCCCGACGATGGGCGCCTGTGCGGTCGGGCCCGTGGCCGGGGTGGCCGCCGGCGGCGCGGGGTCGTCCAGGTTGTTCAGGAACATGATGCCTCCGACCACCGCGGCGATCAGGAGGACGACGCCGCCCGCGACGAACAGCGGACCCTTGGACCGGCCTGCGGCGGGATCGGGCTCGCTCCTGCGCGTCTCCTTCGGCGGACGGGAGGACTTCCCCCCGTTCTCGGTCGCCTTGTCGTCGCCCGTGTGTCCGAAGGCTCCGCCCGCCTGCCGGGAGAACGCCTCGAACGAACGCTCCTCGGCGCGGGGCGCCTCGGGCGCGCCCCCTTGGGGCCGCGACGGCTCGAAGGGATTTCCGGACGTGCGGCCGGTCTCGAACGGGTCCGCCTCGGCGCGCGGCGGCTCGAAGGGGCGGCCGGGGGCGCGGGGCGGCTCGAAGGGGCTGCCGCCCGGCTGGTCGGCGAAGGGACGCGAGGCGGGCCGACGCGTCTCGAACGGGTTGCGCGCCTCCTGCGGCCGGGGTTGCTCGAACGGGCGCGACTCGGGCTTCTCGAAGGCGCGCTCGAAGGGTTGGCCGAAGGGCTGCCCGGCAGCCGGATCGGACGGGCGGCTGAAAGGGCTCGCGCCCTCGGGGTCCTGGAAGACGCCTCCGCGTCCCCGGGGCGACTCGAAGGCACTGCCCCCGCCGACCCCCCCGAACGCGGATCCGGACCCGGGCCCATATACAGAGCCGCCGCCTCCTGCCCCGGGCTCACCGAAGCCGGTGCCGTTGGTCGTACCGGGTTCCCCGAAGCGGTCAGAGGCGAGCGGGTCGACGCCGAAGCCGGAGCCGGGCGCGGAGGGGTTCGCCGGGGCGCCGCCGTAGCCCGTGCCGCCCGGGGAACCGGAACCCGCGCCGAAGTTGGTCCCGGACGGGGGCGTCGGATCGCCGCCGAAGCTCGCGCCGGGCAGGGACGACGAGGTCCCGCCGAAGTCAGGGGCGCCGGAGGACGACGGGGCCGCGCCGAAGGCCGATGTGCCGACGGACGACGGACCCGCTCCGAAAGGGGAGGTGCCGGGCAGGCCGCCGAGTCCGCCTAGGCCGGGATCCGTGCGCAGGGCCGGGTCGTCGCCGGGCCCGCGACCGGCGGGACCCAGGCTCAGTCCGGGGTCGGTCCTGGGCTCGGAGTTCGCGCCGTACCTGGACGCAGGATCCGCGCCGTACGTGGTCCCCGCGCCGTACGCGGACGTCGGATCCGTGCCGGGAACGGAGCCGCCGGAAGGGCTCGGCTCGCCGGAGTCGCCGGGGACGAGGGGGCCGAACAGGGGGTCGCCCGCCGGGACGCCCTGGGCGCGTCGGCGGCGTTCCTCCATGCGCGACAGCGGGCGTCGCGCGGCCTCGCGCTCCTCCTCCGGCGGAAGGGATGGCCACGACGCCGACTCTCTGCCCGGCTCGTCCGTTTGCTCCTCCGGCCTGGGCGAACCGGTCGGCGCGGGCGGCTCGTACGGGCGGTAAGGCTGGCGGCGTGGTGGCTGGTCCCCGGGGTAACCCATGCGCCGAGACTAGCCCGGCGGCGCGACATAACAGGTCAGGAATAGCCGAAGTCCTGGGTCCACCAGATGTCGCCCGAGCCGTAGGCGACTCCGACGCCCACGGTCTTGATCTGGCAGTTCAGGATGTTGCGGCGGTGTCCGCTGTTGGCCATCCAGCTGCGCACGGTCTCCTCCGCGGACGCGTAGCCGCGGGCGATGTTCTCGGCGGCGCTGTTGCTGTAGCCGGCGCGGGCCATGCGGTCCCAGGGGCTGGCGCCGTCGGGCGAAGTGTGGCCGAAGTAGCCGCGCTCGGCCATGTCCCGGCTGTGGGCGCGGGCGGCACGGGCCAGGCGCGGGTCGAGCCGCAGCGGTGCGCATCCCTTGCGCGTGCGCTCCTCGTTGGTGAGCGCGACGGCGGCCGCTTCGAGCTGGGAGACGGGCAGGGCGTCGTCGGGGGGCGCGGCCCGGCCGTCGCCGCTGGCGGTGCCCACATTGGCGTCGCCGCCGGGGATCTGGGAGCCGCTGCCGTCGATGGCGTCGCGGCTCTTGGTGGCCGTGGGGGTCGGGCGGGTGCGCGGCTCGCCGGTGGCACGCGGCGCGCTCGGGCGGGCGACTCGGCCGAGGGGCGGCATGCGCGTGGTGGCGACCTCGGGGGCGACGAGGATGTGGCCGGGGGTTGCCGTGGGCACGCCGGTCTGCAGGTAGACCTCGTCCAGGGCGGCCTTGGGAGGGTCGAGACGGGAGACGACGATGCCGGCGAGCAGGGCGGCGGTCAGGCATGCCAAAAGACCCACGTGGGTCCGCCTAGGGGGGAACCTCTGGGGTGATCTGGGGGTGAGGCGCTGACACATGCCGCTGCCAAATATAGGGAGGTCGGCTCATGTTACAGAAGAGACGTCGGGGACGGGTTTTTGTTCCGGAAAGGTGTCCGAATCTCGGTTCCAGGACAGGTTTCCGGACCGCGGGGCGGGGTTGCGCGCCGGAATCCGGGTTTCCCGTGCCCGTGTCCCCCGGGTGCACGTGGCGCTGACCAGTAGACTGTGCGGCGCGGACCCGGTGTGACACCGCTGCGTCGGTGCTCTCGTTTTGACCCGCGCTCGTCGCTACCGGTAGTCTGCTAGTTCGTTGTGTGTGGATCGGTCTGTCGTGACCGATGCGCGGCGCGTCCGGCGTCATCTCCCTGTTCGCGGAGACGGAAGGTCTGGGCCATGTCGTGCGCCCGCCCATGACCTACTCCAGAGATGCCCACCCGACAGAAGGCTTACCACCGTGCGCACGTTCACCCCTAAGGCCACCGACGTACAGCGTCAGTGGTACGTCATCGACGCCACCGACGTCGTGCTGGGTCGGCTGGCTGCCCAGGTCGCGACGCTGCTCCGCGGTAAGCACAAGCCGATCTTCGCGCCGCACGTCGACACCGGTGACTTCGTCATCATCATCAACGCCGACAAGGTGGCCCTGACCGGCAACAAGCTGGAGCAGAAGAAGGCGTACCGCCACTCCGGCTACCCGGGCGGTCTGCGCTCGGTGTCCTACAGCGAGCTGCTGGAGAAGCGGCCGGACCGCGCCGTCGAGAAGGCCGTGAAGGGCATGCTTCCGAAGAACTCCCTCGGCCGGAAGATGGCCAAGAAGCTCAAGGTGTACGCCGGCAACGAGCACCCGCACCAGGCGCAGCAGCCGGTCCCTTACGAGCTCACCCAGATCGCCCAGTAGTCGCACACCGTTGGCCGACGGCTGACGCCAAGATCGAAAGTTAGAGGAGAACCGTGGCCGAGCCCACCGGTGTCGAAACGCCCTACGAAGGCGAGCCGGACTTTGCGGACCCCTCCAGCGAGGAGTTCCCGTCCGAGTACACCAGCGAGTCCGCTCCCAGCAGCGACGTCGCCGCGCGTAAGCCCATCACGACGGGCAACTCGTACGGCACCGGCCGTCGCAAGGAGGCGATCGCCCGGGTGCGCATCATGCCGGGCACCGGCAAGTGGACCATCGAGGGTCGCTCGCTGGACAACTACTTCCCCAACAAGGTCCACCAGCAGATCGTCAAGGAGCCCTTCGTGGTCCTCGGCGCCGAAGACCAGTTCGACGTCTTCGTGCGCATCGACGGTGGCGGCGTGACCGGTCAGGCCGGCGCCGTACGCATGGGCCTCGCCCGCGCGCTCACCGCGCTGGACGTCGAGGTCAACCGCGCGCCACTGAAGAAGGCCGGCTTCCTCACCCGTGACGCGCGGGAGACGGAGCGGAAGAAGGCCGGTCTCAAGAAGGCCCGTAAGGCTCCTCAGTACAGCAAGCGTTGACGGGCCGGCTGTTCGGCACCGACGGAGTCCGTGGGGTCGCGGGCCGCGACCTCACGGCGGAGCTCGCCATGGACCTGTCGGTCGCGGCGGCTCATGTCCTCGGCGACGCCGGAGCATTCGAGTCGAGCGTCGGGCGGCGTGGCCGCCCGGTCGCCGTCGTGGGCCGGGACCCTCGCGCTTCGGGGGAGTTCCTCGAAGCCGCGGTGGTGGCCGGCCTCGCGTCGTCCGGTGTGGACGTGCTGCGCCTCGGCGTGCTGCCCACCCCGGCCGTCGCCTACCTCACTTCGGCCCTCGGGGCCGATCTCGGGGTCATGCTGTCCGCCTCGCACAACCCGGCGCCGGACAACGGCATCAAGTTCTTCGCCCGTGGCGGCTTCAAGCTTCCGGACGCGGTCGAGAACGACATCGAGCGGCGCCTCGGTGAGAAGTGGAACCGCCCGGTGGGCGCCGCCGTCGGCCGCGTGCGCGACGCGTACGGCGAGGCCGACCGGTACGTCTCGCACGTCCTGACGACGGTCGACGGCCGCCTTGAGGGCCTGCGGCTGGTGGTCGACTGTGCGCACGGCGCGGCGCACATGGTGGCTCCTGAGGCGCTGCTGCGCGCGGGCGCGACCGTGGAGACCATCGGCACCTCGCCGGACGGTCTCAACATCAACGAGGGCGTCGGGTCCACGCACCTGGACGCGCTGCGCGAGGCCGTCATCGAGCGCGGCGCCGACGCGGGCATCGCCTACGACGGCGACGCCGACCGCTGCCTGGCCGTGACCGCCACGGGCGAGCTGGTGGACGGCGACCAGATCATGGCGATCCTGGCGCTGGCCATGCACGATGCGGGCACCCTGGCGAAGGACACGGTCGTCGCCACGATCATGTCCAACCTCGGCTTCAAGATCGCCCTGCGGAAGGCCGGGCTGACCATGGTGGAGACCGCGGTCGGCGACCGGTACGTCCTGGAGGCGATGAAGACCGGCGGGTACAACTTCGGCGGCGAGCAGTCGGGCCACGTCGTGATGCTCGACCACGCCACCACCGGGGACGGCCTGCTGACCTCGCTTCACCTGCTCGCGGAGGTCTCCAGGTCGGGCCGGTCGCTGGAGGAGCTGGCGTCGGTCATGACACGGCTGCCTCAGGTGCTGGTCAACGTCCGGGACGTCGCCAAGGCCAAGGCCGCGACCTCCGAGGAGCTCGCCTCCGCGGTCGCCGAGGCCGAGAGCGCGCTCGGGGACACCGGCCGGGTGGTCATCCGGCCGAGCGGCACCGAGCCGATGGTCCGGGTGATGGTCGAGGCCGAGTCGCAGGACGAGGCCGAGCTCATCGCCGGAAAGCTGGCCGAGGTCGTCCGCGCCACCTGCGCCTGATCCGAGGCGTCACGCGCGACAGCAGTGCCCGAAAGGCGGGGTCCTCCTGGTGAGGGCCCCGCCTTTCGGCTTCCAGGACTCGCGCGGGCTCAGGCGTGGGCGCGCAGGGCCTCGGCCAGCCACTCGAACGCCGGGACGCCGCTCGGAAACGGCGGCCGGTCGTTGAGGACGCCCGTCAGCTCCCAGAACCGCTCCACCCGCCGGTCGGTGAACGTCTCCACCTGGCCGGCCAGGCGGCGGCGCTCCTCGGCGGGGGTGCCCGCCGGGACGATCCTGTCGAGAACCTCCCGGCCCTCGGGCGAGCCGGGCGCGATGCCCGCCGCCACCGCGGCACCCGCGTGTTCCAAGATCGGCTGCGGGTCGTACGGCCGCTTCTCGGCCTCCTGGGCGCCGGTGACCGCCATCTGGCGCACGCGCCGCCGGAAGGCGGGGTCGGCGACCAGCTCCGCCAGCTCGTCCCAGGCCCGCGCCTTGTCGGCGTCGAGCTCGTCGGGGGCGTCGGCGGGCAGCTGCCGCATGCCCTCGGCGATGCGCGCGCCGGTCGCGCCGGGGCCGACACCGGCGAACGCCTCGCTCACGAACGCGTCGATGATCTGCTGCCGCTCTCGCGCGGACGGCCGATCCGCCATGATGGTCATCTCCTCATATGTCAGGCGTGGTGGCGGCACCAGATGGCGTGCCTTCGAGGAGCAACCTTCCAGCCTCCAGCAGGTGGAGACTCAAGCCGGTCAACGCGACGGGCCCCGCGCGCCCACCCGCCGGAGGTGCGACGGCGCGCGGTGGCGTTGTCATCTAGGGTGATTGTTCGTGGTCCACAGGTACAGGCTCCAGATGATCGCCGTCGCCTCGTTCCTCGCGGGAGCGTTCTTCACCTGGATCCTCGCCTCGACGGGCACCGACGGTTACTTCTTCCGCTCCCTGCTGTACCCCTGGATGTACGCCGTCGTGCTGATCGGTGGGCTCGTCCTCGGCGTGACCGTGTCGGTCAAGAGCGCCGTGGCGACGCTGGTGCCGTTCGCGGTGCCACAGCCCCTCACGGCCCTGTGGCAGGGCGTCGGCCCACGACCCGAGACCGGCGGGGGCCTGTGGGTCGTGGGCTTCGTCTCCTCGACGGTCCTGCTGGTCTTCGCGGTGGGCTGCATCGCCATCGGCGTCTGCGTCCGCCTGATGTTCCGCCGCTGACAACACGGCCGCCGAGGAAGCGGCGTCACTCCTCGCCGGTGAGGGAGATGGAGCGGAGGCGCTGGCCTGCCCACACCACCGAGCCGATCGTGACGATCAGTACGGCGGGGACGGCGAAACCCATGCCGACGGAGGACTTGAAGAAGTTCGACGTGACGAACTGCGCGGCGAAGGTCTGCGCCCACTGCTGGATCGACAGGTTGCCCGCGCCGGGCACGTACTGGCCGACCAGGCCCTCCCACACCACGGCGTAGATGATGCCGACCGTCACCGCGTGCCGGGTGACGACGCCGAGGAACAGGAAGACCCCGGCGTACGCGATGCCGCCGACCAGTGCGCCGAGCCCGAAGCCGGTGGCGATGCCCGCCTCGTTGCCGAGGACGATGTAGGCGGCGATGTACGTCGGGACGGCCGCGAACAGCACGAGCAGCGAGGCGGCCACGGCGAACTTGGTGACGGCGATCGACGGGCGGGAGATCGGCTTGGACAGCAGGTGGATGATCGTGCCGTCGTCGATCTCGGGCGCGATCGTGCCCGTGCCCGCGATCAGGCCGAGCAGTGGCAGCATCATGCCGATCGCGTAGATCTGCATGAGCTTGATCGTGGCGTTCTCGTCCGTGCTGCCGATGGCGCGCAGCAGCACCGCGAGGCCGATGAGCAGAAGGGGCAGCAGGATCAGCAGCAGCACCCTGCGCCGCCCCAGCACGGCCCGGTAGGTGATTCCGGCGACGACGGAGTTCAACGGGAGCTCCCGGAGATCAGGTAGGAGAAGACGCTTTCGAGGTCCTCGTCGGCGGGGGACACCTGCCAGACGGAGACGCCCGCGTCGCGGGCGAGCCTCGGGAGCAGCCAGGTGAACCTGCGGAAGTCCACCGCCTGGACCTCCAGGCCGGCCTCGCCCAGGGAGACCGCGCCCGAGGACGCGTCCGCGATCAGCGCGGAGGCCAGGCGCCGGTCGTCGCTGGAGCGGACGCGGAACAGGTGGGGCCGGTCGGTCATGCGCCGGCGGATCTCGCGGAAGTCGCCCGAGGCGGCGTGGCGGCCGGCCACGAGCACCTCGATCTGCTGGGCGACCCGCTCGACCTCCTCCAGGATGTGGGAGCTGAACAGGATGGTGCGCCCGGCGGCGCCGAGCTCCCTGACCAGGTCCATCAAATGGAGGCGCTGGCGCGGGTCCATGCCGTTGAACGGCTCGTCCAGCAGCAGCACCTGCGGGTCGTGGACGAGCGCGGCGGCGACCTTGACCCGCTGGCGCATGCCCTTGGAGTAGGTCTCGACGCGCCGGTCCTTCGCGCCCTCCATGTCGACCAGCGCCAGCGCCTTGGAGGCGGCGTCCTCGGGGGACGACAGGCGGTGCAGGCGGGCGCTGGACAGCACGAACTGCCAGCCGGTCAGGAAGCCGTACACGGCCTCGCGCTCGGGCACCAGGCCGATGGAGCGGTAGATCTGGTGGTTGCGCCAGATCTGCCGGCCGTCGAGGGTGGCGGTGCCGGTGGAAGGGGCGAGGAACCCGGCCATCATGTGCAGCAGCGTCGACTTGCCTGCGCCGTTCGGGCCGAGCAGGCCGGTGACGCCGGGCCCGACGGTCATCGTGACGTCGTTGACGGCGACCACGTTGCCGTACCAGCGGGAGACCTGGGCGAGTTCGATGTTCACGATGAGGCCGCCTTGCGGTAGCGGAGGGCCAGGGCGGTCACGCTCAGGGCGATCACCACCAGGATGGCGGCCAGGGCGACGGGGCCGCCCACGCCTTCGGGGTACCCGCCGTCGTTGTTCGGAGAGGTGCCGAACAGCCACACCTGCACGGCGTCGACCAGGAAGAACGGGTTGATGAGCCACGCCCAGGCGGCCGCGCTGTCACGGCTCACCGACATCAGCACGCCCACCAGCACGCCGGAGATGGCGGAGGTCAGCAGGTAGACCGCGATGACGGCCGCGACGCCCAGCCCGCGCCGGGGGGTGAACGAGGCGATCGCGACCCCGACGGAGGCCAGCAGCACCGCGAAGATCACGCCGGTGGCCAGCGCCGCGAAGTACTCCTTGGTCTGCGGGGGCCCGTCCAGATCCACAAGCAGCTCGCCGGCGTACAGGACGGTCAGCGGCACGGCGATGAGCAGGAACATCGCCAGGGCCATCGCCGCGAGCTTGGCGGCGATGTAGTCGGCGGTCGTCACCGGCCGTGACAGGTACAGCGGCAGCACCCGGAACCGCAGGTCGGGGGCCACGAGGTAGGGCGACTGGGCCGCCAGGAACACCGCGAGCACGGCCTGCATGATCAGCGCGTAGGACGGATAGGCCACCCCGCGCTGCTTGACCACGGCCATGAGCGCGATGGACACCACCGCGGGCAGCATCATGGTGCCGCCGATCAGGAACGGCATGATCTTGGCCCGGGCGGTGCGGCCGAGGCCGAAGACGCCGCGGAGGCTCTGGATGGTGAGCGCCACGAGCGCGGCGCCCCGGCCGAGACGCGGGCCCTCGTAGTGGCGGTAGCCGATGTCGTGGATGACGCCGGTGGGCGCCGCGGGGGACGCCTGTGCGGCCGCGGTCGCGGGGGACGGCTCAGACATTGGCGACCTCCTCCCTGAAGACGTCCTCGATGCGGTGGCGGCCCTGCTCCAGCCGGACCAGGCACAGGTCCAGGTCGACCACGGCGTCGCGGACGACGTCGAACGCCGCCGGGGAGTCCGTCTCGACGATCAGCAGGCGGCCGTGCGCGGTCACCGTCTGCCCGAGGGCGGTCAGCCGGTCGGCCAGGGCCTGCCGGCCCTCCTCGACCTCGACGGTGATCGTCCGGGTCGCCTGCGTGAACTCGCCGATGGCCGAAGAGCGCAGCAGGCGGCCCCCGTCGATGACGATGACGTGGTCGCAGACGCGTTCGAGCTCGCCCAGCAGGTGGGAGGTGACGACCACGCTGATGCCGAACTCGGTGCCGATGCGCCGGATCAGCGCGAGCATGTCGTCGCGACCCTGCGGGTCCAGCCCGTTGGTGGGCTCGTCGAGGAAGACGAGCTTGGGGTCGTGGACGAGCGCCTGGGCCAGCTTCACCCGCTGGCGCATGCCGGTCGAGTACCCGCCGATGGGGCGGTAGCGCTCCTCGTACAGCCCGACGTGGCGCAGGGTGTCGGCGGCGCGCTCGCGGGCGGCGCTGCGCGGCAGGCCGGACATCTGCGCCATGTGGACGGTGAACTCGGTCGCGGACACGTCCGGCGGGAGGCAGTCGTGCTCGGGCATGTAGCCCACGGACCTGCGGATGTCGAGGGCCCGCGTGGCGGGGTCGAGGCCGAGCACCGTGGCGGTGCCCTCGGTGGGCGGCAGCAGCCCCAGCAGGATCTTGATGAGCGTCGACTTCCCCGCGCCGTTCGCGCCGACCAGGCCGGTCACGCCAGGCCCCGCGCTGACGGTGAGGCGGTCGAGCGCCGTCACCCGGGGGAAGCGTTTGGTGAGTCCCTCGGTGGCGAGGATGGTCATGACCGGACACTATCCAACGTCCGTCCGGTGGTTCCTCCGTCACAGGGAGGAACTCCTCCTCATCCGCGCGGTGGGCGGCGTGATCCGCAGGCCGTACCTGGACCAGAAGAACCTCTGGACGAGGAGCGTGGCCGTGCCCGCGATGACCATCCCGGTGATGTTGACCGCGAGCTGCGCCACGGAGCCCGCGACGTCGCCCCACCGGCCGAGGGCGACGGCCACGGCGGCGTACCCGGCGGCCGGGACGGTGGTGACCGAGATGAAGACGCCGACCAGCGCCGAGGACTTGCCCGCCGTCACCGACAGCACCCCGGCGGCCCCGGCGAGCAGTGCCACGATGAAGGACCATTTGTCGGGCTTGACGATGAAGTCGACCTCTTCGTGGCCGGCCAGGCTGCCGGGCCCGATCCAGCCCAGGCCGCGCGAGACCAGCGCGCAGGCGCACGTGACCGCGATGGCCACCGTGAACCCGACCGCCAGGGTGCGCAGGGCCGACGTGACCAGGCGAGGGTGCCCGCGCAGGATGCCGAAGCAGATCGCCGCCACCGCCCCGAACTCCGGGCCGAGGACCATCGCGCCGACGATGAGGATGATCGACGGCAGCAGCACGCCGATGGCCGCGATCTGCGTGGCGATGGCGAGGAACGCGAGGTACGCCCAGGTGATCCGGGAGTCGGAGGACACCTGCCGGGAGAGTTCCTCCCAGACCACCGCGTCCTCGGGCGCGCCGGGGGCCTCGGCCTCGGCCTCCTCGGCGACGCGCGAGAGGGAGAAGTCCACCCGTTCCACCGCGATCGAGCCGTCGTCGGCCATGCCGAGTTCCTTCAGGTGGCCCAGCAGCTCGCTGGCGGCCTCGCGGGCGACGTCGAACAGCACCACGTCGCCCTTCGGCCGGTGGCCCGCGCCCGGCAGGACGACGACGTTGGTGACGCCGGCCGCGTCGTTGAGCAGGTCCAGCACGGCGGAGCTGCGCTCGGCCGGGCAGATGACGCGTAAGTGCAGCACCGGCAAAGCGTACGCACGGCGCGGCCCCGCGCACGCGACGACTCCCCGGGACGCGTTTCGCGGGGCCGGGCGGCTTCGTACGGCCTGGTGTGGTCGGTGCGGTCAGGTGGCGCCGCGTGGCTTGGTACGGCTACGTGCGGCGCAGGCGGATGCGGCGGACGGAGTGGTCGGAGCCCTTCAGCAGGACGAGGCCCGCGCGGCCACGGGTGGGGGCGATGTTCTCCACCAGGTTCAGCTCGTTGACGTCCCGCCAGACGTTCCTGGCGAACCGGGTCGCCTCCTCCTCCGACATGTCGGCGATGTAGGAGAAGTACGACTTCGGGTCGGCGAAGGCCGTGCGGCGCAGCTTGTGGAAGCGGTCGACGTACCAGGTGCGGATGTCCTCGACCTTGGCGTCCACGTAGATCGAGAAGTCGAAGTAGTCGTTCACCGCCAGCGCCGCGGGGGGAGCCGGTTGCAGCACGTTCAGCCCCTCCACGATGAGGATGTCCGGCCGCCGCACGGTCTGCACCGCGCCGGGCACGATGTCGTACTCCAGGTGGCTGTAAACGGGCGCGCGGACCTCCGGGACCCCGGCCTTCACCTCGGCGACGAAGCGGACCAGCGCCCGCCGGTCGTAGCTCTCGGGGAAGCCCTTGCGGTGGGGGATGCCGCGCTCCTCCAGCACCTTGTTCGGGTACAGGAAGGAGTCGGTCGTGATCAGCTCGACCCGGGAGTGCTCGGGCCAGCGGGCCAGCAGCGTGTGCAGCAGCCGCGCCGTGGTCGACTTGCCGACCGCGACGCTGCCCGCGATGCCGAGGATGTACGGCGGCGGCGCGTGGTCGTCGCCGAGGAAGGTGTTCACCGCCGCGCTGCGCTGCCGCGCCCCGGTGAAGTGCAGGTTGAGCAGCCGGGTCAGCGGCAGGTAGATGTCGGTGACCTCGGCGAGGTCGATCGGGTCGTCGACGCCGCGAAGCTCTTCCAGCTCCTCGGCCGTCAAGGTGAGAGGCGTGTTCAGGCGTAGGTCCCGCCACTGCTCGCGGCTCAGCTCGACGTACGGCGTGGGTGCCTCCATGGCCGCAAACTCTACTGAGGGCCTTGGGCCCGGCCGCTCGGGGGCCTCGGCGCGGCGGGCGCGGCCTTTCCCGGGGGAGAAGAGGGGGAGCGGATCTTCGGGATGATCACACAGGGGTGCCGGTCTAGGGGTAGGGGTGGGGCGATACCGGGGGGCCCTGCAAGGAGACCCGAGCTGCTGAAGTGGGGCAAGATTGGACCGTGACGCAATGGCCGCCACCTGCCGCTCCGGTGCGCCCGAGCGTCGGGACCCCCGCCTTCGCGCGGGTGCCGCACGAAGTCCCTGAGCCTGTCAGGGCAGGACGGCACGCCTCGCCACCCCTACGGCGCCCGCCGGCGCCGGGGAGGGCGGGCCGGTGATCGTCGGCATCGGCGTCGACATCGTCGAGATCGCCCGCCTGGACACCGCGTTGGAACGTACCCCCAAGCTACGCGAGCGCCTGTTCACCGAGGTCGAGATCGGGTTGCCCATCGCCTCCCTCGCCGCGCGGTTCGCGGCCAAGGAGGCCGCGGCCAAGGCGCTCGGCGCGCCGCCCGGCCTCGCCCACCGCGACGCCGAGATCACGACGGCCGCCCTCGGCAGGCCCGTGCTCCGGCTCACCGGGCGGGTCAGCGACCTCGCCCGCGAGCTGGGCGTGCGCCGGTGGCACGTGTCCCTGAGCCACGACGGCGGTTTCGCGATCGCGTACGTGATCGCCGAGGGTTGACGGGAGCGCTCCGGCGGGTGGCCTTCGCCTCGATGATCGGGGAGGGCTAGATTCGGTGGAATGCTGACCGCGTACACCTCCGACGAGATCAGGGCGGCCGAGCGCGAGCTGATGAGCCGCCTGCCCGAGGGCACGCTCATGCGCCGCGCCGCCACCGGGCTCGCCGCCACCTGCGCCGGCCTGCTGCCCGCCGTGTACGGCTCGCGCGTCGTGCTGCTCGTCGGCGCCGGCGACAACGGCGGCGACGCCCTGTACGCCGGGGCGTACCTGGCCCGCAGGGGCGCGCGGGTGCACGCCGTGCTCGCCGGGCGGTCGGCGCACGAGGGCGGCCTCGCCGAGCTGCGGCGCGCGGGCGGCAGAACGCTCGACCTGCGCGGGGCCGACGCCCACGCCGATCCGGCGCTCGCCCGGCTGATCGACCGTGCCGATGTGATCCTGGACGGCCTGGTGGGCATCGGCGGCGCCGGCGCGCTGCGTGAGCCGTACGTCACGCTGGCCCGGCTCAGCGCCCATGCCCCCGGCATCGTCGTCGCGGTGGACGTGCCGAGCGGGGTGGACGCGAGCACCGGCGAGGTCGAGGGCGAGGCGGTGCGCGCGCACGTCACCGTGACCTTCGGGGCCGTGAAGGCCGGCCTGCTGATCGACCCGGGCGCGAGCCACGTCGGCCTGCTGAGCCCGGTGGACATCGGTCTCGGCCCCTGGCTGCCGGAACCGGGCGTGACCGCGCTCACCGGCCCCGACGTCGCCGACCGGCTGCCGAAGCCCGAACCCGAGTCCAACAAGTACCGGCGCGGGGTGGTCGGCGTCGTCGCGGGCAGCGACCGCTTCACCGGCGCGGCCGTGCTCACCGTCGGCGGCGCCGTGCGGGCGGGCGCCGGGCTGGTGCGCTTCGCGAGCGCCGCCGAGCCCGTCCGGTACGTCAGGGCCAGGTGGCCGGAGGCGATCACCACGATCCTCGCCCCGGGCGAGGGGGTGAGCGAGGTCGGGCGGGTGCAGGCGTGGGTGCTCGGGCCCGGCATGGGCACCGACGACGACGCCCACGCGCTGGCCAGGTCGGTCCTTCGGAGCGACGTGCCGGTGCTCGTCGACGCCGACGGGCTCACGCTGGCCGCTCGCGACCCCTCGCTCCTGCGGCGCGACGCCCCCACGCTCCTCACTCCCCACGCCGGCGAGCTCGGCCGCCTGCTCGACGTGCCGTCCGGCGAGATCGAGGCCCGCAGGCTCCACTACGCGCGGCGCGCGGCCGAGGAGCTCGGCGTGACGGTTCTGCTCAAGGGGTCGACTACCCTGGTCGCCGAGGAGGGCCGGCCCGTCCGCGTGAACCTCACGGGCACTCCGTGGCTCGCCACCGGCGGCACGGGGGACGTGCTCGCCGGCATCGCCGGAGCCTTCCTCGCCGGGGGGTTGAGTTGCTATGACGCGGCTTCGTGCGCGGCCTATGTGCACGGCCTGGCCGCCCGGGCCGCCGCGGGCGATCCGCGCACGGGCGAGGCGCCCATCGCGGCGCTGGACGTCGCGCTGGAACTTCCCGGCGCGCTCCGCGCCCTCACGGCGGGCGCCTGACAGGTTTACCCGGCCTGGCCAGGGCACGGGTCCGGTCGCCGGCGGCACACTGCGAAATGAGAGGGTGAGCTCCCATTACAGCTAGCGAGGGGACCGGCGACTTCACCCAGCGGGGGAACCGCCTTCCCGAGACGGTACCCGTGCCCGGAACGGGCAGGGCCTGGCCGCCGCCGACCTCGGCCGAGGGAAGCGGGCAGCCGCTCTCTCCGGAGAGCGGAGCGGTCACGCGCGGTTCCCTCGTCACTCCTGCCGAGGCCCGCGTCGACCTGACGGCGATCAGGCACAACGTGGCCGTCCTGCGCGAGCACTCCCGCGCCTCCGAGATGATGGTCGCCGTCAAGGCCGACGGCTACGGCCACGGCCTCGTGCCCTGCGCGCGCGCCGCCCTGGAGGGCGGGGCCACCCGCCTCGGCACCGCCTACGTCCGGGAGGCCCTGGAACTGCGCGCGGCCGGCGTGACGGCGCCCGTCCTGTCCTGGATCCTCACCCCGGGCGAGCCGCTGGACGAGGCGCTCACGGCCGGCGTCGAGCTGTCGGCCGGGGCGCCCTGGCTGGTCGGGGACATCTCCGCCGCCGCCCGGCGCACCGGCCGCGTGGCGCGCGTCCACCTCAAGATCGACACCGGCATCACGCGGGGCGGCGCGACCGCCCGCGAGTGGGCCGCGCTGCTCGACACCGCGCTGGCCGCCCAGGCCGAGGGCGTCATCGAGATCGTCGGCCTGTGGTCCCACTTCGCCTGCGCCGACATCCCCGGGCACCCCTCGATCGCCCGCCAGATCGCCGAGTTCGACGACGCGGTGAGCCTCGCCGAGAAGGCGGGGATCACCGGGTCGCACGTCCTGCGCCACCTCGCCAACTCGGCCGCCACGGTCTCGCTGCCCGGGACCCACTACGACATGGTGCGCCCCGGCATCGCGGTGTACGGCCTCAGCCCCATCCCGGAGCTCGGCGACTTCGGCCTGCGCCCGGCGATGACGCTCACCGCCCGCGTCGCCCTGGCCAAGCGCGTGCCGCCCGGCACGGGAGTCTCGTACGGCCACCTCTACACGACCGAGCGCGAGACCACCGTCGCCCTGGTTCCCCTCGGGTACGCCGACGGCGTGCTGCGCGGCGCCACCAACCGCGCCGAGGTGCTCGCGGCCGGGCGCCGCCGCCGGGTCGCGGGACGGGTCTGCATGGACCAGTTCATGATCGACGTCGGGGACGATCCGATCGCCGAAGGAGACGAGGTCGTGCTGTTCGGATCGGGTGCGGACGGCGAGCCGACCGCACAGGAATGGGCGGATTCCCTAGGCACGATCACTCATGAGATCGTGACCAGGATTGGTTCACGCGTGCCGCGCGTTTACCGCTAAGAGGAGGTTGGGATGTCCACACGCCGCAGGGTCGGCATCGCGGGGGCGATCGTCGGAACCGCGTCGGCGGGCGTGGCGGCTGCCGCCCTGGCCAAAAGGTACGCCGTGGGGCGCATCCGCCTCAGGCCCGACCTGGAGGCGAGCGAGCCCTTCGGCGAGCTGCGGGGCCGTCCGGCCATCGTGAAGACCTCCGACGGGGTCGAGTTGTACGCCGAGGTCGACGGGCCCGAGGACGCCGCGCTGACGGTCGTCTTCTGCCACGGCTACACGCTGAACCTCGACTCCTGGCACTACCAGCGCCGCGACCTGCGCCACACCCACCGCCTGGTCTTCTGGGACCAGCGCTGCCACGGCCGCTCCACGCGCACCCCCGCCGAGGACTGCACGATCGACCGCCTGGGCGCCGACCTGGCCGAGGTGCT
This sequence comes from Sphaerisporangium album, assembly GCF_003323745.1. Taxonomy (GTDB): domain Bacteria; phylum Actinomycetota; class Actinomycetes; order Streptosporangiales; family Streptosporangiaceae; genus Sphaerisporangium; species Sphaerisporangium album. The sequence goes on from NZ_QOIL01000024.1 coordinate 50,322, forward strand.
GAAGACGCTGGTGCCGGGGCCGTGCGTGCTCGTGGGCCACTCCATGGGCGGCATGACGGTGATGGCCCTGGCCGACGCCCACCCCGAGCTGTTCGGCGACAAGGTGCGCGGCGTCGCGTTGATCTCCACCTCCGCCGGCAAGCTCGCCGAGATCACGCTCGGGCTGCCCGCCCTGATCTCCAAGGCCGTCCACTGGGCGGCGGCGCCCGCCGTCTCCATGTTGGGCCGCCGCGCCGCCCTCATCGACAAGGGCAGACAGGCGGGTAACGACGTGTCGTTCCTGGCGCTGCGCTTCCTCGGGTTCGGCGACCCGTCCTCGATCAGCCCGACGGTGGTCGACTTCGCCGAGTCGATGATCCGCTCCACGCCCACCGACGTCATCGCGGACTTCTACCCGGCGCTGATGTCCCACGACAAGCTGTCCGCGCTCGGCGTGCTGGACAAGGTGCCCACGGAGATCATCGTGGGCGCGAGCGACTGGCTGACCCCGCCCGACCACAGCAGGGCGATCAGCGCGGGCCTGCCCAGTGCCCGGCTGACCGTCATCGACGGCGCCTCCCACCTGGTGCCCCTGGAGAACCCCGAGACCGTGAACGAGACCCTGACCGAGCTGATCAAGCGCGCCGAGGACACCGGCGGCGGCTCCGCGGGGGCGGGGAGGGAGGCCGTATGACGCTTTCGCGGCACGTGCCCACGACCGAGGACATGCGCGCCCTGGGCGAGGAGCTCGCCCGGCTGCTCGGCCCCGGCGACCTGATGGTGCTGTCGGGGCCGCTCGGCGCCGGCAAGACCACGCTCGTGCAGGGCCTCGCCGAGGGCCTGAAGGTCCGCGGGCCGATCACCTCGCCGACGTTCGTGATCGCCCGGGTCCACCCCTCGCTGGCGGGCGGCCCCGCGCTGGTCCACGCCGACGCCTACCGCATCGGCGGCGCGCTGGAGGTCGACGACCTCGACCTCGACGCCTCCTTGGAGGACTCGGTGACCGTCGTCGAGTGGGGCGAGGGCCTGGTCGAAGGGTTGGCGGACGACCGGCTGGAGGTGTCCATCCGGCGCGGCGAGAGCGGCGAGGAGCGGTTCGTCGAGGTCCGCGGGGTCGGGGCGCGATGGAACGGTACCGGCGCCTCCCCGGATCGACCGCGTTCGCCGATCTAGACCGGTAACCTTGCCTGTCTTGACGCACTCCTGAGTTGTTGCGGATCATCGGTAATGAAGATCGTTCCGATGGATTGGCCTGTTAATTCTGGGTATGCAGGTTAGGTAAAGCCCAGGTGTGGTCGTATCGGGCGGGGTCGGATCGTACGGCGAAGTGGAGTGCGACGGTGCACAGGGTCGGGCGGGTCGCGGTGTCGGGTGCATTCCTTCTCTTAGGCGGGGTCGCGTGCACCGCCGAAGCCCAGACCGGCGCGGCTCCAACGCCGTCTCCAACGATCAGCAGGCAGGACATCCGCGTTCAGCTCGTGCCGGACAAAGTGCAGAGCGGGGCGTCGCGGTCGGTCCGCGTCCGGGCGTTCTGCCCCGTTCCCCAGGGCGGCACCGACTACCGCGCGACGGCGCGGTCCAACTCCTTCACCGGTGTCGTCACCCTCACCCAGCCGCCGCCGTCCACCCCCGCCGCGTCCTCCACGCCCGTCACCGCGGCGCCCTCGCCCGAGGTGCACGGCTTCGCGCTCGTCAACGAGGACGCCCGGCCCGGCCGCTACCAGGTCGACGTCAAGTGCGACGGCACCAACGACACCGGCAGGACCACGCTCACCCTCACCGCCCGCGCGACGCCCAAGCCCACCAGGACGCGCGTCGTGCCGAGCCGCGCGCCGAGGGCCGGAGGCGGTGGCACGGCGGCGAGCGCCGCGTCCGGGGACGAGCCTTCCGGCATCCCCACGGCCGTGACCGTCGTGGCGCTGCTCGCGGCACTCGGCGGCGGCGTCGCCCTGGCGCGGCACAACTCCAGGTCGCGCTGAGCCCCGAACGCGTCTCCTCCCGATGGCCGACACCCCCAAGTGGTTGAAGATCGTGGTGGCGGGGTTCGTCACCGGCACGGTCATGTACGCACTCACCGGCGGGCCGCGCAAGGAGGCCGAGGCGCCCCGGGTCACGGCCGCCGTCCCCAAACGGCTCGAGATCCCCTCGCTCGGCCTCAAGGCCCCGCTGATGAAGCTCGGGCTCGCCGATGACGGGGAGGTCGAGCTGCCGCCGTTCGAGAAGCCCTCGACGGCGGGCTGGTTCGACGAGAGCGTCGTCCCCGGCGACGACGGCCCCTCGGTGATCATCGGCCACGTCGACACCAAGACCGCCCCGGCCGTCTTCTACCGCCTCCGCGAGGTCAAGAAGGGCGCCGTCGTCAAGGTCCTCCGCAGCGACGGCAAAACCGCCCAGTACCGCGTCGAGTCGGTGGAGCAGATCTCCAAGGACCACTTCCCGTCGGAGCGCGTCTACGTGGACGACGGCCTCCGCCTGGTCACCTGCGGCGGCGTCTTCGACCGCAAAACGCACGAATATCAGGACAACGTGATCGTTTACGCGACGCTCGTGGCGCGGCCTTCGGACGCGTGAGGGAGGCGTTGAGGCCGGGTTCACGGGGCTCACTCGGCTCGGGCGGCGGTCGGACGCAACTAAGCTAGGCGTTTGTGCTGGTCTTGGCTTTCGATACTGCGACTCCGGCTGTCACCGCCGCGCTTCACGATGGTGAGCGCGTGCTCGCCGAGGTCACGACGGTTGACGCTCGCCGGCATGGTGAGCTGCTGATTCCGTCCGTGCGCGAGGTGCTGCGCGAGGCGGGGGCGGTGCTCAAGGACGTCACGGCGATCGTGGCCGGGTCGGGGCCTGGGCCGTACACCGGGCTGCGGGTCGGCCTGATGACCGCCCAGGCGCTGGCGTCCACCACGGGCGCCGCGGCGTACGGCCTGTGCACGCTGGACGTCCTCGCCTACGCGAGCGGGCTCTCCGAGCCGTTCCTCGTGGCGACGGACGCGCGGCGAAAAGAGGTGTTCTGGGCGCAGTACGCCGACATGCGCACGCGGGTCTCGGGGCCGTCGGTCGACCGGCCCGGGGACGTGCCCGGCGAGCTGCCCCTGGTGGGCGCGGGCGCGCGCATGCACGCCGGCGCGTTCGGCGAGGCACGCCTGGTGGAGGGCGCCCCCGAGTATCCCGGGGCCGGCGCCCTGGCCGCCCTGGCCGTCGAACGCCTGACGCTCATGGCCGCCGGTCATGCCCATCACGCCTCCACCGCCGGTGAGCCCGTCAGCGGCCACGGCACCGTGGCCGCTCTCGCGGACGACGACTCGGGGGACGCCGCCGGTTCGGGCACCGGTGACGCCGTGCTGACCCTGCCGCGGCCGATCTACCTGCGCCGTCCCGACGCCCGGGTGCCCGGCCCGCCGAAGAAGGTCACGGCGTGAGCCCGGCGGAGGGCCGCCGCCTGAGCGCGGCCACGCTGCGGCAGATGACCGAGGCCGACCTGCCCGCCGTCCTCGCCATCGAGCGCTCGACGTTCCCGCTCGACGCCTGGAGCGAGGGCATGCTGCGGGGCGAGCTGGCCGACCAGCCGCGCACCCGCCACTACGTCGTGGCCGTGGCCGGCGACGAGATCGTCGGGTACGCGGGCCTCGCGGCGGCGGCCGACCAGGCGGACGTGCAGACGATCGCGGTGCTCGCGGGCCACCAGCGGTCCGGCATCGGCAGCGCCATGCTGACCGAGCTGCTCGCCGAGGCGGCGCGCCGGGGCGTGACGGCGGTGTTCCTGGAGGTCCGCGCGGACAACCCGCCCGCGCAGGCGATGTACGAGCGCTTCGGGTTCGAGCGCATCGGCCTGCGCCGCGACTACTACGACGACGGAACCGACGCGATCATGATGATGAGGTCGCTGAACGGCCAGGGGGATGATCGAAATGGCTGACCTGCCCTTGGTGCTGGGCATCGAGACCTCGTGCGACGAGACCGGGGTCGGCATCGTGCGCGGGCAGACCCTGCTCGCCAACGCCGTCGCCTCCAGCGTCGAGGAGCACGCCCGGTTCGGCGGCGTCGTGCCCGAGGTGGCCTCGCGCGCCCACCTCGAGGCGATGACGCCGACGGTCGAGCGCGCCCTCGACCAGGCCGGGGTGCGGTTCGCCGACATCGACGCGGTGGCCGTGACGGCGGGCCCCGGGCTCGCGGGCGCGCTGCTGGTCGGCGTGGCCGCCGCCAAGGCGTACGCGGTGGGGCTCGGCGTGCCGCTGTACGGCGTGAACCACCTGGCCGCGCACGTCGCGGTGGACCAGCTCGAACACGGCCCGCTTCCCAAGCCGTCGATCGCGCTGCTGGTCTCCGGCGGCCACTCGTCGCTGCTGCTGGTGCCCGACGTCGCCAAGGACGTGATCTCGCTCGGCTCGACGGTGGACGACGCCGCGGGCGAGGCGTTCGACAAGGTGGCCCGGGTGCTCGGCCTGCCCTTCCCGGGCGGGCCCCACATCGACCGGGCCGCCGCGCAGGGGTCGGGGGCGGCGGTCGCGTTCCCGAGGGGCAAGTACGACGACGGCACGCTGGACTTCTCGTTCTCGGGCCTGAAGACCGCGGTCGCGCGCTGGGTCGAGGCCAAGGAGCGTGCGGGGGAGACGGTGCCGGTGGCCGACGTCGCCGCGTCCTTCCAGGAGGCCGTGGTCGACGTGCTGACCCGCAAGGCGTTGCAGGCGTGCCGCAAGTACGACGTTCAGGACCTGCTGATCGGCGGCGGCGTCGCGGCCAACTCCCGGCTGCGGGCGCTGGCCCAGGAGCGGTGCGACGCCGCCGGGGTGCGGCTGCGGGTGCCCCGGCCGGGGCTGTGCACGGACAACGGCGCCATGATCGCCGCGCTCGGGTCCGAGCTGGTCGCCGCGGGCATCGGCCCGTCCGCCCTGGACATCCCGGCCGACTCCTCCCTGCCGATCACGACCGTCCACATGTGATACGGCGGCTCGCGGTCAGTCCTTGACCGGGCGGGCGGGGCGTAGCAGGGCCTCGGCGAGGGCGAGCATCGTCTCCTCCAGGGCGCCGAGCCTGCGGGTGAGGTCGGTGCGGGCGGGCTGGACGACCTCGTTCACGGTCTGCGAGAGCTGGTCGCGGTCGGGGCGGGCCCGCACCAGGTCGACGAGCTCCGCGAGCGGGGGCAGGGACGCGACGGTCTCGGCGAGCTTCTCGTCGATGCGGTCGAACCGCTTGCCCTGGTCGCCCCCCTTCGCGTCGAGCAGCTCGCCGACGCGCTTGTGCACCTCGCCGACCTCCAGCAGCGCGGGGAGCTGGCCGACGCGCTGGTTGACGGCCTCCACGCGGTCGTCCACCATCTCCAGCCGCTCGTTGACGTCCTCGAAGCTCGCGCCGATGGTGCCGAAGCGCTCGTCGTGGCGCGACAGGGCGCCGTCGATGCCGGTGAACCGCTGGTCGAAGCCGGTGAGGCGGCCGTCCACGTCGGTGAGCCGCCGGTCGAGGCCGCTCAGCCCGTCGTCGACGCCGGTGAGCCGCTCGCCCAGGTCGTCCAGGACGGTGAGCCGGGCGTCGGAGGCCTCGACGCGCTCGTCCAGGCTGCGCAGCCGGGCGTCCACCGTGTCGAAGCGGCCGCGTACGGCGCCCAGGTGGCTGTCCACGTCGTCGAAGCGCCCGGGGACGGCCGCGAGCGTGCCGTCCATGCCGGCCAGGCGGGTCTCGACGCCGGCCACGCGCCCGTCCACCCCGTCGAGCCGGTCGCCGAGCCGCGTCTCGGCCGCCTCCAGCCTGGCGCTCATGTCGTCCAGCTTGCCGGCGAGCCGCTCGACCGTGCCGGTAAGGCGGTCGATCGCCGAGGGCAGGGTCTCCTCCAGGCCCTCGGTGAGGTCGAGGACGCCGCCCTCCAGCCGCTCGGTGCGCTGGGTGAGGTCGGTCAGCGCCTTGTCCAGGCGGGTGAACCGGCCGCCCGCGGCCTCCATGCTGGAGGCGAGCTGGTCCAGGCGGCGCGCGAACTCGCCGAGGCGCTCGGGGATCGCCTGGCCGCCGTCCAGGACGGCCTGGAGGCGTTTGAGGGCCTCGGCGACGCCCTCGCGCACCGTTGCGAGGTCGGTCCAGAGGCCGGACAGGTCGGCGATGGGCTTGACGCGGTCGCTGACGACCTCGATGCGGTCGCCGAGCCCGGCGAGGCGGTTGCCCACGCCGTCCACCCGGTCGCGCACGGCCTCGACGTGCTGGGCCAGGCCCTCCGCCCACACGGGGGGCCGGGTGGCGAGCTCGCCGAGCCGCCCGCTGACCCCCTCCAGCGCGCCGCTGAGGCCGCCGAGCTCGCGCTCGCGGACCTCGCGCAGCAGCCATTCCATGCCTTCGAGCCGTTGCCGGATCTCGTCGAGCACGGCCCCCTGGGTGCGCTGCTCGTAGACGTGGTCCTGGGCCGCCCGGGCGAGGAGCTCGCGCATCCTGTCGGAGATGGCGGTCTGGTCGCCCGCCTGGAGGAGGGTGTGGTTGGAGTGATCCACCGGAAGCTCCTTCACTCGCGGGCCGTCGGCCGCACGGCGGTGGGGTCGGTCCTGGTCGTCGTGGCACGACGAATAGTTGACGTAGTTGACGAATAAGGCGGGTCGGCGATCGATCCGGCCAAAATCCCGCGCTGGCCAACTGTAGTGGCTCGGCCGAAGACTTTCGGGGCCGACTTTAAAACTTCGTGATTATGGTGGGTTTGGCGGGTTGTGAAACGTTTGCGCAGGTCAGAGCGGTCGGCGGGTGAGTCGAACGCCGGTCGGTTAGCGTGCCTCAGGCCGGTTGGCAGATGAACGCGAAAGGATGCGTGCCGATGCGAGTAAGGGCAACAACACACGATTTGTCGCCAGAAAGGCGGAGGTCTTTTCGCAGCCGCTCCAGGTCCAGCGCGGAGCCGCGCTTCTTCAGCGTCACCGTGCCGATCCGGCGCTCGCGCAGCGCCGCGCGCAGGCGCTTCAGCGAGAAGGGCAGCGTCTCCAGCACCTCGTACCGCGTCGCCCACGGCGTGCGGACGGGCGCGTCGCCGGTGATGTAGGCGATCTGCGGGTCGATCAGGTGGCCGTCCACCAGGGCGGCGACCTCGGCCACCAGATGCGCGCGGATCGCGGCGCCGTCCGGCTCGTACAGGTACCGCGCGACGGGGCCGTGCCCGGCGGGCCCCAGCGAGGGGTCGGCGGTGAGCGTCTCGCCGGACGGCAGCATCGTCGCCCGGCCGCCGGGGCGCGCGGCGAGGGCGCCGGTCCACAGGACGGCCTCCTTGACCTCGCCCCGGTAGGACACCCACTCGGCCTCGGCGCCCTCGGGGATCAGCTCGTACGGGATGCCGGGCGCGACCTTCAGGCAGGCCGCCCCCGCCCGCGCCACCAGGTCCAGCACGACCGGCCACGGCGGGGAGTAGGCCATCGGGTCGAACACGCGCCTGCCGGTCGAGCGCCGCGCCGGGTCGGCGAACAGCACGTCGTAGGCTTCTGGCTCGATCTCGGACGCCTCGCCCCGCCGGACGGTGACGCGGTCCGCGAGGCCCAGCGCGGCGGCGTTGGCCCGCGCCACCTCCACGGTGAGCGGGTCGAGGTCCACGGCGTCCACCCGGCAGCCGGCGCGGGCCAGGGCGATCAGGTCGCCGCCGATGCCGCAGCAGGCGTCCGCCACCCGCGTGCCGGGCGCGAAGCGGCGGGCGCGGTGGGCGGCGACCTCGGCGCGGGTGGCCTGCTCCAGGCCGTCGGGGGTGAAGTACATGCGCGCGGCGTCCTCGCCGAACTTCACGACCCCGCGCGCCCGCAACCGGGCCTGCGTGAGGGCCGCGCCGGTGAGCGCCGCGTCATGGCTCTTCCTCAGCCGGCTCGCCGCCACGACCGGATCCGCGCCCTCCGCCACCGCCGCCTCGGCCTCGCCGAGCGCCTCCTGCCCATGCGGCGTCAGCAACTCGCGAAAAGCATCAAGCTCCACGCGTACTGACGCTAGCGCGCCCCGCGCATGGCGAGGCCCACAGCCCCGGACCTGGACCGTGGGCGTGCCCGCACGCCTCGCGACCGGAGATCGCGCCATAAATACAGACATTGTGGGCGAGACGTGCGGCGTGTTCGCGCGAGGGGGAAAGCGTTCTGAGCTGGGGCGGCCTGTCCGTGTTGACTGTGTCGGCGGCCTTGCATACTGTTCAGTGTTGGCACTCGACCATTGAGAGTGCCAAGACGAAAATGCGACGAGGCAGGTCTGACACCCGCGACGGCAGGCCGCTGGTCGCCTCTTCAGCCATCAACGCATTCTGAAGGGGAGGTCCGATCGTGACGACCGCCACCAAGGTTCCCGTTAAGCCGCTCGGCGACCGCATCGTGGTCCAGCCGCTTGAGGCCGAGCAGACGACCGCTTCCGGTCTGGTCATCCCGGACACCGCCAAGGAGAAGCCGCAGGAGGGCAAGGTCCTCGCGGTGGGCCCCGGCAACTGGGACGAGGACGGCGAGAAGCGTATTCCGCTCGACGTCAAGGAAGGGGACGTCGTCCTCTACAGCAAGTACGGCGGTACCGAGGTCAAGTACGGCGGCGAGGAGTACCTCGTGCTCTCCGCCCGTGACGTTCTCGCGATCATCGAGAAGTAAAGCCCGGAGCGCGCGAGCGACTACCAGTCCGGAGCCTTACAAAATACGCGTGTCATGCCCCGGGTCCTGTAACTGAGGCCCCGGGGCCTCTGATGCTGAGAGGACCTTAAATGCCCAAGATCCTGGAGTTCGACGAGGACGCGCGGCGCGCTCTCGAGCGCGGCGTGAACGCTCTCGCGGACGCGGTCAAGGTGACCCTCGGGCCGCGCGGCCGGAACGTCGTCATCGACAAGAAGTTCGGCGCCCCCACCATCACGAACGACGGCGTGACGATCGCCCGTGAGGTGGAGCTCGACAGGCCGTACGAGAACCTCGGCGCCCAGCTCGCCAAGGAAGTGGCGACCAAGACCAACGACGTCGCGGGTGACGGCACCACCACCGCCACCGTCCTGGCCCAGGCCATGGTGCGCGAGGGCCTGCGCAACGTCGCGGCCGGCGCCTCCCCGCTCTCGCTGAAGCGCGGCATCGACCTGGCCGCCCGCGCCGTCAGCGACCGCCTCCTCGAGCGCTCCCGCCCGGTCGAGGACAAGAAGGAGATCGCCAATGTGGCCACGATCTCCGCGCAGGACGCCAAGATCGGCGAGCTCATCGCCGAGGCGTTCGACAAGGTGGGCAAGGACGGTGTGATCACCGTCGAAGAGTCCAACACCATGGGCCTGGAGCTGGAGTTCACCGAAGGGCTCCAGTTCGACAAGGGCTACCTGTCGCCGTACATGGTGACCGACCCCGAGCGCATGGAGGCCGTGCTCGAGGACGGGTTCGTGCTGCTGCACAGCGGCAAGATCTCCTCGATCGCCGAGTTCCTCCCGCTGCTGGAGAAGGTCGCCCAGACCAAGAAGCCGCTGTTCGTGGTCGCCGAGGACGTCGAGGGCGAGGCCCTGGCCGTCCTGGTCACCAACAAGATCCGCGGCACGTTCACCTCCGTCGCGGTCAAGGCGCCCGGCTTCGGCGACCGCCGCAAGGCCATGCTGCAGGACATCGCGATCCTCACCGGCGGCCAGGTGGTCTCCGAGGAGCTCGGCCTCAAGCTCGACAACGTCGGCACCGAGGTGCTCGGCAGCGCCCGTCGCATCGTGGTCACCAAGGACAACACGACCATCGTCGACGGCGCCGGCGACCCGCAGGCGATCGCCGACCGCGTCCGTGAGATCCAGTACGCCATCGAGCAGACCGACTCCGACTGGGACCGCGAGAAGCTCCAGGAGCGCCTCGCCAAGCTGTCCGGGGGCATCTGCATCCTCCGCGTCGGCGCGGCCACCGAGGTCGAGCTCAAGGAGAAGAAGCACCGTCTCGAGGACGCGATCTCCGCGACCCGCGCCGCGATCGAGGAGGGCATCGTCTCCGGCGGTGGCTCCGCGCTCGTCCACCTGTCCAAGGACCTCGACGACCTCGGCCTGACCGGGGACGAGGCCACCGGCGTCTCCATCGTCCGCCGCTCGCTGGTCGAGCCGGCCCGCTGGATCGCCGAGAACGCCGGCCACGAGGGCTACGTCGTCACCGCGAAGATCAGCGAGCTGCCCGTCGGCCACGGCCTCAACGCCGCGACCGGCGAGTACGGCGACCTGGTGGCCCAGGGCGTCATCGACCCGGTGAAGGTCACCCGCTCGGCCGTGCAGAACGCCGCGTCCATCGCCGGCATGCTGCTCACCACCGAGGTCCTCGTGGTCGACAAGCCCGAGGAGGAGGCCCCGGCCGCCGGCGGCCAGGGTCACGGGCACGGCCACGGCCACTGAGCCCGGCCCTCGCCCCGGTACGGCTCCGAGTACGGCTCGCGTCCTCACGGACGCGGGCCGTACTTTTTGTTGAATCGATTTTCGCGTCCGCGGATTTGACGCCGAGGTAAACCGATCGGCGGGCCGGGGCGTCAGCCGAGGCCCCTCGCGAGCAGGCGCGACATCTGACGAATATCCCGCGAATTCGGGTGCGCGAGTGAAATGCGCAAACGTGGCTGTGTGCGTTTGATTACCCTGCGTTATCGTCGCGTCAATGTGACCAATCCGTATCCGTTCACCATGACGACATGCGCGATCGTGGCGGGCATCATGCCTAACGTGACCGAGGGATGCGTCGCCGACGCCAAGACTGGGGTAAGGCTTGCGACGAGATCGGACGAGTCCGACCTCAGGGATCTGACGAGCCTTGCCGTACAGGGGGATCGCACCGCGATCGAAACATTGCTGGGGCAGTTGCGCCCGATGGTGGTGCGCTATTGCCGTGCTCGATTGGGCCGGGTGTCCGGTCATTACCACATAGCCGACGACGTGGCCCAGGAAGTCTGCATCGCGGTGCTGGCGGCCCTGCCGCGCTACCGTGACATGGGCCGCCCGTTCGCTTCCTTCGTGTTCGGCATCGCCTCCCACAAGGTCGCGGACGCCCTGCGCAGCTCGGTCCGCTCGGCCGTGCCGACGCAGGACCTTCCGGACGGACCGGACCAGGGGCCGGGGCCGGAGGAGACCGTCGTCCGCTACATCGAGGCGGCGCACGCCCGGGAGCTGCTCTCCCGGCTTCCCGAGAACCAGCGCGAACTGATCATTTTGCGGGTGGTCTCGGGACTGTCGGCCGAGGAGACGGGTAACGTACTCGGTATGTCACCAGGTGCGGTTCGCGTCGCCCAGCATCGGGCGCTGGCAAGGCTTCGGGCGATGGCCGACATGGAGTCGATAGCTTGACCGCTGTCCATCCGGCGCGTTCGCTACGAAAACGCGGGGCCGAGACCGACCCCCGGGTGCTCAGCACGGACGCGATCATCGACGCGCTCGCGCGCCGCGAGGCGACCGGCGAGCAGGACGATGCCGTGGTGAGCCTGCTGCGCGCCCTCACCGAGGACGTCGATCAGCGGCTCTCTTCGGTGTCGATCACCCCGTCGACGTAGCCCCGGGCGTACTCCCAGGTGACGTAGTCGGCGGGGTCGGGCTCGAAGGCGGGCTCGTGCACCTGTGGACGGCCGTGGTCGATCATCTGCCGCAGGTTGCCGCGCAGCAGATCCCAGTCGAAGTAATGCTGCTCGCCGCATTCCGGGCAGTCGAGCACGAGCCCGAGCACGCCCTGCGGCTCCAGCAGGGAGCGGAAGACCTCCACGTCGGCGAGGTCGGTGAGCGCCTCGTCGCGCTCGGCCAAGGTCAGCGGCTCGGAGTCGTCGAGCTCGCCCAGCGCCGACGCGGGGTCGTTCGGGTCGTCCGCGAAGGGATCGCGGGGGACGTCTTCCAGCACGCATTCCACCTTATGACCCCCACCTACCCTGATGAGGGCAAGTGGGTGGGGAACCAGTAAGCCGACCTACCTTGGCGAGGGCCGCCCGTTGGCAAGCGGTGACCGAGCGGTCGCCGCCAGGTTATCCACAGGACCGCAATGGCCGTGACCAGCGGGACACTAAACTGACTGCGGGGGCCGGCGCCTTACCCCATCTTCAGCGCGCCATGGCAGGAGGGTCGTAGATGGCCAAGTTCACCGAACCGGGGCTCACGTTCGACGACGTGCTCCTGGTGCCCGCGTATTCCGACCTGCAGCCGGGTGAGGCCGACACCACCACCCGCCTGTCCAGGTCGATCACCCTGCGCATCCCGCTGGTGTCCGCCGCGATGGACACCGTCACCGAGGCGCGCATGGCCGTGGCGATGGCGCGGCAGGGCGGGCTCGGCGTGCTCCACCGCAACCTGTCCATCGCCGACCAGGCCCAGCAGGCCGATCTGGTCAAGCGCTCCGAGGCCGGCATGGTCACCCACCCCGTGACCTGCGCGCCCGGCCACACCCTCGCCGACGTCGAGGCCCTGTGCGCCGAGTACCGCATCTCCGGCGTCCCGGTCACCGACGAGCACGGCGTCCTGGTGGGCATCGTGACCAACCGCGACATGCGCTTCGAGAGCGACCTCAGCCGCCCGGTGCACGAGGTCATGACCTCGATGCCTCTGATCACGGCCCCGGTCGGCGTGTCCCGCGACGAGGCGTTCCGCCTGCTGCGCCACAACAAGGTCGAGAAGCTCCCGATCGTCGACCCGGACGGCAGGCTGCGCGGCCTCATCACGGTCAAAGATTTCACCAAGAGCGAGCAATATCCCTTCGCGACCAAGGACGCCGACGGCCGCCTGGTCGTCGGGGCGGCCGTCGGGGTCGCGGGCGACGCCGAGCAGCGCGCGATGGCCCTGATCGACGCCGGTGTGGACGTCATCGTCGTCGACACCGCCCACGGCCACTCGCGCGGCGTGTGCGACATGATCGCCAAGATCAAGGCGAACGGCCGGGTCGACGTCATCGGCGGCAACGTCGCCACGCGGGCGGGCGCGCAGGCGCTGATCGACGCGGGCGCCGACGCCGTCAAGGTCGGGGTCGGCCCCGGCTCCATCTGCACCACCCGCGTCGTGGCGGGCGTCGGCGCGCCGCAGGTCACCGCGATCCACGAGGCGTCCCTGGCCTGCGGTCCGGCCGGCGTGCCGGTGATCGGCGACGGCGGCCTCCAGTACTCCGGGGACATCGCCAAGGCTCTGGCCGCCGGCGCCAACACCGTGATGCTGGGCTCGCTGCTGGCAGGGTGCGAGGAGTCGCCCGGTGAGCTGATCTTCATCAACGGCAAGCAGTTCAAGTCCTACCGGGGCATGGGCTCGCTGGGCGCGGTGCGCAACCGCGAGCGCGGCGGCTCCTTCAGCAAGGACCGCTACGCCCAGGAGGCCGTCTCCGGCGAGGACAAGTTCATCCCCGAGGGCATCGAGGGCCAGGTGCCCTACCGCGGCCCGGTGGCCGCCGTCGCCCACCAGCTCGTCGGCGGCCTGCGCCAGGGCATGTGGTACGCCGGCGCCCGCACGATCGACCAGCTCCACGAGAACGCCATGCTGATGCCGATCACCGCGGCCGGCCTCAAAGAGAGCCACCCCCACGACATCCAGATGACCGTGGAGGCGCCGAACTACCACGGGCGCTGAGCCCCCGGCCGTACGGGCGGCCCGCCGAGGTGACGCGATCTCGGACGGGCGCCCCGCGCCGGACATGACGGCATCCACCCCGGGAAGAAGCCAAGGGGGGTGCCGCCCGTCCGTTGCCGGTGCGCCGAGCCAGGACATATCCACCACGAGCAATCGGTTTTCCAGACGACGGGAACGACGAAAAGCATGACTCAGGTAGAAATCGGGCGTGGCAAGAGCGGGCGCCGGGGCTACGCGCTGGACGAGATCGGCATCGTGCCCTCGCGGCGCACCCGTGACCCCGAGGAGGTCTCGATCTCCTGGCAGATCGACGCCTACCGCTTCGACCTGCCCGTCGTGGTGAGCCCGATGGACAGCGTGGTCTCGCCGAAGACGGCGATCGAGATCGGGCGGCTCGGCGGCCTCGCCGTGCTCGACCTGGAAGGGCTCTGGACCCGCTACGAGGACCCCTCGTCGCTGCTGTCGGAGGTCGCCGAGCTGCGCGGGGAGGCCGCGACCAAGCGCCTCCAGGAGATCTACTCCGCGCCGATCAGCGACGAGCTCATCGGCCGCCGCATCGAGGAGATCAGGTCCGCCGGCGTGACCACCGCCGCCCGGCTGTCCCCGCAGCGCACCGCGCAGCACTACAAGGCCGTGATCGACGCCGGGGCCGACATCTTCGTCATCCGCGGCACCACGGTCTCGGCCGAGCACGTCTCCGGCCGCGCCGAGCCGCTGAACCTCAAGCAGTTCATCTACGAGCTGGACGTCCCGGTGATCGTCGGCGGCTGCGCCACCTACACCGCCGCCCTCCACCTCATGCGCACCGGCGCGGCGGGCGTGCTCGTGGGCTTCGGCGGCGGCTCGGGCCACACCACCCGCACGGTGCTGGGCGTGGCCGTCCCGATGGCCACGGCGATCGGCGACGTCGCGGCCGCGCGCCGCGACTACCTGGACGAGTCGGGCGGCCGGTACGTCCACGTCATCGCCGACGGCGGCATGACCAGCTCCGGCGACATCGCCAAGGCGATCGCCTGCGGGTCCGACGCGGTCATGGTGGGCTCCCCGCTCGCCCGGGCGGCCGAGGCCCCGGGCCGGGGGCACCACTGGGGCTCGGAGGCGCACCACGGCGAGTTGCCGCGCGGCGCCCGCGTGGAGGTCGGCACCATCGGCACGATGGCGCAGATCCTGCACGGCCCGTCCAGCGTCGCCGACGGCTCGATGAACCTGATGGGCGCCCTGCGCCGCACGATGGCCACGGCGGGCTACTCCGACCTGAAGGAGTTCCAGCGCGTCGAGGTCGTCGTCGCCCCGCACCCCCACTGACCTTCTTCGGCCCCAGGCCCCGCCGCACAGGGGCCTGGGGGAGCCGGTCAGCCGAGCCAGGCGCCCCGGCGCATCACGGAGTGGACGGTCAGGTCGTCGTCGAGGACGACCAGGTCGGCGTCCTTGCCCACGGCGATGGAGCCGACGCGGTCGTCCACGCCGAGGACGCGCGCGGGCGTCAGTGAGGCCATGACGGACGCCTCGGCGATCGGCAGGCCGACCCGCTCGACGGTGCGCCGGAAGGCGACGTCCATGGTCAGCGTGCTGCCCGCGATGGCCCCGCCCTCGACCAGGCGCGCGGTGCCGCCGGAGACCTCGACCTCCATGGAGCCGAGCCGGTAGACACCGTCGCCCATGCCGGTGGCCCCCATGGCGTCGGTGATCAGCGCGGTGCGGCCGGTGCCCGCGACGCCGTGCGCGAGCCCCACCATCGCGGGGTGCACGTGCACGCCGTCGTTGATCAGCTCGACCGTGACCCGCTCGTCCTGGAGCAGCGCCGCCATCGGCCCGGGGTCGCGGTGGTGGAGCGGGGGCAGCGCGTTGTAGAGGTGGGTGGCGACGGTGCAGCCCGCGTCGATCGCCGCGCGCGCCTGGTCGTAGGTCGAGTCGCTGTGCCCGAGCGCGGCGATCACGCCTTCCGACACGGCCGCGCGGACGGTGTCGAGCCCGCCGGGCAGCTCGGGGGCGAGGGTGAGCATGCGCACGTGGCCGCGCCCGGCCTTGAGCAGGTCCGCCAGCTCCGCCGTGGAGGGGTCGCGCAGCAGCGCGGGGTTGTGCGCCCCGCAGCGGGACCGGGCGATGTAGGGCCCCTCGAAGTGGATGCCGGCCAGCAGCCCGTCGTCGCACAGGTCGGCGAGGGCGGAGGTCGCGCGGGCGAGGTCCGGCAGCGCGGCGGTGACCAGGCTCGCCATGATGGTCGTCGTGCCGTGCCGGGCGTGGAAGGCGGCGATCCGCCGAGCCTCCTCCTGGTCGCCCGAGGGGAAGGAACCCCCGGCCCCGCCGTGGGTGTGGATGTCGACGAAGCCGGGGACGACGTGCCGTCCGGCGAGGCTGTGCCCGTCGCGAGGGGCCCGCCCGTGCCCGATGTGGGTGAAGCGGCCGTCCTCGATGGTGATCCAGCCCTCGTGCACGCCGCCGGGGGTGACGACGCGGGCGTCGGCGAGTGTGATGCTCATGAGGACAGGATCACAGATCGGTTCAGGTGGAGCGGACGGCCGGGGTCCGGTCCGCGGGCGTGCGCGCGGGCCACGGCGACCCCCTCCATCTCGGACGCGGTGTGCCCTGCCACGCGACCTCCTGGATTGCCGGGTTCTGCATTTTGTATAGCATTATCGAGCAGAATTGTGCAGTGCCAGACCGAGCGGCCACCGGCGCGGTGAGAGGCGGCGTTCATGTGCCACGCTTTGTGCCCATGAGCCGGTATGAACGCTGGAACGCCCTCCTGGAGCTTCTCGCTCACCAGGGGCGGCTGACGGTCGAGGAGGCCGCCGAGACGCTCGACGTGTCCACGGCGACGATCCGGCGCGACTTCGACGAGCTCGCCCAGCAGCAGATGCTCATGCGCACCCGTGGCGGCGCCGTCGCGCAGAGCGTCAGCTACGACCTCCCGCTGCGCTACAAGACGGCCAGGCACGCGGGGGAGAAACAGCGCATCGCCGAGGCGGCGGCCGAGCTGGTGCCGTCCGGCGGCGTCGTCGGCCTGAACGGCGGCACCACGACCTCCGAGGTCGCGAGGACGCTGGCCGCGCGCGCCGACCCGGGCGCCCGGCTCACGGTGGTGACCAACGCCCTCAACATCGCGGCCGAGCTGACCGTGCGGCAGAACGTCAAGCTGGTCGTGACGGGCGGCGTGGCGCGGCCGCAGTCGTACGAGCTGATCGGCCCGCTGTCGTCGGGGGTGCTGGAGCAGGTGACGCTGGACATCGCCTTCCTCGGGGTGGACGGCATCGACGCCGAGGCCGGCGCCTTCGCCCACCACGAGGGCGAGGCCAGCGTGAACAACCTGCTGATCGGCCGGGCGGCGCGCGTCGTGGCCGTCGCCGACGCCTCCAAGATCGGCCGCCGGGCCTTCGCCAAGATCTGCGGCATCGACCGCATCCACACGCTGATCACCGACGCCGGGCTCTCGGACGCCGCGGCGGGCGCGTTCGGCGACCGGGGCGTCCAGGTGCTCCGGGTGTGATCGGGGCGTGATCCGGGCGCGAGAGGTGCAATCCCGTTCCTTCTGGGGAGGAAGAGAATCTTCCACGAGAAGGTCTTGGGCGAAAGATCTACCCGATGCCCGGGATGCCCGGCCGGGTGACCTCTCGTTATCGAGGAGACAGGCATTCCGGCGGCGCATGCCCGCGAGAAGGGCCGCGCCCGCCGGGGCCCGCAAGGGTATGCAGGTATCTACTCACGGGTAGAAATGGGACGCAGGCGCGACGGCCGCACCCCAGGGGGAGCGCGATGAACAGCCAAGACGGTGCGAGGGAACGGGCGGCGCAGGAGGGTGGTGCGGGCGCGCGGGCCGGACTCGGCGAACACGGCGAAACGGATGGCGTGGCGCCCCGCGCGGGCGCCGATCTCCTGGGCAGGGAGGGCGGCGGGACGCACTCCGCCCGGCTCGGCCCCGCGGACAGATCGGCCGCCCTGGCCCACATGGCCGACCCCGCGCACGAGCTGGACGTCATCGTGGTCGGCGGCGGCGTGGTCGGGTCCGGCGTCGCGCTGGACGCCGTCACGCGCGGGCTGTCGGTGGGCCTGGTCGAGGCGCGCGATTTCGCGTCCGGCACGTCCTCGCGCTCGTCCAAGCTGATCCACGGCGGGCTGCGCTACCTCGAACAGCTCAACTTCGACCTCGTGCGCGAGGCGCTGCAGGAGCGGGCGCTGCTGCTCCAGCGGATCGCCCCCCACCTGGTGCGCCCGGTGCCGTTCCTGTTCCCGCTCACCCACCACGTGTGGGAGCGGCCGTACGTCGGCGCGGGCCTGACCATGTACGACACGCTGGGCTTCTCGACCGGCCTGACCCGGGGCATGCCCGGCCATCGCCACCTGTCGCGCCGCCGCGCCCGGCGGCTGGCCCCGGCGCTGCGCAAGTCCGCGCTCACCGGCGCGGTGCAGTACTGGGACGCCCAGGTGGACGACGCGCGCTACGTGACGACGATGCTGCGCACGGCCGCCGCCTACGGGGCGCACGTCGCCTCGCGCACCCAGGTCGTCGGGTTCCTGCGCGAGGGCGAGCGGGTAACGGGCGTGCGGGTGCGCGACCTTGAGAGCACCGCCGAGTTCGACATCCGCGCCCGCCAGGTCGTCAACGCGACCGGGGTGTGGACCGACGAGATCCAGGAGATGGTGGGCGGGCGCGGGCAGATCCACGTGCGCGCGTCCAAGGGCGTCCACCTGGTGGTGCCGCGCGACCGGATCCAGTCGCTCACCGGAATCATCCTTCGCACCGAGAAATCGGTGCTTTTCGTGATCCCGTGGGGCCGCCACTGGATCGTCGGGACCACCGACACGCACTGGTCCCTCGACAAGGCCCACCCGGCCGCCTCCCGCCAGGACATCGACTACGTGCTCGACCACGTCAACGCCGTCCTGTCGGTGCCGCTCACCCGCGACGACGTCGAGGGCGTGTACGCGGGCCTGCGCCCCCTGCTCGCCGGGGAGTCGGAGGAGACGTCCAAGCTGTCGCGCGAGCACGTCGTCACCCACCCCGTGCCAGGGCTGGTCATGATCGCCGGCGGGAAGTACACGACGTACCGCGTCATGGCCAAGGACGCGGTGGACGCGGTCGCGCACGGCCTCGACCAGCGCGTGCCCCCGTCCTGCACGGACAGGGTGCCGCTGGTGGGCGGCGAGGGCTACCAGGCGCTGTGGAACCAGCGGCACCGGCTGGCGCGCTCCTCCGGCCTGCACGTCGCCCGCATCGAGCACCTGCTCCAGAGGTTCGGGTCGCTGATCGACGAGGTGCTCGCGCTGATCGAGCGCGACCCGTCGCTGGCCCGCCCGCTGGCCGGGGCCGACGACTACCTCAGGGCCGAGGTCGTCTACGCGGCCACCCACGAGGGCGCCCGCCACCTCAACGACGTGCTCACCCGCCGCACCCGCATCTCGATCGAGACCTTCCACCGCGGCACAGCCGTCGCCCAGGAGGCCGCCGAGCTGATGGCCGGGCCGCTCGGGTGGGACGCCGAGCAGGTCAAGCGCGAGGTCGAGTACTACACCAAGCGGGTCGAGGCCGAGCGGCTGTCCCAGGAGCAGGACACCGACCAGGAGGCCGACGCGATCCGCCTCGGCGCCCCGGAGATCGTCCCGGTGGGCGAGCCGGACGCCAAGAAGGTCTGATCCGGAGCGATCTGCCGTCCGGCCGCACGGCCGGGTCCCGTCACGGGGACCCATGCCGTGCGGCCGGGGCACTCCGGGCCGTACTGCGCGATACGGCCCGGAAGCGTGTGAGGCGGCGCGTCACACCTCGAAGGGGATCCAGCCCTGGTCGGCCAGCGTGGTGGCGCTGCTGGCCTTCATGCCCGTGTCGGAGACGGTCCACAGCGTGTCCCCGATGATCAGGCAACGACGGATCGCCGTGTCGAACTGGATGGGCTCGTCCGTCCTGGCCTGCTTCGGGTGCGTGACGAGCCCGGCCTTCGTGATGGCCCCGTCGCCGACCTTCAGCACCATAGCGGCCATCTCGGCCTTCGAGGGATCAGGCCCGCCCCAGCTGTTGACCGGCACGACGGCCAGGCCGGACTCCGGCCAGTACAGGAAGGCGTGCGGGTCCCATTCCGCCTCGGACCCGGAGTCCTTCTGGTGGAACTGCGACAGACGCGCCGGTTTGGCCGGGTCGCTGACGTCGAACAGCGAGACCTGCATGCCGAGCGTCCTGCCCTGCTCGCTGGCCTCCTGGCCGATGCCGAGCAACCGCCCCTCGCCCGCCGGGTGCAGGTAGGCCGAGTAGCCGGTGATCTTGAGCTCGCCGGTGACCTTGGGGTTCGCCGGGTCGCGCAGGTCCAGCGTGTACAGCGGGTCGACCTGCCGGAACGTCACGACGTAGCCCACGGGGCCGATGAAGCGCACCGAGTAGATCCGCTCGCCCTTGCCAAGGCCGGTGACCTCGCCCACCTTGGCCAGCGTGTCCGCCTTCAGGACGTACACGCCGCTGGAGCCGCGGGAGGGGTTCGCCCCCACCACGGCGTCGGAGGTGGTGGCGACCCGCAGGTTCCCGTCGAAGTCCGACAGGGAGTACTGGTTGAGCAGGCGGCCGGGGACCACGCCGGAGGCGACGTACCGGGGCGCGCCCGCGCCGCCGATGTCGAACCGGTGGATCTCGGTCTGCTCGGGCGGCTCGGCCTGGGCCGTCGGGCCCGGGGTGGTCGCCGTCGGGGACGCGGGGGCGGACGTCGTCGGGGGAGTGCCCGAGGGCGAGGCAGTCGGCTCGGGGAGCAGGGAGGGCATCGACGGGTCGTTGCTCGGCTCGATCTTCTCCGCGGGCGGCGTGGTGGCCGGGTCGCGCGGGGCGACGGCCGTCGGCGCCGTCTCCGGGGCCGCCGCGCCGGGGGAGACCGCCGCGCTCGGCGTGGTCTCTGGGGCGGTCGTGGTGTCCGGGACGGGCCCCGTGTCCTCGATCATCCTGCGGGGGAACCACCAGCGCGGGTTGCTGGTGACGTACAGGCTGGTGGGCGTCGCGTAGACCGTGTCGCCGTCGGCGGCCACCGCGATCGGGTCGTCGGAGGTGAGCCCGGCCTCCAGGTCGAGGGTGTGCACGGTCAGCACGGAGGTGCCGGTGTAGTCGGCCGGGTGGCTGATCGCCTCGCACTTCAGCTTCTCGGTGCGGGCGGGCTGGCCGGCGACGCCGACCTCGTAGCTCGGCAGCCACGCCTCGATGGGCGCCTTGCGCACGATGTCCTGGTTACGCCGGGTCAGCTCGTCTTCCTTCTGGTCCGGGCGGGACTCGGGGAAGGCGATGTCGGGCTGCGACCTGACCACGAGGCGGACGGTCGAGCCGACCATCCGGGCGTCCACGTGCGTGCCCTGCGGCGTGATCGACCCGAGGACCTTCAGCTCCTTCAGGTCGACCAGCATGTACTTGGGGCCGCTGGTGGCGGGCCGCTTCGCGACCGCGCCGAGCGGGATGACGTCGCCGCCGTTGAACATCACCAGCGCGCGGTCCCCGTGGACCAGCAGATCGCCGGGCGCCCAGGACTGCTCCTTCGGCACGAGCCGCAGCGTGCCGGTCACCTTCTTGGACGCGGCGTCCACCACGCGCAGCACGCCCTGCGCGTAGCTGATGATCCGGTTGCCGTCCGTCTTGACCATGTCGGGCTCGTCGACGCCCGCCTCGTGGACGTTGGTGGTGGAGTACGAGGGCGTGGCGGCCTTCTGGTCCGTCCTGGCCGCGCCGTCGGCGGCGTAGAAGATCATGTTGCCGCCGAAGCCCCACGGGCCGACGTTCTTCGCCGCGGCCTCGCGCAGGCCGTCCAGCATGTCGTCGCACCCGGTGTACGCGACGAGCTTGATGTTCCCCAGCGCCACGGGCTCCTCGGCCGTTGGCTTGACGGGCCCGCCGCCGCTCGTGCAGGCCGTCACCACCAGGCCGCAGGCCAGCGCGACGGCCGCTGCCGTACCGATCGAAGTCCTCATGCCCCTACGACGCATTCTGTGGTGACACGGTTCAGCGGACCGGCAGGCGACCGTAGATCACCGGCAGCGTTCGCATCGGCCGCCGTCGCTAGACTGTGAGGACCGCGGCGTCTTTTGGGGGGTCTTTTCGGTGTCTGAGTTCGACACGGTCCTGGTCGTCGACTTCGGCGCGCAGTACGCGCAGTTGATCGCGCGGCGGGTCCGTGAGTGCCACGTGTACTCCGAGATCGTCCCCTCGACGATGCCGGTGGACGAGATGCTCGCCAAGAACCCGAAGGCGATCATCCTGTCCGGCGGCCCCGCGTCGGTGTACGCCGAGGACGCCCCCGCCGCGCCGGAGGGCCTGTTCGACACCGGGGTGCCGACCTTCGGCATCTGCTACGGCTTCCAGGAGATGGCCCGGGTCCTCGGCGGGCAGGTCGCGCAGACCGGCATCGCCGAGTACGGCGGCACGCCGCTGACCGTCGCCCGCGAGGGCGTGCTGTTCGCCGGGCTGCCCTCGGCCCAGTCAGTGTGGATGTCCCACGGCGACAGCGTCGTCGCGGCCCCCGAGGGCTTCGAGGTCACCGCGTGGACGCCCGACACGCCCGTCGCGGCCATGGAGCACCGCGGCAAGGGGCTGTACGGCGTGCAGTTCCACCCCGAGGTGCTGCACTCCGAGCACGGCCAGGCCGTCATGAAGCACTTCCTGGACGCCGCCGGCTGCCGCCCGTCGTGGACCATGCTCAACATCGTCGAGGACGCCGTCGAGGCCGTCCGCGCGCAGATCGGCCCCAAGGGGCGCGCCATCTGCGGCCTCTCGGGCGGGGTCGACTCCGCCGTGGCCGCCGCGATCGTCCAGCGCGCCATCGGAGCCCGGCTGACCTGCGTGTTCGTCGACCACGGGCTGCTGCGCAAGGGCGAGGCCGAGCAGGTCGAGCGTGACTTCGTCGCGGCGACCGGCGTGCGGCTGCGGGTCGTGGACGCCGAAGAGCGGTTCCTCAAGGCGCTGGCCGGGGTCTCGGACCCGGAAGAGAAGCGCAAGATCATCGGACGTGAGTTCATCCGCGTCTTCGAGGACGAGCAGCGCGCCATCCTCGCCGACGGGCCCGTCGACTTCCTGGTGCAGGGCACGCTCTACCCCGACGTGGTCGAGTCGGGCGGCGGCACGGGAACGGCCAACATCAAGTCCCACCACAACGTGGGCGGGCTCCCCGACGACCTGAAGTTCTCGCTGGTCGAGCCGCTGCGCACGCTGTTCAAGGACGAGGTCCGCCGCGCGGGCGAGGAGCTCGGCCTGCCGTCCGCCATGGTGTGGCGGCAGCCGTTCCCCGGCCCCGGGCTCGCCATCCGCATCGTCGGCGAGGTCACCCACGACCGCCTGGCCATCCTGCGCGAGGCCGACGCGATCGCCCGCGAGGAGCTGTCCCGGGCCGGGCTCGACCGCGAGATCTGGCAGTGCCCGGTCGTGCTGCTGGCCGACGTCCGCTCGGTCGGCGTGCAGGGCGACGGCCGCACGTACGGCCACCCGGTCGTGCTGCGGCCGGTGACCAGCGAGGACGCGATGACGGCCGACTGGTCCCGCGTGCCGTACGACGTCCTGGCCCGCATCTCGACCCGCATCACCAACGAGGTCCGCGAGATCAACCGCGTGGTCCTGGACGTGACCAGCAAGCCCCCGGGCACCATCGAGTGGGAGTGAGCGGTTTCCGGGGGTCGCCCGGTCCCGGGTAGCCCGGGCCTGACCGCGTTCGGCCGGAAAACGCGATTAGACGCGTCTCACCGCGCCGTAGTCCGGTAAATTGCGGAAAATGCTTACGGCCGGGCCGCCCCCCACGACCGCCGTCTCCCCGTCCGCGCGACCGAGGCTGGCGTGGCTGGACGCCGTTCGTGGTCTCGGGTCCACGGCCGTGATGCTGGAGCACATGCTCTACCGGTTCCTGCCCGGGCTACGGCCCTACTGGTTCAACCTGGGCATCTACGGCGTGCTGGTGTTCTTCCTGGTCAGCGGGTACGTCATCCCGGCGTCGCTGGAGCATCGGGGGGACGTGCGGGCGTTCTGGGTCGGCAGGCTGTTCCGGCTCTACCCGCTGTACCTCGTGGTCATCGCCGCCGTGGTGGCGGCGGCGCCGATCGTGCCGATCCGGGACGATCTCACGCCGGACCTGGCCGCCCTCGCGGGGCACGCGACCATGCTCGTCGACGTGCTCGGCTCGCCCGGCGTCGTCGAGACGATCTGGACGCTCTCGTACGAGATGGTCTTCTACCTCGTCGTGGCCGCCCTGTTCGTCACGGGGACCCACCGGCGCAGCGGCCTGTGGGCGGCGGCGTTCGCGGCGGCGGCGCTGGTCGTGAGCGTGTCGGTGACGGTGCCCGCACTGGCGCCCGGCCCGGCCTCCCTGGTCACGCTGGCGGTCTTCGCGGCCGGGTTCGGGTGTGTGGCCGCCGGGCCGGGACGGGTGCGGACGGCGGGCACGCTCGCCCTCGGGGCGCTCGCCGTGACGCTGGTGCTGCTCGGCGGGCGCACGCCGTGGCTCGGCCCGGCGATCCTGGCCGTGATGTTCATCGGGACCGCGTTGTACCGCTGGGACGCCGGGCGGGTCTCCGGGCCGCGCGCGGTCGCGCCGGCCGTCGTCCTGCTGGCGAGCGTTCCGTTCTTCGCGACGCCGAGCACCTGGTGGGCCGCGCCGCGCGTCTGGATCACCACGGTCGTGCTGGCCGGGGCGACGTTCGCGCTCGGCATGGCCGTACGCGACCGGGTGGTGCCGCGCCCGCTGGTGTGGCTGGGCGTGATCAGCTACTCGGTGTACCTGGTGCACGTCCCGCTGCTGAAGCTGTTCCTGACGATCGTGGGCGATCCCGCCCGCATGCCGGTGATCACGCAGGCCGCGCTCGCCGCCGCGTTCGTCGCCGTGGTGCTCGGCGTCAGCGCGCTGACGTACCGCTACGTCGAGCGTCCGATGCAGCGCCTGGGCCGCCGCCTGGCGAGGTCCCTGCCCGCGGAGCGTTAGCCGCGGGCGGTCCGGCCGGGGTCACGCCGCACGCGCGTGAGGGGCCCGGCGCCCGGGTCGTCGGCCCCGGGCCGCTCAGTCGTCGAACTCGCCGTCGCGGACGCCGAGGACGAAGGCGTTCCACTCGGCCGCCGTGTAGCGCAGCACCGTGCCGGCGGGGTCGGACGGGTTGCGCATCGCGACCGCGCCGCCGGGGAGGTAGGCGATCTCGATGCGGTCCTCCGAGGCGCTGCCCGGGGCGCTCAGCCAGGTGACGTCAGAGATGTCCATGGCGTAGAGCTCGGCCTTCTCGCGTACGTCGCTCATCCCTCGACCAGGTCTCCCTCTGTGGCGGCCGGAAACGGCCATGACGAACCGCACATGACGGCGGCCGGCGAGATCGGCCGGTGTCTCTGCGGACACCCGGCCCGCCGGCGCGTTCACCCCACCTTATGACCGTCGCGGGGAGGCCGCGCAAGCGATTCCGCCGATAGTCCGCCATTACTCCGTCCGCGCGAACGGCCCGGGCGCGGTCGCGGGGAGGATCAGTTCCAGCCGCCCACGGGGAAGACCTCGCCCGGGGCGAGCGTCCGGCCGCGCAGCAGCTTCTGGATCGTGACGACGTGGTATCCGCTCTTCTCCAGGCCGGACAGGATCTTCGGCAGGGCCTTGACCGTGTGGGGCTGGATGTCGTGCATCAGGACCACCCGGTCGCGCTTGGCCAGGCCGAGGACCTTCGCGGTGAGGGCCTTGGGGTCGCGCAGCTCCCAGTCGCGCGAGCTGCCGTTCCACAGGATCTGCGCCAGGCCCAGCTCGGCCGTGACGGCGCCCACGCGTGCGTCGGTGTCGCCGTACGGGGGGCGCATGAGGTCCGGGCGCCTGCCGGTGACGGCTTCGATGGCGTCCTGCGTGCGGCTGAGCTCGTCGCGGATCTCGTCGTCGTACAACGTGGTCAGGTGCGGGTGGTCGAAGGTGTGGTTGCCGATCTGGTGGCCCTCGCGCGCCATCCTGCGGACGGTGCCGGGGCGCTTCTTGACGTTCCCGCCGACCAGGAAGAACGTGACCTTCGTGCGGTGGGCGCGCAGGATGTCCAGCACCTTGCCGGTGTAGGGGCCCGGCCCGTCGTCGAAGGTCAGCGCGATGCACTTCACGCGCGCGCACTCGGTCGCGGGGCGGAGGGAGTGGGGCGACGCGGCCGGCACCGTGGACGCGGAGGACCCGTTGGACGAGTTGTCCGAGTTGGACGAGCTGGACACAGTGGACATGGCCGAGGCGGGTGCCGCCGTCGTCAGCGCCAGGGCGGCCGCGGCCGCGACCTGGATCCATCGCCGCATGACATCTCCTCCAATGTCGCGCTCCACCGTCCGGGGTGCACCGTCCGGGGTGCACCGTCCGGCCGGGGTGATCGGGCAGGCCGTCGACGCCGCGTAACCCTACTCTGGTTTCCATTGGAACGTAAAAAACACACAAAATCGGCATTAATCGTTCACCGAGCGGGGGCCCGATCCCCGTCCCGGAAGCCGTCGTGTGGCGAGAGGTCAAGCCGTCGAGGCCAGTCGCCCACGGCGGTCAAGAAAGCATCTAGAGATCACATGCTAGTTACAGACGGTGAGTTTTCGGTGGCTTCACGTCGCCATGCTGGCACTCATGAGGTCCTATTCGCTGGATGACGTCCTCGCGACGCGCAAACGCAGAGACTCATGGTGGACGGTGTTCATGGTCGACCCGGTCGCGTGCCGGGTGGCACTGTTCGTAGCGAATCGCACCGAGATCACGCCGAACGCGCTGACGCGTTTCTCGCTGATCCTCGGTATGGCCTCGGCGGCCTGTTTCGCGGTGAACCGCCTGGTTCTCGGCGCGCTGCTGTTCTATGTCAGCTTCATGATCGACTGCGTCGACGGCAAGATCGCCCGGCTGAAGGGCACGGGCACGCCGTTCGGGCTCTGGCTGGACTACGTGGGCGACCGGATCCGCGTCGTCTGCTGCGCCGCCGGCCTCGCCTACGGGCAGTACGCGGCGACGGGACGGCTCGCGTACGTGCTGCTGGGGGCGGGGATCGCGATCCTGGACCTGTTCCGCTACGTCAACGCCCCTCAGATGAAGCGCGTGCGCCAGACAGTCAAGGCCCGGCGGCGCGCCGCGCGCAGGGAGGAACTCACCGCGGTACGGGAGGCGATGGCCGTCGAGTCGCTCGACAGGGGAGCGTACGGGGCGCCGGGCGTGGTGACGCACGACTGCCACGCCGCCACCGCCGAGGAGTTCCACGACTACCCGCTCCCGCCGCACGCCCCGCTCGACCACGAGTACGCGTCACCTCCGCAGAGGCCCCTCGACCACGAGTACCCGCTGCCGCCGCAGGGCCGCCTCGACCACAGGTACGCGCTGCCTCCGCAGGGTCCCCTTGACCACGAGTACCCGCTGCCTCCGCAGGGTCCCCTCGACCACGAGTACGCGCCGTCACCGCACCGCCCCCTCGACCAGGAGCCCCCGCGCGCCGGCGACGCCGGAGGCTCCTCGGACGCCGACCGGGCCGCCGGCGCGCCCGCGCCGCACGAGCCCTCCGAACCCGCGCCCAGCATCCCCCGGCAGGCGTCCCGGTTCCCGGACTCGCTCGGCTCCACCCAGCCCATTCCCCGCGAGCCGTTCCCGCGCGTCCCTCCGCCGGCCGGGTTCCTCCCGCACGACCGGCCGGTGCCGGCCCGCGCGGCGGCGTCCGAGCCGTACGACCAGGAGCGCGACGCCCCCGGTCACATGGACGACCTCGACCACGGCCGGCCCTACGACCCCCTCGACCACGGCCGGCCCTACGACCCCCTCGACCACGGCCGGCCGTACGACCCCGGAGGGTACGACCCGGCGCCGCCGCAGCCGGAGGGCGACGCCCCGGTGGGCGCGCGGCAGCGGATCGGCCACTTCCTGGCCCGGCACCGCGTGCGCTCCCACCTGATGAGCGGCATCGAGTTCCACGCGGCGGTCTTCGTCGTCGCGCCCGTCATCGGCCCCGGCGCGCTGCTGCCCGTCACGGCCCTCGCCGGCGCCCTGCTCGTCGCCAACGAGATCTTCCTTGTCTACCGCATGTGGCTCTCCACCCGGGCGCTCGCGGGGCGGGCCCGGCCCGGCGCGTCCGAGAAGGACGAGCAGCCGCACGTGCGGACCGATCCTTTCTTCACGGGGGTGTAGAGCGATGCGTCCAGACCGGCCCATTTTCATCATCGGCTGCCCGCGCTCCGGCACGACGATGCTGCAGCTCATGCTGCACGCGCACGAGCGCATCGCGGTGCCGCCGGAGACCCGCTACCTGCTCCCGGCGTACTACCACCGCCGGTGGTACGGGGACATGCGCGAGGCCGCGAACCGGCGCGGGCTCGCCGAGTGGATCGCCACGGACAAGACCACCAAGTTCCGCGCGCTCGGCATCGACGCCGACGCCTACGTCGAGCGGGCCGCCGCGGGGCCCGGGTCGCTGGGGTCGGTGGTCGGCGAGACGTTCCGCGCGTACGCCGAGCGCTTCGGCAAGCCGCGCTGGGGCGACAAGCGGCCGGGCTACTCCAAGCACGTGAACGTGTTGCTCCGGCTGTTCCCCGATGCCCAGTTCATCCACCTGATCAGGGACGGCCGCGACTGCGTGGCCTCGCTCAAGGAGATGCCCTGGTTCACGCTGGACGTCTACCACGCCGTCGCCATCTGGGCCGAGGCCGTCGACTACGGGCGCCGGCACGCCGCGCGGCTGCCGGCCGACAGCTACCACGAGCTGCGCTACGAGGACCTGACCGCCGACCCGGAGGGGGAGCTCGCCAAGATCTGCACCTTCCTCGGCGAGGACTACGACCCCGCGATGTGCGAGCCGCGGCGCGTGGCGGTGACGGCGGTGCCCGCCCACAAGGTCTGGCACAGCAACACCCACCGGGAGGTCAGCCAGGCGAGCGTGGGCAGCTGGACCACTCGGCTCGAATCGTGGGAGGCCGCGCTCTGCGAGGAGGTCCTCGGCGACCGCCTGCGCGGGCATGGCTACGAGCTGTCCGGCGTCTCCGGCGCGTCCGTCCGGCACCTGCTGGCCTACCGCAGGACGGCGGCCCGGCGGGCGCTGTCGCGGGCCCGCACGTTCGGCCGCGACCGGATCAACCGCATGCGTGAGCCGGGGCCGCTGGCCGCGATGCTGACCTCAGGGCAGCTCTCGCTCGCGAGCATCCCGCGCCAGCGCACGACCTCGGGGCAGCTCACCAGGCGCTGACACCCACCGGTGGCCGGTCGCGGCGAGGTGTCGTGGTCCGGGTGAAGACGTCCGTCGGCGGTCGATCCGGGGGTGGACGTCCACCAGCGGCCGATATGGGGATCGCGTCCGTCACCGGCTGATGCGGGCGAACACGTCCTCCCAGCGGTCCAGCACCTTCTCCAGCCGGAACGCCTCGGCGTGGGCCCGCGCCGCCGCGCCCAGCCGCCGCCTGCGGGCGTGGTCGGCCATCAGGCCGTTCAGCGCGCCGGTGAGCGCGTCGACGTCCGCGGGCGGCACGAGCACGCCGGTCGCGCCGTCCCGCACCAGCGCGCGCACCCCTCCCGAGACGTCGAAGGCGACGGCGGGCATGCCGTACGAGGCCGCCTCGGCCACCACCAGCGGGAACCCCTCGTGCTCGCTGGACAGCCCGAGGATCGACCCGTTGAGGTACTCCTGGCCGATCCGCGAGGCCGGCACCCTGCCGCGGAAGACCACGCGGCCGGTCACCCCGAGGGACGCGGCGTGCGAGCGCAGGCGCGCGAGCTCGGGGCCGTCGCCGATCAGGTGCAGCTCCCACTGCGTGCGCGTGCGGGAGGCGCGGGCGAACGCCGTGATGAGCCGGTCGAAGCGCTTCACCCCCGCCAGGCGGCCGATGCCGAGCACCCGGGGCACGTCCAGGAAGGACGTCGTCTCCGGCCACGCCCCCAGCGGGTTCGGCACGTGGTCGGCGTTCGGCAGCAGCGCCTGCTCGGCGAACCGCGCCGCGTCCTCCGGGCTGAGGAACACCGACCGCGCCAGGCCGACGTAGGCGCGCCGCACCGCGCCGAAGTGCCAGGTGCCGCGCGCGTGCTCGAACGAGCCGTGGTACTGGCCGATGGCCCGCAGCCGGCGCGGCACCGCGTCCGCCAGCCACGACACCACCGTCGGCGAGGTCAGGACGACGTAGCCGGGCGGCAGCGAGGACAGCAGGCGGGAGACCCGCGCCCGTGCCGTCCCGCGCCTGCCCTCGCCGACCGGCCTGTGTTGCGCCACGTGCTGCTCGTACAGAGGTCGTTCGACGTAGCGGAACGGGTCGGCCGCCTCGTGCAGGCCGATCACGTGCACGTCGTGGCCGCGCAGCGCGAGTCCCTGGGCCACGGTGTGGGTGACCTGCTGGACGCCGCCGAGCGTGTCGGCGTCCATACAGGCGAAGACCACGGTCCTCCCCGCGCGGCCGCCGCGTGTCCCGGCAGCCCTCATGGGCGGGGACCTGGTCCGTGGAAGAAGGCGTCCACGACGCGCGGCGCGGCCTTGCCCGTCTCGTCCGCGCAGAACAGCGTGACGAAGTCGGCGTACCGCCCGGCGTACTCGGCCGCGACGGCGGGCAGGTCGCGCAGCGCGGCGACCAGTTCCCCGGTCGTGGCCAGCACCGGGCCGGGGCCGATCTCGCGCAGGTCGTAGTTCAGCCCGCGTTCCACCCGGGCGAACTCGTCGTAGTCGTCGGCGTACAGCAGGATCGGCCGCCCGGTGCACGCGTAGTCGCAGATGATCGAGGAGTAGTCGCTGAGCAGCGCGTCCGAGGCCAGGATCAGATCGTTCACCTCGGGATACGACCCGGCCTCCCGGACGAGGTGCCGCACCCGCTCGGGCACCGCGAACCGCTCGACCGGGTGGGTGCGCAGCACGACGACCCACTCGTCCGCCAGCGCGTCGCCGAGCGCGTCGAGGTCCGCCCGCACCGACGCGCCGCCCGACTTCGCCCGGTCGCGGTACGTCGGCGCGTACAGCAGGATCTTGCGGTCGGACGGGATCTCCAGGGCCTCGCGCACGCGCGGCTCGGCCGAGGGGTCGCCGTTGACCAGGACGTCGCAGCGCGGCGAGCCGAAGCGCAGCACCGTGCCGGTGTACTCGTTGGACGGCACGAAGACCCGCTCGAACTCCGCGCCCGGCGACACCAGCGCGTCCCAGCGCGCCACGGCCGCCCGCCAGCGCTCGCGCGGGCCGGGGAAGTCGCCGCGCAGGTCGGGGGAGTCGAACCCGACCGTCTTGAGCGTCTGCCCGTGCCAGGTCTGCAGGTAGCGGGTCCCCTTCGGCTTGGGGAAGCCGAGCGGGAGGCCGTGGCTGTCCACCCAGTAGCCCGCGCGGGCCATGATCCAGATGTACCGCCAGCTCATCCGCCGCACCAGCGGCACGCCCGCGGGAAAGCCGGTCGCGTCCCCGCGCACCGACCAGCGCACGTCCAGCGGCAGCCCCCTGCGGACGATCTCCTCGTGGATGTACCGGGGGTTGCCCGTGTACCCCCCGCCTGTGTCGGACTCGAACAGCGCCAGGTCGCGGCGGCGCGGGACCATGTGGATCAGCCGCCGGTACGCCCACAGCTTCACGTCCGCGCGGCCCGCCAGGTCGCGCAGCACGCGCAGCGCGGATGCCCGCCGCAGCGCCGGGTCCGGCCGCCAGGAGACGCGCAGGACCGCGCCGTCGCCCGCCGGGCCGACCGTGACCTCGTGCCTGCCCACGGTCAGCACCAGCGGCGGCGCGGTGGGGTCGACCAGCAGCCGGTCGGCGGTGCGGTGCCCGTCCGCGCGGGTGAATCCGACGCGCGGGTCACGCCGTCCCTGGAACCCCAGCCTGCCCAGCCTCGCGCCCCCGAGGTCGAACTCCACCTGGGTGAGGTAGCTGCCGTCCGCCTGCCGCCGCGGCTCCAGCGGCACCGTCAGGCCCTTGAGCGTCAGGTCGGCCGCGCACTTCCAGCGGCGCAGCACCGCGAACGGGTCGTACGTGCGGACGGTCATCGACACGATCGTCCCCTCGCACGCCATCTCGGTGACCTCGTGCCGGATCCGCGACGCCATGAACGGCAGCTCCGCCAGGCGCAGCGCGGTGATGTCCATGGCCGGGTCGGCGCGCGTCCCCCAGTACGTCCGGCCGTCCACGCGCAGCGCGTGCCGCGGCGGCGCCTTCGGGCCGGTCAGCGAGCGTGCCGCGACCACCAGGTCCTCGGGGTGGTCGGTGCGGAGCAGATGCGCGCACACCCGGATCATCGGGTCGGCGCGGCCGAGCACGCCGGGCTCCAGGTCGTCCAGGTACGGACGGGTCACCGCGGCGAACTCCTTGACCCACACCGCGGGGCGGCCGGGCAGCTTGTTCAGGTAGACGCGCAGGTCCTGCTGCACGAAGCGGTGCTGGCGGTCGGCGACCAGGTCCGAGCAGCCGTTGTCGCGCAGGATCGCGTCGCTGACCAGCGCCGCCCGCACCCGCTGCCGGACGTTGTCCAGGTCCTGGACCGACGACGAGATCGACGTCGAACCGGCCGCGCGGTGCCAGACGTACACCACCCAGGGCACGACCGCGAACGTCCGGGCCGCGCAGTACAGGGCCGCGGTGAAGACGTGGTCCTCGTAGTGGATGTTCTCGGCGAAGCGCAGCCCGTGCTCGCGCAGGAAGGCCGTCCGGTACAGCTTGTTGGTCGCGAAGCCGTCCAGGAACAGGTGCGGCTCGGCGCGGATCCCCTCTACCACGCGCCGGGGGGAGTACAGGGACGGGTAGTAGCGCTGGGTGCGGCCCGTCTCCTCGAACAGCCGCGTGATCTGCCCGGCCGCGAAGTCGGCGCCCGTCCGCTCGACCTCCTCCAGCAGGCTCTTGCACGCGTGCGGGGCCAACTCGTCGTCGCTGTCCAGGAACATGATGTGCGGGGCGCGGGCGGCGTCCATCCCGGCGTTGCGCGGGGCCCCGCAGCCGCCGCTGTTGGACTCCCTGCGGATGTAGCGCACGCGCGGGTCGTCGTGGCGGGCGAGGACGCGGGGCGTGTGGTCGGTGCTCGCGTCGTCCACGACGATCACTTCGAGATTGCGCAGGGACTGGTTCAGCACCGAGGCGAGGGCACGCGGCAGTCTGGCCGAATCGTTGAACGTGATGAGCACGACGCTGACATCCGGCTGCATGCTGGTTCCCCCCAGTCGGCACCGACGCTGCCCCGGGGTATTCCCGGCCAGCCCCGCGTACCGCCCCTCCCGAAGGAGTGCTGACCAGCCCTTTCCCGACTTTTACCACCCACGGCCCGGGTGGTCCTCCGCTGGTGTCTCCGACCTGTGGGCTCGCGGAGCGCGTTCCCCGCGGGAGTCGGCGTGTGTCCCCGCCGCGCTCATGGTCAGCGGGGGGTGAGCAGCCGCTATGGTCAGCGGCGGGTGAGCAGCCGCCGTACCAGCCAGCCGAGCAGCACCACGCCCGCCAGCGCCGCCACCAGCGGGGCCGCGCGCTTGAGCAGCGGCATGCCCGCGATCCGCAGCAGGTCCAGCGCCTCCTCGTCGGGCGTCCGCGAGGTACGGGTGGTGCCCGCTGGGTGTGCCTCCCGCCCGGCCGTCCTCTCGGCGTAGGAGTCGGGCACGGCGCTGAGATGCCGCTGCGCCCTCGTCTCCCCACCGCCGGACACCCCCTCCTCCGGCTCCCCACCCCGAGACACCCGTCCCTCTGGCTTCCGACCCCCGGACACCCGGTCGTCCTGCTCCCCGGCCTCGGCGGGCGCCCCGAAGGGCGACGCGGCCTCCGCGACGGGGACGCTCGCGGGCTCCCCGGAGGGGGCGGTGGCCGGCTCGCCGGACGGGGCGGTGGCCGGCTCGCCGGGCTCCCGGGGTTCGCCGGATTCGCGGAACGGCACGGTGGCGGGCTCGGTGAACACCGAGGCGCGCTCGGCGAGCGGCGACGGCGCCGGCTCGTCGACCGGAGTGGTGGCGGGTTCGGGCAGAAGCGATGGCTCGGGTTGGTTGAACGGGGTGGTGGCGGGCTCGGCGAGCGCGCCGGGCTCGACCTCCCCGGCCGGCTCCGGCGCAGGCATCTCCTCGGCCGTCCCGCCGACGATCCCTGGTGCCGTCTTTCCGGCCGTCCCCGGGGCCGTTTCCTCGGTCGTTTCGTCGGGCACCACCGTGAGGGTCCTCTCCTCCGGGGCCTCGCGCAGCACCGCGGCGAGGTTCTCGGCGAACTTGTCGATCAGCTTGGCCCCGACCTCGGCCATCACCCCCCGCCCGAACTGCGCGGGACGTCCCGTCACGTTGAACGACGTCTCGACCGTGACCCTGGTCCGAGCCCCCTCGCCGGTGAGCGTCGCGTTGACCAGCGCCCCGGCGGTGCCGGTGCCGCGCGCCTCCTTGCCCGACGCCTTCAGGCTGAGCGTGTGCGCGTCCTTGTCCACCGACTCGAACGCCGCCTCGCCCCGGTAGGTGACGGTTATCGGCCCTACTTTGACCTTCATCCGGCCGGTGAACACGTCGCCGTCCACGCCGTCGAGCGTCGCCCCCGGCAGGCAGGGAGCCACCCTCTGGACATCGAGAAGCACCGACCACGCCTGCTCGACCGGCACGGGAACCGTGAACTCGTGCTCGAACCGCATCGCCATGGTGCCGCCCTCCCAGGCCAGGCCCGGCCGGCGAACGACCGGACGGCCCTCGTCGCTCTCGCGCCATTATGACCGCTCAACGACCCGTCGCTACCTTGCTACCCCTCTTGCCGCGGTCATGCGAATCGGTAGCGCCGACTGCGGGGGGCGGCGGCTCCGTCCGTGTCGGCTGACCTGCTCGTCGTCTCGTCGGGGGCTGGTTCCGGCCATGAGCCTGTGCCCTATTTGGGAATAGCGGAGGGCGTCGGCAGACATATCCATATTTATTAAGATCTTTACTCATGGCGAGGATGCAATTAATCTCGCCGTCGGAGTTGTCGCTGTCGTCGGCCGCGCTGGAGCCCCCTGACCTCATGACCCATCCCTTACCCACGCCGTCTCCAGCACCTGAGGACGTCCCTACCCGGCGGCCGTCCCCCACGGCCGAACCCTCTCCGACCGCCGAGCCCGCTCCGGTCGCTCCTCCCTCCGGGGACAGCGCTCCCAAGACCGCTCGGACCTCTTCGGCGACCGGCCCGACTCCGCTCCCTCACCCGCCCTCGGGAGTGAAAGGCGGCTATTCCGGGATCGATCCCGCCTCGATGGACGCCTTCGAACGCGGCTTGGGCCGGGCCGAGGACACCCTCGGACGCAACGAGCCCCGGATCCGCCGCACACTCCAGCAGTTGGACCTGGACACCTCGGGCCTGGACGTCCTGCGCGAGATGCGGACCTGGATCGCGACGAGCCGCCCCGACCTGCGCCGCCGCAGCCAGACGATCCGCGCCGAGCATTCGGACTGGAGCGCCTCCTCAAGCCTCCCCGGCGGCCTGACCGCCTTCGACGAGGCCCTGTACGCCAAGGCCGCCCACCACCCCGACGTCTACGCCGCCGCCCTCAAACTGGGCCAGGCCGCAGAGAACGGCAAGGTCGACGCGAACACCCTGGCCGAACTGGAAAAACGCGCCAAGGACCCCGGCTTCGCCACTACCTTGATGAACGCAATGGGCGCCAAGGCGTACACCAAGCTGATGGGCAAGATCGTGGCCCACAAGAACGACGTGGGCATGAATCGATTGCTTGTGGCCCTAGGCCAGACTCTGGGGACTGCCAGCCCGAAGCTGAGCACCGCCTGGCGCAACGAACTTAACGAACTGCTGTCGGGGATACGCACGAACTGGTCCCGTATGAACTGGCAAGAGGGTTACGGCCTCGCATTGGCCCTAAAGCACGGCACGTTCCCCACCGAGTTCCTGACCTCGGTGGCCAAGAAGCTCGACGCGTGGGACCGCAAGGCGCACGCCAATCCGATCGGGCTGGAACAGCCAATGATGATCACCGTTCTAGAAGCGCTCAGCAAGGACCCCGCAGCCGCTCAAGATTTCTTCCTGAGCGATCCCAACATGCTGAAGCGCTTCATGACCGAGCGGCGGCTTAGTGATAACGGTGATGCGTTGGGCAAGGCCATCGAAGCCGCAACCCTGTACTTTCGCGACCATGACGGCACGCCGCAAAAACCGTCGCGCGGTTTCCTATCAGCTAAACTCGCTTCAGAGTTCATCAAATTGGAAATTGATCGCGTCATGGCCGACGACTCGTTCGAATCCCATGTTCCGCCTCTTACAACTGGCCGTGTCCTCGCGGGCTACATCATCGATATCAACGGTGCCGCTCAATCTGGGACCACAATCCCGAGCGTGGTTTCAGGTGCCGATAATCCTCTCAGTCCCGGGCAGGACCCTTGGGGGGTTGGGCAGTTCGATCGGGTCTCTCTGAACGAGGTGATGAAGCAGGCGTTCACGGATGAAAAAGCGTTCGCTATTGTCCTGGCCGCCCAGACCGTGTTGGCGGCCCGCCTTCTCGATCATGGGGCTGCAGAGGTGGCCGCAGGGCGGGGGGATGACGCACTTGTTGCAAGCGTAAAGCAGGCGGCGGCCGGCTTCGGCTTGATCAGGGATGCGGCGGGGCTGGCCGGGATCGAGAGCGGCAAGGAGATGGACGAGGCGAAAGCGCGGAATATGAAGATTCTGGCAGCCCTCGTCGATATGGGTCTCGCCTGGCCGCAGGAGGTGCCTTGGGCACGGCTCGCCGGCGGCATCGGGGCTTGGACTGGCATGATCGAGGACATGAACAAGGGAAACGCGGAGGACAAGGCCCGCCTCCAGGCTGACCAGGCCCTCGATCTAACTCGAAATTTCGTCCATGATCTCGCCGCCCAAGCGATGCTCAAGCACGGCCTGTTCGGAAAATCTGAACCTCCGGCACGGACTCATCCTTGGGCCACGCTGGAGGGGCTGAACAAGGGTGATGATCCTCGCGACAACCCCAATAACTTTCTTAAAGACGATGGCCGGACGCTCATGACCAGGGATGAGATGATCGACAAAAAGGCTGCCAACGAAACTGACATGTACCGGCGGGTTGAAGCGTATGAGCGATGGCTCCGCGAAGGGCTGTCGGGAAGGTCATGGCGAGATCTCGAAAATCAACTGGATGTGAGCTTCTTCGGTGGTCTGAGGCATCACGGATCATGAAGTTGAAGCCGCTCGCCTCCATGGCGGCCATGCTATGTATGCTTGCCACATCAACGGCATGTCAGAACGATGATGTCGGGATCGATCGCACACCCATCCCGAAATCAGCCGCTCCGCCGTTCGCATGCGAATATATTCCAATCAAAGCGGTGCAACTGATGACCGGCGTACGCGATCCGATCGCGCATGGATTCTTCGATCTAGATATCTCGAATGGCTTAGGTGCCGGAACGTGTACGATATATCAGCCGACCGACGAGAAGTCGAAGGTGCTACTGGTCGATCTCGCGCCGGGAGGGTACTCGGAACTAGTTGAAAGTCAGATCTCGGCCGGAGCCTCGCCATTGCCGGAGATCGTCCCTGGGGCCATCGGCTACTACTTCAAGCCCCCCGATGGAAATTACAACCGCGCGAACGCGCTTCTCGTGCGTGGTAAGGCGATGCTCAGCATCCAACTGGATATTGGGGTCTCGGGGCGGGACAACGCGGCTGATGTGGTGGCGCTTATGAAGTTGATCGCGCCGAAGCTGATCACGGATGCCAGTGCGCCGTCGCCCGGGCCGTCAGGGGAGGGTGTTTCTCCTTCGCCGACGAAGACGAAGGGGTGAGCGGGGATGCCGCAGTTGGTGCCGAACCCGCTTTGTGCGGCGCTGGAGGAGGCGTTGCGGGCGGTGGAGACGATGATCCGTGAGGTGGATGACGACATCGAGGGGCCGTATCGGGCGTTTCACGGGGGCGGGGTCTGGACAGGACCGACCGCCGTGCGGTTCGACGCCCAGCTCGTTCACTACCGCACGCGCGTCCGGGGCTCCGGAGACAAGATCCTCTCCGAGCTACGACTGGCCCTGGCCCGCACCCCCCGAGAGGTGACCGAACACGAGGCCAGGTCGATAGCCCAGAGGTACGGCCTGTCCTGACGCTGTCGGTCACAAGTGCGCCTCCGGCCACTAGGTCGTGTCCGGGGGCGTCATCACGCGCTCCCAGGGCCGATCCCAACCGCCGGTCGCCGACAGGCGTGCCACCTTTGGGCACGTCCCGGTTGGAACCACGGTCATGGATTCGTCGGGTTACGGAGGACGTCAGGCTTGTCGTCTCGGAGGCCACGGCCGCGGTCAAGGCGATCGTCCCCGCTTTTGACGCGGTGCGGGTTGCTGGTCGCCGGGCTCAGTGCAATTTTCGCTCCGGCTCGCCGAACGCGCCCACGTCCCGGATGCCGTCGGCGGCCCTGCCGCTCAGCACCGAGTACGCGTCCGAAACGGTGGTCCATTGGCGGGAGGCGAGCGAGTCGGGGATGACCCGGCGGTAGACCGCGGAGAAGGCTTCGGCCAGGTCGGGCGAAGGGTGGCCCGCGTTCCAGAAGACCGCCAGCCGGCCGCCGGGCCGTAGCGCCTCGGCGGCCTTCGCCGCTCCCGCGACCGGGTCCACCCAGTGCCATGCCTGTCCGGAGACGACGGCGTCGAATTGCCGGCTGGCCGGGTCCCAGGCTTCGAACGCCATCATCTCGACATCGAGCCCGCGCTGTCGCGCCCACTCGGCCATCCGCGCGTCGACCTCGACCCCGAGCACCTTGCGACCGGCGGCCAGGAACTGCCGGGCCGCGATGCCGGTACCGATGCCGACGTCGAGGAAGTCGGGCCGGGGGCTTTCGGCGACGATGCGCTCCACCAACGCGTCGGGATAGCGGGGTCTGGCCCTTTCGTAGCGTTCGGGGTCCGAGCGGAACGACTCCGCAGGGGAACCCGTCTGCAAGAAACAAACGAATTTACGCAGAATTCATACCGAAACAGGAAGAGGGCGCATAAATGGGACCGCATTCGAGGGGCTAGATCGCTAAGGTGTGGGGGTGTGGCTGGAACGGGGAATCTTGGCCAGGTCTGTTCGGTGGGTCCCGGGGGTGGGTGGCCCTCGACGGGCCGTGTACGTGCTCGGGGCGGTGGGCGTGCGAGCCTCGCTCGCCACAAGTCGCGCCGTCCGAAAACCGCCCGCCGCAACACCGTGATCTTCGCCGTCGGCGAAGCCTCCCCCGGCCGGTGGCGGCTCGCCATTCCCGCTGATCCAAGCCGACGGGCTGGACAGCTCTCCTGAATCCCTGAATTCCAGGTCCATCCGGGCTGAGGCGCCACCCGGATGTTCCGTACGGCATCGCGCGAGCCGTCCGGAGCCTTCACCGTCCGTGCGGTTTGTCATGCACTGCCGCCGGGCGTCCCCCTAGGAAAGGACCTCTCCCTTGTCGCGATCCATGCGGCTTTTGCGTGCCCTGGGGACGGTCGCCGTCGCCACGGCCGTCGTCTTCTCCTCCACCGCCGCCCACGCGGGCGGCCCGACGAACAAAGAGCCCACCCCGCCGCCCAAGGTGGCGGCGGCGGTACGCGGCAGCGTGGCCGACGGTCGTACCGGCACCTTCTGGGTGCGCCTCGCCAAGCGCGCCGACTTCAGCACCGTGGCCGGGAAGAAGACCCGGGCCGGGCGGGCCGCCGAGGTGATCCGCGTCCGTAAGGAGGCGGCCGACTCGTCCCAGAAGCGGGTCATCGCCGCCGCGCGCGCCGCCCACGCCGACTTCACGGCGTTCTGGATCTCCAACACGGTCAAGGTGACCGGCGGCAGCGCGCTGCTGGAGCAACTGGCCGCGCTGCCCGAGGTCTCGAAGATCGAGCCGGACGTCCCGGCCGTCATCCCGAAGCCCATCGCGGCCCCAAAGGCGCAGGCCACGGTGGCCGGCGTCGAGTGGAACGTCAACAAGATCCAGGCCGACCGCGTGTGGAGCGAGTACTCCGATCGTGGTCAGGGGATCGTGGTCGCCAACATCGACACCGGCGTCCAGTGGGACCACCCTGCCCTGATCGGCCAGTACCGGGGCAACTCCGGCGGCACCGTGAACCACAACTACGCCTGGTACAACCCGACGGGCGGATGCCCGACCTCCGCGCCGTGTGACACCGACGGGCACGGCACGCACACGATGGGGACGATGGCTGGAGACGACGGCGGGTCCAACAAGATCGGCGTCGCTCCCGGGGTGAAGTGGATCGCGGCCAAGGGCTGTGAGGGCACCACCTGCGCGGCGGCGAACCTGATGGCGGCCGGCCAGTGGATGCTGGCCCCCACCGACCTCTCCGGCGCGAACCCCCGGCCCGACCTGGCCCCCGACGTGGTGAACAACTCGTGGGGCGCCCCGGGCTACTCGGAGTGGTATGCCGATGTCCTGTCCGCCTGGGTGAAGGCGGGCATCTTCCCGGCGTTCTCCAACGGCAACTCCGGACCGGCCTGTGGGACGGCGAACTACCCGGGCGGGCTCATCCAGGCCTACAGCTCGGGAGCCTTCGACGCGAATGACGTGATCGCGCCGTTCTCCAGCCGCGGCACCGGCGACACCTACATCAAGCCGGACATCGCCGCCCCCGGCGTGAACGTCCGTTCCTCGGTGCCGGGCGGCGCCTACGCGGGCTACAGCGGGACCTCCATGGCGTCCCCGCACACGGCGGCGACGGTGGCGCTGATCTGGGCGGCGGTGCCGTCCCTGCGCGGCAACGTCGACGCGACGCGGGTGGTACTGGACGGCACCGCCGTGCCGACCCCCGACACCTCCTGCGCCTCCGCCGGGACGGCCAACGAGGTCTGGGGGCACGGCAAGCTGGACGCCTACGCCGCGGTGGCGCGGGCCAGGTCGGGCGTCATCGCGCCGGGAACCGAACTGCCGCTGGTGATGGGCTACAACAGGTCGCTGCCCGGCACGGACGGTCACTGGGGCTTCTACTCGGTCGACCACGACCCCGCGACCTACTGGGAGGTGCCGTCGTATGTGAACACGGTCGGCATCAACTACGCCTTCGACGGCGGCCGCCGCACGACGGACAAGATAGTGGTCCAGCTCCCGGCCGGTGAGCCGGCCCGGACGCTGACGATGTCGGTCCAGGCGGCCTATGTGGACAGCACGGTGGACGCCGTCACGGTGGTCCCGCAGCAGACCTACAGCTTCAACCCGGCCACCGGCAACAAGGTCACGATCACCTTCCCGCCGGTCTACGGGTGCTGCCTGTCGCTGAACTTCCCAAGCGGCCCCTGGACGCCGACCATCAAGATCGCCGAGGTGCAGGCGTTCTCGGCGGCGGGCAAGAACGCGGCCCTCGGCCGGCCGCTCACGGGTACCGCCCAGCCGGGCTACGGCACGGCGAACGCGGTGGACGGCAACACCTCCACCTACTGGGAGAGCGCCAACAACGCCTTCCCGCAGTCCGTCACCCTGGACCTCGGCGCGACCTGCCGGATCTACCAGGTGGAGATGGCGCTGCCGCCGTCGTGGGGCGCTCGCACCCAGACGGCGACCATCGAGGGCAGCACGGACGGCGTCACCTACAAGCCGATCGTCGGGTCGCGGGCGTACAGCTTCAGTCCGGCGTCGGCGAACACCGTGGCGGTGAGCTTCAACATGGCCTCCGTCCGGTACGTCCGGCTGGTGTTCACCGCCAACACCGCGTGGCCCGCCGCACAACTCTCCGAGCTGCGGGTCCTCGCCTCCTGACCCCGTTCACGCGCCGGCCGGGCGCCTTCACGACAGGGCGCCCGGCTGCGTTCGGGGACGTCTTACCCCGAAGGTGAATTCTTCGGGACCCCGCCAACATCGGGGCCCGGACGGGCGTCCCATGGGGCAGGGACTCCGAAGGAGACGGTCATGCGCGGGACGTTCAAGGGGATGCGGAAGGGCGGCCTCGTCGTGGCCGTCGCGGTGGGGCTGGCGGGGGTCGCGGTCCCCGCCGAGGCCAAGCCCGTCAGGCCGGCGGTGGCGGGCGACGTCAACGGTGACGGGCGCGTCGACGTGATCGCCGGGCTGCCCCTCCTGAAGGTGAAGGGCAAGAGCGACGCCGGAGGCGTGGTCGTCTACTTCGGCGGCGCGAAGCAGGTCTCCACTCAGGGGCGGGTCGTCACGCTCGCCGCTCCCGTCGCGCGGGAGAACCTCGGGCGGGTGCTCGCCTCCGGCGACTTCGACGCGGACGGCTACGCCGACGTCCTGGCGTCCGCACGCAAGAAGCTCGTGGTCTTCCGCGGGTCGCCGACCGGGCTGCGCGGCGCGGACGCCAAGGTGCTGTCGTGGCCGGTGACCGAGCCCGCCATGGCGGCCGCCGACTTCGACGGCGACGGTTACGGGGACGTGGCCGTCACCGGCAGCGAGCGGATCGTCGTGCTGCGCGGCGGCAGGTCCGGCCTGCGGGTGGCGGGGGGCCTGGCCAACGGGGCCCCGCGGTTCGGCGCGGACCTCGCCGCCGGCGACGTGAACGGCGACGGCAGGCCCGACCTGGTGGCCACCGAGCACCGCGTGGCCCTGCCCGACCCCGTCGGGCCGCAACGGATCACCGTCGTGCCCGGCTCTCGTGCCGGGCTCTCGCTGACCCGCGCGTGGTCGATCACTCCGACCGAGCGGGCCGCCCGTGACCTCGCCGTCGCGGACGTGAACGGCGACCACAGGGCCGACCTCGTCCGGATCACCTCGACCGAAGGCGAGAACTTCCGGGTGCTCGTCCAGCTCAGCCAGGGCAACGGCTTCGCCCCGGCGCGGACGGTGGCGACGGGCGACGACTACTACCCGGCCAACGTCGCCCTCGGCGACATCACCGGGGACGGCCGCGCCGACCTGGCCGTCCACATCTCCGCCGAGGGCGACCACGACTGGGCCCTGCTGTACGCCGGGACCGCCACGGGCGTGGGCGCGCAGCCGATCCGGCGGTACGCGCACGACACCTACGAGACCAGGTACGGCACGAGCCTGCGCCTGGCGGACGTCCGCGGCGACCGGCGCGCGGACGTCATCGCCGGACTGCCGGGCGTGTACGGCGCCGGCGCGCTGGAGGTCCTCCCGAGCGGCGCGCCGGGGGGCGCCCAGCGGCTCGGCCTCAAGACCCCGGGCGGCCTGGGCCTGAGCCAGCCCTCCTGAAGACGGCGTTGGCGGCGCTTATGAGTTGTGGCGGGCGGCAGGGTAGTGCGTGCGGTCGTCTACTACGGTTTCGGCTCGCCATGTCGGAC
Organism: Sphaerisporangium album; assembly: GCF_003323745.1. Classification (GTDB taxonomy): domain Bacteria; phylum Actinomycetota; class Actinomycetes; order Streptosporangiales; family Streptosporangiaceae; genus Sphaerisporangium; species Sphaerisporangium album. Next base: position 92,776 of record NZ_QOIL01000024.1, read on the forward strand.
CGGCTTGTCGGCGCCGCCTCCCCGGTGACCAAGAATGCGGCGCCTTCGACGGTGCTCTAGACGGTCGCGGCGGCGTGGGTCAGGGCGCGGTGGGTGAGGACGCGGGCGAGGTGGCGGCGGTAGTCCGGGGTGGCGTGGAGGTCGGCGGTCGGGGAGGTGTCCCCGTCGGCGAGGGACGCTGCCTCGCGCAGTGTGTCGTGCGGGCCCGAGCCGTTCGCCGAGGGCAGTCGTGCGGTGGACGGGGAGCCGTTCGCGGTGGCGTGCGGGACGGGGGGAAGCTCGGCGTCCACGGCGGCGGACTCCACTGCGGTGGCGCGGAGTGGGGTCGGGCCCATGTTGGTGAGGCCCACGCGGGCCTCGGCCACGTGGCGGGCGCCGCTCTCGGAGACCGTGACCCGTACGGCCGCCGCGACGCCGACGATCGCCCAGGCCTGGGCGGTGCGGTGGAATTTCTCGTAGTGGTAGCCCCAGCCCTCGCCCAGCTTGGGGACGCGCACAGCGGTGAGGATCTCGCCCGGTTCGAGGGCGGTTTCCAGGTAGTCGGTGAAGAAGTCCGTCGCCGTGACCACCCGCTCGCCCGTCGTGGAGCGCAGGACGAACTCCATGTCCAGGGCCACCGCCACGGCGGGCAGGTCGCCGGCGGGGTCGGCGTGGGCCATGGAGCCGCCGAATGTCCCCCGGTGCCGTACGGCCGGGTCGGCGACGGTCGCCGTGGCCAGCGCCACCAGCGGGCATCCGGCGCGGACGACCGGCGAGCGGATGATCTCGTCGTGGGTGGTGGTGGCACCGATGTGGACGTGCCCGCCCTCGTCGCGGACGCCGCGCAGCTCGGGCAGCCGTCCTACGTCGACCAGCACGCTGGGGTAGGCCAGCCGCAGCCGCAGCAGGGGAAGCAGGGACTGCCCGCCGGACAGCACCTTGGCCTCCTCGCCTGCGTCCGCCAGCACCTCGACGGCCTCGTCCACGGAGGACGCGCGCACGTAGTCGAAGCTCGCCGGGATCATGACAGACCTCCGCATACCGTCGGCCGGATCGGGACAGTTCGTCTCGAAGGCGAGGCGGATCGTGACGTGGCGTCGCCGGTCACCGGCCGTATCCGGACGGGACGTCTCGTGGGTGGGCAGGTTTCGTTCGTTCGACGCGCAGGGGTCACGAGGCGCCTCCCTGGATCGCGCGCCACACCCGTTCGGGAGTGCAGGGCATCGGGACGTCGCGGACGCCGTACGGGCGCAGGGCGTCGACGACGGCGTTGACGACGGCGGGCGTCGAGGCGATCGTGCCCGCCTCGCCGACGCCCTTGACCCCGAGCGGGTTGCCCGTCGCCGGGGTCTCGGTCCTGGCGGTCACGAAGTCGGGCAGGTCGGCGGCGGAGGGCAGCAGGTAGTCGGCCATCGTCGTGGTGAGCAGGTTGCCCTCGGAGTCGTAGACGGCCTCCTCGAACAGCGCCTGCGCGATGCCCTGGGCGATCCCGCCGTGCACCTGGCCCTCCACGATGAGCGGGTTGATCACCTTGCCGATGTCGTCCACGGCGACGTACGACCGGATGCTCGTGGCCCCGGTCTCGGTGTCGACCTCGACGGCGCACAGGTGGGTGCCGTGGGGGAAGGAGAAGTCGTCGGGGTCGAAGGTCGCGTCGGAGTCCAGGCTCGCCTCGACGCCGTCCGGCAGGTCGTGCGCGCCGAACACGGCCAGCGCGATCTCCTGGATCGTCGTGCCCGCCTCGGTGCCGCGGACCCGGAACGTGCCCTCGGAGAATTCGATGTCCTCGGCGGACGCCTCCAGCATGTGGGCGGCGACGTGCCGTGCCTTCTCCCTGACCTTGTCGCACGCCCGGACCAGGGCGACGCCGCCGACCGCGAGCGAGCGGGAGCCGTAGGTGTCCATGCCCTTGTGGGCGATGGCCGTGTCGCCGTGCACCACGGCGACGTCCTCGAACGGCACTCCGAGCGCGTCGGCGACGATCTGGCTCCACGCGGTCTCGTGGCCCTGGCCGTGCGGGCTGACGCCGGTCACCGCCTCGACCTTGCCGGTGGGCAGCATGCGCACGGCCGCGTACTCCCAGCCGCCCGCGCCGTAGCTGAGCGAGCCCAGCACCCGGCTCGGCGCCAGGCCGCACATCTCGGTGTAGGTGGAGACGCCGATGCCGAGCTGGACGGGGTCGCGCCGGTCCCGGCGTTCGGACTGCTCGGCCCTGAGCTTGTCGTAGCCGAACAGCGCGAGCGCCTTGCGGGTCGCGGCCTCGTAGTCGCCCGAGTCGTAGGTCATGTTCGCGACCGTCGTGTACGGGAACTCGTCGCGGGTGATCCAGTTGCGCCGCCGGACCTCGATCGGGTCCAGGCCCAGCTCGGCGGCCAGCTCGTCCATCAGCCGCTCGATCGCGAACGTCGCCTCGGGACGGCCCGCGCCCCGGTAGGCGTCGGTGGGCATCTTCGTGGTGAACACGCCCGTGCAGGTGAAGTCGTAGGCGTCCATCTTGTAGATGCCGTTGAACATGAACGCGCCGAGAATCGGAATGCCCGGCGTGATCAGCATCAGGTAGGCGCCCATGTCGGCCAGCAGGTCCACGCGCAGGCCGCGCAGCCGCCCGTCGGCCTCGGCGGCGAGCGAGAGCCGCTGGATCTGGTCGCGGCCGTGGTGCACGGTGAGGTTGCCCTCCGAGCGGGACTCGGTCCACTTGACGGGCTTGCCGAGCCGCCTGGCGAGAAGGAGCAGCAGCACCTCCTCGGCCGTGACCTGGAGCTTGGAGCCGAACCCGCCGCCGACGTCGGGGGCGATCACGCGCAGTTTGTGCTCGGGGATCCCGGTCACCGTGGCCAGCATGATCCGCAGGATGTGCGGGACCTGCGTCGAGGAGTGCAGCGTGAAGGAGTCGCCGTCGGTCTGCGCCACCACCGCGCGCGGCTCCATCGCCGTGGGGATCAGCCGCTGCTGGACGAACGTCCGCTCGACCACCACGGGCGCGTCGCGGAACGCGGCGTCGATGTCGCCGGTCCCGAACTTCCAGACGTACGCGCGGTTGCCCTCCTCGTGGACGCGGGGCGCGTCGTCCTCAAGGGCGGCGTTCATGTCGACCACGGCGGGCAGCGGCTCGTAGTCGATCTCGATCGACTCCAGCGCGTCGTAGGCCCGGTACCGGTCGGTGGCGACGACGCAGGCCACGGCCTCGCCGGCGTACCGGACCTCGTCCACCGCCATCGGCGGGTGCGCGGGGACGACGATGTCCTCGGTGACGGGCCACGCGCACGGCAGGCTGCCCTGCTCGCCGGCGAGGTCGCGGCCGGTGAACGCGGCCACGACGCCGGGCCTGTGCAGGGCGGGGGAGGCGTCCACGCGGGTGACGCGGGCGTGCGCCATCGGGCTGCGCAGGAACGCGACGTACAGCATGCCGGGGAGCTGGATGTTGTCGGTCCACCGCGTGCGCCCGGTCACCAGCCGGGCGTCCTCCTTGCGCCTGCGCGCCGCGCCGACCTCGTGTCGGTTCCGGGCGGGTTCGCCGAGTTCTCCGCTCTCGGCGATCTGGCGGGCGACGATCCCGGCGTCGAGTTCCTCGGTCACGTCGTCACCTCCTGGTCGCTCATGGCCCGCGCGCCGCGTCGTACGGCCTTGACGATGTTGGAGTAGCCCGTGCAGCGGCACAGGTTGCCCTCCAGGCCGTGGCGGATCGCCTCGTCCGAGGGGTCGGGGTCGTCCTTGAGCAGGTCGAGCGCGGCCATGATCATGCCGGGGGTGCAGTAGCCGCACTGGAGGGCGTGCTCCTCGTGGAAGGCGCGCTGCATGGGGTGCCAGGTGGGGCCGTCCGCCAGCCCCTCGACGGTGAGCAGCTCGCTGCCGTCGGCCTGTACGGCGAGGACGGAGCAGCTCTTCACGCTCCTGCCGTCCATCATGATCGTGCAGGCGCCGCAGTTGCTCGTGTCGCAGCCGACCGGGGTGCCGATCTTGCCGAGCCGATCGCGCAGCAGGTGGACGAGGAGCAGGCGCGGCTCCACTTCCTCCTCGTGGGCGACGCCGTCGACGGTGACGGTGATGCGGGTCATCGCTCCTCCAAGCACGCGGGCCGGACGTCCATCGCCGTGCGCCGGACTGTGCGCCCCTCGCGGGAGGCGGCCCGCCGTGGGGTGCCCAGAGGTCACACGGTGGCGAGCGCACTGACAATGATTTCACGTAGTGAGAGCCGACAAGAGCGAACGTACGCCCCTGAGGTGCACGGTCAACCCCCAGGGCACTTCGGCGCGCCGTCGGTCCGGCCGCGTCGCTTCCGTGTCCTCCGGCGGCGGACGGTGATCCGGGGGCACGGACGGTCATCCGATGGCGCGGACGGTCGCTCTCCGAGGGCGCGGACGGTCGTTCCGGGGCTGCGGACGGTCGTTCCGAGGGCGGCGGGGCGGTCATTCGAGGGGGAACGGACGGCCCAGTTCGGCCGGCGGCCGGGGGCCGAAGATACGGCGGTCGGTCTCCTCGATCGGCAGGTCGTTGATGCTGGCCTCGCGCCGCCGCATCAGGCCGGCCTCGTCGAACTCCCACAGCTCGTTGCCGTAACTGCGCCACCACTGCCCGTCCGCGTCGTGGCACTCGTACTGGAACCGGACGGCGATGCGGTCGCCGGTGAAGGCCCACAGCTCCTTGCGCAGCGCGTAGTCGAGCTCCCTGGCCCACTTGCGGGCGAGGAACCGGGTGATCTCCTCGCGGCCGGTCACGAACTCCGACCGGTTGCGCCACACCGAGTCCGGCGTGTAGGCGAGGGCCACGCGGTGCGGATCGCGGGTGTTCCACGCGTCTTCGGCCGTCTGGACCTTCGCCCGCGCGGAGTCCTCCGTGAACGGCGGCGTGATCGAGGTCATCGCGGATCCTCCCAGGTCGGACGGGCCATGGCCTGGGCATACCCACGAGCGCGGCGCCCTCCCCAGTCCACGATCTCCCGCAGCCCGCGCTCGATCTCGAAGCAGGCGGGCGCGGCGCCTCGCGGGGGCGGGGCCGTCAGCGCTTGCGCACCGCCTTGGCGATGATCGCCACGAACCCGGCGAAACCCAGCCCGACCAGCAGGATCAGCGCCATCAGCAACACGTCCGGCGGCGGCCCGGTGAGGTAGCGGACGCCGACGCCCACGAACAGCAGGCCGCACAGCAGCGACAGCCAGTCGGTCCTATGCCGCACGGTGCACCTCGACATCGCCGATGCCGGCCTTGACGTGCAGCTCGATCACGGCCGGGGCGCCCGTGGGCGTCACGTCCGGCTCAAGGATCTTGTCGTGGTGGACGTCCGTCCCGCCCTGCACCGCGTGCTCGATCTTGACGTCGCCGAGCTTGGTGTAGCCGAACACCTTGACGCGGGCCGTGGCCGGGACGATCACCTTCAGCTCGCCGATCGACACCGACGCGTCGAAGCGGGTGTACGACCCGGGGGCGAACTTGGTGTCGCTGAGGTCGAGCGTGCCGTCGCCGATGCCCACCGCGTAGGCGCGGACGGCCTGGGAGCTGTCCAGCGGCTCCCAGGTGTAGCTGCCGATCTTCTTCGGAATACCGTTCACCGTCGACCCCGCCACCAGGAGAATTGACATCAGTGTGCCGGTCGCCACGAGGCCCGCGCCCCGGCCGAACCACGTCGCCACGAGAAGCCCGGCGCCGATCGTGATGAGCACGGCGGCGCCGACCACAGGGAAGTTGAGCGTGCTGGAGGACGACTGCGTGGCCACCATGATCCCTCCGACCACGAACGCGGCGAATACCGTTATGCCGCCGATGAAAGACTTCGGGCGCTTGGGCCGGGCCGGGGCCGTCGCGGCGCGCCTGGTGTAGCCCCAGTCGTGCGGTTCGTACGCCTGCGGCGGACCGTACGCGCCAAGGGAGCCGGTGGAGCCGTACGCGCTGTGCGCGCGCTGGGAGCTGTACGGGCCGCGCGGGGCGAAGGGCTCGCCCGAGGAGTCGAACCCGCCGCCGCGCGCCTCACGGGCCAGGTCGGACAGGCGGCGGTACTCCGGCTCGGGCCGCTCATAGGCCTGCCCCGCGCCGGGGGCGGCCTGCCGGGGGTCGGCGGGGGCGTCCGAGGGCGGCGGGTAGTCCGGGGGCGCGTCCACGGGAGTGTCCGCGGGACCGGCCGCCGCGCCGGGAGCGTCCATGGGGCCGGCTGCCGGGCCGGGAGCGTCCATGGGGCCGGCCGTCGTGCCGGGAGCGTACGCCGGGCCGGCCGTCGTGCCGGACGCGGTGGACCGCGCCTGTTCCGGCGTGTCCTGCCGCCCGAAGGTCCGCCCGAAGTTCTGGGTGAAGCTCTGCGCGAGGTTCTGGGCGAGGTTGTGCGCGTACGCGCCCGCGTCCTGCGGTCCGTGCGCCCAGGGGCCGGGCACCGGCTCGACGCCGCGCCGGCCCTTCACCCGCTCGGGCAGGCTCTTGGTGACGGCCAGCAGGTCCACGCCCCTGCCGTGCGCGGCCAGCAGCGCGATCGCGAGCAGGGTGCCGACGGCGATGGTCGAGGTGCCGATGCCGTCCGCCGCCACGTTGATCACCAGGCCGAGCGCCAGGATCGCGGCCAGGATCGCCATGACGGTGTCGGCGTCGAAGACGCGGCGGCTCCACTGCTCGACGTAGCCGGGGCCGCCGTTGGAGTTCCGCATGAGCAGGAAGGCCGCGACGTACAGCATGATGCCGATGCCGGACCCGACGACCAGCACGGCGAAGCCCACCCGGAAGATCACCGGGTCCATTCCCACGTAGCGGCCGAGCCCGGCGCACACACCTGTGAGCATCCGTCCCTCGTCGCTACGCTGGAGCACGCGCGGCTCGTCCGGGGCCTCCTCCGGTTCGTGCGTCGTGCCGGCACTGCCTGCTTCGGTCATGGAACCATCGTGGCCGCCGCGACCTCCGGCTCACCATCCGGGGAACCCCTGACTCGTCCCGGACCCCTCAGGGCAGGAGTCAGGGAGCGCCCTGATGCGTGCCGGCCCTTCCACGTGTGACGATGCTCGAGAGATGTCTGAGACCCCCACCCTTCCCGAGGCCTACCCTCGCTTGATCCGCCCGCTGCGCGGCCGGGTCGTCGCGGGCGTCGCCCAAGGAGCCGCGGCCCAGCTCAACCTGGACCCTGTCGTGCTGCGGCTCGCGTTCGTGCTGCTCAGCGTCCTGGACGGGCTCGGCGTCCTCGCGTACGCCGCCCTGTGGATGTTCACCCCCCGCGAGCCGATGCCCGCCGGCGAGCCGCCGAGCCGCGACTGGGGCCAGGCGACCGCGTACGGCGTGCTGGGCATCGCCCTGACGTCCTTCGGCTGGCTCACGGGCGCGTCCACCGGCGGGGTCGGCACCTGGTCGATCGCCGTGGGCGGCATCGGCACGCTGATCCTCTGACAGCAGGCCGACCCCGGCCGGCGCCAGCGCTGGATGACCGACGCCGTCCGGCAGGTGCGCAGCTCCTGGATCCGCACGGGCATCGGCCTGGTGCTGGTGGTGATCGGCGCGATCGGCTTCCTGGCCGCCCAGGGCAAGCTGGCCGAGGCCCGTCCCGGGCTGGTGTTCACGGCCGTCGTCGTCGGGGGCATCGGGCTGATCGCCGCGCCCTGGCTGACCGGCCTGTGGAAGGAGCTCCAGAAGGAGCGCAGGGAGCGCATCCGCCAGGAGGAGCGCGCCGAGATGGCCGCGCACGTCCACGACTCCGTCCTGCACACGCTCACGCTGATCCAGCGCAGCGCGCAGGACCCGTTCGAGGTCACGCGCCTGGCCCGCTCGCAGGAGCGCGAGCTGCGCAACTGGCTCTACCAGCCCAAGGCCGACGCCGACGCGACCATCGCGGCGGCGGTGCGCCGGGCGGCGGCCGAGATCGAGGACGAGCACGGCATCCCCATCGAGATCGTCTGCGTGGGTGACTGCGACCTGGACGACGGGCTGCGCGCCATGTTGCAGGCGGCCCGGCAGGCGATGGTCAACGCGGCGAAATACGCTGAGGCGTCGGTCATATCGGTCTATGTCGAGGTGGAGGCGGAGGAGGTCACGGTGTTCGTCAGGGATCGCGGCAAGGGGTTCACCATGGACGACGTTCCCGAGGACCGCATGGGCATCCGCCAGTCGATCATCGGCCGCATGGAGCGCCATGGCGGCAGCGCGCGGGTGAAGACCGAGCCCGGCGACGGAACCGAGGTAATGCTGACGATGAAGCGGGAGAAATCGTGATCTGCGATCCGACCCGGTGCGCGAGGGAGCTGTGACGATGGTCAAGGTACTGATCGTGGACGACCACCGGCTCTTCCGGTCGGGCGTCCGCGCCGAGCTGGGCCCGCAGATCGAGGTGGTCGGCGAGGCCGAGGACGTCGAGTCGGCCGTCGGCGCCATCGATTCCCTCAAGCCCGACGTGGTCCTGCTCGACGTCCACATGCCCGGGGGTGGCGGCCAGGAGGTCCTGCGCCGGGTGCTCGGCTCGGGGTCCCAGGTCCGTTTCCTGGCGCTTTCGGTGTCGGACGCCGCCGAGGACGTGATCGGAGTGATCCGCGGCGGCGCGCGGGGTTACGTCACCAAGACGATCAGCGGCAGGGAGCTGACCGACGCGATCGTCCGGGTCTCGGAGGGCGACGCGGTCTTCTCGCCGCGGCTCGCCGGGTTCGTCCTGGACGCCTTCGCCTCCACCGAGGCGCCGTCCATCGACCCCGAGCTGGACTCGCTGACCTCGCGCGAGCGGGAGGTGCTGCGCCTGATCGCCCGGGGTTACGCCTACAAGGAGATCGCCAAGGAGCTGTTCATCTCGGTGAAGACGGTGGAGACCCACGTCTCGTCCGTCCTGCGCAAACTTCAGCTCTCCAACCGGCACGAGCTGTCTCGCTGGGCTACGGCGCGTCGTCTCGTGTGAGGACGGCGCGCGGGCGCGGCGGGTCGGCCAGGATGGGATATGTGATGCGCCGCACCATCCTCCCGTTCCTTCCGTTGTTTCTCGCCGCGCTGCTCGCCGCCGGCTGCGGCTCCGCCGGCCCCGTCCCGGACTCCGGCACCACCGGAGACGCCGAGCCCCGCCCCGCGTCCTCCTCGCCCAGCCGCTCCCTCGGGCAGAGCTTCGAGGAGGACGTGCAGCTCGCGCGCACGCTCACCGAGCGGTTCTGGCAGGGGAGGTTCGAGGCCGCGGGCCGGGCCTACCGGCCGATCCAGGCCTTCGAGGCGTACTCCGGCGAGGACGGCCCGGCCTGCGGCGACCAGCCGGCCGTGCCCGACAACGCCTTCTACTGCCCGATCGGGCACTTCGTCGCCTACGACGAGGCGTGGATGCGCAAGCTGTACGAGAACGGCGGCGACGGCGCGGTGTACGTGATCGTCCCGCACGAGCTGGGCCACGCCGTCCAGGCTCAGCTCATGAGCGACTTCACCCTCAACGTCCAGCGCGAGCTCCAGGCCGACTGCTACGCCGGGGGCGCGCTGGCCGGCATGATCCAGGCCGGGGAGATCGAGGCCGAGCCGGGCGACGACGAGGAACTGCTCGCCAACCTCGCCGCCGCCGGCGACCCGACCGACGAGTGGCTGCGGCCCGACGCCCACGGCACCCCCGCCCAGCGCCAGCAGTCCTTCGCCGACGGGTTCAACAACGGCGTCGACGCGTGCTGACACGCGCCTCGCGTACACGTGGCGGTGATCCGCCGACCGGGCGGATCCGCCTGGAGGTGGATGTGCCGCCATCAGCGGGCCCGTAGTCTGGCGCTCTGACACGCGGTCCGCGACGCCGGGCCGCCAAGGGGGCCGGTAGGGGAGACGACGCACGCGGGGGTCACCAGCGGGGGCCGCGCGGGCCGGGAGGTGGTTCATGGGTACGCGGGCCGTTCGCGAGGCGGGCTGGGCGAGCAGAGGGGCGTGCCGCACGGCCGATCCCGAGCTGTTCTTCCCGGAGGCGCCGTTCCCCGAGCAGGAGGCGAAGGCCAAGGCGGTGTGCGCCTCGTGCCCGGTGATCCTCGAATGCCGGGCCTACGCGGTGCGCGCGGGCGAGCGGGACGGCATCTGGGGCGGGCTGACCACGGCCGAGCGCCGCCGCCTGCGGTTCCCCCCGGGCTGGGGCCGGCGGGCCTCGTGACCTGCTCCCTTCTCAAGCGCGTAGTCGCCCCGCGTCCGGAGACCGGTGCCCGCCTCGGGCCCGCTGACTTTCTCCAACGTGTCCTCGCCCCGCATCTGGAGACCGGTGCCCGGCTCGGGCCCGCTGATTTTCTCCAACGTGTCCTCGTGCCGCGTCCGGAGACCGGTGCTCGCCTCGCGCCGGTCCTGACGACCCGTTCCTCCTTCACGCGGGTCGTGGTGCCGGGCGTGGGCGTGCTGGTTTCGGCCAACGTGCTGAACAACCGGGTCGCGCGCCGCCTCGCGCCCGTGACCTCGGCCGTGGCGGCGGGCACGCTCGTGGCGCTGGCCCGGCGCGCGGGCCTCACGTGGCAGGAGATGGGGTTCACGGACGCCGCCAGGGGCGCGAAGATCGGCGGCGCGCTGGCCGCCGCAGTCGCCGCCGTCTACACCGCCGGGGTCCTGACCCCGCGCACCCGCCCCCTGTTCCTGGACGAGCGGGCGCTGCGGCTCTCCCGGGCCCGCCTCCTGGAGGAGGTCCTGGTCCAGGTGCCGCTGGGCACCGTCCTGCTGGAGGAGGTCGCGTTCCGCGGGGTGCTGCCCGCCGCGCTGCGTCGGAGCCACGGCCCGGTGGCGTCCGTCGCGGGCGCCTCGGCGCTGTTCGGGCTGTGGCACGTCCTGCCCTCGCTGGACATGGCGTCCGCCAACCCGTCCCTCGGCCGGCTCGCCTCGGGCGAGGGGCGGTCCGGACGGCCCGGCGCGGGGGCCGTCCGCCTGGTGGCCGGTTCGGTGGCGGCCACGGGCCTGGCGGGCGTGGCGTTCCACGAGCTGCGCCGCCGCGGCGGCCTACTCGCGCCGTCGCTGCTGCACCTGGCCACCAACACGCTGGGGTACGTCGCCGGACGGGCCGCGCGCAGGCTCGGCCGCGCCCGGCGACCCGGAGGTCAGCCGGTGGAGACCACCTGGAAGCCTTCGGCGTAGCTGCCCTCGGGCAGGCCCGCCGCCTTGGCGTTGGCGGCCAGGAAGCCCCGGACGAACTGCTCGATGCCGTCGGCGATGTGCGCGGTCTGGCTGACGTGCGCCCGCAGGGCGGCGATCTTGCGGTCCACGGTCGCGGTGATGTCGACGTAGTGGTCGCTGCTCTGCCCGCCGGTCAGCCACACCTCCTTGACCGACCACGCCTCCAGGCCCTCGTCGTTCAGCAGCTCGGGGAAGGCGTACGGGTTGCGCGCGTCGGGGTAGACCGCGTCGAGCGTGGCGCCGCCGACGGCGCGGTGGTCGGGGTGGCTCGGCTGGATACGGGCGTAATTGCGCTCGGGCGTCGAGGTGATCACCCGGTCCGGGCGCACCTGGCGGATCACCCGCGCGATGTCGCGGCGCAGGCCCAGGGTCTGCTCGACGGTGCCGTCGTGGTAGCCGAGGAACCGCAGATCGGTGACCCCCACCCGCTTGGCCGCCTCGGTCTGCTCGGCGCGCCGCAGCTCGGCCATGCCGCCGTTGTCCAGCTCGCGGTCGAAGCCGCCCGCGTCGCCGTCGGTCACCACGCAGTACACGACGCGGATCCCCTTGTCGGTGAAGGCGGCCACCGTCCCGGCGGCGCCGAAGTCCACATCGTCGGGGTGAGCGGTCACCACGAGGACGGTGCTCACCTCGGCATCGTCAAGTGCGGTCACGATGATCCTCCTACGTTCGCTACGCCGGTTCGAAACGGCATCAACCCGATATTTCCAGCGTCTCGCATGTGTGCAGAAACTATCGAGCCGATCCGGCGGTGAATCAGGGGCGGCAGGGGGCGCCGAAGCGGCGTCTCCTGTCGGTGGAGCGCCATAATCTAGGGGGGTGTCCACCCGAGCCGCGAATCCCGCCGTAGATCATCCCCTGCTCGACGGTCTCAACCCGCAGCAGCGCGACGCCGTCGTCCATGAGGGCACCCCTCTGCTGATCGTCGCGGGTGCGGGCTCGGGCAAGACGCGGGTGCTCACCCACCGCATCGCCTACCTGCTGTCGGAGCGGCACGTCCAGCCGCAGGAGATCCTGGCGATCACCTTCACCAACAAGGCCGCCAAAGAGATGAAGGAGCGGGTCGACCGCCTCATCGGCCCGCGGTCCAAGGCGATGTGGGTGATGACGTTCCACAGCGCCTGCGTCCGCATCCTGCGGCGCGAGGCGAAGCGGCTGGGGTTCTCGTCCAGCTTCTCGATCTACGACCAGGCCGACTCGCAGCGGCTGATGGCGATGGTCTGCCGCGAGCTCGACCTCGACCCCAAGCGCTACCCGCCGCGCTCGTTCTCCGCGCAGGTCAGCAACCTCAAGAACGAGCTGGTCGACTACGACACCGCCAAGGACAAGGCGCAGACCCACCTGGAGCGCACCCTCGCCGAGGCGTACCGCTCCTACCAGCGCCGGCTCACCGAGGCCGACGCCATGGACTTCGACGACCTGATCATGCTGACGGTCACGCTGTTCCAGCTCTTCCCCGACGTCGCCGAGCACTACCGCCGCCGCTTCCGCCACGTCATGGTCGACGAGTACCAGGACACCAACCACGCCCAGTACATGCTGATCAGAGAGCTGGTGGGCGTGCCCGAGGCCCGCACCGCCGACGGCGAGCCCGTCCGCGAGGGCCGCGAGGGCGCGGTGGAGCCCGCCGAGCTGTGCGTGGTGGGCGACGCCGACCAGTCGATCTACGCCTTCCGCGGCGCGACGATCCGCAACATCCTGGAGTTCGAGCGCGACTACCCCGACGCGCGCACGATCCTGCTGGAGCAGAACTACCGCTCCACCCAGACCATCCTGTCGGCCGCCAACGCGGTGATCGCGCGCAACGAGGGCCGCAAGCCCAAGAACCTCTGGTCCGACCAGGGCGCCGGGCCCAAGATCATCGGATACGTCGCCGACAACGAGCACGACGAGGCCATGTTCGTCGCGCAGGAGGTCGACCGCCTCGCCGACGACGAGGATGTCACGCCCGGCCAGGTCGCCGTCTTCTACCGCACCAACGCGGCCTCCCGCGTCTTCGAAGAGATCTTCATCCGCACCGGCCTGCCGTACAAGGTCGTCGGCGGGGTGCGCTTCTACGAGCGCAAGGAGGTCCGCGACCTGCTGGCCTACCTGCGGGTTCTCGCCAACCCCAACGACACCGTCTCGCTGCGGCGCGTGATCAACGTCCCCAAGCGCGGCATCGGCGACCGCGCCGAGGCCATGATCGAGGCGTTCGCCCTGCGTGAGCGCGTCAGTTTCTGGGAGGGGCTGCGCCGCGCCGACGAGGCCCCCGGGCTCGCCACGCGCTCGCTGAACGCCATCAAGGAATTCGTCGCGCTGCTCGAGGACCTGCGCGGCAAGGAGCTCCCGCTGTCCGAGCTCGCCGAGGAGGTCCTGACGAGCACGGGCTACCGCACCGAGCTGGAGACCTCGGGCGATCCCCAGGACGAGAGCAGGCTGGAGAACCTCAACGAGCTGATCTCCGTGGCCCAGGAGTTCGAGGAGGCCAATCCCGAGGGCACGCTGGTCGACTTCCTGGAGCAGGTCTCGCTGGTCGCCGACGCCGACCAGATCCCCGAAGGCGAGGACCACCAGGGCGTCGTCACGCTGATGACGCTGCACACCGCCAAGGGCCTGGAGTTCCCGGTCGTGTTCCTCACCGGCCTGGAGGACGGCGTCTTCCCCCACATGCGCTCCCTGGGCGAGCCCCGCGAGCTGGAGGAAGAGCGCCGCCTCGCCTACGTCGGCATCACCCGTGCCCAGCAGCGGCTGTACGTCTCGCGGGCGGCCGTCCGCAGCTCGTGGGGGTCTCCGGCGTTCAACCCCGCCTCCCGGTTCCTGGCCGAGGTCCCGTCCGACCTGCTGGACTGGCGCAGCGACCCGCAGAAGACCGCGTGGGCCGCGGCCACCGTCCGCGAGCCCCGCAGGCCCGCCGCTCCCGCGAAGACGGGCGGGCGGGTGATCCCCAGCCTCAGCCCCGGCGACCGGGTCACGCACGACACGTTCGGCCTCGGCACCGTGGTGGCGGTCGAGGGGGCGGCCGAGAAGACCCGGGTCAAGATCGACTTCGGTTCCGGCGACGAGAAGACGCTGCTGGTGGCGTACGCCCCGATCGAAAAACTCTGAACCTGGGCGTCCGCCCGGCCGGTGATGCGGGCTCGGCGGTCAAGGACCGCGGCGAGCGGACGGACGGGAGCCGTGGCGACGGCTCATGAGACGTGAGGGCCCGGTGAGCGTGCTCACCGGGGCCCATGTCGTGCGTGTCTCGTCGATCCCGGAGGTCAGCGCTCGCGCGAGGCCATGCCGGGGATCATCGTGGTGAAACCGTCAGGGACATCGGAGCCGAGATCGTCGTAGTCGATGACCTCGCCGGCCGGCGGCGGGGTGATGGAGACCTTGGCCCCCCAGGAGGAGAACCGCGTGTCGACCACGTTCTCCCAGCGGTATTCGAAGCCCTTGTCCAGCACGTATGCGGTGACGAGGCGCCGGGCCAGCTTGTCCGTGCCCAGCCAGAGCTTCCACCGCACCGCGACCTTGGCGGTGGCCCGGTCGGGCTTCCAGCCGGGCCTGTGCAGCGACGGCGACAGCGCGTACAGCTTGCCGTAGGGGATGGCGCCCTCGTAGAGGGTCGTCGAGGCGCCACCGACCTTGCCGCCTTGCCGCTTGACCGAGGTCGTGGCGAGCAGCCCTCGGTACACACCCGGCTCGAAGATGTCGACGAGGGTGGAGAGCCCCGGCCCGGCGGTCTGCTGGTCGGTGAGGCGCACCCACGTCTTCCCCGCGGGCAGGTACGGCTCCCAGAAGGGACCCGAAGAGTAGTCCGCCTTCGGGAAGGTGAGGAACCGCCGGGGCTTGGCCTGCTCCTCGGCCAGATCGCGGTCGGGGAAGGCCGCGTACCTGCCCGTCAGGTCGGACGCGACGACGCCGGAGCGGCCGAGCCGCAGCGCGCCGGCCTCACGCCAGTCGCACTTCGTGCCCTTCGACGCGACGGTGTACCGGTTGGTCACCTTGACGCCGGAGCCGGTGGCCAGGTGCCGGGCCAGCGTGCCGACCGGCGTGGCCGGAGCCGTCCGCGCGCTCGCCATGGCGGTCGCGGGGACGGCCAGGGCGGCCGCGAGGACGGTCGTCGCGGTGATCCATCGCAGGGAGCGGTGGTCCCTGGCCGGACGGCCGGGGCGCGGGCGGTCAGCGCTCACGGGAGGCCAGGCCGGGGATCTTGGTGGTGAAGTCGGGGAGCACCGGAAGCTCCTCGGTCAGGTCCTTCTCGTCCACGACGAGGTCGGCCGGCGGAGCCTTGATGACGACCTTCGCGCCCCACGCGGTGAAGCGGGTGTCGGTGGCGACCGACATGTCGCCGAGGAAGTCCCCGCCCGAGAGCGAGAATGTCGACTGGAACCGCCGGGGCAGCTGGTCGGCGCCGATCCACAGCTTCCAAGGCAGGCTGATCGTCTTCTTGTTCCTGAGGCCCTTGGCGAGCGGGGCGACGGACGGCGACACCTTGGCCAGGTCGCTCAGCTTGATCGAACCGCGCAGCAGGACGGTGCGCGCGCCGCCGATCGTGCCGCCGGGGGCCTTGCTCGTGGTGTGCGCGAGCACCGCCTTCAGGACCTTCGGCTGCAGGATGTCGATCGTGCCGCTGGTGCTGGAGAGGTCGCCCGTCGTGCGCACCCAGCTCCGTCCCGCCGGCAGCATGTCGTCGTACAGCGGGCTCTTCAGGTAGGTCTTCCCGCCGACCGTGATGACCTGCATCCTGTTGACGGTCTTGCCGGCCTTGCTCGTCACCTTGAGGTCGATGGCGTCGGGGCCGGACTTTCCGAAGCGCACGGTGCCCGCGACACGGGAGCGCAGGCCGACGTCTCCGGCGAACTCCATCCGCGAGTCCTCGCTGATCCGGACGGACCCCTTCTTGGCGAACTGCTGCCGCAGGGCGTCGACCGGGCCGGCCGGGGCCGCGGTGGGCTTCGCGGTCATGGTGTGGGGGGTGGCGTGCGCTGCGGTTGGCACGGTCAGTGCCAGCGCGGGCGCGGTCACGGCGACCGCGGTTAGGGCGATCAATCGCCTCATTGAGGGGTTCCTCCCGTTGTGTGACCCTGTCCCGTCGCGGGGGGTCGTGGCGTTCTCGCCAGTCAAGATCATGTAGATATCACGGATTCCGCGTTATAGACGCCTTTTAGGCGAAATGGTGATCGCCGGGGGATATATCGGGATGTGTGAATAGGCGTGGCGTGACGCGATGACTTCACCGGGCGACCGCCGGGGCGATGAGCACGGCGCGGAGCACCTCGCGAGCAGGTCGTGAGCAGGTCGTGAGCCCGTGGCGAGCACGTCGTCGGCAGGTGGCGAGCAGGGGGTGAAGCAGGCGGCGAGGGTGGCGGCGGCACAGCCCGGCGCGGTCGTCCGCGGGCCGTGAATCGGCCGGAACCCGCCCGCTCTCAACCGGGTTTGGCGAAATTTAGGAAAACTTGCCGTATCTCATTACGTGAGTCCAGGGGGCAAAGGCCCCCCGGCGGGCGCCCCACGTCCCGGTGGCGGCTAGGCTTCTGAGGCCAGGCTTCCCGGCAGATCGCGGGTGCCCCGGGGTCTGGTCCTCAACGTAGAGAAGAAGTCAGCCGGACAAGCAAGGACGGACCCTCGTGGACCTGTTCGAACATCAGGCGAAGGAGCTCTTCGCGGAGTATGGCATCCCGGTGCCGCGCGGCGTCGTCGCGCACACCGTGGAGGAGGCGCGCGCGGCGGCAGAGCAGCTGACCGGTCGCGTCGTCGTGAAGGCCCAGGTCAAGACCGGGGGCCGTGGCAAGGCGGGAGGCGTCAAGGTCGCCGACGACGCCGCCGACGCCGAGCAGAAGGCCACGGGCATCCTCGGCATGGACATCAAGGGCCACACCGTTCACAAGGTTCTCGTCGAAGAGGCCAGCGCGATCGCGGAGGAGTACTACTTCTCCTTCCTGCTCGACCGCGCGAACCGCACCTTCCTCGCCATCTGCTCCGCCTCGGGCGGCATGGACATCGAAGAGGTCGCCCACACCGCGCCCGAAAAGGTCGCCCAGATCCCGGTCTCCCCGCTGACCGGCGTCGACCGCGCGCGCGGCCGCGAGATCGCCCAGGCCGGCGGCCTGCCGGAGGCCGCGCTGGACGGCGCCGCCGACATCATCGAGAAGCTGTGGGCCGTCTTCGTCGACGAGGACGCCACGCTGGTCGAGGTCAACCCGATGATCCTGACGCAGGACGGCCAGGTGAAGGCCCTCGACGGCAAGGTCACGCTGGACGACAACGCGTCCTTCCGCCAGACCGAGCACGAGGGGTACGCCGACAAGGCCGCCGAGGACCCTCTGGAGGCCCGGGCCAAGGAGAAGGACCTCAACTACGTCAAGCTCGACGGCTCGGTCGGCATCATCGGCAACGGCGCGGGCCTGGTCATGTCGACGCTCGACGTCGTGGCCTACGCCGGTGAGCAGTTCGGCGGTCAGCGGCCGGCGAACTTCCTCGACATCGGCGGCGGCGCCTCGGCCGAGGTCATGGCCAACGGCCTGGAGATCGTCCTGTCGGACCCGAGCGTGAAGTCGGTGTTCGTCAACGTCTTCGGCGGCATCACCGCCTGCGACGCCGTGGCCAACGGCATCGTCTCGGCGTTCAAGCTGCTCTCCGAGCGCGGCGAGGCCGTGACGCACCCGCTCGTCGTCCGGCTGGACGGCAACAACGCCACCCTCGGGCGGCAGATTCTGTCCGACGCGGGCCTGCCCCGGGTCGAACTCGTGGACACGATGGACGAAGCGGCCAAGCGGGCCGCCGAGCTCGCAGCGGTAGGTGCGTAATGGCAATCTGGCTGACCGAGAACAGCAAGATCATCGTCCAGGGCATCACGGGCTCCGAGGGGTCGAAGCACACCCGTCGCATGCTCAAGGCCGGTGCCAAGGTCGTCGGCGGGACGAACCCCCGCAAGGCCGGCACCACCGTCGACTTCGACGGCGTGGGCCTGCCCGTCTTCGCCACCGTGGCCGAGGCCATGGAGGGCACGGGCGCCGACGTCAGCGTGATCTTCGTGCCTCCGGCGTTCACCAAGGCCGCCGTCCTGGAGGCGGTCGACGCCGAGATCCCGCTCGCCGTGGTCATCACCGAGGGCGTGCCCGTGCACGACACCACCGAGTTCTGGGCGTACAGCATCTCCAAGGGCGCCAAGACCCGCATCATCGGGCCGAACTGCCCCGGCATCGCCTCGCCCGGCGCCTCCAACGCCGGCATCATCCCGGCCGACATCACCTCGGCCGGCCGCATCGGCCTGGTGAGCAAGTCCGGCACGCTGACCTACCAGCTCATGTACGAGCTGCGCGACATCGGCTTCTCCACGGCCGTCGGCATCGGCGGTGACCCGGTGATCGGCACCACGCACATCGACGCGCTGGAGGCGTTCCAGAACGACCCCGGCACCGACGCGATCGTGATGATCGGCGAGATCGGCGGCGACGCCGAGGAGCGCGCGGCGGCGTACATCGAGCAGCACGTCACCAAGCCGGTCGTCGCCTACGTCGCGGGCTTCACCGCCCCCGAGGGCAAGACCATGGGCCACGCCGGTGCGATCGTCTCCGGCTCGGCCGGCACGGCGCAGGCCAAGAAGGAAGCGCTGGAGAAGGTCGGCGTCCGCGTCGGCAAGACCCCCAGCGAGACCGCCCGCCTCATGCGCGAGGTCATGCGTTCCCTCTGAACGCCCACCGGTGCACCGCCCGACCGGTGACCATCAGAAGCGCCCGGCGACCCGCTGGGCGCTTCTGCGTTTCCGTGGGCTCTGGCGGCAAGCGGTCACAACACGAGCGGGGAACGGCACTTTGAAAGATGCGGACCGGTGCCGCGGGTGTGCATCTCCGGAAACACAAAGAGCCTCGTCCTGAAAACGGACGCGCGTGCGGCGGTCTCGGAGGGCCATCCGGACAGGTGATCGTCCCCGGGACAAAGCGGGCGACACGCGGCCGCGTTACGTCCGCCGGTGCCTCCCGGCCTGAGACCATCGACTACTGTGACGGCCCTTCTCGATCAGCTCCGGGCGGCTCCCCGCACAGTCCTCGGCCGCCTCCCCCTCATGGGAGGCGGAGGCGACGACGACGAGGCGCGCCGTCCGCTGCCCGTCTCCGGGATGCTCGTCGCGGCCTGGACGCTCGGCGTCGGCCTGGCCGTGCTCACGACGCTCACCCTCATCGGGTGGATCGCCGCCCCGCGCGGCGCCTTCGGGCAGGGGCTCCCGGGAGTGTTCCGCGCGGCCTGCCAGGTCTGGCTCGCCGCCCACCACGCGGGCTTCGCCATTCCCAGCGGGCGGGTCGGCCTGCTGCCGCTCGGGCTCATGGTCCTGCCGGCCACCCTGCTCTACCGCGCCGCCATCTGGATGGCCCGCGACGCCGACCTGCGGCTCAGGCTGCCGGCCCGCCTGCCCAAGGGCAGTCCCAAGGACCTGGCGAACGCCCGCCGCCGCGCCCAGCTCGTCCTGATCGCCCAGGCGGGCATCTCCCTCGCGGCCCCGTACGCGCTGCTGGCGGGCGTGATCGCGCTCGTGGCACGCAACAACGTGACGCAGCCGTTCGTCGGCGAGGCGCTGCTCAGCCACTTCCTGCTGGCCTTCGTGGCCGGCTCGGTGGCGACCGCGCGCACCATCGGGCCATGGCGCTCGATGCTTCGGCTGCTTCCCGAGCGCGCGCGGTCGGTCGTGCTCGGCACGGCCGTCGCCCTCTCGACGCTGCTCGCCGCCGGGCTCGTGCTGGTGCTGACGGCGGTCGTCATGAACTTCGGCGAGATCCACCGGCTGTCCGGGGTGCTGGCGCCGGGGTTCGTCGGCGGGCTGCTCCTGCTGCTCGTCGAGGTGCTCTACCTGTTCAACTTCGTCGTCTGGGGCATGGCCTACCTCAGCGGCCCCGGCTTCGCCCTCGGCACGGGCACCCTCGTCGCGCCCACCGGCGTCCAGCTCGGCGGCGTCCCGGCCCTGCCCATCCTCGGCGCGCTCCCCGACTCCGGGGTCACGTCCCCCTGGATCATGAGCGTGCTGGCGGTGCCCTTCATCGCGGGCGCGGTCGCGGGGGTGGTGGTGGCGCGCGTCGCCCCGACCCCGCAACTGGAGTCCGCCCCCCTGTGGGGGTTCGTCTGCGGCCTCGCCACGGGGCTGTCGGCGGGGCTGCTCGCGGCCCTGGCCGGCGGCCCGCTCGGCGGCGCGCGCCTGTCGGAGGTGGGCCCGTCCGCCTGGGAGGTCGCGCTCTCGGTCGCGCTGGAGGTCGGCGTGGCGGCCGGCATCTCCGCGGGGCTGACCAACTGGTGGCTGATGTACCACGCGGCCCGCGCCGAACCCACGCCCGTGCGCCGGGCGGGGGAGGCCATCGCCAAGGTCGCGAGCGTGGCGAGCAGGGCCAGGCTCGCCGCTCCGCCGGCCCCCGAGCCGTCCGGTCACTGGATGGACGCCACCGAGTGCGACACCGGCCCCATCCCGGTGATCCGCGCCGACTGGACCGACGAGCACGCCTCGGCCGCCGCGGAACCGTCCACCCCCGCCCGTGCGAAGACCCGGCCCCCACGCCGCGACATCGTGGACGAGTCCGACGACCGCGGCGGCCACGTCATCTACGTCGACCCCTACGCCTGGGACCGCGACCGCTGACCCCCGCGCCCGCGCGGACGGGGCGGCGGTGAGCACCCGGCCTCGGCGAACGACCTTCCCAGGCGAACCACAGGCCGGCTGAGAACCGGCCTACACGTGCGCGCGGGCGCCCTTGCCGCTGGGAGAGGGCTCGAACAGGACCTGGTCGGCGAAGCACCAGGCCCAGTCCTCGCCGGGCTCGAACGACTCGGCGATGGGATGTCCGACGGTGCCGGCGTGACGGGACGCGTGCCGGTTCGGCGAGGAGTCGCAGCAGCCGACGTGCCCGCAGGTCAGGCACGTCCGCAGGTGCACCCAGCGCCCTCCGGTGGCCAGGCAGTCCTCACAGCCGAGCGGGGTGTGCGGTTCGACATCTTGCACGAAGCTGATGTGGGTGCAGGCGCTCACGGCTTCTCCTCACGATGCATGGGCGTACGGCGATCTGGTCCACGGCCACGCGGTCGTCCGTCGTTCCTTCACCGAGGACGGCACAGGGCACCGCGACTGTACCGGCTCACCCGCGTCCTGGCGCCCTCAGCGAGAGATCCCGCGCGTACCAGGTCAGGTCCACCCACCCAAGCCGACGACCACCCCGATCACCTTCCAATCTAAGACCGAACCGCGAGCTTCGAGGACGCCCGATTCTAAAAATCGAGAAAGGCGAGGCTCACGGGGGGAAGGGGAGCTGCAGGCTGCCCTTGGGCATGAAGGGGAGCCGGCGTTCCATTCCGCGTTGGAGTTCGGTGACGCAGA
The DNA here is from genome assembly GCF_003323745.1 of Sphaerisporangium album. GTDB lineage: Bacteria > Actinomycetota > Actinomycetes > Streptosporangiales > Streptosporangiaceae > Sphaerisporangium > Sphaerisporangium album. Next base: position 114,118 of record NZ_QOIL01000024.1, read on the forward strand.
CCTGCTGGCTCGTCGCGGTGCCCGCGCCCTTCATGCATTCGGAGTAGGTGCTGAGCTCGGTGCTGAAGTACGACTGGAGCCATGTCACCGACGCCGCGAGGATGATCGAGGCCAGCGAGACCAGCGTCCCCAGCAGGGGCATGATCACGGAGCCCTTCTTGCGGCTGAGCGCCCGCCAGGCCCGTACGCAGACGACGACGGCGAACACGCCGAGGGCCAGGCCCATCACCGGTATCAGGAACGTCAGCGCCAGCGCGCCGATGGACAGCAGCAGCGCCCGGCGCCCGATCTCGACACCCGAAGTCTCCGCGGGTGGTGGTAGCACCTGACCTCCTCTGCGTTGGGGAGCGTGGCGGGGCCGATACGCTGACAGCCGTACCGTCAACGTCGCCCCGAAGGAGTGCAGCCCTGTCGGCTCGGCTCGTGGTCCTCGTCTCCGGTTCGGGGACCAACCTACAGGCCATCATGGACGCCGCCGCTGACGAAGCCTACGGCGCCCATGTCGTCGCGGTCGGCGCCGATCGTGACGACATCGAGGGCCTGGCCCGCGCGCGGCGCGCGAGTATCCCCACTTTCGTGGTGAAAGTGCCCGATTTCCCGACTCGTAAGGCCTGGGACGAGGCCCTGCACGAGCGGATCGCCGCGTACGGCCCCGATCTCGTCGTCTCCGCCGGGTTCATGAAGATCCTCGGCCCCCGGGTGCTGGAATCGTTCCCCGTCGTCAACACCCACCCCGCCCTGCTGCCGGCCTTCCCCGGCGCCCACGCGGTCCCGCAGGCCCTGGAGTACGGCGTGCGCGTCACGGGCTGCACGGTGCATCTGGTCGACGCGGGCGTGGACACCGGCCCGGTCATCGCGCAGGAGCCCGTGGCGGTGGAGGATGGTGACGACGAGAACTCGCTCCACGAGCGGATCAAGGTCGTCGAGCGCCGCCTGCTCGTGGACGTCGTGGGCCGCATGGCCCGGCACGGCTGGACGCTGGCCGGCCGTCACGTCCGCCTCGGCCGGTCCGCCGGCGACGGCGGGCGGTGGGAGGGCGCGGAGGCGCTCGGCGCGGGGCCGGAGGGCCGGGGCGCGTGAGAGTCTCCGAGCCAGTCGCAACCTCCGGGCCGTCCGGTGCGCCGGACCACCCGGGCACAGGGAGGAGCACGAAGTGACCCGCATCGCCATCCGGCGCGCGCTGATCACCGTTTACGACAAGTCCGGGCTGGAGGAACTGGCCCGCGCGCTGGACGTCGCCGGCGTCGAGATCGTGTCCACGGGCGGCACGGCCTCGAAGATCGCCTCCTTCGGCGTGCCGGTGACCCCGGTGGAGTCGCTCACCGGCTTCCCCGAGTGCCTCGGCGGCCGGGTCAAGACCCTTCACCCGCGCGTGCACGCCGGCCTGCTGGCCGACGGGGCGAACCCCTCCCATGTGAAGCAGCTCGAAGAGCTGGAGATCGAGCCGTTCCAGCTCGTCGTGGTCAACTTGTACCCCTTCCAGGAGACGGTGGCCTCCGGCGCGTCCGAGGAGGACTGCGTCGAGCAGATCGACATCGGCGGGCCTGCCATGATCCGCGCGGCGGCCAAGAACCACGGCACGGTCGCGGTGGTCGTCGACCCGCGCGGGTACGGCGACGTCCTGCGGGCCATCGAGGAGGGCGGGTTCACCGAGCCGCAGCGCCGCCGCCTCGCCGCCCAGGCGTACGCGCACACCGCCGCCTACGACACCGCCGTGGCCTCGTGGTTCGCCAACGTGTACGCGCCCGAGGAGGGCGGCTGGCCGGCGTTCATGGGCGCCACCTGGACGCGTGGCGCCGTGCTGCGCTACGGCGAGAACCCGCACCAGGGCGCCGCGCTGTACGCCGCGTCCGGGGACGGCCTCGCGAGCGCCGAGCAGTTGCACGGCAAGGAGATGTCCTACAACAATTACGTCGACGCCGACGCCGCCTGGCGCGCCGCCTGGGACTTCTCCGAGCCCGCCGTCGCGATCATCAAGCACGCCAACCCGTGCGGGCTGGCCGTGGGCGCGGACGTCGTCGAGGCGCACCGCAAGGCGCACGCCTCCGACCCCCTGTCCGCCTACGGCGGCGTGATCGCCGTGAACCGCGAGGTCACCGGCGAGCTGGCCGAGCAGATCGCGCCGATCTTCACCGAGGTCGTCGTCGCCCCCGGGTTCACCCCCGAGGCGCTCGCGGTGCTGACCACGAAGAAGAACATCCGGCTGCTGCGCTGCCCCGCCGGGCCGTCGAACGCCGCCGAGTACCGCCGCATCGACGGCGGGCTGCTGGTCCAGACGGTCGACCGCGTGGACGCCCCCGGCGACGACCCGTCCACGTGGGAGCTGAAGTCGGGGTCCCCGGCCTCGCCAGAGGTGCTGGCCGATCTCGCGTTCGCCTGGAGGTCGTGCCGGTCGGTGAAGTCGAACGCGATCCTGCTCGCCTCGGACGGCGCGACCGTCGGCGTCGGCATGGGCCAGGTCAACCGGGTCGACTCCGCGCGCCTCGCCGTGTCGCGCGCGGGCGAGCGGGCCAAGGGTTCCGTGGGCGCCTCGGACGCGTACTTCCCGTTCGCGGACGGCCTTCAGGTGCTCATCGACGCCGGGGTGAAGGCGGTCGTCGAGCCGGGCGGGTCCATCCGCGACGAGGAGGTCATCGAGGCCGCGTCCAAGGCGGGCATCACGCTGTACTTCACCGGCACCCGGCACTTCTTCCACTGATCCACGCGGCTGCGGGCGTCCCCCTATTGCCGGGGGTCGTCCGGCAGCCCGGCGAGACGGTGGACGCGTGGGCGGGGGACACCGAGGGTCTCCCGGGCGGGACCGGCGATCTCGCGGTCGCCGGGCACGCGCAGGGCGAGCTCGGCGAGCGCGGTCAGGAGCAGATCGGCGGTGGGCCAGTCGCGGCGGCCGTCGTTGCCCATGGTGACGGCGAGTTCCGTGACGTCGGCGGCGTCGTATCCAAGAGCGACCGCGATGTGCCTGGCAGCGATGAGCAGTTCGCGACCTCGCGGGGGATTCACGGTTTCCATGCTCCAAGCATCCGAGAACCCCGCGGGCACCGCAACGAAGGAAGGCCGTCCCCCTCCGGGAGTGGGTGCGGGGCGCGCCGGGCGCGCCCCGCACCTCACGACACGAGATCGGTCACCCGGCCTCCGTGGCGGAGGGGTTCCTTGGGGGAGGGGATGCAGTCCGTGCCCGCCGCTCCTCTGCAGAGCAGGTCGGTGACCGGCCCGAGATCCTCGCCGGGTTCCCCGAGCCCGCGCAGCGCCGCCGCGGCGGCGGCGAGGTCGGCGGCGACGTCTTCAAGGAGCCGGGCCACGGGCGGCGCGTTGTCCTGGAGGATTCCGGCCCAGAGGCCGGGATCGCCCGCCGCGACCCGGGTCACGTCGCGCAGGCCCGGCCCCGCCAGGTCCAGAGCCGCCGCGGGCGCGTCGAGCAGCCGGGCCGCCACCGCCGAGGCGGCCAGATGCGGGACATGGGAGACGACCGCGACGTTCTCGTCATGCTCCGTGACGCCGGTCATGACGGGCCTGCCGCCGCACATCCCGATCAGCTGCAGCAGGGTGGCGACGGCCGCGGGCGCGTTCTCCTCCAGCGGGCAGTACGCCCACGGCCGGCCGAGGAACAGGTCGGGGCTGGCCGCCGCCGGGCCCGAGCGTTCCCGGCCCGCCATCGGGTGGCCGGGAACGTAGCCGGCGAGATCGCATCTCAGTCGCGTCGCCCGTGCCAGCGGCCCCCGCTTGACGCTGGCGACATCGGTGTAGACCCGCGCGGCGCCGAGGTCCTGGAGGGACCGCAGCACGCAGCCCACCGCGTCCGGCGGCACCGCCACCACCGCGATGTCGGCCGTCGGGCCGCCCTCGCCCGGAGGGATCCACGGCCGGCCGGCCCCGAGATCGCGGGCCAGCCGCACGGCCTGCGGATCGCGGTCGGCGAGCCAGACCTCGACCCCCTGCTCGCGCAGGGCGAGCGCCACCGACGTGCCGATCAGGCCGGTGCCGACGACCAGGGCGCTGTCCAGGCCGTCCACGGGCTCTCCGCCCGGGCGCCCGCCCAGGGCCGGGCACGGAGGAGCCGCGGCCAGGGGGTTCGTCATGGTCGCCGGTCCGGTACGGCTTCGAGGAGGCTGCTCCCGGCAGGGCCGTCCACCACCCGCTCCAGCCGTAGCCCGGCCGCGGCGAGCAGGGCCGAGTACTCGGCCTCGGTCCGTTCCCGCCCGCCGAGGACGACCAGCATGGTGAAGTCGGTGACCTTGCCCGGATGCGGCGCGTCCCCTTCGGGGATCACCCGCTCGACCAGCAGCAGCCGCCCGCCGGGCGCCATGGCGTCGCGGCAGTTGCGCAGGATGGCCACGGCCTGCTCGTCCGGCCAGTCATGGATGATCCACTTCAGCACGTACAGGTCGCCGCCGGACGGGACGGCGGCGAAGAAGTCGCCGCCCTCCACCGCGCACCGGCCGCCGAGCCCGGCGGCCGCGATCCGCTCCCGGGCGGCGGTGGCGACCTCGGGCTGGTCGAACACCACCCCGGTCGCCTCGGGGACGGCGTCCAGCACGGCGGACAGCAGCGTCCCGTCGCCGCCGCCGATGTCGACGATCCGGCGGGCGGAGCCGAAGTCGTACGCCGCGACGATCCCGCCGGTCTCCAGCCGGCTGAACTCCGCCATCGAGGTGGTGAAGACCGCGCCCAGCTCGGGGTTGCGCCGTAGGTACGCGAAGAGCGGCAGGCCCAGCGTCTTGGGGAACGCCGGCTCTCCGGTGCGCAGGCTGTGCTCGGCGTCGGAGAACACGCGGCCGAAGAGGCCGCCCATGATCATGACGGACCGGACCGACAGCGGGTGGCCGGAGCGCAGGTGCGCGCCCAGCTCGGTGAGGGCGAACCGGCCGGGCTCCGGCTCGGTCAGCAGCCCGAACCCGGCCGCCGTGCGCATCAGCCGCAGCAGCGCCCGCGGGTCGGTGGTGGTGTCCGCCGCCAGGCCGGCGACGTCCCGGGTGCCGTCGCCGATCAGGTCACCGAGCCCGAGCTCGGCGATGAGCTGCACGACGCGGGCCCGGATGTGCCCCTCGTGCGTCTCCAGCAGCCGGGCGACGGGCGGCTTGTCGCCCTCGACGATCCTGCGCACCAGGGCGGTGTCGTGGATGTCCTCGAAGTGGGTGGCCAGCCCTGCGGCCAGCCGCCAGGAGTGGACGAACGGCACCATGCCGGAGGCCCCGCTGCGCGCTCCCCGCATGTGGTGGACGCCGAAGACCACGACGCGGTCGCCCTGCTCGACGAACTCTGCGGGCTCCGGGCGTAGCTCGCTGAAGACGGTCCTGGCCCGGGCCATGAACGCCAGGATCTCCGCGTGGCCCTTCTTGGTGCCGCCGAGCCCGTGGTCGCTCATCCCCTCGGGGTGGGTCCATTCGATGCCGGGGGCGAACGCCTCCAGCGCGGCCCGGTGGTCGCGGCGGCGGAACGCGGCGTAGGACGCCTGGATGATCTCAGTGTTGGACGGCATCGCCGGACTCCTTCACCAGGTGGGGGAAGTGCGCCCGCAGGGTCGCGCGAAGCCCTTCGCGCCAGCCGACCTCGCATCCGCCGATCAGCGACGCGCGCAGCGTGTTGTCGAAGGCGCTGGTCGCCCGGTAGACCTCGCTGGGCGAGAACCGGGGCTCGGCGCCCGTCAGCTCGGCCATGTACGTCAGCATGTCCTGGATGCCGACGGTGTCGTCACCCGCCCAGTTGACCACGCGCGCCGGCACGGTCGTGGCGTTCCACAGCAGGGGGACCTGCCGGACGATGTCGTCGGTGTGGATGGGGCTGCACCAGTTCTGCCCCTGGAGCGGCACCTCGACCGGCTCGCCCGCCAGCATCCGCCGGAACAGCAGGATCGGCATCCCGCCGTGCGCGTGCGGCCCGTAGGCGACGTTCAGCCGGGCGATGATCGTCGGCAGGCCGAGCGTGGCGCCGAAGGCCCGTACCGCGCCCTCGGCGGCGAGCTTGCCGACCGGGTAGGTCGGCAGCCACGGCATCCGCCCGCCGAGCGGGTCGTCCTCCCGCACCAGGTGCTCCTGCGACCGCGGCGCGTACACCGCTCCGGAGGAGACGAACAGGAACGCCTCGGCCCTATGGCAGTGCGTCATCAACCGGCCGGCGCTCACGGAGTTGATCTCGACCGAGGCGTCGAAGTCGGTGCCGTCGCCGCGGTGCGCGGCCGAGTGCATGACGTGGGTGAAGTCGTCGGGAAGGCCGTCCAGGCCCTCCTTGGTGAGCTCGGCCATGTCCCACCGCCAGGTGCGGATGCCGAGATCGCGCAGCTCGCGCTCGGCGCCGGAGTCGCCGAACCGGCCGAGGCACCACACCTCGTTGTCCTTGGCGAGGGCCTCGGCCACCGGGCGGGCCACCTGCCCGGTGGCGCCGGTGATGAGGATCTTCTTGCCCGCGATCATGTGTCAGTTCCCGCCCAGCGCGCGGTCGAGCTCCTGCCGCAGGATCTCCTGGAAGCTCACGACGTGCTTCGGGCCCATGAGCGTGTAGTGCTCGCCCGGCACGTCGATGTAGCGGTTCGGCCCGCGGGTGAAGTCGTCCCATCTGCGTAACTGGTGGTACAGCCAGTCCTCCTTGGTGCCCTTGAGGGGGATCGCGTAGAAGACGGTCACGGACTCGACGCCCGGACTGGGCTCGTAGTCGCGTCCGAGCATCACCATCGACTGGGCGATCGCGACCCAGGCGGCGAACTTCTCCAGGTCCAGGTCGAGCTCGACGAGGCGGTGCCGGGGGGCCAGGTCGATCAGGTGCTGAAGTTGCTGGCGCTCGGTCATCCCGGAGGCGCGCAGCAGGGCCACGACCTGCGGGGCCTGCTGCTTGGTGACCAGCTCCAGGAAGAACGCCAGGTTGACCGCGCCCTCGGTGAAGTCGAGCTCGTTCATGCGGCTGCGGATGTACGGCGGCAGGTTGAAGATGCCGACGAAGTCGACCCGCTCGCCGCGCGCCTCCAGCACCTTGGCGATCTCGAACGCCACCGCCCCGCCGTAGGAGTACCCCGCGATGGCGTACGGGCCGTGCGGCTGCCTGGCGGTGATCGCCGCCACGTAGGTGTCGACCATCTCGCCGAAGCTGGTGAAGTGCGTCTCGCCCTCGCCGAAACCGCGGGCCCGCAGCGCGTAGAACGGCCGCTCGTTGACCAGGTACTTCGCCAGGTTGACGAACACCAGCACCTCGCCGACGCCGGGGTGCACGCAGAACAGCGGCGTCTTGGAGCCGGTGAGCTGGAGCGGGACGAGTGGTTCGTAGTCGGCGTCCCCGGACGGCCGCGGGGAGTCGAGCCGGGCGGCCAGCCCGGCGGCGGTGGGCTCGCGCAGCAGCCAGATCACCGGGACGTCCCGGACGCCGAAGCGCTCCTCGACCCGGTGCTTGAGACGCAGGATGTCCAGCGAGGTCCCGCCGAGATCGAAGAAGCTCACCGTGGCGCCGATCGTCCGCGGGTCGAGCCCGAACAGGTCGGCGTAGATCTCGACCAGGTCGCGTTCGGCCTCGGTGCGCGGGGCGGTGTACCCGCCGAGCTGGCGCTCGGTCATCTCGGCGAGACCCGCCTCGATGCCGGCGAACTCGCCGGCCTGCAACCGCGCGCGCAGCCGGGACCGCTCGATCTTCCCCAGGCTGGTCTTGGGCAGGTCCGCCTTGGTCAGTGGCAGGATCAGCCCGGGCCGGAAGCCCCAGTGCAGGACCACGCTGTTGCGGATCGCGGTGAGCAGCCGGTGCAGCCGGTCCTCGTCCGTCACGGGGAACGCGCAGGCGAAGGCGATGACGAGCTGCTCGGTGTCACTGCCCGGTGCGCGGGAAGGGAAGGCCGCCACGTACGACTTCTCGACACCGTCGAGCCGTTCGATGACCGACTCGATGTCGTGGCTGAAGTAGTTGACGCCGTTGACGATGATGCTGTCCTTGCTGCGTCCGTTCAGCGCCAGCCCGTCCTCGGTGATGGTGCCGAGGTCGCCGGTGCGGAACCAGCCGTCGGCGGTGAAGGCGGCCCTGGTGGCGGCCTCGTTGTTGAGGTAGCCGCCGAACACCATCGGGCCGCGCACCTGCAGCTCGCCGGTCTCGCCCTCGGGCACCGCGACGTCTCCGTCGGCCACACGCATCCGCAGTCCGGTCACCGGGTGCCCCAGTGACGCGAACTCGCGGCCGGCGTCGACCTGCGGGAACCGGGTGGAGAAGATGCTGCCCGCGCAGGTCTCGGTCATGCCGAAGGCGGGCTTCAGCACGGTGCGCGCCATGCCGTGCGGGCCCAGCGCGTCGATGAACGCGGTGGCCGTCGCGCGGACCGTCGCCTCGCCACCGGAGATGATGTGGCGGAGGCAGGACAGGTCGAGCGTGAGGCCGGCGGCGCGCGGCAGCTCCTTGAGGATCTGGCCGAGCAGGAAGTTCGGGGTGAAGGTGAGGCTGATCCGGTGGGCGTCGATCAGCCGCAGGAAGTTCAGCGGGTCGCCGAGCACGGCCTGAGGGGGAACGTGCGACTGGGTGGCGCCCGCCCGCATCGGCAGCAGGTGCGCCTCGAAGGCCGCGATGTGGTCGAAGTTGATCCAGTTCAGGGGACGGTCGTCCTCGGTGACCTCAAGCCGCTCGGCCTTGGCCGCCATCGACGCCAGCAGGTTGGCGTGGGTCAGCATGACCGCCTTGGCGTTGCCGGTGGAACCCGAGGTGAGCATGAGCAGCGCGAGGGCGTCCGATTCCGCCCGGTGCAGGTCGTCGGCCGGCACGGCGCCGGCCAGATCCTCCAGCTGGGCGACCGGAAGGCCCGTGACCTCGGGGACCTCGTCGGCCATGTCCTTGGTGGTCACCAGGAGGGGCGCGTCGAGCAGGCCCGTCAGGTACTCCAGGTGTGCGGCCCAGCGCTGCGGGTCCGCGCGCATCGGCGCCACGGGACAGGGGACGAAGCCGCCGAGGACGCAGCCCCAGAACGCCTTGATGAAGTCGGCCGGGCGGTCGAGCGTGAGCAGGACGCGGGTGACGGGCCTCAGGCCGCGCCCCCGCAGCCCGTTGAGCACGCACTTCGCCTCCGCCAGGAGCTCCGGATAGGTCTGGAACTCGGTGTCGCCGGGCGTGGAGCCGGTGGGATAGCGGACACCTGAGGCGGGCCGCCGGTGAACCGCTTGCAGCAGCAGTTCCGTGAGATTCGCGACGTCAGCGGAATGGAATGACTTTTCTGAATGCACGACAAAGACCCCCGTCTAAGTGAATGAAAAGCAAGCGGAAACGCTTGGAGAAGGTGCGGTCACCGAAAGCAAGCGGAACGCTCGAAGAAGGGTGGATCAATGTGCGAGGACACCCCGGGATGAATTACCCTGCCTCTATCATACGGAGCGAATGTGAATTCCGGGTTTCCGTGGCGCTCAAATGGTGAATTAAACGGGGCGTGCCTCGACGAGGCCGCTGGGCGAGCGCATGGGCAGCACCCGGGTCAGCTCGAAACCGGACGCGGCGAAGAGGGCGGCGAATTCCTCGGCCGTGCGCTCCCGGCCGCTGCCGAGCACCATCATGTTGAGGTCGATGAACTTCCCCGGGGCCGGTTCGGAGCCGGCCGGGATCACCGTGTCGACCACCAGCAGCGTCCCGCCCTCCGCGATGGCCTGACGGCAGTTGCCGAGGATGGCCCGGCACTCGTCGTCTCCCCAGTCGTGCAGGACCCACTTGAGGAGGTAGAGGTCGCCGCCGTCGGGCACCTTCTCGAAGAAGTCGCCGCCGACCAGCTCGCACCGCTCGAATTCGGCCGTTCCGCGAAGCCTGTCGCGGGCGTTGTCCATGACGTAGGGCAGGTCGAAGAGCACGCCGGTGGCGGCGGGCTGGGCCTTGAGGACGGCGGTGAGGAACCCGCCCTCGCCGCCGCCGATGTCCACGACCCGGGAGAACCCGGAGAAGTCGTAGGTCTCCAGCACGGCGGCGACGACGTTCTCGGTGAGGCCGTGCATCGCGCGTCCGAGATGCCCGGCCATCTCCGGGTCACGCGCGAACATCTGCCAGGCGGACATGCCCATCGCCTCGTCGAAGGCGGGCTCGCCGGTCCGGATGGCGTGGACCAGCTCTCCCCACGCGCGATGGTGGCTCGGGCCCAGCTCCATCAGCACGAACGACGACAGCGAGGCGGGCACGTCGCTGCGCAGGGTGGCGCCGAGCTCGGTCAGCCCGAACACCTCGTCCTGCTGGGTGAAAAGCCCCACGCCGGCCAGCGCGCGCAGCAGCCGGTACAGCGACCGGGGATGCGACCCGGTCAGCGCCGCCAGGTCCGCGCTGCTCTTCGGCCCGCCGGCCAGCAGGTCGGGAATCCCGAGCCTGGTCGCGGCATAGATCCCCCGAGAAACCCAGAATCCGCAGATCATCCCCATGACCTGCTCGAATGGTCGATCCATTGAGTTGTCCACGTTCCCCCCGTGTGGTGAACGTCCCGGGGGCGGCGCACCGCCCCCGGGACAGGCGGAGCTCAGCCGGTGACGACCACCAGCTTGCCGAGCGTGCCGGCGGCGAAGTCGCCGATCGCCCGCGGCGCCTCGTCGAGCGTGTAGGTGCGCTGGACGGGAACGCGCAGCCGCCCCCCGGCCGCGGCGAGGGCGAGCCGGTCGAGCGTGCCAGGGTCCGGCTGGGCCAGGATCGCGGTGGCGGACTCGTCCGGCGCGAAGTTCAGCGTGGAGACCAGCCGGCCCTTCGCCGAGCGGAGCGCGGCCAGCTGCGGGCCGTCCCCCGCGAGGTGGAGCACAGCGGCCACGCCGTCCGGCGCGATCTGGCGGACCTGCGCGTCCAGATCGGCCGTGTGGTCGACCACGTGCCTGGCGCCCAGTCCCCGGACGAACGTCTCCTCCTCGCCCGGCCGGGCGGTCGCGATGACGACGGCGCCGAGGTCGTTCGCGAGCTGGACGGCGTAGGCGCCGACGCCGCCGGTCGCGCCGGACACCAGCAGGGTCTCCCCCGAGGAAAGGCCCAGGGCGTCGATCGCGGTCTGCGCGGCCGCGCCCGCGAGGCCGAGCGCCGCGGCCTTCTGGAGCTCCAGGCCGTCCGGGACGGTGGTCCACGGCCCTTGCTCGGGGATCACGAGGTACTCGGCGAACCCGCCGTCGGCCAGCACCGGCTTGGCCACCACACCGAAGATCGCGGCGCCGGGGGCCACCCGGGTGACGCCTTCACCGGTCACCTCGACGGTCCCGGCGAAGTCCTTGCCGAGCACGACGGGGAACTTGTACTCGAAGATCCCCTGGAACATGCCGCCGATGGTGGCCAGGTCGAAGCCGTTGACGGAGGCGGCCTCGACGCGGACGAGCACCTCGCCCGGACCGGGCACCGGCGTGGGCACCTCGACCAGCGACGGGTCGGCTCCGATGGCGCCGAAAGCTACGGCTCGCATTGTGTGATCTCCTTGGTCAGGTTCGGATGAAGCCGGTCCCGGCGGCGTGGGCCAGGGAGGCTCTGATGGCGGCCAGCGCGACGGCCAGCTCGTCGTGGTCGCGCGGGGCGTAGAACATCACCGCCGTGTCGGGGAAGTCCGGCCTGCGGGTGATGGGATGCATCTCCACCCAGCCGGCCTCGGCGAGGACGGTGATCACCTGCAGGGGCAGCATGAGGTGGAGGAAGCCGGAGGTATGGACGTGTCCGAATTCATCCCTGGTGGGCGTCAGAAACGCCTCCCACGGCCCCCGCGGCTCGCGGACACGAAAGGCGAGAGAGCGGGGGTCGGATACCTGACTGGGGCCCGTGAAGACACCGTCCATCGCCTCAACCTGCGCGATTAGCTCCTCGCGGACGTCCGGAGGTGAGAATTGCTCGAGCTGATCATGGGGAATCGCCACGCCGGTGGTCGCCGGTCGTGGGCCGGTCCGGGCCGGGGGTGCGCTCAGGTCAATTAGCATGCGTTCTGACGGACTTTCTGTGTTCCGTTAAGTCTTGTTCCCAATGGAGATTGTTGGTGATGATCGGGCATGGCGGAAGACGGCACAAGAATGAGCGTTAGGCACATTGATGTTCCTTACTCCGTATCCGCGAACACGGACAACTGCCTGCTCCGGGGTGTTCTCGACCGGGTCGGAGACAAGTGGAGCGTGCTGATCATGTCCCTGCTCCTGGACGGCCCCCGCCGGTATTCGGACCTGCGGCGGGTCATCGACGGCATCTCGCCGCGAATGCTCACGCTCACCCTGCGCGGCCTCGAGCGCGACGGGCTGGTCCTGCGCAAGGTCACTCCCACCACGCCACCGAAGGTCGACTACTCGCTGACCCAGGTCGGCCGCACGCTCTCCGGACAGGTGAGCGAGCTGATCGGCTGGGCCGAGCAGCACTACGCGTACATCTCCGACTCCCGACGGCGCTACGACGAGAAAGGCTGAGACATGGACGACATGATCGGTGTCCTGCGCGGTTCCCACGAGCGGCTCAAGAAGCTGGTGGCTCCCCTGGACGACGCGACGCTGGCACGGCCCTCCTACGCTTCCGCGTGGTCGATCGCCGAGGTGCTGTCGCACCTGGGCTCGCAGGCCGAGATCACCGAGTTGCTGGTGGACGCGGGGCTCGGCCTCGCGGAGCCGCCGGCCCCCGAGGTGGTCGGCGCCATCTGGGACCGCTGGAACGCCAAGGCCGCACGGGAGCAGGCCGATGACGGACTGGCGGCCGACGCCGCGCTGCTGACGAGGTTCGAGGCACTCGGCTCCGCGGAACGCGCGCGCCTGCGCCTCTCCGCGTTCGGCATGGAGTTCGACTTCCCCATCCTCACCGGAATGCGGCTGAGCGAGCACGCTCTGCACAGCTGGGACATCGCCGTCGCCCTCGATCCGCGGGCGACGGTCGCGCCGGAGCCGGTGGAGTACCTGGTGGACCTGCTCGGCCCGATCGTGAGCAGGTCGGGCAAGCCGGCGGCCACGCCGGCGAGCGTCGCCGTCACCACCACGGGCCCGGACCGCCGGTTCGTCCTGCGGTTCGGTGACACGGTCACGCTGGAGGAGGCGGCGGACGCGGGGGAGACCCCGGCGGCCGTCGAGCTCCCGGCCGAGGCGTTCGTCCGCCTCGTCTTCGGCCGCCTCGACCCGGCGCACACCCCCGAGGTCACCGTCCAGGGCGTCGACCTCGACGAGTTGCGGCGGTCGTTCCCGGGCATTTGACCTGATCCTCCTCTCCCCGCCGGGCGCGGCGGCCGTACCGGCCGCGCCCGGCGCGCCGGAGGAGTGCCGCGGGAGCCGGGACCACACCTGCGGGGGTGACATGGAAGGATGGCGAGTTGTGAGCGCGCAGATTCTCGACGGTAAGGCCACCGCGGCGAAGATCAAGGCGGACCTGGCGCAGCGGGTCGCCCGGCTCGCGGCCGAAGGCGTCACGCCCGGCCTCGGCACCATCCTGGTGGGTGAGGACCCGGGCAGCCAGATCTACGTCGCCGGCAAGCACCGCGACTGCGCGGAGGTCGGCATCGCCTCGATCCGCAAGGATCTCCCCGACACGGCCTCGCAGGCCGAGGTCGAGGCCGCGATCGACGAGCTGAACGCCGACCCCGCGTGCACGGGGTACATCGTGCAGCTTCCGCTGCCACGCCACCTGGACACCCAGGCGCTGATCGAGCGCATGGACGCCTCGAAGGACGCCGACGGCCTGCACCCGGTGAACCTCGGCCGCCTCGTCCACATGGTGGACGCGCCGCTGCCGTGCACGCCGCGCGGCATCGTGACGCTCCTGCAGGAGTACGGCGTGCCGATCAAGGGCGCCGAGGTCACGGTGATCGGCCGGGGTATCACGGTGGGCCGTCCCCTCGGCCTGCTGCTCACGCGCCGCACCGAGAACGCCACCGTCACCCTGTGCCACACCGGCACCCACGACCTCGCCGCCCACGTGCGCGGGGCCGACATCGTCGTGGCCGCCGCCGGGGTGCCCGGCCTGATCACGGCGGACATGGTGAAGCCGGGCGCGGCGGTCCTGGACGTCGGGGTGTCCCGCCTGGACGGCAAGCTGGCCGGCGACGTGGCCCTCGAGGTCAAGGAGGTCGCGGGGTTCTTCGCCCCGAACCCGGGCGGCGTGGGCCCGATGACCCGCGCGATGCTGCTGACCAACGTCGTCGAGTCCGCCGAGCGCCGCGCCCGCTGACGCGGGCTACTCCGGCGCGGGCCGGCGGTAGAGGTGCTCGGGCCGCCCCGTGGTGCCGTAGCGCAGGCCGACGGCGACGCGCCCGTCGGCGGCGAGGTCCGACAGGTAGCGCTGCGCGGTCGCCCGTGAGATGCCGAGGCGGGCGGCGACGTCGGCGGCGGTGACGGGTTCGCCGGCGGCGCGCACGGCGTCGATGACCAGCCGCGCCGTCTGGCTGGACCGCCCCTTGCGCATGGCGGCGTCCACCCGGTCGCCCTCGTGCAGGACGCGGACCGCGCGGTCGATCTCGGCCTGGTCGAGTGCCCGGTCGCCGCCGAGCTGCCCGTGGAAGCGGGCGTAGGCGCGCAGCCGCTCGGCGAGGTCGTTCTCATTGAACGGTTTGACCAGGTAGTTGACGACGCCGCGCCGCATGGCCTCGCGGACGACGGCGCGTTCGGCGGCGGCGGTGAGCATGATCACGTCGCATCCGAGTCGGGGCGCGATGGACGTGCCGGGCGCGTCGGGCAGGTACTGGTCGAGCAGCGCGAGGTGGGGGCGCAGGCGGCCGGCCATCTCGACGGCCTCGGCGGCCGTGTGCGCGATGCCGGCGACCTCGAAGCCGGGCACCCGCCGCACGTACCGGGCGTGCACGTCGGCGACGCGGAAGTCGTCGTCCACGACGAGCACCCGGATCGGCGCGCCTTCCCGCACGGGCCCGTACGTCATGGTGTCCCCTTCCGACCGGTCATGCCTCGTCCCCCCGGGAGATGGCGTCGGGGAGGCGGGTGACGAAGACGGCGCCGCAGTCGGCCCCGGACGCGCGGGTGAGGGTCAGTTCCCCGCAGTGGCGCAGGGTGAGCCGCCGGGCGAGGGCCAGGCCGACGCCGTGCGGCCGGGCGTCGTCGGCGGCGGTGGTGAAGTCCTGGTCGAAGAGCCGGTCGACGGCCTCGGCGGGGACGCCGTCGCCGCTGTCCACGACGACCATGTGCAGGACGCCCGCCTCGGCGACCAGCGACACCTCGACCCACGCGGGCCGCCGTGATCCGGCCTGCGCGGCGGCCGTGGCGTTGTCGACCAGGTTGCCGAGGATGGTGACGACGTCCAGCGGCGCGTTGAGCTGCGCGGGGACGAACGAGTCGGCGCTCAGCCGCAGATCGACCCCGCGTTCGGAGGCGACGGCGGTCTTGGCGGCGAGCAGCCCCCGGATGTACGGGTCGCGCAGCCGCCCGCCGTCGCCGTACTCGGTGGCGAGCGGGTCGTCGGCGAGTTCCCGCAGGTAGGCGATCGCCTCGTCCCGGTGCCCGAGGCTGAGCAGGCCCGACAGCGTGTGCAGGCGGTTGGTGTACTCGTGCGCCTGCGCCCGCAGCGCGTCCGAGAGCGCGCGGACGACGTCCAGCTCGCGGGCCATCGCGTCCAGGTCCGTGCGGTCGCGCAGGGTGAGCACGTGGCCGAGGTCCCGGTCGCCCCGGCGTACGGGGGCGGCGGTGACGACGAGCATGCGGTCCTCGGTGGCGACGAGGACGCCGCGCGCCTTGGCCCGCTCGGACAGCAGCGTGCGCAGACCGGTGGGCAGGCCGGCGTCGGCGGCCGGGGTCCCGAGGACGGGCCGGCCGCCGATCAGGCGCGCGGCCGCGTCGTTGCAGATGGTGACCCGCCCGGCGGGGTCTACGGCGAGGACGCCCTCGTCGATGCCGTGCAGGACGGCCTCGCGCTCGCGGAGCAGGTCGGCGAGGTCGGTCGGTTCCAGTCCGAGGGTCTGGCGCTTGAGCCTGCGGGCGAGCCCGGCGGCGGCGACGACGCCGAGGGCCACCGCGAGCCCGGTGAACCCGGCGGCGGGGCGCATCAGGTCGCCGATGCGGTGGGACACCTCGCCGGCGGCGATTCCCACGCTGACCTGGCCGACCACGCGGCCGGTGGCGGTGAGCAGGGGGACCTTGCCCCGGGCGGACGGGCCGAGCGTCCCGGTCTCGAAGGTGACGATCTCGTGGCCGCCGAGGGCCTCGGGGTCGGTGCTGACCCGCTGCCCGAGCCGGTCGGCGTCGGGGTGCGAGTAGCGGATGCCGTGGTCGTCGGCGACGACGACGAACAGGACGCCCGCGCGCCGCCGGGCCGCCTCGGCGTGCCGCTGCACGGAGCCGGACCGGTCGTGGGCGGCGACGGCGCGCACGATGTCGGCGTCGGCGGCGACGGAGCGCGCGACGGCGAGGGCGCGTTCCTCGTACTGCGTCTCCAGCTCCGCGTGGAGCAGGTAGGCGACCAGCGCGAAGCCGCATCCGAGGATGAGCAGGAGCACGGCGACCTGGACGAGCAGGGCCTGTGTCGCGAAGCGCAGCGGGGGCCGCCGCCCAGGCCAGGACATGGGAGCACGATACCTCCGCGTGCCCCGTGCGAGCCCGCGCGCAAAAAGAGCAAAACGCGAAATACGCGCATTGCTCACACAACCGGCACAAGGCTGGTGAGGCCTGTCACACCGGCCTACGGTCCCGGGAAACGAATCCCCCGTGCCCCTCATGACTACCAGGCCGATGTTTCCTCCGCGTGTCAGGAGCCGGACCTCGTCCGGAAGGAGCCGAAATTGACCACCCCCAGCGCCCCCGCCGCCGTACCCCGGACGGGGGGCGACGCCATCGAGCTGCGCGGCGTCACCAAGCGCTTCCCGACCCGCGACGGCCGCGACTACACCGCCGCCAGGAACATGACCCTGAGCGTCCGCCAGGGCGAGTTCGTCAGCGTGGTCGGGCCCACGGGCTGCGGGAAGTCCACGAGCCTGTCGATGATCTCCGGCCTCGCGCCCGCCAGCGACGGCCAGGTGCTCGTCCAGGGCAGGCCCGTGACCGGCATCCCCGACGGCCTCGGCTACATGTTCCAGCAGGACGCCGTGCTGCCCTGGCGTACCGTGCTCGACAACGTCGCCGCCGGCCCCCGCTACCGTGGCGCCTCCAGGACCGAGGCCCGCGACCGCGCCCGTGACTGGGTGGCCAAGGTCGGGCTCGCCGGGTTCGAGCGGTACTACCCCCACCAGCTCTCCGGCGGCATGCGCAAGCGGGTCGCGCTGGCCCAGACCCTGATCAACGAGCCGTCGATCCTGCTCATGGACGAGCCGTTCAGCGCGCTGGACGTCCAGACCCGCGAGCACATGCAGGACCTGCTGCTCGACCTGTGGTCGGGCACCAGCGCCGCCGTGGTCTTCGTGACCCACGACCTGACCGAGGCCATCGCGCTGGCCGACACGGTGGTCGTCATGACCGCCGCCCCCGCCACCACCAAGAACGTCATCCCGGTACGGCTCGAACGGCCGCGCCGCGTGGAGGAGATCCGGCTGGAGGAGTCCTTCCTGGAGGTCTACCGCGAGGTCTGGGACTCGCTGCGCGAAGAGGTCGAGATCACCCGCGCCCGGGGAGCCGGCCGTGTCGCCTGAGCCCGCACCCATGACGAAGGACGCCGTACGCGGCGCGAAGGAGGAGCACGCCGTGCCCGCCCAGGTCGAGACCCCCGCCACCGAGGCGCGTCCCGTCGCGGACGACTCCGCGCGCCCCCGCCGCCGCGCCCTGCGCGCCCCGAAGATCACCGCGACGCGCGTGCTGCTGGTCGTGCTCTGGCTCGGAAGCTGGGAGCTGTCGGCGAGCACGTTCCTCGACCCGTTCTACTACTCCAAGCCGAGCGCCATCTGGGGACGCATCGTCGACTGGTTCACCACCGGCACGGCGTTCGGCACGATCTGGGAGCAGATCGCCGTCACCCTGGAGGAGGCGGTCGCCGGGTTCGTGATCGGCTCGCTGGCCGGCGTCGTCCTCGGCGTCCTGCTCGGCCGGGGACGGTTCCTGGCCGAGGTGTGCGCGCCGTTCATCAAGGCGGCGAACGCGATCCCGCGCATCGTCCTGGCGTCGCTGTTCGTGATCTGGTTCGGGCTCGGCATGTCCTCCAAGGTCGCCACCGCCGTCGTCCTCGTCTTCTTCGCGGTCTTCTTCAACGCCTTCCAGGGCGCGCGCGAGGTCGACAAGACGCTGATCGACAACGCGCGCATCCTGGGCGCCGGGCCGCGCCAGATCCTGACGACGATCGTGCTGCCCAGCGCCACGTCGTGGATCCTCGCCAGCCTCCACGTCGCCTTCGGCTTCGCGCTGATCGGCGCGATCGTCGGCGAGTACACCGGCGCGGACAAGGGCCTCGGCCTGCTCATCAACCACGCTCAGGGGACTTTCGACTCGGCCGGGATCTACGCCGGAATGATCATCATCACGGTCATGGCGCTGCTCGCCGAATGGCTGCTCACCCTCCTCGAACGCCGGCTCCTCGCCTGGCGCCCGCCGTCCGCCGCCACCGAAGCAAGAATCTGATCGGAGCAAGACCCGCCATGAACCCCACCTCCCGCCTCGTGGTCACCGCCGTCGCCGGCCTGGCGATGGTCGCCGCCGCAACCGGCTGCCGTGACTCCCGCACCGCCACCGCCGCCGAAGGCGGCAAGGCCCCCCAGGTAAAGATCATGATCGGCGGCATCGACAAGGTCATCTACCTGCCGCCCAAGCTGACCGAGCAGCTCGGCCACTTCAAGCAGGAGGGCCTGGACGTCCAGCTGCTCACCGAGCCCTCGGGCGCGCAGGCCGAGAACGTCCTCATCAGCGGCGATGTCCAGGGCGTCGTCGGCTTCTACGACCACACGATCGACCTGCAGACCAAGGGCAAGTGCATCCAGAGCGTCGTGCAGTTCGCCGACGTGCCGGGAGAGGTCGAGGTCGTCTCGACCGCGCAGGCCGACAAGATCAAGTCGCCCGCCGACTTCACGGGCAAGCGGCTCGGCATCACCAGCCCCGGCTCCTCGACCGACTTCCTCACCCAGGCGCTCGCCGTCAGGGCGGGCCTGAAGACCGAGGACATCACCCGCGTCAAGGCGGGCGCCGGTCCCACGTTCATCGCCGCCATGGACAACGGCGGCATCGACGCGGGCATGACCACCGACCCCACCGCCGCGAAGCTCACCTCGTCGGGCAAGGGCAAGGTCATCATCGACATGCGCACCGAGGAGGGCACCCGGGCGGCGCTCGGTGGCCTCTACCCGGCCAGCTCGCTCTACATGGACTGCGCCTGGGTGCAGGCCAACAAGCCGACCGTGCAGAAGCTCGCCAACGCCCTGGTGAAGACGCTTAAGTTCATCAACGAGCACTCCGCCGAGGAGATCGCCGCCAAGATGCCCGCCGAGTACGCCGGCGGCGACCCCGCGCTGTACGCCAAGTCGATCAACGACACCAAGAGCATCTTCCGCCCCGACGGCCTGATGGACGAGGAGGGCGCCAAGAACGTCCTGGAGGTGCTCAGCTCGTTCTCGCCGAACGTCCAGGGCAAGAAGGACAGCATCGACCTGTCCAAGACCTACACCACCGAGTTCGTCAAGGCCGCCAAGTAGCCCCCCGAAACGGCCGGGAAGCAGGAGAAACCCCGCTCGTGGCCGGGATCACGGAGGGTTCCGGTGTATCTCCGACGAAACCCGGCATGGGGTTTACTGCGGCATTGACTACGACATTCCGTTAATATCCGAAATGTGCCCGCAATGTGGAGGCCAGGCTCCGCCCGCGTGGCACCATCACCCACCCCCCACCTGAAGGCGAATCGTGGATAACCGCCGCAAACCCCTGCTGAGAGTGATCCTCGCCCTCTCCCTCCTGTCGACCGCCCTGGGATGGTCGGCCATGTCCCCGGCGTTCGGTGCGCAGGCACTCGCCGCCCCGACCGTGAAGAACAAGGTCTACGCCGGCTACCAGGGGTGGTTCAACGCCCCCGGTGACGGCTCGCCGCTCAACTCCTGGCGGCACTGGGCCGGCTCGCAGCCCGCGCCCGGCCGCCAGACCTTCGAGCTGTACCCCGACATGAGCAAGTACGCGGCCTCCGAGAGGTTCCAGACCGGGTACGCCGCGCTCGGCAACGGCCAGCCCGCGACGCTGTTCTCCTCCTACCCGACGGCCGTCGTCGACCAGCACTTCCGGTGGATGAGCGAGTACGGCATCGACGGGGCCGCGCTCCAGCGGTTCGGCACCGACATCGCCTCCCCGACCTCGGCCGGCGCCCAGGTCCGCAACTCGGTCACGACCAAGGTGAGGGACGCCGCCGTGAAGTACGGCCGCGGCTTCTACGTCGAGTACGACATCAGTGGCCTCACCGACGCCAACGTGGAGCAGGTCCTCACGACCGACTGGACCAACGTCATCACCGGGCAGCTCCACCTCACCGACTCCCCGGCGTACGCGCGGGAGGGCGGCAAGCCCGTCGTCGAGATCTGGGGCTTCGGCTTCTCCGACCGGCCCGGCACGGCCGCGCAGGCCCAGCGGGTGGTCCAGTGGTTCAAGAACCAGGGGCTGTACGTCATCGGCGGGGTGCCGCGCGGCTGGCGCACGGACGCCAACGCCAAGCCCGGCTTCGGCCAGGTCTACCGCACGTTCGACATGATCTCGCCGTGGATGGTGGGCAACGTCGGTGACATCTCCGGCCAGCTCACCGCCGACCGGGACGCGCTGAACGCGACCGGCCAGGGGTACCAGCCGGTGATCTACCCGGGCTTCGCCTGGTCCAACTGGAACGGCGGCACCCGCAACCAGATCCCGCGCCGCGGGGGCGACTACTTCTGGGAGCAGGCCGCCAGCGTGCGCAGGGCCGGTGTCCCGCAGGCGTTCATCGCCATGTTCGACGAGTACGACGAGGGCACGGCGATCCTGCCGGCCGCCGAGGACTCCTCGATGATCCCGACCAACCAGTACTTCCTGACCACCAGCGCCGACGGCAGGTACGTCTCGTCCGACTTCTACCTCCGGCTCGCCGGCCGGATCACCCGCATGATCACGGGTCTTGACCCGCTGGTCACCCAGGTGCCCATCCCGCTGGCGCCCGGCCCGGTCTTCCTGCGCACCAGCGTCGAGCGGGAGACCGACGCCCAGCCGACCTGGACCAACACCGCCGGACCCGGCGGCACGCAGAACGTCGCCGGCCCCGGCGGCAGCGGGACTCCGACCTTCACCGTCGCGATCAACGAGGACAACCAGCTCGGCGTGTCCGCCCTGCGGTTCCAGGGCAGCGCGACCGCGACCGCCCACTCCCACGCGTACTACCAGGCGTTCGACGTCAACATCCCGGTGACGGCGGCGACGAAGTTGTCCTACTCCTTCCTGCCGAAGGACGAGGGGGGCCGCAGCGTGGCGGTCGACTTCGTGATGACCGACGGCAGCACGCTCCGGGACAGCGCCGCGACCACGACGACCGGCGTCGACATGCACCCCGGCGCGCCCAAGGGCCAGGTCGGCACGTGGACCAGGATCCAGAGCGACTTCGGGCCCGCGCTGAACGGCAAGACGATCGACAAGATCCTCGTCGGCTACGACCGCAGCGGCGCGGGCGGTAGTTTCAACGCCTACCTCGACGACATCACGATCACCAACTCCTGACCGCGCCGCCGGACCTCGGCGCGCCCCGCACGTCCGTGACGTCGGTCACACGTCCGTGACCGACGTCACGTCCGGCGGGGGCGCGCCACTCTCGGGACGCGCGCCGAACGTCCTTGCCCGGCTCCCCGGCCAGGGAGGCTACCCCGGTTCGGCGCACGCGGGCAGCACCGTCGCGCTGCCGCGCGCTCCGGTCATGGCCAGGATGCCGGCACCGTTGTTGGACTTGTCGATCTTCACCTTGGTGATCGCGACCCCGGGGATGTTCCCGCTCTTGAACTGGATGCCGTCGTAGGTCGAGTCGTAGATGTCGGTGTCGCGGATCGTGACGCCGGTGATGTCCCTGCTCGCCGCGAACAGCGTGATGGCGCCGAACTTCTGCTGCTCGCCCCAGAAGACGCCGCCGGCGCGGTACAGGGCGTTGTTGGCGATCAACGTGGTCCCCGAGAAGGGCAGGGGGCTGTGGTCGGTCGCCAGCATGATGCCCGGGTAGTTCATGGTGTCGTAGATCAGGTTGTTCTCGATCGAGTTGTCGTAGCCGCCGTAGATCGCGATGCCGTTCGCTCGCCAGGGCAACTGGATGGTGTTGTTGACGAAGTGGTTGTCGTGCGTGTTGTCGACGACCTGGTCCTTCACGGCCTGGTTGGCCCAGATCGCCAGGGCGTCGTCGCCGGTGGTGCGGAACGAGGAGTTGAACACCCGCGAGTTGCGCGCGCCGTTGGTCAGGTTGATGCCGTCGGCGTAGGTGTTGCGGATGCGCATGCCGCTGAACTGCAGCCCGTCGGCAGGACCCCACAGGGCGGGGATGTTGTCGTAGTCGCGGCCGACCCAGACGCCCACGTTGGCGTGCTCGATCCACACATTGCTGATCTTGGTGTTCAGGCCGAACCGGCCGTTCAGGCCGACGCCGCCCTCCTTGTTGCCGTCACCGCCGCGGATCCGGCCCGAGCCGAAGATGGCGATGTCGGAGATCTGGGTGTTGCCGTCGATGTCGAAACGGGGGCGGCGCCGGCCCGGCTCCAGGCTTGTCGTCAGTCGCGCTTGTGCGCGGTGAGGAGGAGGTATTCCCACTCCATCACCGCCTTCTCCTCGCCCTGTAGATGGCCGCGAGCCAGTTCGGTGAGGGCGTGGTCCAGGGCGGCGACGCGGTCGGGATCTCCTGCTATTCCTCGGTAGACGGCGACGGTCGGGCCGTAGTTGGCCTTGAAGTAGTCGACGAACGCGCCGGGGGACCCGAACCGGTCGATCGTGACCGTCTGCCGACGCACGGTGACATCGGTGACCGCCTCGCCGAGCAGCGCACGGACGTGATCCTCGCTGCCCCACAGCGGCGGGGGTTGCGCGCCGGGCGGAGGCGGGGGCGCGTACGGTTTCATCGCCTTGAACATCTGACCGATGAATCCCTCCGGCGTCCAGTTGAGGAGGCCGATCGTGCCGCCCGGGCGGCAGACCCGGATCAGCTCGTCGGCGGCGGCCTGGTGGTGGGGAGCGAACATGACCCCGACACAGGAAAGGACCGTGTCGAACTCGCCGTCGGCGTACGGCAGGGCCTCCGCGTCGCCCTGCCGCCACTCGACCTCCGCGCCGCGCCGCGCGGCCAGGACCCGTCCGGCCTCCAGCAGTTCCGGGGTCAGGTCACTGGCCACCACACTGGCCCCTGCCAGCGCCGCCGGAATGGCGGCGTTCCCGGACCCGGCGGCCACGTCCAGCACCCGGTGCCCGCGTCCCACCCCGCAGGCATCGACCAGGACCGCGCCCAGATCAGGGATGATCTCGGCGGCGACGGCGGGATAGTCGCCCAGCGCCCACATGTCGCGATGCCTGGCCTTCAGGGCGCGGTCGGCCTCTAGCGGGTCGCTCTCCACGGTCATCGTTCTTCTCCCTCATCGTGATCTGCGTCGGACTGGAATCGACGGTAAGGAAGCACGGATTCGTCATCTAGTACACGATCTGTACCGGCAGCCGGCCGAGGCCCGCTCTGCCGCCACTGGCGTTCATGGCGGCTGAATCTAGACTTCGGGGCATGGGCTCCTCGTATCACCAGTTCTGCCCGGTCGCCAAGGCCGTCGAACTGCTCGACGAACGCTGGACGCTGCTCGTCATCCGGGAACTCGTGTGCGGCACGGAGCGTTTCAACGAGCTGCGTCGCGGTCTGCCGCGTATGTCACCCACGCTGCTGTCCCGGCGGCTGCACCAGCTCACCGCCGCCGGCATCGTGGAGAGGCACGTCAAGGACAACGATGTGCGCTACGTCCTGACCCAGGCCGGCCACGAACTGCGACCAGTGGTCGAGGCGCTCGCCGCCTGGGGCATCCGCTGGATCGGAGAGCTGGGCGACGAGGACCTGGACCCGAAGCTGCTGCTGTGGGACATGCACCGCAACGTCGACCAGACCGCCGTCCCGGACGGGCGGACGGTGATCGAGTTCCAGTTCCCGGACGTGCCGCCCAGCAGTCGCCGCTGGTGGATCGTGATCACACGTGACGAGGTGGACGTCTGCGACACCGACCCTGGCCACGCCGTCGCCGTCACGGTGATCGCCGGTGTGCGCAGCATGGTCGAGGTCTGGCGCGGCGACCTGAGCTGGTCGGACGCGCTGCGTGCCCAGGCGGTCGAGGTGCGGGGTCCCGAAGCGTTACGCCGCGCCGTGCCCGGGTGGTTCACACTTCCCGCATGGGCCGCCGTGTCCCGGCCCGCCTAGCACCCCCACCCGGCGCGGCGGGGGTGCGGAGGCCGGTCCGGGGACGGCGGCCGGGCTCAGGGGCGGCCGGGGCGCCGGGTCAGGTGGTGACCTGGTAGCGCGCCATCATGCCCGCCGAGATGTGGTCGTTGACATGGCAGTGGTAGAGCCAGGTGCCGACCGCGTCCGGCACCATGTCCGCGATGACCATGGACGCCGGAAGCAGGTTGACCACGTCCATGCGCATCCCGCCGACCGTGACGGTGTTGCCGTGCCAGTGGGGGGTGTGCAGATCCACCTCGGTGCCCATGCCCATCAGGTACCAGCGCACGTGCTGCCCCCTGCGGAGCTTCACCATCGGCATGTTGCCGTACACGTACCCGTTGATGGAGTGCATCAGGTTGGACTCGTGGAAGTCCTCGTCCTCCAGGTCCGGGTACGGCTCGGCGGCGAAGGTCTCCATGCTGCGCTCCAGGTAGGGACTGTTGTTCTCGTCCATCACCGAGAACAGCCCGAACACCTCCCGGTCGACGTCGTTGGGGCTGCCGTCCGCGCGTGCGGACCCGGCCCTGGTGATCACCATCGGGCCCATCAGGCCGGCGTAGGTGTCGCCGATCTCGTCGGTGTGCGAGTGGTACATCCACATCACCGACGTGCCGTCGTGCGGACCGGGCCCGGCCCGCTCGGGCACCTGCCAGACGTAGGTGTGCCGCCCGCCGGTCGGTACCGCGTCGTCGTACTTGTCGGCGGCCGAGGTTCCGTCGTCGTACGGCGCGCCCTCGGCGTTCTTGGTGTAGAAGACGCCGTGCGGATGCACGCTGGTGGGGATCGAGCAGGCGTTACGGTAGACCACCCGGATGGTGTCGCCGACCACCCCGCGGATCACCGGCCCGAGCAGTCCCAGGTACTGGTCGTCCGTGCTGCGCGTGGTCAGCGTGCTGAACGAGTCGTTGGTGTACCCCCGGTAGAGGCACTTGTAGTACTTGGAGCCGATACGGCCTGGGCCGGACTTGACGAATGTGTCGGCTTCCTCGTCGAACGGCTGTCCCGTGGTGCCGTTGCGGCCGAGCGGAGCGTAGTCCCACGTCACCTCGTCGGCACTGATGTAGTACGTACGCGTGGTGCCGTTGGTGTGGAAGGCCGCGCCCATGTTGTTCCAGTCGGTGACGTCCGACATCGACATACCGCTGCTCGCCGACGCGCCGCCGGCCGCGGTTCCGGTCGTGGTGGCACCGACCGTGGCGATGCCGAGCGCCACCACCAACGCGCCGGCGGCCCACGGCGCCAGTGCCCGCGTCGGCCGTTCGCCCGCCCGCCCGTGGCGGTGCCACCAGAAGGCGAACGCGGCGAGGCCGGCCATGGTCAGTTCAGCGGTGATCGCCAGCAGATCGGCAGGGTCGGTCCAGTTTCCCAGGTCACCACGGACGTTCGGGAGCCCTGCCGAACGGCTCAACCCGTAGGCGCCGAGCGCGGCCACGCCCAGCGCGCCGGTCGCCGACCAGACCCAGGCGCTGTCCCGGCGTACGAGCAGAAGGGCGAGGGCCGCACAGAGGACGATGTGAACAACAAAGGTCACGCCGAGGTACGGCGCCTTCTGTAAGTGGTCATCGAGGACGACTCCGTGGACCAGGGCGGCGACCACTGCCGCTCCGGCCGCGGCGAACCGCACGGGGGACAATAGCACTTTTGACACGTGAATCTCCTTGCCGTGAATGGTTCGGAGTATCCTGCCGTCCCCGTTGACCCGATACCCCGCTATGCGGATACCGGCCCCACTCCGGCGACTTCACGCTGTCCGCGCCGGACTCACGAATGCGCCAACTTAGTATGGACTTTCCTCGGGAACGGATTGTGTCGTATCGGCTACGGCCATCTCCCCGGGTCCGGGCACACCGCCCGTGCGGGGCATACCCGGCGATGCCTGAATTCGTGACTTTCGATTAGCCGGTCCACCGCGTATGCGCCGGCCATCGTGGGAGAGCGCGCGATTTCTCCGATCCGCCGCCAGGAATCCACGAAATCGCCATACGGTGGGCGCCTGCAGATCTTCGACGTCGACGATCTCATCCTGAACACTTTGGGTGGCATCATAGATTATGCCATATATGCTGCACTTGTTCCAGTGATTAGGGCCTCCGAGATGGACGCTATGCGGCATGCCAAATCCTCTGACGAGCGCAGTGCTTCTAGCTCAGCCACCCCGTGAAGTAACTGGGTCACGCTCACTGCGCGCTATCTCTGCGGATCAGGCAGTTCCTTTGTAGTAGATTGTGCGTCCGTCGGCCCACGCCACGACGGCGTCCCCGCTAAAGCGCACCGGGACAACGCCGCGCTGCATGAGGAGCTGACCGATGCCGGAGTCGGGGACGTCGAACGACATCGTGGCGGACGGCCGAACTGCAGCAAGTTGAGCGTAAGACAGCCGTACGCCACCGCGTCTTGGCGCCACCTCGTCAGCAACCAGGGGTTCCGGCAAGGTCCGAGTTCAAACGGCTCCGGGGCGTTGCGAAGTCATCCGACGTCGGGCAGGCAGCGTGCCTGTCCCATGGCGGTGACGTCTTGTGCGCGGTGACGGCAAGCTACCGGAGCCCAAGAAGGTCAGGGCGGGGGCCGTTCCGTCACCGTTAATCGACGTGTTCTTGCTCGGCGGCCGCGGCGTAGGCGGCGTCGAGGCGCTCGAACGGGCCTGGACCGTCGTGCGGCTTCGGCGGGGCGCCGAGGTGGCGGACGCGAAGCTCGTCCATGAGCTCCTCGATGAACGCCGGACCCTCATCGCGCATGAGCTGCTGCCGGCTCCGGAGCTCGTCGCTGCCCGGGCGCCAGTCGAGGCCCCAGTTGCCGAGGGCATAGATGATCGGAAGAGTCTGGATACCAGCTTCAGTGAGGCTGTAGCGAGCGCGCTGCCCCCGCGCGGCGGTGCCGCGGGTGAGGATCCCAGCGTCGACGAGCCGCACGAGGCGGTCGGCGAGGATGTTCGAAGCGATGCCCTCGATCGACCCGGTGAGCAGCGCCCGAAAGTAGCGGCGGTCGCCGAAGATGACGTCGCGAAGCACGAGCAACGACCAGCGATCTCCGAGCATCTCGACGGCGGCGTTGATCGGACACCCGGACCGTGGTTCCACGATTCCTCCTTGACAGATATTTCGTCCCAACGATAGTAGTTGCAGGCTGCAATCACTCTTGGGAAGAGGAGATGATGGGCCGCTTCGTCTATTCGATGAACGTGTCCCTCGACCTGCGGATCGAGCAAGTTCCTGGGGACAACGGTGCTGGCGAGTGGCTGCGCATCGACGAGGAACTGCACCGCGAAGCCAACGCGCAGACGCAGGCGCTCGCGCTCATGGTCCAGGGCCGGGTCTACTACGAGGTCATGGAGGAGTACTGGCCACGGGCGTGCGAGGACGCGTCGCTGCCGGACTACATGCGTGAATACGGCGAGATCTGGACAGCCAAGCCCAAGATGCTTGTCTCCCGCACCCGCCGCAGCGCCGAGCACAACACCCGGATCATCGGCGGAGACGACGCGATCGAGCAACTCGCCGCCCTGCGGGCCGGGACCGACGGCAGCATCAGTGTGGGCGGCGCGGCGCTCGCCACACAGCTGCTCCGGGCCGGGCTTCTCGACGAGCTGCTGCTCTTCACCCATCCCGCGATCCTCGGCTTCGGCAGGCCGCTGTTCGACGACTACGACGTGCCGATCGAGCTCGACCTGCTCGAGCAGCGATCGTTCGAGCAGGGCGTCACGATGCATCGCTACGCCATCCAGAATGCAAAGGAGGCGAGCTCGTGCTGAGGCAGGTCGCGGAGGGTGTGCTGGTCCACGAGAGCGGGTTCGTGCAGAGCAACGCCGTTGTGGTGCGGGGCCGGGCCGGTGTGTTGCTCATCGACCCCGGGGTGACCGGCTCCGAGATCGACTGCCTCGCGAACGACCTTCGCGAGTTGGGTCAGCCCGTTGTGGCAGGGTTTTCTACGCATCCGCATTGGGATCACCTGCTCTGGCACGCCCGGCTCGGCGAGGCGCCACGTTACGGCACGGCGCGCTGCGCGGCCACTGTCCGAGATCAGCTGTCGGACGCAGGTGCGAAGGCCCGCATCGCCGCCCACCTGCTCGAGACGGAAATCGCCGGGCAGGTACCGCTGGACCTACTCGGCCTCATTACCGGCCTGCCCGCGGAAACTGCGCAGATTCCTTGGGATGGCCCTCAAGTCCGGATCATCGAGCATCAAGCGCATGCCCCGGGCCACGCGGCGCTGTTGATCGAGGAACGCGGGGTTCTCGTCGCCGGCGACATGCTTTCTGATGTCCTGATTCCGATGCTCGACTTGGACGACACCGCGGACCCGATCGAGGACTACCTCACCGCGCTGCGGCTGCTCGAGAGCGTGGCGAGCGACGTCGATGTCGTCGTCCCGGGCCACGGTTCCGTCGGCGGATCCGACCAGGTACAGGCACGGATCGACCAGGATCGGGCGTACGTACTCGCGTTGCGGAACGGCCATATCCCCGCCGACCCACGGGTCGGCCCATCGGCCAAGCCTGGCTGGGAGTGGGTGAGCGACGTGCACGAAGGGCAACTCCAGCGCCTCGCCCAATGAAGCGAGCGCGACGGGGCGCCCCGCTAGCGATCGGTGTGCGACACAGCCAGTGCGCGCGGGTCGCCGGTCGGGATCTGGGGCGGCGGCACGACGTTCTCCAGGGTGGTCGGGCTGGTCAGCGGGGGTTGCCCTCTGCGGCGGCGAGCTGGGCGCGGCCGCGTGCGCGGGCGGCGTCCAGACCGTTCTTGGTCTTGCGGATGATGTCGCGGCGCCGGTCCTCGGCCAGGGCGAGCGCGATGTCGAGGATCAGGGACCGTTCGGTGTGCTCGCCGGCCGCGATGCCTTCCAGGACCTTGACGCCGATGCCTTGCTGGAACAGGTCGTTGAGGACGATCAGCCCTTCCAGGAGGTTGCGGCCGAAGAGGCTCCGAGGAAGTCAAGGGATATTTCTTACTCCGACGGCGCGTACTCGGTCGCCGGGGCCTCCGCGAGCGCGTCAAGCTCGGGGAGGTTGACGACGATCGGATCGACTCCCGACCTCACCACGGCCCAGACCGTCTCCGTCTCGGTGGACGGGTTGATCTCCTGGTGGATCACGTGGGCCGGGATGAACACGAAGTCCCCCGGGCCCGCCTCCACCACGTTCTCCAGCTTGTCGCCCCACCGATAGCGCCCGCTCCCGCTGATCACGTAGAGGACGGTCTCCTGGGATCCGTGGTGGTGGGCCCCGGTGGCCGCGCCGGGTTTGACGGTGCTCCGGAACGCGGAAAGGTGCTCGGCGTCCGGGTTGCGGCTGTCGAACGCCACCTCCCGGGTCAGGCCCTGCGTCTGCGGGGTGTTGCGGTCGAACGTGCCGCTGCGGGCCACGTGGACGCTGCGGTTCGCCGGCGTGTCGGTCATGGCTGTACTTCCTTCGTCGCGATTGTGGCGATGTGGCGAGGGCCTTACCCTCGTCGCTCCTCGGCGGCGGCCCGCGACGGCCACCGCCGCTCATCAGGAACGTTCCCCGAAACCGTAGGAAGCAGTACGTGGTGATGGCCGGGACGGGAGGCGGCCCGGCTCGTCGCTTAGTGTGTACAGATGGTCACGGTTCGACCGGAGCGCCGAGGTCGGGAGGTGGGGCGATGAGCCGATTGGACGACGTTGCTCCGGACACCATGCGTGCGGCCGTTCTGTTCGGTGCGGGGGACCTGCGGGTCGTCGACCGTCCGGTCCCCGAGCCCCAGGCGGAGGAGGTTCTCGTCCGGGTCGCTCTGTGCGGCATCTGCGGCACCGATCTGAAGATCTTCGACGGGCACTTTCCGCAGACTCCGCCGTACGGCGAGTACATCCCGGGCCACGAGTGGACGGGCACCGTGGTGGCCTGCGGCTCCACGGTGGACGAGCTGGCGCCCGGTGACCGGGTGTGCATCGAGGCGCACCATGGATGCGGCCGGTGCGGCAACTGCCTGACCGGCAAGTACACCGCCTGCCTCAACTACGGCGACCCCGCCAAGGGGCACCGGGCGAGCGGCATGACGTCGAACGGCGGTTTCGCGGAGTACGCCGTCCACCACGTCAGCGCGCTGTACCGGCTGCCGGACCGGGTCACGGCCGAAGACGCCGTGCTTCTCACCACGGCCGGAACCGGGCTGTACGGCCTGGACGTCGCCGGCGGCTACATCGTCGGCCAGGACGTCGTGATCTTCGGCCCCGGTGCGGTCGGGCTGATGACCGTGCAGGTCTGCAAGCGCATGGGCGCGGCCCGCGTCGTTCTGGTCGGCACCAGGGAGTCCCGGCTGAGGCTCGGCCGTGATCTGGGGGCCGACCACACCGTGAACGCGACCGAGGCCGAGCCGGTGGCAGCGGTGCTCGACCTCACCGGCGGCCTGGGCGCGGATCTCGCGATCGACGCGTCCGGATCTTCCGATGTGCCCGAGCAGTGTGGTCAGGTGACCAAGCGCGGGGGAAAGATCCTGTTCGTCGCGTTCTACCCGGAGGCCGTCCGGCTGGACCTGAGCGGGCTGGTCCGCAAGGGCGTCACCATGTTCACCTCGCGCGGCGAGGGAGGCGACAACGTCCGGCGCGCCGTCGCGCTGGCGGCCGCGGGCATGATCCGGGGCCGGGAACTGGTCACCCATCGCTTCCCGCTGGAGAAGATCACCGAGGCGTTCCGGGTGCTCCGCGAGCGCGAGGGCGACCCGTTGAAGGTCGTGGTCGTCCCCTGAGTGGTCGTCCCTGGGCACCGTCGGCTGAGTGGTCGTCCCCTGAGTGGTCGTCCCCTGAGTTGTCGTCGCTGAGCAGCACATCGGCCCGATCGGGGTATCAGCCACGGAGGGGGGACGGCCGATGTACCAGCAGATCCTCGCCCCGATCGGCGGGTCCCTGGGCCTGTCCGCCGCGGTGGCGTCGCTACCCCTGCTCGTCCTGATCGTGCTGCTCGGCGTCTTCGGGGTGCGTGCCGACGTCGCGGCGGCGTTCGGCCTGCTCGCCGCCGTGCTGATCGCCGTGTTCGTGTACCGCGTGCCCGTGACGCCGCTGGTGAGCGGTACGGCGCAGGGGGCGGCGTTCGGCCTTTTCCCGATCACCTGGATCATGCTGAACGCGGTATGGGTTAACCGGCTGATCGACGCTTCCGGCCTCCTGACGGTCGTCCGGAGCACGTTCACCGGACTGTCACCCGACCGCCGGGTCCAGGCGCTCGTCGTGGCCTTCTGCTTCGGCGCGCTGCTGGAGGCCATGGCCGGGTTCGGCGCGCCCGTGATCGTGATCACCGCGATCCTCATGACGCTGGGCCTGGCGCCGATCCGGGCCGCGACCGTGGCCATGTTCGCCGACGCCGGAGGGGCCGCCTTCGGCTCGATGGGCAATCCCATCGCGGCCCTCGGCAAGGCGACGAATCTGCCGGCGGCGGAACTGGGGCAGATGGTCGGCCGCCAGTCCGCGATCATGGCGATCTGCGTGCCGTTCGTCATCCTGCTCGTGCTGGACGGCAGGCGCGGGGTGCGGGAACTGTGGCCGATCGGCCTGGTGGCCGGGCTCGGCTTCGCGGCCGGTCAGGCGGTGACGTCCAACTTCATCGCCTACCCGCTGGCGGACCTGATCGGCGCGCTGCTGGCCGGCGGGGCGACCGCCGCCGTGCTGAGACTGTGGCCGCGCTCGGATCCCGCGACGGCCTCAGACCCCACGAGGGACCCCGCGCCGCAGTCCGAGCCCATGAGGGACCCCGCGCCGCCGTCCGATCCCGCGCCGGCCTTCGGGACGGCCGGCCCGGGGGCCCTTCCGCTCCAGGACTCCGCGCCCGCGCGAGGCTCTCCGGCGACCACGCTGCGCGCGTTCACGCCGTACCTGATGCTGATCGTGCTCCTCGCGCTGGTCGCGATCGACAACCCCGTGGCCCGTGCGGCGAACCGGCTCGCGCTGACGTTCCGCTGGCCGGGCGTTGAGGTCGCCGACGTCCACGGCAGGCCGCTGAGCCTGGACGTCTTCCAGTTCAACTGGCTCACCGCCACCGGAACCGTCGTCCTGGTGGCCGGGCTCGTCTCGACGGCGATCCTGCGGCTGCCGGTCCGTGTGGCGCTACGCGAGTACGGCCTGGCGGCGGCGCGGATCCGGCGGGCCGGGGTCACGGTCACCCTGCTGCTGGCGCTGGCCTATCTGATGAACTATTCGGGCCAGGTCATGACCATCGGCACCTGGCTGGCCGGGGCCGGCGGCGCGTTCGTCCTGCTGTCTCCGCTGCTCGGCTGGCTCGGAGGCGCGGCGACCGGCTCGGACACCTCGGCGAACGCGCTCTTCGGCGCGATACAGGTGTCGGCGGCGGAGAAGATCGGGATCAGCCCGGTCCTGCTCGCGGCGACCAACAGCGAGGCGGGTGTGCTGGGAAAGCTCGTCAGCCCGCAGAACCTGGCCGTGGCCGCGGCGATGGCGGGGATGGCGGGCCGGGAGGGAACCCTGTTCCGGCGTACCTTCCCGTGGAGTGCGGGCCTGCTGGTGGCGTTCGCCGTCCTGGTCGCGCTGATGGCGACGGGCCCTCTGTCCTGGATGGTGGTGGGGTGAGCGGGTGTCCTCGCTCTCACCGACGTGGCGCCCGGTGAAGGCGCCACGTCGGCGAGGGCCTGGCCGTCGCAGGACGCTGCGTCGGCCAGGCCGGAGGAACCGGCTGTCAGGCGGTCATCGGGTCAGCCGCCGGTGATGACGAACTGGCTGCCCGGTTCCTTGACGATGTTGCCGGTGGCCGAGTTGGTGATGGTCACGTTCGTCAGCGTCGCGTTGCCGCGAGCGCCGCCCATGGCCAGGATTCCGGCCCCGTTGTTGGACTTGTCGATCTTCACGTTCGTGATCGCGACGTTCGGCATGTTGCCGCCGCCGGTCTTGAACTGGATGCCGTCGTAGGTCGAGTCGTAGATGTCGGTGTCGCGGATCGTGACGCCGGTGATGTCTTTACTCGCCGCGAACAGCGTGATGGCGCCGAACTTCTGCTGCTCGCCCCAGAAGACGCCGCCGGCGCGGTACAGGGCGTTGTTGGCGATCAACGTGGTCCCCGAGAAGGGCAGGGGGCTGTGGTCGGTCGCCAGCATGATGCCCGGGTAGTTCATGGTGTCGTAGATCAGGTTGTTCTCGATCGAGTTGTCGTAGCCGCCGTAGATCGCGATGCCGTTCGCGCGCCAGGGCAACTGGATGGTGTTGTTGACGAAGTGGTTGTCGTGCGTGTTGTCGACGACCTGGTCCTTCACGGCCTGGTTGGCCCAGATCGCCAGGGCGTCGTCGCCGGTGGTGCGGAACGAGGAGTTGAACACCCGCGAGTTGCGCGCGCCGTTGGTCAGGTTGATGCCGTCGGCGTAGGTGTTGCGGATGCGCATGCCGCTGAACTGCAGCCCGTCGGCAGGACCCCACAGGGCGGGGATGTTGTCGTAGTCGCGGCCGACCCAGACGCCCACGTTGGCGTGCTCGATCCACACATTGCTGATCTTGGTGTTCAGGCCGAACCGGCCGTTGAGGCCGACGCCGCCCTCCTTGTTGCCGTCCCCGCCGCGGATCCGGCCCGAGCCGAAGATGGCGATGTCGGAGATCTGGGTGTTGCCGTCGATGTCGAAGCCGAAGTTGCCCTCGTGCGGGTGGTTGATGCCGCCCACCACGTCCTGCGGCTCGGTCAGCGTGTAGAGCTGGGAGTGCCACATGCCCGCGCCGCGGATCGTGACGTTGCTGATGCCCACCTGGTTGTACTGGCCCCGGTTCAGCGGGTCGTCGGTGAGGATCTTCTGCTCCTGCCGCCACTGCCCCGCGGGGATCCAGACGCAGCTGATGACGCCGTTCTGGTCGTCGGTGACGGCCCGCTGGATGGCGGCCGTGTCGTCGATCCCGTCGTTGGGCACCGCGCCGTACTGCGTGATCGAGGTGCAACCGGCCGGCTGGCTCGCCGGGGGCGCCACCTGCTCCAGGTCGATCAGGTCGATGATGTAGAAGGACGCCGTGTCGCCCGCGTCGCGCTGCAACTTGAACCTGGTGCCCGGGGGGTAGCTCGTCGACAGCAGCGCGTGCGCCTCGTCGAACAGCCGCCGGGCGTTGGCCTGCGGCGTGTTGGTCAGCCCTTCGGGGTCGTCCGTGGTCCCGTACAGCCAGCTGTGGCGCGACGAGAGCGTCAGCTTCTGGACGAAGGTGTCGTTGACGTACAGGCTGATGGTGGCGTCGATGCCGCCGCCGTTCGGCGCGTCGGGGATCGAGTTGCGCACGACGATCGAGTTGGACTGGTTGGTCGAGGTGAACTCGACGAACTGCCCGGTGCTGTTCAGCCGCACCGACTTGCGGCCCGAGGACTCGGTCGCGAAGTTGGTGTGCCCGAAGGTGCGCAGCGGGTCGGCCTCCAGCAGGGTGCCCTGGTAGCGGGCGGCCTCGGCCTCGTACTCGACCCACGGGACCGCCGCGCCGCGCCCGACCACGATGGCCTGCGTGAACGTGTTGTTGGTCTCGTTGGTCTCGGCGACGACGTTGGTCGCGTCGGCGGTGGCGGTGATGGTCGCGCCGCCGGCGGTGGCCGTCCAACTGCCGCTGATGGCCACGTTGGACGTGGCGCCCGCGGCGATCGACGGGGTGTTGGTGTTGAGCGTCGTGCCGCCCACCGCCACACGGGTGACGGTGGTGGCCCCGGTCGCGGCGGTGCCGCGGTTCTTCACGGCCACGGTGAACGTGACGGCGGCTCCGACGGCCGGGTTAGGCGGGTTGGAGGTGACGCTCAGCACCTGCAGGTCGGGGCCGGGAGCCTGCGCGACCACGAGCTGCGACGGGGCGGTGAAGAGGTTGTTGGTCTCGTCCTGCTCGAAGACGCTGTTGTCCGCGTCCACCCGGGCGCTGACCGCGTACGATCCCTCGCCGCGGGTGCCGATGTTCGCGGTCACCGTGGCGGTGGCGCCGATGGCCAGGGCGGGGACGTTGGCGGTGCCGACCAGCGCGCCGCCGAGGTTGAAGTTGACGGTGTCCGCCGGGGAGGCCAGCGTGCCCTGGTTCTTGACCGTGGCCGACAGCGTGATCGCCTGGGTCTCGTTCGGCGAGGCCGGGGACCAGGTGAGACCGGTGACGGTGAGGTCGGGGTTCGGCGCGGGGGTGCCGATGACCTGGAACTCGGCGGCCTGGCCGGCGGGGGCGCCGGAGTTGCTCGTGTACTTGAGCTGGACGTCGGCGACCCGGCCGCTGACCGGGATCGTCACCGTGTTGCCGCTGGCGGGCGCGAACTGCGCGGTGATCGGCTGGCTCAGCGTGGTGAACGCCGTGGCGCTCTGCTCACGTCCGAGGACCTGGATGGTCTGGGTGCGCGGGCCCCAGGAGCTGTCGGGGTTGAGCTTGACGACGACCTGGTTGACGTCGGCGTTGGACCCGAGCTGGAC